>CP150314.1:0-3962500 GCA_051525975.1 Sorangium sp. So ce134
ATGACGATTCCGAAACACGAGCCGCGCGAAGTCTTCGATCGGGCGATCGAGCATACGCGGGCGCTTTCCCCCGCGACCTTCGACCAGTGGTTTGGGGGAGTTCAGTTCGATGATCTGACCGACGGCGTCCTCACGCTGCGTGTCCAGAACGAGTTCGTCCTCGAGTGGGTCAGGGACAACTTCCTGCCCGCGCTGACGGACAAGATCCGAGAGCTCACCGGCTGGTCGGTCCAGGTGGCGTGGACGGTGGATCAGCACCTCGACTCGCCGATCGCGCAGCGCGTGGAGCTCACGCCGGTGCGCCCGCGGGCGCTCGTGGTGCGTCCGACGAGCGCGGCGCCGGCGCCGGCGCCGCGCCCCGAGCCGCCGGTCCGGCGCGTCCCGTCGCTGCCGGACGACCTCAACCCGAAGCACACCTTCGCGAGCTTCGTCGTGGGCCCGTCGAACCAGCTGGCGCACGCGGCCGCGATCGCGGCGGCGGGCGGCGGGGGCCGCCGGTACAACCCGCTCTTCATCTGCGGCGGCACGGGGCTCGGCAAGACGCACCTCATGCACGCCATCGCGCACCGCGTCTTCGAGGGCAGGCCGGACGCGCGGATCATCTACGTCTCGGCCGAGAAGTTCACGAACGACTTCATCACGGCCATCCAGCACCACCGGATGGACGAGTTCCGCGCGAGGTACCGGTCGAACTGCGACGTGCTGCTGGTCGACGACATCCAGTTCCTGGCCGGGCGCGAGCAGACGCAGGAGGAGTTCTTCCACACCTTCAACGCGCTCCACGCGCTCGATCGGCAGATCGTGGTGACGAGCGACAAGTACCCCCAGAACCTCGAGCGCATGGAAGAGCGCCTCGTCTCGCGGTTCTCCTGGGGGCTCGTCGCCGACATCCAGGTGCCGGAGCTGGAGACGCGCGTCGCGATCGTCCGGAACAAGGCGGCGCTCGAGGGCATCGCGCTCACCGACGACGTGGCGCTCTACCTCGCGCAGATGGTCCGCTCCAACGTCCGCGAGCTCGAGGGGACGCTGATCCGGCTCGCGGCCAAGAGCTCGCTCACGGGCCGCCCCGTGGATCTCCCGTTCGCGCGCGCCGAGATCACCGCCACGTCGCCGCCGCGGGCGCAGATGATGAGCGTCGAGGACATCCAGCGCGCGGTGTGCCACCACTTCCACCTGCGCTCGATCGACCTCACCTCGAAGGACCGCCACAAGAGCGTGGCGTTCGCGCGCCACGTCGCGATGTACCTCTGCAAGCAGCGGCTGAAGTGCAGCTTCCCGGAGATCGGGCGCGCCTTCGGCAACCGCGATCACACGACCGTGATGAGCGCCGTCCGCAAGATCGAGGCGCAGCGGGACTCCGATCCGCAGGTCCGCGCCCACCTCGAGGCGCTCGAGAAGAAGCTCGCCGACGAGTAAGGCGCGCCCGCGCCGGTAAGGCGCGCCCGCGCCGCGCGCCGGAGCTGCCGCCTCGGGGCGGTCAGCGCCGCGGTGTCGCCGCCGGGGGGGGTCGCGCCTCGGCGACGCCGCGGCGCGATCAGAGCTCGGACAGCGCGGCGCGCGCGTCGTCGGCGACGAGCTTGTTGCCGTACGCGGAGGCGAGCTCGAGCACCTCCGCCAGCTCGCGCCGCGCCTCCTTGACCTGGCCTCGCTGCTTGAGGAGCGCGCCGAGCAGGTACCGGCTCTCCAGGGCGTCCGTCCGGTAGGAGCGCGCCTCGGCGTAGCGCGCGAGCTCGCGCAGCAGATCGCCGGCGCCAGACGCGCCGTTCAGGCCGTCGAGGTAGGCGAGGTGCGCGCGGTTGATCGCGACGAGGCGCTCGTGGCCGCTCTCCTCGGCGAGCTCCTTCGACTCGGTGAGCGACGCGTACGCGCGCGGCAGATCGCCGAGCCGCCGGCTCGCGTCGCCGAGGTTGTGCAGCGCGGCGGCGGTCTCGAAGCGCAGGCCCGCGGACCGGGCGAGGTCGACAGCGCGGGCCGACGTCGTCACCGCCGCGGCGAAGTCGCGGAGGAAGACGTGCACGAGGACGCGCTGCTTCTCGCGCTCGCTCGCCGCCGCGAGGTCGCCCGGATCGCCGAGCGCCTCCGCCCGATCGAGCGCGCGGATCGCCGCCTCGATGTCGCCCGTCGCCGCGCGCGTCTGGGAGATCGCGAGCAGGAGCCGCCCGTCGTCGACGTCGCCCATCGCCTCGAGCTGCTCGACCGCGCGGACGGCGCGGGTGAAATCGCCCGTCCGCACGCCGATCTCCGTCTCGCACGCGAGCGCCTTGCGGCGGAGGTCCTCCCGGTCGCCGGTGAGGGCGTACGCCTCCTCCAGCCGCGCGTACGCGTCCGCGAAGAGGTCCATCGCGCCGAGCGCGCGCGCCACGTCGACGCGCGCCGAGAGCTTCTGCTCCGGGGTGCCGGCGTCGTCGATGCGCCGGAGCGCGCGGGCCGCGACGTCGCCGAGGTCGGGCGCGGAGCGCACGCGCACCACGACGTCCGCGAGCGCGCCGAGCCACGCCGAGAGCTCCGCCGGCGAGCGCTGGGCGTGGTCGCCGAGATCGAGCGCCTGGAAGATGAGCCGGAGCGCCGGCTCGAGCTGGCTCGCCCGGATCTTGTGGAGCGCCGCGCGCGCGTAGAACGTCGCGGCGCGGTCGCGGTCGCCGGCCTGGTAGAAATGCTGCCCGATGCGCTCGGCGTGCTCGGCGCTGTCCTCGCCGACGACCGCGAGGTACGCCGCCGCGGCCGCGGCGTGCAGCTCCCGGCGGAGCTCCGGCGGGATCGCGTCGAGGACGATCTCGCCGTGCATGGGCGACGCGAAGCCCGCCTGCGCGGGGCCCTTGAGCCGCAGGAGATCGCGCGTCGCGAGCCCGGAGACCGCGCGGTTCACGAGCGAGAGCTTCTGCTGGAGGAGCGCCGCGAGGACCTCGGTCGGCACCGGATCGCCGAGGATCGCCGCGGCCTGGAGCACGGCGCGGTCGCTCGGGTCGAGCCGCCGCACCCGGGTGGCGATGAGCGTGCGCAGCGAGCGCGGCACCGCCGACGCGCCGTCGAGCCGGGCCTTCACGACGCCGCTGACGACGGTGAGCGCGCCCGAGTCGCTCAGCTCCTTGATGAGCTCCTCGAGGAACAGCGGGTGGCCGCCGGCGCGCTCGCGGCAGAAGGCGACCACCTCGGGCGGCAGGAAGGCCGCGCCGATGCGCGCCGACATGAGGCGCGCGCTGTCGCTGTCCGAGAGCTCCCCCACCCGGATCCGGTAGAAGTGGGGGTGCGCCTCGAGCAGCGGCGGCGGGTCGCTGCGCGTCGCCAGGATCAGCACCGCGCGGAGCCCGCCGGCGCGGCCGGCCGTGGCGAGGAGGGCCTCGGCGGTGAGCTGGTCCATCGCCTGCGCGTCGTCCCAGGCGAAGCAGTGGAGCCGATCCTCGCAGAGGCTCTGCACCATCCGCGGGAAGGCCGTGCGCAGGATCGCGGTCGTCCCCTGCGGCGCCCGCTGGTCGACGAGCGACGCGCCGAGCTGGCCGAGCACGGCCGCGGACTCGTCCTCGCGCAGGCCGAGCGCCCGCAGCCGCGGCAGCACCGCGCGGATGCGCTCCTCGTCGTCGCCCTCCTGGATGCCGCAGAGCACCTGCAGCATCGCGGTGAGGCCGCTCCACGGGACGTCGGCGCCGTTGTGCGGGCACGACGCGACGTAGACCCCGACGTTGTAGTCGCCCTTCGAGAGCCGCCGCTCCATCTCGGCGAGCAGCCGCGTCTTGCCGATGCCGCGCTCGCCCTGGATGACCGCGATCTGCGCGCGCTTCCTCGTGGCGGCGGCGAGGATGTCGCCGAGCTGCTTGAGCTCGTCGCGCCGGCCGACGAAGCGGCCGTACGCGCCGTCCGGGGGCGCCGCCGAGGTGACGACGCGCCCCCCCTCGGGCGCGGTCCGGCCCGCGCCGGGCAGCTCGTCGGTGGTGAACGCGTTGCGGAGGACGCGCCAGGTGAGGTTCGAGACGGCGACCTGGGACTCGGTCGCGCGGGCGAGCGCCTGGGCCGAGGCGATGAGCGAGGTGAGCCGCTCGTCGCGGATCGGGGCGCCGGCGCTGTCGACCAGGATGCGGGCGAGGTGGATGCCGGCCGAGACCGCCGCGCCCTCGCCGCGCGAGCGCAGGATCACGAGCGCGGCGCGCACCGCCGCCTCCGTGTCGCGGCCGTCGGCGTCGCCGAGCCCGAAGATGGCGACGAGCTGCGACGCCTCCTGCTCGAGCAGGAGCGCGCCGTAGCGCGCCAGCACCTCGCGGGCCCGCGCGATGCGCTTCGGCGCGTCGTCCTCGGACCCCGTGAAGATGAGCACGAGCGCCGTGACCTCGCGCCGCTCGCCGAGCCCGCGCGCGGCCGGGCTGCTGTCGGCCTTCTCGAGCAGCTGGAGGAGCCCCGACGCCGTGGTGCGGCTGCGCGTGCTCGTCGTGTGCGGCACCTCGACCGGCGTGCGCTCGTTGGCCCCGCGCGGCTCCTCCTCGAGCGCGGCGCTCGCCTCGAGCTCGGCGCCCCCCTTCTCCTCGTGGAACGGCTCGAGGAACTCGGCGAGATCGTTCGCCCCGAACCGCTCGCCGGTCGCGTAGAAGAAGCCGAGGAGCGCCTCGTGCAGCCGCCCCGCGTCGGGGAACCGATCCTCGGCGTTCCTGGCGAGCATCGTGCTCACGATGTCGACGAGCGACCTCGGCACGTCGGGGCGGACGAGCGAGAGCGGCGGGTACTCGCTCGCCTGCAGCCGCCGCATGACCTCGAACGCCGTCGGCGCCGCGAACGGGTTCGAGCCGGCGATCATCTCGTAGAGCACCGTCCCGAGCGAGAAGAGGTCGCTCCTGCCGTCGATCGCGTCGGCGCGCGACTGCTCGGGGCTCATGTAGGCGAGCTTCCCGCGGATCCTGCCGGCCCGCTTCTCGCCGACCTCGTCCTCGGCGATCGACTGCGTCGCCTTGGCGATGCCGAAGTCGGTGACCTTCACCTCTCCCTCCCAGGAGAGCAGGATGTTCTGGGGCGAGATGTCGCGGTGGACGATGCCGAGGGGGCGCGACTGCTCGTCGCGCCGCCGGTGGGCATGATCGAGCGCCTTCGCGATCTCGGCCGTCATGAAGACGGCCATCGCGAGGGGGATCGGCCGCTTGGATCTCCGGCAGCGGGCGAGCAGCGTCGCCAGGTCGAGCCCGGGGACGTACTCCATCGCGATGAAGTAGCTGGTCGGATCGCCGTTCGGGTGGTCGACGCGGCCGAGGTCGAACACCTGCACGATGTTCGCGTGCGAGAGGCGGACGGCGAGCTTGGCCTCGTGCACGAACATGTCCACGAAGCGCCCCTGCTCGGCGAGCTTGGGGAGGATGCGCTTGATGACGAGGACCTTCTCGAACCCCTCGACGCCGAAGCTCTTGGCCTTGAAGACCTCGGCCATGCCGCCTTCGCCGAGGCGCTCGAGCAAGCGATAGCGTCCGAAGGTCTCGTTCAGCATCGTCCCGTCGAAGCCCCGCGCAGCCTTGCGTCTAGAGCGCGCGCGGCGCTCCGGAGGGGACGGCCTCTGCTCGGCGCGCGAGCCGGTCCTCTCTCACCGGCTCCGTCGCCCGGCCGCGCGTCACGTCTCGACCGCCTTGTTCGCGCCGGCGTCATCGTCCCCTCCATACATCGACTCCGCGATCCGGAACGCCGCCCCCTCCAGGCGCGCGTACGCCGCCCGGAGCGCGTCGAGATCGCCGCCGCCCTCGAGCAGCTTCCGCAGCGCGGCGCACTCGGCGTGGACCTCGCCGAGGAGCTCGGCGTCGAGCAGATCGCCGTAGCCTTCGAGGGCCTGCTCGGTCGTGTAGGCGAGGGTCTCGGCCTGGTTGCGGAGCTCGGCGAGCTCGCGCCGGAGCGCGTCGGTCTCCTTGAACCGCTCGCCCTCCGAGACGAGCCGGTCGACCTCGTCGGGCGTGAGGCCGCTCGTCGGGGTCACCCGGACCTCCTGCACCCTCCCTGTCCCGAGATCCCGCGCCTCGACGCGGACGATCCCGTTCTCGTCGATGCGGAAGGTGACCTGGATCTTGGGCAGCCCGCGGGGCGCGGGCGGGATGCCGGTGAGCTCGAAGCGGGCGAGGCTCCGGCAGTCGGCGGCCATCTCGCGCTCGCCCTGGAGCACGTGCACGGGGACGAAGCTCTGGTTGTCGACGCTCGTCGTGAAGATCTCGCTCCGCTCGGTCGGGATCGTGGTGTTCCGCGGGATGAGCTTGAACATCACGCCGCCGCCGGTCTCGACGCCGAGCGACAGCGGCGTCACGTCGAGGAGCAGCACCTCGTCCACGTGCCCCGAGAGCGCGGCGCCCTGCAGCGCCGCGCCGACGGCGACGACCTCGTCGGGGTTCACGCCCTTGTTCGGCTCGCGGCCGAAGAACTCGCGCACCGCCGCCTGGACCGCGGGCATCCGCGTCATGCCGCCGACGAGGACCACCGTGTTGACGGCGGAGACGGGGAGCTTGGCGTCGCCGAGCGTCGACCGGCAGACGTCGATGGTGCGCCGGATGAGGCCCTCGCAGAGCATCTCGAGCTCGTTGCGCCGCATCGACCGCTCCAGGTGGAGCGGCCCGCCGCCCGGGCCGACGGCGATGAAGGGGATGTTGATCTCGGTCTCGAGCGACGACGAGAGCTCGTGCTTCGCCTTCTCCGCCGCCTCCTTGAGCCGCTGGAGCGCCATGCGGTCCCGGCGCAGATCGATCCGGTGCTTGCCCTCGAACTCGTCGGCGAGGAGATCGATGATCCGCTGGTCGAAATCCTCGCCGCCGAGGTGCGTGTCGCCGCCGGTCGCCTTGACGCTGAAGACCCCGTTCGCGATCTCGAGGATCGAGATGTCGAACGTCCCTCCGCCGAGGTCGTAGACCGCGATCGTCTCGGCCTTCGATTTGTCGAGGCCGTAGGCGAGGGCCGCGGCGGTCGGCTCGTTGATGATCCGGCGCACCTCGAGCCCGGCGATCCGCCCCGCGTCCTTCGTCGCCTGCCGCTGCGCGTCGTCGAAGTAGGCCGGGACGGTCACCACCGCCTCCGTCACCGGCTCGCCGAGGAAGCGCTCGGCGACCTGCTTCATCTGGCCGAGGATCATCGCCGAGATCTCGGGGGGCGAGTAGCTGCGCCCCTTGACCTCGACCCAGGCGTCGCTGTTCGGCGCCTCGACGATCTTGTAGGGGGCGAGCTGGATCTGCTTGTTGACCTCGGGCGCGCTGAATTTGCGGCCCATCAGCCGCTTCACCGCGTAGATGGTGTTCTGCGGGTTCGTGACCGCCTGGCGCCGCGCCACCTGCCCGACCAGGCGCTCACCGCTCGCGGGGAAGCCGACGACGGAGGGGGTCGTGCGCGCGCCTTCGGCGTTCGGGATCACCCGCACGTCGTTGGCCGAGGCGACCCCTGCCCCTTCGACGACCGCCACGCACGAGTTCGTCGTCCCGAGATCGATGCCGATCACCTTCCCCATATGCGGCGAAAGATACTACAGGCCTGGATGCTCGCTGGGTGGGGAGACGACCGTGGCGCCCGCGATATTTGGGGAGATCGTGCGGCGAGGTGGCGGGGCACAGCAGATCCCGGAGAGGACCGCCGCCATGATGCGCATGAGGCAGCGGGTGTGCGCCGGAGGAGCTGGCGCGGCGCTGCCGGAAGCTCAGTTCGCCGCGGACGCGGCCTCGCCGGGCGAGCCCTTCGAGACGACGACCATGGCCGCGCGGATCAGGTAATCGCCCAGCATGTAGCCCGGCTGGACCTCCGCGATCACGACCCCGGCCGGGTGCTCGGTCGATTCGATCTGCTGGATGGCCTCGTGCACGCTGGGATCGAAGGGCTTGCCGACGGCGGCGATGCGCTTGATGCCCATGCGCTCGAGCGTGTCGACGAACTGCTTCGCCACGATCCGCACGCCTTCGGCGACCGACTTCACGTCGGGCGCGCTCTCCGCGTGGGAGGCGGCGCGCTCGAGGTTGTCGAAGACCGGGAGCAGGTCCTTCAGGATCGACTCGCGGCCGCGGCGCTGCGCCTCTTCGACCTCGCGCCGGGAGCGCTTCCGGAAGTTGTCGAAATCGGCGGCGGTGCGCAGCAGCTGCTCGCGCACCCGCGCGGCCTCGGCCTGCGCCTCGCCGAGCTTGTCTTCAGGGGTGGGGGCTCGCTTCTCCGCGGGCTCGGCGCGTTCCGCCTGCGCCTCCGCCGTCTCCCCCGTGTTCTCGCTCGACCCATTTTGTTCCGAATCGCTCATAGGACGGCCGGCACTATAACCAGCCGCGATCCGCTGGCAATCGCCAGGCCGAAGGTCGGTCCTCGGCGGGCGAGCGCCGGCGCGCCTCGCCTGGACGGCCGGCCCGCGCATCACCGAGACCTGCCGCAGGCGCTCCGGGACCGGCCGCGGACGCTCGCGGCGGTCCGGCGCGGGCCGTCCGGACGCGCGTTTTGCCCGGGTCTCCGGGATCCGAGGCCGGCCGTGCATCCACCGTTTGCTCCGACCCCCTGCCCGGCGTTAGATCGGGCCCCATGAGCATCGCCCCCAACCCCGCCGGCGAACCCGCCCCGGCGAACGCCTCGACGCCCGCCAGCTCGCCGCTCCTCGCGGCGCAGAAGCACCTCCTCGGCAACTACCGCCAGCCCGCGTTCGTCCTCGACCGCGGCCGGGGCTGCGAGCTCTTCGATACGGAGGGGCGCAGGTATCTCGATATGTGCGCCGGGGTGGCGGTGGCCTCGCTCGGGCATGCTCACCCGCGGCTCGTGGCGACCATCGCCGAGCAGGCGGGCCGCCTCATGCACGTCTCGAACTACTTCTTCAACGCCGAGAACCTCCGCCTCGCCGAGGAGCTCTGCGCGAAGACCGGCTTCGACCGCGCCTTCTTCTGCAACTCGGGCGCGGAGGCGAACGAGGCGATGCTCAAGCTCGCGCGCCGCCACTTCTTCAACCGGGGCGAGACGGAGCGCTACCGGATCATCGCCTTCGAGAACGCATTCCACGGCCGCACCCTCGGCGCGGTCGCCCTGACCGGGACGCCGAAGTACCGCGAGGGGTTCGGCCCCTCGCTCTCGGGCGTCACCCACGTGCCGTACGGGGACGCCGCCGCGGTGCGCGCCGCCATGGGCCCGGACGTCGCGGGGATCCTCGTGGAGCCGGTGCAGGGGGAGGGCGGCGTCTTGCCGGCCCCGGCCGGGTTCCTCGCCGAGCTGCGGCGCATCGCGGACGAGCACGGCGCGCTGCTGCTCCTCGACGAGGTGCAGACCGGCATCGGGCGCACGGGGCACTGGCTCGGCGCGATGGCCGATGGCGTCCAGGGCGACGCGGCGGCGCTCGCGAAGGGGCTCGGCGGCGGCTTCCCGATCGGCGCGCTGGTGCTGCGGGAGCGGCTCAACGGCGCGCTGCCCCCGGGCTCGCACGGCTCGACCTACGGCGGCAACGCGCTCGCCTCCGCCACGGCGCGGACGGTGCTCGCGGTCATCGAGGAAGAGAAGCTCTGCGAGGCCGCCCAGAAGCGGGGCGAGCAGCTCGGCCGCGGCCTCGCCGCGATCGCCGCGCGGCTGCCGCGCGTGTGCGCCGGCGAGCGCGGGCGCGGCCTGCTCCGCGGGCTCATCCTCGCGCCGGGCGTCGACGCGCGCGCCGCGCTCGGCCGCGCGCGCGACCGCGGCGTGCTGCTCACGATCGCGGGCAGCAACGTGCTCCGGTTCACGCCGCCCCTCATCGTGAGCGAGGCGCAGATCGACGAGGCCCTGGCCGAGGTCGAGGCCGCGCTCGCCGAGACGCCGGCTGCGGGTTGAGGTGGTCGCGTCGCGCGCAGCCGGGCCCGCCGTCGCGCCCCTCCCGTGCTCGGGCTGCAGCAAGCTGATCGATCCGCTCCGCGCGGGGCACGTCGCGATCTTCGATCAGCGCTTCCATTACTTCTGCAACGCCCGGTGCCGCCACGTCTTCCTCGGCGAGGCATCGCCGGCGCCGGGCGACGCCCGGCCGGTCGTCCTCGCGGCGCACGGCGCGCCGTTCCTCGGCGCCCCGGCCCGGGGCATCTCGCCGGGCGCGCCGCCGGTGGCCGCCGCTGGACCGCACGCCTCGAGCCCCCGCGCCGAGCCCGCGCGGGCGGGCGCGGACGAGGTCGCCGCGCGCGTCGCCGATCTCGACGCGCCGATCGTCGACGCGTTCCCGCCTGTCTCGCTCGACGACAAGCTCCCGGACCTGCCCGTCCTCGACGACGATCGCGCGCTGCTCGAGCCCATCGGGAACACCATCCTGAGCGAGGAGCCGCAGCGCTACGAGGCGCTCGAGGCGCGGGACATCGGCGCGCTCCTGCTCGTGCTCGCGATCATCGCGGGGACGCTCGCCGTCGCGCTCACCCTCGCCGGCGACGCCAAGCTCGTCATCGGCGCCCGCATCGTGCTCGCCACCGTGAGCGCGGGGATGCTCCTCGGCCGCGCCGCCACGACCGCGCGCGACGCCACGGACCCGCACCCGGCGCCGATGCTCGCCCCCGTCCTGGGCGGGCTCGTGGCCGCGGTCTGGGCCCTCTTCGGTGAGGATCGCGCGCTCGCGGCCGAGGCCGCCTCGCTCGCCGGCGTGATCGCCACCGCCAGCGCGATCAGCGCCTGGCTCATCGAGAGCGCCCGCCACCGCGTGTTCGCGGAGCGGGCCTGGATCGCGTCCGTGCTCTCCACGCCGGCGCGCCGGCCGCCGGGCGCGTGGGCGCCGAGCCCGGCGCCCGCCGACCGAGCCCTCCCGCGCGGCGACGGCGGCGACGCCGAGGGCGCCGGGGTCGAGCTCTACGAGCTGCGGCCGGGCGAGGGCGTCCAGGCCGACGTGGGGGAGGTCGTCCCCGTCGATCTCGTGGTCACGGGCGGCGACATCGAGGTGCTCCCGTGGATCGGCGCGACCACGCCGGCCCGCCGCCGCGAAGGCGACCCGGTCATCGCCGGGGCCACCGTGGTCCGGGGCCGCCTCGTCGGCGCGTGCACCTTCTCCGGCGGCGATCGCGCGGTCGCGCGCGTGCTGCTCGACGCCCGCCGGCGCGCGGACGCCCTCGCGCCCATCGCGCAGGCCTCCCGCGCCCTGACCGAGCGCTGGGCGCTCGCCGCCGCGGCGATCGGCGCTCTCTCCGCCTTCGTCGCCGGGCGGACGCCCGTCGAGATCGCGATGACCGCGGCCGCCGTGCTCGCCGCGCTGGCCACGGCGATCACGGCCTCCATCGCGTCGGTGCACGTCGCGCGGGGCATCCTGCTCGGGCTCCGCCGCGGCATCGTCTACAAGAGCGCCGACGCCTGGGATCGCGCCGGCCGGGTCTCGGTCGCCGTGTTCTGCGCCCGCGGCACGCTGCTGCTCGGCGAGCCCGAGCTCGCGGAGCTGGAGGCGACCGGCCAGAAGCTCACGCCGAGCGACGTGCTCGCGCTCGCGGCTGGGGCGGAGCGCACCGAGGAGCACCCGGTCGCCACGGCGATCGTCCGCGCCGCCCGCGCCCGCGGCCTGCGGCCCGACGGGGTGCGCAACCCCAACTTCCACCCCGGCCTCGGCGTGACGGCCGTCACCTCGTCCGGCGAGGAGCTCTGCGTCGGCAACCGCGCGCTCATGCTCGAGCAGCGGATCTCGATCGCCGCGGCCGAGAGCCGCGTCGCCGAGCTCGAGGCGCTGGGGCGCACGGTGGTCCTCGTCGCGGTGGGCGCGCGGCTCGTCGGCCTCATCGGCCTGCAGGACGGGCTGCGCCCCGGGGCGCGGGCCGCCATCCAGCACCTGCTCGACGCGCAGGTCGAGCCCGTGCTGATGTCGGGCGACGCGCGCGAGACGTGCGAGGCGATCGGCCGCTCGCTCGACATCGACCACATCCGCCCCGAGATCCTCCCCGCGGATCGCGGCGCCGAGGTGCGGCGCCTGATCGACGCGGGCACGAGCGTCGCCGTCCTCGGCCACGCCGGCGTCGACGACGCCGCGCTCGGCGCCGCGGACGTCTCCGTGGCGCTCGGCGCGGCCGGCTCGGCGCCGGCCGACTTCTCCGTCGTCCTCGCCTCGGACGACGTCCGCGACGCCGCGCTCTCCCTCGCGCTCGCGCACCGCACGCGCCTCGAGGCGCGCGTCGGCCTCGCGCTGAGCGTCGCCCCGGCGCTCATCGGCGCCGCGGTGATCTCGGCGTTCGTGCTCCCGCCGGCCTACGCCCCCATCGCCTCGCTCCTCGGCGGCGTCATGGCCGTCGTCCACGCCCGCGCGCTCGACGCGAAGAGCTGAGCGCCGCGCGCGGCGGGCGGCGGGCGGCGCCGGGCGCCGCGCCCGCGCGGCTTACGAGACGCCGGACGCCGCGTCCTTGTTCTCGCGGCAGTCGAGGCAGACGCCGTACATCTCGTGCTTGTGCCAGGTCACCTCGAAGCCGTACTTCGCGGCGATCTCTTCCTGGAGCGCCTCGATGCGCGGCTCCTCGAACTCGATGATCTTCCCGCAGCTGACGCAGATGAGGTGGTCGTGGTGCGTGCTGGCGTCGTCCGCGAGCTCATAGCGGCTGAGGCCGTCGCCGAACCGGCGCTCCGAGGCCACGCCGCACTCCGCGAGCAGCTTGAGCGTCCGGTACACGGTCGCGTACCCGATGCCCCGGTCGTGCGCGCGCACTTCCGTGAGCAGATCCTCGATGGTCATGTGCGGCGCGCCCGAGAAGAACGTGTCGACGATCAGCCGGCGTTGCGCCGTCGACCTCAGCCCCTTCTTGGCCATGTACGCCTGGAGGCGAGCACGCAGCCGGTCGAGGGCAACTTTGTCGACGTGGGTCACGCTGTCCCCCTCTCTCGCAATAGCGGCCATGCCGAGTTTATCCCGTTCGGAGCGAACCGCGTCAAGCCCGGCGACCGCGCCTGCTCGACGCGACCTGCCCGATGCGGCCGCCGCCTTCGCTACTCGCCGACCTGCGCCATGTAGCTGACCTGCGCGGCCGAGCCGCCCAGGGGGCTGAGCAACGTGACGGGCGGCGCCACGAGCCCGGCCGCCGCCGTGTTGTCGATGACCACGTAGTAGAGGCCCGGGCGCAGCGCGTAGCGGCGCGTCTCGACGATCCCGGGCTGGAGCGGGCCGCCCGCCTGCACGGGGCCGGGCGGGGGACCGAGCGGCTTGCCGGTCTGGTAGGCCTCGCGCCACGCGTCGCCCGTCGGCTTGTCGACGATCATGATGTCCACGGGCGCGCCCTGCACGCTCACCTTGAGGTAGAGCGCCTGGTCCGCGTCGGCGACCTCGAACGGCCCGAGGTAATCGCGCTGGTGCGCGTGCACCTCGACGACCTCGTTCGCGAACGTGTACCGCTCGTCGTCCTCCACCTCGAACGGGTGGTGGGGCCGCTGGGGCGGCATGAGGATCCCCAGCGTGAAGTCCTTCCCGGTCTCCTCGTTGTAGAGGACGGTGAACCCGCGGGTCATCTCGCCCGCGACGATCTGGTTGCCGATCAGGTTGGCGAGCCCGCCGAACGGCGCGACGTTCGCCATCACGTCGATGACGGGGTTCTCGACGTAGCCGAGCTGGAAGCTCGGGCCCTGCACGATCCGGTTCAGCCGCCCCCACACGTAGACGTCGTCGTCCGCGATCTGGAAGTCGGGCCGGTACTCGACGGACGTCGTGAGGGAGAAGCCCACCCGCTTGGCCGGCTGCATGTAGCCGTACCCCGTGCCGGCGATGTGCACGGTGACCGTCTGGGCCGCGTCGTTGACGTCGTACGAGCACTGCATCGGGAAGAACCGCCCGATGGACGACGACCGGTCCTGCAGGCGCAGCGCGACCCCGCTCTTCAGCATCTCGGGGCAGATCTTGCTGGCGCCGAAGTTCGAGAACAGAAACCAGCGGAGGCCGGGGCTCGCGTTCACGGGGCCGCTGACGCAGGGGCAGCCGACGAACGTGAACGACAGCGCGACGGCGGCGAGCGTCAGCGCGGCCGATGCGGCGGACGCGCGGGGGCGCGGGGAGCTTCGTGCGGGCACGCGGGCTAACATAGCGGGTCGACCTCGGGGCGAGAGCGGGTTTGCGCCGGGGAGGACCGCGCCTCCCGGATCAGCGCACGAGATGCCATTGGACGCCGGGGGTCACCTCCAGATGCAGGTGGTTTTTGTGCGCCCGGTCGTAGTTGGGCGTGAGGATCGACGTGAAGATGTGCTGATCCGCGGCCTCGCACACGATGGAGCGCAGCTCCCGCGCGGCCGCGTCCGCGGGCGGGCTGCCGCGCGCGCCCTTGCCCGGCGCCACCGGCCGCCCGGTCGCCCGGGCGCCCTCGCCGCACACCGGCGCGCCGCGCCTGCCGACGAAGTCGCGCTCGACCTCGAGCCACTCCTCCGCGAACCCGTCGCCGGCGCGCTCCTTGACGAACCGGTACGGGTCGATGGCGAGCCCGCCCGGGTGCCTCGTGGCCAGCTTGCCCTCGGGCCACATCCGGTGCGGAGGCCGCCAGGCCGAGAACATCAGCACCTCGATGATGTCGTGCACGCGCAGGATCCGGCTGAAGTCCGACAGCGCGAGCGCGAGGCGGCAGTCGAAGACGTCGTACGGGTTGTCCGCGCGCTGGTGAGCCGGCAGCGCCGTCCGGTAGAGGACCCCGCCGACCCCCTGCATCAGCCGCACCGGCGCGAGCACGCCCGGCGCGCGCGGCACCGGCTCGAACGCGATCTTCCGCCGCGCGAGCGCCGCGCGGCACTGCTCCGCGCTCATGGCCGCGTAGCGCGCCGACGGGTGCTTGGCCCAGTCCTGGTGGAACCGCACCTTCGGCTTGCCCTGCGCGCTCGGCGCGGCGGCGAGCGGGCCGATCGCGAGGGCGAGCGCGGCGGCGGTGGCGGCGTGGCGTAGGGACGGCATCGTTGCAGGGCCGGCCTCCGGCGCGGCGAGGCTCCCGCGGGAGGGGCAGCCCCATCGGTCCCGGTTGCGCGGACCCTCGGGCGCGGCGGCCGCGCCCATCCTACCGCGCCATTTGACCGGGCCGCGCGATCGCCTCAAAATAGCTCTCATGCGCATCCGTGGGTCCAGCGCCCGCACGCGCGTCTTGACGTATGGGAGCGAAGGTCCGGCCCGCATGGCTTCCCGGTCCGGGCGGTCCCTGGTCCAGGTAGCCACAGCGGCGCCCACGCGCGCCGCCCGCAGTTGACATGGGAGATCTTTCCAATCGCGCTCGAAAGATCCTTTTCGCCGCGGTCACCGAGTTCATCGCGACGGGCGATCCCGTAGGCAGCAGGACGCTCGCGCGGAAGTACGGGCTCGATCTCTCGGCTGCCTCGATCCGCAACGTGCTCGCGGACCTTGAGGAGGGCGGCTACCTCCACCAGCCGCACACCTCCGCGGGGAGGATCCCGACCGACCGCGCGCTCCGGCTGTTCATCGACGCGCTGGTCGAGCTCCGGTCGCTGTCCCCCGAGCAGCAGGCCGAGCTCAGCGCCAGGTTCGCCGAGATCTACACGGTGGCGAGCGACCCGCTCCGCGAGACGGGGCGTTACCTCTCCGAGCTGTCCGGCGCCGCGGCGGTCGTCGCCGCGCCGCGGGCGGAGATCCGCGCCCTCGGCCAGCTGCGCTTCATCCCGACGAAGCCCGGGCAGCTGCTCGCCGTGCTCGTCTTCGCCGACGGCTCGGTCGAGAACCGCTTCATCTCGATCGACGAGGCGATCAGCGAAGGGGAGCTCACCCGGATCCACAACCTGCTCGCCGACGTCATCGAGGGGCGCACGCTGGGCGAGATCCGGGACCTCTTCGCCCGCCGCCTCGCCGACGAGCGGCTCCAGATCGACGCGCTCAGGCGCCGCGCCTTCGAGCTCGGCAGCAAGGCGACGGCCGACGTGACGCGGCGGAGCGAGGTCGTCATCGAGGGGCAGAACCGCCTGATCGATCTGCCCGAGTACGCCGACGTCGACCGGCTCAGGAAGCTGATGAAGGCGCTCGAGGAGCGCGAGGAGCTCGTCGATCTGCTCGACCGCACCCTCGCCGCCGGCGCGGGCGAGGTCACCGTCTTCGTGGGCAGCGAGGCGGGCGATCTCGGCGGCGGCCAGCTCAGCCTCGTCGCCGCGCCGTACATGGAGAACGGGCGCGTCGCGGGGACCGTGGGCGTGCTCGGCCCGACGCGGATGGACTACGCGAAGGTGATGCCGCTCGTCGACGCCACCGCCGCGGCGATGAGCGAGGCGCGCGGCAAGGTCAGGTAGCGCCCTTCCCGCGCCCCTCGCGCAGCCGCTCGAGCACCTCGTCGAAGTCGGGGGGCGGCGGCGCCTGGAACCGCATCGGCCGGCCGTCGGCGGGGTGGTCGAAGCCGAGCTCGGCCGCGTGGAGCATCAGCCGCGGGGCGGGGATCCTCGGCCCGCGGTGGTCCCGCACGTAGACCGTCTCGCCGACGAGCGGGTGCCCGGCCTCGGCGAGGTGGATGCGGATCTGGTGCGTGCGCCCCGTCTCGAGGCGGCAGGCGACCAGCGTCGCGCCCGGGGCGCCGGCCCCTTCCTGCGGCCCGCCGAGCGCCTCGATCGGCTCGACGTGCGTCACCGCGAGCTGCCCCTCGCGCCGCCCTTCTCTCGCCGAGCCGCGCAGCCCGTCGCCCCGATCCTCGACGAGGTAGCTGCGGTACGTGCCGCGCGGGACGGCGCCGTGGGCCAGCGCCAGGTACTGCCGGTGCATCGCGCGGACGCGGAGCTGCTGGGCGAGGTGCTTCTTCGCGGCGAGCGTCCGCGCGAAGACGATCAGCCCGCTCGTCCCCTTGTCGAGGCGCTGCACCACGCCGAGCGGCGCCCGCCCGCGCAGGCGGTCGCGCCGGGCCAGCACCTCCCGCACCAGCGCGTCGAGCGTCGCGGCCTGCTCCGCGGGGTCCTCGTCGCCGTAGGGGATGGTGCTCACCCCGGCGGGCTTGTTCACCACCACGACGCTCGCGTCCGCGTAGACCACGAGCTCGCCCTCGAGCTTGCGCCGCCGCACCGTCTCGGGCCGCGGCGCGTGCAGGCGGATCTCGATCTGCTCGCCGCCGAGCACGCGCCGACGGGCGCTCGTCGCCACCGCGCTCCCGACGAGCACCTTGCCGGTCTCGATCAGCCGGCGCGCGTCGGACCACGAGACCGACGCCAGCGCCCGGACGGCCCCGTCGAGCGGCCGCCGGTCCAGCGCTGCCGGCACCGTCCAGCGGCCATCCTGCGGGGGTCGTACCGGGGCGGTCGGGCCTTCGCCGAGCGGTTCGGCGGGATCCTGGGCCTTGGGGGGCGGAGCGGCGGGGCGGAGCGGGCGCATGAGAGCTCGTGGGGGGCGCCTCGGCTCCGCCCACCGGCGTGGGACCGGGCTCTACCGGCGCGGAAAACGCACATCCGCGGGGCCCGCGGGGGCGAAATACACCGCGAATGTTGACACATCGCGCGACCGGAGCCGAAGATATCCAGAGCCGTCATCGCTTTCTCGCCATCTGAGAGGAGACCCGTTCGTGGCCAGCACCCTTCTCGCCGTAGACGACAGCGTGACCATGCGCAAAGTGCTCGAAATCACCTTTGCGGGTCAGGATTTCCGCGTCGTGACGGCGAGCAGCGCCGACGCTGCGCTGCAGAAGCTCAAGAGCGATAAACCCGACCTGGTGATCGCCGACGTCACGCTCGAGCCGAAGAACGGCTACGAGCTGTGCAAGGCGATCAAGCAGGCCTCACCGGCGACGCCCGTCCTGATCCTGTCGTCCAAGCAGAACCCGTTCGATCCCGCGAAGGGCTCGAGCGCGCAAGCCGACGACCACATGGACAAGCCGTTCGACACGCAGCAGATGATCGACAAGGTCAAGAAGCTGCTGGCGTCGCGCGGCGAGGCGAAGCCCGCCGCCGCAGCGGCTCCCGCTGCCGCTGCGACCCCTGCGCGTGCGCCTGCCGCCGCCGCAGCGCCGCCCGCCGCGGCAGCGGCCGCAGCGCCGCCTGCCGCGGCCGCGAGCTCGCTCCAGCGCGCGAAGACGCTCATCTACACGCCGAACGCGCCCGCCACCACCGCCGCTGCGCCGGCCCAGGCCTCGGTCAAGACGGCGCCGGGCGGCGCGGCGAACGTGCCGGTCACGACGACGATGGCCTTCTCGCCGACGCCGGTGTCCGGCGTTCCGAAGACGGCGTCCGGTCCTGCGGCGGTCGCGGCGACCGCCTCCGCGCAGGTGAACGGCCAGATGGCGAGCAAGCTCGAGGGCCTCGGGCTCAGCGCGGAGCAGGTGGAGGCCGTGATGGCGCTGTCCCGCGACGTGGTGGAGCGCGTCGTCTGGGAGGTCGTGCCCGTCCTCGCCGAGACGATCATCAAGGAAGAGATCGCGCGCCTGACGAAGTAGCGGCGCACCACGGCCGCCGCGCGGCCGCGGTCCTCGCCGCGCGCCGGGCGTCCCGGCGAGGAGCGGCCGGGGCGGCGCGCTCTCACGAGCCGCCGCTCGCGGCCTGACCGGCGCAGGCGTCGGGGGAGCGTCCGCGCGGCGCATGTTTCTGTCGAACGGCGCGCGCTGCGCGAGCGCGTGCGACCGCTGCTTTGCCCGGCCACGCAGAGTTGCTACGTCAGGGCCGCGCCTCGTTCCGCGTTCGGCGCAGCCATGAACGACACGCACGACAAGAGCAGCGGCGCGCCCGCGGAGGCCCGCGACGAGGCGACCGCGGCGGGGGAGACGACCGCGGTGGACGATGCGCGCGCGGCGGGGGAGATGACCGCGGAGGACGATGCGCCCGCGGAGGTCCGTGACGATGCGCCCGCGGAGGACGATGCGCCCGCGGAGGTCCGCGACGAGACGACCGCGGCGGGGGAGACGACCGCGGCCGACGATGCGACCGCCGGCGGCGCAGGCGCGGCCGGCGCGGACGAGGCCGCGCCCGACACCGACGAGGCGCGCCTCGTGCCGCAGGGCAACCCGCTCCGCTGGCGCGGCGCCGCCGTGGCCGCCGCGGGCGCGCTCCTCGCGTTCATCGTGATGGCGCTCGCGCCTCAGCTTCGCTGGGGCGTCCCGCTCGGCGCGCTCGGCGTCGCGGTCGCGACGCTCGGCCTGCTCGAGCTGCTCGGCACCTTCGACGACCCGCCGGAGCGCGTCGCCGCGCGCGTCGGGATCCGCGATCTGCTCGGCCCGCTCGCTCTGCTCGGGTCCGGGCTCGTCGCGTTTTGCGTTCTCGTCACGCTCAGCGTGGCGGGCTACCTCTCGCCGAGCTCCCTCTCGCGCGACGGCGCGCCCACGCTGATCTCGCTGGCGGTGCCCGCCGTCGCCGTGCCCGCCGCGTTCCTCACGGCCGTGGTCGGCGCGTTCCGGCTCGGCGAGCGCCTCGGCGCCTGCCGCGTCGACGAGACCGGCGCTCCGCGCCGCCTGCTGCGGCGGCATGGCTTCTGGCTCGTCGCCCTCGTCACGCTGCTCTACCTGCCCATGCTCGGGAGCCACTCGCTCACCGACCCGTGGGAGACGCACTACGGCGAGGTCGCGCGCGAGATCCTGGCCAGGAACGACTGGATCTCCCTCTGGTGGGCGCAGGACGGCTGGTTCTGGTCGAAGCCGGTGCTCGACTTCTGGATGCAGGCGCTCGCGATGGCGGCGTTCGGCGTCCGCTACCGGTCAGGGGAGATGCTCTCGGCGGTGGCCGAGGGGCGCACGCCGTGGCCCGAGTGGGCGGTCCGGCTGCCCATCTTCGCGCTGACGCTCATCGCCGTTTACCTCCTCTACAAGGCCGTCGCGCGGATCTTCAGCCGCCGGGCGGGGCTGCTCGCGGGCGTCGTCCTCACCACGATGCCGCAGTGGTTCCTGGTCTCCCACCAGACCATGACCGACATGCCGTTCGTCGCGACGATGGCCGCGGCGATGGCGCTGCTCCTGCTCGGCATCCACACCGATGACGCCGAGGAGGCGCGCGTCTACGAGGTCGAGCTCGGCTCGCTCAAGGTGGGCCTCTCGCTCTACCACCTCGTGCTGGGGGCGATCGTCGCCTGCGCGCTGCCGCAGATCCTCTACCTGCTCTCGCGCCACCTCGAGATCCACACGGCGCCCTTCGGCCTGCGCCTCCACGCCGACGTCTTCAGCTCCGGCTCACCGGGCAACTGCGGGCTCCCCGGCAACGAGGCCTGCCGGCCGGTGCTGCCCGTGCTCCCCGGGCTGCAGCCGGCGCTCCAGGCGGTCATCTGGGCGCAGACGCTCGCGATCGTCCTCTACGCCAGCTGGGGAGAGCGGCGCGTCCAGCGGCTCCTCTTCCTCGCCGCGTGGTTCTTCGCCGCCCTCTCCACGATGGCCAAGGGGCCGGCCGGCTTCGGGCTCCCGGTGCTCTGCGCGCTCGGTTACGTCGTCGTTTCGCGCCGGTACCGCGACCTGCTCAAGATGGAGATCCCCGTCGGGCTGCTCGTGCTCGCGTGCGTCGCGCTGCCCTGGTTCGTCGCCATGTACGCGCGGCACGGCCAGCCGTTCACCGACAGGCTCCTGTTCCACGACATGTTCAAGCGCGCCTTCACCCACGTGCACGACACGAACGAGGGCGACGACGTGAGCTTCCGCTACTACGTGTGGCAGCTCGGCTACGCGATGTTCCCGTGGACGGGGCTCGTGCCCGCCTCGCTCGTGTGGTGGCTCCGGCGGCGCGAGGGCGGAGCCCCGGGCGAGCCCGGCTCGGCCGAGGTCCGCCAGAGCGACGCCTCGGTGTTCCTGGCGATGTGGTTCATCTTCGGCTTCGCGCTCTTCTCGCTGATGCTGACGAAGTTCCACCACTACATCCTGCCGGCCGTCCCGCCGGCGGCGATGCTCACGGGGATCCTGCTCGACGACATGCTGCGCTTGGAGGGCGGCGCGGGCGGCGCCTCCACGCCGGCGCTGTCGGCGCGCTCGCTCGCGAGGGTCCGCTACGAGCGCGCGATGCTCGGCGCCGTCGCGATCGGCGCCGCGCTCCTCGTCTTCTTCGTCGGGCGCGATCTCGCGATGGCGCGCGAAGGGCAGCCGAGCCAGGCCAGGCTGCTGCACCTGTTCACGTACAACTACAAGCGCCCCTGGCCGCAGTCGCTCGACTTCTCCGCGACCCTGTGGGCCTTCACCGCCGCCGCGGCCGTCCTGTGCTTGCTGCTGGCGGTCGCGCGCTTTCGCCGCCTCGTCCTCGGCGCGCTCGTCTCGCTCGCGATCGCGTTCGCGGCGTGGGGCCTCGACGTGTACTTCGTGCGGACGTCGCCCCACTGGGGGCAGCGCGAGACATTGCTCGCCTACACGCGCGCGAGCCAGGAAATCCCAGGGCCGCTCGTCGCCTACCAGATGAACTGGAAGGGCGAGAACTTCTATGCCGGCAACAAGATGGCCGCCTTCGTCTCGAGCGGGAAGAAGTTTCAGGACTACATCAACGAGCAGAAGAAGAAGGGCGTGAAGACCTTCTACTTCGTCACCGAGCACGGGCGCGTCAGCTCCCTGTCGAACGAGCTCGGCAACCCCCGCATCTTCGAGCGGCTCACGTCCATCGAGCTCAACAACAAGTTCCTTGTCGTCCGAGCGACGTTCGAGTGACCGAAGAGCGTCTGAAGGCCTTTGTCTCACCACCGCTGTCCGGATGTGAGGCTGTACGCATGCACCGACATAAGGAATGCGGTCGTAGATTTGCCATGGCACTTTCGTGTCGGGAGATCCCTTGCATCTCTGTCGATAGGGTGGCGCAAGAGCGCAAGGGAGCTCCCGTTCGGAGGTGCTAAGTACTTGAATTGACTCGGGGAAGGCGCAGGCACGCCTCCTGCTCTCTCCCGGCACGAGCGTCGCGGCGGAGACCTTCCCCCCCCCAGGTCCGCTGCGACGCTCTTTCTTTTTCTTTGCGCCGTGGCGCGTGGAGCTCGCCGCACACCCGTGCGACCAGCTCCTCAGTCAGCGGCGCTCGTCGGTGCAGCTTGCAACGCAGCAAAATATCGATCCAGCGCGTCGAGGAGACCTGCTGTGGTGCTCACCTCGGCGGTCACGCCGACGCGGAGCCCGCGCTTCTCGGCGGTCGCGGTCGTGATCGGGCCGATGCTCGCGAGGAGCACGCGGTGGAGGCGCGCCGCGGCGCCGTCGCCGAGGAGATCGCACAGGCTGTCGACGGTGCTGCTCGATGTGAGCAGCACGACGTCGATCTCGCCCGCCGAGAGCGCCCGGAGCAGCTCCTCGCGGCGCTCGCCCGAGGCGGGGCGGGTCTCGTAGACGGGCACGACGTCGACCTCGCAGCCGGCGGCGCGGAGGCGCTCGGGGAGCACCTCGCGGGCGACGAGCGCGCGCGCGAGCAGGACGCGGACCGGGGGGCGCGCCGCCCTGCGCTCGGCCAGCGCGGGGTCGGCGAGGATGGCCTCCGCGAGCTCCTCGCCGCGGAACTCCCTGGGGACGATGTCGGCGCGGACGCCGCGGGCGGCGAGCGCGGCAGCCGTCCCGACCCCGATCGCGGCGAGGCGGGCCGAGCCGAAGGCGCGCGCGTCCAGGCCGAGCCGCTCCAGCTCCTCGAAGAAGCAGGCCACCCCGTTCTCGCTCGTGAAGACGACGGCCTGGTACCCGGAGAGCCCGCGGATCGCCGCGGTGACGCGCGCAGGGTCGGGGGGCGGGTGGATCTCGATGGTCGCGAGCTCCACCGCCTCGCCGCCGCGGAGGCGGATGAGCCGCGACGTCGAGCGCGCCTGGTGGCGCGGCCGGGTCACGAGCACCCGCTTGCCGAACAGCGGCTTCCGGTCGAACCAGCGCAGCGCGTCGCGCAGGCCGGTGACGGCGCCGACGACGATGACCGCAGGGCTCTGGAGCCCCGCCTCCCGGGCGCGGCGGGGCAGCTCGTCGAGGCGGCTCGAGACGACGCGCTGGTCGGCCCGCGTGCCCCACTGGATGGCCGCCGCCGGCGTCGCGGGATCGCGGCGCCCCGGCCCCGTCAGCCCCGCGACCACCGCGTCGAGGGCCTGCATGCCCATCAGGACGCAGATGGTCCCGCGGACCGAGGCGAGCTCGCTCCAGTCGAACCCCTTGCCCGCCCGGGTGACGCCGCTGACGATCATCACGCTCGAGGCGATGTGCCGGTGCGTCAGCGAGATGCCGGCGTAGGCCGTCGCGCCGAGCGGAGAGCAGACGCCCGGCACCACCTCGAACGGCACCCCGGCCCGCGCGAGCGCCTCCGCTTCTTCCGAGCCGCGCCCGAAGAGGAACGGATCGCCGCCCTTCAGGCGGACGACGCTGCGCCCCGCGAGCCCGAGCGCGACGAGCTCCGCGTCGATCTCCGCCTGCTTCGCGTCCTTCACGACGCGGTCGCCGCCGCGCTTGCCGACCGAGCGCACCTCGGCGCCCTCCCGCACGCCGTCCAGCAGCGCCGGGTGGACGAGCTCGTCGTGCAGCACGACGTCGGCCGTGGCGAGGAGCTCTGCGCCGCGCAGCGTGAGGAGCCCCGGATCCCCCGGGCCCGCGCCGACGAGGTACACGACGCCCGGCCTCGCCGCGCCCGGCCCCCCGCCCGCGGCCCGATGGGCCGCCGCGCCGTGACCCTCCCCCGAGGGGTCATCACGCCTGGGAAGCACCGTCAAACTCCCGTCGTTCTCTCGTTCACTCATGGCAGACGTTGATTGTCATAGCGAATCTGCAGTGATGTTGACTCGGTGCGTTAAGGGGTTAGAATCGCACCCGTTCGATTCAACGTCCGGCGGTTTCTGGAGTCCATTCAATGAGATCTGTGAAACTGTCCCAGGAGCTGCGGAGCTCGGAGCGCGGCTTTACGGACCGATGGTACATCACCAACGGAGAGCGATCGGTCGGGCCGGTCAGGCTCGACCAGCTCGCGCGTGGCATCGAGAGCGGAAGCGTCCCGCTCGATAGCTTCGTCCGCAACGAGGCCTGGACCGTGTGGTGCCCGCTGTCCGACATTGCCATGGTCACGGTCGCCGCCGCGGAGACGCCTGCGGAGCCGCCGGACGAGGCCTCGGCAGCGGACGCGGACGACGACGATACGGTCCCGCTCTCGTCCCCGCAGACGCCCCCTCCGGTGACCCCGCCGCGCCCCGGTGCGGCGGGGCGCCAGACCGTTCGCCCCGGAGCGGCCCAGCGCTGAGCGCGTTCTGCGGCGCGGCCTGCGCCGGGCGCGGGCGTTGCACGCGGCGGGGCAGGCGCGGCCGGAAGAAGGGAAGTGGAGGGCCGGTCTCATGCGAGCGGTCTCGGGCGAACACCAGTCTCGGGCGAACACTAGCCGATTCCCGCGCTCGGGCGATCCACGGATCGCGCGCGGCGAGACCGGAGCGGTCCCCGCGGGCGAAGGGCTGCTATGCTCCGCCGCCGTGTTCCCCACGAAGCGACCGCGCCGGCTCCGCCGCACGCCCGCCCTCCGCGCCCTGGTGCGGGAGACGTCCCTCAACCCGGGCGATTTCATCCTCCCGCTCTTCTTCAACGAGGCGCTCGACGCGCCGCGCCCGGTCGGGACGATGCCGGGCGTCTCGCAGCTGCCCGTGAGCGCCGCGGCGGCGCAGGCGCGGCTCTGCAAGGAGCTCGGGATCGGCGGGACGATCCTGTTCGGGCTCCCCCGCACCAAGGACGCGTCGGGCTCGAGCGCCTACGATCCGGACGGCCCGGTCCCGCGCGCCGTGAAGGCGATGAAGGACGCGGCGCCGGAGCTCCTCGTGATGACCGACGTGTGCGTGGACGAGTACACCGATCACGGCCACTGCGGCCTGCTCCGGCAGGACCCGTCCGGCGCGGTGGACGTCGACAACGACGCGACGCTGGAGGTGCTCGCGCGGGCGGCGGTGGTCCACGCCAAGGCGGGGGCCGACGTGGTCGCGCCGAGCGACATGATGGACGGCCGCGTCGCCGCCATCCGGCGCGCGCTCGACGCGGAGTCGCTGACGGGGACGGCGATCCTCTCCTACGCCGTGAAGTATGCGTCCAGCTTCTACGGGCCGTTCCGCGAGGCGGCGGACTGCGCGCCGAAGTTCGGCGACCGGGCGGGCTACCAGATGGACCCCGGGAACGCCCGCGAGGGCCTTCGCGAGGCGGCGCTCGACGAGGAGGAGGGGGCCGACATGCTCATGGTCAAGCCCGCGCTCACGTACCTCGACGTCATCGCGCGCGTGCGCGACGCGACGACGCTGCCGCTCGGCGCCTACAACGTCAGCGGCGAGTACGCGATGATCAAGGCGGCCGCCGAGCGCGGCATGATCGACGAGAAGCGGGCGGCGCTCGAGCTGCTCACCTCGATCCGGCGCGCCGGGGCCGACTTCATCCTCACCTACCACGCGCTCGACGCCGCGCGCTGGCTCGGCTGAGCCATGCGGAGCCGAGGCGCGGGCGGGGGTGCTGCGCGGCGCTCGGGGTGGGCCGCCGCCTGTGTGATGGGGGCGTCGGCCGCGCTCACCGCGGGGTGCGCGCCGAGCCGGTGCGACCGGTCGGAGAGCGCGAACCCGCCCATCGAGTTCACCGAGGCCACGCCGGAGGGGGGCGTCTACGAGACGTCGGCGCCGGACGGCGAGCTCCTCTATTTCCCGGGCGGCATGCGGTATGCGCTCAAGCACGGCCTCGGCGCGCGGCCGCGATGGTGGCAGGTGTACCTGTCGTTCGAGAGCGACGGCACGCGGCGCGGCGGCACGCTGGCGCACGCGGCGGGCAACCAGGCCGAGGTGACGTGCGCGGACGACGAGCACCTGATCGTCATGAACGACAGCTGCTCGGAGTACTGGCTGCGGGTGGTCGCCGGAGGCGCGGACCGCGCCGACGAGGGCGCGACGGGCGCGGCCGGCGAGTGCTACGGCGACGAGCGAGAGCCGGCCGATCCCTAGGCGTGCGCCGCCGCCTGCCGGGCGAACTGGAGCCGGTACAGCTTGCTGTAGACGCCGCCTGCGGCGAGCAGATCCTCGTGCGTGCCCTGCTCGACGACGCAGCCCTTGTGGAAGACGACGATGCGATCCACGGCGCGGATCGTCGAGAGGCGGTGCGCGATGATCAGCGCGGTGCGCCCCTCCATGGCGCCCTCGAGCGCGCGCTGCAGGCGCGCCTCGGTGTCGCTGTCGACGTTGGCCGTGGCCTCGTCCAGGATGAGGAGCGGCGGATCGCGGTAGAGGGCGCGGGCGAAGGCGATCAGCTGGCGCTCGCCGGCGCTGAAATTGCTGCCGCGCTCGAGCACCGGGGCGTCGAGGCCGCCCTCGCGGCGCTCGAAGAGATCGAGCGCGCCGATGCGGTTCAGCGCGCTCACCACCTTCGCGCGATCCGGGGTCGCGTCGCCGGCCGCGATGTTCGTGAGCACCGTGCCGGGGAACAGGAACACGTCCTGGGGGACGACGGCGAAGTTGCGGCGCAGCTCGTCGCGCGCGTACGCGCGGACGTCGCGGCCGAAGACCCGCACGGTGCCCTCCTCCACGTCGTAGAGGCGGAGCAGCAGCGACGCCACGGTGCTCTTGCCGGCGCCGGTCGCGCCGACCAGCGCGACCTTCTCGCCGCTCCGCGCCGCGATGGAGACCTGCCGCAGCACGGGCGCGCCCGGCTTGTAGCCGAACACGACGTTGTCGAGCTCGAACGCGACGCCCTCGTCTGCGGCCTTCGCCGCGTCGGTACAGCTCGCCGTTGCCGTCGCGTCCTCGTCCTTGTTGTCGAGCAGCTCGAAGATGCGCTCCGCGCCGGACATCGCGGACTGCAGCAGCGTGTACCGGGCCGAGAGATCGCGGATCGGCACGAAGAACATGTCGATGTAGGCGACGAAGGCGAACAGCGTCCCGAACGAGATCTCCTCCTTGAAGCTCTTCACGCCGGCGTACCAGAGCACCGCGGCAATGCAGACGCTCGAGACCATCTCGATGGCGGCGTCGAGCGTCGCGTCGAGCACGATGGAGCGGTTGTTCGCGCTGCGGTAGGCGGCGTTGATGTCGTCGAACTCCTCGGCCGAGCGCTCCTCCCTCGCGTAGGCCTGCACGACGGCCATCCCGGAGACCTGCTCGTTCAGGTAGGCGTTCATCCTGGCCGTCTTCGCGCGCACCTCCCGGAAGGCGTCGCGGATCCGGCGCCGCGTCCAGTTGACGCCGAGGGCGACGGGGGGCACCGCCGCGAACGCGAGCAACGACATGCGCCAGTCGAGCGACACCATCACCACGACGATGACGGCGAGGCGGAGCAGGTCGCCGAACGCGTTGAGCGCGCCGGACGCGAACATCTCGCCGATCGCGTCCACGTCGTTCGTCACCCGCGTGACGAGCCGGCCGACCGGCGTGCGATCGAAGAACCCGAGGCGCCGGGTGTGCAAGAACCCGAACACGCGCACGCGCAGGTCGGCCATCGCGCGCGCGCCGGCGAGCTGCATCAGGTAGAGCTGCGGGAACGCGAGCGACTGCTCCGCGAGCATGACGCCCGTGAGCAGGAAGCCGTTGCGCGTGAGGCGATCGAGCCCGCCGGGCGCGTCGAAGGCGTCGAGCGCGTCGCGCATGATGAGCGGGCGCAAGAGCGCCAAGAGGGCGGTGACGATGAGCAGCGAGAGCGAGAGCGCGAGGTGCTTGCTCTGCGGGCGCACGAACGGCCACAGCCTGAGCAGCATGCGCGCGTCGTACGCCTCGCCGAGCTGCGCCTCCTCGTGGAAGCGGCTCAGCACGTCCTCGGTGCGGCTCGATCTCTTCGCCCCGCGGCCCGTGCTCGCCGACGGCGGCGCCGGCCGCCGCGGGGTCGCGCCCGCCTCGCCAGCGGCCGTGGCGCCGCTCGATTTCGCCTGCATCGTCGCGCTTTCTCCGGATCCTGGCTGCGTCACGAGAGCTCCACCGGCCGCGAGGACGGCGTCGCCTCGAGGGTCGCGAGATCCTCTTCGAGCTGTTGCTCCTCGGCGAACGACGCGTACAGCCCGCCCGCTCGGACGAGCTCGTCGTGCGTGCCGCGCTCGATGACCTGACCCTGCTCCAGCACGATGATCGCGTCGCACCGCCGCGCGGCCGCGACCCTGTGCGTGATCAGGATGACGGTCCGCCGCGCGGCCTGCCGCTCGATCGCCGCGAGGATCGCCTGCTCGGTCTTCGCGTCGACGGCGGAGAGCGGGTCGTCGAGGACGAGCACGCTCGGCTCGCGCACGAGCGCGCGCGCGAGCGCGACGCGCTGGCGCTGTCCGCCGGACAGCTGCACGCCGCGCTCGCCGACCACCGTGTCGAAGCCGTCCGGGAGCGAGAGGACCTCGTTCAGCACCTCGGCCTCGGCCGCGGCGGCGCGGATGGTCTCGAGCGCGGCGGGCGAGTCCGGATCGTCGAGCGAATAGCCGATGTTGCGGGCCACGGTGGTCGAGAAGAGGAACGCGTCCTGCTGCGCGTAGCCGATGCTCGCGCGCACGGTCTCCAGCGGCAGATCGCAGATGTCGATGCCGTCCAGGAACACCGCGCCGCGCGGCGTGGGCATGAGCCGCGCGAGCAGCGTGGCGATGGTGCTCTTGCCCGAGCCCGTGCGCCCCACGATGGCGAGCGAGCCGCCGGCTTCGACGTCGAAGCTCACCCCGTCGACCACCTTCCTGGCGCCGTGGGAGAAGGCCAGCTCCTTGACGGAGAGGGCGCCGCGGACGACCTCGGGGGCGGGCGTCGGGCCGCTCACGACCTCCGGGATGGCGTCGAAGATCGCCTTGAGCCGCACGTAGCCGGCGCGGCCGCGCTGGACGATCGCGGCGACGAAGCCGAGGGCGAGCACCGGCCACGTGAGCCGCAGCAGCGCGAGCCAGAAGGAGACGAATTCTCCCCTCGTCATCTGCTGGGTCAGCACGAGCCGCCCGCCGTACCAGAAGACGATGAGCACGCCGACCGAGCTGATGGCGCCCATGAGCGGCCCCATGGATCCGCGCAGCTTGGCGAGGGAGAGGCTCTTCTCGAGGTAGGCCTGGTTCGTGCTCGAGAACGCGGCCATCTCGGACGCCTCGAGCGCGAACGAACGCACGACGCGGACGCCCGCGAGGCTCGCCAGCACGCGGTCGCTCATCGCGCCGATCGCCTCCTGGTTGTCGCGGGTGCGGATGAAGAGCTTGGTCGAGAACGATCGCGTGACGAGCATCAGCGCCGGCATCGTCAGGAGCGCCGCGAGCGTGAGCCGCTTCGAGATGTTGAGCATCACGTACAGGGCGCTCGCGAACGCGAAGAGCGAGCCGACGACGTTCAGCAGGCCGAAGCCGAGCAGGAGGCGCACCTGCGTCAGGTCGTTCGTCGCCCGGCTCATGATCTCGCCGGTCGGCATCTTGCGGAAGAAGGCCGGCCCGAGCTTGTGCAGGCGCGCGAGCAGGATCGCCCGGAGCTCGTACTCGACGTTGCGGCCCGCCGTGAAGATGGTGACCCGCGAGAACACGCGCATGATCGCGGCGCCCACGCTCACCGCGAGCATGATGAGCGCCGCCCGCGAGGCCTCGGCCGACTGGAGCTTCACGGCGGCGTCGACGGCGTCCTTGACCAGGAAGTCGCGCTTGGCCATGAGGAGCTGCTGCGCCGCGAGCAGCGCGGCGCCGGCCAGGTAGAGCGGGAGCTTGTTGCGGAACTGGGCTCCGAGGCCCACGGGGTAGGTTGAAGGATCGCGCTTGACCATTGCGTGGTGGGGCCGCGCGGGGACGCTCAGCGCGCCTTGCGCGGCGTCGGAGCGAGCGGCTTGCGGTGCGATGTAGGGAGCGCAGGTCGGTCCCGTCCATCGACCACGAGCTCGAGATCGTCGAGCTCGAGCCTCGTCGAGAGCAGGCCGAGCAGGACGCGCGCACCTCCGCGGCCGTCGAGCTCGCTCACGACGCCGATCTTGTCGCCGAACGGCCCTCGACGCACGTGGACCCGGCTTCCCTTCTCGATCACGCCGCTCTTCCCCGGCTCCGGCGCGGCCTTCGCCGCGGCGTCCGGCTCGCTGGACGGGCCGCGCTGCGCCCGCGGCGCGTGCTCGGCCGGCGGCTTCTGCGGAGCTTCGGCCCTCTCCTGCTGCTGCGCCTCGCCGTGCGGCGCTCGCCGCGCCGGGGCGCCGCCCTCTCCGCCGTGCTTCGGAGACGGCCGCGGCTCGGCTCCGCGACCGGCGCCGGCGCCGCTCGTCGACTTGAACAGCGTCGCCAGGGTCGGCCGGCGGGCGGGGAGGGCGGCCTCGACGCGCTCGTCGCCGCGCGCCCGCGCCTGCTCCATCGATCGCTCGCGCGCCCGGGCCTGCTCCGAGCGCCACCGCTCGTTCTCGGCCTCGAGCTCGGCGTGGGCGCGCGCTCGCTCCTGCTCGATGCCCTCGAGCTTGCGGTCGAGCGCGATGCGGTCGTTCTCGCGAGACCAGGCGACGAGCCGGTAGATGGGGGCGAGCGCGACGAGCGCGTCCTCGAGCTGCTCGTCGAGGATGTCGGCGTGCTCGATCGCGGTCTCGCGCGGGACCGACCAGCCGATCCAGAGCGGCACCTGACCGTCGGCGGCGCGGCGGAGCATCTCCGCGATCGCGTCGGGCGTGGCCGCGCTGCAGGCCACGCGATCGCCCACGCCGGCGCCGAAGGAGAACTGCTCCGGCAGCGCGTGGAGCGCGCTCGTGAGCTCGGCGGCGAGCGGCGACGCCGGCTCGCCCGTCTCCTCCTCGGTCGCCGAGAGGCGGGCCCGGAGGTTGTCGACGTCGACCTTCGCGTCCGGGTGGACGGCGAAGCACACCTGCACCTCGCCCTCCGAGATGCGCAGGGCGAGGAACGCGTGCCGTGTGTAGGGGCTCGGATCGTCGATCGCGTCGGAGATCGAGCGGCCGCGGTCGAGCAGGCGATCGAGCTCGTCGCGCGCGGCCTGATCGCGCCAGAAGAAGACCCACTGGCAGTCGGCGCGGTGCTTGTTGCGGATCGAGGGGTGCTCGTCCGAGCCATGCACGTCGACCGAGATGCCGAGCTCGCCCAGCCGGGCGACGACGCCGCGCGCCCAGGCGAGCGCGCGCTGCTTCACCTCGAGGCGGGGGCGCGAGTAGGCCTTCGAGGTCGCCTTTTCGGCGGCGTACGCGTCGAAGTCACGAGCGGAGAGGTGCAGGGAGGGATGGCTCATTGCTTCGACTGGTTGCGGGGCGCGGCGTGGGCGGGCGCTGCCCGCGGTCGGTCACGGGAGGAGCTGCGCTCCTCGTGAAAGTCGCGCGGATGGTATCGTGAGGAGCCGCGAAATCAAAGCCTCCACGCCGCGCGATCGATCCCGGCGATGCGTGGAGGCGGCACGCTTGACCGCCCTGACAAGCATGTCACCGTAGGCACTCCCGTGCCCCATCAAGAGGGCGATCCCACCCAACTCATCTGGATCCCCGCGTAAATTGCGCCTCTCCGGCGCAGCGGGGCCGCTCCCGGGCGCTCTAGTTACGCCAGTTACGCCAGGTACCCGAGTCACCCGAGCTTTACCCGAGCACCCGAGCCCGTGAGCCTGCGAGGCCCGTCGGCCTGACGAAAGAGGAATCATGGAACAGCATCGAGACGAGCACATTGTCTGCGCGAGCTGCGGCACGTCGTTCCTATTCTCGGCTGCGGAAGCCGCCGTCTACGCCGAACGGCGGCTCGCGGCCCCGCCGAAGCGTTGCCGGACCTGCCGCCGCGCGCGCAAGGACAACCGAGGGGAGCACGAGAGCGCGTCGACCGCCCGCGCGGCACAGCACCAGCGCCCTGGGCCGGCCCGGAGCGCCGGCGGCTACCGCGGCGCGCCGCGCGGCGACGGTCGACCTCGGAAGCCCCGGTACACGGGTGACGTGAACGAGTACCGCAGCCCGATGCAGGACGCGTACTCGGGGTTGTCGCCCGCGTGGACGGTGCCGAGCCACTACCCGCACCGCCCGCGCGGCGGCGCGCCCGTCCGCGACGACGGCAACTACCGCGCGCCGTCGTTCGCCGGCGAGCGCCGGGCCGCCCCGCAGGGCCGCGGCGCGGCGCAGCAGCCGCGGGCGCCGCGCAACCGTCCGACGTTCTCGATCACCTGCAAGTCGTGCGGCTCCGAGGGCGAGGTTCCGTTCAAGCCGGTCGAGGGCCGCGACGTGTTCTGTCAGGCGTGCTACCGCGCGCGCAAGCCTGCCTGAAGACCCCGCCGGAGCAGAGCAGGAGCCCGGTCGTCCCTGGCCGGACTCGTGGCGGGCGGAGCTAGGCGGCCGCGAAGCGGACGCCGGGGGTTCGGGGCGGAGCCCCGAGGAAACAAAACTAGCTCCGCCCGCGCGAAGCCGCCGCGAAGCGGCGCAGAAGTCCGGCCATCCCTGGCCGGACTTCTGGCGGGCGGAGCTAGAGGCTGATCTCGCAGGCGAGCTCGGAGGTGAAGCCGAGCTCGCCGAGCGTGATCGTGACCTTCACGCCCCCGCCGGACGCGCGCCGCGCCGTCTCCTCGACCATCCCCACGACCCACAGCCGGAGCGGCAGCGAGGCGGGGTCGAAGTCGCCGATGTGGAGCGTGACCCGCCCGGTCGGCCCGGTGGCCACGCGCCACGAGCCGAACGTGAAGAGCCGCGACCAGATCGAGGTCCCGCGGCGCATGAGCGACGCGATGTCGGTCAGCGGGCGCGCGAACAGCGTGCGCACGAGGCTGTGCAGCTCGCCGCCCACGCCGAGCCTGCCGATGTCGCGCCAGCGCTCGAGGTCGCGCAGGACCAGCGACGTCGCGAGCTCCATGTACGCGTCGAGCGCCTCGAGATCGTACCCGACGAGCGCGTTGATCGAGTCGTGCTTGAAGTCGTCGGCGTAGCGGAGCGGCATCTGCGCGACGACCTCGTCGCGCGCGCTCCTGCCGTACTCGTCGACGATGGTGCGGTCGACGCTCCGCAGGACGGGGCCGCGCACCTGGTACTGCCCCCCTGCGAAGCGCGCCGGCAGCGGCCGGACCGGGGTGACGTTGGGCCGCCGCGTGTCGCGCGGCCGGTTGAGGAGGGCGCCGAAGTCGGCGCTGCGCACGGTCGGCTCGGCCCGGAGGCCGAGGTCGGCGCTGCGCACCGTGGGGAGCGACTCGCCGCGCTGCGAGAGCAGGGTGGGCTCCGAGCCGCGGCTCCGCAGCGCGTTCGAGAGCGTCGCGCCGGGCGCGGGCTTCGCCGGCTCGGACGACGGCCGCATGACGGGCGGCGCCTCGGTGACGCGGCTGCCCGACACGAGCGGCGGCGAGATGCGCATCGGCGGCGCGGGGCTCACCTCGAACGACGTGCCCGCGCGCGATCGGTCGCGCGAGGACGAGAGCCGATCGCGCTCGTTCTCCGGAGCGTTGCCGAGGCTCAGGGCCATCCGCCGCTGCACGTTGATGAGACGGCCGAGCGCCGCCGTCCGCCGCGGCGGCTCGGGCGCGACGCGCTCGAGCTCGCGGACGACGTCGCCGGCCGTCTGGAAGCGCTTCGCGGGATCCTTCTGCAGGAGCCGCTGCACGATCGCCTCGAGCCGCGGGTCGATGGTCACGCCCGCCGAGGCGAGCGTGGGCACCTCCGCGTGCACGACGCGGAACGCGGTCGCCACGGCGGTCGGCGCGCGGAACGGCCGCGTGCCGGTGAGCACCTCGTAGAGCAGGACGCCCACCGAGAAGAGATCGCTCCGCCCGTCGAGCGGCGACTCGCCCGTGGCCTGCTCCGGCGACAGATAGTCCGGCGTCCCGAAGACGACGCCCGTGCGCGTCCGGGGCGAGGGGCCGTCGGAGTCGAGCACCTTGGCGATGCCGAAATCGAGCAGCCGGACGACGGCCGAGCCGCGGCTCGGATCGAAGGCGATGAAGATGTTCTCGGGCTTGAGATCGCGGTGGATGATCCCCGCGCGGTGCGCGGCGTCGAGCGCCTCCAGCACCGGGATCGCGACCCCGACGGCGGCCTCCATGTCGAGGCGGCCGAAGCGCGCGAGCGCCATGCCGAGCGACTCGCCGTCGAGGTGCTCCATCACGATGTAGGGACCGAGCTCGCCGACGCCCGCGTCGATCACGTCGACGATGTTCGGGTGGCGGATCCGGTTGACCGCCTGCGCTTCCTGGAAGAACCGGTGGGAGAGCTCCGAGTTGTCCGCCAGCTCAGGGTGGAGGAATTTGATCGCAACGGCGCGACCTGCGAGCACGTGCTCCGCCCGGAACACGTCGCCCATGCCGCCCCCGCCGATGCGCTCCGCGAGGCGGTACTTGTTGTCGACGAGGAGGCCGGGGGTCGGGGGTCGAAACGCCATCTGCTGCCGCTGGCGGGCGAGGGACCAAGGTCATGGTCCCCGAGAACACGCGCCCCTGTAAAGGGTTGGGAGGCACGCCCCTCCCGAAAGCTCGATCCTATTCCTTCGGTGCGCGTCGCGGCTAGGCTACCTGCTCCAGGTGTGGGGCGGATCGCACGCGAAGCCCTTGCGCGCGGGGTGATCACGGTTCAGGTGCATTCTTCCGCAATTCGGCGATCCGGCCGGCGATCTCCGCGAACCCGCGGCCCATGGCCTGGGAGGCCACGAACCGCGGCGGCACCGACAGCTTGCCGAGGTGGGCGCGCACGTTGGCTACGCCGAAGGTCAACGTAAATGCAGCGAAGGCGACGCCGTCGTTGCCGCTGTCGCCCACGAACGCGTAGCGGTGCCGCGCCCGGGTCGGATCCTCGCCGAACCGGGTCGAGAGCAGGCGCACGGCGCCCGTCGCCTTGTCGGACGGGTCGCGCGTGAGGTGGAGGTGGACGCTCGAGACGAGCGTCCTCACCCCCCGCTCGTGCAGCTCGGCGCGCATCTTCTGCACGTCCTCCGGCGGGACACGCCGGTGCTCGCCGATGTCGATGGTGACGTCGGTCACCCTCTGGTCGTTGTCGTCCGCCAGCGCTGCCGCAGGAAAACGACGCACCATGTCATCGGCGAGCGCGACCAGCTCGGCCCGGCGCGCCCGCCGGGTGTCGCGGTGCAGCGCGTCGAGCGTGATGACGCGGCTCGCGCCGGCGCTCGGGGCGCGCCCGCCTCCAGGGCCGGCGACGGGGCCGGCCGGCTCGCGGACCAGCGCGACGGCGCCGTTCTCGACGATCGTCGCGTCGATCGGCCATTGCCGCTGGATCACCTCGCCCCATCCGGCGGGCCTGCCGGTGCAGGCGATCAACGCGAGCCCTGTCTCGCGCAGACGGAAGAGCGCTCCGTAGGCGGACTCGGTCAGGGCGCCGTGATCCAGCACGGTGTCGTCGAGGTCGAAGATCACCCCGGCGAGGCTGCGCGCGGCGTCGGGGGTCAGCAGGGAGAGCGGCTCCATCGGGCGATCGTCAGAGCGCGTCGATGCGCGCGATGAGGCTCTTCAGGTAGAGCCCTTCGGGGAAGGCAGCGGGGACGGGGTGGTCCCCCCCCTGGAAGTGCCGGTCGAACACCGCTGCCTGCATGCGGACGTCGCGCGCGCCGAGCGCGAGCACCCGGGTCAGGTCGTCGAGGCTCACGGCGCTGGAGCAGGAGCAGAGCACGAGGACGCCGCCCGGCCGCGTGGCGCGGCACGCCCCGGCCGCGAGGCGCCGGTAGGCGGTGAGCGCGGCGTCCTTGGACGCGCGCGTGCCTGCGAGCTTCGGGGGGTCGCAGATGACGAGGTCGAAGCCCCCCTGCCTCGACGCGTTCTGCAGCCCCTTGCGGGCGTCCTCGCGCGTGAAGTTGATCCGGTCGAGCAGCCCGTTCTCCCGGGCGCACTCCGCCCCGACCTCGAGCGCCGTCGCGCTCTCGTCGATCGCGAGCACCTCGCTCGCCCCGCCGCGGGCCGCCGCCATGGCGAAGGTGCCGACGAAGCAGAACGCGTCGAGCACGCGCCGGTTGTGGGCGAGCTGCTCGACGCGGGTCCGCAGCGTCCGCTGGTCCAGGTAGAACCCGGTCTTGTGGCCGAGCGCGAGCGGGATCGTGTACCGCAGCCCGCGCTCGACGAACCGCAGCTGGTCGAGCCCGGGGTCGCCGCGCACCACGCCGGCGTCGGGGGTGAACCCCTCGAGCTTCGCGAGCGATTCCGGGGTCCTGTCCACGATCGCGCGCGGCGAGAGCGCCGCCTGGAGGGCGTCGAAGATCACGCCTTCGCGGCGCTTGACCCCGATCGTCCCGAGCTGCACGACCACCGTGTCGCCGAACAGATCGACGATGAGCCCGGGCAGCCCGTCCCCCTCCGCGTGGATCAGCCGGAAGGCGTCGGTCTCGTGGCCAGGCGTGCGCGCGGGCAGGCCGAGCTCGCGGCGGTGCGCGATGGCGCGCTCGATCCGGTGCCGGAACAGGGCGGCGTCGATCGGCCTGTCCTCGCGCGTGTACATGCGCACCGGGATGGCCGAGCGCGGGGTGTAGAGCCCCCGGCCGAGCACGCTGCCGTACGGGTCGGTGACCACGACCTCGTCGCCGGCCACGGCGCCGCCCTCGATGCGCGCGATCGCCTGAGCGAACACCCAGGGATGCCCCGACCAGACGGGCCGAACATGACCCTGCTTCAACGTAACCGTAGGCATGATGGAATCCGATTGCTCTCGATGTTGGCGGGGCTGCCGACGGGGCGGCCGCGCCGTGACGTTTGCCGTGGGAGCTAGTACCCTGCGGGACGGCGCGCGTGTGAACCTTCCGCCACAGCGCGCCGTGGCGGCCGATGCACGCCGGCGTGCTTCGTGGCCATGGTGACGACGATCCAGCGAGATGGTCGATGGCATCCCGGTTGCTAACTTCCCTGCACCGAAGAGGAGTCGCCCGATGCGCCGTTGCTTGACCCATGTCCTTGTTGCCGTGGCGATGACCGCGCCGATGAGCGCGCTCGCGCAGGAGAACAACAACTGTCCTCCAGGCGCGTGGTTCTGTGAGGAAGTGGAGCCGCCCAGCGATCCCGCCGCGGCGCCGCCGCCCGCCGCTGCCGAGGCCGCCCCGGCCGAGGAGCTGCCCCCCCCACCGCCGGCCCCACCCCCGCCGCCGGGCAGGCGGGCGACCCGGCCGGGCCCGCCCCCGGTCGTCGTCTACCAGTCGCCATCCGGCCCGCCCCCGCAGGTCATCGTCGTGACGCCCGGGTCGGCTCCTCCGCCGCGCGTGGTCGTGCGCCGCGTGGCCCCGCCTGCTCCGCCTCCGCCGCCGAAGCTGCGCTGGCGCCGCCAGTGGGGCGTCAACTTCCGCATCCAGGGCCTCATGATGGGCCGCGAGCACGGCGGCGCGGAGGACGCCGGCATGGGCGGCGTCGGGGTCAGCCTGCGTTACCGTCCCGTCCCGGCGTTCGCGCTCGACCTCGGCGCCGACCTCCTCGCGGGCACCGACTACAACGGCTACGAGCGGACGGAAGTGCCGCTCTCGCTGAGCGGGATGCTGTTCGTCAACCCGCGCAGCCGCACCCAGTTCTACTTCACGGGCGGCCTGAACATGTCGCACGCCGACGTCGATCGGCCCTTGGGCGCGGCGGCCAGCGGCGAGGAGTACGCTCCGAACACCGAGTACGACTACTTCGGCGTGCACGGCGGCATCGGCCTCGAGTTCCGGCTCTCCCCCCGCCTCGCCCTGAACATCGACGCGCTCGGCTTCGTGCGCGGCCGCACGGACGACGGCACCGTCCCCGAGTTCAGGGATCCCCGCACCGGTCGTACGACCGACACGTCCGGCGGTGGGCTCTTCCGCGGTGGGCTCAGCGTTTACTGGTGAGCGGGTCGTTCCAGGTCCTCCTGGCGAACGTCGCGAGCGGCCCTGGCCTGCGGAGAGCGAGCGAGGACGCTGCACGATGTCGAGCGAGCTCGACCGCCGGTCGGGCCGCGCAGCAGCTCGGCAGGCGGGGCGTAGCCTCCGATCCGCCCTGATCGTGCGGCGCTCGCGCCGGCGTCGATCTCCCCGGGGCTGCCCCCGGGGGCCCGGCTGCTCCCACGCGGTATAACGCCGCATCGTGCCCCAGGCCTCGATCCCACGCGCGCTTCGCAACCACGCCCGGCTGCTCCTCGCTGTCGCCGGCGGTGCGACATTCGCCCTCACGGCCCCGCCCACGAACGTTTACCCTGCCGTCATCGTCGGCCTCGCCCTGCTGGCGGCCGCGGTGCACGACGCCCCGACGGTCGCGCGCGCTTTCGGGCTCGGCGCCGCCTGGGGAACGGCGGCAGGCATCGTGGGCCTGCGCTTCGTGCCGGAGGTCATCCAGCGCTTCACGACGCTCGGCTCGGCGGCCTCGTACCTCGCGCTGGTCCTGCTCGCAGCCGCCCAGTCGCTGGTCTGGGCGGTCTGCGGCGGCATCACGAGCGCGCTCCTCCGGCGCCTGCGCGCCCCGCTCGAGCTCGCCTTCGGGGCCGGCGTGTTCGTCGCCGTGGCCCTCCCGACGGTCTTCGGCTGGACGCCGGCGGGCCTCATGAGCCCATGGCCCGCGCTCGTGCAGCTCGCCGACCTGATCGGCGAGCGCGGCGTCTCGGTCCTGTTCGCCGTCGGGGCCGCCCTGCTCACCCGCGCGGGGCTCGCGGCCTTCGGGGTGGCGCCGGGCGGGCGCCCGCTCGCGCCGGCGCCTGCGCCCGAGCCGCGCTCCGCCCAGCGTCGGCTGCCCCGCGCCATCCTCTACCCGGCGCTCTCGAGCGCCGCGCTGTTCGGGCTGCTCGCGGCGTATGGCGCGCTCCGGATGGCCGCGGTGGAGCGCGCCAGCGCGGGCCTGCCGACGGCGCGGGTCGCGCTCGTCAACCAGGCGGTGGGGCCTCACGAGCGCTGGCAGGCGAAGAACCACGCGCGGATCCTGCGGCGTCTGCACGAGCTCACCCGGAAGGCCGAGGCCGGCGGCGCCGAGCTCACCCTCTGGCCCGAGGCGGCGTATCCGTACCTCCTCCCGCACAGCGCCCGGCAGGCGCCGCGCGGCGGTCGAGCGATCCTCGGGCCCGGCGTCCGCGGTCCGGTCCTCGCCGGGCTCATCACCCAGGCGCCGCCCGCGAAGGCCGCAGACGGCGTGGAGGAACGGAACAGCTACAACTCCGCGACCCTCGTGCTCCCCGACGGGAGCATGCAGCCGACCCAGGACAAGCTCCAGCTGCTCTGGTTCGGCGAGACGGTCCCGGGCGGCGCGTACCTGCCCTGGCTGCGGCGCATCTTCCAGAAGAGCGGCGGGCTCATCCCGGGCGCGGAGCCGCGCGCGCTCACGCTTCCACGGGAGCAGGGGCCCGCGCTCCGGATCGGAGTGCTCAACTGTTACGAGGACACGCTCACCGGGGTGGCGCGGCGGATCACCGGGACGCTCGCCCCGAACCTCCTCGTCAACATCACGAACGACGCCTGGTTCACCGGAAGCGCCGAGCCCGAGCTGCACGCGCGGCTCGCGGTCATGCGCGCCGTCGAGCTGCGCCGCGACCTCGTGCGCGCCGTGAATCTCGGCGTCGTGTCGTGGATCGATGCCCGCGGCGTGGTGCGCAGCCGAGAAGAGAGCGCTGTGCCCGGGGTGACCTTCGCGACCCCGACGGTCAGGGACACGCCCCTGACCCTCTACACCCGCCTGGACGACGTCCCGCTGGCGTCGCTGCTCGCCCTCGCGATCGCCGCGTGCGCGCTCAGGGCGCGACGCTCCACGGCGAGGACATCGCCCGAAGCTCGGGGCAGCGCCGCGGGGGCGCGCCCGCTCGCAGGACCTCCGGAGCCCGCGTCGCCCGATGGGACCACGCGAGCTGCGGCCACCGACGCGCCGCTCAGCCGTCCTTGAGCGCCTTCACGGGCGCCGCGCGGAGCTTGCGGCTCGCCGGCTTGCCCTTGATGGTCATCGGCTGCTTCGTGAACGGATTGATTCCTTCCCGGTCCTGCGTCGCCGGGATCTCCTTCGCCTTGATCTTCACGAGGCCCGGGACCGTGACCTCGCCCGGCCCCTCCGGACCGAGCTCCTTCTTCACCAGCTCGCTGAGCGCATCGAGCACGCTGGCCACGGACTTCTTGTCGAGGTTGGTGGCCTCGGCAAGACCGACGATCATCTGCGCCTTGGTCAGCTTGTTCGAACCGGGCATGTCTCCTCCAAGTCGAAAGGGGGCGTCCGTTTAACAAGCGAGGTTTCGCATCGCAAGGAATAAGTCATTGCGCCCCCGTCTTATTCGGTTTCGCGACGCCGCTGCGAGGCCGGATTCCAGTGGGACTGCTGCCGCGTGACGCCGCGGCGGCCTCGAGCTCCTGGGTCAAGGCCGTCATCTCTCGCTCCTCCGCGTCGGTCTTGTGGTCGTAACCGAGCAGGTGGAGCAGGCCGTGCCCGAGCAGCATCGTGATCTCGTCGAGCAGCGGGCGGCCGCGCTCGTCTGCTTGCCGGGCGGCCGTGTCGATCGAGACGATCACGTCGCCGAGCAGCCCGTGCCACGCCGACGGATCCACGGGACCTCGCCGGCCGCGCCTGCGCGACGTGGCGCCGTTCTGGTCGAGCATGGGGAAGGCGAGCACGTCGGTCGGCTTGTCCTTGCGCCGGTACGTGCGGTTCAGCTCGTGGATGGCGTCGTCGTCCACCAGGGCGACCGAGAGCTCCACGCCCTGCAGCGCGAGGTGGGCGAGCATCTTGCTCGCGCGCCGGCGTACGACCGCCGTCGACACCCCCTTGAACGGCCCGCCCTGCGTCGTGATGGACACGACCGCGGGGGCCGCCGGTCGGCCCCCGCGTCGCTTCGCTCCCGCGCTCCCCTTGTCCTTCTCGGCCACGGGATCGCTATACCAGCTCGGGGATCTTCTTCGCATCCGCCAAGAACTGCGCGAGCCCGACGTCGGTCAGCGGGTGCCTGGTCAGCTGCTTGATGACCTTGAGCGGCAGCGTCGCGGCGTGCGAGCCGATCATGGCGGCCTGCACGAAGTGGACGGGGTGCCGCACGCTCGCGGTGAGCACCTGCGTCGGGAAGCCGTAGTTCCGGTAGATGGTCACGACCTGCAGGATGAGGTCCATCCCGTCCCCCGCGGCGTCGTCGACCCGCCCGACGAACGGTGAGGTGTACGTGGCCCCGGCCTTGGCCGCGAGCAGCGCCTGGGCTGCCGAGAAGCAGAGGGTGACGTTCGTCCGGATGCCCTCGGCGGCGAAGATCCGGACCGCCTTGAGCCCCTCGTCGATGAGCGGGACCTTGACCACCACGTTCGGGTGAATCCTGGCGAGCTCGCGCCCCTCGCGGAGGATCGCGTCCCGCTCGACCGCGACCACCTCGGCCGAGACGGGGCCGTCGACCACCTCGCAGATCTCGGCGATCACCTGCCTGGTCGGCCTGCCGCCCTTGGCGAGGAGCGACGGGTTCGTGGTCACGCCGTCGATCACCCCCATCGACTGCGCTTCCTTGATTTCCGCGATGTCCCCTGAGTCGATGAACACCTTCATGGTCATGCCTCCCCGAGCCGATGAATCGGCCCTCCGGCATGTCCATGCTGGGATCAGGCGCAGGAGCAAGGGCCCGGCGCGGGCCCTCGACGGCGCGTCGTGAGGGGCGGGCGAGCGGGCAGGGGGCGCCGGCTCAGACCGTCGCCTCGTCCTCGGCGCCGTGGCACTTGTTGAACGGCTTGCCGCTGCCGCAGGGGCACTCCTGCTCCTGCGTGACCGCGGGCTGCGGCAGCGCCGCCGCCGGGTTCGCGCCGATGGGGAGGGACTCGTCGTGCTGCGCGACCGCGTCGAGCAGCGCCGCCGCGTGGCGCTCGCGATCCGCCGCCTCGATCTGCGCCTCTTCCTGCTCGGCGCGCCTGACGTTCACGCTGAAGAGCTTCGTGACCACGTTCGAGGAGACGCGGGCCACCATGTTGACGAACATGTTGTAGCCCTCCTTCTTGTACTCCTGCTTCGGGTCCTTCTGCCCGTAGCCGCGCAGGCCGATGCCGTCGCGGAGGTGGTCCATGTCGGTCAGGTGATCGACCCAGGCCTTGTCGAGCTCCTCCAGGTAGAGGTGCCGGAAGATGCGCAGCGACAGCTCGACCCCGATCTCCTCCTCGCGCTTCTCGTAGGCCTTCTCGGCGCGCTCGTAGAGCTCGCGCGCCAGCGTCTCCTGATCGCCGATGTGCGCGACGTCGTCCGGCAGCTCGACGCCGAAGTGCTCGCGGAAGCCCTGGAAGATGCCGCCCCAGTCCCAGTCCTCGGGCGGCTTGCGCGCCGGGCACGACTCCTCGACCATCGCGCCGATGATCCGGTCCATCAGATCGAGCAGGCGCTCCCGCTGCTCCGTGAGCGCCTGCGGCACGAGCTCGATACACTCGTCGTAGATGTCGAGGACCTTGTCGGCGCGCGACTCGAGCTCGACCTTCACGCCCCAGCGCGTGTAGATCTCGCGCTGCAGGTTCTCGAGCTCGACGAACCGCTCCGTCTTCTCGAAGTCCTTCCGCACGATCTCGCGGCGGTTGCCGTCCGCGTCGAGCGGCATCACCGGATCGTTCGCGAACATCCCGAGCAGGTAGCCGACGTCCGGCCGGACCAGGTCCTCGACGGACGCGAGCGGCTTGATGGTCCGCTTCTCGCCCGTCGGCTTCCCCTCCTCGTCGAGGATCTCGGGCGAGTAGCGGCCGACGAGCAGCGACTGGCGCATGTCGTAGATCGTCTTGCGCTGCGCGCTCATCACGTCGTCGTACTCGAGCAGGTTCTTGCGGATGTCGAAGTTGCGCTCCTCGACCTTCTTCTGCGCGTTCTCGACGCTCTTCGTCACCCACGGGTGCTCGATGGGCTCGTCGTCGGGCATGCCCATCCGCTCCATCAGGTTCTTCACCCGATCCCCGGCGAAGATGCGCATGAGGTCGTCCTCGAGGGACAGGTAGAACTTCGACGTCCCGGGGTCGCCCTGCCGGCCGGCGCGGCCGCGCAGCTGGTTATCGATGCGGCGCGACTCGTGCCGCTCGGTGCCGAGGATGTACAGCCCGCCGAGCTCGCGGATCTCGTTGCCCTCCGCGGTGCACTCCTTCTTGAGCTCCTCGACCAGGGCCTCGAACGCCTCGGGCTCCGCCTCGGGCTGGCGGTTCTGCTCCTTGAACTTGAGCTTCGCGAGCATCTCCGCGTTGCCGCCCAGGATGATGTCCGTCCCGCGCCCGGCCATGTTGGTCGAGACCGTGATGGCACCCTTGCGGCCCGCCTGCGCGACCACGTACGCCTCGTTCTCGTGGTGCTTCGCGTTCAGCACGTTGTGCTTCACGCCCCGCTTCGTCAGGATCCGGCTGATCGCGGAGCTCTTCTCGACGCTCGTCGTGCCCACCAGGATCGGCTGGCCGAGCTCGTGCTTCTCGAGGATCTCGTTGATGACCGCGGTGAACTTCTCTTTCTCGGTCTTGTAGACGAGATCCTCGTAGTCGACGCGGACCACCGGCTTGTTCGTGGGGATGATGACGACGTCGAGCTTGTACGTGCTGTGGAACTCCGCCGCTTCGGTGTCCGCGGTGCCGGTCATCCCGGAGAGCTTCTTGTACAGGCGGAAGAGGTTCTGGAAGGTGATCGTCGCCATCGTCCGGCTCTCCTCCTTGATCCGGACGTTCTCCTTCGCCTCCACGGCCTGGTGCAGGCCGTCCGACCACCTCCGGCCCGCGAGGACGCGGCCGGTGAACTCATCGATGATGAGCACCTGACCCTCGCGTACCATGTAGTTGACGTCGCGCTTGTAGAGCGTGTGCGCGCGCAGGCACTGGTTCAGGATGTGCAGCGTCTCGAGGTTGACCGGGTCATAGAGGTTCGTGCCCTTGAGCACCTTGAGCGCAGCGAGCAGCCGCTCCGCCGTCTCCACGCCCTCGTCGGTCAGCGTCACCGAGTGACCCTTCTCGTCGACGGCGTAATGCTCCTCGTTCCGGAGCTGGGGGATGACCTCGTTGATCGTGCGGTACTTGTCGCTCGACCGCTCGCCCTGGCCGCTGATGATGAGCGGAGTCCGCGCCTCGTCGATCAGAATGGAGTCGACCTCGTCGACGATCGCGTAATGCAGCGGGCGCTGCGCGTACTCGAGCGCCGAGAACTTCATGTTGTCGCGCAGGTAATCGAAGCCGAACTCGTTGTTCTGGCCGTACGTGATGTCGCAGCGGTACGCGTGGCGCTTCTCCGCGTCGCCCTGCTGGTTGACGACGACGCCGGTCGACAGGCCGAGGAAGCCGTAGAGCTTGCCCATCCACTCGGCGTCGCGCCGGGCCAGGTAGTCGTTCACCGTGACGACGTGGACGCCCTTGCCCTCGAGCGCGTTCAGGTAGCAGGGGAGCGTCGCGACCAGGGTCTTGCCCTCGCCGGTGCGCATCTCGGCGATGCAGCCGTTGTGGAGCACCATGCCGCCGATGAGCTGCACGTCGTAATGGCGCATCTTGAGCGCCCGCCTCGACGCCTCGCGGCAGACCGCGAACGCCGGGATCAGGATGTCGTCCAGCGTCGCGCCGTTGGAGAGCTTCTCCTTGAACTCCGCGGTCTTTGCCCGAAGCTCGGCGTCCGAGAGCTTCTGCAGCTCCGGCTCCATCCTGCCGATCGCCTCGACCCGCGGTCGCATGCGGCGGATGGCGCGCTCGTGCGAGGTGCCGAAAATCTTCTTCATCGCCCAGGTGAACATCTTTACGTGCCTTGGCTCCGCGGCGGTCAGGTGGGAGGAAAGGGTCCGGCCGAGGAACGCGAACGTAGTCGCGCCGCGGGCGTCGCGCAATTCCGGGACCGCGCGCTCCGTCGACGACGCCGCCGAGGCGATCCGCCCGAGGCTCCGCGTCCGGGCGGCGCCGGGCCTCGGCCTCCGCCGCCGGACGCGCGCCCGCCCCCGCACGCCCAGCGGACCACGCCCCCGCACCGGCGACCACGCCCGGCCCGAGCCGCCCCGGAGACCCGCCCCTCGAAGCGGCGGGACCGTTGCGCCGCAGGGCGGTCGAGTCCTCCAGGATTTAAGCCGTGGTGCACGAGGGGGGACTCGAACCCCCAAGCCTCGCGGCGCCGGAACCTAAAACCGGTGCGTATACCAATTCCGCCACTCGTGCGCGCGGACGCTTGTGGCACCCTACGCCAGCCTCATCAAGCGGGAAATTGAGTTTGCCGCGGTGCGCCGATCGCGTCACGACAGGGTGCGCGAGCGGCCCGGACGGCGGAGCCCGCGCTGGAAGTCGAGCCTGGAGCAACCGGCGGATCGGCGGACAGCGCCGCCCTGGAGGGGTCGCAAACCTGGGCTGGCCCGTGCGCACGAACCGCGCACCGACGGCCGTGGGCGCGGTGCGCGAGCCGACAGCATGGGGGTTCGCTCGTCGCCGGGGCGGAGGGGCGCCGCGGAGGGAGCGCGAAATGGGCACAGCGGTCGCCCGGGGGGCGGCGGGGCGGCTTCACCGGCAGCGGCGCTCGAAAGGGCGGTGTTGACGCCGAGAACCGCGGCCGGAGAGGGCCGGGCGGCGGCGGCGTCACGCCGTCGGCACGTGCGTTGCGAAGAGGAGGGACCGTCCGCGGACGCGGATGCTGCCGCCGAGCGGTGGGACGCGCGCGCTTCGCCGTCCCCGTCGATGCGGCGCAATTCGACTGCAAGCCGCAGGGAACCCCGATGACGTACCAACCGAACGTTCTCCTCTTCGATCAGGACCCTGTCCTCCGGAGGGCCACGGCGCTCCTCCTCGGCAACCGCGGCGCCCTCGTCAGCCCGGCCGCGACGCTGGAGGAGGCGATCTCCCTCTCCCGCGAGCGCGTCTACGACGTCGCGCTGATCGATCTCGCCCCCGGGACGAAAGACGCCCGGGAGATCCTGGGCCGCCTGCGCCGCGAGGGCGCGATGCCGCGGCGGGTCGTCTTCTGCGCCGACGAGCCGGTCTCGTGCGACGGCGCGGACGACGTGAGCGAGGTGCTGCTCAAGCCGTACGCCTTCGGCCGGCTGCTCAGCACGATCTTCGTCGAGCTCACCCCCCGGCCGTCCGCCACGAGGTCCGGGGTCTTTCCTCGCCTCCGGCTGATCCGCGGCGACCTCGGCAACCCGGAGCGGAGCGGGCCGGGCGAGCGAGGCGCGCGCGCCTCCGGAGGGGCCGCCCTCGACGCGGCAGACCGTCCGGCCGAGCCGCGCGGCGGCGCGGTCGTCGGGGCGGGCGGGGCCGCCGTCGTCCGGCTCCAGCGCAGGAGCCGCAGCGGCCCGTCCGGGCGGGCGCTCAGGTCGCCGCGGCGCGCGCCGCGAGGTGCGCGCCATCCCGGATGACGATCCGACGCCGGTCGAACGCGATCAGGCCGGCGCGCTTCAGCTTGCCCAGGAGCAGGGTGACCGTCTCGCGGGTGGACCCGATCAGCAGCGCGATGTCGGCGTGCGTGAAGGGGACCGACACCAGCTGACCCGACGCGTGCGGCCGCCCCCATCGCTGGGCAGCGGCGCGGAGGAACTCGAGCAGGCGCGCCTCCACCGTGCAGAGGAGCAGCGAGCCGAGGCGCGCCTCGGTCTCGAGGTTGCGCGAAACGAGCGCCGCCGCGAGCGCCTCGCGGAGCGCCGCGTCGGCGGCGAGCAGCCGCTCCAGCCCGGGGAGCGGCACCACGAGCCCGTTTCCTTCGTCGAGCACGGTCGCGCTCTCGGACGCGACCGCCGCGCCCGCGAGCGCGCTCTCGCCGACGAGATCGCCGGGCCCACGGTGCCCGAGCGGGACGGCCCGCCCCTCGGCCATGCGCTCGACCTTCACGCGGCCCGCCCCGAGCAGGACGAGGTGCCTCGGCGGCGCGCCCTGCTGGCAGAGGCACTGACGGCGCGCCAGCCGCTCGACCTTGCCGAGATCGAGCAGCGCGCGCCGGCTCGGTGAGGTGAGCTGGGCCAGGGGCGAGCGAGACAGGATCCGCTCCTTCTCGAGATCCTGCGAGGCGTCGTCGCGCGCGCCCTCCTTCTCCAGCTCCAGCGCAGGTCCGCGCACCTTCGGCTGTCCCATCGCGCGTTCGCCCAATCTTTCGGGATTTCAAGCCTCCCGATCGGCAGCCGATGGTGCAACGATCCGCTGACGGGGCCAAGACGAACAGGCCGGGGACGGCGCTCCGCGCAGGGCGGAGAAATCCTGCCGTGGTGAAGCCTGATAACGCGTTCAGCGGCGCAGGAGCCAGGGCCTGCGCTATTTTTTGGTGCAGACGTGAAAGCAAGACCCGGGCCGCTGCCCCGTTCAATGCTACGTTGGGGGTGAGGCCACCAATGAAACACTCGATGGCACGAACCTCGCGCACTGCCCCGGCCCCCCTTCGGCGGGTGGCGCAGGCGGCGAACTGAGAGAAGGAGCTCCTCATGGGCATGGAGATGAAGCTCCAGTTCAAGCTGTCCCAGCAGCTTGTGATGACCCCGCAGCTGGTGCAGGCCATCCGGCTGCTGCAGCTCTCGCGGCTCGAGCTGGTCGACGAGATCAGGAAGGAGCTGGACGGCAACCCGGTCCTCGCGGACGACATGACCGACCCGAAGGCGCGGGACGGGGAGAAGGGGGATCAGAGGGGGAGGAACGCCGAGCTGCCGACGGAGCAGCGGCTCGAGAACGGCGAACGGTTCGACCGCGACACCGACATCGCGGCGCGCGAGACGGAAAAGCGGGTCAAGGAGGTGGACTGGGAGCAATTCCTGGAGAACCGCCAGCTGCAGCAGGCGATGCCGGCGCACCGGGGCGGCTTCGAGGAGCTGCCGCCGATCGACCAGAACCTGACGAAGCCGTCGAACCTGCGCGACCACCTGCTCTGGCAGCTCCAGATGAGCGATTTCGTCGAGAACGAGCGGCAGTTCGCCCTGCTCGTCATCGGCAACCTCGACGAGAAGGGGTACCTCGACCTCAAGGGGGGAGAACGTCCGGACGGCACGAAGGGGCCTGACCTGAGCCTCGCCGACCTGGCGCGGGAGGCGGAGCTGCACCCCGAGGACGCCGAGGAGGTGCTGGCGATGATCCAGCGCTTCGACCCGGTCGGGGTCGCGGCGCGCGACCTGTCGGAGTGCCTGCGGGTCCAGGCGGAGGTGCTCGGCTTCGACGAGATCGAGATGGCCATCATCAAGGACCACCTCCACAACGTGGAGCGGCGGAACTTCCCGGCGATCGCGAAGGCGCTGAAGATCTCGCTGGAGGACGTCTACGACGCGGTCCAGGAGATCCAGAAGCTGGAGAGCGTGCCGGCGCGCAATTTCGCCGAGGTCGACGAGAAGACCATCGCCATCACCCCGGACGTGTACGTCATCAAGGACGGCACTCAGTTCGTCGTCACCGACAACGACAAGGGGCTCCAGCGGCTCTACATCAACGAGAACCTCGCCCAGCGGATGCTGAAGGACCCGAAGGCGAAGGAGTTCATCAGCGAGAAGCTCCGGAGCGCGCAGTGGCTGATCCGGGCCATCGAGCAGCGGCGGCGCACGATCATCAAGGTGACCGAGTGCATCGTCGAGAAGCAGCGGGAGTTCCTGGAGCGCGGCGTTGGCTACCTGAAGCCCATGATCCTGCGGGACGTCGCCGAGTCGGTCGGCATGCACGAGTCGACCATCTCCCGCGTGACGTCGAACAAGTACGTGCACACGCCCCAGGGGCTCTTCGAGCTCAAGTACTTCTTCAACTCGTCGATCCACAGGGTGGCCGACGAGGACATCGCCTCGGAGAGCGTCAAGCAGGCGATCAAGAAGATCATCCTGGCCGAGGACAAGTCGAATCCCTACAGCGACCAGGCGATCGTCAAGATCCTCGAGGAGACGGACGGGATCAAGATCGCCCGCCGCACCGTGGCCAAGTACCGCGAGATGCTCGGCATCCTGAGCTCGTCGAAGCGCAAGAAGATGTTCTGAACGGCGCCGGGCGCGCCCGCCCGACCCACGTTCCCCGGCCCTCTTCCGGCCCAACGCCATGCCCGCCGAACCGATCACGGCCGCCCAGCTCTTCGAGCGCTTCTTCGCGCCGCACTACCCGCCCGACGCGCTCGCCGACCTCGCGGCCGTGCGCTCCACGGACGCGAACCCGGCCGGGAACCCGTCGATCCTGGCCCAGATCGACCACGCGGCGGAGGTGTTCGCCCGGCTCGCGCCCGGGGCGCTCGGCGCGCCCGACCTCGGGCTCGATTTCTCCGACGCCTCGGTCCACCGGCTGGGCGCGGCGCTGACGCGCGAGCGGCGGGACGCCTGGCTCTCGCCGGCGGCGAGCGCTGCCGGCGCGCGCGGCACGTCCGCCGAGATCGGCGCAGGGGAGCCGCCCATGCTGGTCACCCTCGTGACGCACGGGGCGCTCTATGTCGGCGCGTGCGTCGTCAGGAACCACGGGGGAACATGGCAGGTCCGGAGGCCGCTGTGGGAGTCGCTCGTGCGGCTCGAGTCGAGCGCGGGGACGGGCGATCTCGCGATCTTCCAGTGGTGGCTCAAGGCGCTGAGCGACGAGGAGATCGACCGCGGCAGGCTCGCCGACCGCTACCGCACCCACGTGGAGGTGCCGACGTTCGACGCGGAGCGGCTGCCGGTCATCGCGGCGGGCGACCGGCGGATCCCGAGGCTCGCGAAGGTCCGTTACGACACGCTCTACAAGCACCTCCGCGCGCACCTGCCGGAGCTCAGGTCGGTGGGGGAGGATTTCCCGTCCCCGGAGCGCTTCGAGGAGATGGCCTTCAAGAGCATGGAGTTCGTGCTGCTCGGCGGCGGGAGGATGCTCCTCATGCACGGGGCGACCGCGGAGGGGGTGCACCTGTTCTGGCTCGACGCGAGCGGCTTCGCGAAATCCGCGTACTACCCGGCCGACAGCTTCCCCGCCCACGTGGTCCAGGTCGAGGGCCAGAAGCTCCGGGTGATCGTGCCCGTGCGCGGCGAGACCCAGGCGCACGAGATGCTCTGGTGGGGGGCGTAGCCAGCCCCGCGCGCGCGCCGGCCGGCCGCGCGCGGGGCTGACGGCGCGCTCCGGCCCGGCGCTCGCGCGCGGACCGCGCCGGGAGTAGGCTCGCCCCGTGCTATCGCCCGACGTCCGCTTCGAGGGGTTCACCGCGACCGACTGGGTCCGCGTGGTGTCGTTGTTCCGGCCCAGACGCGCGGGCATCGACGAGCGCGAGGCCGAGCGGCCGCGCGGCGGCGTCGTCGCCGTCCGCGCGGGCGGCAGGCTCAGGAAGCTCATGCACACGGACGCCGGCCGGCTCCGGATCGACGACGCGCAGCGCGCCGCCCGGCTCTCCGCCGAGGAGCTCGCCGCGAGCCACCACGCGAGCTGGGCCGCGGTGATCGAGGCGGGCGCCCTCGAGGCCATCGTGGAGCGGTTCGGGGCGCGGGTGCGGCGCGGCGACGACCTCATCGCCCAGACGCTCCTCTTGCTGCAGCTCGCGCGCGAGGAGCTCATCGCCGGGACGATCGATCTCTGGCCGGCGCGGCTGCGCGGCGTGCCGATGCCGTCGCCGGGCGTCGTGCGGGGCACGCTGGAGTCGCTCGCCGGGGTCGGCAAGACGATGGTGATCGGCCTGTTCGAGGGCGGGGAGCTCTGGACGAGCGTCGCGCTCCGCCGCGACGCGCGCGGGATCAACCTGATCCTCGGGCCGGACGAGGTGCGGGAGGACATGGGGCTGCTCGCCGGCGACTGGCGCCGCGACTACCGGCACCTGTCGCGCGCCATCGAGGAGCGGGCAGGGGAGCTGTCGCTCGGCTGCTTCGCCGAGGCGGAGACGATCCGGAAGCTCGAGGTCGACCCGAGCCCGGGCGCCTGGGCCCGCGCGGTCGCGGTGCGCGACGTGATCCTCGCGCCGGTGCCGGCGGCCCTCGCCATCCCGCTCGGGATCGACGCGGGGCGCGCCGCGCTCAGCGCCCTCCGCGCGATCGCGGAGCGGATCGATCCGATGGGGATCGTGGGGCCCGCGATGCGCGCGGTGCTCGAGCGGGCCGGCACCGACAGCGAGATGGCCGCGATGCTGCCGTTCCACCCGCTGGAGCTGCTCCGCAAGCTCATCAGCCGGGAGCGCTGATCCGTCGCTGCGGCGCGCGGCGCCCGCGGCGGGAGGCTCAGGGGTGCGCGGTGCTCGAGTCGCCGCCCTGGACCGCGGGCGCGAGCTGGAAGCGGCGCTCCTCGCAGGCGTACGCGGTGGGGGTCAGCTCGATGACGGTGTGCAGCGGGATCGGCAGCGTCGGGCACGAGGGCGCGGGGCGATCCACGAGGTAGGCGTAGAGCGCGCGCAGCACCGCCTGGTGGCCGATCACGAGCACGGGCGAGCGCTGGCGCTCGAGCTGGATGATGAGCGGATCGAGGCGCTGGATGACGTCCTCGTACGACTCGCCGCGCGGGTAGCGGTACCGGAACTTGTCGGCCGCGCGCGCGTTGAAGACCTCCGGCATCTGCTGGCGGATCTCCTCGTACGTCATGCCCTCGCAGACGCCCGCGTCGATCTCGTCGAGGGCGCGCCACGCGACGTGGTTCTGCGTGATCGGGCGCGCGGTCTGGATGGTGCGGCGCAGGGTGCTCGTCCAGACGTTGACGTGCTCGTCGCCGGCCCGCTCGCGGATGAAGACCGCGAGGTTCTTCGCGTACTCGTCGCCGCGCGCGCTGAGATCCGAGTCGCCGCCGAGCAGCCCCTTCTCGTTGAACACGCTCTCGCCGTGGCGGGTCAGCCAGATCGGGTGCGGCGTGAGGTGCATGTTCATCAACAGCGGGACGAGGCGCGCCGGCAGGTAGCCGTGGATGCGGTTCAGCACCACCTGCCGTCCGACGTCGATGATCTTGATGTAGCTCTTCTCGGGCTCGCCGAGCGGCTCGTACGCGCGGGCGTAGTGCGCGATGCGCGCGCGGAAATCGCGCAGCGCCTCCTCGGGATCGACGCCCTGGTAGTCGGGCGAGCGGAGCTTGGTCTCGCGGACGTTGGTCTCGATGATCGACTCGTCGTTGCAGATCGACTCGATGAAGACGACCGGGAAGCCGTGCGCCTGGCAGCGCTCGGTGACGAGGTTCCGGCGGGCGCGGGTGCTGTTCGTGGCGTCGTAGATCGCCACCTCGCCGCCGGAGCTGAGCCAGCCGATGAGGTCGTCGAGCGCGGTCATCGCCATGCCGAGCAGCGCCTGGCGACCCTGGGTGTTGTCGGGGTCGAAGAACTGGTGCGGCTGCGCGGTGCCGAGGTGCGCGCGGCGGTAGTTGCCGACGTTGAAGAGCCGCGTGGGGTGGCCCAGCCACGAGAGGTACCGCGCGATCTTGCGGGCGATGGATGTCTTTCCCCGCGCGGGCAGGCCCACCATGGCGAGGACGATCGGCGACGAGTCGCGCGCGAGCGAGACCATGAGAGCGTTCTAGCCGATGACGGTACGGCCGGCGACGATGACGGAAAGCAGCCGGCCGCTCCGCTGTCCGTCGCGCCGGTACGAGAAGAAGCGGGCAGGGTCACACGCGGTGCACCCCGGGACGTCGTCGATCGAGGTTGCGTCGAGGCCGGACTCGGCGAGCTGGGCCTTGAGGATGCGGCGGACGTCGACGTGCGGGCGCGCGCCGGGCGCGCCGCGGACGATGGCGGCGTCGCCTGCGCTGGAGCAGGCGGCGAGAGCGGCGGCGACGTCGTCGCCGACCTCGAAGCAGCAGGCCTCGATGTGCGGGCCGATCGCCGCGACGAGATCGGCGCCGGGGCCGGCGAGCGACCTGAGCGCGCGGGCCGCCTCGACCGCGACCCGGAGGACCGTGCCGCGCCAGCCGCTGTGGACCGCGGCGACGGCGCCGCTCCGGCGATCGGCGAGGAGGATCGGGGCGCAGTCGGCGCTGCGGACGCCGCAGCCGACCCCGGGCACGCGCGAGAGGGTGACGTCGCCGACGTCGCGGACGACCTCGTCGCGATCCTCGTCGCCGGTGAGGACGCGCGCCGCCACGCCGTGGACCTGGCTGAGGTAGTAGAGCCGCGCCGCCGGGATGCCGAGGCGCCGCGCGGCGCGCTCCAGGTTCTCGCGGACGGCGGCGGGGTCGTCGCCGAGCGCGATGGCGAAGCTCAGGGTGTCCCACGGGGGGGCGCTGACGCCGCCGCGCCGGGTGAAGAAGGCGTGCGAGAAGCCGGCGGCGGCGAGGAGCGGGCTCTCGAGCGCCTCGGCCGCCCCGGGGGCGTCAATTTTTACGGTCATTTTGGGTGCCACGACGGATCCGATGCGTCCGCTGCTTCGGTCATAGACGATACGGGTGGGTTGCGTGGTATTTTCCGGCTCCACGCATGGCCGCCGGTCCGGACCCGAACATCGGTCGAGATCTGCTCGGGGGGCAGTTCCAGATTCTTCAGAAGATCGGCTCCGGCGGCATGGGGTCGGTCTACAAGGCCGCACAGCCGGCGATGAACCGGATGGTGGCGGTGAAGATCCTCCACCCCAAGCTCGCGAACCGAAAGGATCTCGTCTCTCGCTTCCGCCGCGAGGCGCGGGCGATGAGCCACCTCACCCACCCGAACACGGTCAAGGTGCTGCTCTACGGCGAGCTCGAGGACGGCTCGCTGTACATCGTGATGGAGTACCTGGAGGGCAAGAACCTGAACCAGGTGGTCCGCAAGGAAGGGCCGCTGCCCGTCGAGCGCGCGATCCCGATCCTCATCCAGGTCTGCGGCGCGCTGCAGGAGGCGCACATGCAGGGGATCGTGCACCGCGATCTCAAGCCCGAGAACATCTTCCTGTCGACCAACGGCGGGCTGAAGGACTACCCGAAGGTGCTCGACTTCGGCCTCGCGAAGGTGACGGAGCGCGAGCTCCGGCCCGGGTCGGTGATGCTCACGCAGGAGGGCATGGTCTTCGGGACGCCGGAGTTCATGTCGCCCGAGCAGGCGCAGGGCAAGGTGCTCGACGCGCGCAGCGACATCTACTCGCTCGCGACCATCCTGTACGAGGTGCTCACGGGCAAGCTGCCGTTCGAGGCGCGGACGCCCATGGAGTACATCCAGCACCACGTGACCCGGAACCCGATCCCGCTCGACGAGCGCGTGCCCGGGAAGCAGTTCCCGCCGGGGCTCGGGGTGGTGCTCGGCAAGGCGCTCGAGAAGCGGCCCGAGGATCGGTTCGAGTCGGCCGCGGAGTTCGCCGACGCGCTCAAGCCGTTCGCGGGCGGCGCGGGCAAGGGCTACACGGCGATGATGCCGAAGAACGCGAACGCGGTGCTCGAGCAGGCGGCGAAGCAGCACGCGGCCGCGCTCCAGGCGAGCAAGGCGCCCGCGTCGTCGCCGTTCAAGTCGCCGGCGAAGACGGTGAAGATGGTCCAGCAGCCGCCGGCGCCCGTGGTCAAGCCGGTGCCCGCGCCGCCGCCCCTCGCCAAGGCGCCGGCCAAGGCGGAGGCGAAGCCGCTGCTCCTCGTCGGCATCGCCGCGGGGTGCCTGATCGCCGGCATCCTGATCACCATCGTGGCGATGCGGCTGTTCCAGGGCTGATCCCCCGCGGCCGCGCCCTGGATCGGGGCGAGCCTCCGCGGGCGTGCTAGCGTCGCCGCTCCGGCGCGCCGGGCGCTCTGGATGCGCATCGCTTGCGCCAGCGTTCACGGGGACGGCGTCATGGCCTCGGAGCAATCAGGGAAGCCAGGAGGAAATGAGAACGAGCCCGCCGGGTGGGCCGATGCGCCGCGGCAGGCGTCGCAGCCGCCCGCGCGCCAGCCGTCGGAGCCGCCGGCGCGGCAGCCGTCGGGGCCGGCGTGGCGGGCGTCGGAGCCGGCGCGGCAGCCGTCGGAGCCGCCGGCGCGGCAGCCGTCGGAGCCGCCGGCGCGGCAGCCGTCGGGGCCGGCGTGGCGGGCGTCGGAGCCGCCGGCGCGGAGGTCCGGCCCGCCGGGGCGAGGGAGCGAGCCGCCCCAGCGGCTCAGCACGGCGGCGCGGACGGCGAGCGCGCCGCGCATCGACGGCCCGCCGCAGCCTCCGGATCAGCCGGGCGACGCGGCCGCGCAGGATCGGAGCGCCAGGATCGCCACCTGGGCGAAGCGCATCGGGATCGCGCTCGCGGCGCTGCTCGTCCTCGCCGCCGCGACCGTCGTGCTCGTCGTCCGGCACTACGAGGCGGATCTCCCCTCGACCCGCGAGCTCAAGGACTACCGGCCCCCGCAGGTGACGCGCATCCTCGCGCGCGACGGGACGCGCCTCGGCGAGCTCTTCACCGAGCGGCGCACCGTCGTGCGCATCGGCGAGATCCCGAACCAGGTGAAGCTGGCGACGCTCGCCGCCGAGGACGCGGGCTTCTACGAGCACGCGGGGCTGAACTACCTCGGCATGCTCCGCGCCCTCGCGGTGAACCTCCGCTCGACCCAGACCAGGCAGGGGGCGAGCACGATCACGCAGCAGGTCGTGAAGAACGTCCTGCTCACGCCGGACCGGACCTACAAGCGCAAGGCGCGCGAGATCATCCTGGCCCGCAGGATCGAGCAGGAGCTCACGAAGGACGAGATCCTGGAGCTCTACCTCAACAAGATCTACTTCGGCCACGGCCGCTACGGGGTCGAGGAGGCGAGCCGCTATTACTTCGGCAAGAGCGTGCGCGACGTGACGCTCGCCGAGGCCGCGCTGCTCGTCGCCGTCGTGAAGGGGCCGTCGGTGTACTCGCCCCGCGCGAACCTCGAGCGCGCCGTGGCGCGGCGCGACTTCGTGCTCGACCAGATGCACAAAAAGGGCTTCGCGGACGAGAGCCAGGTCGAGCAGGCGAAGCGGGAGCCGGTGGTGCTCGCCATCGAGACCGAGTCGCTCGCCGAGCTCGCGCCCGAGGTCGTCGGCGAGGCGCAGCGCGTGCTGCGCGAGGTCGTCGGGCCCGCCGCGCAGCAGGGCGGCTACACGATCACGACCACGATCGATCCGGCGCTCCAGGCGGCGGCGCGCGCGGCCGTCCGCAAGAACCTCGACGCCTACGCGAAGCGGCACAAGCTGTTCGGCCCGCTCGCGCGGACCAAGAAGGAGCCGCCGCCCTTCGAGGGGACGCCGGCCGGCCACAAGGTCTTCCGGGGGGTCGTGACCGGCGCCGACGACGCCCGGGGGACGCTCTCGGTGCGCGTGGGCACGCTGGACGGCACGGTCGCGCTCCGCGGCGCCCAGCGGTACAACCCGAACGGGCTCGCGCCGAGCAAGTTCGCCGACGTCGACAAGGTGGTGCGCGTCAGCCTGATCGGCCCCGCGCCGGAGCCGGTCGTCGAGGCGGCCGCGCCGGGACCGGAAGACGACGAGGACGCCGCCGGAGAGGCGAAGCGCGCCGCGCCCGCGGGCAGCCCGGCGAAGCCCGCGGCCCCGGTGCCGCTGCGGCTCGAGCTCGGACCCGAGGGGGCGCTCGTCGCCATCGACGTGCGGACGCGCGAGGTCGTCGCCCTCGTCGGCGGCTACGAGGCGGTGCGCGGCGGGCTCGACCGCGCGACGTTCGCGCGGCGCCAGCCGGGGTCGACGTTCAAGGCGTTCGTCTACGGCTACGGGATCCACGCGCGCACGCTGACGCCGTCGACGATCCTCGAGACGAACCCGCAGGCCGTCGCCGGGTACAACCCGCAGAACCACGACGAGAGCGAGGGGCAGTCGCCTGCGCGGCTGCGCGAGGCGCTGGCGCACAGCGTGAACGTGGCCGCGGTGTCGGCGCTGTCGCGCGTCGGCGCCTCGAACGTGGTCGCCTTCGCCGGCGCGCTCGGCGTCCAGTCGAAGCTCGGCGCGGATCTGTCGCTCGCGCTCGGCGCCTACGAGGTCACGCCGCGCGAGATGGCGGCCGCGTACGCGAGCATCGCCGCGGGCGGCGTCTACGAGCAGCCGGTGCTGATCGCGAAGATCGTCGGGCCGGACGGGGCGGAGATCCCGCTGCCGCCGCGCCCCCCGGCGCGCCGCGTGATGGAGGAGCCGGAGGCCTACGTGCTCACGAGCCTCTTGACGTCCGTCGTGCAGACCGGGACCGCCAAGCAGGCGCGCTCGCTCGGGCGGCCGATCGCCGGCAAGACGGGGACGACGAACCAGTCGAAGGACACCTGGTTCGTCGGCTACTCGACCGACATCGCGTGCGCGGTGTGGACCGGCTACGACGACGCGGCGCCGCTCGGCAAGGGCGAGGCGGGCGCCACGGCGGCGCTGCCGGCGTTCGTGGATTTCATGAAGCAGGCGCACGCGAAGCGCCCGGCGGCCGACTTCCCGGTGCCGAGCGGCGTCGTGCGCGTGAAGATCGATCCGCTGACGGGCCTCCTCGCGCGCGAGGGGCAGGAAGACGCCATCGACGAGGTGTTCGTCGCCGGGACGGAGCCGGCCGAGGAGGCGCCGGTCCCCGAGGCGGACGCGGGCGCGGAGGCCGCCGACGGCGGAGCGCCGGAGGAGCTGCAGGGCGTCGTGCCGGCGCCGGGCGAGGGGCCGCGACCGACGGAGCCGGGGACGGCGCCAGCCCAGGTCGAGTCGGAGCACGCGCCGGAGCCGGGGCCGCTGCCGGCCGGCGAGACGGCGCCGCCGCCGTTCTGAGCGGCGCGCGGCGCGTGCGGCGCGCTACCCCGCCGCCCCCGCGCGGCTCTGGCCGCCGGCGCCCGCGGCGACCTCGGGGAACGGGCCCGTGACGGCCAGCGTGAGGCCGTCTTCCTGCAGGTTCACGAAGAGCGCCTTGCCGTCGGGCGAGAAGCACACGCCGGCGAGCTCGCTCTTGCTCCGCGCGTTGCGCGCGAAGTCGAAGATCTGCCCGTCCTTCGTCACGCCTCGAAGGTAGTTCCCCCGGCTGCCGTCCTCCGCCATGAAGAGCTCCCCCCAGGGCGCCACGGTGATGTTGTCGGGCGCGTCCAGCTCCTCCGTGTCCGTCGCGTGGGCGATGACCTCGAGCGCGCCGCCGTCTCCCGCGGGGACCAGGCGGAAGATCTGCCCGGCGCCGACCGGGCCGCCGGTGGTCGAGCAGACGTACACGGCGCCTTGCGAGAGGCAGACGCCCTCCCCGCGCCGGAAGATGGCGGCCCCCTTGGCCTGGGCCTGCTTCCGGACCGTGTCCTCCCGCGGATCGGGATCGTCGATGTCCACCCACGCGATCTCGCGCGGCTCCCCCAGCGCCCAGCCCGAGGTGTCGACCTTGCGGGCCCCGACGACGGCGAGCGCCTGGAGCTTGCCCTCGAACGGCGCGGCAGGGTCCGCGGGCTTGAAGCGGTAGACGCAGCCGTCCGCCCGATCCTCGGTCAGGTAAGCGATGTTCGTCGCCGGATCGACGACCGCCGCTTCGTGAAAGAAGCGGCCATACCCGGTCAGGCGCCGCGGCGGCGCCACCCTGGAGGCGTCCGCCGCGCACACGAAGACATAGCCGTGGCGAGGATCGACGTTCTCCTCGCAGGTGAGCCAGCCCCAGGGGCTCACGCCGCCAGCGCAGTTCCGGTTCGTCCCGGCGAGCACGAGGTTGCTCGAGCGGCGCTCGAACGTCGCCGCGTCGAGCACGACCCTCGTGACGCCGCCCATGCTCGCCGCGTCGTACGCCTCCGCCGGCGCGCGCTGCCCGGCCCGGTAAGGCCCGATCTTCCCGTCGGCCGGCCCGTTCTCGTGATTCCTGAGCAAGATCAACGTGTTATCCGGCCCGGGAAGGCAGCCCATCCCGTCCGGGCGGCCGGGCACGCGGTAGCCGTCGTCCATGTCGGCGCCGGCGCGCTCCAGGATCCGGTAGGTGAAGCCCGCGGGGAGGTCGAGGATGCCCGCTGGGTCGGGCAGGAGAGGCCCGAACCGGCCGGACGCCCTCTTCGCCGTCGTTCTCCGCGCGAAGACCAGGGAGAACGGCAGGGCGAGCGCCGCGGCTGCAGCCCCGCCGACGCGCAAGAACGATCGCCGCGGGACGCGTCGCTTCATGACGATGATCTACGTCGAACGGTCGCCGCGCGAAAGCCGCCGAGCGGGCGCGCCACGCGGCCGCCGGCCGGTCCATGCACGGGATGAGCCCCGGCGCGCGACGGCGGATGTCCCGAGCCCGCGACGGCGCTCGTCGACACACGCGCCGCCGCGCGGCGTCAGCCCACCTGGCCTCCCTCGGGAACGGCGCGGACCAGGATCTTCGAGGACACGCGGCCCACCAGCCGCCGCAGGACCTGCTTCGCGCCGATCGCGCCGCCGGCGCCCACCGCGAAGACGAGCGGCGCCGCCGCGCCCCCGGTGACCGCGACGAGGCCCGCCGCGAGCAGCACGCCGGCGCCGGTCGCCACGGCGCCCGTCGAGGCCTCCTGGGCCGCGTGCGCGATCGCTTCCTTCCTCGTCATCTCGCCGCGCTGGTAGGCCGTGACCCCCTCGTACGCGCCGAAGGCGCCGTCGATGACGAACCCGATCCCGGCCGCCTTGCCCGCGCCCTTCAGGACCTCCCGGCCCGCGGTCTTCATCACCTCGCGGGCCAGCGTCCTGGCGACCGCCGCCGACGCGCCATCGGCGAGCGCCGCCTGGCCCGCCTGCCGCGCCGCCTCCTGAGCGACGAGCGCGCCCGCCTGCTTTCCGCCGTGATCCACGATGACCTTCGCCGTCGCCTGCGCCCCCAGCGAGAGCCCCGGCGCGAGCGCGTCCACGACCGCCGTGGTGTTCTCGACCATCACGCGCCGCAGGCCCTCCCGCGCGCCCTCGTCGAGCAGCCCCTTGCCCGCCACCGAGAACAGCGCCTCGGCCGCCCCGCGGACGGCGACCGCGCCGCTGCCTGCCACCGAACCAAGGATCTTGTTCCGCCGTGAGCTCATCTCGACCTCGCCGTCTGCGCGCCCCGTGCCTCGTCAAGGGGTAGCGCCCCGGGGCGGAAAGACAAGCTCAGCGCCGCGCGCCCATTCCGTCGCCGTCCAGCGAGATCCGTTCATGGCCGCCCCCGCAACGACGCGCTCGGCCGGCGGCGCGCGGGGGCCGCGCTCGCCGGCCGAGAGGTCGAGCGTCGCGGCGCCGGTCGTGCCCTCGCCGCGGGCCGGCGGCGCAGGCTCAGGCGCTCGCCGCCGGCGTGAAGACGACGCGCACACAGCCATCCTGCTTCTTCTTGAAGAGCTGGTATCCGCGCGGCCCCTCCTCGAGGCTCATCGGGTGCGTCACGAGGAACGAGGGATCGATCTCGCCCCGCTCGAGGTGCTCGAGCAGGCGCGGGATGTAGCGCTGGCCGTGCTGCTGCCCCATCCGGAAGACAAGGCCCTTGTTCATGGCGGCGCCCATGGGGAACTTGTCGATGAGCCCGCCATAGACGCCGACGATCGAGACCGTGCCGCCCTTGCGGCACGCCATGACCGCCTGGCGCAGCGCGATCGGGCGATCGGTCTCCAGCCGCATCGCCTGCTTGGCGCGGTCATAGGCGTACTCGAGGCCGCGCCCGTGCGCCTCCATGCCGACCGCGTCGATGCACGCGTCGGGGCCGCGGCCCCCCGTCATCTCGCGGAGCGCCTCGCGGACGTCCACCTCCTCGTAATTGAGCACCTCGGCGCGGCCGCGCTCCCTGGCCAGCTGGAGGCGCTCGGGGAGCCGGTCGATGGCGATGACCCGCTCCGCGCCGAGCAGGTACGCGCTGAGGATCGCCATCTGCCCCACGCCGCCGGCCCCCCACACCGCGATCACGTCGCCGGGGCGGATCCCGCACATGTCCGCGGCCATGTAGCCCGTCGGCAAGGCGTCGGCCGCGAACACCGCGCGATCGTCCGGGACCGCCTCCGGAACCTGGAAGGCGCCCTGATCGGCGAACGGGACGCGGACGTACTCGGCGTGGCTGCCGGCGATGCCGCCAAAGGCGTGGCTATAGCCGAAGATGGCGGCGGTCGTGTCGCCGAAGACCTCGTCGAGCACGGCGTGGCTCGGGTTCGAGTTGTCGCAGAGCGACCAGAGCGCGTGCTCGCAATAGAAGCAATGCCCGCAGCCGACGATCGAGCAGACGACGACGCGGTCGCCCTTCTTCAGCTTGCTCACGTCCGGGCCGACGTCGACGACCTCGCCGACGAACTCGTGCCCCAGGATGTCGCCCTTCTTCATCGTCGGCACGTACCCGTCGATCAGGTGCAGATCCGAGCCGCATACGGACGACATCCGGACGCGGACGATGGCGTCGTGCGGGGCGAGGATCCGCGGATCCGGCACCGTCTCGACGCGGAGATCGTTCACCCCGTTCCAGCAGAGCGCGCGCATGGCCTCACCCCCCCAGCACGGCCGATCTCCGGCCGCTGGGCTGTCCTTCGATCGTCGGTATCTCCCCCGCCTCCATGAGCTGCTTGAAGTGGCGGAGGTCGTCCCTGAGCTGCTGATCCGGCTCCTCGCCGAAGACCTTCGCGATCCCCCGGCCGAGCGCGCCGGCGGGCGCCTTGTAGTCGATCGTCACGTGGACCTCGGTGCCGCGGCCGCCCGGCGCAGGGACGAACCGGACCGAGCCCGCGTTCTCGATGTCGGCCGGCTCGCGAGAGCGCCACGCGATGAGCTCGCCCTCCCGGTCCTCGATGATCTCGGCCTGCCATGACACCGACCCGCCGCCGGGCGCCCTCGCCGTCCACCGCGAGCGGCGATCGTGGATGACCTCGACCTCGGCGAGGTGCTCCATGAAGCGAGGTAAGTTCTCGAAATTGCGCCAGAATTTGTAGAGATCGGCCGCGGGCCTCGCGACGGTCACGGCGCGCGCGACGCGCGTCGCCGCGGGGGCCGGCGCGCCGAACAGGCGGCCGGCGCGGAGCAGCGGCGCGCGAGGCGGAGAGCGATCGTCGGGCGCGCGGGCGGCGCCGCGGCGGCCCGAGACGCCGTGCTGGATCAGCGCCCCGCCCGCGAGCGCGAGGACCAGGCCGGGCACGCTGCGGCGAGCGAACCCGTACGCCACGAGGGCGCTGCCGCCGATCGTGGAGGCCAGGCGCTCCGCCCGTCCTGCTGTTCTGCGCGCCCCAGCCTGGTCTCGCCCGGCCAGCGGCGGCACCTCGGAGATCGGTTCGAGGTTCGTCATGACACACTCCTCCCCAACCTGGGTCAGCTCGCCTGCGCAGGCCGAGGAGACCCTCCGCCAGAGGAGCGCGCCGCCCCACGCCGCCGCGCGGGAGCGCGGCCTCGTCCGGGGCGCGGCTCCACGAGGGCGAGGCGCCCTGTGCGCGCGCAGACGTCAGCCCGTGTTCGCGGCGAGGTGAGGCAAGGCCCGCGCCGCGCGCCGGAGCTCAGAACCTCACGAGGAGGCGCGAGCCGAGGCCGCCCGGCGACGGCGTGACCGAGATCTCCGCCACGGGCGGCTCGCCGGGCGCGGGCGAGGCGGTCTCGGAAGGGCTCAGCAGGAGCAGCGTGACGCCGGTGCCGATGCCGACCAGCGCGACCCCGGCGAAGACGCCCGCGAGCGTCGTCGCGGTCTTCCCCGTGTCGTAGTCCCCCTGCAGCGACCGAGGGCACACGTAGCCGCCTCCGCCCGCCGGGGAGCACCCGTCCTCGACCGCCGACAGCGCGCCGGCGCGCACGGCCAGCGCCACCGCGGTCGCGATCGCGCCCGCGCCGCCCACGCCGAGCGCGATGTAGCCGCCCGTGCGGACGCCGCTGGACGAGCGCGGCGCGGCCGCGGCGCTCGGGGCGCCGCGCGCGTCGCGCGCCGGGAGCGCCGCGGGCACGGTGAGCGTCACGTCCCGCTGGGCGCCCGGCGTGAGCTCGACGCGCTCCGCGAGCGGCGCGGCGCCGTCGTAGAAGAGCTCGATCGTGTGGGCGCCGAGATCGCGCTCGAGCGCGACGCCGAGGAGCCTCGGATCGAGGGGCTTGCCGTCCAGCACCACCCGCGCCGACCGCCCCTCGGCGCCCTGCAGGCGGATGGTCAGCGTCCCGACCTTGTTGCCGAGCGCCCGGTAGCGGAGCTCGGCGTCGTCGCTCCACCCGGCGTACTTCGCCTCGTTGGACTGGAGCGCCGCGCGGCGGAGATCCCACCAGTCCCGCCTCGCCGAGGCATAGCGGCCCATCTCCTCCTCGCACTCGGCGATGTTCCGCAGCGCGCCGAGCCCCTCGGGGTAGATCTCCAGCGCGCTCCGGAAGGCGATGACCGCCTGCTCGCACTGGCCGGCGCTCCGCAGCTCGCGGCCCCGGGCGAACAGCGTCTTCGCGTCCTCCTCGGCCCCGATGGCGAGCGCCGGCGTCGGCGCCGCCGCGAGCAAGGCGGCGCTGCACAGCGTGATGAGCTGTCGCTCAAAGGATCTCACTCTTGTCGATCTCCTTGCGGCGCCGGGGCACGGTGGGCCGCGGCGGCGCGGGCGTGGCGGTCGCCGTGGCGCGGGGAGCGGCCCCGTCCACCCCCGGACGGGGCTGGGTCGAGCGCGGTCGCGCGGAGGCGGTCGCCGTGGCGGAGGGAGCGGGCTCGTCCGCCGGCGCGGCGCCGGACGGCGGCTCCGCTGCGGCGGGCGGCTCCGCCGCGGCGGGCGGCTGCTGCGGCGGCGGGCGCAGCGCGGGCTCCTGGAGGGCGCCGCGCACGCCGGGGGGCAGGTGCCGCGCCGCCTCCTGCCCGGCAGGCGGTCGATCGAGCATGCTCCACGCGAGCGCGGCGGTGCCGGCGAGCGTGCCCAGGCAGGCGACGGCCACGGCGGCGAGCGCCGCCGGCCGCCGCGCGGGCGGGGCCTTGGCGGGCGCGGGCGGCGGCGCCGCGAGCGCGTCGCGGTAGGCCCGGACCATCTCGCGGATCGAGGTGAACCGCCGCGCCGGCTCCTTCGCGAGGGCGCGCGAGAACCAGCCGTCGAGCCCCCGGGGGAGCGACCGCCGGATCTCCGTGGCAGGCTCGAAATCCCGGGTGCTGACCGCCACGATGAGCTCGGCGATGGTGTTGCCCTGGAACGGCGGCCAGTCGGTCAGCACCTCGTAGGCGAGGACGCCGAGCGCCCAGACGTCGGCCCGCGCGTCGACCGCGAGCGGCGTGGCGAGCTGCTCGGGGCTCATGTAGTTCGGCGAGCCCAGCATGACGTCGGCCTCCGTCTCGCGCGGCCGGTCGAGGCCGAGATCGCCGTGCAGCGCCTTGGCGATGCCGAAATCGGCGACCTTCACCGTCAGCTCCGCGGGATCGTCGAGGATCATCACGTTGGAGGGCTTCAGATCGCGGTGCACGATGCCCATGTCGTGCGCGACGGTGAGCGCGTCCGCGATCTGATCGAGCATGTCCGCGAAGCGCTTCGGATCGATCGGCCCCTTCGCGCGCACCTCGGCGAACAGCGTCCGACCCCGGATGTACTCCATCACGAGATAAGGGATGTCGTCGTGAACGCCCGCGTCGTGGACGGCGACGATGTGCCGCGTGCGCGCGCCCAGGCGGGCCGAGATCTGGGCCTCGAACCGGAACCTCTCCAGGACGGTCCGGCTCCGCGAGGGGTCGCCGGTCAGCGAGACGCTGAGGAACTTGATGGCGAGCTCGGTCTTGAGCGTGAGGTGGACGGCGAGCCACACCTCCGCCATGCCCCCGCGCCCGAGCGGCCGGACCAGCTGGTATTTGCCGTCGACGATCTCGTCGGCCTCGTGCTGCCAGACGTCGGACTCGTCCGCGCTCGCCGGGGGCTCCGCCGCGCTCAGGCTGACCCTGACGGTCGTCGGCAGGCGGTGCGAGTCAGCGTCCACATGCGAAGGATAGTGGATGCAGCGTGCGGGACTGGCACTTTTTGATCGGGCCCGGCGGCCGGCCGGCGCGGGGCGGCCGCCGCGGTCAACCGGGCGCCGGCCGCGAGCGCGGGGGCATCACTCGGCGGCGTCGGCGAAGAGCTCCGCCGGCTCCTCGAGGCGCGGCGGCGCCTGCGGGGCCGCCCGGCCCACGCCGCGGTCGAGCGCGTCGCCGAGGAGCGCGCCCACGCCGGGGACGACGTTCTCGATCGCCGCGTCGGCCTCGCGCGGGTTGAGCCACCAGAACGGGTTGAGCAGCCGGCGGAAATCGCGGAGCGAGCGCGCGGGACGGCTGACCTCCACCGTGAAGGCGAGCGTCCCCAGGTTGGCGTCGAGCCAGTCGTCCATGTCGCCGACCGTGGGGTACCAGTGCGCCGCCTGCCGGATGTCGTACCGCTCGTGCGGCAGCGCGCGGCAGAAGGCGTCGCCGAGCGCCCGGTACAGGGAGGCGCGCGGGTTGGGCGCGCCGGTGTGCGCCCACGGGTAGAGCAGGAGGTTGCCGCAGCTGTGAAAGCCGAGCGCGAGCGCGGGCCGCGTCTCCAGCGCGACGTCGCGCAGCGCGCGCGACTCGGGCTCCGAGAACGCGTGCGGCCCCGTGTAATGCGGCGACCACCGGAGCCGCGACCCCGCGAACGGGTGCAGCGGCCGCGACGCGGACAGCGGGGCGAAATTCCGGTTCAGATCCACGCCGCGGGCGTTGCACCGCTGCGACGCCCACCGCTCGTCGCGGAGGCGCTCCAGGTTGCCGGCGAACGCGTCGGGGTTGACCACCGGCATCACGACGAGCCGCGCGTGCGCGGCAATGCCACCCCGCCCGCCCGAGAGGAGCGACCGGACCGCGTCGAGCAGCGCGAGCCCGCCGATCACCTCGACCCCGTGCATGAGCGACGTCAGCAGGAACGTCGGGCCCAGCGGATTGCCGAAGTCATAGCGCCGTAACGGTCGTCCATGGGTGGACGTCCCCACCGTCATTTCCCGTCCGCCGTGCGTTCGCGCGAGGCGCGCCCAGGCGGCGTCCAGCTGCAGGAGATCGGCGTAACGACCGGAAAGATCGGGCGAGCGTGTCATCCCAGTGTCTCTTATGTGACACCGGAATGGCGATGGGCGCCAGCGGATTGAGCCTCCGCGCGGCGCGGCCGGGCGCTTTTATCTCGCCGTCTTCGCCGAAGCTGAGATCAGATCCAGGTCACCCTCCGCCGAGCGGCCGGTTGACCTTCTTCGTCGCGAGGAGGGCGAGGCCCTCGAACAGGAGGTGCGCGCCGAGGTGAAGGGTGATGTCGGCGTGGTCGAGCGCGGGGCACACCTCGACGAGATCCATGCCGACGAGGTTGATCCCCGCGAGGCCGCGGAGCAGCTGGATCGCCTCGCGCGAGGTGAGCCCGCCGGGCACGGGCGTGCCGGTGCCCGGGGCATAGGCGGGGTCGACGCCGTCGATATCGAACGACACGTAGACCGGCGCATCGCCGACCGCGGCGCAGATGGCGGCCGCGACCTTGGGGGCGCCCTCCCAGTCGAGCCGGTCCATGCCGTACTGGGTCGCCCCGGCGTGCGCCACGAAGGCGCCCTCCTCCGGGTGGCCCCACGTCGCGCGGATGCCGATCTGGTGGAGCCCGCCCTGGCCGATCAGCCCCTCGTCGATGGCGTTGCGGAACGGCGTGCCGTGGTGGAACGGCTCGCCCCACACCTCCGACGTGCTCGTGTCGAAGTGGGCGTCCACGTGGACGACCGTGATGGGGCCGTGGCGCCGCGAGAGCGCGCGGAGCACCGGGAGCGCGATGGAGTGGTCGCCGCCGACGACGAACGGCACCGCGCCGGCCGCGAGCACCTCGTCGACCGAGGCCTGGACGAGCTCGCGCACCGAGTCGGCGTGGAACGGGGGAAAGGGCACGTTGCCGCCGTCGAGCACGCGGAGCGCGCGGAACACGTCGATGCCGTGGCCGGGGTGATAGGACTGCACGAGGGCGCTGACGCGGCGCAGCTCGTAGGGCGCGAACCGGGTGCCCGGGCGGTAGGTGACGCTCCCGTCCCACGGGACGCCGAGGAGCACGGCGTCGGCGCCGGCGTAGGCCGCCGCGCCGGCCTCCTGGAAGCTCGCGGTCGGGAGGCGGAAGAAGGGAGTCTGTCCGTGCCGCAGGTACGCGGCGGCTCGTTGTTGCGACATGAGATCTCCTAAAGGCTCAAGAGGTCCAGGATCACGGCGCGGGCGCGCTCCGCGAGATCGGCCGCGCCGCCGTGATCGCCGAGCGGGGGGCCGAAGGTGATGCAGGCGCTCGCCTCGCGGCGCATGGAGAAGCGGAGATAATGGGGGACGAAGGTGTCGTCGCCCGCCCAGCAGAGCTCCGGGGCATCGTAGGTGATCGCCGCAGGCACGATGGGGACGCCCGCGATCCGGGCGAGGCCGAAGATGCCTTTGCGGAAGGGGAGGACCTCCTCTCCGCGCGTCGTGGAGCCCTCCGGGAAATTCAGCACCGGGACGCCGTGGCGCAGGGCGCGGAGCGCCGACCGGAGCACGCGCGCCCCGCTCTCCGGGCGCCGCCGGTCGACGAGGAGCACGCCGAGATCGCGCGCGCGGTCGCCGACGATCGGCCAGCCGCCGATCTCCTGCTTGGCGATGGCGGTGCAGGGGGTGAGCGACGCGAGGACGATCGGGTCGAGGTAGCTGACGTGGTTGGCCACGAGCACGAACGGCGGCGCCGGGAGAGCGCCGGTCACGCGGACGCGCAGGGCGTGCATCGCGCAGAGCTCCCTGGCGATCCCGTGCAGGAGGCGCGCCCGCTCGCGGTTGCGCGAGGCGGGCAGCTCGGGCAAGAGGCTGGTCCGGAACACGGTGTCGAGGGCGAGCCCCATCACGCCGGAGACCCGGCTGGCGACGGAGAACGCCTCGGTCCACGGCCAGTCGCCCGCCGTCCCCGGGCGGCGTGCGGCGTCCAGCGGAGCGGTGGTCGTCATGGTCTGTCCGCCTCAGGCCACCGCGACGATGCCGCCGCCGTCGGCCGCGCGCGGCTCCTTCGCCTCGGCCGAGCGATCGACGAGCCCGACCCGCTCGAAGCGGGCCCGGAGGGCCATGAACGCGTCGCGATCGATGCGCGAGATGATGCGCGGGTGTCCGGTGCCGTAGAAGTCGGGGCGGACCTCGATCTCCTTGGCGCCAAGCATGGCGTGGAGCGCCCGCGCGGCGTGGTTGTCCTCCTCGACGGTGAACCAGCACGACTCCGCCCATCCGAGGATCGAACCGACGAACGCCCGGAGCAGCGTGTGCGTCGCGCGGGAGCCCTGGTACTCGGGCAGGACGGCGAGGGTCGTGCAGTAGACCTCCTTGCCGCGCGCGAAGGAGAGCAGGTAACCCGCGGGCTTGCCCGCGGCCTCCACCATGAAGCAAGAGTCCTTGAAGAAATCGCAGCAAAGACGGATGTAATACCGCCCGAGCTCGCCCTCGCCTGCGCTTCCGAAGAGCGCCGCCTCGAGTTCCATCAGCGTCGAAAAGTCATCGCTTCGGAGCGTGCGCGCCACATATCGGCTCATCGTTGCGCCTCCTTACTTCTCATTGAATCGTTGATCGGGGCGCAGCATGCCGACCGTCGGTGGAGAACGCGTCACAGAATCCCCGAGGTTGGGAGACACTCCTGGAACGACAGCGCGTCAGGACGGCCAGGAGATCGCGTACGGAAGGTGCCAGATCGGCGATATCACCGTGGCTTGAGGCGCTCGATCGCCGCGGACGGGATCTCGAGCGCGAGCTGCGCGGCGGCCCGGGCGGTGTCGAGGAGCGCGGCGAGGCCCGAGGCCGCGCGCCACCCGCCGGTCACGGAGGTCCAGTGCTTCATCGGCAAGAAGATGTTGCCGTCGGTGTGCGGGGCGGCGCGATCCAGGAAAGTCGCGCGGGTCGTGTACGCCGCGAGCACCCGCTCGGTGAGGCCCGGGAAGGCGGCGAACGCCGCGGCGACGATGCGGCCGGCGCCGACGTACGCCTCGCGCCGCGGCCGCTCGGCGAGGGAGACCATCGCGGCCGCGACCCGCTCGGGGTCGAGGACCGGCCGGATCGGCTGGACGGCGCGGCCGGTGTAATTGCCGGCGTGCTGGTAGATCGGGGTGTCGACCGCCGCGGGCAGGAGGGTGCAGACGTGGATGTCCGGCGTGCCGGCGAGCTCCTGCCTCAGGCAGGACGCGAGGCCGAGGACCCCGAATTTGGAGATCACGTAAGCGCTCATCGTCGGCGCGCCGAACTTGCCGAGCACGGAGACGTTGTTGATGAGCACACCGGCGCCCTGCGCGCGGAAGCAGGGCAGCGCGGCCCGCGCTCCGTGCACGTAGCCGAGCAGGTTCGTCTCGATGACCTGGCGGTAGGTCTCGTAGGGCGCCTCGTCGGCGCGCGCGTAGAGGAACACCGCGGCGTTGTTCACCCAGACATCGATCGTGCCGAACACCTCGATCGCGGCGCGGGCCAGGGCCCTGACGGCGCACTCGTCCCGCACGTCCGTCGGCACGGCGAGCGCCCGCGCGCCGGCGCTCGCGCACTCGGCGGCGACCGCCTCGAGGGCCGCCGCGTTCCGCGCGGCGACGACGACCCTCGCGCCGCGCCGCGCGAACGCGATCGCCGCCGCCCTGCCGATCCCCGAGGATGCCCCGGTGATGACGACCACCGAATCGCGAACGCACTTCCGCATGACTGAAACCCTCCCGCGCGGTCTGTCCCGCACCGGGAAGGGAGCAACCCGCGGGCCACGCCGGCCCGGGGCGCGTCCAGGGAATCCGGGGCCGGCGCGCGGCTACGGGCGCGGCGGGTCGGCGCTCGCCGCGTCGGCCCCTGGATGCCATCGACTCAAATGAATCCTCGCCTCGCGAGCGAGCAGGCTCGCAGCGCGATGGCGGCGCTCTCCTGGTGCTCGGTGCGCATTCCAAGCGCGGCGATCATGCGCACTTGCATTCTTTGGAGACCCGGTAAGTCCCTCCCCACGGCCTCGGGCCAGTACACCGGCACCTTCACGTGACCTCCCGTGGAGGAGAGCAGCGCGCGCAGCCTCATCTGCCCCATCACCAGCCTCTTCTGAAAATGCCTGTGCTCGAGCAGCGCCCTCTCCGCATGCGCCTCGATCGTCTTCGACGATACCACCCGATTCTGGCCCAGCGCCTCGCGCAGCTGCGCGGTCAACCCCTCCACCACGCTCGTCGCCCCCTGCACCCAGGGCATCTTGAAGACCTCGTGGATCGCCTCCACCGTTTCCTTCAGCTTCCTGTCCGCCATCACGAGCGCGCTCGCCGCGGCCACCAGCGCCTTCAGCGTCTCCACCTCATCGAACGGGAACTCCAGCTCCCCGGCGACCAGCACGAGCGGCGGCACGAACGCCCCGTCCTCGCCCACGGCGTCCGTCATCGCCTGCTCCAGCTCCTCGACCCGCGTCGCCTGCCCGCGCGCGAGGATCGCCAGCGCGTCGCGGCGATCCTTCGCCGACGGCCGCTTGCCCGGCGGCATGTCGTCGTCGAGCTCCTCGTCGTCGGGCCGCGGCTTCACGTCCGCGAGGATCTCCTTCCACGCCGGGTGCTTCCGGATTCGCGGCATCGCCGCGGGGCTGAACCAGAGCAGATCGACGATCTCGCGCGCGCGCCTCGGCGCGAGCACGGGCGCGGCCGATGCCGGGGTCGGCTCCGCCGGCGGCGACGGGGGGCTCCTCGAACCGGCGCTCGGTCCCCCCGGGGCTTGCACCGCGGACTGCCCCAGGGTTTCCACCGCGGACTGACCGATGGAAGGCCGTCCACCCGCCTCCAGCCGGCTCCACGGGCCCGCTGCCGCAGGCCGGGAGACGGCCTCCGCCGCCGGCGGCAGCACCACGAGCGGCGGGGGCGGCGGACTCACGGCGAGCGGTGGATGCGGCGGCGCCGGCTCGACCGCGCGCGGCGGATGGCCGCCCGGCCTGAACGGCAAGGCTGCGTCCCCTGGCCTCGGCGTCGCCGGCGCGGGCGCTTGCCGCGGCTCGCCCCCGCCCTGGAACGGCATCACCGGCGCCACCGCCGCGCTGACCTCATCTCCCAGCCGGAGCGTTCCCTCCGCGTCCTCCTCCACCCCGCGCCTCTCCGCGTCGTCCCTGGTCTCTGGAGGGAACGGCTTCGCGTCATCGCCGGATACCCGGCCGCCGGCGTCGCCCTCGATCGTCACCGCGATCCGCCCCGCCTCGTTCGGGTGCCTGAGCCCGATCCTCCCCCGCCAGACCACCGCGCATAGCCCACGATCGGTGTCGATCCACAGCGTGTCCGCGACGAGCGCCACCTCCTCGTGCTCCCCCGTGGCCCGGCGCGCGACCGCCCTCGGCCGGACGCCCGGCAGGTTCGTCACCATGCGGGCGTGCTCGGGGTTCAGGTTCTCGAGGACGATGTGCTCGTTGGGTCGGATCTGCTCGAGCTGCTGATCCGGGGGCGCCGCCTGGAAGTACACAGGGTCGAGCCCCTCCGGCAGCGGCCGCTCTTCCCATCCAGGCTGCGGGAACTTGCCGGCCAGATGTCCGAGCCACGATGTTCGCCCTGGCCAGCTCCGCGCGATCGGAGCGAAGCACACCGGAGCGAACGTATCCGATGGCCTGGACACATGGATCCCGGGCGGCTGGAGGTTCGGGATCGTGACCCTGCCATAGATGTCCGGGGGCGCGTCGAACCGCACGCCGACCGGGTTGTTCGTGTCGGGGCCGCCGGCGGCGCGCTCCCAGCAGAGCGGCATCTTCGTGAAGCCCTGTCCTTCGAGGAGCTGGCCATCTCGCGCCCGGAACACCCGGTCGCACCACACCTCGATGGACTTGTCGAGATCCCCGACGGCCAGCCGGACCATCACCGATCGCGCGGGACGCTTGCTCGGAGCGTACGCGTGCCCGATGAGCATCACGTCGGCGCGCGGCTTGTACGGCACCCTGTCGCTCGGCGCGACGACGCTGCGCGCCGGGTCGTCGTCCCAGTGCTTGTCCTCCTCGCTCGGCGCCTGCTGCTCCGCCGCGAGACACGATCTGCCAGGCACGAGCGCGAACGTGGCTTTGACAACGACGGTCTGCGCAGTTCTCCCGTCCTGCGACTGCCAGACGAACCCCGACGCCGGCAGCGGGCACAGCGACACCACATCCATCGAACGCAAGCGTACGAGCATCCACATGTAACTTTAAGACTTGAAATTTCACACCTCGTCTTCACGGACGCCGTTCCATGGCGGACGCGACGTGGGCGGCATCGCGCGGCGGCCTGGCCGCCGCGCGCCATCCACGCTGATCCGTGCGGTGAGAATGCAATATTTCAGGTTGAGCGGCGGAGCGCTTCCGCCCCGCGATCGTCCACGGAGCGGCGCCAGCAAGCACACCTTGGCGTAGCCCCACGTCCAAAGGCCTCTGTACCCCGGACGAGCGCGCACGGCCATTGGCGCGAGGCCCTCCTGGGCGGCAGGTCCTGGACAGGAAACCAGATCTCGTGAGACGCTCCTCGACGCATTCCCAGCCATGATTCGGCTTGCCTGGCTCCACAGGAGCCTTGGGCGCTCGGAAGCAGATGGAGCGGACCGGAGCGCAGGAGGGCGCGAGGATGACGTTCGTAAAAACACATGGTGAGGACCCCTCGCAGGCGACCGCTGGCGTGTCGGTCAAGGACGCCGGCAACGCGGCCGGCGCCGCCGCGAGCCGCCTTGGCGGAAAGAACCTCGAGATCGAGGTCGCTTCGGGCGACGCGCTCGACGTGCGCAATTTCTCCGTACAAGAGCGGCTCTCGTCCCTGTTCGAGGTCAACCTCGTCGCGGTCTCGGACAACGCCAGCATCGACTTCGACGCCGTCGTGGGCCAACCGGCGCGCTTCACGCTGCACGCGGGCGCGCACGACAGGTCCTGGTCGGGCCTCTGCAACCACCTCGAGCAGGTGCGGGTCGAGCCGAGCGGGCTCTCGACGTATCAGCTCACCATCGTGCCGACGATGTGGCTCCTCACCCAGCGGAAGAACTACCGCATGTTCCAGCACACCTCCGAGCCGGACATCGCGCTCAAGGTCCTCAAGGAGTGGGGCATCGAGCCCGAGGCGCGGATCGACGGCGGCGCCTACAAGAAGCGAAAATACCGCGTGCAATACGCGGAGTCGGACTTCGCCTTCGTGAGCCGGATGCTCGAGGACGCGGGCATCACGTACGCGTTCGAGCAGATCGGGGACGAGACGAGGCTCGTCCTGTCGGACGCGCCGCACGCGAACGTGAAGCGTGCGGCTCCGCTGATGTTCCTGGACGATACGAGCCTGGTGCGCGGCCATGGCGTCTCGTTCGTGACCGACGTCCGGATGGGCAAGCGCGTGCGGCCGGGCAAATACACGCTGCGGGATCACGACTACCGCCGGCCGCCGGGCTACAAGCTGGTGGGCAGCGCTTCGGGCGGGCAGGGGCTCGAAGAGAAGCTCGAGCGCTACCAGTACACGCCGGGCGCGTTCCTCTTCGGCGCGGATCAGGGGGACGCGACGCCGGTCGCCGACGACAAGGGCAAGGCGCGCACCGACGAGAAGGAGGGGGCGAGCCTCGCGCAGCGGCGGCTCGACGCGAAGCGCGGCAGCGCGAAGGTCTGCACCTTCGCGACGAACGCCCATGACCTTTCGCCAGGGAGCGTGGTGAGCATCGCGGGGCACCCGCACGAGGCGCTCGCCGAGCGCCGAACGCTGCTCATCGTCGAGTCATCGATGAGCGGGGCCCATCACGGCGAGTGGTCGCATCGCTGCACGGCGCGGGGGACGGACATCCCCTTCCGGCCGGAGCTCGTGACGCCGAAGCCCAAGGTGAACGGGGTCGAGAGCGCGACCGTGGTGGGGCCGCCCGGGGAGGAGATCCACACGGACGAGTTCGGGCGGGTCCGGGTGCACTTCCACTGGGACCGCGAGAGCCAGATGGACGACAACAGCTCCTGCTGGATCCACGTGAGCCAGTCGTGGGGAGGCGCCGGGTACGGCGGCGTGACCTTGCCGCGGGTCGGGCAGGAGGTGCTGGTGGACTTCCTGAGCGGGGACCCGGATCGGCCGGTCATCGTGGGACGGGTGTACACGAACCTGCAGAAGGTGCCGTACAAGCTGCCAGACAACAAGACGCAGAGCGGGTGGAGGACCAACTCCACAGGCGGGACGGGCGGCTACAACGAGATCATGTTCGAGGATGCGGCGGGGAGGGAGCTCGTCAACGTCCAGGCGCAGAGAGACCTCAACAAGCTCGTCAAGAACAACGAGACGGAGACGACGGGCGTCGATCGGACGATCGCGGTCGGGCACGATGAGGCGATCACGGTGGGGAACAACCAGACGATCGCGGTCGGCCACGACCAGACGATTGCGGTGGGCAACGATCGGGCCGCGGCGATCGGCGTCCTGGACACGACGCTCGTGGGCAAGAAGCACACGGTCAGGATCCAGCAGCCCCCCGAGCCGCCGCCGAAGATCCCGCCCACGGAGATCGTGATGACCGATCAGTTCATCTCGCAGACGACGGGGCGCTCCACGCTCACGATGAAGGGGCCGGACGTGAGCCTGACGGCCGAGGGGAGCGTGTCGATCAGCGCCGGCGAGAACATCAGCATGAGCGCGGGCGCGAACATCCAGATCACCGCCGGCTCGACGATCCAGACGTCGGCGGGCGTGACGATCACGAACGCGGCGGGGGTCACGATCACGACCACGGCGGGCGCCGTCGTCGAGGTCAAGGCGGGCCAGCGCGCGAGCGTGGAGGCCGCCGCGGTGGAGGTCAACGGGGATACGGTCCTGATCGCGGCGTCGGGGGTGGTGGACATCGACGGCGAGTACATCGACCTCAACTGATCAGCCGCTGGACGGGCGCTGCCATGATCGTACGGAACTATACCCGTTTCTGGCCTTTTCTCTTCGACAGCGTCGATCCCCAGGGTCGCGAGTTCGGCGTGTTCGTGCTGCGCGGGGCTTTTCGCATCGTCCCTGGAGGTGTCGCGCAGCTCGATCCGGAGCAGCCCGAGGTGTCCGGAGAGGACGTGTTCCACGGGGACGCGCGCTCGTCGAGCTTGCGCATGGAGGGGGATCTCGCGCCGTTCAAGCAGCGCAGCGACATCCACATCAACGCGACGGCGCACGCCCCGGGGGGCTGGCCCGCGCCCGCGTGGCTCGTCCGCGCGCGCGTGGGCAAGGTCGACAAGACGCTCCGCGTGACGGGACCGCGGCGCTGGGTGCGGGAGGGCAGCGAGTACCGCCTGACCGACCCGGAGCCCTGCCGCGAGGTGCCCGTCCGGTACGAGCACGCGTTCGGCGGGACCTTCCAGGACGCCTGGGGGGCCCGCCACGCGTTCGAGCAAAACCCCGTCGGGAAGGGCTATCTCCCCGAGGGGAAGACGCCGACCGATGTGACGTTCGAGGCGCCGCAGATCGAGTCGCCCGACGACCCCGTCACCGAGCTCGGCCGGATCCACAAGCCGGAGGGGCTCGGCCCGATCCCTGGGGTATGGCTCCCGCGGCGCGCGCATGCGGGGACCTACGACGAGGCGTGGCTCGACGAGCGCTGGCCGCACGTGCCGCTCGATTTCGATTACCGGTTCTACAACAGCGCTCATCCGGATCTCGCATATCCGGGCTATCTCCGCGGCGACGAGGAGATCGTCCTCGAGAACCTGCACCCGGACGGGGCGCTCGAGCTCCGGCTCCCGGGGTACGAGCTCGGCCTGCTGGCGCTGCTCGAGACGGGCTCGCGCGCGGTGGTCCCGATGCTCCTCGACACGCTGATGATCGACGTGCCGGAAGGGCGCCTTTTCATGACGTGGCGCGGTGCGTACAGCAAGCGACGCCCGATCGAGGCGCTCGAGGCGTGCATGGCGGCGCCGGGAGGGACGACTCGTGGCCGAGAATGAGGGCATTCGCAAGACGGGGAACGCGTGGGTCGTCTGCATCGAGCCGGATGTCTGCAAGACGCCCATCGGCGACGAGATGAAGCCGGTGCCGTACCAGATCCGCGCCTGCCTGGCCGCCGGCGTGGACGAGGCGAGCACGGTGAGGCTCGGGACGTTCGACACCACGACGATGGCGAGCCGGATCACCCGCGTCGAGGGCGACGAGCCGGGGACGGGCGGCGGCGTCAAGAGCGGGGTGAACCTGGGGTACTGCCGGCCGATCTCGCACAGCACGACCGTCCAGGCGCAGGGAAACAACATCATCTATCACACATCGCTGTACGCGATGAACTGCGCGGGCCCGAACGGGCCAGAGAACACGACCGGCAAGGTGGTGTTCATGGCCCACGGGCTCGCGCCTTATGCCGGGCCGCTCGTGGACCTCAACAAGATGCGCGAGGAGGCCGAGAAGAGCTGGTGGGAGAAGGCCTCGGACTGGGTCCACACCGGGCTCGATATCGCCGGCTTCATCCCAGGGATCGGTGAGATCGCCGATGGGCTCAACGCGGCCATCTACCTTGCAGAAGGCGACTACGTGAACGCGGCCATCTCCGCGGCGGGGATGATCCCCTTCGCAGGCGCGGCGGCCACGGGGGGGAGGCTGGCCGCGAAGGCGGGCAAAGCCATCGCGGAAGGGGTCGGTCAGCAAGGAGCCAAGCAGGGGGCGCAAGAGGTGGCCCAGCAGGCGGGGAAGCAGGGCGCGGAGCAGGCGGGGAAGCAGGGCGCGGAGCAGGCGGGCAAGCAGGGCGCGGAGCAGGCGGGCAAGCAGGGGGCCGAGGGGGCGGGCAAGGAGGGGGCCGAGAGGGCGGGGAAAGAAGGCGCTGAGAGGGCGGGGAAAGAAGGCGCCGAGAGGGCGGGGAAAGAGGGCGCCGGGAAGGCAGGCAAGAAGGGCGACGACGCCGCCGGCGGAGGGGCGAAGAAGCCGAAGAAGAAGGGCAACGACGGGATCGTGGTCAAGGGGAGCGGCGGCAAGGGGGGCGGAGGGCGCGGCGGGAGTAGGGGACCGAAGCGCCCCCGGAAACGCAGGCAATCGTCCGGGCGGCCGTCGCGCAAGCGGAGATGCGAGGGGCACCCCGTCGACGTGGCGACAGGCGAGGTCGTCGACGAGGCGACCGATCTCTCGTTGCCCGGGGCCATTCCGCTCGTCATCGAGCGTCGATATGCCTCTTCACGCCAGGACGACCGCGACGCGGCGCTGGGGCCGGGGTGGGCCCACAGCCTCGAGGAGTGGATCGAGGAGGGCGAGGAGACGATCGACCTGCACGATGGCGAAGGCCGATGGATCTACTTCGACAAGGTGAGCGCAGGCGAGGCGACGTTTCACCGCGGCGAGCGGCTCGAGCTCCGCGTCGGCCGCGACGGGAGCTACCGCGTTTACAGCCCGGAGAACCGCATCACCCGCGTGTTCTCCGGCCCGGGGCGCAGGGCGCTGCTCCGCTCGATCGAGGACGCGAACGGTAACGCGATCACGCTCGACTACCAGGAGGGACTGCTCTCGCGCGTGGTCGACACGGCCGAGCGCGAGGTCCTCTTCACGTGGGACCGCGGCCGTCTCGCGCGGCTCGACGTGCGCGTCGACGGCCGCGTCGAGCAATCGGTGGAGTACCGGTATTCGAAGGCCCGGAACCTCGCGGCCGTGGTCGATGCGCTCGGGAACGTCGAGGAGTACGAGTACGACGGCGCGGATCGGATGATCGCCGCCCGGCTCAAGGGGGGCGCGCGCTTCCAGTACGCTTACGACGACGAGAGCGGGCGATGCGTGCGGACGTGGGGACCCGACGGACTGCACGAGGTCGAGCTCTACGCCGACGAGCGGGCGCAGACGACGAGGACGGAGAGCCAGGAGCCGAAGATCTATACGTGGGACGACGACGGGCTCGTCACGCGTGAAGAGACGACGACCGGCGTCGTCCTGGCGGAGCGCGCGTACGACGAGGATGGCCACGTCGTCGAGGAGCGCAACGGCGCGGGGGACGCGACGCGCTTCGAGCGCGACGCGCGCGGCAACCTCGTGCGGGTGGTGGATCCGGCGGGCAACGTGACGACCTGGGCGTACGAGGGGGATCTCCCCGTCAAGCGCACGGGGTCCGACGGCCTGGAGACGCTCTACGCGCACGACGCGCGGGGAAACCTCATCGAGGTGCAGTATCCGACCGGGATCACGTACAAGCTGTCGCACGACGACCGAGGGCGCCTGTGCTCGATCGAGGGGCCCGAGGGGCCCGTCGTGCGGTATGAATACGACGCTCGGCACGATGTGATCGCCGAGACGGACGCGCGCGGCGCGCGGACCACGTTCGAGTACGATACGCTCGGGCGCCCCGTGTCGATGACGGACGCGCTCGGGAGGGTGACGCGGCTCACGTACGATCGGCTGGGCAGGCCGATCGAAATCCATCGTCCGGATGGAACGATCGCTCGGCAAGCCTACGACGCGCAAGGCAACGTCGCACGCATCGCGGATGCCCTCGGGCGTGTGACGGCGATGGAGTATGCGGGCACGGGGGTGCTCGCGCGTATCACGCAGCCCGATGGGAACACGTGGTCCTTCCGGTATACGTCCACGGAGCGCCTCCGGGAGATCGAGAACCCGCGTGGAGAGGTGTATGCGTTCACGTACGACGTCGCCGGTCGCATCGCCGAGGAGCTGACGTTCGACGGGCGGGCGCTGAAGTACGGCTATTCGAAGGCCGGAAACCTGGCGCGAGTCGACTACCCGGACGGGAGCTTCCGATCGTTCAACCACGATCGGCTCGGCAATATCATCTTCGAGAAGTCGACCGACGGGATAGCGACCTATCCGCGCGACACGCTCGGGCGGCTGCTCGCCGCGGTCGTGGAGGAGGGGGAGAGCAAGGTCGTCACGATGTTCGAGCGGGACGAGCTCGGGCGGGTCGTGACGGAGCGGCAGGGAGACAAGGCGCTTCGGTTCGAGTACGACGCGCTCGGGCGGCGGACCAAGCGGGTGCTGCCGAACGGCGCGACGACGAAGTACGTATACGACGCGCTGGACGCGCTGATCGCCGTGGAGCACGACGGCTACCGGATGGAGATCGAGCGCGACGTGCTCGGACGGGAGGTCTGGCGCGGTCGTCCGGATGAGCAGGTGTCGATCCAGAGCGGGTACGACGCGATGAATCGGCTGATCGAGCAGCGGGTATCGGCGTCGGCGCCCGGGGCCGCGATCGTCGAGGGCCTGGTCGAGCGGAGGTGGAGCTACGACGCGCTTGGGCGCGTGACGCGTATCGAGGACGGTCGATGGGGCGCGACCACGTACCGGTACGACCGGATCGACCAGCTCCTCGAGGCTCAGCGCGGCTCGCTCCGCGAGGTGTTCGCGTACGACGCGGCGGGCTCGCTCCAGAAGATGCTCGAGGGGCTCGAAGCTCAGGCGGCGTCTCCGGAATGGGAGATCGCCCCGGGAAACCTGCTGCGGCAGACGGGCAAGGCCAAGCATACGTACGACGCGCGGGGGCGGCGCGTCGTCAAGATCGACCTCGGTGTACGCGCAGGGGGCGCTGAGGGCGCGGCGACCGAGTACATGTGGGACTGCCGCGACCGGCTGCGCGAGGTGCGCCGGCCGGACGGGACGCGGGTACGCTTCTCGTACGACGCGTTCGGGAGGCGGGTGCGCAAGGAGCTCGTCCCAGCGGGAGCCGAGGCGGCGGACCGTATGGTGGAGTTCCTTTGGGATGGGGATGAGCTGGCAGCGGATCTGGAGAGGACGCGGGGCGCACGCGTGTTCGTGCATGATCCGGGGACGTTCGTGCCGCTGCTGCAAGCGGAGCAGGGGCAGGTGTTCGCGGTGGTGAGCGACCACCTCGGGATGCCGAAGGAGCTCGTTGGGCCGGACGGGCGGGTGGCATGGTCGGCGGTGCATTCGGCGTGGGGGCGGGTCATCGATGCCTGGAAGGACCCCGCGGCGCAGCCCGCGCGTCCGGTGGAGAGCCCCTTCCGGCTGCTGGGGCAGTACGCGGACGAGGAGACCGGATTGTGCTATACGCGGTTCCGGTACTTCGACCCGGAGGTGGGGCGATGGTGCAGCCCGGATCCGCTGGGGCTCGCCGGCGGACGAAACCTGTACTCCTACGCCCCAAACGCCCTCGGGTGGATCGACCCGCTGGGCCTGAAGTGTGAGGTTTTCGTCAGGTTCGTGTCGGAAGCCGAGGCCAACGCGATTCGGAATGCCGGCGGACTCGTGCCTAGAATGCACGGCAGCACACCCTCGAGGGCGGCGAAATGGATATCCGAAGCAGCGCAGCCGCGGAATCCCAGGGATCTAGGGGCCTCGTCGAACTACACTCACCGGGTAGAGCTCAGGATGAAGGAGGGAACGAAGGATTGGTTGAACGATCCTTCGCGCAAGGTCGATTACGAGCGCATGGAGGGGACGGAGAAGGACAACGCGGACAAAGTCATGGTCAAGTCCAACGAGCCGGGCTCGTATGGTGTCGGCTCCAATCTGCTGGATGCGTTCAACGAGCGTATTGTCCAGGGCGGCATCTCCGTGACGCCCCTCTCGCAGGGCAGCGGAAGGAGGAGGCGATGATCTCCACTCACCACGAGTTCGTTGATTGTCTGATCGAGGTCGCGGACCGGCTCAGATCCGGCGCGGCTTCGGCTGAAGATCCTGACAGGGTCGTGAAGAAGGCGTTTCTGAGGTATGCATCCGAGACGCCAGACAACGTGGCGTGCTCGGAGCGGATCGAATATGGCAAGGTGCCCGGGTACGAGGGCGAGCCGGAGGACGTTTACGGCCTGAAGGTGCGCGGCAAGGACCTCCTGCTGTCCGACGTCATGTGGCAGCTCGAGAGCGTCGAAGGTGCAGATCTGATCCGATCCAAGCACCCGGAGCTCACGACAGAGGATGCCAAGGCGATCCTTCGCATGTGCACGTTCATCCTGTCCAGCCTCGAGGCGAGGGTCTTGAGAGCGGAGGCCGACGACGACCGAGACGCTCCCGAGCAATCGTAAAAGGTCGCGGCGCGAGGTGGCGTCGCTACCGCGCAGGTCAAGGCGAAGCTCGCGGCGGGGAAGATCGCGCCGAACGACCTCGACGATCACGCGGCGGGGATCGTCGACGGCGCTCGCCGCCGGCCATGCGCAGCGGTGGACAGCCTCCGCGCCGGGGCTGTAGAAATGAGGACATGGCGAAGTGGAAGCACGCGGCATGGATATGGGCGGCGTGGGCTGTCATGAGCGGCGGGTGCGGGACGCTCGTGGGGCTGGACGACGGCTATTACCTGCACGAAGGAGAGACCGGCGGGAGCGGTCCTGGAGCGGGCGGCGGGAGCGGTCCTGGAGCGGGCGGCGGGAGCGGTCCTGGAGCGGGCGGCGGGACCGGTCCCGGAGGGGAGTGCAGCGGAGGGGCGTGCTCCGCTCCGCCGAGCTGCGCCGGGCTGGAGGAGACATGCGGCCCGCGCGGCGACGAGAGCTGCTGCGCGAGCCTGGAGGTGGCCGGCGGGAGCTTCAACCGGGACAACGACGAGCGATATTCGGCAAGGGTGAGCGGCTTCTCGCTGGATCGGTTCGAAGTGACGGTGGGACGGTTCCGGAAGTTCGTGGAGGCGTATCCCGGCAGCAAGCCCAAGGCGGGCGCGGGGAAGCACCCGTTGATAGACGGGAGCGGGTGGGATGATGGCTGGGATGGCAGCTGGTTGCCCGTGAGCGCGGCGGCGCTGAAGGAGGCGCTGAAGTGCGATTCGACCTTGCAGACGTGGACGGATGTCCCCGAGGCGCACGAGGAGCTGCCGATAAACTGCCTGAGCTGGTACCTGGCGTTCGCGTTCTGCGCGTGGGACGGGGGCCGGCTGCCCACGGAGGCGGAGTGGAACTACGCCGCGGCTGGCGGCGACCAGCAGCGAGAGTATCCGTGGTCGGAGCCCGGGGATACGACCATCGATGGCAGTTACGCGGCGTATGACTGTACCGGAGATGGGTCTCCGGCCAGCGACTGTGTGTTCGACGACATGTTGCCCGTTGGATCCCGGCCGAAGGGCGATGGGAGATGGGGGCAGGCGGACCTGGCGGGGAACGTGTGGGAGTGGGTCCTGGACTGGTACGCCGACTATCCCGAAGAATCGTGCGACGATTGTGCCAACATGGCCGCTGCATCGGGCCGGGTGGTCCGGGGCGGGGCCTTCGTCAACGATGCCTCGTACCTCCCTACTTACTTTCGCACCAATGACGATCCGGCGAACAGCAGCAATGACACCGGGGTTCGGTGCGCGAGAGACCGGTAGTGGTCTCGCCGGAACGCAGGCCTCCGGAGGTGAGCACCCGACGTACATCACCGCCTCGCGCGGTTGCAGCGCCGGTGATCACGTCCGGATGAAGCCGTTGCTCGCCGGGTGGAGGAGCACGTCGCCAGCTCCCCCTGGCGATCCGCGCTCCTCGACGAGCGCGGTCCCGGAGGATCGCCGTCCAGCAGCGAGGTCGCCGCGCGCCGAGCCCGCCCGCCGCGCGGCGGCGCGGCGAGGCGAGGTGGCGGCGGCGGGCATCGAGGGAGACCGCCGCCGCGCTCGCTCGCGGCCGGCCGCGGTGGCCCTGGATCCTTGACGCCGCCAGCCCGGTAAGCGAGCCTCCCGCCGTGTCGGCCACACTCGCGGAGGGGACCGTCTTCGCGCGGCGCTATCGCGTGGTGCGCCTCATCGCTACCGGCGGAATGGGGAGCATCCACGAGGTGGTGCACCTGGAGACGGCCCGCCGCCGGGCCCTCAAGGCCATGCACGCGCACATCTTCGACGACGAGGAGATGCGCGAGCGCTTCAAGCTCGAGGCGCGCATCGCGGCGAACGTCGAGAGCGAGTACATCGTCGACGTCTTCGACGCGGGCGTCGACGAGGCGACCGGGACGCCCTTCCTGGTCATGGAGCTGCTTCGCGGCGAGGAGCTCGGCCAGCGCCTCAAGCGCGCCGGCCGCCTGCCGCCCGCCGAGGCGATCACCTACCTCCACCAGACGGCGCTCGCGCTCGACCGTACCCACGCCGCGTCCATCGTGCACCGGGACCTCAAACCCGCGAATATCTTCCTGTCGGAGCGGGAGGACGGCTCGGTCCGCGTGAAGCTCCTCGATTTCGGCATCGCGAAGCTCATCGCCGAGAGCACGGCTGCTGCCGGCGCCACGCGCAACCTCGGCACGCCGATCTACATGGCGCCCGAGCAGTTCCAGGTCGGCGCGAGGCTCACTGGAGCCGCGGATATCTATGCGCTGGGCATGATCGCCTATACGCTGCTCGTGGGGGTACCGTACTGGAGGCAGGAGGCGAGGAGCGCCGGCGACATGGTCGCGTTCGCGCTGCTGGCCGTCCGTGGTCCCCAGGAGCCGCCGGTGCAGCGCGCGCACGCGCTTGGTGTGATGTTGCCGCCGGGCTTCGATGCGTGGTTTGCGCGGGCCACTGCGGTCGATCCGGCGGCGCGGTTCGGCCGGGCGGTGGAGGCGGTGCAGGCCCTGGGCGAGGTGCTCGGCGTCCCGGTGGGCGGCGATCGGTGGACGACCCCAGGGGCGCCATTCCGCCCCGGGATCGTCCCCGCCGCCCCGGCGATGGCCCCGGCGCTCGCGGCGGCAGAGCCGGCGACGATTCCGCTCCCGGAGCGCGACTCGCGCTCACACGGGTCGATGCTCGCGCGGACCCAGACCGAGGCGGCGGTGTCGGCCAGGCCGACCAGGGCGGGGAAGCCGGTCCGAGGGCCGTTCGCCGCCGGACTGGCGGCGCTGGGGCTCGGGGTCCTGGGGGCCGGGAGCTGGCTCGTGCTGGGCGCTCGTGGCGGAGGCAATCCGGAGGTCGCGGCTCCGGGCGCCGTCTCCGAGAGCCCGGCAGCGCCCGGATTGACCGCGGAAGCGCCCGGATTGACCGCGACGGCGCCCGGGGCCATCTCCGTGCCTGCCGGGGCCGTCTCCGCGCCTTCCGGGGCCGTCTCCGCGCCTGAGCCAGCGGCGCCTCCGGACCCGGTGCCGGCCTCCTCCGCTCCCGCCGCGGCCTCCCTCCGCCCGAGCGCACATCCGCCGGCGCCCGCGAAGACGTCTGCGCCTCCGAGGTCCAAGACGTCTTCCGCGTCGTCCGCCACCAAGAAGCCACCGCCGCGTGAACCCGCCTCGACCTCCGGCCTGTATGGGCGGCATTGATCTGGAGCTCCGCCGCGACGCCGCCCCGCTCCCCGCGCGCGCCGCGACCGGCCTGATGCGCCCCGGCCAGCCTCGCAGGAGGGATGATTCATCTCGCCTGCCTGCCCTCCCGCCTTCGACCTCCGCGTCGCTCGTTCTCCACATGCGCCCGTGTCCCGAGCTCCCTTGCCTGCCGAGTGCCCGATCATGACCTCTTCGTTCCGCCGGCCCACGCAGCTCCTCGCCGCCCTCGGCTTGCTCTCTCTCTCCGTGCCCGCCGCAGCGCAGGACATCGCGGCCGCAGAGGCGCTCTTCGATCGAGGGCTCGCCGACATGAAGGCAGGCCGCTACGAGACGGGCTGCAAGGCCCTTGCCGAGAGCGAGCGCCTCGACCCTCAGCCAGGCACGCTCTTCACGCTGGCCTCCTGCGAGGCGAGGTGGGGCCGGGTCGCCACGGCGGTGACGCGCTTCAAGGATTACATGGCGTTGTTCGAGCGGATGACGCGGGCAGAGCAGGCCCGTCAAGGCAGGCGGCCGAAGGTCGCGGCGCAGGAGCTCGACGCCCTGTCTCGGCGGGTCCCGCGGCTCGCGCTCTCCCTGCCGCCGGACGCGCCGGCCGGGACGGTCGTGAAGCGCGACGGCCACGTGCTCGGAGACGCCTCGCTCGGGGTCGCGCTGCCGGTGGATCCAGGAGAGCACCGGATATCGATCGAGATGCCGGGAGGGGTCGTCCAGGAACAGCGCATCACGATCGCCGAAGGCGAGTCGAAGGAGATGGTGCTGGACATCAAGAAAGGAGCGCCGCCGCCGACCTCTGGCGCGCGGGAGGCGCCGGCGGGCCGTCGCACGGCGCTCTACGTCGCGGGCGGGGTCGGCGCCGCGGGGCTCGCGCTGGGCGGGATCATGGGCGCGCTCGTGCTCGGCAGGAAGGGCGTCATCGACCAGCACTGCGGCGGTGCCATCCAGGCCGGCGACGAGAAGGCCTGTGATGCGACAGGGCTCGACGCCGCGAACAGCGCGAACGCGATGGCCCTGGTGAGCACCATCGGCTTCGGGGTGGGGCTGGCCGGGCTCGGAGCGGCGGCGGTGCTGCTGTGGACCGAGCCGGCGCAGGCCGGCGCGACGACCGGCGCGAGCCCGAGGTGGCTCGGCGCGGGCGTGCTGGAGGCGGGGCCGGCGGGGGCGGTCCTCGGCGCGAAAGGCCGCTTTTGACGAAGGCCGCCGCCCAGGGCGGGCTGCAGCGTGAGGAGATGGCGCGGTGAGGAAGCGCCGGGGGGACTCGGTCCTGCATCAGGCAGGACGTCAGGACGAGGATGGGCGGCTTGTCCGGGCCCTCTCCTCCGCCGGAACCGCGGCGTGAGCCGAGGGCGGGCGCGCGCGTTACATCGAAAAATATTTCTCGTCGCGGTACCGGCGAGTGATCATGTACCAATCGCAGATGCCGCGGATGATCGAGTATGCCGTGCGCACGTACCGCGCGATCGCCTCCGCCTTCTCCTCGTACCCGTCGACGAGATCCGGGAGATCCGCCGCCATCTGGACCATGGCCTTCACCATGTCGTCGGCGATCTTGCCCGCCAGGTCGCAGGCGCTCTGCAGCTCGATGCCGTGCTCGCGTCGGAGGAGCCCGACGAAGTTGGCTTCACCGCTCCTCATGTCCTTGTACAGGCCGAAGAGTTCGTTGTGGATGACGCTGACGAAGGCCGCGAGATCGGTGATGCTCTTGACATGCTGATCTTCCAGGACCTCCTGCATGCCCAGCCCGTGCTCGCGCTCCAGGAAGATCGCGGCGAGCGGCATGAAGTAGCTGTTGCCATTGTTGTCTCGCCTCCGCATCAGGTGCGTCGTGGGGCACAGGGCGGCGCTCCGTTGGTTCAGCGTCTGGGCCCTCAGCGCCCGGAGGTGGAACCGCAGGGCCCCGGCGAAGCCCTCGAAGAGCCGCGGCGAGGCGAGCGCCTCGATCTCCTCGAACCACCGGTGCCATGCCCTGACGACGTGGTCGTCTCGCGCCGCCGGCGCATCTCCGCTGGCGATCTGCTCCACCCTCCTCACGTAGGCGAGCTTCTTCGACCGGTCGGCGTTCACGTCGTCGACCACGTCGTCGAGCGCGAAGAAGAGCGCCAAAGATATCGCTCCGTACAGCACGAGCTCTCTCGGATGATCCGGGAAGATCAGCGCGGCGCAGTCGTCCAGCTTCATGCGCGTCAGGACGTCATGTCCGCGCGTCCCTGGCTCGACGAGCTTCGCGTCCACGACCCAGTCGACGTAAGGAGACCGAATCTGCTCCAGGTGCTCGCTGACCCCGTGCTCCACCGGGAGGAGGAGAGCCGGGAGCCTCACCCCTTCGAAGCCCGGAAAATCGAGATCCATCCCCTTCAGGCGCTCGCCGAAGCCCTCGGCGCCTCCAGAACCTTGGCTCGCCCCGAAGCCGGATCGCGGGTTCATCTCGCCCTCTCCTCAGCGATGCTCGACGCGCGAGCCCGCCGGCTCAGATGTGCAACGATGTTCACGGGTCGTCCAGCGCCCTCAGGGCGAAGGCGGTGACCAGGGCCTCCGAGCCGACGTAGACATCGGAGCGACCCAGCTTGTACATGGGCGAGTTGGGCCATGAGCCGTCTGAGTTCTGTGCCATCCATAGAGCCTCCCGCTCGGAGGAGTCGTCGATGCGCAGGCGATTGGCCGTGATGACCCGGTACGCGAGCTCCAGGGGGACATCGCTGCTCCCCATGCGCGCCCTCAGCGCCTCCTCGACGACGTGAGCATACTTCTTCCTGAACCTCTCGAAGTCCAGCAGCCTCGACGTCCAGTAGAGGCACACGTCCGGGGTCAGATAGTAGTAGTAAGCGTTCGGGCGCGCGACCTCCTGTGCGCGCAGGGAGTCGATCAAGTACTCCTCCGTGGGCCGGGCTTCGTCCTCCCTCCCCAGGAGGTAGGCCAGGTACAGCGCGTTGGCGCACGGGACCGGGTCGATCCTGTAGCGACCTTCCCTCTCGCCCCTCGGCGGCAAGTAGACGTGGATGACCCCGGCGTCGTCCACGTTCTGCAGCACCTTCGAGGCAGCCGAACGAGCGACGCCCGCGGGAATGGCGCCGAGCTTGACGAGGACCGACAACACGAGCCCTGTGACGTCCACGTCGCAGGGGAGCAGGCTCGCGTCCACGAAGTACGAGAAGAGACCGTCCTCGTGGCGCTCGCCGAGAAACTCTGTGATCCGGTATTTTATCCTCGAGCTCAGCCTGCTGTTCATCAACAGATCCAGGATGACCGCGGAGCTGAAGATCTCATCCGGCATCTCGATGCGCGACGTGAAGTCCGGTGTCCGGCTCAGCGTCGCCTGGTAGCAGCGGTCGACGTCGAAGGCGCGGCCGAGGTATCGATAGCCCCTGTCGATGGGGCTCTCTTCATTCCTCCTCAGCGCGCTGAGCCGCTCCAGTATCCCTGCCTCGCCCTCTCGCAGGCTCAACATGTCGTGTTGTGTCGAGCTCGCGCCAAAGTTTGACTGCCCGTCGGTGTGGCACGCGCGATTGCTGAGCATCGATGGACCTCCTACTGCATGCTGCTGGCGCTGGCGGTTCCATTCAGTCCTTGACACAATCGCGGAACGATGGGCCGATGTCAACGATCGCGCACGGACGTGGTGCCTATCCCTACATGCTAGCACCCAGCGCGGATCAGCGAGGGGGTCAATGGCCGCGCCGTCGTAAATTATGTTATGATAACGCGTGTTTGAGCGATGGCTCGACACAGGACATCACGGTGTCCTGGACACCAGAGCGTCCTGGTCTGGGCTCGCGCGCAAGTAGCGCACCACTCTTGGGAGCGCTCGCGCGATGTTGCCTACCCGGATGGCACACCGCGTTTGCGGCGTCGAGCCGGTGATTTTATTCGCTCCGGACATATTGTATTGCGGAGCGGGGGCGGGCACCCGGCGTCGCGTGCCGCGCGTCCCAGCTGCGAGGGAGCCGGTCGGCCCGAGGCGTGGGAGCCGACGGCGCGATGGCGTGCTTCAGCGCCGCGCGGCGACGTCGAGCCGCGGCGCCATGGACCGATCGACGTGCGTCTCTGTATGCATCATGCGCAGGCAGGTCTGTAGGCCGTGCCTGAGGTTGCGGAGGGTGAGCATGGGGCCGAGATCCACGCGCAGCGTGGTGAGCGTCTGCGCCACCGCGGGTCGGACCCCGGTCAACATGCACCGGGCGCCGAGCAGCTCCACGGCGGTCACCAATCTGAGGAGCTGATCCGCCGTCGAGGAGTCCACGATCTCGACGCCCGTCACGTCGACGATGACGAAGCGGCACTGCTTCCGCGTGATCTCCTGGAGGAGCTGGTCTGTCATCTCGCCGCTGCGCCGGGAGTCGAGGACGCCGATGATGGGCAGGACGAGGATCTCGTCCCAGACCTCGAGGATCGGGGTCGAGAGCTGCTGCACGGTGAGCCGCAGGCGCTCGAGCGCGTCGTTCCTCTCCTTCTCGCGGGTGAGCTGCTGCTCGAGCTCCTTTTCCCACCGCTTGCGGTCGCTGATGTCGCGGAACACGCCCACGGCGCCGAAGAACGAGCCATCGTTGGCCATGACCGGGCGAGCGCTCACGATCAGCCAGGCGCCCGTCGGGTTCTTGCTGTGCCGGAAGAATATCTCCTCCGCCACGACGACCTCGCCCTGGAGCGCGCGAGCGACCGGCAGCTCGTTCGCCGGGAACGGCGTCTGCTCGTCGGTGCGGTAGAATCCGTATCGGTTGCTCCACTCGTCGGGTGACACGCTGTCCACCGTGGCCCTGAGGAGCGCCTCGGCCGCCGGGTTGGAATAGAGGATCTTGCCCTCGCGATCGCTGACCACCACGCCGTCAACGATGTTGTCCAGTATCATCTGCTGCGCCCGCACGCGGCTATCTAGCTCTTCGAGCTTGTCGGCGCGAGACGCCGACGAGCCGCGCTCGCCTCCCGCGGCGCTCTGGCTGCTCCGCTTTCGCCTCGCGTCCGTCGCGCTGGTGCGCTCTCGCTTCTTGGTCTCGTCCGACGGGAGAGAAGGTTTGGGCAAGCGAGTCTTGCCTTCGTTTCGACGGGCCGGTTTCATGTCAACATCTCCTGCTGGCTACCGCACGAAGCTTCAGACGGTTGCCTGGACCGGCCCCATCTGCTGGATCCGTCACCACGGACGCACGACGATCAAGGGGGCTGTCCCCTGTGATCGCGCGCGTGCGTTCCTCTCCTGAGTTGTCCTCCAGGCGCATCCGAGGCTGCGTTCAGCTTGCCTAGTTGCGATCGAGGCTAAACCACCGAGGAAGGACGATCAACGGTTTGTGTTGCAGCGTACATGTGTGGCGCTCCGCTCTACCGGCAGCCGCTGAACCACATCTTGGCGAACCAGGGTTCGATGGCGTCGTGGCTTCTGCAGCCCGAGCGGCGCGCGCAGCCCGTTGATGGAGGGGTGGTGGTGCGCGGCTTGCTCACCTCGCTCGAGAGCCTCGTCGCGGGGCGGATGGTGGTGAGACCACGTCTCCAGGGGAGACCGGCGTCTTCGCGAGCCGCGGAGCGGAGGGCGGGCCAGAGCAGGGACCTGCGTCGCGCAGGCCCCGTGAGCGACGACCTGGACGATGATGTTCCAGCGCCGCGCCGCCCTGGACGCGTCAATCGTAGAAGCGCTTGCCGGTCCTCGCCGCCTCGACGAGGGCCGGGGCGGGCGTCCACCGCTTGCCGAAGCGGCGCTCGTAGATCTCGACGCGGCGGAGCACCTCCGCCGGGCCGACGGCGTCGACGTAGCGGAACGGGCCGCCGCGGAAGGGGGGGAAGCCGAGGCCGAAGATCGCGCCGATGTCGCCGTCGCGCGGGCTCCGCAGGACGCCCTCGCCGAGGCAGTACAGCGCCTCGTTCACGAGCTGGAGCGAGCACCGCATCTGGATCTCCTCGACGGCCACCGGCGGCTTGTCCTTCGCCTTCGGCACCGGCAGGCCGAGCGCGACATACACGCTCTCGTCCGCGTGCTTCCCCTTGCCCTTCTTCTTCGCCGCCGCGCCGTACAGGTACATCCCGCGCTCGTTCTTGCGGCCGCGGCGGTCGTCCGAGACCAGCTTGGCCATCGTCGGCGGCGGGGACATGCGATCGCCGAACGCCTCGATCATGATCGGGCCGATGTGCGCCGCCACGTCGATGCCCACCTCGTCGAGCAACGCCAGCGGGCCGACCGGCCAGCCCCACGCGACGAGCGCCCGGTCGACCTGCTCGATCGCCACGCCCTCGGCCAGGAGCCAGCTCGCCTCGTTCATGTACGGCCCGAGGATCCGGCTCGTGTAGAAGCCGACTCCATCGTTCACGACGATCACCGTCTTGCCCTGCCGCTTGCCGACCGCCACCGCCGTCGCGACCACCTCGGGAGACGTCGACTCGGTCCGGATGACCTCGAGCAACGGCATCTTGTGCACCGGGCTGAAGTAATGCATCCCGACCACGTTCTCCGGCCGCCTCGACGCGGCCGCGATCCGCGAGATCGGGATCGAGGACGTGTTCGACGCGAAGATCACGCCGTCCTTGCCGTTCGCCTCGACGTCCCGCAAGACCGCGTGCTTCACCGCGAGATCCTCGAACACCGCCTCGATCACGAGATCGGCGCCCCTCAGCCCCGAGCTGTCCGTCGTCGTCGTGAGCAGCGCGAGCTTCTGGTCCCGCTCGAGCGGCGTGAGCTGCTTCTTCTTCACCCGGTCGCCGAGGATGTCGGTCACGTACTTGAGCCCGCGGCCGAGCGACGCGTCGTCGCGATCCCGGAGGCGCACGGCGATGCCGGCGTTCAGGCTGACATAGGCGATGCCCGCGCCCATCAGGCCGGCGCCGATCATCGCGATCTTCTCGACCTTCCTCGGCTGCGCCGACGGGTCGTCCACGCCGGTGTCCTTCTTCATCGCGTTCGTGGCGAAGAAGAGCTCCATCAGCCGGTGCGCCGTGCTCGACACGACGAGCTCGCCGAACGCCCGCGCCTCGACCTCCCTCGACGCGTCGAAGCCCCGCTCCGCGTAGGCCCGCAGCACCTCGATGATCCGCTCGGGCGCCGGATAGTGACCGCCGGTCTTCTCGCGCGTCTTCTTCTGCGCCTGCTGGAAGAGCACCGCCCTGCCGATCGGGTTCTGCTCGAGGGCCGCCCGGCTGAGCGCGGCGGCGTCGAGCTTCGGCCCCTTCTTCCCGGCGCGCTCCGGCCGGAACGGCGGGCCGGCCGCGGCGAGCTTCAGCGCGAGCGCGGCGGCCGTCTCCTTCAGGATGGGCGCGGGGACCACGTCGTCGGCGACGCCGAGCTGCCGCGCCTTCGAGGGGCGCATGTTCTTGCCGGTGAGGCCGTGGTCGAGCGCCGCCTGCAGCCCGGCGCGCTCCGCGAGCCGCTGCAGCCCGTTGATCCCGGGGAGCAGGCCGAGCTGCACCTCGGGCAGGCCGAGCACCGTCTTCTTGTCGTCGCTCAGCACCCGGGCGTGACAGGCGAGCGCCACCTCGAGGCCGCCGCCGAGCGCGGCCCCGTGGATCGCGGCCACGATCGGCTTGGGCGAGCGCGCGATCCGCAGGATCGCCTCGTGGCCGGCCCGGCACATCGCCTCGGCCTGGGCCGCCGTGGTGACGCTCTTCAGCATGTCGATGTCGGCGCCCGCGATCCAGGTGTCGGCCTTGCCGGACACGAGGATCGCGGCCTTGATGAGCGGGTTGCTCGCGATCTGGCCCATGATCCGCTCGAGATCGCCGGCGAACGTGGGCTTCAGCGTGTTGACCGCCTCGCCCGGGACATCGTAGGTGACGACGGCCACGCCGTCGGGGCGCACCTCGAGGGAGACGGGGCTCTTGGCCGCGGCGGCGGGCGTCACGGCGCTCTCGGTCGTCGTCATGCTGCCTCCAGGACCACGGCGGCGCCGAGGCCGCCGGCGGCGCAGACGGTGAGGAGCGCGTGCTGGCCGCCGCGCTTCTTGAGCTCGCGGAGCGTGGAGAGCACCATGCGCCCCCCCGTGGCCGCGAACGGGTGTCCGAGCGCGATCGAGCCGCCGTTCACGTTGAGCTTCTCGGGGTCGACCTCGCCGACGGCGGCGGACCGGCCGAGCTTCTCCGCGGCGAACGACGGCGACGCGAGCGCCTTCAGGTTGGACGCGACCTGCGCGGCGAAGGCCTCGTGCATGTCGACGAGGTCCATGCGATCCAGCGAGAGGCCGGCGCGATCGAGCGCCCGCGGCGCGGCGAGCACCGGGGCCATGAGGAGCTGCCAGCCCGGGTCGACCGCCGCGTAGGCCCACGACTTCACGTACCCGAGCGGCTGGTAGCCGAGCGCCTTGGCCTTGCTCTCGCGCATCAGGAGCAGAGCGCTCGCCCCGTCGGTGAGCGGCGACGCGTTGCCCGCGGTGATGGTGCCGTGGCGGCGATCGAAGACGGGCGACAGCTTGGCGTAGGCCTCGGGGGTCGAGTCGTCGCGGACCACGTTGTCGCGCTCGACCGGCTTGTCGTACGGCGGGGGGATCACGTGCATGACCTCGGCCGCGTACGTGCCGTCGCGCCAGGCGCGCGCGGCGTTCGCGTGCGAGCGGTGGGCGATGGCGTCCTGCTCGGCGCGCGAGATCCCGTTCTGCTTCGCCATCTTCTCGGCGGCCTCGCCCATCTGCTCGCCCGTGGTCGGCTCGCGCGAGAAGCCCGGGATGGGCGGCACGACGTCCTTCAGCGAGAGGCGGGAGAGGATCTCCAGCCGGGCGCCGAGCGTCTTGGCCTTCTGGAGGTCGGTCAGCGCGGCGGCGAGCTTGCGGGAGACGCCGAGCGGCACGTCGCTCATGCTGTCGGCGCCGCCGACGAGGGCGACGTCGTGCTGGCCGGCGAGCATCGCCTCGGCGGCGCTCGTCATGGCCTGGAGCGACGTCGCGCAGGCGCGCGAGACGCTGAAGGCGTCGATGTCCTTGGGCAGGCCCGCGCGCAGCACGACCTCGCGCGCGATGTTGAGCCAGTCGAGCGTCGGCACCACCTGGCCGTAGACGACCAGCGTGACGTCGCGCGGGCTCACCTCGCTCCTCTGGAGGAGCTCCTTGACCACCGCTGCGGCCAGATCGACGGTGCGCAGCGCCTTGAGCGCCGTCCCCGCCTTGGTGAACGGCGTGCGCAGCCCGGCAACGACCGCCACCCGGTCCTTGCCGCTCTTCCCATTCTTGCCTGAAGCCATGTCGACTCCTCTGCTGCCGGAGAGCCCGCCGCGGGCCCGCCCCGCGCGCCCCGCGCGGCCCCCCGGATCCCGGCTCGCCGAAGCACGCCGGTTGGAGGATCCCCTTAGGTGGGCTAACGCGACGTGTCAACCTCGGTCGGGGAAGGGGAGGTGGAGGGCGCGTTCCGAGGGGCGACGAGGTTGGAAGATCTGTCGAGTGACACTGAACGCTAATTTGGCCCACCAGGGATCTTCCCGATAGCGTCATCGGCCATGCGGAAACTCATTCTATTCAGTGCGTTGCTCTGTAGCGCTTCGGCGCTCGCGGGGTGTGCGACGTTCGCCAGCGATTCGGCGCCGGCGGCCCCGGGTTACGTGTATGTGGCCGGGCACAAGAACAACAAGCCTGCGATGTGGATGTGCCCTGATCAGCCGGGCAAGGCGGAGTGCACCGAGGTCGAGGTGACGGAGGCGGGCGAATGAAGCGTTCTTTGATTTTCGGGTTGCTGCTCGCGAGTTTTGGCGCGATCGGCTGTCAGGGGAGCTACACGAGCATCCGGCAGATCGACGGGACGCGGTACCACGTCACGCGCACGAAGCAGGGCTTCTTCAGCGCGTACGGCACCGTGTTCGACTGCCAGGCCAAGGGCGACTCGATGACGTGCACCGAGATCAGCGATCTGTGAGCTCCGCGCGGGGGCGCTGCTCCGCGGTGGGTGTCTAGATCGCAGCCGATCCCAAGGAAGAAAGAAAAAACGCCAAGACGCCAAGGCGCCAAGGCGCCAAGGCGCAAAGGGGAAGAGACAAAGGAGACGTCGAAAAAATCTTCTCTCTCCTTGCGTCTTGGCGTCTTGGCGTCTTGGCGCCTTGGCGTTTTTTCTTCTTCATCCCCCTCGCGGCCGCCGCGCCCGCTCACGCCTCGCGCAGGAACGCCTCGAGCAGCGCCGCCGACACCTCGAGGAGATCGCGCTCCGTGACGATGCCCACGAGCCGCTCGCCCGCGACCACGGGCAGGCACCCGACGCGCTGCTCGCGCATGATCCGCATCGCCTCCAGCGTCGGCGTCTCCGGCGCGATCGTCACGGGGTCGGTCCGCATGATCGACGCGACCGTGGGCGGCGCGGGCCCGTTCGGCGCCGCCGCGGCGCCGCGGGCGACGAGCCGGAGCAGGGCGCGGTGCGAGACGACGCCGACCAGGCGGCCCTGCTCGTCCTCGACCGGCACGTGGCGCACGTGGCGCCAGTCCATGACGCTCGCGGCGAAGTCGACGATGTCGGTCGGCCGCACCGTGAAGAGATCGGTCGACATGAACTGGCCCACGGTCCGGTAGCTGTCGCGCAGGAGGTCCCGGTCCGCCTCGAGCGCCGCGGGATCCCAGGTGTGCACCGGGCGGCCGGCCCCGCCGCTCCGGGCCTCCTCCCGCTGGCGGGCGAGCATCGCGGCCGAGAGCGCGCGGCACTGCAGCTCCGCGGTGCCCTGCCCGGCCATCGACGCGAGCGAGCCGAGCGCCCACTGGGCGCCGGTCTGGCCCCGGCGCACGCGCTCCTCGACGACGCCGAGGTACCGATCGATGTCGGCGGCGTCGATGCCCGCGGACGCGAGGCCCTCCCGGGCGGCCGGCAGGAGGTGTGAGAGGAGGAGCTCCGGGGCGGGGAGGCTCCGGCCGCCGGTCCACGTGAGCTGCGCCTTGAGGCCGTGGCGCGCCGCCGCGAAGAAGTTCGCCTTGGCGTCCTCGAACGGCATCTCGAGATCGATGCGCGGGTGCCGCTCGGCGAGGCCGGACATGAGGCCGAAGAAGAAGGCGGCGTTCGCGACCTCGTCGAGGACCGTGGGCCCCGCGGGCAGCGCGCGGCTCTCGATGCGCAGGTGCGCGACCCCCTCCGCGACGCCGTAGCAGGGGCGGTTCCAGCGGTAGACGGTGCCGTTGTGGACGCGCAGGGCCCGGAGGTCGGGGACCTCGCCGCGCGCGAGCACCGCGAGCGGCGGCTCGCCGGTCTCGGCGGTCATGATCACCCGGAACCGCGCGATGTCCTCGCGGAAGAGCTCGAGCGCGCCCTCGCGCACCCAGCCGTCGCCGAAGTGGACGCGGGGCTTGTGCTGCCGGCCCTCGCGGGCGCTCGGGCGGGTGTCGACCGAGGTCTCGAACAGGGCGATCCGCGTCTCGTGCCAGAGCCGCTGCCCGAGGAGCAGCGGCGAGTTGACCGCGGCGGCGAGGACCGGCGCGGTCACCGCCTGCGCCAGGTTGTAGAGCGGCGCGAACTCCCGCGCCCCGACCTGGAGGTGGACCTGAAAGCTCGTGTTGCACGACTCGAGCAGGATGTTGTCGTGGGTCATCTCGAGCTCGTCGACCCCGCGGATCGACACGCGGAAGTCGCCCTGGCGCAGCTCCCGGAGCGCGCGGTTGAGCTCGTGGTAGCGCGGCGCCGGCGTGAGGCTCTCCAGCCGGAGGTCGCCGGCGCGCAGCGTGGGGAGGATGCCCGCGAGCAGCACGTCGGCGCCGACGGCGCGCGCGGCCTCGGCAGCCCGGCCGACGACGTCGGCGAGCTCGGCCTCGAGCCGCCGCAGGCAGTCGCCGCCGAACGGCAGCGGGGTGAGGTTCGCCTCGAGGTTGAAGCGGGCGAGCTCGGTCGTGAGCCGGGCGTCGTCGGCTCGCTCGAGCACCTCCAGCGCCACCGGCGCGGGCCGGAGCGCGCGGTCCACGAGGAACATCTCCTGCTCGGCGCCGATCCGGCGCACGCCCGACTCGATGCGATCTTCCTGGAGGAGGCGCTCGAGCGCCTCCACGTCGTCGAGCAGCGCCCGCATGAAGGCCTGGAGCTGCTCCTCGTTCGCCTGCTCGCAGACGTGCTGCTCGCCCATCGTGACCCACCCGCCTTTCGCGCGATCCGCTCCGCCGAAGCCTACGACGGGCGGGGGCGCGCGCGGAGGGTTCCCTCGCCGCGCGCCGGCGGACGTCAGAACCTGTGGCCGACCGCGAGCCGCAGCGTGGCGACCTTGTCCTCGGCGAGGCCGAACCCGAGCGGCCCGTCGAGCGCCACGAGCAGCCCCGCCCGGCCGTAGAAGCCGGGCTTCTCCGGCGTGTAGCCGACGAACGGCTCCAGCGCGAGCTGCGCCAGGTCCTCGCGGGCGAGCGTCAGCGCGGCCTGGAGCCGGAGCCCGCCGCCGAAGGCGCCCTTGCCGCGCAGCTCGAGCTCGCTGCCCTGCTCGAGCACGAGATCGACGTCGCCCCCGCTGGTCGGGAGGGCGAACATCACCGCGGTGTCCGCGCGGACGACGAGCCGCGCGGCGACCTCGGCCTCGATGCCGCCCTCGGCCCGCAGGGGGAAGTGCTCGGGGATGAGCCGGTGCAGATCGACGTAGGCGCGCGCCGGGAGGGTCGCCTGCAGCGCGGCGCGCGCGTCCGCGTTGGGGTCGGTGATGACGGGGATCGAGAGCGCGCCGCCGCCGAAGACGGCGAGCTTGCGCGACAGGGAGCGCGCGTAGTGGGCGCCGATCGTGGGGTTGCCGAAGAGGAAGCTGCCGGCGCTGCTGCTCTCGTCGACGTCGAGCCGGGACGACCGGAACGAGGCCGAGACGCTGCCGTAGGCGAGCGGGATCTCCGCGTCGAGGTGGAGCCGCTTGCGCCACTGGAGCTGACCGACGAGGGCGAAGCTCAGGCCGAACGTGCTCACCTCGGACGCGACGTCGTCCATGGCCCAGTCGGCCGACTTGCTCAGGACGTCGATCTCCAGCGCAGCGCGGGTGCCCTGGGATTTGATCCAGCTGTTATTTTCCGCTGGTGCGGCAACCGAGGCCACCAGCGAGAGGGAGAGCAGGACGGCGGAGGAGAGCAGCGGTTTCGCGTTCAAGCGGTCCCAGCTGCGATGACTAACACGGTCCAGCGCGCCGGTGGTCACCGAACGGCGCGCTCGGCGCCCGCGGCCTCCTCGTCCTCGTCGTCCTCCTCGTCCTCGTCGTCGCTGTCGTCCTCGTCCTCGTCCTCGTCCTCGTCGTCCTCGTCGTCGGCGTCGCTGTCGTCCTCGAAGAGCAGGGAGGGGGCGCCGCCGGCGCCGTGCTCGGCGAAGACCGCGTCGGCGGCGACCACGAGCTCCTGCAGGCGCTCCGCGTCGACGGGGCCGTACACGGCGAGCGCCATGGCGCGGTCCTGCACGAACAGCCACGCGTCGGGGAAGTCGCGCAGGGCGTCGCGGACGCGCGCCGAGAGCCAGCGGCCGATGGACTTCGCCTCCGACCCCTCGACCAGGAACTGCTCCATGAAGTCCGGGTCCTTCTTGAACTGGACGCCGGTGTTGGGGGCGCGCTTGCCCTCGATGATGGGCAGCGGGCACACGGTGAGCCGGGGCGCTGCCTTGGCCAGCTTGGCGACGACCACCTGGTACTCGCTGCCGTTCTTCGCGTTCGGCCCGACGACCGCGACGTAGGCGAGCTTCGGGGCGAGCTCGTAGCGGGAGACGACCGCGCCGCCGCCCGTGTCCTCCAGCATCCGCTCGAGGCTGCCCGGCATCGAGCGCACCGGGCGGGGGCCGTCGATGTCGGCGATGGTCTTCCGGGTGTCGCGGTGCGCTCCGGACCGGCGCGAGGCCGCCTGCGGGGTCATCAGCGCGCGCCAGCGCACGAGCTCGCCGTCGCGCCGCGCCTCGTGCCGACCGCGCAGGCCGGTCAGGTACCAGACGACGAGCAAGGCGAGGGGACCTACGTACCAGAGCCAGAGCATGGGGCGGCGATGCTAGCAAACCTCGCGGAGGCGCGGTGGGGTTGCGCGCATCCGCGGTGGGGTTGCGCGCATCCGCGGTGGGGTTGCGCGCATCCGCGGTGGGGTTGCGCGCATCCGCGTCGGGATCGTGCGCGTGCGCGGCGGGGTTGCGCGTGTGCGGCGGGGGGCGGCGGCGCTCAGGGCGCCGCGTCTGGCTCGGCGCCCGAGGGAGCCGGCGGCGAGGGAGCCGGCGGCGCGTCGTCCCGCCGCTCGAAGATGCACCAGTAGCCGTTCTTGCTGTGGCGGACCTTCCCGGCCACCTCGTAGACGCCCCGGAAGCGCCGGTCCCTGCGGAGCTTCTCCTGCGCCGGGAACGGGAGCTTGTCGCACGTGTCGGCGCCGCCGACGAACACGAAGTAGCGCGGCGACTTGTCGAACACGCGCTGCACGTAGCCGGGGCCCGTCTTGCGCGTGTAGCCGCCCGGGAGCTTGGAGATCACCGGGTCGACGAGGCCGAGGAGGTCGAGCACCGGATAGTCGGTCGCGTACCCGATGTACCCGATGTCGCCCACCGCGACCTCGCCGGGCTCGCCGTGCTCCTGGAACCACGCGGCCGTGCCGCCGGCGGCGCTGTCCCAGAACCGCTTCTCGTCGTCGAGGATCCGGAACTGGGCGCGATCGAGCCGCTCCGCCCGGAAGACGCCCAGCGCGACGATACAGCCGACCGCGAGCGCCCCGGCGCCGGCGGCGAGGGCGATCGCGCCGCCTTCGCGCGACGCCACGGCGCGGGCCGAGAGCGCGGTGAGCAGCGGCTCGAGCAGCGAGCGGGCGCCGAGGCCCGCGAGGAGGAAGCAGAACGGCTCGAACGGGCTCATGAAGCGGTAGAACGGCATCCAGTCGCCGCCGACGAGGAGCACGTAGCCGCCCACCGCGAGCGCGAGGGCCGCGACGCACAGCGCGTCGCGGTGGCGCGAGACGAGCGCCACGCAGAGGCCGAAGAGCGCGAGCAGGAGCACCGGCGAGGTGTGCGCCGCGTACTCGGCGAGGTAGCGCTGCCCGCCGGCGAGCTGCTCGGTGAGGCTGCCGGTCTTGGCGCTCAGCGTGTTCGGCAGCCACGTGCCGTAGTAGCTGTGCCGCCAGAGCATGTGGCACGCGATCGGCGCGGCGAAGACGACCCCGCGGAGGAGGTTCTGCCGCCCGAAGAAGCGCAGGCCGAGGAACAGCATCGGGATGCCGAGGAACATCGGCGCTTCGGGGCGCGTCAGGCCGGCCAGACCGAAGACGAGGCCCGAATACGGGAAGCCCGCCCCCCGGTCGCGCTCGCGGAACATCATCTCCGTCCCCGCGAGGACGAGCAGGACGAAGAGCGGCGTCTCCAGGCCGAAGACGGCATACCCGCTCTGCACGATCGAGGTCGCGAACAGCCACGTGGCGATGCACGGGATCGCGCCGTGCGGGCGCAGCCGGGCCGAGAGGAGGTAGAGCGCGCCGAGCGAGCCGCAGGCGGCGAGCCCGCCGAGCACCTTGGCGACGACGTCGGGGTCGAGGCCGACCTTGATGAAGGCCGCGAGCAGCACGGTCCAGAGGAAGTTCGTGTACCCCTCGATGCGCTCGCCGGCGTTGTAGACGAGCCCGAGGCCGCGGGCGAAGTTGCGCGCGTAGCGGTAGGAGATGTACGCGTCGTCGATCGTGAACGAGCGCACCCGCACCATGTTCGCGACGAGCAGGATCGCCGGCAGCACGAGGCCGAGCGCGAGGTGCAATCGACCGGAGAGCGGCGCGCCGCGCAGCCAGTCGCGCAAGCTCCGGGCAGGCGGCGCGTCCTGCTCGTCGCCGGTCCGTTCGTCGACCTCGCCGTCGACCTCGCCGTCGACCTCGCCGCCCGGAGGCACGACCCCGACGCGCCCGCGCCCTTCTTCGTCCAGTTCCAGGGAAGCCATGTGACGCGTCCTCCCTACCATGGATGGTTCATGCCGGGGTCGTTTCTTGGTCGGGGAGATCATCCCAGCTATGGTTGAAACATGCGTGCAGCCATTGTCGCTCTTGCCGCCTCTTCCGCGCTTTTCCTCGCGCCGCCCGCGCTGGGCGCGCAGGGCGTGCCGTGCGGCTTCTATGGAATCGACCCGGGGGCGCCCGTCGAGGCCGGGGAGGTGCTCCTCGACGAGGAGCGCGCGGAGCAGCTCGCGCGCGCGGGCGCCGGCGCTGCGCGCGTCGAGTTCTTGCTGGACGACGCCGAGGCGTGGGACGAGGACAAGCTCGCCGAGTACGACGCCATCGTCGACGCCGTGCGCGACGCCGGGCTCGAGCCGCTCGGGCTGCTGTCCCACCGCACGCTCGCAGAAGGACAGGCTCGCTGGAACGACGATCCTGACGGGGACGGCAACAACGCCTATGTGGAGGCGTTCGCCGAGACGGCAGAGGCGCTCATGACGAGGTTCGCCGGGCGCGTCGCGCGCTGGGAGATCTGGAGCCAGCCGAACTGCTTCGAAGACCCCGATTACGCGCTCGATCCGGAGAACGCCGGCTGCACCTACATCCTGCCGCGCGTGCTCGCGCAGATCCTCGCCCAGATCCGCATCCGCAACGAGGCGCTCTTCAACGTCGACGAGCTCTCGCTGATCACGGGCGGCCTGCTCACCTCGGACGACGCCGCGGCGCCGTTCTCGGGGGTCGACTACCTGCGCGAGCTCTACGCGCAGCCCGTGTGGGACGAGCTCGCGCTGCGCTACGGCGATCGCACCCCGTGGTCGCACCTCGGCCATCAGCTGTTCGTGAGTCAGTTCAGCGAGGTCGATCCGGTGGCGCTCGGCGGCTATCTCGACGAGGTGCGCGAGATCGCCGAGGAGGAGGGGGACGAGAGCCCCTTCTTCGTGACCGGGACGGCGTGGTCGACGGCGCTCGTGGGCGAGGAGCTCCAGGCGGCGAACCTGACCACCTCGCTCGAGCTGCTCTCGAAGCGGGACGACGTCGCCGGCGTGGTCTGGGCCAGCTTCCAGGACGGGCCGCGCGATGAGCGGCTCTACGGTCTTGTCGACGAGGCCGGCGCCGCCAAGGTCGCGCTCGCCGCGCTCCGCGAGGCCGCCGAGGGCTGCGAGCCCGAGGAAGGCGACGGGCCAGGGGGCGACGGCGACGGCGACGGCAACGGATCGAGCAGCGGCGGCGTGAGCGGCGCACCGCTGCCCGGCACGAGCGGCCAGGGAGGGCGGCCGATCGACGGAAAGCGGCGCGAGAGCTCCTGCAGTTATGCCCCCGGCGTGCACCGCGGCCGCGGCGCGCCGCTGGATGTGGGTTGGCTCGCGCTGCTGGCGGGCTCGGCGATAGCGATCGCGCGCTCCCGCCGCGTCATCTGAAGGCAATACAGGCGAGCGGGGGCATCGCCTACACTCGATTCATGCCTCACCGATCGATGCGCTTCGCGCGGCTGATGGCCGTGCTCGTGGGCCTTTTGCTCTGGAGCGGCTGCGGGGACGACGACGGGGGCGACAACCCCGCCGGCGTGTGCGGCGACGGCGCGGTCGACGCGGGCGAGGTGTGCGACGACGGCAACACGGCGGAGGGCGACGGCTGCTCGCCGACGTGCCAGCTCGAGGACGAGCTGCGGCCCCGCTGCGGCGACGGCGACCTCGACGCGGGCGAGGCGTGCGACGACGGCAACACGGACGGCGGCGACGGCTGCTCGGCGGAGTGCGAGATCGAGGCCCCCCCGCGCTGCGGCGACGGCGTCGTGCAGCCGGGCGAGCAGTGCGACGACGGGAACGCCGCGGCCGGCGACGGCTGCGAGGCCGACTGCACGACGACGCCCCGGGAGGTCGTCTGCGAGGAGCTGGCGCCGCTCGCGCACAGGACGTGCGAGGTGGTCCCCGGCGCGGGCGCCACGCTGATCCGGGGCACCGTGCTCACGCCGCGTACGGTGTACCGCGGCGGTCGGGTGCTCGTGGACGAGCAGGGGACGATCGCGTGCGTCGGCTGCGATTGCGAGGCCGCGGGAGCGACGGTGATCACGTGCCCGAGGGGCGTCGTCTCCCCCTCGCTGATCAACGCGCACGATCACATCACGTTCACGCAGAACAGCCCGTATACCCCGACCGACGAGCGCTACGAGCACCGGCACGACTGGCGCGAAGGCAACAACGACCACACGGAGATCGACACCGAGGGGTCGGCCACCCGGGCGCAGATCCAGTGGGGCGAGCTCCGCTTCCTGATGGGCGGCGCGACGTCGATCGTCGGCGCGGGGAGCGCGCCCGGGCTCCTCCGGAACCTGGACAGGGACGAGCAGGAGGGCCTGGACCAGAAGCCGGTCAATTTCGACACCTTCCCGCTCCGCGACTCGAGCGGCCGCGAGATTGCGAGCGGCTGCGGCTACTCGTCCGATATGGTGAGGGGGGAGGACATCGCGGGAGAGGACGCGTATTGCCCGCATGTCGCCGAGGGGATCGAGGCGTCGGCGCGCAACGAGTTCATCTGCCTCCAGCGCGAGCCGAACGACGTGCTGCAGCCGCAGAGCGCCTACATTCACGGGATCGGCCTGACCGCGCTCGACTACGCCGCCATGGCGGTGAACGGCACGGCGCTCATCTGGTCTCCCCGGTCCAACATCACCCTCTACGGCGACACCGCGGTGGTCACCGCCGCCGCCCGCCTCGGGGTGCAGATCGCGCTCGGCACCGACTGGATCGCGACCGGCTCGATGAACCTCCTGCGCGAGCTCCGGTGCGCGGCGTCGCTCAACGAGGCGTACTACGACGGCTTCTTCACCGACCAGGAGCTGTGGAGGATGGTGACCGGAAACGCCGCCGCGGTCACGGCCGTGGACGACGTGATCGGCGCGCTGTCCGCGGGGAAGATCGCCGACATCGCCATCTTCAACGGCGCGGAGCGCGCCGACCACCGCGCGATCGTCGCCGCCGAGCCGCAGGACGTCGTCCTCGTGATGCGCGGCGGGAAGGTCCTCTACGGCGACGCGGCCGCGGTGGCCGCGGTCCGGGGCGCGGACGCGTGCGACGAGCTCGACGTGTGCGGCGTCGCGAAGCAGGTCTGTCTCGAGGACGAGGTCGGGATGAGGCTGGAGGAGCTCGAGCGGGAAGCGGGCGAGATCTACCCGCCCTTCTTCTGCGGCCAGCCCGAGCGCGAGCCGCTCTGCACGCCGTCGCGCGCGGCGAGCGCGCCCGTGAGCGCCTCGGTGAACGGCTCGACCGTCTACACCGGGCAGCCGACGGACGCCGATCTCGACGGCGACGGCATCGCCAACGAGGCGGACAACTGCCCGAGCGTCTTCAACCCCATCCGGCCGCTCGACAACGGGGCCCAGGCCGACTTCGACCGCGACGGCGACGGCGACGCGTGCGACGCGTGCCCGCTCGACGCGGGCAGCGCGCGCTGCTCGGAGCTGAGCGCGGACGACAGCGACAACGACGGCGTGCTCGACGTCGCGGACAACTGCCCGAGCCACCAGAACCCCGAGCAGGCCGACGCGGACGACGACGACAAGGGCGACCCGTGCGACAGCTGCCCGGCGGAGGCGAACCCTGGAACGCAGGGCTGCACGGTGTCGATCTACGACATCAAGGACGGCACCGTCGCCGAGGGGGCGACGGTGGCCCTGCAGAACGTGCTCGTGACGGGGAAGCACGAGAGCGGGTTCTTCGTGCAGGCGAAGCCCGGGGACCCGGGGTACGCGGGGCCCGCGCGCTCCGGCGTGTACGTCTACAGCCCGGAGAACACCGTGGTCGCGGGCGATCGCGTGCGGATCACGAGCGCGGTGGTCACGAACTTCTACGGCCAGATCCAGCTCGGCTCCGCCGCGGTCGAGGTGATCGCGTCGCTCGGCGAGGCGGCGCCGGCGCCGGAGCTCGTCGCCCCGGCCGACATCGCCACCGGCGGGCCGCGCGCCGCCGAGCTCGAGGGCGTGCTCGTCGAGGTGGAGGACGTCAGGGTGACCGGGCTCGACGCCATGTACTACGAGCTCATCGTCACGGGCGATCTGCGCGTGGACGATCTCCTGTACCGGGCCGATCCCTTGCCTGCGGTCGGCGACCGATTCGCCAGGATCCGCGGCATCCTCAACTACCGGAACGACGACTCGAAGGTCGAGCCGCGCAGCGCGGAAGACCTCGTGCCGGGCGCCCCGTGGCTCGCGGCGTTCGGGCCGGCGACGTCGTTCGCCTACGTGGGGCAGAGCGCCGCGCCGACCGTGCCGGCGCCGCTCGCGGTGACGCTCTCCAGGCCGGCGCCGGCCGACACGTTCGTGGCGGTCGCCTCGAGCGATCCCGCGATCGAGGTGGCGGGCGGCGGCGTGACCGTGCCCGCCGGCGCGACCAGCGCCCCGGTGCTGCTCGACGTCCTCGCCGCGGCGGAGGCGGTGACCCTCACCGCGGAGCTCGACGACGTGAGCCTGACCGCGACGGTGCGCGTCCTCGACCCGGCCGCGGCGCCGGCGCTGGCCGCGCTCGACCCGGCGTCGGCCACGGTGGCGCCGGGCGGCACGGTGTCGTTCACCGTGACGCTCGACATCCCGGCGCCGCCGGCCGGCGTCGTCGTGGCCCTCGCGCTCGACCCGCCGGGCGCCGGCGCCCTCCCGGCGTCGGTCACGATCCCGGGCGGGCAGCAGAGCGCCACGTTCGACTACGTGGACGGCGGCTCGGCGGCCGGCGCCACCGTGACGGCGACGCTCGGGGAGACCTCGCTCACGGCGACCGTCGGGACGGCGACGGCGGTGGGAGCGCTCGTGATCAACGAGGTGGACTACGATCAGGAGAACACCGACGCTGCCGAGTTCGTCGAGATCTACAACGGCTCCGGCGCTCCGGTGGACCTCGCGGGCCACGCGCTCCTGTTGATCAACGGCGCCACGGACCCTCCCGCCGTGTATCAGACGTTCGATCTGAGCCCTGCCGGGACGATCGCGGCGGGCCAGTACCTCGTGGTCGGCAGCACGGCGGTGGTCGGCAGCGACACCCTGCCGGAGGGCACATTGACGATCCCGTTCTCGGGCGGCCAGACCAACCGCATTCAGAACGGAGCGCCCACGGATCCCGACGGCATCGCGCTGGTGAACACGGCGACGGGGGCCCTCATCGACGCGCTCTCCTACGAGGGGAGCATCACCGCCGCGACGATCGGGGAGGCCAGCGTGAGCCTCGTCGAGGGCGAGCCGTTGCCCGCCTCCGTGGCCGATCTCAACGATGCTCCGGGCTCGCTCTGCCGCCTGCCCAACGGGACGGACACGAACCAGGCCGCCGCCGACTGGGCGTTCTCCGCGACGATCACGCCCGGCGCGGCCAACGTGCCGTGAGCCTCGGCCGAGGCGTGCTGCGCTCCGCCGCGCAGCGCGCCTCGGCGGCCCGCCAGGGTCGCGGTCCCGCCGCGCGGCCCGCGCGGGCGTCTTCGTCCTGTCAGCTGGATCCGGGAGGGATGGGTCGTGAGCGAAAGCTCACGGGGCGGGCCGTGAGCGACCGCTCACAGGCAGCCGCAGAGCGGGTCGCCCTGCTTGCACACGCACTTGCCGCCCTTCTTCGCCGCCTTCGCCGCCCCCGCGCGGGCGCCGCGCGCGGCCTTGGCCGGCGCCGCCCGGCCGCCCTTGACCGCGGCCGCCTTGGGCGAGAGCTTCGACGTCTTCGCGTCGACCTCTTCCTCTTCCTCGGCCGCGGCCTTCGCCTCCTCCGCGGCCTTGTACGCGGCGAACGCCTTCTGCGCCTTCTCGGCGTCGCTCTTGGCCGTGTCGAGCGCGAGGGTCAGCTCGGAGATCTTCTTGTTGCGCGCCTCGAGCTCGAGGTTGAGCTGCGCGATCCTGTCCTGCTCGGCGATGCGCGCGGCCACCGCCTCGGCCTGGGCCGCCTCGGCCTCCTTCACCTTGCCGGCGAAGGTGGTGACCGCGACCGCAGACGCGGCCGCGATGATCAGGCCCATGCCGACCGCGAGCCGGCTCCGCCGCTTCTGCCGCACGCCCTGCGCGAGCGCCTCGAGCTCGCGGTCCAGGTCCCCCGAGGACGACGACATCGGCGGCACGCTGGCCGCCACCGGCGCGATGCTGGGGGTGGCCTGGACCGCCGCGTGGACGGCCGTCCTCGTCCCCTGAGCGTGCGTGACGGGGGCATAGGGAAGCGCCCCGGGTGTGACGGGGGTATAGGGCAGCGACCCCGGCCTCTCTTGAGTGTTGATCATCGCGCGAGACCTCCTCCTCCGTGAGCGGTTCCTCGGCAGGCAAATGTGGTGCCCGGTGCGAGGTCCTCACCACGGCGTCGCGCGCACGCGCGGAAAGCGCTCGAATGCGAGGAGCGCAAGAGATCTCGAGGTGATCCAGAGGCGGGTCGCGCTCGATCCGGTGGATCAGTCGTTCTGGTACATGGAGCTCTCACCGGACCTCCACGCGTCCCCCTGGTCCACCGGACGTCCTGCGCCCGCGCGCCGGATTCTCTTGCTGTCTGCCAGGTACGGAGGTCGGTCGTCGCTCAGCGCTCAATGCAGCACGAGCAGGCTTCGTGCAAGTTTGTCACCAGCCGGGATATGTCAATGGCTGTGCACCAGCGCATCCTCACTGGAACGCCGGTCAGCGCAGCGTCAGGGCCACGCGAGCGTGGTTTCCGTCCGGTTCCCGTTATTCAATCCTGGCTGCACGCACATGCCTGCAGCGAGCGGACCTCGATGTCCAGCAGGGCGCCGCAGGGGAGCGCCGGCGTTGCCGCGAAGCGCGCCTCGCCGCTGGACGGGCGTCAGGGCTGCAGCTTGGAGACGAACGCGTCGCGGCCTCCGGAGGAGCTCGTCAGCGGGGCTCCGCCGAGATCGATGCTGCCGCTGAAATCGCCCGTCAGCGCGATGACCCCCAGCGCGCCCACGTCGACGGCCGCTGCGCTCTGCGTCATCGAATCGCCGAACGCGATGGCCCACGCCGTCGTGCCGTCCGGCTTGAGCTTTGCCAGGAAGGCGTCGTTGCCGCCGCGGGACATGAGCTGACGCGACCCGAGATCGATGGAGCTCTCGAATTCGCCGACCACGACGACGTTGCCCGCCTGGTCCACCGCCACCCCGAGCGCCTGCTGATCTTCGGCGTCCCCGAATTGGCGGCTCCAGACATGCTTGCCTTCGGCGTCGAAGGCGGCGACCACCGCGTCGGACCCTCCGCCGTGCGGCGGGGGTGAGCCGTCGAAGCTCATCTGTCCTTTGGTGTTCCCCGCGACGAAGATGCCTCCCTGGGCGTCCACCGCGACCGACATGAACGCCTGCTCCATGTTGTCGCCGAAGGCCTTGGCCATGCGCGGCACCCCGTCCTTGTCGAGCTTCGCCATGAAGGCGTCGTAGCCGCGGGGGATGAGGGGGATCTCCCCGAAGTCCACCGGGCCCGCGATGCTGCCGACCAGGACCACGCCTCCATCGGGCGTGACGGCGGCGTCCAAGGCGACCTGCTGGCTCGTATTGCCGAAGTTCCTGCTCCAGAGGTGCTTCCCCTGCGCGTCCATCTTGGCGACGAAGATGTCCTCTCCGCCGAAGCTGCGCAGGTTGGCCTCGCCCAGCACGTCGGCCCGATCGATGAAGCTGCCAGCGACGATGATGTTGTCGTCGGCGTCCACGGCGAGCCCGCGGACGGTGTCGGCCCCGGGACCGCTGATGCTCTCGATCCAGTCGAGGTCGCCCTCCGCGTCGAGCTTCGCCACGAACACGTCCGTGCTGCCGGCGTTGGGGAGCGTCGCCCCGTCGAAATAAAGGGTGTTCTCGTAGGTCCCGGCCAGGACCACGAGGTCGTCCTTGGTGTACGCCACGCGGGTGCAAGCGTCCGTGCCCGAGCCACCGAACGCCTTCTTCAAGAGCATGTTGGTCCCGGTCGGGTCGAGCTTGACGACGAAGCCGTCGGTCGAGCCCTGGCTGGCGGCGAACTCCACGCGCCCGGAGAACCGCCCCGCGACCAGGATGTTCCCTGCCCTGTCAAAGGCGATGTCCTGACCGTACTGCTCGCCGTCCTGCCCGATCTTGATGCTCCACTCGTGCGTTCCGGTGCACCGGGGCTCGCCGTCGCAGCTCTCGTCCTCGGCCTCCGTCGCGCAGCCCTCGGCCCTGGGGACGACCTGACCGACGCACTCCCCGTCTCGCAGGCAGCCGGCCTTGCACGCGCCGACCTTCTCGGTCAGGGGCGGGCCTTCATAACAAGACACACAGGGCTCATCGATGCCCGTGGAAGAGCTCGACGTCGCCCCGCCGGCGCCGCCGGCGCCGCCGGCGCCGCCCGTGCCGCCCAGGCCGCCCGTCCCGCCGGCGCCGCCCGCGGCGCCGCCGTTCGTCGTGATCACGCCCTTGTCGAAGCATCCGCCGAGCGCGCCAGCCACGCCGAGCGCGCCGAAGAGCACCATGAAGCCGCTGCGTCTCATCAGAACACCCCTGCGATCCCCGCGCCCCACGGCGATATCCACGGACGCACCGCCGCGCCCTTGGGCTTCGACGCGGAAGGCATGGTGAGGAGCAGCGCGACCCCGCCCGCGGCGAGCGCCCCGCCCACGATGAATGCCGGCGCCGGGATGAGGCGCATGCTGTTGTACGAGCCCAGCTTGTCGTGCGCCTCCGGCGTGTCCGGGCACACGATCTTCTCGGTGCACCCGAGACCGACGAGATCGCTGCGCAGCGCGAGGGTGGCGCCGAGCGTGACGCCGCCGAGGACGAGCGTCGCCGCGCCCGTGCCGAGCGCAGACCAGCCGAGCACGCGCTGCGCGCCGCCCGGCGGCGCGGGGGCGGGGGAGGGGACAGGGGCGGCGGGCCGGCCGACGGCGGGGAACGCGAGCGCGATCGACGCCTCCTGGCGCTCCGCCAGCGTGACCTCCTGCCGGACGACGCGGCCCGCCCACGCGCCCTCGACGAGGTGCTCGCCGGGATCGACAGGCCGGCTCACCCCCACGAGCGCGGGCGGCATGGGCTTGCCGTCGATGGTGATCTGCACCTCGCGCTCCGGTGCGCCGCGCACCCCGACTGCGAGCTTGGGGATCCGTGGTTTGAGATCGGTATATGCCTTCTCGGCGTCGGCGACGGCCGCCTTGAAGACGTCGCTGGCCGAGGCGTCGAGCGGCGTGCGGCTCACCTGCAGGTAGCGCTCGGAGGCCTCGATGAGGCGCCCGAGCTGCTCGAGGCACCGCGCCGCGTACAGGCCGATCGTGGGCGCCTGGATCAGCTCTTCCGCGCGCCCGAGCTTGTCGAGCGCCGCCGCATAGTCGCCCTTGTCGTAGAGCTCGAGGCCCTCCTCCGCGAGCGCCCGGGCAGCGTTGACGGTCGCCGGGTCGACGTCGGCCGCCCGCGCGGGGGCCGCGAAGGCGAGCGCGAGCGCGAACGCGACGGTGGCGGTGCCGAGGGCCCTCAAGCGCGGGTGCATTCGTCTCCTCAGAAGCCGAGGCGGTCGGCCTTGGGCCGCGTCGCGCCGTCGGCCTTGGGCCGCGTCGCGCCGGAGGCCGAGGGCGCGGCCGCGGACGGGGCCTTGGTCCGCTGCGCGGAGGAGGCCGCCTTGCTCGGGCGCGCGGGCGCCGCGGCGGACCAGGAGGCGGCCCCGGCGGGCGCCTTGGCGGCCCGCGCGGGGCCGGCGCTGCCCGCAGGCGCCGAGGGGGCCGCGGGGGCCGCGTCGCGGGGGGAAGGCGCGATCTCGGGCGCTCCGCTGGCCGGGGCCGGCTCGGCCGGCGGAGCGGTCGCCGGAGGAGCGGCCGGCGGGGCCCCCATCGCCGCCGGCGACGACGCCGCGCCGGACGGCAGCTCGCGCGCGGTCGGGCCGCTGCCCAGCGCGCGCCAGCCCACGAAGAGCACCACGCCGAGGACCGACGCCGCGAGGCCGAGCACGAGGGCCGCGACGGGCGCGGCGCGGCGGGGCTTCCACTCGACCTCCGCGCCCTCGTCGACGATCGGCGGCGAGGCCGGGCCCCCGTCCGGCGAGATGGAGACCGGCGGGGCGGACGCGGGCGCGGCGGACGCCGGCGCGGCGGACGTGGGCGCGGCGGATGCCGGCGCGGCGGACACGGGCGCGGCGGACGCCGGCGGGACGGAGCTCGGCGAGGCGCCCGCGGGGGCCGGGGCGGGGGCGGGCGAGGAGATCAGCGACGCCCTCCCGGCCTCCTGCGCCTCGCCCGCCGGCAAGAGCGCCTCGCGCAGCGCCTCGGCCATCGCCGTCGCCGAGGGAAACCGCGCGCTCGGATCGCGGCTGCACGCCTGCAGGAACCACTCGTCGAACGCCGGCGGTACGGGGACGCTCGCCACCTTCGAGGGGATGGGGAGCGGATCACTGCATATCTCGAGGATCATCGCGCCGGGCGCCTCGGCCCTGATCGCCGCCCGGCCGCACACGCACTCGAAGGCGATGACGCCGAGCGCCCACAGGTCCGAGCGGTAATCGACGTTCGCGCCCTGCGCCTGCTCAGGGCTCATGTACGGCAGCGTCCCGATCAGCACGCCGGCCTGCGTCCCCAGGCCCTCGCTGCCGTACAGGCGCGTCTTCGCGACGCCGAAGTCGAGGACCTTGGCCACCTCGCGGTCGTCGTCGCGGGCGAGGAAGATGTTGTCGGGCTTGAGGTCGCGGTGGACGATGCCCGCGTCGTGGGCCTTGCGGACGGCGCGCGCGACGTCGGCGAAGATGCGCGCGATCTCGGCCGGCGAGAGCGGGCCGACGCGCTGGAGCCGGTGCGCGAGATCCTCGCCCTCGAGCAGCTCCATCGCGATGAAGGGGACGTCGTTGTCGACGCCGTGATCGAGGATCTGCACGACGTTCGGGCTGCGGAGCGCCGCCGCCGCCTGCGCCTCCTGGTAGAAGCGCGCGCGGACCGTCTCGTCCTTCGCGTACAGCGGGCCGAGCATCTTGATCGCGACAGGCGAGCCCAGCGTCAGATCGTCCGCGCGCCAGACGGTGCCCATGCTGCCCGAGCTGAGAGGGCGGATCAGCCGATACCGGCCGACCAGCACCTGTCCCTCCAGCCCGAACGCGTTCGTCGTCATTGTCGCAGGACCTGTCGTGCGCGCGTGGCCTACCCTACGCTGGTGATTGTTCAGTGCTGGTCAACAAGAACAACGGATAGACCGAAAGTCTACGGTCCATGGCGCGGAGCGTCAATCGGCGCACGCGCCTCGGGCTCGCAGGACGCTGCTAGAGCACCGAACAGGTTGAAACGCCGTGCGAGAGAGAGTTTGAACCACAGAGGCAGAGAGGGAACAACAACAAAAACTCTGCGCAACCGTGGTGCATTGCCTTGTCTCTCGAGCCGTTCGGCGGCCTAGATCAGCACGAAGTCCTCGGCCACGGAGACCTCCTCGGCCATGATGCTCGTGGTCTCCTCGTCGCGCTGGACGGCGAGCTTGTAGAGTTGCGCCAGCACGGCCGGGTGATCCTCGACCAGACCCATGAACTCGGTGGCCGGCAGGTACAGCGCCACGGTGGGGTGGACGGCGATCACGTCGGCGTTGGTCGCGCGGCGGAGGACCATCGCGATCTCGCCGGCGACGTCGCCCGGGCCGAGCGTCGTGAGCACGAGCGGCTCGACGCGGGCGTCGTCGGCGGTGTCGCGCCGGACCACGGCGACCTCGCCGGAGGCGATGAGGAACAGGCCGGGGGGCCGCTCGTCCTGCACGAGCAGCCGGTCGTTCTTCTCGAACGTGCGGGTGCGGAACCGCTTCACGAGCGCGGGCCGGTCGGCCTCGGGGACGACGCGGAGCACGTCGCTCATCCGGACGAGGTTCTCCACCATGCGGTCGCGGCAGTAGGCGGCGAGCTCCAGGCCCACCTCGGGCTCGCGCTGGGCGATCTCGTCGATGGCGTCGCGCTTCACCTCGAGCACGATGGACGGCCGCATGGCGACGACGCTGCCGGTGCGCGGCGCCCGCGAGAGCAGCGCCATCTCGCCGAACATGGCGCCGTTCGCGAGCCGCGCGAGGACGATCTCCTCGTCCCCGCGCCGGCGCCGGGCCTCGAGCTCGCCGCGCGCGACGAAGTAGGCCTCGCTGCGCGCCGCGCCCTGCTCGATGACGGTCGTCCCCGCCGCGACCCAGACGGGCGTGAACGCGGCGCACAGGGCGCGGAGCGCGTCGCGCCCGACGGACGAGAAGACCGGCTGGGGCGCGATCCCGGGGTGGTCGGTCTGGGCGGCCAACCTGCGGGTGGCGTCGTGGATGATCTCCGTCGCCTTGTTGAGCAGGAGGGCGCCGGTGAGCACGGAGGCGAGCGGCTGGAACGCCTCGGCGGTCGGCAAGGGCGGCGGCGGCGGCGCGCCCTCGCCGAGCCGCGGCGAGTCCCGGCAGAACGCCTCGGCGATCAGGTCGAGCCCGTGGCCGGCGTCGCCGCCGAACCGCTCGCTCTCGCGCGCGGCGGCCACGGCGAGCGGCAGGTTCTCCAGGTCGATCGCGCGGACGACCGCGGTGGAGCACGCCTCGCGCGCCGCCTCGTGGCGGTTCAGCTCGCCGAGGAGGCGGCCGCAGAGGCAGAGCGCGGAGGGCATGGTCGGGTCGTGCCGGACCAGCGCCGCGGCCCAACGGAGCGCGGCGTCGCGCTCTCCTGCGAGCGCGAGCGAGAGCGCTCGGTCGATCGGCGACTCCGCCTGGTGGGTCGAGCCCGGGAGTACCGGGGGGAGGGCCATGTAGGCGTCTATATCAGGGTTCGTTGCGCGACGGCAAAGAAGGCCGATCCGGTCGCAATGCGGCAGCGAGGCTGTCCGGCCGGCGCGAGGCGCCGGGCGCGGCGAGCGGACCTCCCCCGGCGATCGGCGCCGCGGCGCGCGGGGCGGCGACCGGCCGCCGCCGCGCCGATCGCCGGGAAGAGCCGGGGCGCGGCGCTCAGCCGAGGTGCTGCTTCAGGAACTCGATGCTCCGTTCCCACGCGATCTTGGCCGCATCGGGGTTGTAGACCTCGGGGCGCGTGTCGTTCGCGAAGGCGTGGTCGGCGTCGTAGACGTGGAGCTCCATGGACTGGCCGCGGGCGGTGAGCTCCTTCCGGATCGCCTCGGCGGCGGCCGGCGTCGCCCACCCGTCGCGCGCGGCGAAGTGGGCGAGGATCGGCGCCTTGACGCGCGTGTAGTCCGGCGCCGGGCTCGGGACGCCGTAGAAGGGCACCGCGGCCGCGAGCTCCGGGATCGTCGCCGCGGCGGCGAAGCTCAGCGCGCCGCCCATGCAGAACCCGATGACGCCGACCTTGCCGTTCGACCGCTCGTGCGCCGACAGGAAGCGGACCGCGCCGGCGATCTCCTCGAGGGCGCGCGGCTTGTCGAGCTCGGTCATGAGCCGGTTGGCCTCGGTCGCGTCCTTGGTGGTCTTGCCGTGGTAGAGGTCGGGCGCGAGGGCGACGAACCCGGCGGCGGCGAGCCGATCGAGCAGCGAGCGGATGTGGTCGTTCAGGCCCCACCACTCCTGGATCAGGACGACGGCGGGCGCCTTGCCGCCCTGCTTCGGCCAGACGATCTCGCCGGTCGCCGAGGACCCATCCTTCACGGGGAATGAAACCTTCTCGGACATGCGATTCCTCCCTTCCAAGGCGGGCTCGGCGTTGGCCGGCCCGTGTGAACGATCGGGGCACGGCGTCCGCCGGCCCGTGTGAACGATCGGGGCACGGCGTCCGCCGGCCCGTGTGAACGATCGGGGCACGGCGTCCGCCGGCCCCTGTGAGCGATCGGGGCTCGACATACCCCGGCCCCTCTGGCGCGGCGCAGGATAACCGCGCATTGCGTGGTGCGCATCGCGCATTGCGAGGTGCCGGGCGTGCGCTCCACGCCGGCGCGGCGGCGAGGTAACATGAGCGCGTGGATCCGCTGGCGGGGCGATGGAGGCGAGCCGTCTCTTCCATGAAGGAGCTCCGGCTGCGGGTGGCCTTCGTGCGCAGCGAGATGCTGCGCGCGGAGCCCTCGTCGGTCGCCCGCGCGCTCGACGACCTGTGCCGCGACGCCGAGCAGGCCGACCCCGCCGCGCGCGACGTGCTCGGCGCTGTCGTGCCGGTCCTCGCGGATCCGGCGCTCTCCGAGCGGGTCGCGCAGCTCCGGGAGCTCGCCGCCTCGCTCGCGCTCCTGTCGCTCTCGCGGCTCCTGCGCCGCAAGGCGCGGCGGCGCGAGGCGCAGCCGGCGTCGCCCGCGCCCGACGAGCGCCACGTGCCCACGTCGAGCGCGGGCCGCGCGCTCACGCTCGGCGAGCGGCGCGCGCTCGCGCGGCGGCCGACGCGCGCCGCCTTCGACGCCCTGCTGCGGGACCCGCACCCGCTCGTCATCCGCAACCTGCTCGCGAACCCGCGCCTGACCGAGGACGACGTCGTCCGCCTCGCGGCGCGGCGCCCGGCGAGCCCGGAGGTCATGACGGAGCTGGCGCGGCACCCCGAGTGGCCCCAGCGCGCGCGCGTGCGCATGGCGATCGTGCAGAACCCGGGCGCGCCGCCGGAGATCGCGGTGCCCATGGTGCGCCTCCTCCTGCGGCCCGAGCTCCTGCAGCTCGCGGCGGCGGCGGACGTGCCCGCGGTCGTCCGCGCCGCCGCGCGGGAGCTGCTCGAGCGCCGTCCGCCCGTCCCGCACAAGCCGGGGGGCGCGCTGGAGCAGTGATCGGCGCCGCGGCGCCCGATCACCGCCCCGGGCCGCCGCGGCGCCCGGTCACCGCCCCGGGCCGCCGCGGCGCCGCGCGCGGATGCGGCGCCGCGCCGCGATGGCGGCCAGCGCCGCCGCGAGCCCGGGCAGGGCGCCGTGCGCAGGGCCGGCGGCGTGCGCGCAGGCCGCCGTCGAGGCGCCGTCCCCGGGCAGCGCGGGCTTCCGGGCGCGCGCGGGCGCGCACGGCGCGCTGAGGTCGGGCGCCGTCCAGGGCTGGTGGAACGCGATGGCGCGCTCCTCGGGGTCATCCACGTTGCTGAGCTCCTCGCTCGGCGCCTCTCCGATCGCGATCCAGAGCCGCACGCGGCGCGCCTCCGGGCTCCACGCGACCAGGTGGTAGCTCCCGGTCTCCGGCACCTCGATCCGCCGCTCGAGCAGGAGCCAGGAGCGAGCGCCGGTGACGGCCTCCCGGACCACCTCCGGCGCGCGCACGCTCCGGGTCGAGAAGATCTGCGCGCCGAGCCCCGCGGGCGCCTCGAACGGCAGCCCCGCGGTCCGCGGCAGGCCGGGGCCGAGCAGCGCGAGGGAGGGGCGCTCGCGGCGGAGCGCGTCCATCTCCGGCATGCCGAGCTGCACGCGCAGCGTCTCTCCCTGCGCCGCGCCGAGCTTCAGCCACACCGGGCGGCTCGGACAGCCGAGCTCGGAATACACGACGCGAGAAAGGTGGAGTCCGGAGAACTCGAACGCCTCCTCGGCGCTCGAGTGGTCTCCGTAATCGAAGAAGATCTGGCGCGCGCGCGCGGGGGACGCGGACGCGAGGAGGGCCGCCAGCGTGACGGCCAGGAGGGCGAGGCGCTCGAGGCGCCCGCGGAGCGTCGCGCGGCGGGTCCGGGTGATCATGTGTCCCTCGACGCGATCTCTGGGGCCGAAGATCGATCTGTCGACGCCGGACGCGCCGCGCCGCGAGGCGGGAAATCGCCCGTCGCGGGAGGACGCCGGGAAGCCGGGGAAGGGGAGGACGACGGCGTGCGCGGCGCCGGCCGCGCTGGCGGGAGCTCGCGGCGCTACGCGACCTCGGCCCAGCACCGCGCGAGGCGGCGGACCCCCTCGTCGAGGTCCTCGTCGCGCGCGACGGACGAGAAGCACAGCCGGAGGGCGAACGGGGTCACGGCGCCGTTCGCCCGGAACAGCGACCCCGGGTCGAAGGCGACGCCGTGCTCGATGGCGGCGGCCAGGAAGAACGCCTCGTTCGGCTCGGCGTCAGGCTCGACCCAGATCGCGAAGCCGCCGACCGGCGGCTCGAACCTCCAGCCGGGCAGGTGCCGGCGGAGCGCGTGCTCCATGCGGGCGGCGCGGCGGGCGTAGAACTCGCGCATGCGCACGAGCCGCTGATCGAAGTCCTCGTTGCGGAGGTAGTCTTCCAGGATGGCCTGCGGCAAGCTGGCCGCCTGCAGATCGGCGGCCTGCTTCAGCTTGAGGACATCGGCGCGGAGCGCGCGCGGGGGCACGAGCCAGCCGACGCGGAGCCCGGGGCACAGCGTCTTCGAGAACGTCCCGACGTGGAACACGCGATCGGGCGCCTCGGCCAGGAGCGGCCGCGGGGCGGCGCCGTCGAAGCAGAGATCCGCGTAGGCGTCGTCCTCGATGATGGGCCGGAGGGTCGACAGGACCCTGGCCCGCTCGCGGGGCGACAGCCTGCGCCCGCGCGGGTTCGAGACGGCGGGCATGAGGTAATAGGCATCGACGTGGCTTCCGTCGTCGACGACCGTCGTGCCGAGCGCCTGGAACAGCTCGAGCGCGCCGGGGTAGCTCTCGGGGTCGACGCCGATCCTGGCGCCCGGCCCGATGAGCATCTGCGCGGCGAGCGACACGGCCTGCTGCGCGCCGCTCGTCACGATGATGTCGTCGCGGGCGACGCTGGCGCCGCGCCGTCGCAGCTGCCCGGCGATCCAGGAACGGAGATCCTCGTCGCCCTCGGGCCAGCCGTACTGGAGCGCCGGGCAGCTGGGGGTCTGGAGCGCGCGGACGAACGACGCCGCGAGCTTGGAGCGCGGGAACTCCCCCGGCGCCGGCAGCCCGCCCGCGAAGCTGATGAGGCCCGGTGTGTCCGCGGCCCGCCGCTTCAGCGTCTCGAACCGGCCGAGGCCGAGGCCGGGCCTCGCCCCGCTCCGCGGAGGATCGCTCCGCGGAGGATCGCGCGAGATCGGGGCCTGCGATGGCCGGGTGTGGGATGACGGAGGCGGATGGGTTGCGAGCGCGGTAGCGTCCATAGATTTCAGCGTCCGGACGCATCCCATTCAAGGATGATGCCGCCTGTGCTGTCCGTCTCCAGACGGAGCGGAAAGCTTCCTGACCTGCGGCAGGACGTATTTCCCTGGAAAATTGGTTACATGAGGGCAACGTGGGACGGGCGAACGCGCGTTGCTGAGTGTGGCGTGCTCGCGTGGCGTGTCAGGCTGCCACAGTGCAGCGGCGGGCGCGCGGAGGTGCCCTCCAGACGGACACGGCCTGGAAATACGACTGTCATGGTCTGATGGGTGAGGATCTCTCCGGAGATCCGTATCCGGAGCTCACGGTGCGCCGGGGGTGGAGGGCGCTCGCGAGGCGCTTCGCCCGGGCCGGCCGTCAGGGAGGTACGGGTCTTGTCAGGGCTCGACGCCCCAGGCGAGCTCGCCGTCCTGGTAGACGGTGATCTGCATCGAGGGCGTCCACGCCGTCACCGCGTCGAACGAGTAGTCATCGGCCTGCGTCATGCGCTCGTAGTCGGCGTTGAAGATGCGGATCTGTACCTCTCCGGACGTGGCGCCCGGGGCGAGGGTGCCGGCTGCGGCGAGGAAACCGAGCTCGAAGTAGTGATCCGCGTCCGTGCCCGACGCCTCGCCGAACGTCCTGGCGAGGGCGGCGCATCCGCCGCTGATCGCCGAGAAGTCGCATGCGCTCATGAGATTCACCGTCGCGACGTCGGCCGTGAACCAGTAGCGAATCGTCAGATCGCTGAACGCGACGCTCTCGTCGCCGGTGTTCCTGATCCGGACCTTGAACGACAGCTGCTGGGGCTCGGCGCCGGTCTCCCGCGCCGCGTACTGCAGCTCGAGCGTCGGCGTGGTGACGCCGCCGCTGGTCGAGCTCGCGGTGGTGGAGCTCGTGGCGCTGCCGCCGCCCACGCCCGTCGTGGCGCTGGTGGTGCTGCTCGCGGTGGTGCTGACCGAGCTGCTCGCGGTGGTGCTGACCGAGCTGCTCGTGGTGGAGCTGGTGGTGCTGCTCGTCGTGCTGCTCGTGGTGGAGCTGGTGGTGCTGCTCGTGGTGGAGCTGGCCGAGCTGCTCGCCGTGGTGCTCGTCACGCCGGCGCCGCCCTCCCCGCCAGCCCCGCCGTCCCCGCCGGTGCCTGCCGAGCTGCTCACCGTCGTGAAGCCGCCGCCGGAGCCGGACGTGCCGCTCGCCGCGGAGCCGGCCGTGCTGCTCGTGGTCGACACCGCCGACCCCGCGCTGCTCGAGCTCGACGACGGCACCCCGCTCGAGGTCGAGGTGGCGCTGTCCCCGCCCGCCCCGCCGTCGCCGCCCAAACTGGAGCCTTCGGCGCATGCCACGAGCATCAGGAGGGAGGCGGCGGACAGAGCCCTCGAGCCCTTCAGCCAGGAGCGCGACTCCCCAGCTCGATGATCGCAACAGCCCTGCAGCAGCGGCGCTCCTGCCTTCGTCGACATCTTCATCCGGAGACCCCGGACACAAGCTGCTTCGGACGTCCTCGGGCCGAGCAGCGACGCACACCTTGCTATCGGTCGCATCTTGAGTACTCCTGCGAGCGCCCGACCAGGTCCGAAGGTCGAACGGAAGAAAGTTGAGAGCGGAAGCTTAACCAGATCCACTCGGTGCCAGCAAGGGATTTGGGCGCAGGAAGAGGGGTTCCCTGGTAACTTTCTGCTGATGTCGTATTGCGGAGTTCTCCTGTGCACAGGTATGCGCTCAGGTAGGTAAAGAACACTGACCGATGCCGGAGGCCATTGCGCTCTCGCCGCTCTCGCCGCCTGCGTTCGACCCGCAGGACCGCTTCAGGCGTCCTCGAGCGGGGGCGGCGCGTGGAGCCAGTTGAGCTCGGAGTCGTCCATGAACCGCGTCTGCCACTGTGCGGGCCTCTCCCAGTCACGAAACGAGAGCACCGCGCCGCAGAACGCCTCGCCCGTGCTCTTGCCCGGCGCGCGGATCAGCTCGTCGGCGAGGCGCAGGAGATCCGCCGGCTTCTCGGGCGCGTCCGCCACGAAGGCCCTCACCCACTTGTGGTAGGGATAGAGGATGCGGTTGTGCGCCAAGATCAGCCGGTAGCCGAAGAGCACCGCGCGCGAGGCGGCCCAGGTCAGGAGATACCGATTGTCGTGCTGCTCCGCCGACTCGAGGTAATAGCGCATCGCCTCCAGCTGGGCGATGAAGCCGAGCATCTTGTGCGCGCGCTCATGCTCCGGATAGGCCGAGATCTCGCGCACCAGGTCGTCGATGTCCGGGCGCCGCGACCAGGCGACCATGGCGCCCAGGAACGCCGAGCGCGCCGGCTCGCTGCCGCGCTCGCGGGTCTTCTGGAGGAGGTCGAGGTTGACGATCTTGCCGTCGACGTACCCGCCCGGATAGTCCACGAGGCCCTCGTCCGAGGCCACGTAGACCAGCTCGCCGGTGGCCCGGCGCCGCCTGTGCTCCTCGTCGGTGACCACCCACAAGAAATCGATGTCGGACGTCTCCTTCGCAAGCCCCTTCGCCTGGGAGCCCCCGACGATGATCGCCTCGGAGCACGGGTCCGCGCTCAGCCGCTCGACGAGGCGCGATACGGTCCGGAGATGGTGCGGGTGATAGTTCGGTTGTCGCATGCTGGTCATCCACTCTTCCTTCCGCCGAGGAGCTCGGTCCCGAGGGCGCCAGAACGGTAGCGCACGGCAGCGATGGTAGCGCGGCTGCTCGGAGGCTTCCCGCTCGGCGCGCCGCCGAGACCCCGGACCGGCCTCGCCGCTCGCGAGGCGCGCAAGGCGGCGGGCATCCTCCAGGTCCGGAGCTCCCCCCGGCGCCATGAGCGCTGCGCAGCGAACTCCGATCCTCGAACTGCGCGGGCTCAAGAAGCGATTCGGCGCGGTGCAGGCGCTCGCCGGGGTCGATCTCGAGGTCTTCCCCGGCGAGGTGGTGGCGCTCGTGGGGGACAACGGGGCCGGCAAGTCGACCCTGATCAAGACCATCGCCGGCATCTTCCCGCCCGACGGCGGCGAGATGCGCTTCGCCGGGCAGCCGGTCGCGCTGCGGGGGTCCAAGGACGCGTCGCGGCTCGGGATCGCGGCCGTGTATCAGGACCTCGCGCTGTGCGACAACCTCGATGTGGTCGCGAACCTCTTCCTGGGGAGGGAGGAGATCGACCTGGTTCCGGCGGTCGTGGGGCTGCTCAACGCGGATCGGAGGGGTGCCGCTCGCGCTTCTGCTGCTGCTCGGCTTCGTGCTCGGCTTCGACCTGCTGCTCCGGCGAACCCGGTTGGGGCGGTACGTGTTCGCAGTGGGCGGGAACGCGGAGGCGGCGCGGCGGGCGGACATCCGCGTCGACGCGATCCGCGTGGCGGTGTTCGCGCTGCGCGGGGCGCTCGCGGCCGCGGGCGGGGTCCTGGCGACGTCGCTGCTGCTCGCGGTGAATCAGTCGTCCGGCGGCGGGGACGTGCTCCTCAACGCCATCGCGGCGGCCGTGATCGGGGGGACGAGCTTGTTCGGGGGACGGGGTACCGTGTGGTCGGCGCTGACCGGGGCGCTGCTGATCGGGTCGATCTCGAACGGGATGGATCTGCTGGCGCTCCCCTCGTCGGTGAAGTTCATGGTGACGGGCGCGGCGGTGCTCGCGGCGGTGACGATCGACGCGCTGGAGAGGTCGGGCCGGCAGCCGGCCGGGCGTTCCTGAGGGCGGCCTGCTGGAAGGGATGCGGGCGCGTCACGCGGCGCGGCCGGGCCCGGAGGCCTCGAGGCGCGCCTTTTCGGCGAGCAGGAGGTCGGTGAACACGGCGATGAAGAGGCGCCTGGCGAGCGAGCCGAGGGGGTTGCCCACGAGCGGCACCGGGATCTCGAAGCGCGATGTCCAGTCGACCTCCGTGCCGTCGCCGCGCGCGGTGAAGCGGAGGCGCGAGCCGTGGTGCCGGAGCGGCTGGGTGCTCTCGAGGATCTGGTAGTCGAACGAGGCGGGGCGCTCGAAGGCGGTGATCTCCTCGACGTAGCGGATCCGCTTCCCGGCCCGCACCTCGCGGAGGGCGCCGAGGCCGTTGCGCTCGGTGAGGCCCGGCCGGATGACCTTCGTGTGGGTGCCGTCCGCGGAGCGGAGGAAGCTCTCGTGGTCAGCCACCGCGTCGAAGACCCGCTCGACCGGGGCGTGGATGTAGACGTTGACGTGGACCTCTTCCATGCGGCGACCATCGCATGGATCCTGCGGAGCGAGCACGCGGGCGCCGGGTCGGGGTGGCCGGGCGGACGGCGGGGGAGGGAGGCGGGGGAGCTGTAGAGTTCTGCTGTTGGGGGAAATTGATGGGGGAGGACTCAACCTGGGTCGGCTGTCCGCCCCCCCGCCCGACCTCAACCTGGGTCGGTCGCCCCGCGGAGCGAGCACGCGGGCGCCGGGTCGGGGTGGCCGGGCGGCCGGCAGGGGAGGGAGGCGGGGGAGCTGTAAAGTTCTGCTGTTGGGGGAAATTGATGGGGGAGGACTCAACCTGGGTCGGTTGAACCGGTCGAACTCAACCTGGGTCGGTTGTCCGAGCTCAACCTGGGTCGGCTGTCCGCCCCCCCCGCCCGACCTCAACCTGGGTCGGTCGCTCCCCCGCCCCCCGACCTCAACCTGGGTCGGTCGTCCGGGGCACTCGCGCCCTGAGGCGCTTGCCGGCAACTCGGGTCGGTTGACCGATTCGTTCCCGGCCGCCTTGCCAACGCGACCACTCCTTCTTATGTGAGTGAGTACTTACTCACCAAACGGAGGCGGTCATGACGGAGGCACTGGATGCGCTGGTGGTCGGCGGAGGGCCGACCGGGCTGACGATGGCCGGGGAGCTCGCCCGGCGAGGGCTCACGGTGCGGATCGTGGACAAGGCACTCGAGCCGCCCTCGGATCACTCGCGAGCGCTCGCCGTGCAGACGCGGACGATGGAGCTCTTCCGCAGGATGGGGATCGTCGACGCCGCCATGGAACGCGCCGCGCGCGTGGGCGGGATCAACGTCCTCCGCTCGAACGGACAGCGCGCCCGGTTGCCGATCTTCAGCTTCCCGGAGCTGTCCACGCCGATGCCTGGCATCTTCATCCTCCAGCAGTTCGACACCGAACGCGTCCTGGCCTCCCGGCTCTCCGCGCTCGGCGTGACGCTCGAGCGCGGCGTCGAGCTCGCCTCCTACACGCAGGACAGCGCCGGCGTCACGTGCGCGCTCCGCCGAGCCGACGGCAGCTCCGAGGAGGTGCGCGCCAGATGGCTCCTCGGTTGCGACGGGGCACACAGCCCCGTCCGCAAAGGCGCCGATATCGCCTTCGAAGGCGACACCTACGACGATCACTGCATGCTCGGCGACCTCATCGTCGACTGGCCGCTGCCCGACGGCGACCTCTACATCAGCCCCTCGCGCCAGGGCGTCGCCGCTGTCTTTCCTGTGCCCGGCAGCCACCGGTTCCGGGTCATCCTCATCCGGCCCGAAGCGCCGCCCACGCACGGCGCGAACGTCTCGCTCGAGGAGTTCGAGGCCGCGATGCGCGAGATGATCCCGGTGCCCTTCCAGATCCAGCAAGCGATCGTCCTCTCGCGCTACCGGCTGCACCACCGCGTGGCCGCCCGGCTGCGCCAAGGACGGGTGTTCCTCGCCGGAGACGCGGCGCACATCCACAGCCCGGCCGGCGGGCAGGGCATGAACACCGGGATCCAGGACGCCTACAACCTGGCGTGGAAGCTCGCAGCCGTCGAGCAAGGCCGGATGCCCGCGTGGCTGCTGGACACCTACGAGATGGAGCGGCTGCCCGTGGCGCGCCGGCTGGTCGACTTCACAGACCGCCTCTTCGGCCTCATGGCCGGGCACGGCCCGGTGGGCCGGACGCTGCGCGCGGTCGCGCCGCGCCTCGCGGCCCGCGCCCTCGGCATCTCCGCCGTGCAGCGCCGGGTCCTGGGATTCCTCTCGCAGCTCAAGATCCGCTACAGGAAGAGCCCGCTGTCGGTGCAGATCGGAAACCCGCCGGAGCACGGGCCCCGCGCCGGAGATCGCGCGCCGGACGCGATGGTCCTCAGCGAGGCGGGCGAGCAGGTCCACCTCGTCGACCTGATGCGTGACGTGGACTTCACGCTGCTGATCTTCTCCGGCCCGCAGGCGGACGGCGGGGCGCGCGAGCGCGCCCGAAAGCTCGCAGCGCAGCTCGGCGGGCCGGACCTCAAGGTCCTGGTCATCGGCGCGCCCGGGCGCGGAGGAGCCGCCGATCCCGACGGACACGCCCACGCGGCGTACGGCGTCGCGTCCTCGGCCGCCGTCCTCGTCCGACCAGACGGCCATGTCGGCGTACGCAGCGACCCGCTCGACGAGGGCGAGCTCCGGCAGGCCCTCGGCCGGCTCTTCACGCGCAGGGCCGAAGCCGCCTAGCTCGCTGGCCGATCGCGGCGCGCCGGGCGCCTGGACGACGAGACGAAGCGCGCTCCGCCGGAGAGCGCCTCGCGCACGACCGCGGCGCAGCTCGCGGTCGTCCCGCGGGGCGGCCGAAATCCGTCGGGATCACGGGCGGGCAGTACTAGAGGAGAGCAGAGGGAACGCCGATGGGCCGACGACCGCGCTCGAACGACACCTTGACCGAGGCGCAAAGAAAGATCGTCGAGGCCGCGGTGGCGTCCTTCGCAGAGCACGGCTTCCACGGGACCGCGACCAGGGACATCGCCCGGCGCGCAGGGGTCGCAGAAGCGACGATCTTCAAGTACTTCCCCACCAAGAGGGACCTCCTCCTCGGCGTGCTCGGTCCCGCCATCGAGCACCTCGTAGGGCCCGCGATGGCGCGCTCCATGGACCCGCTCTTCAACGCGACGTACCCGACCTTCGAGGCGTTCCTGCGGGCGCTCCTCGCGGAGCGCACCGCGTTCGTGCGCGCGCACCCGCAGATCGTGCGCATCCTCGCGCAGGAGCTGCCGTTCGACGCCGAGCTGCGGATCGGCATCGCCAGCCGGGTGTACGCGCCGTTCCTCGCGAAGGGGATCGCCCTGATCGAGCACTTCCAGCGCGAAGGGCAGATCGTGGGTTGGCCGCCGGCCTTCGTCCTTCGCTGCATCGGCTCGACCTTCGCGGGGTACGTCCTCCACCGCGTGTTCATCGCTCCCGACGCGGCGTGGGACGACGAGACCGAGATCGAGCGGGTCATCGCCTTCGTGCTGCGCGGCCTCGCGCCCGGCCAGCCGGCGTGATCCCGCGCGGAGCGGCGCGCCGGCCGCGCGCCGGCCGCGCGCCGCGTCAGCTCGTCGTCAGCAGCGAGCGGAGCTGCGACGGCGACACCTGGTAGTCCTTGCCGCAGTAATCGCAGCGGATGTCGAGGACCTTCCCGTCCTCGACCATCTCCTCGATGTCGCTCCGCGGCAGGCTCGCCAGCGTGGTCATGACCCGGAGCTCGCTGCAGCGACAGCTGAAGCTGAGCGGCGAGTCGTCGAGCCGCGAGAACGGCATGCCGTAGAGCAGCTCCTCGAGCAGCACGTCCGCCGAGGCGCCTTCATGCGCGAGCACGTCGTCGAGGCGCTCGAAATCCTTCAGCCGCTCGGTCATCACCATGAGCGGGCCGCGCTCGACCTCCGGGAGCAGCTGGACGAGATAGCCGCCCGAGGCGCCGACGCCGTTCTTGTCGATCAGCGTCGCCACCGCGATCATCGAGACGACCTGCTCCGACTCCTGCATGTACGTCATCAGGCCGCCGGAGATGCCGCCCTCGGCCGGGACCTCGACGACGCCCTGGTGGAGCATGCCGCTCGGCAGCGTGCGCATGACCTGCAGCAGCGATCCTTCGCCGATCTCGACGGCGCTCTTCTCCGCGGCGCCCTTGCCGAGGTTGACCAGGCCGCGGCTCGTGCCGTCCGGGTGCGAGTCGGCGACCAGGGTACCGTGGCCGGTCGCGCCCTTGACGATGGCCTGCACGCGCAGGTTCGGCGCCATGGCCTCGCGGACGAGGATGGCGCCGGTGATCAGCTCTCCCAGCCGCTGCGCGGTCGCGCCGGTGGCCGATTGCACCGCGATGGCCCCGCGCACGGTCTCGGTGGTCAGCGCCGTGATGACGCGAAAGGCGCCATCCATGGTGATGGCGCGGACGACGGAATCAGAAGGTCGGAGCAAGAGGCACTCTCCCGTGGGGAAATTATCGTTAAGCCACGGACGGCAGATGGCAACCCGAGGCGCATCCGACCCGGGCGGGGGGCGGCGCTCCGGACCCGTCGGCCCCGGCGGTAACCTGGGTCGGGCGCCGCCGGGCGGGCGCCGCCGGGCGCCGCAACCTGGGTCGGGCCGAGCGCCGCAACCTCGGTCGGGCCGCAACCTGGGTCGGGCCGAGCGCCGCAACCTCGGTCGGGCCGCAACCTGGGTCGGGCCGAGCGCCGCAACCTCGGTCGGGCCGCAACCTGGGTCGGGCCGAGCGGGCCGAGCGCCGCAACCTGGGTCGGCCGCCGCAACCTGGGTCGGGCCGGGCGCAACCTGGGTCGGGCGCCGCAACCTGGGTCGGGTCGGGCGCCGAGACGAAATCATAAGCGTTCCGGCTACTTGATCCCGACAGCGCCCCCGTCCCCTCCGGGCGGGGCGCTGTCGTCGAGGCGCTCAGCCGCGCCGGCGGCGCCGGTGCAGCGCGGCGGCGCAGGCGCCGGCCGCCAGCAGAGCCCACGGCACCGAGCGGCTGCCGTGGCCGTCCGCACCTGCCGTGCAGGCGCAGCCTCCGCCTTGCACCACGATCCCGTCGCCGGGCGGAGCCGTGGGGCACGGACCGATGCTGTTGTCCGGATTGCGGCAACCCGGGACGCACTGCTGCGTCGCCTCGTCGCACACCATGCCGGTGCCGCAACCGCTGTCCTGCTCGCACGTCGTCGGCAGGTCGTCCGAAGGATCGTTCGGATCGCGCTCGCCCGCGTCGACCACGCCGTCGTGATCCGCGTCCTCCTCGCCGTCGGCGGCACCGCCGCCGTCGGTGTCGGCCTTCGTCGGATCCGTCGTCGTCTCCCCGCCGTCGCCGTCGGGCACGCAGGTCGCCGCCTCCGCGTCCGTGTCCTCGTGCGAGCAGTCCTTGCCCAGCTCGGTCCCATCGAAGAGCCCGTCCCCGTCGCTGTCGGGATCGAGCGCGTTGATCTTCCCGTCGTCGTCCGTGTCGGCGCCAGGCTCGATCTCCTCGCCGTCGATCACCCCGTCGTCGTCGCTGTCGGCGTCGTCCGGATCGGTGCCGAGCTCCGTCTCCTCGGCGTTCGAGAGGCCGTCGCCGTCACGATCGCCGCGATCATCCCCGGGGTCGTTCGGGTCGGTCTCGTCGCCGCCCTCATCGACCACGCCGTTGTGGTTCTGGTCCTCCTCGCCGTCGCTGGCGCCGCCGCGGTCCGTGTCGGCCGCCACCACGCTCGTCGTCGAGGCCCCGCCGTCGGCGTCCGGCGTGCAGCTCCCGGCGTCGCCGGCGGTGTCCTCGTCCGCGCAGTCCTTCCCCGCCTCGGTGCCGTCGAAGAGCCCATCGCCGTCGCTGTCCGCGTCCAGGAGGTCCGGCTGCCCGTCGCCGTCGCCGTCGTCGCTGGGGTTCGGCTCCTCGCCGTCGAACAGACCGTCATCGTCGCTGTCGCGATCTCCCGGCTCCGACCCGAGGAACGCCTCGAGGTCGTCGCCCAGCCCATCGCCGTCGCTGTCGACGTTCTGGCCGTCGTCGTCGCCGTGGCCGGCGGTCGGGTCGGTCTCGCCGGCCTCCATCGCGCCGTTCAGGTTGGCGTCCTCGGACCCGTCGGTCGCGCCGCCCCGATCGCTGTCACGGCGCACCGCCGACGTCGTCGTGGCCCCGCCGTCGGCGTCCTCCGTGCAGTGCCCCGCGTCCGCGTCGGTGCCGAGGCCGTCGCAGGCGAGGCCGAGCTCCGTGCCGTCGTAGAGGCCGTCATCGTCGCTGTCCACGTCGAGCACGTTGACGAGCCGGTCGCCGTCCGTGTCGTCCGCGGGGTTCGGCTCCCGCCCGTCCTGCACGCCGTCGTCGTCCGAGTCCGCGTCGTCCGGATCCGTGCCCAGCGTCTCCTCGAGATCGTCGCTCAGCCCGTCGCCGTCCGCGTCGTCGTTCTCGCCATCGTCGTCTCCGTGTCCGCGGGTGGGGTTGCTCTCGCCGTTGTCCGCGACCCCGTTCAGGTTGGCGTCCTCGGAGCCATCGCTCGCGCCGCCGTCGTCCGTGTCCGCTTCGAGCGGCGACGTCCTCGTGGCGCCCGCGTCCGCGTCCGGGGTGCAGCGCCGCGACGGCGCAGCGGTGCCGGGGCCGTCGCAGCCGAAGCCGAGCTCGGTCCCGTCGAAGAGGCCATCGTCGTCACTGTCGACATCGATCGCGTTGATGAGCCCGTCGCCGTCGGCGTCGTCCGCCGGGTTCGGCTCGAGCCCGTCGCGCACGCCGTCGTCGTCGGAGTCGGCGTCGTTCGGATCCGTGCCCAGGCGCTCCTCGAGGAGGTCGCCGAGCCCGTCGCCGTCGGTGTCGACGATCTGGCCGTCGTCGGCGCCGTTGCCCGTCGTCGGATCCGTCTCTCCTTCGTCGAGCGCGCCGTCGAGATCCGTGTCCTCGGAGCCGTCGGTCGCGCCGCCATGATCCGTGTCGGCCTCGAGAGGCGACGTCCTGGTGGCGCCCGCGTCCCCGTCAGGGGTGCAGTCGCCCGCCCCGGCGTCGGTGCCCGGACCGTCGCAGCCGAGGCCGAGCTCGGTCCCGTCGAAGAGGCCGTCGTTGTCGCTGTCGATGTCGAGCGCGTTGATGAGCCCGTCGCCGTCGTGATCGTCCGTCGCGTTCGGCTCGTGCCCGTCGCGCACGCCGTCGTCGTCGGAGTCGGCGTCGTTCGGATCGGTGCCCAGGTACGCCTCGAGGAGGTCGCCGAGCCCGTCGCCGTCGGCGTCGGCGATCTGGCGGTCGTCTGCGCCGTGGCCGGTCGTCGGATCCGTCTCCCCCTCGTCGAGCACGCCGTCCAGATCCGCGTCCTCCGAGCCGTCGAGCGTGCCGCCGTTGTCGGTGTCGGCGTCCAGCGGATCGGTCGTCGTCGCCCCGGCGTCGCCGTCGGGCACGCAGTGCCCCGCCAGCGTGTCCGTCCCCGGGCCGTTGCAGTCCGTCAGCCCGAGCTCCGTCGCGTCGAAGAGGCCGTCATTGTCGCTGTCGACGTCGCGCGCGTTGACGAGCCCGTCGCCGTCGGTGTCGCGATCCCAGAGTTCCTCGTCGCCGTCGCTGATGCCGTCGTCGTCGGAGTCGGCGTCGTTCGGGTCCGTGCCGGCGCTGATCTCGTCGCCGTCGCTCAGCCCGTCGCTGTCGCTGTCGACGAGGATCACGGTGGGCGGCGCGCCAGGCTGGTCGCCGTTGCCGTCCGTCGGGTAGCCCTGGGCGGTCCCTCCCGCGGGGCTCCGCCCGTCGATGACCGCCTGGTTCGCGATCTCGCCGTCCGTGTCCGGATCGATCTTGACGCGGAACCGCACCGTCGTGGTCTCGCCGACGCCGAGCGACCCGCCCAGGGCCGCACCGGCGCCGTTGCCGAGCCGGACGCTGACCGTCCTCGCGCCGTCGACGTACTCGCCCTCGTCGTCGCCGGCATCGTCGGTCACGCCGCCCATGTTCGGGCCCGCGGTGATCTCGAGCGAGCCCGGCACGTAGGTGACCCCGGGCGGCAGCGGATCGTTCAGCACGACCTCCGCGGCGCTGTCGTCCCCGGTGTTGGCGACGATGATCGTGTATTCGAGCGTGTCGCCCGGCGCGACGCCGCCGCCATTGAGGTCCAGGACCGACTTGGTCGACGTGGCGAGATCCGGCAGGCGCGTCGGCACCGACGTGATGATGCCGCCGAGCAGGTAGCTGTCGGAGCCGGACACGACCGCCGCGATCTCCGCCGACGTGTCGCCCGGCATCAGCAGGGTGGACGGGACCTGGACCACGTCGAGGTCGATGCTGCTCATGCTCAGCGGCGCGCCGGTGAGCCGCGGCAGATCGCCCGCCGTCGACGACGGCGCGCCGAGGAACGAGCGGGAGCTGTTGAAGAAGTTGTTCGCCGGGTTCTGCGCGTCGAACAGCGCGGTCCCGTTCCACTGGATCGCGTCGCCGGTCGAGCTGTCGCCGTCGTAGCCGACGACGCCGAGCTTCGCCTGGCCCGCGCCCGAGGGGACGACGAACCCCGAGATCGTCGAGGCCACCCTCTCGCCGTTGATCACCGGATCCAGCCCGTCGAACACGGTAAAGTGGCGCGCGGGCGCGGTCGTCAGCTCGTAGAGCACGACCATCCACCAGCCGGCGAACGCGAAGGCCTGGTTCACCCCGTCGAGGGGGGCCGCGTTGGAGATGCCGCTCAGGCGATAGGCCCCGGCGCCGCGCGCCTGCACGATGGACGTGACGTCGGCGAACGCCTGGGCGTGGGTGAGCTCCGCGGCCGTCTGCCCCGAGGACGCGCCGGTCACGTTGATGCCGGGGGTGCCGGGCCGCTCCAGGGTCACGCTGAGATCGGTCGTGCCCGTGGCGCGGCTCGCCGCCCAGTAGAGGACCGCGTGGGTCACCCGCGCGCCCGCGGGGAGGCTGAGGACCGCGGTGCTGCGGGCCGCCGAGGGAGCTATCGTATTGCTCGCCTCGGCCTGCCCCGCGAGCGGGCTGTCGGACCGCCAGTAGATGTCGGGCGCCCCGTCCGCGAGCGTCGCGCTGTCGCCGCACGCCCCGACCGTGCCCACCGTCGGCGCGGGCGTGGACGTCGCGCAGTCGTGCGCCAGCGTGTTGCCGATGAGGACGAAGTCTCCCCGCTGCGCCACCTGGATCCGGCGCACAGGAACCGCGCTCGAGGTCCCCGAGAGCGCCCCGAGCAGCGCGGCGCTGGTCAGCCCCGTGATTGCCAATCGCTTTGCCATCGAAGCCTCCAGCCCTATGGCTGCTTCTTTGCCTTCTCGATGATGTTGAACTGGACGCGCCGGTTCTTCTGGCGCCCCGCCTCGGTCTTGTTTTCCGCGATCGGGACGTCGGGGCCGTAGCCCTTCGCCTGCATGCGCTCGGGCGCGACGCCGCGCTCGACGAGCGCCATCAGCACCGACTCCGCGCGGGCCTGGCTCAGCTTCGTGTTGAACTGGCGTGTTCCGCGGTCGTCCGTGTGGCCCTGGACCTCGATCTTGAGGATCTCCGGGTGATCCTTGAGCACGCCGGCGACCTCCTCGAGCAGCTCGTTGCTCACCGGCCGGATGGTCGCCTTGCCGATGTCGAACTGGACTTGCTGCAGGATGACGATCTCGGTCTCGGTCACCCGGACCGAGGCCGGGCACCCGTGCTGCTTCGGGTCCTCGTTCGGCTTGCCCTTCTCGTTCGGGCAGGCGTCCTGGTCGTCGCGGATGCCGTCGCCGTCGGTGTCCCCCGGGCAGCCGTTCGTGGCCGGGTCGGTCGTGGCGATGCCCGGCAGATCCGGGCACGCGTCGGAGGGGTCGGGGATCTTGTCGCTGTCGCGATCGGGCGGCGGCGGGCAGCCGTGCTTCTTCGGATCCTCGTCGCTCGGGCCGGCCTGCTCCGGGCAGGCGTCGACGTCGTCGAGGATGCCGTCCTTGTCGCGGTCCCCGGGCGGCGGGCAGCCGTTCTTCTTCGGGTCCGCGGAGGCGACGCCCGCCACGGCGGGGCAGGCGTCGACCGCGTCGAGGATGCCGTCGCGATCCGCGTCCTTGGGCGGCGGGCACCCGTTCTTCCCGCGGTCCGTGCTCCCCACGCCCGCGACGTCCGGGCAGGCGTCGACGTCATCGAGGATGCCGTCGCCGTCCCGGTCCAGCACGGGGGGCTTCACCTCCGGCGAGTACGCGACCATGGCCACCGCGCGGAAGGACGGCGTGCCGACGCCGGCGGTGAGGCCGGGGCCCACGCCGAGCCCGGCCTCGAAGTCGCTGGCGAAGCGGTAGCGCCCGCCGAGCAGGGCCTCCACGTTGGTCGTGCGCTGCTGGACGTCGGAGATCGTGATCGCTCCGGTGATCTCCGGCCCGATCTGCAGCCGCCGCTCGTCGTCGAGCAGCAGGCCGACGCCGGCGCCCCAGTGCAACATCATCCCCTGCTCGACGTTGGCGAACTGCCGGTTCGACCGGAACTCCGGCCCCGCGGCGAGCGACCACACCGCGCGATCGAGGTGGCCGCCGAGGACGAGCTGCGGGCTGCCGCGCACGTCGCCGTCGCCGGAGTACGCCTCGGGGTCGCCGGTGGGCAGCCACACGTAGCCGCCGAGGGCGATCTGGAACGGATCGAGATAGCCGCCGTAGAGGGTCGCGCGCGCGCCGAGCCGGAGGTCCCCGAGCGCGCTGCTGGCCGGCTGCGGGAGCACGGCCCCCGAGGCGACCCCGCCGTCGCCGGACTGGAACGCGAGCGGCAGATCGACGTTCACCGTGAGGTGCTTCCAGAGGGAGAGCGAGGCGCTCAGGTGGAGCAGGAGCTGGCTGCCGACGACCTTGCCGTCGCCGATATCCTCGTTCCCCCGGATCCTCCGCAACACGAGCGGATCCTGGGCGTAATCGCCGAGGATCATGATGTGGGGCGAGGTGTCTCCCGCAGCGTAGGCGGACTGGACACCGAACATCCGGTCACCGGCCGGCGCGGGCTGGAACCTGTCGAGCGCGAAGCCTTCGGGTCTTGCGGGTTCCTGCGCTCCGGCCTGAGCCGCTGCGCCGAGCATGCACAGCGCCGCCGCGAGCGCGGCCGTCGGATGGGTCCCCTGGGTACGAGCCGGCATGAACGAGGTCGCCTCCTTGCGCGAAGGAACAGCAAGCCCCCGGAGTATCGACCGAAACGCCTGCGGCGTTCAACTTCACAGGTTTTCAGGGCGCGGCGAGCGATCGAGCCGGCTCGGGGGAGGCGCTGTGCGTGCGCCGGCGCGGGTCTGGTCGCCGCGGTTCCGGCGCGCATTCACGGCGCGCCTCGGTCGGGCGTACGGAGTTTCCCGCAACGGAGGTCGGGCCCGGGTCAGGTCCGCTGGCGCCGTGAGGCGGCGCCGTGGCGGCTCGCACGCCAGGGTTGCTACCGGAGGGTAGCAGCGGTAGAGCGGCGACCTAACCCCGCGGCACGCGCTGCTCGCGGCACTCGTTAGGAGGCACCATGGCCCGCGAACCGAAGAACTTCGACAATCTCCTCGGCGGCAACGCCAAGGGCTTGAGTGACTTGCAGCTCAAGGCGCATTTCACGCTGTACCAGGGCTACGTGAAAAAGCTCAACGAGATCTGGGAGCAGCTCGGCAAGGCGGATCGCAGCGCGCCGAACTACTCGTACAACGCGTACAGCGAGCTCAAGCGCCGCGAGCCTGTCGCGTTCAACGGTACGGTGCTGCACGAGCTGTACTTCGAGAACATCGGCAACGGCTCGACGCAGCCGAGCGCCCAATCGAAGAAGATCATCGAGGCCTCCTTCGGCAGCTTCGACAGCTGGCTGGCCGACGCGAAGGCGGCGCTCTTGAGCGCGCACGGCTGGACGGTGCTCGTGTACGACTACCAGGAGAAGAAGCTCTTCAACAACCTCATCCGGACCGAGCACGATGTCGGTCTGTTCGCGAACACGCATATCATGGTCGCCATCGACGCCTGGGAGCACGCATACTTCGCCGACTATCAGACGAAGAAGGCGGACTACGTGGCCAACGTGCTCTCCGGCCTGAACTGGGACGTGATCAACGCGCGCCTCCAGCAGATCGGCCCGCACACCGCGGCGTAGCGGTGGCGTGATGCCCACCTGAGACGAGCACCGCGTCGCTCGAACACCCTCCCCTCGGGCCGGGCCGTCTCCAGGCGCTCTCCTCGATGTGCCCGCTCCCCGTTCGTCCTGTAGACTGGGCGCGACAATGACCAAGGCCGAGTCGAGCTCCCCCGACGCTGGGGACGAGAGCCTCATCTACGTCCGCCGGATCCACCGCCGCGACCTGAACCGGGTTTGGGAATTCCTCAAAAAGGTGTTCCGCGATGTGAACCGGGAAACCGTCGAGTACCAGCGCCCTCGCTCGAAGAAGCGGTTCCTGGAGGTCTACGAAGAGGAAGGGGTCGAGCAGCTCCTCTTCGAGGTCCGCAAGGGCGATGGGCAGGAGATCGTCGGCTACGCGGAGTGCGCGTTCGAGATCACCGGCACCGACAACTGGATGAACGAGCGGTACTTCACGAAGCACGACATGCGCCCGCTCTTCGTCGAGGAGCTCGCGGTCCACCCCGATTACCAGGGCCGCGGCGTCGGCGCCTTCATGCTCGAGCAGCTCGAGCACCTCGCGCGCATCCACGGCTGCACCCACCTCGTGCTGGAGGTGGCCGAGAACAACATCGGCGCCCTCAAGTTCTACCGGAAGCGCAGCTTCTACCGGCTCGACGCCGCGATCTTCATGGCGAAGAAGGTCGCCGTCGACTCGGAGCTCCTGCCCCCGCGGGCGCTCAAGAAGCCGCGTCCCCCGGGGGAGCCCGGCGCGCCCGCGAAAGCGAAGCGCTCGCCGCGGCGGTCGCCGAAGGGGCGCCCCGCCGAGAAGCGGACGAGCGCCCCGCCGCCGCCGGCGGAGCCGCTCCCGCCGGGCGCCGCCGCCGCCAGGGAGCGCGACCCCCTCGCCGGGGCAGAGGCCGACGGCGACGACGACCCGCTCTGAGCCCGGACCCGGCGAGCCGCCGCGAGCCCGGGCGCGGTCAGAGCTCGGCCGTGCCGTGCTGGCGCAGGGTCGCCGGCAACGACAGCGCGTGATCGATGCAGGCGCGGATGTCGTCGAAGCTGGACAGGCCGTACCAGAACACCGTCCACTTCTCGTTGCGGTAGCTGCCCTCGGCCTGCTGGAAATACCAGGGGTTGATCTCGTTGCCGTTGCGGGCGCGCCAGAACAGCTTCGGGTTCTCGTTCTTCATCCGCGTCCAGAGCGAGCCGCCGATCCCCACGCCCTGCGCCTCCGTGGTCACCGCGAACTTGTCGAGGTACGGAGTCAGGGGCGCCTTGTCGCCAGCGTCGAGCGTGAGGATCGCCGTCGCACGGTACGAGTCGGACAGGTAGATGCGGTAGAACGGCTTCTTGTCGAAGTAGTGCTCGTCGAGCTGCCGCTGGAAGCACGCCTCGAGCAGATCGCGCAGCCGGCCGCGATCGATGCCGTCCAGCGTGTCGTGGCGCAGGATCCGCTCGCCGCGGCGGACGAGCGTGCCTGACCCGGTGTGCGTGAACAGCTCCTTCGCCAGGTGATCCGGCGCCGTGATCGACACCGAGGAGGTCGGCGGCAGCCCGTCGAGCAGGAGCTTGATCTCCTGCAGCTTGAGCCGCATGCCCCCGGTCACCCAGGGCTGGGCGATGAGGCCCGCGTAGTCCTCCTCGAGGTTGATGGCCGAGATGATGCGCCCGTGCTCGTCGAGGAGGCCGCCCGTGCTCGTGAGGAAGATCATCTTGAACGGCTGCGTCGCGAGCGCGAGCTCGCGCGCGGCCACGTCGGCGTTGATGTTGACGATCTGCCCGCCCGGCGTCTCGCCGAGGCAGGCGAGGATGGGCAGGTGCCCCGCGCGAAGGCTCGACCTCACCGCGTCGACGTGGACGCGCTCCACCCTGCCGACCAGCCCGAGGCGGCCCTCGTCCATCAGCGACGCCTCGAAGACGCCGGCGGTGATCGGCCGCGTGCGCGTGCCCATCTCCTCGAGCGCCTCGACGAGCCGCAGGTTCTCGCGGAGGAAGACGCGGCGGGCGATCTCCAGGACGCGGGGCGTCGTGATGCGCAGCCCGTTGACGCGCTCGGTCTGGATGCCCGCCTCGGCGAGCGCCCGATCGAGCTGCGGCCCGGCGCCGTGGATCACGATGGGATACAGGCCGACCTGGTTCAGGAACACGAGCGAGGTCGCGAGCGCCTCGAGATCCTCGTCGAGGATGGCGCCGCCGACCTTGATGACGGCGAACTTCTGCTGATCGACGGCCGCGTACTGCTTCAGGTACTGCTCGACCTCCTTGCGGCTGCCGAGGTTCCTGAGCAGGCGGACGATGACGTCTTGCGTCGAGCCCATCGCGGTCACCACCCGTTGGCCAGCACGTCCATCACGGCCTTCTGAACATGCAGCCGATTCTCGGCCTCGTCGATGACCATGGAGCCGGGGGAGTCGATCACCGCGTCCGTGACCTTGACGTTGCGCCGGACCGGCAGGCAGTGGGAGAAGAGCCCCCCCGCGGTGAGCGCCATCTTCTGCTCGTCGACGATGAAGTGCTTGTGCCGGTCGCGGAGGGGCTTCTCCTGCTCCCAGCGCCCGAAGTAGGGAATCGCGCCCCAGCTCTTCGCGTACACGACGTGGGCGCCCCGGTAGGCGGACTCGATGTCGTAGGTGATCGAGAACTTTCGCCCGTTATCGGCCGCGCTCTTCCTGGCGGCGTCGAGGTAGCGCTCGTCGAGGTGGTACTCCTCGGTGGGGCAGAGGAGGGTGACATCCATGCCGAGCTTGGAGGCGATGAGAACGGCCGAGTTGGCGACCGCGGTGTTGAGCGGGCGCGGGTGGTACGTCCAGGTGAGCACGAACTTCTTGCCGTCGAGGCGGCCGAGGCGCTCCTTCATGGCGAGCGCGAGGGCGAGCTCCTGGCAGGGGTGCGTGATGGTCTCGAGGTTCACGACCGGCACGGTCGCGTGGCGGGCGAACTGCTGGAGCACCTTGTCCTGGCGATCCTCCTCCCAGCGCTGGAACTTGGGGAACGCGCGCACGCCGATGAGATCGGCGTAGCGCGAGAGCACGCGAGCGACCTCCTGGACGTGCTCCTCCGGCTCGCCGTCCATCATGGCGCCGTCCTCGAACTCGATGGGCCAGGCGCCCCGGCCGGGCTCGAGGACCACGGCGTGGCCGCCGAGCTCCCGGATGCCGACGTCGAAGGAGGTGCGCGTGCGCAGCGACGGGTTGAAGAACACGAGCGCGATGGTGCGATCCTTGAGGCGCGGCTCGATTGGCCTGCGCTTGAAGCGCTGCGCGCGCTCGAGGAGGCCCTCGATCTCGGCGCGGGTATAGTCCATCGTGGTCAGAAAGTGCCGCATCGAATGCCTCCTCGTCTGCGCAGCGCGGAGCGGGCGCTCGCATTGGAGCAATCCTGGCGGCGATGTCAACGATGCGCGCAGGCCGGCGCGGCGCGCGCCGCCGTGCGGAGTCGAGCGCCGGTCCGCGCGCGGCGGCCGCGCTCCCCGGCGGGAGCGGCGACCGTCGTTCCGGCGGCCTCAAGCACCGTCGCTCCGGCGGCTCGAGCGGCGATGTACGCGACGACACCCTCGCTCACGGGAGGCTGCAGAGCGCGCCGTCGTCGAGCGCCTCGCTCCGGTCGCCGATGTCGGGCGTCCGCGGCGGCGCGGCGCCGCGCCGCCGGAACGGCGCCCTCGCCAGCCCCGGAGGATGTCAGGATTGCACGCGCCGGTTTCAGGATCGAAAGGGGTACGCAGCTCCCCTAGGGAAAATGCGCGGAAATCCAGGGGGCAGAGCTTGGTCCGCATCCTGCTAATCCAGGAGTCAGAGCGCCCGTGACGGTTTCCCCCCCCCACCGTCGAATGGGCGCTCTTTTTTTTGTGCTCCTGCGGTGGCGCTGCATGAGCGTGGGGGTGTTCCGGTGACGCTGGTCGTGATCCTCACGGTGCGATGTGGGGCGCTCGACGCGTTCCGCGCGTACGAGACGAAGGCCGCGGCCGTGATGGCCCGGTACGGCGGCGCGATCGAGCGAACCGTGGTGACGGCGCCCGACAGCGATGGGCTCACCCTGAAGGAGATTCACCTCGTCACCTTTCCGGACGAACAAGCCTTCTCGGCTTACCGTCGCGACGGTGAGCTCGGAGCGGTGGCGCACCTGCGGGACGCGGCGGTCGTCCAGACCGAGATCCTGCGCGGGGAAGAGGGGCCGGACTACCACGCCATCTCCGGCTGAGCCGACGGCGCGGGACATGCCTTGAGCCGGGTCGCTGGGCGGGGCGCGGCCGAGCGCCGCTTCTCCTGCGAGGAGAGATCGAGCCGCCGGAGCGCCGAGGAGCGCGGATCCTCGGTTCTGGTGGCGCTCATGGCGCCTTGGGGGCTCGTCCGTGTCGTACCTGTGGACGCGGTCGGGCGCCGCGCGCGATTCGCTTCCTGTGCTCTCGATGACTCGGCGGGTCAGCCTCGCCGACCTGCGCCGGTCACGTGGCGAGGTCCTCGACGCGCTCCGCCTGCTCGGGCGGCGCGGGCGGCTCGGCGATGCACGCCGTGGCGACGCGCCGGAATCCGACCCGCTCGTAGACGCGCGCGACGTCGTCGTTCTGCGCGGACAGGAACACCGTGCGCAGCCCGGCGTCCAGGGCGTGCCGGGCCAGGACCGCGGTGACGGCGGCGGCGAGGCCCCGGCGCCGCGCCGCAGGCAGCGTCCCGACGCCGACGATCTCGGCGATGCCCTGCGCGTGCTGGTAGCTTCCCGCGCAGAGCGGTCCGGCGAGCGCGCCCCCGCGACCGCGGGCGGCCGCGTGCACCAGCGTCGCCTCGACCAGCGACGCGTGCCAGGCCGCCGCGTGTCCGGCCGGGAGCGTGGCCGCGGCGGCGTCCCGCTCGGCCGGTCCAGCAGGGCCCGCCGCGGTGCTGAGCGCGCCGAAGGCGACGTGCGCGACGGCCTGCACGGCGGCGAGATCCGGGTCTTGCGCGGTGATGACCGAGATCGCGATGTCCTCGGGCAGCGGCGCCCGGACGGGCTCTCCGTGGAGCACGAGCAGCGGGCAGCGGCGGACGTGCAGGCCCGTCGCCTCGGCGGCGGCGTCGAGCCCTGGGGTCGTCTCCAGCACCCACTCGAACGCCTCCGGGACCGAGAGCTCCCGTTGACGCGCGCGCACCGCGGCCACGTCCTCGGCCGACACGGCGCCGCGATGGCCGAGGGTGGGACGGGCGTAGTAGGGCCAGCCGTCGCCGCGGCGAACGAAGAGGGTCAGCGGCCCGTGGTCCGCGGCGTCGGCGTGCTTGCGAGGGACGGCGTCGTAGAACCGCTCGATCGCGGCGAGGAGGTCGCTCATGGGCGGGAGGATCCTATCGTAGCTTCGGGGGTGGGCGCCTCCGCGGCAGCACCTTTCGGCGGCGCGGCGCCGCGGGCGGCAGCGGGCAGGGCAGGCGCGTTCATGAGGCCGTGGACCACGGGGCTTATCTGGGCAAGGTTCGATCTGCGTCCACGTCGAGGTCAGGCCGCTCGACGCTGCTCCACGGGGAGCGCCCCGTGTCGAGGTGCCGGTGCTGGCCGGCGCTGTCGGACGCCGCCACGGCGACCAGGCGACGGCGGATCCGCCTCATCGACGAGGGATCCGGGATGCGCTCGTACAGGGCGAGCGCCGCTTCGTAATGAGCGCGGGCTGCGTTGCTCTCGTTGCACGCTCTGGCGATGTCTCCGAGGCGCGTGATGCAGTTGGCCTCACCGAACGCATCACCGATCTGCCGGTAAAGGGTCAGCGCCTTACGGTATCGGGCGCTCGCCTCTTCGTCCTGCAGGTGCGCCAGCGCGACGGCGCCGAGGCTCATGATGCAGTTGGCCTCGCCTCGCACATTCCCCACCTGCCGGTAGAGCGGCAGCGCCTGATGGTACCGCGCGGTGGCCTCCTCGTGCTGCGAGCGCGCCAGCGCGATGTCGCCGAGGCTCTGGATGCAGTTGGCCTCGCCGAGCACATTCCCCATCTGCTGATAGAGCGGCAGCGCCCGGTCGTAGAGCGCCCTGGCCTCCTCGTGGCGCGAGCGCGCCAGCGCGATGTCGCCGAGGCGCTTGATGCAGTTGGCCTCGCTCAGCACGGCCCCCATCTGCTGATAGAGCGGCAGCGCCTGGTGGTAGCGCGCGGTGGCCTCCTCGTGGTGCGAGCGCGCCAGCGCGATGTCGCCGAGGCGCTTGATGCAGTTGGCCTCGCCGAGCACGTCGCCCACCTGCTGGTAGAGCGGCAGCGCCTGGTGATAGAGCGAGGTGGCCTCCTCGTGCTGCGAGCGCGCCAGCGCGATGTCGCCGAGGCTCTGGATGCAGTTGGCCTCGCCGAGCACGGCCCCGACCTGCCGGTAGAGCGGCAGCGCCTGGTCATAGCGCGAGGTGGCCTCCTCGTACTGCGAGCGCGCCAGGGCGATGTCGCCGAGGCTCTGGATGCAGTTGGCCTCGCCGAGCACGGCCCCGACCTGCCGGTAGAGCGGCAGCGCCCGGTCGTAGAGCGCCCTCGCCTCCTCGTGCTGCGAGCGCGCCCGCGCGATGTCGCCGAGGCTCTGGATGCAGTTGGCCTCGCCGAGCACATTCCCCACCTTCCGGTAGAGCGGCAGCGCCTGGTCGTAGCGGGCCCTTGCCTCCTCGTGCTGCGAGCGCGCCCGCGCGATGTCGCCGAGGCTCTGGATGCAGCTGGCCTCGCCGAGCACATTCCCCACCTTCCGGTAGAGCGGCAGCGCCTGGTCGTAGCGGGCCCTTGCCTCCTCGTGCTGCGAGCGCGCCCGCGCGATGTCGCCGAGGCCCTTGATGCAATTGGCCTCGCCGCGCACGTCGCCCACCTTCCGGTAGAGCGGCAGCGCCTGGTCGTAGCGGGCCCTTGCCTCCTCGTGCTGCGAGCGCGCCCGCGCGATGTCGCCGAGGCTCTCGATGCACAGCGCCTCTCGCCGCGTGTCGCCGCCGCGCCGCGCCGCCTCGAGCGCCCGCGCGAGGGACAGCGGCGCCGCGTTCCCGGAGAAATGGGCGAAGCGGGTCAACGCTGCCGCCGCATCCATCCATCGTTCCGTATCTGCCTGCTCGAGCCCGCGCCGGATCATCGCGTCCACGTTCGCGGTCTCCGGCGCGAGCCGCGCCGCTGCCTCCGCGCCGCCGGATCCCCCTGGCACCGGACCGAGCGTGCGCGCCAGCTCGCCGTAGTGATCCATCGCCCGCGCGAGGTCCTCTGCGGACGGCTCGTAGGCCGCCTTCACGTACTCGCGCACGGGCGAGAGCATTTTCAGCCGGCCGCCCTCGAAATAGGCCAGGCCTACCTGGGCCAGCGCGCGCGCCGCCCCGGGCCCCTCACCTGGTTGCACCGCCGCGAGATCCCGCTGCGCGATCCCGTCCGGGAGCAACGCCAGGACCGACAGCAGGCGGCGCGCTCCGGCCGTCATCCGCGGCGATCGGAGGGATAGCTCCAGCGAGGCCTTCCAGCTCCGGAGCCGGTTCGGCGCCCCGCTGTCGCGCTCCAGCAGCGCCGTCCGGCGCGCCTCCCACTCCTCCTGCAGGTTGATCAGATCGTTGCCCTGGGCCGCGTGCGCGAGCAGCGCGATCGCCAGCGGAACGCCCCCCTGAAGCGAGATGAGCCCCGAGAGCGCCGGCTTGCCCCGGTGCTCCTCGCCCGCGATCGCGCAGAACAGCGCCTCGGCCTCGGCCGGGCCGAGCGGCTGGAGCTGCACCGGCGGGCTCCAGGAGACACGGCCAGGCCGTCCCGCGCCCCGCAGCGACACCATGAGGGCCAGCTCCGGCAGCGCCGCGAGCTCCGCGAGCAGCGCTTCGGTGCCGGCCTGGTCCTCGCCGTCCCAGGGCGTCTCCAGGTTGTCCAGCACGAGCACCGCCGGGCCCGCGGCGAGGGACGACAGCGCCCGCTGCCAGCCATCCGGCCCAGCGGCGACGCGCAGCGCGCCGGCGAGCGCCATCGCGGACGCCTCGGCGTCCGGCGCCGCGTCGAGCGGGACGAAGAAGCGCCGCTCCCCGAAATGGGCAACGATTTCGGGCTGGTGCAGGACCGCCAGGCTCACCGTGCTCTTGCCGATCCCCGCCGATCCGAGGAGCAACGTGCGCTCGGGCGGCTCGCGCAGGAGCGCGGCGGCGAGGGCCTCGACCACGGCGTCGCGGCCGATGCACCGCTCGGCCGGCGGCAGCCCCGCGGCCAGCGTGCGCCGTCCTCCCGCGGAGGGCCGCCGCGCGACGACGCCCTGCGCCACCGCGCGCAGGCCCCGAGCGACCTCGGTCCAGGCCTGGTTCCTGTCTGGAGCGGCGCCGACCGGCGCTTCTCTGGGCAGCGCGACGAGCTTGCCGAACTCGGTCCACTCCCAGGTGCAGTGCTGGAGGAGCACCGGCACGACCTCGACCTCGCCCGCGGCGCGCCGGGCGAGCGCCCGCGCAGCCTCCTCGTGGACGTGGCGATCCGAGGCCAGGAAGGCGGGGCTCACCAGCAGCACGACGATCTCCGCCGCCTCGAGCCTCGCCAGCGCCTCCGCCGTCGGCTCTCCGCCGGCGTGGACCCGACCGTCGTGCCAGACCTCGACGAGCTTCTGCCACTCCAGGGGCTTCAGGTGCGCTTCGAGCTCCGCACAGAGCGGAGCGTCCGCGGCGGCAGAAGAGAGGAAGAGGCGAACCGGTAACGACATTGCGCGCAGGGCTGCGGCCCGCGCCGGCGAGCTTACGGACTTCACGGTGAGCTGCCTAGGTGCGGCGGCGCCGGCTGGGTCGGCCGGGCCATTCGCTGGCCGAGGCAGGCGCCGCGCGAGAGCGTTCCGCTCAGCGTTCGCGTGCGGAGCGTCGAGCGCTCCGTGACGGGGCGCAATGCCTCCGAAGAGCCTCGACGATGCCGGTTTGAAAGCGGAAGGTGGAGATCGAGCTCTTCAGCAATCAACGGGAGAGGGGGGCTCCACGAGCGCGGGGCCACGAGCGTCGGCTCCCGACGAGAACGAGTGACCGGAGGGCACGCCCCTCGCGACGTCGACCGAACAGGCTGACGTACGCGCCCTGCGTCACCTTGCGCGGGACCGGCGCTCCGCGGTCGGGAGCGCCGGCGTGGCGGTGGCGCCTGCGCCAGCATCGGTGCCGCTGGCGCCGAGCGCCACCGGTGCACGTCGTGCCTGCTGCGCGCTGGGATCGGCTGGCGCGGGCGGCGTGGCGTCTTCTTCTTCCTGCTCGTCCGTTGCGCCGGGGAGCAGGTCCATCCCCAGCCCGAGCCCCTGCTCCGCGACCTTCCCGGAGACGTCGTCCGCGGCGCTGCCGGGCTGCGCCTCGATCACCTTCTGCGCGTGAGCGCCGTCGCCCGCGTGCGCCGCGGCGCGCGCGGGGTCGCCGACGGCAGCGGCCTTGCCCGCGCCGTGCAGCGCGGGATCGCCGAGGGCCGCGGCCTTGCCCGCGCCGTGCACCACGTCCCCCGCGGCAGCCGGCGCGGCGTGCCCCGCCGCCCCGAGGCCCTTGAGCCCCAGGCGCCCGCAGTCGTCGGCGCCGCGCGCGACGATCATCCCGATGGCTGCGATGGCCGCACCGATGACCCCCAGCTTCTTCCCGCCCTCGTCGTTCGTCCCCATGCCGGCCTCCGCGCCGGCGCGCATCGTACCAGGAACGACCGCGTCCTCGCGCGGACCTCGCCGTGCGCGTCGGTATCGCTCAGCGGAGAGGCCGCGATGGCTCCTCCGAGGGTTCGCCGCCGCGCGCGCGTCCACGTTCGGGGAGCAACCCCGGTGAGCGGCTCAGCTGCGCTCGATCGTGATCCGGGGATCCGAGAGCAGCCAGAAGTACACGCCCACCTGACCCGCGGCGAGGGCGAGCGCCACCGCGAGCCCGATCGGCCCGATCTCCTTGAAAACGTCGCGCCCCACCGCGGCGATCAGCCCGATGCCGATCATGGAGTAGGAGCGAAATCGATTCACTTTCTCCGCGTGCTCGACGAGCGTGTCCCGGGCCAGGTAGGGGCTCATGAACCCGAGCGCGACGCCGGGCACGGTGGCCCAGTAGGACCGCGAGTACAGGGGGAGCATCACGGCGCCCGTGAGCACGAGGGCGAGCGCCACGACGGTGCGCACCACACCCCACTTCCCTGCGTTGGTACGGAATTGCTGCCATCGGTCGCGCATGGCGCCATCCTAGCGCAACCGCGCCGGGAGCACGTGCCCTGGGCGTCGCGTCGATGGGTGGGGCCCCTGCCACGGCGCGCATGAGCATCCAGCACCTTCGAATGCGGATGGATGCGCGGACCGACACCCCAGTCCGCAATGGCGGGCCGTGCGCGGCGGTCAGCAGATGCTTTCGGGTCTGCTCTCGTGGTGCATCATGCAGCGCGTTTGCGGGTGGCGGGGTACTTCGGCCAAAGGTGGGGTTTTTGAACCGCCAAGACGCCAAGGCGCCAAGGCGCCAAGGCGCCAAGAAAAATACAAAGATCTTGGCGTCTTATGGCGCCTTGGCGGTTCCATCATCCTGGCGGGGTGGGCGAATTTTCCCACCACCCGTTTGCGGCCTTGCTGCCGAAGTCGAGCGCCCAATCCCGCGTGATCGCCCTGCCATGGTCCACGAGCAGCTTCCGCAGGCTTCGCGCGCGGAGTCACATCGAGCAATGCTTCTCGTGACCGGGCAAATGGTGCCCCACGCGGCGCACGATGCCGGGGGCGGCATCGTGCGGAGCAGCTCAATCTCCCTCGCGCCGGCCGGATGCTCCCGGTTCATCTGTCGCCGCTCTCGTCCCGCTCCGGCTCGCCGTCCTCCAGGAGCGGCGCCACCTCGGCCCACAGCGCATCCAGATCGAGCTCCAGCCCGTCCAGCCCCGGTACGCGCACCTTTCCCTCCGAGGCGGGCAGCCGCTGCACGTAATACCCGTCGGGGCCGAGCTCGCACAGCTCGAAGAGCTGCGCTTCGGGATCCACGAGCCAGTACCAGCGCACCCCGAAGCGGGCGTACTCGATGGCCTTCTCCATCCGGTCGCGCCGCACGTCGCGCGGTCGCTGCGAGAGCACCTCGACCACCACGGTCGGGGGGATCCGGGAGAGCGCGTCGCGGCCGCGAAGGGCCGCGCCCGGGGCGTACATGCACACGTCGGCCTTGCGCCCGCGGCGCGCCGACACGGCGAGCTTGTACTCCGAGCCGAACACCCAGCCGCCCCGCGGCCGGGCCCATCCGCGAAGCACCTCGATCAGCCAGCTGACCACCGCTTCGTGCAGCGTCGTCGGCACCTCTTCCTCCACGAGGCGACCATCCAGGAGCTCGCCCGGCTGGTCCTCCTCCAGGTCGGCCCACTGCTCCAGCGTCATCGGCTCAGGTCGGAGGATCTCGGCTGTCGCTCTCGAACCCATGCTGCGCATCGTACCACCCACGGCCTTCCCGTGACGCCCCACCCACGGGTTCCCGCGACGCCCGCCCGCGCCCCTCACACCCGGAGCACCACCCCTCTCGCCCTCTCCCCCGTCGCTTCGGCGATCGCCTGTACATAGAGCCGCACCTGCGCCTCCTGGGCCGCGTGCGCCGTGCCCGCGTCCGAGCCCGTCTTGAAATCGACCACGGTCCAGACGCCCACGTCGCCCACGCTCTCACGGAACGAGAGATCGACCACGCCCTCGGCGATCGTGCCGTCCTCGAGCCGCAGGAGCAGCGGCGTCTCCCGCTCGCACGCGCCGCGCGCCGCGCTCTCCGCCGCGCGCCGGAGCAGCGGGTGCTCGAGCGCCGCGACCGCCGCCGCGACCGCCGCGTCGACCTCCTCGGCCGGCGCCCCGAGCAGCCGCGCCTGCGCCGCGGCCACCGTCCTCACCTCGTCCTCGCCCGCCCGGAGGTCCACCTCGGCCAGCACCGCGTGCACCAGCGTCCCGAACCGCTTGCCGTAGGGCCGGCCCTCGCGCGCGAGCGCCGTCTGCTCGAACGAGATCACCGGCAGCGCGTCCGCGCGCCCCGCCCCGACCGCGCCGCCCCGCTGCGCGGCCGCCCCCGTGGCTCCGGCCGCCGCCGCTTCCGCTGCCGCCGCCGCTTCCGCCGCCGCCTCCTGGCTGATCTGCGTCGCCGTCTTCACGCGGATCGCCGCCACCGCGCCGTCCCGGATCGCCCGCTGCCGCGCCTCCAGCCACACCTCGTGCCCGCGCTGCCCGAGCTCCCCCACCGCCGCGGCGCCCGCCCCCGCCGCCGCCGCCGCGCTGGCCGCCGCCACGCCTGCGCCCGCCCCCGCCGCCCCGCCTCCGCTCGCGTCCGCCTGCAGGATCCGCTGCTGCCGGAGCCCCGCCTCCGGCTCGCGATCCAGGTCGAGCGTGCTCGGGTCCCACCACACCACGCGGTGCGACCCGGCCATCGGCGCGTGCTCCCCGGGCGCGACCGCGTCGCGCTCGTCGGCCTCGCAGCGCGCCGGGCGCTCCAGCACCGTGTCGGTCCCGAACGGCGGGCAGCCGGGCGCCGGTCGCGCGCTGCGCCGGTCGTGCGGCGCCGGGTAGAGCACCGGGTGCAGCACGTCGAGCCAGCCGTCGCTCGAGCCGTCCCCCGGGCGCGCGTCGCCCACCGCGGGCACCACGAGCAGCTCGCGCGCCCGCGTCGCCGCCACGTACGCGAGCCGCACCGCCTCCTCGCGATCGCGGCGCAGCACCTCGTCGCGGCGCTCGACGAGCTCCGCGGGCACGCAGCCCGCGATCGGCTCCGCCCACAGCCCGAGCTCCGGATCCACGTGCCGCGACGGGTGCTGATGCACCGCCGGCGACGCCGGATCCGCGAGGATCACCACCGGGAACTCGAGCCCCTTGGCCCGGTGCACCGTCATGATCCGCACCCCCTCGGTCCCCTCCTCGACGACCGGCGCCTCGGCGACCTCGCCGCGCTCCGCGTCCGCCTCGAGCCGCTCCACGAACGCCCGGAACGACGTCGCGCCGCCCGCCTCGAACCGCCGCCCGAGATCCATCACCCGCAGCACGTTCGCGAGCGCCTGCTCCCCCGTCGGCCAGATCGCGATGCCCGCGTGCGCGCGCGTCTCGTCGAGCAGCCCGCCGATCGTGTCCGCGATCGGCCGCCGGTTGCGCTCGCGGTGCAGCCGCCCGAGCACCTCGAGCGCCTCCGCGACCTCCCGGAGCGGCCGCGCCCCGCCCTCGACCGCGAGATCGAGCGCCCCCTCGTCGGGCTGGACCAGCGGGTGCAGGCGCTGGAACCGGTCGCGGTACAGGAGGAGCACGTCGTCCGTCAGCGCGAAGAGCGGCCCGCGCAGCGTCGCGTACACGCTGAGCTCGTCGTCCGGCCACTCGATCGCGAGCAGCGCGCTCCGCACCGCCATCACCTCCTCGCGATCGTGGAACGACCGCCCGCCCACGAGCACGTGCGGGATCCGCCGCGCCTCGAGCGCCCGCACGTAGGCGCGGGTCGCGTCCTCGCCGAACGTCTGGAAACGCTTGAACAAAAGGCAGATGTGCCGCGCCTCGAGCGGCACCCGCTGGCCGGGGCGCTCGCGCTCGGTCACCGTCCACCGCCGCTCGCCCGCCGCGCCCCGGCCGCCGTGGATGAGGTGGTGGACGAACGCGCCCACCGCGTCCGGGATCGACTGCCGCACCCGGAAATCGGAGATCTTGCCGAAGTCGCCGTAAGGCCGCGGCACCGGCAGCGCGATCACCGTCGGCTGCCCCGACGGATCGTCCCGGAACGGCTCGAGCGCGACGTACCGCGCCTGGCTCGCCGCGCCCTCGCCCGACCCTCCCTGCATCAGCGGCGCGAACGCCGCGTTGACGGCCTCCTGGATCGACGGGGCGCTGCGGAAGCTCGTCGACAGGTACAGGACGCTCGCGCCGCACGCGACGAGCCGGGCCTTCGTCGCCTCGTAGAGCGCGACCTCGGCGCGGCGGAAGCGGTAGATCGACTGCTTCGGATCGCCGACGACGAACAGCTTGCCGGGCACCGGGCGCGCCCGCGTCCAGTCGGTCTCGGCCGGGTCGTCGGCCGCGAGCAGGAGCAGGATCTCCGCCTGGAGCGGGTCGGTGTCCTGGAACTCGTCGACGAAGAGGTGCGAGAAGCGGAGGTTCAGCTCCTCGCGGACGGCGCGGCTCGAGCGGAGGAGGTTCCTGGCGCAGAGGAGCAGGTCGAGGAAGTCGAGCTTGCCGGCGCGCGCCTTGAGCGCGTCGTACGCCTCGATCGGCGGCCTGAGCTCGCGCGAGAGGCAGGCCGCGAGGTCGGCGCTCGCGGCCGTGAGCACCGCGTCGAGCTCGATCTTCACCCGGTCGCGCTGCGCGAGCACCTCGGCGCGCGAGAGGTCCGCGCCGAAGCCCTTGCCGGAGCCCTTCCAGCGCCATTCCTTCCAGCGCGCGAGCTCGCCGAGCTCGGCCTCGAGCCCGTCGTGATCGCGCCCGCCGGTCACCTCCTCGCGGCGGCGGAGCTCCGCGAGGTACCGGTCGATGTTCCTGAGGCTCTGCGCGAGGTAGTCGCCCTCCCGGTCGGCCTCGGCGCCGAGGTCGGCGAGGGCCGCGAGGCGGTCCAGGAGCTCGTCGATGGCGCGCTCGCGATCGAACGGATCGCGGCGCCAGGGGCGCGTGAAGTCGCGGTGCTCGGCGAGCCTCCACGCCGCGCTCCGGAGCAGGTCGCGCGGGCCCTGCGCGCCGTCGCGCGGGCGCCGGCGCAGGATGCGGCGCACGCCCTCGGGCGGGTCGTTCAGGGTGCGCTGGAACCAGGCGTCGAAGGCCTGGTCGAAGAGCGCCTCGGCCTGGTCCGCGGCCGCGACCTGGAACAGCGGGTCGACGCGCGCCTCGACCGGCCACTCGCGCAGGAGGTCGGCGCAGAACGAGTGGATGGTGCCGATGCGCGCCGCCTCCAGGTGCGCGAGCGCCTCGTCGAGCCGCGCGCGCTCCGCCGGGCCGGACGTCGCGTCGCCGCGCGCCCGCTCGATCTCGGCGCGGAGGCGCAGCTTCATCTCGCCGGCCGCCTTCTCGGTGAAGGTCACCGCGACGATGCGATCGAGCGTCCCGCCGCCCTCCCCGGGCGCCTTCCGCAGCACGGCGACGATCCGCGACACGAGCGCGGTCGTCTTGCCGGTGCCCGCGGCCGCCTCGACGACGAGCGTGGTCCGGAGGTCCTCGCGGATGCGGCGGCGAGCGGGCTCGTCCGCGAGCTCCCGCGCGCCGCGCGCCCGGGCCGCCTCCGCGCTCACGGGCGCCTCCGCGCGGCATCCGGGCCACGGCCGGGGCCGCGCCAGAGGGGCGCGCCGGCCAGGCCGGAGGCGGGGAGGAGGGCGCGCCGCACGGCGGCGCCGTCCTCGGCCCGGAGGGGGCGCTCATGAAAGCGGGAAGCCATGAAGATCATTGAATTTCTTCCTGTCTTCCCGCCTTCGCGCCCGCGCCGCTGCGCCGCCTGCCGCACGAGGTCGCGCGGCGAGGCTGCCGGGGGATAAGGTGGCTCAGATCGACATGGAAGGAAACGCTGCACCGACGCGCGGCCGACACGCTGCGGCGTCGCCCCGGCGCGCCCGGAGCGGCGGGCGCCCTCGCTCCCGGGCGATCTCATGGGAGCGGTGAGCGCGCATGTTCTTGTGCTAGCAGCAGAAAGACCTGATCCATGCGCGTCGAGTCGATGAGCCCTGGAGCGCGGTGGTTTTACGCGCTCAAGCCCGCGAGCTGGCCCAAGGTGCTCGTCCCGGCCGCCTGCGGGCAGGCCGTGGGCGCGGCCGCCGCGGGCCGGCTGTCGGCGGGCGCGCTCGCCTTCGGCGCGCTGTGGATGATCGCGGACGTCGCGTTCGTCGTGCTCCTGAACGACTGGGGCGACCGCGAGGTCGACGCCCTCAAGCGGCGCATGTTCCCGGACGGCTGCTCGCCGAAGACCATCCCGGACGGCATCCTCCCGGCCCACGCCCTGCTCCTCGCCGGCCTCGGGGCCGGCGCCGCCGCGCTGCTCATCGCCTGGGGGGCCAGCGTCGCGCTCGAGCGCCCGCTGCTGGTCCCCCTGGCCGCGCTCGGCCTGCTCGTCTTCGCGGCGTACACGCTGCCGCCGCTCCGGCTCAACTACCGCGGCGGCGGCGAGCTCCTCGAGATGGTCGGCGTGGGCGGCGTGCTCCCCCTCCTGCACGCGTATGCCCAGTGCGGCGCGTGGGCGCCGGCGTGGCTCGCGGCGCTCCTGCCGGGCCTGCTCGCGCTCGCGCTGGCGAGCGCATTGGCCAGCGGGCTGTCCGACGAGCAGAGCGATCGCGCCGGCGGCAAGCGCACCGTGACCACGCTGCTCGGCAACGCGATCACGCGCCGGGCCACGGAGGCCCTCGCCGGCCTCGGCCCGCTCCTCTGGGTCGCGGCGTCGCTCCTCGCCGAGGGCGGGCCGCCGCCCTGGTCGGTCGCGCCGGCGGCGGCCGTCGCGCTCGGCTTCCGGGCGCGGCTCGTCGAGAAGAGCCCGGGTGCGGTGACGAACGCCTTCGCCGCGCAGGCGGCCTACAAGCTCGAGCTGCACCGCGCGATCTGGTGGGGGACGGTCGCCCTGTCGGCGGGCGTGCTCGCCGCCGGGCTCAGCGCCGGCGGGGGGCCGCGGTGACCTCGGCCCCGGCCTCGTCCGCGATCGCCGCCGAAGCGCGCGACGAGCTCGCGCGGCTCACGCCGCTGCTCGGCGCGCGGGCCTCGGTCGCGCCGGGCCGGCCGTACGCGCCCACCCCGCTCGCGCTGGTCGAGCAGGTCCTGGACGGCAGCGAGGACGCCGAGCGCGCGCAGGCGTTCGCCCGCGGTCTCGGCGAGGTGATCCGCGCGGTCGCCGACAACTTCCCCGACAACATCTTCTGGGACCTCGACTACCTGGCGTGCTGCCTGTGGCAGGCCGGGGGCGCGCCCGCGATCGGCGACTTCGCCCGCCGCGTGGTGGCGCTCTGCGTGGGCTTCGGCAACAAGTCGAAGCTGCGCTTCCGCTACGCGCACGACTTCCTCTACGGCTACGACTGGGCCCGCTGGGTGATGCGCAAGCCGGACGAGCGCGCGGGCGTCGGGCCGTTCGATCTCGCGTTCTTCGATTACCTCGACGGCCGGCAGAAGGCGCTCCTCGAGCTCGTGGCCAGCAACGATCGCAAGTACTCGCAGCTGAGCGGCCGGGAGTACCGCAACCCCTTCAGCTTCATCCGCGAGCCGCGCGAGGAGTCGCAGCTCCACTACCTGCTCGCCCAGGTCGACCTCATCCCGCTCAAGGCGTGGCGCCTCGACGGCGAGCGCCGCTGGGATCTCCCGTTCACGGATCTGCGCGCCAAGCTGGCCGAGCGCCTCGGGCTGTCGCGGGGCGGCGGGCGATGAGCGGCCGGCCGGGGGCGCTCCGGGCTTGGCTCGCGGCGTCGCGGCTCGCCTCGCAGCCGACCATCGCGCTCCCGCTGCTGCTCGGGCAGCTGCTCGGCGCGCGGTCGGCGGGCCGCCCGCTCGACCTCGGGACGCTCGCGGCGGTCCAGCTCTTCGGCCTGCTCGACCAGCTCTTCATCGTCTACGCGAACGACGTCGCCGACCAGGAGACCGATCGCCGCAACCGGACGGCCACCCCGTTCTCGGGCGGCTCGCGCGTGCTGGTGGAGCGGCGCCTGTCGCCGCGCGCGCTCGGCGCCGCGGCCGTGGCCTGCGCCGCGGCGCTCGTGGCGGTCTCGGCGGCGCTCGCCGCGGCGCGCGGCGCGCCGCTCCTCGTGCTCCTCGCGATCGCGGCGCTCCTGCTCCTCTGGGCCTACAGCTACCCGCCGCTCCGCCTCTCGTACCGCGGGGGAGGGGAGGTGCTCCAGATGGTCGGGGTCGGCGCGGTCCTGCCGCTCTACGGGTACCTCGCGCAGGGGGGCGAGCTCGGGCGCCTTCCGTTCGGGCTGCTGGCCTTCCTGCTGCCGAGCCACCTCGGGTGCGCGATCGCCACCGCGCTCCCGGACGAGCCCTCGGACCGCGAGAGCGACAAGCGGACGCTGCCCGTGCGCGTGGGCGGGGAGCGGGCCGCGCTGCGGGTGGCGCTCCTGAACGGGCTCTCGCTCCTGCTCGCGCCGGTCGGCCTGGGCGCGGTGGGCCTGCGCCCGGGGCCGGGCCTGCTCGTGCCGGCGGCGGCGACGCTCGTCGTGCTGCTGGCCCGCCCAGCGCCGCCGGGCTCGCGCGTGCTCCTGGTCCGGGTCGCGGCCGCGGGGGCGGCGACGCTGTCGCTGGTCGCCGCGACCGCCGTCGCCCTCGCCGCGCGCTGAGGAGGAAGGCGGGGCGGTGAGGCACGAGTTCCTGCTGCTCTCGCTCCTCTTTCTCCTGCCGGGGGGCGTCATCTGGATCGCGCGGCCGGATCTGCGCTCGCTGATGAAGCGGACGGCGCTCGCCTCGCTGCCGTTCGCGGCGACCGAGCGGCTGTTCTACCCGGCGTACTGGACGCCCAAGTTCCTGTTCGACCTGGCCGACCGGATAGGGTTCGGCGTCGAGGACGTGCTGTTCCTCGCCGGGCTCAGCGGTTTCTCCTCCACCGCGTATGCCGTGGTGTTCCGCCGCGCGCTGGTACCCTGCGCCGCACCTGGTGCGCCGCAGACCCGACCGTGGTTGAGGGCGGCGCGCACCCGACCGTGGTTGAGGGCGGCGCGACCGTGGTTGAGGGCGGCGGCGGGGATCGCGCTCGCGCTCGCGGCCGCCGGGGCGCTGTTCGCGGCCGGGGTGCCCATCCTCTACGCGGCGGTGGCGGCGATGATCTCGGTCACCGCGGCGCTCATCGGGGCGCGCCGCGATCTGCTGGTGCCGGGCCTGCTCGGAGCGCTCCTGTCGGCGGCCGTCTACCTCGGCCTGTGCCTCGTCTTCGCGGCGCTCGTGCCCGGCGTGTTCGAGCGCACCTGGCGGCCCAGCGTGCTGCTGCCGGGCAGGGCGCTCCTCGGCGTGCCGCTCGACGAGCTCCTCTACGGGCTCGGCGCGGGCCTCGCGGCCACCGTGTTCCCGGCGTGGGCCTTCGAGCTCAGGTACGCCAAGGCGCCGCCCGCCGGGCGGCGAGCGGGCTGACCCGGGGACGCGCCTCTCCGCCCCGCGGGCGGCTCAATCGATGGATGGGACGCAGTCGATGCGGAGCGCCGTCTCCAGCAGGAAGACCGAGGCGCTGAAGTTTCGCTCGGCGTAGAAGACCTTGAGCTTGTGGGACGACCCGTGCTCCAGGTGGAGCTCATCGGCCCACGCGTCCAGACGGACGATCCCCCCGTTCACCCCGTCGCTCACGGAGTGCTCGGCCACGATCGTGTCGTCGACGGATATCCAGACGTCGTCGCTCGATTCGAAGGAGAAGGAGCTCCCCTGCTCGTAGGTGAAGGGCACCTCGAACTCGACGGTGAAGCCGAAGTTGTGCGCGTAACCCTCGTTGCCGAAGCCGCGGCCGTCGAGGTAGTAGAAGCTCCTATCGCCCAGCTGGCCACGGCCGTTCCGGATATCGAGGTGAATGAGCTGGTTGTACGTCTTGTTGACGGCCGGGTCGTCCCGGAACCATTCGTTGAAGCTGTCGCCCTCGCCGGCGCCCTGCTCGGGCGAGCTCGCCACGACCGGTTTGCCGTTCTGGAGCTCGGTCTTGAGCTCGACTTTCCTCCCGCCGGCGGTCTGAGAGGGGCCGAAATCCGGATGTTTCTCGGAGAAATCGCGCACGGCCATGGGGAAGCTCGCCGTGCAGAGGCTCGCATCGGGGCGGGGAGGTCTGGCCGAGGCGCTGTCGCCGCCGCCGTCGCCGATGAAGGCGTCGGCACCGGCGCTGCCGCCGCCGCCGCCGTCGTCGTCCTCGGGCGGACCTCCGCCGACGTTCGGCGTCTCGCTGTCGATCGTCTGGTCCGATGGCTCGGGCACCTCGACGGGCGAGGCATCTTCGTTGCGACGGCCGATGGAGGCGGTCTGGAGGGGGCACCCCGCGAGCGGCAGCGCCGCGCACGAGAGGAGCAGCAGGGCCAGGGGCCGTCGGAAGGCCGGGCAGAAAGATGCTTCTGGGTGGGCCAGGTTCATGAGCCGCCTCCTGCTCCCCTGGATGCGGCTGGGCCTGGTTGCCCTTCGCGAAATCGTACCGGCCGGCGTCATTCCAGGAGGGCGCGGCTGCGCCGGGCCGCCGCGGCTCCCTCTTGGACCGCTGATGCGCCAAAAGCGCCGCGGGGTTGGACGTCCCCGGGGCGCTCTTGGCGCTTTCCTCTAATCGGAGCGGTGACGCTCCAGGGCGCGGGCGATGCCGACGCGTTCCCGACACCTCCCGTGGCCGGGAGGGAGGGCTCGCGCTCGCCGCGTCACGGCAGCATCAGGACGCACTCGGTCCGGCAGACCGGGGGCGAGCCGCCGCCGGCCGGCTCCTCGCAGATGGTCCGCTTGATCGCCTCGGGGGGGCAGATGGAGCCCTCCACGCACTCGATCCAGCACTCGCCGGGGTACGCGGCATCGTCCATGCTGGTGCCGGTGCTGCCTGCGCCGGAGCAGACCTTCTGTTCGATGCTGCCTGGCGGGCAGTAGGGCTCCACCGGGATGCAGTCGGTCCAGCAGCCGCCGCCGGGGTACGGGCTGGCGCCGCCGCCGTAGCCGGTGCCGGTGCTGCCGCTCGTGCCGGGGAAGCCGTCCTCGCAGACGGTCTGCGGGATGGTGTCCGGCGGGCAGTAGGGCTCCACGGGCACGCAATCGATGAAGCAGCCGCCCCAGGCGCCGCCGCTGCCGTAACCCGTGCCGACGCTGACGGTGGTATCCTCGGGGATGCCGTCGTAGCAGATCTCCTGCGCCTGCGTGCCCGGCGGGCAGTAGGGCTCCACGGGCACGCAATCGGTCCAGCAGTACTCGGCGCCGGGGTTCGGGTCGGCACCGCCGGAGCTGGAGCCGGTGCCGGTGCTGCCGACCGAGACGGCGCTGCCGCCGCAGACGGTCTGCGGGATGGTGTTCGGCGGGCAATAGGGCTCGACGGGCACGCAATCGGTCCAGCAGCCGCCCCAGCCGGTGCCGCTGCTGCCGCCGGAGCCGCCGTAGCCACCGGCGCCGACGCTGGTGCTGCTGACGACGTTGGGGCCGCCATCGCAGACGGTCTGCGCCTGCGTGCCCGGCGGGCAGTAGGGCTCGACGGGCACGCAATCGGTCCAGCAATCGCCGGGGTACGGCGGGACTGCGACCCCGCCGGCCCCACCGGTGCCCTCCCAGGCGCCAGCGCCGCCGGAGCCGACGGCGCCGGGGCCGGCATAGCCACCGGAGCCGCCGACGCCGACGCTGCTGCTGCTGCTGACGGCGATGGCGCTGGCGCTGCCACTGCCGCTGCAGACCGTCTGCGCCTGCGTGCCCGGCGGGCAGTAGGGCTCGACAGGGACGCACTCGGTCCGGCATTCGCTGGGAGGCATCGGCATGCCGACACCGCCGTCCATGCCGCCGGCGCCGCCGACACCGACGCTGCTGCCGGTCCAGCCGCCGGAGCCCACGGTGGCGGTCGTGGAGGTGACGCCGCCGCTGCACACGGTCTGCTCGATGGTGCCCGGCGGGCAGAACGGCTGCGGCGGTACGCACTGGGTCCAGCACTCATCGGGAGGCATCGGCATCGCGACGCCGCCGGCCATGCCGCCCTGGCCCGCGGAGGTGGTGACGCTGGTGCTGCTGCCGCCACAGAAGGTCTGCTGACTCCATCCAGGAGGACAGACGTTATCGGGCACACACTGCTCCTCGCACATTTCGCCAATCTCGCACGGCGAACAGACGGTCTCCCAGTGGAAGCCAGGTCCGCAGTCGGGGTCGGGCGGCGTCGGTGGCACGTCCGGAGACCCACAGCCCTGCCCCTTGGCGCCGGTGAGCACCACGAGGGCGGAGAGCGCGACGAGTCCCTGGAGCGAGGAGCGAGCGGTCGACGAACGCGTGATAAGAGAGGAGAAGAATGCGAATCGCATGGGGATACTCCGTCCTGCGCGCCTCTGAGAGACACGCGATCAAGGAACGAGGGCGCTGCGCCGCGGCATGCGGAGCGCTGCTGCTCCGCGGCTCCTCAGCGCCACTCGGAGAGCTCGCCGGGGAGATAAAGCACTGGACATGCCACGCCCCGTTCGGCCGCTCGGCGGCAGCTGCCGCCGGCCAGAACGCGGCGTAAGGCGGGGATTTCGCGGGGATTGCGAGAGGGGTGGGCTGGCCTGTGCGTCAACGCCGAGCGTCGTAGGGCCACAGTGTGACGGAGGGAGCTGATTGAGTGCCAGGTTGGGCCAGGTGCGCCGCCGGGGGTGACCCGACCCAGGTTGCTGAGCGACCCGACCCAGCGACCCGACCCAGGTTGCGGCGCTGCGACCGCGGCGCTGCGACCGCGGTGCGACCCGACCCAGGTTGCTGAGCGCTAGCGACCCGACCCAGGTTGCGGCGGGGCGGCGGTGCGACCCGACCCAGGTTGCGGCGGGGTGACCCGGGTGACCCGACCCAGGTTGCGGTGCGACCCGACCCAGGTTGCGGCGGGGTGACCCGACCCAGGTTGAGGGGGGCGGCGGAGGGGGGGCGGCGGACCCGACCGAGGTTGAGGCGTCCGAGGTTGAGGCGTCCGACCTACGTTGAGGTGCCCGAGGTTGAGGTGCCCAGGTGCGTGCCCGGGGGCGAGCCAGCATCCGACCCAGGTTGAGGTGCGCGGGTTGAGGTACACGACCCAGTTGAGGGCGATGAGGCCGGAGTGTTACAGGGGCGCTGGCTGGGTGCCAATTTGAGCCAGTTGCCTCACCTGAGGCGCCTGGAGATACCCGACCCAGGTTGAGGTGCTTGACCCAGGTTGAGGTGCTCGACGTGCTTTCAGGTTGAGCTGCCTGCCGGCGAGCTGCCCAGCGCGGCGGCGCCGGTCGAGCGCGGGGCTACTGCGCGGCGGCGCGCTGCACGTACGGCAGCCGCGCCGCCACCTTCTGGACCTCCTCGGCTCCCTCGAGCAGCTGCGCGATCGGATCCCACGTGCCCCGGAGCAGCGACTCGCGCGCCCCCGGCTTGATGGTGAACGGCACCGCGAGATCGCTCCCCGCCCGCACGACCTGCTCCTGCAGGTCCACCGTGACGAGCGTCGAAGGATCGGCGTTCACGCGCGCCGCGAGCGCGGCGCGGTGCTCGCGGCTCACCGAGACGCAAGGGATGCCGAGCGTCGTCGAGTTGCCGAAGAAGATCTCGGCGAAGCTCTCCGCAATGACCGCCTTGAACCCCGCCTTCGCGATCGACTGCGGCGCGTGCTCGCGCGACGACCCGCAGCCGAAGTTGCGGTCCGCGATCAGGATCGTGGCCCCCGCGAAGCGCGGATCGTTCAGCGGGTGCTCCCGCTTCTCGCCGCGCTCGTCGAAGCGCACGTCCCGAAAGAGGTGCTCGCCGATGCCGTCGAAAGTGACGCACTTCAGGAAGCGCGCCGGGATGATGCGGTCCGTGTCGATGTCGTCCCCCGGAACGTGAACGGCGCGACCGGTGACGGTTTGAATCAAGTCGAGTGCCATTGAAATCTCCCTCGGGTGCGAGCGTCGTCAGATTCCGAACACGTCACGAGCGTCGGCGATCTCGCCGCGGACCGCCGCGGCGGCCACCATCACCGGGCTCATCAGCACGGTGCGCCCCGTCGGGCTCCCCTGCCTGCCCTTGAAGTTGCGGTTCGACGAGGACGCGCACAGCTCATCGCCGATGAGCTTGTCGGGGTTCATCGCCAGGCACATCGAGCAGCCCGGCTCGCGCCACTCGAAGCCCGCCTCGCGGAAGATCCGATCCAGCCCCTCGGCCTCGGCCGCGCGCGCCACCTCCATCGACCCGGGGACCGCCAGCGCGCGCACGTGCTGCGCGACCTTGTGCCCCTTGAGGCGCTGCGCGACCTCCCGGAAATCCGAGAGGCGGCCGTTCGTGCAGCTGCCGATGAACGCCACGTTGATCTTCGTCCCCTCGATCGGCTTGCCCCCCTCGAGCCGCATGTACTCGAGCGCCTCGCGGATCAGCGCCCGCTCGGACTCGTTCGCCACGTCCTCGGCCGCCGGGACCTTCTCCTTCACCGAGATCGCCTGGCCCGGCGTGATGCCCCACGTGACCGTCGGCGCGATCGCGCTCGCGTCGATCCGCACGACGTCGTCGTACCGCGCGTCCTCGTCCGACGCGATCGAGCGCCAGTACTCGAGCGCCTTCTCCCACGCCTCGCCCTTCGGAGCGTACGGACGGCCCTTGATGTAATCGAACGTCGTCTGGTCCGGGTTGACGTACCCGACCCGGGCGCCGCCCTCGATCGACATGTTGCACAGGGTCATCCGCTCCTCCATCGAGAACCCCTCGATGGTCGCGCCGCCGTACTCGTACGCGTAGCCCGTGCCGCCCGACACGCCGAGCCGGCGGATGATCTCGAGGATGATGTCCTTGGCGTAGACCCCCGGGCCGAGCTTGCCCTCGACCTGGATGCGCCGGACCTTGAGCCGCTGCAGGCTCAGCGTCTGCGTGGCGAGGACGTCGCGCACCTGCGTCGTCCCGATCCCGAACGCGATCGCGCCGAACGCGCCGTGCGTCGAGGTGTGCGAGTCGCCGCACGCGATCGTCATGCCGGGCTGGGTCAGGCCGAGCTCGGGGCCGATGATGTGCACGATGCCCTGCCGCCCGGACTCGAGATCGAAGAAGGTGACCCCCTGCTCGACGCACGCCTTCTTGAGCGCGTCGACCATCCCCTCGGCCAGCGCATCCTTGAACGGCCGCTTGCGGTTGTCCGTGGGGACGATGTGGTCGAGCGTCGCGAACGTCCGCTCGGGCATGCGCACGCGCAGCCCCAGGTCGCGGAGCATCCCGAACGCCTGCGGGCTCGTCACCTCGTGGATCAGGTGAAGGCCGATGAAGAGCTGATCCTCGCCGTTCGGCAACGTGCGGACTTTGTGGAGGTCCCAAACCTTGTCATAGAGACTCTTACCCATGATGGCCTCTCGAGGTGCAACTGAACGCGACTGAACGCGGCTGAAGGGGACGGCGTGCGAAGCGGACCGGCCCGAGCGCCGGGGCGCGCCGGCTGGCTGCCCGCAGGCGGCCGGCGCGCCCCCGATCCGGCGGTCCGGCGTCGGGCTGGCGGCATGACTATGCGGGGACGCGAGCATTAAGTCGAATGAAACTTTTTTCACGATGGATTAAGTAACGCTACATGGACGCGTCGCTCCTCCCCGCGCTCGAGGATGTCCTCCTGGTGGCCCGGTCGGGCTCGGTCGCCGAGGCGGCGCGGCGGCTGCACAAGACGCCGTCGGCGATCAGCCAGCAGGTGCGCCGGGTGGAGGAGCACTTCGGGGTGGCGCTGTTCGAGCGCGACGGGCGCGGCGTGCGGCTGAGCCCGGCCGGCGAGGCGGCGCTCGGCGCGATCACGCGGCTGTTCGATCAGGCGGAGGGGGTGTTCGAGCTGCTCTCGGAGCTGGCGGGGGAGCCGTCGACGACGCTGCGCCTCGCGGCGAGCGACTACCTCGGCAAGGGGCTGCTCGTGCCGGTCATCCGCCAGATGCTCGAGCAGCGCGCGCCGGTGCGGTTCGCGATCACGACGGCGAACTCGATCGACGCCGCGCGGTGGGTCGAGCGCGGGGAGGTGGACTTGGGCCTCGCGTCGGCGTCCTCGGCGGGCGGCGATCTCGTGAAGCAGCCGCTGTTCGTGCAGCCGTTCCTCTGGGTGGGGCCGCGGCTCAAGGGCAAGGCGCCGGCGCTGCGCGAGCGGCTCCGGCGCGAGCCGCTGCTCCGGCTCGCGCCCGGCAGCGTGGGGCGGCGGCTGCTCGACGCCTACCTGGATCGCGAGCGGATCCGGCCGATCTCGACGATCGACGTGTCGAGCGTGTCGCTCCTCGTGTCGTACGTCTCGGGTGGGCTCGGCATCGGCCTCGCGCCGGCGCTCGCGCTGACCGAGGTCGCGCGCTCGCGGCTGGACGTCGAGGTCGCCGAGGAGGTCGAGCCGCTGCCCGTCGAGCTGATGACGCGCGAGAACTTCCGGCGCAATCCGATCATCGAGCGCTTCATCGAGCGCCTCTCGGCCGAGGGGCGCCGCGCGGAGCAGCGGACGCGGGCGCTCCTCGGGGCGTAGCGGGCCGCGCGGGGAGGAGGAGCGCGGCGAGCGCCGCCGCGGCCCCGCCGGCGGCGCGGCTCGTCAGGCGAGCGCCGCCGCGACACGATGGCGGGCGCGTGGAGATACGCGATGGTCGACTGGCGATCTTGCCGAGAGACTAGAGTACGAGATCCCCATCGATACGAGCCCGCTGGACGAACCCAGGCTTCGTATCTTCATCGAAGACGAGCTCTTCCCCGTGGACGACTCAGGCCTCGCGCGGGTTGGTGCGCGTGTCCTTCAGCATCACGTCGTGGACGCCGCCCTCGTGGATGCTGACCGCGGACGCGACGGTCAGGCGCGCGCGCATGTACAGCTCGCGCAGCGAGATGGCGCCGCAGTTGCACATCGTCGAGCGCACCTTCGCGAGCGTGATGTCGAGGGTGTCCTTCAGCTTGCCGGCATAGGGGACGTAGCTGTCGACCCCCTCCTCGAACTCGAGCTGGTCCTTCTTCTTGCTGGTGTCGCCGTGGTCGTAGCGCTGCCAGTTGCGCGCGCGGTTGCTCCCCTCGCCCCAGTACTCCTTCATGAACTGGTTGTTCACGCGGACCTTGCGCCCGGGCGCCTCGTCGAAGCGCGCGAAGTAGCGGCCCATCATCACGAAGTCGGCGCCCATCGCGAGCGCGATCGTGATGTGGTAGTCCTGGCTGATGCCGCCGTCGGAGCAGATCGGCACGTAGACGCCGGTCCGCTGGAAGTACTCGTCGCGCGCCTTGGCCACCTCGATCACGGCCGACGCCTGGCCGCGGCCGATCCCCTTCTGCTCGCGCGTGATGCAGATCGAGCCGCCGCCGATGCCGACCTTGACGAAGTCGGCGCCGGACTCGACGAGGTAGAGGAAGCCCTCGCGATCGACGACGTTGCCGGCGCCGATGTAGATCGGCTTGCCCTGCGACTTCACGAAGGCGATGGTGTCGCGCTGCCACTCCGAGTAGCCGTCCGACGAGTCGATGCAGAGCAAATCGGCGCCCGCCTCCACCAGCGCCGGCACGCGCTCCCGGAAGTCGCGCGAGTTGATACCGGCGCCGACGATCAGCCGCTTCTCGTGGTCCACGTTCTCGAGCGGGTGCGCCTGGTGCGACTCGTAGTCCTTGCGAAACACCAGGTACTGCAGGTGCTGTCGCTCGTCGATGACGGGGAGGGTGTTGAGCTTGTGGCGCCAGATGAGCTCGTTCGCCTCCTGGAGATCGATGCCGACCTTGCCACAGTGGATCGACTTGAACGGCGTCATGATCTCGCGCACCGGCGTGCTGAGCGGCGTCTTGCCGAGCCGGTAGTCACGGCTCGTGATGATGCCGACGAACCTGCCCGTGGGGGTGCCGTCCTCGGTGATCGCGATCGTGGAGTGGCCCGTGCGATCGGTCAGCGCGAGGACGTCGCCCAGCGTGGCGTCGGGGCGCAGGTTCGAGTCGCTCACGACGAACCCGGCCTTGTAGTTCTTCACGCGCCGCACCATGGCGGCCTCTTCCTCGATGCCCTGCGAGCCGTACACGAACGAGAGGCCGCCGCAGCGCGCGAGCGCGATCGCGAGCTCGGCCCCCGAGACCGACTGCATCATCGCGCTGGTGACGGGGACGTTGATCGTGAGCGGCGCGCGCCTCGGGTCCGGCGGCCCGGCGCCCGGCTCGGCCTTGAACCGGACGACGGGGGCCGTGAGGTCGACGTTCGCAGGGACGCAGTCCTTCGTCGTCAGATTCGGGACGAGCAGGTACTCGCCAAAGGTCCTGCTCGGCTCATCGTAGATGAATGCCATGTCGGCTCGTAGTGCAAGCGTTTCGCGCTGTCAAATGCGGCCGGGGCGCGACTTGGCGAAAATTAGTGTAAAATCAATGAGTTACGCGTGTGTGGAGGGGCGGCGGGGCGCCGGGCGAGCAGAGCCGGGGCGCCCGCGTGAGGGCGCCCCGGAGCGGCGCGGGGGAGGGGGGCCGGCCAGGATGGCCGGGCGCCTGGCGGGCACAGCTAGAGTGGGCGCACGGGCAGGCAGAGCTCGCAGCGGTAGGTGTTGGTCTTGGGATCGTGGAACTCGCCCAAGTAGAGCTCGAAGCAGGGCCGATGGTCGGGCTGATAGCCGCTCTGCGGGAGCCACTCCGCAAAGAGCCGGTCCCACGCGGCGCCGATCGTGCGGGCGTCGCCGACGAACGAGCCCGCAGCGTACTTGCCGCCGGCGATGTCGGTCACGTTGACTTCGCCGTCCGCCTTGAAGCCGTCCGGGATCACGATCGAGGCGTCGTGGCGGCACTTGGACGGGTCGGTGACCTTGGGGTTGTCGTGCGCGATGCCGAGGCAGATGCGGTCCGGGGTCCACAGATCGCGCGCGCTCGCCCAGCGCACGAGGCGCTGCCAGGCCTCGGAGACGCTTCCTCCGGGGCCATAGGGGCCGACGCTCCGGACGTAGGCCACGTGGTAGCTCGGCAGCGTCTTCACCGTCACGTTCATGATCTCCTCCTCGTCTTGGCGGGCGTCCGTGCCCGACGAGGCGTCATCTTGCGCGGGCGCGCACGCCGCTGCTTTGCCGGGGTTGCGGTCGACTTGACCCAGGTTGCGATCCGCTTGCCGCGCCTTGCACGCCTCGGCGGCGCCGCCGTTGCGCCAGGCGGAGGCGTTCATGCCGAAGCGCTCCTTGAACGCGCGGGCGAAGGCGCTCGCCGAGCTGAAGCCGTTCTCGAGCGCGATCTCGAGGATGTCGGCGCGTGGCCGCTGCGTGAGGTGGTTGGCCGCGGTCTCGAGGCGCGTGCGCTGGATGAACTCGCGGAGGTTCTCGCCGGTCATCGATTTGAAGACGCGGTGGAAGTGAAATGGCGAGAACGCCGCGACGGCGGCCAACGTCTCGAGGGAGAGCTCCTCGGCGCGGTGGGCCTGGATGTAGTCGATGACGCGGTTGACGCGCTTCTGGTACTCGGCCCGGCTTCTGTCGCTGGTCGCCACAGCCGGAGGTTACCTGACGCGACCCGACCCCGCGACCCGACCCAGGTTGGGGTTCGCGTGCGCGACCCCGCGACCCGACCCAGGTTGGGGTTCGCGTGCGCGCGACCCGACCCAGGTTGGGGTTCGCGCGAAACGACCCACGTCCCGACCCGGCGAGGCGCGAGGCGCGACCCGGCGACCCGACCCAGGTTGGGGTTCGCGACCTGACCCAGGTCGGCGAGGCGCGTCCCGACCGATGGCGCGACCCGACCCAGGTTGCACGACTCGACCCAGGTTGCAGGTTGCGCCCGACCCAGGTTGGGGTTGCCACCCAGGTTGGGGTTGCTCAGGTTGGGGTTGCTGCTGGGGTGGAGCCGGTTCGTTGGGAGCTCCGTCGAGTGACCCAGGCTGGAGCAGCGGCCGCAGGTTGGGCGAGCCGGGAGAGCGGCCCCGGTGGCGGACCGCCTGGCGGCGCCACCCCAAGAGGCGAGGCAAGCCCTTGAAATCATTGATCGCAACCCCCGGCACGGCGTTTGTTATTGCGCGCCGGCCATGAGCCAGCCCCGAGAGATCGCCGCAGGCGCCACCTACCTCATCACCCGACGCGTCCTGCGCAGGCATCTACTCTTCCGCCCGGACGCGGCCATCACCCAGCTCCTGGTCTACACCCTCGCCGTCTCGACGCGCCGTTTCGGCATCCAGGTCCACGCGTTCTGCGCGATGTCGACCCACCTGCACCTTGTCGTGACCGACACGATGGGCGTCTTGCCACGCTTTTTGCAGTTCTTTCATCGCCTGGTCGCGCTCGGCACCAAGGTGCTCCGCACGTGGGAAGGGCCCGTGTGGGACCACGAGGCCACGAGCGTTGTGCGGCTGCTGACGCGCGCGGCGGTCGTGGAGAAGATCGCCTACGTGCTCGCGAACCCCGTGGCCGCTGGCCTGGTCCGACATGCGCGCGAGTGGCCGGGCGCCAAGGCGCATGTGGACGAGCTCGGCTGCGGCGTGCTGCACGCGATGCGACCCGCGGTATACCTCAATCCAAAAAATCCACAGTGGCCCGAACAGGTGACGCTCGCGCTCGCGCTGCCCCCCATCATCGAACAGGACGGCGGCGATGGCTTTCGCTGCGCGGTGGCGGCCGAGCTCGAGCGACAGGAAGCGCAGGCCCGAGCGGAGGTGGAGCGGCGAGGGCAGCGCGTCCTCGGCGCCGAGCGCGCCAGCGAGGTCTCCCCTTACGAGCGGGCCACGAGCTTCGAGGCGCTGCGTGACCGCAATCCGACGTTTGCGGTTGGCCGCGAGCAGGGTGATGCGTGTCGAATCGCTGCTGCCGCCGTGCGGGCGTTTCGCGCATCGTACCGCGCGGCGCTCGAGCGATGGCGCAGCGGGGTACGTAGCGCTGTATTCCCGTCGGGGACGTGGTGGATGCGCATGTTTCACGGCGTGAGCGTGACCGATGTCGTGTTCGCGACGTAGGCACTACCGCGGTGTGGCGCAGCGACGGCGTGGCGCAGCGAGGCGGGTAGGGGGCGACGTGGGTTGACGCGTCGTCGTGGGGAACCTCCTTCTAGACTTGGCGGTGTGGAGCGATTCAACACGCGCATCATGTTGCGCTCATGGCGAGGCAGGAAGGCATGCCGAGCCGAACACTCACGACGCGGCACAAGAGGCGGGTATTTGTAGGCTCGACTTGATTGAACAGTATCGACCGTCCGGTGGCCTGCTCAACCGATGGGGCAACCCAGGTCGGTTTTCAATAGGGCAACCCGGGTTGGGCCGCACTGCCAGGGGCATCTCGTCAACCCGGGTGGTGAGCCCCTCCAACCCGGGTCGGGTCCAGCCCCAACCCGGGTGCGAGCCCTGCCAACCCGGGTCGGGTCCAGCCCGGTCGGGTCCAGCCCCAACCCGGGTGCGAGCCCTAAGCCCTAGCCCTTCACTCGAGCTCCACCTCGACGAGCCGGATCTCTCCTTCCAGGAACCCCGTCTCCCGGAAGTAGGTCACGTATTCCACCCGCCCTCCTTCCCGCGCGAGCTCCGCGTGCCCTAGGCCAGCATACGGCCATGCCTCCGGGGTTGGCGGGGCCTCGGCGGTCAACACCACGGCGCTGTCCGACCACGGACCCTCCGGTGCGGGAGCCGTTCGCAGGACAATCTCCGACGACAACGGCTCGCTGTAGAGCGCGATGTACCTGCCGGCGTGCTCGTTCCAGTGCACCGTCATCATCGGCGCTCCCGCCATGATCGGCTCCGCCTCGTCGTAACTCTCCACCCAGCTGCCGTCCGAAAAGAACCGCCACGCCCCGCGCTCCGTCGCTTCCCCGAGCGGAGCGCGCGCGACGAGACACGGGCACGTGAGCCCCGAGCACGCGCAGGCGTAGGTATAGACCAACCCCTCGCGGGCGAGCGCCGCGGCCGTGAACGAAGGCTCGTCCGCGCCGAAGAGCAGCGTGGGATCCGCGGCGTCCGGGCGCACCTCCGGACGCACGAGCGGCGCGTCGAGACCCTCCCAGACCGCGATCGAGGAGCCCAGCGCGTCGAAGTTGAACGCGCCGGGCCGCGCCATCAGCTTGCTGTAGAAGACCAGCGCCCGGCCGGTCGCCCCATCGACGACGATAGGCCCCGGCCAGAGCGCATAGCGCGCCCCGCAGTCCTCCTCGCACGTCCCCTCCGCCTGAGGGCCGAAGTGACCGTGGTTGAACTCGAGCTCCTCCTCGGTGAACGGCAGCAGCTCCCCCGGCGCGCCGGCCGCGTCGAGCGGCTCGGTCAGCGACGAGAGCCCGTCCGACGCGTCCAGATCGTCGGTCGAGCAGAAGGTGCTCGATCGCCAGCTCGATCCGTCGGCCCCCGGCGCCTCCAGGGTCGTATCGCCGAACACCCACACCGAGCGGTCGCCCCACCGAGCGCTGTACCCGCCGTCCCGCCCTCGAATCGACGGCTCGAACGCCAGCGCGCCCAGGTCGCGCACCGCGCGCACCCGAGCCTCCGGCGCGTCCGCGCCGCATCCGGCGCACAGGAGAGCGACCCCGGCTACTCCCATCGTCCCTCGGTACCGCATGCGCGCGACGGTACCACGGCGAGGCCCATGGCCGCCGCCACCAGCGTCGCGCTCCGCCGCCGGAGCGGGCGCCACCGCGACCAGCGGCCCGGCCGCCGCGCGTGGCGGCCGCGTGGGCACGGGACGGGGCGATGAGGAGGAACAGGGGCCGCAGGAAGGTCGGGGAACTACAACGCTGCTCGGCTCAAGCGAGCGACCGCCGGGACGAAAGGAGCATCACGCCATCTCTCTCGTCGAAGCGCCCCGTCCCCCAGAGCCGTAAGTCAATCCAGGCACAAGGCGACACAGCTCGATGAGACCCGCCTTCCTGTTCCCGACTGAGCATCTCGCGAGCGCGCATGAGCCGGACGGCGCGACGCGAAAGGCCGGAAGGATCCGGCGCTCCCGTCTCAGATCTGCCGGCACGCGGAGGCGCAGCGGCGGCACTCGTCCGCGCACGCCTTCATCTGGATGTCGCCCGTGAACTTGTCACAGCTCGCCGCGCACAGGTCGCAGAGGCTCGCGCACACGCCCGTGATCTGGGCGCGCTGCGGCGAGCTGCGCAGGAGGAGCTTCGATGCCGCCTCGCAGATGTCGGCGCAGTCCTGGAGCAGCCGCACGTGCGTGGCGTCGGCGTGACCGCCTCCCATCTCGAGGCAGTACTGGCTTGCATGGGTGCAGATCGAACCGCAATCCTGGGTGAACCGAGCCACCTCCCGGAACGATCTGTCTCCCGGAAACTTGCTCATGACAATCCCCTCGGTCAGCTGGGCCGCTCTTCGCCGCGGGGGCATCTCGCGACTAAGCGGCAACCTTGGTATCCAGAGCTTGAATGGATTGAGCGGATCTCGCACGTCAGGTCATCCCGCATATGGGCCTCGGAACGGCGACCCACGCGGGGACCCCGGTGGCCCGAACGCGTCGCGCGAACAGCACGGGCGCTTGGAGACGCGCGCGCGGCCCGAACGGCCGCTCACGCCCCGGTCGCTCGCTGAGCGCGAACCCTGGACGCGGTAGCTCGCGATCGACGTTCAGAGGTCGACGCGCGGCGCGAGCGTCCGCCATCGCGCGCGCGAGTTCGCCGCGGGCGGCGAGCGCCGCGGCGTGGGCATCCGCTTCATCTTCATCCGTGGCGCGGGCTGGGCGGCTAGCACCCGGGCGCGCGGCAGATACCCATCTTGATGCGCGCGATCTCCTGGAGCTCCTCGGCGATCTCCAGCGTCCGCATCGCGGCGGCGCGCGCGAGCGCCTGGGCCTCCTCGGTGATCGCGAGGCGCGCGAGGAGCCGCCGGCCCATCTCGTGATGATGGCCCTCGTCGGGCTGGATCACGTCGCGGTAGAGGCGCGCCGTCTCGGCGTCGCCCTGCGCCTCGCAATAGTCGATGAACGCCTGGTTGTGCACCTTGGCGAGCGCCTCCCGCGTGAACTGGCCTGCTGCGACGCGCTCGACCGTGGAGCCGAGCCCCTTGAGGTACCCGAACATCGGCGTGGGCGGCCCGAACCTGGCCGGTATCGCCGCCGGATCGACGCCGAGCGCGCGGAGGCGCTCGGCGATGAGGCGGTAGTGCCTCGCCTCATCGCCGCACTGGCGGGCGAGGGCGAGCTTCACCTCGACGTCGGTCTCGGTGGTGAGCCAGAGCGCAGCCTCCTCGGTCGCCTCGAGCTCCTTCTTGAGCGCGGTCGCGAGCAGCTCCGGGATGCCGATCCCGCTCTTGGGCTCCGCCGCGCCGGCCGCGGCCCCGATGCGGTCGAGGCGCTCTCCGACCCTCCGGTCGAGCTCGTCCAGGAAGTCCTCTGGCGTCATGGGTGGCATGATGGGCGCGCCCCGGGCGGCGGGTCAATAGGCCGCCCTTCCTCGGGCGAGATGGGTGTACCCTCCCCGGATGGCCTGGCGCTTCCTGCCCCCGTGGCTCGATCTCGAGTCGGTCTCGATCTCGTTCGACCTCCCGCCGCGCACCGTCCTGAAGCGCACCGGGGTGGCCTCGCTCGCCACGTCGAGCGCCACGGCGCTGCGCGTGACGCTCGCGCCGACCCTCCTGCGCGTCGCCTTCGAGCCCTATCTCGTCATCGACCTGCCGCCGCCGCTCGGCGACATGGGGTTGCAGCAGGTCGAGTACGACTTCCGCTCAGGCGCCATGGCGCCCAACGTCTTCTACACGGGAGGGCTCGTCCGGGTCGGGAAGGGTTCGGCCGAGGACGAGGCCCGCGCCTTCATTCGCGGGCTCGTCACCTCGACGCCCATGGCCATACCCCCGTACGATCCGACGAGCGACCCCGATCTCGTGGTGACGGTGCGTCAGGTGCTCCTGAACCTCGAGTCCGACGGCGGCGGCCCCGCCGTCCGCGGCGCCCGCGTGTCCGCGCGGATGACGCTGCGCGAGGAGCTCGCGGGCGCGGTGGGCTCGGACGGGTTCCGCATCCCGGCCGGCGCGACCATCGCGGCCAGCGTCGATGTCGAGGGCACCCGGCAGGAGATCGAGACCGCGCCGCGCGTGCAGCGCATCGAGGTCGATTGCTCGTCGGCGGTGCTCCTCAAGCACGGGGCCGAGCAGGCCGACCTCCGCCGCTTCGTCGTGAAGCGCGGCGGGGAGATCGCCGTCGAGCGGGTCGAGCCGCTCGGCGCCGCGGGCCAGGCCGCGGGCGTCGAGTCGCTCGTGCGCCTGTTCGGCGCACTGGCCGCGGGCGGCGGCGTCACGTTCGACCCGAAGCACCTCGGGCCGAGCGCCGTCGAAGGGCTCGTCAAGGAAGAGGTCGCGCGCGCCCTGCGCCCGGCGCTCGTCGACTGGGTGCGGCAGAACGCCGAGATCATCGTGGGCATGGACCTGCGGCAGGTGCTCGGGATCGCGGAGGGAGGCGACGTGGCGTGATGGAGCGCGGTGGGAGGGGGACGCCTCGAGGCGCGTCCGCCGCCCGCTGGTTTCCCCTTTACAGAGCTTCTGTGTGTTCTAGAACACCGATGGCGTTATCGAGCGAGAAATAAACCGCCAAGGCGCCAAGGACGCCAAGAACGCCAAAATATTTATTGTCTTCATTCTTGGCGTCCTTGGCGCCTTGGCGGTTCGAAAATCTGCTCGTTTCGGGCGGGTTCAACCCGTTTGTTGCCCTAGGTGTCCACCATGAGCTCTCTTCTGCGCGCATCGACTCGCTGGCAGGCGACTCCCCTGTTCGCCGTCGTGCTCCTGTGTCTTCACTGCGGTTCGAACGTCGAGGACGGATCGAGCGATGGCCGGAGCGGTGTTTCCGGCGAGGGGGGCAGCGGTACCGCTGGCGAGGGCGGTAGCAGCGCCACCGGCGAGGGCGGCGGCTCGACGGGAGAGGGCGGCGGCAGCACCACCGGCGAGGGCGGCGGCTCGGCCGGGGAGGGCGGCGGCGGCGGTGGATGTCGACCGCCGGACGGCCCCGCGGTGTTCGAGATCGGGACCGGCGAGACCTGCTTCGAGCGCATCGACGATGGCGCCACGTTCCCGGTGATGGCCGGGCCGCAGGGCGGTTACCACCTCTGGCTCGCCGTCGGCTGCACCGATTGCGGTGCGACCGTCCGCCTGCGGTGGGGCGTCAAGGACCCCGCGACCGGAGACCTGTTCGAGTCGACCGTGCCTCAGGAGGCGGTGATCGCGCTCAGCCCCGGCGAGTTCCCGCACGCCTTCGGGCTCCCCGCGCGCCTGCCGGGAGGGGTGTGGGATCCGGGCGCCGTGCTCGCGGAGGGAACCCGCGTGATCCTCGCGGCGGAGGCGCGCAACGACGACGGCTCGACGAAGCACGCGGCGCAGGTCGAGGTCGTCCTCGGCGCCACCGAGGCCTGGGGGCTGCCTTGCAGCGACGATCCGGAGACCTGCGGCGCTCCCGGCGGCCCGCCGTGCTGCACCGGCTGAACGACGCCGCCGCCGAGCGACGCGCCGGCCGAGCGACGCCGCCGCCGAGGAGAGCGTCACCCGCCGCGCGGAAGCGCGCGACGCCGGGGCCCTCGGGGGACCCGGGGAGTGTTATAAACCCCGAATGCGACTCTCCGCCATCCACATCTATCCCGTCAAAGGCTGCCGGGGTCTCGCGGTCGACGCGGCGGCCGTCGACGAGCTCGGCCTCGTCGGCGACCGGCGGTTCATGATCATCGACCCCGAGGGCAAACCCCTCACCCAGCGCCCGCTGCCGCGCATGGCGCTCATCGAGACGCAGCTCTCCGAGAGCGCGCTCACGCTCGGCGCCGCCGGCCGGCCTCCGATCTCCGTGCCGCGCGCGTCGCAGTCGGCGCAGGGCGCGCGCCTGCTCACCGTCGAGGTCTGGAGCAGCACCGGCCTCGTGGCCGAGGACTGCGGCGATGAAGCCGCCGCGTGGCTCAGCGACTTCCTGGAGCGCCCGGCGCGGCTCGTCCGCGCCGGCGACGCGTTCCGGCGGCCTGTCCTCAAGGCCTCGGTGGCGCGCGATGAAGATGTCGTGTCGTTCGCCGACGAGTTCCCGTTGCTCGTGATCTCGGAGGCCTCCCTCGCCGATCTGAACGCTCACCTCGAAGCCCGGGGCGCCGCGGCGTTGCCGATGAATCGCTTCCGGCCGAGCCTCGTCGTGAGCGGCTGCGCTGCCTTCGACGAGGACCGGTGGGGCCGCATCCGCGTCGGAGAGCTCGTGCTCCGCGCCGGCGGCCCGTGCGGCCGCTGCGTCGTCACCACGACCGATCAGCTCACCGCGGCGCGCGGCCCGGAGCCGCTCCGCACGCTCGCCACGTACCGGCGCGATCCGCAGAGGCCCGGCGAGTTGAACTTCGGTCAGAACTACATCCACGAGACGAAGTCCGGCACGCTGCGCGTGGGAGACGAGGTGACGCTCGGTTGACCGGGGAACGCGAGCCGTCCGTGCGGCTCGCGCGCGCCGGCAGCGCAGGCGCCCCGGCGGCTCTCGAGCAGGGGGAGGCGGCGGGCTCACGGGGCGACGCGGACCGCGCGGCGCATCCGTGATAGACGTGGAGCATGAGAAAGCACGCGCTTCGTTCCTGGATCGTCTCGCTCGCCGTCGTGACCTTGCTCTCCCTCGTGTCGCTCGGCGACGCCCACGCCGGTGACGCTGAGAAGAAGCTCGCCCAGGAGCTCACGCACCTCGTCATGCCGAAGGACGTCTACAACGCCCTCATCGATCAGATGATGACCAACATGGGGGCGTCGATGCAGCAAGCGGGCGCGAAGATCTCGGCCAAGGACGCCGGCAAGCTGAAGGCGGTCGTCACCGAGGTCTTGCCGTACGACGAGCTCGTCCAGTGGAACGTCGAGATCTACGCGGGGAAGTTCACCGCGGACGAGCTGAAGGAGCTCATCAAGTTCTACGGCACGCCGGTCGGCAAGAAGGCAGCGAAGCTCATCCCCGAGATCAGCGGGGAGGTGGGAAAGAAGGTCGGGTCGGTCCTCGTGCAGCGGATGCCCGCGGCGATGAGGAAAGCCGGGATCCAGTAGCGCGCGCGACGCGCTCGGCGCGCCATCGCCCGCGCTACCGCCTGTAGACCAGGAAGCCGGCGATGGCGTCGAGCAGCGCCCGCGGCTCGTCGGCGCGCACCGAGTGGCTGCTGCGCTCGAAGATACGTAGATCGGCGCCCGGGATGAGGCGCGCGATCTCCTCCGAGAGATCGGGCGGGCAGATCCAGTCGTGCCGGCCGGCGATGACGAGGGTAGGGACCTTGATCTCCGGGAGGCGCGGCGTGAAGTCGAAGGTCCGCATGAAGCGCTCCACGGCGACGTTCCACGCCTCAGCGTTGTAGATGGTGCGCGCGCTGGCCTCGGCCGCTCTCTGCGGGTCGAAGGCGGTCGAGTAGAGCGGCCCCATGATCCGGAGGAGCTCGGCGAACTGCTCATCGCTCTCGAGCTTGCCGGCCCAGAGGCGCTCGCACGCGTCTTTCTGCTGCTCGGTGCCGCGGTCGGCCACGATCTGCCTCGACCGGTCGATGAGTCGATGGCTGGCCGCGGTGGCCACCAGGATGAGATGCGAGAGGTGCTGCTGGTACTTGAGCGCATAGGCCATGGCCACCATGCCGCCATAGGAGGTGCCCATCACCACGATGCGATCGAGGCCGAGGTGCCGTCGGAGCGCCTCCATGTCCTCGACGTTGTTCTCGAGGGTATACGTCTCCTTCGGACCGCGCGCCGAGCGGCCCTGTCCGCGATGATCGAAATAGACGAGCTGCGCCCGGTCGGAGAGCTGCGTCATCCCGCCCTTGTGCGAGGAGTGATCGGCGCCCGGCCCGCCGTGCACGACGAAGATCACCGGCTGGTCGCGCATGCGCGGGCCGTCGGGGACGAGGCCCATGCCCTCGACGTCGAAGTAGATGTCGGTGTCTCTGATCCTCGCGCGCACGGCGTCAGGGTAGCCGATCGGCGGCGCGCCGTGGCGCGGGGGACGAGGGGGCTCGGGTGCGCGCGGAGTAACAGCGGAGGCGCAGCGTGTTGCCGGGGCAGCAGCGGCCGCCGAGGCGCGGCTGGCGCGGCGTCAGGCGGCGCCGTGCCGGGTCAGCCAGTCGAGCTGGCGCTCCCAGGCGTCGGCGGCGGGTTCGGGGCGGTAGCTCGGCCGGTAGTCGGCGTAGAAGGCGTGCGGGGCGTCGGGGTAGACGCGGATCTCGGAGCGCGCGGCGCCGGGCGCGCCGCCGGCTTCGGAGGCCGCCTGGAGGGCTTGCTGCAGGTCGGTGACGGTCGACAGGGGGATGCCCTGGTCCTGCCCGGCATAGAGGCCCAGCACGGGGACCTGGAGCGCGCTCACGACGTCGATCGGGTGCTTCGGCTGCGCCTCGGTCCGGTCGCCGGTGAGGCGTCCGTACCAGGCCACCGCCGCGTTCAGCGCGGGGTTGTGCGCGGCATAGAGCCACGTGATGCGCCCGCCCCAGCAGAAGCCCACCGCGGCGGCCCTGGTGGCGTCGGCCTTGCCGGAAGCGCGGGCGAAGTCGACGCTCGCGTCGAGATCGGAGAGCACCTGCCGGTCGGGGACGCGACCGGCCAGCGCCCGGAACTCGTCGATGGCGCTGAGGCGGGTCGGGTCGCCCTGGCGAACGAACAGATCCGGGGCGAGGGCGTAGTAGCCGCGCTTCGCGAAGCGGCGGACCACGTCGCGAATGTGCTCGTGGACGCCGAAGATCTCCTGGATCACCAGCACCAGCGGAAACGGCCCGCCGGAAGCGGGGTGGGCGCGGTAGCCGGGGAGGTCACCGGACGGCGCGGGGACGGTGACGGCGCCGGCGATGAGGCCGGCGTCATCGGTGTGGATGGGGCTCGGAGCGTTGCTCTCGGCGATGGGGGTGGAGGCGGTCATGGGCCGGGCCTGAGCAGCCGTCGTGCCAGACGGAGGCGGACCGACCCGGGTTGAGGCCGGCGGACCGACCCGGGTTGAGGCCGGCGGACCGACCCGGGTTGAGGCCGGCGGACCGACCCGGACCGACCCGGGTTGAGGCTGGGTTTGGGTTGGGTCGACCGAGCCAGCTTGAGTCGGAGGGCGGCAAGGGATTGTTCCAGGTCGGGGTGATAATCAGTCGTCCTGATGGTATGTCCTGGACGTCAGAATCGACGCTGTACTTTCAGCGTGGACGGCGGACCGACCCAGGTTGAGGTCCCGCCGGGCAGGCAACCGACCCAGGTTGAGGTCCCGCGGGCAACCGACCCAGGTTGAGGTCCCGCGGGCAACCGACCCAGGTTGAGGTCCCGCGGGCAACCGACCCAGGTTGAGGTCCCGGGCACCGACCCAGGTTGAGGCCCCACCCCGCCGGTCAATCGACTCAGGTTGAGTTCCCGGGCAATCGACCCAGGTTGAGGTCGTGCCTGAACACCCTCGCAGCGACCGCATGCGGCCGGGGCTGCGCGGTGCTGCCGACGCGCTCGGCCAAGAACTCCCGCAAGCGCCGCCACGAGAGCTGCGCTGCATCGGCGTGGTACACCGGCCGCGTCTCGTTGAAGAACCCATGGCGCGTCCCCGGGTACACGAACGAGATCAGCTCCCGCCCCGCAGCCCGGAACGCCTCCTGCACCTCGCGCGACCTCGGGGTGATCGCCGGATCCTCCTCCGCGTAATGCACCTGCAGCGGAAAGCGCGCGCCCTTCACCCGGTCCAGCGGCGGCGCCTGCCCGTAGAAGACCGCGCCCGCCGCGAGCTCCACACCCCCCACCGCGAGCTGTCCCACGAGCCCTCCGCCCAGCGAGAAGCCCACGGCGGCGATGCCCCCCGGACGCACGTCGATCCGGCCCGCGAGGTGCTCCGCCGCCGCCCTGGCGTCAGGCAGGTACGTCGACGTATCGCGGTCGCCGAACCAGGCGAACACCGCCTTCAGCCGCTCCTGCTCGTCCGCCGGCAGCCGCGCGACCACCTCGTCTCGGTCCGGGGCGCGCAGCAGGCCGACTCCCCGGGCCACCTCCGCCTCGGTGAACGTCCGATGAACCGCGTCGTGCGAGTACAGGTTCGGCACGAACGCGAGATACCCCTCCTGCGCGAAGCGCCGCGCCAGCTCGACCGTGTGAGCCGTGAGGCCCAGCCCCTCATGGAGGATCAGCACCGCCGCCGCCGGCGAGCGCCCCGCTGCGGGGCGCACCTGCACCGCCTCCACCGGCCCGTGCGGCCCCCGGAATGACGTCCTCTCGACGCCTGCGCTCGCGGCGCTCATGCCTGCACCTCCGCCTCGGCCGCCTTGTCCTTCCGGACGGCCTTCAGCTTGCTCGGGGGCCGCGTGCCGAACGGCTCGCCGGCCACGATCTCGGAGCGGACCCCATCGACCCCGACCGGAATGTCCCCGGTCAACGTCACGCGGTAGAGCACGCGCTCGACGTCGAGGTGCCCCAGGTCCTGCGGGCCGAGGTGCGCCGTGGCCCGGTTGTCCCAGAACGCGACGCTGCCCGGCTCCCACCGGAACCGTACGGTGTACGCCGGGCGGCTGATCTGCTCGAAGAGCAGGTCGAGGATCGCGCTGCTCTCGCGCGGCGACAGGCCGACGATGTGGCTGGTGAACCCGGGGCTGACGAACAGCGCGCGCTCGCCGGTCTCGGGGTGGACGCGCACCACGGGGTGGATCGAGATCAGCGGGTTCTCCCGCACCTTGCGCAGGTACGGGCTGTCCTGGTCCTGCGGGGCGAACCTCAGCCCGAAGCGGTGCTCGGCGCGCAGCCCGTCGACGAGCGCGCGCAGCGGCGCGGACAGCCCCTCGTAGGCCGCCACGAGGTTGGTCCAGGTCGTGTCTCCGCCGTAGGGAGGCAGGATGTGCGCCCGCAGGATCGACGCCGCCGGCGGGTTCACGGCCGCGGTGACGTCGGTGTGCCAGCGGTTTTCGTAGCTGAAGCGCTTGCCGTAGCGGCGATCGTAGCGGCGGCTGTCGATGGCGAGGATCTCCGGGTGCTCGTCGAACGGCTCGTCCTCGTGCGGGTGGGCGTAGGTCACCTCGCCGAAGCGCGCGGCGAAGGTGATCTGCTCGGCGTGGCCGAGCAGCTGGTTCCGGAAGAAGACGACCTTCCACTTCAGCAGCGCCGCGCGGATGGCCGCGACGGATTCGTCGGGCAGCGGCCTGGAGATGTCGACGCCGTGGATCTCGGCGCCAATGTGCCCTGCGAGCGGCTTCACCTGGATGGATGGCTCGGATGGTCTCTGGCTCATGGCTGTCCTCGCACTTTCCCCGCCCTGTTCGTGGCGGGCAGTGGCAGCCCGGATATGCGGATGCCGTGCCAAGGGGTGGGCGGTGGTTCGATCCGGCGAGGTGCCCGCGCGAGAGGGGGGATTCACGCGAGGAGGTCGTATGGAAGGCCATCGCCGGATGGTCGGGACGAGGCGAGAGCCGCGGGTCGGAAGACCCTTCGCGAGGAGCTCTGCGCTGGCGGTCATCGCCTTCGCGACGATGGGCCGAGCCGTCGTGCCGCCAGCGCCGCCGTCGCCGGCTCAATCGGTATGTAAAGGAAGAGGCCTCCCGGCATACGGCGGGCGCGTCTTCGCGCCATCCGCGGGCAGGGCGATCGAGCTCGATACTCCCATTCTCGGCGAGCAGGGCAATCTCGCATCAGCTCATGGCCGAGACACCCCGCGCATCCCGACACCCCCTCGCGCCGCCCTTCCGAGCACCGTTCCTCCTCGCAGCGGCTATTGACACGGTGGCTATTTCCGCGACCATCGCCTCATGGCGCGCACAGCCCCGGTCCCCAACATCCCCGCCATCCCCGGCATGAACCCCGGTGTCTTCATCCTGGGCGGCGGCGCCGGCGGCTGAGGACGCGGTGGGCGCGGCGGCAACGGGGCCGGCGGAGATCAGGGCGCGGGGGGCAATAGCGGCGGCAACGGCGCCCAGGGCGGCGGCCGCAACGCCGGGAGCTGCGGCCAGGGCAGCGGCGGCGGCTGCCCCAACCCGACGCACGGGGGCGGCGGAGGAACGCAGGCCGGACACCCCATCGATCCGGTCACGGGCCGCGTCTACACCCTCTCCGTCACCGACATGGCGCTTCCCGGGGCCTTTCCGCTCGTGATCGAGCGCGCCTACAGCTCCGCGCAGCGCGACCTCGATTACGGCCTCGGCCACGGCTGGAACCACTCGCTCGGCTGGCGCGTCATCGAGCTTCGCCGCCGCAGGGTGCGCGTCGTCACGGCCACCGCGCTCGCGTGCGAGGGCCGCTGCCCCGACGAGGGCGAGACCGTGAAGCTCCCCGTCGGGCTGCTGACGCGGACCCGTGACGGCTACTTTCTCAAGGCCGACGACGGGATCACGCGGGTCTTCGAGCACGCCTTTGCCATCGACAACGAGCTCCGCCTCAGCGCGCTCCTGGACCGCAACGGCAACCAGGCCCGGCTCTTCTACGAGAACGGGACCGGTCCGCTCCAGTTCGTGAACGACAGCGTGGGCCGGCTGCTCCGCGTGCGGCGGCACCGCGACGGCCGCATCGCCGCGTTCGAGGTGAAGAACGCGTCCGCGCGGGGCGCCTGGACGTCCTTTCGTACGTACGAGTACGACGATCGCGGAGATCTCGTGGCCGCGCGCGACGCGCTGGGCCACGCGATGACCTTCGCATACGACGCAGACCACCGGCTCGTGCTGGAGCGCTGGCCCACGGGCCTCGAGGTGCACTACCGCTACGACAACCACGGTCGCTGCGTGGAGACGTGGTGCAATGATCTTAACGAGCGCGCGCTCCTGGTCGAGGGCGTGCCCGAGACGCTCGCGGACGGCAGCCGCGCCAAGGGGTTCCTGCACGCGAAGGTCGAGTACGGCGCGGGCGAGAACAACGTCATCACGTCGCGCGCCCTGCGCAGGGTCGAGGCCAACGCCTTCGGCAAGGCGGACCGGATCGTCTGGGCGGGGCAGGTGCACGACAACGCCTTCGACGAGTCGGGCGAGCTCGTCGGATACCGCGACGGGCTCGGGCGCGCATGGAGGATGGGTGAGGCCGGCGGCGTGTACCGCGTGGTCGACCCGCTGGGGCGGGCGACGGAGTACGTGTACGACCATCGCGGGAACGTCGTGACCACGCGCGGCCCCGACGGCCTCGAGACGCAGCACGCGCGCGATCCGAACGGCAATCTGATCTACCTCTCGGACGCGATGGGGCTGGTCGCGAGCTTCCGCTACGACGAGCGCGGCTGCCTGGTCCACGCCGAGACCGAAGGCGGCGGCGAGACGTCGATGAAGTACGACGCGCTCTGCAATCGCGTCGAGATCGTCGAGCCGGACGGCGGCACGCGCGCGCTGCGCTACGACTTCCTCGGGCGGCTCGTGGAGATGCGGGACGAGAAGGGCGGGGTCCACCGGTGGATCTACGACGCGATGGGGCGCGTGGTGGAGCACTGCTCGCCGCTCGGCGCTCGCACGTTGATGAGCTACGACGAGGCCGGCCGCTTCAACGGCGAGCGCGACGCGGACGGCCGCTGGTTCCGGCTGGTATACGCGGGCCTCCGCGAGGTGGTCGCGGTCGAGCGGAGCGACGGCTCGCGCGTGTCGTACGCCTACGATCGCGAGCTCGACATGGTGCGCATCGTCAACGAGGAGGGCGACGTGCACACCATCGAGCGGGATCTCGAGGGGCGGATCCTCTCCGAGCGCACCTTCGACGGCCGCACGCTGCGGTACAGGAACGACCGGGCCGGGCGGCTGTCGAGGATCACCTTCGACGACGGCGAGTTCGTCGAGCTCACCTACGACGAGCTCGATCGCATCATCGGGCGCGCCTTCTCCGACGACACGTTTCACAAGCTGGAGTACGACGAGCGCGGGCGCGTCCTGCTCTTCGAGACGGAGGCGGTCCGTACGCAGTACGCGTACGACCCGCGAGGGCGCTGCGTCCGCGAGGACACCGAGCTGGTGAACGATCCATCGTCCGCGACGTCCTTCCGCCACCTCTACGACGCCGGCCTGAATCGCACGGCGGTGATCGTCCCCGGTGCCTTCGCGATCGCCACGCCGCGCGACGCCGCGGGGCGGTGCTCCGTGCTCGTCTTCTCGGATGCCGGGGGAGCGCACCAGCCGATCGCGACGTTCGCGTACGACCCGGCGAGCGCCGAGGCGGGGCGCCTCTTCTCGGGCGGGGGCGGGCTCGAGCTCACGAGGGACGCGCACGGCAACGTCGTCCGCTCGGCCGTCATCGGCCGCGGCGTCGCGGTCGTCCGCCCGGGCGAGCCCACGTGGGTCGGCAAGCTCGGCGGCCCGGAGACCCTGCGGTTCGACTATCGGTGGTCGCCCGCCGACGAGCTCCAGGTGCTCGCCGATCGCGATCGCGGGGCGCAGTCGTTCGCGTATGATGCGCGCGGCCGCATCGCGCAGAAGCGGCACGAGCGGCGGGCCGGGACCGAGGACTACGTGCTCTCGCCGCGCGGCGACGTGCGCTGGATCGGCGGCCGCGCGCAGTCCCACGTGGGCGGCGGGCGGCTCGTGACCACGAACGGCGCGACCCTCACGTACGACGCGCGCGGCCGGCTCGTGAAGAAGGTGGATGGCGCCGCGGTGACCACCTACGCCTGGAGCGTGCTCGGCCTGCTCTCGGGCGTGACGTTGCCCGATGGCACCCGGATCGAGTTCGTGTACGACGGGTTCGCGCGGCGCCTGGAGAAGCGCGTCGTGCGGCGAGGCGCGGCGCTCGTGAGGCACCGCTACCGCTGGGATGGCGAGGACCTCCTGGAGGAGACGGTGGAGCGCGAGGCGAGCACCCCCGGCGCGGCCGCGACGTTCACGCTGACCGGCGCGGCCGCGCCGTTCACGCTGGTCGAGCGTCGGCGCTACGCGTACGCGCCGGGCTCGCCGGTGCCGATCGCGCAGGCGATCGACACCGAGGCCGGCCCGGGCGCGTGGAAGTACCTCGTGCACCGGGACGGGGCGCCTGTGCCGCTGGCGCTCGTGGGCGCCGACGGGGCGGTCGACCAGGTCTTCGAGACCGGGGCGTACGGCCGGGTGATCTCGGGCGACGCCGCCGCCACGCTGAGCCGGTTCCCGGGGCACTGGTACGAGCCGGAGACGGGGCTCCACTACAACCGGTGGCGGTATTTCGATCCGGCGAGCGCGACGTACCTGAGCCCGGAGCCGCTGGGGCTCGAGGGAGGGCTCGAAGCGTACGGGTATGTGAACGGGCGGCCGCTCGCGTTGGTCGACCTCGACGGTTTGATGGGCTCCTCCCTCAGCACCCGGCGCCTCCCGCAATCTCAAGGAGGCGGCACACGGGAGTTCACGGGGCGGTCAGCGAGCGAGCGCAACGCCGGCGGCAGGGGGCCGCTGTACGATCTCCACCCGGCAGTCGCCGCCGCGCTCCCCCAGGACTCCGGGCGCGGGCAGGGCAGAGATCCGTCTTGGTGTTCCGAGCCCCATGCAATCAGCAATTATCTCCATGACTACGAGGATAGAAATGGGGTAAAATGTGATCCGGGCACACCCGAGGGCCAGCGGAACCTCCGCCGCGCCTTGCGCCGCATGGGGTCGATCGGAAGCACCGATGTAAATGGAACCCCGTGCGCGCCCTGCCCGAACTGCTCACAGACGGTGGCTCGTCTGCACGCGCTGGCAGGCACAGGCCAGCAGCCCGAGACGATCCCCGCGTCGCCTCCTAAAGGCGGACCGCCCCTCAACTTCAGGCCCGCAGGCGCGGGGGCACCGCTGGACCGGGCGCGGCAACAGGCCGCTCAGGGGAACACTGCGCCCCTGAACGACGCTCGCCGGGCGAATGCGATGCGGTATCGGCAGCAGCTCGAGGCCGATCGCGCGGCAGGGCGCAACAATCACTCGGATGCGGAGATTGAGCGTCGCGCCAATCGCGTGGCCGGAATGACTCCGGGCGTCTTCGGAGGTACCGGCCAAAAACGACGATTGGGGCCCGACATGAAGACTCGATTCAGCCATCCCCTCCTCGGAACAATCGAGAAGGGCCTGTTCAATCCCGAGCTCCGATCCATCTGCGGAACCCAACAGCTCACGGCGTCCATCTCCCAGTTGAACGAGGTGGCGGAGAGGCTCGAGCGGTGGCGTGCTCCGGGGTTCGAACTGCGGGCCCGTGTTCACCTCGGTAACTTTGAGCCGGAGACGGGCCCGGTCACTGCGCTCGACAAGACGAACGATCTCGTCAAGGGCGTTGCTCGCCGGGTCGGCCAGCCGAGTCGCCAGTCTCGCCTGCACGGCTTCCTGTGGCACGTCTGCGATGGCGTGCTCGCCCTGCGCGACGACGTGTTCCTGCGGGTGCTGGGCCCTACGGCGACCAGCCTGCGGCCCTGGCTTGAAGAGTGCGCAGCGCTGCGGTTACAATGTTTCTTTCCGGTGGTTCGAGCAGCCGGAACGTCGCTTGTCGTTCCCGAGTCTGGCTGGATCGAGTTTCGCGACGATTACGTCGATGCGACGGGGCGTGCGGCTCTGGACAACGATGCCGTGCACCTTGATCTCCCGCTCGGAGAAGCGGACGAACGATTTCGGCAGACCGTGGTCGGATTTCTCTGCTCAACCGTCGACCCAGCATCGAAGACGCTTCCGCTGTCGCCTCGCGCGAGAGAGGCGGCATCGCGCTGGCTCTGCCGGCTACACGATCCCGGCGACCCCTCGCGGCTCGCCTCATGGGTGCTGGAGAACGGCGGCAGCGAGGCACTCGCCGGGGCGGTCGCAGACGCGGAGCGCTTGTTTGGCGGTTTGCGCAGCGTCGACCGGATCCAGCGCTTCGGCGGGATCCAGATGCTCGATCGAGCCCTCGCCGAAGGGAGCGTTGCGGAGTGGCCACTTCAGCAGACGCCGGACGGCCCCGCGGTCCTGGTGAGCGTACGAGATATCGACAACCCCGACACCCTAGCGTGCGTGACCAAGGAAGGCAGGGTGTGGGCCTATGGGTTCGGCTGGGACGAGTGGGAGCGAACGAGCGACTCCGTGCGTGTGTTCGTCACCCGCGTCGCGCTGTGGGGACACCCCAAAGAAGTGCCGGTTCATGTCTCGCGATCATCGCACGGTCGTGCGCTCGCCCAAGCGCTCGGCTTGGTCGAGGTTGAAGAGGCCACCGACTCCACCGGCACCTTCTACGCCGGCGACGCGGCGCTGGTGTTCGAGCGGAGGCTGTCCGAGGGGCGTGCCGTGACGTGGCTGCGCGAGCTGCGCCCCGAGGCGGTGATCACCTGGGATGAATTCACCTCCACTGCATGAAGTACCGCGTGCTCCATGGTCTCATCGACGAAGAGCCAGATACTCGACTTTCCTGCGCTTCCCGGCGTCGCGCCCAGCGACCGCGAGCGGCTCCGCTCGCGTTTCTCGTCCTGGGAGGACAGCTACCTCGCTTGCACCGGCGCCCCCACGGTTGCCCGCGATCAGATCCTCGAGGCCGTGCGCGCGCACGGTGGCGACGTGCCATCTGCCCCGGAGACGTGCGGTTCATTCAGGTGGTATGAAGGATCCATGCTAGTCACCGAGAGCCGGGACACGTGGTGCCTGTACGCGCGAAGCGCCGAACAGCTCATCCCCTGGCTCCAGGCTTTCGGTGAGCGACGACCGCGCAAACCCATCTGGCTCCCTGCAACCTCGGCCATGCTCGCCGATAGCGGGCCGCTGGAAGGCGAAGGACCATCGTTCCAAGACCGGGAGCCGGGCGTCGAGGGCGCCTTTCTGGTGCAGAGCGGCAGCGCGCTAATCCGCTATCGCCTCCCTGGCGGAGGGATGTCGCAGGGGCTCGAAAAGAGAGCGATCGTACGCTTGTATGCCCCGTGGCAGTCGTCGTTTGACGACGTGCCCGCCGTCCCGTTGTTCGTGCTCATCAACGACGACGGCTGCCTCTCTTTCCTCGCATGGCTTCATGCACAGGGACCGTCGCCTCGGCTCGTCGATGCCGTCTCGGAAGCGCTCGGCATCGCGCATGGCGTCCGACGGTTCGATCGAACCGCGATGTGTGGTCCCGTCCTCTGCCACGCAGAGTTCTTCGCGGGCGCTACTTCCGCACAGGCGTTCGAATCGCCGCTCCTCCTCTCCGGCGACCCCTGGCTTCCGGCGGGTGAGCCCTCGCGCTTGCTGGTCGGCACCTGGGACATCGGGACGTCGGACGCTTTCGTCTACCTCGGCGAAGATCGCCGGATCTATCGTTACACGTTCGAGCAGGACCTGTGGTCCGTCTCGGCGTCGAGCTATGCCGCCTACGTCGAGCGGATCCTCCGGTTCGATGCGAGGGTCGCGGCCACGCGCGCGTCGGATCTTCCGATGGCGGAGCTCTGCAAGCGTCTTGGGCTCGTGATCGACCCGATCGGAACGGACGACTGGGCTACCTTGGCGGTTTCTCCCGACCTCGTGGCCTTCCAGCGGCCCGGTGAGCGAACGCTCTTGAAGTGCTTCACCACCCAGGCCGAGGCACGAGCGTGCGAGCTCCCTGCAGGGTAGGCGGTCCATTGCGGCGGTTTCTGCTTCTTCGGCGGCTCAGCCGCGCATGCTTCCCGGTCGGTCCCTGGATACACGAGACGGGCTCGGTGGCGGGGCTCAATCCAGGGGTCTTCGACAACTCGTCCGGGACCTGGGGGCCACGCCCATGAGCTTCGCAATGCGCGACGATCTGCCGAGCGCCCCCGGAATCGAGGACCTGGGACCGCTGGGCTCGCTCGCACCGCACGAGGGAGCGGTGGTGCGCATTCCACGCTCCGGAAACCCGTTCGAGCCGCGACCTCCCGTGCCAGCCGATGATCCTGCCGCCCTCCGCGACGCGGCGCGGCTGGTCTCCGAGGGGCTCGTCCTCCGCCAGCGTCACCATCACGGGGCGCAGGCCTCGCTCATGACCGGGTGGGTCGAGGGCGCGCTTGGGCCGCCGCGCGTGGTTCGCCCGATCGGGCCTTCGGAGCAGCTGCTGTGGTTCGAGGGCGCCATACTCCTGCTGCTGGCCGACGCCTTGACCGTGGCGTGCGCGACCAGCGAACGGCTCCGGGCGTTGCTCGCACACCCCCTGCCGCCCGGGCTCTCGCCCGCGCCAGCGAGGTACTCCTATCTCCCGATCGCCGGTCTTCCACAGCCCGGAGCGCTGCTCGGGTCGATGGACCACGTGGATCGGTACTTCCCGGAGGCGTTCGACCTCCACGAGACGGAGGGCGGCTGCTGGGTCCGCGGGGTGCTCCAGGGCGCTTTCGAGACGCAGCTCCAGATGAAGCCCGGCGGCTGTATCGCCACGGTTCCGCGTCATGCCGATAAGCTCGCGCGAGCCACCTCGTTCGGCGAGTGGCAGCCGGGTTTGCGAGATCAGGATGGCCTGCGCGCCCAGCTCGAGAGATACCGGGCATCGGCGTCGCTCACGAATGCGGTGCTCGCCGTGGACGAGCTCGTGGGCGGGTTCCGTGGGCAACGGGGGATTTCGATCGTCGCCCCGTGGGCGGCGAGCGTGATCCGTGAACGGACCGGCTCCGGCATCTGGTCTGCGCCAGTTCACCCTTACAACGGAGCCTGGTTCATTGGGTGGATCGAGAACACGGCCGTGCGCACGGGCATCTACGTGGACGAGGCGGGCGGGGTGTGGGCCTCATGGCAGGAGCCAGACGACGACGAGGTGCAAGTGCGCCTGGTGGGCACGAGCGTCGAGCGCTGGTTCGAACGTCATATCTACCTCCTCGAGAACGGTTATGCGTCGGAGGCGACGTGCCGTTCGGAAGAGGCGCTGCCGCCCGGGCTCAGTCTCCGCGAAGACCTCTCCGACGCGGCCGCGCAGGTCTTCGTGGATGGAGATGCCGTGTGGCTCGTAGAGGAGTGCGGCATTCAGCGAATGTCTCGTCACGTGTCCAGTGTATCGGACGTGCTGGCAATCGCAGGACGCTTCGGCGAATGACATCAACCGGGTCCGACTCAGCTCAGCGCACAAACCTGTCCAGAGCCGCCATCACGCACGTCAGGATCCCGAGGCTCGCCATCGGTTCGTCAGGCACCTCCAGCGCGTGGTCAGCCCCGGCACGATCACGCTCGTGACGTCGCCCCGGCCTTTGAGCTCGGCGAGGATCTCCCGGTCGAAGTGAGGATCCGCGTCCCCCGCCACGACGAGCGACCGCCCGCTCCACGCGCGCAGCTGGGCGGTGAGCTCCGGCGTCCTGAGGGTCGGCGTCAACCACGCCGCGACGCTGACCCCCTCGACGGCCAGCGCCCGCGACGTCCCGCTCGCACCTGGGTGCACGTGCATCCACGAGCAGCGCCGAACCAGCCCGCCGTCGCCCGCGCCGCGCCGCGCGCCGGCCCCCGCACGCGGCGCGCCAGCCCCCGCAGGCCGTGCGCCGCGCGCCCGCCGCCGCGTCCACCGCCGCCACGGCGCGATCTCGACGCGCACCGCGATCGTGGCCCACTGCGCGACGGGGCTCGTCGAGTAAGCTGCGCCGCATGAAGGTACCCCGACTCACGGGCCGCGCGCTCACCGCAGCGCGCCTCGCAGCCGAGGCGCCCGGATCGTCCGCCGCGCTCCGGAAGGTGCTGAAGCGCACCCTGGGCATCGACCGTCTCTCGCTGCTCCCGGACGCCTGGCGCGGCGACGTCCCCGCGCACGCCCGGCCCATCCAGGCCGCGGCGCCGCGGCGCTGGGACGACGCCGGGCTCGGCGCGCTCCCGCGCCGCGACTGGCCCAGGACCTCGCTCGCCTACGCCGCGGCCTACCGCGAGGGCGCCATCAGCCCGCGCCGCGTCGCCGAGCGCGCCCTGTCCGAGATCGACGCGCTCGCCGCGCAGCGCCCGTGCATGAACATCGCCGTCGCCGCCGCGCGCGAGGCGACGCTCCGCGACGCCGACGCGGCCACCGCGCGCCTCGCCGCGGGCCGCGCGCGCGGCCCGCTCGACGGCGTGCCCTTCCTCGTGAAGGACGAGTTCGACGTCGACGGCCTCCCGACCACGCTCGGCTCGCGCTGCGGCCCGCTCGAGCCCGCGCCGCGCGACGCCGCCGTGGTCGCCCGGCTCCGGCGAGCGGGCGCCGTGTTCCTCTGCAAGACCGTGCTGACCGAGTGGGGGATGTCGCCGCTCGGCAACAACGTCCACCAGCGCATGCCCCACAACCCGCACCACAGCGAGCGCGCGGCCGGCGGCTCCTCCACCGGCTCCGCCGTGGGCGTCGCGCTCGGTCTCGCGCCGCTCGCGGCCGGCGGCGACGGCGGCGGCTCGATCCGGACGCCCGCCGCGCTGAACGGCGTCTTCGGCATCAAGCCGACCTTCGGCCGGGTGAGCCGCGCCGGCGACGGCTTCAAGGGCTCGGTCGCCCACGCCGGCCCGATCGCCTGCAGCGCGGCCGACCTCGCCCTCTTCCTCGACGCCGTCTCGAGCGACCCCGACCCCGACGACGACCTCACCGCGTGGGCGCCCCCGCCGCCCCCCGGCGGCTTCGGCGCGCTCCTCGGCGCCGGCGTGCGCGGCCTGCGCATCGGCGTGGACGAGGCGGAGTGGCGCGACGCCAGCGTCCCGATCGCGAGCGCGTGCCGGGGGGCGCTGCGCGCCCTCGAGCGCGAGGGGGCCGTCCTCGTGGACGTGCAGATCCCGATCGCCCGGTACGCCGCGCAGATCGGCTACCTCGTCATCGGCCCCGAGTCGCTCGAGGCCAACCAGCGCGCCTGGCGGGAGCAGCGCGACCTCATCGGCGAGGACCTGCGCGTCACCTTCGGCGTGCTGTCGGGCATCACCGAGCGCGAGCGCCGCGACGCCGCGCGGCTCCGCGCCGGGATGCGGCGCGAGGTGGCGAGGGCCCTCGCCGGCGTCGACGTGCTCGCGCTCCCGACGACCGCGATCACCGCGCCCCGCTACGCGCAGGCCGAGGAGGGCCGCGCCTTCCTGGACCCCGCGGCCCTCGAGGGGGTGTGCCGCTTCGCCTTCCTCGCCAACCTCACCGGCCTCCCCGCCGGCACCGCGCCCGTCGGGATCGACGCCGAGCGCCTGCCCATCGGCCTGCAGATCATCGGCGACGCGTGGGACGAGGCGGCCGTCCTCGCCGTCCTCGCCCACCTGGAGCGTTCCGAGCTCGCGGTCGCGCCGCGGCCCCCGGCAGGCATCGACCTGCTCCGGTAGCGCGTTCGGCAAGGGGAGATCATTTGAACCACAGCGGCGCAGAGGACACAGCGTTTCTTGATTTCTCTCCTCTGTGTCCTCTGTTCCTCTGAGATTCCTTCTCTTGAACCATCGACGAGCAGGCGATACCTGCGGAGTGGATGCTCCATCACAGGATGCGCGAAGGTGCGTTTACGTCCCGTGGAGCTGTGCCTCGTGATAGAGTGTCGCCTGAACGCATCGAGTTCACGGAGACGTCGTCATGAGTCAGAGCGCCGGAAGTGATCCTCCTGACGTGAAGAGAGCTCCCGCGCCGTGGACGCTGACCGGCGACGCGTACATCGCGATGCTCGAGCTACCGGAGCGGCTGCTCCGGGAGCAGTGCTTCATCCCGGAGGCGCTCCGCCAGCGCTTCGAGGGGCGCTACAGCTTGCTCATGGCGCTCGACTACACGTCCTCGAACGTGGGGCCTTATCGCGAGCTCCTGTTCATTCCGGGGCGCTACCGCACGCGCCGCGGCCTGCAGTGGTCCATCAGCAAGATCTACGTCAGCTCGTGGGACAGCGTGGTGAACGGGCAGATCAACTGGGGTATCCCGAAGGAGCTCGCCGACGTCGAGCTCGCGCGCGAGGCCGACGGCAGCGAGCGGCTCCGGGCGTCGCAGGGGGGCGACGTCTTCGCCGAGGTGCGCTTCGCGGCCGCGGGCCCGAGCCTGCCCGCCGGGAGCGCGCTCCTGCCCGCGCGCTGGCGCGGGCTCGTGCACCACCGCGACGGGCGCGACTACTTCTGCGCGCCGACCGCGCGCGGGCGCGTCCGCCACGCGCGCCTGCTCGACGCCCGCGTCGATCCGGCGCGCATGCCGCGCGTCGACGAGGGGCGGGTCGTGTTCGCCGTCCGGCTCTCCGGCTTCCGGGCCGAGTTCCCGGCGGCCGACGTCGAGCTCCCCGGCTCGGCCTGAGACCGAGGGCGCGCGGCGGCGCGCACGGCGCGCTCAGCGGCCCGGCGCGGCGCCCACCTCGGCGGGGCCGCCGGCGCTCGCCACCGCGCTGCGCATGAACTGCATGGCGAGCCGCGCGGCGTCGCGCTCGTAGAACAGCGCGAAATGGCCGTCCTCCCCGCGCGTGGCGGCCACCTGCACGAAGGCCGCCGTGGCCTGTCCGCCCGCGAGGTTGCCGCGGAGCACGCCCCTCGGCTGCGCGGCGCGGAGGAACGGGAGCGCCCCCGCGTCCGCGCGGACCGGGCGGAGCGGCGTCGCGCCCAGCGCGATCGCCAGCGCCACGGCCGTCTCCGGCGGCGTGTACGTATCGGGGAGGCCGCCGTAATGGAGCACGTTCTGGGGCCTCCGGCCGGGCAAGGGCTCGCGGTACAGGCGCGCGTAGCTCTGCGGATCGACGGGATCGACCAGCGCTTGCACGAGCGTCATGAACGGGTGAAACTCGGTGAGCTCGCCCTTCCGGAGCTCCAGCGCGGCCTCGAGGAACGGCATGAACGGGAGGTCGCCGCGCCGGAGGATGCCGAGGCGCGCGTCGCCGCCGCACCCCGAGAGGACGACGCCGCGGAAGAGGGGATCGAGCGCCGCCTGCACCGCCGCCGACTGGCTCCCTTGCGAGTGGCCGGCGAGGAGGACGCGGCCCTTGTCGAAGCGGGGCGCCGCCCGGCCGCGCATCGCGGGCAGCAGGGGGCCGCCTCCCGGCCGCGTCGCCCTGGCGAAATCCGTCTCGGCGATCACCCGCGCGAGCAGGCTCGCGTCGATGCCGGCCTGGCGCAGGTTGTCGCGCGTCGCCGCCGGGTTCACCGGGTTGTAGAAGGCGAGCGCCGCCCCGAGCTTCTGGCCGCGGAAGAGGCCCGCGGGGATGCCCGCCAGGGACAGGACCCCGGCGTCGCGGCTGCCCGGGCGCGCGCCGAGCGCGTCGGCGCTGCCATGCAGCGGCTGGTCGGTGGAGACGGCGGCGATGCCCTGGCGGGCAGCCCAGCCCGCGAAGTTGTCCTCGCCGAGGAAATTCGTCGCGTCGCCGCCGGTGCCGTGGGCCGTGACCAGCAGCGGAAAGCCGCCGGCCGGCGGCCGCGTCCTCGGCACGGTGAGCACGTAGCGGGCGCGGATGAGGCCGCCGCACGCGTCCGTGCGATAGCGCGACCCCGGCGGGATCTCGACCACGCGCGGCGCTCCCCCGCTGCCCCGCGCGAGCGTGCCGCCCCCCGAGAGGAAGGGGGCGTCCGCGATCCGCGATTGAAAATTGGGCGTGCAGTAGGTCCCGGCGATCGTGAAATAGGAGCCGTATCGCGGGGACACCCGCCGATCGGTCTGCCATCCGGCGCTCACGATCCTCGGGGCGAGCGGGGGCGGGAGGCGCGTGGCCGCGTCGAAGAGCCGCTCGGAGACGGCGTGCGGCGCGCCCGTGCGGAAGAGCGCCACCGCGGCGATCTCGCCCCGCGCGACCCCGCGCGAGGCGAGGTCGTCGAGGGGCCCCGCGTGCAGCGCGCGGGCGCGCTCCTCGCTCGGGTCGGCGAGCGGGCCTGTCCATTTCGTCCGCTCGAGATCGCGCGTGGTGCCGAGCGGCTGCCCGCTCGGATCGCCGAGGTCGCGCCGGACGACCGCCAGATAGAGCGTGTCCGGCCGGAGCACGATCCCGGGCGCCGGCTTCGCGGCGAGCGTGCCCGCCGGGATGAAGCGGAGCGGCGCGCGGTGATACCGCAGCTCGAGCGGGACGAGCGCGCCGCGCTCGGGGCTCCGCGGGTCGACGTCGATGAGGAACACGGGAGAGCCGAGAGACATCGTGTCGGCCGGCCGGTCCGGGAGACGGCGCGTGTCCGGCTCGGACGAGAAGCGGAAGTAGATGGACGGCGCCACCGAGAAGCCTGTTCCCTCGGCCTCGACGGCCGCGATGTACGTGGCGATGAGCGCCTTGTCGGCGCCGGGGAACGTGCTCCACGCGACGGAGCCGTCGTCGCGCCGCAAGAGCTCGCTCGGCCACGGGAGGCTGTAGAACGCCGGTGGGCCGCGGCGCGGCAGCTGGAACTCGACGCGGGACGCGCCCGGGAGCGCGCTCACCGGCCCCTGCGCCGCCGCGGCGTCGATCGGCGAGGCGAGGGGGGCGCCGTTCGCGACGCCTCCGCCGGCCGGCACGGGAGAGCAGGAGAGGAGAGATGCGGGGAGCGCGATCGCGGCGAGGAGCAGGGGCCCCGGGCCGGGGCGGGTGCGAGCGCGCATCGTACGGCGCCCACACCGTAGCATCGGGGCGGGCGCAGCGCTGATGTGCCCGCCGTCCTCGGCGGACCGCGCGGGCTGCGCGGGCTCTCCGGAGGCGCCTTCGAGATCGGCCGCTCTCCGCGCGGCGCCGGTTCACTCTCGCCCGAGCGCCGCGCCGGCGCCGCCCTCGCGCGCCGCGCGGCGCAGGGCCGACACGCGCGGGCCCAGCACGTTGACGGCGAGGCCGAAGAGCAGCACCGTCCCACCGGTCAGCTGCCAGAACGACAGCCGCTCGCCGAACACGAGCCCCGACGAGAGGACGGCGAAGAACGGCACCAGCAGGGCGTACGGCGCCACCAGGTTCGCCGGATGACGGCTGAGCAGCCTGCTCCACTGGCCGTAGCCGAACAGCGTGGAGACGACGGCGAGATAGCCGACCGAGAACAGGCTCTTGGCCGTCAGCGCCTCGGCCCAGACGATCCGGTCCGCCTCGATCAGGGCCGCGACCAGGAAGAACGGCGCGATGGGAAAGATGCCCGACCAGACGATCATGCCCATCACGTCGGGCTGGTGCCCGGCCCGGACGATCGCGCGCACGACCACGTTGGAGAGCGCCCAGGCGAAGGCCCCGAGCAGGGTCAGGACGAAGCCGAGGAGGGGAATGTCCGCCACCCCCATGCCGCCGATGAGCCACAGGCCGCTCCCGCCGATCAGGAGCCCGGCCAGCTGCCAGCCGCTGAAGCGCTCGTTCTGCCAGATCAGCGCGATGAGCAGGGTGAAGAGCGCCTGGGACTGCTGCACGATGGAGGCGAGCCCGGGCGGCATGCCCACCCGGATGGCGGTGAACAGACAGGCAAACTGGAAGAAGCCGACGCTCAGCCCGTACATCGCCAGCCAGCGCCAGGGGATCGCGGGGCGGCGCACGAAGAACATGGCGAGCGCCACGACGGCGCTGAACCGCAGGCCGCCCAGCAGGAAGGGCGGAATGCCGGACACGCCCCACTTGATGACCACGAAGTTGAAGCCCCACACGGCCACGATGGCCAGGGCGATGAGACGATCTTGCCACTTCATGATTGCTGCGCTCCGGGGCCACGTTCGCCCCGCTGTCCGGCGGCGCGCCGGGCGAGCCCGCCGAGCTTGCGCCGCGCCTCGCCGTCAGTCGACCGCCGCGGTCACGATCCACACGGCGCCTCCCATGCGCACGCCGTCGGGGCCCGCGTGGGGCGCGATGGCCTCGCGCAGGTCGGCGCGCACGCGATCGACGAGCTCCGGCCCGGCGTTCGCCGCGCGCAGCGCGGCGGACGCGGGGCCCATCTGCAGGAGAAAATCCACCGTCTCGTCGAGCGATCTCCCGCCTGCGACGGAGAGCTCCTGATCGATCGGCTCGTGGTGGACCCGGACGAACCCCGCGCGCGACAGGACGTCGCCGACGCGCGCCGCGTCGGCGAACGCGAACGGCCCGGGCGCGCGCGGATCGGGCTGCGGCAGGGGGAGGTGCCTGGCGACGGCCACGGTCGGCACGAAGAGCCAGGGGTTCTCCTGGAGCGTCCGCCAGCAGACGAACGAGAGCCGCGCGCCGCGCCGCAGCGCCTTGCGCAGGTTCGCGAAGGCCGCCTCGGGGTCGGCGAAGAACATGACCCCGAAGCGCGAGTAGAGGACGTCGAACGGCCCCGGCAGCGCCGCGGTCTGCGCGTCCGCGTCCTCGAAGGCCACGTTCGCGGCGCCCGCCGCCTGCGCCGCCGCGCGCGCCCTGTCCAGCATCGGCGCCGAGACGTCGACGCCGACCACGGCGCCGGACGGGCCGACGCGGCGGCCGAGCTCGAGCGTGGTGTCGCCGATGCCGCAGCCGACGTCGAGGACGCGCTCGCCCGCGGCGATCCCGGCCCGATCCATGGCGAGCGCGCCGAGCGGCCGGATCTGCGCCGAGATGACGCCGTGGAGGGCCACCCACTTCGGTCCACCGACCTCGTTCCAGTACTGGATCTGGTCGGCGTTCGGGCCAGAAACCTTGATCATCCCTCGAGCTCCTTTCGACGCGTGCGCGCGGCGGGCTTCCCGGCGGCCCCCGAGTGGTACCTCCCTTCCGTGTCCGGTTCCACACCGGCGCAAGCCCGCGCCGGGCGCCGTCGGCGCGGCCGCTGGTCGCGCCGGCGGTCGGGCCGCGCGACGCCAGTCCCGTCGCTCGAGGGAAGAGGCGGCTGCGCGGAGGAGCGCCGCGCGCCGATCGGGCCGGCGCGCGCTCAGCGGCTCAGCGCGACGAGCAGCGCCAGCGAGCCCAGGATCTCGTCGTTGGTCAGAGCGCAGTGGCCGTAGCGGTGGACCGGGATAGGCACCACGATGCCGCGGTCCGAGGTGTCGGCCTTGAGCAGGTAGAGCGGCTCATGCCAGTAGGGGACAAGCTCGTCCAGGGTGGTGTGTAGCGTCACGAGCGGGAGAGATAGATCGCCGGTGGTCTCGTGCCTGGCGACGTTCCCGAGCGCGACCGGCGAGGCGGCGAAGCGCGCGACCCGCAGGTTGAGCCGGAGATCGTTGCGCGAGCCGAAGTAGAGGCGCCCGCGGTTGTCATAGGGATTGCCGCCGAGCTGCTCGACCGCGTCGTTGGTGGCAAAGATGTTGAACTGGAGCACGCTCACGATCGTCGTCGCGATGGTCTCCCGGTCGTCGGGGTCGAACGCCGCCTTCGCGGTGCGGACGAGCTGCCTGGCCGCGCCGGGGTTCGCGGCGATGGCGGCCTGCACCCTGGGCAGGTAGACGGTGAACCAGCCGGCGATCACCTCCGGGGGAATCTGGATGGCGCTGCCGGGGATCACGCCGGGAAAGAAGTAATCGAAGAGCACCCGGAAATCGCCGAAGTAGTCGAGCTGCTCTCGGAAGCTGCCGATGGGCCCGCACATAGCCAGCCCGCCGCTGTACAGCTCCGGATACCGCTCGAGCGAGAGCGTCGTGACGAGGCCGCCTTCGGAGACGCCGAACAGGTATGTGTGCGCCGGAGTCGCCCGCTCCCGAAACGCCTGGACGAGGTCCCGGACGTCATCGACCCCCGGGAGGATCGCGAGCCCGTTCCGCCGATAGCTCGTCGCCGCGAAGGCGAACCCGCGGCTCAGCGCGGCCTGTTGCGGGTTGAACCCCTCGGGGAACGAGAAGCTGTAAAAGTCGAGGGGCAGGAGAGGGGAGACATATCCGTGCGCCCACACGAGGAGGTCGCCGTTCCACCCTGCTCGAGGAATACAGAGACGGATGCGCGCTCCGCTCGGGAGGACCTCGTCGGCGCATCCCTCGGACGGTGGGCCCAGCACCTGCGCCTCGGCCGGAGCGGCGACGGCGCAGAGCAGCGCGGCCGCCGCGAACGCTCGCGCGAATCGAAGGAACGTTTGCATGGTCGACTCCGTTGCTGCGCCGCTCGGCTGCGGGGCTCGCGCGGCGTGCGGATTTCGCTTGTTGCGCGATGGCCATGGTAGCTGTCGTCTCCATCGAGTCAATGCGCCCACCGGACATGGCTTGTCGCTCCTGCCGCGTAGTTCTGTGGTGAACGAACGCGCCCGCGGTCGTGAGCGCAGGACGGACAGGTTGCCGTCAACAGGTCGCCGTCATCCGAGGACGAGACCGCACGCGGCGGCCGCGGCGAGCGGGGCGGCGGTGAGCAGCGCGGCGGCGAGCGTCGCGGCGTCGAGGCGCGCGAGCTCGGCCCGCGCGTCCGCCAGCAGGTCCCCCCGCTCGCCGGGCAGGACCTCGATCGCGCCCGACGGCCCCGCGCTGCGGTACGTGGCGGCGCGAACGGCCTCGGTGGACAGGACGAGCACCGGCCCGGTCGGGCAGTCGTCGTCGAGGCGCAGGGCCGGCAGCGGCTCCTCGAAGGTGATCCAGCCGCGCTCGTCGCACGTGCCGGCCGCGGCGCCCGCCAGCCGCTCGAGGTGCTGCTGCGCGCGCCGCCGGCGCCGCTGGACGAGGCCCGCGAAGAGCACGCCCGCGGCGGCGGCCGCGAACCAGCCGAGCGGAGGGCCGGCGGCGCCGAGGAGGTCCCGGGGGAAGAGCGCCGCGGGGTAGACGACCGGGGCACGGAAGGCGAACGGCCTACTGTGAACGTTCCCGTCGAGCGGATCGAGCAGGACGAGGTCTTCGGCGCTGTCCCGCCGCAGAGCGAACGACGTCGTCTCCCTGTGTCCGAACGCCAGGTGTTGCAGGTTCGGCGAGGGAGGCTGCTGGGCGGTGCCGAGCGAGAGCGCGCACCGACCATAGCTCTTGCAGGCGCGGACGATCACGAACCCGGCGACGGCGACCTCGTGGACGCGAGCGCTCTCACGGGCGGAGACGGGGCCGTGTTGCACCATCCGCGACGGCTCGCCCTCCACGGGCGGGACGACGCCGGCGACGGGGAGGGAAGCCACGTAGCGATCGAGGCCGGGCCGCTGGCTCAGGCGGATCGCGGCGCCGGCGACGAGGGCTGCGGCCAGGGCGAGGGCCGCGAGGCTCGCCGCGCGGAGCGCGGGCGGGAGCCAGGCGCGCTCGCGCCGCAGGAGGCGGCCGGCGAGCACGGAGCCGAGGAGGCCGGACTGCCCGGCGATGAGCGGGGCCGCGTAGGCGGCGAAGCCCAGAGCGTGCTCGTCGAACGACACATAGCCCCGCTCGGTGATGGGCTGTTGCAGCACGGCCCAGGACGCGGCGAGGAGCGCGGGCGTGACGAGCGTGAGGCCGAGCGCGGTGGCCGCGCTGCCGTGGCGCCGGCGGCAGTCGGCGGCGAGGAAGAGCAGGGCGACGAGCGAGGCGACGGCGACGGGGTACAGGAGGGGGAGAATCACGAGGGCGAGAAAGCCGGCTCCGCCGAGGCATGCGCCGATGCGACCAGCACGCGCGGGAAAGGCGGCTGCGAGCGAAGAGGGCATGAGGAACAAGGAGATCGGCTCGGGAGCGCATCGGCAACCCGAAAGCCGCGGCCCAGCAGGGTTTCCACGCTGGAGACCGCCGAAGGCCGCCCCCGGGCGGCGCCGTTCCCCCGCCCGGCCCGCCGTCGCGCGAGGAGCGATGTCGCCCCGCCCGGCTGTGGGGCGCGGATCAGCTGAGCGCGATCATCGCGGCCGTCGCCGCGTAGTCGACGCGCTGCGCGCGGTACGGGTAGGTCGGCGGGAAGCGCTCGAGGGCCGCGCGGAGGCGCCGGGTCGACGCGCTGTCGAGCGGATCGAAGCGCAGGCCCACGGCGCGGCCCGGGTCGCCCTCGCGCCGGCCGTGCAGGGTGCGCGCGATCGTCGCCGTCGCGTCGATCCAGACGTCCGTGTCCGGGATCCGGAACGAGACGATCACCGGCTCGCCCGTCAGCGCGCGGGCGCTCGTCAGCACGAGCATGCCGTCGACGGACAGGTCGATCGCCCGGGTCCCGAGCAGCCGGAAGCCCCGCTCGCGCACGGCATGGCAGTCCACGATCGCGGCGCGGCGCGTGACGCGGCGCTCGCTGGCGAGCAGCATTTCCATGGTCGTTCTCCTCGGCGCGGTACGCTACGGAGGAGCGATACAGGTGGGCAAGAAAACTACATGAGAGGGCCCCGCGCCGCGGCGGGGCCCTCTCGCTTCGGCTAGCGGCCCGTGCGGCGCCGGCGCAGGGCGAGGCCGGCGAGGGCGGCGAGCATGGGCAGGAGCGCGGCCGCGCCCCTGGCGTTGCCCGCGGGGCCGGGCCGCGCGGTGCAGAGGCCGTTGCCCTCGGCGAAGATGCCGGTCGGGTCGTTCGCCTCGACGGGCCCGCAGGTGCCCGGCGAGCTGTCGGTCGAGCTGCACACCTCGCCCGACGGGCAGCTGTTGCCATCGGCGCCGCGGCAGCCGTCCACGCAGGCGTGATCCTCGCAGATCATCCCGCTCGTCGGGCCGCCGCAGTCGCTGTCCTGCCGGCACGTGGCCTGATCGTCGCTCCCGTCGTTGGGATCGGTCTCGCCCGCGTCGATCGCGCCGTTGTGGTTCGCGTCCTCCACGCCGTCGGCCACGCCGCCGTCGTCCGAGTCCGGATCGAGCGGGTTCGTGGTCGTCGTCGGGTCGGCGTCCGGGATGCACGTCCCCGCCTCCGCGTCGGTCGCCGCGTCGGCGCAGTCGCGGCCGAGCTCGGTGCCGTCGAACAGCCCGTCGTCGTCGCTGTCGGGGTCGAGCGCGTTGATCAGCCCGTCGCCGTCGTGGTCGTCGCTGAAGTTCGGCTCGTCGCCGTCGATCACGCCGTCGTCGTCGCTGTCGGCGTCGTTCGGGTCGGTGCCGATCTCGTCCTCGAGCGCGTCGACCAGCCCGTCGCCGTCGGTGTCCGCCGGCGTCGCGTCGTCGTCGCCGTTGTTCGGGTCGGTCTCGCCCTCGTCGATCGCGCCGTTGAGGTTCACGTCCTCCTGGCCGTCGGGCACGCCGCCGTCGTCGGTGTCGGCGTCGAGCGGGTTGGTCTTGGTCGCCCCCTCGTCCGCGTCGGCGCGGCAGTGGCCCGCCTCCGTGTCGGTGGCCGGGTTGTCGCAGGGCAGGCCGAGCTCGGTGCCGTCGAAGAGCCCGTCGTTGTCGCTGTCCACGTCGCGCGCGTTGATGAGCCCGTCGCCGTCGGTGTCCTCGCCGGGGCTCGGCTCGTCGCCGTCGAGCACGCCGTCGTCGTCGCTGTCGGCGTCGTCGGGATCGCTCCCGATCATCTCCTCCACCGCGTCGGGCAGCCCGTCGTTGTCGCGATCGTCCCCCACGGCGTCGTCGGCGCCGTTGTTCGGATCGGTCTCGCCCGCGTCGATGGCGCCGTTGTGGTTCGCGTCCTCCGCGCCGTCGGGAACGCCGCCGTCGTCCGTGTCGGGATCGAGCGGGTGCGTCTTCGTCGCCGGGTCGGCGTCCGCGATGCACGCCTCCGCCTCCGCGTCCGTGGCCTCGAGGTCGCAGGGCAGGCCGAGCTCGGTGCCGTCGAACAGCCCGTCGTCGTCGCTGTCGGGGTCGAGCGCGTTGATCAGCCCGTCGCCGTCGTGGTCGTCGCGGAAGTTCGGCTCGTCGCCGTCGATCACGCCGTCGTCGTCGCTGTCGGCGTCGTTCGGGTCGGTGCCGATCTCGTCCTCGAGCGCGTCGATCAGCCCGTCGCCGTCGGTGTCCGCCGGCGTCGCGTCGTCGTCGCCGTTGTTCGGGTCGGTCTCGCCCCCGTCGATCGCGCCGTCGCGGTTGATGTCCTCGTTCCCGTCGGTCACGCCGCCGTCGTCCGTGTCGGCGTCGAGCGGGTTGGTCTTGGTCGCCCCCTCGTCCGCGTCGGCGATGCAGTGGCCCGCCTCCGTGTTGGTGGCCGGGTTGTCGCAGGGCAGGCCGAGCTCGGTGCCGTCGAAGAGCCCGTCGTCGTCGCTGTCCACGTCGAGCACGTTGATGAGCCCGTCGCCGTCGGTGTCGTCGGCGAAGTTCGGCTCCTGCCCGTCGATCACGCCGTCGTCGTCGCTGTCGGCGTCGTTCGGATTGCTCCCGATCGCCTCCTCCAGCTCGTCGCTCAGCCCGTCCCCGTCCGTGTCCACCGGCGGCGCGTCGTCGTCGCCGTTGTTCGGATCGGTCTCGCCCTCGTCGATGACGCCGTCGAGGTCGACGTCCTCGTTCCCGTCGGACACGCCGCCGTCGTCCGTGTCGGCGTCGAGCGGGTTGGTCTTGGTCGCCCCCTCGTCCCCGTCGGCGCGGCAGTGGCCCGCGGCGGCGTTGGTGGCGGCGTTGTCGCAGGGCAGGCCGAGCTCGGTGCCGTCGAAGAGCCCGTCGTTGTCGCTGTCCGGGTCGAGGGCGTTGATGAGGCCGTCGCCGTCGGTGTCCTCGTCGAAGTCCGGCTCCTCGCCGTCGGTCACGCCGTCGTCGTCGCTGTCGGCGTCGTTCGGATCGGTGCCGGCCTCGAGCTCGGTCGGATCGTCGATCCCGTCCCCGTCCGAGTCGCAGCCGTTGTTGATCACGCCGTCGCAGTCGTTGTCGATCGCGTCGTCGCAGAGCTCGGCGCCCGTGGACTCGCAGACGCAGGTGTAGCCGTCGGGATCGCACGTCGGGGACAGCGGCCCGCAGTTGGCGTCGGTGAGGCACTCGACGCACGTGTTGGGCGTCCCCGCCGTCTCGCAGTACGGCGTCGGCGCGGTGCACTGCGCGTTCGTCTCGCACTCGTCGATGACGACATCGGTCGGCTGGGGGCCGCCGGTCTCGTCGTCGCCGTCGGTCGGCGTCTCCTCGCTCGGCGCGCCCTGCTGCCCGGCGGCGGTGATGATCGCCTGGTTCTCGATCAGCCCGGTGGCGCCGGCGTCGACCGTGACCCGGAAGGTCACGGTCGTCGTCCCGTTGACGGCGAGCGTGCCCCCGGTCGCCCCGGTGGCGCCGGTGCCGAGCCGCACCGTGACGGTGCGGTTGCCGGCGTCGTACTCGCCCTGATCGTCGCCGGCCGCGTCCGTCTTCGTGCCCATGTTCGGCCCCGCCGTGATCGCCAGCGAGCCCGGCACATAGGTCACGCCCGCAGGCAGCGGATCGGTCATCACGGTGTTGATCGACGCGTCGTTGCCCGTGTTGCGGATCACGATCGTGTACTCGATCGTGTCGCCGTGGAGCAGCGACCCGCCGTTCACGTCGACGGCCTGCTTCGTGGAGGACGTGAACTCCGGCTTGAAGGTCGAGATCGACGTGATGAAGCCGGCGAGGAAGTACAGATCGCCGTTGCTCGACGCCACGATGGGCGCCGACGTCTGGCCCGGCGACACCTTGGAGGTGATGTCCAGGATGTCGATGTCCATGCCGGACATGGTCCCGGCGGCGCCCGTCAGCTGGGGCAGATCGCCGGCGACCGAGACCGGCCCGTCGGGGTTGGAGCGCGTGCCGTTGAAGAAGTTGGATTCCGGGTTCTGAGCGTTGCTGAGCGGGTCCCCTCCGTTGAAGTAGAACTGGTCTCCGGTATGGGCCAGGTCCCCCTCGAAGGCGACCATGCCGATCTTCGCGTCGTAGCCCGCCGCCGGCACCAGGAACCCTGACAGGGTGGCCTCCCGGGAATTCCCGGTGTTCACCGCGTCGAGGCCGTGGAAGAGCGCGAGGTGGCGCGGCGGCTCCGAGGCGAGCTCGTAGAACACGACCATCCACCAACCGGCGAAGTTGTTGTTGTCGTTGTCCCCGAAGGCCTTGCTGTTGACGCCGCTCACCCGGTAGGCGCCGGTCCCGTTCTCCTGCACGATCGCGGTGATGTCGGCGTACGACTGGTAGTACGCGTGTGCCGCTGTTGGGTTGCCCGGGTCCGACGACGCGGTGAACGAGCCCCCGGAGGGCGCTGCGGCGACGACCTCCTCGGAGAAGCCGTCCATGCCAGGCCGGTCCAGGGTCACCGTGGTGTCCGCCCCCGCGTTGGCTGCCGTGTGCGCGCCCCAGTAGAGGAACGCGTGCGTGACGTTGGCGCCGGCCGGCACCGCGAGCCAGGCGGTGCTCCGCGCCTGGTCCGCGGCGATGCCTCGGTTCGCCTCCGCCATCCCGTCCGCGGGCGAGTCGGAGCGCCAGAAGACATCGGGCGAGGTGTCGGTGTTGCCGGTCCCGCCGCACTCCTCCGGCACAGTGCCGACGACAGGCGCCGGCAGAGCCACGTCCGAGCCGCACTCGTATCCGAGCGTGTTGCCGATCAGGAGGAAGTCACCCCTCTGGCTGACCTCCAAGAGCCGCTCGGGATCGGCGTGCGCGTCGCCGCTCTGGCTCCCCACCACGGCGAGCCCGACAAGACCACCTATGACGTAACGTCTCTTCACGGCGCCTCCTGCTGCTGCTTCGGCTTCTTCTCGAGGATCTTGAACTGCACGCGGCGGTTCTTCTGGCGTCCCTCCTCGGTGTCGTTCTCCGCGATCGGGACGTCAGGCCCGTAGCCCTTCGACGCGAGCCGCTCGGCCTCGATCCCGCGCTGGACCAGCGCCTTCGTGACCGACTCGGCCCTCGCCTGGCTGAGCTTGATATTGTACGCGCGTCCGCCGCGCGGGTCTGTGTGCCCCTGCACCTCGATCTTGGTGATCTCCGGGTGCTCCTTCAGCACACCCGCGACCTCGTCGAGGAGCTCGTCGCTCGCCTTCTTGATCGTCGCCTTGCCGGTGTCGAACTGCACCTGCTGCAGGATGACGATCTCCTGCTCGGTCACGCGCACCGCGACGGGGCAGCCGTTCTTCGCCGGATCCTCGTCGGGCTTGCCCTTCTCGTCGGGGCAGGCGTCCTTGTCGTCGCGCACCGTGTCGCCGTCGCGATCGCCGGGGCAGCCGTTCGTCGCCGGATCCGAGGTGCGGATGCCGGGGATATCGGGGCAGGCGTCCTCCGCGTCGATCACGCCGTCGCCGTCCCTGTCGGGCGGCGGCGGGCAGCCGTGCTTCTTCGGGTCCTCGTTGCTCGGGCCGGCCTGGTCCGGGCACGCGTCGACGTCGTCGGTGATGCCGTCCTTGTCGCGGTCCCCGGGCGGCGGGCAGCCGTGCTTCTTCGGGTCGTCGTTCGCGATGCCGGCCGTGTCCGGGCACGCGTCGACGCGGTCGAGGATGCCGTCCTCGTCGCGATCCGACGGCGGGCAGCCGTTCTTCTTGGGATCGGGATCGCCGACGCCGGGCACGTCCGGGCAGGCGTCCTGCTCGTTGGGGATGCCGTCCTTGTCGCGATCGGGGTCCGCGCGCTGGACCTCGGGCGAGTACGCGAGCATCGCGACCGCGCGGAAGTCCGGGGTGCCGATGCCCGACGTGAAGCCGGGGCCGGCCGCGACGCCGATCTCGAAGTCGCGGACCGCCGGCGCGAAGCGGTAGCGCAGGCCGAGGAGGGCCTCGACGTTCGTGTTGCGCGCGTCGGGCTCTTCCAGCACCGTCGACACGGTCACCTCGGGCCCGATCTGGAGCTGCTCCTCGGGCAGCAGCAGCAGGCCGACGCCCGCGCCGCCGTTGAACATCAGGCCCTGCCGCACCTGCGCGAACGTCTGCGCGGGGCGCAGGTCGACGCCGGCCGCGGCCGACCAGACGAAGCCCGGGATCCGGCCGCCGGCGATGAGCTGGGGCATGCCGCGCACCGAGTCCTCGCCCACGAACGAGCCTTCGCCGCCGCCGGTCGGGAACCAGACGTAGCCGCCGACGGCGAGCTGGAACGGGTCGAAGTAGTCGCCGAGCAGGCGGAGGCGCAGCCCGACCCGGAGGTCGCCGAGCTGCGCGCCGCTCGGCGAGGCGAACGAGAGCCCCTCCGCCGCCGGGCTATCGCCGTCCTGCAGCACGGCGAGCGGCACGTCGACGTTGACGTGCAGCCGGTCCCAGAGGGAGAGCGAGCCGTTCAGGTGCAGGAACAGCTGGTGCCCCACGATGGCGCCGAGGTGGTCGTCGGTGCCCTCGCGTGTGAGCACGAGCGGGTTGTGCGCATAGTCGCCGAGCAGGGCGAGGTGGAGCGTCGGGCTGCCGTCCTGGCGCGGCGAGGCCGCGTACGGCGACGCCACGCCGAACATCCGGTCGCCGGCTGGCGCCGGGTTGAAGCGGTTGAGCGCGAGGCCGCGCGCCGGTCCCGCCTCCTGAGCGGACGCTGGCGCGGCCCACGCCGCCGCCGCTAGCGCGGCGGCGCCGCAGATCCATCGAGGGGGGAAATGGACTCTCATGCGCAGGATCACCTTCGGGTGCATTGGGGCGAGCGGCCGTCGACTGCACCGGCGCGCAGGCACGTTGGGGGAAACACCGCGTCCTCGACGTGGAGGAGCGGCCAGCTGCCTCGAATCCCGGGCCGTCTTATATTCTCCGCCGGACGTCGTCGGTGGACTTTTCGATGGGCGGCCGGCCGAAATTCGGAACGGCCTCAACGGTCGGCTCCTCACTGCGGCCCGGGCTTCGCGGCCCGCCATGCAAGCGTTGTGCACGCCTCTCTGCGCGCGGCGCCGGCGCGCTCTGGCGGCTTTCGGCTTCTCGGCGGCTCGCGGCGGGGCGATAGAGGTCTACAGACATCAGCGCTGCGGCCCACGCGCATCGGGTGCCGGCGCCGAGGCGCATCGGGCGCCTCGCCGGCGCGCTCCTCTCGCGGTCGCAGCCGCTCGGGGTCGCAGCCGCGCCCGTGCTAGGCCGCGTCCGTGGAGCCGCGCCCATCTCGCCAGCCGGCGGAGGGCCCGGCGCCGCCTCCCGACGAGCCATCCCCTCCCGACGAGCCATCCATCGGGAAGCCCCGCTCCATTCACGCCGTGCACCGGAGCTTCGCCGTGGTCCACGTGGAGCGCGGCGCGCTGCTCCATGTGGTCGCGAGCATCGTCGGCGCCGTCATCGCGGGCCCGCGAGGCTTTTTGTTGTCGCTCCCGTTCGGCCTGGCGGGCTCTTCCGTGCTCGCGGCCTTCGCGCTGCGTCATCGGTGGCTGCGGATCGCGCTCCACGATCGATGCGGTCGACGTGGAGGTGCGCGACGAAGGCGTCGGTGATCACGGCTCACCTGTCCGCGATTCGTTCAAGCGCGCCATCCCTGGCTGCATACCCTAGCATCGCCTCTCCGCCGGCGGCAGCCGCGGCGATTCGGCACGACGGAGGTCCTGGCGATGAACCTGTTCCCGGACGAGATGCGGCGCGACCCCTACCCCCTGTACGAGCAGATGCGGAGCGGCTCTCCCGTGCTCCACGTCGCGCCGTTCGATCTCTGGATGATCTTCGATTACGAGGGTGTGAAGCGGGCGCTGACCGATCACGACGGGTTCAGCTCCGCCGTGACGCCGCCGACCGGCAAGGCCCCGGAATGGATCGTCTTCTCGGACCCGCCGCGCCACACGAAGCTCCGCGGGATCGTCCAGCGGGCCTTCACGCCGCGGTCGATCGCGGGCCTCGAGCCGCGCATCCGGGAGCTGTCGCGCGAGCTCCTGGATCGGCGGATCGAGCACGGGACGATGGACCTCGCGGCCGACTACGCGGGCCCGCTGCCCACGATCGTGATCGCCGAGATGATCGGGATTCCCGCCGAGGACCGGGCGCGGTTCATGCGTTGGAGCGAGGCGATCGTGAACCTCAGCCACACCCTCTCGGGGGGCGAGGAGGCGGCCAGGGTCGTGAGCGAGCACGCCGCGGTCAAGGAGGAGATGAGGGCCTATCTCGCGGGCCTGCTCGACGCCCGCCGGAGGGCGCCGGCGGACGATCTCTTGACCCGCCTCGTCGAGGCCGAGGTGGACGGCGAGCGGCTGAACGAGGACGAGCTCCTGAATTTCTTCCAGTTCCTCCTCGCGGCGGGCACCGAGACGACCACGAACCTGATCGACAACGCGATCCTGTGCCTGCTCGAGAGCCCGGCGGAGCTGGCCCGCCTCCGGGCGGCGCCCGATCTCGTGTCCTCGGCGATCGAGGAGGTCCTGCGCTACCGCTCCCCGCTCCAGATGGTGTTCCGCGAGACGAGGCGCGCCGTCGAGGTGCACGGCCAGGCGATCCCGGCCGGGAAGCTGGTGCTGCCGGTGATCGGCTCCGCGAACCGAGACCCCCAGCAGATTCGCGATCCTGGCCGGTTCGACATCGCGCGCGATCCCAATCCGCACGTCGGCTTCGGGCACGGCATCCACTTCTGCATCGGGGCGTCGCTCGCGCGCCTGGAGGCCAGGATCGCGCTGCCGGATCTCCTCACGCGGCTGAGGGGCCTGGAGCTGGCGAGCAAGGAGCCGTGGGAGCCGCGCAAGGCGCTCATCGTGCATGGCCCGGCGCGCCTGCCGGTCTGCTTCGAGCCGGGGAGGCGCGTTGCGGGGGCGCACGTGGCCAGTCCAGGATGAAGTCCCGAAGTCCATGACCTGATCGCGGCGGCGTCGCGCCGTGGATCACCTGCCGCACGGTCAGGACGGCGACGCGCCCTGCGTCGCGCTCTTCCGCGAGCCAGCCCAGGAGCGCGGACAGGTCCTGTGGGGAGATGCTGTAGTCGTTGCAGGCGTCGCAGACATGGTGGAAGGTGAGCTGGAGCCATCCGGCGTCCTGCTGCGCGCGGCGGACGAGAGCCTGAATCCAGGGGAGGCGGTGACGGCGGCGGAGGGACCCTGGCGTGCGGGTGGCGGTGGGGTTGCGCGGGGGGATGGACTCCGCCCGTGCGCAGAAGAGGCAATCGGGGGAGCCGAGCCCGCCCGCTCTCCTGGCGCTGTCGTAACCGCAGGAGCGCACCAGCTCGGCGCTGGCGCTGTCGTGGGCGCCGGCGGGATATGCGAAGTTGCTCACGGCGAAGCCCAGCGCGAGGAGAGCGCGGCGATCATCGCAGATCTGCCGGCGTTGCTCGCTAGCCGGGAGCCCGGGCAGCTGCGCGTGATCGACGGTGTGGCCGCCGATCTCGTGGCCGTCGGACGCGAGCGCGCGGAGCTGCGCGACCGTCAGGTAGCCGGGACGGTCGAGTCGACCGCTGTTCACGAAGAACGTCGCATGCATCCGGTGCGCGGCGAGGATGGAGCGCGCGGAGAGCTGATTCGCCAGCGTGTCGTCGAATTCGAGGGACACGACGGCGACGCCCGAGGGACGTCTTATCAGGAGGATCGAGAGGAGGAGGACGGCGGCAAGGCACGCTCCGATGCCCACCAGCGCCGCCCGCAGTCGGCGCGTCGCGAGGCGCCGCGCGCCGCACCTCTCCGTGCGCAGGATCTCCACGGCACACTCCGCCGTATCATCGGCTGTGCCTGCGCGTCCGGCGTGCTTCGGAGAGCAGCGCGCTCTGCGCCTTCCGGGAGCGCCTGGAGCTCCTTCCGGGACGGCTCTGCGCGGTGCCGGCTATCTCCGGCGCTGGATCCAGGCCGAGCAACCGGAGCGCGACGAGGAGCTTGCAAGGCGATCCGCGGCGGCGGACCCGCGCCTGCGAGTCCCGTAGCCGGAGCTTACGAGCTGGGCATCCGGTCGTGGGCCGGCGGGGCTCAGCTCAGACCGTCGAGCACCTCGGCGAGCGACGCGGCGACGATGGCCCGCTCAAGCCATCGTTCCAGCGTCTCCGGATCCTTCTCGGCCAGGATGCGCTCCCGCGCGACGTCCGGCACGGCGATGCCGCGAACCCGAAGCGCGATCAGCACGGCACGCGCCGCCTCTTCGGCGCGGCCTTCGTTGAGGCCTTCCCTGCGGCCTTCGTTGAGGCCTTCCCTGCGGCCTTCGTTGAGGCCTTCCCTGCGGCCTTCGTTGAGGCCTTCGTTGAGGCCTTCCGTTCGCGCCTCGGCCCGAAGCTTCTGCTCGTACTCCTCGACCCATGCCCGGATCTCTGCGCTCACCTCGTCCTCCTCGTCGATCGGCTCCCTGGTTCCGAGCCGGAAGTGTACCAGCAGCGGCTTGGCGACGCTCTTCTCCCAGGCATCGTCCGGCAGCGCTGCCAGATCGGCCAGCGCCTCGTGCAGGAGGCGGCCTGAGCCGAGCAGCCGCAGCAGCAGCGTGGCGCGCGTCCGGGGCAGCTCGGCGAGCACCACCACGCGCGTGACCAGGCCCGGAACGGCGTCGTAGACGCCTGGTTGCACCGGCTCGCACCGGTAGGCGTCGAGCACCGTCTCAGGACGCCCCCGGCCGATGACGACCAGCGCAGGGAAGTCCACCGCCGGCTGCGGCGGCGCGTCGGCGTCCTCGTCCAGCGCGGCGGAGCCGGCTGCGGCGCGGGCGCGGCGTTCGAGCTCGTGATGCCACGTGAGCTGCTTGCGCAGACACCGCCGGACCTGGCGGAGGCTCGGCGTGCCGTGGAACGGCTCGAACAGGCTTGGCTCCGCCGAGAGCTCGCCGAGCAGGCCCATCCTGGCGCGCTCGGCGTCGCGCGCTGGATCAGGCACGCTGAAGACGTCGATCTTCTGGGTCGCCGCCAGCACCTCGACCTCGGTCTGCGCCGCCGATACGAGGCTCAGGCCGTCGCGCAGCAAGTTCTTCGCGAACTGGTCAGAGCGGTTGTGCATCGATGAAGGACCGTAATCCATCGGCAGAGCACGAACGAGGCGGCGGCCATCTCGAGGGCGGCGCGCAGCACGTCGGTCTGCTGGACGACGGTGGCGGTGAGCCCGCCGCGCGAGAGCATGCGGACGCCGCGCACCCCGAGCAAGCGCAGTGACCTGCTGCTCGCGCTGACAGGCATCGACCTGCGCCGCTGCTCCCGCTGCGGCGGCCTGCTGGTCCGCATGCCTTTGCCGGCCGCGACCGTTGGCCCCACGCCGGCCGCTGCCCCCGACAACCCATGACGCCCCTGGCGCCTTGCTCCCACCTCCCTCTGCTGAGCCAGCTCCAGCCCGGCATGGCGAAGGTGCGCCCCGCAGGCGGCTGCCCCGCCGCAACGGCGCCTCGGAGCCGGGCGCGTGACGGTGCCTACATCGCCCCCTCCCTCTTCGCGCTGCGGCGCGCGCCCGCTCACGACCCCTCCCACAGCCCGCGCACCCGGTCGCTGGATCTCACCTTTCCCATCGCCGCCCGCTGAAACGCCCCGCACGCTGCCGCATGGCTTCGTCCAACGCGACGTTTCCGTCGAGCGGTGGCGCTGCTCGTCATGCCCGCTCGCGCAAACGCCTATTTGTTGGGCGGCGCCGGAGTTCCGAGCACGAAACTGCTCGCCGTTCCGAGAGCTTTCCCCGATCCGCTTAGTGGCTCTCTTGGTCGGTGGGGCCTCGTAGCGCGAGGCGCGGCATCGCTCCCGCGATCGGAGTAATGTTGTACCGATGCGCCACCCGTCGGCCGATCCCCTTCGCTCGCGCCTGCTCCTCTCCATCGGCGTGGTCCTCTTGGCGGGGCCTGGGTGCAGCCGCGAGCCGGCGCCGGCGCCCCCAGCGGGGTCGGCGGCGCGGTGGCCGTCGTGCGGCCGACGTCGCTGCGCGCCCTGCTCGAGCGTCCGAGCCGCCGGCGGTTCTCGCGGGTGGACCCGAGCGCCAGCACCGGGTTCCTCGAGGTGCGGCGCGCGCGCTTCGAGGAACTGGCCGAGGGCGGCGCCGTGGTGGCCGCGCGCGACCTCGAGTACGTGGTGCCGTGGCCGCTCGGCGCGCTGACCGTCTCGACCACGCTGCTCGCGCGCGCGCCGTGCGGATAGGACAAGCAAACGCGTTCCGCAAAGTCAAGATTCTCGGAGCCGTTCCTGACTCGTGCAGTCCGACTGTACGAGCTCATTGACAGAACGGGCCTTATGCGATGGGGCAGGTCTTCCACGCCTGAAACGCCTGGGATTACCGCGGCGTAGCACCAAGAAGGCATCCTACCGTATAGCTGTACCCTACTGGCTCGGGCGCGCCCCGTAGATGGATCCCCGCGCGCGACCCTAGTCCGCAGCCGAGCTTTGACCAGACGGCACCGCGCCTCCTGGCGCGCGAGCGCCTCGATACCTTCCGCGTGAGCGCACCGTTGAACGATCTCAGAGCGGGCGGGCACTCACCGAAGGAGCACCGACGCCAGGTCGCCGGCCCGTCCGTAGACCTGGGTCGCCGGTGCTCTCACGCGCCAAGTCTCCCGCTGTTCTCGGGAGCTCGCGGCGCGCGTTCTTCTTCCACCCAATTCGACGGCGTCTTTCGGAATCTCGGTCTTCGACCGCCCTTTCAAAAAGCTGCAGATCAGCGCTCGATACCCTCGAACGCCGATTCAGGTCGCACTTTTCCCCGAGGAGCTCGCATGAATCGTAGTCGTTATTTGTTCTCGGCGCTGTCCTTCCTATCCGCTCTCGTGGTCGTCGCGTGCAGCGACGCCGAGAAGGGCAGCAGCGGCTCATCCGGCTCCGGTCCGGAGAACGGCAACGCGGAAGCGCTGCCGTGCGACGTCGACAAGATCCTCTCCACGAAGTGCCAGACCTGTCACGGGGCGTCCCCGAAGTTCGGCGCGCCGTTCCCGCTGGTCGACCGGAGCGATCTGCTCGCGCCCGCGGTGAGCGATCCCAACAAGAAGGTCTACGAGCTCGTCGCCGCACGCGCCCGCGACACCGCGCGCCCCATGCCTCCGCCCCCAACCGAGCGCCTGACCGCCGCGGAGCTCGCGATCTTCGATCAATGGATCGCCGCCGGCATGCCGGCCGGTAAAGACACGTGCGTCGACCCGGGCGGCGGCGGAACCATCGACCCTCCGACCCTGAGCTGCACACCGGATGTCCTGCTAGCGCCGTCCGCGCCTTACGTCATGCCGAAGGACGTCCAGGACCAGTATATGTGTTATGGGGTCGATGTAGAGATCGGCCAGAAACGACACCTCGTCGGGATCGCACCCCAGATCGACAACAGCACCATTGTACACCATATCCTGCTCTTCAAGGCGGATGAGGCGTCTCCCTCGACGCCCACGCCCTGTGAGGGGGGCGACATCCAGGGGGCTCTTTTGTCCGTCTGGGCGCCCGGTGGCAAGGCCACGGAGCTGCCGCTAGAGGCGGGCTTCCCGCTGGAAGGCACGGCACACTTCGTAGTCCAGGTGCACTACAGCAACATCAAGGGCCTCGACGGGCAGCAAGACAGCACCGGCTTCAACGTCTGCACGACGACGGAGCTCCGCCCCAACGACGCCGGCATCTTCTCGTTCGGCACAGAAGACATCAACATCCCGCCTCACGGCTCGCTCGACGTGAGCTGCGATTACCAGTTCCCGCGGGATATGGGGGCGATTTCGGTAATCGGTGTTATGCCGCACATGCACAATCTCGGCAAGCACCTGTCGAGCAACACGGTGCCCACGGACGGCAGCGAGCCGAGCAACCTGGGGCTCGCCGATCCGTGGAACTTCGACAACCAGATCTGGTACGACAACGATACCATCCTTCGAGGCGGCGACACCGTGAGGACGCGTTGCGCGTGGGACAACCCGGGCAACAGGGCCGTGGAATTCGGGGAGCGGACGGTGGATGAGATGTGTTATAATTTCGTGATGTACTATCCGTCTCAAGAGCTAGAGTTGACTACTCCGACGGACGACGCGTCCTGTGTGACGACAAAATAGACCAGCTCGTGCAAGACGCGCGGCCTGTGCCCAAGCGGAGGCGCGCGCCGTTCGGTGAGAGCGCTCGTAAGCCTGGCGAACAGGAGCACCGCGCGCGCGGCCGGGCGCCTTCGAGGGTCTCTTCGATCCGCGCGCCACCCCGAACGGCCGCGTCGATCGCTTCGCTTTCAGCGACAGCGTGCTCGCGGGTGGAGCATCGCGGCGGCTAGGACATCCAAGGGCGATCTGCTGCGGATGTCAAGCGACAGTAATTTTGGCTCTCCCGCACTCTTGCTGAAGGTGCTCTGTTGAGCTCGCCCGGAGTTGCACGGGCCGTAACGGAGGCTCACCTTCCGCGCTCGCTGGGTTCACCGAAGTCGCAGACGACCGAGCATATCGGCTACGATCAGACGGGCCCCTGAGTTGTCCAAGTGTCCGAGCCCTCCCTTTTCTCTTCCTGCCCCTGATCTGGAGCTCGAGCGTGTGCACAGCCAGGCGGGAGCAATGGTGCTGGAGCTGCGCGCCACGGGGTCTGAAGCTCTCTGCCCGACCTGCGGATGCGCGGCGTACCGTGTCCAGAGCCGCTACCGACGCACCCTGGCCGATCTACCCTGCCAGGGTGTACCGGTGCGCCTGCACCTGCTCGTCCGGCGCTTCCGATGCGAGCAGACCGACTGCTCGCGGGCGATCTTCTCCGAGCGGTTGCCCACGGTTGCCCCGCCACACGCACGCGCGACGACGCGGCTCGACGAGTTGCTGACGCGCATGGGCGTCGCGCTCGGCGGCGAGGCCGCTGGACGGCTGTTGCCAGGGCTCGGCCTGGTCGGCAGCGCCGACACCATCCTTCGGCGAGTGCGCCACGCGGCGATCGCGCCTGCTCCGCCCGCGCGAGTGGCGGGGGTTGATGATTGGGCCATCCGGCGTGGGCATCGCTACGGCACCATCCTCGTTGATCTCGAGCGGCGCGTCCCCATTGACCTGCTCCCCGACCGCACCGCCGATACGCTTGCACACTGGCTCAGAGAGCACCCCGGCATCGCCCTTGTAACGCGGGACCGCGCCGAGACGTACGCGCAGGGCATCCGCGATGGGGCGCTGAAGGCCGTGCAGGTGGCGGACCGGTGGCACCTGCTCAAGAACGTCGGGGATGTGCTCGAGCGGGTGCTTCAGCGCCATCGCGGCGCGCTCGATAGAGCCGCTGCGCGCGCCTGCGCGGCGACGTTGACCGCCGCGTCTCCGCCGTTTCCAGCGGCGGACTCCGACCCGACGGCGGGGGTGGTCCACGAGGCAGCCGAGCAGGCTGGCTCCGTCGCAGCGGCCGTGCCGCCACGCGCCTCGGTGACACCGACGAAGCGGCAGCAGATCTACACACAGGTGCACGCGCTGCATGCCCAGGGCCTCTCGCTTTATGCGATCTGCCAGCGGACCAGGCTCTCGCGGCCGACAGTGCGCAAGTATCTCCGCGCCGACCAATGTCCAGAGCGCGCGAAACGCCGTACCAAGATCGGAACCTGGACCGATCAGGGCAACTTCCTGCGCAAGAGATGGGACGAGGGCTGCCGAGACGCGGCAATGCTCTTTCACGAGCTCGTCCATCAATGTTTCCGAGGCACTCTGCGGACCGTCCAGCGCCACGTGACCTCGTGGCGACGGGTCGACGAGCCGCACGAGCCGGCAGGTCGCGCGCCCTCGCATGCCACAGCTTCGACAGAGATGCGCGCTCCGTCACCCCGAAACCTGCGATGGTGGCTGCTGATGACTACCGCGGCGCCGAACTCCGATCCGATGAAGCCCGCGCCCGAGCTGAACCCCGACCAACGTCGCTACATCTACCACCTGCTCGAAGACTGCCCCACGATCGCCGCCGGACAACGCCTTGCGCAGGAATTCACCCAGCTGGTCCGCGCGCGTGATGCCGCTGCGCTGGTGCCCTGGCTGGAGCAAGCCAAGGCAAACTCGCTGGCCGAGTTCCGCGACTTCGCCGCGGGGCTCTGCCGCGACGAGCGTGCGATCAGGGCCGCGCTCACCGAGAGGTGGAGTAACGGGCAGACCGAGGGACAGGTGACGAAGCTGAAGATGCTCAAGCGCCAGATGTACGGCCGCGCCAGCGTGGGGCTCCTCCGCCAGCGATTGCTTCTCGCAGCGTAGGGCGGCGGTTGTGGGCCTACGGCCCGCCTGCATCCAACGCAGGAGGCCCAGGGCGCGGTCCTCGGGGCCCGGGCCGCCGACGTCGACGACCGCAGATCGGTCCGCCAGCGATCGTACTCTACGGCGGTAGCTCCGGAAGACCTCGCTCCTCTACTTCAGCAAGAGTGCGGGAGAGCCAAAGTTACTGTCGCTTGACAACCGGCGACCCGCGGGCCGCTCTCGTCGGTCCTCGCCTCGCCGTCGACTGCCGGTAGCGGTCGTCCCGCCGACGGTCGACATCGAGCCCGCGGCCGTCGCTTCGCTCGTTGCGCCCCTGGGCTTGGCGGTCCCACCGCGGTGGTCCCGCGACCGGTTCGGCCGGCGGCTCCACAGCACACTCAGGCGCACGGGCGACGTCGTCCAACTCAGAGCGCGACCGCCGGCGCGCTGTCGACCGCGGCGGCGGCCCGCCCAGGGCGTCGCGGCGGGTCGTGCTAGCTCGTGGCGCTGGCACACGGGCGGTGTCGTGCAGCCAGGGCGCACGGCTGTCCGTGCGCTCTCATGGCTACGTGGACACACCGCCGGTGCCAGCAGCTTGACGAACACTGGCGCCGCCGACATCTGCGCAGTGGGCTGTTACTGAGCACCGTTGCTGATGCCGATGGTGCGCTTGTCGATCCAGCTCTTTGATGGCGGGGCGGCTGGCCCCCCGCAGCGCGCCATCGCCGAGGCGGATCCTGCTCGACGGCGGCGTTGTCCGGGGACGGCCAGCTGTCAGGGCGTTTCCCGGTCATGCATTGCGCCGGGTCCGAGAGAATTCTCAGCGCAGCTCCTGGTAAAACGACAGCGACGGCGAAGGGCGGCTCCCATGCCAGCGAAGGCATGATGCATTCCCTTCACCCCGCGAAAATTACCAGCACGACTCCCCACACGTCCGCGCAACCAACGGGGTAGGTCAGCGGCTGGAGCGGAGCATCGGCGCGGCGCCGGTCACAAAATAGGCGACGGGAGGAGCTCGTTTTAGCCGCGTGCCCCCTCCCGTCGTGCTCCGAATCGCTTGAAAGAGCGGAGCCCCCAACACATCGTCCATCTGGACCTCGATGTCAAAGGCTGGATCGCCTCACCGCCCACCGTAGACCGCGCACGGCCAGCCCGCTGCCCGCGTTGCGGCGCCGCGGCTTGCCCGCTGGGGGGCGCGTTGGGGCTGTGGGGCCACGGAACGCGGTCGCGGCAGGTGCGCGGGCCGCTGGCTGCGGGCGAGCGCGGCGGGCTCGTCACGATCGAGGCGCGCCGCTATCGATGCCGTCGCTGCGGCGCCGCGATCACGGTCGTGCCGCGGGGCGTCGCACCGCGACGGCACTTCGCCGCGACGGCGATCGGTCTGGCCCTTCTGCTCGTCGGCACCGCCGGTGCAGCGCTCATCGAGGTGCGGCGGCGGGTCAGCCCCTGGTCTGCCAGCTTCGATGCCGACAGCTGGGCGACCGTGCGGCGCTGGCTACGCGCCATCGACCAGAAGCGCCTGTTTGCGTCGGTCCGCGCCAGCCCCCCCGCTTCTTCCCTGCGGCAGCGGGCCGAGCGGGCCGCGATGACGCTCCTGGCGATGGCGCCTTGTGCGGCCGAGGCCCCCGAGGCCGCCGTCATGGCCGGCGCCGCGCGGGCTGCGTGATGGCGAGCGGCGTGCTGGCCGGGCTGATGTCGGGCCCCACCCGGTTGGATCCTCGGTCGGCGCAGCGCCTTGCGCTTGGATGGCTGTGCGGCCGGTGCGGTGTCACCGGCGCGGAAAGGACACGACGTGCAAGACCTCCTCCAGCCGAAGGACCACGCCGAAGCGGTGGCCCTCTACCGCAGTGAGATCATCGGCTCGCTCATGCACCGCGAGCTCGACCGTGGAGAGCTCGCCGAAGCGCTCGCCGACCTGAGCAAGCAGCGGTTTCGCCCCCCGCGCGCCCATTCTCCGCGCTCCTACTCGGTCCCCACACTCGAGCGCTGGTACTACGCGTACAAGACCGAAGGGCTCGAAGGGCTGCGCCCCAAGCCCCGCAAGGACAAGGGGCGGGCGCGAGAGCTGACGGCCGAGCAACGGCAGATGCTGCTCGACATTCGAGAAGAGCACCCGAGCGCCTCGGTCTCGCTCATCCTCGACACCCTGGTCGCGGCGGGCCGCATCGACAAGGGTGCCATCTCCGCCACCACGGTGCGACGCCTGTACGCCGAACACCACCTCGACCGCGTCGCGCTGCGCGATCGCACAGGCGGCAAGGTGCGGCTGCGCTGGCAGGCCGAGCACCCCGGCGCTCTGTGGCACGGCGACGTATGTCACGCGTCACCGATCCTCGTTAACGGCAGCCCGGCGCCGGTGCGCATCCACGCGCTGCTCGACGACGCCTCCCGGTACATCCTCGCGATCGAGGCGATGAGCGCCGAGCGGGAGGTCGACATGCTGGCGCTCTTCATCCGGGCGCTGCGCAAGCACGGCGCACCCGACGCCCTCTACCTGGACAACGGCTCGACCTACCGCGGGCACACCTTGCACCTTGCGTGCGAGCGACTCGGCACCACCCTGATCCACGCCCGCCCCTACGACGCCCCTGCACGCGGCAAGATGGAGCGCTTCTGGAGGACGTTGCGAGAGAGGTGCGTGGACTTCACCGGCGCGCTCGGCTCGCTGCACGACCTCAACGTCCGGCTCTACGCGTGGGTCGACGAGCACTACCACCGCACACCGCACGCGGCGCTCTTCGGCAAATCCCCCGCGCAGGCCTACGAGGAGTATCCCCACGTCACCGACGACCTCGACGAGCGGAAGCTCCGCGACGCGCTCACGACCCAGGCCCGCCGGCGCGTCCGGCGTGACAGCACGCTCTCGATGGATGGGGAGGACTGGGAGACCGATCTCGGCTTCCTCGCCGGCCGCCTCGTCACGGTGTCGCGGTGTCTGGTGACGCCGAACGAGCCGCCCTGGATCGAGCACGAGGGCAAGCGCTTCGCCCTGCACCGGGTCGACCCGGTGAAGAACGCCCATCGCCCGCGGTCGGCCTGCAACCTCGATGTCGCTCACGAGGCGCGCGTGCCCTTCGACCCGCCGAAGACGCTCCTGGACAAGGCGCTCGGCCGAGCGCCTCGAGGCGATGAGGAGGGATGACCATGGATTTTTGTAGCCACTTCAGCTTCACCGCAGAGCCATTTACCAAGGAGATCGAAGACGGCGAGCTTTGGCTCCCCCCGTCCAAGCAGATGGTACTCGAGATGCTCATCGAGGCGGTGCACGCCAGAAAGAGCGTGCTCCTCGCCGGTGACCCAGGCGTCGGCAAGACGTGTCTGCTCCGCGCGCTCCGTCATGCCCTCTCGCCGCAGACGTTTCGCTTGACCTACTGCGCCAACGTGACGCTTGGACGCCGGGACTTCTATCGCCAGCTCTGCCTGGCGCTCGGCCTCGCTCGCTGCAGCACCGCGGGAGACGTCTTCTACGCGGTCAGCACGCACGTCGAGGAACTCGCGAAGGAGCGCGTATTCCCGGTCTTCGTCCTCGATGAGGCCCACCTGCTTCATCAGGACACGCTCGACCATCTTCACATACTCCTTAATTACGCCTGGGATAGCCGCGCGCTGCTATCGCTCGTGCTGCTTGGCTTGCCCGAACTCGGCGAGCGGCTGCGCGTGCGGCGCAATCGCTCCCTGTATTCGCGCCTCCACTACCGATTGACCATCGATCCGCTCACGCCGGACGATACGGCCGACTATCTGCGTGTGCGTCTCGGCCGAGTCGGCTGCACGAAAGAGCTCTTCACCTCGGATGCGATCGCGATGTTGCACGAAGCAGCCGCCGGCAGTCTGCGCGACACCGACCGACTCGCCACGGCCGCGCTCCGCGCCGCTGCGCGCAAGAAGCGCAAGCTCGTCGAGCGCGATGTCCTGAGCCGCATCCTGCAGCTGGACGCCGAGGAGGCCGGATGAACCCCGCCTCGCTGGCGGAAGGGGACACGCGGCGGGCCGACGACGAGGGCAGCGCAGCCGCCGCCCTCGTCGTTGCCCTCGCGCTCGCCCGCGACGCGCTCATCGCGAGCTACCCGGACGACCCCGATCCGCTGTGTCCTCGCCTTTACGCCGTCGACGTCGTGCTCCACTACATCGACCGGCTCAGCGACGCCCTCGCGCGCCACGGCGCCGTCCTCGACGGCGATGACCGCCTCCCCACCCCCATCGACTGAGATCGTCGGCGCCCCGCGATCGCCGAAGTGCCCGGGCGCCTCGCTGCCATCGCGGCAAGCGGAGATCCAGGTCAATGATGGCCATCACGGAGCCGGATCTTCCGGCCATCAAACAGGCTGCTCGGTAACAAGTGGGCCCACGCTCTGGACGGTACCACTCATGCCCATTGTGACGCTCTCCTCTAGGTTGCGTTAGACGCCCAATCCTGTCATCAGAACAATTGGTTGCATCGCCACGTTTTCCCGGCGGTGCCAAAGGGGGGAAGTAACCGATGAGAACGGAATGCCGACGGGTCGCATCGGCGGCGGTGTTCGCTCTCGTGCTCGGTGTCGCTTCGACGCAGGCAGAGGCGTCAGAGCTGAGCGCCGGTGTAAGCCTCGGCTGGATCCAGGCTGGCACCGCCCCGCGCCTCGCGGTGGGCCCGCATGCTGGAATATCGTGGCACATCAAGAAGAACCTCCAGTTGAAGCTTCACGATCTGTGCAGCCTCGTGCCTCCGATCCAGGTAGGCGGGGCCGGTGTTTACAATCACACCTCCGTTTCCCTTGGTTATCGTTGGGAGGATGGTGATGTTGGTGCGGGCACATCGGTTGCGATCTACCTCATGCCAGCCTGCGGAGACACCTTGTGTGGACAGGTTGCCGGGGTGGCAGTGGGCGGACACGCGCAAGCCAGCGCGTACGTTATGGGGCCGCTGGGCATATCGGCGAGCGCCAATGTGGACTGGATCGGCGGAAGAAGTCTTGTGTTACCAGGTTACGCATCCGTCGTTGTCGTTGCCGGCCCCGCGAATCGATGGATTGCCAGATGAGCTCAAGAAGAAGCCTGCTTTTCATAGCAGCCATCGCGATCTGGGGATTGGCGGCATGCAACTGGACGGTGGGAGACTGCTACCCTCGCGAGGAATGGACCTCGGGAGCAGGTGCGGGTCCAGGTTCGGAGCCAACCCCGGTATTCAGCTCCAGCGCATCCGGTGACTTCGGAGATGCGCCATCGGGAGAGCGGCGAGGCGACAGTGAGCAGGAGATCCAGTGCAACAAGACGGATAGCTCAGAAGAAGAGGATGAAGAAGAGCGCCCGAGAGACAGCTCGGAGAGCACGACAAATAGCACATGTTTAGGTTCCGGTGACACCACCGGAGACGGCCAGATTTATGTGTTCTGTAGCGATGCCTGTAGCTCGAAGTGCCCGCCGGCCGGAGTGAACGGCTTCTCACCAACTATCTTCAAATTCGTCGCGACGATCCCCGACGACGGAACAGGCGAATCGGGAGGATGGCAACAGGCCTCCGTTCGCCTGAAGGTCAAGCGGTGGGTCGAGGTGTATCCGGAGTTCTGGGAGTGTCCGCAGATGACGTTTGGGATGCCACTGCGGAACGCGGCCCAGGGGCATATCCCAGCGGATGAGGCCGCGCGCATCGGCGCCGACGTTGCGAGCAAAGCTTCGCGTAAAGTGATAAGGGAAAACCTCACTATTCCGCAAGGCATCTACTGCGTCAGGTTGAAGGATGAGATGGACGTCGGCCTCCGCAAGCGTGTAGCTGGATCCAGAGTCACACAGCCATGAAGCACGCGATCGAGGAATTGTTTAGCGTCGTATACCGCTACTACCCTCGGCGGGTTCCATACGAGGATCCTGGCCGCGTGCAAACAGAAGAGGATCGGCGGCTGGTGGACGCCCGTCGTCGAGCCGGCGCCGATTGCGAGAGGTGGCTTGGCATGTTGCGGCGCCTACGTGAACAGTTCCCCGAGAACAAGATCGACAATATATCAGTCCATCTCGTAACGGGAAGTCACGACGCGTGTTATTCCGGCTCGCTCTATCTTCCGAAGGCCGCCGGCGAACACCGGCACACAGTTGAATTGAGAGTGAGCTTTTTGGTTCCTTATTACATGGTCTACAGCTCGCGCCTCGTTGAGGATCGAGAGGAGATCGAGAGGGAGAAACCGCTCCGCGCGACGCCACCTCGCGCCGTCACGATCTTCGTACATGATACGGCCTACGTCCTACCCGCCTGGGTTGGCAAGCTGATCAGGCTTATCGAGCCCGAGCTTGTTGAGCCACCTTCCGTGGAGGACGAACCCACGCGGCAGGTCATCTGCTTCGATCCATCGCCCGATGAGCAGCCGTACGCTGCGGGGATCGCCGAAGAAATCGAAGCGACATGGGGATACGAGCGCATGCCGCCGGAGATCGGCGCCGTGGCCGTGCCGGACGTGGCGACCAATCTACGACGTTTGGGAGAGGCCAGATTATACGACTGCCTGTTTTCAGACGCACGATAAGCCGGTGATGCTCTCAACCTCGACGCTCACGACACCCCAGACGATCTGGCAGGGCCGGAAGCGCAGCGGACCGGGCTCAAACCGCCCAGAGCGGGCCGAGCCCGCCGACGTGACGTCGACCTTCGCGCCCGGTCCTATCGAGTCGAATAGCTGGCTGCGGTAAGCTTCAGTCGAGTTCTTCGGGGAAGCGCAGCGTCTCGACGGCGATGCCGTCCTCCCCCGTGATCTCCTCGCCAGACCATTCCCAGCTCGTACCGCCTGGGCCCGGCAGCCCGATCTCGATGGTGACGTTCTCCAGCGTGAGCTGGTCCTCGTCGAGGTAGGCGATGCCGATGGAGTCGCCGCCGCGCCCGGGGCCGCCGTAGCCGCCGTCGCCGCCGAGGCCGCCGTTGCCACCCTGGCAGGACCACATGCCGTCCCCCAAGGCGCCTCCAGGAGCGCCTCGGCCGCCTTTACCGCCTTCCTCCGGCTCCCCGCCGTCGCCGCCTGGGCCCCCGTCGCCGATGCTGATGATGCTGTCGCGCACCGTCAGCTTGGCGTGGAGCGCCACGATCGCGATGCTCGGGTAGCCGTTCTCGCCCCCTCGGCCGCCCCGCCCCTCGCAGCCGCCCGCGCCTCCGGAGCCGCCGCCGGCGCCCCCCTTGGTGGCGACGCCGCACACCGCGAGCCCACCGCGACGCCCGCCGCCCCCGCCACCGCCTTGGCCCGGCATCCCCCGGGCGCCGTCGCCGGCCCAGTCGGCGCGCCATCCGGACTCGTCGATCCGTCCGCGGCCCTTGCCCGCTGCGCCGGCGGTGCCCCACATACCGCTTTTCCCGGGGGCGCCGCTGCTGCAAGAACCGTCTGCCCGGTTGCCTCGCCCTCCTTCCCCATTGTGGTTGGGGTTGGGCTCGGGTACGGGCTCGCCGTCCTCCCCATCTCCAGCGCCGTCGGCGAGCCCGTCGCCTCCCTTGCCACCGGCGCTCGGGAGCCCTCCCTCGCAGGAGTTCACCGCCCGAGCCCCACCCGGGACCGTCGCCGCGGAGCACGCGTCTCCCCCATACTGGCCGTCCGGCCCCGACGCTGCCCGGCCCGGCCATTTCTCCCCATCGCGGCCCCCCGGTCCCGGGTCGGCTTCGATCGTGCTCCCGATGATCTCCACCGCGGCGCCGGACCGAACGACCATCCCGATATGCGTCGGACTGCGGATGAACATGTGATCGATGATCGAGACCCCGTCCGCAGCCCCCGTGTCGCCGGCCCGCGCGGGCTCGATGGTCAGGGGGAGGTGCCCAACGGGGCCAACGAGCTTGGCCGTGCCGTACACCGGATCTGAAATCTCGGGCGGCCGTACCCATTCCAAGAAGTCGAAGCCTCCATGAAGATCCACCCCGGAGGGCAGCGTGATGGACTCCACGAAGGCATTGCGGGTGAGGAACACCCGACCGCGCCCGGTGCGCGCCAGCTCGATGGCGTGCGGCAGGGTAGTCACCGGCCTGTCCTTCGTGCCGGGGTTCGCGTCGTCACCGCCGAGAACCGGATCGTTGACGAACACGCCGCAGCCGTCCATCGCCCGCCCCGCGGCGAGATGCTCCAGGCAGACCGACTCGGGGATCGGATCACCTGCACACGTCGATGGACTGCCGCACGGCGGCGCACCATCAGGGTCGTTCACCCCCGGCGCCGTGCCGCAACCGGCCGCGGCGAGCGGCAGAAGAGAGACCAAGAGGATCGCGGAACTCAGGCGCATCGGCATCCCTCGCTGGCAGCGTCTCGCGAAGCGCGAGTCAACGGGGCGGCTCGCTTGCCGCACCGAAACGATAGAGCTCCCCCCACGGGCCGTTCGCGCCTTTGCCCACCTGGTCGTTCGGGCTGGCGTTCCCCGCGAGGCCGCCTTGGCCGGCGCCTCCGGCAACAATGTTGGTTCCGGGTCGAATGGTGAAGTTGGGCACCACGTAGGCGATGCCGACCGACGCGCCGCCGAGCCCGCCGCCGGCATCACCGCCGCGACCGCCGTTGCCTCCGTCGCCCCCACGGCACGCGTCCCACATGCCGCCTGCAGCATAACCGAGCCCGCCGTGAGCGCCGCGCCGCCCGACTCCGCCCGGTTGGCCCGTTCCGCCGACCCCGCCCTGGCCGCCCTTGCCCGTGAGCACGTCGGTGTTCGCGAGGGTCAGGTCCGTGCCCTCCAGCGCGACGATACCGATGCTCGCGCCGCCATAGCCGCCGCCCCCGCCGCCCTTGCCGCCGCAACCTCCGCTTCCCCCCGAGCCGCCGGCCGCGCCACTCTGGGGGAGACCTACGGGGCACGCAAACATGGGCCCGCGCGACTTGCTGCCGCCACCGCCGCCGCCGCCGTGGCCGACGCCGCCCTTCTTGCCGTCCTCACCACGGACACCGATCCATCCATCGTCGCTGAGGATGCCTGGGCCAAAGGCGCCACCCGCCCGACCGGCGTCGGCGCCGTCTGGGCCATCGTTCCCGTCCTCGCATCTCGTGGCGTCCGCGCCGACCCCTCCGCGGCCATCGCGCTCCGAAACCTCCACGGGCGCCGGCTTCCCCGGGGCGCCGTCGCCGCCGACGTCGAGTCCGCCGTCACCGCCGTAGCCGCCCGTCGACTCGATGCCGTCGTCGCACACGGTAACCACCGGCAGGGCGCCCACGGCGGCGTCCGCAGTACAAGCGTTCGCGCCGTTGTTACCTACGACGCCATCCGTCGCTCGATAGCTCGGCGCGTCCTGGCCCGGCTCCCCGTCCTTGCCGTCGCCCGCGACGATCACGCTGTCCTGCACGATCTCGCCCTGGCCCCCGTGCTCAGAATCACCGCGATCGACGACTTGCCATCGGGCGCCGAGGCGGCCGCCGCGACAACGCGCACGCCGGCGATCAACAACGCCGTGTCGTCCCCCGCGAGCTCTGTATCCTCCGCCCCGAGGACCCGCAGCGGGATCCCCCCAGGCGGAGCGATGATCGTCCGGTGATCCGGCCCGCCGAATGCCCCCTCATACGACCAATCCCCGCCGTCACACAGACGGCCGCCCCAGAGGTCGACCCCCGAGGGCAGCGTGATCGTCTCCGCGAACTCCCCGCCGCACGCGTACACGCGCCGGGTCGCTGCCTCGCCGTGGCCTCGCCCGCGCGCGGCGAGCCCGATCGCGTGTTGCAGGGTCTTCACCGGAGCGTCCTTCGTTCCGGGGTGGTTGTCGTCGCCGTGCTCGCTGACGAACACCCCGCACATGTCGAGCGCTGCCGCCGACGCCGGGCTGCCATCACAAGGAGATGGCTTTGGAGGAGAGATCTCGCACAGATAGCCCTCTGCACAGCTCTCGGAATAGCAGCCGGAGACGCCGGCGACGCCCGTTGAGCTCAACGCAAGGAGTGCGAGGCAACGCTCAATCCCGCCATATCGACCATCAGAACCACCACCCATGAGCTGCCCTCCGCCCCTCCGCCTCACCACGAGCCCCAAAGGCTCAGTCCCGCTTGCTCGGTGGTCGCCACTGGCGCAGCGCGGAGGCCCCCCGCTGCCGGCTCGGTCCTGAAGAGCGCGATCTCGGTGAAAAAGGATGCGGCTGTCGCTATGCCGAACGCGGCGCTCGTCGCCAGTGACACCTTGCCGAGGGTGGCGAGCAGATTCCGCTCCTTGATCTGGCCATGGATGTCCGCGCAGGCCGCGGGCGCGCTCGGCTCCCGGCACGTCGACGACGTCCACCCCTGCGCGCGACGCCGGACATCCCCCTCGCGAAGATTGCCATGCACGACATTGGCCCGCAGGAGAAAGATCGCGCCTGCCGCCGCCGTCGCCGTCGCCACGGCGATGCCGCCGACTCGCACCCTTCCTGGCCAAGAAGCCGACGGCGCCGGAGCCTGCGTGGAGGTCCTCGTCGCCTGCGCGTCCGTGGCCGCTTTCTTCGCCGGGGCCCCCAGCTCGGCCTCGCCCGTACTCCTCACCGCGGCGCGCGGTAACTCTATCGTCATCCTCGGCTCCGTCCCCGCCTGCGCGTCCAGCGTCTGGAAGCCTTCCTCACGGCCCGGTGCTCTGGCCCGCACCATGTGCATGCCAGGCTCGAAGAACAGTGTGTAGGTTCGCCTGGGTCGGCCGATGAGCTTGCCATCAACGAGCACCTCAGCATCCGGCGGATCCACCGACAGATAGAGCGTCGCGACGAACGGAACGGCCTTAGCCAGTCCCATCGGCGAATCTTTTTTGCTGCTCAGGAGAGAGCGCCTTGCGCCGCTCAAGGCTCCAAGCCAGGTGCTCCGCCGCGTCACGGAACTTGCGCAGCTTGAGCTCGCAGAGGCCCAGCTCGCCAGCGATCTCAGCGGATTCTCTCTCTGTGACAGATGTCGAATCGATCGCCTCGAAGGCCGCCTTGTAGGCGGCGTGTGCCTCGGTCCACCGTCCCTTTGCCTGAGCGCTCCGGGCGCGGCGAAGATGGTCCTTTACAATCGAACCGTCGCTTGGTGCGGGTGCCGGATTGCGGTCCTCCGCACGGACCGGGTGCGTAGTGGCGGTGGCGACGCCAAGCATCAGGCATATCCAGAGCGATTGCGCAACGATACGCATGCATGAACGGTACTTACGCCAGCCGCGCGGCGTCAACGGCTAGGAAAACGTCGTGATGTGAACGGTTGGACGACAAAATCCCGTCGGACGGCGGAATGTGGCCATCTACGATTTGTGAGCATGTGCGTTAGTGTCGCATGTATCGCACACTGTGCGGCCGGCGCTGGCGCCGCCGTGTGTTTTTTTGAAGCCCTCCAGGCGACTCAGGTGTTTTACCGGTTATGGGCGAGCCAGCCTTGAGTCCCACCGGCTTCGAATTCCTCCGGCGCCTCGCGCGGCGTTTCGGTGTCCCTGCGCGAGATGCCGAGGACCTTGCGCAGGACGCCTTGCTGCGGGCACTGGAAGCCGATCAGCGGATCGATCTCGGGGAGGCTCGAGCCTCCTACGGTGCCACCATCGTCCTGAACCAGGCGCGGAACCACGTCCGGAACGCACGCCGTCGGGGGGAGGTCCTGATCTCGTTCGACGACCACGAGCTTCGGGCGGAGGGCCCGACGCCGGAAGAGGTGCTCCGCAGGCAGCAGCGGGAGGCGCTCATCCGCTACCTGATCAACCAGGTCGACCCCAAGTACCGCGACGTCTTGATCAAGCACGGGATCGAGGGGGTGCCGCTCGTCGAGATCGCCTCCGAGCTGGGGCTCAACCCGAAGACGGTGAGGACGCAGTATCGCCGAGCGCTCGAGGACCTCGCCGCGGCCGTGGAACGCTGGAGGGCGCGGCAACGCTCGCGCGGATGGGACGACGCTGCATGCGTCCCGTTCGCCTTCGATCTGCGCGGCCGCGACGGGTGGGTGAGCAAGCTGGGCCGCCTGGGCTTCAAGCTCGTGGTGCAGGGGGCGGTCGTCGTGCTGACCGGCGCCGTCATCGCGACGTCCCCCGACTCGTTCAGCCCGGAGTCGTGGTTGGGGTCGGCGGTGGTGCGCGCTCCTGCGCCCGCATTGGCCGTGGAGGAGATCGCGCAGCCACCGGCTCAACTCCCGATGCGCGCGCCGGCCGCGACGGCCGAGAGAGCGGCGCTGGAGTTCGCGCAGCCGGATGAAAATGGAGACGCACGCGTACCAGCTCCGTCAGGCGCGCCGGCTCGTCGTACCTCGCTGCACGCCCGCGCCGTATTCCCAGCCGTCAGCGAGCGCGAGCGGAGCCTCATCGACCAGGCCCGCAGAGCCATCGAGGCCCACAGCGCAGTCGCAGATGCCGAGGCGCGACAATTGCTCGAGACGCATGCGCGGGAGTTCCCGCAAGGGCAGCTCGCCGCGGAGCGCGAAGGGCTCCTGATACAGATTCGCTGAATCGTCGGCTGTCCGTCGACGGCGAAGCAATTGGTGAGGACGGTGCTGTCGTCGGGCGGCACAAGGCCGAGATCCGCCTTACGCCGGACAGGATTGCTCACGTCGAGGAGGAGAAACTCATGGAGGACATGCTAACTGCGATGTGGCTCGTCTCGCCGCTCGGGCTCGCGATGATATGCTGCGTCGCGATCGGTTTCGCGGTCACGGCGCGCGAAGCGCTGGGACGCGAGCGCGGGCTTCGCGAGGCGCGCGAGCATGCGCACGATGACGAGACGTCGGCCCTGATCGATGCGAAGGAGCAGTCAGCGGAGGAGCGGGACCGCTACCGGCGCCTTCTGGACTGTCACGTCGACGCGCTCGCCGAGCAGACAGACGCGCGCGCGCGCCCGGTACCCTGGCCCGGCAGGGTCCTCGAGTCGCTCTGCGCGACGATTCCTTCGTGGGAGTGCGTATTCCGGGCTGGCGTGACGGCCGATTCCGACAGCACGTGACGGCTCGTTCCGACGGGACGTGACGGGGCGTTCCGGGCCACCCGACGGGGGTTCCGACACACCTGACGGCTCGTTCCGACGCACGTGACGAGCCGTTCCGAGGGATGTGACGGACCGTTCCGACGGGGGTGACGGCCCGCAGGCGGCGCTCGCGGTCGCAGCCTCATCGCGTACATGGGCGCGATGTCGGAGCGGCTATCGATGCGTAAGGTTCGAGAGATTTTGAGGCTCAAGTTCGAGTGCAAGCGCAGCCGAGCGGAGATCGCGGCGGCGGCCTGCGTCGGCGAGAGCACGGTCAGCGGCTACCTGGCGCGCGCGGAGAAGGCGGGGCTGACGTGGGAGGTCGCCCGAGAGATGACCGACGCCGAGATCGAGTCGCGGCTGTTCCGCGACGTCGGTCGCAACGAGCCGCCCGCGCGCGTGCCGATCGACTTCGCCTGGGTGCACCGCGAGCTGTCGAAGCCGTGCGTCACGCTGCAGACGCTTTGGCTCGAGTACCGCGAAGCGAGCGCGGCGCAGGCTCCGCTGAAGCCCTACGAGTACAGCCGGTTCTGCGACCTGTACGCAGGCTGGAAGAAGAAGCTCGGCGTCGTGATGCGTCAGGTTCACCGCGCCGGCGAGAAGGTCTTCATCGACTACTCGGGAAGGAAGCCGCACATCGTCGATCGGACAACCGGCGAGGTGATCGAGGTCGAGCTGTTCGTCGCGGTGCTCGGCGCGAGCAACTACACGTACGCCGAGGCGACGCGCTCGCAGAAGCTCGCGGACTTCGTCGGCTCGACGGTGCGGATGTTCGAGTACTTCGGTGGCGTGCCCGAGGTGCTCGTCCCCGACCAGCTCCGCAGCGCGGTCTCCGGGCCGGACCGGTACGAGCCGGACATCAACCCGACCTACCTCGAGATGGCGCGCCACTACGGCGTGACGGTCATCCCGGCTCGGCCCCGGAAGCCGCGCGACAAGGCGAAGGTCGAGGGCGGCGTGCTCATCGCGCAGCGCTGGATCCTCGCTTCACTCCGGCACCGGACCTTCTTCAGCCTCGCCGAGCTCAACGACGCGATCGCGTCGCTGCTGGAGCGGCTGAACGCGAGGCCGTTCCAGCGGCTCGACGGCTGCCGGCGCACGGCGTTCGAGACCATCGACAAGCCCGTGATGCGGCCGCTGCCGGCACGGCGGTACGAGCTCGCCGACTGGAAGCACGCCAAGGTCAACATCGACTACTGCGTCTGCTACGACGACCGGCTCTACAGCGCGCCGTACACGCTGGTCGGTGCGCGCGTCGAGATCCGAGCGACGGCCTCGGTCGTGGAGCTGTTCCACGACGGCGTGCGCGTCGCGTCGCACGCGCGCAGCTACGGCCGGAAGGGGTCGGCCGTGATCGTTGACGAGCATCGCCCCAGAGCCCATCGCGACTACGGCAAGTGGCCGCCGGAGCGCGTGGTGGCGTGGGCCGAGACGATCGGCCCGAACGTCGGCGAGCTCGCGCGTGCGGTCATGCGCCACCGCACCCACCCGGAGACCGGCTACCGGACGTGCCTGGGCGTGATCCGGCTCGCGGACAAGTACGGTCGCGAGCGTGTCGACGCTGCGTGCGCGCGTGCGCTCCGCATCGGCAGCCCCACCGCCAAGAGCGTGACCGCGATCCTGAGGAACGGCCTTGACCGCGCGCCGCTAGTCGAGCCGCCGCCCCGGGGGGCGCTGGCGCACGAGAACATTCGCGGTGCTGAGTACTTCGACAAGGAGGAGAGGAGTGATCTTGGAAGAGACGATTCAGAAGCTGGTCGAGATGAAGCTGAACGCGATGGCGGCGATGTTGAGAGAGAGGGCGGCAGCGCCGTCGACGGAGCCGCTCTCCACTGAGGAGGTGATCGGGCTGCTCGTCGACCGCGAGTGGACGGCGCGTGAGAACAAGCGACTCCATCGCCTGCTGAAGGATGCGCGGGTGCCGGGGGGCGCGTGCATGGAGGACTTCTCCTGCGAGGCAGGGCGCGGCGTGGACAGGCCCTTCGCGCGCGTGCTGGGCTCCTGCCAGTGGGTCCGCGCGAAGCAGAACGTGATCGTGCTGGGAGCGACCGGAGCCGGGAAGAGCTTTCTCGGCGGCGCGCTCGCGCAGGCGGCGTGCAGGCAGGGTTTCCGCGCCCTCGTCATCCGCACCCCGCGCCTGCTCCAGCAGCTCGCGGTCGCGCGTGCCGACGGGACCTACGCGAACGCCCTTGCGCGCCTCGCCAAGGTCGCCGTGCTGGTCCTCGACGACTTCCTGCTTGCGCCCATGACCGATGTCGAGAGGCGCGATTTGCTCGAGGTCCTCGAGGATAGATATGACAGGTCGTCAACAGTGATCACTTCGCAGATCCCGACGAAAAGTTGGCATCAAGCCATCGGAGAGGCGAGCATCGCCGACGCGATCTGTGACCGCGTCGTCCACAACGCGCACCTGGTGACGCTCCGCGGCGGGTCGATGCGGAAGAAGAAGGCGGTGGCTCCCGAGGTGACCGAGACGAAGACCTGACCGCGCTCGTCGCTGCGCTCCGGTCCACGTCACGCCGGACTGGGCCGTCGCGTCGCTCCGGAACGAGCCGTCACGTCCGTCGGAATACGCAGTGGGAGCGAAAGCTGGCCGAGTGCACAGGGCTGGAACCGGGGGAAGTGGAGCGACTGCTGCGGAGCGACCTGTCGATAACGCCCGGCCTCGCGCGGAAGCTGGAGGCCTTCACCGGCGCGCCGGCGCGGTACTGGGAGCGCCTCTGGCGGCTGCACGACGACTACCGGACGGAAGCCGAGGAGACCGTCGTGATCCAGGTCGGCGAGCCCATCACCAGGCGCGAGAGCTCAGCGCGTCCCGCGTCGTCACCGGCGCCGAGCTCGGTGCCGCCGGCTCCGGTCACGGTACCCCCTCGCGCGCTCGACGTTCCTCCGCCCGTGGTGCCGTCTCCCGAGCTTGCGGCCAGGAGCCAGCGGGCGAAGCTCCCGCCGCCTCCACAGCCGCGGCATCGTTCGCCGGTCCCTGTGCGCGGCGCCACCGGGGTAGAGCTCGCCCTTCGCGCCGCCACGCTGACGAGCTTCCCGCTACAGAGCGACGAAGGGGGGGCGAGCTCGGCAATCGCGTCCGACTGGGAGGAAGCGGAGCGCTCTCCGCTGAACACGACACTTCCGGGAGTAGGGAGCCATGGGTGAGCGCATCCGTGCATCGCATTCGGTGGACGTGGGCAAGCGACCCGAGGTGAGCAGTTCGTTCGGTGCCATCGTGCAGCACAGGGCCATGATCATGGACAGCCTGCGTCGGCTGAAGGTTCCAGAGTGCGACCGAGCAGACGTGTTGCAGGACATCCTGCTCTCTGCATGGAGAACCGTCGAGGCAGGGGGGTTCCATGCGCCCGAGCACCTGTCGATGAAGGATGCTTTGAGACGCTGGCTGCATGTGGTCGCTTGGCATCACACGACACACTACAGAGCGAATCAGGACCGGTGGGAGAGAAGTCGCGATTCGTATACGCGTTCGGCGATCGATGGCCACGCGCCGCCGCCGTCTGCACAGGTGGAGGCGCGGCTCGACCTCCGCCACTTGGATCAGATAGATCCTGCGCTGCGCGACACTGTGGTGGACGCCGCTTTGGGACGCACCGCGGAGGAGATAGCGGCCGAGCTTGGTCAGAACCCCAACACGATCCAGGGCCGCCTGACGCGCGGTAGAGAGCAACTCCGGAGGGCGCTGCGCGTGAACGATGCCCCGACGCTGCTCGCCCTCAGGAGCATGCTGACCAGGATGGCACCGCTCCGGCCGCTGAACAGCTACAGCTGACGCCTCCGTTTGGTAGCGGACCATCTGCGGGGGGCACCGCTGACCGGTGCCGCACAGCTGCGCTGGCGAGCCCTCATCCTAGGGCGGGAGATTGCCCCGGGGGGGTGAAGCCATGTGTCGTCCGCCGAATGATCACGAGCGCGCTGCCGCGCATGCACGCCTGTCTTGCCCGACGATGGTTCGTGCCGTGCTACGCTGGCTGGAGAGGCTGGGGGTCCCACGGTGCCATCGTGGCGACGTCGCAGGTCAGGTTTGGCTCACCGCCTGGGAGAGCTGGACCAGGTTCGATCCGAAGCGCGGCAGGCCGGAACGCTGGTTGAACGCGATCACGGTACACGTTGCCTCGCACTACCACGAGCGTGCGCAGCACCGGAGGGAGGAGTTGGTCGATTTGATCGAGGTGCTCGATCCAGCGCCGGACGCTGCTGCTGTGATGGAGTGCGACGTCATCAGGAGCAGCATCAACGACGCCGTGGACGAGCTCGATCCGGAGCTGCGCTTTGTGCTCGTAGAACACGACCTAAACGGAATCCCTATGGCCAAGATAGCCGAAGACGCGGGGCTACCTCTCTCTACGCTCTACAGGCGACGCACAAAGGCCATCAGCGCGCTACGTGACGCCGTCAGGCTTCGGGAAGCCAGGGAAATGACCACGTTCGGAGTGGGGCTGCAATGAGCGTCAGAGGCCTGGTTCTGCACCTCCGGCGCGACTTGGCCGACCATGAGGCAGAGCGAATGACCGACGCATCCTATGATGCTTAAATGGATCACCAAGGTGTCGCCCGTCGAAGCCGGTTACGAAGACGACTTGAACCGCCAGTGGGTCAAGCGAGAGCTGCTCGACAAGATGCGTGCGCTTGCGGACGACGAACAGACGCCGGGCTCGGCGCTGGCGACCCCGCGTTCGATGTCGTAAGGCCGGGGGCGTCATCGAGTCGGCCGACCCGTGTCTCGGCTTCCGCTTTTCCGTCACGCCGGGGGCGCCGAACTTGCGCTCGAGCGCCACGTCCGGCAGCGTGGGATAGGCTCTTACGTTGCGTCTAGCAACTTCCCGATCTTGGTGCCAATATTGCGTTTGGCCGCGTAGATTAGGTGATATCGTGCCATCAGAGCCGTCGTGAGCGCTTCTTCTGAAAGGGCCCTGTCGCATGCGTCTGAGCCCCACTCGGGCGACGTTCCACGCAGCGCCTCGATTCCCATTACGACCTCGATGAGCGCTTGTTTTGTCCACTCTTCGATCTCCTGGCGAAGTGTCGGAATTACAGTTGGGGACAGATTCCATTCCTTGACGCACCAGTCGACTAGCTCGTGGAACTTCCGAAAGTCGCCATTCACCTTGACGAGGTTCTGCGCCTCGAAATACCGTGCCGCCTTGTCCTCCATTTCGCCCGGGTCGCGACTCCCACGGGCGAGGGAGACCCAAGTGACGCGGGGGATTTTGTCGGGAGCGTAGGGTGAGGCAGGCAGACCGTTGTTCTTGATGTGCGATCCGTAGCTGCCGCCAGGTCGGGGCGGACGGTGCGGTCCACCGGCACCAGCGGTTCCGGAGCCACTGGTGGCCGGGGGCGTCCCGCCGGGGACCACTAAGTCTGCATCAAGAGCCTGCGTCCCTTTGGGATTCCGGCGGTACCGGGTCGCTGCGAACAGGTTCATCAGTGGCCTGAGCCGCTCCACAATGGATTTATTATCGTCCTTGTCAGCGCACTTCGAGGCGATCGAGTCAATCAGAGCCTTGATCTCCGGGGGCAGGTTATTGCGAAACTGCTCCTGGTATGCGGCCCAAGGCAGCGGGCGCCCGTCACGAAGGAGCATCGTTCTCGCGTGGTTAGTCGTCACGCCCTCGTCTGGCTCGACGTAGATCACGACGCGCGAATGGCCGAAGATCACGCCGAAAGCCTGAACTACGTTCTGTCCGGCTCTCCCAGTGCGCATCTCGTACAGTTCATTCTGATACAGCGCTGCGGCGTGTCCAGCGGAGGCCTGAACGTGCTGATGGCTCCACATGTCCTGTCTGCCATCGTCCTTCAGGCGCTCGGTCAGAACCCACCAATGCGCCTTGGCTCCGTCGAGTTGCACCGTCCCAGACGAGTCGGAGTGCTTGGTAAGGTAGGTGTACATCCCAACCACGGGACGCAATGGCGACCTGTTGTTCTGGAGCACGCGGCGCGGTTTTTTGTTTTTTGACCTAGGTACTCGTTAACACGGATCGTTACGCCTTCCGGGATCTTGAAGTAGCGATTGTTTAGATACTGCAGGAGCCATCGGGCATTGGCAGTACCGGGTGGTGGCTGCGCGGTCCTGTGCGTCTCGTCGTTCCCGAAGAGGACGACCTTCGTTCCACACCTGTCGATGAGTTCCGGCTTGACAGAGTCGTCGAGCGGTACGCACTCCATCCAGCGGTCGTCGACAGAGAAACGTCGAGGCCCGTATTCGTTTTGCAGCGGATCGCGCCAAAGATGCGCCATCACGCCCAGCCCGTCACACCACGATTGGTAGAGGACGCCTGCGTGGCTGCGCGTAGCAGCCGCGATCTTTGCTCCAACGCCGTAGTTGGATGTAATTGACAGCGTTCCTGCGCCGCTCGCGAGCTTGTTGATGTACCGCGTGATGTCGCTGGCGGTCATTCCAGTCCCGTTGTCGACAATGCAAAGCCGTTCAGGCGCGCCGTCGTCTACTGCTGTCCAGTCGATATCCCAAATCACCTCGCCGCGAATGGTGTTGTCGGACGCCTCTTCCCGGCGGTGCCGGATGGCATCCAAAGCGTTCTGCGTCAGCTCGCGGATGTACTGATCGTCAGCGCAATCAGCCCCCATTCGGTCAATGTGCGGGCCCATGCGGCCCACGGTCATCGGCGTAGTCTGGCTCATGTCGCGGCTGGTCCTTTCTCCTTCTTACAACGCGGAGAGGCGACCGGTTCCTCCCACCCAGCTGCACTCACCGTACGTTCATCGGCTCAGCGTCGCAATCAGTTGCGGAAGGCCTAGCGGCGGGTTCCAGCATGTAGGTCACGAGCCGTCACGGCCCCTTGTCGTATCCCCGCTAATCGACGGCGACCTTCGTGGCATGTCTGCGTATTCGTGAATGGGCTGCGACGTCCGCGGCATATCTGCGCAGCTCCGGAGATAGGCCGCCGCTGCGTATGCACGTATTCCGTCGTTGCGCCGTGGACGCCTCCGTCATGTTCAGCCCCTCGATCGATGACCGCCGATCCTAAAAGAGCACCTGGATCCCTTTCCTCCGCGCATGTTCCTCCCCAGTTCATCGTGGGTAGATAGCGTAGCCGACGGTTAACCGTCCTTGTCAGGCAGCCCGGGGCCCGAGCACGCCGGCTGAGCGCACGTGTGGCGGCATTCCTGTCAGGCAGAATTGGAGGGGGTGGCAGCCCGGGTTCGCGTCGGGACATCCTGCCCTCATTGGCCTACATGTGGCGCATGTGGTGCGCGCGAGCAGCGACCGGGCGCCTCGTGAACGACCCGGGCCGCCACTTCATCCCCGAGCGCGACGGCACGGCTCAGGGGGCCGGCGAGCGAGGCGACCACGGCGGCCCGAGCCGACGGGTCGGCTGGCGCGAGCTCGCCAAGCTCAAGCGTCGGCGGTTGGGCCCGGGTTGGGTCGACGCCCTCCAAACGGGTGCGATCCGTGGTCTGGTGCCCCCAAAATCCCGGGTGAAGTGACGGATCCCGACGGTTCGCTACCGCAGATTCGTTCCTCCAACAAAAGATGGGTGGCACCCGTCTCCCGTTGGACGTGCGGCCAACAAAAGATGGGTGGCACCCATCTCCGCGCTGGAGATGCCTCCGTCCGGCACCGCGATCCTGGCCAGCCCTTCCCGCCGGCGCTCTCGCGCAAGCCTCCCCCGCGGTGCGGCGGGGGAGGACCAGTCACAGCGGCAATGCGCCCGGCGCGGGCGCCCTCAAGGCTGCTGCTTCTTCTTCTTCCACTTCTTCTTCGGCTTCGGCGGCGGCTTCATCTTCTTCGGGTCCTTGGGCGCCCACGGCACGCGCGTGTCGATCGGCAGGATGTCCTCGTGCGGCAGCGCGCGCTCGCCCTCGCGCTTCACCGCGAACGACGCCGACACCACGTTGATCCTGTGCGCCCCGACGTCGGACAGATCGCCCTTGGCGCGCAGCCCGACGGGGATGCAGAAGAGCCGCTTTCTCTCCTCCTCATCCATGTCCGCCGCCGCCGTTGCCCCGCCGCCCAGGCCGCGCCGCTCGCCGAGCATGTTGGGGTTCTCCACCGCCTGCTGGAGCTGCTCGAGCACCTCCTCGGCGCACACGAGCTCCGGCTTCGGCTTCTTCTTGCTGCCGGACGGGTACTGCACCTTGGACTGGACCTTGACCGTCACCGTCACCGGCTGCCGGTCGGACCCCATCTGCAGCGCGCTCCCCGCGAGCGCGCCCTTGGCCGCGTCCACGATGCGATCCCAGGTGGGGCCGTCCCCGGCCGACGCGCTCACCAGCCGGACGCCGAGGACCTGGCCGTCCGCGCCGAGCTTGACCTCGAAGGTCGCGCGCGCGTCGAGGGGCGCGGTCGAGGAGCGCACCGTGTCCGCCAAGGTGCTCGCCACCACGCCCGCGGCCGGGACGCTGATCCCCACGCTCTTGTCCTTGCCGTGCAGCGTGTCGGTCAGCACCTTGCCCGCGATCTCCGGATCCATGGGCCGGGCGCGCGGGGCGGCCGTCGGGGCCGCGCGCGGCGCGTCGGGGCCGGGGAGCAGGCCGGGCACGCCCCAGAGAGGCGCCCCGATCCCGGGCGCGAGCGCGACACCCCCGCCCGCCGCGGGAGGCGGCCCGCCGTACTCGTCCCCGGGCGGCGCCGCCGGAGATCCCGGCGCCTCGGCCACCGGCCCGGGCGCCTCGGCGGGCGCCGGCGACTCGGCCACGCGCCCGGGCGCCCCGGCCGCAGGCGCGGCGGCCTCGGCTACCGGCGGCGCGGGCTCCGGCGCCGCAGGCTCCGGCGCTGCGGCCTCCGGCGCCTCCTTCGGCTCTGCGGCGGGCGCGGCGGGCGCGGCTGGCACCGGCCTCGCGCGCTCGGTCGAGGCGACCTTGGCGGCCGCCGCGCCCGGCGCGGGCACCTGCGCCTGCGCCTTCTCGGCCGGAGCGGCCTTGCCGACCTCGCCCCCCTCCTCCGGCGCGCTCGCCACCGCCTCGCTGCCAGCCGGCGCCGCTGCGGCGCCCCGGGTAGACGGCGGCTCGAGCTCGACGTCGATGCCGTCCACGAGCGCCGGCGGTCCAGCCGGTGCCTCGGGAGGCCGCGCGGGCGGCGGCGCGGCGAGGATCGCGAGGTGCGCCGCGACCGCCATGGCCAGCGTCACCGCCTCGCGTCCCCGCAGCGAGATGCTCACCGCCTCCTCGAGCCAAGGCGACTACGCATCGAGCAAGGCTAGCATGCCCCCTGGGGCGCGGACCGGCTTCCCCGGTCGCCTCCCGCCCGCCGTCATGGAAAGCACAATTGCGGCGCTGCCCGCTCCTCTCCCCCGAAGAGCGCCGGCGAGGACGCGCCGCCGCCGGACGTCGACCGAGGATCAGAGTTGTACGTTGAATCGCAGGATGGAGCGTCGCTTCAGAGCACCGGCGTGCCCGGCGCGGCGTCCTCGACCGTGATGGTGCGGACGCGCCCCTCGACCTCGGCTGTCAGCAGCATGCCCTCGGACACGAGCCCTTTGCCGAAGTCGCGCGGCAGCAGGTTGCAGATGACGACGACCCGCTTGCCGACCAGCTCTTCCGGGGCGTAGCTCGCGGCGATGCCCGAGATGATCCGCCGGGGCGCGCCGTCGCCGGTGTCGACGCGCAGATCGAGCAGCCGGTCCTTCTTCTTCACGCGATCCGCGCTCGTGACCACGCCGATCCGGAGGTCGAGCCGCGCGAAGTCGTCGAACGCCACGGCGCTCTTGCCCTGGCGCGCCGGCTGGGCGGCCGCCCCGGCGCCGCCGTTCGCCTCGGGCGCGGCCTTCGCCTCGGGCGCGGCCTTCGCCTCGGGCGCGGCCTTGGTCGCCTCGGCGTCCGCCGGCGGCGGGGCGAACCGGGCGAGCAGCTCGGCCTCTTTCTCCTTCTCGAGGCGCGGGAAGATGGGCGAGCCCTTGCGGAGCGTCGCGCCGGGCTTGCGGGCAGGGGCGTTGAACGGCCACTGGTCGTTGCCGGCCTCGGGCGCGATCGGCGGCAGCCCGAGCTGCTCGCGCATCCTGCCCGCCACCACCGGCATCACCGGGGAGATCATCACGCTGATCGCCCCGAGCTGCTCGAGCAGCGTCGCGACGATCGTCCCGAGGCGCTTCGGATCGGTCTTCTTGGCCGCCCACGGAGCGGCCTTGTCGACGTAGAGGTTCGCCGCCGCGACCACCGTCCAGATCGCGTCGAGCGCGCGCGTCGGCTGGTGCGCGTCGAACGCCGCCGCCGCGGCCGCCGAGGCCTGCCGCTGCGCGCTGGCGAGCTCCTCCTCGAGCGGACCGGGCTCCCCCTTCTCGGGGACCTCGTCGGCGAACGGGAGCACCCGGTTCAGCAGGTTGCCGAGCGCGTTGCCGAGCTCCGAGCCGTACCGGGCCAGGAGGTCCTGGATGCTGAAATCGCCGTCCTGACCGAACGAGATCGCGCGCATGAGGCAATAGCGCACCACGTCCACCCCGACGGATGGCGCGCCGGCCGCGGCGGCAGGGCCGCCGGGCAGGGCCGCCGCCGCCGCCTCGGAGAGGGCCTCCGCCACCTCGACGGGGCTGATCGTGTTGCGGAGCGTCTTCGACATCTTCTGGCCGCTGTAGGTGAGGAACCCGTGCGCGAAGACCTGGCGCGGCAGCTCGGCCTCGCCGTAGCCGGCCGAGAGCAGGAAAGCGGGCCAGTAGACGGCGTGGAAGCGGAGGATGTCCTTGCCGACGAGGTGCACGTCCGCCGGCCAGAAGCGCGTGTTGTCCTCGGGCTCCATGAGCGCGGTCAGGTAGTTCGCCAGCGCGTCGAACCAGACGTACATCACGTGCTTCGGGTCGCCGGGGACGGGGATGCCCCACTGGAACGTGGTGCGGGAGACCGACAGATCCTGGAGCCCCTCGCGCACGAAGCTCGTCACCTCGTTCAGGCGGCTCGCCGGCTGCACGAACGTCGGGTTGCGCCGGTAGTAGTCGAGCAGCGCGTCTCCGTACCTGGACAGGCGGAAGAAGTAGCTCTCTTCCTTGACGTTCTCGGCGGGCCGGTGGTGCAGCGGGCAGACGTTGCCGGGCTGCTTCAGATCCTTCTCGGTATAGTAGGCCTCGCACCCGACGCAGTAGAGCCCCTCGTAGTGGCCGAGGTAGATGTCCCCGCGCTCCTGGATGCGGCGCCACAGCTCCTGCACGGCCTTCTTGTGGCGAGGCTCGCTCGTGCGGATGAAGTCGTCCGGAGCGCAGCCGAGCTTCGGCCACGTGGCGCGGAAGACGGCCGCGATCTCGTCGGCGTGGGCGCCCGGCGCGACGCCGCGCGCCTCGGCGGCGCGCTGGATCTTGAGGCCGTGCTCGTCCGTGCCGGTGAGCATGCGGCTCTCGTGGCCGCGCACCCGGTGATAGCGGCACAGCACGTCCGCGGCGATCGTCGTGTAGGCGGTGCCGAGGTGCGGGACGTCGTTGATGTAGTAGATGGGCGTCGTGACGTAGAAGCGGCTCGCCATGGGAGAGCTCTCTTACCATGGGGCGCTCTCCCGCGGCGACGCGGCGCGCCCCGGCGCGGACGGCTGAGCGCGCGCCCCGAGGCCCGGCGCGGACGGCTGAGCGCGCGCCCCGAGGCCCGGCGCGCCCGGCGGCCTTCGAGGACCGCGAGGGCCGCTCGACGACGCGCGCACGCGCGCACCAGCGCACCCGCGCCGGACCCGCCCCGCCGCTCGCGTCGCCGCCGGCGCGCAGGGCGCGCGTCAGACCAGCGCGTCTTCCGGGAGCTCCGCCTGGTGCAGGATGCCGTCCGTGAACACCCGGCCGTCGAGCTCATAGTACAGGCGAAACTGCACCTTGCGCGCGTCCGGCCGCGGCGACACCGACCCAGGCGTCGCCGTGGATCCCTGGAAGATCTTGCCGACGAAGACGTACTGCTGGACCGGGCCGAACCCGGCATAGGCCAGCGTGAGCGTCTCGGCGTGGAGCAGCGCGTCGCCGCCGTCGAACACGTGGACATCGATCCATGCGTTGGCGCCCCACGCCGTGTGGCTGACCCACGCCACGAGGTCGAGGTGCGTCTGGATGTCCTTCCCCACGCTCGGCCCGTCGGCGGGCCTCGGGAACGCGTTGATCTTCGAGATCTGGACGGTCCGCACGTTCGTGATGTCGGCCCGCGCCTGCGCCCCCGCGCGGTAGACGACCGGCTGCGCCGGGCTCCGCGGCGGCGGCCCGCCCACCTCGAACCAGTAGTTCTCCCCGAAGCGGCTGTCCCACGCGTCGCACCGGCGGCTCGTCTGAGAGAAATGGTGAAACCACATCTCCGCCCGCGTGGCGTCGTCCGGCACGGCGAGCTCCAGGGGCGCCGCCCGGTGCGCGACGACGGGCCCGGGCGGCCTCCCCTCGGCCCGCACCTCCTCGACGACGCTCCCCTGCACGATCTCGCCGCGCGGGTGGAAGCGGACGTAGGCGACGATGTCGCCCACCTTGGCGCCGCGCCAGGTCGTGAAGCAGCGCGACAGGCGGCTCATGTCATAATCGATCCTGAACGTTCCTCGGCGCTCGAGCTCGCCCTGCTGCGCATGGAGCCAGTCGGGCAAGAACTGGAGAACAGCGGCCTTTGTCATGGGACCCTCCTCGGATGGAGAGGTACCGAGGACCGGGCCGGCGACGCAAGCGCGGCGGCGTCATCGCACCGGCGTGGGCTCCGCCGGGTCGTTGCTCGCCATGCCCGCGGTCGCGCTCGGCGTCGCGAACACGCCCTGCACCTCGCCCGCCGGCGCCCATCGCCCCGCGTTCATCAGCGCGCCCCCCGTGATCTCGGGCTGCGGCCCGGGGCGCGCCTGCACCTCGTCCGCGTGCACGCACACGTTGACGTGCACGCGCGCGTCCGCGTCGGGGCGCCGGGCCAGGATCTCGTGGAGCGCCGCCGCGGTGTCGAGCGCCGCGCGCCGCTCCCGCAGCTCCTCGGTCGCGGCCGCCGGGAGGAGGCGCACCCCGAGCACCTCGTTGCCGGTGAGCGACGCCAGGATGAACCCCGCGCGCGAGAGCTGCGCCTCGGCGAGGTCGAGCACCTGCCCGATATCGAGCGCCAGCGCCTCGTCGAGCTCGTCGGCGCCGCCGCGCGTCCGCACCTCCAGGTAGACCGCCACCGCCGGCTGCGTCGGGTCGGGGCCGCCCAGCGAGGACGACGACGGCCCGCCGATGGCCTCCCGCAGCGCCCGCATCAGCTCCTCGACCGAGCCGTAGCGGCGCTCCCGCGGCTTCTCCATACACCGCAGCACCACCGCGTCGAGCTCGGGAGGCAACGGCACCCGCACGCTCGGGGGCAGCGGCTTCTCCTCCAGGTGCTTCCGCACCATCTCGTCCGTGTCGTTGGTGTGGAAGGGTAATCGTCCCACCAGCATGCGATGGAGAAGTACCCCGAGAGCGTAGATATCGACCCGCGCATCGATGGGACCGCCCAGGATCTGCTCCGGTGCCATGATCGATGGCGTCCCGGGCATACGTCCGGCGGTGGTGAACCAGGTGGAGCTCGCCTCGGGGGCCATCATCTTGGCGATACCGAAATCGAGCAGCTTCACGGTGCGCGGCGGGCCCGAGCAGATGAAGATGTTGCTGGCCTTGACATCGCGGTGGATGATCCCCGCCGCGTGCGCCGCCCCCAGCGCCGCGCAGACGGGCTCCATCAGCTCCAGCACGTCGGGGAGCGCGAGCCGCTTCTCGGCCTTGATGAGCGCGTCGAGGGTCTGGCCCTCGAGGTGCTCCATCGCGTAGAAGGGGCGGTGATCGTCGAGCTCGCCGACCTCGTAGATCTCGACGATGTTCGGGTGGGAGATCCTGCGCAGGGCATCGATCTCGCGCGCGAACCGATCGAGTACGCGGGCGGACTGGGCCACGGCCTCGTTGAGCACCTTGACAGCGGCCCGCTTCCCTGTGCGGATGTGCTGCGCCGAAAACACGGCGCCGCAGCCGCCCCGCGCGATGAACTCCTCGAGGACGTACGCGCCGGCCAGCGTGCCCGGGGGGAGCTCGCCATGCGCGATAAGTCTTTCAGCATACAACAACGTCCTGGTTTCGTCGTCTTCGTCGGTCATGTCGCCTCTTCGCCGGGTGTGTTACCGTCGCACCACCTGCGCGTGCGCTGCGTAACGCGTGCGTTGCGTCAGCCGCGTCAGCCGCGTCAGCCGCGTCAGTCGCGTGAGTGCAGCCAAGCGATAGTTTTTCGATTCGGTGCGAGTTTATTATGAAGATTTATGAAGGCATATACAGGAGCGTTTCCAAATGGTAACTTAAACTTTCCCATAGCTCGACCTCGCTTCGAAAACCCTGAGATGAAAGGGGGAGACGATCATGGAACTTTCCTGCACGCGTCTCGCTGCATTCCTCGTCGTACCTCTGGTTACCACGGCTTGCATCGGTACCGAGCTTGATTCTGACCCGGAAACGCTGCTCGAGGAAGCCGAAGGCGAGCTCGAGAGCGACAACGGCTACTTTGCGAACGCGCTGAGCCTCAACGCGCTCAGCCTTAACGCGCTGAGCCTCAACGCGCTGAGCCTCAACGCGCTGAAGCCGAGCACGCTGACCCCGACCACGCTGGCGGCCATCACCGATCCGGGATCGAATGGCACCCTGGCGAGGGAGCTCCTGCGCTACGTCGTGAGCTGTTCGCTGCGCGCCGACCAGACGTTCTCGTTTTCATGGACCGACAGCGCCGGGGTCGCCCACCCGGAGGTCTACCGCGGCGACCTCGGGTACGCACACTGGTGGGCGACCACCCCGCTCGGTGGCGGCAACTCCTATGTTCAGGGTCAGATCTCGGCCTGCCTCGCCGCGCGGATCAACTGGTACGGGGTCTCGGTGCGGATCTCCCTGCGCAACAACGAGATGCCCGTGACCCCGGCGGAGCGCGCGTCCTTCACGGTGAGGGAGGGCGCGTTCTGGGGCAACCTGTTCTCCACGTCGCCGGCGCCCTACCTGCGGTCCTGCTACTCACCAGCAGGCGTCGCGCGCGCGCGCCAGCTGCAGCGCGACTGTGCGGCAGGCCACCTCAACGTCGACCCGGCGACCGGGGCAACGACCGTTCAGCAGTGTGGCCCCATGGTGATCGTGGGCTCCTGCGACACGATCTGCAACGGGACCGACGCCTTGAACGGCTATTATAGGGGGTGTCTCGAGAATCCTTCGGTCTCGCCCTGGGTGCGCACGGACATCGTCATGACCTCGTACTTGCCGCCCGCCCCCTAGGAGCGTGATGGGCTCGGAAGCCCTGCAAGGCAAGCCGCCGGAGCGCGCGACCCGGGAAGCGGGGCGCTGTCCGGCCTGTGGGCGGAGGAACCAGGGCGCGTGCCCCGAGTGCGCGCAGTCCGAGCGACCGCCGTCCGGCCAGTCGATCATCCCGCCGGACATCACCGAGGTCGTCCCCGTCTCCTTGCCTCGCTTCCCCGGCTACTGGACCCGCAGGACCCTGGGTCAGGGCGGCTTCGGCCTCGTCTTCGAGGCCGAGCCCGAGGGCGGCGGGGGGCGCGTGGCCATCAAGCTCGCGCGCGCCGATCGCCGCGGCGCAGGCCAGCGCCTCGAGAGCGAGGTCGAGGCGCTCTCGGCCATCGGGCCCCCGCACGTGCCGGCCGTGCACGCGCGGGGGACGCTGGACGACGGCTCGCCCTACGCGGTGATCGAGCACATCCCCGCGCCCACGCTCGCCGCCCGCCTCGCCGCGCGGCCGGCGCCCGAGCTCGCGGAGGCCGCCCAGCTCGCGCTCGCGACGCTCGCGACCCTCGAGGCCGTGCACGCGCGCGGCTACGTGCACTGCGACCTCAAGCCCGAGAACATCCTGGTCGACCAGGCCAAGGCGACCCTCATCGACTTCGGCATCGCCCGCGTCGTGGGGCGGGCCTACGACGCGGAGGACGAGGACCTGGCCGTGGGCACGGCGGAGTACATGGCGCCGGAGCAGTCCGCCGGGTGGGCCGATCTCGACGCGCGCGCCGACATCTACGCGATGGGCGTCATCCTGTACGAGCTCTTCGCGGGCCGACCCCCGTTCTGGGGGCCGCGCGCGGCGGTGCTGGAGGACCACCGGAGCCGCAGGCCGCCGCGCCTGTCGGCCCGGGCGGCCGTGCCGCGGGCCCTCGCGGAGGTGGTGCACCGCTGCCTCGCCAAGGAGCGCGGCGAGCGGTTCGCGAGCGCGACCGAGCTCCGCGCCGCGCTGGAGCGCGCGCTCCGGGACGAGGTCACGGCGAGCGAGCGCGAGGGGCCGCGCTCCGTGGCCGGCATCGAGCGCCGCGCGATGGGGCTCCTGTTCTTCGAGAGCGCGTCCGATCGCATCGCCGTGCAGCGCAGCCTCCGGGCGCTCGGCGGCGAGCTCGCGCACGCCTCCGGCGCGCGCTACGTGGGCGTCTTCGGCCAGGAGGGGACCGCGAGCCCCGCGCGCCGCGCCCAGCGGGCGGCCGACGAGCTCCTGCGGCGCGGGGTGTGCGCGCGGGTCCTCGTCGATCTCGCGCCCGTGTCGATCCAGGCGCGCCCGGGCGGGGCGCAGCGGTTCCTGAGCCCGCTCTTCTCGCGCGCCGAGCGGTGGCCCTCCGCCTCCGGGCCGACGGGGCAGTTCCTCACGCCCGAGGCGTCTGCCGCGCTCCCGGAGCCGCTGCACGCCGCGGCGGGCGACGAGCTGCCGCCGGGCGCCGACGACGAGTCGCGGGAAGCGACGCGCCCCGGCGCGTTCGTCGGCCGCCGCGACATCCTCGACCAGCTCCTGCAGAGCGCCGAGGAGGCGCTCGGGCAGAAGCAGCCCACGGTCGTCTCCGTGACGGGCGGGCCCGGCCACGGGAAGAGCTCCCTCTTCGTCGAGCTCGGCAAGCAGCTCCGGGAGCGCCTGCCGCACGCCCAGCTCATCGACCTGCGCGGGCAGGAGCCGACGAGCGGCGCCTCGGACGCGACGCTCCACGAGCTCGTGCGCGAGGCGCTCGGGGTGCCCGAGGCGCCGCCGGAGAGCGGCGTCCGCGCGGCGCTCGCGGAGCGGATCGGCCCGGCGCTCAGCGAGGATCTCTGCCCGGGGCTCGCGATGGCGCTCGGATGGGTGGACGAGCAGACGGGCGCCGAGGTCTTCCCCGAGATCGAGGCGCTCCGGGCGGCGCCCGGCGCGCTGCGCTCGGCGCGCGTGCGGGCGGCGGGCGAGTGCCTGCGCCGCCGCGCGGCCGCGGCGCCCGTCGTCGTGATCCTCGACGACGCGCACTTCGCGCAGGACGTGACGCTCGCGGCGCTGGAGTACGCGGCGCTCGCGGACGAGGCCACGCCGCTGTGGATCTGCGCGATGGGGCGCCCGGCGTTCGCCGAGGCGCACCCCTCCTGGGGCGAGCGCGCCGCCCGGCGCGAGGTGCTGCGGCTCGAGGCGCTGGACGACGAGAGCGCGCGGGCGCTGTGCCGGCGGCTGCTCCTGCCCGCGCGGGACGTGCCGGAGCCGGCGATCGATCGCCTGCTCGAGCGCTCGCAGCGGGTGCCGCTGCTCCTCGTGGAGCTCGTGCACGGGCTCAAGCGCGAGGGGATCCTGCGCCGGCACCCGCGGGGAGACGCGTGGTACCTGGCGACCGACGAGCTCGATCGGCTCCCCGCGCTGCCGGCGCTCGATCCGCTGGCGCAGGCGGAGATCGCGGCGCTCGGGCCGGCGCTGGGGGCGCACGCGCGGCTCGTGTCGCTGCTCGGCGCCGAGGTGTCGATCGACGAGATCGCGGGCGTGCTGCGCCAGCTGGATCTCTGCGGCGACGGCGCGGCGTTCCCGCTCGACGCGCGCGTGGGGACCGAGCGGCTGCTGAAGGCCGGCGTGCTGGTCGGCGATCGCAAGGGCGGGCTGCGCTTCCGGCACGCGCTGGTGCGGGAGGCCGTCGCGCAGGACGTCGCCGAGTCCGAGCGGCGGCGGATCCACCTGGCGGCGTACGAGCACCACCGCGAGGCGGCCCACGAGAGCCGGGAGCAGCGGCGGTTCAAGATCGCGCACCATGCGGCCGAGGCGGGGCTCGCGACGGTCGCGGAGGAGGCGTACCTGGAGCTCGCCGAGCGGGCGCGGGCGCGGCACGCCTACGTGGAGGCGGAGCTCCACTACAGCCGCGCGCTCGCGCAGCCCGTCGAGGAGCGCGGCGCGCGGCGGAGGGCGGCGTACCGGGGCCGGGGGCTCATGCGCTACCGCCTGGGCCGCTACCACGACGCGCTCGGGGACCTCGATCGCGCGCGCGCGATGGCGGTCGAGGAGGGCGACGTGATCGAGCAGGTCGAGGTCCTGCTCGACGAGGCGACGGCGCTCGACTGGATGGACGACTACGTCCGGTCCAAGCAGCGCGTGGAGGAGGCGAGGGCGCTCGTCCGCGGCGATCTGCCGCCCGCGCTGACGGCGCGGCTCTCGATGGCGGCGGCGCGCTCGCTCCACCGCGAGAGCCGCGACGAGGAGGCGGCGCGGGAGTTCGAGCGCTCGGCGGCGCAGGCGGAGGGGCTGGGCGACGAGGGCTACGAGACGCTCGTGGTGTCGCTGCTCCTCATGGGCTTCATCTACCCGGGGCTGGGGAAGCTGGACGAGGCGGGCGCGGTGCTGGATCGGGCGATCCGCATGTGCGAGGAGCGCGGCGATCTCCTGCACCTCGGACCGGCGATCAACGCCCGGGCGCTCCTGCGGGCCTGTCTCGGGGACAGCTCGGGCATGATCCTGGATTTCTGTCGCCTGCTCACCATCTCGCGCGAGCTGGGCCTCGGGACGGTGGAGCTCGTGAGCGAGTTCAACCTGGGAGAGTACCTTTACCTGATGGGCAATCTGGACATGGCCGTGCCGCACGTGGAGCGCGCCATGTCGCTGGAGCGCCAGCGGCGGGGGGAGGAGGTGCGGCCGGTGGTGCAGCTCCTTCAGGCGAGGCTGCTCCTCTATCAGGGCGAAGAGGGCAGGGCGCGGGAGATCATCGAGTCCATCCGGGACCAGCAGGCGAAGGCCGCGGCGGCCGGGCGCGAGCACACGGCGATGACCCCCGCGGAAGAGGTGCTGTGGTCGATGATCGACCTGGCGACGCGGGAGGCGAGCGACGAGGAGTGGGACGAGCTCGAGCAGCGGTCCGCGCGCCACCTGGGGCAGGAGCAGATCGAGGTGATCGAGGCGCGAGCGCGGGCGCGCTCGCGGCGCGGCCTCCACGAGGAGGCGAAGGCGGCGCTCGAGAGGGCGATCGAGGCGGCGGGGAGGATCCCCAACGTGATGCGGGAGCGGCTCGAGCGGCAGCGAGGGGCCTAGCGCCGCGGGTCGGAGATCCCGCCAGGATTCCGCTGCGGGGGCGAACCGTCGCGGACCGTCGCTTTCTTCGGGATTTCAGGGGGGCGTGACGACGGATCGCTCGCCCTCGGGAGGGATGGACCCAACCCCGGCCCAACCGCCGAGCCCTGGGCCCGGAGAACTCGCGACGGTCGATCCATCGCCTCGAGCCGCCGTGGTTGCGTCGCTCGCCGCCACCCTGAGCCGAGCCGTCGCCCTCGGGGATGACGTGGCGGCCCGGGTCGTGCACGAGGCGATCGGTCGGCTGCTCGGGCTGCCGGTGGCACCGAAGCGGTGAGCAAGCTTGGGCCGAACGTCGAGCCCGCCGCTCGCGTCGACTCGCTGCCGGAGCCTTGCCGCTCGCCAGTGCCCGCAGGCTCTACTGGGATCGCCCGCACGCGGCGGTTGCGTGCCGAAGCGCCCCGGAGGCATCCGGAAAGTGATGCCGGCAAGCAGCAGGCCTGTGCCGGGAGGCAAGCGCGGCGGCGTGCGCAAGCGACGACCCTCTCGCCGCGTTGCTGCATGGCGACGCCATGGCGGAACTGCGGATGCCACGGGGAGCGGTGGGAAAACGAGTGGCGAAGCGGCTCCTGCATGCTGGCGCGGAGGCGGCACGCGCACCATGCGCCTCGGCGCCAGAGCGCAGATTCAAGCACGAGCCTGACACGGCTCATCCATGGTCCCGATGAGAGGCATGACCATCACCTGCTTGGTGATCGGGATCATCGGCGTGGACAGCTCCGCTAGCCGGCTCTGCTGCACCCGGATGATCTCCTCCTGCAACGCTGCGCGCTCGCGCTCTCGCGTTCTCGCGCGCCGACATATCGAGCGCGAGGCGGGTGCTCGGCGAGCGCCTCCGCCGCCGCGGCAGCGAGCGTCGCGGCCCGCCGCCCCCCGGCCCGCCGCTCCGCCATGGCGCCGCCATGGGCGATAGCCCGGCGGGTTGTCGAAATTCGCGGCGAAAACGCGCCCTCACCGCGTGGCGTGCGGCGTGCGGTGTCGGCGCCGTGTGGCCAGCGCGGCTCGCACCACGGGCGTCGTCTACGAGCGCCGTCGCCCCGAGAAGACGACGCTCTACGAGATCGTGCGCGACAACGTGGAGACGCTGTACGGGGCCATCGACGACGGCGCCATCGCGGTCCGGATACCCAAGCACGCGAAGAAGGAGATCGAAGCCTACCTCGACTGCGGGCTGCTCTGCCGCGGGTTCGCGCGGCTCCGGTGCGAGCGCTGCGAAGAGAGTCGGCTGGTGGCCTTCAGCTGTAAAGGACGCGGTTTCTGCCCGTCGTGTCTGGGCCGACGCATGTGTTCCACGGCGGTGAACCTGATCGAGGACATCCTGCCCGAGGTGGCGCACCGTCCGTGGGTGTTGACGTTTCCGTTTCCGTGGCGGCGCAGGCTCGCCCAGGACGGGGCGTTGTTCGGCGTGCTGACCCGCCTCTTCGTCGAGAGCGTGGAGCGGTTCTACGAAAAACGCGCCGCGCGCCGAGGCGCGTGCGGCGCGGTCAAGAGCGGCGCGGTGACCGCCGTGCAACGCACGTCCGGCGACATGCGGCTCAATCCGCATCTGCACGTGGTCTTCCTCGACGGGGCTTATCACGAAGACGGCACCGAGCTCGTGTGGAACGAACTCGGTCACCTGCGAACGCGCGAGGTCGGTCAGGTCATAGAGCACGCCGTCGGGCGGATGCTCCGTTACCTTCGGCGGCACGGGCATCTCGAAATCGAGCACGACGTCGAGGAGGACGGCGAGCCCGAGGCAGCGCTCTGTGCCTCCGCCGTCTCGGGACGAGAGTCGCGCCACACGTCGTCGCCCCGCAATGGCTCCGCGGGCTCTCGCCGTCTTCGCCGAGCGCGCTCGCGTACGACAAGCGCGCTGTGCGCTGCGCTCGATGGCTTCACCTTGCACGCAGCGACGCGCGCCGGTGCGCACCATGCCGCGGCGAGGGAGGCGCTGCTGCGTTACGTGCTGCGACCCCCGATCGCAAAGGAGCGCGTCGAGCCGCAGCAGGACGGCCTGGTGCGGCTGTCGCTCAAGCGCGCCTTCGCTGACGGGACTGTCGCGGTGGACATGGATCCGCTCTCGCTCCTGTGCCGCCTCGCGGCCAGCGTCCCGCCGCCGCGCTTTCACACCGTCAAGTACGCTGGCGTGCTCGCCTCGGCAAGTCCATGGCGCAAGCGCATCGGACCGCGCCCTGCGAAGCCAGAAGAGCCTACGAAGGCGGACGAAGACGCCGCTTCGAAACGCAAGCGTGGCGGCTATCGGGCGGTCGACAAACCGCGCCGAGCTCTTGCGCCGCACATTTGCGATCGACGTCCTCGAGTGCCCAGCTTGCAAGGGGCGGATGAAGCTCGTCGCCCTGGTGACCGAGCCAAGGAACATCGCCCGCTTCCTCTCGGCGCTCGGCGAGCCGACCGACGTCCCAGCACGCTCTCCCAACCGAGGGCCGCCGTACTGGAAGAGCACCGTTCTGCGCCGCAAGGCGCCCGGTGACGCCGCATAGCGTCTCGCGACGCGCCTCCCGGGCCAGACCAACGCCTGGACGGACACGTGTGCCCACGGCACGCCGATGCGCCCCTTAGCGCGCTCGGCGCCGCCCCGGACCACGCTCTTTCGGCCCAGGACCGAGCCATCACGACGCTCGCGGCCCCACCCTTCCGGTTTGCTGCGCTACACTTCTTCGCGCTGCGATCCGGCTTCTTTTACCTACGCGCTCGAGATCCCCGAGGGCTTCGAGGGCCAGATCCGCGGGCGGTCCGGGTGGATGAAGCGCGGGCTATACGCTGAGGGAACGATCGATCCGGATTTTCGCGGCTGCCCGTTCGCGCTGCTCGAGAACCGCGGGCACGCGGGCCTGTCGATCGAGCACGGCGAGCGCGTGGCGCAGATGGTCATCTGCCCGGCGCCGCAGGCGCGCCTCGAGGAGGCTTCGGAGCTCTCGCCCACGGCGCGCGGCGCGAACGGCGCGGGAAGCACGGGCACCCGATGAAGCCCCGGCCGAACCTCCCCGCCCTCGCGCTCCCCGGGCAGCTCTCGCTCGGCCTGCACGCCGCGCCGCGCGACCTGCCGGAGCTCCCCGAGCTCGTCCGCGCGCGTACCCTGCGGCAGCCCTGGGCGGGCCTCGTCGCGGCCGTGCCGCCCGGCGAGCGCGTCGGGCTCAAGGACCTCGAGACCCGCGAGTACCGCATCGCGCCGGGCCCGCTGGTGGTCTGTGCTGGGCTCCAGGCCGATGCCGAGTGGACGGCGCGCCTGCTCCCCCGCGTGCCGGCCTGGGCGCTGCCGCTGCTCGAGATCCGCGGGCAGGCGCTCGCGCTGGTCATGATCGGCGAGAGCCGGCCGCTCGTGCCCGAGGACGAGGAGCGCGCCTGGTTCTGGGCGCCCGGGCGCAAGGCGATGGTCATCGAGCGCTGCTGGCCGTTCCGGCGGCCGTTCGCGCAGCGGGGGATGCCCGGCGAGTTTGCCGTGGAGCGTGCGCGCGTACTGGAGGCGCTCGCGGCATGAGCGCGCAGAGATGCAGCTTCTGCGGGGTGACCGAGAGCTTCGTCCACCGGCGCCGCCCCCTCGCCTGGCAGGACGTCGGCGGCCGCCCGGTCTGCGATGGCGAGTGCGCCGAGAAGGAGGCCACGCGGCAGGCGGCGCAGCCCGTGGAACTCGTCCACAGCGAGGCGGACGGGTTCTGGGGCTTGTCGCTGGGGCAGCACCACGTGGGACCGTGCGTGGACGTCGAGGATCTGAAGGACGCGATCGCGATGGAGGACATGTCATGAGCCTGCGGGATGAACTGAAGGGCATCGACGAACAGATCCAGGTCCTGGAGGCGCGCCGCGCAGAGATCTACCGCGCGTCGGTGGAGGCGCCGGCGGAGGAGAAGGTCTGCGAGGACTGGCTGGCGGAGATGCTCGGCGAACGCGGCGAGCGGCCGAAGCGCGAGCCGATCCTCGTTCAGGCGATGAACGCTTCGGGGGACGTCGCCCGCGGCGCGGCGTCGCCGCTGGCGCGCTATCAGCCGGGGGCGTGGGTCGCGGTCCGGCCGTGTGACCAGGAGAGCGGCGGCAAGACGTTCCTGGGCGTCTACCTCGGCGAGATCGCGCTGGGGCTGAGTACGTCCTACCACCGCGAGAGCGGCGTCTTGACCATCGGACGCTGCATGTACAACCCGGCGATCTGGGTGCCGGACCTGAAGCGGATCGTCTTCGGTGCCGGGTCGTGGTGGGGCGTCATCAAGGGGCCGGAGGACATGCGAAAGATCACGGACGCGGACATCAACAACACCTGGTACGTGAAGGCGCTGAAGGACCTCGGCGGCGCGCTGCCTCCCGCGGAGGCCTCATGACCGAGGCACAGCGGATCGAAGCGACGGAGGTAGCGCTGCGGTCGGCGTGTACGGAGGTGCGGGCGCAGGGGCTCGTGTTGGTGCGGGAGTCGCCAGGTGTGACGATCGCCGGCGTCTTCGTCGGCTGCTGCGCGTGGACGGCGCTTGGGCTGACCGCGGAAGATGGGGCAGAGACGCCGGAGGTCTCCGCGTCCGAGTACGACGCGATCGAGCACGGCTGGGACGGCGTCCGCGAGTACGCGGAGCGCGACGGGCTGCCGATGGCGTGGTTCGACTTGGGCGCGCGGCTGGCGGCGGAGTTCGGGCCGGTGCCGGCGAGCGTGCTGGAGGCAGGGTGAGCGCGCCCGCGGATGTCGAGACGCAGCGCTTCTTGAGCCGCGACGAGGTGCGCCAGATCCTCGACGATGTGACGCGCAGGAAACTTGGCGTGCCGATCGAGCGGTTTGAGTGCACGTACGGGTCGGGCGCCTTCGACGCCCACGCGGTGGCACACGACGTGTCTGCCATTCTGGACCGCATCGGAGGAGCCACGCGGTGAGCCGTATTATCGGCGATGCGTTGGTGGCCGGCGGCTCGCTAAGCCCGGACGCCGAGGCGAAGGCCGCCGCGCTCGATGCGCTGCTCACGCTCATCTATCTCTACGGCTGGCCGAAGGGTCGCTCCGAGAGCGGCTGCATTTACGATGCCATCAAGGCTCTCTCGCCCGAGGCGCTCCGCTGCATCGAGGAGCACGGCGCCAGCGAGGCGTACAAGCGGTTCGCGGTTGGTGCGGAATTCGACGAAGGAGCATAACATGAGCGATTCGACTGCATATCAGGGATGGGCTATCGTGGAGTTGATGGGGCACCGGCGGCTCGCCGGGCGGGTGAGCGAGGTGACGCAGTACGGGGCGACGCAGCTTCGGCTCGATGTCCCCGGCGAGGGCGACGCCGTCATGGCGACGCAGTTCTACTCGGGCGGCGCGCTCTACTGCGTGACGCCGACGGACGAGAAGACCGCGCGCGCCGTGGCGAGGCTCGGGCGACCGGAACCGGTGCAGCGGTGGGAGCTCCCGGCGGCCTCGAAGCGTGACGAGGCCCAGGAGGACGCAAGCGAGGACGGGGAGCCAGAAGCGCAGGCACACCCACAATATTCCGCCCAGGGTGCACCGCGGGACGAGCCGCGGACGGATGGTCAGCGAGTTGATAGCATCTCCGACTGATGGCACTGGACGCGACCTACACGATGCCCGGATACTCGGCCACACGATGCTCCCCGGTGACCTCTTTGCTAACCGATTCGAGCTCGAGCGTCCTGTCGGCCAAGGCGGTATGGGTGTGGTCTGGCGCGCGCTGGATCGCAGAGGCAGCAAGCCGGTCGCATTGAAGGTCATCCTCCACCCAAACGACCAGCATGTTGCGCGCTTTCAACGGGAAGCGCGGATTCTCGCCGATCTCCAGCACCCAGGGATCGCTCGTTACGTGGCCCACGGCGTCACGAATGACGGTCGGCACTACATCGCGATGGAGTGGCTCGATGGGGAGACCCTCCGAGATCGGCTCTCGCGCGGACCGCTGAGTGTCCCCGATAGCGTGACGCTCGCCGCTCGCGTGGCAGAGGCGCTCGCCGTCGTGCACGCCTTCGGGACCGTTCACCGGGACGTCAAGCCGGAGAACTTGCTTCTCGTCGGTGGATGTCTGGAGCACGTGAAGGTCCTCGATTTCGGGATCGCGCGGCTGGCAAACGCCACCTCCGCGCTGACGAATCCTGGAATGCTCCTCGGCACGCCTGCCTACATGGCGCCCGAGCAGGTCCGGAGCATGCCGGATATCGACGCACGCGCCGACGTGTACGCGCTCGGTTGCCTTCTCTTCGAGTGCCTCACCGCCCGGCCGCCATTCGTCGCCGAGCACCTTGCGGCCTTGCTGGCGAAGGTGGTCTTCGAGGAACCGCCGCGCCCGGGCGAGTTGTGTCCGGGAGTGCCCGCCTGGGTGGACGCGCTCGTGGCGCTCCTGCTCACGAAAGAACGCGCGCAGCGGCCCGCGGACGCCGCTGCTGTGGTGGCCCTGCTCCGCGCGCAGGACGCTGGGGCGAGCGGCCCGGCGGCGCCCCAGGCGCAGGCTCTGACCAACAGCGAGCGAGGGCTCGCCTGCGTGGTCCTAGCAAGGGTGAAGGACAGCGACCACGGCGCAGAGCGCGAGCCGCCGTCGGGCTCCTCGCCGGATGACCAGGAGACCCCGCCGGCCCTGCCTGACGCGACTGTGCAGCTCCCGTTCCCGGCCTCATTGCTTGAGGGCCTGAGGAACGTCGCGCAGGCCCACCGCGCACGCTTCGAGGTCCTACGCGATGGCTCGGTGGTCGCCATCATAACGGACGCGGGCGCGCCCACCGACCTGGCTGCGAGGGCTGCCCGCTGCGCGCTGTCCATCCGCGAGCTGCTCTCCAACTCATGCGTGGCGCTCGCGACTGGCTGGGACGAGCTCGACGGGGTGCAGCCCCTCGGGCAGGTCATCGATCGCGCCGGCGCCCGGCTTGCCGCATCGTCCGGGGAGACCGCGCTACCCAGCCCGTGCCCCGTCCTGCTCGACCCCATGACGGCAGCGCTCCTCGACTCTCACTTCGAGATCCGTGAGGATGGGCCGCGCCGTATGCTCGTCGGCGAGCGCGAGCCGCTCGAGGACGTGCGCACACTGCTCGGGAAGCCGACGACGTGCGTGGGGCGGGAGCACGAGCTGCTCCTCCTGCAGGCGACCTTCGAGGAGTGCGCCGCGGAGTCCGAGGCGCGCGCGGTGCTGGTCACCGCTGGCCCCGGCGTGGGCAAATCGCGCCTGCGCCACGAGCTCGTGCGGCGCCTCGCGGCGCGCGGGGAGCCGGTCGAGATCTGGACCGCGCGCGGCGACTCGATGCGCGTCGGCGCGCCGTTCGGCATGCTCGGCCAGATCGTGCGGCGCGCGGCACGGCTGCTCGACGGCGAGCCGATCGCGGCGCGCCGGCAGAAGCTCGCCGCGCGCGTGTCGGCGCACGTGCCCGAGCCCCTGCGGCGGCCGGTCACCGAGTTCCTCGGCGAGATGGTGGGCACGCCCTTCCCGGACGACGACAGCGTGCTGCTCCAGGCGGCGCGGCAGGACGCCAAGCGCATGGGCGACCAGATGCAGTGGGCGTGGGTCGAGTTCGCCCGGGCCGAGTGCGCCGCCCGGCCGGTCCTGCTCGTCCTGGAGGACCTGCACTGGGGCGATCGGCCGACCGTGGAGTACGTCGACGCGGCGCTCCGGCTCCTCGCCGGCGAGCGGCTGATGGTGCTGGCGCTCGCGCGCCCCGAGGTGCGCAAGGCGTTCCCGGGCCTGTGGGGCGATCGAGCGCTCACCGAGCTCCGGCTCAAGGAGCTGTCGCTGAAGGCGTGCGAGCGGCTAGCGCGGGAGGCGCTCGGGCCGGGCGCGCCGGCCGCAACGGTCGCCGAGATCGTGGGCCGATCGGCGGGCAACGCGTTCTTCCTCGAGGAGCTCGTGCGCGCGGCGATGGAGGGCCACCCCGGCGACGTCCCGGAGACGGTGCTGGCGATGATGCAGTCCCGCCTCGCGGGGCTCGTGCCGGAGGCGCGGCGGCTGCTGCGCGCCGGCAGCGTGTTCGGGGAGGTGTTCTGGCGCGGCGCCACGCAGGCGCTGCTCGGCGCCTGGGTGGACGAGCCCGAACTCGACGGCTGCCTCGCGGAGCTCGAGCAGCGCGAACTCATCGCGCGCCGGCCGGACGCGAAGTTCCACGGCGAGGTCGAGTACGCCTTCCGGCACGCGCTCCTGCGCGACGCGGCCTATGAGATGCTGACCGAGGACGATCGGTCGCTCGGCCACCGCCTCGCGGGCGGGTGGCTCGCCCAGGCGGGCGAGACCGACGCGATGGTCCTGGCCACGCACTTCGAGCGCGGCGGCGACCTGGAGCGCGCGATCGGGTGCTACCGGCGGGCGGCCGAGCAGGCGCTCGGGGGAAACGACTACGCGGCGGCGATCGAGCGCGCCGAGCGCGCGGTCGCGTGCGGCGCGGCCGGCGAGGCGCTCGGCGAGATCGAGACGATCCGGGCGGAGGCCTGCCGCTTCGGGGGCGACAGCGCGGCGGCCGAGCAGCACGTGACGGCCGCGATGCGGGCGCTGCCCGAGGGGGGCGCGTGGTGGAGCCGCGCGGTGGGGGTGGCGCTCTGGACCTTCCAGATGGCGGGGCGGTGCGCGGCGGTCATCGCGCTCGCCAGGCAGCTGTGCGCGCGGTGGTCGGCGGAGGCGGTCACCGGGCCCGAGCTCATCTCCATGGCGCAGGCGGCGCTGGCCCTGCACTACATGATGGGCCAGAGCGCCGAGACCGAGGCGCTGTGCCGCCAGCTCGACGCGACCTTCGACCGTTTCCGGCACGACCCGACCGTGAGCGCGCCCGTCCTGCGGCTGCGCATGCACCGCGCGTTCGTGGCCGGGGATCTCGGCACCGCCCGGGAGCTCGGGGAAGCGACGGTGAGCTGCTACGAGGCGGCGGGCGACGTGCGCAACGCCTGCATCGCGCGCGGCAACGCCGGTCATTTCTGCAACGAGATCGGCGCGTACGCCGAGGCCGTGCACCTGCTCCGCGCCTCGCTAGCCGACACGGAGCGGCTCGGCATGCCGCACATGGCGGCGTTCGTGAAGGAGAACCTCGGCCGCACGCTGCTCCACCTCGGTGACCTCGACGAGGCGCGCGCGCAGCTCGACGGCGCGCTCCGCGCGTTCGTGGCGTCCGGCGACCGACGGCTAGAAGGAGGTACCTACGTGTACCTCGCGGAGGTGTCGCTCCGCACGGGAGATCTCGCCCGCGCCGAGGCGGAGGCGCGCCGCGGCTGCGAGCTCCTCGCCGAGTGTCCGCCGCTCATGCCGTGCGCCCTGGGTACGCTCGCGGGGGTGCTGCTCGCCGCGGGGCGCGCCGCCGAGGCGCTGGAGTCGGCGGACCGGGCCGCAGAGCTCGCCGCCCCGATCATCGCCTCGCAGGGCCACCTCGAGGAGGGCGAGGCGCAGATCTACTTGGTGCGCGCGGAGGCCCTCGCGGCGTGCGGCGCGCAGGGGGAGGCCCGCCGCGCGATTGCGATCGCCCGCGACCGGCTGCTGGAGCGCGCGTCGAAGATCGCGAACGCGGCGTGGCGGGCGAGCTTCCTGGACAACGTGCCCGAGAACGCCCGCACGCTCGCGCTCGCCCGCGCGTGGCAGAGGCAACACCCAGGCCTGATCGCATGAAGGCGAGCGGCTGGGCTTCGAGGTGATCGGCGAGGACTTCCTGTCGCTGAGCCCGAGCGACCAGCCGCCCATCGACGCGGTCGTGATGAACCCGCCCTTCGCGCGCTTCGCCGACGCGCACCACGTCGCGCACGCGCTGCGCTGTGTGCGGCCCGGCGGCACGGTCGCGGCGATCATGGGCGCCGGCGCGCGCTACCGCGACGTAGCGCCGTACCGGGAGCTCCGCGCGCTGCTCGAGGCGAACGGCGGGACGATGGAGGACGTGCCCGAGGGCGCGTTCATCGAGTCGGGGACGGGCGTGCGGACCGTGAAGGTCGGGATGAGGAGCGCTGCGTGACCGCCCGCCACCACCGCGAGGAGCGGGCCGCCGCTGTCATGGGCCGCGTCCGCGCCGCCGCGCTGCGCGCCGTGGAAGAGGGCGTCGTCCTGCACTTCGACGCGCCCGCCGCTCCAGCATCCCGCCGCCGGGAGGCACGGCCCTAGAGCACGCCGTCGGGCGGATGCTCCGTTACCTTCGGCGGCACGGGCATCTCGAGATCGAGCACGACGTCGAGGAGGACGACGAGCCCGAGGCCGCGCTCTGTGCCTCCGCCGTCTCGGGACGAGAGCCGCCCGCCGGCCCGCAATGGCTCCGCGGGCTCTCGTCGTATTGTCCGAGCGCGCTCGCGTACGACAAGCCGCTGTGCGCTGCGCTCGATGGCTTCACCTTGCACGCAGCGACGCGCGCCGGTGCGCACCATGCCGCGGCGAGGGAGGCGCTGCTGCGTTACGTGCTGCGACCCCCGATCGCAAAAGAGCGCGTCCAGCCGCAGCAGGACGGCCTGGTGCGGCTCTCGCTCAAGCGCGCCTTCGCTGACGGGACTGTCGCGGTGGACATGGATCCGCTCTCGCTGCTGTGCCGGCTCGCCGCCAGCGTCCCGCCGCCGCGCTTTCACACCGTCAAGTACGCGGGCGTGCTCGCCTCGGCAAGTCCATGGCGCAAGCGCATCGGACCGCGCCCTGCGGAGCCACAAGAGACTACGAAGGCGGACGAAGACGCCGCTTCGAAACGCAAGCGTGGCGGCTATCGGCCGTGGGCCGAGCTCTTGCGCCGCACATTTGCGATCGACGTCCTCGAGTGCCCAACTTGCAAGGGGCGGATGAAGCTCGTCGCCATGGTGACCGAGCCAAGGAACATCGCCCGCTTCCTCTCCGCGCTCGGCGAGCCGACCGACGTCCCAGCACGCTCTCCCAACCGAGGGCCGCCGTACTGGAAGAGCACCGTTCTGCGCCGCAAGGCGCCCGGTGACGCCGCATAGCGTCTCGCGACGCGCCTCCCGGGCCAGACCAACGCCTGGACGGACACGTGTGCCCACGGCACGCCGATGCGCCCCTTAGCGCGCTCGGCGCCGCCCCGGACCACGCTCTTTCGGCCCAGGACCGAGCCATCACGACGCTCGCGGCCCCACCCTTCCGGTTTGCTGCGCTACACTTCTTCGCGCTGCGATCCGGCTTCTTTTACCTACGCGCTCTACGCCGCGAAGGCGAGCGCGGCCCAGATCGGCGCGGGGGCCGGCGGTGAACGGTGAACGCCGGCGATCACGGGGCCGCGGTCTTCACCGATCGGACGCGGGACGCGAGGATCACCGACATTTTGCGCCTCCGCGCCTCCCGACGCGTCGCCGGGGAGGTAGTCGGGGAGGTAGTAACCTGGGCTCGATTCAGCTTTTGGCTCGATTCAGCTTTTGCGGGCTTCCGCGCCTCCCGACGCGTCAGGCAAGTCGCCGGGGAGGTAGTAACCTGGGCTCGATTCAGCTTTTGGGCTCGATTCAGCTTTTGCGCCTGCTGCGACCCCACGCCGTAGAGACGGTCGCCAGGCGGAGCGTTGAGGAACCGGCCGCGGAGCGCGACCGGAGAGGAGTGCACTGTCCACGGAACACTCAACGGCGACGATGGCCGGCGACGCGGCTGTCAGAGGCCCGCTGTCAGTGCCGGCTCGGCGAAGCCGAGTGGTGAAAGGTGACTCGGAACTCGACAGCGCCGGGCTGCGCGACCGCGGGTGCGGGCTTCCGCGCCTCCGCGCCTCCGCCTCCCGACGCGTCGGCCAAGTCGCCGCGGAGGTAGTAACCTGGGCTCGATTCAGTCGGGGAGGTAGTAACCTGGGCTCGATTCAGCTTTTGCGATTCATCTTTTCGATTCGGCTTTTACTCTTCCTTACTCAACCACTCCCTGAACCCGGCCGTCTCTAGACGCCGAACGACTTGGTCCACGTCAATGGTTTCAGAGCGCTCCTGCGCTGCGTATACATCGTTCAGCACGATCCCGCGATCCCTTCCTGTGAGCTCCGCGGCGACGATGACGACATTCTCATCGCACAGGTATCGCGCTAAGACAGTGAGTAGCGGCATGTACTCATCCTCGGCGACTCCGCCCGGAAACGCACGTAAAAGGAGCGCGAGCGTATCACGCAAATAATCAGGTACGGTCACGATGATTCCCTCCTATTTCCACGTAGCGAAATGGGACGATGAATAAATGCGGGGAACATTACGCCCTGGGCCTTGGCGCCCCTCACAAAGTTGCTATCGTTTGACATAGTCACCGCACCAATCTGATGGCCCGTCCCGAAGATCAGGATATTATTTGCTCCGACTCTCTTCGTCGGCCAAAGGGCGGCGGCTTGCGCTGACAGCTCGTCAGTTAAGATAGTTACCCTTCCGAGAAGGCGCTCCGCTCTTGCCAACTCAGACGGTCCCGCGGCTCGAAGATTGCGGCGAAATTCGGTCAAAGCAGTTTGATTCATGACTATGTCTTTGTTCTTGACGAACTGCTGCAGTTCACGCCGTATCGGCGAACCCTCTGCGACGAATGCAACAGCTGCTCCGGTATCCAGATTCACTCTAAGTCTCACCTGTCCCGACGTTTGGATCCGATACCCACCAGCGGGATCTCGCTCGATCGGACCCGGTATGATTGCCCCCCTTATGTCCAGTGAGCCGCGGCGGCAGCACGCCATTCTTCTCAAGCACCATCTGGATCCAGACAGCCTCGCCATAGACGCTCGCCTCCCTCTCTTTGAAGCGTTCGATCTCGGCCTTGATCCTCGCCTTGGCTGATTCGCCTTCTCGAAGGACGCCCTCTGCTCGACCGTAGCCTAGATACTTCGCTGCTGCGTCACGAAGATACTTATTCTCCGGTGGAATGGATGAGAGGTCGCCCGCTCGCCGCATCTTCTCGATGTCCATGGCCAGGGGATCAGCAGGACGGATTTCCTGCACGGGCTGTGCAGCGACTTTGGTCACCTTTGCCGGCGTCTGCATTGCTTCTGTAACACTCTTCGCCTGAGCCGACGAGGCTGGATGGGCATCCGCCCACATCTTATGAAGTGCTTCGTCAGAGTACGGTAAAGTGGCAGCGTTGGCGAACTCCTCGTATGTCTTGTACTTCGCTGGGTCGGGTGTGCTCTCCGTTCCACTGGGATCCATCAGCCTAACCGGATTCCCCCGCACATACTCGTAAAGGTTTACCCCGTCCGCCTCTATCCCGCTCGGATCTGCTGCTGTCCAGCCCCCTAGCCACGGCGCGTAATACCTCGCCCCATGATAGTAGAGGCCCGTCTCCTCATCCCGCTCCTTACCGGTATAGCGATACCGCTTCCGGCTCATCTCTGCCGCGCCCGTTCCCGAGGCATAAGCCGTCGTCCCGTACGGGTGATACTCTTCATACGAGAAGACCAGCCCGGCGTCATCGACCTCCAGCACCGCCGACCCGAGCTGGTTCCCCACCTGGAACCGAATCACCGTGCCCGGCTGGAACGCTGGCACACTCGTATCGATCGTCTTCGTCTCGATCAGCGCGACCCGCCGCTCTCCGTCCATCATGTGCAGCGTCTCCCGCTCCAGCACCACCTCCCACGTCTGCTCCTGCCGCTGCCGCTTCCGGTAGACCTCCCACCCGCCGAGGTAGACCCGCTCCTCGATCAGTCCGTTATGCTCGTACACCTTACGAGCGCGCTGCCCAGCCGCGTCGTACGTAAAGTACACTACCCCGCCGCCGCCCTTGCTCGCGCTCACCATCTGATCGCGGTCATCCCACCCGCGCCGAGGCGCGTGCGGCGCGGTCAAGAGCGGCGCGGTGACCGCCGTGCAACGCACGTCCGGCGACATGCGGCTCAATCCGCGTCTGCACGTGGTCTTCCTCGACGGGGCTTATCACGAAGACGGCACCGAGTTCGTGTGGAACGAACTCGGTCACCTGCGAACGCGCGAGGTCGGTCAGGTCATAGAGCACGCCGTCGGGCGGATGCTCCGTTACCTTCGGCGGCACGGGCATCTCGAAATCGAGCACGACGTCGAGGAGGACGGCGAGCCCGAGGCAGCGCTCTGTGCCTCCGCCGTCTCGGGACGAGAGTCGCGCCACACGTCGTCGCCCCGCAATGGCTCCGCGGGCTCTCGCCGTCTTCGCCGAGCGCGCTCGCGTACGACAAGCCGCTGTGCGCTGCGCTCGATGGCTTCACCTTGCACGCAGCGACGCGCGCCGGTGCGCACCATGCCGCGGCGAGGGAGGCGCTGCTGCGTTACGTGCTGCGACCCCCGATCGCATAAGGAGCGCGTCGAGCCGCAGCAGGACGGCCTGGTGCGGCTGTCGCTCAAGCGCGCCTTCGCTGACGGGACTGTCGCGGTGGACATGGATCCGCTCTCGCTCCTGTGCCGCCTCGCGGCCAGCGTCCCGCCGCCGCGCTTTCACACCGTCAAGTACGCTGGCGTGCTCGCCTCGGCAAGTCCATGGCGCAAGCGCATCGGACCGCGCCCTGCGAAGCCAGAAGAGCCTACGAAGGCGGACGAAGACGCCGCTTCGAAACGCAAGCGTGGCGGCTATCGGGCGGTCGACAAACCGCGCCGAGCTCTTGCGCCGCACATTTGCGATCGACGTCCTCGAGTGCCCAGCTTGCAAGGGGCGGATGAAGCTCGTCGCCCTGGTGACCGAGCCAAGGAACATCGCCCGCTTCCTCTCGGCGCTCGGCGAGCCGACCGACGTCCCAGCACGCTCTCCCAACCGAGGGCCGCCGTACTGGAAGAGCACCGTTCTGCGCCGCAAGGCGCCCGGTGACGCCGCATAGCGTCTCGCGACGCGCCTCCCGGGCCAGACCAACGCCTGGACGGACACGTGTGCCCACGGCACGCCGATGCGCCCCGTAGCGCGCTCGGCGCCGCCCCGGACCACGCTCTTTCGGCCCAGGACCGAGCCATCACGACGCTCGCGGCCCCACCCTTCCGGTTTGCTGCGCTACACTTCTTCGCGCTGCGATCCGGCTTCTTTTACCTACGCGCCGGTCTGTTCGCCGAGCCGCTGGAGTGCCGCGCGCGGTACCCGGCGGACCCCGCGTGACGAAACTGAAAGGGGAGGGACGCTGCTCGACGACGTGGCCGGGGGGAGGTCTGCCCTGAGGTGCGTGCGCCGGCCATCACGACGCGCCGCGAACCGCGACGGCGGCCGTTTGGACGAGCTCAGTAGTGTACAGCTATACGGTAGGATGCCTTCCGCTTGGTGCCAGTAGTGTACAGCTATACGGTAGGATGCCTTCCGCTTGGTGCGACGTCGCGGTAATCGCAGGCGTTTCACGAGTGGAAGGCCTGTCTGATCGCATAAGGCCCGTTCTGTCGATAAGCTCGTACAGTCGGACTGCACGAGCCAGGAACGGCTCCGAGAATCTTGACTTTGCGGAACGCGTTTGCTTGTCCTATCCGCCAAAGCGCTTGACGACGCTGAGCGGCTGGGCGAGGACAGAGTCACCATGAGGCGTTGGCTACTGGCTTTGGGCGTGTGCGTTTCCACCGCGGCGTGTGGTAACGGATCGAATGGGGACGCTGCCGCGAGCGGGGGCGCGGTTGGCACGGACAGCGGTGGGACGGGCAGCGGGGGCACGGCCTCCGGTGGTGCGACGGGCTCTGGGGGAACGGCCGAAAGCGGCGGCGCATCCAGCGGCGGCGCATCCAGTGGTGGGGCTGGCGGCTCGAGTGGGGCCACGGGTGGCGCGGCTTCGGGCGGGCAACCGGGCAGCGGCGGCCAAGGAAATGCCGGAAGCGGCGGCACGACCGGTAGCGGCGGCTCGGTCAGTAGCTGCGTCGGCGACCCGTTCCCCACGGCCGATCCTACCAAGACGGGCCCCTTCTCGGTCACCGCAGACAAGAACGTCGGCCCCCTCGCCGGCGTCGTTCCCGATCCGATCTATGGGGACGAGCAACAGCGCTTCAACGTGTACCGCCCGAGCAATATCGCAACCAGCGGCCACTGCCATCCGATCCTGATCTGGGCCAATGGCTACCGGGACAATCCGGAGCAGAACCCGCCGAAATGCGTCGTCAACGCCGGCAGCAATCAGTGGTGCGGACAATACGGACCGATCGTCAACCATCTCGCGTCCCACGGTTTCGTCGTGGTGGCTTCTCTCAGCACCGCGACCGCCGAAGGCGATCCTCTTCCCACGACCGCGGGCCTCGATTGGATCTTGGAACAAGCCGAGGATGCGAGCAGCCCGTACTATCACGCCCTCGACACCACGAAGATCGGCCAGCTTGGCCATTCCTATGGGGGCATGTCGACTTGCAAGACGGCCTCCGATCCCCGTTTCTCGGCCCTCGGCACGATTTGCGGCACCAGTGCCCTCGAGGGAGTGCACACCCCCATGTTGTTCTTCTGCGGGGGGAACGACTCCACGGTGAAATGCAGCAGGGTCCACGATGTCTTCAAGACGGTCACCGATCAGCCCGCGGTTTTCCTCAACGAGCTCAACGCGGATCACGGTAGCTGGGTCTATCAGGGCGCAAATGGCGTGTCCCTGTCGTCGGCCGCGGCCTGGTTCCGCGTTCATCTGATGGATGACACAGCGAACAGGAACTTCTTCTACGGCGACAACTGCAAGTTCTGCACCGATGGCCGCGTGCAAGCAGAGCAGAACGCCCTGATGAAGGTCCCCTGAGCGACGGGGCCGATCTGGCTAGCTTTCACTGACTCACGAACGTCGTCACGCTCATGGCTTCGAGGGCCATCGGGAGCGTGGCGTCCGTTACGGTGACGGGAGTTCCTTCGGCCCAGTTCTTCGAAGCGGCGGTCACGAAGGGGACCATCGCGCTTGGCGCGGTGCCGCCTGCGAAGGCGAGGGGAACGGTCTGGGCGGAGGTTGTCTCGTTGATGGCGACCACGACGACTTTGCCGCTGTCGTTTGTGTAGGCGCTGACGAGGACCTTTTCCGGGAAGACGCCGGTGACGGCGACGCGGTGGTAGCCGGGGCGAATGTAGCGGGTGAAGTTTCCGAACGTGTAGTAGCGCTTGGTGGTGACGCTGCCTGACTGCTGAATCAAGCCTTCGTTCGTGGTGTTGCCCGAGTACCACCACCAGAGCCAGGCGTTGGCTTCGCCGACCACGAGCGCGCTGTGCACCCAACGGGCGATGGCCACGCGCGTGGCGGCTATCGGCCGTGGGCCGAGCTCTTGCGCCGCACATTTGCGATCGACGTCCTCGAGTGCCCAGCTTGCAAGGGGCGGATGAAGCTCGTCGCCATGGTGACCGAGCCAAGGAACATCGCCCGCTTCCTCTCCGCGCTCGGCGAGCCGACCGATGTTCCAGCACGCTCTCCCAACCGAGGGCCGCCGTACTGGAAGAGCACCGTTCTGCGCCGCAAGGCGCCCGGTGACGCCGCATAGCGTCTCGCGACGCGCCTCCCGGGCCAGACCAACGCCCGGACGGACACGTGTGCCCACGGCATGTACACGGCCACCCCGATCCGCAGATTTCTGACCCTCGCGTCGTGACGCCTGGTGCGAGCGCCGGCGGCCGGGAAGTTCGCCAGCGCGAGGGGCGGCGGTAGAGATCACGCCAAGCAGCGCGCCGAAAAGACGAAGGCCCTGGGTAGCGACCAGGGCCTTCCGGGGATCGGCGACAGACCGATGTTCGGCCTGTCTCGCACGACCCAGCCGCCGAGGGCAACTTCTCGGCGCGCTCGTTTGGGGACTCGTGCAAGACAGCTTCCGGCTCGCCCGTTGTGGGCTCTGCGCCGCCATCTTCTTCGTCTGCGGCCCGTGTGATCGAGGGCAGCTCTACTGCGCCAGCGGTTGCCGCGACGCGGCTCGCCAGCGGGCCCAGCGCGCGGCTCGGCTGCGGCACCAGCGCTCCCCCGAGGGGCGCCTCGATCACCGCGATCACCAGCGTGCCTACCGCGCCCGACAAGGCCGGCGCGTGATGGATACGGGTTCCGATAACTTGCCCCCGTCCGCCAGCGTGTGCCCGCGGGCCGGCGCGCCGACGTCGAAGGACGACGCGGCCGTCGCCGGCCCGCAGGAGTCGAGGGATGGACGAGCTGGTGATGACGATCTCCGCGACGCCGCGGGAGACGCGGGTGTTGCTGACGCAGGGGCCCGACGAGGTGATGAAGGCCCGGCTGCGCTCGGTGTCCACGCCGGCGCATCGGTTCGCCGCGCCGATGCTGTGCGAGTCGATGGCGCTCTGGCACGATCAGAGGGTCCGCGCTGTCGTTTCTGCGGAGTCCGAGGACGTCTTGTTCGCCCTGGGTTTGTGCGACGGCCTCGGCGTCGCGCGCGCGACGCTTCACTACGTTGTCGAGCCTCTGTTCATGGACACGCCGCCCCGCCGTGGGCAACGGCTGCCGGGGCTCGGTAACTTCCGTGGCGAGCATCGCCTTCGCAAGAGCCTTGGTCGATGACGATCGACCAGGCCAAGGAGGCGGAGATCCGCCGTCTGCACTTCGCCGAGCACTGGAAGGTCGGCACCATCGCGACGCAGCTCGGCCTGCACCACGACACCGTCGAGCGCGTGCTCGGCCTCGGCAAGGGGGCGCGCTCGCTGCCCATCGTTCGCGACGCGGAGGCCGCGATGAGCGAGGTGCCTTTGCCGCTGCGCGGCTACGAGGCCTTCGTCATCGAGACGCTGACGCAGTATCCCCGGCTCCGCGCCACGCGCCTGTACGACATGCTGGTGGAGCGCGGCTACGAGGGCAGCATCCGCACGGTGCGACGGCATGTCCGGCTCGTGCGCCCGGCGCCTCAGAGCGAGGCCTTCCTCCGCGTCGAGCCGCTCATCGCCGAGCAGGCCCAGATCGACTGGGCCTATATCGGCAAGCTGTGCGTCGCGGGCGGCACGCGTCAGCTCTGGGCCTTCGTCATGGTCCTGTCGTACTCGCGCGCGATCTGGGGCGAGCTCGTGCTCGATCTGTCCGCGAGCTCGCTCCGCCGCTCGCTCGTGCGCGCGTGCTGCTACTTCGGCGGCGCGACCAGACAGTGGCTCTTCGACAACCCCAAGACCGTTGTCATCGAGCGCCACGGCGACGCGGTGCGCTTTCACCCGGACCTGCTCTCGCTCGCCGGTCAGCTCTGTGTCGCGCCGCGGCTCTGCGCCGTGCGCAAGCCGCAGCACAAGGGCAAGGTCGAGCGAGCGATCCGCTTCCTGCGCGATCGCTTCTTCGCCGCGCGCACGATTCGTGACCTCGATCGGGGCAACGCCGAGCTGCTCGCCTTCCTCGACGAGATCGCCAACGTTCGTCCGCACCCGCGGTGGCCTGAGCGGCGCGTCGACCAGGTGCTCGCGGAGGAAAGGGCGCGGCTGCTCGCGCTGCCCGACCCGCTGCCGGAGACCGACCTCGTCGAGCCCGTGCCCGTCGACAAGACCGCCTTCGTGCACTTCGACGGAAATCGCTATTCGGCGCCGTCGATCCACCACGGCAAGACGCTGACGCTCGTGGCCAGTGATAGGACCGTGCGGCTCTCGGACGGCAGCACCGAGGTCGCGCGGCACGCGCGCTGCTGGGGACGACGCCAGATCATCGAGGCGCCCGAGCATCGAGCCGAGCTGCTCGACCACAAGCGCGCCGCGCGCGAGGCCAAGGGGCGAGATCGGCTCGGCGCCGCGATCCCCGGCTTCGAGATCCTGCAACAGCGCTGGGTCGAGGCCGGCCGCAACGTCGGCTTCATGACCGCCAAGGCCCTACGCCTTCTCGACCTGTACGGCGTCGAGATCCTGGGCGCTGCGGCGCGCGAGGCCATTGCCCGCGGCACCCACGATCCTGGCGCCCTCGCCGTGCTCTGCGAGGAGCGCCGCCGCGCCGCCGACGGCCCCGTCCCCATCGACATCGATCTCGGAGCCCACGTCCCCGATCGCGACGTGATCCCCCACGACCTGGAGTCCTACGATGCCCAACGATGACGTCGCCGAGCTGATTCGCTCTCTCGGCGTACGCGTGTCGCGCGAGGCGCTGCTCGCGCTCATCGCGCACGCCACCACGGCGCGCCTGTCGCCGGTGCAGACGTTCGAGGAGCTCGCCGCCATCGCCCGCCGCGAGCGCGCCGAGCGCAACCTCGCCGCGCGCGCCAAGGCGGCGACCCTCGGCACCTTCAAGCCCCTTGAGCGCTTCGACTGGAACCACCCACGCACGATCCAGCGCGAGCTCGTCGAGGAGCTGATGACCCTCGACTTCATCGCCAAGGGGCACAACGTCCTGCTTCGGGGTCCGAGCGGCGTCGGCAAGACCATGCTCGCCCAGAACCTCGGCATGCTCGCGCTCCAGCGCGGCTACACCGTGCGCTTCACGACGCTGTCGGCCGCGCTCGCCGATCTGCTCAAGCAGGAGTCGCTGCCGGCCCTGGAGCGGCGGCTGCGGAAATACACGTCCCCGTCGCTGCTGATCCTGGACGAGATCGGCTACCTGCCGTGCAGCCGTCAGTCCGCCGACCTGCTCTACAACATCATCAGCCGCAGGCACGAGAGCCGCTCGCTCGTGCTGACGACGAATTTGCCATTCAAGCAGTGGAGCACGGTCTTTCCGGGCGCGGCTTGCGTCTCGGCGCTGATCGACCGCTTCGTCCAGCACTGCCATATCCTCGACATCGATGCCGACTCGTGGCGGCAGAAGGAGTCGCTGGCCATGAGCGAGGCGCGCTCCAAGCCGAGGGCGGAGGCCGCCGAGCCGCCTGCGCCCGCGGCAACGAAGCGGCGCTGACCCGGGCGAGATCGGGTCAGATTTCCGCGGCGCCCAGGGTGAGATTCCCGCGGGCGCCGCGGTCATTTCTCTGCGGACGCGAGGGTCACGTTTCCGCGGATTGTCGCGGTCAGATTCCTGCGGATTTTCGAGGCCATCTACAACGGCACGCCGATGCGCCCCTTAGCGCGCTCGGCGCTGCCCGGACCACGCTCTTTCGACCCAGGACCGAGCCATCACGACGCTCGCGGTCCCACCCTTTCGGTTTGCTGCGCTACACTTCTTCGCGCTGCGATCCGGCTTCTTTTACCTACGCGCTGCTTGCCGGCATCACTTTCCGGATGGCTCCGGGGCGCTTCGGCACGCAACCACCGCGCGCGGGCGGTCCCAGTAGAGCCTGCGGGCACTGGCGAGCGGCAAGGCTCCGGCAGCCAGTCGACGTTCGGCCCAAGCTTGCTCACCGCTCCGGTGCCAGCGGCAGCCCGAGCAACCGACCGATCGCCTCGTAGACGACCCGGGCCGCCACCTCATCCCCGAGGGCGACGGCGCGGCTCAGGGCGCTAGCGAGCGAGGCGACCACGGCCGCCCGAGGCGACGGATCGGTCATGGCAAGCTCCTCATCGCCGGGGCTTGACCATTGGGCCGGGGTTGGGTCCATGCCTCCTGAGGGGGTGCGATCCGTCGTCACGCCCTCCCAAAATCCCTGGAGATGCGACGGATCGCGACGGTTCGGCGCCGCGGAAGAGTCCCGCCAGGATTCCGGTGCGGTGTCGAACCGTCGCGGTACGTCGCTTTCGGCGGGATTTCGGGGGGGGGCGTGACGACGGATCGCACCCCTTCGGGTGGCATGGACCCAACCCGGGCCCAACCGCCGAGCCGTGGGCCCGGAGAGCTCGCGACGGTCGATCCATCGCCGCGAGCCGCCGTGGTTGCGTCGCTCGCCGGCACCCTAAGCCGTGCCGCCGCCCTCGAGGCTCGTGGCCGGGCCGGCCGGGTTGGCGGGGCCCGCGCCGCTCGCGCCGGCCGCCGGCGCCGCCCCGCCCCCCCGCCTTGGGGTGAGCCGCCCGCCCCGCCCGCGCCCGGGTCGGGCAGCGTGCCGCCGACCTGCTGGCCCCGTACGGGATTAGGTAGTCCAACCGCCTGCTGGCCCCGTACCCCCGCGGCGAGGGGCGCGTTGGCCCGGCGAGGCGGGGTGGCGGCGCCGAGCCGCATTCCGCTGTCACTGCAAATGGTCGCAAATTTCTGAATCGAAGTCGGCTCGCGACGGAGCACGCGCTCGATCTCCTCTTGCACGACGCCGACTCGCGCGTTAGATACTGAACCACATGGTTCAGTGTTCGAGTGCCCGCCTCGATGCTTCCTTCGCCGCGCTTTCCGACGCGACCCGGCGCGGCGTTCTGGAGCAGCTCGGACGAGCCGACGCTTCGATCACGGACCTCGCCGAGAAGTTTCACATGACCCTCACGGGCATGAAGAAGCACGTCGGCGTCCTCGAGCGGGCCGGGCTCGTCACCACCGAGAAGGTCGGCCGCGTGCGTACCTGCAAGCTCGGCCCGCGCCGGCTCGACGAAGAGACGGCGTGGATCGAGAGGTACCGCCAGCTCTGGGCCGCACGCTTCGACGAGCTGGACAAGGTCATCGAGGAGCTGAAACGAAAGGAGAACGTCGATGGACGCAAGTAAAGAGAGTGAGCCCAAATTGACGAGTAATCGCACGACGGTGGAACCGAAGTCCGATCGCGAGATCGTCGTCACACGGACCTTCGATGCCCCGGCGCGCATCGTGTTCCAGGCGTGGACCACGCCGGAGCTGTTCAGGCGGTGGTGGATACCGAAGTCGATGCCCGTGCCTCTACTCTCCTACGAAGCGGATATTCGCGCCGGCGGCAGCTACCGCCTGGTCTTTGGTCACGATGCCGCGCAGTCGATGGCGTTCTTCGGCACGTACCTCGAAGTGACACCGCATTCGCGCATCGTGTGGACGAACGACGAAGCGGGCGACGATGGCGCCGTCACGACCGTGACCCTCGAGGAAAAAGGCGGCAAGACGCTGCAGGTGCTGCACGAGCTCTATCGATCCAAGCAAGCGCGCGACGCCGCCCTGGCCTCGGGCGCGTACAGCGGGATGGGCGAGACGTTCGAGCAGCTCGATGAGCTTCTCGTCACGCTTGGTACGACGGCGCGATCGTCCTGAAGCCATCGCGCGGGAGGGGGCTGCGCACGCGCCCGCCGCGCTGGCGGAGCTTTCCGGCGATGCGATGCGCGTGTTGGCCGGCGAGATGCCTGAGGGGCTGTTGAGGGAGCTCGGAACGAGGCTCGAGCTCGGAGCGCTGGCGGGGCTCCCTCGCTGGCCGACCGAGGCGTGGGATCGCGCCCTCGAGGCGTTGGGGTCGCCGCTGCCCCACGTGCGCGCTCATGCGGCGAGCACGATGTCGTACAAGACGCCCATGCCGCAGCGCGCGCTCGTGGCGCTAGGGTCCCTGCGCGCGGATCCATCCAGCGTTGTCCGGGCCGCGGTGGACGACGCGCTGGCGAGGGTGCTTTCGCGTGAGGGGGGCGCTGGAGGACGACGAGGCATGACCGGCGCAGACGCTGCGACGTCCTCGCTCGCGCGTCAGGGGCGCCGATGCGATCCGGATTGAACCGGTCGGGCATACCGTGCACATTGCGTGAACGCCGATGAGCAACAGCATCGTTCTGAAGACGGTCGATGACGCCTGGGCGTTCTTCAGGGGTCGCGTGATGGACAACATCCGAGCTGTCGACAGCGGCACGATGCACGTCGAGTCGACTTCGGACGATGACCGCGTCCTCGCGAAGTTCATCCAGGATCATGAGGGAGAGTTCGAGGAGCGGATGATAGCCGGCCTGTCCGAGCTGGCCGTCGCTCGATGGGATGGGACTGAATCGGTGTCCGACCTCGACGACCTGCTGAGAGCGGACATCCCCAGTGAGAACGACCCTCCTGGCGTGCGCCGCTCCCCGATCGAGGCGATCTTTCGCGCGTTCAATCCAGTGCTCGGGCTCCGGCTCTGCTGGCATCTCGTGTGGCGCCATCGGGTGGAGCAGTCGAGGTGGGCAGCCGAGTTTTTCGCGACGCGCCTCGCACGAGCGCCGGCTCCGCCCGAGCTGCCGCCGGAAATGTGCGACGCGCTCGGCAGCCCACGCGCGACGCCGCTGCCGGACGTCTTACCCATGGACCTCGAAGGCTGGAGCCCGCACGACATCGAGGTGGCGATCGAGGAGTACATCGGCGCTCCCATCGAACGGATCCACGCCAGGTTACGCGCGGGTGGGTGGTCAGGGGGTGATTTCCTCGGGCCGGACGAGCGGCTCGGGGCGCTCATCTGGCAGGATGCGGCCAGGCTCCGCGACCTCGGGGTGGAGCGAGACGTGCTCGCGGCGCGGCTCGACCGCTGTGTCCTCATGTCCGAGCGAGCGCTCGTCGAATCCGCCAAGGTCTTACCGAGCAAGCTCGGGGTCCGATGGCGCGAGGCGTGGTGCATGGTACCGGAAATCGAGGCGGGTCTCACCCTCGAGGCGCAGTGGTCCGGCTCGTTGCTGAGGAGCAATCCATTTCACACCGTGTTCGGCGAAGAGACCCTCAGTCGCTTGGCACTCCGAAACCCCGTGCTTGATCCATCGATCGAGCTCAGGGGCAGCGCGCTCGTGAGCCAGCTGATACGCCGATTCTGTTTCTTCGAAGGGCGGTGCTGCTCCTGGGAACGGGTCGAGCCAGAGATCGCCGCCCGGGTGCTGGGGCTGGTCCTGTAGCGGAAAGGGCAACATGGGCAAGTGACGAACCCCGCCTCCGCGCCCTCACCGGCTGCACGGCGCCTCCGCAGCGCGTGGATCGGTATGGCGAGCACCGTGAACAGGGCGCGCTCGCGCGTGCGCGAGGCGGTCAGCAGGGCGCTCTCGGCGCTCGGGAATCGCGTGCCGCCGGAGCGCTGGCTGGCCGCGTGGCTGAAGAGGCTCGATCGCGAGGACGGCTGGTTGGGAAGCGGGGATTGCCGGCTGCTGGCTGCACTGGGCGAACGGGCGCCGTTCGATGCATTGTTGCAGCGCTTGGCCGGCGAGCGAGACGGGCTAGCGGACGGAGCGGCGCTCTCGCTGACTCACCTCGCGCGGTGGGGCCCGATCGAGCGGCTCGTGGATGTGCTCCGGGGCGGCTCGGCTGCGGCGCAGGCACGTGCGCTGCGGGTGCTCGCGTGCATGGGCGCGCGGGCTCCGGCGGCCGACATGGCAGCGATGCTGACGGCGCAGCGCGCGGAGGTGCGCGTCGCGGCCGCGCGGGCGCTGGGCCGCGGCGGCGGCAGGGGGTGCGACCCGTCGTCACGCCCTCCCCAAACCCCCGGGGAAGCGACGGATCGCGACGGTTAGCGCCCGCGGAAGAGTCCCGCCAGGATCTCTGTGACGACGCGGCGGGGCCCGAGGCGCGCGCGCGACGTCGGGCGAGAGTGCCCAGGCGCGTGGGTCACGTTGCGATGCCTTGACGTGCAGCGGAGGTGGTGGTGATCGCCCGGCGAACCTCTATCATCCTGCGACGATGACAGCGACCAGCGGGGCCGGCGCCGAGCCGGCGAGGGCGGAGGCGACAGGGGCGGCGCCGACAGCCGCTGCCGAGCGCATTCCGGTGCTCGACGTGCTGCGAGGCTTCGCACTCTATGGAGTGCTCCTCGCCAACACGTTGCCATGGTTCAGCGGGCGCGCCTTCATGCCGCGCGACCAGCTCATCGCGCAGAGGGGCCGGGCCGACGAGGTGTTCCTCGTCCTGCACAACGTCTTCGTCGACGGGAAGGCGATGACGCTCCTGACCTTCCTGTTCGGTCTCGGGTTCTCGCTGCAGCTCCAGCGCGCCGAGGCAGCCGGGCGCAGCGTGCTCCCGACACACTTCCGGAGGCTCGCGGCGCTGGCGTTCATCGGTGTCTGCCATGTGCTGCTGCTCTGGTGGGGAGATATCCTGTGGGGATACGCGATCGCAGGCGTGGGCCTCGCGCTCTTTCGACGCGTGCGGGGCGCGAAGCTCCTCGCCTGGGCGGCGGCGCTCACGCTCGTGCCGGAGCTCGTCGCATCCATCCCCGCCGTCTCGGCGGTCATCGCGCACGTCACGCCGGAGCCGGCCGACCCTGCGGCGTTCAAGGCTCAGGTGTTCGCGGCGATCACCGCGCATGACCGCCGCGCGCTCCCCGAGATCCACGTGAAGCAGGCTTACTACCATGTGGGGCGGATCTGGCTGTGGTACTTCGCCTGGGTCCTCGGGCGGTACCTCGTCGGAGTTTGGGCCGGAACGACGAGGCTGCTCCAGGACGCCGGCGAGCGCCTCCCCTTCTTCCGCAAGCTCCTTGCCTGGGGCCTCGCGCTGGGCATCGCGGGCTCCTCGCTCATGGCCGGGCGCCGCCTCCTCCAGCGCCACGGCGTCGCCGTCCCGGAGTCCGTCGGGCTCGCGCTCGTCATCCCCTCCGAGCTGGGGGCGATGGCGCTCGCGAGCGCGTACGCGGCCGCCGTCGTCCTGCTGATGCAGAAGCCCGCCTGGCGTCGCGCCTTGATGCGCATCGCCCCGGTCGGGCAGATGGCCCTGACGAGCTACCTCCTTCAGAGCCTCGTTTGCACGTTCCTCTTCTATGGCTGGGGGCTCGGGCTGGCCGGACGGCTCCGCCCGGTCCACATCGCCCCGATCACGCTCGTCATCTTCGTTCTGGAGGTGCTGCTCGCGCGCGCATGGCTGTCGCGCTTCCGCTTCGGGCCGGCGGAGTGGCTCTGGCGGTCGCTGACGTACGGTCGCCTTCAGCCGCTCCGCATCACCTCAGACTCGACGTGACGGCGGATCGGGCTCGCTGCGCGGGCTCCGCCCGCGACCGTCGGGCCGAGACCCTCGGTCCAACCCGGACGCCCGCCGCCCAGCGGGCGACCTGGCGGCGCCGATCCCGCCGAGATGCGCGATTGCGCCCCGCCTCGCGGCTGCTACCATGGCCCGCGGGTGCGCAGGGGCGCCCATCCCGCCGAGAAGAAGCCTTCACCCTGCACGCGCGACGAACGCGGGTGTCCCATTGCGATTGTCCTCCGGCCGAGGGGAGCGGGTACGGCCACGACGAGGAGAGCGCATGTCTGGACCCAGTTCGCCCGAGCCCCTGCCGTTTCATTTGACCGGTAACTTCGCCCCGGTGCCCGACGAGATCACCGTTCACGACCTCGACGTGACCGGGGCGCTGCCGCCGGAGCTGGCGGGCACCTACGTCCGCAATGGGCCCAACCCGAGGAACGGCCCCTCGCCCATCTGGTTCCTCGGCCAGGGCATGTTGCACGGCGTTCGCATCGAGGGCGGTCGAGCCCGCTGGTACCGGAACCGCTGGATCGACGCGCCCACGACGTCGAACACGAACATCGTTCGTCACGCGGGAAGGCTGCTGGCCCTGGTCGAGACGGCGCCCCCGGTCGCCGTCACCAGCGCGCTGGAGACCGTCGGCGCGTTCGACTTCGCGGGCGGCCTGACCCGTGGGATGACCGCGCATCCGAAGATCTGCCCCTCGACCGGAGAGCTGCTGTTCTTCGCCTACGGCCTGCAAGCTCCGTTCGTCACGTACTACCGCGCGAATGCGTCCGGCGAGCTGGTCCAGTCGGAGCCGATCGAGGTCGGGAGCCCCACCTACATGCACGACTTCGCGATCACGAGGCGCTACGCGGTCTTCCTCGATCTCCCGGTGCTGTTCCATGGCTGGCGCACTCCCGTGCCGATCCAGTGGAGCGACGACTACGGCGCGCGCATCGGCGTGTTGCCGCGCGACGGCAGGGGCGACCAGGTGCGCTGGTTCCCGATCGCGCCCTGCAGCATCGTTCACACCGCCAACGCCTACGAGGAAGGCGGGACGATCGTGCTCGACGTCATGCGCGCCTCGACGCTGGACGCGCCCTCCCGGCTCCATCGCTACACCCTGGACCTCGAGAAGGGCGTCGTCCATGAGACCGCGCTCGACGGGCTGCACGCCGAGTTCCCGCGCATCGACGACCGCCGCACGGGGGCGGCGCACCGGTACGTGTACGCGCTCGAGCTCCGCGACCTGGCAAACGGCATCCCGACCCATACCGCGCTCCGCAAGTACGATGTCGCGACCGGCCGCTCCACGGTCCATGACGCCGGGCCGGATCGCATCCCTGGCGAGTGCGTCTTCGTCCCCAGGGCGCCGGGGTCCGCCGAGGACGACGGCTATGCCATCTGCTATGTCTACGATCGCCAACGGAACGCGAGCGACCTCGTCGTGCTCGATGCGGCGGACTTCGCGGCGCCTGCGCTCGCCACCGTCGCGCTGCCCAGGCGCGTTCCCTTCGGGATCCACGGGAGCTGGTTCCCGGATCTCGGCTGAGCCGGTCCCGATCTCGGGCTCGCGCGTCTCCACAGCGCTGCGCGCTGCCGGTGGCGCCGGGGGGGTGAGCAAGCTTGGCGTCAAGGCGCTCCCTCCCGAGCGCGCGGACCGACCAGCCGAGCTCACCGACTCACGCGGCAACAGCCTCGACACCTGCCGGTGAAGGAGGACCACGTCGCGGTCGCTCGAGCCGCGGCTTCCAATTTGTCCAATACGGCGGCGCGCGCGGACAACAGAATCGGCTCATGAAGATCATCCTCAAGATCATCCTCATCCTGGTCATCCTCTCACTTGGAGGCTGCATGTCCCACACCACGGAATCGACCCCGGCCACGGGAGCCCCCGATGCCACCTCTGCGGTCGTCCGTTATCAAGTCACGGACGTCGATCGCGCCGTTGGCTTCTACACCGAGCGACTCGGCTTCGCGCTCGACCTGCAGTCCGGCACGGCGTTCGCGATGGTCTCGCGCGGCGACCTGCGCTTGCTCCTGAGCGGCCCCGGCAGCTCCGGCGCGCGCCCGCTGCCCGACGGCCGCGCTCAGGTCGCCGGCGGTTGGAACCGCGTCGTCCTGTACGTCGACGACCTCGCCGCGATCATCGATCGACTCCGCGCGGCCGGGACACCCTTCCGAAACGACATCGAACGCGGCGTTGGGGGCGCGCAGATCCAGATCGAAGATCCGGACGGCAACCCGGTCGAGCTTCACGAGCCATCGGCGGAATCGACCCCGGCCGCGGGAGCCCCCGATGCCACCTCTGCGGTCGTCCGTTATCAGGTCACGGACGTCGATCGCGCCGTTGGCTTCTACACCGAGCGACTCGGCTTCGCGCTCGACCTGCAGTCCGGCACGGCGTTCGCGATGGTCTCGCGCGGCGACCTGCGCTTGCTCCTGAGCGGCCCCGGCAGCTCCGGCGCGCGCCCGCTGCCCGACGGCCGCGCTCAGGTCGCCGGCGGTTGGAACCGCGTCGTCCTGTACGTCGACGACCTCGCCGCGATCATCGAACGACTCCGTGCGGCCGGGACACCCTTCCGAAACGACATCGAACGCGGCGTAGGGGGCGCGCAGATCCAGATCGAAGATCCGGACGGCAACCCGGTCGAGCTTCACGAGCCATCGGCGGGGTAGCAGCGCACCGGTCAGGAGTTCATATTATATCTGTGATATGAGCCGGCGGACGAGCTGGAAACGGCCGGGCTCGTCGCCGGTCGCGCCGCGGCGCGCCCAGGCGCCGCGCCGATCCTTCGCGGTCATCGGGTCAGGACATCTCGAGGTCGCGCGTGTTGCCGGTCCCTCCGGCGCGCCCCATCCGGCGCGGCTGACGCGGCGATGGCGATGTGGTGCAACTTGACGTGTTCGCGGGAGGACTGGGCGATGAGCGCGGTCGGCGAATTGCCGGAGAGGGCCACGAACTCGCGGATCAGGTGCGACTGATCGCAGAACCCTGACGTTGCAGCGAGCCGGGCCCAGTCCGGCTCGCGCTCCCGCTCGGCCCGCGAAAGCGCCCGCCGAAAGCGCGTGATCCGAGCGAAGGCCTTCGGGGCGAGGCCGGTCTCGGCGGTGAACACGTCGATGAGCCGGCGGTGGCTGATGCCGAGCGTGGCCGCGACGTCGGCGACGCGCCTTTCGCCTCCATCGAGCGCCGCGATCGCGGGCGGCACCAGGGGATGACCGGGCCGCGCCCTCGAAAGGCGGTCGAGCAGCGCGCGCTCGAGCAGCGCGAAGCGAGCGCGCGGCTCCGGCGCCGCGCACAGGCGGTCGCGCAGCTCCGCCGCTCGCGGCCCCCAGAGATCCGCGAGGTCGGCGTGCGTGTCGGTCAGCGCGCCGGGCGGCGCGCCGAGGAACGGCCACGCGCCGCCGGGGCGGAAGTGGACCCCGACCATCGACGCGTGCTCGCGTGTGTCGACGCCGAAGGAGGACTGATACGCGCCCGACACGGCGGCACCGGAGTAGCGGCGAAGGGTGGGGCCGTCGTAGATGCGAAGCTCGTCCTCGTCGAGGTTGACGACCAGCTGGAGGGTACCGGAGGGCAAGATGCGCTCGGCCGCGTGGGGCGGAGCAGCCGAAAGGTACCAGAGCTCGGCGACGTGCGCCGAGAGCGGGGGACCCGGCGCGTGGCGGACATACAACACATGGACATGGTGGCCGACAATCACGTCGCCGGCCACATCGCCGCGCCGTGGCCCAGGTGCTGTCGACGCGTGCAAAGTCCGAGCGACCGTGCCACGGTAGGCGTCCGCCGCGCAGAGCTCGATGCTGAGGACCACGCGTACGACAGGCCACCTCCTCGCCCTGCTGCTCCTCCTCGTCGCCGCGCCGGCCCAGGCCGGGGAGGGCAAGGACGCGCCGGGCTCCCCGGCCATGCCCGCGCCGAGCGCAGCGCCTGCGGCCGCCGCGCCGAGCGAAGCGCCTGCGGCCGCCGGGCCGAGCGAAGCGCCTGCGGCCGCCGGGCCGAGCGTAGCGCCTGCGGCCGCCGCGCCGGCGAGGGGACACGTCTCCACCGGGCGGCGCGCCCTCGCCGCGGCCGGCGCGGTGGTCCCGGGGGTCATCGCGCACGGCACCGGGCACTTCCTCCTCGGCGAAGCGCGCACGGGCTGGACCCTCCTGGCGCTCGAGGGCGCAGGGGCCGGCCTCGCCGTGGGCGGCCTCGCGGGCGCGGCGGTCTCCGGCGCCTCGCGGCGCGTCATCGCCCCCATCGTGCTCACCACCGTGACGGGCGCAGGCCTGTTCGGGATCTCCCTCCTCGCGGACCTCTATGGCGTGCTCGCCCCGGAGGGCGGCACCGGCAGCCCGCCCGCGTCGCTGCCCTGGGTCGAGACGCAGCTCGGCATGGCCTACGTGTACGACCCCACGTTCGCCTACCGCACGTTCCTCGTGCCGGGCATGGATCTGCGCCTGCGCTCGCTCCGCCTCTCGGGCTCCGGCTGGTTCTCCCTCAACGACGACAACGCGCGCCTCCGCGCCGAGGCCGCCTATCGCTTCCTCGGCCCCGGCACGCCGGACGGCCCGCGCGCGGCCGACGGCTCGTTCCTCGAGCTCGAGGGCGCGCTCACCCATCATCGCTACACCTCCGACGACTTCTCGATCACCACCGGCGAGGTCACCCTCCAGGGCCGGCTCGATCTCGCCCACATCGGGCGCACGCTGCGGGGCTCGTTCGCGGAGATGGGGTGGGGGATCGCGATCGAGGGCTACCGCTACGGCCGCCGCCCGTTCGAGGGGAACGAGCTCCTGATTCCCCATTTCGCCTTCGGCATGTACCTCGGGCACGCGGGGTATCCGCGCGGCGAGGCCAAGGTGGTTTACGAGCACCGGCACGACGGTTACGCCGGCGGCGCGAAGATCCCCGGCCTCGGCAGCGGCGTCCCGGGCCACCTCGGCCTCCAGGGCCGGCTTTACGCCTCGCCCCGCTGGGGCCTGCTCGCCGACGTGCAGGCGGGCTCCGCGTACGTCGCGCGCCTGTCGCTGCTCTTCCGCCCCGGAGACTCGCCATGATCCTGAGAGACGCTCTCGTCGCGCTGCTCGCCCTCACCGCGCCCCTCTCCCTGTCCTGCCTCGACGTCGCCGAGGGCCGCGCGCGGCGCGACATGGAGGTCGGGAAGGCCTCCCGGGGCAAGGCGCGCGTCGCCGTGGACGAGGGGCTCGCGGCGATCCGCCGCCTGGAGCCGGGCGAGCTCGCGCTCTGGGCGAGCGCGCCCGCGCTCTCGATCCGCCTCGCCGACGAGGCGGGCGGGCCGTGGACGATCACGATCGAGAACATGCTCGCCGACGCCGAGCTCTCGGCCCGCGTCGGGGACGAGCGCGTGCCGGTGGAGCTCGTCGAGGCGCCGTTCCCGACCCAGCGCACCTTCCGCCTCTCCCTGCCGCCCGGCGCCGAGGCGACCCTCTCGCTGCGCCCGCCCGACGAGGCGCGGCTCGAGCCGTGGCGGTTCGCGGTGTTCGCCGACGTCCAGGAGAAGATCGACCTCGTCCAGGACATCTACGCGAAGATGAACGAGACGGAGGGCGTCCGCTTCGCGCTCATCAGCGGCGACCTCACCGCGCGCGGCTCGACCGAGCAGCTCGAGCGGTTCCAGCGCGAGATGAAGACGCTCCGGTTTCCCTGCTACGCGACGCTCGGCAACCACGAGCTCGGCACGCGGGACGACCTGTATCACGAGTGGTTTGGCCGGGGGAACTTCAGCTTCGCGTTCCGGGGCGTGCAGTTCACGATGCTCGACTCGGCGAGCGCGACGATCGATCCGCTCGCCTACGGGTGGCTCGACGGCTGGCTCGCCGACGGGCGGGAGCGCTTGCACGTGGTCACGATGCACCTCGCGCCCCTCGACCCGGTGGGCTCGCGCAACGGCGCGTTCGCCAGCCGCGCCGAGGCGAACAAGCTCCTCACGATGCTCGCGGACGGGCGCGTGGACCTCACGTTCTACGGCCACATCCACTCGTTCTACGCCTTCGAGAACGCGGGCATCCCGGCCTACATCTCGGGCGGCGGCGGCGCGATCCCCGAGCGGCTCGACGGCATCGGGCGCCATTTCGTCACCGTCGACGTCGAGCCGCCGGGCACGATCGCGCAGGTCGCCGTCGTCCGCGTGGATTGAGCCGAGCCGCCTCGCCGCTCATCGCCCGCCGTCGCGATGATGCAGGGGCCCTCGACCGAGGCGGGCGCGAGCGGCGGCGCCCGCGCTATCCTCGCGCCCATGACCTCTCCCGAGACGCTCGCCGCGCAGGCGCGCCACTTCGTCGACGACGCGACCGGCGCGGTCGTGCCGCCGCTCCACGCGAGCACGACGTACGCGCGCGACGAGGGGTATCGCCTGCCCGCCGCCCACGAGTACACGCGCGACGACAACCCGACGTACCGCGCGCCGGAGGAGCTGCTCGCCGCCCTCGAGCGCGGCGCCGACGCGCGCCTGTTCGCGTCGGGCATGGCCGCCGCGACGACGGCCGTGCAGGCGCTCGTGCGGCCCGGCGCGCGCCTGGTCGCCTCGCGCGCGATGTACCACGGCCTCCGCCTCTGGATGACCGAGTGGTGCGCGGCGTGGAACGTCGATCTCGAGCTCGTCGACGCGACCGACCTCGACGCGCTCCGCGGCGCCGTGCAGCGCGGCCCGACGTCCCTCGTCTGGATCGAGACGCCCGCGAACCCCACCTGGGACGTGGTCGACATCGCGGCCGCGGCCGACATCGCGCGCGCGGGCGGCGCGCGGCTCGCCGTCGACGCGACGGTCGCCACGCCCGTCCACGCGCAGCCGCTCGCCCTCGGCGCCGACCTCGTGATGCACGCGGCCACGAAGGCGCTCAACGGCCACAGCGACGTCCTCGCCGGCGCGCTCGTGGCCGCGCGCGACGACGAGGCATGGCAGCGCATCCGCCACCTGCGTCACCTGCAGGGCGCGGTCCCCGGCCCGTTCGAGGCGTGGCTCCTCTTGCGAGGGATGCGGACGCTCTTCGTGCGCGTCGAGCGGGCGAGCGCCACCGCGCTCGCGCTCGCTCGCCGGCTCGTGGCCCATGCCGGCGTCGAGCGGGTGCTGTATCCAGGGCTCGAGTCGCACCCCGGCCACGCGGTGGCGGCGCGGCAGATGAAGGGCGGATTCGGGTCGATGCTCTCCGTCCTCGTGCGCGGCGGCGCCGAGGACGCGCTCCGCGTCGCCGGCCGCGTGAAGGTCTTTCTCCGCGCGACCTCCCTCGGCGGCGTCGAGAGCCTGATCGAGCACCGGGCCTCCGTCGAGGGCCCGCGGACGCTGGCGCCGCCGAACCTGCTCCGGCTCTCGATAGGCCTCGAGTCCATCGACGACCTCTGGACCGATCTCGACGAGGCGCTCCGGGCGCCCTGACGGCCCGGGGGCGGCTACGGGGTGAGCTCGATCGTCCGCGCGGTGTCCTGGAGAGGGGCACGGAGCTCTCCGCGCGGAGGCCCGCGCCGCCGGCGAACGCCGGCTCACCGAGATTCCGGGCGAGGCGCGCCCGGTGCGATTCATGAATCCCATTCATCAATCTTCGTCTTCGCGGGCCGATTGTGCGTCGCGGGCGACGGGTGCACCTTTCGACGCGTGACGGGGCCTTCTGCCGGTCCCGGAGAGGAGAACGCCATGCGCGCCGTAGGACTCCACCGTTACCTCCCGATCGATCACCCCGAGAGCCTGCTCGACGTCGAGCTGCCGGAGCCGGAGCCGGGGCCGCGCGACCTGCGCGTGCGGGTGCGCGCGGTGGCCGTGAACCCGGTCGACGTGAAGGTCCGCTCGCCGAAGCCCCGGGTCGAGGACGCGCCGCGCGTGCTCGGCTGGGACGCCGCCGGCGTCGTCGAGGCGGTCGGCGCGGAGGTCGCCGCCTTCCGCCCGGGGGACCGCGTGTACTACGCGGGGAGCATCGCGCGGCCGGGGAGCAACGCCGAGGTGCACCTCGTCGACGAGCGCATCGCCGGGCCGATGCCGCGGACGCTCGGGTTCGCCGACGCGGCGGCGCTGCCGCTCACCGCGCTGACCGCGTGGGAGGGGCTGTTCGAGCGCCTCGGCGTCGACCCCGACGGCCGCGACGCCGGGCGCACGGCGCTGGTCATCGGCGGCGCTGGCGGCGTGGGCTCGATGGTGGTGCAGCTCGCGAAGGCCGCCGGGCTGCGCGTCGTCGCCACCGCGTCGCGCGAGGAGAGCCGGGCGTGGGCGGCGCTCCTCGGCGCCGACGTCCTCGTCGACCACCGCGCCCCGCTCCGCCCGCAGCTCGAGGCCGCGGGCATACAGCACGTGGAGCTGATCTTCGACACGCAGAGCACCGAGGCGTGGTGGGACACGATGGCGGACGTGGTGGCGCCGCTCGGGCGCATCGTGGGCATCGTCGAGACGTCGGCGCCGCTCGACCTCGGCAAGCTCATGTCGAAGAGCGCGAGCTTCGCGTGGGAGCTGATGTTCACGCGGTCGCTCCACGGGACCCCGGACATGGCCGCGCAGCGGGAGATCCTCGCGCGCGTGGCGGCGTGGGTGGACGCAGGGCGCCTCCGCACGACGCGCCGCGAGCACCTCGGCCGGATCGACGCGGCGAACCTGCGCGCCGCGCACGCGCGCCTGGAGTCGGGGCGAGCGGTGGGGAAGATCGTGCTGGAGGGGTGGGACTGACCGCGCGGCGCCCGCTGCCGCCGCGCGCGAGGTCGAGGGCCCGGACCGGGCAAGCTCGACCGGGCCCTGCGGCGCCCCGCGCGCCCGCCGCGCGCCCGCGCGAGGCGGTGCGATGCCGGGGCGCTGCTACGCTGAGGGAGCATGTCCGAGCCCACGTGGAAGAAGCTCGTCGATCAGCTCAAGGATCAAGGGCACAAGAGCCCGTACCTCGACCGCCTCCGGCAGCGGCTGCCCGCCGCCGCCCCGTCGGATCTCGCGGGCGAGATCCTCAGGGAGATGGCCTCGGCGCTCGGGCGAGCGGAGGACAAGATCAACGTCGCGCTGCTCGAGCTCGAGCTGCAGGGCAAGGCGCTCGATGAGCTCTCCCGGGATCAGGGCGCCGATCCGCGGGAGCGGGCGGCGATGATCGCGGCCTACAACCGGCAGCGGGAGGCGGCCGCGCAGGCGGTGTGGGAGCTGCGCGTGCACCGGGAGGCGCTCGGGTTCCGGCGGAACGACGACCTCGCCGCGATGTACCCGATCCCGCCGAAGCGGGCGTGAGCGCCGCGCCCATCGCCGCTGCGTCAGCGCGATGGCGCCGGGCACGGGCGAGGCGCCTCCCAAGGTGAAGGGGCGCAACGGGCGCCGCTCGAAATGGTCGGCACATACGCTTCATCCGTGGAGAGCGCATGAAGGCTGTCTCCCCGACGCACGACGAGCCCTTTCGAGGCCGCATGAGGGCCGACGAAGACGCCTGAAGCGGAGCGCGCGATCTCCTCCGCGGCGAACCCCGGGGGACGCCGGTGCATAGCGGTCGACCGTGCTCGATGCGACCATTGTGTCGACTCGCTCGACGCTCGCGGCGCCGAGCGCTCCGCGGATCCGCCATTTCGGTCATGCCTCGCGCTCGGACGCATTGGGTGTTCATCGGCAGCCACACGCGAATCGTGCGCGAGCCTGCTCGAGGCGCTTGACAGGCCGGATCGCTTTTGGCTCTCCTGGATCGTCGGGTGAGCCTGGCGTCCCGCGAGGGCGCGCCCGGGTCGAGCCAGCCGTACGGAGGCGCCATGCACCCCACCGAGCTCCCCTACACGGTCGTCCACGACGCAGACAGCCATATCATGCCTACCCGGAGGTGGCTCGAGGCGTACGCGGAGCCAGCGTATCGCTCCGCCGTGCGGCGCGCGCTGCCCGACTGGGAACCAGCGCTCGCGCCGTTCTACGACGCCGCGCTCCGGCAGACGGCGTCCTTCGGCGATCGAGCGGGCGTCTTTCACAACGCCCTCCGCGGCCCCAAGTCGGGGTTCGCGCCCGGCGCGCTCGATCGCGACGAGCGCAGCGAGCTCCTCGACGCGCTCGGGATCGGCTCGCAGCTCGTCTTCTCGACCTTCGTGATGCCACGGCTGTGCGGCGGCGCCTTCACGCCGCGCGAGGCGGCCGCGGTGAGCCGCGCCCATAACCGCGGCATCGCCGATTTCTGCTCCAGGGACCGGCGCCTCGTGGCGGTCGGGGCAATCTCCTTCCATGACCCGAAGGCGGCGCTGGCCGAGATCGAGCTTGCGAGGCGCGACGGCATCCGCGCTGTTCAGGTACCCACCGACGCCTTCTGGGAGCGCGGCCCGAGCCACGCCGATCTCGAGCCGTTCTGGGCCGCCTGCGCCGCGGCGGGGATCGCCGTGATCTCGCACATCGGCGGCGGTGAGCTCCTCCCCGGCGTCTATCATCGGATCGAGCCGTCCGGCGAGGCGGCGCCCGACCAGGCCGGCGAGACGCTACGACCCAAGGACTTCGCGGTCGCTCACCACACCGTCGAGCGCTTCCTCACCTGCCTGGTCCTCGACGGGGTGCTCGACAGGCACCCGGGCCTGCGCGTCGGCGTCATCGAGCAGGGCGCCTCATGGCTCGTCAGCTTCATGCGCCGCCTCGACCAGGCCGCTCACCATTTCCGCAGCGATGCGGCGGTCGCCAAGCTGTCGCTGCGCCCGAGCGAGTATCTCCGCCGCCGCGTCCGCGTCACCCCCCACTTCTTCGAGGACGTCGGGTGGCTGATCGCCCAGGTCGGCGAGGAGATGCTGATGTTCTCCACCGACTATCCTCATTTCGAGGGCGGCACGGATCCGGTCGGTCGCTTCGAGGCGAGCTTCAACGCGGCCGGAACCAGCGCCGGAGCCCGCGAGAAATTCTATGTCGGCAACTACCAAGATCTCATCGCCGTCGGCTGAGCGCCCGGGCATGCTCGGCTGCCCGGCGCCCGGCGCAGACGGGGACGCGGCGGACGCGCCGGTGCGCGCGCTTCGAGCCGCGCTCGACGAGGACGGTCACGTCACCGTCGATGCGCTGTTGCCGCCCGCGGCCGTGGGGCGGCTGCGCTCGCGGCTCGATCGGGTCCTCGCCCGGAAGTACGAGACCGGCGTCTTCCCCGACGAGGCGTACTACCGCCCTGGCGCGACCCTGCCCAACGTCCCACGTCATGTCGTGAACGCCTGGAAATGCGATCGACAGATCGCTTCGATCGCGACCTCGGCGCACCTCGCATCCATTGCCGCCGAGATCTTCGGCTGGGATTCGCTGCGGCTCGCCGTCGACACCGTCTGGGTGAAGCCGCCAGGCTCGCTGCCGATCGATTTTCACCGTGAGTTCGAGTATTTCAGATCCCTCGATCCTCCCGACGTCGCCAGCTGCTGGATTGCCCTGGACCCGGTGGATCCCACGAACGGCGCGCTGGAGTTCGCGTCGGGATCGCACCGCTGGGCGGACCCCGAACCGCACCTCTTGCAGCGGCTGTTCGCCGAGCATCAAGGCCGCGACGCGGTCACCGCCGTCGGCGACGCGCTGGGCGAGCGCACCCTGCTGCGCACGGTCGCGTGCGAGGCCGGAGGGTGCACGTTCTTTCACGGCCGGGTATGGCACGGCTCCGGGTCGAACACCTCGCCGAACAGCCGGTGGGCGTACGGCATTCACTGGATACGCGGCGACGCCGAGCTCGGCGACGCGCCGGCGACTTACCTGTTCGGGCGGTACAAGCTGGCCGGCTCGAAGGCCCTTCACGAATCGTTCTTCCCGCTGGTGTGGTCGGCCGGCGGGCGGCGGAGCGCCTGGGTGGATGCGTTCCTGGCGGGAGGGCCCCTTGGCGGCTGAAGCCTGCAGCCTGAGCGTCGGGCGGGCCGCGCCGGATCAGGTCGACGCGGTCACGGCGGCGCTCGCCGCCGTGCGGTGCCCCTACGTCGCCGCGGTCCGGTTCGAGATCTGGACCGCGGCGGCGGCGCTCCGGCCCGCGGTGGACGACATCGCCGCGGCGCTCGCGACATTCGGGATCGAGGGCAGCAGCGATCCGCCCACGGCGCTGGTCGTCCAGCTTCGCGAGAGCGCCTCGACGTCGATCGATGCGCTGCGCGCAGCGGTCGTCGACCTCGCGACCCTCCTCGGCGATCCCCCGGCTCGCCAGCGCGCCGAGGCGCTGGCGGGGCCCGATCAGTGGTGGCTCCGCGCGGCCGGCGCCAGGTGGTTCGTCACCGTCCACGCGGCGCTCTACCCGCCGCAGCACGCGCGCCACTGGCCTCTCGCTGAGCCCATCGTGACCTTCGTGCCAGAGTGGGCATTTCAATCGCTGTTTCCCGGGAGCCCGACGGCGCAGGCGCGGCGCGCCGTACGCGCGGCGTTCGCGGCCGCGGGCCAGCGTTATCCGCTCACCGGGGGCGCCGTGTCGAGCGTGGAGACGGACTGAGCCAGCGATGCGCCGCGCGGCAGAACGTCGAGTTGACGGCATCTGTGCGCCCGGGTACCCTTCCGAACGGTGAGGATCTCTGATCGAGGCGAGGACCGGTGAGCTCGGCAAAGCCCGCTGTCAACATCACCATCCGCCCCGCGAGGCTCGAAGAAATCGCCGAGATCCAGCGCATCGGCGTCGCGGCGGATGAGCGGTTCGCGGCGGCCGGACACCCTGAGCTGGCGGACGGCTCGAGCATCCCGACCCAGACCGCCGAGCAGGCGATCGCGCAGGGCCGCATCACCGTGGCCGAGCTCGGCGGGGCCGTCGTCGGCTGGGTCTACATGGGGCGTATCGACGGGGAGCTGTGCCTCGGGCAGATCAGCGTCGAGCCGTCGTTTGGCCGCCGCGGCATCGGGTCTGCGCTCCTGGACGCGGTCATCGATCAGGCGAGATCTCGAGGGGAGCGGTCCATCGTGCTGAACACGCAGAGCGACGTGGCCTGGAATCGCCCGTGGTACGAGCGCAAAGGCTTCGCCGTCATCGCGCGCGCCGAGTGGACGCCCGCGCTGGAGGCGCTCGCCGCGAACCAGTCCGAGGGAGGGCTCGACTGGTCGACGCGGGTGCACATGCGGCTCGTGCTGGCCTGATCCTCGCGATGACGGGCGACGTCCTGACGGCGCACCGGCGCAGCGAGATCGAGGAGGCCGCGAGGACGCTCGTCACCCCCGCGGCTCATGCCGAGCCGCGCCGCGTCGAGGACGCGTGCCGGCTGCTCCGGGAGCACCAGCCGTTCTGTCGGATCGACGATCCTCGATTCGAGCGCTTCTACGCCGTGACGCGCCACGCCCATGTCGCCGAGATCTCGCGCCGGCACCGCGATTTCATCAATGCTCCGAGGACGCTGCTCCTGCCGCGCGAGGCGGACGAGCAACGGCGGGCCGGCCGGGCCGTGGTCCGGCCGCTGGTCGAGATGGACGGCGCCTTGCACGACGGCCATCGCGCGCTCCTCGCGCCGTACTTCACCGGGCACGGCCTCGGCCGCCTGCAGCCGATCGTCGCGGAGCTCGCCAGACAGGCGGTCGATCGGATGGCCGATCTCGGAGGCGAGTGCGACGTCGTCGCCGAGGTCGCGTCACCGTACCCGCTGAAGGTGCTCGCCGCCGTCCTGGGAGAGGCGCCGTCGAGCTACACCCGCCTGGCCTCGTTCGTGACCGGCTCGTTCGAGGCCACCATCGGTGACATGGTGAGGTATCTGGCCGCTCTGCTCGCCGACCGGCGCTCCCGCCGCGGCGACGACGACGACGTGGTGTCCGGCGTCGCCCGCGGGCTCATCGGCGGAGAGCCGTTGGCGGCGGCGCAGCAGATCTCGCATCTGCTGACCCTCATCACGGCTGGCTACGAGACGACCAGGGGGACGCTGGCGGGCGGCGTGGCGGCGCTTGTCGAGAACCCAGCCGAGTGGCGCAGGCTCCGTGACGACCCGTCGCTCCTCGACAGCGCGGTCGAGGAGATGGTCCGCTGGGCTTCGCCCATTCAGGGGTTCATGCGCACCGCGGCGGATGGGTGCGAGGTCGACGGCCATCGGTTCGAAGCCGGGGACTCGGTGTTGCTTTCGTACCCTTCGGCCAACCGCGACGCTTCGGTGTTCAGCGATCCGTACCGATTCGACGTCGGCAGGGCGCCCAACCGGCACCTCGGGTTCGGGGGCGGCGTCCATTACTGCCTCGGCGCGGGGCTCGCCCGTCTGGAGCTGCGCTGCTTCTTCGCTGAGCTGCTGGCTCGCCTCCGCTCGGCCACGGTGGTCGGCGTGCCCACGTATTCGAGCTCGCTCTTCACGGGCGGGCTCACCAGCCTTCGGCTCCGCTACGAGCTCGTCGGCCGTTCCGGCGAGCGCAGCGGCGCCGCCACGACCCTTCCTCCTCGCGCGTAGAACGCCACGGCCTGAGGGCCGCCGGTCGGCCTCAGATCGCGCACGAATGCGGCGGGGGCGCCGCGAGCGGACAGGAAGTCGAGCGATCCGATGAACGCCAGGAGGTCGAAATCGACGTCGAGCACACGTGCCTCGGTCACGCCGCGGGCGCGCAGCTCCCCGAGCTCCGTGTCCGTCGGCGGCCTCGTGCAGCGCTGAGCCCCGCTCCGCGCGTGCTCGAACGAGAACAGCGCTCCGCTCAGCCGATCGCCTCGACGCGCGATCCAGGCGTGCGCCGCCTGCTCGACGGCGTGGCGGATCGTCGGCGCGCTGTGACGAAGCTCGGGGATGAGGGCGGCCACGCCGAAGATGAGCTCGTCCCCGGTGCGGGCTCGCTCGAAGTAGCAGGTCCGGGGCCATCCGGCGGAGAGCAGCCGGGCGACGTCGAGGATCCGCCGGTCACGCTCGATCTCGAAGCGAACCCGCCGGTCGGGCTCGGTCGGCGGCGGCGCGGTGACGTCGTAGAGCGCCCTCAGCACGGCGTCGTAGCGATCCGATGACCCCGCCCCCGGGGCGCGCTCACTCATGGGCGTCCAGCAGCGCTCGAGCCGCTGCCACGCTCGCCGCGACCGTGTCTGGCGATGCCCCGTCGAGCTCGAGGCAGATCGCGCAGCGCCGCCCCATGTGCTCCAGCGCGGTCCCGACCCAGTCGAGCTGCGCTCTGGTCAGCGGCTCCGAGTGGCGGTCGATCCAGACGGGGCGGCCTCGCAGCTCGACCACCTGGAACCCCGAGACGTGAATCTCTCGGACACGACGCCAGCCAGCCCAGCCTGGCGGGGCGACGGTGATGGTGGCGTCGGTGTTGATGTGGAAGCCCATCATGTGGCCGCTGTCCAGCACGAGGCCGCAATCGGCCGCGTCTCCGACGGCCGCGAGGTAAGTCCACATGTCGAGCGGCCCGTCCGCGTAGTAGACGGGCGGGTTCTCCACGATCAGCGGGCGACCGAGCGCGCCTGCGCAGCGAACGATGTTCCCCGCGGTCTGGGCGACGCTCTCCGCATCCAGCACCGGCGGCAGATGATGCAGCCCGAGCGACATCTGGCCCCACGTCCACACGCCCAGGTCCTCCTCGAACCAGGCCGCATCGAGGACCTCGCCGGCGAGACGGAGCCGCTCCAAGCCGCGGAGATCGACCGTCGTCGTCAGGTTGATGTCGACCGCATGGATCACCGTCGTCCAGCCGGCCGCCTCGAGCAGCGCCGCCACGTCGGCCGGCACCGTGTCCGAGGGATTGAGGCCCAGGTTCACGAAGTCGACCATCGCCAGCGTCTCATCGCCCGCGACGCGGCGCCTGCACAGCTCTGCCACGTCGTCCAGGGTGACGGCCAGGCCGAGCCCGACGAGCGGCCGCTCGACGCTCATCGGTCCAGGCCCTGCGCCCGCGTGGGCTGGATGATCGCGAGCTCACGACGCTGCGCCCTCGTCGTGGGCTGGGCGCTCGCGAGCTCGCGCCCCTGCGCCCTCGTGGGCTGGATGGCCGCGAGCTCACGGATGCTCTCGGAGGAACCGTCGAAGCGGGTCAACCACGGCCACGCCTCCTCGATGGAGCTGGCAGGCTCGGAGACGCACAGGTGCCAGAGCACCTTGAACGGGACGTGGCGGAGCAGCGTCGCCTCGAGGCGACGGCGTTGCGCCGCAGGCGGGTCGGTGAGCTTCAGGGCGCGCGCTTCGCGCTGGAGGGCGCGGATCGTCGAGGTGATCTTCGGGAGATACCGGGGCGCGAACTCCTTGATGAACAGCCGGTAGATCGAGCGGACGTGCTCGTCGACGAAGAGCGGCTCGGGCCCGGGGAGCTCATCCGGGTCGAAGCGGCTGCCGCGCCGGCCCTCGTAGAGGGTGCGCAGCGGCGTGCCGGGGTAGAGCTGAAGCACGGTGAGATAGTGGTCGAACATCTCCTCGTCGAGCAGTGCCGCGCGCTGCAGGAACTCGAGGTTTTCGAGCAGCTGCGTGCGGGTCTGGTCGGGGTAGAACATGATGAAGTCCAGGCCGAGCTCCAGGCGGTGCTGCTGCAATAGCGCCACGGCCCGGTGATTCTCGTCGACGGTGGCCCGCTTGTTGAGGAATCGAAGCTCCTCCGCAGAGCCGGATTCGAGCCCTAGCTCGACCCCGCGCAGCCCCCGCTCGATGAGCCACGGGATCTCGTCTGCCATGTGGAGCAGGAACCCGACCGTCGAGGAGGTGCTCCACGTGACGCCCGGCAGGCGCTCGGCCATGGCGCTCACGAGCTCGCGGACCCGCGGCGCGGAGACGAAGAAGTTGGCGTCCATGAAGTAGATGTGATCGAACGGGTCGCGGTCTCGCTGCCCTGCCAGCCAGCCCACGAGCCGCTCCGTCGGCGCCGCCCGCCATTTGCCCGGCATGGCGATGATGGCGCAGAAGCTGCATTTCTGAGGACAGCTCCGGCTGCTCACCAGCGCGACGGCGCGGCGCATGCGTCGGTCTCGCCGATCCGTGAAGACGAGCTCCTCGCCGTCTTCGACCACCTCGCACAGGAACGGATCGACCCAGCGCTCCGTCGGCAGCTGGGCCGCCATCCCGTTCATGATCGGGCCGTCATCGCCTCGCCTGCCGATGCCCGGCTCCCCCCAGCACCGGGAGACGTCGCCTGCGAGCGTGGCCTCCACCGCCGCCAGGAACGGGAGCTCACCGTCCCCGGCGATGCAGAGATCGAAGACGCCGCCCCAGCGAGCGATGAAGTCTGGCCACGTCAACGTGACGTGAGGCCCGCCCGCCACGAAGACCGCGTCAGGGAGCCGCTCGCGGAACAGCTTCGCCCATTCGGCCACTTCGACCACGTGGCCGCTGTAGACGGGGAAGCCCAGCACGGCGGGCCGGAACGCGCTGATGACATCGAGCGCGCGCTCGCGGCTCGCCGGGCTCGACCCGAAGTTGAACACCTTCGCGTCGATCTCGCCGCCCAGCTCCGACTGGACGTAGCTGGCCACGGTCATCGCGCCGATGGGATGGACGCGCGCTGCCGGTCCGCCGAGCGGCGTCGCGACGAGCGCGACCCCGCGCTTTCCGGCACGGCTAGACGAACCGTGCTTTGACAATGCTCTCCTCCGCGTCGGACGCAGCGTCGTACAGCCGGAACAGCGTGGGATAGCGAGCGACGACCTTCTCGCGCTCCTCGGTGCGGCACGCCAGGAGCAGCGCGTCGAAGGCCGCCTCGCCGATCCGGAACGAGGCGCGCCCGTCGTCGAGATAGACGAAGCCGGCGTCTCGAACGAACCGGACGCCCTCGCGGAACCCTGCCGCCGGACCGCTCACGGCGGCGCTCCGGCGGCAGGAGACGCGATGTCGAACCGGCGGCGAAGCCGGCCCGACATCACTTCGACGAGAACACGATCACCCATGGCGAGCCATCGATGTCGAGCCGATCGAATCGCCAGACGCCATGCTCCGCTCGGGACTCGGCGGCGCTGAGATCGAAGGGAACCTCGGCCTGGCGGTACATCCGAACCGAGAACAGCGCCCTCAGATCGATGGGCATCGCCTCTTCGTCGTCCTTGGTGGGCTTCCGCATGGATGGTCCCCAGGAGGCAGCGCGTCAGGGCTTCTTGACGTCGCGCCCAGCCAGGCGCTCTGCCGACGTGTCGAGCACGCCCTCGAAGGTGTCCTTCGTCACGCCTTCCCAGGTGCGGCCGAACACCATGATGAAGTCGTCGTCTCCGACGTTGATCTCCTGCATTCCCCAGACGCCTTCTTCGATTCGACCACGCTCGGTGGTGAGCTTCTCGGGGAGGTCCTTCTTGCGAAAGAGATTCGCCCGAAAGTTGATGCTGAGCTCTACGAGCGACTTCTTCTCTTCCTCGGGGGGATCAGCCATGGTCAGTCCTCCATTCGCGGTGATGTGGCCCGTCTTCACGGGATATACGCCGACGGTGTCCCCTTGAATCACGTCCGCACGAACACCGTGTGATGCCGGATCCGGTGCGCGTGACTACCCGACGTGCCGGCACCCGCAACGGCCCGACCGAGCCGTGAGCCGCGTGGATGCCATGTCATCTTGGAAGAATGCCGCAGGCGCTCGGGATGCCCAGTCTCGAGGAGACTATGGGAGCGATCTCCGGACGTCAACGATTTTGATGTTTCGATGAATGGCGAATTGTTCATGGCGCGCGCCGCGGCGCGCCGGCGTCGCGGCGCCGGAAAGCCGAACTTTTCCAAGAGGATAGCTGTCGAGGGCCGGCCTCGGGCTCGGCCTCGTGCGCGCTCCACGCGCGACATGCGTCGGCGCTCGCGAGCGCGAGAGGCATGGAGGGATCCTGCCGTCGCGGCGGCCGAAGGTCGTCGATGGGCGTGCTGGCTCACCTGCCACAGGGTGTCACGTGACAGCGCCGTGGCGGTGTGTCACCCGCGGCGCTCCGAGGAAATGGGCGTGGCGGCGCCAGCCTCGAGGGGCGCTCGGCGCGGTCGCGCGCCGCAGGGGCCGGCGGCGCGCGACCGCGCCGAGGGCGCGATCCTCGCGGCTCGGCGCTCTCTCGCGCCTGGCCTGCCGATTGCTGAGATTGCTGGCGAGCGCGCCGTCGCGGTGAATCGACGGCCGCACGACCCGAGGAGGACTCGCTATGAAGCTCAATCGACGTGTGCTCGTTCGCCGGATCTTGATCGCCGCCGCCGCCATGGTGCCCATCGGCGCCGCGGTCGCCGCGAGCGCGCCGAACGACGCCGTGGCCGGGTGCCAGATCACGGTGCGCGTGCACAACTCCGGCAGCCAGGCGTTCACGGTCAACTGGGATGAGAGCAAGGTGAAGGCGTCCGGCGGCACCTGGGACAAGCTCGCGAAGAACTCGTCCGAGGTGGTCGGCGCCGGTCAGACGAAATCGATCGTTTACGGGGCGCTCTTCAACTGCGGAGCGAAGCGCCGGTATCAGATCCACACGACCAAGGGTGGCAACGACGACACGACCTATTTCCCGAGCGAAACCACCTGGACGACGGACCAGACGCCCACGATCGACATCTCGAGGTGAGCGTGCCTCGGGCGCTGCCCGAGCTTCCCCCGAGGCGGATCGGCGTCAGCGCGAGCCGAGCGCGATCGCGTCCTGGATCGCCGCCATGGGCAGCCGCACGCGGGCGGTGACGCGGGCCGCGCCGGAGCCGAGCAGCTCGGAGGTGACCGCGACCGGGATCGCGACCTCGCCGCGCGCCGGCAGCGTCGCGAGCCCGGCGAGCTTCTCGGCGGCTTCGTCGAGCGCCGCCTCCGTGTCGCCGGTCGCCGCCAGCAGCGTGAGGCCCGCCAGCGAGAAGAGCCCGCCGGCCAGGGCCCCGGGCTGCCGCAGCGCCTCCAGGCCCGGCGCCGCGGCGAGCGTGCGCTCGTCGCGCCCCGTCTCGGTCGCGGCGCGCAGCCGGGCCACCACGGCGGCGTCGTCCTCGCCGAGCCCGAACCACGTCCGCTGGCCGGCGGGCACGACGTAGAGGTGGGTCGTATGCGCGGGCGGGGCGTCCTTCGTGAGCGGCTTGGAGCGCAGCTCGACGTGCAGCGTCCCCGCGGGCAGCGCGGCGGGCGCGCGGACGATCACGGGCGTGGTGTGCTCCTTGTCCTCGCCTTTGCTCGCGCGGCCCTCCGGCGCGGCGCCGGGCGCGCCCGCGCTCCCCGCGGCGCTGCCCGACGCCTTCGCGCTCGCCTTGAGCCTGTCCAGCTCCTCGCCGAGCAGGAGCAGCTCCTTCACCCCCGAGATCCAGGTCTGGGCGGGCTCCTCGACCGCGGCGAGGATCCAGATCCGCAGCGCGCGGCGCGCGGCCTTCTGCGAGCGCGCCGCGCCCTTGCCGCTCTCGTAGACCGCGAGCGCCCGCTCCGCCGCGGCGCGATCCCCGCCCGCGCCCACCACGATGGACCCGCCCGTGAGCGCCAGCGCGTCGAGCCGCTGGAGGAACCGATCGAGCGCCGCCGCGTCGTAGCCCTCGTCCACCATGTCGTCGCGCAGCGCCCGGAAGATGGCCTCGCGCAGCGGGGTGAGCTCCGCGCGGGACGCACCCTGGGTGTAGAAGGCGACGGCCGTGTCGACCGGCAGGCGCAGGAAGGCCGGCGGCGGGACGGCGTCCGGCGCCACGGCCGGCGCGAAGGCCAGCGTGAAAGGCGAGCGCCGGCTCGCGAAGCGCATGCTGAGGCCGACGTCGACCTCCGCGCGGCCCCACCTGAGGTCCATGCTCATGCCCTCGAGGTCGCGCACGAGCGCGTCGCCGAGCTCCCGGCCCAGCGCCCCCGTGTGGCCGTCGTCGTCGGCGGCGTCGCCTTCGCTCTTCATGACCTCGCGAATGGTCCACTCCGTGATCTCGAGCCGCGCGTCCGCCTCGATCGGCTCCCGGGCCACGACCTTCACGAGGTAGGGGGCGGCGGCGTCGAGATCCTCCGCGCCCTCGGCGCAGAGCAGGCGCGCGCTGTCCCGGCGCTGGCCGGTCTCGAAGGCGCAGACGAGCGGCGGCGCCTCCTCGTCGGGCTCCGCGTCGCGCGCGCGCTCCACGCGCAGCATGCCCCGGTGCTCCTGGAGCACGAAGCGGTCGTGGAGGCGCAGCACCTCCTGCTCCGCGACCGGCAGGGAGACCACGAGGCGCGACGTCGCGTCCGTGATGCCGAACCAGGCGAGGTCGATCGGCTCGCCCAGATCGACAACGTCGGCGAGCGCCGGACCCAGCGCTTGCTCGAGCAGCACCTCGGGTCCCATCGCGCCCGCGGCCAGCAGCAGCGCGCCGGCGGGCGTGCTCGCCATGAGCCGCGTGAAGTGGCCAAAGCTCCGCCGCGGGTCGGCGATGCGCAGCACCGAGGAGAGCCCTTCCGGCGCGGTCACGGGCTGCGCCGCCGCCAGGGCGGGCTGGGCGCGCGCCGGGCGCGGCGCCGGAGGCAGCGGCGCGACAGGGCCATGCGGGGGAGCCGGAGGGCCGGCGCACGCGGCGACGAGGGCGATCGGGAGCAGGAGGGCGGCGCGGCTCATGGAGAGCCGAATCGTCGCGCCCGAACGGCAAGCATGGCAAGCGGCCTCGGCAGGAGCGGGCGCCTGACGGCCCCGCGCGAGGTCATTTCGGCAGCTTCATCACCGTGCCGGCGGCGCTGTTCGTCCAGTAGACGCTCGCGGCGTCGACCGCGATGCCGAGCGGGTGGTCTTGCCCGGTCGCGAGCGTCGTGACGTCGCCGCCTCCGACTGGCACCTTCTTCACGGTCCCGTCGTCGTTCGTCCAGTAGACGCTCTCGGCGTCGATCGCGAGCTTCCGCGGGTTGCGCTGCCCCTCCGCGAGCGCGAAGGGGTCGCCGCCATCGAGCGGGGCCTTCATCACGGTGCCTCCGTCGTTGGTCCAGTAGACGAAGGCGGCGTCCACGGCGATGTCCTGGGGCTTCATCTGCCCCTCTGCCAGCGTGACGAGATCGCCGCCCTCGATAGGCACCTTCATCACGGTGCCCCCTTCGTTCACCCAGTAGACGTGGGTCGCGTCGACCGCGACGCCGAGCGGCGAGCCTTGCTCTGTCGCGAGCGCGACGGCGTCGCCGCCCTGGACAGGCACCTTCATGACCGTGCCCTGGTCGGCGCTCGTCCAGTAGACGTTCGCGGCGTCGGCCGCGATGCCCATGGGGTACGTCTGCCCCTCCGCGAGGATCTCGAGACCGCCCTCGACCGCCGACTTCATGATGAGCTCGGTGCCGGAGTCCGTGAAGTAGACCATGCCGTCGTGGAGCGCGACGCTCCGGGGGGAGAACGGGGGATCCCCCTCGACGAAGACGGAGGCATTGCCGCCGCCGGCCGGCACCATCATCACCTTGCGATCGAAGGCATCGGCCCAGTAAGCCGTGGTGTCGTCGACCGCGATGTCCACCGGCTCGACCCCACCCGACGCCAGCTCGAGCGGCTCGCAGCGCCCCTGCGTGCACGCCTGTCCCAGGCAGTAATGGTCGCAAACACCGCAGTGCTCCGGATCGGAGCGCAGGTCCACGCAGCGGCCTGAGCAGGAGGTCTGGCCCTCGTCGCAGCCGGGCAAGCCGCCCCCGGCGCCCCCGGCGCCCCCGGTGCCGCCGGCGCCGCCGCCGCCGCCGGAGGTCCCCGCGCTCGCGCTCGAGGGGCTATCCGTATCGAACTCCCGAGGCTCGGGGGTACACGCGACGGCCAGAGTCAACATGCTCATCAGGAGGAAACGGTTCATGGCGCGCATTGTACACGGAACGCGCGCGCCGTCCGGCCCGCCCGCGGCGCGGCGCGGCGCGGGACGAAAGCACCGTCACCGGCGCGCGGGCCGCGCGCGCGCGATGGAAGTACGCAACGAGATTGATTGCTTCAAGGTTGCGATGCTACTTCGCGCCCAGGGCCGCCGCGATGCCGGAGCGCAGGGTGCTGAAGGTGGCGATGCCGCGCAGCTCGACGCCGAGCTGCACGAGGACCTGGGCCATGGCCGGCTGAATGCCGGTGATCAGCACGCGGGCTCCGAGCAGTCGCACGGACTGCGCCGCGCGGATCATGGCGTTCGCCGCCTGCGTGTCGATCGTCTCCACGCCGGTGACGTCCAGGATCACCGTGGAGGCGCCCTCCCTCGCGACCCCCTGGAGCAGGCCTTCCATGATCTGCTCGGAGCGCCGGGCGTCGATGGGCCCGACGAGGGGCATGGCCAGGACGCCGGGGGCGAGCGGCAGGAGCGGCGTGCCGAGGACGCGGATCGTCTCCTGCTGCGCCGCGATGAGCTCGGCGCTCCGCCGCAGCTCATCGGCCCTGGCCTCGGCGGCCTGCCGCGCCCGCACCTGCTCGGTGAGCTCGACGCTGAAGTGGCACACCCCCACGATCGCGCCGGCCCCGTCGCGAACAGGCGCGTACACGACGTTGAACCAACGTTGCTCGTCCCGGCCGGTCGTGGGGTCGCGGACCGCCACCGGGAGCTCGCTGGCGATGAAAGGATCGCCCGTGCGGTAGACGTGATTGAAGAGGTCGAGGAGCCCCTGCTCCTTCGCCTCGGGGGCGACATCGACGAGCGGCCTGCCCAGAAACTCGCGGCCGGGCAGGGCGGCGCGATAGGCCGGGTTCACGAAGGTATACACGAAGCCGTCTCCCTGCCACATGGCGGTGGGCGCCGGCGACTGGTTCAGCACCTCGACCAGGCCCTGGTACCCCGCCCGCGTCTCGGCCAGCGCCGCCCGCGCCTCGGCCAGCGCGGCCTGCGCCTCGGCCAACGCGCTCTCCAGCGCATCGATCTGCTGGCGCGCCGCGGCGAGCTCGGTGGTGGATGCGTCACAGGGAACCACCTCGCCGCTCATTCGTTGCCCCTCGGGGGGCCGATGCCATGTCCTCGTCCCACGATTCACCAGCTCTCGATGTGCAGCGCGCTACAAGGAGGGGAGCGCACTTCAGGGAAATACCGATTCTATACCGCAATAAGGGCTCAGCGTACAGGCCGAGGCGACAGATCGGTAGGATACCGCACCAGCGCGCTTCTCGACGGATGCGGGCGCGACGCGCCGCGGCGGTGTCGCACCTCGCGCACACGCCGGTCCGTCGCGCTGCGCGGCGCAGGCGGCGTCGTGCGACGTCGTCTGCGCGGCCGAGAGCCGCGCTACCCCCGGAACAGCACGTAGACGCCGGTGCCGAGCATCACCGTTCCGGCGGCGATGTTGAGCCTCCTCCTCGCCCTGGCGTTCTCGAAGAGCGACGTCGCCCGCTCCGCCGCATAGGCATAGCCGAGCTTCACCCCGCCCACGACGACGGTGGCGATCGCCATGAGGATGGCCGTGTCGGCCAGGGACACCCGGGACAGGTCGAGGAACGCGGGGAACAGACCCATGTAGAAGAGGATGGCCTTGGGGTCCGCGAGCGTGATGAAGAAGCCGCTGAGGAAAGCGGAGAACCGGTCAGCGTGGGTCGGCTTCCCGGCGATCGCGACATCGGGCCTGGCCATCCACAGGCGAGCTCCCAGCCAGATGAGGTACGCAGCGCAGGCGTACTTCGCCAGGACGAACAGGCCGCCCATCAGCTCGGCGATGGCCGTCAGGCTGTAGACGGCCAGCACGATGAACACGAGATCGGCGGCGACGATCCCGAGGACCATGAAGAGCGCGCTCGTGAATCCCGAGGCGACAGACCTCGCGACCACCGCGATGTCGCTGGGGCCCGGGACGACGGCCAGCACGAGGAGGGTGCCGAGCAATGCGACGATGTTGCCAGGGGCCATGGGGTCGGGTCCGGATCGGGTCAGCGGGCCAGCGCGACGAGCGCCTCAGCCATGCCGAGGTCGAGCAACGCCGGTCGCACGAGGGAAAAGAGCTCGAGCCACAGGCGATCGAACTCCGCCTCGAGCGGCGTCGCGGTCCTGGTCGACACCGACCGGCGGCGTTCGAACACCCCATCTTCCGCGAGGCACCGGATGTGCCGGACAGGAGCGTCGTCGAGGGTCCACCGCTGGAGCGCCTCGGGGAGCCCGCGGAGCGCGCGACAGAGCCCCTCGAACGACGGTGCGCTCAGCGAGAGATCGGGGCGCGCCCCGGCGCGCTCCTCGGGGCCCGACGGTCCGATCCAGTGGCACCTCACCGCGCCGCGGCCGCCCACGATCAGCGTGGCCTCCCAGCCCGCGAGCGACCGCGAGAAGCCGGGGACGAAGGCGAGATCGACCTTCATGGGCGCGGCGTCCGGCCGGTACCTGTCATGGGGCGCGCGCCTCAGCGCGCCGGCTCCATATCGCCGCGGTCGAGCGCCGGCCAGGCGGGCCGGAGCGGGAGGACGAGCGGATCGAACGGAGCGGGCAGCGATACGGAGGTCGCCGCGTGCAAGCAGAACTCCCGGCCAGGCCCGAGCACCATCTGGCGCATCCACAGCCCGGCGCTCGCCTGCTCCAGGATCGGCGTGAGCCGGGCGAACAGCTCGCCGTAGGACACGCCGTCGGGCTTGCCGAACCAGTGGGCGTAGCCGGGCGCGCGCAGCGCAACTCCGCCCCGCAGGCGATACAGGCCCCCGGCCCCGCCGCCGGCGACCGCGGCCGCCGCGTCGTGCGGCGCCGAGCGGCTGGCGGAGACCGCGGCGTCGTTCAAGGCGCCGAGCGCACCGAAATCCTGCACGAGGTACCAGTCCTCGTAGACGTCGCCGCCGCCGGCCGCCCACGGGGCCCCGGAGAGCCCGACGCTGAACGACCGGAGAAAGCCCGGCGCGGGCGCTGCGGCGAGCGCCGCGTGGAAGGCGCGCTGCCGGCGCTCGTACTCGCCCGCGGCGGCCTGCGGTTGCCTCCAGTGCCAGAACACGTAGGCCAGCATCATGGCTTCCTCGTTATACCGATGCTCGGCGTGGACGTGAAGCGAATCGGGGTCACCCATCGGGCGGGGTTCGTCCACCGGGTACGGGAGGGCCCATCCCGTCCGGCGGAGCCGCCGGGGGGCAAGCTGTCGCGCGAGGGGCCGGCCGCGCGGGTCGCGGCCGGCCCCTCCAGGGCGCGGGCTCGGGGACCGCAGCCCCCGACGCTCACGGCGTGCCGACGTTGACGCTCGTGAGGATCTGATTCTTCGGGAGCGAGCAGGTGACCAGGTACGATACGAACGAGCCCTTCATGGAGTCGGGTATCGTCACCGATTCCCATTTCTCTCCGTGCGCGATGGTGAAGCTGAGGTTGCCGACCTCCGTTCCATCCCAGTTGGTGCCCGTCAGGGAGCAGACCGTGGCGGGCCGGGTGGTGTCCCTGACGTTGACTTCGACATAGTTGATATTGCTTCCGGTGGTGACGAGCGGGCAGGTCACGTTGACGCCTTGCAGCGCCTCGATGCCCATGGCCGGATAATACACCCGATTGGCGTGCTCGGGGGCCTGGGCGCGGCAGATCCCGCCGTGGTGGTTCTGGACCGCCGCGTCGGCGACGGCGGAAACGCTGAAGAGAGCTCCCATAAGTGCGATGCTGCTGATGGTCTTCATGAGGTCTGTCCCTTTCGCTGTAACGCGCTGGCGTGCGGTGCACGGCTCCACGAGCGCACTCGGTCATGTCGTGCCGTTCCGGGCTCGCCCCGGGCACCTCGCCGTTGTCGATCGGGGTCTATGCGCGGCCCCCGCCGCGGCTGACATCCCGCGGAGGACATCGCAGGGCGCACCTGCGGGGCCGATGCCCGAGGGACACCGGGAGAAGAGCCACCCTCCGGCTGGCGGAGGCGGCGTTCTCTCCCCCTGTCCGCCGTTCCCCCCGCGCCGAGGCGGCGCCGGTGAGGCGGTCGCCCCGGCTGGACGCCGCCCCGCTGCGCGATGAAACTTTCGCCGCCGTCGGGCGTCTCAGCTCCCCGGAGGTTCCGCCCGATGCCCCGACGTCGTGGTCTCTTCCTTGCGTTCTCCCTTCTTGGCCCGGCGCTGCTCTCCGCCGGGTGCGCCCAGCCGATCGACGCCCCGGGCGGCACCGCGTACGTGCTGCTCGATCCCGCGGCGCGCGCGCGCTGGACCGTCGAGAGCGACGGCTGGCGGGGCGCGCCGATCCTGCCGGTCGCCCTCGACGCGGAGGAGCCGGCCCTGCTGCGCGGCGCGGGGCGCGCCGAGCGGCTCGAGCTGCGCGGGGGCATGCTCGCGCACGTGCGCGGCGGCGGCGAGGTCCGCTGGCTCGCCGTGGGCGAGGAGGCGCGCGACGACCGCCTGACGCTGCGGGCCAGCGAGGCGGGCGCGGCGGCGCTCGCGGCGCTCGTCGATGGCGAGATCTCCGCGCGGCGCGACGGCCTGTGGACGCTCGCCGCGCCGGACCTGCTCGAGCGCGGCTCCTTCCTCGAGGCGCCCCAGGGCGTGATCGAGGCCCTGCCCGATGCGCCGCGCGATCCCGGCGATCCCGCCGCGTTCACGCCCTCGGCCTCGCAGGAGGCCCTCGATGCGCTCGCCGCGCCGGCCGCGGCGCCCTCGGCTGCAGCCGGCGCGGCCGGCGCGCTCGAGCCCGGCAGCGCGGAGGCGGAGCTGGTCGGCCTCTACGCCGCGGAGCTGCGGACGCTCCTCCTGGACGCCTCCGGCGGCTTCACGATCGAGGATCGCTGCACGGGCGCGGTCCTCGCGACCGGCACATACTCGGCGGCGGGCGATCGCGTGATGCTGAGATCCCCCGGGGCGGCGCCGATCGTGCTGGGCCGGGACCGCGAGAGGCTGCTCCACCCGGACTGGGCGGAGCTCGCGCCGCTCGCGCCCGAGCCCTCGCGGCGCGCGGAGCCCGAGAGCGAGCTGATCGGCAATGCCGGCGCGCGCGCCGGCGAGGAGTGACCATGAATCGCAGGCATTTGCTGGGAGCGACTGCAGCTGGGCTCGCGGCCACCGCGTGGCCCGCGTTCCTCCGCGAGGCGTTCGGCGAGGGCGCCGCGTGCGACGAGACGGGCAAGCCGGCGGCCGCGCCGGGGTCGGTGGCGCAGGTCTCGGCCGCGTTCCGGCGCGCCCGACAGGCGAACAGGGCGCTGCTCGTCTTCGTGATCCCCGCCGACGACAGCGCCAAGTGGGAGCGCGGCCACGCGTTCGGCGAGCTGCTCAACTTCGGCGCGGACAGGGATCTCGCCCCGCTCGCGGGCGTCGAGGTCGTCTGCGCGACCATGGCCGATCTGAAGAAGCTCGTGCCCGGCGCCGGCGACGGGGAGCCGCTCCTGGTGCTGGTCAGGACCGACAAGGTGCCCGTCGCCGCGACCCAGCTCGACGTCGCGCTCCCGAGCTACGACGGGATGCGCGGCCTCGAGGGCGGGAGCTGGGAGGAGCGAACGAAGCGCGACGACGCGATCTCGGCGAAGCGGATCGGCGCGCTCGGGGCGCTGCTCCGGAAGGGCCTCGACGCCGGCGCGGACAACGTGGAGGCCCGGGCCGCGAGCGTGCGGGCGCGGCTCGTGAAGGCGCCGCCGTCGGGCGCGCGCTGGGCGACCGCCAGCGGCTGCGGGGTCGACGTCGAGGGGGTCGAGGACGACGGGATGATGGCCTGCGGCATGGGGCATGTGCCCGCCAAGTCCAGGCGATTCCTCTATTTCTTCGCGGTCGAGGGGCGAGGGACGTCCCCGCGTTGATCCCGGTCGGCCTCACGCTCCAGCCCGACGCGGAGTTCCTCGAGCTGCTCGGCGAGGTGATCCTGAGCGACGCCGACCACTACGAGGTGGCGCCCGAGACGCTCTGGCGCGCGCCGGACGCCGCCGGGGCCGATCTCCAGGAGAACGGCTTTCACCGCCGCTTCGCCGAGCTCGCGCGCCGATCGGACCGGCCGTTCGTCGCGCACGGCGTCGGCTGGTCGCTCGGCGGCGCCTCGGCCGCGGACGCGGGCCGGCGCGCCCGCTGGCGCGCGGCCCTGCGGCGCGACCACGCGATCTTCCGCTTCCGCTGGTACACCGATCACCTCGGGGTCAGCGCGCCCGCCGGGCTCTCGGCCGGGCTGCCGCTCCCGCTGCCCATGAGCGCGCACAGCGCCGCCGTCGCCCGCCGCGCGCTCCGGGAGATGCAGGCGGTCGTGGAGGACGTCGGCGTCGAGAACAGCGTCAGCTACTTCGTGCTCGGCGATCCGCTGGACGAGCCGCGCTTCCTCGGGCGCATCCTGAGGGCGCCGCGGACGCACCTGCTGCTCGACCTGCACAACGTCTACACGATGGCGCAGAACTTCGGCTTCGATCCGGCGGAGTACGTGGCCCGGCTCGATCTCGCGCGGGTGATCGAGATCCACCTGTCCGGCGGCGGGCCGAGCGATCCGGGCTGGCTGCCCTCCGGCCGGGTGATGCGGCTCGACGGCCACGACGACGCCGTGCCGGAGCCGGTGTGGCGCCTTTTGGAAGAGGTCGCGCCGCGGTGTCCGAACCTGCGCGGGGTGACGCTGGAGCGCATGGAGGGCACGGTGCGAGGCGCGAACGACGCGGCCGCCGTGCGGGAGGAGCTGCGCCGCGCGCGGCGCATGCTCGGCCGGCGCGGGGGGCGCAGGTGACGCGCGCGGCTCGCGGGAGGGCAGGCGAGGGCGCGGCCCGGGGCAGCGCGGCGGGGCGGCTGACCGGGGCGCAGGCGCACGCGCGTTACGAGGAACTCGTGGCCCGCGCGATGACCGCCGAGGATCCCGTGGCCGCGCTGCGCGACGCGGCCGGAGATCCCGCGCTCCCACCCGCCCTCCGGCGGGCGCTGCTCGGCGCGGACGAGGACGGCGTGCGGATGTCGGCGCTGCTCGTGGCGCGGCTCCGCTTCGAGCGGCTCCTGCGCGGATCGCCCGAGGCCGAGGCCTGGTTCGACCGCGATCCCGCGGAGTTCAGCGCCGCGTTCCGGCGCTACCACGCCGAGGTGGCGCCCACCGCCTTCTTCCCTCCGGGCGAGGCCCGCCTGTTCCGCTGCTGGATCGAGGCGCAATCCGCCCCTGCGCGCGACCCGCGGCCCCGATGACCTCCGGGCCGCGGTCGGCTTTTCTTCCGGTCCTCCCGCCGTCGGGGGCAAATCGGACCGCCACCCGGCGCTGCGCTCCGCGACGCGCGCCGGTGTAGCCTGGCCGCATGTCCGCCCGCCGCATCCGTCACGCCCTCGCCTTCGCCGCGCTGGCGGCCGGCGCCGGCATCGCCGGGTGCGCGTGGCGGGCGTCCGAGCGCCCCTCCGCGCCGCACCAGGGCGCCGCGAGCGCGGCGGTGCATCCGTCCGCCCCGCCGGCCTCCTCCGCCGGCTCGGCCGCGGGCGAGCCGGCGCCTGGCGCTGCGCGGCAGGACAGCGCGCCGGCGGGGCGACCTCTCCTGCTCGTCACGGATCGCGCGGTGCTCGCCGAGCTCGAGGCCGCGGGCCTCGACTTCGGCTCGGTGCTCACCGGAGCGCCGCGCGCGCCATCCGCGCTCTCCGCGCTGTCCCGCACCGCCGAGCTCGCCTCGGTCGCCGGCGTGCTCGCGGAGGATCTGCGCCAGGTCCAGCGCGCCGATCCGAGGAGCGGGACGAGCATCGCGCGCCACGCGCACCGCCTCTTCGACGAGCGGTGGCTCTCGGCGGAGGGCGCCCGCTTCGAGCTCATCGGCGTGGTGAACCGGATGGATCGCCGCCCGTTCCACGCCTCGGCCTGCGGCGAGACCCGCCTCGTGTACCGGCTGGCCTACGCCGCGAAGACCCCGGCCGGCGCGGCCGACGCCGAGGCCGCCGCGGCCGCCGCCTCGCGCCTCCCGATGACCGCTGCCTTCGAGCTCCTCGCCCCCGGCGGCGACGCGCCCTCGTGCCGCCGCCTCGCGCAGGCCTGGACGCGCGCGGCGGAGCTCTCCGGGCCGGCGCTCGCCCGGTGGCTCACCTCGAGCGACGGCCCGCTCGCTCGCCCGGCCATCGATCGCGCGAACCTCTCGCGGCTCGTGGTGAACCTGCAGAGCGTCCGCTGGCCGTCCACCGTGCGCCCGGACCTCGGCGGGCACGCGGAGTACGTGCTCCGCGCCTTCCGCTGGGACGCGCGCGCCGGGCGCTACGCGCCCCTCGCCCTCGAGAACACCCCCGACGTCGCCCGGATCGCGCGCGACCCGAGGCAGCGCGACCGGCTGCGCGCCTGGCTGTCCGCCCCCGAGAACCTCGCGCGCATCGACGAGGGGACCGCGCTCCTGCCCGACGAGTTCCTCGCCACGAAGGCGCTGTCGGCCACGCCCCACGGGCTCGCGCGCCGCGCCAACCGGCCGTTCCGCGTCCTGTTCGAGCCCCGCGACTTCGGCGGCGTCGATTTCGGCCGCCTCTCGCGCGTCCGATCGCCGGAGGGCCTGCTCCGGCGGCTCGACCAGACGACCTGCCCCGGGTGCCACCAGAGCGGTTCGGTCGCCGGCTTCCACCTGCTCGGGCAGGAGCCTCCCGGCCGCGTCCACGACGCGCTCGCCATCGTCGAGTCCGCGCACCTCGCGGGCGATCTCCCGCGCCGGCGCGCGGTGGTCGAGGCCGTGGCCCGGGGCGCGGCGCCGGACTACGAGGTTCCGTATCCCGAGCGGGGCGACGGCGCCCGCGGCGGGCACGGCGCGCGCTGCGGGCTGGGCGACCCGAGCTTCGCGGACTGGACGTGCGCGGAGGGGCTGGTGTGCTCCCCCTACGATGCGCCGCGGGAGGACCGGGCGACCGTCGGCGTCTGCCTGCCGGCGGCGCCCGAGGTCGGCGACCCCTGCCAGGTCGGCGCCGTCGTCCCCCACGCCGACCCGCACCGCGACCGCGCCGCGGCGGCGCAGCCCGGGGCGTGCCCGCCCGCCGCGGTGTGCAACACGAGCCCTGTCGGGTTCCCCGGCGGCATGTGCACCGCCAGCTGCGGCGCGCTCCCGGAGGAGGGCGTCTGCGGCGCCATCGCCGTGCTCGATCCGTTCAACCGCTGCCTCGCCCGCGGGACGCTGTTCACCGAGTGCCTGAGCCGCCACGTCGCGCCCGCGGGCCTGCGCCGCTGCTCGAGGGAGGCGCCCTGTCGCGAGGACTACGTGTGCGCCAGGACGAGCTCGGGCGAGGGCGCCTGCATCCCGCCGTACTTCCTCTTCCAGCTCCGGGTCGACGGCCACGCGGTGCCGTGATCCGCCCGGCGCCCCGCCACGCCGGGGGCCGCGCGCGCCGCCGTCCTCGTCAGCGATGGTCTCGGCGCCTCAGTCTCCCTCGCCCGTCGCGAGGTCATCTTGCAGCGCCGGCGTCTGCCGCTCTCTCCATGGCGAAAGTCGTTCGCGAGCCAGTTCAGCCCTAGATTGACAAGTCCGATTACCAAAGGTAACCTACCAAAGGTAACAACATCTTTCGCCCTGATCGGCGAGCAGGAGCTCTCTGCATGCACGCGCTCATCGTCGTCTCGCATCCCGAGCCCAGGTCGCTCACCCATGGCGTCGCCGGGGAGGTGGCTGCGGGGGTGTCCCTGTCCGGCAATTCCTCCGAGATCGCGGACCTCGCGGCGGAAGCCTTCGATCCGAGGTTCACCGCGGCGGATCTCGCCGTCCACCGCAGGAAGGCGCCGCCTCCCGCCGACGTCGCCGCCGAGCAGGCGAGGATCGAGCGCGCGGACGCCCTCGTGCTGGTCTATCCCGTCTACTGGTGGTCGATGCCGGCGCTCCTCAAGGGCTGGATCGATCGCGTGTTCTCGAACGGCTGGGCCTTCGACTACAGCGCGGAGGCCGGGCTGGTGAAGAAGCTCCGCGACCTCCGGGTCCACCTCGTCGCCATCGCGGGCAGCGACGCGCGGACGTACGCGCGGCACGGCTATCTCGGCGCCATGAAGACGCAGATCGACCATGGCATCTTCGATTACTGCGGCGCGCGCGTCGTGACGTCCGAGCTCCTGGTCGACTCGGAGACGCAGGAGCCTGCCTCTCATCTGGCCGCCGCGCGCGTCATCGGCCTCGACCTCTTCGATGCGTCCGCGCGACGCGAGGCGAGCGACGCAGCGTGAGCGCGCGGCGCGCCGGGCCGCCGCCGCACGGCGGGCGCAGCCTCGCCGTCTCGCGGCGTCCGGGGCTCGGGCGGCGCGCCCTTCAGGGCGCCTGGCAGGACACGCGGTGGATCGGCTCCTCTTTCCCTTCGCCGATCGTCACGTAGTCCCATCCGCCCGGCACCCACGCGATCGCCTCGGCCTGCTCCTCGTCGGGCGACGGCAGCACGCACGGCGAGCCGGCGATCGCCTGCGCCACGGTCTGATCCGGCGTCATCGGGTAGTAGAGCACGTGCGAGGAGGTCCGCAGCAGCACGCCGGCGCCGTCCGGGTGCACGTCGCCGCCCGTGAAGCGCGCGCTCCCGGCGGGCGGCTGGATCGACCCCGCGTGGACGAGCGTCGCCGGCGCGCCCGGGGCGGGCAGCGCCGGCAGCTCGTAGATCTCCGAGCTGCCCTTGTTGACCTTCGTCACGATGGTGAGCGCCCCGGTGGTGGGGTGAACGAGCAGCGTCTCCGCGTCGTGGCTCCCGTCGGGGTACGCGAGCACGAACACCTCGGCGGTCGAGGCGCGCGGCACTGCGCCGAGCGCGTCCGGCTCCTGCACGCCGTAGACGGCGTAGCGGTCGCGCTCGCCGTCGTTGTCGCCGATGTCCGCGAGGTACAGGCAGCTGCCCCCGCCCGTACGGCAGGGGCCGCGCGCGATGTCCTCCCAGTCGATCGCGGCCGCGCCGGTCACGTCCACCTCGGCGCGCACCGCGCCGTCGAGCCCGATCGCGAAGAACCGGGGGTCGTCGCCGTGGTCGTTGTGCACATAGAGCGCGTCCGGGTGCAGCCCGCTGGCGACCACGCCGGAGCACTCGTCGATGTCGCCGTCCGGAAGCGCGCCGACCCGCGCCACCCCGGCGCAACGAGGGCAGCCCGAGGTCCGCACCTCCGGCGGCGGATCCGAGGCCCCGCACCCCGACAGGAGCAGCGAGAGCGCCAGCGCCGCCGGCGCGGAGCGCCGCGCCAAGGCCCCTCGACCGGGCCCGACGCGCGGATGGGGCGCCCGGAGGGCGCGCGGCGATGGCAAGGGGGCGCGGAAGATCTCGGTCGCGGACATCGGTGACAGGAGTATGCCCGTTCGGTGACGGCCTCGCATGCTTCGCAGCCACGCGACGCGGCGGGATCGACGCCGGCGACCGACGGCGCGGGGCGCCGCGGCCCGCCGAGGCGGCGGCTAGGGCGCCGCGTTCGCCTCCCCGGGGGTCGGCGCCGTGACGGCGCCCTCGCCGGTCAGGTCGGGCAACCTGCCCCACGTCTCCCCATCCGCCGCCGCCTCGATCGGGTACTCCAGCTGGGTGAGCACCTGGTCGTTCGGAGAGATGAGGTAGACGGTCTCGCCCCTGGAGGCGCTCACCTTCCAGGTCGCATAGAAGCAGCTGGTCGGGCCGCCGTCCGGCAGGCACGTGGTGTGGGGCCCCACGCCGGCCTCGGCGGCCTGATCGCCGAGGACGAGCAGGTACTCTCCCTCGGCGAGCTGCGTGCCCTCGGGGAACCTGACCGCGTCGGCCGCGTTGCACAGCCCGTTGTCGTCGGAGTCGCAGAGGCCGACCCCGCCGAGGTCGGCCGACCCCGGGCCCGGGTTGCCGAGCTCGATCCAGTCGCCGCCCTTGGCCGAGATCTCGTTCACGACGACGGTCGTCGTCGCGGTCCCGCCGCCGCCGCTTCCCCCTTGCCCGTTGCCGCCAGCGCCGCTCGAGGCGCCGCTCGAGGCGCCGCTCGAGCCCTGAGACGTGGTGGTCGTGCTGGTGTCCCCTGGCTCGTCGCTCGAACCGCAGCCTCCCGCGCAGAGCGCAGCAACACAGAGCATGGTGAATCGACGTTGTGCCATCTCGATGTTCTCCTCGGCGCACAGCACACGGCGGTCCCGGCGGTGCGTCAATGGGGCGGCGCGCGTGGAGCCCGCCTTCGGGTCTCCTGTTCGTTCCATCACCGTGCTCGCGTCGGAGCCATCGCCCGCGCCATTGCCCTCCGCCATCGGGTCGCAGCGCAGGTGGACGGCGGCATCGGCCATCGGCTCGGGGGCACCGCCGCCGAGGTGGGGTACCATGTCCGCTGCCATGTCGCGGCGAGAGCGGCCCGGGAGCGGTCCTCGGCGCCGCAGGCATGCTCTCGGGGTGAGGAGGACATGATGCGACGACCGCTGGAGCTGATCGTGTGCCTGTCGATGATGACCGTGCTCGGGGCCTGCGCGGATGACTCGAGCGGGGAGGAGGGGGCGACCGGCGCGGGCGGCGCCGGGGCGGCGAGCGCGTCGGGCAGCGGCGCGGGCGGCGCGGGCGCGGGATCTCCCGCGCACGAGGGCGGCGGCCCGGCGGCAGGCAACCCCGATGGGAGCTGCGCTGTGCCGGACGAGGCGCGGGCCGCCGACACCTCGTCCCCGACGACGGTGATCGGCGATGGAACGCCGGAGAGCTGCACCTCGGAGGCCGTCGTCAGCGCCGTCGCGGCCGGCGGCATCATCACCTTCGACTGCGGCCCCGACCCCATCACCATCACGCTCGAGGAGACCGCGAAGATCTTCAACGACACCGGCCCCGAGATCGTGATCGACGGCGGCGGGCTCGTGACCCTGAGCGGCGGCGGGCGGCGGCGCATCCTGTACATGAACACCTGCGACGAGGCGCAGGTGTGGACGACCCCGAACTGCGACAACCAGGATCACCCGCGCCTGACGATCCAGAACCTCACCTTCATCGAGGGCGACTCGACCGACGAGGACGACGAGGGCGGCGGCGCCATCTTCGCGCAGGGCGGGCGCCTCAAGGTCGTCAACGCGCGCTTCTTCAACAACGCGTGCGATGAGGCCGGCCCCGACGTCGGCGGCGCGGGGATCCGCGCGCTCATGCAGCACGATGGCCTGCCGGTCTACGTGGTGAACAGCACCTTCGGCGGCGCCGAGGGCTACGGGAACGCGTGCGCGAACGGCGGCGGCATCAGCAGCATCGGCGTGTCGTGGACCGTCGTGAACAGCCTGTTCTCCCACAACCGCGCGATCGGCAACGGCGGCAACCCCGCCCAGGCGGGGACGCCGGGCGGCGGCAGCGGCGGGGCCATCTACAACGACGGCAACACCATGACGCTCACGCTCTGCGGGACCCGGATCGAGCGGAACGAGGTGAACGCCCACGGGAGCGCGATCTTCTTCGTGAGCAACGACCACTCCGGGAACATCGTCATCGATCGATCGGTGATCACGGGCAACGTCGGCGGCTCCTGGTACCCGACCTATCCGCAGATCTCGAACCACGACGACACGCCGATCGCGGTGACGGACTCGGTCATCGAGTGAGCCCCGCTTCGAGGTCCGCGCGCTCAGAACATGACGTACATGGTGTCGGACACGACCTCCCGCTGCGCGCGATGCGGCAGGCGGCGGACGACGCGGAAGGCCTTCGAGATGACGGGGGCCAGGGCGCGCGCGAGCTCGGGTGAGCTCCAGGCGCCCGTGATCGCGCGCCCGAAGGCGTCCGGCTGCGCGGGGCGCTTCTCCAGGACCCGCGGGTAGTCGGTCGCCCCGTCGAGCGGCTCCCATCGGCCATCCGCCGGAGAGGGCGTGGACGATCCGACCTCGGGGAGATCGCCCTTGATGCCCGCGATCGCAGGCAGGAAGTCGCTGTCGAAGAGGCGCTCGAGCGGCCGTGTCAGGTGCTCGGGCGCCGAGGTCCCGACGGACGCCCACTCGTCGTAGGCGCCGCCCTCCTCCGGCCACGGCGGCTGCTGCCCCTTGAGGAACAGGTAGTCCTCGATGAAGAGGGCATCCATGTCGGTCCGCATGAAACAGCGGTACGCATCGTAGGGCGTGTTGACGATCGGCTCGCCGCGCACGTTGAACGACGTGTTGACGATGACCGGACAGCCCGTCTTCTCGGCGAACGCGTCGATCACCGCGCGGTAGGCGGGGTGCGTCTCGCCGGTCACGGTCTGCACCCTGGCCGAATAGTCGACGTGGGTCACCGCCGGCACATCGCTGCGGGGCGCCCGGACGACCTCGAGGAGATCCTCGGAGCTGCCGCGGGAGAACGGCTTGCGCTTGTCCTCGGCGAGCGGCGAGACGAGCAGCATGAACGGGCTCTCGCCCGCGCACTCGAAATAGTCGCTGGCCCGCTCGGCCAGCACGGACGGCGCGAACGGGCGAAACGACTCGCGGTACTTGATCTTCCGGTTGAGCGTGACCTGCATCTCGCTGCTGCGCGCGTCGCCCAGGATCGAGCGCGCGCCGAGCGCGCGCGGGCCGAACTCCGCGCGCCCGCTGAAATGCCCGACGACCTGGCCCGAGGCCAGGAGCTCGGCGACGCGGGCGGCGCGGCTCACCGGATCGAGGCGCTCGCACGGCAGGTTGTGCGTCTGCACGAAGGCCTCGATCTCGCTGGACGAGAACGCCGGCCCGAGATAGGAGCCGCGCTGCGCCGAGCCGGGCGAGCTCGCCGGGCGCCGAGGTCGCCCGAAGTAGCTGTGGTAGGCGTCGAGCGCCGCCCCGAGCGCGCCGCCGGCGTCGCCCGCCGCGGGCTGGATCCAGATCTCGTCGAACGGCCCTTCCCGCAGGATGCGCCCGTTGGCCACGCAGTTGAGCGCCACCCCGCCGGCCATGCACAGCTTGGAGGCCGAGGTCAGGCGATGCGCGTGCGCCGCCATCTTGAGGACCGCCTCCTCGATCACGACTTGCACCGAGCGAGCCAGGTCCATCTCGCGGCGCGTGATGCGCGCGGAGGGATCTCTCGCCGGCCCCTCGAAGAGCTCCGCGAACCGCGCGTTCGTGATGGTGTCCTTGCCGAAGAAGGTAAAGTAATCCAGGTTCAGGCGAATCGAGCCGTCGTCGCGGATCTCGACCAGGTGTCGGAGGATCCTGTCGACGTAGCGCGGCTCGCCGTAGGGCGCGAGGCCCATCATCTTGTATTCGCCGCTGTTCACCTTGAAGCCGGTGAACTGAGTGAACGCGGAGTAAAGCAGCCCGAGCGAGTGGGGGAACCGCGTCTCCTCGAGGAGGTGCAATTCGGCGCCTTTGCCGACGCCGATGCTCGCGGTGCTCCACTCGCCGACCCCGTCGACGGTCAAGATCGCCGCCTCTTCGAATGGCGAGGGGAAGAACGCGCTCGCGGCGTGCGACCGGTGGTGCAGGTTCTCCAGCACGACGCCTCTGTATCCGAGCTCGTCCTCCAGCGCCTCGGCGATCCGGAGCTTGGTCGAGAGCCAGGAGGGGAGCATGGCCGCCCATGGGCTCCGTCCGGATCCGCCGGCCGCCGCGGCGCTCCAGAGGATGCGCTCGAAGGCCAGCGCGCTGTCGTCGTAGTAGGCGACCGCGTCCAGATCCGAGAGCGCGATGTTCGCCTCCTCCAGACAGAAATTGACGGCCTGGCGCGGAAAGCCGCGATCGTTCTTGATCCGCGAAAACCGCTCTTCCTCGGCGGCCGCCACGACCTCGCCGCCGCGCACGAGGCACGCCGCGGAATCGTGATAGAAGCAAGATAGGCCAAGGATGTACTTCTCGCGCGGGCGGGCGCGCCGCCGCGGCGCGCCCGCGCCGAGGGCGGCCGGCCTGCTCCGCGCCGGAAGCAAGCCGCGATCTTCGATATGCCGAGCGAGGACGCCGGCGACCTGACGGTGGCCTTCGGGGCTGAAATGGGAGTCGATGGGGAACGAGAGGCGCTTGCGCTCGTCGAACGGGAGCCGCGCCAGCTCCCCCAGCAGATCGAGGTGCTCACAGCCGAGATCGCTGGCCATCTTCGCGAAGAACGCCTGATAGCCCGCTGCGCTCGGGACCTGGCAATAGTAGCGGACCGGGACCGGCATGAGGAGGACCGGACGCGGTCGCGCGGACGCGACGAACCTGGCGATGATGGCTCGCAGGAGCCTGGACCCCTCCGACGTCGGCCCGTCGTAGTGCGCCGAGTAGGGGCGAAAGCCGAGCGTCCGTTGCAGCCATGGCCGGAATAGCCCCATGTCGTCCCACGACCGCGGCGCGGCGACCCGGACGAGCTGGTCGAACAGAGGCTGCCCCTGCAGCCGCTCCACCATCTGGGAGGCCACGCGCGTGAGGGGGGGCATGTTGGCTGGCTCGATGGGGACGCCGCGCAGCTGGCTGTACAGCATCGCCAGCCCGGGCATGCTCGGGAAGTGGTTCTCCCACGCCAGCCCTGCGTCCGGCCTGTCCCTCGGCACCGGCTGCTGGCGGACCACGAGCTCGCCGTCGACGAGCTCGAAATACGGCTTCGGCACCAGGACCTTGCGCCCGGTGGCGCTGTCGATCGCGGGACGGTGCGTCGCGAGGACGCGCTCGACGTTCTCGATGTATACGGCGAGGATGATCAGGTCGGCCTCGACCTCGGCGGCGAGCTCCTCGAGGATGAGGGTCTGCTGGTCCGTGCCCGACCCGGAGAGACCGTAGTTGTACACCTCGGCGGAGAGGAGACGACCGAGCTGCTCGGTGTACCGCTCGTGGTTCTCGCAGCCGTCTCCGGCGGTCATCGAATCCCCGAACACGAGGATCCGCGGCTTGCCCTGGCGCCGTGGCGCGTAGTCGACGTCGGCGCGGAAGCCCTGCGCGTTGGTGCGGACCAGATAGCCGCCGCGCTCGTGCGGGATACGCGCCTTCTGGTTGGGGACATACAGGTGGCCGATCCGAGGGTGATACGAGACGAGCATCCTGTGCGTCTGTTGAGCTAGAAGAAACATGGATTGATCCCTCGGCCTGCTAGTTCCTCGTCGCCGACCAACGCTGGCGCGCTCTTCCAGGCGCTCGCGCTCCTCAGCGCGTGTCCCGGCCTCGCTGGATGGATGGAACGTGGAGACCCGCTCGCCGGCAGGTCGTCGCGGCGGACATGGACGCGCTCCGCGTCCAACGACTCCGATGCGCGGGCCGGCCGCGGCATTCAGGGATCGACAGGATTCGTGATCGCAGGCGGGTTGCCAGGGCGCATGGCCGCCCGACACCACCGCACCACCGCGCCCGGGACGACAGACGCCCGGCAGTGCGCCACGAAACAAAGTCCTTGCTCGGTCTTATCCGCTATAGTAGATGTTCATCCTGTAAAACGGATGACCGGACGGAGGCGCGACGCCTGTGCCGTCCTGGTCTCGTCAGCGCTCGGAGCGCGCGCGCCGTCGGAAGCTCGTCATTCTGCAGTCACCTTCTCCGCTTCCTGGACGAGACGCCTCCGCCCGAGCTCACAGGCCGGATCTCACGGTTCCCGGCGGCGCACGCCGCGGCGGGCGGACGCCGAGATCCACGCAACGAACGGAGCTGAACGCCATGACCATCGATTCTCACGATCGCGATCCCCGGAGCGATGCGAACACCCCCGACGCCTCGAGCCCCGCGAGCTCCGAGGCCGCCGCGGAGCGACCGAGGGCCGACAAGGCGGCTGGCCGGCGCGCATTCATCGGCGCGGCCGGCTCGCTCGCCGTGGGAGGCGTCCTCGCCGCGAGCCCCGGCGTGGCGCAGGCGGCGCGGGGCCGCGGCATCGACGATCTGCTCGACGGCATCGGGTCGCTGCGCCGCGATCCGCGCGTCTCGCCGCTCGATCACGAGCTCCGCCTGCGCGCCCTGCGCGTGCGCGTGGAGGCCGCGGTCGACCAGTTCGAGGAGCCGATCGCGCCGCACCCGAACAACGGCGACGAGGAGCGCTATCGCAACAAGATCGGGACGGACACGCGCGGCCTGCCGCACGACGCGCGAGGCGAGGTGGATCTCGCGGCGTACCGCGTCGCCGCGCGGGCCTACGCGTCGCGCGAATGGGACGATTTCGAGGCCATCCCGCGCGGCGGCGACCGCAAGTTCGTCAGCCCGATCGGCACGCTCGCGGTCAGCCTGATCGGCACGACCCCCGCGCAGATCGGCGTGCCCCCGGCCCCCGCGCTGGCCAGCGCCGAGAAGGCCGCCGAGGCGGTCGAGGTCTACTGGAAGGCGCTGCTGCGGGACGTGCCGTTCGAGAGCTACGCCAGCAGCGGCGACGTGGCGGACGCGATCGAGGAGATCGATCGCCTCTCGGGCTACACCGGGCCCCGGGCCGGCGGCCGCGTGACGCTGGAGACGCTGTTCCGCGGCAGCGTCACCTACGCCGATCCCCGGGATCGCTCGGGCAGGACGGCCAGGCACGTGGTTCCCCCCGGCGTGCTCGACGGCCCTTACATCTCGCAGTTCCTCCTGCGCGACATCCCTTATGGCCCGCAGCAGATCGCGGGCACGATCCGCACGGCGCTGCCGGGCAACGACTTCCAGACCGACGTCGACGAGTGGCTCGCGGTGCAAAACGGGCTCAACCCCACCCGGTCGATCGCGTACGACCCGGTGCGCCGCTACATCTCGACAGGGCGCGATCTCGCGGAGTTCGTTCACGGCGGCGCGCCCCTCTTCTGGGGCGCGGCGCTGCTCCTCGCCGCGGCGCGCAGCGCGAACCCGGCCGCGCCGGGGGGCATCGCGGCCCCCCTGAGCCCGACGAACCCGTACCTCACGTCGGAGACGCAGGCCTCCGCCGCCGCGACCTTCTCGCTCGGCTACCTGCAGAGCCTGCTCCCCTTCGGGACGTCGCGCGCGATCCGCGCCGCCTACTGGCAGAAGTGGTTCGTGCACCGCAGCATCCGCCCCGAGGCGTACGGCGGGCTGGTCCACCAGCGCCTCGCGAACGACGCGCGCGAGTACCCGCTGCACCACGACATCCTCAGCTCGCTGGCGGTCGAGCTGACGTTCGACACCTTCGGGAGCTACCTCCTGCCGCAGGCCTTCCCGGAGGGCGCCCCGCTCCACGGGTCGTACCCGGGCGGCGCCGCCGCCATCGCCGGGGTCAACGTGACGCTCCTGAAGGCGTTCTTCGACGAGGACCACGTCATCGAGGATCCGTTCGTCCCCGACCCGGCCGACCCGACCCGGCTCATCCCCTACAGCGGGCCGCCCCTGACCGTGGGCGGTGAGCTGAACAAGCTGGCGACAAACGCCTCCTTCGGGCGCAACTGGGCGGGCATCCACTGGCGCACGGACGCCGCGGCGTCGCTGGCGCTCGGCGAGGCGGTCGCGATCAGCCTGCTCCGGGACGAGCGCCGGACCTTCCGCGAGCCGTTCGACGGATTCACGTTCACCCGCTTCGACGGCACGCGCATCACGATCTGAGCCGACCGGCCCCGGAGATCACCCGAAAGCGGCTCCGCGGCGCCCCGGCCTCCCAGGGCCGGCGGTTTGCCCGGAGCCCGCGGCGTGCGATAGGATGCTCACCGGGGTTCAGGTCTTTCCCCGTTGGCCCGCGGAGCGGCCAGACTGCATGGGAAGGCCGCGTGACGGCCGCCGGCCAGGAGCGCCGCGCGGGCAGCCACGGAGAGCTCGCCCGTCGTCATGGCCTTCCTATGTCGGACTCGAAAGATAGAAAGCGCACGCCGCCGTTCCTGCCAGGGCCCCAGCAAGAGCAGCTCTTGCGGCACATCATCTCGACGTTTCCTTACAGCATCTGGTGGAAGGACCGCGACTGCGTCTACCTCGGCACCAACGAGATGAGCGCCCGGGGAGCGGGGCTGAGCCGCGCGGAGGACATCATCGGCCTCACCGACTACGACCTGCCCTGGACCCGCGAGGAGGCCGAGCACTACATCCGCATCGACAAGGCCGTCATGGACTCCGGCGAGCCGATGCTGAACATCGAGGAGACCCAGCGCCAGGCCGACGGCACCACCCGGTACCTGCTCACGTGCAAGGTGCCCCTCAAGGACGAGAAAGGCGAGGTGTTCGGCATCCTCGGCTCCTGGACCGACATCACCGACCGCAAGCTCACCGAAATGGCCCTCGCCCGCGCCAAGGACGAGGCGGAGCGCGCCAAGGACGAGGCGGAGCGCGCCAACAACGCCAAGAGCGACTTCCTGGCCGCGGTGAGCCACGAGCTCCGCACGCCCCTCACCCTGATCCTGTCCCCGCTGGAGCGGCTCCTCGAGGCCGAGCACTCGGCCCTGCCCGGCGACGTGCGCGACGAGCTGGAGCTCATCCGCCGCAACACGGCGCGGCTCCTCAACGTGGTGAGCGACCTGCTCGACTTCTCCAAGGCGGAGGCGGCGCGCATGGACGTCGACTGGGAGCCCGTCGACATCCACCGGTTCACCGCGCTGATGCTGAGCGATATCCGGCCGAGCGCGGTGGCCCGCGGCCGCACCCTGTCGATGACCGGCGACGCGCTCGGCGTGGTCCTGCTCGACCGCTACAAGTACGAGCGCATCCTGCTCAACCTCATCAGCAACGCGCTGAAGTTCTCCCACCCCGGAGGGCACGTCGAGGTCGCGTTGCGCGCCCTCGACGACGCCTGGTTCGAGCTCAGCGTGCGCGACGAGGGGATCGGCATCCCCCGGAGCGAGCTCGGCAAGCTGTTCTCCAAGTTCACCCAGGTCGACGGCTCGGTGAAGCGGAGGTACGAGGGCACGGGGCTCGGGCTCTCGCTGGTCAAGCAGTTCGCGGAGCTCATGCGCGGCGCGGTCGCGATCGAGAGCGAGGTCGGCCAGGGGACGACGGTCCGCGTGCGCCTGCCGCGGGCGGCCGAGGACGGCGCGCCGCAGAGCGACGAGCCGACGTCGCGCAGCGAGAACAGCACCGCGCAGACGCGGCGCTGGCTGAGCTCGCTGCCGCCCGTGCAGGCCTCGCCCGACGAGGCCGGGCAGGAGGCGGTCGCCGGGGCGCCGCGCGCCGCGCGCGCGTCGAGCAACCCGCCGGGGCCCCTGCGCGCCGCGCGGCCGAGCGCGGAGGCGGAGAAGCCGCTCCTCCTGCTCGTCGACGACAACCCGGACATGCGGCAGTTCATGCGCTCGCTGCTGTCCCCGAGCTACCGCCTCCTGGAGGCGACCAACGGCCTGGAGGCGCAGGAGCTGATCGAGCGCTCGCCCCCGCAGGTCATCGTCTCCGACGTGATGATGCCGCGGATGTCGGGCATCGAGCTCACCGCCTGGCTGAAGGCCCACCCCGTGCTGCGCCACGTGCCGGTCATCCTCGTCACGGCCCGCGCGGACGACGAGTCGGTCGCGTCGGGGCTCGACGGGGGCGCCGACGAGTACCTGGTGAAGCCGTTCTCCCCGCGGGAGCTCCTCTCGCGCGTGCGGTCGATGGTGCGGCTCTACCGGTCGTACCAGCAGCTCGGCGCGGAGCAGGCCGAGATCGCGCGGCACTCGGGCATGGCGCAGGTCGCGATGGACGTGCTCCACAGCGTGGGCAACACGCTGAGCAGCGCCGTGGTCACGGCCGATCTGGTGCGGGATCGGCTCGCGAGGTCGCGGCTGCCGCGGCTCTCGAGGGCGCTCGGCGAGCTGCTCGGGGGCGGCGCGGACCTCGCGGAGCCGGCGGACGAGCCGCGCGGCGAGAGCCTGCGCCGCTACGTGGGGCTGGCGCTCGCCGCCCTGGAGCAGGAGCAGGCGGAGACGGCGTCGGACATCGAGCGCCTGCGCGAGCAGCTCGACGTCATCCGCGACGCGATCCGCGCGCAGGAGCGGTACGCGTACAGGAACGCGTACCGCACGGAGCGGCTCTCGGTGAGCGAGGTGATCCACGAGTCGCTGCACGTGCACGGGGTGGCGCTCGTGAACGCGCGCGTGGCCCTGCGGCTCGACCTGCGGCCGGTCGACGACGTCGTGGCGAACCGGCACGATCTCCTGACCATCCTCTACAACCTCCTCGACAACGCGCGGGCCGCGCTCGGCGAGACCGAGGCGCTGGAGCCCTGGATCGAGATCTCGACGTGGCAGGACGGGCCCGAGGTGTGCTGCGCCGTGGAGGACAACGGTCCGGGCGTGCCCGAGGCCGCGCGGATGCAGGTGTTCCAGTACGGGTTCACGACCCGGGAGGGCGCGAACGGCATCGGGCTGCATTTCTCGGCGAACCGGATGAAGAGCTTCGGCGGATCCATCCGGATCGAGGAGGGCCGCGAGCGCGGGGCCAGGGTCGTGCTCACGTTCTCCGCCGCCGCGGCCGCCGACCGCGCGGGCGCGCGCGCCCGCTGAGCGCGCCGGCGGCCCTCAGCGCGGCCGGGCGGCGTGGTCGGCGATCACGCTCGCCACGCTGCAGGTCAGCTTCTTCCCCATGCCGAGGTGCAGGAACTCGTTCGGGCCGTGCGCGTTCGATTGCGGCCCCAGCACGCCGGTGATCAGGAACTGCGCCTCGGGGAACTTCTCCCCCAGCATCGCCATGAAGGGGATCGTCCCGCCCTCGCCGATGCCCACCGCCGGCCGGCCGAAGAACGCCTTCGACGCCTTGCTCACCGCCGCCTCGAGCCAGGGCGCCGTCGCCGGCGCGTCCCAGCCGGCCGACGGCTCGCTCACGCGGAACCGGACCTCGGCGCCGTACGGCGGGTCCTGCTCCAGCGCCTCCTTCAGGGCCGTTGCCGCCTTCTTCGGGTCGGCGCGCGGCGGGAGGCGCATCGAGAGCTTCGCCCTCGTGAACGGGCGCAGCACGTTGCCCGCGCTGGCGATGGGCGGGAGGCCGTCGGCGCCGGTGACCGAGAGGGCGGGGCGCCAGGTGCGGTTCAGGAGGAGCTCGGCCACGTCGCCGGCCACCGGGCGCGCGCCCTGCACCCACGGCAGCTCGCTCACGACCGTCGCGCCGAGCACCTCGGCCGCGGCCCGCGCCTGCGTTACGCGCTCCTCGGGGATCTGGACGTGCAGCGCGTCCACGAGGACGCGCCCGGTCCGCTCGTCCTCGATGCGCGACAGGAGCTGCCGCAGGATCCGGAAGCTCGAGGGCACCACGCCGCTGCCCACGCCCGAGTGCACGCCCTCGCGCAGGATGCTCACCTCGAGCGTGCCCTGGAGGAGCCCGCGGAGCGACGTCGTGGTCCAGAGCTGGTCGTAGTTGCCGCAGCCGGAGTCGAGGCACACGACCAGGCTCGGCTTGCCGATGCGGTCCGCGAGCGCGTCGATGTAGGCCGGCAGGTCCGGGCTGCCGCTCTCCTCGCAGCCCTCGATGAGCACCACGCAGCGCGCGTGCTGGAGCCCCTGCTCGTGCAGGAGGCGCAGCGCGGCGAGCGACGCGAAGCCCGAGTAGCCGTCGTCCGCGCCGCCGCGGCCGTAGAGCCGGTCGCCCTCGCGCACCGGCTCCCAGGGGCCGAGCCCCTGCCGCCAGCCCGTCATCTCGGGCTGCTTGTCGAGGTGGCCGTAGAGGAGCACGGTGTCGTCGCTCCTGCCCGGCACTTCCATCAGGATGACCGGCGTGCGGTTCTCGAGGCGCACGACCTCCACCGTCAGCCCGGGGATCGGCTGCGCCTTGCACCAGGCGGCGATGAGCGACGCCGCCTTGTCCATGTGGCCGTTCTCGCGCCAGGCGGGGTCGAAGGCGGGCGATTTGTTGGGGATGCGGATGTAGTCGTGCAGCGCGGGGACGATCTCCTGCTCCCAGCAGCGCTCGCAGGACGCGACGGCTTCACTCTCGTCGAGCTTCGTCAGCATGAACCTCTCCAGGGGTTGAGGACGGCGGTGATCTCCGGCGACGGACTCTACAGCGCCGGCGACGCGGGTGAACCGCCGACACGAGAGGTGTGGCATCTCCGGCGCGCTGCAGCTCGGAGCGCGGGGTAGCGCGGTGCTTGGGGAACCGCCGAGACGCCAAGACGCCAAGACGCCAATAAATCTCAATAATTTTGATTACTTGGCGTCTTGGCGTCCTTGGCGCCTTGGCGGTTCTCCCCTCTTCTGTCTGCCCGCGGTAAGACCGCACCACCGAGCGCGGGCGGACGGGCTCCGCCCGCTCGTCACAGGCTGTCGAGCCCGGGCATGCCCTGGCTGCGCCCGGCGAGGCAGTCGAGCAGGTAGCAGGCGAGCCCGGCGTCGCCGGTCCACAGGCTGTAGCGCCACTGCCCGACCCGGTGGAGCTCGGCCTCGGACTGCGCGATCGCCCACATGGCGAACTCGCGGGCGCGCTCGAGCCAGCCGGCGTCCTGCGTGCGCCGGTAGATCTCGAGCAGGGCGGCGCCGTTGCCGTCGGTGCCGTGGCACAGGGCCACCCCCTTCGCCAGCGGCCCGGCGGCGACGATCGCCCGCGCGCCCTTCTCCAACAGCGGCAGCGCCTCGGGCAGATCCGCGTGGCGCAGCGACGTGATGATGCCCGGCGCGCCGTGGCACCATTGCAACAGCATCTTCGACGGTGATCCGAGGTTCGCGGGCCAGTTGGCGAGCTCTCCGTCGATCGCCGCCAGGCGGCCGAGCCCCTGCAGGGTCCGCGCGCGCAGCTCGGCCTGCTGCTCCGGGCTCAGCAGGGCGTGGGCGCGCCAGAGCGAATAGAGGTTGCCGGCCCAGCCGTGGGCGGCGCCGACATAGCGGACCTGGCTGCCGTACAGGTCCTGCTCCCACAGCCAGACGCCGCGGGCCTCGTCGTGAATCCAGCTCTCCCACAGCGCCGCCGCGCTGTCGCGGATCAGCGCTGCCCAGCGGTCGTCCCCGGTCGTCTCGTACAGGAACAGCGCCGCGATCATCGTCCCGGGCGCGCCCCACAGCGCCTCGCGCGTCGGGTTCGCGCGGTTCTCGCGGATCAGCTCGGCCAGGCGATCGGCCTTGCGCGCGTCCGGTCGGGTCAGACAGCAGAGCGTGAGCAGCGCGCTCTCGCCGAGGAACCACGAGGGCACGCGCGCGCCGTCGTCGGGAGAGCGGAGGTAGTCCTCCAGCACCTCATCGAAGATCTCGGGCGGGCCCATCGGCAGCCTGCAGAGGCCCGCCGCGTCGGCGCGGGCGAGGGCGAGCCAGACCCCGGCCGCGCCGACGTAGACGCTCTTCAGCGGGCCGGGCGCCCCCGGTCCCGGGGAGTCCTCGGCGTCGCGCGGATGCACCGGCCAGCCGTGCCCGACCCGGGCCGCCAGCGCGTCCGAGGCCCATCGCTCGATCCACGCTCGCGCCCTCCCGGGGTCCCACGCCTCGGGCGGCAGCGTGACGTGTCGTGTCGGAAGGTAGAGGGTCATGCGGACTTCGGCGCCGCGACGGTGCGGCGACCTGGCCCGGAGTGTACCGCATCGCCGAGGTTCTTCCCCGGCGATCCTCGTCCGTCCCGCGGGCGATGGGCTCACGTCGTGGCTGTTCGCCCCGAGCGAGCCCGCTGCCTCTTCTGGAGGAACAGGTGTCTCCGCCGGAGAGACAGGCAGCGTGGCGGCCTCGCGCTCGTCTCCGGAGATCCGCGGAGCGATGAGCGTCGTTTTCGGCGCAAACGCGGGAGCGCCGCGACCGGCGCGCGGCCCGCCCGCCGCGGCATGGCGCTTGCGACTTCTTCCCCCCCGTACGCTTCGTTTCTCGCCGACAGCGCCGCTTCGACCGCCGAGCAACGCACGTTGCGCGTGGCTCGACGCGCAGGGAGCGGCTCGTCGGCGTCGAGGCGAACAGCAACCCGAAGGAGCCTGACCATGAAGCATCCGTTGTTTGCCGCGATCTTGCTGCCGCGATCCGTGTCCGTCCTTCTCGCGTCGCTGCTGGCGACGTTCACCCTGATCGGCTGTCAGGTCGAGGTCGCCGATGAGCCGTCCCCCGAGGCCGAGGTCGGCGAGGCGAGCCAGGAGCTGCTCAACTGCAAGGGCCGGTGCGCCAGGTTCTTCATGCTCTGCGTCCAGAACAGCGACGACTACGAGCTGTGCGCCGCCGAGCGGGATGCCTGCATGGCGGACTGCGATGAACAGACCTGCGAGCCCGGGGAGCCCGGTTGCTGCCAGGGTCAGCCGACCTGCTGGTAGCCGCCCTTCCCCCGAGGGGTCGCGCGCCTGCGCCGGCGGAGGCCGGCCGCGCGATCACCTCTTTCGATAGGCGCCCGGCGTCGTCCCCGTGCGGCGCTTGAACGCCGTCGTGAGGTGCCCCTGATTGGAGAAGCCGCACGCGAGGGCGATCTCGGCGATGGACAGCCGCTCGTCCCGGAGCATGGTCATCGCCTTCTCGACGCGGCGCGAGAGGACGTACTGGTAGGGGGTCTGGCGAAAGGCATGCTTGAACAGGCGCGAGAAATGGTCCGGCGAGTAGCCCACCAGCCCCGCCAGGTCGACGAGCCCGAAGTTCGAGGAGAGCTCGCTGTCCACGAACTTCTCGATCTGCGCGCGCTGGCTGCTCGAGAGGCTCGCGTTGCGCAGCGCGAGCTCCGCCCTGGCCCCCGGTCCGTACCGGGCCGAGAGGTAGGCGGCCAGCGTCAGGCAGAGCGACTGCACGTAGACGGCGCCGAGGTATTCCTGCCCCTCGGCCTGCGCCTGCAGGCGAAGGACCAGGTCGACCACGTGGGCGTCGACCAGACCGAACTGCGGGCCCCGCTCCGGCGCCAGACCGGGGGACGGGGACGAACAGAGAGCCACCATGGCTGCTTCGGGGAAGTTCACCCCCGTGCACACGGACGGCCGCCCCTGCCACTCGACGCTGTGAAGCCTGGTCCTCCTCGGCAAGAGGTCCATCATGCCCGAGAGCCGCTCGAAGGAATGCTCCCGGACCTCTCCTGAGGTCGGCTCCGCGAAGCGGATGTGGACCTGCGAGGGCCCTCCCGTCCAGACCAGGACAGCGTCCGAGTCCGTGTAGAGCCCCTCGACCCGGCCGCTCTCGGGGAAGTACCCGATCCGGAGAGGCAGCCCCACCCAGTCCGAGCCGGTGAGAGCCGCCCCGTACTTTGCCAAATGCTTCGCAGACATGCTCGGCGTCGCCGACGCATCGTCGGCCTCGAAAAACACGGGGGTCAAGCCCCTTCGTGCGCGGGGCGTGGCCGAGCTCGCATCTCGGCCCGCCGTCGCCGCGCGGATTCGGCGCCCGCGCGTCGAGATCCTGAAAACCTTCGCCGGGAATTTGAACGACGCCGCTGTGAGCGCCGCGTACCTTTCCCGCCACTTCCTCGCAGAGGCCGCGCAGATGGCGCGCATTGCGCCGAATGCCCGCTGGGTTTCTGTTCAAGGTTTAATTTTCTTTTGGTCATTCATGACCGGGAGCTCTGTTCACATGGCTACCTCGACCTCTCCGCTGCTCGTCTGCCGTGGTGCATCCGGCGCCATCGCCCGCGGGATTTCGCTCGCGGGCCTTCTCCTGGTCGGCTCCCTGGCCTGCTCCAGCGATCCTGAGGGGTCGTCCGATGGCTCGGGTGGGTCTGGCGCGGCTTCTTCTTCCAGCGGCGCCCCGGCGGGCGTGAGCGGGGCGTCGGTGAGCAGCTCGACCACGGGCTCGGCGGGCAGCACGACGGGGACCGGTGGCTCGGGCGGGGCGCCCGCGGGAGCAACCACGGGGAGCGGCGCGACGGGCAGCGGCGGGGAGGGCGCCGGGGGCGCGCCCGCCGTCAGCTCGAGCAGCTCGAGCGTGAGCGGCGGGTCTCCCGATCCGGGGTTCCAGCCTTGCCCCGAGACGGGCCCCTGCAAGATCCTGCCCCTCGGGGACTCGATCACCTTCGGTCTCGGCTTCGATGGCGGGTACCGGGTCGAGCTCTTCCACCTGGCCCTGCAAGACGACCACGAGATCACCTTCACGGGCACGCAGCAGATGAACGGCCCCGCGATGGTCGATGGCGTGACGTTCCCCCGCAATCACGAGGGGATCAGCGGAGAGACCATCCAGCAGATCGCCAATCGCGTGCCGACCCCGGCGCTCCGAGACATGCCGCACATCGTGCTGCTCCACGCGGGCACCAATGACATGGTGCGAGGCGCCGACGGGGCCGCCACCCGCCTGGCCGCGCTCCTGGACGAGCTGATCGCCGAGGCGCCCGACGCGCTGATCGTCGTGGGCAACATCATTCCTCTGCCGTTCGCCCCCGACGCGGTCAATACGTTCAACGCCGCGATCCCCGGGCTGGTCGAGGAGCGAGCCAGCGCGGGCGCGCACATCATCTTCGTCGATCAGTTCACGGGTTTCCCCACGTCCGAGCTCGGCGACCAGGTCCATCCCAATCAGGCCGGTTACGCCCGGATGGCGCGCGCCTGGTACGGCGCGATCTCCGACTACCTGAGGTGAGCCGACCCGGGGCCGGAGGCGAGGCCCTCGGGTCGGGTCGACCGTCGAGCCCAGGGTGATGCCCGGCGGGACCTCGGCGGGCGCTTCAGCCGTCGAAGCGGACGCGCGTGCCCGCCGCGGGGCGGAGCACCGGGAGGTAGCGCGAGGCCGGGAATCCGTCCTGGAGCCTGGGGCCCGAGGCCGGGAGCATCCGCCCGAGCGCGACGAGGAGCTGGACGATCTCCATCCAGGCGAGGTGATAGCCGAGGCAGAAGTGCGCGCCGCCGCCGAACTGGGCGATCTCGAGCGGCGAGAGCGCCTCCTTGCGGCCGAGCCAGCGCTCGGGGCGGTAGCTGTCCGGATCCGGGTAGAGCTCGGGATCGCGCGAGAGCAGGACCAGCGGGATCGCCACGGTGGTCCCTCGGGGGACGGCGCGGCCTTCGATCTCGAAATCGGCGACGGCGCGGCGGGCGTCGTGAGGCACCGGCGGGTGGAGGCGCAGCGCCTCGCGGAACACCGCCTCGGCGAAGGGGAAGCGGCGGAGATCCGCGGGCGACCGCGGGAGATCCGGCGCGCTCGACGCCTCCTCGCGGAGCGCGCGCCAGATCGCGGGGCTCTCGGCGAGGTGGGCGACGCACCAGGCCATGACCGAGGCCGAGGTCTCGTGGCCGGCGAGGAGGAGCAGGCGGATGTTGCCCACCAGATCCTGCTCCGAGAGCGGCTCGCCGTCCTCGTCGCGGGCCTGGAGCAGCGCGGGCAGGAGCCCCTTCGCCTCGGCGCGGGCGCGCGCGTCGGCGAGGATCCGGCGGATGCGCGCGTCGAGCCAGTCGCGGGCGCGGAGGCCGCGGCGTTGCGGCGAGCCCGGCACGTCGAAGGGCAGGTTGATGATGAGGAGCATCAGATCCTCGTAGTAGCGGCGCCACTCGGGGAGCTCGTCGTCCTCGACGCCGGTGATCTTGAACATCACCTCCAGGGCCAGCTCGCGGGTCTCGCGCAGGACCAGGACGTCGCGCCGGCCGAGCCAGGAGCGGACCTTGCGCTCGACGCTTGTCGCGACGATCGCGCCGACCTCCGCGGCGTCGAGGCCCTTCGGCGAGAAGGGCCCGTTCATCGCGGTGCGGATGTGGCGGTGCGATGCGCCGTCGTGGGCCATCAGCGTCTGACCGAAGAGGTTGCTGATGCCGCCCTCGGCCAGATACGACGAGTCGACGGCCTTGCTCTTGAAGAGCGAGAAGGCCTCGTTCGAGGCGTAGACGAGCTGCCAGCGATCGAAGCCCTGGGCCCAGAAGAAGAGGGAGCCGAAGCGGCGCTGGCCCTCGCGGAGCAGGCCGAGCTCGTCGACGGCGATCGCCGGCATGTGGCCCAGGACCGGGAAGCCGCCGGGGAGGATGGGGAAGCCGTGCCGGGTCTGGACGCGGCGGGCGAGGGGGTTGCGGCCCCGCATGAGCGGGAGGGCGGTGAGGGAGGCGAGGCGGGCGGTGCTCATGGCGCGTGTGATCTCGCCTGTACCATCGCGCCAGCGCGGCCGGGCGCCGGATCTCGCGCGCGGTGGTGGGCAAATTCGCCCACCCTGCCGGGATGATGGAACCGCCAAGGCGCCATAAGACGCCAAGATCTTTGTGTTTTTTTTTCTTGGCGTCTTGGCGTCTTGGCGTCTTGGCGTCTTGGCGTTTCGAAAGACCCCACCTTTGGCCGAAGTACCCCACCACGTCGCGCGCCGGCGCTCCGGGGCGCGACGTGCGCCGATCTCGACGGGGCCGCAATTCTAGACGCGCAGGTGCTCCATCTCCGTGATCAGCGTCTCGGCTCCCCCCTCGCCGACGCGGAGCATCTTCAGCGACAGGCGGTCTCGCCCGCGGATCGCCGTCACCATGCGCAGCACGAGCGGCTTGCCGCTGGGATCGGGCCCGCGTGACGTCTCGGTGAAGACGTCGCCCTCGGCGTTGAAGCGCGCCTCGGTCAGGTAGAGCGCGGGGCTCCCCGAGTCGGCCCAGACACCCAGGTACTTCCGCTGAAACGGATCGTAGCCGGTGAGACCGTACCCGTGGAAGGCGAGCGCCTTGAAGTCGCCAGCGTCGTCGAGATCCACGCGAAACTCGCGACGGAGAAAGTAGCCCCCGAGATCCAGCTCGGCCCGGTACGTCCCCGGCCTGACCATGGGCGGCGCCCCGGGCGCGTAGTAGAACTTGACCTCGCTCCGCCAGTCGCCGCTGAGCTTCTCGAGGGTCTCCTGCTCTTTGCCTGGCTTCGGGAACTCGTACATCCGTGGCCTCCTTCGGCGAGGCTCGCGCTCCGCGAGCCGTCGATGAAGCCACACTAAGGGCGCGGCCCGGCGCCGGCTTGAATGGATTTGACCCCCAGGAGCGGCACGTGGTTGTCGTACGCTCCGATCGCCGATCGATAGGCCGTCGGCGAGAGCCCGGACATCTCCTTGAAATCTCGGCTGAAGTGCGCGGCGCGATTTCGCAAGCCGCCACCGTAGCTCGCGGTGGTAACGTCGCTCACCGCGAGGGCCGCCTTCGCCCGGGGCTGACGTCGCAGACGAGCTTGACCGCCGCCAGCATCGTCGACCCCGGCGACACCAGCAAGCGGCCACCCTCATGGCGATGGCTGGGCGTTCACGAGTCAGACGCTCGGGTGCATGCGTCGAAGCACGCCCGGTCAGGCGTGCTGTTCAATGAATCACATCGACCCAGCCCGGATCGGTTTCGACCTTGAGATTCGTGCGCTGGGCTTCCGTGCAGCCGTCGGAGAAGGCGCAGTAGAGAGCGCGCACGGTGATTCGAGCTTTGTACTTCCCATCGAGAGCAGGAGTATCGCCGCTGAGGCTTCCGCTGCAAGAGTTCAAGCTCGAGTTCCACACGCCATCGATTTGAGAGCTGGTGATGGTGGGGTTCGTGGTGGTGCTGGTGTCCCAGACATAGTAGCCCGTCTGGAGGTGGGTACGCTCGCAGTCCATCTCGTTCGTGATTCCGCTCCAGTCCGCGTTCCCGTGGAGGCTGGCGACGATGCGCAGATCCTCTGACGCGCTGAAAGCGGGCAAATTCGTGTACTCCACGAGATACTGGTAAGGGCAAAAGGTTTCCTGGCCTCTATTCGAGTTGGGGTTGTAAGTCCAGTCCGGGCTCTGCTGCACGCCGATGGTCGAACGGCTGATCCCATCCGCGGCTGACAAGAAGGCCATGTTGATCTTCCCGCATCCCTCATCTTCGATGGCCTGCTGAGCGTGGCCGAGATCCTCGCCAGCGAGATCCGACATGTGCGATTCACCCTCGACGCAGCCGATGGCAAGCGCAGACATCGCCGCCGTGGTCATCAGAAAAGTAGGCTTCATGTGTCTTCTCAACGATCGGTAAGAGATTGCAGTTGTAGCGACTGGTCCCCATGGGAGACAGGTCGCGCGCCGGTCATTGCATCGACGATGCCAAACCCGAGCTGCCCGGAGCTTGCCCACAAGTCGTCATGCCGCAGCCGGCGAGCAGCCTTCGCAGAGCACCCACACGGGTAATTTCCGCCGAAGAGCCCGCTTTTTCGGGGCAGATACGCCGGCTCTCCACCGACTGCGCCGAAAAGCGCGTCGCGGTACGCCACGCCGGAGCCGTGACATGTCGCGCCGGAGCCGTGACATGTCGCGCCGGAGCCGTGACATGTCACGGCAGAGCATGATATGTCGTGCCGCGTGCCTCCGGCTGCCGCGGGCCATCTGCCACAATCCCCGGCCCGCGCGATGCCGCCCTCCCCTGGGGACGGGCGGCACGGCGAGAACTGCATCACCCGGGAAGAACCCAGGCGACTTAGGCGAGGCGGAGGGGGAGCGAGCGCAGCCGCCGCTTGGTCAGCGCGAATACCGGCTTCGGCGGGGCTCGCTGTCCGCGAGCCGTCGATGAAGCCACACTAAGGGCGCGACCGGGCGCCGTATTGAATGGATTTGACCCCGAGGAGCGGCACGTGGTTGTCGTACGCGCCGATCGCCGATCGATAGGCCGTCGGCGAGAGCCCGGACATCTCCTTGAACTCGCGGTTGAAGTGCGGCTGATCGCAGTATCCCGCCTCGAGCGCCAGCGCGGCGAGGCTCCCGCCGGCGCCGCCGCGGAGGAGCTTCAGCGCGCGCCGGAACCGCATGACCCGACAGAAATGCTTCGGAGCCATCCCGACATCCCGGCGGAAGACCTCGATGAACCGCCGCGCGCACAGACCCGACGCGCGCGCGACGGCGGTGACCGGTGAGGGGTCATGGGTCGTCGCGAGCGCTCGGACGGCGTGCGCGATGACGGGATGAGCTCCGCGAGCGTCACGCAAGCGCGCGGCGAGGAGGCTCTCGACCCGCGCACAGCGCTCCTCCGGCGTCCTGGCGTTCATCACCGAGTCCTGGAGCGCTGAGGCAACGCTCCCCCAGATGTCGGAGAGGGCGACGTGCTCGTTGCCCAGCTCATCGAGCGGGACGCCGAGGATGTCGCGCGCGAATCCCAGCTTGAACCGGACGCCGAGGAGCGAAGCCTGCTGCGCCGTGTGGATCACGTACGGCCGGCTGTGCGCGCCGGACACCACCGGCCCGACGTAGCGCCGCGGGCTGTCGAGCGAATCGAGCTCGTACCGCAGTAGCCGAGCGTCGCGGACGTTGATGATGAGATCCACCTCGCCCGTCGGAAGGAACCGCTCCAGCGCGTGCGCCGGCTCGTTCTCGGCGTACCAGATCGACGCGACCGCGCGCGAGACAGGCGGTGAGGGCACGTGGCGGAAGAGCTTCGCCTCACGCTCGAGGGGCATGACCCGAGGTTCGCGCGCGCGGCGCGACTCCGCAAGCCGCCACGGCAGCTCACGGCGGGAATGTCGCTCACCGCAATGGCGCTGCGCGGCGCCCTCTCCTCTGGGCCGCGCTCGCGAGGAACCCGTGCGCCGTTCCTTGACGGCCTCGACGATCGCCTGGATAAGCTGCCGCATGAGATCCGCGGCGCTCGCGCTCCTCGTCGGGGCCGCGCTGGGCACCTTCGATCGTCCTGCCGGTGCGGGACCGCGCACCTCGTCGCTCGCGTGGGTGCGGATGCCTGGGGCCGAGGCGTGCGTCGACGCGCGGACGCTCGCGCTCGCCGTGGAGCGGCGGCTCGGGCGGGTCGCGTTCGTGCCGCCCACCCTCGGCGAGGTGGCCATCGAGGGGCGGATCGAGCGCTCGCAGGAGGCCGGCGTCTGGCGGGCGACGATCCGGGTGTTCGGCGCGGGCGGGGCGGCGATCGGGTCGCGGGAGATCGAGGCCGATCAGGTCGATTGTCGGGCGATCGACGATCAGCTCGAGCTCGTGATCGCGTTGCTCGTCGACCCCGACGCCTCGTTCGTGCTCCCCCGCGCCGCGGGCAGCCCGGCCGGCAGCCCGGCCGCGAGCGCCGGCGGGGGAGCGCCGGGCGCGGGCGCGGCGGTGCGGCCCGCCCCGCTGCCCCCCGCGACGGCGGCTGCCGCGCTTCCGGCGTGTCCGCCTGCGCCAGCGGCGCCGAGCGCTCCCTGGCGGGTGGGAGGCGCGGTGGAGGCGGTGGGCGGGCTCGGGCTCGTGCCCGGGCCCGGGCCCGCGAGCGTCGGGGTCGGGGTGCGCGCGCACGCGACGCCGCCGCGCGGGCCGGGCTTCGAGCTGGGCGGCGCGCTGTGGGCGAGCCCGGACCTCCGCGAGGCGCCCGGATCGCCGGCGTTCTCGCTCGCCTACGGGAGGCTGTCCGTGTGCCCCATCGAGATCGTGCGCGGCGGGACGGCGCTCTCGGGCTGCGTCGGCGCGATGCTCGGATCGCTGCGCGTCGAGGGGCCCGCGGTGCCGAGCAGGTTCCGCCACGAGCGGCTCGTGCTCGATCTGAGCCTCGACACGCGCGTGCGCCGGCGCTTCGTGGGGCCGCTGTTCGGGGCCGTCGGGCTCGGGATCGCGGTGCCGACCGTGCGGGACGTCTATTTTTACACCGACGCGGCGGGGGCGCGGCACGACATCTTCCAGGTGTCCCCGGTATCGGCGATCCTCGACCTCGGCCTCGGCCTCGAGCTGCGGTGACCGGGCCGCGTCGATTCTTTCAGAACGCGTCCGCCGCGCGTCCACTCACCCCAGCGCATGTCCTTGCTCGCCACCGCGCGCGAAGGCCGGCCGCACGCGATCTCCGGGCCGGGAGGCCCGGTCCCGTCCTTCGAGCAGCTCTTCTTCGATCACGCGCCGTTCGTCTGGCGCGCGCTGCGGCGGCTCGGCGTCCATGAGGCCGACGCCGAGGACGTCTGCCAGGAGGTCTTCATGATCGTCCACCGGCGCCTCGCGAGCTTCGAGGGGCGATCCTCGGTCCAGACGTGGATCTACGGCATCTGCATCCGGGTCGCGGCCGACTACCGCAAGCGCGCCCACCGGCGCCGCGAGTCCACGCACGCCGAGCTGCCCGACCAGGTAGCGCCCGAGGACCAGCACGGGGCGCTCGAGGACCACGAGGCGCGCGCGCTCCTCGACGCGTGCGTCCAGACGCTCGACGACGACAAGCGCGCGGTGTTCGTGCTCTTCGAGCTGGAGGAGCTGCCGATGACGGAGGTCGCCGAGGCGGTGGGCTGCCCGCTCCAGACGGCGTACGCGCGGCTCTACGCGGCGCGCCGGGTGGTCGAGGCCGCCCTGCGGCGCGCCACGGCCGGGAGGAGGGTGCCTTGAGCAGACCGAAGGATCCGCCGCGGCTCTTCGATGCGTCCTCGGACACGACCGACGCGGTGCGCGGCGTCCTGCGCGCGGGTCGGCGCGAGCTCCCCGGGCCTTCCGACCTCGCCCGCCTCGCCGCGCGCCTCCCGCTCGGGCCGCTCCCGCCCCCGGGCGCCTCGCCGCCGGGCGCCTCGCCGCCGGGCGCCTCGCTGCCGGGCGCCTCGCCGCCGGCCGGGGCGCCCCAGGTCGCTTCGCCGCCCCCGCCGCCTCCGCTCGCGCCCGGGCACCTCACCGCGGCCGCCGCGGGGCCTTCCGTGGCCTCCAGCGCGCTCCTCGGCGCGCTCCTCGGCCTCGGCGTCGTGGGCGGCGTGTGGTGGCGCGACGCCGCCACGGCGCCGCGCGACGCCGCGCCCAGCGCCCTCGCGAGCGCCGCTGGGCCGAGCGCCGCCGCGCCCGCGCCCACCCCCCCGCCGCCCGCGGAGCCCGGCCCCGACGGCGTCGGACACGCTGGATCGGCGGCGGCGGCGGCCGATCGCGGCGCGGCGCATGAGCCCTCGAGCGCGACCGCGCCGCACGACGAGCTCCTCCCGCGCGCGAGCACCGCCGCGACGCGCGCCGGGGAGGCGGCGATCCCCTCGCCGGGCGCGCCGGGCGGCGGGGCTCCCCCGAGCGCGCGCCCTCCTTCCGCCGGCGCCGCCGAGGTGGCGGAGACCGAGGTCCAGCTGCTCCATCGCGCGCAGGACGCGCTCGCCACCGACGCTGGTTCGGCCCTCGCGCTCACGGTCGAGCACGCGCGGCGCTTCCCTGCCGGCGCGCTCGGTCAAGAGCGCGAGATCATCGCCATCCGCGCCCTGCTCGCCCTCGGCCGCGCGGCCGAGGCGCGCGCCCGCGCCGCGGGCCTGCTCGAGCGGTTCCCCGGCTCCGCGTACCGCGGCAGGCTCGAATCGCTCGGCCTCGAGGAACCATCTTCAAAAAATTGAGCCGATCTCTCCACGTACCCAGCGACCGCACGACGCGGTCCTTTCGATGGAGATGACCCATGTCGAATCGCTTCTCCTCGGGCGCCTCGCTCCCGCGGCGCGCCGCGAACCTCTTCCTTCTCGCTTCGCTTGCGGCGACGTCGCCCCTCCTCGGCGGCTGCGGGATCGATCTCCAGATCGGCGACGGGTCCGGCGAGGGCGGTGGCCCCGATGCCGCGACGGGCACGGGCGGCTCCTTGCCGAGCACCACCGCGACGGGCACGGGCGGCTCCGGCGGCTCCCCGCCGGGCACGACCGCGACGGGCACGGGCGGCTCCCCGCCGAGCATGACCGCGACGGGCACGGGCGGCTCCCCGCCGAGCATGACCGCGACGGGCACGGGCGGGATGGAGGTGCCCCCGCCCGCGCCTTGCCAAAGCTACATGGATAGCAACCAAGGGCTAGAGCCGCCGTCAGCCGAGGAGTGTCCGGGAATCGGGGCGGCGCTGAAGGCCGCGCACGACGCGGCCCTCCAGAGCGCGGAGCTCGCCGTCGCGCCGCTCGCAGGAACCTGGGTGAACGGCAGCGGCCCCGCGCGCGTCGAGCTCGTGCTCGACGCGATGGGCCAGGGCACGCTCCTCTTCGGGGAACCGACGGACCTTCCTCCGATCTCCGACCCTGACGAACCCTACATCACGAACAGGGAGGAGAACGACGCTGACGATATCTTCGGGCTCGGGCACCTGAGGAAACATCCTGGTTTCAAGTACTCCGTCATCGCCGAGAACGGTCACGGCAGCGAGATGTCGTTTCACATCCTGGTCATGGAGTTGTGGGAGGGCTGGTGCGCGGCGCAGACGCCCGTCCCCTCTCCGTACTCACCCCGCTGCTATGCCTGCATGTACGACGAAGGGGTTCACAGCTTCGTCACCAGCGCGACGGGCTGCGAGGAACCGGCGGGCTGCTACGCGGGCCGATCCCTGAGTGAAGAGACGCGGGTGGATTGCGGTCGCGCCGAGCTCTGCCTCATGCCCTACCACAGCGTGTGCAACTGCACCGCCGACGAATGCTTCGCCAATGTGGCAGACCCTGGCCAGCTCACCTCCTATCCGTACACCTTGACGCTCGATCCCGTCAACACGACGATCCTCCGCCTCAAGAGCCTCTCGGAGCTCGAAGACGACATCACCTACTATCTCGAAAAGCAGCCGTAGGCCCGGCGCAAGGGGGGCCACGCCGACCGATCCTGATAGGAGGAAGGAATGCACCTTCGATCATCACGCGTTATTCGCCAAACGCGCTGTCCGCCTCCGCGACGAGATCGTGTCGGCGATGAATGACGCGCGGGCGGACTACCCTTAGCGCTTCACCCCATGCCCGAGCTGCACGGCACCATCGCCGGCAGCGACAGCGGCGCTGCGGCGATTCCGGCCGAGCCGGCTCTGCCGGGCGCATGGGACGTCTTGACCAGACGACGGCGACGCCGTTCGCGACGGGGACGACCTTCTCGACCCCGGGCACCTCGTTCGTCATCGCGCCGACGGCGCGGTTTCCCGTGGAGACCTCGGTGGTCGCACGTCCCGCGCGCGGGCCCTGGCGGTGGCGGCGCAGGATCTGGCACAGCGCGGCGCACGGCACGCTGTGCCATGTTGCTAAGTGTTTGAAATAAATCACGAAATTTCGCTCTGCCGGGTGCCCGCCGGCGTGGCATACGGCGTGCTCGCCGGGCAGGCATGACGGCGAGCTCATCCCGCGATCGCCGCCCGACTCGCGCGCTCCGTGCGCGCGCGGGGGCGGGCCTGTTGTCGTTGATCACCCTCGTCGGTTGTTCGGGCGAGACGCTCGACCCGCCGCCGGAGCAACCGCCGGAGCCGCCGAGGTGCGACTTCGTGACGCCCGCGGGCGGCGCGCCCGCGCCGAGCGGCGATCTGCGGATCAACGAGGTGATGACCGGCAACGACGGCGCGTGGGTCGATGAGATCGGCGAGACGGACGACTTCATCGAGCTCGTCAACATCGGCGATCGCCCGCTCGATCTCGGGCGGTACTTCCTCGGCGACAAGCTCGGCAAGGCGACGCGGCTGCCGGCGCAGACGCTGGAGCCGGGCAAGACGGCGCTCTTCTGGGCCGACGACACGCCCGAGCAGGGCGCGCGGCACCTGCCGTTCAAGCTCTCGAACTCGGGCGCGCGCGTGCTGCTCTGGTCGCCGTCGTGCGCGCTGGCCGACGCCATGGACGTGCCGGAGCTGCCGCGCTCCGAGAGCTACGCGCGCCTGCCCGACGGCACGGGCGAGCCGTCGATCTGCCGTTATGCCACGCCCGAGCGCGAGAACGGCGAGACCTGCGATCCGCCGGAGCCGCCGAGCCTCGACGACAGCTTCCGCTTCGCGCCCTTCCCGTGGCCCGAGCCGTTCCCGGCGATCGCCGGGCCGCTTGTCATCTCGGAGCTCGCGCTGCGGCCCGCGGGGTTCGTCGAGGTGCTCAACGCGAGCGACCAGCCCGTGGCGCTCGACGGCTTCGCGCTGCGCCTCTCGGCGCTGGCGCCGGGGCAGGCGCTGCCCGGCGCCGCCGCGGGCGTGCCGCTCGCGTGGCCGGAGCCGACTGGCACGCTCGCGCCCGGGGAGCGCGTGAGCGTCCCGGTGAGCGCGAGCGAGGCGGCCGAGCTCGACGCCTCGCCGGACTTCGAGGGCGTGGTGACGCTGTGGCAGGCGGGCCGGCCGGAGCCGAGCGACCGGATCGACTTCATGGCCTGGCCGGAGGGCGCGTCGCTGGCGCGCGTGCCCGACGCCACGGGGGCGCCGCGCTTCTGCGAGGCGGCGAGCCCCGGCGCGGCGAACGAGGGGTGCGCGCCGCTGTCCGCGCGCCCGCTCGCGAGCGGGCGCGCGCGGAGGCTGGAGACCGCCGGCGATTTCGCCGAGCTGGCCAGGGGCGGCACCGAGGTCGGCGAGGCCGGCGTCAAGTTCGTGGTCGACATGGCCGCGAGCGACACCGTGCACCTCCTGAGCACGGCGAAGTGGGCGCTCCACTACACGTTCATCCGCGAGCAGATCCAGCGGCAGCCGCACCTCGATCGCTGCGATCCCGAGCAGGCCGCGGAGTTCAACACCGGATGGGGGCTGTTCAGCCAGAGCGAGTACTACCGCACCGAGGGGCGTCGCTTCCTCCTGGGCACGCTGGTGCAGCACACGAACGGCGCCAAGACGGTCGAGTTCGCCCCCGGCGACCAGATCGTCGGCGCGCAGATGCGGCGCGCGTTCTTCGCGGTGATGCGGGCGGTGCCCGACCCGCAGGCGTGGGCGATCCGGCCCACCGAGGCGCGCCAGATCCCCGAGATGCGCGCGATCGAGGGGGCCGCGCCCATGGTCGGGCCGAACGCGCCGTATCATGGGCTCACGTATCAGCCGCTCAACCCGGCCGAGGGGTTCGGCACGCTGACGTTCGTCCCGGCGCGCGACCTGGAGACGGCAGAGCTCGGCCCGAACGTGATCGTGGTGACCGACGACGTGCCGAACGAGACGGCGTTCATGGGCGGGCTCATCACCGAGGCGTTCCAGACGCCGCTCTCGCACGTGAACGTGCTGGCGCGCGGCCGCGGGACGCCGAACATGGCCCTGCGCGGCGCGCGGGAGGACGAGCGGCTGAAGGGCCTGTTCGGCAAGCTGGTGCGGCTCGAGGTGCGCGCGACGGAGTTCGACATCCGCGAGGCGACGGCGCAGGAGGCGGACGCCTACTGGGAGGCGCGCAAGCCGAAGGGCGAGCGGCTCGCGCCGGCGCTCGACGTGTCGGTGCGCGGGATCGTGCCGCTCGACGCCGCGGATTATTCGATGAGCGCCAGCATCGGCTCCAAGGCGGCGGGCATGGCCGAGCTGTACCGCGTGAGCGGCGTGGGGCCGTATTGCCCGACCGCCCTGGTGCCGCTGTTCGTGCCGCCTGCGGCGTTCGCGATCCCGTTCGCGCATTACATGGATCATTTCGAGGCGAGCGGCGCGGCGGAGCTCCTGGCCGAGCTGGAGCAGGATCCGGAGTTCCGCGCGGATCCGCACGCGCACGCCGAAGGGCTGGCCGAGGTGCGCGCGCGGATGATGAAGCACCCGGTGGATGCTGCGCTGTTGAGTGAGGTCAAGGCGGCGGTCAAGGGGAGATTCGGGGGCGAGCGCGTGCGGCTGCGCAGCAGCAGCAATACCGAGGATCTGGCGACGTTCAATGGGGCGGGGCTGCACACGTCGACGAGCGGCGACCTGGACGCGGAGTCGAGCTCGATCGAGGACGCGCTGCGCACGGTCTGGTCGAGCCTCTGGAACACGCGCGCTTACGACGAGCGCGAGTTCGGCCACGTCGAGCAGGCGCGCGCGGCCATGGCCGTGCTGGTGCACCAGGCCTGGCAGTCGGAGCGCGCGCAGGGCGTGGCCATCAGCCGCAACGCGCTCGACGCCACCCGCGACAGCCAGTACTACATCAACGCGCAGATCGGGGAGGCGTCGGTCACCAACCCGGCGCCCGGGGTGACCAGCGACGAGATCGTGTACACGCCGCCGCCGCGCACGATCAAGGCGGAGTACCACGCGCGATCGAGCCTGTCGCGCGGGCGCGACGTGCTGTCGTTCCCGGAGGTCCAGCGGCTCGGGTGCGTGCTCGGGGCGATCCATGACCATTACCGTCCGCTGGTGGACCCGCAGGGGGAGAACCGGCTGTATGCGATGCAGATCGAGTGGAAGCTGATCGGGCCGGAGCGGCGGCTGCTGGTGAAGCAGGCGCGGCCGTACAGCTTCGGCACGCTCGTGGCGCCGGGCGATTGTCGCGAGTATTGATATTGCCGGCGACGGCGAGGCGACGATCCCGGGGTGACGCGCAGGCGATTGCGCAGCGTGGTCGCGACCTCCACGGTCACGGTGTTCCGTGCCGCCACCAGGTAGGGGCCGACATCGACGCGCGTCGTGAGCTGATTGACCGCGGGCAGCATGGACCCGTTGATGGCGACGTCGTAAGTCCCGAGCACCTCCCCGAGATCCAGGTAGGCTCCGCTGTCCCCGGTCCATCCGTCTCCGAGGGTAAAGCTCGCGCTGTAGCTGCCGATCCCGGATACGTCCTGTAGCTCCGGGATGTCCGGCCACGCCGCTACCGGACGGGCGCCTTCACCGGCGCGAGCTCAAGCCACCCTGGTGTGGTTCGGGCGGCCGACGGAGGCACGCTGTTTCTCGACGAGATCGGCGAGCTGCCGCTCGATGTTCAGCCCAAGCTCCTCAGGCTTCTGGAGAACGCGGAGGTCTTCGCGCTCGGAGAACGTCGGCCAGCGCGGGTCGACGTGCGCGTGCTCGCCGCCACCCATCGGGATCCGGCGACGCTGGTGCGCGAGGGGCGATTTCGCGAGGATTTGTACTATCGACTGCACGTCTTGCCCATCCACGTGCCGCCTCTTCGCGAGCGTCGGGAAGACGTCGCCGTGCTGGCGCGCCATTTCGTGCGCGAGGTCTCCAAGCGCAAGGAGCCGCCGGTCCTGGCGCCCGATGCGATCGCGGCGTTGACCTCGCATGCGTGGCCTGGAAACGTGCGCGAGCTTCGCAACGTCATCGAACGCGCGTTGGCGTTCTCCCCGAGCTTGGATGTGATTCGGGCAGAGCATCTGCGACTGAATCCAGGGAGATTCGCGTAAACTCGCGTAGAAGATGCCGGGACGGGCCTCCCCAGCCTCCGTGCTGCGGTCGCTCGCGCCCTCCATGATGGCCATCTTCGCTGCGTACAGCTCCTCACCATCACACAGCATGCTCGATGCGTGGGGCTGGAGGGTTGACGAGACTGGGCGGTAAATCCCGCCGCGCCCGCTCCCGATGGTCCCTCTCACGTCGGACCCGCCGCAAACCGTGCCGTCGACGGCGGCCAAGTGCGCGAAACCTCGTGCGCCGGACGAATCGCAGACGAAACCCGCAGACCCGCGGACGGTGCTCCTCGGTCAACTGGCGGAAGGCATGCGGGCGGCGCTCGCCGCGGGCGACGTCGAGGCGGCGCGCATCGCCCACGAGACCATCGGGCGCCTGCTCGGTGCGCCCTCGAGCGCATCCCGGTGCACGTGCACGCGCTCCGACGTCACGCTCCCTGACCGAGGACCCTCGTTCAGTGGAAGGCGAAGCGGTCGACCGTGATCTTGTAGCTGAGTCGTTCGCCGCGCTCGATGCGGCCACCGAGCGATATGTTGTGCTCCTCGCCGCTCGTCGCCACGTACTTCGCGTCGGCTGCCACGAACGTGCACGCACCCTCGATCGGCTGCGGGCGCTCGAAGAGGCAGCCGTAGCGGTCCTCGGCGATGGGGCGACAGATGCGGGTGTCGATCTTCAGCGCCTCGACCTCCTCGCGCGAAAACAGGCGCTCCTCGTAGGTGATCTTCATGGGCTTCTCGCAGCGAACGTAGATGGGCAGGTACTGGTGCTGCGCGTCCCGGTAGACGACGCCGTCTTGGATCTCCTCGCGCGTGCCCGCGGCCACGTCCAGATAGCCCTTCAGGCGGACCGGCGCCTCGACCGCGGCCGGGAGACCCCCGGCGGGCATCGCCTCGGCGTGCGGGTGATCGCCGGCGTAGACGAGGACGTTGAGGAAGCGTTGCCGCGCGCCGTCCCCGGCGGGGTTGAAGATCTCGCTGACCGCGTCGCATCGTGCGGCCTGCTCGGCGGAGCGGCTCTCCATGTTGTCCCCGCTCGACTCGAACCCGAGCTCGTAGACGCCCACGCTCGCTCCCCAGCCATTGTCGTCCTTGGACGCGGCCAGGCCGGCGGCGTCGTTGTCTGGGGCGATCCAGAGGTTGTTGGTGGTGAGCGCGGGGACGTGCGTCAGCGAGCGAACGAGGAAGCCGTTGTCGCCGCAGCCGCGCCCGATCTGTTCATAGGTGGTGTCTACCTCCGCCGGAGTCGACGGGGTTGCCGGCGCCGCGGTGGGCTCGGCGACCGTGTCGCCGTCCGATCCGCCGCAGCCCGCGACGAAGATGAAAGGAGCCCCCACGAGAACCAGCGAACGCAAGTAGTTACTCATGACGGCGGTGGGAGCAAAGCTCGTACCTCCCCGATCCATGCGGATTTTCCGCCCCGATCGCGGCGCGAGACGCGACGCGTGAACGGGGCGCCACACCTCGGCCGCTTACGACGCGGCCGGCGTCATCAACCTCGCCGCCGAGCGCACCCGGCGCGGCGGATAGCCCCGGCTGGGCCCGCGCTCGCGGCGGGCGACGTGGAGGCGGCGCGCATCGCCCACGAGACGATCGGGCGTATCCGCCCAGCCAACGCCATCGTGCTCGTCGGCGCGGCGCCGGCTACCTGTTCCCATCGCGACGAAGGAGGAAGCGATGGCGACGACCTGCCCAAGGGCGCCACCCACGTCGAGGTCGAGGCGGCCGAGCTGTCGCTGATGCTCGATGGGCTCGACCTGTCGCAGGCTGTACGACGCAAGCGCTGGAGACCCGGCGTGAGAAATCCCGACGCGTCGAAGCAAGGCTTGATGGATGCGCGCGGTCTGCGTATCCAGCGCGCCTCGTGACCCTTCCCCCCGCAGTCCCAAGCAGCGCTCCCGGCCAATCTGGCCGATGTACGACGCAAGCTCGAGCAGCTCGCGGCCGCAGTGCAGATCCCCGAGCTGATCGAGCTGGTGCTCGGGCTTTTGGTGCAGCTGCGCGACAAGAACACGGCCCTTTCGGCGCGGCTCGCGAGCGCGCTGCGCGAGCTGTACGGCCGCAAGAGCCAGAAGGTCTCGACCGAGCAGCTGATGCTGCTGTTCGCCGAGCTCGGGGCGGAGGCGCCGCAGGGAGCCGCTGGCTCGGCGCCCTCGTCGGAGCCCGGCGCCGGAGCGCCGTCGCAGCCGGAGCGGGGGCTTGTGCCGCAACCCCCTGAGCCGCCGAAGCCGCTGCGGGGGCACCGTGGGCGCGCGCCGCTTCCCGCACACCTGCCGCGCGAGACGCGCGTTGTGCCGGTCCCTGAGGCCGAGCGGAAGTGCCCGCAGCGCGGCGCGGACAAGAAGTGCATCGGTCACCGGACGAGCGAGGTGCTCGAGTTCGTTCCTGCGCATTTCCGGGTCATCGAGGAGCAGCGGGAGGTCACGTAGAAACTATTCAACCCGGGCTTCGTCCTGGGGGGTGTGGCTCACGGAAGTGTGCAACTCGGTTTCTGATTGTCTTGATCTCCTCCACGCGAGGCTCAGTATTGGGCTTGGGAGGGAAATAGGGGGCGAAGAGTGGCCAATTGTTGAAAATGACCATCCAGAGCTGGCTAAAAGTTAAATATGACAGTTCTGCCTGGTGCGACGTTGTCATATGGTGGAGTCGCTTGTCGTTTTCTAGTGATGACGGGGGCCATCCCCCGGCGTGTTTCTTGATTGGTTCCTCCCAATCAAGTCGAGCCGAACGCAATTCGACGTACACGAGAAGGCGCAGCCACGTCTCGAGCTGCCACGTCAGGCGAAACAAACGGATCGCGGCGCGAGGAACCGGCTCGTAAACATTGAAATTGTCGTCTTCTGCGTGGGTCACGTGATGCTCCAGGATGGATAGTACGTGTTTCTTCAGGAACCAAGGAGAGCACGTATTGTGCCAGCGCCTTGGGCACATAGACGAAGGGAAAATGCCGGGTGGACGCGGCATCGTAGCCGTAAGGATAAGAACCGTAGATCAGGGGATAAAGAGTACCGCTGCGCTCCCGACCCACATGCACAACGTGTGGTCTGCGCACCACATCATGTAGGCCCCCCGGAGGTACCTCTCCGGTCCTCGCCGCCGCTCCAGCTACCCCCCATGGCCACCCCGCTCTGTGAGGCCAGCGGAGACACCGTCCCGTGTCAAGAGGGGGCCTGCGGCGCGGGGGAGCCGGCCTGGGTAGAAGCCGGCCAGGCAGGAGGCCCGCCGCACGCGTCCCACGCCGTCGCGCCCGTTCGCTCGGCTCCCGGCTGCGCAGCACGCAGACTCGGACCCGGGGTCGGCCCCGCCGGCCTGGTGCCCGTCGCGGAGTTCCGTGGAGCCCCGTACCCTGGCTTCACCCGCCGCGTCCGCTCCCGGTGGTCCCGCCTACGCCCGGCCCGCCCCAAATCCAGCGGCGCCAAAATTTGTCAGGTCACACGCAGGTCACACAAAGGCAAGAAGACACGGCTCTCGCCGTGTCTTCTTGGTGGAGGCGCCGGAAATCGAACCCCGGTCCGGATGCGCGACGCGCCTGGCCGCCGCGCACGTCTACCGTGACGAAGCGTGCTCAGGAGGCGAGGTCGGCGCCGAGCCCGGCCGTCGATGCGCTCGCGGCTCCAGCAGGTCTCGACCGCGCCGAGCGCGAAGGCCCAGCTCGCAGAACGGCACGGGCGACGCTCAACGTAGACTCAGCTCTCGCTCCCACCGCTCCTGGTCGGCGATCGCGTCGTCGGCGGCCCGCACGCCCTCGACGAACAGGGCGGCGAACTCCGGGTCGTCCAGGTCGAAGCCGAGCCGGAGCATCACGGCGCGGTCGTGCGGCGGGACGGAGCGGAGGATCGCGGCGGCGGAGCGGGGGCGGCGGGCGGGACGCATGCCGCGAGCATACCAGACGGCGCGGGCAGACTGTGCGGCCGCGCGGCAGGCCCCGCCTGACACACGCTGCCGACACCGTGGCCGGGCGAGCGCCCTGCGCCGCGGCTTGGGCCGGCTACGGGGCGGCAAGCGCCGCGGTTCGCTCGGTCGGCTCGGGTTTCCCCGGCATGGATCCGTGCTTGTCGGCTGGCCTGAGGAACTCCCGACCCCGCGCCCGCGCTCCCTGGGGCTCAACCCGCGCGGCCCTGCCTCTCGCCGCTCGGGCATCTCATCACGCGCCAGCGGCGGAGCGCTTCGCGAAACCGCCTTCTGCCGCGGTGGATCCGCCCAAGCGTCGTATGCGGGTTCTTGCCAAGATCAACCGCGATCTCGGATGCGGTGAAGCCCAAGGCAGCTTCGGCGAGCGCTGCGCGCAAATCCGGCTTGAGCCTCTTCAAAACACGGAGCGTCAACCGGGCGTCCACCTGCTCGAACGGCGGCGGCACGTGACCATCCATCGCTGGATGCGTGTACGACGCACGTCCTTCGTCCCACCGATGCTGGTGTTCCCTGTAGTGCGTCGTATGATGCCACGTGACCACGAACAGCCAGCGTCTCAAGGCCTCCTTCACCGGCAGGCTGTCGCGGGCATGAAACCCGCCTGCCTCGACGGTTCGCCATGCAGTGAGGAGAATCTCCTGCGTCACGTCTGCACGGTCGCACTCTGGCACCTTGAGTCGGCGCAGGTCGTTCATGATCATGCCGCGATGCCGCGCGATGTCCTCGAACGGAACGCGCAACCCCGAGCGCATGCCCGGTTCTGCTGAACGAGAGGTACGGCTGCGCTCACCCATGCCTCACCACTCCTGGAAGTGTCGTGCTCGACGACGAGCGATCCATGTCTCCCCAATCGGATCCTCGTGCAGGACCACACGCAAGGCGGATCCCGGCCTTGTGCTGTCCGAAGACATCACCAACGTCGCCGCCTGTTCGCTGTCGACGGCCGGCCGACGCTTCAGCGAATCTGCGTCAGGAGCGCTTCACGCTCCGCGGCGAGCTGCCCTTGCGGGAACTCCCGCGCATGCGTCTCGAGCAACTGGCGCGCCTCGGCATCTGCGACCGCGCTTTGAGCCTCGATGGCCCTTCGGGCCTGGTCGATGAGGCTCCGCTCGCGCTCGCGGACGGCTGGGAGCGCGGCGCCGACCGGGAGCGAGGCACGACGAGCCGGCGTGCCTGACGACGCAGGCACGCGGCTCCCTGCGGCCTCCGCGCGTGCGTCTCCGTCACGCGCCGGCCGCGCGATCTCCTGCGCCGCACGCGCTGGCGCCAGGGCGTGCACCGCCGCCGGCCGCAACCACGACCCCGGGACGAACGAGCCCGGCGACGTCGCGACGACGGCGCCGGCCAGCACGACGACCCCTCCCTGAGCGAAGATCTTGAAGCCCAGGCGACCCAGCTTGCTCACCCACCCCTCGCGGCCACGCAGATCGATGGCGACGGGGACGCATGCCGCGGCGTCCCACCCGCGCGAGCGTTGCCGCGCCTCCCGGCGTTTCATGGCCGCGTCGAGGTGCTCGCGCGCTCGGCGGTATCGCGTCTTCACCGTCTTCGGCTTGAGCCCCAGCTCCGCGGCGATCTCGGCCAGCGACATCTCCTCGAGCTCGTGCTTGATCAAGATGTCGCGGTACTTGGGGTCAACCTGGTCGATCAGAGAGCGGATGAGCGCCTCCCGCTGCTGCCTGCGGAGCACCTCTTCCGGACTCAGGCACTCCGCCTGCAGCTCGTGATCGTCGAACGGCGTCAGCACCTCCCCCCGGCGGCGCGCGTTGCGGACGTGGTTCCGCGCCTGGTTCAGGACGACGGTGGCGCCGTAGGACGCCCGGGCCTCTCCGAGATCGACCCGCCGATCGGCCTCCAGGACCCGCAGCAAAGCCTCCTGCGCGATGTCCTCTGCGTCTCGCGCAGGGACACCGAAACGCCTCGCTAGGCGCCGGAAGAAGTCGAACCCGGCGGGAGTGATGGCTGGCTCGCCCATGATCGGCACAACACCTGAGTGGCCTGGAGGGCTTCAAGAAAATGCAGGACGGCATTCTTGCGAGTGGCATGAAATGCTACATGTGGCTCTATGTCGTATGCAGCTGCGAGGGTGCCGATGACCGCGTTCCGTTAGCGGGCGAGATTTTATCGTCCAATCGCTCAAATCATGACAACTTCATCGCGGTTGACGCCGTGCGGCCGGCGTAAGTACCGTCCGGCCATGCGTTTCGCTGCGCAATCGCTGTCGATGTGCCTGATGCTTGGCGTCACGATCGGCGTGACGCATCCGGTGCGCGCGGAGGACCGCAATCCGGCGCCCCCGCGAAGCGACGCTTCGACCGCAAAGGACCATCTTCGCCGCGCCCGGCGAGCTCAAGCGGCGGGACAGTGGACGGAGGCACAGACTGCCTACAAGGCGGCGCTCGAGGCGATCGACGCGACATCGGGCACCGAGAAAGAATCCGCCGAGATCGCCGGAGAGCTGGGCCTCTGTGAGCTCGCGTTGCGGAAATACCGTGACGCGGCGGAGCACCTGGCTTGGAGCCTCGAGCGGCGCAAGGTGCTTTCTCGTGCACAGCAAAAGAAATTCGGGGACGGACTGGCCAAGGCAGAGTCGTTCGTCGCGACGCTCTATCTGTCGGTGGATCCTCCGGATGCGGAGGTGCTCATCGACGGCACGCTCATCGGCCGGCCCAGGCGGACCTACGCGCTGTTCTTCGAGCCTGGCAAGCACATGGTACGGGCCCGAGCGCGGGGCCGTGAGGAAGCATTCCAGTCGCTGGACGCGCGGGCGGGAACGGAGACGAGCATGACGATACAGCTACCGCGCGCGGCGGTGAGCAGCGCGGGCGAGGACGCGCCAGCAGGCCCTGCGAGGAAAGCGGCCACGGACGCGCAGGGGGCGAGGACCGCCGCTCGGGCGCCTGCGCCAAGGGCGTCCTGGCCGGGGACGTTGCGGATTGGCGGCGTCGCGCTCACGACGGCGACGGCAGGGGTCGGCGCGGTCCTTCTCCTGCGCGCCCATGTGGTGCATACCAACCTCCAGGAGGCCAACATCGCGCGTCGCGAACAGGGCTGGGCGCCCGACGCCTGCCGCGCAGCGAGCGCGCCGGCGGCGTGCCGCGACATCCAGGCCCAGGTCAAGGAGCGGAACCTGTTCGCCACCCTCGGCAAGGTGTCGCTGGCGACGAGCGCCGCGTTCGGGATCGCGACGGCGGCCTCCTTGCTCACGGAGATCGCGGTCTTCGGCGGCGCGCCACCAGCCGAAGGCCTTCGCGTCGTACCCCTGACGACGAGCGAACGGGCGGGCGTGCTCCTCGAAGGAGCATGGTGAGGCGGAGGCTGGGCATGCGGCGCACATCGAGTTGCCGAGGCCGAGAGCTCCTTCGTGCCCTCGTGTCCATCGCGCTTGGCTGGGCCGGCGTCGCCGGCACGTCCGGGTGCTATTCTGACGACTGCGCGGAAGTCTTCCTGTGCGAGAGCCCTCCGCCCCAGCCGTCGCCCTGCGACGGGGATCCTGCGAAGGCGCCGGCCCTGGATGAATGCGGGGTGTTCGTCAGCGAGCATGGCGACGACAACAACCCCGGCACGAAGGGAGCGCCGGTGAGGACCTTGCAACATGCGATCGGGCTCGCCTCGAGCGGACGAGGACATGGCGAGGCGGCGACTCGGCGCGTGTACGCTTGCGGCGGAGCGTTCGAGGAGGCGATCACGCTGCCTTCGGGGGTCGATCTCTGGGGCGGTCGCCGCTGTGATGACGGCGGCGATTGGTCGTACGAATGGTCGTTCGACGGGCCGAATGAGCTGACCGCCATCGTTCCGCCGCGGGGGATCCCGCTGCGGGTCGTCGGGGAGGACGCCGCGACCTCGACGATCATCGGCGTGCGCGCCGTGGCGGCGGACGCCTCGGCGAGCGACGGGAAGTCGTCGATCGCGATGATCTTGAGCCCGGGGGCCAAGGCGATCGTGCGGTCGAGCGCGATCGTCGCGGGCGACGGCAAGGATGGCGAGGCGGGGGAGGACGCGCCCAGCGAACGGGCAACCGATGGGGTGCTGGGGAACGACGGCGCGGACGCCTGCACGGCGGACTTCGCGACGGGCGCCCTCCCGGTCGTGACCGTGTGCGATGACGGCGTCGAGTCTACTGGAGGCTACGGCGGAGACGGCGGGCTCGAGTCGGGGGGCGATGGCGCGCCGGGAGAGCCGGAGTCGGTGGAGAATCCGGATGGTACGGGAAGTGCAGGAAGCGGCGCCGGGAGCTCGCCTTGCAAAGATGGCGAGTCCGGTAAGAAGGGGCTCGACGCGGATCGGGCTGGCGGAGCGGTCGGAGCAGGCTACCTCACCGAAGAGGGTTGGATCGGCGTCCAGGGTGAGGACGGGAAGAGAGGCGGCGTCGGCCAGGGGGGCGGCGGCGGTGGCGGCAGCAAATCGCAAGGCGACATGGTCGCGTGTCGCATGGGACAGCCCCAGGCCGGTCCTGCTGGCGGCTCCGGGGGGAGCGGTGGCTGTGGGGGGCGGGGAGGCAAGGGCGGCGGCTACGGCGGGTCGAGCATCGGCATCGTTGCGTTGCAGGGTAGCGCGTTGACGCTCGAGGCGACCACGCTGACCATGGGCAACGGCGGCAACGGCGGGGTCGGTGGAACGGGCCAACCGGGCGGCGGTGGTGCGTGGGGCGGCCACGGTGGAGCGCCGCCTCCCGGCGTGCACGGCATGTGGCCTGCGTGTAGCGGAGGGGTCGGAGGCGACGGCGGTCGCGGCGGTGATGCGGGCGGCGGCATCGGGGGACATTCGTTGGGTGTCGCCTCGGTGGGCGCCTACGTGGCCCTCGCGCCAAGCGCGGTCATCAAACACGGAACGGCCGGCGCGGGTGGTCTCGCAGGCAATGCGGCTCCCGGCGACGAAATCGGTCAAGGCAACAATGGATCTGCGACGTTCTGGTACAGGTTCGATGGGTTAGATCCGGAATCGCCTCAGTGAACCACCCTGTGCTTTCGGCAGACTCCAGGAGACGCTCATGGGAAAGATCACAACCGCTGCGTTATTCCTCCTGTTGTCGCCGTGGGCGACCGGATGCGGGACTGCACCCGGCGTCAACGGCGCTGGTGGAGCTCCCTGCGATGGACTCTCGTGCCATGACGAGCCGCCGCCGGAGTCGGTCTGCGTCGAGCATGTCGCCGCCGATATCCTCGACGACGGCTGCGGCGTGTTCGTTGCCGGACCCTTCGGTGGCGGCGACGACAAGAACCCCGGCACCAAGGAGATGCCGGTGTTCACCATCCGTCACGCCGTCGAGCTCGCGCGCGCTGGACGAGGGCGCGTGTTCATCTGCAACGACGGATTCGAGGTGAGTCACATCGCGCTGCCCTCCGGCGTGGATCTCCTCGGTGGCTTCGACTGCCGGCGATGGGTGCGCGACCACGAAATCAAGGTGTCCTCGTTGCTTCACAGGGTAGACGCCGACCCCACGGTGATCATCGAGCCCGCTGGCCCCGGTGATACGGGGGCCGCGGACGGGGTTTCGATACTCGCCGATCTTTACATCGAGGCGAGGGGTCCAATCGCGATGCTCGTTCAGTCCAACACAGAGGTCGAGATCCTCCGGAGCCAGGTGAAGACTCGGGGCGGGTATGCGGGCCACGATGGCGAGGAATGGCCCGGGCTGAATCGCGCAGCGGACGGAGACCATGGCATGTACGGCGGCGACGCGTGCTCGGCAGCCACCGTTCCCGGCGGCCCGGCAGTGGTGAACCCGTGCGACGGCGGAATGCCGAGCGTCAGCGGCAAAGGAGGGGACGGCCTTCCCGACGGCGCTGGCGACGGGGACTACGGACAGCCGAACGCGTCGTCAGACCCGATCTACGGGCGTGGAGGCGAGGGGGATGTCCCGGGTATCCACTGCGAGCCGGGGCTCTACGGGATCTACGGCGCGCCAGGCGAGGTCGGCGCCGGCGGCAAGGGTATCGGGCGCATCAGCGAGACGGGATGGGAGGCCAACTGGGCAGGCGAGGGCAGCAGAGGCATGCCCGGCCAAGGCGGCGGCGGAGGGGGTGGCCGTCGAGGAGGGCTCTCCGCGTGCGGCGAGGCCGCCAAGGGAGGCGCCGGCGGCGGCTCGGGAGGCGCCGGCGGGTGCGGCGGCAGAGGGGGCCGAGGGGGCGAGAACGGCCATGCGACCATCGGCATCATCGCGCTCCACGCCAAGGTGACCGTGCGCGACACCGTGATCACGACGCTCGACGCCGGACCTGGCGGGGGCGGAGGATTGCCCGAGCAGGGCGGCAAAGGCGGCCGAGGAGCGCCGGGCGGCGCCGTGGGGGACGGCACGTGGTCCTGCGAAGGGGGCAACGGCGGCCGAGGGGGCGACGGCGGCTATGGCGGCCCCGGCCGCGGCGGCGACTCGATCGGCATCGCCTACCTCGACGAGGACCGGCTCACGCTGGAGGGCGTCACCTACGAGCTCGGGCTTCCGGGCAAGGGCGGCATCAGCTGGGACTCGTCCGGCGACATGGTCACCGGGGAGGACGGGAACGCCTTCGAGACGCTTCGGTTCCCGGAGTAGGAACAGCGCACCTCAGGCGAACGCTGGGAACCACGTGCAGCACATGCGCCCAGGCCTCGCGACGCGCTGCAGCTCCCTCATGAGCAGACGCTCCGCGGCGTCGAGGTGCGCAAGCGCATCGCGCCCACCGCCGCTCAGTGAAACGCCTTGCGGCGCGCCAGCTGCACAAGGATATCCATGATTCGCTTCTTCCGAGTCTCCGATCGCTTGGCGGTCTGAAGGCGATGGTAGATCGCATATAGATTCCTGCGATCGAGCGTCTCGAAGAACTCCTTGGCAGCAGGGTTCTTCTCCAGTTCTGCGAGGAAGTCGTCCGGTATGACCATCTCGGCCGACCCTGAATAAGCCCTCTCCCAGCGTCCGTCCCGACGCGCCGCTTCGACATGAGCCAGCCCAGATGGCTGCATGCGCCCTTCGGCGATCAGGCGCTCGGCGAGCTCACGGTTCCTCTTGGACCAGCTCGATCCGGCGCGGCGCGGCGTCAATCGCTGCAGAAAGGAGACGTCGTCGAACGACCTTTTCAGGCCGTCGATCCACCCCCACGCGATGGCTGCGACGACACACTCGTTCCAGGTGACCGTCGGCGTGCCCGCGTCCTTCTTGAAGATGCGCACCCAGAGCTCTTGCTTGGTGGCATGATTCGATTTCAGCCACTTCTCGAGCTGGTGTCGCGTCTCGAATGAGTGAGCTTCGGAGGAGTGCATGCTCTCGCCCGTCGACTCAGAAGCGCTCGCCGACCAGCTCTTCGCTCTTCGCCCAGAGCGCTGCTGCCCGCTCCAGATCGAGCGCATACGGGCGGACCCCTTCGCTGATGGGATCGATCGGGTCGAGGGTCACCCTCGTGGTGACGTGGCAGTTCTCGCAGTAGCGGCCTCCAACCTCGTCCGCCGCGGCCACCACTCCAGCCCAGACCGAGGTCGCCGCGCCCTGGGGGATGGTCTTGAGCGCGAACGGCGGCTTGCCTCGAGCCGCGAGGTCGGCGTTGGTCCGCTCGATGAAGGTCGCGAGGGCGTCGTCGGGGAGGTGGCGACCGAGCTCGGTCCCGATGACGCCCGGGTGCACGGCGGTGGCGCGCGCCCCGCGCTCACGGAGGCGTCGATCGAGCTCCACCGCGAACAGGATGTTCGCGGTCTTGGAGCGCCCATACGCGACGAACGGCTCGTAAGGCGTGCGCTCGAAATGCGGATCGTCGAGGTCGACGTCCGAGTAGCGATGTCCCGCGGACGAAAGAACCACCACCCTCGAGCCTCCACGCAGCAAGGACGCAATCCGATTGGTGAGCACGAAATGCCCGAGGTGGTTCGTGCCGAATTGCAGCTCGAAGCCGTCCTCGGTCAGGCCGAACGGACATGCCATGACACCGGCGTTGTTGATGAGGACGTCGAACGGCTCCCCGCGCTTCAGCAGGTCGTCGGCGCAGCGACGGACGCTCGCCAGCGAAGCGAGGTCCAGCTCTACCAGCTCCAGCCCGCCGGAGCCGGCGCTCGCCGCCTGCGCCCAGCGCGTCGCTGCTTCCGCCTTGTCCAGGTCACGCGCCGCGCCGACCACGTGGGCCCCATGGGCCACGAGCGCGCGCGCCGTCTCGATCCCGATGCCGGCAGAGACGCCGGTGACCAGGATGCGCTTGCCGCTGAGATCGCGGCCCGCGAGGACTTCATCTGTGGTCGACGTCGCACCAAAGGCTTTGGCCATCGTTGTCTCCTGCGAAGAAGCTGTCGTGCGTGGACGCGCGGGCCCTCGCTTGGCGGCCCCACACCGAGGCTGCAAAGCGCGGTACAATCGCCCACGCTCGGCCTTCATCGGCGCGGGAGCCCCGGCGCCGGACCATCGAAGAGGCGACTCCGCGCGTCCTTCCTCCGGCTCAGGGGGCCTTGTACCCGGTGGCGACATCCAGGACCCAGGTGACGCCGAAGCGGTCCTTGAGCATCCCATAGAGGGGCGTCCATCCCGACGGCGCCAGCGGCTGCGCGACGGTCGCGCCAGCGGAGAGCTTCTCCCAGAGCTCGGTGATCTCCTTGGTCGAGTCGCCGCGGACCGAGACGAAGAACGCGTTCTTGCCTGGCTCCCAAGGCGTGCGGGAAGGCACGTCGTAAGCCATCACCCGGAAGCCGTTCTTGGCGGCGACTTGGCCCCACATCACCTGATCGGCCTCCGACGGATCCTGGACGTTCTGCGCGTCCTTGTAGGTCACGATGGCGATGTCGCCGCCGAACACGAGCTGGTAGAACTCCAGCGCCGCTCGGGCATCGCCACGGAAATTGAGGTGGTTGGTGACGCTGATGGTCATGACGTTCTCCTGTGCAGGTTCAGGGTTTCGAGCGTGTCCGCGCGCCCGCGGCTCGCCGGCGCGACGGGGATTTGCCGGCCGGGGAGGCCGTGTGATCGGGTCGGTGACCTGTCGAGCCTGGCGGCGCGTCGGTGGGCTGATTCCGGAGGGCCGGTAGGATGACGCCGTCGACCATCGACACGAGGAAGGCCAGGTCGAACGGCTTGCGCTCGACCAAGCTGCGGTAGGCGGCCATCGACGGCATGACCTGAGACAGGGTGCGGATGTCGGCGGACGCCGAGATCTCGCCGCGCGCGACGGCCCGCTGCATCAGCGCGAGATGCGCCTCGGCCCACGGCTGGACGACCGCGCTGTTCGCTGCCTCGGCGAGCGCCTGCTCTTGCGAGAGCAGCGAGGCGAGCCCCGCCATGATCTTGAGCTTGCGCTCGTCTTCTTCGATCGACTGCGGCTTGAACAAGCCGAGGAGGTCTCCGCGGAGCGTGCCCGTGTCGGGCAGATGCTCGAGATCCACCTGCTTGCGCTTCATGTGTGCGACGGCGTCGATGACCAGCTCCGCCTTCGAGGTCCAGCGGCGGTAGATGGTCGCCTTCCCGGCTCCCGCTCGCGCTGCCACCAGGTCCATCGTCAGGCCCGCAGCGCCCACCTCCGCGAGGACCTCGAGCGTCGCGTCGAGGATCTCAGCGTCGCGCGAGGGGTCTCGCTTTCGCCCGGGCTGCGCGGGCTCGACTTCGACCGAGTCGCCATCCTTCTGAGCCATCTCCGTCGCCTCTCGACCTCTGGACGTATCGATACCGGATGGTTCCGGAACTGTCAAGTTCCGAAACTCGCCGGTGTCGTTTTTCCCCCGCGTGCGCCTTGCCCAGGCCCATCCGCCTCGAGCGAGGCGAGCCGCGCTCCTGCGAGCGACGCGTCGGAGCGACCGGGGGACGATAGCCTGATCTCCAGGTGATCGGTCACGGTCCCGACGAGCTCGAGCGCTGCATCGGCGGACCCGAGGTCGGCGACCACCGCGGCGCCGCTGCGGGAGAGCGCTTGGTCCAGCCGCCGCGCGAGCGCTTCTTGGCGCCTTGGCCGTCAGCGATGGCGCGCGGCGTGGCGACGCGCACGCCGCCCTGGGGCAGCGGAACGATCTCGAGCGGACCGGCGCAGCCCGCGAGCAGATGGCCCGCCGCGAGGACGGACGCGAGCATGAACACGCCGCAAATGCGACGAGCGCAGGGGGCCTCGACGGGCGTCGTGACCCCCTGGCGATTCCAGCTCTCCTCGGTATCTATGTCCGCACGCGTCCAGGATAACCTGCGTGGGACCCCGGCGGCTACCCTGGGGGAGGGTTCGGAGGTCCGCCGGGATTCCGGGGGACCTGACCACGGATCGCGCCCTCGGCGGGCGTGTGCCCCACCCCGGCGTTACCTGGAGTTGATGCCGAGCGAGGGGTCGAACGCGTAATACGCGATATTGCTCCCGTCCTTCGTCACCCCGAACACGAGCCCGTACTCCAAGACCCCCTTCACGTTGCCGCTGCCCTCGAACTGAATGAAGGGGTCGTAGATCGTCGCGTTGGACGCCTTGAGGCCCTGCTGGATCATGGGATCGCCCTTCCAGTTGGAGTAGGTCGGGGGAGCGGTCCCCCACGCGGGAGTATCGTTGGCGTACGTCATGTAAGGCACGTCGCCCCGCTCCTCGTCGAACTCGGGGATGTTGATGGGCCGGATCGCGGCGTTGTTCATCTGGTCGACGGTGAGCGGCTCCTTGTTGAAGGTGTTCACGAGGATGGCGTAGGGCGCCATGCGCGTGGTCACGATACCGTTCGATTCGACCACGCGGAGGATGACCTGCTCGTTGGGCTTGAGGTTCACGGTGTAGTTGCCATCCTGGATCACGGGCTGATTCGAGTCCTGCTGCAGGCTGAACTGGGGATGCACGAGCCACGTCGGGTTCGCGAGCGTGCCCCCGCTCGGGAGCTTCGTGGAATCGATCAGGAAATTGATCTGCGTCGTCATGTCGTTACCCGTCCTTCCTTGCGAATGCGATGATCGATGCGCGGCGCCTCCGCGACGCCCCCGCTCGACGAAGGATGGAGTGCCACGCGCCACGCCGGACCGCACTTACAGGTGCATAACAGCGAAGGACACCACGGCCCCGCCGGACGCCGCCCCGCCAAAGCGGTGTAATCGCCCTGTAATTGGCCCCCGGAGGCGAGTCCGGCTAGAGCTGCGTCCGCGAGGCGAGCATCGCCGCACCCCCGCGAAGGAAGGACCCATGGGCACCACGAAGCAGGACGAGAAGACGAACGCGCACATCGCTCCGGGCCAGCACCAGCTCGATCCGGGGCTCAAGGACTGGCGCCTTTACATCTTCCAGTGGGGCGATCTCACGAAGCTCGCCGACGTGATGGCGACCCGGACGGCGGGCGGCGCCTACGCTGCGGGGAGGGAGTACTGGTTCGTCGTCAAGGCGCACCTCGCCTTCCAGAGCACCCTCCGCATCAAGGGGCAGGACATGGAATGGGGCGATCCTGAGCCGTCGGACCAGGGGGGCGTGCAGGAATTCACGTCCCCCACCAGCGGGACATGGCAGCAGCTCGTCGGCGCCGATCTCACGACAGGCACACTCTACAAGCACACCACCGAGGATTATCATGTCCGGATCGCGGCCACGGTGACGTCTCAGACCCAGGCCGTCACGCTGCTGCGCTGGTACCGCAAGAGCGCGACGCAGCCCTCGCCGAGCTTCGACCCGCGCGGGACCTACACCGAGGTGCCGAGCCTCGGATCCGGCACGATCTGGTACGCCGACTCGAAATCGCCCTGACCCGCGCTCAGCGAGCCGCGGGGGGCGCGGGGAAGCTCCGCGCGAGGCGCACGCCGACCGTCGCCCGCCGCATGCCGGGCTGCAACCCGAAGCGGGCCGCCGCGCGCGCGAACGGGAGCGCGCTGCTCCACCCGCCGCCCCGCACCGCGCGGTGCTCGGGGTCGCCCGGCGACGCCTCCTCGACGAGCACCCGCTCCCCGGCGCTGCGCGGCCCCTCGCGACGCCACACGTTCGCGCACCAGTCCCGCGAATTGCCGCTCAGCCCGCGCACGCCGTACGGGCTCTCGTCCGCAGGATAGGTCTCCACGCCGGCGCGGGTCGGCACCCCCGCGTGGCTCTCCAGCACGCACGCGAACGTCGCGTCGGCGTGGTCGCCCCAGGGGTAGAGGCGCCCGTCCACGCCCCGCGCCGCCTTCTCGCGCTCCAGCTCGTCGGGCAATCGCCACGGCAGCCCCGTCCGCGCCGCGACCCAGCGCGCGTAAGCCACCGCCGCGTGCCAGTCGATGCTCGCCACGGGCCCGTCCAGCGTCCAGCCCGGCTGGGCGTCGTCCGCCCCGAGCACGAATCGCCCCGCCGCGTCGCGGCCATACAGGGGCCGCTCGTCCGCCGCCTCGGCCATTCCGAGCGGCGAGCGCGGCACGCGCGCGAGCGCCTCGTCCTCGCGCCCCTCGTCGAGGAGCCCGTTCAAGAAGGCGAGGTACTCGCCGTTCGTCACCGGATGGCGCCGGATGACGAAGCCGTCGAGCCAGCCCCGCCGCCCGGGCAGGCTGTCCGGCGCCTCGGGGTCCCCGCCGATCCAGCAGAAGCCCGCGGGCACGTAGCGATCGTGGACCCCGAGCTCGTCGGCCCGCGGCAGCGCGATGGGGCGCGGCTCCGATTCCCCCGGGGCCACGCCGCTCCAGAGGGCGCCGCGCTCGATCAACACCGGAACGCGCACCTCGGCCCGCCCCGGCGCGGACACGAGGAGCAGGTAGCTCCCGCGCGGCAGCGCCACCTCGCGGAGCGGCGTCCGCCCGAGCGCGCGCTCGGGCTCGGCCACGAGGCGCCGATCGCGCAGTGCGTACCGGCAGAGCGTCACCTCCGCGCCCTCCGGATCGGTGACGAGCGAGAGCGCCCCGTCGCCGCGCAGGAACGCCGCGTGCCGCCCGGCGCCGTGGACGCGGAGGAGCGCCTCGGCCTGCGCCGCGTCCTCGTCCCGGCGCGCGCGCTCGGCGCGCAGCAGCGCCTCGCGGTAATGGTCCGCGAGCAGCGCGTGCGCCTCGGGCAAGCTGGGGTCGACGCTCAGCGCGCCGTGCACCGCCTGCAGCCAGGCCACCTCGCGGAGCGCCGCCTCTCGCCGGACCCGCGCCGCCTCGTCCTCCAGCGCCCACACCGGCCGCTTGATCTCCACCGGATCGTAGGGGCGCACCGACGCGAGGCCGCGCCGCGCCTCGGCCGCGATCTCCTCCGCGCTCGCCCGGAGCGCGTCGATCTCGGGCAGGAGCGCCTCCGCCCCCGAGAGCACGCCGAGCGCCTGCTCGCGCCGCCGCGCCCCGTCGAGCCAGTCGACGATCTCGCGGGCCAGCGCCTCGGCGTCGGGGTAGCGCTCGGCCGGATCGCGCTCCATCGCCCGCGCGCAGATCGCGCAGAGCTCCTTCGGCACGGGCGGCCCGCCCTTCGCCGCCTCGGCCACCGGGACGGGCGGGCCCGCGAGCACCTGCCGCCACACGGCGAGGCCGCTGCCCTGGTACGGCGGGCGCCCCACGAGCAGGTGGTACAGGATCGCGCCGAGCGCATACACGTCGCTCGGCGGCCCGTGCAGCGCGCGCTGGCCTTGCGCCTGCTCCGGCGGCATGAACGCCGGCGTCCCGAGCACCTCGCCGTGCCGGGTGTGCCACGCGTCCTCCGCGTCCCCCGCGCCCTCGCCGCCCCGCGCGCTCCGCGGCGCGTCGAGCCTGCGCGACAGGCCCCAGTCCATCACGAACGCCTCGCCCAGGTCGCCGACCATCAGGTTGGCGGGCTTGAGGTCGCGGTGCACGATCGCCATGCTGTGCGCGTACGCGACGATCTGCGCGAGGCGCGCGAACGCGTCGAGCGCGCGGCGGAAGGTCATGCCCGGCGGCTGGGCCCTGGGCCCTCGGGGCTCCGGCGCGGCGTGCACCTCCGCGATGACCTTGTCGAAGGTGCGCCCCCGGACCTCCTGCATGGTGAACCAGAGCCGTCCATCCTCGAACGTCCCGCGGTCGTGCACGGGGATGATGCCGGGGTGCTGGAGCTGCGCGGTGAGCTCGGTCTCGGCCATGAAGCGCGCGCGCATGCGCGGGTTGCCCACGTGCTCCCAGCGCAGCACTTTCATGGCGAGGACGCGGCCGAGGAGCAGGTCGCGCACGCGCCGCACGTCGCCCGAGGCGCCGCGCGCGAGGCGCCCGAGGTCCTGGTAGCGCGGCGGCAGCGACGGACCATCGCCGTCCGCGGGGTCGGCGTCGCGGATGCCCGACTCGTGCAGGGTGGGCGGGACCGTGGGCGCGGGCGCGTCGTCGACCGTGGTCGCCGCGTTCGGCGGGCCGGGAGAGATGGACCTTGGAGCCATGTGTTCGCTCGTCCGCGAAGCGCGGGGGCATGGTAGCGTCACCGTGGGCCGAAAACGATGTGGGTGAGGGATGGGGACGCTGAAGGATCCGGCGACCGGGCGCTTGTACACGCTGGGCGCGCGCTGCCTGTTCGGGCGGCATCCGGCCTGTGACGTCCGGATCGACGAGCCGCGCGTATCGGGCGAGCACGCCAGCCTGCACTGGATGGGGGATCGCTGGGAGCTGCGCGACCTCGGGAGCCGGAACGGCACGTTCGTGGAGGGGCGGCGGCTCTCGCCGGGCGAGCGGGTGCCGCTCCCCTGCGACGCGACGTTCTCGCTGGCGGGGCAGGGCGCGGCGTTCGTGCTGGTGGACGCCGATCCGCCCGGCGCCGCGGCGCGCAGCGAGGCGAGCGGCGCGCTGCGCGCCGCGTCCGGGGGCATCCTTGTGCTGCCCGACGAGGACCGGCCCCTCGTGAGCGTGTTCGAGGACAACGCGGGCCGGTGGGTGCTGGAGATGGGCGACGAGGTGCGGCCGGTCGTGGATCGCGAGGTGATCCACGTCGGCGGCGAGGCCTTCTCGCTGGAGCTGCCGCGCTGCGAGGTGGAGACCTGGCAGAGCGAGGGCGGCGGCCTCGTGCTGGAGTCCGTGCACCTGCGGCTCGCGGTGAGCGCCGACGAGGAGCGCGTCCGGACCACGGTGGTGCTGCGCGGGCAGGAGACGACGCTCCCGCTGCGCACCCACCATTACCTCCTGGTGACGCTGGCGCGCGCGTGGCTCTCCGGCAGCGGCAAGGCGGACGCGCAGCGGGGCTGGGTGGACCGGGACGTCCTCTGCCGCATGCTGGCCACGGACGTGAACAAGCTGAACGTCGACATCCACCGCGCGCGCAGGCAGTTCGCGGCGCTGGGGATCCAGAACGCGGCGGGCATCGTGGAGCGGCGGCCCGGGACCGGGGAGCTGCGCATCGGCGTGAAGAGCGTGGAAGTCACGCGGATGTGACGCGCGCGCCAGCGCTTCACGGGCTGGCTATGCCTGGACCCGCACGCCCCGAGCGGGCCGTGCGAGCTCGGCCGAGAGCCACGTTGAACGGCGGCGAGGCCCGTCGCGAGCAGCCTCGCCGCCCGTGGCCGACAGGTCACTCGGAGGGCACGAATCGCAGGGACGCGAGGCGCATCAGCTCGCCCTCGCCGCCGGTCACCCTCAGATAGACCTCGTGGGTGCCCGTGGTGGGCTTCACCTCGCACGTGGTGGTGTTCCACGCCTCCCGGCCGCCCGTGCCGGCGATGTTGCAGGTGCCGATGGCCTCGCCGCCGGCCAGCGGATCGATCCAGACCTCCACGGCGCCGCCCTGGCCGACGCTCGAGGTCTTCAGCTGGATCGCCTTCGCGTGGAGGCCGCCGCTGCCCAGGTCGACGCTGCCGTACATGGCCCAGTCGCCGTCCTCCAGCCCCTCCAGCACCTGACCGGCCATCTTGCTCGACCCGACGCTGGTGCCCGACTGCTGGTTCGCCTCCGCGGCCGGGATCCAGGTGAACCCGTCTCGGTACGTGAACAGATCGAAATCAGCGCTCTTGTTGGTCGCGAACATGCCGGCCTGGTTGCCGATCCAGGTGTGGGCCATGGCGTAGAAGTGGTCGAGCGTGGAGATGTCGATCTCGGGGCCGACCTGCGTCCAGTCGACCCGATCGGCGCTGAACCAGCCCGTGGCCGTGTGGCCGGTGCGGACCAGCTTCAGCCAGACCGTATCGCCTTCGGGCGCCGGGACCGAGCCGCCCACCACGACCGGCTCGTCGAGCTCGGTGTACGCGCCCCCCTCTTCGCTCGGGGGCTTCACCGAGCGCGAGCGGAAGGAGAACCGGATCTCGTCGGTCTCGTCCTCCATGACCCGCGCCACGGAGACCTCCATGATGGCCGGGAGCATGAAGCCCTCGCCGCTGGCCATCCACGTCGGCGCCGAGATCACCTGCTCGTCCTCCCAGTAGCCGTTGCCCACGCGGACGCCGGCCGCGTCGCCCTTGGCTTTGGGCTTGAACTGGAGCTTCACGGTCATGCTGCTCGAGCGCAGCGCGTCCTTCTGCACCACCCACGTGGTCTCCCCGGCGCCCGGCTTGATCCGCAGCCAGCCATCGCGGTCGGTCACCGAGTACTTGTCCTCCGACCGGCCGAAGGTGGTCCAGGCCGGGTCGATCTTGTCCGACGAGAACTCGTCGTTCACGGGCAGCAGGAAGGGCACGCCGCTCGGCGGCAGCTTCGGCGCCGGCAGATCGCGCACCGCGGTCGTGTACTTCGGGACGGGGATGGTCTCCCCATCCACCTCTTGCTCGTCCCAGGTCACCGACAGGAGCAGCCCCTCGCGGGCGAGCCCCATCCACTCGCCGTTCTTCCAGTCCTGGGTGCCCACCTTGGTGCAGTCGTACGAGTGGGCGAACGCCCACCAGGTGCCGTCCTCGAGCTCGAACGGAGAGGTGGTGTGCTGCACGCCGGCGTACGGCTCCTCGCCGGTCAGGACATAGCCGAGCCAGTGCCAGTCCTCGGCGGTGCTGCCGACCAGCTTCTTCGACGCCCAGGCGTGCAGCTGGCCGCCGCAGGCCGTGTGGGTCGACACGAAGTAGTAGTACCAGTCGCCGCGCTTGGCCATCGTCGGCCCCTCGGCCCACTTGCTCCAGTCAGCATTGCTGAACTCCCCGCAGCCCCCGGTCTGCTGGTCCCAGTTGATGAAGCTCATGTCGATGGTCGACTCCGGCAGCAGCATCCCGGTCTCGAGATCGATCTCCGTGACCAGGTTGATGCCGAAGTCGTTCGGGTGATCCGCGTCCCATTTGCACAGGCCGTTCTTGATGACCATGAAGGTCTTGCCGCTCTCCGGATCGACGAACACCGAGTTGTCCGAGCCGGTCCCTCGCTCGTACGCCATGTCGCTCCCGGGCGGCGTGTAGGGGAAGATATCGACCTTCTTGGGCTCCGACCAGGGGCCCTCGAGGCTCGGCGCCGAGGAGAAATACTGGGTGGCGTTGATGGCGTAGTAGACCCGGTACACGTCGCCGGCCTTGACGATGAAGCCGCCCCACGTGCCCTTGCCAGGGCCGGTCTGCTCGTCCAGCGCGGCCGCGGTCGAATGGACCACCCGGGTCACGCGCTCCCAGTGCACGAGGTCCGTCGAGCGCAGGATCTCGAAGGCGGGCATCATGTGGAAGTTCGACCCGACCAGGTAGAAGTCGTCGCCTTCCCGGTAGATGTTCATGTCCGGGTGATCGCCGGGCAGCACCGGGTTCTGGTACGTCGTCGGGCTGAACGCAGCGCCGAACGTGGCCGTCAGCGTGTTGTCCGCGCCCACGACGAACGTCGCCGGATTGTCCAGCCCGGTATCGGCGCCGCTCCATCCCAGGAAGTTGGTTCCCGAAGCGGGCGTCGCGGTCACGGTGATCACGGTGCCCGGCTTGTGCATGTAGGTCCCGGGCGGCGGGTCGGTCGTCCCGTCGCCGTTGGCCTCGATCGTGAGCGGAATTTCCAGGGGCGATGTCGTCTCGTCATCTCCGCAGGAGATGGGCAGGGCCCCCAGGAGGATCACCGCCGTCAGGGAAGCAAGCTGTCTCTTCATGGTCATGTCCTAGAGCGACAAACGGGTTGAAACTGCCTGAAAAGCGCAGAGATTCGAACCGCCGAGACGCCAAGACGCCAAAAGACGCCAAGTAAAGGGAGAGAAAAATCTTGGCGTCTTGGCGTCTTGGCGTCTTGGCGGTTCATCTCTCGCTCGATCAACGTGATCGGCGTTCTAGCTGAGGCCGAGCCGGTTTGTGCTCGGGAGCGTGCTCGGCGTCGACCCGGCCTCATCCCAGCCGAGGAAATTCTGGTGCGCTGTGTCGTAGCCACCGGCGTCGTGCGTCGCGCACACGTGGCAATTGTCGCCATGGGTGTACATGATGGTGCTTTGAAGGGTGAACGGGGACAGGGTGAGGCCGGGGCCGACTGTGAGCGCTCACAAGTCCGATGTCAATGGGATGGTCTGGGCCGGTTGGTCCTCGTCTCGGTCCGAGCCTCAATTTGCCCTTGAGCGTCGGGGTTCCAGCGCGTGACCCCGTGAGGAACGCGGCGTTCCCCGGGGTCGATCGCGCCCGACGCCGGGCCGGCGTGCGCCGGCGCGGTGGTAAGGTGGGCGCGTGATCCGGCGTCCGGCAGCCTGGGTGGGTCGCGACGGAGAGCTCCGCGCGCTCGACGACCTGCTCGGCGCGGCGCTGGCCGGTCGCGGGTCGAGCGCCCTCGTGGCGGGGGAGCCAGGCATCGGCAAGACGCGCCTGCTCAAGGAGCTCGCCGAGAGGGCGAGCGCGCGCGGCTTCACGGTCGCCTGGGGGCGGGGGTGGGAGCTCGGCCAGGCGCCGAGCTTCTGGCCCTGGCTCGAGATCCTGCGCGCGCTGCTCGGGCGGCCGCGGGCGCCCGCGGCGTTCGCCGACCGGCTGCGCGGGCTGCTGCTCGAGCTCGCGCCGGGGGGGCCCGGCCGCGGCGCGGACGTGTTCCAGCTCTACGACGCGGTCGTCTGCCACCTCTCGGCGCACGCGCGCGAGGAGCCGATCGCGCTCTTCTTCGACGATCTGCACGCGGTCGACCCCTCGTCGCTCGAGCTGATGGAGTTCGTCGCGCGGCGGCTCTCCGCCGAGCGCGTCGCGCTCTTCGGCAGCCGGCGCGACGCCGGCGGCCGCCACCCGGAGCTCGAGCGGCGCCTCTCGCGGCTCGCGCGGCTCTGCGATCACGTCGGGCTCGAGCGCCTGTCCGAAGGCGACGTGAGGCGCTGGATCGCGCTCGCCACGGGCCAGGACGACCCGGACGCGGCGCGCCGGGTCCACGCGGCCAGCGACGGCAACCCGCTCTTCGTGAACGAGCTCCTGCGGCTGCCCGCGCGGCGCTCCGCCGCGGAGCTGCCGGCCACGCTGCGCGCGCTCATCGGCGAGCGCCTCGCCGCCCTCGACGCGAGCCACCGAGAGGCGCTGCGCGCGGCGGCGCTCGTCGGGCGCGAGTTCGCGCTGCCCCTCGTGGCGGCCCTGCTAGAGCAGCCCGCCGCGGCGCTCGAGGCCGCGGCGCTCGAGGCGTGCTCCCTCGGCGCGCTCTCGCCGGCGAGCCCGGGCCGTTACCGGTTCTCGCACGCCCTCGTGGCCGAGACGCTGGCGCAGGAGCTGCCCCCGGCGCGGCGAGCGCTCCTGCACCGGCGCGCCGCCGAGGCCCTCGAGGCCCGCCACGAGGGCGACCCGGCCGCGCCCCTCCACGAGATCGCGCGCCACTGGCTCGAGGCGGGCGTCGCGTCGGCGCCGCAGGCCGCGCGCGCCGCCGAGCGCGCCGCGCGCGCCGCGATGGCGCGCCTCGCGTTCGCGGACGCCGCCGCGCTCTACGAGCGAGCGCTCGCGGCCGAGGCGCTCGCCGCGCCGGTCGATCCGGCGCGCCAGGGGGAGCTGCTCGTCGCGCACGTCGAGGCGCTGGCGCGCGCCGAGCAGCGATCGAGCGCCGAGGCCGTGTGCGGGAGGGCCGTGGCGCTCGCGCGGGCCCGGGGGGACGGCGCGCTCCTCGCGCGCGCCGCGCTCGCGCTCGGCGCGGAGAGCCGCGCCGGCGGCGCCGATCGCGAGGTCGCGCGCCTGCTCGGCGAGGCGCTGTCGCTCTTGCCGCCGGGCGACAGCCCGCTCGCCGCGCGGGTCGGCGCGCGGCTCGCCAGCGCGCGCCAGCCCGAGCTCGATCCGGAGGGGCCGATGGCCCTCGCCCGGAGCGCCATCGCCATGGCGCGGCGCTTCGACGATCCGGGGCTCTCGCTGACGGTCATCCACGCCGCGCTCGGCGCCTTGATGGACTTCGCTCCCCCCGCGGAGCGCGCCGGCCTGAACGCCGAGGCGCTCGAGCTCGCGGTCCGGCTCGGCGACGGCCCGCGCGCGCTGCTCGCGGCGCAGCGCCTCGCCTTCGATCGCGCCGAGCTGCTCGACGCGGGCGGCTTCGATCGCGCGCTCGGCCGCTGCGAGGCGCTCGCCGGCGAGCTCGGCCAGCCGCGCTACGCCTGGGTGCCCGCCATGTTCCGGTCGATGCGCGCCGAGTGGCAGGGCGACCTCGAGCGGGCCCTGCGCTGGGAAGACGAGGCGCGCCGCCTCCGCGATCAGGGCGGCGCGGAAGGCGCGGCGCTCGTCCCCGCCCGGCCGCTCGCGCGGGCGCTCGGGCGCGGCGATCCGGAGCGCCTCGAGCGCTTCCTGGGCGAGCTGTCGAGCCGGGCGCCCGACAGCGCCGCCGTCCTCCTGTTCACGGCGCTGCTCGCGAGCTGGCGCGGTCAGGAAGGGCCCGCCCGCGCGGCGCTCGACGCCCTGTGCGCGCGCGGCTACGCGAGCTTCCTGCGGCGCCCCGGGGCGCTCCGCGGCGGGGCCGAGCCGGGCGATCCGAGCGTTGCCGGGTACATCCACATGCCGGAGCTCGCCGTCGAGATCGCGTGCGCGCTGGGGGACGTGCCCTGGGCGCAGGCGCTCCACGACGAGCTCGCCCCGTCCGCCGGCACGGCGTTCGTGCTGACCACGACCGCGTTCTCCCTGCACGGGCTGGTCGATCACGCCCTCCTCAACCTGAGCGCCGCCCTGTCGCGCTGGGAGGACGCCGAGCGGCACGCCCGCGCGGCCCTCGCCGCCGCCGAGCGGCTGCAGGCGCGGCCCCTCCTGGCGCGCATCCACCACGATCACGCCCGGGCCGCGCTCGCGCGCCGGCGAGCGGCGGCGGCCGGCGAGCGCGGCGCGCTCGCGGCGAGCGCCCGGGAGCGGCTCGAGCGGGCCGCGGCCCTCGCGAGCGAGGTCGGCCTGGGCGCCCTCGAGGAACGCTGCCGCCGGGCGCTGGCCGAGCTCGACGACGCGCCGCCCGCCCGGCCCGCCGCGGGCGAGCCCCCGGCGGCGCCGGCCCGCGCTCGCCTTGAGCGCGCCGCCCCGGCGCCGCTCGTCCGGGACCCGGTGCGGCTCGTCCGGGAGGGCGAGTACTGGACCGTCAGCGCCGCGGGCGCCCTGTGCCGGGTGCAGGACAGCCGCGGCATGCGCATGCTGGCGCAGCTCGTGGACGAGCCCGGTCGGGAGCTCCACGTGCTCGATCTCTCGGGCAGCCCGGCGGGCGTCGACGCCGGCGACGCGGGTGAGATCCACGACGCGCGCGCCCGCGCCGAGTACCAGGCGCGGGTGCGCGAGCTGCGCGCCGAGCTGGAGGAAGCCGAGGGCTTCGGCGATCTCGGCCGCCGCGAGCGGCTCGCCGCGGAGCTCGAGGCGGTGACCCGGGAGCTCGCGCGCGGCCTCGGCCTGGGCGGTCGCGAGCGGCGCGGCGCCTCCGCGGTCGAGCGCGCGCGCGTCAACGTCCGCCGCCGCCTGACGCTCGCGCTGCGCCGCATCCGCGCCGCGAGCCCCGCCATCGCCGACGAGCTCGAGGCGGCGCTGCGCACCGGCGTCCACTGCGTCTACGTTCCCCGGCCCTGAGCGCCCCCCGCGCCGCTCAGCCGCTCGCGCGGTCGAGCTCCGCGCAGAGCTCGGGCGAGAGCTCCAGGCGCACGGCGCGCAGGTTCTGCTCGAGCTGCTCGCGCGTCCGCGGCCCCACGAGCGGGACGACGCGGGGCGCGCGCTGGTGCATCAGCCACGCGAGCACCAGCTGGTGCGGCAGCACGTCGAGCCGCCGCGCGATCGCGGCGACGGCCGCGAGGCGCGCGTCGCTGTCGCCGCCGAGGTAGGGCTGCATGGCCCAGTGGCCCTGCCGCTTCTCGGCGCTGTCGTAGATCCCCTTCAGGATGGGCGAGTACGCGACCAGCGTCAGGTCCGGGTGCTCGCGCAGGTAGTCGAGCTGCTCGTCGTCCACGATCGACGTGTGCTCGAGGCCCTGGCGCCGGCGGAGGTAGCTGTGCTGCTGCTGCAGCGCGACCGGCGCGGGCCAGCCCTCGGCGGCGCAGCGCTGGCGGATGCGCTCGAGGCGCCAGGTGCGCACGTTGGACCAGCCGATGAACCGCGTCTTGCCCGCCTTCACCAGCCGGGCGAGCGCCTCGAGGGTCTCGTCGAGCGGGGTCGTCCGGTCGTCGACGTGCACGTAGTACAGGTCGACGTGGTCGGTCTGCAGCCGGCGCAGGCTCGCCTCCAGGGCGCGCTCGAGCGTCTCTCGGCCTGCGCCCTCGAAGTCGCGGCGCGCGCTCGGCCAGTCGACCTCGCCGTCGCGCCAGTGCGCGTCGGGGGTCCGCACCATCGCCGCGCCCTTGGTCGCGAGGAACACCTGCCCGCGCTTGCCGGTCTGCGCGAGCCAGCGCCCCAGCACCGCCTCGCTCTCGCCGCCGTGGCTGCCCTGCCGCAGGAACCAGCCGTAACAATTGGCCGTGTCCAGGAAATTGCCGCCCTGATCGAGGTAGCGATCGAGCATCTGCCGCGACTCCTCCTCGCTTGTGAGCGTGCCCATCAGCATGCATCCAAGGCTAAGCTGGCTTACGTATTGTCCAGTATTTCCAAGCTCAACGACCTTCATGGTGCGCTCTCCTGGCTCGAGGTGCCGCATCGGGATCGCGCCCGGCGCATGCCGTCTCCCGGGCCGCCCGCCTCGAGCCGCGCAGGGGCCACCCGAGAGGCGTAACCCGGCGAGGAACGGACGTAACTCCGGCGATTTCGAGCGCCGGCCGCGCAGGCGGGCCTGCCGTGGCGTCGGGTGCTGGCGCCACGGCGCCCACGTTGTGCGGTACTCTGGCCGACCGCGGTGTTTTGTGGATCGCCAAGACGCCAAGGCGCCAAGACGCCAAGAAAACCCAAATAATTGGCTCTCTTGGCGTCTTGGCGTCTTGGCGTCTTGGCGATCCACTCTCCCGCGGCGTCTTGGCGATCCACTCTCCCGCGGCGTCTTGGCGGTCCACTCTCCCGCGGCGTCTTGGCGGTCCACTCTCCCGCGGCGTCTTGGCGGTCCACTCTCCCGCGTGGCTGCCTACGGCGATGACCTCACCACCCAACAACCACGCTCGTCCCTGGCTCTTCGGAGGACAGCAGCTCAGCGCTTCCGCAGGTACTTGCGGATATCGACGGAGACGGCCGCCAGGATGATGATGCCCTTGATGATCTGCTGCCAGTAGGGGGACACCCCGAGGATGACGAGGCCGTTGTTGAGGACCTCGAAGATGAGCACTCCGGTGAGGATGCCGCCGACGGTCCCGATGCCGCCGGACGTCGAGACGCCGCCGATGACGCAGGCCGCGATGGCGTCGAGCTCGTACATCAGGCCATAGTTGTTGGTGGCGCCGCCGGTCCTCGCCGCGAGGAGCGCCCCGGCGAGTCCGTAGAGGGCGCCGGCCAGGAGGTACACGAGCAGGAGCGTCTTCGGGACGTCGACCCCCGAGACGACCGCCGCTTCGCGGCTCGAGCCGATGGCATAGATGTTCTTGCCGAGGCGGGTCTGGTTGAGGAGCACCCAGATGAAGAACGTGATCACCGCCGCGATGATGACGAGGTAGGGCAGCGCCCAGTCGCCGCCGAAGCGGATCGCGCCGGTGCCGATGGCGGTGAAGTCGTCCCGCAGGCCGCCGATCGGCTGGGCGCCGAGCGGCGGGCGGTCGACGTACAGCGACGCGGCGCCGTAGGCCATGATCATCGTGCCGAGCGTGGCGATGAAGGGCGGCACGTTGAGGAAGGCCACGACGAGCCCGTTGACGAGCCCGACCGTGGCGCCGACGCTGACGGCCGCGGCGACGCACAGGAGCACCGGCTGGCTGGCGAGGTGCGGATACATCCGGCTCGCGTAATCGGGCCGCTGCAGGAGGGAGGCGGCGATGCAGGCGGCGAGCCCCACCGTCCGGCCGGCGGAGAGGTCGGTCCCGCGCGTGATCAGGACACCCCCCTCGCCGAGGGCGATGATCACCCGGACCGAGGAGATGATGAGGACGTTGATGAGGTTGGCCACGCTGAGGAAGCTGGGCCTGAGGACGCCGATCACGAGGACCAGCAGCAGGAGGACCAGAGAGATCGCCTGCCTGCTGGCGAACTCGCGGACTGCCCTCAGCGGATTGCGGGCGGCGCCGCCGGCGCTGCTGGTTGCCATGAGATGTTTCCTCTGCTCTCGATCGATTCGATGGCTCGACCGAACTGCGTGGACAGCGCCATGATCTCCTCCTGGGTGGCGCCCTTGCCTTCCAGGATGCCCGTGACCCGCCCCTCGCACATGACCATGATGCGATCGGACATGCCGAGCACCTCGGGCAGCTCCGAGGAGATCATGATGATGCTCTTACCCCTCTTCGCGAGGTCCGCGATGATCGTGTAGATCTCGTACTTGGCGCCGACGTCGACGCCGCGGGTCGGCTCGTCGAGGATGAGGATGTCGGGGCTCGTGAGGAGCCAGCGCGCCAGGATGACCTTCTGCTGGTTGCCGCCGGACAGGTCCTGGATGAAGGCGCGCGTGCTCGGCGTCTTGACCCGCAGCGCCTCCACGAGCCGCCGCACGTCGCCCTCCGCGCGGCCGAGATCGAGCAGGCCGGCCCTGCGCTCGTAGCTCTTCCAGCTCGCCGACAGCGTGTTGTCGGCCACGTGGAGCATCGGGAAGATCCCCGTCGAGCGGCGCTCCTCGGTGAGGAGCGCCATCCCGCGCTCGATGGCCTTGATGGGGCTCCGGATCTGCGCCTCCTCCCCGTCGAAGAAGACACGGCCCTTCGCGACGGAGCGCAGCCCGAACAGCGCTTCCATCACCTCGGTGCGCTGGGCGCCCACGAGGCCGCTCACCCCGAGGATCTCGCCCCGCCGGAGCTCGAAGTTCACGTCCTTGAAGGACCTCGGATCCGGCGAGGTCAGCCCCTCGACCCGCATCACCACCTCGCCGGGGTCGCCCTCGCGCGGCGGGAACCGGTGCGTCATGTCGCGGCCGACCATGCGCTGGATGATCCGATCGGTCGTGAGCTCGGAGGACGGATAGGTCCCGACGACGCGCCCGTCGCGCATGATGGTGACCTCGTCGGAGACGCGGAGGATCTCCTCCATCTTGTGCGAGATGTAGATGATGGCCACCCCCTCGCGCCGGAGCCTGCCGATGATCTCGAAGAGGTGCTCCACCTCGTGCTCGGTGAGCGACGAGGTCGGCTCATCCATGATGATGATCTTCGCGCGCCGGGAGACCGCCTTGGCGATCTCCATCGACTGGAGCTTCGACACCGGGAGGTCCACGGCCCAGGCGGTCGGGTCGATGTCCATCCGGAGCTCCTGGAAGAGCGCCTGCGTGTCGCGCAGCATCTTCTTGTGATCGACCAGCTTGAGCGGCCCGAGCCTGCGCACCGGGTAGCGCCCCAGCCAGAGGTTCTCCATGACGCTCCGGTAGGCGATCGGCTGCAGCTCCTGGTGGATCATGGCGATGCCGTGATCCAGCGCCTCGCGCGACGACGCCAGCGATACCGGCTTGCCGTCCAGCGCGATCGTGCCGGAGTCCGGCGTGTACATGCCGAACAGGCACTTCATCAGCGTGGACTTGCCCGCGCCGTTCTCCCCCATGAGGGCGTGGACGGTGCCTGCGCGGACCCGCAGGCTCACCGAGTCCAGGGCCTTCACCCCCGGGAACTGCTTGGAGATGCCGCTCATCTCGAGGACGTAGTCGGCGCCGGCCATGACGACCTCCTGTGCTCGCGATCGGGCGCGCTCGCCTCACTTGTACTGCTGGTGGTTCTCCTTCGTGACCTTCCGGTAGGGGACCCAGACGTACCTGCCGTCGAGCGGCGCGACGCTGGTCTTGACCTCGCCGCCCGTGGCGAGCGCGAGGGAGATGTCGAAGATCGCCTTGCCCTGGCCCTTGGCGTCGTTGAGGACGGTGCCGACCATCGTGCCGCTCGCGATCGCGTCGAGGGCGGGCGGCGTCGCGTCGACGCCGACGACCGGCATGAATTTGCCGCCGGTGAAGTACCCGGCCGCCTTGAGCGCCTCGATCGCGCCGAGGGCCATGTCGTCGTTGTTGGCGATGACGACCTCGATCTTGTCGTTGTGGGCGGCGAGGAAGGCGGCCATCTTCTCCTGCCCCTTGACGCGCTCCCACATGGCCGTGTCCTCCGCGAGCTTCTCCACCTGGATCCCCGCGCCGGTGATGGCCTTGATGGAGTGCTCCGTGCGGATCGGGGCGTCCTGGTGCCCGGGCTCGCCGGTCAGCATGACGTACTGGATCTTGCCGTCCTTGTTCCGGTCGGCCTCGGGGTGGGCCTTCCAGTAGTCGACGACGATCTCGCCCTGCATCTTGCCGGACTGCTCGGCCTCGGCGCCGACGTAATAGGCCTTGTCCCACCTGGCCATGTCTTCCTTGGTGGGCTCGCGGTTGAAGAAGACCACGGGCACGCCCTTGGCCTTGGCCTTGTCGATGATGATCGGCACCGCGGTCCGGTCGACCAGGTTGATGGCCATCACCTTGAAGCCCTGCACGAGGAACTGGTCGACCTGATCGTTCTGGAGGGGCTGCTGGTTCTGGCTGTCGACGATGTTCAGCTCCGCCTTGCCCTTGGCGCTCTCCTCGATGGTCCGCCGTATGTACGACATGAAGGTGTTGTCGAACTGGTAGATGGCGACCGCCAACCTGGGCGCGCCGCCGCTCGTGCTCTCTTCCTGACAGCCGGACATCATGACGGCGACGGCAGCCGCCGCGAAACAGAGCGCTCTCATACGGAGATCCTTACGCATCGAGGTTCAACTGCAGGCGCAGCTGCGGCGGAATCGGTGCCTACACCGATCAGAGGACGGAGGTCCCGGCGCGCGTGATGACCCACCCACGGCGATGCGAAAGGATGGTCATGTAGGTATTGTTAACGATAACAAATTTTGTGTCAACTCCAATCCGCCGCCCCCTGGGGTTCCTCGATCCCGGGGGAGGACAAGGCTGGCGGGCCTCCTCCGGAGCGCCGCGTCAGGGAGGCGAGCGCCGTCCCCGGGCCCTGCGGCCGGCCGCCGCTGCGCGTCAACCGGGAGGCTGGACCGGGAGGGTGGACGGCCGCGCCTCGGTCGATTTTGATTGATGCTCATGGTTGACACTCGGATATGTTAACGTTAACATTTGGCTTCGGGCCGCGATGAGCTGGCTCGAGCTTACTTTTACATGATCAGGAGACGTCGGATGGCCATGAGCATGAAGCTGATGAGTGCCGTGTTGATGAGCGTCGGCATTGGCTTTGCGGGCGCAGCATGGGCCGCGGGCGGGGCGTCGGACGTCCCCGCTTCGGTGGCTGAGGGGAAGGATTTTGGCTGCGGTGCAAAAGGACAGAAGGCCTGTCCGATGCAGGGTTGGATGAAGACCGTGATGCAGTCGGCGACCACGAGCGGCGACGGCGCGAAGATCGCGTCGGCGCTGGAATACGTGGCGGCGAAGCCGCCGCCCGGGATGCCCAAGTGGGTGGCGATCTCGAAGGAAGGCGCGGAGAAGGCCAAGAAGGGCGACATCGACGGCGCCAAGGCGAGCTGCAAGGCCTGCCACGATCTGTACAAGGCCGAGTACAAGGCGAAGCTCCGCGACGCCGCCTTCTGAGGCGCGTCCCTCCGCTCTCCCCCGCTCCGCTCCTCGCGCTGGCGCGCGCTCTCCTGGAAGCCCTGGCCGGTTCCGCCCGGGCTCAAGCCGACGCTGGCCCGGAGGAGCTCCGGTCGATCCCGACGCCGTCGCGTTTACAGACGCGCCGCTCACCACTAGCTTCGCACGAGCTTCGCGAGCAACGAGGTGCCCATGTCCACATCTCCCCAAGGTCCGGAGTCCAACGAAAACCTCACCCCTGTGCGCTGGGGCGTCCTCGGGGCGAGCAGCTTCGCGCTTAAGGTAAGCCTGCCCGCCATGAAGCGGGGGCCCCTGACCCAGCTCGCCGCGCTGGCGTCGCGCGACATCGGCAAGGCGCGCGCCGCCGCGCGGGCGCTCGGGATTCCGAAGGCGTACGGCAGCTACGACGAGCTGCTCGACGATCCGGAGATCGACGCCATCTACAATCCGCTGCCCAACCACCTGCACGCGAAGTGGACGGCGCGGGCGGCCCGCGCCGGCAAGCACGTCCTGTGCGAGAAGCCGATCGCGCTCAGCGCCCTGGACGCCGAGGCGCTGGCCGACGTCCAGCGCGAGACGGGCAAGCGGATCGCCGAAGCGTTCATGATCCGCAACCACCCGCAGTGGCGGCAGGCGAGGGACTGGGTGCGGAGCGGCCGGATCGGCGAGCTGGTCAGCGTCCAGGCGGCGTTCTCGTACTTCAACCGTGACGCCACCAACATCCGCAACAAGAAGGAAGTCGGGGGCGGCGCGCTCTACGACATCGGCTGCTACGCGGTGAACACGTCGCGCCTCCTCTTCGGGCGCGAGCCCGTGCGGGCCATGGCGCTCGTCGAGCACGATCCCGAGTTCGGCACCGATCGCCTGACCTCGGGCCTGCTCGACTACGGCGGCGCGCACCTGACGTTCACGTGCAGCACGCAGGCGGTGCCCTACCAGCGCGTGAACGCGCTCGGCACGAAGGGCCGCATCGAGATCGAGATCCCGTTCAACGCCCCCGGCGACCAGCCGTGCAAGATCTGGCTCGATGACGGCTCGACGCTGAACGGCAGCTCGGCCAAGGTCACGTCGTTCCCCGCCGTCGACCAGTACCACCTCCAGAGCGAGGCGTTCTCGCGCGCGATCCGCGCGGGCGGCCCCGTCGAGAACTCGATCGAGGTCGCGATCGGCAACATGCGGGTCATCGACGCGCTCTTCCGTTCCGCCGAGAGCAGGCGCTGGGAGAAGATCTAGCTCCGCCCGCCGGACACCGGCGACTAGCCTGATCCTGGGCCAGCCGCCGTTCTCCACCAAAACTGCACGAATCGCTCCGCCGAACTCCACGAGCCGCTCATGCCGCTCACCAGTCGTGTGAGCTAGGTTGAAGGCCTCGCTCATCAACGGGAGCAAGGCAATGGAAGGATCGACGAACGACGGTGGCGGGCGGCGCGGAAGGCCTTGGAGGATGGCGGTCTGGGGTGCTGCTGCGCTCGTCCTGCTGCTGCCCGGGATCGCGATGCAGTTCACCGAAGAGGTCGCTTGGGGCCTGGCGGATTTCGCGATCTTCGGCGCCATGCTGGTCGGCGCTTGCGGCGCCTACGAGCTATCTGCGAGGGGGACGAGCAATCACGCGTACCGAGCCGCCGTCGGCGTCGCGCTCGCGGCAGCGTTCATCCTGGTCTGGATGAACCTCGCCGTCGGCATCATCGGGAATGAGGGGAACCCCGCCAATTGGATGTATGGCGGCGTGCTCGCCGTCGGGATCGTCGGGGCCATCCTTGCGCGCTTCCAGCCCCAGGGAATGGAACGCGCGCTGGTCGCGACGGCGATCGCTCAGGCGTCGGTCGCCGTGATCGCCCTGCTCGCCGGGCTGGGCTACACCTTGATACTGACGGGGATTTTCGTCGCGCTGTGGCTCATATCGGCCCGGCTGTTCCGGAGAGCGGCGCGGGAGCTGGCTCACGCGGACGCAGCGCCGTAGGTACGGCGGCGGGAGCGTTCACGCCGGCTCGCCGCCCTCCGGCGGGCCCGAGCGGGTCACGGCCTTGCGCTCGCTCGGGGCCATGAGATAGCTGACGACCGACATGGACACGCTCACGCACGGGCTCCTCGGGCTGGCGGTCGGCGCGGCGCGTCGCCCCGACGTGAGGCCCGGCGAGGGGCGCGCGTCGCCGACCGATCGCGCCGTGCTGCTCTCGTGCGTGCTCGCCGCCGAGCTGCCGGATCTCGACTACCTCTGGCCGGCGGGGGACGCGGTGCTGCGCACGCTGCGCGCGCACCGCGGGCCGTCGCACGCGCTCCTGTTCGCGCCGGTGGTGGCGGCGGTGGCCGCCGGGATCGCCTGGCTCGTCCTGCGGCGGCGGGCCCGGTTCGGCCCGGTCTACGCGTTCAGCGTCCTCTCGGTCGCCCTCGCGCACCTCTTGCCGGATCTCTGGACCGGGTGGGGAACGCGCCTGCTCCTCCCGTTCTCGGACGCGCGCCTGACGCTCGACTGGACCGGCGTGCTCGACCCGCTGGTCACGCTGCCGCTCGCCGTCGGCGCGCTGGTCGCGTGGCGCCGGCCGGCGCGCTGGCGGCGCGCGATCCTCGTCGGGGCCGCGGTCGCCGCCGCGTACGTCGGCGGCCGGATCGCGACGCAGCAGGCCCTCGTCGCCCGCGTCGCCGCCGCCCACCCGGAAGCGCAGCGCGTCGCCGTCTTCCCCGCGATGCTCGGCGTGACGACATGGCGTTTCCTCGCGACGTACGAGGACGCTTACGCCGCCGGCACGGTCGACCTGCTCGGCGGCGCGCCGAGCGAGGAGCGCCGGGTCGCGCGCGCGCCCAGCGGCCCCGTCCCCGCCCGCGTCGCGGCCGTCCCCACCGTGCGTGAGGCGCTCGCCTGGGCTCGCTTCCCCGTGGTCCGCCACGCCTCCGCCGGAGACGGCGGGACCACCGTGCGCGTCGCCGACCTCCGCTACCACCTGCGCGGCGACCCGACGCTCGAGTTCATCGTCGACGTCGCCCCCGACGGCGCGGTGACGCGCGCCCGCCTCGAGCGCGGCGGCTCCGCCCGCGAGCTCCTCGACCGCTGGCGAGAGTAGCTCCTCGGAGCTGCCAATCGCCTGGCGCCCCCGATCCTCGGGGGGCTATTCAGCGCTGGGGGCGGCGGCGAGCACCTCCGCCGTCACCGCTCGCGCATCCGCGCCTCACGCCCTTCGGGCTCGTCGCGCTGAGGGAGCCTGGGCTCCCTCGGCCCGGGCCGAGCGCCTGGCTCGGCTCGTCGATCGCCCTGGCGCGCGTGCTGCTGGCGACGGTAGGCCCCCGGCGCCATGCCCGACCACTGCCGGAACGCGTGGCTGAACGAGGCTTCCGACGCGTAGCCGGTGAGCTGAGAGGTCAACGCGAGCGTCGCGCCCTCGCGCAGCAACGTCGTCGCCCGCTGCATGCGCATCCGCGTGAGGAAGCCGAGCGGCGGCTCGCCCACGAGGCTCGTGAAGCGCGCCGCGAAGGCGGACCGCGACAGCCCGACCTGCTCGGCGAGCGAGGCGACCGTCCACGGATGCTCGGGTCGACGGCTCATCAGGCCCAGGGCCGTGGCCACGTTCGGGTCGCGCAGCGCGCTGACCAGCTCGAGCGATCGACACGAGTGCGAAGGCTCGTCGCCGAGCGTCTCGACGTACGCCCGCATCACGTGGACGAACAGCACGTCTGCCATGCGGGCGAGCACGAGATCGGAGCCGAACGGCCTCGACGCGATCTCGCGCGCGAGGAGGCGGAGGTGCTCCACGAGCGACGTGTGACCCGCGCCCGCACCGGCGAGCCGGAACACGGGCGGCAACGACGACACGATCGGGACGGAGAACGGATCCTCGAGCTCGATCAGCGCCGACGTGACCCTCGTCTCGGCCCCCGCTCCGCCCAGGGTCAGGCGCCACGCGCGATCGTCACCGCTCGCGCGGACCCCGGGCAGCTCGTCGAGAGCGACCACCGGCGTGTCGGTACGATCCCGGAGCGAATGCGCCCGGCCGTGCGGGACCACGACGACATCGCCGGTCGTCACGGCGAGCGCGTGGCCGTCGTTCTCGGTCGAGAGCCAGGCCGCGCCGCTCACAACGTGGTGGATGCAGAAGGTCGAAGGCCTGCCTCGAAGCGCGACGCCCCACGGCGCCCTCGCGTCGAGGCAGGCCCACGACGCGGCCCTCGCTCGAACCGAGGACAGGAGTTCGCTCAGCGGGTCCACGAGTCGCCCCGGCTGGACGATTTCGCAAGCAACGTGGACGCGCTCGACTGGTCGCTGCCGAGCGAGGGCCGCATGGTTGGGGGGTGATTCGAGGCCTTCATTCGCCTCAGGAAGGGTAACTCATGTCCATCGAAGCGACCACCGAGCCGGTGCTGGTCACCGGCGCAACTGGCCATCAAGGCGGAGCCGTCGCCGCCGCGCTGCTCGAGCGAGGCGTCCCCGTGCGCGCGCTCGTCCGCGACCCTGGCGCGGCCCCTGCGATCGCGTTGCGCGCCCGCGGCGCGGTCCTCGTGCGGGGCAATTTCGACGACCCCGGCTCGCTGCGCGCCGCCTGCGAGGGAGCGCGTGCGGTGTTCTCCGTGCAGCGCCCGAACATCGCCGACCTCGAGTCGGACTCCGAGCGGGTGCAGGGGAAGAACCTCGTCGAGGCGGCCCGGGCGGCCCTCGTGCCGCAGTTCATCCACACCTCGGTGTCCGGAGCCGGCGCGCACCACCGGCGAGCGCCGGGCTGGGAGCTCGAGCGGGGCCCTGGCCGCAACTACTGGGAGAGCAAGGCGTACACCGAAGAGCTGGTGAAGAACGCCGGATTCCGCTTCTGGACCATCATCAAGCCGTCTTTCTTCATGGAGAACTTCGTCCGCCCTTCCATCATGTTCGAGGGGGGCACGGGGGACCGCCTGCTCACCCCGATCGCGCCCGACACGGAGGTGGCCCTGGTCGCCGTGCAGGACATCGGGGCAGCGGCCGCGGCCGCTGTCCAGGAGCCGTCGCGGTTCCACGGCGTGGAGCTCGAGCTCGCGAGCGAGCGGCTGACGATGCGCGAGATCGCCCGTGCGCTGTCCCGCGCGCTCGACCTTCCCATCGAGGCTCCGTCGCTCACCGCCGACGAGGCCATCGCCCGGGGGCTGATGCCCATGATCGCGCGCCCGCACGAGCGGCTGAACCACCACGGCAGCCCGGCAACTCCCGAGGCGGCACGAGCGCTCGGGATTCCGCTCACCGACTTCGAGACCTGGCTTCGGCATCACCCCGTGTGAGGTCGGGGGCTCGCCCGATGGCGCGCGTCGCCGCGGCGCCGGGAGGCGCGCCGCCCTCCACGCGCAGCCTCCACGCGCAGCCTCCACGCGCAGATCGACTGCAGCGAGGAGGCGAGCGAGATCCGCTGCCAGGACGCCGGCAACTCCGGAGACCCGGAGTCGATCACCCTGGCTGCGATCGCGGGGACTGCGATCGACATCTTCGTCGACAGCTACGACAATGTCTCCGCCGGTCCGTTCGAGCTGTCACCCCGGATTGACCTGCCGACCCGAGCCGTCCCCCCCTCGCCCAAGGAGATCCACCATGCAGATCACCCTGTCGCCCCAGGACTACGCCACCGCGTTCCGCCTCCTCTCCGCGACCTCCAGGCACCCGGAGAACATCTCGGAGGGCATCCGGCAGCGCATCGTCCCCGGGCTGCCCGAGAAGCCGTCCCTGCTCGACGTCGGCGCCGGTCCCGGCGCCATCGCGGCGCGGCTCGCGCCCTGGTTCGGCGCCATGACCCTGATCGAGCCGAACGAGGCGCAGCTCGGCCCCTCGGCGCCGGCCGGCGCCGAGATCTTCCGCGACGTGTTCGAACGGTTCGAGTCGCCGAGGCGCTACGATCTGGTCCTCTGTTCTCACGTGCTCTATCACGTGCCTCTCGCGGAGTGGGGCGCCTTCATCGACAGGCTGCTCTCGTTCGCGTCGCCGGCGGGCTATTGCGCCATCGTCCTCGGCGCCGACCGGGGGCAGAACTACGAGATGCACCGCGATTTCACGTCGACGGTCATCGACAGCTCCGTGCTCCTCAGGACGCTGCGGGACAAGCAGCTCGCGTTCGACGTGGTGGGGAGCCACAACGCCTACACGGCGGCGACGCTCGAGGAGATGGTCACGCTGTGTCGCTTCTTCGTGCTCGCGGACTGCATCTCCGCCGAGCAGCTCGCCGCCATGACGGAGAGCGAGGCGCGCGCGCTCGACGAGAAGATCCGCGGGCACGCCGCGCGGTGTCGGACCGAGGACGGCGCGTACCGGTTGAGCCAGGAAGACGACATGGTCATCCTCCGCCGGGCGTGATCCTCCCGCCGCACCTCGACGGGCCATCTCCAGGCGAGGGCCCGGGCGAGGCGAGGAGGGCGGGGAGGGCCGGCGCGGGACGGTGCTGCCGGCCTGCCTGGCGCCGCGCGGGAGCGGGGAGCGCCGGGCCGTCGGCGCGTCAGCGCGTGACGGCGCCGAGATCCACGAACGCGCGGTCGGTCATCACCACGAAGGGCCGCTCCTCGAAGCTCAGGCCGCCCTTGCCGTCGTGGTCGACGATCTGCACTTTGCCCATGCCGTAGCCCATCGGGCCGCGCGCGTAGTAGTGCGCCTGCAAGGTGTACCGGCTGGCGCGCTGCTCCCGGGGGGCGCGGAGGGTGAAGCACTCGGGCCCGTACCCGGTGGTGACGTCGGCGTGGAGGCGCCCGCCGCTCGGCAGCGCCGGGCGCGCGTAGTAGGCGTGGCCGCCGCGGTCGTCCCGGATGTGGAAATCGACGTCGTTGGCGTCGGTCTCCCAGGTGAGCACGAAGCGGAGCGAGGGCGCCCGCTCGAGCGCGGTGCCGGCCTTCGCGAGCCGGGCCAGGACGTCCGCCCGGCGCGCCGGCTCCGCCTTGAGCCACGCCGCGGCGACGAGGCCGAGGTCCTCGCGCAGGACGCCCTCCACGCCGGCGAAGCGCCCCGGCGGGTAGCGGCGCGCGAGGCCCGCGGCGAGCGCGTCGAAGGCGGCGGCGTGCTCGCCCCGCTTGAGGCGGGCGAACGCGAGCAGGCGGTGGCTGGAGGGGTGGTCGGGGCGCTGCTCGCGCGCCTTCTCGTACGTGTCGATCGCGAGATCGAGGCCCGCCTCGGGCGGGAGGCGCTCGAGGCGCGCGCCCGCGTAGCGGCGGAGGTCCGCGCGCGCCGGGAACAGGTCGATGAGCGAGCCGTACGCGCGGGCGGCGCCCGGCGCGTCGCCGGCGGCCTCGAGCGCCTCGCCGAGCGCGACGAGCGCGAGCACGTCGCCGGGCGCCTCGGCGCGCCAGGCCGAGGCGTCGCGCGCCGCGGCCCGCGCGTCGCCGCGGGCGAGGAGGTCGTGGATCCGCTTGAAGCGGCCGGTGTACGGCTCGACCGGCGACGCCGGCGGCTCCGGCTCGATCGGCGCCTCCGGCGGCGGGGCGCCGGCGCCGGCCGGCGCGGCCGCGGGGTCCGGGGGCGCGAGCTGGATCGGGTACACCACGTCGACGCTCCCGGCCTCGGGCGCGGGGAAGCTCAGCCCGTGGAAGGCGCGGATCACGCAGGAGACCACGGCCCCGTCGGGCAGGTCGGAGCCGCCGTCGCGCGCGTTCACGACCTCGCCGCTCGGATCGATGGTGAAGCGCACGGCGACGCGGCCCTGCAGGCGGGCGTCCCGCCGGAGCCCGCGCTCGTAGCAGAGGCGGAAGCGGCCGAAGCTCTGGCGGACGATGCGCTGGATCACCTCCGGCGGGAGGCGGCCGCTCACCTGGGTCGCGCCCATGCGGACCGAGGGCGCCGCGGTCCGGTGGTGGCCGCCGAGGCGGCCGTGCCCGCCGCCGAAGCCCTGGCCGGCACCCTCCGCGGCCTCCGCGGCCGGCGCGGCGCTCGGCGCGGGCGCGGCGGCCCCGCGGCCCACGGCGCCGATCTGGCCGAGGCCGATGCCCTCGGCGCGCCCGCCGCCGCCCTCGCCGATGCCCGAGAGCCCGAGCCCGCCCGCGCCGAAGGGCTCCTCGGCGCGCGCGCCGCGGGCAGGCGCCAGCGGCGCGGGGGGCGCCGGCGGCGCGGGGGGCGGGCGCAGGGCCGCCGCCTCGCCGGCGGAGGCGTCGGCGTTCGGTCCGGCGGGCGGCGCGGGCGCGGCGCCCCACGGCTTCTCGGCCGGGGGCCACGAGCGCTTCCGCACGGCGACGCGGCCGCCGTCCACGGTCAGGATGTCGGCGAGGCCGCGCCGGGCGATGTCGAAGCGCGCGTAGTCGTGCTCGGTCTCCAGCACGAGCAGCGCGGTGTACGGGCTCAGCACCCGGTGGGTGATCGAGAGGTCGATGATCTGCCCGCGGAGGGTGTCCCTCTGGCCGGGAGGCGCTTCCTGGGCGAGGAGGCCGTCGATCTTCGCCCGTGCCCAGGCGCGCTCGAGCAGGGGGCGCTCCACGGCGCGGAGAGCGGGCGCGCTGGCGCGGCCGTCCACCGCGATCCGGACCGGCCGCTCGGCCGGCACCTCGGCGTAGACGAGCGCCTCGTCGCCCGGCTGCACGCCGTCGAGCGTGCGGGGCCAGACCCAGCGCGCGCCCTCGACGTTGACCGCGATCGCCGAGCGGGTGGCCGAGGCGAGGCGCCGCTCGAACTCGGCGGCGCCGCGCGCGCCGTCGATCACGGCGCCGTCGCGCGGCAGGCCCGCCGTGACGAGCTGCCGGAGGGCGGCCTCGTCGCGGAGGCCGCCGAGCGCGACCGCGTCGAGCCGCTCCACGCCCGCGTCCCGCAGCGCCGCCGCGGCGCCGCGCAGCGCGCCCGGCGCGACGTCGCCGGCGGTGGCGATGCCGTCGGAGAGGAGCACCACGCGCCGCTGCCCGCGGGCGCGCGCGCGCTCGCCGGCCCAGCGGAGCGCGCGGCCGAGGTCCGAGGCGCCGAGCGCCTGCCGCTCGCGGATGCGCCGGAGCTCCGCCTCGCCGAACGCCGAGGCCGCGCCGTCGAAGATGGGGGTGACGGTCTGGTCGTAGCAGGCGACGGTGAGCGGCGCGCCCGGGCCGCCGGCGCGCGCGGCCGTCTGCGCGACGGCCGCGAGCAGCCCGAGCTGCTCGTCGAGCCCGAGCGCCCGCGAGGCGCTGGTGTCCACGAGGACCACGGCGGAGGCGAGCGGATCGGGCCGCGCGTCCACGGGAGGGCGCACGCGGGCGAGCACGAGCTCGCCGCTGCGCAGCCCGCCCTGCGCCTCGATCGACGCGAGCCGCGCGGGGTCCACCACGAAGTCGGCGTCGGGCGCCGCGTCCGTCCGGCGGAGCGCGTGGACGGGCGCGGCGGCGCCCGCGACGGTGGCCTCGAGGTCGAGGTGGCTCACCGCGGGCAGGCCGCGCAGGGGGACGGTGAAGGGCGCGTCCGGGCGGAGCTCCTGGGAGTACGAGAGGACGATCTCCTTCACGCCGCGCGGCGGGATGGGGAACACCCGCGCGCTCACCTCGTTGCCCGCGGCCTGCTCGAGCAGCGCCGGATCCTGCTTGCGATGGAGGAAGTCCTCGTACGCCTCGCGCGCGCGCTGGCGCTCGACAACCTCGCCCTCCTGCCATCGATCGCCGATCCTCATGGCGAGGCGGCCGACGCTGGCGCCGGGCGGCAGGGTGACGCGGAAGGTGCCCTCGAGCACGCGATCCTCGGGGTTCTCGAAGGTGAGGTGCAGCTCGGTGAGCGCGAGCGGCGCCTCGATCACCGCGCGGCCGGTGAGGGCGACGAGGCGCAGCCCGGTGCCATCGGCGGCGGTGAGCTGGATCGGCGCCACCTCGGGGCGGCGCGCCGCGAGGGCGGTGGCCGGCGCGGCGGGCGGGGCGACGATCGCGGCGGGCTCGGGCCCGCGCTGGAGCGAGCGGGGGGTGGCGGGCGGCGAGGCGCTGTCGGCGCAGCTCGAGAGCGCGGGGACGAAGGCGGCGAGCGCGGCGAGCGCAGCGCGGCCGCGGAGGAGGGAGCTTCGCACGGGGGTCTCCGGTCGTGGCGCGGCGGGCCGCGCCTGAGCGCAGGCCCGCCGGCCGTGGGGTAGGCGGATCGACAGCCGGGCGGGCCGGAGGTTCCCGCCGTGACAGGAGGTGTCGCGTGCTGGCAGCCGAGCTGCCCCGGGGGCGAGCGCCTTCGGGCTCCCGGGGCAGCCTGGCTATCCGCCAGAGGCGATCCTGTCAGGGGGACATGTGGGCGAGGAAGGTATCGAAACCGTTGGTGCCGTCGTTCTGGTACGGCAGCAGTCCTCCGCCGAGGTTCAAGAGTCCCTGGAAGCCCCCCAGGAGCGCCACGTTGTCCGAGCTGTCCACCGCGATGGCGGCCCCCCCCTGCCATCCGTAGGAGCCGTACTTCACGCTGTCGATGTGCGTTCCGGTCGCATCCCACTGCGCAAAGAAGGCGTCGCTGTCGTCGACCGGTATGAGCGTCCCCCCGCCGAAATCGACGCTGTTCGAGAAGCTCCCGGTGAGCAGCACGTCGTCGGCGCTGTTGAGCGCGAGGCCGTGATACCACGTCTGGACATTGCCGAAGTGCATGCTCCAGAGGTCGGTCCCACCGTCGTCGAATTTGGCGACGTAGGTAGAGATGAATCCCAGGTTGTTCAGCGTGGATGTGTTGCTGCCGAAATCGATCGATCCCTGGAAGTGGCCGCTCACGACGATGTCCCCGGAGGAGTCGATGGCGATGTGACTGCCCCACGTCTCGCCGTTCCCAAAGGAGCTGCTCCAGAGCTCGTTTCCGCTGCTGTCGTACTTCGCGACGAACGCATCGTACTCAGCGCCGCTGGTGTTGCTGGTCAGCGGGCCGCCACCGAAGTCCACGGTGGAGTTGAACGAGCCCGTGATCGCGATGCTGTCGTCGCTGGGATCCACGGCGATGCCGTTGCCGTAGATGCCGTAGTTGCGGTTCGAGGTCTCGAAGAACCTGGCGAAGAGGGGAACCCCGGAGCTGTTGAACTTTGCGAGGACCGCGCCGCACCCTCCTGAGATCGAGTTGGAGTCGCTGCCGATCGTGAGGTCGTCGTAGTACCGGCCGACGACGAGCACGTTGTCCGAGGAGTCCACGGCGATCTCCTGGCCGGCCGCGACGATCCCGTTGCCGTAGCTGCTGCTCCAGAGATGGTTGCCTGAAGAGTCGAATTTCGCGACGAACATGCTGCTGCCCAGGCTGCTGCTGTTGGCCACCGTCCCGCCGCCGAAGTCGGTGTCATCGTGCATCGACCCCGTGATGATCACGTTGTCCGAGCTGTCCACGGCGACACCGAAGATGTCCAGGGAGTCGATGCTCTTGCTCCAGAGGTGGCTGCCCGTGCTGCTGAACGCCGCCACGAAGCCGGCGGCGAAGGCGCTCGTGGTGAGCGTGCTGCCGCCGAAGTCCGCCGAGCCGCCGTACCACCCGGCGATGATGACGTTGCCGGATCCGTCGACCGCGACCTGCTGGGCCTCCTCGAAGCTGTAGGGCTCGCGGAACGACGCGCTCCAGTTGTGGGAGAGGGCTTGCTCGGCTGACGCGACGGGCTCCAGAGATGCGTCGGCGTCGCTCCCGGAGGGCGCGTCGCACGCGGTGATCGCGGAGAGCAGAGACAAAAGGAGGGGGCCGACGAGCAGCTTGTTCTTGTGCATGGGGATGGCTTCCTTCTCTCGCGGTGTAAAGGTGCTGGTATTCTCTTCTATGGATGAACGTGTCGAAATGGCGGGCCGAGGCGAGGCGAGCGATGCGGCATGCTCGCGCGCGAAGGCCGGACTGCACCGTTGCCAGGCGGCCACCGCTGCCGGCCACGCCTCGATGGGCGCGCTGGCACCGCAGGCCAGCGCGCCGCCGCCGCCGCAGCCTATGCAGACGGTATGCCACCGCACCACGACGATGCCAGCGTGGGGCCCTGGGGTGTCCTCTCGGCGCGCGGAGCGCTGCTCCCCCCTTCGGCCGCGCGGCTCCGGCGAGGCCGTTGTGAGGAGTCGCGAGCGCGTGGACGCTCGTGTGGCACTCGCCTGCTGGGGCCCATGTGCCAGGTGCCCGCGTGCCAGGTGCCCGCGTGCCAGGTGCCCGTGTGCCAGGTGCTCGCGTGCCAGCGCGCGCATCACGCGCTTGCATGCGGGCCCCGAAGACGCCTAGGATCATCGTCTGAATGAACCTTTCCACCATGGTTCTCTCGCACTGCACGCCAGCAACCGCGGGGGCTGGCCCCATAACGCTGCGCGGATGGCCGCGCTCCGTCGCGCCTGCCGGGGCGAGATGAGGGCCATCGTCTACGACCGATACGGCGCCCCCGACGTTCTGAGGCTCGCGGACATCGCCGTGCCGGAGATCGGAGACGACGAGGTCCTGGTGAGGGTTCGCGCGGCCTCGGTGAACTCCTGGGACTGGGATCTCGTGACCGGAACGCCGGTGTTCTTTCGCTTCTGGGGCCTGTTCAGGCCCAAGCACAGGGTCCCCGGAGCGGACATCGCGGGGCAGGTCGAGGCGGTGGGCAAGGACGTGACCCGTTTCCGGCCCGGCGACGAGGTGTTCGGGGACCTCTGCCAGTGTGGCTGGGGCGGCTTTGCAGAGTACGCGCGCGCCCGTGAGAGCGCGCTTTCGATCAAGCCGGCCGGGATGACGTTCGAGCAGGCCGCCGCCATCCCTCAGGCGGGCGCCATGGCCCTGCAGGGGCTCCGCGACGAGGGAGCGATCCGGCCTGCACAGAAGATCTTGATCAACGGCGCGGGTGGCGGGGTCGGCACGTTTGCGATCCAGATCGCGAAGTCGTTCGGAGCCGAGGTCACCGGCGTGGACCGGGCGGAGAAGCTGGAGACGATGCGCTCGGTCGGCGCAGACCATGTCATCGACTACGCGAGAGAAGACTTCGCCGAGAATGGGCAAACGTACGATCTGATCCTCGACGCCGCGGCGCACCGCTCGATGTCCGACTACGCGCGTGCGCTGAGCCGCGGGGGGACCTATGTCATGCTCGGGGGATCCGTGGGTCGGATCCTCGAGCTCTTGTTGCTCGGTCCATGGATCTCCAGGAGCGGGCAAAAGAAGATGCGCATCCTGGCGGCGAAGGCAAACCATGACCTGGCAGCCCTCGGGGAGCTGTTCCAGGCTGGGAAGTTGAGGCCCGTCATCGATCGATGTTACCCGCTCGCCGAGGTCCCCGACGCCTTTCGTTATTTCGGGGAGGGGAGAGCGCGCGGGAAAATCGTGATCACCGTGTGACCCTCCGTGATTCTCCGAGAGCTGACACGCTCGAGGAGTGAAGTGAACCAACGGTCGGTCTGGCGCCGGCCGCCGAAGGCGCCGAGAGACATGCTCGCATTCCTCCACACGGCTCGCGTCCACGTTGAGACCTTCGGCCGCCTCGTTCGGGCGCTGGACGGCGCCATCCCGGTCCGGCATGAGGTTCACGAGCGCCTCCTCGCGGATGCGCTGGTGGCGGGCACGATCACGCACGGCGTACGGTCGGCCACCGCCGCGGCCGTTCAGGCGCTCGCAGACGCCGGCGCGCGGGTGATCGTGTGCACATGCTCGACCCTCGGCGGCGTCGCGGAGTCAGCCCCGGTCTCGGGCTGCGCCGTGATGCGGATCGATCGTCCGATGGCGGAGCAAGCCGTCGCGAGCGGCCGCCGGATCGTCGTCTTGGCCGCGCTCCGGAGCACATTCCAGCCCACCGTGACGCTGTTGCACCAGATAGCCGCCGACGCGGAGCGCTCGATCGACGTCGTCGAGGTCCTGTGCGAGCGAGCGTGGCGGCTCTTCGAGGCCGGCGATCGGCCTGGCTATGCGCGCGAGATCGCCGGGACGATCGAGGCGACGGCGCTCGCGGGCGACATCGTGCTTCTGGCGCAGGCGTCGATGGCGCCCGCGATCGAGCTCGTTCAGCACCTCGGAATTCCGGTCCTGAGCAGCCCGAGATCCGGCGTGGAGGCTGCCGTGTCGAGGTATCGCTCCTGGAGCGACAAACGGGTTGAAACGGCCTGAAAAGCGCAGAAAATCGAACCGCCAAGACGCCAAAAGACGCCAAGAGACGCCAAGAGACGCCAAGTAAAGAGAGAGAAAAATCTTGGCGTCTTGGCGTCTTGGCGTCTTGGCGTCTTGGCGGTCCATCTCTCGCTTGATCAGCGTGATCGGCGTTCTAGCGGTCTTCTACAGGCAGCTCGCCTCCGGCTGCGAGCCTTCCTTAGCGCGGCAGCCGTGCTCGCCTCGTCCCCCCGGACCATTGGCATGGCTACAAAATTCCAGCCCTGTGGTTCCTCCGGGATGCGCCAAAAAAAATGCAGGTGGACGCCTCAGAGTGGTGACCGAAAACCAGCTCCTCCTCCCACATACCCGTCGAGCTCTGGAAGCGGTGATCTCGGACGTTCCGTAGCGGCGGCTCAGCGGCCCCTCGGTCGCGGAGTGATCCGCGACCAGCTCACGCACGCCACGTCCGGCAGCGCCGGCGCCGGCGTCGGCTCGTTTTTGATTAGCTTGAAAGGCGAGTGCTATCATGAGAGACATTGCGTACGGGACCATGGCCCTGGTCGTGGCGGGAGCCCTGAGCGCGTGCAGCGGGTCCCAGTCGGGCGATGACGGTTCCGGTGGCGCTCCGAATGCAGCCGGCGCGTCGGGGCAGGCGTCCAGCGGCGCGTCGGGGCAGACGTCCAGCGGCGCATCGGGGCAGGCGTCCAGCGGCGCGTCGGGGCAGGCGTCCAGCGGCGCGTCGGGCGGTGGAACAACCGGCACGGGCGGCACCGACAGTCCAGGCGAGTCCATCTGCGGAGTGACGCCGGCCGCCGCGGCTGGCCACGTCACGCTGGAGAACCTGTGCCGCGGCGTGGTGGCCGTGCGCTCGGGCGAAGGCAACTTCATCAGCTGGCGGTTGATGGGCTACGAGGATCCCGAGATCGGGTTCAACGTCTACCGCGACGGCACCAAGGTGAACGACGCTCCCGTCACCGACTCGACCAACTACCTCGACTCGGGGGCCCCTGGGAACGCGAAGTACACCGTCCGCGCCGTGATCGATGGCGTCGAGCAGGGCGACTCGGCCAACACGCGCGACGGGGACCCGGGCACGCCCACGTGGGAGCGAAACTACCTGACCATCCCGCTCAAGACGCCCGACGACTACGAAGCCGGCGACGCCTCTCCCGGCGATCTCGACGGCGACGGCGACTACGAGCTCGTGGTCAAAGAGCAGAACAGCCCGCGCGATCCGTCGCAAGACGGCCGCACCGGCCAGCCCAAGCTCGCGGCCTACGACACCGACGGCACCTTCTTGTGGCGCATCGACCTGGGCATCAACATCCGCGAGAGCGAGCACACCACGCCCTTCGTCGTGTACGACCTGGACGGCGACGGCCGCGCTGAGATCGCCGTCAAGACCGCGCCCGGCACGCGCGATGGGAAGGGAGCGTTCCTGCACACCGGCCCCGCCGCCGACGATGACGACGCGCGAGACTATCGCAACGGGGCGGGCAAGATCTTGAGCGGGCCGGAATATCTCACGATCTTCAGCGGCGTCGACGGCTCGGAGCTCGCGACCATCGAGTACCACGCCCCCATCTCGAGCGGCAGCTTCGGCGACAACAACGGCAACCGCTCGGATCGCTACAACGCCACGCTGGCGTTCCTCGATGACTCGGGCCAGCCGAGCGTCGTCATGCAGCGGGGCTACTACGCCCGAACGACGTTCGGAGCCTACAATTACCGCGACGGCAGGCTGAGCCTCTTGTGGAGCTTCGATTCGTCGGCGAGCGGCAACGGCGCCTACGCCGGCAAGGGCGTTCACAGCGTCATGGCGGCGGATACGGACGGCGACTTGAGGCAGGAGATCATCCCCGGCGCCGCGACGATCGGCCCCGACGGCAAGGGCAAGTGCGCCGTCAACTTCTACGGACACGGCGACGCGATTCACGTCGCCGACCTGATCCCCTCACGCCCCGGGCTCGAGGTGTTTCAGCCGACCGAAGCCGACGGCGTGCCCGGGTACTTCCTTCGAGATGCGGAGACCTGCGAGGTCCTGTGGCGCGGCCCCAACAGCGACGGCGAGGGACCGGGCCGCGGCGCTGCCGACGACATCTCTCCCGACAACCCCGGAGGTGAGGCTTGGACCAACACCGCCGGCCTGTTCAACGCGGCCGACGGTCGCAACATCGGCTCCCGTCCCCGCCAGGTGAACTTCCTGATCTGGTGGGACGGCGACGAGAGCCGCGAGCTGCTCGACGGCAACACCGTCACGAATTTCGACGGCGAAGGTCGGGGCTTCACCGCGAGCGGCTGCACCTCGATCAACGGCACCAAATCGGTGCCGACGCTCAGCGCGGATCTGTTCGGCGACTGGCGCGAGGAGGTCGTGTTCCTGTGCGGCAACAGCCTGCGCATCTACACCACCGATCAGATCACCCGACGCCGCATCTACACGCTGATGCACGATCCGCAGTACCGCGCGAACGTGTCGGCGCAAAACGCGACCTACAACCAGCCGCCGCACACCAGCTTCCATATCGGCGATGGCATGAAGGAGCCCCCCAGGCCCGACATCACGGTGCGGTGACCCCGGCCGGCGCCGCCGCGGCCGCGACGTGCATGGCCGGTGTCCTCGTCACATCGGCCGGCCGCCGCTCGCGCGGACGATCTCGCCGGTGACCGCGGTGTTCGCCGCCGAGCACAGGAAGACGATGGTGGGCGCCACCTCCTCGGGCCGCAGGAGCCGCCCCACGGGATACGCCTTCCCGCGCTGCGCCAGGAGCTCCGGCGACATCCGCGCGCTCAACCTGTCGGTCACGGTCAAGCCCGGGACCACCACGTTGGTCAGGATCCCGTGCGGGCCGAGCTCGCGCGCGAGCACCGCGGTGAGCCCGTGGAGCGCCGATTTCGCGGCGGCGTAAGCGCCCGCGCCCACCACCCCGTCGAGCGCCACGCCCGAGGAGACGTTGACGATCCGGCCCCAGCCGCGGGCGCGCATGGAGGGCACCGCGGCCTGGATGGCGGCGAAGGCGCCGTCGATGTTGTCGTGGAGGGTGCCCCGCCACTCGTCGAGCGGGAGGTCCTCGAAGCGCGGCGCCTCCCAGGGCATGCGCTCGCCCCAGCGGACCGCGTTGTTGACGAGGACATCGAGCTGCCCGAAGCGGGCCAGGGCGGCCGCGACCGCCGCCTTGACCGACTCGAGCGACCCGAGATCGAGCTCCAGCGCGAGCGCCTCGCCGCCCCGCCGCTCGATCTCCTGGACGACCTCCGCGGCCTTCTCCCGCTCGCTCCGGTAGGTGAGCGCCACGCGGGCCCCCTCGGCCGCGAGCTGCAACGCCACCTCCCTGCCGATCCCCTGCGAGCCACCGGTCACCAGCGCGGCCCTCTTCTCCAACCCCAGGTTCATGCGCCACCTCGCTTTCGACGAGAAGGTAAGGGGAGTGGAAGAAACTTCCAAGATGAAACTGGAAGAATCCTCCACTTTGGCCGGCTGGTCAGGGGCGCGCGGCTGGGGTAGGGGAGGGGCCATGGCCGTGGCGCGACAGAACGGCGTGGCCCGCCGGGAGGCGCTCCTGGACGCGGCGCTCCGCTGCTTCGGGCAGCGGGGCCTGCTGCGCACAGGCATCGAGGACGTCCGCAAGGAGGCGGGCGCGAGCCCGTCGAGCGTGTACCACCTGTTCGAGGACTTCCCGGCGCTGGTGGCGGCGCTGCTGGAGCGGACCTTCGAGCGGCTGCTGGGGGACGTGACGGCGCGCGTGCTCGCCGAGAGGACGGCGCGCTCGGCGGTGCGGGCGCTGGTCCTCGCGCACCTGACCTGGGTGTTCGATCACGAGGCCGAGGCGCGCTTCATGTACCAGGCGCTCGCGCTGGAGCTGGACGGGCATCACCGCGCCGCGCTCCGGGACAAGAAGGCGCGGCTCAAGGCGGAGGTGATGGCGCACCTCGCCGAGCTCGGCGTCCTCTCCGGGGCGCGCTCGTCCGAGGTGATGGTCGACGTCGTGCTGCTCGGGCCGGCGCACCAGGCCTGCCGAGCCTATTTCTCCGCGCCCGGCGCCGTGGACCCCGCGTGGATGAAGGAGACCCTGCCCGACCTCGCCTGCGCGGCGCTGGCCAGGGTCGAGCCTGCGCGGCGGGCGGCGCGGGCAGGGCGGCGCGCCGACGTCGTCGAGCCGCCGCCGCAGCCCGGCGGGAGAAGGAAGCGCAGCTCGGTCTGACGTCTCCGCCGAGGGAGCGCGTCAGCCGCGGTACTCGCGCAGCGCCGCGCCCCGGGCGCGGGACAGCATGGCGAACGCGCGGCGCTCCGCCTCCCAGAGGATCCGATCCTCGTCGAGCGTGAGGAGCTCATGGTCCTTCATGACGAGCCGGCCCGCGATGATGGAGTGGCGAATGTCGCTGGACCTCGCCGAGTACACGAGGTTGCCGACGAGGCTGTTGCGGGGGCGGAGGTGAGGGCGGCGGAAATCGAAGAGGATGATGTCGGCGGCGGCGCCGGGGGCGATGACGCCGCTCGCCTCGAAGCCGAGGGCCCGCGCGCCGTTCCGCGAGGCCAGGCGGAGCGCGGCGTCGCCGGGCAGGGCCTCCGCGTCGCGCAGGTGGACCTTCTGCAGCAAGGCCGCGAGCTGCGCCTCCTCGAGCATGTCGAGGTTGTTGTTCGAGGCGGGGCCGTCGGTGCCGAGCGCCACGTTGACGCCGCGGGCGAGGAGCGAGGGGACGGGCGTCACCCCCATTCCGAGCTTCATGTGGCACCCGGGGCACTGCGCGACGCTCACGCCGCGGTCGGCGAGGATCGCTGTGTCCTCTTCGGTCACCGCGATGCAGTGGGCGGCGAGCTTCTGGCCGGGGACGTCGAGGAGGCCGAGCGCGTCGAGGTGCGCGGGGGGCGTCATCCCGTGGCGCCTCCGCGAGGCCTCGACCTGCTCCTCGCTCTCGGAGAGGTGGATATGGATGCCCATGCCCTCCCTGCGCGCCGTCTCGCCGACGGTCTTGAGGAACTCCGGCGGGCAGGTATAGGGCGCGTGCGGGCCAAGGCACGTCTTGATCCGGCCGCCGGCCGCGCCCTGATAGCGTCGGGCGAATTCCACGGCGCCGGCGAGATCCGTCCCGACCTCGCTGGAGAGGCCGAAGACGCACCAGGCGAGGAGCGCTTTCAGCCCGCTCTTCTCGACGACCTCGGCGACGCGGTCCATGTGGAAGTAATGATCCGCGAAGCCGACCGTGCCGCTCCGGATCATCTCGGCCGCGGCGAGGTAAGCCCCCCATTCGACGTCATCCGCGGTGAGCGCGCGCTCCGCGACCCATATCTTTTCATTGAACCAGCGGTCGAGCGGCAGGTCGTCTCCGAAGCCTCGCTCGAACGTCATGGCCGCGTGCGTGTGCGCGTTCCAGAGGCCGGGCAGGGCGACGAGATCGGTCCCGTCGAGCACCTCGCCGGCGAGGAAGCCGGGAGGCGCCTGGCCGACGGCGACGATCGCGCCGCCTTCGATCGCGATATCGACGCCGCGGAGCACATCGCCCGCGTCGTTGAGCGTGATCACATCGGCGGCCTTGATGAGGATCGACGGCATGGGGCTTTGAATCACTCTTTGCTCGAGGGCTCAAGGCCCATGCCGGCCGCGTGAGCCCGTCGTGGTCTGGCCCGCAGGCGCGCGCCGCCGGGCGCCGCGCGCTGGCGTCCTGGACGTAGGTGCGCCCTCGCGAGCGTCGCGTCCGCGGTCCCCGGGCTCCGACCACGTCGACCGCCTCTCCGGGCGAGCGCGGGCGCTCCTGGGCGCCGAGCGCCGCCGGAGAGGGGCTTTACCGCGAGCACCTGTTGTGATGCAGTGTCGCCGTGAGTGCACAGAGCAAACCCAAGGCGCCCGAGGGCGATCTCGCCACCTTCCAGCGCGAGCGCGTCACGCACCGCGGGGAGACGCGCGATGTGTATCGAAAAGGGAAGGGCCCCGCGGTCCTCGTGCTGACCGAGATGCCGGGGATCTCTCCCCAGGTGCTCGGGTTCGCGGATCGGGTCGTGGCGCTCGGCTGCACGGCCGTGCTGCCGGACCTCTTCGGGACCGCGGGCCGCGACCCGACGCGACCACCCAGGCTGTCGGGCGCCGTCTACGCGCTCTCGACCATGGCCAGGGCCTGCATCAGCAAGGAGTTCACCGTGCTCGCGACGGGGCGCTCCTCGCCGGTCGTCGACTGGCTCCGGGCGCTCGCCGCGTCGGAGCACGAGCGCTGCGGCGGGCCAGGGGTGGGCGTCGTGGGGATGTGCTTCACCGGCGGGTTCGCGCTGGCCATGGCGGGGGACGCGCGGGTGCTGGCGCCCGTCATGTCGCAGCCGTCGCTCCCGCTCGGGGTCACGGAGAGCCGGCGGCGCTCGGTCGATTGCGATCCTGCGACCCTCGACGCGGTGGCGCAGCGCTGCGACCGAGAGGGCCTCCGGGTGATCGGGCTCCGCTTCAAGGGCGATCCCCTTGTGCCGGACGAGCGGTTCCAGTTCCTCCGCGAGCGCCTCGGTGACGGATTCGTCGCCGTGGAGCTGGAGCAAGCCGACGGGCACCCCGAGGGGCCCCTGAAGAAGCATCACTCCGTGCTCACCGGCGCGCTGATCGATGCGCCGGACGAGCCGACGCGCGCCGCGCTCGACCGCGTCCTGCAGCTCTTTCGCGACAAGCTGCTGGCCGCGTAGCGCCGCCCGCGAGAGGTCCGGCCAGGGATGGCCGGACGCCTGCGTCACGCGGCAGCTCTGACCCCGATCGCGCGGGCGGCAGAGGGTGACCATGGGGGTCGGTCACACGCCCTCACGACGCGCTTACGGTATTATGTAAACGGCCGAGATGTCATCCACGTAGAAGTCGCCCGTGGAGTTCGCGCCCATCCAGGCTCTGACCGCGCCGAAGTTCCGCGCCTGGGCGAGGAAGTAACTCGGGATCGCGACGTCGAGGCTGCCCGATGCCATCCCCAAGAGGGAAATGGTCGCCGTCGCCCCGCTCGCGCTGATGTTGAACGTCACCTGCACGCTGAACACCTGCCCGCGCTGATACGTCCCAAAGGTCAAGTTGCTGTCGTCGTTGACGCGCACCGTTCCGTTCGTGAGAAAGTCGAGGTGCAAGAAGCTCTTCAAGTCGCTCAGCGGTTGGTTGAAGCCCTCGAACTGCAGCGTCGGGACTCCCCCGGACTCGCTTGGAATGTAGAGTCTGGCGGTCGCCATGTATTGACCATCTCCGCGGAAGCCGCTGAAGCGACACTGGATCGACGTCACATCGTTGAAGTTCGGGTGCTGGATGAGCACCCAGCGGTCGTTGGCCTCGCCTGCCGGAGAGTCGGCCACCACCACGTTGCCATTGCCGAGCGCCGCGGCGACGGTGCCGACCGCTTGCTGTGAGTTCGGCAGCTGAGCTACGGCGTCTTGGTTGAACCCGGCGCTGAGGAGCGTCTCGGCGCTGCAGCCTGTGAGCACCGACGGCACGGCCAGCAACGGCAGACCCAGGATCGTGCGCCGAGAGACGTGGAGCGATTTGCCGGTCGCATGATCTTTGGCGCGAGCAGACGCGATCGTTCGATTGATCTTCATTTCCATCTCCGTCGTGTGAAGCGACCTACACGTGCATGGCTCGGTGGTCGAAGGGGCGTTGTCGTCGAGAAACGAAGCGTACGGCGACGGGTTTTTGCACTCGTCATGCCACGGCGAGCGGGCCCCGCGTCCGCCGACGAGCCCCCGCGTTCGCGCCGAAAACGAGGCGCATCGCTCCCCCGAGCTCCGGGGATGAGCACGGGGCTGCCGAGCCCCCTGTCTCTCGCGAGGAGACACCTGTTCCCCCGGAGATACAGCGCGAGCGGGGACGGCCCGCGGACGAGGGCTCCGCGCCGAGCGAGCGCGAACTCCCCGGCGACGGCCCGGATCACGCGAGGATGGGATCTCACAGAGCGGATTCGATCTCGCGCGCGGCGCGCCTCGGTTGACAGATTCCGGGCGGCGGGGCATCGAGAGCTCGGGGGCGGGCGCCAAGGCGCCCCGCCCGTCCGACGCAGGCACGGGCGACGTGGCGGTGACCCGAGAACTCGTTCTTCAGCTCGGCGCGGCGGGTCAGGGGCCGCTCTTTCTGCAGATCGCGCGGGCCGTCGTCGAAGACATCGAACGGGGCCGCCTGCGCCCCGGCGAGCGGCTGCCCTCCAGCCGCAAGCTCGCCACCCAGCTCGGCGTGCACCGCAAGACCGTGGTCGCCGCGTTCCTCGAGCTCGCGCGCCAAGGTTGGATAACGAGCGCGCCCGCCACCGGCACCTACGTCTCGAGCGACCTGCCCGCCAGGCTGCCCCCCTTCCGCCGACGAGCCCTCGCCGACCGGGCCGGGTTCGACCTGCCCGGACGCCCCCTGCCGGCCCCGTCCTCGACCCCGCGCGCCGGCCTGCTCCTGCTCGGCGGGGTGCCCGAGCTCGGCTTCGTGCCGCGGCTGGAGCTGTGCCGCGCCTACCGCCGCGCGCTGCTCGGCGCCGGGGCGCGCGCGCTGATGGATTACGGCGACCCCCGGGGCGAGCCGCGCCTGCGCCGGGCGGTCGTCGAGCTGCTGGCCCGGGCGAGGGGCGTGCGGGCGAGCGTCGCGTCGGTCAACATCGTGCGCGGCAGCCAGCAGGGCCTCTACCTCGCGGCGCGCGCGCTGCTCGAGCCGGGCGACTGCGTGGCGATCGAGGCGTACAGCCACCCCGCCGCCCGCGGCGCGCTCGAGCTCGCGGGGGTGGAGCTCGTGCCCGTGCCGCTCGACGGCGAGGGGCTCGACGTCGCCGCGCTCGAGGCGCTCTGCGCGGCCAGGCGGGTCAAGGCGGTCTACACGACGCCCCACCACCAGCTACCCACGACCGTCACCTTGACCGCGGCGCGGCGCGTGCGCCTGCTCGAGCTGGCGCGGCGCCGGCGCCTGCTCGTGCTCGAAGACGACTACGACCACGAGTTCCGCTACGAGGGGCGGCCGGTGCTGCCCCTTTCGTCCGCCGACCGCCACGGGGTGGTCGTTTACCTGGGCACCCTGTCGAAGATCCTGGCCCCGGGGCTGCGGCTCGGCTTCGTCGTATCCACCCCCGACGTCGCCGAGCGCATCGCGGCCTACCGGGCCTTCGTCGACCACCAGGGCGACCACGCGATCGAGCGCGCCGTCGCCGAGCTGCTCGAAGACGGCGAGATCGATCGGCACACGCAGAGGGTCCGGCGCGCCTACCGCGCCCGCCGCGACGCGCTCTGCGAGGCGCTCGCGCGCCACCTGCCCGGGCTCGAGTTCGACCCTCCCCGCGGGGGCATGGCCCTCTGGGCGCGGGCCCCCGGCGTCGACGTCGACGCGTGGGCCCGGCGCGCGCACGCGGCGGGCGTCTCCTTCCAGCCCGCGAGTCACTTCGCGCTCGGCCGCTGGCCGCTCGACTTCGCCCGCTTCGGCTTCGCCGCGTGCGACGAGGCCCAGCTCGCGGACGCGGCGCGGCGGCTCGCGCAGACCTTGCCGAAGGCCCGGCCGAGGCCCGCGGGCGATCGACCCTGACGCGCGCCTCGCTCCCCGCGGCGCGCGGGCGACTGGACTACTCGACATCGACGATCTGGCCCCAACGCAGGGTGCCTGCGTGGGCTAGGGTCTGACCGAATAGGAGACCCGGACATGGTCAAAGCTTTCTTCGCCAGCATGAGCTTCGGCGCGGCATTGCTCGGTTGCGCCCAGACCGGGGCGCCGAACCCGCCCCCCGCGGAGGCGGAATCGGAGGGCCAGGCATCGCTCACGACGCACGCGAAATGGCTGGTGCAGCCGGGCGCGCGCCTGCTCTTGCTCGGCGTCACCAGCGACAATCACGCCCTCTATCAGGAGGGAGAGCTCGTGTACGCGACCGCGCTCGAGCCGGGCGCGACGAGGCAGCCAGTCGCCCAGGTGCCCCCCGGGAACACCGCGTTCGTCTACACCGTCGGCAAGGTCGCGTTTTGCTGGACCAACCCCGACCGGACCTTGCCCGGCTTCGGGGTCAGCCCCCTCGTCGTGTGGAGCGCGGCGTCCGGCCCGCGCGAGGCGTCCGCCGCCTCGCCCATCGGGACCTTCGCGACCTCGGCGAGCGCCGACGGCCGCTCGGTGCTCTTCCCCACCCATAGCAACGCCGACGGCAGCGTCGGCGACGTCGAGCTCGCCTCGACGGACATGAGCGAGCGCACGACGCTGCTCGGCGCCGTGCCGATGGGCTTCCCCCAGGGCTATTGTCGGCCCTTCGCCGCGTTCGTCGGCCGCCATGGCCGCTCGCACCCGGTCGCGCTGCACTGCGAGGGCGGCGCGAGCGCTGCCACCTTGTCGAGCTGGGAGCGGGGCGAGAGGGTCGACCTGCTCGGCGGCGTCGCGACGCCCCCCTTCTTCAGCACAGACGCCGACGGCGGGTCGTTCTTCACGACGCTGGCGGGCTCGGGGCACCCCGTCGTCGTCTCCGACGACGGCGAGGTCAGCGTGCTCGACGAGGTGCGCTCGAGAAGAGGCTTCTTCACCAAAGGCGGCTTCGTCGTGTACACCGCGCAAACGGACGTCGGCCTCGAGCTGCGCCGCGCCACGCCGGGCGACTGTCCGTCGACCGAGACCATCGCCGACGAGGTCGGGGGCATTCTCACCGTCCTGGCCGGGTCGAAGGTCATCACCGACGCGTGGGCGTCGCCGGACGGCAGCAAGGTGCCCTTCTTCACCCAGCGCGACCCGGCGACCGGCCTCTCCGATGTGGCGCTCGCCGACGCGCGCCACGGTGGCCCGCCCCTGTCGGTCGACCCGCAGGCGCGGAACGTGCTCGGCGGCCCGCCCTTCAGCGCCGACTCGAAGCACGTTCTGTTCGCCCGCATCGTCGACCTGACGACCGGCACCGCCCCGCTCTTCGCCTCGGCCGAGGGCGGCGTGCGGCAGTTCAGCGACGACGGGGGTTGGAGCTACCTGCCGGCCGTCCGCGGCCTCGTGTCGTTCAACGATAACACCCGCTTCGATGCGGAAGATTTCGCGAGGTCGACGGCCGACCTGAAGGTCGTCGACCTGTCGCGCGAGCGCCTGAAGCCTCGGCTCATCGCGCCGGGGGCGAACCTGACCTACTTCAGCAGCCACGGCGGCCGCCGCCTCGCCTTCACGACGGACCTCCCCGGTACGACGGCCGGCCTCTATTCGGCCGAGGTCGGCAAGTAGGCGCGCCGGATCGGCGGATCGGGCCCCGGCAGGCGCGGGCGCTCGGCGGCGCCGGGCGCTCGTTCCGCCGGCGCGATCCAGAGCTCCTCGTGGACCAGGGACGCCCGGCGGCGAGCCGGGTCGCGTCGAACCGCGCGATCTGGGTGCGCTCGGCACGGCGGCAGCGCGCGGGCGGCGCTACCGGACGCACATCGTGTGGCCCTGGAGTCGACTGCTGCTCGTCCAGATGTAGAAAGTGAGCTGATGCAGGTCCAGATCACGCAAGATCAAGATTTGATGGTCGGTCACACTATCGCTGCTGAGCTCGCCGGCGACGCCCGTGAGCATGCACTGTGTGTCGAAATCCAAGGCGTCCGTCAGCGGGACCTGCATCGCGTCGTCGTCAGAAGGGAGCCCGGGAACCTTCGCGAGCATCCGTTGCATGAGCCTCGTCGTCACGTTGATGCACCGTGCCCTGGCGTGCACTCCGGTGCGGTTCGAGCTGCCGCCCAGCCGCCAGTGACCGTCGACGCCGAGGGAGATCAACACGCTCTCGGTCGTGCTGTCGAAGTTCCCGCCCATCCGGGTCAGGAAGCACGCTCGCGGAGACCCAGCGGAGGTCTCGGGCCCGAGGTCGACCGCGCTCCCGCCTTGCGACCACGAGAACTCCGACGTCCTCCCCGCGGTCGTGGCGACGCAGGTGGCCTCTGCTCTGCTGTCCCCCTGCGTGTTGTTCCCGCCGAGGTACCATCTACCGTTCGAGATGTAGGCATGCACCCACTCATCGCCTGACTCGAAGTCTCCTTGAAGCGACGACAGGAAACACGTTCTATCCGAGGAGCTGCCCATGTCGCGAGGCGGGCTTCCGGCCCGCCAGAAGAAGGTGCCAATTGCACCGAGCGACTGCCGCGCGACGCCCGCCTCCCCGCTGACGCTCTCTTCGTCGAAAGACTCCGCGGCGCATCCGCTGGCGCCAGCGGCGGCGAGAGCCAGCAGTCCGCTCGTCAAACACTCTCTCATCATGGTAGGAGCTCCCAGGGAATGAGAAACGAGGTCGAGCGCGGCAGTCTGCTCGCGTTCGCTGCTACGGTGATCGGCCGACCACGACCGCGGCGAGGGGCGGTGCAAGCCATGTACCGGAGTCCAGGAGAGCGGGCAAGATGCCCGCGTTGGACCAGGCGGACAGCTAGGGTGGCCGAGCCCCAACCGGAAACCGTCAAAATTATTGATCTTATCCAGGATCGCTGTTCCGTTCCAGGGACGTCCTTGGGGAACGCTGTACTAGCCTTCCTGCCCCGTCGAGTCTGGCTCCGCCCCCTCGTCCAACGCTTCAACGCCGCCGAGATTGCCTTGCCGTGGCTCGGCGGGCGCCACGTCGTGATGGGGTTCGCCGCCAGGGGCCAGCCGCCATCAGACGCACGGCCTGTGCTGCCGAGGGCTGCGGAAGTGCGTTCTGGCAGCGGCAAGGGCTATGAGGGCGTTTGGTGCTAGCCGGCGCGGTCGTCGTCGCCCGCGCCGCCGCGCGTACCTCGTCGCGCACGAGCCGTCGATCGCGCGGTCACTAGCGAAAACTGGGCCGGGCCGTGCTCGGAGGGTCGGACCGAGGCGGACCAGGCGTGGGCCGTCGGGCGCAGAACCGAATACGAGGTGCGCCGGTGTAACCGCCGTTCGGCCTCGGGCGCCGCGTGGCCGCGAAGAGCGCTGCCGTCCAGACGCACTTCCCCTCGCGATGAAATTTTCCAACGACGACGGCAACTTCGATAAGCTGCGCTCCACAATCGCGGTGGAGTACGCGATCGTGCTATGCGTAGCAGATGCTCGTACACCGCCTGAAATTCTCTTCTTCCGCCGTCCTCGCGTGTGTGGTGCTGCTCGTCGCAGCGTGCAGTGAGGGCGCCGACTCGCCGGGCACGACGACGGGGACCACGAGCGGCAGCGGGACAGCGTCGGTTGGCGGCGGCTCGCCCGGCAGTTCCGGCTCGAGCGCAACCAGCGGGGGCGCGGCCGGCGGGGGCGCCGGCGGAGCGGGCTCGGGTGGCATGGACGGCGTATCCGACGGTGGCGGAGGTACCGCGGGCAACGGAGGTGCAGGGGGCAGCGCTGGCGCGGGCGGCGGCCCGGCATTCCAGCCCTGCCCGGCGAGCGGCCCCTGCAAGATCATGCCCTTCGGCGATTCAATCACGCAGGGTTTCAACGTCGCCGGCGGCTACCGCGCCCCGCTGTTCCACCTCGCGCTCGAAGCGGACCGCGACATCACCTTCGTCGGTTCCGCCAGTGATTACAGCGTGCCCATGGTGGACGGAGTGACGTTCCCGAGGAACCACGAGGGTCACGGCGGCTGGACGATCGAGGGCAACAACGGCATCGCGCAGCTCGTGGGCACCAGCATTCCGAATTACCAGCCCAACATCATTACGTTGATGATCGGAACGAACGACATCAACGGTAACATCAACCTTGCGGACGCACCGAATCGCCTGGGCAAGCTGCTCGACTCGATTTTCATGCGTGATCCGAACATCCTCGTGGTGCTCGCGCAGATCGTGCCGACGAGAACGGACGCCACGAACAACGCCATCATGGCCTACAACGCGGCCATGCCCGACCTGGTTTCGACGCGCGTCAGCATGGGGCAGCACATCGTGCTGGTGGACATGTACACAGCGTTCACCAACGACACGAACTACAGGCAGACCCTCCTCGGCGACAATCTCCACCCGAACCAGGCAGGGTATAACCGCATGGCCGATGTTTGGTTCGAGGCGTTGAGTCCGTATCTCCGCTGAAATCGAAAGGCGAACGCCACCAACGCTCGAGCAGATTCGCGGCGCACGCCGTTCGAGCCGAAATTGAGGAGCTCGCGGCGTAACCCCGGTTATTGGTTCGCCCCGGCGCAATCACCTCGCCTGGTATCGAAAACGAATGGCAGCACGACGCGGCTTCCGCTCGGCGAGCCGACCGATGTTCCAGCACGCTGTCCCAGCGTCCACGCGGCGGCCACCGCACTGGAAAAGCACCGTTCTGCGCCGCAAGGCGCCCGGTGACGCAGGCGCGTCGGCGTCGCGAGCAGCAGGCTCAACGTTCGGCCCAGGCTTGCTCACCCCTCCGGTGCCACCGGCAGCCCGAGCAGCCGACCGATTGCTTCGTGAACGACGCGGGCCGCCACCTCGTCCCCGAGTGCGACCGCGCGGGTGAGCGTCTCGGCGAGCGAGGCGACCACGACGGCACGAGACGACGTGTTGGCCGGCGCCAGCTCCCGAAGCCCAAGGCCCGACCGTTGGGCCCGGGTTGGGGCCATGCCCTCTGAAGGGGTGCGATCCGTCGTCACGCCTCCCTGAAATGCCGGCGGATTCCACGGATCGCGACGGTTCGGCACCGCAAATTCGTCCTTGGGCGACGCGGTACTGGGACACCGATCGCGTTGATCGAGCGAGAAATGAACCGCCAAGGCGCCAAGGCGCCAAGGCGCCAAGATATTTGTCTTCTTCTTGGCGCCTTGGCGCCTTGGCGGTTCGATATTCTGCTCGTTTCAGGCGGTGTCCACCCGTTGATTGCCCGAGGTGGTTCAAGTGGGGGCAGCCGACAATCGCTCGCTCCGTCGACCCCCGAGCACCCGCACGTAAACCCGCCGAGCGCCGGCACCCGGGAGAAGCGCCCTCACGCCTGCGACCGAGGCGCCGTGGCCCCGCGCGCCTCGGCCAGCCGCCGCTCCAGGAAGCGGCGCTCGGGCTGGTTGCGCGCCAGCGCCAGCGCCTGGCGGTACGCCTCGGCCGCCTCCTCGTGGCGGCCGAGGCGGCGGAGCATGTCGGCCCGCGCCGCGGGCAGCAGGTGGAAGCCGGGCAGGGCGCCCTCGGCGGCCAGCAGATCCAGCAGGCGCAGCCCGGCCGCGGGCCCCTCGCTCATGCCCACCGCCACCGCGTGATTGAGCCGCACCACCGGCGACGGGTTGACCGCCCCCAGGGCCACGTACAGCGCCGCGATCTGCGCCCAGTCCGTGTCCGCGGCCGAGGCGGCCCGCGCGTGCAGGGCCGCGATGGCCGCCTGCAGCGCGTAGCTGTCCGGCGCCCCAGCGCGCAGCGCCTGGTCGACAAGCGCCAGCCCCTCGTCGATCTGCGCGCGGTCCCAGCGGGCGCGGTCCTGGTCCTCCAGCAGCACGACGTCGCCGCTCTCCGTGAGGCGCGCGTCCCGGCGCGAGTCCTGCAGCAGCATCAGCGCCAGCAGGCCCCGCGGCCCGGCGCGATCGGGCACCAGCTCGCACAGCAGCCGGCCCAGGCGGATGGCCTCGCCCGCCAGGTCGCGCCGGACCAGCGCGTCCCCCGACGTCGCCGCGTACCCCTCGTTGAACACCAGGTAAACGACCGCCATCACCGCGGCCAGCCGATCGCCCAGGTCCGCCTCGTCGGGCACGCGGTAGGGGATGCGCGCCACGCGGATCTTGTCCTTCGCCCGCACGAGGCGCTTGGCCATCGTCGCGACCGGAACCAGGAAGGCCCGCGCGATCTCCTCGGTCTCGAGCCCGCCCAGCGTCCGCAACGTCAGCGCCACCTGCGACTCCGGCGGCAGCGCCGGATGGCAGCAGGTGAAAATCAGCCGCAACCTGTCGTCGGACACCGCGGGATCCTCGCCGTCGTCCTCGTGCGGTTCCTCGTCCGGCGCCGGCGCGTCGGTCGCGCCGTCCAGGCCGGCGCCGGCCTCCAGCGCCTGCGCGCGCCGCTCGGCCCGCGCCCGCCGGCGCGCGTCGTCGGCGGCCTTGTTGCGCGCCGCCCGGATCAGCCAGGCGCGCGGGCTCTCTGGCTGGCCGTCGCGCGGCCACTGGCGCAGCGCCGCCTCGAACGCGGAGGCCAGCGCCTCCTCGGCGCGGTCGAAGTCGCCCAGCAGGCGGACGAGCGTGGCCAGGATGCGCCCGCGCTCCTGCCGGAACACGCGCTCGATCGCGCTGGCGCTGCCGCCGTCGTCCATGGACCGTCCGGGCCGAGTATAGCCCGGACGATCCACGGCGGGGCGCGGCGCTATCGCTTCGAGAAGTCGGTCCGGACCGGGCGGATCTCGACGGATCCGGCCTTCGCGCTCGGGATGCGCTCGGCGATCTTGATGGCGGCGTCCAGGTCGGGGACGTCGATCAGCATGAACCCGCCGACCCCCTCGCGCGCCTCGGCGTACGGCCCATCGGTGGCCAGCGTCTTGCCTTCGCTGACCCGCACCGTCGTGATGCCCGAGGGCCAGGTGGCCGTGCCCCTGAGGTTCCCGCTCGACTCCATCATGGCGTTCAGCTCGCCGTATCCCTTGGCCATGGCGGCGTGGTCCTCCTGGGTGAAGGCCTTCATCTTGGCGGCGTCGTTGTAGATGAGCAGCAGGTATTGCATCGATGTGTCCTCGTCCGAGATGGGGGACCGGAGCGTCCCACCGTGAGTCGCCGGGCTCACCCAGGATGGACACCCGGCCTGTCGATTTTTTACGTCCGCCGTCCCGCCCGCGCTTGGTTGCTCGCCTTGCCTTCCCTGGCGAACAGGAGGATCGGCGAAGCGTTCGCGGCCGCCGGATCGGACCCCGGTCTGGGGGCGGCGACCCCAGAGCCGCGCCGTGAGACTTTGTTGTGTGGGTCACAAATGGCGACGGTCTAGACAGACCTGGTCCGGCGGCCTAGGTTGACCCATCGACCGATAGCTCGGCGGCGTCCACCATCGGCGAGTCCTTGTTGCGAGCGGCGTCCCCGTGCAGTCCGGTCCTGTCGAATGATCGGTCATTTGCGAAGCGCAGGGTCATGCCGGCATATGCAACGATTGAATTCACCTTCCGCCGGTCGGCTCTATCGCGTACGTGTGTGCGCGACTTCTACGGCGCGCTGCGGGCGGCTGGCCTCGGGTTTCAGTGCGTCCTGGCGTGGGGCTGCCCCGGCGACCTGACCCTCGACGACATCACGGCCTGGAACCAGACCAAGCTCGACGCCGGCTTCACGCTGGGCTTTGACGAGCATGTGTCCAACGATTATCGCCAGATCCTCCTCGGAGGCAGCCCGTTCTCGGAATGTCGAGTCATCCTCCTGAACCGCGCCGAGTCGTACTCGTTCCACATCATCGTGCCCGAGGAGGAGGTCACCGACTCGCGATGGATCTGGCTCCGATCCGTCGCGGAGCACGTCTGGAGATCGTTGCCCGTGGCGGCGATCCAGACGTACGGGGAGCTGGGCGCCGGCGCATCGCTGAGGGCGCTCGATGCTGGAGCCGCGCCGGCATCGATGGCATTCGCGTTCTACGACCGCGCGGACGAAACGGCAGACGGGTGATGGCTGCCTTGGCACCGGCGGCGCCGACTGGCAATGAATCGGCAATCGTCTGTCCTCGGCCGGGTGCAAGCGCTGCTCGCGAGTGAAAGTGCCCGAGGCCAAACCAGGCGTCGCACAGGCTATCGAAAGGCAGGCCGAATGTCCCGTGATCTATCGCCCAGACTTGCAGCGATCGTGGAAGCTCTGCCGTTGAGGCCAGGGCTTCGTGTCCTGGAGATTGGTTGCGGCCCTGGTGTCGCGGCGCGCGCTGTCGCCAAGCGAATCGGCGATGGGCATGTTCTGGGGATCGACCGCTCAGCCAAGGCGATCGCGCAGGCTATCGCGGGATCGGAGGCTGAGCTGGCCTCTGGCCATTTGAGCCTTCGCCATGTAGCGATTGAGGACTTCGAGCTGGAGGAGGGGGAAGGGCCTTACGATATCGCGTTCGCAGTTCGGGTTGGCGCGCTCGACGGCCGTCACCCGGAGGCTGGGCGTATTGCCAGGCAGCGGATTCGCAGAGCCTTGGCCAAGGGGGGCCGCCTTTACATCGATGGAGGCGATCCGCTTCGTGAGGTCTCCCTTGACGACTAGAGGTGCGAGCCTCAAGAGACGCGGTCGGGCGCTGCTCGACGGCGAGCGCGTGGCGCGCTCGCCTTCGGCGCCTGTCGTTCAAGGGATCGCCGCCGACGTGAACGGTATCGGAAAGATCTGACCCGCCCTCCACGCCTCCGCGTGATCCGCGTAGCGGCATGTCCGCGGATCCCCGCTGACACCGGTGCTCATCACCCCGAGCGACCCGTCGAGCGGAGCGAGGTTCCAGATCATCCGCGTCGCGCTGAGCGAGTCCTGATCGAGCGCGGCCCGCACGCCGCCTGCCTCCTCGAATTCGCCAGGCGGGAGCGCCAGGATTCCCACCTTCGCGAACCAGCCGCCGATGTTCACCGTCTCCACGTCGCCGGTCGCGGGGAAGGTGCCGATGTCGAAGCGCGCGTCCGTGCCCGCGAGCGGGTGGTTGTAGGTCAGCTCGTGGATCCCGCCCCAGGTCCACGCGCTCACGTCCGAGCCGAGGGCCTCGCGGAGCATCGCGTCCGCCTCGCCGAGGGCCGCTCGGACGGCCTGGTCCCGCGCGGCGCCCGGGTCGACGCCCGCGCCGATGCCGAAGTACGGCGCGCGCGGGTTCTCGAGCACGTCCATCAAGCCGCCGAGCTGGTTCGTGAGAAACACGCTCGGGGCGAAGAACGCGTACTCGTCGGGACCGATCACGTCCCTCACCGTGTTGCGCAGCAGGATCAGCGTGAGCATCTCGTAGACGGCTGCCCCCTGGCTGCTCGCCCCCGCGTTCCCGTCCCACTGCGCCAGCGCCGCCGCCGCCGCCGCCGCGCTCGGGTCGTCCGCCGGCAGCCCGGCGCGCCCGAGCGCCGCCAGGTAGCTGTCGCGGAGCGGCAGCCCGATCGTGGTCTGCGTGTCGAGCTGGATCGACGCCATGTCCTGGGGCGCGAGCGGCGCCGTCGCCGTGGTGAGGCGGGTGATGATCCGCTGCGCGCGCCACGGCATGTCCCAGTAGTTGGCGAGGTGGACCGGCCGGCCCTGCGGCGCGTAGCCGCGCGGGACGATCCGGTGGTTCGCCGTCACCAGCAGGTGCGACGGCGGATCGTAGACCGAGGGCAGCTCGGCGTCCGTCGCGTATCCGATCCACTCGTGCCCGCCCGTCCCCGGCACCGGATAAAGCACGTTCAGCGGGCTCTCCCGCTGCGGCGCGAGCCCCGAGAGCTGATAGCCGATGTGGCCGTGGGCGCCCGCGTAATCCGCGAAGATGAAGTTCCACCCGATGCTCTGCTTCAGCGCCGCCGCCTTGAACTGCGCAAAGGTCTGCGCCGCCGGCATCTCGAAGTAGCCGTCGACCCTCCACGCCGGCTGACCCGCGGTCGACTTGAGCGCGAGGGTGCCGAACGCCTCCAGGCCATCCAGGCCATCGTTGAGGATCGGCCCGTGGGGCGTCGCGCGGAACGTCCGCCGCACATCCGGCTGCCCCTTCACGCGGAGGGTCTCGGTGCGCGTGGTGACGCGCCTCCACTGGCCGTTGACGAGCACCTCCTCGCCTCCTCCGCTCGCCGGCCGGAGCGTCTCCACGTACAGGTCGACGCTGTCGAAGAGCGCGTAGGTCGGCACCCAGGCGATGCTCTCCGTGTGGCCGCTGATGAACCCGGGGAACCCGGGCACCATCCAGCCTGCAACGTCGTACTGCCCGCTCACCTTGAGCTGAGCCACGTAGACGGCAGACGGCGTCGCGTGCGGGAAATGCGGGTCGGTCGCCAGGAGCGGCTTGCCGGTCGAGGTGAGGTGCCCATCGACCGCCCAGGCGTTGCTCGCGCGCCCGCTCGCGGGCGTCACGCCCAGCGACCGCCCTGCGAGCCAGCGCGAGCCCTCGAGGCAAGCCGGCGGAGGCGGATTGACGATGGTCGCGGCCGGCCCGCTCGGGCCGGGCGGCACGAGGAACTGCGAGATCGGGCTCAGGTTGCCCTGCGCGTCGAACATCGACACCTCGTCCCCGGCCTCCTTGATCAACGTCGTCGCGACCTCCGTCCCGGCGATGGTCGCCACCGCGGCGCGCTCGAGCTTGGTGAACCACGTCAGCGTGTCGAAGGTGACCCCCACGTAGATGTAGGCGAGGACGCTGTCTTCGGGCGTCCAGGGATCCGGCGCATAGCCGAGGATCTGGAACTCGAGCGGCAGGCCGCTCGTCGACGCCCTCGCGTCCGTGATGTACTGGTTCACGCCCGCCGCGCAGCCCTGCAGCGCGCGCTTCGTCCGCGCGGCCGCCGCCGCGTAGCGCGCCGCAGCGAACGCCGAGAGGTTCTGCGCGCGGGCGAGGAGATCCTGAGCGAGGATGCTCTCGCCGTCGCCGGGCCCATAGATCTCCGCGAGGCGCCCCTGCGCGCTCCGGCGCAGCACGTCCATCTGGAAGAGCCGGTCGCGCGCCATCGCGTAGCAGAGGCCGCCGTAACCCGTCGCCTCGTCCTCTGCGGTGACGTGAGACATCCCCCGATCATCCACGCGGATGGACACGCTCCCGCGCCCGCTGATCTCAACGGCAAGCTGTCCCTCCGCCGCGCGCTCATCCACGCGCCCGCCATCCGGGATGACGCTGCACGCAGCAGCGGATAACAGGAACACCACGCCGGTCATTCGTCTCATGCGCATCTCCTCCCAAACCTCTCACGAAGGCCGCGCTCCACAGACGATGTGCGCCGCGCCCACCTAGCGCCACCGAGCCCCCTTCAGCGCGCATGTGCGGAGAGCGGTCAACATTGCAGCATGCCGCCTCGGAAATACCGGACGGCCGCTAAAATCGGCAACCTAGCACCTCTCTGATCTACGTGCCACGCGCGACACCCATGACGAACATGAACCGAGCTCTTCGGGACGCCGACCACACCGCTCGCGCCTCTCGCACACGGCACGTCCGGCGCTCGGCGCGTGGTACAAGGAGGTCGTCGCCGCCGCAGGGTCATATCCAAGGCGCCCCTCGGGGCAACGCAGCGTCATCGAGCGATGGGGGCGCGCTCCAATGGACCTTTGTCCACACCGCCTTCCAGGGTGTTCGTGGCACGATGCGCGTGCTGCACGAAGCGCATGAACTCTATGCATTGGAGGCAAGTCGTCCGGTGATCCAGCATGCTGAGCCCGAACCCCACGGCAGAGCAGTTTGCTCACTGTTCGTAATTTGCGTCATCGGTGCGCGTCGCGTCGGGGTCTGGATCGAAGCGTCAGATGAAGAAGAACACGAGCTTGAGCATGCTTATCGTCGCCCTGGCTCTTCCGAGCTGCGCGCCGGCGGATCATTCGACGTTCCTGGCCTCGGAAGCACAATCCGACTACTTCGCCACCAAGAGCTGTCTCTGGCGGGTGTGGGCGGGCGATCCCGACAATCCCGCGTACCGCGACCTGGTCCCGGCCGAGGGCAAGGCGCGCTGCGACGCCGCGTGGGGAGACGATCAGGACAGACGCGATATGTGCTACCGCACCATCGTCGTCGCGCGCGAGTGGGTGCGCTGGAAGAACGACGCCGAGCGCTACAGCGTCGATATCCGGACTCCGGACCCGACGGTCGTCTCGAGGACGAACTACGGCTACCCGACCGATCAATGCCGCTTCGACACGATGGTCGCCGGCGCGCTGTGCGACCCCGAGCGCGACGATCCCACGCAGATCCCCGGGCTCTTGCCGTCGCCCATCACCGGCCTGTACGGGCATCACAGCGTCGCCTCGGAGGACGACAGCCGAGGATATTCCTGTTACGAGGGCTCCGGCGCTCGACCGGCGTGCTGGTTCAAGCCGAACATGCCGGAGTACGACTGCGGAAACGGCGTCGGCTGGACGCGCTGCGAAGAGGAGAACACCGTGCTCGTGACCTGCACGCCGCCGGACGGCGAATCGCGCCGGCCATGCAGCATGGGCTGCGTGCGCTTCGAGGATCCGGAGATCGAGGACGAGATCTACGTGTGCGCGGAGGACTTCCCGCCCGATGATCCCGCGAGCAGGTGATGCGGCCGGACGTCGATCCGACGCGGATCCAGCGCCGGACGGGGGCAGCGCGGGCGCCGGCAGGCGTCACCGCGTCAGCATCACCAGGTTGCCGTCGGGATCGGCGACGTAGGCGACGCGCTCGCCCCAGGGCTGGTCGGCAGGATCGAGCACGACGGGCACGCCGGCCGCCCGCAGCCGCTCCACGGTCGCGTCGACGTCGTCGACATAGACGCAGAGCTCGATGCGGTGCCCCGACGCCGGTCGCTGCGGCTGTCCGTGCAGGGCAGGGCCGTCGCCGAGCGCGCCCAAGCCGATCTCGGATTCACCCAGCTGCAGCGCGACGAACGCCGCGGGCCCGACGTCGGGAAAGCGAAATGTCTCCACGCCGCCGAGGAGCGTCCCATAAAAGCCGATCGCCCGTTCCAGGCTCTCCGTCGAGAGCATGGGAAACATCCGCTTCACGCTCATGGTGGATCTGCCACTATCAACCCGCCGCCGCGCCGGCAAGTGGCCGCGCCGGCCGGGGACCGCGCGGCCGACGCCCCGCGCCTGAGGGCATCGGTGAGCGCGCCGAGCGGATCCGCCGGCAGGTCGATCGAGCGCCAGGCCGCGTAGCCGTCCGGGCGAAGCGGCGGCCTCCCCCGGTTCCCTCCGTCGCGGAGACGGACGAGCTCGACAAGGCGCGCTCAGGTCATTTCCTCCGATCGGCCCCGATCCCCGTGATACGGGCTCGCGCACAGCAGGAAATCGACGGGGGCAGGCGCGAATCGAGCGAAGGGCGACCGAGGTTGCCGGCATTCACCAGCCAACCGTCAGGTCCTCCATGCGGGCCAGCCTCTCGAGGCGGTTCGTATCTCGCACGCAGGGAGCGTGAACTATGAGAACATCGTATCTTGCTTTGACGAAATTGTCCTGTGTCGCGGTAATCGCCCTCGCCTCTTCGGCCTGCGGCGGCGACGGGGGCACGGATGCGCCGGATCTCGACATCGAGCGCTCGGAGGTGGAGGCGCCGCTCCTGGGAGGCGACGGGAGCTGCCCGCTGCCCGACGGTCCGCTCTCGTACAACGAGCTCAAGGGCCCGCTCGAGAACCTGCCGGTCGACTGCGTTCCCAGCTGGACCGAGGCGCAGCTGAGCGCCGGGTTCGCCGCGATCCGCGACACGCGGCACGCGGCGCTCATCGTGCCGGCGCAACCCGGGTTTCCGCGGCGGATCCCCTGGCTCGATCCCGAGAACGGCTGCGAGGAGCGGGCCCCGGCGGCGACCTACTTCCTCCACCAGTGGGGCTATCCGACGCCCTGGTTTGCCCGGGTGACCGGGGATCTGACCTTGCAGACCGAGAACGAGCCGGACGGAGAGGTGTCGTGGAGCCACCACGTCGCGCCCGTGGTCCGGGTCGGCGGGCAGCTCATGATCCTCGACCCCGCCATCGAGCCGGATGGGCCTCTCCCGATCGCGGCGTGGCTCTCTCGCTTCACCGCCGGCTCGTTCGACACCGCGGTGTGCCGCGACCACGCCAAGGAGAACGGCTGCTTCGACGCGGTGCCCGCGGCGCCGTCGCTCCCCAGCATGGCGTCCGATTACGAAGGAATCCGCCTGCGGCTGGTCTCCGAATGGCGCGTTCAGGAGCTGCTCGGGCGCGATCCGTACCGCTCCCTCGGCGACTGCCCGCCGTGGGTCACCACCTGCCCCCCCGAGCCCGCGCCCAACCCGAACCTGCCGCCGACCATTTCTCGGTTCGCGTCGGACCGGACCGACATGCCCGTCTGGTATCCCATCTACGTCATCGGCGACAACTTCGTCCCGGGCTTGACGACCGTGCGCATCACCGGATCCGGCATCGACCAGCTGGCCCCCATCTCCCAGATCAACAAGCGCAGGATCCTGATCGACGAGGAGCAGTATCCGCCCGGCGTCTATCAGGTGACGGCGTCGAACGGAGCGCACACCAGCCAGGCCGTGTCCCTGACGATCGAGTGATCCGCGGCTACGCGGAGGCGATGGTGACGCCGATCCCCGGCAGCGCCTCGACCCAGTACACCGACGAGAAGCCCGCCTCGAAGGAAGAGGAGCTGGAGCTCCTCGCCCGTCCGGTGCAGGACGAAGCCTCGTCCAGGTGGGCCACGTCGTCGAACGCCCGCACGCTCTCGTAGCCCTCCGGCTCGCCGGGCAGCAGCGCCGGCTGCGCGTGCCGCAGCGAGAGCTCCCGCCCGCCGCCCTCGGCGCGCCCGGCTCGGGCCGCTCGCCGAGCGTCGCCGGCCGGTAGAGGCCCAGCCGGCGGAGCGCCAGCGCCGGCTGGAACGCGCGCAGGTTCCACGAGAGCAGCGCCATCGCCAGGCTTTGGTTCGAGAGGTGCCGCTCGAGGCCCGGCGCGATCATCGATTTTCTTGCGGCTCACCGCGGTTACTGCGTGGACGTGCGCTTCTCCTCTATACTCCCCGCCCCGCGGATGACGAGCAAGAGCGCCTCGTTCCTGGGCACCGGGCGTTTCGAACTCCGGGCCCACCTCGGCCACGGCGGGATGGGGACGGTGTACCGCGTCCACGATCGCGAGCTCGGCCAGGACGTGGCGCTCAAGATGATGCACCAGCCGGGGCCCGAGCAGGTGCTCCGCCTGAAGAGCGAGTTCCGCGCCCTCGCCGGCGTGACGCACCCGAACCTGCTCCAGCTGCACGAGCTGTTCGTCGACGAGGACCGCTGCTTCTTCACGATGGAGCTCGTCGAGGGGAAGGACCTGCTCCGCTGGATCCGCGACGATCTCGGCATCCCCGGGGCCGCCGGCCAGGCCCCGACCGCCGAGCGCGCGACGGCCACGATGACCCTGAGCCCGGCGATCCCCGTGCCCAGCGGCGACACGACCGCGAGCGCGGCGGGGCGGACGCCGCCGCTCGCGCCGCTCCCGGGGAGCGCTCCGCCCGCGCCCGGCCCGCAGGGCGAAGGGCGCGGCGCGCCGCTCGCGGGGGCCGTCCCCGAGCACGCCTGGGCGCGCCTGCGCCAGGGGCTCGCGGGGCTCGTCCGGGGCCTGCACGCCCTCCACGCGTCCGGCCGCGTCCACCGCGACGTGAAGCCCGCGAACGTCCTCGTCTCCGCGGGCGATAAGATCACGCTCCTCGACTTCGGGCTGGTCACGGCGCTCCGCGGCCCGGGTGAGCGCTCGCCTAGCGAGATCGCCGGCACCCCGGCGTACATGGCGCCCGAGCAGGTCGCGCGCGGATCGATCGCGCGGGCGGCGGACTTCTACGCGGTCGGGGTCATCCTCTACGAGGCGCTCACCGGCGTGCTCCCGTTCAGCGGGGCGGTGGACATGATCCTCTACCAGAAGGTCCACTACGCGCCGAAGCCGGCGCGCGCCCTCGCCCCCGAGGCGCCCGCCGACCTCCTCGATCTCGCGATGGCCCTCCTCGCCGTGGATCCCGATCGGCGCCCCGGCGCCGAGGCGTGCCTCGCCGCGCTCGCGCGGGAGCAGGACGGCGCCGCCGCCGTCGATCTCGCCGGGGCCGCGCCGGGGCCGCCGTTCGTGGGGCGCGCCGCCGAGATGGCGGCGATCGCGCGGGCGCTCGAGGAGGTCGCCGAGGCGCGGCGGCAGATCACGGTGCACGTCCACGGCCCCTCGGGGATCGGCAAATCGACGATGGTGCGCGAGCTGCTCGACGCGCAGCGGCGCGCGGGCGACCTCCTCGTGCTGCAGGGGCGCTGCCACCCGGCGGAGAGCCTGCCCTACAAGGCGCTCGACGCGGCGATCGACGGCCTCGCCGCCCACCTCGAGACGCTGTCCGCCGAGGCGCTCGGGGCCCTCGTGCCCGCGGGGGCCCGCGCGCTGACCCAGCTCTTCCCCGTGCTCGCGCAGTTCCCCGCGTTCCTCTCCGGCCCCGAGCCCGCCGCCCAGCCCGACCCGAGCGCCCTCCAGCAGCAGGGCGCCGCGGCCCTGCGCGATCTGCTGGGCCGCCTCGCGGCGACGCGCCGCCTCGTGCTGTGGCTCGACGACGTGCAGTGGGGCGACGTCGACTCGGCGCCGCTCCTCGACCAGCTGACCCGCGCGCCGGCGCCGCCGCTCCTGCTCCTGCTCACCTACCGCAGCGACGAGCGGCAGCGGAGCCCGCTCCTGCGGCACCTGCTCGAGGGCGCGGAGGGCGGCCCCGGGGCGGCGCGCACGATCGAGCTCGGCGCGCTCGCCGTGGACGACGTCGCGGCGCTCGCGCGGGCGCTCCTCGGCGCGGGCGGCGCCGGGCGCGCGGGGCAGATCGAGGCCGTCGTCGCGCAGGCCGAGGGCAACCCCTTCATCGCCGCCGAGATGGCGCGCTACCTCGGCGCGCGCGCCGCGGAGGGCGGCGCCGGGGCCGGGCTCGCGCCCCTCGACGTGGGGGCGCTCGTGCTGGCGCGCGTCCGCGCGCTCGACCCAGGGTCGCAGCGCCTCCTCGAGATCGCCGCCGTCGCGGGCAAGCCGCTCGAGCGCGCCGTCGCGCTCGCGGCCGCGGGGCTCGACGAGCGGCAGCGGCCCCTCGTCGCCCGGCTCCGCGACGCGAACCTCCTGCGCGAGGTCGCGGGCGACGGCGCGAGCGCCGTGGCGACCTACCACGACCGCATCCGCGAGGCCCTGCTCGCGGCCATGCCGGCCGAGCAGCGCGCCGGCAGGCACCGCTCCATCGCGGAGGCGCTCGAGGCGCAAGGGGCGCGCGAGGCGCAGGGGGCGCGCGATCACGAGGCGCTCGCGTACCACTGGGAGGGCGCGGGCGAGCCACGGAGGGCAGGGGAGCACGCGCTCCGCGCCGCCGATCGCGCGGCCGCCGCGCTCGCGTTCGAGCACGCCGCCGTCCTCTACGAGAAGGGGCTCGCGCTCTCGGGCGACGCGCCCGGGCGCGCGGGCATCCTCGAGAAGCTCGGCGACGCCCTCGTCAACCTGGGCCGCGCGCCCGATGCGGCGGAGCGCTACCTCGAGGCCGCCGCGCATGCCGGAGGCCCGCCCGCCGCGGAGCGGGTCGTGGCGCTGCGGCGGCGCGCGGCCGAGCAGTACCTCAAGGCGGGGTTCATCGACGCGGGGTGGCGCGAGATGAGGAAGACGCTCGAGGCGCTCCGCGTGCCCATCCCGGGCTCGTTCGCCGGCGCGCTCGCCGCGGCGTCGTGGCGGCGCCTGGCCTTCCTGGTCGGGCGCTCCGACGCGCGGCGGCGGGCGTTCCCCGCGGCGCTCCCGGCCGCGGAGCGCCCGCGGCTCGACGCGCTGTGGACCGCCTCCACCAGCATGTCGATGCTGAGCCCCCACCTCGCCGACGCCTTCCGGATGCTGCACCTCCGGCGGGTGATGGCGGTCGGCGACGCCTCCACCGTCTGCCGCGCGCTCGCCTACGAGGCCTCGATGGAGACGCACCTCGGCGGCGCCCTGCTCGACCGCAGCGTCGAGGCGCTGCTCGAGCAGGTCACCGAGCTCGTGGGCCGCACGCGGGATCCCTACGACGCGGCGTGGCGCGAGCTGGCCCTCGCGAACGTGGCGTTCACCCGCGGGCAGTGGCGGAGGACGGCGGAGGCGTGCCGGCGCGCGGACACGCTCTTCCGCGAGCGCTGCCCCGGCACGGCGTGGGAGCGCGTCACCGTGGCGATCTTCCACCACTTCGCGCTGGCCTGGCTCGGCGAGCTCGGCGAGCTGCTCCCGCGCCTCTCGGAGCTCGCGGGCGACGCGCGCCGCCGCGGCGACATGCACGCGCTCTGCGAGGCCCACGTGGGCGAGCCGATGCTCGCGTGGCTCGCCGCCGATCGCGGGGACGAGGCGCAGGCGGCCGCGGCGGCCGCGCTCGGCCGCCAGGCGTCGCGGTCGCGCCGGTGGCCGGAGCACGGCTACCGGCGCCAGGAGTACGCCGCCATGATCGCGTCGAGCTACGCGGCGCTCTACCGGGGCGACCCCTGGACCGCGTGGGCGGCGGTGCTCGATCACTGGCCGCGCCTCGAGGCGTCGTTCCTGCTGCCGCTCCGCGGGACGGGCCTCGAGCTGCGCTGGACGCGGGCGCGCGCCGCGCTCGCGGCGGCGGCCACGCGCCCGCGCGCGGCGCCTCTGGCCGGCGCCGGCGCGCGGTGGACCGAGCGGGCGCTGCTCGACGACGCGCGCGCGCAGCTCCGGCGCATCGAGCGGGATCCGATCGCGGCCGGCGCGCCGATCGGGCAGCTGCTCCGCGCCGGGATCGCGCGCGTCGAGGGCCGCGCCGGCGAGGCGGCGCGCGCGCTGGCGGCCGCGCTCGCGGGGTTCGATCGGCTGGACATGGCGCTGCACCGGGAGGCGGCGCGGCTCGCGCTGGGGCAGCTCACGGGCGGCGGCGCGGGGGCCGCGCAGATCCGGCGCGCCGAGGCGTGGATGGCGGGGCAGGGGGTGGTGCGACCGCGGGCGCTCTCGGCGGCCGTGGCGCCAGGGCTCGATCTCTCACCGGAAGGAAGGACCCATGCAGCAGCGACACACCGATACGCGCCGTAGGCCCGTGCAGGCGCCCGTCCACCCCTTCGACGGCGGCGCCGAGCGCCCGCAGGAGGCCGCGCCCGCGCCGCGCCCGGAGGCCGCGCCCGCGCCGCGCCCGGAGGCGCCCGCCCCTCCGGCGCTGGAGCGGGCGCTCGGCGCCTTCCGGAGCGACGGCGTGAGGGCGAGGGCGGCCAGCTTCGCGGCCGACCTCGCGGCGCCCCGGCTCCGCCGCGCGCTCAACGATCCGGACCTCTTCCCGGACGAGGGCGGCGCGCCGGACGATCCCCAGGCGATCGCGGACCTCCTCCTCGACCGGGCGCGGGACGGCGGCCGCCTCGCCCGCGCCTTCGAGCACGGCGCCTACCGCCGCTTCGACGCGTCGGCGGGCGAGGCGTGGGCGCGCGCCGTCGCCGAGCACCTCACGGGCATCCCAATCGCGGACCCTGCCCGCGTCTACGCCGAGGGGCGGCCGGCGATCGCCCGGGCGCTGTTCATCGAGGGCCGGGTGCCGCTCGCGGCGCTGTCCGAGGACGCGGTGACGGCGGCCCTGTGCGCGGGCGGCTGGGACGGCGGCAGGCACGGCGACATCGGGCGCGGCCTCGTCGGCCTCGAGCGCTGCCGGGAGCTCGGCGAGGCCATCCCGTCGGCCGACGCCCCGGAGCTGCTCCGCCCCTTCCGGGAGTGGAGCGGCGCCCTCTGGGGCCGCGTCGCGCCAGGCGCGTGCCTCTTCTGGGCGGGCTCGGCGCCCGGCGCGGGGCGCGTCGCGCTGGTCCTCCGCAAGCACGACGACGGCGAGCAGCGCGCGCTGCAGCTCTGGGGCACCCCCGGCCTCTCGGAGGTGCGGCAGGACGATCCCGCCGAGCCCGAGGCCCTCGTCGAGGGGGAGCTGTGGACGCGCTTCCCCGACCCGCTCGAGACCGAGACCGAGTCGCTCCGCTTCTGCGGCGTCGGGCTGCTCCCCGACCTCGGCGCCGCGCGCCCCGACCTGCGCCCGCGCGGGCGCGCCCGGCTGATCCTCCGGCGCAGGTCGGGCGGGGAGCTCCTCTACCGCTCGGCGTGGCTCTCGATGGAGGCCGAGGGGCTCTCGATCGCCCGGCTCCTCGGCTCGCTGCGGGGCAGCCCGGCCGCCGCCGAGATCGAGGCCGTCTGGCGCGTCCACTCCCTGTGCCTGACGCCCACGCCCGACATCCCCGACAGCCAGTTCCTGCTCGAGTGCGCGTCGACCAAGCGGGGCCGCGTCGAGCTCCGGGTGGGGCTGGACCGCGGCGCCGGCGCGCTCGCGGGCGAGCCCGGCGCGTACCTCCACGGCGGCGGAAAGGCGGCGTTCTGATGGGCGGCGGAGGCGATGCGGGCCGGCGGCCCACCGTGAACGTGTTCGGCGCCGGGATCGCGGGGCTGACGGTCGCGCACGAGCTGGCGGAGCGGGGCTTCGTGGTGCGCGTCATCGAGCAGGACACCTGCCTCGACCGGCACGGCCGGCGCCGGATCGCGATGGGCGGCGTCGCCCGGACGCAGTACGCGATCGGCCGGCGGGCGCGCGCGGGCGGGGCCGAGGGGCCCTGGCACGCGCGGTTCTGCCGCAGCGACGTCGAGGGGATGAACGCCGTCGCCGAGGCGCGCGACCTGCGCCTCGTCCCCATTCACGTCCCGTTCGCGCGCGGGAGCCGCGAGGCGCCCGGCGGCGAGGCGCGCGCCGACGTCGAGGGGCGCGTGCGCGCGCTGCTCGACTTCCTCCGCGGCAAGGACGTGGACTTCCGGCTGGAGATCACCGGCTACGCCGACGCCCACGACGACGCGCCGCCGCCCGGCCCCGGCTCGCGGCCGCTGACCAACCCCGAGGAGCACCGCGAGCTCTGCGTCGAGCGGGCCGAGGCGGCGCGCGCGCTGATCGCCGGCGCCGCGGGCGAAGCCGCGTGCACGATCGCGGCCGGCGGGCAGGGCGAGCGGGCGCCGCGGCGCTCGGACGGCGGGGCCCCCGACCACAACCGCTGGGCGGTCATCGAGGTCTGCTTCACGGTGCTCCCCGGCGAGCACGGCTTTCGCTTCTTCCCCTCGTATTACAACCACGTCTTCGACACGATGCGCCGGATCCCGCTGCTCGACGGGGACGGGAACGAGAGCGGCAGGACCGTTTACGACAACGTGGTGCCCACGCCGAACCAGGGCATCGTCAGCGGCGGGCTCAGCCCGCTCATCATGCCGCGCTCCCCGCCCGGCTCGGATCACGAGCGCGCCGAGCGCCTCGCGGTGCTCCGCACCATGGGCTACGCGGCGGCGGATCTCACGCAGATGATGCTGCGTGTCCTCAGGTACATGTGCACCTCCTCCGGGCGCAGGGCGCTGGAGATGGAGCGCGTCTCGTGGTGGGAGTACCTCGAGGGGTACGATCCTGCGACCGGCGACCGGCTCTACCATTACAGCGAGCGGTTCGAGCGGGACGTCAAGACGCAATCGCGCGTCCTCGCCTCGTTCGACGCGCTGTGGGGCGACGCGCGGACGTGCGGGAACACGTACGTGCAGCTCTTTTTCAACTGGATCCGCGCGCTGCCCAAGGTCGACGGCACGCTGAGCGGCCCGACCAGCGAGGTCTGGCTCGAGCCCTGGAGGGCCTACCTGGAGCGGCGCCTCGGGGTGCAGTTCATCCCGGGGGGGCTGGAGCGCCTCGAGCTCGAGGACGGCGAGATCGTGCCCCGCGGCTTCTTGATCCGCCTCGCCACCGGGGAGCGGCCCGAGGGCGGCGAGCTCACGCCGCGGGAGCGGGAGCTCGCCGAGGCGATCCGGAGCGCCGATTACCACGTGGTCGCCACCGACGCGTGCTCGGCGGAGGCGATCACGGAGCCGCTGCGCCGGGCCGGGGTCGCCGCCGGCGTCCCGAGGGATCTCGGCGGTTACACGACGAAGGTCCGGCCGGCGCCGCCCGAGGAGGGCGAGGGGGCGCCGCGGCCGGCGGCGGGCGCGGGGCATGCGTTCGGCGTGGAGGCCTGGGATCGCTTCCAGACGATGTCGGGTATCCAGTTCTTCTTCACGCAGGAGCTCAAGATCAACAATGGATACGTCTATTACAGCCAGGCGCCTTGGGGGCTGACGTCGATCAACAGCGCGCAGTTCTGGCGGCGCCGCCCGACGCTCGAGCGGGACGGCTTCGTCTCGCTGCTCAGCATCGATCTCTGCGACTGGAACACCCGGGCGCGGGAGGGGGCGGCGGCCGGGAAGACGGCGGCCGAGTGCGGCCCGGTGGAGATCGCCGAGCAGGTCTTCGCGCAGATCGTGGCCGAGATGCGCCCGGCGGGCGCGACCGCCGAGGCGCCGATCTACGATCCTCCGGCGCCGGCGTGGTTTTACCTCGACGAGCTCCTCGACTTCGACGAGCGCGGCGTGTTCACCCGCGCCCGGGTCCCGTACCTCGTGCCGATCAAGGCCGATTTCCACCATCGTCCCGGCCCGCCGCCGTGGGATCCGACCCCGCGGGTGGTGAGCCCGCCGCCGGCGAGGGCGCTGGATCCGGCGCTGTGGCAGGCCCCCCACGGCGGCTACCTCGTGCACTGGGGCAAGCTGGTGTTCGCCGGTGTGTACCTGAAGACGTTCACCCGCATGTCGACCATGGAGGCGGCGAACGAGTCCGGGCGCCACGCTGTCAATGCGATCCTCGACCACCTCCGGCTCGTGAAGGCGCCCGCGGCGCCGGGCGCTGCCGCCGGGGCGCCGGCCCCGCCGGGCGCCGGGGCGCCGGCCATGCCGGGAGTGCCTGCCGGCGCGCCCGCTCCGGCGCCGGGCGGGGGCTACGCAGGCGCCGCGCCCCAGGCGGCGCGCCACATGCGATCGGAGGTCTTCTACCGCTCCACCCCGGCCGGCGATTACTGCGCGATCTGGGACATGGAGCACTGGGAGCTGCCCGAGTTCGCGCTGGCCAAGCAGTATGACGCGTGGTGCCTGGAGCGGGGCCTCCCGCACCCGTGGGATCTCCTCGGCATCGAGCGGATCCCGTCGCTCGTCTCCAAGCTCGCCCACGCGGCCGGGGCGCAGGCGGGGGCCGGAGCGGCGGGGGCCGACGGCGCGTCGCTCGATGCGCTGCTTGAGCGGACCTTGCGGATGGCCTATCCCTGGGGCGGGGCGGACGCGGTGCTGGAGATGCTGCGGGGGATCCGCAAGGCGGTGGAGGAGGGGGTCAAGCAGGCCGGCCGTTGAACGATCGTCGCTCTTCCAGTGAGGGGGTGGTTCGCATCGGGAAGCGGTCGGGGACGGAGCGCCGCGACCGCGGGAGCGAACGCCTCAACGTCCGAAGCTACGAAGTATCCTACCGGGAGGGGTCATGGAACACGACGATCGCGGCCAGAGCCCGCCCGAGGCTCCCAGCGGAGATCCCGGACGCACATTCGATCTCGCTCTCGATCGCACCGCGCCCGCCAGAGGCACGGCCGCCTCGGCGTTCGATGGGCGAGCGCGCGAGCCCGCGCCTGTCGCCGCGGGGCCGTCGCCGCCGGCCGAGCTCATCGCGGGCTGCGCGCCACCGGATGTCGGCGCTGCCCTCAAGCATTACGAGATCATTCGCAAGCTGGGCCAGGGCGGCATGGGCACCGTGTTCCTGGCTCGCGACACGAAGCTGGGGCGCCTGGTCGCCATCAAGCTCCTCCTCGAATACGGCGGGAACCAGGCGAGCCGCTTTCTGGCAGAAGCGCGGGCGACAGCCCGCTGCAGGCACGAGAACATCGTGGTCATCCATGAGGTGGACGAGGTCCACGGATACCCGTACATGGTGCTCGAGTACATCAAGGGTCGCACGCTGCGCGAGTGGGTGGCCCAGCGCGAACGCCGCAGCGGACCCGAGCAGCTCGCCGCCGCCGACGCCCCGCCCGGCCCGGTGTCGGCCAGCCTGGCGGTCGAGCTCATGATCCCCGTGGCTCGCGCGCTGGTCTGCGCGCATGAACTCGGGATCGTTCACCGCGACCTCAAGCCGGAGAACATCCTCCTCGACGACGCGGGATCCATCAAGGTGCTCGATTTCGGCATCGCCAAGCAGATCGAGGCCAGCGTCGCCGCGACGATCACGGGCGCGCAGCAGGCGCTCCCCGGAGACGCAGTCCAGCCCGGAGAGAGCACGATCATCGGCACGCTCCCGTACATGTCGCCCGAGCAGCTGCGGGGCAGGGACATCGACTACCGCGCTGACATCTGGGCGATGGGGATCGTGCTGTACGAGCTGGTCACTGGGGCGCACCCGCTCGACCCGTTCTCGCCCGCGCGGCTTCTCGATCTCGCGGATCTCGACGCTCCCATGCCCAGCGTCGGCGCGAGGCGAAAGGACGCGGGCGCGCTCGGCGCCGTGATCGACCGCTGCCTGAAGAAGAGAAAGGCCGAGCGCGTCGGATCGGCCAAGGAGCTCCTCGCCGAGCTCGAGGCGCTCCTGCCGGGCCGGAAGCCGCTCGCGCTGGGCGAGGACCAGAGCGCGTTCGCCGGCCTGTCGTCCTTCCAGGAGGCGGACGCCGCGCGCTTCTTCGGCCGCGATCGCGACATCGCCGCAATGACGATGTGGCTCCGCAACCAGCGGCTGGTGGCGGTCGCCGGACCTTCCGGGGTGGGCAAGTCGTCGTTCGTGCGCGCGGGCGTGATCCCGGCCCTGAAGCGCTCGGGGGACCGCTGGGACGCGTTCATCGTGCGCCCAGGGCGCCGTCCGCTGTCCGCGCTCGTCGACGTGCTCGCGCAGGTGGCCGAGTCGGACGCGGCCGGTGCAGGGGAAGGCTCGGTGGCCCTCGCCGATCGCGGCGAGCTCGTCGCCACCGTGGGCTCGGAGCCGGGTTATCTGGGCGCCCGGCTGCGCGCGAGCTGTCGCCGCGAGGGGAGCAGGCGCCGCGTCCTGCTCTTCGTCGATCAGTTCGAAGAGCTCTACACGCTCGGCGCCGCACCGGAGGAGCGGGCGGCGTTCGTGGCCTGCCTGGAGGGCGCAGCTGACGATGCCTCGTCGCCCGTGCGCGTCCTCCTCGCCATCCGCTCGGATTTCCTCGATCGCATGGCCGAGGACCGCCACCTCATGGCCGATGCGACCCGCGGGCTCTGGTTCTTGCCGCCCATGGGACGAGAGGGCCTGCGCGAAGCCTTGACGAAGCCGCTTGAGTCGACCGGCTACCGCTTCGAGAGCGCTGAGATGGTAGAGCACATGCTGGGCGCGTTCGAGAGCACGCGGGGCCCCTTGCCGCTCCTGCAATTCACGGCCGAGAAGCTGTGGGAGGCGCGGGATCGCGAGCGCCGGCTCCTCACCCGAGGCAGCTACGAGCAGCTCGGGGGCGTCGCCGGTGCGCTGTCCGCCCACGCGGACGCGGTGCTCTCCGGGATGACGTTCCGCGAGCAGCGGCTCGCGCGCGCGGTGCTGGTCCGCCTGGTCACGCCGGAGCGCACGCGCGCGGTGGTGAGGCTGGACGAGCTCTGCGAGCTCGCGCTGGACGCAGAGGGAAACGCCGGGCACGAGGTGGCGCAGGTGGTCCAGCGCCTCTCAGGTGCGCGGCTCCTGCACCTCGAGACGGGCGGCGAGCGCGAGGGCACCAGCGTGGAGCTCGTCCACGAGTCCTTGATCGAGCAGTGGGCGAAGCTCCGGCGGTGGCTCGACGACGGCGAGAACGACGCGCAGTTCCTGGCTCAGCTTCGCGCGGCGGCCCAGCAGTGGGAGGCTAGCGGTCACTCCGAGGGCCTGCTCTGGCGCGACCGCGCGGCAGAGGACGCCCGCGCGTGGCACGATCGCCTGCGCGCCGAGCGGGGCGCCGCCTCTCGCGTCGGGCTCGGCAAGCGCGAGGAGCGTTATCTGGAGGCCATCGTGGTCCTCGCCGAGCGCACGCGGCGCCTGCGGCGGAGGTTCGTCACGGGCGTGATCGTGACGCTCGGCGCGATCGCGCTCTTCGTGTCGTACCTGGCGCTCCGCGCCGAGCAGCAGGCGCTCCGCGCCGAGCAGCAAGCCGCGCGCGCCGACCAGCAAGCGGCTCGGGCGCAGGCCGAGGCTCTGCAAGCGCGGAACGCCACCCGGATGACCACGGCGCGCGAGCTGCAGGACGATCCCACGACGGTGCTCGCGCTCTTGCGCGAGCTCGAGCCGCCCGACGTACCGCGAGGATGGGCTGGACTCGCACGCTGGGCGCTGCACAGCCGGGTAGCTCGCACGGTGCTCGTCCATCCGAATCTGGTCACCCGTGCGGCCTATAGCCCCAACGGCAAGCGTATCGTCACCGCTTCCTACGACAACATCGCGCGGGTGTGGAACGCCGATGGCACGGGCGAACCGATCGTGCTCCGTGGTCACACGGAGCCGCTCTCATCGGCGGCGTTCAACGCCGACGGCATGCGCGTCGTCACCGCGTCCTACGATACGACCGCTCGGGTGTGGAGCGCCGACGGCGCGGGCCAACCCATCGTGCTCCGCGGTCATGCGGATAAGGTTTACTCGGCGGCGTTCAGCCCTGACGGTACCCGCGTCGTCACCGCCTCCTACGACAGGACCGCGCGGGTGTGGAACGCCGACGGTACGGGCGAGCCGCTCGTGCTTCGTGGTCACACGGATCCGATCCTGTCGGCGGCGTTCAGCCCTGACGGTGCCCGCATCGTCACCGCTTCCTACGACAGGACCGTGCGGGTGTGGAACGCCGACGGTGCGGGCGAGCCGCTCGTGCTTCGTGGTCACACGGATGCGATCTTCTCGGCGGCGTTCAGCGCCGACGGCGAGCTCATCGTCTCCGCGTCAGCAGACAACACGGCGCGGGTGTGGGACGCCGGCGGCACGGCAGAGCCCATCGTGCTTCGCGGTCACCAGGATGCGACCGCGTCCGCGGCGTTCAGCCCCGATGGCAAGCACGTCGTCACCGCCTCTTACGACAAGACCGCGCGGATGTGGAAGGCCGACGGTACTGGAGAGCCCATCGTGCTTCGCGGTCATAAAGACGGCGTCGCCTCGGCAGCGTTCAGCCCCGATGGCAAGCACGTCGTCACCGCCTCTTACGACAGGACCGTGCGGATATGGAACGCCGATAGCACGGCGGATCCCGTCTTGCTTCGTGGTCATGAGTATGCGGTTTACTCGGCGGCGTTCAGCCCCGATGGCAAGCGCATCGTCACCGCGTCACAGGACAAGACCGCGCGGGTATGGAGCGCCGACGGCGCCGGCGAGCCCCTGGTCCTTCGCGGTCATGCAGATAGACTCTGCTCGGCGGCGTTCAGCCCCGATGGCGCGCGCATCGTCACCGCCTCTTACGACAGGACCGCGCGGGTGTGGAACGCCGACGGCACCGGCGAGCCCCTGGTTCTCCGCGGTCATGCGGACCGGGTCCACTCAGCCAAGCTCAGCCCTGACGGCAAGCGGATCGTGACCGCCTCTTACGACAGGACCGTACGGGTGTGGAACGCCGACGGCACGGGAGAGCCTCTGGTCCTTCGCGGTCATGCGGACCGGGTCTACTCTGCGGAGTTCAGCCCTGACGGCAAGCGGGTTGTCACCGGCTCTCATGACGGAACCGCGCGGGTGTGGAACGCCGATGGTGCGGGAGAGCCTCTGGTCTTGCGAGGTCATGCGGATCGGGTCTACTCTGCGGAGTTCAGCCCCGATGGTGAGCGCATCGTCACCGCTTCCTACGATAAGACCGCACGGGTGTGGAACGCGGACGGCACGGGAGAGCCGATCGTTCTTCATGGTCACGAGCACTTTGTGCTGAGGGCGTCGTTCAGCTTTGACGGCAAGCACATCGTCACGGCGTCGCAGGACAATACCGCTCGACTATGGAACGCGGACGGGACGGGAGAACCGATCGTTCTTCGAGGCTCCGAGTCCCCTGTGAATCACGCGGCGTTCAGCCCCGATGGCAAGCGCATCGCGACCGCGTCCGATGATGCGGTCGCGCGGGTGTGGACCGACCTGGAGCCGCTGCGCGGCCTCGGCGACCGGAAGCTGTGGACCGCGACGACCTACTGCATGTCCGTCGAGCGCAGGATGGAGCTCCTGCGCGTCGCTGAGGACACGGCCCGAGCCAGCCTGGAAGCCTGCCGCCGCCGTGTCGCGGAGGCCCACGCCCCGGATGCGGGATCATCGCCGGACGCAGCCGTCGAGGCGAGCGGAGCAGCGCTGCGGTGACGGGCATCCGCCGTCCTCGGCCGGTCTGGCGTGGGGGTGTTCTGGCTCGCTGCGATGCTCAACGCGCCGATCGCCGCCGAGATGCGCCCGGCGGTCGCGACCGCCGAGGCGCCGATTTCTCCTCGATCCGGGTCCGTTGCTCCCCACCTCGGGTGAAGCGAAGCTCCGACGGGACCGGAGGGCGGGCCGCGTCCTGGTCACAGCGACTTCAGCGCGTCCGCGAGCTCGCTCGGCTTCGCGGGCTCCTCGCCCTCGCCGCCGTCGGGGCGCGTCGACCTCGGAGCGGACAGCCTCCGGTTTGAACATCAATTCTCCCGGGAGGCTCCGGACAGCCTCCGGTTTGAACATCAAATTTCACGAACACGCGGCGCGGCGCGTCAGCCTCGCGCCGCGCTCTGCACGTCTGTGCGTGCGGCGCGGGTGCGCCCGCGTACGCGCCTACGCATGACACACCGCGGAGCCCTGGTTTCATGGGGGGGAAGCGGCCCTGTGCTTGCACGAGCGCCGGCCATGAAATTCGGCATCTATCAGCTCGTCTCATGTTCCACGGACCAGGACGTGCGCCAGCGCTACCGGGATACGTTCGCCTCGTCCCTCGCCGCGGACGATCTCGGGTTCGAGTCGATCTGGCCGGTCGAGCACCATTTCGATCCGCGCGTGTCGGTGCTCTCGTGCCCGGCGCTGTTTCTCGCGGCGGTCGCGTCGCGCACGCGCCGCTTGCGGCTGGGCACGGGGATCGTGCAGCTGCCGCTGACGCATCCGCTGCGCGCGGCCGAGGAGCTGGCGACGCTGGACGTGCTCAGCGAGGGGCGCGTGGAAGCGGGCGTGGGCCGCGGCGTGCATCCCGCGCATTTCGCTGGCTTCGGTGTGCCCATCGCCGAGAGCCGCGCGCGCTTCGAGGAGGGCGTGGCGCTGCTGCTGCAGGCCTTCCGCGAGGAGCGCGTCTCGTTCCGGGGGCAGCACTTCAATGTCGCCGGCGTGCAGATCGTGCCGCGGCCGGTGCAGGAGCGGGGCCCGACGGTGCGCGTGGCGGCCAACTCGACGGAGACGGCGGCGTTCGCCGGGCGGATGGGGCTTCCGGTCTTGACGGCCTCGCACGTGACCCCGTTCCCCAAGCTGGAGGGGCTCCTCGGTGCGTACCGCGAGGCGCGCCGCGAAGCGGGCCACGCGCCGCCGGCGCCGGACGACATCTCGGTGGTGATGCCGCTCTTCGTGGGCGAGGACCGCGCCACGATCGAGCGCCAGCTCGCTCCCGGCGTCGCGAGCTATGTCGCGATGGTATCGTCGGCGCTCGCGCCGCAGCTGGAGTCGGCGTCCGTGCCGGCGGAGCGCGAGCGCCTGCAGGCGCTCCTCGCCGGGATGCGCGCCACCACGCTCGCGAGCCTCGACGCGTCGATGGGCGTCTTCGACGCGCCGGAGGCGTGCGTGGAGCGCCTGCGCGCGCTGGCGATGCGCTTCGGCATGGGGCGGATCATCGGCTGGTTCAACTTCGGCGAGACGCTGCCGCACGCCGAGGTCGTGCGCGCGCTGGAGCTGTTCGCGGAGCGGGTGATGCCGGCATTGCAGGACGCGTAGGCGGCTTGCGTCACGCCGCGCGCGTCGCGGAGGCAACGCTCGCACGTCCTGGTTCCCGACAGCGGAGCGCGCGTCGCGGGAGACCCATGGCCGGCGGCTCGTAACCGGGGCGACCCGCGGGGCGTGCTGCGTTCGGCGCGATCTGGACCGGCGCCGAGCGACGACGATGTGTGACGAAAGGCGACATGGTGGGATGACGCGCAGCGGGCGCTGATGGAACCCGATAGGCGCTGCGTGTCGATGAGGGGCATTGGAAAGCGGCATTACGCTGGACGAGGCCATGCAGCGCTGGGGTTGAAGGGCGAGGGGCGATGGTTGACGGTTGACCATGACCGACGCCCAATGCCCGCGCGATGTTGTGGCGCCCTCGCGAATCCCGCTTCTCTTGCGCGACCGGCTCTGATACGAAAGTCATCATGAGACAATTGCGACACTTCTTCGTTTATTCGGCTCTGGCCGTCGCTGCGATTCCGGTCGGCTGCACGGCGGATGCGCCCGACGACGTCGAGCAGGCGTCCGAGGTCGGCTCGCTCAGCCTGGCCCTCGTCGGGGGCAGCTCCTCGGGCGCGACGTACCGCCTGTCCCGTGCGCGGTTCGACATCTACGGCCCGACGACGCGGATCATCTATGGCGACGGCGACATGCCGGTGCTCACGGAGGTGTTGCCGGTCGGCGGCTACGACGTGCTGCTCCAGCCCGGCTGGATCCTCGAGCGGTGGACCGGCGGCGGCTACCAGCCCGTTCAGGCGTCCCTCGCGTCGGGGAATCCGGTGCCGGTCTTCATCGGCGAAGGCACGACGTCGACCGTCGTGTTCCAGTTCCGGGCAGACGGCGATGTCATCTCCGTCGGCAACGGAAGGCTCGACGTCGTCATCGATGTCGACGACGCACCGCTGCGCGAGGACACCGATGTGGCGTGCAGCAACGGGTACGATGACGACGGCGACGGGTACGCGGACTGCGCGGACCCGGAGTGCCAGTGGCAGCCGTTCTGCGCGCCGTGGCGCGAGGACACCGATGTGGCGTGCAGCAACGGGTACGATGACGACGGCGACGGGTACGCGGACTGCGCGGACCCGGAGTGCCAGTGGCAGCCGTTCTGCGCGCCGTGGCGCGAGGACACCGATGTGGCGTGCAGCAACGGGTACGATGACGACGGCGACGGGCTCGCGGACTGCGCGGACCCGGAGTGCCAGTGGCAGCCGTTCTGCGCGCCGTGGCGCGAGGACACCGATGCGGCGTGCAGCAACGGGTACGATGACGACGGCGACGGGTACGCGGACTGCGCGGACCCGGAGTGCCAGTGGCAGCCCTTCTGCATCTGGTGGCCCGAGGACAATGATGTGGCATGCAGCAACGGATACGATGACGACGGCGACGGGCTCACCGATTGCGCCGACTCGGAGTGCACGTGGCAGTCCGTCTGCGCGCCGCTGCGCGAGGACACCGATGTGGCGTGCAGCAACGGGTACGATGACGACGGCGACGGGCTCGCGGACTGCGCCGATCCGGAGTGCCAGTGGCAGCCTTTCTGCCCGACGCCGGGCGTGGTCATCGAGGATTTCGAGGACGGCGATTTCATCAGCTCCGCGCCGTACGCCGGCAGCTTCCCGCCGTTCACGGGGCCCTGGTCGGCGTACAACGACGGGACCGCCCCGCCGGTCGCGGTGTTCCCCGTGCCGGGGGCAGTCAGCGCGACGGCGCTCGGGGCTTACTCCTCGGGGGTGCCGTCCGCGTCGGGCGGAGGCGTGAGCCTGTCGTTCGATACGTGGCCCGTCGACGTGTCGGCGTTCCAGGGCATCCGCTTCAACATTCGCACCCAGGGCACCCCGGTTCGCTTCGAGGTCGGCACGCTCCTGACCATGCCCGAAGGCGGGGTCTGCTCGGCTTGCTTCGACAGCCACGGGGCCGAATTCTGGACCGACCCGGGGTGGGTCACCGTGGAGCTGCACTGGTCGTGGCTGGTCCAGCAGGGATGGGGTACGCCCGTGCCGTTCGAGCCGTGGTCCGTCATGAACCTGAACTGGCGCACGCCGGCGGGGCAGCCGGTGAGCATCGAGATCGACGACGTGCAGCTGTTCTGAGCTCAGGCGCCCGGGGAGCGCGCGGCTGTCCATTGCGCGGGGCGTGCGAGCGGCGCCGGCGCCAGCGTAGCTCCCCGGGCAGGTCGTCGAGCGCTGCCGCGAGCGGGCCAACGGACCGGCGGCGAAGGCGACAAGGTCCCAAGGGGTAAGAAACCCGCCAGGCGTCGCGCGCGCCGGCGCCGCGCAAGTCTCCGAGGCCCGCGCTCACCTGGCGGTACCGCACGCGGTGGACAGCACGTCGCATAGGCGCCTGCGGGGCGGTTGACGTTTTCAGGGCCACTGTGGCGGGATCTTTTTACGAGAGAGCATGTCACCCGCTGCGGTGTGCGGAGCATCTCTCGAGCGAACGCCGGATGCACGCCGGTGGGAGAACGACGGTGGCCGGCAGCGCTCCGCAGCGTTGCAATCTTGGATGATGCGGGCTGTACTGGGCCATGCGCGGGAGCGCGTTGCTCGCCGATCGCTTCGTCCTGTCGAGCGCCTGAGCGGCGCTCCTGTCGCGCTCAAGCTGGCCGCGGTCGGCGACGCGCAGCTCCGCGCGCTCCTTTGCCGGGGCCGACGCCCTCACCGCGCTCGAGCACCCCGCCACCGTCCGCATGGTCGCCCAGGGGCTCGCGCCCGACGGCTGCCCCCTTTTCTATCGACGGAATGGCTCGACGGCTCGACGGCGAGGAACGTCGACGGCCTTCAGGGCGCCCAGCTGACCGCAGTCGGGCGGTGCTCCTAGGCGCGCGTGGCCGCTCCGAGCTGCCGAGCAACGTAACCTGGGTCCGATCCGCTCCATCTAACCTGGGTCCGACCCCGGGGGTGGCGGCGTTCGAGGCCGGAGATGGCGGCGCTACGTCCGCCATGGCGCCGCCACCCCATGGTCGCCTGTAGCACACCATTCCTCCCGCCTATTTGGCGTCCATGTGATGGTACCGATCTTGCTGATAGTGGCCGCATGTCCGCTCCGCGGAGACTCATTGCCGGCTCCACCTACCTCGTGACGAGGCGCTGCACGCAGCGGCAGATGATGCTGCGGCCCTCCGTAGAGACGAACCAGGTGTTCCTCTACTGCCTCGCAGTGGCCGCCGAACGCACCCGGATCGAGCTCCACGCCTTCGTCGTCATGTCCAACCACTGGCACGCCGTGTTGACCGATCCAGAGGCCCGCCTGCCACAGTTCCTGCAACTCCTTCATCGCCTCGTGGCGCGCTGCATGAATGCCTCTCTGGGTCGAACCGAGAACTTCTGGTCGGCGGATCACGCGAGCGTCGTGGCGCTCGAGAGCGCCGAGGACGTGCTCGATAAGATCGCGTACGTCATCACCAACCCGACCGCCGCGGGCCTTGTGCGGTCCCCCGAGGAGTGGCCGGGCGCGATCACCACAAGGCTCTGTGATCGCCACATCGCGGTGATGCCGGAGGTCTACTTCCGCAGGCACGGTGCCAGGCTGCCCGAGCGGGCGCGCATCGACTGTACCATGCCGCCAGTCCTCCGCGAGCTGGATGCGAATATCATCGATCGACGCCTTCGCATGCTCGTTGCGCGCAACGTTCGGCAGGCGCGATCGAAGCTCCGCGAGAGCGGTCGCACGTTCCTCGGCGCCGACGGGGTGCGGACGATTTCACCCTGGCGGACGGCGGCCACACCGGAGCCGCGCCGCCCCCGCCGGCCAACCGTCGCGGCGAGGGATCCTTACGACCGCAAGGCGGCTATCGCGAGGCTCCGCGCCTTTCGGAGCACGTACCGGATCGCCCTGAGGCGCTGGAAGAGCGGCGATCGAACCGCCTGTTTTCCGGAGGGTACGTATTTGATGCGTGTGTTCCATGGCGCCTGCTGCGATCCCGCGGCGTAGCGACGGCCATCCGGTGTAATGCTGAGGAACGGCGCCGAATTGGACCCGAGCGCGACGTGCTGTCTACGGAACAGCCAACGACGGCGATGGCTGGCGACGCAGCTGCCAAAGGCCTGCTGCCGTCCCCAGGTCGGCGCAGCCGAGCCTTGAAAGAAGCTCGGTAGCGCCGAGCTCCGCGGCCGCCGGTGCGGGCTCCCGCGCCTCTCGACGCCTCGGGCGAGCTGTGGAGCTGTCGGGAAAGTCGTAACCCGGGAAAGTCGTAACCTGGGTTCGATTCTGACCGACGGCGGCGCCCTCCGGCGCGGCCCGGCGGATCGCGACATCGGGCGGAATGCGCACGACGGGCAGCTGCGCCGCTGGATCGCCGATCAGCCCGTACGCCGACGACAGATCCTGCCGCCGCATCGACAAATCCGCCGGCCCAACCCTTCTCGCGTCGTCGCCAGCGCCTCCGGGCGAGGCCGCGTCCTTCTCGTACGTCGGAAGCTCGCGATATCTTGGATTGTCACCCAAAGCGTTGGCCGTTCGCCGTCTACCACAGTCCGTCCTGGAAGCGCTCGGCCGAATCGCGGAGCCGTGGCGCTGGTCCTCGCGACGCCGTCCTGGAAGCTCCAGTTCCAGCCCAGCTCCACGTGGCCAACCACGCCGAGCGATCCGTCGGGGCTGGTGCAACCCGTCGAGAAAATAGTAACCTGGGTTCGAACAATCGCGGTACCGCGTCTGCCGTATCCCGGCATCCGGGTCGATCATCCTCGTGCGCCGCCCCCGCACGTCGTACTCCATTTGCGTCTTGGGCCTGTCCCGGAATTTGCAACCAGCAGAAGGCGCAGGCGAGCGCGACGAAGGCGGCGTAGTTTACCGAGCGTCCTCTCGTAGCGCGTGGCGAAGCGGCGGAAGCCCTTGAGCAGGCTGAACGTGCGCTCCACGGTGAAGCGCTCCCCGTAAGGTGCCGGTCGTCCGGAAGCGCGGGGATGCGGCTGGCCTTCGAAGGGATGACAGTGGCCGCTCCCATCGCGTCCAGCTGTGCTCGGATCGCGTTCGAGTCGTACGCCTTGTCGGCGATGAGGCATCCCGGTGCGCAGCGCGCGATGAGCTCCGGGGCGGGCTGGGTGTCGTGATGTTGCCCCTCGGCGAGCTCGAACTCGATGGGTAGACCAATGCGTCGACGATCAGATGGATCTTGCTAGCGCGGTTCGATGAGAATGCTGGGCGATCCCGGCGGGCTGTCACAGGCAATCGACGAGGCCGTCGTAAATCGACCTGTCCGTCCCGGGGAGCGCGGTGTTGATCGCCCGCTCTCCCGGCGCCGAGAGCGCCGCCACGAAATCGATGACGGCGGTCTCCGGGGCGACGGGCACCTCGCAGACGAAGATCCTGGCGTCCACCTCCACCTCGCCCGTGGAAGGCAGGATCTCCTCGCTGCTCGCAGCGAGGGCCCACACACAGCTGCCTATCGTCCCCGCGTGCTCCTCGACGGAGCACCGGAACCGAAGCGGCCTGTAGTTGCTGTACTCGCCTTCGCAGAAGGTGTCCCCGCACACGCCGTCGAAGTCGTCTCCCAGATCGCGGAGCAGCGCGTACCATGCGTCGATCTCGGCCGAGCTCGTGAAGTACGACTCCGCGTCGACGAAGCTCTTTTCGCCGGTCGAGCCGACTGGAGCCGTGGCATCGTCTTGCTGCGGGGCGGTGCTCTCCGGTTGCTGCGGGGCGGTGCTCTCCGGTTGCTGCGGGGCGGTGCTCTCCGGTTGCTGCGGGGCGGTGCTCTCCGGTCGCTCCGGCGTGGCTCCTCGCGCGGGAACGCAGGCGAGCGCAAGCACAGGGAGAACCATGGACAAGGCGTGACGAACCAACATGCGTGCCTCCATCCGAGCACGACGCGCGGCGTCGGCTCGATCTATCACGCCGCTCCCGGGCCCCGGCGCTGTCCCGCAACGGCGAGGCAGCGCGAGGTCGGACATCGCGGCGTTTCGGAAGGCGCTCATTGCGAGCGGCGTGCCCGGGCATTTCTGCCGGATTTCGTGGCCTGCTCCGCTCTCCGGGGCCTGGCGGCCGCCACGCGTGCCGCCAGATTCGCCACCTCGGGACGCGCTACCCGCGCGTCGCCAGCCCCCGCCGACCCCACGCTTGATACGTCTCCACCCACCCCTCCAGCTCCTCCCGCGACGCGCCGTGCAGCGCGGCGACGGACTCCGCCTCGCCGCCGCGCAGGTACGCGAGCACGGCGGCCTCCATCTCTCGCGGATCCCTCGCCGCCGCCGCTCCGCCGACCGCGCCCACCTCGGGCACGGCCGCGCGCACCTCGACCCCGGGCGGGATGCGCGCGACGGGCAGCCGCGCCGCCGGGTCGCCGAGCAGCACGTACGCCGACAGATCCTGCCGCTGCATCCACAAATCCGCCCGCCTGGCCCGCCGCGCGCTCTCGTCGGCGCCGCCGGGCGAGGCCGCGTCTTTCTCGTACATTGCCGTGAGGTTCCGGTCGATCTCGCCGAAAAAGCTCGCGATCTCGTGGTGCACCACCCCGAAGCGGTGGCCGTTCACCGCCGATCGCAGCGCCTCCTGGAAGCGCTCGTGCCGGGGCCGCGGCGCCGCGCCGCCGGCCGCCGCGATGCCGTCCTGGAAGCTCCACGTCCAGCTCAGATCCACGTGACCGATCACACCGAGCGGCCCACCCAGGTTAGCGAGCGCCTGCTGGGGCAGCGCGGCCACGAACGGCCGCTCCCCCTCCCTGGGCAGCGCCGAGAGCACGCCGTGCGCGGGGCCGTCGTGGAGCCCCAGCGCCGCGAGCTGCTCCAGCCACGGAAGGTAGGCGCTCCGCGCGGGCGTACCGGCGCCGAAGCACGCAAAGAGCAGCCAGAGGCCGCCGGGCAGGAACTTCCGCCCCCCGAGATCCCTCGCCGCGATCCGATCGTTGCTCCGGCTGATCTTCATCGCCCCCTGCAGCCGGCGCTGCTCTTCGGGCGAGGACCAGCGCCCGCTCGCGGGCAGACCCAGGCCGTGGCTCATCGAGAAGAGCAGCCCGGCCTCGGCGCGCTCGGCCCGCGCCAGCAGGTCGTGCGCGTGATCCAGGAGATCGTCGTCCGAGAAGCGCCCCTCGCCGCCGCCGATCTCGACGAGCTCCGCCGCGGGGAACCTACCCCTCCGCCGGAGCGCCTCCGCGGCCGAGCGGAGCGGCTTCACGAGGTGCTCGTGCCCCTCCGTGATCGCGCCCGTGCCGTCCCGCGCCGTGTAGAGGAGCGCGGGCGCGCCTTGGGCGAGCTCGTCCTCTGCCCGCCGCTCCCAGCGGAGCAGCTTGTCGACGTACGCCTCGTAGCTTGCCTCGTCGATGTCGCCCCGCTCGTCGGTGAACGCGAGCCGCCCGACGAACGCCTCGCCTCCGAGCATCTGCTGGAGCTCCCACGAGACCAGGTCCGGGCCGCCGAGGATCAGGAGGTAGCGTGGCAGGTCCGCGAGCTGGCGGCCGACCTGGTCCCGGTAGTCCTGGCCGATCCAGCGGTTCGCCGCCTCCGGGTCCATGCCGGGATCGACCTCGTAGATCTTAACCTGGGCACGTTGATCCTCGCTGCGCTTGTCCCGGAGCGGGGCGATCCGCTCGAGGAGCCGCTTGCCGGAGTCGCCGCGGGGGACGACGAGGCCCCAGCGCTGAGCGGGCAGCGCGTCGGGCAGGCCGCTCCGCTCGGCGAGGTGGGTGGGCTGGCGCGGCTGGGTCTCCGGCCTCGGCGGCGCGTGGATCGCGTCCTTCGGGAGGCCGCCGTCGAGCATGGGCGCGTGGGTGTCGGCGTGGGCGAGGAAGAGGTGGAGGGGCATGGGTCAACGGGTCAAGGCCGCGGCGCGGCGAGGGCTCCAGGGGCGCGGCCGCGGGATCGCTCGCACTCCTCGTACTGCGCGCGGGCTTCGTCCTCGCTCTCGCCGCCGTAAATCGCGCGCATCTCCGGGGACAGGCAAGAGGGGGTCGCGCGCTGGAGCTCACCCCGGAGGCCGGAGAGGGTGACGGACCAGAGGCGCGCGCTCCCGTCCTCGGAGACCGTGACCACGCGCTCGCCGTCGACGCTGAACCTCGCGCCGCGGAGGGGGGCCTTGTGCCCTCGGAGCTCGAGGGCCTCGCCCGGCCGGTCGAGCTCCCAGACCAGCGCCCGCGCGTCCCGCGAGGCGGTGACGAGGCGCCTGCCGTCCGGGCTGAACGCCGCGGAGATGACCGCGCCCTTGTGCCGCTCGAGCTCGAGGATCTCGCCCGCGCCGTCGAGCGTCCAGACCCGCACGGTCGCCTCGGAGGCCACGGTGACGACGCGTCGGCCATCCGGGCTGAACGACGCGCTATAGACCGCGCTGGCATGCCCCCTGAGCTCGCGCGAGCTCTCCGGGCCATCGAGCGCCCAGACCCGCGCCGTGCGATCTTCGGACGTGGTGACGAGGCGCTTGCCATCCGGGCTGAACGCCGCGGAGGTGACCGTGCCCGTGTGCCCCTTGAGCTCGCGGGATCGGCCCGAGCCGTCGAGCTCCCAGACCCGCGCGGTCCCATCGCGCGACGTGGTGGCGAGGCGCCTTCCATCAGGGCTGAACGCCGCGGAGAAGATGCTCTCCGTGTGCCCCTCGAGGTCGAGGAATCTCCCCGAGCCGTCGAGCTCCCAGACCCGCGCGGTCATTCCCCCGGGGTGAGGATCGGTGACGAAGCGCCTTCCATCGGGGCTGAACGCCGCGATGTGCGCGGGCCCCGCGAGCTCCAGGCTCGTTCCCGGGCCGTCGAGCTCCATCACGTGCACGGCGTCCATCCCGACCGACAGCGCGATGCGCCGCCGATCCGGGCTGAACGTCGCGAAGCGGGGCATCAGGAGGAACGCCTTGATCGCGAGGATCACGCCCGCGCCGCCGAGCTCCCGGACCTGAACCTCGTTGTAGCGCCCGCTCGTGACGACCAGGCACGCCCCGTCCGCGCGGAACGTCGCGGCGTGGACCACGAGCCCCGGCGGCGTGCTCTGGGGGGCCGTGGCCGCGAGCGCGTCGAGCGCGAGCTGGGCCCAGCCGCGCGCCCTCTCCGGCGCCGCGACGGCGAGCAGCAGCTCGCTCACCTGCGCGGGCTTCTCGCGCGAGGCGAGCTCCCGCACCCCGGCCATCAGGGCCGCGTCCCGCGCCTCGATCGTCCTTTGCCTGGCGACTTTCTCGGCGCGCGTGGCGTCATCGGCCGCCTTGGTGGCCTTCGCCGCCGCCTGGGTCGCCGCCGTGCTCTTCGACCACGCCACGAACGCCAGCGCCCCCATCACCACCGCGAGGACGCCGGCGGCGATCCCTGCCGCCCGCGCCCGCCACCGCCGCCGCGCCTCGGCCGCCCTGCTCCGGGCGATCAGCGAGAGCGCGCCGGGCTCGATCTCGTGCTCGTGGCGGCTCAGGAGCTCCTGCGCGACCGCGAGCCGCTTGCCATCGAGCAGGTGATCGTACGCGCTCGCATCGGCCGTCCAGGTCGCGAGCAGCTCGAGATCCGCGATCATCTTCCGGTCCTCGCTCACCCAGCCGCGCAGCCGGCCCCAGCTCCGGATGAGCTGCTCGTGGGCGATCTCGGCGCCCCGCTCCTCGTCGCCGCCGACGACCACGAGCCGCTCGGCCGCGAGCAGGGCCAGCACCTCGTCGAACACCGCGGCCTCGGCGTCGGGCCCGCGGCGCAGCTCCTCCAGGCGACGCCGCCGCCGGGTGTTCAGGGCGGCGTCGCCGCGCGCGTCGACCAGCTGGACCAGCAGGCGGCGCGCGGCGCGCCGGCGGACCTCGTCGAGCCCGTCGAGGATCGCGTCGGCCCTGCGGGCGAGCGCCCCGGTGACGCCGCCGAGCCGCTCGTAGTCCTCGCGGGCGAGCCTCCGCCCCCGCCTTCGCTTCCACAGCTCGTCGAGCGTGTACTGGAGCAGCGGCAGCGCGCCCGGCTCGTCCCCCGCGTCGTCGACCATCTGCGCCGCGAGCCCGTCGTCGAGGACGAGGCCCACCTGCGCCGCGGGCCGCTCGATGATCCCCGCGAGCTCGCCCCGCCCCATCCGCCGCACGAAGATCCGGTGCGCCTCGTCGTAGGCCACCTGCTCCAGGTCCGGCTCGCCGTCGCCCAGCCGGAGCTCGCCGCAGCGGCCGAGGAAGTCGACGCGCAGGGTGGCGATCACGCTGACGCCGGAGGCGGCGTCCCCCGCGAGCCGCCAGAGCTCGCGCAGAAACCCCTCGCGCGTGGTTTTGTCTGGCAGTACTGTAAAAATCTCCTCGAACTGATCGACGACGAGCAGGAGCGGCGCCGTCGGGTCCTGCCGTGCGGCGAGGGCCTGCGCGAGGCGCTCGCGAAAGTCCGGGGTCGGCCGAAGGGCCGGCGGCGCGACCCAGCGCGGGTCGCGCGCCTTGAGCGCGGGGACGACGCCCGCCAGCACCAGCGAGGACTTCCCCGTGCCCGAGGCGCCGGTGACGATCAGGAAGCGCCGCGCCCCGCGGGCGGTCCCCTCGACGAGGCGCATCAGGTCGGAGACCGCCTCCTCGATCTCCGCCTGCCGGCCGTGGAAATAGCGCGCGTGCTCGCGCTGGAAGGCGAGCAGGCCCCGGTAGGGGCGGAGCACGATCGGCCGCTGGTCCGGCCCGTCTGCGGCGCGGGCGTAGAGCTGCAGGGAGGCCCAGTCGACGCCGCCGGCGTCGGCCGCGAGCGCGGCGAGGCGCTCGCGCGCCGCGACGAACGCGTCCTCGAGGGAGCCTTGCGCGACCAGGAGCTCCCGGTAGAGCGCCTCCGTGAGCGCGCCGGCGCCGTCCCACGACAGCGGGTAGCGCGACGCGACCACCGCGGGGATGCCGGCGCGGTGGAGCGCGAGGGCGACGCTGCCGATGCGGCTGTCGATCTCGCCGGCGTCGCCGCCGTGGCAGGCGCAGAGCACGACCAGCCGCAGCATGCCGGCGTGCGGCCGGAGCTTGTCGGCGAGCCGCTCGGCCTCGACCACCTCGTAGCCGGCGCCGTCCGCGGTCCGGAGGCGCAGGCCGTAGGCGGCGCGCTCCGACGCCACCGATCCGCCGTGGCAGACGAGGTGCAGCACGTGTACCGGCGCTTGCGCCGCGAGCGCCTCGCCGAGCGCCCGCAGCGACGCGTCGCCGAGCTCGATCACGGCGCCGTGTTCGTCCGGATGGCCTCCCTCCCGGTACGCGCCGCGGATGGCGGCGACCTGCTCCTCGTGGGGGACGCCCATCCCGCCGGCGGACCAGGCGACCAGGATGCGCCCGTTCTCGGGCGGCGGGGCCGGCGCCCGCGGCGCCGTCGCGCTGCCCGGCCACGCGTACCGGATCAGGGCGTGCGGCAGTTTTCCGAGGCGCGCGCCGGATGGCAGCTCCACGGCCTCCCACGGCAGCGCGAACAGCTCCGCCGCGCCGAGCTCGAGAGTCAGCTGGACCGGACGGCGCAGATCTTCGAGCAGGCGCTCGTCGGCCTGCCACCCGACGCGCCCCAGGAAGCGGCGGAGGCGCGCACCCAGGTTAGGGAGCCGCCCCGGATCCGGCGCCGGGCCGCGGAGGTCGAGGAGGTCGGCGAAGACCCCCTCGTCCCATGCGAAGTGCGCGTCCGCCGAGGTGCCGTCGGCGCGGGTGCGGAGATACCCAACGGTGCCGTGACGTCCGGGGCCGTAGGGGAACGAGAAGGGATCGCCCGCGTCCTCGGTTCGCGCGAGGTGGAGCTCGATCTCGCGCGGCGCGCGCAGGGGCTCCCCGTCCGTGTTAGCGGCACGCTTATTGCTCTCGGCCGCGGCGCGCTCCCCGCCGTCGCTCGCGGCGCGCTCCCCGCCGTCGCTCGCGGCGCGCTCCCCGCCGTCGCTCGCGGCGCGCTCCCCGCCGTCGCTCGCGGCGCGCTCCCCGCCGTCGCTCGCGGCGCGCTCCCCGCCGTCGCTCACGGCGCGAGCCTCCGGAACCGCTCGAGCAGCGCCGGGAACGACGGGCACCGCACCGCGCCGTGCACGTACGCGAGCAGCGCCTCGCGCGCCTCCACCAGCCGCTCCAGCGCGCCTACCACCTCGACCTCGTCCGCGAGCACCGCCGCCGCGAGCGATCGCCGCGCGTCGATCACATCGAGGATCGCCCGCCGGCTCGTCGCTACGCGCACCGCCTCCGCCGGCTCCTCGCCCGCGCCCGCCGCGCGCACCCGCGCCGCGCAGCCGTCCGCATCGACCACGAAGCGCTCGCCGTCGACCCGGATCGCCACCGCCCGGCCGGCGAGCCGGGCGCTCACCCGCGCGTGGGCCTCCGGCAGCTCGGCGGCGAGCGCCGCGAACGACTCGGCGAGCAGGCGCGCCACCGGGCCCCGATCATCCGTCGCGGAGGAACTCGAAGACACCTGGGCCCTCCATGGCCACCTCGAACCCGCGGACACGCCCCGACAGCGCCGCCCGCCCGCTCACCTCGTTGAGCACCGTCACCGCCTCGAGGTCGCGCTCGCTCGGCATCACCACCTGGGCCACGGCCTCCGGCTCGAACCGCAGGCGGAGCTCGTCCCCGTCGCCGGCCGCGACGACCTCCATCCGGCGCGGCACGTCGCTCGCCGCGCCGGGCGCGAGCATCGCCATCACCCGCGGGACCCGGAGCGGCCGCCCCACCTCGAAGCAGCCGTCGTACGCGACGCGGATCTCCTCGTCCCGGAAGACCCGCAGCGGCTCGCTCCCCCGCCACAGGAACAGGCCCTGGTAGCGCGCCGCCGACCGGCCGCGGTCCGCCATCCGCACGTGAACGACGCTCCACGCGCAGCCCGGATCCCAGGGCAGCGCCGAGCCCCACTCCCACGAGAAATCGTCGCCCCACAGGAAGTGGCCCCAGTTGTGATCGTGGTACGCGGGCGCGGCGTCCACGCGGCGGGTCACGCCGCCGGCCGTGACGGTCCCGCGCGCGACGAGGCGCGGCACGAACAGCCACGAGAGGCTCCGCTCGGGGGAGAGCGGCTGGTTCGCCGAGAGCGCCGGGGTGGTGATCGGCACGAGCTCGAGCTCGGCGGCGAGCGGCCGGTCGCGGAGCGCGATCGAGAGCAGGTAGCGCCCCCGATCGAACCGCAGCCAGCTCTCGCCGAAGCGCGCGTCGATGCGGCCCGAGACCACCTCGACCTCGCCGTCCGCGAAGCGATCGACGCCGCCGTCCCAGTCGTCCGTGCGCGCGAGCGCGATGAGGCGCGCGACCTCGGCCCGCCGCGGGTCCGGCGCCCAGCGGTCGTCGACCAGGTTGAAGTTGACGAGCAGGTGGACGCCCTCGGTGTGGACGAGGAAGTGCTGCCACTCCTTGTGATCCGCCCGCCCCTTTAGCCGTGCGGGCGAGCGCCGGAAGTAGTCGGTGGCGGCGAGCATCGCCGAGACGCGCGGCGCCGGGGTGGGGAAGGGGATCGCGGCGGTCACCGGAGCAGGCTCCTGAGCCCGCGGCCGGCTGCCGCGGGGTCGGGTGCGCGGCGGTCCTCTCGCCGCGCCTCGGCCCGGCGCGCCTCTTCCCGCCGCGCATCCCGCAGCGGCGCGAGCTCCGCGAGGAGCGTGCGCCGCACCGAGATCGCGCCGAGCAGCAGGTAGATCAGCGCATCGCCGCGCGCGTCCGCCGCCGTGCCGCCCGGCGACGCCGCGCCCGGCGACGCCGCGGTGCCCGGCGGCGGCTCCGGCGCGTCCGGCGCGTCGAGCAGCGGATCGAGCCGGCGCGCGAGGGAGACCAGCCCGAGGAGCAGGTGGAGCGGCACGTTGCGATCCGCGGACGCGTCCCGGAGGCTATCGAGCAGCGCCAAGCGGGTCTCCTTTCGCCGCGTCGTACAGCCCGCGGAGCGTGGCCTCGAGGTCGGGGGAGCGCGCTGCCCGGAGCAGCGCCTCCAGGTACGCCGACGGGAGGAGCGCGTCCGGATCGTCCTCGAGCATGTTCATCCCGACCGCGTCCCAGACCTGCCGGCCCCGCCGGACCAGGTCCGAGCCGGCGAGCGCCGCGGCCCACTCGGCCCCCTCGGGCGTCGCGGCGAACCGCCGCCCCTCGGCGATCAGCGCCGCGAACGCGGCTTGCGCGGCGACCGGGTGCTTGAGCACGAGCAGCTGCGCCCGGCGCAGGATCTCGGCGATCGGCCCCGCGCCGGTCCCCGCGTCCTCGCCGCCCACCGTCGGCCGTGCGGCGGGCGCGAGCAGGCGCTCGATGAGCAGGTCCTGGAGGCGCCTCGACTCCTCGTAGATCATCGCCTGGAGCCGGATCATATCGAAGAGGGACGGCCTCTCCCGGGGCGCGTCCTCCTCGGCGGGCGGCGCGCGGTACAGCGCGGGGAGCATCCGGAGCAGGTCGATCATCGTTCGTTCACCTCACGCGCTCGAGCACGTACTGGATCAAGCTCTGGAGCAGATCGCGATGGACCCCGGGCAGGAGCCACGCCGCGCAGCTGTCGAAGGCGCGCTGGGCCTCGCCCGCCCAGTCCCTCGCCACGGCCCGGGCGTGGTCGATGCTGCCGGTCCGCTCGATGAGCGCATGCAGGAAGCGCACCTCGTCCGGCGTCTTGATGCGAGCACTAACCTGGGTCGCGGCTCCGTGGGCACTAACCTGGGTCGCGGCGGCTCCGTGGGCACTAACCTGGGTCGCGGCGGCTCCGTGGGCACTAACCTGGGTCGCGGCGGCTCCGTGGGCACTAACCTGGGTCGCGGCTCCGTGCCGCGGGAGCGCCAGGATCCGGACCGCCTCGGCGCGATCCTCGGGCGCCGCGTGGCGCAGGGCGTGGAGCAGGATCAGCGTCCGCTTCCCTTCCCAGAGGTCGCCGCCGATCTCCTTGCCGTACTCGCCCACGTCGCCGGCGAGGTTCAGGATGTCGTCCTGGATCTGGAACGCCACGCCGAGCCGCCGCGCGAACCCGGAGAGCGCCTCGATCCGGCCGGGATCGAGCCGCGCCGCGATCGCCCCGATCGCGACCGGGGTGATGAAGCTGTACCAGCAGGTCTTCTGCTCGACCATGGTGACGTAGTCCTCGTCGCTGAGGTCCCACGCCGCCCGCCGCACCCAGTCGAGCTCCAGCGCCTGTCCTTCCACCGACTCGCGCGTCATCCGCGCCACGGCCTGCAGGATGCGCAGCGCGGGGCCGAGGCCGAGGGTCTCGATGTTGTCGAGGAGCGGCTGGAGCGAGAGGGCGAGCATGGCGTCGCCCACGTTCACCGCGACCGGCACGCCGTACGCGCGGTGCAGCGTCGGCCCGCCGCGGCGCAGGAGCGACTCGTCCTCGATGTCGTCGTGGATGAGGAAGGCGTTGTGGTAGAGCTCGAGCACCGCCGCCGACCGCAGCACCGCCTCGAGCTTCCCGCCGAGGGCGCGGCAGGCCGCGATGCACAGCGCCGGGCGGAGCCCCTTGGCCTCCCGCAGCGGGTAGTCGAGCATGAGATCGTAGAGCGCCGCCCCGCGGCGCGGATCGGCGGGGATGATCCGGCGGATCTCGGCGGTCACGAGCTCGCGGCATTCGTCGAGGTAAAGGTGCAGCTCCGCCGGCGTCATCGCGTCCCGGACCCCGAGCCGCCGTCGCCCGCGCCGCGCCCTCGGATCCGTCCATTCTGGAGTGCGCCGAGCGCGGGCGTCAACGCGCCGGCGCGCCCCGCTGGCAGCCGATGCGCGCGAGCGCGCGCGGCGGCGCCTCGTCCCCTGACGTGCAGCGGCGCCGGCGCTCGAGGCGAGCCCTCCGGGCTCAGGGCGCGCTGATCGGCTGTAAAACTGGCGTCTCGCCGTAACGAAGCCATCTCTGCCACAACATTACCACCACGCGGTCCACGGGCGGGGCGCGGAGACCGGGCCGGGGGACCACCGAAAAAATCGCGTGAAGGATCGCTCCCCTCCGCGGCATCAAGTCCTGTGAGCTGCCCGGATCCGGGCGGCGAGCGGTCGCTCGTGTGTTCGGGGCCGAGGCGCGCCCCGCGGAGCGTCCGTGGATGGCGCCTCTTTTCCATCGAGCGGCACCCATCTCACCCCGATGAGGGCCTGTATGCGCTTGAACGTTGGCACGAGGAAGCTTCGACATCGTGGCGCTGCGACAGCATCGCTCCTCGGCGCGGCGTGCGGTTGACTGGCGAGCGCCGCGTCGTCCACGGGGCGGAGACCTCGATGCGCTGCCCGGCACATCGGGCCTACCCTCTTCCCGAACTACGCACGAACTCGGGCGCTGACCGATTGCGGGCCGCATAGGCATGCTTCCGCGCGCAGGATCCCGGCTGTAGAGCGCGCCGAGCGACGCTCTGCAGACACGGGTGGCGTCTTGAAGAGAATACCGTATCTGGGGTTGAACGATCCTCACGAATCCGGGAACAGAGCTCCGAAACCGAGCGGCGCCCTTCAATCCACATAGCGAACCCTGGCGGCGATGGCCGCCGGCTCGCTGCGGTGATCCGGAGACGCCTGCACACGACCAGGAGCTGAGCATGAAATCCATCGACCATCACCTGACTTCTCCGAGAACACAGGGCGCAGGCGCAGCAGCGAGGCGCTCGCGAGGCGTATTCTCGATGATCCTCGTCTCGGCGCTGCTCGGCTCCTCGACCCTGCTCGCGGGCTGCTCCGACGGCGGCGGGGACCCGGCGGCCACGGACGCCGCGAGCGGCGCGGGGGGCGGCGGCGCCGAGAGCGGCGTCGGCGGAGACGAGAGCGGCGGCGGCGGAAGCCCGCCGGGCGAGTGCGCGGGTGATTCCACGATCGAGGCCAACACCGATCCGGACGACCCCGTGCAGCAGGGCGCGGACCGCCTGGTGCGCGACGACAAGTTCCCCGCCGTCCTGGTCGCCGTCCGCGATCTCGACGGGAATACCCGTCATTACACGGCCGGCGTCGGCGACCTGGAGACCCAGGCGAAGGTGCCTGTCGATGGGCACGTGCGCATCGGGAGCAACACCAAGCCCTTCACCGCCGTCGTCGTCCTGCAGCTCGTCGGCGAGGGCAAGGTCGACCTCGACGCGCCGATCGAGGCGTACCTGCCGGACCTGATCCGCGGCGAGGGCATCGACGGCCGCGAGATCACGGTGCGGCAGCTGCTGCAGCACGAAAGCGGGCTGCCCGATTTCGTCGGGTTGCTCCTCGGCGACGACCTCTTCAAGGCGATGCGCACCTACGTCCAGCCCCGCGCCCTGCTCGACCTGGCGCTGACGCAGCCGGGGAGAGCCCCCGGCGCCGAGTGGGCCTACAGCAACACCAACTACATCGTCGCCGGCCTGCTCGTCGAGAAGGTCACCGGCCGCCCACTGGCCGAGGAGATCACGCGCCGGATCATCGATCGCATCGGGCTGCGCAACACCTACGTCCCTGACGTCGGCGAGCAGGGTATCCGGGGGTGCCACCCCAGGGGCTATCACGCGGAGCTCGGCGAGCCGCTGCGCGATGTCACCGAGCTGGACCCGTCCATCGCCGGGGCCTCCGGAAACATGATCTCCACCCCGAGCGACATGAACCATTTCTTCACCGCCCTGCTCGGCGGCGAGCTCCTCGATCCGGCGCAGCTCGAGGAGATGCGCGCCACCGTCGACGCTTCCAGCATGTTTCCCGGCTACCGGTACGGTCTCGGCCTGAGCAGCAGCCCGCTGCGCTGCGGCGGCCTCGTCTGGGGCCACGGCGGCGACGTCTTCGGCTACGAGACCAGCGGCGGCGTGACCGAGGACGGCCGCGCCGTCGCCGTCGCCGTCACGGCGCTGCCCTCCGCCGTGCCCGGCGTGAAAAACCGCGAGCAGGCCTACGCCGTCTACGAGAACGTTCTCGCCCTCACCGAAGCTGCCCTCTGCGATTGAGCTCCGGGCGCGCCCTCGCGCCGGTGGTCACGACAGCCACGCTGGCGCGACTCTGAAGCGGCGTAGCGGAGAATAAATCGCATCGATGCATGAACGATCCTCGCGAGTCTGGGAACAGAGTCACGAAATCGAACGACGCTCTCCCGTGAACGCAGCGAGGCCGGCGGCGCGAGCCGCAGGCGCGCAGCGGTGAGCCGAGGGCGACCGCAACCGAACAGGAGCTGATCATGAATTCCCTGCACCATCGTTTCACCTCTCCGAGCACGCGTATCGCCGGCGCAGCTGCGAGGCGCCTGCGCAACGTCTTCTCGGTGGGCCTCCTCGCGGCGCTGCTCGGGTCCTCGGCCCTGCTCGCGGGCTGCGACGACGACGAGGCCCCGGCGAACACCGACGCCACAAGCAGCGTGGGCGGCGGCGGGGGCGGCGGCGAGGGCGGCGGTGGCGAGGGCGGTAACGGCGGCGACGGCGACGGCGGCAGCGACGGCGACGGCAACGGCGACGGCAACGGCGACGGCGGCAGCGGCGGTGATGACGCCGCGCCGGGCGAGTGCTCCGACGACTCCACCAACGGCGCCAACACCGATCCCGACGACCCCGTGCAGCAGGTCATGGACAGCATGGTGAGCGACCGCAAGTACCCCGCCGTGCTGGCCGCTGTCCGCGATGTCGATGGCAAGACCCACCACTACACCGCCGGCGTCGCCGACCTGGAGACGCAGGCGAAGCCGCCCGTCGACGGGCTGGTGCGCTTCGGAAGCAACAGCAAGACCTTCACCGCCACGGTCGTCCTCCAGCTCGTCGGCGAAGGCAAGGTCGACCTCGACGCGCCGGTCGAGACGTACCTGCCGGACCTGGTCCGCGGCGAGGGCATCGACGGCCGCGAGATCACGGTCCGGCAGCTGCTGCAGCACACGAGCGGGCTGCCCGACTACGACGACGTGCTCCTGCAAGAGGGCGTCTTCAAGATCCAGCACACCTACTTCGACCCCTACACCCTGCTCGACATGGGGCTGTCGCAGCCGGGGAAGGCCCCTGGCACCGAATGGGCGTACAGCAACACCAACTACGTCCTTGCCGGCTTGATCGTCGAGAAGGTCACCGGCCGCCCGCTGAACGAGGAGATCACGCGCCGGATCATCGAGCGCATCGGGCTGCGCAACACCTATCTTCCCGACGTCGGGGAGCAGGACATCCGGGGGTGCCATATCAAGGGCTATCACACGGACGTGCCCCGTGAGCCGCTGCAGGACATCACCGAGCTGGACACGTCCTGGGGATGGGCCGCCGGACAGGTGATCGGGACCCCGAGCGACCTCAACCGCTTCTTTGGCGCCCTCTTCGGCGGCGAGCTGCTCGAGCCGGCGCAGCTCGAGGCGCTGCGCACCACCGTCGACGCCCCCGGCATGTGGCCCGGCGCCCAGTACGGGCTCGGCGTGGTCAGCACCCCGCTGAGCTGCGGCGGCGCCGTCTGGGGTCACGGCGGCGACATCCCCGGCTACCACACCCGCGGCGGCGTCACCGACGACGGCCGCGCCGTCACCGTCGCCGTCACGGTGCTGCCGTACTTCCTGTATGGCGAAGAGGGCGCCGAGGAAGCCTACCTGGAGATCCTCGACCTCGTCGACACCGCCCTGTGCGAGTGAGCCCCCTGGCGCGTCCGCGCCGGTGGCAGCGCCGCCGGCGCGGACGGCCCACCCGGTGTTCCGCCCGCGCTCAGCCCTGCTTGCGCGGCGCCTTGAGCGAGAGCTTGAGCAGCACGTCGTCGCGGATCAGATCGTCCTGCTTGCCCGGATAGACGATCCCGAAATCCTTCCGGTTGATCACGAACTCGGCGTTCCCCGACACCGCGTCGGCGCCCTCCGAGATGGTCGCGGGGAAGGTGATGGTCTTCTTCACCCCGTGCAGATCGAGCTCGCCGGTGACGGTGTGCGTCGCGCCGTTGTCCCCGCCGGCCTTGATCTCGGTCGAGGTGAACGTCGCCTTCGGGAACTTCTCGACATCGAAGAAATCCGCCGACTTGAGGTGGCCGTCGAGCTTCTCCGCGTCGGTCTTCACCGAGGCGGTGTCGGCCTCGATGCTGAGCTTGCCGCCCGCGGCCTTGCCGCCGGCGAGCGTGATCGAACCCGAGATCTTCTCGAACTTGCCCTCGTGCTTTCCGGTGACCTTCGAGCCGACGAAGCCGATGGTCGACGCGGCCGCGTCGATGGGGAACGTCTCGGCGGCGCCGGTGGGCGCGGCCGCCTGCGTCTGCGCCGGCGCGGCGGCGGACGAGACGGTCGCCTTGGGCTTGTCCTTCGTCGGATCCTCGCAGCCCGCGAGCGAGAGCAGGAGAGCGGCGGGGAGCGCGAGGCGAACGATGCGGGTGGTGATCATGAGAGACATTCTCCTTGTCGGTCAGCCAAACTGCACAGAGCGCTTCGTGAACGAGCCGTAGGTGAATCCCGTGATGGGGAAGGCCACCGGCTCGCTCGCGTCGCTCACGTCGATCGACGCCCCGAGGGCGGCGACGACCGGTACGAAATGCTCGTGCGTCGGGAGCGCCATCTTCACGCCCGGCGCGCGCCTGCGGTAATCGAGCAGCGCGTCCACGTCCCGGCGCCCGAGGACCTCGGCGCACCAGGCATCGAACTCCGTGGCCCAGGGCTGCGTGACCGCATCGCCGCGCCAGTCTGCCGCGCGCAGGTTATGCGTCAAGAAACCGCTGCCGATCACCAGCACCCCTTCGTCGCGCAGCGGCGCGAGCGCTCGCCCCATCTCGAGGAGCGGGCCTGGAGAAAGGGTCGGCAGCGAGACCTGGAGCACGGGTATGTCCGCGCCCGGGTACATGCAGACGAGCGGCACATACGCCCCATGATCGAGGCCCCGGCGCGGATCCTCCGCGATCGGCCCGAGGGGGCCGAGCAGCTCCCGGACGCGCCGCGCGAGCGCGGGGGCGCCGGGCGCGGGGTAGGTCACGCGGTAGTATTTCTCGGGGAAGTTGTAGAAGTCATAGACGAGGGGCACGGTCTCGGTGGCGCCGACGGTGACCGGCGCGTCGACCCAGTGGGCCGAGAGCATCAGGATCGCCTTCGGGCGCGGCATCGCTCGCGCCCAGGCGCCGAGCTCGGCCACCCACGCGCGATCGTCGAGCAGGAAGGGCGAGCCGTGCGCGAGGAAGAGGGCCGGCATGCGCCCCGCGTGCGCGTGGTTCTCGATCTCGGACATGGGACCTCTCTCGATCGCTGTCGCTGTCGATGTCGATGTCGCAGGCGAGCTCGCCGTCGACGCCGAGCTCGATGTCGTCGGCGCCGAGCGCCCGCAGGCGACCGCCATGGGCGCCGCCCCGCCCGCGACGAGGAGGAGCTTCAGCGCGGCCCGGCGATCCATGAGCGAACCCTAGGACGTTTCCGGGAGTGGTACAATGCTCCCGGAATGAAACGCCAGGTTGTCAAAAAGGAAACCATCGACGCGGATCTGCTCGATCTGCGGGCCTTTTGCCTGGTCGTCGATCTCGGGTCGATCACGGCGGCCGCGAGGACGCTGGGGGAGACCAAGGGCAGCGTCAGCCGCCGCATCACCCGCCTGGAGCACGCGCTCGGCGTGGAGCTGCTCCGGCGCAGCCCGCGGCGCGTGCAGGCGACGGAGGACGGCCTGGCCTACCGGATGCGGGTGGGCCGGGCGCTCGAGCTGCTGGAGGACGCGAACGCGGCGGTGCAGCAGGCGCGCGCCAGGCCGAGCGGGCACCTCCGGGTGACCGCGCCGTTCGATCTCGGGCTGAGCATCCTCGCGCCGCTCTCGGCCGGTTTCGCGCAGCGCTACCCCGAGATCTCGATGGAGATGCTCCTCACCGAGGCCCTCCTCGACTTCGACGCCCACCAGATCGACGTGGCCCTGCGCGCCACCTCGAGCCTCCCGGACTCGTCGCTCATCGCCCACCGGCTGCAGCACATCGAGATCGGGCTGTTCGCGGCGCCGGCCTACCTCCGCAAGCACGGGCCCGTGCGCAGGCCCGAGGACCTCGCGGGGCACCGGCTGCTCCTCGCCCAGACCGCGCGCGGGCACGCGACGATCGCGCTGCAGCCGCGCGACGGCGGCGATCGCGCCGAGCTCCGGGTGCGCGCCGCGATCGCGGCGTCCGATTACTCCTTCTGCCGCGAGGTCGCGCTGGCCGGCGCCGGGATCGCGCTCGTCCCCGCGGTCAACGTGCGGGGCGATCTCGACGCGAAGCGGCTCGTCCCCGTGCTCAAGGACTACGCGATCGACGGCGCGGCCCCCCTCTACCTCGTGCACCCGGGGACGCGCTTCCTGCCGTCGAAGATCCGCGCGTTCCGCGACTACCTGCTCGACGCCTTCGGCGTCCAGGGGCGGCGCGAGGCCTCCGCCGCACGATAGCGGGCTCGTCCGTCATCTCTTCCGGCCGGCGTCTCCCGGTCGGACCGGACGCTGGTCGCGTCGTGCGGGCGGACGGACGTCGGTCGCGTCCTCCGATCGGACGGACGACGGTCCTGCTCACGCCCGAGCAACGGATCACCACCGGCTGCTTCTGGGGAAGCAGCGCCGCCGCCGGGCGCAGCGCGGCGGCGGGCGCGGGCCCATGGACCGCCGCCGCCAGGGGGCGAGCCGCACGGCGGCATGGGTGTTGCTGGTTTGTCGTCGCGCGGCGCTCCCGCTGAGGGGTCGCACTTACCGCCTTACCGAAGCTCCTCTCCGCGTCTCTCTCGGAACCTCTCCGGCGGCGGGGCGGCGCCCGTGCGCCGGAGGAGCGGCCCCGCTTCCAGCCGCGCACCGAGGTCCATCTGCGCACGTTCATCGACAGCCACTGCTTCCTTCTGGCGCTCGCGGCGCTGCTCGCCCTGTCCGGATGCAAGCGCGACAGCGAGGCGACCGCCGGCGCCCGGCTCGCCCTGGACGCCGCGATCCCGGCCGAGTTCCCGCGAGAGACGCGGCTCAGCATCGGTGATCCGACCGTGCAGAAGCAACTCCAGCTCTCGGGCGACATCGACCGGCTGCCGTTCCGCGTCGACTGGCAGAACATCAGCGGTGGACCGCAGACCGTCGAGGCGTTCCGCGCCGGCGCCCTCGACGCGGGCGCGGTCGGCGACACGCCGCCCATCCACGCCACCTTCACCGGGCTCGACGTGAAGATCATCACGGTGCAGGTCCGGGAAAAGCCGATCTACGAGCTGGCCACCGCGCCGGGCGTGCGGCTCGCGTCGGTCCAGGATCTCCGCGGCAAGAAGATCGCTTATTCGCCGGGGCAGGCGCAGGGCGCGCTCGTCCAGCGCGCCCTCAAGAGGGCCGGGCTGTCGCAGCAGGACGTCACGCTCGTCCAGCTGAGCAGCCCCGAGTTCAAGGAGGCGCTCACGAGCCGCCAGGTCGACGTCGCGCCGCTGTCCGGCATCGTCCTTTTGCGCTACCTGAACGAGTACCGCGCCGAGGGCGCCTCGTCGATCCCGCACGGGGTCCGCGACAACCTCGGCTTCCTTTACGTGCGCAGGGCCGCGCTGGAGAACGCCGACAAGGCGGCCGCGCTGGTCGAGTACGCGAAGTGGCGGACCAGGGCCCAGCTGTGGGCGTATGCGCACCCGGAGGCGTGGATCGAGGCGTACTACGTCAAGGATCAGGGCCTGACGGCCAGGGAAGGGCGCTTCCTCATCGAGTCCGCCGGCAAGCCGCAAGTTCCGGCCGACTGGACCGAGGCCATCGCGCTGACCCAGGAGACCGTCGATCTGCTCGCCGAGGCCTCGGGTCAGAAGCGCTTCGAGGCCAGGACGATCTTCGACCTTCGCTTCCAGACGATCGGGGCGGAGGTGGCCGGCGCCGACCAGGGCGCCGGACCGACGGACCGGCCGGCGACGGCCGGGAGGAGCACTCCATGACGACCGCACTGCCCACGAGGGCCTCATCGCCGCGCCTCGCCAGCATTCCGGATCTCACCGCGACGACCGAGGTCTCCTCGCCGCAGCTCGGCGCGAGCGCGCCGCCGGCCCGCGGCCCGGCCGCCGTCCGCCGCTCGCCGCGCCGCCTCGGCCCGGGCCGGCGCATCCCCTACGGCCTGGCGCTCGGCCCGGCGCTGCTGCTCGCCGTCTGGGCCGTCGCGTCGGCGACCGGCGCGCTCGACGCGCGCGTGCTCTCCGCGCCGTGGACCGTGGTGACCACGGCCCGCGACCTGATCGCCGACGGGCGTCTCCTCTCCAACCTGCTCACGTCGGCGCAGCGGGCCTTCCTCGGGCTCGCCCTCGGGGTCGGCCTGGGCACGGTCCTGGCCTTGCTCTCCGGGCTGACCCGCATCGGCGAGGCGCTCGTGGACGGGCCTGTGCAGATCAAGCGCGCGATACCGACGCTCGCGTTGATTCCGCTGCTGATCCTCTGGTTCGGCATCGGCGAGCAGATGAAGGTGTTCACCATCGCCCTCGGCGTGGTCATTCCGGTCTACGTGCACACCCACGCTGCGCTGCGCACCATCGACGCGCGCTACGTGGAGCTGGCCGAGACGGTCCGCCTGACGCGGTGGCAGTTCATCCGGAAGGTGGCCTTGCCGGGGGCGATGCCGGGCTTCCTCATGGGCCTCAGGCTGGCGGTCACCGGCGCGTGGCTGGCGCTCGTCGTGGTCGAGCAGATCAACGCCACGAGCGGCATCGGCCACATGATGTCGCTGGCCCGCTCCTACGGCCAGACGGAGATCATCCTCCTCGGCCTCGTCGTGTATGGGCTGTTCGGCCTGGCCTCCGACTCGGCCGTGCGGCTCATCGAGAGAAGGACCCTGTCATGGCGTCGCATCCTGGCCGGCTGACCGCGCCGACGCCGACGGTGCGGATCCGCGACCTGGTCCGCCGCTTCGGCGCCCGCACGATCCTCGACGGCATCGACCTCACGATCGAGCGGGGCGAGTTCGTCGCCCTGCTCGGCCGCAGCGGCTCCGGCAAGAGCACGCTGCTGCGGGCGATCGCCGAGCTCGACTACGAGGTGACCGGCTCGGGCGAGCTGCACGTGCCGGAGAACCGGGCGGTCGTGTTCCAGGACACGCGGCTCTTGCCCTGGGCGCGGGTGCTCGACAACGTGATCCTGGGGCTCGACGTGCCCTCGGCGCGGGCGCGCGGGGAGGCCGCCCTCGCGGAGGTCGGGCTCGCGGGGCGGGAGCGCGCGTGGCCTGTCGAGCTGTCCGGCGGCGAGCAGCAGCGGGTGGCGCTGGCGCGGTCGCTGGTGCGCGATCCGGAGCTCGTGCTGGCGGACGAGCCGTTCGGCGCGCTCGACGCCCTGACCCGGATGCGCATGCACGATCTCCTGCGCGAGCTGTGCGCGCGGCACCGGCCGGCCGTGCTGCTGGTCACCCACGACGTGGACGAGGCGATCGCGCTGGCCGACCGGGTGCTGGTGCTCGAGGGCGGCCGCATCGCGGCGCAGCAGCGCATCGATCTGCCGGCCCCGCGCGCGCTCCGCGATCCGCGGTTCCTCGCGTACCGCGAGTCGCTGCTGGCGGCGCTGGGCGTCGCGCCGGCCGCGGCCCCGACCGAAGACATCGACTCGAGCTCTGAACTGGAAGGGAGTGCCCCGTGACCCATCGGCCCGGACGACTGCATCTCAACGCGTTTCTCATGAGCGTAGGCCACCACGAGGCCTCGTGGCGCTTGCCGGAGAGCGACCCGTTCGCGAACACGAACATCGCGCATTTCAAGAACCTGGCGCGCATCGCGGAGCGGGGGAAGCTCGACTCGCTGTTCTTCGCCGACAGCCCGGTGCTCTGGAACAACATCGGCCGCCGGCCGGCCGGGACGCTCGAGCCGACGGTGCTGCTCGCGGCGCTCGCGGGCGTGACCGAGCACATCGGGCTGATCGCCACCGCGTCGACCACGTACAACGAGCCGTTCAACCTGGCCCGGAGGTTCGCGTCGCTGGATCACATCAGCGGGGGGCGGGCCGGGTGGAACATCGTCACGACGGCGGGCGTGGACGCGGCGCGGAACTTCAACCTGGACGAGCTGCCGGCGCACAGCGACCGGTATGCGCGGGCGGCGGAGTTCATCGATGTGTCGTTGAAGCTGTGGGACAGCTGGGACGACGGCGCGCCGCTCGGCGACAAGGAGAACGGCGTGTGGGGCGACGAGCGGAAGATCCATCCGCCGCGGCACGTGGGCAAGCACTTCAAGGTCGAGGGGGCGCTCAACGTGCCGCGTCCGCCGCAGGGGTATCCGCTGCTGGTGCAGGCCGGCTCGTCGGAGGACGGCAAGGAGCTGGCGGCGCGGTACGCCGAGGCGGTGTTCACGGCGCAGCAGACGCTGGAGGACGCGCAGCAGTTCTACACCGACCTGAAGGCGCGGGTCCGGGGGCTGGGGCGGGATCCGGAGTCGATCAAGATCTTGCCGGGGATCGTGCCGGTGATCGGCGCCACCGAGGCGGAGGCGCAGGCGCTCGACGCGGAGCTCGATCGGCTCATCAAGCCGGAGTATGCGAAGCGGCAGCTCGCGCAGACGCTGCGCGTGAAGCCGGAGGAGCTCGAGCTGGACGCCGAGCTGCCGAGGGATCTGCCGAGCGAGGATCAGATCGAGGGGGCCAAGAGCCGCTACACGCTGATCGTGAACCTGGCCCGGCGGGAGCGGCTGACGGTGCGCCAGCTGATCGGCCGGCTCGGCGGCGGCCGGGGGCACCGGACGTTCGCTGGCACGCCCGAGCAGGTGGCGGACGCGATCCAGCACTGGTGGGAGCAGGGGGCGGCCGACGGCTTCAACGTGATGCCGCCGGTGCTGCCGTCGGGGCTCGCGGCGTTCGTGGAGCACGTGGTGCCGATCCTGCAAAGGCGTGGGCTGTTCAGGACGGAATACGAGGGTACGACGCTGCGCGAGAACTATGGGCTGCCGCGGCCGGCGAACCGCAACCACGGTCAGGATCTGGTCGAGGCGGCGGAGTGAGCTGAATTACGGCTGCGGCTCGGTTGAGCCGCAACCCCGGTCGGGAGTCGGCCGGGCGGGCTGGGCGGTGGGGCGGCAAACCTCAACCTGGGCAGATCTCAACCTGGGTCGTGGGTCGGGGCGGCGAACCTCCGGCGAACCTCAACCTGGGTCGGAGCGGCGGCGAACCTCAACCTGGGTTGGGGCGGCGGGGCGGGGCGGACCTCAACCTGGGTCGGCAAACCTCAACCTGGGTCGGCGAACCTCAACCTGGGTCGGAGCGGCGGCGAACCTCAACCTGGGTTGGGGCGGCGGGGCGGGGCGGACCTCAACCTGGGTCGGCAAACCTCAACCTGGGTCGGCGAACCTCAACCTGGGTCGGCGAACCTCAACCTGGGTCGGTCGGGCGGCGGTCAACCTTCGTCGTCGGGTAAGCCCGAAACCTCAACCATGGCCGGGGAATTAAGTGATTTAAACTACATATTGCCTCAACCTCGGTCGGATGAACCGGAACCAGGTAAGCCGGTAAGCCCTCGTTGGACAACGCACAAGTCCGCGTTCTTCTTGTGAAATCCGGATGAGTCGAGCGCCGGTTCATGTAGCCTGCGTCCGACATGTACACTCCTTTTGCTACATGGTTCGCCATCACCCTGTTGGCGTTCGCAGTGACTGCCTGCGGAGACGATGACGGCCGCGGCCGGCCATTTGGGGGCATTGCCGGCGGCGGCGGTGCCGCTGGCATGGCCGGCGGTACCGGCAGCGCGGGCGCTGATGGCGGCTATGGCGGAACAGGCGGCGGCGGCGGCGGCGTCGTCCCCGACCCCTGCGTCCCCGACCCGGGCGTCCCCGACCCCGGCGGCTCCGGCGGCTCCGGCGCCTCGCGCGACCTCCTCGATCAGCTCCAGGCCATCGACGGCCTCACCGCCGTCGAGCGCGACTCCAGCCTGCCGGGCTACCGCTACTTCGTCATCGATCTCGACCAGCCCGCCGACCACGACCACCCCGACGCCGCGCGGTTCCAGCAGCGCGTGCTCCTGCACCACCGCGATCCCGCCGCCCCCGTCGTCCTCGTCACCGAAGGCTATTACCTCTCCCCCGACCGTCAGTGGCTCGACGAGCCCGCCGAGCTGCTCGCCGCCAACCAGATCCGCGTCGAGCACCGCTTCTTCACCCCCTCCCGCCCGGAGCCCGCCGACTGGTCGCTGCTCACCGTCGAGCAGGCCGCCGCCGACCTCCACCGCGTCATCGCCTCGCTCCGCCCCCTCTACGACGGCCGCTGGATCTCCACCGGCGCCAGCAAGAGCGGCATGACCTCCGTCTACCACCGCCGCTTCTACCCCGCCGACGTCGACGGCACCGTCGCGTACGTGGCCCCGCACAGCGCCGGCGTCTCCGACCCGCGCTACCTCGACTTCGTGGCCGAGCGCGGCGACCCCGCGTGCCGGCAGGCCCTCCAGGACTTCCAGCGCGAGGTGCTGCTGCGCCGCCCCGCCATGCTCGACCTCATGAAAGCCGAGGCCGCCGAGCTCGGCGTCGCCTACGACGTCCTCGGCATCGAAAGGGCCCTGGAGATCGCCGTCGTCGAGTCCGTCTTCTCCCTCTGGCAATACCAGGACTCGAGCTTCTGCGCGCGCGTCCCCACCGCCGCGTCCGACGACGCCGCGATCTGGGCCTTCCTCGGCGAGGCGAACGCCCCCCTCCTCTGGTCCGACCCCTACGTCCTCGCCATCGAGCCCTACTACTGGCAAGCCGCGGCCGAGCTGGGCTACCCGAGCTTCGCCGAGGATCACCTCGCCGATCTGCTCGTCTACCCCGGCGCGAACGTGCCCACCTCGTTCATCGCGCCCGGGCCCGACAAGACCCCGCTCTTCGATCCCGCAGCCATGCAGGACATCGCCGCCTGGCTCACCACCGAGGGCGAGCGGCTCCTGTTCATCTACGGCGAAAACGATCCGTACACCGCGGCCGCCTTCGACGTCGGGGCCGCCCGCGACTCCCACCGTTTCATCGCGCCGGGCGGCACCCACGGCGCCGTCATCCTCTCGCTCGCGCCGGACGACCAGGCGCTCGCCCTCGGTGCGCTGGAATCCTGGACGGGCGTCACCCCGATCCGACGCGACCCGGCGGCGCTGCGGCCCCTGCTCCGAGGCCGGCGCTGGATGACGCGCGACTAGCGCCGCGCCGCCAACCAAGCCTCGATTCCATCGCCCCCTCCTGCGAACTCACCCCCGGGCCGCCGACGCCGCCGCGCACCGCGCCGCGTAGGCCGCGGGCGTGAACCCGACCTGCGCCTTGAAGTCACGGATGAAGTGCGCCTGGTCGTGATACCCGAGCTCGGTCGCGAGCGCCGCCCACGCGACGGACGCCCCCGACGCCACGCGCTCCGCAGCCTCCTGGACCCTCGATCGCCGGATGATCCACTTGGGCCCGACGCCGATGTACCGCTCGAACGCGCGGTGCAGCGTGCGGACCGAGACCCCCGCGACCCGCGCGAGATCCTCGGCGCGGTGGATGTCGCGGTCTCCCTGGGCGCGGGCGGCCAGCGTCATGGCCTCGTCGAGCCCCGGATCCGAAGGACCCCTGTGCGCCCGGAGGAGCGCCTCGATCGCGCGGACCGCGACGAGGTCGTCAGGCTGAGCGAGCACGTCGCGCTCCAGCGCGTTCGCCGCCTCACCGAACGCCTCCACGAGCGGGACGACCTGATCGACCAGCCGGCGCATCGGACGGTTCGCGAACGGAAAGAAGCCCCCCGGCTTGAACTTCGTGGCCACGACGCGCCCCGTCCCCTCGAGCCGGGAGACCTCGCGCCGCGTCCCCAGCCCGTTCACGATCGACCCGTTCACCTGGATGGCCAGGTTGACGCAGGGGTGCGGCAGGATCTCCTGCTCGAACGGCGCCGGCAGCGACCAGCGCACCACCCAGTGCCAGTCGACCAGCGCGGCCAGATCCGGCGCGGGCGCGTGGCGGCGCAGCTCGAAGCGCTTGAGCCCGGCCGCGGGGTTCAGGATGCCGAGCGTGCGATCGTCGGGGGTGATGCTCGAGCTCATCGCGTGGCGCTCTTTTACAATACACGACCCGCCCCCGGCAGTAGGGTCGGCCCGGAGGCACGACATGGCTGATTCGACCACGCCCGCGCGGGGAAACCTCGTCTTCTACCATTCACCGAACACGCGCGCGTCCGGCACGCGCATCCTCCTCGATGAGCTCGGCGCGCCGCACGAGCTGCGCGTCCTCAACATGAAGGCCGGCGAGCAGCGCAAGGCGCCCTACCTCGCGGTGAACCCGCTCGGGAAGGTCCCCGCCATCGTGCACGACGGCGCGCTCGTCACCGAGCAGGTCGCGATCTTCATCTACCTCGCCGACCTCTTCCCGGAGGCGGGCCTGGCCCCGGCCCTCCGCGATCCGCAGCGAGGCCCCTACCTCCGCTGGCTCGTCTACTACGGGTCTTGCTTCGAGCCGGCCATGACCGATCGCGCGATGAAGCGCGAGCCCGCGCCCCCGGGCATATCGCCTTACGGCGACTACGAAACGATGTTCGGCACGCTCGTCGAGGCGCTCCGACAGGGCCCCTACCTGCTCGGCGAGCGGTTCTCCGCGGCCGACATCCTCTGGGGTCCGGCGCTCCGGTGGATGACGCAGTTCAAGCTCATCCCCGAGCTGCCGGAGATCTCGGCCTACGTCGAGCGGATCTGCAGCCGGCCGTCGTTCGCGCGGGTCACGGCGGATGACGCGCAGCTCGCCGCGGCCCACGAAGCGGCGGTCGCGGCGGCGGCGCAAGCGAGCTGACCCGCCGGCGCGCAGCCGCGCCGCCGCGGACCGCCGGCGCGCAGGCGAGGAGCGAGCCTCGCCGCCCGGCTCGCCCCCCGTCCAGAACGCGCTCGAGCGGCGCTGTGTCGGGCGTGTGCCGGTCCCAGATCGGCGTTGCCCGCCCTCTCCCTTCGTGATGAGCTGAGCGGCATGGTCGCTTCGAAGCTTGTTGCGGTCCTCTCCACATGCACCCTCGCCCTGGCGGCCTCCGTGACCGGAGGCTGCACGTCAGACACCACGCCTGAGTCCGAGGCGGAAGACTGCTCGACGCCAGGGCAGAACCAGTTCCTGTTCGCCCTGATGCGGGACGCCTATCTCTGGTACGACCGCGTGCCGGACCTGGATCCCCGGTCCTACCCCTCGCCCGAGGCGCTGCTCGAGGATCTCGTCGACGCGTCGCGCGATCGCTGGAGCTACATCTCGACCAAGAGCGACTACGATGCTTATTTCCAAGAGGGGCAGACCCTCGGGTTCGGCTACCGGTGGGGCTTCGACCCGGAGGACAGCCTCCGGCTCGCGCTGGTCCACCCCGCCTCGCCGGCGGGAGCGGCCGGACTGCGCCGCGGCGACAAGGTGCTGGCGATCAACGGGATGGATGTCGAGCAGGTGGCGAGCGACAACCTCTGGTCGCAGGTGACGGGCCCCGACGAGGAAGGACACGAGATCTCCCTGACCATCGAGCGGGCGGGCAAGGAGGTCTTCACGGTCGCCGTCCGGAAGGCGGTGCACGGCCTCACCACGGTGCTGAACCCGAGGATCCTGCAGGCGGGGTCCGCGACGGTCGGTTACCTCATGCTCACCACGTTCATCGAGCCCACCACGAAAGAGCTCGACGACACCTTCGCGATGTTCCGGGACGGCCAGATCGACGAGCTCGTCCTCGATCTGCGCTACAACGGCGGCGGGCGCCTCGCCGTCGAGCGGCACCTCGCGAGCCTGATCCATCGGCCCGCGGACAAGGGCGCGCTGCTCGACATCACCGCGCACAACGACAAGCACGTCCAGTGGGACAAGCGGGCTTCGTTCGATGACCTCGACCAGCCGGCGCTCCCCCTGTCCCGGCTCGTCGTCATCACCACCGGCGGCACCGCCTCCGCGAGCGAGACGCTGATCAACAGCCTGCGCGCCTACATCGACGTCAAGATCGTCGGCACGACGACGCACGGCAAGCCCGTCGGCATGCACGGGTGGAACTATTGCGACAAGAGCGTGCACCCGATCTCGTTCCGGGTGCTCAACGCGAGGGAAGAGGGCGATTTCTACGACGGCTTCGCCCCCGACTGCCCCGTCGCCGACACGCTCGACGCGGACCTCGGCGACACGACCGAGGCGTGCCTCGCAGAGGCCCTGTACCTGCTGCAGCACGGCACCTGCTCGACCCCGGCGCAGCCGGGCGAGGCAAGCGAACGGCGCGCCGCGCCCCCGCGGGAGATCCCCTGGGACGGCTTCCGGCGCGAGGTCGGCGCGCTCTGAGGCGCCCTCGTCCTCACCGGATTCCCGCGCCCTCACCGGATTTCCCGCGCGCCGGGCCAGCGCCCGGACGGCTGCCTCGCACCGGCGCCGCCTGGCAGGCCGGCGCGCCGGCGCGCCAACACGCGCCAACACAAAAGACGGCAGCGACCGGCTTGACACGCTACGCGGCTTGGCGGACATTCCTCCGCCATAGCGGACACATGGCCCGCGGCCAGGAGGGACTGTCATGAGCCTGCAACTCGGAAGCATCGCGCCCGATTTCGAGCAAGAGTCCACGCACGGGACCATCCGGTTCCACGAGTGGGCCGGCAATTCGTGGGTGATCCTGTTCTCGCACCCGAAGGACTTCACCCCGGTCTGCACGACCGAGCTCGGCGCGGTCGCGAACCTCAAGGCGGAGTTCGACAAGCGCGGCGTCAAGCCCATCGCCCTCAGCGTCGACGACGTCGACTCGCACAAGCGCTGGTCCGTCGATATCGAGGAGACGCAGCGCACGAAGCTGAACTATCCGATCCTCGCCGACGTGGACCGGAAGGTCTCCTCCCTCTACGGGATGATCCACCCGCAGGCGAACGACACGCTGACGGTCCGCTCGGTGTTCGTCATCGATCCGAACAAGAAGATCCGCGCGACGTTCACGTACCCCGCGAGCACCGGGCGCAACTTCGACGAGATCCTGCGCCTCATCGACTCGCTGCAGCTCACGGACAGCCACTCCGTGGCGACGCCCGCGAACTGGAAGGACGGCGACGAGGTGGTGATCGTCCCCTCGCTCCAGGATCCCGAGGTCCTCAAGCAGAAGTTCCCCAAGGGCTACAACGCCGTCCGCCCGTACCTGCGCCTCACCCCGCAGCCGAACCGCTGAGGCGCGGCGCGGCGAGCGCCGGGGCTTGCATGCGACCCGTGACGCGGCTGCTCGCCGCGCTCGCCCTCTCGCTCGCGGCGTGCTCGCGCGCGCCGGCGCGCGAGACGCTCGGCGCGACCGGCGAACCCCCGAAGCCGGCGGCGCCTGCCGCCGGCCGCCGGTGGAGGCTCGTGCACCACGAGACCTTCGATGCGCCGTTCCAGGAGCCGGCCGCGTGGACCGAGGACGCGTACGGCGACGCGAGCCCCTACCACGTCGACGCCTTCGACGACGACGGCGCGTTCTTCTCCGCGCGCGGCGGCGAGGCGTTCCGGGAGGGGCTGCGGAGGTTCCGCTCGTTCCGGAAGTCCTTCACGTACGGCGAGGGCGGCTGGCTCACGGTCGAGCTCTACGGCCGCGACAGCGACCGCGACGGCGTCCCCGAGACGGGCGGCCGCTTCGAGGCGACCTCCGGCAAGGCGAGGCTCGTCTCGGCCCGCCATTACGACGGCGCCATCGTCCGCTCGACGGCGCCCCTGCCGGCGCGGTACCGCGTCGAGGTGACGGTCTCCAACATCGACTTCGGCGGCCTGCGCGAGGGCGGCTGGTCGCACGGGGGCAAGATCAACGGCTACGACGGGGACGAGGTGGCCGACCCGTGGCGGTTCACCGATCGGAGCGCGAAGCCGCTGTCCGCCACCTTCGGAAACGGCGTTTACTTTCTCTGCATCACCGATTACGCGCGGCCGGCGCCGCACAACAACGTCTTCATCCATCATCACCGGAAGGTCGTGATGGACACCGACAGCAACTTCGGCGACGACGGCCCCTGGTCGGAGGTCTGGAACCCCGCTATCGGCCGCTCCGAGCCGGACGGCTCGCGGTACGTGAGCATGATCTGGCTCCGCGGCGACGCGTTCGGGAGCCCGTGGACCGGCAACGGGTTCACGTCGTACACGGCCGGCGGGTGGAAGGACGGCCCCGTCTTCGTGGACAAGTACCTCGACGAGGAGACCTACGTGTTCACCGTCGAGCGCGACGGCGAGGGGTATGCGATGTCCGCCGCGGGCAGGTTCCACCACGGCGGCCTCACGACGTACGCGGCGCGGCGGGGGTTTCGCGAGCCGCCGGTGACGTGGCATTACAACCAGCGCCCCGACGAGCTCGAGGGCCCGGGCCATAACGAGACGGTCGACTTCGGCGGGGCCTTCGAGACCTGGCCGGCGGGGTCGGCCTACCCGGATCACTTCTTCTTCGGCGACCCGCACATCAACTATTACGAGGGCACCGCCGAGTTCGACGACGTGAAGCTGTACCTGCCGGACGAGGGATAGGCCTCCACCCCGGCCGGGGCGCGCCTCACCGGCCGAGGCGCGCCTCAGTGGAGCCCCGCCCTCCGGGGCCGGATCGGCCGCGCGCGGAGCTGGGGCGCCGGCGGCTCGTGGTGCAGGTCGAGCCGGCACACGTCGAGCGGCTCGTCGAGGAACGGGAGATCCAGCGTGAGCTCCTGCGCGGGGATCTCCTGCGCCTCCAGGGCCTGCCTCGCCCGCGGATCGTCCCGGAGCGCCGCGGGGAACAGGATCTGCCCGGCCCCCGCGAACCCCTGGAGCTTCGCGGCGAGGTTCACCGTACGGCCGAAGTAGTCGATCCCCCGGTTGAGGTTCACGGCGAGGCACGGGCCCCGGTGGAGGCTGATCCGGAGGCGGAGCCCGAGGTCGCTCCGATCCGGGTGGAACCGCTCCTGGAGCGCGAACGCGGCCCGCAGGGCGTCGCCGGGGTCGCGGAAGGCCGCCATCACGGCGTCGCCCATCGTCTTCACCACCACCCCGCGGCTCGACCTCACCGCGGCGTGGACCTCGTGGAAATGGCGCTTCACCGCGGCGAAGGCCCTCGCGTCGCCGCGGCGCTCGTAGAACCGCGTCGAGCCGACGATATCGGAGAAGAGGATCGTCTGCTCTCCCACCTGGATCTGGACGTCGGCGGCCAGGTACTCGAAGGCGAAGAGATCGCGGAACTCCGGCAGATCGAACAGCGCCGCCGGGCGCAGGGCGTCGTCGGCCCACGCCACGTCCTCGACGACGAAGGTGCGCCGCTCCTGTCCCTCGTTGACGAGCGTGAGGACCGGCGAGGGCCCGGCCATGGCAGCATTCGTGTCGCCTCCGCGCAGCGTCACCGCCATGACGGTCGATCGCGCGTCGACGTCGAGGAGCCCGTGGCGCGGGTCCCCGACGACCCGCACGCGGTAGCGCCCCGGCGACAGGCGCGTCGCGACGGTGCGGCGCTCGCCGGGATCGAGCGGCTGCTGGACCTTGATATGCTCCTTGGCGGACGCCTCGGCGAGGCAGTGCACCCGCGGCTCCACCTCGCGGATCGAGGGGTTCACCTGAAAGGTCACCTCGATCGCCTGCGGCGCGTCGGTCGAGAACTCGACGGCGCACGCCGCGCACGTCATCCGGGGCGGCACCTCGCCGAGCACCCTCGCCCGCTGCCGGACGCCGCGGCAATGGGGGCAGATCAGGTCCCAGCCGAGGTGGAGCAGCCCGGCGCGCGTCGCGTACAGACAGGCGACGACGAGCTCCCGCTCGTCGACGCGCCACCGCCGGGCGAGGGGCAGCGGCCGGATGCGCCGGAGCTCGGTGTCGTCCGCGGACGCGACGTGGCCGAAGAGGGCGTCGATGACGGCCTCCCTCACGCCGTCCCGGCGGAGCGCGCCGCGCACCTCGGCGAGGCGCTCCTGGGCCTCGCAGCCGAGCGGCGGCGGGCGCCTGGCGAGGAGCAGGTGGCGCGGTCGATCCTCCGCGATCTGCCGGTCGAGGCGCGCGAGGGCGCGCCGGTACACGCCCCGGGCGTGGCGCTCGACCAGGGCGATCAGCGGCCGGGCGAGGGCGCTCCGCAGGTGCCACGCGAAGCGCAGATCGAGCCGGGTGCCCCCGGCGCCGCTCGGGGCGAGGGAGAAGGCGATGGCGAGGTGGGTCGCGATCCCGTTGTCGTAGACGCGCAGGGCCTGCATCTCTTTCTCCGCGACCCACGCCCACGGCAGCTCGGTCCACTGGAACGCGACCCCGAGGACGCTCGACGCGCCCCGGAGCAGGCCGTCCTGCTCCGCGTACGTGATGAGCGGCAGCTTCATGGCGCGATCGAGCCGGTCGGTGTCGACGAGGATCGGCCAGAGCTCCTCCGGGCTCGCCTCGAGTTCGAATGAGAAGCGCCACTCGAGGGGTGGGCCGAGGTCTCGGGTCTCGCGCGTCCAGGGGTGCTCGATCATGGCGCCGGCTTCGTGGTGGGCGCGGGCTCAGCGGCCCGTGCGCGCCTCCAGTCTAGTCACCGCCGCGACGGCGGGCGCTCCGGTGGGCTGCAATCGCATCCAGGAGCCGCCCGCATTTGATGTCGGGCGCGCGCCTCGAGGGTGAGTGATGTCACGTTATGCCCGGGTCATTCCCGACGGGAGTCGGGCTCTTCGGTGGGCGGGAGGGGCCGTGGCGGCGCGGGGGCGCGGCGCCACGGCCGCGCTCAGTACATCAGGTTGCCCTGGCCGAGCACGAAGGTGATGTTCTGCCCGAACTGGGCCCGGGCGGTCGTCACGCGCGAGGTGGCGTTGACGATGCGGTTGCGGCGCTCGGCCGCCGAGCTCGCCGCGAGGCCCTGGGCGATCTCGGCGCGCGCGAGGTCGAGCTGCTGCGCCGCGGCGGGATACAGCGTCATCGGGGCCATCACCTCGATGGCGTCGTCGATCTCGACGCGGGCGAGCTCCATCAGCTTCTGCTGCACGTCGGCGCGCGTGTTCGCGAACTGGTCGACGAGCACGCGCGCGGCGTCCAGCCGTTGCTTGGCGATGTCGGCGTTGAAGGCGGCGTTCAGCGCGCGCAGGAACCGAGCGATGGCGTTCGCGTCGAGCGGCACGAGGTTGAGCGGCGTCCCGAAGCGCTGCTCGAGCTCCTGGGCGGCGGGAGAGAGGAGGAAGGGCGTCGAGGCGTAGAACGTGACGGCATCGTTGAGGCCCGGATCCGCCTTGTCGTTGATCTGCAGGTTGTTGTGGAAGAAGGGCGGCGTGTCCGCGGCCTCGATGAGGGGCGGCGGGTTGAAGGTGCCATTGCCGAACGAATTGGGGAAGCCGATCCCCGTGGCGTCGAAGTTGGGCGCCGGCAGGTCTCGCCCGCCGAAGCCGCCGTCCGCGAGGAACTCGCCCCCCCCGAAGGTGCCCCCGTTGAGCGGCGACCCCTTGGTGCGCGTGCCGGTGTCGAAGTTGCGGTTGTTGCCGGTGTCCTGGAAGTTCGCGCCGGCGTTGTGGTGGCACAGGTTGCAGCGGCCGCGCTCCGGGTCCATGAACGCCTGCCGGCCGTCCTCCGCCTCCGCGTCGAACAGGCGAACGCTCGCCAGATCGAGCTCGTTCAGCCGGCCAAGGCTGAGCTGGAAGGCCAGGGTCACGTCCTCTTCTTCCGGTGTCGGCAAGCGGAAGTCGACGCCCGGCTCGCGGTCGAGGCGCTTGGGAAAGTGCTGGGTGATCGCGTCCTTGAGGAAGCCGCGCAGCGTGCCGTCGCTCGAGCCGTCCCCGCCCCAGCCGGTCCGCTCCGTGGGCGGGTTGGTGGTGCCATCCCCCGAATCCGCCCGGATGCTGGTGCTGAGCGAGAGGACGTGGTTCACCCCGCGCGAGACGAACCGGTGCGTCGGATCGGCGAAGCCGTCCACGTTCTCGAGGATGGCCGCGTCGTCCAGCAGATCCGAGGTCTCGAGCTCGGCGAGCTCCGGCACCTGCCGGAACACGAAGAGCGGGTCATTGGGGCTATTCTGGTCCAGGGCCTGGATGAACGGCACGTCGAGCGTCGTGTTGTTGGCCACCGGGTGGCAGGTGCCGCAGGTGCGCCCGTTGCCCTCGAACGTCTCGTGGAAGAAGACGCCCGCGCCCGCGCAGATGTCCTGCGAGACGAGCCCGGCGACCACGCGCGGATCCTGCGCGCATTCCGCGAGCCGATCCGCCAGGGTGAGCGATTGCGAGACGTCATCGAGGGGCTCCGGAATCTCGTCCTCTGCCCCCGAGCACCCTCCGGCGAACAGGGCCGTCCCGACCCCGCACGCGAGCAGCAGCCCCATCTTCGAGCTTCTCATCAAGGTTTCTCCGTTACAAGCGCGGCGCCCAGCCGCGGCGAGCGACCACGAGCAGGAAAGCGGCGCGTTTCATCCACTCTTCAGCTGGGGTCGCGGAGCCATCCGAGTCGCCCGGCGGCGCGGCGTGGGCCTCGTGAGCCACGCCCCGGCGGGGAAACCGCCGGTGAGGCAGGCCTCGCCGCCCGGCGCGCGAGGCCGCGCGCTGGGGCGTCAGGCGGTGCTCGGAGCGACCTCAGGCGAGCGATGATGTAGCTGAACAAAAACGATGTTCAACGTTCGGCGCGGCCCGGAGCTCCGTTTTTAAATATTCTTTACAAACGTGCCCGGGAGGAGACACGCGGGGGGCGCGCGGCCGTGCGGTTCCCGCTGCGCGACGCCGGCGCCGGCGCTCACCGCGCCGGATCGGCAGGGCGCGCGAAGTCCTCGCGGTAGCTGCCATGCTCGATCTCGTGCAACATCGACGTGTGCTTCGGCGCCCATCCGAGCCCGCGTGCTCGCTTGGCGCGCACGCGGCTGTTGGACGCCCCGCTGTAGCGGACCGCGTCCTCGCCGAAGGCGGCGATCGCATCGGCGATCGGCCACGAGACGGTGCGTCCTCCGTACCCGAGCATCCGGCTGATGGCGGCGGCGATGTCCAGGAACCGCGCCTCGCCCGCCTCGGCGAAGAAGAAGCCGCCGGGTTGCGCCCGGGCGATGACGAGCGCGTAGAGGTCCACGAGATCATCGATGTGGACGTTCGACCAGACATTGAGCCCGCGGCCCACGTACACGCCGGCCTGCTGGGCCAGCGACAGCCGGATCAGCGCGGGAACCTGGATGGAGTCGCGCTTCAACCCCGTCCCCCGCCCGTAGATCATCGGTGGGCAGATGACGACGCCGCGCACGCCCTGCCGCGCCGAGCCCTGAACGAGGCGGTTGACGGCGACGCTCGCGACCTTGGGCGGATCGGGGGAGAAGGGGGTGTCGTCCTCGAAGACGCGCTCGGAGAGCTCCCCCTCTCCGAACTCCGACACGATCGAGGAGCCGCTGGTGTGCACGAGGGTCTTGTTCGCGCCGGCCATCCCCTCGATGAGCGCTTCGACGGCCCCGCGGTGGGTCATGTCGGCCGCGTTGACGACCACGTCGGCCGCGCGGGCGCGCTCGCTCAGCAGGGCGCCGTCGTCGATCTGCCCCACGACGGGATGGATGCCCAGAGCGGCGACGCGCTCGCTGTCCTCCCGGGCGCGCACCAGCCCCGTCACGTGGTATCCCTCCTGCAGCAGCCGCCGCGCGACCGAGCCGCCGATGTATCCCGTCACTCCCGTCACGAACGCACGCTTCATGGTCGAGTCCTCCGCGATGTGGTGCAGGAGGGATAGAGGGTGAGCCGCGGGCGCGGCAGGGGCCCCGGGGGAACAGGCCCTGTGCCCGGGAGGCAAAGCGCGCTGGAGTCGTGGCCCGACCTGCTCGCGTTCATCCACAGCGTGCGCGCGGGGAGCTTCAGCGCGGCGGCGCGGGAGGCGGGGAAGACGCCGTCGGCGTTCAGCAAGCGTGTGGCCCGGCTCGAGGAGCAGCTCAAGCTGCGCCTGGTGGTGCGGGGCGCCGGCGGCTTGCAGACGACGCCCGAGGGACAGGAGCTCTACCTCCGCGTCCAGCGGGCGATGGATGACGTCCAGGAGGCGTGCGCCCACGCCGCGCAGGCGCGGGCGCCGCGCGGGCTGGTGCGGGTCAGCGCGCAGCACGACGTGGGGCGCGACTGGTTGATCCCGCGGGTCGCGAGCTTCGCGCGCGAGTACCCTCAGGTGGAGCTGGAGCTGAGCCTGAGCGACAAGGTGGTGGATCTGCTGGCCGAGCGCTTCGACGTGGCGATCCGGGTGGGCGACGTCGACGACGGGCGGCTCACGCGGCGCCCCCTCGGCCGCTTTCGCAACTGCTTCTGCGCCGCGCCGTCCTACCTGCGAGCGCGCGGCGCGCCCCGCAGCACCGAAGATCTGGCCGGCCATGTCTTGCTGTCGTACCTGCGCGGCAACCGGCAGGAGGCCTGGGATCCCGCGGCGAGGCGATGGGTGATGATCCGGGCGCCCTACGCGGCGGACAGCAACGCGGCGCTGCGCCAGCTCGCGCTCGATGGGCTGGGCATCGCGCTGCTGCCGGAGCTCACGGTGCTCGACGATCTGCAGCGAGGAGCCCTGACGCGCCTGCCGCTGGCGTGGTTCGAGGAAGAAGGCTTTCCCATCTCGCTCGTGTTCCCGCAGGGCAAGCAGCTCTCCGCGCGGGTGCGGGCCTTCGTGGAGTTCTTCGCCGACGAGGCGCGCCGGTCGCTGCCCCAGCCGCGAGCGCGCAGCCGGTGAGAGAGCGCGGCGGGCGGGATGCCCGTCGACGCGGGGGAGGCCCCGTCGCCCGCGCTCGCGCGGCACGGCGTCGGCGACGAGAGGGCGTCGCTGCGCTCGGGCCAGGGTTGACGATTCTGTGATCCCGGCGCTCGCCTCCGAACATCCTAGCGGTTGAAGACGATCATCATCGCGACTCGTCCGGGCGCCCTGCACGCGCGGAGGTGGTGCGCGACGCGCGCCATGCCTGTCGAGCGCGGTCGACACGACTCGGCCGGCCTCTGGAGGAGCTCGGGCGGACGCAGCGGTGACGGTCACCAATTCGCGCTCCTTCGAGCGCTCGTCAAGGAATATTCACCATGCGCAACATTCTATTTGTCGTGTTCGTGCTCATCGCGGGGTGCGGCGGTGATGATCAGGTCGCGGGCAACGTCGCTTGCGAGTTCAGCGCCACCGAGAGCGGCGTGACGGTTCGTAGCTGCGGCGAGATCGATGCCCGCGACACGGACGAGCAAGAAAGCCAGTGCAAGGACGACGGAAACGTCAAGGCCAAGCTCGTCGACCGCTGCTCTACCGACGACGTGCTCGGCACGTGCGTTCTCACCCGCAATGGAGAGACGATGACGATGTACTATTACAATTCGGAGCGGCTCACCGAGGACATCGTGAAGCCGATCTGCGAAGGCGTGAATGGAACCTGGGACGCGAGCTGACCCGATGCGCACGTTCCCACGCGCACGCCCGCCTCGAGCGGCGAGCCGGCTTCACGTCTCGTCGTGTTCGTCCTCGTCCGTGCCGTCGTACACGGCGGTCCCGGCGAAGAGCGCCGAGCAGCGCACGACGTTGATCGTGCCCTCGATGGCCGGCCTCGGCGACGCGAGGGTGCGCTCGCCGAAAGCGAAGCGGACTCCGTCGATCTCGCCGTCTTGCGCCACCAGCACGAAGCGCTCGGGCGCCTCCGGCGAGGCGATGATGACCGCGAACGGCGCCGCCGCCGGCGCCGCCTCGCCGAGGAGGGCGCGCTGCGCCGCGCGGTCTCGCACCTCGTAAATGGTGCGCCCAGCGCTCTTCGACCTCCCAGCGCACGCCGCCGTCCTCCTGCTCGACCGGCACGGGGTCGGCGGGAGGCCCGTCGCCTCCTCCGAACTCGGCCTTCGCGATGTCCCTGAGCGGCCGCGAGGTCCAGCGGAACGCGGGCTCGAGGTCGAACCAGCCGAGCGTCGAGAGCCAGCGCGCGTCGAAGGCGAGCCACGCCCGGGGGCTCGGCGGAAGCGGCGCGCCGTTCGGGAGCGCGAGCGCGGCGAGGACCTCCGGCGAGAGCGGGCGGAAGTCGTGCTCATGCGTCGGCCAGGCTCCCCCGGCGGCGACGCGGACGCCGAGCGCCGACCAGCCCGCGTGCCTGACCTTCGCGATCTCCAGCTCGACGAGCGCGGCGCCCTGCGGGCCGGGATCGTCGAGCGCGTCGAGGAAGCGGCGGTCGTCGCGGACCTTCGCGAAGAGCGCCTCGGCGCGGAGCGCGGTCCGCAGGGCCTCGCGCCCGTCGTAGCCGAAGCGCACGGCGTCGCGGACGAAGCCGAGCGCGGCGTCGATGTCCTAGAGCTCGACGGCCACGCACGCGGCGTTGAAGAAGATCGCAGGGTTCTCCGGGCCGCGGGGCACGCACGCGGCGAGGTACCTGCGGGCGCGCTCGGGGTCCTTGCCGAGGTGCGTGTTGTCGTCCTGCACCGCCCAGAGCGCATTGCAGTACGTGGCGAGGTCCCGGTTCTCGACGTGGCGCGCCGCCGCGCGAGACCTTCGCGAAAGCTCGTAACGAAGCGCGTGCTGGATCCTCCACCCGTACGCGCGGCCCCCACGCCACAGCCTGCGTGGGCCGCCTCAGATAACAATTGTAACGTCAACCGAATTTGATTCTCACGCGAATCGTCCAGCCCGACGCTGCGGGCGTGACGTCTCTCGTCGAGGCATAGGCGAGTATGCCTATGCCTCGAGCCAGAGGACTTGGGTACGAAGTCGTTGCGGTCACCCGCATCGGGTGATGCGAGGATGGGTAGCGTTCTTTCGAACAGAGAGGCGAGGACGAATGGAAACGCTTCGCAATTTCGGCGCGACCGCTCCAGGGGTCGTCGCGCTCGCGTTCGCGGCATTCGCGGCGCTGGCCTGCTCCAGCGAGGGGGATGCTACGGCCGAGGCATCGTCCGGCAGCGGCAGCACCGGAGGGCCCGCTGGGCCCGGCGCCAGCAGCTCCGGCGCCAGCAGCTCCGGTGCCGCCACGGTTGGGTCGTCGGCGACGGCGGGCTCGTCGGGCGGCGTCGGCGGCGCCGGCGGCAGCGGCGGGCGCCCGGACTCGGGGGAAGCGGGCGCGGGCGGCGCGGGCGCCGCCGGCTCCGGCTCGAGCGGCGCTGGAGGAGCGACGCAGAGCGCTGGCTGCGGCAGCGCGACGGCGCCGTCGAGCGGCCGTTTCAGCATCGATGTCGGGGGCTCGACGCGCGAGTACATCCTCGCCGTGCCGGACGACTATGATTCGAGCCATCCTTACCGCCTGATCTTCGCCTGGCACCCCCGCGGCGGCTCGGCCGAGCAGGTCGCGACCGGGTTCGGCGGCGGCTATTACGGCCTCCAGGGCCGCGCCGACGGCTCGGCGATCTTCGTCTCGCCCGAGGGGCTCGACCAAGGCTGGGCGAACACGGGCGGCCGCGACATCGCTTTCCTTCGCGCCATGCTCGACCGCTTCCGCGCGGAGCTCTGCATCGACGAGACCAGGATCTTCTCGACCGGATTCAGCTACGGCGGCATGATGTCCTACGCGATCGGCTGCGCGATGGGCGACGACTTCCGCGCCATCGCCTCCATGTCCGGCGCGCTCTACAGCGGCTGCGAGGACGGCGACAGCCCTGTGGCCATGTGGGGCGCGCACGGCGACGCCGACGACGTGGTTCCGGTCGCGCAAGGTCGGTCCGCGCGCGATGTCTTCATCGAGCGAAACCACTGCGATCAGCAGACCACGCCGGTCGAGCCGAGCCCCTGCGTCAGCTACAGCGGCTGCGACGCGGGCTATCCCGTCGTCTGGTGCGAGTTCAGCGGGGGCCACGCCCCGCAGAACAATTCCGGTGAGTCGATCTGGAATTTCTTCTCGCAGTTCTGAGGCGGGTTTCGGTTGAACCAGGGTCGTTCAGGCTGCGGCCGGCTCCAACAATCCCGGGCAATGGGACGGAAACGGGAGGCTTCCCCATGGGCGCATCGCCCCCTCACGCGCCGCGCGGCGTCGTCACGCTGTCGCTCTGCTCTCTGATAGCCCTGCTGGAAGGGTTCGACATCCAGGCCATCGGCGTGGCCGCTCCCCTGTTGATCCCCGACCTGGGCCTGTCGCCCGGGCAGGCAGGCGTCGTGTTCGGGGCCGGCATGGCCGGCCTGGTCTGCGGCGCGCTGGCCGGCGGCTGGATGGCCGACCGGATGGGCCGCAAGCCGCTGCTGATGATGGCCGTCGGCGTCTTCGGCGTGTTCACGCTGGCCACCCTGGTGGCGGGCGGGCCGCTGTCGCTGGGCCTCTTCCGGCTCATGGCCGGGGCCGGCATGGGGGCGGCGATGCCCAGCCTGGTGGCCGTCGCCCTGGAGATCGCCCCGGCCGACCGGCGGACCCGCACGACCACCCTGATGTTCAGCGGCATGCCGGCCGGCGGCGCGCTGGCGGCGCTGTTCGCGGCCGGGTTCCTCGAGCGGTTCGGCTGGCACAGCATCTTCCTGGCCGGCGGCGTGCTGCCGCTGCTGCTGTTGCCGGCCATGGCGTGGCTGATGCCCGACAGCCGCGCGACGGCGTCCGGCGGCGCAGAGCGGCCGGGCGGCGTGCAGGCGCTGTTCGGCCATGGCCGGCTGCTGGTCACGCTGCTGGCCTGGTTCACCTTCGGGCTGACGCTGCTGGTGCTGTATCTGCTGCTGAACTGGCTGCCGTCGCTGGTCGCGGCCAAGGGCCTGGGCGGGGGCGGGGGGGCTGGCGCCGCCTTCGCCTTCAATGCCGGCAGCGTCATCGGCTCCTGGGTCATCGGCGTGCTGGTGGACCGGCTCGGGCCGCGCGTCCCCATCATCGCGGCCTATCCCGCGCTGGCCCTGTCGATGTTCGGGCTGGCGGGGGCGGACAGCCTGCTGCCGGTGCTGGCCCTGGCCGGCCTGGCCGGCTTCTTCCTGCTCGGCGTGCAGTATTCGCTCTATGGCATCATCCCGCTCTATTACCCGGCGCAGGCGCGCGGGCTGGCCACCGGCGCCTCCATCGCCGCCGGCCGGCTGGGTTCCATCGGCGGGCCGCTGGTGGCGGGCCACCTGCTGGGCCAGGGCTGGGGCCCCGCGGGTGTGGCCATGGCCATGGTGCCGGTGGTGCTGTCGGCCGGGGTGGCGGCAGCGGTGATGACCCTCCGCGGACGCTATGTCGGCGATTGAGGAGAGGGCCGCGCGCGGGGTCGATGTCGCCTGCGGCTGCTGCCGGCGACATCGATCGACGGGCGGCGGTCGACGTCGGGTCCAATGGATGGCCATGGCCCATAACCAACCAGGCGGCGTCGAGCCGCAACTCTGCGGGAGGACTTCATGCAGGTGATCGTCGCGGGCGCCGGGATCGGCGGCCTGGCCGCGGCTCTGGCGTTGCACGCCTCGGGCCATGAGGTGACGGTGTTCGAGGCCGCGCCCACCATCCTGCCGCTCGGGGTCGGTATCAACCTCCTGCCCCACGCCGGCGAGGTGCTGGGCGAGCTGGGCCTGGTCGAGGCCCTCTTGGCGCAGGGGGTGGCGACCCGCGAGCTGGTCTATTTCAACCGCTTCGGCCAGCGCATCTGGGGCGAGCCGCGCGGCCGCTTCGCGGGTCACGCCGCGCCGCAGATCTCCCTGCACCGCGGCGCCCTGCAGGGCGTGCTGTTCGACGCCGCCGTCGAGCGGCTGGGCGCCGACCGGGTGATCTGCGACCGGCGCCTTTCGGATCACGACGAGGGCGAAGGCCGCATCGTGGCGCGCTTCCTCAACCGCGAGGGCGTGGCCTGGGAGGTCTCCGCCGACCTCCTGATCTGCGCCGACGGCATCCATTCGGCGGCGCGCGCCGGCCTCTATCCGGACGAGGGGCCGCCGGTCTATGGCGGCCGCATCCTGTGGCGGGCGACCACGCTGGCGGCGCCCTTCCTCACCGGCGCCAGCATGATCATGGCCGGGCATCAGGACCAGAAGTTCGTCGCCTATCCCATCTCCCCTCCGGGGCCGGACGGCCGCCAGAGGATCAACTGGATCGCCGAGCTCGCCGTCGCCGAGAGCCTGCGGCGCGAGGACTGGAACCGGCGGGGCGATCCCGCCGACTTCCTGCCCAGGTTCGAGGCCTGGCGCTTCGACTGGCTGGATGTGCCCGGCCTGATCCGGGGCGCCGAGGCGATCTATGAGTTCCCGCTGGTCGACCGCGATCCGCTGCCGCGCTGGAGCCATGGGCGCATGACGCTGCTGGGCGACGCCGCCCATCCCATGTATCCGATCGGCTCCAACGGGGCGAGCCAGGCCATCCTGGACGCCCGCGCCCTGGTCCGCGCGCTCGCCGCTCATGCCGACCCGGTGAAAGCGCTGGCCGCCTACGAGGCCGAGCGCCTGCCGGCCACCGCCGCCATCGTCGCGGCCAACCGCGGCAACGGTCCGGAGCAGTGCATGCAGATCGCCCAGGAGCGCGCGCCCGACGGCTTCGACCGGATCGAGGACGTCTTCGCCCCCGGCGAGCTTGAGTCCATCGCTGCCCGCTACAAGGCGCTGACCGGCCTGAAGCGCGCCTCGGAGCCGCGCGCGTGAGCCCGCCCCTCGTCCCCCTGATGACGCTCGAGGTGGCGGTGGACCCGCCGGTCACCGTTCATCCGAGCTTGCCCGGCCGGCGCTTCATCCCGATCGTCGGCGGTACGGTGGCCGGCGGCCTCGAGGGCCGGGTGCTGCCGGGCGGCGACTGGCAGACGATCTGGGCCGACGGGCGGATGGACATCTCCGCCCATTACATCCTCGACATCGCCGGGCATGGGACGGTGGAGATCCTCTCCGAAGGCGTCCGCGCCGGGCCGCAGGAAGTGCTGGCGGCGCTCGGGCGCGGCGAGGCCGTCGACCCCGGGCTCTACTATTTCCGCACCGCCATCCGCATGCGCACCTCGGCGCCAGGGCTCCTGAGGCTGAACGCCGTGCTGGCCCTGGCCGTGGGCGAGCGGCTGGCCGACCGGGTGCGGCTCACGGTTTACGAGATCGGCTAGGGGGCGCCATCGAGGCTGAGACCTTCAAGGCCTCGGCTGGCCAGAGGCAGGCCTCGCATGGATGGGGCGCGGAGAACGGCGGCCGCCGCTCGACCGCAAGGTGCGCGCGGCTGTTCTATTGACGAGCACACCACGGAGAACGCATGAGCACACGGACGAGGGCGTCGAGACGCTGGGGCGATGTTGGCGCAGGTATCTTGGCCGTCCTCCTCGGCACCACATCCTTCGATCGCTCGGCGCGGGCACAAGCGCAGCCCGAAGCGCCGCCTGCGCCCGCGGGCGAAGACCCGCCGATCGCGGCCCCCGCGACCGAGCCCGCGAGCCCTCCGGCAGACGCGAGCGCGGCGCCGGCGCCGCCTGCGGAAGCCAACGCCGGCGCGCCGGCGCCGCAAGGCGCTGCCGGGCCCGGCCCGGCAGCGCCGGCGCCGCCGGCGGAGGAGGAGCCATGGAAGAAGCCGATCAGCGTCGCGGCCTGGGCGCGCGTCGGAGGTCGCTTACAGAACCCCGCCGCGCGCGAGAAGATGGACCGGCTGCTCGGGGACGGAGAGCTGGATCTGATGTTCTCGGGCGAAATCAACCGGTTCATCGGGTTGCAGGGCGCGATCGTCGCCCAGTTTGGGCCGACCCCGACCGGGGGCAACATCACGGGGAGCGCGACCATCCGTGATGCGATCGCCAAGGTGAAGTTCCATGATCTGCTGAACGTCTGGATCGGTCGCATGATCGTGCCGTCCGATCGCTCCGCCTTCTCCGGGCCGTGGTCGATGGGGCCGTGGAACTACCCCGGATTCTTCGAACCCTATGCGCCGCCGATCGGGCCGAGACAGGGGCCTCTCGGGCGCAACGATGGGGTAACCGCCTGGGGCAAGGTCGCGGGCGGCCTGTTCAAGTATTACCTGGGTGCCTTCAACCTGCATGACTCTTCGGTGAGCCCGCTCTACACGGCGAGGCTCAACTTGAGCTTGCTCGACCCGGAGCCGGCCTATTACCAGAAGTCCACGTACCTCGGAGAGAAGAGCATCCTCGCGCTCGGCGTGGCAGGTGAAGTGCAGAAGGAAGGTTCCGTCGAATCGTTGCCGCCCCCGGCGGAGGGCATGCCCGCAGGCACCCCGCGCAAGGACACCTACGGCGAGGTCAACGCCGACCTCCTGTTCGAAAAGAACCTCGACACGGCGGGCACGATCACGCTCGAAGGCGCATTCTACAAGTACTTTGGCGATTTCGAGAGGTTCGACTACTCCTATTTCGTGCTCGCGAGCTACCTCACGCCGACCGACGTCGGCGTCGGGAAGCTGCAGCCCCTGGTCCGACTGCAACAGGCGAAGCCGAAGAGCGCCGACCCCTATCTGCTCATCGATGCCCAGGTGGGCTACATCATCGAAGGGCACGCGGCGCGTGTGGCGCTCGGCTATCAGCGAAGCGATCTGTCGGGGGCGAAGGGGAATGCCCTGTTCCTCGGCGTCCAACTGCAGAAGTGATCGCTGTCGGAAAATTCTTTCATCGAGCCGATGCCCCCTCGGAAATGCAACGCTCTATCAACCGCTGATCGGTGCATCCAAGAGGCCGCCCTCACGCCACGCCCTGCGAGGGACGCCGCAGGTGCAGTTGTAGTGCTGGCTGAATTTGACTCTCGCCCGAACCGTCCAGTCCACCGATGTGGGCGTGAGCCTCGTATCGCGGCATAGGCGAGTCTGCCTATGCCGCGAGGCAGAGGGATCGGGTACGAAGTCGTTGCTGTCAACTCCATGGCGCGCTGCCCACGATCGTGGAGCGTCGTGAACACATCGAGTCCGGTATGAAGCTCGCCTCTCTCCGCGGCCCCGGCCGCGACGGCACGCTCGTCGTCGTCCGCCGCGACGGCCTCGCCTATGCGCCGGCCGGCGCCGCGTTCCCCACGCTCCAGGCCGCGCTCGACGACTGGGAGCGCGCCGAGCCCGCGCTCCGCCGCATCGCCGACGACATCGAGCGCGGCGGCGCGGCCGCGGCCCCGCTCGCCGTGGACGAGCTCGCCGCGCCCCTGCCCCGCGCGTACGAGTGGATCGACGGGTCGGCGTACATCCATCACATCGAGCTCGTGCGCAAGGCGCGCGGCGCCGAGCCCCCCGAGACGCTCACGACCGATCCGCTGGTGTACCAGGGCGGCTCCGGCGTCCTGCTCGGGCCGACCGACGACATCGTCCTGCGCGACGAGGCCTGGGGCCTCGATTTCGAGGCCGAGGTCTGCGCCGTCCTCGGCGACACCCCGCAGGGCACGCGCCGCGACGAGGCCCACCGGCACATCCGCCTGTTCCTCCTGGCCAACGACGTGACGCTGCGCAACCTCGTGCCCGCCGAGCTCGCGAAGGGCTTCGGGTTCTTCTGCTCGAAGCCGGCCACGGCGTTCTCCCCGTTCGCGGTCACGCCGGACGAGCTCGGCGACGCCTTCCGCGACGGGCGCGTCCACCTGCGGCTCCGCTCCACCTACAACGGCGCGCTCATCGGCGATCCGGAGGCCGGCCCGGAGATGCACTTCTCGTTCTTCGACCTCATCGAGCACATCGCCAGGACCCGCAGCTTCACGGCCGGGACCCTCCTCGGCAGCGGCACCGTCTCGAACCGGGATCCGGCGCGCGGCGTGTCGTGCCTGGCCGAGAAGCGCATGCTCGAGGTCCTCGAGCACGGGGCGGCGAGGACGCCTTTCATGAAACCGGGAGATACGATCATGATCGAGATGCTGAGTCGCTCGGGCGAGAGCTTGTTCGGGCGCATCGCGCAGCGGGTGGTGGCCGGATGAGCGAGTCGATCGGCATCAAGCGGGTGGAGGCGCTGCACTACTACGTGCGCGACCTCGAGCGGAGCCGCAGGTTCTACACGGAGAAGCTCGACTTCCAGGAGATCGCCGCGAGCTCGCCGGGGCTCACGGCGGCGGCGGCGCAGCAGTCGGTCGTCTTCCAGGCCGGCGAGTGCGCCATCGTCTGCTCGCAGCCGATGGGCGAGGGCGGGCGGGCGTGGCGCTACCTGCGCAAGCACCCCGACGGGGTGGGCACGATCATCTTCGAGGTGGAGGACATCGACCGCGCCTTCCGGCTGCTCGAGGGCCGCGGGGGCACGCCGATCGACGAGATCCACCGGGTGACGGAGGGCGGCGGCAGCTTCGCGTCGTTCTCGATCACGACGCCGTTCGGGGACACCACCTTCCGCTTCGTGGAGCGGCGCGGCTACCCCGCGCTGTTCCCCGGCTGCGTGGCCTACGATGCGCCGCGCGGCGGCGCGAACCGCTTCGGGATCGCCCGGTTCGATCACATCACCTCGAACTTCCAGACGATGGCGCCCGCCCTGCTCTGGATGGAGCACGTGCTCGGCCTCGAGCCGTTCTGGAAGATCGCGTTCCACACGAACGACGTCGCGAAGGGCGCCGATCACGGCTCGGGCCTGCGCTCGGCCGTGATGTGGGACCCGGGCTCGGGCGTGAAGTTCGCCAACAACGAGCCTTATCGACCCTACTTCAAGAGCTCGCAGATCAACGTCTTCAACGAGGAGCACCGCGGCGACGGGGTGCAGCACGTGGCGCTCGCCGTGGACGACCTCCTCGCGGCCGTGCGCGGGATGCGCGGCCGAGGGGTCGAGTTCATGCCGACCCCGGCCGCCTACTACGACCTCCTGCCCGAGCGCCTGCAGCAGCTCGGCGTCGGGCAGCTCGACGAGGACGTGGCGGCGCTGCGCGAGCTCGAGGTGCTGGTCGACGGCGACGGCGCGCGGTCGTACCTGCTCCAGATCTTCCTCAAGGAGTCGTCCGGCACGCACCGCGATCCCGACGCCGGGCCGTTCTTCTTCGAGCTCATCCAGCGCAAGGGCGACCGCGGCTTCGGCGCCGGCAACTTCCGGGCGCTGTTCGAGAGCATCGAGCGGCAGCAGAAGGCCGAGGGGCGCGGCTGATGCTCGATCGCGCCGTCGCCGGGACCGTCCCCCGCAAGCACCACATCGCCCTCCGGAGCGAGGCGGGGGAGCTCCGCTACGAAGAGTGCCTGACGCGGGAGGGCTTCGACGGCCCGTACACGATCGCTTATCACGAGCGCCGGCCGCACGAGCACCGGCTCGCGCGGGCCGAGCACGGCTTCGCGCTGCCGGTCGCCGCGCCGGCGCGCCCGCTCGCGAAGCGGCATTACCGGTCGCAGGACCTGCCGCGGCGGGGCGGGCCCGCGGTCGACTGCCGCGTGCCGCTGCTCTTCAACGACGACCTGGTGATCGGGATCGCCCAGCCGGACGCCGCCGATCCGGTGTACTTCGCGAACGCCGACGCCGACGAGCTGCTCTTCGTCTTTCAGGGCGGCGGCGTCCTGCGCACGATGCTCGGCGATCTGCGCTTCGAGCAGGACGACTACGTCGTCGTCCCCAAGGGCCTCTTCCACCGCTTCATCCCGGACCCCGCGCCCCAGCGCTGGCTCTCGATCGAGGCCGCGGACGTCCACCTCCCGCGCCGGTGGCGCAACGAGGTCGGCCAGCTGCGGATGGACGCGCCCTACTCCCACCGCGACTTCCGGCGGCCCACGTTCGTGGGCCCGCTGGACGAGGGCATCCGCGCGCTGGTCGTGAAGCGCGGCGGCGCGTTCCACGGCTTCGCCTGCGAGCGCTCGCCGCTCGACGTCGTCGGCTGGGACGGGACGGTGTACCCGTTCGCGTTCCCGATCCAGAGCTTCCAGCCGCGCGTGGGGCTGGTGCACCTGCCGCCGGACTGGCACGGGACGTTCGCGGCGAGGGGCGCCCTCGTCTGCAGCTTCGTGCCGCGACCGGTCGACTTCCACCCGGAGGCGGTCCCCTGTCCCTATCCCCACTCGTCCGTCGATTGCGACGAGATCCTGTTTTACTGCCGCGGCAACTTCACCTCGCGCCGCGGCGTCGGCCCCGGCAGCATCTCGCACCACCCGGCCGGCGTCCCGCACGGGCCGCACCCCGGCGCGTACGAGGCGAGCCTCGGGAGCCGCGCGACGAGCGAGCTCGCGGTCATGCTCGACACGACCCGCCCGCTCGCGGCCACCCCGGCCGCGCTCCAGGTGGAGGACCCGGGCTACCAGGACAGCTTCATCGCGGGCCCTTGATCGGGGTCAGGCGCTCATCGATCCCATCACCTTCCGCTCCATCCCGGGTGGGTCTACGCGTGCTTCGCGCGCGCCGTCATGCGACGGAGCTCGAGGACCGTGGCGACGGCATAGCCGCCGCCGCCGGCGATGGCGAGGACCCAGAAGATGCCGGGAGTGCCGAGGAAGAGCGCTGCGGTGGAGATCAGGGCGAGCCAGGTGCCGAGGGCGTAGTGCAGCAGGTTGCGGCGGACGGCGCCTTCGCTGACGTAGATCAGGCCGACGATGAGGCCGGAGCCGGTGGGCCAGAGCATGGTCTGCAGGTCGGGCATGTCGAGGGTGTACGCCAGGCCGGTGATGGCGAGGAACAGCGCGGTGAAGGCGCTGACCCAGGAGGCGCCGAGCAACTTGCCGGACAGGGCGTCGGACTTGCTCGCGCCGCGCTGGGCGCGGGCGGCGGCGACGGTGGCGTAGACGGTGCCGACCGCGAGCCCCGTTCCCAGGAGCACCGTGGGCAGCCAGCCGGGCAAGGCGAGCAGGGGGCTGGTTCCCTTGGAGATCGCGGCGGCGCCGTGGCCGAGAACGTAGGCGAGCCCGAAGCTGATGTAGGTCGCGCGGTTGTCGACCTCGCCCGAGGGATGTGCGGTGACGGCGTCGGTGGTGGCGGTGAACATGGCGGAAACCTCCGGTCGTGGGTGCGAGCGATGGGGTGTTGAAAGGAAGTAGGAGACGCCATCGACGTCGCATTACACGAGTAAACTTATGATCGTAACCTAACGCTTGTCAACTGATGCCGACGACAAAGGCGTCCCGGCGCCGAGCCGGCGCCGGCAACGCGCGGGTACGGACCTGCAGGCTGGTCAGCAGCCGTTTGATAATGTGATTTTGCTTACGTTGAATAGGGCTTGCGAGGGCTAACAGTCATAAGTTTTTAGGTGTAAGGTAACGCCATGGGAGACAGCGGAACGGCGGCGTCGGCCGCATCGAAACCGGCCCGCGGCCGCAACCGCCGCGGGGAGGGCGCCCGCCTGCGCGCCGACATCGTGGCCGCGGCGGTCGAGCTGCTGGACGAGGCCGGCGACGAACGTGCCATCACGCTGCGATCGGTGGCCCGCCGGGTCGGGATCGCCGCCCCCTCGATCTACGCCCACTTCCCCGACCAGCCGGCCATCATGTTGGCCGTCGTGCAGCAGGCCTTCGCCGAGCTGGCCAGCAGGCTGCGCTGCGCCGTGGAAGATGCCGGCGGCGATCCACGAACGCGGCTGCACGCCGTTTGCAACGCCTACCTGGAATTCTCCCGGAGTCATCCAGAGCGCTACCGCACCATGTTCGGTGGCCTCTGGATGCCCACCCTGGGCGACAGCTCCGTGACCGAGCGGGACCTGACCACGCTCGGCCGGGAAGCCCTGCAAATCCTCATCGACGCCCTCGGCGGCTGCGTCGCCGCCGGGTGCTCCACCAGCGCCGACCCGGTCGCCGACGCGATCGCGCTGTGGCTCGGCCTGCACGGATTCGCGCATCAACGCGCCGTGAGCCGCGTCTTTCCCTGGCCCGCGGACACCGCCGAACGCATCATCACCGCGCTTGCACACCTCAACACCTGAGCCGTGCACCGGCAGGCGTGAGAGCACACCTCGATCAGCGCAGCATCACCTCGCCAGCCCGGGTGACGGCACGATCGCGCGGGCCGGTGCGGCTCCGCGCGCGCTCCGGCCGCGCCGCGGCCCGTCCGGGCCGGGCTCGCGGATCGCGGTCATGCTCGCGCTCGTGACGACGACCTCGTGCAACAGCATGCGACCCCAGGAAGGCCCGCCCGGCGAGCCCGCCGCCGCGCCGGGCAGCCCGTCCGCGCCGGCCCAGGCCGCCGGGCAGGGCGCCCCGCCCGAGCCTCCGGCGCCCGCGGTGCCTCCGGGCGCCGCGCCTCCGCCGGGCGGCGCAGCGGGACGCGCCACGGCCGAGGCGATCGCGGCCTCCGCGCGCGCCTTCCTGGACGGCCTCGACGGCGAGGCGCGCGGCCGGGCGCTGCTCGCGTTCCAGAGCCGCGAGCGCGAGGACTGGCATTATGTCCCGCGCCGCCGCGCCGGCCTCGCGATCGGCGACATGGACGGCGGCGAGCGCGGCGCGGCGCACGCGCTGCTCCGGGCCGGCCTCAGCCCGGAGGGATACCGCAAGCTGGAGGGCGTCCTGCTGCTCGAGGGCATCCTCGGGGGCATCGAGGGCAACCCGGCGTTCCGCGACCCGGGCCGTTACCACCTCGCCCTCTTCGGCCAGCCCGGGCCCCAGGCCCCGTGGGGCTTTCGCTTCGAGGGACACCACGTCTCGCTCAACTTCACCGCCGCGGGAGGCGGCGTGGCCACCACCCCGGCGTTCCTGGGCGCCAACCCGGCCGAGGTGCCCTCGGGTCCCCGGAAGGGCCTGCGCGTGCTCGCGGTCGAGGAGGATCTCGGCCGCGCGTTCCTGGCCTCCCTCACCCCCGCGCAGCGTCAGCGCGCCGTGATCGCCCCCGCGGCGCCGCCCGACCTCGTGACCGAGGCCTCCCGTCGGGCCGCGCTGGCGAGCTTCGACGGCCTCCCCGCCGCCGAGATGACCCCGGCCCAGCGCGCCGCGCTGCTCCGCCTCCTGGAGGTCTATGCCCGCAACTTCCCCGCCGACGTCGCCGACGGGCACCTCGACCGCATCGCGCGCGCCGGCGTGGAGCGCCTGCACTTCGCCTGGGCGGGCGGCGCCGCGCCGAAGGAGTCGCATTACTACCGGATCCACGGCCCCACCCACCTCATCGAGTACGACAACCGCGGCGGCGATCACATCCACACCGTGTTCCGCGACCTCCAGGACGACTTCGGCGACAGCCTGCTGGCGCGGCACCTCCAGGAGGGCCACGGCGCCCCCGCCCGCGGCCGGCCTTAGCTCCGCGCGTCCCTGTGGGCATGGCGATGGCGACGCGTCCGGAGGCCGAGGCGGCCAGCGTCGGGTCGGCCAGGGTGCCCCGCTGCGATGATCCGGGTAGATGTTCTGCCAGGTCCACGAGGCGACCATGGGCGTCGAGATCCCGACGGCGGAAGCGGCCGGGGTCAGGAGACGGTCAGTAGAAGCACACCTCGAGCGAGGGGCGGTCGCCGAGGATGCCGTGCTCGCTCGAACGGTAGCCGGTGAGCGCCGTCAGGTCCTCCTCCAGGAGGAAACCGTGGTTCGGGTGCACGCCGTCGACCCACGCCTGGACGAGCGCGGTCAGGTCGACGGTCGCGACGCCGGACGACGCCCCGAGGAACGTCGCCTCGACGGCTGGCTCGAAGCTGTCGGCGAAGCTGCTCCAGGTCACCGTGGACTCCGCCCAGGAGGCGTTGATGCGGTGCACCCGGATCTCGCCCGTGCCGGAGCTGTAGAGCGTGGTGCTGAACGTGGCCGACTCGACGGTGGCGCCGTACGGGATGGAGTCGAGCGCGAAGCGGTACAGCGCGTTCGTCTCCGCGCCGTTGCTCAGGCCCGTGTGGAGATAGGGAGAGCTGCCCTCGTTGTAGCTCGGGTACAGCGCCCAGATCGCCGTGTCCGCCACCTGGCCGAAGGTGCCCCGCTGGATCATCACGCAGGTGACGCCGCAAGCGCCGTCGCCGTCGTCGATGATCGCGCCGCAGTCGTCGCAGGCGTCGCCGGCGCCATTGCCATCGCTGTCCGCCTGGTCGGGGTTCGGCGTGGCCGCGCAGTTGTCGCAGGCGTCGCCCACGCCGTCGCCGTCGGCGTCGCTCTGGTCCGGGTTGGCGGTCGCGGTGCAGTTGTCCGCCCCGCCGTCGCAGAGCCCATCGCCGTCGGCGTCGTACGACCCTGATCCTGCGCAGTCGTCGCAGGCGTCGCCCACGCCGTCGCCGTCGGCGTCGCTCTGGTCCGGGTTGGCGGTCGCGGTGCAGTTGTCCGCCCCGTCGTCGCAGAGCCCATCGCCGTCGGCGTCGTACGACCCTGATCCTGCGCAGTCGTCGCAAGCGTCGCCGAGCCCGTCGCCGTCGCTGTCGGCCTGGTCGGGGTTGGTGTAGCCCGTGCAGTTGTCCGCCGAGTCGCAGACCCGGTCGCCGTCCCAGTCGATGTCCCCGGACACGTAGCAGGCGTCGCACGCGTCGCCGCGGCCGTTCGCGTCGCTGTCTTCCTGGCCGGGGTTCCGCGTGGTCTCGCAGTTGTCGCAGGCGTCGCCCACGCGGTCATCGTCGCTGTCTTTCTGGCCGGGGTTCGGCGTGGCCACGCAGTTGTCGCAGGCGTCGCCCACGCCGTCGCCATCGACGTCGCTCTGGTCCGGGTTGTAGCGGTAGCAGTTGTCCTCCTCGTTGTTCTGCTCCCCGTTGCAGAACCCATCGCCGTCGCCGTCGTGCGACCCAGCGCCTTCGCAGTAGTCGCAGAGGTCGCCCACGCCGTCGCCGTCGGCGTCGCTCTGGTCCATATCGTAGGCGTAGGGGCAGTTGTCCACCTCGTCGCAGTACCTATCGCCGTCGCTGTCGGACGGCCCTGGTCCTTCGCAGAAGTCGCAGAGGTCGCCCACGCCGTCACCGTCCCAGTCGTTCTGGTCGGGGTTGTAGTAGTAGCAGTTGTCCACCGAGGTGCAGACCCCGTCGCCGTCCCAGTCGATGTCCCCGGACGCGTAGCAGGCGTCGCACGCGTCGCCGCGGCCGTTCCCGTCGATGTCTTCCTGGCCGGGGTTCCGCGTCGTCGTGCAGTTGTCGCAGGGATCACCGATGCCGTCGCCGTCGACGTCGCTCTGCCTCGGGTTGTAGTGGTAGCAGTTGTCCTCCCCGTTTTCCCCGTTGCAGAGCCCATCGCCGTCGGTGTCGTACGACCCTGAGCCTACGCACTGGTCGCAGGCGTCGCCGATCCCGTCGCCGTCGGCGTCGCTCTGGCCCGGGTTGCGGGTGTACGGGCAGTTGTCCGCCCCGTCGCAGAGCCCATCGCGGTCGGGGTCGTACGACCCTGAGCCTGCGCACTGGTCGCAGGCGTCGCCGAACCCGTCGCCGTCGGCGTCGCTTTGGTCCGGGTTGGCGGTCGCGGTGCAGTTGTCCGCCCCATCGCAGGCGCCATCGCCGTCGCCGTCGTACCGCCCCGGGCCCACGCAGCGGTCGCAGGCGTCGCCGAACCCGTCGCCGTCGGCGTCGCTTTGGTCCGGGTTGGCGGTCGCGATGCAGTTGTCCGCCCCATCGCAGGCGCCGTCGCCGTCGCCGTCGTACGACCCTGAGCCTGCGCAGTGGTCGCAGGCGTCGCCGAACCCGTCGCCGTCGGCGTCGCTCTGGTTCGGGTTGTGGTCGTCGAAGCAGTTGTCGCACCCGGAGCCCGCACCCATCGTGACGCCGTCGCGATCCCCGTCCGCGCTCCCCACGGAGCCGACGTTGAACGTGACGTCGTGGCCGAAGCAGAGATACCGGTCGGCGCAGCGCGCGCTGGGGCCGGTCACGTTGCCGTCGAACAGGCACACGGACGCCGCCCCCTCGTCCGACGCGACGTCGACGCGCACGTAGCCCCACGCAACGAAATCATCCCCGACCGTCGCGACTCGGAAGTCGTTACAGCTCGCGGGGTTGTAGAGCTCGAGCAACGCCGGATCGGTGATGCTCACCCGGAACGGCGCGGCGTTGCACTCGCAGTCGTTCGTGCTTGGCACGGTCTCGAGCAGCGTGCCGTTCATGTACAGCGCGAAGCTGCTGTTCGCGCCGCAATCGATGTGGCCGATGGTGTACGTGATCGCGGTGGTGGCCGCGTGCGCCGCATCGGGCAGCAGCGCGAAGCCGAACAACAAGCCAAACGTACGGAATAGCAAAGAGCCAATCTTGCCGTGATGGCGCATCGTTCCTCCTCGGTTTCGGGCGCTCGCACCGGAGCGCACGGGGCAGGGAGCACATCCGATGCCGCGGGTCGTCGTCGTGCCGAAATGAGAGGCATTGACGTGCTGCACAAAGCACGCTGCGAAGGCCCATACCCGCCGGGCCGCGCTGCGCCCGTCGAGCTGCACGGCCCAGTGCTCGTAGCTTCCCGCCATAGATGCGACGGCGCTTGCCAAAATTCACCGTCCGGCACCAAAATTCACCGTCCGGTGGGAGATCCAAACGCGATCCGAACGTCACGCTCCTCGTAGCGACCGTCCCACGGTACAGTCACGCTGTATGCGCGGGTGGACATATGGCACCTCACGCGATCCGCATCCCTCCTGGAGAAGCGACGCTATCAACAACTTATCCATTCATCGAAGGGGCCGTTTTCACGCCACGGCCTGCGTCTCCGCCTGTTTCGCCGCCGAGGGCGGCTCCGGCTTGCATGAATTGTCAGGCGCTCAACGGCGCCCTGGGTGCGACGGATGGCTCTGCGGTGGCTAGAGACCCCGGAAGGTGTTGTTGCATTGGCCGCAGGAGCACGAGACGACCCAAGCGCATGGCCTGGACTCACTGGGTAGAACCTCAGGCTCGACCGAGATGAGGCCGCTGCACTCCGAACAGCGCTGATCCACAGGCTCGCCGTGCTGCGATTGGCCCAGGGCGATCAAGACCGGTCCAGCCTCCGGCGGGAGTTTTGTCAGATCTACACCGGCCAAGTATCTGTGGGGCTCTGTCATTGGCGCCTGACGACGGAATAACCGGCGACGCGATGCGCCGTCAGGTTCGTTCGAGAGCTCGACGGACCGGCGCGCTCAACCCTCTGCCACGAACCGCCAGGTCACATCGCCGCTCTCGTGCCGTGTTCCAAGATCTCGCGCTCCAAGGAGCGGCAGCGTCTTGGTCCAGAAGCGGATTGCCCGAGCGTTGTCATGTATGGCGCGGAGGTGCCACCGCCCAGGATGCCGATGGATCAGCATCTCGAGCGCATGCCGGCCCGCGCCGGTGCCACGGCTCCCGTGGATCAGGAAGAACTCCGCGATGCTGACATCGACGTCGTCCGGCATGTATCTGAACGGCCGTAGGCCAACACATACGAAGCCGATCGGTCGGGCGTCGCTTGTAATGACGTGCGCCCGCTGGAACGGCTGCATCGGATCCTGCTCCGACCGCGGGGCTCGCAGGTTGCCGGGCGGCGTCACGCTTGAGACCCAATCGTCGACGATGTCCGGCTGCCATCGACCGGCCTCGTCCAGAACGTAGAAGCTCGTATCGAAGCCGGAGATCTCGTGGACGTACATCGGCCACACGTTCCGGAAGAACTCACGTGCTTCCGGCGTGCGCCATGCGTCGATGATGGAGATGTTCATCTCTTCCTCAACACGCCGCGACGACGCCAGCCTGCCGAACCATCCGTCGATTGGTCGACCGAAGCCGCCGGACCACGTCTGTCTAGATCCTTGGACGCATGGCGATCCACCCACTTCACGTCGATCAGCCGCGGGCGGCGTATCGCAGAACGACCACACCGTTGCGGAACCGCCGCTCCTCGAGCAGCTCGAGGTCCAGCCGCGCGCCGTCCGGGAAGAACCGTTTTCCGCCGCCCACGATCAAGGGGCAGACGATCATCTGGAACTCGTCGACGAGACCGGCTCTCATCGCGTGCGCGGCGAGCTCAGGACCGTTGACAGCGATGTCGCGCTCGGCGTCGGCCTTGAGCCGCCGGACCGCGTCCGGATCGAACTCACGCTCGATCCGCGTCCGCGCGCTGCGCGGCTCGGCGAGGGTCCTCGAGTAAACGATCTTCTCGGCCGCCTGCCACTGCCGCGCCCAGTCGAGCACGAACTGCGGCTGCTCCTGCACGGCGTACGCGCTCTCCCAGTAGACCATCGTCTCGTACATCTTCCTTCCGTAGAGGTAGGTGCCGAACGGCGACGCGAGCTCGTTGATGTAGGAGTGCACCTCCTCGTCTTCGGGAGCGCCCCAGTCGAAGCGGCCGTGCTCATCTTCCGTGTGACCGTCCAGTGACATGATCATCGAGTAGATCAACCTAGCCATGCATCTGCCTTTTCACGCGCGTCGAACGAATGGGGCCGGCGCGGCGACCGACGTTGGTTATCCGGCTTCATCGATTGGGTAACCGAAGCCGCCGGACCAGGGCTGCTGAGGTCGTCGCCTCTTGTGATCTCCCCCCACGGAAAATCTCACGGCTCGGCGCTGCGCCGCAAGGTCCAAATGCCGTCCAGCCGCAGGGTAGATCCGTCGAATACCGGCGGCAGTCACCGCTTTCCCGGGCGCCGGGGGCGCCTGCGGGGGGCGCGGCGGACGCGCAGCCGGGGGCGTCGCGCCGCGTCGCGCGTGGGTGACTCGGAGCGGCCGACTCATCGGGAAGTCCCAGCCTCCGCCGGCGGTGCCGGTCGCCGCCGATCCGACGCCCGGTCAGCCGCCGTGCGCGCGCACCACCACGGCACGGTCATCCGGCGAGGCTGACCCACCCCGCCCGCGGGACACCTTCGGAAGCTCCTCGGGGCAGATGACGGGCGCCTCCACCGGCCTTCCGCGATGCTTGACGTTCGGGCGGCTCTGATGTGTCCTCGCTTCCCGAGGAGGGCTCAATGAAGCAGACGATTGCGATCGGAGCAGATGGCTACTTCCATCCTGAAAATGAGGCACAGATCCAGGAGGCGGTGCGGAGCGCTCTCCAATCCGTTCCGCCGAAGCAGATCCGCGTGCGCGGCTCGGCGCACTCGGTCGCCCAGGCGATTTACACCGACGGCTACGGCGGCGACGGCGCCCCGCCGGACGGCCCTATCAACGTCATGCTCGACAAGTTTCGCGCCATCGGGCAGATAACCCCTGTCGAGGGCGATCCGGACCACGCCGTCGTCGAGGTCGAGGCAGGGTGCAACCTGGGCAAGAACCCCTACGACCCCACAGGCACGTCGACGTGGGAGAATAGCCTCAACCAAGCGCTCCAGCAGGAGGGCTGGGCGCTCGATGACCTGGGCGGGATCTCGCACCAGACGGTCTCCGGCTTCCTCTCCACGGGCTCGTCCGGCGGCTCGCTCATGTACTCGGTCGACGACAACGTCGTCGGCTTCAACATCGTCGATGGCACCGGCAAGCTCTGGGTCCTGAACCGCGACGACCCCGACCCCGCGACGCGCGACATGTTCTTCGCCGCGGGCGTCTCGATGGGCCTCCTCGGCATCATCACCAAGGTGCGCTTGCGCGTCCGGCGAGCGTTCAACCTCTCCGGCTCGCAGGTCACGGGCGCCACCGACGGCAACACCACGGTCGATCTCTTCGGCGACGGCTCGCAGGGCGTGCCCAGCTTCGAGAAGTTCCTGCGCGATACGCCGTACACGCGCCTCATGTGGTGGCCGCAGTACGGCTTCGAGCGCGTCCAGGTATGGTACGCCAAGCGGATCGACCCGGAGCCGGGCTTCACCCCGAACCCCTACGTGGAGATAGACCAGCTGGGATCGCTCGCCGGCTCGCTGTTCTACACGATCATCGGCAACCTGGACGACATCACCGCCGTCTCCGGCAAGCTCACCCGCTGGTACGAGCACCTCTACGGGACGATCTCCGGCGCGAGCGACGTCAACGCGTGCTGTCGGCCCACGCAAGAGGCGGCGAGCGCTCGCAAGATCACGAGAGACGACGTGCTTTCGTATCTCCGCGAGCACCTCCGGCAGGGGCTGGCCAAGCGAGGCGCGTCGCTGGCCAGGCGGGGCGAGTCGCTGGCCGACATGGCGCACACGCGCGCGCTGCTCGGCTCCTCGATCCAGCAGAAGGATGGGGGGCCGATCCAGGACCTCATCGCCTACATCATCACGGAGCTCGTGAAGCAGATGCTCGATAATCTGCTCTCCGCGGACGACGCGCAGCTCCTCGCGACCTTCCTCAAGCTGGAGCTGCCGTTCATCATCGGCGACGTCCTCAAGATGTTCGTTCAGGACGGGTCCTTGCAGTTCGCGGATACGTGGATGTGCGGGCTGCCGATGGATAACCAGATGGATGACCAGCTCTGGCCCACCTGGTTCACCGAGCTCTGGATCCCGGTCGAGAAGACGGCCGAGGTCATGCAGGCGATGAAGAAGCACTACGCCGGGCTGGGCGACCCGCTGACGGCGTACTGCAACACCGGCGCGTTCTCGTGCGAGCTCTACGCCGCGAAGAAGAGCGATTTCTGGATGAGCCCGTCCTACGGCGGCGACATGTTCCGGGTCGACGTGTTCTGGTACGCGCTGAACGGCGGCGACGTGCACGCGTTTTACAAGCCATTCTGGGAGAACGTCCTGAAGCCGTTCGGCTTCCGCCCGCACTGGGGCAAGTTCCTGCCGCAGTCGACCTCGGACGGCACGGACTGGGTCGACTATTACCGCAAGAGCTTCCCCCGCATGGACGACTTCCTCGCCCTGCGCGCGAAGCTCGATCCGCAGCAGATCTTCGTCACCGACTACTGGCGCAAGACCCTCGGGATCGCTCGCTGAGGGCGGCTCACCAGCGTCCTCACTCCTTGGCCGGCGACGTCACCTCGGCGGTCCGGTCCAGGGCCTCGGCGATCTCGGGCAGGATGCCGAGCCGCACGTAGATCGGCCGGGTGAGCCGCCGCAGCTCCGGCAGCTTGCGCACGAACACGCCGACCGCGGCGAGCGTCGCGACGCCGCCCCACAGCACCGTCGCGGGCGCGCCGATGCGGCCGCCCAGCCAGCCGGCGATCAGGCTGCCGAACGGGGCCATGCCGAAGAAGGCCATCGTGTAGAAGCTCATCACGCGGCCTCGCTTGTCCTCGTCCACGATCGTCTGGAGGAGCGTGTTGCTGGCCGCCATCTGCACCATCATCCCGCCGCCGGTGACCATCAGCAGCAGCGCCGACAGCCACACCGAGCGCGAGAGCGAGAACCCGACGAGGCCCAGGCCGAACAGCGCGCCGGCGATCCACAGCGCGCGACCGAGCCCGAGGACGCTCCGCCGCGAGGCGAGCCAGAGCGCCCCGGTGACCGCGCCGACCCCCGACGCCGCCATGAGCAGCCCGAGCGTGTGCGCGCCGCCGTGCAGCACCTCGCCCGCGAACACGGGCATCAGGACCGTGTAAGGCATGCCGGTCAGGCTCACCAGGGCGAGCAGCAGCAGGATCGCGCGGATGGGCGCGAACGAGGACACGTAACGGAACCCCTCGCGCAGGTCGGCGAGGACGTCGCCGCGCCTGGCCTCGCGCCTCTCCCGACGGGCGATGCGCATCGCGAGGAGCGAGGCGATGACGGCGAGGTAGCTGATGGAGTCGATGGCGAAGCACCAGCCTTCGCCGACGGCGGCGATGAGCACGCCGGCGATCGAGGGGCCGAGCAGCCGAGCGCCGTTGACCATCGAGGAGTTCAGCGCGATGGCGTTGGAGAGGTCCTCGCGCGCCTCCACCATCTGGACGACGAACGCCTGCCGCGCCGGGGTGTCGAAGGCGTTGATCACCCCCTGGAACGCGGCCAGGGACAGGACGTGCCACACGGTGATGGTGCCCGTGAGCGCGAAGGCGGCGAGCAGCGCCGATTGCACCATCGCCAGAACCTGCGTGACCACGAGGACGCGGTGGCGATCCCAGCGGTCGACGAGGACGCCGGCGATCGGGGCGATGAGGAACGTCGGTATCTGGCCGGCGAACCCGACGAAGCCGAGGAGCACCGCAGAGTTCGTCAGGCGGTAGACGAGCCAGCTCGTGGCGACGCGCGTCAGCCATGTGCCGATGAGCGACGTGCCCTGACCGAAGAAGAAGAGGCGGTAGTTGCGGTGCCGGAGCGCCCGCCCCATCGCGGCGAGCGTCGAGCCGTCGGGATCCGTGCGAGCGGGTGCGGTCACGGGGCGTGAGCCTAGCACCGGGCCGCGCGCCGGGAGCGGCGCGGCGCCGGCCGGACGGCCGCCGGCGCGCGGGCCGCCTCGCCGCGGATGCCGTTCAAAGCACGTACCGGACCCAGCACTCCTTCAGCCCTCGCATCAGCAGGGACAGGTTCCACTCCGGCGCCCTCCCTGTCCGCTCGAACCGCCCCGGGAGGGACGCCAGCACCTCGATCCCGATCCTCGCCTCGGCGCGCGCGAGCGCCGAGCCGATGCAGAAGTGGACGCCGTGGCCGAACGACAGCCCCACCTGCCGCTCGCGGTCGATATCGAACCGATCCGGGTCCGGGAAGACCTGCTCGTCGCGGTTGGCCGAGCCGATGAGCGCCGCAACGAACGCGCCCGCCGGCACCTTGACGCCCCGGATCTCCACGTCGGCCCTCGCCTGCCGCAAAGCGATCTGGGCCGGCGGCTCGAACCGCAGCGCCTCCTCGAGGAAGGCCGGGATCAGCGCCGGGTCCGCGCGGATCCGCGCGTACACCTCGGGGTGATCCACGAGGAGCACCAGCGCGGAGTTGAGCAGGTGGGTCGTCGACTCGAACCCGGCGGCCAGCAGCAGGAAGAGGAAGCTCACGATCTCGGGCTCGGTGAGCGCGACGCCGTCGATCCGGGCTGCCAGGAGGTCGCTCACCAGATCGTCCCGCGGCGCGGCGCGGCGCGCCGCGATGACCTCGAGGAGGTACCGCTCGAGCTCGGCGATGGTGGCGCGGATGCCCGGCCTCATCTCCGGCGTGGCCGCGGCGATGGCGATGAAGTCCGCGGTCCAGCGCTGGAAATGGGCGCGCAGCGCCTGGTCGAGGCCGAGGAGCTCGGCGATGGCCGCCCCCGGGAGGGGCATCGCGAGCTCGGCGTAGAAGTCGAGCTCGCGCCCGGGGGTCAGCCGCTCGACGAACTCCCGGGTCACCGCGCGCAACACGGGCTCGATCTGCGGGATCACGCGCGCGCTGAACGCGCGGCTCACGATGGCCCGGGTCCTCGTGTGCTGCGGCGGATCCATGAGCAGCAGCGAGTCGGCCATCGGATTGCGATCGAGCCAGGGCGGGAGCACCGCCACCCGGCCGCCCTGCGAGGAGAACAGCTCGGTGTTCTTGAGGGCGAAGGCCACGTCGTCGTAGCGGCTGAGCGCCCACAGACCCCCCGGATCGACCTGGCACACCGGAGCGGAGCGTCGCAGCTCGGCATAATAAGGATACGGGTTCGCGCGCAGCTCCGGAGAGACCAGATTCAGGCGATAGCTCATGCGTCCTCCCTGGTGTCGGGCAATTCGACGAAGCTCCGCATGCTCCGCGAACGCACGGACAGCGTCAATGGACGCGGGGCTCCGGGACCGCGGCCGTCGCGTTCTGCCTTGTATCTCGGATTACTTGGCGGGGAGGGCCAGGAGCTCGGGGCCGACGCGTCCCGAATGGGTTCATGCGCCAGCTTCATTTTTCCAGGAGCACGGCGGATCGCGTAACGAACCTTGTGTCATCCAATGTGAGCCTGGCGATTCGCCTTGACTTCCCCGAATCGCTTTGCTTTCCCGTGTCTCCCCTGGAATGACGGGCCGCGCCGGGCGGCGGACGGCGATCACTCCAACGTGGGAGTATCCCAATCGATCCATTCGCCCAGGTCGGCGGTGGCGACCGGCTGGGGCTCCATTCTGCCATCCGGATCAGCCTTCCGAGTCAGGTGGGCGCGAATGGCCCTCCTCAGCGGCTCCGCCTGTTCCGGGTAGAATGAGCAATGATTGTGCGGATCCGACGGCCTGCCGCCGTGATAAGCGACGTTCTTCTCCACGCCGAGCGCCTTGTACACCTCTCCGCCGGCCGCGGTGGCCGCGTGCTGAGCGATCGACCCCAGCTCGCCGATGCGCGAGTTGTCGAGGACGAGCAGCCCGCGCGGCGCGTACATGGCGACCATCGAGTGCGTGTCTGCCGGGATGACATTCACCTTGCTCCTGTAGTTGCCGAAGACGGTGCCGAACCACCCCTGCGCCTCGCTCCAGGCGGAGCTCAGCGACTGAGCCGGCTTCCCGTTCGGGCCCGTCGGGTTGGTGTTCACGATCCGGAAAGCGGATACGCCGCCGGTGCCGGACTCTTGCGGGATGCCCAGCGCGATCCGCTCATCGAACGCGCCGATGGTGAACGCGCCCTTGCCCAGCCTGGAGCAGCCCGTGACGCCGATGGCCGTGGGATCGATGATGTCGTTCCGCCCCGCGTCCCGCTCGTCCACCAGCACGTCGATGATGCGGCTCACGCCCCAGGCCCAGCCGACTTGAGCGCTGGCGCCCGTGTTGCCATAGACGTTCGAGAACAGGCCGCTCCTGCTCGTCTCGCTCGACATGGCGTTGTTGTTGTAGTTGATCGTGGCGACCCCCTCCTCGGTGAGGAGGGCTCTATCCAGGCTCCCCCCGCCCAGCCCGATGATGGCCGGGACGGGGCCGCTCGCGCCCCGCGGCAGGCTCACCGATACGCTGAAGTCGATGCTCTTGCCGCCGTGCTCCACGTGCACCGCGATGGAGGTGCTGCTCACCGTCCCGGTGACCTTCTCGGGCCTGCCCGGCTTCTCACCATGGATGAACGTCTCGACGGCTTTCTTCAGCTCGGCCCTGCGGCACCGCCACTCCGATTTCTTGGACATGCGCGAGCCGTCGAAGGACGCAAACAGGTCTGGCAGCTTGCTGTTGTTGACCTCCTTGGCCTCGCCGACGTCACAATCCTCGCCATAGAACTCTTTGAAGTCAGGATTGTAGACATCCTCGGGGGCGCCGCCGGTGCCATCGCTGCCGCCGCTCCCCGTCTGCGCGCCCGTGGTGGCGCTCCCCGCGCCGCCGCCGCCGCTGCTGCTGCTGCCGCCGCTGCTGCTGCTGCTGCTGCTGCTGGCAGTCGCGGGGGCTCCCCCTGCGCCGGTGGTGGCAGGCCCTCCCGTGCCCGAGCTCGCACCGCCGCTGGACGCGGATGTCCCGCCCGTCTCGTTGGTCCCCTGGGAATCGTCTACCGGTCCGCAAGCGAATCCCATGAGGGAGAGACCCGCCGCCAAGACTGTCCAATCCACCGCTCCTGCGCGCGCGCGTTTTGTCATGGGCTCTCATGCCCACGGTCGCGAATTTTGATCTCCAGATCGGCGTCTATCTTCGACTCCGCCTCCAGTACCACCTGTCCAACTCCGCTTCACGAGTTCCAGACGGGTTGATGTTTTTCGCCTTCGATGATGCGCCCGGGCACGTGGGTATCGAGCCCAGCAAGCCGTGGTGATACCCGGATAGAGGACCATGCCGATCTGAAGCGGCGGCCGCGGCGCTGGCATCTCGAACTCACGGGTTTCCGTCATCGCTCGTCCCGCGTCTTTTCGCTCCTTCATCCGCGGACCGTCCCGAGCGCGTCGGATCTCGATCGTTCGCCGCGCCCGGCCTGAAGAGCGGCGGCGGCGCCGCCGCTACGGCGCGGACGCGACCTCGGCGAACAGCCGCTCGTGGGCCGCGAGCATCGCCCCGAGGCTGAAGCGCGCGTCGAACGCCTGCGCGTTGCGCGCGCCCATCGCGGCGGCGGCCGCCGGATCGGACAGCAGCGCGAGGAGCCGATCCGCGAGCGCACGCGGCTCCTCCGGGGCGACGAGGTGGCCGCCGGCGCCGTCCTCGATCGCCTCCGGCACGCCGCCGACGCGCGTCGCGACGATCGGCTTGCCGGCGGCCATCGCCTCGAGCACCGCGAGCGGGAGCCCCTCCCAGCGGGACGAGAGCACGTAGACGTCGAGGCCCGCCATCACGTCGGGCACGTCGCTGCGCAGCCCGAGGAAGTGCACGCGATCCCGCGCCGCCATGCCGGCCCGCCGGGCCTCCAGGTCGGCCCGCGCCGGCCCGTCTCCGGCGATCACCACGTGCGCGCGCGGGTCGCGCGCGAGGACCTCGCCGGCGGCGTCGAGCAGGACATCGATGCCCTTCTGGCGCGACAGCACCGCGACGGTGCCGAGCACGCGGGCGTCCCCGGGCAACCGCAGCTCGGCGCGGAGGCGGTCGCCGCGCCCGGCGCGGACGCGCGCGCCGTCGATGCCGTTGCGGATCACGTGGACGGGCCTCGGGACGCCGAGATCGCGCCGGAGCTTGGTCGCCAGATCGCCGGAGACCGCGACGATCGCGTCGGCGAGGCGCACGTAGACCCTGAACTTGCGCAGCGAGCGGGGGCTCGCGCTGTTGATCTCGTTGTGCTCCGAGTAGACGACCCGGGGCCGGGGCAAGAGCAGGCGCGACGAGACGCCGCCGAAGATGAGCGGGGCGAAGTTGTGGACGTGCAGGACGTCGGCCCGGACGTCGCGCAGGAAGCCGCGGATCGCGAGGGGCAGCTCGGGATCGACGCGGGCGAAGCCGAGGTTCAGCCGCGGGCGGCGCCGCAGGACGAGCCGGCGCCCGGGCGGGAGGTCGACCTGATCGAAGAGCTTGCCGGGGGCGTCCAGGCAGATGAGCGACGGGTCGAAGCGGGCGCGATCGAGGCCGTTCACGAGGCTCACGGCGACCTTCTCGAGGCCGCCGACGTCGAGGTTGATGACCACCGTGCACACGCTGATCTTCCGCATAGGACCCCGCCTCTCGCGCTCGTACCACGGCGCCCCGGCGCCGGGTAAACCTGGTGCGGCGCGCGGGGCGATCGTGTAAAGCGGGGGCTCTGCGGCGACTACGGCTCCTCCACCTGATGCCCTGTCGCTTCTGGGGCGGCCCGGAGCGGCAGACCGTGCAGTCGGCGAGGATCCTGCGCGATCGCGGCGCGTGCGACGTCTCGTTCGCCGTGATCCCGCACCGCGAGGCGAAGGTCGCGGACAACCCGCTCGTCGTGGGGGCGCGCGCGGAGGGGTTCGAGGCCGAGCCGCTCGCGCTGGAGCGGGGCTACGACCTGCTCGAGGGGGCGCGGCGGCTCCGCGCGATCGCGGCGCGGCTCCGGCCCGACGTGGTGTGCACGGTGGGGTACAAGGCCGACCTCCTGGCGCTCGGGCTGCGCGGGCGCGGCGCGCCGCGGGTGCTGGCCGTGGCGCGCGGGTGGACGGGCGAGGACCTGAAGGTGCGGCTCTTCGAGTGGGCCGATCGTCGGACGATGCGCTGGCACGACGGGGTCGTGGTCGTGTCCGAGGCGCAGCGCGCGGCGGTGCGCGCATGCGGGGTGCGCGAGGCGCGGATCTTCCACGTGCCGAACGCGATCGACCTGGATCGGATGCCGCCGCCGGTCCCGCGCGCCCAGCTGCTCGCGGAGCTCGGGCTCGGCGCGCCGGCGCGGCTCGTCGGCGCGGTGGGGCGGATCAGCCCCGAGAAGGGGCAGCGCTCGCTCGTGGAGGCGTTCGCGGCGGTGGCGCGCGCCGACGCGCGGGCCGCGCTCGTGCTGGTCGGGGACGGGCCGGACGAGGCCGCGGTGCGGGCGGAGCTCTCGGCGCGGGGGCTCGGCGAGCGCGCGCGGATGCTCGGCCTGCGCCGGGACGGCGCGCAGCTCATCGGGGCGCTCGACGTGCTGGCGCTGCCGTCGCGCACCGAGGGGCTGCCGAACGTGGTGCTGGAGGCGTTCGCCTACGGGACGCCGGTCGTCGCGACCGCCGTCGGCGGCGTGCCGGAGCTCGTGCTGGACGGCGAGACAGGGTGGCTCGTCCCGCCCGGGCAGCCGGACGCGCTGGCGCGCGCGCTGCTCGACGCGCTGGCGCGGCCCGAGGAGGCGGGGGCGCGGGCGACCCGCGCCCGGGCGCGCCTCCTGTCGCGGTTCACGGCGGAGCGGCAGGCCGACGCGTGGCTCGAGGCCTTCGCCGCGGTGGCCTGATCCCGCGGGGGGTCGGGTCAGCTGGGCGTCGCGGAGAGGCTCCCGGGCGCGTGCGCCCCCGGGGCGCCGCGGCGCTGCTGGTGCAGCTGCTGGTAGATGCGGGCGAGCGTGTCGCCCACCACGCTCCAGTCGTATCTGCTCTGGACGAGCGCCCGGCCGGCCGCGCAGAGGCGCGCCCTGAGCGCCGGATCCGCGTCGAGAGCGAGGAGCGCGCCGCCGATCTCCTCCGGGGTCCGGGTGATGAGCGCGTGCTCGCGGTCGCGCAGCGCGAGCCCCTCCGCGCCGAGCTGCGTGGAGACGACGGGCACGCCGGCCGCGAGCGCCTCCAGGATCTTCAGCCGCGACCCGCCCCCGATGCAGAGCGGCACCACCGACGCGAGCGCGTCGGCGTAGTAGGGCCGCACGTCGGGCACGGTCCCGGTCACCTCCACGCCGGGCAGCGCGCCGAGCGCGCGCACCTCGGGCCCGGGGCTCCGGCCGACCACGGTGAGGCGCCACGCCGGTCGCGCCGCGTGGATGGCGGGCCAGAGGTCGCGCGCGAAGGCGACGATGGCCTGCGCGTTGGGGCGGTAATCCATCGAACCGACGAAGACGACGCGGCGGCGCGGCGCGGGCGCGGAGCCGCCCGCGCCCGCGGGGAAGGCGTCCACGTGGACGCCGTTGTCGACGGCGAAGGCGCGCAGGCCGGGCCGGAGCGCGAGGAGCTTGTCGCGATCGCGCTCGCTGACCGTGAGGTGCGCGTCGAACTGCTCCAGCACCTTGCGCTCGAAGCCGGCGAGCTGCGACGCCAGCGCGGACGCCGCGAGCCCGCGGAGGCGATCCGGCGCGTTCTTGCTGTATCGAGAGAGCACCTCCGATTCGATGTTATGCCAGTCGCAGAGCAGCAGCGGCCGATTGCGCGCCGCGCGCAGCAGGGGCAGATACCCCGCGAGGTGGACGCTCTCGACCTGCACGGCGTCGAACTGGCCTTCGTCGAGGACGCGCGCGAGCTCCTGGCGCATGGCGCTCGTCGTGTAATTGAGGACGACGAGCGGCAGCGGCCCCACGGCCCCGCGCAGGATCTTGCCCAGGGAGTTCGGCCGCTCCTGGGTGAGCGTGAGGACCTGATCGGTGATCTGCGCGATATCGTTCATCGGAGGAGGGGCGGGGCCCGCGCCGCCCATCCTCGCCCGCCCGTTCCGGACGGCGCCGTCGTCGGCGAAGCTCAGGTAAGTCACCCGCGCGAAGCGCGAGAGCTGCCGGACAAAGTGCCAGTTGCGCAGCTTGGCCCCGGTGTCGAGCGGCCAGCAGGCGCGAGGTGCAAAATAGAGAATACGCATCTGTCGCATTGCGGACATGGACACCTCCAGCTCGCGCGGACGCGCAGGCAGCTCGGACCGATGCCTCATGGCGTCGCGCGGCACATCCGGCGACGAGCGGTCCGAGCCTCCGGCGCCGACTCGGCGATGGGATTGAATGGTCAGCGCCCAGAGAGCGGCGACCATGACCTGGAACGGTAACACGGCTCTCCGGCACGATGTACAGAAATCGGTGTGAGGTGGGGCGCGTGAGCGTGCGCTCGCGTTGATAACGCCGAGATAACGCGGACGGAGGAGGCCCGTGCCCTCGAATTCCGCGGCGCACCCCGTGAGGCGCGCGCGGGCGGAGCGCCCTGCTTTCGTCGATTTTCATCAATGTTCATCAACGGTTCCAATGCGATGGGCTCGTGGGACCGGCGCGGGCTATCGGGCATCCGCCGCGATGGCGCCCAAGAATGTTATTCCTGGAGCATGCACGAGCCGAGCGTGGCCCAGGTGGTCGCCGAGCTGCTCGCGCTCGGCGTGCGGCCGGGCGGGGTCCTCCTCGTCCACACCTCCTTCAGGGCCGTGCGTCCGGTCGAGGGCGGGCCGCTCGGGCTGATCCGCGCCCTGCGCGCGGCGGTCGGAGACGCCGGCACGCTCGTGATGCCGACGATGACCGACGGACAGGGCGTGTTCGATCCCCGGTCCACGCCGACGTCGGGTATGGGGATCACGGCCGAGATGTTCTGGCGCCAGCCCGGCGTGGTGCGCAGCGACCACCCCGGCGGCTCCTTCGCCGCCGCCGGCCCCTCCGCCGAGCGCATCTGCGCGCCGCAGCCGCTGTCGCCCCCGCACGGGCCGGACAGCCCCCCGGGCCGCGTCCACGAGCTCGGGGGCCAGGTGCTGCTGCTCGGCGTGACGCACGCCGAGAACACGACGCTCCACGTCGCGGAGGCGATCGCGCGGGTCCCTTACTCGGTCGCGCACCCGTGCGTGATCGAGGTCGACGGCGCGGCCCGGACCGAGATGATCCACGAGACGGATCACTGCTGCCGGCGCTTCGGGCTCGCCGATGGCTGGCTGCGCGAGCGGGGGATGCAGCGGGAAGGGAGGGTGGGAAACGCGCACGCTCGCCTGTGCGCTTCACGCGATCTCGTCGCGGTGGCGGTCGAGCACCTCGCGATGAGCCCGCTCCTGTTCCTCTGCCCGCTCGGCGAGGGCTGCGCGGAGTGCGACGCGGCGCGCGCCAGCGTGCCGGGAACCTAGAGATCGAGCGCCAGCGTCAGGCGCATGGCAGGCCCTCGCCACGCGAACGCGGCCGTGCGCGCCGGGTCCCCGGTGGAGACCGCCGCGGAGGGGCCGAGATCGTAGCCGCCCGAGGCGTCGACCACGAGGATGGACGGCGCGCGCCATTTCGCGCCCGCGGCGAGGCCCACGAACCCGAACGTCTCCGCGCCGCCTCCCGCGCGCACCGAGCCCAGGCCGCCATGGCCGCGCAAATACAGGCCGAGCCGCGTCGGGATCGGCCAGAGCACGTAGCCTGCGAAGAGGTGGCCTCCGAAGCCGCCGACGCCGGCCGGGCCGGACGTCCCCACGACTCCATGCACGCCGAGGCCGAGGAGCGGCCCGTGATGCACGCGATACGCCTCGAAGGCGAGGCCGGCGGAGACGGCGTTGCCCACGGACACGCGGGCTTCCGGGACGAGCGCGAGGGCCCAGAGCGGGCCCCCGAAGACGACGCCGTCGTTCGGCTGGAACGGCCGATCGGGCCAGAGGCTGCGGACCTCGGCGCGATCCCCGGTCACCTCCGTGACGACGCCGGTCTTGGCGGCGGCGCCTTCCCGCGCGAGGACCCGGGCCTCGGCGCCCGCGCTCGGCGCGGATCCAGGCAGCGCCTGCGCCCAGGCGCTCTCGCCGCGCGCCTCGACGACCGCCGCGCGCGGGAGCAGCTCCGCGAGCTGCTCCCGGATGCGCTCGGGCGTCCCTGACAGCGCGGCGGCGGTCGCGCCCAGCGCGGGCGGCTTCGCGCAGCGCGCCGGCGTGACCAGCTCGACCACCGACGTCAGCTCTCCGTACCTGGCCCGGCGCGCCTCGTACTTCGACGAGTCCTCGCGCTCGACGCACACGCTGACCAGCGGATCCTCCTCGGGAAACGGCTTCCCGCTCGGCACCGTCTCGCGCCGGAGGCACTCCTGCTCCGGCGGCTCGCCGTCGAACGTCAGCTCGTCCGAGGCGACGAGCAGCAGCTCGGCGCCCGAGCGCTCGAGCAGCGCGCACAGGTCGCGCCCCGGCTCGCGATGCGCCGAGTTGTCCTCGACGGCCTCCTCGCTGTAGGCGAAGCGCGGTCCGCGGAACGCGTCGCGGATCACCGAGGTGACCGCGCGGGAGCTCGTGATCGCGTGGACCCGCAGCTCGCCGTCCGAGAGCCCGCCGCCGATGTCGGCGGCCGTGGGGCTCGGCGCGTACGTCGACAGCCGCGTGTAGAAGACGCAGCCCGCCGGCGCGAGGCCGACGGCGGCGGCGGCGCAGGCGCGGAGGAGGCGGCCCAGCGGACCGGCAGGGGGCATCGCAGCCTCTCTCTACGGCCCAGCGCTCGCTGCGACAAGCCAGCGCGCGCGGCGCGCGGCGGGGCCCTCCGCCGCGTCAGTCGGACGCCACCTCGCGCGGGCGACGGGCGACGAGCGCGTGTCCCTCCAGGACCTCGCGGACGACGCCGTCCGCGTCCGCGTGCTTCGCCAGCGCCCTGCGGACCTCGACGGCCAGGTCCTCCTCGCGCGATCCCGGCCGGCCGTGCCAGGTGGCCGCGAACGACAGGGCGCGGTCGACGAAGCGCTCCACGGGGGTCGCTCGCTGCTCGAGGACCGAGACGCGCTCGAGGTGGCTGAACGCGGAGTCGAGCAGCACGGCCTCGTTCTTCACCGCCTCGCGGATCTGCGGGCGCGCCGGGTCCTCGGTCGAGTACTTGTCGATGAGCGCCTGGAACTCCTTGTGCCACGCGTTCGCCGGGACCTCGGGGTACGTCTCCCCGAACAGCGCCACCGCGCCGCCTCGCTCGAGCAGCGCGTCGAGCGACTTGATGGTCTCGACGCGGTCCATCCAGTGGAACGCGCGGCCGATGGTCACGAGGTGGAAGCGGCCGAGGTGCGGCCCCAGCTCGTACGAGCTGCCCTGAACGAAATGGATCGAGGCGTCCGCCCGAGCGGCGTTCGCCCGGGCCGCCGCGAGCATCTCGGGCGACGGATCGATCGCGGTCACCGCCCGGGCGCGCGGCGCGAAGTCGATCGCGAGGAACCCCGGGCCGGTCCCGAGATCGAGCACGTCGCCGTCCCGCGTGAGCCCGACCAGCTCGGCGACGCGGCGGCTGAGGAGCTTCGGATAGGTGGGGCGGCCGGTCGTGTAGTACTGCGAGGCGGTCTTGAAGCGTTCCGGGTAGAAGAGCTTTCGTTCTGACATGGCGGTGGCACCTCTCGTGGCTTCGGGCCAGCGTCGCGCGAGGCGAGCTTTCGGCGCGGCGAGCCCGCGCCGCCGGCGCTGCCGCCGTGCGAGCACGGGCCGGCGAACGACGGCGGCGCCGGAGCGCTGCATCGACCGGCGCAGGGCACGCCGCGTACCAGGGACGACACCGCGCGCAGCAGGCGCTGCGCGCCGGCGCCGCGCCTCCAGCGCTGCTGCCCCTCAAGCAGCCGCGCAGCAGCGCAGCTCGCCGAGGCGCACGGCCGCCGCGGTTCAGGGCACCGTCGCAGCCTCGGGCGAGAAGCGGTGCTGGTCCCACGGCAGCGCGATGCGCTCGCCGGCGGGCGTCTCCACGGTGACCGGCGCCGCGCCCAGCGCGGCGATGACGTGCATCTCGTCCGCGCCGGTGTTCGAGATCTGGTGCGGGGCGTTCGCTGGCACGATGAGCGTCGAGCCCGGGCCGAACGACAGGACGGCTCCGTCGATCTCGCACGTCCCCGATCCGCGCAGGACGACGACGACCTCCTCGCAGGCGTGCCGGTGCCTCGGCGTCTGCGCGCCGGGCGCGATGGTCTGCATCCAGACCTCGACGCTCCGGAGTCCTTCGCGAGGGCCGGCGAGGGTCTGATGCTCGAGCCCGGGCAAGCCGAGCTTCTCGATCGAGGCGATGTTCAGGACAGTCATGGCTTGTTCCTCCACGGCTATCGCCAGGCGCGATCCCGCGTGCCGCGACAGGCCGCCGTGCCAGCGACTACGGCGGCGGCTCGCCGCCGTTTCGCGGGTCGCGAGAGGAACTGTCGGCGCCGCGCCGCCCGCGCGCGCCGGCTCAGCTGGCCGCGACGGCCTCGCGCACGAGCGCGACGAGGTCGTCCGGCCGCGACAGGAACGGGGAGTGGCCCGCGTCGAGGCGCCGCACCCGCCGCGCGCGCTGCGACATCGCCTCCTGCGCGAACACCGGGATGGCGTTGTCGCGCTCGCAGATCACGTACGTGGACGGCAGCTCCTGCCACGCGGCGGCGCTCAGCGGCTGAGCGAACGACGCCCTGGCCTGGGGCAGCAGGGCAGCCTCCGCGGCGGCCGCGACCTCGTCCGCGCAGTCGTTGTAGAAGACGTCGCGCGCGCCTCTGGGCAGCATCGTCCGGCCGTCGGCGGAGGTGATCCACCACGGCGGCTCCTGGCCTCCGATCGCCGAGAGCAGCGATTCCCCCGGGCCGAGCAGGAACGCGCACAGGTAGACGAGGTGGGCGACCTTGCCCGTGCGCGCCGCCACCTCGGTGACCGGCAGCCCCCCGTACGAGTGCGCGACCACGACGGCCTTGCCCTGCACCTCGGCCAGCGCCGCCCGCACCGCCTCGGCGTCGGCCGCGAGCCCGCCGAGCCGCGCTGCGTCCGGCCCGGCGCTCGGCAGCGCGGGCACGCGGACGTCGAGCCCGCTGCCGAGCAACCGGCACGCGACCTGAGACCAGCACGCCGGGCCGTGCCAGGCGCCGTGGACGAGTACGACCGAATCGACCTTGCTCATGAGCTCCTCGCCTCCGCGGCTCTCCGCGTGATCGAACGGACGCTATCCAAGCTCCTCGAGCGACACCAGCGCGCGCCTCGCCGGCGCCCCTGAGCCCGCTCCCCCCGCGCCTCCGGCCTCCGCCCCGCGCCCCGCGCAGCGCCGCCCGCGCGCGCCGGATCCCGCGGCGCCGAGGCGCACGACAGGCGCGCCCTGGACGGCGGCCCGGGTCCGGAGTAAACCATTTATCGGAACTTCATTCCGAATAATGGAACGATCCGGAACGGTCGACAAGGCGGTGCGCGCGCTCGAGGCGCTGCGCGAGGGCGGCGGCAGCGCCTCGCTCGCGGAGCTCGCGGCGCGCCTCGGCATGCCCAAGGCCACGCTGCACCGGCTGCTCGCGTCGCTCGCGGCGCACGCGCTCGTCGAGCAGGACGGGGAGGGGCGCTACCGCCTCGGCGTCGGCCTCATCCGCCTCGGGCTCGGGGCGCAGGGGCTCGACCCGGTCGCGCGCGTGGCGAAGCCCGAGCTCGAGCGGGCGGCGCGCGCCTTCGGCGAGACGTTCTTCCTCGTCGCCGCGCGCGCGGGGCGGCTCGTCGTGCTCGACAAGGCGGAGGGCACGGGGCTCCTGCGCGCGGCCCCGACGGTCGGGGCCGAGGTCCCCGTCGACGTCACCGCGAGCGGCCGGCTCTACCTCGCGCACGCGCCGGAGCTCGTGGGCGCATCGGGCGCGGGCCCCGCCGCGCAGCGCGCCGCGAGGCGCGGCTACGACGTCAACGAGGGCGAGTGGATCGACGGGCTGACCGTCATCGCGGCCCCGGTGCTCGCGCGCGGCGGCCTGCACGGCTGCATCGCCTGCGCCGCCGCCGCCCAGAGCCTGCGCGGCGATCGTCGCGACGCCGCGGTGCGCCACACGCGCGACGCCGCCGAGCGCGTCGCGCGCGCTCTCCAGGGAGACAGCAGGAGGTGAACGTCATGAAGACATGGATCGATGGGCGAATCGTCGACGTGAAGGACGCGACCGTGAACGTGACCGATCACGGGCTGCTCTACGGCGACGGCATCTTCGAGGGCATCCGCGTCGCGGCGGGGCGGCTCTTCCGGATCGACCGCCACCTCGCGCGGCTCGAGGCCGGCGCGAAGGCGCTCGGCATCGCGCTGCCGCGCCCGATCGAGGGGCTCCGCGCGATCGTCGAGGAGACCGCGCGCGCCCACGCCGAGCGCGAGGCCTACGTCCGCCTCGTGGTGACGCGCGGCGTGGGCCCGCTCGGCGTCGACCCGACCACCTGCGAGCGGCCGGGGCTGTTCTGCATCGTGGGGCCGATCCGCCTCTTCGACGACGAGCAGCGCCGGCGCGGGCTCGAGCTCATCACGTCGAGCCACCGCCGGCCGGACGCGGACGCGCTCGACATGCGGATCAAGAGCCTGAACTACCTGGGCTCGGCCCTCGCGAAGCTCGAGGCCAGGCAGCGCGGCGCCGACGACGCGCTGCTGCTGAACGCGCGGGGCCACGTGGCCGAGGCCAGCGTGGCCAACGTGTTCGCGCTGCGCGGCGACGTGCTCGCGACGCCGCCCGCCACCGACGGGTGCCTCGAGGGCATCAACCGCGCCGCCGTGATGGAGCTCGCGCGCGGCATCGGGCTCACCGTCGTGGAGCGCTCGCTCGGGCGGCTCGACTTCTTCGCCGCCGACGAGGCGTTCCTGACCGGCACCGGCGCCGGCGTGATCGCGATGCGGAGCCTCGACGGGCGCGCGATCGGCCGCGGCGAGCGCGGCCCCGTCACCGCGCGGCTGACCGCGCTGCACCGGCAGCTCGCCGAGCGCGAGGGCGTCGAGCTCATCGCCGCGCCCGGCGGCCAGGCCTGAACGGGCAGGCAGAGAGGAGGGGAGAACGACTTAACCGATTCAGTCAGCCTCGCTGCCTCGCCGGCCCCCGCTCCGGGAGACAGGGCCGCGGCGGGGTCGGAGGCGGGCACGTCAGCTGTCGCGCGCGATCTCGGCGAAGACCCCTCTCAGCCAGATGTGCGCCGGGTCCTTCGCCTGCCGCTCGTGCCACACCTGATCCAGCGAGAACCCGCCGAGCTCAACGGGCGGTTTCATGATGCGCAGCGCCTCCATGTCCGCGAACACGCGCGCGATGCGCGCCGGCACGGTCAGCACGAGGTCGGTCTGGGCGACGATGTGGGCCGCCACGAGGAAGTGGGGGATCTGCAGCGCCACGCGGCGCGAGAGCCCGCGCTCGGCCAGGACCTCGTCCACCCGGCCGCCGCCCTCGCCGCGCGGGCTGATGAGCGCGTGGGGTAAGCTCGTGTAGGTCTTGAGGGTGAGCTTGCTGCCCACCACGGGGTGGTTCTTTCGCACCACGCACATGTAGTGCTCCTCGATGAGCCTTTGCCGGTAGAACCCCGCGGGCACGGTGGGGAGCAGGCCGATCGCCAGGTCGACCTTGCCGGTCTCCATGGAGCTCCACATCTCGCTGTCGTAGGGGCGCGCGATGAGGTCGACGAAGGGCGCGTCGGTGAAGAGCTTTTGCACGAGCCGGGGCAGCAGGATGAGCTCCACGTAATCCACCGTGGCGACCGCGAACGAGCGGCGCGCCGTCGCGGGATCGAAGAGGGGGCGGCGCGCGACCGTCGCCTCGATCTGGGCGAGGGCCTCGCGGATGGGGCCGATGAGCTCCTGCGCGCGCGGCGTCGGGATCATCCCCCGCGGCGTGCGCACCAGGATGGGGTCGTCGATCAGCGCGCGGAGGCGCCCGAGGGCGTGGCTCATGGCCGACTGGCTCAGCCCGACGCGCGCCGCCGCGCGCGTGACGCTCCCCTCCGCCAGGAGGGCGTCGAAGACGACGAGCAGGTTCAGATCGATCGAGGCAAGATGCACGGGATGCATGGGGCCCATGCTACTAATGAGTTGGAGGCGCGCCATCGGCCGGTCTAAACGTTCGCCATTGGACCGGCCCGGGCGCAGACCCCGCCGAGGGAGCGGTGGGGCGACGCCGCCGGTCGTCACGCCGATGCCTCGCTTCGATCCCCCGAGCACGCCTGCGGAGCCCGGCTTCCGGCCCCTCATCGCGCCCGATTCGCCCGTGATCGCAACCCTGTTGCAGGTCGAGCAGCCGGCGCGTATCGTCTCGAGGTCCTCCGTGGTTAGGTCATGAAGAAGTCGGAATTGTGCTGCGACGGCCGGTGAAGATTGCTGTGCCTGGCCTGGTCCGCTAAGTAGTCGCCCCCTGAGATCGCCCTAGCGCCGGCCCCCGCACGGCTCGCCTGACGGCGGAGCGGCCCGAGCGCCCTTGTTGCACGGGAGCGGAGCACGGACCTCCGGCACGCCTCGAAGGCGGCATGGATGACGGATGGCCTCGATAGGCCATCTCGTCAACGGCTGAGCACGCATGGCCGGCCCGGGTCGCGCTGACGGCCGACTCCCGCCGAGCCGTTTCCACCGCGTTTCCTCGGTGTCGCCCGCCGAGCGGCGCGCCGCACCCATGAACGTCGTGTTTCGGCAGCTGTACGGAACAACGGTAACAGGAAGAGAGAGCGCTATGCCAAGTTCGAATTGGGGTTCGTTGTTCGTCGCTCCGCTCGTCGCCGTCGCCTTCCTCGCCGCGTGCGCTCCTCCCGCGCCGGAGGGCAAGAGCCACGCCGCTGTGTCGAGCGCGCTCACCGCCGAGGACAGGCTCGCTGCCTGCGAGCGGGATCCTCGCGTGATCGCTGGGCTAGTGACCAGGGAAATTTGCGCAGGTGCTGATATCTTCTTTCGCGAAACTTTCGAGGGCAATGGCCGCTCCTGCGGGTCGTGTCATCCTGTCGAAAACAACTTCACGATTGACATCCCCTTCATCGACGCGCTCCTCGACATCAACCCTTTTGACCCGCTGTTCGTCTACGAGGAGGAGCCCGAGCTGGTCGACCTCGAGATGTACGAGCTGAAGACGCTCGGCCTGATCCGCGAGAACATCGACGGCTTCGACGACCTCGACGGCAAGTACGTGATGCGCGGGGTCCCGCACACCCTCTCGCTCGCGACGAGCATCACGCCGGACCCGGCGCAGGAGGGGGAGGGCATGCCCCTGCATCGCACGGGCTGGTCGGGCGACGGCGCCCCGGGCAGCGGGTCGCTGCGCGACTTCCTCACCGGGGCGATCACCCAGCACTTCCCGAAGGACCTGAGCCGCGAGGCGGGGGTCTCGTTCCGGCTCCCCACGGAGCAGGAGCTCGACCTCGCCCTGGCCTACCAGCTGAGCCTGGGGCGGACGAACGAGCTCGACCTCACCCGCGTGAAGCTCACCGATCCGGAGGCGAACGAGGGGCGGCTGGCGTTCCTCGATCCGCAGCGCGGGCGGTGCAACGTGTGCCACGCCAACGCGGGGGCGAACCACCTGGACACCGGGCGGAACCGCAACCTGGACACGGGGACCCGGAAGGCGCCGGCGACCTCCACCTTCGGGGCGTTCGACGGCGGGTTCGGGGGGCTCGGGCAGGCCGAGCCCAACCTCGACGTCCTCGACCTCGGGTACCTCAACAGCTACGGCGACGGCACGTTCAACACCCCGCCCCTCATCGAGGCCGTCGACACGCCGCCGTTCTTCCACACGAACGCCTTCGGGAACGACATCGAGCACGCGGTCTCCTACTACGTCTCGTCGTTCTTCAAGGAGTCGCCGGCCGGCCGGGAGCTGGAGGCGCGCTTCGGCACCCCCATCCAGTTCCCCGACTCGGACATCAGCAAGATGGGGCGCCTGCTCCGCGTCCTGAACGCCGCGTTCAACCTCGATCTCGCGAAGCAGCGCCTGCTCGCCGCCCGGGTGCTCGCGCGCCGGTTCCACGACACCCGGGACGACGTCCAGAAGCGCCTGATGGAGCTGGCCGAGGTCGAGATCGACGACGCGATCGCCGTCCTCGGCGTCGCCGGCACGTCGCTGCACCCCGTCTCGCGGTACCGCCTCGGGCAGGCGAAGACCGAGATCGCCGCGGGCCTCTCGGCGGCCGGCTGGTCGGCGCGCGAGGGCCGGATCTCGGCCGCGCTCCTGCGCGTCCAGGGCGCGCGCGATCAGTTCGGCTCGAACATCACCTTCCGGCTCGGCCAGGGCAACCTGATGTACTAGCGGCGCCCCGACGAGGAGACCCGACCGCCGGCCTGCCAAGGCTGCCGAGAAGCGAGATCTCTCGGCGTTCTTGGCGTCCTTGGCAGCCTGGCGGTCCTCCTGCGTGCGCCGCTGCACCAGCGCCGTCGATCCGCGCGCGCCAGCGGCTGGCCAACGCCGCGCGAACCAGTAGGTTACGGGCCCCGGCGCGGCCGGTCTGCCAGGTGCCCTGCTCCGATGTCGTCCGGCTCACGTTCTGGTCTCGTTGCGCTCCCCGCGCCTGATGCAGCGCGCCCCCGCGGCGGGCGCTCGCTCCTCGCGCGGCTCCTCGGGCTGAGCTGGGCGTACCGGGGGCGGGTCGCGCGCGTCCTCGGCTACCAGATCGTCCTGCTCTCGATGGGGCTCGCGGGGCTCGGCCTGACCGGGCTCGCCATCGACATCCTTCGCCACCGGCTCGATCCGTCGATCCGCCCGCCCGCGCTGCCGCTCGGCCTCGGACGCTGGGTCGACGTGGAGCGGGAGCCCATGGCCGCGGTCCTCTCGATCGGCGCCGCCATCCTCGCCATGGCGGCCGCCCGCGCGGTGCTCAACTACGGGTACGCGCTCTCGGTGGGCCACCTCGTCCACATGGAGATCGTCCCGGATCTCCGCGCGCGGGTGTACGACAAGCTCCAGCGGCTGAGCTTCCGGTTCTTCGACGCCAACACGAGCGGCTCGCTCATCAACCGCGTCACCGGCGACGTGCAGCTCGTGCGCTCGTTCGTGGACGGCGTGCTGCTCCAGAGCGTGATCATGGTCCTGTCGCTCGGCGTGTACGTCGCGTACATGCTCCGGACGCACGCCCTGCTGACGCTCGTGTGCCTCGCGCCGACGCCGCTGCTCTGGATCGCGAGCACGCTCTTCGCCCGGTGGGTGCGGCCCGCGTACCTGCACAACCGGGAGCTCGTCGACCGCATGGTCCTGAGCTTCAGCGAGGGGCTGCAGGGGATCCAGGTCATCAAGGGGCTCGGGCGAGAGCGCGAGGCCCACCGCCGCTTCGACGAGCGGAGCCGCGAGGTGCGCGAGCAGCAGCAGGGCACGTTCCGGAAGGTGAGCGTTCTCAGCCCGACCATCGACCTGCTCGGGCAGCTGAGCCTCGTCCTCCTGCTCGGCATGGGCGGGCTGCTCGTCACGCGCGACCGGATCTCGCTCGGGCAGCTCGTGGTGTTCGCCGGCATCCTGCAGCAGTTCTCCGGGCAGATCGCGAGCATGGCGACCATCGTCAACACCGCGCAGCAGAGCTTCATCGGGGCGCGGCGCGTCTTCGAGGTGCTCGACGCCCCCGTCGAGATCACGAGCCCCGAGGCGCCCGAGCGCCCCGCCCGCGCGGAGGGGCGCCTCGTGTTCGAGCGCGTCACGTTCGGGTACGACCCGGAGCGGCCCGTGCTGCACGGCGTCGACCTCGACGTCGCGCCCGGGCAGTTCATCGCCGTGATCGGGCCGACCGGCGCGGGCAAGAGCACGCTGCTCAGCCTGATCCCCCGCTTCTACGATCCGACCTCCGGGCGCGTCCTGCTCGACGGCATCGACCTCCGGCGGCACGACCTCGACCTGATCCGCCGGCGCATGGGGGTCGTCTTCCAGGACAACTTCCTCTTCAGCAACACGGTTGCGGCCAACATCGCGTTCGGCGCCCCGCACGCGACGCGGGAGCAGATCGAGCGCGCCGCGGTCATCGCCCGCGCCCACGAGTTCATCCGGGAGCTGCCCGAGGGCTACGACACCGAGCTCGGCGAGTCGGCGGTCAACCTCTCGGGCGGCCAGCGGCAGCGGCTCGCCATCGCGCGCGCCGTGCTGCTCGACCCGCCGCTGCTCTTGCTCGACGACCCGACGGCCGCGGTGGACGCGCGCACCGAGCGCGAGATCCTCGACGCGATCCTCAGCGCGACCCGGGGGCGGACGACCATCATGGCCACGCACCGGACCCACCTGCTCCGCCGCGCGGACCAGGTGATCGTGCTCGACCGGGGGCGCGTCGTGGAGCGGGGGACCCACGAGGAGCTCCTCCGGGGGCGCGGCCACTACGCGAGCGCGCTCTCGCTGCACGAGGCGCACGCCGCCGCCGCGCGCGGGGACGAGAGCCCGTCGCGCCGCGCGGGCGCGCGCCCCGCGGCGCCGGGCCCGGCCGAGGAGCCGGCGTGAGCCGCGCCGGCGAGGCGCCGCGCCGCCCCGAGCGGGCGGCGGGGCCGGCGCGCGCCGCGGCCGAGCCGGCGCCGATCGACGTGCGGCTCGGCCTCGCGCGCGCCTCGATCGACGACGAGGGGGACCACGCCCGCCGCGGGCTCGATCTCGGGCTCGTGCGGCGCGTGTTCACGTTCACACGCCCGTACGCGAGGAAGCGCAACGCGCTCTTCGCGCTCGTCGTGGTGAGGTCGGTCCAGCTCCCGCTCCTGACCTGGGGGGTCGGCGCCATCATCAGCGGCCCGGTGGCCCGGCGCGACGCGCGCGCCACGGTGCTCTCCGTCCTCGGCTTCGCGGCGTTCGCCCTGCTGACGGAAGTCGTCTTCCACTACCGATCGCGCCTCGCGCTCGAGCTCGGCGAGGCCGTGGTGTTCGACATGCGCGATCGGCTGCAAAGGCACCTCCTGCGCATGCCGATGAGCTTCTTCGTGAAGACGAAGGTGGGGCGGCTCATCGGCCGCATGACCTCGGACATCGACGCGATCCGGGTGGCGGTGCAGGACGTCGTGTTCGTGAGCACGGTGCAGCTCGGCACGATGGCGGTGGCGATGGCGCTGATGGCCCGCGCGCACTGGCCGCTCTTCCTCGTGGTGGCGGCGATGGTGCCCGTCTTCTGGGGGCTGATCGTCTATTTCCACAAGCGCCTCGGGGCCGCTCACCAGCGCGCGCAGGAGAGCTTCACCCGGGTCACGGCGACGCTCGCCGAGTCGGTGACGGGGGTGCGCGTGACGCAGGGCTTCGTGCGGCAGGACATCAACGGCGGGCTCTTCCGGGCGCTGATCTTCGATCACTCGCGCTACAACATGGATGCGGCGCGCCACTCGGCCGCTTTCCTCCCGCTCCTCGAGTTCAACGGGCAGCTGTTCCTGGCCGTGCTCGTGGTCGTCGGCGGGTATCAGGCGCTGCACGGCACGATCGAGCTCCGCGTGCTCGTGGAGTTCTTCTTCCTCGCGAACCTCTTGTTCAACCCGATCCCCGTCCTTGGCAATCAGTACAACCAGGCTCTCACGGCCATGGCGGGCGCCGAGCGGCTCTTTCGCGTGCTCGACACCGAGCCCGACTGGCCCGACGAGGGCGGCCTTCCGGCGCTGCCGCCCGCGCGCGGCCGGGTGGTCTTCGAGGGGGTGAGCTTCGCGTACGAGCCGGGCAAGCCGGTGCTCCACGGGGTCGATCTCGTGGCCGAGCCGGGCCAGATGATCGCGCTGGTCGGGCACACGGGCAGCGGCAAGACCTCGATCCTGAACCTGCTGGCGAAGCTGTACCTGCCGACGGCGGGGTCGGTCACCATCGACGGGCACGATCTCGCGAGGACCTCGTCCGCGTCGCTGCGCGCGCAGCTGGGGCTGGTCTTGCAGAGCAATTTCCTGTTCAGCGGCACGGTGCTCGACAACGTGCGCCTGGGCAATCCCGCGGCGACCGAGGCCGAGATCCGCGAGGCGGCGCGGGACCTGGACGTGCTCGACCTGCTGGAGGCGCTGCCGGAGGGGCTGCGCACCGAGGTGGGCGAGCGGGGGACGGGGCTGTCGCTGGGGCAGCGGCAGATCGTGTGCTTCCTGCGGGCGATGGTGGCCCATCCGCGGATCGTGCTGCTCGACGAGGCGACGAGCTCGGTGGACGCGCTGACCGAGGCGCGGCTGCAGGCGGCGCTCGGGCGGCTCCTGCGGGGGCGGACGAGCTTCGTGGTGGCGCACCGGCTGAGCACGATCCGGCACGCGGATCGGGTCGTCGTGCTCGACCATGGGCGGGTGGTGGAGCAGGGGACGCACGCGGAGCTGCTCGCGAGGGGGGGAGTGTTCGCGACGCTCCATCAGGAGGGGACGGCCCCCTGAGAGGGGGCTCGTCGCGCGGGGCGGCGACGGGCTGAACTCGCCTGGGACATGTCTCCTCCGGCGGAGCCGGAGGAGACATGTCCGGGCTCAGACACCAGCCCGTCGCCGCCCCGCGCGACGAGCCCCCTCTCAGGGGGCCTGCGGTTTGGGGGGTGGTCTAGAGCGGCGGGAGATGTCGCTCAGATTTGGGGGGAATTGGGGGGCGACGATCGCTCAGGCGACTTCGAGGCGGACGGGGACGTTGTTGCGGGTGGCGTTCGAGTAGGGGCAAACCTGGTGCGCCTTCTCGACCAGCTGCTCAGCCTGCGAACGCTCAACGCCCGGCAGCGAGATCCGCAGGCCAATGTCGAGGCCAAAGCCGCCCTCGGAACGAGGGCCGATGCCGACCGTCGCCGTCACGGTGGCCTCGGCAGGGATCCGCGCCTTCTCCTGCGCGGCCACGAACTTCAAGGCTCCAAGGAAGCAGGCAGCGTAACCCGCCGCGAACAGCTGCTCCGGGTTGTTCCCCTCGCCACCGGCGCCGCCAAGCTCCTTCGGCGTCGAGAGCTTCACGTCAAGGGCACCATCCGCCGTCTTGGACCGGCCATCGCGGCCGCCCTGAGCAGTGGCTTGGGTCGTGTACTTCACGTCAACAGGCATCGGAGCGCTCCTTTCATGACGACAGCGCGAGAGCGTAGGGTCCGCCCCCCGCCGGGGCAAGGCCCGGCCAGGCCGCCGTTCGGATACGCTCCCCATACTGCTCAATTCCACCGTGCGCAATGAAGGAGGCGATCGCGGGCCGCGCCGCTCAGGCGCCGGTCCAGGCGTACTCGAGCGCGGAGACGTCCGGCGCGCCGACCGGGATCTCCCCCGTGAACCCGAGCGTGACAAGCTCGAGACGGTTCCCGAACGGATCGTTGAAATAGAGCGACGCATGGCCGGGCGGCCCGAGCCGCGTCGGACCATAGGTCGGGACGCCCGCGCGGTTCAGGCGCTCCTTCCACGCAAGCAGCCTCCCCGGCGCAACCCAGAGCGCGCAGTGCGGATGATTCGCCTCGCGGGGCGGCTGCCCGAGCGGCGACTCGAAGAGATCGAGCCGCGGCCCGCCCGCGAACACGATCGAGAGATGAACGCCGCGCGCAATCTCGTCCGCCGGCCGCCCCATCCGCGCGAGGAACGGGGCGTCGACGCGCATCATCACGCGCGCGCCGAGCAGCCCGACATAAAAGCGCTCCGCCACGCCGAGATCCGCGCACGGCACCGTGAGATGATCGACGGCGCGCAGCTTGCCGCCCCACGGGGGACGCAGGCGGTAAGCCAGGTGCGACCAGGCGAAGAACAGGCGCATTCCCACGCCGATCGCCTTTCGTTGAACCCGCGCAGCGAGCGGCGCGGGCGTAAGCCCCGAGGACGTCATGCGGTACCTCCATCCGAGTGGACGTCAATCAATCAGTTGATTGACAGTACGCGACGGCGGGCGGGCGGTCAAGGCAGGCGCCGGGGGCGCTTGCTGGAGGCGGAGGAAACCGGTAGCGTTGCGCGGACTTGGCGAAGACGAGACGCGCCGCCGCGGCCGGCAAGGCCTCGACCTCGGAGCTCGGTGCAGCGCGGCGGCGCGACCTGCTCGAGGCGGCATATACGCTCATCGCCGAGAAGGGGCTGGAGGGGCTGCGGACGCGCGACATCGCGGCGCGCGCAGGCGTCAACATCTCGACGCTGCACTACTACTTCGGGACGAAGGACGCGCTGCTCGTCGCCATCGTCGAGCACGTGACGGACAAGTTCGGAAAGGAGCGCCAGCCCGCCGGCCCGGGCGCCGCAGGCCCGGCGGACGCGGCCGAGAGCCTGAGAGCGCACCTCGAGCGCGCATGGCGCAGCTTCCAGGACAATCCGCACCTGGCCACCGTCCTTCAAGAGCTCTCCCTGCGCGCGCAGCGCGACCCGGCGGCGCGTGCGGCGTTCGGCGCCGTCCACAAGGAGTGGAACCTCGTGGTCGAGCACCTCGTGCGACAAGGCGCGCGCGGCGGACAGCTGCGCTCCGATCTGGATCCGCGCGCGGCCGCCGCCGCGGTGACGTCGTTCATCATGGGCGCCATGCTCCAGCTCGGGATCGACGCCGGAGCGTTCGACTTCCACCACGTGTCGGACGAGCTCGATCGATGGCTCGCCCCCGCGCCGGGCAAGCCGGGCAAGCCGGGCAAGCCGGCCAGACGCGCGCGCGGCCGCCAGGCCTGACCGCCGCGCAGAGGCCGCGATCCGCCGCCGCAGCAACGGAGGCGCGTCGCGATCGTGCACCACGATACCACCTCGCCCGCGATGGGCGCATTCTGCAGAAGTCGCGCTGGAGAGGAATCGAGGGGAGATCGAGAGGGCAGGCCTCGTAGGAGCGTCCATCTCGAATCCCTTCATCGAGCAGGTGCGCTGCATGAACGGTGGGCACCGTGAAAAACGACGAGCCACGCTCGATCGCGTGAAGGATCGACGGGCCCGTCACCATTCATGAGGTCACCAGGGAGCCACGACTCGGCACATGCCGCGGGTCGGGCGCTCGATCCTTCGGTGTTGACGGTGGTGCGGTAATTTTCCAGGGGCGTGTCGCGCCCCGCGCTGGATGGTTGGTCGAAGGAGACAGGTGCTGGGGCGATGAAGCGTCGTCGTTTTCTGCAATCGGGGGCGGCGCTCGGCGCGATGGCCGCGGCGGGCACGCTCTTCCGGAGCTCGCGGGCCGGAGCGGCCTTCGGCGAGGCCCCGGAGCCGTACCGGCAAATCGGGCTCCCGCCCGAGCTCCGCGCCGAGAACATCCTGGAGGTCTTCCTCTACGGCGGCCTGACCACGTGGGAGACGTTCTATGGAGTCGAGGCGTACGGGCGCCCCGACGATCCGAACCCGGACCTGCGGAGCACGCAGCTCCACACCTTCTTCAACCCCGCCGCGCCGCAGGACTCGCTGCTCTCCCTGGTGCTCATGGAGTGCGGGCTCGCGGCGGACGACCTCAAGCTGGTCCCCTTCGCCCGCGACGCGCTCGGGATGAACGTGAGCCTCGGGCCGCTCCTCGCCCCGCTGATCGCCCGCAAGGACGTCCTCGATCGCATGCGGATCGTCGTCACCCGGCACGACCTGGAGCCGCACGAGGCCGCCATCCCCTACGCGCTGTGCGGCCGCGCGCTCGGCTCGCCGCAGATGGCGTGCCTCGGCGCCCACGTGCAGCGCCACGCGATGGAGCACGGCGATCCGGGGCGCGCCGCGCCGTACGCCTACACCTTCACGGACCTCGGCATCCCCGGCGACAACCTGCAGGCGTCGCTCGCGACAGGGCTCCACCCCGCGGCGGCGCGGCCGCTGCTCCTCCGCGCGAGCAGCGAGGAGTTCCTGGGGCTCCTGAAGCGGCCGAAGGTCGGCACGGAGCCCGAGCGGGCGGCGTTCGACGGCCTCCTGTCGCGCTACGTCGACCAGTACCGCGATCGGGTGAGGTACAGGCGAGAGGGCGATCCGCTCCGCGCCTCGCGGCTGTCGGAGCTGAGCCAGACGATCCGCTCGGTCGCGAGCGCGCACGAGCTCGACGCGGTGCTCGACAGCGCGCTGTTCGAACAGACCGTGACCACCCGCTGCGGCGCGACGGAGGTCAACGCTCCGGCCATCTGCCTGCGGGTCATCGCGCACCTGCTCACGCACCCGGTGATGCCGGCGCGCTACTGCTGCTTCATCGATCCGGGGCTGGTCATGGCCGACGGCGGCGGCGGCTACGACACCCACGCCGAGACGTGCCGCACGCAGGCGATGAACCTCGGCAACACGCTCACCGAGCTGCTGTCGCACGTCCGGCGCCCGGACGAGCAGGGGCCCGAGGCCGAGGGGAAGCTCGACCTCGACCGGACCCTCATCATCCTCAACATGGAGTTCGGCCGCTCGCCCGGCGCGCAGAACGACTTCGGCCGCAACCACTGGCCCTACGGCTACGTGACGGTGTACCTCGGCGGCCCCATCCGCGAGCGGCAGCGCGGCATCTACGGGGCCATCGGGCCGGACGGGCACGCCACGACGTTCGTGAAGCCGCCCGAGCAGCGCATCGCCGCGCTGCTCGCGCTCGGGATCTGGCCGTTCGCCCAGGAGGGCTTCGGGGTGAGCGACGTCGAGGGGACGCGCAACGAAGGCGAGTCCGCGGAAGCGGCGCTCGCGCGGGTGCTCGGGCACGGATGAACGGGGCGATCACGATGAGACGCGCGACGCTGAGCTCCACGCTGCTCCTTGCGACAGGCCTCGCCGGCGCCCTGCTCGGCGCAAGCGCCTGCGGCCCGGACGACGCGCCCGGCGCGCCGGGGTCGACCGGCGCGCCGGCGGTCGAGGACGACGCGGGCACGCCCCCGCCGCCCGAGCCCCCGGACGCCGGCGTGGACCGCCCGGTCGAGGAGGCGAAGGACCCGCTCGCGCGCTGCCAGGACTCCGACGCCGCGTTCGTGCGCCGCGCGCACGTCGCGGCGCTGGGGCGGAGGCCGCGCAGCCAGGACGAGGTGCGCTTCTACACCGACCTCATCCGGCAGGTCGACGGCGGCGCGCCGCTCGCCGAGGGCGCGCCGCTCAGCGCGGGGCGGCGCTACGCGGTGCTCGCCATGATCAAGACGTCGCAGCGCGACTACCTCCGCCGCTGGTCGGACTTCTACCTGGACAGCCTGCGCGTCGTGCGCGCGCGCTCCGCGAAGTGCTTCTCGACGCTCCTCAGCGCCGACAGCGCCGCTCGCCGGGACGCCGCCGAGCGCGTGCGGCGCGAGCCGGCGCGCGCCCAGGGCGACGAGTTCTCGATGCTGGATCTGATGCTCGGCGCGCTCGAGAGCGACGACGTCTCCTCCATCTACATCGCGAACCTGTTCAGCATCGTGTCGCAGAGCTTCGCGGGCGCGAACGCCGACCCGGTGAAGCTCGAGCTCGCGCGCCGGCAGAACTTCGGCGCTCGGTTCAGCGGCGCCTACCTGCACCGGGACATCGTGTGCCTGCGCTGCCACAACAGCGAGGCGTCGGTCACCTTCGACCCGGAGCCCGGCAAGAACCGGTTCTTCCCGCTGCCGGGCCTGCTGGAGAAGAGCCTGTTCTCGGACTCGAGCGGGCCCCCGGCGAAGGACGGCCACGACGGCATCGCCCGGGCCTACGGCGTGTTCCGCTTCGGCGGGTTCTCGGTCGCGTCGACGGCCGACGCCGAGCCGCTGCCCGTCGTGCTCCCGAACGCGGTGGTGAGGCCCTGGGGCTGGACCGCGGCGTGCGGCGAGTTCTTCTCGGAGATCGGCGACGATCCGGCGGGGGTCGACGCGCTCCTCGGCAGCGTGCGCGGCGCGCGCGCGTCGATGTGGGACCTGTCCGCGGCGCTGCAGCGAGGCTTCGTCGGGCTGCGCCAGCACGGCCTCACGCGCGGCGAGCGCGGCGAGATCCCGAACCCCGACGAGGCGCTCGCGTACCTCGTGTCGGCGCGCATCGCCGAGGAGGTGTGGCGCGAGGTCATCGGGACGCCGCTCACCGTCGCGCACTACTATCCCCGCAGCGCCGCGGCCCGCGGGGAGCTGCTGCGCGCCACGGAGGCGTTCCTGGCCTCGGGCTTCTCGCACGTGAGCCTGCTCCTCGAGGTGCTCCGGAGCCCCGGGTTCAACCTGCAGGCGCCGGAGGAGGGCTGCGCGGACGAGCCGTACGCGCTCTCGCCCCTGTTCGACCCCTGGATCATCGCCGAGGAGGACCCCGCCCGCCGCAGGAACAGCGTCGGCGACGCCATCGCGCCGCTGTCGGGCAGGACGCTGCTGAGCGCGGCCCACGGCGCGCTCGACTGGCCTGCTCCGACCGCCGTGCCGATCGAGGACGCCGCGTTCCTCGGCGAGATCGGGGTGTTCGTGGACGACGGCCAGCCCGGGCACCGCGGGCTGGACTTCCAGGCGCGCCTCGCCTGGGAGAACCGGTTCGCGACGTGCGATCTCGCCCCGGAGGGCGACTTCGTGGCGCGGCTCCTCGAGGCGGCGTCGGAGCGGCCGGACGCCACGGTGGCCGACCTGATCGCGGCGCTCAAGGATCGCATCGTCGGCGAGCCCGGGCTCGCCGACGCGGGCGAGCGCGAGGCGCTCGAGCAGGTCCTCGGGGCCTCGCTCGACGCCGAGGTGGCGGCGCTCGATCCCGAGGAGATCGAGCGCCGGGTGCGCAGCGTGTGCGGGGCGCTGCTCGAGTCGCCGCAGTTCATGCTGGGCACGCTGGTGCCGCGCGGGGTCCTGCCGACCCCGAAGCTCACGCCGCCCGACGCCGCCTACGGCGCGGCCTGCGAGCGGCTCGCGGCCGAACCCCCCATCGACGGCTTCCGGGTCGAGTGCGCCGCGGGCGGCGTCCGGCTGCGCAGGGAGTGACCATGACCACCTCGCGGCCCCGCGCACCGGTACGCTCTCGCCTGCTCCTCGGCGCGATCCTGCTCGCGTCGTGCTCCGACGGCGGCGGCGGCGTGCCGCCGGCGAGCGGCGACGGCGGCGGCCCGCCGTCGAGCGGCGACGGCGGCGCCACCGCGTCGACCGGCCCTGGCGCCACAACGTCGACCGGCCAAGACCCGGTCGCGGCGCGCTTTCCGACGCCGCGGGCCCTTTACGAGGGCGCCGTGGCGCCGTCGTGCGCGGGCGCGGAGGGCAGCTGCCACCGCGGCTGGGCGCCGCCCGAGCTGTCGTCGTTCGAGGCGTTCATCGCGACCGCGGGCGCGTTCTGCCAGACGGGCGTCGGCGATCCGCGCGCGGTCGTCGACGGCTGCGAGCGCCCGGGCGATCGCCTGGTGTTCGCGGACGGCGTCGAGCGCGCGCTGCTGCGCGTGATCGTGCCCGAGGGCGCGCCGCGGGTCCCCGCCGAGGTGACGGTGGTGCTGGACGGGCCCGCGGGCGACGTGAGCGCGGTGGCGCGGGTGCGCGCGCCGGTCGTGGAGGGCCAGGCCGAGTTCCGGCAGGAGCTCCGCGGCGTCGTGTTCACGCCGCTCGAGCCCGCGTCGCGCCTGCGGCTCGACCTGAGCCGGGCGGGCGAGGACGTCGCGAGGGCGTTCGACCTCCGGCGCTGGCCGCGGCGGGGGGCCGACGTGATCGTCGGGGACGCGAACGGCAACGGCCGCGACGCCGCCGGCGTCGAGCTCAGGCAGCTCGCGCCCGGCAGGCCCGAGCGGAGCTTCCTGTACCTGCGGCTCCTCGGCGACGAGCTCGGGGCGCGCATGCCGCTCGTCGAGAACGGCTGGTCCGAGGACGCGACGCGGGCGCTCTACTGCTTCGTGCGCGGGCTGCCGGAGGGCTGGCAGCCGGACACGCGCGTCGCCGACGAGCCCATCGCGTACGCGGGGTGTCCGAGCGACCCGGAGGACGGCGGCCCGGTCGCGTCGGGCTACGAGGCGGTGCAGGCGATCTTCGACCAGCGCTGCGCGTCGGGCCCGTGCCACGGGGCGGAGCGCGCGTCGGGGCTCGACCTGCGGCGGGCGGCGATCGCCGAGGGAGAGGTCATCGGCGCGCCGTCCCGCGAGGCGCCGGGCCGGGCGCTGATCGCGCCGGGCGCGGCGGACGAGAGCTACCTGGTTTGCAAGATCGAGCCAGGCTGCGCCGAGCGGGCCCGGGGCACCGCGGTGATGCCGGTCGGGGGCGAGCTCGGCGCGGAGGAGCGGGCGGCGATCCGCGCGTGGATCGAGGCCGGGGCGAAGCTGGATTGAGCCGGAGACACCGAAGCGATGGCACCCACCCGAGAGATGGAGAGCGGAAGCATGGCTGGGAAGCGATGGGATGGAGCGCGCCTCGTGCCCGGCCGCGGCGCGGCGGGGCCGGCGCTGCTCGGCGCGCTGCTTTGCGCCCTGATCCTCCCCTCGTGCAAGGGCGATGGCGACGGCGGGACCCGCCCCCCGGCCGCGGCGCCGTCGCTCGCGTGCGGCGACAGGACGGTGCAGCGAGGGGACGAGTGCGTGGCCGAGCCGGACGGCACGCCGCCCGCGGTGCGGTGCGGGCCGGGGACCACGCTGGTGGCGGGCGAGTGCGTGGCGGTCGGGACATCGGATCACGACGACCTCATCGACAAGGAGGTCGACCTGTCCGGCAGCGGCTTCCTCCCGGCGTGCATCGACGCGCCCGACGCGGCCGCGAGCGAAGGGAGCTGCGTCGTCGTCGACGGGTTCATGGTCACCTGCAATCCCATCACCAACGAGGGGTGCGAGGGGCAGGTGGGGCAATGCGGTTACGATGCTTTCGTCGGCTACTTCCAGTGTCTCTGGCAGACGAACGACAGCAAGAGCTGCGAGACCTGCTCGACGTCGTTCGAGACCTGCGGCCCGGGGTTCACGTGCAGGGGCGGGCTCTACGCGTGTCAGCGGTACTGCTGCGACGACGGCGACTGCGGTGAGGGCGCGGCGTGCGTGCTGCAGCCGCCCTTGCCGTTCGGCATCTGCCAGGCCCAGCGCTCCGACGCGTTCGCGCACCTGAGCGACTTCCCCCCGGATCCCGGCGCCGGCGTCGGGGGCTGGTCCGGAGAGGGCGGTTGGTCCGGAGAGGGGGGCTTCGGAGAAGGCGGGTTCGGAGAGGGCGGCTGGTCCGGAGAAGGCGGGTTCGGAGAGGGCGGCTGGTCCGGAGAAGGCGGCGCGGGCGGTCGAGAGCCAGGCACCGGCGGTGCGGGTGGCGCCGGCGGCCGAGAGACAGGCGCCGGCGGCCGAGAGGCAGGCGCCGGCGGCGCGGCAGGCGGCGAATCGCGTCCTTAGGACAGGCCTCTTCGCTTCTCCGGAATCGAGCGGGTGGTGCGGTACTCACCGCAGACAGCACCGCAGAGGATTCGGTCGCCAAGACGCCAAGTGCCCAATAACATTCATATTTCTTGGCGCCTTGGCGTCCTTGGCGCCTTGGCGGTCCTCCGATCTGCCGCACTCTCGTCCAAAGCACCGCACCACCATGGAGCGCCCGCTCCCCCGGGCGCTCCCGTCCATGCGACATCGCGCCGCAGGACAACGTGTCGCATGGTCGCGCCGCGCGGCAGCGCGTACACAGGCCTCATGAGACGCCGACAAATCTTGGATCTCGCTGCCGTGAGCGCCGCGCTCGCCACCCTGCAAACGCTCGGCGGGTGCGCGCAAGACGACGCCGGTCCCGGGCCATCGCCCACGACACCTGAAGGAGAGGGCTCCCCTGTGCAGCACATCGCCATGCTGGTTTATCCGGGCTTCACCTTGCTCGACCTCGTCGGTCCCCAGAGCACGTTCAGCATCATCGAAGGTACGAAAATACACCTCGTGTGGAAGACGCTCGACCCCATAACGACGGATTCGGGCATCACCCTCCATCCCACGGCGACCTTCGACACGTGTCCCGAGGAGCTCGAGATCCTCTTCGTTCCGGGCGGCGTCGCCGGCACGATCGCCGTGATGGAGGACGGCGAGGTCCTCGATTTCCTCGCGTCGCGCGCGGAGCAGGCGAGCTACGTCACGAGCGTTTGCACGGGGTCGCTCGTGCTCGGCGCTGCGGGGCTGCTCCGCGGCTACCGTGCGACCACGCACTGGGCATTCCGCGAGGTCCTGCCCCTCCTCTCGGCCGAGCGCGTCGACGCGCGCTACGTCGAGGACCGGAACCGCGTCACGGGAGGCGGCGTGACGTCAGGCATCGACTTCGGCCTCCGGATCGCCGCCAAGATGCGGGGCGAGGAGGCCGCGCAGGCGGCGCAGCTCGTCATGGAGTACGCCCCCGATCCGCCGTTCCAGGCGGGCACGCCCGAGTCCGCGCCCCCGGCCGTGGTCGAGGGGCTGAGCGGCCGCATTGCGCCGGCGGTCACGCAGGCCAGACAGGCGGCGGAGCAGGCCGCGGCGCGCTGGTGAAGCGCGACGCGCCTGAAGCGCGACGCGCCCGTCCCCGAGGGCCGCTGAGCCGCCGCTCGCCGGACAGGGCCCGTCAGCTCGTCCGGAAGGCGCGGTAGAGCTGGTCGCGCCACGCGATCAGATCGCCGTAGCGATCGCGCAGCTCGGGGTCGGAGAAGCTCCGGCGGCTGGCGGCGCCGAGCTTCAGCTCGGCGGGCGGCGCCACGTTCACGAGCACCTGGCTCATCGCGATGTCGGCGAACGAGAAGCGGCCGAGGAGCGTCCTCGGCCCGTCCCCGGGCGGCGCGCTCCGCGAGAGCATCGCGCGGATCTCCTCGAGCGCCTCGACCTGCGTTTGCAGGTGCGCCTCGGCGCCCGCCTCGTGGCCGCCGTACTTGCGCAGGGTGCGGCGGACGCCCAGCCCGCCGAGCCGCGAGGCGAGGGGGCCGTGCGCGCGGCGGATCGGCCGCGGCGCCATCTCGGCGAGCGCCTCGTCGTCGGCCAGCATGCGCGACAGCGCGCGGGCGCGACCGGCGGCGAGGGCGCGCTCCGACAGATCGATGAGCCGCGCGAGGGTGGCCTCGTGCTCGGCCGGGAACAGGGTCGGACCGGCGCCGCGCCCGTCGGCCCAGCGCGCGATGTCCGCCGAGTCCGCGAGCACGCGCCCGTCGTCGGCGGTGAGCACCGGCACGGAGACACGGCCGGTGAGCCGGCGGAGCTTCAGCCGGAGCGCCGGCTCGCCGAGGAGCGGCTGGTAGTGCCGGAAGGTGTACGGGACGCGGCGGACGTCGAGCGCCCAGCGCGCCTTCTCGGTCCACGGCGAGAACACGAGGCCCAGGAGCTCGGTCATGGCGCCGGCAGCCTACCATACGCGCCGATGCGCCCGCAGGCGCGCCCTGCGCCCTCTCACGCGACGGCGTCGGTCTCCACCCAGATCGACTCGGGCGCGTCGAACCCCTTGAGCCGGAACGCGCCCGCCCGGCGGAAGTCCGCGCGCGCCGCGTCGGGGAGCGCGGCGGCCGCGGAGCGCGAGAGCGTCACCCGGCCGGGGCGCGGCAGGGCGACGCCGGAGGTCGGCTCGTCCACGCGATCCCCCTCGGTGACCGCCTCGATCCGGAAGAGCCGGTGGACCTCCGCGCCGAGGACGTCATGATCGCTCATCCGCACCCGGCCCCAGTGGACGACCAGGCGGAGCTGGGCAGGGTCGCCGACGGCGCGGCGGAGCACCCGGGCCGCCTCGACGGCGCGGGCCACCGTGGAATAGACCGCGAGGTACCCGTCGCCGGTCCCCTTCAGGAGGCGCGGATTCGTCGACCCGCGCAGGGCGCCGCGGAGCCGGTGGACGTGGTCGACGAAGCCGGTATCGCCGATGTCGTGGAGCAGGTGGGTCGATCGCACGATATCGATGAGCAGCATCGCCACCTCCACCCGATCGGTCGGCTCCGTCTCTTCCTCCCGGCGCCCCGCCGGGAAGAGGTCGAGGAGCGCGAGGTGGAGCTCGTCCCAGTGGATCCGCTCGAGGTGCGCGCTCAGGCGGGCGAAGGTGGGGGAGGCGGCGATCGCCCGGCGCGCGGCGCCTTCGCCCTCGCCGTCGGCGACGTCGGCCGAGAGGCGGTCGAGGAGGGAGAACACCGCCTCGACGATCTCCTCGTCGGCCTCCGGGCGCCGGAAGAGCTCGCGCTGGACGTCGACCACGAGGTCCCAGTGGCGGGGCCAGGGCTCCCCGTGGCCGATGACGACGTGGCGGACCGCATGGAACTCGCCTCCGCCGGGGAGCGGCTCGATCAGCGCGCGGAGGGAGGGATGGAGCAGGTAATACCGCGAGCGCGGCAGCGCGTGGCGCGAGCCGACCACGGCGTCGTGCGGCTGGCGGAAGCGCTGGACCTGGCGCTCGGCCCCGGAGTCGGCGCGGAGCACGCCGAGCAGGCCGCACTCGAAGAGCTCGCGGAAAGGGTGGTACACGTCGTCGGCGTCCCGGCCGTGGGCGTCGAAGTACGCGCGGTCGACCTCGTGAAACTTGCACCACACGTCGACAAGCTCGTCGTGCGTGAGGACGTCGCTGGGCAGCAGGGCGAGGAAGCGATCCCGCTTGTCGCGGTGGCGGAGCACCTCGAGGAAGACCCGCATCTCGTCGAAGACGTTGGCGACGAGGAGGCCGGCGCTGGTGCTCTGCACGATCCGCGTGAAGGTCCGCTCGTCGAGCGCCTGCCGGTGGCGCGAGATCTCCGAGGCGAGGATCACGAGATCGCGCGGCCGCCCGAGGGTGTGGCGGTAGAGGAAGTCGAAGGTCGACTCCCCGCGGGCCGAGCGGCCCGCGCTCACCACGTCGAGGTGGATGAACTCGCGGAGCGGCAGCCGCTCGTAATAATACGTGAGCTTCTCGAGCAGCTCGAAGAGCTCGTGCTTGGCGTAGCGGAGCGTCGAGGTCGCGCCGTAGAGGTTGGTCTTGATGTCGGACTCGTAGGACGAGAACGCCTCCTCCCGGATCGTGGCGAAGATCTTCACGTGCCGGTTGGCGTTCATCAGATCCCACGCGGCCTCGATCATCCCCGCTTGCATGTGGATCCACGCGTCCCGCGGCAGCCGCCGGAGCGCCTGATCGAGCTTGTCGATGAAGATGAAGACGCCGCTGTGGAGCGAGCGGAGCCGCCGCTCGAGCGGGCGCTCCATCGCGTCGACGACCTGGTTGATCTGGCGGACGGTCAGCGAGAGGAGCTCCTTCAGCACCATCGTCGGCTCGACGGGCCGGCCCTCGAGGAGCCCGCGCAGGCTGCGGGGGAGCGGCGCCAGGTCCTTGGGGTCGCCGGCGTCGGCGGCGGCGGCCTGGTAGGAGACGATCGACATACGGAAGCTGAAGCTCCAGAGCCGCTTGCACTCGTGGAGCCGCGACATGAGGTCGCTCCGGGTCTGATCGACGCTGGGCAGGTCGCCCATCAGATCGAGGTACGGCCGCCCCTCCGGGATGAACTGCACGGCGGCGTGGCGGCGGTCGCGGCCGGTCGCCGCGAGGTAGATGTCGCTGAGGACCGAGCGCTTGTAGGTGAGGAGGAGGGTCTTGCCGAGCCCCTTGCTCCCCGAGACGAAGTGCTTGTTGGCGCTGTCGAGGAACTCGCGGACCACGGCGTTCTTGAAGGTCAGGTCCTTGAGGGCGCCGATGTCGATCTGGTTGGCGTCCGAGGCCCAGCCGTGGGTGGTCGGAGGGTCGGGCTGGCCTGCGGCGGGCCTGGGCGCGGGCTTCTCCGGCGGGCGCCCGGCGAGCGCCCGGAGCGCCTCGATGAGCTCGCGGGCGGAGGCGAACCGGCGATCGGGATCGCGGTGCGTCGCCCGGGCGAACCAGGCGTCGAAGCCGCTCGGGACGTCGGCCAGCCGCGAGGGCGCGGGCGGGACATCGAAGCAGATCTTGTGCACCAGCTCGAACAGCGACTCGCCGCGGAAGGGCCGGTGACCGGTCATGCACTCGTAGGCGATCACGCCGATCGACCACAGGTCGGCGCGGTGATCGACGCCCCGGGCGTCCGCGATCTGCTCCGGGCTCATGTAGCTCACCGTGCCCAGGGTGGCGCCGGCGTCGGTCTGCGGCGCTCCGTGGGGATCGAGGCCCAGGTCTCCGAGCTTGACGATCCCGAAGTCGAGGACCTTGCAGAGCGGGCCGTCGTCGTCGTCGTCGACGAGGAAGACGTTGGCCGGCTTGAGGTCGCGGTGGATGATCTCCATGCGGTGGGCCTTGCCGATCGCGCTGCAGACGTCGCCGAGGATCGCCGTTGTCTCTTCGTAGGAGAGCGGCCCGCGCGCGAGCCGCTGGGCGAGGTCCTCGCCGCGGAGGAGCTCCATGGCGATGTAGGGCGCCTGCGTCGCGGCATCGACGTTGAAGTCGAGGATCTGGACCACGTTCGTGCTCCGCAGCTTCGCCGCCGTCTGCGCCTCGCGGAAGAAGCGGGAACGCGCCTTCTCGGTCCCGACGATCGCCGGATCCATCAGCTTGAGCGCCACCGGCTCGCCGAGGCGAAGGTCGGTCGCCCGGAAGACCCGGCCCATACCTCCTTTCTTGAGGAACTCCTCGATTCGCCAGCGCTGGCCGACGACATCCCCCGGGCCGAGGCTCCGCGACCGGGTCGGGTCGCTCTCACCCGCGGATGACACCGTAGATCCTTCCGGTCGGTGGGCGCTCTCATCCGACATATCGCCCAGCGTATCAGTCTCGGTGCGTCAAGAGAACCTGCGTGCCCGCGCCTACCAGCCGAGCCCGATGCGGAGCGGCAGGAACACCGCCATCCCGGTCACGATGGTGCCCAGGATGTCGCGCCGGGAGAAGTAATAGACGCTGGCCGCGACGCTCGCGGGCAGCCGCGCGTCCTGCACGGTCGCGATGAGCTGCCCCTGCGTCATCACCACCTCGGGCACGATCACGGCCGCCAGCGCCGCCAGGGGCGCGTAGCGCAGCCCGCGCCGGAGCCAGGAGGGCATCGGCAGATCCCGGTCGGGGTACAGGAAGAAGGCGCGGGTGAACGCCGTGATCAGCGCGAGCCCGAGGATGGCGACGAAGATCTCCCAGGCGCTCATCGCCGGGCCTCCTCGGCCCCCTGGCGCGCGCGCCGGTGCGCCGCCTCGGCCGCCTCGATGCCGAGGCCGACCGCGACCGCGGCGGCGATCGCGACGAGGATGTTGAGCTTCAGCGGCAGCGCGTAGGCCGCCACCGCGGCGCCGGCGGCGGTGCCGCCGGCGAGCCAGGTGGCCCTGTCCTGGAGCAGCGAGCAGGCGACGCCGAGGAGCGCGAGCACGCCGGCGAAGCCGAGGCCCCATTCGACCGGGACCACGTTGGACAGCGCGATGCCGGCGAGCGAGGAGCCTTGCCATGCCGACCAGTTCGTCGCGACGCCGCCCCAGAAATAGGGCTCCTGCTCGGGCGCCGGGGCGGGCGCGGGGAAGCGCTTCATGAAGATCACGTAGTTCAGGTCGCCGCTGAAGTAGCCGCACAGGCACCGACGCCAGCGCGGGAGCCCCGCGAAGTAGGGCCGCCACATCGCGCTGAAGATCACGAACCGCAGGTTCACGCAGGCGGCGGTGGCCCAGACGACCCAGATCGGCGCGCCGGACGCGATGAGCGGCATCGCGGCGAGCTGCGCGCTGCCGGCGAAGACCGCGAGCGACATCAGCACGGCGAGCGGCGCCGTGAGCCCGCTCTTGACCATGGCGACGCCGGTCACGAGCCCCCAGGCGGCGACGCCGAGCGAGACGTTCAGCATCTCGCGCGCGCCGCGGCGGAACTCGGGGTGGAGCGCGGTGGCGCGGGCGAAGGCGGCGAAGGACATGCGGGCGCTCGGGGCTAGGAAGTGTCCAGGCGCGCTGCAAAAGTCAAGGCCGCCCGCCCAGCGCCGCCGCCCGCCCGGGGCGTCCTGCCCCGGGATCCTCCGGCGCCTGGGCCTGGAGGGGAGGGATCGTCTTGCATACCGACCGACTGGTCGGTATACATCCTCGATGCCGGGGCGGACCTACTCCAGCGCGCGAGAGCGCATCCTCGACGCAGCCGAGCGGCTCATCGTCTCGCGCGGGGTGAAGCAGCTGACCGTCGAAGCGGTGATCGCCGAGGCGCAGATCAGCAAAGGGGGCTTCTTTCACCACTTCGCGACGAAGGACGCGCTCCTGACGGCGATCGTCGATCGGCTGACGGCGCGGGTGAACGACGACGCCGAGCGGCGCGCGGCGCGGGACCCGGAGCCCCGGGGCGCCCGGCTGCGGGCGCAGATCGCGCTCACCTTCGATGAGGACGAGCGCGAGACCGCGGCGCCTCGCGCCTTGCTCCTCGCGATCATCGAGGCGGTGAGCACCCAGCCCGCGCTGGCGCGCCACGGCGGCAAGCTGACCGCCGAGGCGGTCGCGCGCGACGCGGACGAGGACATCCCGGAGGGGCGGGCCATCGCGATCCAGTTTGCGCTCGACGGTTTCTGGTTCTCCCAGGCGCTCGGCACGGCGGTGTTCACCGAAGGCCAGCTGCGGGCGCTGCGCGACGCGCTCCTCGCGCTCGCGCAGCCCGAGGCGGGCGCGGGGCGCCGGCCCAGGCGGCGACGAGCTTCCAAGAAAGGCGGTCCAGCATGATGTCGATTCCCGATATCTCCAGCGCGAAGCACAAGGCGAACCCCTATCCCCTGTATGCGCGGATGCGCGCCGAGGCGCCGGTCGCGCGCACCGTGCTCAGGGACGGGAAGCCCGCGTGGCTCGTGACGCGCTACGCCGACGTGGCGTCTGCGCTCAAGGACCCGCGCCTGAGCAAGGACCCGTACCGCGCGCTCAGCGCGGAGGAGCGGGCCAGGCAGGTGCCGTGGATGCCCGGGTTCCTCCGCATGCTGTCGAAGAGCATGCTCGATCAGGACCCTCCGGATCACACCCGCTTGCGCGCCCTGGTGCACCAGGCCTTCACGCCGCGGCGGGTGGAGGAGCTGCGCGGGCGCGTCGAGGCGATCACCGAGCGCCTCATCTCGCGGGCCCGGGCGCGCGGCGCGATCGACCTCCTGGAGGAGATCGCGCTGCCGCTGCCGATGGCGGTGATCTGCGAGCTGCTCGGCATTCCCGAGGCGGACTGGCCGCGCTTCCGCGCCTGGACGAACCGCATGATCGGGATCGTGACGAGCGTGGACATGGTGCTCGCGTCGCCGTCTCTCTACATGTTCCAGCGTTACCTGCGCGCGCTCTTGGAGCGGCGCCGCCGGACGGGCGGGGACGACCTCATCGCGGCGCTCGTGCGCGCCGAGGAGGCGGGCAGCCGGCTGAGCGAGGAGGAGCTGCTCGCGATGGTCGTCATCCTGGTCGTGGCGGGCCACGAGACGACGGTGAACCTGATCGCCAGCGGGACGCTCGCCCTGCTCGACGATCCGGAGGCGCTCGACCGCATGCGGCGCGAGCCTGCGCTGATCAAGCCGGCGGTCGAGGAGCTCCTGCGGTTCACGAGCCCGGTCGAGCTCGCGACCGAGCGGTACACGACGGAGGACGTCGCGTTCGGCGATCGCGTGGTCCCGCGGGGACAGCGGCTCTTCGCGGTGCTCGGCTCGGCGAACCACGACGACCAGGTCTTCGCGAGCCCCGAGCGGCTGATGCTGGACCGCGACCCCAACCGGCACCTCGCCTTCGGCAGCGGCGTGCACTACTGCCTCGGCGCGCCGCTGGCGCGCCTCGAGGCGCAGATCGCGTTTCCCGCGATCGTCCGGGATCTCCCCGGTTTGCGGCTCGCCGTGCCGCGTTCGTCCCTGACGTGGAAGCCGTCATCCATCCTGCGCGGGCTCGACCGGCTGCCGGTGCGGTGCGCGGCGGCGCCGGTCTACTCCGTCCCCCAGGCGGCGCGGCCGCCGGAGGCGGGCGCGCCGCTGTAGAGCACGCCTTGCGCTCGGCGTTTGCGCGCCGATGTCGCGGAGTGTCCCGGTGTGGCGGAAAGGTCGTCCTTTCCTCCGCGCGGCCGGGAAAGTCGGGCGCGAACCCCGAGCGCCTCTGCCCGTGACCGTGCCGTTGCCGTCCCGTCGTTCACGCGATCTGGGGCCTGGCGACCGGCATGCTCCATGCACTCATCATGCCTCATGCGTTCCGGGGAGCCCGGGCACGGGTCTCGTGATCGTCGGGTCGAGCGCGCGACGCGCGGTGTGTCCGTCTCCTCGGGCCATCGAGCGGCCGTCCTCGGGGCAGGGTAGCCGCGAAAGGAGAGGCGTCCGTGCGAATCCATCATCTCAATTGCATCTCGACCTGTCCGATCGGCGGCGCGCTGATGGATGGTCAGACGTTGGGGCTGCGCGGGAGGCTGACGTGCCACTGCTTGCTCCTCGAGACGGAGAGCGGCCTGGTCCTCGTGGACACCGGGCTTGGGCTGCTGGACGTCTCGATGGCGAGGAAGCGGCTCAGCCGGTTCTTTCTCTTCCTCCTGCGGCCGGAGTTTCGCGCCGAGATGACGGCCTACCGGCAGATCCAGCGCCTCGGATATCGCCCCGAGGATGTCCGTCACATCGTGCTGACGCACCTCGATTTCGACCATGCCGGGGGCCTCGACGATTTTCCCGGCGCGGAGGTTCACCTGCTCGCCGCCGAGCGTGACGCCGCGGTCGCCCAGCGGACGCTCCTCGACCGGATGCGGTACCGGCCGGCCCAGTGGTCGACGCAGCCGAGCTGGATCACCTATGCCTCGGACGGCGGCGAGCGCTGGTATGGCTTCGAGGGGGCGCGGCCGGTGAGCGGTTTGAAGGAAGAGGTGCTGTTCGTCCCGCTCATCGGCCACACGCTGGGTCACGCGGGCGTGGCTGTCCGGAGCGACGGCGGCTGGCTGCTCCTCGCCGGAGACGCTTACTTCTACCACCGCGAGATGGACCCGGTCCGGCCGACCTGCACTCCCGGCCTGCGTTTTTATCAGTTCATGATGGAGAAGGACCGCGGCGCGCGGCTCGAGAACCAGCGCCGTCTGCGCGCGCTGTGCCAGGAGAGCGGCCACGAGGTGACCCTCGTGTGCTCTCATGATGTCGTGGAGTTCGAGCGCCTCGCCGGGCGGAGCCACGCCGTGCCGGCGGGCTCCCGGGGGCAGGGCGCGTCCGAGCCACCGCTCTGGACTCCCGCTGCGGCCCGAGCACAGAGGATTTGAACCGCAGAGGCAGAGCAGCTCGCGATCATGCGGCGTCCCGCCGCGGCGCCGCCCCCACCGGCAGCGTGAAGTGGAACGTCGTGCACCCCTCCTTGGGGCTCTCGACCCAGATCCTGCCGCGGTGAGCCTCGACCAGCCCCTTCGCGATGTACAGGCCGAGCCCGAGCCCGGCCGCGCGCTCCTCCCTCGCTCTCCCCCGGAAGAACCGCTCGAACAGGAGCGGGAGATCTTCGGCCGGGATCCCGCGGCCGTTGTTCCGGACGGAGATCTGCACCTCGTCGCCGCGCCGCTCCAGCGACGCCCGGATCGGCGTCGCCGGATCACCGTATTTGACGGCGTTGGAGATGAGGTTGCTGAGCACCTGCTCGACGCGCCCGGCGTCCGCGTACACGACCGGGATCTCGCCCCGGCGCTCGACCTCGACCGTGTGCCCCTCGGTCTCGCTCGCCATCCGCTCCACGACCGCTTCCAGGAGCGCCGCCAGATCGACGGGAGCGCTCTCGATCGCGAGCCGCCGCGACTCGATCTGGGAGATGTCCGTCAGATCGGACACCATCCGCGCGAGCCGCTTGGCGCTCGCCAGGATATGCCCCGCCCGCGTCTTCACCGCGGCCGCCACCTGGGGCTTGCGCTCGATCTGGGTCGCATAACCGATGATCGTCGTCACCGGCTGCTTCAGATCGTGCGCCACCACCGACGTCCACTCTTCCTTGAGCCGCTCGAGCTCCTTGAGCCGCGTGATGTCGTCGAACACGACGACCGCCCCGAGCAGCTTCCCGTTCCCGTCGACGATGGGCCCGGCGCTCACGAGCACCGCCAGCGTGCCGCCGTCGGCGCGCCGCAGCGCGAGCTCCCTCGAGCTCGTGACCTCGCCGCGCAGCGCGGTCGCCGAGGGCTGCTCGCCGTCCAGGAGCGGCCGCCCGTCGAGGGAGCACAGGCTCCACAGGCCCGGCAGCCCGGGCGGCGCGTCGGTCCCGGCGAGCTCCTGGGCGCGGCGATTCCAGGCGATCTGCGCGCCGGACTGGTCGAGGAGGACGATGCCCACCGGCGAGCGCTCGATGACCGCGTTGAGCCACATCCGCTCGGCCGACAGCTGCTGGAGGAGCTGCTCGCGCTCCTCGTCGGCGAGCTTCTCCGTCGTGACGTCGCGCGAGATGCCGATCCCGGCGACCGGGCTGCCTTGCTCGTCGCGCTGGATCGTGATGTGGGTCGAGATCCAGCGGACACGGCCGTTCCTGTCGATGATCCGGAACGTGAGCCGCCCGCCGGCCGCGGCCATCTGCTCGACGAACTCGTGATAACGCCTCTCGTCCTCGGGGTGGATCAGCGTGAGGAACAGCTGAGGGTCCTCGTACCAGGCCTCGGGCGGATAGCCGGTGTGCTCGACGACGGCGGGGCTGATGTACTCGTAACCCCCTTCCGGGCCGAGCCGCATGCGGAAGATGACGTCGCTCGCGTGATCCGCGATCAGCCGCAGGCGCTCCTCGCTGAGCCGCAAGGCCCGCTCGGCGCGCCGCTGCTCGGTGACGTCGAGGGCCGTGCCGATGAGCCGTATCGGGGTTCCGTCCTCGGCGCGGACCACGTCCGCCTCGGTGTGGAGGAGGCGCTCTTCGCCGCTCGGGCGGATGATCCGGTACTCCATGCAGTACGGCCTCTCCCCCTGGAGCGCGAGATCGACGGCGCGCATCACGCCGTCGCGGTCCTCCGGGTGGATGCAGGCGAGGAACCGCTCGTACGTGAGCGCGCCGGCGTCGCGGGACAGCCCCAGCATCGAATAGCACTCGTCGGACCAGACCAGCTCGTCGGTCGGAATGTGCCAGTCCCAGTTGCCCAGTCTGGCGATCTTCTGCGCCCGGGCGAGGCTGTCCTCGCTCAGCCGGAGCGCGGCCTCCGTCTTCCTTGCCTCCGCGATCGCCGCGCTCAGCCGCTCGCTCGCGCTCTCCAGCGCGCGCTTCTCCCGCTCGAGCTCCTCGATCCGGGCGCGCAGCGCGCGGGGCTCGGCGGCGGCGAGCGCCATCCCGAAGAGGCTCGACAGGGCGCCCGCGATCTCGACCACCTCGGCCTGCGGCAGGGTGGCCTGCGCCGCGGCGCAGAGCAGCACGGCGCGCAGGTCGCCGGAGAAGGCGATCGGGATCGCGATCGCTTGGGCGTAACCGCGGAAGGCGCGGAGGTGGCCGGCGTCGAGGAGCGCCGCGGCGCCCTCGCCATCGGGCGCGACTTGCACGACCCCCGCGCGGGCGGCCTCGGCCGCGAGGCTCGGGGCGTCGAGCGGAAGGCGCTGGAGCGCGTCCAGCGAGCCCCCGCCGCCCTCGGAGGCGACGAGCCTGAGCGCCGGCGGCGGCCCCTCTGCGATCTCGTAGAGACAGGCGATATCGGCCTGCAGGAGGTGCGACGCCGCCGCGACGATCGCCCGCGGCGCGCCGCCCTCGCCGGCGCGGAGCAGGGCCAGCGCCGCGTCGGCCACGATGTTGGCCAGCGCTCCGCCCGACTCCGGCGGGTCCTCGCGAGGTCCCCTCCCGGACGGCCCACCCCGCTCGGCCCCACGCCCTCCGTCGTCGCTGTTCACTCCACCCCTCGCGCCTTCTGCCAGGATCCCGGCGGGCGCGAGGCGAGCGTATCACGAGCCCTCGTGCGGCACCTCGGTCCGATCAGCGATCCTCCGGTGGGGGCCGGAGCGGGCCGCCGGCGGCGCAGCGGCCGCGCAGCGGAGAGAGCCGGGGAGTCTTGGATGCCATCCAGCTGCGCGGCATTCATCGCAGGAGACAGCGCGCGTATTACAGTGTGAGCGTTGCGCTCTGTTCGTAGCCGCCGAGCTCGGCGCTGCGGGGAGGACGGCGATCACCGCGCTGCCGAGTCGGCGCTACCGCGGCGCATCGCCGGATCCGTCGATCCTTGAAGAGAGCCCTTCGGCGACCCGTCGACCATAGTCCTCATCGCACTGGACGAGGTGGCCGATCATCCGCTCCTGGATGGCGCGGTCGCACTGCGAGAGCGCCTCGACGAGGTTCTTCACGAGCTCGTCGCGCTCCCAGGGCTCGAACGCGCGGTACCGCTCGCCGGCCTGGCCGTAGTCGTTCGTGCGCGCGATGGTCCGCCGCTGGACGCGCCCGCTCACGGCGGGCTCGTGCGGCCTGCCGGCGGGTCTGGCGACGCGGGGCGCATTTCTGTGGCTCGGCTCGTAGTTCACGTGCGGGTCGGCCCCGTCCTCGACCGAGTCGACGCGGTAGGCCATCTGCCCGTCGCGCTGGTTCGTCGAGACCTTCACCCGCGGCTGGTTGATCGGCAGCTGGAGGTAATTCGGGCCGACCCGGTACCGCTGCGTGTCCGAGTACGAGAACGTCCGGCCCTGGAGCAGCTTGTCGTCCGAGAAGTCCATTCCGTCGACGAGGACGCCTGTTCCGAAGGCGACCTGCTCGACCTCGGCGAAGTAGTTCGTCGGGTTGCGGTCGAGCACCATGCGCCCGATCGGGCGGAGCGGGAACCTCTCCGGCGGCCAGATCTTCGTCGCGTCGAGCGGATCGAAGTCGAGCTCCGGGTGCTCGCCGTCCTCCATGAGCTGCACGCAGACCTCCCACTCCGGGGCGTCGCCGCGCGCGATGGCGTCGTAGAGGTCCTGCGTCGCGTGGTTGAAGCTCTTGGCCTGGATGGCCGAGGCCTGATCGCCGGTGAGGTTGACCTCTCCCTGCCTGGGGAGGAAATGATATTTCACGAGGATCGCCTCGCCCTCCTGGTTGACCCATTTGTAGGCGTGCACGCCGGAGCCCCTCATCTGCCGGTAGCTCGCCGGGATGCCCCACGGGCTGAAGAGCCACGTGATCATGTGCATCGCCGACGGGGTGAGCGAGATGAAGTCGAAGATGCGGCGCGGGTCCTGCCGGTTCGTCACGGGGTCAGGCTTGAACGCGTGGACGACGTCGGGGAATTTGATCGCGTCGCGGATGAAGAAGACCTGGAGGTTGTTGCCGACGAGATCCCAGTTGCCGTCCTCGGTGTAGAACTTGATGGCGAACCCGCGCGGATCGCGCAGCGTCTCCGGCGAGTGGCCGCCGTGGATCACGGTCGAGAACCGGACGAACACCGGGGTGCGGTCGCCCTTCTTCTGGAGCAGCTTGGCGCGGGTGTACCTGGCGATCGGCTCGTCGCCGACCGCGCCGTACGCCTCGAAGAAGCCGTGCGCGCCGGCGCCGCGCGCGTGCACGACGCGCTCGGGGATGCGCTCGCGGTCGAAGTGGGATATCTTCTCGAGAAAGTGGTAGTTCTCGAGGACGGTGGGGCCGCGATCGCCGATGGTGCGGTTGTTCTCGTTGTCCGTCACCGGGTGTCCCTGCCGCGTGGTCAGGGTGTGGGCGTTCTCGTGAGCCGTATCCTTGCTGTTCGTGGACATGCCTTCGGTCTCCTTTCGTGCGATGTCGTTTCCGAGCTCACCGGCGCGCGCAGTGGAAGGCGAGCGCGCGATCGGCCTCGCCGCCCTGCGCGAGCGGCGCGGCGTGATGCGCCTCATCGAGAGAGCGTTCCGTCGTGGTCCCGCTCCTCATGGCTCCATCCTCCCGGGCCGGCGAAGCCGCCGTCCTGAGGGGCAATGTGGCCGCGGGGCCTCATCGTTCCCAATACATCGTTCCTGCTGGATTGATAGTCTGTAACTATCAGCTGTGCGGCGCGCCGTTCTGCGGCGCGCTGGTAACGCGCTGGTAGGCGCCGCGGAGCGTCGCCGCGATGTGCTGGAGGGCGCTCTCGATGGGGGAGCCGCGGCGGAAGGCGAGCGCGAGGGTGCGGTACGGGGCGCGTGGCGCGAAGCGGCGCAGCGAGAGCGCGCGGCTGCGGTTCTCGATGGGGATGGCGAGCGCGGGCAGGAGGGTCACGCTGTCGCTGCCGGCGACCATCTGGACGAGGGTGGAGAGGCTCGTGGCGCGGACGCTCGCCTCGTCGGCGCCGACGCGCTGGCAGAGCGCGAGCGCCTGATCGCGGAAGCAGTGGCCGTCGTCGAGCAGGAGGACCTTGGCCGCGGCGAGCTCGTCCATCCTGGCGAGGCGCTTCGGTCTGGTGAGCGGGTGCCCGGCGGGCGCTGCGAGGACGAAGGGGTCCTGGCCGAGGGGGGCGAGCTCGACGTCGCCGAGGTCGGACTCGGAGGCGACGATCGCGGCGTCGATCTCTCCGGTCGCGAGCAGATCGCGCAGCACGCGGGTCTTGTCCTCGACCCAGACGACGGAGAGCTTCGGGTAGGTGGCGCGGAGGGCGGGGGCGATCTCGGGCAGGAGGTAGGGCGCGACGGTCGGGATCACGCCGATGCGCATCGCGCCGGCGAAGGGGTCGCGGGCGCGGACGGCGGCCTCGACGAGGTCGTCGGCCTGGGCGACGAGCCGCCGCATGCGCTCGAGCAGCGGCGCGCCGGCCGCGGTGACGAGGACGCGGCGGCGATCGCGCTCGAAGAGGCTCACGCCGAGGGCCTCCTCGAGCTGCGCGATCTGGGCCGAGAGCGATGGCTGCGCGACGCGGCAGGCGGCCGCGGCGCGCCGGAAGCTGCGGTGCTCGGCGACCGCGAGCGCGTACTGGAGCTGGCGGAGCGTCAGAGGATGCGGTGACCAGCGCACGGGGCGCAAGGTAATACGCGGCGCGCGCGGGCGCTCTGGAGGCGGAGGGGGCGGCCGCGGGCGGGAGGAGGGCGGGCGGGGGGCGGGCGTTCTTGGCGCTGCGCCCGCCGGTTGACGCCCGCGGTCATCTCTCCATGTTCCCCGCGGGCGCGGGTTGCCCGCGCACGGAGGAACCATGTCCAGGACCGCGTCGAACGAGACCAGGAAGATCCGCTACGCCGTCGTGGGGGCGGGCAACATCGCGCAGGTGGCCGTGCTGCCGGCGTTCAAGAACGCCGCCGAGAACTCGGAGCTGGTCGCGCTCGTCTCGGGCGACCCCGAGAAGCTCGCCGCGCTGGGCGAGCGCTACGGGGTGGCCGAGCGCGGCGGGTACGACGAGCTCGAGGACGTCCTGAGGCGCGCGCGGGCGGACGCGGTGTACATCGCGCTGCCCAACACGATGCACCGCGAGTACACCGAGCGCGCCGCGGCGGTCGGCGCCCACGTGCTCTGCGAGAAGCCCATGGCCATGACCGAGGAGGACTGCGAGGCGATGATCCGCGTGACGAAGGATCGCGGGGTGAAGCTGATGATCGCGTACCGCCTCCATTTCGAGGAGGCGAACTTGCAGGCCGTCGAGATCGCGCGATCGGGCAAGCTCGGCGAGGTGCGCGCGTTCACGTCGCTGTTCACGCAGGTGGTGCGGCCCGACGACATCCGCACCCGGAGCGACGAGGGCGGCGGCGCGCTGTTCGATCTGGGGGTGTACTGCGTGAATGCCGCCCGGTATCTCTTCCGCGAGGAGCCGAGCGAGGTGCTGGCCGCGAGCCTGCGGATCGACGAGAAGCGCGCCAAGGACGTCGACGAGACCACGGCGGCCATCCTGCGCTTTCCGAGCGGCGCCGTCGCGCAGTTCACCGTCAGCCAGGGGCTCGCGAGCGTGTCATCGTTCCGCCTCGCGGGCACCGAGGGGGACCTCCGCGTGGAGCCGGCCTTCGATTATACGGCCGACATCAAGCATTACCTGACGGTGGGCGGGAAGACGGAGGAGAAGACGTTCAAGCGGCGCGACCAGTTCGCTCCGGAGCTCGTCTATTTTTCGCGCTGCATCCTCGAGGGCGAGGAGCCCGAGCCGTCGGGCCTTGAAGGGCTCGCGGACGTGCGGGTGATGCTGGCGATCCAGAGCTCCGCCGCGAACGGGAGGGCCGAGGCAATCCCGCCGCTCAAGCGGGAGCAAAGGCCGGATATGCGCCAGCACATCAAGAAGCCCCCGGTCGACGCGCCGAAGCCGGTGAAGGCGCCGTCGCCGTCGGAGCAGTGACGGACGACCAGCTGACGGACGACCCGACCCAGGTTGCCGTCGGAGCAGTGACGGACGACCCGACCCCGACCCGACCCAGGTTGCTGACGGATGACCCGACCCAGGTTGCCGGAGCCGGACGACCCAACCCAGGTTGCCGACGGGGACGACCCGACCCCGGGACGACCCGACCGAGGTTGGGCGACCGAGGTTGGGCGCACGCACGGATCCGACCGAGGTTGGGGGATTCGACCGACGCGCGGACCCGACCGAGGTTGAGGCGGTGACCGGAGGCGGTGACCGAGGTTGAGGTGGTGTGGTGAGGTTGGGGTGGTGGCGCTGGTTAGTTGAGGAGGGCTCAGTGGAGTGGCCCAGGCTGGAGCAGCGGCTGCGGGTTGGGCGAGCCGGGAGAGCGGCCCCGGTGGCGGACCGCCTGGCGGCGCCACCCCAAGAGGCGAGGCAAGCCCTTGAAATCATTGATCGCAACCCCCGGCACGGCGTTTGTTATTGCACGCCGGCCATGAGCCAGCCCCGAGAGATTGCCGCAGGCGCCACCTACCTCATCACCCGACGCGTCCTGCGCAGGCATCTACTCTTCCGCCCGGATGCGGCCATCACCCAGCTCCTGGTCTACACCCTCGCCGTCTCGACGCGCCGTTTCGGCATCCAGGTCCACGCGTTCTGCGCGATGTCGACCCACCTGCACCTTGTCGTGACCGACACGATGGGCGTCTTGCCACGCTTTTTGCAGTTCTTTCATCGCCTGGTCGCGCTCGGCACCAAGGTGCTCCGCACGTGGGAAGGGCCCGTGTGGGACCACGAGGCCACGAGCGTTGTGCGGCTGCTGACGCGCGCGGCGGTCGTGGAGAAGATCGCCTACGTGCTCGCGAACCCCGTGGCCGCTGGCCTGGTCCGACATGCGCGCGAGTGGCCGGGCGCCAAGGCGCATGTGGACGAGCTCGGCTGCGGCGTGCTGCACGCGATGCGACCCGCGGTATACCTCAATCCAAGAAATCCACAGTGGCCCGAACAGGTGACGCTCGCGCTCGCGCTGCCCCCCATCATCGAACAGGACGGCGGCGATGGCTTTCGCTGCGCGGTGGCGGCCGAGCTCGAGCGACAGGAAGCGCAGGCCCGAGCGGAGGTGGAGCGGCGAGGGCAGCGCGTCCTCGGCGCCGAGCGCGCCAGCGAGGTCTCCCCTTACGAGCGGGCCACGAGCTTCGAGGCGCTGCGTGACCGCAATCCGACGTTTGCGGTCGGCCGCGAGCAGGGTGATGCGTGTCGAATCGCTGCTGCCGCCGTGCGGGCGTTTCGCGCATCGTACCGCGCGGCGCTCGAGCGGTGGCGCAGCGGGGTACGTAGCGCTGTATTCCCGTTGGGGACGTGGTGGATGCGCATGTTTCACGGCGTGAGCGTGACCGATGTCGTGTTCGCGACGTAAGCACTACCGCGGTGTGGCGCAGCGACGGCGTGGCGCAGCGAGGCGGGTAGGGGGCGACGTGGGTTGACGCGTCGTGGGCACCTCCTTGTGAAGATCGTGGCGCGGGGCGATTCCACACGCCCATGATGCTGCGTGCATGCTGAGGAAGGCATGCCGAGCTGAATGCTCATGACGCGGTGCCGGCGCGAGCTCGCTGGAGACTCTGCTTGGTCACGCTTTCATCCAGAAAGCTAACCGGCCGGGTCGAAGTTGACCAGCGGATACAGTACTACTTGAATTGACTTGGATATGCATATGACAATCCGGTTGGCTGCCAGGTCGGGTTGGGGTCGCAACCTAGGTCGGGTTCGACCTGGGTCGCGGATCGCGGGTCCTGGCTCAACCTAGGTTGAAGCTCAGCTCAACCTAGGTCGGATAGTGGCTCAACCTAGGTGGTCGTTGCTCAACCTAGGTCGGGTCGTGGTCGTCGCGAGGTCGGGTCGTCGCGGATTACCCATTGGCCTTGACCGTGGCCTCGAGCTGGGCAGCACACTGGCCCCAGCCTTCGTGGAACCCCATCTTCTCGTGGGCCTCGCGGTCGGCGACCGTCCAGTGGCGTACGCGGGCGGTGTACTTCGTCTTGCCACCATGGTCCTCGAACGTCAGGATCACCGTCATGAACGGCTTCTCTGACGGCTCCCACGCCTTGGTATACGCGTCGGTGAAGACGAGCCGCTCGTTCTCGACGACTTCGAGGTAGACGCCCCTGTTCGGGTACTCGTTGCCCTGCGGGTCGCGCATCACAATCAGGTTGGCGCCGCCGGGCCGCACGTCGAGCTCGGCAACGGGCGTGGTGAACGGCAGGGGCGCGAACCACTTCTTGAGCAGATCGGCGTCGGTCCACGCCTTGAACACCTTCTCGCGCGGCGCATCGATGATGCGCGTCAACACGAGCTCGCGATCTGAGGTCGGGGTGGCTTCGGGGGTGGTGGTCATTCGTCGTCTCCTTGCTGGGTGATTGGCGTAGGGCGGGTCGAGTGTGCCCTGGACAGGCGCCGCGCGCAGGCTGCTTGATGCGCGTGGCGTTTGGCGTCTTGGAGGAAGCGGAGCCGCCGCCGTTCCGACGGCGCCTCCGCTTCCTTGGCTCGTTCTCGTTCCGTCTTCGAAGCATTGGACAGACCGGCGGCCCGGAACTCATCGGTCGCCCGTCTTTTTTGGGCGAAGCGCCGCCCCGCCCCTCGTGCTGCCTTCGTGCTGGATGCCGTCCGCGCGGAGGCAGACGGGGCGCTGCCTGCGGGCGCGGGCATGACGGCGCTCGGGCGTCCTGTGCCTTGGTGCTTCGGCACGCCCGTTGCTTGAAGCGCTGGTCGCGCGCTGACCGGGTTGGGCCGACGCGGTCCGGCCGGTGCGTCGCGCGCCCGGCGGTGAGTTCGCGCGCTCGCGCGTGTGGAGCGCGCCCGCGCCGCCCACGCCTGATCGATCGCAGGCTGGACCTTCCGCGCGCTCTCCGCGCCCACGCTCGACGGCGCCTCGATCGAGCGCTGACGCGGCCCCACGCGACCCCTCCTCGCGCGCGCTCCTCGGCCCGGCGGTCAACCTTCGAGGTAGGAGCCGAGCTCTCGTTGCCGCGAGCGCATCCGGAGCTTCTCGAGCAGCTTCGCCTCGATCTGCCGGATCCGTTCCCGCGTCAGCGAGAACGACTGCCCGATCTCCTCGAGCGTCTCGTCCTCGTTGCCGTCGAGGCCGAAGCGGCGCCGCAGGAGCTCGCGCTCGCGCGGCTGCAGCGAGTCGAGCAGCTCGCGCGTCTGCTCGATCAGGCGGCGCCGGGCCAGCATGTCGGCGGGCGTGGGCTCCTCGTTGGCCAGCAGATCGCCGAACCGGGTGTCACCTTCCTCGCCGACGGGCGCGTCGAGGCTGAGCGGCTCGAGGGCGAGCTCGCCGATCACGCGCACCTTCTCCACCGAGAGGCCGCTGCGCTCCGCGACCTCCTCGACCGAGGGCTCGTGACCGCGCTCCTGCACCAGGTCTCGCCGGGCACGCACCACCTGGCTCCGGATCGCGGTCAGGTGGACCGGCATGCGGACGGGCTTGCCCTGGTTGAGGATCGTCCGCTTGATGGCCTGCTTGATCCACCACGCCGCGTAGGTGCCGAAGCGGTGGCCGCGGCGGTACTCGAACTTGTCGGCGGCGCGGATCAGGCCGAGGTTCCCTTCCTGCACGAGGTCGAGCAGCGGGACGCCGAAGCGCTGGTGCTCCCGCGCGATGGCGACCGCGAGCCGGAGGTTCGCCTGGACGAGCTCCGACTTCGCCTGGGCGACGGCGCGGCGCCCGCGGGCGATCGCCGCGAGCGTGGCCTCGATCGGCGCCCGCTCCGCCGCGTCGGCCGCGGCCGCCGCCGTGCGCAGGCTCCGCTCGATGCGCTCCTCGAAGGCCGGATCGAGGCGCAGCTCGGCGAGGCCCGCGGCGAGGCCCGCCAGGGCGATCTCCACGCCCTCCTCGTCCTGCTTCCGGTCGACGAGCGATCGGGCGACATCGAGCAGCCCCGCGAGCCGCGTCGCGCAGGCATCCGCCTCGGGATCGTTCGCGTCGGCCTCGCACAAGAGATCCCGGATGCCGAGCGCCCCGTTCTCGACGTCCTCCGCCGTGAAGGCCAGCTCGCGCAGGGCGATGGGCGAGCGGACCCACGCTTCGAAGCACGCGAGCGCGCCCGCCTCGATGCGACGGCCGATCGCGACCTCGCCCTCGCGCGTGAGCGGCTGGCTGCCGGCGAGCGCCCGGAAGTAGAGCTCGGTCGCCCCGAGCTCGGCGTGCGCGCCTGCGGCCTTCGCGCGGCGCGCCGGGGCGCGCTCGCCCCCGCGCTCGGCCGCGGAATCGATGGAAACGGGAAAGCTCGATTCGGACTCGCTCGCCGGGAGCGAGGAACGGAACCTCATTCAATGCGCTCCAGTGTTGCCGCTGTGTCGTGCCTGATCACGAAGGGCGTGAGGGGGCACGATCATCGAGGCGCCTCGATATCCTAACCGCCGAGGACGTAAATAGGAAAACGAATCGTGCGCCGATTTGGCGCATTTCCACGGCGATTTTGGGGGGTCTTCCGCCGCCCGGCGCGGCGGGTTCTTCGCCGGCGCGGGCGCGCGGGCGCGTCGCCGGACGAGCGGGCGCGGCGTGCTGGACCGTCGGCGCTGCACCCCGGTGCGGTCTTGTCGTCGGGTCCTGTCGCCGGACGTGGTCAAGCGAGCGTCGGACGTGCACGGCGGAACGAGGCGCCGGCTGCTCTTTGCGTCACGGACGGCAAGACCGACGTTGTTCGTGGTTCCCGACCTGAGCGATCTGTAGAGGCAAACGGATCGTTTGACGCAAGCGGAGCAGGTCGGGGCCGAGCGCACCCGAGGCTCCGCTCCGCGCGTTGTCGAGGACCCGTGGTCCCCGCTGGCGTGGCCGCCCGAGCGCGGCGTCCGGGCGAGCGCCTGGCGCCTTGGAGAATCGTGCGCGCCGCTGAGCCGCGGGCTGTGCCTCCGGGGACTTCAGGGGAGGAGCCTCGCTTGACCCGCCCCCTGAAGCTCGTCCGACCGCTGCCGCCGCCACCCAGGTATGCGTTCGCGGGGGACGACGCGGCGCTCGTGGACGGGTTCCGGCGGGGCGATCCGGGGGCGCGCTCGGCCCTGTACGACCGGTACGCCGAGCACGTTCACCGGGTGCTTTACCGGCTGCTCGGCTTCCATCGCGACCTCGCGGACCTGCACCACGACGTCTTCGTGCGCGCGCTCGGGTCGCTGTCGAAGCTCGAGGACCCGAGCGCGCTCAAGGGATGGCTCACGATGATCGCGGTGCACGTGGCGCGCTCGTCGATCACCCGCAGGAGACGGCGCAGCTGGCTCTGGTTCCTGCCGAGCGACGAGCTGCCCGAGGTCGAGTCCGGCGCGGCGTCGGGCGAGGTGCTGGACGCCTTGCGGGCGACCTACGCGGTGCTCGACACGCTCCCGGTGGAGGAGCGGATCGCCTTCGCGCTCCGGTTCGTCGACGGCATGGAGCTCACCGAGGTGGCCGCGGCGTGCGAGACCTCGCTTGCGACGATCAAGCGGCGGCTCGCCCGCGCGTGCGCCCGCTTCGGGGCCGAGGCGCGCAAGCAACCCGTGCTCGAGGTGTGGCTCGAGGGAGGTACTCGGTGGGGCAATCCGAGCGATCGCTGACCGCCCTCGGGCGGCACGTGGCCGAGCTGCAGGACCGGGCGTCGGCGGCGCGGCTCGACCTGGAGCGCGGGCGCGCGCGGTTGCTCGAGGCGGAGCTGCCCGACGGCGGGTCGGGGGACCGCGCCGACCGGAACCCCGGTGCGCCGCGGCTTGTGAGGGCCTCCCGCGAGGGGGGCGCGAGCGGGCCCAGGGCCCGGGCGCCTGCGCGGCCGCTCGCGATCCGGCTCGCTGCGTCGCTGGCGGCGGCGCTGCTCCTCGCCGGGATCATGGTCGTCCTCGTGGCGCGCTGGCGCACGCCGATGCGCTTCGAGATCGGGATGGCCGAGCCGGGTGAGGTCGGGGCGTGGATCGCGGCGCCCCCCGCGGCGGAGCTCCCGATCCGGTTCTCCGACGGCTCGCTGCTCCGCCTCGCGCCGGGCGGGCGCGCCCGCGTCGCCTCGGTGGATGCGGACGGCGCAGAGCTTGCTCTCGAGCGGGGGGCGCTCGATCTATCGGTCGTCCACCGGGAGCGCTCGCGCTGGACGGTGCGGGTTGGTCCTTTCCAGGTGCACGTGATCGGGACGCGCTTCGAGGTCCGGTGGGATCCGCTGACCGAGCAGTTCGGGGTGGCCCTGCGCGAGGGGGCGATCTCCGTCTCCGGGCCGGTCGTAGGAAATGCGCGCGCCGTCCGCGCCGGCGAGCGGCTCGTGGTTTCGCCCGCGACGAATACGCTCGAGGTGGGGCCGATCGACGCGACGACATTGACCGACGCAACCTCGGTCGGCGCCGCAACCTCGGTCGGTGCCGCAACCTCGGTCGGTGCCGCAACCTCGGTCGGTGCCGCAACCTCGGCCGGCGCCGCAACCTCGGTCGGCGCCGCAACCTCGGTCGGCGCCGCAACCTCGGTCGGCCGACCGTCGCTCAGCGTTGCTCCACCCCCGCCGGGCGCGCCCTCGGTCACAGCGTCTCCCCCGGACGGCGCCGTCGACCCGCCGAGTGGCCGCGTAGACGCCGAGGGCTCTTCCCCCCTCCCGGTGGCCGCCCCGCCGCAGGCGGCCCCGGAGACGCCCCGCTGGCGAGCCCTCGCCCTCGACGCCCGGTACAAGGATGCCCTCGCCGCCGCCGAGCGCGAAGGCTTCGACGCCATTTGCGGAGCCGCGGCCGCCGGCGACCTGCACGCCCTCGGCGACGCGGCCCGGCTCGGCGGCAGCTCGGCGCGCGCCCTCCAGGCCTTCTCCGCCCTCCGCAGGCGTTTCCCCGGCTCGCCCGAGGCCGCATCCGCAGCGTTCCTCCTCGGGCGGCTTGCCCAGGACCAGCTCAAGGACCACGCCGGCGCTGCGGGCTGGTTCTCCCTGTATCTGGGCGAGCACCCTGCGGGCCCATTCGCCGCCGATGCTGCGGGACGCCTCGTCGAGGCAGAGGACAAGCGCGGTCACGAGGCTGGCGCTCGCCGCGCGGCGGAGCGCTACCTCTCCGCTTATCCGAGCGGCTCGCACGCCGCCTACGCCAGGCGCCTGCTCGCGCGCGGCTCGCCGCCGCCCGCTCCCTCCGGCTCGCCGCCGCCCGCTCCCTCCGGCTCGTCCGGCAACCCGGTCGCCGCCCCCGCGCCCCCGGCCCCGTGACACGCCGCTCCCCGGTGCCCCTCTTCCTCCTCGCCCTCGCGGCGGGGCCTGCGTTCGCGTCGGGCGCCACGCCGATGAGGCCCGCGAGGAGGCCTCCTCGGTCATCGTCGTCCTCAGCCCGCCGGGCGATCGCTTCGGCCTCCGGATCGTCGCCGAGCTCGAGTCGCTCGGCTTCCGGGCGGAGCTCCTCGACCCTGCCGCCGAGCCGGCGACGCGCGCATCCCTCGAGGCCTCGGCGCGCCGGGCAGGCGCGATCGCCGCGATCCGCGCCGTCCGTTCCTCCGGGCGCGGCGTCGAGGTGTGGATCGCCGACCGTGTCACCGGCAAGACCGTCCTCCGCGAGATGACGGGCAGCCCGGCCGACGGCGGCGCCGCCGACGGCGGCGCGCCCGACCCCGACGCCGCGCTCGCGCTCCGCGTCGTCGAGCTCCTGCGCGCCAGCCTCCTCGAAGCCTCCCTGCCGTCGCCGCCGCCCGGAGAGCTGCCCGCAACGCCGGAGATCCGCGAGCGCATGCGCGTCCCGGCGCCCGCCGCGCTCGCCGGCGCGCCGACGCCGACGCTCCGCTTCTCGTTGGGTCCCGGCGCGCTGCTGAGCCCGGGCGGCCTCGGCGTATCGGCCAGCGCCGATCTCGGCCTCTCCTGGATGCCGAGCGAGCACGCCGGCGTCGTCGCGCTCGCGGCGATCCCGCTGAGCAGCGCGCGGCTCGAGCGATCGCACCAGAGCGTCGACCTCTCGGCCCTCCTCGCCGGCGGCGGGGTGCGCTTCACCAGCTCGGAGGGCCGGTTGGCTCCCGCGGTGGATCTCGGCCTGGCCGTCGTCTCGCTCTGGAGCTCGGGGATGGTCGTCAGCTCGGGCTTCACCGTCGGTGATTCCACCGCCGTGACCGTCGCCCCCTTCGTGCGCTTCGGCGCCGCCTTCGCCGTGACACCCGGGTTCCGCCTCCGCGCTGACGTCCTCGCCGGCATGTTCGCTCGAGGGGTCTCGATCCAGATCGCCGAGCACGACGTCGTGACCTGGGGACAACCCATCCTGCTCACTTCGGCCGGCGTCGATTTCGGGTGGTTCTGATGAGCCGTCTACGCGCCCCCGAGGGACTCTACATCATGAACCTGATGTCGAGGTTGAGCGAATAAGCGATGAATGATGGCTCTCGGAGCCGCGGCCATGTCGATCAGCGGGTGTGACGAAATCGAGCTTTCCCCGTTCCAGGATGGGTGGGACTCGGGCGCGTCTGCACCGGATCCCGGCGGCAGCGCCGCGGACCCCACGTGATGGCGATGCGCGCCGGCGACGCGCCCCTCGACCCGAGCGGCCGGTTCTTCGGCCCGTCCGGGGTGGACCCCGACTCGCTGGTCCTGTTCTTCAGCAGCGTTGTTCATGGAGGTAGACCAATGAAGCGCTTCATCGTGTCTCTCGGAATGTTGGCGATCGCGAGCGCGGGTTGCGACGAGATCGTGTTCGTGCCGGAGCTTGACTGGACGGACCCGTCCGATCCGGGCTCCACCCCGCCTGACACTCCTCCGAATCCCGAAGACGCCGACCCTCCCGTGCCGGGCGCCGTCGCGGTGCGGGCCGGCGACGTGCCTCCCGACTTCGGTTTCGGGATGTGGGATGACCCCGATACGACGCTCCTCATCTTCGACAGCGATGCTCAGGAGTGCGTCCCCACCGTGATCCAGGCGACGTGCGACAACGCGCCCATCTGGCAGCTCATCCTCTCCATCCCACCCGAGATTGACCTGGGCACGCCGGGGCTCATCGATCTGACGGACAAGCGGATCTCTTTTCGCGAAGCCCTCTCCGAGGACCGCTCCGGGTGCGCCTTCGGGGGCGGGGTAGGTGCCCTCAGCGGCTATCGGGGCACGCTCGAGATCGTCAGCAGCGACGAGACCTCTCTCCTCGTGAAGCTGCGCGGCGCCGGCATGAACGGCCAGGGGAACGGCGATTACACGGTCGAGCGCTGCGGCGCACCGGCCCCGTCGGCGCCCGGCGAGTGACCTTCCACCGCGCTCGCGCCCGCTCGCTCCGGCGGCCGGGCCTGCTCCCGGTCCGCCGATCCCGCCCTCGCGCGCGGCGCGCGATCCGCCGGCGTTCTCCGCCCCGTTGCCGCCTGGTCCGCTGCCGCGCCCGCGCCTATGCTTCACGCCCGCGCGGCCTCGGGGCTCGCGGCGGGAAAGGCCCTCCAGGAGCGACGCGCATGATCCAGATCTTCGGCACGGCCAAGTGCAAGGCGACGCGGGCGGCGCAGCGGTTCTTCGCCGACCGCGGCATCAAGGTGCACCTCGTCGATGTGCGCGACAAGGGCCTTTCCAAAGGGGAGCTCGCGAGCGTGGCGCGCGCCGTGGGCGGCATGCGCGCGCTCTACGACGCGGAGGGCGCGCGGGTGAAGGAGCGCGGCCTGCAGCACCTCGGCCCGAGCGACGCGCGGATCGCCGAGCTCCTGCTGGACGATCCGCTCCTGCTCCGCACGCCCATCGTGCGCGACGGCGCGCGCGCGTGCGTCGGCCAGGCCGAGGCGACGTGGAAGGCCTTCGCCGAGGCCGCGAAGGCCGGCTGAGGCCCCCACCGACGGCCGCGGAAACCCCTCGACAGGCGCCTCCGTCGCATCGTCACCCCTCCGGCGCGCGCCCGTACTCCTTGAGCTTGCGGTACAGCGTCGACACGCCGATCCCGAGCTCCGCCGCGGTCCGCGTCTGATTGCCGCCGTTGCGCGCCAGCGCGGCCAGGATGTGCTCCTTCTCGACGTCGCCGAGCGTCCGCGCGCGCTCCCCGGGCGCCGGCGCGCGCGCACCGGCGTCCGGCCGCGGCAGGGCCGAGCGCACCTCCTCGGGCAGGTCGTCGGCCTCGATTCGCCGACCCTCGGCCAGGGCGACGGCGCGCTCCATGGCGTTCTCCAGCTCCCGCACGTTGCCCGGCCACGCGTACCGGACCAGGCGATCGGCCGCGCCCGGGCTGAGGCGCGGCGCCGGCCGCCGCATGCGCGCGGCCGCCTGGGAGAGCAGCGCCCGCGCGAGCGGCAGGACGTCCTCCCGGCGCTCGCGCAGCGGCGGGAGCCGGAGCTCGACCACCTTGAGCCGATAGTAAAGATCCTTTCTGAAGCGCCCCGCCGACACCTCCGCGGCGAGCTCGCGGTTCGTCGCCGCCACCACCCGCACGTCGATCGGGCGGCTGCGGTTCTCGCCCACCCGCCGCACCTCGCGCGCCTGCAGCGCCCGGAGCAGCTTCACCTGCACCCCCGCCGGCAGCTCGCCCACCTCGTCGAGGAACAGCGTCCCCCCGGCCGCCGCCTCGAAGATCCCCGCGCGGTCCCGCGTCGCGCCCGTGAAGGCGCCGCGCGCGTGCCCGAAGAGCTCGCTCTCGAGCAGCGGCTCCGGGATCGCCGCGCAGTTGATCGCGAGCAGGGGCGCCCGCGCGCGGGGTGAGCCCTCGTGGACGAGCCGCGCCACCCGCTCCTTGCCGGTGCCGCTCTCGCCCGTGATCAGGACCGTGGCGTCCACCTGCGCCACCCGCCGCGCGAGCTCCAGCACGCGCTGCATCGCCGGGCTCGACGCGACGATGCCGCCCGGCTCCGCGCCGGCCGCCCCCGCGGCCGCCGTCCGCATCAGCGTCTCGGCGCGCGCCTTCAGCCTGCGCTCGGCGCGCCCCAGCGCCTCGGCGGCGCGGCGCAGCGAGGCGTCGAGGCGATCCTCCTGGAAGAACGGCAGGTGCGGCTCGAGCTCGGCGCCCCAGGCCTCGGCCGTGCGGCCAGCGAACAGGCAGCTCGCGTCGCCGCGCCCCAGGCAGCGGCGCTCGATCACGTAGATGTCCCGGCCCTCGACGCAGCTCAGGTAGCCGCTCGCGAAGCCCGCGAGCGTCCAGCACACCGGCGCCTCCGCGCGGCCGATGTGCAGGAGGTGCTGCTCCGCCTCGTACGAGGCCTCCACCGTCGCGCCCTCGGGCGACAGCGGGCCGTCCGCGCCCGGCGCGAGGCGGATCATCCCCTGCAGCGTGTGGATGCGCCCGCCAGCGTCGCGCCACTCCTCGTCGCTCTCGAGCGGGAGCTCGGCGCGCGCCGCCTCGGCGGTGCGGAAGCCGTGCGCGAACCCGAAGCGGGTGAGGATCGCGCGGGCCGCCGCGGCCCCCAGCGCGTCGATGAGCTGCTTGCGCAAGAGGCCCATCGCGACGGCGTCGAGCAGGATCGCCCGCGCCCCGGAGAAGCGGAGCTCGCCGGCCTGCGGGTCGACCGTGAGGAGCTCCGAGAGATCGAGATCCGCTGCGCGCATGCTGCCTGCCCGGCCTTCGTGACCGGAGCATAGGTGGCTCGCCGGGCGCGCGGAAGGCGCGGCCGCGCCGCTCGGCGCTCGGCCCCCCGGCGGGATCTCGCGGCGCACGCCCCGCCGGACCGGTTCACGAGGCGGCCCGGCGAGGGCGCGTCACAGCCGAGCGTGGTAGTCCTGGATGATGTAGTAATGCGCCTCCATCGTCCGGATCATCTTGTCGACGTTCCGGTCCTTCACGAACTCCCAGAAGGCCCTGTCGACCGGGTCGAAGAACGGGCGAGGGACGCTGAGGTTGCGCGCCGGGACGAAGAGCGTCCCCGGGTCCCTCGCGTCCGCCATCGCCCCCCGCGACAGGGCGTCGTAGAGGCCGATATCGGTGTCGATCCGCGACGGGATCGAGCCCTTGAGCGGGTTGAGCGCGTCCTGCGCCTCCACCGATCCCATCGTCGCGAGCAGGTCGAGCGCGGGGGCCCGGTGCAACGCCCCCCTCGGGAGGACGAAGGTGTCGACGACATAGACGAAGGCGCCCTCGCCCACCGTGACCATGCCGAAATCCTCGTCGAGCGCGTACCCGCGCGCCTGGAACTCTGCCTTCACCCAGTCTCCATCCATGTACATCGCCGCCTTGCCCTGTCCGACGAGCTCGACGCCATCCCCCCAGAGGAGCTCCTCGGCGTCCGCGTTCCTGTGCTTCAAGACCTCGAGGCCGGCCTCCAGGGCGGCCCTCACCTCGGGCGTGTCGGGGCTCTTCAGGCGGCCCTTGAACAGAGCATCGTAGTACTCCGCGCCGGCGGACATGACGAAGACGTGCTCCCACATCAGGCCTGCCGGCGTCGAGAGGTCGTTCGCGGCCACCGCCAGCGGCGTGACGCCCTGCGCGGCGAACGCCTCGTTCACGGCGTAGAGGTCCTCGAGCGTCGTCGGGGGCGCGAGGCCGCGGTCGACGAAGAGCCTCTTGTTGTAGAACAGGCAGTTCACGCGGTGGATGTTCACCGGCACGGCGTAGACATGGCCGCTGTGCGCGACCGTCTCGACGACCGACGCCGGCACGGCGGAGAGCCACCCGGCCGAGGCCGCGACCTCGTCGAGCGGCTCCAGCTTGTTGTCCCCCTCCACGCCGTTGTACCTCACCCAGTCCATCAATCGGACGCCGCCGTGCACCTGGAAGAGGTCCGGGGGCATGCCCTTGGCCATGCGCTCGTCCAGGCGCTGCTCCAGGACGGTGCGCTGGACCCCGGCGGTATGGTGGACGATCTCCACGTCCGGGTGAGCGCGATGGTGGACCTCGATGAGCGCGTCCAGCGCCTTGCTCTCGCTCGGGCTGGCCCACCAGCTGAACAGCTCGATCGTGCTGTCGTCACCCTGCTGACCGCCGGCCCCGCCGGCCCCGCACCCCGCCGCGCCGAGCGCGACCAGCGTCGAGGCACCGGCACAACGCAGCAGCCTCACGAAGGCTCCCTTCATGTCAGCCTCCATCCTCTGTTGTCGCCCCGCCGCTCGCGACGACCCTGCTGCGAGCCCATGCGTGGCGTGTAAAAGACAGAACGCGCCGCAGATTCACAGTCTCTCAACTCACGTGCGACGTCAAGCTCGCGCGCGGTGACGGGCGGCTCCGCGGTTTGTGCGCTATCGGACAGCCGCCGCTCCGTGTACGCTGCACCACCTTGGGTGGCTCGAGCGACGCTGAAGCGAGGGGAGGAGAATGAGCTGGTCCTTATTCGATGTCGGGCTGAGTGGGCGCAAGCAAGGCCCCATCGCATCTCGGCGGCGAGCCCCGGTGCGGGGCGCGCGCCGGCGCGGCGCTGTCGCGTCCGCCGCGGCGCTCGCCGCGCTCGCCGCCGCTACCTCGTGCAGCGTCGCGGTCGACCTCGATCCGCTCCAGGACGGCGCCACGTGCCCGAGCGGGGAGAAACCCTGCTATGGCAGCTGCGTCTCGATCCTGGATCCCGAATACGGGTGTACGCCCGACCGGTGCGCGCCGTGCGCCCTGACGCAGGCCGACGCGGTCTGCGACGCCTCCGACGCGCGAGGGCGGTGCGTCCTGAGCCGGTGCCTCCCGGGGACCGAGTTCGACGACTGCGACGGCAACCCGAGCAACGGGTGCGAGACCAACACGAACACGAGCCTCGAGCATTGCGGCCAGTGCGGCTCCCCGTGCACCTGCGAGGCCGGCTTCGGTACGTGCATCCGCGGATCGTGCGAGTGCTCGGAGTGACCGCCGCCTCGCGCCCACCCCGGGCGAGGCCGCGCCTCACCGCGGAACGCGGGCCGCCCCGAGCACGTCGTAATGCGCCTTGATCGTGTGGAGCATCCTGTCGATGTCCCCGTCCCTCAAGAACACCTTGTAGGCGTCGTTGACGGGAACGGAGAAGTCGCTCGGGGCGATGACATTGCGCTCCGGGACGAAGAGCGTCTCCGGGTCCCTCGCGTCATCCATCGCCTGCCGCGACAGCGCGTCGTACAGGCTCCGGTCTCCGTCGGTCCTCGCCGGGATCGACCCTTTGAGCGGGTTGAGGGCGTCCTGGCCCTCCACCGTCCCCATGGTGGCCAGCAAGGCGAGGGCGGCGTCGCGGCGCTCGGAGCCCTTCGGCAGGGCGAAGCTCTCGACGAGGTAGACGAACGCGCCCTCGCCCACCGTCACCATGCCGAAATCCTCGTCGAGCGCGTACCCTTGGGCCTGCAGCTCGGCCTTGGCCCAGTCCCCGGCCATGGTCATCGCGGCCTCGCCGCTCCCCACGCGCCTCACCGCGTCTGGCCAGAGCAGGCGCTCGTAGTCCTCGTTCACGTGCTCGAAGACCTCGAGGCTCGCCTTGAGCGCGGCCCTCACCTGGGGGCCCTCGGGATCCAGCTCTCCCCTGAAGAAGCTCTCGTAGCGCCGCGGACCGGCGGACATGAGGAAGAGGTGCTCCCACAGGACCGCGCCCAGCCATGACGAGTGCTTCCCGGCGACCGAGAGCGGAGTGACGCCCTTCGCCGCGAGCTTGTTCGAGACGGCCTTCAGCGCGCGGAGGGTGGTGGGCGGCGCGAGGCCGGTCTCCTCGAAGATCCGCTTGTTGTAAAGCAGGCAGTTCGAGCGGTGGATGTTCACGGGCACGGCGTACACGTGACCGCCGTGCGTCACGGCCTCGACGATCGGCTCGGGCACGCTGGAGAGCCAGCCGCTCGACGCCGCGATCTCGTCGAGCGGCTCGAGCTTGCTGGCATGCCTCTGCCCGTTGTACTCGACCCAGCTCCTCAATTTGACGCCGCCGTGGACCTGGAAGGTGTCGGGCGGCAGGCCCGCGGTCATCCGCTGCTGCAGCCTCGCCTCCGTCGTGGCCGCCTCCGTCGCGGCGGCGTTGTAGACGCCCGTGCCCGGGTGATCGCCCTCGTAAATGGCGATGAGCGCCTCGAGCGCCCGGCTCTCGCTCGCGCTGGACCACCAGCTGAAGAGCTCCAGCGCGCCGGTCTCGCCCTGCGGGCCGCCCACGTCCCCAACCACGCAGCCGGCCGCGCCGAACGCCGCCATCGCCGCGACGCCGGCACACCGCAGCACCTGAACGCGGGTTGCCTTCACGTCATCCTCCCACCCCTGATGTCGCCTCTCCGGCCCTGCGGCGCGCCCGTGCGCCGCAGCCGGCCAGCAACGCTCGACTCTGGATCACGCTCTCTCAGCTCGCCCATCCTGTCAAGACGTCGCTCCGAACGCCCCGCGCCGAGCAGCGGGCGTGGCCCTCGGCGAAAGGTCAGGTCAGGGCGGCTGCGCGCGTGTCCCGAGGAGCTCGCGTCGTGAAGGGCTTCCTCCGGTGAGCGGGGGAGCGTACGCTCGGTCACCTGTGGGGGGACCGAGCGCGTGAGCATGCGAGAGCGATGGAGCGCGCGCCGCATGCGCTGGGCGCGCTGGCAGGGCGCCGCCGCGAGCGCTCTCCCGGCCGCCGCGGGCAGCGCCTCCCCGAGCGGGCAAGCCCGCCTGCGCCGCGCGGCCTCGGCCTCTCCGAGAGCGGCGCTCCTCGCGCTCGCCGTCGCGGTGTCGTGCAGCGTCATGGTGGACCTGGATCCGCTCGCGGACGGCGTCTCGTGCCCGGAGGGGGAGAAGCCTTGCCTCGTCGAGATCGAGGGAGAACCGCGGCGGGCTTGCGTGTCGATCGCGGATCCACTCTACGGATGCACCGCCGAGGGGTGCGCGCCGTGCGACCTGAAGAACACCGTATCCCGCTGCGACATGACCGGTCCGGTCGGGAGGTGCTTCATGAGCAGCTGCCTGAACCGCCACGAGAACTGCGACGGCGATATCTACAACGGGTGCGAGACCGACACGGAGAACGACAGCCTCCATTGCAGCAAATGCAACGCGCCGTGCACCTGCGGCCGCGCCGCCGCCGCCTGCGAGGAAGGCGTGTGCCAGAAATGCGAGAGGTGATGAGGCGGGGCGCGTCGCCCCTCCAGCGCCGCGCCCTCCTCGCGGCGACACGCCGGGGACCCGCGCGTCAGAGACGTCCGACGGCCCTTGCGCGTCGCGTCGAGATCAGAACGGCTTTTTCGACCGGTAGCGCGAGTAGCAACCCGGGCAGCGCCACTCCATCATCCTCCGCCCGCTCGCGTCGACGGTCCGCGTCAGCCGCCAGCCATAGCGAGAGCTGATGAGCGTGTAGTTCGTCTCCGTCTTCGGCGCAGGGGTACTGCAATCCACGCACCGCTGTACGACCCGCTGCTCGCTGTCCGGCGGCTCTCTCATCGTGTGACCTGACGCAGGGGCCGTGCTCTTCGGGCCGTCGAGCGTTCCCGGGTACAAAGAATCGCGCCTCGTCGCCGACATCTGAACCTCAGGGTGTGCGCCGAATGTCCGCTGAGCGTGTCGCCTCGCCCGTCCGCAGGGCGCCCGGGGTCTAGCCGTGAGAAGTGTACCGAAATACATCTCGGGTGCCAAGGTTGATCTCGACAGGACGAACGCCCACGAGCGGCGCCGGCCTCGCGATCGTCGATCGCATGGAGCGGCTTCAGCAGTGGTCACCTGGCGTGCGGATGGACGCCCACAGCGCGCGAGGCCGACCCCCCTGTCGGCATGACGAGCGCTCGCGTGCGCTGCGCGCGCCGAGGCGGCGGCGCATTGGCGAGGCGGTGGTCCCACGATGGACCGTGTCGTTGTGCAATGGGCGCGTCGTACAGGATGACTGTATGGGGCTGGATGCGCGCGCGCGGCGTCGGCCGTCGCATCGTCTTCCTAACGACCAGGGCGCCGTGTACTCTCGGCTCTCGTGGCGGGGCCGGTGGTGGAGCACATCGTGGACGGCGCGAGCCAGACGCACGGAAGGTACCGTGTCCTGCTCGAGCTGGGGCAGGGGGGGACCGCCTGCGCGCTCCTCGCGGTCGCCCGCGGTCCGAGCGGCTTCAGCAAGCTCGTCGTGCTCAAGACGCCGAAGAAGGCCCACGCGCTCGATCCCGAGTTCCGGCGGATGTTCCTGAACGAGGCGCGCCTCTCCGCCCGGCTCAATCACGCCAACATCGTCCAGACCAACGAGGTTATCGAGGAGAACGGGAGCGCCGTCCTCGTGATGGAGTTCCTCGACGGGCAGCCCCTCTCGAGCGTGCTCACGGCCGGCCGGGACTCCCTCCCGCTCGCCATGCACCTCCAGATCATCGCCCACGCCCTGTGCGGCCTCCACCACGCCCACGAGCTCGAGGATTTCGACGGACAGAAGCTCAACGTCGTGCACCGCGACATGACGCCGCACAACATCTTCGTCACGTACGACGGGCACGTGAAGATCCTCGACTTCGGCATTGCGAAGCTCGATCGCGGGTCCGATTACCAGACGGAGACCGGCGTCATCAAGGGCAAGATCCGGTACATGGCGCCGGAGCAGATGATGGGGGAGAAGCTCGACCGACGCGCGGACCTCTACGCCGTCGGGGTCATGCTGTGGGAAGCCGCCACCGGCGAGCGGATGTGGAAAGAGACGCCGGAGCCGCTGCTCATGAACCTCGTGCTGAACGGCGAGGTCGCCTCTCCGCGGAGCGTGAAGCCGAGCGTCCCGCTCGAGCTGGAGCGCATCATCATGAAGGCGCTCGCCCCGGAGCGACAGGACCGGTATGCGACGGCGGCGCAGCTCGCGGCCGACCTCGAGGCGATCATCGATGAGCTCGGCGCGCGCGTGACCAGCCGCGACATCGGCAAGTTCGTCTCGACGCTGTTCGAGAGCGAGCGAGCCGCGATGAAGAGAGCGGTCGAGGCGCAGCTCGTGAAGGTCGCCTCGCTCTCGTGGACCGAGGAAGAGGGGATCGAGAGAGACGCGCGCTCGCAGACGGGGATCCGCGCGGTCAGCACCAGCAGCGCCGAGGCGCCCGTCGCCGGCTGGAGGCGGCGCGCCGCGCTCGCCGGGGTCGCGTGCGTCGCGCTGGCGGTCCCGCTCGTCGCGTGGGCGCTCGCGCCGGGCTCGCGCGAGGCGCCCGCCTCGCAGGCGCCGGCCGCCTCCGGGCCGCCCGCCGCGCAGGCCGCGCCCGCGCCGGTCGAGGAGCCTGCCCGCCCGGCGACCGTCGACGTCCGCATCGCGGCGTCGCCCAGGGGCGCGGCGCTGTTCCTCGACGGCGAGCCGCTCGCCACGAACCCCTTCAGGACGCGGCTGGAGAAGAGCGGCGCGGCGCGCGAGGTGCGCGCCGAGGCGCCCGGATACGCGAGCGCGCGCGCGGAGATCGTGCTCGACAAGGACGTGGATCTCGATCTCGATCTGGAGCCGGAGAACCGGGAGGCGCTCCCGCGGCCCGCGCCGCCGCGCGCCGTGAAGCGAGCGCCCCCCGCGGCGGACTGCAACCCGCCCTATTATTTCAGCGAGCATGGGATCAAGAAGTTCAAGCCGGCGTGCCTGTGAGCGCCTCGCGCGCGGGGTCGGGGTGAGGAGGGCGCTCCTCCGGCCGGGAGCGCTCTCGATGGCGGCCGCCCTGCTCCTCGCCGGCGCGCCCGCGCTGGCCCAGGGGGACGACGAGAAGGCCGCCTGCCTCGCGAAGCACGAGGAGGCGCAGGTCAGCCAGCAGGCGGGCCGGCTCCTGGAGGCGCGCGACGCGCTCCTTGCGTGCGCTCGCCCGAGCTGCCCGGCGCTCCTTCGCTCGGACTGCGCGAGCTGGCTGTCCGCGGTGGGACGTGAGATCCCCTCGGTCGTGATCTCCGCCGAATCGAAGCGCGGGGACGAGACCGACGTGCGCGTGCTGATCGACGGCCAGCCCGTCGCTGAGGCGCTCGACGGCATGGAGATCGAGGTCGACCCGGGCAAGCACGTGTTCCGGTTCGAGCTGCCGCCGCACGCGCCGATCGAGAGGACGCTCCTCATCCGCGAGCACGAGAGGGGCAGGCCGGTGTCCGTGTTCTTCGGCGAGCGCCCGGCGAGCGCCCCGCCGCCCGCGGCCCACGCGCCTTCGCGGCCGCCGGCGGGGGTGCGCCCCGCGCCCGGGGTGCGCCCCGTGCCGATCGCGGTCTACGTGCTCGGCGGGTCGGCGCTCGCGGCCGCCGGGCTGTTCGCCGGGTTCGGCGCGGCCGGCATGGCCGAGCGCCGGTCGCTCCAGGAGGGCTGCGCGCCCTTCTGCGACGACGCGCAGGTCCAGCCGGTGCGTAACCGGTTTCTCATCGCCGACCTCTCGCTCGCCGCCGGCGTCGGCGCCGCGATCTCCGCGGGGCTCCTCTTCTGGTTCCGTCCCACGTTGCCCGGGCCCGGCGCGGGCCAGCCCGCCGCGGCGTCGGTCGAGCTCGTCCCGGTCGCCCGGGGCGCGCTCCTGCAGCTCGGCGGCGGCCTGTAGGCCGGCGCGGCGCGGGAGCGCGCGGCCGCGATCACCGCTCGCGGTGCCTCTCCTCGACGTGGTGCCGCCGGCGCTCCGCGCGAGGCTTCTTCGCCGGCCGGGCCGGGGTCGCCGGCCTGGCGGCCGCCCCTGCCTTGACCGTCGCCCCCGCCCTGACCGTCGCGCCTGCCCTGACCGTGACAGCCGGCCTCGCCGGGGCCGGCGCCCGGACCGTGGTCGCATGGTGCCCGTGGTCGCGGTGCCCGTGGTCGCGGTGCACGTGGTCGCGGTGCACGTGGTGCGCCTGCGCGGGGCGCACGTGGTGATGGTGGTGAGCGCGGCGGCGCTCGAAATCGACGCGGTAGTGGACCAGTGCGCGCGGCTCTTCGCGGTAGTAGACCCAGCCGCGGCTCGACGGAGCGTACCAGCGGCCGTCCACGTAGTAGACGTAGGTCCCGCGGTAGTACACGCGCGGGTAGGTCTCGATGTGGACCGGCGCCGCTGCGATGTGAACGACCGGCTCCTCGACCACCGCGAACTCCTGGTACGTGACGGTCGCAGGCGCGGCGGCCCGGGTGTGGGTGTGGACTTCTGCCGCGCACCCGGTCGCGCCGAGGAGCGCGAGCGCGACGAGCGCGGCCAGCGCGGCGAGCTTGCCGCGCTGCGGGGCATGCGCCGAGGCGCTGGGGGACGAGTGTTCGAGGACTGGCACGTTCATCTCCATGGGGTTCACAGGAGCAACTGCGATGCCACCCGGGCGGCCCAGGGGCAGCCGCCGGCGGCTGGCAGCGCGCCTGCTCCTGGTATAGCGCTTGCTGACCGTCCGCGCATCGGCGCGACAGCGCCAGACTTGGATAAAGGAAGACGACCCATGAAACTCTCGAAGGTGCTCTCCGGTCTCGCTGGCTGCGTCCTCGCCACTGCCTCGCTCACGGGGTGCATCATCGTCGATGGTGACGATGACCACGTCCACCTCACGAGCGGCTCGCTCACCGTCGAGATGACCATCGACGGCAGCGACGACCCGTGGGAGTGCTTCGATTACGACGTCAGCGGCTTCGCGGTCAGCGTCGAGGACGAGGCTGGCTTCCTCGTCGAGGAGGTCGCGGCGGACTGCGAGGATTTCGGCCTCACCATCCTCGACCTCCCCGAGGGATACTATGACGTCGATGTCTGGCTCGTGGATTCCCGCGGATACGCGATAAGCGACATCGCGCGCGTCGAGGGCGTCGACGTGTTCGACGGCGTCGACACGGTCGTGGAGGTCGACTTCCCCTGGACGTGGATCGATCCGTGACGCGCGCGGCTCGCCGGAGCGGCCGCGCGCGGGCCCTGCCGTCGGCCGTCACGCGCGTCGCTCAGAACTTCTCCACCGACGGGCGCACATCGATCTCGTGAGTCCAGGCGCTCGGCGGCTGGGCGTGGAGGTGGAAGTACGTCTCTGCCAGCGCCTCGGGGTCGAGCAGCGTGGCGGCGTCTCGGTCCGGCGCCATGGCCCGAACGCGCGGCGTGTCGATCAGCCCATCGACGATCACGTGCGCCACGTGGACGCCGCGCGGGCCGAGCTCGCGCGCGAGCGACTGGGCGAGGGCGCGGAGGCCGAACTTGCCCACGGCCAGGGCGGCGAAGCGCGCGCCGCCGCGCAGCGAGGCCGTGGCGCCGGTGAAGAGGAGCGTTCCCCGGCCGCGCTCGAGCATGTCGGGGAGCGCGGCCTGCGCGCTCAGGAAGCCGCCGAGGCAGTTGATCCGCCAGGCGTCCTCGAGCTCTCGCGGCGTGAGCTCCATGGCCCCGGCCACGCGAAACGCGCCGGCGTTGTAGATCATCGCCTCCGCCGGGCCGAGCGCCTCCTTCACCCGCGCGAAGGCCGCCGCCACCGAGGCCGGGTCGGCGGCGTCCGCGGGGACGCTCAGCGCGCGCCCGCCGGCCTCCTCGATCTCCCGCTGCACGGCGTCGCAGGTGGCGGCCGTGCGGGCCACGAGCCCGACGGAGAACCCCGCGCTCGCGAAACGCCTGGACACCGCGGCTCCGAGGCCGGGGCCGACTCCGACGACGACAGCTACCTTGTTCGAGCTCATGCGTTGACCACCCTCCTGCCGGGCCTCGCGCCCGGCGAACGCCGGCAGGTTACCCTCGCCCGCGGCTCACGGCGGCGCGCGCCGGAGCCGCTGGAGCCGATCCCCGTCAAGGCGGAGGGCACGCCTCGCGTCGTGAGGGGGACCCGCCTCGGGTCTCGACGAGGTCGACCCCCGGCGGGGCCCTCCACTGGCGCGCGAAGAAGGGCCACGCGTCGTGGAGATACAGGCCGAAGGGGACCCACCAGACGAGATCGTTCGTCAGGCAGAGCACGGCGGACCGGGGCGGCCACTGCCCGGTCGCGAGCAGGGCCGCGAGGCCGATCGGCCCGAGGAGCTTGCCGAGCAGGCCGACGGCGGCGAGGAGAAAGCCGCGTTCCGGGACGCGCGCGACCTCCGCATAGAGGATGGCGTACACCCCGACCACCATCCCGAGGCAGGCGAAGATCGCAGGGTGATTGAGGGGCGGCATGCCTGCGAAGCGAAACAGCCATTGCGGGTCGAGCGCCGCGTAGAGCCCCCAGCACGCGTTGTAGAGGGCGGCGAGCGAGAAGACGGCGCGGTGCAGTCGTCGGCGGGGGATCATGGGGCCTCTCAGGCGGCGGGCGTGAGGGCCACTATATCGGCCGCCCGCGCGATCCTGAAGGACGCGGCCCCGGCCGGAGGGCGATTCCCCTTACGGCTGATCCTGCTGACTGGTTTGCTGCTGCGCGTACGCCTGCTGGCGTTGCTGCTGGCCGCGTTGCTGCTGACCGAGCTGGGCGCCCTGCTGCTGGCCGCGTTGCTGCTGGCCGAGCTGGGCGCCCTGCTGCTGGCCGCGTTGCTGCTGGCTGAATTGCTGCTGAATGCCCTGCTGCTGAACGCTCTGCTGCTGGACGCCTTGCCGTCCGAACTGGGCGCCCTGCTGGCCGCGCTGCTGCTCGCCTCGCCGCTGACCGCTTTGCTGCCCGTACTGCTGGCCGCGCTGCTGCTGCTCGCCTCGCTGCTGGACGCCTTGCTGCCCGTACTGGGCGCGTTGCTGCTGGCCGCCTTGCTGCTGCTCCTGCAGCAGCGAGCAGAAGACCTGCTCGGCCTCTCTCAGGTGCTGCTCGACGTCCGCTCGCATCGCCTTCACATGAGCGCGGAGCCTCGCGTTGTCCGCGCTCGCGACGAACGGCATGTCGAGGAGCTCGAGGGCGCGGCGATGGAAGGAGACCTGCGCCCAGATGAAGGCGATGTCGAACTCGGGGCCAGTCTGATCCTCCAGCGACTCTCTCAGCTCGGTCGAGCTGGCCTCGAGCTGCTCGCAGCGCGAGCAGGCCTCGATGTTGATCCTGCCGCCCTTCGACAGCTCCGCCCCCCGCTGCCCGGCCTCGGAGTGCTCCTCGAGGATCTGCTCGGCGTAGCGCTGCACCTCCGGCGACTCCGCCTTGTCTCGGGCGATCTCCGACAGCTGGACCTCCTTCTGGTGGATGAGCGAGACCAGCATCGTGATCTCCGCCTCCGACGGCTGCTGCGTCGCGCCTTGCCGGCCGGACTGCCCGCGGCCCGCCTGGCCGCCGAACTCGCCGCGGCCTCCCTGCCTGCCGCCTTGATGACCGGCCTGCTCGCCGCACGTCTGCGCGCCGCCCCTGCGCTGGCCGCCGGCCTGTTCGCCGCCGCGCTGCCCGCCGCCTTGCTGGCCGGCCTGCCCGCGGCCTCCCTGTCTGGCGCCGGTCTGTTCGCCGCCGCGCTGCCCGCCTTGCTGGCCGGCCTGCCCGCGGCCTCCCTGCCTGGCGCCGGTCTGTTCGCCGCCGCGCTGCCCGCCGCCGCTCCTGCCCCCGCCTCTCTCGCCGTCTCCGCCCCTGTGGCCGCCGCTCCTGTCTGCGCCCGTGTCGCTCCTGCCGGCCCCATGGTCGCCGGCCGTCCCATCGCGGTCCGCCTCTGCATCGTCCGCGCTGCCGATGCAGCCGCCAGCCCCCGCGAGCACAAAGCTCCCCGCGAACATGATCGCCATGAGGCGACCTGAACGATTGCCCAACATCTGCTTGCTCCTTGCTCGATATCGGCGCGCTGTCGCGCTCACCTGCCGGTTATCGGCCCCCAACATCTGGGTTCGCGCAGCGGGGATGGTGAGCGAGGTGGAGCCCTAAGCCAGCATCGTCTTTTCCCCGAGCGCCCCCGCGCCCCCGGCGCGATCAGCGCGAGAATCGTAGTCTCGCTCAACGTCGACCCTGGCCGTCGAACAGCAGCCGGCCCATGGCGGCGGGCCTCCCACGCGGCCTCTCCGCGCATGCGCCCGGCCGCGTCGCCGCGCCCGGAGCCGCCGCCCGCCCCCGCCCGCGCCCGGGCGTTCGGACAGGCCGCCTGACAGCCGGGCCCCCGCCGGCGTCCGAGAGGCGGCTCGCCGCTCGCCGGCGGGAACCCTCCCGCGCGCGCGGCTGTCGCACCGGATCATGCCCCCGAACGTCGTCCGGTTCTTCGTCCTCGCTTATGCCATCACCTGGCTGTGCCAGCTGCCGTTCCTGCTGCAGCAGTGGGGCGCGCCCATCCCGCCGGAGGCCGCGATGGCGCCGCTCGCGCTCGGCGCCGTCGGCCCGTCGGTGGCAGCGGCGCTGTGCGCCTGGAAGGAGCGCGGCCGCGCCGGGCTCTCGGGGCTGTTCTCGCCGCGCCGCGCTCCCGCGGGCTGGGCGTATGCGCCGCTCGCGATCTGCATGCCGGCGCTATTGCACCTCGCCGGCCTCGCGCTGCTCGGGCTCGCCGGCGGGAGCGTGCCTGCGACGCTGCTTTACGCCCCGATCACCCCGGAGCAGCGCGGCATCGCCGTGCTCGCGCCGCTCGGCGAGGAGATCGGCTGGCGCGGCTATGCCCTCCGGCGGCTCTTGCCAGCGCACGGGCCCGTTCGCGCCAGCCTCGTCGTCGGCGCCGCGTGGACCTTCTGGCACCTTCCCATGATGTGCCTGCCAGGCGTCCCGTGGTGGTCGCTCGCGCTGAGCGCGCTCTTCATCCCGGCGCTGAGCGTGCTCATGACGGCGCTGCACATCGGATCCGGCGGCAGCCTGCTCGTGGCGTGGGCGGCGCACCTCGGCATCCACCTCGACAACGTCTCGCGCGCGCACCTGTCCGGCGACGGCGCGACGCCGCTCCTCGTGACCACGATCGTCGCGGTCGCCGCCGCGGCGGCCGCGGCGCGGCGCATGCAAGGCCTGCAGACGTGGGCGGAGCCCGCCGCGGCGCAGCCTGGATCGCGCGGGGCGTGAGCCGCGCCGGCCGCGGCCTCGCGCGGCGGGAGTCGCGCCGCCGTTCGCCGCGCTACCGCTCGCCGCGCCGCCGTTGCCGCGCTACCGCTCGCCGCGCCGCCGTTCGTCGCGCTACCGCTCGCCGCGTCGCCGTTCGCCGCGCTACCGCTCGCCGCGCCGCCTTTCGCTGCGCCGCCGATGGGCGTAAGCTCCGGGCGACATCCGACCGAGCGACGCCTCGGCCCTGCTCCGAGCCTCCGGTTGCGGTCACTCTATGGGAACCTCCGCGCACCCCCGCCCGTCTTCCGTGCCCTCGATCAGCGCTGACTCGATGGACATCGAAGCCCTGAAGCGCGAGCTCGAGCGGCTCCGCGTCGTGGCTTCCCGCGATCGCGGGTGGCTCAACGCGGTGCTCGAGCACAGCCCGCACGGCGTCATCATCTGCGACGCCTCCGGGAAGCTCGTCCTGCACAACCGAGCGGCGGAGCGCATCTGGGCCGGCAGCGCCTCGACCGAGTCGATCAAGGACTGGACCCTGTATCGCGCCTTCCACGAGGATGGCCGCCCGTACGAGGCCGCCGACTGGGCGATGGCGCGCGCGATGTCCGCGCGGCAGGTCATCGAGAGCGAGGAGACCCGGATCCAGCGCTTCGACGGGACGCGGGGTATGGTCCTCGGGAGCGCCGCGCCGATCATCGGGCCCGGAGGCGAGCTCGAGGGGGGGATCTCGGTGTTCGCCGACATCTCCCGCCTGAAGCAGGTCGAGGCGGAGCGCGGCGAGCTCGCGGCGCAGCTCTCGCGGCGCCTCGAGGAGCTCGATCGCAGCGCCCGGCTCACGCAGGCGCTGCTCGCGGTCAGCTCCGCGCTGAGCGGCGCGGTGACGGTCGAACAGATGTCCTCCGCCGTCGTCCGCGACATCCACCGCGTGCTCGGCGCCTCGACGACGATGATGTACGCGGCGGACGAGGCGGCCGGGCTCGCGGCGCTGATCTGCCACTCTGGGCTGGAGGCGCAGCGCACGAGCCCTTACGTGACCGTGCCCCTCGACGCCCGACTGCCGCTCTCGGAGGCGCTCCGGGAGCGCCGCCCGATCTGGGTGGACACCCAGGAGAGCCTGTACGCGGCGTACCCCGAGCTCGCGGCGCTCAGGCCTGCTCGCGACGACATCCAGGCGCTCGCCGTCCTGCCGATCGTCGCCAACGGAGCGCTGCTCGGCGCGCTCTCGTTCTCGTTCGCGACCGAGCGGGCGTGGACCGATGAAGAGCGCGAGTTCCTGATCAGCGTGGCCGCGCAGTGCGCGTCGGCGCTCGACCGGGCGCGCCTGCTCGAGCAGGAGCGCGAGGCCCGGGCGCGCGCCGAGATGCTCGCGGCCGAGCTCGAGCGGCAGCAGGCGACGCTGCGCCTGCTGAGCGAGGCGGGCGCCGTGCTCTCGAACTCGCTCGACGTCGGGGCGCGGCTCGCGCACCTGACCCACCTCGCGGTCCCCACGCTGGCGGACTGGTGCGCTGTCGACATGCTGAACGGCGACACCATCGAGCGCGTGGCCGTCCACCACTGCGATCCGGCGAAGATCGAGCTGAGCGAGCGCCTGCGGGCGATGTCACCGCCCCAGCCCGACGCCCCGACCGGCGTGCGCGCGGTCATCCGCACCGGTCGCCCCGAGTGGATGGCCGACATCCCGGACTCCATGCTCGAGTCCGCCGCGATGAACCCCGAGCACCTGCGCCTCATCCGGTCTCTCGGCCTCAGGTCCTATGTCATCGTCCCGCTCCGGGGGCGCGAGCGGAACATCGGCGCGCTCACGCTGGTCCACGCCGAGTCGGGCCGGCGCTTCGGCGAGGGGGACGTCGCGCTCGCCGAGGAGCTCGCGACCCGCGTGGCCTTGCAGATCGACAACGCGAGGCTGTTCCAGCAGGTCGACGCGTCTCGCCAGCAGCTCGCGGGCCTGTTCCACCAGGCGCCGGCCGGCATCTGCATCATGCGCGGCCCACAGCACGTCTTCGAGCTGGTGAATCCGACGTATCGAGACATCCTCGGCGGCCGAGAGGTGATGGGCAGGCCCATCCGCCAGGCGCTCCCCGAGCTGGACGGCCAAGGCATCTTCGAGCTCCTGGATGGGGTCTATCGGAGCGGTCAGCCCTACGTCGGCACGTCCGTGCCCCTGCGCCTGCGCCGCGGCGCCGCCGGCCCGGAGGAAGAGCGCTTCTTCAACTTCGTTTATCAGGCGATGCGCGCGCCCGACGGCGGCACCGAGGGCGTCATGGCGTTCGCGTTCGAGGTGACCGACCAGGTGCTGGCGCGCCGCCACGTCGAGCAGCTCGCGATCGAGCTCGCCACGAGCGAGGCGCGCCTCCGCACGCTGGTCCAGGCGACCACGGCCGTCGTGTGGACGACCACGGCGGAGGGGAAGATCGTCGAGAGCTCGCCGAGCTGGCTCGAGTTCACCGGCCAGGACGAGGCCGAGTACCTGCAGGGCGGCTTCCTGCGAGCGGTCCACCCCGACGATCGGGAGTCGATGATGCGGGCCTTTTCGGACGCGACGGCGCGCGGCGCCGTGTTTGAGGCCGAGTACAGGCTCCGCCGGAGGGACGGCGCGTATTCCTATACGGTGGCGCGCGCGGCGCCGGTCCGCGCCACCGACGGCGGCGTGCGCGAGTACGTGGGCTGCAACATGGATATCAGCCAGCAGCGCGAGGCCGAACGGCTCACGCGCGAGCACGCCGAGGTGCTCGAGACGCTCCACGAGGTGGGGCAGGTGCTGTCGGCGGAGCTCGAGCTCGACGCGCTCGTCCAGTCGGTCACCGACGCCGGGACGAAGCTCTCCGGCGCGGCGTTCGGCGCGTTCTTCTACAACGTGAACGACGCGCAGGGCGGCAGCTACATGCTGTATGCGCTCTCGGGGGCGCCGAAGGAGGCCTTCTCGCGCTTCCCGATGCCGCGCAACACGGCGCTGTTCGCGCCGACGTTCAGGGGAGACGGCGTGATCCGCCTCGACGACGTGACCCGGGATCCGCGGTATGGCAACAACCCTCCTCGCCAGGGCCCGCCGGAGGGCCACCTCCCCGTCGCGAGCTACCTGGCCGTCCCCGTCGTCTCGCGCAGCGGCAAGGTCATCGGCGGCATGTTCTTCGGCCACCCGAAGCCGGGCGTCTTCACCGAGCGCTCCGAGCGCATCACCGTCGGCCTCGCCGCGCAGGCTGCCGTGGCGATGGACAACGCCCGGCTGTTCCGGGAGGCGCAGTCGCTCATCCGCGCGCTGGAGCGCACCAACGCCGAGCTCGATCAGTTCGCGTACGTGACGAGCCACGATCTGAAGGCGCCGCTCCGCGGCATCGCGAGCCTCGCCCAGTGGATCGAGGAGGACCTGTCGGACAAGCTCACCGCGGACACGCGCCACCAGATGGAGCTGCTGCGCGGCCGGGTGCGGCGCATGGAGGCCCTGATCGAGGGGATCCTGGCCTACTCCCGCGCCACGAGGTTCCGCGAGAAGCCCGAGAGCGTGGACCTCGAGAAGCTCTCGCGGGAGGTGGTCGAGCTCATCGCCCCCAAGCCGCCTGCCCGGGTCACGCTCGACGTGCCGCCCGCGATCCTGCGGACGTACCGGGTGCCGCTGCAGCAGGTCCTGATGAACCTGATCACGAACGCGCTCAAGCACGCTGGCCGCGAGGACGCGGCGGTGTCCGTCTCGGCCCGGGAGCAGGGCGATCGATACGAGATCTCGGTGTCCGACAACGGGCCTGGCATCGCGCCCGCGTTCCAGGAGAAGGTGTGGGGGATGTTCCAGACGCTGCAGGCGCGGGACAAGGTGGAGAGCACGGGGATAGGCCTCGCCATCGTCCGGAAGATCGTGGAGAGCCGCGGCGGGCAGGCCTGGGTGGAGTCGGACGGCAAGAGCGGCGCGACGTTCCGGTTCACGTGGCCGAAGCGGGAAGGGGCGCAGGGCGCCGCGTGACGGCGGCGCGGGGGCGCGCCGTCGCCGCGCTCAGTTCGAGGGCTTCGGCATCTGGAACACCACGCCGTCCTCGTCGGCGTCGAGGTCGTTGACGTTCCAGTAGATGGATCCGCAATCGACGGCGATCTCGAAGAAATACGGCTGCCCGGTCGCGAGGGTGGTCGTGTCTCCCATGCCGATGTGCGCCCTCCGCACCTCGCCCTGGCCGGCGCCGTTCATGTAAACGGTCCAGTAGACGAACTCGTCGTCCACCGCGAGCGACTTGGCGATGGCCTGGGCGTCGACCGTGGTGGTGAAGGGCGGGGCGCCCGGCGCCGCGTCCGTGGCCTTGGACTGGACCGCGCCGGTGTTGTCGGTCACCCAGTGCACGACGCCGTTGGCGAGGACGATCTCGGTCGGGTTGCCGTTCGTCTCCGCGAAGACCTCGGTCTCGCCGAGCGGGTCCTTCGTCTTGCGCAGGATCTGGCCCTCGAAGTACTCCGCCCAGTAGACGTGCGTCGCGTCGACGGCGATACCGACCAGGTGGCCGTCGGAAGCGACCTGCTCGGCGAGCGCCTGGCTGCCATCGGCCTTGGCCCGCCAGACGGCCGAGGGCGTCTGGGTCACCCAGTAGACGCTGTCGCCGAACGAGGCAATCCGGCCGAAGCCCGGGATGACATCCTCGTCCTCCTGCCGAGGGACCTCCGCGATCCGGATCGGGCTCGAGCTCGGCGGATCGATGGAGATCCCCAGCACGTCTCCGTTGCTCCAGTTGATCCACGAGAGCTGCCCGCCCGAGTAGGTGACCCAGGTGGTGTCGCCGAAGCCGAGGGTGCCCGGGAGCGTGCGCGCGGCCCCGCCGTCCTTCGGGATGGCAACGATGGCATCGTTGTTGGCCAGCAGCACGACATCCCGGGTGACCGCCATGCCCTTCACGTTGCGCCCGAGCTCCCCCGGCATCTGCGTCACAGGGCACTCTCCCGCGGCGCAGCTCGATGGGGGGCACGAGGGCGGGCCCCCGCCCGCCCCACCGGAGCCACCGGCGCCGCCGGCGCCGGCGCCCGACGTGACCTGCGCCGAGCCTCCATCCCCGGAGCCCATGGTCGCCGAGGAGACCGTCGTCGAGGACGAGGAGGGGGACGCGTCCGTGCCAGGCTCGATGCCGAAAATGAGATTGCAACCGGTGCCCGCCGCTCCGAGCGCGAGCAGGGCGCAGGGCAGAGCGATCTTCTTGCGCATGATGGAGTGTATAGAACGCATGCTGGGCGCCGGCTACGATGCGCTCCGAACCGCGTGATGGGAGGCGATATGCGAGCTGGATCCGAGCGCGTCCGGAGCGGCAGCTGCACGTGCGGCGCCGTGAGGTTTCAGCTCCGTGGCGAGCCTGTCCGCGTGGGGCTCTGCCACTGCACGTCGTGCAGGAAGGAGACCGGCGGCGTCTTCATGCCGTTTGCGGTGTGGCCGTGGTCGAGCTTCGAGTCCACGGGCGAGACGAGGTGCTGGGAGGGGCGGAGCTTCTGTCCGACGTGCGGGTCGCGGCTGTTCTCGCCGCGGGAGGCGGAGGGCGAGGTCGAGATCAAGCTGGGATGTCTGGACGACGCTCCGACGGATCTCGCGCCGAGCTTCGAGATCTGGATCAAGCGCCGCGAGCCGTGGCTGCCGCCCCTGGCGGGGGCGGAGCAGCACGTGGAAGATCCGCCGTGGGTGGGCGGCGGCGCGAGCGCCTCGGCCGCTCCTGTCGAGCCCGCATGACTGGCGCCCTCGACGCCCGCCGCGCGCGTCCGGCCGCCTCCCGGCCGCGGGCGGCCGATCGCGGCGCCCGCGCTCAGGCCAGCCTGCGGAGCTGCTCCAGCCGGCGGCGCTGGTCGATGTCGCGGCGCTTGATCTTGCCGGTCCGGAGCTCCTCGTACGGCCCGCACACGGGCCGGTAATCGCACTGCGCGCACGCCCCATCGGCCGGCATCGGCAAGAGCGCCGCCCTGTCGATCGCGTCGCCGATGATCCCCGCCACCTGCGCGGCCGCCTCGCGCGCCCGCGCGTCCAGGTAGATCGGCACCTCGGTGAACCCGCCCGCGGACGTGCAGTAATAGAGCCGCCCCGACTCGACCTGCGTCCCCGGCGGCATGAGCTTCTCCAGCGCGAGCGCGTAGAGGACCGGCTGGAGCGTGCCGCCGCCGCTCACGACCGCGTCGCGCGGCGCCCGCGCCTTGCCCGTCTTGTAGTCGGTCGCCCGCATCGCGCCCCACACGCTCCGCTCGACCAGATCGATCGATCCCCGGAGCTTGACCCCGCAGTCGAGCTCCACCGGCTCGTCCGAGCTGCCCGGATCGCGGACGGTGAAGCGCCGCGGCAGCCCGAACGACAGCTCGAAATGGATCGGCTCCCAGTCGCGGTCCTCGGCGGCGCGCCGCAGCCACTCGCGGAGGTCGGCCCGCACCGACGCGATGCCGTCGTCCCAGACGCGCTGGATCGCCGGCGCGAGCTCGTCGGCGTAGCGGGCGGCCACGCGGTCGAGCGCCCGGTCGAGCTCGGCCCGCGCCCCGTCGAGCGAGGCCGCGCTCACCGGCAGCTGGCCCGCGTCGCGCAGGGCGACCAGCACCTCGTAGAGCACGTCGTGCACGAGCCGGCCGCGCTGGAGCGGGTCGAGCTCCTCGATCGCCTCCGGCGCCGGGCGCGGCGCGAGCTTGTGCACGGCGTAGAGGAAGAACCGGTAGGGGCACGCGGCGAAGTGCTGGAGGGCGGTCGGCGAGAACGACCGCCGCCCGAAGGCGTGCTTCGCGAGCGCCTCGCGCGCCTCCGCGACCGGCTTGAACAGCCCGTCCGCGCCCGTCCACGCCGGGATCCAGCGCCGCGCCCGGAACCGGAGCGCCCGCGCGAGGTGCGGGTTCGCGCCGAGCAGGTAGCGCGCCGTGCCGATGGTCCGCTCCTCCGGCAGGCTGAAGAGCGTCTCCAGGAGCGCGAGGTCGTGCTCCGCCGCGTCGATGGCGTCCTCGGGCCGCGCGGGCGCGGGCCAGCCGATGCGCGCGGCGCCGGCCTGCTCGGCGCGGCGCTCGAGCTCGCCGAAGCCGGGCAGCCTGCCCTCGGCCGCGCGCAGGAGCTCGAGCCCGTAGAACGACGGCACCCGCGGCCGCGACTGGTCCATGTCGACGCGCGGGTACGACACGACGAGCTTGCGGCGGGCCGCGCCGACCGCGAGCCGGAGCGCGAGGCGCTCGCGCGCCACCCGGTCGTCGCTCGTGTCGAGGCCCGAGGCGCCCCCGGCGATCGCCCGGCGGAGCGCGTCGCGGAGGATCGGGTCCTCGGCGACCTTCTGCGGGAAGATCCGCTCGGCGAGCCCGGGCACGAAGACCACGTCGAACGAGCGCCCGCGGGCGGCCTCGATCGGCGCCACGAAGAGGCGCCCGTCGCGGCGGGCGGCCGGGGGCAGCACGAGGTCGGTGAGCCGGTGCGCGAGGCAGAGGCGCACCTCGCCGAGGTCGACGGGGCCCACGTCGGCCATGGGCGCGAGCTCGGCGAGCACCGCGAGCACCCGCTCGGGGCGCCGGAGCGCGCGCGTGGCGAGCGCCGAGAGCCGATCGCGCCACGCGCCCCAGGTCGCCCGCTCGCCGGGGCTCGGCAGCGCCGCGAGCAGCGGCAGCGCGAAGTCGCGGAGCGCCTCGAGGTCCGCGAGCGTCCGCGCGATGCGCGCGGCGTCGCGCTCCTCCGGGGCGCGCGAGAGCTGGAGCCGGAGCTCGCGCTCGAAGCCGGAGAGCCGCGCCTTCCACCGGTCGAGCCCGCCGATCACCGCCGCGTCGACGAGGATCCGCTCCCAGCGCCGCGGGGCGCGCAGGGTGCCGTCCTGCACGGGGGCGTCGCGGTCGCCGCTCGCCGCGCCCTGGGGGGCCGGGGCGCCCGGCGCGCTCTGGGGGGCCTGAGCGCCCGGTGCGCCCTGGGGGGCCTGAGCGCCCGGCGCGCCTGCGCGGGGCAGCGCGCCTCCGCCGGAGGGCGCTTCCTCGTCTTCCTCTCCGGGCGCCTCCGCGCCCCCGAGCTCCTCCGCGTCCTCGTCGATCTCGCCACGCAGGAGCGCGGGGAAGAAGTCGTCGTCCGGCGGCACCCACCGGTCGGCCTCGGACGCGGCCGGCGGCGGCTCGCCCGCGGGCGTGGCGTCGGGCACCTGCCCGAGCGAGAGGTACTCGGCGAAGCGCGACGCCGAGAGGTGCTCGGCCGCGCACGCGAGCAGCGCGAGCAGCGCGCGGCCCGCCGGATCGGGCTGGACCGAGCCCTGCGCGAAGTACGCCGGGATCCCGGCCCGGCGCAGCGCCTCGACGAGGTGCGCGCGGTACTGCTCGGGCGCGCGCAGGAGGATCGCCATCCGCTCGAACGGCACGCCGCGGCCGGCCTCGCGCAGCGCGATGCGCGCGAGCTCCACGCACTCCCGGCTCTCCCCGGGCGCGGAGAGGATCTCCACCTCGTCGCCGAGCCCCGCGGCCTCGTCGGTCAGCGGATCGAACAGGTGCTCCTGGAGGCGCGCGAGCGAGGTGCTGGGCGCGCCCGGCGGCGGCCCGTCGTCCGCGTCCGCGTCGCTGCCCGCGTCGCTGCCCGCGCCCGCGCCGTCGTGCGCGGCCGAGACCGCGGTCAGCGAGACGCGCCGCGACGGCGACCGGAGCGCGGCCTCGAGGTGGCGCAGCGACGCGGCGTCGCCGGCGGGCACGGTGGCGAGCGCGTCGGGCGAGCGCGCGGCCAGCGCCTCGATCAGATCGCGCTCCAGCGCGAACCGCACCGGCAGGTCGAGCAGGAGCATCGGCAGCCCGAGCAGCGGGTGGCTCGCGCGCGGGTCGCCGCCGTCCTCGGCCCGGGCGCGCTCGGCCGCGAGGCGCAGGACGAGCGCGCGGTCGGCGATGCCGGCCTCGTCCAGGGCGGCGTCGAAGGCGTGGGCGATGCGGTCGAGATCGGCCGGCGCGAGCGCGTCCGGATCGACGCCGGCGAGGCGCACCTCGTCGAGCGTCCGCGCCACGGCGCGCGGCAGCCCGGGCCGATCCGCGACGCGGGCGAAGCGCCCGAGCAGCCCGTCCTGCGCGAGCCCGTCGATCGCGCGCGCGCAGAGCGCCTCGATCGCGAGCGCGCTGGCCGGGACGAGGCCGCGCGCGGCGAGGGCCGGCATCGCGAGCGCGGCGGCGACGCGCCCCAGGGTGAGCCGGTGCCAGCCGAAGGTGGCGCGGCGGCCGCGGATCGAGGCGCGGGCGAGCTCGCTGACGGCCTCGACCGAGGCGCCGACGAGGAGCACCCGCTCCGCGGGGCGGCGGCGGCGCAGCCAGCCCACGGCGCGATCGAGGCGGGCGGCGGCGCTGGGCGAGGTGATGACGGCGTGGGGCACGAGGGCGCTGGGGAAGGCGGCGGCGGCCGCGGCGACAGAGACCGCTGCACGGACGGTGCAGGCCGGGAGTGTGAAGCAGAACGGAGGTGGAGGAAACCCGCCGCCGGAGCCGGACGGCGCGGGCGCCGGGCCGGTCGAAGCCGCCGGCGTCGGGCCGGTCGAGGCCGCCGGCCTCGGGCCCGCCGAGGCTACCGGGCGGAGGCCCGCGAGCTGCTTGGCCTCGACGGGTGCACCGCGTACGCCACGAGGCGCGAGCTCCCCGCCGCCTCTTGACGGGCTACGACCTGGGACGGCCACGACGAGGAGCTTGATTTTCGGATCGCGCCTGGATTTCCCGGCCGCTTCGTGGTCCTCGTCTGGAGAGAATCTTCGGTTTCCGGCGGATACGCACCAAAGGGTGTTGTCAACCGTGGGTTGCACCGGTTGACAGCAGCGGTTGGCACCGGCGGTTCGCCGCCTCCCGGTGCCGAGCCCGTCCTCGAAGTCTTCACGCCGTTCGTTCGAGGAACGGAAAGTGCTATTCCGGACAACGACACCGGTTACCAGGACGAAGAACCACGTTCAGGGATAGGGAGTTGGCCTCCCGCCACCCCCAGGGATCACGCGGTCCAGATTGCCCTTCCGTGTCACCACGTCAGGACAGGAACCCCAGCCACAGACCCCAGCGGCCGCCCTCGGACCGGCATTCGTAGTCGTCCGCGCCTCCCGGGTTGTTGGGCCAGATGTACAGCTGAGCGGCGTCCTCGCACTCGGCCCGGCTGTTGTACGTGCTGTGCCGGTACCAGAAGTCCGCCGCCGCGAAGATGGCCTGGCTACCGGTGTCCACACTGGCTGATGCCGCTCCGGTCACGCCCATCGCGAGGCCCAGACCGACCACCATCGCGACACCTACCGAAAGCAAGCGCTTCCCTCTCCTCAATGGAACCTCCCTTTGGCTGGAACCGGCTGGAACCGGAGCAACAGGTATACCAGTCGAGATCTCAAGGACCTCGAGGACGTGTTGGCGGTTGCGGATGCGGGGCACGGGATCGCCGTCGGTCTCGACGGTCCAGACGGTGCGCACCGCGGGTCCGGTGTCGTGATCGAACCGCTGCCCGCGCCGGGCGGCGCGGCAGCTCGGTCCCGCGGTGATCGTGGAGATGGGCCGAGCTCTCCCGCTTCAGGCTGCCGGGAAGCGAACGCGCAGCGGACTCGGCCCGCGATCCTGCAGGTTCGAGCCGGCGTAGCTCGACGTCTGCTCGACGAGCCAGGGGCCCGCTCGGCCCAATGAAAGCACGCTCCTTCGGTGGACCACCTGCTTCGACGGCTCACGGGCGGGGCGGGGCGACGCGGCGGCTCGGGCGGGCGCGTCTGCCGCTGCTCGAGCCGCCGCGTCGGCGGGGCGCAAGGTCAGAATTGCGTGAAGAAGTTCCAGATGGCCGAGCTCGCGAAGCTCGGCGTCTGGTGGTCACCGGCGAACTCGCAGCGGTGCACCGGGTATCCCTCCCGGCACCCTTGATAGGCGACGCACGAGCTGGGGCCCACGGGGCTCGTCTCGGTGCTGCAGCCGTTCTTGCGCACGAAGACGTCGAGCGCCGCCCTTCCGGCCGAGATGGGGACGACGCTGTCGGACAGGCCGTGCGACATCCAGACGGCGACGGGCTGGGTGTTGGACTGGTTGCAGCCGCTGTAGAGGGCGCCGGACATCGGCGCGATGGCTCGGAATACGTCGGGCATATCACAGCCGATCGCGTTCGACATCATCCCCCCGAAGCTCCACCCGGTCGAGAAGACGCGGCTCGTGTCGACGCACAGGTTGGCTTTGAGGGTGTCGACCATGGCGCGGGCGAAGGCGATGTCGCGCCCGCCCGTGTTGGCCCAGCCGTTGTCGATGCCGTTCGGCGAGACGAAGATGGCGCTGCCGTTCGCCAGCGCCTTGAGCCCATAGTACCCGTTGTTCACGACGTCGTTGGCCGATCCGCCGCGCCAGTGCCACCCGAACACCAGCCGATATGCCCTGTTCGGGTCGTAGTTCGCCGGAATGTCGAGCACGTACTGGCGCGTGGTGCCGTTGACGTTGATGGTGCGGTTACCGCTGGCGAGGGAGGTGGGAATGCCGCAGCCGGCGCTGGGCGTGCCGCCGGAGCCGCCGCCGCCACCGGAGCCTCCGGAACCTCCGGAGCCTCCGGAGCCGCCGGAGCCTCCGGAGCCGCCGGAGCCGCCGGAGCCGCCGGAGCCTCCGGAGCCGCCGGAGCCTCCGGAGCCGCCGGAGCCGCCGGTTCCCGAGCCCACGGGCGTGAGTCGGAATTGCTGATTGGTGCCGCCGTTCGACGCCCATTGAATCACGGCGGTGCCGTCCGCGGTGCCGCGGCCGTAGACGTCCAGGGACTTGCCGCTGTGGCGCGCGGTGAGGCGCACGACGCCGCTGGCGACGTCCGTGAACGACCACTGCTGGTTTTGCCCCGTCCAGCAGGAGTATTGCTGGACGGCGGCGCCGTCGCTGGTGGAGGCGCCCGCGACGTCCATGCAACGGTTGCTGTTGACGTTGCGGATGCGATAGTAGCCGCCGCCTGCCGATTCCATGCGGAACTGTTGCCGCGTCGAGCCGTTGCAGGTGGCGATCTGCATGGCCGCCGCATCCGCGGTGCTGCCTCCAGCCACCTGCACGCATTTTCCACTCTGGACGCCGACGATCGTGTAGACCGCGCTCGTATCGATCGTGATGGCGCCCTCGAGCGAGCCTTTCTCCTCGCTCTCGGCGTCGTACGCCTCCTCGGGGCCGATGACGCACGACACGGCGAGGATGCCCGTCGCCGCCGCAAGCAAGCTCTGCTTGGTTCCGAATCTCATCTTGTCCTCCTCGTCCTGTCAAGTAAGTGAAACTGCCATCTTCTCACTGCTCAACGCCGCCGTTGCGTAGGTCGGGGTCGCTCGCCGCGCGCTCGAGGCTCCCGAGCGGGCCGCCTCGCCGGCCATCGCCGCTGCGGATGATCGTCGAGACGCGCGCAGGGCGGATAGGTTCGCGCTGCGTGCGCCAGGGTCGGTCAAACCGCCCTGCTCCTCGGAGCAAGGCGGTTTGCGAGCGAGCCACCCTAGGGCAGATTGGCAGAAGAGACCTGCCAGGTTCTGTCGGTGCAGAAGCGGCAGCTCGGGCCGACGAGCATGCCCTTGCCGGTGGCCGATTCGTCGCCCTTGAGCCACCAGTTGAGCCACGCCAGGTTGACCTGAGTGAACTCGCCGCCGTTCCGGGCCCACAGATCGCCCCCATGATCCGCGCCGACCTTGGCGAACATCATGACCGGAATATCACCCAGGGCGGCGATGTTCGCGAAGTCTCTCGCGCCGTTCGCGTTCGCACCCAGGCTATCCGCGGTGCCGGTGACGATCAATACGGGTGTGTGAATCGAGTTGTAGAAGGCTGGATTCGCCGAGAAAGAGCCGCTGCTCGTGTGTCCCCAGGTCGTTGTTCTGGGATCTGCGGCGGTCCCCGCCGCCATCAAGCCGCCGCAGGAGAAGCCGTTCGCGGCGACCTTCGTGGTTTCGATCTTCTGGTAGTAGGCGCTGCAAGGCTTCTCATTCTCGGCGATCACCCAGTCGACGTAGGCGAGCAGCACGTCGCCTCCGCCCCCGAGATCGCGGTTGGGCGCGCTGTTTACCGGTGTCCCGTCCGCCACCACGAAGTAGCCATGCGAGGCAATTTCGGCCATGGCCGCTTGATTCGCGAGCCCGTCGCGCGAGCATCCGCCCTGCCCCCAGACGAAGATCGGATACTTGGCGTCTCCACCGAGATCCGCCGGACGAAAGATCGTGCCCTGGTTGATGCCCGGGTCCGAATTCGTCTCGACGACCACCCTGTGAGGGCCGCTCCCCGACACGTTTCGACCAGTCGGTTGCGACGCGGTGCACGTGCCGCCGGAGCCTCCGGAGCCGCCGGAGCCTCCGGAGCCTCCGGAGCCTCCGGAGCCGCCGGAGCCTCCGGAGCCTCCGGAGCCTCCGGAGCCGCCGGAGCCTCCGGAGCCGCCGGAGCCTCCGGAGCCGCCGGAGCCTCCGGAGCCTCCGGAGCCGCCGGTTCCCGAGCCCACGGGCGTGAGTCGGAATTGCTGATTGGTGCCGCCGTTCGACGCCCATTGAATCACGGCGGTGCCGTCCGCGGTGCCGCGGCCGTAGACGTCCAGGGACTTGCCGCTGTGGCGCGCGGTGAGGCGCACGACGCCGCTGGCGACGTCCGTGAACGACCACTGCTGGTTTTGCCCCGTCCAGCAGGAGTATTGCTGGACGGCGGCGCCGTCGCTGGTGGAGGCGCCCGCGACGTCCATGCAACGGTTGCTGTTGACGTTGCGGATGCGATAGTAGCCGCCGCCTGCCGATTCCATGCGGAACTGTTGCCGCGTCGAGCCGTTGCAGGTGGCGATCTGCATGGCCGCCGCATCCGCGGTGCTGCCTCCAGCCACCTGCACGCATTTTCCACTCTGGACGCCGACGATCGTGTAGACCGCGCTCGTATCGATCGTGATGGCGCCCTCGAGCGAGCCTTTCTCCTCGCTCTCGGCGTCGTACGCCTCCTCGGGGCCGATGACGCACGACACGGCGAGGATGCCCGTCGCCGCCGCAAGCAAGCTCTGCTTGGTTCCGAATCTCATCTTGCTCTCCTCGTCATATTAAGTAAGCGAAACCGGAATCTTCTCCCTGCTCAACGCTGCCCTTGCGTAGGTCGGGGTCGCTCGCCGCGCGCTCGAGGTTCCCGAGCGGGCCGCCGCGTTGGCCATCGCCGCTGCGGATGATTGTCGAGGTGCGCGCAGGGTGGATAAGTCCATTCCGCGCGCGCCAGGCAGCACGATGGGGGTATCTATTGTTCCGGGCTGGCAGGTCCGTCAAGCCGATTGCGCATCGCGAGCGGGCCTGATCCTCATGAAGGTGCGATAAGCTCAGATGCGGAGTCACGATGGTGACTCGACGCCGACATGGGGCCGAGTCCTTGACGGGCGCGATCACCGGGCGCGCCAGGCGCGCGGATCTCGTGCGTATCTCGCCGAAAATCGCCTGCGACCAGCGGGCACGCCGGCCGCGCTCAGCATGCGAGCGCGCTCGAAAAGCTGGAGTGAGATGGACGAGGTGCCCGGGGCCAGGAGATCCGAGCGCGGAAATCAAGCCCCTCGTAGCGGCCGTCCCATCGAACAGCCATGCTGCACGTTGGTCGGCATATAGAACCTTGTTCGATCCGCCTCACTCCTGGAAAATTGATGCTGTGTCAAACATCGTTGCTGCAGCCAGGGGCGCCACTGGCCAGGACCGCGATCCCGGCCGCGAGCAACATGACCGATCACTACATCACGACTGTCTCCTGGATGCGCATGACGGCCCATCCGGAGCGAAGCAAGAGCATGACTACCGGTCGACATTGTGAGCGTTCACATGGCCGGTGTCAACTTCGATCGACCAGCCCGCCGCTCGGCTAGGCAGGTACGCGCTGCTGTGAGCATTCACAAATTCACCCAGCCAGCGCGCTCGCGTGCTGAGCCGCGGCACGCCATCCAGCTCGCCAGGAGCTCCGGCGACGGCTTGCGCCCCTCGTGCGGCACCTCGCCCTGCTCACCGAGCTGAGCAGCATTTGCCCGCCTCCTCAGCGCGCTCGGCGAACCGACCGACGTTCCAGCTCTCTCATCCCGCGTCCACGCGGCGGCCGCCGTAGTGGAAGAGCGCCGTCCTGCGCTGCAAGGCGCTCGGGGACGCCGCGCAGCCGCAAGAGCATCCCGGGCCAGACCAACGCCCGGAGGGCGACGTGTGCCCGCAGCACGACGTGTGGCCGCAGCACGCCGATGCGCCCCTGTGCACGCTCTGCGCCGTCGAGCTCGACCGCGTTGAGCGTCGAGCAAGGCCCGAGGGCTGCGGCGTTCGTCCTGTTGCGCATCGAAGGCGCTGCGCCGCCGAGCGCGACCGCGCCGAACCTCGAGAGCACCGCGCACGCCCTGAAGCGTCTCTCTCTGGACGCTCTGCCCCGGCCCCTCCTGTCGTGTCCGACTCGCATCGAGCATCGACGCGCTAGCTCAGGAGGGCTGCGCTCCAGGTGGGGTTCCTGGGAGGCTTGGCGCCGTATACTTGGGTGGATTTCAAGTGAGTGGATTTCAAGCTCGTAGCGGGCCAAAATACCGACGTCACCATCGTGGCGAAGCCGGGCGAAGCCGGCGCCAGCCCGGTTCCCCAGGACGGAGAAGGTCCACATGCCAGAACCCCTGATCCGCGACGTCTCCGACACCGCCCGCTGGGCCGCCTGGTGCCGCGGGGCGGAGGGCGATCGCGCCGACGCGCTCTTCCACGACCCCCTGGCGCGGGTCCTGGCCGGCGAGCGCGGCGCCGCCATCGAAGCCACCATGGGCGGCTCCACCGTGGCCTCGCTGGTGACCCGCACGGTCTCCTTCGACCGGCTGCTGCTGGAGCGCCTCGCGGAAGGCGGCATCGACACGATCCTGAACCTCGCCGCGGGCCTCGACACCCGCCCCTACCGCCTGGACCTGCCCGCGGCCCTGCGCTGGATCGAGGCCGACCTGCCGGGGCTGGTCGCCTACAAGGAGGAGGTCCTCGCGAGCGAACGGCCGAGGTGCCACGTCGAGCGCCACCCCGTCGATCTCTCCCAGCCCGACGCGCGCCGGGCCCTGCTGGCCGACGCCGGCAAGGCCTCGAAGGGCGTCCTGGTGCTGACGGAGGCCCTGCTGCTGTACCTGGAGGCCGACGTCGTCGCGGGGCTGGCCCGCGACCTGGCCGCCGTCCCGGCGATGCGCACCTGGCTCACGGACTTGCTGCACCCTGCCCTGCTGCCGATCGTGCTGCAGCGCTGGCAGGGGCTGGGGGCGGACGCCGAGAGTCGACCCCGCTTCGCTCCGGAAGGGGGGCCGGCCTGGTTCGAGCCGATGGGCTGGACCCTGCGCCACCAGCTCTCCGCGCGGGACGAAGGCGAGCGCCTGAACCGGCCGATCGGGCCGCCCCCGCCGGAAGCCCAGCGCGAGGCGGCCCGTTGGATGAACACCTACGTCCGGTTGGACCGGACCTAGAGCCACGAACGGGTTGAAGCTGCCTGAAAAGCGAGAAATGAACCGCCAAGGCGCCAAGACGCCAAAAAGACGCCAAGCAAAGAGAGAGAAAAAAATTCTTGGCGTCTTGGCGTCTTGGCGTCTTGGCGGTTCATTTCTCGCTTCATCAACGTGATCGGCTTCTCCGTGGAGCCCGCCAGGGCGCCCGTGAAGCACTCACCGTTGGTGATCGCCGTCAGCACCGGAGGGGCGGGGGCTCGAGCCCGGGGTCCTTGGCGCGGTCGTCCCATCGTCTCAGCGCGATGGCCTCGCGGGCGAAGGGCCGCGCCACGAACGCGCGGGCGGCCTCCGGGATCTCGTAGCGCGTGGTCGTCTGCTCGTCATCGGCGAGCGAGCGGGGCCTGCACGGCGAATGACCGGCGCCCGGGGATTACGCCGAATGGAGGGCAAGGCCAGGATGGCTTTCATGCCCCCCGAGGGCATCACTACTGCAGCACTGTCTCCATATCCCAGTCAATCCACATGTCTTTCCATTCGCTGACCGGCTGTTGAACGCCATTGTCCATGATGTTCATCACGTCCGTGTTGGCGCTGGTGTCGCCTTGGAATGCTCGCTTGAACATTTCGCCTGCAAGGGCGGTTTGAGAGCCCGATGCGCCGCAATGGTTTGCGCTGTACATCTGAAAGCCCATGCGCTCCGGAACGCCGAGCGCCTTCCATACCGGTTTTGCTGCCCATGCGGAGAGCGCTTCACAGGTTCCACCCAGGTGACACCATGAATTCGTGCCGTTGGCATTCGTGAAGTGCACCAGATGCCGTGGCGCGATAGTCGCCAGGAGCAAATGCGTGTCAAAGGGGAGGTTGTATACCTTCGAGGGGTCGTTCCGGAGCCAGCGGGCCGCGCTGGTCACCCAGGGGCCGCAGATGCCGTTGTCTTCGAGGTTGTCGATGCTCTGAGGTTTGGCATCTGAACACTGCCAAGTAGAACCACCTTCACCGTGCCTGAACCACTCTGCCTGACGCAAGTTGGCTACACCACCACCGCCCGATTCCACGATGACGACCACCGGCGCACGACTGAAGACACCCGCCAGGTAAGCGCCTTTTCCACATCCGGAGCATCCCGATACCATCACCTTTGTGGGATCGTGTCCGCTGCCCGGGTTCTGTTCCAACACGTCCATCACCCGGTCGATCATCCATCCGTTGGCGATATTGGTGTTGACCTCGGACAAGCCGAAGAGGTTTCTTATCTTGCCTTCAAAGCCGCTTCCAAACGATAGCGTTTTGCTGCCCGATGGAAAGATCCCACCCGACAGCTTGAGAGCGATCACATCGCCGGATCCGCTGATGCTCGCTGAGAAGCTCTCAGTCTTTTCGCCTACCTTGGCAGTGATTGAAACTGTACCTCCGGATACGGTTCCGGTCACCTCATCCGGTTCGGAGGGGACCGGACCGTAAAGGTACTTGGCTGCCATTGCCAGGATTTCCTTGCGGCGGCACTCCCACTGTTCTTTGGTGGTGACCTTCGTTCCGTTGAAGAACGTAAACGGATCCGGGAGTTTCGGGTTTGCCTCGGTCAGACCATTCGGCTCAGGCAAGGTGGGCAGGGTACACGTGAAATCGCCGCCGCCAGTCCCGCCAGTCCCGCTAGTCTGGGAGCCGCCCGTGCCGGTTCCGCCCGTCGGAGCACCGCCGCCCGTACCGGCGACTCCGCTGGTCGCGGGAGCACCGCTGGTCGCGGAGCCTCCACCCGTGGTGACTCCCCCGCTCGCGCCCGGCGTCCCGCCGCCTGTGCCCGAAGCATCTCCCCCGGCACCGCCGGATCCTATTTCTGAAGAGCAGCCAGGGAAGCTCAAGAGGGCGAGGACGGGAACCGCGAGAGCGGTTAATTTGCGCGAGGCACGAGAGCGGACAAACATGAAGGCCTCCATGTTTCGATTGCAATGGCGGAATGCGACACGCGGTGCATGACACGTAGTACGTGACACGCGGTAAAACCGCCGTACTTATAGCAGACAGCAGTGGAGTCTGTGCGTTTTTCGAGTTGGTGACGCTGTTTTCGTCACGCGTGCGAATTTGCGATGTGACTTTGCCAATGGCACGTGAACGAGAAGTTTCAGGGCGCAGCGCGATTCGTTCGCCGCCAAGCCGAGGACCCGTAAACTGATCTATGAGAACGGCGCTCCCGGGGCTTGGGGGAGCAAGTCCCGGATTTGGCGATGCGCTCCGCTCGAGCACGAGCTCTTCGCCTCCTCGCTGTGCTCTCTGCGGTCGCCTGCGGTGGGCGGACGTCGCTCGATGAGGAGAATTCCTTCCCGGACGACGCCTCCGGTCCAGCCGGGTCCGGAGGGAAGAGCCTCGGAGCCGGTGGTCTCGGAGCTCGGGCAGCGGCGAAGCTGCCCGCGACGGTGGCCTCCTTGATCTGCTTCGGGCCGGCCTCGTACTGCTGGATCATCTCCGAGATTTCCCGCTGCCGGCACACCCACTGCGCCCGGGTCGTCACCTTCGTACCATCCGTCATGGTGAAGGGATCGTGCAGCTTGTCATACGCCTTCAGCTCGCTGAAGGCGGGCATGTTGGGCACAGGACAGTCCGCGCCGGGGGTCTCGATCCCGACCAGCGTCGTGTCCCCGGCGCCCGTCGGGTCCGAGCCGCCGACGCCCGCACCGCTCGTCGAGGAACCGCCCGTTCCCGAGGTCACGCCACGGGTGCTACCGCCGCCGGTCCCGGCCACGGACGACGTGGTGCCAGCCGACGAAGAGCCGCTGGTCGGGCTGCCGGTGATGGTGGTGTCATCCTCATCAACTGTGATGCCGCCATCGCTGGGGCCGCACGCGACGAACAGAGGGGGGAGGGCCGTTCGGGGGAGAGGTTTGGAGAAGGCTGGCCGGAACGACACCATCAGACGCTCATTCCCAGCGGAGGGCGGTTCGATCACGCTTATCGCTAGGAATCGTACGACCGGAGCGAGCAGCGTTTGGTTGGGATGCAAATGTTCGACAATTTTGTAGTCGATGCGATTCATCCGGATCGTCTCCGGGAACACCTCGCGAAAGCTCGCACCCGCGGGACATCCGAGGAAGCGACACTTTTCAGCAAGACTTTTTACGTCGCGTCGCGTTCACGTAGAGTCTGGTCGTCTGCTCGTCGTCGGAGGACGCAGCTCCGCGTGGATGCGCGGACTGCCGTAGCGGCCCCGGCTCTCGTGGTGCACGGCCATGATCTGCAGGCTGAGTCGAGCGTCGGCCTTGGCCCGCGCCGACTCTGAGCGCTTGGCCCACGCGTGGTAGCCGCTGCGCGAGACCAGCAGCACCGCGCACAGCACCAGCACCGGGTAGTGCGCCTTCTCCGCGTCGATGAGCTGGAACCTCACTCGTTTTCCTTCGCGAAGAAGGCCGCCGCTCTTTTAGGATCTCGCGCTCCATCTCCAGCCGCTTCGCGTCGCGGCGCAGCCGCTGCAGTTCCCCGCGCTCCGGCGTCGTCAGCGCCCCTGGCGGGCCGTGGCCCGCGTCGGTGTCCGCGCGCCTGATCCAGTCGCGCGGCGCGGTCTCGGTCAGATCGAGGTCCTTCGCCACCCGGCCGATGCATCTCCGCGCCGGAGATGCCTCCCTCCGACCCCGCCATCCTCGGCCAGCCCTCCTCGCCGGCGCTCCGGGGCCAGCCTCCCAGCGCGACGCGCCCCAGGGGCAGCCGGTTGCCCGCCGATGGACGTGCGGCGGCCGCGGCTCCGACGAGCGGGCGGGCTCGCTCACGGTCCTACCTCGCCCGCCACCCTCCGCTATACTGGCCGCGTGATGCAGTGCGATGTTGCGGCGAGGCCGGCCGGCCGTCCCTTCACGGCCCGCCGGGCCCCGGGGCCGGCATGAACGACGTCGACCTTCGCTGGATGGATCGCTGCCTCGAGCTGGCGGCGCTCGCCCGGGGGCGCACCGCGCCGAACCCGATGGTCGGCTCGGTCATCGTGCGCGGCGGCGAGGTCCTCGCCGAGGGGTTCCACGAGCGAGCCGGGCTGGCCCACGCCGAGGTCGACGCGCTCCGCAAGCTCGCCGGCCGCGCCGAGGGCGCCACGCTCTACGTCAACCTCGAGCCGTGCTGCCACCACGGCCGCACGCCGCCCTGCACCGACGCGATCCTCCGCTCGGGCGTCCGGCGCGTCGTCGTCGGCATGATCGACCCGAACCCCCTCGTCTCCGGCAAGGGCGCGGCGATCCTCGAGAGCGCCGGGATCGAGGTGGTGATCGGCGTCCGCGAGCTCGCGTGCCGCGAGCTCAACCGCGCCTACATCGCGAGCCTGGCCGGGCGCAGCGCCCCGACCGCACAGCGCGGGTGATCCTCGGGTCGCGCAGCGCGGGCGCCCTCGGATCGCGCAGCGCCGGGTGACCGTCCCCGCCGCCTCGGCGCCGATACGGGCGCTCCGCGCGCACGGCGCTGGCACCACGCTTGTTATGCCCTCCGCTCACCCGCGGACCCGAGCGGCGCCGAACTGTAGGCACACCCACAGTCTGCCGCTCTAGACACCATTTCTAGACGGAAAGGTGGCAGTATGAAGAATGCTATCCCGATCGCGATCCTGTGCCTCGGCGGGCTCGGCTGCGCGGATATGCCTGCTGGGGGCGAGGGCGAGCAACCGTTGCTCACGTCCCGACAGCGCATCGTCGGGGGCGCCGTGGACACAGCGCACGCCTATGTCGTGGGCGTGGGCAATCGCGGCCGGGCGTACTGCAGCGGGACCGTGATCTCCCGGCGCACCGTGATCACGGCGGGACACTGCCACGGCGGGCTCACGCGGGTCTTCTTCGGCACGAACCTCGGACGGCGCTCGGCGAGCGTGCGGGTCGAAACGTCGAAGCGGCACCCCGGGTTCGACCAGGGCACGCTCGAGAACGACCTCACCCTCCTGAAGCTGGAGAGCGACGCGCCCGTGCAGCCCGCGCCGCTCCTGCGCGAATCGATGGAGAACAGCCGCTGGTACATCGGACCGGACTACACCTTCGTCGGTTATGGGGTCTCCGACGGGGTCGCCGGGACGGGGTTCGGCATGCGCCGCGCCGTGACGTTTCCCATCCTGGCGATCGGCCCGGCCCAGGTCGGCGGGACGCCGGGGACGATCGACGCGACCCAGTTCTATTACCAGGTCCCCGCCATGAACACGTGCGCCGGCGACTCCGGAGGTCCGGCGTTCCTCGTGCGGTGGGGCGTCGAGCGCCACGCCGGCGTGACGTCGTTCGGCGACGACCCCTGCACCCTGGACGGGGTGCAGGCGCGCACCGATCTCGACCAGATCTCCCGGTTCATCCAGCCGACGATCGACGAGTTCGAGGCGGACAACCCGTGCCGCGCGGACGGCCTCTGCGACCCGTCCTGCGATGTCGGCCCCGATCTCGTCGACCCGGACTGCGCCGATCGCCACTGCGGCGCAGATGGGGTATGCGCGCTCGCCTGCGTGGCCCCGCCCGACCCGGACTGCGCTCCCCACGACGAAGGCCCGGAGGAGTGATCAGGGCGTGTCCGAGGGGTCCGCCGGGTCGCTGCCGGCGCTCCGCTCGTCGCCGTCGAGGAAGCCGTCCTCGTCGCGATCGATGCCGGCGCGGTAGCCCGAGCCCGGCGGCGCGCACGTGTACGTCATCGGGCGCCCCGTCGCGACGGCGATCTGGCGGAGCACGCCGTCCGGGATCGGCGGCAGCGCCATCCGGTCGGCGGCGAACTTCCCGGCGCCGGCGTAGAGAAACCCGATCTCCTGAAAGATCACGTGGCTCTTCGCGACGAGATCGCACTCGCCCGCATCCGCCCGCTGGATCAGGAGATCGACCCGCGGGCCGGCGGCGGGCTGGTTGTCCCAGCGCAGCGTCACCTGCTGGCCGACGATCGGCGCCACGTTCGAGTCGAAGGCGAGGAGGAACGCCTCGAGCTGCCGGCGGACCGCGTCGCCCGCCGGCGAGTCCGGCAGGCCGCCGGGGTTGTCGGGGAAGGTGCCGAACTGGTTCGTGAAGCCGGTGAACGGCGAGAACCCCATCCCGCGGAAGAACCGGAACAGCGTGTCGAAGCTCCCGTCGTGCAGGAAGCCGAAGCCCCGCACCTGATCTCCCTTGGGACCGTTGTCGCCCGGAAGAATGCCGAACTCCGGGGCCTCCATCCCGAACATCCCGACCTTCTGGTAGAGGTTGCGCAGGTGCGGCGTCTTCATGAGCTGCGGCTGGAAGTCGAACGTCATGTTGCCGTCGGTGCCGAAGAAGCCGGGCTTGTCCGTGCCGGGGTTGCCGCCCGGGTCGAGGACGTGGCAGCCGTTGCAGATGGCGGTCCCGTCCAGGTTGCCGTTGAAGAAGGTGTCGCGGCCGGCCTGCTGATCCGGCGTGAGCGCGTTGTCCAGGCGGCGGATCGGGTTGGGCGGATACGTCACCTGGAGGATGAAGTCCGCGAACGCCTCCATGTCGGCGGCGGGGATCGGGCCGCTCCGGCCGAGCAGATCGGTGAAGCCGGCCTGGAACTTCAGGAACGCGGCGCGCTCGTCGTACGAGCCGCTGTCCGGCTGGGCGGTTGGCGCGTCGTTGCCGCCCGTGCGATCGCCGCGCCAGTGCATGGGCCCGTGGTTCGCCATGCCGCGCAGGCTCTGGGTCGTGGTCGGGCCCTTCATCGGGTGGAACTGCCTCGGCATCGGCTGCTGCGTGAACAGGTTGAGCAGCGGGCCGACGAACGGGCCCGGGTTGTTCGTGACCGCCGCGTCCGGATTGCCGAGATCCCACCCGAGGCTGTCGAAGTCGCCGAAGACATGGCAGCTCGCGCACGAGGCGTCGCCGTGCGCCGAGCTCGACCGCGCGTCGTAGAGGCGGCTCCGGCCGAGCGTGACGCTCGGCGGCTCGGGGCTGTACATCGCGACGCGCGCCGTCTCGGCGCCCGTCGCGGTGTCGACGATCGAGATCGCGTTGTCGAAGCGGGTCAGCACGAACAGCTGGCCTCGCGGCTCGTCGAGCGCGAGCCCCGACGGGCCGCCGCCGCTCACCTCGATGTGGTCGGCCGCGTCGGGCACGAACGTGTCGTTCTCGAGCGCGGCCGTGCTGAAGACGCCGACCTTGCTCGAGCCGAGCGCGGCCACATAGAGCGTCGCGCCGTCGCTCGTGACGGCCATGTCGACCGGCTGGGCCAGGCTCGCCTCGCTCTCCGCGTTCGGCGTCGGGGCGCAGCAGACCGAGTAATCGATGTGCTTGTTGAGGTGGCGCGGGGCGACGCGCGGGGCGCCGCTCTTGCGGAGCACCGTGATCCGGCTCTCGTGGAGGTGCCCCCGCAGGCTCTGCCCGGCGAAGACGCCGGGGCCCTCGAACCGCTGCTCGTTCCTCGCGTCGGTGTTGGAGACGTAGACCTTCCCGTTCGCGGGGTTGACGACCATGTTGAAGAGGACCGTCCCGACGCCGGTGAAGACCCCCGAGGGCCCGGCGACGGGCCGCGGCGGATTCGCCATCGCGTCGATCGCGAACACGTCCCTGTCGGGCAGCGAGAATTTCACCCGATGGTCCCAGGGGTTGCCGAGCTCGTCGACCCAGTGCGCTCCGTCGAACTTGACGATGAGGCTGACCTCGGGCGCCGGGTCGCCGTACGCGTTGGTGGCCGGGCCCGGCGAGCTGCCGTCGGGCACGAGCAGCTCGGTCACGACGGTGGTCCGGTTGCCCGAGTGGAAGCCGGCGGCGTAGACGCGGGCGCCGTCGGGCGTGGCGGCGAGCGCGCGCGGCGTGTCCGTGAAGAGGGTGAGGATCGTGAGCGGCGCGCCGCCGAGCGACGCGCCCAGGTGGTTCGCGTCGAACACCCAGACGTCGGCCCGGCCCACGCCGGGGGTCGTGAGCTCGGGATCGTTCGGGTTGTTCTGGCCGCGGTGCGCGGCCGTGATGAAGGCGCGGCTGCGCCCCGGACCGGCAAACACGATGTCTCGCGGCTCGTCGCCGACGAGCAGCGTGCGCTCGACGCGGCCGCCGTGGCCGCCGGGGGAGAGATGGACGACGCTCACGCTGTCCGACACGTGGTTCACGACCCACACCTCCGTGTCGCTCCGCGCCGCCACGGCGACCGGATCGATCCCGACCGGGATCGAGCTCCGGTGGACGAGCGCGCCGTCGTGGACGCGGAAGACCTCGAGGCGGCCGTCCGGCGTGTTGAGCGCGAACAGCAGGTTTCCGCTGGGAGACAGCGCGAGCGGGCGCACCTGCCCGCTCTCGAACAGCGTGTAAGAGGCGTCGGCCAGCGAAGGGGCGCTGGACGCGAGGACGGCCGTGGACGCCGCGGCGGACAAAAGTCCGGCGACGACCCTTCGCGGGGCGAACGGTGACTTCATGGGGGACTCCTCGAGCGGGCGACTTCAGGGAGCGATCGGAGATCGGGTGATCATCGAACGATTAACACAATCACGCTCTCCTGAGATCCACGAATCCGCGCCCGCGTTTCAGTTCTGAAACGTGGGCGCGTGTCCCACGCGCGACGGCGAGGCGGGCGCCGGCGCGCTTTCGGGGGCTTGGGGGAGGGAAGGGGGAAGAGGCGAGGGAGCGGCGGTCTGCGCGGGATGGCTCGAGGACGCCCGGGCGGGGCGCCGCGGGGCGACCGCTACTTCTTCGCCATCACGTACCGGAAGTCGCAGCGGTCCGCGCCCATGCCGAGCGTGCCGGTGCGGTGCAGCTCGACGCCGCGGAGCTCTTTCACCTTGAGGTCGTCGAGCCGGCAGATCATGGGGACGACCTCCGGCGCGCCGTGCCGCCGCGCGAAGGCCACGAGCGGGCACTCGCGCACGTCGAAGGCCAGGAGCGCGCCGGCGTCGCTCGCCTTGTCGAAGCGGAAGCCGCCCGGCTCACCGGGGACCATGCCCTTCATGAGCAGGCGCCGCGCGGGCTTCAGCCGGAACACGATATCCATCGCCGCGCCGAGGAGCGGATTCCGGTTCTGCTGCTTGCGGTAGAACGCGAGCAGCATGTCCTCCGCGATGCGCAGGGCCGGCTCCCGGTCCACGCCGAGGTCGTGCAGGAGCGCCTGGTAGATCGCAAGCGCCGGCGGGCCGAGCTCGAAGAGCTTGCGGTTCATGCTGCTCCGGAACTGCGGTATCGTCGCCTCCAGCGCGAGATACCTCTCCTTCGCGTGCGTGTGGAGCTCCGCCGCACACTCTTCGCCGAGCTCGCGAGTCGCGACGAATCGGCCTTCCGTGAGGATCTGAGCAAGACGTTCGGACGGCGACATGCTCAGAAATTACCACAGGGGGCCCCGGAGCGAGAACCATCGTGCGAATTTTCGCGGCGGAAATGGCCAACCGGAGTGGCCGGCCTGGCCGGCCAACTGGCCTGTTGGACTGGCCGGCCAGGCCGGCCAATCGGAGCAGCGGACTGGGCAGGCCAGCGGGACTACCGGTCAGCCGGTCAGCCGGACTACCGAACAGTCGGTCCGCCGGTCAGCAGGGCTGGCGGGCCAGCCCGGCAGCAAACCCGGCGCGATCCGATGAGTTTGGTCGGGACGCACTCGGCGCTGCCTGAAGGCACGTTCGCCGGACAGGCCCTCTGGCGGAACCGGACAGAAACGTTGCAGCAACACGTCTGGACGGCTCCCGAGCGGCGAGGAGCCCGCGCCCCGGGGTGATGCGGTCCTCTGGGCGAACGTGCGGCAGTTCGGAGGACCGCCAAGGCGCCAAGGCGCCAAAAAAATATTAATAATTTCAAGTACTTGGCGTCTTGGCGTCTTGGCGCCTTGGCGATCGAATCTTCTGCGGCGCTCTCTGCGGAAAGTACCGCGCCACGCGCCCCCCGCAGGTGAGATGGCCGCTGCCTCAGCAGGCGAGCGCGTCCGGCGGCGCAGCGCTACGCGGCCGCCGGTCCCCACAGGCCGGGCACGCGCGTCCCGCACGCGGGGCACGCGCCGCCCGAGAGGAGTACCTCTTGCGTCTCGTAATTGAACCGACGCACCACGACCTCGTAACAACCCGGGCAGCGGGTATGCGACAGCTCGCGGACGCGGTCGGCCACGTTGCTGACGTAGACGTACCGCATGCCGCGCGCGTACGCGACGCCGGCCACGTCCACGAGGAACGCCGGGTCGGTCGTCAGGCGATCGCGCATCTTGTAACGAGGGTAGAAGGCGTTGAGGTGCCAGGGGATGTCGGGATCGACCCCGGCGATCTCGGCGCCGAGGGCGCGGAGGCCGGCCGCCTTGTCATTGAAGCCCGGCACGACGAGCGTCACGACCTCGACCCAGTAGCCGAGGCGGCGGGCCTCGCCGATCGCCGCGAGCACGGGCTCCACGCGGCCGCCGAGCGTCCGGTACTGGTCGGCGCTCCACCCCTTCAGATCGACGCGGAACACGTCCGTCACCGGCCGCATGTACGCGAGCGCCTCCGGCGTCGTGTTGCCGTCCGAGATGAGCGCCGTGACGAGCCCCCTCCGGCGCGCCTCGGTGAACACCGCGCGCGCCCACTCGGCCGTGATCATCGGCTCGTTATAAGCGCTCGCGAGCACCCCGCAGCCGGCGGCGACGGCCACCTCGACGAGATCCGCAGCGCTGATGTCGATCGGCTCGCCGTCGCCCTCCGGCTCGCGGAGCGCCTGCGAGACCTTCCAGTTCTGGCAATAAGGACAGCGCAGGTCGCAGCCGAACATCCCGAAGGTGAGCGACCTCGCGCCGGGGCGCACATGGAAGATCGTGTTCGTCTCGACCGAGCGCACGTAATGGCGAGCGACGTAGCCGAACGGGACGCGGAGCTCGCCGTCCTTCTCGAAGCGGATCCCGCACGCGCCCGCGCGCCCCGGCGAGAGGACGCAGCGGTGCGCGCACGCGGTGCACCGGAGATACCCCTCCTCGGGCCCCCGCTCGTAGAGCGCGCCGGGCGCCGTGCGGCGGGCGAGCTTCGCCGTGAGCGGCTCGCCCGCGGGCGCCGCGCCGCGCACGAGGTCCTCGACGCGGACGTCCGGCCGGCAGCCCGGCTCGAGCGGCTCGCCCATCGCTGCATCCGGGGCGCTCGGGCCGTTCGTCTCCATGGGAAGGCGCCCATCGTCGCATCGGCGCCGCGAAAGACAAGGGGCGGCGCCGGGATGGAGGGATCAGGCCGGCAGCGCGCCCGCGCCCTCGGCGAGCCTGGCGAGCTCGTCCTCGCCGAGCTCGCGCTCGCCCGCGAACGCGATCCCCACGACGGCGCGCACGCTCGCCGAGGGGCCCTGCACCGGCAGGGCCACCGCGGCCTGCGCCGCGACCGCCCTGGCCCCCGGCCGCACGTCGCCGGACGCGTCCGTCTGCAGGTTGCACGTCTGCACGGGCTGGCCGCGCTCCCAGGCGAGCCCGGCCATGCCCTTGCCGCGCGGGACGAGGCGCGTGATCTCCTGCACCTTCTCGGGGATGTTCACGGCCGCGGCCAGCGCGAGCGCGTCGCCCTCGACGAGGTGCACCGTCCCGGCGATGCCCCCGTTGCCTTCGACGAAGCTCCGCAGCCACGGCTCGAACGACGCTCGGCGCGCATGCATGCCCGCACCCTCGACCGGCGCAGCGCCTGCGTCAACCGCGAGGACCGGGCGGGGCCGCCGCCGTCACCGCAGCCCTCGCGCGCTCACGCCTCCTCTTTCACGCGCTTCGGCCAGCGCACGAAGAACGTCGCTCCTTCGCCGGGGCGCGACGCGACCCACACGCTCCCGCCGCGGCTCTCCACGGCCTTCTTCACGACGGAGAGCCCGATCCCGGTCCCCTCCACCTTGTCGCGCGACTCGAGCGTCTGAAACAGGTCCCAGATGCGCTGGTGGTACTCGGGCGCGATGCCCGGCCCGTTGTCCTTGACCGCGAACTCGTAAGACGCCCCCGCGTCCTTCCAGGTCACCTCGACGCGCGGATCGCTCCGGCGCGCGTGCTTCAGGGCGTTGCTGATGAGGTTCTGAAACACCTGCTGCATCGGGACGCGCTCCGCGGCGATCGTCGGCATTCCGGGGGCGATCTCGATCCGGGCGCCCGGAGGCGGCGAGAGCAGCTCGACGACCTCCGCGAGCAGCTGGCCGGTGTCGACGCTGACCACGTCCCCGCGCAGGCGCCCCGCCCGCGAGTAGTGGAGGATCCCGTCGATGAGCGCCTCCAGGCGGCGCACCCGCCCGCGCAGGAGGTGAATCTGCTCCTGCGTCTCGTCCTCCAGCTTCCCCGCGAGCGACTCCTCGATCCACTCCGACAGGGTCGCGATCCCCCGGAGGGGCGCCTTGAGGTCGTGCGAGGCGACGTAGGCGAACTGATCGAGCTCCTGGTTCGTCTTCGCGAGCGCCGCGATGAGCTCCTCGCGGTGCTGGCTCAGCTGCTCGATGCGGCGCCGCGCGAGCACCTGATCGGTCACCTCGAAGGCGACCACCATGACGCCCGTGACGGCGCCCGACGGGTCGCGGATGGGCTGCGCGACGTAGTTGAAGAAGGCGTCGCTCGCCACGCCCCCGCGCACGATCGGGATGTTCAGCTCGGTGATGCGCAGCGTCTGGCCGCTCGTCAGCGCGTGGTCCAGCGTCGCGATCACCTCGTGCTCGCCGATCTCCGGGAACACGTCGCGCACGCTCTTCCCGACGATCTCCTGCCGGCCGAGCATCTCGCAGTACGGCGGGTTCGCGACCTCGTAGCGGTGATCGGGGCCGGCGAACACCGCGATGGGGACCGGCGCCTGCATGAAGAGGTCGTACAGCTTCTCGCGCTCGCGCTCGGCCGCCGCGCGCAGGCGCGCGATCTGGAGGTGCGTGGCGACGCGGGCGACGAGCTCGCGCGCGGAGAACGGCTTCGCGAGGTAGTCGTCCGCGCCCGCCTCGAGCCCCTCGACGCGCGACTCCTCGCCCGCGCGCGCGGAGAGCATGATCACCGGGACGCCCCTCGTGCGCTCGTCGTCGCGCAGCGCGCGCAGCAGGCCGAACCCGTCGAGGTTCGGCATCATCACGTCGGTGAGCACGAGATCCGGCGGGCGAGCGCGCGCGGACTCCAGCGCCGCGACGCCGTCGGCGACCGCCTCGACCGTCCAGCGCTCGCGCAGAACGCGCCCGACGTAGTCGCGCATGTCGGCGTTGTCGTCCGCGAGGAGGATGCGCGCCGCCGGCACGGCCCCGATCGCGGCCTCCGCCGGCGAGGTCAGCCCCGCCGGCGCGAGGGGGTGGACGTCGTTGTCGGGCTCGGCCCCCGGCAGCCAGCGGAGCGCCTCGTGCACGAAGGGCGCCGCGCCCGTCGCCGTCGACACGACGGCCCGCCGGGCGTTCACGCGGTCCTGCGGGAGGTGCGCGGTCCCGCGGGGGATCGAGATCGTGAACGACGTGCCCTCGGAGACCTTGCTCGCGACCTGGATGGTCCCGCCGTGCAGCCGGACGAGCTCGTGGACGAGCGCGAGCCCGATCCCGGACCCTTCGTGCGTGCGGGAACGCGCGCCCTGGACGCGATGGAACCGCCTGAACAGGTGAGAGAGCTCGTGATCCGGGATGCCCGTCCCCGTGTCCCTCACGGTGAGATCGACGCGATCGTCGCGAGAGCGGAGCGAGATCGCGATCGTCCCCTCGAACGTGAACTTGAGCGCGTTCGAGAGGAGGTTGAGCACGATCTTCTCCCACATGTCGTGATCGACATAGACGGGCTCGGGTATGGGCGGGCAATCGACCTCGAACGCGAGCCCGGCGCGCTCCATCGCGGAGCGGAAGGCGCTCGCGAGGTCCGTGGTGAGCGCGGACAGATCGGTCGGCTCGTAGGACGCCTGGATCCGGCCCGCCTCGATGCGCGAGAAGTCGAGCAGGGCGTTGACCAGCTTGAGGAGGCGGACCGCGTTGCGGTAGGCGGTGTCGAGATCGGCGCCGGACAGGCTCCGCTTCGAGGACGCGAGCGCGTCCTCGAGCGGCCCGAGCATCAGCGTGAGCGGCGTGCGGAACTCGTGGCTCACGTTGCTGAAGAAGGTGGTCTTCGCGCGGTCGAGCTCGGCGAGGGCCTCCGCCCGCCGCCTCTCCTCCTCGTACGCCTGCGCGTTGGCGATGCCCGCCGAGATCTGGCCGGCCACGAGGTGGAGAAAGCCGCGGTAGTTGTCGTCCAGGAGGCGGAACGGATTCAACCCGACGATCAGGACCCCCGCGCGCCCCGTCTCGCCGGATGGGGAGATCGGGAGCAGGGCGGCTCGCGCCGGCGGCCTTGGCCACGCGCCGGTCGGGACGTCCTGCACGTCGGCGGGGAGCTCGACGACCCGGCAGGCCTCGTGCTCGCGCAGCGCCTCGGCCACCGGCCAGATCGACCCCTCCGCGAGGGCGATCGTCTCCGGGGCCGCGGCGTGCCCGCGCTCGATCCCGGTGGCCCCGGCGAGCTGCATGCGCCGTTTGTCGGCGTCGACGACGTAGATGAGCGCGAACGGGATATCCTTCGCGTCGGTCGCGAGCGAGCGAGCGCTGTGCGCGCACGCGTCCTCCCACGAGCGCGCGTTCGCGGTCTGCGCCGCGAGGTCGCGGAGGAGCGCCAGCTGCCGCTCCCCGATGATGCGCTGCGTGTCGTCGGTGTTGGCGCAGATGATCCCGCCCGTCCCGCCCTGATCGTTCGGCACGGGGCTGTACGAGAACGTGTAATACGTCTCCTCCTGGTAGCCGTGCCGCTCCATGATGAGGAGGAGCGCCTCGTCGTAGGTGCCCTCGTCGCGGCGCATCGCCGACGCGGCGCGCGGCCCGACCTGGCCCCAGATCTCGCGCCAGACCACGGACGCGGGCTGTCCCAGCGCCTCGGGGTGCTTGCCGCCGACGATCGACTTGTAAGCGTCGTTGTACAGGTTGATGAGCGCGTCGCCCCACCAGACGAACATCGGCTGGCGCGAGGTCAGGATGATGCGCACGCACGTCTTCAGGCTCTGCGGCCACGACGAGACCGGACCGAGCGGCGTCTTCGACCAGTCGATCGCGCGCATGCGCGCGCCCATCTCGCCTCCGCCGGCGAGCACGGCGTGGGCATCCGTGCGATCCGGCGGCAGGCTCTCCTGCTTGAGCGACATGGCTCCTTGTAGCGTGGGGGAGGTGGCCGGAGAAGAGCCGAAAGGCGGTGCGTTCGGGGTGAATCGGCGCCCCGGCGGGTGGCGAACGCGACAGCCGCCCTAAGCGCCGTCGTCGTCGCCGCCCCGCGGCGGCGCGTCGAGCACCGCGCGGAGCGCCCGGCGCGCCACGTCGGGCGCGTAGCCTTGCCGCGCCAGGAACGCGTGGAGCTTCTGCCGCTGTTCCGCCGGATCGAGGCGGGAGAGGGAGCGGAGCTTCTTGCGCGCGGCCCGCTCGGCCACGGCGAGCTCATCCGTCCCCTCGTCGGCCATCACCCGCCGGATCGCCGCCTCGGCCACGTCGCGCGCGACGCCCTTGCGGGCCAGGTCCTGCTCGATCCTGCGGCGCGAGCGCGGCTTGCCCACGATGCCGGCGCGGGCCTTCGCCTCGGCGAAGCGCGCGTCGTCGAGGAGCCCGTTCGCCGAGAGCCGCGCGATCGCGATCGCCACGTGCTCGCGGGGCTCTCCCTTCTCGATCAGGCGCTTCTCCAGCTCCCTGGCCGACCGCGCCCGGAACGACAGGAGCCGCAGCGCCCGCTCGTAGGTCTTCTGCTCGCCCGCGGCGGCGTTCCGGCGCGGCTCCGCCGCGGCTCCGGGGCTGTCCTGCCCGGGCGCGAGGCCCGCGGCGCTCGCCTCGGGGACGGTGGCGAAGGCGACCCCGTCGACCAGGATGACGACGTGGCCCGGCTTGTCCGGCGAGGGGACGATCCCCGTGATGATCGGCATGCGCGGCAGCACGATGGCGCAGTCCGCGCGGGCCGCAAGCGCGCTTCAGCCCGGCGCCCGGCGGGCCGGCGCCCGCCGCGGCCGGTCGCGTCCGCCTGGGCGAGCGCCTCGCGGCCAGCTACCTCAGAGGAGCCGCGCGGCATCGATCGCCGTCGCGCCCGCGCAACCCGCGGCACGGGGCGAAGGACCGAGCTTCGCTACGGCAGGTACTTGGCGAGCAGGATGTCATTCATCCCACGGTTGCTCAGCGACTCGCCCCCGATGTCGAGCGGGTTGGACCCGAAGCCCCCCGTCATGATGGTGTGGTCGAGGTGGTCCACGGCGACGGCGTTGGCGAACTCGTCTCGCGCGCCGCCCGCCCCGTGGCTCCAGAGGTGATCGCCCGTCATCCCGTCGAGCTTCGCGATGAAGATATCGCTCCCCGCGCCGCGGGCGAGCGGTCCGCCGCCGAAATCGATCGGGCCTGCGAAGCTCCCTGTGACGATCACGTTGTCCTCGGAGTCGAGCGCGACGTGCGCGCCAAAATCGTCGCCAGCGCCGCCGAAGCGCTTGCCCCAGAGGGGGACTCCATCGCCGTCGAGCTTGCCGATGAAGACGTCATAGCCGCCCTCGCTGTGCAGCACGCTGGTGCCGAACGTCACCGAACCGAGGAAATATCCGGTGACGAACACATTGCCCGTGGAGTCGATCGCCGCCGCGTAGCCGGTTTGCCCGGCCGTATCACCGTATGTACGACACCAGGCCGGGACGCCATCGCTGTCGTACTTCACGATGAACATGTCCGTCGACCCCGCGCTCGTCTTCTGGCCCGTCCCGAAATCAGCGCTGCCAGAGAAGCTCCCTGTGGCGACCACGCCACCCTCGGGATCCGAGGCGACCCCGTAGCCGAATTGCTCCTCGGCGAGGCCGCCAGCCCTCCTGCTCCACAGACAGACTCCTGTGGGATCGAGCTTCGCGACGAAGGCGTCGTATCCTCCGGCGCTCGTCATGCTCGTGCACAGGCCCCCGAGGCCCAAGGTTCCTGTGAAGTAGCCGACGACCGCCAGGCTGTCGCTCGCGTCGATCGCCAGTCCATTCACATGCTGGTCGTTCGTGCCACCATAGCGGCGGCTCCACGTGTGCTCTCCGGCCGCGTTGAGCTTGGCCAGGAAGATGTCGACGCCGCCGGCGCTGTTCAGCGGCATGTCGCCGAAAGTGATGCTCCCGCCGAAGTTGCCCGCCATCACCGCGCTCCCGTCGCGGCCGAGCGTCACGCCACGACCTTCCTGGGACCCGCTGTCGCCGAAGAGCTTGTCCCATCGACGGGCGCCCGAGGCGTCGAACCTGGCCAGGAACACGTCCGTGCCGCCTTGATGAGGCGCAGCGCCGGCTCCGAAATCGACCGGGCCCGAGGTCGAGCCGATCAGGACGATGTCGCCGCTCCCGTCGACCGCCAGGCCAACGCCGGCCTGCTCGGCCGCATCTCCGAAGCCACGGCTCCACGAGAGCGTCCCTGGACACGGGTGCGTTGTCCCGTCGCAGTCCTCGTCTTCGACGGTCGCACAATCATCGATCGACGGGAGTACTTGACCCACGCAAGGACCGTAGCCGCTGCCGTCCCCATTGCATGTGCGCGTTCCGGCAGCGCAGATGCCGACGCCCAACGTGCCCGAAGGACCCTCGTAACAGGTCTCGGATGTGTCGGGCCTGCAGACCGGAGCCGGCCCCCCGGAGCCCCCTGCGCCGCCTTCTCCGGCGCCGCCGCCAGGACCGACGCCGCTCGTTGCGCTCGAGTGCGGCAGGGAAGCTCCTCCGCCGCTCGTGCCAGCGCCGCCGGGACCTCCCGCGGCCCCGCTCGACGAGCCCCCCGAGCCCCCCGAGCCCAAGGAGCCTTCGACCTCGCGGTAGTCATGGTCGATGCCGAGAAGGGCGTTGCAACCGAAAGTTGCGGTACCCACGATCACTGCGCCGAAGAAGCGTTGCGCCTGCATCTACCATGTCCCTTCCAAGCAAACCGACGTGCCGCGGGGGCCTGCGAGCAGCAGGCCGGCCCTGAGCCCACTCGCGCTCCCGGTGCCGCTCGCCTGTAGCGACGGCGAGAGGAGGAAGAGCACCGCCCCGGTGGCCAGCGCCGCTGCGCCGACGCTGAACGCCACGGTGCTCACGTTTCCCATCGTCTGCGCGCTGTCCGCCGCTTGCTTGCCCTTCTTGTTGCAGTCGATGCCAACACAGTTGTCCTTGATATCTGCCTTCTTGGCCAGCGCACCTGCGCCTGCGATGCCGCCGATGACGACGCCGGCGAGCCCCACTCCGCCCGCCACGTAGCTCCCCACGCGCCAGCCCGACGGCGCGGCGTCGGGTGCCGGCGAGAGAACGGGTGAGGGCGCGGGCTTCGCATCTGGAACGGCAGGCGCCTGTTGCGCGGCGATTTCGACCTTGAGCTCGACGACCTTCTTCTCTCCTCTGCCGATCGAGACGCGCACCTCGTTCGTCGGCGCGTCGGGGGGCTGGACCACGATCACGTGCTCGCCCGGATCGATCGGCAGCGCCACGCCGAGCGCGGGGCTCGCGAGCTCGACACCGTCCCGGGTCACGCGCGTGCCCGGCGGGGCTGACGGCGGCAGGACGAGGGTGAGGAAAGGCACCTCCGGCGCCAGTGCGTTCTTCTGGGCAGCGGCGAGCTTCTCTCGTCCGACCTGCCTGGACTGCTGCTCCGGAGACATGCGCGCGAACAGCCGGAGGTACTCCTCGTAGCGCGCCACGGCGGTTGCGATCCGGCCCCACTTGGCCTCGCATTCAGCCAGCGTGAACAGCGTGCCCGCGCGCGGGTCCAGCCGCTGGCTCTCGGCGATGGCAGGACACCCCGTCTCCATCCGCCCGGCCTGCATCTCCGCGAGACCGCGGTTGAACAGCTCCTCGGCGGCCGCAAGATCCTGCGCGAGGGCTGGCGCAGCGCTGCCGAACATGGCGCAGATGATCACGAGGGAGGACAATCCACGTGGCATGGGTGACATTCGAGGGTACCATCCGTTTCTGGTGTCCAACACACTGCAATAGGTACGGTGCGAGCTCCGCGGACTCCGGAGACGAGCTGACGACCCGGATCCCATGGGTGGTGTCGCACCTCTCAATCGCGCGCGTAAACTGGGGGCAGGGGTGCGGGGCCCGCGGTGGCTCGAGGGACGGCTGGTGACGAGGACGGCCTGGCTTGCGCCGTTCTGGCAAGCCTCGGAACGCTCGGCCGGGGAGCAGAGTGCGCCGTCCCGACCGAGGGCGCAGGGGAGCTTGAGGAGGGGGCGAGCTCCGCGGTCACGAGGGGCGCGGTGTCGGCGGGTGCGGCCGTCGTCCCGGCGGCCGGGACGATGGCCGGCGTGCTCGGTGCCAGTGTTGGGACGAGGACGGGGGCGGCGCTCAGCTCGGGCGCCTGCGTGGAGGCTGGCGTCGCCTGGGTACGCTGGCGCAGCCCGACCAGAGCCCCCGCTCCCACCCCCACGACGACGAGGGTGACGGCGATGGCGGCGAGGAGCGCGCTCCCGTACCCAGGGCGCGGCTTCGTCAACGACAGCCCCGCCGAGGACGACCGGACCGCCTCGCCCGCGTGCGGTACGCCGGGGTTGCTCAAGGACGCGTTGTAGGGCGTCTGCGGCAACGAGTGGCGCGAGCCTCGGTCAGGCACGGAGGGGTGCGAGGGAAACGAGCCGCTGTCGCTGCCGGCCGCGTCCCCTGGATGAGGGACACTGAGCGCCTCCGCGAGCGCGCGTACTGCCGCGGACGCGGAGCGGAATCGCTCCGCCGGATCGGCCGCCGTCGTCTGGGCGAACCATGTGTCGAAGGCGGGCGGCAGCGTGACGCCGCGGCGCGCCGCGCGCACCGACGCCGGCTCGGGCGGTCCGTTCACCGCGATGGACGCGAACGCGTAGACGTTCGTCTGCCTCACCGACTCCTCGTGCCAGTAGATGCTCCCGATGAGGAGCGTATAGGCCATCATGCCCAGGGCGTAGATGTCGGTTGCCGGCGACACCCGGCCGTCGGCGCGGAACTGCTCGGGCGCCATGTAGAGCGGAGTCCCCAGGTTCTCCGTCACGTTCGCGCTGGTCGCGCCCTCGGCCACCAGCTTGGCGATCCCGAAATCGAGCACCTTGACGAACGGCCGTCCGTCCTCGCGCTGTACCAGGAAGATGTTGCCAGGCTTGAGATCGCGGTGGACGATATGCGCGCGGTGGCTCTTGTCGAGCGCGAGGGCCACTTGGTGGAGGTAGGTGACGGCGGATGCTGGGCTGAGGCGGCCCACGCGGCGGAGCAAATCGCCGAGCTCTTCTCCCCTGAGCAGCTCCATGACCAGAAACGGCATTCCGGTCGCGTTGTCGACGCCGGCGTCGAACACGTCGACGATGTGCTCGCTCTCCACGTGCGCAGCGACCCGCGCCTCCTTCCGGAAGCGGTCCCGGAGCTCCTGGCTATGCAGCATGTGTGGGAGCATCACCTTCAGCGCGCGCCGCCGCTCGGTCTCCAGGTGGACCACCTCGTAGACGGCCCCCATCCCGCCCATTGCGATGCTGCGGACCACCCGGTAACGGTCCGCGAAGATGGCGCCTTCGGCGAGCGCGAGCTGCGACATTGATCTTCTCCAGAACGCTACGGTACCCCCAAGCGGGCGGCACTCGCTCCGAAAATTTCGTTACGGCGGCAACGGACGGAATTCCACGCCCTCGTGAACCGACCTCGAGGCGCGTCGACTTCCTCGCCCCTCCTCGCCTCGGTTCGTCGTGGAAACGCGCAGCATCATGTCGTGCGAGGGTTCAGGTTCCGGGTGAGTTCGCTCGATTGGGGACCTTGTAGGACACCTGCGCCGGGATCAACCTGAACTTCGAGCAGGCTGCTCTATTCCCATGGTACGAAATTTTTCTTGATTTTGCAAACGATCCTAGATTACATCGACGATCGACCAACAACCATCGTTCCCTGCGCTCCACGTTTGTAGCGTGCTGGCAAGGGTTGGCCCCCTGTCGTGTAGCGGCGATAGGACTTCAGCTGTATTGCGCGCTTAGGGCGGGGGCTCTTGAGCGAGCGTCAACGCCATTCGTCATGAGTGGCAAGCAAAAGGAGTTTCATCCATGAGAGCCGTAGCTATGGTCCTCGGGGCGGCGTGCGTCTGCCTGGCCGCACCATCGGCGCGCGCTGCGCCCGAGGCGATATGTACCACAATTCAGCGCGGTTTGCTCGGTACCGTCGAAGACACGTACATCCGGCAGGCATCGCCCGGTTATGCGCCGGGGAGCGATGTTTATACGCGCTCGGGCTTTCGTGACGGCTCTGAAGCTCGGGCGTTGTATCGATTCGACCTGAGCTTCATCCCTCCCGATGCAGTGGTCCTGTCGGCCATGTTCACGACCACGGTGTACAGCTCCGGGGTCGCGCCGATCTATGCGCATCGGGTGACGGCGGCATGGACGGAGGCAGGGGCCACCTGGGGTGGGCTCTCGACGCAGTTCTCGCCGGAAGTGGAAGGCGCCTTTGACGGCATCCCCTACGGCTTCGCGTCGCTCGACCTCACGTCGCTCGTGCAGCGCTGGGTGGACGGCTCGCAGGCGAACTTCGGGTTCTTGCTCGCGGAGGACGCGCCGGCGAGGACGAACTACCGCAGCAGCGAGCACCCGGACCCGGACTCGCGGCCCCATCTCGAGATCTGCTACATCCTCTCGGACTGCGGCGACGGCGCGCTGTCCGGTGAAGAGGAGTGCGATGACGGCAACGCCGCGGACGACGACGGGTGCAGCCTGGACTGTACTGTCGAGAGCGGGTATTCCTGCGCCGGGGCGCCGAGCGCCTGCTCTACGCTTTGCGGCGACGGCGTCACCGCGGGGCCCGAGGCGTGCGACGACGGCGACGCGGCCGGGGGCGACGGGTGCAGCGCGGCGTGCCTGGTGGAGGCGGGATACGCGTGTACGGGCGCGCCGAGCGCGTGCTCGACGGTGTGCGGCGACGGGATCCGCGCCGGCGCCGAGGCGTGCGACGACGGCGACGCGGCCGGGGGCGACGGGTGCAGCGCGGCGTGCCTCATCGAGAGCGGATATGCTTGCGCCGGCTCGCCCAGCGTGTGTACCTGCGCGAACGGCACGCCCTGCGATGACGGCAATGCCTGCACGCAGACGGATGTCTGCACGGGAGGCGCCTGCGTCGGCACCAGTCCCGTGACGTGCTTGCCGCCCGGAGACTGCGCCGAGGGTGGAGCCTGCGACGCCGCGACGGGTGCGTGCGCCTATACGCCGAAGCCAGACGGCAGCGCCTGCGCCAGCAACGGCGTGTGCAATGCCGGCGCGTGCGATAGCTCCTCGCTCGTCATCGAGGTGTTCGACATGTCCGGCATGCCCATCGTCGGCGCGACGGTGGCCTACGGCGTGCAACAGCTGACGACGAATGAAGATGGCGCTGTCGTGCTCGACGCGCTCGAGGGACCGCACGTCGTCGCGCAGGTGACCGCGACCGGGTACGCGCCCGTCAGCGTGGTCGAGGATCTGCGCGCCGGCGCGGACAGGACGGCCACCGTGAACCTCCTGGCGCTCAGCACCCCCATCCCGATGCGCACGGACGTGTCTGCTGAAGTGATCACCGATACAGTGGCCGTGACGGTTCCGCCCAACTCCCTGGTGGACGAGCTCGGGCAGACCGTCACCGGGGTCGTCGGGGTTACCGTCGTCCCCCTGGACCCGGCGACGGACGACATCGCGGGCATGCCTGGGCCCCTGGAGGGAATCACCGAGTGGGGAGAACGGTCCGATCTGGCCTCGCTCTTCATGGCCGAGGTCAGCTTCTGGAAGGACGGCGAGCCCCTGCAGCTCGCTGAGGGAGCGACGGCGAGGATCGAGTTCGTGCTTCCGGACGCGCTCCAAGAGGTCCTGAATCCCGGCGACACGATCGACGCGTGGTGGTTCGACCTGACGGACGGCATCTGGCGGCGCGAGGGCGCCGGCACCATCGAGGCTTCCACGATCCAGCTGGGCAAGCTCGCCTGGGTTGCCGAGGTGAGCCACTTCACGTGGTGGAACGTCGACTACTCGATCAATGGGTTCAGCTACAATTGTGTGAAAGTGAGGGTGCTGAATGAATCCAGTGACGAGGAGATGGAGGACGTCAAGGTCCGAGCGGTAGGTGTAAATTACGATAATTATTATGTCTATCAGCTGGTGGGCTCGCTCGTGGACGTGGATGTCACGGGAGCTACCGGTGAGGCGGGTACTGCCTGCGTCAACACCATGCGCGGTGGTACATCGCGTATCATGGTCTCGGCGGACGGATATTCTATCCATAGCTATGCGGTCGGCAGTCTCGATGGGTATACTGTAGTCTCAGATGCGGCGTCGCCGACGGTCATCACCAATGGCAACGCGCGTAGCTGCAGTGGCGGGTTGTCCTGTCTAGACATGACGGTGTACCTCACCCCGCTGACTTGCATGTCCGGCCAGGTAAGGAGAGATCCAGACGGGGTCGGGCCGGCTCCCGAGACGCCTGTTTCCGGAGCAAACGTCTATGCCACCTACATCGACCAGAAAAGGCCGGTAAGTCACCGAGCGATCACGGACAACTCCGGCAACTACTGCGTTAGCGTGCCGTCTGGGACGATGACCTCTGAAGGCCCTGCGGACACTGCAGTGAGATTGCGCGCTGTGAAGGCGGTCGACGCAGGCGCTAAACATTACGTCAACGGCGAGGCCGTCGTCTTGGTCCCTGCGACGAACGTCCCCCGGACGTGCAGCTCGACTACCGGAAACGGCTGCGTATCCGTTCCCGCAATCAGGTTGACTGCTCAGAATGGTGGTACCGAATGGACCTATGCATTCGGGAACAATGGTTCCCAGAGTGTGACCGATGTGGCGGTCGATCCGCGCTCCGGTGCTATCTACATGACCGGAAATTTCAACGGCAGGATCACCTTCGACAAGGGATACCAGACGTCAAGCTCGACGGACGAGGACGCGTTCCTCGTCAAGCTCCAGCCAGATGGAACTCCGGTATGGAGCAAGACGTTCTCCGGGGCGGGGCTGCAGGAGTCGGCAGCGCTCGCGCTGGACTCGGCCGGAAACGTTGTCGTCGTCGGTTCTTTTGAGGGGACCATCAACATCGACGGCCTCAGCCATGTCAGCGCAGGGTTCGTTGATGGATTCGTGGCCAAATTCTCACCCGATGGCGCTCGTCAATGGAGCTCGCGCTTCGGCGCGGGCGGCAACCAAAGGCCCAAAGACGTCGCTGTCGATACGTACAACCCGGACGCTTCGATATTCGGCGACAATATTACCGTCGTAGGTTACTACGATGGATCGCTCGGACCAGTGTGCGGTTACTGCGGGTCTGATGCCTATGAGTGTAGTGATCTGTGTCCGGATGCCACCGGTGAAGACATCTTCGTGCTCAAGCTGTTCAAGGGCGGCAATCGCCTGCTCGGGACCACGTTCGGCGGCTCTGGCCGGCAGCGAGCGATGGCCGTAGCTCTCGACGAGATCGGCGACATGGTCCTGACCGGCGAGTACGAGCAGAACCTGTCCTTCAGGGAGCCTCCCGGTAGACCCCAGCTGTCCGCGGTGGGGATGTTTGACATGTTCGTGGCCAAGCTGTCTCCAAGTGGAGAGTATCGCTGGAGCTCCGGGCATGGCGATGCCGGCGGCTACGCGATCAGCGACCAACGCGGCGTCGCCATCGCAGCCTCCACGTCATCGGTCATCGTGTCGGGCAACTTCACGAATAGTATCAGCTTTGGTGGTACGGGCTACAATGGGTTCGTCGCTGACGTGTTCGTCGCACGCTTCACGGGTGGCGGAGTCCCGGACTGGATAGTTCGTTCGGGTGTCGATAACGAGCAGCAGAGGATCGCTGATATCGGTGTCGATGAGAACGGCAACATCTTGCTGGTCGGATCCGCGGTCGGTCCTGTCAAATTCGATACTCCGACACCGCTGGGCCCCATTGGAATAGAGGATATGTATGTTGCCAAGCTGAGCTCGCAGGGTAGTCCGCTGTGGAGTCGGCGATATGGTAACACGGGGGCTTTTGCTCACACGCCGAGCGTGGCCATCTCCTCCGGTACGGTCGTCGTCGCGGCCAACTTCGGAAGAGCGGCGATCAACTTCGGTAACAACACCGTCGAACCCGCCGAGCCGGGTACGGGAAGGACGGACATCGCGGTCTCCAAGCTCTATCCTTGACGCGGCCGGACGGCGGTCCGTCCGCCGTGCTGCGGGGCGGTGCTCTCGGGCGCGCGCTTGTACATAGCGACGAATGAAGCGCGTACATCGCTGGCGTTCAGCCCGGCATCGGCTGAACGCCAGCGTCCCGCTCTGCTCCGCCGCACAATCCCGTCGTCTCTTCGCCGTAATCATCTCCTCGTGCACACGGTCACCCAACGTTCAAGCTCGCGGCGCCACGCGCCGAGCAGAAGAAGAGGATTCGTGTTATGCGATCGCTAGGGAAGATATCGACAAGCAGCGCTCTGCTCGCCTCCCTCCTGGTCCTGGGCTCGCGGACCGCGTCCGCTCAGAGCGTCATCCTCCACCCCGGCACCATGTCCGGAACGATCGAGCTGTCCGGCGAGACCGTCACCGGAGGCTACGTGTCGGCCTATTCCAACGCCTCCTTCTCCGCGTGGGGCAACTTCTCCGGCTCGGCCTACTCCCTGGCCGTTGAGGGCGGGCACACGTATTCTGAAGACGTCCGCGCCGACATCGCGAACGGCAGCGTCACGACCAGCCTCTGGATCTACCGCAACCAGCCCAAGATGGTGCCCGTCGGGGGGACTGTGCAGGTCGCCTTCGACTACGAGGTCGCCCGCATCGCGAGCACGATCACCGTCATCGGCGGGACCCTGACCTCCGTCAATGTCGAGGCGAGCGCGGACGAGCCCGGCGCGCGGTTCACGAGCCAGAGCCGCACGAGGGGCGGGTCGAGCTTCTCCTTCCCGATGGTCCTGGACGACGACGTGGAGGTCTGGGGCTCCGCCAGCGTGATGACCACGTCCGGCGCGACCCTCACGATGCCGCTCGATACGCGGACCATCTCCGTCGGCGCCAGCGGAGCCGCCGTGGACTGGGTGATCGATCTCTCCCATTTTAGACCAGGGGCGATTGCTGGGAATATCAACGTTTCTCGTCCAGAGATGGTAGGCCGTCATCAGGTGGTGATCAACGGCATCAGTGGCTCGCCGACCCAAGGTGCGTACAGGACCATGACGGTACCAGGGAGCGGCGCGTACAGCATCGCCGGCCTCCTTCCGGGTTCGTATAATGCTTACGCGTATACGATCTTCAATGAGCCATTGGGAATGCTCTATCATCCGACCGTGAGGTCGATTCAGGTGTCGCCTGACGGGATCACGGCGCAAGATTTTGGAGGCGCTCTCGCGTTCGTTCGCAACTCCATGGATGTCAAAGGTTTCTTTCACAATGAGGACGTCTCCTCGGTTCAGGTCCGAGCGCTCGTGTCGGGATCGGATGGCGCCGCGTACGACAATGCCAGTCTGCCTGAGTTGACCTTCGACGTGGCGCTTACAAAGGGGACGTGGACGTTCGATCGCTACGAGACCCGTTTCTCGAACCCGGACCCGGAAGATTTTCTGGATGCGCGCCTGTCTACCTTCAATCAGAAGGACGTCGTCACGGTCAGCGATGGCGACGAGGTGAGCTTGCCGGGGGTCGACATCACGGCGGTCGAAACGAGGATCGCCTTCGACATCGAGGAGACGTTGCCCGGTATGCAGAGGGAGCTATCCAGCCCGCGCCTCTTCGCGACCAGATGGGACCCCTCCGGCGCCCAGGACGCGTACGCCTACGGCCCCACGACTTCCAAGCCGGTGCACGAGCTTCGGATCGTGGCAGAGCCCGGCACCTACGCTGCGACGGCATACGCGAAAGTCGATGGATTCGAAGTCTCGTTCGGCAGCTTTTCGCTGACGATTGCGGAGCCGACCATCCTGGATCCAGGCGTTGATGTCCTCGTCAAGCCGGCGCCCGACGTTCCGCTCTGGCTCACATTCCCCCGGGTGCGTCCGCCGGGCGGGGTGGTCACCGTGACCCAGTCCCCCATTGGACCGCAGCCGCCGATCGGATTCAAGCTGGTGTCGAAGCCGCCCATCTACTATGACATCACGACGACCGCGGAATTCGACGGTCCTGTCAAGGTGTGTATCCAGTACGACAGCAAGAATCTCAGTCCGAGCGAAGAGAGCGAGCTCGAGCTGCTGCATTTCAAGAACGGTGAATGGTACGAGATCAAGAAGGGGGGGGATCCCGATAATCATACGATCTGTGGGAATACACCTGATTTCTCGATCTTCGCCATCGTGATCCCAGAAGACCTCGATAACGACGGCGTGACCTTCCACGAGGACAACTGCCGGAGCGTCCCCAACCCGGACCAGGCCGATCTCGACAGCGACGGGGCAGGCGACCTCTGCGATCTCGATGACGACGACGACGGTGTTGAGGACGCGATCGACAGCTGTGCTCGCGTGAGCAGCCCGGAGCAGACCGACTCGGACGGGGACGGGGTGGGCGATGCGTGCGATAACTGCCCAACCGCGGCGAACTCCGGGCAGGAGGACAGCGACGGCGACGGTGCCGGGGACGTCTGTGACAATTGCGCAATCTCCCCGAACCCGTCCCAGCTCGATGCGGACTCGGATGGCACCGGCGACGCCTGTGACCCCGTCTGTGTGACCGTGCGGCGCGGCGTCTTCGGCGAGGTCGCCGAGACCTTCATCTGGGCTCGCTACCCGAATTACAACGAGGGCGCGTATTCTTACGCGTATTCGGACGGCGCCATCGGACAGGAGAAGCACGCCCTCTTCTGGTTCAACGTCGGCTTCGTTCCAGAGGGAGCCACCATCGTATCGGCTGACTTCTCGGTCTGGGGCTACAGCCGCGGGACCCGGGAAGTCCGCCTCCACCATATCACCTCGCCGTGGGACGAGGCGTCCGTCACGTGGGCAAGCTTCGGCGGAGGTTATGATGGCACCGTGGAGGCGAGCATGCCTGGCCTGTCGACGAGCCAGTCGGCGGACCTGACCACCCTCGTGCAGGAATGGGTCGACGGCGTGATACCCAACTACGGCATCTTGCTGCGGGAGGGCGCGGGCACCAGCACCAGCTATCGAGCCAGCGAGAACCCAGACGCCTCCAGGCGCCCTGCTCTCGATCTCTGCTATCTCCCCGCGGCGGAGTAGCTCCGTCCGTACCGCCACGAGGGCGCTCGGCCGCACGGCTCAGGGATCGAGCACGAGCGTTCCAAACGCCTCGGGGACATGGAAGTTCGGCTTGCTCGTGCGGGGCGGGCTCCAGGCGAGGTAGCGCCGCGGCTCCTTGCCCTCCATCCGGTAGAGGTTCATGGGCAGCCGCGCGTTCGGGGCGAGCGCGTTCACGATCCCCGGCGCCGCGAGCAGCGCCTCGATGACGGCCGTGCGCTCCTTCGCGCTCTGGCGCGTCGCGATCGTCGCGCCGCTCGACCACGCCGTGTCCTCCAGGCGCGCGCCGCGGTCGACGGCGATATCGAAGAAGTGACCGAACGGCCCGATCTCCACCTCGAAATACCGCTTCGGCGCGACCGGATTCGGCGTCAGGAACAGCTCGATGCAGTCTTCTTTGTAAAGACCCTTCCGCTCCTCGCCGACCGGCTTCGAGCGATCCGTGTTGAGCCCCGCGCTCGAGAGCTCGAAGAGCGCGTGGAGCCCCGCCTCGGACCAGAGGAAGCGCGCCCGCGTGGGGATCCCGGTGCGCTCGCCGGCAACATCGGTGTCCCACTGCACGGCCTTCGCGCGGCTCCAGGCCGGGTCGTCCGCCTTCCCGTCGAGCGCGATCTGCTCTCCCGGCCGCAGCCGCGCCGCGCGCGCCTCGGGCTTCGCCGGGCCCTCGCCGGTCCCGCCGTCGCGCTCGGCCTCGGGCGCCGCCGGCGGGGCGGGCGGCGCGGGCTCGAGCCCCTTGTCGGGCCCGCCGGGCAGCGGCGCTTGCCCGGGCTCCCAGTCGAGCCGGAAGGGCGCCATCGCCTTGTAGTGGACGGGCCTCGGGGTCTTCAGGAGATCCGCCCCGTCCCCGGCGATCGCCGTCGCCTTGAGATCGAGCCCGAAGCGCTTCGCCGCCGCGTCGATGAGCGGCGATGTCCGGTGGCCGCCGAGCTCGCGCGCGAGCGCCGGGCTGTTCCACACGCCGAGGAGCTCGGCGATGACGCGGTCGACCCGCACCGGGTTCGTGCCGCCGATCGCGACCATCTCCGCGGTGGGGCGCAGGACCTGGAAGCCGTCTCCGCCCATCGCCGGCGCGCCGTCGCCGAGCACGGCGTCCGGCGTCGAGATCTCGAGCACGTCGACCATCCGCTCGGCGAAGACGCGGAGCGACGACAGGTAGAGCGCGCGATCCTCCCGACCGGCGGCCTTCGCGTCGAGGTACGGCTTGAGCTCGCGGTGCATCCTCCACTTTTGCTTGTAGGCCGGGGCGCTGTCCGACAGCATGACCGTGCCCTGCATGCCCTTGATGCCGGCCGAGATGACCGAGTACCGGTGCATCTTGAGCCGGGGCAGCGACAGGAAGAGCCCGCGATCGAGGTGCTCGGCCAGCACCTTGGGCATGAGCAGCGTCGGCACGTGGGTCGCCTGGATGCCGCGGATGGCGAGCGGCTTTCCGGGCCTGTCCCCGGCGACGTCGAAGACGCCGTCGTCGTCCATGGCGACGAGCGCCGCGCCCTCCTCCGCGGCCATCGCCTCGTAGCCGGTCCGCTGCGCGAGGTCCTTCCAGAACTTGTGCGAGTGGCCGCAGCCCTCGGCGATCGTGATCTTCGTGTGCCCGCGCGCCTTGAGGCACTGGACGACGCCTCGAACGAACTCCGGCTGCGTGATGCGGCCGGTCACGCCGTCGTCGCCCTTCGACTTCGCCGGGTCCTTCACGCTGTCGAACCCGCAGATGTTCGGCTTGAGGAGCACGGGAGTCGCCGGGGGCCGCCGGGGCACCACCGCCTCGCAGATGCGCTTGCCGAGCTCCAGGGGGCCCTGGCCGCGGAGCACGGTGACGGGCGAGTCGTCGGCCTTGAGGCGCTCGACGTGCCGCTTCCGGAGGGCGGCGCCGTCGATGCTGTCCGACGCGATCACCGAGGGGCCGGCGTCGTAGCGCTGCGACGCGCCCGCGACAACGTCGCTCGACGCGGCGGGCGTGGCCGTGGGCACGGCCGGGTGCGCGGAGGCGGCGGCGAACGAGGAGGCGCTCGCCGCCGGCGCCGGCGCGGCGGCGGACGCCGGCGGCGCCGCGTCGGTCGGCGGCGCGGCGGCGGACGCCGGCGGCGCCGCGTCGGTCGGCGGCGCGGCGGCGGGCCCGCCGTCGCCCGCGGGGGGCTGCCGGTCGCCGCAGCCCGAAAGGACGGCGAGCACCGCCGCGAGCGCCGCGATCGCGCAGGAAGATCGTCGCGCCCGGCCGCCGTGGATCGCCCGTGTCCCGTTCATCCTCGCGCGCACGATGGAGCGAAACGGCGGCGAGGAGAAGGCAGATCGTCGAGGCGGACGCGCCTCGCAGCGCGGTCGCCGGGTGAGCGCCCGAAAGCGTGTGTTTGGAATGAAAATAATGGTTTTATGTAATATTTGTTGCAATTTGCTGGCCGCGGGCCTCGGCGCCTGTGGCGGCGGCTCGACCGGCGGGGAGGGAGAGGGGGAGCGGGGTGCTCGGAGGCCCGCGCGACCGCCGTGAGCGAGCTCGCGTGCGAGCGATCCGCTGCGTGGGACGACGTGCAAGGCGGGAAGGGAACCGCCTGCGGACGCGTACCGAGGACGAGCCTCGATTCGTGTTGTCCGGAAGCCGCGCTGCCGTGGGCGGGCGATCGGTGGCTCCGCTCCCCCTGGTCCCATGACCTCTGCCGCGCCGCGCGCGGAGAGGCCTGGGGCTTTCTTTGGTTGCCGGAGGAACTCATGAAATCACAGTCTCGTAGGGCCTCTATCCTGCTCGTGGCACCTCTGCTGGCGCTGTCCGCGTGCGGCGACGACGACGGCAGCAACGAAGGAGGAGCCGCCTGCGGCGAGGTCGCGGCGTGCGGCGGCGATCCGACGGGCTCGTGGACCATCGAGGGGACGTGCCTCGACGCCTCGATGTTCGAGGAGCTCGCCAACGGCTGCGGCGCGGAGATCGACGTCAGCGGCCTCGATATGGTCGGAACTGCCGAGTTCAGGTCCGACAGCACCTATGCCACGACATCCACGATGGAAGGGCCGCTGAAGATCGTGTACCCGCCGTCGTGCCTCACCATGGAAGGCGCCACGCTCACGTGCGCGCAGCTCGACGCCGTCATCCAGCAGCTCACGGCGGAGGAGGATGCGCCCTTCGCATCGGCGTCGTGCGCGGCCGCGGGGAGCGGCTGCGCGTGCACGCTGGTCCTCGAGGAGACCACCACGGCGGGGGCGGGCACCTGGTCGGTCTCCGGCTCCACGATCACGGTCCAGGCCGACGGCCAGGAGCCCGAGGAGCTGCCGTTCTGCGTGGAGGGCTCGTCGCTCACGATGGCCTCCCAGGGGGAGGCGGCAGGCGGCTCCTCGGGGAAGATGACGAGCTACATGCGGCTCACGAAGCGGTGAGGCGCCCCGCGCGCGGGCTCCCCTCCGCGGCGGGCTCCGATCACGCGGAGCACGCGTGCTGCTGCGGCCGCGCGGCGGAGAGCCCCGGGACGAGCGCCTCGATCCGCGCCCGCTGCCGGCGGGTCAGCTCCCCGAGCGCGCGGAGGATGGCGAGGTCCTTCTGCTTCGCCTCGACGAGGATCACCGCCTCGCGGCGGCCCGCCGCCTCCGCGACCTCCTCGCAGAAGCGGAGCAGCCCGCGCCCGGTGATGTGCTCGGCGTGCGCCCCGGCCGGCTTGCCCTTCCCTTGCTCGCTGTAATGGAGCTCGGGCGGCCGGTCTGCCGGCCAGCTGCGGAGGGCGCCCTCGAGCTCCACCTCGAACGGCGCGCTCCGCGGGTTCGCGGCCCAGTGCAGGTTGTCGAACACGATGGGCACCTCGCCCCCGGTCGCCTCGAGCAGCTCGGGCACCGTCCAGCAGCGCTCGTCGTTCTCGAGCGCGAGCCGCGAGAGCGCCGACGGCGCGAGCCGGGCGATGCCCGCCCGCAGCCGGGCGGCGGTGCTGTCGCGATCGCCGTGAACGCCGCCGCCGTGCAGGGTGATCGAGCCCCGCGCGCCGAGCAGATCCATGACCCAGCCCTGGTCGTTCATGACGGCGAGCGAGTTCAGCAGCACCTCCTCGTGCGGCGAGGAGAGCACCACGAACTGGCTCGGATGATTCGACAGGTGCACACCGCCCCGCTCCGCTGCGCGGCGGACGGATCGCAGATCCGGCACCAGCATGCGCGCCCCCGGCGCGATATCGAGCAGCGGGAAGAGGTCGCTGGAGACGCGGTGCGCCGTGAGGCCGAGGCCGGTCGAGTGCGCCAGCGATCGCCGGACGTACTCGGCGTTGTACCTGTAGATCGGCGCGAGATCGACCAGGCCCTTCAGATAGCGCCCGAGCTGGGCGGTCTTCAGCGAGGGCTCCGGCATTCCGAGCGACTGACAGACATAGCCGAGTCGAATCATGGCGACAGGGTGTGTCGTCCACGACTCCCCGGCATCGGGGTCGCCGCGATTTATTCCATGTTGTCCGCTGACGAGGCCCCGCGGAGGCTGCCCGGGAGCTCCTTCGCCGCGCCGGGGCGCGGAGGGCCCGCGTGGCGACGATCATTGACCACTCGCCGACACGGATGACACCTCGTGGGGCGTGTCCCAGGATCACCACAACCCGGACGGATCGTGCCAGTCTGGCGATCTCGTACCGGGCGCTGTTGGAGCGGCGGTGCGGAGCCAGCCATGATGGGTGGAGCGGAGCGGGGATCGGGCGGGACATCGAGCGGAGCCAACAGGCATGACGCGCGCGGGGCGGGCGGCTTCAGGGGCGCGCATGCCGTCGTGATCGGGGCGAGCATGGCCGGGCTCGTCACGGCCCGCGTCCTGTCGGAGCACTTCGCGCGGGTCACGGTCGTCGACCGCGACCGCCTCCCCAGCTCTCCGGACGTCCGGAGGTGCGTGCCGCAGGGGCGCCACCTGCACGTGCTGCTCGGCGCTGGTCTCAACGCCATCAGCGATATGTTCCCGGGCATCGTGGAGGAGATGGCCGAGGACGGCGCCCTCCTGCGAGACTTCGGCGAGCACATCGCCTGGTGCCATTGCGGGGTGTGGAAGGTGCAGTTCGCGAGCGGCGTCCCGCTCGTCCAGTGCAGCCGCGTGTTCCTGGAGCACCACGTCCGCGAGCGCGTGCGCTCGCTCCCGAACGTCGAGATCCTGGAGGAGACGGCCGTGTCCGGCCTGCGTCTCGGCGCGGACCGCGCGCGGGTGAGCGGCGTGTACGTCGAGCGCCCGGGGAGCGGGCCCGACGAGCTCACCGCGGAGCTCGTCGCAGACGCCAGCGGGCGCGGCTCGCAGGCACCGCAGTGGCTGGAGGCCGCTGGCTACACGAGGCCACCCGAGAGCAAGGTCCAGATCGACATCAGCTATACGTCCAGGATCTACAGACCTCCCGACCGTTACCGGCACAAGCCGCTGTTTCTCGTCATCTACCCGCACCCGCCCGTGGGGAGGCGAGGGGGCTTTCTGTGCAGCGTCGAAGGGGAGCGGTGGTACGTGTCCCTCGGCGGCTATTTCGGCGAGCATCCGCCGCTCGACCACGCGGGGTTCGTCGAGTTCTCGAGGACCCTCGCGCGGCCCGATCTGCACGAGCTCATCAGGGACGCCGAGCCGCTCACGCCCGCGGCGGTCTACCGGTTCCCTTCGGACCGCAGGCGCCATTTCGAGCGCATGCCGCGCCACCTGGACGGCTTCGTGGTCCTCGGCGACGCCGCCTGCGCGTTCGACCCGATCTTCGGGCAGGGAATGAGCGTCGCGTGCCTTGGCGCGAGCGCGCTCGGGCGCTGCCTCCGAGAGCAGCCGAGGGGAGACGTGCGCGGACTCGCCAGGCGGTTCCAGCGCGAGCTCGCCTCGTCGACGGATCTGCCGTGGCGGCTGGCCACGACGCAAGACCTGTTGTTCCCCGAGGCGACGGGCGAGCGGCCGCTCTGGTTCGGCGCGATGACGTGGTACACGAGAAAGCTCGCGGAGCGGTCGGCGTATGACACGTCGGTCTATGGGAGGTGGCTGCTGGTCCTGCACCTCATGCGCGGGCTCAGCACCTGGTTTGCGCCCTCGGTGGTGCTCGCCGTGCTCGGGCACTGCGTCCGAAATGCGCTCGTGGCCTCGCAGGCTCGTGCGCGCGAGGCGGTCGAGCCACGAAAGAAGAGCGACCCGGCGACGCGGGCGCGCCTGGCATCCTATTTCACCCGGGTCGCCGGTGACCAGCTCGGCTCCACGAGCGGCCCCAGGCCGCGCAACCCGCGCCCGCGGCGCCAGGCCCACGCATGACGCGATCGGGAGGACCCATGATTCGACTGGTTCAACCGCCGCGCGCCTGGGGATTGCCGAACGTGAGCCCGCCCTGCATGAAGCTCGAGACGTGGCTCCGCATCACCGGCATCCCCTACGAGCCGGCGCCGCTCGATCTCGCGGCGGCGCCCAAGGGCAAGGTGCCCTGCATCGAGGAGGCGGGCGTCAGGATCGGAGACTCCACCTTGATTATCGACCACCTCCAGCGGACGAGGCGCGTGGATCCCGACGACGGCCTGAGCGCCTCGGAGCGCGCCACCTCGCTCGCGTTTCGCAGGATGCTGAAGGAGAACTTCTACTGGGTCATCGTGGAGATGCGGTATCGCACCGAGCGCAACTGGCAGATCTACAGGAAGGTCCTCGCCAGCATCCTGCACAGCGGCCCCGAGGGAGGGAGCGAGCAGGCCGCTGACGAGATGTGCGGGAATGTCACACGTCAGATGTACGGCCACGGGATGGGAAGACACTCCGCGGAGGAGATCTGTCGCATCGGGATCGAGGACATCACGGCCGTCTCCGGGTACCTGGGCAGCAAATCATTCTTCATGGGGGAACGGCCGACCACCGCGGATGCGGCGGTATATGCGTACATGGCGAACGCGATCGAGGTCCCGATCGAGCATCCGGTCCAGGAGCACGGGCGGTCGAGCCGGAACCTCGTTCAGTACTGTGAGCGGATGCGCGGACGATTTTTTCCGGAGCTGGGCCGAGCGTGAGCGCGCCGGCCGCTCGACCAGGATCGTTCTTGCCGTGACGTCTTCTGATCGCAACGCGCGCAGCCACGACGCGCGCTAGGAGCTCCGCCAGCCGCCGCAGAACGATCCCCTGGCGCGGATCGTGGCGCCGATCGAGGGCAGGCCCGGCGGGCTGCCCTGGCGGTTCCCGGTGGTTCCTGTTGGCTCGGCGGTGCGTGGATCGTCTACCCTCGACGGCCGACCTCCCTTCGAGCACACCCTGTGCTGCGCGACGCGGCCACGCCTCAGGCGATGTTCGGCAGGGAGCCGGAGCGCATTCGCCAGGCAGCACGTGCAGTCACCCGTCGTCCAGCGAAATCGTCGGTTCTGACCAGCGACGGCGCCATGGCACTACATCGAGGTTGACCATGCCCCACTTGCGGTTCTTCTTCCTCCTCGGTCTCGCCTTTCTCATCGCAGCGTGCTCGAACGAGTCCCCCGGGACGGCGAGCGGCGGGGCACCCCTGTGCGGAGCAGGGCAGACCTTGTGCGGCGATGTGTGCGTCGACCTCGACACGGATGCGGCGCACTGCGGGTCGTGCGACGTCGCCTGCGCGGAGGGGGAGCTCTGTGACGGGGCAGGGGAGTGCGCGCTGTCGTGCCAGCGCGGGCTCATCGCGTGCGACGGGACGTGCGTCGACCCGGACACGGACCGGGACCATTGCGGCGCGAGCGGCGACTGCACCGGGAGCGACGCGGGTGTGGCGTGCGAGGCCGGGGAGATCTGCAGCGGCGCCGGGGAGTGCGCGCTGTCGTGCCAGAGCGGGCTGGTCGCGTGCGACGGGGCGTGCATCGACCCGGACACGGACCGCGACCATTGCGGCGCGAGCGGCGACTGCGCCGGGAGCGACGCGGGGGTGGCGTGCGAGGCCGGGGAGATCTGCAACGGCGCGGGGCGATGCGAGCTGTCGTGCCAGAGCGGGCTGGTCGCGTGCGGCGGCCGGTGCATCGACCCGGACACGGACCGCGACCATTGCGGCGCGAGCGGCGACTGCGCCGGGAGCGACGCGGGGGTGGCGTGCGAGGCCGGGGAGATCTGCGACGGCGCGGGGCGGTGCGAGCTGTCGTGCCAGAGCGGGCTGGTCGCGTGCGACGGGAGGTGCATCGACCCGGACACGGACCGCGACCACTGCGGCGCGAGCGGCGATTGCGCCGGGAGCGACGCGGGCGTGGCGTGCGAGGCGGGGGAGATCTGCAGCGGCGCTGGGCGGTGCGAGCTGTCGTGTCAGCGCGGGCTCATCGCGTGCGACGGGACGTGCATCGACCCGGACACGGACCGCGACCACTGCGGCGCGAGCGGCGATTGCGCCGGGAGCGACGCGGGCGTGGCGTGCGCGGCCGGGGAGATCTGCAGCGGCGCTGGGCGGTGCGAGCTGTCGTGCCAGAGCGGGCTCATCGCGTGCGGCGGGACGTGCATCGACCCGGACACGGACCGCGACCACTGCGGCGCGAGCGGCGATTGCGCCGGGAGCGACGCGGGGGTGGCGTGCGCGGCCGGGGAGATCTGCAGCGGCGCTGGGCGGTGCGAGCTGTCGTGCCAGAGCGGGCTCATCGCGTGCGACGGGACGTGCATCGACCCGGACACGGATCGCGACCATTGCGGCGCGAGCGGCGATTGCGCCGGAAGCGACGCGGGCGCGGCGTGCGAGGCCGGGGAGATCTGCAGCGGCGCTGGGCGGTGCGAGCTGTCGTGTCAGAGCGGGCTCATCGCGTGCGGCGGCCGGTGCATCGACCCGGGCACGGACCGCGACCATTGCGGCGCGAGCGGCGATTGCGCCGGGAGCGACGCGGGCGCGATCTGCGGCGCGGGCGAGATCTGCCGCGACGGCGCCTGCGAGGCCTCCTGCGCGCCGCCGCTCGTCGCGTGCGGCGGAGCCTGCGTCGACCCTTCGACCGACGAGGCCTATTGCGGCGCGACCGGCGACTGCGCGGGGGCCAGCGCGGGCGCGACGTGCGGCGCGGGCGAGGCGTGCGTCGCGGGGGCCTGCGCGAGCACGGACGCGAGCCTCTCGGGCCTCTCGGTCTCCAGCGGAACGCTGAGCCCGGCCTTCGACCCGGCGTCGGCGCTCTATCTCGTGTCCGTCGAGGAGCGCATCGCCTCGATCTCGGTGACCCCGACGGCCTCGGCCCCGGGCGCCGCGATCGCGGTCAACGGGATCGCCGTCGCCTCCGGGAGCGCCTCGCCGCCCATCCCGCTGATCGAGGGCGGGAGCACGGCGATCACCATCGAGGTGACCGCGCCGAGCGGGGACGCGACGACCTACGGCGTGGTGGTCCTCCGCGGCGGGGTCGCCTCGGCGTACCTCAAGGCGTCCAACACGGACGCGGGAGACCAGTTCGGCTTCGCGGTCGCGCTCGACGGGAACACGCTCGCCGTGACCGCGCTCGGGGAGGACAGCGCCGCGACCGGGGTCGATGGAGACCAGGCCGACAACTCGAAGAACTCCGGCGCCGTGTACGTGTTCGTGCGGAACGGCGGCTCCTGGGTCCAGCAAGCGTACTTGAAGCCGAGCACCGCCGACGTGAACGACAACTTCGGTTACAGCCTCTCGCTGTCCGGGGACACCCTGGCGGTCGCCGCGCCGGGCGAGGACAGCACCGCCACCGGCGTGAACGGCAACCAGGCGAGCAACGCTGCGCCGAACGCCGGCGCGGTCTACGTCTTCCGGCGCAGCGGGGCGGCGTGGGCCCAGGAGGCTTATCTCAAGGCCTCCAACACGGACGCGCAGGATCAGTTCGGTCACGCGGTGGCGCTCGCGGGAGACACCCTCGTCGTGGGCGCGCCCACCGAGGACAGCAGCGCCACGGGCGTGAACGGCAACCAGGGGAACAACGGGGCGTCGCAGGCCGGCGCTGCCTACGTGTTCACGCGCAGCGGGGCGGTCTGGACCCAGCAGGCGTATCTGAAGGCGTCGAACGCCGGCGCGGGCGACGTGTTCGGCACGAGCGTCGCGATCTCCGGGGACACGCTCGCGGTGGGCGCGACCGGCGAGGCGAGCGCCGCGACGGGCGTGAACGGCGCGCAGGCGGACAACGCGGCTTCCGGGAGCGGCGCCGTCTACGTGTTCGCGCGCAGCGGGACGACGTGGGCCCAGCAGGGGTACCTGAAGGCGTCGAACACCGGCGCGGGCGACGCGTTCGGCGCCAGCGTCGCGGTCTCCGGGCATGCCCTCGCGGTGGGCGCGACCGGGGAGGCGAGCGCCGCGACGGGCGCGAACGGCGCGCAGGCGGACGACAGCGCTCCCGGGAGCGGCGCCGTCTACGTGTTCACGCGCAGCGGGACGAGCTGGTCGCAGCATACCTATCTCAAGGCCTCCAACGCGGAGAGCGGCGACGCGTTCGGGGCCTCGGTCTCGATCGACAACGATTTCCTCGCCGTGGGCGCGCCTGGCGAGGACAGCAGCTCCACGGAGTGGGGCTGGCTCGAGTCGGACAACGGCGCTCCCGGGAGCGGGGCGGCGTACCTGTTCGAGCGCTCCGGCGGCGTGTGGGCTCAGGACGCGTACATCAAGGCGCCGAACACCGGGGCGTCGGACGCCTTCGGGGCGCGCCTCGCCCTGTCCGGCACGACGCTCCTCGTCGCCGCGGCCGGGGAGGACAGCAGCACCACGGGCGTCGACGGCGACGGGGAGAACGACGCGGCGGACGGCAGCGGCGCCTGCTACAGCGCCAGCTGGTAGCCGCGGCGAGCGCCCGGGGGGGCGTGCTCTCGCGATTGCGTCGACTCGCCTTACCAGCCGAGGCGGTCGAAGATCTCAGAATTCGACGCCAAGACGCCAAGACGCCAAGACGCCAAGACGCCAAAAGACTGATTGAATGGGTGAGGACGAGATCGCCAAGGTCGTGCGAGACCGCCAAGGTCGTGGTGGACGCGGCCAGGGCTGAACGCCTGTATTCTCTCTGTCTATTCTCTCTGTCTTTTGGCGTCTTGGCGTCTTGGCGTCTTGGCGTTAAATTCTCGTCTTCAAGGACCGACGACTTCAGTCGAGCAGTGTCCCCGCATCACGGGACATCCGCACCGCCGCCGCCGCTCAGCGCCGATCCAGCCCCACGATCCGATCGAGCAGCGCCCGATCGAGGCTCGCCTCGACCGCCGTGGCGAGCCGGTCGTACTCCTCGTGCCGGCTCGGGATCGCCGGCTCCCCCGCCGGCGCCGGGAGCCCCCGCCGCTCGCGCAGGGCCGCGAGGAGCGACCGCCGGAGCCCGTCGTTCTCGAAGAGCCCGTGGATCATCGTGCCCACCACCGCGCCGTCCGCCGACACGGCCCCGTCGAGCGCCGCCTCGGCCCTGCCGCTCCTCGATCCGATCGCGAACGCCGCGCGCGCGCCGCCCAGCCGCTCCACCTGCCCCATGTGGATCTCGTAGCCGGTCAGCTCCTCCGCCCCCGCTCCCTCTCCCTGGCTCTCTCCCGACCCGCCGCCCCCCGCGCCGAGGAACGAGCTCCCCGCGATCCGCGCCCGCACCTGCGCCGTCGTCTTGGTCCGCTCGAACCGCGTCCACACGTCGAGCAGCCCCAGCCCCCGCGCCGCCGGCTCGGCCGACTCCACGCCTCCCGGATCCTCGATCGCCCCGCCCAGCATCTGGCAGCCGCCGCAGATCCCGAGCGTCCACCCGCCCCGCCGCGCGCGCGCCGTCACCGCCTCGGCCAGGCCGCTCTCGCGCAGCCACGCGAGGTCGGCCATCGTGCTCTTCGTCCCCGGGAGCACCACGAGATCCGCCCCGCCGATCTCGTCCGGCCGCTCGATGAACCGCACCACCACGCCCCGCTCGTGCTCCAGCGGCTCCACGTCGTCGTAATTCGATATCCGCGGCAGCCGGACCACCGCGATGTCGAGCTGCCCCGGGCCCGCCGCCGCCCGCCGCCGCCGGCCCTCCAGCGACACCGAGTCCTCGTCCGCGATCCGCAGCTGCTTCAGGTACGGCACCACGCCGAGCACCGGCACGCCCGTCCGCGCCGTGAGCATCTCCAGCCCCGGCTCGAGCAGCTTGAGGTCGCCGCGGAACTTGTTGATCACGAACGCCGCGACGCGCGCCCGCTCGTCGGGCTCGAGCAGCGCCATCGTCCCGACCAGCGCCGCGAACACCCCGCCGCGATCGATGTCGCCCGCGAGGAGCACCGGCGCGTCGGCGACGCGCGCCACGTGCATGTTCACGATGTCGCGGTCCTTCAGGTTGATCTCCGCGGGGCTGCCCGCCCCCTCGATCACCACCACGTCGTGCGCCTCCCGGAGCCGCCCGAGCGAGCGCGCGATGATGTCCTTGAGCTCGCCCCGGTACGCGAAGTAATCGCGCGCGTGCAGGCTCCCGATCGGCTTGCCGAGGACGACCACCTGCGAGCGCGAGTCCCCCTCCGGCTTGAGCAGCACCGGGTTCATGTCGACCGTCGGCGGCACGCGCGCCGCCTCGGCCTGCACCGCCTGCGCCCGGCCGATCTCGCCGCCGTCCACCGTCGCGAACGAGTTCAGCGCCATGTTCTGCGACTTGAACGGCGCGACCCGGAGCCCCCGCCGCTGGAAGATCCGGCAGAGCGCCGTGCAGAGGAGGCTCTTGCCGACCGAGGACGCGGTGCCCTGCACCATCACCGTGAGCGCTGTCATCGCCAAAGCTCCTGTCCAAGAGATGTCGCCGCGAGCCCGGCCGCCGCGAGCCCGGCGAAGAGCAGCGCCGCGAGCACCACGATCCGGCAGGCCTCGTCGATGAGCTCCCGCCGGAGCGGCTCCACCGCGTCGCCGAGGCGGTAATGGCCGCGCTTCTCGAGCTCGACCCGGAGCAGCCCCGCCATCGCCGCCATCGGCCGGCCGGCGTTCGGGCTCTCGGTGCGGCCGCCGTCGCGCAGGAGCACCGCGAGGCCGCGGCGCGCGTCGGCGCCGCGGAGCCAGCCGGCCGCGAGGAGCAGGAGCGCCGTGAGCCGCGCCGGCACGAAGTTCAGCGCGTCGTCGAGCCGCGCCGACGCCTTGCCGAGGTACTCGTACCGGCCGTGGTAGCCGATCATCGCGTCGAGGGTGTTCACCGCGCGGTAGAAGAGCGCGCCCGGCAGCCCGAAGAGGGCGAAGTAGAAGAGCGGCGCGACGAAGCTGTCCGACGCGTTCTCGGCGACCGACTCGATCGACGCGGCGACAAGCGCGGGCTCGTCGAGCTCCGACGGGTCGCGGCTGCACAGGCTCCCGAGGGCGCCGCGGGCCGCGGGGACGTCGCCGGCCGCGAGGGCGTCGCGCACGCCGAAGGCCGCGTCGCGGAGCGCGCGCAGGGCGAAGGTGGGCTTCAGAAGGAGACCTGACAAAGCGAAGCCGAAGACCGGGTGCGGGGCGATCAGCGCGGCGGCGAGGGCGCCGAGCGCCGCGAAGAGGCAGGGCACGGCGAGGGCCATGAGCGCGCCGAAGAGGAGCTCGGCCGCGCGGCCGCTCCTCGGCGCGCGGCGCTTCAGCGCGTGGATGGCGGAGCCCATCCACACGACCGGGTGCACGGCGGCGGGCGGCTCGCCGCAGGCGAGGTCGAGCGCGACCGCCACGAGCAGCGCGGCCGCGGCGGTCATCGCCCGTCCTCGCCGCCGACGAGCGCGACCGGCCCGGGGCGCAGGCGCAGGATCGCGCCCATCACGGCCACGTAGAGCTCGCTCGCCGAGCGGCCGAGCCGCTGGTGCGCGCGGCCGGCGAGATCGCGGAAGACCCGGCCGAGCCGGCTCTCGGGGACCACGCCCATGCCCACCTCGTTCGAGACGAGGACGACGTGGGGCGTCGCCGCCTCGACGGCGGCCGCGAGCGCCTCGATGCGCGCCTCGATCCGCTCGGGCGCGCGGCCCTCGGTCTCGTCGCGGAGCAGCAGGTTCGACAGCCAGAGGGTGAGGCAGTCGACCACGATGACGTCGACGCCGGCGAGCGAGGCGATGCGCTCGGGGAGCGCGACCGGCTCCTCCACGGTGACGAACGCGTCGCCGCGCTCGCGGGCGTGGGCGTCGATGCGCGCCCGCATCTCGTCGTCGAACGGCTCGGCGGTCGCGATGAAGGCGCGGCGCTCCCCGAGCGAGCGCCCGAGCGACAGCGCGAACGCGCTCTTGCCGGAGCGCACGCCGCCGCCGACGAGGGCGACCCGCCGCGGCGCCGCGCCGCCCTGGGTCATCGCGCCCGCTCCTTCCGGTGCGCGGCGGCGCTCGCCACGAGCCCCTCCGGGACGAGCGGGTTCGAGGCCCAGTGCGCGTGCACGTAGGAGGCGAGGACGCCCTGCGCCTGGTACCCCTCGCGCGCGACCTGGCCGCCGCGCCGGCGCCGCACGGAGTAGGCGTGCTCGATCGGCAAGGGCGCCTGCGCGGCCGTCGCGGGCGGTGACGGATGTGCGGGCGCCGCGGGCGCGGGCGCCGCGGGCGCCGGCTCGGGCGACGCCGGCGTCGCGGGCGTCACGGGGCGGAGCTCGGAGTAGCGGAACTGGTGCCCGCGGAAGCGCAGCCCCGCCCCGCCGAGGATCGTGCGCGCCTGCGTCTCGACCTCGACGTAGCCGAGCGCCTGCAGCTTCTCGCACATCACGGCCTCCGCCGGCACGAGCCCGACCATGGGGTGCGCGCGCCCGTCCAGCGTGCGGATCGCCTCGGTCAGGTACATGAGCCCGCCGCACTCGGCGTAGATCGGGCCCCCGCGGCCGGCGAACGCGCGGATCTCGGCGCGCAGCGCGGCGTTCTCGGTCAGGCGCTCCGCGTGCGCCTCGGGGTAGCCGCCGCCGAGGTAGAGCGCGTCGACGTCGGGCAAGCGCGCGTCGCTGATCGGCGAGAACCGCACGAGCTCCGCGCCCGCGGCCTCCAGGCGGCGCAGGTTGTCCGCGTAATAGAAGTGGAACGCCTCGTCGAACGCCACGCCGATGCGCGCCCGGCGCGGCTCGGCCCCGGCGGCGGCGGCAGCGCCGGCCTTCGCCGCCTCCGCTCCGGAGGCCGCCGGCAAGGCCGGCGCCGCGCGCGCGATCTCGAGCAGCGCGTCGAGCCCGATCCACGCCTCGGCCTGCGCTCCCCAGCGGTCGAAGCGCTCCTCCGGGATCGCGGCCTCGTCGGCCGTCCGGAGGCCGAGGTGGCGCTCGGGGAAGCGCTGCGCCTCGTCCCGCGGCAGCCCGCCGATCACCGGCGGCGAGCGCTGCGCCTGCGCCTGTCGGAGGATGTCGAGGTGCCCCCGGCTGCCGACCTGGTTGCACACGACGGCCGCGACGCGGAGCGCCGGATCGAAGCCCGCGAAGCCCTGCACCAGCGCCGCCACGCTGCGGGCCATCCCGGACGCGTCGACCACGAGCGCGACCGGCGCCTCGAGCCACTTCGCGATCTCGGCCGTCGAGCCCTCCTCGCCGGTCGGGCTCGCGCCGTCGAACAGCCCCATCACCCCCTCGATCAGCGCCACGTCGGCGCCCGCGGCCTCGGCCGCGAACGTGGACAGGACCGCGTCCCGGCCCATCATCCAGCCGTCGAGGTTGTGCGACGTCCCGGCCACGGCGCGGCCGTGGTACGTCGGATCGAGGTAGTCGGGGCCGCACTTGAACAGGGCGACCTTGAGGCCGCGGGCGCGGAGCGCGCGCGCGATCGCCACGGTGGCGGTCGTCTTCCCGACGCCGCTCGCCGTGCCGGCGACGACGAGCCGGGGGATGGCCGGGGACATCAGAAATCGACTCCGATCTGGGCCTTCATCCCCTGCTCGAACGGGTGCTTCACCGATCTCATCTCGGTCACCAGATCGGCGAGCGCGACGAGCGCGTCGGGGGCGTTCCTGCCGGTGATCACGACGTGCACGTGCGCGGGCCTCGCGCGCAGCGCCGCGAGGAGCTCGTCCTCCGCGACGAAGCCGTAGTGGAGCGCGTACGTGATCTCGTCGAGCACGACGATGTCGTGCTCGCCGCTCCCGATGAGCGCCGCGGCCTCCTGGAAGGCCGCGCGCGCCGCCGCCTTGTCCCGCGAGAGGTCGTCGCTCTCCCAGGTGAAGCCGCGCCCCATCACGAGGAAGGTGAGGCCTGGGAGCGTCTCGGCGAACAGGCGCTCTCCCGTCTTCCATTTCCCCTTGATGAACTGCACCACGGCGACGCGCATGCCCCGGCCGAGCGCGCGGAACACCATCCCGAGCGCGGCCGTCGTCTTGCCCTTGCCGTGGCCGGTATAGACGATGACGAGGCCTCTTCGACCGGGCGCCGCCGCGCCGGCGCCGGCCGAGGCGCCTTGCTCCGCGCCCGCCCCGCCACCTCGCTCCGCGCCCGCCCCGCCGCCTCGCTCCGCGCTCACGAGCCCTCCTCCGCCGTGCGGGGAGCGCGCGGCTTTTCGGCCTTGCGGAACCGGTGGCTGAACTCCGGATCATAGAGCCGCGAGTCGGCGAAATCCGTGGACGTGAGCACCCGGCCGACGAGGATCATCGACTGGCTCTTGATCCCCTCGGCCCGCACCTTCTCCCGGATGTCGGCGAGGGTGCCCGTCACGATCTTCTGATCGGGGCAGCTCGCCTTGTGCACCACCGCGACCGGGCAATCGGCGCCGTAGGAGGGGATGAGCGCCGCGGTGACGTCCTTGAGCAGGGTGATGCTGAGGAACAGGCAGAGGGTCGCCTGGTGGCGCGCGAGCTCCTCGAGCCGCTCGGCCGGCGGCACCGGCGTGCGCCCCTCGGCGCGCGTCAGGATCACGGTCTGCGAGAGCTCGGGCAGCGTGAGCTCGCGCCCGAGCGCCGCGGCGGCCGCGGTGAACGACGAGACGCCGGGGACGATCTCGTACGGGATCCCGAGCGCGTCCATCCGGCGCATCTGCTCGGCCGTCGACCCGAACAGGACCGGATCGCCCGTGTGCACGCGCGCCACGTCGTGCCCCGCGTCCCTGGCCTCGACGAAGACCTCGACGATCTGGTCGAGGGTCATGCCGGACGAGTCGATGACGCGGGCGTCCGGCCGCGCCGACGCGACGATCTCGCGCGGGACGAGGGAGCCCGTGTACATGACGACCGGGCAGCGGGCGACGAGCTCGGCGCCGCGCACCGTGATGAGCCCGGGGTCGCCCGGGCCCGCGCCGATGATGTAGACGCGCATGGGGTTCTCTCCTCGATTCGTGCGCCGGCGATCGCGCCGGGGGCTGCGGGCGCGCGAAGCTAGAGCGAACGCGGGGCGAACGCCAGGGCTCATCGTGGAGCCTCCGGTCGCACCAGCGTCGCCCGGTCTCTCCCGAAGGTGCGGCGCGCCTGTGGCGGAGCGTGGGGCACGGCGCGAAGAGGTCCCGGCAAGCAGAGCAGCCTCAAGGAGGAGACCCATCGACGACATCCTTGACGGCATGTGGTTTCGACGTTATAAAAAGTAACACCGTTACGAAATGACGGCACCGGAGCCTCCGGCGCCGCCCAGCGGCCACACGACACGGACATGGCGAGCACGCGCGCGAAGACCACGAAGACCGGCGGAACGACCCAGGCAGAGCGCCTGCAGGCGTCGAGCTTGCAGCGCCGCGAGCAGCAGAAGGAGAACCTGCGGGGCGCGATCCTGGCGGCGGCGGGCGAGCTGTTTCTGGAGCAGGGGTACGAGGCGTTCTCGATGCGCCAGGTGGCCGAGCGCATCGGCTACTCGGCGACGACGATCTACCGCTATTACGAAAACAAGGACGATCTCCTGTTCGCCATCGTCCACGAGGGCTTCACCGAGTTCCAGCGGGCGCTCGTCGCGGCCGCCGAGAGCACGGCGGACCCGATCGGGCGGCTCGAGGCGCTCGGCGCCGCGTACGTCCAGTTCGGCATGCAGAACCCGGTGCACTACCGGCTGATGTTCATGCAGCGGCTCGACTTCGTCTTCGACCAGCGGAAGGAGCAGCAGCAGCCGATGGTCGAGTCGTTCGACGTGCTGCAAAGAGCGGTCGCCTCCGCGATGGATGCCGGCGCGATGCAGCGCGGCGACGTGGAGCGCCATAGCCAGGTGGTCTGGGCCCTGGTCCACGGGATCACCGCCCTCGGCCTCGCCAACGGCGGCCGCTTCACGGCGGATGACGTCGATCGGACCATGGAGATCGCCATGAAGATGATGGTTCGAGGCCTGCGCCCCTGACCGCTCTCTTTTTTTTCTCGGAAAGTTAACAGTGTTACTAATGATTTCAACGTTACTTTGTCGTCGATGGAGGATGTGATGGATCGCGTCTTTGGTCTGAGTGGCTTCCTCGTGCTGCCGTTCTGGGGCCTCATGATCTTTCTGCCCCGCTCTCGCTGGACGCGGCGGATCATGGAGTCGCCGCTGGTGATCGTCGCGCCGGCGCTGCTCTATACGGCGCTCGTCCTCCCGGTCATCGGCGAGGTGCTGCCGATCGTCAACCGGCCGAGCCTCGCGGCGGTCGCCTCGCTGCTCGGCTCGCCGGCCGGCGCCACGATCGGCTGGGTTCACTTCCTCGCCTTCGATCTCTTCGTGGGGCGGTGGGTGTACCTCGACAGCCGCGATCGTGAGATCTCGCCCTGGCTCATGGCCCCCGTGCTCTACCTGACGCTCATGCTCGGCCCGATGGGGTTCGCGCTCTACCTCGCCGTCCGCGCCGTCGCCGAGCGCTCGGCGCATGCCCACGGCGAGATCTCGGCGCGGCCCCGCGTGGAGGAGGTCTGAGATGAGCGCGCGATCGCTGCACACGTCGCTCCAGCTCCCTCGCTCGATCGAGGAGCTCGTCCGGCGAAGCCCTGTCTTGTTCACGGCGGCCGCCGTCCACGTCGCGCTGCTCGTCCTGCTGCTCGGCGTCGCCCCGCTCGACGCGCGCCTCGTGCTGGGGGTGAACCCGTGGATCAAGCCGGCGAAATTCGCCGCCTCGATCGCCATCTACCTGCTGACGATCAACTGGCTCGTCGGCGATGTCGCGCTCCCGCCGAGGGGCCGGCGGGCCGTCGTCTGGGGCACGGTGGCGATGGTGAGCTTCGAGATGATCGCGATCACCATGCAGGCGGCGCGGGGCGTGGCGTCGCACTTCAATCAATCGTCGCTGTTCGACGGGGCGGTGTTCGCGCTCATGGGCATCGCCATCCTGGTGAACACGGGGCTCGCGGCGTACCTCGCGTCCAGGTTCTGGACGACGCGACCTGCGCTGCCAGCGCCGTATCTCTGGGGCATACGGCTGGGTTTCGCCCTGTTTCTGCTGGCGTGCGCGGTAGGCGGCTTCATGTCGCAGCAGAACGCGCACAGCGTGGGCGTCGCGGACGGCGGGCCCGGGCTCCCCATCGTCAACTGGAGCACCCAAGGAGGCGACCTGCGCGCGGCGCACTTCTTCGGGATGCACGGGCTGCAAGCCGTCCCGTTGTTCGGATACTGGCTGTCGGCGCGGGCGTCGGGGTCGGCGTCGCGCGCGCGGCGGGCGGTGCGATGGGTCATCGCGTTCGGCGTCGTCTACGGCGCGGTCGCCGTGGGGCTCTTCGTCATGGCGCTCGCGGGGCGACCGCTGATTCGGATGTAGCGCTCCGAGGTGAGCGGCGGTCCTGCGCTCGCGCGGGCGAGCGGGCGCAGCGCGGATCCGCGCGTTCGTGCGCCTGTTCGCATCGCGCTGTGCGCGCTCCGGATCCTGCTCAGCGGTCTCTCGCGCAGCGCGCGCTGGTCCAGGGGCCGCGGCCTGGCGGCCCACCAGCGAAGCCTGGCCTGTACGGATGTCGACAATGTGGTTCACGACGTTGCTTTGACGCCGGTCATCACCAACGCGTGGCGCTGCGACCTGCCGCTAGGCTCGGACTGCACGACCGATCGGCGTGAATACCTCTTCTTCGGCGGGCCAGGCTCGGCTACGTTCCGGCCATGAGCAACAGATGGAAACTGGCGCGCGGAGCAGCCTCGCTGCTCTTCTCGGCGCCGCTCATCGTCCTTGCTTGCCATCAGCCGCCGAGGGCTGCGCCACCAGCGCTGGGGTACGATCCGGGCGCTCGCTGCATGGCCGAGGGCCAGGGCTCGACGCAGTACGAAGATTCGTTCACGCACAATGACGGGAAGCCGGTGCCCCCTTGCTGTCCTGGGCTCAAGAAGCTGGATCTGTTCGAATGGAACTACGCGAGGGATGAAGGGGAGTGCCTCCCCAACAAGGGCGGAGCCTATGCTTGCCTGAGCTGCGGTGACGGAGAGTGCCGGCTTCAAGAGAACGAGTGCAACTGTCCGGAAGACTGTTGAGCGAGCCCGTGCGCCTGAGAATCGTCCGTTCTTCCTGGAGTGCCCGCGCACCTGCGATGACGCCGCGAACTTGCTCGGCAGCAGCCGGCGTTCACGCGAAGCTGCTACCGCTGGTTCGAGCGCCCGCCGCGGGTGATGCGCGCGGAGCTCGTGGGGGTGCGCCGTGCTCAGCATCTGCCTGGAGGAGGCCATGGCGAGGCCCGCCATCGCCCTTCCGTGTTATGAGAGGCCGATGGACCGGCTCGACGCCATGTTCGTTTTCCTGGCCGTGGTCGACTCCGGCAGCCTGTCCGCGGCGGGCCGGCGGCTGCAGGCGCCGCTGCCTACCATCAGCCGCAAGGTCGCAGAGCTCGAACGTCATCTCGGCACGCAGCTCCTGATCCGCACCAGCCGCCGGGTCGAGCTGACCGAGGCGGCGCGGGAGTACGCGATCGCCGCGCGGCACATCCTCGAGCAGTTGCAGGAAGCCGAGAAGGCCGTCGCTGGCGAATATCAGGAGCCTCGGGGGGAGCTGACCGTCACGGCGCCGACGATGTTCGGCGAGCTGCACGTGCTGCCGATCGCCAGCGAGTTCCTTGCCGCGCATCCGAAGATCGATCTGCGCCTCTTCCTGACGGACGTGATGGTGAACGTCGTCGAGGAGCATGTGCACGTGGCGGTCCGGATCGGAGAGCTGGAGGACAGCGCGTTGATGGCGAGACGTGTCGGGTCGACACGCTCCATCACCTGTGCGAGCCCGGGCTACCTGCGGGCGTTCGGCGGCCCTCAGGCGCCAGAGGACCTGACGGGACGGGACGGCGTGACCTATCGTGGGTTCGTGTCCTCGCCCTGGCGGTACGTCCGGGGCGCCGCCCACGTGATCGCGGAGCCGCGCGCGCGGGTCGCGGTCAATTCGCCCGCTGCGGCGGTGGTGGCGGCCAAGGCAGGCCTGGGGATCACGAGAGCCCTGGACTACCAGATCGCATCGGAGCTGCGAAGCGGAGCCCTCACGCCGCTCCTCGAGGCCTTCGAAGTGCCTGCTCTTCCGATCCACCTCGTCTTCTCCGATCAGGGCCGCCTCCCGCTCAAGGTCCGCGCCTTCCTGGACTGGATGGCGCCCCGGCTGCAGGCCCGGCTTGCGGCCGAAGGCGTCGGGGCGCCGGCGGGGCAACCGAGACCAGGCGCCTAGTACTACAGCCGCACGTCGGTAAACGCCGAACGAGCTGGGCTTCACCGGTGTGCGGACGAGCCAAGCGTCACGATCGTCCGCCCGCTCATCGAAATCTGCGGAGATTCCGCGACGTGCGGCTGTAGTACTAGCGGCCCGCCGAGGCGACGGCAGCCTCTCGTTTTACGAGAGGGAGCCTCACGATCTGATCCACTGCAACGCCGCCGGTGCGACGGCTAAGTCTCCGCAAGGACGAATTGCCGTCGATGCACAGGAGGCACGAGATGATCAGTTCAGGTCTCACGACACCGAAGCCCTCCGACGCCGGACAAGCTCTGCAGAGGCCGCGCATGCGGCGCTGGGAGCTCGATGCCCCAGGCGTCCGGAACCTGACGCTCCGCGATGCTCGAAGGCCCGAGCCTGGGCCTCGCGAGGTCCTGGTGAGGATCCAGGCGGTCTCGCTGAACTACCGCGACCTTCTGATGTGGGAAGGCCGCATGGGCGAGCTGGCGCACCCCTATGTGCCCGGAAGCGACTTCGCCGGGCAGGTCGTGGAGCTCGGACCGCTCGCGACGCGGTTTTCCGTCGGCGATCGGGTGGTCGGCGTCGACATCGAGGACTGGATCGACGGGGCGGCCCCGGGCCATCACACCAACACCATCGCGGTCTCGGGCCGCCTGGCCGAGTTCGCGGTGGTCAGCGAAGACATGCTGGTCGCAGCGCCCCGGACCCTCGGCCCCGAGGAGGCGAGCACGCTTTCGACTGCAGGTCTGACCGCCTGGATGGCCGTCGTGGAGACCGGGCGGGTCAGGGCGGGGCAGACCTGGGTCGTGCAGGGTACGGGCGGCGTTTCGCTCTTCGCGCTGCAGTTCGCAGCAGCGCACGGGGCGAAGGTGATCTTGACCTCCAGCAGCGATGAGAAGCTGGCGTTCGGTCTGGGCCTCGGCGCACGCGCGGGCATCAACTATCGCACCCGTCCCCATTGGGACCGCGAGGTGATGGCGTTCACGAGCGGCCGCGGCGCGGACGCCGTGATCGAGATGGCCGCGGGCGAGAACCTCGCGACCTCCGTTGAGGCCCTGGCCTACGGCGGACGGATCCTGCTCGTCGGCCTTCTGGGCAGCGACCGCATCTCGACCCCGGTTGGCCCCCTGCTCCTGCGCCGCGCGACGATCAACGCGATAGGCGTCGGACCCCGGCGAGCGCTGGAGGACATGAACAGGGCCATCGATAGCCTCGGGATCCGCCCCGTCGTGGCCGCGACCTATGACTTGGGCGATCTCCCGGCGGCCGTCGCCCATCTCCAGGGGGGCGCCGTCGGCAAGGTCGTCGTGCGCGTCCAAGCCTAGAGCGACAAACGGGTTGAAACTGCTTGAAAAGCGCAGAACTTCGAACCGCCAAGACGCCAAGACGCCAAGACGCCAAGACGCCAAGACGCCAAGACGCCAAGTAAAGAGAGAGAAAAAATCTTGGTGTCTTGGCGTCTTGGCGGTTCATTTCTCGCTTGATTAAGTGTGGCCATCAGGAGGAACAAAAGATGAGTGCCCAGACCTGGTTCATCACCGGAGCGTCAAGCGGACTCGGGTCCGCGATCGCAAACGCCGCCCTTCGCGCCGGCCATCACGTCGCCGTCACGGCGCGGGACAGCGCCCGCCTCGGAGGGCTCGTGGCGGCGTATCCCGACGCTGTGCTTCCACTCTCGATGGATCTCACCAGGCCATCCGAGATCGAGACCGCGGTGGCTGCCGCCGAGGCGTGGCGCGGCGGCATCGACGTGCTCGTGAACAACGCCGCGCTCGGCTATCTCGCCGCAGTCGAAGAAGGAGAAGATCAGAAGATCCGGACGGTCTTCGAGACGAACTTCTTCGGCGTCGCGCGCACCATACGGGCAGCTCTGGCCGGCATGCGCGCCCGGGGGCGCGGCACGATCATCAACATCTCTTCGATGAACGGCGTCATCGCCATGCCCGCCCTCGGGTATTACAGCGCTTCCAAGTTCGCGCTCGAAGGCCTCACGGAGGCCTTGTCGCAGGAGGTCGCGCCGCTTGGCCTCAAGGTGATGTCGGTCGAGCCGGGCGGCTTCCGGACGGGCATCGTCGAACGGAATCTCCGGAGCCCGAGGATCGACGCATATGGCGCCACCGCCCATGCGGTCATGGACCTGCTGGTGAACGACAAGGACGGCTCACTCGCGCCAGGCGATCCCGTCCGGATGGCGGACATCCTCGTGCAGCTCGTGGATTCTGGAGAGATGCCCCACCGCCTCAGCCTCGGCGCGGACAGCTGGACTGGCATCACGGCGAAGCTGGATGCGCAGCGCGCCGAGTACGAGGCCTGGAAGGACGTATCCCACAGCACGTATTTCTCGTGATGGGCAGGGCGCCCACCCGCGCGGCGAACACCCTCTCCGGGGCCGGACGCCGCGCGCCGCGAACCCGCCTGAACGGCGCAGCTCGCGCCTACAGGCAGCGCAGCACGTTGTCGCGCACGAGCTGCCAGATCGTCTCGGGGATACCCCCCAGCCACCGCGCGTCGCGCTCCACCGGCGCCTCCGCGTCGTCGAGCGGGTCATCCGGGCTGTAGACGAGCCGCCACAGCCGCTCGCTCACCGAGCCGTTCCGGTCGATCACGAAGCGCTGCACCAGCTTCTTCGCGAGCTCCTCGCCCTCGACGTCGAGCAGCAGCACCGGCGCCGCCACCTTCACTTCGCGGAGCGGCTTCAGCCGGAGATAGGCCCCCTTCACGAGCTCGGCCTCGTCGGGCGGCTCGAACCCCGCCTCCCGGAAGTCGACCGGCGCCTTTGTGTTGCCGACGAGGTAATACTCTCCCTGGGTCTCGGCGAGGATCGCGCCGCCCAGCCTTCCTACGCGTGCCATCTTAGACCTCCTCTCCCGTGAGGCTCTCGTCCGAGAGCACGAGCGAGCGCCCCGGCGTCTGACCCGGAATCGCCGCTCCATCCCATGTGTACTTGTTCGTATATCCGCGCGGCGTGACCATGTACCCCTCGAAGACGAAGGTGTTGGTCGACCCGACGAGCACCGTGGTCAGCATCCCGATCTCGTAGTCGAGGAAATGGTCGAGATCGGTGAGCACGGCGCTCTCCAGCTTGCGATAAGCGCTCTTCACGAGCGCCACCGGCGTCGTGCCCGGCCGGTGCTGCGCGATGATCTCCTTGGCCCGCACGATCTGGCGCGTGCGCCGCCCGCTCGCCGGATTGTAAAGGCCGATGACGAAGTCGGCCGCGGCGGCGGCCTCGAGCCGCCGCTCGATGACCGGCCAGGGGGTCAGGAGGTCGGACAGGGAGATGGCGCAGAAGTCGTGCCCGAGCGGCGCGCCGACGAGCGACCCGCACGCGTTGAGCGCCGTCATCCCGGGCACGAGGCGCAGCTCCGGCGACTCGCCCCGCTTCCAGCCGATCTCCTCCAGCACCTGGAAGACGAGCCCGGCCATGCCGTACACCCCCGCGTCGCCCGACGAGATGATCGCCACGCGCGCCCCGTCCCGCGCCCGCTCCACGGCGGCGCGCGCCCGGCCGATCTCCTCGGTCATGCCGGTCTTGATCACCTCCTTGCCCTCGATGAGGTGCTTCACCAGCCGGATGTACGTCGTGTACCCGACGATGAGATCCGACGCGGCGATCGCCTCCAGGGCGGCGCGGGTCGCGTGCTCCTCGGCGCCGGGGCCGATCCCGACGATCGACAGGACTCCTTTGCTGTCACCCATGGCTCTCCTCGACGTTGCGCTTCGCGAACGGGACGCGCGCCACCGCGAGCGTCATCGACCGGCCCACGCCCGGCTCGGTGTACGCCCGCTTCGGCACGAGCAGCCGCGCGGCCCCCGCCGCGCGCAGGGCGGCCGGCTCGGCGACCCCCCGGGCGCCGACGTGCTTCTTCACCGTCTCCGACGGGTTCTCGATCCCCTCGGTCGCGTCGAGCTCCTCGGCCGTGAACGTCACGAGCGGCCACCCCCGCCGCGCCGACAGCGCGAGCAGCGCCTCCTCGTCGGCCTTCTTGTCGATCGTCGCCAGCGCCTTCACCGACCTCGCCGACAGCCCGTGCTCCTCGAGCAGCCTGTCCACCCCGCGCTCCACCATGTCGAGCGGCGCGCCGCGGTCGCAGCCGATCCCGAGGACGAGGCTCTTCGGGCGGTAGACGACCGCGCGCTCGACGACCGCCGGGTGCGACCGCGAGAGATCGCGATCGCTCGCGACGAGCAGGATCTCCCACGCGCCAGGATCCACGCCGTCGAGCGACGTCGCGTAGCGCACGCCCGGCGGGAGCGGCGTCCCCTCGGGCCAGAACGACGGCTCGCCCGTCTCCTGGACGAACAGCACCGGCGCCGCGTTCACGACGGCGGCGCAGCCGCGCGTCACGTTGCGATCCGGGTCGTCGAGGGTCCACCCGAGCTCGCGGCCGAGGATGTCGACCGTCAGCGTCCCGATCGCGTCGGACGCCGTGGTCACCACCGGCTGCGCGCCGAGGAGCGCCGCCACCTTCTCGGTGAACGCGTTGCCCCGGCCGACGTGGCCGGACAGCACGCAGATCGAGAACCGGGCCGCGTCGTCGACGCACACGACCGCCGGATCGACCTTCTTGTTCTTGAGCAGCGGCGCGATCATGCGCACCACCGCGCCGACGCTGATCACGAACACGTGGCAGTCGTAGGCCGTGAACGCCTCGGTCAGGAGCGGCCCCATCGGCAGCGGGAGCGGCTTCGCGCCCTCCGGCGCCCCGTCGAAGAGCTTCTGCGACACGTAGAGATCCGCGCCCGGCAGCCCCGGGACGAGCCGGCGCGCGATGTCGATCCCGTGGCGCGTGATGGCGTAGACGGCGTAGGGCTTGCGCTCGGGTGTCACGGGGCCTCCGGCTCTTCGTTCAGGCTGTTTACGAAGCTGCCCGGCAGCGAGGCCTCCGCCTCGCCGACGAGCAGCCCGCTCCGCTCCCCGCGCGTGACCACGACCATGGCGAAGCAGTCGCCCCGCTCGCCCTGCGCGGCCCTGAGGTCCCGCACGATCCGCTGCTCGGGCATCGTCGCCTTGGACACGAACACCGCCCGATCGAGGAGGCCCGCCCGCGTGAGCGCCTCGGTCACCTTCGGCATCTCCGAGCCGATCTTCATCAGGACCACGGTGTCGAAGCGCCGGAGGACGTCGGTCAGGTCGTCGACGCCGTACGTGGCGGGGAGGATGGCGATCCGCTCCTGCCCGTCGGCGAGCGCGAGCCCGCTCACGGCCGGGACCGCCGTGACCGAGGTGACGCCGGGGACGACCTCGACCTCGAGCCCGGGGAAGCGGCGGAGCGCCTCGCGGCGCACGTAGACGAACGTGCTGAAGAGCGACGGATCGCCCTCGGTGGCGAACGCGACGGACAGGCCCCGCGAGAGCCGTTCGCCGATCTTGTCGACGGCCGCGTCGACGTAGGGGCGGACGCGATCCGGGTCCTTGCTCATGGGGAAGGTGAGGAGCAGCCGCTCCTTGTCCCGCTGCTTGCCGACGACCGGCTCGAGGATCCGGTACGCCATCGAGGTCCCGAAGTCCGAGCTGCGGGGGAGCGCGAGCACGTCCGCGCTCTCGAGCACGCGCACGGCGCGCAGCGTGAGCAGGTCCGGCGCGCCGGGGCCGACGCCGACGCCGTAGAGCTTGCCGAGGCCGCTCACGACGCCTCCGAGGCCGACGGCGTCGCGGGCTTCGTCGCGGCGAAGACGTGGATCGGGTTCAGCGCCTCGTACCGCATGTAGCGCGCCAGCGGGACGCCGCGCGAGACCGAGAGCAGCGTGACCTCGGGGTCGAGCCCCCGCGCCCGGAGCGCGCGGTACGTCTCGGCCACGTTCTCCATCGTGATCGCGTTGACAACGAGCCGGCCGCCCGGCCGCAGCCGATCGAGCGCCGCCGCGATGATCTCCTCCATGCTCCCCTTGCTCCCGCCGACGAACACCGCGTCCGGATCCTCGAGCCCCGCGAGCGCCTCGGGCGCGCGGCCCGCGACCACGCGCACGTTGTCGACCCCGTGCGTGCGGACGTTGTCCCGGCAGATCTCCACGCCCTCCGGGTCGACCTCGATCGCGTAGACGCGCCCGAGGGGGCAGAGCATCGCCGCCTCGATCGAGACCGACCCCGAGCCGGCACCGACGTCCCAGACGACCGCGTCGGGGCGGATCGCCATCGCCGCGATCGAGAGCAGGCGCACCTCGCGCTTCGTGATCAGGCCGTTCTTCGGCATCCGCTTCGCGAACGCGTCCTCGTGCAGGTACGGCACGGCCGGCGGCGGCCGCCACGCGGGATCGCTCCGGAGGAGCAGGAGCACGTTCAGCGGCCCGATGTCCTCGCACGCGGCGAGCGCGGCGAGGTCGAACGCGCGCACGCGCTCGCCCGAGCCCGCGAGGCTCTCGCAGACCCACGCCTTCCAGCCGGCGTCGCCGTGCTCGAGGAGCCGCGCCGCGAGCCGGGCCGGGCTGTTCTCGCCGTCGGTCAGCACCGCGACCTTCGAGAGCCGGCGGAGGCGCGTCGCGAACCCCTCGGGCGAGCGCCCGTGGACCGAGACGAACGCGGCGTCGTCCCAGGCGATGCCCGTGCGCGCGAACGCCCACTGGACCGAGCTCAGGCTCGGGATGATCTCGACGTGCTCGCCGCCGAGCTTCCGGACCACGAGCGCCCCGACCCCGAAGAACAGCGGGTCGCCCGAGGCGAGGATGCACACGTTCTGCTCGGCCGAGAGGGCCTCCACGCGCTCGAGCGCCGCGGACAGCCCGCCCTTCAGGACGATCCTCTCGCCGCGGAACTGCGGGAAGAACTCGAGGTGCCGCTCGCCCCCCACGAGCACCTCGGCCCGGGCGACCGCGGACGCGGCGCGGCTCGACAGGCTGGCGCACCCGTCGTCGCCGATGCCGACGACGGTCACCGCGCGGCGCCCGCTCATCGCGCCACCTGCGCCGGCTCGCCCTGCGCCGGAGGGGGCGCCGGATCGGCCGAGAGGAGCAGCAGCGCGTGGACGATCGCGACGGCGATGGGGCTGCCGCCCTTGCGGCCGCGCGCGACGATGGAGGGGAGCCCGGACTCGAGCAGCGCCTCCTTGGACTCCGCCGCCGACACGAACCCGACCGGCACGCCGATCACGAGCGCCGGCCGCGCCCCCTCCTCGCGGGCGAGGCGCACGACCTCGAGCAGCGCCGTCGGCGCGTTGCCGACCGCGACGATCGCCCCGTCGAGGAGCCCGAGCCGGTGCGCCTTGCGCATCGCCTCGATCGCCCGCGTCGAGTTGCTCGCGGACGCCGCCTGGATGACGTCGTCGTCCGAGATGAAGCAGTGGATCTTGCAGCCGTAGGACGCGAGCCGCTGCTCGTTCAGGCCGACGCCGATCATCTTCACGTCGACGAGGACCGGCGCGCCGCCCCGGAGCGCCTCGATCCCCCGCGCGATCGCCTCGGGGTGGAGCCGCATCAGCGACGAGAACTCGAAGTCCGCGGTCGCGTGGATCACCCGGCGGACGACCTGCCACTCCGCGTCCGGGAAGCCGTGCGCGCCCGCCTCCTCGTCGATGATCGCGAAGCTCTTGTCCTCGATGCGCCGCCCGAGCGCGGTCATCTGCCGCATGTCGTTCACCGCGCGCGCCTCCTCACCGCTCATGGCTCCTCCGCTCCGTCTCCACCGGCGGCGCCGGCCGGGTACCGGCCGAGCAGCGCCCCGTTGAAATCGACCAGGCAGGCGTGCACCTCGAGGCCGCCGCCCGCGTGGCGCGAGGTGTGCTCGACGACGCGCCTGCAGATCCCCCCGGCGACGCCGGTGAGCCCCTCGCGCTGGCACAGCTCGAGCACGTGCCGCGCGGTGTTCGCCTGCCGGATCTCCGCCGCGATCTCGGGCCGCGCGCCGAGCTCCTCGGCGATCTGCGCGAGCAGCTCCATGCTCACCTCCGAGCCGGCGGCGTGCGTCATCATCTTGCCGTCGGCCATCTTCGAGAGCTTGCCGATCATGCCGACGATGATCGCGCGGGCGATCCGCCGCCGCGCCGCGTGGCGGACCCCGGTGCCGATGAAGTCGCCCACCTGGATGAACGCGTCCTCCGGCAGCTCCGGGTACAGCTTCATCGCGTACGCCTCGGACTTGCCGCCGGTCGTCAGCGCGAGCGTCGCGACCCCGCGCTCGGCGGCGACGTCGATCGCCTGCACCACGCTCGCGCGGAAGGCGGCGGTCGAGTACGGCTTCACGATCCCGCTCGTCCCGAGGATGGAGATCCCGCCGATGAGCCCGAGGCGCGCGTTGATGGTCTGCTTCGCCATCTCCTCGCCCTGGGGGACGCTGATCGTGACCGTGGCGCCGGCGAAGCCCGAGCCCTCGAGCTCCTCGAGGACCATCTCGGTGATGTTCCGGCGCGGCACGGGGTTCACGGCCGGCGCGCCGACCGGCAGCCCGAGCCCGGGCTTGGTGACCACGGCGACTCCGTCGCCGCCGCGGATCTCGACGCCCGGCTCGCGGCGGAGCTCGACCTCGGCGACGAGCTCGGCGCCGTGGGTGCAGTCCGGATCGTCGCCGGCGTCCTTGATGACGCTGCACGTGGCGCGCGGCCCGTCGCGGTCGCAGCGCTTCAGCGGGAAGGTCGCCCTCTGCCCGTTCGGCAAGGTCGTCTCGATGGCGTCGACCGCCGCGCCGCGCGCGAGCACGCGCGCCGCCGCCTTGGCCGCGGCGGCCGCGCACGCGCCCGTCGTGAACCCCTCGCGCTGCCCTTTCGGGTCTCTCGGCCGGACCTCTGTCATCGAGGATCCTGAACGATTACGCGGACTTCTTCAGGGGGTTGTTGAAGAAGCTCTCGAGGAGCACGCTCCCCTCCGGCGCGCCGAGCGAGGCCAGCCGGTCGCGGAGCGGGTAGATGACGGCGCCGTCGCCCGCGCAGAGCACGGCGTCGTAGGGCCCGTCCGCGACCGCGTCGCCGACGAGCGCGCACGCGCGCGCCGGCCGCTCGGGGTGGCCGGCCGGGAGGAAGCCGCCGGCGACCGTCAGGCGGGCGCGCGCGGGGAGGCGCTCCCGGACGAACCGCTCGGACAGGAAGTAGTCGTCGGACTCGACGAGCCAGAGCAGGTCGAGCTGCGCCGCGCCGGCCGCGGCCGCGCCCCGCGCGACGCCGAGGGCGGCGGTGATGCCGGTGTCGGTGGCGACGACGAGCGCGCGGCCGGAGAAGCCGTGCGGGAGCCGCAGCTTGCCCCAGGGGCCGCTCCACTCGAGCTCCGCGCCGGCGGCGACGTCGTTGAGCACGTTCGACCCCGGCCCGGCGCCGATGCGCTTGACCGCGATCTCGACGGCGCGCTGCTCGGCGTCGCTCGAGAGCAGCGAGTAGGCCCGCTTCGCGAGCTTGCCGCCGGGCAGGGTGACCCCGGTGTTGATGATGACGTACTGCCCGCCGGCGAAGCCGAGCTCGGCGCCGTCGACGCGCTCGACGCGGAGCAGCCGCGCCCCGTGGCCGAGCGGCTCCGCGTGGACGATCCTGATCTTCGCGCTGCCCTGGGCCATCGGTCCGCTCCTGCTCCGCTTGCTCCGCCGTTACTCCGCCGCTCACTCCGCCGGGTAGATCTCGTGCACGAAGTCGTGCATCTCCTCGAGCTCGCGGTAGAGCCGGCCGAGCCCGTCGACCTGGGCGTGGAGGTCGAGCTCGACCTGCTTCGTGAGGATGAGGAGCGAGCGCAGGTAGGCGAGCTTCTCGTCGCCCGCGGGCGTCTTCGCGACCTTCTCCTGGAGCTCCGCGAGCGACCCCTCGAACAGCCGCGAGAGGCTCTTGAGATCCCCGGCGCGCAGCATCGCCGAGATCGGGCCCGGCGCCTCGGCCGCGGGGCCGAGCTCGGCGAGCTCGTGCGCGCGTTCGGCGGGATCGTCGATGCCCAGGACGTTCATGAGCCCCAGGCGGAGCGCGGCGATTTCGTGGCATGCCATGTCGGCTCCCTCCTAATGGGCCCCCTCCTACCAGCTAGGGAACAGGGCGGGAAGGAGCAGGCGGAAGAGCGCCCGTCGAGGCGCGCGCTCGGCCCGCGCGCGGTTCGACGGGCGCTCGGTCCGTGCTAGGTGGGCCCCGCGCCGCGCGCCCCAGCGAGCGCGGCGCTCGTGCGCCCCATGCAGAAGATCACCGTCGTCGATCGCCTCCGCTACCGCTTCGATCTCACCATGGCGAAGGGCGCGCCCGCGCTCATCGCATGGCTGTTCGCGCTCTCGACCGCCATGGTGGTCGTCTTCGCGGCCGTCGTCGTGCTCCTCGGGCTGGCCCCCGCCGGGGAGGACGGCGCTCCGGTGTCGTTCCCCTCCGCCCTCTGGATCACGCTGATGCGCGCCCTCGACGCCGGCACCGTCGCCGGCGACACCGGCAGCCGCGCCTACCTCGCCGCGATGTTCGCCGTCACGCTCGGCGGCATCTTCATGGTCAGCATCCTCATCGGCATCATCACGAGCGGGATCGAGGACCGCGTGGCCGAGCTCCGCAAGGGCCGCTCGCTGGTCTGCGAGGAGGGGCACACCGTCATCCTCGGCTGGTCGCCGCAGATCTTCTCGATGATCGCGGAGCTCGCCATCGCCAACGAGAGCCGCCCGCGCGCGGCCATCGCCGTGCTCGCCGAGAAGGACAAGGTCGAGATGGAGGACGAGATCCGCGCGCGCGTCGGGTCGACCGGCAGGACGCGCGTGGTCTGCCGCACCGGAAACCCGTGTGATCCCGCGGACATCGCCATCGTGAACCCGGACGCCGCGCGGTCGATCATCCTGCTCTCCCCCGAGGAGGGGAACCCGGACTCGCAGGTGATCAAGTCGATCCTGGCGCTCACCAACAAGGCGGGTCGCAAGAAAGGGCGCTACCCGATCGTCACGCAGATCCGCGACCGCCGGAACCTCGACGCCGCGCGGCTCGTGGCGCGCGACGAGGCGGCGCTCATCCCCACGGAGGACGTGCTCTCGCGCATCACCGTGCAGACCTGCCGCAGCGAGGGCCTCAGCGTGGTCTACGGCGAGCTGCTCGATTTCAAGGGCCACGAGATCTACACGCGCGAGGAGCCGTCGCTCGCGGGCAGGTCGTTCGGCGAGGCGCTCTTCGCGTACGACGACTGCGCGGTCATCGGCGTCCGGCGGCGCTCCGGCGAGGTGCGGCTGAACCCGCCCATGGACGCGCGGATCGAGGCCGGCGACGCGGTCATCCTCATCGCCGAGGACGACAGCGCGATCGGCGCCCCCTCGAAGAAGGCGCCGCCGGTCGACGCGCGGGTGATCCGGACCGGCAAGCCCTCGGCGGCGCGGCCCGAGCGCACGCTCCTCCTCGGCTGGAACCGCCGCGCCGCGGCGTTCATCAACGAGCTCGACCACTACGTCGCGGAGGGCTCCGAGGTCACCGTCGTCGCCGACGTGCCCGACGCCAGAGAGCAGCTCGAGGCCGACTGCGGCGAGCTCCGGAACCTCACCGTCCGGATCGAGCGGGGCGACACGACCGACCGGCGCACGCTCGACCGCGTGGTGGGCGCCTACGACCACGTGGTGACGCTGAGCTACTCCGACGCGCTCGATCCGCAGGAGGCGGACGCGCGCACGCTGATCACGCTGCTCCACCTGCGCGACATCGAGGCGAAGCGCGGCCAGAGCTTCAGCATCGTGAGCGAGATGCTCGATCTCCGGAACCGCGAGCTCGCCGAGGTCGCGCACGCGGACGACTTCATCGTGAGCGACAAGCTCGTCAGCCTGATGCTCGCGCAGATCTCCGAGAACCGGGACCTCGCCGCGGTGTTCGAGGACCTGTTCGATCCGGAGGGGTCCGAGCTGTACCTGAAGCCCGCGGGCGACTACGTGCGCCTCGGCCGGCCGGTGAGCTTCGCCACGATCGTCGAGTCGGCGCGGCGCCGCGGCGAGGTCGCGGTCGGCTACCGCCTCGCGGCGCAGGCCGACGACGCGGCGCAGGCTTACGGCGTGAAGGTGAACCCGCGGAAGCGCGCGTCGCTGACGCTCGCCGAGGGCGACAGGATCATCGTCCTGGCCGAGCAGTAGCGGGGCCGGGCCGCAGCGCGGCCCGGGGCCCTCCCGGCGCGCCGCGGTGGGTTGTTTTGACGATATCCGTATGCTACGAAATTCGTAAGATGTCGGACGCCTCGGAGACCGAGCAGCTGAACGCGGCGCTCCACGTGCTGCTGCTGCGGCTCAACCTGGCCCGCCTCGATCTCTGGTCGGACAAGCTCGCGGGCATCGGCTACCTCGATCTGCACGCGATGTCGTTCGTCGAGGAGAAGCCCGACCACACGCTCGCCGAGATGCGCGCGTACCTCCAGGTCCCGCAGAGCACCCTCACGAGCATCCTCGACCGCCTCGAGCAGCGGGGCCTCGTGCGGCGCGGCGTCCACCCGACCGACCGGCGCTCTTACCTGATCGAGCTCACCAAGAAGGGGATCGAGCTCCAGCGCGAGCACCACCGCGTCGAGCGCCTGATCATGCGCAAGATCCTCGACGCCCTCCCGGACGCCGGGGAGCGCGCCCAGTTCGTCGCGCTGTTCCGCAAGATCGCCAGCAAGGTGTGAGCCGTCGCGGAGGGGCCGCGATGGCGCTCTTGCGCGCAATAGTACGATATTCGTAATTTACTTGAATGGAATAATAGGAGGTTCGTATGTCGAAGCCGCAGGTGAGGATCGCGATCATCGGGGGTGGGATCGGCGGCTTGACCGCCGCGCAGGTGCTCCTGCGCGCGGGGCACGAGGTGACGTGCTTCGAGCAGGCGGCCGAGCTCCGGGAGGTCGGCGCCGGCATCCAGGTGGGACCCAACGCCTCGCGGGTCCTCCACCGCCTCGGCCTGGCGGAGCCGCTCGCGAAGGTCGCGGTGCAGCCAGTCGCCTTCGAGATCAAGCGGTGGGACACGGGGAAGGTGCTGAGCGCGATGCCCGGCAACCCGGAGATCGCGCGGCGCTACGGCGCGCCGTACTACACGATGCACCGCGCCGATCTGCACGCGGTGCTGCGCGAGGCGGTGCCGGACGCGGCGGTGCGCCTCGGCGCCCGGTGCGTGGGCGTGACCCATGGGGAGCGGGAGGTCATCGTCCGCTTCGCGGACGGGTCGACCCACGCGGCCGACGCGGTGATCGGCGCCGACGGGATCCGCTCCCAGATCCGCCGCAGCCTCGCCGACGAAGCGCCGCGCTTCTCGGGGCACGTCAGCTGCCGTGTGCTCGTCCCCGCCGCGAAGGTCCAGGCCCTCGCGTCCCCGGCCACGGTGCGCATCTGGCTGGGGCCCGGTCAGCACATGGTCTATTACCCGGTGTCGGCCGGGAGCCTCCTGAACCTCGCCACCGCGATGCCCTCACGCTCCCCGGGGGCGGAGTCGTGGACCCGCGAAGGGCGCCGCGAGGACGCGCTCGCCAGGCTCGCCGGCTGGCACGAGGATCTCCACGCGATCCTGAGCGCTGCCGACGGGACGCTGGAGCTCGCGCTCTACGACAGGGCTGCTCTCGCTCGACCCGGGGAGGGGCGGGTCACGCTGCTCGGCGACGCCGCGCACCCGATGCTCCCCTTCTTCGCGCAGGGGGCAGCGCAGGCGATCGAGGACGCCTGGGTGCTGGGGCGGTGCCTCGAAGGGGTAGCCCCCGAGGGCGTGGCGAGCGCCCTCCGCCGCTACGAGCGGGCGCGCGCGCGCCGCGCGGCGCAGCTCCAGCGCCTGTCGGCGCGCAACGGGATGCTCTTCCAGCTGCCGGACGGCCTGCGCCAGCGCGGGCGCGATCTCTTGCTCAGGAGGCTGTCGCTCGAGAGCTTCGACTGGCTGTACGGCTACGACGTGACCTCCGCGCCCATCGATGCGGCTCCTCGGCATCCCGCCTCGCCGCGCCTCACTGCATGATGTCGTCGACGATCCGCGCCACCAGCCGGTCGCCGAGCAGGTGCTCCTCGACGAGGTCCTTCGCGTCCTCCTCGCGGACGCCGCGGTACCACACCCCGTCCGGGTAGACGGCGACCGTCGGGCCCTCGCCGCAGCGCCCCATGCACGACGTCCTCGTCACGCGGATCTGCTGCTGCTGGCCGGCCTGCTTCAGGAGGCGGCGCAGCGACTCGAGCAGCGCGAGGCTGCCGCGGTCCACGCAGTCGGCGTTGCCGCAGACGAGCACGTGCTTGCGCAGCGGGCGGTGGGCGTGCGGGTGGTTCGACGCCTGCGTGTGCGTCAGCGTGTGGCGCACGCTGTAGAGCATCGCCTTGAGCCCGCCGACCTCCTGCGCGAGCCCCGGCAGGGCCGTGCGGTACATGCACGTGTCGCAGGGGAGGGGCGCCTCGCCGGCGAGCGCCTGGCGCGCGCGCTCGTCGATCAGCCCCGAGAGCGCGCTCGACCGGCCGAGGTGGGGCGCGAGCGAGGCGCGGATCCACGGGTACGTCGACGCGAAGCGCTCGACCTGCTCGGCGAGCTTCGTCATGAGCCGGCCGGCGAAGAGGAAGTACGGGAGGACGACGACGCGCTCGGGCCGCTGGCGCGCGACCCGCTCCAGCGTCTCCTCGACCGAGGGCCGCGTGATGCCGATGAAGGTCGGCTCGACCAGGAGGAGCCCCCGGCCCTCGCCGATGAGGCGCGCCATCTTGCAGAAGTCGCCGTTCGCGTCCGGGTCGCTGGACCCGCGCCCCACCACGACGAGCGCCGTCCGGGCCCGCGCCGCCGCGTCGTCCGGCAGCGCGGACGCGGCGCGCTCGAACGCGAGCTCCGCCAGCGCCGGGTGCACGCCGAGGTGCCGCGCCGCCGAGAAGCGCACGCCCGGGTGCGCGGCCCGCGCCTGCTCGAGCGCCAGCGGGATGTCGTTCTTCACGTGCCCCGCCGCGAACAGGAACAGCGGCACGACCGCCACCCGCGACACCCGCGCCGCGAGCGCCGCGAGCGCGTCGGCGAGGTACGGCGTCGCGAGCTCGATGTAGCCGTGCTGCACCACGACCCCGGGCCGCGACGCGCGGTAATCGTCCACGAGCGCCTCGAACTCGGCGTTCGACGCGGCGTCGCGGCTGCCATGGCCGATCAGCAGGAGCCCTTCGTCATGCATGCGAGCGCCTCCTCCAGGGTGAGCGGGAGCCCGGCGCGGCCCCGCGGGTCGACCGGGTCGGCCGGGGCCATCCGGGTCCAGAGCTCCGCGACCCACGGCCGCCGGAGCCGCGCCCGCGCGAGGAGCTCGCCGGCCGCGAACACCTCCCGCGGCGGCCCGTCCGCGAGGACCTGCCCGTCGCCGAGCAGGACCGCGCGCGTCGCGAAGAGCGGCACGAGGTCGACCGCGTGCGTCGCGGCGACCAGCGTGGTCCCCTGCTGCTCCGAGAGCGCGCGCAGCGTCCGGCACAGGGAGAGCTCGCCCTCCGGGTCGAGGCCCGCGGTCGGCTCGTCGAGCAGGAGCACGCGCGGCCGCATCGCGAGCATGCCGGCGATGCACGCGCGCTTGCGCTCGCCGAAGCTCAGCGCCTCGATCGCGCGGCCGGCGAGGTGCGCGATCTGCACGGCGGCGAGCGCCGAGTCGGCGCGGCGCCGCGCCTCGGGCGCGGGCAGGCCGAGGTTCCGCGGGCCGAACAGGACGTCGTCGAGGAGCGTCGCGCCGAGCAGCTGGTCGTCCGGGTCCTGGAGCACGAGCGCGGCGCCCGCGGCCACGGCGTCCGAGGGCGAGCCCACGCGGCGGCCCGAGATCTCGACGCTGCCGCCGGGCGCGGGGAGGAGCCCGACGAGCGTCCGGAGCAGCGCGGTCTTGCCGGCGCCGTTGCCGCCGAGCACCGCCACGGACTCGCCCTCGGCGACGTCGAGGCGCACGTCGCGCAGCGCGGGCTCGGCGCCGCGGTAGCCCACCCGGGGGGCGCGGAGGGCGATCGCGGTCATCCCGCCTCTCCGGCGGCGACGCTGAGCCCGAGGGCCGCGAGGGCGGCGGCGGCGAACGCGAGGTTCGCGGCGGGCGCGCTCCGCCGGCGGTCGGCGACGGGGAGCTTGCCCTGGTAGCCGCGGAGCTGCATCGCGACGGCGGCGTGCTCGGAGCGCTCCAGGGTCCGGAGGACCACGACGCCCGCGACGGCGCCGGCCGAGCGCGCGGCGGCGCCCGGGCGCGCGAACCCGCCCCGGAGCGCGGCGGCGCTCCACGCGCTGTCGGCGGCGCGCTGGAGCACGCCGGCGAAGCGCCGCGAGAGCGCGAGCAGCTCGACCAGGGCCGCGGGCGCGCCGAGCCCGGCGAGCGCCGCCTCGATCTCGGCGGGCGCGGCGGCGCTCGAGAGCCACCGGAGCACCGCGGCGGCGGCGAGGACGCGCGCGGCGATGGACGCGGCGCGGCGGGCCCCCTCGCGCGCGATCGCGTCGAGCGGGAACGGCGCGCCCGCGAGGAGCGGCTCGCCCGGGGTGAGCGCGAGCGCGAGCGCGGCCGCGACCCCGCCGAGCCAGGCGGCGGGCGCGAAGGCGCGGAGCACGGCGCCCGCGGTCATGCCCTGGAGCCGGAGGGCCGCGCACGCGAGGACGAGCAGCGCGGCCGGCGTCCAGGGCGAGCGCGCGCCCGCGGCGACGCAGCACGCGGCCGCGGCGGCCGCGAGGCGGAGCCGGGGATCCACGTCGCGGAGGCGCGCGGGGAGGTCAATCCGCACGGAGCCCGTCGCCGCCGGGCTTGCCGGCGGGCTGACCGGCGCGCTCCACGAAGAGCACGCGCGAGAAGTAGCCCAGGGCGAAGCCGGAGAGCAGCCCTGCCCAGAGGAACGCGAAGAGCAGGAGATCGCCCTCGAGGCCGGCGAACAGCGGCCCGGTGTCGTGGCGGCCCGCGTCCTCGGCGACGCGGCGGACGACGGCCTCGTCGATCCCGTCCCAGGAGGCGCCGCGGCACGCGGCGAGCCAGGGCGCGGCGGCGGCCAGCAGCGCGCGCTGCGCGAGCCGCCGCGTCACGACGCCCCCGCGGGGAGCGGGACGACCCGGAGCCGCTCCAGGATGTCGGGCCGCCGGGCGCGCAGGAAGACGAGCGCCCCTGCGGTCATGGCGCCCTCGAGCAGGCCGAGCGGCAGCTGGGTGGGGACGAAGGCGAGGGCGACGCCGGTGAACATGGAGCGCACCGACCCGTCGCCCGCGAGCCCGAGGGCGAGCTCGAGCGCCGTTGTCGCGTACGTGGCCCAGTCCGACGTCACGCCGGCCAAAAACCCGGCGACCCAGAGGTTCGCGCCGCAGCGCTGCGCGAGCCGGAAGGCGAGGTACCCGGTGAACGCGCCCGCGATGCCCATCGACGCGACGTCGGCGCCGAGCGTGGTGAGCCCGCCGTGCGCGAGGAACAGGGCCTGGAGGAGGAGCGCCACCACGGTGACGAGGACGGTCATCCAGGGGCCGATGAGCACCGCGGCGAGCCCGGTGCCGCACGGGTGGGAGCAGGTCCCTGCGGTCGGCACCGGCACGGGCATGCACGAGATGGCGAAGACGGCGGCGGCGACGAGGCCGACGAACGGCTTATAGAAGACGTCCTTCTGGGTGCGGCGCCGGAGCAAGTGGAGGGCGACGGCGACGAAGGGCAGGGCGAGCGCGTTCCAGACCGCGCACCAGCCGAGCGGCAGGACGCCTTCCGCGAGGTGCATCGCGGCCGCGGGCCGGGGCGCGAGGAGCGTCGCCAGGAGCGCGGCGATGGATACAAGGCGGCCGTGAGGACCGATTTCGGCGCTCCGGGTGAAGTCCGCACCCGAACGCCACGAAGACGTGCGCAAGCTGCACCTCGTGGAGGGCTCGGGTAGGTCTCCCGGCTCATGGGTTCAGGGAGCTGTTCGAGCTCCCAGCGCTGCGTCCACCTTCCCAGGCTTCATCAGGAGGCCCAGTGGTCTTTCGGAGGCAGCTCCCCACTCACGGTGGCGGTACCGCGCCGGCATTGCACCGGCTTCCCTGTTATGCCCTGAGGGCACCCGAGGCGTGGATTGTCAGATGGATGCTCGGTAGTCCCGTTTCGCGCCCGGCGTCAAGGACGTCGCGCCGCGGCCGCCGGGGGAGGCGCTCGCCCCGCGGCGGCTGCCTCGCGGCGCGCGGGCGCGCTCGCGAGGTCGCCTCGCGGCGTGGGCGAGCTCGCGGCGGTCGTCTCACGGCGTGGGCGGGCTCGCGGCGGTCGTCTCACGGCGTCCGTCGCGTGGCGCGGGCGGGCGTGTCTCACGCCGGACCGCGCTCCGTGACGAGCCGGGCGCGCGCTCCCGCCCCGTGCCGTCCAGCCCGTTGCGGGCCGTCGAGCGCTCCCGGCGGTCTGGCGTGGCGGTCGCGCCCGCGCTGTACCGCGCCGCCCTCGCGGCATTGCGAGCGGCCGGTCCATCGCTGCCGCTGTGCACCGCGCGCGTGGCGCCGCCGCGCTGCAATGCCGTCAGGCAGCTCCGCGCGCGCTAGCGTCCCCGGGATGCAACGTGGGCCCGAGAAATTGACCGAGACGCACGAGGCAAAGCTTCCTCGAAAAAGCTGCAAGCTTTGGGTTTCTGTAGCTAAAGTCTCTTTACTTGTTCATCCCGTCAACCCGCTCGCTCCTGGCGCCCTCTCGTTGCGCGCTCCGCCATGTGCGTGCGGCGCACGCTCTGGTGGTTTTCTCGCGGCAGTGTGCTTTGTTCGTCCTGGCTCTTTACTTGTGAGCGGGTGTTCCGTGCCTGGCTGCCTTTGTCGAGGCGCCTTCGGTGAGGGGCAGCGGGCGCTGGTGTCCGCTTTTTCGAGGACACGAGCGGCGACTCCGCCGGACGCTGACTTCGCGCGGGTATGCCCGGCTCGAACGTGCATTGTGGAAATCCGCGAGGTTCGCGGGGCGCAGTCACCTGATTGTCATCGTGCCGGGACCAATCCGCTCACCCGCGTGCAGGGGTTGCACTTTGTTATCGACAAGCTGTTTTGGGGTGCCACACTCTGATCACCGCATGCGCACCGGCGCGGTTTCCCCCCCCCCGGCCCGGAGCGCGTGCGGGCACTCTTGAGCACCGCGGCGGACGTTCTCCGCGTCGCCGCGGTCCCCTGCCGCGGTCATGTCTGGCCCCCCTCCAGCATGATACGCGGTATTTTTTTGTCTTCTGGCGTGCTGTTCGAAAGCTCACTTCCCGGTGAACGCGGCCTGCGATTTCGCCAGGAACGCTTTCATTCCGAGCTGTTGGTCCTCGCTGCCGAAGAGCGCGGCGAAGGCCTGGGCTTCCAGCTCGTTGGCGGCGGCGAGGTCGAGGCTCTCGCCGCGCAGGATGACGCGCTTGGCGGCGGCGACGGCGAGCGGCCCGCGCGAGGCGATCTTGAGGGCGGTCTCGCGGGCGCGCGCGAGGAGCTCGGCTGCCGGGAAGACGGCGTTGACGAGGCCGATCGAGAGCGCCTGCTCGGCGGTGATCATGTCGCCTGAGAAGATGAGCTCGCGCGCGCGGCCGGCCCCGACCCGTCGCAGCAGCCGCTGGGTGCCGCCGAACCCTGGGATGACGCCCAGGTTCACCTCGGGCTGGCCGAGCTTGGCGCCTTCGGCGGCGTAGATGAAGTCGCAGGCGAGGGCGAGCTCGCAGCCGCCGCCCAGCGCGAACCCGTTGACCGCGGCGATCACGGGGAAGGGGGCGGTCTCGATGAGCTCGCCGAGGCGGTGGCCTGCGTCGGCGAACCGCTTGGCGGCGATGCTGTTCATGGCGGCCATCTCGGCGATATCGGCGCCGGCGACGAACGCCTTGCCGGCGCCGGTGAGCACCGCGGCGCGCACCTCGTTGCCCTCGGCGGGCGCGAGGAGGTCGTGGAAGGCCGCGGTGAGCTCGCCGAGGACGGCGGGGTTCAAGGCGTTGAGCTTGTCGGGCCGCTGGATGGTCACGGTGGCGACGTGGCCCGCGCGCTCGACGGCGACGAACTGGAGGGCGCCGCGGGCAGGCGTCCCCGGCTGCTGTTCTTGGGCGGTCATGGGGCGTGGTTAGCAGCGCGTGGCGCCGGGGGGAAGCCGGGGCATTGCGGCGGGGAGCCGGCGGCGACGGCGCGCGCGAGCGAGCGGCCTTCGCCACCCGTCATGAGGCTCAGCGTCCGGGCGAGGGGTCTTGTGGACCTCGCGGTGGCGCACGCTGGGGAATCGGCTCTCCTGAAGGACCGAGCTCCACGAATGGGCTGCTCGGGCGAAGCGGCGGAGGAGGTGTCGCGACCTGGCGGGGCTGCGCCGCGGACGCGACGCACTTGCCGTTGTCGCACCTCACGCCCTCCAGGGCACCCGAGGGGTTGCACTCCTGATCCTGGAGGCATGAGCGGCACCTGCCATCGATGCACAGCAGGTTCATGCACAGGGCGCCCTTGTGTCCCGTCTCGCAGGCTCCACCGAGCAACACGCCGTGCTGTGCGGGGTTCGGGTTCGGCTCCGGCGTGGCGCAGCGGCCGCGATCGCAGAACCCGCTCGCGCAGTCGCCGTCGGCCCGGCAAGCGGCCTCAGACGTCGCGGCAGCCTGATTCCCGGTCGGGCGCGAACCGCACCCGCCGAGGGCGAAAAGAGCAAGCACGAGCTTCAGGTAAACGCGAGTTGATGCGTGGTGCATGCTGGTACCATGCTAGCCAGTCCATCCGTGATCGAGTTGGGACAAACTTACCGGCGGTGCGGAGGATGTCATGCAATTCCGTTTACAACCAAATATTTGAGGCGTACGTTGGACGAGTTCCAGCCGGGGCGAAATAGGGCTGCGTTGCGCGGGATCTCTCGCCGGGCTGCCCGGCCCGATGCGTCGGTCGAGCTCGCTGGAAGGTGCGGCATTCCTCGATCGCTCTCTGGGCACAGCTGCCTGACACCGGGCAGCTGTGCCCGAGTCGAGACTAGGGGCAGCTAGGGTTGTGCCCAGGCCCCCCGAAGAAAAAGTGGCTGAGCCAGAACGGATCGGTCGAGCTGAATCCGGAGACGTGGTCGTAGCAGTTGGAGTTCGTCACCTTGAGCGTCGGAGATGTATATTTTGTAGGGCTGAGGCCGTTCGCTGCGGCAAAATAATTAATATGTCGCATGTAAGCGGCCGCTCCGAACCCGGCAGAAGCGAAGCTTCCACTCCCCATGTCGGTCGTGGTGGTTGAGATGATGCTGGAGTCGGCAACCTCGCCTTGAACAGCCACATGAGAAGCCTGGCTCTGGAGCCCGGTCGTGTCGAAGAGGGTTCCTGGATAGTAGCCGATCCATTGGTTTATGTACCAGAGCCACCAGTTTCCGTTGAAATATTGCCACGTAAGCCAGATCTCGTACTGATTGGCTACGCCAACGGTGCTGGTCGGCGACAGCGCGGCACTGCCCGGAAACACGGTGGTGGATGTCTGGACCCATCCGGTGACGACGCTGTTGTAGCCACCGAGATTGTGGCCGTCCATGGTATATCCGTTCCGTGTGTAGTAGATGAAAAAGCGCGGGTTGCCGTCGCCGTATCTCTTCGGATCCTCTTGCCAACCTGCTTCAATGGTCTGCAGTGTCTCGTTGCTTCCGCGCGTGACGGCGATCTGGGCAAGGGACATGTCGTTCGTGAAAAGTCCCTGCTCGACGAAGGGATTCCATACGTTGACGATGGCGTCGACGCCGTAGTTCGTCACGCTCTTGAAGCTCCCGGCGTAGAAGCGCTCGTTGCCACCGCTGACGCGCGGCTTGATGCCCGGGCTGTCCTCTTTCTCCTGCCATATCACGCCGTTGGGGACGCCGGCGCGCCCTGATCTCGAGAGGAAGTCCGCCACCGATCCAGGGGCATGGATTCGTTCCACGTCAGGCCTGAGCAGGGGTACGGTGCCCGCAGGGCCTCGCTCTTCGGTGTCCGTCTCGAGCTCCGTGGTGGGCACGTTCAGCAGCGCTCTGGCAGGCGGGGCAGGAGGCGGCGTGGCGACGGACTCTCCCGGTGGAACTTGAGACTCGATAGGCACCCAGTCGACGATCTGACCGCTGCGCGTGCGGGTCGTCGCGACGACTTGGAGGCCTCGCTGCCGCGTCTCGAGCCAATCTGCGACCTCCTGCGAGACCTGTCGCTCTTCCGGGTTCCTTTCGATAGAGACGTCATCGGGCTGTGCTTCGCCGCACCCTCCGAGGAGGGTAGCGACCAGGCCGCAGAGCGCTGCGCTCGTGGCGAGGCTAGTGTACCGTGAGAATGGGCGCGTGTTCATGCAGGTGCCTCCCTGGGTGGCCGTTGGCTATCAGCGCTGTCGCAGGTGACCGCTCAACGACGCACGCGCGCGGCCCGTTGCAATCGTCGAGCCATGCTCCCGGTGCTGCGATCAGGCCGGTTTATGCGGCTGTGTCGCTTCAAGAGGCGGAAGTTCACCGCGGCATGTCACGGGACATGTCACGAAGGGAGCGTGACATGCCACGAAGGGAGCGTGACATGTCCACCTCCCGGTACCCCCCTTCAAGAGAGCCAGCGGGGGAGGGGGTGCCGCGCGGGGGGCCGGCGGGGTAGGGCCCCACAAACCCGAGCGCCGGCCTGCTCCTTGCGATGCCCTCCCGGACCGACCCACCCTTTCCCACGGCAATAGCCCCCCAAAAGGCGCGAGTTTGTGGGAGGGGCCCCCGCCGGCCCCCCGCGCGGCACCCCCTCCCCCGCTGGCTCCGCTGCCACCGGCTCCCCGCCTCCCCCCCGCTGGCTCCGCTGCCGCCGGCTCCCCCGCTGGCTCCGCTGCCGCCGCCGCTTACACCGCCCGCCCCGTCTTCTGCCCCTTCTCGTCGTACACGTAGAACCCCCGCCCGCTCTTCTTCCCGTACCACCCCGCCGCCACCAGGTTCCGCAGCAGCGTGGGCGCCCGGTACTTCGAGTCCCCGAACTCCCGGTGCAGCACCTCCGCGATCGAGAGCACCGTATCGAGCCCGATCAGGTCAGCGAGCTCCAGCGGCCCCATCGGGTGGTTCAACCCGAGCCGCGCCCCCGCGTCGATGTCCTCCGGCGTCGACAGCCCCTCCTGGAGCGCGAAGCACGCCTCGTTCAGGAACGGGATCAGCATCCGGTTCACGATGAACCCCGGCTGGTCCTTCGAGGTGATCACCGTCTTGCCCAGCCCCACCGCGAGCGCCCGGACGGCCTCGTACGTCGCGTCCGACGTCTGCACCCCCCGGACGAGCTCGACCAGCTTCATCAGCGGCACCGGGTTCATGAAGTGCATCCCGATGACCAGCTCAGGCCGGCCGGTCACCGCCGCGAGCCGGGTGATCGAGATCGACGACGTGTTCGACGCCAGGATCGCCCCCTTCGGCATCGCCGCGTCCGCGAGCTTGAAGATCCCGCTCTTCACCTCGAAGCTCTCGGTCACCGCCTCCACGGCCAGGTCGACCCCCGACAGGCCGGCGATGCCGTCCGCGACCGCCACCCGGCCGAGGAGCGCCTCCCGCGCCTCCGCGGCCATCTTGCCCTTCTCCACCTGCTTCGCGAGGATGGAGGCGATCTGGGCCTTGCCCGACTCCGCCAGCGCCCTCGAGACGTCGCACAGGACCACCTCGAGGCCCGCGGCCGCGGCGACCTGGGCGATGCCTCGCCCCATCTGGCCCGCGCCGATCACCCCGAAGCGCTTGATCGTCGTAGCTTCCATGGCCGCGGTTGATACCCGAAGCCGAGGGCGCGGTGAACCGCCCACGCCGACGGCCCGCCCGCTGGCCGTCCCCGCAGCAGAACCACGCGAAAGGTCCGCCCGCGCTTCCCGACCCGCGGGGGCGAGGATCCTTGAAACCGTGTCGGCCGCCCGGCTATCTTCGCCCGGCCCGTGAACGGACCGGACCGAATTCGCGAGGTCCGCGGAGAGACGATGAGCGTTGAGACGATTCGGATGGCCCTTGGGCGCCTGCAGGATGAGCCCGAAAACGAGGCGGCCTGGAACGAGCTCGCGGAGGCCGTGACCGCTCCGAACAACGGCGCGGGCGCCGGGGACGTCGAGCGCCTGCTCGGCGCGGCGCGCTCGCGGCACGAGCAGCGGCGCGAGTGGCAGGCGGTCGCCCGCCTGCTCGAGCTGGAGATCGCGCTCGCCGCCGGCAGCCCCGTCGAGGGCGCGATGCAGGCCGAGCTCGCCCGCGTCTACCACGAGGAGCTCATCGACGTCGACCGCGCGGCCGCCGCCTACAAGCGGCTGCTCGAGCTGCGCCCCGACGACGACGACGCGGCCGAGGCCCTCGAGACCGACGCCTCGAAGCGCGAGCGGTGGCGCGACCTCGTGGACCGCTACGTGGCCGAGGCCGAGGCCGCCACCGACGGCGCCTTCAAGAGCGCGCTCTACACGAGCGCCGCCGACATCGGCTACCGCTACGGCCGCGCCGAGCTCGGCGACAAGGTGAACGAGCTCGTCGATCTCGCCCTCAAGCTCGACCCGAAGAACCGCCGCGCCGCCAACCTCGCGGAGATCGCCTTCGCCGCCGCGGGCGACTGGGAGGCCGTCGTCCGCGTCCAGTCGCTCGTCAAGGCCGAGGCCCAGGCCAAGGAGGACCGCATCGCGGCGGGCCTCCGCGCGGCGCGCACCATCAAGACCCACCTGAGCGACCCGGCCCGCTCGATCGCGGCCTACGAGGAGGTGCTCGATCTCTCGCCAGGCCAGCCCGAGGCGCTCTCGTTCCTGGCCGAGGCGTACTCCGCCGCGGGCGACTGGGATCGCCTGGTCGCCCTCTACGAGGACCAGCTCCGCAGCGGCGGCGTGAAGGCCGGCGAGGAGCTCGGCATGCTCGTGCAGATCGCCATGGTCCACTGGCGCATGCGCGGCCAGCCCCAGGCGGCCGAGCCCTATTTCGACCGCGTGCGGCGCGCCGACGCGGCGCACGCCGGCATGCTCAACTTCTACCGCGAGGTCCTGGAGCAGCGCGGCGACAAGCCGCGGCTCACGACCATCCTCACGGACGCGCAGCGCGCCCTGCCCGACGGCCCCGAGAAGCGCGCGATCGCCACCGAGCTCGCCCGGCTCGCCGAGTCGCAGGAGAACGCCGCCAAGGCGATCGAGCAGTACAAGTCCGTGCTCCGGACCGACCCGGAGAACCGCCAGGCGCGCGACGCCCTGAAGCGCCTCTACCTGCAGACCGAGGGGTACAACGCCCTCGTCGAGCTCTACCGGCAGGACCTCGAGCGCACGCCCGCCGACGACGTCGCCGGCAGGGTCGCCGTGCTCCGCGAGATCGCCGGGATCTACCGCGACCGCGCCAAAAACGACGCGGCGCTCGTCACGGTCCTCACCCAGATCGTCCAGCTCGACGACAAGGACGTCGACGCCGTGCGGGAGCTCACCCGCATCTACGAGGCGCTCGGGCGCTGGCGCGACCTGCTCTCGTACCAGCAGCGCCTCGCCGAGCTGACCGAGAGCCGCGCCGAGAAGGCGGGGCTCTACCGCGCCGTCGCGCGGCGCTGGTTCGACCAGTTCTCGAACGTCCAGAACGCGATCGCGGCGTACGAGGCGCTGCTCACGGTCGAGCCGATCGACGAGGAGGCGCAGCAGAAGCTCCGCGAGCTCTACCTGAAGCGGCGCGCCTGGCCGCAGCTCTACTCGCTCTACGAGCGCAAGCTCGAGAGCGCCGAGGGCGCCGCGAAGATCGAGCTCCTCGGCGAGATGGCCAAGCTCGCCGCCGAGCGGCTCGACCGCGGCGCGGACGCGATCGCGCTCCAGAAGCGGATCCTCGAGCTCGATCCGAGCGCCCCCGGGGTGCTCGACGCGCTGGAGAAGCAGGCCGAGCGCGAGAAGGACTTCGCGACGGTCGCCGAGGTGCTCGAGCGGCGCGTCGACCTCGCGGCCGACGACGCGGCGCGGCTCGTCTCGCTGCAGAAGCTCGGGGCCGTGTACGCCGAGCGCCTCAAGGATCCGGCCCAGGCGGCGCGGACGTGGCGGCGGGTGCTCACGCTCTCGCCGGGGCACGCGCGCGCGCTCCGCGTGCTGCGCGACGCGTACTTCGCCGCGGGCGACTGGGACGGGCTCGAGGAGCTCTACGCCTCGCAGAACGACTGGGAGGGCCTCGTCGACTTCCTCTCGGGCGCGGCGGACAAGGCGACCGACCCCGCGACGAAGCTCGACATCTCCTTCCGCGCGGCGCGGATCTTCGAGGAGCAGCTCAAGGCGCCCGAGCGCGCGGCGCGCTCGTACGAGCGCGTGCTCAGCGTCTCGCCGAAGGACGCGCGCGCCGCGGCGGCGCTCGTGCCGATCTACGAGGAGGAGGAGAAGTGGGCCCGGCTGCCGGCGCTCTACGAGATCCTCCTCGACGCGACGGACGACGCCGAGGCGCAGGTCGGCATGCTGCGCAAGCTCGCGGCGGTGACGGGCGGCCCGCTCTCGGACAAGGCGAGCGCGCTCGGCTACGCCCGCCGCGCCTACGAGCTCAAGCCCGACGAGGAGGGGCTCGACCTGCTCGAGGCCTGGTCGCGGGCGGCGGGCTCCTGGGGGCCGTTCGTCGAGGCGGTCGAGGGCCGGCTCCGGACGGCGACGGACCTCACGACCGACGTCCAGCGCACGCTCCGGCTGAAGCTCGCCGAGGTCTACGCGCGCGAGATGGGCAAGCTCGACGAGGCGGTGACCGTCTACCGCGGCCTCGTCGAGGACGACCCGTCGGACGACGCCACGGTGAGGGCGCTCGACGCGCTCCTCCGCGCGAACGAGCGGCAGGCCGACCTCCGGTGGCTGTTCGATCTCCGGGCGAGCCAGGTCGAGGGCGAGGCGCGCGCCGAGATCCTCGAGGAGTGGGCGACGCTCGAGGAGGAGGTCTTCGGCGATCCGGCGAAGGCGATCGAGCTGCTGCGCAAGGTCATCGCGCTCGCGCCCGGGCGCATCAACGCGCTCCGGGTGCTCTCGCGGCTCCTGAACGCCGCGGGCGAGTACGAGGCGGCGGCCGAGATCGTGGCCACGCACCGCGACGTCAGCGAGGGCGACGAGCGGGCGCGGCGCGAGATCGAGCTCGCGACCCTGTACCTCGACCGGCTGGACCGGCCCACCGACGCGTTCGAGGCGGCGGTGCGCGCGCTCGAGCTGACGGCGCACGACCCGGACGCGATCGCCGTGCTCTCGCGGCTCGTCGAGCGCCCGGAGACGCGCGTGCGCGCGGCCAGGGTGCTCGCCGTCGAGTACGCCGAGACGGGCAACCACCGGCGCGAGGCCATGGCCCTGCGGGTGATCCTCGAGGCGGAGCGGGACCCGGAGCGCCGGCGGGAGCTCTACCTCACGCTCGCGAACGTCGAGGAGGCGAAGCTGCACGCGGCGGGGACGGCGTTCGACGCCCTGCTCCGGGCGCTGCACGAGTTCTCGGACGACATCGAGCTCTGGGACCGCGCCGCGGAGCTGTCGCGCCGCGCCGGCCGGCCGACCGACCTCGCGGAGGCCTACCGCGTGCACCTCGTCGCGGGGCGCACCGAGGGCGACAAGGTGCTCGGGAGCTCCGTGGAGGTCGAGCTCTGCGAGCGCGCGGCGAGCCTGCACGACGAGCAGCTCGGCGACCCGGAGGGCGCGAAGCCCTACCTGGAGCGGGTGCTGAGCCTCGACCCGAACAACCACCGCGCCTTCGAGCGGCTGAAGCAGATCCTCACCGCGGCCGAGCGCTGGGGCGAGCTCGAGGAGCTCTACGACCGCGCCGCCAAGGGCACGACCGACCAGGGCGAGCGCATCGAGCTGCTCAACGAGGTGGCGCTGATCGCCGAGGAGATCATCGGCGACGCCGCCAAGGCCATCGGCTACTACGAGCGCATCCTCGAGCTCGATCCGTTCTACACGGCCGCGCTCGACTCGCTGGAGAAGCTCTACGAGCGCGAGGGGCGCTTCCGCGACCTCGCGGCGCTCCTCGAGCAGCGCCTGAAGACGGCGACCGAGTCCGAGAGCGTGGAGATCAAGCTGTCGCTCGGCAGCATCTACCTCGACCGGCTGCACGAGCCGGAGGGGTCGCTCGGGCACCTCGAGGACGTGCTCCGGATCCGGCAGAACGACCCGAAGGCGCGCGAGCTCGTCGAGCGGCTGCTCGACATCGGGGCGCTCCGGCTCCGGGCGGCGCGCGTGCTCGAGGCGGTGTACGAGGCGCGGGACGAGATCCGGCAGCTCGTGCGGGTCCTCGAGATCCGGCGCCAGGGCGCGGAGACCGAGTCGGAGCGGCGCGAGCTGCTCCGCCGCGTGAGCGTGCTCCAGGACGAGCGGCTCAAGGACGACGCCGGCGCGTTCGCCAGCCTGTCCGAGCTCCTGCCGCTCGAGCCGGAGGACCTCGCGGCGCGCGAGCGGCTCATCGAGATCGGCCGGCGCCTCGGCGAGCACGAGCAGGTGGCCGAGGTGCTCACGGCGGCCGCCGACGCGTGCGGGACGGCCTCCATCCGCGGCGAAATCCTGATGGAAGTCGCGAGGATCTGCGAGGACCTCCTCGGCGACGCCGACCGGGCCGAGAAGGTCTACCGGCGCGTGCTCTCCATCGATCCGACCGATCCCTCGCTGGTCATCCCGGCGGCGCAGGCGCTCGGCCGCATCTACGCGGCGAAGGAGGAGCACCAGGCGCTCGCGGGCGTGCTCGCGATCGAGGTGCGCCTCGAGGAGGACGCGGAGACGCGGCGGTCGCTCTACGAGCGCATCGGCACGCTGTACGAGACGGTGCTCGACGACCCGTCCAAGGCGATCGAGGCGTGGCAGGCGCGGCTCGCCGACGACGGCGCCGACACGGCGGCGCTCGCGGCGCTGGAGCGGCTCTACGAGCGGACCTCGCAGTGGCGGGAGCTCGTCTCGGTGCTCCGGGCGCGCGAGCAGTCGACCACCGATCCGGAGGAGCGGCGGCGCGCCATGACCAAGGCGGCCGAGACGCTCGCGCAGCGGCTCGCCGACGTGCCCGAGGCGATCAACGCGTGGCGCGCGGTGCTCGACGAGTTCGGCCCCGAGCGCTCGACCCTCGCGGCCCTCGAGGCGCTCTACGAGCTCGACGAGCGCTGGGTCGACCTCGCCGACACGCTGGAGACGGACCTGTCCCTCGCGGTGGAGACGCCCGCCCGGCTCGATCTGCTCGCGCGGCTCGGCGACGTGCGGCGGCTGCACCAGGCCGACGCGACGGGGGCGCTCGAGGCGTACCGCCAGGCGCTCGCGCTCGACCCGTCGAACGCGCGCTGCCGCGCGGCGCTCGAGGCGATGCTCGAGCGCGACGACGCGCGGCGGGACGCGGCCGAGACGCTCGAGCCGCTCTACGAGGCGGACGGCGACGCCGAGCGCCTCCTCCGGGTCCTGGAGATCAAGGTCGAGACCTCGGATCTCCCGAGCGAGCGGCTCGCCACGCTGCAGAAGGCGCTCCGCACGGCCGAGGGGCCGCTCGGCGACACGTCGCGGGCGTTCGGCTACGCGCTCCGCGGCGTGCGGGAGGCGGCGGGCGAGCCCGACGTGACGACCTGGATCGAGACGGTCGAGCGGCTGGGCGAGGCCACCGGGCGCTGGGCCGAGGTGTGCGAGCTGTTCCAGCGCATCGCGCCGGACATCCTCGACGGCGACGTGCAGCAGAACGTCCGGCTCCGGGTCGGCGAGCTCGCGCGGCACAAGCTCGACAACCGCGAGCTCGCGGTCGAGCAGTACAAGAAGGCGCTCGAGGCCCGCGGCGACGACCGGCGCGCGATGATCGCGCTGGAGGAGCTCTACGGCGAGGCGAACGACGCCGGGCGGCTGCTCGAGATCCTGAAGCTCCGGGTCGAGAACGCCGAGAGCGACGAGGAGAAGACGGGGCTGCTCTTCCGGATCGCCGAGCTCGAGCGGGGCCCGCTCGGGGACCAGGCCGGCGCGATCGCGACCTACGAGACGATCCTCGACATCGCGCTCCACCCGGACGCGATCGCGGCGCTCGACAGCCTCTACCGCGAGGCGGGGCGCTTCCAGGACCTCATCCGGCTCTACGAACGGCAGCTCGACGTGCGCGCCGGCGATCTCGCCGAGCTGCACGTCAAGATCGCGCTCGTCGCGCACCGGCACACCGAGGACCTGCAGCGCGCGTTCGACGAGCTCTCCGAGGCGCTGCTCATCGATCCGGCGCACGAGGGCGCCGTCTCGCTGCTGGAGACGATCCTCGCCGGCTCGGCCGAGGCCGAGCACCGGGCGCGCGCCGGCGAGATGCTCGAGCCGGTGTACCTGCGCCGGGCGGACTGGAACCGGGTGAGGGTCGCCCTCGAGGCGCGCCTCGCCGCGAGCCAGGATCCGGTCGAGCGCCGCGACCTCCTGCAGCGGCTCGCGACGCTGCACGAGGAGCAGCTCGAGGACTACCGCGCGGCCCTTGAGACGGTGGCGAAGCTCCTCCACGAGGACCTCACCGACGAGGGGGTCTGGGCGGAGCTCGAGCGGCTCGCCAAGGTCGCGAGCGCCGAGCGGCGGCTCGCGGAGATCTACGCGGCGGAGCTCGGCGAGCTCACCTCGGACGACGCGGCGAGCGCGAAGCTCAGCCGGCGCACCGGCGAGCTCTACGCCGAGCTCGGCGACGTGGCCGACGCGCTGAAGTGGTACCGGCGCGCGCACGAGTTCGAGCCGGACTCGCGCGAGCTGTTCGACGCGATCGACGGGCTGCTCATCAAGGAAGGGCGCCACGCCGAGCGCATCCAGCTCTACCGCGCGGCGCTCGACTACCGGAAGGACGAGGACCGGCTCGACGCCCTGCACACGATCGCGCGCCTGGAGCGGACGGAGCTCCGCGAGCCCGCGCTCGCGATCGAGACCTACCGCGCGGCGCTCGACGTCGACGAGGACGACGCCCGGGCGCTCGACGCGCTGACCGAGCTCTACCGCGAGCTCGACCGGCCGCGCGACCTCGCCGACCTCTACCTGCGCCGGGCCGAGGCGGCCCCGGACGGCGAGCGGGCGGCGCCCTACCGGCTCGCGCTGGCGGAGCTGCTCCGCACGCGCCTCGAGGACACCGCGGGCGCGATCGATCAGCTCGAGGCGATCGTCGGCGAGGTGCCGACGCACGCCGAGGCGATCCGGGCGCTCGAGGCGCTGATCCAGGACCCGCAGCACAAGGCGCGGATCGTCGAGATCCTGCGGCCGCTCTACGAGGGGGCGGACGACTGGCGGCAGCTCATCCGGCTCAACGAGGAGCGGTTCGGCCTCGCGTCGGACGAGCGCGACAAGGTCGCCGTGCTGCGGGAGACGGCGAGGCTCTGGGAGACGCGGGGGAGCGACGAGCTGCGCGCCTTCGACGCGATCCGGACGGCGTTCAGCCTCGATCCGGACGACGGCGAGACGCGCGGCGAGCTCGAGCGGCTCGCCGAGCAGCTCGGCGCCTGGGAGGAGCTCGCCGAGAGCCTCGAGCAGGGCGTGACCATCACGTCCGACGAGCTCACGAAGCGCGAGCTGCTCTCCTCGCTGGCCAAGGTCTACGACACGCGCATCGACGACCCGCGCCGGGCGCTCCGCGCCTACGCGCGCCTGTCCGCGCTCGACCCGAGCGATCCCGAGCCGCTCGAGCAGATGGACACCCTGGCGGTGCTGCTCAGCGACTGGGACACGCTCATCGCCGTCCTCGAGAAGAAGAGCGAGATGGCGTCGGACGAGGAGAACGCCTCGATCTGCCGGCGCATCGCCGAGACCAAGCTCGAGATGCTCGAGGACACCGAGGGCGCCATCCAGGCGTACGAGCGGGCGCTCGATCTCGACCCCGAGAGCGCGATGACGATCGACGCGCTCATCGAGCTGCACGAGCCCCGCGGCGCCGCGAGCCGGCTGGTGGAGCTCTACGGCCGCCGCGTCGAGCTCGCGGGTCCCGACGAGGAGGAGCTGCGCTACGACCTCAACGTGCGCGCCGCCGAGCGCTACGAGAAGGACCTCTCGAGCCCGCGCGACGCGATCACCGCGCTCACCGCGGCGCTCGACGCGAAGCCGGGCGACCCGGCGGTGCTCTCCTCGCTGGAGCGGCTCTACCGGGCCGAGCGGATGTGGGACGAGCTCCTGTCGAACCTCATGCTCCAGGCGAGCGCCGCCGCGGACCGGGACGCGCGCATCAAGCTGCGGACGGCGATCGGCGACCTCTACGCGCGGGAGCTCGAGAGCCCGAGCGACGCGATCGAGCAGTACCGGCTCGTGCTCGACGAGGATCCGGCGAACGACCATGCCATCCAGGCGGTCCGGTCGATCGGCGAGGGCCGCGAGGAGCTGCGCCTCGACGCGGCCCAGGTGCTCGAGCCCGTCCTCCGCGCGGCCGGCCGCCACGAGGAGCTCGCGGCCGCGCTCGAGCTGCGCCTGCGCGCGCAGACCGAGCCGTCCGACCGGGCCGAGACGCTCCGGGCGATCGCGGCGGTGCAGGACGTGCAGCTCGGGCGGCCGCTCGAGGCGGAGCAGGCGCTGCTCCGCGCCTTGGAGGACGCGCCGGACGACGCCTCGCTGCACGGCGAGATCGAGCGGCTCGCGGAGCGCACCGACGGCTTCGGCCGCTACTGCGACGCGCTCGCGCAGCGGGCCGCGTCGACCTTCGACGCGACGATCGCGAAGGACCTGTTCCTCCGGATCGGCCGCATCGCCGAGGAGAAGCTCAAGGACGACCGGCGCAGCGCCCAGGCCTACGCCAAGGCCGTCGAGCACGCCGGCGACACGCCGGAGCTCCTCGAGGCGCTCGATCGGCTCTACGGCCGGCTCGGCGACGAGAAGGCGCTCGCGGACGTGCTCGAGCGGCGCGTCGCGGTGACGGGCGGCGATCGCGACCAGGCGGATCTCTTCTACCGGCTCGCGGTGATCCAGATCGAGTCGTTCGGCGACAAGGCCCAGGGCCTGAACACCCTGCGGCAGGCGCTCGATCGCGCGGTCGATCACGAGCGGGCGAGCGCCGCGCTCGAGGCGCTCACCGAGGATCCGGCGCTCTTCGACGAGGCGGCCGAGGCGCTCGAGGGCGTCTACCGCACGCGGGGCGACAACGCCGCGCTGGCGCGCCTCTACGAGAAGCGCATCCGCTTCGCGCCGACCGGCGTGGAGCGGATCCGGATGCGCCTCGACCTCGCCAAGGTGCTCGAGGTGCGCTCGAACGACCCGCGGGCGGCGCTGGAGACCCTCGAGAAGGCGCTCGCCGACGACCCGTCGGACCCCGACGTGCTCGGCGAGATCGAGCGCCTGGCCCCGCTGACGGGCGGCTGGGCGAGCGCCGCCGCCGCGCTGGAGCGGGCGGTGCGGGCCGGGGCCGACCTCGACGGCGACACGGCGCGCGACCTCTGGATGCGCATCGCCGAGTGGCAGAAGAACAAGGTGGGCGACGCGAAGGCCGCCGAGGCGGCGTACGAGGCGGCGCTCACGCACGATCCCACGAGCGAGCACATCCTGCGGTCGATCGAGGAGCTGCAGCGCGCCCCCGGGCGCGAGCGCGACCTCATCGGCACGCTCCGCCGGATCGCGGCCCTCGACGGCATGGAGGGGACCGCGGCCGACCTCCGCCGCGAGGCGAAGCAGCTGGCGGAGCGCGCGCTCGGCGACCGCGAGCTCGTCGAGGCGATCCTGCGCGAGATGATCGCCGCGGACGAGGGCGACACGTGGGCGCTCGCCGAGCTCACGAAGGTGCGGGAGGAGGCGGGCGACCACAAGGAGGTCTTCCGGCTGCTCGTGCGCCAGTCCGAGCTCTACGCCGAGGCGGATCGCATCCGCGACGCGCGGCACGCCGCCGCGGCGGTCGCGCGCGAGAAGCTCGGCGACGACGCGGCGGCGATCGAGCTCTACGAGACGCTGTTCGAGGCGGATCCGGGCGACGCGCGCGCCGCGACCGCGCTGCGCGAGCTCTACGCGAAGGCCGGCAAGCACAAGGAGCTGCTCTCGCTGCTCGAGCGGCTCACCGATCTGGCCGAGTCCCCCGAGGCCCGCTCGGCGCTGCGGCTCGAGAGCGCGGAGATCTGCCTCTCGCGGCTCGACGCCGTGAGCGAGGCGACCGAGCACCTGCGCGCGGTCCTCGACGAGCAGCCCGACAACGAGAAGGCGACGGTCCTGCTCGCGCAGCTGCTCGAGAAGACCGGCCGCGATCAGGAGCTGTCGGATCTGTTCGTCACGCAGATCGAGCGCGCGAAGGACCGCGGCGACGTCGCGGCGGAGCTCTCCTACAGCGTCCGCCTCGGCGAGGTCTACGAGACCCGGCTGAACGACACGGCGCGGGCGATCGAGACCTACCGCGCGGTCCTCGAGCGCGAGCCGCGCCACCACGGCGCGCTCCTCGCGCTGGCGCGCCTGCACGAGCAGCGCGGGGAGAAGGCCGAGGCGGCGCAGCGGCTCGAGGTGATCCTCGAGGACGCGAGCGGCACCGAGGCGGTGAGCACGGCGCTCCGGCTCGCGGATCTGCACCGGTCCCTCGGCGACGAGGGCGCGGTCCGGCGCGTGCTCGAGCGGGGCCTCGCGGCGGACGCGTCGGCGCAGGACATCCGCAAGCAGCTGCTCGCCCTCTACGAGAAGCAGCAGGCCTTCACCGAGCTCGCCGACCTCATCACCGGCGACGCGGAGACGGCGGCGCAGCCGGCCGAGAAGGTGGCGCTCTACCGCAAGGCGGCGGGCATCCACCTGACGAAGCGGAGCGATCCCGGCCGCGCCGCGGATCTCCTGGTCAAGGCCACCGAGCTCGTGCCGGGCGATCGCGAGCTCCTGCTCGCGCTGTGCGACGCGTACAGCGCCTCGGGCCGCGGCCAGAAGGCCGCCGAGGCGCTCCAGCAGATCGTCGAGTCCTACGGCGGCCGCCGTTCGAAGGATCTCGCCACGATCCATCACCGCCTCGCCAAGGCCTACCTGGCCGAGGGGCAGCGGGAGCGCGCGCTCGCCGAGCTCGACACCGCCTTCAAGATCGACCCGGGCTCGATCGCCATCCTCCGCGACCTCGGCGTGCTGGCGCTGGAGCTGTCGGAGTCGGGCGACGACGCGGCGAAGGCGGCGCACATCGACCGCGCGCAGAAGACCTTCCGCGCGCTGCTCCTCCAGAAGCTCGACGACGGCGCGCCGATCAGCAAGGGCGAGGTCTTCTATTACCTCGGCGTGATCAGCCACCGTCAGAACGACGACAAGAAGGCGATCCAGATGCTGGAGCGCGCCCTCGACAACGAGAGGGACTTCGCCCCGGCGAAGGAGCTCCTGGCGCAGCTCAAGAAGTGACGTAATCTCGCCGTGTGACGCGGCTCGTCAGCATCGACGGTGTGATCCATCGGCCGGAGGAGGCCAAGGTCTCGGTCTACGACCGCGGCTTCCTCTACGGCGACAGCGTGTTCGAGACCATCCGCACCTACGGCGGCGAGCCGTTCGCGCTGGAGGAGCACCTCGCCCGCCTGGAGCGCTCGGCCGCGCGGATCGCGATCGCGCTGCCGATCCCCCGCGACGAGCTCGGCCGCGAGGTGTGCGCGCTGGTCCGGGCCGCGGCGGAGGGCGCCGGCGCTGTGGCGGGCTCGGCTGGAGCTGCGGCGGGCTTGGCTGGAGCGCCGGGCTCGGCGGGAGCTGCGGCGGGCTCGACGGGGACCGCGGGCTCAGCCGCGCCGCTCGAGAGCTACGTGCGCGTGATGCTCACCCGCGGCAGCGGCCCGCTCGGGCTCGATCCCGCGCTCGCGGGCGCGCCCCTCCGCGTCATCCTCGTCGAGCCGCTCAAGCCGCTGCCGGGCGCGCTCTACCGCGAGGGGATCTCGGCCATCACGACGCGCACCCAGCGGGCCGGCGACGCGGCGCCGGGGGCGAAGATCTCGAACTACCTCGAGAGCCTCCTCGCCCTGCGCGAGGCGCGGGCCGCCGGGGCCCACGAGGCGCTGATCCTGGACCCGTCGGGCCACGTCGTCGAAGGCACCACGTCCAACGTCTTCCTGGTGGAGCGGCGGCCGCCGGCGCACGAGGGCGCGGCGGAGGCGGGGCACCTCTTGATCACCCCGCCCAAGGAGGCAGGGATCCTGGTCGGCATCACCCGGGCCAACGTCATCGACGTCGCGGGCGAGCTCGGCATCCCCGTGTGCTGCGAGCCGGTCACGATGGCCCGGCTCCTGGCCGCCGAGGAGGCGTTCATCACGTCGAGCCTCCGCGAGATCGTCCCGGTCGTGCGCGTGGACGGGCACGCCATCGGCGCGGGCGTCCCCGGCCCGAAGACCCGGTCGCTGCACGCCGCTTTCCGCAAGAAGGTAGGTCTCGGCGATGCGCCCCTCCCGTGGGAGGCGCCCTGAGCCGCGGCCGCTGGCCGGACCGCGTCGAAATCTTGCGATCCAGCATGTGCCGCTCGGAGCGCGCGTCCAAGAAACGGGCCAGCACGCGCCCTTGCGCGGTCGGATGGGGCTCGAACATCGCCCGCCGTACAATCTGCCCAAGAGGAATCCATGATGAATCGCTCGCTTCGAATCGCCTGCTCGCTGATCTGCGCCGCGTCCGCCGCGGCGACGGCCGGGTGTGTCGTCACCGCCGAGACCCTCGTGCGCTACGAAGGCACCGACGAGAGCGTGCGGGTCGAGTACCTCCCGACCCAGAGCATCCGGATCGTGAGCGACAACGGTGACGTCGAGGTCCGCACCGGGAACGTGAGCGACGTCGTGGTCACCTTCTCCCCGTTCACGATGCGCAAGAAGGACGAGAACCTGCTCGCGGTGCAGGAGATCGAGGAGGACCTCGAGCTCGCCGCGAAGACCGAGGGCGACGTCGTCATCACGACCCGTACCAGGGACGGCTCCTCGGGGTATCTCGGCGCCGACATCGAGGTCGTCCTGCCGGACGACTTCGACGGCGGGCTCCGCATCGAGCAGGACAACGGCAGCGTCGACGTCGACCTCGACGGCGCCCCGTCCCGCGGCACCACCGTCGTGAGCGACAACGGCAGCATCGACGTGGTCGGCGCGCGCGGCGCGATCGACGTGTCCACCAAGAACGGCGGCGTCTTCGTCGACCTCGACGCGTGGAGCAGCTCGGACGGCTCGATCAGCTCGGGCAACGGCTCGATCGAGCTCGCGGTGCCGGCGGGGGTGGACGGGACGATGACCGCGCAGACGCTGAACGGCGACGTCGTGGAGCAGGGCATCCCCTCGACGTGGGCGACCGCCGGCGAGGGCAGCGCGACGTCGTACACGATGGGCGACGGCGAGGGCGGCCTGCTCGAGCTCTTCACCAAGAACGGCGACATCACCATCGCCGTGAAGTAGCTCCGCCAGGGCAAAAACGGAGAGGCGAGCGCCGGGGGGGTCCGGGCTCGCCTCTCCGCTTTCGTCTCCCAGCGCGCCGGGCTCGCCGGCGCGCCGATCACGCGCCGGCGCAACCGGCGCGCTCGATCACGCGCCGTGAGCGCCGGCGCCCTCGGTCACCCGCCGGCCGCCTGCTGGGCCTCGGCGCCCGGGCCCTCGCCGCTCGGCGACTCGGCGCCCGAGCCCTCGGCAGACCCCTCGCCGCCCGGCGCCGGGGCGCCTCCGGCCGCGCCGGCCGGGACCGGGACCCGCAGCTGCCCGCCGCCCTGCTGCGCGAGCACGCCGAGCGCCTTCTGGAAGAACGCCGCCAGGAAGGGGATCTCGCGCGGCGGCGAGGTGATCAGCCCCGCCTCCTTGATGGAGCGCGCCACGGCGAGGGCCGCGGTGGCCGCCGCGTCGCCCTTGCGCGCCCGCAGCGAGACCGCGCTGCTCCGCATCCGCGCCGCGAGCTGCCCGCGCACCTCGGGCGAGAAGAACCGGTCGGTCGCGAGCTCGAGCTCCTCCCGAAGCGCCGTGTTCACCAGCGCGGGATCGCGCATCCCGGCGGACCCGAGCCGCTGGCCGACCTTCTGCAGGAGCTCGTCGAGCGCCTGCCGCGCGGGCAGCCAGTGCCGGAACTCCGGCTCGTCGTGCAGCGACGCGGAGCCGGCGACGTGCGACGCCACCTGCTCGTCGGTCAGGCTCTCCTCGAGGTCGGCCACCGGGTGCCGCGGCTCGGCCTCGGGCGCGGGCTCGATGAGGTCGCGACACCCCTCGAGCCCGAGCGGCAGCACCTGCCCCGACACGGCGTTCTGCCGCTTCGCGATCGCGATCCGGTGGCGGGCCCACTCCAGGGAGACGGGCACGGGCGCCGTGCCCAGGTTGTCCTGCGCGCGCGCCCGGCCCTCCTTGAGCTGCGAGCCGCTGAGCCACCCCGCGCCGGCGTGCACCACGCCCACCCCATCGCGCACGATCACCTCCGCGATCCGGTAGCGGCCGCTCGTGTCGCGGCTCGTGATCGCGACGGCCTCGGTCCCGCTCGAGTCGGGCGGGATCAGCGTCGCCTCGATCACCTCGGCGCGCTCCTCGGCGAGCCGCACAACGCGCGGGCGCGTCGGGATCGTCGCCCCGCGCGACTTCAGCACGTTGAGCGCGCGCCGCGCCGCCTTCCGCGCCGCGCCGGAGGCCTCCTCCGACTCGGCGGCCGCCGCGATCGCCTCGGCGTTGGACGCGCCGAGCCAGGCGTCGACGAGCGCCGGCGCGGCGTCGCCCGCCGCCCGCAGCGCCTCGATCGCCCGATCCCAGCCCGCCGCGAGCACCTCGGCGTCGAACTCGACCTTCGCCGCCTCGGCGCCCGCGCCGCCCTCCGGGCGCGCCCCGCCGTCGGCCTTGCTCTTCGCGGCCGCGGTCGCCTGCTTCGCCTTCGCGGTGCGCGCGGCGAGCGCCTCGCGCGCCGTGAGCGCCGGCTTGTCCGCCGCCGCGACCTGCTTCGCCTTGGCCGCCGGCAGCGCGAACAGAAGGTGCGCCGGCTTGGCCGGGCCCTGCTGCCGGGCGCCCTTGCCCGTCACGACCGTCGCGGCCGCGCCCTGGCCGACCACCGTCACCATCCGGTCGGCCTGCTGCGGCTTCGCCGCGGCGGGCGCTCGTCCCTCGGCGCCCCCCGGGCCGTGCGCCCCGGGCCGCGCGCCCTGCGGGCGCCCGCCGTCCGCCCGTCCGCCCTCCGCGCCCGGCCGCACCGAGAACCCGCGGTCGGGCCTGGGCCCCCGGTCGGGGCGCGGGCCGCGGTCGGGCCTGGGCCCCCGGTCGGGGCGCGGGCCGCGGTCGGGCCTCGCGCCCTGCTCCGCGCCGGCCCCCTGGGCCGCGCCGGGTCCCTGCTCCGGCCTGGGCCCCCGGTCGGGGCGCGGGCCGCGGTCGGGCCTGGGCCCCCGGTCGGGGCGCGGGCCGCGGTCGGGGCGCGGGCCGCGGTCCGGCCTGGGCCCGCGGTCGGGCCTCGGCGCGCCGGGCGCCGCGGCGGCCCGCTCGGGCCTGGGCGCGCGGTAGTCGCGCACGACGCGCGGCGCCACGGTGGGCGGCGGCGCGGCGTCCTCGGTCGTGGCCGGCGGCGCGTCCGCCAGCGCCGGCCGCTTGCGGGGCGCGATCACGTCCAGCAGCGAGCCTTGTGGCTCCTTTGCGGCGGCCTTTGCCGAGGGGCGCGGCGCTTCGCCTGCGGGCTGCGCCGAGGCGCCCTCGGACGGCTCGTCGGCCCGCTTCGCGCTGGCCGACGTGCTCGCCGAGCGGACGACCCTCCGCGCGCGCGGCTTGTCTCCGCTCTCTGCATCGGGGGCGCCCTCGTGCGCAGGTTCGGAGGCTGCGCTGGCGGTCCGCTCCGTGCTCTCGCTCTCGTTCTTTGTGCTCATGTCGAGGCTCCCGGGGACATTTTGGAGATGGGGACCGCGGCCGCGGCTCCCCGATTATCGCGATAGATGGGCAACAGCTTCGATTTCGACGGCGGCGCCCTTGGGCAGCGCCGCCACCTGCACCGTCGCCCGTGCGGGCGGCACGCCGCCGACGGCCGCCCCGTACACCTGGTTGACGACGGCGAAATCCGCGAGGTTCGTCAGGTAGATCGTGGTCTTCACCACGTCGTTCCAGCCCGCGCCGGCCGCGGACAGCACCTCGGTCAGGTTCTTGATCACCTGGGCCGTCTGCGCCTCGATCCCCCCTGCGACGAGCTCGCCCGTCGCGGGATCGATCGGGATCTGGCCGCTGCAGAACACGAGATCGCCGGCCCTGACGGCCTGCGAGTAGGGCCCGATGGCGCGCGGGGCCCGATCGGATGTGATTGCGGTTTTGGACATGTCGACCTCTGAATCGTGGAGCGCCCCGGCGTGGGGAAGGCCCGCCGGTCCCGGCCCTCGCTCGCGTGGAGCGGGGCCGGTCTGCGCGGTTCCCGCTAGCCGAAGCTCTTCCGGCCTTCGATGGCTCGCCCCAGCGTCACCTGGTCGGCGAACTCCAGATCTCCCCCGTGCGGCACGCCGCTGGCAATCCGCGTGACCTGGATCCCCATGGCGCCGAGCTCGCGCGCGAGGAGCAGCGCGGTCGCCTCCCCGTCGACGGAGGGCGGGGTGGCGACGAGCACCTCCCGCACCGGCTGCTCGGGGTCGCGCGCCCGCGCCCGGAGCGCCTCGAGCGGCAGCTCCTCGGCCCCGACCCCCTCGAGCGGCGAGAGGAGACGGCCGAGCACGAAATAGCGCCCGCGCATCGCCCCGCTCCGCTCGATCGCCAGGAGGTCCTGGACGCGCGCGACGACGCAGAGGAGGGCGCCGTCGCGCCGCGAGTCCTGGCAGATGGCGCAGAGCGCCCGGCCGCTCTCGTCGATCTCGGCGATGTTGCCGCAGCGGGTGCACGGCCGGATGTGGTCGCAGAGCTCCGCGAGCTCGCTGCCCAGGTCGCGCGCGGTGTCCTCGCCGGCGGTCACGAGGAAGAGGGCGAAGCGCTGCGCCGTCTTCTCGCCGACGCCCGGCAGGCGCGCGAGCAGCTGGGCGACGCGCGACAGCCGGGCGGGCAGGCCGCCGGGCGCGCTGCGGAAGCCGGCGGTGCCGCCGTTCGGGAGCTTCGAGGAGCCGGGGGGCGAGGCCGGGGGACGCAACGCGATCAAGTGTGCATGCCGGGGAGCTTGACGCCGCCGGTCACCTTGGCGATCTCGCTCTCGACGAGCTTGTCGGCCGTCTCGAGCGCCGAGTTCGACGCGGCCACGACGGCGTCGAGCGCCATCTCCAGGCCCTCGCTCGCGAGGAACGCGGGGTCGACCTCGATCCGGCGCACCTTGCCCTCGCAGGAGACCACGACGGTGACTTTGTCGCCGGCGGCGGTCGCGCTCACCTCGCGGTCCTTCAGCTCGCCCTTCACCTGGTCGATCTTGCGCTGCATGCGCGCCGCCTGGCGAACCAGCTCATTCATTCCGCCGCGAAATTGCATGGTCAGACGGCGGTCTATGCCGTGAACCGCGCCGCGCCGCAACCGGGAAGGGGATGCGGAGAGCGCGGCCCGTCTCGCCCGGTCCGCTCTCGTCGCGGCGGCGCCCGCGCGCGGCCAGGCCCCCCGCGCGCGGCCAGGCCCCCCGCGCGCGGCCAGGCCCCCCGCGCGCGGCCAGGCCCCGGGCGCCTGGCCCTGGGGCGCGGCGCGCGGCGGCGCTGCTCCCCCGGGCCTGGGAGGCGCCGCCGACGTCCGAGGCGCCGCCGGCGTCGGCCGTGCGCTCGTCGGCTCTGCTGCGGGCTCCTCCTCCTCTCCCTCGTCGGCTCTGCTGCGGGCTCCTCCTCCTCTCCACAGTGGATGCTCCTGCCGCCTCTCCAGAGACTCCCCGGCGCGCGGCGGCCGGATCCCGTCCCGGCGGAGCGGGGTGCGTCTCGAGCGGCAACTCTGGCAAACTCACCGGAATGCAGGGCGACGTCCGCGCCGGTCACAGCTGCGGCGACGCGCCTGCAAGAAGGTGCTAGTCGAGCAGCGTATGAGCTACGTCGTCCTCGCGCGGAAATGGCGCCCGCAGTCCTTCGAGGATCTCGTCGGCCAGGAGCACGTCTCCACGACGCTCGCCAACGCCATCGCGCGGGATCGCGTCGCGCACGCCTTCCTCTTCACGGGCGTCCGCGGCGTCGGCAAGACGACGAGCGCGCGCATCCTCGCCAAGGCGCTGAACTGCGTGCACGGCCCCACGGCGAAGCCGTGCCAGACGTGCGCGCCGTGCGCCGAGATCACCGTCGGCGCGGACGTCGACGTCCAGGAGATCGACGGCGCGAGCTACAACGGCGTCGACGAGGTGCGCAAGCTCCAGGAGAGCCTGCCGTACCGGCCGGCGCGCGACCGGTTCAAGATCTTCATCGTGGACGAGGTCCACATGCTCTCGAACGCGGCGTGGAACGCGTTCCTGAAGACGCTGGAGGAGCCGCCGCCGCACGTGAAGTTCATCTTCGCGACGACGGAGGTGCACAAGGTCCCGGTCACGATCCTGAGCCGGTGCCAGCGCTACGACTTCAAGCTCATCGGGGCGCAGGCGATCGCGGCGCGGCTCCGCTGGGTGCTCGAGCAGGAGAAGATCCCCGCCGACGATCCGGCGCTCAGCGCGCTCGCGCGGGAGGCGGCGGGGAGCATGCGCGACGCGATGAGCCTGCTCGACCAGGTGATCGCGTGGGTGGGGACGAGCGGCGATCGCATCACGGCCGAGGGCGTGGCGAAGGTGCTCGGCGTCGCCGATCGCGTGGTGCTGCACCGGCTCGCGGAGGCGCTCGTGGACGGCGACGCCGCGGCGTGCGTGCGCATCGTCGGCGAGCTCGCGCAGGAGGGGTACGACCTGCCGCACGTGGCCCGCGACTTCCTCGCGCACCTGCGCGATCTCGTGGTGGCGAAGGTCTGCGACGATCCGGCGCCGCTGCTGGATCTGGCCGACGAGGAGGTCGCCGACGCGCGGGCGCTCGCGGCGCGCGCGGACGCGGACGATCTCACGCGGCTGCACCAGGGCTTCTCGCGCTCCTTCGACGACATCGTCCGGAGCGGCCAGCCGCGGGCCTCGCTCGAGATGGCGCTCGTCCGGCTCGCGAGGCGGCCGCCGCTCTTGCCGATCGACGAGCTGCTGCGCCGCCTCGGCGATCTCGAGCGGCGCCTGAACGGCGGCGGAGGCGGCGGCGGCGGTGGAGGCGGCGGTGCGCCGGAGCGCGCGCCGCAGCGGCCCGGCGCGCCGCCGGGCGGAGCGGCCGCGCCCCGGCGCGGCGCGGCGCCGGCCGAGGCTGCGCTGGACGAGGCGCGGGCGGATGCGCGCGGGGCGGGCGCGGCGCCTGGGTACGGCGCGGCGCCTGGGTACGGCGCGGCGCCTGGGTACGGCGCGGCGCCTGGGTACGGCGCGGCGGCGAACGGCGCGGCGGCGAACGGCGTCGCGTTCGCGAACGGCGCGCCTGGCGCGGGCGGGGCGATGAGGGTGAACGGCGCGGCGGCGAACGGCGCGGCGGCAGCGCACGGCCCCGCGGTGGGGGTGGCAGGCGGCGCGACGGCGGCGAGCGGGGTGGCGAGAGCGAGCGGCGCGGCGGCTGCGAGCGGCGCGGTGGCCGCCTACGGCGCGCCGGCGGCGGGCGGGGTGGCGCGCGCGAACGGCGGCGTGGCGGCGAACGGCGCGGCGGCGAACGTCGTCTCCCTCGTGAACGGCGCGCCGGGCGTGAACGGCGCGGCGGCGTCCTTCGCGGGCAGCGCCGCGCCGGCCTTCGCGGGCAGCGCCGCGCCGGCGTTCGCGAAGGCTCCGTACGCGAACGGGGCGGCCGCTCCGGCGTACCGCCCCGACAGCGCGCCGCCTCCGTCGCCGCGCGGCGCGCTGTACTCCGTTCCGCAGAGCGCCCCGGCGGCTCCGCAGAGCGCCCCGGCGGCCCCCGCGGCGCCGGGCCCGGTGTCAAGGACGAGCGCGCCGCCCCCGGCGATGAGCGCCGGCGACCTCGCTACCTGGCGCGCGGTGATCGCCGCGGTCCGGGCGCAGCGCCCGGCGCTCGCCTCGGTGCTCGAGCACGCGGCCGTGCTGGAGCTCTCGCCGACGCGCGTGGTCCTCGGCTACGAGGCGAACTCGTTCCTGTCCGGCCAGGCCACCGAGCCCGCGGCCCGCGAGATGCTCGCCCGCGTCCTGCATGCCCATTTCGGCGGCCCCGCCGAGCTGGTCTTCGAGACGGTCACCCGCGGCACCGCCGGCCCGTCGCTCGCGCAGGTCGAGACCGCCGAGCGCAAGGCCCGCGTCGAGGCCGCCCGGCGCGCCGTGGCCGACCACCCGCTCGTCACGGCCGCGATCGAGCTGCTCGGCGCGGAGCTCAAGGACGTGCGGCTCGCTCAGGACTTCGCGGAGGGGTGAACGGCGCGCGCCGCCGCGGGAGCGGGCTCAGCCGCCGTCCCGCAGCCAGCCGCGGAACGCCTTGACCGCCGCGTGCTGATCCGGCCAGCGCACGAAACGCGCGAGCGCGACGAGATTCAGATCCGGGAGCAGCTCGCTGGCCGCGATGGACTCGTACGCCTCGCCGCGCAATGCGTGGATTTGGAATGCGTCGTGCTCCCAGAACCAGACCTCGCGGACGCCGAGACCGCTGTAGGACGGACAGCTTGTCGATCCCACGGCTCGTCAGCATCACCTCGATCGCGATGTCGGGGAACTCCTTGAGCGCCTCGCCGACGCAATAGCATTCGTCGGGATCGAGGCCGCGTGCCTTGGCCTCGCGACGGAACGTGGTCGAGCCGTAGCCATAGAGCGGCACATCCCGCTCCAGCGCGAAGATCTCGATCAGGCGGGCGATGGTTTTCTTCGCCGATTCGTGATCGATGGACGGGCGTATCAGCTCCAGCGTCCCCTCGCAGAAGGTCATCCGCAGGCCCGGCGTGTCCAGCTCGTCCCGCAGCCTCACGTAGGTCTGCCAGGGGACGCCATAGAGCACGAAGCGCTGCTCACCCGACATCGCCCACCCCTACGTGGCTCGCCAGGAGCTCCGCCCGCTCTTCCACGGTCCCCGGGCCGACGTCGATCACCTCGAAGCCGGCCGCGCGGTAGAGCGCGCCGAGCCGCTCGTTGATCCGCTCCGCCTCGGCGGCCCGCGCCTCGCGGCTCCTGCCCCAGCGAGGCGCCTGCAGCTCCGGCATCACGGCGAACAGGAACACCAGCGCATAGCGCTCGAACGCCGGCTCGCCGGGCGGCCACGGATACTCCGCCTCTCCGCTCGTGCGCAGGTAGTACTCGACCGGATCGAGATACCCGCGCTCCAGCCAGTCGCCATCCCGCGCGTCCGCCTCGATCGCCTTCTGGGTCTCCAGCACCCGCGCGGCGAACTCCCGCTTATGGCACATCGGACAGACGTGGTCCGGCGCGTCGATGGGACGAAACGGCTCGTCGGGCGGATGGCCGTGGGTGCGCGCCCCGAGCTCGTCGAGCACGCGGCGGTGCGCCTCGCCGTGCACGCGGTGGCCCCGCGTGGACGCGAGATGGCGGAGCGTCGTGGTCTTGCCGCACGCGTAGGCGCCGGTCGCCACGAAGAGGCGCTTTCCCGTCTCCACCGCTCTCATCGCCGCGCCCACCACACCGAGCCGGCGCCGCGCTCGATGGGCCGTCCGGCCAGGGAGATGAAGTGCGCTGTCGCGTCCACGACGCCCGCGTGCTCCTCGTTGTGATCGTGACCGGCCAGGACGCCGCCCGGCCTGAGCTTGGGCCACCAGGCCTCGAGATCGGCGAGCACGGCCGCGCGGTCGTGGGAGCCGTCGAGAAACACGAGATCCAGGCTCGCGTCGGCGAAGCGCGCCGCCGCGTCCGTGGACGGCATCCGGAGGACGTGGGGCCGGATCCCGAGCGCCTCCATGTTCGCCCGGAACGCGCCCGGCACGTCCTCCGCGGCCAGGAGGGCGCGATACCGCTCGCCGTACTGGTCGCTGGAGCCTTCCCACGCGTCGACGCAGTGGAGCGCGACGCCGTTCCTCGCCGCGAGCCGCCCGATATACGCCGTGGAGAGCCCCTTCCAGCAGCCCACCTCGACCATCGCGCCGCCCCGGATCGCGCGCACCAGCGCTCGGTACGCGAGGCCGTCGTCCTCGGAGAACCAGCCCTGGATCGGATCGACCCTGGTCACCGGGAACAGCGCGAGGAGCGCCGCCTGCTTCCGCGCTGGATCGCGGTATTCGTACTGCCGGTCGCACAGCTTGACGAAGCGGTGGGCGTCGTGCGCGACGAACAGGGGCCGCTGTATGGCGGCGAATTTCTTGAGCGACGTGGACCGCTCGAGCTCCCGCTCTCCCCACCGGATCTCGCCTTCGGTGGTCGCGAAGATCACGTCCTCGTGTCGGATCGGGCGCCCCTGGTCGGGGCCGTCGGTCCACGGCCGGTCTCCGGGGTATCCGGCGCGGTCGGTGCCGTGCTCGAGGAGGCGAGGCAGCTTGTCCGCCTCGCTCGCGCGGAACAGGAGAGGGCCCGTGATGCCGCGCCCGTCGAGCTCGTCCAGCACCTCCTCGAGAAAGAGCAGGTTCCGGCCGATGTAGGGAAGGGGGATGACGGGCGGCGTCATGACGGGTCGAGCGGCGCGCGCGCCGCCGGGGGCGGGCCCAGGATGCCGTCCCAGGGCTGCCAGGTGGAGGCGAGCGTCGCGTTCGGGTGAAAGATGAGCTCGTGGACGATGCTTGGACCGGAGCGCTTCGTCTCCTCGAGCTGGGCGAGATCGGCCTCCTCGAAGACGACATCGATGTCCTCGAAGCGAAAGACCTCGACATAATAATAATAGCCCACGATCTGCCGCTCGAACGAGAACCGCGCGTCGGCGCTGAGCGCGTCGAGGATCGGCTCGAGCCGGACGCGGGCGCGATCGCTGTATTTCACGACGTGGTTCTCGACCACCGCGTTGGGGTCGGTCTTCATCAGCTGCCGGAAGATCACGTTGTCCACGCCGAGCGACCGGGCGAACCGCAGATAGGCCACGATGTGCTCGACCGCGTCGATCTGCCCCTGGAGGAGCACGCAGGAGAGGCGCACCCGGGTGCCGCCCGCCGCTGCCGCCGCCACGACGCCGCGCAGCTCGTCGACGCTCAGGCCGTCCTTCATCACCATCAGCCTGGCGTTCGTGTCGTGATCGGGGTGGGCGCGGCTGATGTTGAGGTGCCGGACGCCGGTGTCGACGATCCAGTCGATCACCCGCTTTCCCTCGCGCCGCTGGAGGAGCCCGGAGCCGTTCGTGGTGAGCGTCCGCTTGCGCCCCCGGCGGGCCTGCCCGAGGGCGAGGATGCGGGGCAGCCTCGGATCGTGGCTCGGCTCGCCGCCGGTGATGGATACCGTCGGATCGAGCGGCCGGAGCGCGTCCAGGGACTCGGCCATGGCGTCGAAATAGCGGCCGTCGTCGTCCTCGACGGTCTTCTGCAAGGACAGGCTCCGCCCGCGCGACGCCGGCCGGAGCTCCTCGACGCAGAAGTGGCATTTCGCATTGCAGGGCTGCCGGCTGTAGATGGAGAAGTTCGCGTTGCGGTAGATCTCGACGGGCCGGCCCCACAGGTCGAAGCGCACCGTGTCGCCGGCGGTGCTGTTGCCCGTCAGATCGAAGGCGCGGCTCTTCAGGCGGCGCCATTCGTCGCGGAAGGGGCGCGCGCTCACGGCAGGCTCCTCATGGCGTCGGAGCGCGCCACGAGGTCGGGGCCGAAGGCGCGGCCGTCCGGGTTGAGCATCGTGAAATGGGTGCCGACGAGGAACGGCTCGTCCCAGTCCTCGCGCTTCTGCGCGAAGCCGTAGCGCTGGAGGTAGAACACGTTGGCGAGCGCGAGGAGCCCCGCGTCGCGCACCGCCTCCACGACCCGCGCGTCGCCGTCGGCCTCGGTCTTGCGCAGCCGGACGTTCAGGACGAGCTGGCGGTCGCCGCCGAGCGCGGAGAGCCGCTCGCGAATGGCGCGCGCGAGGGGGAGGAGGCCGCTGTCGTGCTCGAGGAGGTGGTGGTTGATCGAGAGCTTGAGGGTGGTGGGCGCGCCGAGCTTCTGGAGCCAGGCGTCGAGCCCGGCCGGGTCTCGCGGGATCTCGACGCCGTTGGTCACGACGACGACGCGCGCGCAGCGGGGCTCGGCGCGGGCGAGCCGGACCATCTCGTCGAAGTGCGGGTGGATGGTGGGCTCGCCGCCCTCGAGCTGCACCTCGAAGGGGCCCTCGGCCGGGAAGCTGGCGCGGTAGCGGTCGAGGGCGAGGAAGGTCCGGCCCCGGGGCGACGAGCAGGTGCAGCACCACGGGCAGGCGCGGTTGCAGTGGTTCGAGGTGGCCACGTAGAGCCGGTGCGGGCGCTCCGCCGTGGGGCGGTCGAGCGGGAGCGCGCCGGTGAGCGTGGCGTTCTGGGGTCGCGTCGCGGTCGGCATGGAAGCCTCCAGCGAGGATGGTACGGCGGGGTGGGGAGGGGATGAAGGGGATCCGGGGCGGCGGATCAGGGGGCCGGCGCCATCGTGCCGAGGCCGAAGTGCGAGGCGTAGCCGACGGCGATCGGGCCACGGACGGGCTCGGCGAAGGTGAGGCGCAGGCCGAGGCTCGTGGAGACGGAAGCCGATGCGTCACCGGACAGGCACATGGTCCTCCTTAGCTCGCTTTCGGACCAGTGAGCCACGTGGGCGGCGCGTCTACGGACAGCATCAGCCGGTGAGCTTGGTCATTGCGGTCACGCCAAGGAAGCGCGCGAATCCAGATTAAGACGAAGAGTGAGCAGATGAGTTGGAACGCTCGCGGTTCTGGCTCATCCGTCGGGACGGCATCAGGCGGGCGCCTCACAGTAGGGCCTGAGCGCCAGCCATTCTGCGTTGATGGTCTGTAAAGGTTGATGGTCTGTACGGCTGGAGGGCCGAGAAGCAGGTGGAGGGCGATTGATGGTCAGGACAGGTGGAGGGTCGAGAGGAAGGCGGGGATCGAGTTTTGACGGTCCGTGCAGAGCGCCGCAAAGAAGGGGCGGATGCTATGACGCTCAAATCTAGCAGTATAGAGCGGCTCATGGCGTCTTCCCATATCGTCGAGTTCGCCGATGTGGGCCTCCCTGAAGTATGGTCAGGACGGCTGGCGGGTCCAGCCACTTACACGTTCCTCCGCTGAGTGCGGCGGTACGCTCCGTCGCTGAGTGCGGCGGCCACATTGTGTTGCTCTATATCTTCCCGTGATTTTACATTAGCAGTCGTGCTCGGTTTCGTTGTTGGGGGAGGTGTATGATGGTACGTAGTCAGATGAGTAAGGTGCAGGCGGTGGCCCGCGTTAGGGCCGCCCTTGAGCGAATACCCGCGGTGATGTCTGCTGGCGGTGCGTCGCAGGAATTTACAAGGTGGAAACATGATGTCGAGGTGATGCTCGGATACGTCTTTGGTAAGAGCTCGAGGCAAGTGCGAGAGTTTCGAGGCGTATTGTATGGCCCAGAAAAAGTCGGGGCGCCGACCGCAGAGGCGGTTTGGTACCAGTGTTTTCTTCGTGGCTCGCCAATGCTCGGAGTCTCCTCGAGTTGATGGTAACAGAAATTCAGGAGTGCTGGTCTGATGCCGTTGGTCTCGCTGCGTCAGGCAATATGAGGGCTGTTTCTGGTGTTGTGGGTGGTTCCAGAGCCCAGTCAAGCAAGGTGATAAGGTCGCGGGTGTTCGTCGGTTTGCCGGCGGAAGAGCTCTCAATTGCTGTCGTGGGTAGAGCTAAGAGGGCTGACTACGTGGTCTTCGTTTTGGATTCTGATGCTCTTGTTGTCAAGCGAGATCGGGTGGCTAGAGTGTCGCGTGGTGATGTTGTGTTGGGGCTAGTTTATTTGTTGGTTGGCTCGGTCATGGTTGAGTGTTTGTGGTGTGTGATCGTGGTGTGTCGATGGTTGTTTCCTCTTGCGTGGCAAGTGTAACCGGTGCCTGTTCCTGGCAAGCCACTCGTGACGCTCCAGCTCCGTACCCTCGTGCTGGTCTGTCGGCCACGGTGTGGCGCCGAGCGCGCCTACTTGTCCAGATCTGCAGCCAAGCTCGGCACGTCGATCGCGACTTTGGCAAATCCGTGCTCTACGAAGTTGGGCGGATCCCATCCTCGCGTTGATATGGACATACCCGTGGAGCCGCGCCCCGGCTCCGCCGCCCCGCGGATCAGCCCACCCGCACCGGGCGTGCCATGCGCGCCGGGGCGAAGCTCCCGTAGCCGCCCTGATCGCTCCGGCGAATCGCGGACTCGAGCACGATGGCAATGCCGCGGGCGCGCAGGACGCTCGGATTCACCTCGAAGACCTCTGACGACGTCAGGACGGAGCCGATCACCGAGCGCGAGAGCGGCACCGTCCAGATTGGCCACCGGAACATGCCTGTCTTCCACTCGCCGCTGCACCCGGTCGTTACGATCCGGTCGTCCACGGGGGCCACCCGGATGAACGGCAAGCCCCGGAACGCCAGCCAGTCCGCCCCGGGCACGCCGAGCTTCTTGTCCTTCGAGGGATCGCTCGCGCGCAGCGCATAGTCGCGCGCCGAGGTGTTATCCCACTGGAGCACCGGGAGCGGTCGCTCGTACCTCCACGGCCCGAACAGGGCCTCTTCCAGGTCCTCGACGCGCACGCCCTGGATGAGCTCGCTCACCATCGTGAGGAACTCCTGCTGGCCCGCGGTGAAATGCAGCGCGGTCGGCTTCGTGTTGCCGTTGTTGTCCACCGCCACATCCGTCGCGAACGCGGCGGCGAAGGCGAGGCTCCGCCGCAGCTCGTCGCTTACCAGACGGCTCGGGTAATCGCTTACCAGGCGGCTCAGGTACTCCGCGAAGTAGCCCGGAGGCGGCTTGAGATCGTGCGCCTCGGCCCCGTCGCCGTCCTTGCGATAACGCAGCCCTTCGATCGCGGGCTCTCCGCGGAAGCTCTCCAGATCCCGCACGAGCACATCGAGCAACGCGCCGCGATCCGGGCCGCCCACGATCGCCGGCTGGTAGGTACCGCCGGCGCGCCAGACGAGCCTTGGCTCCGGCGTTCCGTCCTTCGTCCGGTCGGCGAGCGCGTTGAGCACCCCGAGCGCCGCCAGGAACGCCAGCGGATTCTTGCCATCAAGCCCGGTCAGCAAGAGCTCGGTCATCTCTCTTCCCTCGCCCCGACGTCGCCGCGCTGCTCCTCCTCGCTCCGCCGGTGATCGGCGAGCCGCAGGATCGCTTCGAGCCACGCCAGGCCGAACCAGCCGTAGCGCTGCACGAGCCGCCAGAACCGCTCGGCGATGCCCTCGTCGAGCCGCGCAAGGCCGTGATCGCTCGAGACGCGCACGGGCTCGCCCTCCACGTCCAGGGCGAGGTCGACGGGCTCGTCATCTGCGACGACCGGCGCAAACGGCCGGCACCAGCCGTGATGCGAGGCCATGAGGTGCAGGACCAGATCGCGATCGACATCCTTGTCCTTGTCGAACAGCCATGCGCAGCCCTGAAGGAGCGCAACGGACGAGAGCTCGTGCCGGGCTCTCCGCGGATATCCGGATCGCGCCAGTGCGTGTGCCCGCGCAGCGCGATCCGCAGCGACGAGCGCGCTCTTGGCGAGCGGCTCGGGCGCCACCGCCGCCCGGAGCTCGCTGCCCCCGTGGAGCATCCGCTGGAACCGCGGATCGACCTTCCCGGCGTCGTGCCAGCGCGCCGCCAGCTCGACGGCGCGCGCGACATCGGGCGGGAGCCCACAGTGCTCGGCGAACCGCCGGGCCCAGGAAGCGACGCCTCCCAGGTGCTCGCGCAGCGTCACCTCGACGCCCGTATACGATGCGCCGTCGTCCTCCGTCGTCACGTCGCCCGCCCCCTCGTCATGCGTGCGGAAGCGACCGATGAGCGCGAAATAGCCCGCCTCGACCCGCGGCTCTCCGTCCTCGCCCGCCAGCTCCACGCCGTCGAGCCGCACGAGGGCGGGGCGCCTCCTGCCCTTCACCGCGACCGCCTTGAGCACCTGGCCGAGCCACGATGTCGCGGCCATTGCCGCGCTCAATTCTGAGAGCCACGCGTCGACGGCCTCGCGATCCTCGGCGCCCGACCCCTCGTCCACGACCGGCACGGGGACCTTCCGCAATGCAGCATCCGTGAGGTCAGCATGCTGCCGCAGGACGTCGAGATGCAGTCGCAGCGTCGGGCGCCCCGTCTGCTGCCATCGAGCGCGATCGCCCAGGTCCGAGACGGGCTTCTGGGCCGAAGGATCCCAGGTGCCGCCGGCAAGGCCCCCATACGTGCTCGGAACCACGAGCGTGGTGCCTGGGCGAAGGTCGCCGGGCCCGACCACCCGGCTCTCATCACTCTGCCAGTGGAGCGCGAGTCGTCCGCCCCGCAGTTTCCCGTCGTCCTCTCCCTCCGCGCGCCCTTCGATGTCCGCGAGATCGGGTGCCGCGCCGCCCTGGAGCCACGCCCGCACCGCATGGATCGGCATCGAGATCGCCTCGAGCCCGACCGGCGCACACGCCTCCACACGCTTTAACAACGCCTCGCGCGCCTCCTCATCTTCTTTCGCCTGCGCGAGCAGCGCTTCAGTCACATCGGCGCGCCAGACGATCTGCACCTCGGGCGCATGCTCCTGATCGATCCCATGGAGCCATAGGGAGACATCGGGATCGACCGCCGGGCTCGGCCGCGTCTGCACCCATGCGTCGAGGTGCGCTGGGAGCATCACGGGCGCGCGCGCCTTCGGCGAAAGCATTGCGTCGAGCCTTTCGCCCTCGGGCAGCGCCGCCGCCATCTCCTGGATGCCGAAATCGCGCGCTGCCTTGTTGAGCCACGCCCACGTCTCGGCGAGCGCCTTGCCATAAACCGGATCCACGAGATCCTTGGCGAGCGCGTCCGAGCGCACCAGCACCACGCCGCGCGCGTCCTCGATGGCGCCGATCCGGTTCAGGCGACCGAAGCGCTGCCGGAGCGCGTCGATCGAGGCGCACTCGGTCACGATCGCGTCGAGATCGAAGTCGGCGCCCGCCTCGATGCACTGGGTCGCGACGATCACCACCGGGTCCGCGGCTGCGTCGCGCGGCCGGCCCGTGCGCACGAGCGGGCCGAGCCTCGCGTCCAGATCGTCCCGATCGAGCGGACGCATGCGGCCCGTGACGAGGATGGGGTCGACGGCGCCGCCGGACCGCCGCCGGATCGCCTCGGCCGCTTCGCGCGCCGTGGCGACGCGGTTGACGATGACGCCGACGGCGCGCCCCGGCGCCACGAAGCGCAGGGCGTGCTCGGCGAACGCGTCGGCGAACGTCGCTCTTCTCGCGTCCTCCCCGCCGCTCACCTTCACCTCAGCGAGCGCGGCCGGCTTCTTCGCCTGGAGTCGCCTCGCGAGCCGCTCGTCGCGGCGGTCGTCGTCGTTCAGTCCGAACTCGCGCTCACCCTCGGACGCGTCGGACGAGCCGCCCGGGGTCGCCGACTTGCTGCCCGGCGTGGCCGACATCTCCACGATCTGCCATCGGTCGGGCAGCGTGCGGGTCGCCCACGTGCGATACCGGCACAGCGAGCGCAGCGTTTTGCGAAACGGCTGCGACAGATGCACCTCGTCGAGCAGCAGGAGCGCATCGTTGCCGAGCAACCCCGCGTGGATCGGGCGCATGGCGTCGCTCACGCCGTAGCCGCGGAAGAGCAGCCGCGAGCCGACCTGATCCACAGTCGAGACGGCCACGAGCGGCTGATCAGGCCTACGCGCCCACGCATCGTCGCGCGGCATGCCGCCGCGGAGCTGCGCCAACGCGAGCGGCGCCTCATCCCCCCGAGGGCCGGTGAGCGCTCGGAGCCGATCGGCCACGGCGCCGAGGACGCCGTCCCGCGCGCCCTCGAGCACCTTGGCGATCTTCTTCGCGCGCTCGAACGCCTGATCGACGACCGTGCGCCGATCCACGACCATCAAGATGCGCCGGGGGGCCGTGCGCTGCGCCGCCGGCGCAGCGGCGTCGAGCGCGAGGTGGAAGAGGGCGATGTCGATCGCCGCCGTCTTGCCCGCGCCCGTGGGCAGATCGAGCAGCGTCGGCCAGCGCCCCTCGCGCGTGACGTCGGCGAGCAGCCTCGCCTGCCACGGGAACGGCGCCGCGCCGTGGATCGCCTCGAAGTACGCGGCGAAGTCGTCGGGCGAGAGCTCAGCCATTGGCCCTCAGCGGCCGGAAGAGGCCGAGGCCGAAGTAACGGCCGGCGCCGAGCAGGATGGGCCCCCTCACCGGCGCGTCGAACGTGAGCGTCGCGTGCACCAGCACGCGTTGCACGGGAGGCTTGCCCGCATGGAATGGCGGGAACCGTCGGGCCTTGTCGGCGCCCGCGAGGGGCGCTGCAGGCACGACCGTCACGCGCGATGGTCGCGGCAGCCCGATCCGCTCGCACGCGACGGCGAGCGTCGCCTCGGCCTCGGCGTAGGCGGCGGCCTCCTTCTGCGGATCGCGCGCGCCGAGATCGCCCGGGTTGCGATCGAGGGCGACCGGCGTGGCGCTGGCCCAGGATGCGGCCTCGGCGCACCAGGTCGCGGGCCTCAGCGTCGTCGCGGACGTCTGCTCTTCCAGCCGCTCGAGCATGAGCTCGCCGGCCTTGCCGAGGTGGACAGGGAGCCTCGGCAGCTCCTCGTCGCCACCGCGCGCTTGCTGCTCCCACGCGTCCAGCGCGCGGTAGACGGCGAGCCGCTCGTCGCGCGTCGCGTCCCGCGGCAGGATCAACGCGACCCCGAGGATCGCGCCATCGGCATGCTCGTTGCCGACGAACGGCAACGGCACATAGGCGAGGTGGGGGCGCTCGCTCGGCCCGCCGGATGCGCGATGCCCCGAGAGGATCTCGGGCGCGCCGGGACCGTAGGCCGCCATCATGGCCTTGCGCACCGTCCGGGCCACGTCGACGGCCCGGAGCGAGGGGAGGCGCGGGCCGGCGATCCGGCGCAGGACGATCCACCCATCGCCGAAGAGGGGCGCTGGCGCGCTCGCCTCGCCGGCGGCGCGAGGGCGGACGTAGCGCTGGAACGATGCCGGCATGACCCGTCCGGGCGTGTCGGCTTGGAGCTCGAAGGCGGCGCCGAGGGCCGCGAGCTGGCCCGGGCCGACGACGCGGAGCACCGCCTCGCCGCCGGCGCGTCCCGGGCTGTTATCGTCCGGGACCCAGGTTGCTTCGGGGCGGTCGTCGCGCACGCGGGCGGTCACGAGCGACGAGGAGTGCCCAAGCCGCGTCACCCGCCCGGCGAGCGTGTCGAGCGCCGCGCGCTGCTCGGGCGTGGGGGTCGCGCTCGGCCACGCGAAGACGATGCGCGGGATGGCGGGTCCCATCTCGGTGGGTGCACTCGACGGGAAGGTGCGCGGCTGCCGCGTCCGGCGCTCGGGCAGGATCGACGCCGCCCTGACCGGCCCATCTTTCCCCTCCTTCCCGGCCGGGACCGGGGCGATCGCCTTGCGCACCGCCTCCAGGAAGCGCGCCTCGGCCTTGACGAGCTTCTTCTCGGCGGCGGCGAGCGGCTTTCCGCCCTTCGGCCGTGCGGCGTCGAGCTCGGCGCGCGCCTCGCGCACGGTGAGCGCCTCGTCGTCGAGCGAGCCGACCACGCTCGTGTCGTTCACCGGCACGAACACGGTCACGACCTCCCGCGCCGCGGCTTCGGGGGCCGTGATCTCGGGCGGGCCTTGCTGCTCCAGCCACTCCAGCGCGGCGCGCTCCTCGGCGGACGGATCGAGCGTGTCGAAGTATGCCGCGACGAGGGCCGAGAACAGCCGAGCCGGGTGCGGCGGCCACTCGGCCCGGTCGCGGTCGTCGACGGCGGTCGCCACGTAGCGGCCGGTCAGCAGGGCGACCTCGATCGCGAGCATCAGCCCTCGTCCTCGGCCTCGCCGCTCGCCGCCAGCTCGCGGCTCTTCCGGATGAGGCCCGCGAGCTTCGGTGCCGGCGTGAGCGTGATGGGCTTCGGATCCCAGCCGAGACCTATCTGCCGCGCCTTCTGCTCGGCGCCCTTGAGCAAGGCCGCGGCCTCGGCCCGCGAGAGCGAGAAGCGCTCCGGCTCGCCGCCGTCGCGGCCGATGACCTCGAAAATGAGGGGCTCTTTCGCGACGAGGGTCGAGCGCGAGCGGAGATCGTAACCCTGGTCGCGCTGGTAGACGACAGCGGCGAGGGCCAGCGCGGCGAGGGCGGTGCGCGCCGCGGTCTCGGCCGCGTCGCGCTGCTCGGCGGGGAGGCGCTCGCCCGAGCAGGCGGTCTGGAATCGCAGGCGGCGGAGGGCGCCGAGCGAGAGCACGGTGGTCTGCACGGCGTGGCTCATCGTGACCCCGCCCGCCGCGGCGTCGATGCTCGGCGGGATGTTGCCGTGGTTGATGGCCGACGGAGAGCCCTTCTTGCCGTCGCCGCCGCTGCGCGAGAACTCGACGGGTTTGCCCTTGGCGAGCTCGGCCTCCTTCGGGTCGACGGTCCAGTCCTGGCTGGGGTCCTTGTGCTTGAACACCGGGCCTGCCTTCGTCTGGATGCCGGCGGGGTCGAGGCGGCTCGCCGTCTTCACGCCGGTCGCGACGTCGATGCCGACGATCTCGGAGACCAGGCAGCGCTGGAATTTGGCGCCGAGGCCGCCCTTCGGACCGGTGCTGTCCCACACGCCGAAGATCAGGGCTGTCGGGCAGTACTTGAAGATGGCCGTCGCATGGGTCGGGCGCGCGTCGGTCACCTCCTTGCCGACGGCCGTGTGACGGAACGGGGTGCCGCCCAGCACGCTGTCGCGGAGGAGCGCGTCGGCGATGCGGTGCGGAGCCTGGAGCGCCGTGATCTGCTCGAGGTCCGCGAGCCCCTCCTCGTTCGAGAAGTCGACCTGCACGATGGGGAAGGGGAGCTCTCCGCGCCGGAATCCGTCGAGCAGCGCCTCCTCGAAGCGGTTGGCCTGGGAAGCGACCGAGTCGAGGAGCACCGTAGTCACCTCGCGCCCGTCGATGCGCCGCTGCTCCGTCGCATACTTCGTGGTCGCGTTGCGCTCCTTGACGTAGGTCGGCGGGAAGACCTTGTCGCCGGGCCCGCCCGCGGGCTCAAGGCGCGTGATCGCGCGGATCGCGGCAGCGCCGCCAGCGACGGCGTTCGCAAGGGTATCGAGGTCGAGAGAGCGCATCGGTCCTCCGTGGGCGGAACGTGGGCGGAAAACGGGTAAAAGCTCCAGGCTGCGCGATCCGGGGCGAGCTCATGCGGCTCGGCGCCGGCGTCGCGCGGCCGACGCGGCGGTGCTTACCATCGCAGAGGAGAGGGGGAATGGGAAGAGGGCGATGCCATACGGCGCCGCCTTGCGGGAAGCCGTGCGAATTTCTCTGGGTGACGTGCGCAGCCGAGCTCGGCCTGCCTGGCGGAACACCAGGATGCCCGTAGCCCCGGCGGCCGGAGCTGGCCATGGGGTGCGGCACCGTGAGGCGACAAAGAGGTGAGAAACGCCTCCCGAGGCGGAGCCAGCTCGCGAGGGGTCTCTGGCCTTCGCACGAGCAGCGCTGGCTGTAGCGCCGCTACCGGCGCAATGTCGCGCGGGAGAACACCATGACTCTTGCCTGACATTGCGGTGAGCCGCTCAGGATTCTCAAGTTAAATTCATGGGTTCGCATTCTTGACTCTGCGTGACGCGAAGGCGTTTGATGGCAGCCAAAGGGGGTGCCACGAATGGCGCGAGCTCCTGAGCGAGTGACGGGCGAGTCGAGCGAGCCGCTGATCCGGGCGAAGCCGCTTCCGCGGAGGTTGCCGGTTGCGGGGACGCCGCCGGAGCTGGTGCCGGCGCGGATGATCAACGAGGTGCTCTACTGCGAGCGCCTGCTCTACCTGGAGTGGGCGCAAGGCGAGTTCGAGGACAACGTCTTCACGGTGGAGGGCCGGAGCGTGCACCGGCGCGCGGACGTCGCGGGCGGCGAGCTGCCGCCGCGGCCGGCGGGCGCGGCGCACGGCTCCGCCGGGGAGCAGGCGGCGGCGACGCCCGCGCCGGTGCAGGGGCGGCGCGCGCCGGGGCGGCGGGGCGACAGGGACGACGAGGGCGAGGAGCCGGTGCCGTACGAGGCGCGCAGCGTGTGGCTCTCGTCGGAGCGGCTCGGCATCACCGCGAAGATCGACGTGGTGGAGGGCGACGCGTCGGGGCGCCTCCTGCCGATCGAGTACAAGCGCGGCCATGCGCCGGACGTGCCCGGAGGGGCTTACCTGCCGGAGCGCGCGCAGCTCTGCGCGCACGTGCTGCTCCTGCGCGAGCACGGGTATTCCTGCGACGAGGCGGCCGTCTACTTCGCGGCGTCGCGCCGGCGCGTCTCGATTGCGATCGACGACGCGCTGATCGCTGCGACGCACGCGGCCGCGGTGCGCGCGCGGGAGGTGACGACGGCCGCGGCCATTCCCCCGCCGCTCGTCGACAGCCCGAAGTGCAACGGTTGCTCGCTGGTGGGGATCTGCTTGCCCGACGAGACCAACCTGCTGCGGCGGCTCGCCGGCGAGGATCTCGACGCGGCGGTGACGCCTGAGGACCCGCCGCTCGTCGCCGATGGGTCGGAGGAGCTGGAGGGCCCGCTGGAGGTGGATTCGTGGGGGATCGCTGGCGCGGCGGGGGCGGACGAGCGGGTGGGGGACGGTGACGAGGAGGGCCGGGTGGAGCTCAGGCGGCTTCATCCGGCGCGCGACGACAAGGTCCCTGTGTACGTGCAGGAGCAGGGGGCGCGCATCGGGCTCGCGGGGGAGCGGCTCGTGATCTACACCCGGACCGGGGGACAGACGGAGGCGCGGCTCTCGAACACGTCGCAGGTGGCCCTGCTCGGCAACGTGCAGATCTCGACGCAGGCGATGCGGGCGCTGCTGGAGCGCGGGATACCGCTCTGCCTGATGACGTACGGCGGCTACTACCTTGGCCGCGCGACGGGGCTCGAGTCGCGCAACGTGGAGCTCCGGGTCGCGCAGCACCGGGCGGCGGCGGACGAGGCGTTCTGCCTGTCGTTCGCGCGCGGGGTGGTTGTGTCGAAGATCAAGAACGCGAGGACGATGCTCCGGCGCAACCACGCGGCGCCCGAGGCGGTGGTGCTGTCGGAGCTCGACCAGCTCGCGCGCAAGGCCGCCGAGGCGGCCTCGCTGCCGTCGCTGCTCGGGATCGAGGGGACCGCGGCCCGGGTGTATTTCGGGGCGTTCGCCGGCATGCTGAAGGCCGCGGGCGAGGTGAGGGGCGAGTTCGACCTGGAGGGGAGGAACCGGCGGCCGCCGCGGGATCCGGTGAACGCGCTGCTGTCGCTTTCGTACGCGCTGCTCGCGAAGGAGCTCGCGACGACGCTGGGCACGGTCGGGCTGGATCCGCTGCTCGGGTTCTATCACCAGCCGCGCTTTGGCCGGCCGGCGCTGGCGCTGGATCTGATGGAGGAGTTCCGGCCGATCGTGGCGGACTCGGTGGTCGTGGCCGCCATCAACAACGGGGTGGTCGCGCCGGACGATTTCCAGCGCTTCGGGGGCGCGGTGGCGCTGCGGCCGGCCGGGCGAAAGAAGTTCCTTCTGGCGTACGAGCGGCGGATGGACCAGCTCGTGACGCATCCGGTGTTCGGATACCGGATCAGCTACCGCCGGGTGCTGGAGGTGCAGGCGCGGCTGCTCGCGCGGGTGCTGCTCGGCGAGGTCGGAGCGTACCCATCGTTCCGGACGCGGTGAAGGAGGAGCGAGGGCGAGGGGGAGAGAGAGCGGGAGAGACGGAGAGGAGGCCGGCGTGAGGCAGAGCTACATCGTGAGCTACGACGTCTGCGATCCGAAGCGGCTGCGCAAGATCTTCAAGGCGATGCGGGGGTACGGCGACTGGCTGCAGCTCTCGGTGTGGCAGTGCGAGCTGAGCCGGCGGGAGCTCGTGGAGCTGCGGCGGGATCTCGGGCAGATCATCGATCCGAAGGTGGACCAGGTGCTGATCATCGACATCGGTCCGGCGAACGGGCGCGGGCTCAGCGCGATCGCGTCGCTCGGGAGGGCGTACGTCCCGTCGGAGCGGGTGGCGGTGGTGGTGTGAGGCGCCGATCCGGCGCGGCAGGATTCAGTTTGCGGCCGGATCCGCGAGCCATGCGGCGAGCGCCTCTGCAGAGAGCTCCAGCCGGACGTCGTCGAGGCGGTCCAGGCCGAGGCGGTCGAACCGTTCGGCCAGCACGGAGCGCTCCGCCTCGGCGAGCGGTCGGCCGAGCTTCTTCTCGAACTGCCTCGCGAGAACCCGGAGCTGGCCCTCCTTGAGGCCTTCCAGGTGCCCCTCCTTGAGGCCCTCCTGCAGCGCCTCCTTCCGCGCATCGTCCCGGATCGACTGCTTCGATCGGGTCCACCATGACCGCTTGCTCGCCAGGCTTGAGCTGCGGGTCAAGGACCGACGGCTCATCGACCTGATCCGAAGGCTGCTCAAGGCCAAGGTGATCATGCCGAACGGGGTGGTGGTGAGCACGGAGGAGGGGGCGCCGCAAGGCGGCCCTCTTTCGCCATTGCTCAGCAACATCGTGCTCGACGAGCTCGATTGGGAGCTCGATCGGCGCGGCCACCGCTTCGTCCGCTACGCCGACGACGTGAACATCTACGTCCGAAGCGAGCGGAGCGGCCAGCGTGTGATGGCCAGCGTGGTCCGCTTCATCGAGAGCCGGCTGCGGCTCAAAGTGAACGCGACCAAGAGCGCGGTCGCGCGACCGGAGGAGCGACACTTCGTCGGCTTCAGCCTGCGGCGCGAGCCGGAGGACGGAAGGGTCGAGGTGGGGCTGTCGAAGCGGTCCAAGACCCGCATCGACGAAAAGGTCCGCGAGCTGGTACCGCGCAACTGGGGAAGGTCGCTCCGCGACTGCATCCTCCAGCTCAACGTGTACCTGCTCGGCTGGATCGGCTTCTTCTGGATCTGCACCGAGACCGCGGCGCGGATGCTATCGAACCTCGACGCGCACATCCGGCGGCGCCTGCGCGCGCTGCTGCTCAAGCAGTGGAAGCGCAAGCGCACGATCGCACGCCGGCTCATCCGGCTCGGCGTGAAGCCCAAGGCGGCGTGGAAGGTCTACGAGGGGCACCGCTCCTGGTGGGCGCTCAGCCACAGCTCGCCCGTGGACCGGAGACTGCGCAACGCGTACTTCGCCGAACGTGGGCTCGTTTCGCTGGCGGTCAAGTGGAGGGAACTGCAAGGCCGAGCCATCATCGCCCCGGTGCAGCTTTCGCTGCTGCTGGGCTAGCTGCGGGTGGAAACACCGGCGCCGGACGACGAGGGCGACCTCGGACGCCGGCGTCCCGAAGAGCCGGATGTGAGGCCCACAAGTCCGGTTCTGTGAGAGGGGCCTCCGGGCGACCGGCGGCCCCTACTCGACACGCCCGTTTCCGGAGTCCCCGCGCAGCACGAGAAGAGAGCCTCTCCGCCGCTGAACAGCGGCGGCCCCACTCAAGCCAGTCGTCTGAGCTGAGAGGTGCGTCAGGCAGGTCCAGCTCCTGTCGCTGCGCTCCGCGCGCGCCCAAGGGCCAGGGGGACGGAACCCGACACCCAAGCGACACGGCCAGCGCCCCCGTGGTAGCCTGGCCCACGGCGGGAACGGCCGAGGCGAACACCCCGACCCGCCTCTGCTTGAGGGAGCAAGATCATGGCTCGCACCGCGCCGGTACCGAACATCCCCGCCATTCCCGGGATGAACCCAGGCGTCTTCGTCCTCGGAGGCGGCGGCAACGGCAGCGGCAGCGGCGGTCGTGGCGGCGGCGGGACGGGCAAGGATCAAGGATCGAACGGCTCCAGTGGTGGCGACGACGCCAGCGGGGGCGGCAAGTCCGCCTGTGGCGGCGGCGGCGATGGCTCCGGCTGCCCGAACCACCACGGCTCGAAGAAGAGCGGCAAGGTCTCCAAGGGCGACCCTGTGGACGTCGTCACCGGGCGCGTGTTCACCGACCCGCATACCGATCTCGAAATCTTTGGTCCGCTTGGGCTCCGCGTGATGCGCAGCTATAGCTCCGCCGCGCGCGGCCGCGATGTCGGCGTCGGCTTCGGCTGGACGCACTCCCTCGCCTGGTCCATCGAGGTCCAGCGCCGGACCCTGCGCCTCTGGACAGACGCCGGGGTCGCCCTGGAGTTCGAGACCTTCGAGGACGGCGGCGCCGCCTTGGGCCCCGACGGCTGGGTCCTCACCCGCGACGCGGATGGGTTCATCCTCGACGACGCCGCCGGCTGCTACTACGTCTTTCACCATCGCGTGGGCGAGACCTATTACCTGTCCGCCCTCCGAGACGCCCACGGCAACAGGACCACCCTCACCTATCAGGAGAGCCGGCTGGAGACGATCACCGACCCCGCCGGCCGCACCGTGCGGGTCCAGCGCGGGCCCGACGGTCGCATCGCCGCGCTCGAGGTAAAGAACGCGCCCGCGCAGGGGCGATGGGTCAAGCTCAGGACCTATGCATACAGCGAGCAGGGCGACCTCACCTCCACCGCCGATGCCGAGGGCAGCACATTCCGGTACGAATACCAGGATCACTTGCTCGCATCGCGAACAGATCCCGAAGGTCTCACGTTTCGGTTCCGCTATGACGACCGGGGGCGGTGCGTCGAAACCTGGGGCACCTACCTCGATCCGGAGCGGCTTGGGCTCGCGCCCGAGGTGGCCACCGTCCTCGCCGACGGCACCAACGCCAAAGGAATCTATCATTGTAAGCTCGAATACGGCGATGACGGCTACTCGGAGGTCGCCGATTCCATGACCGTGCAGCGGTACTTCGGGAACGAATTCGGCAAGCTCGACAAGGCCGTCTCCGGCGGGGCCGTCTACACGCGCACCTATGACGAGCACGGTAACCTCCTCTCATTCACCAACCCGCTGGGAGCGACCACGAGCTGGGTCCGCGACGCGCGTGGTCGGCCCCTCCGCGTCGTCGACCCGCTGGGCCGCATGACCGTCATCGAGCGCGAGCTGGATGGTCAACTCCGCCGCGTCATCGACCCGAGCGGCGGCGTCACGGAGGTCGAGCGCTCTTCTGGCAAGCTGTCCTGGACCGACCCGATCGGCGCGAAGTTCGAGGTCCGGATCGAGCCCCGAGGCCTCATCACCGAGACCATCGCTCCGAACGGCGCGTGCACCCGTTCCTTCTACGACAGCTACGGCAACCTGGTTCGCAAGGTCGACGCGCTCGGCGCCGTCACGGAATGGACCCATGACTACTGGGGGCGCTGCACCGCCGTGCGCGATGCGCTCGGGGTCGTCGAGTCGTACGCCTACAACGCTCGTGGCGATCGTGTGGCCATCTATCACCCGGATGGCGGGGTGACCCGCTACCACCACGACGGCAACGGGGACATCGTCCGGATCGACCACGCCGATGGGACATCGACGCGGTTTACCATGGGCGGCCTGCGCAAGGTCTGCGAGATCCGACGACCGAACGGTGAGGTCACCCAGCTCCGCTACGATCGTGAGGGCCGGCTGGTGAAGGTCGAGAACGCGCGGGGCGACACCTACCTGCTGAAGTACGATACCGCCGGACGGCTCGTGCAGGAACGCACCTTCGTTGGGCTGGAGAAGCTGTATCGTTATGATCAGGCCGGCCAGCTCATCGCCGACCGGACGAGCGCCGGAGAAACCACCGAGTTTGAGTACGATGCCGCCGGCCAGCTCGTCAAGCGCATCCTTCCGGACGGCACGCAAGAGATGTTCGAGTATGATCCCTGCGGCCACCTAATCACCAGCGATACGGCCGCGGGGGAGTTCGTCTACCGCCGGAACGAGGTGGGCTGGGTGGTGGAGGAGCGGCAGACGGTTGCCGGAGAGACCGTCACCGTCCGAAGAACGTACGACCTCATGGGCAATCCTTCCCTCGTCGCCACGTCGCTCGGCCATCAGATGGAGGTGCAGCGCGATCTCTGCGGGCGGGCCACGCGCGTGCTCCTCGACAGCCGCACCCCGATCGGTCTGGCGCGGGACGCCATCGGACGCGAGGTGGCGCGCTCCCTCCCCGAAGGAGGCCGCGTCCAGACTGCTTACGACGTGCTCGGCCGCATCGCCCAGCGCTGGGTCATGGCGCCGAGCGCGGCGCCTGCGATCGGTCCTGGCGAGCCTGCGTGGGTCGGGCCGCCACCCCAGGGGATCACAGTCTCTGAGGCCCGCCGGTACTCGCCGACGTCCGAGCTCCTCGAAACCGTAGACTCCTTGTCCGGGCGACGCGCCTTCGAGTACGACTCGGCGGGGCAGATCCTGGGCATCCACGCCGATCGCGGAAGGCAGGAGCGCTATCGCTATGACGCCGCCGGCAATGTTCACGAACCGGATGGAGAGCCGCGGATCTACGGCACGGGCAACCGGCTGCTGCGCAAGGGCGACACCGAGTACACCTGGGACGAGGCCGGTCGGCTCGTGGCCATGCGCGACCCCGAGGGGCGCACCACGCGTTATCGCTGGAACGGTCTTGGGCTCCTCGCCTCGGTCGAGCGTGCCGGCGGGACGACGATCGAGTTCACCTACGACCCGTTCGCGCGGCGCGTGGGTAAGCGCGTCCTCGCATGGCTTCCCGGCGGCAGCATGCGTGAGGTGTCGAGGACGCGGTTCGTGTGGGACGGCGGTGTGCTCCTGCACGAGAGAAAGCGCATCGCGCAAGATGGGGCGGAGCCCATCGTGGAGGAGCGGACCTACTGCTTCGAAGAGGACCGGCTTGCCCCCTTGGCGCATCGCGACGCGCGCATCGTCGGGGGCGATCGCGAAGAGGGCCCCTGGTACCATTACCTGAACGACGAGGTCGGCGCGCCGGAGCGGCTCGTCGGAGCCCGCGGCCAGGTGGTGTGCGAGCTCGAGCGCACCGCGTGGGGAGCGTCGGTCCGCGAGGGCGGCGCGACGACCACCCCGCTCCGGTTCCCGGGGCAATACGAGGACGCCGAGACGGGGCTCGTCTACAACCGTTACCGCTACTTCGATCCTGCCATCGGGCGGTACATCAGCGCCGATCCGAGCGGGTTGGAGGGCGGCTTCAACGGGTTCGAGTACGCGGCGAACGCGCCGACGCGGCTCGTCGACCCGAGCGGGTTGATGCCGTTCTCGGCGATCAAGAATGCGGCCGGCAAGGACCCGAGCGAGCTCCCGAAGCGGAGGGACCAGCCCACCGATTTTCCCGGCAAGAGCGCGACCGAGCGCAAGTCGCCGCGTGAGAAAAAGGATCGCGAAGGCTATGTAGACGACGCGATCACGGAGGCCGTGAAGAACGCCCAGCGGGCGAAGAGCGAGCCAGTGACCGGAGACACGACCTGCGCAGAGGTCGACGCGTTGCACAAGATGGCGCATGACATCCGCAAGCAGGGAGACGAACAGCGCAAGCGCGCAGGCAAGCCCAAGATGACGAACGCGGAGGTGCGCGAAGAGCTACAGAAGCGATTCAAGAGCGGCGCGACGATATCGACCAAGAACGACACGGGCGAAGGGATGGCGCCGTGCGAGATGTGCGCGCAAATCTTCCGCGAGCTCGGCCTTCACCCGTCGAACATCGGGGAGGCGAAGGGGGGCGTCATCGGTCCGAACAAAATCGACGAGACCGATGTCAACAAGATGGGGAAATGGGACGGGAAGCTCACGCAGAACAAAGAGGACAAAAACAGCCGCTCGAAGCGGAGCGCGACCAAACCTTCGTCGACTCCTCCCTTCAACGGGACGTGAAGGCCGCGTCATGAAGCGATGCCGCCCGGCGCCTGCGCCCATCGAGCGAGCCGTCCGTGCCTTCTGGAGCGAGGCCCTGCGCTGCCCGCTCTCGCCTCCGGAGCAGGCCGCGCTGGCCTCCGTCGAGCGCTGGCGACGAGAGGACGCGGAACGTCCCTATGCCCTCCTCCACGGGCCAAGGACAAGTCGGCACGCGGAGGTCGCGGCTCACCTCCTTCGCCCCCGCCGGCGCTCGCGCGCCTCGGACGCTCACCTCGTGCCCGTCGGGCCGGACACGCGCCTGGAGCGCGACCTCGTCGTCCTGCTCGCTGCCCGGCTCCAGCGTGACCTCGCAGGGGGCTCCGTGCGAACGCTCCTCCGCAACATCGCTTGGGAATGCCTGGGCGAGGGGCGTGATGAGACCTCTCCGCCGCTCGTGGTCGCTCTTACAGACGTCGACGAAGCCGAGCCGTCCGTCCGCTGGCCGGCGCTGTTCACCGGCGTCGGCGCCGGCGTCAAGGTCGTAGCCACCGTGGAGGGCGACGAGGCCGTCGCCCATGCATGGATCGACCGCCTCGGGTTCGATCCGGCGCGCACCCTCGTGCATGCGCTCCCGGGCTGTCCCGATCCAGCATGGGAAAGTCTCGTTGGCCTCCTCGAGGGGGAAGCGACCGACAGGAAGGAGACCCAGGCACCGGGGTTGCTTGGCCTGCTCGCTTGCGCATGGGGGCGATTGTCTGCGGACGACATCGCGCGCGGCCTGGGAGAGCCCGCCGATCTGCTGCTCGCAGAGGTCGCTCCCTGGGTAGCGGAGGTCGAGGGGATCTACGCCTTCCGGCGGAGCGCGTACCGCCGCGAGGTCGAGGCGCGGCTCGATCCGGAGGCGCGCGCGGCGTGGGTGCGCCGGCTCCTGGAGCTCTCGCCCGGCGGGTACGCCTGCGATTACGGGTGCGTTCACCGGCTGGCGCAGAGCGCGCCTGTCGCGGCATTCGCTCCCCTGGTGACACAGGATCACCTGAACCGCTGGATGCAGCGGCCGCTGGATGGCTTCGGTTTCGTGTCCGACCTCGAGCGCGTGCGCGGGCGGGCCGCGACCTCGCTCGGCCAGGCAGCCGATGCCGAGGCGCTCGGGCTGGCGGTGCGCGCGACGCTCGCCGAGGCCTCCTATCACGGCATGGCCCGTCGCCCGAGGCGCCGCGCTCCGGTGGGCGTCCAGGAGCTCGATCGCAGGCGACCTCTCGCCGATCATTGTGCCCAGTCCACGGCGCTGCTGGCGCTCGGCCGTGCGATGGCTCCAGGTCCTGGGCGCACCGAGGTGCTCGAGGCGTCCCTGGACGCGGCCAGGCTCATTCCTGCGGCGGAGGAGCGGGCCTGCGCGATCCACGCGCTCGCCTCGGCGTGGGAGGACGACAGCGTGGAGCGGCGCGCGCTCGCCCGCGAGGTGGTGGACGCCTACCGGGGCGTGCCTCAGGCTGCATGGAATCTGCTGGCCGCGGCGCCGCTCCTGCCGACCGAGGAGGGCATAGCCCTCGCTCGCGAGGCGCTCGCAGCGGTGCAGGCGGCCGGCGAGGATCCCGGCGATCTCGAGCTGTTCGCGGGCGAGCTTCCTCGGCCCGTCGCCGAGGCGCTCTGGCCCGTTGCCGCAGCCTTTCCGATGGGTTCGCGGGCGCGGGCGCTCGCCGCCCTCGCCGCGCGTATCGGCGATCCTGACCGAGTGCGTGCGGCATTCGACGTTGTATCGGCCTATCTGGAGAGCGGCAGCGAGGATGCCTTCGACGGCAAGCCGCTCCACCTCCGGGGGCTCGCCCCGCGGCTCGACCTGGATCGAGCCGGCCGCGCGCTGCGCCTCGCGGCTGCGTTCGGCGATCTCGGGCGGGACGCGCTCCAGGCGCTGGTGCTGCGGCTCGTCGAGCTTGGCGAGCCCGCCCGCGCGCTGCTCCCCTTGCTGCGCGACGAAGAAGAGCGCCTCGGCGTCCTCGCCCGCACCCTGGCCTTTCCTTCCACGCCCGATCCGGGGCGCCTCCGCGCCGAGCTCCTCGATACGCTCGGCGTCGCCACGAGCGCGCCGCGCACACCTGGGGAGCGCTTCGGCCTGTTCTTCCAGGTTGCCCCGCCGCTCGCAGCGTCCGGCGCCACCGGCGCGCTGGTCGCGGTCGCCGAGACGTTCGGCCAGCGCGCCAGGTTCGCCGCGCTCCTCTTGCTCGCGCAGCACGACGCTGTCCGCGCCCCGGAGCTCGCCCGGCGTGCGCTCTCCCTGGGGCTAGCGCTCCCGCCCGAGGACGCGCCCCGCCTGCTCCACCTCGTCCCGTTCTCGTCGTATCTCCCACGCGCCGGAGCCGCAGAGGTGCTGGCGTGCCTGCTCGACGACGCGGCGTCCGACCTGCGCTCGGCCGCGCTCGCGGGCGACAGCGTGAGCCTCGAGAAGCTCGTTCCGCTCCTCGCAAGCCTGGCGGGGGATCAGGGTCTGATTGAGGCCGCACGCGACGTCCAGCGGGTGGCCGCGTGGTTCCCTTGAAGCCTCCGGCCGAGGTCGGGCGCTCAGTCTGCAGGGACATGGGGCGACGACGTGCGCCAAGGGCGCATGACCCGCGCGCGCCGCACAGCTCCTCAGAGATCGGAATCGACGCGTTCCTGCACGAGGAGTGATCGACGGATCATCGGGCGCCAGCCCCTCAGGACCGCGTCCGCACCGCCGGGCAACGCCGTCCGGCTCAGCCCGGAATGAGAAACGCAGGCGCGTAGCCCGGGCTCAGATCCTCGTAAAGCTGGGTGGCCGGTATCCGGTTCCAGAGGTGCCCCAGGAGCAGCGCTCCTCCCGCCGGCCCCGACAGGAACAGGTGGACCTTGCGCGCGCCCGTCGCGCGCACCTGATCGCGCACCACCTGCCGCACCGCGAGCGCCCATCCCATCGCGCTCGCGGCGTCCGGGATCGCCGTTCGGCTCGGCGCCGGGGTGGCCGCGATCGCGACGAAGCGCCCGACCGGAAGCGCGCTGCCGCGTAGATACGCGAGCACGTCTTCGGCGAGGTCGTTGGTCACGCTGAGCCCCACCGCCAGCTCGCCCCCCGCCCCGAGCTCCACGGGCGCGCTGACGTGGACAGGGAACTCCGCGGGCGTCACATCGCTGCCCCAGCGCTGGCCGCCCTGCACGCACGCCACCCGGAGGCTGCGCGTGTCGCCGAACGCGACGCCGGTCGCGAACCATGCCGGCAACCGCATGTACCCGCGCACGCGCACCCGGTCGAAGCCGAGCGCGCGGATGGTCCGCTCGGCGCCCTCCAGCTCCGGGAGGAGGCGCCCATTCCAGTGCCCCGGGTCGCGGAGCTGCCGGCGCGCGCGCGGGTGATCCCCCTCGAAGAGATCCACCCAGTCGAGGCTCACCGTCGCCCCGGCCGCCCAGGGATCGCGATCGATCCCCTGCACCACGACGCTCGCCTGCCGCGCCTCGCCGTGCAGGCCGCGGCGCGCGATCTCCGCGGCCAGCATCTGCCGGTCCACCTCGCGCCGCGCCCCGGTCACCCACGTCCGGATCGCCTGGACCCCCTGCTCCACCGCGAGGTCATCGTTCCTCAGCCCCACGGCGGCCATGCGATCCGCGACGCTCGGGATGAAGCCCAGCCAGCCCGCCTGGCCGGTGAGCAGGACGAGATGATCGAGCATGTCGAGCAACTCGGCCTCCTCGACGCCGAGGTGGCTCGCCCAGCCTTTGAGACCACGCCCGGCATCCGAACCCGGCCTGACCGCGCGCAGCCTCGGGCCGAGGCTCCCGGTGCGCCCGTCCTGCAAGGCCAGCACCGGGTCGGAGACGTCGAGCGGCCGGTTCGTGTAAAGACCCATCCGAGGCCGCTGCCCGGCCCGCGACAGTAGCCGCCAGCTGTCCCAGAACCGCTGGAGCGGGCTCCTTCCGCCTTTCGTCGCCGGCGTGATCCACCAGGCATGGTCGATCGGGTGGCGACCATCCACCGAGTACTTCACCTGGTAATGATCGTCGGGCGCAGAGCGACGGCGCACCACGACGTCATCCACATTGCCCGCATCCTCCGCCTCGACCGCGATGCCGGTCACGTCCTCCGCCGGATTCAGCGCCCGCAGGGCGTGGTACCATGCAAAGAGGTGCTGGTAATCGTGTCCCTGGAGTGCGGCTCCTGCGGCGCTGAGGCTCATTCGTCGTGACCTCGGGCGATCTCCTGGCCAGGATGCAGCGGCGGAGGCGCGACGGCAAGCGCGGGACGTCGGCCCGCGCGCCGTCCACAGCGCAAGCGACATGCGACCACGACGTCCTCCAGAGCGCCGCGGGCTGGTGCCGACGGACTCTCGTCGGTTAGAGTCCGCCGACCACGCGATGGTCCTCCCCGGCGACAGCATCGGGCCATATCAGATACTCCGAACGATCGGCTCAGGGGGTATCGGCCACGTCTTCGCCGCCGTGCACCGGCACATGGGGCAGGAGGTGGCGCTCAAGGTCCTCTCGCTCGAGTCGGCCGGAGATCCTCGATTGGTGGCGCGTTTCATCCAGGAGTCGCGTGCCCTCGCGCAGCTCCAGCACCCGGGCATCGTGCGGGTCCGCCACTTCGACAAGCTCGACGACGGCACCGCCTACCTCGCGATGGAGCGCGTCGACGGGATCACGCTCCGCGCGTGGATCCAGCAGCAGGACGGGCCGGTACCGATCGAGGCTGCGCTGGCGATCTGCCGGCAGATCGCCGACGCGATGGTCGAGGTGCACGCGAAGAACATCGTCCACCGGGACCTCAAGCCCGAGAACGTCCTCCTGGTGCAGGACGCCGCCGCGCCCCTCGGTCTTCAGCCGAAAGTGGTGGACTTCGGCATCGCCAAGGTGCCACCGCCAGCCAGCGACGCGCGCTCCGACACCCACGTGCAGACCGCCGCGCACGACGTCCTCGGATCCTCGGCCTACATGGCGCCCGAGCAATGCACGAGAGCCTTGGAGGTCACGGACCGGGCCGACGTGTACGCCCTCGGCGTGGTCCTGTTCGAGCTCATCGCGGGGAAGCCGCCGTTCGACGCGACCGACGACGTCGAGCTCCTCTATCACCACGTGCGTACCTCGCCGCCGCGCCTGCGCGATCGCGTCGCGAACGTCCCTGCGTCCCTCAGCACCTTCGTGTCGTCGATGCTGGCCAAGGCGCCCGAGCAGCGCCCCACGATGCTCCGCTGCCGCGACATGCTCGCCCGGTCGTGGGAGAACGAGAAGGACGAATGCCCATTCCCCGGCCTGCAGCCCTTCACGGAGGCGCAGGCCGAGCTGTTCTTCGGGCGCGACGCCGAGATCCGCGAGCTCGTCGAACACCTCGAGGCCATGCGCGAGGACGGCACCCGGCGCTGGCTCCAAATCGAGGGGCCAAGCGGCACCGGGAAATCGTCGCTCGTGCAGGCGGGGGTCCTGCCTCGCTTCACGGGGCGACGCTCGGGGACATCGCCCTGGACCATCGTGACGCTCCGGCCCTCCGAGGACCCGATCAAGAGCCTCGCGGCGGCCATCGCTCAGGTGTGTTCGGCACGCGACGTGGCGGAGCCGCCGCGAGAGATCGAGGGCGTGCTGCGCTCGGAGGGCGCCGTCCTCGACGACCTCGTCTCGCGCTGCATCCCGGCGGGCGCGAAGCTGCTGCTCGTCGTGGAGCAGCTCGAGGAGCTTTTCGCGCTGGGCGGCGTCCATCTGCACCAGTTCGATACGCTGCTGTCGACCTGCCTGGCCGGCGAGCAGTCGCCTCTCTGGCTGCTGACGACCTTGCGCAGCGACTACTTCCACCGGCTGGAGCAGACTCCCGGCCTCGCGCGCCTGCTGAACAACAGGGCAACGCGCTACCACCTGCGGCCGATGGCCGAAGAGGCGCTCGAGCAGGTGATCCTCGGCATGGCGGATCGAGCCGGGCTCCAGCTCTCCGAGGGCCTGCCCGAGCGCATGGTGCGCGACGCCGCCGGGACCGATGACCGGCTGCCGCTCCTCGGGCATACGCTGCGCAGCCTCTGGTCCTCCCGCGCAGCGGCCGCCCTGACGCACGAGCACTACGAGCGGATCGGCGGGGTCAGCGGCGCCCTCGCGCACCACGCCGCGCAGCTCCTCGATGGCCTCGGCGAGCAAGGACGAGAGCGGGCGAAGTGGCTGCTCCTCGATCTCGTGCAGGTCGGGCGCGGCACGCCCGACACCCGGCGGCCGAGGACCCGGAAGGAAGTCCTTGCCGCCGCGGGCGGCGACGACGCGGCCGAGCAGGTGCTCATGCGGCTGTCGGGGATCCCGGTCGGAAAGGCGGCGGAGGCGCCCGAGACCCTGCGGCTCGTCGTGATCTCCGGCGATCCTCCGGAGGACCCCGATCAGCAACGCGTCGACCTCGTGCACGAGACGCTGCTCCAGCGGGTCACGGCCATCGTGGGGTGGATCGACGCAGAGCGCGCGCTCCTCGAGCGGCACGCCGATCTCGAGATCGCGGCGCACGCCTGGGAGCGCTCGGGGAGCCAGGATGACGGGTTGCCGTCGGGCTCTCTGCTGGACCACTACCGGGGGAAGATCGGTGCCGCGCACCAGCGCGATCGGCTCCTGCGGATGGCCAGCGAACGGGCGCGCGCGTTCGTCCGGAAGGCGGAGGCCCTCGAGCGCCGACGCGTCTCGACGCGACGCGCGCTCGGATTTGCGCTCGGCGCGGTGGCGCTGGTGATCACCGTGACCTCCCTCTGGGCATGGCGAGAACGGGAGCGCGCGGAGGACAGTCGGAGAAACATTCTCCGGATGACAGCAGCGCTCAGCAACATCGACTGGAGGCTTGGCCGGGTGCTTCACACGTCGCGCATCCGATCCGAGATCCTCGCCGAACTCGACAGCAATCTGTCGTCGCTGAGCGAGGAGGAGCGGAACGATATCGACGTCATCGCCCATGTGGTGAAGACGATGCAACGCCGCAGCGATTTTGCTCGGTCGAACGGGACCTTGGCCGAGTCTCGCGCGTTCGTTTCCGCGGCCGAGGAGCGCATCCGGTTCGGGCTTGCGACGGTGCCTTCGCACGAAGATCTACGCCTGAGGCTCGCGCTGAACCACTCGAAGCGAGGCAAGCTGGAGCTGGCCAGTGGGCGGCTGGAGCTCGCGCGCGGGGAGTTCGATCGCTCCGTGGCCGAGCTGATGAAGCTGGTCGACCTTGACACCAACGACAAGCGCACGCTCGCGACGAGCTACTCCGAGCAGGCCGACGTCGAGCTCGAGCTCGGCGACGTGCCCGCCGCCGCGGCGCTGTATGAAAAAGCCCTCGGATTGCTCCAGCAGCTGCATGAGCCGGGCGACGCCTCCAGGAGGTACAACCTGACCTTGCTCGCGCAGACGTCGGGGACGCTGGGAGAAACCGCGCGGTTGAGCGGAGACCTGCGCGCCGCGGCCTCGCGCATCGAGCAGGCTCGCCAGATCCAGGAAGATCTGGTCCGCGCTGAGCCGGGGAACGCGTTCTTCCTCTGGAGCCGGGGCAAGCTCGACGCAGCCCTCGCCGCCGTGCGGGCGGACGAGAACCGGACCGCCGAGGCGTCGCTCCTCTACGAGCAGGCCGCCAGCACCGGCGAGGCGCTGATCCTCGGAGATCCGAACCACAAGGAGTACGGGCTGCTCCTGTGCAAGAGCCTCCGCGGGGTCGAGGAGCTGGCGAACGGCCGTGGAGATCGCGAGCGCGCCGCGACCGCACACGAGCGCCGTTGTGGTGTGGCTCACGGTTTTGTGGTGCGGGACCCCGAGGACGTCCGGTTCAAGCGCCTCGCCTGTCCGTGACCCGGCAAAAAAAGTGACGAGCCCGCGATCGATCTTCCTCGGAACGGCATCCATCCCGATCGAGGCGCTCTCTGCGTCCCTCCCATGATCGGAACCCACCTCCCGCGCTCCAGATCCGCCGTCGCCCGAGCAGCGCTGCTCGGCAGCTCACCCTGGGCCCAAGCCCCGGGGACAGCTCCTGCCCGGTGCGCGTGCGCTCCTATCGCGTCGGCGGCACTTCGGCGCGGAGCTCCCTTTCGCAGCGGACGTCATGACATCCGTTCGGGAATGTATGATAAACTACGCGAATCGATGAGCCAGGAAGTCGCCAGCGTCGAGGAGCTGATCGCGCGCGCGCGAGCGGGCGACAAAGTCGCGATGGCGCGGCTGTTCAAGTGGTCGGCGCCACTCCTGGAGCGACGGGCGTTGCACCGCCTGAAGAAGAGGCAGCCGGACATCACTCGGCCTTCCGATATCGTACAGGAAGCGTCGGACAGGGCCTCGCGATCCATGGCCTCCTTCAGGGGGACGACCGCGGGCGAGTGGCTGTCGTGGCTGGAAAGCATCGTGGATACCTGCACGGCTCAGTCCTTCCGTGACGCCGCGCGTAAGAAGCGGAACAGAGCCGGCGATATCCCTCTCGAGGAGGAGGACCTTGTCCTACCGCATCTGAGCCCGAGCCAAGCCACCGCGGACGTCGAGCAGTGGCGGCAGGTGTTCGGCCAGATGTTCGAGCTGCCGGAGGATCAACAGAACGCGATATGCCTTCGGTATCTGAAGGATCTTTCCGTCTCGGAGGTGGCTCGGTCCATGGGCAAGACCGAAGCGGCGATCGTCGGTCTCGTGCAGCGGGCCATCGATAATCTGCGGGAGCGCTTGATGAGCGCCCCAGCGCCGGCTCCAGGTGCGGACGAGCCTGCTCGAACGAATCGGCAGGAGCAAGAAGACGCGAGAGCGGCGTTGCTGGTGTACCTGCGGCGGCGCGACGCCGGCGAGCTCGTGGATGTGGGCGCGTTCCTTGCCGAGCACCCTTCGTGCGCTGACGTGCTCCGCCGGCTACTCGAGTGGAACGAGCGGCTCGAGGCGCTGCGGCTCGCGAGCCACGCAAAATAGAGAGGAATCGGGGGAATCGATGCTGGCACCGGGAGTGCGGATCGAAGACTACGAGGTCGTGAGCATTCTGGCCATCGGACCGATGTGCCATGTGTACGAGGCGCGCGCTGCCCACGCCCCGCAGCAGGTCGCGGTGAAGGTCCTGCACGACGTGTGGTGCGCCGACCACGACATCGTGACCCGATTTCGGAACGAGGCGAGCGTCCTTGGAAGCATCCAGCACCCCCACGTCGTGCGGCTGCTTGCCGCAGGAACGTTGGAAGCAGGCTCGCCCTACATGATCCTGGAACGGCTGCCGACCCACCTCGCGCGTGCGCTTGACGAGGCGGAGGGTCCCCTGCCACCGGCGACCGTGGCGCGCCTCGCCCGCCAGATCGCGACCGCGCTCCTCGCCTTGCATAGCCGCGGGATCGTCCACCGCGATCTGAAGCCCGCCAACGTGCTGCTGGACGCGCACGACCTCACCCAGGCGCAGGTCCGGCTCGCGGATCTCGGGCTTGCCAAGGTGCGGCCCGATGCGCGGAGCGACCCGCTCGCCGTCGGTCACGTCTCGACCGGAGGGAGCACGCTGATCGGCACGTGGGACTACATGGCGCCCGAGCAGTGGATCAAGTCGAAGACCGCCGGCGCGGAGGCGGACGTGTACTCCCTCGGCGTGCTCCTGTTCGAGATGCTGGCAGGCGGCCTCCCGTTCGTCGCGGAGGAGCCGAAGGACCTGATGGCGCTCCACCTGTTCGAGAGCCCGCCGATGGACCGGCTCGACGGGCAGTGCTCGCCGGCGCTGTGCGAGCTCGTGGGCCGGATGCTGAACAAGATCCCGTCGGCGCGGCCGACGATGCAGGAGGTGATCGCTCAGCTGGAGAGCTTGCGCTAGCGGCGAGCGACGCTCCGTCGGAGAAATCGACGAGAGCCGCGATCGATCTCGCCCGCAACGGCGTCTTCTACTTCAGGGACAGCGATCCTCATGGGAGGGAGCGCGAGGTGCGCTCCACCAGGGATCGCCATTCCTCATGGAGTGTCGGACATGGCCCAGAACCTGCGCATCCGGTGCATCAGAAAGACCGATCGTACGAATGCCCACGAACGCATCCGCATGGTCGGAGGCCTCAACCCTGACGGTACCTCCTGGAAGAAAACGCAGGAGGACGCGATCAAGGACATCAAGAATAGAACCTGCAGCTATCACGTCGAGCGCCCGGAGGGGCATCGCGTGAACGTGATCGTCGCCAGGTCCGCACTCGGGCACGAGTACCTGAAGACAGAGGCGGACGGGGAGCAGCCGAACAACCTGCTGTCGCTGCACGAGTGCCCGTAGCCCTGCGGTCCAGCGGAGCCCTTCGAGGAGGTCGATACCGTGGCAGACGTGCAGAAATACTTCACGCAGTTCGACGAGGCGATCCGGTTCGATCGGGACGCCGAGAAGAAGATCCTCGCGGAGAAGCGCGAGCGCATCCTCCGCAGGTTGAGCGAGGGGATCAAGCAGCAGCGCGTCGAGGGCACGAAGATCCCCTCCTACGAGCCGTTCAACCAGGGCAGCTACGCGATGAACCTCGGCGTGAAGCCCGTTGACGGTGACTTCGACCTCGACGTCGGCCTGCGCTTCGATCTTTCGAAGGACGAATACCCGGATCCCGTCGTCGTCAAGAGCTGGGTCCACAGCGCGCTCAAGCGCCATACCAACCATGTCGAAGTGCGCCGCTCGTGCGTCACTGTCTTCTACCAGGAGGGCGGGGAAGACAAGTACCATGTCGACCTCGCGATCTACTCGAGCGGCAAGAGGAACGTCGACGGCAAGGACTACATCGCGAAGGGCAAGCCCGGACAGAAGGCGGACGAGCGCCGCTGGGAGCCGTCGGATCCGCTGGAGCTCCAGAACGTCATCATGAGCGGGCGTTTGGACGAGGACGCGCAGCAGTTTCGTCGCGTCATCCGCGCCCTCAAGCGCTGGAAGGAGCTCCGCCTGTCGCAGTACGGCAGGAAGGCCCCGAAGGGGATCGCGCTGACGGTCGCCGCCCACCACTGGTTTCAGGCGTGGGGCAAGCAGGATGCATCCGGGAAGATCTCCGGGTACGACGACCTTGGAGCGCTGAGCCGCCTCGTCAGCCAGATGCTGAACAGGTTCGGGTCGACCTGGAGCACGGAGGAGCAGCGATACGTCTCGTATTTGCGCATCCAGCACCCTGTTTCGCGTGATTACGACTTCTGCTCGAACATGACGAGCGCAAGCATGCTCGGCTTCAAGGACGGGCTCGGGGCGCTCCAGACCGCGCTGACGAGGGCCCAGGAAATCTGGGATACGCGCGCTGCCTGCCGGGCGCTGCGGGAGCAGCTCGGCGACGACTTCCCGCTGCCCGAGGGCCGATAGAGCAGCTTATGAGGAGCGAACCATCATGCCGAACAACGAACTCCAGATCCTGATCGCGGTCGATCTCTACCCCGCCGTCTCCGCCGCGGAGCTCCGGGAGACGCTGCCGCACGAGCGCGAGGACCGCCGCACGCTCCTCTTGACGGAGTTCGGCGCCCCCCGGCTCGCGCCGCCGCCCGACACCTCCCCGATCGACTGGGCCGCCGTAGGCCGTGCCGTCGAGAAGCTCGTGGCGGAGGTCCACGCGATCCGAGGGGACAGGCCCACCGTCCTCTTCATCGGCGGTCGCGGCCCGCTCGCCGTGTTCGTGCACCTGGGCTACCTGCTCTCCAAATTCGGGGGCAGGCAGGTGGTGCTCAACCAGCCGCCCGGCGGGGGGCCCTGGGAGCACTTCGCGATGGAGGGCACGGCCGCCGAAGCCTCGCCCCTCTTCGATCAGCTCGCAGGGATGCCCGCGGAGGACGTGCCCAGCTCGGGGCGTGTCGGCATCTACATCGATACCGCGGGAAGGGACACGCCGAGGGCCACGTTTGCCGACCTCATCAAGGAGGAGGGCGACCACGTGGCTGGCATCGTCAAGCTGCGCTCCTCGGCCCCGCTGCGCCTCACGCCGGAGCACGTGCCGGCGCTCGTCCTGCAGCTCACCCAGTTCCTCTCACAGGCGCCCGCGCGCTACCCGGACCGCTCGGGCGTGTCGCTCTTCGTCGGCGGTCCCGCGCAGGTCGCCTTCGCGGTCGGGCGCGCCATCAACCCCACGGTGGTGGGCAAGGACATCTGGCTCACCGAGTACCGCGCTCCGCGCTACGAGCGGGTCTACTCGCTCCCGTTCAATCCCAGAAGGGAGCCCGAGATCCCGCGCGGAGCGGAGGACGTGAACGCGCGCCGCGACGTGCTCGACGCGATGGCCGACGGGATCGCCGACCTGAAGAGGTATCTCGAACCAAAGCACCTGCCGGACGGCATCCTGCCGGCCTCCGAGCGAGAGAGGTTCATCGCTCGCCTCCAGAAGCTCGATCAGGCGAGGCAGGCGAGGGACGACGACGCGTTCGAGCTGCGCGCGCTGGAAGGGCACTATACTCTCGGCGAGGGGTTGCTCGAGGCGCTCCGCCGCAGCACCCCGCAAGAGCAGCAAGACTTCGCGAAGCTGCTGCTGCTCCACGAGCTGGTCCACGACTGGCAGACGCTGCGCAGCACGAACCACCTCGCCGTGGGCCGAGCGTGCTTCGTGCTCGAGCAGGTCGATTGCGCGGCGGACGCCTTCGCGGTCCGGGCGCTCATGAACATGGATCTCGACACCGGCGGCCCGAAGGCGCGCGCCCAGGTGCGCGATCGGCTCCGGCACTGGCTGAGGATGGTGCTGCACGGCATCTCCTCGTTCGACATCATGGAGCACGGTAGCAAGATAGAGCAGCTCGCCGAGCGGCGCCTGCGCCGGTACCTCATCTGGCACCTCCAGCTCGCGCGCGCGGCGACGGTAAGTGACGCGAGTCACGTAGACGCCATGCTGCGTCCAGCGCTCTCCGTCGAGCTGGCGCCGCTCGCGGGCAAGATCGATACGGAGCGGCACGAGAAGGTCGTCACCCGCGCGCTGCCCGATACAGAGCTCTTCTGCGCGGTCGGCGGATACCTGGTGAGGCAAGCGAGGCGCCCTGGGTTCGAGCCTGGCGCGCTCGTGGACGCGGTGAGGACCTACGCGTACGAGCCGATCCAGAAGGCGATGGTCTTTCTGGTCGACGAGCACCGGGCGAAGCTCGCGCCGTGGAACACCTGACCCTTCGAGAGGGACGTCCGACGTCTGTGCACGAGCCGTTTGCCGTTATACCGAACTCAGCACTCGGCCCTGCTCCGCCGGCGAGACGTGCCGCTCCAACGAGCATTCGCGCTTTTGCGTTGACAGGAAAATCGCGTGACTCGTACCGTAGCCTGGGTCACCCGACTGCCGGGCGGTGCCAGCACGGAGGCGGATCGGAGAGATCATGATCCAGATCGACGTGGCCGAGAAGAAGCGAAAGGTCGCGAGCGCAATCGCGTCCGCAGGCTCGCCGGCTCGGCTCATCGGCTTCGAGGCCGTTGAGATCCAGCGCTTCGTCACCGCGAGCAGCCGACCTGTTGCCATCCACGGTGCGAGCGAGGCCATCAAGCTATTCGACGACTTCATCAGCCGGCGCGTCGAGACGGTGTTCGCCGGCGGTGGTCGTGGCGTCCTCGTCGTGCCGGAGCGGCACGCCCCCGACCACATCGAGGATCTCAAGCGTGAGTTCCGCCGCCTCACGCATGGGTCGCCGCTCGCGGTCGCCGATGCCCCATTCGACCATGCGGGGGAAGCGGCCTCCCTCGACTGGCTTCGGCTCAAGCAGGCGACCGCGCGATACGCCTGCGATCCCGAGCAGCTCGAGCTCGATTTCTCCCGCGGAACGTGTGCGGATTGCCATGCGCGCCCGGCCAACCAGCGATCGGAAAAGCCTGACTCTGACAACGAATTGGTCTGCGATCGGTGCTACTCCCTCGTCCGTGTCGGCCGTGAGATTGAAAAGGGGGAAGCTCGCGGGCGATGGACGCTGGAACACCTGTCGACGAACGGAAAAATCGCCGTAGTTTGCGCAGACGGCAATCACCTCGGCCTGTTCTTCCGATCGCTTCACAGCCTCGCGGCGCTGGCCATCGGCAGCGCCGCGATCTCGAACATCTTCAAGACCGCGCACCGCGAGGCGATGAAGCACGCCGGGGAGCCGCGCAATGTCGCGCTCGTCGCCGGCGGAGACGACCTCAAGGCATTCTTGCCCCCGGAGGCCGCGCTCGAGTACGTAGGCGCGCTCGTGAGCGCGGTCGAGCGCCAAGCGGCCGCCGTGGATGGGCTCGCTGGTGCGCTCGGGGCCGAGTCGCTCGATCGCCTGCGCGGGCTCGGCGTCGGCGTCGGCCTGTTCGTCGCACCGTACCAGGTGCCGGCGTCCCGTCTCGTCGACCAGGCGCGCGATCTGGAGAAGGAGGCGAAGCGCTTCTGTCTCCGCAACGGCGCCCGATCCGCCGTCGACTTCGCCATCGTCGCCTCGGAAGGCGGCGTCGAGGAGGCGTCGAGCCGCACAAGAAAGGGCCTCCATCAGCCTGTCGCCGGCGATCGCTGGGCGCGGGTCCTCCGGAACGCGCGGGCGCTCGGCGAGGTTCCCGCGGCGCAACGCTCCGCGGCGTCCGACGCGTGGTCGCTCGACGAGGCCGAGCGACACAACCGGTTCTACTACCAGCTCGCGCGCTCGGAGTCATGGCAAGCGTGGTTCCGGCAATGCGGCATCGATTGGCGGGATCGCAAAGCCGTACGGCAGCACATCCCGGACCCGGCCATGCTGGCGCTGGCCCGGTTGATCGAGGGCAGGCGATGAGCGAGTTCGAGCTGGTGCTGTCGTTTCCGAGCGGGAGCGTGTTGATCGGCGGCCACTCGCCGGCTCCCGAGGGCGTCAACATCGCCCATGCCCGCCTCCCGGACGGCCGGCCGGTCATCCCGGCCTCGGCCCTCCGCGGCGCCCTGCGGGAAGCGCTGGAGGCGCTCCTTCGGGCGGTGGGCGAGCCGGCCTGCGCCGGGGGCGACGGCGAGGATCCGCGCCGGCCCGGCCCGCCGCAACGAGGGCCCTGCCAGCTCGCCGCGGGAACGTCATGCCGGAGCTGCCGCCTGTTCGGGGGTGGCCGCTCGGTGCTCCCCGATGATTCCAGGACGTTCTCCGCTCTCGTCCTCGGCGAAGCGGCTCCGGTCGACGAGGGAGCGATCGCCTGGCAGACGCGCCACGGCGTCGCCATCGATCGACGGCGACGCAGCGCATCCAGCCAGAGGCTCTTCCGGCGTACCGTGCCGGAAGAAGGCCTCACGTATCGAGCCCGCGGGCGTCTCACCAGCACCGATGAGCAGGTCTGCCGGGACTTCGAGGCCGCCGTGGCGGCGACCACGCACATCGGTGCGGGCAAGAGCGGCGGGCTCGCGCGCGTGGAAATGAAGCTTCAATGGGTCTCGAGCGAAGTCGCGCCACGGCCTATGCCGCCCGGGAGTGAGATCGAGCTCTCCATCGTGCTCCGAACGCCCGCGTCGATCGGCGTTCCGCTCGCGGCGGGCAACTTCCGCGACACGCGCCTCGACATCCCCGGCTCGGCGCTCCGTGGAGCGATCGGATTTGCCCTCGCCGAGATCCTCGACGATCCGAACGAGCCCGATTTCCAGGCTCTGGTAGCGGAAGGCGAGGGCGGCGCCATCTTCGATTTTTTGTATCCGGTCGATGCCTTCGACTCCGCTGGCATTGCGGGCCCCTGGCCGCTCACAGCTCGGCAGTGTAAGGCCGATCCGAGCCATGGCGTCGTCGATACGCTCCTCGATCGCATCGCCGTCGATACCGTTCGAACACCCGCGGAGGCGGCTCGCGTCGCGCAGCACATCGTCGAGACCTGCCCGGTAGCCGGCTGCGGCCACGTCCTTCGATCAGCACGCGGTTCGCGGCGGGCGAGCGGACCACCGAGGACACGTCTTACGACACGGGTCGCCATGGACCGGCAGCGGGCGTCCGCGCGCGACAAGGCGCTCTTCTCGCACGCGCAGATCGAGCGCGGAGCGCAGTTCGTAGGACGGATTCGCAGCATCCCGGAGGCATCCAGGGAGCACCTTGGACGGGCGCTTCAGCGGCCCTTGTCGGTGGGGCGCGCGCGGGCCATGGGATGGGGGGCCATCGACATCGTGCAAGTGACCGCACCGGCACCCATGGCGTCCGTCGCGGAGCGAGGCGAGATGTTCGATCGGGCGCTTGCCCGCCGCCTCGAAAAGGAGCTCGGTCTCGCCGGCGATCGCGTGGGGCGCCTGATCGCCTTCACCCTGCTCTCACCGCTGCTCCCATCGAGCGGGGACGACGGCCGGGCGGCTCTCGGCAGCGCGCTCGGGTGCGCTGTTCGCTGGCCGGTTGTGGCGCGTCGCTTCGATATCGAGCGCGGCTGGGACCAGCGCACCGGGCCACGCGATGTGGCCCGCGCAGTGCAAGCGGGGGCAGTGTTCGTGGCCGAGCTGGTGGAAGCGCCACACTGGCGCGAGCTCTCCGCCGTGCTGGCGCGGATCGAGTCCCAGGGTGTCGGAGGCCGGACCCGCCAGGGGTTCGGCCGCGTCCTTTGTTTTGACCCGTTCATCTACGAAGGGATCAGGCAACGTGAAGACGGATGAAGCGGCACGGATCCATCGCGAACAGGCGCAGCTTCTCCAGCAGCATCGCAAGGAGCTCGTCCTCGCCGCCGAGGGCGTCATCGAGACGCGCTTCAAGCAGAGCAGGCTGACCAAGCCGAAGAAGACGCAGTTCTCGAACCTCATCGGCCTCTGCAACGAAGCCCAGTGCGCTGAGGAGATCGCCAATTACCTCCGCTACCAGGCGGGTCGCAACGAATGGGAGGCGGAGTTCACGAGGGCGGTGCTCGCCGGGGTGCAGCCCATACTGGACAAGCTCCCGGAGGGCGCGCGGGTCGCGGCGTGGAAGCTCTACGCCACCTACATGACGCGCGCCTACGTCTACCAGGACGCCGTCACAGCGGGCGGGAGGGGCCATGAACGAGCCTCGCGTTGACGATTTCGACGTCCTCCGCTCCCGTGTTCGCCTGACGGGCGTGCTCAGGGCGCAGACGGCGCTCCACCTCGGCAGCAGCGGAGGCGGCGACGTCGGCGCCGCCGATCTGCCGGTGCAGAAGACGGTGCACGGCTACCCCTTCATCCCTGGCTCGTCGCTGAAGGGCGTCGTGCGCTCGACCCTCGAAGGGATACTGCGCGCGGCGAAGAACGAACGACTGCGGGCGTGCGATCCTCTCGGAGACGACGCCTGCGCGGCGGGCGGCGAGCGATCCGGGCCCCTCAAGGAGCACTGCGCCGTATGTCGGCTGTTCGGTAGCCACCTGGTGGCCAGCCACGTTCGCTTCAGCGACGCGCGGATGCTCGACGAGAGCGGATCCCCTCCGATCGAGACGCGCGACGGCGTGTCGATCGATCGCGACCTGCGCGTCGCCGCCGGCCGGCGGAAGTACGATCTCGAGGTCGTCTCGCCCGGGACGGCGTTCTCGCTCGAGATCTTCGTCGTCAACCCTGAGCCCTGGCTCATGGGTCTCCTCGTCACCGGGCTCGATCAGGTCGCCGAGGGGTTCACCGCGATCGGCGGCTTCACCTCGCGCGGTCTCGGGCGCGTGAGCATTGCGTGGGGCGCGCTCGAGCGCGTCACTGCCGCGCAGCTCCTCGCGGGCAAGAAGGTCGAGGCCCTCGACGTCGAGGCGGAACTCGACGGCTACCGCGCCGCGCTCGCGGCCATGGCGGAAGGGCGTGCGTGATGTTCAACGAGACGGGGAACCGAGCGCTACTGCGCATTCGCATCACGACCAGGACGCCGCTCCTGATCCGGGCCGGTGACACTGGGCTCGATCCGACAGGCTCGGACCTGAAGTGCGTCCGTACCCGGCGAGGCGATGTCGACCGCACCGTGTATGTGCCGGGCTCCAGCCTCAAGGGTGTGGTGCGCTCAGTCGCCGAGTCCAGCGTCCGCGGCCGCAAGCTGGGCGGCGTCGACGGGGCGTGCGATCCCTTGAGCCCGACGGCCGCGTGCGGCGAGCGGAGGCGCACGCGAGCCGGCGGTCCGGAGATCCACCGCGAGCACTGCCTCGCGTGCCGCGTCTTCGGTTCCCTTGCGATGAAGGGGCGCGCGGCGATCCGCGATCTGTTCCCCTGGGAGGGGCAAGGCGACGAGCTCTCGACGGCAGATCTCCGGCAGATGGCCAGCGCCAATCGGACTCAGGTCCGGTTCGGTGTCGCCATCAACCGCGTTTCGGGCGGCGTCAACCACAAGAAGCTCTTCGATATGGAAATCGTGCCCGCCGGCACGTCGTTCTGGGGCGAGATCGCGCTGGAGAATTACCAGGTCTGGCAGCTCGGCCTCCTGGCGATCGCCTTCGATGAGCTCGAGGAGGGGCTCGCTCAGCTCGGGTCGAGCAAGAGCCGCGGTCTCGGCGTCGTGGGCCTCACCGTGGCGTCGATGGTTCACGAGCAAGCGGCGCACGCCGGCCTGAATCCCGCCGGAATCGGCGACATCGTGCCCGAGCCGAGGCGACGCGAGTATGGCCTTCTACCGGAAGGCAAGCTGCCGGCGGCCGAGGGGCGTCGCCGGGGGCTCTTCGTTCGCTTCTCGGTTCCAGGGGAGCAAACGAAGGAATGGATGGAAGCCGGCCTCGACGCGCTCGGGGCGCTCGGATGAGCTACGAATTCGTCCCCTTCCCAGACACGGGCGCGACGGTGAGGCGGGAGTCGCGCCCGTGGGCGCGCCACGATCGCCGGATGCCTGGGGCCTGGTTCGGGACGCTCCGCGTGGAGGTCGTGTGTCACCAGCCGATCCATGTCGGCTCTGGCTTCAAGGCCGAGCAGGGCGGCAGGGTCTTCCGCCGGACGGCGCGCGCCGGTGAACGCCTCGTCCTCCCGGGCTCCACCCTCAAAGGCGTCCTCCGTGCGCGCTTCGAGGCCATCACGCGGAGCTGTGCGTTTGAGCCGCCGAGCGACCGTGGGTCGATCGTCTCCCAGAGCTACCCGGACGTGAAGCGAGGACGGCTCACGGCCGGGGTCCGGCAGATGCCGATCTTCGACGAGCGCTGCGGCCGCGACAACCGTCTCTGCCCGGCGTGCGCGCTGTTCGGCTTCCAGTACAAGGACGAGTCGCTCCAGAGCCGCGTCCGTGTCGCCGATTTCCTGGCCGACGAAGCGGCGCGCTCCGCCATCGCGGAGATGCCGGAGCAGTACGAGCCGCGGCTGCACCACCTGGGCGACTTCCGGATCGACCGGAGCGGGCGAGAGCCGGAGTTCGAGGTCAGCCGGCTCTACGGCCGGAAGTTCTATGTGGGGGCCGCTCCATCGAGCGACGGGGCGCCTCGAAAGCAGCAGGTCGAGGTGGCACCGGCGGGGACGCGCTTCTGTGGTGCGATTCACCTCTTCAACGTCGAAGCCGCCGAGCTGGGCGCGCTGCTCGTCGCGCTCGGGGTGGAGCCGAAGACCTATCTCAAGGTCGGCGCCGGGAAGGGGCACGGCTTCGGTCGCGCGGCGGTCGCGGCGATGGACTACCAGCTCCGCGACGAGCTCCGCCGCCCTCGCGAGCCGGCCGTCGATGCGTGGCGCAAGGCGTTCGAAGCGTCGGGTGACCGGTGGGAGGGCGGCGTCGTCAAGCTCGTCGAGATCCACGAGAGGCCTTGTTGACATGAGCGGGATGCACGAGCGGATGGCGCGCCTGGAGCGCGACGCGACGGGGATGGGCACGGCCAACCACGGTCGGTTCCTGTCCGAGGCCATGCAGGCCCTGCGGGATCCGGCGGCAGCCGGCGATGTCGACGCCGACGAGATCGAGGCGCCGCTCCGCGCGCTGCGGTTGCTCGATGCGCTCTGGGGCTCGTCGTATGCGGACCGGCTGGAGCCGAAGGTGGCGCTCAACGAGATCGGCGGCTGGCTCGAACGGCGGCTCCTGATGGCGCCTGGGCTGAAGACGGCGGAGCTGCTCGTCGAGCTCGGCTGGCTCAAGCGGCTCGCGAAGCATCACGAGACGCTGCGTCGCGAGTCGACGGGGGGCGGCGGGCGTGCTCCGGCTGCGAGGCCGGCGACGAAGAGCTTCGGCGCGCGGATCGCCGAGGTGGAGCGCCGCAGGAGGGCGGCGCTCGCGGTGGCTCCACGGCCGGTGCCGAGCGCGGCGCCAGCGCCTGCCGCGAAGCTGCCGGAGGCTCCGGCGGCGCTGCCCGAGGAGGTGGCGGTCCAGTTCGCGGAGTTCGGCAAGGCTAGGGAGGAGCGCGGGAGGGCGGCGGAGCGCGTGAAGAAGGGCAAAGGGCCGAAAGACGCGGAGCTCGGATTGACGGCCCTGGAGGGCGTCGCGAGGGGGATGCGCCTCGTGTGTTCGACGACGCGGACCGCGGGGATGGGCGAGGTATTCGAGCGGATCCGGACGACGCCGGGGGCGCAGGATTGGGTCTGCTACGCGAGCGGGATGGAGCGCCGGGCGGATGGGGTGGTGTTCGTGGGGAGGTTGTCGCTGACGCCGACGCCAAGGCACGATGCGTAGGGACCGCCGGCCGAGGTGATGGCTGGCTTCAGCGTGCCGCCGGATCCGCGAGCCACGCGGCGAGGGCGCCTGCGGACAGCTCCAGCCGGACATCGTCGAGGCTATCCAGGCCGAGGCGGTCGAAGCGTTCGGCCAGCACGCAGCGCTCGCTCTTCGCGAGTGGTCGGCCGACCTTCTTCTCGAACTGCGCCGCCAGCGCCTCGATCTGCCCCCCCTTGCGTCCCTCGTCGCGGATCGACTACTTGAACTGCTCGAACCACTGCTGAGCTTCCGTCACGAACTCCTCCTCTTCCGCGTCCTCCGCCGCGCGCGCCGAGGGCTCGGCCTGGGTCTCGACGCGCAAGCGTACCAGCCAGGGCAGGGCGACGCTCCTCTCAGGCGTCTTCGGGCAGGGCGGCGAGATCGCGGATCGACTCAGTGCTGTCCGACGGCGCTGCGTGCCGGCGCTGGCTGCCCGCGTCGTCTCGCGCGGTGCTGCGGCGGCGCGTGTTCGATCGATGGCGGGTGGCTACGAGCCAGCGGAGAGGAGTGAACGCGGAGCGCCGGCGCCGCTCAGCGCCCCTTGCGCCCGGCGGCTGCGGCAGGGGCGCCGGTGAGGAACGCGCCCGGCTCGGCCTGGGGCTCGGCGACTGCGCCGTCGCTGTCTTCCTCGGCCTCCTCCTCGACCTCTTCGCCCGGGGCTTCCTCGGCGGCGGTGGCCTTGGACGAGCTGGCGCGGCGGAAGCCGAGCTCGCGGAGGATCCTGCGGTCCTTGATGGCGGTCTGGACGATGGTGCTCCACTCCAGGTACCAGTCCCAGAGCTGCCGTTCGGCCTTCTCGAAGTCCTCGTCGGTGGCGGCGGCGGGCGGGAGCTCCGCGGTGGACTCGAGCTTTCCGGCGCGGGCGAGGAGCTGCTTTGCCTCGTCGATGACGGCCTTGGTGAGGCCGCGCTTGGCGAGGATCTTGCGGGCCTCGTCGCCTTGAGCGTCCGGACCGCCCTTTTCCTTGGACTTGGCGAGGTTGTCCCAGCGCTCGACGAAGGTGCTGACGGAGACGAGGACGGCGGCGCCTTCGGTCTGGGTGAGGTTGCGGAACACGAACGCGTGCGCCCGCGGGGCGTGGCGCTTGAGGGTCGCTGACGCGATGGGAAACCACTTGTTTTCCCAGGCGTCGATCTCGTTGATGAGGCCAGTGTCGGTCGCGGCGGCGGTGGCGACGAAGCCGAGCCGGGTGCGTGTGACGCGCTGGAGCAGGCGCCATCCCTCGGCGAGATCGTCATCGGAGAAGCCGTGAGCGACGAGCGCCGCGGCGACCTTGTTCTTGCGGAGCCCCATGAGCAACAGGAGCACCCGCTCTGCCTTCTGACCTATCGTGAGCTTGGCCATGATCCACCTCCCAGCGCGTACGGCTAACAAGGACGTGGAGGGCTGTCGAGACGTCGAGTGCGTCCGGAGTGTGCTCGGCGCACATGACCCCGCGTCCGGGAGATGGAAACCCGGGCGCGGGAGAGACGCGCCGGGGGGCGGGGGAAGGGCGCCGGCGGTCCTGGGGCGGTGGCCCTGGAACTGGCGGCGGGGTACCTGGGGCGTGGGACGGGAGCCCCGGGATGGCGGGGGCGGCCCCAAGGTCGGGAGGCGAGCGCCCCGCGGGGGATGAGGCGGGCGAGGTGGGGGATGAGTCGGGCGAGCCGGGGGATGAGGCGAGCGAGGTGGGGGATGAGTCGGGCGAGCCGGGGATGACGTCGCGCGAGGCGGGGATCGGGCGCGGCGAGGCGGGGGCGACGGCGCCGGAGGCGGGGAGGCGAGCGGCGGAGGTGGGGCAGGGAGCGGCAAAGCGGCCGGGGAGAACGGAAGGGCTGGGCGAGGGGAGGAGGGGGCGTGGTAGAAGAGGGCGGGAGCACCGGCTGCGAGCGGTGGAGTGACGCGAAAAAGCCGGGGGGCGCTCGCAAGGCCGGCAGGTGTTTGAAAAGACGAGGGATTTCGAGTTGGCCGGGGGCGCGCGGGGCGGCCCCCGGCGGCCGGTGCGAGGGGGGCGGCGGGGACCTCTCGCAAACCGGGTTGCAAGTGTGCGAAATGTTTCGTAGCCTGCGAGGGCTCTCTCCGCCGCTGAAAGGCGGCGGCCTCATTGAAGCTCAGCGTACTCGAAGAGTGCCGCGCGCTTCTCGTTCACTCTCCGCCGCTGAAAGGCGGCGGCCTCATTGAAGCGGAGCAACGTGCTTGAGCACCTCCTCCAGTCGATAGCTCTCCGCCGCTGAAAGGCGGCGGCCTCATTGAAGCAACGAGGCGCTCAAGGACGCGACGGTCGGTGCCATCGTGCTCTCCGCCGCTGAAAGGCGGCGGCCTCATTGAAGCTCGGAATGGTGCACTAGCCCCGGCGAGGGTACGCGCTCTCCGCCGCTGAAAGGCGGCGGCCTCATTGAAGCCGAGCATGCCCAGAATGACCGCGATTCCACTTGCCTTGAGTCTCTCCGCCGCTGAAAGGCGGCGGCCTCATTGAAGCGTGTAGCCGTACCCCTGCAGGCCGACCATGCGGAACTCTCCGCCGCTGAAAGGCGGCGGCCTCATTGAAGCGAGTACCTCGGCGACCTGGAGGCGCAGGCCGCGAAGGTACACTCTCCGCCGCTGAAAGGCGGCGGCCTCATTGAAGCTGACCGCCAGTGCAGCGCCCGCGCGGTGGCGGGAGGTGCTCTCCGCCGCTGAAAGGCGGCGGCCTCATTGAAGCGCAAGACTGGGCTCTCTGCGCCCGGCCTCGTAGTGCGCGCTCTCCGCCGCTGAAAGGCGGCGGCCTCATTGAAGCTACCCCCCACCCCACACCGCCCCCCACCCCGTCAAGCTCTCCGCCGCTGAAAGGCGGCGGCCTCATTGAAGCGGCGCATTCTTCGCGATCCCCGGAACGAGCAAGGACTCTCCGCCGCTGAAAGGCGGCGGCCTCATTGAAGCGGCAAGCGCGCGCCGCACGAGCTCGTGGCCCCACGACTCTCCGCCGCTGAAAGGCGGCGGCCTCATTGAAGCTAGAGAAGATTCGGAGCATGGACCCAGGTCCTAGGTCCTCTCCGCCGCTGAAAGGCGGCGGCCTCATTGAAGCCCTCATCGAAATCGATCGCCATCCCTTGCTCCTATCATTCTCTCCGCCGCTGAAAGGCGGCGGCCTCATTGAAGCTTGTAGGAGATCAAAACCTGGTGCTCGGCCACCTCCCCCTCTCCGCCGCTGAAAGGCGGCGGCCTCATTGAAGCTCGCCGGCCGCCGTAACCTCTCCGCCCGAAACCCTTCCGCTCTCCGCCGCTGAAAGGCGGCGGCCTCATTGAAGCCTCCCCTAACTCAGATCCGTCAAGCGAAAAGATGTTGCTCTCCGCCGCTGAAAGGCGGCGGCCCCATTGAAGCGAGCCGTTTGATTGACGCTTCTTCCAGGATGCCAGGGGCTCTCCGCCGCTGAAAGGCGGCGGCCCCATTGAAGCTACACGGACACTCTCCGCCAGCATGTCCTTGAGGTCGCCTCTCCGCCGCTGAAAGGCGGCGGCCCCATTGAAGCTTGACGACCAGCAGCTGCGCGAGCGACGGCCGGGCCCTCTCCGCCGCTGAAAGGCGGCGGCCCCATTGAAGCCCGGCGTCTCAACGTACCACTCTCGAGGATTCCAGACTCTCCGCCGCTGAAAGGCGGCGGCCCCATTGAAGCACGTCAGGACACCAGACCTTAGCTCTGGCCTTCATGACTCTCCGCCGCTGAAAGGCGGCGGCCCCATTGAAGCCGCGGCAGCGAGGAAGATCTCGCGGCGTTCTGCTGCCTCTCCGCCGCTGAAAGGCGGCGGCCCCATTGAAGCTGGCACCGAGCTCACGCGGCGCGCTCGCGGGATGGCGTGCTCTCCGCCGCTGAAAGGCGGCGGCCCCATTGAAGCCCCAGGGTTGTTGTAGTCCTTGCCCGAGAAGCGATACATGCTCTCCGCCGCTGAAAGGCGGCGGCCCCATTGAAGCCAGTCGCAGAGCTGGTCGACTGTAGACCTGCGACGCCCTCTCCGCCGCTGAAAGGCGGCGGCCCCATTGAAGCGGCGGCGGGTCCGCGCAGCGCAGCGACCGCATGAGGGAGCTCTCCGCCGCTGAAAGGCGGCGGCCCCATTGAAGCGCATGCTCGTCGATCCACGCCGCGGCTTCAGCCGGCGTCCTCTCCGCCGCTGAAAGGCGGCGGCCCCATTGAAGCAACCCCTGTCCCTCGGTGTTGCTGTCACCGATGAGACTCTCCGCCGCTGAAAGGCGGCGGCCCCATTGAAGCGCATTGACGGTCATTCGCTTTCGCCACCCCATTGTCCCACTCTCCGCCGCTGAAAGGCGGCGGCCCCATTGAAGCGAGTAAGTGTCCGCCCCGAACCGGCGTCAAGCAAGCGCTCTCCGCCGCTGAAAGGCGGCGGCCCCATTGAAGCAGACGCGCGGCGCCGACGATGAGCTTCGCCGGGTCCTCCTCTCCGCCGCTGAAAGGCGGCGGCCCCATTGAAGCTGCGGACAGTTCTTTCATCAAAGCGGCCCGCAATGACTCTCTCTCCGCCGCTGAAAGGCGGCGGCCCCATTGAAGCCTGTTGTCTTTTTCGCGTCCAGGGGGCTCTTCTGGAACTCTCCGCCGCTGAAAGGCGGCGGCCCCATTGAAGCCACTGCTTCGGCGCATCCTTGCACCGCGGGTCATCCGCTCTCCGCCGCTGAAAGGCGGCGGCCCCATTGAAGCCGGCTAGGCTCGGGCCGCGTTGTGGCTTCTCCTGGTCTCTCCGCCGCTGAAAGGCGGCGGCCCCATTGAAGCATCAGCAACCTGCGCAATCACCGCACGCGTCGCATCTCTCCGCCGCTGAAAGGCGGCGGCCCCATTGAAGCGAACTGCTTGCGGAGTGCATCGCGGCAGATATCGCGGATCTCTCCGCCGCTGAAAGGCGGCGGCCCCATTGAAGCGCGAACGCGAGCGGACTGATGTCGTTCTCCTCCATCCACTCTCCGCCGCTGAAAGGCGGCGGCCCCATTGAAGCCCCAGGTCGCCGCACGAGTCCAGCCGCCAGGCGGACCCTCTCCGCCGCTGAAAGGCGGCGGCCCCATTGAAGCAGCTGCTGCGCCGCGCGGGAGATGGGTGCCAGAGTGAGCTCTCCGCCGCTGAAAGGCGGCGGCCCCATTGAAGCAGCCAGAAGGCCGCCCGGCTCTGACGGAACTGGTCCACCAGCTCTCCGCCGCTGAAAGGCGGCGGCCCCATTGAAGCCGGCGCGCCACGCGGCGCCCAACGTGCCCCCCCATCTCTCCGCCGCTGAAAGGCGGCGGCCCCATTGAAGCTCCCACACGTCGCGCATGTCAGGCCAGCGCTTGGCACGCTCTCCGCCGCTGAAAGGCGGCGGCCCCATTGAAGCAAGTATTCCCGAACGCCCTCAATATGCCGCAGCGTCGTGCTCTCCGCCGCTGAAAGGCGGCGGCCCCATTGAAGCTTGACGGCGCGCGACCTGGCGACGGTAAAAGCGTCATCGCTCTCCGCCGCTGAAAGGCGGCGGCCCCATTGAAGCAATAGGTTCTCCCTGCCTACGACCACGCTGACGGCGACTCTCCGCCGCTGAAAGGCGGCGGCCCCATTGAAGCAACGCGAGCGCGCGCTTCGACCGGCACCCGGCCGACCCGGCTCTCCGCCGCTGAAAGGCGGCGGCCCCATTGAAGCCAATCTCACTCATGGTAGTTCCCCTCTCCGCCGGAGCTCTCCGCCGCTGAAAGGCGGCGGCCCCATTGAAGCGCGATCCGGAACCTCTGCGACGCGTACGACGACCAGGTGGGCTCTCCGCCGCTGAAAGGCGGCGGCCCCATTGAAGCGACCTCTTCGTCCGAGCGTGCCGCCCTCGGCGGCGGCTCTCCGCCGCTGAAAGGCGGCGGCCCCATTGAAGCCGGCGGCGTCTCAGGTGTGCTCGGCCCGCGCGGAGGCCTCTCCGCCGCTGAAAGGCGGCGGCCCCATTGAAGCTGCGCCCGGTGGGCTCGCGCTTCCTTGCTCACCCGCACTCTCCGCCGCTGAAAGGCGGCGGCCCCATTGAAGCTGCCGCGAACGCTTCAAGCAGAACTCCCCTCGCCCACTTCTCTCCGCCGCTGAAAGGCGGCGGCCCCATTGAAGCACGTCGTGCGTAGGCAGCGTAGAGATCGAACCCATCTCTCCGCCGCTGAAAGGCGGCGGCCCCATTGAAGCTTGACCTTGTGAACCTCATCGAAAATGATGACGTCCGGTCTCTCCGCCCGGGGAGGCCTCCCGGCCTCCGCCGCGGGCTACCGCGGGCGGTAACCACGGAGAACGAAAGGACAAAGTGATCGGCTGCTCGCGGACCGCCCCGAAGCCGCGTATGCTTGCGGCGTAGCCATGGCCCAGTCGCACATCACCGTGAGCGTCGATCTTCCACCAGACGCGGGCGGCGAGCCGATCGACGCCCTTGCCAGACGGCTGCGCTTGCTCTGGGCGCTGGACGAGGTGCGCCAGGGGCGCATGACTCGCGCGCGCGCCGCGCAGGTCGTCGGGGTCGGAATCGACGCGTTCCTGCAAGAGGCCGCGGCGCACGGCATCGACGCGATCGATTATGATCTGGAAGATTTCAGGCAGGAGCTTGGAACCTCGTCGTGATCGTCATCTCGGACACGACACCCCTCCTCTATCTGTCGCGCATCGGCCATCTCGAGATCGTCCGCGCGGTGCACCGCGAAATCGTCGTGCCAAAGACCGTCTCGGAGGAGCTCGTCATCGCGCGGCCTGGTGAACCGGGAGTCGCATCGCTTCATGCGTCGCCGTGGATCCGCGTGAACGATGAGATCGAACGGGCCGGCATCGACCCTGCGCTAGCCGGCCTGCTCGACGCGGGGAAGCCGCTGCGATTGCGCTCGCGGAGCTGCTCCGAGCAGACACGCTCCTCATCGACGAACGGAAGGGCCGCGCGGTCGCGCGAGCGCGGGGACTGCGCATCCAAGGCACGTTGGGGCTGCTCGTCGAGGCACGACGGGCCGGAGTCCTCGGGTCCCTCCGGGCAGCGCTCGACGACCTCTCCAACGCAGGCTTCCGCGTCAGCGCGCCTCTCGTGACAGAAGCGCTGCGGCAGGTCGGCGAAGAGTAAGCGCTTCCTCGGGTGATCGAGACCGAGCTCCCGAGCTCGGGCCGCGCTGTGTCGCGTGATCGAATCATCGGGATCCGGCGATGCACGAGCGCGACTGTGGTTGCGGGCAGCGCCGTTCCAGCTCGGCCCGGGATGAGAAACGCAGGCGCGCAGCCGGGGCTGAGATCCTCGTACAGCTCGTGACTGCGCCCCGTACCCCTCCGGAGGTTCGGAACACGAAGCGTCGGCCCTGTCAGCGAGCTCGGCCCTGCCAGCGATGACGCGTCGGGAAGTCGCCCCCAGGGGCCCCGCGCTCCCCGGCCAACTCATCCCGCCGTCCGAACCTTCGTCCCCGACCGGTCGCCACCGCGCCAGCCCCACCCCCCAGCACGGCCCCGTCGATTCCATGACGACCCCGGCCTCCCCCCCGCAATTCTAAGCATGAGCCCTCTTTCTCCTCCGCCTCACCCCCCGCCTCCTCCCGACCTCGTCCAGCACAGCACCTGGACATCCATGTACGCGACCGCCGTTCACGTCCTCCCGGGGATGCTCCGGTACCTCGGGGTCGCGGAGGGCGACATCGACGACCTCTCCCAGGAGGTCCTGCTCGGCGCCTACACCAGCCTTCCCCGGTACGACCCACGGTATCCCGCCGGCGCGTACGGCGTGGCGTTCCCGCCTTCATCCCCGTCCGCCTCGTCGCGTCGGCAGGACTTCGTGTCCGCCGCCGCCTTGCCCATCGCCGCCGCTGCTACCGACGCCGCCCCCGCCGCCGTCCCCGCGCACGACCCCGCGCACGACCCCGCCGACCCCGCCTCGACCCCTCTCCAGTCCCCGTCCGCGCCCTCCAGCCGCTCGCGCCCGCCCGGCCTCGGCCCGCGCTGGCGGTCCGAGTCCACCTGGCTCTTCGGGATCGCCTGGCGCAAGGTCCGGAGCCACCTCGAGCGCGCTTACCGGCGGCGCGAGGTGCCGGTGGGCCTCGCGGACGCGGCGTGCTTCGAGGGCGCCGACGTCGCGCCGAGCAGCGAGCAGTTCATCGCCAGGAAGGAGCGGATGGCGCTCGCGACCCGCCTGCTGGCGAAGATCGCCCCCGAACGGCGCGCCATCCTCATCCTGTCCGACGCGTACGAGGTCCCGATGCACGAGATCGCGCGCGCCCTCGAGATCAACGAGAACACCGCCGCGAGCCGGCTGCGCCTCGCGCGCGAGGACTACCGCGCCGCCGTGAAGCGCCTGCGATCCGAGGAGCAGCACGCGCTCCGGTCCGGCCTGCGCATGCTCCCGCTCTTCTCCGTCCCCTCCGCGAGCTTCACCGTCTCGCCGCGCTCCCTTCGCTCGGACGCCTCCTCCGTCGTCGAGCCGGACGCGCCCGCGACCCTCTCCAGCCCGCGAAGCGATCTCGGACGACACGACCTCGCAGATCGACCCGGGCACCCGATCGGCCTCGCGCGCCTCCCGCGCCTCGCCCACGTCGCGCGCCTCGCGCGCCCGTTCGCCCGCCTCCTTCGCCCGGCGCTGGCGTGGGGGACGACGGCCATCGGCGGCGCCGTCGTGCTCGCGGCGCTCGCTCCAGCGCCGGTCCTCTGGGCGAATCGCGTGGGTCCTGTCGTGTCGCCGCTCCTCCTCTCGCTCTCGCTCTCGCGCGCCGTCCACGCGCGCGCGCGACCCGAGACCGATCCCGGCGAGCCCCCGCGATCCGACACGCCGCCGCTCGACGCGCTCTCGGGCAAAGCAACGTCACCCTTCCGGACGCCCCCACCGGCGCCGCCCGATGGCTCCGGCCAGCACATGCCCGCAGCGCCAAAGCAGCATGCCCGCTCCGGGCAACATCAGGATCCGCTCGCCGAGGAGCTTCTGCTGCTCGACGCGGCCAGGCAGGCGCTGTCGCAGGGCGACCAGACGACCGCGATGGATCGCATCGCCGCCCACGAGCGGCGCTTCCCGCAGGGGCGGCTGAAGATGATGCGCGAGCGGCTGCGGCTGCGATCGAAGATGGCCCCTGCGCAATCCGCGCCGGCCGGCAGCGCGGCGAGGGAGGAGCTCCCGTGACCGCGCGAACGAGGCGCGCCCGCCGGACATCGCACGGCGAGGGCGCGATCGCGAACGAGACCGCGAAGCAGTTCCGACGCGCAGCGCTCGCCGCGATGACCGCCGCAGCGATCTCCACCCTCGGGATCGCGCCGGTCCAGGCCGAGCCCAGGGCCACGCCGACCCGCGTGCGGCTCGAGTTCCTCCGAGCGCCGGGCGCCGAGGATTGTCCCGATGAGCAGTTCCTGCGCGCACAGACGATCCGGAGGCTGGAAGGGGTCGATCCGTACGATGCGGAGGCGCCGCTCACGCTGACCGCGTCCATCGAGCGCCAGCACGGCGAGCTCACCGCCACGCTTTTCCTCCGCGATCGCGCCGGTCAGGGGCTCTGGGCCGACGGCTTCAGCTCCGGCAAGGACTGCGAGGTGCTCGTCAACGCCATGGCCCTGTCCATCGCCGTGCTGCTCGACGGCAACGAGCTCCCCGCCACGCCGGGCGCAACGCCCGCATCGCCGGAGCCCGCCGAGCAGGCAGCGCCGCCCGAGGAGCCCTGCCCACCGGACCGGACCTGCCCGCTGCAGCCCGCCCCTGCTCCGGCATCGCCCCGGCGCACGACGCCACCGCCGCACAAGGCGCCACCCGCGCGCCAGACGCCGACCGTGCGCGCGCCGCCCCGGAGCAGCGCGCCGCCGGCTCCTTCGGAGCGCTTCCGCTGGGTGGCCGGCCTCGACGCCGTGACGGGCCTCGGGTTGACGCCCGGCGTTGCCCTCGGATCGGCGCTGTCCGTCGGGGCACGTTGGCCGGCGTGGTCCGCGGCGCTGGAGGTCCGCGGGCTGTCCTCTCCCTCGGGGAAGGTCGAGGCCGTGTCCGTGTCGGTGTCCAACGTCACGGCGGATGTCGTTCTCTGCCTGCACCGTCGCGCCCTGTTCGCGTGCGGCCTCGCAGAGATCGGTGTGCTCCGCGCGGCGCCCAGCATTCCTTTCGACGCGGCATCACGGCTGAACCGCCGCGCCGGTTTGGGTGTACGGGCGGGCATCGCGTGGCCTATTTCGGCGGATCTCGCCGTACGCGCACACGCCGAGGTCGTTCACCCCGTGATCGGCCCCGTGATCCTTCGCGACCCAGGCGTTCCTGTACGCGAGCGCCCCCTCTGGAACGCGCCGGCGCTCGCGCTGGCGCTCGGGCTCGGCCTACAGGCGAACCTGTGAGAGCGAGCCGCCTGTGACCCCAGGCGACGCTCGATCGCGCTGAAAAAATGAAAAACTTGTCTCGATTTAGGGAATGGTGCCCATGAGAATGTTCGTCAATCATCCTTCTTGTGCCGAAGACTCGCGTTTAAGTAAGTTCTCAGCCATGCGCATGTCACGCCTCGTCCTTCCAGGAATGCTGCTCATCGCTGGCTGCGAACAAGATCCCATCGTCATCACGGGCCCCTGTACGCAGGAAGAGATCGATCTGGGGTACTGCGATGTGCCCGATGCCGGAACGACCAGCGCCGCCGGCACCGGCGGCGAAGGCGGCGCCGGCGCCTCCGGCGGCCAGGGCGGCGCCGGCGGCGACACGCACAGCTCGCTGTGCTCCGGCCAGTGCACCCCGCCCGCGCCGCTCGGCTGGTTCGGCCCGGCGCTGCTCTGGTTCGGCCCGCCCGAGGCCGTCCCCGACTGCCCCGCCAACGCGCCGACGCTCGGCTACGAGGGCTTCGCCGACCTCCAGCAGCCGCCCCTGGAGTGCGCGACCTGCGCCTGCGATGCACCGGAGGCCTCCTGCACGCTCCCCACCGACTGGTCGGCCTCCTCCTCCTCGTGCCCCGGCGACGAACCGGGCACCGCGACGACCTCCTTCGCCGCCCCCGACGGCTGGGACGGCGCCTGCACCGCGGCGAACGCGATCCCCGCCGATCAGCTCTGCAACGGCGAGCCCTGCGTGCAGTCGCTCACGATCGCCGCCCCCTCGGTCGTCACGACCGGCGCCTGCAAGCCGCGCCAGGACGTCCCGCCGCCCGTCCCCAAGCTCGAGCCGTGGGCGACGCGGGCCAGGGCGTGCCTCGCCGGGGCGTACACCGCGTGCGACGACGCGACGACGTGCGTGCCCTCGGCGCCGCCGGGCTTCCTGACCTGCGTCTTCCACGAGGGGGACGACGCGGATTGCCCGGAGGGCTACGCCGTCCGGCACCTCTTCTTCAAGGACGTGATCGACGGCCGCGACTGCACCGCCTGCGGCTGCGGCGATCCGACCGGCGCCTCGTGCACCCTCATGGTCTCCGTGTACCGGGACGCCGCCTGCACGGACGCGCTCGCGTCGAACCTCGTCAGCTCCAGCGTCCCGTTCTGCGTCGTGACGCCGCCCGGCGTCGCCCTGGGCAGCAAGTCGGCCGCGATCGCCGCCGTGGAGCCGGGCGCGTGCGCGCCGCACGGCGGCGAGCCCGTCGGCGAGCTCCGGCCGAGCGCGCCGTCCACGTTCTGCTGCATCGCCTGAGCTCCTGCCCGGGAGCTCCTCCTCGCCATCGCCGAAGTTCGTGTCTCCCGGCCGGAGGCTAGTCCCGCGGGTCAGAAATCCCGCCAGGATTCCGCCCCAGTGGCGAACCGTCGCGAACCGTCGCTTTCCCCGGAGTTTCAGGGGGGCATGACGACGGATCGCTCCCCCTCGGACGGCATGGACCCAACCCCGGCCCAACCGGCAAGCGTGGGGCTCGGCGAGCTCGCGATGGTCGATCCATCGCCGCGAGCGGCCGTCGTGGCCTCGCTCGCCGGCACGCTGAGCCGCGCCGTCGCCCTTGGGGACGCGGAGGCAGCTCAGGTCGTTCACAAGGCGATCGGCCGCCTGCTCGGGCTGCCGGTAGCGCCGGAGGAGCGAGCCAGCTGGCGCCGGTAGCACGCAAGCCCTAGCGCCGCCGGGAGCCGAGTGCGGTCCACTACACCGGCGAGTATGCCCGCCCGCGGCTGGGTCGTGCCGGAGGCCCGCTTGCGCATCGCCCGACGCCCAGCGCCGGGAGGACGGACACAGGTCAAGGGCAGCGCAGCTGGCTCGCGTAGCGACCGCACCCTTGACCTGTGCGCGGACTCCCGGATGCTGACTGCGCGATGGGCCGACTTCGCCGATTTTCTTGACCGAGTTTCCGCGCAAGTACGAGCTCACCAACAGCTTGAGCGGTAACACGGGTATCTTGCGGCTCCGTCGAGGCTGCAGGGCACCTAGCTGCCGTGCTCAAGCGCTGGCGTCATTCGCGGTAGACCCCACCATCTGTAGGAATGACGGGCCATCACGTCCATGGCTCCGTGCACGTTTGCCGACACGCGCCCTATGTGCCATGCCGCTCGGTCCTTCATTTAGGTGGGGTTACTGGCCGACGAGCGGACGCAATGAGCATCAGTCGACGCACGAGGGCGTCGACGCGGCCCGAGGTCGCGCATGCATGGAGGAAGGCGTCGACCTCCGCAGCCGTGCGCAGAATCAACTCTTCCTTGAGCCAACCCTTTATGGTGAGCACACCTTCATGCTCGATCGCGGTGAAGATGACTTTGCTCTCTCCGTAGGGGAAGGCTTCCGCGATCCGGAAATGGTATGCCGTGCCGAGCGGTAATCCAGGCAGGCGTACGGGCTCTAGGCGGGCCTCGACGAGGCCGTCTGTTCGTGAGCTGAGGTCGTGTGCGAAACCGTCTAATCGCGCCAGATGTCCCCCGACTGGGGGGCCGGGCGGGTCGAACGCAGGCCAGAGGTTCCGGATGTTCGGATTGGTCATGGGTTCCCTAGTTGAAATCGGACGCGCAGGGGGAAGTGATCCGAGCCGATATTTTCATCGGGGCGCCTTATAGGGGAACGCGAACTATACAGCGTGGTCTTGTTCACCTTAACAATCAGGCGGGCCTGCGGCCGATGACGTATACAGTGCTCAGGGGACAAAAACACCTGGTCATAGACGTACCAAGGGCCGCCCACGTAGCCTGTCTTATAATAGGTACCGAGCGGCGCCCTCGTACGCCCAAGCAAATGCCACGTTGCATTAAATAGTCGACCACCCTTGTCTTCGTATGGTCTCTGAGGGCGCTCACTGTTAACAAAATCGGGCGAACGGTTCGCGTTAATGTGACCTCGACCGACGATCAGCTGGTCAAACGGGTCCATGTTGAAGTCGCCAGCGAGAATCTCAGTGCTATTAGGTCTCTTTGCTCGGCATTTCGCGCGCTGCTCTTCAAGGGCGGAGCAAAGCATCTTGACGTGCCCTTGCTGCTCCTCCGTACTTGGATCGTTGGTGCGAAGGTGAACGTTCCAGAAGCGCACATACACGTCGGGAACACTAATGTGCCGCAACAAAATCATGGTTGCGCGAACCACCTGATGACGATATGCGCGGCCAGCATTGTCCCACTCGCTCTTTAGGTAACCTGAAACCAGACCATTGGACGCATTGACATTAATTCTGTACCGGCTCCGCGTGGATGCTGATAGCAGCGCGCTGAATCCGTCCACTGACTCCTGGAGCGCAAAAAGAGAAGGTTGATGTTCATCGAGCATACACTCGAACAGTTTTACCCTCCGTTCGCTGGTCTTATCGTCGCACTTGGCGGAGAACCCGTTCATGTTCCAGACGATGAGCCGAGAGATCTCACCCATTCGCGCTACTCCTGGCGAGCTTCCTCGGCGTAGATCATCATTCGCTGGACAGCAGCCTGCACGTCCTCCGACCGCGCGAAATCTCGTAGAAATTTCGCCAGTTCATCCTCGTTCTTGATGTTCTGATCCTCCCCCCAGTCGCGCATGACGAGCGTGCCGTCGCCCGGGTCGACAATTGTCAAGAGGACCGACTGCGTTGATGGATTCCCAGCTAGGAGGAGTTTGAACTCATACCATCGCTCCTCCTTGGGCGCGTCCACGACAGGTTGAACCTGCGCCACGACGCGTCCGCCCGTTCGCTCTGCGAGCCCTGCGGCAAATGAAACGAGCACACGAACTAGACCCTGCCCCGGTAGCTGCGGCGCCGCGAAATCTGGCCAAAACTTCACGACGTTGGGCGGCACGTCTTCGGTCTTTGCCCGATATATGTGCTCCGCTTCCTTCTGGGCCTGCTCGGCGGTCGGGAACCAATCGGCAGTGCCATCGTAACCGCCAGCACCGCTCCGCCATCCCTGGATAGCGCCGGCATAACCGATGGCCCTCGCGACGAGCGCCGCAACCATGCACCTAACGACCTCGACTCGGGTAACTAGGGTGTTCACGTCGCGGGCCTCCGCGCTACGCGAGATCTCTCCGCTAGCGAGAACTGTCGCGCGTTGACGGAGCTCTTCCTCCATCTCGGGTAATAGCTTCAAATCAAGCTCTTCGAACGCTCGACGCACTGACCACTCCACATTCGGCGTGCTAGCGTTACGGACTTGCTCAATGAGCGCTTCTGCATATCCTGGCTCGGCGATGCTCTCCAGGTGCGTTCGTTGCTGCTCGATCCACAGGGCCCATTGAGCCGGCCTCTGGATCAACCGATATTCCTGGGTCGTCTTACGCTCCAGGATCGTACGGGCTAGCGACCCGAGGGCAACCTGGAGGCCGACGTACTCACCATCTAAATGACCGAGGAGCGAATCGACATACCAGGAAATGGGCACTAATAAGGTATCGTTTGACGCGAGCTCCCGGCTCAGTGCGCGAAACAGTGGCGAGACCCAAACACCATCAATGTGATGGACCGGGACTGGAGGTGCCACTCTGCCTAACGATTCCTTGGTAGTAATGTCACCAAATCCGGTGACATGGCCGACAATCTCGCCGTGACCATTCACTCCATCGAGCGCACCAATGCGCAATGCCTGTCCGAGGGCAAACCTGAGGGCATGTACGTCATTAATAAACGTGCGTCGCTCGGGACGAGCCTCGTCGCCAATGTCCACAACAAGGTAAAATAAGTCAGAACTCAATCCTCTTGAGCGGACTATGTAGTACGTATACCTTGACCCACTTAAGCATAAATGCTTTCGTTCCCACCCGGACGGTGTCTCGATGGTGAGATTCGTCGCGCCAGCACCATGAAGATTCTGGAGAGCCAATTTTGCCACCCACAGAGGAGCGGGATTGGTCATGATGAATCCATCGTAGCCTGACACCGACATAGTTCCAGAACGTTTCGCACCTTTGGGGCCGACGCTGGTGGACACATGTATGCTCGAGCCGCCGATCTCCGCGGCGAACTCGGCACCATCGCTCGTTGTGCCGGAGAAAGGCTGGTTGTTAAGTGACTCCATATTGTCGCCAAGGATCCGCCCCAGCGCCGACTCGATGTCACACTCTACGATGAGCCTGGGGCCCTCCAACACGATCTTCCGGGCGAGATTTGTCAGATTCTCTCCGCCCCATATGAATGTTCCGACGGGACGCGGACGCGCCGGCGGCGGCGTCCATCCCCTCGCGAGGCGTGCAAGGACGTTCGCGACATGGTCAGGAACCCGGATAGCGTTCGGGAAAGGCTCCGGGAGCGGCTTCTCGTTCGTCATAGCGGTACACATTGTACCGCAACTCAGGCCTCGTAGCGAGCGAGCGTGCTGGCTACGCGACCACAGCGGCCGTGCGCCGACTCCCAGGCGCGGAGCTAGGGCCTCGTCGCCTAGGGACGCGGGTACGATGCCGAACCGTCGCCTTCCTTCGGAGTTGGGATACATGACCGCGGATCGCACCCCCGCGGAAGGTACGGCGCCAACGCGTGCCCAACCGCCGAGGCTTGGGCCTGTACAGGTCGAGCGACCCGACCGGTCCTTGCGGGCCGCGGTGGTCGCCAGGGTTGCTCATGCCCGAGCCGCCGACCGGACCGCGGTGCCGGATGCGTGGTATCGGACGCGGCAGCTTTCCTCAGGATCCGGCGGCCCGCGTCGCCGGCCTGGCGCCGTCGCCCACGTGCCCGTCGAGGCGCGCGATCTCCTGGACTCCTGGAACAGTTCCGGCTGCTGAGGCCCCGAGAGCGCATTGTCAGGGCCCACCCGAGTGCACTTGCGCGCTGCGGCGTCGGCCCACTCGGTGTCACTGACGGGGTTCGGCGTCGGAGACGCGGACCCGGGCTCTGCGCCGCCGACCTGGTGCCCGCGGTGGAGTTCCGTGGAGCCCCATGCCCTGGCGTCCCCGGCCGCTCCTGCCCGCGGCGGTCCCGCTTGCATCCGGCTGCGCAGCAATCTACCCTTGCTGAAATTTTTCAGCGCGCACGCAGGGCCCACAAGAACCAGAAAACACGGCTCTCGCCGTGTTTCTGCGGTGAAGGCGACGGGAATCGAAACGCCTGCCGAGGGTGGGGATTCGCAGGGGTCGCGTAGGTTTCCGGATGAGACCGGAGCGGCAACCGTGCCGTTGACGGCGGCTAAGTATGCGAAACCTCGTGAGCCGGACGAATCCCAGACGAAACCGGAGGACCCGCGGACGGTGCTGCTCCGCCAGCTCGCGGAAGGCATGAGAGAGGCGCTCGCGGCGGGCGACGTCGAGGCGGCGCGCATCGCCCACGAGACCATCGGGCGGCTGCTCGGCGCGCCAGGGGTCGACGCGGGCAGCGTCATCGACCTCGCCGCCGAGCGCACCCGGCGCGGCGGGTAGCTCCGGCCGGCCCGCGCTCGCGGCGGGCGACGTCGACGATGGCCATCACGGAGCCGGATCTTCGGGGCAGCAAACAGCCTGCTCGGCAACAGGCGGGTAGCTCCGGCTGGAGCGGCCCTCGTGGCGGGCGACGTCGAGGCGGCGTGCATCGCCCACGAGACCATCGGGCGGCTGCTCGGCGCGCCCGGGGGCCGACGCGGGCTGCGTCCTCGACCTCGCCGCCGAGCACACCCGGCGCGGAGGGTGTAGCTCCGGCTGGAGCGGCGCTCGCGGCGGGCGACGTCGAGGCGGCGCGCATCGCCCGCGAGACCATCGGGCGGCTGCTCGGCGCGCCAGGGGCCGACGCGGGCTGCGTGATCGATCTCGCGGTGGAGCGCAACCGGCGCGGAGGGTAGAGGCGGCGGGCAAGGACCACGGATACGAGATCGGGGCGGCGGGCGCATTCACGCGCGCGGCAAAGTTATCGGGGCGCTCTCCCCCTGTCTTCACTTCCGCCGACGCTTTTTCTTGCGCGGTACCGCTCTTGGGGCGTTGCTCGAAATTAATGGTTTATCGGGCTTGGCTTGCTCGATTCCGACTTGTGTCCAGATGTTATTACAGGAAGCCAATGCTCGGCGATGCACTTCATGAATTTCCTCGCCTTGGTAGAACATGAACGTATCATCGATTTTTTGCCGGAGCTCTAACGCTTCCGTCTGCAATCGGCGCAGCTCTGTCGAGTCTCGCGGCTCACGAGCCAAGCAGTCCCTTACCCTATTCGTTACGCTCGAAATCTGGGCGAATAGGTCATCGAATTCGCTACCAAAGTCGCTTAGGTAAGCGCCGATCGGTGGCCTAATTCTACGACGTTCTTCATACACTTTCGGCAGTACGTTCATGATGCCTGTAAGAAAGCCAAATACTTCCGCGTAAGGATGCCGTTCGGGCCACGCCCGACAGCTGCCGTCGCTGTGCCACCAATACCCGCAATTTACCACGCATATGTAGCCGAGAAAGGGCGGGTCGTCACCACGCAATTCTGCATATCGCTCATCTTCCTTTTTGCCGCCTTCTTTCAAATCGGTTGCGAGCGCGAATATGCTTGATGTGGGCCTCGGCCCACTCAGCGTGGGTTTGCCGTCGACTCCCAAAAGCTGAAATTTGGCCACTTCCTTCGCGCTCGCATGAGCGGCCCGCAGCCCTCCGATATCGAGGCAGCTCTTTATTTCGATGGTATGCAACACCGACTCTATCGGAAAAAATCCAGTGTCATCATCGAACATGGCGGGCGGAACAATGGATCGGTCGTACAGGATCACGTCCTGCTGATTGGATATCTGTTTCGCGCAAGAAAGGATGAAGCCGCTGCCGACGCCCAGGTCTGCGGGGAGCAAAGGGCGAAATAGCGAACGTATGAGGATTTCCCTAATGCGTCCTTTTTCTCCGGAGTGTGACAATGCTGTCACGGTGCGGCAGGCCGATATGGCAGACGCAACGCGAGAAAAGTATACTTGATGGTAAATGCCTTTGCGGCGTGCCGCGCTGTCGTCGATCATGTTGCTAGGGTAAACTGGGCGACGCGAGTGTTTCGTGCCGCAAATGTGAGGTGGTGTTACTAGGGGCAACGGCCTCACGTCGGCCGATTGACAACGAGACGACCGTCTCGTTGTCAGATACCCGAGCGGCGCGCTTTGGTCGTCGACGAGCATGCGTATCGATGCCCTTCTCGTGCTGACTGCGTAAGCTCGCCGGACAAGCAAACTGACGCCCGCGGGTGCTGGTAACACCTCGGGCGGCGTAGCCGAACCCCGACAATCCGAGGTCCGACATGTCCGTTGTATACTTACGCCCCCTGACGGGCCAAGGAACCGAGCCGCCTTCAGGACGGGCCCCCGCCCGTCCGCTTCCCCGTCCGCAGACGGGCCCGCCGGCCTGCTGCAGGAGGTGTAGGTGAAGCGCCCGCGGAAGGGGGCCAGGGGCGAGGCCTGGGCCGAGCCGGCAGTCGATGCGCTCGCGGAGCCAACGACACGGGCGGCCCTCAGCCCAACCGCTCCCGCTCCCACCGCACCTGGTCCGCGATCGCGTCGTCCGCGGCACGTACGCCCTCGACGAAAAGCTCCGCGTGGGCGGGGTTGTCCAAGTCGAGGCCGAGCCGGAGCAGCAGAGCGCGGTCGCTCTGCGGCACGGAACGGAGGATCGCGGCGGCGGAGCGGGGGTAGCGAGCGAGACGCACGCTGCGAGCATACCAGACGCCGCGGGCAGGCCGTGCCGCCGCGCAGCTGGCTCGGATGGCCGTCTCTTCCTGGACGGCCACGACATCCACGGCGTCGGCGATCCCGGGCACGAGCCGCGGCACGCTGCCCCGTGGACCGCCCCAGCACGCGACCGTCTTGTCGACGAGGACCGCGCAGCCGCGGTCGTGGGAGATGGAGATGCGGCGCTCCGGCGTGCGCGGGAGCAGCGGCGCCGCCGTGCTCGCCGCCGGCGCCAAGGCCGTGGCGCTCGCCGCGGGGCGCGCCGTCGGTTGCGGAGGTGCCGGTGGGGCGGGGCCGGTGCTGAAGCCGCTGCAACCCGCGGACTCGAGCGCCGCGCACGCCACGACGCCGCGCATCAGCCTGCCAGCGCCACAGGCGCTGCGGGACGAAGTCAGAAGCTGGATCTTCACGGCCGTCGCCCGCACGTGCCCAGTGAAGCACTGTAAGGGGGCAGGAAGGTCGACCGTTCTCTCGAAATGCATACGAGCTTGAGCCGAGGAGCTGGTCGTCTCGTGATCGCGATCGCCGCGCTGCTGGCCGCGTGCGGCGGCGCACACCGTCCGAGTGGGCCCCCGCGGGGCGCGGTGCAGCCGCCCGCTGCCGCCGTGACGCCGACTGCGGCATCGACGGCGACCGTCGCCGGCTGGCCGACGGGGTCGCCCCTGCCGCCCGGCCCGGCGACCTGCGCTGCCGCGTCGGACTGCGTGATCGTGGCCGCGGTCGACCGCTGCTGCTCTTGCGGCACGATCTCGTCGAGGGCGGTCGCGAGTGCGTCCAACCTGATGGTCTACGACGGCAGCGGAGCCTTCTTCCGTGAGCTCAACGCCCGTAGCCCCCCCGCGTGCCGGAACCTCCAGTGCAGCCCGTGCCCGCCACCGCCGCAGCTCGCGTGCGTGGCCGGCACGTGCCAGGCCGCGCCGCAGCCAGGCCCCCGATGGGAATAGGTAACCGGCGCCGCGCGGACGGTCACGATGCCCTTGGCTGGGCGGTTATTCGCCGTCCGCCAGCTGGGCGATCACGGCGATCTCGCGCAGCACGTCGCCGGGGGTGCGGTCCTCGTTGTGGGCGATGGCCTCGATGACGGCCTCCAGCGGCTGCGAGCACAGCCGCGGGCCCGGCACGTCGCGGGGCCGGATGCCGATCGGCGGGGTGCGTGGGTCCGGCCACCTCGGCGGCCACCACTTGTAGGCGATGTTCCTGGGCCAGTCGCGCTCGACCGAGAGCGCCGGCAGGTAGCCACGCGCTTTCAGGTACGTTTCGATGTCGTCCGGGGACACGCGCCGCGTGACCGGCTTGCCGGGGAACGTAAGGCTCATTCGGTGCTTGCAATCACGGAAGTCCATCGCGCCTCCTTCTGCTCGCGCCGCACGCGTGGTCTGCTCGCTCCGCCGCCGCTCAAGGTCCCAGCCCCGACAACCTCGTACACGGGTTCGTCGGCGCCGAGCTCTACTCCTCTTTTTCGCCCAGAAGCGCGCGCATCTGGTCGAGCAGCTCTCGCTTGACCCGCTGGCGGTTCAAGTCATCTTCGTAACCGGCTTCGACAGGTGACACCCTGGTGACCCCTTTGAGCATCATAAGAGCGTCGATCATTCGCTCGACCTCATGGTCGTCCAAGTCGCGCCGAAAGTGCACAACCAGGCCTTTGACGCTCATGGTAGCCCAACTCCCTACGTGAAAATTTCCCTAGCTTCCCGAAGCCTAATGGCATCACGCAGCGCACTGATGGCCTTTGTGCGTCGCCTGTAAACCGTAGAGAGAGGTAGCCCTGCGTCTTCCGCTACCTGGGCCATCGGGATCCCATTCAGATCGTGCGCCATGAGGATGAATCGCAGATCCGGATTGAGCTCGTTCACGGCGTCGATGGTGCTGGTCCTGATGGTGTCGCACTCCATCGAAGCAGCAGCGTCCGGTGCTGGATCGAGCACTTCGATCAGATCGACCAACTCCTCCCTGCGGTGCTGCGCACGCTCGCGGTAGTGTGAGGCAACGTGTACGGCAATCGCGTTCAACCAGCGTTCCGGCCTGCCGCGTTTCGGATCGAACCTGGGCCAGCTCTCCCAGGCGTTGAGCCAGACGTGACCTGCAACGTCGCCACGATGGCACGGTGGGACCCCCAGCCTCTTCAGCCAGCGCAGCACGGCACGAACCTGGTCCTGCCCCGCTTCCGTGGACACCCCCGATGGCACCAGGAGGCAGGGATGGGACGGAGAAAGAGGAGGGCGTTCACGCCCGAGTTCAAGGCGGAGGCGGTACGGCTGGCGAAGGCGGGCGACCGGAGCATTGGCCAGGTAGCGAAGGACCTCGACCTGACCGAGACGGCGCTGCGCGACTGGATCAAGCGCGCGGACATCGACGCGAGCCACGGCCCGCCGGGGGCGCTGACGACGCCGGAGCGTGAGGAGTTGCAGCGGCTGCGCCGCGATGTGAAGCGGCTGGAGATGGAGCGCGACATCTTAAAAAAAGCGGCGGCCTTCTTCGCGAAGGAGAGCGAGTGAGGTTTGAGTTCATCGACGCGGAGAAGGCGCACTACCCGGTGCTGGTGCTGTGCGCGGTGTTGCAGGTGACGCGCAGCGGCTATTACGCATGGGCCAGTCGCTCGGTGTCCGCGCGGGCCAAGGCCGATGCCCAGCTCAGCGCGCAGATTCGGGCCGTGCACAACAAGAGCCGGGGCAGATACGGCAGCCCGCGCATCCACGCCGAGCTGCGTGCTCGCGGCATCCGTGTCGGAAAAAAGCGGGTCGCACGGCTGATGCGCGCGGAGCGGCTCGCGGCACGCAGCAAGCGGCGCTTCCGCCGCACCACCCACTCGCGACACAACGGCCCGATCGCGCCGAACGTGATCGCGCGGCAGTTCGAGGCCCAAGCCCCCAACCAGGTCTGGGTGACCGACGTGACGTACGTCCCCACCGGCGAGGGCTGGCTGTACGTGGCCGTGATCCTGGACCTGTTCTCGCGCCGCGTGGTCGGCTGGTCCGCGAGCGCGACCAACGATCGCGCCCTGGCGCTCGCCGCGCTGACGCCCGCCTTGAGAGCGCGCCGTCCGGCGCCTGGGCTGGTGCACCACTCGGACCGCGGTGGCCCCTACGCCAGCGACGACTACCGCGGGGTGCTCGGGGCGCATGGGCTCATCCCGAGCATGAGCCGCGCCGGCGACTGCTGGGACAACGCCGTGGCCGAGAGCTTCTTCGCGACGCTGAAGGCGGAGCTGGTCGAGCACGAGCGTTACCCGACGCGAGCGGCCGCCGTCGCCTCGATCGGCGACTACATCGAGAACTTCTACAACCTGAAACGACGGCATTCACGGCTCGCCTACATGAGCCCGATCGAGTTCGAATTGAAGACCTACGTGACCGCGTTCGCGGCATAATGAAGCTGTCCACGGAAGCGGGGCAGGACCAACCAACGTCGGGCAGAACAATCGCGCGTGCGCGACAGCGCGCTCATTTTCATTCGACGGACAACGCATGGACTCACATCCCCCTGAGCGATCTCTCGTCCTATGATGATGGCTCGCCAGCCCACCTAGGTGGCGCCGGTCACCGTTCTTCTCCGCAGGCAGATGGTCCGCTACCAAACGGAGGCGTCAGCCGTAGCTGTTCAGCTGCCTGAGAGATAGCATGCTCGCAAGCGCGATTCTCCTAGCAAGTGGTGTAGGCGCGTTCTCGGAGCGGAGTGTCCGCCGCAGTTGAGCTCTGCCCCGTCGTAGCCGGCTCTGGATCGTGTTAGGACTCTTGCCAACCTCAGCCCCCGTCTCCTCGGTGGTGTAGCCTAGTGCGGAAACCGCAACGGCATAACGTACCGTAGGAACCAGCCGCTCCAAGCAACGAAGGCCGAACCGCGCCTCCACCTGAGCGATCGGCGGCGGCATGTCGTCATACATCGCCGGGTGCGTGTACGAGCCACGGCCTTTCTCCCATCGGTCCTGGTGTTCCCTGTAACGGACGATGTGATGCCACGTGACGCAGTGCAGCCAGCGTTTCACGGCCTCCTTGACCGACAGGTTCTCACGGGCATAGAAGCGCCCAGCCTCGACGGCTAGCCACGCCCCAAAGAGAATCTCCTGCATCACGTCTTCACGATCGCACTCAGGGATCCCGCAACGACGCAGATTGTCGCTGATCATGCACCTGTGTCGCGCGATATCCTCGAACGGAACATGCAGCACGCGCTGCACCCCCGTCATGTCCGTGCTCGCCGAACGCGAGGCGCAGCCGGTCTCACGCATCGCTCCCTACTCCTGGAAGTGTCGTGTTCAGGGGCGATCGCTCGACGTCCTCCCAATCGGTGCCGCGCGCAGGGCTGGACCCGCTATCGTCGCGCTGTACGGGAAAGCTCGTCAGCGTGCCAGCACGCCGCTCGGGCTCGGCTCCCGAGCTTGCGCGGGACGGGAGCGGAGACCGAAGCCGCGGCTGTGGAGGCGGCGGGAGCTTGGCCCGCGGGCTCCTGGCGAGCAGATCGGGGATCGCCACCACAGGCGGAGGGACATCGGCCGCGCGTTCGAGAACCGCAGCTGGACCCGGCCGCGCGGAGGCCGGCGCCGGCGCGGCCGGCGCACGCGCCGAACTCTCGCGCTTGGTGGCGTGCTCGCTGCGCTGGATCAGCTGTGTCTCCTCCGCGTCTGTTCGATAGTCGTCATACAGACACCAGAGGAACTCCCAGTACCGAGCAGGCGTGCCCGTGAAGGCTTCCAGCTGCCTCGCCAGGACGGGCGTGATCGGGAGGTCGCTCTTCAACAGCCGCTCCAGGTCCCTCGGAACCAGCCCGGTGCTCTCGGCCAGCTTTCGTTGCCAGCCGGGGATGGTGGCGCAGAACGTCTCGAGGACGCGACCCGGCAACGGCACGGGGCGCGCGCGTGGGCTGGTTACCGCCGAGATGAGCGCATCCACGTGGCAGTCCAGCAGGCGCTGGTGTCGCCGCAGCTCGCGCTCGGTGTCCTCCTTCGCGTCGGCGAGGGCCGACTCCTCGTCGTCGTGCCTCTGCTCGCCGGCCGCGCGCAGCCCGCGCTCTCGGCCTAGCGCCTCGCGCGCCGTGACAGCGAAGCCGATCGCGACACAGGCCATCATCGCGAGGCCTATCGGCGATACGATCCACACCGCACCCAGCATGTCCTCCATGATACTTCGCCTCCTGGACGTTCATGTCCGATGTAAGGCGGATCTCGGCCTTGCGCTATCCGAAGAGAGCACCGTCAGCCCCGCCTGCTCAGCTGTTGATGGATAGCCGGCGATTCAGCGAATTAGCCTGAAGAGCGCTTCGCGCTCCGCTGCGAGCCGACCGCGCGGAAACTCACGCGCATGGGCTTCGAGCAGCTGGCGCGCCTCGTGGTCGCCCTCTCCGTCGTTGTCCTCAATAGCCCTTCGGGCCTGGCTGATCAGGCGCATCTCGCGCGCGGTGACAGTTGGCCGCGCGGAACTCCCCGAGGACGAGACACGAGGAGCCGTCGTCACAGAGGGAGCGGGCATGCTGCGCGCCAGAGTCTCGACGCGCGCGCTGCCTGGAGTTGCCGGCGACGAGCTCTCGCGCGCCGTGGGCGCGGCGGCGGCAGGCGCGCTGTCATGTGGGCCATGCGCCGCGGTGTCCTCTGCTGCGGGCGCGCGCCCAGGTGCGCGGACTGCCGCCGCGAGCAGCCACGATTCCGCGCTGGGCAGCGGCGGCGCCGCCGAGACGAGCGCGCCGGTCAGCACGACGAACGCCCCCTGTACGACGATCCGCACGCCCAGACGGCGCAGCCAGGCGCTCCACGACGCACGGCGGTACGGCGCGAACACCAGCGGGACGCAGGCGCTCTCGTCCCTTCCATGCGCGCGCTGCTGCGCCCTGTAGCGCCGCGTCGCCTCATCGAGTCGATCCCAAGCCCGGCGGTGCTGCGCCCTCACTGTATCCAGCGGGATGTTCAGCTCCGCCGCGATCGTGGAGAGCGGGGTCCCCTCCAGCTCGTGCTTGATCAAGAGATCCCGGTACTTGGGGCCGACCCGGTCGAGCAAGTCCCGCGTCAGCTGTTCCCGCTGCCGCAAGCGAAGCAGCTCCTCCGGCGTGGGGCACTCGTCTCGGAGGTCGCGCTCATCGAACGACGTCAGCACCTCTCCGCGGCGGCGCTCCTTCCGCCTGTGACTCCGTGCCTCATTGAGGGCGATCGTGACGAAGTACGGCGCCGGATCGCCGCTCAGCTCGACCCGGCTCTTCACCTCCAATCCCCGCAGCAACGCGTTCTGCGCCACGTCCTCGGCGTCGCGCGCCGGCACGCCGAGACGCCTGGCCAGACGCCGGAAGCCGTCGAAGCTGCGGAGAAGGGTCGCTGGCTTGCCCACGGTAGGTAGCACGCCTGAGCCGGTCGAAATGGTGCAGGAAAATGCAAGGAGCGGCAACTTTGGTGGGATAAGGTAGCACGAATACATGTGTTCAGCTCCCCCCAGCTACCGGGAACAGGCGACCGCATTGCCGCACCCAAACGAAATTTCTCACCGTCACGGGCACTATGCGTCGATGCGTTCCCGTTGACGCCGCGCGGCTGGCGTCGGTAACGTCCACCGATGCGATATTCCGCATGTGTTCTACTCTTTGCTATGATCCTCGCTGCAAGCGGCGCTACGAGCTCTGCCAGCGCTGAGGACATCTACCCGGAGCCAGGACCACATGACGGCGCAACGGTGAAGGACCATGTTCGCCGCGGTCGCAGGGCACGCGACGCCCGGCAGTGGAGCGTGGCATACGCCGCCTACAAGGCCGCGTTCGAGGCAGCAGACCCGGCGTCCAGCACGGAGCGAGAGCGCGCGGAAATCGCCGGCGAGCTCGGCCTCTGCGAGCTTGCGCTGGGCAAGTACCGTGATGCCGCCGAGCACCTGGCCTTTAGCCTGGAGCAGCGCACGGCGCTGCCGCTCGCGCTTCAGCTACGATTCGAGAAAGGAGAGCGCGAGGCAACACCGCACGTCGCGAGACTCATCCTCTCGGTTGATCCGCCGGACGCGGAGGTGCTCCTTGACGGCAAGCAGGTAGGCCGGGTTGCGCGGACCTACCTGCTGTTCCTCGAGCCCGGCCAACACATGGTGCGGGCCCGCGCGCCGGGCCGCGAGGATGGATTCCAGTCGTTCGGGGCGGTGGCCGGAACGGAGCACAACATCAGGATGCCGTTGCCGCGCGTGGCGGCGAGCCTTGCTCCGGAGGGCGCGCCGGCATCACAGAAGGCAACGCAGAAGACTGGGAGCGCTTCGCCCGCCGTGCGGGCGCGGGCCCCCAGCCCGTGGGCTTCCTGGCCGGGGACGCTGCGGATCGCGGGAATCACCGCCACGACGGCCACCCTGTCGACGGGCGCCGTCCTGATGATCAGGGCTGGCAGGTTGGATGGTGACGCGAGCAAGCTACGCGACGGGCTCACGCGTGGCAGGACGTCAAGCGCGTCGATGTGCTGGCAAGCATCCCAACGCTCCACGTGCGGCGACCTGCGCCGCCTGCTCGACGAGCGCAACCTCTCCGATGCCTTGGGCACGGCCCTGGTCATCACGGGGGGTGTCCTTGGCGCAGCGACCGCCGTGTCCTTCTTCACCGACTTCTCCTTCCTGGGGCTCTCGCCGGCTCAGGAGCGGATCCACGTCTCGCCCGTGGCGACCGGGCAAGAGGCTGGCGTGAGGATCGAGGGACTGTGGTGAGGTCGGGGGGAGCGGTGGAGATGCGTTCGCAGGGCGGCCGAAGCGCTGGAGCCTCTATTTTCGCCGTGGTGCTGTGCGCGTGGAGCGCGAGCGCGGCGACGGCGTGCCGTTATTCTGATACTTGCTGGGAAGGGCTGGACTGCGCCCCCGATCCGGTGCCTCCGCCCGGTCCGTGCGAGGGAGAGCCTGGCACCGCGCCGGCGCTCGACGAGTGCGGGGTGTTCGTCAGCGCGTCGTCGGGCAACGACAGGAACCCCGGCACGAAGGGCGAGCCGGTGAAGACCCTGCAACATGCGATCGGGCTCGCCGCGCACGGGCGAGGCCACGACCAGGAAGCGACCCGGCGCGTGTACGCGTGCGGCGGGAAGTTCGAGGAGACGATCACGCTGCCCTCGGGGGTCGACCTCTGGGGCGGGCGTCGGTGTGACGGCGGGGATTGGTCGTACGAGGGGTCATTCGGCGGGCCGGATCACCCGACGATCATCGCTCCGCCGGGGGGGATCCCGCTGCGGGTCCTCGGGGTGGAGAATACGGCGCTCGCGGGGGACGACACGACGTCGATGATCGCCGGCGTGCGAGTTGTCGCGGCGGACGCCTCGGCGCCCGATGACAAGTCGTCGATCGCGGTGATTTTGAGCACGGGGGCCAGGGCGATCGTGCAGGACAGCGTCATCGTCGCGGGCAACGGCAAGGACGGGGAGCCGGGAGAGGACGCGCACAGCGAGCCGGCCAACGGCGGCGTGGAAGGGAACGATGGCGCGTCCGCCTGCACCGCAGATTTCGCGACAGGCGCTCTCCCGGTCGTGACCGTGTGCGACGATGGCATCGAGTCGACGGGCGGACCTGGAGGCTACGGCGGGCTCGAGTCGGGGGGCGATGGCGGGTCGGGGCAGCCGGAGCCGGCGGAGAATCCGGAGGGCAACGGCCGCGCAGGGCTCGGCGCAGACGTGACGAGATGCGAGGACGGGCGCAGGGGCGCAGACGGCGCCGATGCCGGCCGCGCGGACGGCGCGGTGGGGGTAGGCCACCTCGGCAAGGACGGATGGATCGGCGTCCGGGGCGAGGACGGGAAACGAGGCGGCACCGGCCAAGGGGGCGGCGGCGGCGGCGGCAGCAAGTCGCGTGGCCCCATGGTTGCGTGTCCGGCCGGCGGCCCCCAGGGGGGCGCTGCCGGCGGCTCGGGAGGGAGCGGTGGCTGTGGCGGTCAGGGCGGCAAGGGCGGCGGCTATGGCGGTGCGAGCATCGGGATCATTGCGCTGGACGGCACGGAGCTGACGGTCGCGGCCAGCGACGTGTTCACGGGCAACGGCGGCCAGGGCGGGGTGGGTGGGACAGGCCAACCGGGCGGCTACGGGAATGCGGGCGGTTACGGGGGCCGCACCTTTGTGGCGGACATGTGGGAAGCGTGCGAGGGCGGCCGTGGAGGCAACGGCGGTCGCGGCGGCGATGCCGGCGGCGGGCTCGGAGGCGCATCCATCGGTATCGCTTACGTGGTGCCCAACTTCGCCATTCGACCCGGCACCACCATCAAGGTCGGAAACCCCGGTGACGGCGGCTATGCGGGGAACGCCAGCGTCGGTGACGAGGTGGGCCGCGGACGGACCGGCCCAGAAGGGATTTTCTATGCCTTCCAGGCGGCAAGCGAGCCGCCCCATTGACGCGCGCCTCGCGCGACGCAGCCAGCGAGGGATGTCCATGAGCCTGAATTCCGCGATCCTCTTGGTCTTTCTGCTGCCGCTCGCCGCGGCCGGTTGCGGGACCGCGCCGGGGGTGAACGACCCTGACGGCGCGCCGCCGTGTGACGGGTCATCGACGTGTGCAGGCGATCCGATCCCCGAGTCGGTCTGCCTCGCGCATCTTGCGACGGCGCAGGTGCTCGACGGCTGCGGCGTGTTCGTCAATGCGCCATTCTTCGGCGGTGACGACGCGAACCCCGGCACGAAGGACAGGCCGGTTCGTTCCATCCAGCGCGGCATCGAGCTGGCACGCACCGGGCGCGGTCGCGTGTTCGTCACCGCCGATGGCTTCGAGGAGTCCCTCACGCTGCCCTCCGGGGTGGATATCTACGGAGGCTTCCAGCCCCTTGGATGGGAACGCGAGGAGGGTCCACTCCCGGTGCACGCCATGACCAAGATCGCTCCCCCCTCGGTCGGGCAAATCTCGCTGATCGTCGAGCCGGCCCGTGTCGGGGACACGGGGGCTGCGGACGGGGTCTCGATCCTCGACCACGTGCGCGTCCGCAGCCCAACCTATGTCGGAATGATCGTTCGGTCGGGTACCGCGGTGGAGATCATCGGAAGCAACGTTATGGCCAGCGCAGCATCGGGCGGCCGCAATGGGGAGGAATGGCCCTGGCCGAACCAGGCAGCGACGGGACCCGATGGGCAGTATGGAGGAGACGCGTGCTCCGCCGCCACGGTCGCTGGCGGGGCTCGGGCGGTGAACGCCTGCGAAGGCGGAATCCCGAGCATCGGCGGCCGAGGCGGTGATGGGCTTCCCGACGGGGCGGGCGACGGCGAGGACGGGCAACCGCGCGTGGAGTCAAAACCGACGTCCGGACGGGGGGGTGATGGGGACGTGCCAGGCGTCCACTGCGAACCAGGTCAGGTGGCGCTCCACGGCGAGCCGGGCACTGCCGGTGCAGCGGGCAAGGGCCGCGGGCGGATCGATGAGACCGGATGGCACGCCGACAGGGCCGGCGACGGCAGCAGGGGGATGCCGGGCCAAGGCGGCGGCGGCGGCGGCGGACGCCGGGGCGGGCTCGCGGTGTGCGGCGTGGCCTCCAAGGGAGGCGCCGGCGGCGGCTCCGGAGGTGCCGGCGGCTGCGGCGGTCGAGGCGGCCGAGGGGGCGAGAACGGCCAACCGAGCATCGGGATCGTGGCGCTCCACGCCAAGGTGACGGTGCGCGACAGCCTCATTCACGCCGGCAACGGGGGCTCAGGCGGCGACGGCGGGGAGCCGGAGGAAGGCGGCAAGGGCGGCCGAGGCGCGCCAGGAGGCGCCGTGGGGGACGGCACGTGGTCCTGCGGGGGGGCCAGCGGTGGCCTAGGCGGCGACGGCGGCTACGGCGGCCCCGGGCGCGGCGGCGACTCGATCGGCATCGCCTACCTCGACGAGGACCAGCTCACGCTGGAGGGGGTCACCTTCGAGCTCGGGCTGCCCGGCCGAGGCGGCACGAGCTGGGAGTGGACCGGCGATGTGATTACGGGGGAGGACGGCATCGCCGTCGAGACGCTTCGGTTTCCTGAATAGGATCACGACACATCAGGCGGACCCTGCATCTAGCCGGGAGCAGAGGATCCCTGCCGGTGCGAGCCGCCCGCGATCCCCGGCGCGCATCGCCACGGTAGCGCCGCGGCGGCGGAGCGCCGCCGAGCTCCCCGCGAGCGCTTCCGACGGCGATGCGCCCGAGCTCGGCCACGGGGACCGGGGTCACACAGGGAAGTAGCTAGGGGGATCCACCCACGTCCAGACGTTCGAGAAGAGGCACATGTAGATCGTCGCCTCGCCCATCAAAGCCCCGTCCATCGCCACGTCCGGAACTACCTCGTTCCCGAGCTCCGGCGGGATCGTCTGGTAACCGGGATACGTGGCCTCGATCTCTGCTGCAACCGCGGCCGGTAGCTCGTCGGGCTCGCCCCTGCTGTGGATCCCATAATAGGGCCCGAGAAGGCTCACGTGGAAGCTGAGCGAAGCCCTGTCGCTGAGCGAGGGAACGGGCCCCACGTCCCTGGGGCGATAGATGCGGGCCGAGTACGCCGGGACGCTCCCCCCCGTAAACAGGTGGAGCGACTCGTTTTGCAGACTGTATCGATCCCCCAATCGGCGGATCATTGCTTTCCACGTCGGGTACTCCGCTCGCCCGCGGTCTGCGGCTTCCACCAGGCGGCGGTGCTCTTCCGTGTCATCGTAGAAGGGCTCGCCCGGAGGCACGTGCCTGCGTTCGAAGTTATGCACGCCCCGCGGGTAGAAGCGGTAGACGACGTCGAGCAGAACGGAGCGGTTTATCACCATCATTTCGTCACCGCGGCGCCGAGTCTCGGGTACTTGAACTTGAACGCAGCATCCACAGCGCGGTGGAACCTTTCGCAGAAAATCCCCGGCGGGAGCTTGTAGTTCATGAGCTGTCCGACCTCCTCCGTGATCTCTTCACTGAGGTCGGCTGCACGGAGCGGACTGATCTTCCCCATCATCTCAGTCCGGAGCGGCATCTTGATGGTGAGAGAACAGTACCACTCTCTGATGCCGTCTCGAGACCTGTGCTCGAACCTCAGGCTGGCCTTGGCTTGCTGGTACCCTCCGCCTTTATCCGTTCCGTCATCGTTGACAATCGTAACAAAAGGAAAATCTGACGGCTCGAAATTTACCCAGATAAAGCTTGCCATCCCAGGCTTCGGACACTTCGAGCTGCATGCACCGCCACAGCTCCAGAAGGTCGCCCCGTCTCCGGCTACATCTCCGAATCCGGGGCACGGGTCTCGCGGGCTCCCCGGGCTATATGTCGTTGGGGTCTCCGAGCTGTCGCTTGGTCTCTCCTCTTCGTCTTCGAGCTCCCACTCGTTGCAGGCGATCTTGCGCTCGCCGCCACCTTGGGGGTCGGCCCCGAAGTCACCGGATGCGGCGGAGGTGTAGACGGGGCGGGGCTCCGAGCCTGGACCGGCACCTGCACCCGACGTTCTTTCCCCGACAGGATAGCAGTCTCCTATCGTCCAGTTGCACGCCGCCAGCCCCCAAACCGAGATGGCCAAGATCAACAACAGAATCGTTCTCACGTTCATTTCTCACTCCATCGAAGCACAGGACCAGCAACGACGACGACGGACACATAGCCCGGGAGCACCAGACTGCCCCGACCGACCCAATCCACGTTGACGCTCACCGACACCCCCAGCGGTCCGGCGATGTACGCGTTGGTCTGCCCGTGGCCGCCTACGGCCAAGCCGCCGACGTGGCCGCACAAGGCGACGCCGCACGCCGGCATGACGTAGAACGCGACCGAGGGCCCCGCGCTGACGTTGCCATCCTTCCACGCATACCCGAGGTCAATCGAGGTCTGGTTATAGACCCCGGCGCCGTCCTCCTGGGTCGGGGGCAAGATCGCGCACAGGTCGTGAACCGTGAACAGGATGTCTCGCCGGATCTGCCACGACATGCCGGCATGCGGCCCCACCGCGAGGCGCGGAAGAGTACCGGCCTGGAGCCACCCAAGGCTCACACCGGCGCTCAGCTCGGACGCCTCTCCTTGCGCCGGTACGACGAGAAGCGGGGGGACGACCAGGACGACCCATGAGACCCGCCGGCTTCTATGGCCCATCGTCCTCTCCCCTCTCCGCAACGGACGAGCAACGTGGTGGCGCGGGCGTTCCTTCTGATGACAGGGACCCGGCGTCAAACGGAATCTAAACAAAAACGCCGCCATGAACGTGGGTCGTTCCGTTCCGAGTGTGCGCAGGCGCTTGCGCGGCTTGCACGGCTGGGGAGTGCTTGTCTACCTGCGGGCGCCGGCTGCCGGTCCACGCCGCGGTGAAAGCGCGCAGGCGGCCAGGCGGCGCGGGCTGGACGACGTCGCCGGCGAGAACGCCACGACGCGCGCTGCAGCTGCCGGCCGAATCGGTCGCCCCGTGGCCTTCAGCGCGCGCCAGGCCGCCAAGGTCCACGGCACCTCGCGCCGGAGCGCCTCGCACGCGGCGCGGTAGCGGCGCTCACGCTCCTCGACGTCCCTCAGCCCTGGACCGGCAACCCATCGGACCAGGTAGTACGGCGCGCCGAGCGCATCGAGGGCGCCCCCCAGGTGTCCCCGAGCGCAGCGATCCGCCGGTAGTCGCTCCTGAGGGAGCGGCTGACCGGCGCCCGTATGCGCGGATCCGACCGTACCCAGGCAACCGCAGTGGAGTACATTTTATCGCGACGGTTCGGCATAGGGTGAGCCAAGTATAGAACCGCGACTCTGCACGGGAAACCGACGCGGACCAGGACGTGTAGTCCACGGTAGAGTACACCACCCGTGGAGTACAAAATAAAAGAGGCCTCCGCGGGCGCGCTAGACTTCGGCATCGGTTGTTCGGACACCGAACGTCACCGAAGGAGGTTTTCTATGGCCGGTACTCTTTCGCTCCCCACGGATGCGGCCCTGTCGAGCGCATCCAAAGCCGATCTCGTTGTCGCCTTGGAAGAGGCGCAGGCGAACGAGGCTCTTCCGCTCGCCATCGAGGTCCCGCTCAGGTCAAGGCGGCGAATGCCTCGCAGTCGACTACGCGGGCGTGCGCCATCCTGCGCCGTGCCGAGCCTACGAAGGCCCGAGCGGCGCCACGAGCGGGGACGACAGGCGGCCGCCGTATGTTCCTGCTGGTGGCGGGAAGGACCGGGGCCGCGGGCGGACAAGACGACGCCCGCAGGCGGAATGTTGGCCGTCGGCGGGACGACCGCGACGGCTGCCGAGGACGAGCCAGCGACTGTTGAGAGCGCGCGGCGGGTCGACCGGGTGACGACCCTCCGTACTGAGACAGTGGGATGTCCTACACTGGCGCGGCGGACGCGTCGCGACGAGATCCTGCTCGTCGTGGCGTGTCTCGATGCGGGCGCGCGTGGAACGGTCTGCCCGACGCGCCGATCGCGGGGGCGCCGAGGGGGCGCTCAGAATTACCAAATTGACCCCTTCGGCTACCCCCCTTTTCGGCCCCTCGGCGGCGCTTCCCAGAACACCTAACCCCCCGACACGCCAACGGTTTGCCCGACGAGCCTACAAGGGTATCTCGTGCCGAATTACCTTCTGTGCAGAGTTACCTTTTCGGGCCTCCTCTGGCGGCGTCGGTAACGGTTGCGTGCGAACTCAAAACGCATGGAGGTAAGGCATGGCACGAGCAGCGCTCGCGCGTGCATCGACACAGCTTGCTCTGCGTCAGGCGGACAGCGGCATGCTCGCCGTCCAGGCTCAGGTCCTCGAGACACCCGCCGGCGGGCGGTTCGGCCGCAAGCTGACCGACCAGCCCGCGACGGCGACGGCCACCGCGACGCTCGCGATCCCGCTGGACGGGCTCACGATCACGGCGCCGCCGCCGGAGATGCTCTCGCAGAAGAACGTCGAGGCGGTCACCGGCATCCCGGCGCGTGTCTTCCTCGACACGATCCGCGCGCCGGGCTTCCCCCTGCCGGTCGCGAAGCTCGGCAAGCTGCGCCTGGTCCCGCGCGAAGCGTTCGTCGCCTACCTGCTCGCGCTGGCCGAGGAGCCGGCGCCGCGCAGCGCCGCAGAGGAGGACGAGCGCACGCGGGTTGCGGCCGTCCTGGCTGCTGCCGGTCTCGAACCTGTCCGATGCTCGCGCACCGGCCGAGCTAGCGCCCCTCCTGAACGAGCAAGCCGTGGTAGGCTGCCGCCGAAGTAGAGCGGGCTCGCTCGGCGGTGGCACGCCGGACGAGCCCTTGATCGACCCCCGCATCACCGGAGACCGACCCATGACCGACGTACCGCAGAGGCGGGCGCGCGCCAAGCGCTCGCCTGCCCTCCCTTCATCGTCCCCTTCCGCATCCACATCGACCGACCGGCGTACGCGCCCGAGCCGCTCTGCCGGGCGCCCTTCGCTGCCCGCGGAGGCAGCTGCATCCGACGCGCGTCCGCGAGACTTGGCGAGCTCGACGCAACGTCCGAAACCGACAGCACGCGCAGCAGGAGAGAAACGCGCCAACGGCTCCGGCTCCGTCCGGCTGCGAGGGAAGACGTGGACCGCACGCCTCAGCCTCGGCGAGGCCGGTCGATGCACCTTCAGCTTGCCGACGTGCCGGACCGAGCACGAAGCCAACGGGCGGCTGGAGGTGCTGTCCGAGCTCGCCGGGCGCCTGCTCGCCGCCGGGCAGATCGTGATCGGCGTGCCGCTCCTGGAGCAGGCTGCCGCGCGCGAGGGCACCGCGCTCCGCGATGTCCGGCTCGCGATCGACCAGCTGTGCAAGGGCGAGGCGCGTCCCCGCTCATCCGGGGACACCACCTTCGCCGAGTTCGCTGAGCGGGTGCTATCTGGCCAGCTTGCCGAGCAGTACCCGCTGCATGTGAAACCACTTCGACATCCGGAACAGTACCGACATAAGCTGAATCATGTTCTGGGAGTGCTCGGCCCCGTCCCTCTTCCTCGCTTCACGGTCGATCACGCGGATCGCGCAGTCTCTATGTTGCCGGCACATCTTGAGGCTTCTTCGCGTCAAGGCATCGCGAAAGTGATTCACCGGATACTCGCGCTCGCGACCTATCCGGCGCGTATCATCGCCAACAATCCGTTGCCACGTGGATGGGTTCCCAAGGCGGACAACAACAAGGCCAAAAGCTCTCTATACCCCGACGAGGATAAGCGCCTCATGGCTGCGGTGGATATTCCGCTGCCTTATCGGATCTACTATGGGTTTCTGATCCGTGAGGGGATGCGTGCAGACGAGGCTGGCAGGCTGGAGCCGTCTGATCTGGACCTCGAGCGAGGCGCCATAGTTCTTGACGAGAACAAGACCGATGACCCGCGCGCGTGGGCGCTCTCGCCCGATGTCGTGCGCGCGCTGCGCGTATACTTTGCGATGTGTCCCCCAAAGCAGCGTGTTTTCTCCAGGCCAAGCGGGCTACCCTTACCCGGTCGTGATGGGGCGAAGATCTTTCGAGATCACCTGCGTTGCGCCGGTATCGAAAGGCCTGAACTGTTCGAGACCACGGAATCTCGGTTGAACATTCGCTTGCACGACACTCGCGCGACCTTCATCACCATCAAGCTAGCGAACGGGCGCACCGAGACATGGATCTCCGATCGGACCGGGCACAAGTCGAGCAGTCAGATCCACCACTATAAGCGCGCCGCACGTAAGGTCGCGGAGCTCGGCTTGGGAGACTTCGCACCCCTTGATGAAGCGATCCCCGAGCTGCGAGGCAAGGGCCGGGCGGTCGGAGGCGCTCGCCTGTCGGGGGGAGCGGAGGCCGGTGCGGCGGGCGAAGGCCGCTTCCTGGGAGCCGCGCCTCAGGGGCAGACGCCGGCATCGGCCGACGTACCGGCTGCCTGCGCGGCAGAGGACGAGGCGGCGGCGGACGGGGGCGGGTTGGGCCCGCGTTGGGCCACACCGGCGCCTAGCGCAGGGGCAGAGCATCCGGAAGTGATTGAAATAGTTAACGTTTCTTCCGCTCGCTCCGTGTCCGCACGGAAATACCGCCAGAAAAACCGGTCGATGACGAGCGGTCGTCGGAAACAGTAGCGATTTTCATAGCTTCCGTCTGTTTCGCCGCCGAGGGCGGCTCCGGTGTGGCCCAACGGGGCGCCCTCCGCCGCCGCGTCGCCCGCGGTTAAGGGCCGCGGCATCACCGGTCCCACCGTACAGCCACGCTGCACGCGCTGGTTGACATAGAACACTCGATGCGATCCGGACCTCCTGGAAAAGCGGCGTATATCAATAACTTATCCATGTATCAAAAGGGCCGCCTTCACGCCACAGCCTGCGGGAGGAACGCATTGCGAAGTAGGCGTGTTCGGCTCGCCGCCGGCCGATGGCGCGTCGCCCCGAAGGCGAGCCGGGCGCCGGCCGGCTCGACGATCGAATGCCAAAGCCTACTCGAGGACGCTCAGCAGCGCGCGCCCCAGCGCCTGCTTCTCGTCCGAATCGACGTCATCGCGCGCCCGGATGCCGAGCACCGCGTCGACCGTGGACGTGATCGTCGCGGGCGATACGCCTCCCGAGCCAATGTACGAGAGGCCGCGGCGCAGGTTGAAGCGGCCGAGCGCGAGGCGATTCCACGCGATCTGCAGCGCCGTGGCGGGAGGCATGCGCGGATCGCGCGTGATCGAGCCGAAGGTCGAGCTCTTCGCGATAAACGCGCGATTGCCGCTCGCGCTGCCGAGCCCGAAGACATGGACCGCATCCGCGCGCGCGATGAACGACAGATCGGGCTCGGTGGTGCGCGCCTCGATGATCGGCCCCGCGGACCACAGCCCGAGCGTTCCCCAGAAACGCTCGGCCTCGAGCCCGAACTCGAGCATCCCTTGGCGGAACGAGCTCGACACCCGAGCGCCGGCGACGACCTGCGACGACAGCGCGAGCGCCGAGTCGAGCATCCCGAAGTCGTGCCCCGCCGCGCCGAGGATCGCCTCGAGCGCCGCCTCCTCGCCGCGCGCGCGCGCGGCATCGCCGAGATCCCACCGCAGATCGACCGCGTCGCGGAAGCGGGTGGCGAGCGCGTCGTAGGCCGTGCCGTACATCGCCTCGAGCGCGAAGGCGTACTGAGCGCGCGCGCGCGCCGTGGTCCCGTACTGCACGAGGTGCGCGTGAACGGCGTCGAGCTGCTCGCGCGGCAAGCTGCGCAGGTCGCGCGCGAACGCGATGCGGTGCGCGGCGTCGTACAGCGTCGCCTCGCTGTCCGTGATGCCGAGGACCTCCTGCACTAGCTCCGCAGCGGGCTTCTCCCACTTCGCGCGATCGGGGTCGGTCGCGGCGATGTAGGCGCTCCGCCACGCGGGCCGCAGGGCGAAGATGGCCGCCGCGTCGGCGCCGTCCGGCAGATCCTCCGTGTTCTGCGAGGCCGCGCGCACCGCGGCCGCGCGCTGCGCGATGACGACGTGCGGATCGATCTCCAGGGTGGCCGGCTCGATGATGTAGGCCAGACGTGTAAAGCTGAGCGCGTCGCGCGTCGTCGCCGGGTCGGCGTGGCCCTGCCAGCACGTGCTCGCGCTGACGAGGACGCGTGGGCGCACGATCGCGGCGATCGCCCCCATGCTCGGCCCGCCGCTCGGCGCGTCGATGAGCAGGAACCAGCGGGGCGCTGTGCTCGCGGGCGCGAGGATCTCCTGCCATGCCTGCGCGCGCTCGTCGTCGCTCACGCGCGCGTCGTCGAGCAGCGAGAGGAGCCCGGCGATCTCCGCCGGCACCTGGCTCGCCCAGTACCCGTCGACCGCTCCGGCGTAGCGCGTCACCGCCTGCGCCACCTCCGCGCCGCTCAGGTCGAGGCTCGCGGCGGCGCGCGTATACGCTCGCAGCATGTCCGCGGCGAGGCGCATGCGCTGCGCCTGCGCGAGCGCTGCGATGCGCGCGAGCACGGCGCGGGGATCCATCGCGGCCTCGAGCGCCGCCAAAGGGACGAGCCAGCCGGCGATCGACGGCGTGACGTCGTTCAGGAGCTGCGCCTTCTGCGCTGCGCTGACGTCGGTGAGCCCGATGAGCCCCGCCGCGAGCCCCGAGTTGACGTCGTCGAGCGGCTTGTCCGCGAGCGTCACCAACGCGTCGATGCGCTCGGCGCGCGACCCGCTCACGAGCACGGCCCGGAGCGCCGCCCAGTCGTTGGTTTGCCTGCGCTGCCACGCGAGGGCCTGGTCGAGCCTCGCCGCGACGTCCGCGTCCGAGGCCGCGCCGTCGGCGAGGAGCGGCACGAGCGCCTTGAACAGCGCGCCGCGCGGACGGGGATTGACGTCGCGCCAGCTCGCCGTATAGGCGGCTTGGTACAAGGACAGGAGCGCGCTCTGCCGCGCCGCCGCAGAGAGCACGGTGGAGCGTCCGATGGCCGTGATCGCGTCCTCGATCAGGTTCGTCACGTCGGTCGTCTCCGCGACCTCCGCGAGGAACCCGGAAATGTCCACGTCCGGAGGCGCGGACGCGAGCGCCTCGCCGAGGAACTGCCCGCGCGCCTCCGCCTGGCGCGCGGCGATCCCGTTGGGCAGGCTCGACCAGTTTCCGCTGTCCTCCTCGCGGACGCCGTAGTCCTCGCGAAGCGTGTCCGCCCGCATCTCGTTCAGCGCAGCGGCGGAGGCGAACCATTGCGTGAGCTCCCGCTGCCGCGCGGGGCCGACGTCCGAGCCTCTCCAGAACAGCCGCCCCGTCGCGCGACGTACGCGGTAGCTCGGATCGGTGAGCATGGCGTCGGCCTGCGCCGCGCTCAAGGTGCCGGCGCTCCCGTACCACGCAGCGGCCGACTCGCGGACGGAGCGCGAGGCCGACTCCCGCAGCGTCACGAGCAGCTCGTCGACGCTCGGCGGATGCTCGAGGTCCGGCGTGCGCAGCGCTCCGGCCGCGCAGCGGAAGCGCTTGGTCTGGAGGAGATCCGCGACGAATGCGACGAGCGCGCGACGCTCGTCCTCCGTCGTTCCGGGGTTGTTCGAGAGCGACGCGGCCGCCTCGAACACGAGCGCCGGGCTCTCCGTGCTCGCGAGGATGCGGAAGACGCGCGCGAGATCGCCCGGGCGCACGGGCGCGTTTCGCAGCAGGTCGGTCTGGAGCGGTCCCTCGGTCACTGCCTCGAGCGCGAGCAGGTCGGCGACGGCGACCACGCCGAGGCGCGCGAGGTGTGCGGCTTCACCGTTCCAGTACAACCGCTCCGGCTCGCCGCGGCAGTCGCCTGACGGGTACGGCTCGACGCCGAAGCCGCCGACCTGATTGACCGCGCGATCGAGCGCGAGGCGGACAGTCGATGAGGGGTCCTGCCCGAGCTGCGCGACCACCTGCTGGAGGACGAGATCGCCCGACAGAAAGGGCGCATCGCTTATCGCGCCCTCGGTCGTGTCGACGCTCTCGGTCGTGTCGACGCTCTCGGTCGTGTCGACGCTCTCGCCCATGTCGACGCAGCCGGATGCGAGGAGAGTCCATGCGATGCAAATCGACGAGAACAGGTGTGTTTTGCGCATACTCACAGAGAAACTCCATAGCAAGCTTGAACAGCTTCATCGCGGCCCGCCGCCGTAGCCGGACGCTGTGGCGGAAGAGCCGAGGGATCGGCAGCCGCCGCAACATAGATAGATCCGGCTGCTCATGTGTCCTCTGAGCACGATTCTGCTCATGGAGATGCGTGGAGTATCGGACCGTGGCCGTCCAGTCGCATTCGCTGTGCCACGGGCCGCTCCGGATTCCGCGGAGACGATGCGACCCGACCACGCCGATCTGCCGTTCCCCCGTCGCCCCCGATCCGGAGCGCCGCTGGTACCGGCAATTTGGCGTCGAGCGCTCGACGCTGGCGGGGGCGCATCCGAAGGTCGTGTGGTCGGCGATCCGCGGGATCGTGGGCGCGCGGTCCAACGCGTTCCACGGGGAAGGGGGCAAGGACGGGCTGCCCGCCGACTTCCTCGTCGGCCCCGACGGCGCGCTCCTCGACGTGCACTACGGAGCTCACGCCGCCGATCACTGGGAGCTCGAGCAGGTGATCGCCCTCGCGCGCGCGATCCGGTGAGCGCGTCGTGTCATCACGAGCGTCGCGCGCCGGTCACCCGCCCTTGAAGAACCACGGCTGGGCGCCCGGTGCCGTAAACTGCGGGAGGGGCCGTGAACTGCGGGAGGGGCTTGCTCACCCTTCCGGTGCCACCGGCAGCCCGAGCAGCCGACCGAGCGCCTCGTGAACGATCCGGGCCGCCACCTCATCCCCGAGGGCGACGGCGCGGCTCAGGGTGCTGGCGAGCGAGGCGACCACCTCAGCCCGACGCGACGGCTCGGTTACGGCAAGCGCCCCAGGCCCTGGGCTTGACAGTTGGGCCCGGGTTGGGTCCATGGCTTCCGAGGGGGGGCGGCCCGTCGTCACGCTCTCCCCAAATCCCCGGGGAAGCGACGGATTGCGACGGATCGGCGCCGCGGAACAGTCCCGCCAGAGAAACCGGTCGATGACGAGCGGTCGCCGAAAACAGTAGCGATTTTGACGGCTTCCGCCTGTTTCGCCGCCGAGGGCGGCTCCGGTGTGGCCCAACGGGGCGCCCTCCGCCGCCGCGTCGCCCGCGGTGAAGGGCTCGCGGCATCACCGGTCCCACCGTACGGCCACGCTGCACGCGTTGGTTGGCATAGAGAACCCTATGCGATCCGGCCTCCTGGGAAAACGACGCTATATCAATAATTTATCTATGCATCTAAGGGGCCGCCTTCACTCCACAGCCTGCGGGGCGCTGGCCATGGCGTATCTCTATGGCGAGCTCGGGCTCGATTCCGACGAGGCCGAGAACCGCCGGTATGCGATGGCGGCCGAGCACGCCATCCAGCACCGGCAGGCTCCCCGTGAGCGCCCGGGCGCCCACGCGGTCGCGACGTGCCAGCGCATCGCCCGAGGACCGAGGACCGAGGGTGAACTGGTCCCTCGCCGGCGGCCAGCCGGGCGCGGCGCGTGCTAAAACGTCCGCATGGAGGCGATGAGGATCGAGGGAAGCGAGCGCGATCTCGAGACGTTCGCGGCGGGGATCCTCCAGGGCGCCGCGCCCATCGAGACGCCCACCCCGTTCGAGCGCCAGGTGCGCTGGGACCTGCAGGGCAACACGGGCCTCATCAGCGCCTCCACGCTGCGCTCCGGCATCTCCCTCTCCGCCACCCGGTGCCGGTGGGCGTGGGCGTCGGGGATGGTCATCGACCACGCGCCGATGGGGCTGGAGTTCGTCCTGTCGCGGGGACCCCACATGCGGGTGAGGAGCAGCGAGGGAGACGGCTTTCTCCTCGGGGGCGGGACATTCCGCATCGGCCAGGTGAAGAGGCCGCTGAAGCTCGTGTGCGAATGGGACGAGTCGGCCCTCGGTCAGGATCAGGACAGCCTCTGCCTCACCATCGACGCATGGCGGCTCCGCGAGCTCCTAGGCTCGCAGGTCCTGCCTGCGCCCCTCGAGCGGATCGTGGCCCACACCGGGGGTTACCCGCGCGCGACGCACGCCATGTCGCCGACCCTGTACCGGCTGCTCGACGAGATCCTGGGCTGCGACGCCAGGGGTCTCTCCCGGCAGCTCTACCTGGAGGCCAAGGGGCTCGAGCTGATGGCGGCCATGGTCGATCAGCTGGAGGAGAGCGAGAGCGCAGCGTCGCCGCTCCTCTCGCAGCACGACATCGCGCGGCTCGAGCGGGCGCGGCACGCCCTGCTGGCGCGCATGGTGGACCCGCCGACGCTCCCGGAGCTCGCCCGGCACGCCGGGCTGAACGAGGTGAAGCTCAAGGCGGGGTTCCGCACGCTCTTCGGAGTGCCGGTCTTCGCGTACCTCCGGAACCACCGGCTGGAAGAGGCCCATCGCCTGTTGCGCCAGCGGGCGTGCAACGTGACCGAGGTGGCGCAGCGGGTGGGGTACGAGAACCCGAGCAAGTTCGCGGCCGCGTTCCGCAAGCGGTTCGGCGTGCCCCCGTCGACGGTGGGCTGAGCGTCCTGGGGGCGACGCTCGCTGCCGCGGACGGCGAGGGGGCGCGCGGGGAGCATCGCCACGAGGGGTAGGCGCTGCCAGGGGCCGGCTCGAGGCACGGTCCTCCCGCTGGGAGCTGAAAGGCTCCTGCGTGGAGCGGCGGCGTGCGGCCTCCGGAACCACCATCGCAGCGGGCGGCGATGGGGCTCGCCCCGGGAGAATGCGATGAAGGCGATTGTTCAGTACGAATACGGTTCGGCGGACAACCTGCGGCTTGAGGAGATTCCCATGCCCGCGCTCAGGGACGACGGTGTGCTCGTGCGGATCGAGGCCGCGTCGGTGAACGCGGCCGACTGGCACATGATGCGGGCGGATCCGTTCTTCCTTCGGTTTCTCGGCTTCGGGCTCTTCGCGCCGAAGCACCGGGTGCCCGGCGCCGACATCGCCGGTCGGGTGGAGGCGGTGGGGAAGAACGTGACCCGGTTCCGGGTGGGCGACGAGGTGTTCGGGGATCTGTCCGCTCACGGGTGGGGAGGCTTTGCGGAATACGTCTGCACGTCGGAGCAGGCGCTGGCCCCGAAGCCGTCGAACGTGAGCTTCGAGGAAGCTGCGGCCGTCCCCTTGGCGGCGTTGGCTGCGCTCCAGGCGCTCCGCGACTGCGGGCGGGCTCGGGCCGGGCAGCGGGTGCTCGTCAACGGCGCCTCCGGAGGGGTGGGGACGTTCGCTGTCCAGATCGCGAAGGCCCTGAACGCGGAGGTGACAGGGGTGTGCAGCACCAGGAACCTCGATCTGGTGCGGTCGCTGGGCGCCGATCACGTCGTCGACTACACGCGCGCGGACGTCACCCGGAGCGGGCACGAGTACGACCTGATCGTGGACGCGGCGGCTTACCGATCCGTCTCGGACTACCGGCGCGTGCTCCGCGATGGCGGCACGTACGTGCTCGTCGGAGGAACCACGGGGGCGTTTCTGCGGGTCGCGCTCCTGGGGCGATGGTCCGGGTCGAAGGCGATGAAGGCGCACGCGTCGCGTCCGAGCGCCGTAGATCTCATCGCCCTGACGAAGCTGATCGAAGCGGGCACGGTCAGGCCGGTGCTCGATCGGCGTTATCCCTTGAGCGGGGTACCGGAGGCGGTCCGCTATCTGGAGAGCCGTCGCGCGCGGGGGAAGGTGGTGGTTACGCCCGCCACCGCCGTCGTCCCGCCGTCGTGACGCCGGGCCTCCCGCGTCACGTCTCCAGATCGCGCTTCAGCCGATCGAGGAGATCGACCGCGGCGGTGGCGTAGGGGCTGATCCACCGGTCGTGGATCCGCTTGATGGGGAGCACGTTCAGGTAGTTCCAGCGATGGCGTCCCTCCCGCTTGATGATCACGAGCTCGGCCTTCTCCAGCACGCCGAGGTGCTGCATCACCGTGCAGCGATCCCAGTCGACGAAATGGGCGCAGAGCTCGCCCGTCGTCTTGGGCCCGCTCAGCGTGGTGTAGACAACGAATAGGCGTTTGCGGGACTGCGCCTGAGCAGCAGCGGCGGCAAGGTCCCGGCGCAGTCCCACAAACGCCTATTCGTTAGGCCCGGGTTGGGCCCGCCCCCACCGACGGGCTGCGATCCGTCGTCACGCCTCCCTGAAATCCCGGGCAAAGCACCGGATCGCGACGGTTCGCCCCCGCGGAATCGTCCCGCCAGAAACACCGGTCGATGACGAGCGGTCGCCGGAAACAGTAGCAATTTTGATAGTTTCCGCCTGTCTCCCCGCCGAGGGCGGCTCCGGTGTGGCCCAACGGGGCGCCCTCCGCCACCGCGTCGCCCGCGGTGAAGGGCTCGCGGCATCACCGATCGGGGTCGGCGCCTGGCCCGGCGGCGCAGCGCCGAACGATTCTCCTTCGCTCGCCGCCCCGTTGCCGGGCCCTTCGATGCGCTGCCGCCTGTGTCGGGATCGTGCCTGCGTGCCCGCACTCTGCCGGCCCAACGACTGGCGTTAAGCTGCGTGGTCCCGAGCGCAGCGAGGGCCACGTTAGCTTCAACGGCCGAGTTAGACCGCTCGTTCGATTGCCTCAAGCGCTCGTCGAGCTGCTTGCGCACGTGCCCATCGGGATCCACTGCAAGGCATGCGATGCACTTGTGAAACTGCTGCTGCGGGAACTCCGCCACGATTTCGCAAGCCTTCCGCGCAGGGCGAGTAAGCTCTTCCGCCGTCCGAGCGGCGCGTCAGATTAGCCCACCTCGAGCTGCGGTGTCGCGCAGCCCGGCAGCCCAGGGCATCCGAGCGATCTCAACTGAAGCCGCTTCGTGTAGGGCGAGTTGACCGATCATCCGAACGACTTTGGCACCGCGGTGCTCGGAGCCGCTTGACGAAGATGGAGGCTCTCGCGCGCGGTCTGGCGCTGGAACTCGCGCCGCCGTCCGCGGCATAGCAGGCTCCGGAGTGGGCCGGTGGATCCGGCCACCGATCGGAGGACGACATGATCACGCTCTATGGCTTCGGAAGTATCTTTCCCGAGGGGGTCGGCGAGACGAAAGACCTCCGGGCGCAGTGGGCGCTCGAGGAGACCGGGCTGCCGTATCGAGTCCACGCGCTCGACCACACCGCCGGCGAGCTCGACAGCGACGCCTACGGCCGCATCAGCCCCTTCCACCAGGCGCCGGTCATCGACGACGACGGCTTCGTGGTGGCCGAATCTGCCGCGGTGGTGCTCTACCTGGCGGAGAAGGCCGGCAAGCTGATCCCGGGCGACGTCCAGGGCCGCACCCGCGTCGTCCAGTGGTGCTTCGCCGCGGTCAGCACCGTCGAGCCGACCCTGGTGTGCATCGACCTGATCGGGATATTCGACAGCGGCAAGGCCGCACACAAGCTCCACGCGGAGGTGCCCAAGCTCGCCCGCCGCTGGCTCGGCGACGTCGAGCGCCGCCTTGAGGACCGCGAGTGGATCGCCTGCGCCGATTTCACGGCGGCCGACATCATGATGGCCGGCGTCCTGCGCAGCATCCGCAAGACCGACCTGATGGAGCCCTTCCCGAGGCTCAAGGCCTACTACGAGCGCTGTCAGGCCCGCCCGGCGTGGCAGCGCACCCTTGGCCTCTACGCCGAGCGACTCGGCGTGAGCGTCGACGACATCCGCGAGAGCGTAAGTTCTCGTCACGACAGGGCAGCGCAGGCAGCGCGAGGAGTTAAGAACAACGCGCACCAGCCGCCGCAATTCCTGGACAGGGCGGCCACCAGTCGGTCTAACGTAGCAGTGTGCCGCGGGCGCGCAGCGCCCGTCAGCACCAGCGCCAAGTTCGGCGGCTCTTCCCATCAGATAGCGCGCAAGATCCCATTGGGGGATCATCCAGCCACTCTCGGCAGGGAGAGCGGCGCTCCTCTTCGATTCTTCCGCGTCAGTCGCCTGCGCATCGGTCAGGCCGCTATCGAGCACCGGCCGGTGCGGGGCGCGCCCGCCGGTGACGGTCGTAAAGCGCGTCGCGCCAGGCCACGAGATCAGCGTAGCGTTCCGCAAGCGCTGCGTGCCGCCATGGCGCGCGCGCCGCCGGGCTCAGAGCGATGTACCGGGTATCGACCGGCGCGACGAACTGCAACGTCACGGCCATCGCCATGTCGGCGTACGTCAGGCCCTCGCCGAGCAGGTACGCGCGGTCACCGGCGAGGGCTTCCCGCAGCCCGTCGAGCTCGCGCGCGAGCGTCGCGTCCGCGACGGCGAGGGCGGCGGCGTCGATCCCGTACTTCCGCCGGAGAAACACGATCGCCAGGTCCGCTGCCGGAACCGACGCGCGTCGCACGGCTGCGGGAAGAAACGGCGGCTGCATCTCGACCTTGGCGGCGCGGTCGTGCGTGAGCCGATCGAGGTAGAGCGCGCGGCCAGCCGCGAGCGCCGTCTCGCTACGGGCGTTCCACGCGGTGATCGCCGCGTCGTGGTCGGGCGGAAAGAGCGTCGGTCCGCGGCCGATCTGGTCCGCATGACGCGCGATGGCGAACGAATCGGTCAGCACGCCGTGCGGCGTGACCAGCGCCGGGGTGCTGACCCTGCCGGTCGGTCGTCGCGTGCGCAGTCGCAGCAGCAGCTCACCGAGCAGCGGCACGTGCTCGCGGTAGCTGTACGCGAGGCCATGGTGGTCCAGCGCCCAGCGAGCTTTCTCGGACCAGGGAGCGAAGTGTTCGGCGATCAGCGTTCGCATGGTCCCTCAGGGAACAGAAAAAGCCCGTGCCCGTCCAGCAACGTCACGGGCCCGTGTCGTCGGGAGCGAGCTTCGCGACGTCTCGCCCGTCGGAGAGGGCGAATCGGCTGAAGAAGCTCCGCCAGTGACCCCCTCCGACGACGTCACGTTCCCGTCGAGGACGGGCGTTACGAAGAGGTAAGCGTACATGGAGGCTCGATCCTCTGGCGGGCGGCTCACAGAGTCCACGTCTCCCATGTCCACCGAACTATCCGTCGATTGGTCAACCGAAGCCGCCGGACCAGGTCTGTCTAGCTCGTCGCCTTTTGTGACCTCCCCCACGGAGAGTCTCACGGATCGGCTCTGCGCCGCGAGGCCCCAATGCTGTCCAGCGCCGTAGGGTAGATCCGTCTAACCCGGCGGCAATCGCCGCCTTTCCGGGGGTCGGGGGCGCGTGGAGGGGGCGCGGCGGACGCGTCGCGCCGCGCCGCGTCGCGCCTGGGTGACACGGCGCGGCCGCCTCATCGGGATGTTGCCGAACGCAACCCGGTCCGCTCACAACCTCGGACCGAAGGGGCCGTCGAGGGGGCTGCGGACGGCCAGGCCGCCGCGGTTCAGCACGTGGGTGTAGATCATCGTCGTGCTCACGTCGCGGTGGCCGAGGAGCTCCTGGATGGTGCGGATGTCGTAGCCGGCTTCCAGCAGGTGCGTGGCGAAGGCGTGACGCAGGGTGTGGCAGCTCGCGCGCCTCGATAGACCGGCGGCGAGGGCGGCCTCTCGCACCGCGCGCTGGAGCACCGTCTCGTGCAGATGATGCCGCTTGAGCTGACCCGTCTCCCTGTCGCGATAGGGCCGCGTCGCAGGGAAGACCCTGTTGGGGATCGGCGGCGGCCTCCGGTTTTGCGGGCGCCAATTCCGCCATGGCGGCCGTCAGGGGTTCGGGCGAACCCACCCCGCCCAGGCTGCGTGAGCGCGAACTCATGCGAGCAAGCAAACATGTTCCGTTGTAATGCTCTGGATCAACCAGCCCGACCGGCGAATGCCTACCGGCACGCAACCACCACGCGCGGGCGTTCTCAGCAGAGCCTGCGGGCGCTGGCGAGGGGCAAGGCTCCGGCAGCGAGTTGACGCGAGCGGCGGGCTCGACGTTCGGTCCAAGCTTGCTCACGCCTCCGGTGCCACCGGCAGCCCGAGCAGCCGACCGATCGCCCCGTGAACGACCCGGGCCGCCACATCATCCCCGAGGGCGACGGCGCGGCTCAGGGTGCCGGCGAGCGAGGCGACCACCGCAGCCCGACGCGACGGCTCGGTCACGGCGAGCTCCTCAAGCCTGGGACTTGGCCGTTGGGCCCGGGTTGGGCCCACACCTTCCGAGGGGCTGCGATCCGTCGTCACGCCCTCCCCAAATCCCCGGGGATGCGACGGATCGCGACGGTTCGCCACCGCGGAACAGTCCCGCCAGAAAGACCGGTCGATGATGCGCAATCGTCGAAAGTGGTAGCGATTGCAATAGCTTAAGCCTGTTTTGCTGCCGAGGACGGCTTCGGTGTGGCCCAACGCGGCGCCGTCCGCCGCCGCGTCGTCGAAGGGGCCGCGTTCACTCCACCAGCCTGCGGCGGTGTCAGCGGCCGGATAGGCCTGCCCTACTGTGACGAGAAGGACATCCCCGTCGCGCTCCGAGGGCTGGACTGACTTTTCTCGCCTGGCGCGGCCCGCCTACACGGCGCCGCCCACGTCCGCGTCCGCGCGCCTCCACGCTTCCCCGTGCTCTACTGCCGATCCAACGGCCTGGCGCCACTCCTCCCAGCGCCTGGGCCCGATGATATTGTCGGTGTGAATGAAGGGCTCCACCGTCTTGCCGCTCGGCGTCTGCACGCAGAGGCCCGCCTTCACGCAAGCGTTGATGCGGTCACGCACCGCCAGGAACGTCGCCGCGAGGGCCCCGAGCGGCTCGAGGTCCGGCTGGATCACTTCACGAATGGCGGCCCTCTTGTATCGGCGTGACAGGGCCGGCAGGTACTCGCCATAGAGGAGATCGACGTCCGCCTTGAAGAGGTCCAGGTAACAATCGAGCCGCGCCCTGTGCTCGTGCCAGTCCGAGACTGTCATGGGCGTGCGCCTGTGCTCGAAGCCGACCAACGCCCGCTCTAACTGGGCTCGGAGGATGTGGCCGACGGCCAGCGCGATGTGCATGAAGTTCGGCGCCCCCGCGGTCGAAGGGCGTTCGAGGTGCCGGCGCAGCCTGCGGAGGTGGCGCTCACAGAAGCCCACCACCGCGTCATGGAGCGAGGCATACTCGCGCAGGTTACGCTCGCCGAGCCGGCGCATCTCCTCGTCTCCGGTCCACGCTGCTCGCGGGCGCTGGAACGCGAGCGGGCGCGCGGCGTCCACGAGCGGGATATCGCAGAGCGTGAGGAAGCGTATCAGCCCCTCGGTATCGCCATTGCGCAGTATGTCCTCCAGCGCGGCTGTAAACTGCGCGGCGCTCCGCTGCGCCTCGTAGATTCTCCGCTCCCGCCGCTGCCCCCGCCCCGAGACTATGTCCTGCAGGTTGGCAAGCAGCACCCGGTTGCTCAGGCGCTCCTCGGGGTGCCCCTCTAGGTGGACGACCGTGGTCTCCTCGTCGCAGCGCCGGAGCGTCTCCTGATCCAGGCCTCCGAACCACGCCGTCTCCGACCGTTGCCTCAGGCGGACGCGGATCTCGGCTGCGTTGTTGAGCGCGAGCACGGCCGTCCGGATGCGGGCAGTTGCGTCGCCTAGGGCAGCGGCGCAGCGGCACTCGAGCCTGCCGTTCTCCACCGCGGCCGATTCGAGCTCGATCAGCGCGGCTTCGCTCGTGGGCCTCTCGTCGCGCGGCGCCGTCTGAAGCATTGCAGCGCTCTGCAGCGCCACGGCCGATCGAGATGGGTCGAAGAGCTTAGCGGGATCGCAGGCTGCGCTGGGGAGCCCGTCGAGGAGGAGCATCGCCTCCACGTTGCCCCGGGAAGCCGGGGAGAACATGCCGGCGGAGGTGAAGTTCGCGCTTCCGAAGGCGAGACGAGCGGTCTTCCCAGTGACGATCATGACCGCCTTGGCGTGGAGAGGTTGCCGGTGTCCATCGTCGTTGTAGCTGCAAAGGCGGATCGATGCGGTCCCCTTTGTCACTAGCGGGTGCCGCAGCCACGCCGAGGTCATCGTGGTGATGCCGTTCTGTGTCCAGAGGCCGATCGTGCGCGGCCGCAGCGTGGCCGCGACGCTGTCGAGCAGCGCAGGTTCGGCGTCGAAGTAGCGCGAGAGGATGTGCACCGCGTCCACGGGCGCGGTGATGCCCTCGCAGATGGTCGGCCAGAGCGGGCCGTCCAGGCTATGGATCAGCCGGCCGGGCCCCGGCTCGCTGCCGTCGCCGAGCCAGTCGGCATCGCGGACAAGCTCGTCGAGGTTGGAGCCGAGGTCGACTCCCGGCCACCCCGCCGCCAGCGCACGGAGGAACCGGACCGCCTGCCCGAATAGGTTGCGGTGCTGCTCGCGCTTACCTTTCTCGAAGCGGTACACGCCGACCAACTCCGCGTTGCTACCGAGCCCCGGCTTCGTGAAGTTCGCGCTACCGACCGCCAGGAGCCCCCTCGTCCGCGTCGCGAGGAGGAAGACCTTGGGGTGAAACGTACGCGGGGCCTTCACGGGATGAAGGAGGTAGCGCACGTTGGCAAGGCGGGGCCACTGCGCGACGGGCCCCGCCACGAGCCCGTCGTACGTGCCTCGATCGAGCACCACGGTGATGTTGCCGTTATCGCGAAGCGCCGCAAATCGATCGAGGCAATAGCCCTCAAAAAATTGCGAGTCGAAGGTATATGTACAGATGACCGCGTGATTGAAGGCGTGCCGCTTGAGCTCCTCGTGCAGGTTCACGCGCTGGCTCATGCTGCCGCTCCAAGCGCCCGGGTGAGGATTTCGCGCCCCGCCGCCGTGAGGTCGTGCACGCCCGCATCGCGCTTCAGCAGCCCGAGGTCGATGAGGATCTCGACGGCCTGCTTGTGCCGGGCTGGGCGGAGGTACGGCTTGTAGTCCTGCACGTGGACGAGCCGGTCGTCCTCGCGATCAATCCAGCAGCTCTCCAGCCGACCCTTCTCGTACATCACGCGATCGTGCTGCATGATCACCAGGGTGTTGAGCAGCTCGTGAAGGCTCCTCCTCCACGTGGTGTCTCCCGCGCGCCAGCTATCGAGGAGCGGGAGGACGTTCGCCGTGACGAGGGTGCTTCCCGCATGCTCCATGACCGCGCGGTACTCCGGATCGTCGGCTGTACCGCGCCAGTGATCGTGGAGCACCGCAAGGAGCAGGCACGACCAGGCGGCGAGCTCCGCTGGAGACTCGGCCTTCCGCTTGATAAGGGAGGCCTCGCTGAGGGGGTGATCATACGGGCGTCGCTCCCGCGCGCGCTGGCCTGGGTTGCCGTCGGGAGGCGCGCCCGCGTCCAGCCGGGCCATCAGCGCGCCGGGCGTGCCGGAGCTCCCCTTCAGCGCGTCCTCGAGGTACTGCGCAAAATCCCGCCCCAGGAGGCGGAACGTGACCTCGTCGAGCGGATAGCCCTGCCCTCTCTCCTCGATGATCTGCAGGACCGCCACGAGCAGCCATTCGAGAGCCGCGGTCAGGTACTGATGAAGACAGAATTGCCGCCAGTAGCTCCGGCACTGGAGGAGCGCCCGTGGACAGGGCGCGACCGCCCGCTTTCTATCCTCCGAAACGAGCAGACCGAAATAGGCAGGCCCGTAGAGGAGCTGCTCGTCGAGCGCGCTCTCGCGGACCTGGATCCCTGCCCGCTCGTACGCATCCATGACGGCGAGGATGTGCGTGAGGGACTGCCACCGGGGCGATTGGGCGCCGGTCCCGTCGTGTACCTCGCGGAGTTCGAAAAAGAGCTGGATCAGCCGCTCGCGCTCACGCCGCGCGAACGGGCGTGAGATCGCGTCGATGCTGAGCCGCTCCGCCGCCTGCTCCAGGTCGCGGAAGGAGATCGACGGTTCGGCGAAGAGCCGCCGCGTAACGTAGGGGGTTCCCGAGAGGGTTGCCTGGATGACCTGCGCCAGATCCTCGCCAGCCGCGGTGACCTGGTCGAACCCGCCCTCCGGTCGCCAGGTCAGTCCGAGCTGGTACAGACAGCCGGTGTAGTACTGCCCGTAGCCGCCGAGCTTGCTCGCGGGTAGGACACGGAACGCCATCGCGACCCTCCCCTGCTCGCGCGCCGCCTGGAGGCGCGGGGTAGCCGCCCGCGTCCCCACCGGAGATGACTCCTCGTCCTGGAGCAACGTCGCCAGCGCTACGGCCGCCTCGCGCCGCTGAAATGCGTCTACGAAGTCGGCGTCGGTGTTAGGCCGCTCTTCCTGCTGGATGTGCCACAGGATCCAGCAGTAGAGCGCGTAATACCGCGCCCGGTCCGTCTGGGTGATAATCCCCGGCATCAGCCGGTCGGCGACCATCTGGGCGACGCGCGAGAGGCCGAGCGGGTCACGGCCACCGAGATCCGCAGCGACGCGCTTGGTCCAGATCGGGAGGAGATCGACGTCCGTGGCGAGCTTCGACATGGACCGATCGAGGATCTTAACAGATCTACCGGCGTACGTGCAAGAGCCACACCCCGCAGCTGCCCTGCTCTCCTCCTCGCGCGCCCGGGCTGTCCACGAAGGTCAGCGGCCACGGTCCAGGGACGTGCCCCACCGTCGTCCAAGCCTGGGCGGTAACACCGCCGGCCGTACTACCTGCATGAAGCCTGCCCTCATACTTGCCCTCACAGACCTACCCGACGGTTGCACCGACGATCTGGTCGAGCACAAGAGCATTTATGCAATCAAATGAATTATCAGTCACATAATGTTGAGTATGGCCAGTCGCATGCGGTTTTTTTTTGTTGGACAATTGCGTGTCGCGGCAGCGTGCCCGCTGTCGGAGGATTCCGCTCGGCACTGTCAAAACGTTCGCTGGGCCCGCGTCTCAACCAACGCGCGCCGGACAGCCAGCTGGTGGCGAATGGCCCGCCGGTGAGGCGACAGCGCGTGAGCGAGTGGAATGCCCCCGCGCTCGTCGGCGCGCGCTAACGCCTCGGCATCAAGGCGGTCATTCTTGCGGCCGTGCTGGCCGATGCCGAGCTGACGAGCTCGCGTGGTGTCGACGACCGGCACGTCGTGACCCCAGTCGCGCAGCTTGTCGTGCGCCGCCCAGGCCTCGCGGCAGGCCTCGATTGCCACCCGGGCCGGCGAGGACGACGGGCCGAGGAGATCCTGCAGTGCGTATTCCGACGGACGTGACGGCTCGTTCCGGAGCGACGCGACGGCCCAGTCCGGCGTGACGTGGACCGGAGCGTGGCGACGAGCGCGGTCAGGTCTTCGTCTCGGTCACCTCGGGAGCCACCGCCTTCTTCTTCCGCATCGACCCGCCGCGGAGCGTCACCAGGTGCGCGTTGTGGACAACGCGGTCGCAGATCGCGTCGGCGATACTCGCCTCTCCGATGGCTTGGTGCCAATTTTTTACCGGGATCTGCGAGGTGATCATGGTCGACGACCTGTCGTATCTGTCCTCGAGGACCTCGAGCAGATCGCGCCTCTCGACGTCGGTCATGGGCGCGAGCAGGAGGTCGTCGAGGACCAGCACGGCGACCTTGGCCAGGCGCGCGAGGGCGTTAGCGTAGGTCCCGTCGGCACGCGCGACCGCGAGCTGCTGGAGCAGGCGCGGGGTGCGGATGACGAGGGCGCGAAAGCCCTGCCGGTAAGGCCGCTTGCGCCAGCGCGCCGCCGAGAAAGCTCTTCCCGGCTCCGGTCGCTCCCAGCACGATCACGTCCTGCTTCGCTCGGACCCACTGGCAGGAGCCCAGCGACCGAGCCTCTCTCTCAGCATCGACGCCATCGCGTTAGCCCCCGGGCGCGTATCGCCACGGTCGCGCCGCGGCGGCGGGGCGCCGCCGAGCTCGCCGCGAGCGCTTCCCTTCGAGAAGGCCACCGAAGCGCTTGGGCGCGGGTCGACGGCCGAGCTTCCGCGGCCGTGCTCCTTGACAACCCTCCGATCATGTAACATCATAAGTTGCGTGAGACGAGACAGCCGACTCTCCGGGGTGCTTCACGTCCTGCTGCACATGGCCCAGCACGAGGGGCCCTTGACGTCCGAGCAGATGGCGAAAGCCATGGACACCAATCCCGTGGTGATCCGGCGAGTCATGGCCGGTCTCCGGGCGCAGGGATACGTCCGGTCGGAGAAGGGACATGGGGGGGGGTGGTCCCTGGCGTGCGATCTCGCGAAGGTGACCCTGCGCGACATCTACACTGCGCTCGGCTCGCCCTCGCTGCTTGCCATTGGGAACCGGACGGAGACGCCCGGCTGCGCCGTCGAAGAGGCGGTCAACGCGGCTCTTAGCAAGTCGTTCGAGGCTGCGGAGTCGCTGCTTCTGTCGCGCCTCGGCGAGGTGACGCTCGCGGCCCTGGGCGAGGACGTGCGGACTCGGGTGGCTGCTCGCCCCGCGCCTCCCGGTGACATGAGATGAACGATGAAGGCGAATCCATCCACACAAGCAGGCGCCGCCTATCAAGCCATCCACGCCCCTTCCCAGCGTCGCGCCGTCCTGGCCGGCGTGTGCGTCGCCCTCATGGCGGTGATCGCGTCTGTATCGGGGCTCAACGTCGCGCAGCAGCAGCTCGCCGTGGCGCTAGGCGCTTCACAGAGCGAGGTGCTGTGGATGATCAACATCTACGTGGTCACCCTGGCCGCGCTGCTGCTGCCGCTCGGCGCCGTCGGCGACCGCTGGGGCCGTAAACCAGTGCTGCTCGCAGGCCTGATGGTCTTCGGCGTCGCGAACGCGGCAGCGGGCCTTTCGCCCTCTCCTGCGGTGATGCTCGCGGCGCGATTTCTCAGCGGTGTTGGCGCGGCCATGATCATGCCCGTCACGCTCGCCGTCATCACATCAACGTTCCCGGCGGAAGAGCGCTCCAAAGCGATTGGCGTCTGGTCCGCCGTCGCCGGTGGTGGCGGCATCCTCGGCATGTTCCTGTCGGCCCTCCTAGTCGACGCGGCGAACTGGCGATGGCTCTTCGTCCTGCCCGTCGTGCTTGTCTCCGCGGCTGCGTTCATGGTCATGCGATCCGTTCCCAACTCGCGCGAGGACCCCGAAGGCAAGTTCGATGTCGTCGGCGCCCTGTCGTCGGTCGTCGCGGTGGTCGGGTTCATCTTCCTCCTGCACGAAGGGCCAGAACGGGGATGGACCGCGCCCGTGACGCTGCTCGGCCTCTTCGCCGGCTCCGCGGGCGCAATTGGGTTTGCGGCGTGGGAGCTGCGTCAAGAAGCGCCGCTGCTCGACCTCCGGCTCTTTCGTAAACGCGGCCTGACGAGCGGCTCCGTGTCCCTGCTCGCGGTGTTCGGCGTGCAAGCAGGGTTCTTCGTCGCGCTCTACCCCTACTTTCAGGCTGTGCTCGGCTGGTCCGGGCTTCGTTCCACCGTCGCGCTCATGCCCATGGCCGTCCTCAGCATGGCCTCCTCTCGCCTCGCCCCGCGGATCGCCGCACAGATGGGCGCTCGCGTGACGATGGGCTCCGGGATTTTCCTCGGAGGCGCTGGCCTCGCCCTCATGGCGGCCATGGTCTCGGTCGACGGTGGCTACCTCTCTGCGCTGCCTGGGATGCTGGCCATGGGACTCGGCATGGGGCTGTCCATGACTCCATCCACCGAGGCCATCACCACGGCCCTGCCGCGCGAGCGTCAGGGCGTCGCTTCCGCGCTCAACGACATCACCAGGGAATTCGGCACAGCTCTGGGCGTGGCGCTCCTCGGAGCGGTGCTGACGACGGGTTACCGCAGCGCCATCGACTCCAGGTTGCACGCGATCCCGACGGCCGCCGCCGACGCTGCCCGCAGAGGCATCGCCAACGCAATCGCTGTGGCGGACGGATCGAGCCCCTGCTCGCGTGCGCTGATTCGCTCCGCGCAAGAATCGTTCGTCGACGGCTGGCAGCAGGCCATGTGGGTCGGGGTCGCCGTGATGGCTGTTTTGCTCATCTACGTGCTGGCACGCGGCCCCGAAGCTGCGGCGTCCAACGAACCTGGGCGCCCGTTGGAAGCAGCAGTCGCGCCCGTCAACGACGCGTAGCGACGCGACCGGCACGAGCCACCACGACGACGAGGGAAAGCGAGGGCGAGGTGATCGCGACGGACCTCGAGCTGGACATGGTACGCTCCCTGAACGAGCGCGCGCGTCGAGAAGAAGTATATCGTGGAGGCGCCCCAAGGGCCATGAGTAGTTCACAACGAGCAGGAGCAAAACCATGATGACCGAATTCTGGGAAACCGCGTTCGCCGAGAAGCAGCTGATGTGGGGACTGGAGCCGACGACGTCTGCTTCTCTCGCGCGCGACACGTTCGCTCGAGCCGGTGTCAAGAGTGTCCTGATACCCGGCATCGGCTACGGCAGGAACGCGAAGCCGTTTCTCGAGCGCGGGATGTCAGTGGCGGGGATCGAGATCTCTGCGACGGCGATCGAGCTTGCCCGCTCGCGACTCGGTCTCGAGATCCCCATCGTCCACGGATCAGTTACCGACATGCCCTTCGACCGCCGGCAGTACGACGGCATCTTTTGCTACGGGCTTGTCTTCCTCCTGGATGCCCGCGGTCGCGAGAAGCTCATTCGAGACTGCTACCGCCAGCTGGCGCCCGGTGGGCACATGATCTTCACGATCATCTCAAAGAAGGCGCCAATGTACGGACATGGGCGCCGGCTCGGCGACGACTGGTACGAGCGCCTGCCCGGTCTTCCGATGTACTTCTACGACGCCGAGTCGGTGAAGCGGGAGTTCGGTCCGTACGGGCTCGTCGAGTCCTCCGACATCGACGAGCCTGGGGGCAGTGGCGCGACTCTCCCATTTATCAATGTAGTCTGCAGGAGGGACGCCGTGATCGTCGGCGCAGATGAAGCCGTGAGGCGGCTCCACGCCGGACAGGTTGAGGTCACGGTCGACGGCGCGGTTCGGCAAACCCAGGTGGAGGCTATCGCGAAGGCTCTCGAGACGAGCAAGACCACGATCCTGAGGATGGGCGGCTGCCAAATCACAGACCTTGGCTGCAAGGCCGTCGGAGACGCTCTTCTCGCCAACACCGCGCTCAAGGAGCTGTGGCTGTTCAACAACGAGATAGGGGACGTCGGCGGCGAGGCTCTGGGAGATGTCCTGAGAAAGAACGCTTCTCTCGCGACGCTGTGTCTCAACGAAAACCGAGTGGGCGATATTGGGGCCAAGGCGATCGGAGAGGCTCTCCGAACGTCCACTTCATTGGTCGAGCTGGGGCTCGGGCGCAACCAGATCGGCGACGTTGGCGCCGCGGCTATTGGAGAGGCGCTCGCATCCAACAGTTCGGTGATCGCGCTCAGCCTCAACCACAACCAGATCGGCGACATCGGCGCAGCGAGTGTCGGCGACGCTCTTCGCAACAACGCCTCGCTCAAGATTCTCCGGCTGCGCAACAACGCCATTGGGGACGTTGGTGCGGAGGCGGTGCGGGCCGCAATCGCGAGGAACACCACCTTGAGAATCGTCAACTTCGAAGAAAACCCTGCGTCCCCTGCCTTTCACGCTGGGATCAAGGCAGCCCTGGAGGGGCGTCGCCAATGAGCGCGGACTCGCGGCGAGCGGCAAGGCACCGGCAGCGAGTCGACGCGAGCGACGGGCTCGACGTTCGGCCCAGGCTTGCTCACGCCTCCGGTGCCACTGGCAGCCCGAGCAGCTGACCGATCGCCTCGTGCACGACCCGGGCTGCCTCCGCGTCTCCGAGGGCGACGGCTCGGCTCAGGGTGCCGGCGAGCGACGCAACCACGGCGGCTCGAGGCGAGGGATCGACCATCGCGAGCTCTCCGGGCCCAGGGCTCGGCGGTTGGGCCCGGGTTGGGGCCATGGCTCCTGATGGGGTGCGATCCGTCGTCACACCCTTCCAAAATCCCTGGCGATGCGACGGATCGCGACGGTTCGGCGCCGCGGAACAGTCCCGCCAGAACAACCGGTCGATGACGAGCGGTCGCCGGAAATAGTAGCAATTTCCATAGCTTCCGCCTGTCTCGGCGCCGAGGGTGGCTCCGGCGTGGCCCAACGGGGCGCCCTTCGCCGCCGCGTCGCCCGCGATGAAGGGCCGCGGCATCACGGTCCCACCATACAGCCACGCTGCACGCGCTGGTGAACATAGAACACCTTGCGCGATCCGCATCCCTCCTCGAAAAGTGACGCTATATCAATAGTTTATCCATGTATCGAAGGGGCCGTTTTCACGCCACAGCCTGCGGGACCTCGTCCAAAGGGGAGAGCATCGGCCGAGGGCCGTCGTCCTGAAAGAGCACCGTCGCTCCGCTCACGCCGTTGACGATGCGCTCACCCCGTCTGGGGGTGCCGCTTCGCACGTACGCGCGGCTGAGCGTCGTCCCGCTCGAGGACAGCGAGGAATCGTAGAGGGGTACTTCCTTGACGAACGAGGCCACCTCGCGCCGTCGGTCAGGGAGAAGAGCCGGAGGCTGATGTCTCCGAGGTACGGCCGGCCATCGATGGCGCGCGCGGCGAGCAGGCGTCCGTCGGCCGAGAGCCGCACGCGCGAGCTGTGGAACGGAACGAGTGGTCCTCCGCCGATCCGGTAGACCTTGACCGGGAAGTCCGGGTAGACGTCCTGCCAGGTCCACAAGACGACCATGGGCGTCGAGATCCCGACGGCGGAAGCGGCCGGGGTCAGGAGACGATCAGTAGAAGCACACCTCGAGCGAGGGGCGGTCGCCGAGGATGCCGTGCTCGCTCGAACGGTAGCTGGTGAGCGCCGTCAGGTCCTCCTCCAGGAGGAAACCGTGGTTCGGGTGCGCGCCGTCGACCCACGCCTGGACGAGCGCGGTCAGGTCGACGGTCGCGACGCCGGACGACGCCCCGAGGAACGTCGCCTCGACGGACGGCTCGAAGCTGTCGGCGAAGCTGCTCCAGGTCACCGTGGGCTCCGCCCAGGAGGCGTTGATGCGGTGCACCCGGATCTCGCCCGTGCCGGAGCTGTAGAGCGTGGTGCTGAACGTGGCCGACTCGACGGTGGCGCCGTACGGGATGAAGTCGAGCTCGAAGCGGTACAGCGCGCGCGTCTCCGCGCCGTTGCTCAGGCCCGTGTGGAGATAGGGAGAGCTGCCCTCGTTGTAGCTCGGGTACAGCGCCCAGATCGCCGTGTCCGCCACCTGGCCGAAGGTGCCCCGCTGGATCGTCACGCAGAGGACGTCGCAGGCGTCGCCCACGCCGTCACCGTCGCTGTCGGCCTGGTCGGGGTTGTGGTCGAACGGGCAGTCGTCCGTTTCGTCGCAGACCCCATCGCCGTCGCCGTCAGCCCCGCCCGATCCTGCGCAGGCGTCGCAGGCGTTGCCCACGCCGTCAACGTCCCTGTCGGCCTGGTCGGGGTTCGGCGTGGCCGCGCAGTTGTCGCAGGCGTCGCCCACGCCGTCGCCGTCGGCGTCGCTCTGGTCCGGGTTGGCGGCCTCGGCGCAGTTGTCCTCTCCGTCGCAGAGCCAATCGTCGTCGCTGTCGTACGCCCCCGGGCCGTAGCACTCGTCGCAGGGGTCGCCGAGCCCGTCGCCATCGGCGTCGCTCTGGTCCGGGTTGTAGTGCCAGCAGTTGTCCACCCCGTCGTCGCAGAGCCCATCGCCGTCGCCGTCGGACGACCCTGATCCTGCGCAGAAGTCGCAAGCGTCGCCGAACCCGTCGCCGTCGGCGTTGCTCTGGTCCGGGTTGTAGGCGCCGACGCAGTTGTCCGCCCCATCGCAGACGCCATCGCCGTCGCTGTCGTCCGCCCCTGAGCCTGCGCAGGAGTCGCAAGCGTCGCCGAACCCGTCGCCGTCGGCGTCGCTCTGGTCCGGGTTGTAGGCGTCGACGCAGTTGTCGCACCCCGAGCCCGCACCCGCCGTGGCGCCGTCGCCATCCCCGTCCGCGCTCCCCACGGAGCCGACGTTGAGCGCGATGCCGTTGCAGACATACCGGTCGGCGCAGGGCATGCTGGGGCTGGCCACGCTGCGGTCGAACAGGCACACGGACGCCGCCCCCTCGTCCGACGCGATGTCGACGCGCACGTAGCCCCACGCAACGTCATCATCACCGACCGTCGCGACCTGGAAGTCGTTACAGCTCGCGGGGTTGTAGAGCTCCAGCAACGTCGGATCGGTGATGTTCACCCGGAGCGGCCGGGCGTTGCACTCGCAGTCGTTCGCGCTTCGCACGGTGTCGAGCAGCGTGCCGTTCATGTACAGCGCGAAGCTGCTGTCCGCGCCGCAGTCGATGTGGCCGATGGTGTATGTGATCGCGGTGGTGGCCGCGTGCGCCGCATCGGGCAGTAGCACGAAGCCGAACAACAAGCCAAACGTACGGAATAGCAAAGAGCCAATTTTGCCGTGATGATGCATCGTTCCTCCTCGGGTTCGGGGCGCTCGCACCGGAGCGCACGGGGCAGGGAGCACATCCGACGCCGCGGGTCGTCGTCGTGTCGAGATGAGAGGCATTGACATGCTGCACAGAGCACGTTGCAAACGCCCATACGCGCCGGGCTGCGCTGCGCCCGTCGAGCTGCACGGTCCAGTGCTCGTAGCTTCCCGCCACAGATGCGACAGCGCTCGCCAAAATTCGCCGTCCGGCACCAAGATTCACCGTTGGGCGGCCCGCGCGCTCTGGCGCGTGGAAATGGACGCCCGACGACTGGGCGCAGACCGTGGCCGGCGCGCCGTGGTTGCTCAGAGGGCGAGGCCGGCGCGCGGTGGCTCTTCAGGGGGCGAGCTTCGCCAGGAACATGTCGAATCCACCCGCGCTCGTCAGCGGCCAGCCGCCGCAGTCCAGCGTGCCCGTGAACGAGCCGCCGACGAACACCCTGCCTCCAGGAGCGACGGCGAGCTCGGGCCGGGACGTCCTGGCCCAGCTTCGACTCCACACGTGATCGCCCGAGGAATCGAGCTTCAGGAGGAGGGCGCCGAGCGGCAGCGGCCCTCCGCCGAGATCGATCGTCAACCGCGACGACGGGTTGAGCCCGGTCGGATCGGTCGCCACGACCACGTTGCCCTCCGCGTCCGTCCCGATGCTCCTGCCGGGCCACGAGCCGACGGGATCTCCCGGCTCCGCGGGCGTGCCCCAGTAGAACCGGCTCCAGAGCACCGCGCCGCCCGGGGCCACCTTGAACACGCTCAGCGCCCTGCCGCTCGCGCCGCTGCCGCCGTCCCAGCCCGTGGCGACGATGTTGTCGGCGCCGTCGATGGCGAGGGCGTTGACGCTCGAGTTGTACCAGCTGTCGGTCGGCAGCGTCTGGCTCCAGATGGGGAACCCCCCGGCATCGAGCTTCGCGAGGAACGCGTTCCGGGAGCCAAACGGATAGAGGTCCTCGCCTATGAAGTAGATGCGCGGGTTGAAGTCGCCGGCGAGGACCACGTTGCCCGCGCTGTCGGCGGCGAGCGCGCGCGCCACCTGGTCGCCTTCCGCCCCGAAGCGCCAGCTCCAGAGGGTGGTGCCGCCGGCGTCGAGCCGCGCCACGAAGATGTCGGAGCCGAACGCCGGCATCGGCCCGAGCCCCAGATCCGCGAGCTCCGTGTAGGTGCCGGCCACCAGGACATGGCTCGTGTCGTCCACCGCGAGCGCGGTCGCGACCGCGCCCAGGCTGCGGCTCCAGACATGGCTGCCTGTGGCATCGAGCTTGACCAGCGCCGCAGACGCGGTCTCGACCGGCCCTCCGCCGAAATCGACCGCCTGACTCCCCACCACGTGGATCACCACCTCACCCTGGTCGTCCACGGCCGCGAGCGTCGCCCCTTCGTCGGCAGCGCCGCCGAAGCGCCGGCCCCAGAGGGGGACGCCCCCCGCGTCGATCTTCACCACGAAGACGTCGGCGCCGCCCGCGCTGGTCAACACGAGGCCGTCGAGCACCAGGCTCCCCGAAAAGCGCCCCACCACCAGGAGGTTTCCCTGGGGATCCATGGCGAGGTCCTCGGCGAGCTGATCGAGCGCGCCCCCGAACCGCCGGCTCCAGAGGTGCTCGCCCGGGCTCGCCGTGAGCGCCTCGGCCGACGTGCCGGCAGGTTCCTGCTCTTCCAATGCGTGCGATGGGTCTGGCGCGTCCATTGCGCACCCCGCCAGCCCAAGGGTGCACAGCGCGGACAAGAGGCATCGTGATCGGCTCTCCAGCATCGGAATTCCCTCCTTGAGGCGGCTGCGCCGCGGGTCGTCGTCGTGTCGAGATGAGAGGCATTGACGTGCAGCACAAAGCACGTTGCAGAGGCCCATACCCGCCGGGCCGCGCTGCGCCCGTCGAGCTGCACGGTCCAGAGCTCGTAGCTTCCCGCTACAGATGCGGCAGACCTTACCAAAATTCACCGTCCGGTGAAGATCGCCGCGACGGGGTAGCTGGAGGCTCGACCACGGTCTCTCATGCGCCGCCGCGTCAGAGCCGCAGCGGTCCGACGGGGTATGACCCCCATCCGAGCAGCTGCAGGGTTCGGTCGGGCGGGAGTGCGACCCCCTTCCGAGCAGGTGCAGGGCCTGGTCCATCGGGAGTGCGACCCCCTCCCGAGCAGGTGGTAGCGTGGATTCGGATGGGATCCCGGTCGGGCCGCCTCCCGCGAGCCGAACAGCGGCTCGACGGTGGTGTCCACGTCCGGAGAGTGGCGGCGGCGTGGCGCGCCTCGGGGCGGGCGCTGGCCCGGGAGTCGGGCCCGCTCGGCAATCAGCGATCAGCGATCAGCGTTCGCGGACGGTGCTCGCCATGAACGATCGTCAATCGCCGCCGCAATGGACGTCATCCCGGTGAGGCGCGCAGAGCTCGCCGTAGTTGTACGCTTCGAGCATCTCGAGGAGAGGCCTGCCGCTCTCCCACGCCGAGCCCGACTTCACGTTGCTGCCGACCGGGTGGATCCTGAGCCAGGCGTCGGCCGCGGCGATGGTGGCTTCGATGCACGTCGACCAGTTGCCGAGGCCCACGTTGAGCTTGGCGGCGATGAGCTGCTTCGCGAGCAGGTACGTCATGTCGCCCCCGTCCGGGCGGAGCAGGATGCCGATGAGCTGCAGGTTCAGGTAGACCCTGCCGCCGATCGTCAGGAACAGGACGCGCAAGCCGCCGACGTTGTCCGCCCAGTCGTCGGGTGAGGCCGTGCCGGGGGACGTGCACTCGCACACGCCGCAATCCGACGCGCAGCTCGAGCAGTCCTCGACCCCCTCCGAGCAGACGCCGTCGCCGCAGACAGGCGCGCAGGCCCCGCAGTCGGCGGAGCAGGTCGAACAGCTCTCGCCGCCGCCGCAGACGCCGTTGCCGCAGGTGGCGCCGCCGATCGAGGAGATCGCCACGTAACCGAAGCCGGGGCCGAGCTCGTCCTCACCCCCCTCGATGGACACCGCGAGCGGCCCGGCCTGCGAGGTCAGGACGTGGCCGGGCGGCAGCGTCGCGTCATCGACGCTGGCGACATTGATTGCTCCTTCTGGTTCCTTGTCGGGTCGAACCACTGCTGGAGCGTCATCCGAGGTGCAGGCGCCGTGACGCGGGGGTCAGGCTCGATCGTTATTTGTCGAGCTCTCATCGAGCAGCGCCCCCGCGGCTGCTCGGTCTCCAAACCGGCACGCGGGAGCGCTCTCCTCGATTCGAGGGCGGATGCGCAAGAGCTCCAGTATCGGATCTATTCATATCGAGTCGCCCTGTCCAGCCATTTCTCATGATCCACGAGGAATCCGATTCTTCCTCGCGGCGCTCATGGCGCTCCTGTGCTCTGGTGTCTTCCGGCGAGGAGCGGTGTCGCCGGCCCTCCGGCGCGCTCGCGTCATCGAAGCTCTCTTGCGCGCCTGTCGAAGGCGCCGCCGCGGCGCGCGGGCTGTAGGCGTATGCCCGGTCCTCTGACCGCATGTCTCCGGCTCTCTCCCCCTCTCCGGGCCGCCGCCCCGCCCGGCGAGGCGCCGTCCGCGTTCTGCAGCAGCCCGGCGCGCCCTCAGCCCGTCGCCGCCGCCGCTCCCCGCGGCAGCCGCGCCGTGAACGTCGTCCCCCGCTCCGCCGTGCTCTCGACCTCGATCCCCCCGCCGTGCGCCTTCGCGATCTGGTGCGCGATGAACAGCCCGAGCCCGAGCCCGCGCCCCGAGCTCGTCCTCCCGCCGACCGGCGCCTGGTGGAACGGATCGAACAGCGTCTCCAGCAGCTCGGGCGCGATCGCCGGCCCATCGTTGTGCACCGCGATCACCAGATCGTCCTCGCGCGGGCGGACGGTCACCCCGACGGCGCTGCCCGACCTGGCATGATCGATCGCGTTCTGCACGAGGTTCGTCACCATCTGAGCGACGCGCTCGGGATCCCACTCCCCAGCGCCGCTCCCCTGCAGATCGAGCTGGATCCGCGCGCCCGGGCGCGCTGCCCTGAGCTCGTCGACCGCGCTCTTGCAGAGCGCGTGGAGGTCCTCCGGCCTCGGCGCGATCGGGATGCCCCCGCCGAAGCGGCTCCGCTTCAGATCGAGCAGATCGTCGATGGTCCGCGACATGCGGCGCACGCTCGCCGCGATCCGCTCGACGTACTTCGCCTGGTGCGGCGTCAGGCGCCCGTGGTGGGTCAGCATGCTGGCCGCCAGCGCGATCGAGGTCAGCGGCGTGCGCAGGTAGTGGCTGAGGGCCGCCATGAACCGATCGCGGAGCAGCAGCTCCTCGCGCCGCGCGGCCTCCGCCCGCTTGCGATCCGAGATGTCGATGACCGTGCCGACCATCCGGACGCTGCGCCCGGCCGCGTCGAAGAAGGTGCGGCCCTGCACGCACACCCAGCGCTCGATCCGGTCGCAGATCCCCACCAGGCGGTACTCGACGCTGTACTCCCCGCCGCTCGTCAGGTCCTGAGAGCGCTGCACGGCCTCCTGCACACGCGCGCGATCGTCCGGGTGGATCGCGGCGACGAAGAGCTCGTAATCGACGTCCGGCTCCGGACCCACCCCGGCCATGTGCCGGCAGCGGTCGTCCCAGCGCAGCTTGCCGGTCAGGGTGTCGTAGTCCCACACCCCCACGCCGCCGGCCTGCGTGGCGAGCCGCAGGCGCGCGGCGCTGTCCTCGAGCGCCGCGCGCGTCGCCGCCTCGATCTCGCGGGCGCTCGTCCACATGCTCGCGTCCACGACCGCGTGGAGGACCTGCGCCTCCTCCACGTCGAGGGAGATCCCCTGGGCGGCACACACCTCGATCAGCGCCGCCCGGAGGTGCGATAGCTCGCGCAGGGTCGCCGCGATGCAGCGGCCCCGGGCGGCGCGGAGGCGCGTGTGGTCCTCGACCCGCCCGTAGGCGCCCTGGAGCTCCCCGTCCTCGCCGGCGCGGAGCTCGGCGCGCCGGCCCGCCGCGAGCGCCTCGATGAGGTCGTCGAACAGCCGCGGGACCTCATCGGCGAGCATCGGACCCCCGTTCCGCTTCGCCGCCGCCCTCGGATCGTCGAGCACCCGGCGCGTCCAGCGCTCGATCACGTCACGCTTGCAGCTCTGCAGCCTGGCGTCGAGGGGGATCTCGAGGGGCGGACCGGCGTCATCCATCGCCACAAAAGCGAGCGCGCGCCACCGCGGATGTCACGTGAGGGCACCCCCTGATTGGCGCGTCGGTGGCCGCCACAGGGCTCGCGCCGGCGCCGAGCGATCTCACGAGCGAGCAGGACGCGAAGAGAAGGAGGCGAGCCGCCATGGCACCAGGAGGAGAAGAAGAAAAAGAGAGCGGAGAAGCCGCCGAGACGCCAAGAGCGCCAAGAGCGCCAAGAGCGCCAAGAGCGCCAAGAGCGCCAAGAGCGCCAAGAGCGCCAAGAGGAAGATGAGCGAGAGACCCGCATGGATCCAAGGGCGTCGAAGGAGAGAAAAGAAAGAGAAAAAACGGCCACGGCCAAGAGGAACCGGAAGTCCTCTTCTTGGCGCCTTGGCGCCTTGGCGCCTTGGCGCCTTGGCGCTCCTCTTCCTCTTCCTCACGCCTCCCCGGGTGGCTCACGGCGCCCGGCCGCGACGACCGCCCCGCCGGCGCCGGCCGCGATCCGTAGTCCACCACACCGGCGCGGCGCCGCGGGGCGCGCGCACGACGTTCCAACCGCCACGCGCTTCTGGTAGAGATCGCCCTGTCGAGGGGGATCGCAGGGGAGGGCGAGACGGTGTGCGGCGCGGCGCCGCTTCAGCGTTGATGCAACCATTTCTTACATCCTGCCAAGAGATGCTCTCCATGGCGGGTGTCGTGGGGAAGACGCTGCCTTGGAGCGGCGCGCCTCGCCAACCTGTCGATGGCCATCGACGACGCCGCCGGCGCCCACTCATGAGCCTGCCCGGTGCCCATCCGCCGTGGGCCCGCATACGGTGCAGTGAAGACATATCGTTTGATGTGCGGATAAGCCATCGATAAATCATCGCTTTTCAGCGGCGTGAGCGGATCATCATCGACCGTCGATCGCCCGAGATGGGCGCGCTGGTTCGACCTTGACATCCTCGAATCTGTTGGGCTCTTCTCTTATCGACCATGACGAAACGCCCGGCGGTTGAACGAGGGACGGCTCGAATCAACGGATATCGCATCACCGCGAAGACGGGCGAGACGGCGGCCTCCGTCACGTATCGAGCCCGCCGGGAGGGCGACGGGCGGGAGGTGGCGGTGAGGATGCTCCACGCCGATCTCACCCGGAGCGCCGATATCACGCGCTTCAAGCACGCGTGCGGCGCTATCCGGCGCATCGACTCGGAGAGGGTCGTCAAGGTCCACGGCATCGAGGAGCACGCGGACGGGCTCTTGCTCGTGACCGAGTATTTCCCGGGCGTCGCGCTGTCCGAGATCCTGAAGGATCGCGGCGAGCTCGACGTCGGCGGGTTCCTGAGCGGAGCCATCCGCATGGCCGAAGCCCTGGCCGATATCCACCGGCGCGGCCTCCTCCACGGCGATATCAGGCCCCGGAACATCCTGCTCGGGGAGGGCGGGCAGATCAAGCTCACGGGCTTCGGCGTCGAATCCATCGTGACGCGCGAGAGGGAAGCCATCTACGGCCGCGAGGTCCTCTCGGAGGTGCTCCCGTACACCTCACCCGAGCAGACCGGCCGCATGAACCGCAGCGTCGACTACCGCACCGACCTGTACTCGCTCGGGGTCGTGTTCTACGAGATCCTCGTCGGGCAAAGGCCCTTCGAGTCCGCGGACCCGCTCGAGCTGATTCACGCCCACATCGCCGTGAGGCCGGCCCCGCCCTCGGAGCTGAACCCGAAGGTGCCCCCGGCGCTCTCGGCCATCACGATGAAGCTGCTCGGCAAGAACGCCGAGGATCGCTACCAGAGCGCCGAGGGCCTGCGGGACGACCTGGAGGAGTGCCGGCGGCGCTGGGAGCAGGGCGGCGCGATCGAGGGGTTCACCCCGGGACAGCACGACAGGACCGATCTCTTCCAGATCCACCAGAAGCTCTACGGCCGCGAGGGCGACATCCGGCGGCTCATCGAGTCGTTCGACGACGTGCTCCGCGGAAGGCGCGCGATCGTGCTGGTCTCGGGCTACTCGGGGATCGGCAAATCGTCCCTCGTCCAGGAGATCCTCAAGCCGCTCGCGCGCGAGCGGGGCTACTACGTCAGCGGCAAGTACGACCAGTACAACCGCGACACGCCCTACAGCGCCGTCGTCCACGCCTTCGACGCGCTCGTGAAGCAGGTCCTGTCCGAGAGCGAGGAGCGCGTGCAGAGGTGGCGAAAGGCCATCCTCGACGCCCTCGGGAGCAACGCGCAGGTCATCTGCGATGTCCTGCCGTCGCTCAGGCACCTCATCGGCGAGCAGCCGGCCGTGCCGGCGCTCGGCCCGGTCGAGGCCCAGAACCGCCTGAACCTCTATTTCAAGAGGTTCGTCTCGGTGTTCGCCCGCCCGGCCCACCCGCTCGCCGTCTTCATCGACGATCTCCAGTGGGTGGACTCGGCCAGCCTCAGCCTGCTCAAGTCGCTCCTCGCCGACGAGGCGCTGGAGTCGCTCTTCTTCTGCGGCGCCTACCGCGACAACGAGGTGAGCCCGACCCACCCCTTCCTCGTCGCGCTGGAGGAGCTCCAGGCGGCGCGCCTCGGGGTCGTGAACATCGTCCTGGAGCCGCTCCGGCTGGCCCACCTGAACGAGCTCCTGAGCGACAGCCTGAGGACCGGCGGCACGGACGCGCTCGCGCGCGCGGTGCTGAAGAAGACCGGCGGAAACCCGTTCTTCGTCAAGCAGTTCCTGCGGCACCTCGTGGAGGTGAGGGCGCTGGTCCTCGATCCCGCGGCGGGGTGGCGCTGGGACCTCTCGACGATCAAGGAGCTCGAGCACACCGACAACGTCCTGAGCCTGATGGCGCAGACGATCCGGCGCCTGCCCGAGGACACGCAAGAGGTGCTCCGGCTCGCCGCGGCGATCGGCAACAGCTTCGAGCTGGAGATCCTGAACACCGTCAGCGCGGAAGCCCCCGACGCGACCTACGGCAGCCTCGCCAGGGCCATCGACGACGGCCTGATCGTGAGCGCCGGCGAGGGCTACCGCTTCGCGCACGACAAGATCCAGGAGGCCGCCTACTCGCTGATCCCCGCGCGGGACCGGCCGCGGTTCCACTACCGGATCGGAAGGCTGCTCCTCGGAAAGCTCGGCTCGGACGACGGGCCGCGCGTGTTCGATGTGGTCAATCACCTGAACAGCGCCGGCGATCTGATCCAGGCGCCGGAGGAGCGGCTCACCGCGGCCAGGCTCAACCTCCGGGCCGCCGCGCGCGCCGAGGAGTCGAGCGCCTTCTCCGCGTCGCTGAAGTACCTGGAGCACGGCATGGCCATGCTGCCCGCGGACGCGTGGACCTCCGAGTACGAGCTGACGTTCGCCTACCACACGAAGAAGGGCGTGCTGGAGTCGCTCTGCGAGCGGCACGACGACGCGCTCGCGACGCTCTCGGGCTGCCTCGACAAGGCGAGGGGGCGAGTGCACCAGACCGAGGTCCGGCGCCTGACCATCCACGTGCAGATCCTGAAGAACGACCTGCCCGCCGCGCTGGACGAGGGGCTCGCCGCCCTGCGGGCGTTCGGCGTCGACCTGCCGCCCTACCCGGACGACGGCATGCTCACCGCCGAGATCGAGCGGACCATGGCCATGATCGGAGATCGGCCCATCGCGTCCCTCATCGATCTGCCCGCCCTGGGCGATCCCGAGGTCGCCGCCCAGCAGGACCTGCTGCAGGAGATGTTCGCGCCCACCTACCAGCTGGGGACGAACAACTTCGGCATCACCGTGATGAAGATGCTCCAGAACTCGCTCACGCACGGGATCTCGAGGAACTCGATCTACGCGTACGTGAACTTCGGGACGATCCTGTGCGCCCGGCTCGACGTCGAGCGGGGCTACGAGTTCGGCAAGGCGGCGATCCGCCTCAACGAGCTCAACCCGGACAAGAAGTCCGAGGCCATGCTGTGCAACATGTGGGGCGCGTGGGTGCAGCACTGGAAGGAGAGCTACGCGACCTACAAGACGTCGCTGCGCAAGGGCATGCACATCGGCCTCGAGACAGGCCAGTACATCTGGGCTTTTTACAACGCGTGCAACTCGCAGCTGAGCAGCCTGCTCCAGGGGAAGAACCTCCACGAGCTCGTCCAGGAGGCGAAGGACAGCGAGCACATCTGCAAGCTCGACCGGTTCAACGCGATCACCTGGATCGTCGCCGCCGCCGCCGATCTCGGCGAGGAGCTCAGCACGCCCGCCGAGGGGGACGGCGAGAAGCCGCGCGCGCGCCGGGTCGATCTCGCCGCCATCATCGCGGAGGCGAGGAGGATCAGCAACACGGCGAGCCTCTACTTCACGAACATCTTCACGGTCATCGGCGGCGTCTTCAAGGGCGAATACGAGCGGGTGGCCGAGGTGTGGGGCGAGACCGACCCGGGCGCCGACGTGATGCTCGGGGCCTGGCACGCGAGCCCTTGCTATTATTTCTATGGCGGCGTGGCGTTCTCGCGCGCCTCGCTGGCCGCCGCGCCGGAGCTGCGCGGAGCGTACGTCGAGCGGCTCCGGGAGTTCGCGGGCAAGCTGGAGCTCTGGGCAGGGCTCAACCCGCAGAGCTTCCGACACCGCGGCTTGATCCTGAGGGCGGAGCTCGCGCGGATCGAGCAGCGCGAGGGCGCGGGCGAGCTCTACGATCAGGCGATCGCCGCCGCGAGGGAGGCGCGGCTCCTCCACGACGAGGCGCTCGCGAACGAGCTCTGCGCGCTCCATTACCGCGACAAGGGCAGGGAGTTCCTCGCGCACGCCTACCTCGCCGAGGCGCACCGGCTCTATGCGCGCTGGGGCGCCGCGCGCGTGACGGAGCGCCTCGAGCGGGAGTTCCCGCAGGCGCTCCCGCGGGAGGCGCCGCGCCAGACGGGCCAGGACGACCACGGCGGGGCGGCCCAGAGCGCCGCCCTCGATCACGCCGCGGCGGTGGACCGCGGCGCCGTGAAGCTCGACACGCTCGCCGTCATCAAGGCGTCTCAGGCGATCTCGGGCGAGATCCTGTTCCCCTCGCTCCTCGAGAAGCTCATGCAGAGCATCCTCGAGAGCGCGGGCGCCAGGAAGGGGCTCGTGATCCTCAGGGACAACGACACGCTCGTGGTCCAGGCGGAAGGCCACGTCGAGGCGCAGGAGATCAAGGTGCTGTCGCCCGTGCCCCTGGACGCGTGCGAGGACGTCGCCGCGAGCGTGGTGCACTATGTCGCGCGGACGGCGGAGAGCGTCGTCCTCGGCGACGCCGCCAGCAGCGACCCGTTCGCGAGCGACCCGTACATCGCGAGGACCCAGGCCCGATCGATCCTCGCGGCGCCGATCCTGCGGCAAGGGCGCCTCGTGGGCGTCATCTACCTCGAGAACGATCTGGCCGCCGGGGCCTTCACGCCGGACCGGCTGGAGGTGACCAGGCTGCTCGCCGCCCAGGTGGCCATCTCCATGGAGAACGCGCTCCTCTATGCGAGCCTCGAGGAGAAGGTCAGGACGCGGACCGCCGAGCTCGAGGTCGCCCAGGCGCGGATCGAGCTCGAGCTCTCGGAGAAGCTGTCGCTCATCGCGCGGCAAAAGGAGCTCATCCGCGCCCTCTCCACGCCCATCCTCGAGGTGTGGGACGGCGTGCTCACCATCCCGGTGGTGGGCGGGCTCGACGACGACCGGGCCTCGACGATCATGCAGGATCTCCTCGAGCGGGTGGTCCATACCCAGTCGAGGTCCACGATCATCGATCTCACCGGGGTCAGCGCGATCGATCCCGGCACGGCCGAGCGCCTCGTGCGCATCATCCGATCCGTGCAGCTCCTGGGCTCCCGGAGCGTCATCACGGGCATTCAGCCCGAGGTGGCCCGGACCATGATCTCGCACGGGCTCGACCTGAGCCGCGTGACGACGCGCGCGAAGCTGCGCGACGGATTGCGGATGTGCATGGGCCAGGGGAACTGAGGGGAACCGAGGGGTGGGAGCCCGGGGAGCGCGCCGGTCCGCCGCCGCAAGCCCGTCTCGGGGCGACGCGGGACTGGTTCCGTGCGTCAGAAATTCCGCCAGAAACACCGGTCGATGACGAGCGGTCGCCGGAAACAATAGCGATTTTCATAGTTTCCGCCTGTTTCGCCGCCGAGGGCGGCTCCGGTACGGTCCAACGGGGCGCCCTCCGCCGCCGCGTCGCCCGCGCTGGAAGGCCGCGGCATCACCGGTCCCACCGTACAGCCACGCTGCACGCGCTGGTCGACATAGAGGACCTTACGCGATCCGCATCCCTGTGCGCTCGCCGGCCATCTCGTCCTCTCGCGCCCTCAGGCCTGCGCCTCGTCGATCACGTACTCGAACCCCTTCACGCTCTCGAGCCCGACGAGCGATTCGCGGCGTGCCTTCCGGCTCTGGATCTCGAGCATGATCCGCGCCGCCTCGTCCAGCATTCCCGGGATCAGCGTCCGCTTGACCGGGTCGTCGAAGCTGAGCCCCGGCCCCTTCTGCACCTCGGTCAACCACGGGTAGAGCGTGTCGTCGATGATCAGGTCCGCGCCGTAGAGGCCGAAGCAGTGGCCACGCGCCGGCCTCCGCTCCAGCAGCGCACCATGACACGCGCGCACCACGTAGCTCAGGCACCGTTTCACCGCCGGCCTCAGGCTGTCCTCCAGGTAGCTCGGGCCAGCCACGTTCAGCCGATCGGCGAGGTAGCGCCGCAGGTCGTCGAAGGTCCACTTCAGGACCGCGGATGGGTCGTGACCGGGGTGTCTCTTCTGCTGGTAGACGTTGGTCACGTGAATCAGCGGATTGTCGAAATCGTCGAGCTCGAACGGCAGGGTGTTCAGCCGCACGGTCCCTTCCTTGTACACGAGCACGACGAGAGGGTCGAGGCTCGCGATGAGCCAGTAAACGCGGATCTCCGACTTCCGGCCCTCCAGGAGCAGCGGGTTCTTGATGTACCGCTGGATGATGTACTGGTTCTCCTCGAACGCGCGATCGAGGAGGCCGGCCTCGCACGCTTGGCGGAGCCCCTGGAGCTTCCAGAGTATCCGGACGCCTCGGCCGCGCGACTCGTTCCCAGGCTTGAGGATCCAGAGGTTGTCCGTCCTGTCCTCGCCGGGCAGCTGCGCGAAGAAGCGGGCGCGATCGGCGCGGTCGAAGAGGAGATAGGTGTCCTGGTAGAAGTCCCTGAGCCTCAGATCGCCGCTCGCCTGGCGCTGTTCGAATCGCTTCAGCGCCAAGGTCATGAGCCCCTTGTTGATCATATGCCGCTCACTCGGGATATGATTGATTAGCTGATCTTCGCGAAGCGCGCGGAAGTACGGCTGATACCCTTTTCGGATCCACAGAAGATCGGCGCGATCGGAGCCGTCGGTAACCACGTGACCGTTTTGAATGAACGATGCTCTGGCGTTTTCGGAGCTGCGGTCGCAGTAGATTGTGCCCATGGCATTCCTCCCCGTGGCGGGCGGCAAGACGAGGAAAGTTGGCAAAGTCGCCAGCCGCGGACAGTAGTACTTTCGGTGGGCGCCGGCAACGGCGGCTCGCCGGTTCATGGCGGTTCCGCGCCGCGGCTCCGGTGAGAGCGATGCGTCGTGGCCGTTTTGGGGCAGCACCGGAGCTGCGCATCTCTGCACTCGCCGCCTCTGGCGTCTCGCCGGCATCGCTGTGATCCACGTGCCGGCGGCCGACGGGAGTCGCTGTGCCGCGGTTGCACGCTCGCCGGCCGCCGTGCCGTCGGGGCAGCGCGTCGGGTGTCTCTCGCCGGCACACGGCGCTGCCTGCTGTGTGGGCTCGACTCACGATGGTCCGATTGCACGGGCGGTGCGTGCCGCCGCGAGCAGACCTGGAGCGGCGGCGACGAGCTCCGTGCGTGACGACGCCGGTCCGACACCACGCGCGGTGGGGGGCGCCCCGCGAGGATGAGAAATACGAGGGCTTCTCGACGAAGCTCCTGGATCCGGACATCTAGGTCGAAAGGGCCCGGTGCGTTCCACATACACGGGCGCGGCCACGACATGCTCATGAGGAGGGGAGCGCTCACGCGTGCGGCAATCAGGCATGCCGGGTGCTCGCCGGCGCCCTACCGCGCGTACCACGCGTGCGGTGAGGAGGTTCACAATGCGGCGGAGCGCGCTGAAGGGGATGTGTTATCTGGCGATCTTTCTGAACGCGTGCGGGGGCGGGCAGCCCAGCGACGAACGGCTGGTCGCTTCGGCCGGCTCGCGGGAAGACGATGACGGCCTCGCCGAGATCGACGGCGAGCTCGTTCAGGACATCCAGAGCCTGAAGACGAAAGGCTCTGGTAAGCCGAAGCACCACGACTGCGACGACGACGACGACCGCGACGACGAAGACGACCGCGATGACGACGACGATTGCGACGACGACGACGATCGCGACGACGACGACGATCGCGACGACGACGACGATCGCGACGACGACGACGACTGCGACGACGGCGGCCATTACGACGGCGATTGGAGCTGAGGCCTTCGCGGTGCCGCGCTTCGCCCGCTTGAAGCTCTGACCCGCTCTACGGGGCGGGGTCGACCCGGGGTTACGGGCGACCGTCTGTCCCAAGACAAGATCCGCGTCGCGCGCGTCCTTAGCGCCGCCAGGAGCCTGTCCCGGTAGGGCGCCCGTCGCCGGGCGGTCCCGCGCGAATCGGGGGCGAGCTGCAGAGCCCGGGTGCCCGCCGTCCCGCCGAGTCCCAGCTCGAAGCGCCCGCCCCGCGGGGGAAGGGGGGCGCCGGGAAAGGGGACCGTTGGAGGGAACGATGCCGGGCTCCATCGACATCTCACCGAGACTCGAACGGAGAGTGCGTATCGGATCTCGGTGGAGAGCGCGGACTGGTGATCTCAGGGCAGCGCCGTCGTGATCACGCCCTTGGTCGTGGTGTTCGACTGGCCAGGGCGATCGACGCAGTCCGAGTGAAACTGCCCCGCGCCGTTGAGCTCCTTGCACCACGCGCTGCAGGACCCCTGGAGCACGATGGGCCCGCAGGGCAGCACCCGACCCGAGCCGTCGATGTAGCCCGTGGCGCAGTAACGGGATGCGGCCCGAGCGATCGCCTCGTTGCCCGCATCGTAACACGCGTTCATGTAAGGGGAGCTGATGAACAGGTTGCCCCAGAACGCCCCCTCGGCATGCGGGTAAGCCGCGAGCTCCGAGCTGCCGACGAGCGTCTTCAACGGACTTTCGAGCGAACGCATCGAGATCACCACGTTCGTGCCGGAGTAGTTCACGCGGCCGGCCACGCACCCCGACACGAGTCGCTGCTTCACGTTGTCCGCGAGGGGCTGCGTCGCCCACGTCGAGGCGATGCCGAGGATGCCGGCGTAAGTCTCGTTGTGGGTCACGCCCGCGCTGTCCACCCACGAGAAGCTGAAGGATTGGCTGCTGTCGAGCGCACACCCGACGACGTATCTCAGGAACATGCGCGACAGCGCTCCGCGCTCGCCGGCGTCCTGTATGGCGGCGAGCGACGCCGGAGACAGCGCGTTCGGCACCAGCGCGTTCGGCACCAGCGCGTTCGGCACCAGCGCGTTCGGCACCAGCGCGTTCGGCACCAGCGCGTTCGGCACCAGCGCGTTCTCCGTGACCAGCGGTCGCGCGTCGCTGGTGAGCATCGCCTCGGCGCCGCCGTCCAGCGGCTCTGTGGCGCAGGCGGCGAGGGCCGCGACAAGCATAACGTGAGCACAGAGACCAGACTTCCCGGCATGACTCTCCATGAGCGTCCTCCTCCTGTGTGCCGCCCCCCCGAGGGACGGGAGAGGGCGACCGGCCCGCGCTCCCCGTACATACGAGGAGCGGCGTCAACCCGGTCCGCCCCAAACTCCACGATACATCGGGGCGGAGGGCGGCTGTCCATCAGGCCATTCCTGGATTCTCCCGCGGACCGTCCACGAACCGAGAGGAGCCCAGTGGTGAGACTCCCGTGTATGTCACCGCTCACAGAGAGCGAGTGAGCCCCGGAGGCACGGAGAGCACGGCGGGAGAGGGGCAAGACCCCTGTGCACTCCGTAGCTCACTCTCCTTGTCGCAGAGCCGGGGACGACTCTGTACGGCGCGATGCTAAGCCAGCGTCCGATCTGCGCACACGGAACTCGCCAGCTCAGTGAGCCGGCGCACGAGCCGTGCATTCATGACGTTCGGGCTCCGCGCGACCATTCCGAGCGCGCGCTCGAAGTGACACCTTGCCTCGTCGACGTGACCTTGTTTGACGGCGTACACCCCGCGCGCCTCGATGACCTCGAGGCGCTCCTGGAGCACAGCGTAGCGCTCGGCGCGCTCCTCCAGCGCGTCCCACTCCGCTGGGCTGGCATCCCGGAGCGACAGCTCGATCATGGTGCAGAGCACGTCTTGCGAGGGGAGGAGCGGGACGTGGCTGGGCGCGCGGAGGCGAGCGGCGATCTCCGCTGCCGCCCGCTCCTCGCCGCGGTACATGAGGAGGCGCGCTTCGAGCAGCGGCACGTCGGCCCGACCGGCGTCGCCGGAGAGGCGCCGGTCCAGCGCCTGCGCGCGGCGGACGTGAGGCTCCGCGGCGGCGTGATCGCCCAGGAAGAGCAAGAACTCCGCGAGGTTGAACTCTCCCATCAGCTCGAGCGACACCTGCCCCAGCGCGCGGGCGATGGAGAGCGAGCGCTTCATGTCGGCCATGAGCCGATCGCGGTCACCGAGGTTGGCCCATAGCATGCCCCGCACGTTGAGCGCAGAGCTCAGGTGGAGCTGGTCGCCGTGCTCCTCGCAGAGCGCGACCACCCGATCGAGCGCGCGATGTGCGTCGTCGTGCCGTCCCAGCCCGGGGAGGAGAAAGCCGAGCTGGATCAGCGCGATGACCCGCGTCTCGTACCCTTCAGCACGCGAGGATCGGCCTCCGTCGTCCCCTTCCTCGGAGAGCGCCTCGACCGCAGCGGCGGCTCGCTCGAGGAGGTCGGCGGCCTCCGCGTTGCGGCTGAACCGGAACGCCGATCGGCCGAGCCCGAGCAAGACCCGCGCTTCCAGGAGGGGCGAGGAGACGACCGGCAGGAGCGCCCGCGCCTCGTCCACCCGATCCGCCGAGGTCTGGTACGCGTCCATCCAGTCGAGCGCCGTGGCCTCGTCGAGGATGATCGCGATCTGCTCGGCCGCATCGCCGTCGCGCGCCGCCATCTCGCGGGCGCAAGCGAAGTCCGAGAGCGCGTCGTGGTACCGCCCGATGCGGTAGCGCATCAGCCCGCGGCCGCGGTGCGCCGCGCGCCGGTCGACCACCCCGCCGGGCTGCGCCAGCGCGCGGGTGTAGAGCCGCTCCGCGTCCGCGTAGGCGTGGCGTGCGCGGGCCCGCGCGGCGAGCGTGATGTAGGCGCGCGCGGCCGGCCCGGGAATGCCCGCTTCGCCCGCGTGGTACGCGAGCTGTGAGAGGCGCCGCTCTTCGTCGAGATCGGCGGAGCCGGCCTCGTAGTACTCCACGGCGGCAGCGTGGATGCGCCGGCGCTGCGACTCGGGGATCGATCGCGAGACCGCATCGCGCATGAGGGCGTGGCGGTAGCTCACGCACCCCGGCCCGTCCTCGTCGAGGACGCGCGCCGCGAGCAGGCGCCGCGTGCCGACCTTCGCGTCGAGGGGGAACTGCGGCTCGTCGCCCTGCCGCTCCAGGCGGCGGAGCAGCGCCTCGACCTCGCCGTGGGTCACGCGATCGCCGAGCACCGCGATGAGGCGGGCGTGCGCGGCTAGAGAGGGCGAGAGCGCCTCGATCTCACGGCGCGCGAGCCACTCTACGAGCGGCGAATCCAGCACGCGATCGAGCTCGTCGGTGGCGAGGTACCAGCCTTCGCCCCTGGGGCTCTTGCGCACGATCCCGTCGCGGTGCAGGCCGCGCACGAGCTCGACGAGGAGCAGCGGGCTGCCCCCCGTGCGCTCGACGAGCCGCTGGACGGCCGCATCGGGCACGCTCTCGACCGGCAGCAGCAGCCGGCGGCAGAGCTCTGCCGCGCCGCCGGCGTCGAGCGCGCCGAGCTCGTGCCGCTCCCAGCGCGCCGCCCCTTGCCCCCACGCGGGCCGCTCGTGCAGGAACTCCGGTCGCCCAAGGGCGCAGATCCAGATGGGCGCGCGCGCCTCCGCGAGCACCGCGTATTCGAGCGCAGAGAGGACGATGTCGCCGGCGAAGTGTGCGTCGTCGACGATAACGACCAGCGGGCCGCGCGCGGCGAGCTGGCGGAGCGCCGCGCCGGCGACCATGGTGAGCGCGGCGCGGAGCGCGCCGGGGGCGGCGTCGAGAGAGCGCAGGCCGGCGTAAAGGGGAGAGCTGGCCGCGCCGGGCGCGATCCAGCCCAGCGCGAGGGCAACGGCTGGGGTGGGATCGGCGCTCGAGAGATCGTCGAGCGTGTGCGCCTCGAGGCGCTCGCGCAGGAGCTCGGCGCCGCCGTCGGTAGGCGGCGCGTCGGGCAGATGGAGGGCGAGGGAGAGCAGTTGCGCGAGCGTCCGGTCGGCGTCGCCGAGCGCGGGAGCGGCGGCGCGCACCGAGAGGACGCGTCGGCCGGGCGCCCGGAGCTGACGCGCGAGGACACGCGCCAGGCGGCTCTTGCCTTGCCCGGCGTCTCCGACGACGCTCACCGCGGTCGGCACAGCGCCTTCCGCGGCGCGGCTCGCGCTCTCGAGCAGGGCGGTCAAGATCGCCTCGCGCCCGACGAAGGGCGGGGCCTCGTCGGGGGTCGGGCTCTCCCTGGTCTGCTCGATCCGCGCCGCCGCGGCCGCTGTGTCGGCGCGGTCGTCCACCACCGCGGCCGCCGCAGGCGTGAGCGTCACCCCCTCGACGTCGTGGTCGCTCGGGTACCTGTCGGCGTGCGAGAAGAGCGGGCTGATGAAGGCGCGGGAACCGTCGCTGCGGGCCCGGACGGCGACGCGCGCGACGTCGACGCGGGCGCGGGCGCAGACGCCGCGCCGGATCAGCTCCTTCGCGACGCGCAGGGCGCGCTGCGCGGGGTCGCCGTGGGGGCCGTCAGGGACGACCGCTGCGCAGCGCCCCGGCATAGCCCCGCCGAGGTGCGCGCCGAGCGCGGCCAGGCAGGAGTTTAGCGTGATGCGGTCGGTCTCGGTCTGGAAGAAGACGAGGCCCACGGTGGCGTGCGCCATGCCGTGCGCGGGCGTGGCGGGCGCGTCGTTGCACAGGGCGCGTCCGCGCTCCGCGGCGCCGGCGCCGGCGCCGCGGAGCGCGGACGCGAGCACCGCCCGCAGCTCGGCGGCCGTGCCGAAGCGGTCGGCAGGGTCCTTCGCGAGGCAGCGGGCGACGATCTCCTCGATCGCGGTCGGGACGGCGCGGTCGCCGGCGAGCGCGGACAGGCGCGGCGGGCGGCGGCTCATCTGGCTCTCCCTCACGACGGCGCGCGGCCCCCAGAAGGGGGGCCGCTCCGCGAGCAGTTCGAAGAGGATGATCCCGACCGCGTAGAGGTCGGTCCGGACGTCGGCGATGGGCAGTCCCTCGCACCGCTCCGGCGCCATGTACTCTGCGGTACCCGCGGCCTCGCGCTCCTGGGTCGTCTCCTGGATCGCGCACTCCGCGTCGAGCGGCGCGGCGAGGCCGAAGTCCACCAGGATCGCCGCCGGTGCGTTGCTGATGAAGATGTTCTCCGGCTTGAGATCGCGGTGGGCGTAGCCGCACGCGTGGGTGCGCTCGAGCGCGTCGAGGATGGCGAGCACGACGGCGCCGGCTTCGCGCGGCGTCCACGGCGCGGAGCGGCGGATCGTGCGATCGGCGAGCGTGGGCTCGGCGACATAATCCATCACGACGTACGCCTCGCCGGCCGCGGTCTCGCCGCGCGCGAGCACGACGGGCACGTGAGGGGGGCCAATCCGGAGGAGGGCGGCGAGCTCCCGATCGAGGCAGACGCGCGCGTCCTTCCTGATTGAGCGGGCGACTTTGATGGCCACCCTCGCCCCGTCGATCTGGCTCGTCCCGTCGAAGACCGTGCCGAATCCTCCGCAGGCCACGAGGCCGCGAACACGATAGCCCTCGATGCGCGGGAGCTCGACGCGTAATGCGTGCGATGACGTCTCGTCGCCGTCGGCGGGAGGCGCGCCGTGGATCCGGCAGTGGCCCGCGATGCGTCGACCGCAGGCCGGACAGCGACGTGCCGCGGCCGGGAAGGCAAAGGGCAGGTCATCGCTGCGCGCGTTGGCCATGGTGCGCGAAGGCGTCCAGTTGCTCATTGAGGTGCCTCGTCCATCTAGCACGCTCGCCGCGTGCTGAAGGCCGAAATCTGCTGGAATCCTCTCGCCTCGCGGGCTGTGGCACCTGCGTCCGGCGCAGCGCGGGGAGCACCCTTGTTGCCCTGGAGGCGCCGTCCCGGGCGTGAGCATTGGTCCCGTTGGAACGGAGTCCTGGTGGGCGCCCCGTCCAGGCTGTGATGACCGGCGGCAGACGCGCGCCAATGTCGCAATGTTCGTGCTCGGCGAGCGGTATAATAAGGGCCTGAAGCCGAAGGGTAATGAAATGGCCGAGACAGTCTGCTTCCGGATTAGATGCCGAGGAGAGATTGTCAAGGTTATGATATTCCGGAGCAACTCGTCTGGGATGGCGCAAGACCATTCGCGAATGGCTGATCGCGTCGAGGGTCGCAAGTTCCTGTGGGCGCTGAGCCACTCTCCTGCGGTCGACCGAGGACTCCGCGCGCGTACTCCGCCGAACGGGGGCTCGTATGGCTCGAGGAGCAGCGGGAGCCGCGCTCCTGGCGCACCGTCGCCCCGATGCAGCCAATCCTGACGCTGGGATAGGTGAGGTCGCGAACCGGCCGGCGCGAGGGGCAGAATCCGCCGTCCCGAAGAGGCGGATGTGAGTAGCGCTTGTCCGGTTCTGTGAGGGGCGCCCCCCCGGTTGCCGGTGGGCGCCTACTCGATCAATCGGGTTCGAACAGCGGCCCGCCCCCCGCGTCCCGAGGTGAACACCCTCCGTTCGGGCCGGGCCACTTGGAAAGATCTCCAGTGTTGCCTCAGCGCAGCGGCACGTGCTCCGGCAAGAACGCGGCGATGCGCTGCTGCGCGTCGAGCTGATTCTCGACCTTCGAGAAGCTGTGCCTCTCGTCCGGGTAGATCTTGATCTCCACGACGCCGCCGCGCTTCCGGATCGCCTCGGCCATCCGGAGCGCCTCCGCGAGCCGAGCCCGCGGATCGTTGCCTCACCGAGACTCGAACGGATAGCGAAGCTGGCGAAGCGAGCGCCGGGGACGGCGTTCACGTCGGTCGCTCATCACCTCGACATCGGCTGGCTCCGCGAGGCGTACCGGCGTAGCGCAAGGACGGGGCGGCAGGCATCGACGGGCAGACCGCGGACGAGTACGCAGCGAACCTGGAGGATACTCTCCGGTCGCTGCTCGGACGCGCGAAATCCGGCAGCGCCTGGGAAGCGGCCGCCCCCGGCTCCGGAGCAGCGCCGCCGTCCGTCGAGGGCGCCGCGGCAGCCGGGCGCGCCGCCGGAACGGGGGGAGGCGCCGCGGCAGCCGGCGGGATCGAGACCGGCGGAGGCCCCTGCACGGCCGCAGGGCCGGGCGACGCCGCGCGCGCGCCGCAGGCGGCGGCGCCGAGCCAGAGGAGAATCGAGCCGATCGCGGGGCGAGCCTTCATGGGATTCCTACGTTTCTGTCACCGGCGAGCCGCACAGGTGGCCCGGAAAGTCGTAGGCCGCATCGCGGGCGACGTGGATACGCCGGTGCGGCAGCCGCTCGGCGAGCCGCGCAAGTCGAGACTACTCGGGCCCGTCTGAAGTCTTGCCAGGGATGGCCGACCACGGCGCCGGGCGGTAGGTCCATTTGAACGGCTCGGCGCGTCCATTGTGCTACCACAAGTAGGCGTGGACCTTGTCGCGGAGCTCGTCCTTCGAGCCGAAGGAACCGCGCGCCAGCACGCACCGCTGCAGGTCGGAGAAGGCGCGCTCGATCTGGTTGAGCCAGGAGGCGTGCTTCGGGGTGAAGTGCAAGGTCCAGCGCGGGTGCTCCTCGAACCATTCCACCACCTCGTCGGTGGTGTGCGTGGACAGGTTGTCGAGGATGATATGGCCGCGGCCGGTTGGATAGCAGGCGTCAACCTGATCGAGGAGCTGGACGAACGTGTCGCTGTCGTGCCCGTCCGAGAGGAAGCCGAACAGCTTGCCGCTGCGAACGTCGCAGGCGCCCATCAACGTGAGCGTGCCGTGGCGGATGTACTCGAACTCACGGCGGACGGGCATCCCGCGCTGCATCGGCAGATCCGGGTAGCGCCGCTCCAGCGCTTGCATCCCCGTCTTCCCGTCGAGGCAGAGGATGTGCTCGTCCTGCGGGGCCTCGTAACACACTCGGAGCACATCGTCGCGCTTCTGGCGGAACTCGTCGTCCTGCGAGTTCAGCCACATCTTTTGCCGATGCGGCTGAAGCAGCGCGCCCCGCAGAATGCGGCCCACGCTCGCGTCGCTGATGTCGATCTGCATCGACCTGACGTGCTCGCCCAGCAGCGCGATCGACCAGTGCGTCACCTCGAAGCCCGCATCGCTGGGGTCGCGGCAGGCCTCGGCCTCCACCCTCACGCAATCGATCTCCGAGAGAGAGCGAGCGCGGGCGCCCCGAGCGGTGAGCGTCCGCCCTCGACTTGGGCACAGCTGACCGGTGTCAGGCAGCTGTGTCCAAGCACGCCAGCAGCGGCGCCAGGTGCTTCCTCAACGTTGGGGCGTTTGCGTCGGGCTCAAAAAGTCGCTCGGCCCATGAGGCACGCCGCAGCGTCGCGAGCATGTCGGAGAAGGCTGGCAGGGTCTTGGAGGGGGAGCTCTTCGGCGAGTACCAGGGCGCCTTCGTCGGTTGCGCCGAGCGGAGCTTGCAGCCGCTTTGGGCGTACCAGAGCACCACGAGCGTGTAGAGGAGCAAGGTGAACGGAGCGGTTCGCTCGACAGCGCGCTCGGTTCTGGAGCGCGGCTGCTCGAAGCCGAGCTTGCCCTTGGTCTCCTGGAAGGTGGTCTCGAGCGACCAGCGCTTGGCGTAGTGCTCGATGATGTCCCTGGGCGCCATCGTCGGGTCGGTGCTGACCAGCACGTCGTCGTCGACGTGACCCGGAAAATCGCGCACCACGACAAGGCGCACCAGCTCGGAGCGGGCTACCGAGTACCAGAGCGCGTCGATGGTCATCACCTTGACGGTGACGAGCCGCTTGTAGACGTTGACCTCGACCAATTGCCAGCGTGCCTTGGCGGCGTTTGCCTGGGCTGCCGGTGACGGCAGCCTCGTACCTCGCACCCGCGGCCGCCCCATCTGGCCGCCGCGGCGTGCAGGCGCAGGCGCGTAGATGGCCGCGTCGAGCCGCGCGCGGCCAACGAAGGTGACGTTGCTGGGGCGAGCCCGGATGACCGAGCTATTGGTATAGGTCGCATCGCCGACGACGAGGATGCGCCGGTGCGGCAGCTGCTCGGCGAGCCGCGCGATGAGCTCAGCCGCGAGCTCGGTGATGCGGCGATGCGCGCGCCGCTGCTGCTCGCACAGCTTCTCGCTGCGGTAGAGCCGGAACAGCACCGGCAAGCACCACGTCTTGTGGAACAGCTGCACGCAGATGCCCAGCACCACCCAGAGGTGCCCCCAATGGAAAGCCACGCGCGTGGCCGTCGACAGCAGCGGGTCGCGATGCATCGAGGCGGCGGCGACCTTCTTGCCCGTGTGACGACCAAGAGTGTCGTCGACAGCGGCCAGAAGTGGCTGGTCGCGCTCGATCAGTGCATCGAGCGTACGCACCAGCGTCAGCCCCACCGCGTCGCACTCCCAGATGGACCTGGAAAAGAAGCGGTGGAAGCTGCGGATGTGCTTCCAGCCCATGGCGTTGGCTGCCCGCACCGCGGAGGTGACCGTGTGGCGGCCGAGCGCCAGCACCCAGCCGCACGCCAACGTCACGAATGTGCGGAAGGTAGGTGCGGTGAAGTGCGGCGCGAGCACTTGCAGCAGCGCGAGGAAGCTGGGAACGATCACGACGTCCGGCACGGGGACCTCTGGTGGGGCTGGGTGTGGCAACTTCTCCTTCGCCAGAGCGCGACCGTGCCGGAAGTCTTTGTCGGCGTGCAACTTGCTGATTTTGCATGGAAAACTGCGCACTGTAGACGCAAGGGCATCGCCGCCCGGGGCGGCGTAGCTGGCGGCCAGCGCCAGCATGCACGGCAGCATCGACCCAGAGCCGCCTCCGTGGGTCGCGGCAGGCACGCCAGTGCCGCGTGACCCCCGAGCCGGGGTCCGTGCGACGCTCGTGGACGCCGCCGGAGCTCAGGTCGCCGGCGTGCGCGCACTGATTCGCTCCGAACCACCGACATCACGAGCTGCGGCAACGTCCGCGAATTGGCGCAGCCACCACGGCGCACGATTGCCGACACCGCAGGCCGATCCTCGTCGAGGCAAGGGTGTCGACGATCTCCACGAGAAAAGTGCCCAAGTCGAGTCACGAGCCGATCATCCTGGCGTCCGACTCGGACGCAGAGAACATCTCCGTCGCGCGGCGCGGCGGCGTATTCGTGCTGTGCGTGAGAACGAGATCGTTGAACGAGACTGCGGATGAGCACGTTGTGGGGGACGCCAGCGCTCGCGCCTCTAGCCCGCGTGATCTCTGATGGTCAGGGACCGAACGCCGCGACGAAGCTGTCGTCGGTGCCCGTCAGCGGCCCGGAGCCGAGGTCGAGGGTGCCGGTGAAGGTCCCCGTGGCCAGCACGCGATCGCGCGGATCGGCGACGATCTCGAAGGTGCGCTCCGTCTCGAACCCCTCGACCCACAGCGCGTGCCCGTCGGCGTCGAACTTCACCAGGAAGGCGCGCGCGCTGTAGCTCGACGGGTTGGACCCTGACGGGAACGGGATTCCATCGAAGTAGATCGTCGCCGGGACATCGGCGACGAGCACCCCGGAGGCCACCACGTTCGCCTGGCTGTCGACGTCGATCGAGGTGATGACGACGCGGCTCCACGGCGCGGTGAAGCCCCTGCTCCAGACGGTGTTCCCGGCCGGGTCGAGCTTCACGACGAACGCGGCGTCGTAGCCCTGGTTGACGATCGGCCCCGTGCCGAGGTCGATGGTGGTGCCCGTCTGTCCGGCCACAACCACGTTGCCCGCGGGGTCCGCCTCGACGTCCTGGATGATGCTGGACGTGTCTCCGAGCGGCCTGCTCCAGACGTGGTTGCCCGCGCGATCCAGCTTCGCGACGAAGATTCGAGGCTCCGCGAGCGGCCCGTCACCCAGATCGGCGCCGGTGCTCACGGATCCTGCGAAGAGCACGTTGCCCGCCGGGTCCGTCGTGAGGACGACCGGCCCGTCGCTGAACGCGCTCCCGACGCCCTTGCTCCAGAGGGGATTGCCGGCCGGATCCAGCTTGAACAGGAAGACGTCCTGCGCGCCCGCGCTGCTCAGCGGCCCCGTGCCGAAGTCGACCGTCCCCTCGAACGAGCCGACGACGACCACGTTGTCCTCGCCGTCGGCCGACATCCCATGGACGTGCTGATGGGCCGGATCGCCGAAATGGCGGACCCACTCCGGGTCCCCTGTCGGGTCGGTCCTCATGACGTAGATGTCGCTCAGCCCGGCGCTGGGGATCGGCCCCGTGCCGACATCCAGCGAGCCGACGTAGCCTCCCGCGTTCACCAGGCTTCCGTCGGAGAGCGCGGCGATCTTCGAGCCGAACTCGTCGCTGGGGCCGCCGTAGCGCCTCGCCCAGACGAGCGCGCCGTCCGGATCGAGCTTCGCGATCAGCGCATCGCGCGGCCCCGCGCCCGGGAGCGAGCCTCCGCCGAGGTCGGCCGTACCGCTGAGCTGCCCGGTGAGGAGGGCGTTGCCGGCCCCGTCTGCGCTGATGCTCGTGAACGCCGCTTCGCCGGGAAAGCTCACGCTCCAGAGAGGCGCGCCCGGCTCCACGCAGGCGCCGTGTCCGTCGCACACCTCGCCCTCGTCGCAGCGATTTCGCCCTCGCGACGGCGCTGGTCCATAGGGCGCGGGGACATGGACGCACGCACCCTCGACGCGTGCGTCGAGGGTGCACGGGTTGTGATCATTGCAACTCGCTGCGCCGTGTCCGTGGCCGTGTCCGTGTCCGTGGCCGTGGCCATTCCCGTGGCCGTGGCCATGCCCTGGGTGCCAGCGATTGGCCCGGAGCGCGCTCGCGGACATCGCTGCCCCATCCGTTTCGGGGCTCCCCTGGTTGCCGTCAAGGGGCGCAGCGCAACCGGCCATGGCGGATGTCATCGCCACCGCGGCATGCATCCTGCTGTTCCTGAGAATGGTCGAGATCCGAGACATGAGCTCCTCCAGCGCGCCTCGAAATGCGCGCTCTCTGCTCGACCATGACGACCTGCGAGTCATCGGGCGAGCATTCCATGGTCTCCCGCGTACGGATCGATTCTGATATCATCCGGATCGTTCGAAATCAATCATTGCCTGGCATCCGAGTACGCCGTCGACCCGGACGCACGCCGGTCCAGGGAAAGGCGCCACGGGCCCTGAGCGGCCGCAGCTGTGGATGGCTGAAAATTACTCCCGCCGCGGTCTACCGACGGCGAAGGGCCAAGCCGCGCTCGCCGAGCGCGGCGGCGCGTACGTCTTGACGCCGCCGTCGCGCCCGCGCGCCGTTGCCGCGAGCGCGGCCCCGGCGCTCACCAGCCGGGATCGAGCGCCGGCTCGATCGGCACGAACGGGCCGACCTCAGCGAAGTTCTCGCCGCCGTGGCGGAAACAGGCGCCCGAGCCGTCGGTGCGCACGCCGCAGAGGACATCGTACCCGCCTTCGATGAATGTGAAGCGCCCGGCGTCGACCGGCAGCGGCATGTCGGTGCCGTCGTAGCGCCTGCACGTGAGGGCCCCCTCGGCGTCGATCGCGCACACCGCTCCGGAAGTGGCGGTGATGGACCGGTACGGCCCGCCCGGAAACTCGGGATACTCGGGCCCGACGCAGGCCGTGAAGCCGGTGTTGTCGCAAGTGAACTGCGGCTCGAAGCACCTGATGCCGCCGGCTCTCGTGAGCGCGCAGTAGATGCGGGTGCTGTACGCCACTTCGGTGAACTCACCGGGGATCGTCTCACCGCCGCTCCATCGCCACAGGCTCCCGTCCTGGCGCACGCCGGCGGCGAGCCCCTCGAAGACGCAGAAGGCTTGCGTGAACGAGCCCTCCAGCTGACGCACCATCGTGGGCTCCGTGACGTCGTTCGGCGTGCGATCGAGCAGCACCGCGAACGACCCGTCCACGAACAGCGGGCACACGCCCTTGTCGCCCCCCATGTTCGTCGCTCGAAAGGAGGCGGCCGGCGGCAGCCCGTCGGGCAGGAGCGTTCCCGCCGCGAGCAGCCGACCGTCCTCGGTGAGCCCGATCAGCCCCTGTCGCGCGAGCTGGACACGCCGGTAGCGCTCGGACGGCAGCGCGCCGCCGAGATTGTCGCCCCAGCAGCGATAGCTGCCGTCGGTCTTCGTCACACAATAGCTGCCGACCTCGTCGTCGACCGCGACGTTCCGCGCGCACACGAAATCCGAGGCGCTCCAGCCGCCGTCGCTCGTGCACGTCTCGCGCAGGCCGCTCGCGTTGCAGCGCGCCTCCCCCGCCGCGCAGGCCGCGGCGCTCCCCGCGTCGCCGCCCTGCCCCGTGACGGCGCTCCCGCCCGCGCCGTCGGCCATTGCTGCGCCGCCGTCCTGCGCCGTCCACTTCCCGCTGCAGCCCACGGCGAGCATCGAGGCTCCCGCTGCCACGAACCGCGCCGCCCTCCACCCAAGCGCCATGACACCAAGGATACCCGGATGCTCCGTGCTCCGCACGCACAATCGGTCGCCAACCGCTGCCGCTGGCCGCCATTCAAGGAGCGAGGATCTCCGCGTCTGCGCAAGTGGCCAGCCCGCGGGCCACGCTTCGTTCCTTCGCGCTCGATATTTGCGCGCTCAGTGGACGCAACGACGGCCACGTCGCGACCTTCGGCGGGCGGCTTCAGCTCGCGAGCCGAGGTGGAGGCGCGAGGCTCCATCGCCCTGCCGATGGAGGAGGCTGCCGCGAGGCTAGGCTATGCCCCTTCGGAGCTCCGAAGGGAAGCGATGGCCGATAAAGATCCTGAACGAAGGATGGATCCCGCATTCCCATGCAAAGGACCCGCGTTCACTTCACAGCCTTCGGAGGCGCCGATTTCAAGGGCGGGAGCGGGAAGATGAAGCCTGGCGCCTGCAAGACGCAGTTTTTCCGCTCGATGAGCACCGTCCTGGTTCGGGTCGCATAACCAGGATGCGACGCGCGCACGGTGTACTTGCCCGGAGCATCGACGACCCACGAAGATTTGCAGTCCCCGTGCGGTTTGTGCGTGGGGATCTCTTTCCCCTGCGAGCTCGTCAGCGTCGCCGTTGCGTCGCAGAGCTGGTACTTCGTCGACGCGTCATGTACCTCGATCACCAGCGACATGACCAACCTGGCGGCCTGGGTTGTACAAGGCGGGACGTCCGCGGCCGCTTTCTCCTCCTCGATCGAAGGTGCCGGCGGCTCCTCGGCGGGCGGCGCCTGGGAAGCGGCCGCCCCCGGCTCCGGAGCAGCGCCGCTGTCCGTCGAGGGCGCCGCGTCAGCCGGGCGCTCCGACGGAACGGGGGGAGGCGCCGCGGCAGCCGACGGGGTCGAGACCGGCGGAGGCCCCTGCACGGCCGCAGGGCCGGGCGACGCCGCGCGCCCACCGCAGGCGGCGGCGCCGAGCCAGAGGAGAATCGAGCCGATCGCGGAGCGAGCCTTCATGGGAATCCTACGTTTCTGTCACCGGCGAGCCGCACAGCGCGTCATCGACGGTATCACGGCGCCATCCGGACAGACACCCAAAATCGGATCTGCCGCTTCCACCGCCGCGAGCGCGCGGCGCCGCGAGCGCGCGGGCAGGCGGCGCTGCAGCAGCCGGCGCTCCTCCGCTGTCGAGCTCACAGCCCGCCGTTGGCGGCAATCGTGTCCTGCACAAACGTTCTGAACCGATCAGCCGGCACGACATACGCGCCGGTGGCCGGGCCGTTCTGCGATTGGAAGGCATTCGCGCTCACGACCCCGGCGATGCCCGCTCCTCCGAAGACGTCGATGCACGAGCTACCCGAATCACCAGACAGCGGGAGCTGGTCGAGCACACTCGGGTTGAGCACCACGACTTTGTCGCTGGCCGTCAGGACGGGCATGGCCCCGCAGTGCAGAACCCCGATGGATCCGCCCGTGTTCGCCGTACGCCCGTAGCCGCAGCAGCTCAAGGTCGAGTTCGGGGCCAGGAGCGCAGACCACGACGCCGTGCTGATCGAGCGCGTTACAGCGCCGGTGAACCCGGTCGTGAGGCGAACCAGCGCGATGTCCACATCCGTCAACGAAGTGGACGACGTGACACCACCGGGCAAGTGTGTCCCGTGAAAGTAGACGGCCTGCGACGTGCGCGTCGGCGCGCTCGGGTCTGTCGCGTGGCCCCATCTCACCGTGATCAGGGTCGGATTGCCGCCGAGATCGCTCGAGTCAACGACGTGCCCGGCGGTCAAGACCCATCTCGAGCTCAACAGCATTCCCGTGCCGACCTTGCTGTCGAAATCGCCGGGGACCGAGCGCTCTGCAGTGATGAACACGTTCCCGTCCGCGCTGGGGAGAGGCGCCCACAGCCCGTTTCTGATCTCCTGTTCCGAGCTGCCGGCCTCCTCGGTCTCGGCCTCAGTCCCGGTCTCGTCCGGGTCGGTGCCCTCAATCGCGCAACCGCCCACGAGGGCGAGCAGCGCCACGAATCCTAGCGGCTTAAGCAAATTCGACATGTTCGTCCTCCGCGCAAAGCATCTCTGGGATTGCTGAGCTGAGCCGGGCTCAGGCTCGTGGTGCCCGTCGCTGGGAGCCGATCGGAGCGCCATGCCTCGGTGCGTCGATGCTTCCGGTCACCGCGCCGCTCGCAGCCATAGCAATCGTCGAGCCATTTCATGGGAGCGATGTCCATCGCCGCTGGGGCAAAAAAACGGCCGATCCGACGGTCGCCCGGCGTGAGATGTCACGGCAGGGGCGTGACATCTCACGGGCGAGGCGTGACATGTCACGGGTGGGGCGTGACATGTCACCGCAGGCAGCTCCCAGAGCGACAAACGGGTCGAAAGGACGAAGGCGGGGCCGACACGCTCGTCTTTCGTGGAAGACCACGGTGGAGACCCGAACAAAGTGGACCTGGGCCGCCCACCCTCGCCGGGGTCGAGGAGCTCGGCACGCGGATGGATGCAGAAGTTCCTCGAGCACCGGATCGGGGACAGGCGCAGGGCGCGGCTGCCGATGAAGTGGCTGCACGCAGGCGTCATGGAGGAGGGCGAGCTGCGCGAGGTGAAGGAAGGGGCGCCGCAGGGCGGGAGCATAGCGCTACCAACAGAGTGGAAAACTTTGCCTGGCGGAGTCGGAGCGCTCGGCCCGCGCTTCGGGAGCGGACCATCGACGGTAGAAAGCAGCGGAAGAGCTGAAGTTTTAGCGCGTGTACCCGGGGATGAGCTGAAGCGTTGTGCCCAAGTGCTATGGCCGGCCGCATGCGGTGCCGGATGCGGGAATTCCGCACGTCCGGATCCGTGGGGGCCGGGGGGTAGTCGACCCCGGCCTACCCGACCAGCAGCGCGCGCGGCGCAGAGCGGCCTCGCGCCGTCGACGCGAACGTCGGTGAGCAGGGTGCCGTTGCGGCTGCCGAGATCCACGAGCTGCGCGCCCTCGCGGAAGGGGACGGTGATCGAAGGCGAGCGCGTCGGGGCAGCGGTCACGGATGATCGCCGCCATGCTCGCGCGCGGAAGGCATTGACCGGGCGCCCGGCCGCTGGGACGTTCGTCGCCGAATGGTCACCCCCGATGCTCCCCCCGGCTCTCCCGCCGCGCCCGCGCAGAGCCCGCCCGCGGGGCTCGTGCCGGTCGAACGCCCCGGCTTCGGCGCGGGCCTCAAGGCCGTGCTGGGCGGCTACGGCCTCGCGCTGCTCTCGTTCTTGCCTCGCTCGCTGCTCATCGTGCTCCCGGCCGGCATCCTCGGGGCGGCTCGACTCGTCGTCACGCTGGAGCGGTGGGAGGCCACGAGGCGAGCGCAGCGCTGAGCTCGGGCCACGATCGGGCGATCCAGGGCAACCTCGATCCGTTCCTGCTCTGCGCGCCGCCCGACGTGGCCGCGGCGCGCGCGCGGACCGTGCTCGCGGAGGCCGCCGTCGAGCCGATCGCGGAGCGAGCCTTCATGGGAATCCTACGTTTCTGTTTCATGGCGTGACGTGGACGTGGCGCGCCTAGGGCGTACCGGCCTCGGACAAATCTCGCAACGCCTGGCTCTCGGAGCGAGCGGCTGTCACCCGACGGCCTCGCTGCCGGCGTCGGCTACGCCTTCCGCCAAGCTACCAGGCATGCCTCGTCGACTTATCTCTGCTCCGGATTCGTCGGACCACGCCGCGAGAGGCGGTCACCGACGAGGACCGCTCCATACGCAAACGCAGCCAGCAGCAGAGGCAAGGCTACCACGATCGGCTCGAAGGGGGCGCCCTCGATCAAGCTGGCGGCACGTTGAACCAAGGTCCCGACGGCGGAGGCCACGAACGCGCCGAACACGTGAGCGAGGACGGGCACCCCGCCTTCCGCCCCGCCCTTCGATGTGTACGAGACATAGCCTCCGGAGAGACCCAAGAAGAGCGCCACGATGTGAAAGGCTACGCCGAGACCAGTCATGTTCGTGCTCGGAGGTGCGCCCGCCGCCCAACGTGCCGGCGTTCAGCGGCGGGCGCTAGACTCGCCGCAATCTCGTCCAGGTGCGAGAATACAGCGCGAGTCACGGCGCTGGTTTCGTGAGGGCGAGCTTGGTCGAAGCTGGCCAACTATCAGTCGATTGGCCAACCGAAGCCGTCGGACCAAGTCCGTATAGAGCGTCGCCTTTGGTGACCTCCCCCCACGGAAAATCTCGCGGATCGGCTCTGCGCCGCAAGGTGTGGGCACCGACGTTCTTGACGGCTCGGTCAGGCTCTTCGTCAAGCCGGTCGCGGCTTGCACCGTCAGCGGCGACGGGATGACGGGATCGGACGTGAGGAACCGACGAAGGATGTCGGCGATCCCGACGAGAAAGGTGCCCAAGTCGCGACTAGAACGTCCCCAGCACGCTGACCCCGCCGCCCCCCGGGCCGAGGAGCGGCACCACGCGCGCCTGCACCCGCCCCGGCGCGCCCGGCCTCGCGCCGGCGGCGCTCGCGCCCTCGCCCCCCGACCGGCCCGACGTCAGCACCAGGATCGCCCCCGCGCCGATCGCGGCGACGCCCACGCCGATGCCGATCGTCGACACGAGCGCCTTGGTCTCCGCCGCGTCGATCTCCTCGCGACCCAGACGAGTGCACTGCTTCTCCGGACAGAGCGCCGGGTCCTTCTCGGCGTCGCTCGCCTGCCCCGCGGCGAGGATCCCGAACACGGCGCCGACGCCGAGCACCGCCGCGCCGGCGCCCCCGATCACGAAGCCCGCGGTGCGCAGCCCGTCACCGCCACCACCGGCGTTGCCACCGCCGACGCCGGCGCCGCCCGCCGCCGGCCCCGGCGGCTGCGGCGCCGCGGCCGTCCTCGCGGGCGGCGCGGGCTGGAGCTTCGGGACCGCGATCGCCTTCAGATCCGCGCTCTCGCCGACCTGCACGGTCGTCGACCACACCGAGTAGCCGCTCGCGGTCGCCTCGACCTCGTGCGGCCCCGGATCGATCGGGATCGGCGTGCCGAGCGCGGCCGCGGGGATCTCGTGGCCGTCGACGCGGACCAGCAGGCCGGGCGTGCTCTCGGCGTTGAGCTGGATCTTCGAGAGCCTCGGCTCCAGCGCGCCGATGTGCTCCTGCGCGAACGCCTCGCGCGCGGCGTTGCCCTCCTTCTTCGAGGCGAAGAGCGCCTCCTTGAACTGCCCCCACGCCGTCGCCGTCCTGCCGAGCGCCTCGTTGCACAGCGCCAGGTTGAGCAGCGTGCCCGTGCCGGGCCGCAGCCGCTGGCTCTCCGCCAGCTTGGGGCACGCGTCCGCGTACGCCTTCGCCTCCATGAGGCGGCGCCCCTCCTCGAACAGCGTCTGGGCCAGCGTCGGGTCGCTGCTCATGCCCTGCGCCAGAGCGCCGACAGGCGCGAGCAGGGCGGCCGAGGCGAGGACGACCGAGGCGACGGCGAGTCGAGCGCGACGGATCGCGCGGGGCGCAGGCAATCTCGAGAAGGTCATGGCGGTGGGCTCAGTGCGGGTCGTTCAGGTCGATGCCTCGGGGAGGACGCTGGGTCGTGGGCGCCGGCGAGGGGCGGACGGCCGTCCCGCCGCGCGGCCGCGGAGGCGCAGCCCTGGTCGGCGCCGACGCGGGCGCCGTGGCCGACGCGGGCGCCGTGGCCGACGCGCTCGCCGCGGCCGATGCGCTCGCCGCCGCCGAGGCGCCCGCCGCGGCGGCGCCCGTGGCCGCTCCGCTCGGCAGGATCGTCGGCCCCTCCGGCGCCGCCGCGCTGGCGCCGGGCGCGGGCCGCTCCGGCGCCGGCGCGGCGGGCTCCGCCGCGCTCGCGGCCTCCGCCGGGCCCGCGGTCGTCGCCTGCGTCGCCGCCGCGCCGCCCGCGTCGTCGGCGACGCCGCTGCGGAGCATGAACACGCCCGCGACGATCAACCCGAGGACGATCGTCGCCGAGAGCAGCGTGACCGCGATGATCACGGCGGGGGAGGCCGGCAAGCCGGCGGCCCGGCGCCCGTCCGAGGAGATCCCCAGGTGGGTCGACGACGCGAAGGTCGCCGCGGCGCGCGAGCTCATCGGCGCGCTGTACGGGCCGGGGACGATCTGCTGATGCGGCGAGAGCCCGTCCGGCGGCACCGGGCTCGGCCTGCCGCCGTCGCCCGGCGGCGCGTCTGGCGACGGCGGGCGGGCAAACGGCGACGGCGGGTGCGGGAACGGCGTCGTGGCGTGGACGACCGGCGACGGCGGGCGGGCAAACGGCGACGGCGGGTGCGGGAACGGCGTCGTGGCGTGGGCGACCGGCGGCCGCGAGAACGGCGCCGCCACGCCGGGCAGCGTCCCGGGCCGCGGCGGCGCGACCTCGTCGTGCGCGGCCGCCGCGGGCGAGGGGAGCCCCGGCCACGACGGCTCGCGCAGCGCCGGCGCCGAGGCCCGCGCGTCCGCGGGGGCGAACGAGGGCTGCGACGCGCGGTGCCCGCCGGCGGCCGCGGCGTGCAGCGACAGGCCGCCCATGCGCGCGATCCGGACGAGCGTCGGGTACGTGCGCGCGGGCGCGAACGGGGCGAGCGCCACCACGAACTCGGCGACCGACCCGTACCGCTGCTCGCGCTCGCGGGCGTAGGCCCTCTCCAGCACGGCCGCGAGCGGGGCCGGCGCGTCGGGGCGCATGTCCCGGAGCGGCGTCGGCGTGCCCGTCAGCACCTCCGCGCAGAGCTGCGGCAGCGTCTCCGCGTAGTACGGCTGCCGGCCGGCGAGCAGCTCGTACAGCGAGACGCCGAGCGCATAGATGTCGGTGCGGTGATCCACCGAGCGCGTCTGCCGCATCTGCTCGGGCGACATGTACAGCGCCGAGCCCAGCGCCGCGTCCGTGCCGGTCAGCACGTCGACGGCGCCGGTCGCCATCTTCGAGATGCCGAAGTCGAGCACCTTCACGAGCGGCGAGCCGTCGGCGCGCGACGTCAGGAACAGGTTCGCCGGCTTGAGATCGCGGTGCACGATGCCGAGCCCGTGGGCCTCGGCGATCGCCTCGCTGCCCTGGACGATGTAGTCGACCGCGTCCTCCAGGCCGAGCACGCCCTGCTCCCGGAGCAGGCGCGCGAGATCGCTCCCGGTCAGGAGCTCCATGACCATGTACGGGGCGCCGTTCTCGAGCGTGCCGACGTCCGAAACGCGGGCGACATGCTCGCTCTTGATCTTCATGCCCGCCTTCGCCTCGCGCAGGAAGCGGGCCGACCCCTCCGGGTGCTCCGTGAACGCGGGCAGCAGGAACTTCAGCGCGACCCGCTCGTCGAGCACGACGTGCCGCGCCTCGACGACCACCCCCATGCCCCCCTGGCCGATGATCCGCTCCACGCGGTACTTGCCGGCGAGCACGGTCCCCAGCTCGACCGGCGCCAGCGAGGGCTGTCTCGTCTCGGAACCCGACACCGCGGGCGATGATCACCGCTTCGCCCTCGGACGGCAAGCGCGCGGCGCCGGTGTGGGGGACGCGCCGTCACGCCGCCGCGCCGCGCGCCGCTACACCGCCGTCTTCCAGCCGAATCCTCCAGGAAACGAGCGCGTCGTACGTCCGGAGCGCGTCGCGGAGGGCGAGACGGAACGGGGTCACTTCTGGTTGGATAGGACCACCCTCGGAGACAAACACCGTGCGCCTGCTCATCCAGCACCGGACCCGTTACACGTACCCCCGCCCCGCCTCGCTCGGCCCGCACCTCATCCGGCTGCGGCCCGCGACGCACGCGAAGGCGAAGATCGAGTCGTACAGCCTCAAGATCGACCCGCCCATCGCGGCCCGCTGGCAGCAGGACCCGTACGGCAACCACGTCGCCCGGGTGCTCCTGCCCGCGGGCGAGCGCGTCCCGCACTTCGACATCCTCGTCGAGCTCGCCGTCGACGTGCGCCCCGTCAACCCGTTCGACTTCTACCTCGACGAGCGCGCCGAGAAGGTCCCGTTCGCCTATCCCGCCGAGCTCAAGCAGGATCTCGTCCCCTTCCTCGACGGCGCCGAGCCGTCGATCGCCCGCGGGCCGCTGCTCGACGAGTTCCTCGCCGGGCTGCCGTCGAAGGGCGACACCGTGTCGCTCATCGTCGCGCTGAACACCGCCGTGAACCGGCGCATCAAGTACGTCATCCGCGAGGAGCCCGGCATCTGGACGCCGGAGGAGACGCTCGCCCAGGGCCGCGGCAGCTGCCGCGACTCGGCCGTGCTGCTCATCGCCGCCCTCCGGTCGCGCGGCCTCGCCGCGCGCTTCGTGAGCGGCTACCTCGTGCAGCTGACCGACGAGGGGATGATCCCCGACCAGCCGCGGGGCGTCAGCCGGGACGTCGTCGACCTGCACGCGTGGGCCGAGGTCTTCCTGCCCGGCGCCGGCTGGATCGGCCTCGACGCGACCAGCGGCCTGCTCTGCGGCGAGGGCCACATCCCGCTCGCCTGCACGGCCTCGCCCGCGCTCGCGGCGCCGGTCGAGGGCACGAGCGACACGCGCGCGACCGACGTGCACTTCGAGATGAAGGTCGGCCGGCTCGGCCACGAGCCGCGCCCCACGACGCCCTACGAGGAGCCCGTCTGGCAGGAGCTCCTCTCCGTGGCGGACCGCGCCGACCAGCGGCTCGCGGCCGCGGGCCTCACCCTGACCATGGGCGGCGAGCCGACCTTCAACTCGCGCGAGTACCCGGACGCGCCGGAGTGGCGCGAGGGCGCTCTCGGCCCGACCAAGTGGTCGCAGGGGCTCCGGCTCGCGCACGAGCTCCGGCGCCGGATGGCGCCGGGCGGCGTCCTGCTGCTCCGCGCCGGCAAGCACTACCCGGGCGAGAGCCTGCCCCGCTGGGCCCTCGAGATCATCGGCCGGCGCGACGGCGTCCGCCTCTGGACCGAGATGTCCGGCGCGCGCCACGCGGACCCCGCGGTCCCGCAGGGCCGCTCGCCGCGCGCGAAGAACCTCGCGCTCTCGCGGAAGTTCGCCGAGGCGCTCGCGGCGCGGCTCGGGCTCGCCGAGTTCCTGCTGCCGGCCTACGAGGACCCGTGGCGCCACCTCCAGGACGAGGCGAGCCTGCCCGTCGACGTCGACCCGCTCAAGGCGAACCTCGACGACCCCGAGGAGCGGCGGCGCCTCGCGCGCGTGCTCGACCGGGGGCTCGGCAGCGAGGCCGGCTTCGTCCTGCCCCTCACGCGCCAGTGGGGGGCGTGGATCAGCGAGCGCTGGGGCTTCCGGCGCGGGCGCCTCTTCCTGCTCCCGGGCGACAGCGCCATCGGCCTGCGCCTGCCGCTCCGCTCGCTCGTCGCGGTGGCCCCGCCGCCGCCGATCGAGGAGCTCGTGACGCCGCCCGACCCGCGGCGCGGCGATCCCGAGGCCGACGAGGAGGCGGAGAAGCAGCGCCGCGTCGAGCTCGCGGATGAAGGCGGCGACCCGGAGCACGCCGAGGCGGCGCGCGCGCGGGCGGCGCAGCGCCACGCGCGCGACGGCGAGCGCGCCGAGCACGCCCAGCGCGCCGCGCCGGCCGCGGGCCGATCGGGCTACGGGGTGCGCACGGCGCTCTGCGTCGAGACGCGCGACGGCACCGTCCACGTCTTCTTGCCGCCGCTCCTCTCGCCGGCCGACTTCTTCGAGCTCATCGGCGCGATCGACGCGACCCGGCAGGAGACGGGGATCGACGTGCTGCTCGAGGGCTACCCGCCGCCGCCCGGCGCCGACGTGCTCCGCTTCTCGGTGACGCCGGACCCGGGCGTGCTCGAGGTGAACCTGCCGCCGACCGACCGGGTGCGCGCGTACGCGTCGCTGCTGGAGACGGTGTTCGACGCGTCGCTCCACAGCGGGCTGCACTGCGAGAAGTACCTGATCGACGGGCGCATGGCCGGGAGCGGGGGCGGCCACCACCTCACGTTCGGCGGCCCGACGCCGCTCTCCAGCCCCTTCCTGCGCCGGCCGGATCTCCTGGCGAGCCTGCTCACCTTCAACCAGCACCACCCGTCGCTCTCGTACATGTTCGCGGGCCTGTTCGTGGGGCCGACGTCGCAGGCGCCGCGCGTGGACGAGGCGCGCCACGAGAACCTCTACGAGCTGGAGATCGCGCTCTCGCGCGCGTTCGAGCGGCGCGAGGGCGAGCCGCCGTGGCTCTCGGACCTCCTGTTCCGCCACCTGCTCGTGGACATGACGGGCAACACGCACCGCGCCGAGGTGAGCATCGACAAGCTGTTCGATCCGCAGACGGCGCACGGCCGGCAGGGGCTCATCGAGCTGCGCGCCTTCGAGATGCCGCCGCACTTCCGGATGGCGGTCGCGCAGGCGCTGCTCGTCCGGACGCTGCTCGCCTCGTTCGCCGAGGAGCCGTACACGGGCCAGCTCGTGCGCTGGGGCCAGGCGCTGCACGACCGCTTCCTCCTGCCGTACTACCTGTGGCGCGACTTCGAGGACGTGCTCGACCACCTGAAGCAGCGCGGGCTCGCCCTGCCCGCGGACGCGTACCGCCCGTTCATCGAGCTGCGCTGCCCGGTGGTGGGCACGCTGCACGCGGGCGACGTGATGCTGGAGGTGCGCAACGCGATCGAGCCGTGGCACGTGCTCGGCGAGGAGCTGACCACGACGGGCACGTCGCGCTACGTGGACTCGTCGATGGAGCGCATCGAGGTGCGGGTGAAGGGGCTCACGCCGGAGCGCCACACGGTGCTCGTGAACGGCCACGTGCTGCCGCTCCGGCCGACCGGGACGGCGGCGGAGTTCGTGGGCGGCGTGCGGTTCCGCGCCTGGGCGCCGCCGCACAGCCTGCACGCGCACATCGGCATCCACCACCCGATCCACCTCGACATCCTGGACACGTGGGGCAAGCGCTCGATCGGCGCGTGCGCCTATCACGTGTGGCACCCGGAGGGCCGCGCCTTCGACGCGGCGCCGCTCACGCGGTTCGAGGCGGCGGCGCGGCGCGCGCAGCGGTTCACGCTCGAGGGGCAGACGCCCTGGCCGGTGACGGGGAAGCGGGCGGCCCCCCACGCCGACGCGCCGTACACGCTGGATCTGCGGCGCTATCCGGTGGACCGGCCGCCGCCGAAGCCGCCGAAGCCGCCGACGCCCGAGGACGAGGGGTGACAGGACCGGCGTCGTAGACCGGGCGGGCGCCTGGACGGATGTCGGGCGCTCACGGTCGAGGCGGGTGTGACATTTGATCGCAGCGCGCCCGGCCGGCGCGCTGCGCGCCGGAGCGCGGGAAATTGCCGGGCGGCGAGGGGCCGAGCCCTGCCGTGGCCTGCGCCCGTGTGGCGATTTGCCTTGGATTGACGTCCTGCGTCCAGCGGCCGCGGCGACTCGATGGTTGGCGTCGAGCTCGTCGCGCGCGGCGCCGCGCGTCTCCGGGGCTCGCGAGAGCGCGTGATTCGCGTCATGAGGGCGATTGGTACGTCCCCTGCTTGGGAGGTCGATGTCCCCTGCATCGCATGCGGACAGTACACCACGAAGGAGGACAACCCATGATTCGCAAGATGTTGGCTATGCTTCTGGTCTCCACGGTTCCCCTGGCGGCGGGCTGCTTCGTCGACGCGGACGGCGACAAGGACCCGGGCGACGGCGACGACAGCTGTATCACCGCGTGCTCGACCGAGCGCGAGGACTGCATCTCCGCCTGCGACGACGACGGCGACTGCGTCTCGGCGTGCGAGGAGGATCACGACTGCGATTCTCTGTGCGTCTGAGCGCGCGGCGCGCTCCGCAGGCGCGAAGCGCGCCTCGCCAGAGCGACAGACAGGCTGAAACGGCCTGAAAAGCGCAGAAATTCGAACCGCCAAGGCGCCAAGACGCCAAGACGCCAAGAAGATGATGATCTTATCTTGGTGTCTTGGCGTCCTTGGCGCCTTGGCGGTTTATCTCTCGCTTCATCAACGTGGTCGGCGTTCCAGAGAGCGGCGCCGCCGGATCAGGGAAGCCCGGGCAGGCGGCGCGAGAGCCACGCCGAGAGCGAGGGGCGCTTCCGGAGCGTGAGGCGCATCGGCTTGATCCCGGAGGCGAAGGCCGCCTCGGCGAGCGCGGGCAGGAGCGCCTCGTCGATGTTCTTGAGGGCGACCACGCGCTCTTCCCGCCGCTCGATCCAGACGAGCTCGCCGTCCTCGGCCCGCCCGAGGCGCGGCTCGCCCTCGTCGATGGCCGAGCCGCCGTAGAGCTGCCACAGCGCGGCCTCGACGCCCGCGGCGGCGCCCTCGTCGTCCCACGCCGACGCCCAGGCGGTCCCCATCGCGCCCGTGCCCCGATCGCGCACGAACAGGGCGCGATCACCGTCCCAGGCCGCGGCGAGCGCGCGCATGTCCCCGAGCGAGGGCGCGCCGTCGAGCGGGCGCAGGAGCAGGTAGGAGAGCCACTCGCCGAGCGAGTCCCAGTCGACCTGCTCGAGCCTGTCGGCGAGCGCGGGCGGCACCTCCTCGAGCCCGACGCGCGCCACCGGATCCTGGCGGTCGAGGGTGAGGATCTGCTGGGTGGTCGCGGGGACGCGATCCGAGAAGAGCGCGTCTTGGCGTGACCAGTCGAACGGGAACGCCTCCTCGGGCGCGGGCGACGCCGCGCTCGCGCCGCTCAGGTTGTGGGCGCAGTACTCGAACCCGAACCCGTAGGCGAACGACGGATAGTCGATGAACAGGGCGGGGAGCTCGTTCTGCTCGAGGATCTGCTCTCCGGCGGCGTGGGCGGCGTCGATGATGGCGGCCCAGTTGAGCCGGTCCAGATCGGCGTCGTTGCGCTCCTGCATGAGGAAGCGCACCTCCGCGAGCATCGCGTCGCCCTCCGTCGCCGCCCTCAGCGCGAGGTGCGCGTCGCTCGTCAGCGTGGCGCCGTAGAGCGCCTCGAGGTCGAAGTGCTGGTCCTGGAGCCCGTGCACGTACTCGTGGATGAGCACGTTGTCCTCCACCTCGCCGATGAGCGAGATCTCCTTGCTCTGGGTCGAGTACCAGGCGGCGAACACGTCCATCGACTGGCCGAAGGCGGCGTGCAGGTCGGTGTCCGGCGGGAAATAGCCGAGCCGGCCGTAGGTGGCGGCGAGGGTGGCGAGCTCGTCCTCCTCGATCTCGTTCGCGGCCTGCTCCGCCTCCGCGTCGACCTCGGCGCGCGTGACGGTGCGGACCGGCACCTCGCGCTCGAACGACAGCTCGCGCACCTCCTCGGCGCGCGTGGCGAGCCGGGCGAAGCGGCTGTCCGCGGGGTCGTCCTCGTCGCCGCACCCGGCGAGCGTGGGAATGGATGAGATCAAGAGAACGAGCGCTGGCTGTCCGAAGAATCGACGCATGGCGTTCCACCTCGCATGCTCGCGCGGAGCTGGGTCCGTGGAGGCCTCCGCTTACGGCCTCCGCGATGTTGGCAAGCGGCCATCATCGCTCGACGAGGCCGCGCGCCGCCAGCGCCGCGCCCGCGTCGCACGAATCCCACGGCGGGCGCCCGCGCGCGGGGTCGGGCGCCCGCGCGCGCGGTGGCGCCATGTGCCATGCGCCATGCCCAGATTACGCTCCGGGCCAGAGGGGCCGCGCTCGCCAGAAGCCGTGGAGGCGGGCGTCGCTCCGGGGCCGGCGCTCCTGGGCGCGCATCGCGAAGCCCGAGATGACGAGCGTCGCGCCGAGGACGAGCGCGTAGGCGCCGACCCACAGCACGAGGGCCAGGGCGCCGGCGCTCGGGAGCGCCATCACGAGCACGCCGAGGGCGACGGCGATCACGCCCGCCAGGGCGAGCAGCCATTCGCCGGCGACGCGGCGGCGGACGCGGACCGCCACGATGATGTCGCGGACGCCGCCCAGGATGGCCCACGCCGCGACGAGGTAAAGCAGGAGCAGCACCGAGAGCCCGGGCCAGGCCAGCGTCACCAGGCCGCCGACGAGGCTGACGGCGCCGTGCGCCGCGTGCCCCCGCCAGCGCCGGCCGCGCCGCGCGCAGCGCGCCGCGCCGGTGAAGGCGATGGCGGACTCGACGAGCAGGTACACGCCGAAGAGGACGATGAGCGCCGCGAGGCTGTGTCCGGGCATGAGCAGGGTCAGAAGACCCAAGCCCAGCGCCGCGACCCCGCGGAGCACGAGGATCCACCAGGTTTCTGTTGTCCTTCTCATGGACGATCCCGCGGCAACACGCGTGCCGCGCGCTCGTCCGGCGCGCCGGCAGCCCGCCGCGCGCCTCGCCCCGGCGACGATCGCGCCACGATCGTGGCAAAAGATGGCAGCCTCGTCACCGAGGCCGAAGCGGCTCAGGCCGCCTGGACGTAGTGGCGCGCGAGGAGATCGTTCTGGAGCCAGAGGAGCTTGTTGAAGGCGCGCAGGGTGCGCACCTCGGCGTCGCGGTCGAGGCCGAGCGACAGGATCGTCTGGAGCAAGGCGTCCGAGACGAAGCCCATGAGCGCGTTGATCTGCACGAGCGGGACGACGATCTCGGGATTGCCGGCCTTGGCCGTGTGGATCCGCCCCACCATGTCGAGGTAGGCGACCATCTTCAGGTCGTAGGGGTGGGTCACGAGCCGGACGAGGTAATCGGAGAGGTGCTTCTTGCGGAACTGGATCTGCTCGTGGCTCAGGGTGAGCGACAGGAGGTCCGCCGGGGCTTGCCCCTCGTAGCCGTGCTGCTTCGGCACGAAGTGGCGCTTCGTGGCGTCGTAGAGGAACAGCTTCTCGTACACCGCGTCGACGAGCCCCTCGACGCGCGGGGCGAGGTGCAGCGCGGCGCCGTGGATCGCGGCGATGTCCGCCTCTCCAAAGCCGACGAACTCGATGAGATACCCGAACCGATATTCGAGATCCGACTCCAGCAGCTTCTCGTCGATGTGTTTCATGGCAACCGGTGCTCCTCTTCGCCTTCGCGCGGGCGGGATGCCGCGGAACAACGCAGGGCGACGACACCGGAGCGGCTGTCCGCTGTCAAGCCTCGACTGGCTGGCGGGTCGCCGCGGGCTCATCAGGAGGCCGCGTCGCGCGCGCGATGAGCGCGCCGCCCGGGGAGGGCCGGCGGCGCGCCGCTCGCGGGTCAGGTAGGGGGCGCTCTGATCCAGAGTGCAGGCGGCGACCGATGGTCGGGCTGGCCTGGCGTCCTTATGGCCAGGTACCGCTGGGAGCGCGATCGGCTTCCCACCACAGAAGAGCGTCAGGAGGAGGCATGCAGAACACTGGACCGAGCGAGGATCCGAAGGGCGCGGGCCCGAAGCCGCCCTTCGAGGGCAAGAGCCAGGACCGGCCCGGCATCGAGGCCAAGATGGATCCGAGGCCCGATTACGGCGAGTCGTCCTACAAGGGCCTCGGCCGGCTGAAGGACCGCATCGCGCTGATCACCGGCGGGGACAGCGGCATCGGCCGCGCCGTGGCGCTCGCGTTCGCGCGGGAGGGGGCCCACGTGGCGATCGCTTACCTGAGCGAGCACGAGGACGCGAAGGAGACGGCGCGGGTCGTCAAGGAGGCGGGGCGCGAGGCGATCGCGATCCCCGGCGACCTGGCGGACGAGGCCCATTGCCGGAAGGTGATCGAGGAGACGGCGCGCAAGTTCGGGCGGATCGACATCCTGGTGAACAACGCGGCGGAGCAGGGCAAGTCCGCCGAGCGGTTCGAGGACATCGACGCGGCGCGCGTCGAGCGCACCTTCCGGGTCAACATCATGGCGATGTTCCACCTCGTGCGGCACGCGCTGCCGCACATGAAGGAAGGCAGCGCGATCATCAACGTGGCCTCGATCCAGGCCTACCAGCCGAGCCCGAACATCCTCGATTATGCGTCGACCAAGGGGGCGATCGTCACCTTCAGCAAGGGCCTGGCGCAGGACCTCATCAAGCGCGGGATCCGGGTCAACACGGTCGCGCCCGGCCCGGTCTGGACGCCGCTCATCCAGCAGTCGTTCCCGGAGGAGAAGGTGGCCACTTTCGGCAAGGACTCGCCGATGCAGCGGCCGGCGCAGCCGGCGGAGCTCGCTCCTGCGTTCGTGTTCCTGGCCTCGAACGAGGCGACCTACATCAACGGCGAGGTGCTCGGGGTCACGGGGGGCAAGCCGCTCGCCTAATCGGGGATCGCCCGAGCTCGCAGGAGGCCTCGTCGAGCCGCACGGCCCCCGGGGAGGCTGTTCGTCGCGCGACGCCGACCGCCGAGATCGAGTACAGTCAGGCCTCCAGGCCGCCGAGCGTTCGAACGCGAACGCCCATCCTGCTGGAGGTTTGCCGATGAAGAAAACGTACACAGGGAGCTGTCACTGCGGCGCGGTCCGCTTCGAGGCGGATATCGATCTGAGCGCCGGGACCAACAAGTGCAATTGCTCCATCTGCACCAAGACACGAAACTGGAACGCGATCATCAAGCCGGACGCGTTCCGGTTGCTCGCGGGCGAGGACGCGCTGAGCGATTATCAGTTCGGCATGAAGGTCGGACACCACCTGTTCTGTCGACACTGCGGCGTGCGCTCGTTCGGACGCGGGTACGTCGAGGCGATCGGCGGCGACTACGTGGCCGTTCAGCTGGGTTCGCTGAATGACGTGGACCCCGAGGAGCTCATCTCCGCGCCCGTCAGATACGCCGACGGGCGCAACAACAACTGGGGAGCTCCACCGCAAGAGACCCGGCACCTGTGAACGCCGCCGCCGCCGCCCGTCGACGGGCGGGGCTGTCGGGGAGCAGGATGACGCGATTCGGCGCATTTGCGCGGTTTTGAGCAAGTCGCGCCCGAAGTGGACCTGCCAACGATCAGCCACCCTGAGCGTCAACAGCTCCAAGCGCTCGGGTCGCGGGCGTGATGCGCCAGCTGCGGGCTTGCTCGTACTGGCTGTACAGACGCCAGAAGAAGCCCCTCGACCGGCGCAGCGCGTCGGGGCTCCCCATCTCCACGACGCGGCCCTGATCGAGCGCGATCACCTGGTCGGCGGCGGCGAGCGTGCTGGGCCGATGGGCGATGACGATCACCGTGCGCGCCGCCTCGGAGGACAGGTTCGCGATCGCCTGGCCGATGGCGCGCTCGTTCTCCGGATCGAGGGCGGAGCTCGCCTCATCGACGAGGACGATGCGCGCCTTCTTCAGGAGAGCTCGGGCGATCGAGACGCGCTGGCGTTCGCCGCCGGAGAGCTGGGCGCCCCCCTCGCCGACCCTGGTCTTCCATCCCTCTGGCAAACGTTCTATGACCTCGTCGAGCCGGGCGGCGCGGGCGGCGGCCGCCAGATCTTCGTCTGTCGCCTCGGGCCGGGCGAGACGAAGGTTCTCCTCGATCGTCGAATCGAACAGATAGACGTCCTGGAAGACGATCGCGACGTCGTTCATCAAGACGTCATAGTCGAGGTCGCGCACGTCCACGCCGCCGACCCGCACGGTCCCCGAACCGACGTCGAAGAACCGCGCCGCGAGGCGGGTGACGGTCGTCTTGCCCGAGCCGGACGGCCCCACCAGGGCCGTGATCGTGCCGGGTTTGCAGTGAAACGACACGTCTCGCAGCGCTGGCGCGCCCGTCGCCGCGCCGTCGTACGCGAAGGTCACGCCCTCGAAGGTGATCCCGGCATGCGGCAGGCGCATGACCGGCCGCGGGGCGCGTGGCAGCGGCGACGTCCGAAGGATGGTCTGGATGCGACCGATAGAGTTGTCCATCGCGCGGAGCGCGCCGACGAGCTCGATCAGGGCGCCGATGGGCTCGAAGAAGCGCGCAGCCAGCACGAGTAGGGCGACGCCGTCGGCGAGGGGCAAGGCGCCGTCGAGCAGGCGACGAGCGACGAACGCCAGGACGGTGGCGAAGCCCATCATCACCACCCCGGTGAAGATCAGATCGGGCGCCATCGAGCGGCGGAGCCCCTGCCGGTAGGTCCGGCGATGGGCCTCGAGCGCCTGCCGCATGCGCACCGTTCCGCGGCTACCGAGGCCCGCGGCCCGCAGCACCGGCTGCGCTTGCCCGAGCTCGATCGCACGACCAGCGATCTCGGTCGCAGCCTGCTCGAGCTCGATCTCGGCCTCCGATGCGATCTGCCCCGCACGGCGCAACGTCGCGACGAGCACCGGGGAGAGCGCCACGAACAGCAGCGCCGTGAGCCTATCGACAGCGAAGGTGACGGCGACGATGGTCGCGGGCAGCAGGGTGGAGACGATCGCCGGCGAGCCAATCGTCACCGCCAGGTGAGCGATGGTGTCGACGTCGGCCGTGACGGCGCGAGCGAGGCGCGCCTTGCGCTCGGCCGTGAACCAGCCCAGCGGCAACGTGGTGACGTGCCGCATCACGTGGTGCCGGAGCTCTGCGGCCAGCTCGGCGCTCGCAGCGAACCCCACCGGCGTGGCCACGACGGCCAACACGCCGTAGGCGAGGAGGCCGACCGCGCCGGCCCCGAGCCAGGGGGAGGCGGCCACGAAGTCCGGCTCCGGCCGGAGGAGGGCCCGCAGGATGGGGACGAGCAAGCCGAGCAGCAGCCCCTGCAAAATGGCGAGGAACGCCGTGAGGATGCCGAGGCGCAACAGCAAACCGGAACGCGGCCACAGTCGGTAGAGATTGCGGATCATCCGGCGCCTCCGTCGTGTTGAGCGCTCCAGAGGCGCGCATAGAGGCCGCCCCGCGCCAAGAGCTCGGAGTGCCGGCCACGCTCGGTGACGCGTCCAGCATCGAGCACCAGGATCTGATCGGCGGTGGAAATCGTGTGCAGCCGGTGCGCGATTACGATGACGGTTTTGCCCGCCGCCAGCTGGGCCAGCGCCTCCTGCACCGCCGTCTCGCTGTCGGGGTCGAGCGCGGCGGTCGCCTCGTCGAGCACCACGATGGGGGCGCCGGACAGGATGGCGCGGGCGATGGTCAGACGCTGCCGCTCGCCTCCGGAGAGGCCGCCCGCGCCTGCCTCAAGCCTCGTATCGTAACCCTGCGGGAGCTTTTCGATCACCTGATGGACCTGCGCCGCCATGGCCGCCTGCCGGACCTCGGCGTCCGTGGCGTCAGGACGACCAACGCGGATGTTCTCGGTCACGGTGTCGCGTAGAAGGAGGATGTCCTGAAAGACCAGCGACATCGAAGACAGGAGGGTTTCAGAGGACATCTGCCGAACGTCGACACCGCCGATGCGGATGGCCCCGCGGGTCACGTCGTAGAAGCGCGGCAGGAGGCTCGCCAACGTCGTCTTGCCGGCTCCGGACGGACCGACGATCGCCGTGACGGTGCCCGGCTCGCACACCGCGGTGACCTCCACCAGAGCGTTTTTTGTACCGTCGTAGGAGAAGGACACGCAATCGAACTCGATGCGGTGGCCGTGCGGCGATCGAGGCTGCGGAGCTTCGGGCAGCGCGGGCAAAGACAGGAGATCTTCGATGTGACCGGCCGCCATGCGTCCCTGCCGGAGCCCCTGCGAGCCATGGATGGCCGGCGTGATCGACGTCGGCAGCCCGATGCCCACCACGAGGAAGGGGAGCAGGTCGGCTGCGGGGAGCGAGCCCTGGCGGACGAACCAGAGCCCCGCGACCATCACCACCCCCAGCAGCGTCATCTCGGAGGCGAGCAGGCGGTCCGCAGACGAGCTGTAGCGCACCTCGTCGACCCAGGTTCGATATGCGGCGGTGTGCTCGCGCACTGCGTCGGCGAAGCGCTCGAGGATCCTGCCGCCGGATCCGAAGGTCTTCACCACGGTGATGCCGTCCGCGTACTCCACGCTCGCGGCGCTGATGCGCGCCTCGGCGGCGATCAGGCGGGCCATGTGGAACGGCATGGAACGCATGGCCACGCGATAAAAGAGCGCGATCGATGCGAGGACGGCGACGGTGATCAGCGCCATGCGGCCATCCACGAGGAGCAGGTAACCGAGGCCCACGGTGATCGCGGTGGCCGCGCCGACGACTTCGCCGAGGGCGTGGGCGATGAGCTGGTGCATGATTTCCAGGTCCGAGGTCATGGCCTTCTTCACCTCACCCGAGCCGGCCGCGCGGAACCAACCCAGCGGCACGACCCCCAGATGCCGCACGATGCGCGCCCGGACGTCGTGCAGCGTCTCCGCGTCGGCGTAGTGCCCGACGCGCGACGAGAGGAACACCAAGAGCAGACGAAGCAGGGCGCCGGCCGTGCCGATGGCCACCCATGGCCAGACAGCGCCGTTCGCAGCGGCCGGGTGCTCCGCGCGAAGGAGCGCGCGCGCGATCTCCGCCACGGCGACGTAGGGGGCCAGACCAGCGGCCGATCCCAGCGCAGAAAGCGAGGCGCAAGCCACGATATGGCCATGGACGGGGGCCAGCAAGCGGGCCAGGGAACCCATGCTCATCAAATGCGAGGTCGTCCGCTGGGCGCCTCTCGCCGTCGCTCGTTCGAGCCGGCCTGTCGTCCCGGCCGCGGTGGTCACGTGAGCTCCTGCGCGCCGGGCGCGCCGTCGTCGGCGGTTCGGCGGCTCTCCGTGCCTGCGGCGATGACGCGGGCGTACACACCCCCTGCGCGGAGGAGCTCGTCGTGCGTTCCCATCTCGGCGACGCGGCCGCCGTCGAGGACCACGATGCGATCGGCCGCGCGGATCGTCGACGGGCGGTGGGCGATGACGAGGGTCGTCCGGCCCTGCCTCGCCGCGCGCAGGGCTTCCTGGATGGCGCGCTCGTTCTCGCTGTCGAGGTTGGAGGCCGCCTCGTCGAGGAGGAGGATGGGAGCATCGAGGACGAGCGCTCGTGCGATGGCGAGCCGCTGACGCTGTCCTCCGGAGAGGCGTGCCCCGCGCTCGCCGAGCTGCGTGTCGTAGCCTTCGGGGAGCGACGCGATGAAGTCGTGAGCCCTCGCGGCGCGCGCCGCGCGTTCGACCGCAGTCTGCGGTGCGTCCGGCCGACCGAGGCGAAGATTCTCGGCGACCGAGGCATGAAAGACGTACACGTCCTGGGGCACCGGCGCGACGAAGCGACGGAGATCGGCCGTGCGGACGCGGCGGACGTCGCGTCCGCCGACGAGGACGCGCCCTTCCTGCACGTCCCAGAAGCGAAGGATGAGATTCATGCAGGTGCTCTTGCCGGCTCCGGACGCGCCGACCAGGGCGACCGTCTCTCCGGGTTCGACCGCGAACGAGACGCCATCGAGCACGAGCTTGCCCTCCTCGTATCCGAAGCGCACGTTCTCGAACTCGATGCGTGGAGGGGCACCGTGGAGGCTCTCGACCCCCGTATCCGGCACATTCCTTGGCGCCTCCGCGATCGCCAAGACGCGGTTCGCGCTCGTGCGCAGCGGCGAGAGCCCACCGGCGATGCCGACCGCTTCTCCGACCGGCGCGAAGGCCGCGGCCGTGACGAGCGTCGCGACGACCGCCTCCGTCCACGAGATCGTTCCACGCCGGACGAGCAGGACGGCGACGATGAGGCAGGCGAGCGTCGTGAAGGAGACCAGTGCTTCGGAGGTCGCCACCTGCAAGGCCCCCGCCCGGGAGGCCCGACGCTGCAAGGACGCGTAGCGCCGCGTGCGCGCGACGAGATCGGCGACGAACGGACCGACCCGGCCGAAGAGGAGGAGCTCGCGCATGCCCTGGATGCCGTCAACGACGTCGGCGTTCAGCGCGCCGAGCTCGTCCCGCGCGCTGTCGGCGGTCTCCTTCACTCGAGCGGCCACGCGCTCCGGGAGGAAAGCCGACATCACCATGCCCGCCGCGGCCAGGAGGGCGAAGAGGGGATGGATCCACGCAAGGACGAGGACGGCGGCTCCGCCAACGATCGCCGCCACGGACACCCCGATGGCGAGGTGCGCGAAGAACATCTCCAGCGCATCGACGTCGCCCATCGCGGTGGCGCCGAGCTCGCCCGTGCGCTCCCCGAGCATCCGCCGGGGCGCGCTTCGATCGAGGCCGCGGAGCACGGTCAGGCGGAGCGCGGCCTGATGGCGGTAGGCAAAGACGTGCGCGAAGTGGGCGCTGAGCCAGGCGCCGGCGCCGGCACCCGCCACGGAGGCGCAGAGGAGGACGATCTCCGGCGCCAGGTCCGTCCGCCCGCCGGCCGCATGCCCGATGAGCAGCCCGGTGAGCACCGCAGCAGCGATGGAGAGGCCGTGCTGCGCGAGCGCCGCGACCAGCGCGAGCGCCAGCGCCCATCGGTAGGCGCGAACGCGCGAGAGAAGAGACAGAAGGGGGCTGTGGGAGGGCGCGAGTGCGTGGGTGGTCACGAGATCTCCTGAGCGGCGACGAGGCGCGCATAGGCGCCGTTGGATCGGGCGAGCATCTCTCGGGGGCCGGTCTCGACGATGCGCCCCCCCTCGAGGACGACGATCCGGTCGGCGTGGGCCACGGCCGAGAGACGATGGGCGATGACGAGCGCGGTCCGTGAGCGAGCGGAACGCGCGAGCGCCGCCGTGATGCGCTCTTCGGATTCGGCGTCGAGGCTCGATGTGGCCTCGTCCAGCACCAGGATCGGGGCGTCCTTCAAGAGCGCTCGGGCGAGGGCGAGCCGCTGGCGCTGGCCCCCGGAGAGGCGGGCTCCGCGCTCGCCGAGGACCGTGTCGTAGCCGTCGGGGAGGGCGGCGATGAACTCGTGCGCGTCGGCCGCACGTGCCGCGTCTTCGATATCGGCGCGGCTCGCATCGGGCTTCGCCAGACGCAGGTTGTCGAGCACCGTGCCGGCGAAAAGGTACGTCTCTTGGGAGACGACCCCGATGCGCGCGCGCAGATCGTCCGACGTGATGCGCCGCAGGTCGCGTCCGAAGGCGAGAACCCGACCGCTTTCAGGATCGAAGAAGCGCAGGAGCAGCGCCGAAAGCGTCGACTTGCCGGCGCCGGACGGTCCGACGATCGCGACGGTCTCGCCGGGCGCCACGCGGAATGAGACGCGATCGAGGACGAGCGGCTCGCCGGGCGCGTAGCGGAACGAGACCTCCTCGAACTCGATGCTTGCCGGCGTGTTCGCGGGAATCGTCATCGGGAAGGCAGGATCCGCGATGTGAGGCTCGGCCTCGTGCAGGGCCGCGAGCTGGGTGGCCGCGGATCTCCCGTCGAGGCTCGCGTGGAAGGAGGCGGAGAGCTCGCCGAACGGGCGGAGGGCCTCGCGTGCGAGAAAGAGCGCGAGAAAGAGCGTGCCGGCCGCGAGCTCCTCCCGCGCGACCCGGGCGGAAGCCAGCACGACGACCGCCGCGCTGCCGCCGAGCAAGAGCGCCGTGACGATGCCCTGCTGCGAGAGAGCCACGACCAGCGCTCGGATCGCCCGTGTAGCGACGAAGTCCGACTTGGCTGCGAGGTGGCGCTGCCGCACGTCCGAGGCCCCGAGAGACTTCAAGGTGACGAGTCCCTGCACGGAGTCGAGGAAGTCGGCGCCGAGGGCGAGATACTCCTCCCAGTGAGAGGCCGCCTCCTCCCCGAGGCGCGCGTGAAACAGGCGCGGTACGAGCCCCACCGCGAGCGCCAACCCGCCGACGACGGCGGCCAGGCGCGCGTCGTACGTCGCGAGGAGCGCGACCATCGACGCCGGTACGACGCAGGCGACGATGACCGCCGGGAGGTAGCGGGAGAGATAGGTCTCGAGCGACTCGATCCCGGAGACGAGGGTCACCTGGAGCTCGCCGGTGCGCTTGCTGCCGACGAAGCCCGGACCGAGCTCCGCCAGCTTGGCGAACGCCGAGGCACGAAGGCGCTCCTTGGTAGCGGAAGCCGTTTCGTGCGCCATCCGCTCCGTACCCCACGTGAGGGCGAGCCGAACGACGATCACGAGAGCGAGCGGGACGAGCGTCCTGTGAGCGTTGCCCAGCCCTTCACCGCGAAGCAGCGCGGCGAGCAGGTGCGCGACGAGGAGCGCTTGCACGACGTAGGTCGCGCTGACGCCGAGCCGCTGGGCGACGGACCCGAGGATGTACGGCCAGACCTCCTTCGCTGCCCGCAGGAGAGGGGAGGTGGGGCGGACTCGAGTGCGCCGTCGAAGAGGCCATGAAGCCGCGGCGCTCATCGCGCGGCCTCGCGCCGGTGACGCGCCGACGGGAGGGCGCACGCGACGGAGGTGGTGCGGACTCTCTTCTGGTTGCGTTGATTATGATCTACGTAATATACGAAGTTCGTAATATTTGCCATACGTGACCACCACGGGTTAGGTTCGGCCGTTAAATCTTGCTGGCGATCTTGCTGGCCAGCGCGACGAACTGGGCGCGCTCGCTCGCGTTCGGGAGCGCCTCGAGGATCTTGCGCATCAGGAGCGACTCGACCCGGTGGTGCTCTCGCTGGACTTCCATCCCTTTCTCGGTCAGCTCGATGCGGTACGAGCGCCTGTCGGTCGGGTGGATGGTGCGACGAACGAGCTCCTTCTTCTCGAGCCGGTCGATGATGCTCGTCAGCGTGCTCTGCGGGACCTGCAAGAACTCACGCATCTCCGCCAGGGTATGGTCGGGCTTGGCCTCGGTGAACGACATCGCGTGGAGGTCCAGGTAGCCGATCCCCACGAGCCTGTCGGACCAGAGGTCGAGCCGAGCGATGTTGAGCTGCAGCAAGAGCGCGTGGAACGCGGCGTTGAGCGCTTCGACCTCTCGGGCGGACGGCATGCTACGACATTCGTACTACACGAATGTCGTGAAGTCAAGGCGAGGAGAGACGCCTGTGCTGCCGAGCAAGTTCACGTTGTTGCGTGCTGCGCGATGGGCGCGGAGCATGCAGGGAGGGAGGCTGTTACCGTCCTGTGGCCGAAACCGGAAACGGCGCGCCGAGGGCGCAGGGCGTCAGGTCCCCCGCGCCGACCCGGCGAGCAGGCCGATGGTGCGGCGGACGTCGGCCTGCACCATGGGTGCGTGGTGGAGAAGTGCAGGTGGCCGCCTAGTACTACAGCCGCGGTTAGGGAGCCGGGGCGCGTGCGAGCGGCTGGAGGCGGCGGCGCCGGTAGCAACAGGCGCGAGCCTGGGCGCGCTTTCGGCGTCGCCACCTCGACCATGCCCGGCGGAACTCGGGCGAATGGGCGGGCAGCGGAAGTATCAGCTCCATCAGGCGACGGACTTCGGGAATGCTCCAGGGCGCCAGCGTCGGCGGGCGGTCGCTCTCTTCGGCCACGGCGACCTTTTTTTCGCCGGCGTGGCAAGCGCCGTCTTCTTCTTCACGCGCTCGGCGTTCTTCCCCGGCTCAGGGGGTGCCGCTGTGGGCACGAGCTCGGGGTTCATCGCCGGGGCGTACGGGAAGGCGCCGTCCGCGGGGAGCTTCGCGCGCACAAAAGCCAGCCACGCCAGGGCCATCATCCCGAGCGTGATATACCGATGCCAGCTCGGCCACGTGCGGACCTCGTAGTGGTCGAGGCCGACGTCATCCTTCGCTTCCTCGAAGCACTGCCCGATCGTGTAGCGCGTGGAGGCGACGTGCGCGAGCGTTGTCAGCGGCGTGTCGGCTCCAGCGTTGGACAGGTAGTAGGCCACTTCCGACGGATTCGAGACAGAGCGGCGAGCAAGTAGCCAGACCTCGTCGGTCGGCAAGCGCCGACGACTGTCGACGACGCGCGCGCGGGCCCAGTCGTACTCGATGGGTCCCTTCTCGCCTTGATGGACAGCAAGGCGATGCCATCGCTTCGGCGACCACTGCGCCACCACCTGTGCCACGGTAGAGGCGTGCGGCGCGCCCGATGCAAGGCGGGTGCGCGTGCGGAGCGGACCACGAGGGTGTTCGCGTTCGATCGGGGGCTCCGCGACCGCAGGTCGCTGGGGCCACACCGGTGTGCTCGAGATGACCGCGAGAACATACCGATGTCCCTGCGCGGCGATGCCGTCGCGAAGCCCAGGGTCATCCCCGTAGACTTCATCGCCGGTGACCCACGCCATCGGTACACCACGCTGCCAGGCGCCATGCAGCATCTGCATCGCCAGCTGCGGCTTGGGCTGGAACGCTATATCCTCCGGAACGTGAGCGTCGTGCCTCCGCGCCGGATCGCTGCACCACGATAGAGGCGGCGATCGAGGATCACATGTCCACGTGGGCTGGTGTGGCTGAGGAACACACCGATCTGGCAGTTCTCGATCTTGCCTGCAGTCCCGCTGTATTGCCGCGCCACGCCGACGGACTTGGTGCCTTTCTTGAGGAAGCCGGTTTCGTCCAGTACACCGATGCCCTGCGGATCGCCGAACTGCTCGATCGTGAAGTCCATCAGGCGATCGCGCGCCGCATCCGCGCTTCAGTCCGCACTGTACAGCAGCCGCTGCACGCGATCGGGCGTCGGGTCGCCGATGGCCTCGGCCAGCTGCCAGCCGTTCCGCCGCGCCACCGGCCCCATCAGCGAGCGCACGTACTTGAGCGCCTGCTCGCGCGGCTCGCTGCGCGCGAACAGCGACGCGAACCGCGCGTGAAATGCCTCAAAATCTGCTGCCAGCGCGTCCCATGCGGCCGCTGTTGGCAGCTCGCTTGCCCCCGGACTCATGGGCGGATCCTGGGGCCAAGCTGACCTATGTCCAGCCGCGGCTGTAGTACTAGGAGCTCTTGAACTGCGCCAGGTCGATGCGAACTCCCAGGTGGAGCAGCGCATCCTCGGGCCGGGTGAAGGTGCCCACGGGCCTGACATACCCCTTCGAGAGCCGCCCCACCTGGAGCACCCCGATCGCGCTCCTCAGGATGACCGCCGTCCTCTTGAACCCCTGCATGAGCCGCGCGTGAGCTTGCCCGAACGCCACGTCGAACCCGTCGTCATTGCGCATCGGCGCGTCGCGGGCGTCCACGAGCAGGAGAGAGCGCGGCCTGGAGATGAGCCCGATCGCCTGCTCGATGCGCTGGAAATTCTGCTCGAGCTCGGCGAGGCTCGGATAGGGCAGCGAAAACCGCTGGATGAACACGAGCTGCTGGGTCGGATCGTGATGGACGGCCGTGTACGGGTTCCGCTCGATCTCGCGCAATCCGTGGAGAGGCACGCGCAGATGTTAGGCGCATTCCCGTCTGGCGTCGACCCCCGCGGCGCCTCGCTGCGGGCCGAGGCGGCTCACCCATCCTCACACTCGGCGGTGCACTGCGCCCCTTCGCACGCGCGGACCTCCGCCGCCGCCGGCGCGCCGCTCTCGTGGGCCATCGCGCACGTCTCCCGGCAATCGGCGTCGCCCGCGGCGCACGCGTCGGTGCACGCGACGAGCGCCCGGCACGACGGGTCGGCGACGCACGCGTTCATCTCGGCGGCGCACCGCGCGTATCGGCAGGACTCGCAGGGAGACAGCGATGCTCGCGACGGGCACTGGACACCGCACCGCTCGGCCGCACAGCCACCCTCGAGCGAGACGTCGGAGATGCCCTCCCGGTGCGCGGTCATGCACGTCTGCTGGCAGGGCTCCTCTCCCGGAGCGCAGCCGAGGAGGCAGTTGCCCAGCGCGGCGCACTCCGCGCTCCGCTGGCACGCGCAATAGCTCTCCTGACAGCGCAGCGCGAGGCACGTCGTGCACGGATCGCCGAGCGACGCGCAGGCGTACTCCGCCTCTCCGCCCGCACCGCCGCCGGTCGCCGTGGAGCCCGCCCCGCCGCTTCCCCCGGCGCCGCCCGCTCCTCCCGCGCCCGTTCCACCCGCGCCGCCGGACCCGCCCGCGCCCGCGCCGCCCGCGCCGCCGGACCCGCCCGGCGCCGAGCTGCAAGCAGCTGCGAGGAGCGCTACCACAGCGCACTTCTTCCAGGAAGAACAGGTCATGGTCGACGCTACCCCGAAGGCCGGCGGTAGCTCAAGGTGGGGTGAGGAGCCCGCGTGCTACCGTGGCCCCCACAAGGAACCTCCCATGGCCCAACTCCTCGATCGAGACCTGGAGCGCTACGTCCACGACCACACCGAGCCGCCTGCCGCGCTCCTCGACGAGCTGCGCGAGCACACCATCGCGAGCGACTCGCGGGCAGGCATGCAGGTGGGGCGGGTCGAGGGCGCGCTGCTCAAGCTGCTCGTCGCCCTCATGCAGGCGCGCCGCGTGCTGGAGATCGGCACCTTCACGGGGTACTCGGCCCTCAGCATGGCCGAGGCGCTCCCGCCCGACGGCGAGCTCATCACCTGCGACCGCGACCCCGACGTGACCCGCGTCGCCCGGTCGTTCTTCGACCGCAGCGAGCACGGCAAGAAGATCCGCATCGCGCTCGGCGACGCGCTCGACACGATCCGCGCCCTGCCGGCGAGCCCGGCCTTCGACCTCGTGTTCATCGACGCCGACAAGGAGCGGTATTCGACCTACTACGAAGAAACCCTCCCGCGCGTCCGCCCCGGCGGGCTGATCGTCGCCGACAACACCCTCTGGAGCGGCGAGGTCCTCGCCCCCGAGTCCGCGGACGGCCGCGCCATCGCCGCCTTCAACGACCTCGTTCTCCGGGATCCCCGGGTCGAGAAGGTCATGCTCTCCGTGCGCGACGGGGTGACGCTCGCGCGCAAGCGCTGAGGGAAGCCGAGGGGACCCCCCCGGCGCGCAGGCCGCCGCGCGCGTCCGAAATCCCTCCGGGATCCCGGGCGCGCGGCGCTAGAGTCCCGCCAGCATGCTGCTCGCCATCGACGTCGGGAACACCAACATCAGCTTCGGGGTCCTGGAGGGCGAGGCGCTGCGGCACCACCTCCGCTGCGAGAGCGCGCGCTCGCGCACCGCCGACGAGTACGCCGTGCTCGTCCGGCAGATGCTCGACCTCCGCCGCGTCGACCTCGACCGCATCGACAGCGCGATCATCGCGAGCGTCGTGCCGACGCTGACCGACACGATGGTGGGGCTCGTCGAGCGGGCCTTCGGCATCGAGCCGCTCGTCGTGGGCCCGGGCATCAAGACCGGCATGGCGATCCTCTACGAGAACCCGCGCGAGGTCGGCGCCGACCGGATCGTCAACGCCGTCGCGGCGCACGAGTGGATGAAGCGGGCGCCGGAGCCCGCGCCCCGCGCCGCGCCGCCGCGCGAGCCCCCGGCCGACGCCGGCCGGGGCGACCACGCCGCCTCCGGCGTCATCGTCGTCGACTTCGGCACGGCGACGACGTTCGACTGCGTGACCCCGAAGGGCGAGTACCTGGGCGGCGTCATCGCGCCGGGCATCCAGATCAGCGCCGAGGCGCTCTTCTCCCGCGCCGCGCGGCTGCACCGCGTGGAGATCGCCCTCCCGCCCCGCGTCGTCGGCCGCAACCCCGTCCACTCGATGCAGTCGGGCATCGTGTACGGCTACGCGGGGCTCGTCGACGGGCTCGTGCACCGCCTCCGGCGGGAGCTCGGCTACCCGTGCCGGGTCATCGCCACGGGCGGCCTGGCGCGGCTCATCGCGCCGCAGACCGAGACGATCGAGGTGGTCGACGACGACCTGACCCTCACCGGGCTGCGCCTCATCTACGAGCGGAACGCCGAGCGCAGCGGCGGGCCCACCCTGCATCCGCCCGCCGCGGGCGGAGGCGGCCACGATTGACGGCGCCCGCGCCCGGCCCCGCCCTCCGGCCCGCCCCCGCCGCGGCGGCCGCGACCGGCCGCGCCCACAGGCCCGCGCGCTCGCTCGCCCCCGCCGCGGCGGCCGCGGCGCTCGCCCTCGCGCTCCTCCTCGCGGTCCTCCTCGGCGCCGAGCCCGTCTCGGTCGAGCGCGCCCTCGCGGGCCCGGGCCTCGACCGGACGCTCCTGCTCGACGTGCGCCTGCCGCGCGTGCTCCTCGCGGCCGTCTCCGGCGCCGGCCTCGCGGCCGTGGGCGCCGCGTTCCAGGCGCTGCTCCACAACCCGCTCGCCGAGCCGTACGTGCTCGGCGTCTCGGGCGGCTCCGCGCTCGGCGCCGCGGTCGCGATCGCGCTCGGCGTCGGCTCGGCGAGCGCCCTCGGCGCCACGCTCCTGCCCGCGGCGGCGCTCGCCGGCGGCCTCTGCGCGACGGTGCTCGTCTACGCCATCGCGCGCGGCGCGGCCGAGGGCACCTCCGGCGCCTCGATGCTCCTCGCCGGCGTGATCGTGAACTCCATCGCCTCCGGCCTCATCACGTTCCTCAAGACGATCGTCTCGCCCTCGCGCTCCCAGCAGCTGCTCCGGTGGCTCATCGGCTTCGTCGAGCTGCCCACGACCACGGCCCTCCTCGGCGTCGCCGCCTACGTCGCCGCGGGCTGCGCGGTGCTCCTGGCCGACGCCGCGCGCCTGAACCTCCTCTCGCTCGGCGACGAGTCGGCCGAGACCCTCGGCGTCGACGTGCGCGCGGTCGAGCGCCGGATCTTCTTCGCGTCCTCGTGCGTGGTCGGCGCGATCGTCAGCCGCACCGGCCTCATCGGCTTCGTCGGCCTCATCGTCCCGCACGCGGTCCGCCGGCTGGCCGGCGCGGATCACCGGCGGCTCCTGCCGCTGTCGCTCGTCGCCGGCGCGGTGCTGCTGACGACGTGCGACCTGCTCGCGCGCCTCTCGTTCCGGTGGCTCGGCACGGAGCCGCCCGTCGGCGCGGTGACCGCGGTCCTCGGCGGGCCGCTGTTCCTCGCGATCCTGCGGCGCTCGCCGCGCCTGTGAGGGCCGCGGGCCGCCGCGGGCGCGTCAGCCCATGCCGAGGAGCTTGTTCATGCTGGCCTCGTCGGCGGGCGTGAACGGGTAGCGATCGAACTCGGCGCTCGTGACCCACCGGAACGCGTTCACGGCCAGCGACGCGAGCTCGCCGCTCTTGATGTGACACTCGTAGAGGTACAGGTCGACGACGTAGCGCTCGTACGGGTGGCTCACGAACGAGATCAGCTGGCGCACCTCGATCTCGACGCCGAGCCGGTGCCGGACCTCGCGCTTCAGCGCCGCCGCGTCGGTCTCGGACTCCTCCACGCGCCCGCCGGGGAACTCCCAGAGCATCGGCAGCACGGCGGTCGGGCGGCGCTGGGTGATGAGGTATCGGCCGTCCTGTTCGATCACGGCGGCGACCACGCGGATGGTGCGGACCATTTCCATGGCGAGTGCCTCAAAGACGCCCAGCGTACGACGGGGCGCAGGGTTGTGCGAGCGGGGCGGTCGCGCCCTCGGAGCCGAGGCGGCGCGGCCTCACACGTTGATGCGGAACAGCTGCTGACCCATGAGGAGGATGTCACCCCCGGTGATCTCGGCCTCGCCGAGGACGCGGAGGAAGGTGCCGTTCGAGCTGCCGAGGTCGGTGAGGAACAGCCGGCCGCCCTGGAGCGAGATCTGGCAGTGGAGCCCGGAGACGTAGCCGTCCTCGGGGAAGAGGATGTCGCCGCGCTCGCGCCCGAGGTGCAGGCCGGTGTCGGGGACGGGGAACGCGTTGCCGGTCGCGTCGCGGCCGATGATCAGCGCCAGGCGCGCGACGTAGCCCTTCGAGGGGCTGCCGAGCCGCTCGACGCCGTCGGGCGTCGGGGGCGCGGGGGCGAGCGACTCGACGCGGACGATCTCCTGGCCGATGCGGAAGACGTCGCCGTTCTCGAGCTGCACCGGCGTGTCCCTGCGCAGCCTGCGGTAGACGCCGTTGAGCGAGCTCTCGTCCTTGACGAAGAGGCGCCCGCCCTTGATCGAGAACGTCGCGTGGCGCGGGGAGAGGTAGCTGTCGCCGGCGAAGATGGCGCCGGCGTCGCGCCCCACGGTCGTGGGGTTCGCGGGCAGGGTGTACGAGCCGGCCTCGGAGCCGTCGGCCCGGAGCGCCGTCAGCACGACGTTCGCGGCGCCCGACGTGGACACGACCGGCGCGGGCGGCTGCACCGACGCGCCCGCCGGCTTGACGAGCTTGAAGCCGCAGAGCGCGCAGAACTTGTTCGTCGGCGGGTTGGGCTCCTGGCACTGCGGGCAGACGACCGTCCCCGCGCCGGCCGACGCCGCGGGCGTCGCCGGCTGCGCGGCGGCGGGCGCGGCGGCCGCGGCCTTCCTGCCCGCGCCGGTGTCCTCGCCGCGGGCCGGCACGGCGAACGCCGCCGGATCGACCATCGCGGGGGGCGGGGGCGCGAGCGCGGGGCCCTTGTGGGCGCCGGTGCCGATGGCGGTCGGCTCATCGCCGTAGCCCTCTTTCGACCGCGTCGCCGCCGGCACGCCGTGGGGCGGGGTGCCCGCCGCGAACTTCTTCGGCGAAACGTCGCGAGGCAACTCGGCGCCGCAGCCGAGGCAGAACTTGTAATGGTCCTGATTTTCCTTGGAGCACTTCGGGCAGGTGATCACCAGGCCTCCTCACAACGAGCGACCAGACGGGGTCTCAAGGCGAACGGCGGCGGGAGCATATTCGCCGCGGCCGCCCTCTGTCGACAGTCTGTCGCTCCTCCGTGCGCGGGCGGCGGGCGGCGGCAGGCCCGGCGGCGGGCCGCCTCGAGGGCTCGCGGGCGGCTCGCCCCGCGCGGGCGGCTCACTTGGACAGCAGCGCGAGCGCGTCGCGCACGAGGTCCCCGAGCGGGGCGCTGTCGACGCGGGCGCCGAGGGCGGCGACCGCCCGTTCGGCCTCGGCCGGCCGGTAGCCCATGCGGGTGAGCGCGCTGTGCAGGAGCTCCTGCTTCGCGCCGGCGGCCGCGGGCGGCGGGGCCGCGGGGGAGGGCGCGACCGAGGGGAGGTTGACGAGCTTGTCCTTCAGCTCGAGCACGAGCCGCTCGGCCGTCTTCTTGCCGACGCCGGGGATGGCGGTGAGGCGCGCGGTCTCCCGGCGGGCGATGACCGCGGCGAGCTCGCCCGCGCCGAGCGCGCTGAGGATGGCCACCGCGATCTTCGGGCCGATGCTGGAGATGCCGATGAGCACGCGGAACGCCGTCCGGTCCTCGCGCGTCGCGAAGCCGTAGAGGAGCAGCGCGTCCTCGCGCACGTGGGTGTGGACGAACAGGGTGATCGCGTCCGAGCCGGACGGCGCGGCGAGGCCGCGCGCGCGCCCGACGGTGCCGAGCGGGACCGTCACCTCGTAGCCGACCCCGACGACGTCGAGCACCACGGTGCCCTCGTCCCCCTCTTCCACGACGTGGCCGGAGAGCCGGCCGATCAATTGACCTTGGCCCCTTGCTGGATCCACCGGCGGATGGCGTCGCGCTCCGCCGCGGGGAGGGTGTCGCCGGTGTAGGGCATCGGGGCGCCGCACGCCCCATCGGCGGCGCAGTCCAGGTCCCCGCAGCTCAGCGAGTCGTCGAGCTTGTGCATGAGGAAGCTGTTCGCGGGGTCGCCGGCCGCGATCCGCGGCATCCCGGAGGGCGCGCGCGACGCGACGCCGACGTTCTGGGCCACGATCGCGTCGATCTGCGCCGGCGTGGCCTGCTCGCTCACCGCCGGGCCGAGGTAGGTGAACCCGGCCGAGCCGGCCTCGGCGCCGTGGCAGGTCGAGCTGAACGAGCACGACCGCTGGAAGACGGGGAGGACGTCGGTCGCGAAGCTCACCTCGGGGGTCGCGCCGTCGAACTGGCCGTAGTCGAAGCACTCGGTCGCCGCGGGCCCCGGCTCGTCGTCGCCGCACGCGGCGCCCGCCGTCGCGATCAGGAAAATCAAGAAGAGTTTCCGCACGTTCACCCCTCGCAGGTCGATCCCCGGGGCGCGACCCTAGCAGAACTGCGCGCGCTCCGTAACGCGCGACGTCGCGCGGCGCCTCGGGCGCGGGTCGCTCCGGCGCGCCGCGCGGAGATCGCCGTGCGTTTGGCCGGCCGGCGCGGCGGCGGGTAGGCTGGGCGCCGCATGAGGATTGGCCTGGGCATCGGCTCGATGGGGCTCGCGCTCGCCGCGCTCGCCGCCGGGTGCGGCGGGGGGCGGGACGCGGTCGAACAGCAGCTCTCGGAGCTCCGCGCGGAGCTCGTCCGGGTGCGCGCGGAGAACGCCGTGCTCGCGGACCGGGTGGGCTCGCTGGAGCGCTCGCGGGTCGCCGCCCCGCGCGGCGCGGCGCGGCCCGACGCGGCCGCGGCCGAGGGGCGCGCCCCGGCCCCGGAGGAGCTGGACAGGCCCGACCTCGAGGTGGTGCGGCTCGCGCCGGAGGACGACGGCGCGCGGCCGCCGGTGCTCCGCTCGACCGCGAACGGCGTCGTGATCGACGAGCCTCCGGGCGGGTCGCCCCCGCCGAGCCCGCCACCCTCCACCCCGTCGAGGCGCAAGCGATGAAGTTCCTCCCCAAGGCAACGCTGGTCCCGGTCTCCCTCGCGCTCGCCGCGGCGCCGCCGCTGGCGCTCGCCCAGGACCAGGGCGGCGCGGAGGGCGCCGGCGCCGGCCAGGCGCCGGGCGTCACCGTGGTCCAGCTCCCGCCGGCCGAGCCGACCGTCGAGACGCAGGTCGTGGTGCCGGGCTACCCGCAGCCGGGGTTCGATCCGAACGCCCACCTGCCCTCGAGCTCGCGGGGCACCACGGACACGTCCCGCCCTTCCGACGGCTTCGATCTCGGCCGCCGCAGCGAGGGCCCCGCCTCGGTGCGGGGCGGCGCGAACGGGAGCTACGTCGTCGAGGGGCAGTTCGTGCCCGAGTCGCACTCGGTCCGGCGCGGCGACACGCTCTGGGACATCTCCGGCAGGTACTACACGAACCCGTACGCGTGGCCGCAGGTCTGGGCGCTGAACCCGCAGCTCCAGAACCCGCACTGGATCTACCCGGGCGACCGGATCCGGCTCCGCGACCCGAACGAGGCCCCGACCCGCGGCAGCATCGGGTTCGGCTCGAACCAGGGGGGGCGGGGGTCGCGGGTGCCCGCGAAGACGATCTTCCTGCGCGGCCTCGGCTGGGTCGACGACGTGAAGAAAGACACGTGGGGGGAGCTCGTCGCCAGCCCCGAGGACCAGATGCTCCTCAGCGAGGGCGACGACGTCTACCTCCGCCTCTCGGACGACCACGACGTCGCGATCGGCCAGGAGCTCACGATCTTCCGCGAGATCAAGAAGGTGAGGAGCGGCGGCGAGGACAAGGGCGAGCTCGTGACCGTGCGCGGCACGGCGCGGGTGGATCGCTATAACCCGAAGACGCACATGGTGCGCGCGCGGCTCATCGAGTCGCTCGACGTGATCGAGCGCGGGGACAGGGTCGGCTCGGTGGCGCGCCGCTTCGACGTGGTGCCGCCGGCGAGCTCCGAGCAGGACCTCGAGGCGCGGATCATCGCGGCGATCTACCCCTACCAGCTCTTCGGGCAGCACCAGGTGGTGTTCATCGACAAGGGCGAGAAGGACGGCGTGAAGCCGGGGCAGCGCTTCTTCGCGGTCCGGCGCGGCGACCGCTGGGTGCAGCAGCTCGGGGGCGCCGGCAAGCTGGCCACGCTCAGGCCGCGGGTGCAGGACGAGCGGCCGGCGCAGGTCGACGCGCCGAAGTTCGGCATCGACGAGGATCTGCTCCCGGACGAGACCTACGCCGAGCTGCGCGTCATCCACGTGCGCGAGCGCACGGCCGCGGCGCTCGTGACGCACGCGATGTACGAGGTCGAGCGGGACGCGGTGCTCGTGGCGCGCAAGGGCCTCTGACCGCCGCGCCGCGCCGCGGCGGCGGGCGCGCCGCGCGAGGTGGGGCCGCCGCCTCGCCGGCGCCGGCGTGAGGGAGCGAACCGCCGCGGTGCGCCGTCGCTCGCGACCCGGACGGCGGGGCCGAGCGCCGCGCTGACCGCGACGAAAAGCGCCGTCGTGGAGCGTACGTGAACGCGTGGATGCGCGTACGTGAAGGCGCCGAGGGCGCGGAAGGCGCCGCGTCGGAATGTGCATGGGGGCGCGTGCGCCGGCGCAATGGTCTCCACGAGGAGGGCGCGGCCGCGGTATGATGTTCCGTCTGTCATGCGTCGCCGCGCAGAAGCCCAGCCCGAGCTGAAGGGCGTGGATGGAGAGCCTGCCACGCAGCGCTCGTTCGACAGCGCTTCGGATCGGTGCGCTCCCAAGAGCGGATCGCTGGCCGAGGTGCTCGGCGACGGCGCCCTGCGGGGGCCCCGATCGAGCGCCGCGCCTCCGAGCCTCACCGGCACGGCGCCGGAGGCGCGCGGCCACGCGCTGCGCGAGCGGGGCAACCTGCTGCTCCGGCGGAACGACCACGCGAGCGCCGCGCGCGACTACGACGAGGCGCTCGCGCTGTTCCAGGCCGCGGGCGACGCGCTCGGCCAGGCGCAGGTGCTCATGGATCGCGGCGCGCTGCGCCTGCGGGAGGGCGTCCCCGTCCAGGCGGTGCGCGACTACGACGAGGCGCTCGCGCTGTTCCAGGCCGCGGGCGACCGCGCGGGGGAGGGCGAGGCGCTGCGCGCGCGCGGCTTCGCCCGCGCCGAGGAGGGCGACCTCGGCGGCGCGGTCTGCGACTACGATCTGGCCATCCATCTCTTCCTGCAGCTCGGCGATCGCGAGCCGCTCAAGTCGCGCGCGGTCTCCGCCGACGCCGACGGCCAGGGGCCCTCGGAGTCGCCCCGCGCCCGCCCGCACGGCGTGGCGCACGCGCGGGCGCTCAAGTCGCGCGGCGATCTGCGCGTCCGCCTCCGCAACCTGCCGGGCGCGGCGCGCGACTACAGCACCGCGCTCGCGCTGTTCCAGGGCGCGGGGGATCGGAGCGGGCAGGCCAGCGTGCTCAAGGCGCGCGGCGACATGCGGCTCGGCCAGGACAACGTGACGGGCGCGGCGCGCGACTACGACTGGGCGCTCACCCTGTACCAGGCCACCGACGACCACCTCGGCCAGGCCGGCGTGCTCAAGGCGCGCGGCGATCTCCGGACCCGGCAGGAGGATCTCGCGGGCGCCGAGCGCGACTACGATCAGGCGCTCGAGCTGTTCACGGGGGCGCGCGACGTCCTGGGCCAGGCCGCCGTGCTGAAGGCGCGGGGGGATCTGCGCTCGCTGCAGGAGGACCTCGTGGACGCGGTGCGCGATTACGACCGGGCGCTCGCGCTGTTCCGCACCGGCTTCGAGCGCCGCGGCCAGGCGGCGACGCTCAAGGCGCGGGGCGATCTCCGCCGCAAGCAGTTCGAGCTGGTGGCCGAGCTCGTGGGCGTCGCGGCGGCCGACGCGTCGGATCTGGAGGACGCGCTCTCGGATTACGAGCAGGCGCTCGCCCTGTTCGAGGTGCTCGAGGACGGCACGGGCCAGGCCGGCGTGCTCCGGGCGCGCGGCGATCTCGCGCGCATCCAGGGGGATCTCGCCGCGGCGCTCGCGCTTTACCTGAGCGCGAAGCGGCTCCTCGACGTCTCCGGCAACGCCTCGGAGCTCTCCGCGACGCTCGCCGAGATCGCGCGGACGCACGCGCTCGCGGGCCGCGCGGCCGAGGCCCGCGCCGCGGCCGAGCAGGCGCTCGCGCGCGCCGATCGCGCGACGGGCCCCGAGGTCCGCGAGCTGGCGGAGGCGGTCCTCGCCGGCCGGATCGCGGCGCAAAAGGAGGAGGGCGCCGCGCGGGACTCCAGGGTGCCGATCAGCCCGCGGCGCTTCGAGCGGGAGAGGTTCTGAGCCGCAGAGGCGCTCAGCGCCGCCGCCTGCCGCGCGCCGGCTTGCCGCTGCCGCGGGGGGTCGGCTTGCCGCCGCGTGAGGCCGGCCTGCCGCCGCCGCCGCGCGTGGCCGGCTTGTCGGCGCCGCCGCCGCGCGGCGCGGGCCTCTCCGGCGGCGCCTCCGTCGTCCGGATCACGAGCAGCGCGCGCCCGCGATCGAAGGTCGGCGTCACGCTGACGTAGCCGTTCTCGCGCGCGAAGCCCGCCATGTCGCCGCGGTGCTCATCCATGTACCGGCTGAAGCGCGTCCAGAGATCGCGCGCCTCCTCGTCGGGGAGGGGCGCGCCGTCGATGGAGGCGGCGAGGTTCGATCGATCGCTCACTGGATCCCGTACTCCTTCAGGCGCCGGTAGAACGTCCGGCGCGGCAGGCCCACGACCTGCGCCGCCTTCACGCGGTTCCAGTTGCAGCTCGAGAGCGCCACCAGGATCCGCTCGCGCTCGCTCGCCTTGTGCGCGTCGAGCGACGTCTCGACGCGGCGGGGCTCGCTCGACGGCGGGGCCCGGCCGGCGCTCGCGGGAGCCCCGCCGCCGCCGACCGGCGCGCGCGGCGGCGGCGCGGCCTCGGGGCTCCGGAGCGACCGCGGCGCCGCGTCGGGGAGCTCGAAGTCGTCGCTCTCCAGCTCCGGGCGATCCGACAGGACCCACGCGTTGAGCAGCACGTTCTCGAGCTGCCGCACGTTGCCGGGCCAGCTGTACGCCGACAGCCGCTTCAGCGCGGCGCGCGAGACGCTGCGGCGATCGCGGCCGTAGCGCGCGGCGAAGATCCCGAGGAAGTAGTCGATGAGCAGCGGGATGTCCTCGATCCGCTGGCGCAGCGACGGGACCCGCACCTCGACGACGTGCAGCCGGTAGTAGAGATCCTCGCGGAACGTGCCGCGCGAGACCATGTCGGCGAGATCCCGGTGCGTCGCCGCGATGACCCGCGCGTCGACCGGCTCCTCGCGCGCGCCGCCGACCGGGCGGACGACCTTCTCCTGCAGCACCCGGAGCAGGCCCGCCTGCATCTTCTGCGGCATCTCCCCGATCTCGTCGAGGAGGATCGTCCCGCCGGTCACCTCGCGGAAGAGCCCCTTGCGGTCGCGATCGGCGCCCGTGAACGCGCCGCGCACGTGCCCGAAGAGCTCGCTCTCCAGGAGGTGCTCCGGGATCGCGCCGCAGTTGACGCCGACGAACGGCTTCTTCGCCCGCGGGCTCGCGTTGTGGATCGTCCGCGCGACGACCTCCTTGCCCGTCCCGCTCTCGCCGGTGACGAGGATCGGGATGTCGGTGTCCTTCACCCGGTCGATCAGCGCGTACACGCGGCGCATCGCCTCGCTCGTGCCGACCAGGCCCTCGTAGCCGAAGTGGCCGCGGATCACCGCGCGCGCCGAGCGCAGATCCCGCCGCGTCGCGGCGAGCTGCGCGGTGCGGTGGCCGAGGAGCTCCTCCAGCTTGGCGCGCGCGGCGCGCAGCTCCTCGTTGGCGCGCTCGAGCTCGCGGGCGCGGCGCTCGTTCTCGCCCACCAGGCGCGCGGTCTCGATCGCGATCGCCACCTGGTCGGCCAGCGCCGTCAGCGTGGGGAGCTCGGCCTCGAACTTCGCCGCCGCGCTCAGGCGGGTCTCCAGGTACAGCGCGCCGATCACCTGCCCGCTGCGCTGCCGGATCGGCACGCAGGCGACCGACTGCAGCATGAGCTGGTGGACCGAGACGTAATCGCTCATGCGCGCGTCGTCCCGCGCGCTCGCGGTCACGACCGGCTCGCCGGTGGAGATCACCCGCTCGGCGATCGAGCTGGAGAAGCGCGCGTGCGGATCGTCCCCGGCCTGGTCGCGCGAGGCGTGGATCGAGAGGTCGACCGCGCCCTCGCCCGCGGCGGGCGGCGGCTCGTCGCGCGGCGGCCGCTGCAGGATGATGAACCCGCGCTCCGCCTGGAGCAGCGCGATCGCGTGGTCGGTCACCTTCGCGAGCAGGCGCGTGAGGTCGTGCTCGCCCGCGATCTCCCGGTTGATCTCGAGCACCCGCGCCAGCCGGTCCTCGCCCGGCGGGGGCGCCGCGGCGGGCGAGGACGCGCCGCCCGCCGTGGGCCCGGCGCCCGGCGCCGGCGCCGCGCCCGTCTGGGCGAACGGCACCGTGCGGCTGCTCATCAGCTCGAGCATCGCCGCCGCCCGGATCTCCTTGCGCCGCGCGTCGTTCCAGAAGACCTCCCGGAGGTCGCGCGGCAGCTTCGAGGCGATCTCCTCCAGCGTGATCAGCGCCTCCTCGCGATCGTGGCGCGCCCGGATGAGGTGCCCCCGCTCCGTCTCGAGCTGCGCCCGCGCCTCCAGCGCGCGCCAGATCCAGTCGCGCTGGCCCGCGGCGCGCGCCGCCTCGAGCGCCTCGTCGTACGCCGCCCGGGCCCGCCACTCGTCGCGCGCGAGCGCCGCGACGCGCCCGCGCGCGAGCGCGAGCAGCGCGCGGTGGGCGCCGGTCGTCCCCAGGCGCTCCGCCGCCACGTCGATCTCCTCGCCGAGCGCGCGCGGGTCCGCGCCGGGGCGCGCCACCGCGAAGAGCACGCGCTCGAGCCGCGCCTCGACCCCGTCGATCCGCCGGCCCATCGCCTCGTACGCCTCGGCGCACTCCAGGCAGAGCCGCTCGGCGTGCTCGAGGTCGCCGGAGCGCGCCGCGTGCTCCGCCTCGAGCGCGAGCAGCTGCGCGTGCTGCTGCGGCGCGAGATCCGCGCGCTGGGCCGCGAGCGCGTCGAGCGACACCCGGGCCCGCGCGAGCCGCCCGAGGTAGAGGTCGAGGTTCGCGAGGTTGAGGAGCGCCTGCCGGATCGTCGCCACGCGGCCCGAGCGCCGGCCCAGGTCGACGGCGGCCTCGAGGTGGCGGATGGCCGCGCCGAGGTCGCCCTGGAGCTTCGTGAGCGCGGCGAGGTTCAGGCGGGTCGTCGCGAGCGTGCCCGCGTCGCCGGCCTGCTCCGCCGCCGTCAGCGCCTCCTCGTAGACCGCCTTCGCCTCGCCGAGGCGGTCGTCCCGCTGGAGCGCGAACGCGAGCGAGACGAGCGCGACCGACAGGATCCGCGGCTCGCCCGTGAGCCGCGCGAGCCGCACCGCGTGCTCCAGCGTGCGCTTCGCGTCCTCGTGGCGCGAGGCGAAGCTCTGCGCGAGCCCGCGCGTCGCCACCGCCTCGGCGACGATCGCCTCGGGCGAGGCGCCGAACGCGGCGGCCGCCGCGACGTCGGGGCGCGGCTCGCCGGCGAGATCCGCCTCGAGCTTGACCGGGCCCACCCGCTCGACGGCCTCGCCCGCGCGGCGCTCGGCCTCGCCGTAGTCGCCGGTGCGGAGCAGCGCCCGGGCCATCTGCAGCGACCAGAACGCCGCCTGCGCGCGGTCGCCCGAGGCCTCGACCTGGTCCTTCACGCGCGCGAGCTCCGCGAGCGCCCGCGCGGTGTCGCCGCGGTTCATGGCGAGCCGCGCGCGCGCGATCGTCAGGGTGGGCGTCAGGGTGGGCGCCGCGGCGGGCGAGCCGTCGCCCTGGTACCGGCCGAGCGCCTCCGCGGCCGCGTCGAAGTGGCCGCGGTCGAGCAGCCGGTGGATCTCGGCGGGCGGCAGCGCCGCCCCGTCGGCGCCGGCGCTGCCCGGCCCGGACGCCGCCGCCCCCGAGGCCGGGGGCGCGTCGAGCAGCCGATCGACGTCCTCGGTCGACGCGACGGGCGCGCGCGCGATGCGCGCGACGATCTCCCGGATGCGCCCGGGCCACCGGCCCGCGCGCGAGACGACGTGGGCGGCCACCGCGTCGCTCAGCGACGGGATGGTGCGCTGCACGAGCTCGCGGGCGACCTGCTCGTCGAGGGGCGCCATCTCGAAGCGCTGGAACCCGCGGCCGGCGAGCGCGGCGCGCGCGGGCGAGCCGGCCGCGCCCGCCGCCGAGGCGCCCTCCGCCGCGCCGGCCCCGCGCTCCGGCGGCTCCTCGAGCACGAGCACGAGCTTGCCGCCGGCCTTCCGCACCTCGTCGAGCCGCTCGAGCTCCGCGTCGCCGAGCCGGTCGGCGTCGTCGACGAGCGCCGTCACCCGGCCGAGGTCGTGCTCCGGCAGCTCGATCGCGAGCGCCTCGCGCGGGTCGGCCACGCGGGCCGCCTCGACCCAGGCGACGGCGTAGCCGCCGACCTCGAGCGACCACGCGATGCGCCGGAGCAGCGCGCTCCGCCCGGACCCCGGCGGCCCGGCGATCGCGAGCCCGGAGCCCGCGGGCAGCGCCATGATCTGCGCGAGCAGCCGGCCGGTCGGCGCGTCCAGCCCGACGATCGGCCAGACCACCGCGCCCGCGCCCGCGTCCGCGCCGGGCCGCGCGCCCGCCTCGGCCGGCCCGGCGGCCTCCTCGCTCGGCCCGCAGGGGAGCCGCGCCGCGCGCCGGAGCGCGTTCGCGAGCTCGTCCGCGCTCGGGTAGCGCGCGTTCGGGTCCCTGGCGGTGGCGCGGTCGACGACCTCCTGGAGCGCGTCGACGACCTTCGGATCGCGCTCGCCCTCGCTCTCGCGGAGCGCCTCGGCGACGGTCGCGCCGAGCGCGAACACCTCGGCGCGGACGGTGAGCGGGTCGCCCTTGAAGAGCTCCGGCGCGGCGTAGCGAGGCGTGAGGCCCACGGGCCGCGAGCCGTCGTCCCGGAACGGCGCGGCGAGGCCGAGGTCGACGAGCGTGGCGCGCCCGCCCTCGCCGACGATGATGTTCGCGGGCTTCACGTCGCCGTGCAGGACGAGGGCGCGGTGCAGGCGCGTGAGCTGATCGGCCGCGTCGGCGATGGCGGCGAGGTTCCTGGCCAGGTCGCCCTTGCGCGCGAGCAGATCCGCGAGGCTCGTCCCCTCGACGAGCTCGCGCACCATGAAGGGCCGCCCCGACGCGGGCAGCCGGCCGAAGCGCAGCACGCGCGGCACGCCGAGGCCCTCGACGCCCGACAGCGCCGCCGCCTCGCGGACGAGGGCGAGCACCTCCGGCTCGTCCGCGTCCTCGCCGAGCGTCTTCAGCGCGACCGCCTTGCCGGTGATCCGGTCGCGCACCGCCCACACCTCGCCGCCGCCGCCCTTTCCGAGCGTCCCGATCGGCTCATATCGCGGGGGGAACAGCGGGCGCGACGTCACGCGATCCCTCGATCAGAGGCCATATCCGGCGGACAGCCCGAAGAAGAACCCGGTGATGGAGAAGCCTGCGTCGAGCCGCGTCTGCAGCTGCTTGATCGGCTTGTACCGGAAGCTCACCTGCGGGAACGAGATCCAGGGGAAGATCGACGGCTTCGAGCCGCCGTTGACCCAGCTCGGCTCGTCGTAGTCGCCGTAATGGTTGTTGGAGGCGTCGCAGTAGGGGCCGCCCGGGCCGCCCGGGCCGGAGCACTTTCTCCAGGCGCCCACGTTGTCGGGGCTCGGGTTCGACCCTGCGGCGCCCGGGTACGCCTGGGCGCGGTGGAGGTCGCCGAACACGAGGCCGATGCCGACGCCGCCGCCGACCAGGAACGAGAAGCGGCCCTTGTCGTCGATCGGGACGTCGAAGAGGAGATCGCTCGTGAAGTAGACGAGCTTCATGCTGCTCGACACCATCTCCCAGGCGAACTGGTCATCGTTCTTCCCCTTGAAGAGGAAGGGATCCATCGAGTAGTCGGCGTAGGACAGCCCGAGATCGATCTCGAGCCCGTTCTTGCGCGAGGTGAACTCCGGGCCGATCATGAAGACGTTCACCGACGCGCCGCCGTCGGCGAAGAGGTTGATCATGAACTTCGGAACGATGATGTTCCGGAGCCGGAGGCCGATGAATTTGTGGGCCTTGCCGTCCTTCTCGAACGGGCTGTTCTCGTCCGCCTCGGGCGGCGCCTCCGGCAGCTTGTCCTTCTCGTCGGGCGCCTTGTCGCCCTGCGCCTGCTCGTCCTTGGCCTGCTCGTCCTTGGCCTGCTCGTCCGCTGCGGGGGAGTCGTCCGGCGCGCCGCCGGGCTTGTCCTCCGGCTGCGCGCGGGCCGTCCCGGCGAAGCAAACGGCGCCGAGCAGCGCGGCGAGCGCGGCGGCCCTGGCATGCACCCCGACCGCGAGCTGCCGACCCATCTTCACGTCGTACATTGTAGGTCACCTAGCGATGCGTAAGGTCAGGGCCGGCCCCGGGCACGCGCGGAACGAGCGCGCCGAGGCCCAGCTCCGGTTCTCCGCGCGCCCCGGTGCACCGGGTACCAGCCGACGCGAGGGTACACGAGACGCCGCGCCGTGTGACGCCTGCGGACCGCCCAAGGCAGAGCTTTTTCCACCAGGGCGTGCCCCGAGCGCGCTCGCCGGCGCCCGGCCTGGGCCGCCGTGCGACACCGGCGCCGACGGCGACGTGGCGCCGGCGCATCCGGCGTGCGAAGCGCGTCGGACCGAGGTTGCGCACAGCAAAATAATCCGCAATAGACGGAAAGGATGATCCTGCACCAGTCTCAGGTCGAGCAGACGGTCGACCGCGATGAGCGGGACAGGTTCATCAAGGAGCTCGTGGTGGTGCGGGTCCGCAGCACGGCGATCGAGGTCGCGCCGGCGAGCCGCGGGATCGAGGGGGCGCGCGCGCCTGGGGGCGAGGACCCGGGGGTCGACCGGGAGGCGGCGGTCCACGACGTGCCGCTCGCGATGATCCGCAAGCGGAGCGCGCGGCTGCGGAGCACGGTGGCGAGCGTGCTGCTGATCCACGGGTACGGCCAGAACCGGTACATCTGGCACCTGCCGTCGCGCAGCTTCTCGAACTACCTGGCGCGGGCGGGCTTCGACGTCTTCAACCTGGATCTGCGCGGGCACGGGCGGTCGCGGCACCTCGGGGCGCGGCGGCCGGGGCACGTGACCGACTTCGTCCGCGAGGACGTGCCGGCGGCGATCGAGGAGATCCGGCGCATCTCGGGGCCGCGGCCGGTGTACCTCGTCGGGCACTCGCTCGGCGGCCTCATCAGCTACGCGACGGCGCCGACGATGGGCGACGCGGTGGGCGGGATCGTCACGCTCGGGAGCCCTTACCTGTTCACGCACGGGTCGCGGGTGCTCGAGCTCGTCGGCCGGCTGATGCTGACGGTCGACCAGCGGGTCCCGCTCGGGCAGGGGGCGCTGCCGCTGTCGGCGTGGGGCGAGCCGTTCCGCTTCGTGCGCGCGTTCATCGAGAGCCCGATCTTCCCGCTGCCGATCCGGGGGTTCGTGCCGGGCTCGATGGAGACCCGGGTGCTCACGCAGCACATGTCGCTCGCCATGGACAGCGGCAGCATCACGGTGCTCCGGAACATGTTCCTGGACGCGGCGGCGTCGCGGAAGAGCGGCCACCACATGGGCAGCCTCTTCGGCTACGCCGAGCGCTTCGAGCACCTGGACCTGCCGCTGCTCGTCATCGCGGGCACGCACGACGACCTCGCGCCGCCGGCGTCCGTGAAGCCGGCCTACGACTTCAGCCGCTCGTCGGACCGGACGTACCGCGAGTTCCCGCGCGGCCACCTCGACATCGTCGTCGGCAGGGACGCGCCGCTCACGGTGTGGCCGCTCATCGAGGCCTGGCTGAAGACGCGCGTCCGTCGCGCGGCGGCGCGCGAGCGGGAGCGGCTGAGCGCGTAGGCCGCCGCTCGAGGGCGGCGCGCCGCCGAGATCGCCGAGCCCGGCCGCGTGGCTCCTTTGCTTCTGCGCCGGGGCGCGCCGCTCGTTTGCTATCGTGTCCGCATGGATATCGAGCTCCGGCAGCTGACCGCCGAGCAACAGGCCGAAGTCTCCAAGCCGATCCTCACCGCGTTCGGCGCGCTCCCGAACCCCGAGCGCCTCGAGGGGGCGAAGCGCCTCCCCGAGCTCACGTCGCGCCTCGGCGCCTACGACGGCGCGTCGATCGTCGGGGCCGCCGGCTCGTTCTCGTTCACGATGACCACCCCGGGCGGCGCCGTGCCCGTCGCCGGGCTCACGATGGTCGCGGTGCACCCGACGCACCGCCGCCGCGGCATCCTCACGCGCCTCATCCGCCGGCACCTCGAGGACGCGCGGGCCGAGGGGCAGCCGATCTCCTCGCTCTGGGCCACGGAGGGCGGCATCTACGGCCGCTTCGGCTACGGCATCGCGTCCCAGGCGTGCTCCATCTCGATCGAGCGGGATCGCGCCGCGTTCCGCGGCGAGGCGGGCGCGCAGGGCCGGGCGCGACTGCTCGACGAGGCGGAGGCGCTCGAGGCGTTCGCGCCGGTCTGGGAGCGCGCCCGCGCGTTCGCCCCCGGGATGCTCGCGCGCTCGAAGGTGTGGTGGCAGGTCCGCCGGCTGGCCGACAACGAGTTCAGCCGCCAGGGGGGCGGCCCGCTCCAGCGCGTCGTGATCGAGGTCGACGGGCGCGCCGAGGCGTACGCGCTCTACTGCATGCACCACCGGTGGGACGCTTCCAACATCCCGATCGGCTCGATCCGCGTGATCGAGGCGATCGGCGCGACGCCGCTCGGGACCCGGCTCGTCTGGCGCTACCTCTTCGACATCGACCTGGCGCAGCGGATCGAGGCGAGCCTCCTGCCGCCGGATCACCCGCTCGGCCTGCTCCTCGTCGAGCCGCGGCGCCTGCGCCTCACGGCGAGCGACGGGATCTGGGTGCGGATCGTGGACGTCGAGGCCGCGCTCGCGGCGCGCGCCTACGGCAGCGGCGAGCCGCTCACGCTCGAGATCGCCGACCGCGATTGCCCCTGGAACGCCGGCCGGTTCCGGCTCGACGGCGGCGAGCGGCGCGCGGCGCGGACCAGCGCGGCGCCGGACCTCCGCCTCGACATCACCGCGCTCGGCTCGGCGTACCTCGGCGGCGTCTCCTTCCGGTGCCTCGCCGACGCCGGCCAGGTCGAGGCGCTCTCGGAGGGCGCCGTCGAGCGCGCGGATCGCCTGTTCCGCGCCGCGCGCGCCCCGTGGTGCCCCGAGATCTTCTGAAGGCCCGGCCCCGATGTCGCTCCCGCTCCGCGGCGTCTACGCGGTGACCCCGACGCGCCGCCGGCGCTTCCTGTGGGCGGCCTGGTGGACGGCCGAGCCCGCGCGCGAGCCGTTCCGCCCTCCGGACGCGAGCCAGGGCGGCGCGCGGACCGTGGAGGAGGCGAGGGCGCAGGCCGAGCGCGCCGCCGGGCGCCCGCTCGTCGAGATCGCGCCGGCGTGGGCGACGGCCTGGACGCGCGTCCTGCGCGGCGAGCCCCCGTGGCCCAAGCCGCGCGCGCGGAGGGAGGCGCCCCCGCCGCCTCCCTCCGAGCCGTCGCGGCGCGCCCCCTCGCGGCCCACCTCCGCGCGCGGCGTGTCGCCGTTCGCGGTGCTCGGCGTCCCGGAGGCCGCCGGCGCGGCCGAGGTCCGCCGGGCGTTCCGCCGGCTCGCGCTGGTCACGCACCCCGATCGCGGCGGCGACGCCGGCGAGTTCATGCGCGTCAAGTGGGCCCACGACGAGGCCATGGCCAGGCTCTCGCGCCCGAAGCGCCGGCCGTAGCGCTCCGCCGGCCGCGCAGGCGACCCAGGCGCAGCGGGCAGCGCCCGCGCTGCGGCCGCGCGGGCGCTACGGCCCGCCCCCGCCCGCCTCCGCGACCTTCCGCGCCTCGTCGAGGGAGGGCGCGTGCTCGCGCGCGAGGAGCGGGTCGTCGCGGAGCGCTCGCTCGAGCAGCGACCCGGCGCGCCGGGCCAGCTCCCGGCGCGGCGCCGGCTCGGGCTCCGCCTTCGCCTTCAGCAGGAGCAGCGCGCCCTGCTCGGCGATCGCCGCGGGGAGGGCCGGATCGATGGCCAGCGCGCGATCGATCAGCGCGAGCCCGGCCTCGGCCTCCGCGCGCGCGTCGACGAGGCTCGGCGCGGCCGAGGCCGCGCGCAGCCGGTGGACCTCGGCCAGGGCGCCGAAGATCCGCGCGTTCCGGTCGCTCGCCTCGAGGGCGCGGAGCAGCGCGCGCTCCGCGGCGTCGAGCGGCGGCGCGGGGCTCCTGCCCCGGGACGCGAGCCACCGCGCCGAGACCAGGTCGACCTGCCCGAGCGCGAGGAGCGCCCCCGCGCTCACGGGCTTCGCGGAGAGGACGCGCTCGATCGCGCCCCTCGCCGCGCGGAGCGCCGCCGTCGGATCCTCGCCGCGGTCGAGCGCCCACCGCGCCGCCTCGAGGCGCGCGAGGCCGGCCCCCTGCTGGGCCTCGAGATCCTCCGGGCGGAGGCTCACCGCCGCGGCGTAGCCGTCGAGCGACCGCGCGAGCGCGACCTCCGGGCTCCCGCCGGCGAGCCGCTCGTACCGGCCCTGGATCAGGTAGGTGAGGGCCAGGGCGCCGTGGGCCGAAGCGCTGTCCGGGCGCAGCCGGAGCGCCGCCTCGAGGTTGTCCTTGGCGAGATCGAGCGACTCCTCGGGCGGCGCCCCGTGGTCGAGCTCGTACTGCGCCCGCTGCGCGTGGAACCAGCCCTGGTGGAGGAGCAGGGGCGCGTCGTTCGGCGCGATCTCGATCGCCCGCGCGGTGTGCGACGCGCTGAGCTCGAAGAGGGGGAGGGGATCGGCGCCGCGGGACGCGCTGCGCTCGGCCATCATGCCGTAGGCGACGCCCGCGTCGTTCCACGCCCAGAAGGAGCTCGGATCGAGCGCGAGCGACCGCTGCATGCTCTCGACGGCGCGCTCGAGCGACGGCCACACGTCGAGCCCCAGGGCGCCCTCGTGGGACGCGAGGAGGAAGACGCTCGCCCCCATCGCGCCGTGCGCGGTCGCGTCCGACGGGTCTTCCTGGACCGCCTTCTCGCTCGACGCGATCGCCTGCGCGAGATCCGGCCTCGGGTCCCTGCCCCGCGCGAGGTCGCGCCTGGCCCGGTGCACGAGCGCCCACGCCTTCTTCGCGTGTGCGCCGCTCGCGCGCGGGTTCGCGCGGAGCGCCTTGTCGCAGCGGGCGATGATCTGCGCGAAGATCTCCTCGGCGTCGCCGCCGCGCTGCGCCTCGATCAGCATGATCTCGCTGAGGGCGCGCGCGGCCGCCTCGTGGACGTCGGGATCGCTCTCGGCCATCTCGGCCGCGACCTCGTACGAGGCGGCGGCGAGCCGGAACTCGGCGAGCGCCGCCCCGCGCTCCCCGAGGTCGCGCGCCGCCGCGCCCTTCGCGAGCAGGATGTCGCCCTCCAGCATCTTCGCCTCGTATTCCCACGGCGATCGCGCGAACGCGCGCCGCGCGTCGGCGAGCGCCTCGTCGAACCGGCCCTCGTAGAGCTCGATGAGCGCCGCGGTGTACGAGGACGGCTCCGCGGCCGCGCGCGCGCTGTCCCTCAGGTGCTTGAGCGCCGGGACCCTGTGCCGCTCCTCGAGCTCGAGCTGCTCCGCGGACCACTCTCCCTTGTCGGTGAGGCGCCGCGCCCGGTCGAGCCCTTTTCTGTAGAGCATCCCGTGCACGAGGCCCGCCGCGAACTTCGCCTCCCGCGCGGCGTACCCGCTCGCGAGCGCCGCCTCGAGGTGCGAGAGCGCCTCCTCGGGCTCGTGCAGCGCGAGGTGCCCGCGCCCGAGCGCGTAGTGGCCCGGCCCCTCGACGAGATCGCCCCCGGCCTCGCGCATGGCCTGCATCTTCCGGTCGATCTCGCCCATGCGCGCGCGGATGACCTCCTTTTCCCGCGACACCTCGTGGAGCGGGAGCGCGTACGCGTAGCGCATGAAGAGCTCCATCTCCTTGACGTCCTGGCCGAAGCCCTGGGCCAGCGACGCCACGCGCGCCGAGAGCTCGGCCTGGCGCGCGGCGGCGAGCTTCGCGCGGAGGGCGACGGCGCCCGACAGGGCGAGCACGAGGAGGGCCGCCGCGGCCGCCGAGACCGCGAGCTTGTGCTTCTGCGCCCGCTTCAGGGCGCGGTAAACGAGGCTCGGGGGCCGCGCGTCGATCGGATCGCCCTCGAGGTAGCGCCCGAGGTCGAGGGCGAGCGTCTTCGCGGAGTCGTACCGCCGCTGGGGCTCCTTCGCGAGGCACTTCATCACGATGGTCTCGAGATCCAGCGGGATGTCCTCGTCGATCTGGCGCACCGGCACGGGCAGCTCGTTCGCGACCCGGGCGACGAGGTTCGTCACCGACGGGTCGACGAACGGCGGGCGCCCGGCGAGGATCTCGTAGAGCGTGGCGCCGAGCGAATAGACGTCGGTGCGGCGATCGAGCTGGCGCTGGCCCCCGGACACCTGCTCGGGCGCCATGTACGCCGGCGTCCCCTCGCCGCTGGTCGTCGCCCGGCCGTCCGCGGCGATGTCCCGGGCGAGCCCGAAATCGAGCAGGTACGGGCGGAAGGCGCCGTCGGCCGTCCGCTCGACCAGGATGTTCGCCGGCTTGATGTCGCGGTGGATCAGCCCGAGCCGGTGGGCGGCGTGGAGGCCGTCGGCCACGTCGGCCACGATCTTCACCCGCTGCTCGAGCGACATCTGCTGGGCCACGCGGTGGAGCGGCTGGCCGTCGATGTACTGCATGGCGATGAACGGCTGGCCCTGCGCCTCGCCGACCTCGTACACCTTGCAGACGTTCGGGTGCTCGACCCGGGCCTGGGCCTGCGCTTCCCAGATGAAGCGCTGGGCGAGATCCGGGTCGTTGCCCCGGATGAGCTTGAGCGCCACGTACCGCTTGAGCCGTGGGTCCTTGGCCTTGTAGACCGTGCCCATGCCCCCTCTGCCGACGAGCGACACGCACTCGTAGCGGTCCCAGTCGCGGATGGGGAACCGGCTCGGCACGCGCGAGGAGGGCGGATCGACGGACGCGAACACCGTCTCCTGCGTGGCGCCCGAGCCTCCCTGCGGCGCCGAGCGCGACGGCCGGCTCTGGGGCGCGAGCGGGACGGGCCGCGACGTGGGCTCAGCGCCCGCCGAGCGCGCGACCTTGGCGCTCTCCGGGCTCGCTCTCCCCGCTCGGCTCATGAACCGGACCCGCTTCAACATCGAAGGCGGAGCCCCTCGGGCTCGGGGCGCCGGTCCCGTCCTGGGAGGGGCGCGACGACCACGCCAGGACCGCGGCGCGCCGCATCGCCCATCGCCCGCGAGCGCATCGACATGAACCTTCGCATCCTCACCTGCCTCGGCAGCTCCCAGCGCGATGGCCTCGACTCGCCATCTTCCGAACCGCCGGGTCGCTTGCCACGGAGCGTCTCGCCTGGGGCGTGAGCTACGAGCGATGTTGTTACAGAGCCGTCGTAGAACGGTAAACCTGGGGTTATGTCCATGTCAACACCCGGGAAGGTCCGAGTCCTGCGCCGTGTTGTGTTCCAGGATAGTCCACGAGGGCGCGAGGGTGCGATGCGGGCCGCGCGACGTCTGTGCGGCGGGCGCAGGGTGGGGGCGCGCTGACCACGTCGGACGCAGGATCGACGCGGGGAGATAACGTCCGTGACGCTTTTGTGGGCTGCGTGACGTGATGCCGGGTGGGTCCAGCTGCGATGCAGCGGATGGGTCCGCTCGCGAGGCGCGCAGTACTTCTCAGTACTTGACGGTGCAGCCGAAGGCCTCGGTCTCTTTCGTGGAGATCGCCTTGCCGGCGGTGAGCTCGGCGAGCGCCGCATCGACGTAGTTCGTGACCTGCTCTCCGGGCTCGGGCTCACCGCCCTTCGTGCTGTCGATGGCGCCCGCGTAGACGAGCGTGCCCTGCGGGTCGATGATGTACATATGCGGTGTGCGCTGGGCGCCGTACGCGCGACCGACATCGCCCTTCTCGTCGATGAGGAGCGGGTAGCTCATCCCGAACTCCTGCTTTGCCTTCACGTTCTCTTCCCGGGTGGTGCCCTGCTTGCCCGGAGCGCCCGAGTTGATGGCGAGCCACACGACGCCCTTCTGGGTGTGCTGCGCCGGCACGTCCTTCAGGCCGCCCTTGCGGTGCGAGAGCTGCACGAACGGGCAACCGGGGTTGAACCACTCGAGGACGACCGTCTTGCCCTTGTAGTCGGCCAGCTTGACGGGCTTGCCGTCGAGGTCCGGCAGCGTGAAATCGGGCGCGGGCTGGCCGATCTTCGCCTGCGTCGCCGGCGCCTGGGCCGCCTTGGCCTCGGCGGGCTTCGCCTCGGCGGGCTTGGCCTCCGGGGCGTCGGCCTTGGCGGGCTGCGCCGCCGCGGCGCCGTTCGCCGCGGGCGCGGTGGGCTCGCCGGGCTGCGTGCACGCCGCGAGCGCGGCGGCGAGGAAGGTCAGGGGAATGAGCTTGTTCATGTCGAGACGCTTACCACGCCCCGCGGCGGGCGCATGCGTCAGGGGAACTCCGGCCAGCGATCGCCGGTCGCCCACCGGTACCGCAGGCCGAGCTGCCCGAGATCCGCGCCAAGGAGCCCGAGCTGATCGGGCGTCGCCGCCACCACCATCGCCGTCCCCACCGCGTCCAGGTGGTGTGTCAGCGAGACGGCCAGCACCGGGCCGATGCGCACGATGACGCTCCCGCGGCCGGGATTGCCGATCACCTCGGCGGCGGCGCCGAACCGGAGCTCGCCGAACCGGTCCATCTCCCCCAGGAAGCCGAGCCGCGCGCGGTAGAGATAGGGCGGCTTCATCACCGTGTGGAGCGCCTCCTCGTAGAGGTAGAGCCCCTCGGGCGCGCCCAGCACCGCATAGCCCGTGGCCACGCCGAACAGGCTGCCTCCGAGCAGGGGTATCGAGCCCGACACCTCGATCTCCCCCGCGACATAGCGCGACCTCGGGCCCTCCATGAGCTCGGTCTGCCTGCGCGTGTACGACGCCCGCGGCTCGAGGAAGTACTGGCTCGTCGCGAAGGCGTACCGCGCGCCGCCGCGGATCTCCACGCTGGGCAGCGCGGCGCGGAGGCCCACGTACTCGGCGCCGCCGCTCGGCGACACGCTCGCGTAGCCCTCGAGCCCGAGCCAGGACCAGTGCGGCTTGCCGAAGCCGAGCGCGAGGCTCGGCCGGTAGTAGACGACGCCGAGCTCCAGCACCGCGGAGACGAACGGGCGCGCGCCCGCGCTCCGCGCCCAGTACGAGCGCTTCTGCAGGAGGTCGACCCCCGAGGGCACCGGCGGCGGATCGACGGCGGGCGGCGGCAGGTCGGCCGGGTCCTGGGCCCGGGCCGCGGCGGGCGGGAGGGCGAGCGCGGCGAGCGCCGCGGCGGCGGCGAGCGTGCGGCGCAGCGCCATCGCTAGAACCTGCCCACGAGGTACCCGCCGAGCGGCGCGGGCACGAGGCGGATGGAGACGCCGTCGCCGCGCGGCGCGCCGGCCTCCGGGGCGCCGCCGCGGTAGTGCAGGAGCCACGGGAGGCCGAAGCCCGTCAGGGCGCCGACGGTCGCGCCGGTGATCGCGTCGGTCGCGAAGTGCTGGTCCGAGACGACCCGCAGCGTCGCCACGGCGGCCGCCGTCCCGAGCGACGCGGCGCACGCGAGCGCGTCGGCCGCGCCGCCGCCGTAGAGGGGCAGGCGCGCGTGGTGCGAGCACACGAGCCCCGCCGCCGTGAACGCGGTCGAGCTGTGGCCGCTGAAGAAGCTCCGGTACCGCTTGCTCCCCCGGCAGTCGTGGTCCTGCTGCTCCTCCGGCCCGGTGCACCCGGCGCGGTAGGGGCGCTCGCGGCTCGTGAGCCCCGCGACGACGCCGTTCAGGGCCGCGTTGAACGCGAGCGCCTCGATGTCGATCATCGCGATCTCCCACGCGACGCTGCCGCGCCCGTGCCCCCACCACGTCACGAGCAGGGCGTCGACCGCGAGGTGGTTGGTCAGCGCCGTGAGCAGGAGATCGCTCGCGTCGCGCGCCATCTCGCGCTGGCGATCGCTCTGGATGCGCAGGGCCCGGCGCGCCGAGACGTCGAAGCCGTTCACGGTCGTCCACCGGCCCTCCGACGGCGGGATGGCCAGCGTCCCGAAGGCGGCCGCGGCCAGGAGCCCCGTGGCCACGTACTCGCTCACGCGGAAGCGCGGCCAGCGCGGGTCCCACGCGACCTCGCGCCGCGCGCGCTCCGGCGGCGCCGGGGCCAGCGCGGCCGGCGCCTTCGCGGGCCCGGCCAGCGCCGCCGCGGCGGGCGGCGCCTTCGCCGGCTCGGCCAGCGCCGCCGCCGCGCCGAGCAGCGCCGCGGCGGCGAGCGCGCCGCAGGCGGACCGGAGGGCAGCGGTGCACCTCAAGGGGCGGGCCGCGCGATCAGAAATCGGGGTGGCCGATGACGAGGAACTCCAGCGGCCCGGCGCCCGCGTTGCGCAGCCCGTGGTGCACGTTCTTCTCGACGTGCATCATCTGGCCGGGGCCGAGCGGCACCTCGCGGTCGCCGACGATGCCGAGCGCCTTGCCGGAGAGGATATAGATCGTCTCGGTGGTCTCGGTGTGGAGCTCGCGCGAGATCTCGCAGCCGGGCTCCATCTTGCCCTTGTAGAAGCCGAAGGCCTGCCCGAGCCCCTTCCCCAGCAGCTGCGCGAAGAAGACGCCTCTGTTCGGCAAGTACTCCGTGACGTCTTCGTCGGCGGCGGTCAGCACCACGGCCCCGTCGATCTGCTGCCTCATGGCGATCCTCCTCCTCCGCGGGTGAAGCTGCTGGAGAATCCATCAGTTACAGAAGCGCATGGCGTCCTGTCAACGGCGCTCCTCGCCGAGGATCGCGACCGTGACGCCGGCTTTTCAGAACGGCAACACCACGCTCGCGGCGGCGCGGAGCTCGTAGCTGAACGACATCGTCTTCAGCCCCTTCGGCGGCAGCTCGACGCGGCCGCGGAGGAAGCCGTCCTTCTCGTCGAGCGTCCAGCCGGGAGCCTCGATCAGCGCGATCTCCACGTCGGCCACCTCGCTGACCGGGATCCGCTCGGTGACCAGCACCCGCTTCGCGTGGCTGGAGAGGTTGGAGAGCGAGAGCTTCACGCGCCGGCGGATCTTGCGGCTGCCGGTGATCGCCGAGGTGTCCTGCTCCTCGTCCACGGTGCGCCGCACGCGCACCGCGTCATCCACGCCGAAGCCGAGCTCGAACGGCTCGCCGGCGCCGACGAAGTCGAGCCGGGCGCGGCCGATGAGGCTGCCGCCGCGCGCGACCTTCACCGGGCCCGCGAGCAACGGGCGCGGCCGGGCGCTGGCGCCGCCGCCGTCCAGCGTCACGGTCGCGCGCAGGTGCGCCGCGGGGTGGGCCTCGGGGTACAGCACGAGCGCGAGCTCGGCCGGGAGCGAGCGCCGCGCGATCTCGACGCGCGTCGGGCGGCCGTCGGAGGGGAGGGTCACCGGCTCCGCCGCCTCGAAGATCAGCGGCTCGCCCCCGTCGTCCACGCCCGGCATCTCGTCGACGGCCTGCAGGCCGCGGCCGAGGCCGGCCGTGGCGATGGCCTGCTCGCGCGCCTCGACGACGACGCGGCGGCGGTCGACCTCCGCCCTGCGCCGCGCGCGGAGGACGTCGTCCGCGAGGAGCGGCGCCTCGGCGCTCCGCGACGGCCGCGCGGTCGAGAAGCGCGCGGTGACGTTCTCCCAGGCCTCGCCCGTCGCCTGCCACGCCGCCGCCCAGGTGGTGAGCTCGACCGAGCCGCCGGCCCCCTGCGCCTCGAGGCCGCCCGCGGTCGAGGCGCCGGCTGCGGCCGCGCCCGCGGCGCCGCCCGAGAGCCGCGCCAGGTGCTCGGGGCGCCAGATCGCGCACGCGACGCGGTACGTCAGCTCGATCTCGACGGGCTGCGGCGCGGGCGCGTGCACCTCGACCTCGATCACCGCCTCGTAGCGCGGCTGCTCGATCGATCCCTCGCGCAGCCGCGCCGCGGCGCGCCGGGCGTCGTCCTCGGCGCGCGCCCGCGCCGCGCGCGCGTCCGCCGAAGCGCCGAGGGCCTCGGCGAGCGCCGCGTGGAGGGCCTCGACCCCGGCGCGCCACGAGGCGAGGCGCGCGGGCTCGCCGGCGTCCTTCGGGACCTCGCCCATCGCCTGCGCCCACGTCGCGAGCAGCTGGTCGAGGTGCGCCTCGCGGCGCGACGCCCGGTCCCGCGCGCGCTCGGCGGCGCCGGCCCGGCGGGACGCCTCGCGCTGCTCGCGCTCCAGCGCGTCGATCGCCTCGCGCCCGAGCGCCGCCTCCCGGTGCGCCCTCCACCGCACGCGCGCCGCCGTCACCCGGACCGCGCCGGCCCCGTCGGCGCCGGCGACCTCGTCGCCCGCGCCCGCGACGCGCGCCTGCACGGTGCGCTCGTCGACGAACACCGACACGCCGCCGATCGCGACCCACTGCGCCCCGGCCGCGACCTCGACGCGCGCGGCGCGCACGACCTCGGCGCGATCCTCGAACAGCGTCACCACGCGCGCCGCGCTCGGGTGGGGCGCGCCGGCTCCATCGCCGCCGGCGCCCGCTCCGCCGGCGCCCGCTCCGCCGGCGCCCGCGCCGCTGCCGGCCGCTCCGCCCTCGCCCCCGCCGCCGGCGCTCCGCTCCGCCCCGCCCGACCCGCTCGCATCCGTTGCCGTTGCCATGGCGCGCCAAATTCACCTGTTATTCTCGACGGTTACCGCCGACGATCTCGTTCTTGGAGGAGAACACCACGCGGTAGGTGAAGGCGACCGAGGCCTTGCCGCCGGGCGCGATCGGCACGCGCCAGCGCAGCCCGCCGCGCACGGGCTCGCCGAGGTCCTCCTGGGTGTACGGCTCGGCCTTCGGGTGCGACGAGACCAGCTTGATCTCGACGTCCTTGTCGTCCGTCACGGGGATGCGATCGAGGACCTCGACCTCGACGCCCACGCCGAGCGACGAGGAGAGGTCGACGGTGACCGCGTGCTCGACCGCGAGCGAGCCGCCGAGCAGGCCGGCGCTCGACTCCTCCACGCGCGCGTTCCTCGCGACCCGGATCCGCTCCTCGACGCCGAGGCCGGCGCGGAGGAGGCCGCCCCGGTCGACGTGCCCGATCGCGGACTGCGCGGCGAGGGCGCCGTCGACGAAGACCTCGACCGGCCCCGCGAGCAGCGGGGCGTCGAACGGGTTCTCGACGCGCGCCTCGCGGTAGACCTCGGCGGCCTCGCGCGGCGCGGTCACGAAGCGGGGCGCCGCGGGGGCGCGCGCGGCGCTCAGCGCGACGCGGTGGATCCTGCCGTTCGACGGCACGTCGGCGGCGCCCTCGCCGGCGTAGAGGTGGTCGAACTGCCCGCGCGAGTCGCGCGGGTCCACGGCCCGGGGCGGGGCGCCGAGCCTGTCGATCTCCGCCTGCGCCCGCCACGCGGCGCGCCCGGAGACCCGGGGCTCGTCGCGCGCGAGCCGGCCGCGCTGCGGGCCTGCCCCGGGGAGGTGCAGCGCGTCGAAGTCGAGCCACCCTTCGACCTGCGCCGGCTCGAGCGGCGCCGGGGCCGCGCCGGCGCCGTCGAGCGCGTCGTCGAGGGCGAGCGACTCCTCGAGCAGGACGGCCGCGCGCTCGGCGCTCGCCTCGGAGGCGAAGGCGGCCATGGGCGCCTGGGGCGGGCTCGCCCGGAGATCCTGCGCCGGGGGCGGGCCGCCGCCGCCGAACGACGGGAGCGACAGCCCGCGCGACCTCCGCGCCGGCGCGGCGAGCGGCATCGGCGCGGCGGCCGGCATCGGCGCGGCGGCCGGCATCGGCGCGGCGGCTGGCATCCGCGGCGGCGGGGGCAGCTTCGAGGCGGGGGCGGACGCGCCGCGCTCCGGCCACATCGTCGGCGGCGTCGCCGTCTCGGCGGGCGGCAGCGGCGGCGCGGCCCCGCCGGGCGGCGGCGCCATCCTGGCCATGGCCTCCCGCAGCTCGTGTCTGCCCTTGTCCGGCGCGGACCGGCTCAGCGTGGGCTCGTCGTCGTCGGCGGACGCGGGGGGCGGGAGCTCCGCCGGGGGGGCCGTGGTCCCCGCGGCGGGCGGGGGGAGGGCGGCGACGAAGCGGTCGAACCCCTCGAACATGGCGTCGAGGCCCTCCGGCGCCGGGCGGTAGCCGCGGCGCGGGGGGCGCTGCGCGCGGCTCAGCCGCAGCGAGGCGAGCTCCGGCAGCCGCGTGTCCTGCACGAGGTCGGCCGTGGCGAGCGCGAGGCGCACGTCCTTCCAGTCCTCGCCGGAGGCCTGCGCGACGAGGGCGTCGAGCTGCAGCGCGACCTCCGTCGCGCCGCGCGAGAACCGCGCCGCGTAGGCGGGCCACCACCGCGCGGCGGCGACGGCGTACTCGAGCCGGAGCGCCGGCTCGCCGCCCGGACCGCCGCGCGCGGGCGCGAGCCGCACGGCCACGTCGAGGCGCGCCGGGGCGCGCTCCTCGACCTCGCCGCTGGTCGCCTGGGCGGCGTCGAGCTGCGCGGCGAGGAGCTCCTTGCGGGCGCGCTCGAGCTCCGCCTCGAGCGCGGCAAGGCGGGCGTCGAGCGCGGCGAGCTCGCCGGAGAGCAGGCCGCTCACCGCGAGGGCGTCGCGGATGCGGGCCGCCGGATCCCCCGGCCGGAAGCGCCGCGCGAGCTCCGGGTGGAGCGCGACGGCCCCGAGCTGGTCGCGCCAGCGGCGGAGGTGGTCGTGCTCGGCCGACAGGCGCTCGATCGCGAGCTCGAGCGCGCGGAGCTGCGCCGAGAGCGCGCTCCTCGAGACGGGGGCCGGGGGCACGACGAGCCGCGCCCGCACGCCGACGACCTCGCGCGGCGCCGCCGAGGCGGGCGCGCCCGCCGCGACCACGAGCGCGCGGAAGCTCCCCGGCGCGGCGAGCGGCGTGATCCCCGGCACCGAGAGCTCGAGCGCCCCGCGGGGGAGCGGCTCCGCGAGCTCGACGCGGCGGGTGACGATCGCCCCGCGCGCGTACACGACGACCGCCTCGATACGGCTAGCGCACGCGATCTTCTCCGCCGTCATCCGTTCGTCCCTCGCCCCGAACGCTGTGTGGAAGCGCGACGGTATCACGCCGCGCCCGGCGCCCGATAGCGCGCTATCTCCTCGTGTCGACGAAGCTGAACCGCGGGAGCGCGTCGATGCCATAGGCGCGCAGCGCGAGCGCATCGATGCGGTGGAAATCGCGCTCTCGGAAGGAGCTCCGGAGATCGCTTATCAGATCGTCGGCGACGCTCGCCGGCGGGGGCAGGCGGATCCGCCGCAGGTACTGGGCCTGGAAGCGCAGGTAGCCGCCGCGCATCTTGACGGCGTAAGACCACACGAAGAAGAGGGCGACCCTGGAGCTGAGCAGCCCGCCGAGCGCCTCCATGTCCCAGCCCTCCGACGTGACGAAGTAGAGGTTGTGGTGCGGGTGGAACCTGCCGTCCTCGTAGACAACCTCGTTGGATCCTGCGATGTCGGGGATGAGGAGCTTCGGGGCGGAGGCGAGCTCGGGGACCACGCGATCGATGGTGCGGAACCAGCTCGCGGCGTTCCGCTGGGCGATGTAGCGTCTCCTGATCTCGGCCTCGTGGGCGCGGAGGTATCCGGCGAGCTTCGGGTACTCGTCGAGATTGACCACCTTGCCGTCGTCTCCGAAGGTGTTGATGACGAACCGCCCGGCGTCCCGGACGCGGCCGTCCTCGAGCTGGTCTCGCATGACGAGCGGCACGAGGCGGTCACGCTCGATATCGACGTCGCCGCCGACGATGTAGATCCTGTCGTTCCCGGTGGCGACGCCGATGCCGACGCGGGTCCCGCCCACCTCCTCGATCGGCGCGAACCGCGCCTCGAGGGCGCGCAGGGCCTCGAGGTGCTCGGGCGAGCTGAGCACCCACGGGTCGTCCCCTTCGAACCAGGAGGGGTACTCCGACACGGCGACGCCCGCGCCGGGCGCCGGCGCGCCGCGCAGGGCGGCGGACGCGGCCTCGCACTCCTCCGGAGAGGCGGTGCGCAGCGTCGCGACGGGGACGCTGCCTGTCTTGCCGTGCGACACCGCGAATATCGACGGATAGGCGGCGACGTCGGACTCGAACGGGGAGGCGGCGTGGAGGTCGATATAGCACTGCACCCGGAACCACCTCGAGAGCATGCGGCGGAGCGGGGCGCCGTACCGGTTGAGGGTCCACCGGTCGGCGCAGATGAAGGAGAGGACCCCGCCGGGCGCGAGGAGATCGAGGCCGCGCTCGATGAACGCGACGTAGAGATCGGCGCGGTCGTAGAGCGATCTGTACCGGTGGCGATACTCCTCCTGCAGCTCGGGCGAGAGCTGCTCGATCCGGATGTAGGGCGGGTTGCCGACCACCGCGTCGAAGCGGCGCCCCTGGCTGGTGAGCAGGAAGTCGCCGTGGGCGATCCAGGCCTCCGCGAGGCGCTCTGCGTCGCCGTGGGGCAGCCCGAGCCGGGCGAGCGCGCCGGCGACGGCGAGGCGGGCGCGGCCCACGTGATCGCGCGCGACGTCGTACGACCGGATCGCGGACTCGATCTGCAGGAGGTCGCGGTCGTGGCGGCGCGCCGACTGGATCAGCCGCTCGGCGGCCGGGACGAGGAAGGCGCCGTGGCCGCAGGCCGGCTCGAGCAGCGACATCGACGCGAGATCCCGGTCCGCCGTGTAGCCCGCGAGATCGAGGATGAGGTTCACGACGTGGGGCTTGGTCAACACCACGCCGTGGGCCTCGCCCGACGAGCGCTCGCCGTAGTCGTAGGCGCTCTGCGGGAGCATGACCGTCAGATCGAGGGCTGTCTGCATGGGCGCCGCGGAGGATGCTAGCCGCGATCGGCGCGCTTCGGCGACGCCGCCGCCGCGCTCGCCGCGAGGCGGTCGCCGTGGGCCGCGGCCGCTTGCCTCGCGCCGGGCCTCCGCCTCGCCGGCGCGCGGCCCACGAGGGCGCCTCTCCGCGATCGGGGCGAGCGGCGGATCGCGTTTCGCGGGGCGTCGCCATTGAATAGGGTAGAGTCGCCCCATGGCCATCCCCCTGTGTCTCTGTTCCGGCGCTCGCACCGCGTCGAGCGCCGCCTGCGAGGACGCCGCGCCGCTGGCCGCTTGGCCGAGCCCTCGGCCGCTCGAGGTGGCTGCGTGATCCTCGGCATCGGCATCGACGTCTGCGGCATCGGACGCATGGAGGAGGCGCTTGCGCGGTGGGGGGAACGGTTCTGGGAGCGCGTGCTGTCCGAGCCCGAGCGGCGCTCGCTCGCGCACCGTGTCGACCGGGCGACGGCGCTCGCGGGCCGCTTCGCCGCGAAGGAGGCGGTGGTGAAGGCGCTGGCCGGGGCGCCGGGGGTCGGCTGGCACCACCTGGAGGTGCGCGGCGCGCCGCGCACGCCGCCGACGATGGCGCTCCACGGCCCGGCGCGCGCGCTCGCGGATCGCATGGGCGTCCAGCGGGTGCACCTGTCGATCACGCACGACGCCGGCGTGGCGGCGGCGGTGGTGATCCTGGAAGGGGACGGCGAAGGCCGATCCCCGACCACGGTTGAAGGGGACGGCGAAGGCCGATCCCCGACGGCGAATGACGAGGACGGCGAAGGCCGATCCAACCTGGACGACGAAGGGAAAGGGCGCTCGTGATTCCGGTCCTATCGCGCGCGCAGATGCGCGCCTTCGACAAGCACGCGATCCACCATTGCCACGTCCCCGGCGTGGTCCTCATGGAGAACGCGGGACGCGGCGCCGCCGACGTGATCTCGGCGATCATCGAGGCGCGCAGCGCCGCGCACGCCGGCGCCGCCGGGCTCCCCGGCCACGCCGCGCGCCCCGCGCCGCACCTGGCCGCGCCCGCGAAGGCGCTCTGGCCCGCGACGCTGGCCTCCGGGGGCGGCCCCCGCGCCGGCAGCGTCCCGCCCCCGCCCAACGGCCGCCGCGACGTCGACGATGCCCGCGCCGCGCGGGTCCGCTCGTTCCCGGTGCGGCACGTCCCGAGCCCCGGGCAGCCGGCGACGTACCCGCTCCACGCCCGCGTCGTCGTCGCCTGCGGCGCCGGCAACAACGGCGGCGACGGCTTCGTCGTGGCGCGCCACCTCCTCGCCCGCGGCGCGGAGGTCCAGGTCTTCCTGGCGGCCCCGTCCGAGAAGGTCACCGGCGACAGCCGCATCAACCACGACGCGTACGTCGATCTCGGCGGCGCGCTGACCGAGCTCCCCCCGGGCGCGCCGCTCGCGCCGCTCGAGGCCGCGCTCGCGGAGGCCGACCTCGTGGTCGACGCCCTCTTCGGCACCGGCCTCGACCGCCCGATCGAGGGCCACCTCGCCGACGTCATCGGCGTCCTCAACACGGCGACCTGCCTCTGCATCGCGCTCGACGTCCCCTCGGGCCTCGACGCCGACAGCGGCGCGCCGCTCGGCGCCGCGGTCCAGGCCGACGAGACCGTCACGTTCGGCCACCTCAAGATCGGCCTGCTCACGCCCGAGGGCGCGCGGCTCGCCGGCAACGTCCACGTGGTCGATCTCGGCGTCCCGGACCGGCCGATCCTCGCCGAGGTGGGCCACGTCGCGGAGGTCATCCGCAAGGAGACGGTCGGCGCGTCGTTGCGCCCGCGCGAGGCGAGCGTCTACAAGCACCAGGCGGGCAACGTGCTCGTGATCGCCGGGTCGTCCGGCAAGCTCGGCGCCGCCTTGCTGACGGCGCGCGCCGCGATGCGCACGGGCGCGGGCCTCGTGACGATCTGCACCTGGGCGGAGGCCGCGCCCGCGATGGAGTCGCGCGTCGTGGAGCTGATGACGACCCCGATCGATCCGGAGCGCATCGCCGCGTCGCTCGACGGCGCGCTCGCGGGGCGGCGGGCGGTCGCGATCGGCCCCGGCTTCGGCCTGGACGAGCGGGCGCGGGCCGCGGTGGATCACGTCGTGCTCGGCTGGGACGGCCTGAAGGTCGTCGACGCCGACGCCCTGACGCACTTCGCCGGCCGCCCCGAGGCGCTCGCGACCGCGCGCGGGCGCCTCATCCTGACGCCGCACTCCGGCGAGCTCGGCCGGCTTTTGGGCCGGAGCGCGCGCGCCGTCGAGGAGGACCGCTTCGGCGCGGTGCGGGAGGCGGTGGCGCTGACCCGGGCGATCGTCCTGCTGAAGGGGGCGCGCACGGTCATCGCGCTCCCGGACGGCCGCATGCTCATCTGCATGGCGGGCAACCCGGCGCTCGCCACCGCCGGCTCGGGCGACGTCCTGACCGGGATGATCGCGGCCCTCCTGTGCTCGATGGAGCCCTCGGCCGCCGCGAGCGCGGGGGTGCTGATCCACGCGCTCGCCGGGGACGTGTGGCGCGCGCAGACGGGCAGCGATCGGGGGCTGCTCGCGAGCGAGATCGCCGAGCTCGTCCCCGGCCTGATCGCGGCCCTGGCCGCCGGAGCCGATCCCCTGTCCGGCCAGGTCTGAGCGAGGCGCCCGTGCGCGCCGGGCGAAGCGGCGCGGAGAGGGAAAGGCCGCCAAGGCGCCAAGGACGCCAGGAGAGCCCGAAGCGCGCTTTTCCTGACGCCGTTGGCGCCTCGGTGGGCTCTATCCCTCTCGTCGGGTGGGCTCGCTTCTCCCGGCGCCCCGGCGGCGTCCGCGTTCCTCGTCACTTCTTCAGGAGCTTGAACGCGTGCGTCCACCGGTTGTTCAGCAGGCCGGGGATGCACCAGAGCATGCAGAGGGGCTCGATCGCGCGCGCCGCCTCGACGCCCCCCATGTCCTCGGTCTCCCACCCGAACGCGTCGAGGATGCCCTCCACCTCCTTCTTCGCGCGGGCGCTGTCGCCGCAGATGAACATCGTCGGGCGGACGCCATCGAAGTCCGGGTTGACCATCCACACGCTGCCGACGCACGAGAACGCCTTCACGAAATGCGCGCCCGGCGCGCGCCGCGCCAGCCGCTCGAGCAGCGACTCGTTCGGGCCCGTGAAGAACTTGAGCACCCCGTTGACGGGCGGCTCGTCCGCGATGGGGTTCGTCGCGTCGATGACCGTCTTCCCCGCGAGCGCCCCGGGGCCCGCGAGATCCACCGCCTGCTCCGCCGCCGTCCCCTTCACGGCGAGCACGACGATGCTCCCGAACTGCGCCGCCTCCGCGAACGTCCCCACGCGAGCGTTCGGTCCCGCGTCCGACTGCCAGCTCGCGAGCTTCGATGGCTCGCGCGTGGCGCGCATCACGTTGTAACCGTGCTTGAGGAACCCGTCGGCCAGCACCTGCCCGACAATCCCTGATCCGAGGACCGCGACGTTGTTCATGGCGTGGATCATCGCACGCCCGCGGAGCCGAGCTCCAGCGCAGTTGTCCGAAATTCGAGGCACGCTCGGGCCGCCTTCGCGGGGCGGCGCCGGGCGCAGGAGGCATGATGAAAGCTCGCGTCGCAACAACGTGGCTCGCCGCGCTCGCCGCCGCGGCCATCGCCGGATGTGATGATCACGAGGATTGGTTTCCCTATGCCGGCAGCTCCTCGTCGGCGGGGGGCTTCTCGACGGGCGTCGGGGGGTCGCCGGACACAGGGGCGGGCGGAAGCTCGGTCGGCGATCAGCCCGTCGACGTGTCCCCCGTGCCGCCGCCGCCCATCAGCGGCGGCACGCTCCTCGTCACGGCCGACAAGAACCTCGTCGTCGCCGCGGACCCGGATCGCGACAGGATCTCCATCATCAACCTCGGCACCCTCGAGGTGGAGGCCATCCTCCCCCTGGAAGAGGGCGACGAGCCGGGGCGCGTGATCGAGGGCGCGCCCGGCACGGCCCACGTGGCGCTCCGCCGCGGCGGCGCCGTCGTCACGATCGATCTCGCGACCCGGCAGATGCACCGCAGGCCCGTTTGCCCCGCGCCGCGCGGCGTCGCCTACGACGCCGCGGCCGGCCTGCTCCACGTGGCGTGCGCGGGCGGAGAGCTCGTCACGCTCTCCTCCGACCTCGAGGCCCCGCCCGTCCGCGAGCTGCGCCTCGATCGCGATCTGCGCGACGTCGTGATCGAGGGGGACGCGCTCCTCGTGAGCCGGTTCCGGTCGTCCGAGCTCCTCGTCGTCTCGAAGGACGGCGCCGTGGCCGAGCGCGTGAGGCCGCCGGTCTTCGTCCAGGAGCGGTTCAAGCGCACGTTCGAGCCGGCGGTGGCCTGGAGGACGATCCCCCTGCCCGGGGGCGGCGTGGCCATGGTGCACCAGCGCGGCCTCGTGGACCCGATCGACATCGACGATTCGACGCAGGGCGGCTACGCGGGGTTCGACTGCAGCACGACCGTGATCCAGCCGGCGGTGACCGTCATGCGACCGCTGCCCAGCGAGGCCAACCCGACGCCTGCGTCGCCCGCGCCGGGCGTGGGCGGCCTCCCGTTCGGCCTGCTCCCCGTCGACATGGCGATATCGCCCGACGGGTTCCGCGGCGCCATCGTGATGGCGGGCAGCCGCACGGTGATCGAGACGCCGCTCGACGTCCTCGAGAAGACCGAGGCCGTCGACGACTGCGGGTCCTCCCGCGAGCAGCGCTCCCTCCCGGTGCCCGGCGAGCCCATCGCCGTCGGTTACGACGAGGCGAGCAACCTGCTCGTGCAGCTGCGGGAGCCGCCGAGCGTCCTTCGCTTCGGGACCGTGAGCGGCGCCCACGTCGCCACCTTCCTGCTCCCCGGCGAGAGCCGGCTCGACTCGGGCCACGCCCTCTTTCACGGCACGCAGGACGTGGAGGTGCAGATGGCGATCTCGTGCGCGTCGTGCCATCCGGAGGGGCAGGACGACGGCCGGTCGTGGTCCTTCAAGCCCATCGGAGTGCGCCGCACGCAGTCGCTCGCGGGCGGCATCCTCGAGACGGCGCCGCTGCACTGGGACGGCGACATGACCGACCTCGACGCCATCATGAGCGAGGTCTTCGAGCAGCGGATGGGAGGCATGCGCCAGCGCCCCGAGCGCGTCGCGGCCTTCGCGTCGTGGCTCGACACGATCAAGCCCGTGCCCGTGTCCGAGCCGGCGGATCCGGACGCCGTCCAGCGCGGCGAGGCGCTCTTCAACGACGAGGCCGTGGGCTGCGCCGCGTGCCACTCGGGCGAGAAGCTCACGAACGATCAGACCGTCGACGTGGGCACGGGCAAGGCCTTCCAGGTGCCCTCGCTGCGCGGGCTCGCCGCGCGCGCGCCGTACATGCACGACGGCTGCGCCGCGACGCTCCACGATCGCTTCGGCCCGTGCGGCGGAGGGGACAAGCACGGCGTCACGTCGACGCTCACGCCGGCCCAGATCGACGACCTCGTCGCGTACCTCGAGACGCTCTGACGACCGGCGCCGCCCCGGGCGCGCGCAGGGGAGCGCCGGGCCTCGCGCGCGCCTCGCGGGTCCCGCGGGCGCGCGCAGGGGAGCGCCGGGCCTCGCGCGCGCCTCGCGGGTCCCGCGGGCGCGCGCCGGGCCTCGCGGGCGCGCCGCTGAACGCCTGCTCGGCGCCGCCGCGGGCGCGTCCGCCGGGCCGGCGCGCGCCCGCGGGCCTCTCCGCCACTCTGACGTGCCGCGGCGGCCTGCTGTCGATTTGACACGCGCCCGCGTGCCTCCGCCCGCGCCGTCCAGCGCCGTTCGCGTCCTTCGCGCGGTTCTCCCGGTGGCACCTGCCTTGCCAGTGCGATGCGCAGGAGGTCCCGCCATGCTCGTCCCCGCCGCCCGTGTCCCCGCCCGGTCCCCGAACCCAGCGCCGCCGTCGCCCGGCGTGACACGAGCGCTCGGGCGCAGGCCGTCGCTCGGCGCGGCCGGGACGGCGCCGGGCGCGGGCGCGCGGGCCGCGGTCGACGAGCTGCTCCGCGGCCTTGTCGAAATGACACCGGAGCTCTTCGGCCGCGCGCTGCGGCTCTCCCGATCGCCCGCGACGGCGGAGGATCTCGTGCAGGACACGGTGGAGCGCGCCATCCGGTTCGCCGGGAGCTACGAGCCTGGGACCAACCTGCGGGCGTGGGTGCACCAGATCCTCTTCAGCGTCTTCATCACGCGCTGCCGGCGCAGCCGCCGCGAGCGCAACGCCCTCGACGTGCTCGCGACCGATCCGTGCGCGTGGACCGCGCCGGACCGCCGCGCCGAGATGCACGTCCTGTCGCCCGGCGTGCGGCGCGCGCTCGCGACCCTCCCGCCGAGCTTCCGCGACACCGTGGTGCTCGTGGACCTCGAGGAGATGTCCTACAAGGACGCAGCGACGCAGCTGGGCGTCCCGGTCGGCACCGTCATGAGCCGCCTTCACCGCGGCCGGAAGCTGCTCGCCGAGGCGCTGCGCGGCGAGGCCGATGGGCCGAAGATCGACCTGAAGACCGATGTGCCCGCGGACGTCCAGGCCGCCGCGTGAGCGGCCGCGGCGCCCTGCGCGTGCCCGGCTTGCCCCCCTGATCCGAGGCCCCTACCATCGGCGTGCCACCGAGGAGGCGTTCCTCGCCAGGAGGCACCATGGCAACGACGGCGAAAGAGCCCCACGTCGTGATCGTCGGAGGAGGCTTCGGCGGCCTGAACGCGGCAAAGGCGTTTCGCAACGCGCCCGTCCGGGTCACGCTCATCGACAGGACGAATCACCACCTGTTCCAGCCGCTGCTCTACCAGGTGGCCACCGCCAGCCTCTCGCCGGCCGACATCGCGGTCCCGATCCGCTCGGTCCTGTCGCGCCAGCGCAACGTCCGGGTCCTGCTCGGCGAGGTCACGGGCGTGGATCTCGCCGGCCGGCGCATCACCGTCGACGCCGACACGATGGCGTACGATTACCTCATCCTCGCGGTCGGCGCGGCGAACAACTACTTTGGCCACGAGGAGTGGGCCCGCTTCGCGCCGGCGCTCAAGAACCTCGACGAGGCGCTCACCATCCGCGAGCGCATGCTGCTCGCCTTCGAGGCCGCCGAGCGCGAAAAGGACCCGGCCGCGCGGCGGCGGCTGCTCACCTTCGTCGTCATCGGCGGCGGCGCCACGGGCGTCGAGATGGCCGGCGCCTTCGCCGAGCTCGCGCGCTACATCCTCGAGCGCGACTTCCGCTCCCTCGACCCCTCGCTCTCGCGCGTGCTGCTCGTCGAGATCGGCCAGCGCATCCTCCAGGCCTTCCCCGAGGGCCTCTCGGCGAGCGCCGAGGAGCAGCTCACGTCGCTCGGGGTCGAGGTCATCAAGGGCCGGCGCTTCCGGACCATCGACGAGCAGGGGGTCGAGTTCGAGGACGGCGAGCGCCTCCCCGCCGCGACGGTCATCTGGGCGGCGGGGGTCCGCGGCACCCCGCTCGCGCGCGCCCTCGGGGTCGAGCTCGATCGCATCGGCCGCGTGAAGGTCGAGCCGGACTGCTCCCTGCCCGGCCACCCGAACGCCTTCGCGATCGGCGACATGGCCATGCTCCGCGACCGGAACGGCGTCGAGGTGCCCGGGCTCAGCCCCGCCGCGATCCAGGAGGGGCGCTTCGTCGCGCGCTGCATCCTCGGCGACCTCGCGGGCCGCCCGCGCGGGCAGTTCGCCTACCGCGACAAGGGGACGATGGCGACCATCGGCCGCTCGCGCGCCATCGCGCGGGTCGGGCACCTGCAGATGTCGGGCATGATCGCGTGGCTCGCCTGGCTGGGCGTCCACGTGCTCTTCCTCATCGGCTTCGAGAACCGCTTCGCCGTCATGTTCGCGTGGATGTGGCAGTACGTCACCTTCAAGCGCGGCGCCCGGCTCATCACCGGCCACACCACCCCCGCGTTCCCCGCGGCGGCCCCCGCGGCCCCCGCGGTCGCCCCCCCGGCGCCCCGCCCGTCGGCCAAGAGCGCGGTGGCGGACGCCGTCTCCGGCGGCGCCTGAGGGCCCTCCGCGCTCGCTTGCTTGACGCGCGACCTCCACCATGGCGGATACGCCTCCAGTGAAGGCACGCAGAGCCCAGTCCTCCGCGCGGCCGGCGACCGCCGAGCCGCCGCCCCCGCCCCCGCCCCCGGCGAGCGAGCCGGGCGGGGACGAGCCCGCGCTCGATGAGTCCTCGGACCTCACGCCGGTCGTCGCCGCCAACCTGAAGCGGTTCCGGGCCGAGCGCGGCCTGTCGCTCGAGCGCCTGGCCAAGGCGTCCGGCGTGAGCCGGGCGATGCTCGGGCAGATCGAGCTGGGCCAGAGCACGCCCACCATCAACGTCCTCTGGAAGATCGCGCGCGCCCTCGGGGTCCCCTTCTCGGCGCTGATGAGCCAGGCGGCCTCGCCCGTCACCACGGTCATGCAGGCCTCGCACGCGCGGATCCTGCGCTCGCGCAACGGCGATTTCTCGTCCCGCGCGCTCTTCCCGATGGACCGGCCGCGCAACGTGGAGTTCTACGAGCTGCGCCTCGCGCCGCGCTCCGTGGAGCACGCCGACGCGCACGCCCCCGGCACCTCGGAGAACCTGATCGTCACCGAGGGCTCGGTGGAGATCACCGTGGCCGGCGAGCGGCGCGTCCTCGAGACCGGCGACGCCATCCTGTTCGAGGCCGACAGCCCCCACAGCTACCGCAACCTGGGCGGCGCCGAGGCGGTCATGTACCTCGTCATGACCTACGGATCGCGCGGGTAGCTCCACCGTTTCCTGACCCTCAGCCCCCACGTGTCCCTCCGGTATCCAAGACGTGTCCTCCGTTATATTGTCAGATTCCCCTTGCGCCCTCTGCTTTAGCGTGAGATATGTCCGCTATAGCGGCAGCACCCCGCTGCTGGTAGCAAGGAGACGGGGCGATGCGGATCACCTGGATCGGTGGGTTGGATCGCAACCAGGCGCAGCTGGAGCGGATGGCGCTGCAGGCCGGGCACCATCTGGAGTTTCACACGGGCAACACGGGGGGCCGCGGGGCGGCCGAGCTGCGGGCGGCCATCGAGCGGGCCGACCTCGTCATCGTGCTGACCGACGTGAACAGCCACGGCGGCGTGCTGCTCGCCAAGAAGCTCTGCCAGAAGCTCGGCCGGGCGGCCTTCATGGCCCGCCGCTGCGGCGCGGCTCGCTTCCAGCAGCTCCTCGACGCGCTCGCGCAGCGGGAAGCGCGGTATCTGGCGACCGGATAAGGGAGTAAGGACGAGCGATGCGATGCTTGATCATGGTGCTCTGCTGCGTGCTTTCGCTGGCCGGGTGCTCGAAGAGCGAGGCGAGCAAATCGGGCCCGGTGCAGCTCCTGAACGTCTCGTATGACCCCACGCGCGAGCTCTACGAGGAGGTGAACGCCGCGTTCGCGAAGCGCTGGAAGGAGCAGAGCGGGCAGGACATCACCATCAAGCAGTCGCACGGCGGCTCGGGCAAGCAGGCCCGGTCGGTGATCGACGGGCTCGAGGCGGACGTGGTCACGCTCGCGCTCGCCTATGACGTCGACGCGCTCGTGCCGAGCGGTCGTGTCAAGGAGGGGTGGCAGGCGCGCCTCAAGGACAACAGCGCTCCTTACACGTCGACCATCGTCTTCCTGGTGCGCAGCGGCAACCCGAAGGGCATCAAGGACTGGGACGATCTCGTGAAGGAGGGCGTCGCGGTCATCACGCCGAACCCGAAGACCTCCGGCGGCGCGCGGTGGAACTACCTCGCCGCGTGGGGGTACGAGCTCAAGCGGGCGGGCGGCGACGAGGCCAAAGCGAAGGATTTCGTCGGCCGCCTTTACAAGAACGTGCCCGTCCTCGACACGGGCGCGCGCGGCTCGACCACGACGTTCGTCGAGCGCGGGCTCGGCGACGTCCTGATCGCCTGGGAGAACGAGGCGCTGCTCGCGGTGAAGCAGAGCGGCAAGGACAAGTTCGAGGTGGTCGTGCCGTCGATCAGCATCCTCGCCGAGCCTCCCGTCGCGGTGGTCGACAAGGTGGTCGACAAGCACGGGACGAGGGCTGCGGCGGAGGCGTACCTCAACTTCCTCTACACGGACGAGGGGCAGCGCATCGCGGTGAAGCACTTCTACCGCCCGCGCCATCCGGCGGTCCTCGCGGCGGCCGAGTCGGAGGGGGTCTTCCAGAAGGTCGCGCTCTTCTCGATTGACGAGGTGTTCGGCGGGTGGCAGAAAGCCCAGAAGGCGCACTTCTCCGACGGCGGCGTCTTCGACCAGATCTACCAGGCCGGCAAGTAAATTTCTGTGGCTCTCCTCTGGCGGCGACAGAGCGTCCTGCCCGGCTTCGGGCTCTCGATGGGGATTACGGTAACGTACCTGTCGTTGCTCGTGCTCGTCCCGCTGTCGATGATCTTCCTCAAGACAGCGACGCTTCAGCCGAGCGAGATCTGGGCCGTGGTGACGTCTCCGCGCGCGGTCGCCTCGTTGAAGATGAGCTTCTCCGCGTCGCTCATCGCGGCGGGCATCAACGCGGTCTTCGGCGTGCTCGTGGCGTGGGTGCTCGTGCGCTACAGCTTCCCGGGCAAGTCGATCGTCGACGCGCTCGTCGATCTGCCGTTCGCGCTGCCGACGGCGGTCGGGGGCATCGCGCTCACGGCCATCTACGCGCAGCAGGGGTGGGTCGGCCGGTTCCTCTACCCGCTCGGGATCCAGAGCGCGTTCAGCCGCCTCGGCGTGGTCATCGCCCTCACCTTCGTGGGGCTCCCGTTCGTCGTGCGGACGGTCCAGCCGGTGATGGAGGAGCTCGAGGTGGACCAGGAGGAGGCGGCGGCGTCGCTCGGCGCGGGCCGCTTCGAGATCTTCCGTCGGATCCTCCTGCCGGCGCTCTGGCCCTCGATCCTGACCGGGTTTGCGATGTCGTTCGCGAGGGCGTTCGGCGAGTACGGGTCGGTCGTGTTCATCTCGGGGAACATGCCGCTCAAGACCGAGATCATGCCGCTCGTCATCATGACGAAGCTCGAGCAGTACGATTATGCGGGGGCGACGGCGCTCGCGCTCCTGATGCTGCTCTGCTCCTTCGTGCTCCTGTTCGTGATCAACCGACTGCAGCGCTGGAGCGGCGCGCGCGCCTCGTCGCGGAGCCCGGTCGAGGCGCCGCGGGCGGCGCCCGAGGGGGCCCCGCGGGCCGCGGGGGCCGGCGCGCCCGGGGTCGCGTCGTAATGGCGGGCGCGGCGGGCAAGCTGCGGGTGAGGTCGCGCGGGGCGGTGCGCGGCGCGACCTCCGAGCCCGCGCCGGTGCGCTGGGCGCTCACGGCGGCGGCGCTCGCGTTCCTCGGGTTCTTCCTCTTCTTGCCGGTCGTGGCGGTGTTCATCGAGGCGCTGAAGGACGGCCTCTCGGGCTACTGGCGGGCGATCACGGAGCCGGACGCCGTTGCCGCCATCCAGCTGACGCTCACGACCGCGCTCATCGCGGTGCCGCTCAACCTGATCTTCGGCGTGGCCGCGGCCTGGGCGATCGCGCGCTTCGAGTTCACCGGCAAGAGCCTGCTGGTCACGCTGATCGACCTGCCGTTCGCGGTCTCGCCGGTGATCTCCGGCATGATCTTCGTCCTCCTGTTCGGGGCGCACGGGGTCATCGGCCCCTGGCTCCTCGATCACGATCTCCAGGTGATCTTCGATCGTCCCGGGATCATCCTGGCGACGACGTTCGTGACGTTCCCCTTCGTCGCGCGCGAGCTCATCCCGTTCCTGGAGAGCCAGGGGGCGGACGAGGAGCACGCGGCCCTGTCGCTCGGCGCGAGCGGGTGGAGCATGTTCTTCCGGATCACCCTCCCCAACGCGAAGTGGGGTTTGCTGTACGGGGTGGTGCTCTGCAACGCGCGGGCGATGGGCGAGTTCGGCGCGGTGTCGGTCGTCTCCGGCCATATCCGGGGGCAGACCAACACGATGCCGCTGCACGTCGAGGTGCTGTACAACGAGTTCCATTTCTCTGCGGCGTTCGCCGTCGCCTCGCTGCTCGTGCTCCTCGCGCTCTTCACGCTCGTGATAAAGCGCCTGATCGAGCACCGGGCGCAGCGCGAGACCGGCCCGGAGCTCGACAAGACCGCGAAGGCCGGCGCGGGCTGACGCGCCATCCCTCGCGTCGGCCCTCGCGTCGGGCGGCGCCCAGCTTGCGATAGGCCTCCACCGCTCCAGGTTCGAGCGAGGGGGCATCATGCGGTTCTTGGAAGCGATTGGGCGTGTGATCGGGGGAGCCCTGTCTCCCATCGTCTGGCAAGGCAGCTTGATCCGGGGAGCGAGGCTGTTCCACCCGGACGGCGTGGTCTACTGCGCGGGGGTGAAGGCGCTCGCGGCGGAGGGTGAGGTCGGCGCGCTGGCGCAGCGGCTCGGCGGGCCGGCGCTCGTGCGGCTGTCGGGCGGGATCTGGCGGTGGCGGAGCGACAAGGTCGAGCGCCGCCCGGACATCCTGGGGATCGCGGTGCGATTCCGGACGAGCGAAGAGGTGACGCCGGTGGCGAGCGCCGGCGACCAGGATCTCATCTTCTTGAGCGCGCGCCGCCTGTGGCTGCTTCCGATCGCGATCTTCACGACGAGGACACGCGATTTCCTGGACAACCGCTATTACGCGCAGCTGCCGTTCGACGTGGAGGGCCTCGGTCGCGCGGAGTTCCGGCTGATCCCGCTGCGGCCGTCGACGGTGAAGGGCAGTCGCCTGGAGAGGCTGGAGCGCTCGGCTGCGGCGGGGCTGGCGCTGCTGCGGCTCGAGGTCCGGCGCGCGGCGCGGGCGCGCTGGATGGCCGTGGCCGATATCGAGCTGTACGAGCCGGTGGACATCGATCAGAACATCCTGCGCTTCAACCCGTTCCAGACGGGGAAGGGGATCGTGCCGAGCGGGTTGCTCCAGGCGACCCGGCTGACGACGTACGCGGCCAGCTACCTCGGGCGGCTGATGGGGGCGCGGCTACGGGCGAGGATGGCGGCCGCGCGAGGAGAGCGGAGAGCGCGGAGGGAGCGGCGGAGCGGGCGAGGGCAATAAGGGCGCATTTCCGGAGCGCAGGGGCCGGCGGCGGAGGGGTAGGGGGAGCGCACGGCGCGCGCTGGGCCCCGCCGGACTCGCAAGGCAGCCGCTTCTCCTCGCTGCGCGAGGCGAAGCGGCGGCAAGATGCTCGGACAGCGGCCCGTCCCCAGCGCGCGCCGTGCGCTCCCCCTACCCCTCCGCCGGCTCGAGGAGGCAAAACGCCCACGCACGCGGAAGAGCCGTCCAGGCGGCTCGGTCGTAGAAATGGGGGGCGGGGCGGCAAAGGCGTTGACACCTGGGCGGAAGTGAGGCATGACCTCCCGCCGCTTCGAACAGTCGGTGAGGTAGCCAAGTGGTTAGGCAACGGTTTGCAAAACCGTTATACGCGGGTTCGAATCCCGTCCTCACCTCCGCAAGGACGAAAGCCCGGTCTGCGCGCTGACATGGCCCGGGCCTACAGCGAAGAGCGATGGGTCAGGCTGGAGCGCGAGCGCCGGAATCGTCGGTAGGCTCATGATTCGCCTCCTGACCTCGGCCGATGAGCCCTTGCTCTGGGAGATGCTCTACCAGGCCATCCATGTCCCGGAGGGTAGCCCTCCGCCTCCACGGGACATCGTGCATCGGCCCGAGCTCTCCAGGTACGTGCAAGGCTGGGGACGAGAGGACGATCTGGGCGTCGTGGCGCTCCAGGAAGGCGAGGCCGCAGGCGCCGCCTGGCTCCGGCGGCTCACCGGAGAGATGCGAGGGTACGGCCACGTCGACGACGAGACCCCGGAGCTCTCCATCGCGCTCCTGCCCAAGTACCGGGGGAGAGGGCTGGGCACGCGGCTGCTGACCTCCCTCGTGGAAGCGGCCCGGAACCGCTATCCGGCCATCTCGCTCAGCGTCTCGCCGGACAACCCCGCGCTGCGGCTGTACCGGCGCCTCGGATTCGTCGAGGTGGGCCGCAGCGGCACGTCGCTCACCATGGTGCTCGCGCTCTCGGATCAGCGAGGCTCGAACCAGGTGTACCCGTAATCGAAGCAGAGCTCCTCGCCCTCGTGAATGTCGCGGAGCGCGATGGCAGCCATCGAGTCCGGCACCGGGCCGTCGTTCATCTCGATGTTGGGTGTCGACGAGTGGTTGTACAGCGCGAGGAGCCCCCACGCGTACGCCTTCTCCCGCCCAGGCTCCTGCCCCCACGTGAACACGTGATGGAGCGCCTGGCAGTCGCGGTGCTCCTCGGTCTTCAGATCCGACGCCGGGAAGCAGCTGACGGCAGCCCACTCGACGACGGTGCCCTTCGGCAAGAACCGGCGAGCGAAGACCCCACGGCCCTTGCCGGGGATGCGCCGCCAGACGACGTTCGGATGGAACTGGTTCTCGGCGATGAGGGCGTCGATTTCCTGGTCGGTCATGGCGGGCGCCGCGGACGCTACCACGGGTGGAACATCCGGTGACCAGCGGCGTCCGCGGCGCCCGGGCTCGTGGTACCGTGGCGCGCCCGGAACACCTCGCCCGCAACGCGAGGGCGCCGCGCATTCCGGCGCGCTGACGCATGGCCTCGGATCCCCCTCGAAGACCCGCCGTGCCGCCCGAGGCGCCCGGCCCTCCACCAGGACCGAGCGCCCGCCCGGCCCCGCTGGAGCCCACGCTGCCGTACGACGCAGGCTACGACGCAGGCGCGGCGAGCTCCGAGCCAACGCCGAGCGAGCGCGCGCCGACGCGGCTCTGGTCGCCCCAGCGCCCCGCGCCGGCGCCGCCCGCAGCCGGGCACCCGCTGCGGGTGCGGGTCGCCGCGGCGCTCCGCGCGGCCGTCGCGGCGCTCGGCAAGATCTTCCAGCGGAAGCCCCGCGGCGCCGGGCCCAGGCCGCCGCTCCGGCCGCAGCTCGTCCGCTGGGGCAAGCGGCTCGCGATCGCCCTCGCCGGCCTCCTCGCCGCCGCGATGCTCGCGTTCTTCCTCGTCGTCCGCCACTACGAAGCCGACCTGCCGACCACAGCGGAGCTGAAAAATTACAACCCACCGCAGGTGACGCGGTTCCTCGCGCGCGACGGCACGGTGCTCGGCGAGCTCTTCGTCGAGCGCCGGACGCTCGTGCCCGTCATCGAGATCCCGCCGGTGATGAGCCTCGCGGCGCTCGCGGCCGAGGACGCCAGGTTCTACAAGCACGACGGGCTCAACTACCTCGGCATGCTCCGCGCGCTGATCGTCAACCTGCGCTCCGCGGAGGCGCGCCAGGGCGGCAGCACGATCACCCAGCAGGTCGTGAAGAACGTGCTGCTCACGCACGAGCGCACGCTGGACCGCAAGATGCGCGAGCTCCTCCTCGCCCGCCGCATCGAGCAGGAGCTCACGAAGGACCAGATCCTCGAGCTCTACCTGAACCACATCTACTTCGGCCACGGGCGCTACGGGGTCGAGGAGGCGGCGCGGTTCTACTTCGGCAAGAGCGTCCGCCAAGTGACGCTCGCCGAGGCGGCGCTCCTCGCGGGCATCGTGAAGGGCCCCTCCATCTACTCGCCGCGCGCGAACAAGGAGCGCGCCGAGAAGCGCCGCGCCTTCGTGCTCGGCCAGATGCGCGAGAAGCGCTTCATGCCCGCCGCCCAGATCGACGCCGCCCTCGCCGAGCCGATCCGCCTCGCCCCCGAGCCGGAGCACTCGGACGAGCTCGCGCCCGAGGTCCTCGCCGAGGCCGAGCGCGCGCTGCGAAGGGCGGTCGGGCCCGAGGCCAGGTACGGCGGCTACACGGTCGTGACGTCGATCGACCCGAAGATGCAGGCCGCGGCGCGCGCGGCGGTGCGCCAGAACCTCGACGCCTACGCCGCGCGCCACGGCCTCGTCGCGCCGTTCGCCCGGAAGAAGGGGGACCCGGCGCCGTTCCAGGGGACCCCGAAGGATCCGAACCGCGCCTACCTCGGCGTCGTGACCGGCGCCGACGACGCGCGCGGCGCGCTGGCGATCCGCGTGGGCACGGCGCAGGGGACCGTCGATCTGCGGAGCGAGCGCCGGTACAACCCGCGCGGGCTCCCGCCGAGCCGCTTCGCCGAGGTCGGCAAGGTGCTGCGCGTGCGCCTCGCGGGCGAGCCCGACGCCGGCAAGCTGCGGCTCGACCTCGGCCCGCAGGGCGCGCTCATCGCGCTCGACGCGCGCACGCGCGAGATCGTGGCGCTCGTCGGCGGCTACGAGGGCGCGCGCGGCGGGCTCGACCGGGCGAGCTTCGCGCGCCGGCAGCCGGGGTCGACGTTCAAGGCCATCGTCTACGGCTACGGCATCCACGCGCGGAAGCTCACGGCCGCGTCGATGCTCGAGACGGACCCGGCGGCGCTCGAGGGCTATCAGCCCGGCAACTACGACGAGAGCGAGGGGCAGAGCCCGAAGCGCCTGCGCGAGGCGCTCGCGCACAGCGTGAACGTGGCCGCGGTGTCGGCGCTCCGGGACGTGGGCCCCGAGGCCGTTGTCGCGTGGGCGCGCGAGCTCGGGATCGCGTCGAAGCTCGGCGCCGACCTGTCCCTCGCGCTCGGCGCCTACGAGGTGACCCCGCGCGAGATGGCGGCCGCCTACGCGACGTTCGCGGCGGGCGGCGTGTACCAGGAGCCGGCCCTCGTGACGAAGATCACGGGCCCGCGCGGCGAGGCGCTGCCCCTGCCGGCGCGCCCCCCGCCGCGGCCGGCGATGACCGCGGCGGAGGCGTACGTCACGACGGACCTGCTCACGTCGGTCGTCGAGGTCGGCACGGCGAAGCAGGCGCTCTCGCTGCGCCGGCCGATCGCGGGCAAGACCGGCACGACGAACGACGCGAGGGACGCGTGGTTCGTCGGCTACTCGACCGACATCGCCTGCGCCGTGTGGACCGGCTTCGACGACGCCACGCCGCTCGGCGGCAGCGAGGTGGGCAGCAGCGCCGCCCTGCCGGCCTTCATCGCGTTCATGGACAAGGCGCACGCGGGGCGGCCGGCGACCGACTTCCCGGAGCCGCTCGGGATCGTGCGCCTCCACATCGACCCGGAGACGGGCGCCGTCGTGGCGCCCGAGCAGGAGAACGCGGTCGAGGAGGTGTTCCTCGAGGGGACCGAGCCGACCGGGGTGGCCCTGCCGGACCCGTCCGCGATCGGGCAGGGGATCCTGGACCTGTTCAAGCCGCAGTGACCGTCGCCCGCGCCGCGGCGCCGGGCGAGCTGGCCAGGCGCCCGGCGCCTCGGAGCGCCCTGCGTCACGACGCCGCGTTCCCCCGGCGCGCGGGCGCGCTATGTTCCCGCTCGCCCGCATGACCCGGTCGCCGATCCTCGCCGCCCTGCTCCTGCTCGTGGCCGCCTGCAAGGGGCCGGCTCCCGACGAGGGGGTCGCGCTCTCTCCCCAGGCCGCGAAGGGCAAGGCCCTCTTCTCCACCCTCTGCGCGTCCTGCCACGCCCCCGCCGCCAAGCTGGTCGGCCCGCCGCTCAGCGAGATGGCGTCCCTCTACGCGACCGATCCCGCGGGCATCGTCCGCTGGGCCGTGACCCCGGGCCGCAAGCGCGCCGACGCGCCGCCGATGCCCAGCTTCCGCGGCGTCCGCGAGTCGGATCTCGCCGACGTGGCGCAGTACATCATCGAGGCCGGCACCGCGGCCGGAAAGCAGGCTCCATGATCTATTCGTTCGTCCTCGTCGTGCACTCGTGGCTGCGCTGGGCCGTCCTGCTGCTCGGGCTCTGGGCGCTCGTGCGGTCGGTCCAGGGCTGGACCCAGCGGAGGCCGTGGACCGCGACGGATCGCAAGGCGAGCGCCGCGTTCGTCGGCGCGCTCGACGCCCAGCTCCTCCTCGGCCTCCTGCTCTACGTCGTGCTCAGCCCGCTGCGGCCCACCTCGCTGGCCGCGCTGAAGGCCGCGATGCCCATCGCCGCGCTGCGCTTCTTCGCCGTCGAGCACGTCTTCCTGATGATCGTGGCGGTGGCGGTCGCCCACATCGCCTCGGCCCGGGCGAAGCGGGCCGCGGACCCCACGGCGCGGCACCGGCGCATCGCGATCGGCGTCCTCTTCGCGCTGCTCCTCGTGCTCGCCGCCATCCCCTGGCCGTTCCTGCCCTACGGCCGCCCGCTGTTCCGGCTCTGAGCGGCGATCCACCCCGGTCGGGGACCGTCCACGGTCCGCGCAAGCTTCCTCTCCCGTGCTCCGGGCCGGCGCAGGGCTCGTCCCGGCGGCGCGCCGCGGGGATGGGCGCGTCCCTCAGGAGCGCTACGCCGCCGCCCTCCCGGCCCTCCAGCCGGCCGCGAACTCCTCGATGTGCGCCTTCAGGTAGCCGCACTCGCGCCGGACGACCCTCGACACGAACACGTCCCGCAGCAGCCGGTCGGCGACCTTCCCCAGGAAGGGGAGGTTGAGCGACCCGCGCAGCTCGTCCGTGACGAGCGTCGCGCCGCCGGGCAGCGGCTTCAGCCGGTACTGCGAGGAGTGCGGGAAGCCGCTCTTCGGCTCCTTGAGATCCGTCTCGACCCAGCCGATCCCCGCGCCCTCTTCCCAGTGGGTCACCCGCGCGCCGCGCGCCTCGGGGGCGCTGCCGAAGAACGAGTGATCGATGAGCACGCGCGCCCCCTTGCCCCGGCGCTGGTCGGTCTCGAAGCGCATCGCCACGTGGAACTCGTTCACCTGCATCAGGCGCTCGAGATCGCTCATCCACGCCCACGCCACCTCGATCGGCGCCTCGATACGGATGCTCTCCTGGATGTACAGCATGGAAACCCTCGCTCTCGTCCGGGGAATCCGGCGCGGTCACCGTAGCACGGCGAAAGCGGTAGAAAGCGCCCGCGGCGTCGGCCGCGGCCGCCCTCACTCGCGGATCTTCGTGTCCCTGTTGTAGCCGCGCGGGTGGAGCGGCGACAGCTTCTCCAGCCAGATCTGCTCGAGCAGGGTGAGCTCGTCGTTCAAGGAGAAGCTTGGATCGTCCTTGGTTTGCACGACCTCGAGCACCTCGAACGCGAACGCGTCAGCGCCGTGCTCCTTCCAGTCGCGCTGGAGCTCGTGGTTGGTGTGGCCGCCGATCGACAGCATGAAACGGTGCTTGTTGAGCGGCCCGTGCAGGTTCGTGCTGCTGCCGAGCAAGACCTTGCCGTTCACCGTGTTCTTCACCTGGAAGATGCCCGCCTGCTTGGGGGTCTCGAGGTACTTCCGCTTCAGCTCCTTGCGCGTTTCCATCCTGCTCGCTCCCTGGATTGACTTGCCCGTCCCGGGGGGCTCCTTCCCCGGCGCCGGGGCCTCGATCCGTGTCTCTGGCGCCTTCGCTTCCTGCTCGACCCGCCAGTAGCGCTGGCCGTCGCGCGCCATGTACCCCTCGTCCACCAGCAGGCGCCGGATGGTGCAGTGATCGGGATACAGGGTCTGGATGATCTCGTTCACCTCGCGCTCGCGGTAGCGCCGGCCCGCCTGGAACTTGCCGACGAACTGCTCGAGCACGATGCGCCGCTTGCGCCATTGCTTCGGCAGCTGGACCAGCGCGCCGTCGCGGAAGTAGGCGCGCGTCACCTTGTTCCGGGATCGCTCCACGCGGCGCTGCTCGGGGCCGCCTTCGGCCTGCGGCAGCGCGGCGAGCTCCCTCAGCCTCAGATCGAGCAGGTCGGCGCGCAGGGCATAGACCAGGTAATACTGGGTCTTGCGCTTCGTCACGAGGCCCGCCTCGTCGAGCTTCCGCAGGTGGAACGACACGGTGGACGGCGCGCGCCCCAGCCGCTCGGCCAGCTCCTCGGCGCAGTGGGGCCGCTCGAGCAGGGCGCTCACCACCTGGAGCCGCGAGGCGTCGGCGAGCGCCTTGAGCACGCCGACGCGCTCGTCGACGCTCAGGGCGCCCGCAGCGCCCGCCGTGGGCCCCGCGCGATCTGATTCGACGACCATCGAATCAAAATAACCCGCGGACGCGGCCGGTCAATCTGTTTCGACGGATGTCGAATCAGTCTCGGCGGGCGCGTCCTTCGGGCGCGTCCTTCTACGAAGGGCTCATGCCACGTCTTCCCGGCTCATCCGGAGCAGCCACAGCGGCGCGAGCGCCTGCGACAGGCTCCGCACGGGCGACGCCTCGGCGGCCCCCATCACGTAGTCCTCGATCTCGATCGGCGCGGCCCTGCCCGGCTGGCGCGGCGGGTCGAACCGGATCCTCCGCACCACCGGCAGGAGCGCCGCCGGGTTCGGCGGGAGCGCGCGCCCGTGCCGCGCCGCCTCGTCGAACGCCGCCTGCCGCTCGAGGTGGTCCCGCACCGCGCCGGCCGGCGAGAGGCCCGGCCGGGCCGGCAGCACGCGCACCCGCACCACCTCGGGGCCGCGCGCGAGCGACGTCCAGACGTGCGCGCCCGTCTCGAGCTCGAAGAAGTCGAGCACGCACAGGCCCACGACGCTCAGGACGAGCAGCTCCGCCCCGCTCGATAGCGCCGCGTCGAGCCCCGCCGTCCCGCGGCCGTGCTCGATCGCGGGCGCGCGTCGATCCCCGGAGGGCGCGCCCGCCCACCCATCGACCTCGCCCGCCGCCTCGGCGTACGCGCGCGCGAGCGCCTCGAAGAGCCCCTCCTCGCGCGCGCCGCCCGGGCCGCCGGCCGGCGCTTCGTCGACGTGCGCCGCGCGGAGCAGCTCGATCAGGACCGCGTGCTGGCCCGGGTCGTCCACCTTGCGGAGCGCGCGCCGTAGCGCGTGGCCCTCGGCGATGCACTCCAGCACCTCCTGCCGCGCCGGCCGGCGCAGCGGTCCCGGCAGCTGGCGCCGGTGGAACAGGCGCACCCGCGAGCGGCTCCACGCGTCCTCCCCCACGGTCACGTAGCCGAACCGCCGCATCTCCAGGTCGAGGTGCTGCTGCTCCTCGTCGTCGCCGCTCCGCCGCCGGACGAGCTCGATCCGCTCGCGGAACGCTCGGATAGCGCCGCGCATGGCGTCGAGGTTGTAGACCGCCTCCGCGTGCTCCTGCGCCCCGGACCGCTCCGCGGCGGTGCGGCCGTGCTCCGCGAGGTGGTAGCGGATCCGCTCCGACAGGCGCGCGAGGCCGTCGCTCCGCTCGAGATCGTCGACGAAATCGAGCAGCGGCGCGAGCTCCGCCGTCAGCGCGCCGAGCGGCCGCGTCATGAGGGGCGCGAGCGCCCACGCCGCGGCCGCGGGCTCGGCCTCCTCGAGGGCCTCGCGGTGCAGCGCGAACGGCGGCGGCGCGGCGCCGTCGCCCGCGCCGGGCGCGGCGCCGTCGCCCGCGCCGGGCGCGGCGGTGGTGAAGATGCGGAGCAGCTGCATCGCGGCGGGCGCGCCGCGGGTGAGCGCGTCGGTGAGCAGCGAGCCGATCTCGTCCTCGATGAACCGCTTCACCGAGCGGGCGCCGTCCTCGGCCACGAACGCCTCGCGCGCGATCCGCTCGGCCACGCCGGCGCCCCGGCGCACGAAGACGCTCCGCTCCGCGAGCCCGCGCCGGCAGAGCAGCCGGTCGAGCTCCTTCTCGGCCACCCGCACCGCCACCTCGGGCGTCAGCGGCCGGAACGGCACGACGCGATCGATCCGGTTGAACAGCTCGGGCGGGAAGAACTCGCGCACGGCCCGCGCGACCTCCTGGGCCGCCTCCTCCGCCATCGCGAGCGCCCGCGATTCCGGGAGCCCCGCGCCGCCGAAGCCGAGGAAGGGCCGAGCCCGCGCGCCCAGGTTGGAGGTCATCACCACCACCGCGTGGTTGAAGTGCGCGGGCCTCGCCGCCGCGTCGGTGAGCCGGCCGTCCTCGAAGAGCTGGAGCAGCAGGCTGTGCACCGATGGGTGCGCCTTCTCGATCTCGTCGAGCAGCACCAGCGAGAACGGCTGCTCCCGCACCCGCTGCGTCAGGAGCCCGTCGGGCGCGTAGCGATCGCCGATGAGCCGCGCCGGCGCGTCGGGGCCGCCGTGCTCGCTCATGTCGAGGCGCAGGAGCCGCGACGCGCTGCCGTAGATGAGCTCCGCCATGCACTTGGCGAGCTCGGTCTTGCCGGTCCCCGTCGGGCCGGTGAAGAGGTACACCCCGTACGGGCGCCGCGGATCCACGAGGCCCGCCTTGATGCGCGCCACGAGGTCCGCCGCGGCGCGCACGGCCTCGGGCTGGCCGATGACCCGCCGGCCGAGCTCCTCCTCCAGCGCGCCGGCGTCGAGCGGCTCGTCGCCGCCGAGCAGGAGCCTCGGCACCCCGGTCTTCTGCGACAGGAGCCGGAGCACCTCCTGCGAGCCGATCGGCCGCGGCCCGCGCGGCGCGTCGCCCCGCGCGCCGGCCGGCTCGGCGGCGGGCGGGGGGGCGCGGACGACCTCGCGCAGGAGGTCCATGGCCTTGCCCGGCAGCGCCTGCGCCGACACGAGGGAGCCGCCGAGGTCGAGGATCGTCCGCAGCACGTACGGGCTCACGCGGGCGGCGTGGCGCTGCTCGAGCGCGCGGACCTCCCGCACCATGAGGCGGAACGTCTCGGAGGGGGTCGCCTCGGGGAGGAAGAGCGGCGTGAACAGGGCCGCGAACGACGGGGCGTCCTGCTCGAGGAGGCGGAACGCCTCGGGGGAGCACTCGCCGACCATCACGATCTCGCGGCGGGAGAGGGGGCCGCGGAAGAAGTCGGCGAGCGAGCGCTCGCTCTGGCGCGACCTCCCGATCCGGCCGAAGTGGTGGATGTCGTCGACGACGAGGATCGCGCCCCGGCCGCGCGCGTCCTCGACGAGGTCGACGCAGCGCTTTTCCCAGTCGCCGAGGTGGCTCATCCCGGCGATGAGCCTGCGGCCGCTCACGGCGACGACGTCGCGCGCGCGGTCGAGGTTCTTGTGGGCGCCGTACCCGTCGGCCTCCAGGAGATCGACGACCGCCCGGTGGATCAGGGTCGTCTTGCCGCACCCGGGCGGGCCGACGACGATGACCGGCTGGGCCCTGCCCGCGCCGAGCAGCAGCGCGAGCTGCTCGCGCTGCGGCGACCGCGGCACGCCCGCGTCGAGGCCGCCGTGCGCCGCGCGCTGCGTGAGGCTCACGCCGAGGCTCGGGAGGACCTTGAGGCCGCGGCGCTTCTTCCAGCGGAACGCCGGGTCGGCGCCGGTGTCGTCGTCGCCCGGCCGGTCCGGCAGATCGGCGAGGGCCGAGCGCGGGGTGCACGAGAACGACAGCGTCGTGATGCGCTCCTTGCCCCGGCTCCAGAGCTGCCCGATCTCGTCGTCGTCGAGCTCGGCCCACGCGACCTGGAACAGCGCGCGGAGCTGCTCGTCCAGCGGGAGATCGTCGCGGATGGGCGCGGCGTCGCCCTGCCGGGTGGGGTGGTAGGCGAAGACGATGCGCTCGTGCTCCGAGGCCCAGCGCGGCTCGAGCACGACGGGGCAGAGCCCGCTCACCTTGCGGCGCTCGCCGGATCCGGCGCCGGACAGCGAGAGCTCGAGGCGCACCTTCTCGAGCCGGATGCCGCGCGGCATCTCGAACCGCGCGAGCTGCGCCGCGCGCGCCTTCTCGAAGAGGGGCCTGAGGTCCTCGATGAGCAGGCGCTGGACGCGCTCCGGGTGCCGCCCCACCCGCGATCGCGTGCTCGGGCCGAGGCCGAGCGTCACGCACTCGACGTTCGTGGTCCGGCGTTCGAAGAGCGGGATCGTGAAGTGCACGGCGGCGAGTGTAGTGAGCTACGCGGCCGACCACCGCGCCGATCTGGTGCCGTGAGCGGAAGTTGGCGGCGTTCTTCCGAGATCGGGCGGCGGAGCGTCAGCGCCCCTCCGGGTTCGCGAGCCATGCAGCGAGGCTCTCGCCGTCCAGGGTCAAGACCACCTCATCCAGGCGCTCCTCCCCGAGCCGTGCCAACCTCTCGGCCAGCGTGCTGCGCTCGTCGTCCGTCATCGTCCTGCCGAGTCGCTTCTCGAACAGCCGCGCCAGCACCAGCCGCTTGCCTTCGTCCAGGCCGAGCCGCTTGCCCTCGTCCAGGCCGAGCCGCTTGCCCTCGTCCAGGCCGAGCCGCTTGCCCTCGTCCAGGCCGAGCCGCTTGCCTTCGTCCAGGCCGAGCTGTCGCTGCTCCGCCTGGTAGCTCTTGAACCACTCCTGGATCTCCATGATGACGTCATCCTCCACGTCTTCCGGGAGCTGCCCGGGGATCTCGTAGCCGAAGTGTACCAAAAGCGGCAGGGCGACGCTCCGCTCCCAGGCGTCTTCCGGCAGCGCCATCAGGTCCTGCAGCGCCTCGCGCAGCACCGACCGAGCGCCCATCAGCCGCAGGATGAGCGTGCTGCGCGTGCGCGGCAGCTCCGAGAGCACCACGACGCGCGTATGCAGCGCCGGCGCTGGACCATATACGCCCGGGCTCAGCGCCTGGCAGCCGAACCCGTCGAGCACCGTCTCGGGCCGTCCCGTGCTGACGATGATGAGCCACGGAAAAGGCACCTCGTTGCGAGATCCCGGCTCGGCCTCGGTCCGATCGAGCGCGGTTCGCGCCCGCCGCTCGAGCTCGTGATGCCACGCGAGCTGCTTGCGCAGGCAATCGCGCACGTGCCGCAGACCCGGGGTGTTGCGGAAGACCTCGAACATGCATGGCCCGGCCGCCAGCTCGCCGAGCACCCCGAGCTCGCGCCGCACCGCCTCGCGCGCCGGATCGGGCACACACCAGACGTCGATCCGCTGGGTGGCCGCGGCGACCTCGACCTCGGTGTCCGATTCCGCCATGCGCCGGAGCGCGTCGCGCAGCAGACTCTTGATGAACTGGTCGGAGCGCTCGCGCATGGGACCAACATCCCCTCTCGATCTCGATGCCGGCTGTCGCACGTGCGGGTGTGCGCGCCGCGTGGTCGCGCGCGTTTCATGTCTTGATCAGCAGGGGGCTGCACGAGAAATCGTGAAGGGAGTGAAGGGTTTCTGTCAGAAAAATCGGTGAAGACGGGGGCAGATTTTGAAATGAACGAGTGGTGATGCCGGTAAAGGTGGATGTTGGCGGTCGGCGGCCGCCGATGGATTGCAGTTGTCGCTGGCCGTCGACAAGCGCGGATTCCGTGAAGCCATCCTTGCTTGTCCGTTGCGCCGATGTTCAAGGGAACGACGCAGGAGCGCCGCGCACGAACACGGGGACGTCCGGCGCTACTCGGACGCCGCGCCGTCCCCACCCGCGCTGAAGTACTCGCTCCGATCGAGCCCGCTCCCCTCGTCCTCGAACAGGAGCAGGTGCGACAGCGCGACCTCCTCGAGGCGCTCCCAGTACCACGCCGGATCCATGGCGAGCCGCGCCCGGCGCCCCGCGATGAGCACCGCGCCCTCGACCTCGTCGTGCTCGCGCGCCGCCGCCCCGCGCCGCCGCGCCGCGGACGAGCCGGCGGGCGGCGGGGCGAGCGACCGGTGCTCCCACTGATCCTCGGCGATGCCGGCCGCGTGCGCGACGAAGTGCACGAACACGTGCAGCCGGCCGTCGTCCGACGCGGCGCCCGCGTCCCGCTTGCGCGTGACGAGCTCGTGGTGCCCCCGCTCCAGCGAGAGGAACGCGCCGGCGTACGCGCCGGTGCAGCGGAAGAGCACGTTCCGGAACCCGCGCTTCGGCTGCTCGAGCGCCTCGAGCACGTCGCCCGGAGAGCGCGGCGGGCCCCACCGCCGGCTCGCGGGCCACGCGCCGTCGCCGGGCCCGGCCCGGTCGCCGTCGATGTGCAGCGTCGCGCTCCACCCCCGCCGCGGGAGCTCCCGGAGCAGCGGCGCCAGCCACCGGTCGAACGCCCCCTCGTCGAGCTCCTCCAGGATCAGCGTGATCGCGTCGCGCCGCGGCTCGATCGCGACGAGCGCGCGCGGCAGCACCTTGCGGACGCCCTCCCACGCCGCGCGCGCCTCGCGCGCGAGCTCGCGCACCTCCTCGCCCTCGAGCAGCGCCATCAGCGCGAGCTCCTCGACGCCGTGCATCTCCTCCTGCGCGGCCGCGAGCTGCCCCCAGAGCTCGCTCAGCCGGTGGTGCTCGGCCTGCAGCGCCGCCGCGTCGATCGCCCTCCGGCGATCGCGCGACGGCCCGCTCGCCAGGCTCAGCTGCGTCAGCAGGAAATCGATCTGGTCCCGCAGCTGCTCGACCGGCCCGAGGCCCATCCACCGGTCCACCTCGCGCCGGAGATCGCCGACCTGCTCGACGCCGAACGCCTGCTGCCCCGCCCGCGCCGCGCGCCGCCGCCGCGCCACGAGGCGCAGCGCGGGCGTCTCCGCGCGGCCGACCACGGCGCCCTCGGCCGGCGCCTCCGGCTCGCCCGCCTCGGCGACCCACACCGTGAGGTCCCGCGCCTCGCCCCCGAGCCCCGCGAGCAGCCGCGCGAGGGGCGCCGCGAGGTGCTCCTCCACGTGGCGCCGGAGCGCCCGCGCGCCGTACGCCGGCGCGTGGCCGTCCTCGGCGAGCCGGGCGAGCGCCCGCGGCGAGACCTCGAGCGCGACGCCCGCCTCGGAGAGCCCGCGGCGCTGGCTCAGGCGCTGCGCCGTGAGGCGGGCGACCTCGGCCAGCTCCGCGCGCGTCAGCGCGCGGAACGGCACCACGCGATCGACGCGGTTCACGAACTCCTGCCGGAACGCGCCCGCGACCACGCGCTGGTAGTGCGCCTCGTCCAGCGCGGCCTGCTCGTCCGGGGGCGCCGCGCCCCGCTCGCCGGCGAACCCCGCCTGCGCGCGCCGCTCCGCCGCGCCGAGGTTCGAGGTCATGATCACGATCGCGTTGTGGAAGTACGCCGTCCTGCCGCGCGCGTCGGAGAGGCGCCCCTCGCCGAGCACCTGCAGCAGCAGATCGAACACGGCCCGGTGGGCCTTCTCGATCTCGTCGAGCAGGAGCACGCAGAACGGCTGCTCGCGCACGCGCTGCGTGAGCAGGCCGCCCGCGCCGTCCGCCCCGCGGATCAGGCGATCGGCCGCGCCCTCGCTCGAGAACTCGCTCATGTCGAACCGCGAGAGCCGATCGGGCGACCCGAAGAGCAGCCCGGCGAGCGCGCGGGCGAGCTCGGTCTTGCCGACGCCCGTCGGCCCCACGAAGAGGAACGTCGCGAGCGGTTTGTCCGGCGGCGAGAGCCCCGCCTTCACCACGGCGATCGTCTCGGCGAGCGCGCGCACCGCGCGCTCCTGTCCGATGACGCTCGCCCCGAGGTCGCGCGCCACGCGGCCCGCGCCGAGCGGCAGATCGTCGCGCAAGAGGAACGCCGGCATCCCTGTGCGCGTCGAGAACAGCTCGTAGAGGTCGCTCCGCCCGAGCGTGACCGGCTCTCCCTGCGCGGTCCGCTCCCGCTCGTGCACGGTGCGCAGGTCCTCGTAGAGGCGGACCGCCTTGCCCGGGAAGGCGCTGTAGGGGAGGTAGCGCTCCGCGAGGTCGACGAGCGCCGTCAGCGCGTCGCCCGCGACCGCGGGGCGGTGCGGCTCGACGCGGCGGTCGCGCTCGGCGCGCTCGGCGAGCGCCTTGCGGGTGTCGGCGGCCGTGAGCGGCTCGACCCGGATGCGGCTCAGCCCGGCGAAGAAGGCCCAGTGCTGCCCCTCGAGCGCGTCGAGCCGGTCGTCCCGGAGCTCGCACACGACGCGCACCCGCCCCTCGTCGAGGTAAGGCCGCATCGCGCCGGCCAGGTCCACGTGCCCCCCCTCGGCCCGCTCGGCCAGGAGGTCGTCGAGGTTCTCGAAGTAGAGCACCGCGTCGAGCGCCGCGGCCGCCTCCATCACGCCGTGGATGCGCTCCTGCCACTGCCCGAGCCCGCTCATGCCCGCGACGAGCTGCGCGCCCGACGTCGCGTAGACGAGCCGCGTCTGGCGCGCGACGTAGGCCTGCATGAGCGCGGTCTTCCCGGCGTGCTCCGGGCCGACGAGCAGGACGCCGAGGCGCTCCTCCCCGTCGAGCAGCGCGGCGAGCCGCGCGAGCTCCGCGCCGCGGCAGGCGAGCGGCGGCGCCGCCGGGCTCCGCTGCGCCGCCACGTGGAGCGGCGTCGCGACCGAGACGAGCGCCTCCACCGCCTTCTTCCGCCGCGCGCGCTCGGCGATCGAGGCGCCGCGATGCCCGCGCCCGCCCGCGGGCTCGGGCTCCGGCAGCGGGGCGTGGAGCACCTCCAGGCGGTGCGCGCTCCCGGGCAGGAGCCCCATGTGCTCCCACGTCGACAGCGTCTGCGAGGCGAGCAGCCGGCGCACCTCGTGCCGGATCGCCGGCCCGATCGGCTCGCCGGCCTCGACGTAGAACGCGTGACCGAGGCCCGGCACGAGCACCCACGCGTCGCGCTCGTCGCGCCCGTCGCGTCCCTCGCGCGCCGCGGGCGCTCTCCGGGGCTCACCGCGCGCCGCCCGCTCGCCGGCGGGCACGACGACGCAGGGGAAGCTCACCGGCGCCTCGCTCCGCAGCTTGCGCGGCAGATCGTCGCGCGGGACGGGGACGTCCACGGAGAGGAGCCCCGTCCCCTCCGGGAACGAGAGCCGGGAGATCGCCTCGGGCTGGGCGCGCGCCGCGTGCTCGCGCAAGAAGAGCTGCTGCTCGACGAGGACGTCCTCATCGCGTCCGAAGCTCGCGGCGTCCGGCGCCGCGACGGGGAAGGCGACGCACGCTCCGTCGAAGCGCTCGCGCACGAAGACGAGCGCCCGCGCGGTGCGCCCCTCGCTTGCCTGGGGAGCGCCCTCCGCGGAGGCGCCCGCCTCGGGAGCGCCCTCCGCGGAGGCGCCCGCTCCGTCCTCAGGAGCGGGCGCGGATCGTCCGTCGTCGCCGGGGCTCGTGCTCATCCGAGGGGGCGGAGCAGACCCGAAAGGCCCGGACGGCGCAATCGGATCGGCGCTCAGCTCACGACGGGTCGGCCTTGGGCGTCGCCGGCGTGCTCGGGGGCAGCTCGGGCTTCTTGATGTACTCGGTCGGGAGCGTGCCGGTGAGCGACTTGAGGAAGGCGACGACCGCCTTCACCTCCTCGGGCTTGGCCTCCACGCCGAGCTGGTGCCACGCCATCTTGGTCACGGTCTCATCGAGCGTCGCGATCGAGCCGTCGTGGAAGTAGGGGAAGGTCTTCTCGATGTTCCTGAGGCTCGGGACGCGGAAGAAGAACCTGTCCTTCTCGTCCTTCGTGTGATCGAAGCGCCCGTTGTCCTTGAGGCCGGCGTACTCCTTCACGAGGCCGAGCTTCTGGAACGTCGAGCCGCCGACGGCGACGCCCGTGTGGCAGGTCGGGCAGCCGAGCGAGATGAACTTGTGGAACCCGGCCTTCTCCTCGGCGGTGAGGGCCTTGTCGTCGCCGTCGAGGTACTTGTCGAAGCGCGACGGCGTGACCAGGCCGCGCTCGAACGCGCCGATCGCCTTGGCCATGTTGTCGTAGGTGATCGGCTCCTTGTCGTCGGGGAAGGCGGCCTTGAAGAGCTTCACGTACTCGGGGATCGACTTGAGCGTCGTGATGACCCGCTTCTCGTCGGGCATGGCCATCTCGACGGGGTTCAGGATAGGGCCCTTGGCCTGGTCCTCGAGCGTGGCCGCGCGGCCGTCCCAGAACTGGGCGACGTGGTGGCCCGCGTTGTAGGCCGAAGGCGAGTTGCGGCCGCCGAGCTGCCCCTTGTGCCCGGAGGAGAAGTTCTTGTTGTCCACGCCGTAGTTGGACAGGTCATGGCACGAGTTGCAGGAGATATCGTGGTTCTTCGAGAGGCGCGCCTCGTACCAGAGCATCCTGCCCAGGGTCACCTTCTCATCGGTGATCGGGTTCTTGTCGTACTCGAATTTGGCCGGCAGGACCTTGAAGGACTTGACGTCGTCCGGATTGAAGACGAGCGGCTTCACGTCGCCCGTCGTCGAGGGCTTTGCCGTGGTCGCGGCCGGCGGGGCCTTGTACTCGTACTCCGGGGATCGATCGCAGGCGCCCAGGCCGGCGGCGACGAGGAGCACACAGACGAGAGATGAGGGCGAACGCATGATGTCTCCTGGCTCGTGAGGACGACGTCCACGGTAGATAGAGCCGCCTTCTACGTCAACGCGCGCCGCCGCGCCGCCGCCGCGTCCGTCGGCCAAGGCGCGCCGCTCGGCGGCGGCCGTGAGGGGCGCCCGGCGGCGTGGGGTGTGTTACGGCGGGGTTGCAACTCGGGGGCTCGAGGGTAGCGCGATGAATGCTGAGGTGCCTCCTCAGCGCCCATCTCCTCCGAGGTGCGCCATTCCCATTTCGTCCGATTTCTCCAGGCGGACGCGGATCGCTCGCCCGGCGGCGGGGCGCGGGAGATCCGGCGAAGGAGGCGGTGACGCCGCCCGGGCCCTCTTGCGCGGCGCGGGGGCGCTGGGCAACCCTGACGGCCGTGCAATCGCCGATCGACAGCGGGGTCGTGCTCATCACCGGCGCGTCGTCGGGCATCGGCCGCGCGCTGGCGCGCGAGGTCGCCCGCCGCGCCCGTGCGCTCGTGCTGGTCGCGCGCCGCACGGATCGCCTGGAGGCGCTGCGCGCCGAGCTCGCCGCGGCGCGTCCGGAGCTCACCGTGCTCGCCTTCGGCTGCGACGTCACGGACCGGGCCGCGGTCGACGCGATGCTCCGCGCGGTGGCGGCCGAGGTCGGGGCGGTCGACGTCCTCGTCAACAACGCCGGCTTCGGCGATCTCAGCCTGTTCGACCTCTCGGCGTGGTCGCGGACCGAGCAGATGATCGCGCTGAACGTGACGAGCCTCGCGTACCTCACGCACCGGCTCGTCGGCCCGATGGTGTCGCGCGGGCGCGGCGCGATCGCGAACGTGAGCTCCGGCTTCGGGCTCACGTTCGCGCCGGGGATGGCCGGGTACATCGGCACGAAGCACTTCGTCACGAGCTTTACCGAAGCCCTCCGCCTCGACCTTTCGGGCACCGGCGTGCGGGTGACGCAGGTCTGTCCGGGTCCGGTGCAGACCGAGTTCGCCGAGATGGCCGGCAACTTCACGGGCCTGGAGCCTCCTGCGCTGCTGTCGATCTCCCCGGAGCGCTGCGCGCGCTCGCTCGTCCGCGCGGTGGACCGGGGGCGCGCGCTCGTGGTGCCCGGGGTGGTGGCGTGGTTCGTCGTCACCCTCGGCGTCCTCTGCCCCCGCTGGCTGCTCCGGCTCTTCTACCGGCCGATCGCGCGCATGCTGCGCAAGAAGCAGCTCGCCGTGCGCGGCGCTCCGGCGCCGCCGTGAGGCGCGCCGCGGCCGTGATTCCGGCGCCGCCGTGAAATGCGCGTCATGGCTGCAGGGGGGAACGGGCGGGAGCGGAACCGCGCGCCGATGGGCCTGGCGCCGCGCTGCGGGCGCGGCGGCGGGGCAGGTTCGCCTCCGGCGGCGACAGCCCTTGTGGTAGCGTCATGCGCGGCTCGCCAAGCCGTTGAGGAGAACCACGGATGAAGAAATATCGGTGCCTGGTCTGCGATTTCATCTACGACCCGGCGGTCGGCGACCCCGACAGCGGCATCGCGCCGGGGACTCTGTTCGAGCACCTGCCTGACAGCTGGGCCTGCCCGGAGTGCGGGGCGACCAAGGCCGACTTCGAGCCGATCGAGGATTGAGCGATCCGCTCCGCCCCCCGCGCGGCGGGGCGGGGCAGCATGGAGGCACGGGCGAGGCGGGCACATCGGTGGACCGCCTTCCGTGCCTCCTGTGCTTTGCGGCCTGCTCCGCGCGCGCCGCGCCGGCGCGCGACGCATCTCGGTTCGGGCTGGCTCGGCGCGTCCCAGGTCAGCCAGCCGTACGCGGCGCTTCCGCGTGCGACCGGCGAAGCGCCGCGAACGCAGCGGCGACGCGAGGAGCGCTCCGTGGCGAGCGAAATGCGCCCGGCGATCACCGAGAGGCACGGCGCCCAGCGAGAGAGAGGCGCAGCCCGGTGCGATCGAGCCCTCCGCCGCGCGTAGCGCTGTGCGCTCACTCAAGCGACGATGCGGATGGGGGGAGAAGAACTGCTAAGAAAGAGAATTGAACAGCTTCGAGGGTGGACCTGACAGGGATCGAACCTGCGACCTCTAGAGTGCGATTCTAGCGCTCTCCCAACTGAGCTACAGGCCCTCGCTTTCGAGAGCGCGGACTTTACCCGCCTGGGCGCGGCTGTCAAGCGAAAGAGCGCGGTTTTCTGTCCGGCGTCCCTGCTGCCCGCGAGCGTGCTCTCGGGCCTTGCTCCTCCTGGAGAATCGCCCGGGCTCATCCTTGGTTCTGGAATGAGGGTAGGCCCTCGGAGCCGCTGTTCGTCGCGCGGCGCGGGCCTCGTCGACGCCGCTCGACGCTGCCCTAGTTGGCGGGGCTCTCGTTCGTCTGCGCGGGCGCCTCGGGCGGCTCGGCCTGCGCGCGCGCCTGGGCCTTCGGGTTGTGGAACGAGAAGAGCCGCTCGCGCTCCTCCCCGTAGCTCTCGGTGCTGCCCCACTTCGGGTTCCAGTCCTTCACCCAGTACACGTCCCCGGAGACGATCGCGTCCTCGGGGCGGCCCGTGCGCTCGGGGTAGCGGTACATGTACTCCTTCATGGCGTCCCGGTACGAGGTGTTCGCCGGCAGCTTGATGCGGGCGAAGTAGTCGCACCAGATCTGGCTGTACGCGAAGCTCTTCGCGTGCAGGAGATCGAAGTTCGGCGGCTTGCCCGTGAAAGGATCGATGTGGCGGCCGTCGACCGTGAGCGCGTCGACGACGATCGTCCCGTCGTCCATCACCGGGTTGGGGGAGAACATGAACCACCCCTGGAGGAACCGGAGCTTCTGCGCGAGGACCCGCGTCTCCTCCGGGTGAGGCACCTTCCAGCGGTTCTTGATGACCCAGAGCTCGACCGCCGCCTGGTTCACCGCGCCGGCGAACATCGCGAGCACGACGAGCTCGCGCAGCGCGGCGAGCGTCTTCCGGCCGGCCAGCCGGAGCGGCGCCGGCGGGGCCGCGACCTCCGAGCGCTCCGGGATCCGCGCGCCGAGCGCCCGGCCCAGGCTGCGGCGGTGCGCCGCCGCCATCGCCGCCGTGGCCGCGTCGCGCACGAGCGGCAGGCGGAGCGCCCACGCGACCGTCGGGCCGAGCGGGATCGCCGCGATGAGATCCGCGAGCGCCCCTGCGCCCTCGATCGTCGCGCCGTCGGGGCGCCGCGCCGCGAGCCCGTGCGCCGCGGAGGTCGACGCCTCGAAGGTCAGGAGCCGGAACCGGTCGATCCGCTTCAGCACGCGGCAGGCGAGCACGGCGCCCGGCGACCGCGGGTCGAACAGCACGACGCGGGCCCGGTGCGCGCGCCGCATCGTGCGCGCGGCGATCTCCCAGTCCTCGCGGCCGAAGAGGAGCGTCGAGAACACGCAGAGCGCCCACGCGAACGGCCCCAGCACGAACGTCGTGCCGAAGCCGATGTGGAGCACGTTCATCATGACGAGCGTGAGCCGCCGCGCCCACGCGCGGCCGAGCGGCGAGAGGAGGCACACCGGGATGGCCGCCTCGAACGCGATCACCATCCGCGTCATGAACAGGATGAGGAAGTTCGGCGCGTAGTCGCGGATGTCCGCCACGATCGGCGTCACCATCCGATCGACGTAGAGCACGTAGTGGATCGCGGTCCCGTTCTTCCATGCGGGGCCGGTCTTGTGCACCACGTTGAAGAAGTAGATCGCCGAGATCTGGATCAGCAGGACGGGCCCGACGACGGTCACGTAGTCGTTCGGCTTGAGCGGGTCGTCGACGGTGGTGCGGTCGTTCAGATCGTCCGCGGTCCGCTCGCGGCTCCGCTTCATCGACGCGAGGAGCGCGTCGACCGAGAAGCGATCGCCCAGCGGCAGGAAGCACGTCCAGAGCAGGAGCAGGTTGTGGACGACGTAGCCGCCGTTCTCGATGAGCAGGACGCGCCCGTTCATGCTCGTGACGAACACGAGGGAGAGCACCTGCATGAGCTTCGTCTTCCAGCCGATGAGCAGGCAGACGTAGGTCGCGAAGATCACGACCCAGAGGACCCAGAGCTCGCCCGGCGTGGAGAAGGCGTTGACGAGCGAGAAGTTCCCGCTGCCCTGCGGGCGCCAGAGGTTCACGTGGTTCGGCAGGACGCCGATGTCCGCGAACATGTCGGACCACGCCCACGAGCGCCGGAACAGGTCGCCGATCAGGAAGAAGCCGAGCAGGATGCGCGTGAAGCCGAGCGTCCGCCGGTCGAACGTGAAGAAGCTGTCCCGGAGGATGTCCCACATCGACGGCCCGCGCGGGGGGGGAGCCGGAGGCGGCTCGCCGTCGTCCTCGGCCTCGGCGTCGCCGTCGTCGTCCGCGGCGGCGCCTTGCTCCTTCTCATCCGCGGCGGCGCCTTGCTCCTTCTCATCCGCGGCGGCGCCCCGCTCCTCGTCGTCCGCGGCGGCGCCCGCGCGCGCGCCCTCGCCTGCGCCGGAGCTTCCCGCGGCGGCAGCGGCCTTCCGGCCGTCGCCGCGGCTCCCGCTGGGGTCCTCGTCCCGGAGCGCGCCCTCGGGCCCGCGCTCGTCGCGATCGTCGTTTGCGTTCATAAGGCGTCGAGATCGATGCTGCGCGAGCGGAGCGCTCGCCGCTGTCGTTCCTACCTACCGCAACCGCGCTGGCGCCGCACGAGGCGACCAGGGTCGCGACGCGCTGGCGCGCCGGCCCCCGGCCGCTCGCGCGGCGCGCTCGACGCGCGCGGGCTCGCGCGGCGGCGGCGCGGGGCGCTTGATGCGCGCGGCGCGGGGCGGTAACGGGAGAGGAGGTGCCCCCGATGCCCGACGCGGAAGAGCGCCTTGCGCTCGCGGTCTGCGCCTTCCTGGCCGGCTGCATCCTGCTCGCGCCGCGCGAGTGGGTCTCGGCGGGGCTCGCGCTCGCGCTGGCGGCGGCGCTCTTCGCCTGGCACCTCCGGCTGCGCGCGAGGGCCCGGCGAGGCGGGCCGGCGGGCGCAGCGGGCGTCCAGGGCTCGCCGGCCGCCGCGGGCGCCCAGGGCTCGCCGGCCGCCGCGGGCGCTCAGGGCTCGCCGGCCGCCGCGGGCGCTCAGGGCTTGCCGGGCGAGGAGCCGCGCGAGCCCGCCTGAACGCGCAGCGGAGGGCGGCCGAAACGGGCGCGCACGCGATCGGCGACGGACCGCATCTTCGGCGACCCGAGGAACCGCCGCTCCAGGCGCCGCTTGCCGGGGATGTCGAGGAACATCACGCCGATCAGGATCACCAGCGCGCCCGGGCCCGGAATGCCCGGCAGCGAAAGCATGATCCCGAGCGCCACGGCGACGACGCCGAGCAGGTTCTTTCCGACGCGCGCCGCCGCGCGCATCCAGGCGGGGCGTCCTGGCAGGAAAGGCTCGTCCTCTTCTTTCTCCAGGTAGTCCTCGGGCAGCCGGACGAGCACGAACGCGGCCAGCGCCGTGCCCGCGACGAAGCTGGCGATGCCCACGCCCGCCCCGATCGCGATCTGCTCGCGATGCGCCTGCACGAACGAGATCGCGGAGCGGACGGCATCCATCATCGAGGCGGCGAGGAGCATACGGCGCGCGGCCGGCCGGGGCGAGGCCGGCCGCGGGGCTCAGGGGACGAGCACCGTGCCGATCGACCCGGGCGCGCTCGCCTCGCGCGCGAGATCCCCCGGGCTCAGCCGCCCGAGGATGTGGATGCGGCGGACCCCCTCCGCGAGCGCGGCGAACGACTCCTCGAGCTTCGGGATCATCCCGCGCGTGACGGCGCCGCTCGCGATGAGCGCGCGCCCCTCGGCGATCGTGAGGCTCGGGATGCGCGAGGCGGGATCCGAGACGTCGCGCAGCACGCCCGGCACGTCGCTCACGAGGAAGAGCCCCGCGGCGCCGAGCTCGATGGCGACCCGGTTGGCGACCGTGTCGGCGTTGATGTTGTAGACCTGCCCGTCCGCGCCGGCGCCGAGGCAGGCGAGCACGGGCACGTAGCCGCCGCGCCCGAGCAGCTCGAGGAGCCCGCGGTCGACGGCGGTGATGTCGCCGACGAGGCCGAGGTCCACCGGCTCGGGCCCGGCGCTCCGGTAGACCTGCGGCGGCCGCTTGACGGCCGAGAGGGCGGGGCCGCTCGCGCCGTGGAGCCCGACGGGCCGCGCGCCGGCGGCGAGGAGCGCGGCGCAGAGGTCGACGTTGAGCTTGCCGGCGACGACCATCTTCATGACGTCGAGCGTGTCCCCGTCGGTGACGCGCTGGCCCGCGACCTGCCGGACGGGGATGCCGAGGCGCTCTTGCAGCCGGGTCGCCTGCGCGCCGCCGCCGTGGACGACGACCGCGCGCGCGCCGGCGCGGGTGAGCGCCGCGAGGTCGCCGGCGAGGACGGCGAGGGCCGGGCTGCCCACGACCTCGCCGCCGAGCTTGATGACGAGCGGGCCTTCGGATGCGGTCACGGGGGCCTCCGCGCTGCGCTGGTTCATGGGCGGACACGTATCACTTCTGCAGCGTGCAGGGCAGAGGTCGCCGGGTCCTCCCGCGCGCGGCCCGCGGCGGCGCGGGGCGCGGCGCCAGGGCCTCTCCCCGCGCGCGGCCCGCGGCGGCGTGGCGGCGCGGGCCGCGCGCGGGCCCCTCGGGCGCGGCCGCGCCCGGGGTTCCGTGGCATGCTGGCGCGGTGATCCAGGCCCTCCGACAGGCGCTGTCCAGCCGCGCGGAGCCGATGCTCGCGCTCCTCGAGCGGCTGGTGAACCTCAACTCGTTCACGGACAACCCGCGCGGCGGCGACGCGGTGGGCGAGCTCCTCGCGAGCGAGCTCGCGACGATCCCCGGCCTGTCCGTGCGCCGGTTCCCGAGCGCGCGGTTCGCGGCGCACTGGGTGGCGGAGAGCGAGGCGGCGAGGGCGTCGCCGGCGGGGCACGTCGCCCTCGTCGGGCACCTCGACACCGTGTTCCCGCCGGGCGTCTTCGAGGGCTTCCGCCTCGACGGCGAGCTCGCGCGCGGGCCCGGGGTGCTCGACATGAAGGGCGGGCTCGTGGTGGCGATCGAGGCGCTCCGGGCGCTCGAGCGGATCGGCGCGCTGGCGGAGATCCCGGTGCGGCTCGCGATCGTGTCGGACGAGGAGGTCGGGTCGCCCGAGGGGCGCCCGCTGCTGCAGCGCGAGCTCGCTGGCGCGGCCTGCGCGCTCGTGTTCGAGGCGGGGCGCGCGGGGGACAGGATCATCACCGCGCGCAAGGGCACGGGGGGGGCGACGGTGAGGGCCACGGGCAAGGCGGCGCACGCCGGCAACGCGCACCAGCAGGGCGCGAACGCCATCTGGGCGCTCGCCCGCTTCATCGACTGGGCGCAGCGGCTCACCGATTACGCGCGCGGGGTCACGGTCAACGTCGGCAAGGTGAGCGGCGGGCAGGGGAGGAACACGGTGCCCGACGCGGCGGAGGCGGCGGTCGATTTCCGCTTCGTGAGCGTGGCGGACGGCGAGGCGATCCTCTCGGCGCTCGCCGCGGCGGCGCACGAGGCGGCGACCGAGGTGCCCGGCACCGCGGTGCGCGTGGACGGCGAGGTCGCGCGGTCGCCCCTCGTGCGGACCGAGGCGAGCGCGGCGCTCTGCCGGGAGTACGCGGCGTGCGCGCGGGCGGCGGGGCTCGGCGACGCCGAGGCGCCGCTCATCGGCGGCGGCTCGGACGCGAGCTCGACGGCCGAGATCGGGATCCCGTCCATCGACGGCCTGGGGCCGCGGGGCAGCGGCTTCCACACGAAGGACGAGCTCATCGAGGTGAGCTCCCTCGTGCCGAAGGCGGAGGCGCTGGCGGCGTTCCTGCTGGGGCGGCGCGCTTCGGCGATGAGGTAGCGCGAGGGCGCACCGGCGAGCGAGGAGCGGCGCGCTTGTGGAGCGTCGGCCTATGCTGGCCGCGGCTGCGCGCGATTCCGGATCTGTGACGATTCCAGGACTGTCATTCTGCGGATTCGGAAGAGGGGGGGCAGGAGAATAACAGATGCCCACCCCCGGCCCGTGCTCGGCCCTTCGGGCCTGCGCGCGGTCCGCCCCTCCCAAGTCCCGCGCTCCGCGCGGGACGGGAGGGGTGCGTCCGTCTCCGGCGTCTCGGTTGTTCTGGAGAGGTCCGAAGGTGGAAGGGCCGTGTCTTCGTCTTGATTCGGCCTTTGCTTCAGCTGTGGAGAGCGACGACACGGCCTCACTCCCTGCAACGCGCTCGACGTGCGACACCTCGCCGCACGCGAGCGACAGCCCCAGCCGCAGTGTCGTGTCGCTGTCGCGCGCGTCACCCGCCTCCGAGGCGCGCCAGCACGCAGGTCACGTTGTCCGGCCCTCCGTGCTCGTTGGCTAGATCGACGAGCAAGCTCGCCGCCAGGCCCAGGTCGCGATGCGCCTCGAGCACGCCCGCGATCCGTCCTTCGGGCACCGGCCCCCACAGCCCGTCCGAGCAGAGGAGGAAGATGTCGCCCGGCGCGGTAGCCTCCACCCGCGACTCGATCGCGACGCTCTCATCGCACCCGAGCGCCCGCGTCACCGCGTTGGCTCGGTCGCTCAGCGCCTCCAGCGCCGCGAGCGCGCCGTCGCCGTCGCGCAGCAACTCCTCCGCCGGCGTGTGATCGCGCGTCAGGCGCTCCAGCTTGCCGCCGCGCATCCGATAGACGCGCGAGTCGCCCACGTGGGCGATATATGCCATGCCGGGCCCCAGCAGCACGCCCGCGAAGGTCGTCGCCATGCCGCGCATCTCGTCCTGTTGCTGGCTCGCTTCGTAGATCACGCGGTTGGCGCGCCGCACGCTCATCACCAGGCGCACCTCATCCCGGTCGTGCGGCCTCGCCGTGCCGTAAGGCCACGTGTCCTCGATATCGTCGTCCTCCTCGATGCAGCTCTTGACCACCTCGATGGCCATGCGCGACGCGACCTCGCCGGCCGCGTTGCCCCCCAGCCCATCGGCGACCATGAACAGCCCGAGGCACGGCAGCGCCGCGAAGCTGTCCTCGTTGTGGCTGCGACGGCGGCCCACGTCCGACTGCGCTGCCGCCTCGATGGCGAGCTGCGGATACACGATCGTCCTCCTCGCGCGCTCGTCCCCACAGGACGAGCCGAGCCAAGGCGCGCTGCAAGAGCAGGGCGCCGGGTCTTCTTCTGGGGCAGCGCGTCGCGCGCTACCGCGGGTCGTCAGGGCACGTGGCCGTGCTCGCGTGCTGCGTGGAAGGGGCGCCTCTGCGGCGGCGCCCCGCGATCACGTTTCCTCGGGCACGGGCCGTGGCGGTCGCACGAGCTTCAGGTGCCGCGGCATGCCGCCGCTTCGGCTGGGCCTCCGTGCGGGCTGCCGGACGGCGTGGCGTGCTCGCCATCGTCCCGCACGAACAAGTTGGGCCGGGTCTTCGAGGGCGGCGCGAGAGCCTCGACGGCCTCTCCGCGGGCGGCTCGCTCCGCCATGCAGCAAACGCAGTAGCGCTCCGGGTCCCAGTCGATGCCCTCGAGGCCCATCTTCCGCACCCACGACAGCTCCCACATCAGCATCGGGCTGACGTGGATCACGTTGTCCGAGCGACGCATGCCGCTGCTGTGGAACCACCGACGCTTCGACATGGGCGCACCTCTCGAGCTGAGGAGGCCCATCCTGCCGCCGATGAAGCTGCTCGCCAAGCGCTCTCCCGGTGAACTCCGTGACGCTGCGCTGCCTTACGTCTGACGTCGTGGAATCGCCACGAAAAAACATGATGGCTCTCACTGCCCGCAGCTCTCGCCGGTCGCGAAGTCCCAGCAGCCCCCGGCGCTCCCCGGCGCGCCGGCGCTCTCCGGCGCGCCGCCGGGCGCGGCGCTGCCGCCATCGCCGGCCGTGCCGGGGGTGAATTGGACTGCCGGCGCGTCGCTCGGTGTCGCGGCATAGGCGATGCCCACGGCGTGGCCGCCTCGGCCGCCGTCGCCGGGTCCGCCGGCTCCGCCTCGGCCGCCTCGACCTCCGTCGCAGCCGGGGATCGAGTCACCCAGCCCGGAACCCGCGCCTCCGGTCGCGCCGGCACCTCCTGTCGCCCCTGCCGTCCCTTGCGCTCCGTCTCCGCCCTTGCCCGCCTTGCCGACGGCGACGGTCACCTCGGTCAGCACCAGCTTCGTACCCAGGCTGAGGATCCCGACGCTCGACCCGCCGGCCTTGCCGCCGCCTCCTCCTTTACCTCCGCACCCCCCAGCGCCGCCCCCGCCGCCGCTGGCGCCGGGGCCCTCCACGGTGTCCGTGCCCGCCGCGCAGAACAGCCCCGCCTTCGCGCCGCCGCCTCCTCCTCCCCCTTGACCTTTCTTCCCGCTGATGCCGTTGCCGCCGTCGCCGCCCGCGATGCCGTCCAGCGTCAGCGTCGTGCCGCTACCCGACGCACCAGCGACGCCGGCTGCTCCGGGCGCGCCGTCTTCGCCGCGGCGGCAGTTACCCGCTGCATCCGTCTGTCCCACGCCGCCAAGCCCGTACTCCTCGGGGTTCTGCTCTGGCAGTGGCGCGCCGTCCTCCCCGCGTTGCCCGTTGCCGTCATCCATCCCCGGGCTTCCCCCGGGTCCGCCGGGGCCGCCGCTCGTGTCGCCGTCCTCGCACGTCGTCACGCCGGCCTCGCCGCCTCGCACGGCTGCGATGAGTTCGCACGCGTTCGACGCGCTCATTGCCGGTGCGCTCACTCCCGCCTGCGGTGCCTCGGCTGGCGTCTCGCCCTTCGCGCCGTCCATCCCGTCACCCGCGATCACGTCCACCTGCGCGAGCTCCGCCTCCACATCCGCCACGGCCACGCCGATCGACGAGCCGCCCGGCACGGTCGCGCTCGCCGCGCGCACCGTGAAGCTCCGCACCTTGGCCCCGCTCGCGCCCTCCGCCAGCGTGAGCGCGATCTCGTCCGCGGGCGCCTCGAGCGCGCTCTGCGCCTCCTCGCTCCACGTCCACCCCGCGCTGCAGTCGAAGCCGCCGATCACATCGACCCCCGCTTCGATGGTCACGCTCTCCGCGAACGCCCCGCTCGCGCACGCGAGCACCCGCTTGCCGTTCGCGTTGGCGATCGCCTCCGCGAGCGACGTGTAGGGCTTCGCCCTGGTGCCGTCGCCGCCCTGCGCCGCGCTCGCGGTCGCGCTCGCGAACACCGCGCACTCCTCCGTCACCGTGCTCGCGTCCTCGGTCGGATCGGCATCGCACGCGGGACTTACGTCGCCACCACCGCCTCCGACGCCGGAACTGCAGTCCGTGTACGTGTTCTCGCAGTTGTAGGCCAAGGGGAATGGGAAGCACCCGGCCAGGTACATCCCCGAGCTCATCGCCAACGCGACGAGCGCCGATGCACAGCACGCAGTACGACGCATACTTCGCTCTCCTCGATCCACTACGCCCTGCTCAGACGTCACCGCATCCTCAGATCCCGTGGCCGTTCGACGCGAGGCGCAACATGCACACACCGCTCGCTCACCGGAGGGCACGTGATGAGGGGATGCCTTGCTCGCCGCCTTGCTGCTCACCGTTTCCATCGCTGCCCTCGTCCCACGCCCTGCCCTCGACATACCGCGCGCTGCCGCAAGGCGTACCTCGCCCGTGCGCGCGCGATGTGCTCGCGCTCGTCGCCGTCTCATCTCGCACCACGTCACGCCGCGATGTCGGCGTCGCTCTCCACGGCGCTCGGCGTTACCTCACCGGAGCGCTCACGGAAGCTCCTGCTCCGCAGCCGTCACGCCGTCAGCTCCGGCATTGCTCGCCACGTTGTTGCTCCCGCCAAGGCCACCGGCGCCCGAGGCACCGGGCATCAGCGTCGTCTTGCCTTCCTGCTTCACCGGCTCACCGCGGAACGCGATCGCAAGCGATGGGCCGCCGAGGCCGCCGCCGCCGGGGCCACCATTGCCGCCCTTGCCACCTTGGCCACCGGCACAGCCGTCGCTGGATCCACCAAAGCCGACGCCACCTTGGCCACCCAAGCCGCCAGACGCTCCCGGCTGGAGGTTGCCCCCCTTGCCACCGTTGCCTCCGCGTCCGGCGGTGAGGGTGCAGTCGATGAGGGTGACGTTGGCGTCGACGCTGGCGAGGGCGATGCTCGCGCCGCCTGGGCGGCCGCCCTGTCCGGGCAGGCCACCGCAACCGCCGGCGCCACCGCTGCCGCCGCTGGCGCCCGCGCCTGAGATGCCGCCAGCGCAGACTAGGCCGCCCTTGGTGCCGCCGCCGCCGCCGCCGCCCTGTCCGGGCTTGCCGGGCGTGCCGTCGTCGCCGGGCACGCCGGTGTAGCCGGTGGCGCTCAGCGCGCCGAGGCCGCTGGCGCCGGCGCCGGGGGGGCCGGAGCTGCCGTTGTCGCCAGCGCCCGCGCCGCCGTTCGTGCCCCCGACGTTGCAGTTCCATCCATCCGCACTTTCTCCGAGTCCTCCTGTGCCGTTTCCCGGACTCACCGGCGTGCCCACGTCTCCACCACCGCCGTTGCTCTCGTTTCCATCGCCGCCACTTCCGCCGATGGACAGCTCCCCGCCGCACTCGTTGACGACCTGCGCACCGCCCGGCAGCGTCGCGTCCGGCCCCTCCGCCTCATCGAGGTCGCTGCACGCATCGACGCCGTTGCTGCCGCCCGGCGCGCGCTCGGGCGCCTCGCTGGGCGCGTCGTCGCCGTCGGCACCATCGGCCGCGTTGCCGGCGACGAGCGCGCAGCGCGCGAGCTCGACAGTGGCGCCATCGGCGAGCACGGCGATCGACGAGCCGCCCTTCGCCTGCGCGTCGGGCGCGCGCACCTCGACGTCCTCGACGCGCGTCATTCCCTCACCGCGCATGAGCCTCAGCGGGATCGCGTCCACGTCTGGCGCCACGATTGTCTTCTTCTGTTCGCCGATCCACCGCCATCCGTTCGCGCAGTCCAGCCCGCCGAAGAGCGTCACGCCGGCGGGTATCTCGCCCGCCTCGGCGAACTCCTCCGCGCACGCGTACACGTCGCTGCCCGTCGCGCCGGCGCGCCGGAGCGCCTCGGCGAGCGTCTTGACCGGCTCCGCCTTGGTGCCCACGCTGTCATCCTTGCCGCTCGCGGAGACGAACACCCCGCACGCGTCGGCGACCGGGTCGTCGCTCGCGCTCGGCACGCAACCCGACGGCGTGCCGCCTCCGTCCCCGTCCGGAAGGAAGTGCGCGCACGTCAGCATCCGCTCGCAGTCGTCGGCGATATGGCTCCAGAAGCTCTCACAACCAGTGGCAGTGAGCAGCAGCGCTGCGCACCCTGTTCCCCATCGCGTCCATCGCCTCTTCATCGCGTCGCCTCTCGCGTTCACCACACGCCCACCGCACCGACGCCGAGGCTGTCGCTCCGCACGTCGAGCCACGCGCCCACCTGCGCCGAGCCGCTCGGCTTTCTCGATGGCCACAGCACGTATCCCACGGTCGCGACGGCCAGCGCTCCGGCCGCGACGTACGCCACGCGCGCCGCATTGCCGAAGGCGTCGGCGCGCGTGCCGGTGCGGTGGATCTCAGAGCATCGCGCGACGAAGGCATCCGTCGGCTTGGCGCACTGTCCTCCTGCACCGAGGATCTCCCTCGTCTGCCGGTCGACGTCCTCGCTCGCCGCATTCGACGCCAGCGTCGTCCCGATCCCTACGCCGAGCGCCACCGCGCTCGCCGCGCCGAGCGCGATCGCTGGCACCCAGCTCCGCTTCGCCTCCGGCTGGGCGTGAGCCGCGGGTGCATCACGCATCGGCGTGGGCATCGGCGGGCTGGCTGCCGGCGGCTCCGCCAGCACCAGCATCACGTCCTGCAACGTTCCCGCCACCACCGTCACGACCTTCTCGGCCTCGGCATACCCCGCGCGTCGCGCAGCCACCCGATGCGTTCCGGGCTCCAGGAAGAGCTCCTCCGCCGTCTCTTCTGCCGGCAACGGTTCGCCGTCGACGAGCACCTCGCCCTCGGGTGGCGTGACCTGCACGCGAACCACACCGAGCTGCATCTTTGCCTCGTTGAGGAAGTACCTCGTCCGGTCCAGGTTCGGGGCCTTCGCCGAGGGGGGCGCCGTGCGCAGGCTGAAGGCGAGGTGCACCGCAGCGAGGCGCGGCTTGCCGAGCCTCAGCTCCACCTCGCCGAGGTTGGCGGCGACGTCGTACGACTTCACGATCGCCCACGCCTTCAGGAAAGCGATCTCTGCGTCCGCCCACCGCTTCTCGTCGGCCGCGCGGTTGCCTTCTTGGAACAGCGGTGCCGCTTGTCCCCCTTTGGTCTCGGCGACCTCGGGTCCCTGCCGCTGGCTCTGTGCGTGCGCGACGCTCGGGAGAGCCGCGCCGGCGGCGACCGCGCCGAAGATGATGCCGGCGAGGCGTGCATTCAGCTTCCGTTTCATTGTCGTCATTCCTGCTTCGTCTGCGAGGCCCACTGGCTCATCGGTAGTTCGTTCCTTCGAAGAGGTCCGTTGGCGCCGGTATCGCCGCCGCGGGCGGCTCCGCTGTGCCCGCGGGCTCCGGCTTGTTCTCGGACGCTTGTTCCGGCGACTTCACTGTCTTGCGCGGCGCTGGCGGACGCCGCACCGCCGGATCCACCGCCGACGACGCAGCACCGCGCACCGTTTCAAGTGGGTCCGGCTTCAGCGTGGGCGCAGCGCGCTCGACGGCCGCCTCGTGCGGCGCGCTCTCGGCCGCGCTCTCCACGACGGCTGCCGCCTCGCTCGCTGCGTCGGCCGTCGCGCCGCCCGCCGCCGGGTTGCTGGTCATCGGCGCGCCGCTCGCTTTCGCCGCGCCGCTCTCCGCTCCCCGCGCCGCCGCGTTCTGCGCCGGCACCCGCTCCTTCGCCCCGCACATCGCCGCGGCCCCGATCCCCGCCGCCAGCGCCAGCGCCGCCACGGCCGTCCCGGCGCGCCGCGCCTTCCTCGGCCCGGCCGCCGCCTCGTCCTTCTTCTCGGCCGCCGCGCTCCCCGGCCGGCGTGTCGGCGGCAGCGCGCTCTTGTCGATCACCGCCGCCGCCGCTTCGTCCCCCGCCCACGCGTTCCCGCCGGCGCTCTTCTCCGCGTCGCTCTTCTCCGCGTCGCTCTTCTCCGCGTCGCTCTTCTCCGCGTCGCCCTTCCCCGCGGCGCTTTTCTCGCCTGCGCTCTTCTCCGCGTCGCCCTTTCCCCCGCCCTTCTTCGCCACTGCCTGCCGGAGCCCCGCCGCCTCGGTCGGCTTGCCCTCGTGGTCGACGCGCACGCTGACGCTGGGCGCCCGGGGCGGCGGCCCTTGCCGCGTCCTCTCCCACGCGGCGTACGCCTTCCAGTACGCCTCGACCTCATCGCGCAGGTCCGGCTCGACGTGGACCACGCCCGTGTGGAACGCCGGGTGTCCCACGGGCGGGTTCGATCCTGCCGCGGGGCTCGCAGGCGCGCCCGCGCTCGCCTCGCGGCCTCCGCGCTCGTCCTGGTCGGTGAGATGGATTGATCCAGAGAAAAGAGAGACGAGAAGGAGGAGCAGGGGAATGACAGATGCCCACCCCCGGCCCGTGCTCGGCCCTTCGGGCCTGCGCGCGGGCCGCCCCTCCCAAGTCCCGCGCTCCGCGCGGGACGGGAGGGGTGCGTCCGTCTCAGGCGTCTCGGTTGTCCACGCGAGCGACAGCTCCAGCTGCAGCATCGTGCCGCAGTCGCGCACGTCACCCACCTCCGAGGCGCGCCAGCACGCACGTCACGTTGTCCGGCCCGCCGTGCTCGTTGGCGAGATCGACGAGCAAGCTCGCCGCCAAGCCCAGATCGCGATGCGCCTCGAGCACGCCCGCGATTTGCCCCTCTGGCACCGGCCCCCACAGCCCGTCCGAGCAGAGGAGGAAGACGTCGCCCGGCGCGGTCGCCTCCACCCGCGACTCGATAGCGACGCTCTCGTCGCACCCGAGCGCCCGCGTCACCGCGTTAGCACGGTCGCTCAGCGCCTCGATGGCCGCGAGCGCGCCGTCGCCGTCGCCGTCGCGCAGCAGCTCCTCCAGCAGCGTGTGATCTCGAGTGAGCCGCTCCAGCTTGCCGCCGCGCATCCGGTAAACGCGCGAGTCGCCCACGTGGGCGATGTAGGCCATGCCCGGCCCCAGCAGCACGCCCGCGAAGGTCGTCGCCATGCCGCGCATGTCGTCCTGCTGCTGGCTCGCCTCGTAGATCACGCGGTTGGCGCGCCGCACGCTCATCACCAGACGCACCTCATCCCGGTTGTGCGGCCTCGCCGTGCCGTAGGGCCACGTGTCCTCGAGACCGTCGTCCTCCTCGATGCAGCTCTTGACCACCTCGATGGCCATGCGTGACGCGACCTCGCCGGCCGCGTTGCCCCCGAGTCCATCGGCCACCATGAACAGCCCGAGGCACGGCAGCGCCGCGAAGCTGTCCTCGTTGTGGCTGCGGCGGCGGCCCACGTCTGACTGTGCTGCCGCCTCGATGGCGAGCTGCGGATACACGATCGTCCTCCTCGCGCGCTCGTCGACAAGACGAGCCGGGCCAAGGCGCGCTGCAAGGGCAGGGCGCTGGATCCTCTTCTGGGCAGCGCGTCCCACGCGCGGCCGCAAGTCGTCAGCGCACGCGAGCCGTGCTCGTGGCGCTCGCGTGCTACCTTGAAAGGGCGCCGTTGGAGCGGCGCCCCTCGATCACGTCTGCTCGGGCTCGGGCCGCGGCGGTCGCACGAGCTTCAGATGCCGCGGCATGGCGCCGCTTCTGCTGGGCCTCCGTGGCGGGCTGCCGGACGGCGTGGCGTGCTCGCCATCGTCCTGCACGAACAAGTTGGGCCGTGTCTTCGAGGGTGGCGCGAGAGCCTCGACGGCCTCTCCGCGGGCGGCGCGCTCCGCCGTGCAGCAAACGCAGTAGCGCTCCGGGTCCCAGTCGATGTCCTCGAGCCCCATCTTCCGCACCCATGACAGCTCCCACATCAGCATCGGGCTGACGTGGATCACGTTTCCCGAACGGCGCATGCCGTTGCTGTGGAACCACCGACGCTTCGACATGGGCGCACCTCTCGAGCCGAGGGCACCCATCCTGCCGCTGATGACGCTGCTCGCCAAGCGCTGTCCCGGTGAAATTCCTGGCGCTGCGATGACTTACGCCTGGCCTCGTAGAATCGTCACGAAAAAACATGATGGCACTCACTGTCCGCAGCTCTTGCCCTTCGCGAAGTCCCAGCAGCTTCCGGCGCTCCCCGGTGCGCCGGCGCTCTCCAGCGGACCGCCGGGCGCGGCGCTGCCGCCGTTGCCGGCCGTGCCAGGCGTGAATTGGACTGCCGGCGCGTCGCTTGGTGTCGCGGCATAGGCGATGCCTACGGCGTGGCCTCCTCGGCCGCCGGCGCCGGGGCCGCCGGCTCCGCCTTGGCCGCCTCGACCGCCATCGCAGCCGGCGGAGCCGCCGAGGGGCGAAGGAGTGCCGCCGGTACCGCCGGTGCCCCCAAGTCCGCCGCCTCTTCCGCCAGCACCATCTCCGCCCTTGCCCGCCTTGCCCACGGCGACGGTCACGTCGGTCAGCACCAGCTTCGTGCCCAGGCTGAGGATCCCGATGCTCGACCCGCCGGCCTTGCCGCCGCCTCCTCCTTTCCCGCCGCACCCGCCGGCGCCGCCCCCGCCGCCGCTGGCGCCGGGGCCCTCCACGGTGTCCGTGCCCGCCGCGCAGAACAGCCCCGCCTTCGCGCCGCCGCCTCCTCCTCCCCCTTGACCTTTCTTCCCGCTGATGCCGTTGCCGCCGTCGCCGCCCGCGATGCCGTCCAGCGTCAGCGTCGTGCCGCTGCCAGCGGCGCCTGCGACACCGGGATCGCCGCTCTTGCCGTTCTCGCCGGCCTCGCACTCGCCAGCCGCATCGGTCTGACCGATGCCACCGAGCCCCCTGTTGTTCGGGTTCTCCTCCGGTAACGGCACGCCGTCCTCCCCGCGCTGCCCGTTGCCGTCATCCATCCCAGGGCTTCCCCCGCGACCGCCGGGGCCGCCGCGCGTCTCGCCGTCCTCGCACATCGTCACGCCGGCCTGGCCGCCGAAGACGAGGTCGCACGCGTTCGACACCGCCCCGGCCGGCGCTCCCGCCTGCGGTACCTCGGCTGGCGTCTCTCCCTTCGCGCCGTCCATCCCGTCGCCCGCGGTCACGTCCATCTGCGCGAGCTCCGCCTCCACGTCCGCCACGGCCACGCCGATCGACGAGCCGCCCGCCACGGTCGCGCTCGCCGCGCGCACCGCGAAGCTCCGCACCTTGGCCCCGCTCGCGCCCTCAGACAGCGTGAGCGCGATCGTGTCCGCGGGCCCTTCGATAGCGCTCTGCGCCTCCTCGCTCCACGTCCACCCCGCGCTGCAGTCGAAGCCGCCGATCACCTCGACCCCCGCTTCGATGGTCACGCTCTCCGCGAACACCCCGCTCGCGCACGCCAGCACCCGCTTGCCGTTCGCGTTGGCGATCGCCTCCGCGAGCGACGCGTAGGGCTTCGCCCTGGTGCCGTCGCCGCCCGGCGCCGCGCTCGCGGTCGCGCGCGCGAACACCGCGCACTCCTCCGTCACCGTGCTCGCGTCCTCCGTCGGATCGGCATCGCACGCGGCGTTGCCGCTGCCGCCGCCCTCACCAGGTGGCAGCGCATCCACGCACATCCCGAGCGTGCAGTCTGGCCCAACGAAAAAGCAACCCGCGACGTGAGCCGCGAACGTCGCGCCCACGCCAATCAGCACCGCAGAGGTCCACCACGAGCGCCGCGTCGTATCCCTCTCCCAGGGCGAACCGTCGCCGGCCGTCATCACGTGCCCCTCACCACGATCCCGCCTCCTTGGGCACCGACCATGAAGCCTGCCTGAAGCCATGCTCGTCCCCTGGCTGCTCATCTTTCTCATCGCTGCCCTCGTCTCGCGCCTCACCCTCGACACGCTGTGCGCTGCCGCTGGGCGCACCTCGCCCCTGCGCGCGCCGAGCTCGCGTCGCTCAGTGCACACGTCACCACGCCGCTCCGCCGCCATGGCGGAGCGTGGTCTCGCCTCAATCACTCGTCGCGTTCGATCGGCTCTCGCGCGACGTCGCCACGTCTCAAGCGCCCCGCCTCGGCGTCTCGAGGCTGCGCGCTTACTCCACCAACGCTCCGATTCCGCGGCAATGTGGCTCGCCGCAGGCGACGCCTCCACCGGTGCATCCAGCGCGGGGGGGCACCTCCGTGAGCGACGGACGCAGGTGCACCGTCAGCCCCAGCGTCTCCCCCGCCGTCGTCTCGATGACATGCCGCGTCGGCATGTAGCCCGCGAGGTCCGTACGGATCTCATGCCGACCCGGCTCCAGGAACACCGTATACAAGAGCGGGCTCCGCCCCCTCATGCATCCATCGACCGTCACCTGCGCGCCTTCCGGCACTGTCACCAGGTTGAGGGTCACGATCCTGGCCAGCACTTCGTTCAGCCTCGCCGAGGCCTGCTCCAGCAGCGCCGTCTCCTCGGGCGTCCGCTCCAGGGACGACGACTGCTGTGCTGGCTCGGTGCTGTCCGCTCTCGAGTAGCTCGTGCGCTCCTCCGCCTGCGTCGTCCGCTCCGCGGGCGTTTCCTGCAGCGACAACGATGGGTGCATCGGTGTTGCCGTGGCATCCCCGGACCGAACGGCGCATCCGGCGAGGGAAGCTCCGGCGGCCATCACGAGGATGCCGAACCGTCGCGTGGAGAGATGGGAGATGCCCGCGCCCCGGCGGTGCTCGGCGCGTTGCGCCTGTGCGTCGCCAGCGCCTCCCGCATCCCGCACTCCGCCCGCTGCGAGAGTGGATGCCTTGCTCGCTACCTTGATGGTCAACGTTCTCATCGCTGTCCTCATCCCACGCCTTGCCTTCGATACGCCGCGCGCTGCTTCAGGCCGCACCGGAGCGCTCACGGAAGCTCCTGTTCCGTGGCCATCACGCCGTCCGAGCCGGCGTTCATCGCGAGGTTGTTGCTCCCGCCACGGCCGCCGGCCCCCGGGGTGCCGGGCGTCAGCGTCGTCTTGCCTTCCTGCTTCACCGGCTCACCGCGGAACGCGATTGCGAACGAGGGCCCACCGAGACCTCCGCCTCCAGGGCCCCCATTGCCGCCTTTGCCTCCCCTGCCGCCATCACATGCGGGGTTCGAGCCACCGACACCCATACCTCCGAGTCCGGCCACGCCGCCTGCTCCGCCCGGCTGCAGATCACCGCCGATGCCTCCCTTGCCTCCGCTGCCCGCCTTCAGCGAGCAGTCCGTCAGCGTCACCGTTCCCTCCACGCTCACCAGCGCGATGCTCGCTCCGCCGGCTCCGCCGCCCCGCCCGGGGAGCCCGCCGCAGCCACCAGCCCCGCCGCTGCCGCCGCTCGCTCCTGCTCCGGTCGTGCCGCCTGCGCAGACAGCGCCGCCCTTCGCGCCGCCGCCACCGCCGCCGCCTTGTCCGGGCTTGCCCGGTTCGCCCGCGCCGCCGCTCACCCCCGCGTAGCCGGAGGCGCTCAGCGTTCCTTTGCCGCTCGCCCCGACACCGGGGTCGCCGGCGACCCCGCTTACTCCATCGTCACCGCGACCGTTGGGCTCGTTGCCAGCGCAATCCCAGGCCCCGGTGACCGGCTCGCCGAGACCGCCGCGTGCGGTCTCGGCGGTGCCTTGACTGGTCGCGCCATCGCCGCCGTTGCTCACCTTGCCGTTGCCGCCCTCTCCACCGATCGAAAGCGCGTGAACGCCGCACGCGTTCTCGACCTGAACTCCTCCGGGCAGCGCCTCATCCGGTGCGCCTGACGTATCCAGATCGCTGCATGCGTCCGTTCCCGGCATCCCCTCGGGCCCCTGCATCGCCGCCTCGCTCGGCGCGTCCTCGCCGTCCGCGCCGTCGGCCCCGTCGCCTGCGATCAGCTCGCACCGCGCGAGCTCAGCCGTCGCGCCATCCACCAGCACCGCGATCGAGGAGCTCCCTGCCGCCTCGGCATCCGCGGCGCGCGCCGACACGTCTTCGATCCGCACAGCGCCGTCGCCTCGCAGAAGCTTCAGCGGGATCGACTCGGCACCCGGCGCCACGATCGTCTTATGCTCCCCGCCGATCCACCGCCACCCGTTCGCGCAATCCAGCCCGCCGAAGAGCGTCACGCCGGCGGGCACCTCGATCGCCTCGGCGAACTCCTCCGCGCACGCATACACGGCGGTCCCCTTGTCCGCCACTCGCGCGATCGCCTCGCTTAGCGTCTTCACAGGGTCCGCCTTGGTCCCCACGCTCCCGTCCTTACCGCTCGTCGCGACGAACACGCCGCACGTGTCACCCACGCCTTCCTCGTGCTCGCTCGGTATGCATCCCCCGGCCGGCCAGCCGCTGCTGGTCGTCGGGCGGAAGTGCTCGCACGTGAGCATCAGCTCGCAATCGTCCTGGATGTGGTACCAGAGCCCATCGCAACCGCTGGCGCCGATGATGATGAACGCCGTGGTTGCCGTGAGCGCGCGCATCTTTCGACGTGTCATTGCCTGACTTCTCCGGCTCATCACCACGCCCCCACGACGATGATGCCGCTACCGTGCAGACCGACGTTGGGGAGTACCGACACCTCCGTCGAGTTGGTCGCTGCTCGCCTTGGCCAGAGCGCATACGTCAGCGCGGCAAGAGCGGACACGCCCGACGCGATGTAGCTCCCGAACGCAGCGTCACCCAGACCGTCAGCCTTTGCTCCCAGCCGATCCAGCTCGGCACACCGCCCCGTGAACGCCATCGGCGGCTCGATGCATTGCCCGCCAGCATCCTGGATCGACCGGCTCTGCGCACGCGCCTCGTCGTTCGCGTCGTTCGACGCCACCGTCATGCCCACGCCCACGCCGAGCCCCACGACGCTCGCCGCCCCCAGCACGATCACCGGCACCCAGCTCCTCCCTTCCGGCGGCGCCACGGTGGTCTCCGGCGGCCTCGCCGGAGGCGCCTCGCGCGCCGCCCGCGGCCCCGCGGCCGGCGGCGCGCCCAGCGCGGCCGGCGCCTCCGCGCGAGCCGGTTTGAGCTGCAGCGTGATCCCGCCCGTGTGCCCCGCCGCCGGCTCGATCTGCTGCCGCTCCGCCGTGTACCCGTCGAGCTCCGCGCTGATGGCGTGCGGTCCCGGCTCCAGGAACACCGGCAGCGCGAGCGGCGTCCGCCCCACCACGGCCCCGTCGACCGTCACCTCCGCGCCTTCCGGTGTCGTCTGCACCGTGATCGCCGCGACCTTCGCCAGCGCCTCCTTCAGCAGCACCTCCGCGCGCTGCCGCTGCGCCGTCCTCTCCGCGGGCGCCTCGCGCAGGTACCACGACAGGTGCTCCGCCGCGTCTCGGTGCTTGCCGAGCCGCAGCTCCGCCACGCCGAGGTTCGACGCGATCTGGTAGTGCTGCTTGATGCGCCACGCTGCCAGGAACGACGCGTGCGCCTCGGCCCAGCGCGACCGGTTGAGCGCCGCGAGCCCTTCGTCATAGAGCTGCCGCGCCTTGTCCGTAAGCGCCTCCGTCTCCGTCGCGCCTCGGGCGCCGGCGTCCGTCTGCGCGCTGCTCGCGGGCGCGACCAGCGCGATCGCGAGGCCGAGTGAGCACAGCAATGCATGCCTCTTCATGGTCAGAACTCCGGGACTCCTTCGACATAGGCTGGCGGCTGCGGTGGCACGACCTCCGGCTTCACCGGTACCTGCGCGGGCGCAGGCGCCGAGGACGCGTTCTTGGGTGCGGCGACGCCTTCAGGCGCCGCTTCGAGCCACGGCTGCGACCTCGGCGGCGGCGTCGTGGGCGCCCTCGGTGCCGGCGCGTGCGTCTCGGGAGCGGGCCTCCGGCGCGCAGCGCTCACGGCTTCAACTCGATCCGGCACGACGCCAGGCGCAGCGCGTTCGACGGACGTCTCGGACGCCGCGCCCGCGGCCGCGCTCGCCGCGACGGCCGCCGCGGAGCTTTCCGCGCGCTGGTCGCTCGCCGCCGCGTCGCTTGCTGCCGCGTCGTTCGTCATCTGCGAGCCGCTCGCCGCCGGCTTGCTTATCGCGCGCTCGCCGCTCGCTTTCGCCGTGCTGCTCGCCGCTCCCCGCGCCGCCGCGTTCTGCACCGGCACCCGCTCCTTCGCCCCGCACATCGCCGCGGCCCCGATCCCCGCCGCCAGCGCCAGCGCCGCCACGGCCGTCCCGGCGCGCCGCGCCTTCCTCGGCCCGGCCGCCGCCTCGTCCTTCTTCTCGGCCGCCGCGCTCCCCGGCCGGCGTGTCGGCGGCAGCGCGCTCTTGTCGATCACCGCCGCCGCCGCTTCGTCCCCCGCCCACGCGTTCCCGCCGGCGCTCTTCTCCGCGTCGCTCTTCTCCGCGTCGCTCTTCTCCGCGTCGCTCTTCTCCGCGTCGCTCTTCTCCGCGTCGCTCTTCTCCGCGTCGCTCTTCTCCGCGTCGCCCTTCCCCGCGGCGCTTTTCTCGCCTGCGCTCTTCTCCGCGTCGCCCTTCCCCCCGCCCTTCTTCGCGACCGCCTGCCGGAGCCCCGCCGCCTCGGTCGGCTTGCCCTCGTGGTCGACCCGTACGCTGACGCTGGGCGCCCGGGGCGGCGGCCCTTGCCGCGTCCTCTCCCACGCGGCGTACGCCTTCCAGTACGCCTCGACCTCATCGCGCAGGTCCGGCTCGACGTGGACCACGCCCGTGTGGAACGCCGGGTGTCCCACGGGCGGGTTCGATCCTGCCGCGGGGCTCGCAGGCGCGCCCGCGCTCGCCTCGCGGCCTCCGCGCTCGTCCTGGTCCTCGTCCTTCACAGCGTCGCCTCCCATCCGTGCTGCCCGTCCGTCACCGCGATCCATCGCCCCTGCGCGCCCGGATTCTCATCGTTCGCACCGCGATCCTCGCGCTCCTCCACCCGCCGCCGCTCACAGCTCGTCTTCCCGCGGCGGCGGCTCGGTCACCCCGGCGGCGCGCAGCAGCTTGCCGAGCCGCACGATCGCGCGGTCGTGGACCCGGTACGCGCCCGGGTGCGGGATCCGCAAGGCGCCCCCGACCTCGCTGAGCGGCCGCCCCTCCAGGTAGTGCATCGACAGCACCTCCGTCTCGCGCGGCGTCAGCCGCGAGAGGCTGCTCCGGAGCAGCGCGTGGGCCCGCTCGTGGCGCTCGCGCCGCGACAGCGCCTCCTCCCCGGTCGCCGGCTTCGCCGCCCCGGCGGCCGTCGCGAAGAGGCTCGCCGCGAGGCCGTCGACGTGATCGAGGAGCCGCTCCTCCGCCTTGCCGTCGACGTCCGTCATCACGTCGCCCTGCCGCCGCCTCCGGGCGATGTAGTCGTACCCGCCCTGCATGCAGAGCGCGAGCACCCGGTCCTGCTCCCGCGCCTCCCGGAGATAGCCGTCGAGCATCGCGCCCCGGATGCGGTGCCGCGCGAACCGCGGGAAGCTGTCGTTCTGCGCCGGGTCGTAGGCGAGCGCCGCCTCGATGAGCCCCTCCCGGCCGAGCGACATCAGCTCGTCGAACGAGAGGTGCTTGCGGAGCTTCGGGGCGAGCCGGCGCGCCGCGCCGCTCACCTCGTGCAGCGCCGACGCCGCCAGCGCCTGCTGCGCCGGCGTGAGCTTGTCCCTCGGCTCATCCATCCTCGCCGCCCCCCGCCTTGCGCCGCGGCGCCGGGGCGCCCTCCCGGCTCTCGATGCCGCTCCCGAGCGGCGCCGCGCGAGGCCGCGCCCGCTCCAGCAGATCCCGCCCGACCTCGTCCTCGGTGAGCGCCTCGACGAGCATCTCGCGCATCGTCTCGAGCAGCTCGCGCGGCGCGATCCCGCGGTACGGCGCGAGCGCCCGCTCGACGACCTCGTCGAGGAAGGGATCGGTCGCGCTGGGTTCATCGATCGGCATGTCTCCGCTCCTTGCTCGTCGCTCCGCGTGTCTTCAGAAGATCGGCTTGTCGCCGAACGGCCGCGTGATGTCGCGCCCGCCCCGGGGCTTGGCCGGCCGCGGGGGCGCGGAGACGCGCCCGCGCGAGGGGATCCCGTAGATATCTTCCTCGTCGTCGTAGATGCCGTCCGAGGCGTCACGCCGCGGCCGCGTCGCTGGGGATCGCGCCACCCCGGCGCCCGGTCGCGCCTGCGCCGCCTGCGCCGGCGCAGGCGGGCGCGCCTGCGCAGGCGCGCCCTGCCCGCCCGCGACCTTTGCGCCCGAGGCGCGGGCGGACGCTGCGGCCTCGCGCGCCTCGCGCTCGGCGACCGCGGGCTCGTGCTCGCCGCGGATCGCCTCCGCCGCGCGCACCGGCGCCGCTTTCACTGCAGGCTCGCTCGACCGCGCCCCGGTCCCGCGCTCGCCCCGAGGCGTCGGCTCGGCCGGAGCGCTCACGCCGCCCCCGCTCGCCGGCTCGGCGGGAGCGCTCGCGGCGGCCGTGCTCGCGGGCGTGGCCTCCCTCGCAGGCGCGGCTCCAGCGGCCCCGCTCGCCGCCGTCGCCGCCGTCGCCGCCGTCGCTGAGCGCTCGCGCTCCGCGTGGATGTACAGCGCGGTCGCGGCGCCGGAGAGCGGGATCGCCAGCGCCGCGGCGGCCAGGCAGCGGCGCAGGAGCTGCGATCGCCTGCGCCTGTCCGCGACGCGGTCGGTCGCCGGCAGGCCGCGCGTCGCGCTGCTCCATCCCCGGCCTCCCGGCGACGACCGCACCGTCACGGGCCCCGGGGTCACGGCCGGCGGCCAGCTCGGCTCCGTCGACGGCAGGGCCCTCCGCGGCGGATCCGAGGCAGGGGCCGCCGCCCGCACCCCCGTCCCAACTCCCGCCCGCGCCCCCACGCCTTCCTCGGTCGCGTTGTCCTCGCCCGGCTCGGTCGAGACCGCCACCCCGCTCAGGATCACCCGCGTATCGGCCGCCATCGGCGCCGTGGTCAGCCGCTCGGGCGAGCGCGGCCCGTGGTGCTCCCGCCGAGATCCCGGCTGCCCCGGCTGCCCGGCGTCCGGCCCCAGGGCGACCCGGCCGGCGCGCACGTCCGACTGGTAGCGCTCCCGGAGCTCGCGGAGCGCGCTCGCCGCAGCGCCCGCGTGCCGGAAGCGCGCGGCCGGGTCCTTCGCCAGCCCGAGCTGGAACACCGGCCAGAAGTACGGCGGGATCCACGGCGCGACCTCGTGCAGCGGCACGGGCATCCAGAAGAGGTGCGCCGCCACGAGCTGCCCCTCGCTGGGGATCCCGGTGAGGCCCCGGCCCGTCGCGAAGATGTAGCGCCCGGCCAGGAGCTCGTAGATCACCAGCATCAGCGAGTAGACGTCGCTGGCCGGCGTGCACGGATCGCCGTAGCACTCCTCCGGCGCCATGTACGCCGTCGTGCCGAACCGCTGGCCCGGCCGGGTGCTCGGCAGGCCGTCGACCTGGATCTTCGCGATGTTCAGGTCGAGCAGCTTCACCTCGCCGTGCCGGTCGAGGAACACGTTCTCCGGCTTCACGTCCCGGTGGACGATCCCGAGGTCGTGCGCCGCCGCGAGGCCGTCGGCGATCTCGATGCCGACGTGGAGCCCCCGCGCGGTCGGCAGCGGCGTCTCCACCTGGCAGATCCGGCGGAGCGACTGGCCCTCGAGCAGCTCCATGGCCATCCAGACGGTGCCGTCGGGCAGCGTGTCGGCGCTGTGCACGGAGACGATGTTCCTGTGCCGCAGCCTGCAGAGCGCGATGGCCTCCTTCCGGGCGCGCTCGCGCGCCTGCGAGGAGCTCGCGTAGCCCGGGAGCAGCAGCTTGAGCGCGACCCTCCGCTGCGTGAACTCGTGGACCGCCTCGTAGACGGCCCCGAGGCCGCCCGAGCCGAGCACCCGGATGAGCCGGTGGCCCGCGACGACGCTGCCCGGAGGATAGGGGGCCAGGAGCGAGGAGCTCCCGGCTCCGTCCTCTGCCGTGCTGTCCTCGCCGTGACTCATCCCATCCACCACCGCGTCAGGAGCGCGGCGACCATACCAGAGAACGCCGCGATCGACGCGACGAGGAGCCAGCTCACCGCCAGCTCACGCGAGCGCGGGGCGACCGCCCGCGCGACCGGCGAGCACCCCTCCGTTTCCGAGGAGAGCGGCGTCCGGCGGATCGGCGGAGAGCGCACCTCGATCACGACAGGTCGTGTGACCGCCGCCGGCGTGATCGGCGCGAGCGGCAGCGGAGCCGTCGCCGTGGACGCGGGCGCCGCGCCGGTGGGCAGCCAGGGAAGCGGCGAAACCGGGCGCAAGGGTGCAGGGAGCGGCTCGGTGACCAGCGGGGCCGGAGGAGGTTCCACCGGGCCAGGCGGCCCGGCGGCGCGAGCGCGCTCGTCCACGGGCACGGTTGCGAGGAGACGTTCGAACGAGCGATGGGCTGTCACGGCCATGTTCCTCGTCGGGAAGCGCGGACAAGACGGCAGCGGAGGCTCCGTGCCCTCGAGCGGGGCTGGCGTCGGCCGCCCTCCTCGCGTTCGGGCGGATCCATCGACGTGCAGCGGGGGGATTTCTCAGAAAAGGGGCCCTCGCGGAGCGCTCGGCCGTGGCTGCGCTCTCCGCCACCATGGCTGCGCTCTCCGCGGCCATGGCTGCGCTCTCCGCGGCCGTGGCGGCGCTCTCCGCGGCCGTGGCTGCGCTTCCCGCGGCCGTGGCTGCGCTCTTCGCGGCCATGGCTGCGCTCTCCGCCACCATGGCCGCGCTTCCCGCGGCCGTGGCTGCACGCTCGTAGCGCATGGCCGCGCACGCCAATGCCATGGCTGCACGCTCGGAGGGCATGACTGCGTCGTTGGAGCCCGGGCGGCGCGCTTCGCGATTGCGGCTGCGCGCAGAGAAGGCGGGCAGTGCTACTGCGGGAGTTCGCTCCTGATCAGCAGAAGAACCGCCATGGCGGTCCGCTTCCCAGCACGACTTCTCGCAGGGGGCATTGGGGGTAGGCGGTCCCGGCGCGCTAGGCGGGCGCGCTGGGTTGGAGCGGCGCCTCCGTCGCGGGGGCTTCCTCGCCGGGCTTCTCGGGCTTGGTTCGCCGCGGCGAGAAATACCGGCCGAGCGAGATGGGGACGAGCCGGGGCACCGAGGGGTCGACCTGGTGGGCGGCATCGAAGACGTCGATGACCATCTCGAGGAGAAGGAGGTTCATCCCGTCCCAGGTATCGACCTCCGTCTGATCCACGCTCGCGCTCGCCGTCACCGCGGCCGCGGCGTCGCCGGCCTTGCGGATCTCCTCGGCGAGCGCCTCGATCTGATCGAGCCTCGCGGCGTCGAGGCGCGTCCCTCTGCGGCGCTGCTGGGCGGCCTCGGAGCGGTCGGCGAGGATCTCACGCCCCACCTTGACCAGCGCGGCGAGCGACCTGGCGAGCTTCGCCGCGTCGGGGGCGGCGCCATAGGCGCCGTCGATCTTCTTCAGCAGCTTCGGCTCGCCGCCGCTCAGCGTCCGGAGCGCGGTCGCGAGCTGCTCGCGCACGCCGCGGCCCCTGCGCCGCGCGGCCTCGGCCGCGGCCTCGCGCGCCGCCTTGGCGCTCCCGGCCTTGGCCACGCTGCCGTCGCGCTCGGCCGCGAGCCGGCTGCCGCGGCGCGCGGCCCAGATCGCGGTCCGCAGGAGGTCGTCGGACAGCCCGAGCAAGGCGTCGCGCTGCGCCTCCGTCGCCTTCCTCAGGAACGCGTCCGCCTTGCCGTACAGGCGCGCCGCGTCCCTGTCGATCCGGGAGGTCGCGACGGCCCGGCCCTCGCGGACGAGGTCGGCCTTCTCGACGCCGCCCACGTACGCGAGCACCTCCTCGACGGTCGACTCGCCTCGCCGCGCGACGAGGTCGTCGAGGCTGTAGATCGCGTCCTCCTCGTCCTGCATCTCTCGTGTCGGCGCGGCCGGTTGGACCTTCGCCTTCGCCGCCGTCCTCGCCTTCGGCGCGATCCGAGATGTCCCTCGCGCCGCGGCTTGGGTCTTCGTGGTGAGTTTTGTCGCCATGGTCGGAGGCTACGGAGGCCGGCGTCCCGAGCGCAACCGTGCGATCGCCACGATTTCGTGCTCTCCGAGGCCCTGGTCAGGACCCCACGACGGCCACGACCGCGAGGTCGCGTCCGCGGGCGCGCGCACGCGCCCGCCGCGCCCTCACTCCAGCACCACGAACTTGAGGTACCGCCCCTCCCACCACGCCGGCAGCGTCGGGTGGTCCTCCGGCTGCCCGTGGATCGCCCGCACCCGCAGGTCGTCGCGCTCCAGGGTGGCGTCGTCGAGCGTCGCCACGAAGTCCTCCGCCGTGATGTGGCTCGAGCACGACGCCGCGCACAGCACGCCGCCGCGATCGAGCACGCGCGCGACCGCGGCGTGCAGCCGCCGGTAGGCGCCGAGCGCGCGCGGCTTGGCGCGCTCGCTCGGCGCGAAGCTCGGCGGATCCGAGATGATGAGGTCGTACCGGTCGCCGCGGCCGCGGGCCTTCTCGAGGAAATCGAACGCGTCCGCCGTCACGAAATCGTGCGCCGCGGGATCGACGCCGTTCTCGCGGAACGTGCGCTGCGCGGTCGCGTGCGCGGCCGGCGCCGAGTCCACCGAGGTGACCCGCCCCGCGCCGCCGAGCGCCGCGGCCACCGAGAAGCCGCCCGCGTAGCTGAACAGGTTGAGCACGCGCCGGCGCCCGGCCGCGAGCGCGCGCACGCGGGCGCGGTTGTCGCGCTGGTCGAGGAACGCCCCCGTCTTCTGCCCGCGCGCGAGATCGACCTCCATCGCGACCCCCGTCTCCCTCACGAAGAGGCGATCCGGCACCGGCGGCCCGTGCAGGTGCGCGAGCTTCTTGCCGTCCGCGTCGCCGCCGGCGGCCGACGACGCGCGCGCGCGCAGGCCGATCGAGCGCACGCCGCGGGCGCCCAGCGCGCGCGCGAGGTGCGGGAGCAGCCGATCGAGCCACGGCTCGAGCATGCCGCCGTCGAGGCGGACCACCGCGACGCGGTCGTACCGATCGATGACCAGCGAGGGCACCCGGTCCCCCTCGCCGTTGCACAGGCGGTAGGCCGTCGTGTCGCGGCCGGCGAACCAGCCGTCGCGCAGGGCGAAGGCGCGCTCGAGCCGCTCCGCGATGGCGCGCTCGTCGAGCGCCGGCGCCTGCGCGCGCTGGAAGACGCGGACGGCGATCGCCGAGTCGGCGTCCCAGAGCCCCCGCCCGAGGAACGGCGCGCCCTCGCCCGACAGCTCGACCACGTCGCCCGACGCTGCGGCGCCGCCTTCGCGAGGCGCGCGCTCCCCGCGCCGGCGATCGCCGGGGCTCCCCGCGCGCCCGCCGCCGCCCGCGATGCCGTCTCGGTACACCCACGGGTGGCCGCGGCGGACGGCGGCGGCGGCTGTCGCGGTGAGATGGACCCGCATCGACCCCGCCTAGCACGGTAAGCTCCCAGCGTGCTGCACCGTGTTCTTTCGATCGGCCGGGCCTGCCTCGGGGGGATCCTGCTCGCCGCGCTCGGCGCGCCCGGCTGCACGCAGGACCACGACATCCTCGGCCGGGATCCGCCGGGCGCGTCGAGCACGTCCGGCGCCGGCGGCGGCCCCGGGTCGACCGGGAGCGGCGCGACCACCACGGGCGCCGGCGGCGGCGACGTCGTCGAGCCGCCGGGGCCGACGAGGCTGGCGGTGGTGAACGGCGTCGCCGATCACGACGCGGTCCGCTTCTGCTTCCTCGCCTACCCGGACGGCGCCGGCGCCGGCGTGGCGCCCTGGCCCGACGCCGTCGCGGGCCTCGCCTTCGCCCGGTCCGGGGCGATCGAGCCGCTCGGCGTGGCGATCCCCGAGGGGGCGAGCGTGCAAACGCACGTGATCGCCGGCGATCTCGGCGCGACGGAGGGGCTCGACTGCGCCGAGATCCTCGCGCTCGCCGCCGAGCCCGCCGCGCCGATCGTGGCCGCCGGGCTCCCGGTGCTGCCGGCGTCCGTGTTCGCCGAGGAGAAGAGCCTCCTCCTGGTCGCCACCGGCTGCCTCGGCGGCGAGGGACACACGCACGCCAGGGAGAAGCAGGGCTGCGGCGACGCCTACACGGTCGACACGCCGACCGCCGGCCTCGTGGCGGTCGCCATGTCGCGGCGGACGAGCTTCGGCAAGCTGAGCCTGCAGGTCGCGCACGCGAGCGCGGCGGCGCCGCCGGTCACCGTGCGGCTCGCGCCCGCGCGCGCGGAGGTGAGCGCGGTGCCCGTCGCGCAGGAGCTCTCCTACGGCGCCATCTCGCCGTTCCCTCCGTTCGCCGTCCTCTCGCGCGGCGACCTCGGCGCGCTCGAGGAGGTCGAGATCGAGACATACGAGCCGCTCTCGGGGACGGTGACGTCCTCGGTGTCGATGCGAGAGATCCTGGCGAACAGCGATGTGCCGGCGGACAGCATCACGGACGGCCAGGGGCTCGTGCTCGTGGCCATCGGGGCTGCTCCGGCGGCGGAACGCGGCGGGTTCTGGCACCGCCTGACGTACGCGCTGTTGTGGGCGGATCCCTGAGCCGTCGCGATCATCCCCTCTCCGGTCTCCCGCGCTTGGGCGTCTCTCTTCGGGCGGCTCAGCCACACCTCGTCCGGCCGCTCTCAAGGGTGTGCTGCAATTCCGCCTTGGGCATTGAGGCGGGGTCGAGCGCCGCCTGCACTCCCACGTTGCTCGCGTGGTGCGCTGCGTTGTCCAGCGTTTGCACACGACCCTGATTGCTTCTGTGCAATCGACTCGGTGTGTCCGCCGCGCCCGGCGAGCTTGCAGGGGACGTGGTCGTATTGAAGGATAAGGATTCTGCTCCCTCGGTCTCGGGCGCCTCTCTCTCTCCCGCAGGTCTCCTCTTCGCAGGCCCTGCCGCGGCTCTGTCCGGCTCTTCATGCGAGGGCGTCGCGCCGGGAAAATCGTGAGTCGCTCGAGGAGCGGGAGCGCCCTGCACGGACGGCATCACAGGATAATGCGCGCGCCGTGACGTTCGGGTGAATCTCCAGTATAACGCGAGTGCCTACATTCCGAGGGGGGAAGAGAACATGGCGACACAGGTATTTGTCGGGGCGAGCTCCACGGCGGATCCAAAGAAGGCTGCCTCGGAGGCCGTGGCCGCGGCGCTCCGCGAGTCCGCGCGCTCCGAGCACGTTTCCTCGCCGCCCGGACCGGCATCGCCGCCCGGACCGGCATCGCCGCGGGTACCGGCGCGGCCCGCGTTCGCGCTCGTCCTGTCGACGGATCAGTACGACGCCGACGCGCTCGCTGCGGCCACGACGAGCGAGCTGCCCGGGGTCCCGTGGGCGGGGTGCTGTACGGCGGGGGTCTTCGCGGGCAGCCGGCTCCTCCGGCAGGGGCTCGTCGTGGGGCTCGTCGTTTCGGAGACCGTGCGCGTCGGCGTCGGCGTCGCGCAGCCGGTGAGCCAGGACGGGCGGCGCGCCGGCGTGCTCGCCGCTTCGCGCGCGCTCGAGGGGTTCCCGCCGTCCGTTCCGGCGGGGTGGAGCCGGGCGCTCATCGTGCTGCCGGACGCGCTGACCGGCAACGCGGCCGACGTCGTGCGCGGCGCGGTCGAGGTCGGCGGCACGGGCGTCGTCTGGGCCGGCGGCGGCGCCGGCGACAACCTCCGCTTCGTGCGCACCGCGCAGTTCGCGGGCGGCCGCGCCTACTCGGACAGCGTGGTCGTGGTCGCGATCGACTCGCCGGCGCGCATGGCCACCGGCATCCGCCACGGCTTCCGGCCTTACGGCCCGCCGACGATGGTCACCCGCGCCGAGGGCACCGTCCTCGCGGAGCTCGAGTACGAGGGCGCCTTCTCGGTCTACCAGCGCACCGCGCGGGCGAGGGGCGATCAGGTCAACCTCGACGGCTTCGCCACCTTCGCCATGACCCACCCCCTCGGCATCCCGCAGGCCGACGGCGAGCACGTCATCCGCGACCCGCTGCGCGTGATCTCGCCGGGCGGGCTCTACTGCGTCGGCGAGGTCCCGGACGGGTGCCTCATCCGCGTGATGGAGGGCGACCCGATCGGCCTCGTCGGCGCCGCGCGCGAGGCCGCGACCACGGCGCGCGACGCGGTGGCCGGGCCGATCGCCGGCGCGTTCGTGTTCGACTGCATCTCGCGGTGCATGATGCTCGGCGACACGGTGCGCGACGAGCTGACCACCTTCGAGAGCGAGCTCGGCCAGAGCGTCCCGGTGATGGGCTGTCTGACGTTCGGCGAGGTGGGCACGCTGGGCCGGGGGGTGCCGCAGTTCCACAACAAGACCGCCGTCGTGCTCGCGCTGGGGGCCTGAGCCCCGGGGCGGCAGGAGCGCTGTTTATGGCGAGCGGCGAAGACCACGAGATCCAGGAGGAACGGCTGGCGCTGCTCAGCGTCCTCCAGGAGCTCACGGTCGCGGCGCTCGACCTCTTCGATCCGCGCCAGTCGATGGCGATCTTCCTGGAGCGGCTCGCCGAGCGGCTGAGCTGCATCGCGGTGCTCGTGCTCGTCGAGCCGACGCCCCTCGCCCCGCGGCTCCTCGACGCCGCGGGGCTCTCGGCGAGCTCGCGCGCGCTGTCCATCCCGCCGCGCTCGCCGGCCGCGGCGGGCGAGCCCGCGGGCGAGGGCGCGGGCCTCCGCCTGCCGTACCCCGAGCTCGCGCGGCCCGGGCTCGTCACGTGGCACTTCTCGCTGGAGGGGCAGGGCGACAGCGGCGCCTCCAGCCTCATCCTCTGCTTCGAGGGCGAGCCGCCGTTCGCGCCGCGGTACCGGGGCATGATGCGGAGGCTCGCGGCGACCTTCCGCACGGCGCTCGTGCACCGCCTGCTCTACGCGCGCATGATGGAGAACGAGCGCGAGCGGGCGCGGCACCTCGCCGCCGCGGAGGCGGGGCGCGCGGCGGCGGAGGCGGCGCAGCGCCGCGCCGCGTTCCTGTCGGAGGCGAGCCGGCTGCTCTCGAGCTCGCTCAACTACGAGGCCACGCTGGTCCGCGTCGCGCGGCTGCCGGTCCCGTTCGTCGCGGACTGGTGCATGGTCGACATCATCGAGCGCGAGGCGATGCTCCGGCGCGCGGTCGTCGTCCACGCCGACCCCCAGAAGAGCGAGCTCGCGCGCCTGCTGCAGGGCCAGACGCCGATGGAATCGGTCCTCCCGGCCGGCGTCTCGCGCGTGCTGCAGACGGGCGAGGCGGTGCTCTGCGAGATCGCGGGCGCGCCCGCGCTCGGGGGCGAGCGCGGCGCGCACGACACCGAGCCGCCCGTGTCCGCCAGCGAGGCGCTCCTCAGGGAGCTCGGCCTCCGGCGCTACATCTCCGTGCCGCTCGTCACGCGCGGCACGATGCTCGGCGTGCTCACCATCGCCTCCGGCCGCGACGATCTGCTGTACGGCGTGGAGGACCGCGCGCTCGCGGAGGATCTCGGGCGGAGGGCCGCGCTGGCGATCGACAACGCGCGGCTCTACGAGAGCGCGCAGCGGGCGATCCGGGCGCGGGAGGAGCTCGTCGCGGTGGTGTCGCACGATCTGAAGAGCCCGCTCGCGACCATCGTGATGAACACGAGCCTCCTGCGCCGGAAGCTGCCGAGCTCGGACGACGCGGCCGAGCTGCGGCGCCCGGTCGAGCGCATCCAGAAGTCGGCCGATCGCATGAACCGCCTCATCCGCGATCTGCTCGACCTGGCGAAGCTCGACGGCGGCCACATCTCGATCCAGCCGGTGCCGCACGACGTCTCCGTCCTCCTGGGCGACGCGCTCGAGCTCTTGCGCGAGGAGGCGGCGGAGAAGTCGCTGCGCCTGGAGCACAGCGTCGATCTCGGCGTCGAGCGGGCGCTCTGCGATCGCGAGCGGGTCCTGCAGGTGATCGCGAACCTCGTCGGCAACGCGATCAAGTTCACGCCCCCGGGCGGCGAGGTCGCGCTCCGCGCCGAGCCGTGGGGCAGGGAGGTGCGCCTGTCGGTGCGCGACACCGGCCCGGGCATCCCGGAGGACCAGCGGGCGAGGATCTTCGAGCGTTACTGGCAGGCGAAGGAGACGGCGCACAAGGGCACGGGGCTCGGCCTCTCGATCGCGAAGGCGCTCGTCGAGGTGCACGGCGGGCGGATCTGGGTCGAGAGCAAGGTGGGCGAGGGGAGCACGTTCTTCTTCACGCTCCCGGCGGCCGAGGCCGCGGGCGCGACGACGGGAGTCGCGGCGGGCCCGCGCCTCGGGGCCTGACAGCGGCCATCGGGTTTCGCCGGACAGCGATGTAATCACGCCACCGAGGCCGATCTGTCCATGAATTCGCGCCTTGGCGGGTCGATCCCTTCATCGCTATACCTACCGCGATGAAGGACGCCGGGAACGACAGGGGCGACGTGGCGCAGGCCCAGGCTCGGGGGGACGAGGACGAGCGGGGGCTCGTCAGGGCCGCATTGCAGATCTTGGGTATCCGCAACCTGGTGCTCGCTATCCACGATCCGAGCTTTCCGTCGGACGACGCCGAGGACACCGGGCGCGGGTCCCCCTATACGGAGGGCGGGCGCCGGTTCCTGCGGTTCGCGCGCGATCTCGGGTTCAACGGCATCCAGCTCGGGCCCCAGGGGGAGACCTCGGCCGACAACGCGTCTCCGTACGACGGCACCATCTTCTCGCGGAGCACGCTGTCGATCGCGCTCGCCCGGCTCGCGGAGGACGGCCCCTTCGGCGCGCTCCTCCGCCCCGAGTCGGTGAGGAAGATCGTGGCCGAGAGGCCCGCCGGCAGCGAGGGGCGCGCGCTGCACCGCTATGCGCACGGCGCGCAGCGCGCCGCGCTCCGCGAGGCGTACGCGTCGTTCGTGGGCCGGCGGGGGCGCGGCGAGCTCGGGGCCCTCGCCGAGCGGCTCGACGCGTTCAGGAAGCGGAACGCGGCGTGGCTCGAGCGCGACGGGCTCTACGGCCCGCTCTGCGAGGAGCACCAGAGCGGCTGGTTTCACGGCTGGTCCGGCGAGCCGGATCTGGATCGCCGCCTCTTCGCGCCCGGCCCCGGCGAGGTGGTCGCCTGCGAGGAGCGCAGGAGAGAGCTCGTCGAGCGGCACCGCGACGAGCTCGAGTTTTACGCCTTCTGCCAGCTCATCGCGCACGAGCAGCACGCGGCGCTGCGCGCGGTGACGGGCGAGCTCGGGCTCAAGCTCTATGGCGATCTGCAGATCGGTTATTCGCCTCAGGACGCCTGGGCGTATCAATCGGTCTTCCTGAAGGGGTATCTGATGGGGGCGCCGCCGAGCCGGACCAACCCGGAGGGCCAGGTGTGGAACTACCCTGTCCTGGATCCGGCGCAGTACGCGGACGGCTCCTCCGGCGCGCTCGCGCTCGTGCGCGCGCGGATGGACAAGATGTTCGACGAGTTCGACGGGGTGCGCCTCGACCACCCGCACGGCCTCGTCTGCCCCTGGGTGTACGCCGCCGGCGCCCCCGATCCGCTCCGCGCGGTCCAGGGCGGGGCGCGGCTCTTCTCGTCGCCCGACCTGCCGGATCACCCGCTGCTCGCCCGCTACGCCGTCGTCTCTCCTGCGCAGCTGAACCGCGCCGTGCCCCGGTACGCGGACGACTGGGTCGCCTCGCTGACGCCGGAGCAGGTGGGGCGCTACAGCGTGATCTTCGACACGATCGCGAGCTGCGCCGAGGCCCGCGGCCGCGCCATCACCGACGTCGTGTGCGAGGTCCTGAGCACGCTCCCGTACCCGCTCAAGGCCGTCCTCGAGCGGCACGGGCTGGGCCGCTTTCGCGTCACGCAGAAGGCCGATCTCGATAACCCGAAGGACGTCTATCGCAGCGAGAACGCCGCGCCCTCCGACTGGATCATGGTCGGCACGCACGACACGCCGCCGCTCTGGAGGCTCCTCGACGCGTGGGCGCGCTCCTCCGCGCTCGAGCGGCAGGCGGCGTACCTCGCCGCCCGGCTCGCGCCCTCGCCGGCCGACGAGGGCGCGATGGCGCGCGCGCTCGCGTCCGACCCGCGCGCGCTCGCGCAGGCCAAGTTCGCCGACCTCTTCGCGAGCCAGGCGTCGAACGTGATGGTCTTCTTCTCCGATCTGCTCGGGATCAAGGAGATCTACAATGCTCCCGGGACGATCGGCGATCACAACTGGTCGCTGCGGGTCCCGCGCGCTTACGAGCGATCGTATTCGGAGATGCGCGCGCGGGGCGAGGCGCTCGATCTCCCGCGCGTGCTCGCGCTCGCGCTGCGCGCGCGGGGAGGCGCGGAGTCGCAGGAGCGCCGCGACCTCGCCGCGCGGCTGGAGCGCCGGTCCGGCGCCGCGCGCGGACAGCGCTGACCGCGCGCGAGCGCGGCGGCGCGAGGACGAGCCTCCCGCGGCGGCCTTCGCGCGAACGTCACCCGGCGTTTGCGTGCAAGTAACAGGCTGAGCGCATCCTCGGGCCTGGCTTTCCCTTCGGGGATGGAGCCGGCCTAGGTCGAATGAGCGCTCCCAGCGACCCCCAAGGTTGGCGCAAGTACCGCCCCATCGCCGAGATCGGCAGGGGTGGGATGGCCGACGTCTGCCTCGCGGTCGCCCGGGGGCCGGTGGGCTTCAACAAGCTGGTGGTGCTGAAGCGGGCGCGCGCCGAGCTCTGCGAGGACCCCGAGATCCTCGCGATGTTCCTCGACGAGGCGCGCCTCGCGGCCCGGCTCAACCACCCGAACGTCGTGCAGACCTACGAGGTGGGCGAGGACGGCGAGCGGCTCTTCATCGCCATGGAGTACCTCGACGGCCAGCCGCTCAGCCAGCTCCGCGCCCGCGTGGGGCTGACCGATCTGTCGCTCCCCGTTCAGGTGCGGATCCTGACCGACGCGCTCGCCGGGCTCCATCATGCGCACGAGCTGCGCGATTTCGACGGCACGCCCATTCACGTGGTCCACCGCGACGCGAGCCCGCAGAACATCTTCGTCACCTACGACGGCGTCATCAAGGTGGTCGACTTCGGGATCGCGAAGGCGGCGGATTCGCTGTCCGAGACGCGCGCCGGCATGCTCAAGGGCAAGGTGGCCTATATGTCGCCGGAGCAATCGCGCGGCGAGCGCGTCGACCGGCGATCCGACGTGTTCTCCGTCGGCGTGATCCTCTGGGAGGCCATCGCGGGGAGGCGCATGTGGAAGGGCTTCAACGACCTCGCGATCCTCGGGCGGCTCAGCCTGGGCGAGCTCCCGGACCTCAAGGTGGCCGCGCCGAACGTCGATCCAGAGATCGAGCGCATCTGCTGCCGGGCGCTCGCGACCGCGCCCGATCAGCGCTACGCGACCGCGGCGCAGCTGCACGCGGATCTCGAGCGCTGGCTGCGCGAGCGCCACGGCGGCATGAGCGCCCGCGAGGTCGGCGCGTTCGTGGCGGCCCGGTTCGCGGACGACCGCGCGCGGATCCAGCAGCTCGTCGAGGAGCAGCTGCGCGACGTGCGCTGGTCCGGCAGCTACCCGAAGGTCACGATCTCGGACCTGCCCAAGATCGGCGCCGGCCCGCTGTCGATGACGCCGACCTTGACGGCCCCCACGGCGTTCAGCCCCTCGGACGCGATCTCGACGCCGCCCTCGGTGAGCTCGACCGAGACGGGGCAGACCGGGCGCACCGGGCAAACCGGGCAGGGCGAGCGCGCCTCGCGCTCGTCGCGGGTGGTGGCCGCGACCGCGATCGCCTTCCTCGTCGCCGCGGGCGTCGTGACGGCCGGCATCCTGCGTCCGCGGCCGCCTCGCGCCGCGCCGGCCGGCCCCCTCGAGGCGCTCGCCGCGCCTCCGGCGGAGGCGCCGTCCCTGCAGCCATCGCCGCCGCAGCAGGAGGAGGTGCGCCTCGTGGTCCGCGTCTCGCCCGCCGAGGCGCAGCTGTTCCTCGACGGAGCGCCGCTGTCGCGCGGCGGCTACCAGGGCCAGCTCGTCAAGGACGGGCGCGCGCACGTCGTCCGCGCGGAGGCGCCGGGCTTCGTGGCCCAGGAAGAGAAGATCACGGCGAACAGCGACCTCGTCGTGAAGCTCGCGCTGGAGCGCGAGCCGGGCGCGCTGCGAGGAAGGCCGGCGCCGATCGCCCGGAGCACGCCGGCGATCGCGCTCACCCCCGCGCCGTCCTCGGCGCCGCCGCCCGCCCCGCCGCGCGCCGGCGAGAAGCCGGGGCGCGGCATCGACCTGGAGAGCCCTTACGCCCGATGACGACCTCGCGAGCCCTCGCCCTCGCCGCCGCGGCGCTCGTCTCCGGCCTTCCGGGCGGCGCGCTCGCCCGGCCCGCCGACAACACCGCCGAGGCCGACGCGCGCTTCCGGCGCGGCGTCGAGCTGTACAAGGAGGCTGATTACGGCGCGGCCCTCACGGAGTTCCGCCGCGCCTACGCGCTCGCGCCCGCGTACCAGGTGCTCTACAACGTCGCGGGCGCGTGTTACCAGCTCAGGGACTACGCCTGCGCGCTGCGCGCCTTCGAGCGCTACCTGGCCGACGGCGGCGCGCAGATCGCGGCCGACCGGCGGGCCGAGGTCGAGCGCGACGTCGCCGTGCTGCGGGGCCGCGTCGCGACCGTCGCGCTCTCGACCTCGGTGCCCGACGTCGAGATCGCCGTCGACGACGTCCCGGTAGGCAGGACCCCGCTCGCCGAGCCGCTGCTGATGAGCGCCGGGCGGCGGCGCATCGTCGCCGCGGCTGCAGGCCGCCCGGCCGTCACGCGGATCATCGACGTGGCCGGCGGCGATCAGGTCGAGCTCAGGCTCGAGATCCCCGACGCCTACGCCGAGCAGCCCGTGAGCGCCGGCCCGCGCCTCGTCGCGCCTGCGCCGCCAGGGCAGCCTGGCGCCCCGGCCGACCGGTCTCCTCGCCGGGAGCGGAGCGTGCCCGCCCTGCCCTGGATCGCGACCGGCGCCCTCGCCGCGGGCGCGGCGGTCACCGGGGTCCTCGCGCTCGGCGCCTCGAGCGATCTCGAGGCCGAGCTCGGCGCGTTCCCCGGCGACGCCCGGGCCATCGAGCGCGCGCGGACCCGGACCGCGACGCTCGCGCTCACCACCGACCTGCTCGCGGGCGCCGCCGTGCTCGTCGGCGGGGTCGCGCTCTACCTCACCGTGGCCGGCGGCTCGGAGCGCCCCGGCGGAGCCCGCGCCTCGTCGCCCTCGATCCGGGCCGCGGTCGCTCCGTCGTCCCTCCGGCTCCTCGGCGCCTTCTAGGACCGCGCGCGCGATGCAACGGCAGCCCTCCGGATCTCACCCGCGGCGCCTCACGTGGCGATCGCCGCGCGCGCTCGGCGCCTGCCTCGGCGCGGCGCTCTCGCTCGGGCTCGCCGTGCTCGCCTCGTGCTCGGTGCTCGTCGAGCAGCGGGATCGGCAGTGCGAGACGGACGACGACTGCGCGCGATTCCCCGGCGCCCGGTGCGACCCGGCTGGCCGCGTCTGCGTGCCCGCGGACGGCGTCTCGCCGGGCGGGTGCGACGGCGACGACGGCTGCTACCGCTGCGCGCCGACGACGAGCGAGCAGCTCCTCAACGCCTGCACCGACGCGGCGTGCCGGCCGTTCGACAACGCGAGGCTCACGAACCTCCGCGACGGCGGGCTTCCCCCCTTGCCGGAGCCAGGAGCGCGCGGGGGTCGCTGACCCACGCCGCGGACGCGATGCGACCATGATGCGCGACGGGATGTTCCGGACCTGCCCGATCCTCCTCCCTGCCGCGGCGCTGCTCGGCGCCGCCTTGGCCATCGCGCCGCCGTCGGCGGCGCAGGAGGCGGTGCCGTGCTCCTCGCTGCCGTTCCCGGTCTACGTCACCGGATCGAGCGCGGTGAAGCCGTTCCTCGCCGAGCTCGCGAAGGTGCTCAGCGCGTCGACGCCCCCCATCTCGGTCGTCTATCAGGGGCAGGGCTCGTGCTCCGGGGTCACCGCCTTCTTCGCGGGCGAGCCGCTCTCGGGCGCCGGCCTGAGCACCTGGGACGCCGACACCGAGCTCCTGTGCGACGCCGATCCGGACGGGAGCCCCATCGACGTCGCGGTGTCCGACGTGTTCGCGACGACCTGCGACGCCTCCTTCACCACCTCGAGCACGATCAGCGATTTCACCGGTCCAATCCAGCCGATGACCTTCGTCGTCCCCAACGCCTCGACGCAGGAGTCGATCAGCGCCGAGGCCGCGTACTTCGTGTACGGGTTCGGCCAGGGCTCCGGCGTGGCGCCGTGGGTCGACGAGCGGTTCATCTTCCAGCGCAACGCCGGCTCCGGCACGCAGCAGATGATGGCGGCGGCGATCGGCGTCCCGGCGTCGCGCTGGCTGGGGGCTCCCACGGAGTCGAGCGACGACATGAGGAACAGCGTGGCGTTCTCGACCGACGCGGAGCGCACGATCGGCATCCTCGGCGCCAACGTGGCGAGCGAGAGCGCGTCGCTGCTCAAGGTCCTCGCCTACCAGCACTACGACCAGCGCTGCGGCTATTACCCCGACTCCGATCCTCTGAAGCGCGACAAGCGCAATGTCAGAGACGGCCATTACGCGATCTGGGGGCCTCTCCACTTCCTCACGCACGTCAACATCAACACCGGAGCTCCGTTGAGCGACGGCGCGGCGCTGGTGATCGACTACCTCACCGGCAGGAAGCAGCCGCCCGCGGGGCTCGATCTCATCAAGCTCGAGGCGCAGCACGACGTCGTCCCCGAGTGCGCCATGCGGGTGCGGCGCACCGAGGAGATGGGGCCGCTCGCGTCGTTCATGCCGACGCGCTCGTGCTGGTGTTACTTCGATGCGGTCGCCGGCGGCAGCGCCGACTGCGCGCCTTGCGACAGCGACGCGGATTGCCCGTCCGACGCCCCGAAGTGCAACTTCGGCTACTGCGAGCCGCAATAAACCGACGCCCCGCGCCGGCGGCCGCGGGGCGCGGCGCCGGCGGCGGCCCCGACGGAGCGCGCCCCGCCGCGAACGGGCGGCCGGCGCGCTCTCCGGCGGGGCCGCCCGACGCAGGGCGTCGCAGGGGCGCGGCGGTCAAAAAGCTTGCATCCAGGGCGCTCGGGCTGCATTGATCCGGGCGAGCGCCGCGGTCATGGGGCCTCGCCCGTGCGACGCGGCGGCACAGTGCGACAAGGTGGTCAATCGCCCTCAGAGCCCCTGCGTCGAGAACGAGATGGGAGACACCAGGTGAGCACGACCAAAGCGTCTCTTGGCACCCTGTTCCTCATGCTCTCCCTGGCCACGCCCGCGCTGGCGCAGGAGCCGCCGCCGCGGCAGCAGCCCGTCACGGACAAGACGAAGGAGCGTTGGGCGAAGAGCCAGGGAGGCCGGTTCGGGTTCGAGGTCGACGTCCTCAGCTCGTCGTACCAGAAGCAGGTTTTCGTGGAGCGCCCGGGCCCGGACGAGGCCACGCTCGAGGAGTCCGATCGGCTCGGCGTCGCCATCACCGCCGCCGCGCAGTACAAGATCTTCGCGGGGCTCCACCTCGACGCGGAGATACCGTTCGTCTACGGCGACGTCTCGGGCCGCCAGGACACGGACCTGTTCGGCAAGCCATTCTGGAGCGAAGGCGAGCACAGCCACTTCTTCTTCGGCAACCCCACGTTCGGCCTGCATTACGCTGGCAACGCGCTGCCGAACCTCGCGCTGTTCGGCGGCATGAGCCTGACGATCCCGCTCCACCCGCACCCGGGCTCGCGCCTCGAGGCCGCGGCGGTGGCGAATTTCCCCGCGCGGGCCTACTTCGACGCGCAGCGCGTGCTGCTCGGACACTGGGCCCTCCGGGCGCGCGTGGGGACCGAGATCCACTTCGGGAAGATCCTGTTCCTCACCCACGACGTCGCGACTCAGATCTTCCTGCCGACCCGTGAGGGGGATTTCACGAAGACCGTCATCGAGCAGGGCAACGAGATCGCGTTTCGCCCGTTCGGCAACTTCGGCATCGGCATGCGCCTCCAGGCCGCGTTCCCCCTCTCCTCGAGCAACTCCGCCCAGCTGGCGGCGGAGCCGTTCATCGACTGGGAGCCGCTCGTGAAGGGCTCCTTCACCCGCGTCGGCGCGCTGGTCGCGCTGGACGACGACCTCGGCTTCGGCCTCGACCAGGGGAAGGTCGCCACCATCCGGGTCACCCTCGGCAGCAAATGGTAGGAGGCGGGCGCGGCAGCGGCGAGCTACGCTGAGCGCCGTACGATGACCTCGATCTCGATCTCCGATGCCTGGGTCGGCTGCCCGCGGCCGAACCCCGATGCCCAGCTTCGCCTCTTCTGCTTCCCCTATGCGGGCGGAGGCTCGTCGATCTACAGCGCCTGGTGGCGCGAGCTCCCTGCGCACACGGAGCTCTGCGCGATCAGGCTCCCCGGCCGGGAGGCGCGCCTGAGCGAGCCGCCGTTCGAACGCCTCACCCCGCTCGTCCAGGCCCTCGCCACCGGGATCGAGCGCTGGCTCGAGAAGCCGTTCGCCTTCTACGGCCACAGCCTCGGCGCGCTGGTGGGCTTCGAGCTCGCGCGCGAGCTGCGCCGGAGGGGCGCGCCCTCGCCGCGCCACCTCCTGCTGTCCGGCCGCCGCGCGCCGCACCTGCCCTGCCCCGATCCGCTTCACGGCCTGCCCGATCGCGAGTTCCTCGCGTGGCTCCGCCGCATGGGCGGCACGCCCGACGAGGTGCTGCGCGAGCCGGAGCTCCTCGCGCTCTTCCTGCCCACCCTCCGCGCGGACGTGGCGGTCAACGAGGCCGAGCCGTTCGTCCCCGAGCCCCCGCTCGACTGCCCGATCTCCGCCTTCGGGGGCCTCGAGGACGAGCGCGCGAGCCGCGCCGAGCTCGAAGCCTGGCGCGAGCACACGCGCGGGCCCTTCCGGGTCGAGATGTTCCCCGGCGGGCACTTCTTCCTGCGGAGCGCCCGGGAGCCGCTCCTGCGGTCGATCTCGGCCCGCCTCGACGGCGCCCTGCGCGAGCTGCCCGCGTGAGGCGGCCGGCGCTGGGCGGGTGTTGAGCCCGGGGCCGGAGCCATGCCAAAGAAGGGGGGACCCGCAGCCTCCCTGCCCCCCGGAGACCCGAACGATGACCGATTTTCAGTACCAGGACATGCTGCCCATCGGCCATGACGAGACGCCGTACCGCCTCGTCAGCCGCGACCATGTCTCCACCTTCGAGGCCGCCGGCTCGACCTTCCTCAAGGTCGAGCCGGAGGGGCTCACCTTGCTCGCGCGCGAGGCCATGCGCGACATCGCCCACCTCCTCCGGCCCGGTCACCTCGCGCAGCTCGCGCGGATCCTCGGCGATCCCGAGGCCTCGTCGAACGATCGCTTCGTCGCGCTCGAGCTCCTCAAGAACGCGAGCATCGCCGCGGGGGGCGTGCTCCCGTCGTGCCAGGACACCGGCACGGCGATCGTCATGGGCAAGAAGGGCCAGCTCGTCTTCACGGGCGGCGGCGACGAGGCGGCGATCGCGCGCGGCGTCTTCGAGACCTACCGGGCGCAGAACCTCCGTTATTCGCAGCTCGCGCCGCTCGACATGTACAAGGAGGTCAACACGAACGACAACCTCCCTGCGCAGATCGAGATCTTCGCGACGGACGGCGACGCCTACAAGTTCCTGTTCATGGCGAAGGGCGGCGGCTCCGCGAACAAGAGCTATCTCTACCAGGAGACCAAGGCGCTCCTGAACCCCGAGAGCCTGCTCTCCTTCGTCGAGGCCAAGATCCGCGCGCTCGGCACGGCGGCGTGCCCGCCGTACCACCTCGCCATCGTCGTCGGCGGCACCTCGGCCGAGCACACGCTCAAGGTCGCGAAGCTCGCCTCGGCGCGCTACCTCGACACGCTCCCGGCCGAGGGCAACGCCCGCGGCCGCGGCTTCCGCGACCGCGATCTCGAGCAGAAGGTCCTCGAGATCGCGCAGCGGACGGGGATCGGCGCCCAGTTCGGGGGCAAGTACTTCTGCCATGACGTGCGGGTCATCCGCCTGCCGCGGCACGGCGCCTCGTGCCCGGTGGGCATCGCCGTCTCGTGCTCCGCGGACCGGCAGGCGCTCGGCAAGATCACGCGCGAGGGCATCTTCCTCGAGCAGCTCGAGGCCGATCCCGCGAGGTACCTGCCCGACACCACGGACGCGGATCTCGAGGGCGAGGTCGTGAAGCTCGACCTCCGCCGCCCGATGCGCGAGATCCGCGCCGAGCTCTCGAAGTACCCGATCCGGACGCGGCTCTCGCTGACCGGGCCGATGATCGTCGCGCGCGACATCGCGCACGCGAAGATCAAGGAGCGCCTCGATCGCGGCGAGGGCATGCCGAGCTACATGCAGGAGTTCATGGTCTACTACGCGGGCCCCGCGAAGACGCCGGCCGGCTATGCCTCCGGCTCGTTCGGGCCCACCACGGCCGGCCGGATGGACGCGTACGTCGATCTCTTCCAGGCGAGCGGCGGCAGCTACGTCATGCTCGCCAAGGGCAACCGCTCGCCCGCGGTCACCGCGGCGTGCAAGAAGCACGGCGGCTTCTACCTGGGCTCGATCGGCGGTCCGGCCGCGCGCCTCGCCAAGGACTGCATCAAGAAGGTCGAGGTGCTCGAGTACCCCGAGCTCGGCATGGAGGCGGTCTGGAAGATCGAGGTCGAGGATTTCCCCGCCTTCATCGTGGTGGACGACAAGGGCAACGATTTCTTCGCCGACATCAACAAGCCCGCCGGCCGGAAGCTCGACATCGCGGGCTGAGCTCCGGAGCGCTGGGTTCGCGGCCGAGCGGCCCTCCTCGGCCTCCAGCGCGGGCGCGGCCGCCGATCGGCCGCCCCCCTCTGCGCGCCAGACCTTCCAGGACTTGCGGAGCTTCCGCGCCGCGGATCGGAAACAACGATTTCGACTGGCGATCATGTCCTCCGGATCGACCGTGGAGAGTCCCTGTTTGATCCGTTCCTGACACGGCCTCTGACCTGCGCTTCGCCGGCGTCGGCCGGGATCGATCGAGGCAAAAGGTCACACTCGGGGCGTCTTTGCCCCTGTTCAGTCCGGGTTCGGCCCCACGAGCGTCTTTGGATCTGCGATCTGCAGGGGCACGGTCCGTGCTTTGACCTCGTGCGGAAGGAGCTGAGCATGACAGTTCGACCTGATCGCATCGTGTCCCATGGCCATGCTGAGAACGGGCGCCACCATTACGAGGATCGGCACGGTGGTCCGGACGGGGCTCGCCATCACCTGGAGGAGGAGCGCCTGGAGCGGCTGGTGCGCGCTGCACAGGAGGTCGCGGGCCAAGCCGAGCGCGGACAGCGCGACAGGCGCCGCGACGCTGGCAAGGCTGGGCAGGATCGACAGGCCGGCGTCGAGGCGCGGCCGGCGCCGAGGACCGCGAGCATCGCCGACATCGAGCGCGCGGACGGCGAGGGGATGCCGCCCGTGGAGGAGGCGTGATGGCGGCGCGCGCGATGAGCCTCGATGGGGTCGTCGATCGCGTCGTGCCGAGCGCGCTCCGCCGGGCGGAGCGCGCGCCCCTCGCGGCCGCGCTCGACGCGGAGATCCGGCACGTCGACACGTGGAGCGCGGGGCGCCTCGCCTATTATGTGGACACGCGCGCAGCGGGCCGCCCCGTGGTGCTGCTGCACGGGGTCGACGCGGCGGCCTCGTCCAAGGAGGTGGCTCCGCTGTTCGACGCGCTCCGCGGGGAGCGGCCCGTCTATGCGCTCGATCTCCCGGGGTTCGGCCTCTCGGAGCGAGCGGATCGCGTTTACGATCGCGAGCTCTACCGCTCCGCCGTGCGCCGCTTCCTCACGGACGTGGTGCGCGAGCCGGGCGGCGCCGACGTCATCGCGCTCTCCCTCTCCTCGGAGTTCGCCGCCGCCGTCGCCTGCGAGGAGATGAGCCTCGTCCACAGCCTCGTGCTCGTCTCCCCGACGGGGCTCGGCCGCGACGCGCCCGGCGCGAGCGCCCTCCTGCGGGCGATCGCGCGCGTCCCGCCCGTCGCGGGGGCGCTCTTTCGAGCGCTGGCCTCCCCGCCGAGCATCCGTTGGTTCCTGAAGAAGAGCTTCGTCGGCGCCCCGGATCCCGCCCTGGTCGACTACGCCGTCCGCACGTCGAAGGAGCCTGGCGCCCACCGCGCGCCGCTCGCGTTCATCTCGGGCGCCCTGTTCGCCGAGGACGCCTTCCAGCGCCTTTATGCGCGGCTGCCGGTCCCCACCTTGATCGTCCACGATGAGGACCCCTATTCGCGCTTCGAGCGTCTCGGCGACCTCCAGCAGCAGAACGCGCGCGTGGAGGTCGCTCGCGTCGCGCCCACGCGGGGCCTCCCTCACTTCGAGCAGCTCGACGCCACGCTCGAGGTCGTGCGCAGGTTCTGGGCGCAGGACCCCTGGTAAGCTCCCCTTCGAAGATCGACCGGGACAGCGCGGAGGCAACTCCGCGCTGGGCGGACGTCGCGTTGTTGCGTCGCCTGGACTCTCCGCGAGCAACGGGACAGCCGGAGTCCGCGCGCGGTCGACCATGAACACGTAGGCTGGATTACGAGATAGCCCTCTCGACTTCGGCCGTCGCAGCGCCGGCCGAAGCCGGCGGCCCCGGCGCTCGGGGTGCTCGCATTGCGCTCCACCGGTCACGAAGCTGCTGGTGTACAAGGGAGCCGTTGCCGAGCGGCTGGTGGGATGACATAGGCACCATGTGTGCACGACCACATGCGAGCCGATCCAATCCGGCTCGATTCGTTAGGGTCCTGACATTCGCTGCCTCGCCCGGGTTCGCCCCGCGGGGCTGCGATGGAGCGCTGCGCCAGGATGCCACGGTGTGCCGGCCGGACATGGAGCGACGCGGCACGCGTCCGGGAGGTGCGCGGAGTGTTTCCAACCGTAAAAGTCTTTGCAAACTTCGGGTCAACGGGGTAATTAAGCTCTTATAGCGGGGGATGTCGTGAATGCAGGCGGGCAAACCATCTCGACGAACAAGCAAGCGAGCAATAGCTTGCTTGGTCGATACCGCCTGATTGCAAAATTGGGTCGTGGTGGGATGGCGGATGTGTTCCTCGCCGTCTCCCGCGGGCCCGGGTCGTTCAACAAGCTTGTTGTTGTGAAGTGTCTCCGCGTCGGGATGGCGGAGGACCCGCGCTACGTCCTGATGTTCCTGGACGAGGCCAAGCTCTCGGCGCGGCTCAATCACCCGAACGTCGTCCAGACCTACGAAATCGGGGGCGAGAGCGGCGGGTACTTCATCGTGATGGAGTACCTCGAGGGGCAGCCGCTCAAGGACATCGTGAGGGCGGTGGTCAGCGGCTGTCCCGGCGCCGCGAACTTCACGCGCGCGGTCTGGGTCAGGATCATCGCCGAGGCGCTGCGCGGGCTGCATTACGCGCATGAGCTCACGGATTTCGACGGCCGCCTGCTCGGCGTCGTGCACCGCGACGTCTCGCCGCACAACATCTTCGTCACGTACGACGGCGCGGTAAAGATCGTCGATTTCGGAGTTGCGAAGGCGGCCCTGAACGCGGCGCACACCGAGAGCGGAACGTTCAAGGGCAAGATGGCGTACGCCGCGCCCGAGCAGGCGATGGCGAGCGCGGACGTCGACCGGCGGGCCGACGTCTTCGCGATCGGCATCGTGCTCTGGGAGCTGCTGGCGATGCGGCGGCTGTTCGATGGCGATCACGTCGCCGTGATGCACCAGCTGCTCACGCGGGACATCCCGCGGCTCTCCACCGTCATGCCGGACATCGACCCGGCGCTCGACGAGATCGTGGATCGGGCGCTCCAGCGGGACCCTGCGCGGCGGTTCGCGACCGCGCAGGAGATGGGCGACGCGCTGGAGAGCTACCTGCGGGTCTCGGGCGAGGACGTCCGCAACGAGCAGCTCGGCGCGCACGTGCTGGAGATGTTCGCGGAGAGCAGGGCGCTCGTGCGCCAGCAGGTCACCGCGCAGTTCGAGTACCTGACCTCGCTGGACGTCGCGGGCGACATCCAGCGCGCCTCGATGGTCGGCGAGTTCCCGCGCGCCTCGATGGTCATGGGGATGAACCGCTCGATGTGGCCCTCGGCGACCGCGGCGGCGCTGCCTGTCCTCAACGATCACAGCAGCCCCGTGAACCACCAGCACGAGCCCGCGGCCGTCGATCCCGACAGCCTGGGCGCGACGGTGGGGCGCGTCTCGAGCTGGCGGCAGCGCGGGTACCTCGCCTCCGCGGTCGGCGTGGTGGCGCTGCTGGCCGGGGGGGCCATCGCGATGCTCCATGGGAGACCGACGGAGCCGGTGGAGCCCGTCCTCTCGAACCAGCCTGTCGTCGATTCGACGGTCGAGCAGGTGATCGATCCGAACGTGGCGAAGGCCAAGGTCACGATCCGGAGCGAGCCCGCGGACGCGAACGTGAGCTGGAACGGAAGCATGCTCGGCAAGACGCCGCTCAGCATCGAGCTCCCTCAGGGGATGCAGGTCGTCGTGGTGTCCAGGTCCGGCTGGTTCGACGAATCGATCTTTCTGCAGCTCACCGCGTCGGACGTCGTCGAGCGCACCGTCACCCTCCGCCGTCAGGAGGTCACGGGGATGCCTCCGAAGTAGAGGCTCCGAGCCTCGCCGGCAAGGCTCGTCGTACGCACGTCGCGCGCCGCCCGGGCCCGGCGAGGGTGAGCCGATCGGAGGGTGATGCGCCCCCGGAAGGCCCGGACAGCAGCGCTCCGCGGAGGGTTACTCCAGCTCGATGAGCCCGCAGCCGATGCGGCCGCCGGCGTTCGGGTCTGCCGCGGCGTGAACCACGATCGCGTACTTCGTCACGTCGGTGGCCTCGTCGCCGCCGACGGTCCAGACATCGGTCCCGCGCTTGACCGTCTGCGTGCCCTGGCCCGCCTCATCGCACGTGAAGCTGCCGAGCCCTTCGCCGTTGGGGATCCAGTGGGCGCCCGCGGCGTCGCCGTTGTCCTCGCAGCTCTTGTTCTCGTGGATGTGAGCGGAGTGCTCGCCGGCAGGGCAGCCGGACACCGTGATGGTGAGCGTCACCTCCTCTTCGGTCTGCGTGAACGTCGCAGTCCCGGTCAGACCGCTCGAGTTCAACTCCTGGAGCTCCGCCTCGGCCCGCAGGGACGCGCCGCCGCCGCTCCCGCCGTCGCCGCCGCCGCTCCCGCCATCGCCGCCGCCGCTCCCGCCGTCGCCGCCGCCGCTCCCGGACGCGGAGGTGCTCGTCGAGGCGTCGCCGCCGCCCGAGCCGGTCGCGGCCGACGTGCTCGCTCCGGTGCCCGAGCCAGCGGACGACTCGCCGTCATCCCCGCAAGCGGCCAAGAGGGCGCTGGCACCAACGGCAAGCAACGAGAGCTTCAACCATCGTGACATAAGTCTCCTTTCCTCAGCGCGACCCGAGCGGGCAGGCAATTGCCCCCCGGACGCGGCCAAGCCATCGAGGGAACGAGTATGTCCCAACACGGCGAGCGTCCAAGCAGCTTCGCTACAAAAATCACGCATCGACCGCATTTTCGGCGGGGAGATTGCGCTGATGATAGAAAGATGTAGCCCTGCTTCCCGAGCTCGGCGCTTGAGCTCGCTGTGAGCGCTATCCAGCCTTGAGCGCACCGGTGAAGGAGGCTGTCGTGGCAGCGAGGCGACCGTATTCGCGACCGAGCCAGTCGAGAAAATCCTGATTCCACACAGGACCGTCCGGATAGCCCTCACGGATGAGAGCGGCGAGCTCGATATCCCAGCGCCCGTAGAGATCCACGAGCGCGTCATGGGCCCTGCGGCCGGCCAGCGCTTCCGGGTCGCCGCGAGGCTCGCCCCCGTGCGCGAAGGCGTCGTCGCAGACATAGTAATTGCACGTCGCGGCGCGCCGATCGGGCGGGATGGTGCACCCCGCGTGGCCGTGGAAAGCGCACCGCTTCGGCAGCGCGCGGCCGTCGCTGCCCCGGGGCTCGACGCGCAGGATGAGCAGGCCGCGCGGGCCGGGGCGGAGGTTGCCCGCGGTCATCTGATCGAGCAGCCAGCCTGCGCCGCCGAGCGACGCGATCCTCCCGATGTCCGACCACTCGACGCCCGGCGGGCTGGCGCAGCAGCCGGTCGGCCCCTGCGGGCAGGTGCCGCACAGCGTCGAGTGCAACCGCGTATGCGCGCCAGCGAGCTCCAGCCGGATCATCGCCCCACCGGCGCTCGAGGATAACGGCGCTTCCAGCTTCGTCCAGCGCCGCGGCGCGCTCAGCGAAGGACCTGGCTCACCACACGCCGCTGAGCGCGATGCCGCTCGCCGACGCGGTGATCTCGGCGCGCGGCTGGGTGAACAGCGCAAACCCGAGGGTGCCGGCGGCCAGCACGCCGCCCGTGATGAAGCTGGCGGCGCCGAGCTCGCGCGCCGTGAACATGGTGCTCTCGTACCTGGCGGCCCGCTTGCACTCCGGCGCGATGAGGCGAAGGCAGTTGTTGCCGCCGACGCTGCGCGCGGTCTCGTTCCGGCTCATCTCCGCCTCGTGCGCCACCACCATCAGCCCGCCGCCGAGCGCCAGGAAGAGCGCCGAGGCCGCGACGCCCCCGACGATGAGGCCGGTCCGCAGCCCGGAGGAAGGCGGCGAGCTCGCGAGCGCAGGGCCCTTCGTCGCCGTGGGCCTGAGCGCCGGGGCCGGCGCCTCGAGCCGGACGTCGCGGAGCTCCCCGCGGCGGACGTCGACGTCGACCCGGACGGCGGCGCCGTTCAGCGTCGCCACCACGGCATGGCGCCCCGGGCTCACCGGAATCGGCTTGTCGCGCTCGACCGTGATCTGCTCGCCGTCGAGGGTGCAGGTCGCCCCGGCAGGGAGGGCGATGCGGAGCTCGCCGACGAGCTGGCGCGCGCGCGCCAGGTCGAAGAGCCGCGACTCGTACAGCTCGCGCTCCTCCGGCGTGCTCGGCTGCCGCATGATCTCCTTGCAGAGCGACAGCCAGCGCACGGCCGCGGGCGCGTCGCCGATCCGGTAAGAGAGCGCCCCGATGTTGCAGGCGGCGACCTGCGAGCGCTCCATCCTCCATATCGCCTGCCACATGTCGCGCGACTCCGCGAAGCGGCCCTCCGCCTGCGCGGTGTTCGCCTGCGCGCGCAGGCGGGCCACCGCACCTTCGACGGGCTCCCTGTCCGGCGCTTTTGTGGGCTCGGCGCGACCAGTGGATGAGAAAATCAGGAGAGCAGCGGCAATGCGCAGTCCCAGGCCGAGTTGCGATATCCTGCTCACTGGGTAGGACCTCCTGGCCCGAGGTTCATGTCAACCGCGCTCCCGGGCTCTCTTCGGCGGCGCAGGCCGACACCCTACCAGAGGAAGCCGCCGAACGACTCGACTCTTCGTCTGCCGAACGGGCCGATGGCTCCGGGCCAAGGCATCTCCCCCTCTTCGCGCGAGGCACGCGCGCCCGACACCTCCTCGCCGCGCACCGCCGCGCGAGCGCGCCGAGCGAGGAAGCCGTCGCGTCTCGGCGAGCGCCACGCCTCGGGCGAGCTCCGAGCAGGGCGCGCCCGAGCAGGTCTGACCGGGAAGGAAAAGGGGGACGAAGAGGCCGGGGTGCTGTATTACACCCTGGGCGTAATGAGGCGCTCCAGCCCGCGCAGCGGGATGTCCAGCCAGTCGGGCCGGTTGTTGAGCTCGTAGCCGACCTCGTAGATACACTTCTCGAGCTGGTAGAAGTCGAGCAGGAGCACCGTATCCGCGTCACTCGCGGGCACGTACGGCGCCGTCTCGTCCGTCCGCGGCTCGGCGTTCGCCTGAGCGCGCGCGATCGTCTCCAGGTATCCCGCGAGGTAGCTCGCGGAGATCCACGCCACCCAGGCGTCGGTCCACGGCTTGAGGACGGTGACGTCCTCGGGCCGGAGGCGAGCGTCCCGGAGCGCCGAGGCGCCGGCGTAGTCGAACGAGCGCAGCATACCGCCCACGTCCCGGAGCGGGCCGCGCTTGTAGCGGCGCTCGCTCAGCGGCCTCGCCGGCTCCCCCTCGAAATCGATCAAGATGAAGTCGTCGCCCGTCGAGAGCACCTGGCCGAGGTGGAAGTCGCCGTGCGTCCGGATGCGGGTGACGTCGAACCTCCTCGACACGATCTGCTGGAGCTTGGCGTTGATCTCGGCCTCGCGCTGCAGCATTGCCGACACCTGCTCGCGCACGTTCTCGGGGAGCGAGCGCTCGCGCTTTCTCAGCAGCGCGAAGGTGCGCGCGAGCATGCCGTGCGCCGACTGGAAGATCGATTGCTGGTGCAGCGTCGTGAACGACTGCTGCCCGAACGCGGGGTCCTTGCTCTCCTTGCCGAGCGTGAGGTGGAGCTGCGCGGTGCGCTCGCCGAGCAGCCGCATCCTCACGAGCTCGGTGCCCATGAGCTGGTTCACGATCGGAGGCGGCGCCGCGCGCGACGCGTCGACGAGCGTGCCGGCCGGCATCGGCGGCACGCTCCCCTTCGCCGACCCCTCGTCGGCGAGCACCCGCTCGAAGAAGCGGTTCAGCGACTCGAGCGTGCTCGTCCACGCGTCGCTCTGGCTCTGCACGTACTCCTGGAGCATCGCCACCGTGGTCGGCTCACGACCGCGGCCGCGGTACTCGATCGCCCCGGCGAGCCGCGGCGTCGCGGGGAACTGGTGGTCCGTGAGGAACCTGCCGATCTCGAGCTCCGGGTTGATGCCCTCCTCGACCTGCCGGAAGATCTTGAGGAGGAGCTTGTCGCCGTAAATGATGGTCGTGTTGCTCTGCTCGCTCTCGGCGACGCGCGCCGGGAGGTCTCCCTCCGCGCCGAGCGCCTCGAGCGTCGTCCCGAACGGCAGCGCCTGGAGCTCGCCGGCGGCGCCGGTCGCGACGCCCTGCGCCCGGATCGCGGCGAGGACCAGCGCGGCGAACTCCGGGGTCGTGAGCGCGTCGTAGAGGACGCCCTCCGGCGACGCCGCGCTCTCCGGCTCCGGATCGCGCACCGTGACGTCCGCGATCAGCGCGTGGCGGGTGCGCGTCGCGAGCGCCCGCGCGTAGTCGCCCGTGGCGAAGCCGACCGGCACGACGTACGTCTCCGGCGAGCCGTCCGTGTACTCGATGCGCACGAGCAGGAGGTAGTGCTCCGCCACCGCCTGCTCGCTGCGGAGGATCGGGATGACGTCCGCGAGCGTCGTTGAGCGCCGGGTGCGCGCCTTGCCGCGGAACCAGCGCCGCGCCGCGATGAACTTCCCGATCGCCGGCTCGAGCGCCCTGCGCCCGTCGGGCGAGAGGAGCGTCCGCCACGAGCCCTTCGTCGAGATCGCGGGCACCGCCTGGGCCTCGCCCACGGACGCTACCGGCGTCGCCGGCTCCAGCGCGAACCAGAAGAAGTCGTGCGGCCCGAGCGACAGCGGATAGCAGCGGCTCGTGATCTCCGGGAAGCGGTTCCTGCCGAACAGCTCGACAGGCACCATGCCCTCGAAGCGCGCGAGGTCGAGCTCGGCGTGCTGCGCGTACCGCGACAGGTTCGCCACGATGAGCAGCCGCTCGTCCCCGTGCGCGCGGATGAACGCGAGCACCTTGTTGTTGTCCGGGTGCAGGAACTCGATCGTGCCGCGGCCAAGCACCTTGTACTGCTTGCGCAGGGTGATGAGCCGCTTCATCCACCAGAGGAGCGAGGCCGGGTTCTGCTGCTGCGCCTCGACGTTGATCGCCTCGTAGTGGTACTCGGGGTCGATGATGATCGGCAGGTAGAGCTTCTGCGGGTTCGCCCGGGAGAAGCCGGCGTTCCGGTCGGCGCTCCATTGCATCGGCGTGCGCACGCCGTCGCGGTCGCCGAGATAGATGTTGTCGCCCATCCCGATCTCGTCGCCGTAATAGAGGACGGGCGTCCCCGGCAGCGAGAAGAGCAGCGCGTTCATCAGCTCGATCCTGCGCCGCGTCTTCATGAGCGGGGCGAGCCGCCGCCGGATGCCGAGGTTGATCCGCGCGGTGTGCTCCTGCGCGTAGACGCGGTACATGTAGTCCCGGTCCTCGTCGGTCACCATCTCGAGCGTGAGCTCGTCGTGGTTCCGGAGGAACGTCGCCCACTGGCAGGTCTCGTGGACCACGGGCGTCTGCTTGAGGATGTTGACGATCGGGAAGCTGTCCTCGAGCTCCACCGCCATGAACATCCTGGGCATGAGCGGGAAGTGGAAGTTCATGTGGCACTCGTCGCCATTGCCGAAGTACGCCGCGGCGTCGGCAGGCCACTGGTTGGCCTCGGCGAGGAGCATGCGATCGGCGAAGTTCGCGTCGATGTGGCGCCGGAGCTTCCGCAAGAACTCGTGCGTCTCCGGCAGGTTCTCGCAGTTGGTCCCGTCGCGCTCGTAGAGGTACGGCACGGCGTCGAGCCGGAGCCCGTCGACGCCCATCTCCAGCCAGAAGTCGACCACCTTGAACACGGCCGCGTGCACGTCCGGGTTCTCGAAGTTCAGGTCGGGCTGGTGGGAGTAGAAGCGGTGCCAGTAATAGGCGTTGGCCACCGGATCCCAGGCCCAGTTCGACGTCTCGAAGTCCTTGAAGATGATCCGGGCGTCCTTGTAGCGGTGGGGCGTGTCGCTCCAGACGTAGAAGTCGCGCCAGCGCGAGCCCTTGGGCGAGGTCCGCGCCCGCTGGAACCACTCATGCTCGTTCGAGGTGTGGTTCAGGACGAGCTCGGTGATGACGCGGATGTCGCGGCGGTGCGCCTCGCGCAGGAGGCGGGCGAACTCGCGCCGGGTCCCGTAAGACGGGTTGATGTTCGCGTAGTCCGCGATGTCGTATCCGCCGTCGCGCAGCGGCGAGGGGTAAAAAGGCAGGAGCCAGATCGCGGTGACGCCGAGATCTTGAAGGTAGTCGAGCTTGTCGACGAGCCCCTCGAAGTCGCCGATGCCGTCGGCGTTCGAATCGCTGAACGCGCGGACATGGAGCTCGTAGATGATCGCGTCCTTGTACCAGAGGGCGCTGCCTTCGGCGGGAGGGGGCTTTTGATCCTGGCTCATGGATGCTCCGACGGATGCGCGCTATCCGCGCGATGACGCCGGGCGCTCAGGACACAGCGGTGAGGGCCCCTCGCGGCGTGAGCACGCCGCCCGGGCCGGAGGAGGCCAGGAGGCAAGGCACGCTGCGGAGGTCCACCACTGGGCGCGCACTGCCGTCCCACGCAGGTGACGCGAATCACGTGTATAGTTTAACGACTTGGAATTGCAAGACCGCTCGGGCCAACCTCGGATAGCACGCCACGCGCGGGGCGCAAAGCGGCGCGCGGCAGCGTCCGCGGCGCGGCGCCGCGCGGCGCCCGCCCCGCCGCCGGCGCCTGTCGAGGTCGCTGCTTCGTGCGCTCGGCCCACACGTCGAACCGCAGCCGGTGTAAGAAGCGCCGGCACCTCGTTCAGTGATCGGGCGAGCTCATGCCCATCGAAGGAGCATTCTCATGATGCGTGTCTCCCACGTACTCCCGCTCTCCCTGGCCGCGCTCGGAGCGCTCGCGTGCTCGTCGACGCCTGAGCCGACGATCGACCCGAGCAACCCGTGCCCGCCGGGCCAGTGGTGCGCCTCGGCCGCGCCGACGACGACCGCGACGCCGGTCCCCACGACGACGGCCACGGCGGCGCCCGCGGGCACGGCCGCCACGCCGATCCCGCCGGTCGCCGCGGTGGCCGCGACGCCCGTCCTGCAGGGGATGGGCACGACGGAGGCGCCGGGCATGAAGGCGGACGGCGGGCCGTTCGCAGGGCAGTTCCAGGAGGGCCAGACGCTCGAGCAGGACATCTCCATCTCGGCCGGCAAGTGCTACACGGTCGTCGGCATCGGCATCGGCGTCCAGGAGCTCGACATCCAGCTCGTGTCGCAGCCGGCGCCCGGGCTGCCGCCCGTCGTCCTCGCGCAGGACAGCACCACCGGCGCCGCGGCGACGCTCGGCGGCAAGGCCTCGGGCTGCTGGAAGAACCCGCTGCCGGTCGGCGGCCCGGGCAAGGTGATCCTCAAGGCGACGAAGGGCACCGGGATCGCGGCCGCGCAGGTCTTCTCCAAGTAAAGCCGCCCGGCGCGCGCCACGGCGTACCGCCGGAGCGCGCGGCGGGGGCGTGCTGCCCGAGCGCGCGCGGGGGCGCCGCGCGGCTCTTCTATTCCCGCCGCCTGCATGCTCCCCTAGAGGCTGGCGGACGCGGCCGCGCGCCGCGCGCGACGCCATGAGTGAGACCGTCTTCCTCGGCCCCGACGCCAGCAGCACCTGCGCGAGGTCGCGCTGGGACTGGCTGTCGCCGCGGCTCCCCCCGGACCTCGAGCAGGAGGCGGTGAGGCGCATCGCGTGGATGGCGCTCTTCACGATCGTCGTGGGCGCCTTCGGCTTCATCGTGTCGGAGCTCTTCCCGGGCGTGGCGCTCGGCCCCCGCCCGATCCGCTTCGCGGTCTTCCTGCCGTTCGTGCTCGTCTCGGCCGCGCTCTTCGTCGTCGCGCGGCGGCGGCTGCTCTCGCCGCCGCGGATCGTCGATCTCTCGTTCACCTACAAGATCCTGGGCGCCGCATCGATCGCCGTCCTCACCAACGCGCAGCCGTGGCCCGAGGGGCCGATGCCGCCGGCCTGGCCGCCGGTGGCCGTCTGGGTGCTGATGTTCCCCATCATCATCCCCGCCCCGAGCGTGCGCACGCTGCTCACCTCGACGCTGGCGATCCTCACCGATCCGGCGTGCCTGTGGGTGCTCGTCCGGTGGGGCTTCATGGAGATGCCGCCGCGCGAGGCGATGTTCCGCCGCTTCTTCCCGAGCGTCATCGCGCTCGCGCTCTCCGTGTTCGTGTCGCGCGTGGTCTTCGGGCTCGGGCGCAAGCTCGACGCGGCGCGGGAGCTCGGCAGCTACCGCCTCGTCGAGCGGCTCGGCGGCGGCGGCATGGGCGAGGTGTGGCGGGCGAAGCACCGGATGCTCGCGCGCCCCGCGGCCGTGAAGCTGATCCGCCCGGAGGCGTTCCAGGGCGAGGCGGCGAGCAGCGGCAACGCGAAGGCGCGCTTCGAGCGCGAGGCGCAGGCGACCGCGGCGCTCCGGTCGCCGCACACGATCGGCATCTTCGACTTCGGCGTCGCCCGCGACGGGTCGTTCTACTACGTGATGGAGCTGCTCGACGGCATGGACCTCGACACCCTCGTCAAGCTGGACGGCCCGCAGCCGCCCGCGCGGGTGGTCCACCTGCTCCGGCAGGCCTGCCACTCGCTCCACGAGGCGCACCGGGCCTTCCTGGTGCACCGCGACATCAAGCCCGCCAACCTCTTCCTGTGCCGCTACGGCGCGGATCTCGATTTCTTGAAGGTGCTCGATTTCGGTCTCGTGGCCGTGCGCAAGAAGGACGCGGCCCCCTCCACGCTGACGGCGGACAACGCGATCACCGGGACGCCCGCGTTCATGGCGCCCGAGGTGGTGGTCGGCGATCGCCCGGTCGACGGCCGGACCGACATCTACGCGCTCGGGTGCGTCGCCTACTGGCTGCTCACGGGCGCGCTCGTGTTCGAGGCCGAGACCGCGATGAAGACGGTGCTGCTCCACGCGACGGAGGCGCCCGTCGCGCCGTCGAAGCGCGCGGCGCGCCCGATCCCGCCGGCGCTCGATCGCCTCGTGCTCGACTGCCTGGAGAAGGACCCGGCGAAGCGGCCGCAGTCGGCGCGCGAGCTGTCCGAGCGGCTCGCCGCGCTCCGCATGGACGCCGAGTGGACCGAGCAGCACGCGGCGGCGTGGTGGGAGTCGGTCGCGCCGACGTCGCTCTCGGGCCGGGCCGCCAAGGCGACCGTCGACGCCTTCGGCTGAGCCCCGCGGACGCCGGGCCGAGGTCGTCAGCGGATGTTGAAGTCCACGGTCATCAGCTGGCCGCCGCGCTCGATCGCGACGGACAGGTGGTTCGCGGTCCGGAGCCGCGCGTAGGCCTCGAGCGCCTTCTGCGGATCGGTGATGTCGAAGCCGTTGATCGACCTCAGCGAGTCCCCGCTCTCCAGCCCGAGCGACTCGAGCAGCGAGCCCCGCTTGATCCGGAGCTTCAGCCCGACGACCCGGTCCCCTTGCCGCTCGGGGATCACCCGGGCGGAGCGCATGAGGAGCCCCTGCTGCTCGAGGATCTGGTCGACCGCCGCCCGGTCGACGTGGAACTCCGTGGCGCTCACCCGCCGGATGCGGGCGGCGATCTCCGGCGGGATCGAGCTCATGCCGCTCTCGCCCCCGACCGGCCTCGCCTGAGGCCGAGGCGGCGGCGGCTCCGGCGCCGCCGCGCGCGCGCTCTTCCCGAGCTGCAGTTGGCAGCGCGCGCCGCCCGCGGCGATCCAGACGCGGTCCCAGGCGATGCGCGCGAGCGTGCCTCCCGGCGCGTCGCCGCCGAGCCGCCGGAGCTGCGTCCGCCCGTCGGGGCCCTCGATCGCCGCGAACGACCACGCGTCGTCCTGCGAGGCCGCGATGAGCACCACGCGCCCGGCGTCGCAGATCGGATCGAGCCACGGGTCGCCGCCCGCCGCGGGCGCGCGCCCCTCGGGCGCGCCGCCCGGCCGCGGCAGGAGCGGCCCCGTGACCGAGTCGAACGGGTTGCGCTGCAGGATCGCGTCGGCGTTCGTCGCGTGCAGGTCGTCGCTCGGCGCGCCGCCGGAGGCCCGCGGCACGGACGCGAGCCTCGCGGCTCTGTCCGGGATGATCGCCTTCCCGAGCAGGTGCGAGACCCCCGCCGCCTGGAAATAGGCGGCGGACGCGATCAGCGTGCCCGCGATCCACGGGAAGTGATGCTTCACAGCCGCATCCAGGTCCACGGGTCCTGCTCTTTCTCGGCGTGCGCGCGCCGCCGCCCGTCGAGGGCGGCGCCGCGCGCACGCCGGCGCGGGAGGCGACCGTGCACGATGTCGCCACCGGTCCCCTCCCTCGGGAACGCACAGCACCGCGCGTGCCGGCGCCGGCCGGGGACGCGCGCGAGCGCCGGCCAGCGCGCCGTGACCCGAACGGATCAGCGCGCTCCGGCGAGCGCCGCGCCGGCGTTCATCGAGAGGGAGAGCGAGCGAGGAGAGAGATGTGACGGTGAAGGCCCGCGAGCGGCTCGCTCAGGGCTTCTTCTCGGGCGCCTTGGCGCCGGCAGCGGCCTCGCCGCGGCCGCGGCGGTACACCCAGGCGGCGAGGATCTTCCGGTCGTTCGCGGGGATCTTGTCCTCGAACGCCGGCATGTGGCCCTCGAGATCCTTCGCCATGGCCGCCGGCGGGTACGCCTTGCCGCTGCCGGGGTTCGTGATCTGCGCCTCGATCCACGCGATGGAGGCCCAGCCGCGGAGCTCGGGGGCGGCCGACTCCTCGTCGTCGGTCTTGCCGTCGAGCCGGTGGCAGCTCGTGCACCGCTGCCGGACCAGCTTCTCTCCCTCGGTCCCGGCGCTCGGCTCCCCGCGCGCCTGCGCCTCCAGGAACGCCGCGATCGTCTCCTGGTCGGCCGCGCTCATCGGCGTGAACACCTTCGCCGCCTCGGGATCCGCGGGCGGCTTGACCACCGACGGCATCATCTCCTTGAACGCCGTCTTGCCGAAGAGGTGGTCGGCGTCGGGATCCCTCAGCACCTCGAGCGCCCAGGCCTTCGTCCCGAACCCGGTGAGGTCCGGCGCCGTCTGCTTGTCCTTGGGCGGGCCGAGATCGTTCAGCCGGTGGCAGCTCGCGCACTCCTTCTTGTAGAGGTCCTCGCCGCGTGTCTCCGGATCGTTGCGGAGCATCGCGAGCGCGCCCTCGGGCGGGACGCCCTGCTTGAACAGCGCCATCGCGCGCGCGGTCCGCTGGGCGTTCTGCGCCTGCGAGCGCTGGTACCCCTCGTCCTTCGCGTCGGACGCGAACGACTTCGCGAGGAGGCCGACGGCCCCGAGGCCGATCAGGAGCAGCGGCGCGAGCACCGGCAGCCGCGCGCGGAGCGGGGCGGGCTTCCTGTCGATGAACGGGAGCAGGGCGAGGTACAGCCCGATCACCCCCGGCAAGCCGACGGTCGCGATGAGCTCCAGCGAGCCGGGGAAGAACTTGCGCAGCTCGAAGAGCGGGCGGAAGTACCACGCCGGGCGGGCGGTGTAGTCGCTGACCGGGTCCGCGGGCGCCTCGAGGGGGGCGCCGTGCTCGATGGCCGCGAGATCGAAGAGGACCACGAGCACGACCGCGCCGGCCAGGAGGATCATGCCGAGCTGCTTCGGGAAGAACCGGTCCGCCTTCGTGAGGTTGGCGCCGTGGGGCACGCCGAAGCCGTGCTTGCGGAACAGCGCGAAGCTCGCGGCGAGCAGCAGGGCCGTGACCGCCGGCAGCACGAAGACGTGCAGCGCATAGAGCCGCGTCAGCGTCATGTGGCCGAGCGAGCTGCCGCCGACGACGAGCTGCTGCGTGAGCGGCCCGACGACGGGGACCGCGCCCATGATGCCCGTCTCGACGCGCGTGCCCCAGTAGCCGTCCTGGTCCCACGGGAGCGGGTTGCCGGTGAAGGCGAAGCCGAGGATCACCGCCAGCAGGCCGAGCTTCACGAACCAGCCGACCTCGCGCGGCGCGCGGTACGCCCCGTGGATCGCGATCTGCGCCACGTGGATCGCGATCAGGATGACGAGCGCCTGCGCCCCGAAGTAGTGGAGGCCCCGGACGAGCCAGCCGGCGCGCAGGGTGAAGTTGATGTGCGCGACGCTCGCCCACGCCGTGGTCGCGCTCGGCGCGTAGGCCGACATGAGCAGCGCGCCCGTGACGGCCTCGACGAGCAGCAGCAGCGCGAGCGCGCCGCCCCAGACGTAGCCGATGCGCGCGCCGCCGGGGATGGGCTCGTCGAGCAGACGGCGGAGCGGCTCGCGGTGCCCGATGCGCTCGTTCAGCCAGTCGCCGAAGCTCATCCTGCGATCTCCTGGAGCTCGGCGGTCCCATCACGGTAGCGCCGGAAGTCCACCTCGACCCATCCGTCCACGACCCGCGTCGCGAGCGCATCCATCGGGCGCGGGGACGGCCCCGTCTCCGGCACGCCCGACAGGGCGAAGCGCGACGCGTGGCACGGGCAGTTGAAGCTCTTCTTGTCGTCGTTGAGCTCGATCCCGCAGCCGAGGTGCGGGCACGTGGCGCTCATCGCGCGGATCTTCTCGCCCTCGCGGATGACCCAGATGGCGCCGAGCATCTGGTCCTTCGCGACCGTGAAGGCGTCGCGCTCCTCGCCGATCACCTTGAGGCGCCGCGGCTCGCCCGGCGGGAGATCCGCGAGGCGCCCCACCCGGACCCAGCGCTCGCGTCCGCCCGCCGAGCCGGCGTTGCCGGCGGCGGGACCGGCGACGAAGGTCGCCGCTGGCACGGCGATCGCGCCGGCGTAGGCCAGGCCGCCGATCGCCACGAGCGCCTTCAGGGCGCCGCGCCGCTCCTCGGGGGGCGGGCCTCCGAACGGCGCGCCGGCGCTCGCGGGCACCCCGTGCGCCCCAGGTTCGTGCGGCAATCCATATCCCGGGTACCCACCGGCACCAGGTTCCTTTTGCGTCGGCTCTGCCATCTCGTAGGCTCTCCCTCGATCGCGCCGCCCCTCCGAGGGCCCACTCGGACGAGGAGCGGGCCCCTGGCGGACGGAGCGGACGGCAGCATATCGAAAACACAGGCGTAACGTTGAATCCTCGCCATCGCGCACACCGGGGCGATCACATCGCCGCCGGCTCAACCGAAAGTTCTCTTTCAGGTGTTCAGGTTCCCCGTTCTCGATCCGCCGCCGCTGCGCTCACGACGCTCGCAGCGCTCGGGGTCTCCGCCTGTGCCGCTTCGCGTCAACCGCCGGCGTGCACGCGCCCCGACCTGAGCGGGTGCGCCATCGAGGAGGTCTCCTTCGACGGCGACGAGGTGATCAGCGGCGATGAGCTCGCCGCGCGGATCGCGACGGCCGAGAGCTCGCATCTGCTCGGCGGCGTGCTCGAGCCGGTGCCGATCCTGAGCATCTGGGACGCGCTCACGGTCGAGTACGAGCGGTTCGACCGGTTCGTCCTCGAGCGGGACATGGCCCGCATCGAGCGGTACTACCGGGCGCGCGGGTTCTACAACGCGCGGGCGCGCGCGGCGCGGGTGCAGCGCACGGGCGGCCCCGGCAAGGAGGGGCGCGTGCGGGTGCGCATCGTCGTCTCCGAGGGGCAGCCGGTGAAGATCGCGTCGGTGGACCTGGCGTGGCGGGACTGGACCCTGGAGAAGGGCAAGGACATCGTCCGGCCGGTGACCGAGGCCAAGGGCCGGCTCCGGGTCGGCGAGCGCCTGGACGAGGAGCAGTACGAGGAGCTGAAGAAGACGCTGCTCCGGGTCCTCACGGATCGCGGCTTTGCCTACGCGAACGTCGAGGGGCACGTCGACGTCGATCTCGTGAAGAACGAGGCGCGGGTCCGCTACACCATCGAGCTCGGCCCCGAGTGCACGTTCGGCAAGGTGAAGCTGGACGGGCTCGGCGAGCTGCCCGAGGGCCCCGTCAGGACGGCGATCGGCATCGAGGAGGGCGAGCGTTTCTCGACCGCGGCGCTGGCGGACGCCGAGCAGGCGCTGGCCGATTTCGGCGTCTTCGGCGCCGTCGCCGTGAAGCCCGAGCTCGCGCCGCCCGGGCAGCCGAGGAACCCGGTCGTCCCCGTGACGTTCTCCGTGGAGCCGGCCGCGCTGCGCGCCGTGAAGCTCGGCGGCGGCGCCGAGGTCGGCTCGCGCGTCGAGGCGCACCTCGTCGCCGGGTGGGAGGATCGCAACTTCCTCGGCGGCTTGCGCCGTTTCAACATCGAGGCCCGGCCGGGGCTGGTCTTCTATCCGGTCGAGTTCGCGACCCTGTTCGGCAAGGAGCTCGGGGACACGTTCCGCCTCCTGCCGGAGATCCAGCTGCGGTCCGAGCTCCGCCAGCCGGGCGCGTTCGAGCGGCGCACGGCCGCGGTGCTGCGCGGCTCGTTCAAGCTCTATTGCCCGCAGACCGGTGAGTTCTGCACCAAGCCCGATGACACCAAGAAAGATGAGGGGGAGTCAGGAAATGCAGCAAACCCTCCACAGGCTCCCCCGGAGCACGCGATCATCGGCTACCGCGAATACGTGGGCTCGATCGGCCTCGAGCGACCCTTTCTGAAATCGGACCTGAACGCGGCCCTCCTCTACAACGTTCAGCTGAACAGCCCGTTCACCTACAACGACGTGCCGCTGCCGCCGGGGTTCGAGTCCATCTTCATCCCTTATTTGCAAGCGGTCGTGTCGTACGATCGCCGCCTGAACCGGGCGGGCAAGCCGGACCGGCTGAGCCCTCATCACGGCTACTACGTCTCGCTGGACGCGCAGCTCGCCGGGTACTTGCAATTCGACACCAAGCTGGCGAGCGCCATCGTCGGGCACGAGGTCCGCGCCGCGCGCGACCTCCGCCTCCAGCCCGAGTTTCGCGCCTACTTCCCCGTCTCGCGGAGATGGACCCTCGGCTTCCGCATGACGACCGGGTGGCTGTTCCCGAGCGGCTACGGCGACGCGTCGTCGGCGGATCTGACCCGGTGCGACACCCTCGCGGAGGACGATCCAGCCCGGGCGGGCTGCCGGGCGGACGTGGGGGCCGACGTCCAGCTCATGCAGTTCCGCGGGTTCTTCAGCGGCGGCGCGACGAGCAACCGCGGCTATGGGTTCAACGAGGTCGGTCCGCACGCCCGCGTGCCGAGCCTGACGGGCCAGGGCAATGCCCAGGGGGCGGAAGCCCCGCTGGTCCCCATCGGCGGCCGGTTGCTCTGGGAGGCGAGCCTGGAGCTCCGGATACCGCTCGGGGAGAGCTTCGGCACCGTGATCTTCGCCGACGCGGGCGACGTCACGCGCGAGCTCAGCCTGTTCCGCTCGGGGGCGCAGCGGCCGCACCTCTCGGCCGGCGTCGGGCTGCGCTACACCACGCCGGTCGGCCCGCTGCGCTTCGACGTCGGCTATCGCGTCCCGTGCATGCAGGTCTTCGGCAAGTGCACGCCCGGCGAGGACGGCTGGCCCTCGGACGAGCGGACCCCGGAGGCGCTGTTCGACGTGCTGCCCATCGCCGTGAACCTGGCGATCGGCGAGGCGTTCTGATGGGATGCTGACGTGGACCAAGCTGCCGGGCGGCGGCGCGGCCCGCGCCCGTCGCCCTTCGGCGCGCAGCGTGCGGCCGCGGAGGCGGGCTCAGCCCTCTTCTTCCTCGACGTTCCAGGCGGACAGCGCGGTCATCCCGATGGCGACGGCGCAGCCGCCGCACAGGGCGGGCTCCTCGAACCGGAGCTCATCGCCGCGCGACCACACGTAGAGGCCGCGCCCGGCGGGCTCCCCCTCGATGGCCGCGTCGCACACGTCGCAGCGGAGCTCGGTGGCGCCTGAGATCGCCTGGTGTGCGCGGAGCGCGCTGTCGGCGACCGCGTCGACCGAGATGCAGATCGGATGAGTCAATGTCCCCGTGAGCCGGTGCTCCGCGTTCGCGGCTCCTTCCAGCGTGGGGCGGGGGTCCAGGTTCGCGGTCCCCTTCAGAGCGCCTTCAATCACATCCACCTCCGGCGGCACGGCCGAATCTAGCTCAGGCCGAGACGGGACGCACGAGAAGGCTGCGCCTGATCCTCGTCAGGCGTGCTCCATGGCGCAAATGTAGGCGAATGCACGGGATCGTGCGCCCTGGACCTCAAGGCGCGGCGATCCCGCATGCGTTCACAACGGAATTGTTGGGGATCTAGGCGCTGGCGGACGCGGCCGTCTCGGAGGCGGCGGCCTCCTGGGCGGCGGCGCGGCCGGCGGCCGGGCGGTCGAGGGCGCAGCTCTCTTCGAGCAGCTCGACCACGTCGAGCTGGCGGATCGAGTCCTCCTTGGACTGATCCTTGAGGCCGTCGGTGATCATCGTCTGGCAGAACGGGCAGGCGGTCGCGATCGTCTTCGCCTCGGTCTGGAGCAGCTGCAGCGTCCGCTTGACGTTCACGCGGTCCTTGTTCTGCTCCTCCATCCACATCTGCGCGCCGCCGGCGCCGCAGCAGAGCCCCTTCTGGCGGTTCCACCCCTCGGCCTCGACGAGCTGCACGCCGGGGATGCGCTTCAGGATGTCGCGCGGCTGCTCGTACACGTCGTTGTAGCGGCCGAGGTAGCAGGAGTCGTGGAAGACCACCTTCCCCTCGACCGGCTTCTTGGGGACGAGCTTCTTCTCGGCGACCAGGCCGAGCAGGAAGTCCGTGTGGTGCACGACCTCGAACTTCGCGCCGAAGTCCGGGTACTCGTTGGCGAGCGTGTTGAAGCAGTGGGGGCAGGTCGTGACGATCTTCCGGATGCCGCCCTGCTCCTTGTAGCCGTTCAGGGTCGCGGCGTTCTGCTCGGCCAGCATCGCGAAGAGGTACTCGTTGCCCGCGCGGCGCGCCGGATCGCCGGTGCAGGTCTCCTCCTGGCCGAGGATGGCGAAGTCGACGCCGGCCGCCTTCAGGAGCCTGGCGGTCGCGCGCGCGATCTTCTTCGCGCGATCGTCGTAGCTCGCCGCGCAGCCGACCCAGTAGAGCACCGGCGCCTGCGGCTTCTCGGCCATGGTCGGGATCTCGAGCCCCTCGGCCCAGTTGGCGCGGTCGATGCGCGCGAGGTTCCACGGGTTGCCGTTGACCTCCATCGCGTTGAACGGATTGCCGAGCTCGGCCGGGAACTCGCCCTTCACGAGGACCAGGTGGCGGCGCATCGAGACGATCTTGTCGACGTAGCTGATCATCACCGGGCACTGCTCCTCGCAGGCCCGGCACGTCGTGCAGGCCCAGAGCACGTCCGGGTGGACGACGTTCGCCACGAGGTCGACCGGCTTGTACCCCGCCTCCGGGACCGGGACCGGGTTCTCCGGCGCCGCCTGCTCGGCGTGCCCGTCGCCCCCTTGCGCCTCCGCGCCCTGGCCTTCCTCCGCCGCTGCCCCGTCGCCGGCCTGCCCGTTCGCCTGGGCCGCGTGCCCGTTGACGGCGGCGCCCCGCGGGCCGCCCGGTCGGTTCAGGAACTCGGTGTCCCGGCCGTACAGGTGGTCGCGCAGGTCGAGCGTGAGCTGCTTCGGGCTCAGGATCTTGCCCGTCTTGTGGGCCGGACAGTTGTCGGAGCAGCGGCCGCACTCGGTGCACGTGTAGAAGTCGAGGATCGCCTTCCAGGTGAAGTCCTCGATGCGCGCGATGCCGACCGGCTCGGCCTTCTCGGGCTCCTCGGCGGCCTTCATGACCATCTCGCCGATCGCCTCGGCGTTGCCCGCGACGAGCGGCAGCCGGCCGCGCGGGTCGAGGTTGCGCGCGAAGACGTTCGGGATCGACGTGATGATGTGGAAGTGCTTCGAGTACGGGAGCAGGTTCAGGAACACGAGCACCAGCGTGACGTGCGTCCAGAACCCGACGTGCGCGAGGACGACGAGGGCCCCCGGGCTCGCGCCGCTCAGGAGCACGGCGACCAGCGAGCCCGCCGGGGCGGGGAACAGGTGCCAGCGGAGCGCCGCCGGGTCCGCGGGGACGCCCGCGAACGGCGCGGTCACGGTGGCGATGCGCTCGCAGAGCTCCGCGTCGCCGGGGGCGCACGCCGCCGTGGACCAGCGGTGGTGCAGCACCAGCGAGGCGCCGTCATAGAGCATGTCGCTCACCATCATCGTGACGATGATGCCGAGGATGAGCAGCCCCTCGCCGGAGAGGGTCATGCGCCGCTCGCGCTTGATCGCCCGGTAGTAGATGAACACGAGCGCGCCGGTGACGACCAGCGTGGCCATGACGTCCTTCACGAACTCGTAGACGCCGCCGAGCGGCACCGCGCCGATGCCCGGCAGCCGCACCGGCTCGTGCCCCAGGATCCACAGATCGAACGCCGGGTCGAAGCCGCGCCCCCACAGGATCAACGTGCGGAGCAGGAGAACCAGGAATCCGAAGAAGATGAGCTTATGCGCCAGCCCGGCGAGCGGGTAGTAACCCATTTTCCGCTGGCGGAAGGCGTACTCCCAGGTGCCTTTGAGGCGCTCGGCGAGCCGGTCGAGCCGGTTTTCCCCGCGCCCGACCTTGAGGAGCTGCCAACGCCGGTTGGCGCTCCACGCGAAGGCGGCGAAGAGGCCGACGAGCAATGTGAGCATCCAAATGGGATTCATTCGCGGGACGTCTCCGGGTGTAAAATGGCCACATCTTTTAAGGTGGGCGGCTGGCGGACGTCAACCGCGCGGCGGCGTTTGAAGCGCGCGAGCGCTGTCGCTGGATCCCGTTCCTGCAAGGGCGGAGTTGCCGGTGTGCGCGCCCGCTGGTCGCGCTCGGACCGGGGCGCGCCTCGTCAGGGGCTCAGAGCGTGAACTCGACGCTCTTCTCCTCGCTGGCGGGGGAGGGAGAGAGGTCGAGCGCCATGCTGTACGAGCGCTGGCCGACCCGCGCGCTCAGGCGGACGCGGACGGGCGCGGTCGCGTCGTTCAGCTTGTCGAGCCGCACGACGACGCGATAGCGGCCCCGGGCCGGCTCGCCCTCGGTGAGGAAGACGTTCTCCACGTTCTGCTCCTGGCACTCGCCGCTCACGCGCGGGCAGTCGCGATCCTTCATGAGGCCGCTCGCCGTCGGCTCTCCGACGCGGGCGAGCTCCCCCGCCGGATCGTAGACGTTGAGATCGACGTCGGCTTCGGCCTCTTCCCAGGCGATCGTGAACTGGAGGATCCCGGTGTGGAGCCCGCACCCCTCGTCGATCACGCCGTTGCAGTTGTTGTCGCGGGCGTCGAAGCAGAGCTCGACCCCCGTCGGCGTGCACGCCATCTCGAGCCCGACGCCCTCGGGGACCTTGAGGTCCTTCGGCTCGAGGGGCGGCTTGGGCGGAGGCGGCGGCACCTCGATGCAGCCGGCGAGGAGCAGGGCCGCGAGCGCCGCGCCCAGCGCGCCGCCGAGCGCCCTGCGCGCGCCGGGGCGCGCGGGGAGGTCGCGGGGTGCAGTCGGGCGCGGGGCGGCGCCGCGGGCGCGGCGCTCGCGCCGCGGGGGACCGGGGCTTCGCATGGGGGGCCGCATGCTACCCGCCTTCGCTCTCCTGCGGGGCGCCGGCGCTGCGCTCTTCCCGCGCGGGGGCCGCGGGCGGCGTCCGCGGCTTGGGGCCGCGCGGCTTCGGCGGAGGGGGCGGCGTCCCTCCGAGCGTGGTGGGCAGGTGCATGCCGCGCGCGGCCAGGATCTCCGCCGCGTGGGGGACGGTGAGCACCAGCGCGCGGGCGTAGAGCCTCGTCTGGTAGGCCTCGGGCAGATCGCCCGGCCGGCCGCTGGTCGCGTGCTCGAGCAGGATCGCCGCGGTGACGCTCACGTTGAGGCTCTCCGCGAAGCCGCGCATCGGGACGCGCACGGCGCGGGCGCAGGCGGCGGCCAGATCGGGGCGGATGCCGTCGCGCTCGTTGCCGAGCACCAGCGCGAGGCGGGGGATGCCCGCGAGATCGCGCGGGGTCAGCTCGCCGTCCGGGCGGGTCGCGACGAGCTCGTGCCCCGAGCTGCGGAGCGCGGCGACCGCGGCCTCGGTGGTCGCGTGCGTGCGCACGTCGACCCAGCGCTCGGAGCCGCGCGAGACGGTGTTCGACACCAGGAACGGCTCGGCGCGCTCGATGATGTGCAGCCGCTGCAGGCCGAACGCGTCGCACGAGCGGAGCACGGCGGCCCCGTTGTGCGGGTCGTGCGGCGCGTCCATGGCCACGGTGACCGCGTCGAGCCGCGCCGCGATGACCCCGCGCAGCCGGGCCTTGCGCTCGTGCGTGACGAACTCCTCGAGGATGCGGGAGACGGCGGTGACGTCGAGGGAATCGAGCGCGGCGAGCAACCTTCGCTGCTCCTGCGCGACGAACGAGCAATTGGGGGTCGAGCGGCGCATGGACGTGTCGGGGCGCCTCTATAGCGCGGCGCGCGCCCGGAGGCTGCGGCGCAGCGCGGAGGGACCGCCGTCGCCGCCGCGGCCCCCGCATTCGCCGGCGGCGCCGCGCCTCGACGGACCGGCGGCGGCGACGGGGCGGCGCGGCGATCAGGGGTCGATCGCGATCGCGACCCGCTCGCCCTCGGCGTACTCGACCACGGCGCAGTCGCCGGCGGAGCCGTCTTCCCAGACCAGGCAGACGAAGTCGGCCTCGGCGTCGAGCGCGATCATGGGGTGGTGCCACACGCCGGGGCGATAGGTGATGCCCTGGCCGCCGTGGGCGACGAAGGCGGCGAGCGTCGCGAGGTCGGGCCGATCGCCGCCCAGGGCGACCACGACGAGGTAGCGCCGCGCGCTCATCGGGATGAACGCCTGCGTCGAGCCGGGGTGCTTCTCGAGCAGCGCGAGCGGCAGCGGAAAGCTCGAGCGCGGGGCGCAGCGGAACACCGAGACGTTCAGCGCCGCCTGCCCGGGGCGGAGGTTCTCGATCGCGGCGAGGTGATCGAAGCGACGTGCGGTCCCCTGGTTGGCCGGCCTGCCGGGCTGGCCGTGCGGCGAGGCCATGAGGATGTCGCCGTACGGCGCATAGGCTGCAGGGCTGAGCGAATGGGCTGCGATGCGCGGGCGGTGGCTCATCGGACGGACGCCTGTAGCGGCGCGCCGCGCGTGCGGCCCTCCTGCGGGGGGAGCGCCGGGCCGCGGACACGAGCACGAAGGCGGAAGCGTATCACGTCGCCGGGCCTTCGGCCGCGGGGCACCCTCATCCCCGCTGCTGGACGGATCGGGCCGCCCGTTCGTCGCCGGGCTGGCCTGCGGCGCTGTGCTCCACCTGGCGTGACCCGGCGGGCAGGCGCGACCTTGTCACCGCCCGGCGCGGATGGAGGCTCGAGCGCACGCGATCTCCGAGCGGCGCCCCGACCGGGCGAAGCTACGCTCTCTTCATGGCTGCTGCCCTGCGCCCTGTCTTCGTCGTCGACGCCGTCCGGACCCCGATCGCACGTTACGCCGGCGCCCTCGCGGCGGTCCGCCCGGACGATCTCGCGGCTCACGTCCTCGACGCGCTCGTGCGCCGTCAACCTTCGCTCGCGCCGCGCCTCGACCAGGTCGTCCTCGGCGCGACGAACCAGGCCGGAGAGGACAACCGCAACGTCGCGCGCATGGCCGCCCTGCTCGCCGGCCTCCCCTACGAGGTCCCGGGCGTCACGGTGAACCGCCTCTGCGGCTCGGGGCTCGAAGCGGTGGCCGACGCCGCGCGCATGATCGCCACCGGCGAGGCCGATTGCGTGATCGCGGGCGGCGTCGAGAGCATGACGCGCGCGCCGTTCACGATGCCCAAGCAGGCCGAGCGCTTCGAGCGGAGCGCGCCGACGCTCTACGACACGACCCTCGGCTGGCGCTACCCGAACCCGAGGATGGCCGCGCGCTTCGAGCTCCAGTCGATGGGGGAGACGGCCGAGAACGTGGCCAAGAAGCACGGCGTCAGCCGCGAGGATCAGGATAAGTTCGCGCTCCTGTCCCACGAGCGCGCCACGCTCGCCTGGGAGTCGGGTGGGTTCGCCGCCGAGGTGGTCCCGGTCCCCGTCCCCCAGAAGAAGGGGGCGCCCGTCCTGTTCGAGCGCGACGAGTCCGTGCGCGCCGACGCCTCGCTCGAGGCGCTGTCGAAGCTGAAGCCCGCCTTCCGTGAGGGCGGGACCGTCACGGCGGGCAACGCCTCGCCCCTCAACGACGGCGCCGCCGCGCTCCTGCTCGCCTCGGGCGACGCCGTGCAGTCCGCCGGGGTGACGCCGCTCGCGCGCGTCGTCGCGACCGCGACCGCGGGGGTGGATCCCAACCTCATGGGCGAGGGGCCGATCCCCGCCGTGAAGAAGCTCCTCCAGCGGACCGGGCTGCGCGTGCCCAACGTGGACGTCTTCGAGCTCAACGAGGCGTTCGCGGCGCAGGCGCTCGCGTGCTCGCGCGCGCTGGAGCTCGATCCGGCGCGCGTCAACGTCCGAGGCGGCGCGATCGCGCTCGGGCACCCGATCGGCTGCTCGGGCGCGCGCATCGCGTGCACCCTCGTGCATGCGATGCGCGCGCGCGGCGCCAAGGTCGGGGTCGCTTCGCTGTGCATCGGCGTGGGCCAGGGCATCGCGACGCTCTTCGAGCGCGCCTGAGGCGATTTCGCCGCTCGTCCGCGGCGCCAGATGAGATAAGACCGCCGTATCAGAAACGCAGGAGGGGGCCTCGCGGCTCTCCTCCCTCGGCTGACGGCGCCGCCTCGGCGGCGAAGAACAGGAGAAGGCCCGATGGAGTTCCCCCCGATCAACGTGCCCGGCACCGGCCAGCTTCACGCTCGACTGAAGACCTCGCTCGGTGACATCACCGTCCGGCTCGAGGAGCAGCGCGCCCCCAACACCGTCAAGAATTTCGTCGGCCTCGCCACGGGCGCGATCAACTGGAAGGATCCGAAGACCGGCGAGGCGATGCAGGGGACGCCCTGTTACGACGGCGTCCGCTTTCACCGCGTCATCTCGGGGTTCATGATCCAGTGCGGCGATCCGCTCTCGCGCCACCCGGACAAGGCGCCGCTCTGGGGCACGGGCGGCCCGGGCTACAAGTTCGCCGACGAGTTCAACCCCGAGCTGCGGCACGACGGCCCCGGCGTGCTCTCCATGGCGAACTCCGGCAAGAACACGAACGGCGCGCAGTGGTTCATCACCGAGGGGCCGACGCCGCACCTCGACAACCGGCACTCGGTGTTCGGCAAGGTCGTGAGCGGGCTGGACGTCGTGAACCGCATCGCCAACGTGCAGACCACGCGCGATCGGCCGAACCAGGACGTCGTGCTCGAGCGGGTCGAGATCTTCCGGCAGTAGCCGCGTCGAGCGCCGCGCGATGGCGTCCAGCGTCGCGGCGGCGCGGCCGGCGCCGCGCGGCGCCAGCGAGCGACGGATGGGGGAGGCGGACGGGAGGTCGGAAGGAAGGCGGTAAGTCAGGAAGAAGACTCGTCTTTCTTCCGGTTCGCCCGCCCTCCGGCGCCCTCCCCGACACGCCGGGATGCGCGCTGCGCTCCCTCGCTCAGCGCGTGCAGCAGACGGTGATCCTGTCCTCGCCTTCCTCGATCTCGCCTCTGGGGTCGCCGCCGCGCGGCTGACAGCTGCCGGTCCCGGTCATCTCGATCGACACCGAGGCGGCGGCGGGAGGCTCGTCGACGCAGGACCCGTCGAACGGCACGGTCTCGACCGGCTGCCGGCAGCGGGTCTGCTCGAAGAGCGTCAGCGTCGCCTCGCAGCGCACGCCGCCCGTGTCGCACGTGCACCGCGTGCAGCCGCGGTCGTCGATCACGGAGCTCGCGAACACGTGCCGCTCGCCGAATTCGTCGGGGCAGCGCCGCTCCCCCTCGCGCCAGATGCAGACGCCCTGCTCGAACGGCGCGTCGAGCTCGCTCGGGGCGCAGGTCTCGCCGGCCTCGCATCCGCCGGTGTCCGGTCCGGGGGCGCACACGAGCCCCTCGATGCCGAAGCGAGGTGGCGGCAAGGTCGCTTCGCCGCCCGACGCGGGGCACGCCGCCGAATCCACGTCGGGCGCCTCGCCGCTGTAGCTGCCGGGCTGGAAGCTATCGCCGAGGTTGATGCAGTTCGCCGACTCTACCGGCAGGGTCACATTCCCGCCGTCACACCCCTCATCCGCGTAGACCGTGACCACTGGGCTCTCGCACTCCACGTCCGGCGCGCCGCACGAGCACGGGCTGCAGATCGCGGGCGTGTCGACGGGATCGCGGCCGCCCACGTCCACCCGCGTGGGGAAGGCCTCGGGGCAGGCGACGTCCGCGGCGTCGGGGCCCTGGTAGAGGATGCCGGGCCCTTGCCAGTCCTCGGGCACGGCGACGCAGGCGAACCCGCCGCAGTCGTCGTCGGCGCAGTCGACCGCGCCGTCGCCGTCGTCGTCGTCGCCGTTCAGGCATTGCTCGCCGCCGCTTCCGCCGCTGCTCGTGGTGCTCGCGGTCGTCGTCTGGCCGCCTCCGTCACCGCCGGCGCCGCCGGCGCCGCCGGCGCCGCTCCCGGACGACTGCGGGAAGAGCTCGGGCTCGAACTGATCGAAGTCCTGGGTGCAGGCGCTCGCCGCGAGGAGAGCGACGATCGCGGTGACGCTTTGGACGGCAGAGCGGCGCAACACGACCTCCTGGATCGGCGAGCTTCGCCTCGATGAATGCAGCCATGGCGACGGTATCACGAACCGCCCGCCGTCATGGCGAGCTCCGCGGTCGGCGAGGCGCGGCGCCCGTCCGAGCCCTTGCTGCGGCGCTCCTTGCTGCACCGCGCCCGCGCGCTGCGTCACCCAGGCGGGGGCGCCGGAGGCTCGTTCGACCAGAGCGACGCGAGCGCCTCGAGCTCCTGCGCGAGCTCCTCGGTCGCCTTGCCTGCGAGCCGCGCCCGCTCTGCGCCGAGCGCCTCGACGACGGCCGCGCGATCGTCGGGCGACAGCTCCTCCGCCTTCGTCATCTGCGCGAGCGCCTCGTCAACGTCGTGCAGCTGACCGAGGCGGCGCTGCAGCCGCGACGCCGATTTGGCGGTGCGCTCGGCGCGCTCTCCGAAGAGCGGCGAGAACGTCTCCGCCGAATAGCGCAGCCGCTTGAAGCGGATCCGGAGCGCGTGCATGGCCGCGCCGTCGTTCGGATCGCTCCCCGCGATCTCGCGCACGTCCTCCAGCGCGCCGCCGATCGCCCGCCGCGCGAGCGCCTCGGCGCCGCGCTTCTTCGCCTTCTTGCGCGAGATCCGCCGCTCGAGGCGCGCGAGGTACGGCTCCAGCCGGAGCCGCTTGCCCCTCGCCGGCGCGTCGGCGCGCGGCTCGTCCGGGTCGCCCACCGCGGGCGCGCCGGCGCGCGGCTCGCCCTCGTCGCCCGCCGCCGGCGCGTCGGCGCGCGGCTCGTCCGCGTCGCCCGCCGCTGGCACGCCGGCCTTCGGCGCGCCCTCGTCGCCCGGATGGTCCCGCCGGAGCAGCTCGACGATGTGGGCCCTCGCCTCGTGCTCGCGGCGCGCGCGCTGCGCGACCCAGGCGGCGACGGCCGCCCGCGCCGCCTCGCCCAGCTCGAGCGCGGTGAGCGTCTCGCGCAGCACCTCCTCGTCGCGCAGCGTCCCGGTCGCCCGCGCGAACTCCCGCAGCCCGTCGGCGATGGGGCGGATCCGCTTCCTGCCGTAGATGCGGCGCGCCGGCTTGAGCAGCGTCCGGAGCCGGCGGAGCGAGACCCGGAAGTCGTGCACCGCTTCCTCGTCCGGCTCGGCGCCATGCGCGCTCGTGGCGACGACGCGCCGCGCATCGGCGCGCACGCTCTCGATGTGGGCGAGCAGCACCGGCCCCAGGAAATCCCGCGCGGAGAGCTTCGCCCCCGCGCCGCCCTCCCCGCCGCCGCCCGCCGGCGGCGCGCTCCCCTCGACCGGCGTCACAGCCGCGTGAGCGCCACCGTCACCAGCGGTCGCCTCCCGAGCTTCGCCTCGATCGTCCGGCGCGCTGCGAGCCGGGCGACCTCGATGATGTCGTTGTCCCGGCGCCGCGCGCGGGGCTCGCAGTCGTTCACCGCCTGCGCGACCGCGCGCGCGGCCGCCCTCAGCGCGCCGCCCTCGAGCTCCCCGGTGACCCCGCGGGCGAGGACCTGCGGCGGCGCCGCGAGGGCGCCATGCACGTCGACGACCAGCGACACGAAGGCCACCCCGGCGCGGCCGAGGTTCGCGCGCTCCCGGAGGACCTCCTCGCCGAGCTCCTCGCCGCCCGCCGTCGCCACCCGGCCGGTCACGGCCCGGCCGCTCCGGCCGAGCGGCTGCGTCTTGCCGATCTCGACGACGTGCCCGTTCTCGGCGACGAGCACCTCGGACACGCCGCGCTCCCGCGCGAGCTCCGCGTGCCGGGTCAGGTGGTGCAGCGCCCCGTGCACCGGGAGGAAGCTGCGCGGCTGGGTGAGGTCGATCATGCGCGCCTGTTCTGTCCGGTGTGCGTGCCCGCTCGCGTGCACGCGCCGATCCGTCGACCACGTCACGAGCTCGACGCCGAGACGGAGCAGCCCGGCCATCATATCGACGACCGGGCGGTCGTTGCCAGGGATGACGCGGCTCGAGAGCACGACCCGATCTCCCTCTTCGAGGCGCAAAAGCGGGTGCGTCCCCGACGCAAACCGCGTCAGCGTCGAGGCCCGCTCGGCCTGGGTGCCGCTCGCGATCACGAGGAGCCGCTCGCGCGGCATGGAGGAGGCGACCTCGGGCGGGACGAGCAGGTCGCTCGGCCACGGGAGCCGCCCCACGGCCTGCGCGGCCCGCACGTGGGTCTGCACGCTCCGGCCGAGGAGACAGATCTTGCGCCGCGCGCGGACCGCGGCCTGACCGAGGGCGAGCAGGCGCTGGACGTTGGAGGCGAACACGCCGACCACGACGCGCGCCGGCGCGGTCTCGACGAGCTCCGCGAGCGCGTGGGCGACGTCGCGCTCGCTCCCCGCCTCGCCGGGCGAGTCCACGTTCGTGCTGTCGGACAGGAGCAGCCGGACCCCGGCGTCGCCGAGCGCGCGGAAGCGGGCCTCGTCGGTCGGCTCGTCGTCGAGCGGGGTCGGGTCCAGCTTGAAGTCGCCGGTGTGGACGACGAGCCCGGCGGCCGTGTGGATCGCGAGCGCCGTGGCGTCGACGATCGAGTGCGTCACCCGCAGCGGCTCGACGACGAAGCCGCCGATCGCGACCTCGCGCCCGACCTGCGTGGGCAAGAGCCGCACCTTGTCATCGAGCGCGTGCTCGGCGAGCCGGTAGCGCACGAGCTCCAGCGCGTGCGGCGGGCCCCAGACGGGGACGTCGAGGTGGCGCAGGAGGAAGGGCAGCCCGCCGATGTGGTCCTCGTGGCCGTGCGTCAGCACGACGCCGCGCACGCGCTCGCGCAGCGCGAGCACGTGATCGAAGCGCGGGTGGTACACGTCGACGCCGAGGTCCGAGCTCGGGAACGTCACCCCGCAGTCGATGAGCAGCAGGCCATCGGCCTGCTCGAGCGCGAGACAGTTCATCCCGACCTCGCCGAGCCCCCCGAGGGGCACGAGCCGCAGGGTGGACGGGGCTGGAGGGGGGAGCTGGCTCGGGGCGGGGGCGCTCTGCTCGGGATGCACGTTCGGTGAAGGGGGTCTGCCACCCAGGGCGCCGGAGGCCTACGGCCCGCGGCTTGCTGAGCTGGTCTGTAAGAGAGAGGACGACTTCTTCAAGGCCTAACCGACATCGGCTCGCCGTCCCCTTCGAAACTTCGAGCGACAGTGTAGCCACAGGGTGGCCCCTTGCGTCACGCTCTCTCTTTCCAGCGCCGTCGCGAGGCCTTGCGGCGCTGGCCTCGCCGGGCTCGCGCCGCGCGGACCGGTCCCAGCGCAGCTTGCCTTCTCCGCCGTCTGACGCCGCCCGATGGCGGACGCCGCGCCGCCTTTCCCCTGAACGTACCGAGGAGCCACCGGTGATCGCTGCCCTGCTCGTCAATCTCCTCCGCCTGCTGCTGCTCCCGGTGAGCGCGCTTCGCTGGGCGTTTGCTGCACCACGGGGCGGGTATGTCGTCCTCGAAATCGACGGCCGCGTGGTCGACCTGCAGCCGCCCCGGGTCCGCCTCGCCCTCTGGTGGCGCCCCCGGAAGAGGGCTCCGCTCTCCGTGGAGCGCGTCCGGGAGCTCGGCAAGCACCTGATGAAGGACCCGCGCCCGGCGGGGCTGCTGCTCCGGATGCGATCGGTCCACGCGGGGCCCGCGGTGATCGCCTCGCTGCGGGACGCGCTCCTCGAGATCCGGGCGGGGGGGAAGGACATCGTGGCGTACCTGCCGATGGGCGCCGACAACGCGACGCTCCTGCTCGCGTCGGCGGCGCGCGCCATCGTGGTCGGGCCCGAGACGCTGGTGTCGCCGCTCGGGTTCGCGGTGGAGGGCCGCTACGTGCGCCGCGCGCTGGAGCGGGCCGGCGTCGAGCCCGAGGTGTTCGCGAAGGGCATGTACAAGAACGCCGGCGAGGTGCTCGTGCGCGACACGATGAGCGCCGCGCAGCGCGAGCAGGTCGGCGCGCTGCTCGACGGGCGCCTCGGCGACCTCGTCGCGGCGCTCGCCCAGGGGCGCCGCGTCGATCGCGAGACGGCGGCGCGGTGGATCGACGAGGCCCCTTACGGCGCGGAGCAGGCCGTGGCGCGGGGCATCATCGACGCGGTCGCCTACGAGGACGAGCTCGAGCACATGCTCGCGACGGGGCTGCTCCCGGGCACGACCGCGCCGCGCCGCGCCGAGGTCGTCGCCGGCGGGGCGGCGGGCGAGGGAGCTCGCGCGGCGGGCCGGCACGCGCGGGCCCGGCTCGTGGCTGCGGGCCGCTACCTGAGCGCGCGCCGCGCGCTCTCGCTGCGGCCGATGCTGCCGCGGCCCATCATCGGCGTCGTCGAGGTGCACGGCGCGATCGTCAGCCGCGCCCGCTTCCGGGGCGCCTCGCTGGCGAGCGAGGAGCGGCTCGTCGCGAGCCTGCGCGCGGCGCGGCAGAACCCGCGCATCCGGGGGGTCATCCTCCACATCGACTCGCCGGGCGGCTCCGCGCTCGCGTCCGACCGGATCCACCACGAGGTCACGCGGCTCGCCGAGGTGAAGCCGGTCGTGGCGTGCATGTCGAACGTGGCGGCGAGCGGCGGCTACTACGTGGCGGCGGCCGCGCACGCGATCGTCGCGCAGCCGCAGACGATCACGGGGAGCATCGGCGTGGTCTCGGCGCGGTTCGCGCTCGGGCCGCTGCTCGAGCGGCTCGGGGTCTCGACCGACGTCGTGAAGCGCGGCGCACGGGCCGACCTGTTCTCCTCGTCGCGCAAGCTCGACGCGGGGGAGCGGGCGGTGATGGAGCGCGAGCTCGACGCGATCTACGCGACGTTCCTCCGCGTGGTCGCGCGCGGCCGGAGGCGTCCGGTCGAGGAGATCGAGCCGCTCGCGCAGGGGCGCGTCTACAGCGGCGCCGAGGCGCAGGCGCGCGGGCTCGTCGACATGCTCGGCGGGTTCGAGCGGGCGCTCCACGAGCTGCGCCAGATGATCGGGCCGAAGGCGGCGGCGATCGAGCCGGCGATCGTGCGGGCGTCGCGGTACATCCCGCCGCCGCCGCTGCTGCCGGCGCCGGTGCCGACGCTGCTCGAGCTCGTCGGGCTGCACGGGCTCGCGGAGGAGGTGGCGCTCGCGATCCACTGCGAGGGGGAGCGGGTGCTCGCGTACTGCGGGGAGGCGGCGGAGGTCGACTAGAGCGGCGATGGCTGTGGGAGGTGTGGGAGCGTGCGGGGCGCGCGCTGGGGCCCCGCCGAACTCGCACGGCCGCAGCTCCTCCTCGCGTGCGAGGAGGAGCTGCGGCCGTGCTCAGGCATCGGCCCGTCCCCAGCGCGCGCCCCGCACGCTCCCACACCTCCCACAGCTTCACGGGGAGCGGGCCGTCTCTGGGATGCCGAGCTGCTGGCTGTTGGGTGGCTTTCCGGAGGGAGGGCGATTTTTGCCTGGAGAACCTGTGCGTAATCTGTGCGCCCGGTGGGTAGCACTTGTTCAGAACTGATCAGAGAACGCGACGAATCCCGCGCCGAACGGACGAGACCCTATATGTGGGCCCTGTTCGGCCGGGGATCCCAAGATGTAGCGGTTCTCCTTGACGCACGGGCCCATCACGGGTTTGACTAGCTGGCGGTCAGGCGCTCCCGAATGTCGGCGCACGCCTTTCAGGCATGGCACCTGAACCTATGCTCACTGGTCGGAAGACGGAACGTTTGAGCAGGTAGCACGGGAGAAGCGACGGGACCTGTGGAGATCCGGGGTGATGAGGCCCCGGCGTTCTCCCGGAACCTTTTGTGCTTTCGGTAGGACCCGAGTCACCGCCAGGCGCGGTGGCATCCAGGAGGACTTGGAAATGGCCCAGTCGGCAGTTGTGGGTGACGGCGGTAAGCTACCCGCCGGGAACGGCAAGATGACGGCGCGGACGAAGGAAGATGCGGGGGCCCGTCCGGTGACCGGCGGGGCTGCCAGGGCGCAGGCCAACGGCGCGGCTGAGAAGAAGGCCGCGAAGAAGGGGGCCTCGCGCCCGCGCGGGCTCGGGTTCGAGCGGCGGTTCACGCACCGCGGCGTCGACCCGCTCGACGAGGTCACCTGGGAGCGCCGCTCGAGCGTCATCACCAACCCGGACGGCTCGGTCGTCTTCAAGATGGAAGGGGCCGAGATCCCCGCCGGCTGGTCGCAGCTCGCGACCGACATCGTCGTCTCCAAGTACTTCCGCAAGGCTGGGATCCACGGCAGGAAGGAGCTCGGCGAGACGAGCGTCCGCCAGGTCGTCCACCGGCTCGCGCGCACCATCCGCGAGGCGGGCGAGCACTTCGGCGGCTACTTCGCCTCCACGAAGGACGCGGACTCCTTCGAGGCGGAGCTCGCGTACCTGCTCGTCCACCAGTACGGCGCGTTCAACTCGCCCGTGTGGTTCAACTGCGGGCTCTACCACCGCTACGGCATCGAGGGGTCGGGCGGCAACTACGCCTGGAACGAGGCCTCGGCCGACGCGGGGAACGGGAGCGCCGTCGGGAAGGGCGCCGCGAGCCGGGCGAGCGCGGCGGCCGCCGTCGACGAGATCATCGAGACCCGGAACGCGTACGAGCGGCCGCAGTGCTCCGCGTGCTTCATCCAGTCGGTCCAGGACGACCTGATGAGCATCTACGACCTCGTGAAGGCCGAGGCGCGGCTGTTCAAGTACGGGTCGGGGACGGGGACGAACTTCAGCGCGATCCGCGGGAAGCAGGAGAAGCTCTCGGGCGGCGGGACGAGCTCGGGGCTCATGAGCTTCCTCGAGGTGTTCGACCGCGCCGCCGGCGCGACCAAGAGCGGCGGCACGACGCGGCGCGCCGCCAAGATGGTCTGCCTCGACATGGACCACCCGGAGATCGTCGACTTCATCCAGTGGAAGGTCCGCGAGGAGAAGAAGGCGATGGCGCTCATCGCCGCGGGGTACCCCTCCGACTTCAACGGCGAGGCGTACCACACCGTGAGCGGGCAGAACTCGAACAACTCGGTGCGCGTGAGCGACGATTTCATGCGCGCGGCGGCGACGGGCGCGCCCTGGGAGACGCGCTCCCGGACGACCGGCGAGGTCGTCGACACCCTGAGCGCCAAGGACCTCTGGCGCCAGATCGCCGACGCGGCGTGGGGCTGCGCCGATCCGGGCGTGCAGTACGACACGACCATCAACCGCTGGCACACCTGCCCGAACACGGCGCGCATCAACGCCTCGAACCCGTGCTCCGAGTACATGTTCCTCGACGACTCGGCGTGCAACCTGGCGAGCCTCAACCTCACCCGGTTCCTCCGCGAGGACGGCTCGTTCGACATCGAGGGCTACCGCCACGCGGTGCGGGTGTTCTTCGTCGCGCAGGAGATCCTGGTCGACTTCTCGGCGTACCCCACCCGGAACATCGCGAAGAACTCGCACGACTACCGCCCGCTCGGGCTCGGTTACGCGAACCTGGGCACCCTGCTCATGCTGCAGGGCATCCCGTACGACTCCGACCAGGGCCGCGCGGTCGCGGGCGCGCTCACCGCGATCCTGTGCGGCCACGCCTACCGGGTCTCGGCCGAGATGGCCGCCGCGAAGGGGCCGTTCGCCGGCTTCGCGAGGAACCGCGAGCCGATGCTCCGGGTCATGGGCATGCACCGCGACGCCGCCTACGCGATCGATCGCGACCGCTGCCCGGAGTCGCTCTGGCGGGCGGCGTGCGCCGACTGGGACGAGGCGGTGCGGCTCGGGCAGGAGCACGGCTACCGCAACGCCCAGGCGACGGTGCTCGCCCCGACCGGCACCATCGGCCTGCTGATGGACTGCGACACGACCGGCATCGAGCCCGACTTCTCGCTCGTGAAGTTCAAGAAGCTCGCCGGCGGCGGCTACTTCAAGATCGTGAACCAGTCCGTCCCCGAGGCGCTGCGGCGGCTCGGCTACCCCGAGGCCGAGGTGCAGGAGATCGTCGCCTACGTCTCCGGCACGAACACCCTCCTGGCGGCGCCGCACGTGAACCGGGCCTCGCTCAAGGCGCGCGGGCTCACCAACGACGACCTCGCGAAGATCGAGGCCGCCATCCCCGGCGTCTTCGATCTGGATCTCGCCTTCGGCCCCTGGATCCTCGGCGAGGAGACCTACGATCGGCTCGGCGTCTCCAAGGAGTCGCGGGCGCGCTTCGGGTTCTCGTTGCTCCAGCACCTCGGCTTCTCGCCCGCGGAGATCGAGGAGGCGAACGAGACGATCATCGGCCGCATGACGGTGGAGGGGGCGCCGCACCTGCGCGAGGAGCACTACGCGGTGTTCGACTGCGCCAACCGCTGCGGCAAGAAGGGCCGGCGCTACCTCGCCCCGATGGCGCACGTCCGGATGATGGCCGCGGCGCAGCCGTTCCTGTCCGGCGCCATCTCGAAGACCGTGAACCTGCCGAACGACGCGACGGTCGAGGACGTGCAGCGGATCTACGAGGAGGGGTGGCGCCTCGGGCTCAAGGCGGTCGCGCTCTACCGCGACGGCTGCAAGGCGTCGCAGCCGCTCTCGTCGACCTCTAGCGACAGCAAGGCAGAGGCCAAGGGCAAGGCGGAGAAGGCGGACAAGGCCGAGATTGCCGGCCCCGTGCTCCAGGCGGCGACCGCGCTGGCGCGCCCGCGCTCGCCCTCGGCGGCGGCGCCCGAGCGGTTCCGCCTGCCCAGGAAGCGCAAGGGCTTCACGCAGGAGGCGCGCGTCGGCGGGCACAAGATCTACCTCCGCACCGGCGAGTACGACGACGGGACGCTCGGCGAGATCTTCATCGACCTCCACAAGGAGGGGGCCGCGTTCCGCTCGATGATGAACTGCTTCGCGATGGCGGTGTCGATCGGGCTCCAGTACGGCGTGCCGCTCGAGACCTTCGTCGAGCAGTACACCTTCACCCGGTTCGAGCCGCAGGGCGTGGTCGAGGGGCACGACTACGTGAAGTTCTCGACCTCGATCGTGGACTACCTCTTCCGCGTGCTCGGGGTCGAGTACCTGAACCGCTACGATCTCGCCCACGTGCAGCCGGTCACCTCGGCCATGGAGGACCCGGTCGAGTCGCGGGCCCAGGAGAGCGGCGTGGCGTCGTTCTCGCAGGGCTCCTCGGCGTCGGCGCTGCTCGACGGCGGGGGACGGGCCGCGAGCGCGCTCGACGCGCAGCTGGAGGACATGATGGGCGACGCGCCGGTGTGCGACGGCTGCGGGCACATCACCGTGCGCAACGGGGCCTGCTACAAGTGCCTCAACTGCGGCAACAGCATGGGTTGCAGCTAGGCAACGGGCGGGGGTGGGGGTGATGAGGGAGGGGCTGGCGGGGGGCCCCTCCCACGAACTCGCGCCTCTTGGCGGCTATTGCCTCGTGAACTGGGGAGCCGGGACTGGAAGGCCCCGCTGCGCTGAAGGCCGGCGCTCGGATTCGTGGGGCCCTACCCCCGCCAGCCCCTCCCTCATCACCCCCACCCCCGCCGACACGGGGGAAAAGGGGGCGAGGAGCGATCGCCAGGACGAACGTAGACGGTCGGCGGTCGTCGCGGATCGCTGAGGGGGATCGAAGATCGCCGGCGCTGAGGGGGAGCGTTGACCGCTCACGGTGACGCTGACCACGGCGGCGCTCGCTGACCGCTGACGGTGAGCGCAGATCGGTGGCGGTGCTCATGCTGCGGAGAGCTGCGGGTACGTCCGGACGCGGTTCTACTTTGTCAGCCCGATGGCTGTGCTCCGCGAAGCTCTGTAGAAGACCGGACATGATCCGGTCGCGTTCGTCCATGGCCTTCGTCGTTCTCACCTGCGGCATCCTGTCCAGCGCCTGCCAGAAAGAAGAAGCAGAGCCGGAGACGATCCCCGCGCCCGAGCAATCGGTCGCGCCGGTGGCCGCCGACCCGGTGCCCGCTGCGACGCCGACGCCGGCTGCGACGCCGGCGCCCGATGCGACCCAGGAGCCCGCCGCAGCGGCGTCCGCCGAGCCTGCGGCCGCCGCCGCAGATGCAGACGCGGGGGCGGCGACGGCCGAGGGGGCGGCGGGGACGGGGACAGCCCGCGGGGGAGGCGCATCCATCCAGGCGTGCTGCACGGCGCTCCACGCCGTCGCCACCAAGTCGGGCAAGTCGCCGGACGCGAAGTCGAAGGCGGCGACGGCCTCCCATCTCTGCGCCGGGATCGAGAAGCTCGTGAAGAGCGGCAAGACCCCGCGCGCCAAGGCGCTCACCCAGATCCGAGCGAGCCTCGCCGGAACCACGCCGCCCCCCGAGTGCAACTGAGCCAGGGCGGCCCGGCGGACGTCTAGGCCCGCAACACCGTCACCGCGCGCCGCTCTCCGGCGCGCGGCGTCAGGCGAAGTGGTCGTACCCGCGCGCGACGACGCTCGTGAGCTGCCCGCCCGGCCCGAGCAGCGCCACGTCGCTCGCGCCCTCCTCCCGCGGCGCGCAGCGGCCGATCGCCACGAAGCCGGGGAGCGACCCGACGTCGGGACCGGCGACCGCGATCGCGTAGTCCTCGCCGCCGTGAAGCGCGAGCTCCAGCGCATCGGCGCCGAGCAGCGCCGCGGCCTCGCGGAGCTCGGCGCCCACGAGCGCCCCGGGGTCGAGCAGCACGCGCACCCCGCTCGCAGCCGCGAGGTGCGCCAGATCCGCGGCGAGGCCGTCGGAGATGTCGATCGCCGCGCGGGCGACTGCGGCAGCGCGGAGGCCCGCCTCGATGCGCGCCACCGGCCGGCGAAACGCCCGGATCGCCGGGGCGGCAGCGGCGCCGGCCGGCGAGATGCGCCGGTCGAGCAGCGCAAACCCCGCGGCGGCCAGGCCCACCGGCCCCGCCAGCGCGAGCGCGTCGCCGGGGCGCGCGCCGTCGCGCCGGAGCGGCGCGGCCGCGACGCCGAGCGCCGTCGTGGTGAGCGAGATCTCTCCGCCCCGGGAGAGGTTCCCGCCGACGATCGCGGTGCCGATCTCGTCGCACGCGGCGCGCTGTCCCGCGGCGAGGGCGCCGAGCTCGTCGTCGCTCACGTCCTGCGGCAACACCAGCGCGGCGAGCAGGCCGAGCGGCCGCGCCCCCATCGCGGCGAGGTCGCTCGCCGCGGACATCGTCGCCCGGTAGCCGAGGTCCTCGAAGCTCAGGAGATCCCGCCGGAAATGCACGCCCTCGACCGCGCTGTCGACCGTCCAGACGAGCGGCGCCGCGGCGGGAAGGAGCGCCCCGCCCTGCGGCGCCACGGGCGCGAGGATCGCGGCGTCGTCGCCGATGCCGCAGAGCACGTGCTCGCCGGCCGCGCCGCCGAGCACGGCGCGCAGCAACTCGATGCGCGTCCACTCGGAGCGCCCGCTCATGAGGACCCGCTCATTGGAAGATGGGCGGCACCATGCTGTTCGCCGGCGCGCCCGTCGCCGGCGAGCCCGCGACCGTGGGCAGCTTGACCACGAACACGGTGCCGCGCGGCTCGTTCGGCTCGATGCGGACCGTGCCGCTGTGCGCCTCGACCAGGCGCTTGACGATCGAGAGGCCGAGGCCCGTGCCGCCGTGCTCCCGGGTCGAGCTCTGATCGATCTGGTAGAACGGGTCGAACACCTTCAGCCGCTCGGCAGGTGGGATGCCGATGCCCGTGTCCACGACGCGGATCTCGACCGCCTGCTGGAGCGGCGCGACGAGCACCAGCCCCGGGAGATCGTCCGTGTCCTCGCTCACGGCGCGCGCGATGAGCTGCACCTCGCCCCCCGTCTCGGTGAACTTCACCGCGTTCTCGACGAGGTTGATGAACACCTGGCGCAGCCGGTCGCTGTCCCCGAGCACCGGCGGGAGATCGCTCTCGGCGTGGATCCGGAGCTCGACGCCCTTCTTCGAGGCCGCCGGCGCCATCGTCGACGCCGCCTCGACGAGCACCGGGCCGACCGCCACCTCGGTGCGGTGCACGATCAGCGTGCCGCTCTCCAGCTTCGAGAGATCCAAGAGGCTCATGATGAGCCCGAGCAGCTGCTCGCTCTTCGACCGGATCGTGTCGATGAACTCGCGCTGCTCGCCGGTCAGCGGCCCGCCGATGCCCTCGGCGAGCATCTCGCTGTAGCCCATGATCGACGTGAGCGGCGTCCGGAGCTCGTGCGACACCGTGGCGAGGAAGTTCGACTTGAGCCGGTCGAGCTCCTTCAGCCGCTCGTACGCCTGCTCCAGCTCGGCGTTCTTCTGCGAGAGCTCCCGGAAGCTCTCGCGGATCGACGCGACGTGCATCGTCGACGTGAGGAGCGACTTGTGCCCGCTGAACAGGATGAGATCGAGGACGGCGCGGAGGTGATCCGCGATCGCGGAGAGCCGCTCCGGCCGGAGCCTCGGCAGCCCCTCCGCCGCGCGCGCCTGCTCGAGCTGCGCCGCCGCCTCGATCTCGGCGGCGGGCGGCTCACAGAGGCCCTCGGGCAGGTACGGGCCGAGGATCGACCGGCCGATCGCGCGGCCGTCGTACTCGATCGGGAACACCTGGTAGAGCGCGCCGGGGAAGCGGGGGTCCGCGAGCTCGCCGCCGGCCGCCGCGCCGCGCCGCTGCGCGCGATCCGGCGGCGCCGCGCCGGTCCGCTGGGTCTCCTGCTCGTCCAAGGTCGGGTCGCCCGGCGACGCGAGCGCGCCGGACTCGGCGAGCGTCGCGCCGCTGATCGACTGGATCCGGATCGGCAGCCCGAACAGCTTGTGGAACGACGCCGCCATCTCGCCGAGGGCCTGGCGATCCACGAGGTCCTCGAGCGAGAGCGGGCCGATGCCGACCAGATCGACGACCGGCGCGGCCGCGGGGGGCGGCATCGTCGAGGGCTCGGGCGCGCTCGGCGCGCCGTCGCGCTTCGAGGAGCTGGGCGCGTCCGCGACGCGCGCCGACGGCATCGGCGCGGAGCTCGGCACATGGAGGAGGTCCTCGTCGTCGAGGCCGAAATCAGCCGGCGTCCCCTTGTGGGCGTCGGGCCTCATCTGCCGCCCATGCGCCGCGCCAGGAGGTCGCTCACCGAGCTCGTCACCCCGAGCTGGCGCGCCGCGCTGTTCAGGAGCTCGTCGCCGCTGATCGACAGCCGCTTCGAGAGCTGGTGCGTCTGATCGAGCGTCTCCCACGTGAGGTGGAGCAGGCCCATGAACGTCTCCACCGTGCCCATGCCGCGGGTCGCGATGGCCCTGTACACCGGCTCCTTGCCCCGCGCGGCGAGCCGCGCGAGCTCCTCGTCGCTCCGGATGTCGGGGAGGTCGCGCTTGTTGAACTGGATGACGAGCGGCATCCGCGCGAGATCGAGGCCGTTCTCCCGCAGGTTGTGGCGGAGGTCGAAGAACGCCTCCGCGTTGCGCTGCGTCTCCGTGATCTGCGAGTCGGCGATGAGCGCGACCCCGTCCGCGCCCTGGAGCACGAGCCGTCGCGTGGCGGCGTGCATGGGCTGGCCGGGCACGGTGAACAGCTTGATGCGGAGCGAGACGTCGCCGTCCTTCGCGCGGAAGGTGAGCGGCAGGAGATCGAAGAACAGCGTCCGATCGTCCTGCGTCTCGAGCGTCATCAGGCGTCCGCGAGCGTCCGACCCGGCGAGCCCGTGCAGCGAGACGAGGTTCGTCGTCTTGCCGCTGAGCGCCGGGCCGTAATAGACGAGCTTGATCGTCACTTCACGTGCTGCGAAGTCGAGCTGCACGGCCGCATTCTCGCATGAGCGCCGGACGATTGGATATGGCCACGGCGCCCGGCCGGGGGCCGGGCCGGGCAGCGCCTGCCCCCTTGTCAGGAGGCGTGCGCCTCGTTCAGGCCGAGCCGCCGGGCGCGTTGGGCACGCTGGACACGGGCGGAGGGATCGGCTTGCTCTCGCCGTTCTCGACGGTCCAGAGCGCGCTGCGCAGCCCCTCCAGGCGGGCCGCCAGCGCCGTGAGCGCCTCGGCCTGGGCGTCGCAGGCCTTGAGCTGGCTCTCGCTGCTCGGCTCGGCGCGGACCCGCTCCTCGCGGGCCGCCTTGAGCACCTCGATGACCTCCCGGTGCAGCTCCTGGCCGGCCGTGACCACCCACGCGTCGAGCCGGCTCGCGAACTCCTGGATCATCTCGTCGAGCTTCGGCCCGATCCGGGTGGCGGCCTCGCGCAGGGCGATCGGCGCCATCTCCTTCGCCTTCTTGCGGGTCTCGGCCTCGACCTTCTCCTTCACGTACACGGCCAGGACCGGCGCCGCGAGCGCCAGGATCCCGCCGAGCAGGGCGTTCGTGAACATCACGCCGAGGCCGATCGTGAAGAGCGCGAACACGCCGACGTCGTAGCCGAACGTGTCGACCTCGACGTTCGGCGTCTTCACGTCGCCCCCGAGCGCCTCGCTGACCCGCTTGGCCACGTCGTGCGCGTCCTCGCGGACGAGCGCGATCGTCTTCTCGGCGAGCGCCTCGAGCGCCGTGGCGATCTCCTTCGTCTCGGCCTGCGCCCACTCGGCGAAGGTGCGCTCCAGGAAGGCGCCGAGGTAGACCTTGATCTCGTCGGTGTGGGCCTCGTCGATGATCGCCGGCAGCTGCCGGAGCACGTCGTCGACGAAGCGATCCAGGTCGCGGCGCACCCACGCCCGGATGGCGCTCACCTCCTCGCGGATGCCGGCGCGCCGCTCCTCGATGGTGCGCGACTGGCCGGCCAGATCCTTCTCGATCATCTCGATGCGGCGGCTGAGCTCGTCGCGCGACATCGCGGTCGCCCGCCGCCGCGCGTCCACGCCCTTGCCGAGCAGGCGCGCGGCCTCGAGGCCCTCGCCGAGCGCGTTGTCGAGGAGGATGCGCCCGCGCTCCTCGGCGAGGAACCGGGTCAGGTGATCGAGCAGCTCCGGCATGCCGCTGCCGGCCCGGTCGCCCTCCAGCGCCCGCTCGCTCGAGATCGGGAAGACCACCGGCGATTTCACGAGCTTGCCGAGCTCGCTCCGGATGTAGGCGAGCGCCTCGACCTCCTCGTCCTGGCTCCAGATGTCGCGCTTCGTGACGACGAAGAGGATCTTGTCGCGCGACTGCCCGAGCAGCTTGTCCTGGAGGAAGACCCGCTCGCTCTCCTTGAGCGGCTGGCCGGCGTCGATGAGGAACAGCACGGCGTCGGACCGAGGGATGTAGCTGTAGGTGATGTCCGCGCGCTGCAGCGAGAGGTCGTTCACCCCTGGGGTGTCGACGAGGACCACGCGCTCGCGCAGGAGCTCGGCCGGGTACCCCACCTCGAGGAACTTGACCTCGCCGGCGCTCGACGAGCGCTCCCCGCCGACGGTGAAGGCCCGCACGTCCTCGAACGGCAGGCCCGAGCGCTCGCCCGACGCGTAGACCACATCGGCGCGCGGCTCGGCGGCGTACTCGAGGTGGTGGATCACCGCCGTCGTGGGCGTCACGCCGACGGGGAGGATCGACGCGCCGAGCAGGGCGTTCACGAAGGTCGTCTTGCCGTGGTTGAACTCGCCGACCACGACGAGGTGGAACCGATCGGCCTCGAGCTTCTTCACGAGGTCGTTCGTGATGCGCGTCGCGACGCTCCTCGCGCCGAGGGTCTCGGCGAACTCCGCGAGATCCCGGAGCGCGCCGGTCACGTCGTCTTTGCGGCTGTGGAAGGATTCGAGCATGTGCGCTTTACCTCGGCCTTGGTCAGGAGCCAGGGGGAGAGGGCCCTCAGCCCCAGATCTTGATGACTTCGTGCACCTTCTCGTCGACCTCTTCCATCGAGAGGCCGCCCGAGCCGAGCCCGGCGTGGCGCTTGTAGAGCTCGCTCTCGGCGAAGGCCCGGAGCGCCAGGACGCGCTTCGGCAGCCACGGGTGGCTGGCCGTGAACTCGGCGAACCGGCCGATGCCGCCCTTGCCCTCGTCGTGCTGGGCGATGAACGCCTCGAGGTTCAGCTCCTCGTAGAGCTTGGTCGAGCCGAGCGCGAGCTTGGTGAGCGCGCGCGTCGAGACGTCGAGGCTCTTCGCGCAGAGCAGCCCGGCGCGATCGCAGGTGACCTCGGCACGGCGCGACCAGCCGGAGAGCGCGAGCATCGCGGGGCCGACGATCCACTTCACGAAGACCGAGGCCATCCGCGTCAGGTAGTGCATCGCGGTGAGGTAGACGACGTGGCTGTTGTGGATGTGGCCGCACTCGTGGCCGATGACGCTGAGCAGCTCGTCGTCGGTGAAATGGTCGACGAGCGCCGAGTGCACCATGATGAACGAGTCGTCGTTCGTGCCGTAGGTGGCGGCGTTGAGGGTGGGGCTGTTGACGATGTAGAGCGTCGGGGCCGCGATCCCGAGCGTCTCGGCGCAGTGAACCGCGAGTTTGTGGACGCGCGGGAACTGCGTGGGGCCGACCTTCACGGCGTGGCCGAGGAGCTCGTTCTTGCCGACCGTCTTGAACAGCCTGACCGCGGCGGTCACGGCGAGCTCGACCGGACGCATCTTCTCGAACGCGAGCCGCGTGTTCTTATCGGACACGTAGGCGTACGCGTTGCCAGCGCCGTCCCCGCCGCCCGCGCGCTGGCCCTTCCGTCTCTCGATGAAGCCCTTGAAATCGAGCGTTCCGACCTGTGCCATCTGGCGAAGGTAACGGTCGGGCCGCGGGTGCGCAACGCCGCCCTCGCCCGGCGCCGCGTACTTCACGCAAAATCACACGGCGACCCGCGCGCACACCGGAATCGGACGCGCGCAGGCGCAACGCAGGCGCGGTCATGACGCAAGCAGACGCGAACGGACGCAAACGAGCGCAAACGGACGCGATCAGACGCGGAGCAGCGCGAGGAGCCCCTCCGGGCCGAGGCGCTCGAGCGTCCGCTGCCGCGCGAGGAAGCGCCGGAAATCCTTGTAGACGCCGCTGCCCTTCGGGCGGAGCTCGAAGTCGGTGATCCGCGTGATCGAGAACCGAAGCGCCGCGACCAGGCTCTCGTGGAAGAGACGGCCGCGCTCCTCGGTTGAAAGCGGCCGCACCGACGTGTAGCCGGCGGCGAGCGCGGCCGCGAGGTCCGGGTCGAGGTCGTCGCCGTAGCACCACGCCAGCATCGTGACGGCGAGATCGAAGGCGGCGCTGCCGCGCGAGGCGCTCTCGAAGTCGAGCAGCGCCGAGATCTCGCCGTCCTGCCAGAGCACGTTGTCGCGGAAGAGATCGCCGTGGATGAGCGTCTCGGGCCCGGACGCCCGCGGCGCCGCGGCGCGGATGCGCTGGAGCCGGCCGGTGAGCTCGTCCACTGCGGCGGCGACGTCGGGCGGGAGGGGCGCGGCGCCCGCGCCGCCGGGGCGCGCGGGCGCGCGGAGGCTCTGGAGCCGCTGGTCGAGGCTGTCGAGGTCGAACCGGCTCGCGTTCGCCCCCTCGAAAGAGGCGCCGACGAGGTGCACCCGCGCCAGGGCCGCGCCGACGCGGCGGGTCGCGTCGGGCGTGACGCGCGCCTGGCAGAGCGCGTCGCCGGCGACCCACGGGAACAGCGCGACCGGCTTGCCGGCGTGCTCTGCAATGAAGGCGGCGCCCTCCGACCCGGACGCTCCATCCCGGCGCCGGAGCGGCTGCGGCGTGGCGACGCCGCCGGCGGCGAGGTGCTCCAGCATGCGCGCCTCGCGCGAGGCCGCGTCGCGCTGCTGCTCCTCGAAGACCCGCAGGAAGACCTGCCCGCGACCGTCGGCGAGCGTGAGCGCGAAGTTCGAGTTGACGCTCCCGGCGAGGAGGCCGCGCACGTCGGCGATCTCGAGGCCGTAGAGCGCGCCGATGCGGCGGGCGTCTGCGAGCGAGAGGGGGGTCAGGATGGCCATCGTGGGCAGGGTTGCCACGGCTCGGCCGCGGCCTCTACAGGAACCTGGAGGAGCACGCGGGCGGGAGACGCGAAGGGGCGGGAAGCGGAAGCGGGAGGGGAGGCGGAGCAGGCGACGAGGGGGAAGGCGAGGGGAGCGGAAGGGGAGGAGCGGAACGGATGCGGCGAGGAGCGACGAGAAAATGCGCGCCCCGCGCGAAGATCCGCGGTGGCCCAGGTCGCGGACCGGGCCCGCGTGCGTTATGAATGAGCGGGAGCAACACTCCCTTCGATTATCGAATGCCCACCCTCTACGGAAACACCACCGGACTCAGCCCCCTCGCCACCAAGACCCTAGAGCGCATCTACCGCCGCAAGGTTCCGCTCGCCAGCATCGCCACGCCCGAGCTCATCAAGGCGCTCGCCGAGGCGTCGCACGAGACGGGGCGCCAGGTCGGCGCCCTGGTCCACCGCTCGGGCGAGATCGACTACGTCGTCGTCGGCGACGCGACCCGGCTGATGCTGCCCGACATCGGGCGCCTCCGCGCCGCGCAGGGGCGCTTCAGGGCGCTCCGGCTCGTCCACACGCACCTGTTCAACGAGCCGCTCACGCGGGACGACCTCGTCGATCTCGTCCGGCTCCGGCTCGACCTGGTCGCGGCCGTGCAGCTCTCCCCGCAGGGCGAGCCGCGGACCCTCCAGTACGCGTACAACGTGCCGGTCCACGGGAAGGAAGAGGTCGCGGTGACCGTGGACGACGAGGGCGGCGACGCCCGCGGGAAGGCGGAGCTGCCGTACCGGACCGTGGGCCCCGTCGCGGTCGGTCGCGTCGACGTCGATTTCGGCGCCCTCATCCAGGCGCTCGAGGACGAGTTCGCGAAGCGCTCGCGCACGCGGTCGGTCGCGGCCAAGGACGGTCGGGCGATCCTCGTGCACGTCGCCGAGAAGGCCAAGGCGGGCGCGCTCGCGCGGGCCGAGGAGAGCCTGCGCGAGCTGACCGAGCTCGCCGGGACCGCCGGCGTCGACGTCGCCGACACGGTCCTCCAGCTGCGCGATCGCATCGATCCGCGGCTCGTGCTCGGCAAGGGGAAGCTCGACGAGGTCGTGCTGCGCGCCTCGGAGCTCGACGCGGAGACGCTGGTCTTCGACCGGGATCTCACGCCGTCGCAGGCCTCGGCGATCGCGAAGCACACGGACCTCAAGGTGCTCGACCGGACGCAGCTCATCCTCGACATCTTCGCCCAGCGCGCGGAGTCGTCGGACGGCAAGCTCCAGGTCGAGCTGGCCCAGCTGAAGTACACGCTGCCGCGCCTCGGGCAGAAGGACGACTCCCTGTCCCGCTTGACCGGCGGCATCGGCGGGCGCGGTCCCGGCGAGACGAAGCTCGAGATCGGGCGCCGCCGCGCGAAGGAGCGCGTCAGCTTCCTGGAGGCGCAGCTGAAGCGGCTCTCCCGGCAGCGCGAGCAGCGCCGCCGGCGCCGCGCCCGGCTCGGCGTGCCGGTGGTCTCGATCGTGGGCTACACGAACGCCGGCAAGAGCACGCTGCTGAACACGCTGACCGGCGCCGACGTGGTCGCCGAGAACAAGCTGTTCGCGACGCTCGACACCCGCTCGAGGCGGCTGCGCTTCCCCGAGGAGCGCGAGGTGGTGATCACCGACACGGTCGGCTTCATCCGGGAGCTCCCGAAGGATCTGTTCGCCGCCTTCCGCGCGACGTTCGAGGAGGCCGCCGACGCCGATCTCCTGCTCCACGTCGTCGACGCGAGCGACCCCGCGCGCGATCAGCACATCGAGACGACCGAGGCGCTCTTGACCGAGCTCGATCTCATCGCCATCCCGCGCATCCTGGTGTTCAACAAGGCGGACCTGATCGCCCCGGAGGAAGGGCGGCGGCTCCTCCTCGGGCATCCGGACGCGGTGCTCCTGTCCGCCACGGACCGGGAGACGACGCGGGAGCTGCTCACGAAGCTCGCGGATCGGCTCAAGAGCCGCTGGGAAGAGGCGGCGACGGTGCCTGTCTACGCGACGGAGGCCGAAGGCGGCGAGCTGGAGGACGGCGGCCTGTTCGACGGAGAGGCCGAGTCGATGACGGTGCTCGGCCCGCCCTCCGCCGCCGGGGCCGAGGCGATCAGCGCGCGTGCGCGGGGGACGTTCGAGGCGTGAGCTCCGCCGGGCTCCCCGAGGAGCCCGGCGGGAGCCGGGGAGAGCTCAGGGCTCCTGCGGGATGGCGGCGCACGTGAAGACGGCGGAGATGCAGTCGCCGCTCGCGCACTCGTCGTCCGTGGCGCATCTCTCGCCGGGCGCCAGCTTGCACGCGCCCGCGCCGTCGCAGACGTTGAGGTCGCTGCAGTCCGTCCCGTCCTCTTCGCCGAGCGGGACGTCCGAGCACGTGCCCTCCGACCCCGCGACGTTGCAGGACTTGCAAGGCGAGTCGCAGGCGGTGTCGCAGCAGACGCCGTCGACGCAGCTCCCGCTGCCGCAGTCGGCCGCGTCGGCGCATTCCTGACCGTTCCCGGCCTTGCACTCGCCCGTGGCGTTGCACAGCTGGTCGTCCTCGCAGCCGGGGTGCGGCGTGCCCGCCGGAGCCAGCGAGCAGGCGTCCCCATCGCAGACGTGGCACGTCGCGCACTGCGCGTCCTCCGAGCACTCGGCGAAGCACGCGTTGGCCTCCGGATCGCAGGCGAACGTCTCGCACGACGTCTCCTCGCCGGGCTCGCACTCCACGTCCTCCCCGTTGCACGTGCCGCGGGCCGTCTGGACGCCCTCGGAGCACGTCGCCTCGCCGCACTCGGTCTCGGCCTTGGTGGGGCCGCACTTGCCGTCTTCGCCCGACCCCTTGAGCTCGGCGGTGCAAGCGTCGCATTCCTCGTCGCAGGCGGCGTCGCAGCAGACGCCGTCGGCGCAGAAGCCGCTCGAGCAGTCCTCTGTCTTCGAGCACGCCTTGGCGAGATCGCACGGCGCGCAGGTGCCGCCGCAGTCGACGTCCGTCTCATCACCGTTCTTCGTGCCGTCAGCACAGGCGTCGGTGGCGCCCTCGTTTCCCGGGATGCGCGATCGGTCGACCGTGGCGATGAGCTCGCAGCCCATCCCGAGCGTCGAGAGCGCGCCGGCGCAGAGCGCCATCGCGAGAAGGTACTGGTTCTTCCACATAGTAGTCCCCTTAGAAGGTAAACCGCGCGGCGGCGCCGCCGCCTGTCGGGCTGACGTACGGAGTGACGAACGCCTTCTTCGTCACGCTCGAAGCTGCGGCCTTCGGCTCGGCCGTCGCGTCATCGGTGAGGAGCAGGACCGCGCCGGTGACGCCGAACGTGAGCGCCACCGCGAAGGACATGTCCGAGATGAGCGCGAAGCGATCGACGCGATCGGCGGTCTTCGTCGTCGGGTTCTCGTCGAAGTCGCCCTTCGCGCCGAGCGCCTGGATGCCGAAGATCGTCCCGACCACGACGCCGGCGCCGGCGAGCCCGAGGGTGACGTAGGCCGGCACCGGGGAGCGCGGCTCGACCGGCGGCGCGGGGGGCGGCGGCTGCGCCGGGGGCACCTCGGCGGCCGGCGGCGGGGGCGGCGGCTGCGCCGGCGTCGCGGCGACCGGAGCCGGCGCCTTGGGCGTCAGCGTGACGTTGATCTCGCGCGCCTCGGCGAAGGTGACCTCGATCTCCTGGCTCGCGTCGGCGAACCCCTCGGCCGAGACGATGAGGGTGTGCTTGCCGGGCGGGACCGAGAGCTCCGTGCCGGTCTGGGCCACGCCGTCGATCGCGATCTTGAGGCCCGGAGGCGCCTCCGGAGCGGTCGCGACCTTCACCTTCGCCGGCGTCTTCTTCAGGGCCTCGACGCGCCCCTGCGCCTCGGTGATCTTGTCCTTGAACTTCTCGGCGTCCGGCTTCGAGTCGAGGAACGCCTGCCACGCCGCGACCGCCTCGGTCACGAGCCCCTGCTTGTCGAGCGAGAGGGCGAGCTTGTACTTCGGTGCGGCGCCGGGCACGTGCTCGTCCGCTTGGCGGTAGAGATCGGCCGCGACGGCGTACTCGCCCTTCTCGAACCTGGCTTCGGCTTCCTTGTAGAGCTTCTTCGCCTCGTCCTTCTTCTGCTTCTCCGTCAGCGGCTTCTTCGGCTTGGTGGGGGTGGTGGTCACCTTCACCGCGGGCTCGGCGGCCTTTCCAGGCGCCGCCGTCGCAGGCGTACCGGCGGCGGGCGGCGTCGCGCCGGCGGCGGGCGGCGTCGCGCCGGCAGCGGGCGGCGCTGCGGCGGGGGGCGCCGCCTGCCCCGCGGCCGTGGCGGGCTTCGCTGCAGGAGCCGGCGTCGGCGCGGCCCCGGCGGGCGCCTGCGCGGCCGGCTTGCCCGCCGGAGGCGCCGCCGGCTTGGCATCCTGCGCGGATACCGGACTGACGTTCGTCAGCGTCAGGAGCCCAGAGACCATCGCCGCCGAGGTCAACATCGTCAGCCGGCCCGATCGTGAACGCATACCGTAAGCCCTCCTCCGCGGATAGTGTCGCGTGGGCGCCCACTTAAGCCTTGAAGGCCGCTTTACACAAGGGTTTTCGCGTCTGTTGGGCGTGTGCGCGGTCGCGCGCGCCCTCGCGTTCGCGGCGCCCCGGCTCGCCGGAGGCGCCTCCGGACATCAAGGCTCGTCGCCTCGCTCCAGCCATGCAGGGAACCGCAGCCTCGCCTCCAGGCCGAAGCCCGAGGTGGCCTTCCGCATGCGCGCGGCCCGCTCGGCGCCCCTCGGGAGGCTCTCGCGGAGCCGCCGCAGCGCCTCGATGTAGCGCGCGAACCGAGGATCCGAGAAGAGCGCGCCGAGATCCTCCCGGATGCGCCGTATCGTCCCTGGGCTGACGCCGTGGCTGCTGAAGCTCATGGTCAGTCCGGAGGCGGAGACCACCGAAGGATTGACGAAGTTCGACACCTCCGGTCGATCCAGCGTGCAGACGAGGCGCCCGGCGTCCGCGAGCTCGCGATGGAGCCGCCGCGAGAGCGCGTCGTCGCCCGGCGCGAGGAACACGACCGCCGCGCCGGCGAGGTCGCCGTCCGCGAACGGCCGCCGGTGCAGCTCGATCCTCCCTTCCCGGCCGGCGCGCTCGATCGACGCGTCGACCTGCCCCGGCGCGACGACCGAGACGCGGGCGCCCGCCGAGAGGAGCCGCTCCACGGTGTACGGCACCTCGCCGTCGGCGCCGATGACGAGGGCCCGCCGGCCGTTGAGGTCGAGCGCGATGGGAAAGAGGCGCATGGGGGTGGAGTAGACACAAACTGGGGCGGCCGCGCAGCGATTGTCGACCCGGGGGGAGCGGCGGAAGGGCGGCGGGCGAGCGCGCCGCCCGCGCGTCTCAGCGGCCAGGGGGGCCCTGGGGCGGTGGGGGAGGGCTCGGCGGTGGCGCCGGCGGCAGGAAGGCCTGCGTGCGGAACGCGAGCCTCCTGTCGGCGTTGCCGATGCGCGTCACGAACAGGCCGACGAAGGAGCCGAACAGCGAGTCGCCGGGCCCGATGGCGGTGGAGCCGGGCGGGCGGGTGACCCACCGCTTGATGCGATCGAGCATCTCGGCGCTCATGGGGTTCACCTCGACCAGCACGGCGACGAAATAGCGGCTGCCGTCGCGGACGAGGGACCGCTCCACGAGCGGCAGCTTCCGGGCTTCGGCGCAGTTGCGGAGCACGCCCTCGACGTTCACCGCGACCGTGCTCGACTGGCCTCCCGGCTGGATCAGCTGGATCCGGAACACCTCGTCCCAGAGGTCGTACACGATCCGGCAGCTCTTGGCGGCGAGCGCGACGGGGTTGCCCCCGCTCTCGTGGAAGAGGTAGCCGCGCATCGTGATGACGGTGGGGAGCCCGCTGAGCAGCTTCTTCGAGATCTCGCCGTCGACCACGTCGCGGAAGCCGACGGTGAGCTGCACGATCGTCTTGTCGAGCGAGAGGCTCGCCGCGCGGGTGGGCAGCGCGGCCGGCGTGCCGAGCGCCTGTCGCGCGTCCGCGTCGGCGATCTCCTTCGGCCCCTGCCGGCCCTCCGCCCCGCCGGGCCTCTCCTGGGCCGCCGCTCGGCGCGCGTCCAGGGAGAGCGCCGCGAGCAGCGCGATCCCGAGCCAGCGCGCCGCGCCGCGGCCTGCGCCCGGGCAGGTCATTTCCGCTCACCGCGCCGCGCCGGGATCAGCCCGAGCAGGTTCGAGAAGGCGAGCGTCACGCCGCCGACCGCCGTGTCGACCCGCAGACCGAGGTTGTACGTGATGTCCACGGGCACGCGGGCGAACCCCTCGTACCCGGTCGGCGCATCGGTGAGCTCGCGGCGGGTCGCGAGCCCGTACAGGCCCGCGGCGCCGAAGAGGTCGACGCCGTAGATCGAGCCTCGGCCGACGTAGACCGGGATCCGGTACTCCGCCTCGAGCTTCGCGGCGAAGTCCCCGTACCGGACCTCGATGATGTCCGTGCTGAGGAAGTTCGGCGGCTGCCTGCGATCGGGGGCGAGGTCGAGCAGCCGATCCGGCAGGAGATCGGTGAGATCGCCCACGTAGAACTTCTCGAAGAAGGGCGCGTCCCCGGCGACCGCGCCGGCGAACGCCTCGACGCGGAGCACGTGCCGCATCGGGAGGCGGAACCAGCGCTGCGCGGCGAACTCGAACTTCTGGTAGCCGTAATCGCTGCCGAACGGCGGGACGCCCACCGTGACCGCGACCGAGGCGAGCGCGCCCTGCGTCGTCAGGAAGGGCGCGTCGCGCGTGTCGTAGTCGATCGCGGCGCGCAGCGACGAGAGCACCGTCTTGCCGCCCAGGATGTCGAAATCGATGGGCTCCCGGCTGTCTCCGCGCATGTGCGAGGCGACGGTGGGCACGGTCGCGTCGATCTGCTCCAGGTGGTAGTCGAGCGACAGCTGCGACGACGAGGAGACGTCGTGGCCCGTGCCGAGCGTCGCGCCGAACCGCTTGTAGGCGACGACCGCGTAGCCCGTGACCTCCCGCTGCTCGAGCAGCGGGGACTCGAACGAGACGTCCCGGTTGCCGAAGAAGTCGCGCGCGTCGTTGTAGAGCACCGTCACCGCGGCCGACCAGCGGGTGCCGACGAACGCGGGATCGACGAAGCGGGTCCTCAGGGCGAGCTGGTCCGCGGCGAGGCCGACGCCGGCGCCGAGCGTGATCCCGGTCCCCGCGAGGTTGGTCTCGGCGACCTGCACGCCGGTGAACGCGGAGAGCGGCCGCGCGTTGCCGGCCGTGTCCTCGTCGGCCGCGATGCCGAGCCAGAGGTCCTGCACGACGAACGTGTTGCGCTCGACCACGTCGATCACGAGCGTCGCGCTCCCACGCTCGGCGCCCTTGCGGAGCGACAGCCCGACCGACGCGAAGAACCCGGTCCCGAGGAGGCGGTAGCGCGTGAGCTCGATCTCCGGATCCTCGACGTCGAGCACGTCCCCCGCGCGGAACCTGACGTAGCGGAGGATCACGCGCGCGGCGGTCCGCACGTTGCCCCGGATCTCGATGCCGTCGAGGGTGTACCGGACGCGGTGCCGCTCCTGCGCCGCCGCGCCCGCGGACAGCCCTGCCGCGCGCGGGCGCGCCGTCGCGTGAGGTGCCGGCTCGGTCGCCGCGGCCCCTGCGCCGGCGGCGGCCTCCGCGCCTTGACCGAGCGCGCGGCCCGGGCGCGACCCCAGGAGCAGCGCGCTACAGAGCGCGAGGAGCGCGCGGCGGAGCACGGGGGACAGGGGGATGGCCAGGGAGCGAGGAGCGCTCCGGAATCGAGGAGGATTCACAGGATCGCTGCGCCGCCGCCGGAGCCTCCTGCGACGTCCGCGACGCGCCCTCTGGCGACGCATCGCGCAGCGGGGCACCGTTCAACGTCGCACCATAGCACGGTCGACCCCTTCGCCGGCGGGATCGGCGTCGACCTCGACGAGCGGCTCGGCGTCCTCGGCGGCGGCGTCCGGAGGGGCGGGGAGCGACGGCGCCCCGCGGCCGATCCGCGCCGCCGCGGGCTGGCGCTGCCGCCGCCGTGGCTCGCGCGAGCTCGGGACGGCCTCGGTGTGCTCCGCCAGCGCGAGCAGGTCCAGCCGGGCCGGCGTCGGCTCGATCAGGTGCTCGGCGGCGGCCAGCAGCAGCGACCGCACCTCGGTCCGGACGCTGGCGTCGCGGGTCCAGCGCGCGCCGGCGCTCGCGGCGATGGCGCGGGCCAGGAGCAGCTCCGCGCGCCCGCGCACGTCCGCGGGGATCCAGTCGGCGATGAGCGGATCCGCGAGCATGGAGAGCGTCCTGCGCAGCGCGGTGACGCGGCGCGGACCGAACCGCTCCGGCGCGCGCGCCGCGTAGCGCGCGAGGCGCAATGCCCTGCGGAGCGCGCGCCTCGCCGCCCTGCCGACCACGGCGCCGCGCACGGTGAGCCGCTCGCGCGGCGCGTCGAGGGCGCGCAGCACCGCGGCCAGCGAGAGCCCTCCCGCGATCACGAGCGCCACCGTCGCGGCGGTCGCGCCGGCGCCGTGCAGCCGGAAGCCGCCGGTCGCCGCGACGAAGCCGCAGGCGGCCACCAGCAGGAGGCCCAGCGAGCCCAGCGCGCCTGCCGCGTGCGCCCGGCTGCGAAAGGCGCCGACCTTGCCCTGGACGAGCCGGGCGTAGCCGTCGGGCGCGATGAGCCTTCCGCCGCTCGGGATGAGGCCCACCATCGCTCGCCGCGCCGCGCGCCCGAGGCCGACCTCCAGCGGGCCGAGCTCGACGCCGGGCGGCTCACGGAACGGGCTCACCCTTCCAGGATAGCCCATCCCTCGCCGGCGCGGAGGGCGCTCGCCGCGGCCCTGCGGCGACGGATTGCGCCTGATTTTCACGGTCTACACGCTCGGCGCGTGAGACGCATCGCGGTCTGCAGCCTCGCCCTCGCCAGCGCCGCCGCGACCGGGACGCTCCTGCTCATCGGCAGCTCGCGGCGGCTCACCGAGTGCTTCGCGCGATGCGCGGCCGTCGCGCCTGCGCCCGCGCCGCCGCCGCGCTGAGGGGGCGGCGCGTCACGGCGCGCCGGCCCGGTCCTTCTGCGCCCGCATGGCCTTCTCGACGAGGCCGCTCGTGCCCATGCGCGACGCGAGCGCGGCGAGGACCGCGCGCAGCGGGACGCCCCGCGACACGAGGCCGACCAGCAGGTGGTAGATGACGTCCGCCGCCTCGGACGCGACGCGGTCGTCGGTCTCACCGGCGATCGCCTGCGCGAGCTCGCCGGCCTCCTCGCGCAGCTTCGCGCCGATGAGCGGCGCGCCGCCGTCGAGCAGCTTGCGGGTGTAGCTCTTCGTCGCCGACGAAGCCTTGCGCGACTCGAGCTCCCGCTCGAGCGACTCGAGCAGCGCGGTCGCGTCCTGCCCCTCGTCGGCGGCCTCCGGCTCGGCGTCGCCGTGGGCGTCGACCTGCCGGAAGAAGCAGCTCGCGCTGCCCGTGTGGCAGGTCGGGCCGTGGGGCTCGGCGAGGAGGAGGAGCGCATCCCCGTCGCAATCGGCGTGGACGCTCGTCACGGCGAGCGTGTTGCCGCTCGTCGCCCCCTTCTCCCAGAGCTCGCCGCGCGATCGGCTGAAGAAGGTGGCGCGCCCCGTCTCCAGCGTCCTGGCGAGCGACTCCCGCGTCATGTACGCGAGCATGCGGACCTGTCCGGTCAGCCGATCCTGCACGACGGCCGGTATGAGCTTGCCCTCTCCGAATGCGATCTTCACAACCTATGCCTCTCCGGTGGTGTCGGGCGCCTCGGCAGCGGCGCCGCGTTCGCGGGCCTTCGCCGGCCCTCCGTCCTTCGCGCTGCCGCGCCTTCCCCGCGACGGTTTGTCGCCGGCCTTGTTCCGCGCGCTTCGCTGCTCGCTCGGCGCGTCCTCCTCGTCGTCCCCGTCGTTCGGCGCGTCCTCGTCGTCGTCTTCATCCTCGTCGGCGGCGGCGGGCTGGCCCTGCGGGAGGTTGAGCGCCATCGCCTGCTCGGGGTGGTCCAGGGCGGCCTTGTAGTAGACCGCGAACGCGATCGACGCGGCGAGCCCGGTCGCCAGCGCGACCGCCTGGGAGGTCGAGTACTGGAGCGCCGTGGACGCGCCGAACGTCTCGGGCTTGAGGGCGAGGTACAGCGCCACCGCGGGGACGAAGGCGAGCACCTGCGTCACCTTGCGCGCCACGTCGTTGCGGATGACGTGGGAGAACCCGATCGCATACCCCACGGCGAAGACGAGGAGGCCGGCGGGGAGCAGCACGTGCTCCGGGAGCGTCGGCGGGATCGAGCCGCGCTCCGCGTCGTCCCGCAGGAGCTCGAGCAGATAGCGGCAGACGCCGTAGGAGAACGTGAAGAGGAGGAAGATCTCGCCGCGGAACTTCTGCCGCCGCCGCGCGAGGAGCAGGAGCGCGAGCAGCCCAGCGCCGACGAGCGACTCGTAGATCTGCGTCGGGTGCACGGCGAGCGACGCCTCGGAGGTCGGATCCAGGCCGCGCTCCTTCACGTGCTGCACCCACGCCGGGGACCCGCTGCCATGGTCCAGCGTGCCCTCGGCCCAGTGCGGGAAGGTGCCGAGCTTCTTCAGCCAGGCCGGCGCCGTCTCGCCGAGCGGCCGGCCGAAATCGCAGCCGAACAGGTAGCAGCCGATGCGCGTGATCATGAGGCCCGACGCGAGGCTCGGGACGGCGACGTCGGCCCAGGGGAGGAGCGGGAGCCGGTGGGACCGCAGGAACAGGTACGAGCCGAGGAAGCCGCCCAGGAAGCCGCCGTACGCCACGAGCCCGCCGCGGCGGATGTCGAACATCGCGCCGAACGAGTCGAACTCGTCGAGGTTCGTGAGGATGTAGAGCACGCGCGAGCCGAGGACGGCGGCGAGCGCCGTGACGACGTAGCAGTTGGCCATCGTCTCCTTCGGCAGGCCGTCGCGCTCCGCGAGCCCGAGCGTCAGGTACCAGCCGACGACGAGCGAGAGGCCGAGCATGACCCCGTAGCTGTAGATGGGGATCGGGCCCAGGGTGTAGGTCTGCTCCTTGAACTGGGACGCGAGCGCGGCGAGCACGACGCCCGCGATCCCCGCCGCAGCGGCGCCTGGCTTGTTCTTGCCGATGAGCAGCCCGATCGCGCCCGCGAAGGCGATGCCCGCAGCGATCAGGAAGACCCAGAGCAGGGGCACGGTCCAGACGGGCAGCGGGACGCGGAACAGGATGGGATGCATGGCGCCTCTCCTTACGCCTGGGATTCGGGACCATCAAGCGCCGTCTCTCGGGCATGACGCGCCGAGCCAAGGCGCTCGCGGACGCTGGTCCAGCCGCGTCGGGCGATCGCGATGCGCCCCGGCTGGCGGCGCGGCGCAGCCCTCGTCATCCCTCCCGGCGAAGGCGTCCGCGCTCGGCCTCGAAGTCCGCGCTCGCCGCTGCTAGCATCGATTCCGTGCTCTCTGGCCGTGCCACCGTCAGCGTCTTCGCCGTGCCCTCGCTGCTCGCGAGCGCGTGCGTCCCCGAGGGGCCGGCCACCGGCGACACGAGCACGCGGCCAGCCGGGACGGTCGCGGCGTCGGCGTCCGCGTCGATTGTGGCGGGCGGCGTTCAAGGAGCGCAGCGCGCGGGCGCGTTCGAGGACGATTTCAACCGGTCGGCGCTCGGCCCCGACTGGAACGCCCTCAGCCCCAAATGGAAGATCGAGGAGGGACGGCTCTGCGTCCGCGGCGCGAGGAACCGCGGCGTGTGGTTAAGACGGCCGCTGCCCGAGAACGCCCGGATCGAGTTCGACGCCATCGCCGAGGCCCCCGACGGAGATCTCAAGGCAGAGCTCTGGGGCGATGGACGGAGCGGGGCGACGGCGGCGAGCTACACGAACGCGACGAGCTACCTCGTGATCCTCGGCGGATGGAAGAACACGAAGCACGTGCTTGCCCGGCTCGATGAGCACGGCGCAGATCGCCTCGAGATCGACGTGGATCCGGACAGCGACGACGAGCGCGCGCGCCCGGTCGCGCCGGGGCAGCCGTACCGCTTTCGGATCGAGCGCCACGACGGCCGGACGCTCTCCTGGTCGGTCAACGGTGTCGAGTACTTGGAGCTCAGCGATCCCGCGCCGCTCGCCGGCCCGGGGCACGAGCACCTGGGCTTCAACGACTGGGATGCGCCGGTCTGCTTCGACAACCTGCGCATTACGCCCCTCTAGCCGCGATGGAATCGAGCGAGGTCGAACGGGAGCTTGAGGAGCTGGAGACGCGCATCGAGCGGCTGCGCGCGCTGTACGAGCAGTACTTCATGGGGATCGAGCGGCTCGAGCCGCTCATCCCGCGCAAGGACGTCGAGCGTCGCATCTGGGTGATGCGGCGGGAGCAGATCCGGAACACCGGGCTCCGGTTCAAGTTCCAGATGCTGATCCAGCGCTACAACACGTTCCAGCAGTACTGGGGCCGCATCTCGCGCGAGATCGAGAACGGGACGTATCGTCGCGACGTCATCCGCGCAGCGAAGCGGGTCGGAGCGAAGGAGGCGCTCACGATCGTCGGCCGGAAGCGGGCGGAGCGCTACGCGGAGCTCGCCGAGCAGCAGGCGGCTCCGCGCGAGGCGGCCCGACGCGACGGCGACGAGGAGGACGAGGAGATCGACGTCGACGACGAGGCGGTGACGCTCGCGCCCCCGCCGCTGCCCGCGGCGTCGCCGGCGCGAAAGCAGCCGCTGGCCGAGCTGGCCGCCGAGGAGGCCCTGGCGCGCGAGGCCGTCGCGCCGCCGATCGTACCGGAGGAGCCGACCGCGGCGCCCGCCGCCCCGCCGCAGGTGCGCCCCGCGCTCGTGCCGCCCGCGACGCCGCAGGCGGCGGCGGCCGTGAAGCCCGCCCCGCTGGGGGGGTTGCCCCGTGGGCTCGGCCTGACCAGGCCCCAGCAGAAGCCGGCGGACATCAAGCCGGCCGAGGCAAAGCCGACCGAGGCGGCTCCAGCGGGGGCAAAGACCGCCGCGCGCCCTGCCGCCGACCGGGCCCAGCCTGCGGCGGGGGGCGGAGCCAGCCGCCAGCGGCTGGCCGAGCTCGCGGCGGAGATGCGAGCTCAACGCGCGCAGAGCGCCAGGACCGGCGACGCGGCGGCGGCCGCTGCCGGGCCGCCGGGGGCGTTGACGGACGTCTCGCCGGAGCCGCCGCCCCCTCCTCCGAAGCGACAGCCGCCCCCGCCTCCCGTCAGACCTCCGCCGGGCGCTGCGGCAGCGCCGACAGCAGCCGCAGCGCCGGCAGCAGCCGCAGCGCCAGCGGCAGCGGCAGCGCGGGCACCGACGGCGCCGGCAGCAACAGCGCCGGCAACGACCGCTGCGGCGGCTGCCGAGGCAAAGAGCGCTGGAGCGAGGCGGCAGGACCGCGTGCACTCGGAGCGACCGCCGGCGAGCCGGCGCCGTCGCTCGACCGCGCCGCCCGCGGCGGACACCGGCACGGCCGGCGGAGCTCGGCATGCAGCGCCGCGCGCGTCCTCGCGCCCGCCGGAAGCCGCGCGCCCCGAAGCCGCGGCGCGCCCGCGGCCCGCGTCGCCCCCGCAGCGGTCTGCCGCGCGCGACGACGAGCTCCCGGAGCAGCGGCTGCGCCAGATCTACGCGAAGTACGTCGAGACCAAGCGCGCCGCGCGGGAATCGACGGCCGGCGTCACCTACGAGCGCCTGGCCGAGAGCCTCCGCGCGCAGGCCGCGAAGCTTCGCGCGACGAACCCGGCCAAGTCGGTCGACTACGACGTCGTCATCAAGGACGGCAAGACGCTGCTGAAGCCGATCCTGAAGTAGCCGCTCACGTACGGCAGCCAGGCTCCGCCGGCGCAGACGCATGCGGCCCGGGCGGGCGCGACCCGTCAAGGCGAGCGCAGGCGCGCGCAGGCAGCCCCACCGCGGCAGGCTGCAGGAGCTGAGCCCGCCGGACAGCGCCCGGCGAGCCGTGCCGCCACGTCAGATAGCTGGATGGATGTGGTTGTTCTGGCGGATCAGTGGTGCGCGACGCGGCGCCAGAGCTGCGACAATCGCTGGGTCCGCGCGGGGACCCCGGCCTCCTCCTCGGCGAAGAGGATCGCACAGGCCGTACGGTCGGCTTCGCGCATCCGGGCGCATAAGTCGGCCAGGTCATCGTCGGCGTCCACGACGTCGGCCTCGGCCGGCTGGGAACCGCCTTGAACGTATCTGACATTGTCAAGGGCGATCCATCGCCCAGCAAACTCTTCGGATCGACATATGTCGCGCCACGTCATTCGAGGCGCGGCCAAACGAATCTTACTGCCCATTTCCCGTGAGCGACCTTCTCCCCCATGTTCCAAAGTCAAGCGCCGACCTACCAAGCCAGGTCGTGGCGTTCACTGAACTTTCAGAACCGTCGGGGCAGGATCTAGCACCGGTCAAAATCGGGCGTCAAGGCAAGCCTGGAACAGTCCGGGCCCGCCCGGCGTTACGCCCGATCGTCCACAGCCGTCGCTTCTGCCTCGTTACGTTCGCCACGTCCGCCAGGTCCACGTTGCAGGGTCACTGACATCGCGCCGGCAACTGGGACATCGCCTCGCCCGCCCCGATGCGCGCGGCAGCCACGGCGTGGGACTTGGCCGCGCACCCCTTGGCGGCGACCGCTCGCTTGGCGCTCGCGCCGATCGCGGCCCGCGCCTCGGCCTTCTTGGGGCCGTCGCAGCCCGCGAAGCGCTTCACCGCGAGGTCCGTGTTGCCGCCGTTCGCCAGGTTGATCGCGGCCCTGCACTCCTGCTCGGCCTTCTCGTTGCCGGCGGGCGGGGTCTTGGTCCCGGCGGTCGGGGTCGGCGTGTTCTTCGCGGGATCGGGGGGCGTCTTGACCTGGCCGGTCGGCTCGGGCGGGGGCTCCGGGGTGGAGGGCTCGCTCGTCGGCGGGGCCACGGTCGGGTCCGACGCGACGGTGACGGACGGCGCGCCCGAGGGCAGGGGGATCGAGGTCGATGCGCTGCTCTCCTCGGTCGCGCTCCCGCCGCTCCCCTTCGTCATCATGACGACGCCCACGATGCCGAGCACCGCGACGGCCGCGATCGCGGCGAGGATCGGGGCGGCCTTGTTTTTCTGCGCCGGCGGCGGCGGCGGCGCGGGGAACACCTGACCGCTGCCCGTGTTCACGGGCGGGTGCGCTGGCACGGCGCCTCCCGGCATCGCCGCCTGGTCCATGACGGTGGCAGCGTGATGGTTGAGGACGGTCTTGCCCGGTCCCGTGGGCGACCCCGAGACGAACAGCGGCTCGCCGATCTGCGTCTGACCTGGGCGCGACGGCATCATCGCCGTCCCGCTGGTCGGGGCCTCGATCCCGACCTGGGTGCGGGGCACCGCCCCGAGCACCGAGAGCCGGGGCCCCGCGCCGATCGTGAGCTCCTCGTAGAACTCCCGCGCCGACTGCTGGCGATCCTCGCGGTTCTTGCTGAGGGCCCTCATGACGGCCGCCTTCATCTTCGCCGGGGCCGCGGCGCCCATCGGCACGGCCTCGAACGGGAACGGCTGCGCCGTCATGTGCTGCGTCGCCCACGCCCACGGCGTGTCGGCGTCGAAGGGCAGCCGCCCGGTGAGCATCTCGTAGGTCAGCACGCCGAGCGAGTAGATGTCGCTCCTCGCGTCGAGCTCCTTGCCCGTGAACTGCTCGGGGCTCATGTACGGCGGCGTTCCGAGCACCGTCCCCTGCTGCGTCAGCTTCTGCTCGGCCTTGGCGCTGCGCTCGTCGCGCTTCGCGATGCCGAAGTCGAGGACCTTGACGTAGTCCTCCTCGCCGGCGCGCCTGGTCAAGAAGATGTTGGCGGGCTTCAGGTCGCGGTGGACGATCCCCTTCTCGTGGGCCTCCTGGAGCGACCCGCACACCTGCGCGATGATGCGATCGACCCGCTCGGGCGACAGCGCGCCGCCCCGCTCGAGCGCCGTCTCCAGCGACTGCCCGGTGAGGAGCTCCATCGCGATGTAGAGCTCCCCGGTGTTCGTCTGCCCGAAGTCGTAGACCTTGATCGTGTTCGGGTGCTCGAGCTCGCTGACCGTGCCGCACTCCCGCATGAAGCGCGCGACCACCTGCGGATCCTTCGCGTGCTGCGAGAGGAGCGTCTTGATGGCGACCTTCCGCACCGACGTCCCCATCGGCTGCTCGCCGTTGTAGACGCGGCCCATCCCGCCCTCGCCGAGCACCCCGACGATCCGGAACCGGCCGCCCACGATCGTGCCGATGAGCGGGTCTGCCTCCACCGGCGCGACAGGAAGGAGCGCGCCGCACGTGGCGCAGAAGCGCGCCCCATCGATGTTTGGCTGATGGCAAGCGGGACAGTCCATGCGATCGAACCTCTACCCCCGAAGCGTGACGAAACGCGACCGCCGCCCGGCGCTGCTCCGCTGCGCGCCCGAGCGAACGTGCGCCGGGCAGGATCGCAGCAGCCGCGCGCCGAGCGCAAGGGAGCTCTTGCTCGCCTGGGGTGCGGCCACGGCGCGCGTTCCATGATCCCACGAGAGCGCGCGCGTCGCGGCATCGTCCGGGCGCGAGCGCCCCCCGCGAGGGCGGTGCGCTCGCGCCGCCGGGCCGGCGCTGCGCGGGCCGTGCAGCTCGGGCCGTCCGGGCCCGCTGCCGGGCCCGCGCCGACGGTGCCGTTCGAGCCCGCGGCCGGCCCCGCGCCGCCTTCGTGCGCTACGGAGCGCTCGGTTCGACGTCCGCCTTGAAAACGGTCGTCACTCGAGCGAGATCGGCGCTGCCGGACGGGACGGGCGCCACGGCCCGCGCAGCTCGACGGCGCACGCGCCCCGCGCTTCCGCGGCCGATTCCAGCGAAACGGACGAAAACGATGCACACCGCTTGACACGTCTCTTGCAGGGGGCTAAGAGCCTCCTCCCTTCGCGGGACTCGTCTACCTTCGGAGCGACGTGAACGGCACCAACGGCTTCACCTCGCTGCGGTCCAGCCCGGTCGGGACGCCCCGAACCGCGCAGGCAGGCGGTCCAGCAGGGCCGGGAGTTGATTGCTCGCACAGAAGTGATCGGTCTTGGACATGTCGCTAGGTCAGCACGCCCGCCTCCCGGAGCCCCGGGGGCGGGCAGCGGGTCGATGTCGCTGGCGTAGCTCAATCGGTAGAGCACCTGCCTTGTAAGCAGGGGGTTAGGGGTTCAAGTCCCCTCGTCAGCTCCGATGCAAGGCAGCGGGGAGACGGTTCGGTAGGCCACGGGAGAGACAAGAAGCGGTAAGAAGCGCTAAGATAGAAAATAGAGAAAATCTGGAGGGTTGCCCGAGCGGCCAAAGGGAGCAGACTGTAAATCTGCCGGCAATGCCTACGATGGTTCGAATCCATCACCCTCCACCGGGGCGGTCTTTCGCTCCGACAGCGGTCCGACCAAGATGTAGATCCGTCGGGGGTCACCCCTGGCGGACCCCGCGGGCGTAGCTCAGTTGGTAGAGCGTCAGCCTTCCAAGCTGAACGTCGCCGGTTCGAACCCGGTCGCCCGCTCCGTGGTCGGTCGTTTGCCCACCTAGCTCAGTTGGCAGAGCACGTCCTTGGTAAGGACGAGGTCGTCGGTTCAATCCCGATGGTGGGCTCCAGCGAGGACAGCGCAACGCAGTCGCGAACTTCATTTCGGCAGGAGACATCTCGATGGCCAAGGAGAAATTCACTCGTACGAAGCCGCACGTGAACGTGGGCACCATCGGCCACATCGACCACGGTAAGACCACGCTCACGGCCGCGCTCGTCAAGGTCCAGTCGAAGCGCCAGCTGGCGAAGGCGATCTCGTACGCCGACATCGCGAAGGGCGGGACGGTCCGTGACGAGACCAAGACGGTGACCATCGCCGCGGCGCACGTGGAGTACGAGTCGGAGAAGCGCCACTACGCGCACGTCGACTGCCCCGGGCACGCCGACTACATCAAGAACATGATCACCGGCGCGGCGCAGATGGACGGGGCGATCCTCGTCGTGTCGGCGCTCGACAGCGTGATGCCGCAGACGCGCGAGCACGTGCTGCTCGCCCGGCAGGTCGGCCTGAACCACATCGTCGTGTTCCTCAACAAGTGCGACGCCGTGGACGACCCGGAGATGCTGGACCTCGTCGAGATGGAGGTCCGCGAGCTCCTGTCGAAGTACAAGTTCGACGGCGACAACGCGCCGGTGATCCGGGGCGCGTCGCTGCCCGCGCTGCAGGGCGACCCGAAGTGGGAGGACACGATCCAGCAGCTCCTGAACGCGCTCGACAGCTACATCCCCGAGCCGGTGCGCGACATCGACAAGCCGTTCCTGATGGCGGTCGAGGACGTGTTCTCGATCAAGGGCCGCGGCACGGTGGCCACGGGCCGCATCGAGCGCGGCGTGATCAAGGTCGGCGACGAGGTGCAGATCATCGGCTTCAAGGACACGAAGAAGTCGGTCGTGACCGGCGTCGAGATGTTCCGGAAGCTGCTCGACCAGGGGCAGGCGGGCGACAACGTCGGGTGTCTGCTCCGCGGCGTGGAGAAGGAAGAGATCGAGCGCGGCCAGGTGCTCGCGAAGCCCGGGTCGATCACGCCGCACACGAAGTTCACCGGTGAGGTGTACGTCCTCAAGAAGGAGGAGGGCGGGCGCCACACGCCGTTCTTCACCAACTACCGGCCGCAGTTCTACATCCGGACGACGGACGTGACCGGCACGGTCAACCTCCCCGAGGGGGTGAAGATGGTGATGCCGGGCGACAACATCACGATGACGATCGAGCTCATCGCCCCGGTCGCGCTGGAGGAGCAGATGCGCTTCGCCATCCGCGAGGGCGGCAAGACGGTGGGCGCCGGCGTCGTCACGAAGATCCTCGCGTAGGAGGCCGACGTGGGCGAGCAGGCCGGTGGGTGGCGTGCGGCGCGCATCGCCGTCTCACTGGCCTGCTGCGAGTGCAAGTCGCGGAACTACAAGACCACGAAGGCGCCCGATCAGGTGGTTTCGCTCAAGAAGTTCTGCAAGCAGTGCAAGAAGCACACGGTTCACAACGAGACGAAGTGAACGGGTGCTCAGGAAGGCGCAGCGATTCTAGGGGTATAGCTCAGTTGGTAGAGCAGCGGATTCCAAATCCGCAGGTCGGGAGTTCGAGCCTCTCTGCCCCTGCCGGGGAATGTGGGCGCCCAGGGGGCGCCCTCGGAGCCCCACCGAGCAGGCTTCTGTCTGCCGCGTGCCGGCGCGTTTGGTGTGGTTATGGCGAAGGGTCAACAAGACAAGCAAACGCCGAAGGTCGCGGAGGATGGGGAGCCGGACGAAACTGGACCGGCCGCGCCCGCCGAAGCGTCGTCCCTGGTGACGCAGGGCGAGGAGCCGGGGGCTGCTGACGCCGGAGACGCCGAGGCGCAACGCGCCGGCGAGCCGGAGGAGGCCGAGGAAGAGGTCGCGGCCACGCAGCTCGGGACCGAGCGCTATGTGCTCGCCGGCTTCTTCGCCGCCGGGATGCTGCTCGCGTACCTGCTCGGCAAGGTCGTCCACGGCGTCTGGGCGACCCTCTCCAACAAGGACTGGTTCAGCCGGGCGCTCCCGGCGGCCTCTGCGGTCGGTGACGACGACAAGATGACCTACGGCATGGTCGTCGGCGGCGTCATCGCGCTCATCGTCGTGCTGCGCGCGTTCCGCAACGCGGAGCTCCGCACCTGGAGCGACGAGGTCGCCGCCGAGCTGGCCAAGGTGAAGTGGCCGACCAAGAAAGAGGTGACGAACGCGACGTTCGTCGTCATCGCGACGACCACCGTGGCGACCCTCTACCTGGCGCTGCTCGACCGCTTCTGGGCGTTCGTGACCAACATCGTTTACGGCGATGGAAGCTGAAGCAGGGAGACCCTGAGGGAATCAAGCGCCATGGCCAAGAAGTGGTACGTCATCCATACCTACTCGGGATACGAGGCGAAGGTGCGCGACGCGCTCCAGCAGCGCGTGAAGCAGTACGGACTGGAAGATCGGTTCGGCGAGATCCTCATCCCGAGCGAGACGGTCACGGAGAACCGTCCCGGCGGTAAGACGCGCGTTCGTCAGAAGCTCAGCCTGCCCGGCTACATCTTCGTCGAGATGGAGATGAACGAGCAGGTCTGGCACCTGGTCAAGGACACGCCCAAGGTGACCGGCTTCATCGGCAACCAGACGCCGCAGGAAGTCCCGCTGGTGCAGATCGACAACCTCCGGCGGGGGATCGTCGAGGGTTCGGTCAAGCCGAAGCCGCGGCTCACGTTCGAGGTGGGCGAGGAGGTGCGGGTCCTCGATGGAGCCTTCGCGAACTTCACCGGCACGGTCGACGACGTGAAGATGGACAAGCAGAAGCTCAAGGTGAAGGTCAGCATCTTCGGCCGACCCACCAGCGTGGAGCTCGACTTCTCAGCCGTGGAGAAGCGCTAGCCGGGGGCGAGCGGCTGCAAACCTGCGGGCGAGCACCGCGCCTCCGCGGTGCTTCGCTGTTTCTCTGAAAAGTAGACCGCCCGTCGGGCGGCGGTTCGATAGGGTGCGAGATTCATCATGGCGAAGAAAGTCACTGGGTACGTGAAGCTGCAGCTTCCGGCGGGCAAGGCCAACCCGTCGCCCCCCGTCGGTCCGGCGCTCGGCCAGCACGGCGTCAACATCATGGCGTTCTGCAAGGACTTCAACTCGCGGACGGCAGCGCAGGGAGACATGATCATCCCGGTGGTGATCACGGTCTACTCGGACCGCTCGTTCACGTTCATCCTGAAGACGCCGCCGGCCTCCGTGCTCCTCAAGAAGGCGGCGGGGCTCGAGACCAAGAAGAAGCCGGGCGCGGGTTCCAAGGAGCCCAACAAGGTCAAGGTGGGCAAGGTGACGCAGAAGCAGCTGCAGGAGCTCGCCCAGCTCAAGATGCAGGACATGAACACGACGAACCTCGAGTCCGCGATGCGCAGCATGGCGGGCACCGCCCGCTCGATGGGCATCGACATCGTCGACTGAGGCGCGTCGCAGCGCTCCCCGTGGTCGGGGATGCGCGCCGCCCTGGCGGCGCTCCGAGCGAGGGCGCCCCGGCGGACCGGGAGAAGAAGACTTACCACGGTAGTTTAAGGCGCACCGTGGGAGGCGAGAGCCGTTAAGAAGGAGGGCATGTGCCGAAAGTCGCCAAGAAGAAACTCGCAGCGCGAGCACTCGTCGATCGCGCTCGAAAGTACACGTTGCAGGAGGCCTGCGCGCTCGTGAAGCAAGCCGCGCCTGCCAAGTTCGACGAGACGGTGGACCTTGCGGTCCGGCTGGGGGTCAACCCGCGGCACGCAGACCAGATGGTCCGCGGCGCCGTGGTGCTCCCGCATGGTACGGGGCAGTCGCTCCGGGTGCTCGTGTTCGCCAAGGGCGAGAAGGCCAGGGAGGCCGAGGCTGCCGGGGCCGATTTTGTCGGCGAGGCGGATCTCGTGAACAAGGTCCAGGAAGGCTTCATGGACTTTGACCGCGTGATCGCGACGCCCGACATGATGGGCCTGGTCGGCAAGCTCGGTCGTATCCTCGGTCCGCGCGGCCTGATGCCGAACCCGAAGGTCGGCACGGTCACGTTCGACGTGAAGACGGCCATCACGGAGGCGAAGGCCGGCAAGGTCGAGTACCGCGTCGAGAAGGCGGGCATCGTCCACGCCCGGATCGGCAAGGTCTCCTTCGCGGAGAACGCGCTCCAGGTCAACGCCGACGCGCTGATCCAGGCGCTCGTCCGGGCCAAGCCGGCGACGGCCAAGGGCATCTACCTCCGGAGCATCACGATGTCCTCGACGATGGGCCCGGGGGTTCGCATCGACCCGGTCCACTTCGTCGGCAAGGCAGAGGAGGCGTAGCCCATGGAACGGTCCCAGAAGGAAGTGGTTGTCGGCTCCGTCCGGCAGAAGTTCGAGCGGATGTCTTCCGCGGTCTTCCTGGACTTCAAGGGGATGAACGTCGAGGCGGTCACCAAGCTTCGCGATGAGTTCCGGAAGTCCGGCGTGGAGTACCGGGTCGTGAAGAACACGCTCGTCCGCCACGCCATCAAGGAGCACCCCTGGGCGAACACGCTGGCGAAGAGCCTGACCGGCATGACCGGCGTGGCCTGGAGCTACGAGGATCCGAGCGCGGCAGCCAAGGTCGTCAAGGCGTTCCGCAAGGACAACCAGAAGCTCCAGATCAAGGCCGGGCTCATCGAGGGGCAGATCCTCTCGGGCGAGGCCGTCGAGACGCAGCTCGCGACGATGCCCGGCAAGGATGAGCTCCGCGCCACGCTGCTCGCGACGCTCCAGGCGCCGCTCCAGCAGTTCGTACAGCAGCTCAACGCGCCTCTCCAGAATTTCGCTTATCTCCTGAAAGCGAAGGAAGACGCGGCGGGCAAGTCGGCCTGAGAGGGCCCATTCGTAAAAATGGGCCTTGCGCCCGTCTGGTTTTGGTTTACATGGCCCCCTCCCCGGGGCGCGCAGAAGAGTTTGAAGGAGTCTTGCAATGGCTGAGATCACGCGCGAGCAGGTCGTCGATTACCTCTCCAACCTCCCTGTCATCCAGATCGCCGAGCTCATCAAGGACCTCGAGAACAAGTGGGGCGTCAAGGCGGCCCCGGCGGCCGTCGCCGTCGCGGCCGGTGGCGCCGCGCCCGGCGCCGCGCCGGCCGAGAAGCCGCCGGAGCAGACCGAGTTCGACGTCATCCTCGCGAGCGCCGGCAGCAACAAGATCGGCGTCATCAAGGCGATCCGCGAGATCACGGGTCTGGGCCTGAAGGAGGCGAAGGACCTGGTCGAGGCCGCGCCGAAGACCGTCAAGGAGCAGGTTTCCAAGGCGGACGCGGAGGAGATGAAGAAGAAGCTCGTCGAGGCAGGTGCTACCGTCGAGCTCAAGTAACGATCACCGCTCCCTGCCAGGGGAAATCGGGATCCGCCGGAGGACGGCGGCAGGGCGGTCGTCCCTGCCGCACGTCCCGCTTTTGTCTGAAGAAAGGGACCGCGCGTGCGGGCCCTCGCGCAATGCTGAAGAGGACCACGGAGACGGGTCCTCGGTCAATTCTGACGAGGACCGCGGGTGCGGGTCCTCGACCAATGCCGGAGCTCAATGGGTCGCCACGCGGTCCGCTCTGCCCCCACAGCCAAGATGTTTCGGGTCCTCACACCCTGGGGACGCTCGCTCGCCATTGGTGCGTAGCTTCGTGTTCGTTGCTCGGTTCGAGCCGTGCGCCCGCCACGCGCGGCTCGTGTGAGCCGGAGGAAATCGATGCCGTCGGTCGTCCAATCCAACTTCCGCGTCCGTAAGAACCTGGGTCGCGTTCGTCGCATCATCGACGTCCCCAACCTGATCGACATCCAGAAGTCGAGCTACGACAAATTCCTCCAGATGACCGTTCCGCCGAACGAGCGGGAGGAGGTCGGGCTTCAGGCGGTGTTCCGCTCGGTTTTCCCGATCAAAGACTTCAACGGCACGAGCGAGCTCGTCTTCGTCTCGTACAACCTCGAGCCGCCGAAGTACGACGTCGACGAGTGTCGCCAGCGCGGCATGACCTACTCGGCCCCGATCAAGGTCACGAACCAGCTGATGATCTACGACACCCGCGACGGCGGGGAGCGGATCGTGCGCGACATCAAGGAGCAGGAGGTCTACTTCGGCGAGCTCCCGCTGATGACCGAGACGGGCACGTTCATCATCAACGGGACCGAGCGCGTCGTCGTCAGCCAGCTGCATCGTAGCCCCGGCGTCTTCTTCGATCACGACAAGGGCAAGACGCACTCGAGCGGCAAGCTGCTCTATTCCGCGCGCGTCATCCCGTACCGCGGCTCGTGGCTCGACTTCGAGTTCGACCCGAAGGACATCATCTACGTTCGCATCGACAGGCGGCGGAAGATGCACGCGACGGTGCTGCTGCGCGCGCTCGGGTACTCGACGCAGGACCTGCTGAACTACTTCTACTCGACCGAGACCGTGTACCTCGAGAAGGGGGGCAAGTACTCGAAGAGCATCGAGTACGATCTCCTGGCCGGTCAGCGGACGACGCGCGACATCAAGATCGGCAACGACGTCATCGTCAAGAAGAACACCAAGTTCACCCGCGCCGCCATCCGGAAGATGAAGGAGGCGAAGCTCGAGCGGCTCAGCCTCGAGCCGGAGGAGCTGGTCGGGAAGGTCGCGGCGCACGACATCGTCGACCCGGAGACGGGCGAGGTCGTGGTCGAGGTGAACGAGGAGCTCACCGAGGCGAAGCTCGAGCGGCTGCGCGACGCGAACATCGAGCAGTTCCGCATCCTCTTCATCGACGGCCTGAACGTGGGCTCGTACCTCCGCGACACGCTCCTCACCGACAAGGTGAAGACGATGGAGGACGCGATCCTCGAGATCTACCGCCGGCTGCGGCCGGGCGATCCGCCGACGCTCGAGACCGCCAAGACCCTGTTCCACAACCTGTTCTTCAACGCCGAGCGCTACGACCTGTCGAAGGTCGGCCGGCTGAAGCTGAACTACAAGTTCTACCGGGATGTGCCCGAGGACGAGCGGCCGGGGCTCGACCTCACCGTGCTCACGCCGCAGGACATCCTCGAGACGGTGCGCCACCTGATCGAGCTGAAGAACGGGCGCGGCTCGGTCGACGACATCGACCACCTCGGCAACCGCCGCGTGCGCGCGGTCGGCGAGCTGATGGAGAATCAGTATCGCATCGGCCTCGTCCGCATGGAGCGCGCGATCAAGGAGCGCATGAGCATGTCGCAGGAGATCGACACGCTCATGCCCCACGACCTGATCAACGCGAAGCCGGTCAGCGCGGTCGTGAAGGAGTACTTCGGGAGCTCCCAGCTCTCGCAGTTCATGGACCAGACGAACCCGCTCTCCGAGGTCACGCACAAGCGCCGCCTCTCGGCGCTCGGGCCGGGCGGCCTGACCCGCGAGCGCGCCGGGTTCGAGGTGCGCGACGTCCACGCGACCCACTACGGGCGCATCTGCCCGATCGAGACGCCCGAGGGGCCGAACATCGGCCTCATCGCCTCGCTGTCGACGTTCGCCCGCGTGAACGAGTTCGGCTTCGTCGAGACGCCGTACCGCAAGGTCGAGAACGGCCGCGTGACCGAGGACGTGATCTGGCTGTCCGCGCTCGAGGAGGAGGGCAAGTACATCGCGCAGGCGACCGTGAACCTCGACGAGAGCGGGCGCTTCAAGGAGTCGCTCGTCTCGGCCCGTTACAACGGCGAGTTCAAGATCGTCACGCCCGAGATGGTGGAGCTGATGGACGTCGCGCCGAACCAGATGGTGTCGGTCGCCGCCGCGCTCGTGCCCTTCCTCGAGCACGACGACGCGAACCGCGCGCTCATGGGCGCCAACATGCAGCGCCAGGCCGTGCCGCTCGTCCAGTCGCACGCGCCGCTCGTGGGCACCGGCATGGAGGAGCGGCTCGCCCGCGACTCCGGCGTCTGCGTCATCGCGCGGCGCCCCGGGGTCGTCGAGAGCGTCGACGCGACGCGCATCGTCGTCCGCGCCGAGGGCGAGGGCGCCGAGGTGCCCGATATCTACCACCTCATGAAGTTCCAGCGCTCGAACCAGTCGACCTGCTACACGCAGAAGCCGGTCGTCAGGACGGGCGAGGTGGTGAAGAAGGGCGACGTGCTCGCCGACGGCCCGTCGACCGACATGGGCGAGCTCGCGCTCGGCCAGAACGTGCTCGTCGCGTTCATGCCGTGGCAGGGCTACAACTTCGAGGACTCCATCCTGGTGTCCGAGCGCATCGCCAAGGACGACGTGTTCACCTCGATCCACATCGAGGAGTTCGAGTGCGTCGCCCGCGACACGAAGCTCGGCAAGGAGGAGATCACCCGCGACATCCCGAACGTCGGCGAGGAGGCGCTCAAGGACCTCGACGACTCCGGCATCGTCCGCATCGGGGCCGAGGTGCGCCCGGGCGACATCCTGGTCGGCAAGATCACCCCGAAGGGCGAGACCCAGCTCTCGCCCGAGGAGAAGCTGCTCCGGGCGATCTTCGGCGAGAAGGCCGGCGACGTCCGCGACAGCTCGCTCAAGGTGCCGCCCGGCGTCGGCGGGATCGTCATCAACGCCCGCGTGTTCTCGCGCAAGGGGACCGAGAAGGACGACCGCGCGCGGGACATCGAGGACCAGGAGCGGGCCAGGATCGAGCGGACGCGCGACGAGGAGATCAAGATCCTCCGCGACTCGTTCTTCCGCCGCATCCGCGAGCTCCTCCTCGGCAAGGAGACGACGGGCAAGCTCGTCGACGACAAGGGCAAGGTGCTCTTCCAGAAGGGCGCCATCATCGACGAGGCCTCGCTCGCCGAGATCCCCCGCAAGTACTGGGGCGAGATCCCGGTCGACGACGCCGAGCGGGTCCAGCAGATCCTGCGGGACCTCGAGGAGCTCGTCCGCACGCGCGAGGAGCACTTCCGCGACAAGATCGATCGCCTGTCCAAGGGCGACGAGCTGCCGCCGGGCGTCATCAAGATGGTGAAGGTGTATATCGCCATCAAGCGCAAGCTCCAGGTCGGCGACAAGATGGCGGGCCGCCACGGCAACAAGGGCGTCATCAGCCGCATCCTCCCCGAGGAGGACATGCCGTATCTGCAGGACGGCAGGCCGGTCGATCTCGTGCTCAACCCGCTCGGCGTGCCGAGCCGCATGAACGTCGGTCAGATCCTCGAGATCCACCTCGGGTGGGGCGCCTTCGAGCTCGGCAACCAGCTCCAGCGGATGCTCGAGCAGCAGCGTTCGGCCGCCGAGATCAAGGAGCACCTCAAGGCCATCTACGCGGGCGACGAGTCGATGAACGGCTTCTTCGACGACCTCGAGGACGCCGACGTCAAGCGCTTCGTCAAGACGGTCGACGAGGGCGTCTTCATGGGATCGCCGGTGTTCGACGGCGCGCACGAGTCGGACATCAAGGGCGCTCTCGAGCTCGCGGGCCTGCCGCCCTCGGGCCAGGCGATCCTCTTCGACGGGCGCACGGGCGAGGCGTTCGACCAGAACGTCACGGTGGGCATCATGTACATGCTGAAGCTCCACCACCTGGTCGACGACAAGATCCACGCGCGCTCGATCGGGCCCTACTCGCTCGTCACGCAGCAGCCCCTCGGCGGCAAGGCGCAGTTCGGCGGGCAGCGGCTCGGCGAGATGGAGGTCTGGGCGATGGAAGCCTACGGCGCGGCCTACGCGCTGCAGGAGTTCCTCACCGTGAAGAGCGACGACGTGATGGGCCGCACCCGGATGTACGAGGCCATCGTGAAGGGGGATTACACCCTGGAGGCGGGGCTGCCGGAGAGCTTCAACGTGCTCATCAAGGAGCTCCAGTCGCTGTGCCTGAACGTCGAGCTGGTCGAGACGAGCGGAGGCGTGGAGGCCTCGGCCGCGGAGGAAGAGGAGTGATGCAGTTCGTCACGTCGCGAGCGCCGCGCGCCCGGTCGGCGATGGCAGGGGAGGCGCGCCGCGCGGGCGGCGCGCTCCCGAAGTCCGAGTCGGTGGGCGCTGGCAGGTTCATCGGTATCGTTTCCGTCTCCGGAGGTCTCCATGCGTGACATCTTCAGCTTCTTCGAGAAGCCCAAAGACCCGCTGTCGTTCAGCGCCATCCGCATCTCGCTCGCGAGCCCGGAGAAGATCCGCGAGTGGTCGCACGGCGAGGTGAAGAAGCCGGAGACCATCAACTACCGGACGTTCAAGCCGGAGCGCGATGGTCTGTTCTGCGCCAAGATCTTCGGGCCGGTGAAGGACTACGAGTGCAATTGCGGCAAGTACAAGCGCATGAAGCACCGTGGCATCGTGTGCGAGAAGTGCGGCGTCGAGGTCATCCAGTCGAAGGTCCGCCGCGAGCGGCTCGGGCACATCTCGCTGGCCACGCCGGTCGCCCACATCTGGTTCCTGAAGAGCCTGCCGTCGCGCATCGGCAACATGCTCGACATCACGCTCAAGGACCTGGAGAAGGTGCTCTATTGCGAGGCCTACATCGTCATCGATCCGAAGGAGACCGGCCTGATGAGGGGCGATCTCCTGAGCGAGGAGCGCTATCTGCAGCTGCTCGACGAGTACGGTGACGACAAGTTCAGCGCCGGGATGGGCGGCGAGGCGATCCTCGAGATGCTCAAGCAGGTCGACGTGCACGGCCTGGCCGAGCTGCTCAGGACCGAGATGCGCGCGGCGACCAGCGAGGCGAAGCGGAAGAAGCTCGCGAAGCGGCTCAAGGTCGTCGAGGCCTTCCGCGAGAGCGGCAACCGGCCGGAGTGGATGATGCTGACCGTGATCCCGGTGCTGCCGCCGGATCTGCGCCCGCTCGTCCCCCTGGACGGCGGCCGCTTCGCGACCAGCGATCTCAACGATCTCTACCGCCGCGTCATCAACCGCAACAACCGCCTGAAGCGGCTCCTCGAGCTGAACGCGCCGGAGATCATCATCCGGAACGAGCGCCGGATGCTGCAGGAGGCGGTCGACGCGCTGTTCGACAACGGCCGCCGCGGCAAGACGATCACCGGCCCGAACAAGCGCCCGCTCAAGTCGCTCTCCGACATGCTGAAGGGCAAGCAGGGCCGGTTCCGCCAGAACCTGCTCGGCAAGCGCGTCGACTACTCGGGCCGCTCGGTCATCGTCGTGGGCCCGACGCTGCGCCTGCACCAGTGCGGCCTGCCGAAGAAGATGGCGCTCGAGCTCTTCAAGCCGTTCATCTACAACAAGCTGGAAGAGCGCGGCTACGTCAACACCATCAAGAGCGCGAAGAAGATGGTGGAGAAGGAGCGGCCGGAGGTCTGGGACATCCTCGAGGAGGTCATCAGCGAGCACCCGGTGCTCCTGAACCGCGCCCCGACGCTCCACCGCCTCGGCATCCAGGCGTTCGAGCCGGTGCTCATCGAGGGCAAGGCGATCCAGCTGCACCCGCTCGTCTGCGCGGCGTTCAACGCCGACTTCGACGGCGACCAGATGGCGGTCCACGTGCCGCTGTCGGTCGAGGCGCAGATGGAGGCGCGCGTGCTCATGATGAGCACGAACAACATCCTCTCGCCCGCGAGCGGCAAGCCGATCATCAACCCGACCCAGGACATCGTGCTCGGGCTCTACTACGCGACCCGCGAGCGCAAGTTCGAGAAGGGGTCGTACCGCGCGAACACGCTCTCGGTCGGCGAGGACGGCGTGGCGCAGGGATACCTGCGGGGCATCTACGCCTCCCCCGAGGAGGTGCGGATGGCCTACGACAACGGCGAGGTCGCCCTGCACGCCGGCGTCCGCGTCCGCGTGCCGGTCATCGACGACGACGGCAATCCGCAGCTCGACGAGTTCGGCCACGTGAAGCGCCGCATCGTCGAGACCACGGTCGGCCGCGTCCTCATCTCCGAGGTCCTCCCGAAGGGGGTCGCGTTCGAGTACGCGAACAAGACCCTCGACAAGAAGGCGCTCTCGGCGCTCATCGACGTCTGCTACCGCATCCACCGCAACAAGGAGACCGTCCTCCTCGCGGACCGGCTCCGCACGCTCGGCTTCGACCACGCGATGCGGGCGGGTATCTCCATCTGCATGGATCACATGGTGATCCCGCCGGCCAAGAAGGTCCTCCTTGGCGAGGCGCAGAAGGAGGTCGAGCGCGTCGTCGAGCAGTACCAGGAGGGGCTCATCACCGACGGCGAGCGGTACAACAAGATCGTCGATATCTGGGCGAGCATCGCCGACCAGGTCACGACCGAGATGATGGCCGGCATCGGCAAGGAGACCGTCGTCGATCACGAGACGGGCAAGGAGTCGGTCGAGCCGAGCTTCAACCCGATCTACATCATGGCCGACTCCGGCGCGCGCGGCTCCACGCAGCAGATCCGGCAGCTGGCCGCGATGCGCGGCCTGATGGCCAAGCCGTCCGGCGAGATCATCGAGACGCCGATCACCGCGAACTTCCGCGAGGGTCTCAGCGTGCTCCAGTACTTCATCTCGACGCACGGCGCGCGCAAGGGCCTCGCCGACACCGCGCTCAAGACGGCGAACTCGGGCTACCTCACCCGGCGGCTCGTCGACGTGGCGCAGGACGCGGTCATCTCCGAGTTCGACTGCGGCACGCTCGACGGCATCCGCGTGGCGAAGCTCGAGGAGGCCGGCGAGGTCATCCAGCCGCTCGGCGACCGCATCCTCGGCCGCGTCGCGCTGGAGGACGTGGTCGACCCGCTCACCGGCGAGGTGCTCATCACGGCGAACACCGAGCTCGACGAGCAGGCGGTGCGGTCCATCGAGGACGCCGGCATCGAGGAGGTCGTCATCCGCTCGGTGCTCACCTGCCAGCTCCGCCGCGGGGTGTGCGCGCTGTGCTACGGCCGCGACCTCGCGCGCGGCTACCGGGTCAACATCGGCGAGGCGGTGGGCATCATCGCCGCCCAGTCGATCGGCGAGCCGGGCACGCAGCTCACCATGCGCACCTTCCACATCGGCGGCACCGCGGCGCGCGGCAAGATCGAGGCGAGCTACCTCGAGGCCCGCACCGAGGGCACGGTCCGCCTCCGCCGCGCGGTCGTCCAGAAGAAGAAGGACGGCACCATGGTGGTCATGAACCGCCACGGCGAGATCGTGGTCGTCGACGAGACGGGGCGCGAGCGCGAGCACAACCGCCTCGTCTACGGCGCCATCCTCAAGAAGGCCGACGGCGAGCGCACCAAGCCCGGCGAGCTGCTCGCCGAGTGGGACCAGTTCGCGACGCCGATCCTCACCGAGGTCTCCGGCGTGGTGAAGTTCGGCGACCTGATCGAGGGCGTCAGCGTGCAGGATCGCCTCGACGAGGTGACGGGCCTCTCTCGAAAGGTCGTCATCGAGTCGAAGGCGGCCGACGTCCGCCCGCGCATCTCGCTGAAGGACCCCGAGTCCGGCAGGACGCTGAAGCTCCCGAACAGCGAGCTCGAGGCGCGCTACCTGCTCCCCGTCGGCGCGCACATCGTCGCGCAGGAGGGGGATCTCATCGAGGCCGGCGAGGTCATCGCGAAGATCCCGCGCGACACGACGAAGGTGCAGGACATCACCGGCGGTCTGCCCCGCGTCGCCGAGCTGTTCGAGGCCAGAAAGCCGAAGGATCACGCGATCATCAGCGAGATCGACGGCGAGGTCACGTTCGGCAAGGACACGAAGGGCAAGCGGAAGGTCATCATCACGCCGTACTCGCCGGACGGGCATGCGCTCGGCGATCAGGCGCGCGAGTACCTGATCCCCAAGGGCAAGCACATCCAGGTGCAGCCGGGCGACCGGGTGCGCGCGGGTGACCCCCTCCAGGACGGCCCGCCGAACCCGCACGACATCCTCCGGGTGAAGGGCGAGAAGGAGCTGTCGGCCTGGCTCGTGAACGAGATCCAGCAGGTCTACCGGCTCCAGGGCGTCGGCATCAACGACAAGCACATCGAGGTCATCGTCCGGCAGATGCTCCGGCGGGTCCGCGTGCGCGAGGTCGGCGATACGAACTTCCTGGTCGACGAGCAGGTGGAGAAGCACATCTTCGAGAAGGAGAACGAGAACGTCCTCGAGCGCGGCGGCAAGCCCGCCATCGCCGAGGCGCTCCTCCTCGGCATCACCAAGGCCAGCCTGTCGACCGAGTCGTTCATCAGCGCCTCGTCGTTCCAGGAGACGACCAAGGTGCTCACCGAGGCCGCCATCAACGGCAAGACGGACGATCTCCGCGGTCTCAAGGAGAACGTCATCATGGGTCGCCTGATCCCGGCCGGGACGGGGCTGCCCGCCTACAAGCGCCTCCAGGTCGTGGTCGAGGGCGAGCCGGTGGTGCAGGCGCCGTACGTCGCCCCGCGGCCGCCGCGTCCCGAGGAGACGCTCACGGCCGTGAACGAGGAGTGATCGCCGGCGGCGCGCCCAGGGCGGGGCCCACCCCACGCCCTGGGCGTGCTCCTCTCTTCCGAGCGCTGTCCCGGGGAACCGCTTTCCTCTTCCAGCCCTGAGCTTGCCGGCCCGGCGAGCCGCGCCGGACGTGGCGTGAGCGCCTACCCAGGGTCAGTCTTCACCTGCACGTGGCAGCGCATCGGGGCGGTGCGGGCCTCGGGAGCCGACCGGCGCTGGCCGGGATGTTCACGGGGCTCGCACACCGCGCCGAGCTCTGCTCTCATTCATCAAGCGCACCCCATGGCTGATACGCCGCGAGCGGCTGGCCAGCTTTCCCCGCGTGCTTCCGTTCCGCGAGGGCTCTTAGGCGCGCGCCTACCTCCAATTTCTGAGTAGAATCAGGGTTTCGATGGCTTCCGTTCAAGGATTGAACCAGCGGATTGCCGATCGCCTCGTCCTCGAGGGGCGCATCACCCCGGACGACCATCGTCGCGCGGTGGAGTACGCGATGCGGACCCGCGGCCGCATCGAGGACGCCATCATCGAGCTCGATATCGTCAACGAGGCCGAGCTCCTGAAGTTCGTCGCGACCGTCCACAACACCCGCTTCGTCTCGACCGAGAAGCTCTCGAAGGCGATCATCGAGCCCCGCGTGCTCGCCAAGGTCTCGGCGATCACCGCGACGTTGCACGGCGTCTTTCCGGTCCTGCTCGACGATCGGAACACCACGCTCTCGGTCGCCACCGCGGATCCCGACAACGACGCCGCGCTGCACGAGATCAGGCTGGCAGCGGGCGTGCGGGACGTGCGCGCCATCGTCGCCAGGCCGGCGGCGGTGCGCGCGGCCATCGCCTACCATTATCGGGGCGACACGACGGCCTTCAATTCGCTGCTGCGGCCGGTCAGCTCGTTCGACGAGATCCTCTACAACAACACGAACCCGTTCGAGCGCACGTCGATGACGCACGAGCGCGCGTCGATGCTCGATCGCACGTCGATGACGCACGTGCCCGCTGCGCACCCGCAGCCGATGCACGGGCAGACGATGCACGGACAGCCGGTGCCCGCGCACCCGCAGGCGATGCACGGGCAGACGGCGATGCACCCGCAGCCGACGATGCACGGGCAGACGGCGATGCACCCGCAGCCGACGATGCACGGGCAGACGGCGATGCACCCGCAGACGGCGATGCACGGGCAGACGGCGATGCACCCGCAGACGATGCACGGGCAGACGGCGATGCACCCGCAGACGATGCACGGGCAGCCGGCGCACGTGACGCCGCCGCTCGGGCCCGTGCCCGTGCCGCTCGTCACGACGCCGCAGGCTCCGGCGGTGATGCGCGCGCCCTCCGCCCCGCCGCGCGTGGCCCCGGCCGGCCCCCCGCCCACGCCGGTGCCGCCCTCGCCCCCCGCTCAGCCGCAGCTCGCCCCGGTCTCCGCGCCTGCCGTGGCGGCCCCGCCGCCGCCCCACCCGACCACGAGCCACGCGTACGTCGAGACGCTGAACGTCCTCGTGAGCCTGCTCGAGAACGCGCGGCAGGACCTCCGCGGCCACTCCTCCACGGTCGCGCGCATCGTCCGCAAGCTCTGCGAGCGCATCGGCCTGCCGCCGACGACTGTCGCGAGCTACGTGGCCTCGGCCTACCTGCACGACCTCGGCAAGAACGGCCCGTACCACCTCACCGCGCTCAACGTCGCCGAGTACGAGGGGCACCGGCTCGCCGCGACGAAGAGCGTCGACCTCCCGGCGCACCTCATGGAGTCGGTGGGGCTGCCGCAGGAGGTCGTCTCGGCGATCAACCTGATGTACGAGCGCTACGACGGCAGCGGCTTCCCCGACGGCCTGTCCGGCAAGGAGATCCCGCTCGGCGCGCGCATCCTCGCGGTCGCGGACACCTACGCCGACCTGACCCAGAACCCGCGCAACCCCTACCGCAAGGCGCTCCGCCCGCCCGAGGCGTGCGACGTGCTCGCCCAGTACCGCGGCACCATCTTCGATCCGAACATCGTCGACCTCTTCCGCCAGGTCATGACCGGCGACGACATGCGCGCGAAGCTCCTCGCCGACCGGCACCAGGCGCTCATCGTCGACCCGGATCCCGAGGAGACGACGGTGCTCGAGCTGCGCCTCCTCGAGCAGGGGTTCGAGGTCTCGATCGCGCGCAACGTGGCGCAGGCGCGCCGCGAGCTCGAGACGAAGGACATCGAGGTGGTCGTCAGCGAGATCGATCTCGAGGAGCCCGACGCCGGCCTCGCGCTCCGCGCCGACGCGCTGAAGCTCGGCTTCGGCCGCGACAAGACGTGGGTCATCCTCACCGCGAAGACCGACCGGCAGACCGCCCAGCGCGCCTTCGATCTCGGCGTCGACGACTTCGTCTCGAAGCCGGCGTCGACCGACGTCATGGCCGCCAAGCTCCGCCAGCTCATCGAGCGGCGCTCCTCGACCGCCGTCCCGCGCGGCGTGTCCGGCTCGCTCGCCGAGATGGGCCTGCCGGACATGATCCAGATCCTCTGGCACGGCCGGAAGACGTGCGCGCTCAAGATCCAGGCGAACTCCATGGCCGGCGAGATCCACTTCGCCGACGGGCAGGTCGTCCACGCGCTCTGGGCGGGCGCGCAGGGCGAGGACGCGTTCTACAGGATGCTCACGCTCCGGGAGGGCGACTTCCGCCTCGATCCGACCTTCTCGCCGAGCACCCGCAGCATCACCGCCTCGCCCGAGGCCCTGCTCCTCGAAGGGATGCGCCGCCTCGACGAGGGGACCCTGTCGTAGGCGCGCCGCGCGGGAGGCCGGGTTGAAGAGCTCCGTCTGCATCGAGACCCCGCGGCTGCGCCTCCTCATCCCGCCCATCGACTTCGCCGGCCGCTATCTCGCCTACTTCGAGCGCAACCGCGACCACCTGGCCCGGTGGGATCCGCCGCGCCCCGAGGGCTTCTACACCGAGGCGTTCTGGCGCGAGCGCCTGCTCCGAGATCACGACGATTTCGCCGCCGACCGGGCGCTCCGGCTCGCGCTGCAGTGGCGCGGCGCGCCCGACGGCGAGGTGATCGGGGTCTGCAACTTCACCCAGTTCGTGCGCGGCGCCTTCCAGGCCGCGACCCTCGGCTACTCGCTCGATCAGCGCGCCGTGGGCTCGGGCGTGATGTTCGAGGCGCTCCAGGCGGCGATCGCGTACGTGTTCGACACGCTCGGCTTTCACCGGGTGATGGCGAACTACCTGCCGCACAACGAGCGCAGCGGCCGGCTGCTCCGGCGCCTCGGCTTCGTGGTCGAGGGGTACGCGCGCGACTACCTGTTCATCGACGGCGGCTGGCGCGACCACGTCCTGACCGCGCTGACGAACCCGAGGGCCGCGCTGCTCGGCGCGTCGCGGGCGCCGGCGGTCGCGCTCCCCTCCGGCGGCGCCGGCCACCGCCGCGGATGAGCGGCCGGCGCAGGAGCGGGCGGCGGGCGGCGGCTCCCGGCGCCGCCCGCCGCTGCTGCTGCAGTCGATAACCGTCCGCGATCCTTGGGGATTGTGACCATGCCGGCCGCGGCCGGCGCGCGCCGCGTCTTGCCCTGCCATGGGCGCGGCCCTAGCCTCTCCGGAGGCGTGGACCGCAGGTGCGGCCGCGACCCGGAGGCATATGTACGGTCCGCAAGGCAATGGTGGCGGCAGCGCGCGCAGGCCAGCGCAGCGCTCGACGAAGGTCACGGTCCCCGAGATCCGCGCCCGCAAAGGGGTCTCGCCGATCGCGATGGTGACGGCCTACGACTTCACGATGGCGCGGCTGCTCGACGAGGGCGGCGCCGATCTGCTGCTCGTCGGCGACTCGCTCGGGATGGTCGTGCAGGGGCACGCGACCACCCTCCCGGTGACGGTCGAGGAGATCTGTTATCACGGGCGCGCGGTGGCGCGCGGCGCGCGGCGCGCCCACGTCGTGGGCGACATGCCGTTCATGAGCTTCCAGCTCTCCCCGATGCACGCGCTCGAGAACGCCGGGCGGATGATGAAGGAGGGCAGCTTCGAGAGCATCAAGCTCGAGGGGGGCGCCGAGATCGCGGAGCACGTGCGCCGGATCGTCGCCGCGGGCATCCCGGTGATGGGCCACCTCGGGCTCACGCCGCAGTCGGTGCACGCGATGGGCGGCTTCAAGGTGCAGGGCAAGGGCGACGAGGCGGCCGAGCGCCTCATCGCCGACGCGCGCATCCTCGACGAGGCGGGCGCCTACGCGATCGTGCTCGAGGCCATCCCGCCGGACCTCGCGCAGGAGGTGACGGCGGCGGTCTCCGTGCCGACGATCGGCATCGGCGCCGGGGCCGGCTGCGACGGGCAGGTGCTCGTCTGCTACGACCTGCTCGGGATGTTCCGCGAGCTGACGCCGAAGTTCGCGAAGCGCTTCGCCGAGGTCGGCGACCAGATCGTGGAGGCGACGCGCGCCTATGTGGACGAGGTGCAGTCGCGCACGTTCCCGGCCGCGGAGCACAGCTTCAAGCCGAACGGGCCCCGCCGGGCGGCCGTCGTGCCCGCCGCGCCGGCCAAGCCCGAGTTCGCGCCGGCGGACGAGATCCCCCCGCACTGGCAGACGCACTGAGCGCGGCCGCCAGCCTCAGCCCGCCCTGATCTCCGCCGCCTCCCGACGCCCGCCGATGGCGCGCAGCAGGAGCTCGGCCGCGAGCAGCGCGAGCAGCAGCAGCGCCACGTAAGGCGACCCATCGATGGACGCCGACATGCCGCCGAGCTCCGCCGCGCGGGCGCTCTCGGCGACGCGCCGGGGGCGGAGGTCGATCTCGCGCTCCGGGACCGACACGACGCGCGTCGAGCGCTCGCCGTCCAGGGTGAGCTCGTAGAGCCCGGCGAGCGGGGGCGAGACGCGCAGCCGCCGCTCGACCTCCACGACCGGCAGCGCCTCGCGCCCCGCGGGCCCCTGGCCGCGGTCGACCTGCACGCGCTCGACCTTGACGTCGCGGTAGCCGTCGAACGTCCACGCCTCGCCCGCGGCGAGCCGCCGCGCGCCGCCGCGGGCGCGCGCGGCGCCGACGAAGCCGTCGAGCAGCGAGAGGAACGCCGGCCGCAGCGCGACGTCGCTCTCCTCCGTGCTGAGCGGCAGCGTCATGAACAGCACGACGCCGCGCCCGAGCGGGCGGCGCACGAGGAACGGGGCGCCGTCCGACCACCGGGCGAGCACCTCGGCGCCCTCCGAGGCCTCGGCGCCCAGCGTGGCCCGGCCGCGCGGGGCGACGTCGGCGAGGCCGGCCGCGGACGGGCCGAGCCAGCCCGCCGTGGCGGGATCCACCCCGCGCGTCGGGGACGCCGACCAGCGGACGACGCCGGGCACCAGCGGCTCGAACCCGGCGCCGAGCGGCGCCGCGGCGGCGCGCTGGCCGAGCGTCAGGAGCGCGACGCCGCCGCGCTCGACCCACGCGGCGAGCGAGCGGCGCACCTCGGGCGTGAAGCCGGGCGCGTCGTCGACGATGAGCCCCGCGTGCGCGGCCAGCTCGTCCGCGTGCTCCGGGACCGAGGGCAGCGGCCTGATCTGCGCGTCGAGATCGAGCGCCGAGAGCGCCTGCTCGAGCGGCGGCGGGCCGCCCGTCTCGACGTGCGTGGTCGCGGGGTCGACCACGACCGCGATCGAGAGCGGGCCGCCCGCGGAGATGATCGGCGCGCGGTCGTCCTCGGCGATCGCGTCGCCGCCGGTGAGCGCGGCGATCAGGACCTCGGGCGTCCCGGAGGGCAGGTCGATCGTGATCTCCTCGGCGCGCAGCGCCGGATCGAGCGCGACCTTGCCGAGCACCGCGTCGCCGGCGCGCACCTCGAGGGAGCGCCCCGCCGCGGCGGACGCGCCCGCCGCGGAGGCGGCCGGCGCCGGCGCGCCGCCGTCGCGCTCCGCGGCGGGGAGGTCGGGCCCGGGCGCGGCGGCCTGCGCGGCGGTGCAGACGACGCGGACGCGCGCCTTCTGGCTGGATCGATCCGCGCGCACGATCCCGCAGTCCTCTCCCGCCGCCTCCAGCTCCTCGAGCGGCACCCACGTGGCGATGTCGGGGGTGCCCGAGATGGGCGGGGCGCCGGGCGCGCCGTCGGCGAGGTCGCTGAGGAGCACGATGCGCTTGTCGCTCTGGGGCAGCCCCCGGAGCAGATCGCGCGCGAGATCGAGGGCGCCGTCGAGGTCGGTGGCGCGGTCCGACGGCGTCACCGCGGCGAGCGCCTCGGCGACGGCGGCGAGGTTGGTCGTCGACGCGAGGGCGACGCGCGCCGGGGCGCCCGCGAGGACGAGCGCCGCGGCGTCGCCGGGCGCGAGCCCGCCGGCGAGCTCGCGCGCGGCCGTGAGCGCGCGCTCGAACCGCGAGGGGCCGGCGCGCTCCGCGCCGCCGCCGCCCGGGCGCGCGCGCATGCTGAGCGAGTCGTCGACGACGATGGCGAGCGCGACCGACGCGCCCGCCCTGCGGCTGAGCGACAGGTGCGAGCAGCGCAGGAGCGGCGTGGCGCCGAGCACGGCCAGCGCGATCACCGAGACGGCCCGGGTGGCGAACAGGGCGCGGTCCTCGAGGAGGCTCCGGCGCCGCGCCGTCGGCGGCGTGGGGGGGACCAGGCGCGCGGGCGGGAACGGCCGCTCCTCGGCGCGGCGGCGGCGCAGGAGGTGCGCGGCGATCGGCGCGCCGACGAGCAGCGCGACGAGCAGCGCGCCCAGCGTGACGAAGCTCATCGCCGCACCTCGGCGATCGCCTGCACCAGGGAGCGGACGACGTCGGTCGGGGGATCGGCGCTCGTCGCGCGGAGCAGGCGGCCCCCGCGCGACGCGAGCGCGCGCGCCCAGACCTCGGCCAGGGCCGCGAGGCGCGCCTTGTACTGCGCGCGGACCGCGCCCGCGTCGGCCTCGACGACGGCGCCGCCCTCGAGCGCGCGGAGGCGCACGTTGCCCTCGAAGTCGAGCTCCGCCTCGCTCGGATCGAGCACCTGGAGGGCGATCAGCGTGCGGCCGCCGGTGCTGAGCGGCGTGAACGCGGAGAGCGCGCGCTCCGCGCCGGATTCATGAGCAAGATCGAGGAGATCCGAGATGAGCAGGACGACGGCGCCGCGGCGGGCCTTCTTCGCGATGGGCGCGAGCGCGCGCTCGATGGCGCCGGCGTCGCCGCTCCAGTCCTGGGCCGCGGAGGTGGCCTCGAGGGCGCCCACGATCCGCTCGAACGCCTCGCGCCCGGCCATGGCGGGCAGGCCGTGGGTGCCGGCGCCGCCGAGCCACGCGAGGCCCACCGGGTCGCCGGTGGCGAGCGCGACGCGGGCCATGGCCGCGGCGATGAGCGCCGCGTAGGCGAGCTTGGCGCCGGGCGCGCGCCGGCCGCGGTAGGACATCGAGGCAGTGGCGTCGACGCACAGCCAGAGGGCGCGATCGGTCTCGGTCTCGAACTCGCGCACCATGAGGCGATCGTGGCGGAGCAGGGCGCGGCGATCGAAGAAGCGGAGATCGTCGCCGGGCACGTAGGGCCGCTGCCCGCCGAACTCGACGCCGGCGCCCTTGCGGATGCTCCGGTGCATCCCGGCGTAGACGCCCTCGGCGACGGCGCGCGACTTGAGGCGGAGCGGGGCGAGCCCGCCCCAGTCGATGGGGAACGCGGCGAGCGAGGCGCGGTCGGAAGCGAGCGGCACAGGGGCGCTTCTTAGCCTGGATCCCCGGAGGCGCCCTCCCTGCGCCGCTTTACCGTGTGATTTCCGGTTCTTCCGGGTCCCAGGGCTTGCCGAGGCGGCGCCCTCCCCACATCAGCTCCATGGAATGGCTGACGAGAAAAGGCCGGCGTCGCGCACGTGGCTCGGGTACCTGCTGATCGCCGCCGCGGTCCTGGTCTTTTCCGGGATCGTCAAGCCGCCCGGGCCCCCGCTCGTGCCCTACGACGAGGCGGTCGCCGAGGTGCGGCGCGGGGAGATCGCCTCGGCGGTGGTGAAGCCCGACGAGATCGAGCTCGTCCGCCGCGCCGGCGCGCAGCGGCCCGAGGAGCGCGTCCGCGTGACGCGGCTGCCCGGCGTCGAGGACGAGCCGATCGTGCGGGCGCTGCTCGAGCAGCAGGTCCGGGTCGAGGCGAAGAGCGCCAGGTCCGCGGCGTGGACGCAGGTGGTGATCTGGCTCCTGCCGCTCCTCCTCATCAACGCGGCGTTCTTCATGATGCTGCGCCGGGCGGGGTCGGGGCCAGGCGGGCCGCTCGGGTTCCTGCGCAGCAGGGCGAAGATCTACGATCGATTCAGGCAGGATCCGGTGCGCTTCTCCGACGTCGCGGGGGTCGACGAGGCCAAGGACGAGCTCGTCGAGGTGGTCGACTTCCTCAAGGAGCCGTCGCGGTACCGATCGCTGGGCGGGCGGATCCCGCGCGGCCTCTTGCTCGTCGGGCCGCCCGGCACCGGAAAGACGCTGCTCGCGCGCGCCGTAGCGGGCGAGGCGAACGTGCCGTTCTTCTCGCTGAACGCGAGCGAGTTCGTCGAGATGTTCGTGGGGCTCGGGGCCGCGCGCGTGCGCGAGCTCTTCGAGGAGGCGCGCAAGAGCGCGCCCAGCATCGTGTTCATCGACGAGATCGACGCCGTGGGCAGGACGCGGGGCGGCCTCAGCGCCCTCTCGACCCACGACGAGCGCGAGCAGACGCTGCACCAGCTCCTCGCCGAGCTCGACGGCTTCGACGCGCGCACCACCGTCATCCTGATGGCCGCCACCAACCGGCCCGAGGTGCTCGATCCGGCCCTCTTGCGGCCCGGGCGCTTCGATCGCCAGGTCATCGTGGATCGGCCCGATCTGCAGGGGCGCGAGGCGATCCTCGCCGTGCACGCGCGGCGGGTGCCGCTCGCGAAGGACGTCGACCTCGGGCTCGTGGCGCGCCGCACGCCGGGCATGGTGGGGGCCGACCTCGCCAAGATCGTCAACGAGGCGGCGCTCGCCGGGGCGCGGCGCGGCGCCAGGGAGATCGCCCAGGCCGACTTCGACGAGGCGCTCGATCGGTCGCAGCTCGGGCTCCGGCGCCGCGGGCAGATCATGACCGCGGAGGAGCGGCGGCGCGTGGCGTATCACGAGGCCGGGCACGCGCTCGTCGCGCTCGCGCTGCCGGCCGCCGATCCGGTGGAGCGGGTGTCGATCGTGGCGCGCACGATCGGCGCGCTCGGCGTCACGATCCAGGTGCCGCGCGACGAGCGCCAGCTGGTCACCGAGCAGGAGATCGAGTCGCGCGTCACGGTGATGCTCGGCGGCAGGGCGGCGGAGGAGATCGCGCTGGGCCAGGTCTCGAGCGGCGCGCACGACGATCTCGGGCGGGCCACGGCGCTCGTCCGCGAGATGGTGACCCGCCTCGGGATGAGCCGGCGCCTCGGGCTGCCCGCGCTCTCGCGCAACGTCGGCGCGCCCATGCTCGGCGTGATCCAGGAGGAGCGCACGTGCAGCGAGGAGACCGCGCGCGAGGTCGACGAGGAGGTGAGGGAGCGGCTCGGCGAGATGTACCTGAAGGCCAAGCAGCTGCTCGTCGATCGCCGCGAGGGCCTCGAGGCCGCCGCGGAGGCGCTCGTGGTCAAGGAGACGCTGCGCGGCGAGGAGCTCGCGCAGATCGCGGCCGCGTCGACGCGCCGGAAGATCTCCGTGGGGCCGCCGAGCGCCGCCTGAGGCGCGGGCCGCGCCGAGCGGCGCCGGAGACCCGGGGCTCAGGCCGCGCGGCGCCGGCGCCTGAGGCCGCCCGCGAGCGCGGCGAGCGACAGCCCGGAGGCCGCCCACGCCCCGCCGCCCGCGCCCCCGGCGACGCGGCAGCCGCAGCCGCCGTCCTCCTCGGCGAGCTCACCGCCGTCCGGCTCCTCGTCCGGCGGCGCGACGCCGATCCCCTTCACGGCGATCTCCTGCACCGGATCGCTCGGGTCGTTCGACGCGACGCGGACGGTCGCCGCGAACTCGCCGCCCGCCTTCGGCGCGAAGCGGATCGCGAAGTCGACCGCCGTCTCGGGATCGATCTCGAGCGCGTCCACGAGCTCGAAGCTCTCCGGATCGTCGGTCGTCACGGCGACGTCGAGCGGCGCCTCCCCTGCGTTCGACAGCTGGACGATCTCCACGTTGGCCTGCCCGACCTCGACCGCGCCGAAGTCGATCTCCCGCTTGTCCAGCGCGAGATCCGGGAGCGGAACGTGGACGCGCTCGCTGTCGAAGATCCACGCCCGCTCGGTGAGCGGGAAGTCGAGCGGGATGTCGGCGATCGGGATCGACCACTCGCGGCCCAGCAGGCTGACGCTGAACGCGGGGATGAGGTGGAGCGTGCCCTCGTAACGCACCGAGCCCTCCGGACGAACGTCGAGCTCGACCGACGGGCCGCCCGGGTACTCCGTGAAGGAGGCGCCGCGCTCCTTGGTGATGTCGCCCCCGCTCACCGTCGCCTGCTCGAGCGTCTCGATGGCCACGCGGTGGGTCACGTAACGCGCGTCGACATCCATGGCGACGTCGAGCTCGAACCTCCCATCGATACCGGGGATCGAGCCGCCGATGAGATCGCCGAGGGAGACGGACGCGAGCCGCTGCGGCTCGGTCGAGCTCGCCAGCGCGACGCCCGGCTCCCAGCCCCAGGCGTCGAACGGCTCGCTTTGGTGCACCTGGAAATCGATCTGGGGCACATAAGGGATATCGCCTGTCCAGTCGAAGTCCTGGCCGAGGACGGAAATGCTGATGCGCCCCTGTGCGCTGACGTCGAGCCCGTAATCGCAGCTGAACGTGCCCCCGCCCTGGTCGCCGGGGGCCGCGAGCGCGAGCGCCTCTGGCCACGACGCCTCGAGCGCTCCGCTCAGCGAGACCTGCGTGTTCGCGTAGACCGCGGCCCGGAGGTTCACTTGCAACGGTGAGCCCGGGGGGACCCAGCCCGTATCGAAGTCGAGCTCGAGCGGGACCCCTTCTCTGCGCGTGAAGGCGACCGCCCCCCGCTCGCAGGTGAACGGGTCGTCGGCGCACGGCGCAGCGAGCGAGTCGTAGGCCGACGCGGCCGCGGGCGCGAAGAGGGTGAGCGCGGCGGCGGCGCAGGGGAGCGCGCGCCGCCGCCGGGCGGAGCGGGAGGACGTGAGAGCAGCGTCGCCCGACAGCAGAGAGCGCATGATAGCGATTATCACGAATCCGCGCGCTCCACGCCATAGCCGCAATCCAGGGCGGCGGCGTCGCTAACGTGCCCCGAACAGCGTGCCGACCACGATGCCGGCGGCCGCGCACAGGATGGCCACCACGGTCCAGAGGAGCCGCTCGCGCGAGGGGCGCGCCGGCGTCGCCGCGGCCGCTGCGCCGCCGGCGGACGCGCCGTCGAGCGCCGCGGAGCGGCCCGCGGACAGCGCCCCGTTTCCCCGGCTCTCCCGGGGCGGAACGGCGGGGGAGACGTCCGCGGTGAAAGCGTCGTTCTGGGGCGCCGCGGCGTAGTCCACGCCGGTCCGCTCGAGCGCGAGCTCGGTGATCGAGACGGTGTCCGCGAGGCTCGCGGGGGTGTGGCCCACGACGCGCCGCTCGCGGCAGGCGCGCAGGGCGTCGGCGAAGGCCCGGGCGCTCGGGTGCCGCTCCGCCGGGTCCTTGGCGAGGGCCCTCAGGATGACGGCCTCCAGGCCGGCCGAGATGAGCCCGTCGCGCTTGCCGGAGCGCGGCGGGAGCGGCTGCTCGGTGATCTGCGCCGTCATGACGGCGATGGGCGTCCGCTTGCTGAACGGCACGGCGCCGACCACCATCTCGTAGAGGATGCAGCCGAGCGCGTAGATGTCGCAGCGCGGATCGACGTCCTCGCCGCGCACCTGCTCCGGCGCCATGTACTCCGGCGTCCCGAAGATCATGTCCTGCTCGGTGAGCCCCGTGGTCATCTGCTCGCCGTGCACCACCTTCGCGAGCCCGAAATCGACCACGCGGACGCGGCCCGCGAGCGGCGACGGCGCGCCGCCGGCGTGGCCGCCCGGCGGCGGCGCGTCCGGGCGCTCGAGGAGCACGTTGGCCGGCTTGAGGTCGCGGTGGACCACGCCCGCCGCGTGCGCGGTCTCGAGCGCGGCGCAGATCTGGAGGGCGACGTCGATCGCCCGGTCGACCTCGAGCGGCGCGTGCTCCCGCAGGAGCTCCTCGAGCGAGCTGCCGTCGATGTGCTCCAGCGCGATCACGAGGAGCCCGCCCTCGTCGACGAAGTCGAGCATCCGGACGACGTGCGGGCCCTCGATGCGCTTCAGGATGGCGGCTTCCCGGTGGTAGCGCCGGAAGATCTGCGGCGTGCCCGAGAGGTGCCTGTGGATCACCTTGAGCGCGACGCGCCGGCCGTCCTCGTCGCGGGCGGCGCGGTAGACGACGCCGGAGGCGCCCTCGCCGACGACCGACTCCACGGTGTACCGCGACGCGACGCGGTGCCCGGCGGGCAGGCGATCGGGCGCCGGCGGCTGCGAGGTCACCGCGCACCGCCCGCGTCCGCGGGGTCCGGCGGCGCGGGGTCCGGCGGAGGCAGCCTGAGGTGCAGCTCGGTCGACGAGGTGCAGGCGCGCACGATCTTCGGGCTGAGCTCGATGGGGTCGAGCCGCGCGGTCGGATCGTGCTCGCGCCACGCGGCGCAGGCGGTCTCGGCGAGCCCGGTGGCGTCGAGCGCGACGTAGGCCTCGAGCAGGTTCCGGTGCAGCGTGGCGATCTGCATCCGGGCGAGGTCGCCGTAGCCGAGCAGGCGGCTCGCCCGCGCGACGGCGTCGATGTAGCGGCCGCTCCGCACGTCGCTCGCGAGCTGCGGCAGCTCGGCGTCGACCCGGCGCTGGGCCTCGCGCGCGCGGCCCGCCCCCTCGGAGCGCACCAGCGCGCCGGCGCTCGCGGCCTCGGCCTTGCCCTGCGTCGTGAGCGGCAGATCCGTGAGCGGCACGAGGATCACCATGCCGCGGCGCAGCGTGTCCTTCTTGAAGTGGTTGTACTTGTGGAGCATCCACGCCTTGTCCCGCTTGCCGAGGAAGCGGTAGGCGATGGTGAGCAGCGTGTCGTGCTGGCCGACGACGTACCGCAGGTTGTACGGCACGATGATCTCCTGCCCGTCGGTCGGCTCGATCCAGGGCATCGTGTCGTTCGAGAGCGCGAGGACGTCGCTGCGGTCGGCGGCCCCGAGCAGGCGCTCCGCGAGGATCGCCCAGGTCTCGCCGGCGGTGACGCGGTGGTGGCCGAGCGCGGGCACCTCCAGCCGCAGGCCGGGCATGATCGGCACGCCGGCGCCCGCGTCGAGCGCGTTGGCGGCGACGAGCACCTGCTCCATCTGCACGCGCCCGTAGGTGCGCTCCGCGATCTGCGCGAGGGTCTCGCCCTCGCGGACGACGTGCGGGAACGCCGCCGCGGCGCTGGCTGCCAGCGTCGTCGCGGCCAGGGCGCCCACGGAAAACCAAGTTCGCCGAGAGCTCACGCCGGCGAGGGTACCAGGGGATCGCCCGGCGTGGGACGGCCGTTCGGCGGCGGCCGCGGGACGTTCGCCGCGATTTCGTCGCGCCGACGGTTTCGTGCCAGAGTGCGCGCGACGCATGAACACCACGACGACGGCCGGTAAGATCCCGGCGTGGCTGTCGCGGCGCTGGCCCGCCGCGGCGAGGCTCCTCACGGCCGGCCTGCTCGGGCTGGCGACGCCGGGCTGCCTCGTCCGGCAGGATCTGTACGATCAGGCGCGCGCGGAGATCCGGAGAGAGCGCGAGGCGGGGGAGCGGGCGCGCGCCGAGGCCCAGCTCGCCCGCGCCGAGGCGGCGCAGCGGTCGGCGCAGGCCGCCGCGATCGAGGCAGAGCTCTCGCGGCTGGCGGACGACCTCCGGGCGCGCGATCTCCGGCTCTCCGAGGTGACGACGACCGAGGCGGGGCTCGCGCGGCGGCTGGACGAGCTCGCCGCGATGAACGAGGAGCTGTCGGCGCGGCTCCGGAGCGCCGGGCAGAGCGTGGGCCAGCTCGCGAACGAGCGCGGCAGCCTGTCGGCGGAGCTCGCCGAGGCGCGGGCCAAGGTCGACGAGCTGCGCCGCCACCAGGCGGCGGCCGAGGCGCGCGCGGCGCGGATGCGCGACGTCGCGAGCAGGCTCCAGGCGGCGGTGGACGGCGGGAAGATCCGCGTCGGGATCCGCGGTGGGCTGCCGCTGCTCGAGATCTCGAGCGACGCGCTGTTCGACGGCGCGAGGACCGAGGTCAAGCCGGCCGGGCGGAAGCTCCTGGCCGAGGTCGCCGGGGTGCTCCGGACGATCGCGGATCACCGGTTCCAGGTCGTCGGGCATACGGACGACAGGAAGGCGAGGAGCGCGAAGGGCGCGTCGAGCTGGGACGTCTCGGCGGCGCGCGCGGTGGCGGTCGTCGAGGTGCTCATCGAGGGCGGGGTGTCGCCTCAGCGCCTGTCCGCGGCCGGGGCGGGGGAGTTCGCGCCGGTGGCGCCGAACGCCTCGGAGCAAGGGCGGGCGAAGAACCGGCGCGTCGAGATCGTCGTGCTGGCCGAGCAGGAAGGGGCGGTGGCGGCGCCCGGCGGGGTGGGGGCGGTGGCGGCGCCCTGACGAACGATCGCGCGGCGAAGCCCGTATTCAATGCATCGGACTTGCTGCGAGTCTCTCCGTGCCGCGGTCTCCCGCCGCCTTCCCTGCTTCGCGCGCGGCCTCCCCGCGCCGCAGCGCGCACGCCGCCAGGATGCACAGCGCCGGGGTCACGACCATGTGATACCGGTCCTCGCCGAAGAACACCGCGTGCGTCAGCGCCACCGAGGCGATCGCGAACGCGAGGTAGCCGACGACACCGCCGTTCGCGGGCCGGCCCGGCAGCGGCAGCGCCGCGAGGAGCGGGATCGCCACCGCGAGCGGCCAGAACGCGTGCTCGTCCCCGAGCACCCCCCACGCGACGAGCCCGAGCACCGCCGCGAGCGCCGCGAGCTGCGCGACGAGCGCCCGCCACGGCCTCGGCCGCGGCAGCGCCACGACCCCGAGCCCCGCGACGGAGAGCAACGCGAGGTGCGACGTCGTGAGCACGCGCCGCCACGCCGCGCGCCGCTCCTCGGGCCACGCGGCCGGGTTCGCCTCGCCCAGGTAGCCGACCGGGAACGACTCGTGATCGAACGTGAAGCTCAGCTTCTTCGGGATCAGGCCCAGCCAGCGGCCGGGATCGTCCTTGATCCACCGTAGCCCCTCGGCCATCCAGCAGCGGTCCTGGGCCACCTGCCCGCGCGCGATCGGGCAGCCGTCGCCCGCGCGCAGCGTCTCGAAGCGGCCGGTCGCGCGCGGGAACGCGCCGATGGCGAGGTTCCAGCCGCCGTTCGTGGAGACGAGCGCGCAGCCGTCCATCACGCGGCAATTCCGGATCGTCCACGGCGCCACCATCGCGAGGGCCGTCGCGGTCGAGAGCGCCGCCGCGAGCGCGCCGCGCCGCCACGCGGCCCACGCCCCGCCGGTCGCCCCGCCCGGGCCGCCCCGCGCGAGGAGCGCGAACGCCGGCGCGCAGAGCAGGCTCTGCGGCCGCACCAGCGTCGCCAGCCCGAGCGCCGCGCCCGCGAGGACCGCGCCGCGGACCGGCCGCCCGCGGGCGGCGTCGCGCGCGAGCAGCCACGGCGCCGTCGCCAGGCCGAGCGCCGCGAGCGGCTCGGTCATGACGAGCGCCGCGTAGAGGACGAGCCCCGGCGAGAGCGCCGCGAGGAGCGCCGCCGCGCGGGCGCGCGCCGGCGTGGTCGCGTACCGGGCGAGGCGATGGACCGCGACGACGAGCAGCGCGCCGGTCACCGCGTTCGCGACGGTCGCCACGTGCGGCCCGGCGCCGAACAGCTTGTAAACAAGGCCCAGGAAGCCGCTGTAGCCGACCGGGTAATGGCACCACGGGTGCCAGACCGGCTGTCCGCCGACGACGAGATCGTCCGAGTAGCCCAGGCCGGCGGCGATCCGGCGCGCGCCGAAGTCGTAGTAATGGCCGTCCCACACCGGCTCGCGCGCCCACGCGATCGCCACGTAGAGCCGCGGCACGAGCGCGAGCACGAACGCGAGCGCCGAGAAGGCGAGATCCCCGCCGGCGCGCGCGGCCCCGGCGCCGGCGCGCGCCGCCTCAGCCATGCTGCCTGGCGCGCGTTCCGGCGGAGATCTCGCGCAGGCGGCGCATGTAGGTCTTCGCCACCTGGGCCGGGTCGAGCCGCAGGAACTTGGCGATTTCCTGAACGAATCCCTGAACATAGACGGGCGCCGGCAGGTCGCCCATCGACTCGTTTTCAATCGCCTGGAGGTGCGCGAGCGAGATCTTCGTCCGCTGCGAGATGTCGGTGAGCTCGACCCCCTGCGACTCGCGCACCTTGCGCAGCAGCGCGCCGCTGAACTGCGTCTCGGCGTTGATCTCGCGCGCGAGCTCGGCCTGGAGCATGGCGAGCTCGGCCGCCGCGGCGGCGTTCTCGGCGCGCGCCGGGCCGAGCGGCGTGCGCGGGTCGTCCGGGTAGGTCGAGAGGTCGTAGGCGCGGCGGCGCACGGGATCGAGCAGCGTGTCGTGCGCCTCCTCGATGCGCGCCTGCTCCTTCTGGAGCACCGCGGGGCTCAGCACGCTGACCACCGGCAGGCTCCCCTCGCGGTAGATGTCGCGCTGCCGCTTGTAGGCGCGCCGGATCTCGTCGTCGGCGGCCGTCCGGGCGAGGCCGAGCGCCTCGTACAGGGTGGCCGGCGCGGCGCTCTTCGAGGCGGCGGCGAGGGCGCGCGCGTGCGCCTCGGCCGGGCGCGAGTCGCGCGCGGCGAGCAGCGCGAGGATGCGCCGGGCCACGCGCTCGAGGTTGCGCGCGCTCTTCGAGGTCGGGCTGTCGATGAGGAGCGGCTGGCGCCGCCGCGCGGTCAGCCACACCGCGTCGTCGTGCTCGATGTGACCGAGGTAGTCGAGGGAGATGCCGAGGAAGCGCTCCGAGACGGCGCTCATCGCCGGGCCGAGCTCCAGGTCGGAGCGGTGCCGCGTCTGGCTGACCACGAGGTGCGGCTTCACCCGCGGCAGCTGCGCGGCCGCGAGCGACGCGACCCCCTCGTCGAACCGCTTCACCTCCATGATGAAGTCGCGCGGCGTCGCGAGCGCCGGGAGCGACGCCGCCACCTTCTCGACCAGCCGGACCTTGAAGCGCTCCTTCATGAGCGCCCGGCGCAGGGTGCGCTGGTAGAGCGCGCGGCAGAAGCGGTACGAGTGCTCGACCGCGAGCGGCTCGGGCGTGGTGACGCAGATGCCGACGTCGGCGTGCAGGAAGAGGTCGAGCGTCGAGGAGCCGGTCGCCGCGCCGAGGCTGACGATGACGTAGTCGACGTCGAGCTCCTGAATCATCTTCATCCAGTAGGCGGCGCGGCTGGGCCGGAGCGGCGTGGCCGTCATCGGGTCGTACGCGGTCGGGACGAGCCGGAGCCCGGGCACCGTGGTCGCGATCGGCTCGGCCTTGCCCTCCTCGATGTCCTCGCGCGTGACGAGCGGCGGCGCCTCGATCCCGAGCGCCGCGTGCAACCCCGGGCTGTAGGCGTCGGTGTCGATGATGATCACGTCGCGCCCGAGCTGCGCGAAGTACACGCCCAGGTTGACCGCGAGCGTCGCCTTCCCGACGCCCCCGCGGCCGCCCCCGACGGCGATCACGCGGCGGGATCGCGAGCTGGAGAACGAGGGCGCCTCGCCCGGCAGGGCGAGGTCGTCGTCCGAGGAGCCGGGCGGGAAGGTCGAGAAGCGCGACGGAGGGTAGGACTCACCGGAGCTGGACAAGGTTCCTCTTCGTGCGGCGTGCGGGGGCGATGTCGGGCGGCTGCCGGCTGCTCGCGGAGCGCGCGTGTCCCTCCTAGCACGCGCCGCGCGGCGCCATCAGCGCCGCCGTCGCCGTGGGCGGCGCAGGCGCGCGCGCTCTGCCCGCCCCGCTCGGCGCAGCCGGAGCCGTCTCGACGCGCCCCGGCCGTTGGGCTAGTCGCTCGCCGTGGCCACCGTTCGACCCTTCCGCGCTTACCGACCTCCCCAGGCCCACGCGGCCCGCGTCGCCAGCCCGCCGTACGACGTCATCTCCACGGCCGAGGCGCGCGCCCTCGCGGCCGGAGGCCTGCACAGCTTCCTCCGCGTCTCCCGGCCCGAGATCGACCTGCCCGAGGGGACGGACGAGCACGACGACGCCGTCTACGCCCGCGGCGCGCAGAACCTCGCCGACCTCATCGCCAGCGGCGATCTCGCGCAGGACCCGGAGCCGCACCTCTACCTCTACGCCCAGAAGATGGGCGATCACCGGCAGATCGGCGTCGTCGGCTGCGCCTCGGTCGCGGAGTACGAGCAGGACGTCATCAAGAAGCACGAGAAGACGCGCCCCGACAAGGAGGACGACCGCACCCGCCACATCGAGGAGCTCGGCGCCCACGACGAGCCGGTGTTCCTCACGTACCGCGCCGACGCGGGCATCGACCGCGCCGTCGCAGAGGCCACGCGGTCGCCGCCCATCTACGACTTCACGACCGCCGACGGGGTCGAGCACAAGCTCTGGGTCCTCGGCCGCGAGGCGACCGCCGACCTCGAGGAGCGCTTCCAGGCGATCCCGACGCTCTACGTCGCCGATGGCCACCACCGCAGCGCCGCGGCGGCGCGCGTCCACAGGAAGCTGCGCGGCGACGGCGGCGAGCACGACGTGTTCCTCGCCGTGGTCTTCCCGCACGACCAGATGAACATCATGCCGTACAACCGCGTCGTGCGAGACCTCGCCGGCCGCAGCCCCGAGGCGCTCCTCGCCGCCCTCCGCGAGCGGCTCGACGTCGCGCCGGTCAGCGACGGCGCGGCCGCGACCCCGGCCGGCCCGCGGGCCTTCGGGCTCTACCTCGGCGGCCGCTGGTACACCGCGAAGGTGCGACCCGGGTCGTTCGACGCGAACGACCCGGTGGCCTCGCTCGACTGCTCCATCTGCCAGGACCAGATCCTCGGCCCGATCTTCGGCGTCAGCGACCCCCGCCGGGACAAGCACGTCGATTTCGTCGGCGGCATCCGCGGCATCGCCGAGCTCGAGCAGCGCGTCGGCTCGGGCGCGTACACGATGGCGATCCACCTCCATCCGACGCAGATCGGCGAGCTGTTCGCGGTCAGCGACGCGGGGCTGCTCATGCCGCCGAAGAGCACGTGGTTCGAGCCGAAGCTCCGCAGCGGGCTCTTCATACATACGTTCTGACGACAGCGCAGCGCCGGAGGTAGACTGCGCCCATGGCGGACATCAAGCGCGTATCACCCGAGCAGGCGAAGAAGCTCATCGACGAGGAGGGGTATCTCTACCTCGATGTCCGGAGCGAGCCCGAGTACGCGGCCGGGCACCCGAGCGGCGCCCACAACGTGCCGCTCATGCACGCCGCCGCCGGCGGCATGAAGCCCAACCCGGACTTCCTCGACGTGGTCTGCTCCCTCTACCCCAAGGACGCGAAGATCATCGTGGGCTGCCGGTCCGGACAGCGCTCGATGCGCGCGGCCGAGGCGATGGTGTCGGCCGGCTACACGGCCGTCATCGATCAGCGCGCCGGCTTCGAGGGGCCGCGCGACGCGTTCGGCGCGCTCACCGAGAAGGGGTGGGGGCCGGCCGGGCTGCCCGTCGAGACGAGCACGCCCGGCGCGTCGTACGCCGAGCTCCGGCAGAAGGCCGGCAGGTAGAGACCCCAGCGCGCAGCAGGCGACGGGCGCGCGGCATCACGGCCGCGCGCGGTCGTCCTCGTCGTAATCGAGCGACGCGCGCTCCACGACGTCCCAGTCACGGGCGGCCCGCTCCGCCTCGGCGAGGAGCTCGGCGGTGAACATCGAGAGACCCCAGAGCCCGCCCTCGCGCCGCCGGAACAGGTAGCGCGCCCCCCGCGCGGTCTCGACCACGGCGCGATCGCCGTCCACCTCCACCCGCGCGACGCCGGAGAGATCCCGGCGCAAGCGGGCGATCCAGCCGAGCCGCGTCGCCATCTCGACCCAGACGTCCGCGCCGTCGGGCGCCTCGGCGTGCGCCCGGTACAGGGCGAGCAGCTTCGAGCGCTCCGGCTCCGGATAGCTGGCCTGAACCCGTTCGCTCGCCATCTGCCGGTGATCGCGGATGGCGTGGCAGGCGCGCTGCGCCTCATCGTCGAGGGCCGTGAAGGTCGGCCGGACGTCGCCGCGGCCGAGCGCGCTCGCGAGGCGGAGATACACCCCCTCCGGGGTCGTGTCCTTGGGATGATGGATGACGGTGAAGCCCGTGAGCCCGCACGCGGCGGCGGCGATCCCCAGGGCGATGGCGGTGCGGCGGTGCATGGCGAGAGGGCGCGGAGCCGAGCGCGCTCCCTCTACCACGCCCGGGCGCGCAGGGGCTCGCGGCCCGTGACGTGGCGCCGAGCGCGGGCTCCTCGCCGCAGCGCAATGCGCCTCGCCGCAGCGCAATGCGCCTCGCCGCAGCGCAATGCGCCTCGCCGCGGCCCCGAGCGCGTTGCCGAGGGCCGCGGCTTCCGCTAGGAACCCGCGTGCTCCACGGTGCGCGCGTCGCAGTGGTCATCCCCGCGCGGGACGAGGCCCGGTGGATCGCCGAGGCGGTGGGATCCGTCCCCGCCTTCGTCGACCACGTGATCGTCGTGGACGATGCGAGTCGAGACAGCACGGCCGAGATCGCGCGCGGGGTCGGGGACGAGCGCCTCGAGGTGCTCGTGCACCCCGAGTGCCGCGGCGTCGGCGCGGCCATCGTCGCCGGCTACCGCCGCGCCCGCGCCCTCGGCGCCGCCGCCGTCGCCGTCATGGCCGGCGACGGACAGATGGATCCGCGCGACCTCCCGCGCGTCGTCGCCCCGATCGCCTCGGGCGACGCCGATTACGTGAAGGGCGATCGGCTGCGGCACCCCGACGTCTTCCGCGTCATGCCCCTCCAGCGGCTCGCCGCGACGGCGGCGCTCGCCGCGCTCACCCGCCGCGCGGCGGGGCTCGACGCCCTGTCCGACAGCCAGTGCGGGTACACCGCCATCTCGGCCCGCGCCCTCGACGCGCTCGACCTCGACGGCCTCTGGCCCCGCTACGGCTATCCGAACGACCTGCTCGCCGCCCTCGCGGCGCGCCGCCTCCGCGTCCGCGAGGTCAGCGTGCGCCCCGTCTACCGCGGCGAGGCGAGCGGCCTGCGCGCGCGCCACGTGCTCACCATCCTTCTCCTGATCGCCAGGAACGCAATAAGGCATCGCCTGAGCTCTTCAGGGAAAACGCAGCTCCCCCAGGCCGGGACGGAACGCGTGAGTCGGAGTTGACCGAATCGACATGAGCCATCGCTCAAAGAGGTCGACAATCCGCTCGTTGGTTCCATAGCAAAGCTGCCTGGCGACCTGACTCATCGGCTTGGCGCGGCGGGCCCCAGAGGCGCGGACCCCGCAGCCATGCTTCAACAAGGGGGGTGACGGACGTGGCGATCAGCCGAGCCGCCTGGTCTAGAATCTGGAATCCGGGGAGGGCGCGGACACCCTCCTTCACGCCCCGGGTCGTGGCCTATGCGTTCGGCATCGAGCTGCCGTATAGCCTGCTTGTCCCGGTCGCTCACCTGCGGCTCCTCGGCGTCGTGGACTCGTCGGTCCAGGCGCGTATGCTCGGGTTGATCGGGCTCATGTACGCCGTGAAGACGGCGGGCCTCATCGCGCTGCTCGTCCACATGCTGCGCCCGATCGAGCACCTCAGGCGGTACGCCGTGGGCCACCCCCTCCGGAGCGGCGCGGGCGTCGAGGAGCCGGGCGGCGGCGCGGCGCCTCCGGAAGAGCTCATCCTCGCCGCGGCGAACGCCGCCTACGACACGCCGCTGTCGTTCGCGACGGTCTGGGCCGTCTCGTGGGCGCTCCTGTACCTGCCCGTCACCGTGGCGTTCTACTTCATCGCGCCGGACCAGCGCCCGCTCGACGTCCAGCGCGGGGTCGCGCTGGCGCTCTTCGCGCTGGCGCTCTTCGCGGCCGCGCTGCCGCTCGCCTACAGCATCCTCGGCCGCCTGCTCTCGCCCGCCGCCGGCGTCATCTCGCTCATCGCCCGCGAGCGCGGCCTCTCCGTGCCGGGCAAGGGCTACTCGCTCGCCGTCCGGCTCGTGATCCTCGGCGCCTGCCTCGCCATCGCGCCCACGAGCTGGATGGCGGCGATGGTGCTCGGCGAGACGGCGGGGCCGGCCAAGCCCGGCCTGAAGCTCACGCTGGCCATCTTCTCGATGGTCGCCGTCACCTGGGCGCCCGTCTGCGCCGGCTTCCTCGCGGGCGCCCTCGCGGGCCCGTTCCAGCAGGTCGCCGCCGTCATCCAGAAGATCGTCCAGCGCGGCGAGGTCGACCGGCTGGAGCGGATCCCGGTCTACTTCAAGGACGAGATCGGCGCCCTCGCGGGCGGCGTCAACGCCATGGTCGATCGCCTGGAGGAGTCGTCCCGGCGCATGCGCAGCTACCTGGCGGAGCGCGAGCGCCTCTTGCAGGACGCGGCGCAGCGCGCGGCGCAGCTCGGGGCCGTGCTGGACAACCTCGTCGAGGGGGTGTTCGCGTGCGACCGCCAGGGCCGGCTGACGATGATCAACGCCTCGGGGCTCAGGCTGCTCGGCCTGTCGGGCCGCTCGGAGCAGGCCGGGCGGATGGTCGAGGAGGTGATGGACCTCAGCCGGATGCGCCACACCGACGGCCGCGCCTTCACGCGCGACGAGCTGCCCATGGTGCGGGCGCTCGCCGGCGAGACCATCGTGCAGGAGGAGCAGGTGCTCGCGGACGGCCGCGCGGGCCGGGACGTCTTCCTGCGCACCAGCGCGGCGCCGATCCGCAGCGAGGGCGGGGCGATCCTCGGCGCGGTCACGGTCGCCCGCGACGTGACGGAGCTCATGGAGCTCGATCTCGTGAAGGACCAGTTCATCCGGGTCGGCGCGCACGAGCTGAAGACGCCGGTCGCGATCATGAAGGGCTACGCGCTCGCGCTCCTGCGCAACACGAACGACCTGCCGGCGCCCCGCCGCAGGATGCTCGAGGCCATCGACCGCGGCGCGGACCGGATCAACCGCATCGTCGACGATCTCCTGGCGATCTCGCAGGTCACGCTCGACGTGCTCCAGGTCTCGGAGGAGGACGTCGACCTGAAGGAGCTCCTGGAGGAGACGGTCGACCGCGTGGCCAAGTCGGCGAGCCGCCACCGCGTGCGGCTCGCGCTCGACGCCGAGCGGCCGCCCGTCGTGCGCGCCGACCCGGAGCGGCTGCGCCAGGTGCTCGCGAGCCTGCTCGACAACGCGGTGAAGTACTCGCCGGACGGCGGCGACATCGACGTCCGCGTCGCGGTGGCCGAGCGGGCGCCGGTGTCCTCGCCGCCCCGCTGCGACGCCGCGCTCTTCTCGCAGCGCCACGGCTCGGCGCCCGGCTTCGAGGCGGTCGTGTCGGTGCGCGACCGGGGCGTCGGCATCCCGGCGCACAAGCAGGAGCGGATCTTCGAGCGCTTCTTCCGCGCCCACACGGACACCCGGCACGACTACGGCGGGATGGGCATCGGGCTGTTCCTTGCGAAGGACATGATCACCCGTCACGGTGGTCGTATCTGGTTCGAGAGCGAGGAGGACCGGGGCAGCACGTTCTATTTCACCGTTCCACTCAGCAGCGAGGCCCTCGCGGTCGACCGACGATGAGCGAAAGACACGCAAAGACGGTGCTCTTGGTGGAGGACGACGCGGACCTCGTGGCGCTCGTCTCGCTCGTGCTCCAGGAGGACGGCTACCGGGTCAAGATCGCGTGCAACGGCCGCGAGGCGCTGGCCAAGCTGGAGCACGATCTCCCGGACCTCATCCTGCTCGACATGAAGATGCCGGTGATGAACGGCCCGGAGTTCGCCCGCGAGCTCGAGGTCCGCCACGGGCGGCAGGCGCCCATCATCGTGCTCACCGCCGCGGCCGACGCGCACCGGCGGGCGGCCGAGGTCGGCGCGGACGCGTGGCTGGGCAAGCCGTTCGACCCGGACGCGCTCCTCTCGACGGTGAGGCGTTACACGGGGTGAGCGCGGGGGAGCTGCCGCCGCTCGGCGAGGTCGCGCCGCACCTCGGCCCAGTACCGCGCGGGGAACCGGCGGTGGTCGAAGCCGGTCGCGCGGAACACCCGGGCGATGCGGGCATAACGGCGCAGGCTCCACTCCCTCATGATCTCGAGCGAGGGGTGGAGGCCGCGCGCGTCGATGAACGGCGCCGCCCGCGCGTAGAGCGACGGCATGACCTCATCGAGCCAGGAGCGCATCAGGCGCTGGTATCCGGGCGTATCGACGCACCGTCCGGAGATCACCTGAGCGCGCGTGACGCCGTGGCGCGCGAGCTCGTCCTCGGGCAGGTAGCAGAGGCCGCGATCGGCGTCCTCCTGCATGTCCCTCAGGTTGTTGAAGAACTGATCGAGCCGCCCGAACTCCCCTGCAGCGTCCCAGTGCTCCTTCGTCAAGAACGGAACCAGCTGGAAGATATGCCCTGACAGCCGCATCAGCATGGTGTCGTGCTCCTTCATCGTGCGGACGAGGAGGCCGGGAGCGTGGTAGTCGGCGAGGGCGAGCAGGTAGGCGTCCCAGGCGGCGAGAGAGCGCGCTTGCATGTCGTCCTGGTCGCGCCGCGCGCGCGCGGGGTTGTGCCCCGGGCCGATCGTGCCGTCGAGCCACAGCGCGCGGATGGCCGAGAGCTCGCTCGCGAAGGGGCAGCTCGGATCGACGAAGCCGCGTGAGCGGAGCAGCCTCCAGGCCTCCATGAACCGGCTGAAGCGCCGCTCGTGGGGCTCGATGCGCTCGTTCTCGGCGAGGCGATCGACGATGCGGATCCAGCGGATGCGGTCGAGCCACGCCTGCTTCACGTCCGGATCGAGCCCGAGCACCCAGGCGGCGTTGTCCTCGTCCTTCAAGGCGTCGTCGGACAGCGCGCGGTAGTGCGATGAGCCGACGACCGCTGAGATGGTCTGGTAAGCAGTCCGCTCCGACGCCGGCGCCGCGGAGGGCGGGCAAGGCAGCCGGGGGGAGATGGGTTGAATAGGTTTCACGAGTTCGAGTGCCGCACGTTGATGGTGCCTGTTTGTGGTGTCGCCCTGGGCTCGCGCCCGAGCGTCGATGATTATGGACGTGGCCCGATCTGGCTACTTGGGATCACCTGTGACGATGATGCTCGTGGCCCTCTGTCTTGTAGAACTTTCCGCTCCTCCGCGGGATGCGGGGTGACGCCTGCTCGCCTTCCTTTATGAGACCTTATAGTCTCCCAGTCGACGCGGAAATTCGTCGTCCAGGGCACGGGCTCCGCAGATAATGCATGGATTCCCTGTGTGTTTTGCCTGTGTGCTCGGAGCGCGCCGGCAATGATCGTCGGTGTATACCCTGGGCTCATACGTTGTCCAACGGATAAGACCGGGATTGGCTCGACGTTTTTGCCCCTTTGGCCTCTGTCGAGGCGGTCTCTCGGGCGTCCTGGGCAGATGGGTTTTCCGGAGTTCCGGGTGGATGGCCGCTCTGCCTACATGACGGCCCGCTGCCTGCGGCGGGACGGCGCGTGAGCGGTGTGAGGCGAGCCCCCTTTTCCCGTCGCTCAGCCTGTTATGGTGCGGAGCGCGATCGGCCCGATCCGTGGGCGCGATCCTGCGCGGTGCTAGACGCACTCGTGAGCTGGATCATTCAGCGTCTGTCGTCGCGCCGCTCGTGCTGCGGTGAACGCGGCGACTCTGTGGTTGCGATCACGACCCAAAGCGGTCATCCGCGCCCGCCGGGTCATCCGCTCCAGACAGAGGATGTAGCGAGAGGTGTAAAGAGGGGACGGTAGGCCTGCGGGGAGGGGGCAGGTGGCACGGCACGGAAAATGGACCAATGTCCGAGGGTAGGTAGAGCGAGAGGTGTAAAGAGGGGACGGTAGGCCCGCGGGGAGGGGGCAGGTGGGGCGGCACGGCGCGGGGGATGGGCCGATGTTTGAGCCTGGGATGTTGTCTCTCCGGCGCTCGCGCCGGAGGGACAACATCCCAGGCGAGTTCGGCGGGGCCCCCGCGCCGTGCCGCCCCACCTGCCCCCTCCCGCGGGCCGTGCAGCCTCGGCGAGCCTTGCCGCCGACGAGCTAGTAGCGCTCGCGCAGCCGCGCCACCCGCTCCCGCCAGTACTGCAGATCGAGCGCCGCGAAGAGCGCCACCGCGCGCGCAACGTGCCGCTCGCGCCGCGGATCCCCGCGCTCGAGGTGCCGCGCCAGCTCGAAGCGCGCCCGCGCCTCGTCGACCGGCAGTCCGCGCCGCAGCGCCTCGTCGATCGCCGCGGCCCAGAGCCTCCGCGCGCGCCCCCGCCCGCCGGCGAGCCACGCGGCGAGCCCCCGCAGGCGCAGCGAGATCGAGCGCCCGAGCGGGAAGATGCGCGCGTACCGGCCGAGCGCGCGGCACGCCTCCGCCGAGAGCCGCCCGAGCTCGCGCCGCTCCGACGGAGCCCGCGCCTCCTCGAGCAGCGCGAGCAGCACCTCGCACGTCGCCGCGTACCCGTACAGGCAGTGGTACCCGGCCGGCTGTCCCTCGCGGATCATGGGGAGCGTCCGCTCGGCGGCCGCGCGCGCCTCGTCGCGCGCCCCGCGGAGCAGGTGCCCCAGCGCCACCTGCCCGTGCGTGATCTGCTGCGTGCGGTCGCCGATCCGCTGCACCTCGGCCGACAGCCCGTCGAAGATGGCCGTCGCGCCCTCGCCGTCGCCGAGCAGCAGCCGGCACTGCGCCCGGCCGCTCTCCGCCCAGAGGTGCCCCTGCGCGTTGTCGCTCGCGCGCGCCGCGACCGCGAGCGCGCCGTACCGGTCGAGCGCCTCCACCCAGCGGCCCTCGGTGTGCGCCACGCCGGCGAGCAGCGTGATGCACTCCTCCTTCCGGCGGCGGTCCTGCAGCGCCTCCGCGAGCCGCTCCGCCTCGGTGAGCAGCGCCCGCGCGTCCCGGCACCGCCCCTCGCCGAGCGCCGTCAGCCCGCGCAGGAACGAGACGAACGCGACGCCCCTCGGATCGTCGAGCGCCGCGGCGGCCTCGGTCGCGCGCGCCGCGTAGGCGTCCACGACGGCCTTCCACGGGACATACCCGAACGCGACGCTCAGGCCCGCGTAGCCGCGCGCGAGCGAGAGCGACGGGCCGAGCCGCGCCGCGGCGTTCGTCGCCGCCAGCGCGGCCAGGAAGGCGAGCGTCGGCTCGTTGCGGAACAGGTACGTCTCCGACAGCTTCTCCGCCGCGAGCGACGCCTCGGCGAGGCGCTCCCGCTCGCCCGCGTCGCGCGCCACCGGGATCGTCAGGCCCGCGACGTGCGCGAGCTGCAGGCCGAGCTGCTTCATCGAGGCCGCCGCGGCGCGGAGCCGGTCCCCGAGCGGCGCGCCGCCGCCCGCCGCGCGCAGCCACCCCGCCTCGCCCTGCGAGAGCAGCTCCAGCGCCGCCGCGCAGTGCCGCTCCGCGCCGATCAGGTCGCCGAGGTTGTAGTGGGCCTGGCCGAGCCGCCGCTCCCAGCGCGCGCGCCGCAGCGGCGGCGCGCGCTCCTCCGGCGAGAGCGCGCTGTCCAGGTAGAGCGCCCTCCTGTAAAAATCCACGGCGTCGCCGGAGGCGCCGGTCGCGAGGGCCTGGGCGCCCGCCTTGTCGAGGTACTCGAGCGTCTTCTCGACGACGCCCGCGATCGCGTAGTGGTGGGCGAGGAGCGGGTACGACAGCGCGAGGTCCGGCGCGTCGCGGTGCCGCTGCTCGATCGCGCGCGCCGCCGCGCCGTGCAGGGCCCGCCGCTCCGGCTCGGGGATGCCGGCGTAGACGACCTCGCGCAGCTTGTCGTGCACGAAGCGGAGCTGCCCCGGCTCGGCCTCCTCGAGCACGTGGCGGCCGGCGAGCTCCGCGAGCGCGTCCATCGCCTCGACCTCGGCGAGGCCGGCGGCGCCGAGGAGCAGGCGCTCCTCGAGCTCGCGGCCGAGCGCCGACGCGAGCCGCGCGAGCGCGAGCGCCCCCGGGCTCAGGCCCGACAGCCGGCGCGCCACGAGCGCGCGCAGCGAGCCCGGCAGCGGCAGCGACGGGGGCGGCTGGCTCGCGCGCGCGGCGCGGGCGAGCGCCTCCGCGGCGGCGCCCTCGGCGCTCGCGCGGATGCGCCACACGTACGCCTCGTCCCGGTAGATCATCCGCTCCTGGATCGCGGCCCGGAGGTACTCGGCGATGAAGAACGGGTTCCCCTCCGACTGCTCGAACAGGTAGCGCACGAGCGGCTCGGGCGGCTCGTCCAGCGCGAGCATGTCGCGCACCATCCGGCCGACCGACGCGCGATCGAGCCGCCCGAGCTCGATCCGCGACGTCCACGGCGCGCCGAGCAGCGGGGCGAGCGCGGGCGCCGCCTCCTCGGTCCGGTAGGCGCCGAGCAGGACCACGGGGTGGGCCGCGAAGTAGGCGGCGTCGAGGTGCTCGAGGACGTCGCGCGAGTTCTCGTCGGCCCACTGGAGGTCGTCGAGCACGAGCAGGACGGGCCTCGTCGCCGCGAACGCCGCGAGCGTGTCGGCGAGCGCGGTCCGCAGCCGGAAGCGGGCGGCGTCCGGCGGGAGCTCGGGCGGCTCCGGGTAGCGCTCGTGGCCGCGCAGCTGGGCGAGCGACGGCTCGTACGGCGCGAGGACCCGGCCGCGCGGCCCGAGCAGCGCGTCGTAGCCCCCGGGCCCGAGCTCGTTGCACCGGTCGGCCACCGCGAGCAGCAGCGGGCGGAACGGGTGCAGCGGCGCGGCCTTGACCGCGCCCTCGCGCTCGCCCTCGGCGGACACCGCCGCGCACGCGCCGGTGACCACGGCCATGTGGACGAGCGACGCCTGGTGCACCGCCTCGACCGCGAGGCGCGTCTTGCCGACGCCGCTCTCGCCGCCCACGAGGACGAGGCTGCCCTGGCGGCGCTCGTTCGCGCGCTCGATCGCCTGGCTGATCTGCCCGAGCGCCTCCCCGCGCCCGGCGAGGCGCGGCCGGTACAGGTACGGCTGCGCCGCCGGCGCGGGCGTCGAGGAGCCGGGCGGCGGCGGCGCGTCGTCGGCGCCGAGCGCGGCGAGCGCGGTCGCCACGTCGTCGGCGTAGCCGAGCCGGTCCTCGGGGCGCTTCTTCAGGAGCCGCGCGATGAGGGCGTCGAGCTCGGGGGGCACGTCGGCGACGAGCTCGGAGGCCGGGAGCGGCTCGGCGTAGAGGTGCATGGACAGCACGACCGAGCTCGAGTCGCCGAGGAACGGGACCGCCCCGGTCACGGCCTCGTAGAGCATGCAGCCGAGCGCGTAGAGATCCGCGCGCGCGTCGACGAGGTCGCCGCGGATCTGCTCGGGGGACATGTAGTCGGGGCTGCCCATCAGCCTGCCGCCGGCCTGGAGCTCGTCGCGCCCCTTGTTGCCCTCGAACTGGAAGGCGAGGCCGAAGTCGAAGAGCACCGGCGCTCCGTCGGCGCGGATGAAGACGTTGTCCGGCTTGAGGTCGCGGTGGACGACGCCCCGGCCGTGGACGTAGGCGAGCGGCCGGCAGATCGCGCGGAGGAGCGTCAGCGCCTGGCGGAGCGCGCCGCCGGCGGCGCGGTGGAACGGGCGCGGCGCGAACGGCTGGTACGAGCGCGGGATGATCGAGGCGGGCTCGATCTCGGCCGTGGCGGTGCTCGTCTCCGCGTCGAGGATCGCGGACACGCTCACGGTCACCTCGCTGTCCACGGTCGCGCGCGGGCGCCAGCGCTCCTGGTTGTGGTCCCGGAGCGTGCGCCCCTCGAGCAGCTCCATCGCGTACCACGGGATCCCGCCCTGGACGCCCTCGTCGAGGATCCGCACGACGCCCGGGTGCTGGACGCCGCGGAGCGCGTGGATCTCGCGGCGGATGCTGGAGACGAGGCTCGCGTCGCCGACGCAGACGGTCTTCAGCGCCGCGAGCTCGCCGGTCCCGCTGTGCTGGGCGCGGTAGACCACCCCCATGCCGCCGCGGCCGAGCGGCGCGAGCACCCGCCACGGCCCGATCGACACGGGGAGATCCGGCGTGTGCCTGGCCTGTCCCGAGCTTGGCGTGGTGATCATCTGGAGACCGCGGCCCCCCGGACCTGGGCCGGGATTCGCTCCAGGTGGCAGGCCGAAGGCGGTCCCCCTACATCGCCGCTGGGACTGAGTACATCCACCCGAGGGGCTGCGATGATGTCACGAGTCGGCCCACCGCACAACAAGTCCGTGTCGAGCCCCGATCATCGCACGAGCGCCGCGCGGTGGGGCCGTCGCACCGACAGGCGACTACACACGACGCGAGGCCGCTCCGCCGCGTTCGCGCGACGGCGCCCGGGCGCGGGCGCCGCCGACGACCTCCCGGCGCGGCGCTCGGGCCAGGACGTCTCGGCCCCTCGGGGGCGCTCGGGCCGTCGAGGGTGGTTTTCTCTTCTCGCTCGGTAGACTCCGCATCTCCGAATCTCCGAGGCCGATGTCCTGTTTTGCCGGGCCGCCGCGCCGTCGAGCGGTCCAATCGTGCACAACTGAGATCGGGGTACATGGCTTGCTCCGGGGGGGCCACGGTCGCGATCGCGGCCGCACTTAGAAAGGAAGATAGCGAATGAAGCGAACGACTCATCTCGGGGCCTTTCTGACCGTCCTGTCCCTCGCCGCGTGCGGCGGCGAAGGTGCAGATGTCGCCCCGACGGACACCGCCGTGAGCAGCAAGCAGCTCAAGGATCTGACGGCCGACGACGTCCAGTCCACCTGCGATTCGCTCGAGGCGAGGGTGAAGCTCTCCAAGCAGGATGCCTGTGAGTACCTGGGTCTCATCGCGTCTCCCAACCTCGGGAAGCCGTGCGGCACGTTGAGGGACGAGTGCGTCTCCGCGCAGGATCCGACCGAGGACGAGAACGCCGAGCCGGACTGCATGCCTCCGACCGACCAGCGCGCGGGCTGCACCGCCACCGTGGCCGAGTACGAGGTCTGCCTGATCGCCCAGACGCAGGTGGTCCGGGCGCTGACGTGCGACTCTTCCCTGAGCGCGCTGCGGGCCGTCCCTTCGGAGTGCGAAGCGGTGGCGCGCAAGTGCCCGAAGGTCATCCCGGCGGAGGAGGGCGGAGGCCAGGGCGCCGAGAGCCCCTGATCGCGGCGCCGCGAGCGCGTGATAGCGCGTGATAGCGAATCGGTCGGCGCGCGGACCGCTGCCTGAACGCATTGCGGGTAGGCCCGACACGGCCGCTCAGCGGCCGTGAGCGCCCTTGTCCCACCTCTGTTCTTCTGGATCTTTTGATTCCCACCGATATTCGCGCTCGTCCGCGCCTTCGGGGGCATCTCGTCGTATGATGCACTCCGTCGTTGGCGCGTCCGGGGAGCTTTCGGCTCCGGCGCGCCGGCCCGAGCGAGGCCGCGGCTCCCGCCGAGGGCTCGCTCGCACCGAGGAGGATTTCATGAAGATCACCAAGCTTTCCGGAGTGTTCGCCCTGCTGCTGGTCGCCGCCGCGCCCGCGTGCGGCAAGGAAGAGCAGCCGGCAGAGGCGAACGCGACGGTCGAGGTGACCGCCACCGCCGAGTCGGCGATCGGCGAAGGCGCCTACGTCGAGGAGCACGAGAGCGGCAAGGCCGCCTTCAACGTCGCCGCGGACGGGAACGTCAAGGCCGCGGTCACCGGGCCGGACGGCAAGCCGATCCGCGAGGACGTGAGCGGCACGCTGCTGTGGAAGGACGCGTCCGGGGAGAAGACCGTGCCCCTCACGTTCGACGCGAAGACCGGGCTCCTGGCCGCCGCCGGCCCCAGGCTCGAGGCGGACCTCACCGAGATCGGCTACACGCTCAACGTCGCCGGCAAGCCGTGGAGCGGCACCTTGCACGTCCCCGCCGGCGGCACCGCGGAGCTCTACGCCAACGCCAAGGGAGCGGCGGATCTCGGGCTGCCGGAGGGCAAGCTCGGCCCGCACGGCGGGCGCATCGAGATCGTCGGCGACGACCGCCTCGAGCTCCTGGTCGACGAGGTGACCGGCGAGGTCCGCGTCTACGTGCTCGACGCCGACCTGAAGCCCATCGACATCGGCGAGCGCAAGGTCACGCTCGGCGTGGTGGCCGAGGCGCCGCAGGTGGTCGTCCTCGCCCCGGTGGCCGCGACCGCGGGGGTCGCCGCGGGGGCGTACCTGACCGGCAAGGTCGCGCTCGCCGCCGATCCGCTGAAGGTGACCGTCGCGGTGCGGAACGCGGGCCGCTCGGCGGTGGCCCTCTGCGGCTACCGGGCCGGCGCGGCGTTCGCCGTCCACGCGCACGCCCCGCGCGTGAAGGTGCGGGTGAAGACCGACTGGCACGCGCACGCCCACGCGCACGCCGACCTGAAGGCGAAGGCCGATCTCGACCCGAAGGTCCACGTCCACACCGGGTCCGCCGCGAAGGCCCACGCGAAGGCGAACGTGAACGTCAGGGCGCCGAGCGTCCGCGTGACGCCGCCGAGCGTGAACGTGCAGATCAAGGCGCCCAGCATCTCGATCCCCAAGCCGAGCTTCAAGGCGTCGGCGTCGGCGCGCGCGAGCGCGGGCGCGAGGGTGGGGACGCACTGACGCGCGCCGCGGGAACGGGCAGGCGGCGCGGGCCGCCCGGCGGGCCCTCCCTCCGGCTTCTCCCAGAGGTGGCTCCGAGGCGTCGGAGATCGCATCGTTGACACGGAAGACCGCGACGAAGCAGCCGCCGCGCGCCTCTCCGCCCGCCGGGGCCGCGGCGGCGGTGGCGCTCGACCCGGCGTCGAGCGCCCCGCTCCACCGGCAGGTCTACGAGGCGGTGCGGGGGGCGATCTTCGCCGGGCGGCTGCGGTCCGGGAGCAAGCTGCCGTCGAGCCGGGCGCTCGCGGCGCACCTCGGCCTGTCGCGCAACACGGTGCTCGGCGCGTACGCGCAGCTGCTCTCGGAGGGGTACCTCAGCGGCCGGATCGGCTCCGGGACGTACGTCGCCGACGCCTTGCCGGAGGGTCTCCTGCTCGCCCGGCCGAGGCCAGCGCCGCAGCCGGCGCGCTCGCCGGGCGCCGCGGCCCTGTCGAGGCGCGGCGCCCTCGTGGCGGGCGCGGCGTCGCCGTTCCGGCGCGCCGCCGCGCCGCTCGCGCCGGCCGGCTGGGCGTTCCAGGTGGGCGTGCCCGCGGTCGACACCTTCCCCGCCGCCGTCTGGGGCCGGCTGTTGAGCCGGCGCTGGGATCGCTCGTGGCGGGCGCTCCTGCCGCGGTGCGAGCCGCAGGGGCACGGGCCGCTGCGCCGGGCGATCGCCGACTACCTCGTCACGGCGAGGGGCGTGCGGTGCGCGCCGGAGCAGGTCATCGTGGTCGGCGGCGCGCAGCAGGCGATCTCGCTCGCGGCCGAGGTGCTGCTCGATCCCGGCGATCCGGTCTGGGTCGAGGATCCGGGCTACACCGCGGCGCGGAGCGCGCTGATCGCGGCCGGGGCGACCCCGGTGCCGGTGCCGGTGGACGGGGACGGGCTCGACGTGGCGGCGGCCGTCGCGCGGAGGCTGCCGGCGCGGCTCGCCGTGGTGACGCCGTCGCACCAGTTCCCGCTGGGCGCGACGATGAGCCTCGGGCGGCGGCTCGCGCTGCTCGACTGGGCGCGGTCGTCGGGCGGCTGGGTCTTCGAGGACGACTACGACAGCGAGTTCCGCTACGCGGGCCGGCCGCTCGCCGCGCTCCAGGGCCTGTCGCCCGACGCGCGGGTGATCTACGCGGGCACGTTCAGCAAGGTGCTGTCGCCGTCGCTGCGGCTCGGCTACCTCGTGGTGCCGGAGGCGCTGGTCGACGCGTTCGTCGCGGCCAAGGCGCTGGCCGACGTGGCGTCGCCGTCGCTGGAGCAGGCGGTCCTCGCGGACTTCATGGCGGAGGGCCACTTCGCGCGCCACGTGCGCCGCATGCGCGTGCTGTACGAGCGGCGCCAGGCCGCGCTGGTGGCGGCGGCGGAGCGGGAGCTCCGGGGGCTGCTCGAGGTGCGCCCGGCGCCCGCGGGCATGCACCTGCTCGGCTGGCTGCCGGACGGGCGCGCGGACGGCGCTGCGGCCGAGCGCGCGGTCGCGAACGGGGTGCGGTGCGTCGCGCTGTCCGAGCTCCGCGTGCGTTCGGTCGGGCGGGGGGCCCTGGTGCTCGGCTATGCCGCGGCGGCGGAGGAGGAGATCGCCGAGGGGGTGCGGCGGCTCGAGGCGGCGTTGCGCTAGTCGGCGTCGACGGGGGAGTCCCTGGTTGGGAGCGGTCTTGCCGAGCTGCCCGGCCCTGCCCTCGGGCGACGCGTCACCAGGGGGCCTCCGGCACGGAGTGGATCCATCCGATTGACCCGAAGTGGCCCTCGTCGAGGTACCGCATGCCGCCTAAAGGTGCGCTGTGGAAGCCCGCGCACGGCATGGTCGGCGCGGGATCAGGATCTCGCGGAGGACGAAGGGAGTATGGAATCACGCGCCAGTTCACGGTTCGAGTCACGCATCGGCCCACGCATCGGCCCACGCATTGATTACGCGACCCTCAACCCCGAGGCGTACCGAGCGATGCTCGCGCTGAGCGCCTGCGTGAAGCGCAGCTCGCTGGAGGAGCCGCTGAAGCACCTCGTGCTCCTCCGCGCCTCGCAGATCAACGGCTGCGCGTTCTGCATCGACATGCACTGGAAGGACGCGCGGGCGGCCGGGGAGGGCGAGCAGCGGCTGTACGGGCTCAGCGCTTGGCACGAGTCCCCCTATTACAGCGAGCGCGAGCGGGCGGCGCTGGCCTGGACGGAGGCGGTGACCCTCGTGGCCCAGGATCATGCGCCCGACTCTGCATATGATGCGGTGCGCCAGTATTTCTCGGAGCGGGAGCTCACGGACCTGACCTGGCTGGTGGCGACGATCAACGCATGGAACCGGATGGCGATCGCGTTCCGGAAGGAGCCCGGCTCGTACCAGCCCCCGGAGCGGTCGAACGCCGGACGCCGCGCGATGCCGGCGGATGGCGAGGTTCGAGACCGGTGAGCTCTGCGCCTCTGGCCTGCCCGCGCGCGCCTGGCCGCGGCCTGCCGCGCGCGCTCACCCGGGCAGCGCGCGGTAATCGATCTTCCCCGTCGGGGTCCGCGGCAGCTCGTCCAGGGTGACGATCTTCTCCGGGACCATGTACGGCGGCAGCCGCTCCGCGAGGTGCATCCGGAGCGCGCGCTCGTCCGCGTCCCCCCCGAGGGCGACGAAGCCGCGGAGCGCCTTGCCGAGGCGCGCGTCCTCCACGGCGATCACGGCGGCCTGGCGCACGGCGGGGTGCGACGCGAGCGCCGCCTCGACCTCGGCCGGCTCGACCCGGTAGCCCCGGATCTTCACCATCCGGTCGATGCGGCCCCGGAAGTAGAAGAGCCCGTCGGCCTTGCGCTCCACCCGGTCGCGCGCCCGGTACGGGCCGCCGCCCACGGTCGTCGGACCCGAGACCACGAGCTCGCCCGTGCCAGGCCCCTCGATGACGCGGCCGGGCTCGTCGTCCGCGTCCAGCGCGAGCAGCGCGCAGGCCGCGTAGGGGCACGCGACGCCGATCGGGACCTCGCTCACCCCGTCCAGCGCCGCCCGGTCGACGCGGTGGAACGTGCAGACGTTCGTCTCGGTCGGGCCGTACAGGTTGTAGAGCGCCGCGCCGGGGGCGCGCGCCGCGAGCGCGGCGAGCTCGCGCGGCGGGAACACCTCGCCGGCGAAGAGGATCGCGCGCACCGGCGGGGAGAGCGCCCCGGCCGGCGCGTCCACGCCCGCCGCGGGGAGCGCCGCGACGAGCTTCATGAACATCGACGGCACGCCGTAGATGACCGTCGGCGCGAGCGCGGCGACCGCGTCGCGCAGCGCGCGGCCCGAGGCGAGATCGCGCCGCGCCATCGTCGCGAGCGTCGCGCCGGCGCGGAACGTCGCGAGGTGGTCGAACCACGCGAGATCGAACACCAGCTCGGCCACCCGGAGCACCCGATCCCCCGGCGCGAGGCCGATGAGATCGATGCAGAAGGCCGTGAACGCGTCGAGCCCCGCCCACGTGATGGGCACCGGCTTCGGCTCGCCCGTGCTGCCGGAGGTGTGCAGGATGCACGCGAGATCCTGCGCCCCGGCGCCGCCCTCGCCGGAGGCGCCGCCCTCGCCGCCCGCATGGGCGACGCCGGCCGCTCCGCCCGCGCCGGCGGGCGCCGCCCCGCGCAGCACCCGGCCCTCGGCGTCGAGCTCCACGCGCGCGAGGCCGCCGCCGAGCTCGGCGTCGATCCCGCCCGCGAGGCCCGCGGCCGCGGCGTCGAGCACGAGCGCCCGGCACCCCCGGGCCCGCGCGATCCGCCCGAGCCGCGCGGGCGGCGCGGTCGCGTCGAGCGGGACCGCCACCGCGCCCGCCGCGAGCACCCCGGCGAGCGCCACCGGCTCGTCGTGCGCGCGGCCCGAGGAGAGCAGCGCCACCCGGTCGCCGGGGCGCACGCCCGCCCCGGCGAGCGCCGCGCCCACGGCCGCGGCGCGCGCCGCGAGCTCGGCGTACGTCACCGCCGCGCCGCGCGACGCGAGCGCGACGGCGCCGCCGCGCGCGGCCAGGTCCTCGGCGCGCAGCCGGTAGGGGCCGGCCACCGCGGCCCCGCTAGCCCCGCGCGGCCGCGATGCGGCCGGCGACGAAGCGCGCCATGCGGTCCACGGTCGACACCTCGTCGAGATCCACCTCCTCGTCCGGGATCCTCACGCCGAAGCGCTGCTCGATGAACACGAGCACCCGCGTCAGCGACATCGAGTCGAACCCGGACCCGCCCTCGAAGAGATCCTCGTCCAGGGCGAGGGGCGCCTTGCGCAGCAGGATCTCGTTCACGATATGGTCGTGCAGCGCGCGCCGCACCGTCTCGAGGTCTTGTGTCACCGCGATGCTCCCTTGTTCCCGTCTTCCCGTCCAGCCGCTCAGCCGAGCGCCGGCGTCGCCTTGCGGGCAAGATAGTCGATGAGGTCGATCTTGGACACGACGCCGAGCACCGTCTCCTCGTCGACGACGAGCGCGATCTTCGCGTCGCTCAGGACGCCCTTCAGGAGCTCGACCTTCGTCGCCGGCGTCACCGTCGCATAGTCGCTCTCGACGAGCCCGCCGATGCTCGAGTCGAGCGTGCCGCTCCCCTCCACGAGGTGCCGCAAGAGGTCGATCTCGTGGACCATCCCGCGCAGCTTGCCGCGCTCGGTGACCGGGAGCTGGCTTATCCCGTGCGATTTCATCATGTCGATGACCTCGCGGACCCGCGCGTCCGCGTCGGCGGTGACCACCGCGCCGCTCGGCTTGGCGGCGAGCAGATCGCGCACCGTCCCGAGGCCCTTGTCCTCCTCGAGGAAGCCGTTCTCTCGCATCCAGTCGTCGTTGAAGATCTTCGAGATGTACTTGGACGCGCCGTCGGGCAGGAGGACGAGGATGTTCTCCTTCCTCCCGCTCTGCCGCGCATACTTGATCGCGCCGGCGACCGCCGCGCCCGCGGAGCCGCCCACGAAGAGGCCCTCGAGCCGCACGAGATCCCGCGTCATGAGGAAGCACTCCTTGTCGTCGACCCGGATGATCTCGTCGATGATCTTGAGGTTCATCGTGCTCGGGAAGAAATCCTCGCCGATCCCCTCGACCTTGTAGGCGAAGGGCTTCGTGATCCGCTGGGTCTTCACGTAATCGTAGTAGAGCGACCCGACCGGATCGACGCCGACCATCTTGATGTCCGGCTTCCGCTGCTTGAGGAACTTGCCGACGCCGCTGATGGTGCCTCCCGTCCCCATGCCGGCGACGAAGACGTCGAGCTCGTCACCGCATTGCTCCCAGATCTCGGGGCCGGTGGAGCCGACGTGGGCCTCGGGGTTCGACGGGTTGTGGTACTGGTTCGCGTAAAAGCAGTTCGGCGTCTCCTCGGCGATGCGCTTCGCGACCTGGTAATAGCTGCGCGGGTCGTCGGGCTCGACGGCGGTCGGACAGACCACCACGCGGGCGCCGTAGGCGCGCAGGGTCGCGATCTTCTCCTGCGACATCTTGTCCGGCATGACGAAGACGCACTTGTAGCCGCGGATGGCGGCGACCATGGCGAGGGCAGCGCCGGTGTTGCCGCTGGTCGCCTCGACGATCGTCCCGCCCGGCCTGAGCCCGCTCGCCTCGGCGTTCTTGATCATGTTCAGCGCGACCCGGTCCTTGTGGCTGCCGCCCGGGTTCAGGTACTCGCACTTGACATAGATGTCGCTCTCGAGCCCCTCGGTGACCCGGTTCAGCCTGACGATCGGCGTGTGGCCGACCGCTCTCGTGATGTCGCTGAGCGCGCCTCGCATCATGGAGAGACCTCTTACCCGCCGCGCGCGGCAGCGACAAGGGGAGCAAGCGGGCCCGGCGGGCCGCGTTACATCGCCCCGCGCCCCGGCGCGCGCGGCGCATCACGGGCGCTTTCGCGATCGTCGGGCGGTGATGGTATAGGGTCTTATCCATGGTCTCCCGCCGCGCCGTGATCGCCGCAGCCGGCCTGTTCTCCGCCGGCGCGCTCGCCCCGGGCCTGGCCCGCGCGGCGGGGCGCGCGCCCGCGCCCCTCCCGGCGTTTCCCCTCTCGATCGCGGTGGCGGAGGGGGAGGCGGGGAAGCCGGTGCGCGACGACGCCTGGGTCGACGCGCAGATCGCCGAGGCGGTCCGGCTGTTCGAGCCCGCCGGCGTGGCGCTGCGCAAGGTCGGCTCGCGCGCGCTCGCCCCGCGGTTTTCGCGGCTCGAGACGCGCGAGGACCGGGACGCGCTCGCCTCGGCGATCGAGGCGCGCCGGATCAACGTGATGGTGGTCGCGTCGCTGCGGGACGTCGACGATCCGCGGCGCTTCCGGATGGGCGTGCACTGGCGGCACCGGGCGACGCCGGAGCGGCGCTTCGTCATCCTCGCGGCGCACGCGCGGCCCACCGTGCTCGCGCACGAGCTCGGGCACTTCTTCGGGCTCGGTCACAGCGGCGTCGACGACAACGTGATGAGCTACGCGCGCACCGGAGCGCCCGTCTCCTTCGACGCGGCGCAGATCGCGAAGATCCGGTCCGCCGCGCGCCGGTACGCGGCGAGCAAGGCGTTCGAGCCCGCCTAGGACGGGACCTCCGCTCGAGCGCGCCGGGGCGCTGCCCCCGCTGCTGCCGCGCTCGTTCGCCTGCTACGCTACCGGGAGAGAAAAGAAGGAGGGTTTACAATGAGACCCATGATGACCCACGTCGCGCTCCACGTAGGCAACCTCGACGCGACGATCGCCTTTTATCGCGAGTTCTGCGGGCTCAAGGTGGTTCACGAGCGCAACGACGCCGGCACGCGGGTCGCCTGGCTCGCCGAGGACGGGAAGGAGCGGACGTTCGTCCTGGTGATGATCGAGGGCGGCCAGCGCGCGCCGCAGTCACCGGAGGACATGAGTCATTTCGGGTTCGCGCTCGAGAGCCGCGCCGCTGTCGACGAGCTCGCGCGCCGCGGCCAGGCGCACCTCGTCTGGCCGCCCAAGGAGCTGCCCTATCCGGTGGCCTATTTCTGCGCGCTCAAGGACCCGGACGGCAACTACATCGAGTTCTCGTACGGCCAGCCGCTCGGGCCCGGCGCAGAGGCGCTGGACGCCGAGCTGCTGGGCGCTCCTGGTTGACCGCTGCGCGGCGCGCCGGGAAGCGTTCGAGCTCAAGGGGTCGCGGCCAGATCGCGCAGCGCAGCGGTGAGCTCATCGCGGAAGACGCAGAACGCCGGCAGTGAGGCGAGGGCCTCGAGGCGGACCCTCTCGCCGAAGAAGCGGTAGAGGTCCTCCGGAGGGCGGCGGAGGCCGCCTTCCTCGAGAAGCCGGCGCAGCGTCAGCTTGGGATCGCGTTCGCGCTCAGGATCCCTCGGACACCGGACCGCCATGCCGCACAGCGCGTGGAAGACCTCCTGATCGGGGAGCATCCAGGCCTCGATCTCCCGCACCGGGATGCACGCGGCGGCAACGATCTCTCTGTCCGCTCGGAGCGCGCGGGCCGCACCGATCCCGGGATCCACCTGGCGCCTCCGCACCTCCGCCGCATCGCCGGCGCCGTCGGCGTGGATCACGAACAACGTGCAGTCGTCCCATCGTTCGTTGACCGCCGCCGCGATCTTCTCGGCGCGTCCCCTGCGGTCCCGCGCGGCGCGTCGATGCCATCGCTCGGGGCGATGATGTCGTTGCCTGGGAACAGGTTTGCCGCGAGGACATCCAGCAAGCGATCGAGGAGCGGACACAGAAAATCGTAATCGGTGCGCCCCTCGGCGAAGAGGCCTGCGCGGATGTAGATCATTCGGCGGCCTCGATATCCGCCGCATGGAGCAGGGCGTCGATCTCGCGCAGGGATACGGTGAGCCTGCCGCGGTCGGGTCCGGGGGCGGCCGCGACTTTTCGGGCTCGGCTGACGAGCTGTCCGTCACGTCGCACGGTGTCGATGAACCGGATGTGCTGCGGCGAGGAGCGCAGCGCGGTGAGGATGACCGGTGAGTGTGAGGTGAGCAGGATCTGCGGTGGCCGAGGCGAACTCCGCTGGTCCGGGGGCGCTGCGTCGCTCGACGCCTGCACGTCCTGCTCCACCGGCGGGCTCGTCCTCTGATCCAGCGCGGACTCTCGCAGGAAAGCCAGCAGCATGCGCAGGCGCCCTGGGTAGACGCCGTTCTCGGGCTCCTCAATGCCGATGACAGCGGGGCTCGGCTCCGCGCGCAGGGCCGTCAGGATGGCGAGGAGCCGCAGCGTTCCATCGGATACGAGGCGTGCTGGCAGGCGCTCCCCGCCGGACAGCTCGAAGTCGATGCGGAATGCGTCGCCATCGGGCTCGACATGAAGGAGGAAAGGCCGGGCACGAGCGCGACCAGCTCCGCGCGAATCTCACCGAGGAGGGGCGGCGGCAGCTCGGCGAGGACGGTCGCCAGGTTCGAAGCGTCGGGCGCGAGCGAACCTGCACCGATGCGCTCGCTGGGCTCGCGCAGACGTCCGACGTCGAGCTGGAGGAGGCGGATGGAGGACAGCTCGTCCGCGACGGCCGAGATCCCCTCCCTCCATGGATCCGGCCCGGACAGGCGCCGGTCCGCGATCGCTTTCCGCTGGACCACGGCGGTCCCACGGCGCGGGTCCTCGCCGCTCGGCGACTCGCCGGCGGCCTCTTCCTGCGCAACGGGCTGAAGGCCATCCCCTAGCCGCTGATGGAGGGAGGCCAGGCCTGTGTGCGTGTGCAGCGCTTGATAATGGATGTCTTCCGGCGCTGCGCGGACGGCGATGCGCCTCCCGGATTGGGCCTCGAAGCGCTGCGCGAAGAGGTCGAGGCCCTCCTCCGTGCCCTGCTCGGTCCTCGCGAGCTCCGCGCGTGGGTCCGGCAGGCGATCGCCGTCGCGCTGGAGAAGGCGCAGGCGCTCGTCGCGCACCACGAGGTGCTCCGCCCCTGTTGGGCGCGGGCGGCGCTCGATGACCAGCTCGTAGCGGTAGCGGTGCGAGATCGCGGCCCCGCCGCCGCTCTCCACCACGCCGGGGAGGAGCGCCTCGACCGCAAAGCGAATCACCTGCCCGGCCTCGCCCCGCCGTCGTGTGAACTGATCGATGCTGCGACCGCGTCCTTGCTTGAACGCCTCCTCGATCGGCCGCGTAGCGAGGCGGGAGAGGAGCGCCAGCGCGTCCAGGATGTTCGATTTGCCCGCGCTGTTCGGGCCGACGAGGACCGTGAACGGCTCGAAATCCACCGAGAACTCACGGAGCGACTTGAATCCGTCGACCTCGAGGCGGGTGATCATGACCGCTTTTTTACCACCAGCGGCGCGCCGGACCACGAGCTCGGTCGGGCTCTACACCCGATCCGACGCGCCCCTCCGCCGCTCAGCCCCCGCCGCGCGCGAGCCCGAGCCGCCGCGCGACGCTCTCCGCGGTGCGCGCGCCGCCGATCGCCGTCGCCAGGGTGCTCTGCCCGGGAAAGACCGAGTCGCCCACCATCCACAGCCCGTCCTGCACCGGGCGCGGCCACACCGACAGGTAATGCCCGAGCCCCGCGCGCCGCGGCACGCCGCCCACGGCGCCGCCCGCGCGCCCGGTGAAGCGCGCGAACGTCCGCGGCGAGGCCGTCAGCGCGTGCACGACGCTCGCGCTCCACTCGGGCGCGAGCGCCGCGAGCCCCTCGCGCATCCGCGCCTGGATCGCGGCGATGTACTCGCCCTGCCGACCGGGCGGCAGCGCGCGGTGCTTCGCGAGCGGGACGTGGGTCGACACCGTCAACGTGCGCAGCGCGCGGTCCCCCGGCGGCGCGCGGCCCTCGTCGGCGGCGCCGCTCACGGACACGAACAGGTGGTTGCCCTCGATGAACGGCGCGCCCGGGTCCTGCACCAGCTCCAGGTGGTGCGCCGCGGGCGACGCGCCCTCGGGCGCGCGCGCCGCGAGGTAGAGCATCGCCGCGCCCCAGCCGCCCTCGACGTCGCGCGCGAGCCGGTCGAGCCGCGGCAGCGCGCCCGGCGCGGCGCCGAGCAGCGCGCGGAGGTCCTGCGGGAGCAGGTTCGCGATGACGTGGCGCGCGCGGATCTCGCCCGAGCGCGTCCCGGCGCGGAACCCCTCCGGCGTCGGCTCGAGCGAGCGCACCCGGCTCGCCATGCGCACCTCGCCGCCGAGCCGCTCGATCGCCCGGACCAGCGCCCACGCGAGCGCGCCGATGCCGCCGCGGACATGGCCCGTGCCGCGAAAGTAGTAATCCATCGTCGCCATCGCGAAGGGCGCCTCGGCCTCGGCGACCCCGCACTGCACCGTGATCTGGCAGAGCCCGTCGAGGTACTGCCGGAGCGGGGCGAAGCCCGCCACGCCGAACCGCGCGAGCACGCCCTCGAGCGGCCGGCCGAGCACCGGCAGCAGCGCGGCGTAGCGCGGCGCGCTCGCCGCGTGGCGCAGGAGCGCGCCCGCGCCGAGCGGCGGCAGCAGGGCGGGGTCGTCGAAGAGCGCCCAGAGCGTGTCCGCGATCCGGGCCTGGTAGGCGAAGAAGGCGCGGACGCCGCCCGCCGGGGCGCCCGGCAGGCCCGCGAGCGCGGAGACGAGCGCCTCGCGGTCGCGGCCGACCGGGAGGCGGAGCGAGGGCGTCCTCAGCTCGACGAGCGGGTCGATCCAGTCGACCGCGACGTCGAGGCCGTGGCGCGCGATCCACCGGCCGAACAGCTGCTCCGGGGCGAGCCCCGAGGACAGCGTCGCCCCGGCCTCGAAGCGGTAGCCGCCGCGCTCGAACGTGCTGGCGCAGCCGCCGGGGTACCGGAGCGCCTCGCACAGGACGACCTTCGCCCCCCGCTCCGCCAGCGAGAGCGCGGCGCCGAGGCCGCCGAAGCCGGCGCCGATCACGAGGACGTCGGCGCCTGCGCCGCGCGGCGCGCCTCCGCTGGCCGGGCTCACGCCGCCCTCCAGGGCGCCGCGCGCGCGCGGGAAGCGCGGGAAGGATGATCGCCGGCCAGCCCCGGCCATGCGCCGCACCGTCGTGGTAGGCTGGCGCAATGGGCTCCGAGCCGAAGGTTCAGCCGAGCGCCGAGACGGCGCTCCTCAAGGTCCGCTCCAAAGAGATCGCGTTCAGCCGCTTCCGCGTCCAGGTGACGAACGGCCCCGACGCCGGATCGGCCCAGGTCTCGGACGCCACGGAGTTCGTGATCGGCACGGCGCCCGGCAACCAGCTCATCCTGAGCGACCGGGCCGTGTCGCGGCACCATTGCGTGATCACCGTCACCCCGCGGGGCTTCCTGCTCCGCGATCTGGGCAGCAAGAACGGCACGACCCTCTCCGGCTTCCGCGTCGAGGCGGCCTACCTCCAGCCGGGCGCCACGCTCGGGATCGGGCAGTCGACGCTCCGCTTCGAGCCGCTCGCCGAGGAGATCCGCGAGCCGCTCGGCGACGAGGACCGGTACGGCCGGGTGCTCGGGCAGAGCACCGCGATGCGCCGCATCTTCGCGGCGCTGCCGCGGATCGCCGCGTCGGACTCGACGGTGCTCATCGAGGGCGAGACGGGCACGGGCAAGGGCCTGCTCGCCGAGGCGATCCACGAGAACAGCCCGCGCGCGGGCGGGCCGTTCGTCGTGATCGACTGCGGATCCATCCCGCCGACCCTGATCGAGGCCGAGCTCTTCGGCCACGCGAAGGGGGCGTTCACGGGCGCGCAGGCGGCGCGCGCGGGCGCGTTCGAGGCGGCGCGCGGCGGCACCGTGCTGCTCGACGAGATGGGCGAGCTCCCGCTCGACATGCAGCCGAAGCTCCTGCGCGTGCTCGAGGAGCGGCAGATCCGGCGCATCGGCACGATCGAGCCGACCAAGCTCGACATCCGGGTGATCGCGACGACCAACCGCGATCTCCGCCAGGAGGTGAACCGCGGGAATTTCCGGTCGGACCTCTATTACCGGCTGAACATCGTCCGCCTGCGCGTCCCCGCGCTGCGCGAGCGCCCCGACGACATCGCGCTGCTCACGGCGCACTTCTACCGGCAGCTCGCGCAGGGGCCGGACCAGAGCCCGCCGGGCGAGCTGCTCGAGGCGTTCATGCGCCAGGACTGGCCCGGCAACGTCCGCGAGCTGCGCGGCGCGGTGGAGCGCGCGGTGCTGATGATCGACCCGGCGCTGTTCCGCGAGGCGGTGATGGCGGGAGAGAAGGAAGGCGGCGCCCCGGCCGTGGAGGCGCTCCGGGACGACGACCTCAGCCTGTCGTTCCGCGAGGCGAAGGAGCGCGCCGTGGCGCGCTGGGAGCGGACCTACCTCACGGCGCTCGTGCGCGCGAACGGCGGCAACCTCTCGCGCGCCGCCCGCGCGGCGCGGATGGACCGGAGCCACCTGCGCGAGCTCCTCCAGCGGCACGGCGTCTCGGCGACCGAGGTGTGACGGCGCGAGGCGGCGCAGGAGCCCGGCCTTCCCCGGCCGGGCTCCGCTCAGGCGCGCGGGGGCGCGCCCTCTGCCGCGGGCGAGCAGGGCGCGACCTCTACTGATTGTCCTTCTGCCGGTTCTCGCCCCGGAGCTCCTTGGCCTTGCCTTCGGCGGCCATCTGCTCGTTGTCGACCAGCTTGCCGATCCGGTTCTTGATGGCGCCGGCGGCCTCCTCGAGCGCGCCCCGCGCGCGCTCATCCGCCTTGGCGTCCTCCTGCTGGACCCGTCCGCGGAGCTCCTTGGCGCGGCCCTCCGCTTCCATCTGCTCGTCGCCCAGCAGCTTGCCGAGTCCCTTCTTGATCTTGCCGCCCAGCTCGTCGGCGGCGCCCTCGTTGCGGTCGCTCTCGTTGCTCATTGTACCCTCCTCGGTGATGGACACCCGCAGAGCGATCTCCGCGGCGCGCCATTGCCCTCCACACGTAGCAACCGCTGCGCCACCGCCGCGCGAGGGGCGTTGTCGAGGTCGTGGAGGCGATTGGGGCAGGCTACCTCGCCCGTGCTCTGCTTTTCAGCCCGTCTGAGGCAATCCGCCACGCCGCGTCGGAGCGGGCGATCCCACGGTTCGAGCCGACCGTCCCGGCTCTCCAGGGCGCATTCCCCGCCGCGGTCGGATTTCGCGATGGAAAGGTGACCCGGCGCTCTGTCCGCGCCGCTCAGCTCGCCTGGGCACCTGTGGAGAGATTGGACTCCGCGGCATGGCGCGGCGCTTGCTGAACAGGCTGCATAGCAACCAGGAGCGCATCGCTCCACCATGGGAGGTTCATCATGTCGTTCATTCTCTTTCTCCTGTTTGGCCTCGTCGTCGGCGCTTTGGCGCGCCTTATCGTCCCGGGGCGTGAGCCTGGCGGGTGGGTCGTCTCGATGATCATCGGCGTCGTCGGCTCCTTCGTCGGCGGGCTGCTCGGCCGCATGCTCTTCATGTATCGCGAGGGCGAGCCGGCCGGGTTCTTCATGTCCCTGATCGGCGCCATCCTGCTCACCGCCGCCTATCAGGCGATCTCGCGGCGCCGCTCGGTGGTATGAAAGGGTCGATTGACCCTCTCGTGAGGCGTTACGACCGGTGTCGTCTCAGGGCGCGACAAGGAGGAGCTCTCGTTCCGCTGCCGCGCCCCGTGACGTCCGGGACCACCTCGGGTCGACCGCGCGAGGAGCGGTGGACGAGGCGTCGCCGTGCATGAGCCCGATCTCGGGCGAAAGGCGCCGCGGCGCTCTCCATCCTTCCTCGGCGGCAGGCCAGAGGGGGCCCTGCTCGTCGCATGGCTCGCCCCCCCAGGGCCGTGCGACGAGCAGGGCCTCCTCGGCAGGCCGGAGGGGGCCTCGCTCGTCGCAGGGCTCAATCCCCCCAGGGCCGTGCGACGAGCAGGGCCCCCTCCGGCCGGCAGCCAGCGAACCGGCGCCTGGATCCAGAAGGCCTGGGATGGAGTGAGCAGGCTGGCGTCCAGCGCCACCTGACGCGATCCGCGTCATGGTGGGGCGTGGCGGCGCGACGGCGCGCTCGTTGCCGAGCGCCGCGCCGGCTTGCCCGGTAGAGCTTGACGCCGCAGGATGCTTTGGGCTTGCTAGCGCGCTCCGCGCTCTCGCCCAAGGTCCTGGCCATGTCGTTCTCCATCCTGCCCCCGCCGATCACGCCCCTCGCCGCAATCCTGCCGTCCGAGCCGCTGCTCCTCATGGGCGCCGGCCCGGTGCCCATCCCGCAGGCGGTGGCCCAGGCGAACGGGGTCATCATCAATCACCTCGGCCCCACCATGGACCGCGTCATCCAGAACGTGAAGTACATGGCGGCCTATGCGTTCCAGACGCGCAGCGACAAGATCATCGGCCTCGCGGGGCCCGCGTCCGCGGCGATGGAGATGGCCGTCGCGAACCTGTGCTGGCCCGGGCGCAAGGTCCTCTGCCTGAAGGTGGGGACGTTCAGCGGGCGCCTCGGCGAGATGGCGCTCGGCCTGGGCGCCGACGTGACCTTCCTCGAGGGGCCGCCCGGCCGGCCCGTGTCGCTCGCGGACGTGCGCGAGGCGATGAAGAAGCAGCGCTACGACGTGGTCACGATGGCGCACGGAGAGACGTCCTGCGGCGTCCGCATGGTGGAGCTGCCGGAGATCTGCAAGCTCGCGAAGGCGCAGGGCGCCCTCACGATCGTCGACGCGGTGGTCACGCTCACGGCCATGCCGGTGCACATGGACGAGTGGGGCATCGACGTCGGCATCGTCGGCGGGCAGAAGGCGCTGTCGTCGATCCCGGGCGTGTCGGCGTGCGCGTTCTCGCAGGACGCGTGGAAGACCGTCGAGGAGCGCCCCTCGCCGCGCCCGCACTGGTGCTACGACGCCACGCGCGCGCAGCGGTTCTGGGGGTACCAGCAATACCACTACACCGCGCCGGTGCCCGGCGTGCTCGCGCTCCACGAGGCGCTGCGCCTCGTCTGCGAGGAGACGCTCGAGCGGCGGTTCCGCCGCCACGAGATGAGCTCGGTGGCGATGCAGGCGGGCCTCGAGGCGATGGGGCTCGAGCTGTTCGCGTCGAAGGACGTGCGCCTCAACAGCGTGCTCGCCATCAAGCTGCCGAGCGGCGTCGACAGCGCCCGGATCCGCGAGTACATGACCAAGGCCTTCCGCGTCGAGATCTCGGGCGCCTTCGGCCTCAACATCGTGCGCGTCGGCCAGATGGGCGAGCAGTGCCGCTCGCACAACCTGTTCAAGACGCTCTACGCCATGGGCATGAGCTTCCGGCGCGAGGGCGTGAAGCTCGACGTCGCCAAGGGCATGGCCGCGCTCGAGCAGGGTCTCGCGGGCGACCGCGACTATTTCGTGGATTGATCCGGATCGACCACGCGCAGCAGCGCGCTGGCCCCCCGCGACGTCGGCGCGGGCTGCGCGGCGATGCCGAGCCCGTCGAGCAGCGCGGGCGACGCGAACACCCCGCTCGCCGCCCCCTCGGGAACCCACCCGCCGAGCTCCAGCAGGTCCCCGCCCGCCGGCGCGCCGTCCTCGCCCGCCGCGATCTCGCCGACGTGCACGCAAAAGCGGACGTGCACCCTGGGATCGCGCCCGGCGCGCGCGTCCAGCCGCCGCTTCAGCGACAGCGCCGCCGTCACCGCGCCGCGCCGCGCCGCCTCGTCCCCTGCCGGATCGAGGGGCCGGTCGGCCGTGACGAGCGCGGTCGTGCCCGTCTCCACCGCCGCCGCGAACCCGGCCTGCGTGAGCTCGGCGACCGTGAAGGGCAGGACGGACTCGAAATCATCGAGCAGCTCCGCGTCCGGCGCCTCGAGCGCGCCCGTGTCGGCGTGCACCTCGACGTAGACGCCCACCGCGGACCGCCGCGCGCCCGCGACCCGCGGCGCCGGGGTCGCGAGCGCCGCGCGCAGGCCGGCGAGGAACTCGCCCACCGTCTGCTGGCGCTCCGCGGGGTCCTTGCTGAGCGCTCGCAGCAGCACGTCGTCGAGCGACGCGCTCACGCGCGCGAGCGCGCTCGGCCGGGGCGGGCTCGCGAACAGGTGCAGCTGGCGTATCACCACGAGCGAGCTCCCCGAGAACGGCGGCACGCCCGTGAGCATCGTGTACGTCAGCGCGCCGAGCGCATAGATGTCCGCTCGCGCGTCGACCGGGCGGCTCATGAGCTGCTCGGGGGACATGCACGACGGCGAGCCCACGATCTGCCGCGACGCCGTGAGCGCCGGCCCGGCCGCGTCGAGCAGCTTCGCAATCCCGAAGTCGAGCAGCACGACGCGCGCGCGACCGTCCCCGGCGCACAGGAAGACGTTCGACGGCTTGACGTCGCGGTGCACGATCGCCTGCGCGTGCGCCGCCGCGAGCGCGCCGCACAGCGGATCGAGCAGCGCGAGCGCCTCCTCCGGCGGCAGCCGGCCGCGGGCGCGCAGGTGCGCCTCGAGGTCCGTGCCCTGGAGCAGCTCCATGACGAAGTAGGGGCGCCCGTCGTCGAGCCGCCCGACGTCGAGGATCTCGACCACGCCCTGGTGCCGCACCCGCCGCACCGCCTCGACCTCGCGCTCGAAGCGGACGATCAGCTCGGGGTGCGACGCGAGCTCGGGGTGCAGCACCTTGATCGCCGCCGGCGTGCCGCGCGCGGCGTGCGCCCCGCGGTAGACGGTGCCGAAACCACCCTTCGCAAGGACGCTCCCGACCAGGTAATCGCCGGCGCGCGCCGGCGCAGCGGCCTCGCACCGGTCCAACCCCGCGACGGCGATCGTCTCCCCGGCGGCCACCTCGCTGACGACCGTCTGCTCGGAGGGGTTTACGAGTTCGGGCGACGCGCTCTCAAGGGTATCATCATGGGCGCGAGCCATAGACCATGCGCGCGACGATAGCATGGGCGCGGCCCACGCTCGCGCGCGGCGCTCTGGTGGAGAGCAACGAGAGTGCACCGCTGCCCATCCTGTCACCGGCGCCTTGAGGGCGCCTCGCCGTGCCCCCTCGACGGGTGGACACCCTCGCCTCCGGACGAGCGGCCCGCGCCTGCCCCGCCGCGCATCGACGGCATCTCCGTGGGAGAGCGCCTCGGCCAGGGTGGGTTCGCGGTCGTCTGGGCCGGGGTCTCGGAGAGCGACGGCGCGCAGGTCGCTGTCAAGGTCGGCCTCTCGATCACGGCGATGCACCAGGAGCGTTTCCGCCGCGAGGCAGAGGCGCTCCAGCGCATCGGCCCGCCGCACGTGGCGCGGCTCCACGGGCGCGGCCGGCTCGACGACGGCCGTCCCTACCTCGTCATGGAGCGGCTGTTCGGCCGCACGCTCGCCTCGGAGCTCGCCGCGCTCGCCGGACCGGCCGATCCGGCCTGGGCCGCGGCGCGGGCCGACGCCGTGCTCGCCGCGCTCGAGGCGGCCCACGCCGAGGGGGTGATCCACCGGGACCTGAAGCCGGAGAACCTCTTCGTCGAGCGCGCCGCCGGCGCGCTCGCGACCTGCGCCTCGGAGGAGCGCGTCGTGCTGCTCGACTTTGGCCTCACGAAGCGCGCGGCGGCGGCTCCCGGCGACCCCGCTGGCGAGCTGTTGCTCACGCGCACCGGCGCGGTCCTCGGGACCCCCAACTACATGGCGCCGGAGCAGCTCCGCGGCGAGGAGGTCGACGAGCGCGCCGACCTCTATGCGTTCGGCGTCCTCCTCTTCGAACTGCTCACGCTGCGGCTCCCGTTCGTGGGCGACGGCAGCGCCGTCGAGCACGGCCACCTCGCGCTCCGCCCGCCGCGCCCCGGAGAGCTCGCGCCCGTGCCGCTCGCGCTCGAGGAGCTCACGCTCGCCTGCCTCGCCAAGGACCGCGACCGGCGCCCCGCGAGCGCAGCCGAGGCGCGGCGCGCGCTCGCGAAGGCCCGCGCCGCGCTCCCGGCGGCGCGCGCGCGGCCGCTGTCCCCCGGGCCGGGAGCGCCGCCGGGCGGCGCGGCCGCGCGCCCGGCGGCGGAAGCGCAGCGGGCGGAGCCGGGCTCGGGGCGCGCGGCCCGGCTCGCCGCCGGGGGGCGGCGGCCGGTCGTCCTGCTCGTCGCGGACACGCCCGCGGCGGCAGCGCCGGTCATCGCCGCCGTGACCGGCCGCAGCGGCTTCATCGCGCGTCAGCGCGGCAGCCGTTACCTCGCGGTGTTCTCCGGCGCGGACATGGACCAGCCGGCCGAGGCCGCGCTCGCCGCCGCGCGCGAGCTCGCCGGCCGCCACGGCGCCCGCGTCGCGCTCCACCTCGCTGCCGTGACCGTCCGCCGCGTCGCGCGCCGCGGCCTCTCGGTCTACGGCGCGGCGGTCGAGCGGCCGGAGACCTGGCTGCCCCCGGAGCCCTGGTCCGGCGTCGCGCTCACGGAGGATCTCGAGCGCGCCCTGCCGGCGCGCGGCGACCTGGGCGCCACCCCGGCCCAGGCCGCGCCCTCGGTCGAGGTCGAGGCGCCGCTCGCCGGCCGCGACGACGTGGTCGCGGCGCTCTCCGCGAGCGCCGAGGCGGCCTTCGACGGCACCTGCCCGGGCCTGTTCACGCTCCTCGGCGAGCCGGGGCTCGGCAAGAGCCGCCTCGCGGCGGAGGCCGCCGCCCTGGCGCGCCTCTGCCGGCCAGACGCGCGGGTGATCTCGCTGCGCGCGGCGCGGCCGCTGCCCGGCGAGGCGGCGCGCGACGCGGCGGAGCTCCTGCGGCAGGTGCTCGGGGCGCCCGCGGAGCCGCCGCCGGACCCCGCCGCGTTCTGCGCTGACCGGCTCGGCGGCGCGCTCGGCGGTGCGACGTGGCCGGCCGTGGCGGCGGCGCTCGGGTGGTCGAAGGTGCCTGCGGGCAGCGCGCCCGCGTCGATCCACCACGGCGTGGTCCAGGCGCTCGGGGAAGGGCTGCGCCTCTGCGCGCGCCGCGGCCCTGTGGCGGTGCTCCTCGACGACGCGCACTGGGCGGACGACGCGCTCGTCGACGCGCTCGAGTACGCCACGCTCGACGGCGCCGGCGTCGCGCTCTGGGTCGTCGTCGCCGCGCACCCTCGCTTCGAGCAGGCGCGCCGCGCGTGGGGCGCGCGGACCCACCGCCACCGCCGGGTGGCGCTCGCGCCCCTCGACGAGACGGCCGCCATGGCGCTCGCCGCGGAGCTCCTGCGGCCGGCGGAGTACCCGCCCGCCGCGACGCTACGGAGGCTCGCGGGCTGGGCGGGCCGGAACCCCGGCTGCGTCGCGGAGCTGGTGCGCTCGCTGAAGCGGGCCGGCGTCGTGCGGCGCCGGTCGAACTCCGGCAGCCACTACGTCGCGACGGCCGAGCTCGACGCCCTCCCGCCGTCTCCCGCGTGGCAATGGATCGCCGAGCGGCAGCTCGACGCCCTGCCGCCGGATCTCGCCGCCCACGTCCGGCTCTGCTCGGTGCTCGGCGTCTCGTTCGGCAGGGCGGAGCTCGAGCCGATCCAGGACGCGATCGATCGGGCCGGGGGCTCCGGCGCGCCGCTCGACGCGGGCTACGCGCTCGGCGCGCTCGTCGAGCGGAAGATCCTCTCCCGCGGCGCCGACGAGCGGTACTCGTTCCAGAGCGCGGTGTTCCAGGACGCGGTCTACGAGCTGCTCGACCCGGCGCAGCGCGAGCAGATCCACCTGCACGCGCTCGTGTTCTTCCGGGCGAGGGTGGCGGCGGAGGGGCCTCGCCCGGAGCTCCTCGAGCCGCTCGCGCGCCACGCGGGCGGGTGCGGCGCGCGGGACGAGGCCGCGGACGCGTGCCTCGCGCTCGGCGATCGCGCCCTCGCGCGGCACCGCCACGTCGAGGCGGACCAGCACTACTCGGCCGCGCTGGCCTTCACGGCGGACGCCGGCGCGCGCCGGCGCGCGCTCGCGCTGCTCGGGCGCGGCAGGAGCCGCTCCCGCGTCCACCGGCCGCGCGAGGCCGCGGACGACCTGTCCGCCGCGCGCGCCCTGGCCACCGAGCTCGGCGACGAGGCGTTCCTCGCGGACGTCCTCCTGGAGGAGGCCGCGGCCCTCGACTGGGCGGACGAGCTCGACCTCTCGGAGCAGCGCGTGCGCGAGGCGCGCGCGCGCCTCGAGCGGCTGAGCTCCCGCTCGCTCCATGGTCGGATGCTCGTCGCGGAGGGGCGCACCTGCTTCCGGCGCGGCCAGATCGCCGAGGCGGTCGATCTCCTCGCGCGGGGCGCCGGCATCGCCGAGGCCGAGGGCGACTACGAGACCCGGGTCGTCGCGCTCCTCTTGCTCTCGCCCGCGCTCGCCTTCCTGGGAGAGCTCGACCTCTCGGACGCGCGCTTCGACGAGGCGGTGGCCCTCACCTCGGCCGCCGAGGACTGGCCGCACCTCTCTGCCGCTTACGTGAACCGCGTCCCGCTCCGGGCGATGAGGCGGCAGCTCCACCTCGCCGAGGAGGAGATGCGCCGCGCGATCGCGCTCGCGCGCGAGATCGGCAACCCCTTCATCGAGCGCCAGGCGACGCTCAACATGGCGGAGCTGCTCCACCACAGCGATCACGGCGACGAGGCGCTCCCGCTGGCGCGCCGCGCGCACGTGCTCGAGGAGCGGTTCTTCGAGCGGCCGGCGCCGGAGAGCTCCCTCTTGCTCGCGCGGATCCTCGCCGAGCGGCGCTGCTGCGACGAGGCGAGCCGGCTCGTCGCGTGGGTCGAGGAGCGCTGCCCGCCGGACCAGGCCCACACGTCCCTGTGGGCGTTTCACGAGGCCCTGAAGCTGATCCTGCCCGAGCTCGGCGCTCCTCCAGGCGAGCGCCCTCCCGCCGCGGGCTCCTGGGACGGCGTGCTGGCGCGCGCGCGCGCGGGGCTCTTGCCGATCGAGCTCCTCGAGCTGCTCCACTGGCGCGCCGAGCTGGCCCTCGCCCGGGGGTGCGCCGCGGAGGCGGCCGGCGTGCTGGAGGAGGCGGGGGCTCTGATCGAGGAGGGATCGCCCTGGCGGGCGAGGTTCGCCCTGCTCGCCGAGCGCCTCGGGCAGATGGAGACCGCGGCCGCCAGCTGTTGAGGGCTGCAGCCTCCAGCTGCCGCCCTCTGGGGTACTACCGCCGAGGCCTCCCGAGCGCCGTCATGGCCGTGAGATGCACGCAAAGAGGGGGCGATCGCGCGCTGGGCGGGCGTGTTCGCCTGGCATGAAACCTGGCATGAAATCTGGAGATAAGGGGGTTCAGACCGCGCCGCCCGGCGGCGAAGAGGAGAACGAACATGGCGAGCTATGGAGTCCCGGTTGCAGCGCTGTTCGGCGCGTGTGTTTTCTCGGTCGGCTGCGTGGGCACGCCCGTGGACGACGGTCAGGCGGAGGAAGACGTGCTGGCGGTGGAGCAAGCGGCGGTGGCCGAGGTCCCCACGTCCGAATACGTCTACATGAACGGCAGCGGCCCGAAGTTCTTCTGGGAGCCCTCGACGATCAAGGAGCTGAAGAGGCTCGCCAAGGGGCCGCTGATCAGCCATACGGGGCAGCTCACGACCACGTGGCTCACGGGCTTCCAGGAAGGGCTCACGCTGCTCAGTCACGCCATCGGCTGCTCGCTCCCCTCGGGCGCCGTGGTGGAAGCGGGAGGGGTGAAATTCAACGGAGCCGTCGGCCTCGCGGCGAAGTGGGCGGAGGGGCCGCTGAACGACCAGGCCTCGCAGCGCTGGGTGACGGCGTGCTTGCTGCAGACCTTGAACGGCTACGGCGTCCAGGTGTTGATCCGCCTCGTGGGCGCCCACCCGGGGCTCGCGGACCAGCCCAACATGGACGCGGCGTCCTACAACGTCGCGGACGGCACGATGTTCGGCAACATCTTCTTCTCGGACCTCGTCGAGGCCTACGCCTGCGCCGACGAGGACGCGGCGAACGCGTGCGGCAGCGCCTGGAGCGCCAGCGCCTGGAAGCGTATCTGTGACTCCTCGCCGAACTGCGGCATCACCCTCCTTGACGAGTGCTCCGACGACTGCGTGCTGAACAGCGGCAACCCGGTCTGCACCGCGCCGGATGGCGTCAAGTACCCGGAATCGATCGCGGTGAAGCTCGCCCAGGATGGCTTCACGACGCTCAACCCGCTGTGTATCGAGGGTTGAGCCGCGCGCCGCAGCGGCCACGAGGCCGAGGCTGTCGTGTCGCTGCCATCTCGCCGGCCCCTCGCGCGCCCAGATCGCGCCCGCGCCCCGGCCTCTGCCGCTTCGGAGTCGCTGTGCGCGATCGGCACGAACCCGCTCGACGACTGGGAGTCGCCGACGCCCGGCGCGTGGGGGCGCGCTCCAGCGCTCGCCCGCCGCTAGCTCCGCTCGCCAGCGGCGGCGGTCTGGCCAGGGATGGCGGCGCTGCCGCTCCGCCTCGCGGCGATGAGCGCATGCTCGAGGCGGTGTCCGGCGTCGATCCGGCTCCGGTGCGCGTCGAGCAGGTCGCTGCGCGTCAGCATCCCGATCACCTTGCGGGGCGCTTGCCGGGACACGACCGGGAGCCTGCCCACCCCCTCGGTCACCATGTGATCGGCGGCCTCGCGGAGGGAGCTGTCCTCGAACGCCACGGCCGGCGGCCGCCGGATGAGGTCGCGGATCGAGAGCGCGCCGGGTTGCTCGGTGAGCAGGTCGCGCTGGGTGACCACGCCGACGAGCTCGCCTCCGCGGTCCACGACCGGGAAGCCCTGGTGGCGCGAGCCCTCCGCCCGCGACAGCAGAAAGGCGCGGGCCGCCTCGACCGTGTCGTCGGCGGCGAGCGTCACGGCGGGGCGGGAGGCGGCGTCGCGCACGGTGATCTGCGCCAGGTGATCGGCCGCGTACTCGGCCATCACGCGCGCGCCGCGGCGGGCGAGCTTCTCGGTCATGATGGAGTGCCGCATCAGCAGGCTCGACACGAGGAACGCGGCGCTGCAGCCGCCGAGCAGCGGCAAGAGCCCCATCGGCTGCCGGGTCGTCTCGAAGGCGAAGACGACCGAGGCGAGGAGCGCCCGGGAAGCGCCCGCGAAGATCGCCGCCATCCCGACGAGCGCGGCGACGCGCGGGTCCACCCCGAGCCCGGGGAGGAGCGCGGCGGCGGCGAGGCCGGCGATCGCGCCGAGCCCGCCGCCGATGGTGAAGAGCGGCGCGAGCGTCCCGCCCGAGGTGCCGCTGCCGAGCGCGATCGACCAGGAGACGAACTTCAGCACCGAGAGCGACACGAGCGCGGCGAGCGCCAGGCGGCCGCTCAGGATGTCGTCGATGTTGTCGTACCCGACGCCGAGCGTCCGCGGCGCGACGTAGCCCACCGCGCCGATCGCGACGGCGCCGATCGCCGGCCACCACATCCAGTGGATCGGCAGCCGCTCGAACGCCTCCTCGATCGCGTAGATCGCGCGGGTCGCGCCCATCGCCGCGACGCCGATCGCCGCGCCGAGCGCGATGTAGAAGGCGAGCGCCGGGCCGGTCGCAGGCGCCACGGCCGGCATCTCGAACGCCGGCGCGGTCCCGCCCGCGGCGAAGCGCGCCGCGGCCGCCGTGGCGGTGGCGAGGGCGACGGGGATCACCGAGCGCGGGCGGTACTCGAAGAGCAGGAGCTCGATCGCGAGCAGCACGGCCGAGACCGGGCTGCCGAAGGTGGCCGACATGCCCGCCGCCGCGCCCGCGGCGAGCAGCGTCTTGCGCTCGTCCGCCGTGATCCGGAGCAGCTGCCCGACCAGCGAGCCGAGCGCCCCGCCGGTCGCGATGATCGGCCCCTCCGCGCCGAACGGCCCGCCGGTGCCGATCGCGATCGCCGCGGAGAGCGGCTTGAGCAGCGTCATGCGCGGCGGGATGCGGCTCTGGTTGAAGAGCACCTGCTCCATCGCCTCCGGGATCCCGTGGCCGCGGATCGCCTGGGAGCCGTAGCGCGCCATCACGCCGACCACGAGCGCGCCGACGATCGGCACGACGAGCACGAGCGCGCCCAGGTGGTGATCGGCGGGGGAGGCGGGCGCGGCGGAGAGCCGGCCGAAGAACGCGAGGTTCGTGATGACGGCGATGAGCGCGGTGAGCAGCTCCGCCGCGAGGAACGCGAAGCCGGCGATCGCGATCGCGAGGCCGCTCACGAGGACGACGCGCCGGTCGACGGCGGCCTTCGGGGCGGGGACGCGGAGGTCCTCGAGGGTCGGGCTCATCGAGGGGGCGACCGGGATGCTCTCGCCGGTCGCGGTATGTGGGGGGTTCACGCTGGACATGTCAGCTCTCCTCGCGGTTTGCCGCCGCGGCGCCGGTGAGGGCTTCTTCGCCCTCGAAGAACAGGGGTGGGGCCTCGTCGCCGGCGCCGAGCGCGCGGGCGAGGGTGGTGAGGCTCTGCGCGAGCCCGCGGCGCTCGTCCTCCGGCAGGCGGTCGACGGCGGCGATGAGCTCGGCCTGCACGGTGCGCGGCGCGCGGCGGAGCAGCGCGCGGCCCGCGGGGGTGAGCGAGATCTCGGTCCGGCGCGCGTCCTCCGGCGAGGCGCGCCGGGCGACCAGCCCGCGCTCGGCGAGGCGCGTCACCACGACCGACACCGAGCTCTGGTGGGTGAGCGTGCGCTGCGCGAGCTCGGCGATCGACGCGGCGGCCGCCTGCTCGAGCTGCTGCAGCACGAACAGCTGCGCGCTGCTCAGGCCGAGCTGCCGCTCGCACGCGCGCGAGGAGACGCGCAGGCGCTGCACGATGGAGCGGATCGCGTCCATGACCCGCCGCGCGTCCGGCCCGCCGGGGGCCCGCCGCGCGGCGGTCTTCCGCCGCGCCGCCGGAGATGCATGGGATCCCATACAACGCGGCGGAACCTACGCCGCGCGCCGGCCAGGCGCAAGCGGCCAGCGGCGCCTTGCCGGTCAGGGCGGGCCGAGGCGGGCCGTCCTCGACGGGGGTACGCTCAGCGGAGCGGCCGGCGGCGGCGGTCCGTCGGCGCGGCGCGCGGCGCGCGGCGCGCGGGCCGCGGCGCGCCGCCCCTGGGGCGGGCCGTGCGGGCGATCCTTCGCGGGGCGTCGCCTGCGCGGGCGATCCAGGCTAAGAACCGGCCCTCCCACCATGACCTTCCAAGACCTCATTCTCACCCTGCAGAAGTTCTGGGCCGATCACGGCTGTCTCATCGTGCAGCCGTACAACTCGGAGGTCGGCGCTGGCACCTTCAACCCGGCGACGTTCCTGCGCGCGCTCGGCCCCGAGCCCTGGAATGTGGCCTTCGTCGAGCCTTCCCGGCGGCCCGCGGACGGTCGTTACGGGGAGAACCCGAACCGGATGCAGCAGTTTCACCAGTTCCAGGTGATCCTCAAGCCGAGCCCGATCGACATCCAGGACCTCTACCTGGAGTCGCTGCGGGCGATCGGCACGAACCCGCTCGACCACGACGTCCGGTTCCTCGAGGACGACTGGGAGTCGCCGACGCTCGGGGCGTGGGGGCTCGGCTGGCAGGTGTGGATCGACGGGCTCGAGATCTCGCAGTTCACCTACTTCCAGCAGATCGGCGGGATCGACTGCCGCCCGGTGTCCGGCGAGCTCACGTACGGCCTCGAGCGGATCGCGATGTACCTGCAGGACAAGGACAGCATCTACGACTGCGTCTACTCGGACAGCGGCGGGAAGATCGTGCGCTACGGGGACCTCTACCAGCGCGCCGAGTGGGAGTGGTCGACGTACAACTTCGAGGAGGCCGACATCCCCGAGCACTTCGCGGCGTTCGACGTGTGCGAGGCCGAGGTGAAGCGGCTGCTCGCCCGTGGCGCGGATCCGGCGGCGAAGGGGGCGGCGATCGATCCGAGGAAGGCGCTCGTGCTCCCGGCGTACGATTTCGTGGTGAAGGCGGCGCACCGCTTCAACGTGCTCGACGCGCGGGGCGCGATCAGCGTGACCGAGCGGCAGCGCTACATCGGCCGTGTCCGCGCGCTGGCGCGGGCGGTCGCGGAGGCGTACCTCGCGCAGCGCGAGGCGCTCGGCTACCCGCTGCTCGGCGAGCCGCAGGCGAAGGCGGCGGAGTAGCGCGCCGCGGGCGAGGGCGGCGCAGCGGCGCGGCAGGCGAGGGGCTGCAGCAGCGCCGCGGGCGAGGGCGGCGCTGCTGCGCGCCGCCTCGCGGTGCGGGCCGTCCGCCTCAGCCGAGCGGGCCGTCCGGGAGGAAGTCGCGGCGCGTGCAGATCGCGACGAGCGGCAGCCCCGCCGCGCGGATGGCCTCGGCGCCGCCCTCGAGGCGGTCGACAAGGGCGATCACGCCGACCACCGAGGCGCCCGCGGTGCGCAGCTTCTCGACCGCCTTCAGCGTCGAGCCGCCCGTCGTGATCACGTCCTCGAGGATCGCGACGGGCATCCCGGGCGCGAGCCCCCGGTCGCCCTCGACGAGGCGGCGCGAGCCGTGGTCCTTGACCTCCTTGCGCACGTAGAGCGCGGGGAGGGGGCGGCCGCGCAGGAAGCTCGTGAGCGACACCGCGCTCGCGAGCGGGCAGCCGCCGAGCTCGACGCCGGCGACGGCCTCGCACCGGGGGAGCGCGCCCAGCGCCTCGAACATCAGCGAGCCGACGAGGGCGTGGCCCTCGGCCGTCAGCACCGACTGCTTGCAGTCGATGAAGAAGTCGCTCTCGCGGCCGGACGCGAGGACGACGCGCTTGTGCTCGAACGAGCGCTCGCGCAGCAGCGCGACGAGCCGCTCCCGCTCCGACGTGCCGGCGGCGCTCACCGCCCGCCCCGCTTGCGGAGCGACGCCTTCGCGGCCCCCTTCCGGAGCGCGGGGACGACGGGCGGCGGCGGCCCGCCGGCGCCCTCGGCCGCCTCGGCCTCGTCGCCCTCGCCGCCCGCCGAGGCCGACAGATCGGCCTCCTCGTCGTCGTGGGCCGCCGCGAGGCGCGGCTCGGGCGCAGGCGCGGGCCGCGCCTCGACCGGGGCCGGGCGGGCCGCAGGCGCGGGGCGCGCAGGCGCCGGCGCGGGGCGGGCCGCGGGCCGCGCGGGCGGGGCCGGCGCCCGCGCCGGTCGCGCGGCCGCAGGCGCGGCCGCGGCGCGCGGCGGAGCTGCCGCGGCGGCGGCCCGGACCGGGGCGGGCGTCGCGGCGAGCGGCGCGCCGGTGGTGACGTTGCCGCGCACCAGCGCGCCGGCCTGGATGCCGATCTGCGGCGCGCCGAGGTCGCCGACGACGCGCGCGCCGGGCTCGAGGATCACGGCCTCCTCCCCGGAGATGTTCCCGGCGACCGCGCCGCGGACGACCACGCGCCGCCCCCGCACGTCGCTCTGGATGAGCGCGCCCTCGCCGATGGTCACGTCGCCGGTCATGACGACGCTCCCCTCGACGCGGCCGAGGATCTCGAGATCCCCGTCGCCCTGCACGTTGCCGCGGATGGCCGTGGTCGGCCCGATCGAGGACTGGGCGGCCATCGGCTACACGTCCATGTCGACGTTGCCCTTGAACGAGGCTCCGTCCGCGATGGTCAGCCGCGACGCCTTGACGTCGCCGACGAGGCGACCGCCCGCGAGGAGGTCCACGCGGTCGGCCGCCGTGACGTTGCCGGTCACGTTGCCGCCCACCTGGAGCGACGCCGCCCCGATGTCCGCCTCGACCAGCGCCCCTGCGTCGATGGTCAGAGGCGCCTCGACGGTGAGCTTCCCGCGCACCGTCCCGGCGACGATCACCTCGTCGTCGGAGGTGATCTCGCCCTCGATCGTGAGCCCGTTTCCGATGATCGTACCCGCCACGTTCGTGCTCCTCGTCGCGCCGTCGCGGCGCGCTTCTCCGTCCGTCAACGCGCGTTACCGCCCCGCCGGTTCGCGCCGGGGGCTCTGCGCGCGCCCGCCGGTCCGCTCCGAGAGCTCGGCCGGGAGGTCGAACTCTGCCTCGATGCGGCCGGCGAACGCCGCGCCTTCCTCGAGGATCACCTCGCTGCCGCCCACGTTCCCGGCGTACTGCGCGGTCGCCCGGATGGTCACCGGGCCGCGCGACGTCACGTCTCCCGTGAGCTGTCCGGCGACGACGAGCGAGCTCGCCTCGACGTCCCCGGTGACCGACGCTCCGTCCTCGATCTCGAGATCGCCGGTCAGCTGGATGTTCCCCTCGACGCTCCCCTCGACCCGGAGCGAGCCGTCGCCGTGGACGCGCCCGCGGATGCGGGCGCCCCTTCCGATGAGCGATTCGGAGGCGTCCGATTCGCTGCGCGTGGTTGTCGAGCCTCGGGCCATTCTCGTCTCCAGTGCGCGGTGGGGGCCGCGCGAGCCGGGGCGCGCACCAGAAGCCCGGCTCGTCCGCTCGGGCTGGGCGAGCGACGTCGCCCGGCCCTGCGGCGGCGCGGACGCTACTCCAAGGCGCTGCGCCTCGCAACCGGCGGGCGGGCTCGATGTGGGGCGGGCTCGGCGCGGGGAGGTCTCCGCGCGCTGCAGCGGAGCCCTCGGGGGGAGGGGGTGTCGCGCGGGGGGCCGAGGGGGCCCCTCCCACGAACTCGCGCCTCGTGGTGGCTATTGCCTGCTGTGCGGAAGGGGCGAGTCCATGGGCGACTCGCTGCGATGCGGGCCGGCGCTCGGGTTCGTGGGGCCCTACCCCTCGGCCCCCCGCACGACACCCCCTCCCCCCGAGGGCTCTCTCCGGTGGAGGGGCGCTCCGATAAAGGCGATCGTCGACCGTTGAGGCTTCCGGCGCGCGTGGCCGAGGTGATACGGTCTGTTTTGACTGGGCTTACCTTGCTCGCGACGCCTCCGGGGTCCCTGATGGCGAACCGACTTGGACGGCTCGGCGCGCGACGTCGCGAGGCGAGCGCAGACCAACGCAACCGGGGGTTCCTCAATGCGGAAGATAGCTATCGTGGGGTCTGGACAGGCTGGCCTGCTCGCGGCGCACGGCCTGGTGAAAGCCGGCTACGGCGTGACGCTCTACTCGGATCGCACGCCCGAGCAGTGGCTCCACGAATCGAAGCCGACCGGCACCGCCGCGCGGTTCGACAAGGCGCTGGAGTTCGAGCGCGAGCTCGGCCTGGCCTTCTGGGAAGACGCCGCGCCCCCAGGCCAGGGCGTCCAGCTGACCGCGTGCCCCGCCCCGGGCAACCGCCTCCTGACCCTGGCAGGCCGGCTTGAGCGGCCGTTCATGGCGATCGACCTGCGGCTCCAGAGCCACCGGTGGATGCTCGAGCTCGAGCGGCGGGGAGGCAAGATCGTCGTCGAGCCGGTCACCCTCCCGCGGCTCGACGCCATCGCCGCGGAGAACGATCTCACCATCGTCGCCGCGGGACGCGGCGACCTGTGCAGCCTGTTCGAGCGCGACCCGGCGCGCAGCGTCCACACCGAAGCGCAGCGCAACCTCGTCATGATCTGCGTGACGGGCCCGAAGCTCGGGTTCGACGGCGTCCCGCTGATCCCGGTCAAGTTCAACCTGTTCGCGGGCCTCGGGGAGGCGTTCTGGGTGCCCTACCACCACAAGGACGTGGGACCGAGCTGGAACTGCATCGTCGAGGCGATACCAGGAGGGGCGTTCGACCGGTTCCAGGACGCGAAGACCGGCGAGGAGATCGTCGCGATCACGAAGGAGCTGGTGAAGGAGCTCATCCCCTGGGATCATGAGTGGTTCAGGACAGCCGAGCTGTCGGACAAGCATGGATGGCAGAAAGGGCGGGTCGTCCCGGCGGTGCGCAAGCCCGTCGGGCGGCTGCCCTCCGGCCGGATCGTGACGCCGCTGGGCGACACGGCGATGTCGCTCGACCCGATCGGCGGCCAGGGCGCCAACAGCGGCAACAAGATGGCGCGCAACCTGGTCGAGTGCGTCGTGGAGCACGGCGACCGCCCCTTCGACGCCGAATGGATGACGCGCACCTTCGATCGCTTCTTCGCGCGGCACGGCGGGCCCACCGACCGGTTCAACAACCTCCTCCTCTCCGGAGCGTCCGCAGGGATATTCCACCTGCTCTTCGCGCAGTACGGCAGCGACGGGCGGACGGACAACACGAGCAGGCAGCAGGCGCTCGCGAACGCCTTCGTGAACAACTTCAACGATCCGGCGCAGCTGACGCCGGTCCTCGAGGACGTGGGGCGGGTGCGCGCGTTCATCGGGCAGACCACCGGGAAGCCCTGGCCGCTGGCGCTCGCCACGGGGGGAGTCGGCGTCGGCCTCGCGCAGGTGCGGCAGCGCCTCGGGCTCCCGCCCGGGCACCCGAGGGCGCCAGCCCACGCGCGCACCGGCAGCGACGGAGCGCTCGCATAGCGCCTCGCCGGGCGCCCGCCTTCGTCTGTCGTCTTCCGTCCTGATGCTCGCCTTTCGTGCGCGAGCGCGTGCTCATGTGAACACGGTCGACACGCTCGGGCTGCGCTGGCCGAGGCAACCCGCCCCGCCACCGCCTGGAGCGACAGCTGCGCCGGCGCGCCCGGGGGCGCCCCAGCGGACCGGCGCGCGAACCCAGCAGGCCGCGGAGCGCGGCCAGCGGGCCGAGAGCGCGCCAGCGCGCGGCGAGACCGCCATGAATCATGTCAGCAGGTCCGTGAAGCAGTACCAGCAGGTCCGGGGAGCCGTACCAGCAAGTCCGGGGAGCCGTACCAGCAGGTCCGAGGAGCCGCACCAGCAGGTCCGAGGAGCCGTACCAGCAGGTCCGGGGAGCCGCACCAGCAGGTCCGGGGAGCCGTACCAGCAGGTCCGGGGAGCCGTACCAGCAGGTCCGAGGAGCCGCACCAGCAGGTCCGGGGAGCCGTACCAGCGGGTGCCGGCAGGCATCCCGGGGCTGCTGGGGAGTCGCCGGGAGGTGCTGGCGGCGCGCCGGGAGGTGCTGGCAGCCACCTGGCCGAGGCGCGAGATGGCCTTCGCTACTGCGTGATCTCTCGGGGCGGCGCCGCCGCCGACGTTCCGAACGCGTAGGACACGCCCACTTCGGCGCGGAAGGGGACGAGCGGGGGCGGCTCGAGGCCGTGGGTGGAGCGATAGCCCGCGCGCAGCCCGAGCTCCACGCTCGAGCCGATCGACAACCCGAACGCGAGGCTCGCGTCGAGGTAGCCCCCCGTGGGCGCATAAAAGCCGTCGCGAATGCCCTCGTAGGTCGCGCGCGCGCGATCGCTCGCCGCGACGTACGTGCTCAGGATCGCCGTGTACTCCACCTCCAGCGCGATGAACCAGCCGCGCTGGAAATACCCGCCTGCGAGCCCGGGGTGCGCGCCCACGCTCACGAACTGAAACGTCTGGTTGTCGCCCGTCTGCACCGGCAGGCCCAGGCGCCCGGCGAGCCCCCAGCCGCCGTGCTGCAAGAGCGTCGCGCGCGCCGCCGGCTCCAGGCGGAAGGAGTCGAGCGCCGGCACGAGGAAGACCGGCAGCGTCAGCCCGATCTCGAGGTCGAGGCGGCGCACGAGCCGCTCCATCGGAATCGCTCGCCCGTAGGCGAGCTCCAGGGCGGGCGCGGAGTTCCAGCCGAGATTGACGTGCGTCGCGTTCTCTTGCTCCCCTTGATACCCGCTGATGGGCGCGGCCGACGCGACCGCGGAGACCGCCGTCGCGGCGATCGCCGCGACCAGGGCGACGGACCTCATCTCGCCCCCTCGTAGGCGCCGAGATGGGCGCGCAGGACCTCCATGACACGATCGGGGTGCTTGTTCACCCAACCGTGGTCTTCGCCTTCGATGCGGACGAGCTCGACGTCGCAAAAAAGAGGGGCGTGGCGGCTCTCTTGTTGCTCGAACCCGATGACGGTGTTGATCGTCGTTCCGATCAGGGTCACCGGCTTGCAGAAGCGATCGAGGCCGGAAGAGAAATCGAAGTCCCACTCTCCGTCCGTCTTCGCCGAGCTCTGAAGATCCCGCATCGCGCGCGCGCCCAAGCGGAAGGCCTTGGAGTTGTCGGGGTCGTCCGGGTCTTCGTAATACCCTGGCTGCGACCAGCCCTGCCCCAGGGAGAGGAGGAAGTCGGCGCGCGCGTCTCCGTCGGGGCTCATGGCCCATTCCGACCAACCGAGATCGTTCAGCCCCTCGGCGGTGAGGCCGAACGTGAAGAGCTCGGTCTCGTTCGCGATCGCCGCGTTCAGGAAGCCCGGCTCGCTGAGGACGGCCTCTCCGACGCGGTCGGGGTGCCTCTGGATATAGAGGGCCGCGTACATGGCGCCCCACGAATGCCCGAACAGCGTGACCGGCGCGTCGGGGGAGAAGTGCTGGACGAGCTCGTGGAGATCCGCCGCGTACGTCTCGGCGGTGAGGTCCGATGAAGGGACGCGCTCCGAGAGACCGGTGCCTCGCTGATCCCAGTGGACGACGAAGTACCGCTCGGAGAGCGCGCCGAGGCCGAGCATGCCGCGCATGTCGCCGCCGGGGCCGCCGTGCAGCGTGATGAGGGTCGGGTTCTTCGGGTCCCCTTGCGTGCGAAGGTGAACGCGGGCGCCGTCGCGGAGGGTGAAGCGAGGTAGCGAGTCGTCCTCCGCGACCGTCCTCGGGACGAGGTTTCCAGGCGCGTCCGGATCCAGACAGCCCGAGGCGAGCACGAGGCACGCGAGACAAGAGCGGCGGGCGAAGGAGCGCATGACCGAAGCGTACGAACCCGGGCCGCCCTCGGCATTGTGCCGCCACGCCAATCGATTGTCCGGCGGTGCCCTCGGCTACGCCATGGAACGCTCGCGGAGCTGGCCCGGCGTGCTCCCCGTCCACCGCCGGAACGCCTTGTAGAACGCGCTCACATCGGAGAAGCCCACCAGCGAGCCGATCTCCGCGAGCCCGATGGCGGGATCCTCCAGGTACCGCAGCGCGAGCTCTTCGCGGGTCTTCTCGACGAGCGCTCGGAAGGGAAAGCCGTCCTCCGAGAGGCGTCGTTGCAGCGTGCGCGCGCTCAGCCCGAGCCGCTTCGCTACGGTCGCCAGCTTGGGAGCGCCGCCGTGCAGCTCGAGGGCGAGCGCGTGCCGCGCGCGCTCCACGAGGCTCGCCTGGGCGGGTGGGAGCTTTTGCACGAGGAGGGCGGCGTGGCGATCGAGGACGGCACAGAGCTCGGGGGCGGCCCCTTTCATCGGCGTCGCGAGCACCGCGCGCGGGAGGACGATCGCGTCGCCGGGCGCTCGAAATCGAACCGGACAAGCGAAGATCCGGGTGTACGTCTCGAGCTCGGCGCAGCGCGGGTGACGGAATTGGATCGAGGAAGGCGACCACGGTGTGGCGGCGAGCGCGCGGAAGCGCAGGACGATGTTCGCGAAGCCGAACTCGGTCGCGACCCGGTGCGGGGCCGCGCCGGGGACGTGCTCCCGAACGAGCCGGGCCTCCTTGCGATCGACCTGAAGGACATGGCGCACGGCCGTGCTGATGACGGCGAAGTGCCGCGAGAACCTCTGGAACGCGTCGCCCACCGTGTCGCTCGACGCGACGACATAGTCCATCACATCCCAGTGGCCGATCGAGAGCGCTTCCGCGGCGCGGAGCCCGACGCCCGGATCGCCGGCCCTCTCGACGACATCGTCCCAGAGCGCGATCCAACGGCGATAGGAGAGTCGGAAGTCGGGGTTGCGCAGCTCCTCCGGCGCGAGCCCGTGCGCTCGGGCGATCGAGCTCGCGTCGATCCCGGCAGCCTCTGCGGCTCCGAGCACGCTTCGCAGCGCCTTCACGCCGACGCTCAGCGCGCGCTCGCCCTCCGCCTTCGCGAGCGGGTCGAGCCCCCGACGGGAGCTCACAAGGCGAGGCCTGCGCGACACTCGCCAAAGTGGCACGGCCTGTCGGCGACGTCAATCACGCCGTGGGCTTCGCGTGGCGCAGGCGGCGCGGGTTCAGGCGCCCGAGCGAGATACCGTGGTTCACCTGGAACACGCAGCGGCACGGGTTGCTCCTCCCCCGCTTCCGTCTCGGCGTTCATCGCAATGGAACTCGCTAGGTTTTCCCTATCTCCGATCGTTGCGGGAATGGCCTGGGGGTTCAAGTCGAGGCTGCTTACGATTCGCCCTCTCGCCATCGACATGCCTAGAACGCCGATCGCGTTGATCGAGCGAGAAATGAACCGCCAAGGCGCCAAGGCGCCAAGGCGCCAAGACGCCAAGACGCCAAGACGCCAAGACGCCAAGATTTTTTTTTTTCTCTCTCTCTCTCTCTTTACTTGGCGTCTTTTTGGCGTCTTGGCGGTTCGAATTTCTGCGCTTTTCAGGCAGTTTCAGCCCGTTTGTCGCTCCAGGCGTGTGGATTGGGCGCCCGAAATACACGCCACGTCACAGGCGCCCGCGGCGACGCGCCAGGATCTTCTCCGCCGCGGTGAGCGGCCGCCCCTCGCCCGCCGTCTCGTGGCCTGCGGGGGCCGCGGTCTCGTGCGTGGCTCGCCCCGCCGCCGGCGCTCCGGCCGCGCCGCGCTGCTCCGGCCGCGCGGCCGCCTGCTCTGCCGGCCATCCCGGCTGCGCGGGCCCCTCGGATCCCGGCTGCGCGGGCCCCTCTGGTGGCGCCGCCCATCCCGCCTGCGCCGGCCTCCGCGTGGGCGCCGTCCACGCCGGCCCGCTCCCGCCGCGGCCCTCACCCCCGCCGCGGCCCTCGCCCCCGCCGCGGCCCTCGCCCCCGCCGCGGCCCTCGCCCCCGCCGCGGCCGTCATCGCGCAGCGCCGGTCCCGCCTGCGCGCCCTCACGCCGCCCGCGCCCCCGCTCCCGCGCCGACAGCAGCGCCCCCACCGTCGCCCCCGCGCCGGCCGCCTCCTCTTCCGCTCCCCACCGCCTCGCCCGCAGCCGCTCTCCCGCCCGCGCCGCCCACGCCCACGCCGCCTCCGGCAGCGCGAGCCGCCGCGCCGCCACCGCGAGCAGCAGCGCGAGCGCCGCCAGGCCGACCAGCCCCGGCGTCGCGTCCCGGTACGCGAACCGCCTCGACGCCCGGTCCTCGAAGATGCCCGCCAGCGTGTCGCGCCGCTTGCCCCCGGTGAACTCCGCGATCCGCCCGAGCAGCGACAGATCGCTGCCCGTCGGGCGCAGCTCCTCGCCGGCCGTCATCGCCGCCCCCGTCGTCCCGACGGCCTCCCCCGTGAGCTCGTCCCGGGCCACCGCCACGTACGTGCCCGGCCGCGACAGCGGCAGCGTCGCCGTGTACGCCCCCGCGCCCGTCGCCTCGAGCGGCAGCTCGCGCGCGAAGCCGTCGGGCCCCGCCACGTGCACCACCAGCCGCCGGAACGACTGCGCCCGCCCGTCGTCGCCGATCACGCTCGCCCGCACCGACAGCTCGCCGCCCGACGCGTCCGCCTCGAGGCGCACCCGCGGATCCTCCGCCTTGCGCGTCACGTCGCGCGCCGCCTGCGCGATCATCCGCGCCGCGCCCGGCCAGCGCGTCCACGCCGCCCCCCAGCGGCCCTTGAGATCGCTCGTGAACGCCGCCGCCCGGCCGAGCCCCGCCGACCACACCGCGAGCACCGGATCCCCCTCCGGCCCGGACAGCAGCACCGTCGACCGGCTCTTCGGGACCGTCACCACGTAGCCCGCGAGCGGCGGCGCCTCCCCGAACGGCACGCCGGCCGTGATCGACGACGGCGCGCCCAGCGCCACCTGGAACGGCTCCTCCACGATCGCGCTCCGCGCCGCGAGGATCGTCTCCTGCGTGAACACCGCCGGCAGCCGCCCCGCGTCCTCGACAAGGTAGAAGCGGCCGCCCCCGATGCGCGACAGCGTCTCGAGCTCCGGCACGTCGCCGCCCTGGCCCAGCGCCACCACGCTCGTCGTGATCCCGCGGCGCATCGCCGCCTCCACCATCGCGCGGCACGGGCCCATGTTCTCCGCGTCCGACCCGTCGGCGAAGAGCAGCACGTGCTTCAGGTTCGTGGCCTCCCGGTCGAGCGCCCGGTAGGCCGCGTCGAGCGTGATGTCGACGTAGATCCCGCCGCCGCCCGGCCCCACGGCGCGGATCGCCTTGTCGATCGCCGCCTTGTCCGCGACCGGCCCGAGCGGCACGCTCCACTGCACCGCCGTGTCCACGTGCGCGACGCCGAGCCGGTCGCCGGGGCCGAGCAGCGACGCCGAGCGGGCCGCGGCCTCGTTGGCCAGCTCGAGCTTCGTGTGGGCGCCGGCGGTCGCCGCCATCGAGCCGGAGATGTCGATGCCGATCACCTCGGCCAGGCTCGCGCGCCGGCGCTCCTGCTTCAGGTCGAACGAGACGGGCGAGACCTCCTCGATCGGCGTCCGCGCGTAGCCGCCCGGCCCCATGCTCCGGTCGCCGCCCATCAGGATGAGCCCGCCGCCGAGGTCGCGGACGTAGCTCGCCAGCGCGTCGATCTGGGCCGGCGACAGGTCCGCCGCGCGGATGTCGCTGAGCACCACCACGTCGTGGCCCGCGAGCTCCCCGAGGTCGGCCGGGACGCGGCCCAGCCCGCCCTCGACCACCCGGAACGCGCCGTCCGCGAGCGCCCGCGCGACGAACGCGCCCTGCCCGGCGTCGCCCTCCAGCACGAGCGCGGCCGCGGCCCCGCGCACGCGCAGGAACGCGCTCGCCGCGTTGTCCTCGGCGGCCCCGTCGAGCCGCGGATCCTTCGCGGTGATCTCGACGTCGTAGCGGTGCAGCCCCGGCCCCGGCGCCTTCTCGCGGATGCGCAGCACGTCCTCCCCCGCGGCGATCGAGGCGTCGGCGCGGGCGATGAGCTCGCCGTCGCGCCGCAGGCGGATCTCGATCTCCGCCGCGGACGGCGACGAGGTGACGAGCCGCAGATCGAGCGCCTCGCCCTCGTCGGCCCGCGCGGGCGCGCGGAGGGCGACCACGCGGACGTCGGGGACCAGCCGCTGCTCCAGCGGCAGCACGTCGATCGGCAGGCCGGCGGCGACGGCGGCCGCGGCCGCGGCCATCGTGTCGCCGCGGGTGGCGACGCCGTCGGTGATCAGCACGACGCGCGCCGCGGAGTCCGGCGGCACCTCGGCGAGCGCGCGCCGGAGGCCCGCGGCGAGGTCGGTCCCGTCGCGGCCGAGCGCGGCCCGCTGCGGGGCGGGGAGCTGCGAGCGCGGGCGCGGCGGATCCTCGGTGGCGGCGCCGGCGGCGAACGCGATGGTGGCGATCCGGTCGTCCTCGCGCATGCCGAGCTCGGCGACGGAGAGCTCCTGCGCGACGCGCTGGTCGGCGTTCGGCACGAGGTCGATCGAGCGGCTGCGATCGATCGCGAGCAGGACGGTGAGCCGGTCGAGTGGCCGGCCAACCTCCGGCCCGGCCGCGGCCATGGCCGCGGCGAACGCCGCGAGGGGGGTAAGGAGATCCCCGAACCGCGCGCGCCACGCGCCCTGCCTGCGCGCGAGCGGCGACGCGAGCGCGAGCGCGAGGTACCGGAGCGCGATGAACGACGTGGCGCCGGCCGCGAGCAGCGCGCACCAGGGCCGCGCGAGCCGGAGGTGGGCGCCCGAGAGCAGCCCGCACCAGACCAGGCCCACGTAGAGCGCCGGGAGCGCGCCCGCGATCATCCACGCAAGCAGGATCGGGCGGCGGAGCGCACCGTGTCGGATGGCGAGGCGGAGCAGCGCGGCCAAGGCGAGCGCGCCGGCCAGCGTGGCGGCATAGGGCAGGGCGCGCAGCGCGGCCGCCGGGATCAGGGAGGCCTCCGTTCGGTCCGCATGCGGTGGAGCCGCAGTAAATCATCTTTGCGGCGCCCCGGGCACGCCGCTTCGGCGGGTGTGGCCGACTGCCCCATCGGGGCAGCCGTGCGGCGTCTGTGTCGGTTTCAAGCCGGTTACAGGCGGCATTTCGGCCCTTCCTGTTCACATTTCCATGTTTGCCAAAGATGGCACGCTGTCTGCTTGAGCGCGGTCACGGGCGCGGCGAGGCCGCGGAGCAGGGGGCAGGAGAGACCATGTCGCGCATCGAGACCACGGACGCCTGGAGCACCTCGGACGACAGCTCATGGGACCTCGACGAGGGGTTCGGCGAGCTCCCGTGCAGCGTGCACTACCAGGAGGGGGATCTCGTCGCGGGCAAGTACCGGCTGGTCCGCAAGATCGGCGAGGGGGCGATGGGCACGGTCTGGGTCGCGACCAACGTCGCGGTCGGATCGGAGGTCGCGATCAAGCTGATGCGGCCCGAGCTCCGGTCGGCGGAGCTCACCGACTATTTCCTCCGCGAGGCGCGCGCCGCGGGACGGCTGAACCACGCGGAGGTGGTCCGGATCTTCGACCTCGGCGAGACGGTCGAGGGCGATCCCTACCTGGTGATGGAGCTCATCGAGGGCGAGTCGCTGAGGAGCGTGCTGGCGCGCGAGGGGGGGATGTCGCCGGAGCGGGCGATCGCGCTCCTGTTGCCGGTCGCGGGCGCGATGCATGCGGTCCACGAGAAGGGGGTGATCCACCGCGATCTCAAGCCGGACAACGTGATGCTGGTGGGCCGCGGCGGCGGCCGGCTGCAGCCGAAGGTGGTCGATTTCGGCGTCGCGAAGCTGGTTTCGGAGCGCGAGGAGGGCCAGGCGCAGGCGAGCTTCGAGGTGTTCGGGACCCCGGACTACATGCCGCCGGAGCAGGCGCTCGCCGTCCCCGACATCGATCGCCGCGCCGACGTCTGGTCGTTCTGCGCGATGCTGTACGAGCTGCTCTCGGGCCGGCCCCCGTTCTCGTCGAAGAACGCGCTGGACGGGCTGCGGGCGGTCTTGCAGGACGCGGTGCCGTCCCTGGTCGACGCGTGCGGCCTCGACGCGGATCTCTGGGCGATCGTGGAGCGCGGGCTGCAGAAGGAGCCGTCGCTCCGCTGGTCGAGCATGCGCGAGCTCGGCGAGGCGCTCGCCGCGTGGCTGAGGGCGCGGGGCGTCCGGGAGGATGTGCGCGGCGTGTCGCTCGAGGGGGAGTGGCTCCCGCGCGAGGGGGCCAGCGCGCCGGCGAGCTGTGGCACAACGCCACGGCTTTCATGGGTGGAAGAGCGGGGCCGGCCAAGCCGCCGGTGGTCGTCGCGCCGCCGGGTGCACCGGCTGCACCGGGGGCGGCCGCACGCGGAGCAGGCGGCTTGCCCGTGAGGGTGGGGAGGAGCCGCTGAGCGGACCCGGCGCCGCGGTGGGGTGAACGAGCGGCGGGCTGACCGGAGCGGGGCGCGGCGGGGCGCGGGGCATGGCTTGACCTCGCGGCCCGCGTGTTGCTCTGCTCTGGCGGGTGAACGCTCGCGCTACACCGTCGCTGCGCATCGCGCGGCTCGTGATCGAAAATTTCCGGACGTTTCGAGGGCCGACGGAGATCGTCCTTACGTCCGACGGCGCGGCGGATGGGATGCCCGTGTTCCACGGGGCCAACGGCGCCGGCAAATCCAATGCGCTCGCGGCGATCGACCTGTTCTTTCGAGTGGCCTCGTACTGCTTGCGCTCGATCGGTGGCGCCGGCGAGATGAGCTCACCGGACGCAGCGTTCAAGCTGCCGTGGCGCTTTCGAGAAGATCACTTCGGCTTGTGGATGAACCACCGGAGCTGGCCGCCCGGCGTTCGGGATCCGCAGCGGGTAGAGGTTCACTTCGATGATGCCCGCCTCGGCGCGCTCCGCGTCACGCTGACCCCGTCGGGCAACGAGGTCCTCCTGCGGCTGGAGAAGAGGAGATCTGCCCCGCCGAACCGCTGGGAGGCGCCAAGAGCGTGGAAGAACACGGGCGGCTTCGTGGTGAAGGATGGCACGGGGGAAACCCTGGAAGCTGATGAAATTTCTCCGCTGCAGAACGCCCTGGAGGCTCCGCTCGGCCCCGGGAGCAAGCCGTTCTTCCTCCTGGATGCTCGCCGTCGAGACTTCCGGGCGATCGGCGAGGGGGTGCCGCACGACGAGGGAGGCAGCCCCCTGTCCGCCGCCACGGCAGAACGCCTCCTGGCGCTGGCGACCTCGCTGGATCCGGAGGAAACGGAGCGCTGGCGCGCCTTCGTGGATCTCATCCATCGGTTCAAGACGCTGTCGGATCGAGAGATCTCCGTGCTCCGCGTGCCAGCCGCTGGCGAGGAGGTCACCGATCTGCGCTTCGAGGTCCGCGGCAAGCAGATCCTACGGCTGTCCGAGCTCAGCTCGGGCGAGCAGCAGGTGGTCGCCCTCGTCGCGGCCGTGCTGACCTCCCGCGCAGCTCTGGTCGCCATCGAGGAGCCGGAGATGAGCTTGCACCCCGACAACCAGGAGCTCGTCCGCGACATCCTGCGAGAGCAGGTGCAACGCGGGATCGTCGACCAGATCTTCCTCGAGAGCCACGTTCAGGTCTTCGACGGCCCGGAGGTGCTCCGGTTCAGCCGTTCCCCCGAGGGGGAGACGCTCGTCACGCGGCAGCCTTCGCGCTCGGATCGCGAGCTCCACGATCGCGCGAGCAAGAGCGGCGCCAAGCAGCGCTGGGTGACACCCGAGGGCTACACGCAGATCCCCGCGGAGATGCGCGGTGATCTCGGGCTGCAGAGCGGCGGATACCTGTGGTTCCTGCGTTCCCGATCGGAGGGCCGCTGGGAGGCATGGACGGCGTCGGAGCTCGACGAGCAGTTCGGTCTAGGCGACGAGCCTTCCAAGGATGCCTGACGTGCGGCTCTGGATTGACACCAACGTGGCGCGCAGCGTGACGGCCATCGAAGAGCTCTGCAGCCTGGCCCAGAGCAAAGGGGTCGAGGTCGTGGTCCACGCGCAGGTCTACCTTGAGAGGCGCCGCCAGATGCGAGCACGCGCTGGCGGTCGATTCTCGGAGGTCCGCTTTGATGGTTTTCTCCGCCAATACGGCATCCAAATCATCGACATCCACCTTGATCACCCGACGGCTGCTCGATGGGCCGACAGCTTGTGCGACCGGTATCCGACGGACCGCGATTGGGAGCTGGCGAAGCAGCGCACGCTCGGCGGCGAGCTGATCGCCGATTTCAAGATCATCCCCGGCAAGATGCCGATGACCACGGACTGGCTGATCGCCCTCGCCGTCGAGGACGACGCCGCGTCGCGCATCATCACCCACGACGAGGGCGAGGAATGGCGGCGGCTCCGGGAGGCCGAGCCGAGGCGCGCCTTGAGCTGGGACGAGGCGTTCACCTGGCTAAAGAGCCTGCCCGAAGACGGGCGGTCCCCCGGTTGACGCGCGTAGCGTGCCGCACCGAGCGTGCGGCATCGCCCGGGCGACGTGCGCTGGCTTCGTCCGGCGGGGCCGAGCCTGTCGGGAGCCCCAGCCGCGTACGCCGCGGCGGTGTATGCTCGCCGCACACCGCGCATGAAGCTCGCTGAGAAGCTCGTCCGGCCCGCCACGCTTGCCGATCTCGACGAGCTGCCGCCCGGCTGGCGGGGCGAGATCATCGACGGCACGCTGTACGCCTTTCCTCGTCCGCGCTTCGCTCACGCGAACATCAAGGACCTGATCACGGCCGACCTCAAGAACCCCTACCAGCGGGGCAGGGGCGGTCCGGGGGGATGGTGGATCCTCTCCGAGCCGGGCATCCAGATCGAGCGCGCGCCCGAGATATCGCCTGACGTTGCGGGCTGGCGCCGGGCGCGCATGTCCGCGCCACCGCGGCCCAAGGAGCCCATCTGCCTCCGCCCCGACTGGTGCTGCGAGATCCTCTCGCCGCGCACGGCGGGCTACGACAACCTGGTGAAGCGCCGCTTTTACGCCGAGATCGGCGTGCCTCACCTCTGGTACGTGGATCCCGCCCGGCGGACGTTGCTGGTCAGCCAGCTCGAGAACGGGCGTTGGGTCGAGCTGGGTCTCCACGGGCGAGACGAGAAGGTGCGCGCCGTGCCGTTCGAGGACGTTGAGATCGACCTCGCCGAGTGGTGGGAGGGGATCGAGCAGGACCTGGACGACGAAGCCTGAGCCGCAGGTGGAGCTGCCCCCGCCGGACGTCCCTCCGCGGAGCCCCTCCGAGCGCCCCGGGTCGTCGCCGGAGCCGTCGCGCGCGAGGCGCGGCTCACCCCGTCCACTGCTCCACCGAAAGCCCTCTTGAGGACCTGAACGATCCTTCACATTCGCGGCGGCCAGCGCGAGGCCGCCGACCTTCGCGGTCGCGGCGGTCAGCGCATGATCAGCGCATGAAACGAGGCGGTGGTTTCCCGGTTCCGCCCGGTCGCGCTCGTTTCTCTGCGTGTCACTCCGCCGCTTTGTTGAGGCGCCCTCCGAGTGCCAAGACGAGGAGGCGGCGGCGCAGGCGTGTATCGACGCCAATGGGTGCAACGATCTGGACTGCTCCTTCTCGGACGGCCCGGAGGGGCACGGGTGCGGGTGCGCGTCCACGTGCGAGGGCAAGATGCACGAGACACAGTGCCAGCTGTCCGCTGACGGTACGACGGCGACGTGCGCGTGCATCGTCGATGGAGTCGAGGTCGAGCGTTGCGAGGGCGAGACCGGGGAGGTGTGCGGCGTGACGCTGGGCTGCTGCGAGGAGGTCTTCGACAACCTCTGACCGCTCCGCCGAGCGGCGCTCGGCGCCGCGGCCGCCCTCGACGCGGCGCTCTCCGTAACAGGGGAGCCCCCTCGGGATGCCGAGGCTCTGCCTGGCGAGGTGGTCGATCCGGAGGCGGTGACCTCGCCGAGGTGGAGGCGCGAGTCTCCATCGCGCTGCCGATGGAGGAGGCTGCCGCCTCCACCTCGCCGGGGCGAGCGCCGGTCAGCCCATGGCCGGCGCCGCGATTTTGCGCTGCGAGAGCGTCGAACGCACGGGATCGCTCAGGCGATCGTCGCGGGCATGCTCCCTGCTCTTGGGTCGGGCGCGGCCAGAGAGGCCGGCAACCCGAGGGGAGTCGCACCATGAAGATTGCTGCGTATCATGTCGGTCTCGGTCTCATCACCTTCTCGATGGTCACGGGCTGCATCGCGGCGGATGACGGCAGCTTCGACGAGGAAGACACGGCGGAGAGCGCCGAGGCGCTCGGCGGAAACCCTGACCCCTGCGCGACGGGGACCAACCCGAACTTCACCAGCGCGCAGCTCACCGCGGTCGGAGCAAGCGAGGATTACCTCCGCTCCTACCAGTGGATCGACAGCATCTGTCCGGCCAGCGGGCTGGATCGCGCGACGACGATCGTGGATTTCCCGGTGCCCGGCTATTACCAGCACCAGACCCCGGAGACGTACAGCTTCACCGTGCAGCCGTCCTTCTGGGGCTCCTCTTCCACCTCGTGGAGCGACGCGGCGGAGGCGATCAGCGACTGCGCGAACACCAAGATGGCGACGCGCGTGCAGCGCTGGGACTCGGCCACGAGCCAGTACGTGCAGCTCACGTACAAGGAGCAGGCGGGCGCGTGGGTCTGGGACAACCCGCTGACCGGCCGCGGGCACTGCTCGACGCCGCAGTTCCTCTACTACCACGAGAACTACGGGACTGCGCAGCAGGTCGCCACGAACCGGTACCGCGTCCGCACCTGGGCCACGCAGCCCGACGGCTCGCACGCGAGCGTCTGGATCACGGGGACGCACACCGGCCTGTAGCCCCGCGGCGCGGCGGCCCGGGGCCGGGCCGACACGGCGCTTGCGGCTGGCCACCCTGGGCGGCTCGGATTGACTTGCATACGACCGGCTGCGATCCTCGCGCGAGGGAACACCGCAATGCGCGCTCGCTTGCTCTCGCTGCCCCTCGCCGTGCTCGCCCTCGCGTGCGCCTCTCCGGAGCCCGGGCCCGCGGCCGCGCCCGCGGGGGCCGCTGCGGCGGCGCCGCCTCCGCCGGGGAGCGCGCCCCTCACGTCGGGCGGTGATCCGGGCTTCGACCACGATGTGTCTGGCGTCGTCGGGGCGCCTCCGCCGGCATGGGACGTGGGGCCCTGGTACAACTCACCGCCCCTCACGCCGGCGGACCTGCGCGGCAAGGTCGTGCTGGTCCGCTGGTTCATGTCGCCGAGCTGCCCGTTCTGCAGCGCCACCGCCCCGGCGCTCAAGGCGCTGGACGAGCGCTATCGGGCGCGAGGGCTCGCCGTCATCGGGATGTATCACCACAAGGACCCCGAGCCCCTCGATCCCGATGCGGTCAAAGGCTACCTGGCGCATTTCGGGTACAGCTTCCCGGTCGCGATCGATCCGGACTGGCGCACGCTCAAGCGCTGGTGGATGGACGGCCATCCGAAGCGAGAATACACGAGCGTCAGCTTCCTCCTCGATCGAGCTGGGCTGGTGAGGCACGTGCACCTCGGTGGAAAGCTGGAGCCCGCCACCCCCGAGTTCGCGGTCGTCGAGGAGCGCGTCCGCGCGTTGCTCGACGAGCCCGCGCGCTGACCCTCGGGCGGCGCCGCGGCCCCGAGTCCCGCCACGTCACGCACGGACGGTGGGGGGCTGCGAGCGAAGAGAGATTTGAACGCCAAGACGCCAAGACGCCAAGACGCCAAGACGCCAAGTAAATAATATTAATTCTTTTTTTTTTTTGTTTCTTGGCGCCTTGGCGTCTTGGCGCCTTGGCGTTCAAATCTCCCTCCGGATCCCCGGCCAGACTCCTGGTGTGTGGCGCTAGCCCGCAGGGCTGTCCCCGCCTCGCAGCTGCCGGGGCGCGCGCGTGAAGTACCAGACGTCGACGACCACGAAGGCGAGCGCCGCGAGCGCGATGAGCCAGGTCCACTCGGTGTGGGCGTCCGGCTGGCCCTCCGCGCTGGAGACCGCGACCTCGCCGCCGCCCTCCGCCAGCACCGGCCTCGGCGCGAGGTCGCTCTCGGCGACGCTCGTGAGGTTCGCCGGCACGACGACCGACCCCGCCTGCGGTCCCTGCCAGGCGAGCCGGTACAGGCCCGCGCGCGGCGTCTCCGCGATCACCGCGACGCCGGCCCGCTGCGCCACGTCGAGCCGCTCGCCGGCAGGGCCGATCGCCTGGAGATCGCGCGCCGCCGCCGGGACGCTCACGCGCAGCGGCTCGCCGGTGCGCGCCGGGCCGGTGATGCCGTGCGCGCGGTGAGCCCGCGCCTGCTCGAGCAGGTTGCGCACGAAGAGCACGAAGGACGCCTTGAGCGGCCAGTCGCTCTCGCCCACGTCGAAGCCGAGCAGCGTGCCCGTCCGCGACGACGTGGAGATGTCGGTCGCGATCGTGCCCTCCTGGGCGCGGATCAGCGCCTGCGATGCCGCCTCCGGCGTGAGCGACGAGGCGGCGCGGAGGTGCACGCCGTCCAGCGTGAGGAAGCGCAGCCGCGGATCGGCCGTGTCCCACGACGTGAGCGTGGGGCGCTCGAGCGCCTGCCCGACGAGCGTGCCGAAGCAGCGCCCGGGCGGCGGGTTCACGATCAGCAGATCGCCGCCCGGAGGATCGGGCGGGCAGGCGCCGTCGATCACCACGAACGTGTCGGGATCGAGCCCGGGCGCCCCCAGGAGATCCGCGAGCGCGCCCGAGGTGACCGAGGTCATCGGATCGGACGCGAGCGCCCGCTCGAGCCAGGCGGACCCGCCGGACGCCGCCCCCGGCTGCCCGCCCGCGCCCGGATCAGCGCGGCCCGCGCCGCCCGACGCCAGGAAGACCGGGAGCTTGTCGCCGGCCGGCACGCGGCCGTAGGCGACGTCGTCGAGCGGCATCGCGTCGGGCGGCGAGAGCTCGAAGACGAGCCCCTTGCGGTAATCGCCGGGCGACGGGCGGAACGTGAGCACGACCGGCAGGCGCTCGCCCGGCTTCACCAGCACGCGCCGAGAGCCGAGCACGTCGAGGGCGCTGTCCTGCCGCATCGTGACGTAGACGTCGCGCGGCTGCGCCCCGAAGTTCGCGACCACGAGGAACGCCTGCACCTCCTCGCGGCGCTCCGGCGGCTCGCCGCCCGCGCCGAGAGCCGCGCTCCCGGAGCGCACGTCGACGCGGACGATGGCGGCGTTGTCCACCGGGTCGCCGACGGTGATGACCTCGAGCGGGAGCGACACCCCGCGCAGCGCGCCGGGGCGGGCCAGGTTGCCGTCGGTGATCACGACGATGCGGCGCGCGCCGCCGAGCTGCTTGAGCCGGTCGACCGCGAGCGCGACCGCGGCGCCGAGGTCGCCCTCGACGTCGCGCGCGGCGATCGGATCGATCGCCGCCCTGAGCCGGACGAGATCGCGATCGAGCGCCGCGACGAGCCGCGCGTCGCGCCCCGCCTCGAGGATCAGCGCGTCGCTGCCCGGGGCGAGGCCGGAGAGGAGATCCCTGGCGAGCTGCTTGGCGAGCTCGACGCGCGTCGTCGCCTCGCCGGACGGGCCGCGCGCCGCCGCGGACATCGAGGCGCTCGTGTCGAGGACGATCGCCACGTGATCGCCGGTGAGCTCGCGCCCGCGCGAGGCGGGGCGGGCGAGCGCCAGCGCGAGGAGCGCGAGGGCGAGCGCCTGCAGGACGAGCGGCAGCTGGGCGATGAGCCTCCGGAAGGGCGCGCGCGCCATGAGGTCGCGCTGCGCGGCGGCCCAGAGCCACGTCGAGGCGACCCGGCGGCGGCTCCGCTTGATCTTGAGGATGTAGAGGAGGACGAGCGGGCCGAGCAGCGCGAGCAGCCACAGGCCGCCCGGGGAGAGCAGCGCGAACGGGGCCCCCGCGGAGGCCTGGGCGAGCGGCGCGGCCACGTCAGTCGACGCCCCGCGCGACGAAGCGGCGGACGGCGCCCTCGAGCGGCTCGTCGCTCCGCGCCCGCACGTACGTCGCCCCGTGCCGGCGAGCCCAGCCGCGCAGCGCCTCGCAGAGCCCGGCGAAGCGCGCCGCGTAGGCGGCCAGGGCCGCGGCATCCATGGTGACGTCGACGAGCGCCCCGGTCTCGGCGTCCTCGAGCGTCAGATCCCCCTCGAAGCCCGGCGCGAGCTCCTCGGCGGCGACCACCTGCAGGAGCGCGACGTCGTGGCCCGCCTGCGCCGCGCGCCCGAGCGCGGCGGTGACCGGGCCGGGATCGAAGAAATCGGAGACCACGCAGAGGAGCCCCGGCCGGGCGCTCCGCCGCACGACGGCGTCGATCGCCCTGGCGAGGTGGGTCCCGCCGGACGGCCTCACGCCGTCGAGGGCGCGGAGGAGCGCGGCGAGCCCGGCGCGCCCGCGCACGGGCGCGTGCTCGCGGGCGATGCCGTCGCCCGCCACGAAGAGCTGCGCGCGCTCGGAGCGCGCGAGCGACATGTAGCCGACCGCGGCCGCGAGCCGCCGGGCGGCGTCGAGCTTCGTGGGCTCCCCGAAGTCGAGCGACGCCGACGCGTCGCAGACGAGCCGGGCGATGACGTCCTCCTCGGCGCGGAACAGCTTGAGCACCGGCTCGCCGGTGCGGGCGTACGCGGCCCAGTCGATGCGCCGCATGTCGTCGCCGGGCGCGTAGGCCCGGTGCTCCTTGAACTCGGCCGACCCGCCGCGGCGCCGCGCGAGGTGCTCGCCGGCGCCCCCGGAGCGGGCGCGGATCTCGAGCCGCCGCTGCAGGACCTCGAGCTCGCGGACGAAGCTCGCGCCGAGGAGCGGCTCGGAGCCGGAACCGGAACCGGACGATGAGGACGAGAGCATCGGAGACGAGTAGACCTCGGCGCCGGCGAAGGGGCCAGCGGCGTCGCCGAGGAACGGCCGCGCGGGCGGCGCCGCCCGCGCGCGGCGTGCGGCGTTGAAGAGGGCGGCGGGCGGGCCCGCACCGCGGCTGCCCGGCGGCTCCGAGACAATCCGCCACCCTGGGGCACCGCGCCACATGGGGATTCGCCGCAGCCCTCGGAATCGCGTCCTCGGGCGCACTTCGCTCCGTGGCTCGCTTTATGCGAGCCCGCGCTGCGGTCCAGCTGTCCATGCGTGGGCTCGACCGGGTAGAGCCGTCGACCGCCCCAGTTCGAGGTATCACCAGAGGAGGAGGCATCGTGAAGGCGCTTGTTTTCCACAAACCTTCCGACGTCCGCGTCGAAGACGTCCCGGATCCCAGGATCGAAGAGCCCACCGACGCCATCGTGCGCGTCACCGCGACCGCGATCTGCGGCTCCGATCTCCACATCTACAACGGCTTCTTCCCGCAGGCGCGGCCCATGGTGCTCGGCCACGAGTTCATGGGGATCATCGAGGAGACTGGCCCGCAGGTCACGAAGCTGAAGAAGGGTGACCGGGTGATCGTCCCGTTCCCCATCGCGTGTGGACATTGCTTCTTCTGTCAGGCGGAGCTCCCCGGCCACTGCGAGCGATCGAATCCGAAGCACTATGGCCCCGAAGGCGGGGTGATCGAGAGCAAGGGCGGCGCCCTCTTCGGGTACACGGACCTCTACGGCGGCTACAGCGGCGGCCAGGCCGAGCTCGTGCGCGTCCCGTACGCCGACGTCGGGCCGCGGAAGGTGCCCGAGGGGCTCACCGACGAGCAGGTCCTCTTCACGACCGACGTCCTGCCCACCGGGTGGACGGCGATCGAGTGGGCCGAGCTCAAGGGCGGAGAGACGGTCGCGGTGTTCGGGTGCGGGCCGGTCGGGCTCGCGGCCATGAAGTGCGCCTGGCTGCGCGGCGCGGGGCGCGTGATCGGCGTCGATCGCGAGGAGTACCGCCTGAAGAAGGCCCGCGAGGTCGCCCAGGCCGAGACCATCAACATCGACAAGACCGACGCCGTCGAGGCGATCCGCTCCATGACGGACGGGCGCGGCGCGGACGTGTGCGTCGACGCGGTCGGGATGGAGGCGCACCGCACCGTCCTCGAGAAGGCCGCCAACGTGCTCCACGGCCAGGTCGGGACGATATCGACCCTGAAGCTCGCCTTCAGCGCCGTGCGCCGCGGCGGGGTCGTGCCGATCGTGGGCGTCTACGGCGTGCCGTACGACAACTTCCCGCTGGGACAGTTCTTCGACAAGGGCCTCCGGATGCGGGCCGGCCAGGCCCCCGCGCACAGCTTCGTCGATCAGCTGCTGAAGCACATCCAGGAAGGCCGCCTCCGCGCGGACGACATCATCACCCACCGCCTGCCGCTCTCGCGCGCCCCGCACGGCTACGAGGTCTTCAACAAGAAGCTCGAAGACTGCGTCAAGGTCGTCCTCAAGCCCTGATCCGACTCCCCCGCTCCCCGCGCGTCCGGCGCGCCGCGCCCTCCGCGCCCGACCCCCCCACCGCCGGTGGGGTCGCTCCCGAAGCTCACCCCGACACGCCCGCCCGTCGACTCGGCCCGATGCCTCCGCCACGGGCGCTCCGGCGCCCGCGCCGCGCGGCGCGCAGCCCGGTCGCCTGACATCCGCGTCAGGGGGCGCGCGGCCGTGCTGTCGCGCAAGTTATTGATTCTGCAAATATTTCCATGGGGTATGGCCCTTGCTTTGGGCCGGTCCTCGGCAAGCCGTTCGCTCGCTTGCTTGGCCACCGTGCTGGCCCCTCATCGCACGGAAGGACAGCTCCGATGCCTCGAGATCTGCGCTCGTATCGATCGCTCCTTCACCCTTTATGGCTAGGAGCGCTGGCGCTCCTCGTCCTCAACGATCACGCCCTCAAGGGGTCTGGCCTGCTCCCCGGATGGGCGACGGGAAAGCTCAGCGACTTCGCGGGGCTCCTGGTCGCGCCCGCGGTCCTCGCCGCGCTGCTCCGCGTGTCCTCGCGCCGCGGCTTCCTCGCGGCGCACGTCGCCACCGGCGCCGTCTTCTCGGCCATCAAGCTCGCTCCGGAGGCCGCCCGCGCGGTCGAGGCGCTCATGGCGCTGACGCCGCTCCCGTGGCGCATCACCGTCGACCCGACCGACCTCATCGCCCTGCCGATGCTCGTCGTGTCGTACCGCGTGCTCGGCGAGGCCGCGCGGCGGCCCGAGCCCGCGCAGCGCCCGATCGCCCGCCGGCTCGCGCTGATCGCCGGCAGCCTCGCGTGCGTGGCCACGAGCTCCCCGCACGAGCCGTGCAGCGGCGACGAGGAGGACGGGCGGTGCGTGCCGGGGGCTGCGCCGCAGCCGACGGAGTTCGCGTCGCTCGTGATCGGCAACGCGACCGAGGCCGAGCAGCTCTTCCGCGTGCGCAGGCTCCGGGAGTCGGCGCGGGTCGACTGCAGCGTGATGCTCGCCGATCCGGAAGGGACCCTCTCGCGCGACCTGTTCGAGAACGCCGAGACCTGGCTCATCGCGCCCGGCCGCGCCCTCCCGCTCGATAACGCGGGGTGCGACGCCTACCTGATCGACGCCGATGGGCTGCCGCTCACGCTGCTCGCGTGGTCGGCGGAGCAGTTCCCGGAGCAGACCCTCGTCACCACGACGGACGACGCGCTGCCTGGCCGGATGATCGCGCTGCAGCGCGCCGGGTCCAGGCTCGAGCTCGCCGAGCACCCGGCGGTGTTCGACGCGCCGCCCGCAGAGCCCCCGATGCCCGCGGAGGCGTGCGGCGTCTCGGTCAAGGGCGACCGCCTCGACTGGACCCTGCCCGTCTCCGAGGCGGCGGTGCTCACCGGCATCATGTCGTCCCCGGACGGGTGCCACGCCCTCTCGCTCGAGCGCGGCGGGCTCTTCTTCCTCTGCGCTCCCGCCGAGGCGATCCCGTTCAACGCCGGCGACCTCCTCCACGTGAGCCCGGTCGAGATCGACGGCGGCGTCTACCCGGAGCGCCCCGAGAACGAGCGGGCGTTCGCGCAAGGCATCCACATCGAGAGCGAGACGCACTCCGTGCTCGTGCTGCGCGGCAACGTGCTCGCCCGCGGGACGATGGTCGGCAGGCAGCCGGCCGTCGATTTCCTGGCCGAGCTCACCCCGCTCAAGGGCTGCCGCGGGTTCCACGACGCGTGCGGCAGCCTGGTCGCGCCGCTCGAGGTGTCGCTCCTCGGCGACGGCGTCTCCGGGGTCGTCTCGCTGCGCGCCGGAGAGAGCGCGGCGCTCGCGGAGGGCGCCGAGACGCTCCTCCTCGTGCGCGCCGAGGACATGCCCGTCCGCAACGCGGAGTGCTTCACCGCCCCCATCGATCAACCCCGCCTGCTCGAGTCGGTCTGGATCGCCGCCGCCGCGGCGCCCTAGGAGGTCACGCCATGAAGCTTCGAATCCATCAAGTTGTCGCGCTCGGCGCCGCCGCGGCGCTCGGCGCGATCGGCTGCGGCCAAGACGACGGCGCCGCCGGCTACGCGGACCCCGCGCCGCCAGGGGACCCGCCGGGCAGCGTGGGGGTCTCCCAGGGCGGCGCGCAGGACTTCGGCCTGTTCCGCCAGATCCTGGAGGACGGCGAGATCCCCGGGCCGGACACGCTCGATGACGTCGGCTTCTTCGCCGAGCACAAGCTCGATTACCCGGCCGCGACCTGCGGCGACGACGTGTGCATGCACGGCCTGCTCGGGATCATGGGCAACATGATCAGCGGGTCGCCCTGCACGCTCATCCAGATCGGGATGAACTCGCCCGTGGACCTCGGCGCGCTCGAGCGGCCGCCGCTGCACCTCGTCCTCGCGGTCGACACGAGCGCCTCGATGACGGGAGACCCCATGGCGTACCTGAAGGCGGGGCTCGTCGAGATGATCGACGCGCTCGGGCCGGCGGACCGGATCTCGCTCGTCCGCTACGCGAGCACCGCCGAGGTCGTCCTGGAGCACGCGGAGGGCTCGGACCGGGAGGCGCTCACCGAGGCGTTCGAGGGCCTCTCCGCCGCCGGGTCGACCAACCTCTACGAGGGGCTCTTCACCGCGTTCGCGGTCGCGGAGCGGCACCTCGATCCGGCCTGGCAGAACCGCGTGATCTTCCTGTCCGACGGCGTGGCCACCCTGGGGCTCACCTCTCCGGAGCGGTTCGTCTCGCTCGCGCGGGGGTACGCGGAGATGGGGATCGGCGTCACGGCCGTCGGGGTCGGCGCCGAGTTCGACGTGGAGGCGATGCGCGGGATCAGCGAGGTGGGCGCGGGCAACTTCTACTTCCTCGAGGACCCGAAAGCGGTGGAGGAGGTCTTCACGGAGGAGGTGAAGACGTTCCTCGTTCCCCTGGCGCTCGACGTCGAGCTCGACGTCGCGGTGGGCGACGGCTACGTCGTGCGCGGCGTCTACGGGACGAACGGCTGGCAGGGCGGCGAGCGCGGCGGGGCCGTGAGCATCCCGAGCCTCTTCCTCGCCGGCCGGACCAGCGCCGCGGAGCCGGTCGGCTCCGGCCGGCGCGGCGGCGGCGGCGCCATCCTGATCGAGCTCGTGCCGAACCCGGACTCGCAAGAGGTCGACGACCCGCACGCCGTGGGCTCCCTCGCGCTGTCGTGGAAGCACCCGCTGACGGGCGAGACCCACGCGCAGGAGGTGGACATCGAGGCGCCGAGCACGCCCGACGCGCCGCCCAAGGCCGGCTATTTCTCCGGCGATACCGTCGAGAAGGGCTTCGTGATGCTGAACCTCTACGCCGGCTTCAAGCTCGCCGCCCAGCTCGCCGCCGACGCCGATCCCCGCACCGCGCGGCGCACGCTCGAGGCGCTGCGCCCGAACGTCGAGGCGTGGCTCGAGGAGCACCCGGATCCGGACGTCGAGGACGACCTGCGCTACGTCGACCTGTTCATCGAGAACCTCATCACGGCGGAGGCGAACGTGCAGCCCTACACGCCGGCCGACCCGCCGAACCCCTGGCCCGCCGATTGATACAGCGAGGGAGCGAGGCCGCCGCGGCGGCGATCCGGCGCGGCGGCCGGCGCGCCGGGTGAAGCTGTCGCCCGGCATTCACGTGGAGCCCATCAACAGGCGTTCACAGGCGCGCCCCGTGTGACCTGAAATGCGTTGAGCGTGCCGCGGACGGGCGCAGGGAAAATTGCGCTTCCCTGAGGGCAATTGGCCTGTGTAGCATCGTGCGTTTGCGGCCGTTCGAGGAGGAGAAATTCACCATGCGAACATCCAGGATTCTTGGGTTGGCGAGCATCGCCGTGTGTCTGTCGGCCGCTCTCCCCGCGAGCGCGGGGGTCGAGGAGTGCGGCAACATCCGCTTCGACGAGCTCTCGAGCTGCGAGGTGCGCGTCACGGCCGAGTGCGAGGCGGGCTGCAGCGAGCTCGGGATCTACAAGACGGCGTGCGCGACGAAGCTCGTGCCGGTCTGCAAGACGGAGTGCACCCTCTCGGCGGAGGCGACCTGCACGGACAGCTGCACCACGCAGTGCAAGTCGGATTGCGACAGGAACATCAACGTCATCTGCTCCCACAACTGCTTCGTCGAGTGCACCGCCGAGCGGGACGTCGAGTGCGCCGCCGCCGCCGACGTCGCGCGGTGCGCCGCGACGTGGGACGCGAACTGCGACAGCGAGTGCGACGCCCAGTGCGTGACGGTCGACGGAGACTGCTATCAGCACTGTATCGAGTGCTGCGGCGGCTCGTGCACGGCCGACGCGAACATGGACTGCCAGACCACCTGCCAGGACGAGATCTTCGAGGACTGCGAGCACGAGTTCCGCGCGAACTGCGATGCTTCCTGCAGCGGGGACGGCGCGCTCTTCTGCGAGGGGAAGTACATCATCTCTGGATCGCAGGTCCCCGCGTGCGTGAAGGCGCTCCTCGAGCAGGGCGTCTCCGTGGAGGCCAAGGCGGAGGTGACCATCGGTCCCGACGGCGTGACCGGCGACCTGACCGCCGGCATGTGCGCCGCGAGGCCGGGGAGCAAGGCCTTCCTCGCCGCGCCGTTCGCCGCGCTCGCCGCGGCGGCAGGCTGGCTCGCGCGGCGGCGCAGGCGGTCCTCACGCGTGTCGCGCTGATCGGATCGAGGTGATCGTGCGGCCGACCCCCCAGGCGTTGCTCGCGCTGCTCGCCCTTGGCTCTCCGGGCTGCGGAGGCGAGGGCGCCGACGCGCTCGTGGTGGTCGGCCTCACGACGGACATGGCGATCGGCTTCGAGGTCGACGCGATCGAGAGCACCACGAAGGTGGATGGCGTCATCACGCGCGCCGAGCGCCTCTCGTACGGCAGCGGCGATCTGGCGCTCCCGGCGGAGATCGAGGTCGCGCCGGCGCGCGACGGCGCGGAGGTCGAGCTGTCCGTCGCGGCGTTCCGCGACGGCGAGGCGGCGCCCGTCGTGACGCGGACGGCTGCGACCCGGGCGGCCGGCGGGCGACGGCTGTTCCTGCCCGTCTCGCTCGACGCGGCGTGCTCCTCGGTCGCCTGCGCGGCCGGCGCGACCTGCGCGGCGGGGGCGTGCGTCGATCCCTTCATCGATCCGTCCGCGCTCGACGACCACGATCCGGCGTGGATCGCGTCGGCGAGCGACGCGTGCAAGGCGCCCTCCTCGGGTGACCCGGAGATCGTGATGGGGCAGGGGGAGAGCGCGTTTGCGCCGCTGGACGAGGGCGAGGCGGTGCCGATCGAGGCGGGCCTCCAAGGGGGGTACCACGTGTGGCTCGCGCTGCGCGTGACCGGCCTCCGGCAGGTGGGCTCGCGCCTGACGGTAGGGGGCCGCTTCCCCGAGCTCGCGATCGAGCTGCCCCCGTTCACCGCGCTGGTCGCGATGCGCCGAGCCGGGGAAGGCCGCTGCGAGATCCACGGCATCCGCTTTCGGGTGGATCGAGGCCGGCCGGTCGAGTCCATCCGGGGCCAGGCGCTCGACGTCGAGATCGCCCTGGAGGACCCGGACGGCGACGCGGCGACGGCCGCGCAGCGGATCGTCATCGCTCCTTGACGCGCCGCGCGCCGGAGCGGCCGCGCGAGGCCGCCCGCTTCGGTCCCGTTCCGCCGCGCGCCTTCGATCCAGGTCAGCCGCGCGCCCCTCGCGCGAGGGCGCCCGCACGCCGCGACCTCCGCCGCGCCGCCGCCGCGGCGATGCCCGCGGCGGCGAGGGCGCCGGCCCAGCCCTCGCCCGCGCCGCCGGCGCGGCAGCCGCAGCCTCCGTCGCCCGGCCGCGCCCCGCCGGAAGGCTGCGCCCCACCGCTCGGCCCGCCGGGCGCTCCGCCCGCGGCCCCAGCGCCGCTCGCCGCGCCGCCCCCGCCGCTCGCCGCCGTCGCTCCGCCGGCGCCCGTCGCGCCGCTCGCGCCGGTCGCGTCGGCGCTCGAGCCGCCGCCGGCGGCGGGCGAGCCGGCGTCCGGCGCGCAGTCCTCGTGGCCCGTCATCAGCGCGATGCGCGGCCAGTCGTTCAGGCATCGCGCCCCGACCGCCGTGCTCGCCGCGCAGTCGAGCGGGCCGACGATGCACGCCTGCCGGAGCAGCGTCTCGAACGTCGCGCCGCCGTCGAGCGAGAGGCCGATCGTGAAATCGTCGAGGAACTCGCTCGCGCACGCGTAGAGGCCCGCCTCGGTCCAGGCGAAGCAGCGCGGCGCGACGCTCGAGACGCGCTCGAACGCGAGCGTCGACGAGGGCGCGCGGAAGACGCCGTCGATGTCGCTCCCCACCGCCACCTCGGCGCCGTCCGGCGAGATCGCGAACGCGCGCACGAACCCCTCCGTCTCGAACACCGGCTCGAACGCCGCCCCGCCGTCCGTCGACACGAACAGGCGCCCCGGCGCGCTCGCGATCCGCACGTACAGCACGTCGGCGTCGAGCGGATCGACCCCCGCGATGTAAGGCTCGCGCGACGTCGTGCTCCCCGGCACAACCGAGGTCTCCCACGTCTCGCCGCCGTCGGCCGAGCGCGCGAGCGCCCCCTTGACCGAGCCGCCCTCGTTCGCGAGGCCGCTCACGTAGATCCGCCGCGGATCCGAGGGCGCGACGTCGACCGTCCGCGCCTGGAAGCCCGCCGGGAGGAGCGCCCCCGCGCTCGCCCAGCTCGCGCCGCCGTCGCGCGACGCCCAGAGGCCGTGCCTCGCCCCCGCGGCGACGGCGACGACGTGGGACGGATCGCCCTGCCGCACCGAGAGATCGACCACCGCCTTCCCCGCGAGCTCGGCGGCGCGCGTCCAGGCGCAGCCGCCCTCGGCGCCGATCGCGATGCCGTCGCTCAGCGCGGCGAGCACCCTGCCGCCCTCCGCCGCGGCGATGGGCGGAGCGACGCCGCCGGTGTCGTCGTACCCGACCGCGCCCTCGCAGATCCAGCGCCAGCTCGCGCCGCCGTCCCGCGTGGCCAGCAGGCCGTACGTCATCCGGGCCACGGCGCGCGCCGGGTCCGCCGGGTCGAACACGATCTGGTCCGCGGAGGGAAAGACGCCGTTCGCGGCGGCAGGGGAGGGCAGCGCCGAGAGCGCCGCGGCGGCGAGCGCGGCGGCGAGCTCCGGGCGAGATCGCGGCTTCGCGGCGCGCGGGGGAGACGATCGCATCAAGCATCCATCGTACCGCGGGGCGCGCGCGCGCACGCCAAGAACCGCCCACGCGCTCGCCGCGCCCCGCTACACTCGCCGCAATGCCGGAGCGCATCGTCGTGTCCTTTCGAGGTACTGCGGCCCTCTCGCGACCGGACAGCACGGACGCGGTCCTGCCGCGGCCCAGCCGCGGCGGCGCGGCGCGCGCGCCCGCGCCGCCCTCGCGCCACCGGGGCGCGGCGCGCGATCCGAGCGGCGTGGCGCGCGGCGAGGAGAGCTACCTCGCGCGGGCGCTCGCGCTGAAGAAGCGCGCCGAGGCGCTCGGCGCCACCCTGTGCGCCTGGAGCGCGCAGACCTTCTCCTTCGAGTTCACCCCCGAGGACATCGAGGAGGCCGTGCTGCTCGCCGCGCTCGCCGCCGAGGACGCGTCCGTGCACCCCGACGCGCGCTTCGCGGTCGGCATCGCGCAGGGGGAGATGACCTACGTCGGCGAGGCCGGGCGCTTCACCGCGCTCTCGTGGGGGCAGCCGCTGCTCGTCGCCGTCATGCTCGCCCGCATCGCCCTCCCGGGCGACGTGCTCCTCGATCCCGCGCTCCCCGCCGTGATCGCGGGCGAGCTCATGACCCTCGGCATCCACCGCGGCGTCGACGGCGCGCGCCGGGTGCGCGGCCTGCGCCTCGACGCGCAGCAGCCGCTGCGCCGGCAGGTCGCCGAGAGCGTGGCGCGCCTCTGCAAGCCGCCGCTGATCGGCCGCGACGGCGAGCTCGCCGAGCTCGCCGTGCCCCCCGGCTCCCTCGCGCTCGTCCGCGCCGAGCCCGGCGCCGGCGGCTCGCGGCTGCTCCTCGAGCTGCAGCGGGTCCTCGCCCCGTCGCGGAGCCTCTTCGTCGCGCCGATCGGGGCCTCGCGCGAGCCGTTCGGCGCGCTCCGGCGCGCCCTCGCGCGCGCGGCGTCCCGCGCCGAGAAGGGCCGCGGCCGCGCGCCTTCGCTCCCGGATCGGCTGAGGCCCGCGCTCGCGCGGCTCATCGCCGGCGAGGGCGTCGAGCCGTGGACCGCCGCCGAGGTGATCTCCTCGTGGCTCGCCCCGGAAGGCGCCCGCACCGGCCTCATCGCCGTGGACGACGCCGGCGAGGTCGACGCCGCGAGCCTCGAGGCGATCGCCATCGCGCTGGAGATGGGCGGCGGCCTGCGCGCCGCCGTCCGGATCGGGCGCGCGGAGCCGCTCCCCGCGCCGCTCGCCGGGATCGCGCCCGCCGCGACGGCCGCGCTCGGGCCGCTCTCCGCCGCGGGCGCCCAGGACCTCGTCCGCCGCCTCCTCGACGGCTGCATCGACGAGGCGGGCGCGCGGCGGTGGGCCGCGCGCGCGCCGGCCTTCCCGCTCGCCCTGCGCGAGCTGATCTCCGAGGCGCTGGAGAGCGGCGCGCTGCGCTGGATCGGCAGGAGCGTCGCGCCGCGCCGGCGCAGCGCCGGGCGCGGCAGGCCGGCGCGCACCATGACCGGGGCCGAGCTCGCGGCGCCGCCCGCCGCGCGCGCGATCGAGGCCCGCCTGCGCCTGCTCGCGATCGGCCATCGCACGGTCCTCACCGCCCTCGCGACGCTCGGCGGCGACGCGTCGGAGTCGGCGATCGAGGCGCTGTGCGACGGCACCGGCGCCCCCAAGGTCGCCGCGGTCCAGGCGGCGCTGCTCGGCGCCGGCTGGATCGTCCGGCCGGAGCCGGGCTGGCTGAAGCTCTCCTCGCGCACGCTGCGCGACGCCCTGCTCGCGGCCGTCCCGCCGGGCGAGCGCTCCGCGTGGCACCTCGCCGCGGCGCGCGTCGTCGAGGACCACGCCGGCGTGCTCGGCCTCGCCGACGCGGCGTGGCACGCCGCGAAGGCGGGCGACCGGCGCTCCGCGGCCGAGCTCGCCGGCCGCGCCGCGCGCGCCGCCAGCGACGCGCTGCTCGAGTCGTCGGCCGCCGAGCTGCTCGCGTTCGCCGACGAGCAGGAGACCGCGAGGGAGCACCGGCCCGACGCGGCGCCGGACAGCACCTCGAGCCAGCCGCCCACCTTCCGCACGCCCATCGAGGTGGTCGGCGACGCGCCGGACGCGCAGCGAGCCGCGCCCGGCTCGGACGACACCGCGCCCGACGTGTCCCGCGCGGCGGCGGACAGCGCCGCGCGCAGGCGGGGCTCCACGATGCCGGTCGAGAGCGGGGGCGCGCGCGACGGCGCGCCCCGCGCGTCGCGGCCGGGCGGCGCCGGGGCGGTCCCGGACGCGGCGCCCGCGGCCTTCCCGGACGCGGCGCCCGCGGACTTCCCGGACGTGGCGCCCCTGGAAGACGACTTCCCGCTCGCCGACGCCTCGGGCGATCCGCTCGCGAAGACCTCGGAATCGCCCGTCCTGTCGATGAACGACATCGCGGTCCGCCTCGCCGAGCTGGCGAAGCAGGCGCTCGTCCAGGGCGAGCTCCGCACGCTGGAGCGGCTCGTGGAAGAGCTCCGCCGCACCGGCGAGCACCCGGAGCTGGTGGAGCGGATGAGCGGGCTGATCTCGCTCGGGCGCGGCGCCAAGGACGAGGCGCTGCGGCGCTTCCGGAGCGCGGCGGAGGCCGAGGCGTCGCCCGCGCAGCGGGCGCGGGCGCTGCTCGCCTACGGGGTCGCGCTGGCCGCCGCGGGCCGCACGGAGGGCGCGCTGCTCGAGGCGCTGAGCGCCCTCGCGCGCGCCCGCGAGGCCGAGGACCGCCGCGGGGAGCAGGCGTGCGCGCAGTTCCTGGCGCGGCTCGCGGCCGCGACCGGGCACGAGGAGGCGGCCCGCACGTGGGCGCAGGTGGCGCGCCTCGCCGGCGCGGCGCCCCCCGCCTGACGGCGCATCGTTGACAGCGTCGTCGCGGCTGTCCATACCCGCGGCCATGTCGTCTCGAGAGCCCTCCGGCGAGCCTGCCTCCGCGCCGGGGACCGGCGAGGAGCGCGAGGACCACGAGGAGCGCGAGGACCACGAGGAGCGCGCCGCGCGCCCCGGCGTCGGCGCGCGCCAGGGGCGCGCCGCGCGCTCCGGCGTCGGCGCGCGCTGGATCGCCGCGCTCCTCGCGCTCGCGCTCTCGCTCGGCGCGGTCGCCGGCGTCGCCTACCAGCGCCATGCCGCGGTGCACCTGCGCGACGTCCCGAGGGTCCCGCGCTGCGTCCGGGGGGCGCGTGTCGCGCTGCGCAGGCCGGTCGCGGTGTCCGGCACGGAGCCCCGCCAGACGGCGTCGGGCGAGACGGTCTACCTCACGCCCGGGGAAGACCGCGCCGTCGCCTGCGCCCTGCAGCTCGACGAGGCGCTCGCGCGCCACCTCGCCGGAGCGCTGGCCGAGCAGGCGCCCGCGCAGCGCGCCGCCCGGCTGCTCGAGCTCGTGCGCGACCGCGTGCCGCCCGATCCGGCGCACGATCAGCCGGCCACCGCGGCCTACATGATGGCGTCGGCGGCCCTGCGCGGCCTGCCCGAGGGCGCGCCCGAGGTCCGCGCCGCCGCGGAGCAGATCGAGCAGCACCACGCCTGCCGCTTCGCCACGCGGCGCGCCTGCCCGACGCGCCCCCCGCCGCCGGCGCTCGTGTGGCTCGCCGGCGTCCCCGCGGCGCTGAGCCTGCTCGGGTTGCTCGGGATCGGCCTCGCCGCGAGCGCCGCGCGCTACCGGCGCTGGACCGAGCGGCGGGGCCGCTGATCGCCCGCGCGCGGCGGCCGCGCGCCCGCGCGCCTCAGTCGATCGCCTCGACGCGGAAGCTCGACTGGACCACGCGGTGGCGCCCCGCGCCGATGTCGGCGACGTCGAACCCGAAGCCGGCGCCCTGATGCTGGATGCCCGACGTGGCGCCGCTCGGCATCTTCACCGACGAGCTCACGGTGACGTAGACCTTCGCGCCCTTGGCGAACGCGGCGGTCATCGCGAGGACGCGGCCGGCGAGCTGCGCCGCCGCCTCGCGCGCCACCCGCGCCCACAGCGCGGCGGCGCCGGCCGTCGACGACAGCGCGCGCACCCCGAGCACCGCGCCGGCGCCGCTCAGCTGCACCTCGAACACCGCGCGCGCCGTCGCGGGCGTCTCGGCGGCGCGCACCGCGTCCGCCACCACGGACGCGACCGTGCCGGCCGCGGGCAGATCCAGCCCCAGCGTCTTGTCCCGGTCGCGCATCGCCTCGCGCACCGCCTCGCTGGCCCTGTCCATCGACATCTCGCGCGGCGCGGCCGGCTTGGTCGGCGCCGGCGGCGGCGGCGCGCGGTCCGGCAGCACGCCGGGCAGCTGCCACACGGGCACGCCGCCGAGCCCGGCCACGCCCGGCGGCCCCTCGGCGCTCGGCGGCCCCTCGTACTCGGCCGTCGGGGCCGGGGGCGCGGCGGGGCCCTCCCTCGGCTCGACCGGCGCCTCCGGCGTCGCCGGCGCCTCGGGCGCGCGGCGATCGCGGCGCGCGATCCGCCCGAGGGCCGGCCCCGCGTCCTCGCGCGGCCGCGCCCCGTCCGGAGCGGGCGGCGGCGCGCGCCGCTCGTCCTGCGGCGGCGAGAGCGGCGCGACGGGCTGCACCTCGATCTCGACCTCGCGGTACGCGCCGCTCGAGCGGGCCACGAGCGCCCGCGCCGGGCGGTCCGCCACCCGCGAGAGCCACGGGATGGCAGCGTGGAGCAGCGTCGCTGCGAGCAGGAAGCGGGCCTCACGGGGGAACAAGCGCGGTGCACCTTGCTGGGTGCCGGGGAGGGGCGCAAGTGCGCGTTTCATCGCCGTCGTGCTCCGTTCACCGCGCGCACCTCACCCGCGCCGCCGGGAGCACATCCCTCTCGCTCCCCCGCTTCGCCGCCCGGCGGGCTCACCTACGCGTGATCCAGCAGGATACACAGTATTACGGTCACGCTTAAATCTGCGCGCACGGCACGGTTGCCGCTTGAGCTTATGGCCGTGCTGGTCGATCCTCCGGCTGCCACGGCGCCTTCCAGGCTCATGGCAGGAGCAGAAACGCAGCGCGGCGCCGCACGTGCAACGCGCTCACCGAACAGAAGCAGCGCCTGGCAACGAAGGCCGAGCGCTACGTCCCCGATGTGAGGAGGCGTATCGAAATGAAGGGAACCGTGCGCGCTGACAGGTCGCCTGTGGACCTCTCGCCGACGCCCACGCCGCCGCCCGTCACCGTGGTCCAGGCCTCCCCGGATCGCGGTGCTCCCCTCGACCTGACGCCCGTCGGCGCGGTGTCCGGCCCGCTGGAGCAAGGGCTCCTCTTCGATCCGCCGCCCCTCGGCGCGGCGCCCGGCTCGCCGGAGCAGGGGCTCCTCTTCGATCCGCCGCCCCTCGGCGCGGCGCCCGGTCCGCTCGAGCCGGGGGGCGCTCCCGGCCTCGCCGATCCCGCGCTGCCGGGGGCGCCGCTCCACCTGGCCGGGGTCGGGCCGTACGGCTCCTTCTCCGCCCCGTCGCCGCGCGAGCGCCGCGCCCGCTGGTGGAGCGCCCTCGGGGCGTTCGCCCTGGCGGCGGCGACCGTCATCGCCGTCGTCGTCCTCACGGCGCGCGGGCTCGCCGCGCGGATGCCCGTCAACGCCGAGGCCTTCCGCGCCATGACGCCCGTCAGCCGCGCGCTGCTCCTCGCGTCGCGCGCCGCGCGCGAGAACGCCGCGGCGAAGGTGCTCGTCGCGCCCGAGGTGTTCGCGCGCTGGCAGGGGGCGACCCCGCCGCCCGAGATCCGGCACGACGGGTACGCGCCGATCCGCGGCGGCGTGCTCTTCACGCCCGAGTCCTTCCAGCCCACCGGATCGAGCTACGATCTCCTGATCCATTTCCACGGCAACACCCAGCTCGTCCGCGAGAGCGCCGAGGTCGCCGGGCTGAACGCCGCGGTCGCCGTCATCAACCTGGGCATCGGCTCGGGCGCCTACGAGGACCTCTACGCGCAGTGGGGCGCGTACGAGAGCCTGCTCGCGGACATCGATCGGGCGCTCGCGCAGCGCGGCCTGCCGACCCCGCGGCTCCGCCGGATCGCGCTCTCCTCGTGGAGCGCGGGCTACGGCGCGATCGCGAAGATCCTGGAGCTCCGCCGCGGCATCGAGGCGGTCGACGCCATCCTCGTCACCGACGGCATCCACTGCGGCTTCGCCCCCGAGCAGCCGAGCGGGCTCAACACCCTGCAGCTCGCCTCGTTCGCGCGCGCCGCGCAGCTCGCCGCCGCGGGGCAGGTGCTGTTCACGATCACGCACTCGGAGATCGACCCGATCACCTACGCCAGCTCCAGCGCCACGGCCAACTACCTGCTCGGCGCGGCCGCCGGGCACCCCGTCGAGCGGGCGCCCGCGCTGGACGCCCCGCCGCACCTGCGCCTGCGCGCGGCCGAGGGCGCCGTCTCGAGGAAGCTCGAGAAGCAGATGATCCCGACCACCGAGGCGAGCGTTGGCGAGCTCCGCGTCCGCGGGTTCCGCGGCAACACGCCGGAGCACCACATGGCGCACCTGCTCCAGATGGCCTCGACCGTCCTCCCCGAGCTCGTCGAGCGCTGGCGCGAGGGCGGCGACCGCGCGCCGGAGCCCTGATCGCGCCCGCCCGCGTCAGCTCCGGCTCCGCGCCTCGTCCATCCAGGCCTCGATCGCCGCGGCCACCGGGTGATCCGCCCCGAGCTCCGCCTCGGCCAGCCGGAGCGCCCGCTCGTAGAGCGGCAGCGCCGCCGAGAGCCGCCCCGCGGCGTGGTGGACCTGCGCGAGCCGGACCAGGGTCGGCCGGAGCGACGGGTGGTCGGCCCCGGCGAGCGCCTCCCGCGCGGCGAGCGCCCGCTCGTACAGCGCCGCCGCCTCGGCCGCGTCCCCGAGCGCCTCCCGCGCGGCCGCCAGGTTGTGGAGGATCGACGCGAGCAGCGCCCCCCCGACGGACGGATCCGCCTCGGCGATCGCCAGCGCCCTCCGGAGCATCGCCTCCCGCTCGGCCGCCGGGCGTTCGTCCTCGAAGAACGTGGCCGCGTTGTAGAGCGCCTCCGCGACGAGCGGGTGACCGGCGCCGAGCGCCCCCTCGCGCAGCGCGATCGCCCGCCGGAAGAGCGGCGCCGCCTCGGCGCGCGCCCCCTTCCGGCCGAGCAGCAGGCCGAGCCGGTTCAGCAGCGCGGACAGCTCGACCGGATCGGGGTCCCGCATCCGGTCGTAGCCCGCGAGCATCCGGCGGAACAGCCCCTCGACGTCCTCGGCCGCCCCCTGGCGCTCCAGGATGGCGGCGAGCTGCTCGAGCAGCCTCGGCAGGGGCGGGTCCGCGCCCGCCCCCGCCGCCTCGGCGATGGCGATCGCCCGCTCCGAGCTGGCGCGCGCGTCGGAGAGCCGCCCCTGCGCGAGCTGCGCCGAGCTCAGCGCGTAGAGCGGCCCCGCGAGCTCGGCGTCCCCGGGGCCGTAGATCTCCTCGGCGACGGCGATCGCCCGGGCGCACGTCGCCTCCGCCTCGGCGTGGCGGGAGCCGGCCAGCTCGGACGCCGCCCGATCGAGTAGGCGACGGTACTCTCTCCCCCTCCACCAGCGCCGCAGGGCGCGATCGGGTCGCATCCTTCTCTACTACCTCGTCCCCGCCCGCCCGGGCGAGAGGGCCGGCAGGGACGTCCGGCGCCCGCGGCGGCGTCGCGAGGCGGGGACGATCGGAAGAGCATCGCGCCGGCGCGGAGCAGTGTAATCTGCTCGCAGGATCTCGTGGTGCGAAGGTGGGATGCAGACGCTCGATGCCAGCAACTGGCGGTTCCCTTCGATCGAGGCTATGGCGCTCGGCGCATGGTGCAGCGCCTCTCGCCCGGCCTCCGGCAGGGCCCCTGGCCGGGGACACTCGGCCTCGCGGACGGGGCGATCGAGGAAAGGTCGCCAAGGACTTTTCTTCCGTTTAGACTGCCCCGACGGCCCCACGCACCGACGCCCCCCACGATCATGAGGTTCAAGCTCACGCATCGCGAGGCATCGTTACCGAGGGGAGGGCTCGCCCGCGCCCGCACGGGGAAGGCGACGGAGTTCATATGAGTGCCAACGAAAACGTCGTCGATGAAGTAGCGCGCAGCGAGCCGATCGATCCGTTGCTCGGAAAGGTGCTCAACGGCAAGTTCAAGATCCTGTCCATGCTCGCGACCGGCGGCATGGGCACGATCTATCGCGGCGAGCAGATCCCGCTCGGGCGCCCGGTGGCGATCAAGGTCCTGATCCCGAACCAGGCCTCGCGGCAGCTCGACCCGAACTTCCACAAGCGCTTCTTCCTCGAAGCGAGCATCCTCGCGCGCCTCCAGCACCCGAACATCGTCACCGTCTTCGACTACGGCCGCATCGAGGCCGACGATCAGGAGCGGTACTTCATGGCGATGGAGTTCCTCGAGGGCGAGACGCTCTTCCGGCGCGTGCGCCGGCAGGGGCGCCTGCCGCCGCCCGAGGCGATGCGCATCGCGCGGCAGATCGCGCGCGGGCTGCGCGAGGCGCACAAGCACGGCGTCGTCCACCGCGACCTCAAGCCGTCGAACGTCATGCTCGTCTCCAACGAGGACTCGGAGGAGGCGGTCAAGATCCTCGACTTCGGCCTGGTGAAGCAGCTCGGCGACGACTCGGAGGAGCTCACGCAGCAGGGCGCGTTCCTCGGCTCGCCCCGCTTCATGTCGCCCGAGCAGATCTCGCACGGCAAGGTCGATCTCCGGACCGACATCTACTCGCTGGGCGTGATCCTCTACCAGATGCTCTGCGGGAAGGTCCCGTTCGAGTCCGAGAAGTCGATCCAGATCCTGATGGCGCACCTCCAGCAGCCGGTGCCGCGCATGAAGGATCGGAACCCGGACGTCGACATCCCGGAGCCGCTCGAGGCGCTCGTGATGCGCTGTCTGGCGAAGGATCCGGACGGGCGGCCCGCGACGATGGACGCGCTCATCCAGGGCCTCGGCGAGTGCGCCCGCGGCATGGGCGTGACCACCGCCTTCGGCGGCACGCAGATCACCTCGTTCGAGTCGCTGCCCGGCGTGCAGATCTCGTCGCGCTCGTCCACGATGCAGGCGCTCAAGGAGGCGGTGACGCTCCCGGCGCCGTCGACGGACGACGAGGCGAGCGGGCGCACGTCCGGCGTCGGGACGGGGGTCTCGGCGGCCACCACGGCGGACGCGTCGAAGGGCGCGGCGGGCGCGCAGGAGGCGCGCCCCGGCGGAGGCCGCAAGGCGGCGATCCTCGCCGCGATCGGCGCCGTCATCGTGGCGGCGGTCGCGTTCGTGCTCACCCGCAGCCCCACGCCGAGCGAGGCCACGACCGAGACCCCGCCCGCCGCCGCGCCCGCGCCGACGAGCACGCCGAGCGAGCACAAGGGCGCGTCGTCGTACATGCTCATCATCGAGTCGATCCCGTCGGGCGCCGAGGTCCTCGAGGACGGCAAGTCGCTCGGGTTCACCCCGCTCCAGCTCTCGATCGACAACGAGCAGGTGCGCGCGACGCCGCGCCGGCTGACGCTGCAGAAGGAAGGCTTCCAGCCTTACTCGATGGTCCAGGGGCCGTCCGAGATGTCCGTGCAGACCGTCGCGAGGCTCGCGCAGGTGGCGGCGCCGGCGAAGACGGAGGACCAGCCCTCCAACTCGGGCGGCAGCAGGAGGAACTGGGGTCGGCCCGCTCGCCCGGCCACGCCTCCGCCCACGACGAAGCCCGCCGTCCCAGAGAACACCGCGCCCCCGATCCGGGTCGATCGCTGACGTTCAGGAAGCGCCCGACGAGCCGTATCGGTTCGTCCCGGATTTCGCCGCGCCGCATGGGCGCGGCGAGGGGGCCATGCGCTAGCTTCATCGCCCGCGCATGTCCCGCCTGCTCATCGTCTCGAACCGCCTCCCGGTGACCGTCCAGGTTGATCAGGACGAGGTCTCCGTCGTTCCGTCGGCGGGCGGCTTGGTCACCGCGATCCGGGGCCCCCACGAGCGCCACGGCGGCGTCTGGCTCGGCTGGCCGGGCGACGTCTCGCGCCTCGGCGAGGAGCAGCGAGCGGCGCTCGAGGAGCAGCTCCGGCAGCTCGGCACCGTCGCGGTGCACCTCACGCCGGACGAGGTGAGCCGCTACTACGACGGCTTCTCGAACGGCGTGCTGTGGCCGCTGTTCCACTACCTGACCGAGAAGGTGCACCTCGACGCCCGGCGCGACTGGGAGACCTACCGCGACGTGAACGAGCGCTTCGCCGAGGCGATCGTCGCGCAGTACAGGCCGGGCGACCGCGTCTGGATCCACGACTACCAGCTCACGCTCGTGCCGGAGATGCTGCGCCAGCGCATCCCCGACGCGCGGATCGGCTTCTTCCTGCACATCCCGTTCCCTGCGGCCGAGATCTTCCGGAGCCTGCCGTGGCGGGAGCAGGTGCTGCGCGGCATGCTCGGCGCCGACGTCGTCGGGTTTCACACGGCGTCGTATCGGTACCACTTCGTCTACTCCGCCGCGCGCGTGCTCGGCCTCGATCCCGACCTCGAGACGCTCGCGGTCGAGGGGCGGAAGGTGCGGCTCGGCGTCTATCCGGTCAGCATCGACGTCGACGAGTTCGCGCGGCTCGCCCGGGACGAGGAGGTCCGCGCCGAGGCGCGGCGCATCCGCGAGAGCGCCCAGGGGCGCAAGATCGTGCTCGGCATCGATCGGCTCGACTACACGAAGGGGATCCCGCGGCGCATGCTCGCGATCGAGCGCTTCCTGGAGCGCGAGCCCGAGCTCCGGAGCAAGGTCCGGTTCGTCCAGCTCGCGGTGCCGACGCGCGAGAAGGTGGACGCCTACGCCGACTTCCGGCGCGTGGTGAACGAGCTCGTCGGCCGCATCAACGGCAGCTACGCGACGCTCGACGACGTCCCGATCCACTTCCTGCACCGGTCGATGCCGATGGCCGGGGTCGTCGCGCTCTACCTCGCGGCCGACGTGATGATGGTGACGCCGCTGCGCGACGGGATGAACCTGGTCTGCAAGGAGTACGTGGCCTCGCGGCTCGACGACACCGGCGCCCTGGTGCTGAGCGAGTTCGCGGGCGCGGCCGCCGAGCTGATCGAGGCGCTCCCGGTCAACCCGTACGACATCGACGCGGTGGCCGCGGCGATCAAGCGGGCGCTCGTCATGCCGCTCCCCGAGCAGCGCGTCCGGATGCAGGCGCTCCGTCGCCGCGTCGTCACGCACGACGTGCACCGCTGGTCGCACTGCTTCCTCAACGATCTCGAGCGCGCGAGCAGCGCGACGCCCGCGGTCCGGCGGCGCACCGACGCGCCCCAGCGGAGCACGATCGCGAGCGCGCGCAGCGCGCCGTCGCTGGTCGTGATGCTCGACTACGACGGCACGCTCGTCCCGCTCGCGGCGATGCCCGAGCTCGCGCCGCCCGACGAGGAGCTCCTCGCGGATCTGCGCGCGCTCGCGGCGCGCCCGCGGACGCAGGTGCACGTGGTGAGCGGCCGGCCGCGCGAGGACCTCGACCGCTGGTTGGGCGAGCTGCCCATCGGCCTGCACGCGGAGCACGGGTTCTTCTCCCGCGCCGCCCCTGGCGAGCCGTGGGTCGCGCTGCGCGAGGCGTCGCTCGACTGGAAGCCGCGCGTCCGCGACATCCTCCAGGGGTTCGTCGACCGCACGGCGGGCAGCTTCATCGAGGAGAAGGTGGTGTCGATCGCGTGGCACTACCGGTCCGCCGACCCGGAGCTGGCCAGCGAGATGGCGCGCGAGGTGCCCGCGGAGCTCGACGGGGTGCTGCGCGAGCGCGACCTCGAGCTGATCCCCGGCCGGAAGGTGCTGGAGGTGCGGCTGCGCGGCGTGAACAAGGGGGTGATCGTGCCGCGGGTGCTGGCGACGGTGGCGCCCGAGGCGATGGTGGTCGCGCTCGGCGACGACCGGACGGACGAGGATCTGTTCGCGGCGCTCCCGCCCACCGCGCTCACCGTGCACGTGGGCGGCGGGGAGAGCTCCGCGGCGTTTCAGCTGCCCGATCCGGCGGCGGCGCGGCGCTTCTTGCGGGCGCTCGTGGCGTGAGCGCCCGTGGCGCTCGTGGCGTGAGCGCCCGCGCTGCGGCTCACGCCGTCGGGCGGCGGCCGCGGCGGCGGAGGGCGGCCCCGAGGAGCGCGGTCACCGCGGCGAGGGCCGCGCTCGAGCCGGCGCGCGTGGCGCCGGCGAGCGCCCCGCCGGCGCTGCACGATCCGGCGTGGCTGTCGGCGTCGACCGCGTCGTCGGCGGCGTCCTCATCGTTCCTGGACGAGTCGCCCTGGTTCCTGGACGAGTCGTCCTGGTTCCTGGACGAGTCGTCCTGGTTCCTGGACGAGTCGTCCTGGTTCCTGGACGAGTCACCCTGGTTCCTGGACGAGTCGTCCTGGTTCCTGGACGAGTCACCCTGGTTCCTGGACGAGCCGTCCTGGTTCCTGGACAGGTCGCCCTGGTTCCTGGAGGCGTCCGTGTCGCTTCCGGCGGCGTCGCTCTCGCTGGCGGCGGCTTGCATGCCGGCCGCGGCGTCCGCGAGGCCGGGGCCGAACTCGTAGGCGCCGATGTCGATCGCGCCTGCGGCCGCCCGCTGCGGCGCTCCGCCCGCCGCGCGCACGCCCCTCGCGGGCGTGAACCGCGGCGCGGCGAGCGGGCTCGGGAACGGGTGTCCGGCCGGGCTCGGCGTCGACCGCGCGCCGGCGTCGATGAGCGGGCTGCCCGCCGTCGGGCGGAGATCCAGCGAGCCGACGTCGGCGAAGCCGGGGTCGGCGCCCTGCAGCGTGCCCGTCCACGCCGAGGGGATCGCCGAAGAGCCGGACGGAACCCAGTTGTTCGCGCCCGCGATCAGCGCCGCTCCCGTCACCCAGCTCGCCGACCTGTCGACGTAGACCTCCACGCCGCCGCCGCCGCGCCGATAGAACACGTTGTTGCTCATCTCGACGCTCTCGATGCCGTCGAACATCCGGATCGCCGGCCGCGACCCGGGGGCGAGCAGGAACGTGTTGTTGACGAACCGGAATCGGCCGAACGTCTGCCCCGTCCCGTCGCCCCCGACGCGCGCGACGAAGTGCTGGCCGCTCTTGACGAAGACGTTGCCCACCACGTCGGAGTCCTCGCGCGCGAGCCCCTCGTCCTGGCCGTCGGGCCCGATCAGCTCGATCTCGTGGTATTTCGCGCCCTCGATCCAGTTGTAATAGATCTCGTTCCGCTCGGCCCGGCTCTTCACGTTGTTGCCGCCGTTGCCGTCGTGGACATAGCAATGCCGCATGCGGAACACCGAGCCGAGGCGCGTCTCCTCGTCGGTCGCGATGTAGATGGGGTGCCTGCTGTCGCCCGAGCCGCAGGCGTAGACCTCGACGTACTCCAGCGTGAACGAGCCCGACTCGGAGTCGGCGCCCAGGATGCCGTGGCCCGGGCAATCGTGCACCACGGAGTCGCGGAGGGTGACGTCGTGCGCGCGGTTGAACACGCAGCGGCTCGCGCCCCCGGTGATCTCGAAGCCTTCGAAGGTGTAGTGATTGCCACCGAAGACCACCGTGTTCGTTCCTCCGGACAGCACAGGGCGGCGGCCGTTCACGCGGACGCCGCGGATCGTGATCTTCTGCGCTTCGGTTCCGGACTTCTTGAAGGTCACGTCCCCTGGATAGGTCGCGTCGCCTTCGACCTCGACCACATCCCCGGCAGCGAGGCGGGGGGCGACCTCCGCGAGGCTAGAATACGGCTTGCCTCGACCCACCTCGTACGTCGCTCCGCTCGCCGGCGACGCCGCGAGCAGCACGGAGAGCCCGATGCCCGGCGCGACGAGAGAGAGCGTGACGAGGTGCCTTGTGTTGAGTTGCTGCATCGCCGCAATCTCTCGTGCTGCGGAGTCCGATTGCAAGCTGCTTTTTAATGAAATGCATGATGGGTAATTCAGGCGACACCCGACGGCGGGTAAAGCCTGCCGTTCCTTCGGGGTTCCCCGGGGTTTTGGCGATTGCTGACTCTCCGTGTCCGCAGGCAGATTCGATGGAATGAACGCGGGCGGCGAATCGGCGCAGCGGTGCGGAGGGTTTCATACGGAGATTTCAAGCGGAGCTCGGAGGCGTCTGGCACGGGAATTGAGACGATGAGACGAATCGAGATGAAGAAAGCCGCCGAGGCGTCAAGAGAGCAAGAACTGAGACGAGGCAAACCGCCAAGGCGCCAAGACGCCAAGACGCCAAGAAGAACTGAGGTGAAGAAAACGCTCGAGGGTCACGGGGAGACCCATCATTTCTCTCTTGGCGTCCTTGGCGTCCTTGGCGCCTTGGCGGTTTTCTCCTCTCTCGTCCGAGGGGCGCGCGCGGCAGGGGAGCCGGTCCCCCCTCGGCGCGGGCGTCGTTCCGTGCCATGGATCCGGCCGTGTCCCGGGTTGTCCTCGCCTCCACGTCTCCCTTCCGGCGGGCGCTCCTCGATCGCCTCGGGCTCGCGTACGAGGCCGTCGCGCCGGCGTTCGACGAGATCGCGCCCGAGGGGCTGTCGCCCATCGCTTGCGCCCGCGCCTTCGCCGAGGGGAAGGCGCTGAGCCTCGCGCGCGCGCACGAAGGCGCCCTGATCATCGGCGCCGACCAGGCGCTCGATCTCGACGGCGAGCTCCTCCGCAAGCCGGCGTCGCTCGACGAGGCGGCGGACCAGCTCGCGCGGCTCGCCGGGCGCGCCCACGCCCTCCACACCGCCGTCGCGGTGCACGCGCCTCCGGGGCTGCCGCTCGCGCCGGGGGAGCCGCGGACGCTGGCCGAGACCGTCACGGTGGAGCTCCGCGTCCGGCCGCTCGGCCGCGCGCAGATCCGGCGCTACGTCGAGCTGGATCGGCCGATCGGCAGCGCGGGCGGCTACCTCTTCGAGAAGCACGGGCCGTGGCTGTTCGACGACGTGCGCCACGCCGACGAGACCGCCATCGTGGGGCTGCCGCTCGTGCCGCTCTGCCGCCTCCTGCGCCGCTTCGGGGTGGATCCGCTCGGCCCGCCCGCGCCCGCGTGAGCGCCGGAGCCGCGGGGCCGGCGCCCGTCAGCGCGAGCAGCCGCAGGAGCGGCGGAGGACGAGCTCGACGGGGAGCCGCGCGTGCTGCTCCGCGGCGCCGCTCTGGATCAGCCGCACGAGCTCCCGGATGGCGAGGCGACCGACGAGCTCCGTCGGCGGGCGGACGGTGGTGAGCGCCGGATCGAGGTGCCGCGCGGGCCCGATGTCGTCGAACCCGATCACCGACACGTCCGCGGGGACGCTCCGGCCCTCGCTCCGCAGCGCATCCATCGCGCCGATCGCGGCGGCGTCGCACCAGCCGAGGACCCCGTCGAACGCCGCCTGCTCGCGGAGCAGCGCCATCGTCGAGGCGCGCGCCTCCTCGGCGCTGAGCCCGCTGCGGCTGAGGCGCGGATCGAGCGGGAGCCCGTGGCGCGCGAGCGCCCCGCGGTAGGCGTCCTCGCGCCGCGCCGCGTCCTCGTTCCCCCCGGGGCCCCGCAGGAACGCGATGCGGCGCCGGCCGTGCGCCTGGACCAGGTGATCGACCGACTCCCGCACGCCCGCCTCGTTGTCGATGGCGATGCTCGGCAAGGACAGGCCCGCCGGCGGCGTTCGATAGACGAGGAGCGCCGGGAACCCCTCGGCCGCGAGCCGCCTCAGGCTCGCCTCCCCCATCGCGGAGCCGAAGATCAGGACGCCATCGGTGTTGTGCCGGCCGAGCATCCGGCGCAGCGAGCTCTCCGAGCGCAATGCGATCAGGAGATCGTACCCCTCCTCCGTGGCCGCGCTCGCGACGACCTGGAGGAAGCTCGACATGAACTCGGTGCCGATGGTGGGCAGGAGAAAGCCGAGAGACCCTGTCCGGCCCTGCGCGAGGCTCCGCGCGGCCGCGTTGGCCACGTAGCCGAGATCGCGTATCGCGGCGAGCACCCGCTCGCGCGTCTTCGCGCTGCACTTGCCCCGATCGTTCAGCACCCGGCTGACCGTCGCCGGAGACACCCCGGCGTGCCGGGCCACCTCCTCCATGCGCACCGACGGCCGAGCGCCGGAGTTCGTCGTGACCGCCTGAGGCGAAGATTTCATGTTGCCGGATAAAGCCAAAGGAAAGCGCTTGCATCCTAGTGGGCGCGGCGGGCTCCTGTCAAACCGTACTCCGCGCTCAGGCGCAGTTTGATTCGCCAGGAAAAGTTCGGAGACACCAGAATGCGCCGCTGGCCGCCGCTGCCGCCCCAGGCATAGGTCGCGCCGGTCGCGTCGCGTCGCGTCGCGCTGGGCGCCGGCGGGCGGCTGGCGCGACGCGGCGCGCCCTGGCTCCGGGGGAGAGCGGCCAGCGCGGCCGTGGCGCGCGCGTTGCTAACCGTGGGTCGAGGGCCGAGCTTGCCGCTGGGCCCCTCCGACTGAGCATCTTCTGCCGGGCGACGCCGACGGGGCGGGCCAGGCGCTCGCCGAGGTGAGGCGATGATGGAACGCCCGCCCATCCCCATCCAGCCGGCCGAGACGCTCACGGCCGCCGAGCTGTCCGAGTCGTGGCCGGCCCTGGAGAACGAGGAGCGAGCGCAGGCCTATCGACGCCTGCGGCGCGAGGAGGCGGAGGACTTCTTCCAGGGCCTCCCCAGCGACGACCAGGCCGCGCTCCTCGCCGCCCTCACCAAGGGCGAGCGGCGGCTGTGGCTCCGCCTGCTCGCGCCCGACGACGTGGCGGACATCCTCCACGAGGTGTCCCCGGCCGCGCAGGAAGAGCTCCTCTCCCTGCTCGACGAGCCGACGCGGCGGGAGGTGAGCGCGCTCCTCGCCTACGCGGAGGACGAGGCCGGCGGGCTCATGAGCCCGTGGTTCGCGCGCGTGCGGCCGGAGGCGACGGTCGACGAGGCGATCAGCTACATCAAGCGGCAGGCCAGGGATCACCTCGAGACCATCTACTACGGGTATGTGCTCGACGCCGAGCAGCGGCTGCGCGGCGTGGTGTCGCTCAGGCAGCTCATGATCACGCCCGGCCACCTCCGGGTCAGCGACGTCATGAAGACCGACGTCGTGTCGGTCAACGAGGACGCCGACCAGGAGGCGGTCGCGCGGCGCTTCGCGGAGCACGATCTCGTGGCGATACCCGTCGTCGACGGCGAGGGCCGCATGAAGGGGATCGTCACCGCCGACGACATCGTGGACGTCGTGGAAGAGGAGGCGACCGAGGACATCCAGAAGCTCGGCGGCATGCAGGCGCTCGACGCGCCGTACCTCCGGACCCCGCTCTTCCGCATGCTCGGCAAGCGCGCGGGCTGGCTGTCCGCGCTGTTCGTGGGCGAGCTCCTCACCGCCACCGCGATGGGGCACTACGAGCACGAGATCGCCCGCGCCGTCGTGCTGGCGCTGTTCGTGCCGCTCATCATCTCGAGCGGGGGCAACTCCGGATCTCAGGCGACGACGCTGGTCATCCGGGCGATGGCGCTCGGCGAGATCCGGCCCGGCGATTTCTTCCGCGTGAGCCGCCGGGAGCTCGCGTCGGGCCTGCTGCTCGGCGGGATCCTCGGCGGGATCGGCTTCCTGCGCGTCCTCGCCTGGGAGCAGCTCTTCGGGGCCTACGGCCGGCACTACGTGCTCCTCGCGCTGACCGTCGCGATCAGCCTGATCGGCGTCGTGACGTGGGGCACGGTGGCGGGCGCGCTCCTGCCGTTCGCGCTCCGGGCGCTCCGCCTCGACCCGGCGAGCGCCTCGGCGCCGTTCGTCGCGACCCTCGTCGACGTCTCCGGCCTCGTGATCTACTTCAGCGTGGCCGAGCTCCTGCTCCGCGGCATCCTCCTGTGAAGCGGGCGAGCGCCCGCCGCCGCGAGGCGTGGGTCGCGGCGGAGGCGGCGCGGCGGAGAGCGCGCGGCCGCGCGGGCGTGGAGGCGCGGCAGGGGCGGGGGAGGGCTGCGCCGCGCGCTAGGGATCGACGCGCGAGTCGAGGTAGCGGGCCGCGTAGGCGCCGATCACGCGCGCGTCCTCGCGCCAGCGGCCGCCGCTCGTCAGCTTGTCCGCCTCGGCGGCGCTCATGGCCGTGTTCGGGATGGGCGACGGCGTGCGGCTCGAGAGCAGGACCTCATCGAGCACCTTGCCGTCCCGCGTCGTGATCCGGAGCGTCATCCTGATCTGGCTGGGAGCCGAGGAGACGACCGCGTAGAAGCCGGGGTTCATGTAGCCGACATAGGGCTTGAGCACGAACTGCGCCGACGTGGCGCCGGTGGTCTCCGCGACCTCGATGCCCTCCTCCTTGGCGCGTTCGATCAGGGCCTTCGCGAACTCCTCGTTGATCGACGTCTTGTCCGACATGAAGCGCTGGTACTCGTCGCCGTCCTTCTTCGCGAGCCACCGGTCCTCGGGCTCGTCGATGATCTGGAGGCCCACGAAGTCGATGGGCATCAGGGCGAAATACCGCTGGCCCACGAACGGATCGGGGCTCGCCTGGGTCACGACGCGCCAGCTCGGCGCGCACCCGGCGAGGGCCGCGGCGCCGAGCAGCGCGGCCGCGATGAAGCTGCGACGGTGCATGAGGTCTCCTTCAGGGGGCCCGCCTTGTAGGCCAGGTCCGAGCGCGCTGGCAAGCGCCGGCCCCGCGCCCCGGCGGCGCGGCCCGGCCCCGGGACGATCAGGGCCGGCGCCGCCTTCGGCCTGGACGGGGCGGCTCCCTCGCTCGGGAGGGCGCGCTCCCCCGGCCCGCGCGGCCCTGTGCAATGGGCGGACATGACCCGAACTGGCCTGCTCGATGCATATCGTTGCACGGACGCACTCGCACCTTCGTACGCGGGTGTAATTTCATCGAGTTTGGAGGTGAGCTCATGGTCCCGCATTTCGTAGCAGGCCTCTTCGGCCTCTTGCCCATCGTGGTATTCCCGGCGTTCGGCGAAGCTCCGCCGGAGGACGCGGGCGGCAGCGGCGCCCAGGTGGGCGGCGCGTCCGAGCCGGGGAGCCCCGGCGAGAGCGCTCCGCGGTTCGTCTATTCGATCTCCTGCATCGAGGGCAGCACGGGAGAGAAGGTCTTCCGCTCGGCCGACGATTTCTGCAGCGCCCTGCGCGGCGAGCAGGTCTGCTCCGAGAGCGCGGCCTTCTTCGCGCTCCTCCACGGCTGTCCCTGAGCGTCCGCCCGGCCTCGGCACAAACGCTTGACATTCGAGGGGGGCCTTGCTCTTCCTAGCGGGCGCGGACCGCCCCGCGCGGCCCTCCCCCTCGCCAGGTCGCGCGCCTCGGAGGCTCAGATCGTGACGAACCTCTATCTCATCCGGCACGGAGAAGCGCTCGTCAACGTGAACCATATCGTGGGCGGGATGCGCGGGGACACCGGGCTGACGCCGCTCGGGATCCTCCAGGCGGAGCGGCTGCGCGACCGCCTGGCCGCGACGCGCGAGATCGCCGCCGATGTCCTGATCGCGAGCTCCTATCGCCGGGCGCAGCAGACCGCCGAGATCATCGCCCCCGCCCTGGGGCTGCCCCTCACGCTCGACGACGATGTCCAGGAGCTCCGCCCCGGCGAGGCGGACGGGATGCCGGTCGGAGAGGCGATGGTGCGCTATGCGATCGATTTCGAGCGCGAGCCGTACCGCCCCGCGAGCCCCGGCGGGGAGAGCTGGGCTCAGTTCATGCTGCGGGTCTCCGTCGCCCTCGATCGCATCACCCGCGAGCACGAGGGTCGGACGATCGCGGTCGTCACGCACGGAGGCTTCATCGACGTCGCGTTCCTCCATTTCTTCAAGATGAACGCGCTCGCGTTCCCGGTGGCGCACTTCGCCACCCGCCACACCTCGCTCACCCACTGGCAGCGCCGGCGGCGCTGGGGTCGAGCCGAGGCCTGGCATCTCATCTACTACAACGACAGCGCTCACCTGCGCGACGTCGAGCGCACCGTGCGCATCCCCTGGGCGGAGCTCTCCACGCTGGCGCCCAGGATCGCGGAGGATCCGTCTGGGCCGCCGTCCTCGGAGAGCGGCGAAGGGCGCTAGCGCCGGCCCTCCGCGCCCCGCGCTTGCGCCGCTGCCCCGGGGCGAGCACCATGGCCCCCATGACGGGTCCTGTCCACGCAACCTTCCTCATCGCCGCTCCCGACCAGCCCGGTCTCGTCGCGCGACTCGCGGGGTTCTTCTACAACATCGGCCTGAACATCGTCGACGCGAGCAATCACACGGATCCGTTCATGGACGAGGGGCCGCGCTTCTTCATGCGCCTCGTCGTCGATCTGTCCGGTCTCTCCTCGCCGGCCGCGGTCGCCGCCCTGGGCGGCTCGGCCACCCGCAGCGCGATCGAGGCCGCCTTTCGCGAGCTCGCCTCGTCGTTCTCGGCGCGCTGGTCGGTCGATTACAGCGATCACGTCCCGAAGATGGCGATCCTGGTCACCAAGGATCCGGCGTGCCTCTACGACCTCGTGCTCCGGCAGCGCGCGGGCGAGCTCCGCTGCGAGATCCCGCTCGTCATCTCCAATCACCCCACGCTCGAGGCGGTGGCCGAGAGCTTCCGGATCCCCTTCTTCTGTATCCCGATCACCCCGGAGACGAAGCGCGAGCAGGAGCGCCAGGTGCTCCACCTGCTGAAGAGGCACCATGTCGATCTCGTCGTGCTGGCGCGGTACATGCAAATCCTGTCCGAGCAGATGCTCGATGAAGGGCCGCCCGTCATCAACATCCACCACGGGTTCCTGCCCGCCTTCCAGGGCGCGAAGCCGTACCATCAGGCGCACGCGCGCGGCGTGAAGCTCATCGGCGCGACGGCGCACTACGCCACCCGGGATCTGGACCAGGGGCCGATCATCGAGCAGGACGTCGCGCGCGTGAATCACCAGCTGGGTCCAGAGGAGATGACCCGGGTGGGGCGCGACGTGGAGCGCCTCGTCCTCTCTCGCGCCGTCCGGGCGCACCTGGAGCGGCGGGTCATCGTCGAGGGCCGCCGGACCATCGTTTTCTGACCGCCTCGAGGCGCGGCGGCCCCGAGGGCGGGCTCCACCGCTGCATGCGTGCCCGTGAGGGGGCTCGGACGAGAGGAGATCGAGCCGTCGAGACGCCGAGGGCGCCAGGGAGAGAGACGCAGGTCCCCAGGGCGCCCTGGCGCTTCGACGGCCTTCTTCTCCGGATCGCCGTGCGGCGCGGCCCGCCACGGCGCGCGAGCCGGCGCAGGGCTCGCGCGCGGGCAGGAGACGATCAGGGGTTGCGCTGCTGGCCGAACCCGCCGGTCTGGCCCGTGACGCCGGGCCCGAAGGCCGACTGCTGGCCGACGCCCAGCTGGCTATAGGGGCCCGATTGCCCGATGGCGGCCTGGCCGAGGGCGGCGCTCTGGCCGACGCCCAGCTGGGCTTGGGGACCCGATTGCCCGATGGCGGCCTGGCCGAGGGCGGCGCTCTGGCCGACGCCCAGCTGGCTATAGGGGCCCGATTGCCCGATGGCCGTCTGGCCGAGGGCGGCGCTCGGGCCGATGGCCGTCTGGCCATACCCCACCTGCTGACCCGCAGGGCCCTGCATCAGATGGCCGGATTGCTGGGCGCCGTAGCCGAACCCAGCCTTGGACGGGATCTCTCCCTTGCTCGGGCCGAGGCCGCCCTTGCTCGGGCCGAGACCGCCCTTGCTCGGGCCGAGACCGCCCTTGCTCGGGCCGAAAGCGCTCTCGCTCGGACCGAAAGCGCCCTTGCTCGGGCCGAAAGAGCCCTTGCTCGGGCCGAGTCCACCCTTGGTGGGGCCGAGCTGGGCCGCGCCCATCCCCACGTATCCGCCCCTCTCCTCCTCGAGCGCCTGCTCGGCCGACGCGATCGACGCCTCGTCGAGCTCGGCTTGATCGAGCTCGGCCTCGTCCGTGCTCGCCGCGCAACCGGCGGCGAGAGCAGCGAAAAGAACTGCAGGCACCAGCATCTTGCTATGCATCGACATGATCGGTTCCCCCCGATGTCCACGAGGGCCCAGCAGGCCCAGACATCTCGGCTCACCGCAGAGCAGAGTGCGTGCCTGTCCGACGTGTGCATACGTTTCCGCTCCCGGCATGCTTGACGTCCGCGCGGTGGGCGACGCAGCGCGCGCGAACGGCGTCCGGATCCAGCCGGGGCGCACCGCGGATCCGAGGCGCAGGGCGATGCCCGCCCCGGGGGCGCGCTGCCCGATGGCCACGCGCCGCTCGGGACGCTCCGTGTCTCGAATCGCGTGTGCATCGCCGGAGCGCCGGAACAGCGAGGTTCGTCCGAGGTCGACCCGTCCGCCCGGGTCGCAGCCCGCCGGGGAAGCGCTGCGCGCCCGCGACGCACGAGCGCGCCGCCGCGGGGCGAGGAGGCCGCGCCTCACGCGCCCCGCGGGCCGGGCGGCTCACGCCTGGGGCTTCTTGCCGAACAGCCAGCGCTTCGCCTCGTCGTCGAGCGCCTGGGTCTGATTCCGCAGCTCGCTCCCCGCCGCGAGCCCCCGCTCGACGGCCGGCCGCGCGCGCAACGCGCCGAGCCACCGCTTGAAGTTCGGGAGCTCGTCGGCCGAGACCCCGTACCTATCATGCAGTATCGCCCAGGGGAAGCTCGCGATGTCGGCGATCGAGTACTCGCCCGCGAGGTAGGGGCGGTCCGCGAGCCGCTTGTCCATCACGCCGTAGAGCCGGCGGACCTCGTTCGTGTAGCGCTCGATCGCATACGGGATCTTCTCCGGCGCGTACTGGCCGAAGTGCCCCGCCTGGCCGCTCATCGGGCCGAGGCCGCCCATCTGCCACATGAGCCACTGGGCCACCTCGTAGCGGCCGCGGACGTCCGAGGGGACGAGCTGGCCGGTCTTCTCCGCGAGGTAGAGCAGGATCGCGCCCGACTCGAACACGGAGATCGGCGCGCCGCCGCCCGGGGGATCGTGATCGACGATCGCGGGCATCCGGTTGTTGGGGCTGATCGCGAGGAACTCCGGCTTGAACTGATCGCCCCGCCCGATGTTGACCGGGATGAGCTTGTACGGGAGGCCCGTCTCCTCGAGCATGATGCTGATCTTCCAGCCGTTCGGGGTGGGCCAGTAATAGAGGTCGATCATCGTGCGCTCCGTCTCCGTGGTGTGCCGCCGATCGCGACGGCGTGCTGTCTCGGGATCTGGATCGTTTGCAGGTCGCCGCGCGCGCTCGTCGACGGAGCGCCGGCGGCGCCCCGCGCCTCGGGCATCGGTGGCACGTCGACCCGTGGGGAGCAACCGGCGAACGGCGCTTCAGCGCGGCGACGCCGCCGGGCGGCGCGTCGCCCCGTCGACGAGCGCGCGCAGCGCCGCGATGTGGGCGGGCCCCGTGCCGCAGCACCCGCCCACGATCGTGGCGCCCGCCTCGAGCCAGCCGAGCGCGAGGTCGGCGTAGCGCGCGGCCGAAGCGCTGCCTTGCCCCGCGCGCCAGCCGAGCCCCTCGGCCTCCGCGCCGGCGTTCGCGTAGGCCCCGAACGGAACGCCGCACGCCGCGAGCCCCTCCACGTACGCGAGCGTGCGCGTCGCGGGGGTGCAGTTCACCAGCACGGCCCGCGCGCCGCGGGCGGCCGCCTCCCGCGCGGCGACGGCGATGTCGTCGGGCGAGAGGAGATCCGCGTCCGGGCCCGCCGTGAACGACACCCACGCTTCGACGCCCGTGGCGACGGCCTCCTCGAGCGCCACGAGCGCCTCGCCGACGTGCGGGAACGTCTCGCAGAGGAGGACGTCGACGCGCGCCGCCGCGAGCGCCTGCGCGAGCTCGCGGTGCTCCTGCCGCGCGCCTGCCGGGCTGAGATCCGGCCGGTAGCAGTCCTCGAGCGGCGCGATGCTGCCGGCGACCCGGTGCCGCGGGTCCACCTCGCGCACGGCCTCGCGCGCGAGGTGGACCGCGCGCGCGAGGAGCTCGTCCCACGCGGCGCCCGCCTGCCTGCGCGTCGTGCGGAACGTGTTCGCCGTGTGCACCGTGGCGCCCGCGCGCGCGTAGTCCCGGTGGATCGCGCGCACGACGTCGCAGCCGCGCGCGTCGAGCAGGGCCGCGGCGCTCCAGAGCGGCGCCGGCGTCTCGACCCCGCGCGCGGCGAGCTCGGTCCCGAGCGGGCCGTCAAGCACCACGATATCGGCCTCAGCCGTCATGACGGCTGGCCTGAACGGCGCCCGCTGCTCGTCCACCATGTAGGCCCCGGTATGTCCGCGCCCGGCGCTCAAGGCAACCCCTGATTCCGGCCCTGGGCCTGCTGTACCGCTGCAGGTATGCGGGACCCGCACAGCGCACCGTCCCGACCACTATGCCGCAGAAAGAACGATGGAATTCTCTTTCGCTCCGGGAATTTGCTTGCCAGGTATGGGGGGGCTGCGGCACCGTTTGAATGAACATCTTCCCCTCATTCCGATCGACTCGCGGAAGTCGTGGGGTCCGACAGGCAGCCATCGCTCGAAGGACCGACAGGGGTGGAGCTCCTCTGGCCAGCCTGAGGCCAGGTGATCTCCGTCAGTGAGCCTAAAGAAAGGGATGCCCATCATGATTCGACAGTCCATCCGTTCTTCCAAATCGCTCGCTCTCAGTGTTGCGCTTGGCGTCATCGCGGCGGCCGGTTTCACCGGATGCGGCGCGTCGGAGGAGCCGGTCGGCGATGACGCGGTAGAGCACGAGCGCATCACCCAGGCGGAGCTCTCCGCCCTGCCGGCGGGGGAGTTCCTGAGCCTCGACATGAACCCGAAGACGGTCTACGCCCTCGACTACTCGGCGGCGCCGATCGACTACACGCGCATCAAGCTCTCCACCGCCGACGGCAAGGAGATCCTGCTCGCCGAGCAGATGGCCGCGGTCGAGAACGCCGACTACGGCGACTACCCGAAGCCCGTCCTGACGGAGACCTCGGACGACAGGTTCAGCATCGCGTCGGACGCGGCCGCGTTCGGCAAGCTGTCGGAGAGCGAGCTCGAGCAGCTGAAGACCGACGGGTTCTTCTACTCGGAGAAGCCCGCGAAGGCCCCGGGCGCGAGCCCGCAGAGCACCGACCCCGAGTGCGTCCACGCGTACTGCGAGGTCTGCGTCGACAACAACACCGGCGGGTGGCCCGAGACCTGGCTGCCGGGGTCGTACACCTGTTACCTCATCGAGCACGTGTGGTGCTGAGCCTCGCCTGACGATCTGTTCCCCCCTCGCTCGCGAGGCCCCGTTGATGCGTTCGCTCTCGGTTTGGTGCGTTGCGTCGCTCGCCCTCGCGGCCGCGGGGTGCGGGGACGATGGACCGGTGCTCCCGAGCGGCCTTCCCCGGCCGCTCGCGGGGGTCTACTTCGACTTCGGCGCGGCGCCGGAGGAGGACCGCTTCCGCGCGCTGATGGGGTTTCCGACCCGGGACGTCGACGGGCTCGAGAGCGCGATCGAGGACATGTACGATCCCGGGAAGCCGGAGACGTTCCGGAAGTACATGTCGGTCGACGCGTGGATGGAGCGCCACGCCCCGTCCGAGGGCGACATCGCGGCCGTCGAGGCCTGGCTCACCCAGCACAAGATGGAGATCCGGCGCCGGTCCAAGAACCGGCTCCTGCTCGAGTTCGCGGGCACGGTGGGGCAGTTCAACACGGCCTTCGACACCGAGCTCCGCGACTTCGAGCGCGAGAACCCCTCGAAGGGCGGCAAGCCGCTCCGCACGTTCGGCGCGCTGGATCCGCTCAGGCCGCCGCAGAACATCATCGATCTCACGTCGGGCGTCATCGCGGTCGACATCCCGGCGGACACCGATCCGCTCCCCGACGAGGGGGGCTCGATCGAGGATGCGCCGCCGGAGGAGCTGGAGCTCGGGGTCACGCCCGCGCAGATCGCGCGCGCCTACGCGGTCGACAAGCTCCACGACGGCGGGCACCGCGGGCAGGGCGTGAAGCTCGGCCTCGTGGTCGGGGCGACGTTCAAGACCAGGGATCTCCAGTCGTTCTGGCGCTCGTTCGACGTGTCGCGCGACAACCCGGAGGTCGTGGTCACGGCGGATCCGATCTCGACGCGCTACCTCGAGACGACGCTGGACACGCAGTGGTCGGGCGTGATGGCGCCCGAGGCGGAGCTCATCGCCTACGAGGGGCCGGACGCGCGCACCCTGTCGATCCTCTACGCGTGGAACGAGGCGATCGCCGCCGGCGAGGTGTCGGTGCTCTCGACGTCGTTCGCGCACCGCGAGGAGACGGAGGCGGAGCCGATCCGGCAGCAGTACCACGAGGCGTCGCGGATGGGCGCGGCGCTCGGGATGACGATCGTCGTCGCGGGCGGCGACTCGGCGAAGCCGGACGTGCCGTCGTCGAGCCCCTACGTGACGTGCGTCGGCGGGACGCGGATCGAGTTCGGCGATGACGGCGAGCTCGCGCGCGAGGTCGCGTGGAGCGGCTCGGGGTCGGGGCGATCGCGCCACTTCAAGACCCCGTGGTGGCAGGAGGGCGTCGTCCTGGACGCGCAGGGGAAGCGCGCCGTCTCCGATGTCGCGCTGAACGCCTCGGGGGACTCCACGTACTGGCTCTACTACCTGGGCGAGTGGGAGCGGCGCAGCGGGACGTCGTTCGCCGCCCCGGTGTTCGCCGGGCTGATGGCGTCGGTGAACAGCCAGCGGCTGGCGCAGGGCAAGCCGGTCGTGGGGTGGCTGAACCCGGCGCTCTACACCGACGCGGAGGTGCAGGCGGCCTTCCGCGACGTCACGGAGGGGAAGACCGAGGACGGGTTCAGCGCTGGGCCCGGCTGGGACTACCCGACCGGCTGGGGCGCTCCGCTCGCGGACAGGCTCGCCGAGGCGCTCCCGTAGGGCGCCTCGTCGCCTCGAGCCGGCGCGGGCATGCTCGTCGTCTCCGCGGCGACGATGGGTCATCCTGGTGCGGATGACGCCCTCCGGTGCCCTGCTCTCCCGCTCGCTCGCGTGCCTCGCGCTCCTCGCGGCGGCGGCCCTCGGCTGCGACCGCGCGGGCCGCGCCGCCGGGCCGGCGCCCGCGCCGTCCAGCGCCGCGCCCGCCGCGGCCGTCGAGGGCGCGGCGCCCGCCGCGGGCGGCGGGGCGTCGCCTGCTGTCGCGAGCGGCGCGGCGCTGGCCGCCGCGGGCGGCGCGCCCTCGACGGCCGCGGGCGGCGCGGCTCCTGCTGCTGCGCAGCTGGCGCCGCTCCGCGCGGACGCGCCGTTCGTGGAGCTCCCGGTCGACGGGTTCGCGAGCGCGGTGGTGTCGGTGCCGATCGGCGCCACGGCGCGGCGCCCGGTGCTCATCGCCTCGCACGGCAACTACGATCGGCCCGAGTGGCAGTGCCAGGTGTGGCGCGAGATCGCGGGCGGCGACGCCTTCATCCTGTGCCCGCGCGGCGTCGCGCGGTCCGACTCGCCGTCGGCGAGCGACGTCCGCTTCACGTACGAGAGCAACGCCCGCCTGGAGCAGGAGATCGACGCGGGGCTCGCCGCGCTGCGGGCGCGCTTTCCCGAGCACGTGGACCCGGGCGCGGTGCTCTACACCGGCTTCTCGCTGGGCGCGATCATGGGCTCGGCGATCGCCGCGCGGCGGGCGGCGCTCTTCCCGCGCCTCGTGCTGGTCGAGGGCGGGCACGACAAGTGGACCCCGGCGACGGCCAGGGCGTTCGCGGACGGCGGCGGGCAGCGCGTCCTCTTCGTCTGCGCGCAAGCCGGGTGCGGCGCCGCGGCGAAGGCTGCGGCCGCGCGCCTGGAGAAGGCGGGGGTGCTCACGCGCGTGGTGCGCAGCGAGGAGGCCGGCCACCGGTACGACGGGCCGGTCGCCGAGGAGACCCGGCGGGCGCTCGGCTGGGCGATCGAGGGCGACGCGCGCTGGAGCTCGCCCTAGCGAGAGCGGCGAACGGGTTGAAGCTGCCTGAAAAGCGCAGAATTTGAACCGCCAAGGCGCCAAGACGCCAAGAGACGCCAAGTAAAGAGAGAGAAAAAATTTTGGCGTCTTGGCGTCTTGGCGTCTTGGCGTCTTGGCGGTTCATTTCTCGCTTCATCAACGTGATCGGCGTTCTATAGGGGAGGCGCGGGCCGTCGCTCAGTCTGCGCTCACGACCACCTTCGCGCCGCTGTACGTGACCGTTTGATCCGCAGCAGCAGTGACGTCGACACCGGCGCCATGATTGGCACCCACCCACACGATCTTGAACGTCCTTTGGGCCGGCATCCCGTCATAGCTCCCCTCCCTTGCGCCGATGGTCAAGTCCTGGGTAGCCTCGTCCCACGCGAGCGGGATCTGCGAGTATTGCCCGTCCTCGTAGTCATAGCTGTCGCCCTCGTCCTCATACAGGGTGAAGGACCCGTCTCGACCCCTGTAGATCCGGATCTCCAGCGGGTCGATGCTCTGCGTCGCGTGCTGGATGTTGGGACCCATGGGGACGATCGAGCCCGCTTTGACGAAGAGCGGCAGCTCGCTCAGCGGCGCGGGGACCGTGACCGTGCTCCCGCCGTTCGCCGTCGCGCCTGTCCAGAAATTGTACCAGGTCCCCGCGGGGAGATAGACGGAGCGGCTGGTAGCGCCCGCGGCGGTCACTGGATTGACCAGGAAGGAAGGGCCGAACAGGAACTGATCCTTGATATTGAATACCTTCTCATCGCCGGGATAGTCGAAGACCAGGTGCCGCATGATGGTGTATCCTTCGCTGGTCACCTTCCATGCCAATGAGTAGATGTAGGGCATCAGCCGGTAGCGCAGATTGTCGATCTTGAGGAGGTTGGCCTTGGTGGCGGCGCTCCAGCTGTTGCTGTACAGCTCCCTCGACCCGCCCCCGTGAATCCGGAAGATCGGCGAGAAGGCGCCATACTGGAACCAGCGGGTGAAGAGCTCGTTGTTCTCGCTGGTGCTCCAGTTCACGCTGTGGCCCCAGTACCCGCCGATGTCCGTGGTCCAATACGGCATCCCCGCGAGCGAGAAATTGAGCCCCGCGGGGATCTGCTTGACGTAGGTCGCGAAATCGCTGTTGATGTCTCCCGACCAGCACGTCGTGGCGTATCGTTGCTGGCCGGCGAAGGCGCTGCGGGTGAGGTTGTAGACGCGCTTCTGCTTCGGGCCGATGGCGCGCCAGTGCTCGTACAGCCCCGCGGAGTGCTGCAGGGGATAAGCGTTCACGTACAGCGCCCCCTTGCCGAGCGCGGTGTTGGCCGCCCGCACGTTGACGGGATCCGGATAGCCCTGCGGCTCGGTATTGTCGGCCCAGATGCCGTCCCAGCCATGCGGCCCCAGCAGGCGATCATGGATCTGCTGGTACACCAGAGCTCTGGCGGCGGGGTTGAAGGTGTCATAGAAATGGTGTGCGCCGCCGCTGGCGTACAGCGCTCCAATCTCATCGAGCGCTCGATAGTTGTCCAGCTCTCCCGCCTTCCTCTCCGTGTTCACGCGCTGATACAACGGCCAGATCGATATCATCGTGTGGACATTGTCTTCGTGCATCTGGGCGATGAGCGATGCCGGATTGGGGTAACGGCTCTCATCCATGAGATGGGAGCCCCACGCATACGGGGTCCAGTAGTCCCAGTCCTGGACGATGCAGTCGAGCGGAATGTTGTTGTCGCGGTAGCCGTCCTTGACCCTCAGCAGCTCGGACTGGCTGCCGTACTTGTCCTTCGACTGGAAGAGCCCGTAGGCCCATTTCGGGAACATCGGGGCCGCGCCGGTCGCGGCGCGGTAGCCGGCCACGACCTGGTCGATGCTCGGGCCATAGAAGAAATAGTAATCCACCATCTCGCCCGCCTCGGACGAATAGCTGTACTTCGTGTTGTTGGACTCGGTCCCGTCGAACTCCGAGGCGGAGTAGTTGTCCCAGAAGATCCCGTAGCCCTTGTTGGACACCAGCACCGGGATGTTGATCTCCGTGTTGGCGTTGATGATGCGCCGCTTCGTGCCCTTGCGGTTCATCACGCTGTCCTGGTGCTGGCCAAGACCAAACAGGGCTTCATCGGCAGGTGATTTGAAGACGGTCTCGACGTGGTTCGTGTTGACCCCCTCGACGGTCGCGGGGGTCACGGTCTTGCTGTCTTCCGACAGGACGACGTCGCCGTTCAAGTCGGCATAGGTGACCAGGCCGCTGGCTGCGTCGACGTTGGCCTTCAGGCGGGTGGTGGTGATGGTCACGATCCCCGAATTCTCTTCGACGCAAAAGCTCCGTGCGCCCCACTTGTTATTGACGGACAGAGAGGTCTTCTCGGGGAGTGAAGGCGCGTCGGCGTACTGGACCCTGATGATGCTCTCGTTGCAAACCTCCAGCCTCAGGAGGCCGGCTCCCAAGGTGAAGGTGACGCCGGTCGCGTCGACAACGTAAGCCCCGGTCTCCGGAGGCGCAGGCGGGCAAACGAGCTGGTCGTCGCCTCCCTGGCCTCCGGCGCCGCCGCCGCCGCCGGCACCGCCGCCACCTCCGGCGCCTCCGGCACCGCCGGCGCCGCCTCCCACGCCGGTCGTGCTGGCGGCGTCGGTCGCCGTGCCGCCGGTACCCGGATCGGGGGCCGGGTCGGATCCGTCCGAGCACGCGACGCCGAGCGGCACGAGGCCGATCAGCGCCGTGTAAAGACAACGATTGATCGAATTTCGCATGACTCCTCGCGAGCAACAGATTTTTACAACGGCTCTCAGCGATTTCAGCGGTGGGCGCCCAGCGCTGACTTCACCAGGAATGCTCCTTCGCGAGGGCAACTCTGGGCGAATGTCCCGCTGGCGGTGGAGGGCTGGCGGCGTCTTGGATGCGTGGACGACGTGTCGAGATGGCGTCGCGTGTCCAGGAGGGACCGGATCGCACAGCAGAACGTCCTGTCGGCCAGGGGCAGCGCCCGTGGTTGGGGCTTGACGTTTCCGACGCCTTCGGAGCTCCTCCTCCCCTCAAGACGAAGCGGATGCCCCGCAGGAATGCATTGTTAGCGTTAACATATGTGGTGTCAATTCCTATCGTCCGGCCGGCGAATATTCTCGAACCGGAGGGGGCAAGGCTGGCGAGTCTCCTCCGGAGCGCTGCGTCACGACGAGCGGCGCCGGGCCGCGGTCATCGCGGACCCGCTCGACTCGACGCTGGAGGCCGCCGGCGAAAATATCGCCTCTCCCGCGCGACTGCTCCTGCGGCCCTGAGCAAGAGCGCCGACGCGGTCCCCGGGGGCCGAGGAGCTCGTACGAGCCGAAATCACGCGCGAGATGACACGCGCTCCGGGGCCGGGCTCCGCTGCCCACCGGTCGAGATCGAGGGATCGCCGCGCGCCGATAGGTCAGGGGAAGATTGTGTATGTTATCGTTAACATTTTGTGCTTGTGGGATCGCGGTCCGCGCCGGGGCGGCTCGCTCCGAGCGGCCCGCCCGGGGGCGGCAAGACGGCGCTCGCGGCCTCCTGGCGAGCCTCCGCCGGCCGAGTCGGGCATCGTGCCGCTCCTCGGCCCGGATCTGCTCCATCGCATGCTGTCGGGCCTCCGGCGGACGGTGGGGGAGACATACGCCGGCAGCTGGTTCAGGCGTCGAACTGCTCGGTCCGCTGAAGGTCGGCGCAGCGCGCCGGCGCGCCGTGTGCCGGCGCCCTCTGGCCGGCGCCCTCTGGCCGGCGGGCGGCCTCTGAGCTAGACGAGGCCCGTTGTCGATGATGGCTTGCTCTTTCCTGGAAGCGCGCGCGCCGCATCGCGGCGGCCCGGGTCGGTCGCTCCGCGCTGCGGCGCTCGCTGCGTCGGCGCTGGTGGCCGCGTGCGGTCCGGGCGAGGAGCCGCCGGGGCGGTCGGCGGCCGCGCAGCCGGCGGCCCCCGAGCCGGCGCCGGCGGCCGCGCAGCCGGCGGCCTCCGAGCCGGCGCCGGCCGCCGCGGGCGCCTCCGAGCTGCTCGCCGCCCTCGACGCCGGCGCCGGCGGCGAGGCCGAGCCCGCGGTGACCCGGGAGGCGTTGCGGCCCGGGCGCGGCGACAAGCTCGCCAGCATCGCGATGCGCACGTTCGTGTACGCGTCGCCCGAGCGCCGCGCCGCCAAGCTGGGCTACCTGCGGGCCGGCGCCGTCGTCGACCGCGCCGCGGCGCCGTCGGGCGACCAGGGGTGCCCCGGCGGGTGGTACGCCGTGCACCCCCGCGGCTTCGTGTGCGTCGGCAAGGGCGCCTCGCTCGACCTGGATCACGAGATCGTCGCCGCCACGCCGGCCGGCCCGCGCCGGGGGCAGCCGTATCCCTACCGCTACGTCGTCTCGCGGAAGCCGCCACCGCACCTCTATGTCCACCTGCCGAGCGAGGCGGAGCAGCGGCGCGTCGAGGGGCGCTCGCGCAGCCAGGGCACCCCGGCGTGGTCCCGCCGCGACGAGGCGCTGCTCGGCGAGCCGGAGCCGCTCACGCCGTTCTTCGCGAGCCGCCGCGACCTGCCGAAGCCGTTCGGCGCCGCCGAGAAGGTCCGCTTCCCCGCGCACCGCGGGCGCGCGCGGGCCGACTCGGCCTTCGGCCTGATCTCGACGTTCGCGTGGACCGGGCGGCGCTTCGGTCTGACGACCGAGCTCGATCTCATCCCGATCGACCGCACCTCGGCCGTCGTCCCCACGGAGATGCGCGGCGTCGAGGTGAAGACCGAGGGGACCCCCGCGTTCGTCATGCACCACGGGGTGCGCACGCTGAAGGCCGACGCCTCGGGCGAGCTCAGGCCGGACGGGTGGGCGCCGTACCGCTCCGGCTGGGTGCTCACCGGCAAGACGGCCGCCGGCGGCGCCTATGCCGAGACGGACGCGGGCGCGTGGATCCCCGCGTCCGCGCTGCGCGTCGCGCGGCTGGGCCGCGATTTCTGGGGGCACGCGGCGCGCGGCCGGAAGTGGATCGACATCTCGATCGAGCTCCAGATGCTGGTCGCCTACGAGGGCCTGCGCCCCGTCTTCGCGACCCTCGTCTCGACGGGCAAGGGCGAGCTCGGCGACCCGGCCACCACGAGCGCCACCGTGCAGGGCACGTTCTTCGTCCGCGAGAAGCACGTCACGGCGACGATGGACGGCGACGATCTCAGCGAGACGTCGACCGACCTGCGCGACGTGCCCTATGTCCAGTACTTCCACAACAGCTATGCGCTGCACGGGGTCTACTGGCACGACGCGTTCGGCAAGGTGCGGAGCAGCGGTTGCGTGAACCTCGCGCCCCCCGACGCCGCGTGGCTGTTCGAGTGGACCGATCCTCCCGTGCCCGACGGCTGGCACGCCGCGTTCAACGACAAGGGCGGGACGCTCGTGTACATCCACGCCTAGCCTCGACGTGGCCAGTTTCAGCATCCCGAGGACACCATCCGTCGGAGCGCCGGCCGTGGCGCAGCGCCACAGCGAACGCCTCCTGGCGCAGGATTCGTCGGACCGGCTCTCTCGAGCAGAGGCGGTCTTCCGTGGATGCCGCTCGCGTGGTGGGCGAAGAGCCCCGGCTCGCTCGGGCGAGGGATCTATCCGTCGAACGACGAGACCACGAGCACGAAGTCGACGCAACCGTTTGGCCCATCCCGCTTGACGTGGATTGGCCGATAGGCGGGGCCATCGAGCGTCGATGCGCAGAGCGACTCCGCACCGCGGCGCTGCCGGCCGAATCATCGCTCGATCCCTGACGTGACCGCGCTGGCTCCCGACTCCATCCATTCCGGATGCGCGTCGCAGAAATAGAGCTTGACGTAGCTGTGTGAATGCACGAATTTGCGTGAGCCAGCTTTCGTGTAGATTAAAATTCTATTTTCTTTTGGGTCGAGAAGGTGGGATTCCTCCGACCGGGGACGCGAGCTGCGTCGACGCGGGATGCGTGTGCGTATTTCGCTGGAGGCCGAGCTCTGCGCACCGTGCGCCGTGTGGGAGTCCCGATGCTTTTCATCTCGAGCCTCATCGCGCTCCGCGACGCGTGAGCCTGATGGGCTTTCCTCCATACCAAGGGAGCATCGGTGATGAGTGTCCGTTTCCCATCACGAGGTTCGCGTTTCGCTTTATCCACATGGCTCACCGCGCTCCTCGTCGGAGCGCTCTCCCTGACCGGCCTCGGCTGCGCGCCTGACGCGGCGCCGCCGGCAGGCGACGATCTGCGTCTCCGCTTCCCCGAGCAGGCGGCGCAGGTGCTCGAGGGCAGCGAGGCGTTCGTCGCCGTCGACGGGGGGTTCGCGCTCGCCTCGACCCGCGACTCGGTCCGCGAGATCGACGCGCTGTTCGAGCGCCGCGGCGGGCTGCACGCCGCGCTGCCGGCGAGCGGAGAAGGGAAGGTCCGCTTCCACCTGCCCGGCGGCTTCGAGATCGGCGTGCGCGAGATCGGCGCCGAGGGCGAGGGGGCGGTCGTCGAGCGCGCCGTAGCGTACCGGCGCGAAGGAGGGAGGTCGTTCTGGTCGGTGGTCGGCGAGGGCTACGAGGAGTGGCTGCTGCTCGAAGCCGGCGTGGCGCACGGTGACGCGCCGGTGGCGGCGTGGGAGGTCGACGGCGCGACGCTGCGGCAGCAGGGCGACGCGGTGGAGGTCGTCGACGACGCCGGGGCGGCGCAGCTGCGGGTGACGGCGCCGGCGGCGTATGCGAGCGGAGGGCGGCCGGTCGCGCCGCGGCTCGAGGTGCGCGGGGCGCGGATCGAGCTGTGGGTCGACGCGGACGGCGAGGCGGTGCTGGTCGACCCCGTGTGGGCGCCGGCAGGGACCATGAGCGCGGCGCGCGCCAACTACACGGCGACGAAGCTCGGGAATGGCCAGGTGCTGGTCGTGGGCGGGTACAACGGCTCGGCTGTCGCGACCGCCGAGCGCTACGATCCGGTCTCGAATACCTGGGTTTCCGCCGGAACGCTGGCGACCGCCCGCCAGAATCACACGGCGACGCTGCTCGGGAATGGCAAGGTGCTGATCGCTGGAGGCGTCAACTATAGCAGCGGCGTCTACGCGAACGCCGAGCTGTACGATCCGACCACCAATACCTGGTCGGCCACCGGCGCGCTGGTCACGGCCCGCCACTTGCATTCGGCGACGCTGCTCGGCAACGGCAAGGTGCTGGTCGCCGGCGGGTATGGCCCCTCCTCCACCTATCTGGCGAGCGCCGAGCTGTACGATCCGGCATCCGGCACCTGGTCGTCCCCGTCATCGATGTCGATGGCGACGAGCCGCGCCGGGCACGCGGCGGCGCTGCTCGGGAGCGGAAAGGTGTTCGTCGCCGGCGGCCGCAACGGCTCGTACCTGACGAGCGCCGAGATCTACGACCCGGCGACCAACACGTGGACGCCGACGCTGTCGATGGCCGCCTCCCGCTACCTCGCCACCGCGACGCTGCTCGGGAATGGCAAGGTGCTCATCGCAGGCGGCTACGACAATCCTTTCGGCGAGCGGCAGAGCGCCGAGATCTATGACCCGAACCCGGCGTCGCCCTCCTGGACGACGGTCGCGTCGATGAGCAGCAAGCGCACGGGCCATACCGCGACGCTGCTCCCGAACGGCAAGGTGCTCGTGACGGGCGGATCGAGCGCCGCCCTGACCGGCAATTCGAGCGCCGAAGCCTATGATCCTGGAACCAACACGTGGGCAGCGGTCGAGTCGATGAGCAGCGTCCGCATCGATCATACCGCGACGCTGCTGAATAACGGCAAGGTGCTCATCGCGGGCGGGTACAGGCCCACCTCGACGTCGACCACATACCTGTCGAGCGCCGAGCTTCACGACCCGGCGGCGGGGACATGGCAGCCCGTCGCGCCGATGTCCAACGGCCGCATCGCACCGACCGCGACGCTGCTCAACGATGGCAGGGTCCTCGTGACCGGCGGAGATTCGTCGGGATCGAGCTCCGAGCTGTACAATCCGGCGACAGACACCTGGGCGGCGGGGCCGCCGATGGGCCCGGCACGCCAGTACCATACTGCAACGCTGCTCGGCAACGGCAAGGTGCTGGTCGTGGGCGTTCGGACCTTCGTGTCCTCCGCGAACGCCGAGCTGTTCGATCCCGCGACCGACACATGGTCGTCCGTAGGCTCCTCGTCAAACCCGAACCTCGACCGCAAGGGCCACACCGCGACGCTGCTCCCAAACGGCAAGGTGCTGGTGGTCGGAGGCGTGCAGGTCGCCGCCTTCCCCACGACCTACCTGCGCACCGCGGCGCTGTTCAATCCGGCGACCAACTCCTGGTCGTCCGCCGCCTCCCTGCCGAATTTGGCGAGTGCGCCGCGTGCCTACCACGCCGCGACGCTGCTCCCCGATGGCACGGTGCTCATCTCGGGAGGTACGAACGCGACGGGGACGCTCGGCAGCAGCTATATCTACCATCCCACGGCCGATTCTTGGGCTCTCGTGGATTCGATGGTATCGAACCGCGCCTATCATACATTGACGTTGCTGGGCAACGGCGACGTGCTGGCGACGGGGGGACAAACGAGCGGCCGCCTGTACGAGCGCTATTACCCGGCGTTCGATTCGTGGTCCGGCGGTCCGTATTTTTCCACTCTCCACGCGGATACCGCGACGTTGCTCAGCAACGGCAAGGTGCTGATGGCAGCGGGCCAGGATGGCTCAGGGAACGCGGAGAGGTCCGTCCGCATCTACGATCCCGTAACGGATACCCTGGCCTTGACCGGGGAGCTGAACGATGCCCGGTACGCTCATGCAGCGGTCCGGCTCGGGAATGGCAAGGTGCTGGTCGTAGGCGGCAGCGACGGGTCCGCCCTGTCGAGCGCCGAGATCTACACCCCCTGACGGCGTCGGGGCGCCCGGGTCCACGGGCCGGCCCCTCCGCTGGCGCTGAAAGGCGGTGCGGCGCAGGCGCGGCGCCACGAGCGCGCGCCGGCCGCGCCGCCTGCCGGCCGCTTCCGCGACCAGCCAAGAGTCCGTGTGCCGCAGCTCAACAAAGCCGCCGTGCGGCGCTTCCGCCCGCGCGAGGCGCCGCGCAGGCGCGCGGCCGCGATGGGCGGCGCCTGCGTCGACGCAGCGGGGCTTGACAGAGCCCGAGGACCGCTCCCGGCGGGCGGGACACCCGAGCGCGTCGCCGAGCAGGCTGAGCCGTGGCGCCGGTCTGGCAGCTCCGGGATCCGATCGAAGACCGTGTAATGCCGCCGGACCGCGCGCGTCAGCCATGCACCACCCAGAACGGAAGGTGTCCCATGGTCATGCCGCGTCTCCTCGTCGTCTCCGGCCTGTTCGCTGCCTCGCTCCTTGCCCCGTCGCTGCGCGTGCCGAGCGCCGAGGCCGAGGAGGCGCCCGCCCCGGCGCCGCAGACGGTCCGCGAGATCGAGATCGTGGTAGACGGCGGTTACAAGCCGAGCCGCGTCGTCGTCACGGAGGGCGAGCGGGTCCGCCTGAAGCTGGTCCGGCGGGACTACTCGCCTTGCGCGCGCGAGGTCGTGCTCGCTTCTCTCGGGATCCGGCGCGAGCTGCCGACGAACGTGCCGGTGGTGATCGATCTTCCCGCGCTGAGCCCTGGAGAGATCGAGTTCAAATGCGGCATGAACATGCTACGGGGCGTGATCGTCGTCGAGCCCCGCAAGTGATCGCACTCGCCCATGCTGGAGCGGCTTCCATGAAACCATCCCACCTCGCGGGGCCGAACGCCCTGCTGATGCTCATCGCCGCGCTCGCCGGCTGCGCGCCGCGCAGCGTTCCCGCGAGCTTTCCCGCGTCGTCTGCCGCCTCACCGCAGGCCGCGGAGGCGCCCTCGCCGCGCATCGGCGTCGCCCTCGCGGAGGATCCGCCTCTGCCCGGAGAGCCCACCGCCGGCTGGGTCGGGCTCGAGCCAGCGCCAGCGCCGGGCGCCGATCCTCACCAGCATCACCGCCACCATCACCACGGCGGCGCGCCGGCCGCGACGCCGCCGAGCGGCCACGAGCATCACCACCACGGCGGCGCGCCGGCCGCGACGCCGCCGAGCGGCCACGAGCATCACCACGGCGGCGCGCCGGCCGCGACGCAGCCGAGCGGCCACGAGCATCACCACCACGGCGGCGCGCCGGCCGCGACGCCGCCGAGCGGCCCCGCGCCGCGCGCGCCCAAGGAACCCGCCCATGCGCACTGAACCCCGCCGGTCGCGCGCGCTCGCCGCGCGCCTCGCGCCGCTCGTGACCGGCCTCGCCTTCGTCTCGGCGGCCGCGGCCGGCTGCGCCGCCCCCTCGTCGACCGCCGACATGGCGCGGATCCGCGAGCTCTCCGGCGCGGAGCTCCCGCCGAGCGCGACGTCCGACGCCGTCGACCCGGAGCCGGCCGGCGACGCGCGCGCCATCGGCCAGGCGGCGCGACGGCCGCTCACCGCGGACGCCGCCGTGCGCCTCGCCCTGCTCAACAACCGCGAGCTGCGCGCCGCGCTCAAGGAGGTCGGCGTCGCCCGGGGCAACCTCCAGCAAGCGGGCGCGCTGCCGAACCCGGAGATCGAGGTCGAGGTCATGCCGCGGCAGGAGGGGCTCGAGCACGCGCACGTCGAGCTCGCGGTCGAGATCGACCTGACCGCGGCGCTCCTGTCGCCGCTCCGCGCGCGGGCCGCGCGCTCGGAGCACGAGGCCGCGCGCTACCGCGCCGCCGGCGCCGCCATCGAGCTCGGCTACCAGGTGCGCGCCGCGTTCTACGCCGCGCAGGCGGCGGAGCAGCGCCTCGGCATCGCGAACCGCGCGCTCGACGCGTTCGCCGCCGCCCGCGACGCCGCCCGCGCGCTCTTCGCGGCGGGCAACGTCCCGGAGCTCGACGTGGCGACCCAGGAGGCGGGCTACGAGGAGGCGCGCGTCACCGCCGCGCAGATCGAGCTGGAGCTCCTCACGAACCGCGAGCGGCTCCACCGGCTGCTCGGCCTCTCCGGCGCGGCGACCGCCTGGACGATCGCCGGCGCCATCCCGCCGGCGCCCGCGTCGATCGCGACGCCGCCGCGCGCCGAGACGCAGGCCGTGCGGGCGAGCCTCGAGCTCGCGGAGCTGCGCAGCCGGCTCGAGGCCGCGGCCGGCCGCGCCGGGGCCTTGCGCGCCGAGGGCTGGGTGCCGGACATGTCGATCGGCGTGCGCGGCGAGCGGGAGCTCCCCGAGCGCGGCGAGGCGGACGAGCACCCGTGGGTCCTCGGCGCCGGGCTCCGCGTCGCGCTCCCGCTCTTCGATCGGCGGGGCGGCGCCGAGGCGGCGCAGGCGGCGGAGTTCGACAGCCTGCTCGAGCGCTACCACGGGCGCGCCGTCGACATCCGCTCGGCGGTCCGCGAGGCGCGGAACCGGCTCGTGTCCGCGCACGCGCGGGCGCGGCACTACGAGCGCGTCGTCCTCCCCGCGCGCAAGCGGGTCCTGGAGCAGACGTTGCTCCAGTACAACGCGATGCAGGTCGGCGTCTTCCAGCTGCTCTCGGCGCGGCGCGAGCAGCTCGACGCCGAGCTCGCGGCGGTCGAGGCGCTGCGCGAGCACTGGACGGCGAAGGCCGCGTTCGACGCGCTCCTCGCGGGGCGCCGCGTCGAGGCGGCGGGGGCGGAGGCGCCCGGCGCGATGCCGAGGGCCACGGGCACGGGCGAAGGAGGGCACTGACATGGATCGACGTTCTTTCATTCACGCGGGCGGCCTGGCCGCCGGCGCCGCCTTGCTCACGCGCGGGCTCGCCCACGCGCAGGAGCGCGCGGGCGCGCCGCCCGGCGCGGCGGGCGCGGCGCCGGCTCCCCGCCGGACCGCGGCGCCCGGGGGGCAGCCCGCCGTGGTGACGCCGAACGGCAGCACGCTCCCGCTGCGGGTGGTGGGCGGCGTGAAGGTCGGCCACCTCGTCCCCGGCCCCCTCGAGCACGAGTTCGCGCCCGGCCTGAAGAGCGAGGTGTGGGGCTACAACGGCGGCACGCCCGGCCCGACCATCGAGGCGGTCGAGGGCGATCGCCTGCGCATCTACGTGACGAACGCGCTGCCCGAGGCCACCACGGTCCACTGGCACGGGCTCGTGCTGCCGAACGGCATGGATGGAGTCTCCGGGCTCAACCAGCGCCCGATCCCGCCCGGCGAGACGTATGTTTACGAGTTCGTCGCGCGGTATCCGGGGACGTACATGTACCACTCGCATTTCGACGAGATGACCCAGATCGCGCTGGGCGCGGTGGGGATGTTCGTCGTGCACCCGCGGAGGCCGCGCGGCCCGCGCGTGGACCGGGACTTCGTGCTGATGACGCACGAGTGGAAGATCAACGCCGGGGCGCGCCGGCCCGATCCGAACGCGATGAGCGACTTCAACGTCCTCACGTTCAACGGCAAGGCGTTCCCCGCGACGGCGCCGCTCCTCGTCGGCCGCGGCGAGCGCGTGCGCATCCGCCTCGGCAACCTCGGCCCGATGGATCACCACCCGATCCACCTGCACGGCCTCTCGTTCCACGTCACGGCGACCGACGGCGGGTATGTCCCCGAGTCCGCCCAGTACCCGGAGACCACGGTCCTCGTCCCGGTCGGCAGCACGCGGGTCATCGAGTTCGTCCCCGAGGAGTCGGGCGACTGGGCGGTGCATTGCCACATGACCCATCACACGATGATGCAGATGGGCCACGGCCTCCCGAACATGGTCGGCGCCGACACCCGCACGCTGGATCGCCGGATGAGCCGCGTGATGCCCGACTACATGACGATGGGGACCGCGGGGATGGGCGGCATGGGCGAGATGCCCATGCCGGTGCCCGCGAACAGCCTGCCGATGCGCGGCGGGGCCGGGCCGTTCTCGTACATCGACATGGGCGGGATGTTCACGATCCTGAAGGTCCGCGACGCGCCGGACACGGCGGATCCTTCCGGCTGGTACGCGCACCCGGCCGGCACCGTGGCGGGGCCGGCGACGGCGGAGCAGATGCGGGCCGACGGGATCGACCCGGCCTCCGGCGCGAAGCGCGGCGGCTGACCGCCGCTCCGGCGAACGGGCCGGTCCAGGGTCGATCGGACGGACCGGCCATCAATCTCCACGAAGACGTTGCAGGCGCAATGTCCGAGGAGGCGTAGTGTTATGGTGGACGCTGCTGCCTAGAGCGCCCGTTTCCTCCAACTTTGCTCCAACGCCAGTAGGTGTCATCGTGCGAAACCTGTCCTCGTCCGCGCGCGCGGGCTCGTGCGTGTGGAATTTTCTTCTCCGGAGTCCCCCTGTCCGGTGGACCGCCGCAATGGCGCTCGCGACCGCCTGCGGCTGCGGCGACTCGACGTCTCCCGAGGCTCTCGGGCGCGCCGAGCAGGCCGTCTCCCTCCCGGGCGGGCGCGTGGTCATCAGTCAGGTGTACGGCGGCGGCGGCAACGCGGGCGCCGTGTACACCCACGATTTCGTCGAGCTGTTCAACCGATCGAGCAGCCCCGTGTCGCTCGCGGGGTGGTCCGTCCAGTACGCGAGCGCCAGCGGCACGGGCGCCCTCGGGGCCAACGCCGCGCAGCTCACGGAGCTGCCTGCGGTCACCTTGCAGCCTGGCCAGTACCTGCTCGTGCAGGGGGCCCCGGGATCGGGGAGCGGCGCGCCGCTCCCTGCCGCCGACGTCGCCGACGCGAGCCCCATCAACCTGAGCGGCTCGGCGGGGAAGGTCGCGCTGGTCCGGCAGGCGGCGGGCCTCGGCTGCAACGGCGGGTCTTCGCCGTGCTCGGCGGCGCAGGAGGCGTTGATCGAGGACCTCGTCGGCTACGGCGGGGCCAACTATTTCGAGGGCTCCGCGCCGGCTCCGGCGACGGCCAACGCGACGGCTTCGATCCGGAATGGCGCGGGCTGCCAGGACACCTCCAGCAATGCCGACGACCTCTCGACCAGGACGCCCGCCCCGCGCAACACCTCGACCGCGGCGTCCGTGTGCGGCGCCGATACCCCGCCGGCGGTCGCCGCGACGGCGCCCAGCGACGGCGCGACCGGCGCGGACCGGGCCGCGAGCCTGAGCGTGACGTTCAGCGAGCCGGTGGTCGTGAGCGACGCCTTCGCGCTCTCCTGCGCGGGCGCCGCGCGCCCCATCACGGTCAGCGGCGGCCCCGTCAGCTTCACGCTCGCGCCGACCGAGGCCCTCCCGGCGAGCGCCGCGTGCACCCTCACCGTCCGCGCGGACGGCGTCGTGGAGCAGGACGCGGGGCTCGACGGCGCGTTCGATCCCTTGCCGGCCGACGTCTCGATCTCGTTCACGACGGGGCGAGAGGCGCAGGCGGTCGCGATCCATGAGATCCAGGGGCGCGCGCACCTGTCGCCGCTCTCGGGCGCCGTCGTGAGGACGACGGGCATCGTGACGAGCCTGCGCAGCAACGGCTTCACCGTCGAGTCGCCGGCGCCCGACGGCGATCCGGCCACGTCCGATGGGCTGTTCGTCTTCACCGGCTCCGCCCCGGCGGTGAGGATCGGCGACCTGGTCGAGCTCTCGGGCGAGGTGGTCGAGTTCCGCGGCGGCTGCGCCGACCCGTGCACGCCGTCTCGAGGCAGCGGGTACAACAACCTGACCGTCACCGAGCTCAGCCGACCGCAGATCACCGTCCTCGCGACCGGTCACGCGCTGCCGGCGCCGGTCTCGATCGGCTTCGCGCCCGGCTCGCGGAGGCCCCCGGCGCAGATCATCGAAGACGACGCCAGCGGCAGCGTGGAGACGTCGGGGGATTTCGATCCCGAGGAGGACGGCATCGATTTCTGGGAGAGCCTCGAGGGCATGCGGGTGAGCCTGGACCACCCGGTCGTCGTGGGCCCGACCCGCACGTTCACGAGCTCGAGCACCGCGGAGATCGCGCTGATCCCCGGCGATCGCGACGAGGTCTCCGGCGCCGCGGCCGGACCGCGCAGCGCGCGAGGCGCCATCGTCCTCAGCCCCGGCGACTTCAACCCGGAGCGGATCCTGCTCCAGCTCCCCCTGCGAGCCTCACCGCCGGCGCTCGACGTCGGCGCGACGTTCGCCGGGCCCATCCTGGGCACCATCGACTACAACTTCGCCAACTACAAACTCCTTCCGGTCGACGACGCGATCCCCGCGGCGACCTCGGCGCTCGCGCGCGAGACCGTGTCCCTCGGAGCGCGGAGCGCCGACGAGCTCGACGTCGCCGCGTTCAACGTCGAGAACCTCGATCCGCGCGATCCGCAGGAGAAGTTCGACCGCCTCGCCCGGATCATCGCCGACAACCTCGGCAGCCCTGATCTCCTCGCGCTCGAGGAGGTGCAGGACGACAGCGGCCCGGCCGACGACGGCGTGGTGGGCGCCTCGGAGACGTTCGCGCGGCTCATCGCCGCGATCGCGGCCGTGCCGGGGGCGCCGACCTATGCGTTCCGGAGCGTCGACCCGGTGGACGGCGCGGACGGCGGCGAGCCGGGCGGCAACATCCGCGTCGGCTTCCTGTTCCGGACCGATCGCGGGCTCCAGTTCGTCGATCGCCCGGGGGCCTCGGCGCTGACGCCGAACGAGGTCGTCGGCGACGCGGGCGGCGTGTCGCTGCGCTACAGCCCGGGCCGCATCGATCCGAGCAACCCGGCGTTCGACAGCAGCCGCAAGCCGCTCGCGGGCGAGTTTCGCTGGAACGGCCAGCCGCTGTTCGTGGTGGCCAACCACTGGAACTCGAAGGGCGGCGACCAGCCGCTGAGCGGGCGTTTCCAGCCCCCGATCCTCTCCAGCGAGGCGCAGCGGATGCAGCAGGCCACCGTGGTGGCCGGCTTCGTGCGGCAGATCCTCGATCGCGACCCGACCGCGAACGTGGTCGTCCTCGGCGACCTGAACGACTTCCAGTTCTCGGCGCCCCTCGGGATCCTCAAGGGAGCGGGGCTGACCACGCTCATCGAGACGCTCCCGCCGGAGGAGCGCTACACCTACGTGTACGACGGCAACGGCCAGGTGCTCGATCACGTGCTGGTCAGCGCGAGCCTGGCTGGACCGAAGCTCGTGGGCTTCGATGTCGTGCACGTCAACGCGGAGTTCGCCGACCAGGCCAGCGATCACGATCCCGGCGTGGCGCGGCTCCGCATCGCGCCGGACATGGACGGCGACGGCATCCCTGACGCGCTCGACAGCTGCCCCACGGTGCGCAACCCGCTCCAGGCGGACTCGGACGGCGACGGCCTCGGCGACGTCTGCGACCTCGAGTGCGTCAGCGTGCAGCGCGGCACCTTCGGCGGCGTGCAGGACTCCATCGTCGAGGGAGGCATGACGGGCTGGTCGTACGGCGGGTATCCCTATCTCCTCACCAGCGCGGGCGCGGCGCGCCCGCTGACGGCGCTCGTCGCCCACGATCTGTCCTTCATCCCCGCGGGCTCGAGCGTGGCGTCAGCGGTCCTCTCCCTGTCCTACGGCTGGAAGCCCGAGGGCAGCGCCGTCACCGTGCACCGCGTGAGCGGCGCCTGGGGCGAGCCCACCGTCAACGCCGGCAACTTCAGCGGCTACAGCCCTGCCGTCGAGGCCTCGCTCGCGGCGCTCTCGCAGACCGACGCGTGGGCCTCCGTCGACCTGACATCGCTCGCGCAGAGCTGGGTCGACGGCGCCCTCCCGAACCACGGTGTCGCGCTGGTCGACGCGGTGAACAGGACCGACTTCCGCGCGAGCGAGTATCATGACGTCGCGCGGCGGCCGAAGCTCGACGTCTGCTACTACGCCGCGGAGTGACCGGCGCGGCGCGGCGCGGCGAGCTGCGGGGACGCCGATCGCGGCGGCCGCGCGGTAGGCCGTCGCGCCGGGCACGGGCGTGGGGCGCTCTCGCGCTGGACACACAGGGCGCGGCCGGGCGACCACAGGTCCGGGAAAATCATCAACGATTTCAATAATCCAGAAGCGGTCCGCGCCTTGCCAGAACACCGCCACACGGGGACGCCCCGGCTCACGGAGGAGTACTTCCATGGCGATGAAGATGGCTCGACGGATGATGTTTCTGGCGCTCTGCACGGTCTCGCTCGCTGGCTGCGGTGAGCGTCACGACGCGCGGCCTCCGGCGCCGTCCGCCGCCGCGAGTCCCCCGGCGACGCAGTGCCCCGAGCCGATCGCCGTCGCGCCGGCGCCCGCGAGCCCGCCGGCTGCGACGGTGACGGCGCCCGCGCCGGCGCCGGCCGCGGGCGTCGCAAAGAGCAAGGAGAGCAAGCAGAGCGCCAAAGGGGCTGCGGAGCTGAAGGTGAAGCGGCTGGTGCTCGCGGAGGGCGTGAAGGACCGCGAGCCGGTGGCGCCGGGGACGACGTTCCGCGCGACCGAGACGGAGCGGCTCTATGCGTTCCTGGAGATCGAAAACCCGAGCGACGTGGAGGGCGAGGTGACGGTGGCGTTCGTTCCGCCGGACGGCGGGGCGCCGGTCGGGAACGTGACGCTCGGGGTCGGGCCGTCGCCGCGGTGGCGGACGTGGGCCTTCACGCGCGGGGCGCGCAAGGCGGGGGAGTGGACGGCCGTCGTGCGGTCGGACACGGGCGAGGAGCTCGCGCGCGCGCCGTTCGAGGTGACGCTGTAGCCAGGCGGCCGGGCGCGGGAGGCGCCGGTCTCAGGCGGGCACGAGCTCGACGAGCGTGATCTCCGGCGGGCAGTTGATGCGCACGGGCAGCCAGCCGCCGGCGCCCGCGTTGACGTGGAGACGCCGGCCGCGGTGCTCGTACAGCCCGTTGTGGTAGAGCCCGGCGGCCAACATCGGCGTGAGGGCGTAATCGCCGATCCGGCCCAGCGAGATCTGCCCGCCGTGCGTGTGGCCGGACAGCATCAGGTCGAACGGCAGCTCGCGCGCGGCGCGGAACGTGCCCGGGTGGTGGCTGAGCAGGACGCGCGGCGCGCCGTCGTCCTGCATCTGCCCGAGCGCCCGGGCCAGCCCGTCGGCCGTCGGGCGCCGGGCGGGCTCTCCGGGGCGCGCGCGGCTGGGGTAGTCGATCGCGCCCATCCACAGGCGATCGCCGCCGAGGCGGACCTCGCGCGCCTCGTCGACGAGCACCTGGGCGCCCGCTTCTTCAAGGCCCTTTACGATCGCCGGGATGCTGGCCGAGCGCGCGGCGATGTACTCGTGGTTGCCCATGCAGAAGAAGAGCTGCCCCCGGGCGGGGCGCAGGCCCCGGAGCAGCCGCGCGGACAGCTCGAGCTGGGAGACGTGATGATCGAGCAGATCGCCCGTGATGACGTGGATGTCCGCGCGGAGCGCGTTGATGGCGTCGCGGAGCTCGTCGAGCCGCTCCGCGTCCATGAAGCTGCCGACGTGCACGTCGCTGAGCTGCGCGAGGGTGACGCCGTGCAGGCTCGTCAGCTCGCGGCGCACGGGCAGCGCGATCCTCACCACGACCGGACGCTGTCGCGAGGCGAGCACGCCGCCCATCGACACCGCGACGGCCGCCGCCGGAAGCGCCCACGACGCGCCGACGACGAGCCGGCGGCGGATCTCGTCGACGGCCTCCGGCTCGGTCCTGGCGTGCTCTGCAGCGTGGATGGCCTGAGCGGCCGAGCCAGCAGTGGCCGAGTCAGCGTCGATGGTCTGAGCGGCTGAATCGGCCCGAGCGTCCGCAACGGCTCGAGCGCTCGTATCGGCCTGGGCGTCCGCGGCTGCCCGGGCGTTCGGGGCGGCTCGGCCCCGTCGAAGCACCCGGAGGGCCGCGCCCGCGGTCGCGGCGATCGCGAGGAGCAGCCCGTAGAGCAGCAGGGCCACCTGAGCGCCCATGGCGAGCAGCGACACCGGCTCGGGCAGGTGGCGCTGGAGCGCTCGCAGCCCCGACCAGCTCGCCACGGCCATGAGCACCGCCGGGGGCGCGACCAGCAGCAGCCCCGCGGCGCAAAGCCCGTTGATCAGCGCGCCGTGCCGCGGGAACGCCGCGCGGAGCCGCCGCCAGACGATCAGGCCGAGGAGCGCGTTGACGAGCGTGACGACGAGGCCGCCGAGCTGGAACACGCCCTCGAAAGTAGCATCGCACCGCTCGTCCGTCCGGCCGGCGCCGGCGCGCCACGCGGCCAGCCCTAGAGCCCAGCGCCGCTGCCGGGCATCTCGGCGCTCACCTGAATCTCCCTCGCCTCGAGCCCCTCGAGCGATTCCTTGCCCGAGAGCGCGCCGAGGCACCTGCGCGCGTCCCGGAGGTAGCCGTTGAAGAACGCGGCGAGATAGCCCGTCGCGATCGCTTGCTGCTCGCGGCGCGAGAGCTCGGCGGGGCCGTCGAGCGGCTCGGCGAGGCCGAGCGACGTCGTGTAGCCGAAATGGCTCGCGCCCGGCAGGGTCACGAGGTGCTTCGGCGCGCGCGCGCTGCCGTAAAGCGCCGCCGGGACGGAGGCGGCGATCGGGTCCGCGGTGCCGTGGACGACGAGCACCGGGCGCGGCGCGAGCGCTTCGACGGGCGGGGCTCGATCGGGCTCGCCGGCCGGCGCGAGCAGCGCGAGGGCGCGGATGTCGAACGGGCAAGCGGGGTCGAGCGCCAGCGCGAGAGCGGCCTGCGCGCCGAGCCCGTGGCCGAGGGCCCCGACGTGATCGAAGTCGGCCAGGAGCGGGCCCCGCGAGCCGGCCCGGAGGTGCGAGAGCGCGTCGCGGAGCACCGCGGCGCGGCGCTGGGGCGCGTCGTCGGGGGTGAGCCACGAGAGGTCCGGCGCGATGACGACGAAGCCCCAGCGCGCGAGGTGCGCCATGACGCCGGCGAGCTGGCGGTGATCCTGGTCGAGGCCCGCGGGCGCCCCGGCGGAGGCCGCGCCCGCGGCGAGGCGCCGCTCGTGGGCGATCGCGATGGCGGGGAACGGGCCTCCCGGCGAGAGCGGCGCCTCCTCGCCGTCCGCCGACGCAGGGTAGTAGAGCAGCGCGGTGCCTCGCGCGGGAGAGCGGTAGAGCGCGCCGTGGAACGCCCAGATGTCCGGGTAGCATGCGTCCGCCGACAGCGAGAGCGAGCCGATGCGGCGGAACCCCGCCCGGTGCGGCCCGACGCGCAGCCGCGGCGCAGCGCGGGTGGGGGGCGGCGCGGGCGAGCGCTGCGGGGTGGATGACGGGGGCGGCGCCGCGGACGGTGGCGGCGAAGAGGCCGCGGAGGGCGGGGGAGGGGCGGCGGACGGCGGCGGAGGGGTCGCGGAAGGCGGCGGGGGCGCCGCTGGAGAGGGAGCGGCCGCCGGGAGAGCGGACGCGCTGCGGAGCACCGCGCGCCGCGACCAGAGCTCGCCGTCGCGCGCCAGGTGGACGAGCTGCCCCTCGGCGCGCACCGCGAGCTCGAGCCGCCCGAGCGGCCGGCTCTCGATCGCGGAGACCGCCTCGCACCGCCCCAGCTCGGTGGCGAACACCGTCGGCCCGCGGAAGCGCGCCCCCAGGGCGCCGTCGCCGCGACGCCACCACGCGAGCCCCACGCCCGCGAGCGGTGCGAACAGGTCGAGCGCGCCCTCCCCGCCGGACGCGCTCCAGAAGAGCGCCGGCGCCCCCCGGACACCCGCGACCACCTCCTCCGGCCCCTGCCACGCGGCCCCCGCGGGGCGCCGGAACATCACCAGGCGATCGCCGGCGCGCGCGACCACCTCGAGATCGCCCCGCGCGCCGGGCGCGCCGGCGCCGCGCTGGACCAGCGCGACCGCATCGAGCCGCCCGAGCTCCGCGCCGAAGATCGCCGGCCCATGCCAGCCGAGCTCCGCGGTGTCGTTGTCGCGGTGGTAGTGCGCGATCCCGCCGCTCGCGTGCGGCACCACGAGCTCGAAGTTGCCCCTGCCCCCGGAGCCGCCCTGGATCAGGGCGGGGTCGCCGGCCGTGCCCTCCGCGAAGAAGCGCGGCTCGCTCCACGACGGCTCGCGCGCGGGCGCGCACCAGAACGCGGCCAGCCGATCCCCGGCGCGCACCACCGCCTCGAGGTGGCCCGGATCGCCGAAGTTGCTCTGGATGAGCGTCGCCGCGCCGACGGGGCCGAGGTCCGTGGCGAACGTCGCGGCGCGGCGCCACGGCCCGGCGGCCTCCTCGCGGCGGTAATGCTCGACGCCGAACGGCGCCCCGGCGGCGGGCAGGACGAGCTCGAGCGCGCCGCGCGAGGCGCATTGCAGGAAGAAGCCGCTGGTCGTGGTGGGCATGGCTCCGATGAGGTTTACCGGCGAGGCGCCGCCGCGCCTACCGCAGCATCGCCTCGACCTTCTCGCCCGTCGCCGCGGCGAGCCCCCGGGCGAGCGCGCGCGGGTCCAGCTCGACCGCGACGGCCACCGCGTCCTCCGCGTGCGTGGCGAGCGGCGGCTCGACCGGCGCGTCGAGCCCGAGCAGGTGGCCGAACGAGCCGTGTGCGAGCTCCTCCCACGCCGCGAGCAGCTCCTCCGAGGCGGCCGCTCCGCTCGTCGAGAAATCGCCCGCCACCGCGATCGCGAGCGCGATCCCCTCGCGCGCGCTCGGCCTCGCGGCCGCGCCCACGGCCGTCGCCGCCGCGAGCAGGCCGCGCGCGCCGCGGGCGAGCTCCCCGTCGAACGGGCCCGGCGCGAACGCGCGCGCGGGCGCCGGGCCGAAGCGGGCCGCGAGCGCCGAAAGCGGGCCCTCCGACAGCGCCGCCGGCGACCGCTTGAGCCGGCCGAGCGCGTACAGCGACGCGACGCGCGCCGGCCCGCGCTGCGGGCTGCCGCCGTCCTGCACGCCGACCACGTCCTCGCCGAGGAGCACCAGCGCGTGCGGCGACGTGCCGATGTCGCCCATCACGCGCACGACGTCCGGACGATCGAGCGCCCGCCGCTCCTTGCCCGTGAGCCGCCGCCGGAAGAGGCGCTCGATCGTCCGCGGATCGCCGCTGTGGCGCGCCACGTAGAACCTGGCCTCGCCCGCCGCCCCCGCGTACGACGCGATCGCGGCCTCGCGCACCTGGCGCAGGTCGATGCCGGTCGCGCGGGCGTGCCGGGCCAGGTTCTCCTCTGGCGCCACGAGCGCGATCGAGGGGATGAGCCACGGCACCGCCGCGATCTCGCGGGGCCGGACCAGGATCAGCCACCGGAGCCCCGCCTGCGGCAAGAGGCGCGTCAGGTCCGCCGTGCCGAGCGGCGGCAGCGGGGGGCTCGGCCGGGCAGGCGGCCGCGGCGCGCCGCCGCACGACGGCAGCGCGAGGCCGAGGACGCAGCCCAGGATCCCGCCGAGCGCGCCGCGGCGACGGAGCCCCCGCCCGGGCGCGTCAGCCAACGACGAGGTAGGCGAAGCGGCGGTTCTTCGAGCCGACGCGGACCAGGAATCGCTTCCCACGCTCGAGCTTGAGCTGCTCGTCCTTGACCACCTCGCCGTCGAGGTGCACCGCGCCGCCCTTCACGAGGCGGAGCGCCTCGGAGGTCGACTTGGCGAGCCCGGCCAGCGCGAGCGCCTTGCCGAGGGGGATCGCGTCGCGGTCGCTCGCCACGTGGAGCTCCTCGATCACCTCGGGCAAGCCGCCGGCCGCGACGCTGCGGCGCCGCTCGAGGGCGGCGCGCGCGTCCTCGGCCGAGTGGAAGCGGGCGACGATCTCCTGCGCGAAGCCCTCCTTCACCGCGATGACGCTCTCTTCGCCGCGCAGGACCGCCTCCCGCAGCCGGGCGACCTCCTCGGGCGGGCGCGACGACAGGAGCTCCATGTACCGCCAGATGACCCCGTCATCGACGAGCATCAGCTTCTGCAGCATGTCGAACGGCGGCTCGGTGATGCCGACATAGTTGTCCGCGCTCTTCGACATCTTGGCGCCGACGATCTTGCCGTCCTCGACGCGCGCGTTCGTGCCCTCGAGGAGCGGCATCGTCATCACCATCTGGGCGCGCTTTCCGTAGCGGGGCATCAGGTCGCGCGCCACGAGGAGGTTGAAGAGCTGATCGGTGCCGCCGAGCTCGATGTCGGCCTCGAGCTCGACCGAGTCGTAGGCCTGGAGGAGCGGGTACATGAACTCGTGCACGTAGATGGGCCGCGCCTCCTCGTAGCGCTTCTTGAAGTCGTCGCGCTCGAGCATGCGGGCCACGGTGTACTTCGCGCAGAGCTCGATCATCTGCGCCGGATCGAGCTTGTTCAGCCACTCGGAGTTGTAGCGGACCTCGGTCCTGTTGCGGTCGAGGACCTTGAACGCCTGCGCCTGGTAGGTCTCGGCCGCGGCGACGACCTCCTCGCGCGAGAGCCGCGGGCGCAGCTCGTTCTTGCCGGTCGGATCGCCGACCATCGCCGTGAAGTCGCCGACCACGAAGATGACGGTGTGCCCGAAGTCCTGGAACTCCCGCATCTTCTGCATGACCACCGTGTGGCCGAGGTGGAGGTCGGGGCGGGTCGGGTCGAAGCCGGCCTTCACGCGCAGCGGCTTGCCCTCGCGGAGCCGCTCCTCGAGCTCGGCGCGGACGTGGAGGTCGACGACACCCTTGCAGAGAATCTCGAGCTGACGTTCGGCGGGGACCATGGGGCCCCGCTTCTACCGCGCAGCGGAACGGCCCGCCAGGGGGCGAGCGCGCCTCGAGGCGCGCGGGGGCGTCACGTCGTCGATGTCGACGACGTTAGCCGCACGCGCGGCTCATTCGTCGTCGGTGTCCTCGTCCTCGTCGTCCTCGTCGTCGTCGTCGCCCGAGATGGCGTACGCGCGGCTCGCGTTGACGAGCTCCTTGAGCTCCTTGCCGACCTTGAAGAACGGGAGCCGCTTGGCGGGCACGGGCACCGGCTGGCCCGTGCGCGGGTTCCTGCCGCTGTACGGCTTGTAAGGCCTGACCGTGAAGCTGCCGAACCCGCGGATCTCGATGCCCTCGTTGCGCTGGAGCGCCTGCGTCATCGCGTCGAAGACGCAGTTCACCACGAGCTCGGCTCGAGCTTTGGTGAGCTCCCCCCGTCCGGCGATCGCGTCGATGAGCTCGCTTTTTGTCATGGTCCACCTCCCCCACCCGAGCGGACCGCCGCCGGCGCCCGACTTGCCGCTTTCCACCGCAGAGCTCCAGGCGAGGCGCCGGTCCAGGAGCCGCACGACAACAGAATCCTATGAAAAGCTCGCATGTTACGGGACTAGCGGTCAACCGAATTCCCGCCCGCGACCGAGACCGCGTCGAGCGCGAAGAGGCCTCCGGCCGCGGGGCGGCCCGGGCCTCCCGGAGCGCCCTCGGCGGCGGCCTCGGCGCCGATCCGGGCGGCGTTTTCGGCCGCCGGCGCGGCGGCGCCGGCTTCCCCGCGCCGGCGCTCGCGCGCGTCCCCGTGCAACTTTCCGTGCTGGCGCGCGCCCGCGCGCGAGAGGGAGAGCTCGATTCCGACGGCGTCCTCGGGGATCGGGTGGGGCGGGAGCTCGGCGCAGGTGAGCGGCGCGCCGGGGGCGACCGGCGCGGCGGGCTCGACCCGCCAGACGTGGATCGGGGCGCCGTCGACGATGAGGCGCACCTCGCCCGCGCCGCCGTCCGAGGTCGCCACGCGCGGGCTGATCCGGGCGCCGCGGAGCCACGGGGCGGGCAGGCCGACCCGGACGACGGCCTCGCCGGGCGCCGCCGCGTGCACCGCGAGGAGGCGCCCCCCGGACGCGCACGTGCCGCCGGCGTGCTCGGGCAGCGCGAACGCCCCGCGCTGGGCGCGCGGCGGCCACAGCGACTCGCCCTCGATGAGGGCCTCGCGGGGCGGCGCGGCGTCGAAGGCGAGCGGCGCGATCGAGACCGAGGCGAGGCCGCCGCCGTCCGGGATCGCGAAGCGGTAGCGGTAGGCGGGGGGGCGGCCGCGGGCCTCCCACGCCATCCGGTCGATGGCGTCGCCGCGGTAGCGCAGCACCGCGACGTCGCCCGGGGCCGGGTCGAAGCCGAGGTTGAAGCCGTGGTCCGTGTCGACGAACACGAGGCCGCGCGCGACGCCCGCGCGCGCGACGGCGGCGGGCTCGAACATGGGCAGGCCGCCCTCGCGATCGCGGAGCGCGGCGTGGTCGAAGCCCGCGCGGAAGGCGAAGCCGGCGAGGGGGAGCGACGCCGCGAAGAGCGCCGCCGGGAGGAGCGCCGCCGCCGCCGGGAGGAGCGCCGCCGCGAAGAGCGCGGGAGGCCGCCGCTCCGGGCCGCCGCGCGCGGCCGGGGAGCCCGCGCGCTCCGCGAGCGCGGCGCAGGCCAGGGCCGCGAGGGCGTGCTCCACCGGCAGCACGTCGGCGAAGAAGCGAGCGCCGCCGCCGGGGTAGTTGCCGTCGAAATAGAAGGGGGCGTAGGCGGCGATCTGGAGGAGCGGCGCGACGGCGAGCGCGCGTGAGCGCGGCCGCCGGAAGGCGATCGCGGCGCCGACGATCACGAGCAGCGCGAGCGGCTCGGCGTTGAGCGCGTCGACGAGGTGGAGCTTCAGGCGGCGCAGCGTCGTGCCGGCGGCGGCCAGAAAGCCGTATCCTTCCGCGAGGTTGTGGCGGACGAAGTCGCCGTGCTCGCCGAGGCAGCCGACGCCTTCGCCGAAGCCGTAGCGGAAGCAGCCGGGCGGGCCGTCGGAGACGGCGTAGTAGGCGCCCTGCGACGACGCGAAGGCGCCGGTCGCGGCGCGCTGGTGCGCGGCGAGCAGCGCGAGGCCGGGGAGGGCGCCGATCGCGAGCGCCGCGGCGAGCCGCCCGAGCCGCGGCGGCGGTCGCGGCGCGAGGTCGCCGTCGCGAGGGCCGGCCGCGGCGCTGCCCGGCGCGCGCTCCGGCAGCAGCACGACGAGCAGCGCCGCGGCGAGGGCGAGCGCGCTCGGCGGGCGCGTCGCCGCGAGCCAGCCGGCCGCCGCGCCGGCGAGCGCGGCGGCGCGGATCGCCGGATCGCGCCACCAGCTCGGGGCGCCCGCCGCGGGGGCGGCGCGGGCCTCGTCGAGCGCGCGCCGCGCCGACGCGAGCGCGACCGTGAAACAGAGGGCCGCGAGCCCGTGCGACATCGTGTCGGCCGTGTGGTAGCGGAGCGCGGCGCAGAGCGCCGAGAAGAGCGCGGCGAGGAGCGGCGCGAGGGGGATCCGCGCCGCGCTCCCGGGGCGGGCCGAGGCGTCCGGCGCGAACCGCGCGGCGAGGTCGTACGTGGCGATGGTCAGGGCCGCGGCGAGCAGGGGACCGACCGCGAGCGGCGCGCCCGCGAGGAAGCCCAGCGCGAGGAGGGCGGGGTAGCCCGGGGGGAAGATGACCGCGACCTCGCCCGCGCCGCCCGCGGCGTCGCTGCGGACGAGGAAGCGGCCGAGCACGGAGGCCTCGGGCTCGTCGAGCGGCCACGCGAGGTGCCCGGCGGCCATGGCGCGCGCCTCGAGCCAGTAGCTCGTCGCGTCGATGATGCGGGGGCCGCCCCGCAGGTAGACCGCGACGTACGCGGCCGAGATCAGCGCCGCGACGAGCGCGAGGGCCGCGGCGACGGCGACGCCGAGGGGGCGCGGCGCGGGGTCAGGGAGCGAGCCCGTGGCACCGCCGGGCGTGGGCGCCGCGCCGGAGCGATCAGCGGGCGGGCGGCCGCGGCGGCGGAGCCAGGCGCCGGCGAGGAGCGCGGCCAGGGCGAGCGCGAGCGCGATCCACTGCGCGGGGTCGCGGGGCAGGCCGGCGCGCACGTCACGGCCCGGCGAGCGAGCGCGCCTCGAAGCGCGCGGCGCGCTCGAGGACCCAGACGTGGTGATCGACCCACTCCCCCTCGACCGGCGTGAGCGTGAGCGTGAACGTCTCGGGCAGCCCTGCGGGCAGGTCGATCGACGCCTCGGTCCAGCCGTCGCTCGCGCCGATGGCGAGGTGGCCGAGCTCGCGGCCTTCCGCCGTCGCGCGGATCACCGCGGGGCGGGGCGCGGCGGTGCGGACGACGAGCCTGCCCGGGCCCGCGCGCGGGGCGCGCAGGCGGGCCGTCTCGCTCCTGCCGGCCGGGATGACGCGCCCCGCGTCGAACCGATCGCGCCCGGACCCGCGCGGGTCCGGCAGCACGCTGAAGCTGACGAAGCCGGCCTGCGGCTGCGGGAAGGTGTAGCCGTGCTCCCGCTCGTTCACGAGGTCGGCGACGTCGAGCTCGTCGAGGACCTGCTCGCCCGCGCGCATCGACGCGGGCGGCTCGCGGTGCGCGAGCGGGCTCCAGTCGGCCCGGTAGATGACCTTCTCGGCGCCGCCGCAGATGACGTTCCCGACCACGGGGATCCCGACGATCCGCTGGCCGAAGATGGCCGGGAGCTCGCCCCACCAGGTCGGATAGATGGCCAGCGCGTCGGGCCGGTCGTCGGCGGGGATGCGCTCGATGAGCTCCAGCGAGGCGCCGAGGCCGTGGACGCCCGCGCGCGCGAACGGGAGGTCGTGGTAGCCGCCGAGCCCGATGAGGTCGAGCCCGGGCCGGTCCGAGGCGTAGAGGAGCGCGCCCGCGTCGCCGACGAGGACGCGGCGCACGTCGAGCTGGGCGAGGACCTTGCCGGCGACGAGGTGCTGGTCGCGGATGTTGCGGCTCGCGCGGCCGAAGAACCAGATCTGGTCGCGCATCCTGGGCAGCTGGTGGGCCCAGAAGAGCGCGGCGAGGGCGAGGGCGAGCGCGACGCGCGCGGCCCAGAAGCCGCGGGCCGCGAGGCCGCCGGGATCGCCGCTGCCGGCGGGGTCGCGGCGGGCGCCGAAGGCCCGCGCCGGCAGGGCCGCGAGCCGCGCGGAGAGCCGGGCCAGCGCCCCGTCGTCGAGCCGGGCCGGGCGGCTCGCCCCGCCGTCCGGCGCGGCCCACGCGGCCCGCGCGACGAGCAGCGCGAGCCCCATCGCCGCGAGCACCAGCAGCCAGGCGACCGCGGGCATGGTGTAGCGCTCGTTCTGCCAGCGCACCTGGCCGTTCAGGGCCACGAGCGCGAGCCAGCCGACGACCTGGACCCAGAGCACCGCCGCGATCCCGCGGAGCTTGCGCGAGGCGAGGGGGACGAGCGCGAGGGCGGGGACGATCCAGCCCCAGGGGAGGGCGTCCGCGAAGTGGTGGTTGGTGTTGCGGGCGATGACGTAGCTGACGAGGAACTCGTAGGTGTCCCACTTCTCCTGGGACGTCATGTACGGGTTGTTCAGCGCGAGCTTCGCGATGGCGCCGCTCGCCGCCCACTCGCCGGTGAACGCGCGGTTGGCGACCGCCTGGGCGACGCACGCGATCGCGCCGGGCAACGAGGTCCGGAGCAGGGTCGCGATCGCGGCGCGCGCGCCGCGGGCCCGCCCCACGGCCGCGGCCGCGTACACGCCCAAGGCCGCGACGCACACGACCGACTCCGGCCGGGTGGCGTAGAGGAGCGCCCCGGCGAGGCCGGCGAGCCAGCCGAGGCGGGCGAGGCGCTCCGGCGGCGCAGCGGCGTCCTCGTCTGCGCCGGCCGCGCGGGCGACCGAGAGCGCGGCGAGGGTGGCGAGGGCCCAGACGCCGAGGTGGAAGGCGTTCTCCATCCCGCTGAACAACGACCAGTCGAGCGCGCCGATGGAGAGCGCCACGGGCGGCAGCAGGTACTTCGCCCAGCGCCCGATCGGCTCGAGGAGCCGCGCGCCGACGAGCAGGAAGCCGAGCGTCGAGACGCACGCGACGATCGCCGCCCACTGCATCAGCAGGAGGCCGCGGAAGCCGATGAGGTAGCCGAGCGCGAGGACGAACGGGTAGCTCAGGCTGGTGTTCCCGCTGGAGAAGCCGTTGCCCTCGGACCACTCGAACGGGTACCCGCGCGCCGTGGCGCGGGCGTAATCGAAGTGGATGAACACGTCGTCGAGCGGCGCCGACCACATGCCGCCCGTCTGCTGGTGCATCGCGCGGTAGAACGCGACGGCGGCGTAGAGCACGCACGCGCCCGCATAGGCGGCGAACAGGACCGGATCGAGGCGCGGCCAGGCGGCGACCACGCGATCGAGCCGGCCGCGGATCGCCGCCGGACCGGCGCCCTCCGAGGCCGCGGCGTCGGTTTCGCCGGGGGAGTCGCTGCTCGGCCGAGGCGGAGGCGCGGCGCCTCCTGACGGCGCGGAGGGCACGGAGTCGGCGCTGGACGGTGACACGCGGCTCTTTTACACGACTTTCGCGCGGCCCGAGCCCGCGGAGCCCCCGTCCGCAGGGGAACCCGGCGCGGGGGTCGACCCCGGCGGGCGAAGGGCCACCGGCCCTCGTCCGGGGTTGGCGGCCCGGTCCTCGACGTGCGTTCGGCGATCCGCGGCCTCCGGCTCTGTCCAGCACGTTTGCAAGCAGCTGCTTCAGGATTGAAAGGCGGAAACGATTTTTCGGACGAAAGCTCCCGAAAACGATAAAGATGTACCTTGGCCCGCATCCTGCTCAGGACGGAGGGCAGAGCGCCCGTGACGGTCTCCCCCCCCACCGTCGAATGGGCGCTCTGTTTTTTGTGCTGGTGCCCCCGGCGCGGCGCGGACCGAGTTGCGCCGCGCCGGAGTCGCCGCGTGCGGCCCATCGCGTGCCCCGGCCCCGGCGCCGCCCTCGCCCCGGAACCGACGACACGACCGTGCGGAGGGCGCCATGGTGCCCGAGTTCGAGCAGGCGGTGGAGTAAGGTCGCTGTCGGCTCGCCGAGCGGGGTCGTGGAGACGCGGCTCGGCTTCCACATCATCCTGCGGACGCAATAGCCCGCGTGGCGAGCCCTTCGGCGGTGGAGCAGCGCACGAGTGGAGTTGCAGAGTCGAGCATCATCGATCGCCCCCTGGGCCGGGATCGCCGTCCACCTCGCGATCGGCCCGGCTTACGCGTTCGCCGGTCTCCTCGCCCCGCCTTGGGCGGTCGCGGCGCTGTGGGCGCTCTGGATTGCGCTGCTCGTGATGGCCATTCGGGTGCGGCGCCGCCGCCCGTGGCTGGCAGCGGCGACCCCGTTGATCTCGGCGGCCCTGTGGCTCGGCCTGCTCACCCTCGGCGAACGGTTGCTCGGCTGGACGGCCTGAACGCCCCCTGCGGGGCGCGGAGGCCGGCGCGGCGCGCGGCCGGCGCCGCTCTCGGCGCCTCCGTCGTCGCGAGCGGATGTGCGACGCGTATCCCGCTTCCACACAGCACAGCGGATCACCTGGAGACGATCGAGGCGGAGTGGCCCCTTCCATCGCACGGCGCCGCCGGCGGCGCGACAGGCGGCGATCTCCTGCCTCTACAGGATTACCCGGCGGCCGTTCAGTGACCGAGCGGATTCGTCGGCGGCGCCTCGCCGCGCGCGGCGCGATTTCAGGACAGGCCCGAATCTCCTTGCGGTTCCGGCGTTGAGAATATTTCGGACCGTCCGCCAAAGGCGCCCGCGCGCTCTCCGTGCGGCCTGCGCGTTGACCCCTCTCGCGCGCGTCGAGTAGAACGATGTTCGCGCCAGAGCGCGCGACCCAGTCAGCGCCAGCGCGGATTGGAACCGCAAACGATGCGTTGGTTCGTCGAGATCTCGTCGTTAGGCCAGAACGCGCAGCCGACCAGGAAGGTGTGCGTCGAGGCCCCGCAGTGGCAGCCCGCGCTGCAGAAGGCCCGGGCGCTCCGCGGCGATGGCGGGCCGCTCAACAATTTCTCCGTGGACCTGCTCGAGAGCGGCTACCGAGCGATCGATCCGGCGACGCGCGTGCGGTACGTCGTGCAGCGCGCGCCGGACGACGCGGCGCTGACGGACGGGATCGACCCTCCGGCGGGCGCGCCGCACGCCGGCGCGGCGTCTCCCAAGCCCGCCGACCCGGCGGGGGCGCGCGCGCCGGGGAAGCGCCCGGTGGCGGCCACGGTCCCGTTCATCTCGATGGGGACCGCGCTCCTCATGCCGGAGCCGGCGAGCCCGGTGGCGCAGCCGGCGAAGGGCGGAGGCGCTGCGGCCGCGCAGGGCGCTGCGGCCGCGCAGGGCGCCGCGGCCGCGCAGGAGCCGAGCGCGCTGCCTCCGTTCGAGCTCGTGTCGCAGCGCGAGGAGAACCCGTCCGAGCGGTCTCCGCTCACGTACCGGGAGCTCGTCTACGCGGTGCCTACGGGCACGCCGCGGGATCTCGTGAGCGCGCTGCTGCTCGACCGGCTCGAGAAGGCACGGGATCTCATCGACGATGCGCGCCCGGGCAAGTTCATCCATATCGCGGTGTTCGACCACGTCTTTCGCGGCCGGCCGCTGCGCAGCCCGCTCGCGACGCTCGCCTGGAAGGACTGGCGCTCGGCCGAGCCCGAGATCCAGTTCCGCCCGCGAACCGGCGCCACCACACCGCCGCCGGCCGCCGCGCCGCCGGCCGCCGCGCCGTCGGCCGCCGCGCCGCCGGCCGCCGCGCCTCCGGCCGCCGCGCCGGCGGCCGACGTGGCGCTGCTGGCCGCCGCGCCTCCGGCCGACGTGGCGCTGCTGGCCGCCGCGCCTCCGGCCGACGTGGCGCTGCTGGCCGCCGCGCCTCCGGCCAACGGTTCGTCATCGGCCGGCGTGTCCCCGGCGGCCGATGCGCCTCCGGCCGATGGTTCGTCATCTTCCGCGGCGCCGCCGGCCGACGCGTCTCCTTCGGTCGCCGCGCCCGCGGCCGCCGCGCCTCCGGTCGACGCATCGCCGCCAGCCGCAGCGCCCTCGGCCGACGCGTCGCCTCCAGCCGCGGCGCCGCCGGCCGACGCGTCGCCCTCCGCCGCGGCGCCCTCGGCCGACGCATCGCCTCCAGCCGCAGCGCCCTCGGCCGACGCATCGCCTCCAGCCGCGGCGCCGGTGGCCGACGCATCGCCCTCCGCCGCGGCGCCGCCGGCCGACGCGTCGCCTCCAGCCGCGGCACCGGTGGCCGACGCATCGCCCTCCGCCGCGGCGCCGCCCGGGGAGCCGGCCGCGCTGCCTCACCCCGATGCTGCGCCGGCGTCCGCCGAGATCCCCATCCCCGCCCCCGCGCCCAGCCAGCCGCCGCGGAGGCGCTCCTCCTTCCCGCCGAGGCACGGGCGCCTCTCCGGCGACGACCTCATCGCCGAGCTGTTCGAGGCGTGCAGCGACCTGCACTTCCTCCAGGACACGCTCTCGGGAGCCGACTTCATCCTCGCGCTCACGCTCGACAAGATCCCGTGCGCCCTCGGCCTCGTGTCGCTGTTCGACATCAACCGGCGCGAGTTCGTCGTCGTCCGGCAGCACGGCGGCAAGAGCGCCCTCCTCGCCAGGCTGTCCGAACGCGCGCCGCTCGCCCTCGCCGCCATGCGGTCCAGGCGCGCCGTCGTGGTGCCCGACGCCTCCAGGGACGAGCGCGTCATGGACGACCGGTGGAAGGCGATCGGCGTCGAGCTCCGGAGCGTCATCTGCGCGCCGGTGGAGCTCGCGGGCCGCTACCTCGGCCTCCTCGAGATCGGCAACCCCCTCGACGGCAAGCCGTTCTCCGAGAGCGACGGCAACGCGCTCACCTACATCGGCCAGCAGTTCGCGGAGTTCGTCGGCGCCCGCGGCGTGGTCCTCGACCCCGGCCTCGTGACCGCGGGGGCGAAGAAGGCCGCCCGCTAGCGGAGCTCAGCGATGGACCTCCTCCCCTCGGTCGGGCAGCGCCATCGCGTCCCGTACTTCGCCCTCGTCCCCGCCATCGTCGTCGCCGTGCTCGTCCTCGGCGGGATCGCCCTGCGCACCACGCTGCAGATCGAGAAGGCCCGCCAGCAGACCGTCTTCGACGCGACCCTCACCCTCGCCGACGAGCGCGTCGACCGCCTCGACAAGCTGATCATCGCCCAGGACAACGTCGTCGCCGCGCACGTCGACGTGGCGAACCTCTCGGTCATCGCGCGGAGGTGGCTCCCCACCGCGGCCCGCGAGACGCCGACCGTGCGCGCCATCCTGGTCCTCGACATGGACCACGAGGCCCACGACGTGCTCGCGTTCGCCTCGCGCGGCGCGTCCGGCCGCGAGGACGACGCCTTCCGCAAGCTGCTGCTCGCGCGCCTCCTGCCCCAGATGAACTTCTCCGGCGACGCGAGCGAGCTGCGCCACATCCACCACGTCATCGACCAGCAGAGCCTGCTCGTGAGCTACTGGCAGCGCGAGCACCAGGGGCGCCGGTACCTCGTCATCGCCTGGCACGAGGTGCCGCGCCTGGTCCACGAGGTGATGCCCCGGCTCTTCCGCGACCTCGATCGGGAGAAGAGCCGGATGAACGTCATCGACGAGGAGGGCCGCATCGTGTTCGGCCCGCCCATCATCGGCGGCGAGTTCACGGTCGGGCGCCCGTTCCCCACCACGCTCTACAACTGGCGCCTCCAGATGGCGCTCACCACGGCCGAGGAGCTCGGCGAGAAGGTGGAGCGACAGCGCCTCATCGAGATCCTGATGGTCGGCTTCTCGGCCCTGGTCGCCCTGGCCGGGCTGGCGATCGTGGTGCTCGCCTCCGTGAACGAGCGGCGGCTCGCGGCGCTGAAGAGCGACTTCGTCGCGAACGTGTCCCACGAGCTCAAGACGCCGCTCTCGCTGGTCCGCATGTTCGGCGAGCTGCTCCTCGGCGATCGCGTCCCCAACGACGAGAAGCGCCGCCAGTACCTGCAGATCATCGTGAGCGAGAGCGAGCGGCTCACCGCGCTCATCGAGAACGTGCTCGATTTCGCCCGGGTCGAGCGCGGCAAGGCCGCCTACGAGTTCGCGCGCGGGAGCGTCGCCGAGGTGGCGGCGCGCGCCGTCGACATGTACCGCTACCGCGCCGAGCGCGAGGAGATGACCGTCGAGCTGACGATCGCCGAGGGGCTGCCCGAGGCGCTCATCGACGCGCGCGCGCTCGAGCTCGCCATCGTGAACCTGCTCGACAACGCGCTCAAATACGCGAAGGACGGCGGCCGCGTCGCCGTCGCGGTCGAGGCCGAGGGCGGGGGCGGCGGGCGCATCTCCGCGCTGACGCACAAGGCGAGGCGCGTCGCCATCCGGGTGAGCGACCGGGGGCCCGGCATCGATCCGGACGAGCAGAAGCACATCTTCGAGCGCTTCGCGCGCGGGCGGCGGGCGAGCGAGCGGCAGGTGCGCGGCAGCGGGATCGGGCTCGCGCTCGTGAAGCACATCGCCGAGAGCCACGGCGGCTCGGTGCGGGTCGAGAGCCCGGTCACCGAGGACGGGCGCGGCAGCGCGTTCGTGGTGTCGCTCCCCGCGCTGGAGCACGATCGCGAGGCGCCGGAGCGGGCCGCGCGGGCCGAGCCGCTCGCGCCCGACGCGGCGCCGGGCACGGAGGCGACGTGAAGGCGCGCGGGCGCGGCGGGCGCGGCGAGGCGGCGCCCCGGCGCAGCGAGGCGGCTTCCCCGCGGAGCGAGGCGGCGCCCCGGCGCAGCGAGGCGGCGCCCCGGCGCAGCGAGGCGGCGCCCCGGCGGGACGCCGCGCGGAGCGCTGCCCTGCAGGCGGCGCTGGACGAGGTGCGCGCGCGGTGCGCCATCGAGGAGCGCCGCGCCCAGGACCCCGTCTCCTTCGTCCATCGCTACACGGATCCGGCCGATCAGGAGCTCGTGGCGCTCCTCGCCGCGTCGCTCGCCTTCGGGAACGTGAAGGCGCTGCGCGCCAAGATCGGCGAGGCGCTCGACCGGCTCGGGCCGCAGATCGCCCTCACCGCGGACGACGCCCGGGCCGTCTCGGCGCGCCTGCGCGGCTTCCGGCACCGCGTCTACCGCGACCGCGATCTCGCGGCGCTCCTCGTCGGCGCGCGGCGGGTGCAGCGCGCCTCGGGCTCGCTCGGCGCCGCCTTCGCGGCCGAGCTCTCGCGCAGCCGCGACCTGCGCCAGGCCCTCGGCGCGTGGGTGCGCGCGATCCGGCGCGCCGGCGGGCTCGACCGCCGGCCGGACGACCGGGGGGCGGCGCACATCCTCCCGGACCCCGAGAAGGGCAGCGCCACCAAGCGCCTCATGCTCCTGCTGCGCTGGATGATCCGCCCCGCCGACGGCGTGGACCTCGGCCTGTGGCCGGTACCGCCGTCCGCCCTCCTGATCCCCGTCGACACCCACATCCAGAAGCTCGGTTACAACATCGGCCTCACCGACCGCAGGGGCGCCACCTGGAAGACCGCCGAGGAGATCACCGCCGCCCTCCGCGGCTTCGATCCGGCCGACCCGGTCAAGTACGACTTCGCCCTCTGCCACCTCGGCATGCTCCAGCAGTGCCCGTCGCGACGCGATCCGGTCCGCTGCCAGGGGTGCGGCGTGAAGCCCGTCTGCCGCCACTGGGACGAGTGAGCACGCCGTGCACAGTCGTTTCGTTCGGGACGGCCGCGGCTCTTCTCAGATAAGGTCGCGAAATCCTTCGGATTTGCACCCGATTTCAAGTTTGTTTTGCAAGGATGCAACGGACGCGAGGGCTCTGCGTGATAACTGCCTGAAACATGGCGGCCGAAAAGTCGGCACAGAGCCTGCTCTAGTGGTGGACGAGCGCCGTCGCGGAGACCTTCCCCCCCCAGGTCCGCGAGGCGCTTTTTTCATTTTGTTTTCTGCGGGCGCAGGAGCGCATCCGCCGGCATGGGAAAAAGAGCGCCGCAGCGGAGCCCCCCCGAGCTCCGCTGCGGCGTCCTGATGTGTGCCCCCTTTGTATCGGGGTGCTTACAGGACCCTTTCCACCTCTCTCCTCGCCCCGCCGATGCGACCCGCATGCCACGCCTCGGGCCGGCGGATCTGGAACCTTTGTGCACGCCTGCGCCGAAGGTTCCACCCGGGCTCGCTGTTGTCCTGGACACACGATCCTGTCTCGCGCGCTGCGACGTGGCTCAAAACGAACCGCCGCGACGTGCGCTTTACGTCACGGGCAATCGCGGGGCGCGCTGCGCGGTGGAAGCGGCGGAGTCGATTGGCGAGCGCAGTGTGACTTTCTCGCGCGCTCGCAGAAATGATCGCGAAACATACTGTTCGCATGGATTCATGATCATCCGGAGCCGGTAAGCGGGCTCAGCGAGCGGCTGGCCGGCGCTCCGTCCGTGCGCCACCATTGCCGAGGCTGCCCGCATGCGGAAACGACGCCAGCAGGTAGATTGAGCGTATGGTCTGGACATTCGGGGCAACCCTCCTGGTCGCGCTGGCGCTCGCGCTGCTGGCGGCGATCGGGCTGTGGGCGCACCTCTTCTACTGGGTCAAGCGGCTGACCCTGCCGCTCGAGTACAGCGTGGAAGAGGTCCTGCGGACCGAGGACGGCGCGCCGATCGAGATCCGCCGCGTCCCGGTCCCGCCCGGCGCGGAGGCGCAGCCGGACCTGCCGCCGATCCTCCTGGTCCACGGGATCGCCGCGAACCACAGAAATCAGGACATTCACCCCGATTACTCGCTGGCCCGCCACCTCGCCACGCTCGGACGCGACGTGTGGCTGCTGACGTTGCGGAGCGGCCGCCTCCTCACCCGCCTCGAGCGCCGCGGCGTCCGGTTCTCGGCCATGGTCCGGTACGATCTGCCCTGCGCGTTCGACGCCATCCTGAAGCGCACCGGCGCCCGCTCGCTCGATTATGTCGGCTTCTCGATGGGCGGCATGCTCCTCTACGCCGCGCTGGGCCGGAGCGTGCCGGAGGATCGGGTGCGCCGCGTCGTCATCGTCGGCTCTCCGGGCCGCTTCGCCACGCCGGCGCGCCTCATGCGCTTTCTGCCGGGCCGGCTGCTCCCGGGCGTGCCGCTCCGCTTCATGGCACGCAGCGTCGCGTTCGCCTCGGAGTGGCTGCCCACGCCGATTCACCGCGCCGTCGCCAATCCGCGCAACGTGCCTCCCGGCGTCACGCGGCTCGCGCTCGTCAACTGCATCGAGGACATCCCCGCTGCGCTCAACGCGGATTTCGCCGCCTGGCTGGCGAGCGACGGAGAGATCCGGGTGGACGGCGAGAGGGTCCTCGACGGCCTCGCGTCCGTCGCGGCGCCGGCCCTGTTCATCGCGGGCAGCGCCGACAGGATAGCCCCCGTCCCGTCGGTGCGCGCCGCGTTCGACGCGTGGGGGCGCGATCACCCGGAGACGCCGAAGCGCTTTCTCGTGCTCGGGCGCGACTTCGGCGCGCGCGAAGATTACGGCCACGGCGACCTGGCCGTGGGCGCCTATACCGGCGTCGAGCTCTTCGAGCCGATCGCCCGCTTCCTCGGCCCCGAGCGGCAGCCCGAAGACGCGCCGGGGCCCGAGACAGGCGCTCCGGCGCTGGAGGCCGTCCAGGCGCGCCAACCGACCTCCGACCAGGCCGATCCGCTGCCGGATCTCCCCGTCGCGTGACGCGCGCTCCCGCCGCGGCCGTCGCGCACGCTGCGCCCGGATGCGCCGCGCGCGCGCGGCCAGCGCGCTCCATCTCTCGGAGTCGTGTCCGCGTGTGTGGAGGTCGAACAATCCGCGACGATTCGCGGTGATCCGTGATTGCGGAGCGAAAGCGAAGCGGCGTATCCTCGACAGCGAAATCTCACAGAGCCGCGAGGCGGCCGGCGTATCCGCCAAAGGAAGTTCATGAGTCAACCCGGATTGCGCTCCAGGTTCGAGCTGTCGCCCATGGCGCTCTGGCTGACGGCAGCCGCCCTCCTCGTCTGCTCTGCGTCGTGCGCGCGAGGGGACACCTCGAGCATGACGTGCGATGACGGCCTCGCGATGTGCGGCGGCTCGTGCGTCGACACGCAGGCCGATCCCGACCACTGCGGCGGCTGCGACAGCGTCTGCGCGAGCGGGCAGCGGTGCGAGACGGGCGCGTGCGTCGGCGACGACATGGGCGACGGCGGGAGCGACGGCGGGGGCAACGGGGGCGTGGAGGACCCCGACTCGAGCGGCGGGACCGGCGGCGCGCTGTGCGCGCCCGGCCTCGAGCCGTGCAGCGGCGGCTGCGTCGATCTCGACATCAACCCGCATCACTGCGGCGGCTGCGGCCAGGAATGCCCGGCCGGGCAGCTGTGCGAGGGCGGCGCCTGCCGCTGCGACGCCGGCCTCGACGCGTGCGACGGCGGCTGCGCGGATCTGAAGAGAGACCCGCTGCACTGCGGGGCCTGCGATGTCCGGTGCGGATACAACGAGGCGTGCGTGGACGGCGAGTGCCTCTGCAACGAGGGCCTCACGGACTGCGGCGGCAGGTGCGTCGATCTGGCGAGCAACCCGGCGCATTGCGGTGCGTGCGGCGCGGCGTGCGGCTCGGGGCTGGTCTGCCAGGCCGGCGCGTGCGCCTGCATCGTCGGCGAGCACGAGGACATCGGCTCGGCGGTCCCGCAGGTCGTGACGGGCACGACGCTCGGCGCGGACACCTATTTCGGGCTCGCCTGCGTGGCCGCCGGCTCGACCGAGGTCGTCTACAAGTTCACGGCGGACGACGCCGGCACGTACAGGTTCGATACCGCCGGGTCGAGCTACGACACCGCCATCGCCGTGCTCGGCCGCGCCGTCTGCGATGAGCTCGCGTGCAACGACGATCACGGAGGGCCCGAGGCGGGCGCCTCGGTGGTCCTCGAGGAAGGGGAGGAGATCCTCGTCGTCGTCTCGGGGTACAACGGCGCGCAAGGCGACTTCGTCTTGACCATCGACCGGGCGGCGCCGCCGGCCTGCCCGGTGGGCACCATCGGGCCGACCCTCCCGCAGTCGGTCCACGGCGACACGTGGACGCTCGGCGACGCCGTCGTGCCGAGCTGCGGCTCGCTCGACACCCCCGACGCGAGCTACACGTTCACCGCGCCGCGCGCCGGCAGGTACATCTTCGACACGGCCGGCTCCTCGTTCGATACCGTCCTCGAGCTGCGCAACGGGACCTGCAACGGCTCGGTGATCTCCTGCAACAACAACGTCTCGGCGGGCACGACGTCGCGCCTCGCCGCGAACCTCACCGCGGGCCAGACGGTGGTCGCGGTCGTCGACGGCGCCGACGGCGCGTACGGGCCATTCACGCTCAACGTCAGCGAGTACGTGCCGCCGCCGTGCCCGGAGCTCGTCCTCGGCACCACGTTCCCGCAGCGGGTGACGGGCACCACCGCGATCATGGATCGCGAGAGCGCCCTCACGGCGCCCTGCTCCGGCGGCGGCGGCCCCGAGGCCACCTTCGCGTTCACCGCGCCGGCGGACGCGCTCTACACCTTCGACACCTTCGGCACCAGCTTCGACACCGTGCTCCACCTCCACGACGGCACGTGCAGCGGGCCGAGCCTCGGGTGCAACGACGACTCGAGCGGCCTGCAATCGCAGGTGAAGGTGCTGCTCGACGAGGGGCAGACGATCGTCGTCGTCGTGGACGGCTACAGCAGCTCGGCCTCCGGCCCCTACACGCTCAACGTGAACCAGACCATCGTCCCCCCGTGCCCGCTGATCGATCTCGGGTCGACGGCGCCTCAGACGGTGACCGGGACGACCGCGGAGGCGGTCGACATCCTCCGCCCGACCTGCGGCGGCGCCGGCGGCCGCGAGGTGACCTACAGCTTCACGGCGCCCTCGGACGGCACGTACATCATCGATACGTTCGGATCGAGCTTCAACACGACGCTCGCCGCGCTCAACGGCACCTGCGGCGGGACCACGATCGCGTGCAGCGCCGACGCGGCGGGAAGCCAGCAGTCGCGGCTCACGCTGGATCTCGAGGAGGGGCAGACGATCATCCTCCTCCTGGACGGCGAGTCGCCGGGCGCGTCGGGCGATTTCACGCTCAACATCGAGCGGTTCGAGGGCGGCGGGGTCTGCTCGGCCCCCATCGATCTCGGCTCCAGCTTCCCGCAGGTCGTCACGGGGAGCACCGTGGAGCAGCCCGGGTCGATCACCCCGGTCTGCGGCTCCTCGACCGCTCCCGACATGATCTACAGCTTCACCGCACCGGAGGACGGGACCTATATCTTCGATACCTTCGGCTCGACCCTCGACACGATCCTCCAGATCTTGAATGGGAGCTGCAGGGGCGCGTCGCTCGGGTGCAACGACGACGCCTTGGGGGGCAAGCAGTCGCGCGTCTCGGCCGAGCTGGCCGCCGGTCAGACCGTCTTCATCGTCGTCGACGGCCGCGGCACCGCCGCCGGCGACTACGTGCTCCAGGTGGACCGCTTCACCGGCCCGGGGACCTGCTCGACGGCGATCGACCTCGGCTCGGAGCTGCCGGTCACCAGGACCGGCACCACGTCGGGCCAGCCCAACTCGGCGACACCCAGCTGCACGTTCGGATCGAACGCTCCGGACATGGTGTTCACCTATACCGCCCCGGCCGACGGCGACTACGTCATCGATACGATCGGATCGCGGTACGATACCATCCTTCACGTGCGCGAGGACGGCTGCGGCGGCGACGAGCTGTCCTGCAACGACGACTCGGGCGGCTCCGGGACATCGAAGATGACGCTGACGCTCACCGCCGGTCAGGTCATCACCGTGATCGTCGACGGATACAACACGGCGTCGGGGAGCTTCACGCTGAACATCAACCCCGATCGGTGAGAATGCGCCGCGCGCGTCCTCTGGCCGGCCTGTCGGCGCCGCCACCCGCCGCGCCGAGCTCGCCGCGGCGCGTCCGCGAGGCGCCGCGAGCTCGGTCGAGGCCGCGGCTCGATCTGCTCGTGGCCAGGCGAACCTCCCACACCTCCTCCAGCGCCCCCGCCGGTTGCGGATACCTCGGGCGTGGGCGTATCCTGGCGCGCAGCCCGTTATCCGCTCCGCCTCGAACGGCCGGGTACCCCCAAGGATGTATATGAACAGATCCGGATTACGCCTCAGGCCCACCCTCTCGTCCGCTGCGTTGCTCCTGGTCGCGGGGGTTGTCCTCGCGGCGTCCTGCGCCGAGAGCTCCAACTCGCCGAGCCCGTGCGCGGACGGGCAGTCGCAGTGCGGCGGCGAATGCGTCGATACGCAGGCGAGCACCGAGCATTGCGGCGCATGCGACAACGCCTGCGCGGCGGGGCATCGCTGCGCGGCGGGCCGCTGCGTCGAGGGCCAGAACCCCGGGGAGGGCGGGGGCGGCGAGGGCGGCGGCGGGTTCGGCGAGGGCGGCGCTCCGGGCGAGGGGGGGACCGACGGCGTGTGCAGCGAGGAGCTGACCGAGTGCGACGGCCGCTGCGTGAACCTCGAGACCGACCCGCTGAACTGCGGCGATTGCGAGGTCGAGTGCGAGGAGGGGCAGGTCTGCGCGGACGGCGCCTGCGGCTGCGCCGAGGGCCAAGCCGAGTGCGACGGCGACTGCGTCGACGTGCTGACCGACAGGACCCACTGCGGCGGCTGCGAGACCAGCTGCTCGCCCACCCAGCTGTGCGTCGAGGGCGTCTGCTCCTGCTCCGAAGGTCTCACGGACTGCGGCGGCTCGTGCGTCAACCTGCAGACGAGCGAGCAGCACTGCGGCGCCTGCGAGGTCGCGTGCGAGCGCGGGGCGATCTGTCAGGCAGGCGCGTGCACCTGCGTCATCGGCACCCACGACATCATCGAAGACACGTTCCCGCAGACGGTGACGGGGACCACCATCGGGGGAGAGACGAACTACGGGCTTGCGTGCGTGGCCGCCGGCTCGTCGGAGCGGGTCTACCTCTTCACGCCCGCGGAGGCGGGGACATACACGCTGGACACCTTCGGCTCCAGCTTCGATACGGCCCTTGGCGTGGTGGGGGCGAGCACCTGCGGTCAGCTCGCGTGCAACGATGACAGCGGGAGCGCCCAGTCCAAGCTCCGGGTGGTCATCGACGCGGGCGAGCCGGTCTTGATCGTCGTGACCGGCTTCGACGGAGCGGAGGGCGACTTCGAGCTCCACCTGTCGAAGGCCGGTCCGCCGATCTGCCCTTCGGCGGAGATCGGCGATACCCTTCCGCAGACGTTCACCGGCGACACCGAGCTGCTCGGCGACGCCATTACGCCGAGCTGCGGCCACCCGGGCGGCCCCGACGTGAGCTATACCTTCACGGCGCCGGCGGACGGGAAGTACGTATTCGATACGTTCGGCTCCGAGTTCAACACCGTCCTGGAGCTGCAGGACGGCGAGTGCGACGGCGAGGTGCTCGCCTGCAACGACGACTCGCGAGGAGGCTCGCAGTCGCGCGCCGTGGTCGATCTCGAGGCCGGCCAGACGATCGTGGCCGTCGTCGATGGATTCGAGGCCGCGGGGGGGCGCTACACGCTGAACGTCGCCGCGTGGGAGCCGCCCCCGTGCCCCATGGTCGATCTCGGCTCGACCTACCCGCAGTCGGTCACGGGCAACACGTCGGGCCTCGACCACGTCTTCGAGCCGCCCTGCGCCACGAGCGGCGACAGCCCCGAGATCACCTACAGCTTCACGGCGCCCGTCGACGGCCGGTATACCTTCGACACGCTCGGGTCGAGCCTCGACACGGTGCTCCACGTCCACAGCGGCAGCTGCTCGGGCCCCTCGCTGGGCTGCAACGACAACGGGTCGTCCTCGTCCCAGTCGGTGGTGTCCACGCCGCTCTCGGCGGGACAGACAGCGTTCGTGGTCGTCGACGGCGCGTACGGCGCCTCCGGCGCCTTCAAGCTCAACGTGAGCGGCATCCCCGCGCCCCCGTGCCCGGCGAACGACCTCGGGTCGACGGTCCCGCAGACCGTGAACGGGACGACCGCCAGCCTCGGCGACTTCGTGAGCGCGCCGTGCGGCGCGCCGGGCGGCGCGGAGGCGACCTACAAGTTCGTCGCCCCGGCCGATGGAGTCTATATCTTCGACACGTTCGGCTCGAGCTTCGACACGAGCGTCCACGTGCACAACGGCACGTGCGGCGGCGCGTCGCTCGGCTGCAACGACAACACGACGGGCCTCCAGTCGCGCGTCGCGGTGCCGCTCGTCGCGGGGCAGGAGATCGTCGTCGTGGTCGACGGCTCCGGGCCGTCCGCCTCGGGGGCGTTCAAGCTCAACGTCAGCCGGTTCGATGGCGAGGGCACCTGCGCCAACGCCATCGACCTCGGGTCGACGGTCCCGCAGACGGTGAACGGCTCGACCTTGCTCCAGCCCAACTCGGCCGCGCCGAGCTGCACGACCTCGAGCGGCAACGACCGGGTCTACCGCTTCACCGCGCCGGCGGACGGGACCTACATCATCGACACGCTGACCTCGACCTTCGACACCGTGCTTCACGTGCACGACGGCGACAGCTGCACCGGCACCGAGCTCGCGTGCAACGACAACGCGAGCGGGGTCGCCTCGCGGGTGAGCGTCACCCTCACCGCGGGCCAGGTGATCACCATCGTCGGCGACAGCCGGCCTTCCTCCTCCGGCAACCTCGTGCTGCACATCAACGCAGAGCCCCCGCCGGACCCGGGGCCGGACGCCGGGCCCGATCCCGATCCGGGGCCGGATGCCGGGCCCGATCCCGATCCGGAGCCCGACGCTGGCCCCGATCCCGATCCGGAGCCCGACGCCGGGCCCGACCCCGATCCGGGGCCGGATGCCGGGGCTGATCCCGAGCCGTAGACCAGGCCCGGCCGGTCGTGCATCGACGCCGGACGCGTCGTGCATCGACCCGGAGGCGACGCCGCCACGGCGTTGAGAACGCCAAGCAGCAAGAGAGCTAAAAAAATCTCTTCTTGGCGTCCTTGGCGCCTTGGCGGTTTATTTTTCCTCTCCTCGGAGATCCATCTCCGCCCCGCATGGGGCAGAGCCGCGGTGGGGCTCGTGCGACGGGCGTGGCCGCGCCTCGGCCGGCTCGCCCGGAGATCGCGGCACCAGGCTGGGTCGGGCCGTCCGCCGCGCCTCGCCGGCCGGTGGACGAGCGGGCAGGGGTGGCGCTCCGAGCGCGGTGGGGACAGCTCCGAGCGCGGTGGGGACAGGTAGACCGGCGTGGCGCGATGGACGGCGGACGGCGGATGGCGGCGGCCTCGATGCCGATGCCGACGCGCAGCGCGAGATCCCTAGGAGTTTTCTTGAGAGCCGCGCGCGACCGTGCGAGTCTCGCCCCCCTGGGACATGCGTCCGCCCTCCGGGACGCGCCCCTCGGATCCGGGTCGAACCATGCCAAAGGAACGCGTGTTCTCCCTCGATGCCGTTCGGACCGACGGCTGGTTCGAGCGCATAGGCGACGGCATCGGCAGCTTCCAGGCGCTCTGTGAGATCGTAGGCGAGGCGTTCTTTGCCTTCTCGATGATTACGGGCGCCCGCATCACGGCGCTCACCGTCGACCGCCGCAACCCGGACAACACGCTGGTCGACTTCGTTATCGCGCCGCCGGGCGAGGAGGAGATCGACGGCGACGTCCAGCGGCTCACGCTCGCCGACTTCCGCCACCGCCTCGTCGGCGCCCTCCTCACGGAGGACACCACGCCGCAGGCCCCCGAGCGGGACACCGACCTCGAGGGCATCCAGCTCCACATCGGCGTCCGCTACCTGCTCCTCGCCCCGCTCTACGGCTACAGCCTCCGCAAGCTCTCCGTCGAGGGGAAGACCTCGCGCCTCCTCCTCCTGCGCGACGGCATCGAGGAGACGCACGAGCTGAACGAGTTCCGCGCCCGCATCCGCTCGCACGTGCGCGACGAGCTCGAGCGCGCCTCGGCCGGCGCGCGCTCCGCCATCGACCTCACCAAGGTCGCGGAGGCCGAGGTCGCGTCCCAGCGCGGCGACTACCCGAAGGTGATCCAGCTGCTCGGCACCTGGCCGGCGCCGCTCGCGATCTTCCTGCGCACGCCCGAGGGGCAGATGCTCACCCCGGACGCCCGCAGCCTCATCGCCAAGGGGCTCGGCCTGCTCGGCACCGCGTGCGTCAAGCTGGGCGAGGAGCACCAGGGGGAGGAGGTCATGCGCCTCGCGGTGCAGTACGCGCACGACGGGGCCGCGGCCGGCGACATCTTCCGCCGGCTGGGCGAGGCCATGCTCGACGACGGCCGGGCGGGCGAGGCCATCGGCCCCCTCCGGCGCGCCGCGAACCTCGGCGCCCCGCCGAAGCAGATCTGGCCGCTCCTCGCGCGGGCGTTCGTGCAGCGCAAGAAGTTCGTCGCCGCCCTCGCCTGCGTCCGCGAGGCGCGGAGCGCCGGCGTGCCGGACTCCGAGATGGTCGAGGAGATCCGGGAGATCGAGGCGAGCCTGGGGACAGCGCTGACCGCATGGAGAGGGCTGGTCCTCGTGGCGAACCGCTCCTAGGATTGCGGCCCGCCGGTTGCCCGTCGGTCGACCGATGGCCGACCGCCTCCATTGACACCCCCGCGGCGGCCGACTAGATCCGGCGCGGATTAAGCCGGGATCGCTCGGATTTTTGCTGTTTCAGGCAGCAATCGCCGCGTCGCTCTCACCTTTTTGGACTGCATGGTTCGGGGCCGCGGGCCCTGAGGTCTCGCCCGAGACGCCGCGCGCTGCGGCGAGGCGGTCGGCCCTCCCGGGGGGCCGACCCGTAGGAGTGCTCTCTCGATGGCCACCTACATCCCCTTGTTCCTGCTGTTTCTCGTCGCCGCGATCATCGCGCTCGCGATGTTCACGCTGACGTCGCTCCTCGGCCCGAAGAACCCGACGCCCGAGAAGATGATCCCGTACGAGTGCGGCAGCGACTCGACGGGCGGGCGATTCGTCAAGCCGAGCGTGAAGTTCTACCTGACGGCGATCCTCTTTGTCGTGTTCGACATCGAGGCGGTGCTCATCTACCCGTGGACGGTCCAGTTCCGCTCCCTGGGGTGGACGGGGCTCGCAACGATGAGCTCGTTCATCGCGCTGCTCGTCGTCGCGCTCGTGTACGTGTGGAAGAAGGGAGCTCTGGAATGGGAGAAATGAAGGGTGGAGGGCCCTCGACGCGGGTGATGGAGGGCTCCGAGCACGGGTTCGCGACGACGCGCGTGGACGCGCTGCTCAACTGGGCGAAGAAGTACTCCCTGTTCCAGTACCCGTTCGTGACGGCCTGCTGCGGCATGGAGTACATGGCCATGGCGAGCCCGCGCTACGACATGGCGCGGTTCGGCGCCGAGGTGCCGCGCTTCTCGCCGCGCCAGGCCGACCTGCTCTGGGTGGTGGGGACCATCAGCCAGCGCCAGGCGCCCGCGCTCCGGCGCATCTACGAGCAGATGGCGGACCCGAAGTGGGTGCTCGCCTTCGGCACGTGCGCCTCGTGCGGCGGCTTCTACGACAACTACACGACCGTCGCCGGCATCGACAAGATCATCCCCTGCGACATCTACGTGCCGGGGTGTCCGCCGCGCCCCGAGGCGGTGCTCGACGGCCTCATGCTCCTCCAGGACAAGATCGCGCGCGGCGACCGCACGCCGGCGATCGTCAAGCCGCGCGAGGACCCCGCGCAGACCGCGGAGCGCCTCGTCACCCTCCAGCGCAAGGAGAGGAGCCAGTGAGCAAGAAGGTCCTCGAGATCCTGACGGCCCAGTTCCCGGGCGCCGTCCTGGAGACGCACTCGCAGTTCGGCGACGACACCGCGGTGGTCGACCCGGCGGTGTGGCGCGACGTCGCCCTCTTCCTCCGCAACGACCCGCGGACGCTGATGAACATGTTCGTCGACCTCACGGCGGTCGACTACCTCTGGCGCGGCGACGTGCCCCGCTTCGAGGTGGTCTGCCACCTGCGCTCCTTCGAGAGGAACCACCGCATCCGGATCAAGGCGCGCGTGGGCGACGAGGAGGGCAACGGCGCCGAGATCGACTCGATCGTGCCGGTGTGGAAGGGCGCGAACTGGTTCGAGCGCGAGTGCTACGACCTGCTCGGCATCGTCTTCCGCGGGCACCCGGACCTCCGGCGCATCCTGATGTACCCGGAGTTCCAGGGGCACCCGCTGCGCAAGGACTACCCGGCCAACCGCATCCAGCCGCTCATCCCGTTCCGGGACGTGCCGAACATCGGCAAGCTGCCGCCGTTCGGCCCCGACGAGGGCATGAGCTTCGGCCGCCAGACGCACGACTTCGCGATGCTGAACCCCGGCGCGGGGGCGTCGCTCGAGTCGACCGGCGGGGACGAGGCCTCGGACAACGGCAAACCGCAGGGCATCGGCGTGGGTGCGCTGCAGGAGCGAAGCTGAACCATGGAACCCCTGGATCGCGATCTGGACGAGGCCCACCTCGATCTACCGAGCGAGCCGATGCTCCTCAACATGGGGCCGTCCCACCCGGCGATGCACGGCACCGTGCGGATCGTGCTGGAGCTGTCGGGCGAGACGATCAACAAGGCCGACGTGCAGATCGGCTACCTGCACCGCGGCTTCGAGAAGATGTGCGAGCGCGGCACGTGGTCGCAGGTCTTCCCGTACGTCGACCGGCTCAACTACGTCTCGCCGATGCTCAACAACGTCGGCTTCGCGCTGGCGGTCGAGAAGATGCTCGGCGTCACGGTGCCCGAGCGCTGCCAGTACTACCGCGTGATCCTCGGCGAGATGGCGCGCATCTGCGATCACATGATCTGCAGCGGCGCCATGAGCATGGAGCTCGGCGCCTTCACGCCGTTCCTCTACCTGTGCCGCGCGCGCGAGATCTTCTGGGAGATCTTCGAGGAGGAGACGGGGGCGCGCCTGACGCACAGCTTCGGCCGCGTCGGCGGCATGGCGCGGCCGCCCACGCCCGACTTCAAGTCGATGGTGCGGGTGGGCCTCGCGCGCGTGCTCGCGCTCGTCCACGACGCCGAGAAGCTCATCCTGAAGAACCGCATCTTCCTCGATCGCCTCGACGGCGTCGGGGTCATCTCGCAGGAGGACGCGCTCGCGCTCGGCTGGACGGGCGTCGTGCTCCGGGCGACCGGCGTGCCGTACGACGTGCGCCGCGCGAACCCGTACATGGTCTACGACCGCTTCGAGTTCGACGTGCCGGTCGGCACGCGGGGCGACAACTACGACCGGTTCATGTGCCGCCAGGAGGAGATCCGCCAGGCGGCGCGGATCATCGAGCAGGCGCTCGATCAGATGCCCGACGAGGGGCCGGTCAACATCGACGATCCGCGCATCGTGCTGCCGCCGAAGGAGGAGGTCTACACGACCATCGAGGCGACCATCCAGCACTTCAAGATCGTCATGGAGGGCATCAAGGTGCCCGCCGGCGAGTGCTACTCGTACACCGAGGCCGGCAACGGCGAGCTCGGCTTCTACCTGGTGTCCGACGGCAGCGGCACGCCCTACCGCGTCCGCATCCGGCCGCCGTGCTTCGCCACGACGCAGGGGCTCTCCCAGCTCATCACCGGGCTGATGATCCCCGACGTCGTGCCGACCTTCGGCTCGCTCAACATGATCGGCGGGGAGTGCGACCACTAGCGACGGCGCTCCCGTCATCGACCTAAGGAAGCTGGGGTCCGCGCGGCCCCGCCGGGAATCGAGAGCACGATGCCTACGATCAAGATCGACGGAAGGGAGATCCCCTTCGAGAGCGGTGACACGATCATCCGGGCGGCGCACCGCGCCGGGATCGACATCCCCCATTACTGCTGGCACCCGGGCCTCAGCGTCGCCGCCAACTGCCGGATGTGCCTGGTCGAGGTGCTGCCGCCGCCCGGGAGGCCGGCGATGAGCCTCGACATCCTCCGCTGGGATCCGCAGAAGCAGGACTACGTGCCGGCGGCGAAGCCGAAGCTCCAGCCGGCCTGCCAGATGGCCTGCGCGAACGGCATGGAGGTGCTGTCCGAGAGCAGCGATCACGTCTCCGAGGCGCGCTCGGCGGTGCAGGAGCTCCTGCTCCTGAACCACCCGGTCGACTGCCCGATCTGCGATCAGGCCGGCGAGTGCCGCCTCCAGGACTACTGGCTCGAGCACCAGCGCAAGGGCAAGCGGATGCGCCAGGAGCCGGTGCACAAGCCGAAGGCGGTCACCTTCGGGCCGACCATCGTCTACGACGCCGAGCGCTGCATCGTGTGCACGCGGTGCATCCGCGTCTGCAACGAGCTCGCCCGCGATCCGGTGCTCTCGGTGCGCGAGCGCGGCAACCTCGGGGAGATCACGGTCTCGCCCGGGCGCGAGCTCGACCACAACTACACGCTGATGACCGAGCACGTCTGCCCGGTCGGCGCGCTCACGTCGCGCGACTTCCGGTTCAAGGCGCGGGTCTGGTTCCTCCGCAGCGCCCGGACCATCTGCCAGGGCTGCGCGACGGGCTGCAACGCCTACCTCGACTACGATCCGCGCAACAACACGCCGTACCGGCACCGCCCGCGCGAGAACATGGCGGTCAACACGTACTGGATGTGCGACGACGGCATGCTGTCGTACCGGCACGCGGTCGAGGGGCGGCTGCTCACGGCGCTCGTCGGCAACGACGACGCGAGCATCGACGACGCCCTGGCCGCGGCCAAGGAGCAGCTCAGCGGCCACGCCGACGATCCGTCGCGGGTCGCGATCGTCCTGTCGGCCCAGCACTCGAACGAGGACAACTTCGCGCTCTACCACCTCGCCACGACGTACCTCGGCGCGACCGACTTCTTCGTGTCGGGCAGGCCGCTCGGCCAGGGCGACGACATCCTGATCAGCGAGGACAAGAACCCGAACACCCGCGGCGCCGTGCAGATCGCGGCGGCGACCCCGCCGCGCCCGGTCGCGGAGCTGCTCCAGGGGATCGCGTCGGGGCAGTACGCGTACGTCGTCGCCCTCGGGTCGGACCTCGAGGTCGACGCGGGCGAGGCGCAGCGGGCGCTGTCGCGGCTCAAGGGGGTGGTGACGATCGCCGCCCACGAGGGGCCGCTGGCGAAGGCGGCGCGCGTCGCGCTGCCGGCGTGCTCCTGGGCCGAGGCCGAGGGGACGTACGTGAACCGGAAGGGCCTGGCGCAGCGGAGCGAGCGGGCGCTGCTCCCGCACGGCGACGCGCGCCCGGCCTGGGAGCTCATCGGCCGGCTCGGGCGCACGCTCGGGTACGAGACCGGGTGGAAGACCCTCGCCGAGCTGCGCCGCGCCATGCCGCCCGGCGCGGTCGCGGGGGCGGGCGCGCCCGCCGCGGTGCTCGGCGCCGCGCCCCCCGCGCACACCGCGTCGGCGACCGCCGTCGCCGACGGGGCGCGGGTTGAGCCGAAGAAGACGGAGGCCACGGCATGACTCTCGTCGAGGTCGTTCTCGCGATCGTGAAGATTCTCATCGTCGTCCTGTTCCTGCTGAACATGGCGGCGATCGCCACCTGGGCCGACCGGCGCCAGGGCGCGATGGTGCAGGACCGCGTCGGCCCGAACCGCGCGGTCGTCTACCTGCCGTCGATGATCGTGCGCGGCATCGTGTTCTTCCCGCCGGCGCTGCTCGGGGCGCTCGCCGTGTTCACGGCGACGCGCCCCATGGCGGGGCCGGCCGCCGTCGAGACGCTGGTGATCGGCGCGCAGTTCGCGGTGCTCGTGACCTGGCTCGGCCTGCTCGTGTTCTGCGCGTCGGCCCGCCGGGGCGGCCCGATCAACGGGGCCGAGGAGGCGCTCGCCCGCGTCGACCCGCGCAACATCTTCTACGCCGGCGTCATCGGCCACGTGCTGGCCTTCTTCGTCACGCAGGCGGTCCCGGTCGCGGCGGCGCCCACGGCCGCGCGGGTCGTGTGCGGGCTGCTCGGCGCGCTGCTCGTCGTGACGGGCGCGTACACGGCGCTGCGCGTGCCCGAGGGCAAGATACCGCTGCGCCTGCTCGGCACGCTCCACGCCGCCGCCGACGCGATCAAGATGATATGGAAGGAGGACTTCATCCCGAAGAACGCCGACCGGCTCCTCCACTCGCTCGCGCCGCTGCTCGCGATGTTCCCGGCGCTGGTGACGTTCGCGGTCATCCCCTTCGGCGACAAGCTCTGCTTCGCGGACAACGGCGACGGGATCTTCGGCTTCGCGGACCTCCCGCTCCTCGAGCGGACGGTCAACCAGTCGTTCGCCTGCACCGGCCACGTCGTGAACCTCCAGGTCGCCGACCTCAACGTCGGCATCCTCTACATCTTCGCGATGGCGGGCACCGGCATCATCGGCGCCGCGCTCGCCGGCTGGGCGAGCGACAACAAGTTCTCGCTGCTCGGCGGCCTCCGCGCCGCGAGCCAGATGGTCAGCTACGAGGTCGCGATGGGCCTCAGCGTCGTCGGGCTCTTCATCATCTACGGCAGCGTCCGGCTCGGCGACATGGTGCAGTGGCAGGCCGAGCACGCGTGGGGGATCTTCGTCCAGCCGTTCGCGTTCTTCCTGTTCCTCGCGGCCCTCGCGGCCGAGACGAAGCGCATCCCGTTCGATCAGCCCGAGGGCGAGAGCGAGATCGTCGCCGGCTACTTCGTCGAGTACTCCGGGATGAAGTTCGGCATGTTCATGACGGGCGAGTACGTGGAGCTCATCACGTCGAGCGCGCTCCTCGTGACGCTCTTCTTCGGCGGCTACCACCTGCCGTTCCTGGACCGCGACGGCATCAACATCGTCTTCGGCGACGCGACGCTGTTCCAGTACAAGATGACCCACCTCGCCGTGAGCCTGACGTACGTCATCGCGTTCTTCGGCAAGACGATCCTCATGTCGTGGCTCCAGGTCTTCTTCCGCTGGACGCTCCCGCGCTTCCGTTACGACCAGGTGATGCGGCTCGGGTGGACGAAGCTCCTGCCGCTCACGCTCGTCAACATGATGGTGACGGGCATCGTGGTGCTGGCCGTCGACTCGGCGCCGGCGGGGCTCCGCGGCGGGCTCCAGGTCGCCGCCGACATCACCCACGCGCTCGTCGCCGTGGGCGGGTTCGCGGCGGTCGTGGCGCTGATCGCCGGCCTCCTCGAGCCGGTCGAGCGCCAGCGCATCATCGTCTCCACCTCGGCCCGGTTCGCCGCCGCGGCGGGGGGCACCAAGGCGGCGCCGCAGCAGGCGTAGAGGAGGATTCCATGGCGAAGGCTACCCCGAGCAATCCCTGGACGAAGCCGGCCGGCAGGCCCGTCGCCGGCAAGCCGATCCCGCGCCCCTCCCGGAGCGCCGACGTGCAGGCCTACATCCCCGAGATGGTGAAGGGGCTGGGGCTCACGATGAAGCACTTCTTCAAGAACACGAAGGAGATGGTGCTCGGCCAGAAGCCGGACCCGGTGCTCCACGCGCTCGAGCCGGGGGTCACGACGATCAGCTACCCCGAGGAGAAGCGCCCCTACCCGGAGCGCTTCCGGGGCATCCACCGGCTCACGCTGCGCGAGGACGGCTCGCCCCGCTGCGTCGCGTGCCTCTGCTGCTCGACCGCGTGCCCGGCGCAGTGCATCGCGATCGATCCGGCCGAGTACCCCGAGGGCGATCGGCGGCACGGCTACGAGCGGTTCCCGAGCAGCTTCGTCATCGACGAGCTCCGCTGCGTCTTCTGCGGCTACTGCGTCGAGGCGTGCCCCGTCGACGCCATCCGGATGGACACGGGCCTCCACGCCGTGCCCTACGACTCGCGCGAGCAGTTCATCTACCGGCGCGATCTCCTCATGAGCCTCACCGATCGCTCGGGCTCGCGGCTGACGGCGAACAAGCGCCACGAGCCGGGCGACCCGACGCACCCCGGCCTCTCGCGCGATCACGCGGATCACTGAGCCGGCCGCGCCGGCGGCTCCTCGCCCGGGCCAGAGGCCTCGCCGGAGGCCCCTCGCCCGGGCGAGGTTCTGCTAGAACGGCGGGCCATGGCGACGACGTACGGCTCCTTCGAGGCGGTCATCGGGCTCGAGGTCCACGCGCAGCTCCTCACCCGCACCAAGGCGTTCTGCGGCTGCGCGACCAGCTTCGGCGACCCGCCGAACACGCACACCTGTCCGGTCTGCCTCGGCCTCCCGGGCTCGCTCCCCGTGCTCAACCGCGAGGCGGTCCGGATGGCGGTGAGCGCCGCGCTCGCGCTCGGCTGCGAGATCCAGGAGAGCAGCATCTTCGCGAGGAAGAACTACTTCTACCCGGATCTCCCCAAGGGCTTTCAGCTCAGCCAGTACGATCGGCCGCTCGCGCTGCGCGGCGCGCTCGAGATCGAGACCGAGGCGGGGAAGCGGCGGGCGGGGATCACGCGCGTCCACATGGAGGAGGACGCCGGCAAGAACCTCCACGGGATCGGGGGGCTGTCGGTGGTCGATCTCAACCGCGCCGGCACCCCGCTCATCGAGATCGTCGGCGAGCCCGACCTCCGCTCGGGCGCCGAGGCCGCCGAGTACCTGAAGCGCCTGCGCGAGATCCTGATGTTCATCGGCGTGAACGACGGCAACCTCGAGCAGGGCAGCTTCCGCTGCGACGCCAACGTCTCGGTCCGCCCGGCGGGGGAGGCGAAGCTCGGCACGCGCACCGAGCTCAAGAACATCAACTCGTTCCGCTTCGTCGCCGAGGCGATCGACCTCGAGATCCGGCGGCAGATCGCGCTCATCGAGCAGGGCGGCCGGGTGCGGCAGCAGACCCGCGGGTACAACGCGGACAAGAAGGAGACGTACCTCCTCCGCGACAAGGAGAACGAGTCGGGCTACCGCTACTTCCCCGAGCCGGACCTGCCGCCGCTCGTCGTGGACGAGGCGTTCCTCGCCGAGGTGCGCGCCGCGCTCCCGGAGTCGCCGGCCGACAAGCGCCGCCGCTTCACCGAGTCGCTCGGGCTCACGCCGTACGCGGCGCAGGTCCTGACCGGCCACCCGCGGATCGCGGCGTTCTTCGAGGAGGCGGCGCGCCTCCACGGCGACGCGGTGAAGGTCGCGAACTTCGTCCAGGGCGAGGTGCTGCGCGACGCCCGCACGGCGGGCCTGTCGGCGACGTTCCCGGTGTCCCCGGCGCAGGTGGCCGGGCTGCTCCGCCTCGTGGACGAGGGCGCGATCAGCGGCAAGCAGGCCAAGGAGGTGTACACGGAGATGGCCGGCACCGACCGGGCGCCCGGCGACATCGTCCGCGACAAGGGGATGGCCGTGATGAGCGACGCCGGCGCGATCGAGGCGATCGCCGCCTCGGTCATCGCCGCGAACGAGAAGCAGGCGGCGGCGTACCGCGCCGGCAAGACCGCGCTGCTCGGCTTCTTCGTCGGGCAGATCATGAAGAAGACCGGGGGCAGCGCGAACCCGGCCGTCGTGAACGAGGTGCTCAAGCGCCTGCTCGAGGGCGCCCCCGCCGCCGGGGCGTGAGGGAGGCCCCCCGCGGCCCGGCGTGACCGCGGATCGCCGGTCGGGCGACCTCGCCGCCGGGCCCTCGCCGCGGGGTTCCCCTTACGCCTTCCTCCCGGGGAGCTCGCCACGAACTTGGCGAGCGGCGGCCTCGCCACGGTCATCTACATCCCGTTCCATGCGGTCGCCCGCGGCGCCGCCCGCGCGCTGAGGCTTCCTTTCCATGCAGCTCCTCTTCAAGGATCGCTCGCCGCCCGAACCGCCCGGCGACCAGGACACCCGAAGCATGGTCAGCTCCCTTCCCCTCGACGCCCTCCGCTTCCCCCTCCGCGCCGCCGGCTTCGTCGGCCTCACCTTCGGCATGTATGGCCTGCTCGAGATCGACACCGCGCTCTCCAGCGAGACCGATCGCGAGGTGGTCCTCCATACATGGATGCGCCGCTACGGCCGCGCGCTCCTGAAGTTGTACGGCCTCGACGTGCGCACCGGGGGCCTCGTCCAGGCGGAGCCCACGCGCGGCCCCGCCGGCGGCGCGGTCGACCCCGCCGTGGCGAGCGGGGCGTACTATCCCGGCCGCGATCCGCGGGGCGTCGGGCGGCTGTTCGTGATGAACCACCGCTCCGCGCTCGACATCATGGTCACGCTGGCCTTCTTCGAGGCGACGGTCGTGAGCCGCGCCGACCTCGCCGGCTGGCCGGTCATCGGCATGGCGGCGCGCCGCGTCGGAACGCTCTTCGTCGACCGATCGAGCAAGCGCAGCGGCTCCGCGGTCGTGCACGCCATGTGCGCCGCCCTCAAGCGCGGCCGTGGTGTGATGGTCTACCCCGAGGGGACCACGTTCTCCGGAGACGAGGTGCGGCCGTTCCGCGCGGGCGGCTTCACCGCGGCGTGCCGCGTCGGCGCCGAGATCGTCCCCGTCGGGCTCGCGTACGGCGGCGCCGATTCGTCCTACGCCGACGAGTCGTTCGCGGCGCACATGGCCCGGGTGAGCCGTACGCGACGTATCCCTGCGGCGATCGAGGTCGGCGCGCCCATCGCCACGGCAGGCCAGGACGTCGGCGCGGTCCTCGACGAGTCGCATCGGGCCGTCCAGGCGCTCGTCCGGCGCGCCCGCGCGCGGCTCAGCGCCGACGTATAGGCCGCCTGGCCCGCTCCTGCGCCGCTGGCTTCTCCGATCGGCCCTCGCTACGATGCGGGCCGCCGGCGACCATCATGGAGCGTGAAGGCAACCCCAGCGAGACCGCCACGGTGTGGCAGGTCCTGAAGCAGCCCCGCGGCGGGGCGATCCATAATGAGCTGATGTTCCTGGCGGACGCGAGCGAGCAGCTCACCGGATCGCTTGATCCGCACACGATCCTGGAGCGTCTCGCGCGTCTGTCGGTCCCGTTCCTCGCGGACTGGTGCACGGTCGACCTGATCGAGCGCGGCGCCGCCGACGCGATGGGCCTGGTCGGCTCGGTGCCGCCGCCGGCGCCCGACGCCGAGGGGCCGCCGTTCGCGCCCGGGGTGAGCGCGCTCGATCTCACGCCCGCGCCGGGGATCTACGCGCAGCGCCGCCAGCGCGCCGCGGCCGAGGCGGCGGGCGAAGGGCGCGCTGGGCAGGCGGCCGCGCCGAAGAACCGGTTCTGCCGGGTCGCGGCGAGGCACGTGAACCCGGAGCGCGAGGGGCTCCTGCGCGCGATCTCGCCCGACGCCGAGGAGCGCCTCGGCATCGCCAAGGTGCTCCACAGCGGCGAGTCCGAGCTCCTGCACGAGCTCGACGGCGAGCAGGGCGAGGAGGCCGCCGAGCGCGCCGCCGCGCTGGAGCAGCTCGGCACGCGCTCGGCCATGGCGGTGCCGCTCATCGCGCGCGGCCGCAAGCTCGGCGTGCTCTCGTTCGGCGTCTCCGAGTCGAACCGCATCTACTCCGCGGACGACCTCGTGCTCGCGGCCGAGCTCGCGCACCGCGTGGCGCTGGCGCTCGACAACGCCTACCTCTACCGGAAGGCGGAGGAGGCGCGCCAGTCCGCGGAGCGGAGCGCGGACCGGGCCGCCTGGCTCTTCGCGGTCACGGCCGCGCTGTCCGACGCGATCACGCCGCCCGCGGTGCTCCGCGTGCTCGCGAGCGACGTCGTCGCGGCGGCCGGCGCGGTGACGGGCATGGTGGCGCTGCGCGCCGGGCTCGGCGGCGAGCTCGAGACGGTGCGCTCGACGGGGTACCTGGAGGCGCAGATCGCGCGCTTCAAGACGTTCGATCTCAACGCGGAGCTGCCGCTCGCGCGGGCGGTCCGCGAGCGGCAGCCGATCTTCCTCGAGTCGGACGAGCGCTTCCGCGAGTTCGAGCCGGGCTTCGTGTCGTGCTGCGCCGCGACGGGCGAGCGCGCGTACGCCGCGATCCCGCTCTTCCTCGAGGGGCGCGTGCTCGGCGCCGTGGGCTTCGGCTTCTCGGCGCCGCAGTCGTTCACCGAGGACGACCGGGCGTTCATGCTCGCGCTGGTCCAGCAGAGCGCGCAGGCGCTCGAGCGGGCGCGCCTCTCCGCGCTGCAGACGGAGGAGGCGATGCACCTCTCGCACGAGGTGCTCAAGCAGATGCCCGAGGCGATCCTCGTCACCGACGTCGAGGGCAACATCCGGTACTGGATGGGCGAGGCCGAGTCGATCTTCGGCTACCTCTCCGAGGAGATCGTCGGCAAGAGCATGGCGCTCCTGCACCGCGAGGACGTCCGCGAGGAGACGACGCGGAGGATCCTGCAGCAGATCGAGGACGCGCGCACGTTCGTCGGCGAGGTCCCGTGCGTGCGGCGCGACGGCTCCGAGGTGCCGATCGAGGTGACCGCGTACGCGGTGCACGACCAGGAGGGGCGCCCGCTGTTCCTGGTCGGCATCCACCGCGACATCACCGATCGGAAGCGGGCCGAGGAGGAGCGCGCGCGGCTGATCCGGGTGCAGGCGGCGCGCGCCGAGGCCGAGGAGGCGGCGCGGCGCTTCGCCTTCCTGGCCGAGCTCAGCACGGCGCTCGCCGCGTCGCTCGATTTCACGGCCACGCTCCAGTCGCTCGCGCGGCTCGTCCTCCCGGTGCTCGCCGATTTCTGCCTGGTGGACATCGACGACGGCCTCGGCCTGCGCCACGTCGCGGTCGCGCACGTGAGCCCGCTGAAGGAGCCGCTCCTCCGGTACTTCCACCCGAGCCGCGTCGACGGCGAGCCGGGCCCGGTGGCGCGCGTGCTGCGCACGGGCCGGTCGGAGCTCTACGCCGACGTGCGCGGGGACGTGCTGCTGCACGAGGCGATGACGAGCGAGGAGGCGGCGGCCAACCGCGCGCTCGCGCCGCTCTCCTACCTCGTGGTCGCGCTCCGCGCGCGCGGGCGGATCCTCGGCGCGATCTCGCTCGGCTCGTCGGAGTCGGGCCGGTTCTTCGAGCGGTCCGACGTGGCCTTCGCCGAGGAGGTCGCGCACCGCGCCGCGCTCGCGCTCGACAACGCGCGGCTGTACCGCGAGGTGCAGGACGCCAACCGGCTGAAGGACGAGTTCCTCGGGACGGTGTCGCACGAGCTGCGCACGCCGCTCAACGCGATCCTCGGCTGGGCGCGGATGATGCAGGCGGGCTCGCTCGATCGGGTGGCGGAGACGCGGGCCTTGTCGGCGATCGAGCGCAACGCCGAGCACCAGGTGACGCTCATCGACGAGCTGCTCGACGCGTCGCAGGTCGTGACGGGCACGCTCAAGATCGAGCGGCTCGCGGTGGAGCTGACGTTGCCGGTGCAGACGGCGGTCGAGTCGATCCTCCCCTCGGCCGCCGGCAAGGGGGTGGCGATCGAGACCAGGCTCGATCCCGAGGGCGTGTTCGTGGAGGGCGATCCGGCGCGGCTCCAGCAGGTCGTGTGGCACCTCCTGTCGAACGCGGTGAAGTTCGCGCGGCCCGGGGGGCTGGTCCAGGTGCAGCTCTCGCAGGACGAGCGCTACGCCGAGATCAAGGTGATCGACGACGGGGAGGGCATCTCGGCGGACTCGCTCCCGCACGTGTTCGAGCGGTTCCGGCAGGAGGACAACAGCGGCGCGCGCCGCCACGGCGGCCTCGGCCTCGGGCTGTCGATCGTGCGGCACGTGGTGGGGCTGCACGGCGGCACGGTGCGCATCACGAGCGCCGGCCCCGGGCGCGGGACGACGTGCGCGGTGCAACTGCCGCTGTCGACGGGCGCCACGGCGACGGCGCTGACGAGCGCCGGCATCGCGCCCGACCCGCGCAACCCGTTCCCGCGGCTGACGGGCGTGCGCGTGCTCATCGCGGACGACGATCCCGACACGCTCGCGATGCTGACGTCGGTGCTCCGGCGCTGCGGGGCCGAGGTCAGCACGGCGACGTCGAGCGTCGAAGCGCTCAAGCTGCTGGAGACGTCGGAGCCGGCGCTGCTCGTGGTCGACATCGGGATGCCGGGCGAGGACGGGTACTCGCTGATCCGGAAGGTGCGGGAGCTCTTGCCGCGCAAGGTGGGGCGGACGCCGGCGCTGGCGCTGACGCCGTACGCGCGGACCGAAGACCGGGTGCGGGCGCTGGCGGCGGGATACCAGATGCACGTGCCCAAGCCGATCGAGCCGATCGAGCTGGCGGCGGCGGTGAAGAGCCTGGCGACCGGGCTCTTGCCGTGGGCACGAGAGGAGTGACGGGGGTCCAGGGGGCACGCGCCGGGGTGGGGGTGTGCGCGGCAGCGCGCGGGGGGCGCTCGGCCATCCGCCAAGACGGGGGCGGGGGAGCTTGCGCATAGACCACCACCCGGCATGTCTCACTTCGGGCCACGCCGGCTGAGACGTTATGGTGCGCGCCACACGAGGCGCGCCTGGGACGTGGAGCCCGATGAGACCTTATGGCACCTCGTTCGGTGCTCCACCGCGCCCCCCGCGCGCTGCCGCGCACACCCCCACCCCGGCGCTCACCGCCTTGACGCCCGTTGGAGAGAAGAAGGGGGATGACGTGGGCTGACACGGTGCCGACCGATCAAACCTCGTGTGCGTCGAGCTGACGCGCGACTTGGACTTTGAAGAAGAGTCGAGCGACGGCCAGCTCTATTCGCGGGCTTCCGATCGGCGAATGGAGCGTGTGGATAGGGTTGATCCAGCAATTCAATATGCACCCAGATGGCTCTGCCAATGTTTCGGAGCCGACGGTACAACTGTAAGTTTGCGGCGATCGCAAGAACGGCGCAGACGCAGAGCGCTCCGATGCGCAAGCTGAGGCTCGAGTGATGTCACCCGACGCTGCTGCAGGGGCATTCTTTCGATAGGAACGCTCACGGCTCGGTCGAAGTTTTCCAGCGCAGGCGGCGGTTACATTGCGAAATGCCAAGGCGCCGACCACAGCGAGGATCTCAGCCCTGCCTCCTCGAGGTACCCTGACGAAATGAGGGCTCCGAAGCGGCCGACCTGGATCGCGCTCCTCGGCGTCGCAATCGCTTTGCCCATGGCATGTGGCGGGGACGAGAACGACGACGGCTCGGTTGGGGGCGGCGGGACATCAAACGGCGGAGCCTCGGGCGGCGGTGGTGAGGCCGAGGACGGGGAACCCGCGGGGAACGGCGGGGCCGCGGGGAGCGGCGGAGATGCGGCCGGCGGGGCGGGCGGAGAAGGCGGCGATACGGCACCTGGAATGGATGACTGTGTCGAGGTGAGCCGGCTTGTCGCCGAATTGGCGGACGACCTTCCCCTTCCAGGCCTCAGCCGCATCCCCGGAGGCTTCGGCACGCGCGAGGCCGATGCGTTCGGCTCGCCCCCCGGTGTGACCCGGAATGTTTGGCTCCTCGGGACGGACGAGAACGCGTGGATGGCGCCGTCGATCCCGTCCCCGTCCGAAGGCGGCCCGCCGATCTCGCTCGTGGTCGCCGGAAGCGCCGCAGACCCGCTCTTCATCATCTCCCGTGCAAGGGACGGGCTCGGCTACGAGACCGCGCTCGTGACGCAGGCCTTCCTGGCGAGCGGCGAGCCCGCCTCGGAGCCCGAGGAAGTGCTCGACATCTTCAATCGCGTGACGTCGGCGAACGCGGTGGCGCTGTCGGCCGATGGTGAACGCGTGGCGGTCGGGAATGCGCATGCGGGCACTCAAGTCCCGCACTTCGCGCTGCTCGACAAGATGGCGCACAAAGTCGGCGAGGCGCAGCTGTACGGGAGCGAGGACAGCGTCGTCTTCGACTGCTTCACGCTCACGGGCACCGAGCACGGAGCTCTGGGGAGCGCGGTCGACGCGAATACGGGCGCGCTTCACATCGTCGAGCTCGACGCGGCCGGAGAGACTCGAGCGGTGGCCCAGTGGCCGATGCCCGAAGAGATCTCGTGCCCGGCGGTCTCCGTGGATCCGACCGGAATCTACTTCTCGTTTCCTGACAAGCGGACGGACGCGGGACCCCGAGGGCTCACGGTGTACCGCCTCGCGCCCGATGAGCTGAGCCAGGTGGCGCGGCTGCCCGCTTCCGACGCGCATCCATCCTACTCCTGGGTGGCAGGCGGAGCTTTGCCCCTCATCGAGATCCGGAGCCCGAGCGGGTCCACGTTCGCCCGGTGGAAGGACGACACCTTGATCCCGCTCACCGGCGGGCCCTTTCCAGGAGCTCGTATTCCGTCGAGCGATGGGCGCGTCTTCCTCGCGCAGCTCGAGGCGGGACAGCTCCGGATCAGCGAGATCGCCTGCGGAACCGGAGAGCCTTAGGCGCCCGCGCGCCACGCCTCGGCGAGCAGCGTTGACGCGACGAGCGCGTCAAGCCGGCGGCAGCACGGCGAGATCGACCAGGATCCGCCGGAGCTCCGCGATCCGCTCCTTCTCGAGCGGCTGCAGCGGGGCCCGGAGCGGCCCGACGCGCGTGCCCATCAGCTCGAGGGCCGCCGAGATGGCTCGCGGCAGGCCGTGCGCGACGATGAACTGAAGGAAAGGCAGCTGGCGGTAGAAGGAGCGTCGAGCCGCCTCGAGGTCGCCGCGCGTCACCGCGTCGTAAAGCTCGACGGTGAGGCGAGGGATGACGTGCGGGGCAGCCGTGCACCAGCCGCGGGCCCCGGCCACGAACGCGGCGAGCGCGAGCGGATTGCTCCCGTTGTAAAAGGCCACCTGGTCGCCGCAGAGCTGCACGAGACGGTGCATCCGGTTCACGTCGCCGGTGCTCTCCTTCACCATCGTGACGTTCGGGATGCGCAGCAGCCGCGCGATCGTGTCGGGGCTCAGGTCGATGCCGCCCGTCGCCGGGTTGTTGTACACGGCGATAGGGATGGAGATGGCCTTCGCGACCGCTTCGAAGTGCGCCACGATCTCCTTGTCCGAGAGCTTCCAGTAGCTCATCGGGATGATCATCACCGCGGTCGCGCCAGCCCGCTCCGCGTACCTCGCGTGGTGCACGGTCCGCTCGGTGGTGAGGCTCGACACGCCGACCAGGGTCGGAGCCCGGCCGGCCACGCGCTTGACGACGAGGTCGGTGACGGCCTCCCGCTCCTCGTCCGAGAGGTACGGCAACACCCCGGTGCTGCCCAGCGGCGCGATCGCATGGACGCCCGCGGCGAGCATGTCGTCGACGATGCGCCCGAGGAGCTGCTCATCGACGCGCCCGGCCTCCGTGAACGGCGTGATGGGGTAAGCGACGATCCCACGGAGAGGCGATGTCATCGCGCGCCTCCTTCCGCCTCGTGGTTCCTGTCGAAGAGCTGGTCGGCCCGGCCCGGCACCTCCTCGCGCAGCGCCACCCCTCCCATGTTCTGCAGCGCCGGCGCGTTCTCGCAGGCGAGGTAGCGCGCCCGCCCCTCTCCGGTGTTGACGTGGTTGTGCCACGCCCACACCGGGACATAGACAGCGTCCCCCTGCTTCCAGTCGACGCGCTTCCCGCCCACGTACGAGTAGCCCTCTCCCTCCAGGACGTACAGGATGGTCTCGTACGTGTGCCGATGGCGATTCGAGGATTGCCCCGGCTCGAGCCAGCCGATGGTCACGCTGATCGCGTGTGACGGGAGATCCACGAAGAAGACCGGGTGCTTCCGCGCTCTCGAGTAGGCGTCGCGGTGCCCGTCGGACTCGACCGCGGGGTGCGCGAGCCTCTCTGGCATCACCACGCGAGGCCGCGGCGGCGTCTTGTCGAAGTCTCCTGAATGGAACTGTTCGCTCATGTCTGCTCCTTGTCGGCGCGAAGAGCGCCTTGCACAGGAGCAGGAATAGCGCGAATCTGGACCCATGGGAGGCTCCAGAACCAACATCTCGACGGGTCCAGCTGGTCGGCCCTGGCGCTTCGACCTGGTGCTCGACGACGGCGCGTCCGTGCCACGGCAAACCCAGCTGAGCCGCGCGATCGTCCAGGAGATTCAGCGCGGGCGACTCCTGCCCGGCTCGACGCTTCCGGGCAGCCGCACGCTCGCAGCCCAGCTCAAGGTCAACCGGAAGGTCGTCGTCGCTGCCGTGGGCGAGCTGGTGGCCCAGGGGTGGCTCGAGGCGCTCCCCGCCCGCGGCACCCGGGTCGCGCTCAACCTTCCGACGCTCGCTGTCGCCGACGCCGAGGGCCGCCGCTCCGTCCGGACGGCGCCCGCCCAGCGGCGCGCCGCCGTGATCGCGGTGAACGACGGGGCGCCAGACGCCCGGATCGCGCCCGTGGATCAGCTCGCCCGCGCCCAGCGGCGCGCCCTGCGAGCGCTGGCCCGGACGGGCCTCGGCTACGGAGATGCCGCAGGCGATCCCGTGCTCAGGGAGGTCCTTGCGGGCTTCGTCAATCACGCTCGCGGGCTATCGTGCTCCTCGGAGGAGATCGTCCTGACGCGCGGCAGCCAGGGCGCGCTGAGCCTGTTCGCGCTGGCAATGCTGGAGCCCGGGGATGTCGTCGCCGCCGAGGACCCCGGCTATGCGCCAGCCTGGCGCGCCTTCAAGCTCGCTCGGGCCGACGTCGTCCATGTGCCCGTCGACGCCGATGGTCTTCGAACAGACGAGCTGGAGGCGCACGCCAGGAGGCTGAAGGGGCGCCTCAAGGCCGTGTACGTGACCCCGCACCATCAGTACCCCACGACGGTCGCGATGTCCGCCGAGCGCCGGATGCACCTGCGACGAATCTGCGAGTCCTTCGGGCTCTACATCGTGGAGGACGACTACGACTACGAGTACCACTTCGAGGGCGCGCCGCTCTTGCCCCTCGCTGCGGCCAAGGACCTCTCGTCGCGCTGCATCTACGTCGCTTCGCTCTCGAAGCTCATCGCCCCCGCCATCAGGCTCGGATACATCATCGCGGACAGGGCCGTGGTCGCGCGCCTGAGAGCGGTCCGCGAGCTGCTCGATCGGCAGGGAGACGTCGTCCTCGAGCGCGCCGTGGCCGAGCTCATCGAGGACGGCGAGGTCCAGCGTCACGCGCGGCGCGCCCGGCAGCTCTACCGGGAGCGCCGTGACCACCTGCTGCAACAGCTCGCGTCGAGGTCGCCGTTGCGCTCCGCGGTCGCGTGCGATCCGCCCGGCGGCGGGCTGGCGCTCTGGATCCGCTTGCGCGGCTTGACCTCGGAAGAGCTCGTCAATCGCGCGCACGCGCGCGGACTGGCCATCACGCCGGGGTCTGCCCACGTCGCGGCTGGGTCCTTGCCCGCATTTCGGTTCGGCTTCGCGGCGCACACGAGCGAGGAGCTGTCGAGGATCTGCGACGCGCTGGAGGCGTGTCTCCTGCCCGACTCCAGCTCGAAGCGCCGATGATCTCCGCGCGGGCGCGCGCGACGCTCTCTGTATCGCCCCGTCGAAGCGCCCGGCCGGGGCGCGACGCCGGTGACCGACAACCTGCACCGGTCGCCCACGAGCATGGCTGGCGGGATTCGTGCTGCCCCGCGATAGCGCTGGCAATCGCCTGCTCTGCAAGGATAAGAGAGCTTGGATGATGCCCCGAGGCCGTCCCCTCCTGTTGGCCCCTTGGCTCCTGGCCGTCGCCCTCGCGAACGGCGGCTGCGGCTCCGACGGCCCCTCGGCGCCCGATGGGGAGGCCGGAGCGCTGGCGGCGCGCGTCGAGGACGAGCCCCCGGGCGCAAACTGCCCTGGAGGGGGCCGCGCCATCCACGAGGGGCGCGACGACGATGGAGACGGCGCCCTCGATCCGGGCGAGATCGACACCACCGAGTACGTCTGCGCCGGGCAGGGCGAGCTGCCGGATCTCCTCACGACGCAGGCCGAGGAGCCGCCGGGCGAGCCGTGTCCTCACGGCGGGACGGCGGTGCGCTCCGGGCTCGACCTCGACGGCGACGGGGTGCTCGACGCGGCGGAGGTCTCCGAGACCACCTACGTTTGCGCGGGCGCGCCGACCGAGGCGCCGGAGCGGCTCGTCCGCATCGACGAGGAGCCGGCGGGACCGGGCTGCCTCGGCGGCGGGGCGGCCGTGCACAGCGGCGTGGACGACGACCGCGACGGCGCGCTTGACGAGGAGGAGATCGACGACACGGAGTACGTGTGCGACGGGTCGTATATCGGCAACTATACCGTGAACGACGCCGACGCTCTCCTGGCCCTGGACGGCATCCGCGTGATCACGGGAACGCTGGCCATCCGCTGGGATCTAGCGACGGCCGTGGCGCTCGACGACCTCGCCTATGTCGGCGGCTCGCTCCACGTGGAGGCCCCGGACGCGCTGGAGCGGCTCTCGCTGCCGGCGCTCGCGCACGTCGGCGGCGACTTCACCGTGGTCTCCACGCCGCAGCTCCGGTCGATGTCGCTGCCGTCGCTCTGGCGCGTGGGGGGCGCTCTGAGGCTCTGGGACATCGATCGGCTCGCGGCGCTCTCTCTGCCGGCGCTCACCGAGATCGGACGCACGCTGGATCCTCTGATTACCGACGCGCTCCAGATCCAGATGGAGGCGCTCGCGGACCTCGCGTTGCCCTCGCTCCAGCGCAGCGGCGGCCGCATCTACCTCGACAGCCCAGCGCTCGAGCGGATCGCGTTCCCCGCGCTCCTCGAGGCCGGCGGGATCGACGTCGCTGACGGGTCCGCGGCCCAGGCGCTGGAGCTCCCCGTCCTGCGCGAGGTGCACGGCGAGCTCTCCCTGACGAACATCGCCGCGGCCCAGATCGCGCTTCCGAGGCTCGAGGCGGCCGCCGGCCGCCTGTCCGTGTCCTTCGCGCCGCGCGCCGCGCGGGTGTCGCTCCCGGCGCTCCGTGCCGTGGGCGACACCTTCGTCGTCAGCGCCAGCCCCGAGCTCACGGATCTCGACGCGCCGCTGCTCGAGAGCGCGCCCGAGGTCATCGTCGACCATCTGCCGAAGCTCACGTCGTTCTCGCTGCCCTCGCTGAGCACTGTCCGGAAGCGGGTCAGCATCGTGTACAACGAGTCGCTGACCAGCTTCTCGCTGCCCGCGCTGCGTCGCACCGAATCGCTCACGGTGTGGGACAACCCGCGGCTCACCGGGCTGGACGGCTTTGCGCAGCTGGAGTCGGTCTCCCAGCACGTCATGATCAATGGCAACCCCGCGCTGGAGGACCTCTCCGGCCTCGCCTCGCTGGCGCTCATCGGCGGCAACCTGGAGATCATGGGCAATGACGCGATGACGCGCATCGGGGTCAGCGGGCTCGTGAAGGCCAAATTCATCCTCATCGGGCGCATCGGAGACGGCAATGACCGGCTCGAGGTCGTCGACTTGCCCTTGCTGCACGAGGTCAATGCGCTCGCCATCGTGGAGAACGAGCGCCTCACGGATCTCGCCCTCCCCTCGCTCACCAGCGTCGTGGACTCGCTGACCATCGCGTGGAACCCGGCGATGCCGCAATGTGAGGCCGAGGCGCTCGCCGCCCAGCTCACGGAGCCGCCGAACGAAGTCAACCTCCACAGCAACGACGATGGCGGCACGTGCGATTAGGTCGGGCCGCGGCACGGCCCCGCAGGGCCACGGCGGCGCGGCCCTGCGGAGGTGAGCGTCGTCAGCTCGCGCCGCGCGGAGGCGGGCCTAGCCGCTCGAGCTCGGCGATCTCGCCGTCGGTGAACACGCGGGAGCGGGTGAGAAACCGCACGCCGCGCGGCGCCTCGACGGAGAAGCCGCTGCCGCGGCCGGGGACCACGTCGATCTCGAGCTGGGTGTGCTTCCAGAGCTCGAACTGCGCGGCGCCCATGTAGAACGGGCAGCCCTCGATCTCGCCGAGCAGCACGTCCTGCCCGCCCACCCGGAACTCGCGCCGCGGGAAGCACATCGGCGCGCTGCCGTCGCAGCAGCCGCCCGACTGGTGGAAGAGCAGCTCCCCGTGCTCGCCGCGGAGCTCGCGGATGAGCGCCGCGGCGGCAGGGGAGACGATCACGCGCGAGACGGCCATCGCGGCGCCTCCGGTCAGAAGAAGCCCATGGGCTTCGGGTCGTAGCTGACGAGGAGGTTCTTCGTCTGCTGGTAGTGGCGCAGCATCATCGCGTGCGTCTCGCGGCCGATGCCCGAGTGCTTGTAGCCGCCGAACGCCGCGTGCGCCGGGTAGAGGTGATAGCAGTTCGTCCACACCCGGCCCGCCTGGATCGCGCGGCCCGCGCGGAATGCCAGCGTGCCGTCGCGCGTCCACACGCCCGCGCCGAGGCCGTAGAGCGTATCATTGGCGATGGAGATCGCGTCGTCGTAGTCCTTGAAGCTCGTGGCGCTCACCACGGGCCCGAAGATCTCCTCCTGGAACACGCGCATCCTGTTGTGGCCCTGGAAGATGGTGGGCAGCACATAGTAGCCGCCCGAGAGATCGCCCGGGAGCTGCGCCTGCTCGCCGCCGAGCAGGACCTTCGCGCCCTCCTGCTTGCCGATGGCGAGGTAGCTCAGGATCTTCTCGAGCTGGTCCCGCGACGCCTGGGCGCCGACGGTCGTGGCCGGATCGAGCGGGTTGCCTGGCACGTGGCGCTTCGTGCGCGCCACGGCGCGCTCCAGGAACTGGCCGTAGATCTTCTCGCTGATCAGCGCGCGCGACGGGCAGGTGCACACCTCGCCCTGGTTCAGCACGAACATGGCGAAGCCCTCGAGCGCCTTGTCGAGGTAATCGTCGTCCTTGTCGAGCACGTCCTGGAAGAAGATGTTCGGCGACTTGCCGCCGAGCTCCAGCGTGACCGGGATCAGGTTCTCGCTCGCGTACTGCATGATGAGGCGGCCCGTGGTCGTCTCGCCCGTGAACGCGACCTTGTTGACGCGCGGGCTCGACGCGAGCGGCTTGCCCGCCTCGACGCCGAAGCCGTTCACCACGTTGACCACGCCCGCCGGGAGCAGGTCGCCGACGAGCTCCATGAGCAGGAGGATCGTGGCCGGCGTCTGCTCCGCCGGCTTGATGACGACCGTGTTCCCCGCGGCGAGCGCCGGCGCGAGCTTCCACGCCGCCATGAGCAGCGGGAAATTCCAGGGAATGATCTGCCCTACCACGCCGACCGGCTCGTGGAAGTGGTACGCGTACGTGTTCGCGTCGATCTCGGCGACCGACCCCTCCTGCCCGCGGATCACGCCCGCGAAGTAGCGGAAGTGGTCGATGGTGAGCGGCAGGTCTGCCGCGAGCGTCTCCCGCACGGGCTTGCCGTTGTCCCAGGTCTCGGCGACCGCGAGCATCTCCAGGTTCTGCTCGATGCGATCGGCGATCTTGTTGAGGAGGATCGAGCGCTCCGCCGGCGAGGTCTTCGCCCACGAGGCCTTCGCCGCGTGCGCCGCGTCGAGCGCCTTCTCCACGTCCTCCGCCGTGGACCGCGGGATCTCGCAGAACGGCTTCCCCGTCACCGGCGTGATGTCCTCGAAGTACTGGCCCTTCTGCGGCTCCTTCCATTCTCCCCCGATGAAGTTGCCGTAGCGAGATTTGAACGAAACCTTGGCAGAAGGCGTGTTCGGCGGGCTGTACACCATGATGTGTCCTCCTCGGCGAGCAGTTTCGCGCGGAAGCATCGTCCGATCGCGGCCCCAGATCCACCGCTTGCACAGCGGGCGGAAATGATGCGGGGTTGCGCGGCGCGACGCGGGGTGACGCGCGTTGACGCGCGGCCGCGCCGATGGGAGCGGCGCGCCGGACGCCTCGAGCCGTTCGGGCGGAGACGACGGTTGCGACGACGGCTGACCCGGCTCGTCAGGAGGGGCGCTCGGGCCGCGGCGCGCTCGATGCCGCAGGGGACGCTCGGAGCAGCTATCGAACCAGCGACGTCGATACCGGACGCGGCGATCGACACCACCGTCGTACGTACGATGAACGCAAGCACCAGGGACTGTGGCCGCTATGGGTGGCTATGGGTAAATGGAGGAAAGCGCGAAGCCCGCGATCACGCATATTCCTCATCCAGGGGCGGTGATCTGTGATAGTCATGACACCGAGTTTCGGTCCTTAGCTCACAGGGGTAAATATCGATGAAAAATTTCTATCGCGGGAGCTGCGCGCGAGGGGTGACCAGCGCGCTCGTGAAGAGGCTCGCTTCGCTCTCGGCCGCCGTCACGGTCGTCGGCGTCGCCAGCGCGGCGCAGGCCACGGAATACATCGATTACTGGGGCGACGACCTCTTCCTGGGGCTCGCCTACCATCGGGTCGGTTGTCACACCAACGACGTCTCCATCCTCAGCAACCAGGACTACGATGGGTTCACCGCGACGCGCTTCTGCTACAGCGGACGGTCGTGGGACTCGCTGCACAGCGCCGGCTACGTGTACCTCGGGTCGAACGTGACGAGCGGCGCGGCGGAGCTCAACGCGTGCGGGCAGCACACGAACGAGGTGTACGCCACGCCCAATTACGCGGCGAGATCCACCGAGTGCAGCTATAACATCCTGACGGATTGCAACAGCGATTGCTGGATTCGCGAGTTCTCGAGCTGCCAGGGGATGGAGATTGGGATCGCGAGCCCCTGTCTCTGATCGCGGCCGGGCGGCGGCGCCCATCGCGCTGGCCCTGGCGGGCGTCGCGGCGGGCCTCTTCTTCTGGCTCGGCCGGGGAGCGCTCCCTCGCCCGCCGTCCGCCGGGGGGCCCGAGCGCGCCGCGCCGTCCGCCGGCGCCGCGCAGGGGGGCCGCTCCGCGCCGGAGCACGAGGTCGCGGGCGGTCCTCGCTCCGCGATCGAGGGCGTGGTGCCGGCGCGCGGGCCCTCGCCTGCCCGCGAGCCCGAGCGGCTTTCGCGCACGGTGCCGGCGCGCGGGCTCTCGCCTGCCCGCGAGCCCGAGCGGCTGCCGGACGGCGACCGCGGCGCGGCGGCCTACGCGAAGGCGCTCGCGGCGGGCGACGAGCGCCCGGGCGAGGAGGCGTTCCGCGCCGACGCGGAGGCGTTCTTCGAACACAACCTGGAGATGGCCGAGGAGAAGGCGGCGCGCGAGGGGCTCACGCTGGCGGAGCTGCAGGAGCTCACCACCATGGGAGCGCTCGCCATGCACCTCCAGCGCTGGGAGGCCGTGGAGCAGGTGCTGGGGCGCGAGCTGTCCGCCGAGACACGCGAGCTCGCCGAGAAGCGCATCTTTTCGGCGAGCGACGAGCTCAAGGCGGCGATCCGGCGGCAGGTCGCCGCGGGAGAGCCCGTGGCGGCGCGCTGGGCGACCATTCGAGAGGTCGAGGCGCGGTTCCTCGACGAGTACCGGGCCATCACCGGGCTCTCTCCAGCGCAATACGATGCGCTCCTGGCCCTGCCCTACACGACCGACCAGGGGGGCGCCGGCCGCTGAGCCGGCGTGTCCACCTGCCGGCCCGAGGGTCGCGCTCGTGATCAGGGCGAGCGCTTCGACCCCCGCAGGCAGACCTGGAGCGCCTGCCGGAGGTTCCCGAGCGTCCGGATGCGCGTGAGATCCACGCCGGCCGAGACGATGGTCTGAGCCACCTCGGCCCGGAGGCCGACCACCATGCCTCGGGCGCCCAGCAGCTCGACGGCGCGGATGACCGAGAGCACGTGGTGCGCCGTGACCGTGTCGACGACCTCGACGCCGGTGAGATCCAGGATCGCATACCGGCAGCCCTTGCGCGCGATCGTCTCGAGCAGCACGTCCATGATCTGCGTCGCCCGCTGGCCGTCGATGGGCCCGAAGATCGGCATCGTCACGACGCCGTCCCACACCTCGATGATCGGCGTCGACAGCGCTCGTATCGCGTCCTCCTGGCGCATGACGATCTCCAGCTGCTCGCGCAGCTCGTCCTCCACCCGCTTCCGCTCGCCGTTCTCGCGGGCGAGCCCCTCGTAAAGAAGGGCGTTCTCCACGGAGATGGCCGCCTGCTTCGCCACGAGGTCGAGCAACGCGAGCCGGTCCGCCTTGAACGCGCCGCTCGTGAGGTCGTTCTCCAGGTAGAGGATGCCTGTCAGCGTCTTCTGCCGCGTGATCGGCACGCAGCACGCCGACTTGGTCCGGCGGCGCGCGATGTACGCGTCGGCCGCATAGGGGCCGCCTTGAGACGCGTCGTCCAGGATCACGTGCTCTCCGGTCCGCTTCACGTAGCTGATGATGGACATCGGCAAGCTCTCCGGGGAAAGCGAGCCCTCGCCCGCGAGGCGCTGGATCTCCACCGCCTGCTCGGCGCAGGCGCTCGCGAGCAGCGTGACCTGCCCATCCTGGACGAGGAGCAGGCGGCAGCGCTCCGCGGCCGCGTGCTCGATGACCACGCGGAGCAGGTTCGACAGGAGCTTGTCCAGGACGATCTCGCTGGAGATGGCCTGAAGGGCCCTGACCACGGCGAGGGTGTCCATCTCCCGGCTGCGGTCGTCCGCGGCGCGCTGGGGCGCGTCGATCGCCGCCTGGCAGAGCTCCGGGTACCGCTGCTCGAGCCGCTCGACGAGGAGCGCGGCGCCCCAGCGGGCGTAACACGCCCGCGCCACGCTCAGGTGGCCGAGCCCCGCGGTCGCGGCGCCGCGGCCCATGTAGAAGCGCGCGGCGACCTCCGCGCAGACACCCTCGTCGTGCGCGAAGCCGCCCTCCCGGGCCGCGACGATGGCGCGCTCGTAAAGCCTCATCGCGTCGAGGGGGCGGTCCTCGATCCTGGCGATCTCCGCCTGGATCAGCGCGTGTTTGTGCGAGAAGCTCTCGGGGCAGTTCTCGGCGAAGCCGCGGAGGCGCGCGTCGTGGGCCGAGAGGGCCGCGAGCGCCTCGCGCCTCCTCCGGGGCTCCCCGGGATCCGCGGGGCTGGTCGCGAGGGTGAGGGCAGCATAGAAGTGGTAGTCGGGGACCACGATCTGGAGCCCGCTCGCCCAGTACATCTCCTGCGCCGCGGCCGCGGCCCGGGAAGCCTCTTCCAGCTCGCCGACGAGGAAGCGGGCCTGGAGCCGCAGCACGTGATACCAGAGCGCCGCGAGCGGCGAGCTCCCGTCGGCGAGCTGCTCCGCGAAGAGCGCCTCGTCGAAGCCGGCGCCGCTGAACGTCAGCGGGCCGCTCGTCTGGCCCATCATGTTCTTGAGGAAGCGCTGGATGACGGCGAGGCACCGCTCGGCCATGGCGAAGTTCGCCGCGCGGATGGTCTCCATCCGCGCCTCGCACACGCGGTCGAGCTCCCGCAGCGGCTGCCCTGCCGCGAGGCCGTGCGTCACCGTCCCGAGGGCGAGGAAGGCGGAGAAGATGAGGTTCCCGGACTCGATGGCCGCGCCGAGCCCTCGCTGGATGACCTCGAGGCTCACCCCCAGGGGGCGGACCCACGGCGAGATCATCACCCCGTGGAGGTCCGCCGCGACGCCCAGGAAATAGACCGACCCGCGGTGCTCGGCGAGATCATAGGCGAGCTCGCTGAAGCGATACGCGTTCTTGTAATCGCCGAACCGCTGCACGAGCGACATCCCGAAGCCGCCGTACGCGAGCACCGACGCGTCCGCGTTGCCGCGCGTCAGGCTGAGGTGCACCATCCAGCTGGCCGTCAGGTGCGCGACGTTCTCGTCCATGAACCAGGTCGCGACGTAGGTCACGGCCAGCGTGCTCATGATCGCCTGGGTCTCCGGGTCGGCCATCGGCGGCAGCTCGATCAGCGACTCGATCGGGCGATCTCCGAGCGTGCGCCACACCTCGTCGAACGCGGCCCGGACGTCGGCGTCGCTCGGGCGCTCGGGCACGCCGACGCCCAGGGCGCTCAGGCACTCGAGGATGCAAGGCATCGTGTCGGGGCTGAACCGGCTCGTGCGGATCTCGATCTTCACCCGATAGACGGGCGCCTTGTGCAGGAGCGTCCGCGCGCGCGAGAGGAGCAGGGCGCAGAGCCGCTCCGCCTCCTCGAGGTCGCCGTTCTGCTGCGCGCACTCGGCGCGCTCCAGGTGCAGGGCATACGCCAGCTCGTACTGCGTCTCCCAGCAATCGCCGGCGAGCATGGCCATCCCGGCGGCGAGGTAGTCTGCGGCCGGCCGGTAGGCGGCGGACGACTTGGCCTTTCGCCCCGCCGCGAGGTTCAGCTCGGCGACCCGCGCCCGCTCGTCCCGATCGCGGATCAGGGGCGCGCCCAGGTTCATCTGGCTGGCGACGGCGAAGACGCTCTGTCCGGGGGCCTCCGCCGAGAGGAGCAGCCGCCCGATGCGGAGGTGCTCCGCCGCGCGCGTCTCCTCGGGGATCCGCGCGTAGGCCGCCTGCCGGACCCGATCGTGCACGAAGCTGCACGCGCGCTGTCCCAGCTCCACGAGCTCCTCCCGGGCCGCCTCGCGGAGGTGCTCGCGCAGCGCCTCCTCCGGCGTCTCGGCGAGCAGGGCCAGCGTGGCGATCTCGAACTCGTCGCCGATGCACGCGCCGAGCTGCAGCGCTGTCCGCGCTTCGTTCGACAGCAGATCGAGCGCGCTCGCCGATAGATCCGAGGCGCCGCCGAGCTGCCTGCTCGCGTCGATCTCGGCGAGATCCCACCGCCATGCGCCCTCGCCGCCGTCGAACCGCACGAGCCCGCTCTTGTGCAGCGTGGTGAGGGCCTGCGCCGAGAGGAACGGGTTGCCGCCCGACGCGAGGTGCACGCGCTCGGCGAGCGGCTCGGCGGCCTTCGGATCGCAGGAGAGCGTGGCAGCCACCAGCTCGCGCGCGTCCGCGGCGCCCAGCGGACTCAGGGGGACGCGGTGCACCGGGACGCCCGCGGCGGTCAGCTCTTCCACGGCCGCGGTCAGGGGGTGAGAGCGGCTGACCTCGCCATCGCGGTAGGCTCCGATGATGAGCAGGGGGCGCGACGGCGCCGGATCGAGCAGGCGCCGCAGCAGCCGGATGCTGGCGGCGTCCGCCCACTGCAGGTCGTCGAGGAACAGGACGAACGGGTGATCGCGGTTGGCGAAGACGCCGACGAACTGCTGGAAGGTCCTGATGAAGCGGTTCTCGGACTCGCTCATCGGCAGCCGCTCCACGGGCGGCTGTTGCCCGAGGATGAGCTCGACCCGGGGGATGACGTCGATGATGAGCTGACCATACCGGCCGAGCGCCTCGAGCAAGCGCTTCCTCCACGAGTCGAGGCGCGCCTCGCTCTCGGCGAGGAGCCGGCGGACCAGCTCTCCGAACGCCTGCGTGAACGTGGAGTAGGGGATACCCCGCTGGTGCTGATCGAACTTGCCCGAGACGAACGCCCCGTGGGCCCGCACGACGTGGTGGAGCAGCTCGTTCACGAGCGATGATTTGCCGATCCCCGACGGGCCGGTCACCAGCGCCAGCGCCGGCGCGCCCGTCGAGACGACCTGCTCGAACGCGCCGGTCAGCGCCGCAACCTCGCGATCCCGCCCGATGAGGGTCCTCGGGATCTGGAACCGATCCGGCGTGTCCTGAGCGCCGAGCGTGAACGGCGCGACGCTGCCCGTCTCGCGCAGGGCGGCGGCGCACCGCTCGAGATCGTGCGCGAGCCCGCGCGCCGTCCTGTAGCGCTCGTCGGGCATCTTGGCCAGGAGCCTCGCCACGATGTCGGACACCACCGAAGGTGTCGCCGGCGCCACCTCCGTGAGCGGGCGCGGCCGCCTGGCGACGTGGCAATGCGTCCACTCGAGCAGGTCGCCGGCTCGAAACGGCGGGGCGCCCGAGATCATCTCGTAAAAGATGGCCCCCAGCGAATACAGGTCGGCGCGGTGATCGATCGGCCGGTTGAGCCGCCCGGTGATCTCGGGGGATATGTACGGAAATAGCTCCGGATGGGCGAGCACGTCCGCCACGAGATGTTCCCGGTCGCGAGCGCCGGCCGGCGGGGCGGCGATGCGGAGCGGGTCACCGCCGTCCCCGAGGAGCAGGCTGCGAGGCGACAGCCGTCCGTGGATCGAGCCGTCCTTGTGCAGCTCCGCGAGCGACAGGGACAGGCGCACCGCCGCGGGGAGGAAGCGCGGCATGGCCATCGGTGCGGCCAGCGGCGAGCCGGCGGGGGGGGCTTGCGTGTCCAGGAACGGCGGCATGGCGTGACTCTCCGGATGAGTCTGCCCTCTCTATCGCGGACAATCGTCGGTGGCCACGCTTACGTCGTGGACGTAGTCGATTCCCGTCGCGTCGAGGCGCATGCGGCGAACCAAGGAACGGGCCGGAGCCACCTTCGACGGCGCGGGAGGCGGGGTGGGGCGACGAGCGCAACCGCCCGCGGATCAGGGGGTGTCGGAGGGATCGGCGGGATCGCTGCCGGCGTCTTCTTCGTCGCCGTCGCGGAAGCCGTCGAGGTCACGGTCGATCCCCGCGCGCTCTCCGGACCCTGGCGGCATGCAGGTATACGTCAGCTCTTTGCCGGTCACGACGGCGAGGTAACGGAGCAGCGTATCGCTGAGCGGCGGGGCGGCGCTGCGGTTCGCGGCGAAGGCTCCGCCGCCCAGGTAAAGATAGCCGAGCGATCGGCCGAGCAGGCTGCTCCTCGCGACGAGGTCGCACTCGCCGGCCTCCGCGCGCGCGCGCAAGAGCTGGATGCGCGGCGCCACCACGTGCGCGTTGTGGCGGGTCAGCGTGATCTGCTGGCCGACGATGGGCGCCATGTTGGTCGGGAAGGCGAGGATGAGCGACTCGAGCCCGCGGCGGAGCGCGTCGCCCGCCGGCGTGACCGGGATACCCGTCGGGTTCTCGGCGAACGGCGTCACGAACTGATCCGAGAAATCCGAGACGCGGAGGAACCTGAAGATCGTATCGAACGTCCCGTCGTGGATGTAGCCGAACCCTCGCACCTGGTCTCCCATGAAGGGGAACTCGTCGAAGGTGTTCGAGAGCGGGAGCTCGGCGCCGAACATCCCCACTTTCTGGTAGGCGTTGCGGAGGTGCGGGATCTTGAGCACCATCGGCTGGAACTCGAAGGTCGTGAACGCCGTCGTGCCGAAGAACCCCGGGGTATCGGACTCCGGGTTTGCGCCGGGGTCGACGGCGTGGCAGTCGCCGCACCGCTCGGTGATGTCGACGACGACGTTGAAGAAGAAATCCTCGGCTTGCTGCTGGGCGGGGGTCAGCGAGTTGTCGAGGTTCCGGACGGGGTTCGGCGGGTAGGTCACCTTGAGGATGAAATCGGTGAAGGCCTCCATGTCGGCCTCCGGGATGAAGTCGTGCCGCCCGAGCAGGTCCGTGAAGCCGGCCTGGAACTTCTTGAAGGCCGCGCGCTCGTCGAACGTCCCGGTGTCGGGCTGCGCGGAGGGCGTGCCCGGGATACCGCCCGTCCTGTCGCCGCGCCAGTGCATGGGCCCGTGGTTGGCCATGCCGCGCAGGCTCTGGGTCGTCATGGGCCCTTTCATGGGGTGGAAGTCGGTCGGCATCGGCTCGCCGGTGAAGAAATTCGTGATGTTTCCGAACGGACCCGGGTTCCCCTCCACGGGCGCGTCCGGGTTGCCGAGGTCCCACGCCAGGCTGTCGAAGTCCCCGAAGATATGGCAGCTCGCGCACGACGAGTCGCCGTGGCTCGAGGAGAACGCCGCGTCGTACAGGAAGCGCCGGCCGTTCACGATGGCGGGCGGCTCGGGGGTGTACATCGTGACGTGCGCCACCTCCTTGCGCTTCCGGGTGTCGATGATCGAGATTCCGTTGTCGAACCGGGTGAGCACGTAGAGCTGGCGCCGCGCGCCGTCGAGGGCGAGCCCGGTCGGGCCGCCGCCGGTCACCGGGATGTGGCTGCCTGAGTCGGGGACGAACGTGTCGTCCTCGAGCTCCTCCGTGCTGAAGACGCCGATCTTGCTCGAGCCCAGCGCGGCCACGTACAGCGTCTCGCCGTCGGCGGAGACGGCCATGCCGGTGGGCTGGGCGAGGCTCTTCTCGCTCTCCGCGTTGGGCACCGGCGCGCAGCAGCTCGCGTAGTCGATGTGTTTGTTCAGGTGTCGCGGCGTGACGGAGCCGGCGCCGAGGACGGTGATCCGGCTCTCGTGGAGGTGCCCGCGCAGGCTGCTGCCGGCGAAGATCCCGGGCCCCTCGAAGCGCGCCAGGTTGAGCGCCTCGGTGTTCGAGACGTAGACCTTCCCGTTCACGGGGTTCACGGCCATGTTGAACAGGATGGTGCCGACGCCGGTGAAGAAGCCGGAGGGTCCGCTGACCCGCTTGGGCGGGTTCGCCATCGCGTCGATCGCGAACACGTCCTTGTCGGGCAGCGAGAGCTGGATGACGTCGTCCCAGTCGCGCCCGGCCTCGTCCTTCCAGTGGGCGCCGTCGTGCTGGACGATGATCGAGACCTCCGGCGCCTGGAAGCCTTGCGCGTTCGTGGCCGGGCCGAGCGTCCCGCCGGGCCCGAAGCCGTCGGGGATGACTTGCTCGTTGACGATGGTCGTCCGGTTGCCTGAATGGAAGCCGGCCGCGTAGACGCGCTTGCCGTCCGGCGTCGCCGCGAGCGCCCTTGGCGTGTCGGTGAACAGGGTGAGGATGGTGAGCGGATCGCCGCCGAGCGACGCGCCGAGGTGGTTCGCGTCGAAGACCCAGACGTCGGCGCGGCCGATGCCCGGGGTGGTGAATTGCGGGTCGAACGGGATGTTCTGGCCGCGATGCGCCGTCGTGATGAAGGCGCGGCGCCTCCCCGGCCCGGCAAAGACGATATCGCGCGGCTCGTCGCCGACCAGCAGCGTGCGCGCCACGCGCCCGCCGAAGCCCCCGGCGTCCAGCTCGACGACGCTCACGCTGTCGGACAGGTGATTGACGACCCACACCTCGTCGTTGGTGCGGGCCGCGACCGCGACCGGCTCGACGCCCACCGGGATCGACGCGCGATGGGAGAGGCCGCCGCGGTGGGCGCCGAAGACCTCGAGGCGCCCGTCTGGCGTGTTGAGCGCGAGCAGCAGCTTGCCGTCGGGCGACATGGCGAGGGGGCGGACCTGCCCGCTCTCGAAGAGGGTGTACGACGGCGCGCCTCGCGCGAGATCGCTCGTCGCGAGCGTGCCCAGGGAAGCGGCCGCGGCGACGGCGAGGCGCGCCTGGAAGCGCGCGAGCTTGACCTTCAACTGCATGATTTCCTCCCTCCCGTTCGTGTGATCCGGGGTGATCGGTGGACGACGATTCAGGCTAACAACTTTTCCGAATCAATGGCTATCCCTGAGCACGACCCGACGCGCGCAGGCGGCCGACGCCGCGCGGCAATGGAATCGCGTCGAGCGCGTGGGATGCCCCGGGGCTGGCGAGGGTAGATGCCGCGGGTGTGTGCATGTCGGGAAGGGGTGTGGCGTGTGGGGGCTCCGTGATCGCGCGACGAAGCGCGGCGGGCGCTCGCCCCCGCCGCGTCGTCTTGACACTAGCATGCTAGCATCCTAGTATGGTTGCACATGGCGGACGACGTGAAGCAGTTCAACGTGTATCTGCCGACCGAGTTGATTCGCGAGGTCAAGCATCACGCGGTCGAGGTCGAGCAGTCGCTGTCGGCGATCGTGGCCGCCGCGCTGCGCGCGTACCTCGACGACCACAGAGGCAAGCGGAGGAAGCATGGAGACTGACGGCATCGAAGGCCTGCTCATCGAGACGCACAACTGGGGCAAGACGGTCGCGTTCTGGCAGGGCCTTGGTTACAAGCTCGAGTTCGAGACCGAGCACCACTCGGGCCGTCTGCGCCATCCCCGCGGCGGGCCCTACATCTTCGTCGCCGAGCGGCCGCGCGACAGCGCGCTGCAGCTCGTGCCGGTGTTCGCTGTGGGCGACGCCGCGCGGTTCTCGCCGCCGAGCGCCGGCACCGTGCTTCGCCCGTTCGAGCCGCAGCATTGGCATGCGCTCGAGATGCTGCTCGCCGATCCCGACGGTCGGCCGCTCAGCGTGCAAGCGCCGCTTCGGGCGGCGGAGTAGACGGGAGGAACGTCATGCCTGAGGAGCGAAGGATGGAAGCAGACCCCACGGCGGTGCGCGTGGCCCTGTGGCGAGCGAACCACGTCCAGGCCGATGCGCCGCCGCACGTCCTCGAAGACGAAATTGGCCTGAAGCTGGCGGACCCGGACGACGGCTGGCGCCAGCGTCCGGACATGGACCCGCAGGCGACGAGCCGCTTCCGGGCCTCGATCGTGGCCCGTGCTCGGTTCATCGAGGATCTCGTCGAGGAGCAGGCTGGCCTCGGCGTCCGCCAGTACGTCATCCTCGGAGCCGGTCTGGATACGTTCGCCCAGCGCAGGCCGGAGATCGCCTCTCGCCTTCGGGTCTTCGAGGTCGACCGGCCTGGCGCTCAGGCCTGGAAGCGGAGGCGGCTCATCGAGCTCGGCTTCGATGTCCCGGACTGGCTGCGGCTCGTGCCGGTCGACTTCGAGGCGGGCTCTTCCTTCTGGGACGAGCTGGCGGGCGCCGGCTTCGATGCGACCCAGCCGGCGGTCGTGGCGTCCACGGGGGTCAGCATGTATCTCACCCGGGACGCGAACCTTGCCACGCTGCGCCAGATCGCGGCGCTCGCCTCGGGGTCCACGCTGGCCATGACGTTCATGTTGCCCCTCGAGCTCGTCGAGCCCGAGGTCCGTCCCGCCGCCGAGTGGGCGCACAAGGGAGCGCGAGCCGCCGGCACGCCTTTCCTCAGCCTCTTCGCGCCGTCGGAGATCCTGGCGCTCGCGCGCGGCGCTGGTTTCAAGGACGCGCAGCACGTATCGGCGGAGAGCCTCGAGCAGCGCTACTTCGCTGGAAGGACCGATGGCCTCCGGCCCTCGAAGGGGGAAGAGCTGCTCGTCGCGACGACGTAGGAGCGGATCCGCGACCGGTGTTGGAGGTTGGAGCAGCTCGATGATGGCCAGTCATCGAGCCTCAACGGCGGAGCAACATCCGGAGCTTCCTGCGAGCCCGGCGGACCTGCCGCGCCCCCGTCGAGCTGGGCGTGCCGAGCGTGCGTGCGATGTCGCGGAGACCGTGGCCGGCCGCGCAGAGGGCGAGCATCTGCCGGTCGCGCTGCGGCAGCCTGGAGGCGGCGAGGCGTACGGCGAGGAGGCGCTCGCGCGCCTCGACGAGGAGCAGGTCGTCGCGCGGCGGCTCCGGCTGGATGCTCCACGGATCCGCCACGGGGATCTCCCGGCGGACCCAGGCGCGATTGACGTGGTGGCCGACCTTGCGCCAGACGATTCCGTGGAGCCAGCCGAGGAGCGCCCGCCGCGGGTCGGCGGACGCGTCCGGGCGGTATCTGCCCTCCTCGACGGCCATCCACGCGGCCAGGATCACGGCCTGCACGACATCCTCGTGGTCGCGGGGGGATACGCCGCCAGCGAGGACGAGCGCGGTAATCCAGCGGCGCTCGGCGAGGATGCGCTCCACGGGAATGCGGAGCGCGGGGCGCGTCGCGATCGGTGGAAGGCGGTGCCGGGGCGTGCAGCGCTCGTGGACGGCGGTTGTGGTGCGGCGTCGCGTCGGCATACCGGATCTCGGCGAGCGGTGTTTGTAGAGAGGCCATGAACGCCATCGCGCCCGCGGCGGCCGTGCGCCGCCCGTGCGCGCGAGCCGACATCGCAGCTCGCCGGTCGCGTCGACCTACGTCGAGGATTTCGGGCGCCGGGAAATCGTGATGCGTTGTCGCGGAGGCGCTCTTCCTCAGCGAACGCCTCAGCGAACGCGCGCTGTGGGCGTCGAGGAAGCCAGGGACCCGTTGTGGCCGGGTGGGGGAGCGACTCCCGGCGGGTCATGGCGCCGCTCCAGCAGCGCGCGAGCCAGCGCGTCGTGCCCGATGGCGCGCGCTGCGGCGGCCATCCTCAGGTGCTCCCGGTCGTCGTCCTGCGCGCCCGGCCGGCGCTGCGGCTGGCGGGGCAGGGGGCCCGGACGAGCTGAAGCGCTGTCGCTGGTCTTCGCGGAGAACATCGCAGCTCGCGACGGTGGCTTGTCGCTCTGCGCCAGATACGAGGGCTCGCTGATTTCATCTGCCGGCGTCGCCGTCGAGGCCGCGTGATGATGCGCGGCGATGGCGGTGGCCGGCAATGCCGCGCCTCCGGGAAGAGCGCCGCCGTGCCCGACCAGCAGGAGCCCTGCTGTGAGGACGATTCCGAAGGCGCCCACCGCGGGCGAGGCGCAGGTGGGGGCGACCGTCCGTGGCCGCGGCGCCCTTGCGCCGGACACCGCATGGCGGAGCGCGCGCCAGGCGCGATGCGGCAGGCGCTCTTGCAGCGCGGCGCGCCGCGAGCGCTCCCCCGAGCAACCTGCTGCGCGCATCGGCAGGAGGGCGGCGAGGCGGCGGTGATGGCGCGCCTGCCAGCGGCGCGCCGCCGCCTTGAGCTCCTCGCGCCCGTGGCGGACTCGGCTCTTCGCGGTGGTGGCGGGTATCGAGAGCAGCTCCGCGACATGGCCGATGCCCGCTTCGTCGAGCTCGTGGGCAATGACCGCCTCGCGCCGATCCGGCGGCAGCTCGAGGAGCAGCTTCGACAGGAGCTGCCGCCGCTCGCGCTCCATCTGGCGCTCCTCGGAGCTCGGCGCCTCGTCGGCGACCTCCAGCGGCTCGTCCGGCCACGGCTCCTCGCGCCGCCGGTGGGCGCGGCGCCGATACATGGATGCATGGTTGTGGACGATGCCCCTCAGCCAGGCGCGCAGCTCGCCCCGGGCCGGATCGAACGTGGCCAAGGCCCGCGAGATGCCGTGAAGCACCTCCTGCAGCACGTCTTCCCTGTCGGCCGCCGGGATCCGCTCCGACGCCACGCAACCGCGCAGATAGGGGAGGTGCTCGCGGACCACGTTCTCCCAGGTGGGCGGCGGCGCTCCTGCGGGCGCGCCGCGCGGATCCTTTGCATCCATGCCCGATCCATTATCCGCCGGTTACCGGATGGCGCTCGAAATCGTTCGCGCTCCCCGGGCTGCCGGTTTTGCGCTCCTGGTGGATTCCGGAGTCCCGGCAGGCGCTGAACCGGCGTGGAGAGGCGTGAGGGCACGGTGGGGCCGTGATGCTTTACGTGCACGTCGTCTGAATTGTCATCCGAACGGCCGCTTGTTCGGCGCCAGGGACGCGCTCTTGTGGGCGACCGGCGGGCTGACTAGGTTCGCCGCCCATGCGCTTGACGAGGTGCGTGGGGCTTGCGCTGCTGTTGTGCGCCGCCGGCTACAGCCGCGGTGCGCTGGCCGAGGCGCCGCAATCGCCCGGTGCGGAGGCGGAGGGCTCGCCCTCGGCGGTCGCGCCGTCAGGGGTTTCGGGCTCGACCGCTTCGCCTGCAAGCGTATCGCCCGCGACCATGGCGGCGACGCTCCGCCGCGCGGAGCAGGCGCGGCGCGCCGGGCGATGGGAGGAGGCCGCGGCGGCGTATCGAATCGCATGGGAGTCGACCGGCGATCCTCGCTGGGCCGGGGAGCTCGGGCTGGCGGAGCTCTCGCTGCGCCGCTACCGGGACGCCGCGGAGCACCTGCGCCGGGCGCTCGAGGCGGAGGACGCGCTCGCGCCCGACAGGAAGGATCGGGTCCAGCAAGGGCTCCGGCGGGCCGCGCAGGAGGTCGCCGCGGTCGCGATCGTGGTGGGCAAGCCCGAAGCCGAGGTGTTCATCGACGGCCGGCGCGTCGGCCAGGGGCTCGCCACGTACGTGGCCTATGTCGAGCCCGGCAGCCACGAGGCGCGGGCGACGCTCGAAGGCCACGAGGACGGCGTGGGGCGCTTCGAGGCGCAGCGCGGGGACACGCCGGCGATCGGCCTGGCCTTGAAGGAAAAGCCGAAGCGGCCGGCGGCGGCACCGCGCGCCGCGGCGGCCGCGCCGGGAGCGGCGGCGATGCGGCCTGCGGGCGAGGGGACGGCGATCGGACCGGCGATCCGGGTCGGGGGGCTCGCGCTCGCGTCGGCGGGCGCCGTGGTCGGCGCGGGGTTCGGGCTCGCGTGGGCGGTCAAGGACGGCGAGGCCGAGACGCTGCGCGAGCAGATACGCAGCAGGAGCGGGGAGAATGCGTGCAGCGCGAAGAAAGGGATCACCGACGCGCGGTGCCCCCACCTCCGGGACGCGATCGATGCCCGCGACGCCCTGGGCCTGGTCGCGCTCGCGAGCTTCGTGGCGAGCGGCGTGATCGGCGCGGCGGCGCTGTCATCGTTCTGGTGGGCGCCCGCGCCGGACCACGGGGGCGTCCGCGTGGTGCCGCGCGCGACCGCGCAGGGCGGCGGCGTCCATATCGAAGGGGCGTGGTGAGGACCCGGCGTGAAGAAGGAGGAGCGGCGATGAGGCGATGGGAGGCCGGGCGGGTCCTGGCGGTGCTGGCGAGCGTGGGCGGCGTGGCGGTTGCGGCGGCGAGCGGCTGCGGGGCCGTCGACGGCTACGACTGCCACGAGCTCCTGGCGTGCGACGTCATCAACGCGGACGGCACCAGCAACGGGGGCTGCGAGGGGAGCTGTGTCCCCGCCAGGCGCTCCGGCTTTCAAGAGGGCGTGTACCTGGTGCGGGTGAACGCAGGTCTCGAGGACCTCGGGTGCGACGAGGCCGTGCTGTCGAACCCACGCTGGAACGAGGAGCAACGCAGGAACATGATTCCGCCGTCCTACGGCAAGTTGTTCGTCGCGCCGGGAGCGCATCCGGGGTGCGAGCCGTGTGCGTGCACCGCGCCCGCGTGCGTCTTCCCGGCCAGCCTCACGGTGAGCTCCGGCTGGATGTGCGACGACAGCCCCGGCGAGACGTTGACCCCGTTCGACGCGCCGGCTGGCTGGGACGGCTCGTGCGTTGCGCCAGGCGCGGTCGGGGCCGAGGCGTTCGGCTCGTTCCGGATCGCGCCCGTCACCGCGCGCGCGTGCGAGGTCGTGAGGTTCCCGGTGCCGCGCGACGGCGACGCACCCGCAGGACGGCACGTCGTGCCCGCCTGCAACGCGGTGCGGGACGACACGTGCCCGATGTCTGCGCACGTCTGTGTCATCGGCGCGGCGGAGCTCCGCCCGGGCTGGCGCCGGTGTCTCCTCTCGGAGGAAGACAAGGACGTCGAATGTCCCTCCAGCGACGAGACCGGGGGCCTGCATTTCTCGGAGCAGCTCACGTTCTGGAGCGTGATCGAGGACAGCCGCGCATGCACGCCGTGCTCGTGTACCGAGACCGCGCCGAGCACGTGCGAGGCGCTCGTGTCGACGTTCGAGGACGGCGCGTGCGGCGATCTGGTCGCCGCCGCCGTCGTCGCCGGGAACGGCGGCTGTCACGACGCCGAGCCCGGCTCGTCGCTCGGGAGCCTGCGCGCGGTATGGCAGGTCAACGCGCCGGGGAGCTGCGCGCCGAGCGGCGGGGAGCTCGTAGGGGAGCTGAGCTTGAGCCGAAAGGTGACTGCCTGTTGCTTGCCGGAGGGAACATGACGCGCTCGATCGGGACGACGAGGGCTCGGACGACATCGATGGGGGCGGCGATCCTCGCGCTCTGTGCCGGAGCGGCGCTGCTCGGGGCGTCGTGCAGCTTCGGCCCGTGCCGCCCCGGCCCGGACTGCCCTGATCCGTATGAAGGCACCTGTCCCTGGCTTTGCGCCGAGCCCGTATGGGACGGCAGCTACTCCGTCGAGGGCTTTACCAACGGCGCGGTCTTCGCGGTCTGGGTGGGGAGCCCGCGCGAGGCGCCGGACTGTGAGTCGTCCAACTACTTCCCTTCGGGAGACTACTATCAAGAACCGAAGACCATCGACCGCTGTCCCCGTTGTGTCGTCGAGCCGGTGAGGGAGGAACGGTATGTGAGGGTCGATCTCCGCAAGGGCGGCCACTGCGCCGATGACACGCACAACGATGCCCCCATCGTCAGCGAGTTCGTCGTGCCGGCAGGGTGGGACGGCAGCTGCGTGTCCCGGAGGGCCGATGTGGTGCCCGCACCGGAAGACGTCGACCTCGCCATGGGCTGGGAGGAGCGAGTCCGGGACTGCCGGCTGTCGCTCTCCCTGGAGGATGTGGACGCCCTCTGGGGGAAGATGGTCCGGACGTGTCGCCGCTACTGGGTCATCGACCAGTACTGCGATGGGCTTGGCACCCAATGTATTCCGAAGATGGCGCCAGGCTTCCTTGAATGCCTTGAGTACCGCGGGGATGACGAGCTTCAGGCGTGTCCCCGCAGCCACCCGGAGCTCGTCCAGGCCTACATCGGCGTGGACGGGTGCCCCGGGTGCAGTTTTACCTCCTCGGGCGGGAGGCAGACACGGGCGCTCACCTTCTATGCCGACGAGCAGTGTGCGCAGCCGATGCCCAGCACGGATGCCTGGGGTGACGGTAGCTGCTTCGACCTGCCGCCCGGCGCTTCTCCGCGGAGCGTCAGCGCGACGTGGGCCGTCGAGAGCATCGCCGCTTGCGAGCTCTCACTCAGCGGCGAGCAGGAGGCCGAGCTCAGGCCGTATGGCCGGGTGAGCTTCTGCTGCCGGCCGCCCGCGTGACCCTCAGGGGTCCACCACCTCCGCCGAGGCGCTTGAAGCAGCGCAGGATGAACGAGCTCGTGTTCGATCTCGACAAAGTGCACGAGCAAGGCGCCTCTCGCCCGGGCACATCCCCGCACACCGGCGCGGCGGCGCCAGCGCTGGCGCCGCCGCCGGCGGGTCTGTGCTTCATTTCGCTGCTTTGCCCGGTTGTTCCTCGATCAGGATCCGCGGGAACCAATGTCCTGCCGCGCCTTCCCGCGTATGAAAATCCCCATCTTCCGCGAGGCTGTCCAGAAGGATCGGGATGAGATAGAGCAGATGCGTCAGCGCTTGAATCGAGTCTTCTCCGGCTCCGAAGCGACGCTGCACCGCGCCTTTCGGGCCGATGATCTCGCACGGAGCGCGCCAGTAGCCTCTGGACATGTATGGGTGCCCGAGGCGCACGATCACGCTCTCCTCGTTGCCATCCTTCCCCTTCAACGTCAGCTCTCGCTCGCCGAGGACGTCCACGTTCGCGAGCATCATCTCGCTGCCGAGGCTGGAATCATCTTCTGACGCGATTCGCGGCGCGAAGCGCCAGGCTTCCGGCTCCTCTGTAGACGCTCGCTCCACGGGTGCGTTGCTTTCGGATAGCTCGATGGATCCACGCTCCGCCATGGCCTCGATCTGGGCATCGAGGAGCAGGAATGCGTGCAAGATGGCCTGAGGCTGATCCGTGCCGTGGGCACGGTTTGTTGTACCGGCTTTCCCTGCTTCCTCCACTTCGAACTCCACACACCAAACGCCGTTGCTTCCTGGTTCTGGGTGGCCGAACCGGGCGACTACCGTCCGAGGCGGCGAGCCATCGGAAGGCTTGAAGACCAGCTTCCGCTCTCCGAGGATCTTGTTCATGTGTCGTCCGATACACGCTCTTGGCGCCCGGTCAAGCCGGAGATGCGTCCGGTCGGGCTCGAGCCAGGGGCGCCACCACATCCGATCGTGCCCGACCCCGCGCGCGGTGCTCAGCCGCAGACGCGGCGAAACAAAATTCGTCTCAGTCTGTTGAGCAGGTTACATTCGCCTTTGTCGTGCCACGGGCAGCGCTCGAGGCTGGGAGCCGGGGGGCCACCGGGGGTGCGAGGCGAATATGGGCTGAGCGAAGCGGTTCGGGGCGACCGCGGCGCGGTTCGGGGCGACCGCGGCGCGGTTCGGGGCGACCGCGGCGCGGTTCGGGGCGACCGCGGCGCGGTTCGGGGCGACCGTGGCGCGGTTCGGGGCGACCGCGGCGCGGTTCGGGGCGACCGCGGCGCGGTTCGGGGCGACCGTGGCGCGGTTCGGGGCGACCGCGGCGCGGTTCGGGGCGACCGTGGCGCGGTTCGGGGCGACCGCGGCGCGGTTCGGGGCGACCGTGGCGCGGTTCGGGGCGACCGCGGCGCGGTTCGGGGCGACCGTGGCGCGGTCAGGGCGACCGTGGAGTAGATGGGGACGGCTCTGGAGGGGCCAGCACGCTCCTCACGAAGTACGCAGGCCTATCCCGTGCGCTCACGGCTCGTGAACGAGCGCGGAGAGATCCCGGAGCGCTGCCGGAGCCGAGCGCACCATCGATGGTAAAGAGATGCAGTGACCCTGCTCCTCCTGCGGTTGAGCTGCGGTTGCGGCTAGTGCTGCTGTCAGCAGAAGCTATCTCCGCTCTCCTTCTGGCGTGGAGTGCGTATTCCGGGCCGACGTGACGGCCGATTCCGAGAGCACGTGACGGCCCGTTCCGAGGGGACGTGACCGGGCGTTCCGGGCCACCCGACGGGGTGTTCCGACACACCTGACGGCTCGTTCCGACGCACGTGACGGGCCGTTCCGGGGGACGTGACGGACCGTTCCGACGGGGGTGACGGCCCACTGGCGGCGCTCGCGGTCGCAGCCTCATCGCGTACATGGGCGCGATGTCGGAGCGGCTATCGATGCGGAAGGTTCGAGAGATTTTGAGGCTCAAGTTCGAGTGCAAGCGCAGCCGAGCGGAGATCGCGGCGGCGGCCTGCGTCGGCGAGAGCACGGTCAGCGGCTACCTGGTGCGCGCGGAGAAGGCGGGGCTGACGTGGGAGGTCGCCCGAGAGATGACCGAGGCCGAGATCGAGTCGCGGCTGTTCCGCGACGTCGGCCGCAACGAGCCGCCCGCGCGCGTGCCGATCGACTTCTCCTGGGTGCACCGCGAGCTATCGAAGCCGTGCGTCACGCTGCAGACGCTCTGGCTCGAGTACCGCGAAGCGAGCGCGGCACAGGCTCCGCTGAAGCCCTACGAGTACAGCCGGTTCTGCGACCTGTACGCAGGCTGGAAGAAGAAGCTCGGCGTCGTGATGCGTCAGGTTCACCGCGCCGGCGAGAAGGTCTTCATCGACTACTCGGGAAGGAAGCCGCACATCGTCGACCGGACGACCGGCGAGGTGACCGAGGTCGAGCTGTTCGTCGCGGTGCTCGGCGCCAGCAACTACACGTACGCCGAGGCAACGCGCTCGCAGAAGCTCGCCGACTTCGTCGGCTCGACGGTTCGGATGCTCGAGTACTTCGGTGGCGTGCCCGAGGTGATCGTCCCCGACCAGCTCCGCAGCGCGGTTTCCGGGCCAGATCGGTACGAGCCGGACATCAACCCGACCTACCTCGAGATGGCGTGCCACTACGGCGTGACGGTGATCCCGGCCCGGCCCCGAAAGCCGCGCGACAAGGCGAAGGTCGAGGGCGGCGTGCTCATCGCGCAGCGCTGGATCCTCGCGTCGCTGCGACACCGGACCTTCTTCAGCCTTGCCGAGCTCAACGACGCGATCGCGTCGCTGCTCGAGCGGCTGAATGCGCGGCCGTTCCAGCGGCTCGACGGCTGCCGGCGGACGGCGTTCGAGACCATCGACAAGCCCGTGATGCGGCCACTGCCGGCGCGGCCGTACGAGCTCGCCGACTGGAAGCACGCCAAGGTCAACATCGACTACTGCGTCTGCTACGACGACCGGCTTTACAGCGTGCCGTACACGCTGGTTGGTGCGCGCGTCGAGATCCGAGCGACGGCGGCCGTCGTGGAGCTGTTACACGACGGCGTGCGCGTCGCGTCGCACGCGCGCAGCTACGGGCGGAAGGGCACGGCCGTGATCGTGGACGAGCATCGCCCGAGGGCCCATCGCGACTACGGCAAGTGGCCGCCGGAGCGCGTGGTGGCGTGGGCCGAGACGATCGGCCCGAACGTCGGCGAGCTCGCGCGCGCGGTCATGCGCCACCGCACCCACCCGGAGACGGGCTACCGGACGTGCCTGGGCGTGATCCGGCTCGCGGACAAGTACGGTCGCGAGCGCGTCGACGCTGCGTGCGCGCGTGCGCTTCGTATCGGCAGCCCCACCGCGAAGAGCGTGACCGCGATCCTGAGGAACGGCCTCGACCGCGCGCCGCTGGTCGAGCCGCCGCCCCGGGGGCCCCTGGCGCACGAGAACATCCGCGGTGCTGAGTACTTCGAGAAGGAGGAGATGAGTGATTTTGGAAGAGACGATTCAGAAGCTGGTCGAGATGAAGCTGAACGCGATGGCGGCGATGCTGAGAGAGAGGGCGGCTGCGCCGTCGGCGGAGCCGCTCTCCACTGAGGAGATGATCGGGTTGCTCGTCGACCGAGAGTGGACGGCCCGTGAAAACAAGCGGCTCCATCGCCTGCTGAAGGATGCGCGGGTGCCGGGCGGCGCGTGCATGGAGGACTTCTCCTGCGAGGCAGGGCGTGGCGTCGATAGGTCCTTCGCTCGGTCGCTGGGCTCCTGCCAGTGGGTCCGAGCGAAGCAGAACGTGATCGTGCTGGGAGCGACCGGAGCCGGGAAGAGCTTTCTCGGCGGCGCGCTGGCGCAGGCGGCCTGCAGGCAGGGCTTCCGCGCCCTCGTCATCCGCACCCCGCGCCTCCTCCAGCAGCTCGCGGTCGCCCGTGCCGATGGGACCTACGCCAACGCCCTCGCGCGCCTGGCCAAGGTCGCCGTGCTGGTCCTCGACGACTTCCTGCTCGCGCCCATGACCGATGTCGAGAGGCGCGATCTGCTCGAGGTCCTCGAGGACAGATACGATAGGTCGTCGACCGTGATCACCTCGCAGATCCCGGTGAAAAGTTGGCACCAGGCCATCGGAGAGGCGAGTATCGCCGACGCGATCTGCGACCGCGTTGTCCACAACGCGCACCTGGTAACGCTCCGCGGTGGATCGATGCGGAAGAAGAAGGCGGTGGCTCCCGAGGTGACCGAGACGAAGACCTGACCGCGCTCGTCGCTACGCTCCGGTCCACGTCACGCCGGACTGGGCCGTCGCGTCGCTCCGGAACGAGCCGTCACGTCCGTCGGAATACGCAGTGGAGTTCGTGCTCCGGTGGCCAGCCATGCTTGCGGGCTCAGGCACGCCATCTTACGGTACGCGCTTGCAACCGAAGCACGGGAGGAGAAACCAATGCCCTCGAAGAAGAAGGATTCGAATTGGACTACGTGGGAAGACATGCCGATCGACGAGTTCCGGGCGCGCGCCGAGAAGGCCAAGGCCCTGGCCGCGGAGTTCGGCGAGCGGCTCGACAGCCTGTTCCCGGGGCTCGTGACGCTGACGAAGGAGCAGCGGCAGACCGCGCCGCGGCTGCGTGACGGCGAGCACGCGATGCTGAACAAGGTGCTCGACGTGGTGGACATGAAGCCTGCCCTGTTCGAGTCGCTCGCGGATCAGGACGAAGGGATGGACCCGAACCGCTTCGAGACCGCGCTGCTCCGGGACCGCATCGAGAAGCACCTGCTCTTCAGCAAGCTCGCGGAGAGCCTCGCGCCGATCGGCGGGGAGCTCGGGGACTCGACGTTCTACACCGCCATCAAGTTCCGCGAGACGCTCTATGCGGCCTACCGGATCGCCAAGACGCACGCGCAGACCGATCGGAAGGTGATGGACGTCCTGGCGCCGGTCATCGACTTCATGCGGAGGAACGTCGTCGCCGGGGCCGCGGCGAAGAAGAGCCGCAAGCCGGCGCCGGCCTCAAGCACGCTGCCCGTCGCAGACGAAGCGTAGCCTCGAAGAGGGCGGGGGAGCCCGCCGCGTGCGCCTCGCCCTCCTGGGCCCATCCGCGGTCGAGGAGGGGAGGCCGTCCGTTCCCTCGACTCGACCGATGAGGATCACCCCCGCGTACGCGGGGACGATGATCATCTGGACCGAGCACACCGCGTTCGCGGAGGGATCACCCCCGCGTACGCGGGGACGATGGCGGAGGCGACCGTCTCCGGCAGCTCCGCCACGGATCACCCCCGCGTGCGCGGGGACGATGACGCCGTGGTCGGTCGAGTTCTCCCTCGACGTGGATCACCCCCGCGTACGCGGGGACGATGGCGCCCACCTCGACCTGTGGGCGCCCCCCGCCTGCTCGGCCAGCCGGCCGACCACATCGACGGCGGCCTCGTTCGCGAGGACCCTACCCTGCGACGCTGAAGGCCTCACCGGCGGTGTGGCCGAGCCCGACGAGGGCCCCGGACTCGCCGACGCACGCCTTGATGCCGGGGCTTCCGCCTCGGGGGCTCCGCCAGGTGGACTGGCGACAGTGCCGAGCGCCGACGTGCTCCTCGAGCGCGTGGCCTTGCACCGCAGCGATGGGGGCCGAGTATGCACCCTATTGACCGAGATCCGACGACGGCCGCGCGAGAGGTTGCGTACGGACATAAATTGTGGCCCCGATCACTATTGACGCCGCGCTTCCGTGAGAGAACCATCGCCGTGTTCGCGGTGAACAAGGCCGGCGCATTCGTTTTTTTTATGTAACCAAAGTTACTCATTTGTGCTCTGTGACGTGGTGCTGCTCGCGAGCAGAGCGCGCGTCGGGTCGACACAACGCTGACCCCCTGGACGCCAGCGATCAGGGCAAGGGCTTGACCCCACGGGGAGCCGCATGAAACGATTCGTTTCGCGTACAGTGGTGATTCTGTTTGCTTTTGGCTCAATCGGGGCGAAGAAATGTACGCCCGGTAGCGGGCAAGCTGTTCAAAATTCGGGCCTGCCCTTCTGCCATACCGACCCGCCGGTGTTCTGCGCCGCATACTGTTCTGGTGTTAATCAGGTCGCGTTTACGACTGCGTGCAGCGATGTCGGCGCGGACAAGCTGGAGATCCTATTTGAGTTGAAGGTGATGGAGGGAGTGAGACAGTTGGAGGCCCAGGGAACGCAGGTGTGCCCCGCCGCTGATCCAAGATTGTTCGTGACGCCTTGCTCGGTTGATGTCATTCCCCAGGAGTGGCCGAATCAAGACCATGAGTATTGTCGGCCTGTGCCTCCAGGTTGTCCGATGTTCTAGCGAGACAAGTGATGACATTGCGCAACTGTCTTGCCCTCGCGCTGATTGCCGGTGTAGCCGGGGCGTTCATCGGTCGCACCGTGCCGCGCGACGCACAAAGCGCTCCACCGGCTCGGAACGCTTCGTTCGCGTCCTCAGCTGCGATACACGCCGGCAATGGATGTGAGGCAGTACGCGTCGAGCTCAAATCGGTCAAGGCGCAACTAGCTATTTGCACAATGTTTAACACGCGGGATCCAGAAGATGAACAGTCCGGCGCCTCCAATGCGTCTGAGCTAGCTCGCCCGGTGGAGCCCAATGACCCGGAGGCCATGTCAGGCGACACAGAGATCCGGCGGAACCGTCAGCTCTTGGACAGTTATCCCGAGGCCGTGATCGTCCGGCATCACGATGGGAGCACCGGCATCTATAAACCAGACGAATGGCCGAACGATGGTGATGGGGAAATTGTAGCGCGAAAGCTACCAAGCGGAGAGATTGGATGGTACGCCGGGCCGGATGCCGGACCTCGTTCGGATCCTGCTGCGTTCCGGCCCTCCGAGCCTGCAGAGATCCCGCCGGTCACCTGGGGGCGCGCGCCCGATGGAACGATCACCCTTGACGGTAAGCCTGCTCCACCTGAGCTGCAACGCATGTTCGGCGGAACTGTCGATGGACCGGCCAAGCCGTAGCACCGAGGCGAACCCGTGGTGATTCATCGATACATTGCACCCCTGCTCATCGCCGGCGCAGGCGTCGCCGGCGCGTTTATCGGGCGTGCCGTGCCACGCGATGAACCGAGCGCCCGAGCGGCAGCTAGCGCATCGCCGGCTCCTTCCCCTGCGGCGCCGGCCGCCGATGGCTGCGAGGCTGAACGCGGCAAGCTCGACTCGATCAAGGCGCAACTGGCTATCTGTATGTCCCTTGGCGAGCGTGATCGAGGGACTCCACCGTCCGAGGCTACCGAGCGATCTGAGCCCGGAAATCCGTCTGATTTGGGTTCCACGATTCTCGCAGAGATGAGGCGTGAGCGCGAGCGGTTGGATAGCTTGTCCGAGGCCGTGATCGTCCAGCACGCGGATGGTACGATCGGCATCTATAGGCCAGACGACTGGCCGAGCGACGGTGACGGCTTGATTGTCGGGCGAAAGCTTCCCAGCGGAGAAATCGGTTGGTACGCCGGTCCCGATGCCGGAGCACGTTCGGATCCCAGCGCGTTCCGGCGGCCAGATTCCACCGTCATCCTGGCGCCCAACGTCGTGCGTGAGGCAGACGGGACGATACGAGTGCGTCGAGGTGCTTCGCCTGCGGTGAAGAGCATCTTTGGCGAAAAGGTTGATGAACCCGCGGCTCCGTAACCTGCTGAGATCGCCACACAAGCCGGGAGCAGTGACTGGGCGTCGGGTAGCGCGGTTTACCGCCGCGTGTGGTTCACCCCCGCGTGCGCGGGGACGACTCAGCACCGCCCACCCGTTCGCCGGACTTTTAGAGGTTCACCCCCGCGTGCGCGGGGACGACTCACCCCCGCGTGCGCGGGGACGACGAGAGTTTTTTAGGCTCCAGGGGCAGCGGTACCGGTTCACCCCCGCGTGCGCGGGGACGACGCACGCCGTAGTCGTGCTCGGCGACTTCGGGGACGGTTCACCCCCGCGTGCGCGGGGACGACCGGGACAGGTGCCCCGGCGTGCCGCCCGTGGTCGGTTCACCCCCGCGTGCGCGGGGACGACCTGGACCCGGTATCGCAGGCGCTGATCGAGGTCGGTTCACCCCCGCGTGCGCGGGGACGACGCAGCGGGCGCTGCTGGAGCGGCAGGTCATCATCGGTTCACCCCCGCGTGCGCGGGGACGACGCTCTGGCTCCGCATCTCCCAGAAAGCTCCTCACGGTTCACCCCCGCGTGCGCGGGGACGACGCGGGCGTTGAGCGCCCGCTTTCGGCTCTCGATCGGTTCACCCCCGCGTGCGCGGGGACGACTCTTCACGCCGCCGGTGCCGTCCTTCGGTTCACCCCCGCGTGCGCGGGGACGACAGCTCTCTCCGTTGAGCTACGGGCCCGCCAATCGGTTCACCCCCGCGTGCGCGGGGACGACGTCGGATACTCCTGATCGGTGAGCGCCGCGCCCGGTTCACCCCCGCGTGCGCGGGGACGACGCAAGGCGGCTGGGCTGACCCGCCGCGAGCTCGGTTCACCCCCGCGTGCGCGGGGACGACCACCGCGCTCGTGGTGGCGTGCGCGCCCATGTTCGGTTCACCCCCGCGTGCGCGGGGACGACGAAGGTGAGCGTCTCCGTCAGCGCGTCGGTGCCGGTTCACCCCCGCGTGCGCGGGGACGACGTGCTCGCTCGCCCGACGCTGTCGACCGAGTTCGGTTCACCCCCGCGTGCGCGGGGACGACGTACTGCTCCTGTGCGGCGGCGAGCGCTGCCTTCGGTTCACCCCCGCGTGCGCGGGGACGACATCCCGGTCCTCCTCCCACGACCGCCGCTCGGTCGGTTCACCCCCGCGTGCGCGGGGACGACCGTGGCGACGGTATGGAGGCATGCGGAGCGTGTCGGTTCACCCCCGCGTGCGCGGGGACGACGACGGCCTTCCCGCGGAACGGCATCCGGGCGCGCGGTTCACCCCCACGTGCGCGGGGACGACGGATGTTCCGACGAGCCGACGCGCTCTAGACCCCGGTTCACCCCCGCGTGCGCGGGGACGACGCGCTCGACCCATGCCACCGGCGCCGGTCGATACGGTTCACCCCCGCGTGCGCGGGGACGACGGCCGCGGTCCGCGGACAGACGACGACCGTCACGGTTCACCCCCGCGTGCGCGGGGACGACCCCCGCAACGCGGTGGAGGGAGGCCGCTCCCCGAGGTTCACCCCCGCGTGCGCGGGGACGACCCGAGGCCGCGCCGGAGCATCCCCATCCCCTGCGGTTCACCCCCGCGCGCGCGGGGACGACGTCCGGGCGCACGGCGCCTGGGTCGCGCCTCCCGGTTCACCCCCGCGTGCGCGGGGACGACGTCGTCGAACCCGAGGCGCTTACCCTGAAGGACCGGTTCACCCCCGCGTGCGCGGGGACGACTCCTCGGCGTCGGCCGGCTCGACGGATGACCGACGGTTCACCCCCGCGTGCGCGGGGACGACTGCAGAACACGCGCCCGGAGATCGGCCGGTTTCGGTTCACCCCCGCGTGCGCGGGGACGACGAGAACGGCGCGCCCGCACTGCTGCGCGCACACGGTTCACCCCCGCGTGCGCGGGGACGACGGGACGCGCCGGGATCACGAGGTGCCCGGACGGCGGTTCACCCCGGTTCACCCCCGCGTGCGCGGGGACGACGATGATGTGCGCGATCTGCTGGTCGGCCGTGAGCGGTTCACCCCCGCGTGCGCGGGGACGACCGCCGCGATCTGCTCTTCCGCCGCGCGGCCGGTCGGTTCACCCCCGCGTGCGCGGGGACGACACCAGCAGCACTGCGTGCACCGCGTACGGGTCCGGTTCACCCCCGCGTGCGCGGGGACGACCATCTGGACGTTCACGAGCGGGGCGCAGGTGCGCGGTTCACCCCCGCGTGCGCGGGGACGACCCGACGCAAGCGTGCTCGGAAAGTCGCCGTATGCGGTTCACCCCCGCGTGCGCGGGGACGACGAGGTCGCGGATGCACGCGTCGCGCGCCCACGCCGGTTCACCCCCGCGTGCGCGGGGACGACGACGGCGGCGGGACGCGCTCGCCCGCTGGCTACGGTTCACCCCCGCGTGCGCGGGGACGACGAAGCGAGCGCCGTGGAAGGCGATCACGCTGGCGGTTCACCCCCGCGTGCGCGGGGACGACTCCGGCCCGGGGTTGTAGGCGGTCGCCGCCGCTGGTTCACCCCCGCGTGCGCGGGGACGACTTGTCGATGATGCGCCCGGCGCGGTCGTAGTTCGGTTCACCCCCGCGTGCGCGGGGACGACGGCGTCTTCTGCGGCGCGCTTCTCCGCAGCGGCCGGTTCACCCCCGCGTGCGCGGGGACGACGAGGATGCGCTGCGTATGGCTCAGCGGGACTACGGTTCACCCCCGCGTGCGCGGGGACGACGTCCTCGGCAGCCCATGGCGCGCGTTGGCCCCCGGTTCACCCCCGCGTGCGCGGGGACGACGGCTTCCGGGATGCGCTGGAACGCCGGATCGCTCGGTTCACCCCCGCGTGCGCGGGGACGACCCCGTCGCGGCGTCCGCAGTGCACACATACTCCGGTTCACCCCCGCGTGCGCGGGGACGACGAGCCGCGTTTCACCGGAGTGCCGTCGGCGAGCGGTTCACCCCCGCGTGCGCGGGGACGACGAATGTAGCGCCGCCGTTCCGCGGTTCACCCCCGCGTGCGCGGGGACGACGGTCAGATCGCAGACCTCGCCCGCGAGCTCAACGGTTCACCCCCGCGTGCGCGGGGACGACGACGGGTAACGGTAGATGACCCCGGGGCCCTTCGGTTCACCCCCGCGTGCGCGGGGACGACTGAGCTGGTTGAGGGATGATGGAGATCCCTTTCGGTTCACCCCCGCGTGCGCGGGGACGACGGCACTTCGAGCACGCGGTTGTGGTGGCCGTGCGGTTCACCCCCGCGTGCGCGGGGACGACCGTGTAACGGATACGTGTAACCGTTCGCCATACGGTTCACCCCCGCGTGCGCGGGGACGACCGACGATTCTGTTCGGGCTACCGGAGCCAGTGCGGTTCACCCCCGCGTGCGCGGGGACGACGGCGGCACGGGCGTCTTGCTGCCGCGGCCTAGCGGTTCACCCCCGCGTGCGCGGGGACGACTACTTGCTCGTGACCACGCCCGATCACCCAGGCGGGTTCACCCCCGCGTGCGCGGGGACGACGGCCTCCCACCGCTTGAGCGTGTCGGCGTAGACCGGTTCACCCCCGCGTGCGCGGGGACGACGGAGAATGAGGCGGAAGCCTTCGGCGCCTTGCGCGGTTCACCCCCGCGTGCGCGGGGACGACCTGCGCGCCGCTCTGGTTGCCCTTCTTGTCACCCGGTTCACCCCCGCGTGCGCGGGGACGACGTGCGCCTCCCCGGCGGGCGCTGCGGTCGTTCCGGTTCACCCCCGCGTGCGCGGGGACGACCTACTCGCCGTAGCAGCAGAAGGCCGCGAGTTCGGTTCACCCCCGCGTGCGCGGGGACGACGCCACGCCGTCGTCGCCTGCGCGTTGATGGCGGCGGTTCACCCCCGCGTGCGCGGGGACGACTCGCGTCGCGCCCGGCGGGTCTGGTCGGCCTGCGGTTCACCCCCGCGTGCGCGGGGACGACGGGCTCGAACCCCGGACCTACGGATTAAAAGTCCGGTTCACCCCCGCGTGCGCGGGGACGACGCGCGCGCGTGACGAACGCGCGCGAGTCACAACCGGTTCACCCCCGCGTGCGCGGGGACGACGGCTCTCGCAACGTCGCAATGGGGGTGACGTACGGTTCACCCCCGCGTGCGCGGGGACGACATCCACCGGCATAGCCCCCCAAGGGCGGCGGCTCGGTTCACCCCCGCGTGCGCGGGGACGACTCAGGCGAAACGCGGTCATCTCTCCACCAGTCCCGGTTCACCCCCGCGTGCGCGGGGACGACTGCATGGCGCACCTGAGCGTGCCTGACCTCGGGCGGTTCACCCCCGCGTGCGCGGGGACGACGTCCTCGCCGCGCCTTCCCAGTTCGGCGCAGTACGGTTCACCCCCGCGTGCGCGGGGACGACGAGGCGGTCCACTGCGCACGCCGCGGCGCACGCGGTTCACCCCCGCGTGCGCGGGGACGACCCTGGACCCGGCGGCGAAAGCGCTGATCGAGGTCGGTTCACCCCCGCGTGCGCGGGGACGACACTTTCTCCTTTCGCATACTTACGCCTTCCGGACCAGCGTAAGTCCCTCGATGTCAATGACCGTGCGGCTGGTGTCGCCGTGCGTCAGGATGGCAAATCCTTGCTCATTCTGTGCCGCGTGGACCAGCACACAACCACCCCCTGCGTTACGCGCGCACACCGCCTGCCACAAGAGCTCGCGTACGCGCGCCGAGAGCGTCCCGACGAACACCCCCGCCCGCACCTCCAGCATCCAGCGCGTGATGTGTCCCCGCAGCGATGGCGACGCCCGCTCCACCACCAGCACCGTCAGAATGGCACACCTCCCTCCGGGTCCGGCGGAACCTCCCCCTCACGCTCCTCACGCTCCTCCCCGGCCCGCTCGACCTCCGCGAAGTTCTTCCCGCCGGGCACGCTGCCCTGCGCCGGATCCCACAGCGCCCCAGGTGCATCGTCGTCCGGCGCGTGCGTCACCAGCAGCGTCGCGTCCGCCTTGAGCCCGAGGGCCCGCTGCATGTCCGGCACGATCCGCTGGATCAGCCGCTCGTCATGGAAGGCCGTGCGGCAGAGGCGCCGCACGTTCGACTCGAGCGACGCCGTGCCCATCGCCGCGGCCTTGAACGCGATCGGCACCGTGACCTCCACCTTGTAGAGATCGGCGATGTCGTAGACGAAGCTCAGCATCTTGCCCGTGTGCACGAACCCCAGCGCCGGCGAGAAGCCCGTCGACACGATCGCCGCATGACACAGGCCGTACAGGCACGCGTTCGCCGTCGACAGCGCCCGGTTCACCGGATCCGCCGCGCCCCAGTCGCCCCGCTTGTACGCCCGGCCGCTCCAGGGAAGACCGGTCTCCCGGCTCGCCTTCGCGTACGCCTCGCGCACGCGCACACCCTCCATGCCTCGGATCTGCTCCAGCGTCAGATCCGGATCGAGCCGCTCCGCGAAGCGCATCCGGTACATGCGGGCGACCACCTCCGCCCGGCGCTTGGCGCTCGCCCACGCCTCCGCCTGCGCCATCAGGTTCGACGCGCGCCGCGTCTCGCCGACCCCCGACGCGTAGAACCGCGTGCCCTCCTCGCCGCACCACACGACCGAGCAGCCAGCCTCCGCCAGCGCCAGCATCGCCGCGTGCGTGATCGACACCCCAGGGCCGAGCATCAGCACCGAGAGCGCCGCGACAGGCACAGGCACCTGCCCCTCGGCGTCAATCAGCACGATCGCGCTGTCGTCACGCTCGATGCGGACCTTGTCCGTGTAGAGAAACGTCCAGCCGTCGCTGAAACGCGGCAGCTGCTGCAGATCGCGGAGCAGGCTCCCCCCTCGACTCATGTCTGCTCTTCTACGTCATTCCTGCACGTGCAAGGAGCCCAAGGCAGCTCCCGGCGAGCACCGGGGCAAGTGCTGGCGCATTCCGGTCAACAGCTTCGTTTTCTCGCTGGCCGGTGATCTCTCCTCTCCTGTTTCCTGCTGGACTCGAAGTCGTGGCCCGCCGGGGGCGCTCAGCCGTGGGCGGGAGCGATGGACAGCAGGCCAAACCCGTACGCCTTCGCCGGTCCGATGCCGCCGGCGAGCGCGGCACGGAACCGATCGGCGTCGGTCACCCGCAACCGGCCCTCGAAGAGCACCGGTGCCAGTGTGAGCACCCTCCGGGCGCCGCTCGCGTCCGGCTTGCGACCGATGAGCTTCCGCTCCTCGCATACCCACACCTCGGAGGCTCCGGTGCCGTCCTCCGCGCCGCAAAGCTCGAAGCCGCCTGCTGCTGCCTTGCGCCGCAACCAATCCAGCCGTGACGCATCATCGCGCAGCTCCACGCGCCTGCCGTTGCGCCGCTTGCCGTCGGCGCCGCTCTTGGTGTCGATACGGCGGGTCGGATTGGCGCGCAGGCGGAAGCGGAAGGATTCCCCAGCTCCGATGCGCGCGCGCTCGTCGCCGACGTCCCGGACCGCCGGGTTCTCGAGCGCGCCAGGCTCGGCGAAGCCCAGGTCGTCCCGGAGATCTAGGAAGTAGCCGTCAGGCAACCGCGTGAAATCGGGACGCACCGCGCTTTGCACGAGGAGAACGAACCGCCCGCGCCGGGCGTCCTCGTCCACGCGAAAAAGGACACCGTGCGCCTCTCGCGGACGAGGTCCGGCGTCGTCGGGAAATGCGCGCATGAGCGTGCGGTGGAGGTCCTCGACATCCGCGAGATCGGCGCGAACGGCGCGCGAGATGGGGTTCAGCAATACGCGGGACAGGTACATCCGAGGCTCCTTTGCAGGCTAGAGGGCAGGGGGCCGCAGCTCGGGACGCCGCGCGACCAGCGAGGTCGGCGGCGCGTCCTGGGGCGAGAGCGCGAACTCCTCGGGCGCGATCCAGGCGGTGCGGACGAAGCGCCGCGCAAAGTGCCGCGCGTGGAGGCGAAATGACAGCGGTTGATCCTGCCGGGGTTGCCCCTCGTCTGGGGCGCACTCCACGACGAGGCGTATCGGCTCGGCCGGCCGCGCGGGGCCGGGCCAAAGCGCGGCGCGGAGCGCGGCCTCGGGCTCGTCCGGGACGAGACCCGCACGCACGGGCAGGGACGGCGGGCACGCTCGACGTCCGAGGAAGAGCGGCCACCGAGGCGACTGCAGGGCCTCGTCGATTGCCGCGGCGAGCGCGTCGTCCTCGTAGCCGAGGGCAACGAGGAAGCTCGCGTCGCTGAGGTAGGCGCGCCGTGTGATGACGGGGTTGCTCGTGCCGTACACGCGGTGCTCCTTTCCGGCAAAGCGCCCCGCGCCCGCGGTGTGGTAGTCGAGGAGCGTTCCCCCCTCGCGATCGACGCGCACGGCCATCCGCGCCGAGGCAAGCGTCGAGAGGCGCGCGTCGTCGTCGCGCGGCATGCCGAGCGCCGCGCCGACGAGCCCCAGGACGCCGCTCTTCGAGGGCTCACGCTCGGAGTCGCGCTCTGGGAAGCGGCTCCGCGTGCCCCACGACTGGAGCGGGCCTTCGAGGCGAAGGAGAACGCTCCTCACGCCGCACCTCCGAACGCCGCCGCCGTCGCGGCGTCGACGAGCGCTTGAAGCGAGGCGCGGTGGTGGGCCGACGGCACCTTCTGGCCGAAGGTCTTCGCGAGCGTCTCACTCGGATCGACCACGCAGAACGATAGGTCCTTGCGCCCGTCGGTCCCGTAGACGCCATCGAGCGCGGCGAGCAGCTCGCCGAGCTTCAACACTGACCCTTCCACGAGGTCATTGTGCTCGTTGCTCCTGGGGCGCACCGGCTCGACGAAGGCGTTCGCCAGCGAGCGCGGCGCGCCGCGCTCCCGTACGTCGGTCAGGATGAACGACGGCGGATTGTGCGCCGCCATCGAGTTCTGCTTGCCGCTCGGGATGGCGAGGACGGCCGCGCGCAGGAGCGCCGCCAGTGTCTTCTTCGCCTGCGCCCTGGCAGCCTTATCCGCGCCGAGGTTCCGGACGAGATCGTCCACATCGACGACCAGGTAACGGTAGAAGCATGCGGAGTTGAACGGGATCGTCCCCATCATGTCGCTGCCCGAGCTGTCGTCGCGTCGTAGGTCGTCGATGGCCGTGTAGAAGTCGAACTCCATCGAGACGCGGTGGGTCGAGATCGCGTGGGCGACCTGGCAGGCCGCGTCGATGTTCCATGCAGGCTTGTCCGCGATCATGCGGCCGAAGAGCCCGAGCTCCGGCGTGCGCGATCCGTCCGCCAGCAGACCCTCGATTTGCTCGCGCAGCTCGCTCGGCACCTGGTCTTTCGCCTCGGACTTCTCTTGCTTCTTGGACTTCGCCGCCTTGCCCTTCGCTGCCTTGTCGCCCTGCGTCTCGGCGGCGGTCTCGGCCTGAGGTGGCGTCAGCGCTTCGAGGTTCTCGGCGACCAGGGCGGCGAGGCGCTCGACGGTGCGCGTGGGCAGGAACAGGAGATACTGCGTCTTCCAGGTGTCGCCTTCCTCCGCCTTCAGCCCGCCGCCGCCGAGTGCGCGGACGACAGCGCGCTTGGCGCTCTCCGGGTCGACCTTCTTCTTCGCCGCGACCACGCGCTCGGCGACGGCCTCAACGAGGCGCTTCGTGCGCATCGCCTGCTCGGCCTCGTCGAGGAGCTCGTGGCGGGCAAAGGCGTCGCGGATCGCGCGCTTGTAGCACTGGCTCGAGATGCGCGCGCGGCGCACGCCGCCGAGCTCGCAGTCCTTGGGCGAGCCGGTGTCGTCGCGGTTCAGGTTCGAGGGGGCGAAGTTCTGCACAATGTGGATCTCGAGCTTCATCGAGAGATCTCTCCTTCGTTTTCGAGGGCGTCCTGACGTCCGTTCCAGAATTCACGCGCCAGCCGGCGCTGGACGCGGCGTGACTCGCCGCGCCACTCGAGCACGTCGCGGAGCAGGCGGTCCCAGTCGAGGGGTTTCCCCTTGCTGCGCGCGAGCGAGACGGCGTGGCGGAGGTGGTTCGGCAGGTCCTCGGCGTCGGCGTCCAAGAGCGCGACGAACCGCCGGCGCAAGCTCTCGTTGTCGCCGGTCCCGGGGCCCTCCTGGTCGGCGTTGATCGCGCGGAACGCGTCGCCGAGGCTCACGCCCTCGCCGCCGGGATCGGGGTGGAGCGCGAACAGCGCGCCGACGAGGAAGAAGGCGCGGTCGCGATAGAGGTCCTCGCTCGGCGGCAGGGAGGGGACGACATAAGGGCACGCGGCGGCGGCCATCCCGGTGCGATCCTGGAGGCTCCTGCGGAGGGCGGCGAGGGCGCCTCGATCCTCGTCCTCGGCGAGCTTGCGGAGGCGCGAGATGAAGCGGGCGATGTGATCGTCCTGAGTCTTGCGGACATCGGTCATGCGGTGGCTCCTTCCTGGGTCGGCGTGGAGGTGGTCGCGGGAGACAGCTTGGCGAGCTCGTATGCGAGCGTGCGTTCGGCGAGAGCGCGGGCCCGGAAGGCGCGGGCGTTCGTGCCGAGGTGGCGCGCCCCGTCGTCCAGGGCGCGCCAGGCGGCCTTGCGCGCGCTCTCCTTCCACCAGGTCAGGATCGCTTCCGTGTCCTCGTCCGTTCCAAGCCGACGGGCCAGCTCATCGAACGTGGCGTCCAGCGAGCTCCAGTAACGAGGCTCCGTCGCGAGGCGGTCGACGAGCGCGCCGATATCCTTCTTGTCGGGGCTCCGCTCACCCGAAGCCAGCGTCGCGCTGGCCAGGCGCCAGACGCTGCTCCGCAGCGCGCTCGCCACCGCATGGGCCGCGCGAAGGGCTTCACGCAGGACCTCGACCCGCGCCGCGTCGGTGAGGAGCCGGACCGGCATCGGCATGCGCTCCGCACGCCAGAGCTCGATCGCCGCCTGGCTGCTCGCCAGGCCGTACAGGTCGAGCGCGAGCCCAGCGGCCCGATCGAGGATGTCCTCGTCCACGAGCTTCGCGATCTGCGAGCAGACCGCCGGGCGACGGTGCCCCTCGCTCGCGCTCGTCGCCTCGAAGAGGGCGGTCGAGTCACGCCACAGGCTCCGGTCCGGATCGAACCGGAGCGGTTCCGATCCGCGCTTCGGATCGCGGACCAGAAGAGCGTGCATCGGCTCGATCCAGTCGCCTTCTGGCTCGACGCCTGCGCCGGTGACCACGTCGCGTACGAGGAGCCCTGCCTCCGTGACATGCGGTACGAGCTCCACGCGCCGCGCTTGCCACGTGAGCGAATCGAGCCACCCTCGCACCGCGCGCTTCGTGCGTGAGGCCGTCGTGTCCTGCTCCCACGCGGGCACGTCGCCGGAGCTGCCGGCGCCCGGGAGCGGCCGGTCCCGGTCGAGGACGAGGAGGTTGAGGAGGAGCGTGCGGTGGAGCGTCTCTCCCCGCGCGAGCACGACCGCGCCCGCGCGCAGCGGGCATGCCCTCGGGTATCCGGAGTCGTTCAAGATCCGGCCCCCAGGGCCGAACCCCAGGAATCCGACCATGGCGCGGGTGGCCTCCGCGGGGGTCAGCCCAACCCCGTCTCCGCCGTGCTCGAGCAGCTGCACGGCACCCGAGTAACCGGATCGCTCCAGCGCGAGCCGCCGTACCGGCGTGGTCTCGGCCTCTTTCCCCTGTCGCTCGGCGAAGAGCACCTCCGCGAGCCGCGGTACCTGCAAGAACGGTCGTTCGGGATCGAAGAGGTCGAAGCGGTGGCGCCAGCGATGGAGGTACGCGCGTATGCGGACGGGGTCGAAGCGCGGCTCGCTCCAGAGGGTCTCCCAGGCGGCGATCGACCGCGGGCCGTCGACGGCGCGATGCAGGATCGCGAGCAAGAGACGGTAGAGCATGGCGGTCGCGAGCGGCGACTCGTCGTGCACACCGGCGAGCTCGTGCGCGCGCACGAGGATGTCCTCGAACCCGAGCTCGACCCGCGCTCCGGCGAGCGTCTCGCAGGGGATCCAGGGCTCTCGAGTCAGATCGAAGCGGGGGCGTTCGGACGGGGGCATGCAGAGGTCTCCTGGGGCGCGGTGTCGTCGGGCGTGTCGAGCGAGCCGACGACGAGCCCGAGCTCGGGATCCAACGTGAGGAGGATGCCGGCAACCAGGGCGCGGCCGGCGTCGTCGAGGCGGAGGACGCGATGAAAGCGCAGGTGACCGCTGGCCTCGAAGCTCGGAGGCACGCGCTCATGAAGGAGCGCGGCGACCACACCGCGATGGGTGATGCCCACGGTCTGGCGTGCTGCGGCCACGACGACCCGGCGAGGCAGTGGATCCCTCGTTTCCAGGTCGATCTCCACGCCGGGAGCACCGGCCAGGACGACCCGCCCGCCGCGATCGAGCACCGGGACGACGTCGATGCTGGGTTCGCCGAGCCGGGTCTTCGCGCGCAGGGAGCGGTGAAGCGACGGGTCTTCGTCCTCGACCACGCGCGCGAGGCCGTCGAATGGGTCGTCCGCGTCCGGGGCGGCGAGCTCGATCGCGCGGGCCTGGTTGCCCTCGTCATGCTCTCGCTCTTTGCTATCGCGATCCAGCTGGGTGAGGCGCGCGGCCAGCTCGGGCGAGGCCACCGGCGCGGTTCCCCCGTACACGGACTCGATGAGCGGCTCGATGTCGCTGGGCAGCACGATCTCTGTAGTATTGCGCAACGCGAGCCAGCTCCGCAGCAGGATCGACTCGGCGTAGATAAGAGCGCTATCGCCGAATGCCGGTCCTTCGGGGCGCTCGTCGTCCTCGGGACGAACGAGCCATAGCGCAGGTCGCTGGACAGCAGGCGGGCGCTGGTTCTTGCGCGCATGCCGGTGCAGCCGGCCAGCGCGTTGGAGCACGAGGTCGATCGGGGCGAGCTCGGTGATCATGAGATCGAAGTCGAGGTCCAGGCTCTGCTCGAGGACTTGCGTGCCGATGAGGAGGGCCGCGCGCGGGCGTTTCGCCTCGCCGGGGCCGAAGGACTCCTCGGCCACCCGCTCGCGCGCGGCGCGGGTGTCGAACGGGAAGCGCGCGTGGAGGAGGCCGAGATCGAGGTCCGGCGGGAGCAGCCCACAGTCGCGGAGGGAGCGGAGGGCGAGGTACGTCTGCTGGGCACGACGGACGGTGTTCACGATCCAGACGGCGCACCCGCCGCCGTCCAGCGCCTCGGCGAGGCGCTCCGGGACCGCCGACGCGCACTGCCAGAGGAGCGAGACCGGGATCGGCGCCCGGCGCGCAGGGAACGAGGTGCTGGAGGAAGCGCCCTCCGTGGCGACGGTAATGCGCGGGTAGGTCGCGGGGGAGGCCGGAGCTGCTCCGATAGCCCGGACGAGCGCGTCGCGTCGCGCTGCGGGGAGGGTTGCGGAGAGGAGGACGACGGTGGCGCCGAGCGCGCCGAGCCACGACAGGAGCCGGTCGAGCAGCTCCGACGTATAGGTATCGTAGGCGTGGACCTCGTCGACGACGACGACCTTGCCGGCGAGGCCGTGCAGGCGCAGGAAGCCGTGCCGGACGCCGAGGACGCCGAGCAGCGCCTGGTCCACGGTACCAACCGCGAGCGGGGCGAGGAGCGCCCGTTTGCTCCGAGCGAACCACGCATCGGCGACGGGGCCGTCTTGTCCACGCGCGACGCCGTTGATGGATCGCATCGTGAAGGCGCGCTCCTTGAGCCCGTCGTAGCGCTCGGAGAGGCCTGCGTCGCCGTGCACGAGGTGGAGGCCGTGAGTTTCTCCGGGGAACGCGGCGCGAATGAAGCGCTCGACCCGGCCGAAGATTTGGTTGCTCGTGGCCTGGGTCGGGAGCGCGAAGTAGAGGCCGGTGCCGCCGCGCGCCGCGAGCGCGTCGAAGATCGTGAGCGCTGCCTCGGTCTTGCCCTCGCCCATCGGCGCCTCGATGACAACGAGCGACGGGCCGCGGAGCGCGGGGATGAGCGTCTCTACAGCCTCGTGCAGCGGCCATGGATCTTTGCCGAAGAGATCTCGGAAGGTCCGGATTGGCGGCTGCGGCGGGCGGCGCCAGCCTGCATCGTCGAGCGCTTGCACGGCGCGAGCCCGGGCGAGAGCCAGGTAATCCGCGGAGGAGGCCGGGGGTTCGACGTACTTGAACACTTCTGCGTTCGAACCGAGCCAGTCTGCCACCGTCGTCAACCCGGCCAGATCGGCGGCGAAAGCGTGTCGCATCGCGGTCGATGGAGGTAGGGCGGGGCGTTGAATCGACGAGCTGACGCCGCAAGCACCTGCGAGCGCCTGGACCAGGTGCGTCCGGAGCAGGTCCCAGAGCGGCGCTTTGCCCGCGTATACCGGGAGCAGGATTCCCTTTTGCTGCTCGAGTTGGCCCAGCTTTCCGAGCGAGGCGAACTCCCCGTGATGCGCGCCGACCGAACGCGCGACCCAGCGAGCGAGCCGGGAAGGCACGCCGCGCTCGGCGAGCGCCCTCGTGGTCAGGACGGCAGACAGGCTGCCGTGAGGCTCGTCACGCTCCGGGAAGTCGAGGCCCAGGGCACGGAGCGCGTCGACGCGGCCAGGTACCTTGACCTGGAACGGCGGCGTGGCCTTGCCGAGATCGTGGAGCGCCACGAAGAACAGGAGCCACGGCAGCGCCGCTTCTCGCGGCAGCGCGAGGGCTGCCGCCAACGCGTCGAGCCGGTCGGGACGCACGTGGAGCAACAGGCGCTCAGCGCACGCAACCACGTCGAGCACATGGCACAGGAGGGGGTGCCAATCCGGTCCTCCCCCGACGGCGCGCGCAGGATCCGCTTTACCCCAGAGCTGCCAGGCGCGGGTGTCGAGCAGTATGGGCGTGGCGCTTTCGGGAGACGTGGCTTCTGTCATGGCGTCCTTCGCTACGGTGTGCGGAATCTGTAATTGAGTGAACTTTCCAGAACGCACGACCGTGAGGCTCCCTCAGTTCGCGTGAGCGGCTTCCTGCGTCAGCGTTGGGCCTTATGTCATGCGTACACTCGTTCCACGTCGTGTTGTTCCCGTCGCGGTTCAAAAGAACCGTACTGTGGACGAGCGGTATCCACCCACGATCGCGTAACAAGGCGTCGAGAGTCTCATGCTGGCACATCACGAGCCGCTCATCACCCCCACCGCGTGGGGACACCAGATACGCTCGCCGAGAGCCTTAGGTCTCATCCGGTTCACCCCCACAAACGTGGGGCCACACACGAGGTGTGGAAAAAGATGGGACCGCTCGATCGACGAACAAGATCACCGCTGCGACACCAGAAGAGCGTACAAAAGACGCTCGCAGTTGGCACTTATCGGTTCATTCGTTTCGAATAGCTCGGGCCTCAGCGGCGCGAACGTCGCCGCGGGATGACCCTTCGACGAATGTGGCGAGGTCTCTTGCGCGGCCTCGTGCTGCGGTTACGCTTCGGTTTCCTTGTCTTCACCATGATGGATCCTCCTTCCTGTCCGCGCGCAAGTTAAGGAGGGCCGGACGGCATACCGCGCTTGGCAGAGCCCAACCGTTCGGCTAGGCTCTGGACTTGCGACGTCGGCTGCGGAGGCCGCACGACCAGTGTGCCCGCACGTGTCCCCCTTAGAGCGTGCGAGGTATGCGCCTCTTCCTGGCGCGAGCACGCGGAACCTACGATGGCCTGGTCGTCCCGTCAATGGCTTCAATCGCCGCGAGCTGTAGGTCTCATCCTTTGCCGTGCGTCGTAAGTTTCATCCTTCTTGGGCGAGCATCGTGCCCCCGAGCGCGACCATAGCAAGGTCGTGCGAGCCGCAGGGCTGCTACCTGAAGAGGTGTTGCCGCGATGGCCCCCGGCCAGTGCCGAACGCGCTCAGCAAGTACTCGAGCCGCTGACACGGGAATCCGGACAGAGAGATGGGTACGTCCAGCGGGCAATGTAGATAAGGGGACCGGTGGTGGTGACGGACGGATAGGGCGAGGAGAGCGCCTCTGGCTTGCTCACGGGGGAAGCGCCATCCCCGAGGCATTCCGTCGGGCGCGGATGGGTCACTCACCTCGTGATGCGCCTGCGACTCCAAGGTGGGGGGCACCCGGGGTGCGAGGCGAAAAGGGCAGCGACGCGGCGGTTCGGGGCAGCGACGCGGCGGTTCGGGGCAGCGACGCGGCGGTTCAGGGCAGCGCCGCGGCGGTTCGGGGCAGCGGCGAAGCAGTCGGCAGGCTCCCCGTGGAATACTTCACCTTCCTTCGAGAAGGCGCAGCTTGCCGGCGCGAACGTCGCAGAGCGCACCTGGAATGCGAAGCATGTGCATGGTCGCTGCTCTGACAGTGTGCCTCTCTGCGTGCGTGCTTGCATCGAGCGAGGAGACGGGCGCTGCCGACCCGAGCGAAGGAGGGAACCTTTGTCGACCGCGGCGAGCAACAAGCCCCGGATCACCCACCGATCCCGGTGTGAGCGATCTCAGCTCGCGGGCCGGCGCCCCTCGCCCCTCCTTGCAATCGCCGACCCCGAGAGGGCGCGCGCGATACCCGCCCGGAGCGTCGACAGCGTCGTCATCGCCTGGAGATCCACGCCGAGCTCCACCATCGTCCGCGCCACCTCGGGCTGTATGCCGGTGAACAGCGGCTCGGTGCCGAGCAGGCGCAGCGCGTTCGCCACCGACACGAGCGCGCCCACGACGTCTGCGTTCACGTACCGCATCCCGGTGATGTCCAGGATCAGCGCCCGCGCGCCGGTCTGCTGCGCTCCCGCGAGCGCCACCTCCATGATCTGCGCCGCCCGCTCCGCCTCCACCGTGCCGATGATCGGCATCACCAGCACGTCCTCGCTGATCGGCATCAGCGGCGCCATGAGCTCCAAGAGCCGGGCCCTCTGCGCCTCCACCACCTGCTCCCGGAGCGCGGCGCGCTCCGCCTCGGCGCGCGTCCGCTCTTCGAGCTCGCGCGCGAGCTCGGCATTCGAGCGCTCGAGATCGCGTGTCCGCTGCTCGACTTCCCGCTCGAGCCGGGCGTTCGCGAGGTGGGCTTCCTCGTTCGCCTCCTGGATTCCTTCGAGGAGCAGCGCGTTCTCGATGGTGATCGATGCCTGCGACGAGAGGAGCCCGAGGAGCTCCACCCGCACCGCATTGAACACCCCCGCGGTCGCGCTGTTCTCGAGATACAGCATCCCCGCCGTGCGCCCCTGGCTGCTCACCGGCATGCAGAGGATCGAGCGCGTCCTCCGCTTCGCGAGGTATGGGTCCGACGCGAAGCGCGCGTCGCCCGGCGCATCGTCGAGCACGAGCGCCTCGCGTGTGCGCCACGCGTAGAGCACCGCTTGCTGCGCGAGCTCCTGCTCGTCCTCGATCGGCCGCCTCAGCCCCACCTCGATCGACTCGGGCGAGGCCCGGAAGGCCGCTTCGACGAAGAGCCGGTCGTCACGCGCGAGGAGCAGGATGCCTCGCTCCGCCCCCGAGTTCTCGAGCACGATCTGCATGAGGCGGCTCACCACCCGGGAGAGCACGACCTCGCTCGCGATCATCTGCACCGCGCGCAGCACGAGCGCGGCGTCGCGCAGGCTCCCCACCGTGGTCCGACCGAGGAGCGTCGTGTGGGACGTCGCCGACTCCGGCGTGCTGCTCTGCGAGCTGGCGTCGCGCTTGCCGACGCGCGCGGCGAGGCTGGGGAACTCGAAGAGGAGCGCCTCGGCCTTGGCCGTCGCGCCCCAGTGCAAGCAAGCACGGAAGGCGTCGGAGAGGTACCCCTGGGCGGCCCGATCGCGGCCGAGCGAGAGCAGGAACCGGCCGCACCGCTCGTTCGCGATCGCCTCGTCCTGCGCAACCTCATTCTCGCGCGCCAGCTCGATGGCGCGGTCGTACTGCTCCATCGCCTCCCAACGCTCGCCCCGCAGCGCGCAGAGCTCCGCGTCGAGGAGCGCGACCTTGTGCTGGAAGTTGCTCGGACAGCTCCGGGCGAGCGCCTCGAGCTGGGCCCTCAGCGGCGTGATGGCGGCCTCATGCTCCTTCCGCGCCTCGCGATCCGCGGCCTCGCGCGCGAGCCCGGCCCGCGCCAGGGCCTCGAGGAAGGCCGCGTTCGCCGGCCAGTAGATGCCCTTCACATCCTCGGCGAACCGCGCCGCGTCCGCGGCCGCCTCGAGCGCGGCGTCGTGCTCGCCGTAGAGCACGCGCAGGAACAGGAGGTACACATGCTTGTAATAGAAGGCGATCGCGTGCTCCTTCTCGTTGAGCGTCGCGAGCTCCTCGCCGAGCACCACGCCGTCGCTGTCCAGGCTCGTCCGGCCCCGGGTCTGCCCGGTCAGACAGGCGACGAGCTGCCGCGACACGGTGACGGCCGCGATCGCGACCGGGTCCTTCGTTCGCAGCGCCAGGACGGCGGACCGGTCGGCCTCGGCCTTGACCTCCTCGAGCGGAACGCCCGCGCCGATGAGCCACTGCAGCAGGCAGTAGCCCAGGTTGATGGCGAGGTAGAGGTTGTCCCCGGCCTCCAGCGCGGCGTCCCGCGACCGTATCGCATGATCGACCGCGTTGCGGAGCGGCTCGCACACGTAGAGCGCGGTGGCCCACGTGATGTGCACGCGCGCGGCGATGGTCGGGCTCTTCCATCGCTCACACAGCGAGACCGCGACCCGGCCGAACGCGTGCCCCTCGGCGTGCCGCCCCATCATCAGGCAAAGGATGAGGCTGTAGCCTGCGTACGGGAGCGCGCTGGTCTCGGACTGGCCACGCGCGAGCGAGCGGCGCACTTGCTCGACGATGACCAGCCCGAACAGCGTCTTGCTCACGAAGTACACGGGCAGCCAGATCTCCGCCATCAGCGTGAAGATCTGCCGATCCTCCGGATCCTCGGTCACCGGGGCGTGGGCGAGCGCCTCGATGGAGCGGCCCGCGAGCAACCGATCCACGTCCCCCACGCCCGCCATGAAGGCCGCCTGCTGCGCGGCCGGATCCTCGGGCATCGTCACGCCGAGCTCCGCGAGCCCCGAGAGCCCCGCGCGCACCGCGTCGGCGAACCGACCGCGCGTGGTCAGGGACCGAGCGCGGACGCTGTGCACGCTCGCGCGCTCGCTCGCGCTCTCCGCCCGCGCGAGCGCGGTGGCCGTGAGCGCCTCCTCCGCCTCGAACGCGCCGACGAGGTACTCGGCCTCGGCCCCCTCGAGCCAGAGCGCGAAGCACGCCTTGCGATCGCGCGAAAACCCCTCCTCCGACGCGAGCGCCCGGCCCGCCGCGAAGAGGCCCGCCGCCGCCTCGAAGGCCGTGGCGGCCATGGCCCGCCGGCCGGCGTGCAGATCGAGCCGTGCGACGTCCATGCGCTCGGCCTCATCCGTGATTTCCCGCGCACCCAGGTTCAGGTGGCGCACGACCTCGAACAGGTCCTCGTCCGGCACCTGCCCGCTGACATCCGGGGCGCCGCCGGCCAAGCCGGCTGTGCCACGGGCCGCCCTGCCGCCGCGCGCCATGAGCAGCCGGCCGATGGCGAGGTGCACCGCCGGCCGCTCCGCCTCGGGCACGAGCGCGTAGCAGGCCTCCTTCACCCGGTCGTGCAGGAAACGGTACGGGACCGCGACGTCCATCGGCTCGAGCGCGTCCCCGGCCCCTTCGAGGAGCCGGTAGTTGCCGCCGAGCGGCTGGACCAGCCCCTCGCGCAGCGCCTCCTGCAGATCCGCGGCGACGGCCCATGGCGATTTCTCGACGATCGTCGCGAGCGTGCGGAGATCGAACGACGCGCCGATGCACGACGCGCGCATCAGGGCGCGGCGCGTCGCGGGCGCGAGCCGCTCGATCTTGCGCGCCATCAGCGCGAGCACGTTGTCGGTGACCATCGCGTCCTTGACGCGCGCGAGGTCCCAGACGAACCCGCGCGCCTCGGGGTCGAAGCGGAGCAGCCCGTCGCTCTCGAGCTCGCGCAAGAACTGGCCGATGAAGAGCGGATTCGAGTGCGTCTTGTCCCGGATCAGGGCCGCGAGCGGCTCGGCTCGCCCGAGGTCCGCGTGCAGCGCCTCGGCCACGACCGCCGTCACCGCCGCGGGCGGCAGCGGCCCCAGCGTGAGCTCGAACGGCTCGATCCCCGCCTCGCGCAGCGTGCCTATCGTCGCGGTGAGCGGGTGCGCGGCGTCCACCTCCTCGTCGCGGTAGGCGCCGACCACGCACAGGTGGTGCACATCCATGTTCACGAGCAGGCGGACGAGCAGGTCGAGCGACGCCAGGTCGGCCCACTGCAGGTCGTCGAAGAACACGACCAGCGGGGCGTCCTCACGCGAAAAGACGGAGAGGAAGCGCCGGATCAGGAGCGCCAGGCGGTTCTTCGCCTCGCTCGCGCTGGTCGCCGGCAGCTCCGGCTGCGGCCCGATCACGAGCTCGAGCTCCGGGCAGAGGTCGGTCACGATCCGCCCGTATTGGCCGAGCGCGGCCTCGATGGCGTGCTTCTTCGCGACGAGGGTGTCGGGCGGCTCGGCCAACGCTTGCCGCACGAGCGCGCGGATCACCTGCGAGAAGGCCGAGAGCGGCGTGCTCCTCGCCATCGCGTCGAACTTGCCGGGCGCGAAGTACGCTTCGCGCGCGTGGGTCGCACAGAGCTCGCGCACGAGCGCCGACTTGCCGATGCCGGGCGGGCCCGCCACGAGCGAAAGGGTGGCCGCGCCGGATCGCGCTTGATCGAGCGCGGCCTTGAGCGCGCCGAGCTCGGCCTCGCGACCCACGAGCCGATCGGGCAACACGACGTCCTCCACCAGGTCGTCCCGACCCAGCGGGAACGGCTCCACGGTCCCGCTCGCATCGAGCCGCCGCTGGCACTCTTCCAGATCCGAGAGGAGCCCCCTCGCGCTCTGGTAGCGATCTTCCGGGGCCTTCGCCAGGAGCCTCATCACGACGTCGGACAGGCCGCGCGGCACGTCCTTGACGACCGCGTGGGGCGGCGCCGGTACCCGCGTCAGGTGCGCGTGAATCGCCTCCGTCGCGTCCGCGGCCTGGAACGGCGTGGCCCCGGTCAGCATGTGGTAGAGCGTCACGCCGAGCGCATACAGATCCGAGCGCCGGTCGACGGGTCGATTCATCCGGCCCGTCTGCTCCGGCGCGATGTACGCAGGCGTCCCCTCCAGCCCCTCCATCGCCGAAGCCTCCTGTGTCTCCTGGGCCAGGCGGGCGGCGATGCCGAAATCGATCAGGCGCGGCGAGAGCGTCGCCTCGTCGATCATCACGTTGCGCGGCTTGACGTCCTTGTGGATGATATGCTGCCGGTGGAGCGCGTCGAGCGTGCGCACGAGCGGCGCCGCGATGCGCAGCGTCGTCCTCGCCTCGAGCCGCCCGCGCCTCGCGATCAAATCGGCGAGGCTCGTCGGGCCGAGGTCCTCGAGCACGAGCGCGAGACCGCGGCCATGCTGGAGGAGGTCGAGCGCCCGCGGCACGCCCGGCATGGCAAGATCGCGCAAGATCGCGTGTTCTCGCCGGAGCCGGGCGAGCTGGCGGAAGGTCGGGTAATCGCTCTGTGTGACCTTGACGGCGACGGGCGCGCCGTCTCCTCGACGACGACCTCGATACAGAGCCGTTTCGATCCCTTGATGGACGAGCACGTCCAGCATGATCCCTGAAATCTCGGTGGCTTCTCCACTCCGTGAGGGCATGTCGAGGTCGTATCCAGGATCCGGGAGAAATGCCACGGCTCCATTCCTGGATCAGCCCGCCGAACAACGGCTCTCGGAGATCGGGATTACAAACCGTTCGCCGAGCGGACGAGCTGCGCAGTGGGCTGAGGCGAGCTCGGCGCGTACGGGCCCGCGGTCACTCTCGACGCTTGTCCCGACGCGTCGCCTCCCCGCGTCCGATGCTTCGTCGGATACGCCACGTCGCCGCTCCTTGCTAGCTGAATCGCCCCAGGGCAAAGCAGGGACGTGCGCAGTACCTCACGAGCCGCTCCTGCCCTTCAGGTTCACCCCGCGTACGTGGGCGCGACGTGGTACGGGCGCGGCGGCCGGCACGCGGCCCGCCTCCGCCCCGGCTCAGGCCACCAGCCCCGGCAGCGCCCCGGTGCACACGCCGGGGATCCCGAACGTCGTCACGTCCTCGAGCCCCATCGCATTGCACACCGACACGAGCAGGTTGTTGTGCGGCAGGTCCGCATACTTGATATAGCGCCCCATCTTGAAGTAGCCCCCCGCGCCCCCCGCGAGCACCCACGGGATGTCCTTGTACGTGTGCGTATTGCCCACGCCGAGCTCGTTCCCCCAGAGCAGCAGCGTGTTGTCGAGCATCGAGCTGCCGTCCACCTCCTTGGCGAGCGCCAGCTGATCCAGCACGTACTTCACCTGCTCGCTGTGCCACCGGTTGATCTTCACGAGCTTCTCGTTCGCGACCGCGTCGTCGTCGCCGGCGTGCGACAGCTCGTGGTGCTCCTCGTTCACGCCGATCCAGGGATAGTATTGCCAGCTATCGGCGTTGGCCCACATGAACGTGGACACCCGGGTCATCCCGCAGATGTGCGCGAGCAGCATCAGATCCATCTGCAGCCGGCCGACCTTCGGATAGTTCTCCATCGCTCGCGTGTCGAACTTCTCCGGCATCGCGAGCGGCGTGCACGACACCCCCGAGCTCTGCAGCCGCTGCTCGATGTTGCGGATGCCGCCGAGGTGCGCCTCGAGCCGCGCCCTGTCCTCGGAGCCGACGCGCCCCTGCAGCCGGCCGATATCGTCCTTCAGAAAGTCCAGCACGCTCTGGCGCTCGGCGATCAACCGCTGGAGCTCCGTCTCGGAGAGGTCCGCGTTGGCGAAGATGCGCGCGTACATCTGGAAGGGATCGTCGACCGCGATGTTCGGCTGGTTCGGGCCGCGGTACGAGACGACGCGGAGCGGCTCCTGCCCCTCGATGCGCACGCCGAACTCGAGCGACGGGAACTGGCTGCTATCGCCGATCTGATTGGCGATGAACTGATCGACCGAGATGCGGTCCGCCCAGCCGGCGGGGCCGCCCGCGCCGGTGAAGCTGCCGGCGAGCAGCGAGCCGCCCGTCAGCATCGCGCCGGGGCCCTTCATGTGCGGGCCGCCGGGCTTGTTCGCGCTCGGCACGCCGAGCTCGTCCTCGACCGTCGAGTTCATGTGAACGCCCTTGAGCACCAGCATCTTCTGCTTGTGCTCCTCGAGCGGCTCCAGGATCGGGCCGAACGAGAGCGGCGCCTCGTGCGCGTCCCCCGGCGGGAAGAACGCCGACGGCACCGTGCCGTTCGCCGAGAAGATGCCGATGAAGCGCCGGGCGCCCGGCTGCTTCGCGTCCTGTCCGAACACCGTGGCGCTCCGCCAGATGGGGCTCGTGAGCGCGACGGTCAGCGCGCCCAGCCCGCCGAGCAGCTTGCGGCGGCTGATCTGGGTCCGGAGATCGATCGGGCCTCTTCGCTTCATGGCATCTCCTGTGCGTGCGTGTCGATCGCGCGACGGTAGAGGAACGCGTCCGTCTCCACGACGGCGCGGGGCAGCGCGTTCAGATCCTGACCGGCGGCCCTGAAGGTCTCGAGCAGCCGCTCCATCGAGCAGCCATCCATCTCCTGCTCGAAGCGGGAGATCGCGAAACGGAACCACTGGCGCGCCACGCACGCTTCCACGTCGGCGCTGCCCGCGAGCTTCTCGCCGAGCTCCGTCACGCCCACGAACTCGCCGTCGATGTCGCGGGTGCCGATGATCTTGCCGCTCGCGTCGACCGGCTTGCCGCCGTCGAGCTCGCGGTAGCGGCCGAGCGCGTCGTAATGCTCGAAGCCGAAGCCGATCGGATCGAGCAGCTGGTGGCAGCCGGCGCAGGTCGGGTCCACCTCGTGCTGCGCCAGCCGGTCGCGGGTCGAGCTGCTCGGGTCGACCTCGGGCGGCTTCGGGATGTCGGGCGGCGGGGCCGGCAGCTGCTGGCAGAGCAGCGCCTCGCGCACGAACTTCCCGCGGTAGATCGGCGAGCTCTCGGCGGGCTTCGCCTGGACGGCGAGCAGCGCCGGGAGCGTCAGGATGCCCGAGGCGGTGCCGTCCGTGCGCTCGAGCGCCTGGAAGGCGTCGCCGCCGGTGACACCGTAATACCCGCCCAGGTCCTCGTTGTAAAAGACCGTCGTCGAGGTGAAGAGCGCGCTCAGCGCGCCACCCTTCTCATCGAGCACGTGGTTGAAGAAGGCGTCGGCCTGCCCGCGCAGCGACTCGCGGAACGACCGCGATTGCCACTCGGGGAAGGCGCTCTCGTCCTTCACCACGCCGTACAGGCCGTTCAGGTGCATCCAGCTGCCGAGGAATCGGTGGACCAGCTTCTTGCCGCGCTCGTCCTCGAGCATCCAGCCGACCTGCGCCGCGACGCCCTCCTGGGTGGTCAGGCTGCCGTCGGCGATCGCCTCGTTCAGCCGTGCGTCCGGCAGGGTGCCCCAGAGCGTGTAGGAGAGGCGGGCGGCCACCTCGTGCGGAGAGAGCTTCACGGCGCGATCGCTCACCTTCTCCGAGGTGCCGATCTCGACGCGGTAGAGAAAGCGCGGCGACTGCAGCATGCCGCGGAGGAGCATCTCGATCCCGTGCTCATAGCTCGTCTCCGCGCCGAAGCTGAAGAGCCCGAGGTGCCGCTCGATGTCCGCCGCGTCCGTGATCGGCGCGCGGTAGGCGCGGGCGCCGAAGCTCACGACCATCTGGCGCGCGCACTCGCGCGGCTCGGCGCCGGCCTCGCAGGGCGCGATCTCGCCGAGCCTCGCCGGGTCGGAGGCGATCGCCGCGGCGATGGCGTCCGCGCCGGCCTGGAAATGCTCGAGCTCGACCTGCGTCACGTCCGGCTGAAGGAGGCCGAACGCCGACGCCTCGTTCGCGGGGCCGAGCGCCGCCTCCAGGCCGGGCACGTCGCCGACGAGGTCGCGCACGGTGTTCAGGTATTGCTCCCGCGAGAGCAGGCGCATCGGCGAAGGCCCCGGATCGACGACGTCCGCGTCGCACGCGAGCGGCTCGCCGGGGCCCACCGGCCCCGGGCCACCGCTGCTCGAGCTGCCGCTGCCGCTCGTGCCGTCCGCGGGCGGCGAGCCGTCGCCGCCTCCTCCCAGGTTGCCGATGCACGCCGACAGCGCGAACGCCACGGCGAGCAGGCCCACGCTTCCGTGGACCGTGAACCTATCGATGGATATCGTAGTCATTCAGGGCTCCGCTCGGGGCTGCTGGCTACTCCGGGTGGGTGGCAGTCCAGCGCGGGAGCGATCACCTTTTTCTCATCGAGACGCGGAGACGCCTCGATTGGGTGCGAAAAGGTGTGTCTCCGGTCGACGAGCTCCGACCCGCACACGGGGAGCGACCCGGCTCACGGTCCTTGGATACGACAGCACACCCCGCAATCGTAGGCGTCGAGCAATTCGCGCCCTGCGCACGCGACGGGGTCGCATTCGGTGCCCTGCAAGGCGCCGCAGCTCGGGAGGCATTCGCCGCCGATCTCGATCGAATGCGGCGGATCGCACGGCGTGTCGTTGCCCGGAGGCTCATCGCCGTCCGGGGTGAAGTACAGCCGATCCAGCCGGACGCCGTCGGCGGCGTTCGCGAGGACGAGCTCGTGAGTCCCGGTTGCCAGCGAGAAGCGGAGCGGCTCGCCGTAGCGGGTGTCGTCGTGGAGATCGTCCCAGAACCAGATCTCGCCGACGGTGATGCGCCAGAGGTACCATGGTCCGCCGTCCACCTGGAACCAGAAGCGGTTGTCGATGGCGCTCGGGGCGTAGATCCTCCCCCAGATCACGTACTCTGCCGCGCTCGGCGCCTCGAAGCGGTAGCGGGCGCGCGCGGGCCCCGGCGCCTCGTCCGAGCTCATCGCGTCGGGGGGCGAGAGGAAATGGCCGGCGGAAGCGCGGCTGTCTTCACCCACGGTGAAGCCGCCGGTCAGCTCTCCGAGCTCCGCCTCGACGTACGAAGCGCCGGAGACGACCGGCGCCCAGGCTCCGACCGAGGTGATCTCCGCGTCGCACCCGGAGGCCGCGAGGCAGCCGAGCGCCGCGACGCGAGCGGCCGACCAGCGCTTCACGGCTGATCCAGGAGCCGCTTCAGCTTCGCGCTGTGGGGGCTCCTGGGATACTGCTTGACGAAGGCCTGAGCGCGCCGCCTCGCCTCCTGCACGTTGCCGCGCGAGGCCAGCACGTCGATGGCCAGCACCTCGCGCTCCTGCCGGAGCACGCCGTTCGGGAACTGCACGCGCAGGCGCTCGAGGGTCGCCGCGGCCGCCGCCGCGTCTCCGGAGCGCAGCGCGGCGCGCGCCTCCATGAGCAGCGCGCTCTCCGCGCGCAGCAGGTCGGTCTCGGCCTGCTTCGGCCCGATCGGCTTCCGGGCCGGCTCCCCCTCGATCGGGCCCTCCGGTCGCGGCTCGGGGCGTGTTGCGGGCTCCGCCGCCGTTGCCACCGGCGCCAGCGGCGCTTGCGGCGCCACCGCCGGCGCTTGCTCCGGGCCCTCGGCGCGGCTCGGCGCAGGCGGCTCGGCCGGCGACGACAGCGCCCAGTACCCTCCGCCGAGGGCCAGGCCGCCGCCCACGAGCACCGCCGCCTTGAGCGCGAACGCCGGCGCCAGGAGCGAGCCGGCGCCCGCCGTCTTGGCAGCCGCCGCGCTGGAGCCCGCCGTGACCCCGACGGCCGCCGCCGCGGCCAGCTCGCCCGCGATGCCGCGCCACGCGCGCTCCTTCGCGCCCTCGGGCGGACCCACGTGGCGCACGCTTCCCAGGAGCTCCCGCTCGAGCGGATCCGCTCCGCTCTTGGCGCTCAGCAACCGTTCCGGATCCCCCATCACACCGCCTCCTTTCGGCCCGTGCCTTGTGCAAGGGCGAGGCGCTTGACCTCGCGAGAGAACGCTTCGCGCGCCAGGCGAAGGCGCGAGCGTACGGTGCCGACCGAAATTCCCAAGAGATCTGCGATGTCCTGGCCGGACATCTCCTCGAGCTCGAACAGGACGAACACGAGGCGCTGCGGCTCTGGCAGCTTGTTCAAGAGGGCCTCCGCGGCCTGCGCGCGCTGCCGCGACTCCGCGCTCTGCGCCAGCTCCTCGGTCGCGCCTCGGTAGAGGTCCATCTCCGCGGCGTCCGTCGTGACCTCGCGCCGGAACCGCGCCGAGCGCCGGTAGTCGCTCGCGACCCGCTGGCAGATGCTGAAGAGCCAGGTCGTGACGAGCGACCGGCCCTCGAACTCGGGGAGCTTGAGATGCGCGGTCAAGAACACCTTCTGCGCCAGGTCGAGCACGTCCGCCTCGCGCACGCCAAGCCGCCTGAGCGAGCACCAGACGAAGTTGAAGTGCGCGTCATAGAGGGCTCGAAAGCTGGGGTCCGGTGTGCTCATGCCCGTGACGTCCGGGTGACCTGCTCAGCGAGCGAAAGGAACGGACGCCGCGAGCTCGGGCGCGGAATTGTGCGGAAACGATACCACTCGGCCCCCTTGTGGGGAGACGGGCCCGACGCGATCACAAAAAAATGCGCGTGTCCGGCGCTGCGGCTACGCTCGCGTCGTCCCGATGCGGAGGATTCGCGCTCTTTGCGTGGGTTTTTGTGCGATGCTGGCCGCCGCGGGGACCTCCAGGGCGCGAGCCGAGCCGTTTCTGAGCGTGACGCGCGGCGCTGGCGCCGAGAGCTGTCCGGACGCGGCGCATCTCATCGCGCGCGTCGAGCAGCTCCGCGGTCGGCCGGAGACGGGCGCGAGCGGGGCCTACGCCGTCAGCTTCACGCGCGGCGCCGACGGCTTCCGCGCGTCCATCCGCAGCGGGAGCGGCGCGCGCGAGCTGCGCGATCGCGGCGGCGGCTGCGCCGCGCTCGAGCAGGCGACGGCGGTGACGCTCGCGCTGCTGCTCGACTCGGACGCGCGGGAGCCGTCGTTGCAAGCGCCCGAGGTCGACGCGGGCGGTGAGGCCTCGGGCGCCGCGGGGGCGCCGGCGCCAGCGGCTGGAGCGCCGGCGCCAGCGGCTGAAGCGCTGGCGCCTGTCCCCGGAGCACCGGCGCCTTCGCCCCAGGCGTCGGCGGCGGCGCCGCCCGCGCGGCCCGAGCCCCCGCGGGCCAGCGGCGGCGAGCGGGAGGGCGAGGCGCCGAGCCCGGAGCGCGGCGCCACGCGGCTCACGCTGGCGGCCGGCGCGATCGGCCTGTTCGGCGTGGTGCGCCCCTTCGCGCCCGCGCTCTCCGCGGAGGTCGGCGTCGGCGGCGGGCGATGGCGAGCGACGGTCGGGGCGCTCTGGCTCGTCCCGCAGACGCTGAGGCACGGACCGGGCGAGCTCCGCGAAACGCTGCTCGGCGGCGCCGCGCGCGCCTGCTTCGCGGCCGCCGGCTCGGAGGCGCTGCGCTTCGATGTCTGCTCCGGCATTTATGCCGGCCGGCTCCAGGTGGCGGCGAGCGGCTACACGCGGAACGACGCCGCGGAGAAGGCGTGGCTGGCGGTGCCGCTCGAGCTGTCGCTGGCGCGCCTTTCAGGTCCGCTCGGCTTCGACCTCGGCGCCGCCGCGCTATTGCCGCTCCAGCGCAACGATTTCTCGGTGGATGGCGTGGGGGTCGCGTACAGCTCGCCGCCCGTCGGCGCGCTGGTGTCGCTCCGCGGCGTCGGGGTCTGGGTGCTCTAGCTCCGCGGGTCGGAGATCCCGCCGGAAAAACCGGTCGATAATGAGTGCCCCATCGACAACTCCGCTCCTACGATCAAATGTGGCAGGCCCCCGATGATCGATAACGGCAGGTACGAACAGGCCGTTGATGGCTGCACGGTAGATCAGAAGTAGTGAGCGCGCATGTCGTCGAGCAGGCCCGGTTGCTCCGGCTTCCAGCCGAGCAGCTCACGCGTCGCCTTGCTCGAGGCCCGATTATCGAGCCCGACGACCATGGACATCCATCCGAAGTGAGCGCCTGCCTCCGCGGCCGGCACGCTTTTCGTCGGCACACCGGTGCCTTTGCTGATCGTCTCCGCGATCGCGCGCATCGTGATGCCTTCCTCAGCGGTGCCGTGCAACACGGATCCCGCCGGTGCGCTTTCGACGGCAAGCCGGTACAACCGCGCCGCATCGTCGCGATGCACCGCGGGCCAGTGATGGTTGCCGTCGTCGACGTAACCAGCGGTTTTCTTCTCGCGCGCGATAGTGATCAGCATTGCGATGAAGCCCTTGTCACCAGCGCCGTGCACCGTCGGAGCCAGCCGGATGACGCTGCCACGCACTCCGCGCTTCGCGGCATCGACCACGAGACGTTCGGCCTGCAACCGGACCGTGAGCGGCGAGCTCGCCGGCGACTCGTCGGTCTCGAACGCGACCTTGCCGGGTTTCGAAACCACCAGCGTGCCGTTCGTGCCGACGAACGCCTTGTTCGTGCCCGCCATCGCATCGAGCATCGCGCTGATCGCGTCGCGATCGATCTGGTTCATCTTCGGGAAGTCCGAGAAGTCCATGTGGAACGCCAGGTGGATCGTCGCATCGGTCGCACGGACGCCCTCGACGAGGCATTTCGGATCCCTGATGTCGCCGCGATAAACCTCCACGCCCTGCGCCTTCAGCTTGTCCGCGCCCGCATCGCTGTGCGCCATGCCGAGGACGCTGTGGCCGGCCCCACGCAGCTCCTTCAGCACCGCCGTGCCGATCCAGCCAGTCGCGCCGGTGACGAACACTCGCATTGACTTGGTCATGCGAGGACCGTAAGCTCGGGGCGCTCGTCCGAAAAGACGGGCGCCTATACTGGTATGGCGACTACCACCCTCCCCGCGTTCCTGCGCGGCCGCCGCGAGCGCGTCCATCCCGCAACGACCGCGCGCCGACGCACCCCCGGGTTGCGCCGCGAGGAGGTCGCCGCCCGAGCCGGCGTGAGCGTCACCTGGTACACGTGGCTCGAGCAAGGCCGCGGCGGCGTGCCGTCGGACGACGTGCTCGAACGCCTCGCCCGCGCCCTCGAGCTCGACGACACGAATCGCGAGATGCTGTTCCTGCTCGCGCACGGCCGCCCGCCGCCGCGCAAGCCCGCGCCGCCCGCAGCGGTCACGCCGTCACTCCAGCTCGTGCTCGACAACCTCTCCGTCCCAGCGTTCGTGAAGACGCCGACGTTCCAGATCGTCGCGTGGAATCGCGCGGCGGTGGCGGTGCTCGGCGATTACGCGGCGGTACCGGAGCGCGACCGCAACTTGCTGCGCCGGGTCTTCCAGCTGGGTTCAGAAGACAAGGTGCACCACGTCGAAGACGTTCGCCGTACCTGTCTCGCGTCGTTTCGCGTCGACATCGCGCGTGCCGGCCAATCTGACGAGGCGACGGCGCTGATCGACGAATTGATGGAGACGAGCGCCGACTTTCGCCGCCTGTGGGACGAAGGTGAAATCCGGTCGCACGGCGGGTTCCAGAAGCGGCTCGTCCGTCCCGATGTCGGCGAGATCGTGCTCGAGTCGTCGGTGTTCTACGTCGAAGGCAGCGACGGCCTGTCGATGTTCGTGTTCTCACCCGCGAACGAGGCAAGCGCGCGCGCCGTCGCGCAGCTGGTTCAACGGTCCGTAACCTGATCGTGACGGGCACGCGCCAGCCGTCGCCCACCCGCTGCGCGCCGCCGAAGAAGGTCTCGAAGGCGAGCGCTCCCGATCGACAGCCGGAAACTCTCGTTGTGCCGATGCGGTTTCCTGTCGCCGTCGCCCCGCAGGCGGTGACGACCCATCACATCGACTCGACCGACTTCAGCATCTCCGGGACGAAGTGGAGCCTCGGTCGGAGCAGCCTGTCGCGGCGCCCGAGCTGCCGGACCTGGAGCATGGCGCCGGTCGCGGCGCTGTTCGAGGCATCGAGGAGGTCGTCCGTGAACGTGTAGCTGTAATTCTCTTGCTTGGCTGGGGTCTTGTCCTGCGCATCGGCCTCGGGGATCGAGACGCAGAGAAACAGGAGCGCGGCTGTGATCGAAAAGAGCGATCGCGACTTCATCATGCCTCCTCGCTTGTATCGGACACGAGCGACGACCGCGGATTGGGACCCTTTTCCGAGCTCGAACTCGCGTCGCAGGGCACGTCGGCGCGGCCGCGCCGCGCGGAGCTCCTCGCTCCGGAGCCCGCTCCAGGGGGCCGCGCTCCGGGGGGCCGATGCGCCGCTGTGGCTCTGTGCCGACAGCCGCGCTCGGTGTCGTCGCGAGGCGCCCCTGGACGGAGCGCCGGATCCGGCAATATCGCAGGTGACATCGCCCACCTTCCGCGTAGAATCAGCCCCGATGCTCATCTGCGGTCGAAGGAGCATGCCGGGCAGCCTCATCGTCGCGGTCGTCGCGGCGCTCGCCGTGGTCGTCCCCGGCGGAGCGGCGGTCGCGGCCGAGGAGGCGCCGGCGAAGGTGGCGAGCGGCATCGCCGTCGGCGTTCAGCTGGAGGCGCTCGCGGACGTCAAGGTCGCGCGCGCCGAGGTCGCCCGGGGCTCCAGGGTGAGCGTGGCCCGGCTGATCGAGCGCCAGGGCGAGCTCACCGCCGTCGACGTCGAGCTCGCCGACGGCCACATCGCGCGCGTGGCGATGGCGACGGTCCGCGCGTCGTTCCGCGTCCTCTCCGAGTAGCGCCCCCCGCCTGCCGGCCGCCCCGGCGCCGCCCCGGCCGCGCCTTCTTCGCTCCCGCGCCCGATCGCGGCTAGGGTGCCGCCATGCGGAACCCCGCCAAGGTGCGCGTCGCCGTCCTGTTCGGCGGTCGCTCGGCCGAGCACGAGATCTCCCTCCTGTCTGCCCGCTTCGTCGTCGAGGCGCTCGACCGCGACCGGTTCGAGCCGGTGCTCATCGGCATCGACAAGTCCGGCCGCTGGCTGCTCCAGGACGAGGCCCTGCTCCTCGGCGCCGCGCGCGACCCCCGCCTCGCCCGGCTGAACGAGGCGATGCCGGAGATCGCGCTCGACGCTCACCCGGGACCCGCCGGCGAGGCCACGCTGGCCGTGCCGGGCGGCGCGCGCTCGCCGATCGACGTGGTCTTCCCCGTCCTGCACGGGCCCACCGGCGAGGACGGGTGTGTCCAGGGCCTCCTCGAGCTCGCCGGCGTCCCGTACGTCGGCTCCGGCGTGCTCGGCTCCGCCGTGGGGATGGACAAGGACGTGATGAAGCGCCTGCTCCGCGACGCCGAGATCCCGATCGTGCCTCACGTCGCGCTCCGCCGGGCCGCGTGGGAGCGCGATCGCGGCGCGTGCCTCGAGCAGATCGCCGGCCTGTCCGCCGCGGGGAGCGGCGGCTTCGGGCCGATCTTCGTCAAGCCGGCGAACCTCGGATCGTCCGTCGGGGTCCGGCGCGTCACGGCCCGCTCCGAGCTCGAGGCGGCCGTCGAGCACGCCTTCGAGTTCGACCTGAAGATCGTCTGCGAGCGGGGCATCGAGGGCGTGCGCGAGATCGAGTGCTCCGTGCTCGGCGACGACGACCCCATCGCCTCGGTGCCTGGCGAGATCGTCGTCGGCCACGCCGACGGCTTCTACTCGTACGCCGCCAAGTACATCGACGCCGACGGCGCCACGATCCGCATCCCGGCCGATCTCTCCCCGGCCGAGGCGAACGCCGTCCAGCTGCTCGCGCTCCGCACGTTCCGCGCGCTGGAGGCGTCGGGCATGGCCCGCGTCGATCTCTTCCTCGCGCCCGATCGCGCCCTCTACGTGAACGAGATCAACACCATCCCCGGCTTCACGTCGATCTCGATGTACCCGAAGCTCTGGGAGGCGAGCGGCATCCCCCCGCGCAAGCTGATCGAGCGCCTCATCGCCCTCGCGCTCGAGCGCGGCGCCCGGAAGGCTCGCCTCAGGACGAGCGCCTAGGGCAACAAACGGGTTGAACCCGCCCGAAACGAGCAGATTTTCGAACCGCCAAGGCGCCAAGGACGCCAAGGCGCCAAGAAGAAGACAATAAATATCTTGGCGCCTTGGCGTCCTTGGCGCCTTGGCGGTTTATTTCTCGCTCGATCAACGCGATCGGCGTTCTAGCGGCGTTTTCGTCGTTGAGGCGGTGGCCCGCTCGTGCGCACACGGGGGCGGATGTTCGACACGTACCTGCGCCGATGGAACCTCATCCCCGACGGCGAGCCCATCGTCACCCGGAACGGCCGCTTGCTGCCGGTCCGGCGCGCGGGCGAGCCCGCCATGCTCAAGCTGGCCCTGCACGACGAAGAGCGCCTCGGGGGCCTCGTGATGGAGTGGTGGGACGGCGACGGCGCCGCCCGCGTGCTGGCCCGTGAGGGCGAAGCCATCCTGCTGGAGCGCGCGCAGGGGCCGAGGTCCCTCGCCGAGATGTCTCGCGGCGGAGAGGACGACGAGGCATGCCGGATCCTGTGCGCCGTGGCGGCTCGGCTGCACGCGCCGAGGGCCCGGCCCCTCCCGGAGCTGGTCCCGCTCACGCGCTGGTTCCGGGGGCTCGAGCCCGCCGCCGCGGCCCACGGCGGCATCCTGGCGCGCTGCCTGGAAGCCGCCCGCGCCCTGCTCGCGGAGCCTCGCGAGGTCGTCGTGCTGCACGGCGATCTGCACCACGACAACGTGCTCGACTTCGGCGACCGCGGCTTCCTGGCGATCGACCCCAAGCAGCTCGTGGGCGAGCGAAGCTTCGACTTCGCCAACATCTTCACCAATCCGGATCTCGCCGATCCCACCCGTCCGGTCGCGACGGAGCCCGGCCGGTTCTCCCGACGGCTGGAGATCGTGGTCGAGGCGGCCGGCCTCGAGCGGACGCGCCTGCTGCGCTGGATCCTCGCGTGGACCGGCCTGTCAGCGGCCTGGTACCTGCAGGACGGCGACTCGGCCGACATCGACCTGCGCGTGGCGGAGCTCTCGGCCGCGGAGCTGGACCGGTGAGGCCGCGTCGCCGCGCGGGCAACGCTCACTCCGGATCGAGCCGCACCCCCGCCGCCCCCAGCGCAGGCCGCCGCACCAGGCACGGCCCGATCTCCTCCAGGATGCGCGCGTGCCGCTCCGCCGGCGCCCAGAGCAGGAGGTGCCCGCCCCCGCCCGCGCCGCACATCCGGAGCACCTCGACCCCCAGCCCGTCGAGCCTCTGCTTCATGGAGATCGCGATCGCGCTCGCCGCCTCCGACAGCCGCACCTTGGCCGCCGCACCGCGGCGCATGCCCGAGAGCACCAGCGCCAGCGAGCCGACCTCGAAGCCGCGCGCGACGTCGCCGGCCGCCGCGACGAGCTCGCCCTTCGCCTCGCGCGCCGCGCCGGCGTCCACCCGATCCAGCACCTCGCCGGACACGCGCCGCACCGCCGTGTCCACCAGCAAGAGCCCCGCCGAGAGCGCCGGCACGAGCTCCGGGCAGCCGATCGCGAGCGGCCGCACCCCAGAGCAGCCGCGGGCGTCGAAGGCGAGATCGAGCAGCCCGCCGAACGCCGCGAACACCTGATCCTGCGCGCCGCACGCGTTGCCCAGGCGCTCCCGCTCGATCGCGACCGCCTCGCGCGCCAGCTCCTCCGGCGCCGCGACCTCGCCGACCGCTGCGCGCAGCGCGGACAGCGCCGCCACGGCCACCGACGCGCTGCCGCCGAGGCCAGCGCCGGGCGACGTCTCGCTCTCGATCCGGACGGCGACCCCGTCGCTCACGCCCGTCGCCGAGAGCGTCGCCTCGATCAAGCGGAAGGCGAGGTCGTCGCGCGGTGGATCCGCGCGGCGCCGCGTGACGACGCGCGGCGCGCCGGCTCCGGCGTCCCTCGTCGAGGAGCCCCCCGCGCCCGCGTCCCCCGCGCCCGCGCCTCCCGCGCCCGCGCCGTCGCCCTCCGCCGGCTCTCCCTGTCCGCGCCCGGCGAGCTCGATCCGCACCCAGCCCCGATCGAACGGCTCCACGACCACGCGCGCGCGCAGCGCGATCGCCGAGCCCACGACACGCCCGCCGCCCTCTCGGGCGGCGCCCGGCAGGTCGCTGCCTCCCCCGGCGAAGGAGACGCGCATCGGCGCGCTCGCGGCCGCGCGCCGCAGCGGGCTTCGCGGCGCCCACGGCGCGGAGAGGGGGCCGGCGCAAGGGGTGCTCATGCTGTCCTTCCGCGCGGGCGCGACCCGCCGGGACGCGAGAGGGTCCCAGGGACCGAGGCGGAGCGCCCCGCGGCGGCACCCCGTGCAGGGAGCGAGCCAGCGATGGAGCGCCCGGCGTGCACGCACGCCCGCGCCCGAGCAGGGCTCGATCCATGGCCCGCGAGCGCCGTCGTCCGGAGGTGCATGCGCGCCGCGTGGCCTTCGTTGCGTTGGGTCGTGGACGGAGATCGCGGGAGCGGCCCGGCGCGCGGCGCGCCGCGCCGCCAGCGGGCCGCGCTCAGTTCAGGTCCTTGCTCGCCGGCTCGCTCAGGGGCGCGGGCTGCGCGCGCGCCGCGTCGAGGATCCGCTCGATGACCCTGAGCCCGGCCGCGAACATCTCGCGCTCAGCGCGCTCGCCCCCGGCGTGCACCTCGGCCGCCTTCTCGCGCAGGGCGAGCGCGTCGCGGCGGACGACCGGGAGGCGGGCCGCGGCCGCCGCCTCGGCGATGCACCCGGCGAGATCGTAGACGAGGAACGCGTCCTCCTCGCTGATCCGGGGCTCCGGGCGGCGCATGCTGGCGCGCGCGCGCGGCTGGCCCCCGCGGCGGCTCTGGACGAACGACGACGCGACCTCGCGCTCGCCGTCGTCCCCGATCGAGCCGGCGGAGACGCGATCGAGCAGGCTGGTCAGCTCGGCGCGGTAGGCGGCGAGGACCAGCGCGCAGAGCGCCCCGCGATCGCGCAGCGAGAAGAGGATCAGCTCGAGGAGCCGGTCGGACCGGGTCGCGCAGTTTTGCATCGCTGCCTTTTACGGCGTTCCCCCACGCGACCTCAATCCAGAACGCCACCGCCCTCGGCGGATCCACCCGCGGACGAAGGGCGCGTTACGCCGCGAAGGCGCTTGCACGGCGGTCGCCGGCGCGCCGGGGCGCCGCCCAGGTGGGGGGCCCCACGCGACGGTTGCGGAGCTGGGCCGGATCGGTCAATAGGTCCGACCCTCGTGCGTCAGTGGGCCTCGACGGACGTCCGGCGCCCCGACGCTGCTGCTCAGCCTGTCACCTGATCCTCATCGCATCGGCATTCCCGTGACCGCGAACCGTTCTACGAGCCCCACGCCCACCGAAGAGCCGTCCACCGAGCCGACCTCGGCCACCGTCGTGACAACGTCCGCCCAGCCCGCAAGCGGCGCGCCCGGCGCCGGGCTGAGCGCGAAGGGCGAGGCGATCGTGCGCGAGGAGGAGGCGCTGCTCGCCCGCGTGACCGCGCACCTCGCCACCGCCGCGACCAAGCCGTCGCGGCCGCCGCCCGTCGAGAACTACGAGGAGCAGCTCCTGTCGCTGCGCGATCAGATCGCGGCGGCGCGGCTGGAGGACGTGCCGGCGCTGGTGCAGCAGATGGAGCGCCTGCAAGGGATCGCCGCGCGGCGGAACGAGAACGTCGTCGAGCCCGTCGATCCGAAGTCGCCCTACTTCGGCCACCTGCGCCTGCGGGAGAAGGGCCGTCCCGAGCGCGACGTGCTCATCGGGCGCACGACGCTCGTCGACGCGAGCGCGGGCGTGCGGATCGTCGACTGGCGCCACGCCCCGGTCAGCCAGATCTACTACCGCTACGAGGAGGGCGCGGAGTACGAGGAGACCTTCGGCGAGCGCGAGGTCGAGGGCACCGTGCTCGTGCGGCGCACCGTGACGATCGACAGCGGCGAGCTCTACCGCATCGCGGCGCCGCAGGGGACGTTCGTGCGGGGGCCCTCGGGCTTCCGCGAGATCGCGACGCGGGCGACCGAGCTCTCCGGCGGCCAGGGCAGCGCGGTGCGGCCCGAGGACATGCGCGACATCGCGCTCGCGGCCGGCGCGCGCGGCGGGCTCGGGACCGGCGCGGCGTTCCACGCCCGCGAGGACCGGCACCTGCCGGAGATCGCCGCGCTCCTCGACCCGCGGCAGTTCGAGCTCATCTCGAAGCCGGACGGCGGCATCGTGGTCATCCAGGGCGGCGCCGGCAGCGGCAAGACGACGATCGGCGTCCACCGCCTCGCCTTCCTCGCGTACAACGGCGGCCGCCGCTTCACCGCCGACAAGATGCTCGTCATCGTCGGCAGCCCGGCGCTCCGCGCGTACATCAGCGAGGCGCTCCCCGCGCTCGGCCTGGGCGGCATCGCGGTCGAGACCTTCTCCGAGTGGGCGCGCGCGGCCAGGAAGCGCGCGTTCCCGTGGCTCGAGGCGCCGGTCGAGGAGAACACGCCCTCGGTCGTGACCCGCTACAAGACCCACCCGGCGATGCTCCACCTCCTCGAGCAGCGCGCGTCGGAGCTCAAGGACGACGCGCGGGCGCGGCGCGACTCGCGCGGCACCCTCGCGTTCTGGGCGGACCTGCTCACCGATCTCGACCGGGCGCTGGCCGCCTTCGAGGCGGCGGGCGATCCCGAGTTCGGCCCCGAGCAGGTGAAGCGCGCGTGGCGCTGGTGCGCCGACCGCTGCCCCGCCGTGCTCGATCTCGACCCCGGCGACCGCGCCGAGCGCAAGGCGGCGATGGCCGACGAGCCGGCGGACGACGGCGACGACGACCGCGGCGCGGACGCGCGCGAGGTCTCGAGCGACGACCGCGCGGTGCTCGATCCCGAGGACGACGCGCTCCTCCTGCGGGCGTACCAGCTCCTCCGGGGCGAGCTCCGCAAGGGGAAGAACGTGCTCACCTACGAGCACCTCTTCGTGGACGAGGCGCAGGATCTCGCGCCGATCGACCTCGCGGTGCTGCTCGGCGTGGTGGCCGAGCCGCGCAGCGTGACGCTCGCGGGCGACACGGCGCAGCGGCTCTTCATGGACTCCGGCTTCCGCGACTGGCGCGCGACGCTCGACGACCTCGGCCTGTCGCGCGTCGACGTCGAGCCGCTGCGCATCGCGTACCGCTCGACGCGCGAGGTGCTCGCGTTCGCCCGCGCGGTGCTCGGCCCGCTCGCGGATCCGACGCCGCCCCTCGCGCCGCGCAGCGGCGCGCCGGTCGAGCACCACCATTTCCCGAGCGCCGGCGCCGCGGTCGCGTTCCTGGCCGACGCGATCCGCCCGCTGTTCGCGCGCGAGCCCCGCGCGACGCTGGCGATCCTGGCGCGCCACCCCGAGCAGGCGGACGTCTACTACGACGCCCTCAAGATGGCGGAGATCCCGAACCTCCGGCGCGTGCGCGCCTACGAGTTCGCGTTCCGCCCCGGCGTCGAGGTGACCGAGATCCGGCAGGTGAAGGGCCTGGAGTACGACTACGTGGTGCTCGTCGACGTGAACGCGTCGACCTACCCGGCGGACGACGAGTCGCGCCACCTGCTCCACATCGGGGCGACGCGCGCGGCGCACCAGCTCTGGGTGGTCTCGACGTCGGCGCCGTCGCCGCTCCTGCCGGACTGGCTGGGCTGAGGCAGGCCGGCGCCGGTTAGCAGATGCGAGCTCGACACAATCGACATGGCGCCGTGAGAGAATCCTTGACCTTCAGGGGGCCGTGAGTAGATTCCCTCTCGCGCGGTGGAGCAGCCTGGTAGCTCGTCGGGCTCATAACCCGAAGGTCGTGGGTTCAAATCCCGCCCGCGCAACCAAACGGTCCTGAGGACCAGCCCATGCGGCCCCGGTGGTTATTCCCCCGGGGCTTTTTGCTGTCCGCGATCCGCGACTCTCCGCGGGCTCGCGTCGAGGGGCGGTCTCTTGGCTGGAGGCTGAGGGCTCCTGGTGCCCTGGGGGCGCGGCCGGCCGCTTGATGAGAGGCCCCGGGGCGCGTCTCGGCATCTCCAGGCGTCGATTCGTGACCGGTGCACGCTCCCTCGAGCAACTGGGTCAGGCATGGACCGCTGCGCCTCTGTCCGCGCGATCCTTACCCCCGTGCCGTCGGGCGCGCTGGCGGGGGCGATCCTTCCTCACCACGAGCGACCGGCGGCGGACCCGTGGCCTTACCAAGCGGAGAGTGCCGATGAAGCGACTCAGCGATCCTTCGAGTGGCGTCATGCTCCATGCCTCTGGCACGAAACCATCAGTCCTCCTCGCGCTCGCGGCGCTCGTCACGCTCGCGTGCGGTGACAGCGGCGGCAGCCCCCCGGGCTCGGGTTCGGCCGGAGCGCCGGGGGACGGCGGCGCCGGATCCGTGGGCGGCGGGGGTGGATCGAGCTCGATCACCGGCTCCGCCTCGAGCGGTGGAGCCGCGGGGGACGGCGGGGCGACCGTCGCCGGGAGCGGCGGCTCGTCGGGCGATGGCGCTTCTGCCGGCGGGGGCTCCGCGGTTGCAGGCGCCGGCAGCGGCGGGGCTCCACCGAGCGGCGAAGTGCTCGCGTTCCCGGGGGCGCAGGGGTTCGGGCGACACGCGGTCGGCGGTCGCGGCGGCGACGTCGTGCACGTCACGAACCTGAACGACTCCGGCGCGGGCTCGCTGCGCGACGCGATCAGCCAGCCGAACCGCACGGTCGTGTTCGACGTGGGCGGCGTGATCAAGATCTCGTCCCGGCTGGTGTTCAAGAGCAACCAGACGATCGCGGGTCAAACAGCCCCGGGCGGCGGTATCACCATCTACGGCAATGGCACCTCGTTCTCCGGAGCGTCGAACACCATCGTGCGCTTCGTCCGCTTCCGCATGGGCGCCGGGGGCGATTCGGGCAAGGACACCGTGACCATGGCGAACGGGCACGACGTGATCTGGGACCACTGCTCGCTCAGCTGGGGGCGCGACGGCACGTTCGACCTCAACCAGGAGAGCGGCGCCGAGCTCTACAATCTGACGCTCCAGGACTCGATCGTCGCGCAGGGGCTCCAGTCGCACAGCACGGGCGGCCTCGTGAACACCGCCGGCACGTCGATCATCCGCTCGCTCTACATCGACAACAACTCGCGCAACCCGAAGGCGCGCGGCACGCTGCAGTTCGTCAACAACGTGGTCTACAACTGGGTCGTGTCCGGCTACATCCTGGGTGATACAAGCGGCCGCTCGGACGGCATGATGCTGGGCAACTATTTCATCACCGGCCCGGAGACCAGGGGCGGCACGCTGGATAGCCCCACTTCCGCCTACCATCTTTATGCTGACGGCAATGCCTACGACAGCGACAAGGACGGCGCGCTCGACGGCAGGCCCCTCGGCAAGGGCGACTTCGGCGCGGTCACCTGGCTGGACGCGCCATCCGTCGATTTCCCCGACGTGCCCGCCATGACCGCAGAAGAGGCGTACGCGTACGTCAGCGCGCGCGCCGGAGCGTCGATCCACCGCGACGACGCGGACCTCTACGTGCTCGATGAGCTGGCCTCGCTCGGAAAGCGGGGCGCGACCATCCGCGACGAGTCGAGCCTGGGCTTCGCGAACGGTGTCGGCACCCTGCCCGGGGGCAGCGCTCCGCGCGACGCCGACCGAGACGGCATGCCGGACGCCTGGGAGAGCGCGCGGGATCTCGACCCGGCGAATGCGGATGATCGGAACGGAGACCGCGACGGCGACGGCTACACGAACCTCGAGGAGTATCTGAGCTCGCTCGTGCCGTGAGCCCGGGCCTGCGAGGACACGTCCGGCCAGAAGGCGCCGTCGGGATCGACCTTCTCGCCCCTCGACCCGGGCACGTTTCCAGGGCGACACGCTCGCTCCCGCTGCGAGGTCGAGGCGCTCGTCGCACGCTGCGCAGGACCTCGCGCCGAGCTCGGAAACCGAGCCACCGCCCAGACGCGCGCCCCTCGAGCGTCGAGCACGCCCCGATGGACCGTCGATGAGCCTGCCCGGCGCGCCGTCTGCCAGCCTGAGCGTCGGCAGGGCGATCGCCACGGCCCGACATGCGCCGTGAGAGAATCCTTGACCTGCGCGGGGCCGTGAGTAGATTCCCTCCCGCGCGGTGGAGCAGCCTGGTAGCTCGTCGGGCTCATAACCCGAAGGTCGTGGGTTCAAATCCCGCCCGCGCAACCACGACCCGTAGCAGCGCAGCCCGAAGGGGCGCAGGAGGACGCGAGGATTGGCCGAACCTGGCCGCCTCGCGTTTTTCGCATTCAGCCCTCCGGGCCGCTCGGCGACCGTGTGACTCGCCGCACCGCGGCTGCGGTCCAGCGGCCGCGCGTGCTCCTCCGGTTCACCGTCGCTGCCATGCCGCTCTCGAGCGGTATCGGGATGGAAGCCACGCACTTCGTCAAACGCCACACACCCGATCGCTCCTCACGCGTTTCGCCCCTCGGGCGCATATCGAGGCGCGGTTCGCGCCCGCAGTGGTGCTTCCTGAGGGCCGCGCGGCACCTCGCGCCGTCCCGGAGCCCAGGCCTCGCCGGACGAGCGGTTGCAGGCCGCCGACCGGCCCGGTATGTCCGAGCTCTCCTCTCGTCCAGCACGCAGCAGCGGCTTGCGTGAGGTGCGGCACCGTCGTGCCGCCGGGCACGCCGGGACCCAGCAGCATCGCCGGCGACGAACCGCCCGCCGCCCGCGGGACCGGCCGGGCAGATCACCGCGGATCTCGCGCCGGGACGGCGGGCCTGCGGCGCATGGGCCGGCCGGGCGGCGCGTTCTCCCCCGCGCCGCTCTCGGCGCGACGCTGGCAGACGGCGCGCCGTGCCGCGCGCATTCCGGAGCCGCCCGGTCTTTGCGCCGCCGTCGCGCCGCGGTCTCGTCGCGCCGCGGTCTCGTCGCGCCGTAGGCAGGCGCCGGCTCCGTGATGTAGGATGTCGGTAGCGGCAGCTTCTGTGCTCTGAACGCGCATGCCACCGCGCGCAACTCACCGATGCAATCCCGGTAACCCCCAGCGGACAACCCACGATGGCCAAACCGAACGATCCCTTCGCACCCCCGACCAACACGCGAGGCTCCGCGACGCCGGGGGACGCCGCGAAGCCGCAACGCGGCGTCAGCGCGCCCGCGCCCGCGCCGCGCGCGTTGCCCGCGACATCGGCCGGGCCCGCCACCCAGCGAGGGCCGGGGGCCTACGGCGCGCCGGATTTCCTGAACAAGGCCGCGCGCCCCGCGCAGCCGGCCGAGCTCCTGAGCCCTCGCACCATCGAGCTCGTTCAGTGGTCCTGGGCGAAGGTGATGCCCATCTCCGATGCGGCGGCCGCGCTGTTCTATGAGCGGCTGTTCACGCTCGATCCGTCGGTGCGGCCGCTGTTCAAGAACGACATGGCCGAGCAGAAGAAGAAGCTCATGCAGACGCTCGCGGTGGCCGTCGATGGGCTGAACAACCTGCCCAAGCTCGTGCCCGTGCTCCAGGGGCTCGGCGTCCGGCACCAGGGCTATATGGTGGTCGAGCGCCATTACGATGTCGTGGGCGAGGCGCTGCTCTGGACGCTGCGCGAGGGGCTCGGCGACGCGTTCTCGAGCGACGTCGAGACGGCCTGGAAAGAGGTCTACGGCGTCGTCGCCGACGTCATGAAGAAGGCCGCCGCGGCGCACGTGGCGGTGGGCACCACGCAGGCGCTCCCGCCGACGCCCGCGCCGGGCGCGAGGGATGGCGCCCGGGGGAACGCCCCGCCGGCGCCGGGCCCCGCGGCGCGCTCGGGGGCCGCGGAGCCGGTGCATCGGCCGAAGTCGGTGCCGCCGCCCTCGTCGGCCCAGGCCGCGCGGACGCTGGTCGGGGTCGTCCCGCCGTGGCAGCAGAACGAGCCGCCTCCGCAGGCCGCCGCGCCCGCAGCGGCGTCCGGCCCGAGCGCGGGCGCGCCGGTCAGCCCGCGCACCATCGAGCTCGTGCAGCGCTCGTGGGCGAAGGTGATGCCCATCTCGGACGCGGCGGCGGCGCTCTTCTACGACCGCCTCTTCGAGCTCGATCCGTCGGTGCGGCCGCTGTTCAAGAACGACATGGCCGAGCAGAAGAAGAAGCTCATGCAGACGCTCGCCGTGGCCGTCGACGGGCTGAGCAACCTCGGCCGGCTCGTGCCGGTGCTCCAGTCGCTCGGCGTCCGGCACCACGGCTACATGGTCGTCGATCGCCACTACGACGTCGTGGGCGAGGCGCTGCTCTGGACGCTGCGCGAGGGGCTGGGCGACGGCTTCACGCGCGACGTCGAGACGGCGTGGAAGGAGGTCTACGGCGTCATCGCCGACGTCATGAAGAAGGCGGCCGCCGAGCACGTCGCCGGCGGGGCCCCGGGCAAGGCCGACGCGCCGCCCGCGCGCGAGCGCTCGCAGCGGCCGCCGCTGTCGGAGCCGCGGGCGCCGGCGCCGCAGAGCGTGACGGAGGTGATGCCGCCGAAGAAGCGCCCGAGGAGCCCGATCGACGAGGACGCCGACACGCTGCACTACCAGACGAACCCGGCCCACGAGGCCCTGGCGAGCAGCGGCATCGACCACGAGGAGCCTCGGGGCCCGAGGCCGGCCGCCGGCGTGCCCGCGAGCCCGCAGGGGCTCGTCATCCCGTGGTCGGGGCAGGACATGGTCCTCAACGTCCACGTCAAGCTGGACGGCCCGCTCGTGACGGTCCCCGCCGCGGCGCCGGTCGTGGCCCCCGCGGCGCCGACGATCGTGCAGGAGGCGACCGGGCCGAGCGGCCTCGTCGCCGGGCTCGCGATCGCCCTGCTCTCGATCGCCGCCTCGATGGCCACGGCCATCCTGCTCACGGTGGGCGGGCCTGACCGGGCTGCGGCCGGGGCGGGCGCCGCGGCGGACCGGGCGTCGCCGAACATCGCGTCCCTCGCGACCTACGCCGTGCCGATCATCGTCACGGTCCTCGTCCTCTCCGCGTTCACGATGGGCCACATCCTGGGGCGGGGCCGCGCGCGGAGCGACGCGGGGCCGGGCGGGGGACGGATGTGAGCTGGGCGCGCGGGTGGTGACCGACGCATGCGCCGGGCGAGCGCAGGGATTTGTGTCAAGATGGGAATAAGAATCCGATGATCGCGGATCAGGCGACGACGCTGACCCACCTGGCGGGACAGTGGCTGGGGCCCTTCCAGCTGATCCAGCTGCTCGGCATCGGCGCGATGGGCGCCGTCTACCTGGCCCGGGACACTGTCCTCCAGCGCGACGTGGCGGTGAAGCTCATCGCGAAGGGGAGCGCGGACACGGATCCCGAGCGGCGCGACCGCTTCCTGCGCGAGGCGCGGGCGGCGGCGCGCCTCCTCCACCCGAACGTGGTGCAGATCTTCCAGGTCGGCGAGGACGAGGACGTCCGTTACATCGCCATGGAGTACGTCCACGGCCTGACCATGGCGCAGGCGGCCAAGCAGCACGGCGGCCGCCTGCCGGAGCAGTTCGGGATCGAGAAGATGCGCGAGGCCGCGGCGGCGCTCGAGCTCGCGGCCTCGTTCGGCATTTCCCACCGCGACATCAAGCCCGCGAACCTCCTGCTCAACGCGGCGGGGACGCTCAAGATCGCGGACTTCGGCCTGGCGTCGCACCCGGAGAGCGGCCCGCTCGGCAGCACGAGCGCCTCCCGCTCGCTGGAGGGGACGCCGTTCTACATGAGCCCGGAGCAGTGGACCGGGCAGGAGATCGCGCCCCCGTCCGACATCTACAGCCTCGGCTGCACCTTTTACCACCTGCTCGTCGGCCGGACGCCGTTCTCGGCGCGGGATCTCGCCGGTTGCTTCCAGGCGCACTGCCACGCTGCCGTCCCGGATCCGAAGGTGGCGATGCCGGACATCGATCCGCTCCTCGCGGAGCTCTTGCGCCGCTGCATGTCGAAGCGGCCTCAGGAGCGGCCGTCCGCTGGGCACATCGTGGCGTTCCTCGAGGACATGCTGATGCTCCGGCGCAGCACCGTGCGGCCGCGGGAGCTGCCGGAGCCCAAGCGCCCGAGCCTGCTCTCCACGATGGATCTCTCCGACACGCGGCTGAGCGAGATCCCGGCGGCGCCCAAGGGTGCGGCCGCGACGCCGACGGGCACGATCCTGGTGAACAGCTCGACCGGGCTCGGGCATTTCACCGGCCAGTACAGCTACCGCGACCATTTCGGGCTGACCGGGTATCCGTTCAGCGACATCCGGCAGCCGAGCTTCTTCTGGGACGCGGGCCCGTATGCGTGGATCCTGCGGACCCTGGCGTCGCAGATCGTGGCCGGGCAGCGCCCGGCGATCCTCGTGGGCGAGCCCGGGAGCGGCCGGACGTTCGTGTGCGAGATGATCAAGAACAAGGTCCCTCGCATCCAGGTCTTCTCGATCGAGCCGCAGCTGCTCTTCGGGACGCGGCCGCTCGTGTCGCTGTGCAGGCAGGTGGGGGCGACGGCGATCTCCCCGAACCTGAGCCAGCAGTTCCTCGTCGACGCGTTCCTCGGGCAGGCGCTCCTCCGCGCCGGGCCGGACGCGATCGCGGTCCTGGTCGTCGACGGCGTCGATCCGGAGGATCACGAGCTCCTGATGGAGCTCCACGACATCCTGCGCTGCGCCCCTCCGGGCCGGCTGTCGATGATCCTGGTGGGCGCCCCCGATCTGCCTGCGACGCTCGCGTCGAACGGCGTGCCGCGCGAGCTCTACACCGGCGCGCAATCGCTCCTGCTCCCTGGCATGACGCAGCAGGAGATGATCGAGTACATCGATTTCAGGATGCGTTCGGTCGGGGGGAGCGGGCGGGGGCTCAAGCTGGACCTCGCGTCCCAGCAGCTCTTGCACGCGAGGAGCGGCGGCAGCCCGAAGCTCATCAACATCTACTGCCACAACGCGCTGACGCTCGCGGCGATCCAGGGCGAGCAAGAGGTCAGCCTGTCGTCGATCCGCCTCGGCATGAAGAGCAAGAGCTATCTCACCGCCGACGCGGCCATGGCCCTGATCCGCGGCTGAGCCGCGCGCCCGGCGGCGATCGCCGGTGCCGGGCTGGCCGGGAGCGCCGGGGCAGGCGCCGGCGGCGTCCCCGACCGCGCTCGGTCCTCAGTCGGTCCACTGGTGGGTCTCTTCGGGTTTTCCGCCGAAGGTGGCCATGGGGACGGTCCACGTGCGGGGCCGTCGATCGCTGCGCGCATACTCGCGGACGCGATCTGCCGCGAAGAAGGCGGTCGTCGCGCGGAGCAGCTCCGGGAACTCCTTCACGAGGCCGGTGTGCACGGGCATGATGGTCTCCAGGGTGAAGGCCATGGCGACGTCGGCCAGGGTGGTGCGACCGGGCTGGATCCAGTGCTCGGCGTCGGCGCGCGTGCGCACGAAATAGTCCTCCAGCCGCTCGAGCTTCTTCGCGGTGGCGGCGCGGTGGTCGGCGCGGACCTCATGGAAGCGTGGGTCCCAGAAGAGCGCGCCGACGTCCATCATCACCTCGATCGCGGTCTCGGTCACCTCGTCGATGCGCGCGCTCTCCTCGACCGTGTCGCCGTAGAGCTTCAGCTTGCGCGCCAGATGGCGGTTGATCGCCTGGGACTGGCAGAGGGTGAGCTGTCCGTCCTGCAGCACGGGCAGCTGCCCGAACGGGGTACAGCTCAGGAAGCGCTCCTTGGTCTCTGGCCGCGTCCAGTTCTCCAGAGGAACGAGCTCGTTTTCGTAGGGCACGCCGCTCAGCTCCATCATGAGCCTGGCGATCTCCGCTCGTCCGCGCACTGCAAAATAGGTGAGCTTCATTCTCATCCTCCTGTGGTGGCGGGGGACTCTACATCAACTCGGCTCTCCGAGCGAGCTCGGTCCGACCCCGACGACGCCGCACAGAGCAACGGACGCCGCTTGGACGAGAAGATATAAAAAGCAGTAATGACGACAGAATACGAGATCTCTTCTTCCTGGTGTCGAGGCCGTCGCTCTGGGTCGCCGCACCGAGCGCCTCGTCACCCGGGTTCGTGTTTTCGTGTTTTGGAGGAGGGTAGGTTTGGAGGAGGGAGCGTCGATCGCGCGGCGCGGGGAGGGCCGATGTCTGAGCCTGAGCCCTCGCTCCTCCGGCGAAGCTGGAGGAGCGAGGGCTCAGGCGAGTCCGGCGGGGTCCCCGCGCCGCGCGATCGACGCTCCCTCCTCGGGCCGGGCGGCTCGGCAATCCCCCCGCGCCCCGCGCCGCCAGAAACGTCCCGATACCGCCGGCGTCTAGCTATCGTTTCCGACCGCCGACGGCACCGCCCGCGGCGCGGGTTTGGCCTCGCGCCCCGGCATGGAGGCGAGCACCGCCTCGTCCGTCATCGGGGCGCGCGGCACGTTCAGCGCGCGTCCGATACGTGCTCTCGAGTGCTTGTCGTCGGCGATGCACCTGCCGCGCGTGTACGCGCTGAGCCGGTCGCGCGCGTCCTGCTTGCGGCACGCCCCGAACGATCTCCTGATCAGCGCGAGCCCCGAGCGAAAGCACTTCTCGCGGTCCGAGACGAGGTCCTCGTGCGACCACCCCTCCCGCGTCTTGCCGGCGCCGACGCGGATCTGGAGCAGGCAGGAGTCGACCCCCGAGCCGCGCGCGAGCTTCCCGAGGCCGAGGTCCACGTCGCGGCGGTAGCCGCTCTCGAAATACGCGATCGACAGGAGCAGCGCCATCGTCTCGGCTCGCCCGCGCGGGCCGCCGAAGAGCGGCTTCAACTCGGGATCATACGCCACCTTCGCCGCCGCGCGCGCGATCTCGTGATAGCGCGCGCGGCCGTCCTCGGGCGTCTCGATGGCGTCCTTGATGTGGCTCGTCCCGGGCGGGGCCCATGCGATCATGACACCGACCGCCCACGCGATAATCGAGTCCATGACATATGGAAGGTCCTGTTGTACCTCTGTGTCAAGCAATTAGAACAGCCTGGCTGGGAATGTCGCGATGCATTGTATGATTGCGTGCCGCCCAGCGTGCATTTGTACCGTCCTTGTCAAATTGGTAATCGTGCGGACGGCGGTACGCGGTGCGCAATTATTTTCGCAGCAGAGTCATTTCGCCCGTTTGTCGCGGGGTTGAAGCGTCGATTGGCTACCTCCGGTGCTCGCGAGAGCGACTCGCGCTCATCGAGGCCGGCGCGGAGATCGGAGCGACAATGGCAGCGATGATGTGCGGCGCTCTCCCGGCCGGGCGGCCCGCCCCGGCGGGGCGCTCATCACGCCTTCTCGGCGGCGTCTTCTTCGGAGGTCGCGCGCGTGTCCTCGAGCCGATCGACCGCGCGCAGCTCGGGGAACAGCCATCCCCAGAGCAGCACGACGGCGATCGTCCCAAGGCCGCCGACGACCGCGGTCGGGACGGTCCCGATGAGCCTCGCGAGCGTGCCCGACTCGAGCTCTCCGAGCTCGTTCGAGGCGCCGACGAACACCATGTTGACCGCGCTCACGCGGCCGCGCATCTCGGGCGGGGTGGCGAGCTGCTCGAGGGTCATGCGCACGACGACGCTCACCATGTCGGCGGCGCCGATCACGGTGAGGGCGACGAGCGAGAGGACGAAGCTGCGCGACAGGCCGAACACGACCGTCGCGAGCCCGAACATCCCCACGCAGAGGAGCATCTTCGTCCCGGCGTGGCGCCGGATGGGCCGGAACGCGAGGAGCACGGCCATGAGCCCGGCCCCCACCGCGGGCGCGGCGCGCAGGAGGCCGAACCCTTGCGGGCCGACGTGGAGCACGTCGGTCGCGAAGATGGGCAGCAGCGCGACCGCGCCGCCCAGGAAGACGGCCACGAAGTCGAGCGAGATGGACGCGAGGAGGACCTTCTTCCGGTAGACGTACCGCAGCCCCGCGAGCGCCGTGGCGAGCGACGGCGGCTTCTTCTCCATGCGCCCCGTGCGCGCCCGCACGGCCAGGAGGCCGGCGGACGCCGCGGCGAGCGCGAGGCTCGCGGTCAGGTAGACGGGCGCGGCCGCCTTCCAGACGCCGTAGAGCAGGCCGCCCAGGCTCGGTCCGCCGATGGCCCCCACCTGCCAGAGCGTCGACTGCCACGTCGCGGCGTTCTGGAAGTGGGTCGCGGGCACGAGGGACGGCAGGAGCGACGATCCCGCCGGCCCCTGGAAGGCGCGCACCGTGCCGAGGAGCACGAGGACGGCATAGATGGCCGACACGTTCGGGCTCGGCGATCGCGCGAGGAAGAAGAGCGCGAGCGCCGCGAGGGACGAGGTGAGGTAGCAAAGGAGGAGGATCCCCCGCCGATCGAAGCGATCCGCCGCGTGCCCGGAGGCGAGGGACAGCCCCGCGATGGGGAGGAACTGGGCGAGCCCCACGTAGCCGAGCGCGAGAGGATCGCGCGTGAGGTCGTAAATTTGAAACCCCACGGCGACGGATTGCATCTGGTACGCCATGGTGGCGAGCAGGCGAGCTGCCGCGTAGGCGCGGAAATCTCTCGATTCGAAGGCGGCGAAAGGCGACGAAGGCTTCAGGGCGGTGAGGTCGGCGGCCATGAACAAGTCCGGGCGACGTTCATGCCGCATTCCAGCGCGTACCGCCAGGGACGCCCTGCGCCCACCTCATCCAAAATCAGTGCAGCTGTTCCCCTCCTCGGTCGAGAGCGTCTCCGCGATCGGCGCTTCGTGGCGGCGATGCTGGCGCGCCTGTTCGCAGAAAGCTGGCGCGCCGACCCGGAATCGTGGTAAGCGGCTGCCCGACATGATGCCCCATGGAGACGACACCTCGCCGGGCCGAGCGCGCGACCTGGCCGCGCAGGCGCGGCGTGCCTGGATGCTGTTCGGGAGCCGTTCCCGTCGCGGGCGCGATGGCCGGCGTGACGACGATGATGACGACGATCTGCCGCGCCCGAACGCGATCGTCGCCCTGTTTCCGTTGCTGAGCTTCGCCGTCGCGCCGCTGCCCGCCTGACCCGCGCCGCTCAAGGCGCCTGAGACGGCGACTCCGTTCCTCAACAACCTCGTCAGGGGCGCGCCTCACCGTAGCCGCATCGCCCCCGGCTCCCCCGGCCGCCTCGAACTCCCCCCATCTCACGCAGCGTCAGGCCCCCGGATGCTCGTCACGCGACCGGCGCCACCTCGATCCCCCCGTCCTTCCAGCTCACGACCCGGTCCCCCGTCGCGACCGTCGCCCAGCTGAACTCTCGCAGCAGCTCCGCCGGCGAGCACGGCTCCGGCCGCTCCCGCAGGCCGACGCAGCACGCGAGCGCCCCGCAGAGCGCCGCCGCGCTCCGGGCGAGCGCCGCGCCGCGCGCCGCGCCGTGCGTCTTCGCCAGCTTGCCGCCGCGCTCCTCCAGGAGGAGCAGGTGGTGCCGGTAGATCGGCGCCGGCAGCCCGAGCAGCGCCTGGAGCGCCGCCTGCGTCGCGGTGCTCGGCGCGATGTCGCGCCCCCGGACCACGCGCGTCACGCCGGCCGCGCCGTCGTCGACCACCACCGCGAGCTGGTACGAGAACGCGCCGTCGCGCCGGCGCACCACCGGATCGCCCATCGCCGCCGCGGGCTCCTGCGACAGGTCGAGCCCGCCCTCGTCGACGGGCCGGAACACCCCGTCCGGCAGCCGCGCCCGGATCGGCTCCGCGCTCGCGCGCCACCCCCCCGGCGGCAGCGCGCGCCCGCGGCCGCGGTTGTCGTACGCCCAGCCGCCGTCGGGCGCGCGCCGGCCGATCGCGCGCACCTCCTCGCGCGTCGCGGAGCAGGGATACAGCGCGCCGAGCGCCTCCAGCCGGTCCATGGCCGCCTCGTGGTGCGCCTGCCGGGAGTGCTGCTCGACGCGCTCGTCGAAGTCGAGCCCCAGCCACGCGAGATCCTCCTCCAGAGAGCGCGCGAACTCGGGCCGGCAGCGGTCGGGATCGAGGTCCTCCAGCCGGAGGAGCAGCCGCGCGCCCCGCGACCGCGCGTCGAGCCAGCACAGCAGCGCCGCGGCGAGCGTGCCGAGGTGGGCGGGCCCGGTGGTCGACGGGGCGAACCGGCACACCTCGCTCATCGTTCTTCTTCCTGCCGCCGCGGGCCGCGGCGCTCGGGCCGCCCGCGCCCCGGACGCGCCGCCCGCGGGCTCGCCACCCCGCGCCTCAGAGGAAGCGCGCGATGCGCGCCCGCACGCGCTGCTCGCCCAGCACCGCCATGACCTCGGCAAGATCGGGGCTGTTGCGCGTCCCGCAGATCGCGACCCGGAGCACCATCGAGACGTCGCCGACATGGCCCTTCCACGACTCGGGAGAGGCCTTGTACTGCTTCACCTCGCCGGCGTAGCCCAGGGTCACCCCGATCTGCCGGACCTTCTCGAACCACGCGTCCTTCGAATCGGCAGGATCGAAGGACTGGAGCATCTGCTCCAGCACCGCCTTGCGGTCTCCCTCCGGGACGTTCTCGGGGAAATCGAGCGACTCCAGGCCAGCGTAGAGCTCGTCGTAGAAGAAGAAGAGCTGGGGGCGCAGGTCCGGCCAGGTGACGATGCGCTTGTTCGACTTCTTGCCGCCGCGCTCGATGCCGAGCGCGCGCTTCGTGTACTCCGGATCTCGCTCCATCAGGGCCGCGAGCTCCTTGTCGTACACCCTCGCCCAGTCGAGGCCCTGGGCATAGACCTCCTCGGCGCTCATCCGGCTCACGACCGCCTGGCTGACGCTCTTCAGCTTGACCAGATCGCTCAGGGCGCCGCCGGGGGCGAGCTTGTTCAGCTTGAGGGGGAAGGCGGAGTAGGGCTTGTCGGGGTTCGCCTTGCGCCAGTCCTCGAACGCGGAGTTGGCGATGTTGAGCAGGTACTCGATCGTGGCCGTCTCCGGCACGCCGATCTCCCGGTAATACTCGATGTTCGCCTCGGGGTCCTTGCGCTTGCTCAGCTTGCGCCGCGCGTCCGAGACCTTCGGCTCGCCCGTCTCCGGGTCGGTCTCCTCCACGCGATCGAGCTTCTGGATCGGCGGGACGTGGGCGTACTCGACCGGCTTGAACCCGAGCACGCGGAAGAGCTGGAGGTGGAGCGGCATCGACGAGATCCACTCGTCGCCGCGGATCACGTGCGTCGTCCGCATCAGGTGATCGTCGACGGCGTGGGCGAAGTGGTAGGTCGGGATGCCGTCCGACTTGAGGAGGATGGTGTCGAGATCGTTGACGGGCATCGAGATGACGCCCTTCACGCCGTCCTTCCACTCGACCCGGCCGGAGACGTCGTCCGGGGCGCGCAGCCGGAGCACGAACGGGGTGCCGCTCGCGAGCGCCTCCTTCACGCGGGCGAGCGGCGCGTCGCGCCACTTCGCCCACCGGCCGTGATACCCGGGCTTCACCGTGAGCGCCATCTGCTCCTGCCGGATGGCGTCGAGCTCCTCGACCGTGCAGAAGCAGGGGTAGGCGAAGCCGCGGCGGATGAGGTCGATCGCGTAATCCCGGTAGATCTCGACCCGCTCCGTCTGGATATAGGGGCCGTAGCTGCCCTGCTGGATGAACTCGCCCCGCGCCTCCGGCCCGCCGCCCTCCTTCGCCGGCGCGCGGAGCACGCCCTCCTGGGGCGAGAGATCGAAGCGAGCGAGCGAGTCGACGATGGTGTCGAGCGCGCCGGGGATGGCGCGCTTCACGTCGGTGTCCTCGAGGCGGAGGAAGAAGACGCCCTCGCTCTGGACCGACAGCCGCTTGTTGATGAGCGACACGAAGATGCCGCCGATGTGCATGAAGCCGGTCGGGCTCGGCGCGTAGCGGGTGACCATCGCGCCCTTGGGCAGGGCGCGCCGGGGATAGCGCGCCTCGTACTCCTCGGGCCGCCTGGCCGACGCCGCGGCGTCGCCGAACAGGAGGCGCACGAGCTCGTCGCGGTCCTCTCCGGGGCCCGGTTCGCGGACGGTGACGGGAAGCGTCGTCTCGTTCGAGGCCTGCTTGTCCATGAGGGCGCGTCGCTCCTGGTCTGACATCGGGCGGGGGCAGCCATTGCACGCCCGCCAGGCCTTGTCAATCGCGGCCTCGGGCGCGAACCGCGGCGGCGCCGGGCGAAACGCGCTCCCGCGCTCCCTCGCTCTCGCGCGGCGCCGGCCGCCGCGCCGCGCTACTGCGGTGTCCTCTCGCCGACGAGCCAATAGGTCTTCATCGCGCCCTTGCCCTTGATCGCCACGAGGCCCCGCTCCTCGAGGAGGAAGTCCTCCCGGAGCAGGGCATAGCTCGCCTCGCTCACCTGGACTCGCCCGGGCTCTCCGCTCGATTCCATGCGGCTCGCCACGTTCACCGCGTCGCCCCAGAGGTCGTAGCTGAACTTCTTCTTTCCGATCACGCCCGCGATGACAGGCCCGGTGTTGATGCCGATCCTCAGCCGGAACGGCTCGCCGTCGTCGGCCAGGAACTGGCTCATGGCGCGCGTCATCGCGAGCGCCATCCGCGCTATCGCCCTCGCGTGATCGGGGCGCTGCGCCGGCAGCCCGCCCACGACCATGTAGGCGTCTCCGATGGTCTTGATCTTCTCCAGGCCGTGCTGGTCGGCGAGCTGATCGAACGACGAGAACATGCGGTTGAGCAGGCCGACGAGCTCGGTCGGGTTCAGCCGCGCGGCGAGGGAGGTGAAGCCGGCGATGTCGGCGAAGAGGATGGTCACCTCCTCGAAGTGCTCGGCGATGAGCTGCTGGTGCTCCTTCAGCTGCTCGGCGATCGATCGCGGCAGGATGTTGAGGAGGAGCCGGTCCGAGCGCTCGTGGGCCCGCTCGGCCGCCGCCTTCGCCTGCTCGAGGGCGGCCTTCTGCTGGCTCTGCCGCCGGGCGTTCGTCTCGAGGGCCGAGAGCATGCCGTTGATCGACCCGGTGAGGCGCGACAGCTCGTCGGTGCCCGGCATGGCGACCCGCGCCGAGGGGTCGCCGACGCCGCCGATGTCGGTGACCTCCCGGCTGAGCCGGGCGAGCCGGGAGAGGACGAGCCGCTCCAGGAGCAGCAGGGTGACGCCCCCGAAGACCAGCCCGACGAGCACCGTCACCAGCACGAGGTAGCGCAGCGTGTCGTGGCCCATCCGGAGGATCGCCCGGTCGTTGTCCACGCGCAGGAGCAGCGCCGGCTGGCCGTCGAGGTCGCCGAGGACGGTGTAGCCGGCGATCCTGTCCTCGCCGAGCGGGTGGACGAGGATCGCGTCGGGGTCGCTCATGGCGGCGCGCGCCTCGCGGAAGTCGGCGGGCAGGTCGGGGTCGTCGAGGCGGCGCACGGCGAGCGAGAGGCCGGCGGGCTCGGTGAGGCGCCTGAGCTCGGCGTCCGTCAGGAAGCGGCCGAACGTGACGGTGCCGGCGACGGGCCCGCGGCCCGAGCTGCCGACGCTCGGCTGGGAGCAGACGAGCATCGGCCCGTCCGGCAGGAGGACGATGCCGCCCCGGATCGCGCTGGCCGGCGCGTCCCGCCCGAACAGGAGGTCGCCGATGCGGAGCCGCTCGGCGATGCCTCTCGGGAGCGGGGCCCAGCGCTTCCTGGCGCGATCGTAACCGGTGCTGTACACGGGGATTCCGTCCGCATCGGCGAAGACGGCGAGATCGATGCGGGCGATCTCGAAGAGCTCGGCGACGAGGTTCGAGCGGACGAACTCTTGATTGCCGTCCTGCACGAACGCGTGCGCGTCGTCCCACTGGCTCCAGTCGGTCCAGCGCGCGTTGAAGTCGCGGGTGGCCTGGTTGAGCAGGTTGAGGGCCACCTGGACGGTGCGGCGTGTGTCCTGCGCCTCGGCGGCCATGGAGTTGGCGAGGAGCGCCCGCGACGAGACGCCGTACAGGGCAAAGCTGAGCCCGAGCAGCGTGGCGGCGATCGCCAGCAGCGTCTTCGCGCGCAGCGAGAGCAGGGCGTCGAGGGCGGGCTTCAGCGTCAGGGACGCCGAGCCTATCCAAATGCGCGCCGGCGCGGAAGCGCGGCGGACCGAGCGGCGGAAGGGGCGAGGGCGCGCTCGACCGATGCCGGGGCCGAGATGGAAGCGCGCCGGTGGGACGGGACGGGGCGCGGTGTGTGCGAGGGACCCGGGGAGCGAGCGGGGTTGCCGGGGGATCCCGCGCTCGTCCGGACGGGTCCGCTCGATGCTGGACGGCCGGGAGGGCGCGGCGTCCTCCGGGCCATGCAGCGCGCCAGGCGTTGTTCATCGTGCAGCGCGCCAGGCACCGAGTTCCAGGTGTGGTTCGAGGACGTTGCCGCGGGGGTGCCCGTGCTGCGGTGCGCCTTCGCCATCCCCTCGGAAATTCAGGCTTATGGTAACGAATGCAACTTGGCAGGTCGTCGGTGTTACGGACCCGTGGTGCGCATCGTCACGGTATCGCATTCCACCCCGGTGGCTTCCTTGGACCGCTCTCGCGAGAGCAGATAGAATGCTCTCAATGCTCACGCCCAGCCGGCTGCTCGTCGTTCCTGCGCTCCTCCTCACCCTCGCTGCGTGCGCCAACGGCACGGACGAGTTGATGCCCGGGTACTACGAGGAGCAAGCCGGCGGAGGCGGAAGCGGCGGCGGGGGAGGCGAGGGCGGGGCGGACGCGTCGTCCAGCTCGAGCTCGAGCTCGAGCTCCAGCTCGAGCTCCGCCGGGGTCGGCGGCGCCGGGGGCGAGGGCGGGAGCAGCGATGGAGGCGGGGGCGAGGGCGGCGACGGAGGAGCGGCGGGCGAATGCGACTATGGCTCGCCGAACACGTGCGTTAGGGCAGAGGACCTCGGTCAGGTTCCGGGCGACGATGGCGCCGAACCGATGACAGTAACAGTGACGGGGACCACGTCGAAGTGGTTCAAGGTCTACGTCGTCGACGAGGTGAACGTTCCCACCTCCGAGCGCTTCTCTGCCACCCTCACATCCCCGCCTGGAATGAATTTCGATCTGATCGTGTACCCGGGGGAGATCGAAGTCGATGCGCCCGACTGCTTCGCGACTGGCATGAGGGGGCAGGGGTCGCCTGAGTCGTTCACGACCACCTGGAATGATCGGACGGTATGGGACGACCACATCTGGTTCCTCATTGAGGTGCGTCACGTGGAGGGTACCGCGTGCGGGAGCGAGGCCCGCTGGACACTGACCGTGGAGGGGGCCGAGCCGCCGGACCCTTGACCGCATGCACTGTAGACACGTGATATAGAGCTACGCTACGTAGGTCGGTCGCCGGCAACACGGAGCGTCGAGGCTGTGCGCACCACACATCGTCGACCGCTCGCCTCGATCTTACTTCGTGCGGAACAGCGCTCCTCCTCTGGTGCCGTACTCACGGTGACATCCGCGTCATGATCACGCTGAGATTTTCCGTCGTTAGCGGCGGGTCCACCAGATCGATCGCGCCGTCGCTGATGCCCGCCACGACGATCTCCCGCGTCTCCGCGTCAGCTGCCGCGCACAGGGCTCCCTGGTATGCCGCGCCGCCGCCATAACGGTGACTCCATCGGTGGTTCCCGGAGGCATCGAATTTGGCGATGAACCAATCGGTATCGTTGGCGGTTAGCTCTCCGCCGCCGAAATCTATCCTCCCGCGGAAACCGCCGGCGAAGACCAGCTCCCCGTCGCTATCGAGCGCGACGCCCTGGCCAGGTAAGCCCCAGCGCTGATCGGTCGGGTCTCCGAGCTGTTTCGACCACGAGTGGACGCCGTTCGATGACAGGCGGACGACGAACAGATCGAAGTCGCTCGGGCCGGTCGTCTTGCGCGTGACGCGTGCGGCGCTCGTGCCCGGGAACCTGACCGTACCGGAGAAGAACCCCACAATACCGGCATTGCCCGCAGGATCGACGTCGACGCCGCCGATCTCGACCGTGCTGACATCGTCGTTATGGTCAAAGCTGGCGCTCCAGAGCAGCATTCCCTCGGTGTCGTACTGGGCCACCCAGCCGAGCACTCCGATGTTGTCCAGGTCGTCTCGCGTGTGGCCGGAGCCGAGATCGATCGAGTTCACGAACGTCCCGGCGACCACCGTACGGCCCGTCGCGTCGACCCCGACGCCTTTCGCCCTCTGAGCACCCGGGGCGTCGCCCGTGTGGTCGCCGAACCGGATGCTGAAGACATGACCGCCGTCATCACCGCTCAATCGCACGAGAAAGCCGTCCATGTCCGACGGGCCTGCCGTCTCGAGCACCGGGCCGCCGAAGTTCACTGTTCCATAGAAGAAGCCGGTGATCACCGGATCGCCGTCCGGCGCCACGGCGATGTCCATCGGGTCGATCTCCCGATTGTCCGGGGCGCCGAAATGCTTGCTCCACACGTGCCCGCCGCCTGCGTCGAGCTTGACCACCAGCATGTCGCTATTGGGACCGCTGAGGGGGAGATCGCCGCCACCGAGGTTTACGGTCTCGGTGTAGCTGGCCGCGAAGAGCACATTGTTCTCCGCGTCCAGCGCCACGGCGGGCCAGCTGTCCCCGGTCGGCACCGCGAGACTGTGCATATAGTCGCCTTCGCCATCGAACACGGCGAGGAAGGCGCCACTACCAAAGTCCGGCAAGGTCGTTGTGGGGTTGGGGCCGAAGTTGATCTCGCCCTGGTAGAGGCCGGCCAGCGCGATGCGATCCCCCCTCGGGCTGATCGCCACCGACGTTGCCCAACCGTTCGACCCGGCGCCGGACATCCTCGCCCACAGGACGTCGCTGCACCCCACGCCGTCGCAGTCCTCATCCCCCCTCTCGTTGCAATCCTCCTCCCCCGGAAGCACCTGCTCCTCGCAGGCCCCCCAGATCCCATCCGCGCCGCAGGTCTGCGTGCCCGGCGCGCAGACGCCGACACCCTCGGTCTCGCTCGCGCCCTCGTAGCACGCCCGGGTGTCGCCCCGCTCACAAGGCGTCGCGTCGCCGCCGCCGGTCCCCCCGGAGCCCGGGGCTGGGGCGTCGGTGAACTCGTCGAGGCCGAGCAGCGCACCGCAGCCGGAGACGAGCAGCGCGGTCATGGCGAAGGATGGCAGGACACGACGCAGAGGAGGCACGCCGAAACAGTAGCCGAAACCGGCACCCCCAGGACAGGGAGCTCCTCGACAGAGGGCACCCCGAACGCGCGAAGGCACCGCGTGCCGCGCCGGCGCCGCCCCGAGGGGGGCGCCGTTCGACGGCAACACGGTGCCTCGACCTCTCACACGCCGCATCAGCCCGCGCTGATCGGGATCTGACGGGGCTTGAGCGACGCGCTCTTCGGCAGGTGAATCCGCAGGACGCCCGCCTGGAGCTCCGCGGAGATCCGGTCCGCGTCGATGCCCTGCGGGACCACGAAGCTGCGACGAAAGTCCGGCAGGTTGTCCGCGCTCTGCTCGCGCTCGGCCGCGTCCGTGCGCCGACCCTCGAAGCTCAGCTCGCCTTTCTCGAGGCGGATGGCCAGACGATCCTGCGTCACTCCCGGCAGATCCGCCACGACCAGGAGCTCCTCGGCGTTCTCATAGATGTCCACCGCCGGGGGCACCGCAGGGCGCTGCTGGATCTTCTCAGGGTTGCTCTCAGCACGGTTGGTCAAGTTGCGATCGGTGCTCATCTCCTTCACTCCTTCCTCAGCGCATTCCAGACCCGCTGCGCGGGATCTTCTCGCTCTCTCTCAACTCCCGGAGCCCCCTCAGCGCGCCGTCACCGCGATCTGCCGCGGCTGCGCCTCGGCGGCCTTGCTCAGCGTCAGCGTCAGCACGCCGTTCTTCAGGACCGCGGTCGTCTTCTCGGGATCGACCTTGCTCGGCAGCGTGAAGCTCCGGCTGAACCGAACCCCGCCCCGCTCCTTGCGGTGGACCAGATAGCCCTCGGGCGCATCCGACTTGCGCTCGCCGCTCACGGTCAGGACGTCCTGGTTCAGCGAGATCTGGACGTCCTTCTCCGTCAGACCAGGAAGATCCGCCTTCACCACGAGCGCGCTGCCCGTGTCGTACAGGTGGATGCGCGGGCCAGGCGTGTACCGGGGCGAATGATCGAACTCGCCGCGCAGCGACGACCGGGGCGCATCGTACTCCTCGAACACCCGATCCATCCGCCGGCGAAGCTCATCCATCATGGCAAACGTGCGATCGAAATCCGTGTAACGGTTCAGCATGACGACTCCTCCGTGACCCCCGCGCGCGGCGCGCGCCGGGGCCTCGCCCGCGGCGCCGTCACCCTGCTCGCGACGGCCCTTTTGTTGTAGCGTTACGGGACCTTGGCTCCGAGAGCCGGTCTCTTCGCACCGCCCAATCTTCGCACGGCGCCGGGGGTGTCAAGAGCCGGGCCAGCCACCTCCCCGGCGCCAGACCGGCAGGAAAAGCGGACACAACAGCCCCCACCCTTCCCAGAAGAACCTCCAGGACATCCGCAAGGCGCCTCCAGCAGCGACCGCCAGACGCCTCCAGCCGCGACCGCCCGGCAAATCGACCAGAGTTGAACAACCCTAGAACCAGACTCCGGAAAGTGCTACAAACCATGGACATGCTGAACAGCCCGCCCGCCTCCCGTCGCCCGTGGACCGCCCGCCTCTTCCCGGCCGCGTCCGCCGCAGCGCTGTCCCTCGCGCTGATCTCGGGCGCCGCGCTGGCGCTGCCGCCGGTGGGCGGCCGGGCGCCGAACGCGCGCGTCGAGGACGCCGACGGCCGCGAGCTCCAGCTCAAGGCGCTGCGGGGCAAGCCGATCCTCATCGTCTACGAGGACAAGGACTCGGCGACGCAGAACCAGGCGTTCAAGGACGCGCTGGCCAAGCTCGCGAAGGGCGACCGCTACCGGCGCACCATCGCCCTCGCCGCCGTCGCCGACGTGAGCTCCTACGACTTCTGGCCGGTGAAAGGGTTCGTGAAGGACGCCATCCGCGAGGAGTCGCGGAAGGTCGGCGCGACCATCTACTGCGACTGGGACGGCACCTTCCGCGAGGCCTACCGCCTCCGCCGCGGCATCAGCAACGTCATCCTCGTCGGCAAGAACGGCCAGGTGCTCTTCGCGGCCGAGGGCAAGCTCAAGCCCGAGGCGCAGAGCAGCCTCCTCGACATGCTCCGCAAAGAGGTCGAGGGCTGACCGCGGCGCGCGCGCTCGCCGGAGCCGGCGCGGCGCGCGCATAGATTGCGCCCTCGCGCACGAGCTGCGGGCGCGCGCTCAGCTCGCGTCCTTGCGGCGCCGGCGCGCGAGCAGCGCGGACTCGACTTGCGTACGGATCTCCGCGATGTCCGGCGCCGCCACGATGCCGCCGCGCGCCTCGATGAACGGGCGGAGCGCCTCGGTGCCCGCGCCGCCCACGATCCACGCCGAGTCCCGGCACGCGTCGGCGTAGGCGTCGATGAGCTCGCGCGCCGTCGGCGGCGGCGGCGGGATCGCGACCGTCAGCGCGACGATGTCCGGCGCGAGCGACTCGACCGCGCGCGCGATCGCGGCGGGCGGCGTCCGCGGGCCGAGCACGATCGAGCGGAAGCCCCACGAGCAGAAGCGCAGGCCGATGCCGAACAGCCCGAGCACGTGATCCTCGTCGGCGAAGGCGGCGAGCAGCACGCGCCGACCGCTCTCGCCCGGCTGCGCGAGCCGCAGGAGGTGCAGCAGCGTCGCGCCGAGGACCTGCGAGGCGAGGTGCTCCTGCGCGACCGTGATCTTCCCCTCGTGCCAGAGATCGCCGATGCGCTCGAGCGCCGGGCCGAGCGCGCGCTCGAAGATCGTCACCGCAGGGCCGAGCGAGAGGGCCCGGTTCACCTCGGCCTCGAGCCCGTCGGGATCGAACCGGATCGCGGCGTCGACGATGCGCTCGCTCGCGCCCGCGAACGCGTCGCCGCCGTTCGCGGCCGCCGGCGCGCGCGGCGCCTCCGTCTCGAGCACCATGCGCGCCGCCTCGGCGGCGGCCATCCCGCCGTTCACGTAGTCGCGCATCTTCTTGATCACCGCGACGTCGTCATCGCTGTACAGGCGGTACGCCGACGCCGTGCGCGCAGGGGACGGCACGCCGTACCGGCGCTCCCACGCGCGCAGCGTCGCCGAGGACACGCCACACATCTTCGAGACGGCATGGATTCTGTAGCGGCTCAAGTGGACAACCCTGGTCGACCGCCGGGACGCGCCGCCTGCGCCGGCTCGACGCGCCGAGACGACGGGCAGCGAGGCCCAGGAAGGTCAGCTTGTGCAGATGTTTTCGCCTTTGTCAAAGGCTAGGACAAACATTATACTCGCCGCCATGCAAAACACCAGCGCTTCGTCGGCGCAGGAAGAGCGGCCCGGCGCCTCGCCGGGCGAGGACGGGGCCGCCGCCCCGCCGCGGGCGCCGCGCGCGGGGGGCGGCCGGGGCTCGAGGCCGCGCGCCGTCGTGATCGGCAGCGGCTTCGGGGGGCTCGCGGCGGCCGTGCGGCTCGGGGTGCGGGGCTACGAGGTCACGGTCGTCGAGAAGCTCGACGCGCCGGGCGGGCGCGCGTTCGTGCACCGGCAGGACGGCTTCACCTTCGACGCGGGGCCGACCGTCATCACGGCGCCGTTCCTCTTCGAGGAGCTCTGGCAGCTCTGCGGCCGGAACATGGGCGACGACATCGACCTCAGGCCGGTGACGCCGTTCTACCGCATCCGCTTCCACGACGGCGTGACCTTCGACTACACGGGCGACGCCGCCGCGATGCGCGCCGAGGTCGCGCGCCTGTCACCCGGCGACGTCGCGGGCTACGAGCGCTTCGTCAAGATGAGCGAGGCGATCTTCCGCGTCGGGTTCGAGGAGCTCGCCCACGTGCCGTTCGGGTCGTGGACGGACATGGCGCGCATCGTGCCCGACATGATGCGGCTCGAGAGCTACCGCACGGTCTACGGGCTCGTCGCGAAGCACGTGAAGGACGACCGCCTGCGCCAGGTGCTGAGCTTCCACCCGCTGCTCGTCGGCGGGAACCCGTTCTCGACGACCTCGATCTACAGCCTGATCGCGTTCCTCGAGCGCAACTGGGGCGTGCACTTCCCGATCGGCGGCACGGGCGCCCTCGTGCGCGGGCTCGTGTCCCTCATCGAGGGGCTCGGCGGGTCGGTGCGGTGCGGCGCCGAGGTGCGGCGCATCGCGGTGGAGGGCGGCCGCGCCCGGGGCGTCGAGCTCGCGTCGGGGGAGCGGCTCGCGGCCGACGTCGTTGTCTCGAACGCGGACTCGGCGTGGACCTACCGCCACCTCGTGGCGCCCGAGGCGCGGCGGCGCTGGACCGACCGCCGCATCGAGCGGCAGCGCTACTCGATGAGCCTCTTCGTGTGGTACTTCGGCACGCGCCGGCGGTACCCGGACGTCGCGCACCACACCATCCTCCTCGGCCCGCGGTACAAGCCGCTGCTCGAGGACATCTTCCAGAGGCACGTGCTCGCAGACGACTTCAGCCTGTACCTGCACCGGCCGACCGCCACGGACCCGGCCCTCGCGCCGCCCGGGTGCGACGCGTTCTACGTGCTGTCGCCGGTGCCGAACCTGCTCAGCGGCACGGACTGGCCCGCGACCCAGGAGCGCTACCGGCGCTCGATCGCGGCGCTGCTCGAGGCGACGCTCCTGCCGGGGCTCGAGGGCGCGCTCGCGAGCTCGCGGCTCCTCACGCCGCAGGACTTCCAGGACCGGCTGCTGTCGTTCCGGGGCGCGGCGTTCGGCCCGGAGCCGGTGCTCACGCAGAGCGCCTTCTTCCGGCCCCACAACGCGAGCGAGGACGTCGAGCACCTCTACCTCGTCGGGGCAGGGACGCACCCTGGGGCCGGCCTGCCCGGGGTGCTCTCGTCGGCGCGCGTGCTCGATCGGGTGGTCCCGGATGCATCGACCTTCCGCTGAGGCGTCGGCGGCGGACTTCGCCGCGTGCAGGGCGCTCCTGCGCAAGGGGTCGAAGAGCTTCGCCGCCGCGGCGCTGCTCCTGCCCGCGCGCGTGAGGGAGCCGGCGGCGGCGTTCTACGCGTTCTGCCGCGTCGCCGACGACGCGGTCGACGAGCTCGGGGAGCACGCCCCGCCCTCGGCGGCCGAAGCGGCGGTCGCGGCCCTGCGCGAGCGGCTCGCCCGCGCCGCGATGGGCACGCCGGACGACGGCCCGGTCGACCGGGCGCTCGCCCACGTCATGGCGGCGCACGCGCTGCCGCGCGCGTTCATCGAGGCGCTGCTCGAGGGGTTCGCGTGGGACGCCGAGGGGCGCCGCTACGAGACGCTCTCGGAGCTGAACGCCTACGCGGCGCGCGTGGCCGGCACCGTGGGCGCGACGATGTCGACGCTCATGGGGGCGCGCGGGCCCGACGCGCTCGCGCGGGCGTGCGATCTGGGCGTCGCCATGCAGCTCACGAACATCGCGCGCGACGTCGGGGAGGACGCGCGGCGCGGGCGGATCTACCTGCCGCTCGCGTGGATGCGGGAGGCCGGCATCGAGCCGGACGCGTGGCTCGCGCGGCCCGCCTTCGACGACCGGCTGGGGCGGCTCGTCGCGCGGCTGCTCGCCGAGGCGGAGGTGCTCTACCGCCGCGCGGGCGCCGGGATCCCGATGCTGCCGCGCGACTGCCGCGCCGCGATCCAGGCGGCGCGGCTCATCTACGCGGACATCGGGCGCGCCATCGCGCGCCGCGGCTTCGACTCGGTGTCGGCGCGCGCCGTGGTGTCGCCCGGCCGCAAGCTGTGGCTCCTGCTGCAGGCGCTCGTCCGCAGGCCGGTCGCGCCGGCGGAGGAGCGCGAGCACGGCGCGGCGCCGCCGCTCGACGAGGTCCGCTTCCTCCTGGAGGCGGCGCGATGAGGGCCGGGGCAGGCGGCGCGCAGGGCGGGGCGGCGCGGGAGCTCGACGCGGCGCGGGAGCGCGTGCGCGAGGCGGGCGGCGAGGCGCTGCTCGCGCGCCTCGAGCACCTCGACGCGGCGCGGGGCGCGCCCTCGCCGCAGCCGGCGGCCGCGCCGCGCGCGCCGGACCGGGGCGCGGCGGCCGACGTCGACGTCGTCATCGCCGGCGGCGGGCTGTCGCTGCTGCTCGCGCCGATGCTCGCGTCGGCCGGGCTGCGGGTCGCGGTGCTCGACCGGGCGCGGATCGGCGCGGCGCACCGCGAGTGGAACGCGGGGACGGCCGAGGTGGCCGCGCTGTCGGCGTCGGGGATCTTCGCGCCGGGCGAGGTGGAGCGGCTCGTGGTCGCCCGCTACGTCGAGGGGCTGTGCCGCTGGCACGGCGGCGGGACGTACCCGGTGCGCGGCGTGCTCGACCACGCCATCGACGCGGGGGGGCTGCTCGCCGCGGCGCGGGCCCGGGCCGAGGCGCTCGGGGTGACGCTGCTCGACGGGCACGCGCTGCTCGGGCACGCGGAGGGGCCGGACGCGGTCGCCCTCGCGGTGGCCGAGGCGCGGCCGGGCGCCGCGCCGCGCGGGCTGTCGGCGCGGCTCCTCGTCGACGCGCGCGGCGCGGCGAGCCCGTACGCGACGGCGGACCTCCTCTGCCCGACCGTGGGCGGCGTGCTCGCGGGGCTCGCGGAGGGCGACGGCGAGCGGCGGATCCGGCCGGACGTCGGCGAGATCCTCGCCACCACGGAGGACGTCGAGGAGGGCCGGCAGCACCTCTGGGAGGCGTTCCCGGGGCGGCCGGGCGAGACGACGGTCTACCTCTTCTATTACGCGCGCTCCGGGGACGTCGGGCCGGGCGCGCTCCTGTCGCTCTACGCGCGGTTCTTCCGGCTGCTCTCGCGGTACAAGGAGGGCGACGCGCGGCTCGTCCGGCCGACGTTCGGGTTCATCCCCGGCTGGTCGCGGCTGTCGCCGGCGCCGCGCGCGCCGGGGCGGCGGGTGCGGCTCGTTGGGGACGCGGCGGCGCGGCACTCGCCGCTGACGTTCTGCGGCTTCGGCGCGAACGTGCGCGAGCTCGCGACGACGGCCGCCGACCTGGCGCGCGCCGTGGGGGATCCGGGCGCGCCCAGCGCGGCGCGCGACGCGCCGGTGCACTCGGGCACGGGCGCGCTCGCGGCCCTCATGGCGAGGCCGGCCGGCGGGGCGAGGGCAGGGGAGATGAACGCGCTCCTCGACACGGCGTTCGCCGTGCTCCACGCGATGGGCGACGACGCGTACGCGGCGCTGCTGCGCGATGAGATGCAACCCGCTGATTTTATTCGATTTTTACGGGAGACGGCGGCGCGGCGGCCCGAGGTGTACCGCGAGGTCGTGAGCGCGCTGCCGCTCCGGGCCATCGGCCGCTGGGGCGCGGGGCTCGCGCGGGAGCTCTACCGCGCGCGCTGATCGGGGGGCGGCTGGCGCGGTGGCCGAGACGGCCTCGAGCGACGATCAGGTGGATCAAGGGAGAATGAACCGCCAAGGCGCCAAGACGCCAAGACGCCAAGAATGAAAGGGAAATACATTCCTTTCTTCTCATCCTTGGCGTCTTGGCGCCTTGGCGTCTTGGCGGTTCATTCTTCTCTTTCAGGCGTTTCCAACCCGGATATCGCTCTCAGCGCCCGTGGTTTCCACGGCGTCTGCGGTGCGCGCAGCATGCGCGCCGCCCGTGGCATGCCCGCCCGCCGCTGCCCGGCGCGCGAGGACGAGCGGTCCGAGGAACAGGCCGTACGGCGGGCCCCCGGTGCTGTGGTGGACGCGGTGCGCGTCGCGGACGCGCGCGAGGTAGGGGATGCGCGCGAGGCCCGAGACCGGGAGCCGCCGATGGACGAGGCCGTCGTGGACGAGGATGTACGCGAGGCCGAAGGCGGTCATGCCGAGGCCGAAGCCGAAGGCGGCGTCGCGCAGCGCGCCGGGGGCGCCCACGCAGCCGTAGAGGATGAGGGCGATCGCGATCGGGGCGTGGAGGAACGAGAGCGCGTCGTTCCGCTCGAAGGCGCCGCGCCGCTTCGCGTGGTGGGAGCGGTGGATGCTCCAGAGGGCGTGGTGCCAGACCCTGCCGTGGAGGAACGCGGCCCACCCCTCCATGGCCGCGAAGGCGGCGAGCGCCGTGACGATCCAGATCGCGTGCGAAAGCGTCATCGCGCGGTCTCCTCGGGCGGAGGCGCGAGCCTCCGCGGTGTAGGCTGCGCTCCCAGGTGATCCCAGCGCGCAAGCATCGGTGGTTCAACGCCTGGTTCGCGGCGCACGCGCGCTCGCGCATCCACGGCACGTTCGGCGCGGTGCTCGCGCGGGGGGTCGAGGCGGCGCGCGCCCTCTCGGCCGAGGCGCCGCTGCTGCTCGTCGCGAACCATTCGTCGTGGTGGGATCCGCTGGTCATCCTGCACGCGTCGGTGCACCTGCTCGGCGCCGACGCCTACGCCATGATGAACGCGGAGAACCTCCGCCGGCTGCCGTTCTTCGCGCTGGTCGGGGCGTTCGGCGTCGATCTCGACGCGCCGTCGGACGGCACCGCCGCCATCCGGTACGCCGCGCGGCTGCTCGATCGCCCGGGCCGCGCGGTGTGGATCTTCGCCCAGGGGCGAGAGCGGCCCTCGGACGAGCGGCCGCTCGGCTTCCGCGCCGGCGCGGCGCAGATCGCGCGCGTGGCGCGGCGGGCCAGGGTGCTGCCCGTCGCGCTGCGGTACGAGTTCGCCGGGGAGGAGCGGCCGCGGCTCTACCTGTCGTTCGGCGATCCTTTGGGCGGCGAGCCCCTGGGCGGCGAGGCGGCGGGGGAGCCGCGGGAGCCGCGCGACACCGAGGCGGCGCGCGCCGCCCAGGAGCGCGCCGTCACCGCGGAGCTCGACCGGATCCACCAGGCGATCGCCGAGGCAGCCGGGGCGAGCGGCCTGCCCCTCGACGTGGGCGGCTTCCGGTGGATCCACCGGGCGGAGCCCTCGGCGATCGGGCGGGCGGCGGAGCGGCTGCTCGCTCACTGGACCAGGCCCCGCGCGCCGCTCACGCCCCGGCTTCCCGGAGGAGGCCGCGGCGATCGATCGTGAACCGGCCGCTCCGCCAGACGACGGTGCGGGTCGACAGCGCCCGGAGGAACGCGGCGCCGAGGACGAGATCGGCGAGGCACGCGTCGGCGGCCGCGGCGAGGAGCGTGGCGCGCCGGCCCGCCATGCGCGCGGCGGCGATCGCGACCGCGGCGCGGCTCGCGGCGGCGACGGCGACGGCGAGCAGGGCCGGAGCCGCCGCGATCGGGGCCGCGAGGGCGGCGAGCGCGACGATGAGCGGCGTCGCGAAGAAGAGCGCGGGGTAGCTCGCGAGGAGCGCGGGCCGCTGCGCCCGGATGACGGCGATCCAGCGCGCGTAGCGGGCGATCACGTCGCCGAGCGCGCGGCCCGAGGCGAGCGAGGGGGCGACGATGGGCGCCGCGGCGATGGCCCCGCGGCGGGCGAGGAGGCGGCGCGAGAGCTCCATGTCCTCGCCGAGGTGCGCGGTCAGCGCCGCGAAGCCGCCCGCGCCGGCGAGCGAGGAGGCGCGGACGGCGAAGAGCTTGCCGACGAGCCCGCGCGGGTCGAGCCCCGCGAGCAACGGGAAGGCGTGGAGCGAGGCGCCGAGCACCGCGGCCGAGGCGCGGTCGCCGAGCGAGCCCGCCGGCGCGACCTCGACGGGGGGCGCCCACGCGGCGTCGAGCGGCGCGGGGCGCGCGCCGTCGCGGAGCGGGGCGACGAGGGCGTCGAGGTCGACGCCGCCGAGGTCGACGTCGCTGTCCGCGACGAGGACGACGTCGAACGGCGCGGGCTCCCGGGCGACGACCGCGGCGATCTGGGCGGCCTTGCGGTTCGGGCCGGCGGGCGCGGTGAGCGCGACCTCGGCGGGGATCGCGGCGGCGCGGAGCTCCGCGGCGGCGGCCGACGCGGCGGGCAGCGCGCCGTCGGCGGCGTCCGCCACCGCGAAGACGCAGCGCGCCGCCGCGGACAGCCTGGCGCCGGCGAGGGAGCCGAGGGTCCGATCGAGGTGGGGCTCGGGGCCGGCGCAGGGGCGCACGACGAGGACGCGCAGGGCGCTCAGCGGGGCGGGCGCGGGCGCGTCGCCCGGCGCGGGCGCTCCCGCCGCGCGCGCTGCGGGCGCGGGCGCGTCGCCCGGCGCCGGCGCTCCCGCCGGCGGCGCGGCCGGCAGCGCGCCCGCCGCCGGCGCCTCCGGCGCGAGCCGCCGCCCGGCGCGCCGGATCGCCTCGGCGGAGACGCTCGCGACGGCGAGCGCCCAGGCGAGGGGCGCGTAGGCGGCGGCGTGGAGCAGCGCGCTCACGTCGCCCTCCGCATGCGGAAGGGCAGGAGGAACTGCACCCAGGAGCTCGCGAAGCGATCGAGCGAGAGGGCCTCGTGGACGACCGTCGCCGGCTTGCCGCCGAACGCCGCCGCCGCGAGGGAGCGCGCGTAGAACGGCGTGTCCTCGAAGGTGCGGAGGAGCCGCGGCGCCGAGCCCGGGTCGGCCGCGATGTCCCGCGCCATGCCCCAGCGCGTGTCGCCGAGCGGCAGCGGGGCGAGCGGCGGGAGCTCGCGCGCGCCGCCCCGCGCGTCGAACGCGGGCGCGAGCAGCAGCCGCGTGCCGTCGCGGCGCCGGACGTCGTAGGTGAGGGCGACGCCGTCCGCCCCGAGCGCGCGCGACCAGGTCCAGCTCTCGAAGGCGCGCTCGAGCGGCTCGTCGCCGGCGTTCGTGTCGAGGTAGGCGCTGCCGGAGAAGCGCAGCGAGGGGTGCGCGAGCTCGACCTCGGCGCGCGCGATCGGCGCGATCGGCGACCAGCGGTGCCGCCCCCACCGGTCCAGCGCGACCCCGGCCCGCGCGCCCAGCGCCGCGGGCTCGGGCGCGGACGGGCGGAGGCGCACCGTCCCGGAGAGGCGCGACGGGACCGGCGCCGTGATCTCGTCGAAGGCGACGCGGAGCTCGCCCCCGGACCACTCCATCAGGCTCGGGCCGATGGCGAGCGACCGCGGCGACCGGAAGACGGCGCCCCGCGGCCGCTCGGTCAGCGCCCAGCGATCGGCGCGCGGGCCGTACAGCGCGACGTTCATCGCGCAGTGCATGAGCGGGTCCGCGGCGCCGCGCGCGCGGGCCCTGGCGTAGTACGGCGAGAAGACGCTCCCGAGCATCGCGATGATCGTGATCGCGCTCCGGCCGTCGTCGCTCACCGCATCCAGGTACCACCAGGCGTAGCCGCCGCTCGGGATCTCGAGGTCGAAGCGAGGTCCTCCATCACGCTCTGCGCCGCGAGCTGGCCGCTCAGCGCCGCCATCGGCACGCCCGCCCCCGGGTGCGCGCTCCCGCCGGCGAAGTACAGGCCCTTGAGCTTCGAGCGCGAGGCCGGCCGCGCGAAGGGGGAGTTCCACCCGTGAGACACCGGCCCGTACAGCGCGCCCCCCGTCGCCGGGAACGAGCGCTCGAAGTCCGCCGGCGTCGTCACCACCGGGGAGGGGCCGGCGCTCTTCAGCGAGAGGCCAAACCGCTTCAATTGATGGAAGACGCGCTGCTCGCATTCATGGATCTCCGTGGATGAGGGGGTGTGGATATCACCGGTCGCGGGGGCGTTGACGATGAAGAACAGGCGCTCGTCGACTGGCACGGGCACGGGCTGCGCCGCGGCGCCCGGGGGCGCGCCGGCCGCGCCGAGCTCGGGCGCCGGCCGGTTCCAGCGGTCCTCGGCGCAGACGTAGATCGTGGGGTCGCGCGGGACCTCGGCGCGATCGAAGAGGTCGCGGAACTCGGCCTCGTAGTCCCTGGAGAAGAAGACGTTGTGCCGGAGGAGGGGGAAGCCGGTCGCCTCGGCCACGAGCGCCAGGGTGACCGCCGAGAGCGACCGCGGGGCGTCGGCCGGGGCCTTGCGGGCGGCGCGCTGGCCGAAGAGGCCGCGCCGCAGCGCCGCCGGGTCGGCGTTCATCACGATCGCGTCGGCCTCGATGCGCTCGCCGCCCTCGAGCACGACGCCGGTCGCCCGGCCGCGGCCGTCCTCGATGGCGGCGACGTGCGCGCCGCAGCGCAGGGTCGCCCCGGCGCGGAGCGCGGCCGCGGCGAGCGCCTCGGCCACCCGGTACATCCCGCCCTCGGGGAACCAGACGCCCTCGCGCTCCACGTGCGCGATCACGCTCAGCGTCGCCGGCGCGAGGTAGGGCGACGAGCCGCAGTAGGTGGCGTACCGCCCGAACAGCTGGAGCAGGCGCGCGTCGGCGAAGAAGTCGCCGAGCGCGCGGTGGAGGGTGCGGTGCCCGTCGATCTTCATGAGCCCGCCGAGCCCCAGGCTGCCCGCGGTGCTCAGGATGGTCCTGAGGGTGGGCCGCTCGGCGCGCAGGAACGGGGCCTCGACCGCGTCGAAGATCTCGCGGGCGTACCGGCAGAACCGGCGGTACCCGTCCGCCTCGCGCGCCCCGGCGAGCGCGCCGATGGCGTCGGCCGTGCGCTCGACGTCGGCGAAGAGGTCGAGCGCCGACCCGTCCTGCCAGGCGTGGCGCGCGAGCGTCTCGGCCGGGCGGAGCGGCACGACGTCCCCGAAGCTCTGCCCGAGCGACGCGAAGATCTGGTCGAAGACCCACCGCATCGTGAGCACCGTGGGGCCGACGTCGAGGCGGCGATCCCCGAAGGCCACCTCGCGCATCTTTCCGCCGACGCGCGCCGCCCGCTCGAGTAGCACGACGTCGAGCCCGTTCGATGCCAGCAGCGCGGCCGAGGTCAGCCCGCCGATGCCCCCGCCGATCACCACGACGCGATCTCTCCTGTCCGCCATGGAGCCGGAGTGTACCCGTCACGGGCAGATTGTCCATGCTTTGTTTAACTAGTGTCCAAACTGTTGACAATACCTTGAGCATCGCCCAAAACTCGGTCGGTATGGATTTCGATCGCCGGATCGAGCGCGTCCTCCTCGTCGCCCTCGAGTCGCTCTCCTCGCCCGCGTCCCCGCCCGGGCTCCTCGCGGCGACGCACCACGCCGTCTTCCCGGGGGGGGCCCGCGTCCGGCCACGGCTCTGCCTGGCGGTGGCCTCGGCCTACGGCGATCCTGCGCCGGAGGTCGCGGACGCGGCGGCGGCGGCGGTGGAGCTCATCCACTGCGCGTCGCTGGTCCACGACGATCTCCCCTGCTTCGACGACGCGCCGATCCGGCGCGGCCAGCCCTCGGTCCACCGGGCCTTCGGCGAGGCGATCGCGGTGCTCGCGGGCGATCAGCTGATCGTGCTCGCCTTCGAGGCGCTCGCGCGCGGCGCCTTCCACGCGGTGGCGAGCGGCGTGTCGGACGCGCGGCGGGCGGTCCGGTTCTTCGAGGTGCTCGCGGGCGGCGTGGGGATGCCCCAGGGGATCATCGCCGGGCAGGCGTGGGAGTCGGAGGGGAAGGTCGCGCTGTCGGCGTACCGGCGCGCGAAGACGGGGGCGCTGTTCGAGGCGGCGGCGACCCTGGGCGCGCTCTCGGCGGGCCAGGACGGGGCCGCGTGGGGGGACCTCGGGCAGCGCATCGGCGAGGCGTACCAGGTCGCGGACGACGTGCTGGACCTGATCGGGCAGCCGGAGGACATGGGGAAGCCGGCGGGGCGGGACGGGGCGCTGGGGCGGCCGAACACGGCGCTGGAGCTCGGGCTCTCCGGGACGACCCGGCTGCTGCAGCGGCTCATCCAGGATGCGGTCGAGTCGGTGCCGCAATGCCCGCGGGCCGACCACGTGCGGTCGTGGGCGGTCGAGCTGGGGGACAGGCTGCTCCGGGCTTGCACGGTGCGGGCGGCGGTCTCGAACCTGAGCTCGGCCTGACGGCCTCTGCCGGGGCCTACGGTTGTTCGAGGGGGAGCTCGGGGGACGCCGTCCGAGACTTATACCTCGGCTCCGACATCAGCCCGTCCGCGCACGGCGCGAACACCCCTCCACGGGACTACGGAAGTTTGAGGGGCGACTCTCCGGCGCCGTCCGAGACTTATGATTTGCGGAGGAACAGGGCTGTTTGCGCGTCATCGGACGGAAGGGATAGACGGGCTTCGGGGAGGGCCTTAATGCGCTGTTGATCCGAGACAGAGGGCGTGCGGGCCGGCTCGACGAACGGTGTTTGGAGTGCCATCCTCGGCGGGCCTTTCCGCGCCTGCCGCGGCGGGCTTGGACGTGGAGCGGCGCAGAGGGGGTATGCCCTGCGCCTTGTGAAGCAAGGGGTGGATCGTAGTCCGCGATCGGGGGGATTGGGGATGAGGGCGATTCGGGAGCAGCACGCCACCATCGTTTCTCGCAAGCTCGAGGCAGACAGCCCAGGAGGAATGCGCGAGGCGATCACCTCCGTCGAGCAGCTCGCGCGCGTCGCGCGGGGGCGGCTCCGGGACCGGGTGGTGGACGTCGGGAACCCGACGAACACAGGCCTCCGGGGCGCGCCGAGGAGCGCGAGCTTCGCCCGGCCGAGCGCCGCCGTGCCGCTGCACGTGTCGCGCATGCTGCTCGATCGACACCAGCTCGCAGCCCACGCGCTCGCCCACCTCTACGCGGAGATCGAGGCGTGCAGGTCGCTCGCCAGCTGGGCTTGCGAGGCCGGCGGCGAGGCCAGGGCCGTCGCCGAGGCCCACGCCGGGGCGCTGCTGCTCGCGCTGCGCGGAGGCGTCGATCTGGGGGGCGGAGAGGTCGCGCCGCTCGGCGAGCTCGAGCTCCGCGAGGACGAGGTCGCGAAGGCCATCGGACACCCCGCGGTCGCGGCGTGGGCGCGCGACGCAGGGGCGGGCGCGGCCGTGGCGGCGCTCGCGCGCGCGGCCGCGGAGCAAGGGATCCCCGGCTACGGCGGCGCAGAGGACGAGCGCGTCGGCTGGATACGGCACAACATGCGCGACTTCGTCGAGCGCCTCGTCGAGCCGCTCGCGCCCGAGATCCACCGGCGCAACGGGCTCATCCCGGAGTCGATCGTGCGCCGCATGGGGGAGTTCGGGGTGTTCCGGCTGGCCACCGCGGCCGAGCACGGCGGCGATGGGCTCGGCGTGGCCGCCATGGCCGCCGCCGTCGAGGAGCTCGCGCGCGGGTCGCTCGGCTTCGGCGTGCTCACCATGACCGCCTCCATCGCGGCCGACCTCCTCGCCCGATCCGGGACGGACCTCCAGCGCAGGACCTGGCTGCCGCGCATCGCGGGCGGCGAGGCGCGCTGCGCCCTCGCGTTCTCGGAGCCCGCCTACGGGTCGGACCTCGCCCGCGTCGCCACGCGCGCCGAGCGCCAGGCCGACGGCAGCTACCTCATCACCGGCAAGAAGACCTGGGTCACCGGCGCGTCGCGCGCCGACCTCGTGCTCACCCTCGCGAGGACCACGGCGCCCGGCGGACAGGGGCAGCAGCCGCTCGGGCCCAGCCTGTTCGCCATCGCCAAGCGGCGCGGCGCGCCCGGCGCCGACTTCCCGGACGCAGGGATCGCCGGGGCCGAGGTGCGGGCGCTCGGGCAGCGCGGCATGGGGCACTACGAGCTCCGCATCGAGGGGCTCCAGGTCGGCCGAGAGGCGCTGCTCGGCGATCGCGAGGGCGAGGGGCTCGCCCAGATCCAGCGCTCGCTCGCGATCGGCAGCGTCTACGGGGCGGCGTGCGGCGTGGGCGTGGCGCAGGCCGCGCTGGAGCTGGCGCTGGAGCGGGCCAGGACGCGCGTGCAGTTCGGGTCGCAGCTCATCTCCTTCCCGCGCGTGGCGCACCGGATCGGCGGGCTCATCGCCCGCGTCGCGGCCGCGCGCCAGCTCACGCGCGCCGCCGCGCAGGCCGCGGACGCGGGACAAGCGTGCGAGCTCACGTCCGCGATGGCGAAGCTGTTCGCGAGCCGCGCCGCGTGGGACGCGGCCGACGCCTGCATGCAGATCCACGGGTCGAACGGCTACGCGGAGAGCTCGGTGCCGGCGCGGCTCCTGCTCGACGCCCGCAGCCTCGCCTTCCACATGGGCACGCGCGAGCTGCTCGCGCAGGGCATCGCGCGCGCCCTGCTCGAAGGGCCGCTGCCCTGAGCGGGCCCGCCGCGCCGCGCCGCGCCGGAGCGCGCGGGCGCACGCGGCCGTGCGCGCAGGCGAGCGCGCCCGCGGCGCCGTCGTCAGCGGTGCGCGCCTGTGCCATGATCGCGCGGACCGATGGCCCGCGTCCGCTCTCCCCGCTACGGCCGCAAGCTCGACGATTTCACGGTGGGCGCGGTGTACGCCCACCCCTGGGACGTCACCGTCGACGAGGGGATGCTCGCCCTCTTCGCGGCCTCGTTCCAGGACGCGATCCCGACCTACTCGAGCCGCGTCGCGGCCAGGTCGCTGGGGCTCAGGGACAGGCCGGTGAACCCGCTGCTGCTCCTCAACCTCGGGATCTCCTTCAGCGTCCACGACGTGAGCGAGCAGGCGATCGCGCACCTCGCGTACATCGACGTCCGGTTCCCGGAGGCCTGCTATCCAGGGGACACGCTGCGCGCGAGCTCGATGGTCATCGGCAAGAAGCCGGTCTCGACGGGCGACAAGGGCGTCGTCCACGTCAGGACGCAGGTGGTGAACCAGGACGGGCTGCTCGTCTGCTCGTTCGAGCGCAAGGCGCTCGTGCCGAGGGGCCGCGTCGCGGAGCGCCCCGCGGACGCGCCGCACGCGGTCGCGCAGCCGGACGGGCCCCCGGCGCGCCTGCCGAGAGAGCTCGGCGGCCCGCTGCCGCCGCCGGCGCGCCACGGCGGCTTCGCCTGCTTCTGGGACGACTTCGAGGTGGGCGACGTGCTCACGCACGAGGTCGGCCGGACGGTCGGGGACAGCGAGCACATGCAGCTCGCGACCCTCCTGCGCAACTCCCACCCGCTGCACCTCGACGAGCAGTACTGCAGGGCGAGCTCCTTCGCGAAGACGCGCGTCGTCCACGGGGGGCTCGTGCTGTCGTGGGTGCTCGCGCTCTCGAGCCGCGACACCGCCGGGTGCGGCGTCTGGGACCTCGGCCTCGACGACGGCGCCCACCCGAGCGGCGTGCTCGCGGGCGACACGCTCTACGCCGCGTCGAAGGTGATCGCCCGGGAAGAGGCCGGCGCAGGCGCGGGGAGCGTCACCTTCCGGATCGTCGGCGTGAAGAACACGCCGACGCGCGCGCTGCTCGAGCAAGGGGCCGATCTGTTCACCCCCGAGCTCGGCAAGGCCGACGGCAGGGTCAAGGAAAAGGTCGTGGAGATCACGCGAACGCTGCTCGTGCGGCGGCGGAGCTAGCGCCCGCGCGGAGCGGGTCGCAGAAGAGGGATCCCACGCGGGGCGCGCCGCGGCATACAATGCGCGTCATGAGCACCGCCGCGCCACGACGAGGGACGGGACGGCCATGAGCGCGGCTGCGAGCCGTGAGCTGGACGCACTCCGCGCGCGCGTCGCCGAGCTGGAGCAGGCGCTGTCGCGCGCCCAGGGGGCACGCCAGCGCGGCTCGAGCGCAGATCTGGGCGCGGCGCCGGGCAGCGCGCGGGGCCCCGTCTCCATCGGGTGGGAGGCGCAGCTCGACGAGGGCGAGCAGGCGGCGCAGATGGGCAACTGGCTCTGGGAGCTCGAGTCGAACCACATCACCTGGTCGCGGCAGCTCTTCCGGATCCTGGGCTGCGACCCCGCGACGGACAGGCCGTCGACCGAGACGTTCCTCGCGGCCGTCCACCCCGACGACCGGGAGCGGATGCGCGCCGGCCTCCTGCTGGCGATCGAGACCGGAGAGGGATCGGGCGCGATCGCGTTCCGCGTGCGCCACCGGGACGGCGCGGTGCGCGAGTGCCTGCTGAGCAGCCTGCCCGTCGTCGAGGGGGCCGGCCCGCCCACGCGGTTCTTCGGCGCGGTCGTCGACCTCACCGAGCGCCGCCGCGCCGAGCAGGAGCTCCGCCGCAGCGAGCGCATGCTGAAGGAGGCGCAGCGCATCGCCCAGGTGGGCAGCTGGTCCTACGACCTCGCGTCGCGGACCATCCGCTGGTCCGAGGAGCTCTACCACATCCTCGGCGTCGACCCGTCGGTGCGCCCGACGTTCGAGCTGTTCGCGGGCCTCATCCACCCGGAGGACCGCCACCGCGTCTTCGGCGGCGCCGAGTGCGCGTCGCCGCTCGGCATCGCGAGCCCCGTCGAGTGCCGCGTGGTGCGCCCGTCGAGCGGGGAGATGCGGCACGTGCAGATGGCGGCGCAGCTGCTCACGGACGACGCCGGGACGATCACCGGGCTCGTCGGCACGAGCCTCGACATCACCGAGCGCCGGCGCCTCGAGGAGCAGCTCCTGCACAGCCAGAAGCTCGAGGCCATCGGGCGCCTCGCCGGCGGCGTCGCGCACGACTTCAACAACATGCTCACCGCGATCTTCGGCCACAGGGAGCTCGCGGTGCGCAAGGTGCCGCCGCCGTCGCCCGTCCTCGATCACCTCGCGCAGATCGGCACCGCCGCGGAGCGCGCCGCGGCGCTCACGCGGCAGCTGCTCGCGTTCGCGCGCAAGCAGCTCATCCAGCCGACCGTGGTCGACCCGAACGCGCTCATCCTCGGCGTCGAGCCGCTCCTCCGCCCGCTCGTCGGCGAGGACGTGGAGCTCGCCGTGCTGCCGGGCAGCCAGGTCTGGCCCATCCACATCGACCGGGGCCAGTTCGAGCAGCTGCTCATGAACCTCGCCGTGAACGCGCGCGACGCGATGCCCGCCGGGGGCCGCCTGACCATCGAGACCGCGAACACGACGATCGGCGTGGGCGACGCGGAGCGGCGGCCCGAGATCGAGCCCGGCGACTACGTGGAGCTCACGGTCACGGACACCGGGCAGGGCATCGACGACGCCATCCGGCAGTACGTGTTCGAGCCGTTCTTCACGACCAAGGAGCCGGGCAAGGGCTCGGGGCTCGGGCTCGCGACGTGCCACGGCATCGTGAAGCAGCACGGCGGCCACATCTGGTTCTCGAGCGCGTCCGGCCAGGGGACGCGCTTCACGATCTGCTTCCCGCGCGTGCGCGGCGCGCCGTCCGAGCTGCCCGCGAGGGCGCCCGCCGGCGCCTCGGGGGGCGGGGAGACGGTGCTCGTCGTCGAGGACGAGGCGCAGGTGCGCGAGCTCTGCGTCGCCGCGCTGCGCTCGTACGGCTACTCGGTCCTCGCGGCGCGCAGCGGCAAGGAGGCGGTGGCGCTCGCGGCCACCTTCCCCGGCGCCATCCACCTGCTCGTGAGCGACGTGGTCCTGCCGGACGCGCGCGGCCCCGCGCTCGCGGCGGCGCTCGCCCGCGCGCGCGCCCCGCTGCCCGTCCTGTACGCATCGGGCTACACCGAGGACTCCCTCCTCCCGGGCGATCTGCTCGACGGGTCCGTCCACTTCCTCTCGAAGCCGTACACGCCGACGCAGCTCGCGAAGGCGGTGCGCGCCGTGCTCGACGCGTCCGCGCAGGCGCGACGGGCGAAGGGCCCGGGCGACGCTCCGCCGCCGGCCTCGACCGCCGAGCGCCTGCAGTGAGCGAGCCCGCGCGCGACGGAGGGCGCCTGCAGCGGAGCGGCGGCGCCGGAGCGAGCCGCGTGTGCGCGCGTGTGTCCGCGCGCGCGCCGCGGCGTGGGGCGCTCCACGCTGGCCCGAGCGGCCGGGGAGCATCTATCCTGGACGGGCGGCCGTCTCGATGAAGATCCGAGGCTCAGCGCTCATGCACACGAGGACCTACCTGCAGACGCGGTGGGGGAGCCAGGCCATTTCGGTCCTCGACGCGAAGCTGCCCGCCGCCGCCCGCGCGGTCTTCTCCTCGCCCGAGCTCGTGGCGCACAGCTGGTATCCCGTCTCGGTCTGGAACGCCATCGCCGACGAGATCTCGAGGTGGCCCAACAAGACCGGTGTCATCCGCGATCTCGCGGCCTACGTGGCCGAGCAGGACCTGACCTTGGCGCACAAGGTGCTCCTCAAGCTCGGCACGCCCGCGCTCGTCATGCGGCAGGCCGGCGTGATGTGGGGCATGTATTTCAACGGGGGCCGGCTCGCCCCGCTCGCGGAGGGCGAGCGGTTCTTCCGCCTGATCCTCTACCTCGGCGTCGATCCGCAGTCCGATCCGGGGCGCCAGATCTGCAGAGACGCCGTGCCGGCGTGGCAGGAGAACGCGCTCCGGCTCTCGGGCGCGCGGGGCGGGCAGAGCCTCCACACGAAGTGCCGTTTCGAGGGACACCCCACCTGCGAGTACGAGGTGCGCTGGCTCCGCTGAGGCCGCGGGGCGGGCGCGTCACGTCTTGGTGCAGAACGCGAACAGGTTGACCTGCGCCTCCTCGGCGAGCACCTCGACGGGGGTGCCCCCGAACTTCGAGCGGGCGAACAGCGTCTTGAGATCATCGGCGCTGCGGTGGATGAGCTCCCACTCGAGGACGTGGTCCATGAAGGCCTTGCTCGGGTTGTTCACCCCGAAGTTGCCCACGACCGCGATGCCCCCGGGGAGGAGCTTGTCGTGCATGCAGTTGAGGAGGCTCACGACGAGGTCGTCGCGGAGATAGTCGGTGAGCCCGATGCTGTAGATCATGTGCTGGGGCTTGAGCACCGTCCTGCCGCGGCCGTGGGCGAGCCGCACCACGTTGTCCTGGGCGAAGCTGAATCGGTCCATGACGCCGAGCTCCTCGGCGATGCCGGCGGCGTAGGCGAGGGCCTGGTTGTCGATGTCGATGCACGTCGCCTTGATGTCGGGCGCCTCGCCCCCATCCGCGAAGAGGTCGAACAGCTCGCGGGCGGGGCCGCTCGCCAGGCTGGTCACGAGGGTCTGGCCGGACCCGTGGATGCGGCAGGCCTCCCGGATCGCGCGGCTCAGCACGCCCCGCCGGTTCTTGACGGCGCGGCAGGCCTCGAGCTCGAGCCCCCAGTGGTCGATGAAGCGGCCGAGGCGGCCGTCGCCCGCGGGCTCGTCGTTGTACATCATCTCGATCGTGTAGAAGTCGCCCGCGTAACCGCGCGGCTTCGTGTAGCAGCGGTCGACGGTGCGGCTCAGCATGAAGAGCGAGAACGTCTCGCGGAAGACGTAGGCGCCGATGCCCTTCTCGAGGTGGCGCTCGCGCTCGATGTGCTCGCGCAGCGCGGACACGATGGTCTGGCACGCGGCGCTCACCTTCTCCTGGATCTCCCCCTCGGGGTGCTTGGCCTCCTTGACCATCCTGTCGGCGATCATCATCTCGAACTTGAACTGTTCGACCGTGTCGATGAGCTTCGGAGGGATGTTGTTGGTGCCGGCCTGGCCCGTCCTCGCCGCGTGAAAGCGGTTGACCTGGGGCACGTCCTCGACGAGGAGCGGGGGGAGCATCGCGGTGTTCTCGCGGAGGCGCTGGGCGAGCATGATCGCGAGCGACTGGTAGAAGCGCGCAGCGAGGCCGGGGACGGAGGCAAGCAGCGAGTGGACATACGGGCCCTCGATCACGTCGAGGGTGCACTCCTCGCGGGCGACGACGGAGGCGCTCGCGGCGGCGCTCTCGAGGAACGACATCTCGCCGAAGATGGCGCCGGGGCCGAGCTGGCGGAGGGCGACGCCGCGCCCGAGGTGGGCGACCTCGACGCCGACCAGGCCGCTGCGCACGATGAAGATGCCCTGCCTGCGCGAGCCCTCCTCGAGGATCTGCTCGCCCGGTCGGTAGGTGACGCAGGTCGACTTCTCCAGCAGCAGCCGCTCGTCATCCTGGGTCAAGAACTCGAAACCTGTCGACATGATGCCTCCCGACCGCCGTGGGCGCCTCGGCGTCGCGGCGAGCCCGATGCCTCCCCCGCCGCGGCGACAGGACGTCCACGCGTGCGCCTCTTCTACCACGACGCATCGCGACCTCGATGGGGCATGGCGCGCCTGTCGGCGCTCGGCCCCGGCCCGCGCCGCGGCCGTCAACGCGATGACGCGCGCGCGCCGCTCACCGCGGGGCGCAGGCCGCGAGGCCGCCGTCCTCGGCGAGCAGCAGCACACAGGTGCGGAGCACATCCATTCCGGCAAATCCGTCCGACGGGCAGGCCCCCCGCCGCTCGCCGGGCAAGAGATCGAGTTCCGCGGCGGCGTCGAACCCCGCCAGGTGGAGGCGAGCGCCTGACAGCACGGGAACGGTGTGCTTGCCGGAGGCGGCGTAGGCGCTCCGGCCGCCGGCCGCCCGGCGCGACAGCCGCCGCCCCGCGGGCGAGGCGGCGAAGAGGGAGCTCTGCGACGCGCCCGAGTCGACCTTCAGCGTGACGGCGATGCCGTCGACGGTCGCCCTGGCGGTGATCTCGCGGCCCTGGTTCGGGCCGCCGCAGTGGCCGAGCTCCGCGACCGCGGCGTCGCCGAACCGCGCCCGGAGCGCGCGGGCGGCCTCGTCGCGCGGCGCCTCGGCCATCCGGCCCTCGCGCAGGTCGAGCACGACCGCCCGGCCCGGACCGGCCAGCACCTGCGGCGCGAGGACGCCGCCGATCCCGAGCCGCTGGAGCGCGGCGGGATGGGGACGACGAGCAACGCGGGGGCGTCGACCGAGCCCCACCCGGCGAGCGCGATGGTCGCGCGCTCGATCCGGGAGACCGGCACGGGCCTGCCCGCGTGATCGACCGCGACGTCGCCGGCGGTCGAGAGCGGCAGGGCGAGCTCGTCGGCGAGCCAGCGGGCGATCACGTGGTGGGAGGCGCCGGTGTCGACGATCAGCGCGGTCGGCTGGCCGGCGACGACGGCGTCGATGAGCGGCGAGGGGAACGGGCGCTCGTTGAGCTCGAACTGGAGGCTCGCCCGGCGCTCGCCGGCGCTCGCCGGCGCGGGCGCCGCCGGGCCCGCCGCGGGCGGCTCCGCGGGCGAGGGCCCGCCCGTGGCGTTGGTGGCGTCGACGGCCGGCGCCGCGCCGCGCGGCGAGGCCGGCGCGGCGCGCACCGCGGCGGCCTCGCCGCAGCCGGCCGCCGCGAGCGCGCCGGCGGCGAGGGCGATCGGGATCGCGAGGGCGGCCCTCCCACGTGCGCGCTGCGCCCGCATCACCCGCGCTCGCCGCTGCTCGCGGCCGCCGAGGAGGAGAGCCGCTCTCGCATCGTCATCAATCCATCATTCGCCGGCGCTCGGCCTCGGTCAAGCGGCTCTACCGATGAGCCCGCGCTGGCCGCGCCCGCGCCGGTGCGCGCGGGGATCCCTCGAGGTGTGTCGTCAGCAGAAACCGGGTCTCGGCGCACCGGCGGCGCGCCGTCGTGCTCTCTGCCTCTCTCTCGGCGAGCGCGGCGCCAAGGCATCTTGCGCCGGGGGCCCTCTCGCCGGTTGTCAGTCGGCCCCTCCGGCCTCAAGGTTCGCGCAGGAGAGGGAAAACGCATGATCCACATCGAGGCGAGGCACGTGATTCACTGCGACGAGGGCACCTTCTGGGAGCTGTTCTTCAGCGGTGAGGTCAATGAACGGATGTACCGCGACGTCCTCAAATTCCCCTCGTTCGAGGTGGTGGAGCAGCGGGAGGACGAGCGCGCGCGGGTGCGCAAGGCGGTCGGGCAGCCCCGTATCCACGCGCTCCCGGGCGCCATTCAATCGATGCTCGGGCCGAACTTCCGTTACATCGAGGAGAGCGTCTTCGACAAGGTCGCGCGGACGTGGAGCTGGACCATGGCGCCGAGCCTGCTCTCCGAGCGGCTGCGCAATTCAGGCACCCTGCGGGCCGAGCCGTCGGGCCCCGGCCAGGTGACGCGCGTGGCGAGGGCGACGATCGAGGCGAAGATCTTCGGCCTCGGCAAGGTGCTCGAGGGCATCATGGAAAAGGAGATGCGCGCGGGCTGGGACGACAGCGCGGCGTTCCTCAATCGATGGATCGCGGAGCATCCGGCCCGGGCGGCGGCGAGCGTTCAGCCGGCCTGAGGCGAGCGCGCGCCGCCCCGGAGGCCGGGCGGAGAGGCGATCACGGCGTCGGGGAGGCGGCGAGGCGGCGCTCCACCTCGGCGCGGGTCGGGTAGGACGGCTGGCACCCCTCGCGCTCGACCGAGATGCCCGCCGCCGCGATCGCGAGCCGCAGGGCCGCCTCGATCGCCATGCCGGAGGCGAGCCCGCCGGCGAGCACGCCCGCGAGCGCGTCCCCGGCGCCGGTCGTGTCGACGGCGCGGGCGGGCAGGGCGGGGAGCTCCTCGCCCGAGGGCAGCAGCACCGCGCCGCGGGCGCCGCGCGTGAGCACCACGCGGTCCGGCAGGTGACCGCGCAGCGCCTCGTGCTCGAGCTCGTTGACCACGGCGAGGTCGAACCGGCCGACGAGCGCGGGGTCGATGGCGTTGACGGGCGACGGATTGCAGATCGACAGGGCGCCGTCGGCCCGCGCGGCCGACAGCACGCCGGCGATCGCCTCGGCCGGGATCTCGCCCTGACAGAGCCAGACCGAGGCCCCGCACGGCGAGGGCGGCGCGACGAGCGCGTTGGCGCCGGGGATCGCGAGGATCTGGTTCTCCCCGGCGCCGTCGACGCAGATGAGGGCCACGCCGGTCGTCGCGCCGCGGTGGATCGCCACGGCGGAGAGGTCCACGCCGTCGGCGGCGAGCGCGGCGGCGCAGAGCTCGCCGTGGGCGTCGTCGCCGCGCGCGCCCGCGAGCCGCACGCGGGCGCCGGAGCGCGCCGCCGCGACCGCCTGGTTCGCGCCCTTGCCGCCCGGCGCGACGAGGAAGCGGCGGCCCAGCACCGACTCGCCCGGGCGCGGCAGCCGCGGGCCGTAACCGAGGAGATCGGCGGTGATCGAGCCGCAGATCGCGAGCAACCCCATGTCCGCCGCATACCACGAACGCGGCGGCGCCGAGCCGCGGGCCGGCGCGCTCGCGCGGATGAGGCGGCTCTTCGCCCGGGGATCAGCCGCCGCGCGCGCCGCCCGCGCGGCTGGACCGCAGCGCCAGCCCGAGGGCGACCCGCGTCAGCGTCGCGCGCCGAGCAGCCACGCGAGCGCGCGCAGCGGCCACTTCGTCTGGCGCGCCGCCTCGCTCCGCGCCCCCTCGCCGAGCTCGTGCTCTCCCTTGCCGGCGCGCGAGAGCCGGTGTCTCCGTGCCCTCTCCATCCGCTTCTGCGCCGACTCGCTGGCGAGCTGGGCCGGCGTGCGCGCCTTGGGCCGCGGGCAGATCTCGGCGTCGAAGAGCAAGGCGCCGTCGGGGGCGTAGCGCCGCGCCCCCGAGCCGTTCCCGAAGAGCCAGACGCCGTCGTCGGCGGCGAGGAGCACCGAGTCGCGCCACACGCGGTCGGCCGGGCCGTCGAGGCAGGGGCGGAGCTCCCCGTCCCCGGGCCGGGCCACCCAGAGGCGGCGGTGGTTGAGCACGCCGACGAGCCCGCTCGGGCTGACCGAGAACGCGAGCCCATCGAGCGAGCCGTCCTTCGGATTGACAAGGAACGTCCTGAGCCCGCCGCGCGGATCGACCACGTCGAGCCGCACCCCGCGGTGGCGGGAGAGGACGCCGAGCCCGCCGCCGGGCAGCCGCCGGACGACCTTCACGCCGCGCCGGCCGGCGACCGCTCCGGGGAGCGCGGCGGCGTCGCCTTGCACCACGGCGAGGCGCCCCTTGTCGATCCGCAGATGGAGGCCGAGCGCGCGCGCCTCCCGCCCGTGGAGCGACGCGATCATGGCGTCGCTCGTCGCATGTTTCCCGAGGGAGGCGCCCGTCGCGCCGTCGAGCACCTCGTGCCCTTCTCGGGAGGAGTAGAGGATGACGCGCTCGCCATCGGACGCCAGGCCGAGCGCCTGCTTCCCGCTCCTGCCGGGCACGCGCTCGCGCCGGAGCCACCGCACCCGGAGGTCCGGGTCGAGCGCCATGACGACGCGCTCATGCACCTCGTCGAGGCTCCGCCGCGGCCCGGTCCATTCTCCGCTGGCGAGCGAGAGCAGGACGAACCCTCCGTCGTCGAGCGGCGCGACCCTGGGCGCCTCTCTCCAGTCGAAGAGCCCCTCATGCACGGGTGCGGCGTGCCCGCTGACGGGGGCGAACCGCTCCGATGCGATGAGCCATGTCATCGGAGCGCGGGCACGGCCTCGTTGCGAGGAGGTTTCGGGGATGTGCGGGGCCGCGGCGCAGCGCTCGCAGCCTGCCGCGGGAGCGCTCGAGTCGCGCGCGGCGCTGCAGAGGGCACACGGCGCCGCATCGACCCCCAGGGCGTCGGCCGGCCCGTCCGGGGGCTCGATTTCGGCCTCTTCTCCAACGAGGATCGCCTCGGGATCGAGCCCGGCGACGGGGATGGCCGCCGGCCACCGGCGGCGCGCGTGCTGCGTCCCGCAGCTCGAGCAGGCGAGGGGGGCGAGCCCGCTCGAATCGAGCGCGAGCGGCGCCCGGCAAGCGCGACACGCGGGCTTCGAGCGGGAATATTCGAGCGACAACGACATTTCCTGCACGCGCTGGACCTCGCCCGGCAGCAGGCGCGGAGCGCGGTAGAGCGGCTCGCGTAGCATGCGATGCCACACGCGGTTCGCGATCTCGGTGAACGTGCCGCACGCCGCGCAGAAAATCTTCGTGTCTACCCGGTTGATGGGCAGCATCGCCTGGCAATACTGGCACCGCCCACGCATCGTTACGCACAGCGCTTCCACGGCAGCGTCCTCGCTTCCGGCCTTCGTCCCGCGCGTCACGCCCGAGGACGGTGAATGATAAAAGCGACATCGGTGCCGAGATGTCAAGTCACACTTCCGCGGACCCGAGTTGATCGAATGCAATGGAATCTGCGCCTCGCTGGAATCCAGTCTGCCGGTTGCTCTCATCGGTCGGTTGGCGTCGGCTTTCGTCGGGTTTCGTCGGTTATCGTCGGTTACCGTGGCGGATGGCGCGCGTTGCGCTTCCACGCGGAGCGGGCGCGCGATATTGCGGTTGCGGCGCCGTGGGGGTCCGTCGGGCGGAGCCGGCGCTGTGAGCCGCGGTAGGTGTTTGTACAATAGAGTGCGCCTCGAAAATACGGCCGATCGCCGGGGTGGCGTTGTCTGTCACAGGTTGATGGCGCGGCGTGCATTCCCGGGGCGGCTCGAAGGGGGCGGGCCCTCGCCTCGGGCAACGGTGCACGGGCAACGATGCGCGCGAGCATGGCGGCGAGGCGCTGCTGCTGGCCTCTTCAGGCGTATCTCGACGCGCCGATGGTGTGTAGAAGCATGGAGAGTTTAACGCCAAGGCGCCAAGGCGCCAAGACGCCAAAAAGAGAAAGATATAACGGAAGAGGCAGTCTCTCTCTCTCTCTCTCTCTCTCTCTCTCTTGGCGTCTTGGCGCCTTGGCGCCTTGGCGTCCAAATCTTCTTCTCTCCTCCCGCCGGTCCGCTCCTCAAGCCACCGCCCCTTCAGCGGTGCCGTTCCCCCGCGGCACCGCTGCCTCCCTCGCCCTACCGCTCGCCGGTCAGTCGGCCCCCCTCGCGACCACGGCGTCCGTCTTGCCGCCCGCGAGCGCCCCGGCGCGGCGGACGATGCCGATGAACTCCTGCTGATCGCCCTTGCTGGACGCCGCTGCCCTCGCGATCCTCTCGACGTCGGAGAGCCTCCAGGAGCGCGCATGCGGGCTGTGGCGCAGGATCTCGGAGAAGCCGGCCACCGCGGACGCGAAGCGGAGATCGGCCGGCGCCGCGTCGAAGGTGGGGGCGATGGCGGAAGGAGCCATCTTGACCAGCGTCTCCTCGGCCGTGTTCGAGCCGAGCGGCGCCTTGTGGCGGAGGCGCACGACGACCGGCGCCGCGACCGCGCCCCTCAGCGCGGCGTCCTTGAACACCACATCGTAGATGGCCGTCACGCTGTGCCCGGCGCCGATCTCGCCAGCATCCACCTTGTCGTTCCGGAAATCACGGTCGGCCACGTCGCGGTTCTCGTAACCGATGAGCCGGTAGCTCTTCACGAAGCCCGGATCGAACTCGACCTGGATCTTCACGTCGCGCGCGATCACCTGGAGCATCCCGCCGACCTGCTCGGAGAAGACCCGCCGCGCCTGCGCCTCGCTGTCGATGTACGAATAATTGCCGTCGCCCTGATTGGCGAGCTGCTCCATCATGACATCCTTGTAGTTGCCCTGGCCGAAGCCGACCGTGGACAGGGTGATCCCCTTGTCCCGCGCGCGCTTGATGGTCTTCAGGATCTCCTCGTGCGACGTCGGGCCGACGTTCGCGTCTCCGTCGGAGAGCACGACGACCCGGTTGATGTGCCCCTTCACGAGCGTCCGCTCCGCCAGGCCGTAGGCGAGGTCGATCCCGCTCGCCATGGCGGTCGAGCCGCCCGCGGTGAGGTCCGCGATGGCCGCGAGGATCTTCCCCTTGCTCTCGACGCCGGTCGGCGCCAGCACCTCGCGCACGCTGCCCGCATAGGTGCAGAGCGCGACCGTATCCCCCGGCTTCAGCGACTCGGTGAGCATCCTCAGGCTCTTCTTCGCGAGCTCGATCCGGTCCGGCGCGTGCATCGAGCCGCTCGTGTCGACGAGGTACACGAGGTGCACCGGCGTCCGCTCCTTGACCGGCACGCGCTTGCCCTGGACCGCCACGCGCACGAGGTGATGGCCCACCGTGAACGGCGAGGGCGCGGCCGCGAGGTGCACGGCGAACGGGCCCGCCGTGGGCGACGCATAGCCGTAATCGAAGTAGTTGAGGAACTCCTCGGCGCGCACGGCCTGATAAGGAGGCAGCGCGCCGTCCAGGATCTTGCGGCGCGCGATCGCGTAAGAGGCCGTGTCCACGTCGATCGCGAACGTCGAGAGCCGGTCCTTCGCGGGGTCCTCCACCGGGTTGACGCCGTAGTCCCGGTACGACTCGCTGCCCTGAGGCTCGGGCGCCGTGACGGCGACCGCCGCGGGCGGGGGGGCGGGGCGCGCGGCGGCGACCGGCGCCGGCGCGAGCGCCTTCTTCGGCGCGGGCGGGGGCGCGCCCCCCACGCTGCGGCGCGCCTCCGGCTTGCGCGCCGCGGTCGCGCCGGCCGACTGGACCACCGGCATGGGCGACGGCGAGACCGGCGGGGGCGGAGCCGCCGAAACGGCCTGGGCTCCGGGGGCTTCCGCCTCCTCGGCCTTCCCGGCCGCCTCGTCCGCATCGGCGGACGCGCGGCCCTCCGCGTGCGGAGCGTCGTACTCCGGCTGCATCGACTGCGGGATGGCGGCGCCCGCCGGCGCTGCCGGCCCCGCCGGCCCCGCCGGCTCCCTGGCGGCGGGCGCAGCGCCGCCGCAGCCAGCGAGCAGCGCGACGAGGAGAGCAGGGGCGACGAGATCGAGGGGCCGGGTGCGCATGAGGTGTCCTCCTTGAAGGGGATCGCGAGCGCGGATCCCCGCAGTACGTTCTCGTGGGGCGGCCATCGCCGACCCCGACACAGGTCCTCGCGAGGGCCGCACGCGCGGCCCCCGTGTCCAGGGGCAAGGCGGATCCCCCCGCCGCTCTCGCCGCGCGAAAGCCGCGCGCCGCTGGTTGCCCGGCGACAGACGAAGGATCCCTCGCGGCCGGGGCTCGCGATGGCGGGCCCCCGGCGCGTCCGAGTGCCAGGGAAACGCGGTCGCCTCCGCCGGCTTACACCCGAACTCGAGGGCGCCGTGCCGGAGCAGACGCCGCCCCGCGCCGTGCGCTAGATTGCGCTGGAACGCGGGAAACACGGGGCGGCGACGACCGCCCTCCCGGCTTCCCGCCGCCTCGCTCCATTCACAGGAGATCCGCCATGAGCGCAACGAGCCGCGAGCGCTTCCAGTCCAGCCTGCGCCGCGCCAGGAAGATCGCCGTCCTGACCGGCGCCGGCGTCTCGGCAGAGTCGGGCATCCCCACGTTCCGCGGCGCCGGCGGGCTGTGGCGGCGCTACGAGGCGACGAGCCTCGCCTCGCCCGAGGCCTGGCAGCGCGATCCGGGCCTGGTGTGGGAGTTCTACAATCACCGGCGCGAGCGCGCGCTCGGCTGCGCGCCGAACCCGGGCCACCACGCGCTGGCGCGGCTGGAAGCGCGCTTTCGGGAGGCGGGCGGCGCCTTCACGCTGATCACCCAGAACATCGACGGCCTGCACGAGCAGGCGGGCTCGCGGGACCTGGTGCGGCTCCACGGCTCGCTGTGGCAGGTGCGCTGCCTCTCGTGCGGGAGCGTGACCGAGAACCGCGACGTGCCCATCACGCCCGCCTTCGCGGGCAGCGGCTCCCCCGATCCCGAGACCCGCGCCCGCCGCTTCACCGCCGCGGAGCTGCCCCACTGCCCCTGCGGCGGCGTGCAGCGCCCGCACGTCGTCTGGTTCGGCGAGGCCCTGAAGGAGAGCGACCTCGCCGCGGCCGCCGCCGGCGTCGACGGCTGCGATCTCCTGCTCGTGGTCGGCACCTCGGCCGTGGTGTACCCGGCCGCGGGGTTCGTCCCCCTGGCCAAGCGCCACGGCGCCCTCATCGCCGAGGTCAACGTCGAGCCCAGCGCGGTCACCAGCCTCTGCGATTTCGTGTTCACCGGCGGCGCGGGAGAGATCCTCCCCGCGCTGCTCGACGCCGCGCCGGCGCACGCTTGACCGCCGGCCCGCGCCGCCGCCCGGAGCCTCCGGCTCCATCCGAGCGAGCCGACGGCGTCGGCGGCGCTGCGTCGCGCCGCAGCGGGCGCGCGGTGCACGTCGCGCGCGGCGCGGCTCGTGCTTCTCCCGGGGGTATGGAACAGGTCAACCGTGGGATTTCAGGGCTAACGTGGGCTGCCATCGTGCTCGCCGTGATCGGCGCCGTCAACTGGGGGCTCGTTGGGCTGTTCGAGTTCGACCTGGTCGCGGCGATCTTCGGCCGGTACACCACGATCAGCCGCATCGTCTATGTGCTCGTCGGGCTCGCCGGCCTCTACCTCCTCTACGCCTCGGTCGAGCTCGGAAAGCGCGCGCGCGTCTCCACGACGGTTCCCTGAGCAGCGTCGATCGATCGGGCGCCCCGGCGCGGCGCAGGCGCCGGGGCCGCGATCCGGAGCACCTGAGAGTCGGGCGGCCCCCGAGGTCGTGGTCTGTTCCGGCGCGGGTTTTGCACCTCTCGCGCCTGTCCGGACATCGAATCGGGAACCATGGAAGAGCGAGCTCAGCGGCAACTCACGAGCACCCTTTGCCGCTCGCCGGAGGCGTCGATCCGGCGGGCTGGAGAGGAGCTGCCGTGTCCTGGGAGGCCGCGGCCGCCACCGACCAAGGAGTGACAGCATGCCCAGCTCTCGAGAACCCGCGACCGCCCTCGTCCGCGCCGCCGCCCGGCCGCTGCGCGGCGGCGCGCGCGACTACGACGCGCTGCTCGAGGCGATCGGCGATCGCCGCTTCGTCCTGCTCGGCGAGGCCACGCACGGAACCCACGAGTTCTACGAGGCTCGCGCCGAGATCACGCGCAGGCTCGTCGCCGACAAGGGCTTCACCGCGGTCGTCGTCGAGGCCGATTGGCCGGACGCGTACCGCGTGAACCGCCATGTCCGCGGGACGGACGACGACGGCAGCGCCGAGGAGGCGCTCTCCGGCTTCAGGCGGTTCCCGCAGTGGATATGGCGCAACCAGGACGTCCTCGGGCTCGTCCGCTGGCTCCGCGAGCACAACGCCGGCGTCCCGCGCGGGCAGCCGAAGGCGGGCTTCTACGGCATGGACCTCTACAGCCTGCACGCCTCGATGGAGGCAGTCCTCGAGTACCTCGACCGCGTCGATCCGGAGGCCGCCAAGCGGGCGCGGCGCCGCTACGGCTGCTTCGACCGGTTCAGCGAGGATCCGCAGGTGTACGGGTATGCGGCCGGCTTCGAGCTCAGCGGGTCGTGCGAGCGCGAGGTCGTCGAGCAGCTGATGGAGCTGATGAAGAAGCAGGCCGAGTACGCCAAGCTCGACGGGCGCGTGGCCGAGGACGAGTACTTCCAGGTCGAGCAGAACGCGCGGCTCGTGCAGAGCGCCGAGGAGTATTACCGCACCATGTTCCGCGGCCCCGTGTCGTCGTGGAACCTCCGCGACCGGTACATGGCCGAGACCGTCGAGGCGCTGGTCGCGCACCTCGACCGGTTCCACGCGCCGACGCGGGCCGTCCTCTGGGCGCACAACTCGCACCTGGGCGACGCGCGCGCGACGCAGATGGGCGAGGCCGGCGAGTGGAACGTCGGCCAGCTCCTGCGCCAGCGCTTCGGCGACGACACGTTCCTCGTCGGCTTCTCGACGCACACAGGCACCGTCATGGCCGCCTCCGAGTGGGGCGAGCCCGCGGAGATCAAGCGCGTCCGGCCGTCGCTGCCGAACAGCTACGAGCGGCTCTTCCACGACACGGATCTGCCGCGCTTCTGGCTCGACCTGCGGCCCGGGGCGGGCGCGCGCCGCGAGGTCGTCGAGGCGCTGCGCGAGCGCTCGCTCGAGCGCGCGATCGGCGTGCTCTATCTGCCGGAGACCGAGCGGGCGAGCCACTACTTCCACGCGAGGCTCAGCGAGCAGTTCGACGCGGTCATCCACATCGACGAGACGAGCGCGGTGAGGCCGCTGGAGTGGACCGCCGAGCGGCGCGAGCCGGAGGCGGAGACGTACCCGACGGGCATGTGAGCGCCGGGATCGGGCGCTCCGGCGACGGGAGGGCCGCGCCGCCCGCCCGCGCTCAGGCGCCCGCGCCGGCCTGGCCGCCGAGGCCGCGCGGGCGGGCGGCGGCCGAGCGCGCCTCGATGAACCGCGACACCGCGTCGACGAACGCCTCGGGGTTCTCCACCTGAGGCATGTGCCCTGTCGCCGGGATGAAGGTGAGCTGCGAGCCCGGCAGCGCGTCGTGGAGCTTCCTCGCGTCGCGCGCGGTGCTGCCCGTGAGCCGGTCGGCCTCGCCCCAGACGATCAACGGATTCAGGCCGAGGGGCGCCCTGGGGCCTCCATGGATGAGCGCGTCGATCAGCGCATCGAGCTGGGGCGGATTGGCATGCTCCAGGACCTCGCGCAGCCCGGCCGGGGCGCGGCCGGGATCGGCGTAGGCGCGGCTCAGGATCGCCGGATTGCACGCCTGTTTGCGCATCAGCGCGCGCAGCATCTGGCGGGGCAGCGGCCGCGCGCCCAGCCAGCCGACGAGCCGCGGCAGCGAGGGCAGGGGCCCGCCGTTGACGAACACGAGCCCCTGGCAGCGGGCCGAGGACTGCGCCGCGAAGCACGAGACGACCGCTGCGCCGAAGGAGTTGCCGACGCACCACGCGCTGGAGACGCCGAGGCCATCGAGGAGCCGCTCGAGCCAGCGCGCGTAGGCGCCCAGGGAGCCGAGCCCCGGGGTGTCGGTGCGCCCGACGCCGGGCAGATCGGGCGCGATCACCTGAAAGCGCGCTGCGAGCTGCTCCCACACAGGCGCCCAGTGCATCGACGCTCCGCCCCAGCCGCCGTGCACCAGCAGCAGCGCGTCGCCTTGCCCGCCCACGTGGACGCTGGCGGGACGGCCGTCGATCGCGATCTCCTTCAACGAAACCGTGCTCATGCCTCACTCCTGTGCGGAACCATCGCGGCCGCATCCTGCCTCTCCGCCGCGGGGGCCGGCAACAGAAACCCCGGCGCGCCCCGCTGCGGCGAGCGCACCTCCTGCGCTCCCGGCCGCGGCTCGTCTCGGGCGTTCGCGCTTGCCCGGAGTGCCGCCGATCGCGGTATCGTCGCCGGCGTGTCCTCAGCGCACACCCTCCGCGAGCTCCTCGCGACTCCCGGGCTCCTCGTCATGCCTTGCTGCTTCGACGCGCTGTCGGCGCGCCTGATCGAACAGGCCGGCTTCCCGCTGACGTTCATGAGCGGCTTCGCGGTCTCGGCCGCGCGCCTCGGCGCCCCGGATACGGGGCTCATCTCGTATGGCGAGATGGTCGACCAGGCGCGGGCGATCTGCGCTGCGGTGTCGATCCCGGTGCTCGGCGACGGCGACACGGGCTACGGCAACGCGATGAACGTGAAGCGCACGGTGCGCGGCTATGCGCAGGCCGGGCTCGCCTGCGTCATGATCGAGGACCAGGTGGCCCCCAAGCGCTGCGGCCACACGCGCGGCAAGCAGGTCGTGCCCCGCGACGAGGCGCTCACGCGCGTCCAGGCCGCCGTGGACGCGCGCGACGAGGGCGCCGGCGTGCTGATCATGGCGCGCACCGACGCGCGGCAGACGCACGGCTTCGACGAGGCGCTCGCCCGCGCAAGGGCGTTCGCCGATCTCGGGGCCGACATCGTGTTCCTGGAGGCGCCCGAGAGCGTGGAGGAGATGCGCGCGTTCTGCCGGGAGGTGCGCGCGCCGGCCATGGCGAACATGGTGGATCACGGCAGGACTCCGGTGCTGCCGCCGGCCGAGCTCGAGGCGATCGGCTACAAGATCGCGGCCTATCCGCTCACCCTGCTCTCGGTCGCCGCCGCCGCCATGCGCGAGGCGCTCGCCGCGTTGCGCGCCGGCCGGCACCCGGATCCCCGGATGCGCTTCGAGGCGCTCCAGGAGATCGTCGGATTCCCCGAATACTATGTTGAAGAGGCGCGCTACGCGCAGCCGCCCAGGAAGGGGTGAGTCGGCAGCCATGGCCACGATGTCCTCCGCCGAGTCCGCGTCGCTCCTCGAGGCGGCGCGCAGCCTCACACCGCTCATCCAGGAGCACGCGCAGCAGGGGGAGCGCGAGCGCCGCCTGCCCGATCCCGTCGCGAAGGCGTTCAGGGAATCGGGGATCTTCCGCATGTGTCGTCCGCGCGCGGTCGGCGGGCTCGAGGCCGACCCGCTCACGGCCCTCCACGTGATCGAGGAGCTCTCGCGCGCCGACGGCGCGGCGGGTTGGTGCGCGATGATCTGCGGAACGACCGGCGCGTTCGAGGCGTACATCCCGGCGGAGGGAGGTCGAGAGATGTACGCGAGCCCGGACGTCGTCAGCGGCGGGGTCTTCGCGCCGAGCGGGCGCGCCGTCGAGGTCGACGGAGGTGTTCGGGTCACGGGGCGGTGGGCGATGGCGAGCGCCTGTGAGCACTGCGACTGGCTGGGCGGCACCGCGGTGATCTTCGACGGGGCGGCCCCGCGCATGTCGCCGGCGGGCGTGCCCGCGTGCGTCGTGCCGATGTTCCGCGCCTCCGAGTGCAAGATCCTGGATACATGGAGCGTGTCCGGCCTCGCCGGCACCGGGAGCCACGATTTCGAGGTCGTGGACGTCTTCGTGCCGAGCAGCCGGTGCATCCGTCTCCCGATGACGGCGCCGACCTATCCGGGGCGCCTCTTCGCGTTCCCCATCTTCGGCTTCCTCGCGAGCGCGGTCGCGTCGACCGCGCTCGGGATGGCGCGGGCAGCCCTCGATGAGCTGAGGGCGCTCGCGGCGACCAAGAGGCCGGCCGGGATGACCACGTCGCTCGCGGCGCGGCCGTCGACCGCGCTCGTCTTGGCCGAGGCCGAAGCCACGCTGGGCGCGGCCAGGGCGTACCTCGTCGAGGCGGTCGGCGCCGTCTGGGGCGCCGCGGTCGCCGGCGCGTCGATCTCGATCCAGGAGCGAGCGCGCGTCCGGCTCGCGGCGACGAACGCCGCGCTCGGCGCGGCCCGCGTCGTCGATCTGGCCTTCACGGCGGGCGGCGCCACGGCGCTCTACGAGAAGAGCCCTCTCCAGCGCTGCTTCCGCGACGTTCACGCCGTCACGCAGCACGCCCTCGTCGCCCCGCAGACACGCGAGGTCCAGGGCCGCGTGCTCCTCGGGCTGGACACCGATCTGCCGATGTTCTGAGCTCCAGGGCCGCGCGCTCCTCGGAAGCGCGGACAGCACCGTCGAGGCGGGCATGACGCACAGAATGCGCTGGACGAGCCCGAGCCCCTGATCGAAGCCTGACCGCCACGATGATCCGCTCGTGGAGCCGTGTGGCGCACCCCTGCATCGCCCTCGCCGTGCTCGCCGCGCCCGCGGCGGCGAGCGCCGGGGACGACGGCGCGCGCGTGTCGCTGGTCTGGCGCACGCCGGAGGGCGGCGACTGCCCGTCCAGGGACGAGGTGATCGAGCAGGTGCAGCGCCTCGTGGGGCCCGCCCCCACGCGCGAGCAAGCGCCCGTGCGCGCGAGCGCCGAGGTCCATCGCGACACGGACGGGCGCTGGCGTGTCGAGCTCGTCACCTGGATGGGCTCCTCCCAGGGCGTCCGTGTCATCGAGGAGCGCTCGTGCCGCGCGATGGCCGAGGCGACCGTGGTGATCCTCGCGTGGATGATCGACCCCGAGGCCATGGCCGCTCGCGAGAGCGCGACGGGCGCCGGCCCTGCGACGCCCGGACCACCTCCTCCGCCCCGAGCCCCCGACGCAGCCGCAGCCAGCGCCTCGCCTGCTCCCGTCCCGGCGCCTTCCAGGAAGCGAAGCGAGGCGGACCCCGGCGATCGCATCACCCTCATGGCGCGCCTCGCGGCCGCCGGCGACCTGGGCACGTTGCCCGGCGCGTCGCTCGGCGTGGGCGCCCGCGTCGCGCTCGGTCACCGCCGCGTGCGCCTCGGCCTCCATGGAGCGCTCTGGCCGGGTCGTTCGACGACGATCGCGTCGGGCCCCGAGGGCACGCCCATCGGGGGCTCCTTCGGGCTGGCCGTCGTCGGCGTCGAAGGTTGCGGCGAGCCAGCAGCGCTCCCCGTCGCGCTCTGCGGCGGCCTCGAGCTCGATCACCTCACAGGCACCGGGCTCGGCGTGCGCTTCCCCGCGAGCGCATCGGCGACGTGGCTGTCCTTCTCCGCGGGGCTCGACGCGCGCTTCTCGATCCTCGGCCCGCTCGGCGCGGCCGCCCACGCCGCGCTCCTGATCCCGACGCGGCGAGAGCGCTTCGGCATCGATGACGTGGGCCTCGTGCACCGACCCTCGGCGGTCGCAGGGCGCGCGAGCCTGGGGCTGGAACTTTCCTTCTGAGCCGAACAGCCTCTCACGCTCGCTGCATGATTGCGATAGCACGAGAGAGCCGAACGATGCGTCCCTCCCCCTCGCTTTTTCGTGACGGATCCGGACGGAGGCGGACAGTTAGATCCACGTGGTCTTCTCGTTCGCTGCCGGTCAAACCGCGGAGACGCCCGGGTCTCGCGCCCCATCGAGCCCGCCGCCGGTGAGCGAGAGGGCCCCGGTCGAGCTCACGGTCGAGGCGCTCTACGACGCTTACGCCGACTACGTGTACCGGTCGCTGCGCCGCCTCGGCGTCGTCGAGGCGAACCTCCCCGACGCGCTGCAAGAGGTCTTCGTCGTCGTCCACCGGCGGCTCGGTGAGTTTCACGCGCATGCGTATGTCAAGCAGTGGCTCTTCGTGATCGCGCTCCGCATCGCCCGGAACTACCGGCGCACGCTCGTCCGCAGGAAGCCGGAGCGCGAGGCCCTCGCGGCGGGCGTCGACCCAGACAGCCTCGCCGCCGAGCGCTCGGACGGGCCGTTCGAGCGCGCCGCGCAAGCCGAGGAGATCCGCCTCTTCTACTCCCTGCTCGAGACGCTCGACGACGACAAGCGCGAGGTCTTCGTGCTCGCCGAGCTCGAGCAGATGAGCGTGCCGGAGATCGCCGACACGCTCTCGCTGAACGTGAACACGGTCTATTCGCGCCTGCGCGCCGCGCGCCAGGCCTTCGAGCGCGCCCTCTCGCGCCACCGCGCGCAGCAGAACATGGGGAGCCCCCGATGAGCGAGTTGAGCCGCGAGGCACGTTCGTTGATCGCGTCGGCCCGTCGCGAAGAGGGCCTCACGCCGGAGGAGCACGCGCGATACCGCGCGCAGCTCCTCGAGCGGCTGGGCATCGCCGCAGGGGTCGCGGGCGCCGCCTCCCTGGCCCCGGCCAAGGCCGCTGCGACGGCGGACGCCGCCGCGGCCTCGGCCAGCGCGGGGGCGGCCGCGCCTGCGATCCCTGCGACCGCGGCCGCGCCCGCGGTGAAGGCGGGCGTGAGCTTCGGGCTGGGGACGCTCGGCGGCAAGCTCGCGATGGGGGTGACCATCGCGGCCGTCGCCGTGACAGCGCACCTCTTCACGCGCGGCTCCGCGCGGCGCGAGACGCTGGAGGCGCGCCTGTCCAAGAGCGCCGCCGTGACCACGAGCGCCGCGATCGTCGCGCAGATGAAGGGCTCGCTCGCCGAGGCCGAGAGCGCGACGCATGAAGCGCCCGTCGCGCCCGGGCCCGCGGAGGAGCGCGAGGAGCGGCCGGCGCCCTCGCCCAGGGCGGCCGCGCCGTCGAGGAGCGCGAGCCCGGCCTCCGGAGCGCTGGACAACGGCTTTCAGGAGGACGCGAAGCTCCTGCGCGACGTGCGCGCCGCGCTGGGAGCAGGCAAGGACGAGGAGGCCCTCAAGATGCTGGAAACGCGCCGCGCGAACCCGACCGAAGGCGTCCTCGGCCAGGAGCGGGCGGCGGCGCACATCCTCACCCTGTGCCGGCTCGGCCGCACGGCCGAGGCGCGGGCCGCGTCCGAGCGCTTTCTGCGCCAGCACCCGCGCTCCCCGCTCGGCGAACGGATCCGGCGCGCGTGCGCGGGGGATGCCCCGCCGGGCCCGGCGCAAGCAAAGGGGAGGCGCGAATGAACCGGCGGCGAGCTTCCACGCGGCCCGCCGACCTTCGCCCCCTGTTCGGGGCAGCGGCGTCGCTCTTGCTCGTCCTCGGGTGTGAAGCGGGGTACTCGTCGCTCGGCAGCAATGGCGTGGGCCCTGGCGGGAGTGAGCCCGGCGCACAGCCGGGAGGCGCGCTCTCCGGCTTGCCCTGGCCCTCGGGCACCAACGCGCAAGACCTCGATCGGATCGCCGCGTGGGCGTCGTACCGAGGTCGCCCCGTGGACGTCGTGCTCGCGATCACCGATTACACGAGCTGGCCGGGCATCACCCAGCCGGACGGCGTCCTCGAGGGGTTGGCAGGCTTCACGGGCAAGCTCGTCATCGCGCTCCCCTTCTGGCCGGCCGGCATCGGTGGGAGCCTCGCGGCGTGCGCGCGAGGCGAGTACGACGAACACTGGCGCGCCCTCGGAGCGACGCTCGTCGCTCACGATCGCGCTGGCTCGATCATCCGCCTGGCCTGGCAGTTCAACGGGAACGACGTCGAGTGGAGCGCGAGCGACCCGGCCGCGTGGGTGTCCTGTTATCGGCATGTCGTCACGGCCGTCCGCGAGGCGGCCCCGGAGGCGCTCTTCGACTGGTCGAGGGGCGCGCACGGCACGCGGAACCCCGCGAGCGGCGACGCCTCCGAGGCGTACCCGGGCGACGAGTACGTCGATGTGATCGGCATCGACACCTACGACATGACGCCCTCGTCTCCCGACGAGGCTGCATGGACCCGGCAGTGCAACGGCCCTGACGGCCTCTGCGCCATCATCGAGTTCGCGCGCGCTCACGGGAAGCGCGTGGGCGTGGGCCAGTGGGCGGTCGTCACGTGCAACGGCTTCGGCGACGCCGGCGGCGACAATCCATTCTTCATCCAGAAGATGCACGACACGTTCGCGGCCAACGCCGACGTGATGGCGTACGAGACGTATTACAACGACCCGAACGCGGGCGAGTTCTGCACGTCTCTGCACGATCCGGTCGAAGCGCCCGAGGCTTCGGCCCTTTACCAGGAGCTCTGGGGGCCCTGACCCCGAGGTAGGCCCCGAGCTCGTGAAGTAACGGCACAGCGCCGGCGCTGCGCTCCAGGCGGAGCTCTGCCTGCCAGGGCGAGACAACGCAACCAAACCGGAAGGAGCTTATCATGGCTCGACGTATCGATCTGTTCGCGCGAAAGAGGCTGACCACCGCGCTGGGAGCCTCGATGATGGCGGTGCTCTCGATGTCCAGCGGCTGCGCCCTGGAGGATGACCTCGCCGGGACCACGCTCGATTCGGCCGGCACGACGGCCGCCGCGCCGGTGCTCGGCTCCGAGGTCAGCCTGTGGTCGGACGCGGACGTGCCGGCCATCCTGGCAGACACCGACACCCAGGCGGTCGAGCTCGGCGTGAAGTTCCGATCGAGCGTCGCCGGTCAGGTCACGGGGGTTCGCTTCTACAAGAGCAGCAGCAACACCGGGACGCACACCGGGCGCCTGTGGGACGCAGCGGGGCAGGAGCTTTCGTCCGTCACGTTCATGAACGAGAGCGCGAGCGGCTGGCAGGTGGCCTATTTCGACGCGCCCGTCCCGATCCAGGCGAACCAGACCTACGTCGTGAGCTATCACGCGCCGAACGGGCGGTACTCGGCGAGCAACAGCTACTTCTCCAGCGCCGGCCGCGCGAACGGCCCCCTCTACGCCTTCAGGGACGGCGAGTCCGGCGGCAACGGCGTCTACAAGTACGGCACCTCCGGGTTCCCGACGAGCACGTGGCGAGGCTCGAACTACTGGGTCGACGTGCTCTTCCGGTCCGCGAGCGACGCGACGCCGCCCGTCGTCGCCATCTCCTCCCCGGCCGCGAACGCCACGCTCACCGGCGCGGCGCAGGTCACGGGCACCGCCTCCGACGACGCGGGGCTCTCGAAGGTCGAGCTCCAGGTGGACGCCGGGAGCTTCACCACGGTCACCGGCACGAGCAGCTGGACGTACTCGCTGAACACCCTGCCGCTCACCGACGGGAGCCACACGCTGACCGTGCGAGCCACGGACACGTCAGGCAACACCGCGAGCGTCTCGCGCACCGTGACGGTCGACAACCCCTCCGGCGGGGGCGGGAGCCTGAACCTGCCGCGCGTGGCGTGGGAGGGCGGGCCCTCCTACTACAGCGCGTATTCGTACACCGACGCCGCGGCCTGGGACAACCCGGTGTTCTTCCCGATCGGCGTCTGGTTCGAGGGCGTCTACGGCCAGGGCGACATCGATCTCGACAAGGACGCCGGGATCAACACCTACGTCGAGCTGACCAGCGCGAGCGACATGCCGCTGATCAAGCAGAACGGTATGTTTGCCATCGCGGGGGTCAGCGGCAAGAGCAGCGAGACGGTCGGCCACATGCTGACGGACGAGGCGGACATGTGGGCCGGGCCAGGCTCCGCCGCGTGGACGGGCAACTATCCTGGCGAGGGCTCCATCTGCAGCCCCTCGAGCGCGTCGTGCGGTTACACCGTCATGCAGACGCTGGTGAACGACACGCCATCGGACGGGCGCGTGCGTTATGCGAACTACGGCAAGGGCGTGATGCTCTGGCAGAGCGACAGCGAGGCGCAGCGGTTCGTCAACGCGTACACGCACGTGGTGTCCAATGACATTTACTGGTACACCGATCCCAACATCTGCGGCGAGATGCAGACGTTCCTCGGCCTCCCGTCGTCCACGTGCCGGCTCGCCGCGAACTACGGGGTGACGATGGACAGGATGCGACACCTCGACGGGATGGACGGCGAGCGCCAGCCGATCTGGGCGTTCATCGAGGTCGGTCACCCCTTCACGGAGGACTGGGCTCCGAGCATCACGCCGGACCAGATCGCCGGCGCGGTGATGTCGTCCCTGATCCACGAGGCCCGCGGGATCATCTACTTCAACCACAGCTTCGGAGGCCCGTGCGAGACCCAGCACGCGCTGCGCGAGCCCTGCTACGCCGCGCAGCGCGCCAAGGTCAAGGAGACCAACCTGCGCGTCAAGGACCTCGCGCCCGTGCTCGACACGCAGTCGTACGCGTACTCCTTCAACGCGAACCTCGACACGATGCTCAAGGAGCACGACGGCTCCTATTACATCTTCGCGATGCTCGGGCGCGCGAAGCCGACCGGGAGCTACACGCTGACGCTGCCGCCCGGCCTCACGGGCTCCACCGTCCAGGTGCTGTACGAGAACCGCACCATCGCCATGGGCGGCGGCGCGTTCACGGACTCGTTCGCGGCCGAGTACACGTACCACATCTATAAGATCATGCCGTGAGCCGGACGGGCGGCGCCGCGGCCGGCGCGCGCCTCACGTGAGCGGGAGATCCACCCAGCGCTCGAAGCCGGGCCGGCGCTTGATGCGGCCGTACCACGCGTCGACGTGCTGGAGCGCGGGCCGGTCGGTCGGCAGGTTGTACCACCGCTGCGCCGCCACCCCGAGGGGGATGTCGGCGAACGTGAAGTACTCTCCGGCGACCCACGGCTGCCGCGACAGCTGCCGGTCGAGGATCTCCAGGGCGGCGAGCGCCGCCTTGCGCGCGCCGTCGATCGCGCCCCGATCGCGGCGCTCCTCCGGCGTGCGCAGCAGCTGCACGAGCAGCGTCCGGACCGGGGGCCACAGGGTCCCGAACTGCCAGTCCGTCCAGGCGTCGGCGCGCGCCCTCTCCGCGAGGTCGCTCGGCTGGAGGGGCGGCGAGCCGTACCGCGCGAACAGGTAACGCACGATCGCGTGCGACTCCCAGAGCACGAGCTGCCCGTCCTCGAGCGTCGGCACCAGCCCGTTGGGGTTGAGGGTGAGGTAGTCGGCGTCCTTCACGCGGCCGAACGGCCCGCCGGCGTCGATGCGCTCGAAATCGAGCCTGAGCTCGTCGAGCGCCCAGAGGACCTTCTGCACGTTCGATGAATTCTTGTGACCCCAGAGTTTCAACATGATGTCTCCTGTGCTCGGCGCCGCTCAGGCGGCCGTCGCCGCCGCCGGTTTCACGAACTTCGCGTAACGTTCCACGTAGAAATCGACCGGATTCGCGCTGGCGCGGACCGCCTCGCGCGCCTCGACGGCCGCGATCCACGCCCGGAGGCGGGTGAGCTCCGCCGGGATCGAGAACCCGCGGAGGCGATCGACCGCGGGCAGCCGCTCGAACCACGGATAGAACGCGAGATCGACGAGGCTGACCTCGGCGCCGAGCCAGTAGGGCCCGCTGCCCGACGACCTCGCCAGCGCCTCTCGCTCGATGAACGCGAGCACGTCGCCGAGCGCCTTGCGCCCCTCCGCCGCCTGGTCCGGCGTCTCGGCCCGGAGCAGCTGGGCGAACGCCGCCACGAGGCGCGTGTTCGCGTAATCGATCCAGATCCTCGCCAGGGCGCGCCTGCCCGGCTCCCTCGGCAAGAGCGGCGGATCCGGGAACGCCTCCTCGAGGTACTCGTTGATGATCGCCGACTCCCAGATGCGGTGGCCCTCGTGCTCGATCGCGGGGACCTTGCCGTAGAGCGAGGCGTCGACGAACGCCCGCGGCTTGTTCTGCAGATCGACCTCGATCAGCTCGGCGTCGATCGCCTTCTCCTTGAGCACGAGCCGGGTGCGGTGGGCGAAGGGGCACGCCTTCGCGCTGTAGAGTCGCAGCTTCGTCATCCTGTTCTCCTTCGTGGCGTCTGCCACGCGAAAAGCACTCCTCTTGTCCAGGCGAACGGCGCGCTCAACGGGGCGGGACGCGATCGTTGAATCGCTCGTCGAACACCTTCGAGACCTCGATCTTCTGCGGCAGCAAGCCCTCCTGGAGGAAGGTGTCCGCCATCTTCTGCTGCGCTTCCGCGATCTCGTCGTCGAGCGGGACGTACCTCGGCTCGTAGTGCGAGAACATGTCCTGAGCGACCTCGAGCGGCAGCTTGGTGACCTCGGCGAACTTGCGCGCCCACACGTCCTTGTGGTCGTTCGACCACTCCTGCGTCTTGTGCGAGCGGGCCAGGTAATCCGCGATCGCGGCGGCCTTGCCCGGATCGGCGAGGGCCTTCTCGCTGCTCACCTGGAACGCGAGCGCGTCGGTGAGCCCGGCGCCGTCGAGGAGCTTCACCGCCCCTTGCCGCACGTTGCTCGCCACATAGGGCTCCCAGACCGCCCAGGCGTCGACGTCTCCGCTGGCGAACGCCGGCTGGGCGTCGTTCGGATTCATGTACACGGGCACGATATCCCCCATGCCGAGGCCGTCCCGGCGGAGCGCCGCCAGCAGCAGGTAATGGGCCGAGGACCCCTTGGCCACCGCCACCTTCTTGCCCTTGAGCTCGCGGAAGGCCTTGATGCTCGACCCCTTCGGGACGAGGATCGCCTTGTATTCGGGGCGGTTCCGGGTGACGGCGACGATCCGGATCGGGGCCCCGGCGGCCTGAGCGAAGATCGGCGGCGTATCGCCGACGGCGCCGATATCCACGGCGTCGGCGTTGATGGCCTCGAGCAGCGGAGGGCCGGCGGTGAACGTCGCCCACTCGACCTTGTAGGGGATCCCTTCGAGCTGGCCTGCGGCCTCAAGGCCGCTCTTCACGATGCCCGTCTGCTCGCCGATCCGGAGCGTCACCGCCTTGAGATCGACCGCGGGCGGCTCGCCGGCCCCGGGCGGCGCGGGCGGGTCCCCCGCCTTCGAGCAGGCGGCGATGGACAGGGCGAGCAGCGCTGCCGCGGCGCGGCGCAGCGGGGCGAGCGGATCGAGGCGAGCGGCGATGGACATGGGGCTTTCCCTTCAGGAGACGACGACAGCCGGTAGGGCCCGCGCTTCGGCGGGGGCGGGCGAGGGCGCGCGCTGGGCGCGAGGGGCCGAGCCGGGGGCCGGGGCGTCGCCCGGCGGGTCGTCCTCGACGCCGAGGTGGGCCAGGAGCGCGCCGCGCAGCGCCGCGAACCGGGGGCCGCTGCGCCGCCGCGGCGCCGGGAGGTCGAGGGCGAGGTCCGCGGCGATCACGCTGCCGGCCTCGGGCGACGGCCTGGCGAGGACCAGCGCCCGATCGGCCAGGAGGAGCGCCTCGTCGACGTCGTGGGTGACGAGCAGCACCGCGGGCCGGTGCCGGGCGCAGAGCTCGGCCAGGAGGCCGTGCATGCGGAGGCGCGTGAGCGCGTCGAGCGCGCCGAACGGCTCGTCGAGGAGCAGGAGCTCCGGCTCGCGCACGAGCGAGCGGGCCAGCGCCGCGCGCTGGGCCTCTCCGCCCGAGAGCGTGAGCGGCCAGGTGTTCGCGTGATCCGACAGCCCCACCTCCTCGAGCGCGTCGAGCGCGCGCCGCTTCGCCTCGTCCGGCGGGCAGGGGAGCCCCAGCGCGACGTTCCGCCAGACCCGCTTCCACGGGAAGAGCCGCGGCTCCTGGAAGACGACGGCGCGCCTGTCCGGGACCGCGACATCGCCGCTCGCGTTCGCGTCGAGCCCCGCGAGCACGCGCAGCAGCGTGCTCTTTCCGGAGCCGCTCGCGCCGAGCAGCGCGACGAACTCGCCGGGGCGGAGGGTGAGGTCGACGCCGCCGAGCACCGGGCGGGCTCCGAACGCCCGCCGGACGTCGCGGAGGCGCACGGCGGGACCGGGGATCGTGCTCATCGTAGGGGCCTCCACGCGGTGTTCGATGGCATGGCCGCGCTCACCGGCCGGCGAACGCCGCGCGCCAGCCGAGGACGTTGCGCTCGAGCCAGCGGACGAAGAGATCGGTGCTGAGCCCGAGCAGGGCGTAGATCGCGAGGCCGAGGACGATGATGTCGGTCCGCAGGAACTCTCGCGCGTTGGTCATGAGGTAGCCGATGCCGGCCGTCGCGTTGATCTGCTCGCTGATGACCAGCACGAGCCAGGCGACCCCCATCGAATGGCGCAATCCGACGAGCGCATTGGGGAGCGCGCCGGGGAGCACCACGTGCGCGACGAGCCCGACGCGGCCGAGCCCGAGCGTGGTGGCGGCCTCGACGAGCTTGTTGTCGACGCTGCGGATTCCCGCGTACGTGTTCAGGTAGACGGGGAAGAACGTGCCGAGCGAGACCAGCGCGATCTTCGGCGTCTCGCCGATACCGAACCAGAGAATGAACAGCGGCACGAGCGCCAGGACAGGGAGGGTCCTGAGCATCTGGATGGGAGCGTCGAGCAGGTCCTCGCCGAGCCGGAACAGCCCTGCGACGAGCGCCAGCGTCACGCCGGCGCTCACGCCGATGGCGAGCCCCCGGGTGACCCGGCCGAGCGACACCCAGAGGTGGCGCGGCAGCTCCCCGCTGGCGAGGAGCGTGAGCCCCGTCTGCGCCACCGTGGTCGGCGACGCGAGCACGCGCGGCGACACGAGGCCGAGCGACGTCACGGCCTGCCATGCGAGGAGCAGGAACAGGAGCACGAGGATCCGGGCCCATCGGACCTCCTTCCAGGTGCGCCGCGCCGCCCCACGCTCGGAGCGCGCGCCGGCGTCGGCGGCGATCGTCGATTGCGTGCGCGTCATCTCACGAGCCGCCGGAAGAGCAGGGAGCGTGCCAGAGCGCTGTCGCAGGAACGGATCGCAATCCGTCATGGTGGACATGGACTTGCTGCGACAGGAGCAAGGGGATGCTGGTGGTGTGTTGCTGCGGCAGCAATCGATCCGGCGCGCTGCGGTGACCGTGTTGGCTCCGTGGATCGCCGGGGGGGGACGTCGGAGGCGCTCGGGGTCGACTTGCTCGCCCGGCGCTCCGCTGAGCGCCGAACGCTGGGATGGGTCGCTGCGATGGAAGGGGCGAATGACGTCAAACGCCCGGGAGGCGCCGCGCCTCTCGGGAGGGCGCATGTTCAGATCTTCATCCTTCCTCCTCGTGTCTCGTGCGTCGCGGATGCGACAGAAAGAGGCGCAGCAGGCGCCACCGCGTCGGGCGGCGCCTCTGCTCGAGCGGGTCATCCACGCGCGGGCATGGACGCGGACCTCCTCCCGGCGCAACGGAGGGAGCGTTGCTGTTTCCCGCCTTACTCTTCTGTGGCGGAAGTTAGTCCGCTATAGCGGAAGTGTCAAGCTGCCCCCGCGAGGGGCGTCGACGTCCCGGTCGGGACCATCCAGGCGTTCAGCAACGGCGGGAACGCGCCGTAGGGGGAGGCGCTCGGGGTCGGACATGCGGATGTGCGGGGGAGGTCTTCGTTGTAAGCTCCGCGGCATGACGACGGCTGGCTTTCGTGCTGGCGCGCTCTGCGGTTCGGGACGTGTCCTTCGGACGGTCCGATGCGCCTGGCGGGGGAGATCCATGGTCAGGCGCGCGACGGCAGCAGGCATGGAGCGGGGCGATGGCCGGTGAGCGCCCGCCGGGCTGGTTCCTGACCGCTCGGCTGACGCTGCGCGCGTGGCGGCCGGAGGATGCCCCTTTGATCAGGGAGGCGATCGACTCCAGCCTTGCGCACCTGCGGCCCTGGATGCCGTGGGCCGTGCACGAGCCGTCCTCCCTGGAGGCCACGATCGCGCTGCTGGAGAAGTTCCGGGACGACTTTGCGGCAGGACGCGACTTTCATTACGGCATCTTCTCGCGCGACGAGCGCGAGGTGCTCGGGGGTACGGGGCTGCACCCGCGGATCGGTCCGGACGCGATCGAGATCGGCTACTGGCTCCGGGAGACCGCGACGCGCCGAGGTTATGTGACCGAGGCCGTGGGGCGCTTGACCCGGGTGGCGCTGGAGGAGGTCGGGTGGAGCCGCGTCGAGATCCGCTGCGACCCGAGGAACACCGCGAGCGCCGCCGTGCCGAGGCGGCTCGGGTATCGACACGTGACGACGCTCGAGGGGAATGCCCTGACGCCCGCGGGCGAGCCGCGCGACACCATGGTGTGGGCGCAGACCGCCGCGGAGCTCGCGGGGGCGTGCCGCGAGCAGGTCACCCGAGCATGAAGGTGGGGAGTCGGGGAGAATACCGATGATCTTCCCGCCTTCATGTGGAATGCTTTCCGGCGAGTGACAGCGCCCTTGCCGCGACGGCGAAGTCGCCGCGACGGAGCGCAACGTCCATGAGACCATCATGAGACCATCGCTCTCGGCCATCACGCCGCGAGACCCATCGATTCGGCGAGAGGCGCTCGGAGCGCGCTTCTGGCGATCAGAGCTCGAGCGTCATCTCGATCATCGTGCGGCGGAAGCCGAACCGCTCGAACAGGCGCTGCGCGGCGGCGTTCTGCGTGGCGGTGTGGAGCACGACGCGCGGCGCCCCCAGGGCGCGGAGGCGGGCGAGCACGTCCTCGAGCAGCATGGCGCCCGCGCCGAGCCGGCGCGCGGGCTCGGCGACATAGATATCGTGGAGCGCGCCGCACGCGTCGAGGAGGCTGTTCCAGTCGCGCGGTTCCCGACGGCCGTAGGCGTAGCCGACCAGCGCCGGCTTGGCGCCGCCTTGCTCGGCGACGACGATCGTGGCGTCGGGGTTTTCGAGCTCCCTGGTGAGCCACCGCTCGTAGCCCGGCTCGATCACCTCCAGGCACAGGAAGCGGTGCGGATCCAGGGCGTGGTGGAGGCGGACGAGCTGCGCCGCGAAGCGCGCCACCTCGGGCATGTCCGCGCGCGTCGCCGCGCGGACCGTGATGGGGGAGGTCATCCGCCAGGATAGCCGACGGAAGGCGGCCCGCCTGGCGCGGCGCTCACCGCCCCTTGCCCGCCCCCAGGCTCTGCAGCGCCTGCTCCGCGTCGCGCCGGTAGGCGTTGTCGGTCGGCGCCGTCTCCAGGAAGCGCTGGTAGTGGCGGACGGCCTTGTCGCGCTCGTTCGTCGCGCGGAGCGCCTCGGCCAGGAGGAAGTGCGCGTCGAACAGCCACGGCGGCGCCGAGCGATCCGGCGCCTCGCCGAGGGCGACCGCCTGCTCCATCTCGGCCGCGGTGCCGGCCCGGTTGCCGCGCGACGCGTAGATCTTGCCGAGCCGGTAGTGCCACTCGGGGACCTTGTCGTTGGCCGCGATCGCCTTGCGCCAGGCCTCCTCCGCGGCCGCCCAGTTGCCCTGGTCCTGGTAGCAGAGCGCCATCGTCGCGTAGGCCTCGTAGCGCGACGGCCGCTTCTCGAGCGCGATCTGCAGATCCGCCAGCGCGTCGCGGCTCGCCCCCTGCTTCTGCAAGAGGACGCCGCGCTGCCAGTACGCGTCGCCCAGCTCCGCGTCGAGCTCCAGCGCTCGCTTCAGCGCCACCTCCGCGCGCGCCGTCTGGCCCGTCTCGTTGGCGCCCCAGCCGACGTAGAGGTGGTACTCGGCGCGGTTCGGGTCGAGCTCCGCGGCGCGCTCCAGGAACCGCAGCGCCTCGGCCATGTTCGTGCCGCGCCCGAGGAGCGCGCGGCCGAGGAAATGGTTCGCCTCGGCGGAGGTCGGGCGATTCTGGATCACCTCGCGCAGGATGGGCTCGGCCTGGCTCGCGTGGCCCGCCATCACCTGGGTCGAGCCGACCCGCAGCTTCAGATCGATGTCGTTCGGCGCCTTGCGGAGCGCGTCGGCGTACATCTCGAGCGCGCGCTCGCTCTGGCCGGTCTCCTCGAACAGGAGCCCCCGCTGCAGCGCGAGGCCCGGGTAGTCCTTGTCGGCCGCCGAGACCTTGTCGAAGAGCGCCGCCGCCTCGTCGAACCTGCGCAGCCGGCGGTACGCCTCGCCCAGCTTGAACTGGCTGCCGAGGTCCTCCTCCTTGGCGAGCGCGAGCTCGAGCTCCTGCCGGGCCTCCTCGTACCTGCCGGTCTGGAGCGCGACCTCGGCCTTCGCCTTGTGGAGGGCCGGCAGGTCCGGGAACTTCGCCGTCGCCTCGGACAGCTTCGCCGCCGCCGCCTCGTTGCGGCCGAGGCTCGACAGCAGCGAGGACAGCGCCACGTAGGCGTCCACGACCTCCGGGCGGTTCTCGGTCGACTTCACCGCGTCGAGGTACGCCTGCTCCGCCTCCTTCTTGTTGCCGAGCGCGAGCTCGGTGCGCCCGAGCCAGTAGGCGACCTGCGGATCCGCCGCGTGGGTCTTCTGCAGCCCCTTCAGGAGGTCCTTCGCCTCCTTCATGCGCTCCTGCGCGAGCCACGTCTTCGCCTTGCCGATGTGCGCGGCGAGGTTCTGCGCGTCGGCGCGGGCCGCGGCCTCGAAGCGCGCCTGCGCCTCGGAGTAGCGGCCGGACCGGTAGAGGACCTCGCCGTTGCCGATCAGCGCGCGCACCGCCTGCGGGTCGATCTTCACCGCGGCGGCGAACGCCTGCTCCGCCGCGCTCATGCGCGACTTCGCGAGGTGGATGGTGCCGAGCAGCGTGTACGCCTCGACGATCTCGGGGTCGCTCGCGGCGGCCCGGACCGGGCCGTCGCCGGTGACCTTGCCGAGCAGATCGAGCGCCTCCTGCTCGCGGCCCGGGATCTGCCAGACGAGCGACGCGAGCAGGGTGCGGGACCCGACGTGGTCCGGCGACGCCTCGAGCGCGCTCTTGGCGCTCGCCTCGGCGCCGGACGCGTCGCCGGCGAGCTGCTGCGCCCGGGCCAGGCCGAACAGCGTGCGCGCGCTCTTCTGGAGCTCGCTCGCGCGCTGCCACGCCGCGGTCGCCTTGGGCGCGTCCTTGGCGAGGAGCTCGATCTCGGCGGCGAGGACGGCGACGTCGATGTCGTCCTTGAGCTGGGCGCCGAGCGCCTGCGCGGCCTGGCGCGCGCGCGGGAGCTGGCCCGTGGCCGCGTCCTGCGCCGCGACGGCGAGGGTGAGCAGGTCGCCCGGGCGGGAGCTCGCGAGCGCGACCATCTCCTTGCCGAAGGCGTCGTCGACGGTGCGGTGCCCGAAGCGGATGCTGCGCGCGAAGGCGACGTACGCGGCGTAGGCCATGGTCGGCCGGTGGCGGGGGGCGTTCCCGCGCGTGGCCTTCGCGTCGTTCAGCGCGCCGTTCGCGGCCGAGGCCGTGTCCTTGGCGAGGGCGGCCTGGGTCCGCTGCCGGAGGTCGGCGAGCGCCGCCTCGTGCGCGAAGACGTTGAGCCGGTCGCTGATGAGGTTCACGCCGAAGGCGCCGACGTCCGGGACGAGCGCGAGCGCGCCGCCGCCGACGGCGGCGACGGCGAGCGCCGCGACGACGTAGCGCTTGATCTTCGATTTCTGCGGCGGGGCTTCCTGGGCGGGCGCGGGCTTCTCGACCTGCGCCTCCGAGCCGGCGCTCAGGTCGCCGATCTCGGTGCCGGCGCCCGTGAGATCGACCTCGTCGCCGACGCTGGGGTGCGGCGCGCTGAGCTCGATGCCCCGATCGTCGGTGTCGATCGGCGTCTGCGTGAAGTTCGCGGAGCGGTCGGACGGATCGTAGGCGGTGGGCGCGGCGCCGGTGGCGAGGTGGGTCACGCTCTCGCCGAGCGCAATCTCGCCGAAGTCGGCCGGCGGCATGGCGCCGCTCGGGCGGAAATCGGCCGGCGGCATGGCGCCGCTCGGGCGGAAATCGGCCGGCGGCATGCCGCCGCCGCTCGGGCCGAAGTCGGCGGGCGGCATGACGCCGCTGCTCGGGCCGAAGTCGGCGGGCGGCATGGCGCCGCTCGGGGGCTCGGGCGCCGCCTGCGGGAGCGGGCGCGGGCCGGGCGCCTGGAACGCGGCGCCGACGCGCGAGTCGTCGTAGTCCGGCGGGGCCTCGTCGAAGAGCTCGGCGCCGACGATGGTGCCCGGCCCGGCGGGCAAGCCGGGGCCGGTGGCCTTCGTGGGGAGGGCGGGGCCGGTGGCCTTCGTGGGGAAGCCGGCGGGCGCCGCGGCCGGGAAGCCGGCGGGCGCCGGGGCGGGATAGCCGGCGGGCGCCGGGGCGGGATAGCCGGCGGACGCCGGGGCGGGATAGCCGGCGGACGCCGGGGCGGGATAGCCGGCGGGCGCCGTGGCCGGGAGCCCGGCGCGGACCGGCGCGGGGAGCGGGGCGGAGGCCGGCACGGGCAGGCCCGCGTCCGAGAAGGGGGCGGGCATGCCGATCACGCCCGGGATCGAGCTCGGCAGATCGCCGGCGACGATGGGCAAGTCGCCCGAGGAGGGCAGCTCGGCCTCGCCATCGCCCTCGAGCGGCAGCTCGAGCTCGCCGAAGCCGAACGACATGGAGCCGCTGCTCGAGCGCGCCGGAGGCGCCGGCGGCGCGTCGTCGTCCAGGTCTCCGAAGTCGTACTCCGGGGCGACGCGCGGGGGCGCGACGTCCCCCATCCCGCGCGTGCGCCCGCGGCTGAGCGGCTGCGAGGCGGCCGCGGAGTCGCGCGCGCTGGGCGCCGACGGGGCGCTCGGCCGCGAGTCCCGCACGCCGAAGCCGAGGGTGCGCCGGCTGCTGGGAGGAAGCGGCTCGGCCCGCGCCGGCAGGTCGGCCTCGGCGAACGCCGTGGGGGTCGCCGGCGCGGTGCGGGACTGCGCGCGCGTTCGCGCCGAGAGCGGCGCCGGCGCGGCGGGCGCGTTGCCGTAGACGACCGGCAGGTCGTCGGGATCGAGCCCCTGCACCTCGGCGTCCGTCGGGCTCGGGAGCTCGACCATGAGATCGATCTCGCCGAAGCCGCGCCGCTGCGGCACGGTCTTGGCGTTGCGCCGATCGGACGGGGCCGGGCGATCGGGGACGTCGGGCAGCCCGATCTCGCCGAAGACCTCGGGGCCCGGCGGCTCAGGAGGCGGCGCGGGCGGCGCGGGCCGCTGGGGGACCGTGGTCGCCGTTCGGCGCGGCGGCGTCGCCACCGGCGCCGGCCCTGGACGCCGAGGCGGCGCGACCGCGGGGAACGCGACGTCCTCCGGGGCCGCCACGGGCAGATCGGCGTCGTCGGGCGTCGCAGGCGCGCTCCGCTCCGAGAGCTGCAAGCCTCCAGCTCCGGCCCGCGGCGCGGGCGGCGCGGGCGTCGGCGCAGCCGCAGGCGCAGCGCCCCCCTTGGTCACCAGCAGGCTCGTACCGCACTTCGGACAGCGCATCCTGAGCCCCGCAGGGGGAACGCGCTTCTCGTCGACCTGGTACGGCGATTTGCATCCGTCGCACTCGACCTTGATCATGCTCACCGACCCGATGCCGGCGCTGCGAGTGCCTCCGCAGGCGCCTCCACGCTCGTTCGGCCTGCGAAAGGCCGGGATGCCCCGACATCCGCTCTCCTTACTAGCAGGGCTTGTGGTCCTTGGATCGCCTCTTCTACGGGCCGTCCTCAAATCGGCGATCTCCTCGGGCATATCGCGTGCTTGTCCCTGGCGTGAAGCCGGAACAGCCGGAACAGAGCCGGCGTGAAGCCAGAGCGGAGCCGGCGTGAAGCCAGAGCGGAGCCGGCCGGAAGCGGCGGGCGACCGAGCGGCGCGCGGCGGCGGCGACGTCCGGCGGGCGGGGTGCGTCGCCGCCGGCCCCGGGGGGCGCGCCGCCATCGCGGCCTCGCCAAGCGTCCTCCACTTGTGCTAACGCGCTGCCGCCCATGCAGCGCTCGACGGCGGTCATCTACACGCTCTTCTTTGCGGGCGCGCTGGCGTTCGTCATCGCGAACGGCGGCCCGAAGGGGCGCGGCGCGGCCAGCGCGCCCGCCGACGCGGGCGCCGACGCCGACGCGGACGCGGGCTCGCCCGCGGCGACGGCGGCGGTCGACGGCGACGCGGGGAGCGACGCGGGCGGAGAGCCGCTCGTCCAGGAGAGCGGCCCGGAGCTCGCGGCGCGATCCGACGCGGGCATCACGCTCCTCTCGGGCGAGGCGCCGCCCGGGCTGCCGGCCGAGGCGCCGAAGAAGGTGCGCTTCGGCGTGGTGCTGGTCCAGTACCGCGGCGCGCAGGGCGCGCCGCAGAGCGCGCGCTCCAAGGACGCCGCGCTGGCGCTCGCCAGGGAGCTCGCCGAGGTCGCCAGGACCGACTTCAAGGCCGCCGTCGACAAGGGCGACAAGGGCTCGACCGACGATCTCGGCTACATCCCGCGCGGCGTGCTCGAGCCCGCGCCGGAGTACGAGCTGTTCAGCCTCCCCAAGGGGGGCGTGAGCGGCCCGGTCGACACGCCGCGCGGCTTTTGGATCGCGCGGCGGATCGAGTAAGGAAGCCCTGCCGCGCGGCGCGTCGCCGCGCGCGCGAACGACGCGAAAGAGTGGAGATACCGTATGGCGACGATCGAGATCCGCCGGCAGCACGCGCTCACCAAGGACGAGGCCAGGAAGCGCGCGGAAGAGCTCGCGCGGGGCATGGAGGACAAGATCGGCATCCGGTGGCGATGGGACGGCGATCTCATCCGGTTCGACGCCCCGGGCGGCGCCGCCAAGGGGACGACGGGCCTCGTGCGCGTCGAGGCGTCCGCCGTCCAGGTGGAGATCGATCTCCCGTTCCTGCTGAAGGCGATGAAGGGAATGGTCGAGTCGAAGGTCAACGAGAAGCTCGACGCCGTGCTCTCCAAGGCCTAGCCGCGGCGGCCGGGCTCAACCCGGACGGCGCGCCCCCGGGATCTCCGGCGTCCACCGCGCCGACGCGAGCCGCGCGGCTGCCCGCGGCGCATCGTCGCCCGGCGCTCGTCCTCGCCTCCCTCTCCGAGCTCTCCATCACCCGCGCATCCCGCGCCGGCGAGCGATCTCCACCCGAAGCGCCGCGCGGGGGCGCCCGAAGCGCCACGCTTTCCAGGGGCGCGCGCCTCCACGCGCGCCCCCCGCGCCGCGCCCGGCGCGGCCACGCGCGCGGCGCTGCCCGGGCCCGCCCCCGCCCGGCGCGCTTTACTCCGCGAGGTTCGGTTCGCTACTCTCCGCCATCGTCATGCGTTGCGCACAGATGAGACCCCCTTCGGAGGCGACGCGAGCGAGATGACGGTTCAGGCACCCGAAGGGCAGGTGGAGAGCATGACGGCCCTGATCGCGCGGCTCCGCGCGGAGCAAGGCGACCAACCCGAGCGACAGCTCCAGGCGCTCTTGCTCCACGAGCTCGGCGCGCTCGAGGAGGCGCTCGGCGAGGAGCCCACGGCAGCGCGCGACTACCTCGCCGCGTTCAACGCCGACCCCCAGTTCCGCGAGCCGCTCGAGGCGCTGGTCCGCATCCTCACCCGCCGCAAATCGATCAAGAACCTCGGCAAGCTGCTCGACGCGCTCACGCGCGCCGCGGCCACGCCCGAGGAGCGGGCGCGCGCGTTCTGGGAGCGCGCGGCGTACCTCCAGGACCACGAGCAGAACCTCTCGGCGGCCAAGGAGGCGCTCGAGGAGGCCGCGCTCAGCAACCCGGAGGACGCGACGCCGTGGCTCGAGCTCGAGCTCATCGCGGCCAAGGAAGGGGACCTCGCCGGCCGCATGCGCGCGATCGAGGCCCGCGCCGAGCTCGCGACCGACGCGACGTGGAAGGGGCTGCTCTTCATCGAGCTCGCCGATCTCGCGGCGGCGACCGAGAACGTGGAGCGCGCCTACGAGCTGCTCGACGCGGCCGCCGCGCTGGAGGGGCGGGCGCGCTTCCGGTCGCAGCTCGCGCTGGAGGCCATCGCGCGGCGCGAGGAGGACCTCGGCGCGCTCGCGCGCGCCCTCGAGGGGCAGGCCGAGCTCATCGCCGACGCGCTCGACGACGAGGCGAGCGGCGAGGCCAACGGCGTCCCGCGGTACATGCGCAAGCCGGAGTACGCGGCCGACGCGTGGTTCCGCGCCGCCGAGCTGACGCAGCGCGCGGGGACGGGCGGCTTCGCGTCGCTCCTGGAGCGGGCCGCGGAGCGGCTGCCCCGGTCGGCGCTGCTCGGGCGGGCGCGCATCGCCGCCCTCGAGGCCGCCGGCGAGGCCGAGGCCGCCGCCGGCCTGGCCAAGCAGGAGATCGCGCGCGGCGCGAGCGGGCCCGGCGCCGCGGCGCTGTGGCTCCGCATCGCCGAGGCGGCGGCGCTCGCGAGCGACCGCGAGGCCGCGCTCGCGGCGCTCCGGAGCGCGCTCACGGCCGACCCGCAGTGCATCCCCGCGCGCGCGCTCGAGATCGATCTGCTCGGCGACGGGCAGGATCCGTCCGCGTTCGCGGCGTCGCTCGAGGCGACGGCGGCGTCGTACGGCAGCGACGAGGCGAGGGGGCGCGCGCTGCTCCTCGCGGCCTACGTCTGGGCGGTGCGGACGGACGACGTCGGCGCCGCGAAGGACGCCCTGTCGCAGGCCGGCATGGCCGGCGTGCACCCGGGCGTGCTCGCGCGCTTCGGGCGGTCGTTCGCGGCGCTCCGCGGCGACGCGGCCTGGTACGAGGAGTCGACGAAGCGGCTGCTCTCGACCGGCGTCGATCCGGCCGAGAAGGCGAGCCTGTGGTTCGAGATCGGCAGGAGCCGCCTGCTCCGGGGCGACGCGGACGGCGCCGAGGGCGCCTTCGCCGAGCTCGCCGCCGCCGGCGCCGACGACGGCGCCGCGCCGAACGCGTGGCTCGGGCGGGCGCTCGGCGCCTTCGCGGTCGATCTCGTCCGCAGCCGGCGCGAGCGCGGCGACGAGCCCGGCGCCCCCGGCCCGCGGCGCTCTCCCACCGTGATCGAGGCGCTCGCGGAGGTCGAGGGCCCGGAGACCGCGCGCGGCCTGTGGCTCGTCGCGGCCCTGCGCAGCGCGCGCAGCGGCGAGCTCGATCGCGCGCGGAGCCGGCTCCGCGCGCTCTTCGAGCAGTCCGCGGACGACGAGGTCGTCGCGGTGTTCCTGGCCGAGCTGGATCGGCGCGCCGGGAGCCCGGCCTCCGCGGCCGCGACGCTCTCGACCTGCGCCGCGGCGATCGACGACGCCGATCTCTCGGCGGCGCTGCACATCGAGGCGGCCATCCTGCTCTGGCGCGCCGGCGAGCGCGGTCGCGCCGTCGAGGAGCTCGAGGCGGCGCGCGGCAAGGCGCCGCGGGCGGGCGCGACGGTGCTCACCTGGGCGCTCCGCGGCCACGAGGCGAGCGATCTCGACAGCCGTCGCCGCGCCCTCGAGGTGGCGGGCGAGGCGGGCGAGGACCCGGCGGCGCTCGCGCTGTCGCGGTTCGGCCTGGAGATCGGCGCGGCCGAGGGCGGCGACGCCGACGAGGCGCTCGCGACGCTCGAGGCGCTCGAGTCGCAGGCGAGCGACGACCTCGCCCTGGCCGCCGCGCTCGGGCGGCTCCTCTGGCAGCCGGCGCTCCAGCAGCGCAGCGCCGTCGAGCGCGCGCTCGACTACATCGAGGAGCGGGGCGACGGCGCCGCGCCCATCGCGCACGCCGAGCGCTTCCGCCTCGCGCGCACCCTGGACCACGATCGCGCGCGCACCGCGGCGCGCGCCGCGGCCTGGGCCGCGGCCGACCCGAGCCCGCACGCGGAGCTCGAGTGGCTCGGCGCGGCGCTGGGCGCCGAGGACCGAGAGGCCGAGGTCGCCGCCCGGGGCGCCCTCGCGCGCCACCTGGAGGGCGAGGCCCGCGCGGCGATGGAGGCCTCGGCCGCGATCGTCGGCGCGCTCGACCAGCCGAACCTGCCGCGCCCGTTCCTGACGGGCGAGCACGCGCCCGCGCAGCTCGCCAACCTGGAGCTCGCGCTCCCGGGGTGCGATCCGCGGCGCCGCGCCGCGGCGCTGCACGGGCTCGGCGACGCGCTCGGCGAGGACGCGCAGCTCACCGCGCTCGGCCTCGCGGGCTGGTCGGACTTCGCGGCCGGCGATCACGAGCGGGCGCTCGCCGCGTTCCGCGCGGTCGTCGAGCGGAAGCCCGACGACGTCGCCGCCTGGGAGGGCGTCCGCGCGACCTCGGAGGCGCTGCGCGATCCGGTGTCGACGGCGCTCGCCTCGGCCCAGCTCGGGGCGCTCTGCAAGGACGACGCGCGCGGCGCGGGGTTCTGGGAGAGCGCGGGGCTCTTGCTCCTCCAGCACACCGAGGCCCACGACGACGCCGAGATCGCCTTCGACCGCGCCTTCACGCGCGACCCGCGGCGCGGCGTCGCCTTCGACCGGCTGTTCCGCCGGGTCCGCGCGCGCAACGAGGACGATCGGCTGCTCGACATCATCGAGCGGCGGCTCGGCGTGGCCGACAACGACCTCGAGATCTGCAAGCTCTTCTGGGAGCGCGCGCGCGTGCTCCGCAAGAAGGGCAAGCTCGACGAGGCGCTCGCCGCGCTCGAAAATGTGACGCTGCTCGAGCCGGACCACATCGGCGCGCTGGCGCTCTCGGCCGACATCTCGAAGGCGCAGGGCGACCTCGGCCAGGCCGCGGCCTTCTACGCCGAGCTCTCGCGCGTCGCGAAGGCGCCCGGGGAGCAGCGCCTCATGTCGGGGGTCACGGCGGTCGACGCGTACGAGAAGCTCGGCGAGCACGACAAGGCGCTCGAGGTGCTGATCGGCCTGCACCGGGCCGGGCTGTCGACGCTCCCGGTCCGCGAGCGCCTCGTCCGGGTCGCCGCCCGCGTCGGCGCCTGGGAGGAGGCCACGCGCCTGCTCGAGGAGCTCATGGTCGAGCGCGACACCCCCGAGGGGCGCATCGAGGCGGCGCGGCTCGCGATGGCCATCTACCGGGACCAGCTCCGCGCGCCCCGCCGCGCGGAGCGCGCGGTGGCGAAGCTCCTCGACGAGGCCCCGGACGACGGTGAGGCGATCGATCTCGTCCTCACGACGGACTACGACCCCGCGTTCCGCACCCGCGTGCTCGGCCGCGCCAAGGCGACGCTGATCCAGGCGCTCGCGTCGGACCCGATCGACGCCGACCGGGTCGCGCTCCTCGCGAAGATCGCCGGCGCCGGGCAGGACGCGCCGCTCCGCCAGGCAACGCTCGGCGCGCTCGTCGCGCTCGGCCGGATCGACGACGGCATCTCCGCGGAGCTCAGGAAGATCGACGCCCGCGTCCCGGCGCGGCCGCAGATCGCCCTCGACGCCAAGGCCATGGCCGAGATCGCCGATCCGCTCGACTCCGGACCGGTCGGCGAGCTGTTCGCGAAGATGGCCGAGACCATCTCCATGGCGCTCGGCCCCTCGCTCGTGTCGCTCGGCGTCGGCAAGAAGGACCGCATCGAGGCGCGCGGCGGCCACCCGCTGCGCGTCGCGGTCGCCGAGTGGATGGGCGCGCTCAGCTTCGAGACGGACTTCGAGCTCTACGTCGGCGGCCCGAGCCCGCACGGCGCGACGGGCGTCTACGGCCAGCTGCCGGCCCTCGTGCTCGGCCCCGAGATCACGACGCCGCTCGACGCCGCCTCGCGCTCTGCGATCGCGCGCGAGGCGTTCGCCCTGCGCCGGGGCATCACGTCGCTCAGGACCCGGGACGACAACACCGTCGCCTCGCTCGTCGCGGCGGCGTGCATCGAGGCGGGCTTCGCGGTCCCGCAGCCGCCCTACGCCGTCTTCGGCGAGGTCTCGCGCGCCATCCACAAGGAGATGTCGCGCGCGACCCGGAAGGCCATCGCCGAGGTGTGCCAGCGCATCATCTCGAGCCAGCAGGACCCGCACCGCTGGGCGCAGGCCGCCCGCAGGAGCATCGATCGCATGGCCGTCATCGCCGCCGGCGACGTCTCGCTGGTCCTCTCGGACAACCTCAACACCCCGCGCGAGCAGCTCGGCGGCGTCGTCGCCGAGAGCGAGCGGGCGCGCCAGCTGGTCGCGTTCGTCCTGTCGCAGAGCTACCTCGAGCTCCGGAAGAAGCTCGGGATGGGGGTCCGGTGAGCAAGAATCCGCAATCCAAGAGCTCCTCTGGCAACGGCGGCGAGGAGGGCACCCCGTCGCAGGAGAAGATCACCGTCCCGCCGCCGGCGATGTATGGAGCGGCGGTCTCGGAGGCGGACGTCGAGGAGGCCACGCTCCTCGCCAAGATCCCCGACGAGCTCATCAAGTCGATCCGCGCCGAGGAGGGGGAGCGCGCCGGCGAGGGCGGCCTGAAGCAGCTGTTCTCGCGCGAGCCGGTGCCCGTGCCCGCGCGGCCGGCGCAGACCCCCGGCGAGAGCGACGCGCTGCTCGACATGCTCTTCGAGGACCAGCGCGCCGACGACCCCGACGACGGCGTCGTGACCTCGGCGCCCGCGCTGCCCGGCGCGCGAAGGGCCGGTCCGCCCGCCATGCCGCCCCCGCGGCCGCCGTCGCTGCCCCGCCCCGCGGCCCCGCCGCGCTCGGGCCGGCCGGGCGACGTGAAGGCGTCGGCCGGCGCCGAGCTCGCGTCGAGCGATCGCACGCCGAAGATCCCGGCGCCGTCCGCGTCCCCGCGGCCCACGTCCGCGCGGCCCGCGGCGCCTCGGCCGCTGCCCACCCCCGCCGTGCCGCCCCCGCTGCCGCCGCAGCCCCGGCGCCTGGAGCCGGTGCAGGACGAGGACACCGCCGAGCCGGGCGACCGCGCGACGCCCATCCCCGACGGCGGCGACTCCCCGTTCGAGTTCGCGCCGCCCAGCATCGTGAACAGCAGCCGGCGCGCCGAGGCGCCGGCCTTCGACGACGAGGACACGACCGGCTTCGACGACGAGGAGACGAAGGCCCTCGACGAGCCCGGTCCCACGACCCGGCCCTACGCCGGCGAGCCGTCCGCCCCCGCGAGCCACTGGGATCAGGCCGCGATCGAGAGCGATCCCGGCGAGCTCGTGGACGAGTCCAGCCTGCTCCACGGGCAGGCCGACGAGGACGATCTCGCCCAGACGCGCGTCGCGAGCCGGAGGCCGGAGGTCGGCTCGGCGTTCGGTCCGCCGCGCTCGTCCGCGCCGGCCCGCGCGCCCGAGAGCCTCCCGCCGCTGCCGTCGATCCCGCCGCCCGCGTCGGTGTTCGACGGCGAGCAGGACGCGAGCGCCATCCTCGTCCAGTCGCAGCAGCGCGACGCCTGGGCGGCGCGCGCCGCCTGGCTCCGCGCCGAGGCGGAGCTCATCGAGGACCCGGCGGCCCGGGCCCGCGCGCTGATCCCCGTCGCCGAGCTCTACGTGATGGCCGGGGAGGACGCGACCGCCCGCGCCATCGCCGCCGAGGCGCGCGACCTCGCCCCGAGCCTCATCTTCGCGCACCGGCAGCTCCGCGGGCTCCTCATGCGCGAGGGCGATCTGCCCGCCGCGCTGGACGCGCTGGAGATCGAGACCCGCATCCTCGGGACGCCGGCCGCGCGCTGCCACAACCTGGCGCTCGGCGCCGAGCTCTCCCGCATCTCGCTCGCCGATCCCGACGGCGCGCACAAGCGCCTGGAGCTCGCGGCCCGGATGCACCCCGCCGATCCGCGCGCGCACGTCCAGCGCTTCTGCGAGGCGCTCGCCGCGCCGGACACGGACGCCCAGGCCTCCGCCACGGTCGCGAAGTTCCGCCTCCCCGACGCGCCCGAGCTCGCGCCGCTCGCCGCGGCGTGCGCGCAGGTCGCCGCGCACCGCGGCGCGCAGCGGCCGGCGCGCGGCCGCGCCGCCCCCGCCACGCCGTACGAGGCGCTGCTCCGCGCCCGCGCCCACCTCCGCGCCGGCGACCTCTCCGAGGGCCTCGCGAGCCTCGATCCCCTGCGCGGCACCTCGCTCGCGCCCGGGGTCGCGTGGCTCACCGCCGCGCTGAGCGCCGCGCGCAAGGAGACCCGCCCGGCGGCGCTCGGCGCGCTCCGCGCCGTCGCCTCCGGCTCGCACGGCGGCCAGGCGCGCCGCGCCCTCGCCGCGCAGGCGATCGAGCTCGGCGACGCCGCCGCCGCGCGCGAGGCGACGCTCGACGACGGCGACGCGTTCTCGCCGGCCGACCGCATCGTCCTGTCGGCGCTCGCCGGCGGCTCCGCGGCCGAGATCGAGCCGTGGCTCGACGCCGTCGCCGACGATCCGGAGTTCGCGCCGCTCTGCGCCGCGGCGAGCGCCGCCCTGAGCGACGCCGGCGGCGCGGCGCCTCCGGACGGGGCGCCCGCGCCGCGGGGCGTGCGCGCCCTCGGCGGCCCGAGCGCCCGCGCCGCCGCGGTCCTCGGCCGCGCGCTCTCCCGCGAGGCCGTCCCGGCCGAGGGCGGCATCGACGCGAGCGACGCCTTCTCCCGCGCCGTCGTCACCTACGGCGACACCGCGCCCGAGAGCCCGCTCTTCAGGGCCCTCTCGCTCGAGCTCGATCTCGACGGCGATCGCGGCGCCCGCGTCGCCAGGGCCGTGGCGGCGCTCCGCGAGGTCGCGTCCGAGCGCGACGGCGCGCTCGCCGCCGCCGTGATCGCGGAGGTCGCGGGCGACCAGCGGGCGGCCATGAGCGACCTCGACCGCGCCCGCGCCGCGGATCCGCAGCACGAGGGCGCCGCGCGCGCCCGCGCCGCGCAGGAGAGCGGCGTCGGCGCGGCCCGCATCCTCGCGGAGCACGCGCTCACGCTCGAGGAGGGGCCGCGCGCCGCGGTGCTCGTCACCGAGGCGGCGATCCGCCTGCTCGACGCGGGCGACAACGACGAGGGCGAGCGCCTGCTCTCGCGCGCCGCGCAGATCGATCCGAAGCTCCCCGTCGCGCTCCACCTCGGCGAGCGGAGCGCGCGCGCCCGCGTGGATCGCGACGGCCTCCTCGAGTGGCTAAGGACCCGCCGCGAGAGCGCGACCGACCCGCTGGAGCGGGCCCACGACCTCGTCCGCGAGGCGCTCCTCGTCGCCGAGGCCGATCCCGCGTCGGCCGCGTCGCTCCTCGAGACGGCGCACCGCTCGCGCCCGCAGGACATCGGCCTGCGCGAGCTCTTCGAGCGGCTCGCGCCCGAGCCCCCGGCCGACCGCGCCGCCTGGCGCGCCGAGCGCGCCACCGAGCTGATGCGCGCCCTCCACCCGGGCGGCGACGGCCGCGCCGCGGTCGAGGGCGACGACCGCGCCGCGGCGGGCGTCGAGGCCGCGCGCCTCGCCCTCGAGGCCGCCCTCGAGTACGAGCGCGCCGGCGATCTCGGGCAGGCCGCCGCGTGCGCCCGCCAGTCGATCGCCGCGGGCGACGACGCGCTCGCGCCGATCGCCCTCTACCGCGCGGCCGTCGCCGGCCACGGCGCCGGCGAGCTCGTCGACGCCATGATCCCGCGCGCCCGCGAGGCGGCGGACGCGGCCGAGCGCCTCGAGATCTACGAGCGCCTCGCGGAGCTCGACGAGCTCGGGCGCGGCGACGCCGGCAGCGCGCTGCTCTGGCGCCGCTCCATCCTCGAGGAGACGCCGCACCACCTGCCGACGCTCCGCCGGGTCGCCTCCTACCTCATCGGCGAGGGTCGCGACGAGGAGCTCGAGCCGATCGCCCTCGAGATCGCGCGCGTCCTCGACGGCCCCGAGGCGATCGCGCACGCGCTCCTGTCGGCGCGGCTGCGCATGCGCGTGCTCCCGTGGGAGGAGACGTTCGAGCCGGTCCAGATCGCGTACAGGAACGAACCCCGGGGCATCTGGGCGCTGCGCCAGATGGCCGCCCACGCCCGCGCCAAGGCGGATCACGCGCTCGCGATCGAGGCGGATCGCCAGCTCATCGAGCGCACCGACCGCCCCTCCGAGGCCGCCGCCCTCTCGGTGCGGGCCGCCAAGGACGCCCTCCTCGCCGGCTCGATCGAGGACGCCGTCGCCTTCTTCCGGCACGCGATCACGCTCGTCCCGCACTACCTCGTCGCGCACCTCGATCTCGCCGACGCGCTCGAGCGCGGCGGCGACGCGGCCGCGGCGGCCGCGGCGCTCGAGTCCGCGGCGGGCGCCAGCGTCGGCTCCGAGGGGCGCGCGCACTCGCTCTACGCCGCGGCGGTGCTCTGGCAGGACAAGGTCCAGAACGCCGCGCGGGCCCGCGACGTCCTCGAGGCGGTCGCCACGGTCGACCCGTCGTACGCCGACGTCTTCTCGCGGCTCAAGGCGATCTACATCGCCGAGGGCGCGCGCGCCGAGCTGGCCGCCCTCCTCGAGCGCCGCCTCGACGCGGTGACGGACGCCGCGGAGCGGGTCGAGATGGAGGTCCTCCGCGGCCGGGCGCTCGCCGACGTCGGCGACGCGGCGGCGGCGAAGCGGGCGCTCGCCGCCGCGCTCGACGCGAACCCCGACCACGTCGAGGCCCTGTCCGCGTTCGCGGACGTCTGCGCCGGCGAGGGCGACTGGGCCGGCGCCGAGCAGGCCTGGATCCGCCTCGCGCGCCTCGTGCCCGATCCCGAGAAGCAGGTCGCGATCTACCTCCGCCTCGGCGAGCTCTACGACGAGCACCTCCCGAACGCGGAGCGCGCCGAGCTCGCCTACCAGGAGATCCTGAAGCGCGCGCCGGGCGACGTGAGCGCGCGCGAGCGCCTCGTCGCGCTCTACAAGCGCGCCGGCGACGGCGCCCGCGCGCTGGAGCAGCAGAACCTCCTCATCAGCGCCGCGGAGGCGCCCGAGCAGAAGTGCCGCCGCACCGCGGAGCTCGCCGAGATCTACGAGTCGATGGGGGACATGAAGAAGGCCGAGGCCACGCTGCTCACGGCCCGCAAGACGTGGCCCAAGGACGACTTCGCGCTCGGCGCGCTGGCCGGCTACTACCAGCGCACCGAGCAGGTCTCCGCGGCGAACGTCCTGCTCGATCGCGCCATCGCCGACGCCCGCCGCGCGCTCAACACCGGCCGCTTCGAGCCGTACTTGTTCTCGACGGTCGCGACGGTCGCGGAGCTCCGCGGCCGCGCGGGCGCCTCGAGGATCGCGCGCTCGACGGTCGCCGCGCTCGACGGCCGCGACGCGGCGATGGGCGGCGCCGGCAACGCCGCCGGCGCGGCCCGCCTCGACGTCCACCTCGCGCCGGAGCTCATGACCGCGGCGTTCCGCGAGCTCCTGCTCAAGACCGGCCCGCTGCTCGACGCCGCGGTGCCGTTCGATCTCGACTCGATCCGCGCGACCCCGCTGCCGCCCCAGCACGCCGACATCACCGACCTGGCCCGCGGCGTCGGGGCGGCGTACGGCCTCCCCAACCTGCAGGTGTACGTGACGGGCGCGCTCGGCGCCGTCTGCGTCCCGGCCTCCTCGAGCCCGCCGAAGATCGTCCTCGGGCAGTCCCTGGTCGCCTCGCCGCGCGAGGACGTCCGGCTCTTCCTCATCCACCGCGCCGTCAAGATCCTCCAGACCAACGCCTCGGCCTTCTCGCGGACGGCGCCGATCGACCTCTGGCCGCTGCTCGCGGCGTACCTGAAGGCGTTCTCCCCGTCGTGGTCCCCGCAGGGCGCCGACGCCGGGCGCCTCCGCGAGTACCAGGGCCGCATCGACCGGGCGATGTCAGGCGGCCCGGATCCGAAGCTGGGCATCCTCGCCGCCGACGTCATCGGCTCGATCGGCAACCGCGCGTCGACGCTCAACACGGCGATCAACGGCTGGGGGAACCGGGCCGCGTTCCTCGCCGTGGGCGACCTCAACATTGCGCTCACCGGCATCGCCTGGGCGGGCGGCCACACGAACGCGCCGCCCGCCGGGGGCAAGGATCGCGTCACCTGGATCGGGCGGAACGCGGAGGCGCGCGACCTCATCGTCTTCGCCGTGAGCGACGGCCTGGCCGAGGCGCGGGAGCAGCTCGGGTTCACCGAGTGAGGGCGCGGGCGCTCGCGCCCTCGTCGCTGCGCGCCGTCGCGCTATGTTGACGGCGCGCCGTCGCGAGCACTTCGCCGTCGCGGAGGCTCGCGCGGCCGCGTATGCTCCGCTGCCTGCCAGCGAGCGCCCCGCCTCTTCCCAGCGGCATCGGCTGCACGTGCCTCACGACCCATGACGACGACCCTCAAGGCCAAGCGCCGCGTCTCGTACGACTGCTCGAAGTGCCCGGCCTACTGCTGCTCCATCTACGAGCGGGTCGAGGTGACGCCGCGCGACCTGCGTCGGCTCGCCCGTCATTTCGGCCTCACGCTCGAGGCCGCCGAGGAGCGCTTCACGAAGCGCTACAACGGCGAGCGTATCCTCCGGCGTCAGTCGGATCCGCTGCTCGGCCGGGTGTGCCGGTTCCTCGACCTCACGACGCGCGGCTGCACCATCTACGAGGCGCGGCCGGAGGTCTGCCGCGACTATCCTGGCCGGCCGCGGTGCGGGTACTACGACGTGCTCCAGTTCGAGCGGGAGACGCAGGACGATCCCAACGTGATGCCGCTCGTGCAGATCACGTTCCGGTCCAGGACGCCTGCGGGGTGATTCCGGCGGGGCGGGGCCGCCGCGGGGCTCACGCCGTCTCGTTGAGCTCGTCCGCGTCGTCGCTCGCTCTTCTCTTCTCGTGCAGCCACTCCTCCGGCCGGTCGGCGGGGTAGACCCGCAGCGAGCCGTCGGCCGGCCCGAGCAGATCCTCGGCGCGAGCCGCGCCGGTGATGCGCTGCGCCGCCAGGAGGCCCGATATCGCGGCGCCGGCCACCCCGTGGCTCAGCGTGCTCGCGCCGCACTGGTAAAGCCCCGGGATCCTCGTCCCGATGGAGAACGACAGCGGCCCGAGCTGCCAGGGCGTCTTGGCGGTGCCGTAGGCGGCGCCACGGTAAGAAGCGCAGTAGAAGTCGTTGGTCAGCGGCGTCGCCACCGAGCGAAACACGAGCGCGCGGGAGATGCCGGGAATCACGTTCTCCGCCGCGGCGATCATCTGATCTCCGAGCGACTCCTTGAGCTTCTCGTACGCTGCGCCCCGCTCGCCCGTGCGGGTCTGTTCCCAGCGCGCGAAGGGGCCGTGGGGCACGAACGTGAACATCTCGATCGTGTGATGATTGCCCCGCGTCGGGTGGCCCGGGTCCTTCAGCGTCGTGATGGTCAGGAACAGCCCGTCCACCGCGCCGCGCGGCAGGTGGCGCTCCGTCCGCTCGTAGATCCGATTCACGTCCCTCCCGCGGTACCACCAGTAATTGCCCGAGTCATAGCCCATCGAGCGAAGGTCCATGTCCACGGCGCAGAACACGCTGAGCAGGCTCACGGAATACTCCATCCGCTGGACCTTGCGGCGCTCGCGGGCGGTCAGCTCGGGCGGGAGCAATTCGCCGTAGGTGATCGCCGGGTCCGCGTTCGAGACGACGTTCCCCGCGCGGAGGATCTCGCCCCCTTCCAGCTCCACGCCGGCCGCGCGCCCGCGCTCGACGAGGATGCGCGTCACCCGCGCGCGCGTCCGGACCTTCCCGCCGAGCCGGCGCAGCGCCCGGATCATCGCGAGCGGGATGCGCCTGGCCCCGCCGCGCGGGTAATACCCGCCGTCGAGGTAATGGCAAACGATGCTCGCATGGATCGGCAGCGCCACGCGCGACGGCGCGAGGCCGTGATCGCCCCCCTGCGCGGCCAGGAACGCGCGCAGCAAGGGGTCGCGGATCGTCGCGTCCAGCAGATCCTCCTGGGTGCGGAGGCCCCAGCGCACGAGATCCGGCGCCTTGAACGGCAAGAGCAGCACCTTCGGGAACTCGAGCATCGCGTCGACGCGCGCGAGGTCGTCGCTGAGCCCGCGGAGGACGCGGAAGTACCGCGCTATCCCCGCCGCCTCGTGCGGGAACCGCGCCGTGAGCCGGGCGACGAGCCGCTCGAAGCCCTTCGGCACGTCGAACCGATCGCCGCCGACGATCAGGTGGTCGAGCCCGTCCGGGTTGAGCTCGCAGAACTCGAGATCTCCCGAGAGGCCGAGCCCCTCGTAGAGCCGCCTCACGGCGCCTCCCGGGCCGAGCCCGCCGATGTAGTGGACCCCCGGGCTGAACAGATACCCCTCCAGCGCGAAGCTGTGGGTCCACCCGCCGGGGAGATAGTGTTGCTCGACGACGATCACCTTCTGTCCCGCGCGCGCGAGCGCGAGCGCGGCCGTGAGCCCGCCGGAGCCAGATCCGATCACGACGGTATCCGCGTGCTTCATGCGTCCCCCCTCGGACTCCGATGCTCCGAGGAGGAGCCTGGCTGCGCGCTTCTACCGTTTGCCTTGCTTGCCGCCGTCCGGAGGCGCCCCGGCGTCGGGCGGCGCCCGGTCCGCCTTCTCCAGGTTCGTGAGCGGCAGCGGACAGACGACCGGCACGGCGCGGCTCGGGGTCTGCGCCGACTCGCGCATGCACGTCTTGCCGGTCAGGCGAACGCGCTCGCCCACCTGGAGGTCGGGCGGGCACACGACCGCCTGCGACGCGGAGACGAGGTCCCCATCGATCCAGAAGAGCTCGCAGCCGTCGTCCGTCCGCCGCAGATGGTAGTACCGCGTCGGGCGTCGCGGCGCGGGCGCCCCCTCGGCCGCGAGCGCGGCCCCGCCGTCGGGCGCCGGCCCTCCTGCGCCCTCCCGTCCGGCGTCGCCCTGGCACGCCGCGACCCCGGCGAGGAGCGCGAGCGGGACCCGGGCGAGGATCCTGCCCCCTCGGCGCGGCGACGTCGGCGGCGGCATCGGTGCCCCTTCCGGACCGGCCGCGATCACCGGCTCGGGAAGAACAGGATGGACATCTTGGTCAGGAAGAAGTCGGCGATCAGGATGGCGATCGACGTCACCACCACGGTGCGCGTGGTCGCGTGGCCCACGCCTTCCGTCCCGCCGCGCGTGATCAGCCCGAAGTGGCACCCGACGAGCGCGATGATCGCCCCGAAGAAGGGCGTCTTGTACATCCCGCTGAAGTAATCCATGAACGTGACCGAGCTGAGCGCCGTCCTCAGGAAGAAGCCGGCCGGGATGCCGAACTCGGTCGCGCAGATCAGCATCGCCCCGCTGAAGCCGAGCACGAGCGCGAACGCGCCGAGCACCGGCATCACCACGATGCTCGCGAGCAGCCGGGGCAGCACGAGCTTCTTCACTGGGTTGGCGCCGAGGGCGCGGATCGCGTCGATCTGCTCGGTGACGGCCATCGACCCGACCTCGGCCGCGATGCCGGCGCCGATGCGGCCGCCCACGATGACCGCCGTCAGCGTCGGCGCGAGCTCGCGCGAGAACGACAGGCCGATGATGCGGCCCGTGTACTCCATGCCCCCGAACTTCTGCAGGCCGATGGCGAACTGCACCGCCATGACCATCCCGACGAACAGCGCCGTCACCGACGCGATCGCGGCCGAGCGCACGCCCAGCGACTCCATCTGGTAGATGGTCGAGCGCAGCTCGAGCGGCCGCTCGAAGATGGCCTTGATCGCCCCCCAGGTCATCCGCCCGAACTGCCCGAGGTGCTCGACGAACCCGACGGCCGTCTCGTTCATCCTCGCGATGAGCGGCGGGAGCGGCGGCGGGGCGAGGCTGGCCGGCCCCCGGCTCCCGGGAGCCACGCTGGTCGGGGGCATGCTGCTCGGGCCCAGGCTGGCCGGGGCCGGGCTGTTCGCGGAGGGCGGCGGCGCCTCCAGGGGCCGTTTGCGCTCAGTCGTCATCGGCGGGCAGGGTCGAGAAGCCGCGGACCATCCGCGTGAACGCCGGCTCGCCGGCGGCGTAGCGGGCGGGATCGGCGATGAGGAGCATGTCGTACACGCAGCCGTTCTTCTTGAGCACCCAGATGTCGAACACCTTCGGCACCCCGTCGAGCTTTGCGGAGAGGACCGTGTGCATCGCCTCGCGGCCGTCGAACGGGACGACCTCCTGCTTCAGCACCTCGCGCTCCGTGAAGTGCAGGAAGAGGTGGTTGGTCAGCGAGACGAGCGGGACGTCGTCTTCGTTCCGGCAGCGTCCGTTCAGGGCGATGGTCGCTCCGTTCGCCTCGTCGCGGTACGCCACCGCCGCGTCCGACACCGAGATCGGCTTCCAGGTCGCCGGCGCCGGGGGCACGCGGAAGGCGACCTCCTGGCCGCGGTAGACCGTTCCGTCGAACGACGGGCCTCCGCAGCCGGCGAGCGCGACCGTGAGCGCCAGGAGCCTGGCCCGGGGGTTCGCTGCCTCGGCCGCAGAACCGCCGGCGGTGGGGCGCCTTCGAAGGGGTCGTCGCATCGCTGCGGCCGGGACGCTATCACGCTTTTGCATCCTGGGCGAACCACGAGCGGCGCGATCGCGCCGCGTTACCAGTCCCAGCGGTCGCGCCGCCGCGGCGCGTCCCACGGCGCGGGGCGGCGGGCTGCCGGGCGCCGGGGCGACGCGCGCCAGTGCTGCCAGCGCTCGTGCTCGCGCGGGGAGCGCCCCACCATGAAGAGGCGCACGAGGAAGAGCCCGGCGACGAACCCACCGAGGTGCGCGAAGAACGCGACGCCGCCGCTGCGCACGCCGATGGAGCCGAGCCCGTTCAGCAGGTTCACCACGAAGTACTCGAGGATGACCAGCCACGCCGGGAGCTCGAGGAACAGGCCGAAGATGAACCACAGGAGAAAGATCGGGTTCAGCACCGTGATCGGCGACCGCGGATAGAGCGACGCGTACGCGGCCAGCACGCCCGAGATGGCGCCCGAGGCGCCCACCATGGGGATCATCGATCCGGGATCGATGAGGATCTGGGCGCCGGCGGCGGCGATCCCGGACAGCACATAGAACGCCGCGTAGCGGAGGCTGCCCAGCGCGTCCTCGACGTTGTCGCCGAAGATCCAGAGGAACAGCATGTTCCCCCCGAGGTGGGCCCACCCTGTCGGGTCGTGCATGAACATGCTGCTGAAGACCGTCCACCAGGCGTCGGTCGGCTCCTGCAGCAGATGCACCGGGACGAGGCCCCACACGGAGAGCAGCCGGTCGGGCGGGAACCCGGCCGCGATCATCGACCGCATCCAGAAGAAGCCGAGGAGGTTGGCCGCGATCAGCAGGTAGTTGACGATCGGCACCTTGCGGGTGGGCAGTTGGTCTCGGACGGGCAGCATCGCGAATTACTTAAGCACGCGGGCCCGTGACAGCATCCGCCGGCCTTGATAGACCGGAGGGCCATGCTCGAGGAGCGGCCCCGCGCCCGATACACGCTGCCAGGGGCGCCTGCCGCGCTCGTCCAGCGGCGGCCCGGCGGGTTCCGCGCCGATGGCGGCCGCGGCATGGCGGCGCGGCGGGCGGTCGAGGCGAAGCGCGCCGCGAGCGGCTCCGCGCGGAGCGGCGCCCTCCGGGAGCTGCGCGAGGGCAGGGGCGTCGCGGGCGCCGGTGCTCCCTCCGGCGCGACATCCGGGGTGAGCGTTTGAGGCGTCCTGCCGCGACGCGCTCCCCGGCCGCCGCCGTCCTCTGCACCAGTGGACGAAAACGGCAGGCAGATCTAGGTTTCCGCCCGATGAGGGCCCCTCGCGGCCCGCATCGCCTGCATCTCCTGCAGCCCAGAATGATGACGGACGACCATGGCTCGTGATCTCTACTCCGTGCTCGGCGTCGCGCGCGATGCGGACGAGGACACCATCAAGAAGGCGTTCCGCAAGCTCGCGATGAAGTACCACCCGGACAAGAGCCCCGGGAAGGCCAACGAGCAGAAGTTCAAGGAGATCAACCAGGCGCACGAGGTGCTGAGCGACAAGGCGAAGCGCGCGCTGTACGACGAGTTCGGCGAGGAGAGCCTCTCGCAGAACTTCGACGCCGAGCGCGCCCGCGCCTACCGTCGCTACGCGAACGCCCGGGCCGCGGGCGGGGGCCGCGGCGCCCCCGGCAACTTCGACGTGCAGGAGATCTTCGGCAACGCCGGCGGCGGCAGCGGCGATCTCAGCGACATCCTCGGCGACCTCTTCGGCCGCGCCCGCGGCGGCGGCGGCGGCCGGCGCGCGCAGCCCGCGCGCAGCCGCGGCAGCGACGTCGAGCAGGACCTCACCATCGATTTCGTCTCGGCGGTGCGGGGCACGACGCTCCAGCTCCAGCGCGCCGATGATCCGGAGCCGGTGACCGTGCGCGTCCCGCCCGGGGCCGCCGAGGGGAGCCGCCTGCGCATCCGCGGCCAGGGCGCCCCGGGCATGGGCGGCGGCGAGCCGGGCGATCTGCTGCTGAACATCCACGTCACGCCGCACCCGTTCTTCAAGCGCGAGGGCGACGATCTCCACCTCGACGTGCCCGTCACCCTGGTCGAGGCGTACCGGGGCGAGAAGATCCGCATCCCCACGCCCGAAGGCGAGGTGACGCTCAAGATCCCGGCGCGCACCCAGACCGGCCAGGTGATCCGCGTGCGCGGCAAGGGCATCGCCCGCAAGGGGAAGGAGCCGGGGGATCTCTACGTGAAGTTCGTGGTGCACGTCCCGACCGTCGACGACCCCGAGGTGGCGAAGGCGATCGATCTGCTCGACGGCAAGGTGGAGGCGCCCCGCGGCGATCTCCGGTTCTGAGCGCGGCGCCCCGGCGCGCGGTGATCCGCCTTCGCGGTCGCGCGCCGGCGAGCCCGCGCGTCGCCCTGGGCGAGCGCGGCTCTCCGATCGACCTCCCATGAAGCGGCCTCTCGCGATCGATCCCCGACCCCTCCTCGCGGCAGCCCTCGCGGTCGCCGCGTGCGCCGCGCCGCCGGGCCCGGCGTCGCGCGCCGCGGGCCTCCCTGCGCCTGCCGCCGTCCAGCCTGCGCGTCCGCCGGCGCCCGCGGGCGCGCCGGCGCCCGCCGTCGCTCCCCCCGTCGAGCAGCGCCCGCCGGCGCCGCCCGCGCCCTCGGCGGCCGCGCCGGGAGCGCCGCCCGCGCCCTCGGCGGCCCCGCTGGCGGCGCCGAGCGCCACCTCCGCGGCCTCGTCCGCCGCGGCCGGCGAGGGCGGCGCTCCCGGCGCGGCCGGCGAGCCTCAGCGCCCCTCGATCGCGATCGATCCGCCCTACAAGCTCGGCCAGCACCTGGTGCCGCGCGGCCAGGCCGAGGCGGCGGAGCGGGATCGCTGGAACGCCGGGGGCAGGGGAGATCCTCCCGCGCCGCCGCCTCCGGCCGAGGGGCACCCGCTGCCGCGGATCATCGTGGACATCGGCAAGGTGAAGGGGCCGCTCAAGGCGCGCGAGGTCGAGCGCATCGCCCGGCGGCACCTCTGGATCCACGTCTACTCGTGCTACCGGCTGCGCGCGTACAGGGACCCGTCGCTGCACGGCAAGACCACCGTGCGGCTCACGGTGAGCCGCGCCGGCAAGGTGACGGGCGCGCGTGCGGTCTCGTCCACGCTCTCCGCGCCGGACGTCGTCTCGTGCCTCGCCGAGCGCGCGAGGTCGCTCTCGTTGCCGAGGGCCAAGGCGGGCTCGACCGTCGTGGCCACGCTGCAGGTCTACCCGGGCGACGATCCGGTCGAGCCTCCGCCGTCCGTCCTCGCTCCCGGCCCGGGCGAGCTCCGGCCCGACGCGATCTCGGCCGCGGTGGCCGAGGCTCTGCCCGCGTTCCGGAGCTGCTACGAGGCGGCCCTCGCCGGCGCGCCGGCGCTCTGGGGCCGCCTCGCCATCCGCTTTCATGTGACCGACAGCGGCGCCGTCGACGAGGCCTTCGAGGTCGAGTCGCGCTTCCCGGACGAACGGCTCACCCGCTGCGTGCTCCGGCGCGCGCGCGCGCTCACGTTCCCGGCGCCGGAAGGCGGCGACCTGCGCTTCGTCGTGCCGCTCCGTTTTTCGCCCGACCCGCAGAGCCCCTGACGGCAGCGCCCGACGTGGGCGGCCCTCCCCGTGTGCTCCCCTCGTGCGAGCGCTCACAGCGCATGGACGGCCGAGGCGATTTCACGAGCATCCCGCGCCGCAACAAATTGCGCCTCGGGGTCGATGTGCAACTTTACCGTGGGGGAGGAGGCTCAGGTATATGGACATCACACCGGGCACCATCATCGGGGGGAAATATCTGCTGGAGAGGCAGCTCGTGCGTCCTGGCGCGCGGGTCGCGCGCGACCGAGGCTCGCTCTGGGTCGCGCGCGAGCTGCAGCTGGGGGTGCGCGTCGCCCTGAAGCTCTTTCACCCCGAGGGCGGCGCGACGGGAGAGCTCCTCCGGCTCGATCGCTGCGTCCGCGCTGCCGCCGGGCTCTCGTCGCGGCACGTGGTGCGCGTCCTCGATCACGGCGCCGAGGGCGACACGGTCTACCTGGCCATGGAGCTGCTCTCCGGCGAGGATCTCGCGGCGCGCCTGCTCCGGCGCAGCCGCCTCTCGCTCCAGGAGGCGGCGCGCATCGCCGTGCAGGCCGGCGAGGCCCTCCAGCGCGCCCACGCCGCGGATCTCCTCCACCAGGGCCTCCGGCCGGAGAGCCTCTTCCTCGCGATCGACGGCGGCGAGGAGATCGTGAAGGTGCTCGACCTCGGGCTCGCGAGGGCGATCGCGCCGCGGCTCGTGGGCGAGGTCGCGGCCGAGGTGAGCGCGAGCTCGCTCCACTACCTCAGCCCCGAGCAGATCCGGTCGGAACGTACCCTCGATGCGCAGACCGATCTCTGGTCGCTGGCGGCGGTCCTGTTCCGCGCGGTGACCGGCCAGCTCCCGTTTCCCGGCGACATCGCCAGCGTCGTGGCTTCGAAGATCCTGCTCGCGCCGCCGCCAGCGGCGACGCAGCTCGTGCCGAGCTTGCCTGGTGCGCTGGACGGCTTCTTCGAGAAGGCGTTCGCGCGCGACCTCGCGCGGCGCTTCCGGTCGATCGAGGAGATGGTGGAGTCGCTCGTCCGGATCGCGGAGCTCGCGCCGCCTCCCTCGTCCGGCGTGCTGCGCCCGCCTCCGCCGGCGCGCGTCCCGCCCTGGGCGGCCTCGGCGCGGCCGCTGGCCGCGCTGTCTGCGGAGGTGGCGTCCCGCGTTGTTGCGCCGGCGGAGCCGGGCCCCGAGCCGCCGAGCGCGGGCCGGCGGGCGGCGCCGGACACGCAGCTCAGCGCGGAGAGCGCCGACGTCGTGCGCGGGCTCGACGTGCCGCCCGCGCGCGGCGGGTGGCTCCTTCCGGCCGGCCTGATGGCGCTGCTCGGCGTGGCTGCGCTCGCGACGACCTCTCGGCTGGATCGCCCCGCGCCGGCGACGGCCGTCAGCGGCGCTCGGGCGGCGGTGCTCTCGGCCTCCCTCACCGCCCGCCGCGTCGAGCCGTTGCCGTCCGCCGCGCCCGAGGCGGCCTCCTCCGCGCTCTTCCGGCGAGCGCCCCTCGCGTCTCCCCAGCGCAGCGCCCACGCCGCGACGGCCGCCCCGCCGCGCGCCGCGCCGCCGCGCCCTGCGCGGCCGGGTTCCTCGGCCGGGGCCGCTCCCGCGCGCGTGCGGCAGGGCCTCGTGCCGGACTGAAAACGGGTTGAACCCGCCTGAAACGAGCAGAAGTTCGAACCGCCAAGACGCCAAGACGCCAAGACGCCAAGACGCCAAGACGCCAAGACGCCAAGACGCCAAGACGCCAAGACGCCAAAATATTTTCTTTTTCTTGGCGTCTTGGCGTCTTGGCGCCTTGGCGGTTTATCTCTCGCTCGATCAACGTCCTCGGCGCTCTAGTCGCTCCGGGATGCGTCGTCCCCAGCGGCGGCCTTCTCGGCGGCGGCCTTCTTTTCCTCGGCGAGGTCGCGCGCCTTGCGCGCCTCCTGCGCTGCGCGGATGGCCGACAGCGGGCCGCGCGCGTCGCGGTGCGTCCGCTCGACGTCCGCGCGGGGCTTGCCTCCGTCCCCGATGCGCGCGCCGGTCATCACCTCGAAGTACCCGGACGCGCTCCAGACGGCGCCGAGCGTGTGCGCGATCTCGGAGCCCTCGGGTCCGAAGTATCCGACCGCGCCGCCGTAGACCCACCGCGGGCCGGCCTCCAGGCTGCGGCTGATCGCGCTCGCGCGCGCGGCCGGCCGGCCGACGGCGCTGGCGCCCGCGAGGGCGGCGCGCAGCGCCTCGACGGGCGACGCGTCGCCGGCGCGCGGCGCGGTGGACGGATCGTCCTCGGCGCGCACGAGCGTCTCCCCCGAGGTCCCTGCGATGGTGATCCCCGGCGCGAACGGCGACTCGGCGAAGTCGAGGAAGTAGAGGTGCGTCGACGGCGCGAGCAGCCGCAGCGCGCGGTACACGTCGAAGGGATCCGCGCCCCGGAGCGGCGCCCGGAACTTGCGGGCGAGCACGACCTCGCTCGCCTCGCCGGCCGTGATCCGCTGGCGCGCGGCCGCCGCCCGCGCCGCGTAGTCCTCGTCGCTCACGGGGGTCTCGAGGTGCTCCGGCAGCGCCTCCGGATCGAGCGCGGGCAGGCTCCGCTGCTCCGGCCCGTGCGCCATCTCCCAGGCGCAGCGGTTCACGGCGCCCTGCGATCGCCCTGCGATGGTCATCGTCTGCGCCACGCTGTCGAACACGACCACGGTCGCGCCCTTCATCACCCGCCCGAGGTACATCTCCTCGGGCCACGGCTCGATGCCCATGAGCTGGTGCACCGTGTCGTACGAGAGGAAGCCGACCCAGGCCTGGCAGACGCGGGACGAAAGGTCGCTCGGCGAGCCTTCCGCCGCCGGCTCCGCGAGCCCCTCCGCCAGCGTCGCGAACGGGTCGAACCCGCTCGGGAGGAGGCTCTCGGCGCGCGCCCGGTACCCCAGGATCGCGTAGCGACCCCAGCGTTCGCCGGAGACGGCGGACTCGAACATGAAGGACGATCGGTCCGGCGCGTGCGCGCGGAGCGCGGCGTAGGCGCGGACCGGCGTGATGTGATCGGCCGGGAGGGTGCGGGTCACGACGGAGCTCATCGCGGCCGAGCCTACACGACGTTGCGCCGTCCGGCGAAGGAGGCCAAGGTTCGCGGAGGAACACCGTGCGAAGCGCGATCGCCCTCTCGTCGGTCCTCTGCCTGGTCGCCTGCGGCGGCGCCCAGCCCGGCTCGGCCGACGCGCGCACCACCGTCGTCTCGCTGCGGAAGATCGACTGCGAGGAGTGCGGCGCCGAGCTCGTCGCGGATCTCCGCGAGCGCCCCGGCGTCTATTCGGCCACGTTCGACAAGCGCCGCGCCGAGATCGCCGTGACCGCGTCGAGCTCGTTCGACGTCGCGGGCGCGGTGAAGCGGCTCGCCGCCGACGAGGGGTTCGAGGCGGTGATCGGCGGCGGCCAGGGGCAGTACCTCGGCTGGGCGACCTTCCCCGAGGGGGCGGACGCCCGGACGATCGCCGAGGGCGGCGCGGACATCCCCGATCTCGGCGCCCACGTCGCGCCGGGCAAGGTCACGGTCATCGACTTCGCGGCGAGCTGGTGCTTGCCGTGCCGCAAGCTGGACGCGCACATGGCCGAGGTGCTCGAGGCTCGCCGGGACGTCGCCTACCGCAAGCTCGACATCGTCGACTGGGACACCCCGCTCGCGCAGCGCTACCTGAAGCAGGTCTCGAAGCTCCCGTACGTGATCGTCTACGACGCGACCGGCGCGCGGGTGGACGCGTTCGCGGGCTTCGAGGCCGGCAGGCTCGACGAGGCGATCGAGCGCGGCGCGCGGCGCTGAGCCGGCGCGCGCCGTGGGCTCGAGGGCGCGGGAGGGCGGAGCGCCGCGCGCGGCGGCTCCGGCGTCGCCCCTCGCGGATCAGTAGTGGCCGAAGAGGTCCTGGATGCGCGACTCGAGGGCGACCGCGATCTTGTAGAGCGACGAGATGGACGCCGACGACTCGGCGCGCTCGATCTGCGAGAGCAGCGACACGCTGAGCCCGGTGCGGCGCGCCATCTGCTTGAGCGTCAGGTCCTTGTCCTTGCGTAGGTTCCTGATCGTGTCGCCGATGACGCGGTGGAGCTGCTCTTCGGGCGTCCGCGCGAGGCCCTTCTTGCGCATGACGCGGGCGAGGACCTCGCGGAACTCGTCGACGTTGAACGGCTTCTTGATGTAGTCGACCGCGTCGAGCTTCATGGACGCGACGGCGCTCTCGAGGTTGGGGAAGCCGGTGAAGATGACGACGGCGATGTCGTTGTCGACCTTGCGGATGCGCTTGAGCACCTCGATGCCGTCGAGCTTCGGCATCATGAGGTCGAGGATGATGAGGTGGTAGCCGCCCGTGCGGACCTCCTCCTCCACGGTCGTCGGATCGCCCAGCGTCTTGACCTGATAGCCGTCGCGCTCGAGCAGCGTCTGCATGTAGTCGCAGATCGCCCGGTCGTCGTCGACGATCAGAATGCGCACAGCGGGAAGCTCAATTGCCACCTGTTCCTCCTCTCACGTACCCGTAGGACCGCCGAAGCCGGTCGCCCTTGTCTCACGTACCCGTAGGACCGCCGAAGCCGGTCGCTCGTGTCTCACGCACCCGTAGGACTGCCGAGACCGGCCGCCCTGATCCGTTCTGGAAGCGGCCGCACTGGCGGCCTCCTGTTCAACGTTGCGCGAACAGGGGTCGAGGCCCTGACCGGCGCCCCAGGCGCCTCGCTCTCTGCTTCCTCTCGGCAACATCGGGATTCCAGTGACACTTTAACACGGCCTGAGCAAGGTGGAGACGGGAGTTTTTTCTTGCGCTCCTTCGATTCTTGGCTTCGTGAAACGTCCGGGGCGCCGGCCAGGGCGCGAAGTGGGCGTGTTTCCGGGCATTTTCCGCCGTTCGTCCGTGCTGCGGCGAGCTGGCGTTCCATGGGGCGCGGGTTACGGCGGAGGGGTCCTGCTTCATTTCGTCTTGACAAGCGGCCCGCTCTTGGCGATGTTGCGCGCCCGCTGTTCAGCGGGCGTTGCTCTTGCGGCAGCGTACGGGGCGTAGCGCAGCCTGGTAGCGCACTCGGTTCGGGACCGAGGAGTCGGAGGTTCAAATCCTCTCGCCCCGACCCATTTCTTCGACACGCGGACAGGTAGAGCGCAGCGAGGCGGCTTTCGTCCTCGCTGCCCAGCTCCCTGTCGACCATCAACGACGCCCGAAGGCCCCTCGTTGCCACGGCGCCCCGAAGAGCTGCCACGGCGCCCCCTGAGAGCTGCCACGGCGGCCCTGGGAGCTGCTACCGGCGGTAGGCCCTCGGAGGGGGTGGTCGCTGGGCGGTGCACGGAGGGCTGGTGTTTGAGCCCCGGAGACGTCGCTCCTCCGGCTCCGCCGGAGGAGCGACGTCTCCAGCGAGTTCAGCCCTCCGTGCACCGCCCAGCGACCACCCCCTCCGAGGGCCGGGCCACCTCGGCACCCCCCGTCTCCGTCTCCCCGCCTACCCCGTGCGCCCCGCCAGGTTGGCGATCACCGCCGCCAGCTCCGACGCCTCGATCGGCTTGGGCACATGCGACTGGAACCCCGCCAGGAGCGCCCGCGTCCGGTCCTGCGCGCTCGCGTACGCGGTCAGCGCCGCCGCCGGGATGCGCCCCCCGTGCTCGGGGCTCTGCGCCCGCAGCCGCCGGATCAGGCTGTAGCCGTCCTCCCCGGGCATCCCGAGATCGCTCAGGATCACGTCGGGCTTCTCGCGCGCGATCGCCGACAGCGCCTCGTCGACCGTCGCGACCGCCGTGATGCTCGCCCCCTTGCGCTCCAGCACCGTGGTCACGAGCTCCCGCGCGTCCGGCTCGTCGTCGACCATCAGCACCCGCACGCCCTGCAGCGTCGGCTCCGAATCGGCGGTCAGGTTGCTCAGCCCGTCGGCCTTCCGGAGCGCCGCGATCGCGCCCCGCGGCGCGAGCGGGATGTCCACCGTGAACGTCGCGCCCTTGCCCTCCCCCCCGCTCTCCGCCTTCACCGTGCCGCCGTGGAGCTCGACCAGGTGACGGGCGATCGCGAGCCCGAGCCCGAGCCCGCTGTGCGGCCGCGTGCTCGTGCTGTCGGCCTGCCGGAAGCGGTCGAACACGTACGGCAGGAACTCCGGGACGATGCCCTGGCCGGTGTCGCTCACCTGGATGCGGGCCAGCCCCTCGACCCTGCCCAGCTGGATCGAGACCTTGCCGCCGCGCGGCGTGAACTTGATCGCGTTCGACAGGAGGTTCCACACCACCTGCTGCAGCCGCGTCTGGTCGCCCGAGATCGGCCCCGCGCCCGCGTCGAGCTGCACCGCGAGCTCGATCCCCTTGGCGTCCGCGCCGTGGCGGACCGCGTCGATGGCCGCGTTGATGATCGGCGGCAGATCCACGATCATCACGTCGAGCCGCAGCTTGCCGGTGATGATGCGGGAGGCGTCGAGCAGATCCTCGACGAGCTGCGCCTGGAGCGTGCCGTTGCGCTCGATCGCCTCGAGCGCGCGGACGTGCGTGTCCGGCTTCAGCGAGCCCTGCCGCAGCATGCGCGCCCAGCCGAGGATCGCGGTGAGCGGCGTCCTGAGCTCGTGCGAGAGCGTGGCGAGGAACTCGTCCTTCGCGCGGTTGACCTGCTGCGACTCGCGGTAGAGCTGCGCGTTGTCGAGCGCGAGCGCCGCGAAGTTGCAGAGCTCCTCGGCGAGCGCGAGATCGTCGACGCCGTAGCGCCGGCTCGACTCGGTCGAGAACAGCGTGATCGCGCCGCGCGTCCGGCCCCGCGCGCGCAGCGGGACGATCATCGCCGAGCGGACGCCGAGCTCCCGGACCAGCGCGAGGTAGACCGGATCGTGCGCGCCGGACCAGGCCTCGTGGCCGGGCTGGAGCGACGAGGCCCGCTGCCACGCCACGCCGTCGACCTCCGGGAGCAGCAGCGACTCGCCGCACCGGAGCACCGCGTGCACCGCGCGCGGCACCTCGGGATCGGCCGGGTAACGCGCCGACAGCTCCTTGCCGAGCGCCTGCTTCGCGTTGCTCGCGTGCACGGCCGCGAGCCGGCTCAGCGAGCCGTCGGGCTCGACGATGTCCACCACCGCGGCGTCGGCGATGTGCGGCACCGCGAGGCGCGCGACGTTGGACAGCGTCGTGTCGTACTCGAGGCCCGACAGCGCGAGCTGCCGGCTCGCCTCGCCGATGAAGTAGCGCCGCTTGTCGGCGAGCCGCTTCTCGGTCACGTCGCGGAAGACCAGCACGAGCCCGACGAGGTCGCCGTCGTCGCTCCGGATCGGCGCCCCGCTCGAGTCGATCGCGAGCTCCGAGCCGTCCCTGCGCAGGAGCAGCGTCGTGTCGTCGAGCCCGATGATGCCGCCGTGGCGCAGGACCTCGGTGACCGGGTTGTCGAGATCGTCGCGCGTCTGCTCGGAGATGACCCGGAAGACCTCGGACAGCCGGCGATCCCTCGCCTCCTCGAGCGCCCACCCGGTCAGCTTCTCGGCCACGGCGTTCATGAAGTCGATCCGGCCCGAGCCGTCGGTCGAGATCACCGCGTCGCCGATGCTCTTCAGCGTCGTCGAGAACTTGGTCCGGCTGACGCGCAGATCCGCCTCGAGCTGCTTGAACTGGGTGATGTCGGCGAAGATGGACACCGCGCCGAGCATCTCGCCGTCCGGCGAGACGAGCGGCGCGCAGCTGCCGAGCAGCATCCCGTGGGTGCCGTCGAAGCGCTGGAAGTGGATCTCCTCGGCGGGGACGGCCTCCCGGAGCGTGAGGCACCGCGCCATCGACCAGTCCTCGGCCGCGAACGGCCGGCCGTCGGGGTGGAACGCGCGGTAGCGCCCCCACCCCTCGACGCTCTCGGCGGTGGCGCTGCCGGCCCAGATCCGCTCCGAGGCGCGGTTCTGGAGGATCAGCTTGCCCTGGGTGTCGGAGACGATGATGCCGTGCGGGCTCTCGCTGAGGAGCGCGTCGAGCAGCCCCCGCTCGTGCTGGGTGATCGCGCGGAGCCGCTCGACCTCGCGGCGCAGCGCCTCGAGCTCGGTGTCGATCGGCGGCACCGACGCGGCGAGCGGCGTGAGCTCGAACGCGGCGCTGGCGGTCGGGTCGAGGCTCGCGATCGCGCGATCGATCTCGACGACCGCCGGGCCGATGAGCCGCCGCTGCTCGGCGGACGTGGCCGCCTCGTACAGCAATGCCCTGGCCTGAGCGAGCGCCGTGACGATCGGGATGTCCGAACGTTCGGGCATGGGCTCAAGGGATCCCACGGCCGCCGGACGCGAACAAGATGCTATGCGAGCGACCTGACACGGAATTTACGTTGCCGTACGTGGACTTCTCGCTGGACGGACTCGTCCGGTGGGCCGGGGCACGGCCGCGGGCCCTCTTTTAGGGAGGGCGGCGCGGCGCGGCGCGCCCCGCTCAGGGGCGCGCCGGTCGGGGCGGTCAGCTGCGCGCCGCCTGGACCTGCTTCACGAGCTCGGGCACGGTCGTGAAGAGGTCGGCGACCAGGCCGTAATCGGCGACCTGGAAGATGGGCGCGTCGGCGTCCTTGTTGATGGCCACGATGACCTTCGACCCCTTCATCCCGGCGAGGTGCTGGATGGCGCCGGAGATGCCGACGGCGATGTAGAGCGACGGCGCGACGACCTTGCCCGTCTGACCGACCTGGAGGTCGCTGGCGGCGTAGCCGGCGTCGCACGCGGCGCGGCTCGCGCCGACGGCGGCGCCGAGGACGTCGGCGAGCGGGTCGAGGATCTCGTTGAACCGCTCCTTCAGGGCGCGGCCGCCGGAGACGACGACCTTGGCCTCGGTGAGCTCGGGGCGCTCGCTCTTCACCTGGTCGAAGGAGACGAACTCCACGCGCTCCGCGGCGGCGCTCGGCGGCACGACCGCGATCTGCTCGATCGGCGACTTCGACCCCGCGGGCTCCGCGGCGGCGAACGCGCTCTGCCGGACGCTCACGACCTGGACCTGGGTCGTGACGGTGCAGATCCCGTACGCGTTGCCGGCGTACATCGGGCGCTTGTACTTGAGCGTCGCGCCTTCGGCCACGAGCTCGGAGATGTCGCTCGCGAACCCGGCCGAGAGCCGCGCGGCCACGCGCGGGAGCAGGTCCTTGCCGTAGGCGCTCGCGGTGCCCACGACGACCGCATAGCCCTTGGCCGCCGCCGCGACGGTCGGCACGTAGCGCTCGGCGACGTAGTCCTTGAGCGCGTTCGAATCGGCGACGAGCACCTTGGCCGCGCCGAGCGTCGCCGCCTCCGCGGCCGCGTCGCCGAGGGCGTCGCCGATCACGAGGATCGCGTACGTCCCGCCGAGCGCCGCGGCCGCCTGCCTGGCGAACGTGACCGCGGAGTGCGTCGTCTTCTTCAGCTTTCCTTCGGCGGCCTCGGCCACCACGAGAACGTCAGCCATGATCCCTCCTGCACCTCCTCAACTGGTGTCGGTCGACCCCCGCGCGCGCGGGGATCTGCCCTTCCGGTCCCGTCAGAGGACCTTGGCCTCGTTCTTGAGGCGCGTGACGAGCTCACCGACGTCTTTCACCTTGATGCCCGCCTTGCGCGCCGGGGGCGGCTGGAAGGCGTGGTACTGGACCTTGAGCGCCTGGTCGGCGGCGAGATCCGCGAGCTTCACCTCGGCGAGGGGCTTCTTCTTGGCGGCCATGATCGCGGGGAGCGCCGCGAAGCGCACGCCGTCGTTGTACTTGAAGGTGGGCGCGGTCTTCTGCGAGTAGACGCTGGTCGGCGCGACGATGCGGAGGTCGACCGTGACGACGGCCGGCAGGCGCACGCGGAGCGTGGCGACGCCGCCGTCGACCTCGCGGCCGACGAGCAGGGCGCCCTTCTCTTCCTTGATCGTCGCGGCGAACGTGGCGAGCGGCCAGTCGAGCAGCTCGGCGAGGATCTGGCCGACCTGGTTCGAGTCGCCGTCGACGGCCTGCTTGCCCATGAGCACGACGTCGGGCTTCTCGCGCTCGACGAGCGACTTGAGGGCGCGGGCCACGAGGTCGCCGTCGAGCTTGTCGTCGGTGACGTCGACGCGGATGGCCCGGTCGGCGCCGGTCGCGAGGGCGGCGCGGAGGGTCTGCTCGGTGTCCTTCGGCCCGAAGGTGACGACGACGACCTCGCCCGCCCGCGTCTTCGGCGCCTTGCCGTCCTCGGTCAGGCGCAGGGCCGCTTCCAGGGCGTATTCGTCGAACGGGTTCGGTTTCCACTCGAGCCCGGTCGTCTCGATTTTGTCCCCTGATGCGGGGATCTTCACCTTGTTCGCGTTATCCGGATCGGCGACGCGCTTGAGCGGAACGAGGATCTTCACGGCTCGGTTGGCTCCTGTGGCTGTGGGGTAACGCAGAGCGTAGTCCGCCCGGGCAGGGGCGCGCCACACGACAGACGGGCCGGCGGACCCTACCGTGGATTCGGCGAGCCCGACTGCAATCGCGCACCCGAGGCGGAGGATGCCGGTCATGGCAGCGCCGACGTGGTGCGTCAAGCAGACGCGGCGGTTCTGGCGGAAGGGACACGACTCAATGTGAGGAATCTCGCGGCGAGGGAGGGACCCCGGGGGTAATCCGGTGTGAGGGAGTGAGGGAGCCGACGCCGGGGAGGGGGAGGGAGCGGGGGTGAGCCGTTGAGAGGGAGTCGCGGGCGGGGGCGTGACGGATGCAATCCGTTGGAGAGGGGGTGGCGACGGGGGGCGGTAACGGATGCGAACCGTTGGAGAGGGGGTGGCGGCGGGGGGGCGTAACGGATGCGAACCGTTGGAGAGGGGGCTGCCGGCGGCCGCATGAACGGATCGAGTCGGTCACGAGGGCCCGCCGGCAGGGGGCTTCAACGGATCGAGTCGGTCACGAGGGCCCGCCGGCAGGGGGGCTTCAACGGATCGAGTCGGTCACGAGGGCCGCCGGCAGGGGGGTTCACCGGATTGAGTCGGTCGCGAGGGCCGCCGGCAGGGGGGCTTCAACGGATCGAGTCGGTCACGAGGGCCGCCGGCAGGGGGGCTTCAACGGATCGAGTCGGTCACGAGGGCCGCCGGCAGGGGGGCCTCGACGGATCGAGTCGGTCACGAGGGCCGCCCGGCAGGGGGGCTACATCAATCCACGCCGGTCCCGGGCGCTTCCTCGTGGATCGCGGGGTCGCCCGCGCCGCCGGCGGCCGGCGGTGCGCCGTCTTCCGCGTCGGTCTCCTTGCCACTCGAGCGCCGGCGCTCGGCCTTGGCCATTTCCCGCTGCAGCGGCGCGAGCAGCCGGCGTGTCGTCTCCGCGTCGGCTCCCTCGAGCTCCAGCATCTGGAGCACGCTGCGCACCACCTTGATCCAGCGATTGCGCGCCCGGAGCTGCCCGCCGCGCGGATCGGCCGTGACCGGCCTGTCCTGCGCCTCCAAATCGACGCGCTGCGCGTCGAGCTGACCGAGCTCGTCGCCCGCGGCGAACCACGCCTGCACGGCCTTGAGCAGGTTGCCCCCCGGCGTCGGCAGCGCCTTGAGCGCCGCCTTCGACTCCGGCGTCAGGCGGTCGCGCGCGAGCTTCACCTCGCCCGCCTCATCACTGTAGCTCGCCGAGATGAACTTGAGCCCATCCGCGAAGAGCTGATCGCGAATCTCCAGATAGATCGCCGCGTCCTCGGGATCGTCGGCGAGGTCGGCGAACCCGGTGAGCACCGCGTGGACGCCGCGGGCCTTGCGGTCGTGCACCTGGTCGACCGCCACCTGCTTTTGCTGGATCACGGCGAGCTCGTCGTTTGCCTTCTTCTGCCTGTGATGCGACTTCAAGATGCCGTCGTGCGCGGCCTCGATATCGTCGATGAGCGGGGCGCACCGCTTCAGCGACGCGAGGCGCGGCCTTTCGCGCTCCGGGTCGAGCCACGCGGCCGTGATCTGAACCATCTGACGAGGAGAGAGGTCTTTGAGCGCCATGGTGCCTCCTTGGCTGTCCTCCGGCGGCGATCGCCGGGGAATGCACCATCGGCCAGGCTCGCAGGTCGAGCGCTGTCCGGGAAGGTCGCCCGCCCGACGCGAACGTGCCCTGTTCACCATCTGTGCGGGAGTTTTTCCGCCAGCGTGAACCGCGGCCGCCGGGCGCTGGCCTCCAGCCGCCGTCCGGCCTCGCGGGCGAGGCGCCGGCCGGTCGTGCCCTCGCCTGGTGACGCCCTGGTCCGGAGCTCCCAAGCGGCCCGGAGCGATGATCCTTCGGACCAAGAGACCAAGAGAAGAGAGCTCGAACCTGGTGCTGGTGCTCGGCGGCGGCTCGATGCGGTGATTGCCTCAAAGCGGCTCGCTCGGCGGCGGCTCATCGACCTCGCTGGCCCTCAGATCGCCCCTGAGCCGTCTCCGCAGCTGCTCGTCCATGCGCGTCGCGTACTTCTCGTGCACGCCGAGCGCCGCGGCCACCTTGGCCCACGAGAGGTCCTGCCAGTAGCGGAGCTCGATGAGGCGCGCCTCCCGCTCGTCGAGGCCCCGGAGCGCCGTCCTGAGCGCCTCGAGCGCCTGCGCGCGCGCCATCGCGTCCTCGGGGCGCGCCCGGAGCCGCTCGCCGGCGTCGGCGACGAAGCGCGCGAAGACGAGCGCGCGACACTGGTCCTTGAGCTGGTTCAGGGCGTCGGTGTCGTCGTCGTCGAACGGATCGCCGGCGTCGCGCATCGACTCGGCCGCATCGAGCGCGGCGTCGAGGCCGGCGCGCCGGAACGACGCCTCGCGGGTGAGCAGCCGGATGACGGCGCCGGCCACCCGCTTCCACGCATAGACGCCGAACGGGACGCCGCGCGCCGCGTCGTATCCGGGGCTCGCCTCGAGGAGCGCCTGATAGGCCGTCTGCTCGCAGTCCTCCAGGCCCTGTCGCGTCCGCACCCCGTAGACCCGCGCGGTCGTCCGCGCGACGTGGCGGGCCATCGGCAGCGCTTCCAGCACGCGCTCATGATCCGGAGGAGAGGGCGGCGGACGCTGGCTGCCCGTCACCGCCGCCCACCGAACGTCCCGTCGCCGCGCTCCGGCGCCGGCAGGGGGCCCATCGCTCCTCCCGCGCCTGCGCCCTCGCGGGCCACCTCGCCGCTCTCGGACAGGACAGGAGGCCTCGCCCGCAAGCGATCGTAGAGCGGCCTCGACGCCGGGTGCGTCGTGATGAAGACCTCGAGGAACCGGCGGTACTCCTCGATCTCCTCGGGCGAGAGCGCCCCGAGGTAGGGGCTCAGCGCGTCGGCGACACAGGCATCGACGAGGGGATCGACGTCGCCCGTCCTGTCCGGGTCGCCGTGGTCGGGAGCTTCGTGCGTCATGGTGCCTCGCGTGGCGGGACCCGGCGTGCGGCGCGGCGCCCCTTCGTCCTTCCTCTCCTCAAATCACCATCGGCGGACCGATTCGGACAGGGAAAGCGACGCCCCCGTCGTTTTTCTGCGCCGCCCGGGCGGGCGCGGCCGGGGTGAGCGCGGTCAGGGCCCCGCGCGCGCCCTTCGTGGCCCGGTAACTATGCGACCCGACGTCGCTTTTCAAGAATCGACAGGGCGGGTGCATTTTCTCTGTCGGAAGCGGTCCCGCGCTCGTGATTTCCACTTCAGGAGACCCTGCCGGTGGCACGCTTCACGTCGGACAGCTCAGGGCCTTCCGGCGCCGCCGGGGACGCGCTGGAAGGAACGCCGTACCGGGCGCTCCGGTTGGTCGGGCGCGGGGGAATGGGCGAGGTCCTCGAGGCGGAGCACCGCGCCCTCCGGAAGCGGGTCGTGGTGAAGCTGGTCCGACGCGCGCTCGCGCACGATCCGCGGTTCGCCGACCGGCTGCGGGTCGAGGCGCAGGCGCTGGCGGCGGTGTCGTCGCCGCACGTGGTGGCGGTCCTCGACCTGGGACGGACGCCGGCGGGGCGGCCCTACCTCGTGATGGAGCGGCTCGAAGGGAGGACGCTGGGGGAGGAGCTCGAGCGGCGGGGCGCGTTGCCGGTGGCCGAGGCGATCGACGTGGTGCGGCAGGTGCTGGCGGGGCTCGCGGCGGCGCACCGGATCGGGCTCGTGCACCGCGACGTGAAGCTCGACAACGTGTTCCTGTGCGCGCCGGGTGCGGCGGCGCCGGGCGGCGCCCGCGTCGCGAAGCTGCTCGATTTCGGCGTCGCGAAGGTGCTCGACGGCGGCGTCGAGCCGGGCGCGCCGGGCGCGGCGCGGCCCTTTCCTCTGGCCGGGCCGGCGGTTCCGACCGAGGCCGGGTTGCTCGTCGGGACCCCTCGAACGGCGTCGCCGGAGCAGGCGAGATGCCGGCCGGTCGACGCGCGGGCGGACGTGTATGCCGTCGGGCTGCTGATGTATACGCTCGTCGTGGGGCACGGGCCGTTCGCTCACCTGGACGACGCGCTGGAGGTGCTCCGCGCGCACGTCCTGGAAGCGCCGGTGCCCCCGTCGCTGCGCGCCGCGCAGCAGATCCCGCCGGCGCTGGACAGGGCCGTGCTGAAGGCGCTGGCGAAGCGGCCGGAGGAGCGGTTCCAGAGCGCCGAGGCGTTCGCGGAGGAGCTCGGGCGGATCGCGGCAGGGCTTTCGGAGGGGGAAGGGAGCGCGCGGGTGGCGGGGGCAGGGGGAGCGGAGCGGCCGGCGGCGGCGGGTGGAGGGGAAGCGGAGGCAGCGTGGACGCCGGAGAGCGGGGCGTGGTTCGAGGCGATGCCGGCCGGCATGAGCGCGGCGGGAGCTGGCGCACGCGGGGCAGTCGGCGCGGGGGAGGGGGAGGCGCCGGTGGACGCGCGGCTGTTCGCGGCGCTGACCGCGGCGAGCACGGTGGTGTTCTCGCTGATCGCGGCGCTGCTCCTGCGCGGCCTGGGGGTGTGGTGATGGCGCGTGAGGCGCTGAAGGCCGGGGACGTGTTCCTGGACTACCAGATCACGGAGGTGATCGACGCGGGCGGAATGGGGGAAGTGTACAAGGCGGTGGAGGAGTACTCGGACGACGTGGTGGCGATCAAATGCATGTCGCCGCGGCACGTCAGGAGAGAGGACTTCGCGAGGCGATTCCGGCAGGAGTGCAAGTTCTATCCGAAGCTGAAGCACCCGAACATCGTGAGGATGAGGAAGGCCGGGGTGTCGCCGGACGATGTGGCGTACATCGTGATGGACTACCTCGAGGGGCGGACGCTGAGGAAGGTGCTGAACAAGATCTACCGGCTGGATTTTTTGAGCGCGATGCACGTGATGCTGCAGGTGGCGGACGCGATGACGTTCGTGCACTCGAAGGGGATATGGCACCGCGACCTGAAGCCCGAGAACATCATGGTGGGGGCGAAGGGGGACGCGAAGGGGCACGTGTGGCTCTTGGACTTCGGGATAGCGAAGTTCGCCGACGGAGGGATGAACACGGACGACCTGCCGGACGTGGGCACGGTGAGGTACATCTCGCCGGAGCAGGTGAAGATGCTGTACGGGACGTCGAGGAAGGCGGAGCGCGGGGAGGGCGCGAGGCCGGACGGCCGGACGGACATTTACGCGTTCGGGGCGATCTTCTACGAGGTGCTGACGGGCAAGCACCTGTTCCTGGACGACAGCGAGCCGGCGACGGCGGAGGAGACGCTGACGGGGCATCTGGTCGCGGCGCCGGAGCCGGTGCACGAGCTGGTGCCGGATTGCCCCGAGTTCGTGTGGCCGGTGGTGGCGCGCTGCATCGCGATCGACCGGGAGGAGCGGTATCCGAAGTTCGACGAGGTGGCGCGGGACCTGCGGGGGCTGTTGAGGGACACGGTGCCGGCGGGGCACGTGCTGGCGCAGCGGCTGGCGCAGGAGCGGATGAAGGCGGAGCGGCAGGCGGCGTTCGCCGGGGTGGAGCTGGAGGACAGCGCGCCGGTGGACGGAGAGGCGGGGGAGGGGAAGGCGGAGGCGGCGCGCGGCGAGGGCGGGAGAGAGGGGGGCGGGATGGTGCGGGGGAGCGAGGAGAAGGCGGTGGCGCGGCGGGGGGTGCACGGGGAGACGGCGCCGCTGGAGCAGTTCGTGGCGCCGGCGAGCCCGCTGCCGTTCGCGCCGGCGTCGCGGGAGCCGGCGCGGGTGCCGCGCGGGCGCGGGGTGGGATACACCGAGCTGCTGCCGTCGACGCTGCCGCCGCTGCAGGTGCGCGGGAACGCGGGGGTGCGCGGGAGCGCGGCGCCGCGGGAAGCGACGGCGGTGCTGTCGGGGGCGTGGGGGGAGAGGGCGGCGGCACGAGGAGGGCCGCCGCCGCTGCCGGAGGTGAGGGCGCAGGCGTATGCGGGGCCGCCGTCGCTGCCGGAGGTGAGGGCGCAGGCGTATTCGGGGCCGCCGCCGCTGCCGGGAGCCGCGGCGCAGTACCAGGCGGCGGCGCCCGCGGTGGGAGCACAGCGAGAGGTGCCGACGCCGGTGCCGGTGATGGAGGCGCTGCACGCAGCGCCGATGCAGTTGCCCTGGTGGGAGGCGCAGCGCGCGGCAGCGGCGACCGCGCCGCCGGAGGTCGCGTCGCCGCACGTGGCACCGCAGCTGCGCGAGGTTGCGGCGCAGTACGGGACGCCGCCGTTGCCGGTGACCGAGATGCAGCGAGCGGCAATGGCGCTGCCGCCGGTCGGAGGACCGCCGGCGGCGCCGAGCTCGGTGACGGCACCGAGCGCGCAAGCGCCCGGGTCGTTGCAGAGAGAGGCGCAGAGGACGCCGGCGGCGATGCTCGTGCAGCCGCAGCGAGAGGCGCAGAGGACGCCGGCGGCGATGCTCGTGCAGCCGCAGCGAGAGGCGCAGAGGACGCCGGCGGCGATGCTCGTGCAGCCGCAGCGAGCGACGCGCGTGTATGTGCTGGCGCCGCTTCTGGCGCTGGTGATGACGGGCGTGGGCGTGGGGGCGGCGCTGGGGATCCGAGCGATGAGCGGCGCGGCGCCGGAGGAGGCGAAGGGAGCGCCGGCGGCTTCCGCGGCGCCGGCGGGGAGCGCGACGGCGAGCGCGACGGCGGCGGCGAGCGCGGCGCCGGCGGCGAGCGCCGCCGCGGCGGCGCCGGTGGCGGTCCCCGCCGCAGCCGCGCCGGAGGCGACGGCGAGCGCGGCGGCGGTGAGCACGGCCGAGAGCGCGGCGGATGCCTTCGCGCCTGCGAAGGCCGAGGCGGCTGCGGAAGCGGAGGCACCTCCTGCCAAGGAGCAACCGCCGGCGAGGGAGCCGTCGCCGACGAGGGAGCCGTCGCCGGCGAAGGTGGCGCCGGTGAGGACGGCGCCGGCGGAGACGGAGGACGACGAGGACGTCTACCCGATGCCGAAGCGGCAGAAGCCGTCGTTTCTGCGGGTGCTCTCGGAGGAGAGGAAGAAGGCGGCGCCGGGGCAGAAGGCGGCGCCTGCGGAAGCAGGGGGCACGAAGTCAGCAGGCCCGTGCGCGACCGCCGGGTGCAGGCCGTTCTAGTCGCTGAGGAGAGAGGTCTTCGAGATGGGCAGCAACAAGGACAGCGACGACGTCCGGCAGTACCTGCCGGATCTAGAGAGCATCCGGCGCGAGGCGGATCCGGCGGTAGCGGAGCGGAAGCTGCAGCAGGCGCTGAACAACCCGGAGCTGGACCGGGCGCTGTCCGAGATGCAGCAGCAGAAGACGGCGGGCCAGCCGCTGTTCCAGTTCCCGGTGGTGCCGGCGGTGCCTCACGGGCAGGCGACGCCGTCGGGGGCGGCGGTGCGGCCGGGGCCGCCGCCGCTGCCGGGGGTGGGGGCGCAGCAGAGCGCGGTGGGGCCGCCGCCGCTGCCGGGGATGGCGGCGCAGCAGGGCGCAGCGGTAGCGCATCACGGAGCGGCGGTAGCGCATCACGGAGCGGCGGTAGCGCATCACGGACCAGCGGCGGCGCATCACGGACCAGCGGCGGTGCATCACAGAGCGGCGGTGCCGCTCTACGGTGGCGCGGCAGCGCCACTGGGAGCGGCGATGCCCGGTGCCGTGGTTCCACGGAGCGCGGCGGCGCAGCCGGGAGCGATGGCGCCGAGCCAGTGGGCAGACCGTACGCTGCCGCCGATCGACAAGTCGCTGCTGCCGTCGTCATTGCTGCCGATCACACCGCCGCCGGTGGCGACGCCGAAGACGCCGGCCAGCGCGCCGGCGACCGCGAAGCGCCGGCCGTGGATGCCGAGGTGGCTGATGGTCGTGCTAGCGGTGTTCGCGGTGAGCATGCCGTTCGTGCTGGCGGCGCTGCTGCTGCGAGAGACGCCGCCGAAGGAGCAGCAGCCAGCGCCGCCGTCGAGCGGGGCGCCGGCGCGGAGCGCGGTGGCGCCGCCGGCAGCCTCGGAGCTGCCGCTGCCGGTAGCGCCGGCGCCGCCAGCGGAGGCCGAGCCAAGCCTTGACGATGTCGCGACCGAGGGTGAGCCGCCTGCCCCTGCGCCGCTGGTGCCCGCGCAGCCGGCGCGTGCGGCGCCGCGCTTGCCGCAGGCGCCGGCGGCACCAGTGCCTACCGAGCGGCCGCTTGCCGATGACGTGATGGAGTGAAACGCGTGGAGCCATGATGATGACCTGCCGACCCCTTGCTCTGTTGTTCACTGCGGCGACCGTGATTGCCGCCCCGGCGATCGTTGCTGCGCAACCTGTCGTGCCGCGGGAAGCCTCCGCCAGCGCTGATGCGGCGGCGCGAGCCGATGTGTTCTATCGACGAGGCTTGCGCCTGTACTCGGACGGAAAATACGTGGAGGCGGAGGCGGAGCTTCAATCAGCGTGGGAGCTGAACCCGACGTTCGACGTGGCGTACAACCTCGGAAACACGAAGTACCAGCTGAAGAAGCACAAGGAAGCAGCGCAGTACCTGTCGCATGCGCTGCGGCACTGGCCGCTGATGAAAGCGGCGGCGAAGCTGAAGACGACGGCGGAAAACCGGCTGGCGGAATCGCGAGCGCAGGTGGGAGCGCTGGCGGTGACAGCGGGCGCGCCGGGGGCGGAGGTGCTGGTGGACGGCAAGGCCGTGGGCAAGGCGCCGCTGGAGGGGGAGGTGTTTGTCGAGCCGGGCGAGCACCGGGTCGAAGCGAGGCTGGAGGGGTACGCGCCGGCGAGCCAGACGGTGAAGGTGGCCAAGGGAGGGAGGGCGGAAGTGACGCTGGCGATGGTGCTGGCGAAGAGCGAGGCGCAGGAGGCGGCGCCGGTCGTGAAGACGGACGGGGGCACGAGCGCGCAGGCCGGTGCGCCTGCAGCAGAGCTGGCGCCTGGGGCGCCGGTGGAGCCGGCATCGCCGCAGCAGCAAAGGAGCTGGGTGCCGGTGATCGCGCTGGGGGCGGCGAGCGTGGTGGGGCTGGGCGTGGGGATCGGGATGACGGTGGCGTCACGCAATGCGCGGAGCGATGCGGACGTTCGGCGCGCTGAGATCATGTCGCGAGGTCCTGGATGCGTTCATGCGCCGAGCGACGTCGCGAGCGCGTGCAGCGCGTTCGATGAGAGCACGAGACGAGCCGGAACCCTCGGCACGGGAGCCGTCGTGGCCTATGCGGCGTCCGGTGCGCTGGCCGCAGGTGCGTTGGTCTACGCGCTGTGGCCGCGCTCATCTGTGTCAAGCAGCGCGGTGGGTGTGCTGCCGACCGCGTGGGCGGCGCAGGGGGAGACGAGCCTTGGTGTCGTTGGCGTGTGGTGAGCGGTGACGGGAAGGAAGGACGCGAACGTGAGAACATTGAGCGGCATCACGGCTGTCACCATCTGTGCAGTGCTCGCGGCCGTCGGGTGCGATGCGCTGTCGATCGGCCTGACCGGCGACTGTGACTATATGCTGACGTGCGCACATCACGACTGGCTCAACGGAGAAGCCGGTGGCCCGCCGAACCCCGCGTGCGACGGGGACCCGACGGAGGATGCGAGCACGGTGAGCGACGAGTGCGCGGTGTTCGCGAGCGCGAGCGTGGAGTCTGGAGGCGACGGGACGAAGGCGAATCCATACGCGTCGCTCAGCGACGCTGTAGCGAACGCCAAGGGCAAGCGGGTGCTTGCGTGCGCGAGTGGGGTGTTCGCGGAGAGCGTGACGATCGAGGTGGGGCTCGAGGTGATCGGGGGCTTCGACTGCGATGCGGGGTGGACGTGGAGTGAGCAGGCGCGGAGCACGATCGAGGGGCGTGCGGGCGCGGCGGCGCTGACCCTGACGGAGACCGCGAGCGGGGCGAAGATGCGGAGCTTCGCGATCCATGCGGCGGACGCGAAGGACGCGACCGCCGAGGCGCACGCGACGGAGGCGGGAAGGTCGTCGATCGGCGTGGTGGTGGCGGATATCGAGGCGGAACTCGCGCAGGTCGACGTGACGGCGGGGGATGGGGTCGACGGGGCGAACGGAGCTACGCCGACGGAGGCGCCGCAGGTCGGCGCGAGTGCGCCGGCGATGAACGCGTCGGCGGCGTGCTCGCTGCCTGGCGCGGTGCACGGCGGTGACCCCGGCGAGACGAGCTGCGAAGACGGCCTGACACGCGGCGGAGCCGGCGGGCTCGGCGGGATCACGGGTGATGGCAACGGACAGAGCGGGACGGATGGCGTGCCGCCGCCGGAGCCGAACCTCGACGGTCACGGGCTAGGCGGCGCAGGGCAAACGGATCCGGATGGGGAGTGCAAGGCAGGTGCAAACGGGAAGAGCGGAAGTCGCGGCGACCCCGGCGACGCGGGCAGCGACACGCAGCTGACGCTGGCCGGCATCGCGGGTGGCGACGGAGGCAACGGCGAAACCGGGAAGAAAGGTCAAGGGGGAGGAGGCGGAGGCGGAGCGAAGGCAGGGCAGTTCTGCGAAGCCATTCCGAACCCGATCGACGGTCCCGGCGCGAGCGGCGGAGGTGGTGGTGCTGGCGGCTGCGGAGGCAAGGGAGGGGGCGGCGGGAAGGCCGGCGGATCGAGCATCGGGATCGTGAGCCTGGGGACGAAGCTGGTGCTGACGGAGGTGACGGTCGAGGTGGGCAAGGCGGGGAAGGGCGGGGATGGCGCTGGTGGAAGAGGTGGCGCCGCTGGAGGCAGCGGTGCAGCTGGGGGTGCTGCTTCGCCTCTCGGTGGATCCATCGGCTGCGATGGTGGGAGAGGCGGTCAAGGCGGAATGGGCGGTCCCGGCGCGGGCGGTCGAGGCGGTCACGCGGTGGGCATCGCCTACGCCGCTGCGCCAGGCGGAGCCGTCGAGCTGGCGAGCTTCATGCCGGGCACTGCCGGCGACGGCGGCACCACGGCGCCGGACGGGAACGCTGGCAATGCGGGTGAGAGTGGAGAATGTTGGGACTTCACCACCAATGCGAGCTGCGGGCAGTGAGAAGCGCGGTGTCGCCACGTGGCAATTCTGAAGAGCTCAACGGAATGCGATCGGTCGGAGAACGAGGCTGCGGCTCGTGAGCTGCTGAGCTGAAGGAGAGAACAAGAAATGAGTGGACGCACCCCGCGCCGGGGTGGTAGGGAGTGGTTTGTCGCGGAAACGCGGCACGGTGGGCTGCCCGGCGCTGACAACCTTGCCACCGAAGAGTGGAATGCCCAAGGCGCGGGCGGATGGATCGTCGATCTGCTGAACCCTTCTGCGTCGGGCCGCGAGCGCGGATGTTATCCGACGGTCGCTGAAGGCAGCCCAGCAGCAGATCGCTTTTGCGCTCTGCGAAAACTGCCGGCGATGGCCGTGGCCGGGCGGACGCGCAGCAGCGCAGAGTCGGGGGCCGCCGGCGCTCCGGGGACCCCTCCCGTCCCGCGCGTAGCGCGGGACTTGGGAGGGGCGGACCGCGCGCAGGCCCGCAGGGCCGAGCACGGGCCGGGGGTGGGCATCGTTGTATTCCTCTCTCTTCTCCTCTGCACACCAGCGCGAGCTGCGTGGTGTGAGGAGCTGGGTCCGTCGTCCGTCATGCCGCCTTGGAGGTACCTAGACTCGGAAGCGTTGCTGCTGAAGGCGTGGGAGCTGAACCCGACGTTCGACGTGGCGTACAACCTCGGAAACACGAAGTACCAGCTGAAGAAGCACAAGGAAGCAGCGCAGTACCTGTCGCATGCGCTGCGGCACTGGCCGCTGATGAAAGCGGCGGCGAAGTTGAAGACGACGGCGGAGAAACGGCTGGCGGAGTCGCGAGCGCAGGTGGGAGCGCTGGGGGTGACAGCGGGCGCGCCGGGGGCGGAGGTGCTGGTGGACGGCAAGGCCGTGGGCAAGGCGCCGCTGGAGGGGGAGGTGTTCGTCGAGCCGGGCGAGCACCGGGTCGAAGCGAGGCTGGAGGGGTACGCGCCGGCGAGCCAGACGGTGAAGGTCGCCAAGGGAGGGACGGCGGAGGTGACGCTGGCGATGGTGCTGGCGAAGAGCGAGGCGCAGGAGGCGGCGCCGGGGGCAAAGGCAGCGGAGGACGCGAGCACGCCGGGCGCGGGGGCGGGCGCCGGTGCGCCGCTGGCGGAGGTGCCGCCTGCGGCGCCGCTCCCGGCGCAGCGGCAGCCGCCAGAGAGGAGCTGGGTGCCGGTGATCGCGCTGGGGGCGGCGAGCGCGGTGGGGCTCGGCGTGGGGATCGGGACGACAGTTGCGTCGAATGCTGCGAGCGATGATGCCCACAAGGAGAGCGCTGCGATCATTCAGGGCCGCGGACAGTGCGTGAAGCCGGAGTCATCGTGGGCTGGGCCATGCGAACAGGTCCGGAACGACGCATCGCGTGCCGACACGCTGGGGAACGTCGCCCGCGTGGCGTTCATCGCGTCGGGCGCATTCGCCATCGCTGCGGCGACGTACGTTCTTTGGCCGAAGCCGAAGCGATCCGAGCCTGCCGTTGCACTGCCCGTGGTGCACTCGGACGGCGCTGGCGTCGCGGTCATGGGGGCTTGGTGATGGAGTTCCGGAAGGCAAGGCACATGCGGAACATGCGCAGAACATTCGGCGGGCTGGCGTTCGTCTTGGCGGTCGGCGGTTGCGATAGCTTCTGGAGCCATCTGGCGGAAGACTGCGAACTCCTGGTCACCTGCGACCATTTCTATCCGTCAGGCACAGGCGGTAGCACGCCGAACCCCGCGTGCGACGGGGACCCGACGCAGGACGCGAGCGCCGTGAGCGACGAGTGCGCGGTGTTCGTGAGCGCGAATGCGGGGTCGGGCGGCGACGGGACAAAGGCGAACCCGTACGCGTCGCTCAGCGACGCTGTAGCGAACGCGAAGGGCAAGCGTGTGCTTGCGTGCGCGAGCGGGGTGTTCGCGGAGAGCGTGACGATCGAGGTGGGGCTCGAGGTGATCGGGGGCTTCGACTGCGATGCGGGGTGGACGTGGAGCGAGCAGGCGCGGAGCACGATCGAGGGGCGTGCGGGCGCGGCGGCGCTGACCCTGACGGAGACCGCGAGCGGGGCGAAGATGCGGAGCTTCGCGATCCATGCGGCGGACGCGAAGGACGCGGCCGCCGAGGCGCACGCGACGGAGGCGGGAAGGTCGTCGATCGGCGTGGTGGTGGCGGATATCGAGGCGGAACTCGCGCAGGTCGACGTGACGGCGAGGGATGGGGTCGACGGGGCGAACGGAGTCATGCCGACGGAGGCGCCGCAGGCGGGAGCCAGCGCGCCAGACACGGAGCAGACGCGGCCGTCGAATGCGTGTGGGCTGCCGGCGGCGGTGCGAGGCGGCGACCCCGGTGTGACGACGTGCGAGGACGGTGAGACGCGCGGCGGGGCCGGTGGGCCCGGCGGGATCACGGGGACCGACGACGGCAACGGGCAGACGGGGAAGGACGGTGCGCCGCCGCCAGAGCCGAACCCCGAGGAGTACGGGCTAGGCGGCGCAGGGCAAACGGGGGCGAACTGCAGACGCGGGGAAGATGGCGCGCCAGGTGGACCCGGCGAGGCGGGCTCAAGTGGCAACAGTACGCAGCTGACGCTTGCCGGAATCGAGGGCGGTGACGGAGACGACGGCAAAACGGGGAAGAAAGGTCAAGGGGGCGGTGGTGGCGGCGGAGCGAAGGCCGGCCTGTTCTGCCCAGCCGGCGCGAGCACCGTAGAGGGCCCCGGCGCCAGCGGTGGTGGGGGTGGTGCCGGTGGATGCGGAGGTCAAGGAGGAGGCGGCGGCAAGGCCGGCGGGTCGAGCATCGGTGTCGTGAGCCTGGGGACGAAGCTGGTGCTGACGGAAGTGACCGTCGCGGTGGGCAAGGCAGGGAAGGGCGGGGACGGCGCTGGCGGAAGAGGCGGTGCACTCGGCGGCAGTGGTGCAACTGGCGGTACTCCTTCGCCGCTTGGTGGCTCCGCCGGCTGCCGAGGTGGCGATGGCGGTCAAGGCGGAATGGGCGGCCCCGGCGCTGGCGGTCGGGGTGGCCATGCGGTGGGTGTCGCCTATGCCGCTGCGTCGAGCGCAGCGTTTGCGTTGAAGAGCTTCATGGCGGGCACACCCGGCAACGGAGGCAGCATGGCGCCGGGCGGGAACGGCGGCGAAGCGGGTAAGAGTGGAGAATGTTGGGACTTCACCGCCAATGCGAGCTGCGGGCAGTGAGAGACGCCGTGTTTCTGCGTGGTAATTCCGTAGAACTCAACGGAATGCATTCGGTCGAGTAATGAGGGCTGCGGTCCGTGAGCTACTGAACTGAAGGAGAGAACAAGAAATGAGTGGACGCACCCAGCGCCGGGGTGGTAGGGAGTGGTTTGTCGCGGAAACGCGGCACGGTGGGCTGCCCGGCGCTGACAACCTCGCCACCAATGAGTGGAATGCCCAAGGCGCGGGCGGATGGACCGGAGATCTGCTGAACCCTTCTGCGTCGGGCCGCGAGCGCGGATGTTATCCGACGGTCGCTGAAGGCAGCCCAGCAGCAGATCGCTTTTTCTTCGTGCGAGAGCTGTCGGCCATGGCCGCGGCGGGGCGGTCGTGCCGCAGCGGAGTCTCGTGGGCCGCCGGTGATCCCGAGACCCCTCCCGTCCCGCGCGTAGCGCGGGACTTGGGAGGGGCGGACCGCGCGCAGGCCCGCAGGGCCGAGCACGGGCCGGGGGTGGGCATCGTTGTATTCCTCTCTCTTCTCCTCTGCACCCCAGCGCGAGCTGCGTGGTGTGAGGAACTGGGTCCGTCGTCCGTCATGCCGCCGCGGAAGTACCAAGACGCGGAAGCGTCGCTGCTGAAGGCGTGGGAGCTGAACCCGACGTTCGACGTGGCGTACAACCTCGGAAACACGAAGTACCAGCTGAAGAAGCACAAGGAAGCAGCGCAGTACCTGTCGCATGCGCTGCGGCACTGGCCGCTGATGAAAGCGGCGGCGAAGCTGAAGACGACGGCGGAAAACCGGCTGGCGGAGTCGCGAGCGCAGGTGGGAGCGCTGGCGGTGACGGCGGGCGCGCCGGGGGCGGAGGTGCTGGTGGACGGCAAGGCCGTGGGCAAGGCGCCGCTGGAGGGGGAGGTGTTTGTCGAGCCGGGCGAGCACCGGGTCGAAGCGAGGCTGGAGGGGTACGCGCCGGCGAGCCAGACGGTGAAGGTGGCCAAGGGAGGGACGGCGGAGGTGACGCTGGCGATGGTGCTGGCGAAGACCGAGGCGCAGGAGGCGGCGCCGGTCGTAAAGACGGAGGGGGGGACGGGCGCGCTGAGCGCGCAGGCCGGCGCGCCTGCGGCAGAGATGGCGCCTGGGGCGCCGGTGGAGCCGGCGTCGCCGCCGCAGAGGAGTTGGGTGCCGGTGATCGCGCTGGGGGCGGCGAGCGCGGTGGGGCTCGGCGTGGGGATCGGGATGACGGTTGCGTCGAACAACGCGAGCGCCGATGGGCGCGCGCAGGCAGATGCGATCCTCAAGGCTGGCGGTGGTTGCCCGGATGCGCCGGTTGCATACAGCCAAGCATGCGCTGACCTACGTTCAACAGCGTCGCGGGTGGACACGTTCGGGCGTGCAGCCACCGTGGCGTATGCAGCGTCGGGTGTGCTTGCCATCGCAGCCGTGACCTACGCGCTGTGGCCGCGGTCGGAGAGCAGGGGGTCGAGCAAGGTGCGTGCTCTGCCCGAAGCGCGTATCGGCTACGGGGGAATTGCAGTGCAGGGGGCATGGTGAAGAGCCAACACGAGGACACGATGAAGAAAAGTCGAGTGCTCTGGAAGCTGTGCTCCTTGGGGTTCGTCGTCTGCTCCGCCGGCTGTGATACCGTGTGGAGCAACGTCGCGGAAGATTGTGAGTTTACGCTCATGTGTGAGCACCACCGCGGGCTGTGGGAAGGCACCGGCGGCAGCACGCCGAACCCCGCGTGCGAGGCGGATCCGACTGAGGATGCGAGTACGGTGAGCGATGAGTGTGCGGTGTTCGCGAGCGCGAATGCGGGGTCGGGCGGCGACGGGACGAAAGCGAAGCCGTACGCGTCGCTCAGCGATGCTGTAGCGAACGCGAAGGGCAAGCGGGTGCTTGCGTGCGCGAGCGGGGCGTTTGCGGAGAGCGTGAGGGTCGAGGCGGGGCTTGAGGTGATCGGGGGCTTCGACTGCGAGGCGGGGTGGGCGTGGAGCCAGGAGGCGCGGAGCGCGATCGAGGCACCCGCAAACCAGATCGCGCTTACGCTGGGGGAAGGTGCGGGCGGGGCGAAGGTGCGGAGCTTCTCGGTCCGCGCGGCGAGCGCGACGGTCGCGGGCGGGTCGTCGATCGGCGTGGCGGTGGCGGATATCGAGGCGGAGCTGGCGCAGGTGGACGTGACCACGGGCGATGGGATGGACGGCGCGAAGGGCGAGCCGCCGACGGAGGTGGCGCAGGCGGGCGCCAGCGCGCCAGACACGGAGCAGACGCGGCCGTCGAATGCGTGTGGGCTGCCGGCGGCGGTGCGAGGCGGCGACCCCGGTGTGACGACGTGCGAGGACGGTGAGACGCGCGGCGGGGCCGGTGGGCCCGGCGGGATCACGGGGACCGACGACGGCAACGGGCAGACGGGGAAGGACGGTGCGCCGCCGCCAGAGCCGAACCCCGAGGAGTACGGGCTAGGCGGCGCAGGGCAAACGGGGGCGAACTGCAGACGCGGGGAAGATGGCGCGCCAGGTGGACCCGGCGAGGCGGGCTCAAGTGGCAACAGTACGCAGCTGACGCTTGCCGGAATCGAGGGCGGTGACGGAGACGACGGCAAAACGGGGAAGAAAGGTCAAGGGGGCGGTGGTGGCGGCGGAGCGAAGGCCGGCCTGTTCTGCCCAGCCGGCGCGAGCACCGTAGAGGGCCCCGGCGCCAGCGGTGGCGGGGGTGGTGCCGGTGGATGCGGAGGTCAAGGAGGAGGCGGCGGCAAGGCCGGCGGGTCGAGCATCGGTGTCGTGAGCCTGGGGACGAAGCTGGTGCTGACGGAAGTGACCGTCGCGGTGGGCAAGGCAGGGAAGGGCGGGGACGGCGCTGGCGGAAGAGGCGGTGCACTCGGCGGCAGTGGTGCAACTGGCGGTACTCCTTCGCCACTTGGTGGCTCCGCCGGCTGCGATGGCGGTCGAGGCGGTCAAGGCGGAATGGGCGGCCCCGGCGGAGGCGGTCGAGGTGGCCACGCGGTGGGCGTCGCCTATGGCGCAGCGCCGAGCGCAGCAGTCGCGTTGAAGGAGTTCACGGAGGGCGCGGCGGGCGATGGCGGCCAGGTCGGGCTCGGTGGTCCGCAGGAAGGCGTCGGCGCGCCGGGCAAGAGCGGAGAATGCTGGGACTTCAAGGCCAATGTGAGCTGCGGGCAGTGAGAGGCGCGGTATCGTCGCGTGGCAATTCCGAAGAGCTCAACGGAATGCGATCGGTCGGAGAACAAGAGCTACGGGCGTGAGCTGCTGAGCTGAAGGAGACAAGAAGAAATGAATGGACGCACCCCGCGCCGGGGTGGTAGGGACTGCTTTGTCGCGGCAACGCGGCACGGTGGGCTGCTCGGCGCTTACAACCTCACCACCAAAGCGTGGAATGCCCAAGGCGCGGGCGGACGGACCGTCGATCTGCTGAACCCTTCTGCGTCGGGCCGCGAGAGCGGATGTTATCCGACGGTCGCTGAAGGCAGCCCGGCAGCAGATCGTTTTTTCAGTTCCGCGAGAGCCGTCGCCATGGCCGCGTCCGGGTGGATGCGCAGCTGCGCTGGCTCGAGAGCCGCCGGTGCTCTGGGAACCCCTCCCGTGTGCGGAGGCGGTGCTGGCGCGGTGCGAGCTGGTCGCCGGGAACGGAGCGGATGGCGCCGAGGGAGAGGATGCGCCGAGCGAGATGCCGCCACAGGCGTCATCGGGGAACGTCGGAACGGATGCGTGCAGCGATCTTGATGGCACGCCGGGGCCAGACGTGACGCTGTCCGGCGACGCCCAGGTGCTCAACGAGTGCGTCGGCGAGCTGGGCGAGGCGGTGAAGCAGGAAGGGCAGACGATGCTGATCCCGGCACGCCCGGCGCGGGAGGGCCCGCTGGAAGCAGCAACGTTGCGAGAATGCAGGCGCCGAAGGCGTAATGGCGGCGGAGAAGGCGTCTCCGTGAGCGAGCGGTGAGGTAGCGGGCGGCGCTGTCGAGAGCGCCGCCCGCGCCGCGGCAGAGGAGGCGGGAGGAGGTGGTGGCGAGCGCATGACGCGCGATCGAAGGGGAAAGGTGCACCACGAGACGTGAGCGGGGGGGGCGCACAAGATACGCAAGAACTTCGTTGTTCCCCGCGAGAACCGCGGAAAGTGAGCGGACCGTACGATTCTGTGACAAATCGACATGCTTGAACGTAAACCAGCGAAAGAACATCAATTTGTGGAAGAAACCCCTTGGCGGGCTCTTCCGATCTCGGCAGAATCGGCACTGCCGATCCGAAGGAGCCGCCATGCCGATGCGTCGGAAGTCCAGCCAAGACGACCTCCCTCCCTCTCGCAGGCGCCCGAGCCTGAGCCGGCTGGGGGAGTGGGAGCGGAAGTGGGTGCGGAAGCTGGGTCTGGACGACATCCCGTGGGATCCGGAGCGATGCTGCGAGCACTGCCTCGCGGAGCGAGCGGCTCGCGGAGAGCCGGTGGAGGAGGTCGCTCCGCCATCGGGGAGCCGACCGAAGCTGCTGCTAAGCCTTGGCTGGGCGAAGATCCCTCCCGGGTCGGGGAGCCCGAAGGGGCGGAGCAAGCGTGGTGGGAAGCTGACGCTGCTGAAGCTCGTGCGCTCGCCGCGTCGCGAGCGCACAGATTCTTGAACGGAAGGCTCCCTCGTGAGGGCGCCGGTTCGAGCGAGAAGACGCTGACAGTCCCGGGCGTGCTGAACACGCACGGCGGCGGCGCCGTGCGCTGAGCTACGGATGATGAACCGGCGCGCCGGAGGTGTGGTGCGCTCTGACTCGGCTCGTTCCTGTGACGAGCGTGCGAGGTGGATGATGGTGTGCCCAACGCTCGCCATCGAGGCAGGCGCGGAAGCCCCTGTGTCGAGGTGTCGTACGCGCAACAAGGAGAGCTTTGGCGCGTTGCCGTGCTTGGGTCTGTTCCTGGTCGCTGGTGGCGTCGGTGAAGAGGCCCTCTCCCGCACGGCCTTCGAGATGGTGCATGCAGTTGAAGAAGACAGCGTGGACGATGCCTGTGCTGGCGGGATGACTGCGTTGCGATGCCGGGACGAAGTTCGGCTGGTGATGAGCCCGCGCCGACCGAGCGGCTGTCGCTCCAAGAGCGGTTGCTCGGGGCCGGGAAGGTATGGCACGCTGGCGAGCTTCGCCGGCGTGCTGCTCGCGCCGGGGGCGGCGTACATGGCTTCCATCGGCGAGATGCGCGTCTACCGATTTCGTGACGGAAAGCTGGAGGTGCGCATGCATGATCGCGCGGTGCTCGATGGTGGTCTGTCGGATGGAACCATCTCGCCGGACGCGCTCGCTATATTGACCCAACACGCAGCTACGGCCACGCGCGCGCTCGGCTGCGAAGCGGCGACGGGGATGAAGACCCAAGTCGAACGTGCCGAGCCGCGCGACATCTTTCTCGTGTGCTCGGGCGGTCTGTGGGGCTCGGTGCCCGAGCACCGCATCGCCGGCATCCTCGCAGCGCAGCATGAGCTGCGCCTCGCAGCGAGCCTGCTTTGGGACTGCGCTCATGAGAGCGGCGCGCCCGAGCAGGTGACGTGCCTCTTGGCGCGCGTCGCCGGCGGCTGAGGGGCTGGGACTCCGGTCGAGGGCCGCGAGCGCGGGTGTTCTCCGACGGCGGCCGAAGGCAGCCCAGCAGCAGATCGCTCTCGCCCTCGACGAGAGCTGTTGGCCACGGCCCAGGCTCGGCAGACACGCCGCGGCGCAGCCTCGAAGGCGAGGGCGGAAGTGCAGCCGGCCTCTGCCACAACGTCAGCCTCACGGCCTGCCCACGGCGTCGGCCTCGCGCCGGCTCACGGCTTCGGCCCCACGCCGGCTCACGCCTGCCGCCCACGCCGGCGCTCGCCTCGGCTCCCTCGGCGCCGCGCCCGGCCGCAGCGCCGTCGCGCGCAGGATGCGCACCACGGCCTACCTTCGCACGCCCCGCTCCTGCTACCCTCCGGACCGTGGCGATAACGACCGATTTCCTGGTCATCGGTAGCGGTGTAGCTGGTCTTACATTTGCGCTCGAGGCGGCCGAGCACGGCGAGGTCATCGTCGTCACCAAGCGGTCGCGCGACGAGTCCAACACGAAATACGCTCAGGGAGGCATCGCCGCGGTCTTCGCGCCGGACGACTCCCCCGAGGCGCACGTCGCCGACACCCTCGAGGCGGGCGCGGGCCTCTGCCACGACGTGGTCGTCGAGATCTGCGCGCGGGAAGGCCCCGAGCGGGTGCGCGAGCTCATCGCGCGCGGCGCCCAGTTCGACCACGAGAACGGCCAGGTGCGCCTCGGGCGCGAGGGAGGGCACTCCGCCCGGCGGATCGTGCACGCCGCCGACGCCACCGGCCTCGAGATCGAGCGCGCGCTCCTCGAGCAGGCCCGGCAGAACCCGAACATCCGCTTCGCCGAGCACCACACGGCGATCGACCTGATCCTGCTCTCCCGCTTCGGCGGGCCGGACATCTGCGCCGGCGCCTACGTGCTCGACGAGACCGACGCCGCGCTGAACCCGGCGCCGCGGCCGCGCGACTCGGAGCGGCCCGCGCCCCGCCACCGCCCGGCCTCGAAGCCGCACGTCGTCGAGACCTACCTCGCGCGGGCGACCGTGCTCGCCACCGGCGGCGCAGGCAAGGTCTACCTCTACACGACGAACCCCGACGTCGCGACGGGCGACGGCGTCGCCATGGCCTACCGCGCCGGCGCCGAGATCGCGAACATGGAGTTCTACCAGTTCCACCCGACGTGCCTGTTCCACCCGGAAGCGAAGAGCTTCCTCGTCAGCGAGGCGCTGCGCGGCGAGGGCGCCATCCTCCGGCTGCCGGACGGCACGGCCTTCATGGCGAGCCACGATCCGAGGAAGGACCTCGCGCCGCGCGACATCGTGGCGCGGGCCATCGACTTCGAGATGAAGCGGACCGGCTCGGACTACGTGCTGCTCGACATCACCCACCGGCCCGCCAGCTTCGTCCGCGAGCATTTCCCGACCATCTACGCGCAGTGCCTCCGCTACGGCATCGACATCACCGTGCAGCCGATCCCCGTCGTGCCGGCCGCCCACTACATGTGCGGCGGCGTCACCACCGACCTCTACGGCAGGACGACGATCCCCGGCCTCTGGGCCATCGGCGAGTGCACGTGCACCGGACTCCACGGCGCAAACCGGCTCGCCTCGAACTCGCTGCTCGAGGGGCTCGTCTTCGGCCAGCGCGCCGCCGCGCGCCTCTCCACGCAGATCGCCGAGCTCCGGCAGAGCCCGTTCCCCTCCGTCCCCGAGTGGCAGGTCGGCAACGCGGTCGCGAGCGACGAGGAGGTCGTCGTCGCCCACAACTGGGACGAGCTGCGCCGGACCATGTGGAACTACGTCGGCATCGTCCGGTCCGACGCCCGCCTCCGCCGCGCCGCCCGGCGGATCGCCCTGCTCCAGGAGGAGATCCGCGAGTACTACTGGAAGCACCTCGTCACCCGGGATCTGCTCGAGCTGCGCAACATCGCCACCGTGGCCGAGCTCATCGTCGGCTGCGCCGCCGCCCGGCACGAGAGCCGGGGGCTCCACTCGACCATCGACTACCCGGAGACGAACGATCGCCTCTCCACCGACACGGTCGTGAAGCGGGGTGTGCTGCCTCATCTGCGAGGTCGATGAGCGATCTGCACGGCACCTCCGACCCTCCGCCGAGCGGCGGAGGGCACGGGCCGCTCGTCCGGCGTGGCGGCGAGGAGCGACCGATGTCGATCCCGGAGGCCATCGGCTGGACCGTGGGCGTCACCGCGCTGTTCCTGTTCCTGCTCGGCCTGATCGCCTCGTTCCGGGCGGGGCCGAAGTTCGACGTCATCGGCAGCTTCTCGTGCCAGGCTGCGGCGTACCTGCTCGGGCTCTTCGGCGTGCTCCAGGTGCACGCGCCGCGCGCGTCGATCCGGCGTTTCCTCGGCGTGCGCGGGACGCACGCGGCGTTCTACCCGCTCGCCGTCGCGCTCGGCTTCGCGCTCGAGCCGCCCGTCTCCGCCCTCTACGCGGCGATCGAGCGGCGCTGGCCGTCCGGGATCGACGACGCCGAGCTCGTCCGGGTCTTCGCCGACGCGAGCGCGCTCCAGCGCGCCGCGCTCGGCCTCATCTTCATCGCGCTCGGCCCCGCGCTGGAGGAGGTCTTCTTCCGCGGGGCGCTCGCCCGCCCGATGCGCTTGCGCCACGGCGCCCCGCTCGTCGTCGCGACCACGTCCGCGCTCTTCGCGGCGGCCCACGGCGAGTGGCAGAAGCTCCTTCCGATCGCGCTCTTCGGCGTGGCCCTCGGCGCCCTCCGGATCGCGAGCGGCTCGCTGCTGCCGGCCATCGTGCTGCACGGGACCTACAACGCGATCCAGTGCTTCGCGCTCTTCTCCGCCGCGGGCGCGGGCCCGGCCGACGACGTGCCCGCCGCGTCCGGCGCGGCGCTGGCGGAGACCGCGTCGATCCCGGGGTGGCTCGTGGCGGTGAGCTCCGCCTGCGCGCTTGTGTTGACCGCGCTCGCCTGCGCCCTCGGCAACCGCGCCGAGGGGGCGGCCCGCGCGAGGGAAGAGGACCTCCGATGATGCCGGCTACCGAGAGCCAAGGCGGCGGCGCGAGCCGAACCGCGCAGATCGCAGCGGGGGACGGCGAAGGCCGCGCCCCCGAGACCGTGGAAGCGAGCGGCGAGGGCCGCGCGGCCCCTCGCCGCGGGGGGAGGCGGGCCCGCGTGAGCCTCTGCCTGCCGGGGGGCGGCCTGACGGGCGCGCTCTACCAGATCGGGGCGCTCGCGGCGCTCGAGGACGGGGTCGAGGGGATCGACAACCAGAGCTTCTCGCTCTACCTCGGGCACGGCAGCGGCGCCGCGGTGGCCGCGGCCCTCGCCGGCGGCATCCCGACCGAGCGGCTCTACCGCGCCCTGCTCGATCCGGTCGACAACTTCTTCCCGCTGGAGCGCAGCCACCTCCTCCACCTCGACGTCGGCGAGTGGCGGCGCGCGCTCACCACCAGCCTGGTCGCGCTCCGCCACGCGATCGTCCGGCTCACGACCCGGGGCGACGCGACCCCGAACGCGCCGGCGCAGCAGTACCTGTTCGAGCAGCTCGATCGCTTCAACGACTCGCTCCCCGCGGGGCTGTTCCAGCTCGACCGCTACGAGCGGTTCCTCGCCGAGTTCTTCCTGCGGCGCGGCATCCCGAACTCGTTCCGCGCGATGCCCCGGACGCTGCGCATCCCGACGTACGACCTCGACTCGGGCGAGCGCGTGATCTTCGGCACGGAGGGCTACGACGACGTCCCCGTGTCGCTCGCCTGCGCCGCGTCGATCGCGCTGCCGCTGTTCTTCTCGCCGGTGCGCATCGACCACCGGCACTACCTCGACGGCGGGCTCGGGCACGTGGCGCACCTCGATCTGGCGCAGGCCGCGGGCGTGGAGCTCACGATCATCGTGAGCCCGCTCGTGCCGGTCTCCACGGCGCACCGCCCGGTCCCGACCGGTCACGGCGTGCGCGAGAGCGTGCGCGACAAGGGCATGCTCTGGATCTTCAACCAGGCGATGCGGATCGGCGCGCACGCGCGGCTCCACCAGGCGGTGGGGCGGACGCTGGCCGAGGGGAAGATGCAGGTCCTCGTGCTCGAGCCCGCGCCGAACGACGCGCTCCTGTTCCTCCACAACCCGGCCAACCTGCGCGCGCGGCGCGCCATCCTGGAGTACGCCTACCGCACGACGCGCGAGCGCATCGCGGTGTGGATGGAGAAGAACCGCGCCGTGGTCGAGGCGGTGGGGTGGCACGAGGCCCGCGCCTCGGGCGCGCCGGCCGGCTGAGGGCGCGGCGGCCGGCTGCCGCGCCTCGGCCGGACGGGGCGCGGTCAGGCCACCAGCGACGAGAACCGGGCGATCGTCAGCGCGTCGGGCGGGACGCTGATGCGGGCCCGGGGGACGGCCACGCCGTGCAGGTAGCGCCAGCCCTCGCCGTCGTGGAGGAAATCGGAGAGCTCGATGAACGAGCGGTCCGCGCCCGCGTGGAAGATCTGGGCGAGGAACAGGACCGACGCGGAGCCGCCGCTCTGCAGGCTGTCGAGGATCTTCAGTCCCCGGTACCGGTGGTGGTGCATGGTCGCCTTGAGCTCGCGGAGCACCTCGTCCCTGTCGCGCCCTCGGTCGGTGTGGCCCATGTGCAGCGTCCGCCAGAGGTAGGCGGCGTCGCCGACCGCGAACGCGGCGTACCTCGAGCGCATCAGCGCCACGGCGTCGGGCGCCTCGCGATCCCCCAGATGGCAGGGGGCGCAGCACTCGCGGTACGCGCGCCCCGAGCCGCACGGGCACGGGCGGGAGAGGGTCCCGGTGCCAGGACGAACATCTCGGGTCATGTGCGTCCTCTACACGGGTTCGCGCCGCGCGGCAGCGCCCGGCGTGCGGCGTGGCGCGGCGCGCGGCAGGGCGGCGCCGCGCGGCCTCCCGCGCCGCGCCTGCGCGAAGCCCCTTGCATGACGCCGGAGAGGACGGTAATGCCGGGCCAGACGTATGCCCGCAGCGCGCGCTCACGCTGCGGCCCTCCTCCTGGCCCTTGCCCTGGTTCTGGGGGGCTGCAAGCGCCAATACGCCATCGGCGACCACGTCCTCGTGTCGTGGGAAGGAAACGACTATCCGGCCCAGGTCATCGAGGTCGTCAGCCCGACCAAGTTCAAGGTCCACTACCAGGGGTACGACGACATCTGGGATGAAGTCGTACCGCGAGAGCGGATCCGCGGCTTCGTCGAGAGCAACGTCGTCCACCCGCCGCCGCCGCCGAAGGTCCGGAGCAAGGGGCTGCAGGCCTCGCAGACCAACCTCTACAAGATCGGCGACCGGGTGCGCGTCGAGTGGCACGGGCAGATGTACCCGGCGGTCGTGACCGGCATCGTGGGGCAGGAGCGCTACCGCATCCACTACGACGGCTACGGCCCGGAGTGGGACGAGACCGTCGGGCTTTCCAGGATCCAGGCCAAGTAGATGAAATGATCGCGAAGGATCATTTTCCCCCTGGCGCTGGGCATGGGGCCGAATTAAGAGCCGCGCCGAATTTCTGACTGGGCGATCGCAAGAGCGCGCCCGCCCGGCTGATGTTCATTGCGTGCCGCACGCCCTCCACGGGCACGCCCTCACGGGTGCGCGGCGGGGAGCCTTCTGTGATCAGCGATCTGTCCAAGCTGCGCAACATCGGGATCAGCGCCCACATCGATTCGGGCAAGACGACGCTGACCGAGCGCATCCTCTTCTACACCAAGCGGATCCACGCCATCCACGACGTCAAGGGCAAGGACGGCGTCGGCGCGAAGATGGACTCGATGGATCTCGAGCGCGAGCGCGGGATCACCATCCAGTCCGCGGCGACGCACTGCTTCTGGAGCGGGCACCAGATCAACGTGATCGACACGCCCGGCCACGTGGACTTCACGATCGAGGTCGAGCGCGCGATGCGCGTGCTCGACGGGGCGATCCTGGTGCTCTGCGCCGTCGCCGGCGTGCAGAGCCAGTCGCTCACCGTCGACCGCCAGATGCGCCGCTACGGCGTCCCGCGCATCGCGTTCGTGAACAAGTGCGACCGCGCCGGCGCGAACCCGCTGCGGGTCCGCGCGCAGCTGCGCGAGAAGCTCAACCTGAACCCGGTCCTCCTGCAGCTGCCGATCGGCCTCGAGGACAAGTTCGAGGGGGTCGTCGACCTCATCACGCTGAAGTCCTACCGGTTCGAGGGGGCGAACGGCGAGAAGATCATCACCGGCGACATCCCGGCCGACATGGCGGACGAGGTGAAGGCGGCGCGCGAGGAGATGCTCGACGCGCTCTCGATGTACTCCGACGAGCTCACCGAGGCGATCCTCGAGGAGCGCGTCACCGAGGAGCTCCTCCACAAGACGATCCGCGAGGCGACCGTGAAGCTCCAGATCGTCCCGGTGATGATGGGGTCGGCCTACAAGAACAAGGCCGTGCAGGTCCTGCTCGACGCCGTGACCCGCTACCTCCCGAACCCGGCCGACATCACGAACAAGGCCGTCGACCTCGAGAAGGACGAGGCCGAGGTCGCCCTGGCGAGCGACTCGGAGAAGCCGCTCGTCATGCTCGCGTTCAAGCTCGAAGACGGCCGCTTCGGCCAGCTCACGTACCTCCGGGTCTACCAGGGCAGCGTGTCCCGCGGGATCGAGATCACGAACACCCGCACGGGCAAGCGCCACAAGGTCGGCCGGCTCGTCCGCATGCACGCCGACGAGATGGAGGACATCGAGGGCGCTGGCGCGGGCGACATCGTCGCGATGTTCGGCATCGACTGCAACTCCGGCGACACCTTCACGGACGGCACCCTGAGCGTCGCGATGACGTCGATGCACGTGCCCGATCCGGTCATCTCGCTGACCGTGACGCCCAAGGACAACAAGTCCCAGGCGAACATGTCGAAGGCGCTGCGCCGCTTCACGAAGGAGGACCCGACCTTCCGCGTCGGGGCGGATCCGGAGAGCGGCGAGACGGTCATCCAGGGCATGGGCGAGCTCCACCTGGACGTCTACATCGAGCGCATGAAGCGCGAGTACTCGGCCGAGGTCGTCACGAGCCCGCCGCGCGTCGCCTACCGCGAGACGATCACGCGCCGCGTCGACTACAACTACACGCACAAGAAGCAGACCGGCGGCTCCGGCCAGTACGGCAAGGTCGGCGGCTTCATCGAGCCGTGGGCCGAGGCGCCGTTCCGGTTCGACGACCAGGTCGTCGGCGGCGCGATCCCGCGCGAGTTCATCCCGGCGGTCGAGAAGGGCTTCGTGTCGATGCTCGCCAAGGGGCAGCTCATCGGCGCGCCGGTCACGGGCGTGTCCGTCACGCTGAACGACGGCGCGGCCCACTCGGTCGACTCGTCCGACATCGCCTTCCAGGAGGCCGCGCGCGGCGCCTGGCGCGAGACGTACCCCAAGGCCGGCCCGCAGATCCTGGAGCCGCTGATGAAGGTCGCCGTCGAGGGGCCGAGCGAGTTCCAGGGCGGCATCGTCGGCATCCTCATGCAGCGGCGCGGCATCATCGTCGGTTCGACCGAGGCGGACGGCTTCTGCCGCGTCGAGGCGGAGGTGCCGCTCTCCGACATGTTCGGCTTCTCGACCATCCTTCGTTCTGCAACCCAGGGCAAAGCCGAGTTCACGATGGAGTTCTCGCGCTATGCTCCCCTTCCGGCGGCTCTCTCGGAGGAGCTCATCAAGAAGTACCGGGAGGAGCAGGCCAAGAAGGCCAAGTGAGGGGGTCGGCATGTACCGCAAAGAGGTGAACGAGCGGAGCCCGATGCGGGTCTTCGAGGGGTCGATGCACGGCGGGCTGGGTCGCGGCAACGTCGGCGTCATCGTCTCTCGGCCCGGCGTGGGCAAGACGGCGTTGCTCGTGCAGATCGCGCTCGACGATCTGCTCCGGGATCGCAGGGTCCTGCACATCTCGCACGAGAACGCGGTCGACCACGTCCGCGCGTACTACGACGAGATCTTCCACGATCTCGCGCAGTCGATGCGGCTCGAGGAGCCCGAGGCCGTCCGGCTCGAGGTCGAACGGCACCGGCAGATCTACTCGCACCTCGGCCACGTGAAGGCGTCGCCCGACGCGCCCGCGGAGGCGGCGCGGCTGTGGGTGGAGAAGATGCTCGAGACGGTGGCGTTCGCGCGCGGCGTCGCCCACTTCGAGCCCGACGTGATCATCGTCGACGGCTTCGACGTGGCGGTCGCGTCGGAGCAGGCGATGGAGGCGCTCGGCCGCCTCGCCAAGGAGCGCTCCGCCGAGGTCTGGGTCGCGGCGCAGGTCGACGAGGCGGTCGCCCCGGGCAAGCTGCCGGCGGCGCTCGAGAAGGTCGAGCGCCACCTCAGCGTGGTCGTCTACTTGCAGCCGGAGCGGGACGTCGTCCGTCTGCGGCTGCTCAAGGACCACGGCAACAAGGACCTCGCCGATCTCCACCTGCGCCTCGATCCTCACTCGATGCGGGTCGTCGACGAGGACGTACGCCCCCCCTCGGAGCGGCCGAAGGACCCGCGGACGTTCCGCCTGCACTCGGGCGGCGCCAAGGGGGCCGAGGCCGAGTTCGGCGCGTGCGCCGAGCGGTACGGGGTGCAGGAGCTGAACTACAGCTTCGAGGGCCACCGGCTCCTCGAGCGTCAGCGGGGCGTGGTCGTGCTCGGCGACGACGAGCTGCGCAAGGGCGACTTCAGCCTCGTCTACGTGTCGCGGCGCCTCGGCCGCGTGCTGAGCGAGATCCCGCTCGTGCGCAACATCCTCCAGACGATCTGGCACCAGATCAACGCGGCCAGCCAGGTCTTCGTCGTGGGGACGCTCCAGGACGACGGCACGGTGCGCGGCGGCACCGGCTGGGGCGCGGAGCTCGCGCGGCTCTGGAAGAAGCCGCTGTTCGTCTACGATCAGGAGAAGCGCGGCTGGTTCCGCTGGAGCGGCTCGGCCTGGGAGATCGCTCGGCAGCCGAGCATCACCAGCGAGAACTTCGCCGGCATCGGCACGCAGGATCTCAACGACGCCGGCCGCGAGGCGATCCGCGATCTCTTCGCGCGGAGCTTCGGCGCGCCCGGCTGAGCGGGCGCGCGGAGCGCCCCCCGTCCCCCACATCTCCTGTCCTGGCGAGGCGCGCCGGCCGCGCTGCGGAGCGCAGCAGGCCGGCGCGGGCGCGGGCCTGCTGCGCCGGGCCGCTCAGGACGCGTGCCTCTGGATCAGCTGGGCGAGGCGGGGGACGGCGTCTTCGACGTTCTTCTTCGCCGAGCCGCGCAGCTTCTCGTAGGTGCCGCGCACGACGCTGCTCGTCGACGTCTTCGCCTTGTCGTCGGTGACGCTGAGGAGCGCGTCGGCGACCCGCGAGCGGTTCGCGGTCAGGTACGAGCTCGCATTGCCGCTGCTCGTGGCCTCGGTCCAGAGGGGATCGAGCTTCTTGGCGAACTCGGGCAGGAGCTTCTCGACCACCTGGGCGATGAAGCCGGGCTTGATGCCCTTCACGGCCGCGTAGCCGGCCTTGACCGCCAGGCCGGAGAGCCCGCTCTTCGACGCCACCTCCTCGTCGACCAGCGTGCAGCAGTCGGCGATGACCTGGGACTTCTTGTTCGCATCGAGCAGCGTTTCGCTGAGACCCATTCTCGAACTCCTCCGGGCGCATCGGGGACCGGACGCGGCCCCCCAGACCCATGTCAGCGTGACCCCCGGCAGGGAGCCCCGACCACGTCGAGCGGACCTCCGGCCCGCTCCCGAGCACATCGAAGCGCGGCTCTTACCACAGCAGCTCAGGGGCAGGCATCGCAAGCGCCCACCCGGGAATCCTTCGGTCCAGGACGGCTCGCGCGCCTCCTCCGCCGTCCCGGATGACAGCGCAGCGCGCGTCCCGCGCTCGATTCCCGGGGAGACCGCATGCACGGCCGGCCCGAGCACGCCATACTCTCGATGTAAGTAAGATCACAAATTCGGCGTGGCGGGCTCTCGGCGCCGTCGGGGCGCGAGGCCTGCGGGGGGCTCATGGACGTCTACTGCGAAGTCTGTGGAATCGTCACCACGGTTTCGGGCGGCGCGCGCGGCGGGGCCGCGCTCGAGTGCCGCATCTGCGGCGGCGCGATGCTCCGCGCGCAGGGGAGCGGCACGGCTGGGCTGCCGGCGGCGGGCGCCGGGGAGCGCTCGAGCCGACCTCCTCCTCCGCTCCGGCGGTCGAGCGCGCCCCCCGTGCTGCGGCACGACGACGACCCGACGATGATGGATCTGCGGTCCCTCGCCCTGAAGTCGTTCCTCGCGACCCATCCCGTCCCGAGGACGGCGGCGCCGGCCGCGAGCTCGGCGGCGCCGGCGAGTGGTCCGGCCGCCACGGCGGCGCGACCAGCGGCGGCGACGGCGGATCGGGCCGCGGCGGCGACGGCGGATCGGGCCGCGGCGGCGACGGCGCTCGCGGTCGATGCGCCGCCGAGCGTGACCGATGTGCTGCGGGTCTACGGCGCGCTCGCGCCGGTCGCGCCCTCGGGGGCGCGGCACCGGGCCCGCGTGCGCGCGCTCGTGGCGGCGTCGGCGGCCGGCGCTCTGGCGATCGCCGCCGGGATCGCGCTGATGGCTGGCCAGCGGCCCGGCGCGCCGGGGGACACCCTGCTGCCCACCGCGCAGCGGGGCGTCTCGCGGGCAGGGGAGATCGCGCGCGGGGTGAGCGCGCCGGGCGAGGCGCCCGAGCAGCCCGGCGCAGCGCCGGACGGGCGCGAGGCGCCGGCGCCTGGCTCCGGCGCGAGCAAGGCCGGCGCCGCCAAGCGCGGCGCGGCGTCGGAGCCGGCCGGCGCGGCCGAGGCGGGGGCGAGCGCGGCCTCCGGCGCAGGCGCCCGCCCGCCCTCCAGCGCCGGCGTCCGCGCCCTCGCCGCGGCAGGCGCGCGCGCGGCGTCCGCGTCAGGAGCCCGCGCGCGGCCCGCGCGCCAGCCGGCGCCGCCGCCCGCGCCGCCCGCGCCGCCCGCTCCCGAGGAGGCGCCGCGGCCCGCGCCGCCGGTGTCGCTCACCGACGCGATGGCCGCCGCCGTCGCCGGCACCCCGCTGCCCGCCGCCCCGCAGGCAGAGCGGCAGGAGGATGCCAGCGAGAAGTAGCCCGCGAGGCGCGCCCGGCGAGCGTCAGCGCCGCGCCCCCCCGCGCCGCCGCGCGAGGGCGGCCGCGGCCACGGCAGCCGCGAGCAGCGGCCAGCGCGCCGCGCCCTCGGAGGTCGCGACGCGGCAGCCGCAGCCGGCGTCGTCCTGGATGCTGCCTCCGCCTTCGGCGGCGCCTCCGCCTTCGGCGGCGCCTCCGCCTTCGGCGGCGCCTCCGCCTTCGGCGGCGCCTCCGCCCTCGGCAGCGCCGCCGGCGCCCGCATCGCCCGCCCCGCCGTAGCCGGCGCTGCCGCTCGAGGGGCCGCCCCCTGCGCCGGTGCCCGCGGCGGCGCCCTCGTCGAAGTACGCGCCGCAGGCCGGCCCGACGACCAGCCCCTCGCGCGCCGCGAGCGCGAGGGCGTAGACGCCCGCGCCGAACCCGATCATGGGCGCGTTGAACTTGTAGGCGCCGCTCGTCTCGTCGTACGTCTCGGCGATCGCGAGGTAGTTCGCGGCGGACTGATCGAGCACCCACCGGAGCAGCCGTTCCGAGCGCGCCTCGTCCCCCATGAGCCGCGCGGCGACCGCGCCGCGCAGGTCGGTCACGACCCACTCGGCGCTGTCGTACTCGCTGCCCCAGGGGCTCAGGTCGCTCGCGCCGGCGTGATCGAAGCGATCGTCGTTCCGGGACCACCCGGGGCCCGCGGGGACGCGCAGGTGCTCGTCGAGCCCGGCGAGGGTGGCGGCGGCGATGCGACCCCGCGGATCGAACAGGCCCATCGCGATCCCCTCGAGCACCGCCGCGTCCCAGTAGCCCGCGCCCGCCTGGAGCTCCTCCAGGCTCGCGGCGAGCGCGCCCGACGCGTCGGTGAGCCGCGCGGCGATCGCGGCGCGCAGCCGGCTCGCGGCGTCGCGGTACCCCGCGGCCCGCTCCGCCTCGCCGCGCCGCGCCGCGATGTCCGCCGCGTCGCACAGGCCGCGCGCCGCGGTGATGCTCGTGTACGCGAAGGACCGCTCGCGCCCGTTCCAGTGGGTCTCCCAGATCGACGAGTCCTTCCGGACGAGGCCGGTGTCCGGGTCGATCAGCGCGACGAGCGCGTCCGCGACCTTCGCCGACGCGGCGGCCCAGCGCTCGTCCACGAAGGCCGTGTCGCCGGTGAGCTCCTCGTAGCGGCGCAGCGCCCAGAGGAACAGGCCGAAGCCGTCGAACTCGAGGTTCGGGCCGAAATCGTTGAAGTCGGTCTCCTCGACCCCGAACCCGTGGTAGCGCACGAGGCTGATCTGGTAGGGCGGCATGTCGTACGACGCGAGCTCGTTCCAGCGCTGGAAGCGCCCCGCCTCCGCGTCGAGGTAGTAGCTCAGCGCCTCGCGCGCCTCGGCCTCCATGCCGAGGACCGCCATGGCCACCGTGGCGTAGGCGCCGTCGCGGATCCAGGCGACCGTCCACTCGCCCGGCGGGAGGCTCGCGAGCACGGCGCCGCGGCCGCGGTGGGCGATGGTCGCCGGCAGCGCCGCGGGCTCGCCGCCGAGCGTCGCGCCGAAGCGCGTGGCGCGCGGCTCCTGGTCGCGCGTCAGGTGCTCGCGCAGGAAGGCGTGGCTCTCGCGCGACTGCGCCATCCGGAGCATCACGGCCGACTGCCGGAGCAACGCCGTCTCCTCGGGCGCCGCCGTCGGCGGCACCTTCAGCGAGCCCTGGAACGCGCGGTACGCCGCGATCTCGTCCGCGACCACCTCCGCCGCGCCCTTGCCGCCGACGTAGGCGTCGAGGGCGCCTTGCACGAGCGGATCCGCCGCGCCCGACGGGTCGCCGTGGTGCGCGAACGCCACGCCGACCCACCGCGCCTCGCCGGGAGCGATGCTGCCGAGGTCCCACTGGAACGCGCTCACCGATCCGTCCGAGGTTGGCGCGGCCCCGTCGAGGTCCGGCAGGTCGGCGACGGCGCCGTCCGCGACGATCCGGTAGACGTTGAGGTCCGCCGGGCTGCTCGCGCTCGAGGCGCCGTGGCGCGCGGCCGGCTCGAGCGCGCGGGCGACGACCAGGCCGGCGAAGGCGCGCTCGAGGAAGTCGCGCCGGCCGCCGCTCCCGTCGTAGGCGACGGTCTCGCCCGACTCGCCGATATCGGCCATCACGCCCGGGCGCCCGAAGCCGAGGTGGAAGTTGTGCAGCGAGAACGCCGACACGCCCTCCGCCGGCGCCTCGCCCAGGTTCTCGACGCGCATCGCCATCACGAACCCCGCCTGCCCGAGGCCCTGCGGCGCGAAGAAGAACTGCGCGCACTCGAGGTTGCCGACCCGCTGGACCATCGTGACGACGCCCGTGCCGCCGCGCTCGCCGCCGGTCCAGCCGGCGTAGCCGCTCGCGTCGAGATCGACGGGGACGTCGGTCAGCCACCGCTGCCTGCCGTCGGAGCGCAGCCCGAAGTACGCGTCGTAGAGCAGGTCGCGCGTGGCCACCGCCTGCGGCTGGTTGCCGACCCAGACCTCCTCGCCGCGCTCGTCGAGGAGCGGCTCCTCGGTGGCGAACAGGTGCTCGCGGAAGTGGGTGAGCCTCGCCGCGCGCAGATCGAGGAGCACCGCGCCGAACCCGTTCGACGAGGGCAGCCGGAAGAACGTGCGCCGCACCGGCGCCTCGGCGCGCGCCGCGCCGGGGGCGGCGGCCGCGACCGCCGCCGCCGCGCCGAGCGAGAGGAGCGCGGCGCCGAGGGCGCGGAGGGCGCCACGGGAGGCCCGGGGCGGGGCGATTCGTTGGTGCCCAAAATATTCCCGTGCCTGGGTCGGGCGATGCATCGGCGGCACTTTACAGGAATGACCGTCATCCCGGCGCGCCGGCTCGCCGGCGGCCGCTCAAAATGCTGCAACGCGCCCCCCGGCGTGGTAACGGCATGCCCATGACAAAACTGCCTGCGTTGATCCTCGTGGTCTCGGCGCCCCTCGCCGCCTTCGCGGCCGGCTGCGGCTCCGATCCGCAGCCGCCGGCGAATGTCGGCGGCACCGTCCCGCCCCCTCCGGCGACGAACGCCGCGGCGCCTGCTCCGAAGCAGGACACCGCCAAGCCGACGAGCGGGTCCATCCGCATCGACGACAAGATCCTCAAGGCTTGCGGCGATCTGCCGACGGCGCGCTTCGCGTTCGACTCGACGGCCATCGAGGGCGAGGCGGCCGGCGCGCTCGACGCGCTCGCGCGCTGCTTCGTCTCGGGTCCGCTCAAGGGCAAGGGGATGAAGCTCATCGGCCACGCCGATCCCCGCGGGGAGACGGAGTACAACCTGGGCCTCGGCCAGAAGCGCGCCGGCAGCGTCGCGGAGTACCTCGCCAAGAAGGGCCTCGAGCAGGGCCGCATCGCGACCTCGTCGAAGGGCGAGTTCGAGGCGACCGGCACGGACGAAGAGGGCTGGGCGCGCGACCGGAAGGTCGACATCCTGCTGGCGGAGTGAGCGCCGCGCCGCGCGCCGGCGCTCGACGATGTGAAGAGGGCCACGGCCGCGCTCCCAGGCGAGTGAGGGGGGGCCGCGGCCGCAAACTGCACTGGACGGGGCCGCGCGCGCGGGTCCCCGACGAGCCGATTCCCTGACCCGAAGAGATCGAAATGGCCTTCCTGCAAAGCGCCCCCGAGGCGGCGACGGCGGTCCCGATCAAGCTCGATCCCGTCTCCCTGATCCTCCACGCCTCCGGTCCCGTTTTCCTGGTCGTCTGGCTGCTGATCTTCGCGGCTATCCTCGTCTGGGTGATCGCCGTCCTCAAGGTCCTCCAGCTGGCCCGGCTCTCGGCGCAGCAGGCGCGGTTCGAGCAGGAGTCGTCGCACGCGCACTCGCCCGATCAGCTCTTCGCGCTCGCGCAGCGGCACGCGGACGCGCCGGGCGCCCGCGTCGTGCTGGAGCTCAGCCGCCGCTCCGGGACCGGCAAGCTCCTCGACTCGATCGCGAAGCGCGCGATCGTGACCGAGACGCAGCGGGCGAGCTCGCTCATGCCGACGCTCTCGTCGATCGCGGCGGCGTCGCCGTTCATCGGCCTGTTCGGCACCGTCTACGGGATCATGGACGCGTTCCTCCGGATCGGTCAGCAGAAGAGCGCGTCGCTACCCGTCGTCGCCCCGGCCATCGGCGAGGCGCTCATCGCGACCGCGATCGGGCTGTTCGCCGCCATCCCCGCGGTCATCGCCTACAACGCGCTCAACAAGCGCATCGACGACCTGCTCGCCGCGCTCGAGGCCGCGAGCGAGGGCTGGGTGGAGATCGCGTCGCTGTCGGCGCGGGGGGTGCAGGAGTCCATCCCGCTGGCGCTCCAGCGGACGAGCGACCGGCCCACGCCGGTGATGCCGAAGGGCTGAGGGGCGAGGGCCGGTCATGGCGATGTCGGTCGGCGGAGGGCGCAGGCGGCGGGGCGGCGGGTTCAGCGAGATCAACGTCACGCCGCTCGTGGACGTGATGCTGGTGCTCCTCGTGGTGTTCATGGTGACCGCCCCGCTGCTCACGGCCGGGCTCCGGGTCGAGCTGCCCAACGTCTCCGCCGAGGAGGCGCCGACCAAGGACACGAAGCTCGTCGTGACCGTCACGAAGGAGGAGAAGATCCTCTTCGGCGAGGACGACGCGACCGCCGACATCGAGGGCGTGCTCGCGTCGAACGGGCGCGTGCAGAAGGAGAAGGAGCTCTACATCCGCGCCGACAAGGACGCCCGCTACGGCGCCGTGGCGCGGGTCGTCGCCGCCGCCCGGGCCGCCGGGGTCGAGGGGCTGAACCTCCTCGTGCAGCCGGAGCTCGAGCCCGAGGGCGCGACGCCGCCGCCCGGCGGCGCGGCGCCTCGGCCTGGCGGCGCGGCGCCGCGCCCCGGGGGAGCGGCGCCTTGAGCACGGCCGCGGCGCGCGCGCCCGGACCGACGAGGCCGCCGGGGCAGCGCCGGCCGAGGAGCGACTTCCGCCCGCGGGACGTCGCGCTCGCCGTCGCGGTGGCGATGGGCGTGCAGGCGGGCGCTGCCGTCGCGGTGAGCCTGGCGGATCTCGCCGTGCCCGCGGCGGCGCCCGAGATCGACAAGGGGCCGAGCGTCCCGGTGAAGGTCGTCCCGGTGCTCGACATGGACACGCCGCTGCTCAAGCTGGGCGGCAAGCGCGACAAGATGAAGCTGCCCGACCGGTGGGTGCGCCAGACGCCCAAGCCGCGCGTCGAGCAGAAGGCGTTCGTGTCGCCGGACGCGGGCAAGACCGAGGAGGACATCCCGCCGCCGGAGGTCAAGGTCGCCGACGCGGGCACGGCGCCGCCGCCGCCCGACGCCGAGGTCGCGAAGCAGGTCGACCTCGAGCTCGATCCGAAGATCGACGCGGGCGAGGCCCCCAACGTCGACCAGGAGGGGCACTCGGACGGCGTGAAGGAGGGGACCGAGACCGACCCGCTCAAGGCGCGCGCGGTGGATCTCTACCTGGCCCGCATCGCGGGCTGGTTCTCGAGCAGGTTCCGCGTGAACGGCTCGGGGCTCCCGCCAGAGGAGCTCACGAAGTACAAGCCGCGCGCGGTGATCGTTTTGTCGGACGGGCAGATGGTGAGCTACACGCTGACGCCGAGCGGGAATCCCGTCTTCGACGCGGCCGCGCGGGCGACGCTCGAGGGGGCGAAGGGGCAGGCGCTGCCGCCGCCGCCCGAGAACTACCCCGATCTCGGTCAGAAGCAGGTCAGCGTCACGTTCGTCTGTAGGGAGAACACATGCGACTAGCTCAATACGCCCTCGGCGCCCTGGCGCTCGCCGCCGCCGCGCTCGCTGCCCCCCCTGCTCCGGCGCAGGCGCCGGCCGGAGCGGCGCCGCCCGATCCGGACGAGGTGCTCGGCCACATCACGGTCGTCGCCGGCGCGTCACGCCCGCTCCCGAAGATCGGCGTCCTGCCGTCGCTCGTCTCCGACCCCGAGGACGTGACCATCCACAGCGTGGTCCGGCGCGACCTCGAGCTGTGCGGCGAGTTCGAGGTGCTGCCCGACAGCGCCGCGCCGGACGGCCTGTACCTCTCCGACAGCCCGGTCGACGTGAAGGCGTGGTCCGCGAAGGGGGTCGAGGCGGTCGTCAGCGTGCGCGGCAAGAAGCTCGGCGCGGACAAGGCCGAGCTCGTCGGCCAGGCGTTCCTGGTGAACCGCGGGCAGGCCCCGGTGTTCGACAAGAAGTTCATCGTGCCGCTCCGGGACGTGCGGTTCGAGTCGCACCGGGTGGCCGACCAGCTCATCGGCGCGCTCACCGGCCAGAACGGCGGCTTCGCCAGCCACATGACGTTCGCCTCGGGCTCGGGCTCGCTGCGCCGCGTCTTCACGATCGACGCCGACGGGCACGACGCGAAGGCCGTCTCCCCGCCCGATCAGACCGCCATCGCCCCTGCGTTCGGGAAGAACGAGCAGCTCCACTACGCGGCCAGCGTGAAGGGCGACGAGTACAAGATCTTCACGCCGGCGGGCGGCCCGCTGGCGCTGCCCGTGAAGGGCTCGGTCTACGGGATCGCCTTCTCCAAGGATCGCTCCCAGGTCGCGCTCAGCATCGGCGTCGGGTCGACGATCAAGCTGTTCTCCGGTCCCGACTTCCAGAGCATCAAGCCGGCGTCCGAGGTGGGGATGGCGCTCCACCCGGCGTTCACGCCGACCGGCAAGCTCGCCTTCTCCGGCGAGGGCAGGTACGGGCAGCGCATCTACGTGGGCGGCAAGGCGATCTCCCCGGAGGGGCTCTTCGCGTCGGCGCCCACGTTCTGCAACCACCCCGACGGGGTGAAGGCGATCTATGCCGTCGGGGTCGGCAAGAACACCGACCTCGTCGTCTCGGGGGAGACGGGCGGCGGCCTCGCGCGGTTGACCCAGAGCCAGGGGAGGAACGGGTACCCGGCCTGCAGCCCCGACGGGCGGCTCGTGGCCTTCTTCTCCACGCGCACGTCCGGCGAGGGCCCCGGGCTCTACATCATGCGCGTCGACGGGCAGCGCCCGAAGCGCATCTCCAACCTGCTCGGGGACTCGCTGCGCTGGGATCCCCTGCCTCCCGGCAAGGCCGTCGAGGCGAAGAACTGACGGTCGCGGGCGCCGCCCCGGGGCGAGGCCCGCTGAGCCGAGCCCGGCGGCGCCGTGCAGACCGGGCGCGCGCCGTGCGGATGCTGCACACGCTGTGGCAAGGCGTCCCGCACGGTCGCCCTCCCGAGGCTCCCCTTCAGCGGGACGGCGCGCGGTGAGCCGCGCCGCGGAGGCCCGACCCGGACGTCCGGCGCGCGGGATCGGCGGGCGCCGCGTCGCGGCTGGCTCCAGGGGCGCTCCGTCCGGCAACTTCCTCGGCCCAGGCACGTCTGACATGGGTCGTTCCTGCGCGAGCGCGTGCGCCGCCGCAGCGAGCGGAGCGCAAGGAGACCCACCTCGGGTCACCGCTTCTTTGGCCCACTGCGTCGGTCGCGGTTAGCCTCCGGACTGCTCAGGGGGCGAGTTGGCTGGAAAGTTGCACAGGAATGGGCGGAGACCGCCCTGGTCAGCCAGCGAAACGAACATGGAGAAGAGCATGGTGTCGAGCCGTATCTGGACCGCCATCGCGATCGTCTGGGCCTTCTGCGCCGGTGGCTGCAGCTCGGTGGCGGCGGTCCAGGAAGCGAAGATCAGCGAGCAGGGGGGCTTCCGGAACCCGGAGCACCGGCTCGCCCCCGGAGAGGACGGGGGCTATTGCAGCGCCGAGGTGCTCCGCTGGCAGTACGACGAGCCGTCGGCGACGCTCCGGCTCGCGGATGCCCGTCTGATGCTCGATTGCTGCGGCAAGCGCGCGATCCACGTCGAGAGGATCGACAGCCTCTACGAGGTCACCGAGCGCGACGAGCCGGACGGCGCCGAGGGGCGCTGCAGCGAGCAGTGCGCCTTCGATCTGTCGGTCGGCGTGCAGGACGTCCCGCGGGGCGAGATCTACGTGAAGCTGCTGCGCGACGTCGTCGATCGGCAGGGCAGCCCGGCCGAGGTCTGGAGCGGCATCCTCGACCTGGATGTCAGCTCGGGCGCGGTGGTCCTCGACCAAGCCCCCGCGGACGCCGGCTGCCAGGAGCAGAGCGCGCCGCGCCGGCGCAGCACGACCGTCGCCGCGCGGTGACGACGGCGCCCGCGTCGCCCCGCCGTGGCTGGCGTTGCGGGATCGGCGGCCGGCGACGCACCTCGACAGCGCGGACGAAGGTGGGATGATGGAGCAGGTCGACCGACCATGACGTCCGAGGTCAGAGGACCGAGCGTACTCTGCCACTTTCACCTGGACTTTTATTCCACGAACGCGTAGATCATAGCCGAATGTGCGTGCTGCTGCTCCGGGGTGCGGCGTGCATGCACCTCCTACCCACGTCGACCAGCGACTGAATCCGGGCATTGTGCCGCGGAAACGGATTGCGAACTCTTATTGAAGCCCTGGCCTCTTCATTTTGGGCGTATTTTAACAGTGGGGCGGGATAGCCAAGGACGTCAGGGCATGAAGTACGTGGGGGCCTGCAGGGCGCTTGCAACGGTGGGTTCGCTGGTTCTTCTGAGCGCGTGTCTGGAGACGGAGCCCGCGCAGGTCGGGACCGTGAGCGAGGCCGGTGGATTCGTGGATCCGGAGCGGAGGCTCGCCGTCGAGGGGGAGGAGAGCTACTGCGGCGCCGAGGTGCTGCGCTGGCGGTACGATCGGTCGACCGGCGCGCTGACGGTCGCCGACAGCCGCCTCCTGCTCAACTGTTGCGGCCAGCGCGCGATGCACGTGGACCGGATCGACAGCATCTACGAGATCACCGAGAGGGACGAGCCCGACGCGGCGAACCCGCGGTGCGACTCGGTCTGCGCGTTCGACTTCGCGGTGTCGATCCCCGAGGTCGCCCCGCGCAAGGTGTACGTGCGGCTGCTGCGGGACGTCGTCGACGCGCAGGGCAGCGCGGAGCTCATCTGGCAGGGGGAGATCGACGCCCGGAAGCTGTCCGGTGAGGTGGTGCTCGATCACGCCGCTGCTCCGGGCGAGGCCTGCAGCGGCTCGTCCCCGTAGGCGATCGCCGCTCGGCGCGGGAGCGAGCCTGCCGCGCGAGCTGCCGGCGATCGTGCGCCAGCGGATGGCGGATGCGCGCGGCGAGCGTTGCTCCTCCGGCGGAGCGCGCCGCCGCGCGAGCGCTTCGCGGTGCGATGATGGCTCGGCGCCCGCAGCCGTTCGGCGGCCGCAACGGCTCGGCGCAGGGACGTCGCCCGCCGTCGAGCGAACGGCTCGACGGCCGCAGCGGCTCGGCCGCGGCCCTCAGTCGATCAGCGTGCGGGCGGGGCGGCCCGGCTCGCACTTCACGAGCGTGGCGGTCAGCTCGAGCGTCTCGGGGAGCGTGCCCTGCACCTGCGCGACGACCTGCTCGACCACGTGCTGGGCCTCGTCCAGGTTGGGGCCCACGATCGAGACGACGAACGTGAGCGGGCCGGTGCGCCCGGCCGCGGCCGGCGTCAGGCTGAGCAGCAGCGTCTGGGTCAGGTCGACGACCTGGAGCGCCGCCTTGCGCAGCGCGAGCATCTCGAGGATCGTCGGCCGCAGGCTCACGAGGCCGTTCTGGCCGCGGAGCTCGAAGCGCGCGATCTGCATCGGCACCTCGGCCCACTCGGCGAAGAAGCCGTCCTCGTCGATGGCCTTCATCAGGTGCTCGCGCACGAGCAGCCCCGTGAGGCCGTCGCGCCGCGCGAGGTAGCGCCTCGCCTTCTCGTGGTGCGGGGAGTCCGGCCCGAACGTGACCACCATGAGGCGACACTCCCCGAGCTGCACCTCGGCCCCGTGGAGGAGCGAGACCTGCGCTTTGCGCTCGAACGGGAAATCCGCGTACGTGCCGTTCGTGCTGTTCAGATCCTCGACCAGCCAGGAGCCCGTCTGCCAGCGGAGGAGCGCGTGCGACCCGGAGACGGTGGCCTCGGCCAGGACCAGATCCTGATCGCTGCGGCGGCCGATCGAGAGCACCGGCTTCTGCAGCGGGAACAGCGTGGCGACGCTGTCGGGCGCGTTCGTGGCGTACGTGATGAGCAGCGACTGCGCGCCGGGGGTGAACTGCGTCTTGATGGCCCGGCCGGGCGCGGGGCCCGGGTCGATGCGCTCGCGCGGCAGCTGGATCGGCGCGGTCGTGGTCTGCGTCGGGTTGAAGAACCGCATGTGCCGCGCCTGCGGGCGCATCTGCGGATCCGGGTTCAGCGCGCGGAAGATCTGCCTGATCTCGTCGTTCGTCAGCGCGGCGGGCACGTCGAACGTGATCTGCTGCTTCATCGTCTTGAGCCGCGGCTTGTAGCCGGGCTCGGGGACGCGGCAGGTCCACATCTCCCAGAGCGTCAGCGCCGCGGCGTAGACGTCATCTTCAGGGCTCGCGCCGCCGTTGCGCAGCCGCTCCGGCGACATGTAATGAGGCGTGCCGCCGTCCGGCGGCGCCCCCGGCTTGCGCACGGCCGCGCGGGCGCGCTCCTTCGCGAAGCCGAAGTCGAGGATGACGGCGCGATCGTCGGCGACCATCACGTTGCCGGGCTTCAGATCGCCGTGCACGAGCCCCTGCTGGTGGATGGCGGCGAGCCCCGCGCAGACGTCGGTCGAGATCTTGCGGAACTCGTCGGCGCTGAAGCCGCCGGACGTCTTGCGCTTGCGGATGTGGTTGTGGAGCGTCTGCCCGGGGATGTACTCCATCACGAGGATGGGCCCCCACGGGCTCGGCGCGAGGTCGTGCACGCGGCAGACGTTCGGGTGGCGCGCCTTCTGGGCGAGGATCACCTCCTGCCGCAGGGCCTCGTCGTCGCCCGGCATGGCGGAGGCCTCGGGCACCACCTTGAGCGCCACCTGCTGCTGGGTCAGGCGATCGAAGGCCAAGAACACCTCGCCCATGCCGCCTTTGCCGATGCTCTTCAGGACCTCGTACCGGTCGTTGATGACCGTTCCGACGTCGATGGGAGGGAGGGGATCTTTGGTCACGGCCACGGGCGCACGAAGGGTGAGGAAGAGCTCCGCACCGGCGCCGAAGCTGACGCGCCGGCACGCCGATACGAACTGCGCGCAGGGTCGTCCATTCGAGCCCCGGGCGCAACGAGTCGTTGCACAATGGCTGCGGCTTGCCCGTTCGGCGTCGGCGTGGGGCCGGCGGCGCGGGGCTGGCCGAGGCCGCCCGCGGCGCGCGGCCGCCACGGGCGCCGCTGCGCGGGGCCGGCGGCGCGGCTGGCAGCGCGCGGCGGCCGGCTGCGCGCGGCCGCCGCGGCGGCCGTCCACAGGACGGCGTCGCCCGGCGCGCTGTTCAGGAGAACGGCCGCGCCGTGTGGGCGTGGTTCAGCGGGCCGTGGCCGTGGCCGAGCCCCGGCGCGGTGCGCATCGCCTCGCGGAGGTAGCGGCGCGCACGCGCGATCGCGGGGACGAGGGCGAGGCCCTGGGCGAGGCCGGCGGCGATGGCCGAGGCGAGCGTGCAGCCCGTGCCGTGGGTCGCGCGCGTCTCGATGCGCGCGTCCTCGAACAGCTGCTCCCCCCCGGCGGCTCCGGGCTCCGGCGCGGTCCGGAGGACGTCGACGACCGCGGCGCCAGGGAGGTGGCCCCCCTTCAGCAGCACGGCGCGCGGGCCCATCGAGAGCAGCTGCGCGGCGGCGCGGCGCATCGCGTCCACGCTGTCGATGACCGTGCCGGTCAGCGCCTCGGCCTCCGGGATGTTCGGCGTGAGCAGCGCGGCGAGCGGCAGGAGCCGGCCGCGCAGGGCGCCCTCGGCGTCGGGCTCCAGGAGGCGCGCGCCCCCCTTGGCGACCATCACGGGGTCGACCACGAGCGGCGCGCCGCGGCCGAGGCGCTCGTAGACGCGCGCGACCTCGTCGATGACCTCGGCCGAGTGGAGCATGCCGGTCTTGATCGCGTCGGCGCCGATGTCGTCGAGCACGAGCTCCATCTGGCGGCCGATGAAGCCGGGCGGCACCGGGAACACGCCGGCGACGCCGCGGGTGTTCTGCGCGGTGAGCGCGGTGATCGCGGTCGCGCCGTACGCGTCGAGCGCGGTGACCGCCTTGAGATCCGCCTGGATGCCGGCGCCGCCGCCCGAGTCGGACCCGGCGACGATGAGGACGCGGCCCTTCATGGAGCCTCCGGGCCGCGGGGGGCGGCCGGCCATGTGTCGTTCACGAGCACCCGCCGCGCGCGTCAATAATGCTTGTCGAGGACCGCGGGATCCTTCGTCGTCGCGAACACCGTGTCGCAGCGACGGCACCTGTATTTCACCCTCGTCGGCCGGGCCGAGATCCCGAACGCGAGCTGGATGTACCCCAGGAAGCGGTATTCTGCCTCGGCGCTCACCATGTAGTGATCACGGCCGTGTCCGCAGGGGCACTGCACAGGCTCGGACGTCGTGCGGTTGCGATAGGGCATGGGGGGCGTGCTCGTCGACATCAGCGTCCTGGTAGTCTAGAGAGTCTGCGGCCGACGTCGAGAGCCAGCGCCGCGGAGCAGCGCAGGCGGGAGACGGCCGGACGGAGCGAGCAGGGAGCTCGCGCCTGCCGGTGCCGCCCTGCGCGGCGGCACCGCCGTCAGGGCGGCGCTTTGCGCCCCGCCGCGGACCGAATAGGACTTCGGCCATGCGCCCCGCACTACGCGCCGAGCGTCTGGTGAAGCGGTACGGCGACTTCGCGGCCGTGGACGGGATCGATCTCGCCGTGCACCCCGGCGAGATCGTCGGCCTGCTCGGGCCGAACGGCGCGGGCAAGACGACGACCCTGCGGATGCTCGCCGGCATCCTGTCGCCCACCGCCGGGCGCGTCCTCATCGGCGGCGTCGAGCTCGCCGCGAGGCCGCTCGAGGCGAAGCAGCGGATCGGCTTCCTCTCGGGCGACACCCAGCTCTACCAGCGGCTCACGCCCCGCGAGGTGCTCCGCTACTTCGGCAGGCTGTACGGCATGACCGAGGCAGCGCTCTCGCGCCGCGTCGACGCGCTCGTGGCCGACCTCGAGATGGACGCGTTCGCCTCGCGGCCGTGCAGCACGCTGTCGGCGGGGCAGAAGCAGCGCGCCAACATCGCGCGCGCCTTCCTCCACGAGCCCGACGTGCTCATCCTCGACGAGCCGACGACGGCGCTCGACGTCATCAGCGGCCGCTTCATCGTCGAGTCGATCCGGCGCGAGCGCGCCGCGGGCAGGGCCGTCCTCTTCTCGACGCACATCATGGGCGAGGCCGAGTACCTCTGCGACCGGATCGCCCTCCTTCACGAGGGGCGCATCGCGGACACCGGCGCGCTGCCGGAGCTCCTCGAGCGCACCGCCACCACGAACCTGACCGACGCCTTCCTCCACCACGTGGAGCGGAGCCGCCCGCGCGAGGCGAGCGGCGCGCCCGGGAGCGCCGGCGCGCCTGGTCCGGGAGGCGCGGCGCGGTGAGGCTCGCCATCGTCTGGACCATCCTGCGCAAGGAGCTCGTCGAGTCGCTCCGGGACCGGCGCACCCTCGTGCGCCTCGTCCTCGTGCCGATCCTCCTTTATCCGCTCTTCGCGCTCGCGATGAGCAAGCTCGTCGGGTCGGAGGCGGCGGCGCGCGAGGCGCGCTCGTCGCGGATCGGGGTGTGGGGAGAGCTGGCCGAGGATCTCGGGGCGCGGCTCTCGTCGGCGGGCAAGATCGAGCTCGCGCCGTGGGCCGGCGCGCCGCCGGAGGTGCGCGAGGGGCTCCTCTCGGGGGCGCTCGCGCCGCCGGCGGGCCCGGCGCCCCGCCCGGACGAGGCGGCGCCCGGCGCCGAGGACCCGCCGCCGAGGTGGATCGAGCCGGACAACCCGGTGCTCGCCGCGGCGCGCGCCGCGGTGAGCGAGCGCAAGGTCGACGCGGTGCTGGTCCCGTGGCCGTCGCTCGGGGCCGAGCTCGCGCGCGGCGGCAAGGGCGCCGTCGCGATCTACTTCGACTCGGTCCGCGCCGACTCGGCCACGGCGGAGGCGCGCCTGGAGGCCGCGCTGCGGCGCGCCCGCAGCGCCATCGTCGCGGAGCGGGAGGCGGCGCGCGGCCTGCCCGAGGGGTTCTCGATCGCCTACGACGTCGCGTCGCGCGACGTCGCGGCGGACAGCCGCAAGGTCGGCCAGATCCTCGGCTCGATGATGCCGATGATGCTGATCCTCATGTCGCTCCTCGGCAGCTTCCTCCCGGCGATCGACCTCACGGCGGGCGAGAAGGAGCGCGGCACGATGCAGACGCTGCTGTGCGCGCCGGTGCGATCCATCGAGATCATCTCGGGCAAGTTCCTGGCCGTGTGGATCATCTCGCTGCTCACGGCGCTCGGCAACGTGGTGAGCCTGTCGCTCACGGTGAGCCGGATGCTGCCGGACGTGATGGTCGTCGATCCCTGGATCTTCGCGCTGACGTTCGCGCTGCTCGTGCCGGTCACGCTCCTGTTCTCGGCGCTGTTCCTCGCGCTCGCCGTGTTCGCGAAGGACTTCAAGGACGGCCAGAACGCGCTCATGCCGGCGTACCTGCCGCTCTCGCTGCTCGCCGGCATCACGGCCCTGCCGGTGGTCGAGCTCAACCCGTGGACGGCCTACGCCCCGGTCCTCAACATCGCGGTGCTGATCAAGGCGCTGTTCGTCGGGGAGGCGCCGGTCGATCTCCTCTTCACGGCGCTCCTCTCCTCGGCGCTCTATGCCTGCCTCGCGCTCCTCTTCGCGGCGCGCGTCTTCGAGCGCGAGAACGTGCTGCTCGGCGGCCAGGAGTCGGCGCGCGCGGTGCTGGGCCTCCGGCGCCGGGCCGGCGGGGCGCCGTCTTCCGGGTTCTCGCTCGCGGCGTTCGCGGGCGTCCAGGTGCTCTTCTTCTACGGCAGCCTGCTCATCGCCCGCGCCAGCGTGGCGGTGCAGCTCGCGGTCTCGCAGGTCGGCTTCTTCCTCGCCCCGACCCTCGCGCTGGTCGCCGGCTTCGGCTACTCGCTGCGGGCGACGCTCGGCCTCCGGCGGCCCTCGGCCCGGGGCCTCGCCGGGGCGCTGCTCCTCGGCGCGTCGGCGTGGGCCGCGATCGGCGGCACCGTCCTCCGGTGGTTTCCGCCGCCCGAGCCCTTCGTCCGCGAGCTCGGCGAGCTCGTGCTGCTCGGCGGGCAGCCGTACTGGGTCGTGCTGCTGCTCGTCGCGGTGACGCCGGCGGTCTGCGAGGAGCTGCTGTTCCGCGGCCTCGTCTACGCCGGGCTGCGCCGCGCCGGGCCAGCCGTGGCGATCGGGATCTCCGCGCTCCTCTTCGGGCTCGCGCACGGCTCGGTGTACCGGCTGTTGCCGACGTTCTCGCTCGGGCTGGTGCTCGGCTATGCGCGCCACCGCACCGGCTCGGCGCTGCCCGGGGTGCTCCTGCACGCGTTGAACAACGGGCTCGCGGTGTCGCTGCTCTATTTCAAGCCGCCGTCGGCCCAGGGGATCGTCGAAGGAGAGCTGCTGCCGTGGAGCGTGACGGCCTTGGGGGCCGTGGTCTCGCTGGCCGGGCTGCTGCTGCTCCGGTCGGCGGCGCCGGCAGAGCCGGACGCGGCGGTGGCGGCGGAAGAGGGCGAGCGCCGCGGGGAGGAGGGGCGGAGGTGAGTTTGCGAGGGCGGAATGTTGGATGAAAGATCAATAATTTTAATGCTTTATAGAATTCGTGGGCTCTCTGACCCGATGTGATCACGACTGGCGCAAGCGAGGGCTTCAGGCTGGCGAGCGCGGTGGCGGTGTGGGCCGGCGCGCGGGGATGGGTGGATCGCGCGTCTTGCGCCGGTCGCCCGCTGGGGTACGGACATCGATGTGCACGCACGCTTTCTTGCGGGGCTCACAGCGGCGGCGACGATCTCGGTGCTGTCCTGCTCTCCCGGCGGCCCCACGCTCGCGGAGCTCGGCGGAGCCGCGCTGATGGCGCCCCCGGCGCCGGCCCTCGCGGGAGAAGCGCCGGCCCTCGCGGGAGCACCGGCCCTCGCGGGAGCGGCGCCGGCCCTCGCGGGAGCGGCGCCGGTGGACGCCGGCGGAGCGCCGGCCCCGGCGGAACCAGCGCCGGCCGTCGCCGGCGGGCCGGCCGTCGCCGGCGGGCCGGCCGTCGCCGGCGGGCCGGCCGTCGCCGGCGGAGCGCCCACGACATCGCCGTCGACGTCGCCGCCATGGGCCGGCCCCTGGGTCGAGCACCTCGCCGACGCCGCCGGCCTCCGCGAGCGGCCGCCGCGAGCGCAGCGCCAGTGGAACCACATCGCCGCGGCCGCAGGCGCCGATTGCCGCGACGCGCTCAAGCAATCCGGCGCGCGGTTCCAGGCGCTGCCGGACGTCGCGAAGCCCAACAAGAAGGGGTGCGGCATCCCGCACGGCGTGCTGCTGACGCGCGGCCCGACCGGCGTCGTCTACTCGCCCCCGCTGCAGGTCGATTGCTCGCTCGCCCTCCGGCTCGCCGATATCGAGCGCGTGATCCAGGAAGAGGCGGAGACGCACCTGGGCTCGCCGATCACCCGCATCAGCACCCTGGGGAGCTACGCCTGCAGGGAAGTCGTCGGCAGGATGCGAAGGTGGAGCGAGGGGCTCAGCGAGCACTCGTTCGGCAATGCATTCGATATCGCGCGCTTCTCGCCGAAGCGCGGCCGCGCGATCAGCGTGCTCCGCGATTACGTGCTCTACGGGAACGACCCGAGCTCCCGCGAGGGGCGCTTCCTCCGGGGCGTGACCCGCCGCCTCCGCGCCGAGGGGGCGGCCTCGCGCGTCCTCGGGCCGGACTTCGACGCGAGCCACCGGGACCACCTGCACATCGATTGCGGCACGCCGCGCTGGTACTGAGCCGCGGGCGCGCGCCTCAGGCCTGCCGCGGCCTCGCGGCGCCGGCCCTGGCCGCCATCTTCTTCGCGTAGCGCTCGCCCCAGTCCGAGAGCGGCCCGAGCGCCTGGTTGAGCGAGGCGCCGAGCTCGGTGACCGAGTATTCCACGCGCGGCGGCACCTCGCGGAAGATCTCGCGATGCACGATGCCGTCCGCCTCCATCTCGCGGAGCTGCTGGATCAGCATCTTCTCGCTGATCCCCGGCAGCAGCCGCTTGAGCTCGCCGAAGCGGCGGGGCTGCGCCTGCATCTCCCACAAGATCACCGCCTTCCACTTGCCGCCGATCACCTCGAACGCGGGGCCGATGCCGCAGCCGTAGGGGTTCTTCCGTCTCATGGGCGCCTCGATGACGTCCCTCTTGGTTACTTACCTTTTGGTGAGTACCGCACTTTATCGTGCGTACTTGACCATCGGCAAGCGTGATTCCTACCTTGCAGGCGTCATCAACGGATGGAGTGAACGCCATGCAGGACGTCTCGGTGCTTGGGCTCGGAGCGATGGGCGCGACCATCGCGCAGCTGTTTCTCGATCGAGGTCATCGCGTCGCGGTGGCGGGGATCGCGCCCGGCTTCGGCCAGTTCTTGCAGCACGAGGGCGCGGTCATCCAGTCGGGCGATTACACGGCCTCCGAGAGCCCGCTCAGGATCTCGGTCGAGGCGACGAGACGGCTGCTCGACACGGCCACCGAGGCGAACATCAATACCGAGTTCCCGCTGTATGCGGCTCGGCAGCTCGAGCGGGCCGACGCGGCCGGGCTGGGAGGAGAGGAGCTGGCCGCGGTGATGAAGGTGCTCCGCCAGTCAGGCGCGAGCCGCCCTGTCCCGGCCGGATGAAGCGCAGCCCTGGAGGGCGCGCGGCCCCGCGCTCACCCCCGCCCGGCCCGCAGCTCGAGGATCCGCACGTCGTACGGCGCGAGCTCCACGGCGCGGACCGGGGATTGCCCGCCCAGCTCGGTCAGGTGTCCCGAGGCCGCGACGGGCTTGACCGAGATCGGCGCGTCGGCCTGGCTGACCAGGAACACGAAGCGGCGGCCGTCCCGGTGGCGCAGGGTGTCGGCCGCGACGCGCGGGTCGTCCACGGTCACCGGCCGCCGCACGCCGGCGAGCGCGGCGAGCGCGTCGTAGAGGCGGTAGGTCGGCTCCGGGTTGACCCGCGGGGTCGCCGCGGCGAAGTGCTCGATCGGGTAGGTGCAGAGCACGACGCTGCCGCTCCCGACCTTGCGCCGCAGCAGCGCCGGCCGGCCGCGCTGGTCGACCGCGACGACCTCGGCGCCCCGGGGCCGCACCGGCAGGTAGGCGCGGCTGTGCTCGGTGCCGGCGACCGGGAACGCGAGCGTGGCGCCCTCGGCGATCCCGCCGAACCCGCGCTCGAAGGTGAGCTGCACGCGATCGTCCTCGATCGGGTCGACCATCCCGTAGCGCAGCTGATGCTCGACGCCGAACATCGCGTTGAGGTGCGCGTACCAGGGCCCGCGCTGCGACCCGTGCGTGCCGTGGGAGTACGACGCGTAGACCACCGCGCCGCCCGAGGCCAGCCGCTCCAGCTGATGCCAGGTGGGCGCGGTCAGCTGCTTGGCCGACGGCAGGAGGTACAGCCGGCAGTCCTCGGCGATCCCGTCCCGCTCGCGGGTCAGCCCGATCGGCAGATCCGCCTCCTTCGCCGCGATGTAGGCCTGCCGCAGCGTCGTGAACAGGTAGCTGCGATCCTCGGCCTCCGTGAACGGAAACGCGCCCTCCAGGTACGACGGCACGATCAGCGCCGCGTCGGCCGGCTCGCGCTCGCAGCCGAGGACGTCGATGTCCGCGAGCACCCGGGCGAAGCGGGCCATCTCCTTGAGCTGCGGCTTGGGGCGACCGTCGGTCGTCGTCAGCCCGAAGTGGAGCTCGAACGGGTGATGCCGGTAGGGATCCTGATCGATGAGGTCGAAATCGGTGTTGTTCCACCCGATCCAGCCGGTGGCCCCGGCCAGCAGCGTGTTGTGGAGGACCTGCCGGTAGTAGTGCGCGGCGTGCTCGTCGGAGACGAAAGCCGAGGATACGCCGAACTCCTCCAGCACCACCGGCTTGCCGAGGAAGCCCGTGAGCTCGCAGATGAACGCCGCCCCGTAGTGCTGGCGGACCAGGTCGTTCTCCATCCGGTACACGTGCGGGCCGAGGAAATCGACGAGCGCGCCGAGGTCGCGGACCGAGAACCCGTTGTCGTTGCCGGTGACCTCGATGCCCCACGCGCCGTCGCCGATCGAGATCGGCTGGCTCGCCCCGCCGGCCCTCAGCCCCTGCACGACCAGGCTCGCCCAGCTCGTGACCGTCTCGCGGACCGAGCGCTCGCGCTCGCCGTAGATCGGCATCTCGTTGGAGACCAGCCAGCCGGTCACCGCCGGGTGGGCGGCGAAGCGCCGCGCCATCTGCTCGGCGAACCACGCCTGCCGGGCGACCATCCACACGTCGCCATAGAGATCGCGCCCGCGCCGCCAGACCGGATCCCAGTTCTCGCCGGACATGTGGCCGACGAGGAGGGTCGGAATCGTGGTCATGCCCGCCTCCACGTGCGCCTCGAGGAAGTCGCCGTAGCGCTCGGCGCAGCCCTCGTCGATCCGGTCGGGCTCCGGCATGAAGTGGGGCCAGTAGAAGAAGGACCGCGTCATCGTGAGGCCGTGCTCGGCGAGCGCCCGGAGCTCCTCGCGGACCAGGGCCGGATCGTAGCTCTGCCACATGAGCGGCCCGCCGCGCCGCGACCAGAAATTGGCCCCGAGCCAGGCGACGGCCTGCTGACGAACTGCGACTTTGGCGAAATTGCGGTGCATATCCCTCACGTCCCGATCATGCAGGGCGGCGCCATCGGACACCGACCGTCTCGAACGCTCGTACGGACGGGCGCTGAACCACGGAGGCACAGAGACCACAGGGGCTGGTCGTCCTAGAACACGGATCGCGTCGATCGAGCGAGAGATGAACCGCCAAGGCGCCAAGGACGCCAAGGCGCCAAGAAAAAGAAAATATCTTGGCGTCCTTGGCGGTTCAAAATTCTGCTCGTTTCATGCGGGGTCAATCCGTTGGTTGCCCCAGGCCCTCTCCTCTGTACCTCCGTGGTCCAACCTCCCTCTCCGGCGTGGCGCTTCAGCCCGCTCGCCGCCCGCGCGGCGCGCCGGCGCGGCGAGCAGGTTACTTAATCGGTTCAGCCCGTTCTGCAAGGGCGGATCGCACCCCGGCGGCGCGAGGCCGGCTCAGGCGCGGGGGGGCGGCGCGGTGCTGCCCCGTGTCGCGAGCGTCGGCGCGCTGCACTCGACGTCGTCGATCGGCTCGCCGGCCACCAGGCGGAGGAGCAGCGAGGCGGCGCGGGAGCCGTGCTCGGCGATGTTGCGGCGCACCGCGGTCAGGGCGGGGTGCACGAGCTGGCACAGCGCCGAGTCGTCCCAGGCCACGATCGAGAGGCGCTCGGGCACGGGGACGCGCATCTCCTGCGCGACGGCGAGCGCGGCCACGGCCATCACGTCGTTGTCGAAGACGATCGCCGTGGGCGGCGTGGCCCCCGCGAGCAGCCGCCGCGTGGCCTGCCCTCCCGCCTCGCCCGTGTAGTCCGCGTGGACCGTCTGCACCCGCTCCAGCCGCCGCTGGCGGGCAGCCCCGTTGAACGCCTTCGTGCGGAGCGCGGTGTGCATGAACTCCGCGGGGCCGGCGACCCGCGCGACCGACCGGTGGCCCAGCGCGGCCAGGTAGTCGACCACCGCCCGCATGGCGCTCGCGTCGTCGCTCCACACGCCCGAGAGCTGCCCCTTGCCCGCGGGCCCGCCGACCACCACCGCCGGGAGCTTCAGCTCCTCGACCAGCTTCACGCGCGGATCGTTCTCGCAGAGGTCGACCAGGATCACCCCGTCCACCCGCCGCTCCGCCCACCAGCGGCGGTACGTCTCCAGCTCGGCCGCGCGATCCTCGGTCACCTTGAGGAGCAGCGCCTCCGCCTTCTCGGCCAGCTCCGCCTCGATGCCGGAGATGAGCTGCATGAAGAACGGCTCGATGCCGAGCGTGTGCGCGGGCCGATCGATGACCAGGCCGACGGCGCTGGCCCGGCCGTCGGAGAGCGCGCGCGCCGCGTTGCTCGGCTGCCAGCCGAGCTCCGCCGCGATGGCGAGGATCCGCTCGCGCGTCGGCTCCGACACGCCGGGCCTGCCGTTCAGCGCATAGGAGACCGCTCCCTTGGACACCCCTGCACGCCACGCGATGTCCGTGATCGTCGGACGCTTCACGCCTCACCTCCGCTCCAGGCGACCGAGCGCGCCTTTCGTGTGGACCTGCTCCGTCGCATGGCCTCGCTTGGATAGCACGACGGCCCTCGTGCGAGCTTCACGCCGCGCAGGCCGGACGCCGCGCGAGGCCAGCGCTGCCGCTCCCACACCCTCTCCCAGCACAGGCGCCACGCGGACAGCACAGGCGCCGCGCGGGCCGGGGCGCGCGGACGAGCGCGGCGGCCCGGTCCGCGGGGCGAGATCACCAGCCCAGGGCCGACCGGATCGCCGGCGCGATCTCTTGGGCCATCGCCTCGTGCTCGGCCACGTCCGGGTGCGTTCCGCAGCCCTTCCCGGTTGCCTTGCTCACGAACACCTTGTGCACCCTCGCGTCGCCGTTCGCCGCGAAGTGCTCCTCGACGCGCGTCAGGCTGGCCTTGTGATCCGTCGCCGACATGTCCGTGGGCTCGGGCCACCCGTCGCCGAGCATGGGGCTCGACACGCAGAAGATGTGGGCCTCGGGGTAGTAGCCCCTCAGCGTCTCGACAAAGTCGATGTAGGCGTCTGCGTACGTCTCGGGATCCATCTTGGGCCGCTCGCTGTCGCCCGGAGAGAAATCGTTGGTGCCGAGCGCGATCACGACCGCGTCGGGGACGAACCGCGTTCGATCCCAGGCCGGGGAGTCCTCGAGCTCCGGGAACAGGAGGCCATAGACCTCCGGCATCGGCCTGGCGTCGTACATGAAGCTGTAGTTCCGGACGAGCCCGATCCCGGACACCGCCGTGACGTGGGCCTCCGCGCCGAGCTGCCGCGCCACCAGCGGTCCGTAGGCGAGACGGGCGTTGTGGTAGGGTTGTCCCCAGCCGTCCTCCTGGCACCGATCCGAGTTGTTGGGCGCCTCGATCCCGGAGCCGCAGCTGATCGAGTCGCCGATGAACTCGATCCGCCGGCTCGGCTTCTGCGGCGGGGCCTGGATCTCGCCGCCGAACTTGAAGCCCAGGAGCTCGGCATACCCGACGGACGCCTCCGTCCTCTTGACCACGGTCACCGTGTGCTCGCCGTACGGGAGATCCGCGGCGACGTCGTACTCCGTGGCGTCGGCGAGCAGCTGGATCTTCCTCGCCGGTCCGTCATCGACGATCACGTCGATGTAGTTGAAATACATGTCCCACTTGTGCTCGTCATCGAGCGTGACCGCGACGGAGCTGCCCTTGAACTTCGCCTGGATGGTCACCCCGGGCGTGGAGAACCTCGGCCGCTTGGGATCCGAGAAGTCGACCCTGCCGGAATACAGGATGTTGCTGTCGTCCGCGCCGTACACCCGCTCGGTCGTGTCCCCGGGCGTGCCCGCGCCGCCGCCGCCCGCTCCGGCGCCGCCCGCGCCGCCGTCGCCGGTCGAGCCGTCGCCTCCGCCCCCGGCGGACGCCGTGCTGGTGGTGGCGCCCGAGCCGCCGTTCGGCGCGTCGCTCGCCGAGCTGCACGCGCCGAGCAGCAGCGCGGCGCCGGCCCCCATCACAAACAAGCTCTTCATGGGAGAACCTCCTCGGCGGATCTGGCGGGCGCGACACGCCCGCAGCGCCGCGGCGCGAGCCCACAGCCCGCGCCCGGCGAGCTCCGGCTGAGCGAGCGCGCGGATCGGCGTCGCGTCGACAGGCGGTCGTGAGCTGAATCGGTTCAGTATTGTGGGCCGGCGCGCATGTCAAGCGCGGCGCCGCTCACGCGACCTCGAGGAGCTCGCGCTCGGTGATGCCGAGCAGGAAGAGGATGGCGTCGAGGCCGCTCGCGGACAGCGACGTGTCCGCGGCCTCGCGCAGCTTGGGTTTGGCGCGGAACGCGACGCCGAGGCCGGCGCGCTGGAGCATCAGGAGGTCGTTGGCGCCGTCGCCCACGGCGATGGTCTGATCGAGCAGCACGCCCTCGGCCTGCGCGATGGTCTCGAGCAGCTCCGCCTTGCGTTGCGCGTTGACGATGGGGCCGGTGACCCGGCCGGTGAGCTTGCCGCCCTCGACCTCCAGCGAGTTCGAGTAGGCGTAGTCGATGCCGAGCCGGGCCTTCAGCGCCTCCGCCGCGATCGAGAAGCCGCCGGAGATCACCGCGGTCCGGTAGCCGAGCCGCCTCAGCACGCGGATGAGCGTCTCGGCGCCCTCGGTGATGGGGAGCTCGGCGGCGAGCTTGCGGAGCACGCCGACGTCGAGGCCGCGGAGCAGCGCGAGCCGCTGGCGGAGCGACTCGTCATAATCCATCTCCCCCTGCATCGCGCGCTCGGTGATCTTCGCGACCTGCTCGGCCACGCCCTTCGCGCGCGCGAGCTCGTCGATCACCTCGATGCGGATGAGCGTCGAGTCCATGTCCATCACGACGAGCCGCTTGCTCCGGCGGAAGAGGCCCTCGCGCTGCAGGGCGAGGTCGAAGCTGTTTTGCATGGCGAGCGCCAGGAGGGCCCGCTTGAGCGCGTCGGCCTCCTCCTCGCGCTGGAGCAGCACCTGGATCTCCACCGACGACAGGCGCTCGACCGACAGCCGCGCGATCTTCTCGATGTTCGCGCCGTGGCTCGCGAGCGTGGAGGCGACGTCGTGCAGCTGCTTCGCGCCGAGCTCCCGCCCGATGGCCGTCACCACGTAGCGGCTCCCGGGGGCGCGCGGCGTCGCGCCGCCGTCGAGCGGCTTGAAGTCGAGGGCCACGCCGAGCTCCTTCGCGGCGAACAGGAGCTCCTTCAGCCCGCTGCGCGTCTCCGGGAAGAGGGCCAGCAGGGCGAGGTTCAGGTTTCCGTGGACCACCACCTGCTCGATGTCGAGCAGCGTGGCGCCGATGTCGCTGAGGACGCCGGTGAGCCGGGCGGTGATGCCGGGGTGGTCCCTGCCCGTGACCGTGACGAGGATGGGGTCGGAGGCGGGCATCGCGGGCCCCTTATCAGGGCCGCGCCGCAGGGTCGACGCCGATCGCGCGCGGAGGCGGGGAGAGCGCCTGTCGCGCCGTGGAGGAGGGCGGAGGCCCCGGGCCGGCGCGACGGTGTCCGGCCGTCCGAGGGCGAGCGCGGGGGCTCAGGCCGCGGCCGAGCGCGGCGTCACCAGGCGTCGGCGTAGAGCTTGACGGTGGGGAGGCTGTCGCCCGTCTCCAGAGCGTAGGGGCGGCCCAGGCCGAGCTGGCCCGATCCGCCGTCTCCCCAGCACTTGACGCTGCCGTCGCCGAGCAGCGCGCACGTGTAGTGCGCGCCTGCCGTGATGGCCTTGGCCGTCCCGGCCGCGCCGAGGTCGACCGCCGGCAGAGCGTCGCCCATATGCCGGGATTGGCTCCCGCGCGACGCCGTGTCGCCGAGGCCGAGCGCGCCGGTGCCGTTGTACCCCCAGCACTTGACGCTGCCGCCGCCGAGCAGCGCGCAGGAGTGGTAGTACCCCGCCGCGACGGCGGTGGCCTTCGCGCCGGTGCCCAGGTCGACCGGCGGAAGGTTGTCGCCCATGGCGTCCGGAAATGGGCCAGCCGAGCGCGCAACCTCCCCGAGACCGAGCTGACCGAAGCTGCCGAACCCCCAGCACTTGACGCTCCCGTCATCGAGCGCCGCGCAGGAATGTTCCCGGCCCGCGGCCATGGCGATGGCCTTCTTGCCCGTGCCCAGATCGACCGCGGGGAGGCGATCGCCCATGGATGGAGGATCCTCGCAGGCGTAGCAGGTCCCATCGAGGACGACGCCGAGCTGGCCGTAGCTGTTGTCTCCCCAGCACTTGGCGCTGCCGTCGCTCAGCAGCGCGCACGTGTGGGAGACGCCTGTCGCGACCGCGGTGGCCGTCTTGCCGGCGCCCAGATCGATCGGGCGGAGGGCGTCCCCCATCTCGCCGGGGTTGTCGCCGCGGGTCTCGGCGTCGCCCGTGCCGAGCGCGCCATCGGACCCATCCCCCCAGCATTTGAGGCTGCCGTCGCTCAGGAGCGCGCACGCGACGTCGCTCGCGCTGCTGACCGCGATGGCCGTGGCCGTCTTGCCCGTGCCCAGGTCGACTGGCGGGAGGTTGTCGCCCATCTCGTCCGGCTCGTCGCCGATCGGCTCACCGAAGCCGGCCCCCCAGCATTTGATGCTGCCGTCGTTCAGCAGCGCGCACGTGGTCCTCGCGCCCGCGGCGATGGCGGTGGCGGTCTTGTCCGTGCCGAGATCGACGGCCGGGAGGTGAGCGCCCATCTCTCCGGGAGCATCTCCGCGGTGCTCGGTGTCGCCGAGACCGAGCTGGCCTTCCGTGTTGCGGCCCCAGCATTTGACGGCGCCGCCGTTCAGGAGCGCGCAGGTATGGTAGAGCCCGGCGGAGATCTGGAGCGCCGTCTCGGCGCGGCAGGTGGCCGAGCACCTGTCTCCGCTCGTCGTGTTGCCGTCGTCGCACTCCTCCTCGCCGGACACGTATCCATCGCCGCAGGAGCACCCTTCTCCCTCCTCGTTCGTCAGCCCATCGCAGTCCTCGTCGCGCCCCTCGGCGTCGCAGCGCTCCGCCTCTGCCGACGCTGGCGCGCAGCCCCCGACGGGCCGTCCGTCGGCATCGCAGCGCTGGACTCCGAGCGCGCAGCTCCCGGGCAGCCCTGTCGCGCAGGCCACCTCGGCCTGCGCGGTGTGCACCGGCGCCGCGCCGTCGCACGTGTCCAGCGTGCAGGCGTTCCCGTCGTCCGGCGCGTCGTCCTCGTCGGCGATCGTCTTCACCTCGCCGGAGCCATCGCACACTGCCTGCTGGCAGTCCCCCGGCGTCTGCTCCGCGACCGGGGTCCCATCTGCCGCGTCCGCCACGACGCACGCCCCCTGCTCGCAGGCCACCACGACGCGGCATGCCGACGCCCTATCCGTGCAGTCCTCGACTGCGGCGCATTCGCCCGCCCTGTCCGGCTCGTCCGGCACGACCTCGACGTTGCCGCAGGCCACCGCGCCTCCGACCAGCCCGAGCGTGCCTATCCACATGCACCTGCGCTTCTTCATCGCCAAGCCTCCTGCCCCTGTCCGGCCCCGCTGCATCACACAAAGAAGACGCGCCTCGGCAACGAGGGCGCTCCTCGGACGAGGGACACCGCTTCAGAGACGAACGCTTCACAAGAGATCTCGCCCCTCGACAGCTCTTCTCATCAGAGAAACGCCTCTCGAAGAGCGGAGATCACCGAGAGAGACGTCGCCAAGCGATCGCTCGTGATTGGGCGTCGCGCGCACGGCCGAACGATGTCGAGTGGAGCGCAGCGCGCCTGCTCGGGTCAACCGTATCGCCGCAATACGTCCATCGTTCTGCCGGCGGAAGTCTGCCGTCCGGCCCGTTTCAGGACCCGTGTTGCGCCCAGCGTCGCTGCATGGTGAGGGCTCTGGCGAGCCGCTCCCTCAGTCGCCCAGGCTCGTCTCTCGGAGCGCCCGCAAACGCATCCCGTCGCAGCCGGATCCACCCCCCTTTTCCCCACAAAGAGCCCGCGGGGGCGGGGCCAGCGCGCGCGGGGGGGCCGGTGGGAGGGCCCCACGAATCCGAGGGCCGGCCCGCAGCGCAGCGACCTCCGTGCGGACTCACCCCACCCGTACGTCTGGCAATAGCCCCCCAAAAGGCCCGAGTTCGTGGGAGGGCCCACCGGCCCCCCCGCGCGCGCTGGCCCCTCCCCCGCGGGCTCCGTCGCTATCGGTAACGCCCGCCGCCGCGCCCCGCCGCCGCGCGCCCGCCGCCCTTGCCGCCCGCCGCCGCGCGCCCGCCGGCCTTGCCCCCCGCGCCGGCCTTGCCGCCCGCGCCTCGCCGGCTCGCCGTCCGCCCGGAGCGCGCCGGCTTCTCCTCGGCCACCTCGCTCGCGACGCCGGCCTCCCCGTCGCCCTGCTGGGCCTTGAGCTGGCGGATCTGATCGCGCAGCCGCGCCGCCTTCTCGAACTCGAGGTTCTCCGCCGCCGCGAACATCTCCTGCCGGAGCGCGTCGATCTGGTCGACCAGGTCCACCGCGGCCCGCGCCGCCTCGGCCGCCGGCTTCGCCGGGCCCTTCGGCACCGCGTAGTAGTCGCGCGTGCCCGACGTGGGCGACAGGTCGAGGATCGCCTTCTTCACCGTGGCCGGCGTGATCCCGTGCTCCTTGTTGTACGCCTCCTGGATCGCGCGCCGCCGGTTCGTCTCGTCGATGGCGCGCTTCATCGCGTCGGTGATGCGATCGGCGTACATCACGACCTCGCCGTGCACGTTGCGGGCGGCGCGGCCGATCGTCTGGATGAGCGAGCGCGGGCTCCGGAGGAAGCCCTCCTTGTCGGCGTCGAGGATGGCGACCAGCGACACCTCGGGCAGATCGAGCCCCTCGCGCAGGAGGTTGATGCCGACCAGCACGTCGAACTCGCCGCGCCGGAGATCGCGGAGGATCTCCACGCGCTGGAGCGTGTCGACGTCGGAGTGGAGGTAACGGACCCGGATGCCGAGCTCCGTGTAGTACTCGGTCAGATCCTCGGCCATCCGCTTGGTCAGCGTCGTGACGAGCACGCGATCTCCGCGGCTCACCCGATCCCGGATGCGCGCGAGCAGGTCGTCGACCTGCCCGGCAACCGGCCGGATGTGGATCTGCGGATCGATGAGGCCGGTCGGCCGGATGATCTGCTCGACGACCGCGCCGGCCGACTTCTGCAGCTCGTAGTCGCCGGGCGTCGCGCTCACGAAGAGGACCTGGGCGTAGTGCTGCTCGAACTCCTCGAACTTGAGCGGCCGGTTGTCGAGCGCGCTCGGCAGCCGGAAGCCGTACTCGACCAGCGTCTCCTTCCGCGCCCGATCGCCCCGGAACATCGCCCCGACCTGCGGGATCGTCTGGTGCGACTCGTCGATGATGAGGAGGAAATCCTTCGGGAAGTAGTCGATCAGCGTGGGCGGCGGCTCGCCGGCCTTCCGGCCCGAGAGGTGGCGCGAGTAGTTCTCGATGCCGTTGCAGAACCCCATCTGCTCCAGCATCTCGAGATCGTACATCGTGCGCTGCTCGATCCGCTGCTTCTCGAGGAAGCGCACGGCCTTGTCGTAGAAATCGATGCGCTCGCGCAGCTCCTCTCGGATGGCCTGGATCGCGAGCCGGAGCTGCTGCTGCTCGGTGACGTAGTGCGAGCCGGGGAAGACCGCGTAGCGATCGAGCTGGCCCACCACCTTGCCGCGGACGGGGTCGACCTCCTTGATCGCCTCGATCTCGTCGCCGAAGAACTCGACCCGGATCGCGAGCGACTCCTCGTAGGCGGGGAAGATCTCGACCACGTCCCCGCGGACGCGGAACGTACCGCGGTGGAAGTCGACGTCGTTGCGCGTGTACTGGATGTCGACGAGGCGCCGCAGGAGCTCGTCGCGGCGGATCTCGGTGCCGCGCTCGAGCTTGATCAGGAGCCCGTGGTAGCTCTCGGCCGAGCCGATGCCGTAGATGCAGCTCACCGAGGCGACGATGATCACGTCCGGCCGCGAGAGCAGCGCGTGCGTCGCCGCGTGGCGCATGCGGTCGATCGCGTCGTTGATGATCGCGTCCTTCTCGATGTACGTGTCGCTCGTCGGGACGTAGGCCTCGGGCTGGTAGTAGTCGTAGTAGCTGACGAAGTAGTGGACGGCGTTGTTGGGGAAGAGCTCCCTCATCTCGCCGTAGAGCTGGGCCGCCAGCGTCTTGTTCGGCGCCATGATGAGGGTCGGCTTCTGCAGCTTCTCGATCACCTTGGCGGCGGTGAACGTCTTGCCGCTGCCCGTGACGCCGAGGAGGACCTGGAAGGTCTCGCCCTGCTCGAACGAGGAGCAGATCTCCTGGAGCGCGCGAGGCTGGTCACCGCACGGCTTGAAATCGGAGACGAGCTCGAAGTGTGTGGGCATGGAGCGGAGGACCCTAGTGCGGCCAGGGCCTCCTCGCAACCTCCGGCGCGGTCAGGGCCGCGGGGAGGGGATGGGGAGGGGAGCGGGAGGGGACGGCGAGGGGTGCGAGAGCGGCCTCGGCGGCGCACGAGCCCACCGGCAGACCGAAAATTGTCGGCCAGCTGTCGGCCGCGGACGGGTCGCGCCGCGCGCAACGCGACCGGACGGCGCGGAGGCGCTTGACGGCGGCGCGGCCTTGGCGGATTCTAGGAGCTGCCGCGTCGTTGTGACGTGAGCCGAACACGGAGGTTAGGTCATGAGTGGGAATACACAGCACACCCATTGCGCCGCCGCCGTCGTCTCCGCCGCGGCCAGCTGAGCTCGTCTCCACGCCTTCGCTCCGGCGTCCGCGCGCCCTGATCGGCGCGCGTTCGTCGTGCGCTGCGCGCGCCTCGCAGGGCATCCGCCCTGGCCGGGCGCGCCCTCCGGCGTGACGTCCTGACGGTCGACGAGCTCCGCGCCGCGGCGGCCCCGCGCGTGGAATGGCCGGCGCGGGCGCGCTCGCGCGCCGCCGCGCCCTTGTCCGTCGATCGCCGCGCGCCGCAGCTCGCGCCGCGCGGCCGAACGCCATGGAGCGCTCGTCCGTCATGCATATCAACTCCGATTCTCCCGTTGATCCGTCTTCTTCTCCCGTCGATACGTCTTCGCAGAACGAACCGCGGCCCGATCTGTTCGGGCTCGGATGGACTCCCTTCTTCGCGAGCCAGCTCGCCTCTCTGGAAGAGGCCGTGCAGCCGGCGCGCGTCATCCTCGCCTCCGCCTCGAGGCACCGCGTGCAGACCGCGGATGGACCGCGCCTCGCGGTCGTCAGCGGGCGGCTCGCGCACGAGGCCGCGGGTCGCGCGGCGCTCCCCACCGTCGGCGACTGGGTGGGGCTCAGGCCCGGCGACGGCGACGGGCCCGCGTACATCGTGCACACGTTCGCGCGGAGCACGTGCCTGCGGCGCAAGGCCGCGGGGCCCGCGATGGAGGCCCAGGTGCTCGCGGCCAACGTCGACAAGGTGTTCATCGTCACGTCGCTGAACGCCGACTTCAACCTGCGCCGCCTGGAGCGGTACATCGAGGCGGTCATCGACAGCGGCGCTCGCCCGGTGCTCGTGCTCAACAAGGCGGACGTCTGCCCCGATCCGGGGCGGTTCATCGACGCCGCGCGGGAGGTCGCGCCCGCCGCGCCGATCGCGCTGGTGAGCGCCCTGTCCGGCGCCGGCCTCGACGCGCTCCGCGCCGAGATCGGGGCCGGGGAGACCATCGCCCTCGTCGGCTCGTCCGGCGTGGGGAAGTCCGCGCTCAGCAACCGCCTGCTCGGCGCGGACGTCCAGCGCGAGGGGGCGATCCGGGCGTCGGACGAGCGCGGCCGCCACACGACCGCCCACCGGGAGCTCTTCCTGATGGTCGGCGGCGGCCTCCTCATCGACACGCCGGGCGTGCGGGAGCTCGGCCTCTGGTCCGACGACGGCGCGGCCCCCGCGGGCTTCGACGACGTCGAGGCCCGCGCCGCCGCCTGCCGCTTCCGGGACTGCGCCCACGACGGCGAGCCCGGGTGCGCGGTGCTGCGCGCCATCGAGGACGGCGAGCTCGATCCGGAGCGCCTCGGCGCGTACCTCAAGCTCGGGGCGGAGCGGCGCTACCTCGCGCGGCAGCAGGACGTGCGCGCGAGGCTCGAGGAGAAGCGGCGCTGGAAGCAGATCTCGAAGCGAATGCGCGCCAATCCGAAGCAGTAGTGCGCCGGGCGTTCGATTGACGCTCGGAGACCGCGCCGTTAGTCACGCACTCATGGCGCGCACGGCTCCGGTCCCCAACATCCCGGCCATTCCCGGCATGAACCCCGGCGTCTTCGTGATGGGCGGAGGCGCCGGGGGCGGCGGCTCGGGCGGCCGGAGGGGCAATGGCAGCGGCGGCCGACAGGGCGGACGCGGCCGCAACGGCGGGCGCGGCGCGGAAGGCGGGGGCCGGAACGCATGCAGCCGGCGCGGGAGCTGCGTGCCGACCCATCCCGGCCACCGAGGGCCGGCCTCTCGCGGCGATCCGGTCGACGTCCTTGGCGGCCGGTCGTTCGTCGACGCCGAGCCGGATCTCGCGCTCCCGGGCCCGTTGCCGTTCGTGCTCGCGCGTTCGTACTCCAGCGATCGCGCCATGGTCGACGTCGGCTTCGGTCATGGATGGTCGCACTCCTTTGCCTGGTCGGCGCGTGTCGGGCGCAGGGCCGTCGAGGTGACCGACGCCGAGGGGGCGCAGCTAATGCTGCCCCTGCCCGGCATCGGCGAGGCGCTGCTCGGCGCGGAGGGTTGGGTCGTGCGGCGCGCGGCCGAAGCTCGGCTGGAGCTGGTCCGGGAGGACGGGCTCCGGCTCGTCCTCGACGCCCCGCTCGACGACGGAAAGCTCGGGCTCTCCGCGGTGCTCGACCGTTACAACAACCGGATCGCGCTGAGCGGGGCCTCACGACCGAGACGGTGGCCCCGAACGGAGGGCGAACGCGCTATCGCTACGACGGGCCAGGCAACCTGATCGAGCGCACCGACGCGCTCGGCCGAACATGGCGATTCTCGTATGACTTCTGGGACAGGCGGCGCTCCGCGATCGATCCGGCGGGCGCGGTGACCTGGTACACGTACTCCGCGCGCGGCGATCTGCTCGCGATCACGGACGCCGAGGGGCGCGCCGCGCAGATGACGTACGACGGGCTCGGGAACGTCACCTCCGTAACGTACGCGAACGGCCGGACAGAGCGCTATCGCTGGACCGGGATGCGCTCGGCCGGCTCGCCGCGCTGGTCGTCGACCGCGAGGGCGACGGGCCCAGGACGAGACATTATTTCTACGATCCGACTGGCAATCTGCTGCGTGGACCGGCGGGCGAGCCCGCGGAGTTCGGCCCGGGCAACCGGATCGAGCGGGTCGGGGGCCGGGAGGTCGCAACGGACGCCGCCGGCCGGGTGACCGCGATCATCGAGGGTGAGACAGGTCGTCGCCTCACCACGCGGTTCGTAGGGGACGCCATCGGCCTCCTCGAGGCCGTCGAGCGGCCCGACGGCAGCCGGGTGGAGTTCGTCTACGACACCTTCGCGCGCCGGCTCGCCAAGCGGGTGATCGATCCGGCCGGGCGCACGCTCTCCTCCACGCGCTACGTGTGGGATGGCGCGCGCGCTCGAGGAGCGCAGGCGGACGGCGGAAGGGGAGCGGATTCGCGTCTTCCTGACCGACGACGACAGCGGGGTTCCGCTGGCTCAGGCCGAGGGTAGTGAGTGGACCTTCTGCGTGGCCGACGAGCTCGGCGCGATCCACCACCTGGTGCGGGGGGACGGGCAGCTGGCTGGCTCCATGCTGCGCGACCCCTGGGGCGGCGTGGAGCAGCGCGGGGGGACACGGAGGCGCCTCTGGGTTTCCTCGGGCAGATCGCGGGCGAGGAGACAGGGCTCTTCTACAATCGCTATCGATATTACGACCCCAGGATCGGACGCTATCTGAGCCCCGATCCGCTCGGCGTCCATGGCGGCCTGAACGTCTTCGCCTATGCCGACAACGATCCGTCGACGCACGTCGACCCCGACGGCCTGTTCCCGATGGCGGTCATCACGCAGCCGGGCCGCCCGGACATCGTCGGGCGGAGCGGCCAGGTGCCCCAGCGCGGCGATCCCGGCTTCGATCCTGCGGTCGGCTATGCGCACTACAACGCCCGCGTCGCGCTGGGGGGGGCCCGGGCGCCAGGCGGGAAACGAGGGGTGCGCCGAGATCTCCGCGTTGCACCAGATGGCGCAGCAGATCCGCGCGGACAACCCGAACCGCCGGATGAGCCGGGCCGAGGTGCGGCGGGAGATGCAACGACGCTTCCGGAACGGCGCCCGCATCTCGACGAACAACGGAATGAACGGGGGCGGGCCCGCGATGTGCCCTTGCCACATGTGCGCGCAGACCTTCCGGGAGCTCGGGCTTCACCCGGGCAACATCAACCAGGGCGCCGCGCAGAACGCGACGGGCGGGGTCGCGGCGCCGAACCCTGGGAGGGGCAACAACCGGGGCTCTGGGACGGGCAGTCGATCTGGCGCAACAACCGGAACGACAACACCTCGCGCCAGGAGAACGACGCAGCGAACGGGTTGATCGGGGCGACTCAACCGTCGAGGACCCCTCCTTTCACCGGGACCTGAGCGGGAGCCTGAGATGGCGGAGCTGGCATGAGCGGGACAACTGGACGAGTCGTGGGGGACACGTTCCGCACCGCGCTCGAGGAGGCCGCGGCGGCGCGCGGTGGAGAGCCGGAGGTTCGAGCTGCGGTCGCCGCCGTGCTGGAGCGCCTCTCCTGCGGGACGGCGGCCACCCTCGTCGGGGAGGACGACACGGAGCGGTGGGCCGCGCTCGGCGGGGTGATCGCGGCGCTGCGCGGCCGAGGCGCGACCGCGGTGCTGTGGCCGATCGGGCGGAGGTGGGGCACGGCGCTGCCGCTCGCGGGCGTCGAGGCGCTGGTCGCCGCGCTCGCGGACGTGGATCCAGCGTTCGACAGCGGTCAGAGGCCGGCCACGAGCGAGGACCTCGCCCACGAGGCGCGCCTCCGGCTCTCGAGCGATGCGCTCCGGGCGCTCGGGGTGGTGGTTGTCGTGGACGCGCCCGAGGACGCGGTGGGGTTCTCGCCGGGTGCGATCCTGGACGCGGATCCGGAGAACGGCGTCCGGGTGCTGCGCGGCGTCCGCGGGGGAGCGGACGGTACGGAAGGGATCCGGCTAGCGGGGCGCGGTGCCGCGGAGCAGCGCCTTGAGACCGACGGCATGGACGGGCTCACCGCGACGGTCGCCTTCGCCCTCGCCCCGGCGCCGATCCCGGTGCTCGCCGCGGTGGCAGGCGTCGAGCCAGAGATGGTCGCCGACGGGATCGCCGAGACGGCGGGCCCGGGCGGGCGGCTGCTCGTCGCGGGCGCGGGAGTGACCTACCGCGACAGCGGATGGCGGGCCGGCGTGGAGGCGTCGTTCGCGCCGGAGGAGCTCGGGCGAGCGCACGCGAGGTTCGCGGAGGCGGCACGTCGCGCCGCGTGCGGCGAGGCTCCGGGCAGCGACGAGAGGGCCTACTGGGCGGAGTGCCGCGCGGGCCATCTGGTGCTCTCGGGGGCGCCGTGGACCGAGCTCACCGGGCTCGTCGAGCCGGCGTGGGAGGCGTTTTGCGCACCTGTCCAGGCGTCGCCGCGCGGCCGCGTCGAGGACGCGAAGCTGGCGCGGCGCGCGGCGCAGCGCGCGGCCGCCGGGATCGTCGAGCAGCCCGCGACGCCCGCGGGGATCGTCGTCGCGAGGCGCGAGGAGGTGGAGCCGGGCGAGCGGGCGCGCGCGGCGGCGTTCGCGGTCCGCGCGGCGCTGGTCGAGTCGTCCCTGCGGTCGCGGCTCTGGGTAGACGAAGGGCCTCTCGCGGACAGCGCGGCCGCGGCGCAGCTCCTCGCCAGCTGGGCCGAGCGCGTTCGCGGCGATGCGCGAGAGCGCCTGGCGGCGCTCTCGCGCGAGACGGCGCGGCGAGAGCCCTGCTCGGCTCGAGCGCTGCTCGCGGCGGCTACCGTGAGCCCGAGCGGGGAGCGGACGGCGCTGATCGATGAGGCGCTGCGCCTGCTGCCCGAGGACCGTGCCGAGCGGCTAGAGGTGCTGTGTGCCGCGGCGAGCGCGCTCGGAGGCGAGGCGCCAGGAGCGATGGAGCGCGAGGCGGGGACGTCCTCCGGCGAGGCGCCCGCGCCCGTGGTGCGCGACGGGCTCGCAGCGGCGGACCTCACCGCCGGCGCCGCGCTCGACGACGTCCTCGCCCAGGCGCTCGCGCTCGTCTCGAGGGAGCTCCTCGGGCCTTTCCAGCGCGCCACGGCAGCCTGGCCGGCATCGCTCTGCGCCCGCGCGGTCGACGCGACCGGCCCGGAGCACCCGTCGCGGCGCGGGGTGCTCGCGCTGCTCTCGCCCAGGCTGGATGAGCACGTCCGCTCGGGCGCGGCGGACTGGGTCGCGCGCGACGCCCTCGCGGCGCTCGCGTCCGGCAAGGCATGGGACGCGTCGGTCTACGAGGACCTGCGGCGCGTGGCGCCGTTCGTCTCCCTCGAGGTCGCGCTCGAAGCGAACGCGCAGCGGGGGCTCATGGACGCGCCGGGGTCGCGGCGCGCGATGCCCGCGCTGCTCGAGCGGCTTCGGTCGCTCGGGGCTCCCGTGGACGCCGCGGGAGCGGGCGACGCCCGCCAGGGAGCACAGGCCAGGAGAGGCGCTCGAGCAGCGCGCGCGAGCTCCTCGCAGGGCGCGGCGCCCGAACTCGCCGCGGGGCCTGCGGGCAGCAGGGAGGCAGCGGGGACGGCGGAGGCGCTCGCGGTGCGGGAGGCGGAGGCGCTCGCCGTCCAGGGGCCGGATCGGATGGCGGCCCTCGCCCAGGCGGCGCTCGCGCTTCCACCGGAGCGCGCCGCCGCGCTCGCAGAGCTCGCCGTGATCGCGGCCGAGGAGGAGCCGCCCGGGGACGGCTGGGGCTACTTCCTGCTCGCGCAGCTCGGCGGGGTGCTCTCGCTCGAGCGAGCGGCGCAGGTGCTCGGAGGGGTGCTGGATGCCGTCACCGGCGCTCCGCTGCGGTCCGACCTGCTCTGGACCGGGGACGGCAACGACCTGCGGCAGGTCGCCCCGCTGCTCCTGCGGATCGGGGGTGACGCGTTGCTCGTCGATGCGGGCGAGCGCGTGGCGGAGATCTCCGCCCGTTACGCGTGATCCGGCTGGAGAGCGCGGCCCGTCCTCTTCGACACGGCGTCCGCGCCGTCGCTACGCGGAGCGCGCGCCTGCGGCAGGCCGGCCCTTCGCGGCGCCCCGCAGCGCGTGGACGATCCCGTCTTGCAGCGACCCGAACGTCGCGACCCCGTCGAGGTCGGCCCCGATCTCGACCAGCGCCCTCGCCACGTCCGGGCGGATGCCGCTGAGCAGCACCCGCACCCCGAGGAGCCGCGCCGCGCCGACCGAGCGGATGAGCCCGTGCACGGCCTGCTGATCCACGGTGCGCACCCCGGTGATGTCGAGGATGACCATCCTGGCCGCCCTGGCGGAGAGCGCCTGCAGCAGCGACTCGGTCATCCGCGACAGCCGCTGCTCGTCGAGCGAGCCGACGAGCGGGACCACCATGATCCCGTCGGTGATGGGGATGATCGGCGTCGAGAGCTCCTCGACGAGGACCGTCTGGCGGTGGACCGCCTCGCGGAGCCGCCAGCGCTCCTCGTCGGCCCGCTTGCTGTCGGTGAGGTCCCGCGCCACGCAGACGACCCCGTGGATCTGCCCGCCGTCGGTCCGCATGACCGAGGCGAGGAACGACACCGCGACGGCGCGCCCGTCCTTTCGCAGACAGACCCTCTCGTCGCGCGCGCCGCCCGCGTCGATGAGCGCGCCGGCCGAGAGCCCGGGAAACACGACGTCGAGCGGCCTGCCGACGAGCTCTTCCCGGGCGTACCCCGACAGGTCGCACGCGGCCTGGTTGACGCTCCGGATCCCGCTGTCGCGGTCGGCCACGACGAGGAGGTCCAGCATCGATTCGATGATGCTCGTCACGTAGGTCTTGGAGACCGTCGAGCTCGCGAGCTCCTCGCCGAGCATGTTCAGGCCGGCCGCCATGCCGTCGATCAGATCGTTCCTGTCGCTGACGGGCGCCTTCCTGGCGTAGTTGAACCCGACGAGCGCGACGATCACCTCCATGAGCTCTTCCAGCCGCTGGTTCAGCTCGTCCGGGGCCGGGCGCGCCGCGAGCGGCGCCGCGAGCGATCTCAGGGCGGAGAGGGCCTGATCGAGCGGATCCGCCCCGAAGGCCGGCGGCAGGTCGCCGCGCCGCTCGGCCGGGAGCAGGCGCAGCACGAGCTCGCAGAGCTCGGCGACGCGCGGATCGTCCGATGGAGCGGAGCCCATCAGCCAGTGAAGCCCCTCAGCCACTGGATCGCCTCCCTCTCCTCCGCGAAGAGCCGAATGGGCTTGGAGCGGTTCCCGTAGACGGCAAGGAAGACGTTGCCGATCATCCGCCCGACCGGGCGCCCGCCGAGGAGCGCTATGGCGCGGTACCCTTCCGTCGCCTCGTCCGACGCGTAGTAGTTGCGCGCGTCCACGTCCGTGCCCTTGCACCTCGTGAGGTCGCACAGGAGCGGGTACACCGCGCCCTTGCTGAATCGCTTGGCCGCGGCGATGTTCTCCTTCGCGTCGGCGAGCGTCAGGACCGCGCCTTCGTCGTAGTCGAAGCGGATGATCTTGTTCTCCCTGTCGAAGGAGAGCTCCCCGGTCCGCGTCCTCAGACGCTCGTCTCCGAGCTCGGCCACATTCCCCCCTCTCCCCGTGTTGCTCGCCGGGCGGACCAGATGCGACGCGCAGGCCGGAAGCCGCGCCCCACCCGCGTCGGTCGCCGGGCCCTCCCTGCCGCCGGCCATGCGCTCATCACATCCCCCTGAGCCCAATTTGGTTGTAACACCGACGAGCTCCGGATGTCCAAGCTCTTTACAGGGTCTGTGCAGGCCGGGGCCCACCTTTACGCTATGTGGTGGAGAATGGTTGGCGCACCAACGAGGCGAGCGCCGGCGGGCGCAGCGAGGGCGGAGCTCCGAGATAAAAAGCCGCTGCCGAGCCCTCGCTGCCGTGTGGCCGCCGTCAGCAGCGCCGCCCGGATCTCCGGCGCGCCGCGCTAGAACAACCTGGAGACGCCGGTCGCGAGCTCCAGCGATACGGAGAATGCCTCGCACCGGCGCGCGCAACCGAAGCGCGACCGCACCTCCAGGGGCATGCGCGAGACCCCCTGCGTGCCGAGCAGGTCCCGCTGGAGCGGCAGGAGCAGCGCGGGCCCCTCGATGTCGAAGCCGTCGAAGAACGGCCGCTCGGCGCTGGTCAGATCGAAATAGAAGCGCGCGCCGCAGGGCATGAGCTCGACGATATCGGCGGTGTCGGCGAGGCCGCGGCCGCCGTCGAAGGCCCTCGTGACGCCGTTGGCCATGGCCCAGAACATCATGGAGAGGACGGGCGTCCTGAGCTCGGCGAGGGCGGAGGACCCGAAGTGGCGTCGGTCGCCGCTGCGCACCGTGGTCTGGAGACCGACGTTGGCCTCGAACAGCGCGGCGTTGGGGCGGCCGGACAGGACGTATTGCCAGCGGTACGAGGCGCCCACGAGGAACGATGGATTCCACGAGATCTGGGCCGGCCGCTCGTCCGAGGCGCCGCGGAGGGCGAGCGGCGCCGACAGCCAGACCTGGTAGCTGAACCCGCGGGCGATGGGATCCTCGCCCTCCAGGCTGCCGGGCTCGGCCTGCGGCACGGGCCAGGCGGCGAGGAGCGGGCGCAGCAGGCTCGTGTCGGGGGTGCCGAGCACCACCCGCTCCGGATCGCTGCAAAGGGCGCTGGCGAACCAGTCGATGCCCGGGTCGGCGCGCGCGGCCGGCCGGGTGCAGAGCGTGAACGGGCGCCCGAGGGCGGCGGGCTCCACGAGGTGGGGGACGTCCTGGCTGGTGTTGCCGGAGAACTCCGGGACGGCGCGGCGCTCGTCGAGGCGGGAGAGCGCCGCGACGGCGCTCCGCAGGACGTGCCTCGCCCGCTCGCACGTCGAGCCCAGCATCCGCCGCTCGGCCGGGCCGAGCGACCATGCCGGCGTGGGGTCGAGCAGGCCCATGGCGAGATCGATGTCGCGCGCGGCCCGCCGCGCGCCGCGAGGGCCTGCGGGCGCCGGTCCGCCGCACGCGGCCGGATCGAGCAGCGCATCGACCCAGCGCGGATCGAGCGCCATCGCGAGCTGGACCTGCGCCCGCGCGGTCGCCTCGGCGGCGTGGAGCCGGTCCTGGCTGGCCGGCTTGACGCCGAGGAAGCCGTCGCCGGCCGTCTCCCAGCAGGGCGGCAGGCCGGGGAGCCGGGCGTCGACCCCGCCGGCCCGCAGGAGCGGGCACGGGACGGCGCTCAGCGCGCGGGTCACCGACACGCCGATGCGGTTGAAATGATCGTGTGTCCCGATGCGCTCCTCCGGGTCTCTCCGCAGCTCGGCGGTGATCACCGCGTGCCCTGCGGCGAACGCGTCCTGGAGGAAGTGGAGCGCATAGGCGTGCTCCATCAGCGCGTCGCGCCGCAGGCTCGTCCGCGCGTCGGCCGGCGCTGCCCGCGCGCGCGTCGCGAGCTGGAGCGAGCGCAGGTGATGGCCGATGAACTGGCCGAGCGCGTTGTCGACGCGGCCTCTCCGCGCGACGTCCGCGGCGACCCGGGTGAGGGGCTCCCCCGCGGCCTGGAAGTGGCTGATGTTCTGCTTGGCGCGGTTCACGTAATCCCCGTCCACGCCGAGGAGGTAGATATCGAGATCTCGGACCAGGTCGGAGCGATCCGAGATCCCGAGCTCGGCGTCCTTCTGCCGCAGCTTTCCGAGGAAGTCGCGCCACTGGGTCCGCGCGCCGAACTGGAGCCGCTGCCCCGTCTCTCCAGCTGCGTCCTTCCGGACGAGGCTCCACAGCTCCCCCACGCTGCTCGCGTGGTCTCCCGCGAGGGCGGTGAGGGTGGCGTAAGGGATGCACGCGTCCCGTCGCAGCGGCGTCGTGGCGTAGAACGGCTCATCGAGCCGCTCGCACACGAGCGACCTCCCGGCCACCTCCCGCACCGCCTCGGCGAGCGCCCCCTTCGCCGGCCCTGGCAGCCACGCCAGCCCCTCTTCCGTCAGCACCACGTGTTCGGGGAAGTACCAGGCGCTCGCCGTGCTGCTCAGCCCGACGATCACCCCCGCCGCCGCGCCCCCGATCGCGCGCCCGAAGCCCCGGACCATGGACGCCTCATGCCCCGTCCGCGCCCGGCCCGCCAACCGAACCCGCCCCGCCCCCGAAAAGGCTCAGCCGTACCGGGGTATCGCCCTTGCTATCTCTCACCGGCCTCTTCACCGCGAGCCCCCTGAGCTCTTCACCACGAGCCTCCTGAGGAAGAGCCATCGGGAGGGGGTGGCGCCGCGCGGGGGCGGCGGGGGAAGGGCCCCACGAACCCGAGCGCCGGCCCGCATCGAAGCGAGTCGCTCCTAGCGCACCCCCACCCGTTCATCCGGCCATAGCCACCACGAGGCGCGAGTTCGTGGGAAGGGCCCCCCGCCGCCCCCGCGCGGCGCCACCCCCTCCCGATGGCTCCCCCGCGCCTCGGATCCCCCCGCCGGGTCAGATCCCGTACTGCCGGAGCTTCTTGTGGAGCCCCTCGCGCGTAATCCCGAGCGATTTCGCCGCGTTGGTCTTGTTGTTGTTGTGCCCCCGCAGCGCCTCCAGGAGGAAGAACTTCTCGACGGCGTCCATCATCTCCTTGAGCGACCCCTTGGGCGTCCCCGCCCGCGCCACGAGCCCCTCGACCTGCCGGATCCGCGGCGACAGGAGCTCCGGCGTCGCGAACGCCCCCGGATCCAGCTGGATGACGATCCGCTGCACCTCGTTCTGGAGCTCCCGCACGTTGCCCGGCCAGTCGTACGCGACCATGAGCTCCATCGCCTGCTGGCTGAACCCGCCGCACGGCTTGCCGATCTCGTCCGCGTAGCGCTCCAGGAAGTGCGCCGCGAGCAGCGGGATGTCGTCCCGCCGCTCGCGCAGCGGCGGCAGGCGGATCGGGAACACCTTGAGCCGGTAGTAGAGGTCCTCGCGGAACCGCCCCTTGGCCACCTCGTCCTCGAGGTTCCGGTTCGTCGCCGCGACGATGCGCACGTTGACGTGCTTCGGGCTCGTCGCCCCCACGGGGCGGATCTCGCCCTCCTGGAGCGCTCGGAGCAGCTTCGACTGGAGCGACAGCGGGGTCTCGGTGATCTCGTCGAGGAAGAGCGTGCCCCCGTCGGCGATCTCGAACAGGCCCTTCTTCTCCTCGGTGGCGCCCGTGAACGACCCCTTCTTGTGCCCGAAGAGCTCGCTCTCCAGGAGGCTCTCGGCCAGCGCCGCGCAGTTCTGCGCGACGAAGAGCTTGTCGCGGCGGCGGGAGCGGTAGTGCACGGCGGCGGCGATGAGCTCCTTGCCCGTGCCCGTCTCGCCCTCGATCAGCACCGTGACGCGCGTGTCGACCACCTTGTCGAGCTGGCCGATGACCCGGCGCATCGCGTCGCTGTTGCCGATGATGTCGACCGAGCCCCCGCCCCGGCGCTTCTCCTCGCGCCCCTTGAGGAAGCTGTTCTCCTTCTGGAGCCGCTCCTCCGCGAGCACGAGCCGCTTGATGAGCCGGGCGTTCGCCACCGCGAGCGACGCGTTCGCCGCCAGCACGAGGAGCGTCTCCAGGTCGCCCGCGTTCAGCATCCCGGGCGCGCTCCGGTTGTCGGCCTGGAGCACGCCGATGATCTCCTCGCCCTTCCAGAGCGGCACGGCCAGGGTGCTGCGGATCGAGGCGCCCATCAGCGACTCGGTCTGCCCGACCTCGATCGGCGCGTCGGCCGCGAGCACGGCCGCCCGCTCCTTGATCACCTTCCGGTACACGCTCCGCGTGATCGGCACCGGCCCCGCCGGCGGCGCCCCGCGGCCCGACGGGGAGCGGACGCGCGTCAGCACCGGGACGAACGCCGCCGGCGCCGCGCCCGGCTCCTGATCGTCGTCGCGGAGCACCACCGTCACGTGCGTCGAGCTCGGCACGAGGGCGAGCACCGCGTCGGCGATCTCGGCGAGCACCTGGTCGAGATCGTTCGCGGCGCCGATGCGCTTCTGCGCCGCGTACATGGCCGAGAGCGCGCTCGGATCGCGCTCGATCTTCGCCTCGGCGGGCTCGACGTCGTCGAGGCGCCGGATCGAGACGACCCGCGCGTCGTCGGCCTCCTCCGGGATCTTCACCACCATCCGGGTGACCGCGTCGCCCGAGCCGAGCTCGATGACGTCCCCCGTGTGGAGCGCGACCGCGCTGCGCCCGGGGCCGAGCTCCAGCCGCTCGCCCCGCCGCATCACGCTCGTCCCGTTCGTCGAGCGCAGGTCCTCGAGGATCACCCCGTCGGCGCCGTTGACGATGCGCGCGTGCGCCCCGGAGACGTGGCGATCGTCGAGGACGACCCGGTTGTCCGGCGAGCGCCCGAGCGTGATCAGCTCGCCCTGGAGCTCGAAGGTGCGCCCGGCAGCGAGACCCTGGGTAACCTCGAGCACGATCATGGTTCGTTCAGCCAGAAGGCCCCGTGGGAAGGGCCCGGAGTAAACCGTCAAGACGGAGGAGATGCCAGGAAAAACCGGGGAGCCCTGCGCCCCGGCGGAACATCGCACCCGGAGGGCGCCGAGAGAAGAAAAACTGGAATAGCGTGATGCCATGCGCTCCCCCGCCCCGGGGCTGACCGCGGGGCGGGGGCGGTGACGGGGGCGGCGCAGGCGCTTACTGGGCGCGGGCGGTCAGGCGGTAGATGACCGTCTTGAAGGGCGCGTTGCCGGAGATCTTCTCGGGATCCTTCGAGGCCTCGCCCTCGTCGACGATCTTCTGCAGCTTGTTCGCGACCTCGGCGTCGCCCTTCGGCGAGAGCGAGTCGATGACCGAGACCGACACGAAGCGCACGGCCGCGTTCGAGACCTTCGGCAGCGCGTCGATGATCTGCTGCCGGACCTCGGGGGTGCCGAGGACGCCCGTCATGTAGGCGGCCTTGATCCCCTGGAACTGCGTCTCCTTGGTCTGCGCCGCCGGGTCGCCGAGCTTGCCGACGTAGCATTCGACCTTGGCGCCGCAGGCGCCCAGCAGGTCCTTCGCGAGCTTGATCTCCTTCTCCATCGACTTGCCGACCGTGCCGCCGCCGCTCGTGCGGGTGTTCGCGAGCCGGTCGACGTCGGCGATCTGGTCGGGCTTCATCAGCTTGAGCGCCGTCTGCAGCGAGACGTCGCGGATCTGCGCGACGTCGTCCTCCTCGCCGCGCGCCTCGAGCCCCGTCTTCACGAGCCACGGGACGAGGCTCGCGTCGAAGAAGTTGCCCGCCGCCTCGGCGAGCATGACCCGCGCGTTGATGCCGGCCGGCGGCATCTCGAGGCTCGCGGGCGTCTTCTCGTAGGCCGCCTGGAAGGCGGCGAGGGTCTCCGGCGTCTTCGGCACCTTGGTGAGCTCGCGCGCGATGATGGCGCGCGGCACGTCCTCGGCCTTCTCGAGCGCGGCGAGCAGCGGCTGCACCGACTCCTGCCGGCCGATCGTCGCCAGGACGAGCGCGGCCGCCGCCACGTGCGCGGTCTCCGCCGCCTTCTTCTGCTCCGCGCTCGGCTTGTCGCCGGCGGCCTTCAGGTTCTCGACCTTCGAGTACTCGACGAGCTCCTTGTGCTCGCCCTGGAGCAGCTGGATCGCCGGCTGGATCGCGGGCTTGCCGATCTTCGTGAGGGCGAGGATCGCGGTCGTCGCGGCGTCCGCCTTGAGCGGCGACAGCACCACCTTGAGCAGCGGCACGACCGCCTTCTCGCTGCGCTGCCAGCCGAGCAGCTCGGCCGCGGTGATCTGCCAGAACAGCTCGTTCCGCAGCGTGCCGACGTCCTTCGGATCGTTGATCGGGCGCCCGATCATCGTGATGAGCCCGTCCTCCCACGACTTGCTGTTGATCTCGATCATCGCGTCGTGCACGTCGCGCGAGATCGTGGAGCCCTTCGGCTTGCCGTGCTGGAGCTTCGTGAAGACGGCCATGAGCGGCTCGGCGGCCTTCTCCGACTTCATCGCCCCGAGGCCGCGCACGGCCCAGCGGACGTCCTCCTCGGTCGACTCGGGCTTGTAGTCCTTGAGCGCCTTGATGAGGCAGGCGTCGCCGCGCGGGTCGCGCGTGTCGGAGATGAACTTGATGAGCTTCGAGTTCGTGCGCTCGTCGAGGTCGCCGGCCACGCACCGCTGCGTCATCGGCTCGATGATCTTGTCGAGGAGCGGCTTCACGGTCGGGCCGTTCCGGTCCTTGTTGTCGCGCGTCATCGCGTCTTCGAAGAACTGGACGAGCCGGTTGACCGAGGGGGTAACCGTCGCCGGGTCGTCGAGCCGCTTGACGTGCGTCTCGGGGTCGTTCTCGTCGGCGCACCCGGCGACGATCCCTGCGGAGAGCGCCATCGACGACGCGGTGGCGGCCCCCAGGAGGAGCGAGCGAAGGAGCGGCAGGATGCTGCGTGCTGAGCGGGACATGGTGTTTCCTCCGGGACCTCGGTGATGCTGCCGGCCTTACCTCGCCGTCGCGCGGCGCGCGGAATAAGGAGAGGCGGTCAGCGGCTAGCCTTCGTTAGCCTGAGGGGACGAAAGTGGACAAAAACAGCGCGCGGCAGGGGGCGCGGCCCCCCTTCGGCCACGACGTGGCGCCGCTCCGCCATGGAAACGGCGGAGCCGAAACTATTCGGCGCCAGGGGGCGTGTCAACGCGAGCGCGGCGCGGACACGAGCCGGCGGATCCCCGAGGCGAACAGCCGGTCGGGGATGACACGGCGCAGCGCGACGAGCGCGCGAGCGTCCCGGCCGATGAGGGTGCGGAACGGCGGCGAGGGCTCCTCGATGAGGCGGAGGATCGCCGCCGCGACGGGGGCGGGCGGCGGGGCCTTGGCGGCGTCCTTGAGGACGAGCTGCTCGATCGTCCGGGTCATGGCGGCGTACGGTCCGTCGGGCGCGATGTGGGCGCCGCGCCGCTGGTTCTCGAAGAAAATTTCGGTCTTGAAGGTGCCGGGCTCGACGAGGCAGACGTGGACGCCGAACGGGGCGACCTCCCAGCGCAGCGCCTCGCTGAAGCCCTCGACGGCGTGCTTCGTGGCCGCGTAGGCGCTCACGCCGGGGAGGCCGACGAGCCCGGAGACGCTCGAGACGTTGACGACGCGGCCGCGCCCGGCGCGGCGCATCGCCGGGAGCACGGCGCGCGTCACGGCCATGAGCCCGAAGACGTTGGTCTCGAACTGCGCGCGGACGTCGTCGTCCGCCTGCTCCTCGAAGGCGCCGCCGACCGCGATCCCGGCGTTGTTGACGAGGGCGTAGGCGGGGCCGTGCTTCTGGAGGATCTCCCGGACCCGGTCCGAGGCGCTCGCCGCGGCCACGTCGAGCTGCTCGACCTCGAGCGAGGCGCCCGCGGCTGCGGCCGCGGCGAGGAGCGCGCCGGCCTTCTCGGGGCGGCGCATCGTGGCGACGACCCGGTGGCCCGCGGCCGCGCAGGCGACCGCGGTCGCGAGCCCGATGCCGCTCGAGGATCCGGTGACGAGGACGAGGTGACCCATGGGGAAGGGGGGCGAGTATAGACGAAGTGCGGGGATTCACTATGCTGCGACCCATGGTCGACTTCGCAGCGGTAGGACGACGCCTGCGGGCGGCTCGCGAGGCGCGCCACATAGAACGGGCGACGCTCGCCCGCGACGCAAGCGTGTCCGAAGATGTGCTCGCGCGGCTGGAAGCAGGCGAGGCCGTGCCGATCTCGACCGCTGCCCTGGCCCGCGTCGAGCGGAGGTTGAAGCTCTCGCCGACGGCGCTATGGGCGGATACGCCACACGGAGAGCTCGCGCTGTCGTTCCATTTTCGACACGCGAGCGTGCCGGACTTTTTTCACGCCGATGAAGATGCGGCGCGAGAAGCGCTGACGATCGCGCGCGACGTGGAGGGGCTGGAGGAGCGCCTGGGCCGGCCCGCGCCGCTCAAGAGAGTCGATTGGTTCAAGGAAGCGCCGGTCGGGCACAACGCGAGCGCCGATGGGTATGAGCGAGCGCGGCGCCTTCGAGACATCCTGCACCAGAAGAACCTGCTCGATTCACCGACCGCTCCTCTCCCCGACCCGCTGGAGACGCTGGTGGAGGAAGCCTTCGGTGTGCCCGTGCTGGAGAAGCCGCTGCATAGCCCGTCCGTTCTGGCGGTCACGGTGAAGGATCGAAGGAGCGGGCTTGCAGCCATTCTCCTCAACACGGCGACGGAATGGGGAGTTCATCCGCCGCGGCGGCGGGTGGATCTCGCGCATGAGATCTGCCACCTCCTCTTCGACGAGCCACGGGAGGATATCGGGCTCTGGATTGATATCACCGAAGACCAGGAAGAGGATGCGCCGAGACGGCAAGGCGATGCCGTCGAGAAGCGCGCCCGCGCCTTCGCTGCAGAGTTGCTGTTGCCGAAGCTCGGGCTCCACCGGCTGCTCGGGAGGCCAGCGGTCCGTGCGAGGGAGGTGAAGCCCGCTGTAGAGCTGGTCCAACGTGCACGGGAGCACTACGGGACGACGATCGAGCTGACGTCCTACCACCTGTACAACGTCGGCTACATAGAAAAGTACCTTCTCGAGGAGATCCTCGAAGAGATTCAGAAGACGGTTCCGCCGCTCTCGCATGTCGCTCCGCCAGCGCGTGAGGCTCTACTTTCTCGGCGAGTTCGAGCGGCGTTATCTGCTGGTCTCATATCCGCCATGCGGGCACGCGAGCTGCTCGACCTCTCTGCGTGGGATGATGTCTCCGTCGCTGCCCAGGTTGCCGAGGACACGGTGAAGGTGAGCGGTGTCACCGCCCGCGCTCCACTCTGGTGGCTGGACTGGATTACGTCGCACTCGCCGTCAATGTCGTCCTCGTCTCCTACGGCCCTCGAGCCGCACGGCGGCTCGTGACATTGGCCGCCTACAGTCCGCGTGGACGCCTGCGCGCGTCGTCCGGACAGGATCCAGCAGCACCCGGCGCGGACGGAAGGTCCCCCGACGTCCGAGGGAGAAGGTGCATTGTCCGGGCGGCGGGCATCCCTGTCCGGGCGGCGGGCATCCCTGTCCGGGCGGCGGGCATCCCTGTCCGGGCGGCGGGCATCCCTGTCCGGGCGGCGGGCATCCCTGTCCGGGCGGCGGGCATCCCTGTCCGGGCGGCGGGCATCCCTGTCCGGGCGACGCGGACGTGTCCGGGTGGCGTGTAACTGGACGAGTACAAAAAGAATGTACAGGCCCAGCGAGATAGGGGGCTGGGGCCGGGATCAGCCGATGATCATCGCCTCGCTGAGGAGCCGGCCCTCCTTGAAGCGGCGCAGGTTCCAGCGATCGAACAGGGGGAGGGTCGTGCCCTCGGCGATGTGCTGCGCGATGAGCTTGCCCATGACCGGCGCGATCATGAAGCCGTGCCCCATGAACCCGGAGGCCTGGTAGAAGTGCTCCACCTCGTCGACCCCGCCCACGATGGGGTTCTGGTCGGGGGTGAGGTCGTAACAGCCAGCCCACTGCCGCAGCACCTTCACGCTGCCGAGGACCGGGCACGCCGTGACGAGCGCCCGGGCGTACAGCGCGAGGAATTTATGGCTCGACCCCATGTCGAGGCCCTCGGGGACGTCCTCGTTGGAGATGCCGCCCACGATCTCGCCGCGCATCGACTGGGAGAAATAGAGGCCGTTCGACAGGTCGGCGACGAGCGGGCCGAGCCAGGGCTTGAGCGGCTCGGTCGAGCAGATCTCGTGGCGGTGCGGGCGGTTCGGCAGCTCCACGCCGAGCATGCGCGCGACCTCGGGGCTCCACGCGCCGGCGGCGTTGACCACCCGGTGCGTCCGGATCTCGCCGCGATCGGTGACCACGGCGTCGATCCGCGCGCCCTGCGTGCGGAAGCCGAGGACGTTCGTGAACGTGGCGATGTCGACGCCCAGCTTCCGGGCGCGCTCGGCGTAGCCCCAGACGAACGGCCAGGGGAAGACGACGCCGTCGTCGGGGTTGTAGCTCGCCGCGACGACGCCCTCCGTGGAGAGCTCCGGGACGAGGGCGCGCGCCTCGTTCGCGGTGAGCATCCGCGTGCCGAGGCCGCACTCGTTCTGCACGGCGACGCTCTTCTCGAGCGTCCGCCGGCCGGCCTCGCTGCGCACGAGGAAGAGGTAGCCGCCCTGCCGGAACCAGATGTTGATCCTCATCTCGCGGGCGAAATCGCGGCAGATGCGGATGCTCTCCTGCATGAGCCGGATGTTCCCCTCGCTCGAGAACTGCGCCCGCACCCCGCCGCCGTTGCGGCCGCTGGCGCCGCCGCAGAGGTAGCTCCGGTCGACGACGACGACGTCCGTGATGCCGTGGTGCCGCGCGAGGTTGTAGGCGATCGCGAGGCCCATGATCCCCGCGCCGATGACGACGATCTCCGCCTCCGACCGCATCGCGCCTCAGCCGAGCTCCGACCTCGCCGCGGCGACGACGGCGGCCTGGAGCGCGCCGTTCGAGGCGATGATGCCGCGGGCGAGCTTGAGCCCGGGGCCGGTGTAGTCGATGGGCGCGCCGACGAGGTCGGTGAAGCGCCCGCCGGCGCCGCGGAGCACGGCCTCGGGCGCGCAGCTGTCCCAGAGCTTGGCGCCGCCGCCGCCGTGCACGTAGAGGTCGACCTCGCCCGTCGCGATCCGGGCGATCTTCACGCCGACAGAGCCGCACGGGACGACCCTCGAGATGCCGAGCCGCGAGAGCAGCGGCTCGATCTCCTTCGGCCGGTGCGACCGCGAGACGATGAGCGTGGCGTCGGCCGGCGAGGCCACCGCCGAGACCTGGAGCGGGCGGCGGCTGCCGTCCCGCGCCTCGAGGAAGGCGGAGCGCCCGTCGCCGTCGTCGCCGCCGGCGCGGCCGGCCAGCGCCTCGCCGGTCGTGGGCATCACCACGACGCCGAGCGCGGCGCGGCCGCGGACCGCGAGGCCGATCATCACGGCGAACTCGCCGTTCCGGTCGGCGAACTCGCGCGTGCCGTCGAGCGGGTCGACGAAGAACACGCGCTCCCGCCCGAAGCGGGCGGCGAGCTCCTCGCCGGCCGGGACGCTCTCCTCGGCGAGGATCGCCTCGCCGGGGAACGCGGCCTCGAGCGCGCCGCAGATGAGGGCGTTCGCCTCGCGATCGGCGCGCGTCACCGGATCGCCCGGGCCCTTCATCTCGACGGCGAACGGCGTCGCGTACACGTCCATCACGACCGCCGCCGCCGCGCGCGCGATGCGGACGATCTCGTCGAGCTCCCTGTCGCTCTGGGCCATCCCGATCACCCCTGGATCCCGGCTTGATTGAGGCGCCCTGCGAGCTCCGCGAGCGCCGTGTCGCGGAGGTAGGGGGGCATGCCGGCCTCGCGGACGAGCTGGTCGAGCTGGGCGACCGAGCGAGGGCCGAGCACGGCGGACGAGACGAGGTTGTTCGCGAGGACGAAGCGCAGCGCCACCGAGCGGAGCGAGACGACGGCGCCGCCGACCAGCGGCCGGAGCGCGTCGAGCTGGCGGAGGCGGGTCCTGAGCTCGTCGCGGGTCCACCGGCGCATGCGGTGATCGTCGGCGAAGAACTCGCGGTCGGGGCTCCACTGGCCGGCGAGCAGCCCGTGCGCGAGCACCGAGCGGGCGAGGACGCCGGCGCCGCTCTCGGAGACGTCGCCGGCGACCTCGTGGAGATCGCCGGGGAGGAAGGCGTTGTAGGCGAGCTCGACGACGTCGACCTCGTCGCGCAGCGCGGAGCGGGCGACGTCGGCGGAGCCGGCGCTCACGCCGTAGGCGCGGATCTTCCCGGCCTGCTTGAGCTCCTTCAGGTAGGCGAGGGGCTCCTTCGCGCGCATCGCGGCCACGGTGGGGTTGTGGAGCAGGACGACGTCGACGACGTCGCGGGCGAGCCGCTCCTGGGAGCGCTCGAACGCGGTGCGGAGGTAGGCGGGGTCGAAGCGCTTCGTCGGCGGCTGGCCCTCGAGGTCGGTGCCGATCTTGGTGACGACGTACGTGTCGCGGGCGTCCTTGAGCCGCTTGCCGAGGCGGCGCTCCATCTCGCCGCGGCCGTAGACGTCGGCCGTGTCGAAGAGGTCGACGCCGACCGCGAGGGCGCGGTCGATGACGCGATCGGCCTCGACCTCGGAGACCGGGCCGTAGCCGTCGCCTGAGAGGCCCCAGGTGCCTAGGGCGAGCTCCGAGACCTGAAGGGTCGTCTTGCCGAGGGGGCGTTTCCTCACGGGCGGCGATCTACACCAGCGCGGGGAGCGCGCCACGAAATAGGCAGGCGCGCGAGGAGCAGCGCCGCGAGGAGCCAGAGCGGGCCGTGGCCGGCGTCACCCGGGGGGCCGCCGGCGGCGCCGCGCGTCGCGCACCCGTTGCCGTGGAGCCGGAGCTGCCCCCGCGCGGCGCCGCCGGGGGGCTCCTCGCCGCCGGCGGCGCCGCTGCCGGCGTCGCCGCCGGCCGCCGCGCCGCCCGACCCGGCGAGCGCCCCGCCGGCGCCGCCGCCCGCCCCGCCGGCGCCGCCGCCGCTCCCGCCGGAGCCGCCGCCGGCCCCGCCCGGCCCGCCGCCGGTCCCGCCCGGCTCGCCGCCGGCGCCTCCGCCGCCGTGCGGATCGTCGAGCAGGCAGCCGCCGGCGATGCAGGTCCCGCCGGGGCACGGGGCCCCCTCGAGCTTGTTGCGCGGGACGCAGGTGCCGTTCGGCGGCAGGCAGACCGCGCTCTTGCAGGTGCTCGGATCGGGCTGGGGGCACACGAACGGGTCGCTGCCGACGCAGCGCCCCTCCCGGCAGGCGTCGGTCTGGGTGCAGGGATCGCCGTCGTCGCAGGGGTCGCCGTCCTGCCGCGGCGGGTCGCAGCTGCACGCCCGGTCGGAGGTGCTGTCCGGGTCCGCGACGGTGGGGCAGGCGTCCTCGAGGTCCGGCTTGCCGTCGTCGTCGTCGTCGTCGTCGCACGCGTTGCCCCGGCCGTCGGTGTCGGAGTCGGTCTGCGTGGAGTTCGGCGTCTCGGGGCAGTTGTCCCTCGCGTCGCCGACGCCGTCGCCGTCGACGTCGAGCGAGCAGACGCCGTCGATGCAGTCGCCCCGGGCGCACTCGACGGTCGCCGCGCACGCCGCGTCGAGCGGCTTCTTCGCCGTGCAGGAGGGCGGGTCGCAGTAGGCGTCGGCGGCGCATTGCTCGTGGGTGGAGCAGCCGGTCAGGCAGGCATCGACGGCGCAGAGGTAGAGGCCGCAGTCCACGGCGGGGCGCTCGACGCAGGCGCCGCCGTCGGTGCAGCGGCTCGGCGGGACGCTGGCGGTCGCGTCGGCGCTGCAGGCGCCGGGGGCGCACACGGTGTCCGGCGGCGCGAGGGCGTCGGCCGGGCAGGCGGCGGCGCCGCCGGTGCAGCGCTCGGCCGCGTCGCAGGGGCCCGCGGCAGGCCGGCAGATCGCGGCGGCCGAGGCGAAGGCGTCGGCGGGGCAGGCGGCGGCGCCGCCGGTGCAGGTCTCGGCCGCGTCGCACACGTCCGCCGCCGGCCGGCAGACGGTGGCGGGAGACGCGAAGGCGTCGGCGGGGCAGGCGGCGGCGCCGCCGGTGCAGGCCTCGGCCACGTCGCACAGGTCGGCCGCCGGCCGGCACACGGTGGTGGCAGGCGCGAAGCGGTTCGCGGGGCAGGCGGCGGCGCTGCCGGTGCAGGCCTCGGCCACGTCGCACAGGTCGGCCGCCGGCCGGCACACGGTGCCGGCGTTGCGGACGGCGTCGGCGGGGCAGGCGGCGGCGCTGCCGGTGCAGGTCTCGGCCAGGTCGCACAGGCCGGCCGCCGGCCGGCACACGGTGGTGGCGGAGGCGACGGCGTCCGCAGGGCATTCGGCGGACCTGCCGTCGCAGGTCTCGGCCGCGTCGCACAGGTCGGCCGCCGGCCGGCACACGGTGGTGGCGGAGGCGACGGCGTTCGCGGGGCATTCGATGGATCTGCCGTCGCAGCGCTCCTCGACGTCGCAGATCCCGGCCGAGCCGCGGCAGAGGCTGCCCGAGACGCGCGGGCCGCACACGCCGTTCACCGACGCGCCGGCCGCGGTGCTGCAGGCCTGGCAGTCGCCGGGCGCGCCCCCGCCACACGCGGTGTTGCAGCAGACCCCGTCGACGCAGCGGCCGCTCAGACACTCCCGGTCGGCGAGGCAGGGCGCGCCGTCCGCGAGCTCGGGGAGATAGAGATCGGCGCTCGACAGGGCGGCCGCGGTGTTCCGGCCGCCGGCCGAGAGGAGCCGGCCGTCGCCGAGCGCCACCAGGGTGTGATAGGCGCGGGCGGTGACCATGTTCTCCGCCGCCGACCACGCGCCGCTCGACGGATCGTATTGCGCCGTCGTGGGAAGATAGCTGCCGTTGAATCCGCCGGTGACCAGGACTCTGCCGCTCGAGGCGAGCAGCACCGCGGCGTGGTTGCTGCGCGGGGCCGGCATGTCGCCGGCGGGCAGCCAGCGCCCCGCCTCCGGGTCGAACCGCTCCGCGCTGCTCAGGTGCTCCCCGTTCGTGCCGCCGGCGACAAGGACGTCGCCGTCCGAGAGGAGCGTCGCGCTGTGCGAACGTCGCGCTATGCTCAGGCCGCCGGTCGCCGACCACGTGTTCCTGACCGGGTCGTAGATCTCCGCGGTGCTCAGGTAGCTGGTGGAATACCCGCCCGCGACGAGCACGGTCCCATCCAGCAGCCGGACGGCGCTGTGGGTATAACGCGCGCCCAGGGTCCCCGCGGCCGACCAGGTCCCCGTCGCGGCGTCGTAGCGCCGCGGGTCGCCGATCACGGTGGTCCCGTCGAGCCCGCCTGCAACGAGCACGTCGCCGTCATCGAGGAGCGTCGCGGTATGGGACGCGCGATTGCCCGCCTCCCCGGCGCTCGTCCAGGTGTTCAGCTCGGTATCGTAGATGTGGGCCGTGCCCACGGCCGTCGAGCCGGAGCGCCCGCCCATCACGAGCACCCGGCGCCCGTCGCTCAGCAGGGTCGCGGTGTGCTGGTACCGTCCCGTGCTGCCCATCGTGACCGTGAGCGACCACGTGTTCGTCACGGGATCGTAGAGCTCGCCGTTGTTCAGCGCGGCTGCCCCGTTATAACCGCCCACGACGAGGACCTGGCCGGCCCTCGTGCCGCTCGTGATCAGGGTCGCGGTGTGCTCCCGGCGTCCCGCGATCATCGTCGCCGAGACTTGCTCCCAGATGGGGTCGACGAGCACCGCCTCGCCGTCGGCGTCGACGTGCAGCGCGAGCGTCGCTCCCTCGACCGATAGCCGCGCGCCGACGCGGCGCTCGCCCTCCATGGCGAAGGCCTCCGGCGCGGTCACGCGCAGCCGCGGCATGCCGGCGGCGTCCACCGCGAGCACCACGTCGCCCGCCTTGCGCAGCGTCGCTCCCTCGATGTGCCAGGTCGCGACGGGGGCGCCGCGCCGGACCGCCGCCGCCTCGAGCAGCAGCCACTCCTCGGCCGCGCTGGGCTCGACCGTCCAGAAGGAAGTCCCTCCGGGCCGGCCGTGGGCGAGCGCGCGGCCCGCCCGCGTCACCTTCCCTCGGGCGCCGGCCTCGCGCACCCGGATCTCGAGGGCGTCCGGGCACGCCGTCGCGGGGCCGGAGCACCCGTCGGCGCCGGGGAGCCGGAATCGGACCGGCTCCCCCGCGTCGCGAGGCAGCTCCACGGAGAGGAACCCGGCGGCGCGATCGTCCGCGAGCGCGAAGACGGCGCCCCGCGCGACCAGCTCGTCGCCTCGGTCGACCACGCGCGCCGCCACGGCGGGGAACCGCTCGGTGAGCACGTCGGTCGGCGACGGCTCCGGTCCGGCGCATGCCGTCGTGATGGCGAGCGCCGCGAACAAGGAGCCCATCAGCGGGCCAGTACGGGTTCTCGTGTCCTCGCACCGCAAACCGGGCACGCGCCTCATGCCGCCATGAGAGCCAGGCGCCTGAAACGGCGTCAAGGCGAAGGCGCCTCCTGCGCGATTCCATTGTGAGCGGAGCGCGACGCGTCGGGAACGCGTTGGGAGAGGGATGGGAGAGGGGAGAGGGGAGAGGGAGGGGAGAGGGATGGGAGAGGGGAGAGGGAGGGGAGAGGGATGGGAGAGGGATGGGAGAGGGAAGAGGGAAGACGGAGGAGACAGCGCGCTGCCCACGGGAGCGGCGGATTCCGTTGTCCTTTAAGATCCGCTCGCGGCGTTCGTCCTCTGGGGCCATGCGCCGGACGAGGCGCACTGCGAATGAGAAAAAAAGGGTTCCATTGCCCCCCGGGAGCATGCATTATCATGACGCCTCTTTGTCTGAGGCGAAGCGAGGATAGAATGAAGCGCAATGTTGGTCGGTGGGGGACCGCCGGCGCCTTGGTGCTTTGCGGAGGGCTACCTAGCCAGGCGCTCGCCGTCGGCCCGGACGCGGTGATCTACGACGAGGGCTGCTTCCAGAACGTGCTGCCGGCGAACGACGACGGCTCGAGCCCCGCGCAGGGGCTCCCGTTCGAGGTCAACTTCTTCGAGAATCGATACAACACCGTTTACGTCAACAACAACGGCAACGTCACCTTCGACGGCCCGCTCAACACCTACACGCCGTTCCCGCTCGAGAGCACGAACAGCGCCATCATCGCCCCCTTCTTCGCCGACGTCGACACGAGGGGCGCCGGCTCGGGGGTCGTCCACTGGGGCTCCGTCGAGAAGCTCACCGGCGACGGCCGGCCGGCCTTCTGTGCGGTGTGGGCGAACTACGATTTCGACTCGGAGACCGCCGCGGGCGTCGGCTATTACCTGGGCGGCACGGACAGGCTGAACATCTTCCAGCTCCTGCTCGCGGACGCCCACACGTGCTACGTCGACGAGCCGCCGTGTACCACGCTGGTCTGCGATGGCTCCGATCCAGCCTGTCCACCGCCGATGTGCGACCCTGCATCGGAAGCATGCAACCCGCAGAGCCTCGTGTTCCGCGCCAAGGGGGACTTCGACATCATCTTCAACTACGATCAGATCCAGTGGAACGCCGGGACGGCGAGCGGCGGCGTCGGGGGGCTCGGGGGCGAGACCGCGCGCGTCGGCTATGCGCCCGGCGTGCGCCCGGACGGCACTCTCCCCCCCGGCGCCAGGCCCTACGAGCTCGACAAGGCCGCGGTGCAGCGCAGCACGGACAACGACGTCGGCGATATCTTCGTCGACGCGGACACCTCGTATCCGCTCGTCGCGAGATCTGCGGGAGGCATCGAGAGGCCAGGGCGCTACACGTACCCGGTCAGGAACGGCACGCTGGATACCGGGAGCGCGAGCCTCACCGTGAAGGTCACGGCGCTGAACGATCTTGGGCAAGAGGTGACCGTGGCGGGCGCGCCGGTGCAGATCTGCGAGAGCGCGCCGCAGCAGCAGCAGATCCGTTGCCCGTGGTACGGGACGACCGACGAGGAGGGCATCTTCACGGCGGACCGCATACCGCTCGAGGGGGAAACGGCGAACGGGGCCACCTTGACGATCACCGCGTTCCCGCCGACGGGGTCGGACCTGATCCAGACGCAGACCACCCTTGCGCTGGCGGTCATCGGCTACCCGGCGCAGTCGCTCCGGCTCGACAGCCCGGCCGAGCCGCCGCCCGGCACCGATCTCCAGCCCTCCTCCCGGGGCGGCGGGGACGTCCCCGTCGTCTACTGGCATGATCCCACCACCCTGACCACCCCGGGCTGCGCCGGCGGGACGGCGACCTACGACGTGAAGTTCGGCGCCGTCACCTTCGCCTCGGGGCCGATGCAGCTCGACGGCAATGGCCGGTTCAGCGCCGTCGTTCCGCCCTTCTATCCCAACCACGGCGCGGCCAACGTCCTCCTCCGGACGCAATGCGGCCCCACGATCACGAGCATCGCCTTCCCGATCTACATCGACCCGAGCGGGTGGATCCGGACCGTGGGCGGCGCGCCGATCGAGGGGGCCACGGTCACCCTCTTCCGCTCCGACACCGGCGCGCCGGAGTCCTTCACCTTCGTGCCGGACGGCAGCGCCATCATGTCGCCCATGAACCGCGCCAACCCGAGCATCTCCGACGCGGAGGGGCACTTCGGCTGGGATGTCCTGACCGGCTATTACAAGGTCCGCGCCGAGAAGCCCGGCTGCCACGCGCCCGAAGACCCCGCGCAGCCGTACGTCGAGAGCGCCGTCATGCTCATCCCGCCGCCGGTCTTCGACCTCGATCTGCGGCTCGACTGCGGCACCGGCGCCGTCGGCGACACGACCGAGCCGACGCTCTCGGTGCCCGACGACCTCGTGATCGAGGCGACGGGCGCGAGCGGCGCCGCGGTCGCGTTCACCGCCTCCGCGATCGATGACGCCGACGGCGTCGTCCCCGTGATCTGCACGACGCCGCCGGGCAGCACCCTCCCGATCGGCGTCACCATCGTCCATTGCTATGCGCTCGACGGCACCGGGAACCTCGATTACGGCACCTTCGCCGTCATCGTCGAGGACACGAGCGCTCCGATCCTGACCGTCCCCGGCTCGATGACCGTGGAGCCGGCGGGGCCCTGGGGCGCCGAGCTCGCCTTCGGCCCCGTCGCGCTCGACGCGGTCGACGGCGTGGTCCCGGTGACCTGCTCGCCCGCGCCGGGCGCCGTCGTCCCGGTCGGCGTCACCACCGTCACCTGCAGCGCGACCGACGCGGCGGGCAACACGTCGAGCGCCTCCTTCGACGTGAACGTCCCCGCGTGGGTCGACACCGACGGCGACGGCGTGAGCGACACCTTCGACAACTGCCCCGGCGACGCCAACCCGGGACAGGGCGACAACGACGCCGACGGCGTGGGCAACGCCTGCGATCCGATCTGCGTCGCCATCCGCCGCGGCGGCGCCGGCGGGGTGGCCGACGCCTTCATCTCCAGCTCCGAGCCGAACACGACCTCGGGCTCGTATCTCAACCTCTTCACCGGCGTCTCCGGCTCAGGACAGAAGCTGAGCCTCGTCGCCTTCGATCTCTCCGGGATCCCCGGAGACGCAACCATCGAGGGCGCGACGTTCTCGGTGAGAGCGCTCTACGCCCCGACGGCCGCGACGCTGGAGGTGCACGCCATCACGGCGCCGTGGGCCGAGGCCTCCGTCACGTACAGCTCGCTGAACGGCGCCTTCGACCCCGCCGTCGAAGCGTCGCTCGCGGTGCCGGCCAACCTCACGACCACGGTGTCGTGCGACGTGACGGCGCTCGTCCAGGACTGGGTCTCGGGCGCGCTCCCCAACCACGGCGTGCTCCTGCGCGAGCTCGGCGCGGGCAAGCGCACCCTCCGGTCGAGCGAGGAGCCGAACGCCGCCGAGCGGCCGCGCCTCGACCTCTGCTACGTGACGCCCTGAGCGACCAGCCCGTTTGACGGCCACCCGCGGCGGGGCTGGCCGGCCCCCCGGCCTGCCCCCCTTCAGCCGTGGATCGCCTCCGTGTGGCCGAATTCCCTGATCACGCGTCGGTCCGCCTCGCTCATCCCGTCATCGACCTTGCGGACGAGCTCCTCATCGAGCATGAGGCCGCGGAACGACCTCGCGAGCTTGAGCTGCGTCTCGTGGGCGACGTTCTGCTCCGTGTAGTCGACGTCGAACGTCGCCTTGGCGTGCTCCTCGAAGCGCCTCGCGAGCTCGCCGTTGAGCGCCTCGGTGCCCTCCAGGATCTGGCGCATCCGGCGCCGCTCCTGCCGGCTCAGGGCCGGGACCACATGGTCGAACAGGAAGTGATCGAACTTGACGTGGCGCGCCTCGTCCAGGCCATGGGCGTGCAGGACCTGGGTGAAGAAGAACGCCCTCTCCGGGTCCAGCGCCCTGAGGCGGTGCTCGAACACGGTGATCAGCGACTCGCCGACGTACGCGGAGCAGCAGAGCGCCGAGAGCTTGACGTACGGCGAGTCGCCGCCCTGGTACAGGGCGACCCGCTGGCCAAAGAGGTTGTCGGGACACGTGAAGTCCCGGCCCGACAGCAGCCGGACGTAACGGTAGAACATGCCCGCGTGCTGGAGCTCCTCCGCGGCGAAGCACGAGAGCGCGTGGTTGAGCTCGAACCCCTCGCCGAGCGGCCTCGCGTCCGCCTGGACCTCGGCCATGACGTAGGTCATCACCGCCGAGACGTGGCGCTCGATCTCGGCGAGCTGCGCGAGCTCCTTGGCCAGGTAGGCGACCGCCCCCGAGCGGCGCCCCGGCGCGCCGAACGCCACGCGCGAGATGAAGTCGAGCTCCTCCGGGCGCACCCGCTCCGGCCAGTCGAGGCCGCCCGGGTGCATCGTCCTCAGGTGAGCGTCTCGGTTGATGTCGTACAGCTCGGAGCGCATGCTTCTCTCCCCCTCCTCTCCCAACGTCCCTCGATCGACGCCTCGGCCCCCGCCCGGGGCGCCGCGGCTCATCCCCTCGAATCCCACGATCAGCTCCCCCATCGATCGCCCGCTCCTCACCTGATGAAGCTCAGGGCGTTGTAGATCGTGCGGCGAGGGTCGACGATCGCGCGGCGGCCGTGCATCACGCGGGTGTTGTCGATCAGCAGCACGTCGCCGTTCTGCCAGGCGATGTCCACGGTCATCGCCTCCGTGACCCGGACCACCTCTCCGAGGAGCGCGGGCGGGATCTCCTCGCGATCCGCGAACGTGATCCTCGGCTTCTCGTAATTGTACGACGGGCCCAGGATGCTGTTGGCGAAGGCGATGCGGTCGGAGAACAGCGTCCTCCTGGCCGCCGGCACCTGATATTCGTAGTAGATCGACCCGCCGTCACAGGCGCGGATCGTCGTGCCGGGCCGGGCGTCGGCGAGCGAGAGCAGGTCGTCGAGGGTGATCTCCTCGAGCGCCTTCTTCCCTTGCAGGGAGTGGAAGACGAAGCTCTTCCACTTCGCGGCCTCGACGTGGCGGCTGTACACGATGTCCCTGTCCAGGAACGCCCGCCGCGCCGCCGGCGTGAGCGCGTCCCACACCCTGTGGCCGTCGCAGACCGTCGTCTCCGACCCGATCGCGGCGGCGCGCTCGCAGAAGAACCAGCAGAGGTGCGGCGCGAACGGGCTGTTGCCGTTCTCGCAGTGGAGCCCGATGGCGTCGACGCCGGCGTCGACCTTCTGCGCCACCCCGCCGTGGAGCGACCGGGCCGGGTCGAGCGTGATCCGGTCGCTCATGCGCCGCACGAGCCGCGAGAACTCGCTCAGGCCGGCGGCGTAGCCGCGCAGCAGGATGTAGCCGGCGTCCGCCAGGAGCGCCAGGACAGAGGCCTTGTCGAGGACGTCGAGCGGCGTGCCCGGCTGCGCGGTGATGAGCGCGCCGCCGCCGTGCTCGTGGGTGATCTTCGTCGTCAAACCGAACATGAATGTCTCCTAGAGCGACAAACGGGTTGAAAATGGCTGAAAAGCGCAGAACTTCGAACCGCCAAGGCGCCAAGACGCCAAAAAGACGCCAAGTAAAGAGAGAAAAATTCTTGGCGTCTTGGCGGTTCATTTCTCGCTTGAACAACGTGATCGGCGTTCTAGATGCCGAGCTCCCGCATCATGCGCTTCCAGAGCTCGGCGCGAATGGGCCGGCCAGTGATGGTGAAGCAATGTCGAACAAGCTCAGGGGTGCTGCGCACGACGACGATCTCGGCGGCCCGCTCCACCTCCGACAGGTGCCGCCGGCCGAAATCGTCGATCGCGGCCCGGGCCGCGTCCGGATCGGCGCGCTCGTCCACGATGAAGAGGCCGTGGATCTTCTCGAGGCGGTCGCCGAAGATGACGGCCTCCTCCACGAAATCGAGCGATTTGTACATCGACTCGACCCACGCCGGCGAGACGTTCCTGCCGCTGGCCGTGATGATCAGGTTCTTCTTCCGGCCGGTGATGCGGACGAAGCCGTCGCCGTCGATCTCCGCGAGATCGCCGGTGTGCAGCCAGCCCTCGCCGTCGATGGCGCAGCTCGAGGGGTCGGCCGAGGTGTAGCCCGCGAACAGGGAGGAGCTCCTGAGGAGCAGCTCGCCGTCCGCGGCCAGCTTGACCTCCACGTGATCGAGCGGCCTGCCCACCGTGCCGATCCGGGCGCACCCCGGGACGTTCCACGTCGCCACGGAGGAGTTCTCGCTGAGCCCGTAGCCCTCGTAGACGAGGATGTCGCGCCGGGCGAGCCGAGAGAGCACGTCCGGCGCGACGGGGGCGCCGCCGCAGCCGAGGAACGCCGGCTCGTCGCGGCCGAAGAGCTCTTGAAACAGGGCCTCTCCACGGTGATCGGTCGCCTGGCAGAAGCGGTCGATCGCCTCCACCATGGCCGGCGGGAGGGTCATTGCCGAGGGGCGCGCGAGCCGGAGGTACGGCAAGATCCCCTTCGCCGTCGTCCCCGGGGTGCCGAGGAGCAGCGACGGCGGCGACAGGAGCACCAGCGTGCCGCCGTCGCTCAGGGTCATGTAGATGCCGGTGACCTGCTCGATGAGCAGGCTCAGGGGCACGATCGACAGGTACCGCGCGTACGTGCCCGGCCGCACCTTGCGGCGCAGGGACTCCACCAGATCGGCCACGCCGAAGGCCCGGATCTTCACGCCCTTCGGCGCGCTGGTCGTGCCCGAGGTGTGGATGATCTTGCAGAGGAAATCCTCGCGCAGGCGCGGCGTGAGGTCCCGCGGCCCGCCGCGCCGGTAGAGCGCGTCGACGTCGACGGGGATGCACCTCGGCGCCACGACGCCGGCCTCGGCCCACGCGCGCAGCCTGGACGCCCCCGGCCCGTCGACCAGGCAGACGTCGACGTGCTCCAGGAGGTGCTTCGCCTGCTCCGCCGAGAACGCGAGCGGGATCGGCACCTCGACGGCCCCGCTGAGCAACAGCGCCAGATCGGCCGCGACCCACTCCGGCGAATTGGCCATGATCAGCCCGACCCGCAGACCGCCGCCCTCGGCCCCCTGCAGATCGACGAGCAGGCCCCGCAGCGCGGAGATCGCGTCGAGCACCTCGCCCCAGCGATAGCTGCGCCTGGCGCCGGGCGACGCGTCCAGCACCTCGATCATCACGGCATCGGGCCGCGACTCGCCCCAGGCGACGATGGACTCAAGGAGCCTCATGGTAGCTCTCCGCGCGCCGGTGCTCCGTCAGGCTGACGTCGAGGGCCGTGAACCGGTAGCGGCCCGTGTTCCGGGCGAACACCTCCGCGATCCCCTCGAGCCGGATATAGCCGGTCTGCGGGGCCTGGTCGTAGTAGCTGCCCCACTTGTCCTGCTCTCCGGCGCCGAGCCGCGCGGCGTCCGCGCCCCGGATGGGCTGGAAGTTGAGGCCGACGGCGTCGAAGATGAGCTTCAGGCTCGCGGTGATCGTGCAGAGGATATATCTCTTGCCAAGACACCAGGCGAGGATCGGCACGACGCGGATCAGCTCGGTCCCGGCCCGGCGCTCCACGGATGCGAGCGATCCGACCTCCACGATCGCTTCGCGGCTCGCCGGCCGCCGCTCCATCCTGGAGATGATCTGTTCGATCGGCTCATCGATGTACCGCTCCGAGAACAGCCGGGCGTCCGAGCTGAAGGTCATCCCCGCGCAGGCGACCACCTTCGGCGCGCCGGCGCCGAGGCCGTGGTCCGCGGTGCAGACGACGAAGCAATCGGGGCTCGGCATCACCTCGGCGCCGAAGGAGCGCCGGTATTTCTGGCGAACCAGATCGACGGCCTGGTCCCAGTCGTCGCTCGATCCAAACGCGACCTTGAACTGCATGAACAACATCCTTTCGATGCGGTGAACCCTACGTAGCGACGCGAACGCCGCGGCCGAGTGCAACGCGCGGTCCATCGGGTGGCCATCGCCGATCCCCGCGCGCAGGCCACGCGCGCAGGGGACCGCGGCGGGCGAGGCCATCGGCGCGCCGGACGAACGTTTGCGCGACTGCGCAATGCGGGTGAGCAACACGGGTGAGCAAGGCCGGGGACGGGCCGCGCGCAGAGGGCCCGTCAGGGCCTCACATCGATCGAGAGACCTCGAGCGCGCACGCCCGCGGGGAGCCCGTCGCCCGGTCGAGCACGAGCGCCGCCCGGCAGGTCTATCGGACATCCGGGAGCTCGATCCCAACGCGTTATCGGCCGGACATCGCCGCTCGCCCTCGGCGGTCAGGTCATCGAGGCCCGCGCCGGGGCGGAGCAGCCCTGAAGCGCGGGGCCGCAGGTCGGGCCGGGCTCGATGCGCTCGACGTCGACCGGGCGCTGGCGATTCGCGCGCTGGGCATGGGCGTTGCTCGCGGCGATGGCCTCATGGATCGAGGCGTCATCGTGGCCAGCGCGTCCTCGGACGAGGCCCGAGGCCTGCTTCGCTCCGACGACACGCAACCCGCGCCCGACAGGAAGGCACCCATGGATTCACTGAGCACCCCCGAAGTTTCTCGCGTCCTCTCACGCATCTACCACGAGGCGGAGAGCACGGATCCGGCCGTATTCGACCATATCATCGCCGAGATCGACAGGACCGGTGGGCCGAAGAGCGCCCAGTACTGGGCGAAGGAGCTCGACCGCGCGTACATGCCGGTCGCGCCGGACGTCGGCCGTCTCCTGTACATGCTGGTGAGGACGCGGCGGCCGCAGCTCGTCGTCGAGTTCGGCACCTCGTTCGGCATCTCGGCCATTCACATCGCCTCCGCGCTCCGCGACGGCGGCGGAGGCCGGCTGATCGCCACCGAGCTCAACCCGATCAAGGCCGCGAAGGCCCGCGAGAACCTGCGCGCCGCGGGCCTCGCCGATCTGGTGGAGCTCCGCGAGGGCGACGCGCTCCAGACGCTGCGCCAGGGGCTCGACGCAGGGGTCGACATGGTCCTGCTCGACGGCTGGAAAGAGATCTACATGCAGGTGCTGAACCTCCTCGAGCCGCACCTCGGCCCGGGAGCGCTCGTCATCGCCGACGATACGACGGTGTATCCGGAGTCCGTGACGCCTTATCTCGAGTACGTCCGCAATCACGAGAACGGCTATCTCTCCGTCGCCATACCGCTCGACGACGGCCTGGAGCTCTCCTTCCGTACGGGCGCCGCGCGCGCCCCCTCCGGCGACGCATCCTGAGCGCGCGCCGCGCGGCCCGCTCGCGCCCGCCGATCCGGACGTCGAGGGCGAGCCCGCGCGCCGGTCCGTCAGCGACGACGGCCGACCCCTCCTCTGCGGCTCGGGCGCCGCCGCCGTCCGCTCCGCCGCCTTCTCCCTCCTCAACCCCCAAGGTGGCGCCGCGACCGCCGGCGTGACGGCGCGCCGCGTCGCGCCGCCGCGCCCGCGGAGAGGAGTCGCTCGTCAAGCCCGCCGCGCGCCGGGGCGCCCGTTCCGGACCCGCGCGGCGGCAGGGGCCGCCGGGGCGCCACGTCCCTGCGCGCTTGGCCGCGGAACGATCCATGCCAGAGGAGCCGGGGAAGGGGAGTGATGTGGAAGCGCGCGGGGCGGCGCCGCCGCGGGCAGGTCTCCAGGGTACATGCAGAGTCGACCCCTGCCCGTGGCCGACGAAGGGGGCTGTAGAGTATGGCGAAAGGGCCTAATGAGGCATCGAGGGCCGAACCCGTCAGCGACCGGAGATCACGGCCGCCCGCGCCGAGCGCCTCCGCGCGGCGCGCGCTGGAGCTCGTGGCCGTCCGAGGCAAGGACGTGATCGGCGTCCGCCACCTGCTCGCCGAAGGGCGGGCGCACATCGGCGATACGCCCGCGTCCATCGCGCGCGTGCCGTCGGGAGAGCTGGATAGGGCGGCCCCCGTCATCGCGGAGGTGACCGGCGCGCGCTACGTGCTGCACGTACCCCGGCGGACGCGGGCGCGCGTCCACGGCGCCGACGGGCTCGGGCGCCTGCTGACGGGCCCCGCCGACATCGAGCTCCAGGAGGGAGACCGCGCCGTGCTCGTCATCGGCGCGGTCCAGATCCGCGCGCAGATCGTGCCCATCGAGATCATCTCCCGGCTGGGTGCGTCCGGTCTGCGCTGGATCGGGCTCATCGGCGCCCTCTACCTCGTCGCGCTCGCCATTTGCGCCGCCCTCGCGCCGCGCGACAGAGCGCGCCTCGACGAGGGCTCGATTCGCCGCGCCGTCGGCGCGGCCGCCGCGCAGCTCTGGGCAGAGCGAGCCCCGGCGCCCTAGCGATCAACCCCTGCGGCCGTCGCCGGCGGACAAGCCCGCGAGTCGCGGAATGCTAGTCTCACCACGGTCATGCGTTTCAAGGCACTCGCGTTCCTCTCACTCCATCTCCCGCTGTGCCTGCTCGCCGGACCCGGCTGTGGCGGCCCGTCCGCCAAGGACGAAGGCCCGAACGGCCCGCCACGGGCCGGGATCCTGGGCCTGCCGTCCGGCTGGAACACCATCGAGCCGGGCGGCGAGACCACGTGCGCGCGCGGCGATCCGTTCAAGTACCTCGTGCGCCCGGGGACCGTGAATCGCCTCGTCGTCGAGTTCCGCGGCGGCGGCGCGTGCTGGAGCGCCGCCACCTGCGCCCCCGGCGCCGACATCTTCCAGGAGACGGTCGGCGACGATCCCATGACGGCCGGGATCTACGATCATGAGAATCCGGACAACCCGTTCAGGGACTGGCACCATGTCTATATTCCCTACTGCACCGGGGACATCCACTGGGGCGACAACGTGGCCACGTACGGAGAGGGGAGCGGCGCCGTCACCGTCCGGCACAAGGGCGCCGTCAACGTCCGCGCCGCGCTCGACTGGGTCTACGCGAACGTCCCCGCGCCCGAGAAGATCTTCGTGACGGGCTGCAGCGCCGGCGCGTATGGCTCGATCATGTGGTCCGCGCACCTGCAGGAGCACTACAAGGGAGCGTCCGTGGTCCAGTTCGGCGACAGCGGCGCGGGGATCATCACCGAGTCCTTCTTCAGGGACAGCTTCCCCTCCTGGAAGCCCGAGGGCGTCTATCCGACCTGGATACCCGGGTTCGACCCGGCCGAGCTCGTGAAGCTGTACGAGCTCTACGAGAAGATCGGCGCGTACTACCCCGACATGCGCCTGTCGCAGTACAATACGGTCGTCGACGAAAACCAGATCTTCTTCTTCGACGCGATGGGCGGGGGCGGCGCGCAGGTGTGGTCCGAGGCCATGAAGGCGTCCATCGCCTCCATCGAGGCGTCGACGCCGAACTTCCGCTCGTTCCTCGCCTCCGGCAGCGAGCATTGCATCCTCTGGCGGCCGGAGTTCTACACCGTCGCGTCGGGCGGGACGCGGCTCGTGCGATGGCTCGACGCGCTCGTGAACGGCGAGCCGCCGCCCAGCGTCGTCTGCGACGGCTGCGGCTCACCGTAGCGGTCGCGCGAGCGCGGGGGAGAGCGCCGCCGTCGCGCTCGAGCGAGCCGGCGTCCGCCCCGCGGAATGGCTACGTCAGGTTCGTGAGCGGGCCGGTGCAGTACCGCGGATCGCCGAACGTGGTCCGGGTATCGCCGAACAGGTTCAGGATCGAGACGAGCAGGTTGTTGTGCGGGAGGTTCGGGTACCGGACCCAGCGCCCGGTGCGCAGGCCTCCGCCGCCGCCGGCCAGCAGGAACGGCATGTCGTTCTTCTTGTGCGTCGGCGGATCCGAGAGCTCGGAGCCGAAGAAGACGACGCTCTCGTCGAGCAGCGAGTGGCCGCCCATGTCGACCTTCTCCATCTCCTGCAGCAGGTAGAGGTGCTGCTTCGAGTACCAGTTGCAGATGGCCTCGCACTCGGCCGGCCTGAAGCCGCCGTCGTGCTGGTAGAAATGGTGGTGCTCGGTCAGGTTGAGCCAGGGGAAGGTGTGCTTCGCCTCGGTGTCGCTCCACTGCAGGGTGCCGACCGCGGTGATGTCGCAGGCGAGCGCCATCACCAGCATGTCCGTCAAGAGCTTGCCGACCTTGGGGATCGCCGCGTCGGTCGAGGTGTCCTTGATCGAGCCGTTGTCGGACGAGTTGAGCCCCGTGCGCGGGTTGTAGTCGGACGTGTCGACCATCGTCGGGGGCTTGCAAACGTTCGTCACGGGCGGGATGTTGCTGAGGCTCTGCTCGATCTCGCGGATCTTCGTCAGGTGCTGGTCGATCTTCTGCCTGTCGGCGGCGCCGAGCTGCGTGGACAGGGTGGCATAGCGCCGGTCGAGGAAGTCGAGGATCGACTTCTTTCGCGCGAGGCGACGGGCGGCGTCGTTGCCGTCGCTCGGGTTCAGGGTGCCGAAGAGCTCGGTGAAGATCTCCACCGGATCGAGGCGCGGCGGGATCGGCCGGTGCGGCGCGGTGTCCTCGAAGTTCACGGCGTTCATCGGCGACAGCAGGCCGTGGGACTTGCCCGTCGCCCAGCGCAGCGCGATCTGGATGCTCGCCTTCGCCTTCTGACCGGCGGAGATCCGGGCGGCGATCACCTGATCGATGGACGGTCCGCTCCCGTAGCCGCCGTTGTTGGCGCCCTCCTGCGCCGTGCCGGTGAGCCAGGCGATGATCCCTGCCTGGTGCTGCTCGCCGCGCGCGCTCGCCATGTCGAGGCCGTCGACGACGAGCAGCCGGTCTTGCACCGGCGCGAGCGGCGCCAGGATGGGGCTCAGGGTGAAGCTCGTCTCCGAGCCGGTCGGCCTCCAGCGGTTCAACACGGTCCCGCCGGGCGTGTAGACGGCGAGGAAGCGCTTCGCGGGCTCGGGCGCCGCTTGCGCGGTGCGTTCGGGGCCCATGATCTCCAGCCAGGGAAGCGCGACGGCGATGGCGCCGGCACCTCGCAGCATGGCGCGTCGGCTCAAGCGATATTTCGACATACCCATCACTCCTGTCCTGGAGCCAAGTAGTGGAAAGCGTCCGTCTGCGTGAGCTCGATCAAAAGCTGCTTCACGTTGTGCCCGGCCGCCTCGAAGGCGTTCGTGACCGCCTGCTCGGTGCACCGGTCCTCTTTGCGCAGGGTGAGGCCGTAGGCGAACTCGCTCCAGCGCTTCGCGAAGCAGTGCTGCACGTCTTCCGAAGCGGCGAGCTTCTGCACCAGGTCGATCGGCCCGCTCACGTCCCCGAGCGTCTCCGGGACCGTGCCGCTCGGGTCGATCGTGACGCCGTTCTCGGTGGTGCGGTACAGCCCGACCGCGTCGTAGTTCTCGAACGCGAAGCCGACCGGATCCATGTACTGGTGGCACCCCGCGCAGGCCGGATCATCGCTGTGCTGGCTGAAGCGCTCCCGCGCCGTCTTGCCGGAGTAAGGATCCGGCGGCTTGACCTGCTCCAGGATCGCGCCGGTGGGGAGCGGGATCGGGATGCACATCATCTTCTGGAGCACGAACGAGCCGCGGACCACGGGGTTGGTGTTGTTCGAGTGCGTCGTGCCGGCCATCACGCCCGCCTGGGTGAGGAGCCCGAGGCGCTGGGTCGTGTCGAGCTCCACCTGCCGGAACTCGTCGCCCGTCACGCCGGGGATGCCGTAGAACGCCGCGAGCTGCTCGTTCACGAACGTGTACGGGGCCGTCAAGATCGACGGCCAGGTGCCGTCTCCCTCGAAGATCTCGTGCTCGAGGAACCGCTGGGTCTCCTCGCGCATCAGCGAGCCGATGGTGCGAGAGAAGGTCGGGTAGGCCTCCGCGTTTCGCTCGAGATCCGCGAGGCTGCTGATGGGGAGCAGGTTGTCGAAGAAGAACCGGAAGGTGGGCCGAGACCGGGGATCGTCGAGCATGCGCTCGGCGTGCGCGCGCACGCCCTCCTTGGTCGAGAGCTCACCCGCTTGCGCGGCCAGGCGCAGCTGCTCGTCGGGCATCGTGCCCCAGAGCATGTACGAGAGCCGCGTCGCCATCTCGTCGCCCGTGGGCCTGCGGAGCTCGGGGCGCTCCGGGTCGGGCATGCCCTTCTCGATGCGGTAGAGAAAATCGGGCGATTGCAGCAGCGCCTCGATCACCGTCGCGACGCCGGTGGCGAACGTCGCGTCGGTCCGGCCGACGCCGTAGAGCGCGAGGAGCTCGTTCGCCTCGCCGTCGGCGAGGGGCCGGCGGTACGCGAGCGGGGCGAGCCTCTCGATGATCGTGAGCGCGCACGCCTCCTCGCCCTCCGCCGTCACGCCGCGCGCGCAAGGGGCGAGCTTCGCGAGCGCCTCCGGGGTGGCGGTCGCGCGCTGGGCGATGCCCTCCGCGACGGTGCCCAGCTGCTCGGCCAGCAGGCTCGAGACCGACAGCGTGTCCGCGTCGTTGCCGAAGCCGTTCCCGACATCCTCGCTCGGCAGCGAGAAGGCGGGGTCGGTCGTGTCGCCCAGGAGGTCGCGAACGGTGTTGTTGTATTCGAAGCGCGTGAGCCGCCGCAGCGGCGCTCGCCCGGGGTGCACCACGCCGTCCTCGCACACGAGCGGAGCCCCCGGGGGGGGATCCACGGTGCCGCCGGGCCCGTCGCCGGGCTCGTCGCCGGGCCCGGCGCCTGACCCGCCCACGTTTCCGATGCAGCCGCTGGCCAGGAGCAACGCGATCGGGATCGCCGACCGAGCGCCTCGAAGAGGACGCGCCTGCTCATGATGGGAGGGCCTAGACATGAATATCCCTCTTCGCCCGATGTGGGCATGCTGAAGTCAATGGTCGAACGATTGGTTCCCTGAAGACATCATCCAATCATCGTGGCGCAGCCCCCGGAGGGACCCGCCGCCGCTCTCGAGGAGCAGCTGGCAGCCACAATGAAGAAATGCAATGATACGGTGAACGCATCGCCTTCCGTACGGTCGCGACAAAACCCCGGATGGGACCTATGGTATCATACCGGTGCGCCGAGGAGGGGATTGTCATGGTCTGCCGCACGTAGAGCACGCTGTCCCCACGATCGCCATCCGGCCGCCTCGCCGGCTCTTCGAGGAGACATTTCCGCGGGCCGCGCCCGGGATTCACGACCATCGCCGGATCCGCGAGGATGGTCGTGTTCTCGGGCGGAACACCCTCGGTAAAACATTACCCGAACATCGATCGGCCATCGCGCCCGCGACGACCGAGCGAACGGAATCCGCGCCGAGACCGATCGATGGCGAAGGTCCCGGCGCCCGCGACGATCCACCCCAAGGCGAAGCAGAAGGATACGGTTCGAGTCAAATGTGAACGATCACATGGCCCGGTGTCAACTGCAATCGACTGGCCGGCGGTGTCTTCGATCTCGAGGGAGGACAAGGCCGGCGGGGCTCCGCCGGAGCGCCGCGTCAAGAGGCGTGGGCGCCGGACCGCGGTCATCGCCGGCTCGCCCCGCGGCTCCTGCGGTCACCGGACGTCTCCGCTGTGGGCGTGGCCAACGCCCCGGTGGCGTTCGGCGTGCTCCGCTTCCGCCATGAGAGCGGGCGGTGCCCGTGTGTTAACGTTAACAAATGCGTGGATCGGCGCGCCCTCGCACCGTTGGGATGACGAGGGCAGCGAGGGCGGATGACTCGTAGAGCACCGATCTCGTTGATCAAGCGAGAAATAAACCGCTAAGACGCCAAGGCGCCAAGAACGCTAAGAAGAGAATTCTATCTTGGCGTCTTGGCGTCTTGGCGTCTTGGCGCCTTGGCGTCTTGGCGTCTTGGCGGTTCGAAATTCTGCGCTTTTCAGGCAATTTCAACCCGTTTGTCGCCCCAGGCTGGAGTCGTATCGCCTGCGAGCGTCGCCAGGAGCTGGGCCTCCCGGAGGGGCGTGAGCCCGGCGCGCAGGGCGGAGTCGCCGCGGGGCCGGTCCCATGCGAGCGTATCCCTCACGGTGTCGACGAGCGGCCGGAAGGTGAGCCCGGCGGAGACGGCCTTGGCGTTGCCCGTCTCCAGGAAAGCGTTGTCCTTTTCAGGCAGCCAGAGGGGCAGCTCGCTCCAGGGCGTCACGCCGTGGGCGATCAGGAACGCTTCGCTCGCCCAGACGAAGCGCGCCCCGCTCCCGCTCCCGCGCGCGCAGGCGTCGAGCAGGGTCTGCATCGTCACGCCGTCGGCGCCGGCCGCGTTGAAGACCCCTGTCGTCCGCGCTTCGATCCGCTGCACACACCAGGCGGCGAAATCGCGCGCGTCCAGCGCGCGCACGGGCCGCTCGGGGCGACCGGGCGCGAGCACGTCGCCGCCGCGCGCGACGCGGCGGACCCAGTAGGTGAAGCGGTCGGTGGGATCGAACGGGCCGACGATGAGGCCAGGGCGGAGCACCAGCACGCGACCGGGCATCGCTTCCTCGGCGGCGCGCTCACAGCGCGCCTTGAGCGCGCCGTAGTGCTCGCCGTAGAGCGACGCGTTCGACAACCCTTCAGGCTCGATCGCCTCCGCCTCTCGGAGCGCGTCCTCGGTCAGCGTCGCGACCGGACCGTCCTCTCCGGAGTCGGCCGGGTCGGCGTACACCGAGCGCGACGAGATGAACGTGTAGTGTTCGACCGACGAGGAGAGGAGCCGCGCCGCGCTCTGCACGACGGACGGCACGTAGGCCGCGGCGTCGATCGCGGCGTCCCAGCGCCGCCCGCGGAGCGCGCCGAGGTCGCCGCGCCTGTCGCCGGTGAGCCTCTCGACCCCGGGGAACAGGTCGGGCGCATGGCGACCGCGGTTGAAGAGCGTCACCTGGTGGCCACGCGCGAGCGCTGCTTCGACGAGGTGCCGGCCCACGAACAACGTGCCACCCAGAATCAAGAGCTCCATGGGCCGGCAGTGTGCGCCACGAACGCGCGCCGGCAAGCCGCCCCGGATCCGGGGCGCGGGGCGGACGCAAGCTCGCCTGCGGCGCCCCGGCGCGAGCGCCCGGCGCGCCGCCCTGCGATCGCGTCGGGCCGCGGGCAGCCGCCCCGCTGGCCAGCGCCGCTCCGCAGGGAGCTCGTCGCCGGCAACGCACGCTCACGGCGCGCCTCGGCGAAACGGCGGAGTCTGCCCGGCGCGCGGCGGCGGCGCAAGATGGCGCCTGCCGGGGCGGTCGCGCTGCGGCTCCAGTTGACAGACGGCCAGCGCTCTAGATGATGGCCGCCGCGACCGCGGGCGCGACGACGCGCCCGCGGCAGCCCCGGAGGAAGAGCTCCGGGAGGAGACAGAGGAATCCATGCGCACGCTTTGTATCGATATCGGCGGAACGGGGATCAAGGCCACCATCCTCGACGGGCAGGGGACTCCATTGACGGATCCCGTGCGCGTGCCGACGCCGCAGCCGGCCTCGCCGGACCCCATCCTCGACGTCATCGAGGAGATCGCCCGCGCGCAGGGGGAGTTCGATCGCGTCTCGATCGGCTTCCCCGGCGTGGTGATGGACAACGTGACCAAGACGGCGCCGCACCTCGACAACGAGAAGTGGAAAGGCTACCCGCTGGCCGAGGCCGTCGAGCGCCGCCTCGGGAGGCCCGTGCGCGTCGCCAACGACGCCGGCATCCAGGGGCTCGCCGTCATCGAGGGCAGGGGGCTCGAGATGGTGCTCACCTTCGGCACGGGGCTCGGCTGCGCGCTCTACATCGATGGCCACTACGTGCCGAACCTCGAGCTCGGGCACCACCCCTACGGAAAGCGGGACCTGAAGTACGAGGATCGCGTGTTCGACGCCGAGTGCAAGCGCATCGGCCCGAAGCGCTGGAACAAGCGCGTGCGCCAGATGATCGCGCAGCTCGAGCCGATCTTCAATTACCGCAAGCTCTACCTCGGCGGCGGCAACGCGCGCCTGCTCGACGTCTCGCGGCTGCCCGAGAACGTCGTCGTGGTCGATAACGTCGCCGGCCTGCTCGGCGGAATCAAGCTCTGGGCCTAACGCGGCGCCCGCGCCGCGGGTGGACAGGTCCCGGTCCGGCCCCTCGCCCGCGGCGCGCGCGGTGTGCGAGCCGAGGGCGGGCGCTCGCGGCCGCGGGCCGCGCCGGTTCCCGAGCGGCCGCGGGCCGCGCTGGTTCCCAAGCGGTCGCGACCGTCGTACCCTGGGTGAATGAACTCGCCCGACGCACCGAAGCCCGACGCGACCCCTGCGGCCACTCCAGCGGCGGAAGCTGATCTCGACCCCTTTCGCCTTCAATCGCCGGAGACCTTCGCGAACCCGTACCCCGTGTACGCGAGGCTGCGCCAGGAAGCGCCGGTGTACTTCAGCGCGGCCTACAACGGGTGGCTCATCACCCGTTACGACCAGGTCGCCGCGGGCTTCCGCGACCCGCGGCTCTCGGCGAAGCGCTCGGGCGCCTTCGTGACGAAGCTGCCCGACGAGGTGCGGCAGCGGCTCGAGCCCTTGCGCCGCAACCTCGCGTCCTGGGCCTTGCTGCTCGATCCGCCGGAGCACACGCGCATCCGCTCGCTCATCAACAAGGCGTTCGTGCCGCGGCTCGTCGAGGGGCTGCGCTCCCGGGTGGAGGCGCTGGTCAACGAGCTGCTCGACCCGGTGGCGGAGGCGGGCCGGATGGACGTGATCCGGGACCTCGGCGATCTCCTGCCGCTGCTCGTGATCGGCGAGGTGCTCGGCGTGCCGACCGAGGATCGGCACCGGCTCAAGGGCTGGTCCAACGCGCTCGGCGGGTTCCTTGGCTCGGGCCGGCCGACGCTGGAGATCGCGGGCGGCGCGCTGGCCGCCGTGGCCGAGATGGAGGACTATTTCCGCGGCGTGATCGCGGCCCGGCGGCAGAGCCCCGGGAGCGACCTGCTCAGCCAGCTCCTCGTCGCGGAGGAGCAGGGCATGATCCTCGGCGAGCAGGAGCTGCTCTCGACGTGCTGCATGTTGCTCTTCGGCGGCCACGAGACGACGAAGAACCTGATCGGCAATGGTCTCTTGGCGTTGCTCCTCCACCGCTCCGAGCGCGACGCGCTCCGCGAGTCGCCCGCCCTGATCGGCCCGGCGGTGGAGGAGCTGCTCCGTTACGACTCTCCGGTGCAGTGGATGAGCCGCGTGGCGCTCGACGACATCGAGCTCGACGGCGTGCGCATCGCGAAGGGCGATCGCGCTTTCCTGGTGCTCGGCGCGGCGAACCGCGATCCCGCGCAGTTCCCCGAGCCTGACCGGCTCGATTTCCGCCGCACGGACATCCGCCACATCTCCTTCGGTCTCGGCGTTCATTACTGCGCCGGCGCCGCGCTGGCCCGGGTCGAGGCCCAGGCCGCGATCTCCACCTTCCTCCGCCGCTTCCCGAGCGCCGAGCTCTCCTCCGCCCCCCTGACCTACCGCCAGAACCCCGGTTTCCGCAGCCTCACCGCCTTCCCCGTCGACCTGGGCGCGCAGGCCTCCGCCACCTGACCCCCCTTTTCCTCCAACAGAGCGCCCCGAGCCGCCGCCACCTGACCCCCCTTTTCCTCCAACAGAGCGCCTCGAGCCGCCGGCGGGAGGGGAGGGGGCGCGCGGGGGGCGAGGGGGAAGGGCCCCGCGGATCCGAGCGCCGGCCCACCCCGCAGCGCCCCCCTCCCAGATCTCCATCTCCCGTGTCCGTGACCATAGCCGCCACAAGGCGCGAGTCCGCGGGAAGGGCCCCCCCTCGCCCCCCGCGCGCCCCCTCCCCTCCCGCCGGCGGCCGTTGCCCTCTAGTTCCCCCGCATCCCCGGCGCCAGCTGTGCGGGCAGCGCCACGCTCGCCGTCTCCAGCCCCGCGACCGGATATGCGCAGTAGTCTGCCGCGTAGTACGCGCTCGGCCGATGGTTCCCGCTGCTGCCGATCCCGCCGAACGGCGCGGCGCTCGACGCCCCCGTGAGCGGTTTGTTCCAGTTGACGATCCCCGCCCGCGCCTCTCGCCAGAACTGCTCGTAGAGCTCCCTGCGATCCGAGATGAGCCCCGCGGCGAGCCCGTAGCGCGTGCGGTTCGCGAGCGAGAGCGCCTCATCGAAGCTCTCGTAACGTTGCACCTGCAAGAGCGGCCCGAAATACTCCTCGTCCGGCAGCTCCTCGATCGCCGTCACATCGATGATCCCGGGCGACAGCAGCGCTGTCCCTTCCTCGAGCCGGCGCATCTCCAGCAGCACCTCGCCCCCGAGCGAGACCAGCCGCGCCTGCGCTTTGAGCAGCTGATCCGCGGCCGCGAGCGAGATCACCGCGCCCATGAACGGCTGCTCCGCGTCATCGTACCTGCCCACCTTGAGCCGGCCTGCCGCGTCGACAAGGCGCTCCACCAGCGCGTCACCCTCCGGCGTCGCCGGCACGAGCAGCCGCCGCGCGCACGTGCACCGCTGACCTGCAGAGATGAAGGACGATTGCAGGATATGGTGAATCGCCGCCTCGGTATTGGCGACGTCCTGGACGATCATCGGGTTGTTGCCCCCCATCTCCAGGGCGAGGATCTTCTCCGGCTGCCCCGCCAGCTGCCGATGCAGGGCGTTGCCCGTCGCGGAGCTCCCCGTGAAGAAGAGGCCGTCGATGCCCGGGTGGCCCGCCAGCGCGACGCCGGTGCTCTTGCCCCCCTGCACCAGGTTGAGCACCCCCGCCGGGACGCCCGCCTCCTGCCACAGCCGCACGACCTCCTCCGCGACCTTCGGCGTGAGCTCCGACGGCTTGTAGACCACGCAGTTGCCCGCGATCAGCGCGGGCACGATGTGGCCGTTCGGCAGGTGCCCCGGGAAGTTGTACGGCCCGAACACCGCGACCACCCCGTGCGGCCGGTGCCGCACCACGGCCGTCGCGTCGCCCGCCTCGGCCTGCCGCTCGCCCGTCCGCTCCCGATGGGCCATGAGCGACACGTCGACCTTGCCGATCATCGTCTGGACCTCGGTGAGCGCCTCCCAGCGCGGCTTGCCGGTCTCCAGCCCGATCACGTCGGCGAGCCGGGCCTTGTGCTCGCCCAGGAGCCCGGCGAACCGCTTCACCAGCGCCACGCGCTCCTCCGAGCCGCCGTCGCGCCACGCCCGGAACGCGCCGCGCGCCGCCGTCACGGCGGCGTCCACCTGCCCCTCCGCCGCGGCGCGCCCCTCGAAGACGAGCGCCTGCGTCACGGGGTTCCGGCTCGCGAACGGCTCGCCCGTGCCGGACACCCAGCAGCCGTCGATGAAATGGGTCGACATCGGTCACCTCTCCACGCGGAACGCCCCGCGAGCTCAGCCGTCCGTCCAGCCAGGCTGGCGAGCGTCCACCTTGCCCCGCCAGTGTGCACCGTCCCGGGGGCCGGCGCAGCGAGCCCGCCCACCCCGCGAAACTGCTCGCCATCGACCCGCCTGCCCGCCCCGCCGCCCCACCCCCCGGCGGGGGCCGCCCGCCGGGCGCGCCGGACCTGCGCGCGTCCCCCCGGCGCGACCCCAACAGGGTGGGTGCCGCTTCGATTGACCCCCAACCGATGGTGCCCGCACGCTCGATGAGAATTCCCGAAGGAGGATCTCAATGCACGTTGTGCTCCGGCGCCCCCGACTCCGCATGTGGCGAGCTCGCGACATTCACAGGAATGCACGGTGGCGAACTGGTGTGCTGAGCGCGATCCGGCCGTGGAATCACGCTGCGGGCGAACTTGAGCGGGGCGCCCCGTCATGGGCCCTGACACCAAGTCTTGACGGTCCCGTGGCTGGCGTGGAAAGGTGGATATGTCAGTTTCCCCGCCGATGCATCACACGGTGGCTATCTCAGACATCCATCTATGTGAGCTCGAGCCGACCGCCGGTCTCTGGATGCGCTATCGGCAGGCGCCGTACTCCCCGGACGGGGAGATCGCGGCGATGCTCGACGCCCTCCGGGGAGAGATCCGGAAGGGGACGGGCGGCTCCGGGGGGCTCCACTCGCAGCGTGACGAGCTCACGCTGGTCCTGAACGGCGACATCTTCGACCTGGACGCGCCGCGCGTGATCGACAACGAGAGCGTGGTCCACGACCTGCCGCGCAACGCCGAGCACGCGGTGCCGGCGATGGAGGCCATCCTGCGCGATCACCCCGTGTTCGTCGCGGCGGTCGGCCGGGTCGTCGCGGACGGGCACACGGTGGTGTTCGTGGCGGGCAACCACGACATCCAGCTCACGCTCCCGGAGGTGCGCGCGGCGGTGAAGCGGCGGATCGCCGACGCCGCCCTGCACGCGCTCTCCGCCCGCGACGGCGCCCCCCCGGCGAGCGCCGCCCGAGAGCTCCGCGCGGGGCTCGAGGCGCGGGTGATCTTCCGCGCCTGGTTCCACCGCACGCGCGACGGCGTGATCGTCGAGCACGGCAATCAGTACGACTCGTACTGCTCTTACCGCTACCCGATGGCGCCGTTCGGCCGCAAGCGGGGGGAGATCCAGCCGACCATGGGCTCGCTCGTGAGCCGCCTGCTCGTGTCGCGCATGGGGTACTTCAACCCGCACGTCGACTCGTCGTTCATGCTCTCCGGCTTCGGGTACCTCTCCCACTGGGCGCGGTACTACCTGTTCTCGGGCCGGTCCCTCGTGCTCGCGTTCGCCGTGGGCGCGCTGCGCACGATGATCGAGCTCGTGCGCCGGCGCGACCCGTGCCGCCGCGCGCTCCGCCGGGCGGACCTGGCCGCCGCCGTCCACGAGACGGGCGCGCCGTTCCCGGCGGTGGTGAAGCACGCGCGGCTGTTCGCGCGGCCCGCCGAGGACTGCCTCGGCCGGGTGGCGCGCGAGCTCTGGCTCGACCGCCTCGGGCTCGTGCTCGTCGGGCTGGTCGCGACGCTCGCGTGCCTGTGGTGGATGCCGGAGGGGCTCGCGCCGGCGGCCCTGCTCGCCCCGACGCTCCTCGTCGCCTACGAGTGCGCGGTCCCGAAGCCCACGCTCGACGCGGTCTGGCAGGGCGTGAACGGGGCGGCGCGGCTCGTGGCCAGGGCGCACCGCGCGAAGGCCGTCGTCTTCGGGCACACCCACAACCCGGAGGGCAGCTGGGAGAGCGGGGTGTTCTTCGGCAACACCGGCTCCTGGTCCGCGGCGTTCGAGGACATCGCGTGCACGAAGCCCGTCTTCGAGGCGCGCCCGCTCGTCTGGCTGCGCTCCGAGGACGGCGCGGCCCCCGACGCGCCCCTGTCGGGCGGCCTCATGATGTGGAAAGACGAGCGCTTCCAGACCTGGAGGGCCGACGCCAGGCCCTCGGTCCCCCGCAAGGCCGAGGTCGCCAAGCGGCCTCGCCCGGCGCTGCGGCCCCAGGCGACCGCCGCGATGCGCGGCTAGCGCCGCCCGCCGGCGAGCTCGTCAGAGCGCGGCCGGCGAGGCGGCCAGCCTCGAAACAAGGGCGAGCGTTCGCCCGGGCGTCGAGCCACACTCCCCGCCGTACACCTGCGCAACACCTGCGTAGTAGATGTGCCGGCGTGGAGATGACGAGCATCGCGACACCCTTCATCGAGGCGGGCATCCCCCGCCCGGACGACGCGCTCGCCGCGCGCTGCGCGGCGAGGGGGAGCGCCGATGGCTGACGCGGACGTGGATCTCGTCCGCCAGCACCGGCCCGCGATCGAGCGGTCCCGGCTCCCCACGGTCTTGACCGCGACGGAGCAGCACCTCGTCCTCTACGCCAACCCGGCGTTCTGCGGGCTGTCCGCCCTGCCGCTCGGCGAGCTCTCGGGGGTTCCGCTCACCCGCCTGTTCCCGCAGGCGGAGGCGCTGGAGGCGCTGCTCGACCGCGCGATCCGGGACGGCGTCACCGGCGTCGCGGCGGACGTCGCGCTCGCGTCCTCCGCGGGGAGCGCGTTCCACGGCACCGCGATCGCGGCGCCGCTCCTCGACGCGCAGGCGCGCCCGCGGGGGCTGCTCGTGCAGATCCTCGACACCACCGAGCAGGCCGCGGCGCGCGCCCGGGAGGCCGAGCTCGAGCGACGCCGCCAGCACGTCCTGTCGCACATCACGCACGACCTGCGGAGCCCGCTGACCGCGGCGATGTTCTACGCCGAGAGCCTCGAGCTGGCCCGGGCGGAGCACGACACGAAGCGGCTCGCCGGCCGGATCGTCCGCAGCCTGAGGCGCATGGACCAGATGATCCGCAATCTCCGGGACGTGCAGCGGCTCCACGCCGGCCACAGGCTGCAGGTGACGCTCGGCGCGTGCGATCTCGCCGCGATCGCCCGCGAGGTCGTCGACGATCTCTCGCCCTTCCACGACCAGCCCGTCGTGGTCCGGGGGGAGGCGTGCGTCCGGGGGGTCTGGGGCGAGGACGAGCTGCGCCGCGCGATCGGGAGCCTGGTGAGCAACGCGCTCCGGCACGGGGCGCAGGGGGCGCCGGTCGCCATCGCCGTCGAGGCGGCGCCCGAGCTCGCCATCGTGGCGGTGCACAACGAGGGCCCGGCGATCCCGCCGGACGACCAGGCCCGCCTGTTCGCGCCGTTCTTCCGGGCCGGGGCGCCCGCGGCGGACGTGCCGCGGGGGTGGGGGCTCGGCCTCGCGTTCGTGCGCGGGTGCGCCGAGGCGCACGGCGGGCGGGTGAGGCTGGAGAGCGACGCCGAGCGCGGGACCACGTTCACCCTGGAGCTGCCCCTCGACTCGAGCCCGTACCAGGACCCGGGCTGACCCGGGGCCGCCGCCCGCCGCGCCGCGCGCGGAAATAAGGCCCTCTGGCGAGCGGCGGAGGTGCCTTGGGAGGAGCGGTGTCGCGCGCGCGCGTCGGATTCGAGCCCTAGAGAGCGATTGACAACATGGCAGAAAGCCAGCGCGGCTGTCCGGCGTTGACTGCGGCGGACCGGGGGAGGCGCGGCGTCGTCGCCCGAGCGGTCTCCGGCGGAGCGCGCCGAGCTGCGCTCGTCAATCCAGGGTGGGTCCGAGGCCGATGGCGTTGGCCATCGAGAGGGGAATCATGATGGAGAGTCACCGTATCCGTCGCATTCGGCTCGTCGCTTTGATGTTCGTGCTCGCGACGTTCTCCGCGGCCGGCGCCGCCCGCGCCGAGGACGCCGACGCGCGCGCGGGCGCCCCCGCGGAGCGCCGCTTCGGGGGGCGCGGGCAGGTCGCCCTCGACAACGTCGTCGGGGTGACCACCGAAGGCGGCCACCTCGGACCGAACATGGTCGCCGGGGGGCCTTCCGACACCGTCTGGGGAGCCACGGGGTACACGGGGCTCATCGGCTATACGTTCTCGGACGACCGCAGCGCCGACGAGGACGGGTTCGCCGCGACATCCCGCACGGCCTGGGTCTCGCCCTCGGTCGACGTGTTCGTGGCCGACGGGGTCTCCATCGGCGGCACGATCGGCTTCTCGTACGCCAGCTACGACGCCCGCCTGTCCGTGGCGGGCGGGGGGACGACCTCGATGGAGGGCGAGGCCTTCACGCTCTCCGTCGTGCCGCGCGTCGGCTACGCGTTCGCGCTGAACGAGCTGTTCTCCTTGTGGCCGCGCGCGGGGTTCGGGTACAGCGGCACCCGCGCCGACCCGGTCTGGTCGGCAGGCGACGCTTCCGTGATGAACGCGTGGATCGGCGTCGCCGACATCGGGGTCGTCTACCGGCCTTCGGAGCACATCTATCTGCACATGGCCCCGGAGCTCGTCCTCCGGCTCACCAGCATCGAGAGCTCACGAGGCGGAGCTCTCCAGGGCAGCGCCTCGCTCGAGCTCGGTTTCACCGGCGGGCTCGGCGTCGTGCTGGGCTCGTGAAGCGACGCCGGATCCGGGCCGCCGCGCGCCGACAGCCCCTCTCGGCTTGAGGCCTGCGCGCCTCGACGATAGGGTCGGCGCGGACCTCGGCCCGGAGCGCTTCCCGGACGGGACCCGCGGAGTGGACGGATCATGAACCGCAGCGAGCGCGAGCAGATGGAGATGACGCTGCCCGCGCGCGGAGCGGCGAGCCCGGACGAGTCGGGCGACGCGCCGCCGGCCGGCGCCGCGTCGGACGTCACGTTCAGGCTGCGCGTGTCCCCGGCCTCGCCGGCGCCCGAGCAGCCGCCCGTCCCCGTCGCGGCGCCCGAGCCCCTCTCGGCGGAGGAGCGCTACGAGGACCTCGGCTGCATCGGGCGCGGGGGCATGGGCGAGGTGCGCCGCGTGCGCGACCGGATCATGGGGCGCGTGCTCGCGATGAAGATCCAGTCGTCCGAGGCGCGCGACGCGACGCTCGATCGCGCCCGCTTCCTCGCCGAGGCGCGGCTGACCGCGGAGCTCCAGCACCCGGGGATCGTGCCCGTGCACGACTGCGGCGCGCTCGCCGACGGGCGGCTGTGGTTCACGATGAAGGAGGTGCGCGGGCGCACGCTCGGCGACGTGATCGCCGAGACGTACGCGGCCGGCGGCGGGAGCCTCTCGCCCGTGGCGCTGCGGCGGGCCGTCGACACGTTCCTCCGCGTCTGCGAGGCCGTGGCCTACGCGCACAGCCGCGGGGTGATGCACCGCGATCTCAAGCCGGCCAACGTGATGATCGGCGAGTTCGGCGAGGTCCTCGTGATGGACTGGGGCCTCGCGCGGCCCGCCGCGCCGCTGCGCGCGTCGCCCGGGGCCGCCGGCGCGGGGGACGTCCTCGAAGCGGCCCCGCTCACGCAGCCCGGCGAGGTGCTGGGCACGCTCCTCTACATGGCCCCGGAGCAGGCGCGCGGCGAGGGCGATCGCCTCGGCGCGGCGAGCGACGTCTACGCGCTCGGCGTCGTGCTCTACGAGATCCTCGCCGGGCGCCACCCGTACGGCGGCCAGCTCGCCGCGGTCTGGAGCGCGCTCCTCACCGGCGGGCTCACGCCGGTCGAAGGGAACGCCCCCCACGAGGTGCCCGCGGAGCTCGCGGCCATCTGCGCCCGCGCGATGGCGCTCGCTCCGGAGGCCCGCTACCCCGACGCGGGCGCGCTCGCCGCCGACGTCCGGAGCTGGCTCGACGGCGCCCGGCGGCGCGAGCGCGCGCTCGCGATCGTGGACAAGGCGCGCGCGATCCAGCCGGAGATCGAGGCCATCCGGGCGCGCGCGCGGGCGCTGCGCGCCGAGGCGCGGGCCCTCCTCGACGGCCTCAGCTCGTTCGATCCCGCCGAGCTGAAGGCGCGCGGGTGGCGGCTCGAGGACGAGGCGGAGCACCTCGAGCGGGAGGCGTCGCTCGGCCAGGTCGAGTGGATGCAGCTCCTCCGCGCGGCGCTGAACGAGGCGCCGGATCTGCGCGAGGCGCACGAGGCGCTGGCCGACCACCACGCCGAGGAGCTCATCGAGGCCGAGCAAGCGCGGGACGCCCGGGGCGCGGCGCGCGCCGAGGCGCTCCTCCGGCAGCACGACCGCGGCCGCCACGCGGTGCTGCTCGCCGGCGACGGGGCGCTCTCGCTGTCGACCGAGCCGGAGGGGGCGGAGGCCTCGCTCTACCGCTATGTCGAGCGCGACCGCCGGCTCGTGCCCGAGCACGCGCGCGAGCTCGGCCCGACGCCCCTCCGCGGGGTGGCGCTCCCGCGCGGGAGCTACCTCCTGAAGCTGCGCGCGCCGGGGCACCACGAGGCCTCGTATCCCGTGCTCATCGAGCGCGGGCGGCCCTGGGACGGCGTCCGGCCCGGCGGGGGAGGGCCTCACCCGGTCCGCCTCCTCCGGCTCGGCGAGCTCGGCGAGGACGACCTCTACGTGCCGGCCGGCTGGTTCGTCTCCGGCGGCGATCCCGACGCGGGCGACAGCCTCCCTCGGCGCCGGCTCTGGTGCGACGGCTTCATCGTCCGGAGGCACCCGGTCACCAACGCCGAGTACCTCGCCTTCCTCAACGCGCTCGTGGCGAGCGGGCGCGAGGCCGAGGCGCTCGAGTGCTGTCCGCGCCTCTCGCTGGGCCGCGCCGCCTCGGACGCGGGCCCGGACTCGCTCCGGTTCGAGCGGGGCGACGACGGTCGCTTCCGGCTCGGGCTCATGCCGACCGACGTCCAGGAGGAGCCGCGGATGCCGGTCGCCTTCGTCCACTGGCGGGCGGCGATGCGCTACGCCGCGTGGTACGCCGCCGAGACCGGCGCGCCGTGGCGGCTCCTGAACGAGCTCGAATGGGAGAAGGCGGTGCGGGGCGTCGACGGCCGCTGCATGCCCTGGGGCGATTTCCTGGAGCCGACGTGGGGGTGCATGCTGGGCAGCCACGAGGACGTCGCCGGCCGCCGGCCGGTCGACGACTTCCCGCTCGACGAGAGCCCTTATGGCGTGCGGGGCGCGGCGGGCAACGTGCGCGACTGGTGCATCAACGCGTGGAAGCGCGAGGGCCCGCGGGCCGAGCGGGGGATCGTGCTGCTCGATCCGGCCGACGACGAGGACGCGGATTTCCGCGCGGCGCGGGGCGGCGCGTGGTCGACGTCGCCGAACCTCTGCCGCGCGGCGGGGCGCTTCGCGGGCAAGCCCGGCGATCGCTTCGGGGGGATCGGGCTCAGGCTGGCGCGCTGCCCGCCGCGGTGAGCGGCCCGCCGGCGCCCTGCGCCGGAGGCCCGCCCGGGCGCGCCGCCGCGGCGGCCCGGGCGAGGCGCAGGGCGCGCGGGCCGCTCACGCGGTCTTCATCACGCAACGGTAGTAGTACCAGGTGCTCTGAGCGTCGATGTCGTACGGATCGATCGACGGCGTGTTCTTCTCGCCCACGACCACCTGCGTGAAGATCAGCTTGCTCGGGGCCTTCTGGAAGATCAGGCCGTCCGTTGGCTGCGTCGTCTTGTACCAGATCGCGTGGAGCAGCTCGCCGGCAGTCCCGAGCTCCACGAGGAGGCCGATCCGGCGGGTGCTCGGGGCGTCCGGATCGACGGCCCAGTAGAGCGCGCTGTTCGCAGAGGTCGGCTGGTACGCGCCCTGGACCCACTGATGCGCCGACACCTCCTGAGCCGTCGCGAGGACGCTGCCCTCGGCGAGCCAGTCGTGGAACTCCTTCGGGTACCCGGTCGTCCCCGAGCGGTTCGCGAACCCGAGCGACTCCATGATGAGCGCGCTCGTCTTCAGGGGGCCGCGCCTCGACCAGTACTCGGTCTTCACCGCGTAGCCGGGGGGAGGGTTCGACCCCGTCACGGCCACCTGGAGCAGCGAGCTCTCGGTCCTCGCGTCGAGGAAGCGGAGCTTCGAGTCGATGGGGATCTGTGTCTGGTCCCCGTGATCCGTGTCCTCCGGCTCCTTCGGCAAGAGGTCTCCCCTCTTGACATCCAGCTCGCCCGTGCTCGATCCGGTGCTCATGGTTCGATGATCTCCTCGTCGCGTGGGTGGAACGTCCGAATCCTATCCGCTTCGCCCCGTGTCAGGCGCGCTCCCGGCGCGGCGGGCCCTCCCGGGCCCGCTCGCGCCGGGGGGTCTCACAGGAGGCCCAGGGTGATGGGCTGGAACACGACCTGGACGCCGGTCCTGGACCCGGCCTCGTTGCCCTTCGTGTCGCCGACGTAGTCGAGCTGGGAGACGAGGTTTCCGGGCGAGAACGCGTAGAGATCGCGGGCGTGGTCGGTGTCGACGTACTCGTGCTCGAAGTACGTGGGGCTGAGGATCTCGGCGATGTTGCCGGACGCGGTGTAGAGGTGGAACCAGCCGGTCCCCTCGGCGCGCGTCCAGTCGCTCTTGGTCTCGATGGCGTCGATGTGGACGGAGGCCCAGACCTCGTTGCCATTGAAGACGTGGAGCTCCACGGCGAGGTTGACGCGCGGCCCGTGCCCGCCGAAGTCGGCGTCGCCGCCGACGTGCGGGGGGATGTAGAACGGCGTCTCCGAATGAAACGTGACGGACGAGGAGAGCGCGGCCACGGCGCTGTCCATGAACACCGCGCTCGACGCCGATTGCTCTTCCGTCGCATCCATCGGGGAGAGATCCTCGTCGGCCGCATCCTCTGCGGGCGCCGCGGCGCAACCAGCGAACGACACGACGGCCAGCGAAGCAAACAGTGCACGCATCATGGTAAAGCTCCCTGTTTAGAGTTGCCTGCGCGTCCTCCCGCCGAGATAGCGGCTCCGTGCGCGGCGCTTCTCCTTTCAGCAGGCGTCGTGCCACCGCGAGGACGCGAGGATCCGGGCCGGATCCGGGGCGCCCTCGCGCCCCGCCGCCGCAGGTCGCGTCACCCCCGCTCGACTTGAGCAGGCCTTGCGCAAGCGGCGCCTGCGCGAGCGCCGCCAGGCGCCGCGCGCGTCCTCGACAGACCCGGAGCGCGGACGTACCCTCGTCGCCCGATGCGGCCTGGCGACGTCGTGGCAGGGCGTTTCGTGCTCGAGGCCCAGGCGGGCACCGGCGGGATGGGCGACGTCTACCGCGCCACGGATCTCCAGCGCGGGGATCCCGTCGCGGTCAAGCTCATGCGCGGCGCGGGCAGCGCCGACGCGCCGCGGTTCCTGCGCGAGGCGCGGCTGCTCGAGGGGCTCGAGCACCCCCGGATCGTGCGGCACGTGGCGCACGGAGCGCTCCCGTCGGGCGCCCTGTACCTCGCGATGGAGTGGCTCGAGGGAGAGGACCTGTCGCGCCGGCTCGCGCGCGGGCCGCTCGGCGTGGAGGAGAGCGTGGAGGTCGTGCGCTCCGTGGCGGAGGCGCTCGGCGCGGCCCACGCCCGCGGGGTCGTCCACCGCGACCTCAAGCCGAGCAACGTGTTCCTGGTCGGGGAGGGGTCCGGCGACGTGCGGCTGCTCGACTTCGGCGTCGCCTGGGCGGGCGGGACGCGCATGACCCAGAGCGGCGTCGTGATCGGGACGCCCGCCTACATGGCGCCGGAGCAGGCGCGGAGCGGGGACGTTGTCGACGCGCGCGCGGACGTGTTCGCGCTCGGCTGTCTGCTCTTCGAGTGCCTGACCGGCGAGGCCGCGTTCGGCGGGGATCACTTCATGGCGATCCTGACCAAGGTCCTCTTCGCCGACCCGCCGCGGCTGCGCGACGTGCGGGGCGACGTGCCGGAGCCGCTCGCGGCGCTGTGCGCGCGGATGCTGTCGAAGCGGCCGGACGCCCGGCCGCGGGACGGCCGCGAGGCGGCGGCGGCGCTCGTCGCGCTCCGGGACGGCGAGCGCGACGCCGGGGCCGCGGGCGCGCCCGGCGCCGCGCCGCCTCGGCCCGCGGCGCTGAGCGCGGCGGAGCGGCGGCCGGTCGCGGTGCTCCTTATTGGCGCCATCGACGCGGCCGCCTTCGCGGACGTCGCGACCGAGGTCGCGACCGTGCCGAGCCAGATCGTCGACGAGGCGTCGGCCTGGGGCGCCCGCGTCGAGCCGCTGCCGGGCGGGGCGGCGGTGCTGACCATCGCGGGGCAGGGCGCGGCGACGGACCTCGCGTGGCGGGCGGCGCGGGTGGCCCTCGCGCTGCGCCGGCAGACCCCGGACCGGCCCATGGCGCTCTCGCTCGGGTGGAGCGCCGTCGCCGGGCGGGTGGTCCTCCTGCGCGACGCGATCGACCGGGCGGCGCGGCTCGTCTCGGCGCGCGGCCCCGCCGGCCCGGGCGACGCCCGGCCGATCGCGATCGACGACCGGATCGTGGGGCTCTTCGACGCGCGGTTCGACGTGCGCGAGCACGAGGACGGCCTCTTCCTGGTCGGCGAGCGATCGACCTCGGACGGGGGGCGGACGCTGCTCGGCAAGCCGACGTCGTGCGTCGGGCGCGACGGCGAGCTCCGGATGCTCGAGGCGGCGTTCGAGGCGTGCGTCGACGAGCCCTCGGCCAGGGCGCTGCTCGTGATCGCGCCGCCGGGCGTGGGCAAGTCGCGCCTGGCGCAGGAGTTCCTGCGGCGGGCGGCCGAGCGCGCCCCGCGGGCCTCGGTCTGGACCGGCCGCGGCGATCCGCTGCGGGCGCGCTCGCCGCTCGGGCTGCTCGCGGAGGCGATCCAGGGCGCGTGCGGCATCCTGGAGGGCGAGGCGCTCGCGTCGCGGCGGGACAAGCTGCTCGCGCTGGTCGCGCGGCGGGTGCCGGAGGCGGAGCGGCGCCGGATCGCCGAGCTCCTCGGGGAGCTCGTCGGCGCGCCGTTCCCGGACGACGAGAGCCCGCCGCTCCGGGCCGCGCGGCGCGACGCGCAGATCCTGGGCGAGCACGTGCAGCGCGCCTTCCTCGCGCTCGTCCGGGCCGCGTGCGCGGAGGGGCCGGTCGTGCTGGTGCTCGAGGACCTGCACTGGGGCGACCTCGCGACCACGCGCCTCGTCGACGCGGCGCTGCGGCAGCTCGCGGACGAGCCGCTGTTCGTCCTCGCGCTCGCGCGGCCGGAGGTGATGGACCTGTTCCCGCGGCTCTGGGCGGAGCGGAGCGTGCACGAGCTCCGGCTGAAGGACCTCGGCAAGCGGGCGTGCGAGCGGCTCGCGCGGCAGGCGCTCGGCGAGGGCGCGCCCCGGGAGGCCCTCGACCGGATCGTGGCGCTCGCGGACGGCAACGCGTTCTACCTCGAGGAGCTCATCCGCGCGGCGGCGGCGGGTCGCGGCGATGCGCTGCCCGGGACCGTGGTGGCGATGGCGCAGTCGCGGCTCGACGCGCTGGACGCCGAGGCGCGGCGGCTCCTCCGGGCGGCGAGCGTGTTCGGCGAGACGTGCTGGGCCTCGGGCGTGGCGGCGCTCGTGGGCGGGGCGGCGGGGGGAGCGGTGCGGGGCGGGCTCGCGGCGCTCGCCGGCGCGGAGCTGCTCGTGAGGCGGCCGGAGAGCCGGTTCCCCGGGGAGGAGGAGTTCGGGTTCCGGCACGCGCTCCTGCGGGAGGGGGCGTACGCGACGCTGGCCGACGAGGATCTCGCCCTCGGGCACCGGCTCGCGGGGCGGTGGCTGGAGGAGCGCGGCGAGGGGGATCCGCTGCTGCTCGCCGAGCACTTCGACAAGGGCGGCGAGCGCGCGCGGGCGTCGCGCTGCTGGCTGCGCGCCGCCGAGATCGCCCACCGCGGCGGCGACGTCGAGGCGGCGCTCTCGCGGCTCGACCGGGGGCTCTCCGGCGGCGCGCCGGCGGACGTCGAGCTCGCCCTGCTCGGGCTGCGCTGCGAGCTCGCCGTGTGGCACCTCCCGAAGGCCGGCCTCGCGGCGATCGAGCGGGCGGGCGCGCGGGTGATGCGCGAGGCGCCCCCGGGCAGCGTGCCGTGGATGCAGGGCGCGTCGGCGACGGTGCTGCACGCGACCCGGCTCGACAGGGAGGACGAGCTCGAGGCGACCCTGAGCGCGCTCGTGGGCGTGGAGCCGGCGGAGGGCGCGATCGCGAGCGGGGCGCTCGCGCTGCTCGCGGGGCTGTACGGCGCGCTCCACGCGGGCGACATCGCGAAGCGGGGGCTGCTCGTCGAGCGGGCACGCGCGATGCTCGATCGCCACGGCGAGCGCGAGCCGTGGGCCGCCGCGCTCCTCGACACCGCGCTCATGTGGGACCACCTCCTCGCGCTGGAGGAGCCGTGGCGCGCGCTCCAGCGCATCCAGGCGGCCCTCGACGCGGCCCTCCGGGCGGACCACGCGCGGGGCGCCGGCTCGACCCGGATCCTGCTCGGGATGGTGCTGTGGACGCTGGGCGCGACGGCGCGCGCGGAGGAGGTGCTGGACGGCGTCCCGGGCCTGGACGAGGTGTACGGGGCCTGGTCGTCGTACCGGCCCTTCGTGCGCGTCCACGTCGCGATCGAGCGGGGGGATCTCGATGGGGCGCGCGGCCTGGCCGAGGCCCTGATCGCGTCCGGGCGCGCGCGGTCCGATTCCCCGCACGAGGGGCGCGGCCGCTGGCTGCTCGCCGAGGTCCTCGGCCGCGCGGGGGAGCTCGAGCGCGCCGACCGCGAGCTCGACGCCGCGCTCGGGCTGCTCTCGGGGGTGAGCCGCGTCGATCGCCCGGGCGTGCTCGCGGCGCGCGCGGAGCTGCGCCTGCGGCAGGGCCGCGCCGCCGAGGCGCTGGAGGCGATCGAGGAGGCGCTCGCGCGGGTCGAGGCGATGCGCGGCGCTTGCGGGTTCTTCCGGGGCGCCCGCGTCCGGCTCGCGCACGTCGCGTGCCTCGACGCGGCGGGGCGCCGCGGCGCGGCCGAGGTGGCGCTCGCCGCGGCGCGGGATCGCCTGCGCCGCATCGCCGGGACGATCCCGGACCCGGACTACCGGACGAGCTTCCTCGAGGAGGTCCCGGAGAACCGGGCGACGCTCGCGCTCGCGCGGGAGCGGCTCGGCGACGCCGCGCTCGAGCGCGCCTGACGTCGACAGTGAAGAACGGCGCAATCGCTGAAACGCGCGGCAGCGCCGCTCACCGGAGGGTGGTGAGGTACTTTGGACGAAAGTGCGGCAGTTCGGAGGACCGCCAAGGCGCCAAGGACGCCAAGAAAAATTAATAATTTTGAATACTTGGCGTCTTGGCGTCTTGGCGTCTCAGCGTCTTGGCGTCTTGGCGATCCAATCCTCTGCGGCCGTCTCCGGTAAGTACCGCGCCACCCACCGGAGAGGGGCGCTCGTGCTGCAATTCTTCACGCAGGGGCGCATTGATGACGGAATCACGCCTCGACGTCGGTGGGATGCGCAAGAACTCTGTATTGCGAGCGCGCGACAAGGTGTGATATGTGACGCCCATGAAGGTTGGGGGAATTCTTTTCAATACCATTGCGGTGCTCCTCGCCTGCGGCTGCGCTTCCTCGCCGCTGTCTCCGTCGCTGCCGGAGGGCGGGGGGGACGGCGCGCGCACGCCGGCGGACGGCGTGCCGGCGGCGGGCGCGCCGGCTGCGGCCGGAGGCGACGCGATGGCGCGCTCTGCGGGTCCCCGGGGCCGCATCTACCCCGCAGAGGAGCTGCGCAGGGTGGCCCGCGTCGCGTCCGCGCGCTGCAAGAAGGTGAATGCGCTGTCGGACTCGGCGTGCCTCCTCGCGGAGGCCACGCCGTTCCTCAAGTACCGGCCCGAGGATCCGGATTGCCGTTACGTGTCGGGGACGGCGCTGTCGGTGGCCGAGTGCTCCGATTTCGCCGAGGGCTGCCAGAGCGTGGATCCCAAGGATCTCGACCATCAGCTCGCGGCCCTGCAGAACGCCGGCAAGGACTGCAATCGCGAGCCGACCGAGATCGAGCGGACCGAGGTGCTGAAGCTCGCCGGCTCGCAGTGACGCCCTGTCCGGAAGGATGAGGCGCCACCGGGCGCGGCGCCGGCGCCATCGGATCCGGGCCCTCGCCGCCGAGCGGCGCGGGTCGCGTCAGCCCTTGGCCTTGCCCTTGCGCGGCCGCGGGATGCCGTAGGCGCTCAGCCGGGCGACGAAGGTGCGGCGGGGCATGCCGAGGAGCGCCGCGGCCTGCGTCTGGTTGCCGGCGCACTGCTCCAGCGCGTCGACGATCCGGCGCCGCTCGATCGCGTCGAGCTCGCCGCGCAGGCCGCTCGCGGCTTCCGCCGCCTGGCCGGCGGTGGCGTCGGCGGGCGCGTCTGCGGGGCGCGGCTCGGCGAGGGGCGTCGCGGGGCGCGGCTCGGCGAGAGGCGTCGCGGCGCGCGGCTCGACGGGCGGCGGCGGCGCGGCGGCGTCGAGCAGGAGGTGCTCCGGCAGGAGCGTGTCCCCGCCGGCGAGCACGACCGCGCGCTCGATGACATTGCGCAGCTCGCGGATGTTGCCGGGCCACGGGTGCGCCTCCAGCGCGGCGAGCGTCTCGGGGGCGAGCGCCGGCGCCCGGTGCCCGAGCGCGCCCGCGATCCGGTCGGAGATCGCGCGCGCGAGCGGCGCGATCTCGGAGACGCGCGCGCGGAGCGGCGGGATCGTCAGCGCGATGCCGTTGAGCCGGAAGAACAGATCTTCGCGGAACGCGCCGCGCTTCACCTCGGCGGCCAGGTCCCGGTTCGTGGCCGAGATGAAGCGGACGTCGATGGGCCGCGGGCTCAGGCCTCCGACGCGCATCACCTTGCGGTCCTCGAGCACGCGCAGCAGCTTCACCTGGATGCCGGAGGGGAGCTCGCCGACCTCGTCGAGCAGCACGGTGCCCTTCTCGGCGGTCTCGAGCAGGCCGGGCTTCGCCTGGCCGGCGCTCGTGAAGGCGCCCTTCTCATGGCCGAAGAGCTCGCTCTCGAGGAGCGATTCGGCGAGCGCCGCGCAGTTGAGCCGCAGGAACGGCCCCTGCGCGCGTGGCGACCGCCGGTGGATGTGCTCGGCCAGCACCTCTTTGCCGGCGCCCGTCTCGCCGAGCAGGAGCACGCTGAGGGGCGACGCGGCCACGCGCTCGGCGAGCGCGTAGAGCCGCTGCATGGCCGGGTCCCGCACGATGGGCTCGCCTGGCGCCTGGCCGGCGGCGGCGCTCGGGGCGCCCTCGCGCGGCAGGATCACGATCAGGGTCGAGCCCAGGTTGACCGCGTCGCCGACCGAGAGCTCCATCGTCTTGCCCTGCTCGAGCTGGAGCTCGAGCAGCTTGGTGGTCGGCCCGGCGCTGCGCTCGCGTCGGAGGCGGGTCCCGTTGGCGCTGCCGAGGTCCTCGATCGCGATCCGCGGGCCGAGGTGGATGATCGCGTGCCGGCGCGAGACGGAGCTGTCGTCGATCGGGACGTCGTTTTCCTTCGACCGGCCGAGCGACACGCGGCCTTCGGGCGGCAACGGGTGCCGCGTCACGCGGCCGCCGGCGAACACCACGAGGTCGAGGGTGTTTTGCGCATCATTCCGGGGGGGCGTCGCGCCAGCCACGTCTCTCTCCTTGCTCCCTGTGGCTCGTTCTATCCCGGCGCGCCGCGGGCGGGGTCATCAACCGGAGGCAACCGACCGGCAACCCGACCCGGGTTGAGCCCCCCGACCCGGGTTGAGCCCCCGACCCAGCCCCCGACCCGGGTTGAGCCCCCGACCCAGCTCTCCGACCGGGGTTGAGCCCCCCGACCCAGGTTGAGCCCCCCGACCCAGGTTGAGCCCCCCGACCCGGGTTGAGCCCCCCGACCCGGGTTGAGCCCCCCGACCCGGGTTGAGCCCCCCGACCCAGGTTGAGCCCCCCGACCCAGGTTGAGCCCCCCGACCCGGGTTGAGCCCCCCGACCCAGGTTGAGCCCCCGGGTTGAGCCCCCCGACCCGGGTTGAGCCCCCGACCCCGATCAGCTCTCCGAGGAACGCCGCCGCCGGCGGGGCATCGCCGCCCCCGAGGAGGCGGCCCACGGCCCGCTCGAGCTTCTCGCGGCGCGCCGGCTCGGCCTCGCCCGCGGCGATGCCGAGCGCGCCGCGCAGCGCCCCGACCAGCATCGCGAACGCCGAGCCCGCGCCGATCCGATCGCCGCGGCTCACGCCGAGGTCCATCGCCGGGCAGCGCCGCTTCAGCGTCTCGACGAGCTCGTGGCGCAGGCGCGATCTGCCCATCCCCGCTGCCGCCGTCACAAGCGCGACCGCGGCCTGCCGATCCTCGAAGCCCCGCAGCCGGAGCGCGCCCCCTGCTCGATCACCTCGAAGCCCACGTCGAGCAGCGCCAGCGTGACCGCATCGATCTGGACGCCGTCGCGGCGCTCCTCGCGCCCGCGCGCCCAGCGGCTCCGCCGCGCGACGCGCCGCCCCGAGCGCCTCCGACCACCGCGCGCGCCAGCGCGAGCGCCTCGTCGAGGCGCAGCGCGCCGCGCGAGAGGCGCTCCGAGAGCGTCTCCCCCGCGAGCCACTCCATCGCGAGGAAAGGCTCCCCCCGACGGCGCCGTCCCGTGGGTCACGCACCGCACGATGTGCGGATGCTCGAGGCCAGCGACCACCCGCGCCTCGTGGGCGAAGCGCGCCGCCGCTCGCGCGCCGGCCTCGCGCAGCAGCTCGAGCGCCACGGTTGCGCCGCTCCCCCGGTCGCGGGCGCGGTAGACCGTCCCCATTGCCACCGGCGCCGGCGAGCGCATCCACCTCGACACGGCCGTCGATCACGCTGCCAGGGAGCATCGAGGCGGATGCTTGCCTCCTCGCTCGCCCGAGCCGCAAGGGCGGGCGACCCGCCCGCCTGCCCCGCCCCGAAGCGCCGCTACTTCGCCCGGACCCGGCGCCCGGGCAGGAGGCGCCGGAGCGAGGGCGCCTCGAAGGACAGCAGCCGTCGGGAGAAGGCGCCGATCGCGCGATACTCCGCGTCCGAGACGAGCGCCAGCTCGACGCTGATCATGAATGCGGCGAACGTCACGAGGCCCATCATGATCGCGATGCCGGAATGGAACAGGAATGCGCCGGCGAGCGAGAGCCTCCGCGTGTGCCGGTTCAGGACGAACAGGAACGGGAAGCTGAGCTGGAACGCGACCGTCGCATAGGTCAGCGCCGTCACCAGCGGCACGCTGCGGTAGAGGCCCTCGCTGTGGCCGGGCCACGTGAACTCGCCGACGCGGGTGATGTAATAAAGAGCCGTCCCGTTCTGCCACAGCTCCCCTTGCACCTTGTACAGACCGGCGACCCCGTAGACCAGGCACACCTGGATAGCGCAGGCGAGGATCGCCGCGTTGTGCACCATCGCCTTGATCCGCTGGAGATCCCCGCCGCGCTCCCGCTGCGCGCGGAGGCGGTCGGCGTCGAGCGAGAAGCAGGCGCCGAGCTCGGCGAAGATGCCGTACAGCAGGGCGAGCCGGACGACGTTGTCGCCGCCGTCGAGCAGGACGGGATTCCGCTGATGCAAGGACCAGAGCCAGACGTACGTGAGCAGCGACATGAGCCGCGTGCGGAAGCCGACCACCCACAGGGCCGCGAACAGGATGCCGAGGTGGAAGACGACCTCGAAGTAGAGCGGCGCTCGGCTGAGCACGTAAATCGAGAACGCGCCGGCGCTGTGGGCCTCCTCGAGCGACCGCGCGAACGGCCATACCCCCTCCGGGCCGTAGAGGTAATGGCGCTGGAAGTAGTTGGCCAGGTAGAGGTGGAGGATGGTCAGCCCGGCGGTGATCCGGAAGAGGCTGGCCCCGATCAGGCAGCGCTCGCGGCTCGCGAGCTCCACGAGGCGTTGCCAGCGCGCATTCAGCTTGCCCGGCATGGCGTCACCTCTCCTCCTGGGCGGCCGCGGGCGGCTCTCGGCCGCCCTCCGTCGCCGCCTCCAGCGGCGCCACCCGTTGATAAGGAGCCCAGTCGAGATCGTAGTACGAAAGCTCGCCCTTCGCGTCGGGCAGGTCGCGCCGCGAGAAGCGAGGGAATCGCAGCACCGCCATGCGCATCCGCACGGCGGCGGTGCGGTCCGGGCCGTACAGGCTGTCGCAGTGCGCGGAGCCGGCCCGCTCCAGGACGCTCTTGCCCAGCTGAAAGCCGGCGTCCTGCTCCTTCTTCACCTCGCCCCGGAGCAGGTCGACCACCTGCTCTTCCGGGGGCTCCGGGCCGCCTCCGCCGGGCTGCGGGCGGGCGCGACGCTCCTCGAGCTTCTTCGCCATCTGCAGCGACGTCGGATCGGCGCTGTAGATCAGGCGCGCCGCGCCCGTCACCGATCGCCCGACGCGCGTCGCGGGGCCGAGCCGGTTCTCCAGGTGGGCTTCCCAGTAGGGGGTGGTGATGTCGGTCCACTCGGTCTCGGTCGTGCCCCCGTCCGGCCGGCGCAGGCGGCAGGCGACCATCAAGAGGCGCGTGTCGGTGATGGGATCGGGCGCGAAGAGGTGCCAGTTCTGCTGGAAGAACGGGTTCATGTACCCGTCGATGAGCCGCGCGAAGCGGAGCTTGAGCGGGTTCTGCGGCGTCAGGTACGAGAGCGTCATCGCGAAATGAAAACAGAGCGCCGCGGCGAGCAGCGCGGGCGCGGACGTCGAGAGCACGCGGAGGTAAGGGCGCATGGTTCGTCCATCCCGGGTTCGGGGTCGTCGGCGAGCGGACCGCGCGCGGCCAGGCAGAGCGCCGCGCGCGGCGCGCGGATGGTCGTCGCGCGCGGCCCCGGCCGGCCCGCCGGGGCCGCGCGCAACAGCCTAGTTGTCGAAGAGGATGTCCGCTCGACCGGACGCCGGCGCGTCGTTCATCGCGACCCTCCTCCAGCCTCCGTAGCCGCCGCGGCCCTGCGCGTTGGCCGTCGCGACACCGACGTTGCCGATCCCGCCGGCCTGGGCGACCGCCGCCTGGGAGACGACCCCCGAGGTCCCGATCGCGATGCCCGCGAGGCCCACCTGCGTGGTGGTGGCGACGTTGGCCGCGGGGAACCCGTAATACGCCACCCTCTCGGGCGTCGCGGCGCTCGCCGCCGCGCGAATGCCAGAGCGCGCCTTCAGGCTCGAGGCCGCGGGCGTCGACGCGTGCGCCATCGCCACGCCGACGAACAACGACAACCCAGTGACCGCGGTGATGATCTTGCGTGCCATTCTCTTCCCTTTCCGTTCAATCATGTGATGGTTGCAGCGGCCCGACATGACGGCTGCGGTCGTCGAGCGCGCGGAGCCCCGCGCGACTGAGGGGCTCCCCAGGGCTCCGCGCGTCAAGCCAACTCGCAGATCATGTGAGGCTCTCTGGCCAAGAGCACGCGCCGTGCCGGCCGCTCTCTCCGCTCGCCCAGCGCGCGCTCCGCCCGCTGGCCGGGCATACCTGCGGGCCGCGCCCGCTCGGCGGCGCGATCGGCCCGCGGGCGACTTGCGTCATCGAGCAAACCATCACGCGCAATGCGCTGCTCGGCTCATCGCGCGCGACGCCGGGATCGCGCCGCCAGAGGAGGTGATGCGGCGTGACAGGCGAGCTCGACCCGCGCGGCCGGCCCGGCTCCGCCGCCCGAGCGCGGCGGGCGCGCGCGGGGCAGCGCGCCTGTGGGCGCCTCGGCGCCGCGATCTCTCGCTCGGGCCGCGCGATCCGGCACGCCGCGTGCTTTGCGCCTTCGACGATGCCCATTCATGAAACCATCGCTGACCAGGAGGAGTGAAGATGCGCGCCACGCTGCTATCGGTGATCATGATGTCAATCCTGCCCGCTCCCGCGGCGCTCCTGGCGAGCGCGAGCGCGGGGGCTCGAGACGGCGGAGCGAGGGAGGCGACCGGCGCAGACGAGCGTGGTCCCTCGCCCGCCAGCGGCGCTGACGTCGCAGCGCGCGTCGAGGAGGACTCGGTCGCTCTGTGCGTCGTCAGCTGCCCGGGGGGCGACAAGGAGATCTCGTGCCCTGACGGACGGTGTCAATGCCACTGCGACCCGGGCGGCGAGCCGGTCTGCAAATGCGGCTGACCGGCCGATCCGCGCGACGGTCGCTCCCCTGAGGGGCCGTGTCCGCGCGCGGCCGTGCCCGCGCCGGCCGTCGGCGGTCGATCACCTCCCAGATGATGGGAGAGCACGATCTCGCCGCGCGCGGCGCGCGAGCTCGATCCGCGGAGGACCTCTCGCGGCCGTCGTGCTTCGCGCCAGACGGACTGTGGTAGCCTCGCGCCATGAGCTCTCACGGACGCGATCACGTGGCGATCAACCTCGCGAACTGGAACAGCCGCGTGCCGCATCACGAGCGGGGCTACGAGCTCCACAGGTTTCGCGACGACCCGGGGTGGCTCTCGGGCGTGGTCGATTTCGATCGCGCGCGGCTCGGCGACGTGCGCGGCCTCGACGTCGTCCATCTGCAGTGCCACATCGGCACGGACACGCTGTCGCTCGCCCGGCTGGGGGCGCGCATGACCGGCCTCGATTTCTCCGAGCCGGCCCTGGCCGTGGCGAGGCGGCTGGCCGCGGACTGCGGCGCCGAGATCGAGTACGTGTGCAGCGACGTCTACGACGCGGCGGCGGCGCTGGGCGCCGGGCGCTTCGACGTCGTGTATACGGGCGTGGGCGCGCTGTGCTGGCTGGACAGCATCCAGCGCTGGGCCGCCACCGTCGCGGCGCTGCTGAAGCCCGGCGGCCGCCTGTTCATGCGCGAGGGCCATCCGATGCTCTGGTCGCTCGCCGACCCGCGCCCGGACGGCCTCCTGGTCGTCGAGTATCCTTACTTCAAGGTCGAGGGCGGGACGCTGTTCCACGAGACGCAGACCTACGTGCCCCACGAGGGAGAGCTCGCCGCGCCCGACAGCATCAGCTTCAATCACGGCCTCGGCGAGATCATCTCTGCGCTCTTCGCGTCGAACCTGAGGCTGACCGCGTTCACCGAGCACGATTCGGTCCCCTGGAATCCGCTCGGAGACGGCATGGTGGCAGACGAGCGCGGCGAATGGCGGCTCCGCGAAAGGCCGGAGCGACTCGCGGCGAGCTACACGTTGCAGGCCGTCAAGGGCTGAGCCAGCGAGGCCGCGACGGCCGCATGAGGCAGGGGAGCTCGGCCGTGATGCCCGCGCGGGCGCGGAGCCGGGGAAGGTGCGAGGGCGCCGGGAGAGGTGCGAGGGAGGCGCGCGGAGCTGAGGAGAGGAGCCCGAGGGAGGCGCGCTCGGTTGCGGGCGATGAAGCGGGCGTGGTACTTGTCGCAACCATGAGGCCTGGGGGATCCTTGCTCGCCCTCGTCGGCGCGTGCGTCGGCTTCGCGTGCGCGTGCTCCGAGGCGGCGCGGCCGGCGGCGGGCCCGCTGGCCGCCGGCGCGGCGAGCGCGCAGCCGGCGCGCCCTCGGGTCCACATGTATGCGGCGGCCGATCTGGAACGGATGGCGCGCATCGCCGCCGCGCGCTGCAAGAAGGCGAGCGCGCCGTCGGACGCGACGTGCCTGTTCACCCAGGCCTCGACCTTCCTGAGGTACCCGCCCGGGGATCCCGATTGCCGCTACGTCGCGGGGACCGCGCTCTCGGTCGCCGAGTGCTCGGAGTTCGAGGAGGGCTGCCTGAGCGTGGACCCAGGCGATCTCGTCCGCCAGCTCGACGCCCTGGCGAGCGCCGGCAAGGACTGCCAGCGCGAGCCGACCGACGCCGAGCGGGCCGAGGTGCTGAGGCTCGCGGGCGCGAAGTGATGGGCTGAATCGGCGTCGCGTGCTCTCGTATCGAGACGCGCCGGGAGCAGCTCATGAGGAGGAGACGGTCGGTCATGGCATGCGCCATCGCGATCCGCGCGCCGAGCGCAAGCGCTCGCCGCTGAACCGGGCTCGCTCGTCGGCTGGTGCGCGGGGGACGGAAGAACGCCTCCTCGGGAGAGCTCGTGGGCGAGCCGAGGTGCCTTGCAGGCTGCGGCGCGAAGGTGGCCCGTTCGGCGGCGTAAGCGATGGATACAGCGTCGCTTTCTCGGGCGAGCGAAGGACCGCGCAGAAGCGTGTCTGTCGATCCTGGGCAGAACGCGCGGTCGGGAATCAGCGTCTCCCGAAACCTTTGGATTTCTCTCCAGCAGAGGAGTTAGCATGCTGCGCATGAGCGAACTCGGCCCCAAGGACGCGAGCCCCGATGCTCATGAGGAGCCCGACGGCATCGTGCGGCTGGAGATCCACGGAGAGCTCACGGAGGACCGGGCGCGCGCCGTCGTCCGTGTGTTCCGGCGCGTGGCGGAGAGCGGCCGTGACGTCCTGGTGCTCGCCGACGCGAGCCGCATGGGCCCTCTCCCGGCGTCGACGCGCAAGGTGGTGACGGAAGAGATGCGGAGCGCGCGCATCGACTCGGTCGCGATCATCGGAGCGGCCTTCTCGCTGCGCGTGATCGGGACGCTCCTCGCGAAGGGCGTGCAGATGGTCACAGGGCAGCCTTACACGCAGCAGTTCTTCGACACGGAGGGGGAGGCGCGCGCGTGGCTGCTCGCCCGGCGGGACGCGCTCCGGGCTGGGCGGCGTCCGGCCACCTGACGCAGCGAGCGACGGGGCAGGGCAACGAGGCAGGACGATCCGGCCTTGACGGATATCGCGTGTCGCGCGGCAGAGGCGCTAGCATGCTCGGCATGAGCGATCTCGGCCTCAAGGACGCGTGCCTCGACCTTCGTGAAGAGCCCGACGGCATCCTGCGCGTCGCGCTTCACGGTGACTTGACGGAAGACCGGGCGCGCGCTGCGGTCGGGGCGGTGCGGCGCATGGCGGAGAGCGGCCGCGACGTCCTGGTGCTCGCCGACGTGCGCCACATGGGCTCTGTCCCCGCGTCGGCGCGCAAGGTGTCGGCGGAAGAGATGCGCACCGCGCGCGTCGATGCCGTCGCCATCCTCGGAGCGAGCTTTTCCGTGCGCGTCGTCCTGACGCTCCTCACGAAGGGCGTGCACATCCTCACAGGGCAGCTCTACCCGCAGCAGTTCTTCGACACGGAGGGGGAGGCGCGCGCGTGGCTGCTCGCCCGGCGAGACGCGCTCCGGGCCAGGCGGCGCCCGGTCGCATGACGCCAGCGCGGCGCAGAACGGCGAGCTCGCGGCTGTCGATGTCCACCCCGTCGAGCTCGGACGCCGGGAGAGCGCGCGCACAACTTGCGGCGGAGGCGCTAGCATGCTCGGCATGAACGACATCGGCCTCAAGGACGCGAGCTTGGACGTTCGTGAAGAGCCCGACGGCATCCTGCGCCTGACGATCCACGGCGAGCTCACGGCAGACAGATGGCGCGCCATCCTCGTCGTGCTCCGGCGCGTGGCGGAGAGCGGCCGCGACGTCCTGGTGCTCGCCGATGCGCGTCACATGGGCCCTATCCCGGGGCCGGTGCGCAAGGTGTTGGCGGACGAGGTGCGGAACGCGCGCATCGACGCGGTCGCGCTCTTCGGAGCGAGCTTTCCCGTGCGGACCATCGTGACGCTCCTCGCGAAAGGCATCCACATGCTCACGGGGCTGCCCTACCCGCAGCAGTTCTTCGCCGCCGAGGCCGAGGCGCGCGCGTGGCTGCTCGCCCAGCGAGACGCGCTCCGGGCCAGGCGGCGCCCGGTCGCCTGACGCAGCGAGCGGCGGGGCAGGGGAACGAGGCAGAACGATCCGGCCTTGGCAGATATCGCGTGTCGCGCGGCAGGAGGCGCTAGCATGCTCGGCATGAGCGATCTCGGCCTCAAGGACGCGTGCCTCGATCTTCGTGAAGAGCCCGACGGCATCCTGCGCGTGGCGCTCCGCGGCGACCTCACGGAAGACCGGGCGCGCGCCGTGATCGGCGCGCTGCGGCGCATGGCAGAGGGCGGCCGCGACGTCCTGGTGCTCGCCGACGCGCGTCATATGGGCTCTATCCCCGCGTCGGCGCGCAAGGTGTCGGCGGAAGAGATGCGCACCGCGCGCATCGATGCCGTCGCGATCATCGGAGCGAGCTTTTCCATGCGCGTCGTCCTGACGCTCGTCGCGAAGGGCGTGCACCTCCTTACAGGGCAGCTCTACCCACAGCAGCTCTTCGACACCGAGGAAGAGGCGCGCGCGTGGCTGCTCGCCCAGCGAGACGCGCTCCGGGCCAGGCGGCGTCCGGTCGTGTGACGCCAGCACCGGCGCGCAACGCGCCGCAGCTGCTAGCATGCTCGGCATGAACGATCTCGGCTTCAAGGACGCGAGCACCGGAGTTCATGAAGAGCCCGACGGCATCCTGCGCGTGGCGGTCCGTGGCGAGCTCACCGAAGGCGGAGCGCGCGCGATCATCGGCGCGCTCCGGCGCGTGGCGGAGAGCGGCGGGGACGTCCTGGTGCTCGTCGACGCGTGTAACATGGGCCCCGTCCCGCCGCCGGCGCGCAAGGCGCTCACGGAAGAGGTGCGGAGCGCGCGCCTCGACGCGATAGCGCTCGTCGGAGCGAGCTTTTCCGTGCGCATCATCGTGGGGCTCCTCGCGAAAGGCATCCAGATGATCACGGGACGTCCCTACCCGCAGCAGTTCTTCGCCACGGAGGACGAGGGGCGCGCGTGGCTGCTCGCTCAGCGGGACGCCCTCCGGGCCGGGCGGCGCCCGGCCCCCTGACCATGGCATCCTCGTTCATCCCCGAGCCCGTGATGCCGTCGTCAGGCCTGGGGCGGGAGCTCGGCGAACTGCGGCACGTCGCCCGTGATCCGGAACCAGCTCGCCTTGGAGCCGACGAAGATGTGGGCGGCGGGCCGGATGCCGGGATCGGTGTCGAGCGTGCCCGCGGGCACCACGGCAAAGCCGCGCTCGGGCGACTGGCGCGGCGCCGCGCCGCCGCAGCGCGTGCAGAACGCCACCGTGAAGAACCGCGCCTCGGGCACCTTGTAGCTCGCGACCTGCGCGTCGCCGCGGACCCAGCGGAACTTGTCCAGGGCGACGAACACGTTGCTCGCGTGCGCGGCGCTGCGCCCGCGCCGGCAGCGCGAGCAGTGGCAGTACATCATGCGGAGGGGGGTGCCTTCGAACTCGAAGGCCACGTCGCCGCACAGGCAGCTCCCCTGGGTGACGCCCTCTCTCGGCTCCACCGCGCGGCGCGGGACGACCGGCGCCTCGAACTGGGGCGGCCACTGCTCGAACTGCGGCAGGGAATCCGTGATCGTGTACCAGGGCGCCTTGGAGCCGACGAACTGGTGGAACTGCGGCTCGATGCCGAGATCGCCCTCGAGGTTGCCGGCATGGACCAGGGCGAACTGCCGCTCGGGGGCGAGCAGCGGCGCGGCCGAGCCGCAGGTGACGCAGAACGAGCGACGGTCGCTCGCGCACGACGGGCGGATGGCGTCCTCGCCGGCGAGCCAGCGAAAGCCAGCCAGCGGCGCGACCGCGGCCGTGGCGAACGCCGAGCCGTGGAATTTGCGGCACAGCGAGCAATGACAGTTCAGCATGAGGTGGAACGGACCGTCGATCTCGAAGCGGACCGTTCCGCATAGACACGCGCCCTTGGCCATGGTCGTACCTCTCGTGGTCGTGCGTGCCCCGTGTGCGCCGGAGCGATGACCTGGGCGCGCACGTTAGCACGGCGGGGTTTCCAGGCGCACGTCCGGGTTCGAGGCTCGGTGCAGGCGGAGCGGTCGGGCTTCTCCGGGTCCAGGTGACGGCGGCCCCCCTCGATCGTGAATCCTTGTCTCTGCCGCTCTGCACCGACGTTACCGCAAGGCTCCGAACCTGCGGACCGCCGCTGCGCGGCAGAACGGGACGGCCAGGTTGTGCGAGAGTGAGAGGAACGTCGCGTCGGGATCCATGCCGCTCACAGCCACATACGCCTCCTCGAAGCGTGGATCGCTGTCTGGTCACAGTGTTCTAGGATGCCTCTTTTGTGTCCGATCAGGAAGCACGGGGGCGCTCCGCAACAGCACAATCGCTGGCGGCCGACTCGAAGTCCACGGGGTACACCGTCGCCTGGCGGCGGCCAGGGCGCTCTCGGAGCTACGGGAAGGGATGGTCGAATGCCACGACGATGGTCACCAGCGGAAAGCGCTCCTCGAATTGAGCGATCACGCTCGTGCAGCTCGCGCAGGGTTGACGCTCGGTGAAGAGATAGACCACGCCCACCTTGTGCCTCGGGGCCGTCGCATCGAGCCGTAGCGCGAGCTCGGACAATGCCTTGTATTCTGCGTCGGTATCCATTGACCGCTTCGTGCTCGGATCGATCGCGGGCTCGAAATATCCGCCTTGCGAGCGCGGCCGCGGCAATGGCGCAGGGCTCTTGGCGCGGCTCGTCGCTTCGACCTGGATCGGCTCTTGCTGTGATCGGCGCTTGCTGTGGACGAGCGAAACATACTCCAGTGCCGCGACGTTGCCCTTGCCGACCGGCTTGGCGGCGAGGTACGCGGTGCGGACGTCACGCGCCTTCGCGCGCAGGCGCGCGAAGGACGCGCGCTCGCGGCCCGAGAGGCGTCCGCCCAGGCGCAAAACGCGGCGGACGAAGGCGAATGCGAGGTCCAACGGCATCAGCGCCGGGGCGGCTCGGACGTCACGCGGCGATTGAAGGGGGGCGGCGCGCGGAGCGCGGCCGCCGCGGGCACGACGTCGTCGAGCCACCAGTCGAAGAGCGCGCGCCGGCCCTTGCTTCCGGGGAAGACGGCGTACCCTTGGAAGAGCGAATCGAGGATCTCGGACAGCGCGGCGCGCGCCTGCGCGCGATCCAAGAGTTGTGCTGCGCTCTCGACGACCCCGAGCGCCTCGGCGAGCGCTTGCGGCGCGAGCGGCGCGGCCGGGAGGCCCTTGACGGCCGCAGGCGCAGATGCAGACGAGAGCCAGGTGTCCAGCGCCGCGCCGACGGCGTCCGCGGACGCGAGACCGGGGGGCCAGTGCGCAGCGATGGTCGGCGCCACCTCGACGAGCGCCGCGCGTCCCATGAACCCGAGGCGCCGCCACGCTCGATCGTCCACCCGGGGGTCCCCGAGCGCGGCGAGGACGTCGCTCGTCGCCTCGTCGAGGTCTCGCGCCTCCCTCGCGTCGGCGTCTTCATAGAGCTCCGGGTAACGGCCCGCGCGAGCCGCGTCGATCGCTGCGGCCAGGCGGCGATCGACGCGCGGCTCGGCTCGCCACATCTTACCGATCCAGCTCATGAGGTTCGGAGCGGTGCGCTGCAACGTCGTCGCGGCTCCCTCCGAGAGGACGAGCAGAGTCGTCGCGCCGTCGTCGAGCCTCGATCGGTGGCGCTCGATGGCGCGCCATAGGCCCTGGTCCTCCGATGTGGTCGCGACGAGCACCGCTTCCGGCCGGCTGCTCTGCGCGCTTGCCGCCGATCGCGAGCGGAGGGATGGGTCGAGCTCCGCCTCCGCGGCGCGGACGGGGAGGTCGGTCAGCGCGGTGCGCACCTCCGCCGTGACCTGCTCGATCTCGTCGGGAGGCGCGACGAGCGCGGCCATGTGCCTCCTCGTCGGGACCACGGCCCGTCTCGCGAACGACGCCGGCGAGATCTCCGGCAGACCCATGCTCATTTCTTCCCCCGGAGCGACGCAAGCAGCGGCTCGATCGCGGGATGAACGGCGTAACGCTTCGTCGTGCCCTGGTATTCGATGACGCGCCGGCTCACGAGCAGCGCGATGACGTCGTCGTCGGTCGGCACGAAGGCGCCGCGTCGGCGCAGGTTGTCCAGTATATTGAGCTCTTCCTTCCGGAGCCCATACATCATCGTGCGGCCGAACTGGTCGACAGCACGCGCGACATGCTCCGGCGCGACCGCGTCGGCGCCCGCCACGAAGGCCTCTTCGACCGCGCTCCGCGTGAGCTGGAGCAGATCGCGCAGGAGGCCGCCGGACGCATCGACGAGCCGCTCTCGCACGTCGGGATCGACGACGCTCTCGTCGGTTCGCTTGGCGAGGACACGGAGGAGGAAGTCGCGACCCTCCAGGCCCTGGGTGATGTCGAACGCCGGAACGATATGGACCTGGTCGAACATATCTACGACCGGTCGGTTGGGTCCGTAGAGCAGGAGCATCGGGCTCACGACGGCGACGCCGATTCCTGCCTGCTTCAGCGCGCGGACGTCGTCGATGGCCGCCTTCCGAAACGCCTCGGCGTCGTCGAGGCGATCGAGGGAATCGAATAGGATGACGAAGTGACGAGTGCCGTCGGGAAGACCTTTTTTCAGCGTCTTGAGCGCCTCGACCCGCTGTTTGCTGTCGAACGAAAGCGGAGGGAGAGGCGGGGCGATGATTCCCGGACTCTGGTGCCAGTATCCAGGCCCTTCGTCCGGCTCGGAGGAGTCGTCGTACTCGTACTCTTGGTTGCCGGGATCGTCGGGGATGAACTCGAAATCCCCGTGGGCCCAGCGTCGAAAGCTCTCGCGCGCGGCCTGTACCTCATCGCTGGCGTGTTTTTCAACGACCTTTGCGAGCTCCAGTCCTGCCAGAACGACCAGGACGCCAGCGAGATCCTGATCGAGATCGTGCTGGGTGCTCACGTCGACGTAGACGGCGCGCGTGTCTCCCGCCGAGCCGAGCGCCTCGGCGGCCCGGTACAGCTGGGTCGTCTTCCCGGTACCGGCGGGCCCGGTGACCAGGTGGCTCGACGATGGCGCGAGCTTCAGCCTCGACGCGAGCTGTTCGCCCATCGCTCGGCCGGGCGGCTCGGCGTAGCGGTCTTCGCCGAGCAGGGACGACGGCCTCGAATCGGGGTCGAGGCGCTCGAAGTACGTCCGGAAGCGTTCGAGGCGCGAGTCCACGCCAGAAGTCTAGCGCATCCCCGCGCTGTGCGGGCGATCGCAGGCCGGTCCGGGCCGCTCGCTCTTCGCGCCGCGCGCGACTCGCCCGCGAGGCAGGCCGCCCGCCGCCTGCGATGCCAGAGCCGGGCGTGGCGCTTCTGGCAACGGGTTGCGTCGATTCCGAAGGTTCGGCGCTCGGCACCGTCCAGCTCCTGCCGAGGTCGCGAGACTCGCCGCCGCCCCTCCTCGAGGCCGGCGGCCGCTCGCGCCTCACATCGCGGACAGCACGCCCACGATGGCCTCGCTGATGCGCGACAGGTCCGTTGGCTCGATGATGTAAGGCGGCATCGTATAGACCAGCTTGCCAAAAGGCCGTAGCCAGACGCCGCGCTCCACGAACGCCGGCTGCACGCGCGCCATGTCGACGGGCTGCTTGAGCTCGACCACGCCGATCGCGCCGAGCACGCGCACGTCGGCCACCGCGTCGAGGGCGCGGCAGGGGGCGAGCTCGCGGCGGAGCTGCGCCTCGATCGCCGAGACGCGCGCGCGCCACGGCGAGCCGAGCAGCAGGCGGATGCTGGCCAGGGCCGCGCTGCAGGCGAGCGGGTTGCCCATGAACGTGGGGCCGTGCATGAACGCGCGCGGCTCGCTCCCGGCGATGGTCTCCGCGACCCGCTCCGTGCAGAGCGTGGCGGCCAGGGTCATCGTGCCGCCCGTGAGCGCCTTGCCGAGGCACATGATGTCCGGCGCGACGCCCGCGTGGTGGCAGGCGAACAGCTCCCCGGTGCGGCCGAAGTTGGTCGCGATCTCGTCGAAGATGAGCAGCACGCCGTGGCGGTCGCAGAGCGCGCGCAGCTCGCGCAGGTACTGCGGGTGGTAGAAGCGCATCCCGCCGGTGCCCTGCACGATGGGCTCGAGGATGACGGCCGCGACCTCGCGCGCGTGCTGCTCGAGCAGCGCGGCCATGTTGCCCAGGGCGTCCGTCGACCACGGCGCGTCGATGGCCGGGCCGGGCGCCGCCGCGAACAGGTGTTGCGCGAGCACGCCGCGGAAGAGGTGGTGCATGCCGCCGACGGGGTCGGTGACCGCCATCGCGCCGAACGTGTCGCCGTGGTAGCCGCCGAGAACGCTGATCAGGCGGCGCTTCTCGGGCTTTCCCTGCGCCAGGAAGAACTGCAGGGCGAGCTTGATGGCCACCTCGACCGACACGGACCCGGAGTCGGCGAGGAAGACGCGCGTCAGCGGCGCGGGCGTGAGGGTCACGAGCGTCTCGCACAGCTCGACCGCGGGCTCGTGGGTGAGGCCCCCGAACATGACGTGGCTCATCCGCCCGAGCTGGTCGCGGATGGCCGCGGTCAGCGCCGGGTGCGCGTAGCCGTGGATGGCGGCCCACCACGAGGCCATGCCGTCGACGAGCTCGCGGCCGTCGGTCAGCGTGAGGCGAGCGCCCTCCGCGCGCTCGACGGCGAAGAGCGGCGCGCTCGAGATGGGCGCGGCGTAGGGGTGCATCACGCAGCGGCGGTCGCGCGCGACGAGATCGTCCCCGCTAGCCACGGCGCCCTCCTCGTGCCTGCCGGCCCGGCGGCCAGCCGTCCTGTTCGAGCAGCCCACCTCTCGGGCTGCGGCGCGCGAGCGCGCGGGTTCCTCGGAGCTCGACCGATCGCCAGGGCATCGCGGCGCGTCTAGCCCAGAACGCGCGGCGCCACCAGGCTCCACCGGGCGCGCCGCCCCGCCCGCCGCCCCGGCCCCCTCCGTACGATTCCGCGATCGGGCTGTAACGTTCGGGCCCCCTCCGAGACTGTGCTGGTAGCGGGATGAGCCGCCGAGGCGCCGGGGACACGCCCGGGCGCAGGGGCGCGCGCATCCATCGCACGTCGAGACACCGATGACGTCGCGCTCGAGGAGAGCCTGGCGACGATGAGGAGACATCCATGAACGGTCTGCTTCGCAAGGTCCTGCGTTTTGGCACCATGATCTCGGCCGCGGCGCTCATGTCGTCCGCGCTGCCCGGCTGCGGCGGCGGGGACGGCGGCGGCGCGACGGGCGGCGGCTCGCAGGGGGCGGACAAGAACACGTACGTCCTGGTCCACGGCGCCTTCGTGGGCGCCTGGGCGTGGGACAAGGTGGTGCCGCTCCTCGAGGCCGGCGGCAACGAGGTCATCGCCGTCGATCTCCCCGCGCACGGCGACGACCGGACGCCCCTCGCGAGCGCCAGCCTGCAGGCCTATACCGACGCCGTGGTGGAGGCCATCGACGGCGCCTCGCGCCCGGTGGTCCTCGTCGGCCACAGCATGGGCGGCACCGTGGTGAGCCAGGCGGCCGAGCAGCGGCCCGACAAGGTGAAGACGCTGGTCTACCTGACCGCGTTCCTGATGAAGGACGGCCAGTCGCTGAACCAGGAGTGGGCCGACGACGCGGGCGCGGAGATCAAGCCGTATGCCGTCCTGTCGAGCGACGGCGCCTCGCTGAGCTTGAAGGAGGGGTGGGCCGAGAACGCGTTTTGCCAGGATTGCTCTCCGGAGGACATCGAGCGCCTCGAGAGCCACCTGCGCGAGGAGCCGGCGAAGCCGTTCGACGAGCCCATTCACGTCACGGAGGAGCGGTGGGGGCGGGTCCCCCGGGTCTACATCGAGGCGCTCAAGGATCTCGCCATCAGCCCTGCGGAGCAGAGACAGCAGCACACGGCCTTGCCCTGCGAGAAGGTGATCTCGATCGACGCGGGCCATGCCCCCTTCCTGACGAAGCCGAAGGAGGTCGCGGACGCGCTGACGTCGCTGTGACCCAGGCGGCGGCCGCCATCGGCGGCGGCCGCCGTCTTCCTCCGGGCGAGCCTCCCCGGAGGGGCGTCGATTGATGGGGGGCTCGGCGGCGTGGTAGCGTGCTCCGCGTGTCCCACGACCTCCCGGCCGGCGCCGGCGGCACAGCGGCCCCGCCGGCGCAGCGCGCATCGGCCGAGGCAGGCCCGCTCCCCGCGGCGGGCGCGCCGGGCGGCGCGGCCTGCTCCGCCGCGCCCGAGGGCGCAGCGTCGGCGGACGACCTCGCGCTCGTCCGCCGGCTCCTCGCCGGGGACGAGCGGGCCTTCGAGCAGCTCGTGACCCAGCTCCACACGCCCATGCTCCGGCTCGCCCGGACCCTCGCCGGTCCCGCGGGCGCGCAGGAGGTCGTCCAGGAGACCTGGGCGGCGGTCTTCGACGGGCTCGTCCGCTTCGAGGGGCGCTCGGCGCTGAAGACCTGGGTGTTCCGGATCCTGACGAACCGCGCCAGGACCTGGGGCACGCGGGAGAAGCGCACGGTGCCTGTCTCCTGGCTGGAGGACGGGGATCAGGGCGGCGAGCCGGCGGTCGATCCGGCCCGGTTCGACAGCGCGGGCGACTGGGTGAGCCCGCCTGTCCCGTGGACGGAGCAGAGCCCGGAAGGCCTCTTGTTGCGCAAGGAGATCGGCGTCGTGCTCCAGCGGGAGATCGAGGCCCTGGTGCCTGGACAGCGCGCGGTGGTCCTGCTCCGCGACGTGGAGGGGTGTCCGTCCGACGAGGTCTGCGAGATCCTGGGCATCAGCGAGGCGAACCAGCGGGTCCTCTTGCACCGCGGCAGATCGAGGCTCAGGGCGGCGCTGGAGCGATACCTGACGAGGGGGTGAGCGCGCATGGTCGTCACGTGCTGTCAGCTGACCGAGATGATCACCGACCGGCGAGAGGGGAAGCTGTCCTCGGAGCAGGAGGAGGGCTGCGCGCGGCACCTCGCGTGGTGCGACCGGTGCCGCACCTACCTGCGGCAGATGGATCTGACGATCGACGCGCTCCGTGGGATCCCGGGCGAGCCGCTGCACGACGACGTCCGCGCGGCGTTGTTCGCGCAGTTCCAGCGGCGGAAGACGACCGCCGACTAGAGCGACAAACGGGCTGAAACTGCCTGAAAAGCGCAGGGCTTCAAACCGCCAAGACGCCAAGACGCCAAGACGCCAAGACGCCAAGGAGAGAATCCTATCTTGGCGTCCTTGGCGTCTTGGCGGTTCATCTCTCGCTTGATCAACGTGATCGGTATTCGAGGCGCCCTCGACATCCGAAGGATGAGCATCGACACGAGCGACGAACATCGTCGCATCACGACGTCGCGTGAGAGGGTTTTTGAATTTTCCTGCAAATACGCGTGTTGACTTGCCATGAGCCTCCCCCCCCCGGGCGTCCGTTGAGGCGCGAATAGTTCAATCTGGGAGCGCGTCGCCAGTGGCCGGGTCGGGGCCGTCGTCGGTCGCGGCTTGCGACGTCCGGCGCGCGCCGGTAGCATGAGCCCCCGCGCCGGCCGATCTCACCGCGTGGGGCCCCTCGATGCTCTCCTCCAATACCACCCCCTTCGCCGCGATCGGCTTCGAGCAGAAGCACCGTGACGGCGCCGCCATGGCCGTCGTCGCGGCGAGGGGCACGCTTCTGCTCTCGCCCGAAGGCCGGCTGTCGATCGCACCCGATCAATCCTTGATCCTCGCCGACGAGTACGAGGGTGATCCGCATGCGACACCGATGCTCCGGGTCGGCCTGCTCATCCCTTTCAAGCCCGCGGCCGACGTCACACTCCTCGCTGATGGCCACGCCCCCGGGGGCGAGCCCGCGCACGTCTGGCAGGTGGGCGCGCGCGTCGGCGATTACACGCGCTTCCTGAGGGCGCACTCGCCGCGCGCGTTCGAGCCGGACGCCGGCGGGTTTCGGCTCTCCAGGGGAGAGCCGGCGGCCCGCGCGTCCATCGACTACCGATCGGCCGCCGGCGGCGTCGTCATCGGCGATCCCGAGGGCAACGTCGACGCGCGCAACCCCATCGGCCGGGGCGTCCTCGATCGCCGCCACACGCCGGCCGATCGCGCCTACCCCGCGCCCACCATCGACAGCGAGGCCGAGCCCGTGGGCGACCCGGCGGCGCGGCCAGAACCGCAGGGCTTCGGGCCCGTGCCGCCGTGGTGGCAGTTTCGCAGCCGCTTCGCCGGCACCTACGACGACGCCTGGCTGGCGACCCGCCACCCTCAGCTCCCCGCCGACTTCGATTATCGCTTCTATCAGACCGCGCACCCCGGCCTGGTCTTGCCCGGCCATCTCCGCGGCGACGAGCGCGTCGAGCTCCAGGGCCTCACGCCGGGGGGCGGCCCGCTCGCGTTCACGCTGCCCGGCCGCTCGCTCTGGGCCTGGTTCACGTGGGAGCGGGGGCGCCGCGCCCCGGTGCGCCTCCACCTCGATGGCATGCACATCGATGTCCGCGGCGAGCCGCCCTGGTCTGTCCAGCTCACCTGGCGCGCCTGGGTGGCCATGTCGCAGGGCTTCGATCGTATCGATCTCGCTGCCGCGAGCCTCGAGGAGGCCGCGGCGCTGCCGTGGTGCGATGAGCGAGGGCTCGTGAGCCCGGGGAGCGACGCATGAGCATCCCGCGCGAGGGCAGCCGCGACATCGGCGAAGGCGTCATCGTCTCGACCTGCCCGGATGTCTGCAAGACGCCGGTCGGCCCGGCGCTCGTCCCCATCCCTTATTCGATCTACGCAAGGCAGAACCAGCAGGCCGTGGACACCGCGACCACCGTGCTGCAGACCGGCGATCGGTCGCACAACATGGGATCGAAGGTGACGACGTGCCAGGGCGACGCGCCGGGCACCGGGCTCGGGGTCAAATCGGGCACGGTGGGCAGCGTCTGCGAGCCCAAGACCCACTCGCCCAACGTGCGCATCGAGGGCAGGAACGCGGTCCGCCACGACGACAGCTGGTGGATGAACGACCGCAACACCGAGGGGAAGCTCGTCTTCGTGCGGGACACGCGGGTGATGAGCGCCGGCGACCGCCCGGTCCAGGTCGCCTTTCTCGACACGAAGGGCACCTTCACGGGCACGGGCACGGCCACGACGCCGGGGAGCGGGCCCGCCGCGGGTCCCATGGGGGCGGCCGCCAGGCTCAACGGGCTGCTCGGCCTCGGCGCGCTGGGAGCGGGCCTCGGGGAGATGGCCGGTAAGTATTACATCGGCAATGAAGGCATGTTCGCCCGGAGCATCGATCAGCACCTTTATGGCCAGATGAGCGCCGAACAGCGGAGCGCCGCCTACGGATCGAGCGACTGGTACTGGAACCAGGTAGATAGCACCAACAATCAGCTCTCGCTCAAGGCGGGCACCCTCGTCGACTTCCGCCAGATGACGCCCGAGCAGCTCGAGCAGCTCGTGACGCAGCCGTGGCCCTCGGCCGAGAAGATCCGGCAGAACGCCGAGCGCCTGCGGGCGCAGCGCGCGCGACAGGAGGAGAATGCGCGGCTCGCCGCCGCAGCGGGCAACGTGCGCGTGACGCGCGAGCGAGACCGGCCCTGCAACGTCGGCCCCTACAAGGCCATCCGCGGCACGTGCCAGCCCGGCTACCAGGCGCACCACATCGTGCCCGACTACACCCTTCGTTATGGCACGAGGGCCGAGGGCGAGGCGGGGATGAAGCGCATCCCCAACTTCCCGTCGTTCGGCGACGGGCCCGCCATCTGCCTCCAGGGCAACGCCGCCGACGACGGCTCGGAGCACTGGGAGGCGCACGGCGTGGACGCGAGCATCGCCCAGCTGGGCGTGAACGGCACGCCGCCGGGGACGACCGCCATCGGCAGCATCATCGACCTCTCGGAGAATCAGGTCGTCAACCTCCGCCGGGAGTGCGAGGCTCAGATCCGCGCCGCGGTGCAGGCGGGCTTCGCCGGGGTCGACCGCTCGCAGCTCGGCCGCACCACCATCATGCCAGCCGTGGCCGGGAGCCCGCAGTACGAGGCGCTCAGCACCGGTATGCGCCCGGGCGGCCGCTACTGAGGTCGAGGGAGACTCACCATGACGACGCCGCTCACCTTCACCCGCGCCAAGGCCGCTGCCGCCGACTTCCTCTGCGTCGCCGGCGTGCCAGACGGCCAGGAGCCCTTCACGCCGTTCACCCGGCTCTGCCGTTACGATGCCGGCGATCCCGGGCCGGTGAAGTGGTTCTACGACGACCTCCAGGTCGCGGTCACCTCGATCACCCGCTTCACCCCCGCGCCCGGCGCGCCGACCTCGTTCTGTGTGCTCTCCGCCGAGGGAGACGTCGTGCTCGTGCGGCCGCCGTTCCCGCGCGAGAAGATCCCCGGCGCCGGCATCGCCTCGCCCGACGCCGAGCGCTGGGGGCGCCTCGCGCGCCTCCGCCCTGTCGGCGGCCGCCTCTACGCCTGCGGCGACGGGGGGCAGGTCTATCGCCGTGTCGGCGGAGACTTCGGCGCCGGCCGATGGGAGCACCTCGATCGCTCGCTCTTGCAAGATCCCGAGGAGCGGGCCCAGGCGCTCCTGCGCGCGCCGCGCTCGCCGGCCGCGGAGCACAAGGTCTTTTACTGCGTCGACGGTCCACGCGAGGACGAGATCTACGTCACCGGGACGCGCGGCACGATCCTCGTCTGGGACGGCGCCACGTTCACCGCTCTCCCGCCCGTCACGGGCGCGGCGCTGGTGAGCATCCTCGTCGAGGACGAGAGGCACATCTGGATCTGCGGGCGCGAAGGCACGCTCCTCCGCGGCAACCGGCGCGACGGCTTCCGCGCGGTCGCGGTCTCGGGCCGGCGCCAGATGTTCACGTCGATCACCAGGCACGACGGCCGGATCTACCTGGCGAGCGGCGCCAATCCGCGCGGCCTCTTCACCTACGAGCGCGGCAGCGTCCGGCGAGTCTCGACCGGGCTCGTGCCCGAGATCGAGGACGCGCACACCGTCGAGAGCGTCGGCGGCGCGCTCTGGGTCGTCGGCTCGAAGGACATCGTGCGCCTCGAGGGCGGCCGCTGGGAGCGGATCGACCACGTCGACAACGCTCCCATCCGTTGACACGTCGTACCGGTATTCGGTGAAGCGGTTGAGCAGCGCGTCGGCCTCGGCGGCCTTGCCGGCCCCGTACAGCTCCGAGGCGTCGGCCTCGAGGGCAGTCACCCGCGCCAGGACGTCCGACTCGAAGGCATCGAAGGCCGCCCGCACCCCCGGCTGCCGGCCCGGGTAGTCCTGATCGACCGCGCTGACCAGGGCGGCGTGGGCCCACCAGGCATTGAGCCCCTCTCCCACGATGACGGTGGTGCAGGGCTCGGTGGTCCGCTCTTTGACGGTCCTCCCGTCACGACGGCCGGGGGCGTCCAGGTCGGATGAGGGCGGGGTGCGCTGGAGCGTGGCGCGCGCGGCGGAGCCCCGATCGGCGCTCTCCGGTTCGGATCGAATCGAAGAATGCTCTGTCGACCCAGGGCAGGTCCAAAGGTGGGGCTTGACGTCTCTGAGACGTTTGGACTTCCTTCGTTCGACCTTCGTGCTGTGTCAGCGCGGCCGCGGCGCGACCGGGGGCGCGCGCCGGCTCAGCGTGCCACGCAGATGCCGGCGCAGTCAGCGCTGCCGGTGGCCGTATCGCAGTCGTCGCTCGGGTCGTCGACGCACTCGAGCCCGTCGGGGCAGGAGAAGCCCGCGAAGCCGCCGCACATGATGGGCTTGGGCTCGACGCAGACGCCGGCGCAGTCAGCGCCGCCGTGCTCAGGGTCGCAGTCGTCGGTCGGGTCGTCGACGCACTCGAGCCCGTCGGGGCAGGGGAAGCCCGCGAAGCCGCCGCACATGGCGGGCTTGGGCTCGACGCAGACGCCGGCGCAGTCAGCGCCGCCGTGCTCAGGGTCGCAGTCGTCGGTCGGGTCGTCGACGCACTCGAGCCCGTCGGGGCAGGGGAAGCCCGCGAAGCCGCCGCACATGGCGGGCTTGGGCTCGACGCAGACGCCGGCGCAGTCAGCGCCGCCGTGCTCAGGGTCGCAGTCGTCGGTCGGGTCGTCGACGCACTCGAGCCCGTCGGGGCAGGGGAAGCCCGCGAAGCCGCCGCACATGACGGGCTTGGGCTCGACGCAGACACCGATGCAGTCAGCGCCGCCGTGCTCAGGGTCGCAGTCGTCGGTCGGGTCGTCGACGCACTCGAGCCCGTCCGGACAGCTCGTCCCGAGGAAGCCGCCGCACTCCTGTGTTTTTTGCGGAGCCTGCGACTCCCCGACGTCGCCGCCGTCGCCCTCCGGCTGGCAGCCGACGAGTCCAATCACGATGAGCAAGAAAGCCAATCCTGTGTGGCGCATCAGAACCTCCGCGTCGTGCTTGTTCGAGCCCTGATACGGCCACCGGAGCGGTGATCGCGCGGCAGCCTGGCGCGCAGGCGCCGCCAGGGGAGGACCCCCTGACGCCACCGCCCAGGCCACCTTCAGGGCTCTGTTGTCTCTGCTCCCCGAGGCGCGTCCTTCGGGGAGCGGCGCTCCATCGTCGCGCCTGTCTTCGCCCGTCTTGAAGCAGCTTCGGTGCCAGCGAGATCTGGCACAGCTCGCGCGGAGATCGCGGCCCGCCGCAGCGGTATCGCGGCTCGTGGTGTCTCACGAGTGTCTCATATGTCTCAGTTGTGCCAACGGTGAGACAGTCGGCTCATGCGCCTCGCTCGGGGGCCACGGCGCCATGGCCGCAGGACGCCTCCGCTTGCGCCGCGCGCGTCCAGGCTGTAATCCTGCGCACCACCTGCAAGGAGGTCCCCTGTGGCAAGCTTGTTCGAGCCCTTTCGCTTGAAGGACGTCACGCTGCGCAACCGCGTGGTCGTCTCTCCCATGTGCCAATACTCCTCCGTGAACGGTCATGCGACGGACTGGCACCTTGTCCATCTGGGCTCGATGGCGAGAGGTGGAGTCGGCCTCGCCATCGCCGAAGCCACGGCGGTGTCTCCGGAGGGCCGCATCAGCCCGCGAGACGCCGGGCTGTGGGAAGACAGTCAGATCGAGCCGCTCAGGCGGATCGTCGCGTTCGTCAAGGAGCAGGGCGCGGTGCCGGGCGTCCAGCTCGCGCACGCGGGGAGGAAGGCGAGCGCCAACCGGCCGTGGGAGGGCGACGACCACCTCACGAAGGAAGAAGGCGCCTGGGAGACGCTGGCGCCCTCGGCCAAGCCGTTCGGCGCGAACCTCCCCCAGGTGCCCAGGGAGATGTCGAAGGCGGACATCGACCGCGTGAAGGGCGATTTCGTCGCCGCCGCGCGCCGGGCCCTCGAGGCAGGCTACGAGTGGCTCGAGCTGCACTACGCGCACGGCTACCTGGCGCACAGCTTCTACTCGCCGCTCTCGAACGCGCGCACCGACGCGTACGGCGGGACGTTCGAGAACCGGATCCGCTTCCTGGTCGAGACGTTCGAGGCGGTGCGGAATGCCTGGCCGGAGCGCCTGCCGCTCACCGTCCGGCTCTCGATCACGGACTGGGTGGATGGCGGGGTCACGGTCGAGGAGTCGATCGAGCTGACGAAGCGGCTCAAGGCGTCCGGCCTCGATCTGCTCGACGCGAGCCACGGGTTCGTCGTCCCCGATCTCTCCAAGATCCCCTGGGGCCCCGGCTTCCTGCTCCCGCACGCCGGGCGCATCCGCAAAGAGGCGGGCGTGCCGGTCGCGGCGGGGTGGTTCATCAACGAGCCGGAGCAGGCCGAGGCGGCCCTGAAAGAGGGCCAGGCGGACCTCATCGTGCTGGCCCACGCCCTGCTCGACGACCCGCACTGGGCCTACCACGCAGCGAAGAAGCTGGGCGTGGAGCAGCCGAACCGCGTCCTCCCGCCGCCGTACGGCCACTGGCTCAAGCGCTGAGGGCAGCGGCCTTCATCCGGGGCCGGGCGCGCTCCTGACGGCAGGACGAGCGCGATCGCGAGCGGACGCCGGAGCGGGCCGGCGCAGGCTCAGGTCCGGGGGCGACGCCGCGGGGGAGCCATGCCGGCCGCGCGGTCCGGGGCGTCGGCCGCGCCGCCGCGTGCCCTGGCCGCGCGGTCCGGCGGCCTGGCCTCGTCGGCCGCGCGGCTTGGCGGCCTGGCCTCGTCGGCCGCGCTGCCCCGCGCCCGCGCTCCGGCCGCGCGGCCCGGCGGCCTCACCTCGCCGGCCGCGCCGCTGCGCGTGCCGGCCTCGTCGCTCTCGTCGCTCTCGTCGCTCCGGGCCTCACCAGGAGCGCCGTGGTGGTCGCGGCGGACCTGGACCTTGCGCCCCTTGAGCCGGGTGGCGCGGAGCGCCTCGATGACGCTGTCCGCCGCGTCCGCCGGGACCTCGACCACCGAGAAGCCGTCGGCGATCTGGATCGCCCCGATGTCGCGGGAGCTCAGCGACGCCTCGTTCGCGATCGCGCCGACCAGATCGGCCGGCCGGATGCCCGCGGCGCGCCCCGCGCCGATGTAGAGCCGCGCGACGCCGCCGTCGGCCTCCCGCGCCTCGCGCCCCCCGCGCCGCGGCCGCTCCAGCGCCTCTCCGGGCCGCCCCAGCGCCTCTCCCGGCCGCCCGCGCGCCCCCGGCGGGCCGCGCCGCGCGCGGTCGTCGCGCGCGCGCTCCGGCGCGGGCGGCGGCGGCCGCATCGACGGGATCTCCACCTCGTCCTCCTCCCGATCCCCCTCCGTCGCGTGGTGCGCGAGCTTCACCGCCGCCGCCGCGATGTCCATGACGTCGAACTCGTCGGCGAGCCCCTCGACCACGACCCGGAACCGCTCGGCGCCGCCCTGGAGGAGCGCCTCCCGGAGCGAGGCGCGCGTCAGCTCGAGCCGCCGGGCGCGCAGATCGGCCACGGTCGGGAGGGTGGCGGCCTCGATGCGCCGGCCCGTGAGCCGCTCGACGTTGCGGAGCAGGTAGTGCTCGCGCGGCTCGACCAGCGTGATCGCCGCCCCCTCGCGGCCGGCGCGCCCCGTGCGGCCGATGCGGTGCACGTACACCTCGGCGGAGCACGGGACGTCGTAGTTGATGACGTGCGACACGTGCTCGATGTCGAGCCCCCGCGCCGCCACGTCGGTCGCGACGAGCAGATCGGCGGCGCCGGCGCGGAAGCGCGCCATCACGCGATCCCGGTGCTCCTGCGAGAAGCCGCCGTGGAGCGCCTGCGCCTCGTAGCCGCGGGCGCGCAGCGCCTCGGTCAGCTCGTCCACCTCGTTGCGCGTGCGGCAGAAGAGGATCGCCGACGACGGGTCCTCCATGTCGAGCACCCGCGTCAGGGCGGCGGGCTTGTGCGCCCGCGGCACGATGTACGCCGTCTGGCGCACGCGCGGGAGCTCGCCCGGGGCCGCCTTCTCGACCGCGATCTTGACCCGCACCGGGTCGCGGAGGTGCCGGCCGGCGATCGCGGCGATCCGCGCGGGCAGCGTCGCCGAGAAGAGCACGGTCTGCCGCTCGCCCGGCGTGGCCGCGAGGATCTCCTCCAGCGCCTCGGCGAAGCCCATGTCGAGCATCTCGTCCGCCTCGTCGAGCACGACGGTGCGGATGCCGTCGAGGGCGAGCGTGCCGCGGCCGATGTGGTCGAGCGCCCGGCCCGGCGTCGCCACGACGACGTGGACCCCGCGGCGCAGCGCGCGCAGCTGCTGCCCGAAGGGCTGGCCGCCGTAGACCGACAGCACCTGCACGCCCAGCCGGCGTCCGTAGCGGTGCATCGCCTCGGCGACCTGCATGGCGAGCTCGCGGGTCGGCACGAGCACGAGCGCCGAGGGGCGCCCGGGCGGCGCGCTCCCGATCTCCAGCCGCTGGAGGAGCGGCAGCGCGAACGCGGCCGTCTTGCCGGTGCCGGTGGCGGCCTGCCCGAGCAGGTCGCGCCCGCCGAGGAGGTGCGGGATCGCCTCGCGCTGGATCGGGGTGGGCTCTTCATAGCCGAGCTCGGCGAGCGCGCCGAGGAGGGCGGGCCCGACGCCGAGCGCGGCGAAGCTGGCGGACGAGGTGGTCGGTTCCACGGGGGCTCCGCGTCTCATGGGCTCACGCCGGCGGCACCGCAACCCGGCAGGCGGCGCGGCCCGCCGCCTCGGTCAGCCGAGCCTCGCGGCGAGGGCGCGGTACCGCTCGGACAGGCGCGCGGCGTCCACCCGGCCGAGGAGCGCGCGCGCGGCCTCCTCGGCGCGGGGGCTGCCCTCGGGCGCGCGGCTCATCGCCTCGAGGTGGAGCTCGAGCGCGCGCCTGCGCTCCGCGAGCGCCTGCCCGGCCCGGCCCCGGAGCTCGAGGATCTCGGCCTGCTCCGCGCAGAGGGCCGCGTACGCGGCGATCTTCTCGGGATCGCCGAGCAGGGTGGCCGCGCCCGCGGCGTCGACCCGGTCGAGCATGTCCCGCATGGGGCCGAAGAGCCCGTCCGCGGTGGCGCGGACGAGCAGCTCCGCCTCGTCGAGCTGGCCGGCGCGCCGGAGCCCGGCGATCCGGCCGACGGCCTCGGCGAGCTGCTCGATCATGCGGAGGATGAAATCGCGCTGCCTGAGCGACATGACGTCTCCTGCCCGAGTCTAGCTCCGTGCGCCAGAAATCCCGCCAGAAGAACCGGCCGGAGGGGCGCGGTCGTTAAAAAGCTTAGCGGTTGCGGGATCTTCCGGCGGCTTCACCGTCGAGGGCGGCTCCGACGTGTTCGGCCCGGTCAGTTGAGCTGGTGCGCCTATCTCTCTTTGAGCGTGACGGCGCGCTGCCGTGCACCCCATGGGAAAGCGCGGCGATACCGACGACGTATCCATGCATTGAAGGAGCCGCCTTCACTTCACACCCTGCGGGCACCCCGACGCGTCGGGCACAGATCCCGGCGCTGCCGCCGGCCCCTTCGCGCAGACACAAAGCTCCAGTCAATCACAAAACCGCGCGCGTTACAAGATGGACCAAGGTCCAGTCGAACTTCCTTTCTCCTCGCCCTATATCGCCATCACCGACACGGCTGGGTACCGCATCGGCGTCGCCCCCGACCTCTGCGTCGACATCATGGACATCAACAACGAGTTCCAGGCCATCACTGCTGCACAGTACCCCGCGTGCATGGCCGGCCTCCTGGCGATCGATGCGGCCAGCCTTGGCCTCTGCGCTTCGTGCCAGGCGCAGGGTTGGCCCCACCGCCTGCGGCATCGAGCCGGGTGGACCCGGCAATTACTGCCTTTGACCCCAGCGCCGTCGGCCACTCCGGCGGTGCGCCTGCCTCGGCCAGCACGCCGAGGCACCTGAGACTGATCGCCTAGAACGCCCATCACGTTGATGAAGCGAGAAATGAACCGCCAAGACGCCAAGACGCCAAGACGCCAAGTTTTTTTTCTCTCTCTCTCTCTCTCTCTCTCTCTCTCTCTCTCTCTCTCTCTCTCTCTCTCTCTCTCTCTCTCTCTCTCTCTTTACTTGGCGTCTTTTTGGCGTCTTGGCGGTTCATTTCTGCGCTTTTCAGGCAGTTTCAACCCGTTTGTCGCTCTAGCTACGGAGAACATCATGAGAAAGCTCGTTTCTAGCTGCGCGGCGCTGTTATGCCTCGGTTACGGCGGCAGCGCATTCGGCCTCACCATCGGGACAACCAACGACGCCGGCTCGCTCGCCTCCTCCCTGCTGGCGACCGGGGGCGCCATCAACGTGACGTCCATGAGCTACACCGGCGCGGCCACCGCCTCGGGCACGTACTCCGACGGTCCGCTCGGCATCGCGGACGGCGCGATCCTCACGTCCGGGAGCGCGTCGCTCGCCCTGCCCCCAGGTAGCCCGTCCGATAGCCAGGTCAATTCCCTGCCTGGCGATTCGCTCTGCGACGCGCTGGTTCCGGGCCTCGAGAGCCACGACGCCGCCAAGCTGACCATCAACTTCGATCTCGCGCCGGGCTTCAGCGGGATCTCGTTCCAGTCCATCTTCGGGTCGGAGGAGTACCCGCTCTTCCTGGGCGACCCGCGGTTCAATGACGTCTACGGCGTCTACCTCGACGGGGTGCAGATCGTCTTCGACGAGAACAACGCCCCCATCACCGTCAACGGCCCGTTCTTCAGCGGCGGGAGCGTGGTCGTGGCGCCGGCGACCGAGACCGGGTACAACGGATCGACGGGCCTCCTCACCACGCAGGCGCTCGCGGCGCCCGGCGCGCACGTGCTGGAGATCGTGATCTGCGACGGCGGCGATGGAAGCTTCGACAGCGGGGTGTTCATCGGGGGGCTGGGCGGCTGCGTCGGCGCTTGCACCGGCACGGTCGCCTGCGGAGACATCGACGGTGATGCCGACGGCTACAGCTCATGCGTCGACTGCAACGACGCGAACCCGTCCGCGAACCCCGGGCAGCTGGAGGTCTGCGACGGCGTGGACAACGACTGCGACAGCGCGAGCGACGAGGACAACGTCTGCTGCGTCGACACCGATGCCGACGACGTCTGCGACCCGGTCGACAACTGCGTCGGCGTCGCCAACCCGGATCAGGCCGAGGACGACGGCGACGGGCTGGGCAACGCCTGCGACAGCTGTCCGACCACCGCCAATGCGAACCAGGCAGACGCCGACGGCGACGGCGTGGGCGACGCCTGCGACAACTGCCTGACCACCGCCAACGCGAGCCAGATGGACCTGGACGGCGACGGCGCGGGCGACGTCTGCGACAGCTGCCAGGGCGTGCCCGGCGCCCAGACCGACTCCGACGGTGATGGCCTCGGCGACATCTGCGACAGCTGCCCGGCAGACGCGGACAACGACGCGGACGGCGACGCGGTCTGCGGCGACGTGGACCTCTGCGCCGGCACCATGCTCCCGGAGGGCGTCCCCACCGTGAAGCTCGGCGTGAACAGGTTCGCCGATATCGACGGCGACGGCGTGTTCGACACGGTGTCGTCGAGCGGAACCGGCCCCGGCAGGAGCTACACGATCGAGGACACCGGCGGCTGCAGCTGCGAGCAGATCATCGATGAGCTCGGCCTCGGCCAAGGGCACGTGAAGCACGGCTGCAGCATCGGCGTCATGGACTACTGGATCGACACGCACTGAACGAGCCCGCAGGCCGTGGCGTGAAGGCGGCCCCTTGGATGCGTAGATGAGTTGTTGATCTACTTCCCTACCTACGCGGCGCGCTATCGCTGGCTTCGCCGCGGCCCGTGGCCCGAAAGCGCGCGGCGACCCTGGCGCCGCGGTCTGCGCAACAGCGGAAGGGTTTGGGGCCCTCCAGCGGCTCTTCGGCGACGTCCGCGGCGCCTTCGCGCGGCGCACGCGGATCGCCGCGGCTTCGTCACCGCCCGAGGCATTCGCGGCGGCCGATGCCGAGGCGTTCAGGGCGGCACGAACGAGCTTTCCACAAGAATTTCCAATTCTCGATAGAGCCTTGGGCCGATGATCGGCTGGCCTCGCGCGTTGGAGCGCCGCGCCCTCCTCCGGGCGTCCGGGCAGCGCCCGGTCCCCGGCGCGGCGCTCACCCGCCCCGGCCGCGGAGCCGCTCCAGCAGCGCCGCGAGCTCCGCCGTCGACGCCACGCCGAGCTTCGCCGTCGCGCGCGCCCGGTGCTGCTTCACCGTCGACTGTGCGAGCCCCAGATCCGCCGCGATCTGCTTGTTGAGCCGCCCCAGCGCGACCTGGTCGCACACCTGTCGCTCGCGCGGCGTGAGCCCGTCGAGCCGCGCCGCGAGCACCTCGTGCTCCGCCCGCGCCGCCCGCGCCCGCGCGTCGCGCTCCATCGCGCGCCTCACCGCCGCGAGCACCTCGTCCGCCTCGAGCGGCTTCAGCAGGAAGTCCACCGCGCCCTCCTTCATCGCCTGCACCGACGTCCGAACCTCCCCGTGCCCGGTGATGAAGATCAGCGGCAGGTGGCACCCGGCGGCCCGCAGCGCCGCTTGCAGGGCGAGCCCGCCGAGCTCCGGCATCGCAAGATCCACGATCACGCAGCCGGCCCGCGCCTCCGGCGCGACCGACGAGAGAAACGCGCCCGCCCCGTCGAACGTCTCCACCTCGTAGCCCGACGCGTCGAGGAGCCGGGCCAGGCTCCGCAGCACCGCGCCGTCGTCGTCGATCACCACGACCTTCGCCGTCACGCCCGTCATCGCTCCTCCTCCTCCGCCTCGCCCGGCAGCTCGAGGCGCACCACCACGCCGCCTCCGGGCGCGCGCTCGGCCCACAGCCGACCGCCATGCGCCGCCGCGATCGACCGGCTGATGGAGAGCCCCAGGCCAAGCCCCGCCGGCTTCGTCGTGAAGAACGGCTCGAAGAACCGCTCGGGGTCGTCGCCTGCGCCCCGCTCGCCCGAGTCCTCCACCGCGAGCGCCACGCGGGCGCCGGCGCGCGCCGTCCGCACGCTCACGCGCCGGCCCCCGGGTGGTCCCTCCGAGACGGCGTCGAGCGCGTTCGACATGAGGTTCAGCGCCACCTGCTGGAGCTGGACCGCATCGCCCCGCACGGCCGGCAGGTCGGGCGCGAGCTCCAGCACGATCGTCGCTCCGCGCAAGAGCGCGTCGTTGCCCGCGAGCCGCGCCACCTCGCGCACCGCCTCGTTGAGGTCGCACCGCTCGAGCTGCACGTCGCCCTTCTTCATCAGCGCGCGTGTCCGCCGCACGATCTGGCCGGCCCGCCTGGCGTCGGTGACGATCTCCGCGAGGGCGGCGCTCGCCCCCGCGACGTCCGGCGCGCCTCGGCCCAGCAGGAGCTCCGTCGCCTGCGCGTTCGTGAGGATCGCCGAGAGCGGCTGGTTGATCTCGTGCGCGATCGAGGACGCGAGCTCGCCCATCGCCGCGACGCGGTTGAGGTGCGAGAGCGCGCTGAGCGACTCCCGAGCCTCGTTTTCGGCGCGCTTCCGGCCGGTCACGTCGAACTGGGAGACGACCGCGCCCCCGCCCCCGAGCGAGAGTCGCCGCGCCCGCACCTCGATCCAGCGCTTGGTATCGGCGTGATGGTACTCGACCGTCCCCTCGCCGTCGCGCCCCGCGAGCACCCCCTCCACGAGCTCCACGACCCGCGCCGCGCCGGCGTCGCCCGCCGCCGCAGCCTGCCGGAACGCCCCGAGGTAGCTCCGGCCCTCGGTGACGCCGGCGAGCGGCCCCCACGCGTCGTCGCCGGGCGGCTGCGACCAAGCCTGGTTCGCGCGGCGCAGCACCCCGGCCTCGTCGAGGACGGCCACGAAGCCGGCCATCGAAGCGAGCACGGCGTCGCCCATCGCCTGCGCGCGCCCGCGCCGCCGTCGCTCGATGATGAGCCCGGCGATCAGGGTGGCCTGGATCGTGACCACGGCCGCGGCGCCCATCGCCCACCGGCGGTAGAGGTCCCAGAACGACGGCATGCGGAAGTGGACCTCGGCGCCCGGCGGCAAGCGATCCTCGGGGATCCGAAAGCGGGCGAGCTCGCGGGCGTCGAGGGCGACCTGAGTCGCGTCCGCAGCGCGGATCGGGATCGACGACGCGCGCTCGCCGCCGAGGAGCCGCAGCGTCATCCCTCCCAGGTCGCGCCCGAGCCGCCCGTAGTCGACCATCACCCCGCCGACCACCCCTTTGCCGAGCCCGACGCCGTGGACGGAGAAGAACGGGCGCTGGGAGTGCGCGCGGACCCGCTCGAAGACCTGCAGCCCGACGAAGCGCTGCCCGGCGCCATCCATGTAGAACGTGTCGAACAGGACGAGCGCGCCCTCCGGGAGCGTGGCGAGGCGCCGATCGAGCTCGGCGAGGGGCAGGCCCGCGAGGTCGAGGAGCGCGACGCGGTCGGCGAGGGGCCTGAGCTCGCTGGCGAGCCCGGCGCGGCGCGCGCGCTCCCAGGGGCTCGCGCCCGCGACGACCGCGACCTCTCGCGTGTCGGGGAAGAGCCGGAGGGCTGTCTCCGCCGTCCTGCGCCAGGCGAACTCGATCCAAATCCCGGTGACGTCCGGCGCGGCGGGGATGGCGAGGGCGGCGGCCTGGTCCTCGGCCATGAAGAGCACGGGCACGCCGGGCCACAGCTCGCGCCGTAGATCGAGCACGACCCGGAGCACGTCGAGCCGGAGCGCGACGATCACACCGGGGTGGTAGCTGCTGTATTTGACCCGGTAGAAGCGGCGGAGCTCGCGCGCGTAATCGGCAGTATCGAACCACGCCAGGTCGATGTATTCGAGCTTGAACGTGACCGGCCCGCTCCACCCCGCCTGCACCGCCTGCCGGAGCTCGCCGGTGATCGTGGCCATGGCCGGCGCGGTCGAGTCATCCGGCACGAACACCAGGACAGACGCGGGCGCTTCGTCTGCCAGCGCCGGCGTGGGGGCGCCGAGGACGAGCGAGACGGTCGCGAGCAGGAGCAAGAGCGCCGAACAAAGCCTGACCAAGCCGGCTCGCCATCCACGTAGGTGTGGATCATGTGTCACGGACGAGTGGACCCCCGGCTCCAGCGATGTCGAGCGACGGGAGAGTAGATCGCGCTTTGGATGTCCTGTCAAATGTCGAGCTCGATCGCTCGCGCGTGCGGTCTCGTCAAGCAAATAGAGACCGCCGCCTGGGAGCGTTGGAGCCGGTGGGCGGCGGGACGCCAGCGGCCCCGGCAGGACTGGCTCCGTGGCTGGCGGGCAGCTGAACCGGCGAGCGTCGATGTCCGAGGCGGCGCGGGCGAAGGTGCGGCAATCGCAGGGGGCGACTGTCGAGCCCGATCGCTTGCGCTCGTCAGGTAAGCAGAGACCGCGTAAGTAGAGATCGCCGCCTGAGAGCGTTGGATCCGGTGGCCGGCGGGGTGCGGCGCGGCGATCGGGGGATCAGGGGCGGAACATCACGATCGAGCCTGACGCGATCGAGGCGCACCTGAGGGCGCTCACGGGTGGGGCGCGGAGCACCGCGCGTCGCAGCTCTTCGAGCCGGCGCCCCCGCCCTCGGGCGGCTGTTCGGGGGGTGAGGACTCCGGTCCTCAGGTGAGGAGTCGATCCCTCGATCGGGTCGCGTGCGCCGGAGCTCTCGCAAACCCTTCATCCTATCACGGCCCTGGCATCACCACAAGCTATGCGAAGGTGCGATGGCGTCGCCGCTCGGCGACGCCTATTCCACTCCTCCACGACGGGGACGGGCGCGTCGGGTCCGGGACCTTTCTCCCTGACCTCGTTTCTCCCTGACCTCGTTCCCCTATCGAAGGAGAACCTTCATCATGCTTTCTGGCACCCTTCACCGAGTCGGCTTCCTCGTCTCGTTGCTCGGCGCCCCACTGCTCGCCATCGGCTGCACCGGCACCGAAGCGCCGACGGAGCTCGCCGAGCAGTGCGACCACTTCGACGTCGATGGCAAGGTCCAGCTCTGCCACCACACGGGCTCCGCCAAGCACCCGTACACGATCATCAAGACCAGCGTGCGAGCGTGCATCGACGGGCACGCCGCGCACGCCGGCGACTACGTCGCCGTGAATGACCCGACCTGCCAGGGCGGCGGGTGTCTGCCTGTGAACGCGCCCTGCGACGCCACCCTGCCGTGCTGTGAGGGCTCCACCTGCGAGAGCGGCACCTGCCAGGTGATCGACCCCTGCGCGGCGGCTCCGTGCCAGCACGGCGGGACCTGCACGGCCGACGGCGCCGGCTACGTCTGCGCGTGCGCTCCGGGGTGGACCGGCGACAGCTGCGACGTCGAGACGACACGCTCTATGTGTTCTATGTAGGCAGCGGCGCCGCCAGTTTGGCTTACACTACCAGCACGGATGGCTCCTCTTGGAGCGCGCCCTCCCTGACCCAGATTGTCCCCACGAGCGAGGGAATATCTTCCTTTGTATATAACGGGACGCTGTATCTGATCTACGAAGGTGGCAATAGCAGTGGGAGTGGAACCGGCGAATACTTCTATGCGCCCTTCCCCGGAACTGGCACGCCAACCCCTACCCAGATCGGCGCGCTGGCTCTGAGCACCGGCGCTGCCATGGCCGCGTTCAATGGCAGGCTGTGGTGCATGTCTCAGGGGGCAACGTCATCGGGAAATGGCAGCCAGCAGCTCTGGTACGCGATTTCTCCAAGCGGAGCGCAATACTGGAGCTGGAACAGCAGATTCAACAACGCCGTGATTTCGTCTACGACCACGCCCGCGGTTGCGGTCTTTCCGCCACAAGGCCCGAGCAGCGCCGCCGGCTCGTCGCTGCTCTACGTTTTTTTATCAGAACGACGGACAGATCTTCTACCACGCCACCGCGGGCAGCGGCACATCCACCACGCCCCAGAACCAGCTGGCGCCCTCCAACTCCAGCGCCAGCACGGCGATCGCGCAGGGCAACCCATCCGCCGTTGCTTTCCCGCCGTTGAGCTCGCCGACAGGCGCGATCCAGCTCTACGTCTTCTACCAAGGCGCCACTTCGGGACAGCTGTGGTATGCCGTCTATGACGGTTCGAGCTGGGGCGCACAGACCCAGCTGGTGCCGTCCGGTGTCGCCGCCGGCGCCGCCATCATGTCGGGATCGCCCGCAGCCGTGGTCTATCCGGCGCTGGGCGCTTCCGGGAGCAGTTCCCCGCAGCTTTATGTCTTCTATCACGGGCCCGGCAGTGACTCCGGCTCAGCCACGGTTCCGCTCTTCTGCAGTGTCTACACCGCTGGCTCCTGGACGCAATCCCAAGTGCCCACCACCTATCAATCCAGCTCAGGCATGGGCGCGGAGTGGCCGCCGCAAGCGGTGGTTTTCAATGACATACTGTATGTGTTCTATGTTGGTCCTTGCGCGCCGGTCAGCTCGGGAGGGTTGGCGTTCAACACATTCGATGGTTCGAGCTGGTCTGCCATGACGTTCCCGAGCGCCGGTGGAACCGCTAACCTTGCCAGCTTCCCATATCCAGTCGTGTTTGATGGAGTGTTGTATGTCTATTTCCAGAATACGCAGCAGACGGGCGAGCTCTTGTATACGTCGACCTCCGACGGAAGCACGTGGTCCAACATCGCTCAGGCCGCCGGCGCGCAGCTCGTGACCTCCAGCGCGGCGGTGCAAATGTCGGAACAGATTCAGAGCGTCGTCGATAACGCTGCATCGGTGGCGGACGATCTGGGCATACCAGATTTGATCTTTGGCGATGACGACGAAGAAGAATGACCCATCTGTTGGCGGCGGTCGGGCGGTGCACGAACTACTCCTTCCCCGCTCCCTGCGGGAGCAGGGTGGGTGGCGGGGACAGCTTTTCCTGGGCAGTCTCCGAGGACGGCACGTCGCTCGTGGAGCTCCTCGCCGGAACGCAGGTGGGGGAGGACACCGTCAGCTTCTGCGGTGTGCAGGTGATGCAGCAGAACACTTTCCCGGCGCGACCCGGCTCAGGTTGAGGTTGCGTCCGTACGTTCCGCTCCGCAGCGGGAACGACGTCTGCGCCGCGGTCGAGGTCTCCTGACGAGACCGGTCGTCCTGGCACGTCGCGGTCCCGGGGGCGCGGCGGCCGTCAGGGGCTCGCCTTCGCGCGCCGGCCGGTGAACGTGTCGGAGGCGATGGGATCGCCGGTGTCGCTCGAAGGATCGAGCGGATCTTCGCCATCCTCGAAGGTGCGCACGACGAGGGAGCCGGCGATCTCGTCGCAGCCCGGACCGACCGTGTCGAAGGCGATATCGATCCGGGCCGTCGTCATCAGGGTGTTGTCCTCGTTGTACACGAACGCGAACAGGGCGCCTCGAGCGCCGTCGTTGCCGACCTTCTCCCAGCTCCCCTGCTGGTTGGAGAAGTTGTAGAGGGGCTGCGTCGAGGTGGTCCCGAAGAAGGACCCGTCGGCCGCGAACGTCCAGAAATCCCTCGCCCCGCCCGCTTCCGAGATCAGGTAGGTCCCGGCGCATCGGGAAGGGAAGCGGCCGGCCAGCGTGGGCGCCGGCCGGAGCGCGAGCCCGAGGGCCGCGAGGGGGAGCAGCGAGAGAGCGAGCAGAAGCCTTTTGTGCATACGGTTCCGATCCTTTCCACGGACCAGGGCGCGCCCTCTCGGCGCGTCCTCGCGCCCGGGCGCCCGACAGGTCCGTTCCAACGAGCGTGGTGAACCTATCTCTTCTCTCACGGCGGTGACGCCGCCGGAAGCGTCTTCGGTGCGGGGAGCTACGGCGCGGGCGACCGATGGTAGAGATACCCATTCAGGTACGCGCAATCGAACGCCGTGATCGGGGTGGCGCCGGGAGCGAGCGGGTCGACGCCCGTGGCGAAGATCTTGCCCTGGCAGCTCGCCGTGAACGTGTCCTTGTCCGGAGCGAACACCAGGACATAGTCGACGACGGCGATCCCGGAGAACGCGGGCGCTGCGCCGGTCAGATCGAAGTTGAGGTTGAGCATGCGCACGGAGATCGTATGGTTTCCCGCGCGCCTCCAGGAGCCGAGGCTGTCGCTGAACGTGAACCCGCCGGCGCCGAACGTGACCTGATCCGAGAGGGTCATCCCGGCCGTGCCGTCCCGGTGAAGGTGCATGATCTCCGCGCGATCCGGGAGGCTAGCCACATAGGTCCCGGCGAAATCCGCGCCCTCCGCGGAAGCGCCCCCGGCGCCGGCGAGGAGCCCCCCGATCGCCGCGGCGAGCGCCGTGGATGCAATGTGAATGCGAGAGATACGCATGGCTGAAAGCTCCTTTGGTTTTGAAATAGTCATTCAATCACACCCGCGCGCCGGCCGTCGACGGGCAATGAAGGAGCACGGATCCGGGGATCTCGGGATCGGGGCCTAGCCGAGCAGCGAGGGCTCGTCGCGCTGCCCTCGGCGCGGTCCACGCCATGGAGGCCGAGGCCGGGTCATGCGCGTGGATGGCGGCCTGGGCAAGGTGGCCGTCGACTGATATGGCGCGTCGTGCCGTCGGGTCACGCGCCCTTGCGGTGAAACTCCACGAAGAACCGCACCGGACCGTCCGGCTCGACGTGGTGCAGCACCTCCGGCGCGATGATCCCGGGGGTCTCCGGGGTCAGCAGGAGATCTCGCCCCGGGGGCCCGTCGATGCGGTACCGGAGCCGCCCCGAGACCACGCGGATCACGCCCCACACGCCGGGCTTGGTCGCATGGTCCTTCCGGAGCCCGCCGGGGATCGTGCCCTCGTCGAACTCCGCGGTCCGCTTGTACGCGGTGAGCCCGGCGGGCATGTCGAGCCGATCGCAGCGCACGCAATCGAGCTCCGTGCCGAGCATCGACGCGCGGCCCTCGGCGGTGAGCACCCAGGGGCGAGAGAGGAAGGGCGGCTTGTGCCGGACGTGCTGGCCGTGACCGCAGCTCAGCTCGGCCACCCAGTCGCCTGCGTCGTCCGTGTGGTAGCCCGTGATCGGTCGGAGCATCCCAACATACTTCGCACGAGGGTTGGCTGCGACGCCAGAGGTCGATCTCACCCGCGCTTCGCTCCCCGAAGCTGGTCTGCGCCTGCGTCCGTCGGCGCTGTGGACTCACCTGTCAGGTGCGCGGCCCATCGTCCGGCGCGCGTCCGGCGCGCGGCCCGCCCCCGCTCGGATCGTCCGACCGCCGAGCCCGCGTGATACGATCCGAGATCATGCGCACGCCTCTGTCTCTCGCGCTCCTCGCCGCCGCGGCGCTCGCGGCCTGCGTTCCTCCCGCTGCGCCCGCGGAGGCGCCCGATCCCTTCGCCTCGGCCTCCGACGTGATCGCCCCATGGACCGACCCCGCGCCGGCCGAGGTCATGGAGAGCCCCGCAGGGCCCGAGACGCCGGAGCGGCGCGCCGCGCGGCTGGAAGCCAGGGCGATCCTCGTGGACGGCCACAGCAGCTCGCCCTCGCTGCTCCTCGGCGGCTCGGGTGATCGCGTGAGCCCGGGCGACGATCCGGCGGCCGCGGAGCTCGCCAGGATCAAGGCGGCGGGCGTCACCGGCGCGTTCCTCTCGATCCACGTCGGCGCGCCGTCGGCGCAGGCGCCGTCGTCGCTCGGCGGCAGCGCGGCGCGCCGCGCGCTCGACCTCATCGACGCGACCCACCGGCAGATCGAGCGCCACCGCGACACGCTGGTGCTCGCGCGCAGCGCGAGGGACGTGCGCCGCGCCAAGCGCGAAGGCAGGGTCGCCGCGCTCCTCTACATCAAGGGCGGGCACACCATCGAGAACTCCCTGCCAGCCCTCCGCTCGTTCTATCGCCTCGGCGTCCGCGCCATGGCGATCACGCACACGACCACGAACGACTGGGCGGACTCCGCGGGAGGAGGCCTCGATCGCGGGTTCGTCCGCCACCGCGGCCTCTCCTCCTTCGGAGAGGCCGTGGTCCGCGAGATGCAACGGATCGGCATGCTTGTCGACGTCTCGCACGCGTCGGACAGTACGTTCCAGGACGTCATGAAGGTGGCCAAGGCGCCGATCGTCACCTCGTCCACGATGCCCGCCGCGGGCCACCACCGGCGCAACCTCGACGACTACATGCTGCGCGCGATCGCGGAGAACGGCGGCCTCGTCCTCGTGAACTCCTGGGCGCTCTTCCTGGACGAGACCTATGCGGAGCAGTCAGCGCGCTTCGCGCAGAAGCACGGGGCGCACATCAAGGAGCTCGGCGACAGGCTCCAGGGCGACGCGAGGGCGCTCCGCGAGGAGATCGAGAAGCTCAAGGCCCAGGATGGGCCGATGACGCCGCCGCCGCCCTGGCGGATCGCGGACCACATCGATCACGTGGTGAAGATCGTCGGGATCGACCATGTCGCCATCGGCTCCGTCTTCGGCGGGGGCGAGGTGCTTCACGAGGGGCTCGCCAGCGTCGACGGCCTCCCGGGCATCACGCTGGAGCTCGTCCGCCGCGGCTACACGGACGGCGACATCCTCAGCCTGCTGGGCGGGAACTTCCTGCGGGTCCTCGAGCAGGTCGAGGCCTACGCGGACGCGACGGAGACCATGCTGTCCGGGGACGGCAGCGCGCGGCAGCTCACCGCGGCCGAGCTGCGCGAGCCGCCGAGGCTCGAGGGGCAGCCTCCGCCTCCGCCGTCGCGGGGCTCGTCGCCCTGGTGGATAGCCGGGCCGCCACGGCCGACCGCGCGGCCCGCGAAGGGTGGAGCGCCGCTGCTCCCGCCCCCGGAGCTCGCGCCGTCGCGGTAGCCGCTCCCGGCGAGCCCGGCCAGGCCCCGCGCCGGGCCAGACGCTGGGCCCTCGGGCGAACCACGACGCTCGCGGTCGTCCGAGCTCGGTCCGCCCCGCGTGCGACCGCCTAACCCATTGAACAAACAGCACTTTTGTGTGACGGCCGACCCGCGAAAGAAAATCTCGTCGGCGTGTCGATCCAGCCCCGGCTCGTTCGTCCCTTCACCAGGAGACGGTCGTCACGACGATCGCAGGCGACGCCTGCGCGAGAGGAGCTGCGCCCATGTCCAAGGTTCGGGTAAACGCATTTGCAATCTCCATCGATGGTTACGGCGCCGGTCCCGACCAGGATCTGGCCAACCCGATGGGCGCCGGAGGGATGGCGCTGCACCAGTGGGTCTTGGGCACGAAGACGTTCCAGAAAATGAGCGCCGACTTTGCTGGATCGCTGATCGGCGGCAAGGTCGCCCGAGAGGGCGTCGACGACGGCTTCGCCGCGCGCGGCTTCGAGAACATCGGCGCCTGGATCATGGGCCGCAACATGTTCGGGCCGATGCGGGGCCCCTGGTCCGACGACGGCTGGAAGGGGTGGTGGGGCGAGAACCCGCCCTACCACGTACCCGTCTTCGTGCTCACGCGCCATGCTCGCGCGCCCATCACGATGGAGGGTGGAACGACGTTCCACTTCGTCACCGATGGCATCCATGCCGCGCTGAACCGCGCGAAGGAGGCGGCCCAGGGCAAGGACGTCCGACTCGGCGGGGGAGTCGCCACCGTTCGCCAGTACCTCACCGCCGGGCTGATCGACGAGATCCACCTCGTGATCTCCCCCGTGCTCCTGGGTAGGGGCGAGCACCTCCTCGCCGGCATCGATGCGGTGAGCCTCGGCTACAAGTGCACGGAGCACGCCTCCTCGGACCACGCGACCCATGTCGTCCTGACGAAGTAGCCGTACGCCCAGGAGAAGAGCGCCATGAAAGTCATGGTGATCGTCAAGGCCACGGAGGAATCCGAGGCGGGGATGATGCCGGACGAGAAGGTCATCGCCGAGATGGGCACGTTCAAAGAGGAGCTCGTCAAAGCCGGCGTCATGCTCGGCGGAGAGGGGCTACACCCGAGCAGCAAAGGCAAGCGCCTGCACATCTCGGGCGGCAAGAGGACGCTCATCGACGGTCCCTTCGCGGAGACCAAGGAGCTCGTCGGCGGATATTGGATCTGGCAAGTGAAGTCGCTGGACGAGGCGGTCGAGTGGGCCAGGCGCTGCGCCGACTACATGCCCAGCGGGGAATGGGTGCTCGAGATTCGACCGATCTTCGAGGCAGAGGACTTCGGCGAGGCGTTCACGCCGGAGCTGCGCGCGCAGGAGCAACGCCTGCGCGCCGAGATCGAGCGGCAGCGGAAATCCTGAAGGCGGATCGCGCAAGGAACGTTCTGGAAGCTCGTGCACCCCCGCGAGAGGATCCCCCCGGCAGCGGCACCGCCGCCGCGACGGCATCGGTCTCGGCTTCGCGGTCTGCTATGGTCTGGTGACCGCGCACGGCGGGACCATCCGGGCGGAGCCCAAGGCCGGGGGGCGACGCCCGGCCCGTGGTCGAGCCGCCGGGCGCCCGTCGACGAAGCAAGGGAGAGCCAGGAGCGCGCATGAAGCCGACGGTGCTCGTCGTGGACGACAAGGCGAACACGCTGGCGCTGCTCTCGAAGGTGCTCGGCAAGGGCGCCAGGGTCCTGACGGCGCGCGGGGTGCGGACGGCGCTCCAGGTCCTCGAGGCCGAGCGGGTCACGACGGTGCTCTGCGATCTGCGCATGAACGACGGCGACGGGCTCGACGTGCTGCGGGCGGTGCGCGCGCGCTGGCCCGGGGTGCCGTTCATCCTGATGACCGCGTACGCGTCGGTCCCGGCCGCCGTCCAGGCGATGCGAGAGGGCGCCTACGACTACGTGACGAAGCCGCTCGATCCGGACGAGCTGCGCGCCCTCGTCGAGCGGGCGACGGCGCAGGCCGCCGTGCTGAAGGGCGAGCCGCACGCGCCGGAGGCCCCGGGCTTCGCGGGCATGACCGGGCGCTCGCCCGCGATGCGGGCGCTCTACGCGACCATCGAGCGCGTGGCGCCGACGGACGCGACCGTGCTCCTCCTCGGCGAGACGGGCACGGGCAAGGAGCTCGTGGCGCGCGCCATCCACGAGCACTCGTCGCGCGCCTCGCGCCGCCCCATCGCGGTCAACTGCGCGGCCATCCCGCGCTCGCTCATCGAGAGCGAGCTGTTCGGCCACGCCCGCGGCTCGTTCACCGGCGCCGTCGCCGACCGCGCGGGCCTGTTCGAGGAGGCGCACGGCAGCACCCTGTTCCTCGACGAGATCGGCGAGCTCCGGCCGACGGTCCAGGCGAAGCTCACGCGCGTGCTCGAGGAGCGGGCGGCGCGGCGCATCGGCGAGCCGCGCGAGCGCAAGGTCGACGTGCGGCTCGTCAGCGCGACGCACCGCGATCTCCGGGCCATGGTCAAGGCGGGCGCCTTCCGCGAGGACCTCTGGTTCCGGCTCAACGTCTGCGTGATCGAGCTGCCCCCGCTCCGCGACCGGGCCGAGGACATCCCGCTGCTCGCGCAGCGGTTCCTGGCCGAGCGGGCGCCGCAGGCGCGCTCGTCCGTGACCGGGTTCTCGGCGGCGGCGATGGGCGCGCTCCAGACGTACCGCTGGCCGGGCAACGTGCGCGAGCTGAAGAGCGCGGTCGAGCGGGCGCTCGTCGCCGAGACGGCGGGCGAGATCCGCCTGGAGTCGCTGCCGCCCGAGGTGCAGGGGGCGAGGCCGCTCCGGCTCACGAGCTCGAGCGACATCGACCTCGCCCAGCTCTCGTACCGGGAGGCGGTCGACGCCTCGCGCGAGGAGATGAACCGCCGCTACCTGGAGGCCGTGATGCGCCGCTTCCGGGGCGACGTGCAGCGGGCCGCCGCGCACGCGGGCGTCGAGCGGGAGAGCTTCTACCGGCTGCTCCGCCGCTGCGGCCTGTCCGCCGACGACTTCCGCGAGGAGCGCCGGGGCCCGGACAGCGCGAAGGGCTGAGCGCTGCGGCGCTCCGTATCGCGGTATTCGGACCCATGTAGCCAGTCTCGACGACGCACGTTTGCTCGCCGAGCTCGGAGCAGTCGATGGCTACAGCGTCGGGTTGGCGTCAGCGCCTCGGCCGCAGAGCTCTTGGCTCGCCAGGTCGCTATACGCCGTCGCGCAACGCTCGATCCCGGAAGGGGCGTAAGGAGGGACGCCGCCCCGTCGCCGCGACGCTGAGGATTACGTCCCGAGTACGCGAAGATGGCCGTAACGATGCCAGGGGCGTTCTGGAACGGCGGCGTTCGAGGAACGGAACATTGAAAGTTCCGAGGACCGGGCACGAGCTTGTGCTGGTGAGCCCATCGCGTGAGCGGATGGAAGGAATCCATGCGCCATGCGGCGCGTAGGTCACGATGACCGACGGACCTTCAGCCGTGGCCGACGCCTCCGCCCCCTTGCAGCGCGACGCGCTCCTTCCTAGGATGCTCCGCGCGGAGCCAATCCAATCTTTCAAGGATCTTCCGCCAACGATCAGGAGGTGCCATAGCGTTCAACGTACGATCGCCAAAGCCATCAACCAAAACCCAACAACTCCAACGAGCTCACTCACTCGTGTGAGATTGTCCACCCCACGCTGGCGACAAGACCATGGATAACGACAAGCCCCAAACCCCAACGCCTTCCCTCACGGATCTGATGGGCGCGATGGCGGCGGCCCAGGCCGCGCAGGAGCCGTTCTTCCTCGGCCGCCTCCGCGGGCACTTCGGCGCCGACCCCCGCACCCTGCCCGTTGTCGCCGAGGAGTTCCCGGCCTCGGACCACCCGAACTTCCAGCTCGCAATCGATACCCACCTCCGCGACGGCGGGTTCACCTCCGAGCTGCTCGGCGTCTCCGGCGGCGACATGTTCCGGGGGGTGAGCCTCCCCGATCTCCTCTCGCCGCCCCCGGCGATGCCCGGGATCGGCGGACCGCCGCCCTCGCAGGGGCCCGTGCAGTACCGCAACGTCCACCTCGACGCGGAGCGCCTCATCGCCTGCGTCGTCGGCGGCCTCTATCTCTTCGCCCGCGGGGGCGACCGCTTCGCGCTCCTCGTGCGCGGCCCCAGCGACGCCGGGTTCCGGCGCAGCCAGCTCACCGTCGAGCTGATGGCGGGGGACAACGAGCGCGCCCAGCGCCTCCTCGCCGAGCTCCGCGTCCTGATGCGCCGGCTCAACGTCTACCGCAGCCGCGTCGTCACCCTGAGCGAGACCACGGACGGCTTCTCGGCCGCGACCAAGATCGAGCTCCAGGGCCTCCCGCGGATCGAGCGCGACGCGCTCATCCTGCCCGCGGCGCTGCTCGCGCGGCTCGAGCGGTCGACCATCGGCTTCTCCCGGCACAGAGAGACCCTGCTCAGCTCGGGGCGACACCTGAAGCGCGGGCTGCTCCTCTACGGGCCCCCGGGCACCGGCAAGACCCTGACCGCGATGTACCTGGCGGGCCAGATGCGGGAGCGCACCACCCTGCTCCTCACCGGGCTCGGGGTGAAGCTCCTCAAGGAGGCCTGCGCGATGGCGCGGTCGCTCCAGCCCTCGCTCGTGGTGCTCGAGGACGTCGATATCATCGCCCAGGACCGCGAGAGCGCGGACATGACCTGCCGCTCACCGCTGCTCTTCGATCTCCTGAACCAGATGGACGGCCTCGCGGAGGACACCGACGTGATCTTCGTCTTGACCACCAACCGCCCGCAGGCCCTGGAGCCGGCGCTGGCGGCGCGGCCGGGGCGGATCGACCTCGCCGTGGAGATCCCGCTGCCGGACGCCGACTGCCGGCGGCAGCTGCTCGCGCTCTACGGGCGCGGCCTCTCGCTCAAGGGCGACGACCTCGCGCCGCTCATCGCGCGGACCGAGGGGGTGAGCGCGGCGTTCATCCGCGAGCTCCTGCGGCGGGCGGCGCTGTTCGCGGCCGACGCGGGGCGCGGCACGGCGGTCGGCGAGGAGCACCTCAAGGAGGCGCTGCACGAGCTCCTCGTCGACGGGGGGCCGCTCACCCGGAGCCTCCTCGGCGCTCACGCTCACCGCCCCTCGTGATCGCGTGATCACGTGGTCACGTGGTCATCCGTCGCCTCGGGCCGCCTCTCTCTCCGCCTCTGCCTTCAGCTTCCTCAGGTGTCCGTGCAGGGTCTCGGAGTCGAGGCCGTGCAGCGTCAACCGAAAGCCGGCCTCGAGCGTCGATCTGGGCACCATGGGATGATGGTTGTGCACCAGGGCGACAGGCAGCGGATCGTTCAGGATCTTGCTGACGTAGAGCGCGATGATCTCGTCGAGCTGCAGCGAGTTGCTCGCCCGCCAGAAATGGTGGTCCGACAGGAACAGCGCATAGAGCGGCGTGTAGAGCTCGATGGCGGTCTGCAGGTCGACGACGTTCAGCCAGGTGTTCGGGAGGTCGTCGATGCTCGCGTCGTCATCGGTGATGGCGGAGAAGTCGATCTCTCTCCGGGGCTCGATCTCGCGCCCCTGGGCGCGGAGCTTCGCGTTCAGCTCGATGATGAAGTTGTAGAAGGTCAGATCGTGGACCGTGAACGTGTTGTCCAGCAGGTCCTCCAGCCTCCTGGTCCGGAGCGGCGTGGTCGTCTCGATATCGACGCCCGGGACGTTGTCCTCGATGAACTTCAAGATCTCCGTGCCGATCGTGAAGTGGCGCAGGATGAGGTAATTGGCCTCCGGGGAGACGAAGAGCCTCAGACCCCAGTAGATGGACCGATGCAAGAGCCACGGAGATTGCCAGCTCGTCGGGACGAGGATCTTCATGAGCTTGATGCCGGAGATCGACAGGCGGGCGAGCGGCGTGACGATCGGCATCACGACCCTCCGCGTGATGCGGCGCTGGCTCCTCAGGAGGGCGGCCTTGGCCCGCTCGTCGAGCGGCAAGGACCGGTCCAGGTACAAGGCCAGCCACGGATCGGGATCCGTGGGGTCATGCTTCATCTTCCCGAAAAAGTCCTGAAAATCCATGTCAGTAACTCCCGATCTCCTCGAGCTGGAGGCGGTAGAGCCGCGCGGTGACCCGCGCGGCCTTGAGGATCCTCGGCGCCATCCGCGGGAGGCTCAAGATACCGGAGCGGAGCGCCTCTTCCAGCTCGCCCAGGTGATCTTCGTCGGCCTTGGCGTGATAGAGATAGAAGCTGACGGCCTGCGCCTCCAGGCGAAGGGCGGACTGCACGTGCTCGGCCCACTGGGCCGCGACCCGCTTGCCGAGGCCCTCGATGATGTACATGGCGCCGAGGAGATCGAAGGGGTTCGGCTGATCGGCGCGATGGAAGATCCAGGCGGACAGGGCCTCGCTGCCGATGTTCAGCTCGTGCCGCGCGAGCCCGGCCGGGTCGCCGCCGCTCTTCAGGTAGTCCTGCTCCAGCATCAGGTAATCGCGGTGCTCCGTCGCCGCGTGGCGGATGAAGCGCGAGCGCAGCTCGGCGAACTCGTGGCCGATGTTGGAGGCGGCGCGCGCGATCCAGAGCGCGCCGTTCATGACCTGCGCCCGGTGGTTCAGCAGGAGCTCGTGGTAATCGGCCAGGCGGACGCGACGCTCGATCACGCGCCGCACGATCGGGATGTGGTGCACCTGGGACTCGAAATCCAGCCAGATGGACGACAGCCCGCGCAGGACGGCCTGCGGTGAATCTTCGTCTCGAGGCGATGTACGTTCCGGAAGCATCCTGAACCTCCCTGGCGATGACGGCGGGTCAGACGACCGTGAGCAGCATGAAGGCGATGACGCAGCGGCCGCTCTCCGGGACGAAGCCGAGGACCTGCTGGCCCGGCTGCAGATCCCGCTCCTCGATCAGCTGGTGCAGCATGAGGAGAATGGACGCGGCCCCCGTGTTCCCCTGGGAATAGAGGTTCGTGAACCAGCGCGCTTCGGGCACCATCGCCCCGGTCCTCGCGAGCAGCTTGACCATCTCTCCGCGGAGGGAGTGGGACGAGTAGTGCGCGAGGAAGTGGTCGATGGCCCCGGGCCTCAGCCGCCGCCGGTCCACGAGCTCGAGGTAGTGCTTCGCCCACACGGGGAACATGCGGTACAGCAGATCGAAGTCCTGCTTGAGGACGACGGCGCCCTCCTGCGCCGCGAGCGCAGGGCTGTCGTAGTGGCTCCAGGGCTTCCTCTCGCCCGCCCGGTTTTTGGAGGTGCCCGCGTACATGCAGGGATCGAAGCGATCGGCGTAGGAGCAGAGATCGATCCACTCCACCCGCAGGGAGCGGCGCCCCTCGTTCGGCCGGGTCTCCAGGAGCCACGCGCCGGCCCCGTCGGAGAGGGTCCAGCGGAGGAACTCGGTCTCCATCAAGGCGGAGGAGTCCTCGCCCTCCTGCTCCCGACCGGCATAGAAGCCCGGCCGGAAGAAGCGGCTCGGGAGCTCGGCGGCGCAGGCCACGCCGCAGTCGTGCTCGCCCGCCTTCAGCTGGAGGTAGACGGACTTGAACGCCATCATGCTGCTGGCGCAGACGCTCTGAAAGCTCGCGATCTCCAGGGGCCGCAGGCCGAGCTCGCCGTGGACCGCGCTGGCGAAGCCGGGGACGAGGAGGTCGCCCTGGGTGGTGGCCGCCGCCAGGAAGGAGAGCCGCTCCGCGGCGATCTCGCTGCGGGAGAGCGCGTCCCGGATCGCGCGAGCCGCCATGTCCGCGCCGGTGTGGAGGGGAGCGCCGTCCGGCGCCAGCGCGTAATGACGCGTCTTGATGCCGTTCTGCCGGAGGACGAGGCGCCCGAGCCGGGAGCGCCTGTCGCTGATCTTGCCGATGTACCGCTCCATCTCCTCGTTGGGGACCGGCTCGCCAGGCAAGAAAGCGCCAGTGCTGGTGATGTAGACGGAACGATCCATGACCCCCCTCCGCGGCAGACATGGGCACTGGGCCCGTCACGGCGGCCATCACACTACCGCAGTCGCCCTCGCCGGCGGGCGAGATCCGCCTCGATACCGGCTCAGCGCGCCCGGGCCGGGCGGCGGGCGAGATCCGCCTCGATGAGCGCCCGGAACGCCGCGACCGCGGGGTTCGGCTGATCGCGGCGCCACACCGCGCCGACGCGCCAGAGCGCCTCCGCCGGAGGGAGCGGCAGCGCCGCGACGCGCGCCCTGCGCCCCTTCACCGCCGACGCCGGCATCAGGGCGACGCCGACCCCCGCGGCCACGAGCGCGAGCACGGTGGCGAAATCGCGCGCCTCCTGCGCCACGCGCGGCCGGAAGCCGAGGTGCGCGCAGACGCGCAGCACGTGATCGTAGAAGCTCAGCGACACGGCGCGGGGCACCAGCACGAACGGCTCGTCGCCGAGCGCCCGCAGGCCGGCCGCCTCGATCGCCGCGGCGCGCCCGCGCGGCACCACGGCCACGAGCCTGTCGCGCACGACCGCGAGCGACGCGAGATCGGGCGGCGCCGGCAGCCGCACGAAGCCGAGGTCGAGCGCGCCGGTGCGCAGCGCCTCGAGCTGGGCGGGCGTCGACATGTCCTGGAGCTCGATGTGCACGTCCGGGGCCCGCTGGCGGAAGCGCACCACGACGCGCGCGACGAGCGCGGCGGTCGTGACCCCGAAGCCGAGCCGCAGCGCGCCCGCCTCCCCGCGCGCGATCCGCCGCGCGCGCGCGAGCGCCTGGTCGGCGTCGCGCAGGAGCGCGCGCGCGTCGTCCGCGAACTGCCGGCCCAGCGCCGTGGGCGCGACGCCGCTGCGGCCGCGCACGAAGAGCGCCCCGCCGAGCTCGCCCTCGAGCTGCTTCAGCTGCTTGCTGAGCGCGGGCTGGCTGACGTGCAGCGCCCGCGCGGCGCGCCCGAAGTGCAGCTGCTCGGCCAGCGCCGCGACGGCCCGGAGGTGGTGGAGGTCCATTCGATTCCTCCAGGTTATCGAACCCGGCGAGAGATGTCATTGGACGCATCGAACGGCCGACCCCACCTTCCGGACGGACAGAGTTCCCGGGAGAGCCGCGAAGAGCCGCGCCGTCCTGCCGCGCGGGCGCCTCTCACCGCCGAGGAGACCTATGCAACCAGGGTTCGTGTTGGAGACCGATGGCACCCTTGCGCCCGCGCCTCGCGGCCGGGGCGGAGCGGCGCCTCGCCGCCGTCCCGACGAGGCGCCGGCGCGCCCTGCGCCGCGATCCGCGCCGCCGCGCCTGCGCGCGGCCCGCGTCGGCGTCGGGGCGGCGTTCTTCGCGTACGGCGCGGCGTTCGCGAGCTGGATCGTGCGCATCCCCTCGGTGCGGGAGGATCTCGCGCTGAGCCCGGCGGCGCTCGGCGGCGCGCTGTTCGGCGCCTCCGCGGGCGCGCTCGTCGCGATGCCGCTGGCCGGGTGGCTCGTCGAGCGCGCCGGCAGCCGGACGCTCATCCGGGTCGCGCCCCTCGCGCTCGGCGCGGCGCTCGTGCTGCCCGCGCTCGCGTCGAGCCTGCTGGAGCTCACGATCGCGCTCGTCACGATGGGCCTCGCGGGCGGCGCGCTCAACCTCGCCGTCAACGCGCAGGGCACCGCGGTCGAGCGCGCGTACGGGCGCCCGATCTTCGCGTCGTTCCACGGGCTGTACAGCCTCGGCGGGCTCGCCGGCGCGGCGCTCGGCGGCGCGCTGATCGCGCGGGGCGTCCCGACCCTGGCCCACCTCGCGGCGACCGGCGCGGCGATCGCCGCGCTCGCGTGGTGGGCCACGCGGCACGCGCTCCCCTCGGCGCCCCCGCCGGCGGCCGGGCCCGCCGCGGCCGGCGGCCGGCCCGGCCTCCGCGCGCTCGCGCCGGTCGGCGTCATCGCGTTCTGCGTGCTCGTCGGCGAGGGCGCCGTCGCCGACTGGAGCGCCGTCTACCTGCGCGACGTCGTCGGCGCCTCGCCCGCGGCCGCCGCGGCGGGCTACGCCGTGTTCTCGATCGCGATGACGAGCGGCCGGCTCGTGGGCGACCGGCTCGACGCCGCGCTCGGGCCGCGCCGGCTCGTGTACCTCGGCGGCCTCGCCTCGGCGCTCGGGCTCGGCCTGGCGCTCGCGGCCCCGGGCTTCTGGACGGTGCTCCTCGGCTTCGCCGGCGTCGGCGCGGGGTCGTCGGTCGTGTTCCCGATCGCGCTGCGCGCCGCGAGCCGCGACGGCGGCCCCGGGTCCGACGCGGCCATGGCGGCGGTCTCGACGGCGGGCTTCCTCGGCTTCCTGATGGGCCCGCCGCTCATCGGCTTCACCGCGTCGTACGTGTCGCTGCGCGGCGCGCTCGTGTGGGTCGTCCTCGCGAGCGCCGTGGTCGCCGCGCTCTCTCCCGCCGTGCAGCGGCGGGCCGGCGCGCTCGCCGTCGGGCGGTGACCGCGTCCGCGCGGAGGTGACCGCGTCCACGCGGAGAGCCCACGCCAGCTCGCTCAGGTCGACAGGCTGTCGAGCCGGGTCTACCGTGTCGATCTCCCGTGATGCGAACCGCGGCGCGAACCCCGGCTCGGCTGCGCGCTCCCGCGCTCCCGGCGGCGCTCGCCGCTTGCCTGCTCGGCGGCGCGTGCTCGGAGGCGCCGCCGCCCTCGTCCGGCCAGGGCGGCGCCGGGCCGGGCGGCGCCGGCGCGACGCGCGCGGCGACCACCTCCGCGAGCATCGGCACCGGCTTCGGCGGCGCCCCGGAGGAGCTGCCACACACGTTCGTTGTGACCGGCGTGGTCACAGACGGCGCGGCGCCGCTCGAGGGCGCCATCGTGATGCAGGCCGGCGGCGAGCCGGCCCTTGTCACCGGCCCGGACGGCGCGTTCTCCCTCGAGATCACGCGCGACATCCCGGGCCAGCCGACCGTGGTCGCCGCGAAGATCGGGTATCGGACCGACGGCGTCGAGCTCGAGCTCGTCCCCGACGGGCCGGTGGAGATCGCCCTGCGCGGCGTGTCGCCGCCGGACAACGCGCTCGGCTACACCTATGGAGATCCGGGCGAGGGCGATCCCCACAACTCGACGCGCTTCTGCGATCACTGCCACACGACGCTCGTGACCCAGTTCCTCGAGTCGGCGCACGCGCGGTCGGCGAAGAACCCGCTCCTCCAGGCGGTCTACGCCGGGGTCTCGCTGGCCCACGGCGACGAGGCGTCGTGCGCGGCCGCGGGCGGGCGCTTCAGGGCCGGCCGCGTCCCGGGGACCGAGGCCGGCGTCGCGATGCGGTGTTACCTCGGGGGCGGCGTGCTGCCGGATCTCAACCCCTCCTGCGGCGGCGAGGGGCGGCCGTCGTGCGACGACCCCGCGCTGCCCGCGGCGGAGCGGCCGGCGGCGTTCGGCGCGTGCGCCGACTGCCACGCGGCGGGGATCGACGGCCCCGCGGGCGGGCGCGATCTCCTCGACGCCACCGGCATCGCCTTCGAGAAGGGCGACCACTGCGACGCGTGCCACAAGGTCCGTGACGTCGACCTGAGCAAGCCGCCCGGGGTCGCCGGCGCCCTGATGATCCAGCGCCCGCGGGAGCGGATCTCGGCCGATCCTTCCTCGAAGCTCCTGGACGTGATGTTCGGGCCGCGGCCGGACGTGCCGAACAAGTTCATGGGCGGGAGCTACCAGCCGAAGTACTCGACCTCGGAGTACTGCGGCGGCTGCCACGAGCAGAAGCAGCCGGCGCTCCTGCCGGGCGCGGCGCTCGACCCGGCGCGCTGGCCCGACGGGCTGCCGATCCACGAGACGTTCTCGGAGTGGGCCGCGAGCGCGTGGAACCGCCCGACCTCGCAGTGCCAGGGCTGCCACATGCCGGAGGTCCCCTCGCTGAAGAGCAGCGTCGACGTGACCACCGAGGCGAACGCGAGCGTCTCGCTCGGCTTCGTCCGCCCGCCGGGGTCGGTCCTCTCGCACGTCTTCCTCGGCCCGCTGCAGGGCGAGCCGCCGCTCATCCGGGGCTCGGTCGAGGTCCGCATCGCCGCCGCCTCGGTGGTGTCGGGCGAGCTCCAGGTCACGGTCGGGCTGACGAGCGAGCTCGCGGGGCACGCGGTCCCGACCGGGGAGCCGATGCGCGCGCTCGTGCTGCTCGTGACGGCGGAGGCCTGCGGCGCGCCCATGGCGCCGTCGAGCGGCATGACGGTGCACGACACGGGCGGCGCGCTCGCGGAGGCGCGCGTGGGCCAGGGCGCGCAGCTCTCGGGCGCGGCGCTCGCCTGGCCGGAGGGCGCGGCGCGCGCGAGGGCAGGGGACGTGGTGCGGGTCGTCCGCCCCACCGGCGCGTACGACGATTACACCGGCGTCGGCCGCTTCGCGGATCCGTCGCTCGACGCCGCCGACAAGGGGCTCGAGATCCGCGCGCCGGTCGGCGAGGCGCGGGTGGTCGACGCGGGCGGCGGCGCGATCGCGCTGAGCGGCGCGATCGCGGCGCAGGAGGGGGACATCGTTTACCTCGGCGCGCCGCTGCCCGCGCCGCCCGCCGACGGCCAGCCGGCGGCCGCGTTCGCCGGCGCCGCGGGCTACACCTTCGCCAAGGTGCTCGTCGATCCGGCGGGCGCGCGGCACGCGCCGCAGCACCGCGCCGTCGACATCGCGAGCGACAACCGCATCCCGCCGGGGCACGTCGCGGTGACCTCGCACGGCTTCGCGATCCCCGCGGGCTGCTCGGCGACGGCGAACGTCACGGCCACGCTGCTCTACCGGCCGGTGCCGCTCTCGCTCGCGCGCGAGCGGGGCGCCTTCGCGCGCGACTACCTTGTCGACGCGGCCTCCTGGCCGGTGCCGCTCGACTGAGCGCGCGGGCGGAGCAGCGTGCCTGTGACCCGAGCGGTCACAGGGCACCTCGGCGCGCCTCGGCGCGACGGTCTGGAGAGGCGAGAGATGCGGTCGAGCCCGCGCGCTCGCCACCGCACGATCCCGCTCGGGCTCGGCCTCCCGGCGCTCTGGACGCCCCCGCTCCCCACCCAAACGCGGGATCAGGCCGTACATGAAGACGGAACCGATCTACACGGTCCTGCACGGTCGTTTCCGCTTCGTTCCGAGCGTCGTCGTCCGAACGTGCTCTCCGCGCGCCCGTTCGTGCGCGACGCTGGCTCGTCCAGGCTCCATTCATGGCGAGCATCCGAGCGGGCCCCACGGCAAGCGGGCGCCCGCCGTCGACTGCCGGTACGCCAATGGAGGACATCGTATGAGTGACGTCTCGGTCATCGGTCTGGGTCTCATGGGTTGCGCGCTCGCTCAGGCGCTGCTCCGCAACGGCTTCCGCGTCACCGTGTGGAACCGGACGAGCGCGAAGGCTGACCCGCTCGTCGCGGAGGGAGCGACGCTGGCATCGAGCGTCGCGGCCGCGGTGCGGGCGAGCGCGGTCGTCATCGTCTGCGTCACCGACTACCAGGCGACGTACCGTGCCCTCGAGGCGCAGGACGTGGCGTCCGCCCTCGCCGGCAAGGTCCTCGTCCAGCTGAGCACGGGGAGCCCGGACGAGGCCCGCGAGGGCGAGGCGTGGGCGAAGCAGCGGGGCATCGAGTACCTCGACGGAGCCATCCTGGCGATCCCCATCCAGATGGGGAAGCCCGAGAGCTCCATCCTCGTCTCGGGCGCGGAGCCGGCGTACCGGAAGAGCAAGGCGCTCCTCGAGAGCATGGCCGGGACCGTGACGTACCTCGGAGCGCAGGTCGGCGCGGCGTCCGCGCTGGACCTCGCGTTCCTCTCCTACCTGTTCGCGGGCCTCGTGGGCTTCTATCACGGCGCTCGCATCTGCGAGGTCGAGGGCCTCCGCGTAGACCATTTCGGAGCCATGCTGGCCGGCGCCGCTCCGGCCATCGGCGGGATGGTCAAGCGAGGCGGCGACGCCATCCAGGCCGAAAGCTACGGGGACCCCGAGGCATCGCTGGAGATCTGCGCGAAGAGCATGGACCTCCTGCTGCGCCAGGCGCGCGCGGCGAAGATCGACGACGAGCTCCCGGGGTTCGTCGCGGGGCTGTTCAGGAAGGGAATGGCGGCAGGCTACGGGAACGAGGCGCCGGCTGCGCTCATCAAGGTGCTGCGCGCGGGCGCCTGACTGGATGCGCTGGGCCTCCGGAACGACGAGAGGACGAGAGGCGCCGGCTCACGGCGGCCTCAGGGGCCGGACCGACTCATCTGCAGGGGACGGCTCCGCCGCGAGCAGACGACGCATCTGGCGTTATCATGTGTTTTGAACGACTCCGTCGATGCATCGCGGCTGCCGTGCGCGAGCGAACCCCGGAGCGCGGTGTGACCGAGAACGTCCTCACGCGCTTTGCGCTGCCCGCTCCTCACCGTCATGCTCAAACCGCTTCAAACGGGACGGCCGGAACGAGGCGTGGGCGGCGCGGCCGCTCATGCCTCGATCCACCACGAGCGTGGTTGAGCCGACAGAGAGGACCTCCATGAGCGCTTGGAAAGAGCCGGTCAGGATCTGCATCCCCACGAACATCAGCGCCACGACATCGCAGGTGCAGAACGGCGTGACGCTCGCGTTGAACGATCGTGTGTTGCTGATGGCGCAATCGTATGCGCCGCAGAACGGTATCTATTACGTGCAGTCCGTCTCAGCGCCGAACGTCACGCTCGCGCGGGCGTCCGACGCCGCCGCGTCCGGCGATTTCACGCCGGGGATGAGCGTGTGCGTGGGCCCCGAAGGGACGCGGTACGCCAACACCGAATGGGTGCTGACGGCGACCGGTCCGATCACCCTCGGGACGACGAGCCTCACCTTCGAGCAGCGCGTCTTCGGCCCCGCCAGCGCGCCGACGGTGCACGCCAGCGAGCAGGCGGGGGCGGACGCGGGCGAGAAGATCAGGAACGCGATCCTCGCGCTCCCGTGCACCGGCGGCGTCGTGGACGCGCGGGGGATCACCGGGAGCGTGGACGTCACCGCGCCGATCGTCGTGGACCGGCCGGTCACGCTGCTGATCGGCGCGGCGACTTACACGGCCAAGGAGAGCGACGCCACGCCCCCGACCGTCGCGAATCCGATGTTCGACATCCAGCCCGACGGTACGCACTGCAGCTCCTCGAGGCCGAACTTCGCGGTCATCGGGCTTGACCCGTACGCCTCGACGTTCAAGACGACCATCGAGGACGGCGCCATCTTCGAGATGTCGGGCGACTTCACGGGCACCATCGGCCGCGGCAGAGCGGTCTTCTCCGTCGAGCAGATGACGCTCGACGGCGGCAACACGGGCGGCGCCGGCGTCAGCGGCAGCATGATGCTCAATGCCCATTCGCTCCCGACGCTCGACTTCCAGGATGGGCTGATCCGCATCGAGCACAACACGATCCAGAATTTCGGCGGCACCGCAATCTACATCGGCGACTCCGTCTACGTCTACCGGATCCATGGAAACCAGTTCAAATTGAACGCGTCCTCCGTCCACATCGGGCTTTACGCGGACGGGTCCATCAAGGAGAACTGGTTCTTCCAGGCGCCATACAGCGCTGGGAGCGGCCCGACGCTCACGCTGTTCGGCCCCGCCGTGCGCGTCGTCAACAACTACTTTCTGCGAGCTCAGATCGGCGACGCGGTCGCGGAGCCGGACATCCTCCTCGTCCCCAGCGGCGGCAGGTCGAACCGGCAGGCCGGCGGGTACACCTGGATCCTGGACAATCGATTCGCGGGCGAGAGAGAGAATTTCAACAAGGCGCGTGTCCGCATCAGGGTCCGTGGGGAGACGGGAGGAGCCGAGGATCTGACGACGGTGGGCGGGCCTCTCATGGTTCGCGGTAACTTTTTCCTGGGGAACGCGGGGGAGATCCTGTCGGTCTCGGCGGCGTCGAACGTGGTGACGGTCACGCTCAAATGGGAGGGCGTCAGCACCGAGCCCACCAAGGGCCTCGCCGTCGGGGACAGGGTGACGATCACCGGGGTGACCCCGCCGGATTTCAACGGCGTCTTCACGGTCACCGCGGTCACGCCGACGACGTTCCAGTATGCGCTCACGACGGCGGAGAGCTCCGGGACGGGCGGCGTCGTCAGCTCGGCGGAGACGCTCGCGATCGAGCTCGATAACCCCGGGTTCATGCACGACATCCGCCAGAACATCTTCGCGAACTACGCGACCCTCATCAAGGACACCCAGAGCCGGGTCGAGGGCTCCTACGGGGGATCGACCTTCGCGGACAATTACGTCATCCCGCCGCGGGGCGGCGGATACCGGGAGTTCGTCAACGAGGGCCGAGAGTTCTCGGTCATCCAACCGAGCGCCGGGTCCGCGCTCGAGGCTGTCAGCGGCGAGGCGCGCCAGGTGGAGACCGCGTACCTCGTCAACCGCCTGCAGAAATCGGAGCTGCTCACTCAGTGGAACAAGAACGGGGGCATCGTCGTCACCTCGGGGGAGGCCGATCCGTTCGGCACCGCCCGCGCGTTCAAGGTCACGTTGGGGGGATCGACCCACAGCCAGTACATCTCCAGCTTCATCGACATCGAGAGCCCGTCGAGCGCGCTGCCGACGGGCACGCGGCTGTTCATCACGTTCTGGGCGAGGACCCCGCCCGGGTCCGACACCTCGACCATGCAGGTGTCGCTGCGCGATAACACGGCCGTGAAGACGGCGGGCGACCTGTTCACCGTCAACCTCGGCCCTCGATGGAAGAGGTACAAGCTCGTGAGCAATGGCATCACCTCCGGGCACGTGTACAGGCTGCTGTTCTATCCCGGGTATTCTGACCGGATCCAGGGCGAGGTGGCCCTGTTTGGTCCCCAGGTCTCCGAGCTCGACGCGGACTACCTTCCGAACGCGGGTACGGCGTCGGTGTACGACAAGACCGCCGGGAGCCGGTTCGAGCAGGCGGCCATCTTCACGGCGATCAAGACGAGCGTCCGCGCCCGCACGAGCGCCCCGACCGTCGTTGCCGTGAGCGATCCGTCGGGTCTCGGCACGGACGGGAGCGTTGCTTTGGTGGCCGGGTCCACCCAGGTCGCCGGGACGATCGAGCTGACGACGGACGCTGACGGCGGCACGTCGAGCTCGGGTTCGGTCGAGGTCGTCTTCGTGGGGAGCGACTATGCGACGGGCAACGCGCCCGTCGTCATCGCGACGCTCGCCGACGGAGACCACGCGTGGGCGGCGACGGCGCAGGCGCGCATCAGCGCGTCGAGCAGCGAATCGTTCACGGTCGCCTGGTCGACGAACGCAGCGGCGCTCGCGGCCGACGGGACCTACAGGATCAACTACCACGTGCTCGCGTAGCGTCCTGAGGCCCCCAGAGCCGCTGGAGCGGCAAGCGGGTTGAACTGCCTGAAAAGCGCAGAGGTTCGAACCGCCAAGACGCCAAGACGCCAAGACGCCAAGACGCCAAGACGAGAAGACGAGAAGACGAGAAGACGCCAAAAAAATCTATCTTGGCGTTCTTGGCGTCTTGGCGTCTTGGCGGTTCATTTCTCGCTTGAACAACGTGATCCGTGCTCTAGGCACGAGCGTTGGCAAGTCGAGGTTCGTGCGCTCGACGCCTCACGACGAGCTCCCTGGATCTTCGGAACTACTATTTAAAAAGGAAACAGCAAGGCCAGGGCCGCCTCCGCTTCATCTCGCGTCGGCGCGTCCGGCAGGGCTGGCAGGCGCCCGTCTGCAGCGCAGCGCGCTCCGGTATCCCTGAGGAGCACGCACTCCGCGCGACAAAAGATGCCCATGCAGTATTCCAATTCCACCGCAATGGTGTCCGGGTCGGTCGGCGCTGGCACGGGTCCCATCCGCCATTGCATAAGGTGCGTCTACTATAGCAGACAAACGCGGTTGCGCCCTCCTCGGGGATGCTTACGCCGCCGTCACCGCAGCGCGCTCGCGAGCATCGTGCCCGGCGACCGGAGCACGTGCTCGCGGCTCGTGGCGCGCCGCCGCGCGCGCTCACGGATACGCGATGAAGCCGGTCTTGACGTCCTTGCGAAAGCCGCAAGCCTCGTAGAAATGATGCGCGTCGAGCTTGCCGGTCAGCCGATCGAGATCGTCGTGGCCCAGCGCTCGCAGGATCACAGCACCCGCACCGGCTGGTTGGCGCGGAACGCGGCGATGTCCTCGAGCGCATCGCGGTAGAAGATGCGGTACGTCTCCTCGGTGACGTAGCCGAGGTGCGGGGTGAGCACGGTGTTCGGCAGCCGGCGCAGGGGGTGCTCCGCGGGGAGCGGCTCGGTGTCGAACACGTCGAGCGCCGCGCCCGCGAGCCGGCCGCTCGTGAGCGCCTCGATCAGCGCGCGCTCGTCGACGATCGGGCCGCGGGAGGTGTTCACGAGCAGCGCGCCGGGCTTGAGCAGACCGAGCTCGCGCGCGCCGAGCAGCCCGCGCGTCCTCTCCGAGAGCACCAGGTGGATGCTGACCACGTCTGCGCCCGCCAGGAGCTCGTCGAGCGGGAGGAGCGTCGCGCCGTGCTCCGCGGCGCGCTCGTGCGTGAGGTTCTGGCTGTAGGCGGTCACGCGCATGCCGAACGCGAGCGCGACGCGGGCGACCTGCGCGCCGAGGCGGCCGAGGCCGAGCAGCCCGAGCGTCTTGCCGGACAAACCGAGCCCCAGGCTCGTCTGCCATTCGCCGGCGCGCACCGCGCGATCCTCGCGCGGGATGTTCCGCGCCAGCGCGAGCAGCAGGCCCCAGGTGAGCTCGGCCGTGGGGTAGGGGAGACCGCCGGTGCCGGACACGACCACGCCGAGCTCGCGCGCGGCGGCCACGTCGATCGCGGCGTTGCGCGCGCCGGTGGTGACCAGCAAGCGCAGCCTGGGAAGCTCGGCGAGCACCGCGCGCGGGAACGGCGTCCGCTCGCGCATCGCCACGAGGGCGTCGAACGGCGCCAGCCGGCGCACGAGCGCTCGCGCATCGGCCACGTGATCGTGAAAGAACTCGACCTCGACGCCCGGACCCAGCGCGTCCCACGCCGCGAGCGAGCGCGCCACGCGCTGGTAGTCGTCGAGCACGGCCACGCGGAAAGAGGCGGGCAGGGTACTGGAGGACATGCTTGCCCGGTAACCTTGCATTTCAACGGACGGTTGTCCACTATAACGGACATGGCTCCGCTTCCTCCCGTCCGGCCAGGCCTGCTCCGCGCCGCATGGCCTGTGGTCTTCCTGCTCGCCCTGCTGGCGTTGTGCGGCGCGGCGGGCTGCTCGCGCGACGACGCTTCGCGCGCCTCCTCCGCCGGGCCGGAGGGCGAGTTCGAGACGCTCGAGCTCAGGTATCAGGGCAACAACGGTACGGTGTCGCCGATCGAGCTCGCCGAAGATCTCGGCTACCTCGCGCCGATCCGCCTGAATTTCATCGGCAGCACGGTGAGCGGCCCGCAGAGCGTGCAGGCCGTGGTCACCGGGGACACCGACTTCGGCGGCGCCTTCAACGGCGCCATCATCAAGCTGATCGCGGCCAAGGCGCCCATCGTCGCCGTCGTGGGCTACTACGGCGTCGACGAGCAACGCCAGAGCGGCTTCTACGTGCTGAACGACAGCCCGCTGCGCGCCGCGCGCGACCTGCTGGACAGGTCGATCTCCATGAACACGCTCGGCGCTCACAGCGAGTTCATGGTCAAGGAGTTCCTGTCGCGGAACCAGATCACGCCGGAGGAAGCCCGGCGCATCACGCTGCTCGTCGTTCCCCCGGTGAACGGCGAGCAGCTGCTCCGCGAGAAGCAGGTCGACGTGGCGGTGCTCGGCGACATCTACCGCGACCGCGCGCTCGAGCGCGGCGGGATCCGTCCGCTGTTCTCGGACTACGAGCTCTACGGCAAGTTCACCGCGGGCAGCTATGTGATGAAGACCAGCTTCATCAAGGAAAACCCCAGGACCGCGCGGCGCTTCGTCGAGGCGACCGCCAAGGCCATCGAGTGGGCGCGGAACACCCCGCGCGAGACGGTGGTGGAGCGCTGCATCGCGCTGATGAAGAAGCGCGGCCGGAACGAGGAGGAATCGGCCATCAAGTTCTGGCGCAGCTACGGCGTCGCCGGCAAGGGCGGCTTGATCGCGGAGCGTGATTTTCAGATCTGGCTCGACTGGATGGTCAAGAGCGGCGAGCTGAAGCCGGGCGAGATCGCCCTGAATCGCCTCTACACGAACGAGTTCAACCCCTACGCGAGCGAGCCGGCCGTGAAATAGTCGACGCCGGAAGCGGCGCTGCGCCGCCGGTTCGCCGCGCGGGCGTCGCTCAGGATCGTGGCGTGGAGCGCTCGACGAAGGCGTCGATCAGGCGGCGCGCGACGCTGACCTTGGGTGGAAGGTCGGGCAGCTGGTCGCGCGAGAACCAGGCGGCCTCGACGATCTCGTGGCCGTCCGGCGTGAGCGTGCCGCCGGCATACGTGGCCGAGAAGCCGATCATCAGCGAGCGGCCGAACGGCCACGGCTGGCTGCCGAAATACCTCAGATCGCGGATCTGAACGCCGACCTCCTCGCCGACCTCGCGCGCCGCCGCTTGCTCGAGCGACTCGCCGATCTCCACGAAGCCCGCCACCGCGCTGAAGCGGCCGGGCGGAAAGCGCGCGCTGCGCGCCAGGAGAACGCGGTCGTCGCGCTCCACCAGAACGATCACGGCAGGCGCGATCCGCGGGTGCACGCGGAGCCCGCAGCTCGGGCAGCGCCGCGTCTGCTCGCCGGCGCTGGGCTCGCGCCCGCCCGAAGCCACGGCGCCCGGCACGGTGGCCGCCCCGCAGCGCCCGCAGTGCCGGTGCGTCTCGGCGAACTCGACACCGGCGAGCGCGCGCCCCAGGATGTGCAGCGTGGGCTCGGGCAGCTCGGAGAACAGGGAGCGGACCGACGCGAACGCGAGCTCGGCCGGAAGCTCGACGTCCTGTCGAGCTCGCGCCGCGTACCAGCCGCGATCCTCGAACCTGCCGAGGAACACCGGCGGCTCGGCGAACGCCGGGAGGGGATCGCGCCGGCCGAGGAACAGCCCGCCGGCGCGCTCCACCACCACGTCCAGCTCGCGCACGATCACCACGATATCGTCGTTGGCCGTCATAGCGGAGCGCCAGTGTACGAGGTTCGCCGAGCGCCGTCAGCGCCGCGCGCGGCGGCTGGCCCCGAAATTCGGGCTGCCCCGATCGGCGGCTTCGTCGCGAGCGCCTGGCTGCGTCAGGGCGCCGGGCGAGGTTTCCAGAAGCCTTCGAGCTTCTCCTCTTTCAGGACCTGATCGAGGAAGCTGCGGTCCACCCAGGGCTCGAAGTCGAACGTCGCGCGGATCAAGCCCAGGCGCTTGGCGTCCGCGATGCTCGTCTTGTAGCGAGCGACCACGTACGCGTCCACGAGCGGGCTGTCTTTCTCGCGCGCGGACTCGCCGGCCCAGTCTTCCTTGAAGGACGCGAACGGGACGCCGGAGCGCGACCAGATGCGGTACGCCTCGGTCAGGTCCTTCTCCTGCTCCGCGAGCCACTTGGCCGCCAGGACGTACTGCCGCACCACGCGCTTGGTGACCTCGGGGTACTTCCGGATGAAATCGTCCGAGCCGATGATGGTGCTGTTGCAGGTGTAGCGGGGGTCGCCCTTCGTCGAATAGATGATGCGGACGAGCCCTTGATCGCGCTGGGCGAGCAGATCGTTGAGGCCGATGGCGGCGTCGACGTCCTTGGTGGCCAGCGCTGCCTTGGTGGTCGCGTTGTCCATGTTGATGGCGCGGACGTCGCGCTCGCTGAGCCCGTGGGCCTCCAGGATGCGCGCCGCCGAGAGCTGCAAGCACGTGCCCTTGAACACCGCGAAGCGCTTTCCCTTGAGATCCTTGATGCTCTGGATCGGCGAGTCCGCGGGCACGGCGATGTACAGGTTGGTCTTCGGCCCGCTCGCGAGGATGCGCGTCTTCAGGCCGCCGGCGCGGCCGATGATCGAGGGCAGGTCGCCGAGCAGCGAGAAATCGGTGAGCCCGTTGGCGTACGTCTCGTTCACCGCCGGTCCGGCGCCGCGCAGGAAGCTCCAGCGCACCGGCACGGCGTCGCTCTTGAATTCACCCTCGAGCGCGCTGCGCAGGTTGAGCAGCGACCAGGCCGAGCCCCCCACCACCGGGCGATTGCCGACGCCCACGCCGGGGTTGGCGACGCGGATCTCGCTGGGCTTCTCGGCGGCCTGAGCGCTCAGCGCAATGGCGAGCGGCGCGAGCACCAGGGCGAGCAGCTTGAGCAGCTGTTTCATGCGAAGTTCCCTTCCAGTTGGCGTCTCTCGGAATCCATCGAGAGACGATAGGTGTACGACAATGGACACGGCGGCCGATGGCCAAGCTGCGCCGCCGCTGCTGCCGGAGCAGCAGCGGCGGCGACGAGCTGCTTGAATCCGTGCAGCGGCGCAGCAAACGGAGCTGCCATGGCCAGCGGGAATGCACGTTCCATGCCGATGAGCTGGGGTGCTCCGGTCGTCGTCCGTCGTCTGGCGCGATTTGTCGCCGCGTGGCGCGATTTGTCGCCTTCGCGATCGGTTTACAGCCGAGTACACAAGTGCTCGCAATGGGAGAGCGCCTGTGGCCTCGCGAGCAGGCCGGGCGAGGGCCGATCCGGCTCATCCCATCAACGAGGCCGTCGAGGGCTTATTCCATGAGAAGTCTCAGATCCTTGCTGATACGCCAGGTTGCTCAATCACGCGCTGCCCCATGGCGCGCGGGGCGCATACCGCTCCTCGCGTGCCTGGGCGCGCTCACGACCGCCTGCACGGCCGGCGCCGAAGATCCGGTCGAGCTGGACGGGCCCGTCGGTCAGGCGGAACAGGCGCTGTGCGCGCCGGACGACGTGGCCTGCAACGACACGACCATCCACGACTGGCCGACGTGGTCCCAGCAGCCCGACCGGCCGGACGCGGTCATCGAGGGGGAGGCCCCGGACGCCGGGACAGGCACGTTCCAGGTCCAGGCGTGCGATCCGAGCCAGCTGGGCAAGCTGCCGGAGAACCCGAACCCGAAGGGCGCCGACCTCCAGAACATCACCACGAACTTCCACGTCCTCCAGTCGATCCAGCTCCTCGCGTCGATCGTCAACAAGACCGCCGAGGCGATCAACGGCCTGAAGACGGAGCCGGCCGCGGACGCGGACAAGGGCACGTGCGTCTGCAGCCAGCAGGTGTCCACCCAGTGCCTGAACGTCATCCAGCAGGACAAGACGACCTACGAGGAGTGCCTCGACTTCTGCGACCCGGCCTCGCCGACGGCGGACCCGTGCAGCACCGGCGTCCTCGTGTGGCTCTCCAACGACATCCAGCAGACCCAGGCGGGCAAGGCCAAGTGGGCGCTCAGCACGGTGAAATGGCTCGACCAGATCGCGGACCAGATCGGCGGCGGCCAGTTCGCCCAGTTCCTGAGCCAGTTCGGCGGTGAGCTCGACAATATCAGCGAGGTGATGTCGAAGATCCAGTGCTACGTGGACCAGTACACCGAGGGGTACCACCTCGGCAGCTACTCGGACCAGCGGCCCGATCTGCACATGTGCATTCCGTGGGCCGGACACGGCGCGTACGCCAACCTGTCGGACAGCGACCGGTGGGGCATCGGCGGCCGCTACACGTCGCACACCCTGAGCAAGGAGCGCCGCGCCCAGATGCGCACCGGCGGCTTCGCCGTGACCGCGTTCGGCGAGACGCTGAGCATCCTGCCGGGGATGGAGTTCAACATGCAGCTTGACGGTTACAAGTGGTTCAACCGTGAAGCTCCCCTCGGCATCGAGGAGCTGGGCCACCTCGCCGGCGGCGGGGTCAGCCTCGACGCCGCGAAGAAGCTCGGCGTCTTCTACCTCGCGGACGAGGACCAGATGACGTCCCTCGACTCCGACGGCGACGGCCGCGTCTCCCCGCAGGAGTTCCTGATCGGCACGTACATGCCGTTCGACTACACGCCGACCGACGGCGTCCCGGCCCAGGTCACCTGGCCGCGCGACGGCGCGGAGGCGATCGAGGACTGGGAGGGCAAGTCGGCCGCGCTCCTGGCCGCGGCGCTCAACCTCGACCTGAAGCTGAAGCCGATCGAGAAGGAGCTGACGCCGATCCCCCTCCCGCCGGTCCCCGGCGCGTACCTCATCCCGTACTTCAAGCTCGGCGCAGGGGTGAAGTGGTACGACGAGGCGTATTTCATGCGCAAGCGCCTGCAGGAGGCGCTCAACAAGAACACGTCGCACAAGATCTCCGATCTCGACTTCAACCGCGACATGCACGGCTTCCAGGCGCCGGACGTGACCGCGGAGGCCGGGACGCAGGTGTCGGTGAGGCCGGAGGTGGGCGCGAAGCTCTTCCTCGGCGTGCCCATCGGCAAGCTCCTCAAGGTGGGCGTGGAGGCCAGCATCGGCTTCTCGGTCGATCTCAAGCCGAAGGGCTCCGGCGGCGTGGTCGACCTCAACGCCTCGCTCGAGCAGGCGCTCGTGAACAGCAACCCGAACGAGGACCTCGAGTGCAAGCCCGTCTTCTCCTACAAGGATGAGGCGTCCTGCTCGAACAAGTACATCCCCGAGTCGTCGCTGGATCTCGCCTGCTCCCCGCTCGACACGAAGAACTCCTGCTGCATCACCTTCATCAACGGCAGCCGCGCCTGCCTCGACGACTGGACGGGGATCACGCAGGATCAGTGCAGCCCGTCGAATCTCTCGTACGCGCTGTTCTCGACCTTCCTGAAGGACAAGGACGCGAAGACGTACAAGAGCATCTTCCAGCAGGGCTTCACGACCCAGTGGAGCGCGAACAAGTCGTGCGAGGAGTGCGCGAACGACGGCACCTGCCCGAACAGCCTGCGCGCCCCCGCGCTGCCCGAGATCTCGGCGTGCGCCAAGCACGGCGTGTGCTGCCTGCCCGCGGTCTCTTCGCCCTACGGTCTGGCCTACTCGCTGTCGATCACGGACGGCACGTTCGGCGGCTCCCGCTTCCTCCAGCCCGCCGACCTCGCCTACGATCGGAGCGGAAACCGCCTCTTTGTCGCGGATCGTACCGCCATCCGCCGCATCGACCTGCAGACCGGCCAGGTGACGACGATCGCCGGCTCGGCCGCGCCGGGCAACGTCGACGGGGTCGGGACCGCCGCGCGGTTCAACACGATCTCGGGGATCACGTACGACGCGGGCTCGCTCTACATCGCCGATCGCGGCGCTCGCTCGGTCCGCAAGCTCAACCTGAGCACGAACCAGGTGACCACGATCGCGGATCGGACGGTGTTCCTGACGCCGCGGGACGTCGCCGTGCACGACGGCGCCCTCTTCGCCACCGACAGCGGCGCCCGCACGCTGATCCGCATCCCGCTCCCGTCGGGCGCGGCCACCACCGTGGCCGGCACGTCGGGCCAGACCGGGGGCACCGACGGCGTCGGCTCGGCGGCCCGGTTCTCGGAGCCGACCAACATCGTCGCCGACGGGCGCGGCAGGCTGTACATCAGCGACACGATCAACAACACGCTGCGGCGGTTCGACGTCGCTTCGGCGGCGGTCACCACCGTGGCCGGGACCAGCGGCTCGGCGGGCTCCGCGGACGGCATCGGCTCGGCCGCGCGGTTCACCGCGCCGAAGGGGCTCACCGTCGACAGCTCGGGTCATGTGCTCGTCGTCGACGGCAACAAGCCCGGTCGCGTGCGGCGCTTCGACCCGGAGACCTCCGCCGTGACGACCGTCTCCGGTGCTCCCGGCACCGTGGCGACGGACGGCCTGGCCGACGACGCGATCTTCGAGCTGCCCGCTGGCGTGGCCGTGCTCCCGACCGGCGACATCTACGTGAGCGACACGACCCCTGCGACGGTCCGCAAGATCAGCGGCGACTGCGACTCGGGCATCCCCGGCGCCGTCGTGTTCGACGTCACGGAGGCCGAGTGCCCCGGCAACTTCGACGCGTACAGCTGCCTGTCGGAGACCAAGGCCGACGCCACGGAGTGGCAGGGGCCCGGGTGCCACCCGCTCCAGACGGGCTTCCCGTCGGCGTGCGGCTGCACCTCGAACGCCGATTGCGCGAGCGGCGAGACGTGCGATGTCCAGGCGAAGGTGTGCACCGTCGGCGGGACGCCCGTCGACTGCGTCTGCACCGCGCAGAGCACCTGCCCGAACCAGCCCGGCCGCGCCTGCGTGAACGGGGCGTGCGCCCGGCACTGCACCTACAGCCCCTCGACGGCGAACACGGCCTGCGGCCAGAACGAGGTCTGCACGCCCGGCGGCACGTGCGAGCCGAAGGCGGGCCCGAACGTGCCTTATGCCGAGGAGGTGATCTGGGGCATGAAGAACGGGGATGACCCGACCCACGCGATCGCGACGTACGGCTTGACCGAGATCGAGCTCATCGCCGCGCTCAACGCGGGCATCCACGTGGGCCTCGAGGCGAAGCTGTTCAAGAAGTGGAAGAAGTTCACGCTGTGGAAGTGGCGCCGGACCTTCGATATCGGCTCGGTCTCGAAGTACAAGTTCCAGCCCGGGCTCGAGGCCACCTACCAGTGGGACACCTCGCCGCTCGGCGACATCACCAACTACCAGCCCGGCGAGGTCACGCGGTACGCGCAGGTGAACGCGTCGACGGCCGACTTCCTCGCGTGGTGCAAGGACGAGATGCCGCTGCACGCGGCGGACCCGCTGCCCCCCACCACCGATGACGTGGTCGGCGGCGTGGAGGACGTCGTGGACTTCGGCTTCGACCTGGGCGAGACGGTCTCGTCGGCCGAGAACCTCTGCATCAACGGCCAGCCGATGACGGACTGGCTGCAGGACCAGGACGCGCTCACCCAGACGTTCGTGACCGGGACCTGCTCGTACGTCGGTCCGCAGACCGGCTCGCGCGGGAGCCTCACCTTCCCGTGCCAGGAGGCGCATCGCCACCTGCTCAAGCACTGGGGGTGCCTGGACACGCAGCGCACGGCCACGTCCTTCCAGCTGGCCATCGGCGACTTCAGCGGCGCGGTGGTCAACCCCGGGACGCCCCACTTCGACCTGACCAAGGTCCTCGTCGACCCGGACGCCGGCCTCGAGCCCGAGAACCTGGCGAAGCGGACCGCCATGTCCGAGGCGTGGCTCGCCGAGGTGGAGACCTGCTTCGACGACCACTACGAGGACACGATCCCCTGCGCGTGCCAGACGGACGCGGACTGCACCACCGGCCCTGGGCTGACCTGCGTGAGCGGGACGTGCCAGACGCCGGAGAACACGGTCGCCGAGTGCTCCGTCGTGGAGAACACGGGCGTCACCGTCGAGCGGTGCTGCGGCGACGGCGTGCAGCAGGCCTCGGAGCAGTGCGACGACGGCAACACCGTGAGCGGCGACGGCTGCTCGGCGCTCTGCAAGCCGGAGTCGAAGGGCGCGTGCTGCCGGTCGGGCGGCTGCACCGACCTCGGCCAGGGCGGCATCGGCTCCGGGCAGAGCTGCGCGAGCGCCGGCGGCTACTTCGTCAGCGGCTACAGCTGCGCCGAGGTCGACGCGTGCGGGAGCGAGCCTGTCGGCGCTTGCCACGAGGCCGACGGGACCTGCCACGACCCGACGACCCAGTCGCAGTGCGCGGCGGTGCCGGGGGCGGTGTTCACCGTCAACGGGGCCTGCGAGAACCCGGTCCAGACGCTGACGCTGCAGCCCGGAAGCGAAGGCGTCGACGCGATGATCAGGGGCCTCAGCTCGAACGTGAGCACGAATTACGGCAACGCCGTGAACCTCACGGCCGGCTCCTGGACTAGCCCCTTCATTCCGCACCCCTGGTTCCGGAATCGGAGCCTGATCCGCTTCGATTTCTCGCAGCTCCCGGCGGGAGCCACGGTCGAGCAGGCCCGTCTGAGCCTCTATGCGGACCCGGACGCCACCCTGTACTACCAGGGGATCACCAACACCGAGCCCCCGGGGCACTCGACGGTCGGCGGCTCCAACGCCTTCCTGCTCCAGCGCGTCACCGCGGCCTGGCAGGAGAACACCGTGACGTGGAACAACCAGCCGGCCTCGACGACCGCGAACGAGGTGCTCCTGCCGCAGAGCACGTCCACGAGCCAGGATTACGAGAACATCGATGTGACCGCGCTCGTGAGAGACATGCTCACCGGCACCGGGAACAACCATGGATTCATGATCCGGCTCCAGAGCGAAGCGGATAGCTACCGGGAGGTCTCGTTCACGTCGAGCGACTACGCGACCGCCCACAGGCGCCCGAAGCTCGTGATCAAGTACCGCAATCCGTGAGAGCCGGCGTCACCGGTCCGGCCAGGTAGGTAGGCAGGGTGGCGGGCCGTCGTCCGCGCGACGACGCCCGCCATCCCGCCGCGCCTCACCGTCCCTGAGCGTCAGGGGTGAGCCCCCGGTGACGCGGCTCCTGTTCGACTTCAGTTTCGTTTTTTTTTTTTTTTTAGTCCTGTCCAAGAACGAAGAGGAAATAGAGACAATGAGAAGCGTAGTCCGTAGTTTCGCAGGCATCACCGGCGGCGTCCTCGCGGGCGTCTTGGGGCTGTCCACGGCGCTGGCTCAGGTCACGCCGCTCGACACGAACCACGTGGTCATCATCGACCGCTCCGGCAGCATGTACGGGACCAACCTCGCCCTCGCGCAGCAGGCGGCGAAGATCTACAAGAACACGATCGCCTCGAGCAACGTGCCCGCCTCGCAGTCGTTCACCGAGCAGATCGGCCTGGCGAGCTACTCGGACACGGCCTCGGAGTCTTTCCCGATCACGCCGCTCCCGGCGTCCGGCTACGACGCGGCCGTGGACGCGCTCGTCGCCGACGGGTCGACGTCGATCGGCGCGGGCCTCGAGCAGGCGCTCGACATGCTCACCGCGGAGAACCCGACCAAGGGGCCGCGCGAGTGCGTCGTCCTCCTGTCCGACGGGCAGCACAACACGCCGCCGGCGCCGAGCGACTTCTTCACGGATTACTTCACTCGCGTGGACGAGGTCCACTCGATCGCGCTCGGGGCGGGGGCGGACGAGCCGCTGATGGCCGACATCGCGACGAACTACGGAACCTCGCCCGGGCTCTTCATGCGCGCCGACGTCAGCTCCGACATCGACCAGCTCGAGCTGCTCGGCGCGTTCAACCGCATGGCGAACGACTGCCGCGAGGGCGGCATGATCGATCAGGGGCTGAGCCGGCTCGCGCCGAGGACCTCGACGCAGGATCCTCCGCCGTGCGTTGAGGTGTACGTCTCGGCCGCTCAGATCGTGGATTTCACGATGATCTTCCAGGGCAGCGCCGCCCCCGACGTGTACCTGGTTCCGCCGTCGCAGCACCCGGAGTACGCTATCGGCATCACCGAGGCGAGCTACGGGTCGTCGAGCTCCGACCTGACCTTCTTCTCGGCCGACAACTTCAAGCGCTTTTCGCTGAACCTCACGCAGTCGTACGAGGAGGGCTTCTGGAATGTCTGCGCCGTCAACAACACGCCGTCGGACATCTATATCTATTCCGCCGTGTCGACGCTGATCGACGATATCCAGCTCCAGGTCACCACGAACGGCCTGAACGTCGGGTCGCAGCCGCTTGTCGTCGAGGCCGCGGTGACCCACCTGGGCGCCCCCGTGACGGGCGCCGCGGTCATCGCCGAGATGGAGGCGCCGAGCGGCGCGGGCACGTCGCTCACGTTCTATGATGACGGGCTCGCCGCGCACGGCGACACCACGGCCAACGATGGCGTCTACTCGACGAAGTTCAACCAGTTCGCCGAGGGGGGGAGCCACCAGATCACGGTCTTCGCGGACCACGCCGGCAACTCCGCCGTCCCGATGTTCACGCGCCAGTACAAGTTCGGGGTTTACAAGGATCCCACGACGGTCGTGACCTGCCAGAGCCTCGGCCAGGCGGGCCCGGCGACCACGGCCACGGTGAACGGCACGGCGTGCTTCCAGATCGACCCGGCGCACTTCCCGACGGGGTGGACGCCGGCGAACCTGTGGCTCCAGGTGACCTCGATGGACGGCCTGCCGCTGAACGGGGTCACCGTGTCCGCCAACGGCGGGCCGGCCCAGAGCGCCGCGGCGAACAGCTGGTCGATGCAGCTCTCGACGCCGTTCCCGGGCGCGGCGAACCCCGTCGTCTACCAGGTGAGCACGACGAGCAGCCGGCAGCTCCAGCTGGCGTGGCATCCGTGATCGCCGCTGCGCCCCCGGCGCAGGCCCGCCGCCGCGGCGCCGGCGCCTGGGAGCGGCGGTGACCTCGTGACCGCGGCGCCGGTGGGCCCCGGCCCCCGGCGTCGCGGCGCGCCTACCGGCGCCGCAGCGCGCGCGACACGGAGCGGGCGCTCGCGTAGCCGAGCTCGGCGGTGAGCGCGTGCCGCGAGGGGCTGGCGCCGGCCAGGTACCGATCCAGGAGGGCGGCGCGCGTCTCCGCGAGGAGCGCGCGGTGCGACGTGCCCTGCTCCCGCAGCTGTCGCTGCAGCGTGCGCGGGCTCACGCCCATGCGCTCGGCCACCAGGTCGATGTTCGGGTTGCCCTCGGCGATGCACTCGCGGAGCACGTGGCGGACCTCGTCGACGATGCCCGACGGCGCGGCGGGCGGCGGCGCGTCCGCCCGGCTCTGCTGCTGGAGCCGCAGCTGCGCGAACGCCTCGAGGATCTCGCACAGCCGGGGGTCGGCGGAGCGGAACGGCATCTCCAGGTGCTCCCGCCGGAAGACGAGCTCGTCGCAGGGGGCGCCGAACTCGACCGGCGCGTCGAAGATCCGTTCATAGGCACCCGCGCTGCATCTGCGGCGGTGCCGGAAGCGCACGGCCAGCGGGCGGACGTACTCGCCGGAGAACGTCCGCGCCCGGAGCACGGTCATGCCGGCGAGGAGCTCCGACACGGCGGGCACGCTGTTGGGCGCGACGTGGCGGAAGCGCGCCTGGCCGCCGTCCGCGTGCAAGCCCAGCACGCCGGCGTCGGCGAGCAGCGGGGCGAAGCGGATGAAGCGGGCGAGCGCCGCGCCGAAGCTGGCGCTGCTCCGCGACAGGTAGTCGAGGATGTCGAGCGTGCCGACGTCGAGCGTCTCGGCGACGTGGAGCCCGATCACGGGGTCGCCGCTCACCCGCTCGGCGGACGACCAGATGTACCGCGCTGCGCTCAGGGGGATCGGCACCCCGCGCTGGCAGAGGGCCGTCGGCGGCAGCGCCGCGTCTCGCAGGACCGCCTCGAGCTGCAGGCCCAGCTTCGGCGCGGCGGAGATGAGGAGCAAAATGAAGTCGGAAAACGCGGCCGGAGCTGGCTCTTTGCGCACATTTCCTCACAAATATAAGAGCCTACAGGATAGAGGGTAGTGAGCCAGCGCGCAACCCGGACAGGCGTCGGGAGTGTGCGCGCTCGTGGACGCCGTGCCTTCGCCATGTTCTGGCCATGCGTTCGCCATGCCCGCGCGTCGTCGAGGCGCCCCGGTCGGCTGGATCGGCGGGACGTCGTCCGCGAGCACGGGGGAACAGGCATGCTCACGCTCCTCGGGGGCGCGGTCGTGGGCGCCGGCGTTCCCGGCCATGGACGCCGCGGTGGGGCCGCGAGTCCTAGAACGGCGATCACGTTGATGAAGCGAGAAATGAACCGCCAAGACGCCAAGACGCCAAGACGCCAAGACGCCAAAATTTTTTTTCTCTCTTTACTTGGCGTCTTTTGGCGTCTTGGCGGTTCGAATTTCTGCGCTTTTCAGGCAGCTTCAACCCGTTCGTCGCTCTAGGCGTGCGCGCCGCGGACCGATACCTTGACATCATGACCGAGACCGAGGCTCGTCAGTTCATAGAGCGTTATTTCCACGCCATCTTCAACGACACCGAGGAGGCCTTCGCGGCCCTCTTCACGCCCGATGGGGTCCTCGAGGACCCCGTGGGGACCCCGCCGTTGCGCGGGAGGGAGGCCATCCTCGTCTTCCTCCGCGCGGGCAAGCAGAAGATCGAGCGCATGAGCGCGCAGGTCCGCGAGATCATGGTCTGCGGGGACGAGAGCGCGGCGCGCTGGACGGCGGACCTCTGGTCCAGCAGCGGCGAGCACGTCGTCCTCGAGGGGATCGGCAACTTCGTGTTCGACGAGCAGCGACAGCTCCGCCTGGTCCGCGAGTTCTACGACGTGGAGCTCATTCGCAAGATCCTCGCCTGATCTCGAGGCCCGCGCGGTAGCCCTCGTGGCGACCCGCTCGGCGCGACGTGGGTCGCTCCGTAACCGCTCAGCCTGCCGGAGGCATGCGGTCGCGACCCGACCCAGGTCGCCGCGGTCCGCGGCGCCCAGCGGCCCGGCGGCGGCCCGCTGAGCCTCGCCCCCGCGCCCCCACCTGATCGCGTCCCCCCGCGCCCGCCGGCGCCGCCCCGCGCCGCTGCGGCCTCCTCGGCCGTTGCCGCTCGCCCGTGTTTCATCTATGTAACGCGCGTTACACAACAAGGGATCAGGTAGGAGGCTTTCCACCGTCTTTTCACCACGCAACGAGGCCAACGAATGACCATCAAGCATCTGGCTGTCACGAGAGCGCTGTCGGCGCTCCGCGGCGCGCTCGCGCTGACCGCGGTCGCGGCCTGCTCGTCGGGCCACGCGCCCTCCGAGGCAGGCGAGCGCGCGGCGCCCCTCGATCCGGCGAGCGCCGGCCCGGCGTCCCTCGACCTCGGCGAGCGCTCGCCGGAGCGGGCGGGCGACACCCCCATTTACCTGGACCGCCGCTACTCGCCCGAGGAGCGCGCCGCGGATCTGGTCTCGCGCATGACGCTCGCCGAGAAGGCCAGCCAGATGGTCAGCAGCCAGGCAGCGGCCATCCCGTCGCTCGGCATCCCCGCCTATGGCTGGTGGAACGAGGCCGCGCACGGCGTCGCCCGCGAGCAGGTCAACCACGGCGGCAATCCGCCCAACACCGTCAACACCACGTCCTATCCCGTCGATCTCTCGCTGGGCTCGACCTGGAACCCCGAGCTCATGTACCGAGAGGCGCTCATGATCTCGGACGAGGCGCGCGAGATCTTCCGCGACAACAAGCTCGATCTCAACTTCTACGCCCCCACCATCAACCTGGCGCGGGATCCCCGCTGGGGCCGCAACGACGAGGCCTTCAGCGAGGACCCGGTGCTGACCGCCGCCATCTCCGCGCAGTTCGTGAACGGGATGGAGGGCAAGGACCAGCGCGGCCGCCTCCTGCCCGAGGGCCGCGGCTACCTCAAGGTGAACACCACGCTCAAGCACTACGCGGCGAACAACAGCGAGTTCAACCGCCGCAGGGGCAGCTCGGACATGGATGAGCGGACGCTGCGCGAGTACTACACGGCTCAGTTCCGCGACGTCATCCGCGCCTCCGACCCGGCGTCGATCATGAGCGCCTACAACCGCGTCAACGGCGTCCCCGTGGCCGCCAGCATCCAGCTCAAGGAGGTGCTGGCGCGCTCCACGTTCGGCTTCCGGGGCTTCTTCACCTCGGATTGCGACGCGATCCGCGAGATCCAGGCCGGGCATCGCTGGCAGCCGCCCGGCTATCCTCACCCGCTCGACGCCGTCGAGCGCCACGCCTTCGCCGCCGTGGCCGGCGAGGATCTCAACTGTAACTGGGGCTATCACGACAGCTTCAGCTACGCGAACACCCTCCCTGACGCGGTCGCGCGCGCCATCCCCACGCCGACGGGCATCTTCAACGAGAACGACGTCGATCCGCTGGTCGCTCGGCTCTTCGCCGCGCGCATTCGCCTCGGGGAGTTCGACGACGACGCCCTCGTCCCCTGGGTCACGCAGGCGCGGGCGCGCGTCGCGCCGGGGACGTGGACCAACAGCGACGACAACGGCGCGATCACCGAGACGCCCGAGCGGCTCGCCATGGCGCGCGAGGTCGGCGCCGAGGCGATCGTGCTCCTCAAGAACAGCGAGACGCTGCGCAAGGACGGCAGCGCCGGCAAGCTCCTTCCGCTCCGGGTCCCGCCCCGGGGCGAGTTCCGCGTCGCGGTGATCGGCACCTACGCGGACCCCGCCGAGGTCTTCCTGGGCGGCTACTCCAGCGACCAGGGCCCCGCGGGCAACGCCAGGACGGTGAGCGGCTACAGCGGCCTCAAGGCCGCCGTTCAGGCCATCAACCCCTCGGCGGTCGTCGACTTCTACCCCGGCGTGACCCCGGAGACCCTGGCCGAGGTGGACGCGGCCTCCGTGGCCGCCGCCGCCGATTACGACGTCGCGGTCGTCTACGTGGGCACCGACGGGCGCCATTCGCGCGAGGACGTGGACCGCAGCACGCTCGATCTGCCCGGCGCGCAGGCCGAGCTCATCCGGCAGGTGGCCGCGCAGAACCCGAGCACCATCGTCTACATGGAGACCGTCGGCCAGATGGAGGTCGGCAGCTTCGAGCCCGGCGTGGCGGCGCTGCTCTGGAGCTCCTACAACGGCCAGCGCAAGGGCGAGGCGCTCGCCGACGTCCTGCTCGGCGCCCGTAACCCGAGCGGCCGTTTGCCCTTCACCTGGTACACGAACCTCTCCGATCTGCCCCCGATCGACGATTACGCCGTTCGACCGACGGCGACCAGCCTTGGGCGGACCTACATGTACTTCCAGGGCCCGGTCACCTATCCGTTCGGTCACGGCCTGAGCTACACGAGCTTCCGCTACGGGCGCCTGAGCGCGGATCAGCAGCGCGTGGATGCGAACGGCACGTTGCGGGTGAGCGTGAACGTCACCAACGTCGGCCGCGTCGTCGGGGACGAGGTGGTCCAGCTCTACGTGAGCACGCCCGACGCCCCTGCCTCGCTCGAGCGTCCCAGGAAGCGGCTGCGCGCGTTCCAGAAGGTCTCGCTGCGCCCGCGGGAGACCCGGAGCGTGACCTTCGAGCTGCCCATCGCCGATCTGGCCTTCTTCGACCAGGAGCAGGGTCGCTATACCGTCGACACGGGCAGGTACGGGCTCCAGATCGCGCGCTCCGCCGCGGACGGCGACATCGAGGCGCAGACCTTCGTGACGGTGACCGGCGCGCTCGACCCGGCGGTCGCGGTGGTGACCGCCAAGCCGCAGATCGTGGGCGATCACGACCTCGGCATCCAGCAGCGGGTCTTCTTCCCCGTGGGCGCGGAGATCGATCCGCAGCTCACGGTCTCGCTGAGCGACGAGACGCTTTACGGCTACATCACCAAGGGCGAGAGCCGCCCGCTCCCCGCGGGCACGTGGGTGAGCTTCGACAGCAATCGCCCCCACGTGGTCTCCGTGGACCGTCGCGGGACGATCCGCACCGTGGCGCCCGGCGTGGCCACGGTGAGGGCGTCCGTGGAGTACCGCGGCGCCACCACGACGGTCGATTTCGTCATCTACGTGCGATCGACGTGATCGGACGGGGCGCCGACGTGCCGACGTGCCGACGTCGATCCACCGGCGCGCGCCATCCAGCCATCCGAACCGAGCTCGGCCGCGCACGGGCGAATCGGAGTTGACGTGCGGTTTGTGATCGCTAACATGCGCGGCCCCCTCCTTCCTCCTTGCCGCACGCGCTATCTCTGGTGAAGTACTACATGAGTGACTGCAGCGCCCCCTCTCGCGGAATCGAGATCTCTCGCCGTGTCGGGCGTTGACCGGAGACCCTACCCACGAGCGCGATTTGGGTGTTGTTGAACTATTTCTACTTCATACGATCGCCGGGCGCGGCTCAGAGCCTGAGCTTTTTGTTTGTTGGTAAATAGTATTTCCTACATAACTTGATGGAGCTGCTTATCAGGAGAATCTGATGACCTCACTGGCTTATCGATCGACCCGCTTCCCGCGGTGGCGGCGGCTGCTCGGCGCGGGGTTGAGCGTCGCCACGCTCCTGCTCTCGGGGTGTATGGGCGCCCTGGGCGACCCGCAGGGAGACGACCCGCAGGGGGCCGAAGGCGATGGGGATGGCCCCGTGCCGGGCGGCGCGCGGCCAGAGCAAGTCGCAGAGCGCAGCATGTTCCCGCGTCTCAGCCACGTGCAGTGGGAGAACACCGTACGCGACCTCCTGCGCCTGGACGAGCGGCCCGGCCTCTCGGCGTCGTTCACGACCGACCCGCTCGGCGGCGTGTTCGACAACAACGAGACCGCGCTCCAGGTGACCCCGGGTCTCTGGAGCGACTACCAGCGCGCCGCCGAGGAGCTCGCGGCGATGGTGACCGGAGGTCAGGGCAACCTCGATCGGATCGTGCCCGCCGACCTGCCGGCCGAGCCGGAGGCGCGGGCGCAGGCGTTCGTCGAGCGGTTCGGCGAGCGGGCGTTCCGGCGGCCGCTCACGGGCGACGAGCGGGACGCGTACCTCACGCTGTTCCAGCGCGGCGAGGAGCTCGTCAAGGGCGAGGACCCGTTCGTCGCGGGCGTGCGCGTGGCGCTCGAGGCGTTCCTGCAATCGCCCCATTTCGTCTACCGGGTCGAGGTCGGCGCCGGGCCGGCGAAGAACGGGCTCATCCCGCTGAGCGGGCACGAGATCGCGACCAAGCTCGCGTACCTGTTCTGGAACACGATGCCCGACGACGATCTCCTCGCGGCGGCGAAGGCGGGCGAGCTCTCCACCCCCGAGGGCGTCCGGGCCTACGCCGAGCGCATGCTCGAGGACCCGCGCGCCCGCGAGGTCATCGGCTCGTTCCACCGGCAGGCCTACGACTTCGATCATTACCACGACCTCAACAAGGACCAGACGCTCTACCCCGAGTTCGTCCCCGAGATGGGCGACGACATGGAGCGCGAGGCGGAGCTGTTCGTGGAGCACATCGTCTTCGACAAGGAGGGCGGGCTCACCGATCTGCTCACCGACCGCACCGCGTTCGTGAACGACCACCTCGCGAAGGTCTACGGTGTCGAGGGCCAGTTCTCGGAGGAGCTCAAGCAGGTGGAGCTCGACGAGAAGGAGCGCGCGGGGCTGCTCACGCGCCTCGGCTTCCTCGCCTCGAAGGCGACGGCGCGGCAGCCGGACTCGATCCACCGCGGCGTCTTCGTGAACCTCCGGATCCTCTGCGCCGCGCTGCCGCCGCCGCCCGACAACGCGACGTCGCTGCCGCCGGGCGAGCAGGCGACCAACCGCGAGCGCGTCGAGGCCCACACGGGCAAGGGGACGTGCGGCGCGTCGTGCCACGGGACGATGATCAACCCGGCCGGGTTCGCCTTCGAGCATTACGACGCGATCGGCAAGTACCGCACGACCGACAACGGCTCGCCCGTCAACGCCGCGGACGTGTATCTGCTCGGCGGCGAGCCGAGGAGCTACGCGAACGCGATCGAGTTCAGCCGGGTGCTGGCCGAGAGCAGCGAGGCGCACGCGTGCTACGCGAAGCGATGGGTCGAGTTCGCCCAGGGCCGCAGCACGGGCGACAAGGACCGGGACTTCATCCGAAAGCTCGGCGAGGCGTCGCGCGGCGGCGCCTCGACCAAGGACCTCCTCCTCCAGATCGTCTCATCCACTTCCTTCCTCGCTCGAGTTCCCGCGGAGGCGCAATGATCACCCGACGACGTGTGCTTCGAGGCCTGTTTGGCGTCACGGTCGCGCTCCCGTTCCTGGAGACCTTCGCGCCCCGGCGCGCGCTGGCCGGCACGGGCGACGTGCCGCCGTTCGCGATCTTCATGCGCCAGGCGAACGGCGTGGCGCAGGCGGCCGGCGACGAGCCCGAGATGTTCTGGCCCAGCCAGACGGGCCCGCTGTCCACGGAGTCGCTGGAGCGGGACAGCGCCCGGGCGGTGAGCGAGCTCAAGGACTATGCGAGCAAGCTCATCATGGTGCGCGGCGTGGATTTCGCGTTCAAGGCCAACGGGTGCGGCCACTCCGGCGGCGGCAACCAGTGCCTCACGGCGGCGCGCGTGTCGGACGACCCGTCGGGCAACGAGTCGCTCGCGATGGGCGAGTCGATCGACAACCGCATCGCGACGGAGCTGAACCCGGCGGGCGTCGAGCCGCTGACGCTCTACGCGGGCAGGATGGCCGGCTACATCAACGAGGTGCTCTCGTACCGCGGGCCGAAGCAGCTCCGCGCCGCCGAGCGCAACCCGTTCAACGCGTACCAGAAGCTCTTCGGGCTCGCCGACGTGGACAACGAGGTCCAGCAGTCGCTGGCCGCGCGCCGCACCAGCGTCAACGACCTGGTGCGCGGGGAGATGCAGGCGCTCATGGGCCGGAAGGACCTCAGCAAGAGCGATCGCGAAAGGCTGCAGCTCCACTTCGACAGCATCCGCGACCTCGAGGTCGCGCTCGCGTGCAAGCTCCCGGCGGAGGGGGTCGCCGAGATGGAGGCGATCTCGCCGAACGTCGGCAAATCCGAGAACGTGGAGACCGTCACCCGCATGCAGATGGATATCATCGCGCTCGCGATGGCGTGCGGCGTGACGCGCGCGGCGACCCTCCAGGTGGGCGACGGCAACGACGGGACCGAGTACACGATCAACGGCGTCCGGCAGAAGAGCTACCACAAGATCTCCCACCGCATCGACAGCGACGGCTCCGAGGGCCCGCCGATCGAGGGCGCGCAGGAGCTGCACCACCAGATCGACCGGATCCACGCGCGGATGTTCAAGCACCTGCTCGACAGGCTCTCGTCGTACGAGCTCGGCTCGGGGACGCTGCTCGACCACGGCGTGGCGGTGTGGCTCAACGACAACGCCGACAAGTACCACGGGTATCGGAAGGTCCCGTACATCCTCGCCGGCGGCGCGGCGGGTTACCTGAAGACCGGCCAGTTCGTCGACGTCAAGGTCACGGTCAACAAGCTGCTCAACACGATCGGCGCGGCCGTCGGCTGCACCAACGGCCAGGGCGGCCCGCTCGACGACTTCGGCGACGAGAGCCTCGAAGGCGGGCTCGTCGACGCGATCATCGCCTGATCGCGCGCTCCGCCGCCCGCGCCGCCGGCGGTGGGCCGACCACCGCGCGGACCCCTGCGGGCTGAGCTGTTGCGCCGGGCTCCTGCCTTCGCGCGGGCGATGGCTCTACCGCGCGTGGTCAGCCCGGCGACGCCACCTTCGACTCCACGATCTGCTTCATCGCCCCGAGCCCCTTCTCGAAGTCGGCGCCGATCATCTCGTCCATGTCCATGAAGATCCCGAACGCCTTGCCGAGGAAGGAGTTTTCTCCCTCCATGGCCCACGTCACCCTCGTGCCGCCGGGCGCCGGAGCGAGCGTGAACGTCGTGGTGTTCGTCGCCGCGAACGGCTTGATGAACTCGAGCCGGATGGTGACGTTCGACGGCTGCTTTGCGTCGGTGATGGTCATGTTGCCCTCGCCCACATCGTCGTTGCCCGACCATGCGTACGAAGCGCCGACGCCGGACTCGGGCCCGCCGAAGGTCTTCTTCATGGATGGGTCGAGCTTCTCCCACGGCGACCAGCCTTGCCAGGCGTGAAAGTCGGCGACCTGGGCGTACACGGCGTCGACAGGCGCGGCCAGGGTCGCCGAACGCTCGACGCGGAACGTGGAAGGTCGTGTCATCACCACGATCACGAACAGGAGAATCACGGCCAAGAGCCCGAGGCCAACGCGCTTGAGGTTCTTCATGCGCGAATCCTACACGCAGCGCGCAGCGCTTGAACATCGCAACTCGGGGCCGTCGCCCTCACGGGTCGAGCGAGCGGCCCGTTTCGGATTCAGGTAGCCGCCACACCATTCATTGCGCCCAGTGACGGAGATTTCTCATACCCCGCCCCGACCCCATCCGACCCAGGTTGGGGTAGCTCGATCCACGTGGCACTAGCGCGGCCGCCGAGGATGTGGGACATGCGCCGGACCCGCGGGATCTTCGGCGCGTCCGGTGAGCATGGCCCATTACGTCTCGGTCTTCCTCGTGTCGCTGTCGGCGATCTTCTTCGTCGTGGATCCGATCGGCATCGTCCCGCTGTTCCTGACGATGACCGCCGGCGATCCCCCGGAGAAGGTGCGGCGCACGGCGCGGCGCGCGTGCGCCGTCGCCGGCGGGCTCATGCTCTTCTTCGCCCTCTTCGGCGGCGTCATCTTCAAGGTCTTCGGCGTCTCCCTGGCCGCGTTCCGCGTCGCGGGCGGCCTCCTGCTGCTCGTCACGGCGCTCGACATGCTGCGCGCCCGCGCCTCGGCGACGCGCACCACCCCGTCCGAGCAGCAGGAGGGCATCGCCAAGGAGGACGTGGCGCTCGTGCCGCTCGCCATGCCGCTCCTGGCCGGGCCGGGCGCCATCGCCACGGTGATGGTGCTGATGTCGCGCGGGGGCGACGACCCCGTGGCCATGGCGCTGGTGCTCGCCAGCGTGGCCATCACCTTCGCGGCCTCCTACCTCGTGCTGCGCGGCGCGGGGTTCGTGCAGCGGGCGCTCAAGGCGTCGGGCGTGGCCGTGCTCGAGCGCGTCATGGGCCTCATCCTGGCCGCCATCGCCGTGCAGTTCATGGCCGACGGCGTGAAGGAGCTCTGGCGCGGGTGACGGCCGCGCCGCGCGACCGCGAGGCTCACGTCGAGCGCTCTCCCGCGGCCCGGCTCCCCCGGAGCAGCTCGCCCCTCCGCTGCGCGTAGACGGCCTCCGAGATGCAGCTCGTGAAGCAGCGCGTGTGGACGAACCGGCCGTCCCGCCGGAAGACGTTCGCGTTGATCAGCACGTGCTTCACGCTGCCGTCCTTGGCGCGCAGGCGGGCCGGGTGGGAGAGCAGCTGGCCGGCGCACGGGAGCGCACCCAGGATGTGATCGATCACATCCCTGTCGACGTGGAACTCCGCGACATGCCGGTCGATGTACTCGTGGGGCGCGTAGCCGAGGAGCTCGAGCTCGAGCTTGTTCGCCCACAGGATCTTCCCGCTCGCGTCGACCAGGTGGACGCCCAGCGAGGCGTTGTCCAAGAAATCCTGCCAGTCCTCGAAACGGCTCTCCGCATCCATGATCCAGCGGCGCAGTCTGCCAGTCCCAGCACGGCCGACAAGGGTGGAGTCGACCGGGGCCGAGCGGTGGAGTCCGCGCCTCGATGGCGGCGGCCGGCCGAGCCCGCACGAGCGCTCTCCGCGGCTCGGCCCTGCCCGGCCGGCGGGCGGCTACGCGGCCGGGCCGTCGCGGCGCGCGGCGGGCGCCCCGCGGAAGGCGTGCGCGTGGGCGCGCGCGAAATCGCGGAAGGCGCGCGGCGCGCGGCCGGTCACGCGCCGCACCGTGTCGGTGACGCGGTCCTCGGCCCCGTCGCGGATGGCGAGGTCGAGCCGCACGAGGAACGCGGCGTACGACGCGGGTACCCCCGCCTTCACGAGGTGCGCGCGGGCGGCGTCCTCGCCGGCGCGGACGTGGCGTATCGGCCGGCCGGCGACCTCGGACACGATCGCCGCCACGTCATCGTAGCTGAGCGCCTCCGGGCCGGTGAGCACGTGCGCGGCGTTGTGGGGCGCCTCGTCGAGCAGCGCGCGCGCGGCGACCTCCGCGATGTCCTCGGTGTCGACGAAGGCGACGCGGCCGCCGCCGGTCGCGGTCGTCATCTCGCCGGGCCCGGCGATCCCCGCCCAGTGCCAGTGGCGCGGATCGATGAAGTTCTGCATGAACCACGACGGCTGAAGGACGGTCCACTCCGGCGCGCGCTCGCGGAGCGCGCGGTGGACGAGGCCGAGGCCGGGGCTCCCCTCCGGCACGGCCGACGCGCTGAGCAGCACGAGGCGGCGCGCCCCGCCCGCGAGCGCGCGCTCGACGAAGGGCACCATGAGCGCCGACGGGTCGTCGACCATCGCGGGCGCCACGACGTACGCGCGATCGACGCCGCGGAGCGCCTCCTCGTGCGTCGCGGGGTCGGCCCAGTCGAAGCGCGCGTGCTCCGCGCCCTCGCGGCCGGCGGGCGCCGTCCGGCTCGCGAGGCGGACGCGCGCGCCGGCGGCCTGGAGCCGCGCGGCGAGCGCCCGCCCGGTGGTGCCCGTCCCGCCGGTGATGAGGACGCGCGGCCCGCCGCTCCCTGCGCGCGCGCTCACGACGCCCCCTCGCGAGGCGCGGCGATCTCGCCGAAGGCCTCGAGGACGGGCGCTGGGTTCCAGTACTCGCGGTACCGCACGACCTTGCCGTCCCGCGTGGCGACGACCATCACGTAGTCCTGCTCGTAGCGTTTGCCGCCCGGCAGGATGATCGCCGAGCCGTGCACCTCGGCGAGCGCGACGTCGGGATCGGTCGTCGGATACCGCCGCACGTCCCGGAACGACAGGTCGCGAAAACGATCGATCACGCCCTCGAAATAGCGCCGGATGGCCGCCTTGCCCTCGAATCGGGCGGGCGCGCCGAGCGCGGTCGCATACGGGAACTCCACGGTGGCGTCGTCGGCGAAGAGGGCGAGCCACCCCTCGATGTCGCGGGTGACGAGATCGAGGAGCGCGTCGAGCACCTGCGCGGCGTCGAGCGGGCGAGGATGCGGCAGAGGGTGAGTCATCGAAGGCCTCTTTCTTTCATGGTGACGGGGGCAGCGTAGCCAGGGCGCGATTGCCGCGCGTCCGGCTCTCCGATCCGCGCGTCCACGGACGGCGCCTCTGGCGGGGGTGCGCGCGTGCGGTACAATCGATCGCGCCATGTCTGCCGCGCTCGACGAGCTGGCCCGGAGCGTCGCGCTCCGCGAGGCCGAGGTGATGCGCTTCGCGCTCGGCGACCGCTGGGGCAAGCGGCAGCCGGCGCAGCGCGCGTCGGCCCGGGTGTACGCGGCGGAGCGCGGCGGCGGGTGGATCGACGTCGCGCGGCGGCGGCTCGCGTTCGGCGCGGGAGAGCTCGTGTTCCTGCCGCGGGCCGACGAGCACGCCATCCGCGATCGGCCGACGACGTCGCTCGCGCACCCGGGGGCGCTCTGCCGCGGGATGCACGCCGTGGCCGAGGGCGCCCTGGCGACGGAGGCCCCGCCGGAGGCGCACCTCGTCATCGTCGACCTGCACCTCGACGCGGCGGGCGCCCCGTGGATCGCGCTGCTGCCGCCGGCCGTGCACATCACGGGCGCGACGCCGGGCCTCGCGCGCTGGCTGGGCGAGACGCTCGCGCTGCTCGCGGGCGCGCGGGACCTGTCGCCGGCGCTGCGCCGCTCGATCGGCGAGACGTGGGCGCACGCGCTGTTCGCGAGCGCGCTGCGCGACCCCGGCGCGTCGCTGCCGCGGGCCGAGGCGCTCCGGGACGAGCCGGTCGTGGCCGCGCTCGCGCGGGTGCGCGCCTCGCCCGAGCGCGCGTGGGAGCTCGGGGATCTCGCGCGGGAGGCGGGGCTCTCGCGCTCGGCGTTCGCGGCGCGGTCGACGGCGCTCCTCGGCGAGCCGCTCGGCCACCACGTGCGCCGGCTGCGCCTCCAGCGCGCCGCGGTGCTGCTCGGCGAGACGACGCTCCCCGTGAAGCTCGTCGCCGCCCGCGTCGGCTACGACAGCGAGCCCGCGTTCGCGCGGGCCTTCGCGCGGGCCCACGGCGCGAGCCCCATCGCTTACCGGCAGGCGAGGCGGCGCGAGGACGGCGCGCTCGCGGTCCGCCGCGCGGGGTGATCGACGCAGGAGCGCCGGAGCGCGGCGCGAGGGGCCTCGCGCCGAGCCGGCTCCGAGCACCGGCGCAAGCGCCGACGAGGGCGTGGCTGCTCGCTGGCACGCTGGCACATGCGTCGGCGCCGGTGGCACGCGAGCGCGTGTGTGCCCGGACGCTCCGCGGGTCGCGGGGTAGCGCGGTACTTTGGGAAGCGCCAAGGCGCCAAGGTGCCAAGGACGCCAAGAAATCTCGACAATTGGGCGTTGTTGGCGCCTTGGCGGGTCGCCGCTCTGCGGTCTGCCTGCGGTAAGTACCGCACCACCGGTCGCGGGGCTCATCGCTCCTCCGGGCCGGAGCGACGTGCAGGCATGGATGGCATCCGTCGTGCTTCGAGAAGCGCGCTTCCTTTGCAGCTTGCTTGTCGATGCCCCGTGCTCGACGGAGCGGTGCTCCGTCTGGCTTTTTTACAGGACAATGGAAAATGCAAAACGTAGACAGCCTCGGTCGATGGTTGGGCATCGCGCTCCTGACCGGAGCGGCGGGTGCCGGGTGTGGATGGATCGTTGTTGATCCGGTGCCCGGCGCGACCAGTACGGGGAATCCTCCTGGCGTCACGACCGGTGAGGGCGTCACGACCGGTGAGGGCGTCACGACCGGTGAGGGCGCGGGCGGGTCAACGGACCCCGGGGAGGATCCTGGGACGGGCGGCACGGGCGGCGCTGGCGGCGCTGGCGGCACGGGCGGCGCTGGCGGCACGGGCGGCGCTGGCGGCACGGGCGGCGCTGGCGGCACGGGCGGCGCTGGCGGCGCTGGTGGCGGGGGAGCGGGCGGCGGCGATCCGTGCGCCGGACCGCTCGCATTCGCCGATCCGGCGCTCGAGGACGCGGTGCGCGACGCGGTGGAGAAGCCGGACGGCCCGCTCCTCCCGGCCGACGTCGCGTCGCTCGAGTACCTCCAGGCCACCCACCGCGGCATCCAGTCGCTCTCCGGCCTCGAGTGCATCAGCTCCCTCACGACACTGATGATCGAGGCCAACCTCGTGGCAGACCTCACGCCTCTGGCGGCGCTCCCGCGGCTGCGCATCCTGGGGGCGTCATCCAACCTGATCGCCGACATCACGCCGCTCTCCGCGCTCGTCCAGCTGGAGGCGCTGAACCTCGCAGATAACGCCGTCTCGGATATCAGCGCCCTCGGCTCGCTGACGCAGCTGACCGGCCTGTCGCTCAGCCAGAACCCGCTCGGCGACATCGGCCCGCTCGCCTCGCTGGTCAATCTCATGCAGCTGTCCCTCAGCTACGTCTCCGTCCCGACGCTCGCGCCGCTGTCGGGCCTGACGGAGCTCTACTCCCTCGTGGCGGTCGACGCGCAGATCAGCGACATCTCGGCCCTGTCGACGACGCCCAGCCTGCGCGTGCTGAGCCTCTCCCACAACCTCATCTCCGACATATCTCCGCTCTCGAGCCTCCCTGACCTGTGGGACATCGTGCTCGCGAACAACGCGATATCCGATCTGTCGCCCCTCGTCGCCAACCCCGGCATCGACACGACAGACTCCGTGACCGTCTCCTACAACCCGATCGACTGCGCCTCCCAGGCGAGCAACATCGCGGCGCTCAGGGCGCGTGGCGTGTACGTCTCGTCGGACTGCCCGTGACGCCGCCGCTGGCTCGAGCGACGGCGTCCGCGCGCCCGCTCGAGCGCGCTCGGGTACGACCTTCACCCTGATGCGCTCCGCCCATCGCTCCTGAGGAGCGGCGAGCCATCGAGCCTTCATTCGCGGCCCGGAGGACGCGTGCCTTCACGCCTCGGCCAGCAGGCGTATTCTGCATCGCATGAGGCAATGCGTGAGGATAGGGGCCCTGCTCGTCGCGATGGCGGCGTGCGGCGGCGATGACGCGACATCGACGGCCGGCGCCGGCGGGGGCACCGGGGCCGGCGGCCCGAGCGGCGGGGGCACCGGGGCCGGCGGGGGGACACCGGGCGTCCCGGCCTACGGCCGCTTCGGCGAGGCCAGGACGACCTTCACGCTGCCGGTGCCGGCCCCGCAGGAGGGCGAGCGCCCCGCGATCGCCTATCCCGAGCTGACCGAGGCGTTCCCGGAGGTCGACTGGAGCGCGCTCGACCGGCTCTACATCCCGGCCGGCGAGTACCGGAGCATCCTGCTCGGCGGCCTGCCCGAGCGCAGCGCGGAGCGCCCGCTCGTCATCACGAACCTCGGCGGCCAGGTCAAGGTCGGCGGCGACGCCGCCAATCACGTGTTCGTGCTGAAGGGCGGGAAGGGCTGGATCCTGACCGGCCGCCACGATCCGGTCTCGAAGACCGGCGACGCGCGGTTCCGCGGTCACGCCGAGGGCGATTTCGCCCACAGCCAGGGGACGTACGGCATCTTCATCGACGACGCGTTCAGCAAGGAGGGCCTGTCGGGGCTGGCCATCGGCGGCGGGGCGTCGGATTTCGAGCTGGATGTCATCGAGGTCGCGCGCGTCGAGTTCGCCGGGGTCATCGCCAAGACCGACGACGACGGGGCGGCCACGATGCGCAACGTGAAGGTCCACGACCTGTACGTGCACGACGTCGGATCCGAGGGGATCTACTTCGGCAGCACGCAGGCGCAGCCGCAGCACGCGTTCGAGCGCCTCGAGGTGTACGATAACCGGTTCCTCCGCACCGGCACCGAGGCGCTGCAGGTCGGCCAGCTCGGCTCCGACTGCGAGATCCACCACAACGTGCTCGGGCCCGGTGCGGTCCGGTGGCGGTCGGCGTTCGACCATTACCAGGACGGCAACGTGCAGTTCGGCCAGCGTTACGGCAGCTCGAGCTTCCACCACAACATCGTGATCGGGACGGGCGATCTCTTCGTCGAGCTGTTCCCGACGCGCGTGGACCAGGACCCGCGCTCGCCGGGGGACACGATCTCGTTCACCGACAATTACTTCGCCGACACGTCGCTCTCCGGCGTGTACACGCACGCGGTGGACACCGGCGCCACGATCCGCTTCGAGCGCAACGTGTTCCTCGGCTTCCACTTCAATTACAACGAGGTGTACCCCGACGCGGAGGAGCCGGTGCAGGTCTTCGCCGTGGGCAGCAACTCGCCGAATCCGCATCTCCTCCGGGGCAACCGGGTGGACGGGCCCTATCCGTTCATCAAGTGGCTCTTCGACAGCGTGACGGCCGAGGACAACCCGACGGTCGCGGTGCCCCGGGTGCGCTTCCGCGACTTCATGGTCGCCGGCATCGACGAGAGCTACCGTCGCCTGGAGTGGTGGACGGACCGTGCGACGCTCAGCCCGGACGGGCGCGCCGTGGTGTACCCGAAGGGCGCCTACGTCGTCCACCAGGGCGCGCTCTACGAGGCGCTCGAGGAGAGCCAGGGCGAGCAGCCCGACCAGCACCCCGACGTGTGGCGCGCGCTGCCGCCTCCCGCGGACGACGTCCGCCTGAGCGCCGACTCGCCGCACCAGGGCCTCGGCGTCCGCTGGCCGCCCCCTTGAGCGAACAGCCGCTTGATCCCTAGGGCACCGCTCGCGTCGATCAAGCGAGAGATGGACCGCCAAGACGCCAAGACGCCAAGACGCCAAGTTAAAATTCTCTTCTTGGCGCTCTTGGCGTCTTGGCGTCTTGGCGTCTTGAAGTTCTGCACTTTTCATGCAGCTCCATCAGGCAGTTTCAACCCGTTGTCGCTCTGGGTCGGGGGCCGCCGGGCGATCTCGAGCGCGGGCCCAGGCCGCTCTTCGGCGCCCGCTTCGGCTTCGGCGCGTCCGCCGGCGGGCGGAAGTCCTGCTCTCCCCACGCGATCACCGCGTCGAGGAAGGCGCGGAGCTGCGGCGGCATGAACTCCCGCTCCGCGTAGACCACTGCGATGTGCGATTCCCCCTGGATCGCGCCTGACAGCACGTGCACGAGGGCGCCGCTGTCGAGGTGCGGGCGCGCGACCCGCTCCGGCAGGAGCGCGATGCCGAGGCCCTGGAGCGCGGCGTCGCAGAGCAGCTGGAGGTCGTTCGTGAACAGCGCGCCCTCGACCTGGAACTTGCCGCCGGAGGACGGCCAGTGCGTCTGCGGCAGCTCCCCCCGGGCGAAGCCCATCATGCAGCGGTGGCTCCGCAGATCGCGGCGCGTGCGCGGCGCGCCGCGGGCCTCGAGGTACGCGGGCGAGGCGACCGCGAGGAGCGGCATGCGCGTCAGCGTCCGGGCGACGAGGCCGGGCTCGATCGCGCTGCTCGCGCGGAGCGCGACGTCGTAGCCGCCGCGCTGGAGGTCGACGTGCTGGGTCGTGCTGTGGACGTGGAGGCGGACCTCGGGGTACCGCCGCGCGAAATCGCAGACCATCGCGCTGAAGCTCGCGTCCAGGTTGGGTGGCACCGAGACGCGCAGCTCGCCGCGCACGGCGTCGTCGGCCTTGCGCACGCTCGCCTCGGCCTGGTGGACGGCGTCGAGCACGATGCGGGCGTGGCGGTAGAGCGCCTCGCCCGCGTCGGTGAGGGCGAGGCTGCGCGTCGTCCGGCGGAGCAGGCGCACCCCGAGCCGCTCCTCGAGCCGCGCGAGGCGGCGGCTGATGGTGGCGCGAGGGACGCCGAGCTCGGCGGCGGCGCGGGACAGGGATCGGGCCTCCACCGTCTTCGAGAAGGCGAGGAGCTCGGAGGTCTCGAGGGGTTCGTCCATTGGGATCAAATCCTGGCAGGTTCTTCCAATTGTTGATGCATTGTTACAGGCGCGTCCAGGCCTCAGGATGCTCGCTCATGAACGACAAGGCACGCACCATCGGTTACTGGATCGCGACGGGTCTCCTCGGCTTCGCCTTCGCCGCAGGCGGGCTCGCCGATCTCGCTGGCTCCCCCCAGGTCCTCGAGGGCATGGCGCACCTCGGCTATCCGGCCTACTTCGCCACCATCCTCGGCGTATGGAAGGTGCTCGGCGCCGTCGCCCTGTTCGCCCCGGGCTTCCCGCGCCTCAAGGAGTGGGCGTACGCCGGCATCTTCTTCGATCTCACCGGCGCCGCCGCCTCCCACGCCGCCGTGGGCGACGCCGCCGGCCAGGTGATGACGCCCCTCGTCCTCGTCGCCATCGCCGCCGCCTCCTGGGCGCTGCGCCCCGAGAGCCGCAGGCTCGCGAGCGCCCCGAAGCCCGAGGCCGAGGCCCGCGTCGGCAAGCCCGCGCTCGCGACCTGACGCGGGATCCCACGGAGGGACTCGCCCTACCTGGAATCGTTCCTCCTCATCCACCTGGGCCACGGCGGTTCCGGAACTGCCTGAAAAGGGCAGAAATTTAAACGCCAAGACGCCAAGAGACGCCAAGACGCCAAGACGCCAAGACGAGAATCCTATCTTGGCGTCCTTGGCGTCCTTGGCGTCTTGGCGGTTCATTTCTCGCTTGATCGACGCGATCGGTGCTCTAGGCTGTCTTGCGGGGGGCTCGCGACGAGATGCAGTCGACGTCGAGCAGGGGTGCGGGACGCCGCCACGTGGTCGTGATCGGTGGAGGGCTCGCGGGGACCGCGGCCGCCGTGCTCCTCGCCGAGCGGGGCGTCGAGGTGACGCTCGTCGAGCGCGAGGCGTACCTCGGGGGCCGCGCCGGGGCATGGACGGAGCACCTGCGTGACGGGACCGCCTTCGAGATGGAGCGAGGCTTTCACGCCTTCTTCCGGCATTACGCCAACGTGCGAGCGCTGCTCAGGCGCATCGATCCCGAGCTCTCGCTCCTCACGCCGCTCTCCGATTATCCGCTGCTCGGCCCGGGCGGCGCGGTGGAGTCGTTCTCCGGTCTCCCCACGCGCACACCGCTCAACGTCGCGGCGCTGCTCCTCCGCTCTCCCAGCGTGCGCCTCCCGGACCTCGCCCGGGTCAACGTGCGGAACGCGCTCACGATGTTCAGCTTCGATCCGGAACAAACGTACCTCGATCTCGACGCGATGACCGCGAAGGAGTACCTCGACGCGCTGCGCCTCGCTCCGGAGGCGCGGCAGATGCTGTTCGATGTCTTCGCGCGCTCGTTCTTCAATCCGGAAGGCGACTACTCCGCGGCCGAGCTCCTCGCGATGTTCCATTTCTACTTCCTGGGCAACCGGGAGGGGCTCGTGTTCGACGTCGTGAAGGAGCCCTTCAGCGCCGCGGTGTGGCGGCCGATGGAGCGTTACCTCCGCAGCCGGAGCGTCGCGATCGCCCTCGGGCGGGAGGCGAGGACCGTCGAGCGGGAGGAGGGGCGCTTCGTCGTGCGGCTCGGCGCGGGCGAGCGGGTCGCATGCGATGCGGTCGTCCTCGCGGTCACCGTCCCGGCCGTCCGGCAGATCGTCGCGGCCTCGCCCGCGCTCGCCGCGCTGGAGGGCGGCGTGGGCAGCCTGGAGGTCACCCGGCCGTTCGCCGTGTGGCGGCTCTTCCTCGATCGCCCCTGCGCGCCCGAGCGGGCGCCGTTCGCCGGCACCACGGGGTTCGGCCTGCTCGACAACATCTCGCTCTACGAGCGCTTCGAGGGGGAGAGCCGGCGCATCGCCCGGGCGACGGGCGGGTCCGTGGTCGAGCTCCACGGCTACGCGCTGCCCGAAAGCATGGACGTGGGGGCGATCCGCGCCGACCTCTTGTCGAACCTCCACCGGGCGTACCCCGAGACGGCCGCGGCGCGCGTCCTCGACGAGCGCTTCCTCCTCCGGCGCGACTGCCCGGCCTTTCGCCCGAGCTCCCACGCGCGCCGCCCCGGCGTCCGCACGCCCGTGCCCTCCGTGGTCCTCGCCGGCGATTACGTGAAGCTCCCGTTCCCGAGCGGCTTGATGGAGCGCGCGACGGCGAGCGGCTTTCTCGCGGCGAGCGCCCTGCTCGAGCGCTTCGGGCTGCCGGCCGGCGAGGTCGCGCACGGGCCGACGCGCGGGCTCCTGCCCGCGCGGCTCGCGCGGCTGCTGCGTCCTTCGCGGAGGACGCCGGCGCGGCCTCTCGCTTCCGCGGCGTGAGGCCGCCCTCCTTGCGCAGCTGGAAGGCCGCCCGGTTCGACGGTGTCGGACGTCGCAGCAGCCCTCCGAGAGGATCCTCGGGCTGTCGCTCCAGCCGAGCCCCCTCGAAAACCTGGCCGATTGAACCGAAACCCCCGCCCTTCAAGAGCTCGGCGCCGGGAGCTACGACAGGGACATGGCGAGCGAGACAGACGGCCCGCTGCTCACTCGACGCGAGTGGCTTCAGGCGGGCGCGGGTCTCGGCGCCGCCCTGGTCGTCCCGGGCTGCGCATCGGTGTGCGGAGCGCCGCGACCAAGAACCTCTGCGAGGAAAGCCAACGTGTCGTACGACGTCGTCATCGTGGGAGGCGGCCCTGCCGGGCTCTCCGCTGCTCTCGCCCTCGGCCGCGCGCGCAAGCGCGTCCTGCTCTGCGACGCGGGGACCCGCAGGAACGCGGCCGCGGAGCACATCCACAACTTCGTCACGCGCGACGGGACGCCGCCGCAGGAGTTCCGGGAGATCGGCCGCCGGGAGCTCGCGGCGTACCCGAACGTGCAGGCGAGCGACCTCCGGGTAGAGGCGATCGCGGGGACACGAGGAGCATTCCAGGTCACCTCGGCGGCGGGCACCGTCGAGGCCCGGCGGATCCTCCTCTGCACCGGGCTCATCGACGAGCCGCTCGCCATCCAGGGGTTCCGCGAGCTGTGGGGGCGTTCAATCTACCAATGCCCCTACTGCCACGGATGGGAGGTCCAGGACCGGAGGTGGGGCTACCTGGCGCGAGGGGTGCAATCCCTCGAGTTCCCGCTCCTGCTGCGTGGATGGACTCGAGACGTCGTGGTCTTCACGAGCGGAGCGTTCGACGTCCCAGCGGACATCCGCGCCCGCCTCGGCGCCGCGGGGATCCACGTCGAGGCGCGGCCCGTCGCGCGCCTCGTCGCGCGCGACGATCGACTGGAGGGCATCCAGCTCTCGGACGGCGCGACGATCCCCTGCGAGGTGCTGTTCGCCCATCCGCCGCAACGCCAGGTGGACCTGGTCCGCACGCTGGGCGTCGCCCTCGACGACGACGGTTTCGTGCAGGTCGACCCGATGCGCCGCGAGACGTCCGTGCCCGGTATCTATGCCGGCGGAGATCTGGTCTCGCGAATGCAAGGGGCGATCCTCGCGGCGGCGTCCGCGATGCAGGCCGCGGCGATGCTCAACCACGAGCTCACGGCTGAGCTGGTCGCCGGCGGCGGGGCCGGAGGACCGGAATGAGGATCTTCCTCACGGGAGCAACGGGGTACATCGGCGGATCCGTCGCCAAGCACCTCTCCGAGCAGGGACACTCGGTTCGGGGCCTGGTCCGGCGCCGCGAACAGATGGCATCGCTCGAGGCGCAGGGCACCAGCGCGGTGCTGGGAGACCTGAGCGATCATGGGCTGCTCGAGGCCGAGGCACGCCGAGCGGACGCCGTGGTCAACGCCGCAGACAGCCTCCGCGGCGACGTCGTGACCGCTCTCGTGCGCGGACTGGAAGGGTCTGGTAAGGCGCTGATCCACAGCAGCGGCATCGGCCTCGTGTCCGAGGACGCGTGCGGCGACGTCGCCAGCGAGCGAATCTCCAGCGATGACGAGCCGATCGTCGAGGGGGGGCATCCCATGCAGAAGGCCCTGCGTGAGGTGGAGGTCCAGGTCCTCCAGGCTGCGCGGGTGGGAGTGCGGGGCATCGTCCTGTCCAACGCCATGGTCTACGGCGTCGGCCTCGGCCTGCGCGCGGAGAGCATCCAGGTCCCGATGCTCGCCAGGACGGCCCGCGAGGTCGGGGCGGTGTGCGTCGTCGGCAAGGGTGTCAATCGATGGTCGAACGTCCACGTGCGCGACATGTCGTCGCTCTATGCGCTGGCGCTCCGCAAAGCTCCCGCCGGCGCGTTCTACTTCGTCGAGGCGGGCGAAGCCTCTCTCGAGGAGATCGCACGAGCCATCGCTGCGCGCTTGCGCCTCGGCCGGATCCGGAACTGCAGCCTCCAGGAAGCGACGGCCCATTGGGGCGAGATCCCGGCGCGTTACCTCTTGGGCTCCAACAGTCGTGTTCAGGCCGTCCGCGCCCGTCGTGAGCTCGGATGGACTCCGCGATGCCCGTCGCTCACGGCGTGGATCGCGGCCGAGCTGGCGGCGTAGGTGATGGCGGGGGCGATGCTCGCCGCCGAGCCGCCGGGCGCCGGATCCCCGGGCGCGGCGGCCGGGCGGGCGGCTCGTCAGCGGCCGAGGAAGTTCATGAGCCAGCTCATCGCCGGCCGCATGGTGCCGTTCGAATGCTGGAGGCCGGTGTTGTCCCGCCAGGTGGCGCCGACGATGTAACCCCACAGCGTGATGCCCTTCACGGAGGGGTGGTTCCAGAACATCGTGAACTGGTCCTGCATCACCCGGCGCTGCTCCTCGTCGTTCGCGATCCCGATGTCGTACTCGGTGATGTACACGGGCTTGCCCAGCGAGGCGAGCTTGTCGATGTACCCCTTCACGGTGTTCGTGTTGATCTTGTAGGCGTCGTGGGCCTGCGCGCCGAGCGCGTCGACCGGGGCGCCCGCGTTGATCACCGCCCGCGCGATCCGCATGAAGTTCTGGTGATCGCCCTCGTACTCGATGTTGTTGTAATCGTTGAGGATCAAGACCGCGCCAGGGCAGAACTCGCGGGCCCACTTGAAGGAGTTGACGATCCAGTCCCAGCCGCTGGCGCCGTCGCCGCCGATGCCGTTCTTGTAGGAAGGCGTCGTGTGGGGCGGCGGCTCGTTGACCACGTCGATGTACTTCGTGTCGGGGTAACGCGCGCAGAACGCCCGCATCCAGTCGCGCACGGCCGCCTGCTGCTCCGAGCCGGAGAGGCTCGCGAGCCAGCTCGGCTGCTGGGCACCCCACACGAAGACGTGCTGCTTGAAGATGATGCGGTTGTCCTTCGCGTACTTGTAGATCGCGTCGAGCCTGCTCCAGTCGCGGACGCCGCGGGACCGCTCGACCTCGCCCCACTTGCCCTCGTTCTCGGGCGTGATCTGGTTCCAGTAGTTCGCGAAGCCGTTGCGCACGGAGCCGCTCGTCGTGATGTTGCCGACGAACTTCGTGCCGCCGCCGCCCCCGCCCGAGCCGCCCCCGCCGCCGGAGCCGCCCCCGCCGCCGGAGCCGCCCCCGCCGCCGGCGCCGCCCGCACCGCTGCTCGACGAGGAGCTCGAGGACGAGCTCGAGCTGCTGCTCGAGGACGAGCTCGAGGACGAGCTCGAGCTGCTGCTCGACGAGGAGCCGGTGCCCGTGCCCCCGTTGCCGTTGACCGAGACGATCGTCGGCCTGCCGGTGCCGTTCGCGCAGAACCCCCAGGAGGTCGACTTGCCCGCGTCCAGCGTGCCGTTGTAGCCCTCATTGGTGACGTTCAGCTGCCCGCCCGACGCCGTGGAGCGCGCGTTCCACAGGTTGGCCAGCGTCGAGCCGTTGAGCCCGACCACCAGGCCCCAGGAGGTGGACCGGCCGGTGCTCGTGTTGGTGACCGTCACGTTCGCGCAGTAGCCGCTGCCCCACTCCGATTGCAGCGTGAGATCGGCCTTCATCGTGCCGTCCGAGCTGCTCGCCGCGGACTCGAACGAGTCGCCGTCTTCCAGGTCTGCAGGCTCGATGCTGCAGGCGAGCAGGCTGCACGCGAAGGAGAGGGACACATGACCAAGCAAGCGATGGATGCGCATCAAGGTTCTCCATGATCTGGACGGCCGGCTCGCAGGGGCTCTGTTCAAGATGGATAAGTCAACCAGAGGTGCGCCTGCGAGCCCGACCGCCCATTGACCGAGGTCACACGATCCCGGCCAGAGCTCTCGTGAACACGACCGCGTGCACCCAGTTGCACCGTCGTATGCCCGGTCACGCCGTGGCTATTGAAGCGAGTCTTGCGCGGACATGCCCGGGCGGGAAATGGGGCCGAGCCTGAGCTGACATTAAAGCACGCAAGCGCGAACCGAAGTCAAGCGCCATGTGGCGATTTCGACGTACCGCCGTGTTGCACTCACGGGCTCTTGGTGGAACGAGAGCCAAGCTCCGCGTGGAGCTGAATTTGCCGTACCGCCGTGTTTCACTCACGGGCCCTCGACGGAAAGAGACACGCGCGCCGTCCACCCTCCTGGGAAAGCGATGATGGTTCGGTAAATGTATTTCCTAAGGTCGCCTCCCGGGCACCTCCCGGCGCGCGGTGTCGACGTTGCGCTGCCCTCTCGCGAGGTGTATGACGAGCCGCGACAACGAAAGGTGACCGATGATCAGTCAGGCCGAGCTGGCCGAGCAGCTCGACCGGGCCCGCAGCCACCTGCGGGCGGTCGCGTTCCGCATGCTCGGCTCGGTGGACGAGGCGGAGGACGCGGTGCAGGAGGTCTGGTTGCGCGCCAGCCGCGCCGACGCCAGCGCCGTCGCCAACGTGACGGGATGGCTGACCACGATCCTCGGCCGCGTCTGCCTCGACATGCTGCGCGCGCGCCGGCGGCGGGGCGAGGAGCTCACCGATCTCGGCGAGCTCGATCAGGCGGTCGCCCGCGAGGGGCCGGCCGGCCCCGAGGACGAGGCGGCGCTGGCCGACGCCGTCGGCCTCGCCCTGCTCGTGGTCCTCGGCACGCTCGGGCCCGCCGAGCGCGTCGCCTTCGTGCTCCATGACCTGTTCGCCGTGCCGTTCGACGAGATCGCCGGGATCGTCGAGCGGTCGCCGGCCGCCGCGAAGAAGCTGGCGAGCCGCGCCCGCCACCGCGTGCGCGGCGCCGCCGCCGTCCCTTCCGCCGAGCTCGCCGGGCAGCGGGAGGTCGTCGAGGCCTTCCTCGCCGCCTCGCGCGCCGGCGATCTGGGCGCCCTGCTCGCGGTGCTGGCCCCGGACGTCGTCCGGCGCGCCGACAGCGCCGCGCTGCGGGGGGGCGCGGCGGCCGAGGTGCGCGGCGCCCGGCGCGTCGCCGAGGAGACCGCCACCAACGCCGCTCGGGCGCGCTTCGCCCGGCCCATCCTCGTGAACGGCGCCGTCGGCGCCGCCGTGGCCCCGCGCGGGCGGCTGCAGCTCGTCCTCGAGCTCGCGATCGACGGCGACCGCATCGCCGCGATCGACGTGATCGGCGATCCGGCCCGGCTCCGCCAGCTCCGGCTCGCGGTCCTCGACGTCGCGCCGCCGTGACGGGCGGCCCGGGCCGGAAGGCCGCCGGACGGCCTCGCCGGCGTCGTTCGGCGGGCTGAGCCCTCGGGCAGGCCGCGCCCGCGGGCGCGGTCGGCCGCGCCCGGGCCGGGCCGCCGGGGGATCGTGCCCGCCTGCCGGTCACCTGCCGGTCACCTTTGCTCGCCGCGCGTCGTCAGAGCGGTGACGAGCCGGCCGCGCCCGCGGCCGGCGCCGACAGCAAAGGAGAACGTACCTTGAGCGTGCACACGGTCCATCTCGCGGCGCAGCAGGGCGCTCGGCCGGCGGCGAGGGGCGAGGCGCCCCTGCCGGGCGTCCGCGTCGCCATCGTCTATCACAGCGGCTACGGCCACACCGGGCGGCAGGCCGAGGCCGTCCGGGCGGGCGTGGAGCAGGTGGAGGGCGCCGAGGCCCTGCTGCTGACCGTCGAGGAAGCGCAGGCGCGCTGGGGCGATCTGGCCGCCGCCGACGCGATCATCTTCGGCGCGCCGACCTACGTGGCGAGCGCCTCGGCCGCGTTCAAGGCCTTCGAGGAGGCGAGCTCCCACGCGGTCATGTCGAAGGGCTTCGCCTGGAAGGACAAGATCGCCGCCGGCTTCACCAACTCGGGCTCCCGCTCCGGCGACAAGCTGGCGACGCTGATCCAGATCGCCCTGTTCGCCGCCCAGCACGGCATGCACTGGGTCAACCTCGGCCTGCCGCCCGCGAACAACTCCACCAAGGGATCGGAGGAGGACCTGAATCGACTCGGCTTCTGGCTCGGCGCCGGCGCGCAGTCGAACGTCGACCAGGGCCCCGACGTCGCCCCGCCCGAGGCCGATCTGCGCACGGCCGCGCACCTCGGCCGCCGCGTCGCCGAGACCGCGCGCCAGCTCGTGTGCGGCCGCCTCGTCACCGGGCAGGCGGCCGCTGGATGAGCGGCTCCCCGCCGGCGCCGGTCCCGGCTCGACCTCGCCGCGGCGGCGCGCGCGGCTCCGGGCCCCGCCCGGCGCTGGAAAGGGGTACGATGCGCCCATGAACCGCATTCCCAAGGTGATGACGGCGACGGCGATCGCCCTCGCGGCGGCCGCAGGCGGCTACGGGCTCCTGAGCTCGCGCGGGTCCGACGCGAAGACGCTGGTCGGCCGCGTGTGGATCGAGCGGATTCCGAAGGGCGACACGGATCATGTCGAGCTCATCGCGATGCTCGCCGACGAGCCGATCGGCATCTTCCGGCGCACGTCCCAGTACGAGGGCTCGTATGCGCTGTTCCGTTACGAGCTCCGCGGCAACGACAAGCTGCAGCTGCTCTTCCCGCAGGACAAATCGAAGCACGAGGTCGCGTACGACGCGCGGCCGTGCGACGTGAAGGGCTTCGACTACTGCCTCGACATGAGCGGCGCTCCGCGGGGCGCGGCGAAGTACTACAGCCGGAAGGACTGGGAGATCGAGGGGAGCGACCCGGCGGCGCTGGAGGGCGCGCTGCGAGAGGTCGGCGAGGAGCTGCTCGCGTCTCCGCCGGAGCCGTGACGGGGCCGAGGACGAGGGCGCACGGGGGCGGAGCAGCCCGCTGCTCGGCCTGACGAGGAGAGATGTCCACGCAGCATCCGCTAGCGGCGTTCTCGTTCTACCTGTCCGGCCGGCACCAGGTCCTGCTGTCGATATCGAAGGAGATCCTCGAGGGCCTCGACGCGTGCGCCTCCGGCGAAGGCGCCTTTCCCCACGAGGCGAGGGCGCGCGCCTCGGATCTGATGTGGCTCTGGACGCTGGGAGCCTACGAGGTGGTCAGGACCATGTGTCAGGCGAACCGGTGCTTCTCGGAGCGCTTCTCCAGAGCGCTCTCGCACCTGAAGGTCGATCTGGAGCGGGTCAGGGTACCGAACACGAAGCTGGAGCGGATCAAGTACAACCGGCGGGACAGGGCCATCCCCGTGAGCTCGGATCGGGGGCCGGACGTATGGGACGACGTCAACAAGGATCTCCTGGTGGGGGATCCTGCAGATGCCGTATCATGCCGGTTGCTGCTCCGGACCTACGAGAGCGTCATGGCTTCCCTGACATCGGAAGACGTGAAGATGTCCCACGAGGACTCGTTCGAGAGGAAGTAGAACCGCCGCCGCACGAAGGGGCCTTGCGGGCGCGACGCGGTGCTGCGCTGGGGCTCGCCGGGACCTGCCGCGGTGGGGTTCGACGGCGATGTCGACGAGCCGCGACCCCGCCGGGACGGGCATTCGTCCGGAACAGGCAAGGGTCCACGCGCCGGCGGTCGCACGAGCGACACCGGCCCTCGTAACCCGTCCGACGAAAGGCGGTATACGGGCGCGAAATTCCACCGTGCCCACAACATCCCGCGTCCAGCCGTGTCCGGCCGACACCGCCGCGCTGGAACCACCTTCAAGGCGAGCCTCTTTACATCCCTGACCGTGCCGGCGAATAATTCCCGTCGTGGAACAAGGAGCGATCCTGGCCGGACGCTACCGCCTTGAGCATCGCGCTGCCGCGGGCGGCATGGGCGAGGTGTGGAAGGCGCGCGACCAGGAGACGAGCGAGGCGGTGGCGGTGAAGCTCTCGCCGCAGCACGATCCGGAGCAGGCGGCCAGGTTCGTGCAAGAGGCGCAGATCCTCGCTGGCATGTCGCATCCCCACGTGGTCCGGTACGTGGCGCACGGGGCGAGCGCCGAGGGCACACCTTATCTGGTCATGGAGTGGCTCGAGGGCGAGGATCTCGCGACGCGGCTCGAGCGCGGCCCGCTCGCGGTGGACGAGGGCGTGGCGCTCGCGACCGCGGTGGCGGATATCCTCGGCTTCGCGCACGAGCGCGGCGTGGTGCACCGCGACCTGAAGCCAAGCAATCTGTTCTTGCCAGGCGGGCGCCTCGATGGAGTGAAGGTGCTCGATTTCGGCGTCGCGCGGCTCGGGCACGCGACGCGGGTGACCCGCTCAGGCGTGCTGATCGGGACGCCAGGATACATGGCGCCCGAGCAGGCGCGGGGCGAGGCGAGCATCGACGCTCGCGCGGACGTGTTTTCCCTGGGTTGCGTTCTCTTCGAGTGCCTGACGGGCAAGCCAGCGTTCGGCGGCCAGCACGTGGCGGCGATCCTGACCAAGGTGCTGTTCGAGGAGACGCCGAGCATGCGCGCGGCGCGGCCCGGGGTGCCCGAGGCGCTCGACGATCTGCTGCGGAGCATGCTGTCGAAGCGCCGGGAGGAGCGACCCTTCGACGGGAAGGCGGCGGCGGGAGCGCTGCGCGCGCTCGGGGACGCGTCGCCGTCGCCCGCCGTGGCCCCGGTCCGCTCGCCCTCGCTCACGAGCAGCGAGCAGCGCGCCGTGGCGGTGATCGTGGTGAGCGCGGCAGCGGACGCCCGGGTGACGGCCCTCAAGGACGATACGACGCTGGTCCTGGCGCCTGTCGACGAGGACGTCCTGCGCGAGGCCGAGGCGCACGGCGGCAGGAGCGAGCGTCTGCTCGACGGGTCGGTCGTGGTGATGCTGGCGGGCACGGAGGCGGCGACGGATCTGTGCGCGCAAGCCGCGCGGTGCGCGCTCGCGCTGCGCCGGTGCGCCGCGGATCGGGGCGTGGCGCTGGCCATCGGGCGGGGGGAGCGGACGGCGCGCTCGGTGGGACCGGCGATCGACCGGGCGGCGCGGCTGTCGAGCACCACGGCGCGCCACGCTGGCCCGGAGGGCGCGGTGATCATCGACGAGGTCGTCGCGGCCCTGCTCGACGCGCGCTTCGAGGTGCGGGAAGGCGAGGGGGTCTTCACGCTGCACGGCGAACGCCCGCCGGCCGAGGGGACGCGCCTGCTCCTCGGCAAGGCCACGCCGTGCGTCGGGCGCGAGCTCGAGCTCGGCATGCTGCGGGCGCTGCTCGCCGAGAGCGTCGAGGAGGGCACGGCGCAGGCGGCGCTCGTGACGGCGCCGCCCGGCGTGGGCAAGTCGCGCCTGGCGCAGGAGTTCCTGCAGGAGATCCGAGGGCAGGGCGACGCGGTGTCGGTATGGGTCGTGCGGGGCGACGCGATGCGGGCCGGCTCGCCCCTCGGCATGATGGGCGAGGCGCTGCGGAGTGCCTGCGGGATCCACGAGGGCGAGCCGAGCGAGGCGCGGCGCCGGAAGCTCTCGGCGGAGATCGAGGCGCGCGTGTCGCCGGGCCATCGGCGGCGCGTCGAGGAGTTCCTCGGCGAGGTCGTGGGCGCCGCCTTCCCGGACGAGGACAGCCTGCCGCTCCGGGCCGCGCGCCGCGACGCCCAGCTCATGGCGGACCAGGTGCGCGCCGCGTTCCTAGATTACCTCGCCGCCATCGTCGCCGGCCGCCCCCTGATCGTCGTGCTGGAGGATCTGCACTGGGGCGATCGGCCCACGGTGTCGCTGCTCGACGCGGCGCTGCGCGACCTCTCGGATCGGCCGCTGTTCGTGCTCGCCCTGGCGCGGCCCGAGGTGCGCGAGCTGTTCCCGCGGCTCTGGGAGGGGCGGCGGCTGTACGAGCTGCGGCTCAACGAGCTGAGCCGGCGCGCGGGCGAGCGGCTCGCGCGGCACGTGCTGGGCGAGCGCGCCGACGCCGAGGCGATCGCGCGGATCCTGCGCCTGTCGGAGGGGAACGCGTTTTACCTGGAAGAGCTGATCCGCTGGACCGCCGAGGGGCGAGGCCCGGACGTGCCGGGGACGGTGGTCGCCATGGTGGAGTCGCGCCTCGGGGCGCTGGACGACGAGGCCCGGCGGCTCTTGCGCGCGGCGAGCGTGTTCGGCGAGGTCTGCTGCAAGGGGGAAACGGTTCGTAGACGCAAAAATAATCCTGAATGATTCCGAAATTTTAGCTGCTGTGCCTGGCAGCTGCGGCGGCAAGCGCGGGCAGGCCGGGGAAGCTGTGCAGGGCCGTGGGCGCACGCCCGTGCCGATGCTGGCGGTCGCGGGTAGTCGAGGGCGCGGCTTCGGATCGCTGCGCCTAGGGCACGCGCTCGGGGCTGTGGTCGTTCACCATCCAGCAGCTCGACGAGGAGGAACTCGGCGCGGCCGCCGTCGAGCACATGGCGTCGGAGCCGATCGGCGCGATCCCTCGCCGCCGCGCGAGCGTCGGGCCGGGGGCCGCTCCACGCCTAGCCGGCGTCGAGGTACCCGACGAACTCGGGGCCGCCGTCGTCCACCTATGCACGCTCGGGGCCGTCGCAGATGTCGAGGCGGAGGTCGGCCAGCTCGACCACCGCGACCAGCTCGACCAGCTCGACCAGCTCGACCAGCTCGACCAGCTCGACCAGCTCGACCAGCGGCTCTACTCGCGGCCGAGCGCAGGAGCAACGCTGGCAACGAGCAGCTCGAGGGCGAGCGTAGCGCCGTCGCCCATCTGACCGAGCGCAGGAGTGATGCCGGCGATGAGGAGCGCGAGCTCGGCGCGGCCCCTCTCCGCCGCTCCGGTCGTAGCGGTCGAAGCGCATGCCGGGAAGAACGGTGCCGCCGCCGTTGTCAAGCGGCATCGTGCGCGGCGCGGCAGATTCCTGTGTGGGTGCTGTTCGTCCACCACCTGGTTGACGAACACCACACACCACTGAACAGCGGCCGCCTTGAGGTTCTGGTACGCCGCCGCTGTCGAGCTGAACAGCGGTTTTGGGGGGGCATGTACGTTGCGCCATCTTGCTGTTATCGGTATGCTGCGTCACATTCGGTTATTTAAGTCGTTTGGTGTATGTAAGGAGACCGCAAAAATGAAATCACGAATCATGCAGGCATCTGCGCTCCTGGTCCTCGCGGCGGCCGTTGTCCTACCTGGGTGCTTGGTGGAGACGGATCCCGAGTCGGGCAACGGCGAAAGCTCGGCGGACGAGATATGGGCCGATACGCCAGACGTGGAGCCGCAGGCCGGGGCACAATGCTGCTACGTCAACTGTAAAGGAGACGGCAGGCCGAACAGTTTTTATTACGTGGGTAGGCCTAGTTATGGCCAATGCAACGCAATGGGCGAGGGCTACTGTCTGGGGCGCTTCGGGACACACAGGGACGTCGCGAAATGGGATGATTGTAACTATTGACATCTCCCGGTGCACCTTGGCGTGCCCTTCCCGCCGCTGGACGGCGCCGCGACCCGCCTGCCGAGGACGAGCTGCCAGAGCTCCCCGCGACGCGTCCATGCTCCCGCTGGGCGGCACTGGCGGCCACGTCGCCGAGCTCGGCGTGGCTGCTGTCGAGGCGCACGCCGCGGGACTTGCGCTGTAGGGGTCTCGACCCCGGGGGGACGCGCTCCGGCTGCGCACAGGCCCGCGTCGTCGGCGCTTCTCCCTGGAGAAGAAGATCCCCTCGCCGAGGGCGAGCTGCCGAGCTCCCCCACGATGCACCCCCCGCCGCTGGACGCGACGCGAGCCGCCTCGCTGAGGGGAGCCGCCCGGAGCTCCCCTCGGGCGCCCCCCACGGTGCACGCGCCCACACCTACCGTGGGAGCCGCCTCGCTGAAGGTGGCGAGCTCGGCGGCGCCCCCCGCAGCGGCGCGGCCGTGGCGGTACGAGCCGGGGTGAACTCGGGCGGCTCGTACCTCGGCAGGGGATCATCTCCTCCAGGTAGGTGAGCCACGCGACCTGGACGTGGGATGAGATCGTGAGATGGCCGCCGATGCTGACCCTCGAGCCTGACGCCTACATGCCTGCCATGAAGCGTTTGAACAGATCGCCATATTGCGGGACCGGTACTTCAGTCAGAGTGTTTCCGTGGCGCACGAAGAAAATATTGTTGAAATTCGACGGCTCTGCCTGTGCTTGGGCTTCGAAGACGAACACTGTTTTATCGTAGTACCGGACCGATTTTACGTTGCGCGCGACGTAGTCCCTAAGAGGCTCGGAAAGTGTCGAGTTCTTGATCCGCGCCGTCAGATCCTTGAAGAGATCATCGAGGGACTTACCTAGCGCCTTGGCTTCATGTTCGACACCGGTGATGAAGAACCGCTCAAAAGGTCGTGCGTCGACTCCATATAATTGCGTCACTCGCTGGGCATCGGCCTCGGTGTCCGCCACGCCAACCAGCACATACCCACGCACTCCCTTGCGGATATTTGCAATGCCGGCCAGCGTCTTTAATATTTTTTCAAAGCTGTCGTTGTCAAACTTGTTTTTCCCATCGAGGCGCAGAAACCCCTGCTTGAAGTCGTACGCCGCTTGCTCAGTGTACGACTGTCTTAGGATGTTCTCTAGTTGCGTGATCCAGCGCACGTGTGCGGGATCGTAGCCCTTCGCTGGACCGAACGCAGGCCTGTACTCACCTGCTGTTCTGTTGACCGCTCTCAAGCGATCCTCAGCACCCCAGCGTCCGCCCTCTGGCACAGTAATGTCTTTGCCGCTTCCGTCGAGCAGCTTGACTAACAGATCCTGATCTATAACCTCTTGGTTCTCAACTACTATCAGCTTGTGCAGGGCAAGAAACACGACCTGGAAGTACCGCGGGGCGCGTCCAGGTGGTGAGCCGAAGAGCAGCTGACCGAGTGTCCGGCCCGAGCGGTTGAGTGTGACCTTTATCTGATCCAACACGCGCTGAAAATCTGCGGCGGCGATCTCGAACGTGTACTTCTGGGTCGCCAACTCGATCTCGGTGTGGCGCTGCTGCTGGGTCTCGCCCTCACTATAGCCGAAGAAGTCGTCGAGGAACTCGCTGCGTGATGGTGGCTTCTCGTCGAGGAGCATGAAAGCGAGGATGTCGGCGATGATCTCCTCGTCGCGGGACTCACGCACCTGCTCCTTTGTGAGCACGCCGTGCTTAATCCAGAACACCTCGTCGATGTCGATGCCGTACGGCAGATCGCGGTTTCCGATGCTGATCTTCTTCATCTCGTTCAGCGGCAGCTCGTCGGATGCCGAGACGTCGCCCCGGATCTTGGTCGCGATATAGCGGACAGCTTGGGCGAAATGTCCCGTCGAGCCAGCGATTCGCAACTCCTGCCTCGAGAGCTTTCGGCCGCCAGAATTAATTCGTCGGAATACTTCATCGACGTCATCGTTGCCTGCAAACTCGTAGATCGACAGCGGCACGGTATACGAGGCGATTTGGACGCATTCGCCTCGGGCAAGCACTGGCTCTCGCTGCTTCAATCTACCAGCGTCTAGCAACGCTTTGGTCTCAGCCATAGCGTTTAGGTCGAAGAATTTTCCGTTTACATCGTATTCGTTCTCGATGTACCCGAGAATCGCATTCAGGCGTTGCATTCCGTCGATGATCTCGAAATAGCTCTGACCAGCGGACTTCCGCTCAGCAAGGAGCACGATCGGAACCGGGTAGCCAGACAGGATGGAATCGATAAACTGACGCTTCTCTTCGAGCGTCCAGACCAGCTTGCGCTGGTATCGCCGGTTGACGATGTAACGCCACGCTTGATAACTACCGAAGATCCGCTCGATCGATTCGCCTTTAACCGTCAGGTCCTGCCGTGCTCGTTGTGTCGCTTCAACCATCGCTGTTCCCTCGCCTGAAGAGGGAGTAGAATGCAAATGCTTCAGAAACGTCAAGCCCCAACGGTGCGCCGTCGCGGCTACCCCTCGCCGACCTCCGGGACCCGCCACCACGCGCTACAGCACCACATCAAGGCCGAGCGCGGGGAGCAGTGGCAAGGGCTGCGAGATGGTCCGCCCATCGCGGGCCTGAGGGTGCCGGGGTGCTGGCCGCGTCGATGTCGCCGTCCGCCTGGTCGAGCACGCGGGGGAGGTGGACACCCGCGTGCTCCGGGCTGACGTTGAGCCCGCATGGCTGTCAGCGAGGCCAGCACCGGTGCCGCGGCCTGGTCGAGCGCGGAGCAGCTGCGGCCGTCGAGGAGGACGCCGGCGAGCTCGGGGCCGTTGATGCCCTGATGGGCGCGGAGCGGCCGCGCAGGTCGAGGGCCACGTCGGGCGCTGGTGACTGGATACCGGTGTTCAGTGCCGGCGAACGCGGCGCCATCGTCACCGTCCACCTGGTCGGGCTCGGTCACCTCGCCGGCAAGTCCTCGAGCGCGGAGCGGCCGCGGCGTCGAGGAGGACGCCGGCGAGCTCGGGGCCGTCGATGCCCTGGCCGGGCGCGGAGCGGCCGCGCAGGTCGAGGGCCACGTCGGGCGCTGGTGCCTGGCCGTTCGTCGACCAGTTGGTTGGCGAACACTCCCGCCGCGTAGCCGCCTGCGCACCTGCGCAACACAACCGCGGCGACGCCCGCGAGCAGCGGCGGGGGTTGCGGGATGGTCCGGGCGGCGGTGCCTGCGGAGCCCTATCGGGCCCTCCGTAGCCGGTCTCATGGCTGCCCGCCGATGGCACCGCGACGTGCGGTGCTCGAGGCCGGCGCGGACGCGAGCGCGACGTCGTGCGGCTCCAGGCGCGTGAGCGCTAGCGCGTCGTCGTCGCCGATCGCGCAGGCCACTGCCAGGCGCCGCGCTCGCGGGCGCGTGGCCGCGCGAGCGACGGCATGCAGCTTCGCTGGCGCACGCTCTGGACGGTACGATCCCAGCCCAGTGTAGTGTTCTCGTCTAGATTCCGTTTGACGCCGATCCTGTAATCGGAAGAATGGCTCGTGTGTCCCTGGGAGCAGGAGGCCATGATGGCAATACGTCTTCGTTCGAAAATAGTCCGCCCCTGTCTCGTTCATATCCTTTCCGCCACGGCAATATCTCAAACTGGTTGCACAATCTTAGATGAAAAGCAAGCGCCGACATGCATGGACCCATCTCCTCAGTGCCAAGCGTTGTGTGGGCAAGAAGACGTGTTCCCTCAGACAGTTGGCTGTGGGAGAACAACGCCGCTTCAAAACCAATTCGTGAAAGCATTAACCACAAAGACCTGCAACCAATGGCGCGAAGCATTGCCCACCGATGGCAGCAGTTATCTGACCATTACTCCTCAAATGATCGGGATAACACCTGTCGCGAAGAATCCGTGCCTGTACTAACTCACGTATCTCCTGGAGACACTCCTGGATAGTCGCTTTTTTTCATGACAAAAGAACAGCGGGGCAAGCTGCGTTCACCATCAACCCATCCAATCACCATGGAACCCTTATCGAAGCCGACGAAGCGAATTGGATTCGGACTCATCGCCGTTGCCGCATTGGTAGGAGCATATACCTTGGGGCGAACTTCGGTAGAGGCTCCTGAACAATCTCAAACTTGCCAGGGCACGGTCAGCACAAATGGCCCCGATCTCCAATCAATCATAAGCGCAACTCAGGAAAGGCTAATTAGCTGCGAAAATGCTCTCTATCGCCGCGAGCAACCCCTTCAGAAAAAGGAAGAGCAACCTCGCACCAACGAAGACGAGCCTGCCGCATCATCTCACCCAGAGGGCTCGACAGAGTGTAGCACTATATCGCAAAAGAAAGAGCTGCAAATGATGGCCAAAGGCTGTAGAGAATTCAGGAAATCGTTTGATGCGTACAGGGCAATACTGGAGAACGACAAAATCGACTGCGAGACGATCTTAGCAATTCGAGACTTGGCCCAAGGTCAGCATTCGACTTGCGTTGCGATCATAACAGCCAACGAAGACGCCTCGTATCAAAACTTAATGAGAGACCCTAATATCAGCGAGATAGTAGAAGACGCGTATGCTTTCAGAGATGATGAATATAGCGAACTTAGCGTCGATGGCCTGGTAAAAAATAAGAAGTGCCTAGTTGAGCAGTGGTGAGATCACGCATCATTCGGGGAGATGCTGGTGCGCTGCCGGCGATCATGTTAGATCAATTATCTTTGTGCATTTTGTTAGGGCTTGGGGTCATTACTGTTAGTGATCTGGCATCGGCGCAAGAGAAAGAGCCTCAAGAATCGTTCTATTGGGACGGGTTCCATCTTAATGGAATCTTTCAGGCAAAGCTCCCTCTTCTCTTGAGGTTAGGAGTTTCATACAGCGGAGGAACAGCTCCGGGGGCTGTCCATGTAGCAATGATGAACTTTGGTCAGACCTTGAGTTTGACGAAGGAACTCAACGTTGGCTACCTTCTAGGTGTGGGATTGAGCAAGGAAAGGGTGTCGACCGTAGAAGAGAAGGTATTGGGGATACATGCCACGTTCGAAACCGGACCCTTCCGGGCAAGTGCGGCCACGAACCTTCAGTTCTATGCGTTGGGTGAGTCTATTGTTCCGATGTTCACTACGGCCTTGAGAGGACAAGGAGCCATTTTTCGGACCACGCATGTTGACGCTTTTATTGGTGGAGATCTTTTTCTTCGCAATCTGAACGTCCAGTTCGGCGCCACAACCGGATTGCGATTCAGAGACATCGTAGTATTTGACCGAAACATAAGCGGACTCTTGTCGGTAACGGCGATGAATACATGGGTTAGTGTCCCTACACATGGATTAAGTTGGGCGGCCTACGTGGAGCCCCGTCTTGGGGTTGTTGTCGATCTGGAGGCCAAGAAAGAAGAAAAGCGTGATCAGCTTTATGAGTATGGGCAGTACTGATCTTGAGCGTTTACGGAGCAGGGTGCGATGTCAATATCGATGATCGATGCAGCGGACATCGGAGCAACAACGAGAGCGCGGCCATTGCTGTCTCCTCAAGCCGTGTGGTCGCTTCGATCGGCTCCTGTGCCGATTCGAATTGCACACGTGACGTCGTCCCACACTGGGACGGATGCCTCTCGACCCAGCGAGCGTGCCGGGGCACGCCGGGCGGGGCAAGGGTGCGCTCGCTGCGCGAACCGCGCCTGCGCGGCCGCCCTTGCTCCGCCCAGCGCGCCCCGGCGGCTGAGCCCTCGCCAGACCACCGCCACGGCGCCCCTGGAGCCCGAGACCGGCACCGGTCGCGACTTCCATCCTTGCTCACCCGAACGCATGCCAGAAGCGTTGCGCACGAGGCTTCCGCATGTTCAGCAATTCGAGATCGAAATGACGGCACGTCGGTTGCCCTGATTCCGTGAACCAATGAGGCCGGAAAAAGGCTTTGCTGTACAGGAGACACGCCGCACGCGCGTGCGACGCGATGCCGGTTCGGTTCGCCTTTAAACCAACACATGGGCCATCACAAATGCCCGTTCACCGATCGCAGCACACGACGTGTATATCCCCTGGCTCAAGCGTACCGCCTTCAATCTTGGAGACTGAAGGGATGCATGTGCCGGGCTCATTCTGCGTGAACGCGGACCGCATCGCCGCGAGTGGCGCGTTGTCAGCCCTGCTGCAAAGCGGAGAGTCGCTGCTGGAAATGACCGTGTTGCCAAGCTCGTCGAAGCAGCGAACGTCCTGGTAGAGCGTGGTCTGCACCGTGCACCTTCCGCCACTCGGTGCGCCACAGGAGCAGGGCGAGCAGGTACGGGCATCAATGACGGTGGAGAACTCATGCCGGAACGGGTAGCCCCTCCAGCATTCTCCGTTGTCCTGCGGAGGATAGCAAAGGCGGGCGGCGGCAGGGGCCCAGTTTGGAGTCTTGGGTTTACATGCCCTTACGTCGGCCAGGCTGCGGCGCCACGGTTCCGGTGCGGGTGCCACGGGGGCGCAAGGGGCGAGCACCGGCGGCTCAAAGGTCACCGACGCGAAGGCGTCGCTCTGGATGGGCGTGGCAGCCGGCGCGCAGGAGCCATCCCAGGATCCGCTGGCCTCCACGGCCCCTACGTCGTCCTCGCCGGGGCACACCGAGGCGTGTGCGGTTACCTTCGACGGCAGCATGCAGGCGGCTGGGCCGCACTGGCATGGCTCACATTCGTCGGGCGCATCCGTCCCGACCAGTCCCTCCCACAATACCTCGTCTCCGAAAAGGCAGTCAGTATCGCCGCCATGGTTCGCAAACCGAACGTAGATTTGGTCGCGATCGTCTGGAGCCGGCAAATCATAAGATTCCGACGAACAGCCGATGGGGGCCAACGCGGCCAACGTGAACAACACAGCCGAGCGCATCGTGATCACCAACCCTTCACGGCAACGGTTTCCTGGTGCAGCAGAACACGCGCGTCTCGCCGCGCTCCACGAGACCCTGAACTAGCGAGAGGTTCGTTGTTGGCGTGCAGGTGCCCGGTTGGTTCTGCGTGAGGATCGCGCGAACCGCTGCAAGCGGCAGAGGTGCTGGAGTGTCGTGACATGTCGTGTCGTTAAGTGCAATCCCGAAGCCCGTGTCGAGCTGATTCGCACATGTGGCATCGCCGTACAAGAGCACGTCGACTCTGCAATTGCCTCCTGAAGGAGGGCTGCACGCGCACGGCGTACACGTGCGATTGTCGCGGATCCGAGGCGTGTATTCCAATCTCGTAGAGAATCCCGGTCGGCACAGTCCGTCAGCCTCGGGTGTGATGCACACTAGAAATTCATCCGGAGCAATCTGTTCCGCTTCGTAGGGACAGACCCTGGCAAAGTCTCCTGAGATGGGCGGTGGCTCTAGTTGCAAAGGAACGCACACGCGCTCCAGGGCCGGCGGCTCGTAGGTGACCGAAGCGAAGTCATCGCGCGCGACAGGCGAATCAACTGGAGTGCATACGCCGATCAGGCTCGCTCCAGCGTTGAACGTCACCGGAGTTCCTGCACCGGGATTGGAGCAGAGTGACACATGGGCCGTTACCGTGGACGGCAAGACGCAGGCGGCGGGGCCGCATGTACAAGCGCCGCACGCCTCTGGAACCTTCTCATCAGCCCAACCCTCCCATTCGACCAGGCGATCGCCGGGACATGGAGGCGCCTTCGCTTCGGTACCCACCCAGAGCCACACAGGATCATCGTCTATCCGTGGGCCGTAGATGTCCAGTTCATCCCCACAGCCAAGCAGCACCGCCAAGCTGAGAGCAAGACAAGAGCCTGATCGCATGGTGAATCCTCCCCTTGACTCAGTACTTGTGCTGCCCGCAAGCAACCAGCCCGTAGCAGATGTCGTCGTCATTTGACGGCGTCCTCACGGCTTGCTGCGTGAAAACGGCCTGGCGGTTCGTGATGGAGCGAGGCTCGATAGACGGCGGTGCTTGGGGCGCATCGGACGGCGAGGGGAAGGTTGTGCGCTTGCTCGGAGCGCTGTTAGCTGGATAACATGGACTACCCGCGCGAGCCGCGGCTCGGCTCTGCGGGAGGACTGCCCCCACCAGCGGAGGATCGCTCCTGAGCTCCCGAGCAAGAAGGCGAGCGCAAGCACGGTGCCCACGAGGCGCGTCGGGGAGTTGCTCCGCGTGCTGCCGCTCGAACGCGGAGGGGTCGAGAGCGCCGGTGGCACGGGCAATACCGGAGAACGCGGGGGGGTCGATGGGGCCGGCAGTACCGGCAGCATCGGATCGAGGTCCGGTAGCTCGGGCGAAGGCGACCACGATACGACCGGAGGCGCGTGGGAGACGTTGGGCCGCGCGTCCCGCGGCGGCATCTCGCTCTTGAGCGTGTCGGGCGCTCCGCAAGGCCGCGGCGTGGCGACCGGAGGCGCATGGGCGATGTCATCCCGCGGGGGTATCACGCTCTTGACCGTATCGGGCGCATCGGACGCATGCGGCGCGGGGAACTCGCTGGCTCGTCTCCCCTGTTCACCCGAGGCCGACCGCTCCGCCTCGTCCTCGACGATAGAGATCGGCGCTTCCTCGTCCGGCGCGCGCCGAGAGCCGGACGGTTCCGCGAAGATGTGCGCGTGGGGAAGCTCCGGCGCTCCGCCAAGCTCCTCCCACTCGCGAGCGAAGGAAGTCAGAACAGAGAGCATCTTCTCGATGCTCGGCTGCCGTCGCTTGGGATCCTCCTCAAGGGCCATTTCGATCATCGCCTGAAGCACGGGAGGAATTCCGGCGGGGAAGCTCCGGTGAGGGGCCCACGGCGAGACCGCGCGTTTGCACAAGAGCTCGTACATGATGGTGCCAAAGCCGTAGACGTCCGCGCGAGGCCCCAGACGACCACCTGAGATGAGCTCCGGCGGTGCATGCCCATACGGGTCGTTGCGAGCTTCCTCCACACTAAGCTGAAAGAGGCGCGCGAACCCGAAATGCGTTATCGCGTAGCGGCCATCGCCTACGATGAAGACCCGATCGGGACTGAGGGCGCCATGGATGATGGAGAGCTCATGAGCACTCACGAGACAGCGGCCGATGTCGATCAGCGCCCTGAGATCCGCTGGCCCGAGGTCGTTCTCGCGCGTCGCGTCGGCGAGCGGGATCGCGTCGCTGAGCACGGGGGACGCCGCCCACGCCACGGAGCCGCTCACCCCGCCGTAGAGCACGCGGACGATCTCTGGGACCTCGTCCGAGAGGCGCTGCAGGCGCGCGATGTCTTCAGCGAACACGGCCTCATCGATGCGCGCGCCATCGCGGATGTGCAACCAGACCAGATCCCTCTTGTCGCCGATCTGCCGCGCGAGGAAGTGACGGACCATGCCGCGCTCCTCGTTCAGGATCTCGTGGCCTTCCCAGACATGGCCGATGGCTACCATACGAGCTTGACCTCGGCGCCCCCGGCTCGCGTGCGGATCTCGGCCTTGCCCCGGGGAAAGACCACATAGACGACGGTCGCGACGCCGAGCGCCGCGCCTGTGATGAGGGCAGCCGTACTCAAGCCATGGAACACGTTGGCTCGTGTGTTGGCCGCGTTCGCTTCATCGTAGACCTTGCTGAACCGTGCACTGCTCGGGAGCATCGAGCCGTCAACCAAGCGAGACACCTTGGCGGCCGTTTCACGCTCCGCGGCGTCGCTGGCCAGGCGAAGGCCGACGCCTGCACCGAGCAGCGCGACCGAGCCGGCCGCGCCGGTGCCGATGATCCAGGGGTTGCGCCGGGAGCGCCCCGACGCTGGAGCGACCCGAGCGGGCGCACGGGATTTCGCAGCGGAGGACTTCGCAACCTCGAAGGTGAGGGAGACGTGCCGCGAGTCCCCCGCCGCCACCTTGACGAGCGCATGGGCCACCTGCCCCTGCTTTCCCGTCGCCGTGACCTCGTGCTGTCCAGGGGCGACGAAGACACGACGGCCACCGCTCACCTCGCGACCGTCCACGAGGATCCGCGCCGTGTCCGGCGGGGCGCTCACCTGGAGCTCTGCCACGCGCTGCCGGACCGCCGCGAGATCGGCGTGTCTCACCTCGTAGCGGCGGCGCTCGAGGTCGTTCGTCGGCGCGGGCATCTGCTCGATGCACTTGGAGAGCTCCTCCGCAGCCTGCTCGAGGCGGTCGAGGCGCAGATCGTATTGCCCGAGCTGGCAGATGGCCATCGGCGTGGGATCGAGCGCGTAGATCTGCGCCCAGTACTCGCGAGCGCGAGCGATCTCAAGCCGCTTCGCGGCCTTCTCCGCCTCTTGCATCAGCTCTTGAACTTGTCGGGCCCGCGCGGATGGCTCAGCGGCGCCAACGGAAGGGAGCAAGAGGATCGCGGCGAAGGTCGCGGCGCGTGATGGGCGCGTAAGGAGAGCAGCACGACGCACGGTTCACCTCGTTGGGAGCTGATGCACGCTTCCATGGTTTGGCTCGCCAGACTCGATGGGATCCGATCCGGCGCGGCGTTGCTATCTACATCATCCAGTTGCCGGCGGGGAGCGTTCCAGGCGTCGCTGTCTCCCCGAGCGATCCGGGGCAACCGCATTGCGTGTTTGGGTGTGAAATTCCCGGCAGGTGTCAAAAAAAGTGCATGCGGTGAGCGGGACAGACAGCCACGACCCGGGAAGCGCGTGCGTTCAGGGTGGAACCACAGCGCGCCGCCCGGGGTCGATGTGCCAGCGGCCGGTTGGCCGTTCACGGGAGGCTCAGGAGACGCGCGATGCGCGAGCCGAGCGCGACGGACCGGCAACGTGTGCGACCTACACGTCCCTGCGAGGGTCGCGCTGGATTCCGTTGTCGCAAGAATTGCGTCCGCCGTTCGCGTTTGCAGCCGAGCGGACGCGAGGGAGATCGGCAAGCCTGCGACGGCGGCCAGCGACCCCAAGGTACCGTGCGCGATGGAGGTGTGCAGGGCCCCAACGTGGCGCCCGCGTTCCGCGCCGCGGTGCGCCGCTCGGATCCGCGGCGCACGCCGAGCGCCCCGAGGCGGCCGCGCTGGTGTGGCGATGTCCGCGAGCTGCGGCATGCGCCGGTGGCTTGCTGACGACCGCGCTCCTGGAGCTGCACGACGGCGCCGGTGCTTGACCGTTCCGCGCGCGGGCGGCTCGTCGGGGAGCGCGCCGTGGGGCACGTCGCGGTCACCGCGCGCTGACGGCCGAACGCCTGGGGCTGCGCACGATGCGGCCCGTGCAGCAGCGTCGCCCGCCACCGCGGCCCGACGGCCACGCGTCTGGAGCCGCCGATTGCGCAAGGGTAGCTGCTCCTGCCATATCGAACCTCCGTTGTTGTAGTGTTTCGGGTTCGGACGGAGCCTGAACGAGAGCCCGTGAGGAGGCCCGAAATGGTAATTCTGATGATCCGGTAACTCGTCGCGAGTTACCGGGATCTGGTCAGGCGAAGAAACGCTCTGGTGACACGCAGTTAGGTCGTTTCGACGGAGCGCCCGAGGGGCCGATCTTGGGGGGTCGATTTGGTAATTCTGCGCGGGTGCCAGGCACCATGATCCGCGGTGCTGCCCGATCGGTGCGCGGGCCAACTAGAGCGGCGCCTCCTCGTCGAGGTCGTCATCGGCGCTTTCGTTGTCGGGGTCGCTGTTGGATTCGAGCTTGCCGGCGAGGTGGAAGGCGATCAGGGACATGATCTCGTCGAACTGGTTGGCCTGCTGCTCGGCGGCGTCGTCTCCATGGGCCTGCGCGGTGGGGCTGCCCTGCTCATCGGCTCGGGGCTTCTTCTCGCCGGGCTGCGCGCGGGGGTAGGCGGGTCGCCCCCTCCGGCGCTTGGTCGCCTTGGCGGCCTTCGGCTCGTCCGGGGGTGGCGGCATCCGGCGCGGCGGACGCTCGCCCGCGAGGACCTTGCGGGCCCTCTCCTCCTGCTCCACGACCGTCTCAGCGTACGCCACGAAGCGCAGCGCGTAGAACGGGACGCCGGCCTTATCGAGCTTTTCACCTAGAAGGGGCGGCAGCCGCGCGATCCGTGCGTACTGGCTCCGGCGCGCCTTCGACACCTGCGCGCGCACCTTCGACGGCGTCTGGTACCAGAAGGCAGCGCACCAGGCATAGGTGATGAATTCCGGCACCAGAAGCCGCTCTTGGTGACGTTCGTCGAAGCCGTAGGTCGTCACGAAGCGGGGAGGCGGGGGCCTCCTGCGGCGCTGGAAGCGCCCTCCATCGCCGCCCGGCGTGGGCGCCAGGCGCGCGGCTTCTTCCTGGAGGCGCTTGTGCTCCCGCTCCAGCTCCGCCGCCCTGCGCTCGAGCGCCCGCTCCCTTTGCGCGAGCTCCCGCCGCTCCTGCTCGAGCTTGTGGCGCTCGAGGGCAACCTGCATCTCCTGCTCGTAGTGGTCGGAGCGGTCCTCGGTGAGCAGCTTGACGACGACCGGCAAGCCCACGGCGAGGGCGGGAGCGGCAGCAGTGAGGGCCTGGACCAGCGGCGAGGGCTGCGGCGGCTGGGGGGCCTGCGGCGGCTGTGGGGGGTGTGTGCCCTGCGGGGGCTGCCGGTCAGGCGGTGCCATCCGTCCCACCGTACCGATGGACGCGGTCGGGTCGACTCCATAACCGGTTTACGACGGCGTAAACCGGTCGCGTCTTCAGCGCCGTCGCTGCCGGATGGCCGAATCATTTCGCAGGGTTGGGCGTATAGGCAAGGAGGGCTAAAGCCTGGCTTGGCGCGGCAGTGCGCGCACAAACGAGCCTGGTGCCAAGCGGGGCGCGTAGCGGAGTCGAGGTGGGCCCTGGCGAGAGCAGCGCCGTCGATGTCCGCTAGGTCGGGGGCGCAGCGGGCCTTGTCGAGTGCCTCGGCGCGGCTGCTCACCGCGGCGGTCGTGCAGGTCGAGGCGTGCATCGGCCAGCTCGGGGCCGTAGCTCGCCGTCGTCCATCTCTACGCCGGCGGCCGCTCCGCGGTCGACCAGGGCCGTGGCGCCAAGCCCGCGCTCGGGGAGCTCCCCGGCGACGGCCCCGAGCTCGCCGGCGCAGAGCACCAGTGTACAGTCACCAGGCCCGAGGTGGCCCTCAACCCGCGCGGACGGCCCCGAACTCGCCAGCGTCCTCCTCAACGTCCGCGGCCGCTCCGTAGTCGATAAGGCCGTGGCGCCGAGCCCGCGCTCGGGGAGTTCGCCGGCGATGGCCCCGAGCTCGACTAGGTGGACGGCCACAGCCCCGGTGAGCGTGAAGATGATCTACACCCACGTGCTGAACCGCGGCGGCCAGGCCGCGCGCAGCCAGCTCGACGGCCCCTTCGGACCGAGGTTGTCAACGGACCGGTATGTGTCCGGCAACCTCCGATGAGACGGCCGCGCCGTGTCACCCGGGCGCGACGCGGCGCGACGCCTCCGGCTGCGCGTCCGCCGCGCCCCCTCCAGGCGCCCCCGGCCACCCGGCAAGACGACTGCCGTCGGTGTTAGATGGGATCCACCCTATGGCGCTGGACAGCATCTGGGCCTTGCGGCGCAGACCCGATCCGTGAGATTTTTCGCGGCGGAGGTCACAAAAGATGACGATCTAGACAGACCTGGTCCGGCGGCTTCGGTTGAGCAATCGACTAATAGTTGGGCAGGCACGTTGACGGTCGACACGCGCGAACATCACCGTAACAGTTGTGCACCTGGAGAGGAGTGGCTGTGAAACCTAAAGAGCTAGGCGTACTGAACCCAGCCGGTGGAGGATCGATCGACTCGATGAGAGTGCTCACTGACGCCGAGGTCAAAGCCATCACCGAGGCAAACGAAGGACTCGTACAATTCCAATTTATGGAACAGCTTTTTGACATTGTCGCACTGAGCCGTGATGCGTTCAGCGACTTCACCAATTCATCTTTCGATCAATATAAGCAGGAAACTAGCACATCGATACTCGGAATGATGCCGCGGAGCACCGGCGCACGCAAGCTTACATTGCTTGCTAATATGTACCTCCTAAATTTTCTCACGGCGATGCGCACTTATCTGGACCACGTGGAGACCAGGATCAAGCGCTGGTATGGCGACAAGTCGCCGGAGGTGGCCCATTTCAAGCGCGCTGTCTCAAAGCAGTACGACACGACCGACTCCTATGCGTTCGTGTGGAAGCTCAGGAATTATTCGCAGCACTGCGGATTGCCGATTGGTGGAATTACCCTGAGTGCATCGGTTATTCCTGGTAAAGAAATATTCGGCACACTCGTCGACAGCTCAGGTTTGAGAGCGCTGCGCATGTACTTCAATAGAGACGATCTGTTGCGTGAGTTCGATTCATGGGGAACCAAGGTAAAATCCTATCTCAGTGCTCAAGACCAGGAGATTGAGGTCACCATTCACGTCAACAACGCATTCTCCAGCCTCTGCATCATCCACGAAGAAGTTGCCGCGCAGACGAGAAAGATCGCAAGGGAACACGCTAAGGCGTTGAATCGATTTGTCACGGAAGTTCGCGCCACTTGGCCCCACTGTGATCCTGTTATTATGCAGCAGAGCGAGACCAACCCAAAGCGCTACACTATCCACGGATTCATGCTGGACGAAATCTCGCTTCTTCTGTCGGGGTCGACGACATGATCCTGTCGCTCGAGCTTCCGTGTGACTCTGCCGCTCGGGCGACACTTCCCGATGGAATGTGTAGCGCAGCCCAACTCGGGGTTGGTGACCGACGAGCGGGAGCGCTGCGGGCACCCGCTCGCGGCACAAACCTAGTCGTTCGACGGGCTGAGGCGTCCCACGACAGTCAAGGCGAGGTTAAAAGGCGAAGCACTGGTGAGTGCATTCCTCCCGATTCTATGGCCGGGGCGGCCTGGACATCAGTATAATTCACCTTCCTAATATACCCAAGACTCGAGAGACGTCCGTAATGGCTTCACACTTCAGGGACATCAATCGTTCCTTGTCGCGCCTGTTGACGGAGCAAGCACGCGCCATCGGCGTGTTTGATCACCCTACCGCTAAGGGCGACGGAAGAGAGGACCTCCTTCGGCGCTTCCTTGCTGAGCGTGTAGGGACAACATTTGGCGTCTCGAAAGCCGAGGTAGTCGACAGCAACGGGGGTACCTCTGGTGAGTTGGACATTGTGATCTTCGAACAGAGCGTCGCATCCTGTCTGAATATACACGGAGAACGCCGCATCGTTCGAGTCGAGGCCGTCGCAGTGACCATCAAATTCAAGTCGAATTTTCAAGCGTCGGGCTGGGCAGCGGAGCATGGCAGAGTCCGCCATGGGATTGGCAGCCTGCGGAGGTATTATCGACCAGCGCCCCTGCTCGATGTGCTTCGAGCCCCGATGCCCCCTGATAGCTGGGTGGAATCAGAAGCCACCTTCCGCAGCGGCCTGAGTACCCTTGAAGATCACCTTGGCATTCCCGCAGTGGTTTCCGCTTACTTCGGTTTCGACGGGCCGAGCGAAGAAGCGATCAAGTCTTTCGTTGAGACACCTTTGTTGGACGCAGTATGCGTACTAGGAAAGTATACCGTAGCCAAGAAGCGGCCTGGCTTCAAGAAGGGCCCAAACGGAACGGAAGACGCTCTCGGGCACGTCTGGGGTCGCGGCGATGATGCATTGGGCGCATTCCTGCAGGTCATTGAGGTAGCATTGTCTAATGTCCTCGCCGCGCGAGCTTTTGTGCACCCACGGCTGCGGTACTATCTACCACCGGGGGCGGACCCTACGAGCGAGTCGGATGCGGTCACATGATCGCGGGGAATATGCCAGCTGTAGCCGAAGCACGTGTGTCCTCTACTGGCGCGACAGATGCCGCCGAACTCTGTGTTGACCCGCCGGTGGGGGTACCCCCGGCGCGTCAACACAGAGTTCGGCGGGCGGGTTCGTTAGCAAGGACCCAGCCTCCGAGCGGCGCAGAGAACGACGTCCAAACAGCATTGAGCGGAGCCCGATGAGCCATGAACTCCGACGCTGAAATTGTCGAGCAGGCGTGTGCGCGCATACCTGCCGGAGCTTCGAATTTGACCGGCTGGGCTCGAGATGTTCTTGACGCCCTCGTCCCGATCGTCATGCAGGCCAGCTTAACGAGAGAGGAGTCTAACTACATCCAGTTCAGTTTGGCAATCGTACAATTCCCCACCGAGTACGCATGGGACGGGTATCTCTTCGATGGCTCCGTTGAATGCACACCTTCAGCGCTTATAAAGCTCGCCGGACTCACGACCGCTGGTGAGACCTATCTCATTGCCAGAAAATTCAAGAATAGAATGTTTGTTGTTGGAGTTGGGCGACCGCAGTCATTTTTTTGGCGTTAGAATGGATCATGATCTTGCCTCGAAAATGCCGATGCACGAATATGCCTTCATTGCCGCGACCGTACTTGGTCCCGGTACTGTGCTGCTCGAGGGGTTTTCTGCAGAGTTGGCGTTTCTTTTTGAGGGTCAATTACAGCCTGTTGCCGACGTTATCCAAGGCGATAGTATTCGGTTTATCAATAATCATCTTAAGTCGAAGAATGTATTGTTGAAGTTCGAAGACTGTCCTCCGGCGCCGGTCGAGGCGCTGCGACCGATCGCCGGCCTTCGCGTCATCGAAAGAATAATCAGGGGAGCCTGGTTTGCGGGTCGTGGAGGGCTACTTGCATTCTCGGTCATCAGGGGTCGTTGGCCGCGGTCTGCTGCTCCCGCCGCATATTGGCTAACCAAAACTGTGTCACTGCTCGATCTGTCTCTGGATGTGATCGTTGCGCAGAATGAGCGAATCACAAGTCAGACTGCTGAATCTATCATTGATTTGCTGAATACTGAGAGAGTGTTCGAGCAAAACGTATCTAACGCAATACGCGCATCCACGTTAGATGGGGCAGTGTTGTTCGACAATGGTATGCGGCTCTGCGCGTTTGGCGCGAAGCTGAGGCCGCCGCCGCTAAAAGATTTGATGGTTCGGCACGCGAGCGGTGGACCACCGCTGAATCTCAAGGCCAAAGGTACGCGGCACCTTTCGGCGGCTAGTTGGGTTGCCGCGGGTCGGTTCAGGATGGCCATCGTGATTTCACAAGATCGATTGGTGCGCATTTTTGAGCGCGACGCGGACGGCAGGCTTGTGTACGTGAGCGTGCGTCCAAGACTGTTCGATTAGATCTTGTATTGGAGAAGAGCGTGGGTGCGGGTGATCGGGCGACATCACGTCGCGACGCTCGGGGCGCAGTGGTAGGAAGTCCGTGAGATGCGATCGAGCCAGAGGCCGCTTACATGCAATCGATGACCACTGTTCATGATTCATATAGTCGTCCGATTTGTTGCAGGATACATCGGGCCAGAGGGACACATGGCGTATGCGAGCCGCCGAACAAGGCGCTGGTGCCGCAGGACAAGGGCGGCGCAGCCGGCTGGCGCGGCGAGCGCCCTTGACCTGCGCGAGCACTCCCGGATGCTGACTGAGCGATGGGTCGAGTTCATCGGTTCTTCTTCACCGAGTTTCTGCGGAAATACGAGCCCACCAACACATCGGCGAGCTCGGGGCCGTCGAGGGCTTCAAGCGCGGCGCGGCCGGCGGTCGAGTCCTCGGAGCGCGGGCTCATCGACGGCGCTGGTGTCGAGGCGCTGAAGCGCAAGCTGCGGCACCGAAAGGAACGGTGGAGCGATGAGGTCGAGCAGCAGCGCCAGGCCATCGCGCAATACGGGCGAGCTTGCGAGCGCCGAGAGGAACCAGCCGAGCAGGGAGCAGGGGACGCGCCGCGTCGATGCTCACGCACCCCCTCCAAGGGGTTGACGCGCAGCGGTCAGCCCCGCGAACGTTCAACGGGGGCGGGGGCACGCTCCGGCGAGCCGAGGTAGTCACGCGCGGACATCGTCGGCGCGGGGAGCGCAGCGACGATCGGGGACAGCGAGGCGACGGGCGACGGTGCGGGCAGCGCAGCGACGATCGGCGCAGGACGGAGCGCCGGCAGCTCCTGCGCACCATGCGCCGCCGATATTTGCGATGGGTCGCGCCAAGTGATCCTGATCTGCTTGTCCTTCGTCGCCTCGACTTTCAAGGCGAACGCGCGGATCAGCGCTCGCTGGATGTCTACCTGCAAGATGCTCCACTCGTCGACTATCTGCTGGACATAGGCATGTGCGTGTTTGCGAGTCTCGATGGTATCGTTCCCCACCGTTTCTTTGAACTCGGCTTCCTTCGCCTCGATTGCTGCAAGCGAGTCATCGAGGCGATTCAGTTCTACCTTCACGTCCTCGACCGTGAAGAGCCCCTTCGCAACAAATTCCACGACGCGCTGTCGCGCGACCTTGATCTCCCGCCGCTGGGCGGCGAAATCTGGCTTCTCGATCTGGCGCGGCGGCCTGGTGAGCGAGGTGAGTAGCGAGCGCGCAAACGCCAGGAATTGCTCTCCCGCAGCGGCGTCCGCGTCCGGCTGACGGAGCCATGCGGAAGACTTGCACCGCACGCCCTTCTCTTTCTGCTCCACATGGCCGCGGCAGACGTAGTAGCCTACCTTGTGTCGGCTACTGCGGGGTACCGGAATCGCAGCAACGCTGCCGCCGCATTCCGCGCAGCGGCAGATGCCTCGCAGCAAGTGATTGGCCGTCGCAGACTCGGCTTGTGGCTTCCTCCCCCGGCGTCGATCTCTCAGTGCGAGCTGGACGTTGTTGAACGTCTCATCATCGACGATCGCCTCATGCGCGGGCACCCATTCGGCCGGAAGCTGCACGGCGCCGCGTGTCGCCTTCGGCCGCACAGCGGTCTTTGCAATGCGGCCCGTGTAGACGCGGTTACGCAGCGCAATGAGCACCCAGGCGCGTCCGAACGCTTTGACCTTGCCGAACTCCTGGCGCAGGCGCTTCGCGATCTCGAACACGCTATAGCCTTCAAGCGCGAGCGCGAACATGCGGCGCACCACCACGGCGTGCTCCGGAACCACGCGGAGCGGCAGCGGCATCTTCGTTCCTTTGGGCTTCGGCTGGCGTTCGTAGCCGAATGGCGGCCGTCCCTCGACGAAGTAGCCTTGGACGCGCAGGTGCTTGCGCCCCCCTTCGGTCCGCTCCTTGATCCGACGGCGCTCCTGTTCCGCGCCGACCGCCCAGTTGGCCAGCGTGTCCTCTGCCATCGGCGAACGCGAATCGAAGCCCTTGTCAATGGCGACGAACACGGCGCCCTTGCGCATGATCTGCCGGACGTTCTTCACGATGAAGACCACGTCGCGGCCGAAGCGGTCGATGTCCGTCACGATCACCATGTCGCCGCGGCGGATGTCGGCCAGGAGCGCGGCGACCTTCTTCCTGTTTGCTTCGTTCTCCTCGCCGCCGCTCTCGACTTCCGGAAACAAGATCGGCTCCGGCAGCGAGTGGAGCCGGCAGTAGTTGCCGATCTTCTCGGCCTGGGCGTCCAGGGAGACGCCCGCGATTTCCTGCTCCCTCGTTGACACGCGCGGGTAGCCGAGGGTCCGACGGATCGCGGTGTTGGGGGTTGCGTCTTTCATTTGTTGCACCTGTCCAAAAGGATGATCCTACTCCGGCCGACCAAGCTGAGCAAATCGCCGGTTTCAGCCAGAATTTCTGCCTCTCCTGCGTCTAACAAAAGTTCCGCAGCTCTGGGCAGGCGGGGTGGCGGCGCTCGTCGGCGGCGAGGCGCGCCTGCGCCAGGTCACGGCCGGGCTCGAGGCGCTCGTGGCGCTGGAGATCCTGGTGCGCCGGCGTGAGAGCCGCTTTCCGGGGCAGGAGGAGCTGGCGTTCCGGCACGCGCTCCTGCGCGAGGGCGCGTATGCCATGCTGACCGAGGGCGATCGGGGGCTCGGCCACCGGCTGGCCGCGGAATGGCTGGAGCGGGCGGGAGAGCCGGATCCCGTGGTGCTGGCCGAGCATCTCCAGCGCGGGCGAGCGCTCGATCAGGCCGCGTTCCATTACCTTCGCGCGGGCCGTCAATCGTGCGATCGCGGCGACTTCGGGAGCGCCCTCGCGCGCGCGGCGCGGCGTCGACTGCGGCGTGCAGGGGGAGATCCTCGGGGATCTGCTGGCCCTGCAGGCGATGGCGCATTGCTGGCGATCCGAGTTCGAGGCAGGGCAGCAGGCGAGCGCCGCGGCGCTGCCGCTCCTGGGGCGCGGGAGCCGGTGGGCGTGCATTGCGCTCTTCCATCGCGCGTGGGCTTGCCTCGTCCTCGGCGCGGAGGATGATTTCGTGGAGACGGCCGACCGCTTCGTCCGGTTTCAGCCGGAGGCGGAGGCGGGCCGGGAGTACATGCTCTGGGCGCCGCTCGCCGCGTCGCTGCTCCAGACCTACGGGCGCCGCGAGCTCTGCAGCGCCTTGCTCGACCGCGCGGACGCGCTGGCCGCGGCGATCCCCAACCTGGATCTCGACCTCCGGGGCGCGCTCGCCATCGGGCGCAGCGATTATGTGCGCGCCTTCGAACGGGACCCATGGAGGCAGCTCCAGCTGACGCGGCAGGCGGTGGAGGCGTTCCAGGCGATCGAGGACCTCCGGAACCAGATCACGGCCCTGAACAGGCTCGGCCAGGCCGAGGCCGAGCTCGGCGATCCGGCGGCGGGCGAGGCCACGCTGCGGCGAGCCGTGGCGCTGGCGCAGCGCATTGCGATCCCGTTCGCGCAGCGTCAATCCGCATTGCACCTGGCGGCGCTGCTCTCGCGCGGGGCGGATCCGTCGAAATGGGCGGAAGCGAGCGATATGGCCCTGTCATTGCTCGGCTCTGCGGGGGTGAGCGTGGGGTACCGAGGCTGGGCCCACGGGATCTGCGCGGAGGTTCTCCTCCAGCGTGGCTCGTACGGCGACGCCGTGCAGCAGGCGCTCGAAGCGGACGCGCTGTGCGCTCGCATCCCGCTGCGGCGGCTCTGGGTGACGGCGTTGCTCGTCCGCGGGTTGATTCACCTGGGCGACCACGAGGAGGCGGCCCGGGTGGCCAGCCGCATCGAGCCCGGGCTCGCGTGCCTGGGCGGAGGCGGCTACGTCGAGATCGATGCGCGCGTGGCGCTGGCGGAGGCGCATTGGACCAGCGGCAGGTGCGACGAGGCGCGGGCGGCGCTCGGCGAGGCGCTCCTCGGGATCACCGCGCGCGTAGAGGCCATTCCCGACGCCGCCTGGCGCATGCGGTACACGGTGTGTGTCCCCGAGATCGTGCGCGCCCGCCGGCTGGCGAGCGCATGGGCGTAGGCGGCCACGCAGCGCTCACGACGGCGCAGCTGCGCGCTTCAGCCCACGAGCCTGCGGGCGCTGGCGATCTGTAAGATTCCGACGGCCATGCGCCGGGCCGGCGCGTCGTGCAGAGCCCGCCATGCGCGCACCGCGAGCCGGATCGCCCTACTTCGGGGGATAACCTGCTACGCCTCGTGCCGCCGGGAAGAGCGCTCGTTGGAACCGTGCGCGCACGCGTGATGGTCGTGCACGTGCGCGCACACGCGACGGCCGTGCGCGCACGCGGGACGGCCTCAAGGCCATGCCGCTTCGATCGAGCCATCGATTTCTCGCGGCGGATACGCCTCTTCCGTCGCCGACTGGCCCCCTGCCCAGAGGAGCTGAGCCGCGCCGTGGCCTTATCTGGGCCAAGGAGACACCCGAGCACATATCCTCCTCGGCGTGTACCCCGATGTCATGGGGCGAGCGTAGTAGGCCCGTTCGACAACCGATGGCTTTGTTCTTGCTTGGCGCGATCAGCGCATCGCAATCCGTGGCTGGGACTTCTCGGGCACATCCGACGAGGCTCGCGACCGGGCGCTCCGGCGAGGCTTGCGCCGACTTCTTCTGGCCGCCCGCCAGGGCCGCCTGGAATCCCATCGTCGCCACGGAGCAGTGAAGGAGACCTTACCATGAGCTACGCGAACGCTGACTATCCGACCCTCTCCTTCCTCTACGCGATCCACTCGAGCGACGTGGCAGAGAGGCAGAAGATCCGCAGTAATCCGAAGCTCGCCTACAACGAGTATCAGCTCTCCTCCAGGGCCGCGACCATCTGCAACAAGGTCGGCCTGCAGCCCGGCGCCAATCCCACGGCCGAGCTCGCGGATCAGATCTGCGCGATCCTGGGGCAGGAGCTGATCCGGGTGCCCGATCAGCTGATGTACGACCCGCTCTACGCCACGCCGCAGTCTCCGCTGCTGGCGCTCCTCTACGCCGTCTACGCCGGCGCCCCGAGCCGATCGCGCCGGCCCTTCGACGGCAACGTGCATGGCTATTTCCCGGGCGCCGCGGGCGCGGTTGCGGCCCTCACGGCCCCAGGCAGCGGCAAGGAGCTGAGCCAGGGTCAGCTGGACGCCATCTTGTCGGTGGTGAAGCAGGAGCTCCTCGGCCGCGTGCACTCGGTCTGGTAGGCGCTCCCGGCAACAGGCCTGTCTCGGATCCGACCAGCGTGATAAGATGCGCCATGAGTGTAATCTACACCCCACGTTGCGTGATCATGATGTTGCTGAGCCTCTCGCTCCTGGGCTGCGGCGACGACGATGGCAAGGGCGGCGGCGACCCCGGCGGCGCGAGCGGCGGCTCCGGCGGGGGAGGGGGCGGCGGGGGTGAAGGCGGCGGCGGAGGGGGCCCGGCGGAGCTCGACCCGCGCGTCGAGGCATGCCTGCGGATCAACGCCTGTGACGCGGACGGCGGCACGCCGGTGGGACTCCAGAACTGCCTCAGCCACGAGCTCGATCAGCGGTGGGCCTGGGCGACGGTCGGGGCGAGTCGCCTCGGCCTCGCGGCCATGGACTGCAAGCTCGCGGCGGCCGACTGCGCCGGCGTCCGCGCCTGCACGCCGCCGGCCGGGGGCTTCGGCGCGGCGTGCAGCGAGCGGGCCGGCGCCGATCTGTGCGAGGGCGATACCTGGGTGGTTTGCGACGACCAGGGCGCGCCGCTCGCGGCGATGGACTGCGCGGCCGCCGGGCTCTCCTGCATGTCCGATTTCATCGCCGGGTGCGGCGCCGAGCCGTGCGACTACGCCACCACGCCGGCGGCGTGCGACCCCGAGGACGCGGACGTGCTCGTCGCGTGCACCGCCGCCGGCTTCGTGACGCGGATCCACTGTCCGAGCCAGTACAACCTGGTGCACGTGAACGGCCGCGACGAGGAGCAGGTCTTCTCGATCGCCGGGGAGACCTGCGGCTTCGACGAGCAGCGCAGCGACTTCGGGTGCGTGGGCACGGGCGAGGCGTGCCCCTTCTTCTCGCAGCGGTGCGACGGCGCGGTGCTCGAGACCTGCGCCGGCGGCAAGCTGGGCCGCCGCGACTGCGCCGCCCAGGAGCCGGCCGGCCAGGGCTGCGGCTTCATCCAGAGCGGGCAGTTCGCCGGCGCGGCCTCCTGCGGGCTCGTCGGCGGCGCGTGCGATCTCGGCAGCGACGAGGCGTGCGACGGCGCCGTCCTCCGGTACTGCAGCTGGGGAGAGCCGGCGGCCCTCGATTGCCGCGCCGCGGGCTACACCGGCTGCGCCACGGCCGAGCAGGGCGGGCGCACCATCGCTTACTGCACGCCGTAGGGCCGCCCGGGAACAGGCATCGAGCGACTCGACATCTCATCGATCCGCTGAAGGCGAGGGAGCGCGCCGCTGAGGGGGGAGCGCGCTGCTGCGTGGGCAGCAATCGCGGGCCCTCGTGTTGCTCCGGCGCGCCCTGGCCGCTATAAGCTGGCCCGCAGCTTTCGCGCGAGCGGCGCGGGTGTCGCTCTCCGCCGGCGGCCCGTTCCCGGAGCCCGCCGCGGGGCGGGTGTGGAGGTGGTCGTCGGCCGTGATCGAGCTGCGGGGCGTCAGCAAGGTGTACCGGCAGGGCAGGCGCGAGGTGACCGCGCTGGACGGCGTCTCCTTGCGCGTGGCCCCGGGCGAGGTGTTCGGGGTGCTGGGGCATAGCGGCGCGGGCAAATCCACCCTCATCCGCTGCGTCAACCTGCTCGAGCGGCCCACCGCGGGCGAGGTGCGGGTCGACGGACGGGACATGCTGGCGCTCGGCCCGCGGGAGCTCCGGCAGGCCCGCCAGGGCATCGGCATGATCTTCCAGCACTTCAACCTCTTCTCCTCGCAGACCGTGGCGGCGAACATCGCGTATCCGCTGGCGATCGCGGGCTGGCGGCCGGGCCGGATCCGGGAGCGGGTGGGAGAGCTCCTCGCGCTGGTCGATCTCTCGGACAAGGCGCAGGCCTATCCGGCCCAGCTCTCCGGCGGCCAGAAGCAGCGGGTGGGGATCGCCCGGGCGCTCGCGCCGAGGCCGCGCGTGCTGCTGTCCGACGAGGCCACCTCCGCCCTCGACCCCGAGACGACGCGCGCGGTGCTCGGCCTCTTGCGGGACATCAACCGACAGCTGGGGCTCACCATCCTGCTCATCACCCATCAGATGGACGTGCTCAAGGAGATCTGCCACTCGGCGGCCGTGCTGGAGCGGGGGCGGGTGGTCGAGCAGGGCAAGGTCATCGACCTGCTCGCGCTCCCCGGCACCCGCTTGAACGCGCTGTGCTATGCGCCGCTCGCCGCGGGCGCCTGGCCCGTCCGCCCTGGGGCCCGCCTCGTCCGCCTGTCCCTCGCCGGGGACAGCGCCGCTCAGCCGGTGCTCGCCGTGCTGGCGCGCCGCTTCGGCGTGGACGCCACGCTGCTCGAAGGCACGCTGGAGCGGGTGGGCGGCGTCCCGGTGGGCCGGCTCCTGGTCGAGCTCACCGGCGCCCCCGAGGCGCTGGAGCAGGCGCTCGGCCACCTGCGCGAGCAGCGTTATCGGCCGGAGCTCGTGGCGCATGACTAGCGAGCTCGCAGAGGCTCTGTGGACGGCCACCGTCGAGACGCTCTACATGACGTCGGTCTCCGCGATCCTGGTCCTGCTCGCGGGGCTCCCGCTGGGCGTGCTGCTGGTGATCTCCGACCGGGGCGGGCTCTGGGAGCGGCCGCTGCTCCACCGCGCGCTCGGCACGCTCGTGAACGTGGGGCGCTCCGTGCCGTTCATCATCCTCATGGTGGCCATCGTGCCGCTGACCCGGCTGCTCGTGGGCACGACGATCGGCAGCACGGCCGCCATCGTGCCGCTGGTCGTGGCGGCGATCCCCTTCATGGGGCGCGTCGTGGAGCAGAGCCTGCGGGAGGTGGACCCCGGGCTCGTGGAGGCGGCGGTGGCGATGGGCTCCACCCACCGGCAGGTGATCCTCCGGGTGCTCCTGCCCGAGGCGCTGCCGTCGCTCGTGCGCGGCGCGGCGCTCATGGTGATCAGCCTGCTCGGGACCAGCGCCATGGCGGGCGCCGTGGGCGGCGGCGGCCTCGGCGATCTGGCCGTCAAGTACGGATACATGCGCTTTCGCACCGACGTGATGCTGGGCTGTCTCGTCGTGCTCCTCGTCCTCGTGCAGGGCGTCCAGCTGCTCGGGGACCGCCTCGCCTCGCGCTTCGACCGCACGAGCGCCCGGGGCGCCGGCGCTCGCGATTGACCCTGTTCCAGGGGCCCTGGCCCGCGCCGCCTCGCCACGTGACCCTTTGGAGGACTGACCATGATGCGAACCCCTGCGATCGTTCTCTCCGCTCTCCTGCTCTCCGTGATGGCGCTGCTCTCCGGCTGCAAGAAGCCGGACGAGCCCGCCGGCGCCGGCGGGAGCCGCACCTTGAAGGTCGGCGCCACCCCCGTGCCGCACGCCGAGATCCTCCGGGCGGCCGCCCCGCTGGCCGAGCGGGAGGGGGTGAAGATCGAGGTCGTCGAGTTCACCGACTACGTGCAGCCGAACATCGCGCTCTCGGACGGCCAGCTCGGCGCCAATTACTTCCAGCACGTGCCCTACCTCGAGCGCTTCTGCGCCGACCGGAAGCTCTCGCTGAGCAGCGCGGCGGCGGTGCACCTCGAGCCGCTGGCCCTGTACTCCACCAAGCACGCTCGCCTCGAGGACCTGCCGGAGGCGGCGCAGGTGACGATCCCGGCCGATCCGACCAACGGGAGCCGGGCCCTCAAGCTCCTGGCCGAGCACGGGCTGCTGCGCCTCCGCGAGGGGGTGGGGAGCGCCGCGACCGTGAAGGACGTGATCGACGGCCCGCGCAAGCTCGCGCTCCGGGAGATCGACGCCGAGCAGCAGCCGCGCACGCTGGCGGACGTGGACGCGGCCGTCATCAACGGCAACTACTTCCTCGAGGCGCAGAAGAACCTGAAGCTCGACGCGAAGGTGCTCGCCAGCGAGTCCGCCAAGGGCAACCCGTATGCGAACGTGCTGGCCGTGCGGAAGGGCGATGAGTCGCGGCCCGAGGTGCAGGCGCTGATCAAGGCGCTGCACTCCGAGGAAGTGCGGCGCTTCATCGAGTCGAGCTACGGTGGCGCGGTGGTGCCGGCGTTCTGAGGCGGCCGCGCCCAGGGCATCAAACGGGTTGAACCCGCTGAAACGAGAAGAGTTTCGAACCGCCAAGGCGCCAAGGCGCCAAGGACGCCAAGAAGAAGACAATATTTGGGTGTCTTGGCGTCTTGGCGTCTTGGCGTCTTGGCGGTTCATTTCTCGCTCGATCGACGCGATCGGTGCCCCAGGAGCGCGCAACACCCGCTCTCGGGGGGCGTACCGCCCGCGGCCCAGCGGGCGTCACCGGTCCTTCCGGGCGCGCGCCTTGCGCCGGTAGGCGCCCGGGGTCTCGCCCATGTGGCGCTTGAAGGCCTTCAAGAACGCGCCGTCGGTGTCGTATCCGACCGCGCTCGCCACCTCTGTCGTGCTCGCGGCCTCGTCGGCGAGCATGTCGGCGGCGCGGTGCATGCGCCACCGCGTCAGGTACTCGAGCGGCGCGAGGCCGAGCACACCCTTGAAGCGGGCCGCGAAGGCCGAGCGCGACACGCCCGCGGCGCGCGCGAGCGCCTCGACCGTCCACGGGTCGGCGGGCCGCTCGTGCATCCGCTGCAAGGCGACGCCGAGCGTAGGGTCCCAGAGGGCCCGCAGCCAGCTCGCTTGCTCGCAGGTGACGCCCGCGACGTGGGTGCGCAGCGCCTGCACGAACAGCACGTCGGCCAGGCGGCCCGCGACCAGCTCGTGGCCAGGCAGCTCCGCGTCCATCTCGGCGGCGACGAACTGGAGCGTCGACTCGAGCCACCGCGTCGCCACGCCGCCGTCGCCCTTCACGTGGATGAGCTCAGGCAGGCTCGCGACGAGCGGGTTCAGGCGCGCGTCGGTGAAGTGGAGGCCGCCCGCGACGATCGTCGTCGGCGCCCCCTCGCCGCCGTAGCGCACGATGCCCCCGCAGCGGCCCCCGCGCTGGGCGTACACCTCCTCGGGCGAGACGGCGCGCGAGCCGGGGCGATCGCGCAGCGCGTGCGCGAGCCGGGCGCGCAAGAAGACGACATCGCCGGGCGCCAGCGTCAGCCGGCGCCCGCCCGCGTCGAGCACGCACCCGCCCCGCGAGAGCGCGTAGAACGTCGTCACGTCGTGCGCGTCGATCCGCATGCCCCAGGGCGCCGTCAGCTCGAGCCGTCCGTAGATCTGGCTCCGCAGCTGCACGCTGCGGAGCGCCTCCGTCAGGACGTCCATGCGTCCTCCCTTGTGGACGATCGAACCATTTCTATGGACGGTACAGCGCTTTTCGTCCGCTCACGAGCCCTTATCGTGACCTGCGTGGGCGGCCGGCGCCGGGGCGCCGCGGGCCCGCGATCCACCTGCGAAGGGAGACCTGGTCATGACCACGGAGAAGGAGAGGCTCGTCCTCGTCACGGGCGCCACTGGACAGCAGGGCGGCGCCACCGCGCGAGCGCTCTTGACGCGCGGCGCCCGCGTCCGGGCGCTCGTCAGGAACCTGGGCGGCGAGCCCGCCGCGGCGCTGCGCCGGCTCGGGGCAGACGTCGTGGGCGGCGACCTCGGCGATCGCGCCTCGCTCGAGGCCGCGGCCCGGGGGGCGGACGCCGTCTTCAGCGTGCAGCCGAGCGAGGGGCAGCCCCAGTACGGCATCACCTCGGAGGACGAGCTGCGCTTTGGCAAGAACGTCGCCGACGCCGCGCGCGCGGCGGGGGTCCGGCACCTCGTGTACACCTCGATGGCCGGCCTCGTGCCGGGCACGGGCGTCGGCCACTTCGAGAGCAAGTGGCAGATCGAGGCGTACGTCCGCTCGCTCGATGTGCCCTTCACCATCCTGCGTCCCGGGGCGTTCTTCGAGCTGCTCACCCAGGCGAGCCTCTACTCGACGCCGGGGGCGTTCACGTTCTTCTACCCGCCGGAGCATCGGATTCCCGCCATCGCGGCCGACGACATCGGCGCGATCGCGGCCGCGGTCATCGCGGCGCCCGAGAACTTCGTGGGCCGGACGCTCGAGCTCGCGGGCGACGTGCTCACCGGCGTCGAGGTGGCGGCCGCGCTCGGGCGCGCGACGGGGCGGCCGCTCGCGTATGCGACGTTTCCGGCCGAGGCGCTGCGCCAGAGTCCCCTGTTCGAGCGCATCGTCGAGGCCGCGATCAAGCTCCGCGTCGACATCGACCTCGCCGCGCTCCGCGCGCTCCACCCGGGACTGAAGACGCTCGCGACCTGGCTCGACGAAGGGGGCGCCGCGCGAATTCCCGTGGCGTCGCGTTGAAGGCCGCCCGCGGCGGCGCTCTTCGATGTCGATCCGGGCTCATCGGCTGTCGGGCTCTCTGCCCCTCTGAGCCGTATCCGCCCAGCCAACGCCATCGTGATGGTCGGCGCGGCGTCGGTTACCTGTTCCCATCGCGAAGGAGGAAGCGATGGCGACGAGGGCGGAGTGGGCCGAGCGGGTGGAGCGATGGGAGCGGAGCGGGTTGAGCGCCGAGAAGTTCGCGCGGCGCGAGGGGTACAAGCCGAAGAGGCTCTGGGCACAATCGACAAACCTGTCCTGAGAGTGGTAATGTGTCGCGACACATTACCGCTCTGCGGACATCTGTTCGTGTTCAGGAATCGGCGAGGCGACCAGCTCCGTGTCTTGTTTTGGGACCGCACCGGATACGCGGCCGTTTCCACCTCGCCCGCGACCTGCCCCAGGGCACGATCCACGTCGAGGTCGAGGCAGCCGAGCTGTCGCTGATGCTCGAAGGGCTCGACCTGTCGCAGGCCATACGACGCAAGCGCTGGAGACCTGGCGTGAGAAATCTCGACGCGTCGAAGCAAGGCTTGATGGATGCGCGCGGCCTGCGTATCCAGCGCGCCTCGTGACCCATCCCCCGCAGTCCCAAGCAGCGCTCCGTGTCGATTTGGCGGATATACGACGGAAGCTCGAGCAGCTCGCGGCCGCCGGGCAGATCCCGGAGCTGATCGAGCTGGTGCTCGTGCCTGAAGAGCGCCGGCTCGGCTGCGGGATGCACATCCGCGCGAAGCTCGAGAAGGCGGCCAAGGGCGGCGACGCGCGAGCCGCTGTGGCGCTTGCGTACTTCAAGGCCATCTACCGCATCGAGGCCGCCTGCAAGGCTGAGGCGCTGTCCGCGGCGGCACGCCTGGCGCGCCGGCAGGAGCTGTCGCTGCCCGTGGTCGACGAGCTGTACCAGTGGATTCACGAGGTGCATCTGCGGCTCGTACCAAGTACGCCGCTGTACGTCGCAACTCAGTATGCCATCAATCAGGAAGCCGTGTGGCGACGTTGCTTCACCGACGGGCACTTCGAGGTCGACGACGGCGAAGTCGAACGCCGGATAAGATGCGTAGCGCTCGGAAGAAAGAACTACTTATCCGCGGGCTCGGACAAGGGAGCTGAACGCCTCGCCGTCGGCTACACGATATTTGGCTCGTGTCGGATGCACGGAGTCAACCCGCTCGCCTGGGCGACGGCCGTGATCGGCAAGCTGCAGGCCGGTTGGCCTCGCGAACGGCTGGACGAGCTGCTGCCCGACGCGTGGGCACGAGCGTCGCTCGCGGCCCCGGCCGCTGGCGACGCCGACGCGTCCTGAACGACGCGGCTCTCGAGCCCCGCGCCGGGGGAGAGCTCCTCGCCGGCCCTCGTGTGCCCGCCCGTGTCCGCCCGAACCGTGGGCAGACGCCGCCCGCGCCCAGCATCGTCGACCCCGGCGAGAGCCGCAAGGGGCCGCACCCATGGCGATGGCTGGGCGGATACTCGTGTACGCTTTCGGAGCCATTACTTCCGCCGGGACTGCGGATGGATGCCCATGCCGAGTTCTTCCCGTAGCCACTCTTGGAGATGGCCGGCCTCTAAGCTGGAGTTGCGAATCTCATAGTCGCCACTGCTGCCGAGCTCAACTTCCCGGTACGCGTCGGACCTCTCCCACAGGTAGGCCTCGCAGCCGGCGCCGCCCGCATCATGCCCCACGTGCTTCTTCTCGATTCGACCGCCTCGAGCGATCTCCGCCTTCTTCCGCATGTCGGCCAGCTGCGCAGGAGGAACGCGGCGCGACTGGAGGACGGGATTTTTGAATCGCTCTCTCAGCCCGGTCTCCAGATAGAGTCCGTCCCCGGCGGGTTGGGGAGACCAGGTCCTTCCCAGGTCGTAGAACCAAATTCGGCCCTGATCATCAAGGACGTGCCCGTAAGCCTTACTGCCCCAGGCAAAATTCGCGTAGCCGCAGGAAAAAAAGCGGCTTGCCCATTCTCACGCCCTTCGAATTCGGGTCCGCCTCGAGGATCGGAGGGGAGCGAGGCGTAGGTTGAGGTAAGTCGTTCGTGGCTCGTGGCTGAAGCGTGGGCTCCGGGCTTGGTTCCACCTCGCTGGAGGACCTCTCGGGATCCTTGTTCGCGGACTTCGCTACAGAAGGCGCGTGCGACGGAGCAGCTGGTCCGCCACTTCCGGACTCCGACTGTTCCAGTCGCGAACAGGAAGCCGATACAAGACTCGATGCAAGAGCCGCTGCGATGTAACCGAGGAAAACCTTGGTGCGAGTCATGCGTCTCCCGAAGTAGATAGCTGCCCCGTTGCCTGCCCAACGTCGCAATCAGTTGCGTCGCAGGGCCTAGCGGCGGATTATAGCATGTAGGCGGCGAGGCGCCGCGGCCAATCTCCGTATTCCCGCGAATAGGTCGCGAAGCTCCGCGGTATATCGGTGTATTCCCGTGAATAGGCAGCGACTTCCGCGACCTATCTGCGCATGTCCGAAGATAGGCCGCCGCTCCGCGTCCAGTATCGCCGACCCCGGCGCGCGCCGCGAGGGGCCACGCCCATGGCGACCGATGGGCGGTTACTCTCGGGCCTCGCGGAGCTCGCGCGGGTCCGGCTCGCGCAGGGCCGGGCCGCCGAGACCGCGGCGCTGGGGCGGGCGAGCGCCGCGGCGCGCGCCCGGATCTACGGGACGGAGCTCCCGACCCTCGACGATCACGCGATCGTCCATGTCGAGGCGCTTCGAGCCGACGGATAGCGCCCAGAGGGCGCGGAGCGACGCCGCGCTACTCCGTGATCCGCGGACGCAGCGGGCCCCCGGCGCCCGCCGCGCGCGCGGCGTGAATGGTGCGCCACGCGGTCGCCCCGAGGATGACGGCGCCGCCCACCATCGACCAGAAGCCGGGGCGCTCGCCGACGAAGAGGAGCGCCCACACCGGGTTGAGCACCGGCTCGATCAGCACGAGCAGCGACGCCTCCACGGCCGGCGTGTGGCGCATGCCGCGGCCGAAGAGGGCGTAGGACAGGCCGATCTGCACCGCGCCCAGGAACACGAGGAGCCCGACGTCGAGCGCCCCCGGGCGGGTCGCGCTGCCCAGCGAGAGCGGCAGCGTGCCGAGGCCGGCGAGGACGTTGCCCCAGACGAGCACCACGGGGTTGTCGTCCTGGGCCGCCCGGAGCCCGATGATGGCGAGCGCGAAGGCGAGCCCGCACAGGAGCGCCAGGGCGTTGCCCAGGAGCTGCCCCGCGGAGAGCTGGTCCAGGAAGAAGAGCCCCAGGCCCAGCACGAAGATCGGGACCGCGAGCTTCTCGCCGCGCGAGGGCCGCTCCCGCAAGAGCCACGGGCTGAGCAAGAGCACATAGAGCGGAGCGGTGGACTGGAGGAAGATGGCGTTCGCCGCCGTGGTCAGCTTGGTGGATTGGACGAACAGCACCATCGTCACCGCATACGCCGCCGCGGCGCCGAACGAGCGCCATGACGGCATGCGGCGCGCGCCCGGCATGGCCAGGCCGAGCACGAGGGCGGCGATGAGCGACCGCCCGCAGGCGACCTGCCACGCGTTGAGGGAGCTCAGCTTGATCGCGGCCCCTCCGGTCGACCAGAGGAGGGCAGCGGCGAGGATCAGCAGGCGGGAGCGGACCATCATCGGCGAGGCTCCACGTCTTCGCACGAACGCCGTTTCATGGGGAGGGGGCGCCTTCCCGAGCCGCGGAGCGCCCGCGCGGGGGCCGGGCGACGGCCCCGCCCGCGCTCACGCCTGCTTGATCAGCTGGATATCGAGGGTGATCGAGACCTCATCGCCCACGAGGACACCGCCGGTCTCGAGGACGGCGTTGAAGCTCATCCCGAAATCGCTGCGGCGGATCTTCGTCGTGGCGGTCGCGCCCAGCCGGCGATTGCCGTACGGATCGTTGTGCTCGCCCGAGAGCTCGCTCACCGCGAGCGTCACCTCGCGCGAGGCGCCGCGGATCGTCAGGTCGCCGACGATGTCGAGCCCCTCGCCGCGGCGGCGGACGCTCTTCGAGGCGAACGTGATCGTCGGGTGCGCCTCGACATCGAAGAAGTCGGCGCTCCGGAGGTGCGCGTCGCGCTTCTCCTCGCGCGTGTGGACCGACGCCGCGTCGATCGTGGCCGAGACCGTCGACGCCTCGGGGCGCCGCGGATCGTAGGTGACCTCGCCGGCGACGCCCCCGAACTCGCCGCGCACGTTCGAAATCATCATGTGACGCACGGAGAACGAGACGCTCGAGTGGCTCGCGTCGATCGTCCACCGGGCGGCCTGGGAGGAAGTCGCGCTCGGGGTGCTGGTGCTGGTCGTGGTGTCCATGGCTCGTCGTCCTTCGTGAAGAGGGGGCCCGCCGCGCCCGGGTCATCCGGGGCGCGCGGGCCGCGCGTCACAGGAGCCACCATGCATCGTTGCTCGACGACGCACTAGACAGGCATCCGAGAACGGGTTGTTCTCCTGGGGAGAACAATGGACCTCAACCGCATCGCCGTCTTCGTGCGCGTCGTCGATGAGCAGGGCTTCACCGCGGCCGCCAGGGCCCTCGGGCTGCCGAAGTCCTCGATCAGCCGCTCGGTCGCCCTCCTCGAGGAGGCGCTCGGCGCGCGCCTCCTGCACCGCTCGACGCGCAGCATGCGGCTCACCGAGGCCGGCGCGGCGTTCTACGAGCGGGCGTCGCGCGGCGTCGCGAGCCTCGAGGAGGCCGCCGCGATGGTGGCCGACATGGAGGCCGTGGTGCGCGGCGCCATCCGCATCACCGCGCCGGTCGACGTCGGCGTCGCCATGCTCGAGCCGGCGGTCGCCCGGTTCGTGCGGCGCCACCCGGCCGTCCGCGTCGACGTCGTCCTCACGGGGCGCGTCGTGGATCTCGTGGAGGAGGGCTTCGACCTGGCGCTGCGGGCCGGGCCGCTCCGCGACGGCTCGCTCATCGCGCGCAAGATCGGGCAGGTGGAGGACGCGCTGTACGCCTCGCCCCGGTACCTCGAGCGCGCCGGCGTCCCCGGGAGCCTCGCCGATCTGGCCGCGCACCGGTGCGTCCTCTTCCGCGCGACCCGCAACCGCGCCGCGTGGACGCTCACGGGGCCCGCGGGGACCGAGACGGTGGAGGTCGAGGGGCCGCTCGCGGTCGACGAGCTCAGCTTCGCGCGGCGCGCGGTGCTCGCGGGCGTCGGCGTCGGCCTCCTCCCGATCGTCCTGTGCGCCCGCGAGGTCGAGCGAGGCCGCCTCGTGCGCGTGCTGCCGTCGCACGTGTCCTCGGACGCGCCCTTGCACCTCGTTTACCCGTCCGCGCGATACCTGCCCTTCCGCGTCGCGGCGTTCCGCGACTTCCTCGCCTCGGCGCTCACGCGGCGACTCCGGCGCTCGCCGTGACCTCGTGGGGAGCAACCCTGCGCGCCACCGCCGTGCGCACCCGGACGGCGCGCGCCGAACGTCATCGTCCGCCCTGTCGGTCCGGCCGCATCGTCCGTCTTGTGAAGTGTAGCATAGTCCCCTATACTATCCGGGTGCACACGATCGAGAACAAGAAGAAGCTCATCGCTCGCGTGCGGCGCATCCGCGGTCAGCTGGAGGCGGTGGAGCGGGCGCTCGATGGCGAGCACGGCTGTGCGGAGGTCCTCCAGACCGTGACGTCGGCGCGAGGCGCCCTGAACGGGCTCGTGAGCGAGCTCATCGAGGGCCACATCCGGACCCACGTCATGGCCGGGGATGGTGCGACGGCATCGCAGCGCGAGGCCGTCGAGGAGCTGGTCCAGATCGTACGCGCCTACGTGAAATGAGAGGCCTCATGACGAACAGCCCGACCGCCGACCCCCTCGACACGCTGAGGCACTCCCACGATCACGGCGCCGGGGTGGCCTCCCACGAAGCGAGGACCCGCTGGGTCGTAGCGCTCACGTTCGCGATGATGGTCGCCGAGCTCGCCGTCGGGTACGCGACGAACTCGCTCGCGTTGACCGCCGACGGCTGGCACATGGCGACGCACGCGGGCGCCCTCGGCATGGCCGTGTTCGCCTACTGGTTCGCGCGTAGACAGTCGGGGTCGAGCGCCTTTTCCTTCGGCACGGGGAAGGTCCACGCGCTGGCCGGTTACACGAGCGCCGTGGTCCTGGCGCTCATCGCGCTCCTCATGGTGGTCGAGTCGCTCCGCCGCCTCCTGCGTCCCGAGCCGATCGCCTTCTCCGAGGCGCTCCCCGTCGCGATTCTGGGCCTGGTCGTCAACCTCGTCAGCGTGAAGCTCCTCCACGCGGACGAGCACCACGGCGCACACCATGACGACGATCATGAGCACGACCATGAGCACGACGATGACGAGCACGACCATCATCACCACGAGCACGACCCTCACGGACACGATCACAACCTCCGCGCCGCGTACTTCCACGTGCTCGCCGACGCGCTGACGAGCCTGCTCGCCATCCTCGCCCTGCTGGGCGGACGCTACTTCGGCTGGACGTTCCTCGACGCCGCCATGGGCATCGTCGGCGGCGTGGTCATCGCGCGCTGGAGCTACGGCCTGTGCCGGCAAGCGGCGAAGCAGCTGCTCGACGTGGTTCCATCGGAGACGATCGCGGAGCGCATTCGCCGGCGGATCGAGACGGAGTTCGCTGGAGCGGCCGTCGTCGACCTTCACCTGTGGGACATCGGCCCGAGGGCCCGCGCCTGCATCGTGTCGGTCGCCGCGCCGTCCCCGCAGCCGCCGATCGCCTACCGCGAGGCCCTGGCCTCCATCGCGAGCCTCCAGCACGTCACCGTCGAGGTCCATGCTCTCCCGGGGGCTCCGACATCCGCGGTGAGCTCGTGAGCTTCGGCGCAATTCTGCTCCTCGCGCTCGGCCTGGCGATGGATGCGACGGCGGTCTCGGCCGCGCGGGGGCTGGCGGTCCCCGTGATCCGCGCCCGGCACGTCGCGCTCGTCGCGGGGTTCTTCGGCGGCTTTCAGGCGCTCATGCCCTTGATCGGGTGGCTGCTCGGCGCGCGTGTCGGGCCCCTCGTGCAGGCGTGGGATCACTGGATCGCCTTCGTGCTCCTCGGGGGCATCGGCGGCAAGATGCTGTGGGAGGCGCGGTCCGGCGCTGATGATGACGACGGCGCGCAGAAGGACCTGTTCGCCTTGCGGGTCATGTTCGTGCTGGCCATCGCGACCAGCATCGACGCGCTCGCGGTCGGCTTCACCCTCCCGATGTTGAACGCGCCGCTCGCGCTCTCCCTCGTCACCATCGGGGTCACGACAGCGGTCCTGAGCGCGATCGGCCTCTTCGCCGGCAGGCGCTTCGGAGCGATGCTCGGCAAGCGGCTCGACGTGGCGGGAGGTGTCGTGCTCATCGGCCTTGGCGTGAAGATCCTGATCGAGCACTTGCAGGCCACATAGCGGCTCTCCCCTCCGCGCTGCCGGGGCTCGTCGAGGGGCCCCGGCGAGCGCGCTGCCGGCGAGCGCTCGTCCGGCGAGAGATCGCGATCCCCATCGCGGAGGAGCCGCGCCGAGCCGACGCCGGGCGCAGCCACACCGCGCGGCGCGCGCATCCGCTATGGGAGATGTGGCTTCCGTTATGGTGGACGGTGCCGCGGCCGCGTGCTACTGGAAGCCCCACGGACGGAACAGCGATGCATTACCGACAGCTGGGTGACAGCGAGCTCCGGGTCTCGGAGCTCTGCCTTGGGACGATGACGTTCGGCGAGCAGAACACGCTCGAGGACGCGAAAGCGCAGCTCGACTACGCGTTCGACGCGGGCGTCAACTTCGTCGACGCGGCGGAGATGTACCCCGTGCCGACCCGCGCCGAGACGCAGGGCCGCACCGAGAGCTACGTGGGCGAGTGGCTGAGCCAGAGGCCGCGCGACAGGGTGATCCTCGCGACGAAGATCGCCGCGTCGGGCCGCCCTTTCTCGTGGATCCGCAACGGCTCTCTCGCCGTCAACCGCGCGAACGTCCGGCGCGCGGTCGAGGACAGCCTGCGGCGCCTCAGGACGGATTACATCGATCTCTACCAGATCCACTGGCCGGATCGGTACGTGCCGCAGTTCGGCGCCACCGCGTACGATCCGGCGAACGAGCGATCGAGCACGCCGATCCCCGAGCAGCTCGCGGCGTTCGCGGAGGTGATCCGCGACGGCAAGGTCCGTTATCTGGGGCTCAGCAACGAGACCGCCTGGGGGGTGACGCAGTTCAGCCGCGTCGCGGAGCAGCTGGGGCTCCCGAGGCCGGTGTCGATCCAGAACGCGTACAGCCTCCTCAACCGCACCTTCGACTCGGCGCTCGCGGAGGTCTCGCGCCGCGAGGACGTGCCGCTGCTCGCGTACAGCCCGCTCGCCTTCGGCCTGCTCACGGGCAAGTACGTCGGCGGACCTCCGCCGGGCTCGCGCCTCGCCCGGTTCGAGGCGTTCGGCCAGCGCTACCGGAAGCCCAACGTCGACGAGGCGGTGCAGGCGTACGTGAAGCTCGCGCGCGCGCACGGCCTCACGCCGGCGTCGCTCGCGCTCGCCTTCGTGCGCAGCCGCTGGTTCGTGGCGAGCACCATCGTCGGGGCGACCACGCTCGAGCAGCTCGAGGAGAACGTGAAGAGCGCTGGCGTGGTGCTCGGCAAGGAGGTGCTCGCCGAGATCGAGCAGATCCACGCCCGCTACCCGAGCCCGGCGCCGTGAGCGGGCCGGCCGTGGAGGCACAGATCGCCCGGCGGTCTCGGGTCGCGCCGTACACCGAGGCCGAGAAGCGGCGCTTCATGGCGCGGGCGCTGGAGGTGTCGCGCGGCGCGCTCCCGCGCTGTCGCCCGAACCCGCCGGTGGGCTGCGTCGTGGCGCGCGGCGGGAGCATCGTCGCGGAGGGCTTCACGCAGGCGCCCGGCTGCCACCACGCCGAGGCCATGGCGCTCGCGACGCTCCCCGGCGATCTCTCCGACTGCGCGGCGTTCGTGACGCTGGAGCCCTGCTCGTTCTTCGGCCGCACCCCGTCCTGCGCGAAGGCCCTGATCGCGCGGCGCATCGGCGCGGTGTTCGTGGCCGTGATCGACAGCCATCCGCGCAACCTCGGCCGCGGGATCGCGCTCTTGCGCGCCGCCGGCATCCCCGTCGAGGTCGGGACCCTCGCCGCAGACGTCGATTCGTTCATCGGCGGCTACCTCATCCGCTGAGAGCCCGGCGGCCGGGGTGGTGGGGCCTTCGGCTGAAGGTGGGGTCTTTTGAATCGCCAAGACGCCAAGGCGCCAAGGCGCCATAAGACGCCAAGAAAATAACAAGAATCTTGGCGTCTTTCTTGGCGTCTTATGGCGCCTTGGCGGTTCCATCTTCCGAGTTGGTGAGGGAACTCCCCCACCACCGCGACCGGAGCGCGGACACCGCCCCGGCGACGGCAGCCCTCCACGGCGAGCCAGGAATGTCGCGCTCGAGCGGCATGACGGGACGAAGCCGAGAGCGCGGAGCGCCGGCGATCCGCCCCGCGCCCAGCGCGACGAAAAGCTGGTTGGTTTCAGATAGTTACTGCCTGTTTGCTGCGCCCGTGCCATCTCCCCGGCCGGCGCGGCGAGGGGGCACCTCCCGGCGCGCGGCATCGAAGCGCTCGCGGGCGCGCGATCCTGCGGCTCCAGAGGGACCGCGCCCGGCACGGAGGGAGGAAGCTGCAGATGACGAAGAAGCTAGCGAGGCGCAGCCTGGTCGAAGGCCTGCTGGCGATCGGCGCCGTGGGCTGCGCGGCGCCGGAGGCGGCGACGCCCGCGGGCGATCGGGCCCGGGCGCCGGCCGACGCGTGGGCGCGCGTGCGGGGCGAGTTCGAGGTGTCGCCGGCGTGGATCCACATGACGAGCTTCCTGTTCGCCTCGCACCCGCGGCCGGTGCGCGAGGCGATCGAGGCGCTGCGGCGGGAGCTCGACGAGAACCCCGTGGACGCGCTCCACCAGCACGAGGACGCGGCGCCGGTGCGGGAGGCCGCCGCGGCGTACATGGGCGCCCGGGCCGACGAGATCGCGCTGACGGACAGCACCACGATGGGGCTCGCGTCGCTGTACCTCGGCCTGCCGCTCGAGGCCGGGGACGAGGTGCTCACGACGGCGCACGATCACTATTCGACGCACGAGTCGCTCCGGCTCGCGGCGGAGCGATCGGGCGCGGCGGTGCGGAAGATCGCCCTCTACGAGAGGGGCAGCGCCGCGACGGCGGCGGGGATGGCGGGCGCGATCGAGCGGGCGATCACGCCGGCCACGCGGGTCGTGGCGATCACGTGGGTCCACTCGAGCACGGGGGTGAAGACGCCGGTGCGCGCGATCGCGGAGGTCGTCGCCAGGGCGAACCAGGGGCGGGCGCCGGGGGACCGCGTCGTCCTCGGCGTGGACGGCGTGCACGGCTTCGGGGTCGAGGACGTCACGATGGCCGACCTCGGCTGCGATTTCTTCGCGGCCGGCTGTCACAAGTGGATCTTCGGGCCGCGGGGCACGGGCGTGCTCTGGGGCCGGGCCGAGCTCTGGCCGACGCTCCGCCCGAGCATCCCGCACTTCGGCCAGGAGGGATACGGCGCCTGGATACGGGGGCAGCCGGCGCCGCCCACGACCGCCAACATGATGTCTCCCGGCGGATTCCACTCCTTCGAGCACCGCTGGGCGCTGCCCGCGGCGTTCGCGTTCCACCGGCGCATCGGCAAGGCAAAGGTCGCGGACCGCATCCACGCGCTGAACCGGCAGTGCAAGGAAGGGCTCAAGGGCATGCGCCACGTCACGCTGCACACGCCGCTCGACGACGCGATCTCCGCGGGGCTGGTCTGCTTCGAGGTGGCGGGGATGACGCCGCAGGCCGTGGTGGGGAGGCTCCGCGAGAGGAAGATCATCGCGTCGACGTCGCCGTACGGGATCTCCTATGCCCGCGTCGCGCCGAGCCTGCTCAATACCGAGGCGGACGTCGAGGCGGTGCTGCGGGAGATCCGGGCGCTCGCGTGAGGGCGCGCGGGCCCGTCACGGGATGATCCTCCGCCGCCGGAGATCCTCGAAGATCTCCCGGAACATCGCCTCCGTCTCGACGTGCTCGTGGAAGCCGAACCGGCGCGCCTTCGAGCCGTCGGCGATCACGTCGTAGTCCCACGAGAACACCGCATCTCCGAAGCCCCACGACGATACGTCCCGGTAGGGGTGCCGCGCCAGACCGTGCTTCTCGATCATGGCGTTCCAGAGCGGCTCCTTGTCGGCCATGACGTCCGCGAGCCGCATCGGCAGCGGGGGCGCCGCCTCCATGTCGAACATGCGGGCGATCTTGGGCCACATCTCGCTCCAGCGGAACATGTCGCCGTTGTTGATGTTGAACGCCTGGTTCCGGCACGGCGCGCTGGTCGCCGCCCAGGCCGTGGCCCGGCCGAGCAGGCGCGCGTCGGTCGTCTCGAGCAGCCTGTCGTAGGCGGCCGGTTTGCCGGGGAAGCGCAGGGGCAGCCCGAGCTCCTTCGACATCGCCGCATAGACCGCGATGACCATGGCCAGGTTCATCGGGACGCCGAGCGCGAAGCCGCACACCACCGACGGCCGGATGGCCGACCAGGACCAGGCCTTGCCCTGCTGCCGGGCCTCGAGGAACGCCTGCTGGTCGACGTTGAACTCGGGCGGCATGTGGTGCGCGTCGGTCTCGCGGGCCGGCGTCTTGAACGGGCCGAGGTGCGCGCCGTAGACCTTGTAGCCCTGCATCAAGCTGATGTGCTGAAGGCCGGGCGCGACCGGCTCGACCGCCTCGACGACGTTGACGAGCATGGCGAGGTTGGGCGGCACGAGCTCGGCCCACGTCGGCCGGTCCTGATACGCGGCGTAGAAGATGTGCGTGACCTCGGCCAGGCCGCCGAGCTCCTCCCGGCAGTCCTCCCGGTCGAGCAGGTCGACCACCACGTGGCGGACGCGCCCCGCGGACGCTCCGCCGCGCCGCGACAGGCCGATCACGTCCCATTCGCCGCTCGCCGCGAGGTGATCGATGAGGTTGCGGCCGATGATCCCTTGCGCGCCGACGACCAGGGCGACCTTCCTCTGGATGCTCATGGTCTCCTCCTGTTTCGATGTCTGTCCGCGCTCGCCGTCCGTGCTCTCGAGCGCAGGGGGATGGTGGCGCGCGGGGGCCGGGGCGAGTACGGGCTCGAGCCGCGCAGCACCTTTCGATAAAATCGAAAGATGAGCGCCCTCCTCGAGATGCAGACGTTCCTGGAGATCGTCGATCGCGGCAGCCTCAGCGCGGCCGCCCGCTCGCTCGCGACGGTGCCGTCGACCATCAGCGCGCGGCTCGTGGCCCTGGAGGAGCGGCTCGGCGTCCAGCTCGTGATCCGCAGCACGCGGCGGCTCCGCCTCACCGAGGAGGGCGAGCGGTACCTGGTCGACTGCCGCCGCATCCTCGAGGAGATCGAGCGCAGCGAGGCGTGCATCCGGCGGGGGCAGAGCTCGCTGCGGGGCAGCCTGCGCATCACCGCGCCCTCGGATCTCGGGCGCGGCCGCCTGCGCGCGGTCCTCGACGCGTTCCTGGAGGCGCACCCGCGCATCGGCGTGTACCTCCACCTCTCGGACGAGGTCGTCGACCTCGTGCGCGGGGGCTTCGACGTGGCCCTGCGCGTGGGGCCGCTGCAGGGGAGCAGCTTGACCGCGCGCAGGCTCGCCACCGGGCACCGGGTCGTCTGCGCGGCGCCCAGCTACTGGTCGCGGCACCCGCGGCCGAGCGCGCCGGGCGATCTCGCCGGTCACGATTGCCTGCTCTGGAACCCGGAGGGCCGGAACGAGGCGACCTGGACCTTCGCCGCGGAGGGCGAGGGGACGCAGGCGGTCCGCGTGCGCGGGCGGCGCAGCTCGAGCGACGGCGAGCTGGTGCGCGCGTGGGCGCTCGCCGGCCTCGGGGTCGCGCAGAAGTCCTTCTGGGACGTCGAGCGCGATCTCGAGGCGAGCCGGCTCGAGTCGGTGCTGAACCGTTTCGTCCGCGCGGCGGACCTGTCGATCGTCTACCCGGCGGGCCGCCATCTCCCGCGCCGCGTCCGCGCCCTCGTGGACCACCTGGTGGAGAGCTTCCGCGGGCGATGAACGGCGGAGCGCCGCGCGCCGCGCGCTGACGCCCTTGCCGGCGAGGCAGGCGCCGGAGGGGCCGGCGAGAGGCATACCCCTCACATCGCGCGCCGTGCCAGAATTTTCCACGCGTTCCAGCCGGGCCTCGCCCGCCGGGCGCTGCGTCACGAGCACGCCGCCAGCACCTCGTGTCGCGCAGGCCGCACCTCGCCCGCCCGCAGGGCTACGCTCCCAAAGCAAAGCTTCATCTCCGCTGTATTCGCGCGTGCGGTGAGCCGATCCGAGGGCGAGCCGCTACTGCCGGACGGGTGCTTCGCTGGCTCCTGCTTTCGCTCCTCCCTCTCCATCAGTCCGCCGCCAGGCGGCGGCGCGTCCCAGGTCGTTGGGGGCAGCTCGGCGATGGTGCGCCCGCCGGAACACGGCACGTCCCTCGAGTTGATTCCGTGAATTTCTCACTGGAGCATCGAGCAACCAGAACGGTTCCGACACGTCCTACACAGCAGCAGGGCCCTTCCGGGGGGAGGGCTGCATGACAATCTGTATTCATAAAAAAATCTTGTTGTTCAATGATGGGACTTCAGCGCGCCCAGAGCGGGCGAAGAGCGACATCCATGTACAAACCCTTGAACCATGAGCACGCGCGGCCTCTCAGAGGCCTTCGGTCAGCTGTCCCGATCGCGTTGATCGTGGCCAGCGGCTGCATCGGAAATCTGGGCGGTGACTCCGGCGACAATCGCGGCGGCGACACGCCTTCTTCTGGCACGGTGGATCCCACCACGGGGGCTCCGCTCGCGTGCGAGGACGGCGTGGTGCACCCCGGGCGAGCGCCGCTGCGGCGGCTCACGCGCTTCGAATACAACAACACCGTTCGCGACCTCCTGGGCGACACGACCGACCCCGCCTTCTCGCTGCCGAGCGAGGATGTCGGGAACGGCTTCGGCAACGACGCGGACACGCTGTCGGTCTCGAGCCTGCTGGCCGAGCAGCTGGGCACCGTCGCGGAGGGCATCGCCCAGCGCGCGACCGCCACCCCGGAGGCGCTCGCGAAGCTCGCCCCTTGCGCGCGCGGCGTGACGGCGGAGGGCGAGGAGGCGTGCGCGCTCACGATCATCGAGAGGCTCGCCCCGCTCGCGTACCGCCGGCCCCTCGCCGACGGCGAGGCGAACGAGCTCCTCGGGCTGTACGGCGTCGGCCGGACCGACGCGACGTTCGCCACCGGCGTCGCGACGGTGATCGAGGCGCTGCTGCAATCGCCCGATTTTCTCTACCGCATCGAAAAGGGCATGCCCGACCCGGAGCGCCCCGAGCTCCGCAGGCCCACGGGCGACGAGATGGCGACGCGGCTCTCGTACATGCTCTGGGGCACGATGCCCGACGAGCAGCTGCGCCTGGCCGCGCAAGCGGGTGAGCTCTCGACCAAGGAGGGCGTGCGCGCGCACGCCGAGCGCATGCTCGACGATCCCCGGTCTCGGCCCACCTTCCGGTTCTTCTTCGACAACCTGCTCCCCATCAGCAGCCTCGCGGATCTCGAGCGAAACGCGGAGGCCTACCCGACCTTCTCTCGCACCATCGGCTCGCTGATGCGCGAGGAGACCCAGCGGTTCCTCGAGCACGAGATCTTCGAGGGAGACGGCACCTGGCCGTCGATCTTGACGGCCCCGTACACGTTCGTGAACGAGCAGCTCGCGGCGTTCTACGGCATCCCCGGCGTGACGGGCGACGAGTTCCGGCAGGTGGAGCTCGACACGACCCAGCGCCTCGGGCTCCTCACCCAGGCGGGCGTGATGGCCGGCACGACGCACTCGAACAACACCAACCCCGTGGTCCGCGGCTCGTTCGTGCTCCAGAAGATGATGTGCATCCCGATCCCGCTCCCCACCGGCGCGATCCTGGAGCAGGTCAAGCCGCCGGATCCTTACTCCGGCAAGACGGCGCGGGAGCGCTTCAGCCAGCACAGCGATGATCCGGCCTGCGCGGGGTGCCACCAGTACATGGATCCGGTCGGCTTCGCGTTCGAGAACTACGACGCGGTCGGGCTGTACCGCACCACCGAGAACGGCGTCACGATCGACCCGAGCGGCACGGTCCCGGAGACGCTCGGGGACGTGAGCGGGCCGATCGACCTGGTGCAGAAGCTCGCCGCTTCGGAAGACGTGCAGCACTGCTTCGCGAAGCGCTGGAGCGAGTTCGCCTACGGCCTCACCCTGCGCAAAGAGGACCGGTGCACCGAGCAGGCGGTCACGAACGCCTTCGAGGCGGCCGGGCACAACGTGAAGCAGCTTTTGATCGAGCTCACGCAGACGGACGCTTTCCACTACTTGGCTCCAGGACAGGAGTGATGGGTATGTCGAAATATCGCTTGAGCCGACGCGCCATGCTGCGAGGTGCCGGCGCCATCGCCGTCGCGCTTCCCTGGCTGGAGATCATGGGCCCCGAACGCACCGCGCAAGCGGCGCCCGAGCCCGCGAAGCGCTTCCTCGCCGTCTACACGCCCGGCGGGACCGTGTTGAACCGCTGGAGGCCGACCGGCTCGGAGACGAGCTTCACCCTGAGCCCCATCCTGGCGCCGCTCGCGCCGGTGCAAGACCGGCTGCTCGTCGTCGACGGCCTCGACATGGCGAGCGCGCGCGGCGAGCAGCACCAGGCAGGGATCATCGCCTGGCTCACCGGCACGGCGCAGGAGGGCGCCAACAACGGCGGCTACGGGAAGGGGCCGTCCATCGATCAGGTGATCGCCTCCCGGATCTCCGCCGGTCAAAAGGCGAAGGCGAGCATCCAGATCGCGCTGCGCTGGGCGACGGGCAAGGCCCACGGCCTGCTGTCACCGATGAACGCCGTGAACTTCGAGGACACCGCGCCGCACAGGCCGATCCCGCCGCGCCTCGATCCGGTGGAGATCTTCACCGAGCTCTTCGGTACGCTGAACCCGAACGACAGCAACGACGCCGCCCGTCGCCTCGCGCGAAAGAAGTCGATCCTCGACTTCCTCGACCGGCGCTACGCCGCCGTGTCCACGCAGCTCGGCGCCGCCGACAGGCAGAAGATCGACCAGCACCTGACGAAGATCCGCGAGATCGAGCAGAGCCTCAGCAACATCCCGCCCATGACGAGCGCTTGCAAGGCTCCGACGATGGTCGACACGTCCGACTACAACCCGCGCACGGGGCTCAACTCGAACGACGACGGCTCGATCAAGGACACCTCGACCGACGCGGCGATCCCCAAGGTCGGCAAGCTCTTGACGGACATGCTGGTGATGGCGCTCGCCTGCGACATCACCGCGGTCGGCACCCTGCAGTGGAGCGACACCGAGGCGAAGCACACCTTCCCCTGGCTCAACCTGACCGAGCACCACCATTTCTACCAGCACGACGGCGGCTTCAGGCCGGCCGAGTGCGAGGCCATCTGCAACTGGTACTCGAAGCAGCACCTCTACCTGCTGCAGGAGATGGAGAAGGTCGACATGGGCGGCCACTCGCTGCTCGACGAGAGCGTCGTCTTCTTCGGCTCCGAGCTCTCGGATCCGCCGACGCACAAGAAGAACGACATGCCGTTCCTGCTGGCCGGCGGCGGCGGAGGCCTGCGCACCGGGCGCTGGGTCCGGTACCCGAACCTCCCGCACAACAACCTGCTCGTCTCGATCCTGAACCTGTTCGGCGATACCCGGACCACGTTCGGCGATCCGCGGTACTGCACCGGCCCGCTCACGAACCTGACGTAGCCACCCCTCGGGGGGGGACACCAGCTGCTTCGATAGGAACGAGACGTCGTCCGGCAGCTCCAGCTTCTACACCGGCGCTCTCGCCGGAGTGGTGCGACATGAGAGTATATCTTCTTACGATCCCGGTGATGATGGCCGCTCTTGCCTGCGGCTCCGACGCCGACCCGCCTCCAGACCAGGGCACCTCCAGCTCCACGGGCGCTGGCGGTCAGGGCGGGGGAGCCGATGCGGGCACCAGCACGAGCGCCTCCAGCAGCGTGAGCTCCGGCGGGGCCGGCGGCAGCGGTGGAACCGGCGGCAGCGGTGGGGCCGGCGGCGGCGGTGCTGGGGCCGGCGGCAGCGGCGGCGAAGACCCGCGCGCCGCGGCCGCCAGCATCGACGGCTTTCGCTGGGAGATGCCGTGCGATCGCGACCCGGGCGGCAGCGACGAGTGTTCGACGTCCGCGCGCGTCGACGAGACAAGGACGTTCGGCGGCTCGCCCGACACGACCTATCAAGTGACCGTCCGACTACGCGGCGTCGTCGAGCCGATGAAGTACCGGGGCGGCACGCCCGACGGCATGCACTTTCGCGTGGGCGGTACGCCCGACGACGCGACGTACAACATCTACAGCTTCACTGTCTCTGACCCGCCGGAGGTCTATTACCTCAACGACAGCCCCAACGTGGGTCACGACACGTTCATCATCGACCATACGAAGACCATTCCAGTCCGAGGTGGAGCCACCGTGTCTTTCTCGGGCGACGGTCAGAATGGTATCCAGATCGCCAACTTCAAGCATCTGGTCGTGGACGACGTCCCCCCGGCGCCCGAGCCTTATGTCGGTCAGTTCATACAGCTCGACGTGCAGTCCGTCGAGGTGGCGCAGCCCTGACCGCCACAACGACCCGGTCGACGCAGCCAACGGGCTCATCGCCAAGGGCGCCGACATCATCGCGATCGCTCCGCAGGGATCGCCCGGATGGAAACGGACGACTTCAAGGCCCAGCTGTCGTTCGGTGACGACGTGCTCGGAGGGCCGCGGCCGCCCGGGGTGTCTCGGCGGACGTGGATGTCCGGCTTCGGCGCCGGGGCCATCCCCTCTCCGATGTGGAAACTCGGGGGGGCGGCTGGTTGTAGGCGCCGTTCGTCGAGCGTCCAGAGGTTCGTGAGCGCGCCGTCTCGGTAGTTCCAGGCCGAGAGCGTGGTGCGCGCGTAGTAGCCCCGGCCGAACACCGCGCTCGGGCGGCCGGTGTCGTCGAGGAACGCGATCGTGCCGACGAAGCGGTCGATGCGGTTGCCGTAACGCTCGTTGTTGCCCCAGCTGCACCCACGGCGCCGCGGTCGAGATCCTCCATCTGCGCGAACCCCGTCGGCGCGGGCGCGCCCCCGCCGCCGCCCGTGCCGGGGCCTGCGCCCGCGCCGCCGCTGCCCGACGCAGCGTCGCCGCCCGACGCCGCGCCGGTCGCGCCGCCTCCGGACGCCGCGCCGGTCGCGCCGCCTCCGGACGCCGCGCCGGTGCCGTCGCCGCCGTCGCCGGCGACGGTATCGCTCGACCCGCATGCCACGAGCTCGGCGGTTCGCCTCCAGGCCATGAGCGGCATGAAGATTTGGTTGCTGGCCTAGGTTGTGACGTCAGCGCAGACTCGATCACCTCGACCGCTCATGTCCTGCGTTTTCTCGGTGGGCTGGAAATTTGAACACCCATCGCGAGGACGCGGCTGTGCTCCGCGCAACACCGCGAGGCCCGTTGGCATGCCAGCGCAGTTTTATGGTGAACCGGCCAAGTCTGGGGTACGCAAGAAGGCCTGACATGCAGCAGTCGCGCACGCCGCACCGCGCCATCACCAGGACGCTCAGCGCAACGGCAACCGCGGGCGGACGCGCGGCGCCCCGCTGCCTGGCCGCGGTCGCGTCGCTCGGGCTCGCGGCCTGCGCGAAGGGGCCGCTCGACGCCGTCGAGCCGACGCCGACGACGTTGGCCCAGGGTCTCGTCGCGTACTGGACGTTCGACGAGGGCAAAGGGACGGTCGTGAACGACCGGTCCGGCAACCGGCGCGACGGCAAGCTCACCGGCGGCACGTGGGTGGAGGACGGCCGGTTCGGGCGTGCGCTGCACCTCGACGAGGGCGAGTTCATGACGGTGGGCGAGTTCCCCAACGCCACGCCGAGCTGGACCGTCTCGGCGTGGGTTCGCGTGCTGACCGACGAGCCCCCCGCCGACGACACGCTGAGGACCGTGATCAGCGCGGAGAACACCGGCGGATGGGACCTCGACGTCGACTACGACGGCGAGGCGCCGGGCATCCGCTTCGGGTTCTGGAAGGGCCCCGAGACCGGCGATTACCACCACATCCTGTGTTCCTGCCTGGAGCTCCAGCGGTGGACGCACGCCGCCGGGGTCGTCGACGGCGAGGCGCTGACCATGAGCTTCTACATCGACGGGCGCCTCCACAGCACCGTGCCCATCGAGAAGACGATCTCGCCGGGCACTACCAGCCTCTACGTCGGCCGATCGCCGCAGGAGGGGCGGCTCCTCGTCGGGGACGTCGACGACATCGCGATCTACAGCCGAGCGCTCGGCGCGGCGGAGGTCGCCGAGCTCTCCCAGCACTCCGTTCCGGCGGAGGTCGAGGCGGACATCTCGACGGGCACCACCTACACCTTGGTCGGCGTCCAGAGCGGGCGCTGCGTGGACGTCGACGCCGCCGTATCCACGGCCGACGATATCGTCCTGCAGCTCTGGGATTGCAACGGCGGCACCAACCAGCAGTTCCGCTTCGAGGCGGTGGACGGGTATTACCGGATCCGCAACGTCAGAAGCGACAAGTGCCTCGACGTCCGCGGCGGGTCGACCGCCGACGGCGCCGTCATCGTCCAGTACACCTGCCACGGCAACCCCAACCAGCAATGGTCCGTCACCGATCTCGGCGGCGGCGCCGTCCGCTTCACGTCGCGCTTCAGCGGCAAGGTCATCGACGCTTACGGCTCCCCGCCCGGCAACGGCACCGCCCTCTTCCAGCGGGCTTCGAACGGCGGCACCAGCCAGCAGTTCAGGCTGAACCCGGTCGGAACCGGCACCGACTCCGACGCGGGCACCACCAGCGGCCCGTAGGCCGTGACGCCCGGCGCCTCTCCGCAGGCGTGGAACCTGCTCGGCTGCATCGACAGCCTCTACGCGCGGCGACGGCCGGCGCGGGCGACAGCGCCCCGGGAAGATCGACCGCGGGGCGCGCGGCGCGACACCGCTCGTCCTCCGATCACAGCCACCCCACGAGGCTGAGGCTGCCGAGCAGCGCCGGGCGCGCGCCGCGCGCCGCCTCGGTCTCGACGAAGCGGACCACCGGATACGGGTGCGCGACGAGCGCGTGCGCCTCGACGACGACGTCGAGCCGCCGCAGGATCCCGAGCTCGACCCCGGCGCCGGCGTCCGCGGCGAACGCCCACTGCGCGCTGTGGGCCCCCCGGTACGGCCACGATGCCTCGCCGTCGACGGCGACGTGGAGCGCCCCGAGGCCCACCGAGAACCTCGGGCGCAAGCGCAGCTCGGGCCAGGGGAGCGCCGCGAGCTCGACGAGCCCGAACCGCTGCTGCACGGTCGCGCTGCCCTGCGGCCCAGCGACGCGCGGCGCCGTCCCGAGCCCGGCGAGCGAGAGGCGCCCCTCGATCGGCCCGAGCGGCGCGACGCGCAGACGCGCGACCAGGAGCAGCGCCGGGCCGATGCCGCCCGGGCTCGCGAGGAGCCCGCCCCCCAGCTCGACGCCCCACATCGATCGGCGCGACTGATGATCGAGCGACCGCTCTGCCGGCGGAGACACCTGCCGGCTCACCTCGCTCGGAGGCGGCGCGGCGGCGGGCGCCGCGGAGCGCCGCGAGGACATCAGGAGCTCCAGCAGGCTCGCGCGGAGCAGCTCGACGGCGCGCACCGCGAGCACCTCGACGATATGCTCCCGCGCCTCGCCGCGCGTGTCGATCCGTCGCACGAGCGTCTTGTTCGTGCGCGGGTCGACCACCCAGAGCTCGGCGGCCTGACCATCCGGCGCCAGGAACAGCCCGATCAGGGCCGCGGAGCCGGCCTGCTGCCCGGCGTCGTCCATCGTCGGTCGGGGGGCGGAGGCCGACTGCGCATCGAGGAGGTCCACGTCGAATCCATCGGCGACGAGCTCCCCGCGGATGCGGATCAGCGCCTCGGAGATCGACGGATCGGCGGCGCTGGGCCGCACGAGGACCACACGCGCGGGCTCCCCCGACGCCGCGGGGCTCGCCGCGCAGAGGAGGAGCGTGAGGGCCCCGGCCAGCGCCTGCGCCCGCGCGAACCTCACGGCGTCCGAACGAGGGCCCGCGCTGCCTGCGCGTAGGTTCCGCCCGGGAACCGGCGCAGGTACGCCTGCGCGACGGTCTCGGCCTGCGCGTCGCCGTGGAGCCGCTGCACGATCACCATCTTGCGCCCGAGCGCTTCGGAGGCGTAAGCCCCCTGCGGAGCCTCCTTGAGGTAGGTCTCGAACCAGGCGAGCGCCGCGGCGCCCCCCTCCTGGGTCTCCGCGAGGCGGCCGAGCTGGAACGCCGCCTCCTTGCCCCGCTGCGTCGCCGGAAAGCGCCGGCGCTGGGCGAGGAGCGCCCGCCGCGCGATGTCGTTCCGCCGCGTGTAACGCGCCGCGTCCGCGAGGGCCGAGAGCTCCTCGTTGCTGCTCTCCGCGAGCGAGGCGTCGAGGCCGCGGCGCTGCGCCTCGTCGACGATGACGTCGAGCTTCCCGGCCGCGAGCTTCCCGGCCCAGTCGCGCCTCGGCTCGGCCGCGGGCGCCGGCGTGGTCGGGTCCGCGGTCGGGTCCGCGGCCGTCCCCGGCGCATCCGGAACCGGCGCTGCGCTGGCCTCCTCGGCGCGGTCGGACGACGGCGGGGCGGGCGCCGGCGACGCCTCCGCGCCCTGCTGAAGATCGAGATCGCGCAGGAGCACCTCTCCCGTGCGCTGCCGCAGGGTCAGCCACTGCCCGGCGCGCACCGCGATCGGCTCGCCGGACAGCGGCCCGCTGACGACGACGGAGCCGTTCTCGAGCCGCAGATCGAGGCGCTCGGCCTCCGGCGCCCAGGAAAGCGCGAAGGCCGTCCCGGTCACGGTCACGAGGAACGGCCCCGCGTCGAACAGCCACTGCGCCTCCGACCGATGGACCACGCGCGCGTGGACCTCTCCCCGGTCGAGGGCGACCCTGGCGCCCTGCTCGTTCACCGACACGATGTGCGCGCGCGCCATCTCGGCGAGCTGAACCTCGGTGCCGTCGGAGAACCGGACCTTCGGACGGCTCGATGTGTCCGCCTGGACGGAGCCGTCCTGCTGCACGGCGCCGCCCTCCACCTCGTAGGAGAGCCGATCGGAGCGCGTTCCTCGCTGCCACCCGTTGACGCCGAGCAGGACCGCGGCGGCCACGGCGAGCGCGAGCGCTCCGACCCGGAGGGGCGACGGCCGGAAGCCCGGGCGCCTCGCCGTCCGCTCCGTCACGCGGAGCAGCCCCTCGACACGCTGCTGGGGAGACATCATGCCGAGCGACAGGCGAGCGAGCTCGACCGCGCGCGCGGCCTTCGGGCTGAGTGCCGGGTCCTTCTCGTCAAGAGTCATCCCGCGCCTCCTCTCTCATGCAGTAAGCGCCGAGAGACGTGTCCTTCTCGACCTGGGACGACACACGCTCCGTTGCCCGGCTGAGCCTGCGCTTCACGGTGGCCAGCGATATGCCGGTCGCCTCCGCGATCTCGGGCAGGCTCATGCCCTCCATGTGGCGGAGCACGAACGCAGTCCGGTCGTCTGCGCTCAGCGTGTCGAGGATCGCATAGAGGCGGCCCAGCGCCTCGCGCGCCTCGCTGTCCGCCGGCTCGACCGCCTGCTCCGGGAGCTCGGCGGTGTCCGCGAGCTGGAGGATGCGCCTCACGCGCCTGCGGCGGAGCTCCCACTTGAGGAGTCGAACGGTCACCGAGAACACGAAGCTCCCCAGCGCATCGGGGTCTCTCAGCCCGGATACTCTGGAGAACACGCGAACAAAGACCTCCTGCGTGACGTCCTCTGCGTCGGCGCCGGGCCCGAGCACGCGCGCGACGATCCGGAACACCTTGGGCGCATGCGCGTTCCACACCGCGGCTGCCGCCCACGGCTCTCCTGCGATGAGCGCGCGGACCACCTCGCTTTCGTCAGTACCGCCACGCTCGGACGGAGCGATGGCAAGGCTGGCTCTACGCACAACGTCATCGCTCCGAGGGCTCGTGACTTTCGCGGATCGATCGTGAGGAGCGAGCACAGTACCGAGCCGAGGTTCCCGGCGCAAGGCGGTCAGCGCGCACGGCCGGGGAGGAGCCCACCAGATGACCTTGAGTGAAGTCAACATCGCGTCGGACGCTCCCGAGCTGGGTTGCCCGGATGCCCGGCACGGCGACCACCACGGATGCCCGCGGAGGTCGCGAAGATCTCGGTGGGTACTTCGACCCAGCCAGCCAGGCGCACGTCTGTCAGGCAGTAGCCGCGCGCCCTCGAACCGGCTCACCACGAGAGCAAATAGAGCGAGGACGGAAGATTCCCGTCGTGAAGGCGGAAACGGCGCGGGGGTAGAGGAGCGCGCGGCGCAGGCGTCCGCCGCGACGCGCGACCTCAGAGGACGCGGAAGGTCTGGCCGGCGGCGGCGCCCCCCGGCCAGCGCCGGGCCCCCCCACCACCGCGGCGCGGTAGCTCCCGAGGAGCTCGTACAGTCGGACTGCACGAGTCAGGAACGGCTCCGAGAATCTTGACTTCGCGGAACGCGTTTGCTTGTCCTATCCGCCAAAGCCCTCGCGGATTGCCGCTGGCATGATCGAGCCCTCGAGGCGCCCAGCGCCGCGCTCCCGCTGGTGCCCATCGCGCGAGGTTCACATCGATCGCGCGTACGTGGCGTGACCACGAGTCTGTTCGATCTCCGGCGCACCTCCGCGAGCCAGGATCTTGAGGCGCTCCACCGCTCGGAGAGCGGAGGCCGCACAAGCGTCAAGAATCAATGATGGTTCAACCTATTCTGCGCTCTAGCGACAGAGTCACCCGAGTCCTTCGCGGTCGCCCGCGCACCGTGACGCCGGCGCGCCCGTCGAGCTTGACACAGTGTAAACTATGCCCCATGTTGACACCGTGTCAAGCAAGGACGGGGAAACCCGCGCTGTGATTCTCGAGGCCGCGCGCCGGCTGGTGACCGAGCCGGGGCGTCGCGGCGTCTCGATGGCGGAGATCGCGTCGGCGGCCGGGGTGTCGCGCCAAGCGGTCTATCTGCACTTCGAGACCAGGACCCAGCTCTTGGTCGCGCTGGTGCGTCACGTCGACGAGGTGCATGGTTTCGCCGACCTGGTCCGAAGGTGCGAGCGCGCCCCCGACGCGCGCGCGGTCCTCTCCGAGTTCATCGGTGCGTGGGCGGGCTACGTCGCCCACATCACCGACGTGGCGCGGGCCATGCGGGCGGCACGGGCCACGGACGAGGACGCGGAGCTCGCGTGGCGCGACCGCATGCGCGGCTTCACGGGCGTCTGCGCGGGCTTCGTGGCGCGGCTTCAGGCCGAAGGCGCACTGGCCGACGAATGGTCGGCGTCGGATGCGGCGGACTTCTTGGCCACCATCCTGTCGATCGGGAACTGGCAGGAGCTCATCGAGGAGCGGAGCTGGTCCCGGCAGCGCTACGTCCGCGCGATGCGTCGGTGCGTGGAGCAGAGCCTGCTCAGGCCGATGGAGATCAAGACGGCACCGAGGAGGCGCTCGTGAGCGGCGCGCAGCCGGAGCTTCTGGCGCAGGGCTCGGTGGAGATCGGCCGGCCCCTGCACGAAACGTTCGCGTACGTATCCAACATGGAGAACTTCCCGACCTGGTTCCCGGGCGTCGCAGCCATGCGCGAGCTCGACACGCTGGAGCACGGGCAGGTCGGCAAGCGCTACCGGGAGACCGTGCGCATGCCCTTCGGGCGCACCGGCACGATCGACATCGAGGTGAAGGAAGCGCGCGTCGGGGAGCGTCTGCTGACCGAAAGTGAGGGCTTCCTCTTGGCCCGCATGACTGTGGACTTCGCGGCGCTCTCCGACGACGAGACGCGCGTCGAGTGGCGCATGGTCAGCCGCAATCAGCGGTGGTGGTTTCGCTGGCTCGTGGTCCCACTCCTGCGCCGCGTGATGCGCGGCCGAGCGCGCGACGGACTGCGTAAGCTGCGCGAGACCCTGGAGCGCGAGCCGTCGTGAAGGGGGCCGACGTTCGAGCGCACCTCGGCGCAGCGGCCTCGCAGTGAGCCTCTCCTCTCTGTCGTGATGCACGAGTGTCTTCGAGGGCTGTCCCTGCCACTCTTGGTCCTCCCCCGGTTCCGCGGACAGTCTCACTATGCCGCGCGCGCGGCCACGTAGGTCTTCAATTCGAACTCGATCGGGCTCATGTAGGCGAGCCGTGAGTGCCGGCGTTTCAGGTTGTAGAAGTTGTCGATGTAGTCGCTGACCGAGGCGGTGGCGGCCGCTCGCGTCCGGTAGCGCTCGTGCTCGACCAGCTCCGCCTTCAGCGTCGCGAAGAAGCTCTCGGCCACGGCGTTGTCCCAGCAGTCGCCAGCGCGGCTCGTGCGCGGGATGAGCCCGTGGGCCCCGAGCACGAGCCGGTAGTCGTCGCTGGCGTAGGGGCTGCCGCGGTCCGAGTGGTGCACCAGTCCAGGCGCCGGCCGCCGCATTCCCAAGGCGAACGCGAGCGCGGTGAGCGCCAGGGAGTTGAGCGTCGGACTTGGCCCGCGCGGACTCCGAGCGCTTGGCCCACCCGTAGTAGCCGCTGCGCGAGACCAGCAGCACCGCGCACAGCACCAGCACCGGGTAGTGCGCCTTCTCCGCGTCGATGAACTCGAACCTCACTCGTTTTCCTTCGCGAAGAAGGCCGCCGCTTTTTTTAGGATCTCGCGCTACCCCTGCCTCCTGGTGCCGTCGGGGGTGTCGACGGAAGCGGGGGAGGACCACTTCGCGTCCCCGAGTAGAGGCAGCACGCATCGGGTCATCAGCGCGCTCGATCCGGGCCGACAAGGCCATCGCCGACCACGATCGCGTCCGAGGCGATCCTCGTCGAGATCGGCCCGCGGCGCGCCATGCTCGCCCGGTGCGGCGTGCCCGCTGGCGATCGCGACGACGTCCCCAGGAGTGCCGCATCGCGGCACCCGCGGCCGAGCGAGCTCGCCGATCACGATTGCCTGCTCTGGAACCCGGAGGGCCGGAACGAGGCAACCTGGACCTTGCGATCGTCTACCCGGCGGGCCGCCATCTCCCGCACCGCGTGCGCGCCCTCGTGGACCACCTGGTGGAGAGCTTCCGCGGGCGATGAACGGCGGCCCGGCGCCGCGTGCTGCGCTACCGGGCGGCCTCCTCGAGCCGCGCGATGTCGAGCTTCTTCATCTGCATCATCGCCTGCATGACCCGCGCCGCCCTGGCCGGGTCCGGGTGCTGGAGGAGCCGCGGGAGCGCCGAGGGGACGATCTGCCAGGACAGGCCGAACCTGTCCTTGAGCCACCCGCACTGGCTCTCGGAGCCGCCGCCTGCGGTGAGCTTGCTCCAGAGCTCGTCGACCTCGGCCTGCGTCTCGCAGGTGACGGCGAGCGAGATGGCCTCGTTGAACTTGAAGTGCGGGCCGCCGTTCATGGCGACGAAGCGCTGGCCTTCGAGCTCGAACTCGACGGTCATGAGCGAGCCCTTGGGCCCCGGGCCCGCGTCGCCGTAGCGGACCTCCTCGACGATGCGCGAGCGCTCGAAGACGGAGGTGTAGAGCCGCACCGCCTCCTCGGCGTTGTTGTCGAACCAGAGGAACGTCTTGATCTTCTGCGAGGTGGTCATGGTCGTGGCTCCTGGCCGGGATCGAGCCCGGCGGTAGGTGGGGGCGCGGTCACCGCGACCTCGCCTCGCCTGGATGTCGGAGCTCGACGCGCGGGCTCGACATGGCGCCGAGATTTTTTTTGGGGGGCCCGGATGAGCCCGCAGCTGACGGTGGAACCTCGCGGTGATCCGTGAGAGAGCACGCCCATGAGACACCTCCTCGATCGCTCGCTGGGGCTCCTCCTGCTGGCCACCATGCTCGGCTGCGCTGCGTGCGGGGCCTCCTCGCACGAGCCTCCCGGCTCGAACGCGCCTCCGGTATCGGAGCCGGCCACGCCGCCCGCGGCCACCCCGACGGGCGACTCGATCGTCGTGGGCAGCGACCCGTGCCAGAGCGACGCCGACTGTGTGCCCGCCTGCGGGTGCCACCCGGCAGCCTGCGTCGCGAAGGCCACGGCGCCCGCGTGCGAGGAGGGGCGGATCTGCACCCAGGAGTGCCGGCCGGGGACGATGGATTGCGGCGGCGGCTGTCTTTGCCAGGACGGCCGGTGCGCGGCCCGCCTCGTCAACGCGCCGGCGCGCTGAGCCGCGGCCCGGGCGGGGAGCTCCGCCCTCGCGCCGCGCGCGGGCGGCGCACCCGCTGCCCCGGGAGGCCCGCCGGGAGCTGTGAGGCGCGATGGCTCTCGAGGCCCTGCCCGCTCGACCAGACCGGACGGATTACGACAGCGCCACGTCGCCCGAGCACGGCGGTCCGGCGCAGCGAAGCTCGACCGTGAACTTGGCGCCGGCGTCCGGTTCGCTCTCGACGCGAATCGAGCCGCCATGCGCCTCGAGGATCTTGCGGCAGATGTAGAGGCCCAGCCCGAGTCCGCCGTACTGCCACGTCGACACGGCGCGCCCGAAGCGCTCGAAGATGTGCCTCTGCTTGGCAGGGTCGACGCCGATGCCATGGTCCTCGACCACGAGCCTCGCGATCCCGTCTTCCCGGCCGACGAGGAGCCCAATGGGCTTGCCGGCGCCGAACTTGATGGCGTTGGAGAGCAGGTTCGTGACCACCTGGTCGAGCCGCGACCGATCCCACCGCCCCACGACGGGGGCCACGGCCTGTATCGATAACGGGCATCGGGACCGCGCCAGGTCGAGCTCGAAGCGCGCGGCCACGTCGTGGACCAGGGCCACGAGATCGACCTCGGTGAGCTCGAGCGGGAGCCCCCCGGTCTCGAACCGCGAGACGTCGACGAGGCCCTCGATGAGCGCGTTCAACCGCTCGCTCTGGAGGAGGGCACGGCCGACGAGCCGCTCCGTGCTCTCGGGGCTGAGCGGCCTTCCCATCGACCCCGTCCGGAGGATGGCCTGAAGCGTGAGCCCCAGCGACGTCATCGGGGTGCGCAGCTCGTGGGAGGCGACGAACAGGAATTCGTCCCGCAGGCGGACGGCCTCTTGCGCCTGCCGATATAACCGCGCGTTGTCGATGGCGATCGCCGCGCGGTTCGCGAGCTCCTGGGCCGTGTGGAGATCGGATTGCCCGTAGCGGCGGCCCGCCCTCGCGGAGGCGAGGGCGATCACCCCGATGATCTCCCCCCTGGCGACGAGCGGCACGGCGAGCGTGGTCCGAGTCCCGAGCTCGCGGATCAGCCGATAATGCTCGTCGTCCATGCACATGGATCGGAGCACGGCGTTCGGCAGATCGGGGAATAGCAGCGGCTCGCGCGCCGTCAGCACGCGGGATGCCGGAGGGATTGCGCCCGGCCGGGGTGGATAGCGCGTCTGGAGCTCCTCGAGCAGCGGCTCTCTCGCCGGGTCTGCGTGCATCCCTGCGAGGCGGCGGAACTCCCCCTCCTCGACCACGTCGATGACGCACCAGTCGGCGAGCCAGCAGACGCACAGCCGGGCCAGGCGGCGGAGGACCTCATCGCACTCCAGCGACGCGCCGAGGACCTCGCCGGCCTCGGCGAGGAACGCCGCGCGGCGCTCCTCCTCCTCGGCGGCCTTCCTGGCCGCTTGCTCCCTGGAGAGGAGCTGCGCGTTCTCCAGGGAGATGGCCGCCTGCGAGGCGAGGAGCTCCAGCGCTACGAGCCGATCGGGCGTGAACGCGCCGGGCACGAGGTTGTTCTCGAGGTAGAGCAGGCCGAACACGTCGGCCTCCCTGAGGATGGGCAGGCACAGGACCGACCTCGGCCGGGTCCGGGCGATGTACTCGTCCGAGGAGAACCGGCCCCCGGCGGCGCACGCATCGTCGAGAATCAGCAGCTCCTTCGTCCGGCGCACGCAGTGTACGACGGAAGGCGGGGCGAGCTGCGCGGCCTCCACGGGTCTCGGATCGAGCCGCTCGGCGCGCGCACCTCGCTCGTCGAGCGTGGCCTCCGCTTCGACGAACACCTCCCCGCCGCGGGTGAGCAGGAGGCAGGCGCGCTGCGCTCCGCCCTGCTCCAGGACGACCCGGAGCAGCGTGTGCAGGAGCTCCTCGCGCAGGATCTCGCTGGAGATGGTCTGCGAGGCCTTGACCACCGCCAGGAGGTCAATCTGCTCGGGATGCACGGCGAAGGTGGCCGTGGGAGCGAGCGATGTCCTCCCGAGCAGGTGCGGGTGCATCCGGTCGAGCTGGCGCACCTTGCCGTCGGCGCCCCAGCGGGCGTAGCAAGCGCGGGCCTCGCGCAGGTAGGTGTCGGCGAACGCCTCGAACCCCCGGTCCCGGTAAAACCGGGCGGCGAGCTCGAGGGCGATCGCCTCGTTCTGGACGAACCCGTTCTCGCGCGCCGACCGGATGGCCTGCTCGTAGAGCCGCATCGCCGGGAGATCGTCGCCCTGGATGCGGGCGATCTCGGCCGCCACCAGCGCGTGCTTGTGGAGGAAGTTCTCCGGGCAGTGGTCCGCCCATTCGCCGAGCCTGGCCCGATGGGCCGAGAGCGTCACGAGGTACTCCTTCTGCTCCTCCGGCGGCGCGTCGGGGTAATGGGCCGCCATCGCGAGCGCCTGGAAATAGTAGTACTCGGGCACCTGGACATGACCGACGCTGGTCGAGAGGAGCGGCGCGGCCCTCCTCCCTGCCGCGACGGCCTCGTCGTAGTTGCCCGACAAGAACTGCGCCGTGAGCTTCATGATGTAGTACCAGCAGGTGACGATCCCCCACTCGTACCTGTCCATGAACGCCTCGTATGCGGCCTCGTCGAACTCGGCGTCTCTGAAGGTCGAGAGGCCCTCGGTGCGCCCGCGCATGGCCTGGACGAGGCGCTGGACGCCGACGATGGCCTGCAATGATGCGTCGAAGCAGGACTTGCGGGTGAAGTCTCGGCGCCGCTCCGACTCGCAGTGGACCCGTTGGAGCGGCACGCCGAGGACGAGCAGCGCCATGACGATGTGGTTGCAGCAGTAGCAGGCAAAGGTCAGGTCACCCGTCTCGGTGGCGGCCTGGAAGGCGGCGTTCAGGTAGTCGACGCTGGCCCGCAGGTGGTGGGACCACCAGTGCGTGCAGCTCCCGAAGATGAAGTTCAGCTTGGCCTTGTAGGCGACGAGCCCTCGCTTCTCCGCCAGATCGTAGCCGACCCTGCCGAACCGGTAGCCATCCCGGTACCTTCCGAACAGGGGACCGATGAACATGCCGAAGTAGGCATACCCCAGCGCGGTGGCGTCGGAGTTGCCGTAGCGCAGGCCGATGTCGACCATCCGGCAATTGCAGAGGAAGACCAGGTTCAGATCGGTATTCAGCGCCGGGGCATAGAGGACGGCCAGGATGCTCAGCGCGGCGCGCATCGTCGGATCCGTCAGGGGCGGCAGATCGACGAGGCTCTCGATCGGCCGGCCCTCCAAGCCCTGCCAGATGCCCTCGAGCGCCGCCGCCACCTGCTCGTCGGTGGGGTGCGCGGACAGCTCGACGCCGAGCACGCGCAGCCCCTCGACGCCGCGCTCGACGGCCTTGTCGAGCTGCGCCTTGCTCGTGAAGAGATCGACCTCCACGCGATGGATGTCCGCCCGCTCCAGGTTCGTCCTGGCGTGGCGCAGGAGCAAGGCGAAGAGGCGCTCCGCCTCGTCGAATCGCGCGCCCAGGTACTCGCACTCTGCCCGCTCGAAGTGCAACCGGTACGCGAGCTCGTACCGGTCCGTCCAACCCTCGGGCCCGAGCAGCCCGATGCCGGCGGCGAAATATCCGGCGGCGGAGCCATAGGCCGTCGACGCCTTGGCCTTCTTGCCGGCGGCGAGGTTGAGCTCCGCCGCAAGGCACCTCTCGTCTCGGGACGTGATCAACGAGCTGCCATGGTTGAGCTGATGGACGACGTCGAAGATCCCTTCCTGGATTCCCTCGCTGGAGATGCGAGAGAGCAAGAGCCGGCCTATCTGCACGTGCACCGCGGCGCGCTGCTCCTCCGGGATGAGCGAATAGGCCGCCTCCTGGACGCGATCATGAACGAACTTGTAGGCGCGGCCCTGGCGCAGCAGCAGGCCCTCGCGGACTGCCTCCCGGAGGGCCGCGTGGGTGTCGTCCTCCGAGCGGCCATAGCCATCGAGCGCCGTCAGGGTATCGACGGGCACGGTGTTTCCGGCGCAGGCGGCGATCTGCAAGGCGTCCTGGGTCGCGGCGGGGAGCCGCTTCACCTTCCCGACCATCAGGTCGACCACGTTGTCGCTGAAGCCCTTTGCCTGGATCCGCGGGATCTCCCATCGCCAGGACGCCGCGCCCGCGTCGAGCTGGATCAGGCCCTCGCGATACAGGGTGTTGAGGAACTGGATCGCGAAGAACGGATTGCCGCCGGTCTTCTCGTTGACGAGCTGTGCGAGCGGCATGGCGTCCTCGAGCCGACCGTGGACGGTGTCGGCCACGAGCTCGCGGAGGTGCAGGATGGAGAGCGGCGCGAGGACGATGTCGCGGACGGCGGCGCCGGTCCTCCTCACGTCGTCGAGCGCGAGCGCCAGCGGGTGCAGCGGGCCGACCTCGTTGTCCCGGTATGCGCCGATGAAGAGGACGTATCGCGTGTCGGGGTGGGTGATGAGGTGCGCGAGCAGCTTGAGGCTGGCCGGGTCGGCCCACTGGAGGTCGTCGAGGAAGAGCGCCAGGGGATGTTCCCTCCGGGCAAAGACCCCGAGGAGCTGCCGGAACACCATATGGAAGCGGCTCTGCGCCTCGGTCAGCGGGAGCTCCGGGACCGGCGGTTGCTTGCCGATGATCAGCTCGATCTCCGGGATCAGCTCCGCGATGAGCTGGCCGTTGATCCCGAGGGCCTCTTCGAGCCGCCGCCGGAAGCCCTCGAGCCGCTCTTCGCCCTCGGCGAGGATATCGAGCACCAGCGCCCGGAGCGCCTGGACGATCGTGGAGTAGGGGATATCCCGCTTGTACTGTTCGAACTTCCCCGAGACGAAGAAGGCCCGCTCCCGCACGATAGGCCTGTACAGCTCGTGAACCAGCGACGACTTGCCGATGCCGGAGTAGCCCGAGACCAGCACGAGCGCGGCGGTCCCGGCGGCGACGCGCTCGAAGGCATCGAGGAGCACGCCGAGCTCCTCGTCGCGGCCGTAGAGCTTCTGCGGGATCTGGAAGCGCTCCGAGAGGTCCCGATCCCCGAGGGCGAACGGCTCGATCCGGCCCGTCGACCTGAGCGCAGCCATGCACCGATCGAGGTCGTCGGCGAGCCCGGCGGCGCTCTGGTAACGCTCCTCCGCCGTCTTCGCGAGCAGTTTCATCACGATGGCGCAGAGCGCCTCCGGCACCGACGGCTCGATCTCCGCGGGGGGGATGGGCAGGCGGGCGATGTGGCAATGCACCCACTCGAGGGGATCCATCGCGTAGAAGGGCAGCCTGCCCGTCAGCATCTCGTAGAACGTGACTCCGAGGGAGTAGAGGTCGGAGCGATCGTCGGTCGCCCGGTTCACCCGCCCTGTCTGCTCGGGCGACATGTAGGGGAAGGTCCCCTCGATGAGGCGAGGGGGCTGCGCCGCCATCCGATTGCCGGGCAAGCGCGTAGCGATCCCGAAGCCGGCGATCCTCACGTCGCCGCCCTCGCGGCTCACGAAGATGTTCTGCGGCTTCAGGTCCTTGTGAACGATGCCCTGCCGATGGACCTCGGCGACAGCTTGCACGATGCGCGCTGCGAGAGGTAAAAACCTCTCTACCGCCATCGGACCTTCGAGGAGGTTATCGAGCGGCGCTCCGTCGAAGTCCTCCATGACGAGGGCGGGCCTGCCCTCGTAGGTGACGAGGCCGGTCGATCTCATGGCCGCCGGGGTGCGCAGCGTCCTGCCGAAATCGAGCTCGCTCCTTAGCCACTCGAGGTCCCTCGGTCGGCACCGCCGCGGATCGAGCGCCTTGAGGAGCACCAGGCGGCGATCGGCGCGCTTGAGCGCGCGGTACAGGACCACCTCGCTGCCCTCATAGAGCGTCTCGACAACTTTGTACATCACGCAAATCTGGCTTACGTGGAGAGCCAACGTGCTTGAGAGGCGCCGTCCGACTCTCTCGGCGGTGACGGCTTAGTAATCTCCAGCCTGTTATATCGCAACCGGGGCGTCCACGGCTGCCGAGCCTCCGCCGCGCAGGGTGCCTGCAATGAGCCCGTAAAGCACGGGATGGAGCCCACCGTCCGTGATCCGATCCTGCTGAGGCTGGATGCCGGAGCGACGCCGGCACGCATCGCGCAGGGGCGCCCGCTCGATGAACCGCCGCGTCCGCTCGCGCTTGCTTGCCGGAGGGCTGCCGGGCCTATGCGATCATCGTGCACACAACGGTCACCGGAGAGACCGATGGTTGAGCCCGCCGCCCGGTTGCCCCGCTGCCTGACGTCACAGCCTGTCGGGACGAAAGAGCCGGCGATACCGGCGCGTGTTCGTCGCCGAGAGCATGAAGACGCCGTCGCCGCGGTAATGGATCGTGCTCGGGTAGCGCGGCGTGGTCGCGGCGTGGGCCTGGACCACCTCGAAGATGAAGAAGTTGTAGGTCTTCACGAGGCGAGCGTCCGCGAGCCGGCACTCCAGGCTCGCGTAGCACTCGGCGACGAGCGGCGCCCCGACCTTCGCGGCGGGGACCTGCGTGAGCCCGAAGGCGGCGAACTTGTCCGTGTCGCGGCCCGAGCAGTTGCCGATGCCCACCACCGCCTCGGCGAGCTCCACGGTGGGGACGTTGATCGCGCACTCCTTGCTCCGGCGGATCAGCTCGAAGCTGTGGTTCGCGCCGCTGATGACGCAGCCGACCAGCGAAGGCATGAACTCCATGACCGTGTGCCAGCCCATGGTCATGATGTTTGTCTCGCGCCGCCACGCCGAGCTGACGAGCACGATCGGGCCGGGCTCGAGGAACCGCCGGATCTCGGCGACCGGGAAGTCCTTCTTGGGATACTTCTTCATGGTCGCTGGAGTTGTGGATCGACCCGCCGAAGAGCAAGCGCCCCATCCAGGGGATCGTGGCCTCGGCGCGATGTCGGGGTGATCCGGCTCGACGCGGCGAGCGGGCGTGTCACCCCGGTGCCGAGCTCGGTGAGCCGGTCCAGGGCGAGCTCCTCAGGAATGCTGGGCGGCCCCCGCGCTCACTGCGTCGCGGCTGCGCCGCACGTCCCGCGCGCGAGCTGCTCTTTCGTGAGCGTCCGGAGCGCGTCGACCAGCGCGGCCACCCCGTCCGGAACCGGGACGCAGTCCGGCGCTTCCCCGCATTCGTCGCCGACATCGACGACCGCGTCGCCGACCTGGATCCGGAACACGGCCCCGTCCACGGGCCGCGTGTCGCGCCCGTACAGCACAGGCGCCGCCGCGAGCGCCGCGACGACATCGGGGTGATCGAGCGCATCCGCGACGTCGCCGGCGCTCACCGCCTCCTCGCAGCCCCCAAGCTCCTGCGAGCACGTCAGCAGCGGCTTGCCGCCCCGGAGCTCGCGCCGATCGAACGAGAAGGCGCGGCACGGCGACAGCGCGCTGGTCTCCTCGGTCGCGCGAAATCCACCGTTCGCTCCCCAGCGGATCGTCTCCGCCACGCACCCACAGCCGTCCGAGCCGCCGCTCCCTCCGGAGCTCGACCCGCCATCCCCCGGCAGGCATCCCGCGGCCCAGCCTCCCAGAACTCCGATCGTTACAAGCAGCAATTTCCAACGATTCTGCATTTCAAGCCTCCGACGGCGGCGCGGGCAAATTCCGGACCGGGGCCGCGCTGCCACGGCGCGGTCGCGCTCGCCTGCTGGTTCTATGCGACCTCGGCGTCATCTGTGCCAGCTCGTGCCGTCGCCACGGGAGTGGGCGGAACGCATTCACGGCCCGTCGCGCAGCCGGCTGCGCCGTGGTGGGCAGCGGTCCCTCCGGGGCAGCTGCGGCGCGGCGTCGCCGAAGCGAAGCCGCTCGCCCGTCACGCAGAGGGGTATTGCTCGGGATGCTTCGCGAACGCTGCGGCGCAGCCGGCGTTGCAGGAGCCGCGGCCGGGCGAGCGGAGGGTCAATCCGCGGATGGGGGAGTGGACTGGCTCGGGGGCCGCTCTTCGAATTGCGGGGCATCTCCGCCGATGTGATCCCACGGCGCCTTTGAGCCGACGAAGATGTGCATCTCGATCTGAACGCCCGGATCGCCGTCGACGCACCCGAGCGTGACCCCATGCACCTGCTCTCCGAACATGCCACACAGGGTCGAGCCACAACCGCTGCAGAAGGCCAGCCCCCAGCCGTTCTCGGCGATGCGCTTGGTGAGCTTATCTTCGCCAGCCGTCCACACGAACCTGCTGTCCGGGGCTACCTCGGCATAGGCCGATGAAGCGCTGCTGAAGGCTTTGCGGCAGCGAGAGCAATGGCACGAGCGAGCGTGCTGGAGCGCTCCTTCTATTCGATAGCGGATCGCTCCGCAAAAACAGCCGCCCTCAATCATGGTTCGATGCTTCCGGGTTGGTGTTCACTGGACGTCGGGTGGTCCAGCTCATGGCGTGCCGCCTGTCCCGCCGGGATGCCCGGCTCGCCATCGCTTTGCCGCGTTCAGCAGAGCCGCGACGGTGTGACCTTTGCGTTCCGAGTACGCCAGGAGGGTCCTCGCGCCGCCCTGCCATGCTTCCTTCTTCGACCGTGCATACTCGATGGCTTCGGCCTCATGCGCTCGGAGGAAGTCCCGGAGAAGGAGGTTGTCGTGCCAGAGGCTGGTCCCCCACGCCACGACCGCGAGGTTGGTGTCGTGTGCGCCTCTCCGCCTGAAGTACTCGCGTCCGGCGACGCCAGCCTCGCCGAGGTGATCGTACCCGAGCGCTTCGAGCGCTCTCCGGTCACGCGCCGCCAGCGGCCACGCCACGGGCGCAACGAGGATGTCGATGATCGGCTTGGCCGCCATCCCCGGCACGGAGGTGCTGCCAAAGTGCTGCACCTCCCGGAGCTTGGCGCCGAGGGCGCACGACAGCTCCTCCGCGTCTGCAGCGTACCAGGCGGGCCAGCTCGGATCGTAGTCGACCACCTTGATCGGCTCATCGATGTCGTCGCTGCTTCTGCCCTGGCAGCTCATGGGGGCCTCTATCCCTTCAGATCTGCGGATTCTCGCCGAGATCATCCGAGATGCAGCTCCGCGTCAAGAGCAGGTCCCGCCGGCAGGGTGCTTCAGGCTGGGGACGCGTACCGCGCCGGCCGGCAGCGTTTACGTGTGCCGTACGCAGCTGGGTTGCGCCAGCACGCCAGCATCGAGATCAGGGCCTCGGATCCGCCGCGGCGGGCACCAGGTCGACGCGGAGCTCCGTGCAGCGCCGTGCCCGCCCTGGCGTCGGGGCACGCGCCAGGCGAGGGCGGCCCTCGACCGATCTCGCCGAGCTGGACCGATGGATCCGCCGCGCGGCGGTTGTCGGCGACGCCCGGGAGCTCCTCGCCACGAACGGCTCCCGAGGGGACCGGCCGGGTTGCGCCAGGGACACGTTCGAGCCGCTCTCGCGGGGGGCTCCTCCCCGCCGGAGGAGGCGGCAGGACGAAAATGTGCTCCGACGGGCGCGCTCGTCCTGCGCGAGCCGGACGCTGAATGGGGGCCCGTCGTCCCGCATCCGACGGGCAGGAGACGAGTTCCATGTCGACGTCAGGGGTGTTGCGGAGCATTGCGCGGCTGTCGATCGTGACAGCGCTCTCGTCTGCGACCACGGCATGTGATTACGAGCAGGGCGGCGCAGGAGGGCAAGTGGGCGCCGGGGGCGGTGGCGCTGGCGGTGGGGGCGTCGGGGCCAGCTCCAGCGGCGGAACCGGCGGCGATGGCGGCAGCGGCGGCCATGGCGGCGGCGGCAGCCATGGCGGCGGCGGCCATGGCGGCGGCGGCGCGGGCGATGGCGGCGGCGCGGGCGATGGCGGCGGCGCGGGCGATGGCGGCGGCGGCGATGGCGGCGGCGGCGCGGGCGGCAGCCAGGCGTGTGTGCCTTTCAGCACGACCGCCTGCTACACCGGACCGAGCGGGACCGAGGGAGTCGGTCGATGCGCCGCGGGGGTCGCCACCTGCGCGGCCGACGGCGCTGGGTTCGGCCCGTGCACGGGCGAGGTCACCCCGGCGACGGAGGCCTGTACGACGCCGGCCGACGAGGACTGCGACGGCACCGCCCCGCCCTGCGTCGGAGGGGAGCACGTCTGGAGCAGGCACTTCGGCATTCACCAGCCGAGCCAGGCCGCGGATATCGTCATGCATCCCTCGGGGGACGCCCTGATCGTCGGGTCGGTGCGTCGAGGCGCAGGACCCTTCGGACCCGGGGGAACGACCGTCCGCCCCGACGACGACGATATCTTGTTCGCCAAGCTCCCTGCCGCCCGTTCGCTCCACGAGAGAAGCTGGGTCACGACCTTCGGTGGCGTGGGTGACGAGCGGGCGACCGGCATCGCGCTGGACGGCCAGGGAAACGCGCTCGTCGTCGGCGTCTTCGATGGCTCCCTCGATCTGCGCGGCGACGCGGCGGTGCTGACGAGCCGCGGCGGAACGGACATCTTCGTCGCGCGGTTCAATCAGAACGGTCGCGCCGTGTGGGCCACGCAGCTCGGCGGCACGGGCGACGATCACGTGTCGGCCGTCGCGGTCGACGCCGACGGCAGCCCGGTGATCGCCGGCCATTTCGAGGGGACGGCCGATCTCGGCGGCGAGCCGCTCGTCAGCGCCGGCGGCGCGGACGCGTTCGTCGCGAGGCTCGACAGCGCGGGGGCTCCGGTCTGGAGCAGGCGCCTCGGCGGCGAGGGGGATCAGCGGGCGACGAGCGTCGCGCGCAGCCCGGCCGGCGACGTGGTCCTCGCAGGGCGCTTCGAGGGGACGATGGAGCTCGACGGCATCCCGGTGGTGAGCGCCGGCGGCGCGGACGCGTTCGTGGCGAGCCTCAGCGCGGCGGGCGACCCGCTCTGGATCCAGCGGTTCGGCGACGCCGGCCAGGACGAGGCCAGCGCCGTCATCGTGGACGGCGCGCAGCGGGTGGTCGTGACCGGCTCGTTCGAAGGTACCGCGGACTTCGGCGGCGGTCCGCTGGTGAGCGCCGGCGGCGCGGACGCGTTCGTGGCGCAGCTCGACGCGGCGGGGCTCCACCTCCACAGCTTCCGGCTCGGCGGCGAGGGCGAGCAGGCCGGCCGCAGCCTCTCGGCCGGCCCGTCCGGGACCGTCGCGCTCGGCGGCGTGTTTCAAGGCTCGATCGCGCTCGGCGATCAGGTGCTGACGAGCTCGGGCCCCAAGGACGTCTTCTGGGCGAAGCTCGACGCCGAAGGCAATCCGCTCCTCAGCGGGCGCGCGAGCGACGGGAGCGACCAGCCCCACGTGGAGGTCGCGAGCGCGACGTCCGGGGCCATCGGGCTGGCCGGCGCCTACCGGGGCGAGATCGCGTTCGGCAGCAAGACCCGGTTGAGCTCCGGGCCGACCGCGTATCTCGCCGAGCTGGGGGCCTCAGGGGCGTTCGACTACACCTGGCATTCCGATGCGAACAACGTGCAGCGCGGCCGCGACGTCGCCGTCGATCCGAGCGGCAACGCGCTGATGCTCGGCTTCTTCAACTACAAGGCGCAGGTCGGCGACGCGCCGATCGTGGACTCGGGCGACCACGCGCTCCTGGTCAAGCTCGATCCTTCGGGCGAGCCCCTGTGGCACAAGGTGCTTGACGACCACGGCATCTACATGGATCCGAGCGCCGTCGCGGTGGACGCGCTCGGGAACGTGATCCTGACCGGGAGGGGCCGCGGCTCGCTGGACCAGGACACGATGCAGGTGCTGAAGCTGGACGCCGCGGGCAATCGGCTCTGGCAGACCTCCTTCTTCACGGACAGCCATGACGTCTCGGGGCTCGACGTGCTCGCGGATCCCGCCGGGGACATCCTCCTCGTGGGCAGCACGCGGGCGGCGGAGCTCGACGTCGGAGGCGGCCCTGTCCGGGTCGGCGCCGAGGCTGGCTACGACACCGACTTCCTGCTCAAGCTGAGCGGCGACGGCGAGGTGCTCTGGCTCAAGGGGGTCGGCAGCGACAGCGCTGCCCGCCAGCTGCGGATCGGGGTCGACGGGGCGGGCAACGTGGTCGCGACGTGGGCCAAGGTCAATCGCGTGCCTCTGATCACCGACACGGAGTTCGATACGGGCGACAGCGATCTCACCGTGATGAAGCTCGACCCCGCCGGCAACGAGCTCTGGAGATGGCACGTCGGCGCCGGCAGCGAGGACTACGGCTCCATCAGCCCCCTGCTCGCCGCCGTGGACGCGGTGGGCAACGTCCACGTCCACGCGGTCCTCACGGGTCAGTTCGATTTCGGCGGAGGTCCGTTCTCGGAGTACAGAGCGCTGGTCAAGCTCGACCCCGAGGGCCAGTTCCTCTGGGCCATCGCGCCCCCGGCCGACGCGGTCACCGCGATGGTGGCCGTCGAAGACGGCGGGCTGCTCTTCGCCGGCTCTGGTCCGAGCGGCCTCAGGGTGGCCGAGCTCGACGGCGCGGGCGCGGAGCGCTGGCGCAAGGACCTGGACGTGGCCGGGGTCGCGCTCTCCCGGGCGTCGATCAGCGCCGTGGCCCGGGACGGCGCGGGGGGTGTCCTGATGACGGGCGACTTCCAGCACAAGATCGATCTCGGCGGCCGCGTCCTGTACCGCGCCGGAGGAGATACGATGTTCGCCGCCAAGCTCGCGCGGTAGCGGCCCGGGCTTCGTGCCCGGGCCGCGATGAGCTCCCGAGGAGCCCGCGTCAAGCCGCGCGCCTCATTTGATCCCGGTCGTGAAGTTGCTATAGGTGGCCAGTCCGTCGCCCAGGCTGTCGTAAAGATAGCAGTGGTTCTCCAGGCCTCCCTCGTGGCTGTAGGCGATGCACTGCGAATCGTGCTCACAGATGTACTTGCACTTCCTCAGGTTGCCGGATTCCGCGGCGTAAGGCCAGCCGTCGATGAGCTTGTTCGACAGCGTCTGCGAGTACGCGCCGTTCCCGGTGTACCCGATGTTGTCGAGGATCCAGTTGAAGTGGTACTCGGTGCTCGTGTACTTGTTGCGATAGCCGAAGGCGACCCACCAGCTGCCCCAGAGCACCCCGGCCACGCGCTGCCCGTTGGTGAAGATCGGCCCACCGGAGTCCCCGTCATCGGTACGATCGTCGTTGGTGTAGAAGTATCCGTCGTCCACGTTGTCCGAATAGAGGCCGTTCGTCGCATATTTGAGCAGGCTCGTCGAGTTGCTCGCGCCGTTATGCTCCCCGCGGCCGACCTGGATGCCGGTCCCGTCCTCTCCGGGGTAATCGGTGTCGAGGGTGGCCACCACAGAGGTCGATGGGATCGGGCTCGCGAGCGTGAGGACCGCGATGTCGGCGAAGTCGCCCGCGGTGTCGTCGAGCTCGTCATCCCAGGGATCCACGCCGGGCCTGAAGGCGACGTCGGTGACGCCGGTGCCAGGCGAGTCGGGCGTGTTCAAGGTGCTGTAGAACCGCGCCACCGTGGTCCCCGCGACGGGCTTGCAGTGCGCGGCCGTGAGGACGTGATTCGGGCTGACGATGACGCCGGTGCAGTTGCCGAGCGACACGACCCGCTGCCGCATCCACGCCGTGGGGGTGCTCCCGTTGGTGATGGCGCTCGATTCGCTGCCGACGAGCTCGGTCTCATCGCCGCCGGCCGCGAGCTCTGCCTCGCCGTCGCCGGTCATGTCCTCGGCCGCACAGGCCGGCGCGAAGGCCGCGCACGCGAGGAGGCCGACCGCCGCGTACATGCGGTGAAGCCGGTTCAAGTTCAAGAGATTGGTCACGAGATTCGCTCCTTGCTTCGTTCGCTGAATTGCGGATGATCCGGCCGCCCCGGGTTCCCGAGGCGTGCCGCGATCGCGTGTCTCGCGCTTGGCGCTCGCCGTGCCACGCGCGGTCACCCGAGAATCGAGGTGTGAAAACCGCGGGATCTGAGCCGGAAGCTCAGACGATCTGCGTGCATGGCTCGACGCTCAGGGCCAGGTGGCACGCTGGCACCGCTGGCACGGCGGTCGCGAGGTTCAGGCGCGGGCCGGTCGCCTCATTTGATCCCGACCGTGGCGCCGCTGAAGGTCTCCGTTCCGGAGCCCAAGTTGTCGTAGAGATAGCAATCGTTATCCCCGTTTCCGAAGTGGGTGTATGCGATGCACTGCGAATCATGCTCGCAGGCGTACTTGCACGTCCTCAGGTCGCCGGATTGGTAATCGTAAGGCCAGGCGTCGATGGCCTTGTTTGGCAGCGTCTGCGAGTACGCGCTGTTCCCAGTGTACCCGATGCGGTCGAGGATCCAGTTGAAGTGGTACTCGGTGCTCGTGTACTTGTTGCGCGTGGCGAAGGCGACCCAGGTATCGCCGTAGAGCACCCCGGACAAGCGCTGTCCGTTGGTGAAGATCGGCCCGCCCGCGTCCCCGATATTGCTGCGATCGTCGTTGGTGTAGAAATACCCGTCATCCGTGTTGTCTGAATAGAGGCCGTTTATCGCATACCTGAGCAGGCTCGTCGTGTTGGCCGCCTCGTCATGCTGCCCGCGGCCGACCTGGATGCCGCTCCCGTCTTCTCCGGGGTAATTGAGGTCGATGGCGGCCACCGCAGAGGTCGACGGGATCGGGCTCGCGAGCGTGAGGACCGCGATGTCGGCGAAGTCGCCGGCGGTGTCTTCGAGATCGTCATTCCACGGATTCACGCCGGCCTTGAAGGCGACGGTGGTGACGCCGGTAGCGGTCGCGTCGGGCGTGTTGTTGGTGCTATAGAACCGCACCGTGGTGCTCCCTGCGACGGGCTTGCAGACCGCGGCTGTGAGGACATGGTTTGGGCTGATGATGACGCCGGTGCAGTTGCCGAGCGACACGACCCGCTGACGCATCCACGCCGAGGGGGCGATCCCGTCGATGATGGCGCTCGATCCGCTGCCGACGAGCTCTGTCTCCTCGCCGCCGTCGGTGAGCTCTGTCTCGTCGTCGCCGGTCACGTCCTCGGCCACACAGGCCGGCGCGAAGGCGGCGCACGCGAGGAGGCCGAGGGCTGCGTACGTGCGGCGAAGTCTGTACAAGTTGAAGAGATTGGTCACGAGATCCACTCCTTGCTTCGTAGGCTGAATTGTGTCGATCTGGCCGCCCAGCGTTCCCGCGGGCGCGTCGCGATTGCGTATCCCGCATCTCGCGTTTGCACTCATTGTGTTATTCGAGTCCTTTACTTTCTTCGCTCTCTTTACGTTCTTTGCGCACGCCGCGCCGCACGCGGTGCGTTTTGTGCGATGGGCGCGGCGTTACCGGGTGGTGCTTGGACGGCGCGGTGAGCTCCTGATGAGCCTGCGCTGAGCCGCGCGCCTCATTTGATCCCGGTCGTGAAATTGCTATAGGTCACCGGTCCGTCGCCCATATCGTCGTAGAGATAGCAGCGGTTCTCCAGGCCCCCCTCGTGGCTGTAGGCGATGCACTGCGAATCGTGCTCGCAGGCGTACTTGCACTTCCTCAGGTTGCCGGAAACGTAATCGTAAGGCCATCCGTCGATGAGCTTGTTCGTCAGCGTCTGCGAGTACGCGCTGTTCCCGGTGTACCCGATGTTGTCGAGGATCCAGTTGAAATGGTACTCGGTGCTCGTGTACTTGTTGCGCATGGCGAAGGCGACCAACCAGTAGCCCCAGAGCACCCCGGCCACGCGCTGCCCGTTGGTGAAGATCGGCCCGCCCGAGTCCCCGCCATTGACACGATCGTCGTTGGTGTAGAAGTATCCGTCGTCGATGTTGTCCGAATAAAGGCCGTTCGTCGCATACTTGAGCAAGCTCGTCGGGTTGCTCGCGCCGTCGTGCTGCCCGCGGCCGACCTGGATGCCGGTCCCGTCTTCTCCGGGATAATCGATGTCGAGGCTGGCCACCACGGAGGTCGACGGGATCGGGCTCGCGAGCGTGAGGACCGCGATGTCGGCGAAGTCGCCCGCGGTGTCGTCGAGCTCGTCATCCCAGGGATCCACGCCGGGCCTGAAGGCGACGTCGGTGACGCCGATGCCAGGCGAGTCGGGCGTGTTCAAGGTGCTGTAGAACCGCGCCACCGTGGTCCCCGCGACGGGCTTGCAGTGCGCGGCCGTGAGGACGTGATTTCGGCTGACGATGACGCCGGTGCAGTTGCCGAGCGACACGACCCGCTGCCGCATCCACGCCGTGGGGGTGCTCCCGTTGGTGATGGCGCTCGATTCGCTGCCGACGAGCTCGGTCTCATCGCCGCCGGCCGCGAGCTCTGCCTCGCCGTCGCCGGTCATGTCCTCGGCTGCACAGGCCGGCGCGAAGGCCGCGCACGCGAGGAGGCCGACCGCTGCGTACGTGCGGTGAAGTCGGTTCAAGTTGAAGAGATTGGTCACGAGATACACTCCTTGATTCGCAGGTTGGATTGCGGCGATCTGGCTGCCCATGGTTCTGTGCGACGGGCGCGGCGGCACCGGGCGGCGCTCGAGCGGGGCGGTGAGCTCCTGACGGGCCCGCGCCGAGCCGCGCGCCTCATTTGATCCCGGTCGTGAAATTGCTGTAGGTGACCGGTCCGTCGCCCAGGTCGTCGTAGAGATAGCAGAGGTTCCCCAGGCCTCCTTCGTGGCTGTAGGCGATGCACTGCGAATCGTGCTGGCAGGCGTACTTGCACGTCCTCAGGTCGCCGGATACAAGATCGTAGGGCCAGGCATCAATGAGCTTGTTTGGCAGCGTCTGCGCGAACGCGCCGGCGCCGGTGTACCCGATGGTGTCGAGGATCCAGTCGAGGTGGTACTCGGCGCTCGTGTACAGGTTGCGATAGGCGAAGGCGACCCACCTATCGCCGGTGAGCACCCCGGCCAGGCGCTGCCCGTGGGTGAAGATCGGCCCGCCCGAGTCCCCCTTGTCGGTGCGTTCGTCGTTGGTGTAGAAGTATCCGCCGTCCACGTTGTCCGAATAGAGGCCGTTCGTCGCGTACTTGAGCAGGCTGGTCGGGTTGGCCGTCTCGTCATGCCGGCCGCGGCCGACCTGGGTGCCGGTCGCGTCGTCTCCGGGGTACTCGAGGTCGATGGCGGCGACGACCGAGGTCGACGGGATCGGGCTCGCGAGCGTGAGGATCGCCATGTCGGCCCAGTCGCCCGCGGTGTCTTCGAGCTCGTCGTCCCACGGATCCACGCCGGGCCTGAAGAAGACGTCGGTGACCTCGGTCTCGGGCGTGTCGGGCGTGTTCAAGGTGCTATAGAACCGCACCTTCGTGGTCCCTGCGACGGGCGTGCAGTGCGCGGCCGTGAGGACGTGATTCCTGCTGATGATGACGCCGCTGCAGTTGCCGAGCGACACGACCCGCTGCCGCATCCACGCCGTGGCGGCGGTCCCGTTGATGATGGCGCTCGATCCGCTGTCGACGAGCTCCGTGTCATCGCCGGCCGCGAGCTCTGCGTCGTTATCGCCGGTCACGTCCTCGGCCACACAGGCCGGCGCGAAGGCCGCGCACGCGAGGAGGCCGAGCGCCGCGTACATTCGGTGAAATCGGTTCAAGTTCAAGAGATTGGCCACGAGATCCACTCCTTGCTCCACAGGCAGAATTGCGTCGATCTGGCCGCCCAGCGTTCCCGGGGGCGAGCCGCGATCGCGGTTCTCGCGTTGGGTGTTTGTACTCTTTTGCAGGCTTTGCACTCTCCGTGCCGCCCGCAGCCGCCCGAGGATCGAGGCGTGAGCACCGCGGGACCTACGCCGGGAGCTCAGCTGATCTGGGAAGAACGTTGGACGCTCAGGCCGAGTGGCACCGCTGGCACACTGGCACGCACAGCTGGCACGGCGGGCGCGACGTTCGGAGGCGGGCAGCTCGCAAGACCTCCGAGCAAGGACGAACGTGACCGACGAGGCGCTAGGCCGCCGCGTCGGAAAGCCATTCGCCGTGGAGCCCCAGCGGGACGCTGCACGGCAGGCGGACGCGTGCGACCGGAGGCGCTGCGAACCTCGACGCGTCGAGGATGGCGAGCTCGGTCGCCGAGCCGTCGCGGCGGTGGACGAACAGGATCACCCAGGCATCGTCCTCGGCTGCGCTCCCCGGCCGCGCCGCGACGACGGCCTCGCCGGGGACCGCGCCGTCCCCGAAATCGTGGACGACCGCGGCGCCGGTGTCGAGATCGTGCTGGCGCGCGACCGTCCGCGAGAAGCTGCCGTCGGGGCCGAAGTCGCAGATCTCGGTCGTGTACGCGCGGCGATGGCGGGCGCCGACGACCGCCGGGTGCACGCGCGGAAAGTCGAGGAACCGCGGATCCAGCTCCGCCTCCGCGACTCGGCCGCTGGAGAGGTCGAACGTGAACCGGTGGAGCGCGTGCGGCGCCATGATGCGGGGGGCGCGCACCGCGTCGAGCACGATCGCGCTGCCCTCCTCGAAGGCGTTGACCGTGTGGCTGATCGTGCATGGAGCGACATCGAACCATCGCAGCTCCTCGTCGCCGCCGTCGCGGGGCAAGACGCCGACGCGCGCGGGGAAGTCGTCGTCCCACCGGAGCGGCACCGGAGATCGCACATCCCCGAGGAGCACCGGGAGAACGTAGAAGAGGACGTACCGTTCGGTGATCGCGAAATCGTGCATGAACGTCATCGCGGGGACGTCGATCGACGCGCGGTGGACCACGCGGCCCGCGGCGTCTGCGCGGTAGTACGTGAGGTGCGGACGCGAGGGCGCCTGGGAGAAGAAGAGGAGCTCGCCGGTGCGCGGGCAGATCTTCGGGTGAGCCGTCATCGCGCCGCCGAGCGCTCCGCCGAAGTCGTACGGCCCCACGGTCTCGAGGTCGGCGGTCACCTCGACCGGCGGCATCGCCTCGACGAGCGCGAGGATGCGCCCGGCGTGCCGGACCACGCTCGTGTTCGCGTAGGCGCCCCTGATCCAGCGGTTCCTGTACCAGCGCGCCCGGCCGCCCTCCAGGCGCACGCCGTGGAGCATCCCTTCGGCGGCGAACCACGCCGGCGACCAGCCGGTCCGAGGATTCGGCCCGTTGCGCACATACGTGCCGCGCAGGTCCGCCGGGATCTCGCCGACGACGTCGAGGTCGACGTCGGTCCGCTCCTCGCGCACGGGAGCGAAGGCGCCGGCCAGGTGGAATGGCAACGTGCTCGTATCCGTGTTTAGCGTGTCGACGGTCCTGTCGGTGTCTTTAATGTATGCACTGTATACTCCGGGAGTGAAATGTCCACCGTGAAGAGGAAGAAGTCAGGCACCTACCATCACGGCGATCTCCGGCAGGCGCTCGTCGACGCTGCGTTGCGGGCGCTCGAGCACGGGCGGGCGGAGGACCTGTCCCTGCGCGCGCTGGGGCGCGAGCTCGGCGTCAGCCCCCGCGCGCCGTACCGGCATTTCGAGACGAAGGAGGAGCTCCTGGCGGCCGTCGCGGTCGAAGGCTTCCGCGCCTTCGGGGAGCTCCTTGCGCAGCGCGTGGCGGCCGCCGGCGCGGACCCGATCGCGCGGCTCCGTGCGATCGCGGAGGCGTACGTGGCCTTCGCGGTGGAGCGCCCGGCGGCCTTCCGCGTGATGTATGCGCCTTATGCCACGGTGAAGGAGAGCGCCCCGGACCTCCTGCAGGCGCGCGCCGAGGGCCACCGCGCGACGATGGACGCCATCGCGGAGGGGCAAGCCGCGGGGATCCTGCGCGGCGGGGATCCGATGCAGCTCGCGCTCGTGCTGTGGTCGAGCATGCACGGCCTCGCCGTGCTCCTGACGCAGGGGCAGCTCGGGCGGTTCGACCGGCCCGTCGAGGCGGCGAAGCTCGCGAGCCTCGTCAGCGGCCTGCTCATGGAGGGGCTGATGCCGCGGCCGGGCGGCGGCGGCGCCTCGGTCTCTGCGAGGTAGGTAACGGTCCCGCCCTGGGGAACTCCCCCGAATCGCCGACGCCTGGATGGTATCTGGCTAGCAACCTCATGCATTCAGGGGCCATCAACACGTCGGGCGCGGTCGTTCACGGCCGGATGGGGATACCCGCCGCCAAAGAGCTCGCCGTAGAGGACGAGCCGCTCCGCCCCGACTGCAGCGAACGCCGCGCGGGCGGCGTCCCGGAGCGACGCGCGGAGGAGCTGCCAGCCGAAGAAGGGGTCCTCGTCCCGGAGCCACTCCTTGCGCTTGCCGAAGCGGACGCCGGCCGCGTCGACGCCGATCGCGAGCTGCGCGCCGTGGATCTTCTCCAGCGCGACCCACGTCGGGGCATCGCTCGCGCCGAGGCACGGCATCTTGGGGCAAGGGAGGAACTCCATTGCGCGACGATAACGCGGGTGCCTCCGCCCGCGCGAGGTGCTTGACTTCCAGGAAAGCCTTCGAGTTCCTTGGTCGAGGGGGGGATCACCTATGTCCGCAGAACCCAGCCAGGCTCCGCCGGCGCCGTGCTTTCGCCTGTTGCTGATCGAGGACAGCGCCATCGCGGCCTCGATCGTGCAGAGCCACCTCGACGCCGTGCCGTGGCAGCGGGCCGAGCTCGCGCACGCCGAGACGCTCGCGGCGGGGCTCGCGCGCGTGAAGGAAGGGTGGGACGTCATTCTCCTCGATCTCTCGTTGCCCGACGGCGAGGGCCTCGAGGTCGTCGAGCGCGTTCGGGACGTGGATCCGCACGTGCCCATCGTGGTGCTGACTGGACACGACGACGCGCGCTTCGCGGAGCGCGCGCTCGGCGCCTCGGTGCAGGATTACCTCGTGAAGCGCAGCCTCGACACCGACACGCTGTGGCGCGCCGTCCGCTATGCGGTCAGCCGCCAGCAGCTCGTGACGCAGCTCGCGCGGACGATGGCAGAAGCGCGGGAGAACGAGGCCAACCTGCACCAGCTCATCGCCCGGAGCGCCGACGGGGTGATCGTGCTGGACCCCGGCGGGGCGGTGCTGTTCGCCAACCCCGCTGCGGAGGCGCTGCTCGGCGAGGGGCGCCTCGTCGCCGGGCGGGGCTGCCCGGTGGCGCTGCCCGCCGGCGAGACGAGCCTGGAGCTCGGCGGGCACACGGTCTTCATCGATGTCCGCTGGGTCGACGTGGACTGGCAGGGGCGGCCCTCGCGCATGGCGCTCCTGCGCGACGTGACCGGGCGGCGCCGGGCCGAGGAGCTGAGGCTGCGGCTCGAGCGCAGCGAGCGGCTCGCCGCCGTGGGCCAGCTGGCGGCGGGCGTGGCCCACGAGATCAACAACCCGCTCGCGTACGTGGTGGCGAACCTCGAGCTGCTCGCCCGCGAGATACGGCGCCTCGCCGACGAGGGCGCGGCCACCGAGCACCTCGCCCAGCCGCTCGACGACGCCCGCCACGGCGCGGCGCGGGTGATGCACATCGTCCGGGATCTCGGCGTGTTCGCGCGCAGCGAGGCGAACGAGGCGATCGGGCCGACCGACATCAACGCGGTGATCGAGGGCGCGCTCAACATCGTCCACGCCCAGATGAAGCACCGCGCGCGCGTGGTGCGCGAGCTCGCCCCGGTCTCGCGCGTGGGCGGGGCCGAGGGGCGCCTCACGCAGGTGTTCGTGAACCTGCTGATCAACGCGGCGCAGTCCATCCGGGAGGGGCGCGTCGCCGACAACCTCGTCGAGGTGCGCACCCGACAGCAGGGCCGCGAGGTCGTCGCCGAGATCGTGGACTCGGGCTGCGGCGTGGCCGAGGAGCACATGCACCGGCTGTTCGAGCCGTTCTTCACGACGAAGCGCGCGGGCGAGGGGACGGGGCTCGGGCTCGCCATCTGCCGCAGCATCGTCGAGTCGAGCGGCGGGAGCATCGGGATCAGCAGCAAGGCCGGCGTGGGCACGTGCGTCCGCGTCCGCCTGCCCGTCTGGGCGAGCGCGGAGCCCGCGGCCCTGCCGGCGCCGGCGCGCGACGAGGGGCCGACGCGGCGCGCCCGGATCCTCGTCGTGGACGACGAGCCGCTCATCCTGCGGGCGCTGCGCGGGCTCCTCGGGTCGTCGCACGAGGTCGTGTGCGTGGGGTCGGGCGCCCAGGCGCAGAGGACGCTCCGGCTGGACGCGGACTTCGACGTCGTGCTCTGCGACCTCGTGATGCAGGAAGGCTCGGGGATCGAGCTCCACGAGTGGATCGAGGCGGAGCTGCCGGCGCTCGCGGACCGGACGCTGTTCATGACCGGGGGCGGGACGAGCGAGGTGAGCCGGCGGTTCCTGGCGGCGCACGGGGGGCGCGTGCTGCCGAAGCCGATCGATCCGGCGGAGCTGATCCGCCGGGTCGAGGCGCTGCTGCCGGCGAGGGCGGCGGAGCCGGCGGCGGGGGCGTAGCGGGGGACGCCGCGGCCTCGCCGGTCAGCGCGCGAGGCGGGCAGGGCCGCGCGGGGTCGCGCGGCCCTGCGGGGCGGTGGCGTCAGGGGGCGAAGCGCAGGTGGTCGACCACGTAGGTGCCTGCGTTCGCGGGGGCGTTGAGCACGAGCCGGAGCTGGCACTCGTTGTCCTGGGCGAGGAGCGCGAGGCCCGCCGGAGGCACGGTGAAGCTGACGACGTGGGAGCCCGAGCCCTGCGGGAGCGGGACCGTGTTCGTCGCGACCTCCTGGTGCGACATGTTCGTTCCCATGCACTCAAGGAACATCGTGGCATCGCCGGACCAGCCGGGGTTGACCGGAGGCGGCGACACCACCTGGAGCTTCAGCGTCGGACCGAACGAGGCGAGCTCGCTCGTCGGGAACGACGTGCTCTCGATGACGGTGTAGTTCGAGACCGCGACCGACAGCGCCTTCGCCTCCGGCTGGGTCGGCGACTCGACGAGGCCCGCCGAGGTCCCCTGCACGACGTGCCAGGCATCCGCGGTCTCGAAGCCGAAGACGCGCGCGGCGGTGGTGACCGGCACGAACTGCCCGTCGTTCTCGGGCAAGTGCAACGCCCCGTTCCACTGGCGCTCCCCCATGAACCGCACGTTGTCGAACTGGAAGCAGTCCCCGTTCGCCGCGTCGGCCATGAGCGAGACCTGCAGGGTGGAGCCGCGGTCGGTCTCCTGGAGGGCGGCGAAGACCGGCTCGGGGAGCGTGAAGTGCGCCGTGACCCACTCGCCCGCGGGATAGCCGGTCAGATCGAACTGCCCGGCGAACTGGGCGACGGTGTCCTCGGGGCGATCATGGTAGTAGAGCTGCACGGAGCCCTGCCACGCCGGGTTCGGCAGCCCGGTGGGGATCCGGACGTCGAGCGCGAGGTGGCGAGAGATCCAGGTGAAGCGCTTCGGGGTGAAGGGCGGGCTCTCGAGGGTGCGGGAGCCCGAGGAGCACACCCGCTGCGATGTCTCGCCCACGGTCGCCACAGGGCTCATCGAGTTGCTGGCCGTGGTCGTCCAGGGCTGGTCCCAGGTGCCGACGAGGGCCTGTCCACGCGGCGTGGAGCGGTAGGTGTTGGCCCGCAGCGACTTGACGTGAACGGTGGCGCCGGCAGCGCCCGCGACGTCGATGGCGAGGGTGACCGGCTCCTGCGTCTGCTGGAGCGCCGCCAGCGTCGCGGCAGGGACGTTGAAGAGCACGTCCGTCTCGCCCGCCGTCAGGACGTCGGCGAGCACCACGGTCGAGCCGAGCTGGACGGTGCCGGTCGAGGCCGCGCTCAGCGTGACCTTCAGCCGGGCGCTGCGGGTCGGGTTGCCGGTGACCGCGACGGAGAACCGCACCGACCCCGGCGTCCAGCTCGTCCCTGTGCGCTGGTACTCGCGGGCGATACGGGCGTTGCCAGCTTCGTTCGGGGTGATGGTGAAGCCGCTGCCGTCGCCGTTTTGCGCGGCGGAGCCGGCCTGGGCGGGCAGCCAGCTCCCGTCGAACCGGATCTGGCTGGGCAGATCCCCGTTGCGGTCCGGGTTCTGGTGGTCCCTCGAGTCGAGGATCAGCGTCGAGTTCAGGTGCGGGTTGTGGATTGTGACGAGCCCGTCGCCCATGGCGCGCACGTACTCGACGTTCGTGAACTGGTAGTCCGCGTCGACCTGCTGGACCAAGAGCAGCGGGAAATCGATGACTTCCTGCGGCTCCCGCGGGTCGACCGCGCCCGCGGGGGCGTTACCGATCTTGTCGATCCACATCAGGGACTCCTCCTCCGAGATGCCGATGTCGAGCCGCTCGTTGCTCACCACCGTCTGGTAGGGGAGCATGTTGCCCTGCGCCGTCAGGCCGGCGTTCCTGGACACGACCGCGCTCAGGACCTCGGCGGCCGGGACGCCCACCTCCTCGGTGCCTGAGCCCCAGTGACCAGGGACGACCTCCCACAGACCGCCGTGCATGACGGGGAAGGAGACCACGACGAGGTGCAGGTCGCCGCCCGGCTTGGTGATCACCTTGGCCCTCGACCCGTTGTCCAGCATGACGACGTCGGTAAAGCCCCAGCCATCCGGAGTCTGCGCAGGCCAATCTGCATTGGGATCGAAGCCCAGCGTGACGTTCTTGTACACGGGCCCGTTGTTCGAAGTATAGCCGTTCCCTCTCATCATCGGCGTGAAGCGCTGGGCCTCGGGCACACCCCAGTTACCGTGATCGTCCGGGAGCAGCAGCACGCTCGGCTTCGCGACGAAGTCGTGCGCGTGCTTCTTGTCCGGCATCGTATCCTCGATCTCCTCTTCAGAGATCGGTCCCGGGAGAGGAAACAGTCCCGGGAACCTATCCAGTCCCGCGTTGTCGAACGCCCGGTACCTGCCGCCCGAGCTGTTCAAAAAGTCGCCGGTGGAGAAGTAGTGCTCGAGCGCCGGCTCGTAATTCCAGGCCCCGGAATAGCGGCCTTGCTCTCTCAGCATCTCTTCCAGGATGCGGTCCGGATCACGCGCGATGGCGTCGAGGTCCGGATCGCCCATCACGTTGGGCGCCGGGTAGCGCGCCGGCCCGTGAATGCGGTAAAACTGCGTGGAGTAGCGCGCCGCGGCGCGCGTGTACGCGCCGAACCCGGGCTGCTCGTTGTCCGGCTTCAGCATGAAGTGGTGGATCAGCTCCGGCACCTCGTAGCCGCTGAGCACGGCGTCGAGGGCGAACCCTCTGTACTGATCTCCGCCGTTCCACCACATGCAGTTGCGAGCCCACTTCGGGCAAAACGGATCATCGTTGAATGAATACGCGCCCGTCAGGATGCCGAACATGATCGGCGGATAGTCGCCCGAGTACAGCTCCAGCCGGTCCCTGTACTCCCACTGACGTCGCATCGGGGCATAGCGCTTGCCGTGGTAGGACTGGAAGGCGACCATGGCGGCCATGTAGTCCACGGCGTTGCGCGCGGCGGTTCGCACCTTCTCGCCTTCGGCGTTTCCCGCGAGCTGCATCAAGGCGCGTAGCGTGAGGCCCTGGTACGGGCGCGCGTTGGTCTCGAACAAGCCGTTCTTCGTGATCCGTCCGAGGATGGCGAGCAGCCCTTGCTCGAGCTCCGTGCCGTCGTTGACGTACTTCTCCGGGCTCCAGTCGTGAAGGGCCTGGATGTCCGGATCTTGCCGTGGATTGTTGCGGATCCACTGGTTCGCCAGGTAGATCCAGGTGTTGATCATGAGGACGTGGTTCTCCGTCTCGGGAACGGAGATGTGGAACCCCAACAGATCCGTGAGCGGCGCTTCGTACACCAGCCTGCTCACCCTGTCTCCGGCGAGCGGGACTCGGGGTGTGCAAAAGAGCTCGTAACGGCCGGGCGGGTAGGTGTTGTTCTCGGTCTGGAGGAAGGATTCACAGCCCGCCGGGGTCAGCCTCGTGTACATGAGGAGCGCCTTGACGGACGCGTCTGTGAGCAGCGGCGTGTTCCCGAACGCGTTCAGCAGCGTCATCGCGCCCATGAGATGAAAATCGAAGTCCGCCTTCGTACCGACGCCCTCATGCATGTGCGCGTTCTCGAGGAGCCAGTTCTCGACGAGCTGCGGGAAGTTGCCCGGCGGCCTGAGACCGTCCCCCTCGGGCAGATGGACGAGCGCCGCGAGCCCCGCGCCGATGCGGCGGAAGCCGGTGAGGGCCGCCCTGTCCCAGGTCCCGAAGTTGGTCCAGTCGCCTTCGAAGGTTTGCATCCACACCCGCAGCAGCTTCTTGAAGCGGTCGTCCATCTCGTCGTTGGCGTCCGCGATCGAGTCGGGGATGGGGTGCGACTCGCCCTGGATGATGCACACCTTGTCGCCGGCGGCGATGTCGGTGATGTAGTAGTCCTCGTCCTCGGACCAGTCGCTGGTACCCCCTCTCCGGTAGGCAACGCCTGTGTCGAGGTCGTCGTAGAAGCCCCACCTCGGGTTCGGGCTGTCGGTGCGCCCGAACACGAGCTCGCCCCGGCCATCCAGATCCGTGTCGATGACGGCGACCGCGTTCGCGCCGACGTCTTCGCCCCACTCCTGACCGCGGGTGGTCTCGGAGATGCTCCCGTTTTCGTCCTTGCTGTAGATCACCAGCTTCGAGCGCTTGTCACCCGGGCTCCGCCCGATCACCAGCTCTTCCCGTTGATCATCGTTCATGTGCCCGGAGCTGATGGAGATGGCCTGGAGGTCGCCGTCCCAGTTGCTGCTGCCGGGGTCGAAAGGAGCGTCGAAGTCGATCGGCATGAAGATCTGGTCGTGCGCGCCGGGGAAGACGAACACGCGCTGGTCGCCGTGATCTCCTTCGGCGATCGCCGCGAGGTCCCCCTTGCCGTCGCCGTCGAAGTCGAGGAGCTTGACCCCGAGCACGGGAGTGTCACTGCCGAACACGCCATTACCCGCGCTGAAGCGGGTGATGAGATCGCCGTTGCTATCCAGGTTCGCGACCTCGACGCGGAGCCCGATGCCGCTGCAGAAGATATCGCACGGGCTGTCCCTGGAGATGGCGACCTCGGCGTGACCGTCTCCGTTGATGTCGCGCACGTCGAGCCCCGTCACGTAGTAGTCCGGCCCCCATTCCGGGTTCAAGCGCTGCTCGCGGATCGTCTGGAAATGGGGGCTCCCGCCGTCACGGGTGAAGTTATCCAGGATCAGCACCCTGGCCGCCACGTCGTCGGTCGCTTCGTTCAAGCCGACGACGACCTCGTCCTTGCCATCGCCGTCCAGATCGCCCGCTGCCAGGGCAGTCACGCCCTTGCTCGTGTCCCACTCGCCCAGCGTCGCGATCTGCTTGAACTCGTTGTTCTTGTCGTCGTAGACGACGAGGCGCGGCTGGACGTCGCAGCCCAGCACGCAGCTGCGCGAGTTGCGCCCCGCGATGAGCTCGAGGTCCGGATCGTCGTCGATGTTGGCGAACGTGATGGCCGTGGCGTGATAGGGCTCGCCGTAGTCGCCGCCGCGCAAGGTGAAGACGTGGTCGCCGTCGTACACGTAGATCGACGGGTCATTTGCCGTTTCGCGGTACCGCGAGACGGCAAAGATCTGAGCTTCGCCTCTGCATTGAGTGCTCTGCGCATCGGCGGTGATTGGAACGCCGACCAGGACGATGGATCCAAGCAATGTTAACCAGTGACGCATCGGTCTCCCTCTCTGGGCCTGCAGGCTGGCTGTGACGTGAAGACGGCCCCTTCGCAGCAGCGAACCGCGAAAGCAGCGGCCGTGCCACAGCACGCACGCCTCCCGCAGAGCGCGGTGAGATGGCCGGCGAGCCGAAGCTGCCCGCTCTCGCTACCCGGCGCGCATTGCTGCACGTGGCATGTGCCACGTGCCACGTGGCACAAGGCACGTGGTCGAAGGCCGCGTGCCACCAGGTGGCGGGCGCGCAGGTTTCCAGCGTGGGGTGGGGGTGGAGATGGCCTCGCCGGTCGGCGCGCGAGGCCCGCAGGGCCGCGCGGCCCTGCGGGGCGGTGGTGTCAGAGGGAGAAGCGCAGGTTGTCGAGCACGTAGGTGCCTGCGTTCGTGGGGGCGTTGAGCACGAGCCGGAGCTGGCACTCGTTGTCCTGGGCGAGGAGCGCGAGGCCCGCCGGAGGCACGGTGAAGCTGACGACGTGGGCGCCTGAGCCCTGCGGGAGCGGGACCGTGTTCGTCGCGACCTCCTGGTAGGACATGTTCGCTCCCATGCACTCCAGGAACAGCGAGGTATCGCCGGACCAGCCGGGGTTGACCGGAGGCGGCGACACCACGTCGAGCTGCAGCGTCGGCCCGAACGAGGCGAGCTCGCTGGTCGGGAACGACGTGCTCTCGATGACGGTGTAGTTCGAGACCGCGACCGAGAGCGCGTTCAGCTCCGGGACGGTCGGCGACTCGACGAGGCTCGCCGTGGTGCCCTGCACGACGTGCCAGGCGTCCTCGGTCTCGAAGCCGAGCACGCGCTCGGCGGTGGTGACCGGCACGAACGGCCCGTCGTGCACGAGGAAGTTCGTCGCCCCGTTCCACTGGAGCTGCCCCATGAACCACACGTTGTCGAACTGGAAGCAGTCGCCGTTCGCCGCGTCGGCCATGAGCGAGACCTGCAGGGTGGAGCCGCCGTCGGTCTCCTGGAGGGCCTCGAAGATCGGCTCGGGCAGCGTGAAGTGCGCCGTGACCCACTCGCCCGCCGGATAGCCGGTCAGGTCGAACTGCCCGGCGAACTGGGACACGGTGTCCTCGGGCCGATCATGGTAGAAGAGCTGCACGGAGCCTTGCCAGGCGGGGTTCGGCAGCCCGGTCGGGATCCGGACGTCGACCGCGAGGTGGCGAGAGATCCAGGTGAAGCTCTTCGGGGTGAAGGGCGGGCTCTCGAGCGTGCGGGAGCCCGAGGAGCACACCCGCTGCGACGTCTCTCCCGCCGTCGCGACAAGGCTCATCGAGGTGCTCGCCGTGGTCGTCCAGGGGTCGTCCCAGGTGCCGACTCTGGCCTGGCCGCGCGGCGTGATGCGGTAGGTGGTGGCCCGCAGCGACTTGATGTCCACGGTGGCGCCGGCGGCGCCCGCGACGTCGATGGCGATCGTGACCGGCTCCTGCGTCTGCTGGAGCGCCGCCAGGGTGGCGGCAGGGACGTTGAAGAGCACGTCCGTCTCGCCCGCCGTGACGACGTCGGCGAGCACGACGGTCGAGCCGAGCTGGACGGTGCCGGTCGAGGCGGCGTTCAGCGTGACCTTGAGCCGGGCGCTGCGGGTCGGGCTGCCGGTGACCGCGACGGAGAACGACACCGACCCCGGCGTCCAGCTCGTCCCTGTGCGCTGGTACTCGCGGTCGATATGGGCGTTGCCAGCGCCGTTCGGGGTGATGGTGAAGCCGCTGCCGTCGGCGTTTTGCGCGGCGGAGCCGGGCAGGGCGGGCAGCCAGCTGTCGTCGAACCGGATCTGGCTGGGCGGGTCCACGGCTGCGTCCCCTTCAGCGATGCGGGTCGGGTTGTGGTGGTCCCTCGAGTCGAGGATCAACGTCGAGTTCAGGTGCGGGTTGCGGATCGTCACGCGCCCGTCGCCCATGGCCCGCACGTACTCGACCTCCGTGAACTGGTAGTCCGCGTCGACCTGCTCGACGAGGAGCAGCGGAAAATCGCGAACGTCCTGCGCAGTACGCGGATCGAACGCGACGCCGAGGTCCCCGTCGATCTTGAAGAACTTGAGCTCGGCGGGATCCGCGAAGTACGAGATCTCGAGCGGCTCGTCGCTCACCACCGTCTGGTAGGGGAACACGTTCTGAAAGGCGGTCAGGCCAGCGTTCCTGGACACGACCGCGCTCAGGACCTCCGCGGCCGAAACGTTCTGCTCGTCATTGCCTGAGCCCCAGTGGCCAGGGACAACCTCCCACAGACCGCCGTGGATGACGGGGAAGGAGACCACGACGACGTGCAGGCCGCCGTCCGGCTTGGTGATCACCTTGGCCCTCGACCCGTTGTCCAGCATGACGACCTGGCTCTCGCCCCAGCCGGTCGGCGTTTTCGTAGGCCAATCTTGATTGGGATCGAAGCCCAGCGTGACGTTCTTGTATACGGCCCCGTTCAAGGAGGTGTAGCCGTTTCCTCTCATCATCGGCGTGAGGTCCCGACCCTCGTCCACGCCCCAGTTGCCTTGATCGCCGGGGAGCAGCAGCACGCTGGGCTTCGCGAGGAAGTCGTGCGTGTACTTCTTGTCCTCAAAAAGCCATTCCTCGACGTTCTCCTCGTTGTCCCTCAAACCCGCGTTCTCGAAGTGGAAGTACTTGCCGCCCGAGCTGTTCAGGTAGTCCTTGGTGGAGAAGTAGTGCTCGAACGCCGGCTCGTAATACCAGGACCCGGAAAATTGGCCCTCTTCCCGCGCCATCTCTTCCAGGATGCGGTCCGGATCACGCGCGATGGCGTCGAGGTCCGGGTCGCCCATCACGTTGGGCGCCGGGTAGCGCGCCGGCCCGTGTAGCCGGTAGAACTGCGTGGAGTAGCGCGCCGCGGCGCGCGTGTACGCGCCGAACCCGGGCTGTTCGTTGTCCGGCTTCAGCATGAAGTGGTGGATCAGCTCCGGCACCTGGTAGCCGCTGAGCGCGGCTTCGAGGGCGAACCCTCTGTACTGATCTCCGCCGTTCCACCACATGCAGTTGCGAGCCGTCTTCGGGCAAAGCGGATCATCGTTGAACGAATACACGCCCGTCAGGATACCGAACATGATCGGCGGAAAGTCGGCGGTGTACAGCGCCAGCTCGTTTTTGTACTCCCATTGACGTCGCATCGGGGCATAGCGCTTGCCGTGGTAGGACTGGAAGGCGACCATGGCGGCGGTGTAGTCGACGGCGTTGCGTGCGGCGGTTCGCACCTTTTCGCCTTCGGCGTTTCCCGCGAGCTGCATCAAGGCGCGCAGCGTGAAGCCCTGGTACGGGCGCGCGTTGGTCTCGAAGAAGCCGTTCTTCGTGATCCGTCCGAGGATGGCGAGCAGCGCTTGCTCGAGCTCCGTGCCATCGTTGACGTACTTCTCGGGGCTCAGGTCGTGAATGGCCTGGAGCTCCGGGTCGTGTCGTGGGTTATTGCGGATCCACTGATTCGCCAGATAGATCCAGGTGTTGATCATGAGCACATGGTTCTCGGTCTCCGGGACTGCCACGGTCACAGTGTCGTACACCAGCTTGCGCACCCTGTCTCCGGCATAAGGGACATAGGGGGTGCAGTAAGCCTTGTAGTAATCGTCCTCGGGTGACAGGCCCATGCTGGCGCACGTTGTCGGACTCTTGCGAGTGTACATGAGGAGCGCGTTGACGGCCTTGTCCGTGAGCAGCGGCGTGTTCCCGAACGCGTTCAGCAGCGTCATCGCGCCCATGAGATAAAAATCGAAGTCCGTGCCCGTACCGACGTCTTCATGCATGTGCGCGTTCTCGACGAGCCAGTCCTCGACGAGCTGCGGGAAGTCCCCCGGCGGCCTGAGAGCGTCACCCGGGGGCAGATGGACGCGCGCCGCGAGCCCCGCGGCGATGCGGCGGAAGCCCGTGCGCTGCGCCCTGTCCCAGGTCCCGAAGTTGGTCCAGTCGCCTTCGAAGGTCTGCAACCACACCCGCAGCAGCTTCTTGAAGCGGTCGTCCATCTCGGCGTTGGCGTCCGCGACCGACTCGGGGATGGGGTGCGGATCGCCATGGATGATGCACAACTTGTCGCCGACGGCGATGTCGGTGACGTAGTAGTCATGGTCCCAGTCGGTGGTCCCCCCTTTCTGGGAGCCGCTTGTGAGCAGGTCGTCGTAGACGCCCCACCTCGGGTTCGGGCTCTCGGTGCGGCCGAACAGGAGCTCGCCCCGGCCATCCAGATCCGTGTCGGCGACGGCGACCGCGCTCGCGCCGACGTCTTCGCCCCACTCCTGACCGTGGGTGGTCTCGGAGATGATCCCGTTTTCGTCCTTGCTGTAGATCACCAGCTTCGAGCGCTTGTCACCCGGGCTCCGCCCGACCACCAGCTCTTCCCTTCCATCCCCGTTCATGTCACCGGAGCTGATGGAGATGGCCTGGAGGTCGCCGTCCCAGTTGCTGCTGCCGGGGTCGAAAGGAGCGTCGAAGTCGATCGGCATGAAGATTTGGTCGTGCGCGCCGGGGAAGACGAACACGCGCTGGTCGCCGTGATCTCCTTCGGCGATCGCCGCGAGGTCCCCCTTGCCGTCGCCGTCGAAGTCGAGGAGCTTGACCCCGAGCACGACAGTGTCATTGCCGAACACGCCATTACCCGCGCTGAAGCGGGTGGTGAGCTCGCCGCTGCTATCCAGGTTCGCGACCTCGACGCGGAGCCCGATGCCGCCGCACGTGATACCGCACGGGCTGTCCCTGGAGATGGCGACCTCGGCGTGACCGTCTCCGTTGATGTCGCGCACGTCGAGCCCCGTCACGTAGTAGTCCGGCCCCCATTCCGGGTTCAAGCGCCGCTCGAGGATCGTCTGGAAATGGGGGTTCCCGCCGTCACGGGTGAAGTCATCCAGGATCAGCACCCTGGCCGCCACGTCGTCGGTCGCTTCGTTCAAGCCGACGACGACCTCGTCCTTGCCATCACCGTCCAGATCGCCCGCTGCCAGGGCAGTCACGCCCTTGCTCGTGTCCCATTCGCCCAGCGTCGCGATCTGCTTGAACTCGTTGTTTTTATCGTCGTAGACGACGAGGCGCGGCTGGACGTCGCAGCCCAGCACGCAATCGCGCGAGTTGCGCCCCGCGATGAGCTCGAGTTCCGGATCTTGGTCGATGTTGGCGAACGTGATGGCCGTGGCGTAATAGGGCTCGCCGTAGTCGTCGCCGCGCACGGAGAAGGTGTGGTCGCCGTCGTACACGTAGATCGACGGGTCCTTGGCCGTGTCACGGAACCGCGAGACGGCAAAGAGCTGAGCTTCGCCCCGGCATTGGGTCTGCGCATCGGCGGTGATTGGAACGCCGATCAGGACGATGGATCCAAGCAATGTTGACCAGTGACGCATCGGTCTCCCTCTCTGGGCCTGCTGGCTATGGCGTGAAGGCGGTTCATTCGCAGCAGCGCTCCGCGAAAGCAGCGACCGTGCCACAGCACGCACGTCGCCCGCAGGGCGCGGTGAGATGGCCGGCGAGCCGAAGCTGCCCGCTCTCGCTACCCGGCGCGCATTGCGGCACGTGGCACGTGCCACGTGGCACAAAGCACGTGGTCGACGGCCGAGTGCCACCCGGCGGCGGGCGCAGGTTTCCAGCGTGGGGTGGGGGTGGAGATGGCCTCGCCGGTCAGCGCGCGAGGCGGGCAGGGCCGCGCGGGGTCGCGCGGCCCTGCGGGGCGGTGGTGTCAGGGGGCGAAGCGCAGGTTGTCGAGCACGTAGGTGCCTGCGTTCGTGGGGGCGTTGAGCACGAGCCGGAGCTGGCACTCGTTGTCCTGGGCGAGGAGCGCGAGGCCCGCCGGAGGCACGGTGAAGCTGACGACGTGGGCGCCCGAGCCCTGCGGGAGCGGGACCGTGTTGGTCGCGACCTCCTGGTAGGACATGTTCGCTCCCATGCACTCCAGGAACAGCGAGGCATCGCCGGACCAGCCGGGGTTGACCGGAGGCGGCGACACCACGTCGAGCTGCAGCGTCGGCCCGAACGAGGCGAGCTCGCTGGTCGGGAACGTCGTGCTCTCGATGACGGTGTAGTTCGAGACCGCGACCGAGAGCGCGTTCAGCACCGGGACGGTCGGCGATTCGACGAGGCTCGCCGTGGTGCCCTGCACGACGTGCCAGGCCCCCTCGGTCTCGAAGCCGAGCACGCGCGCGGCGGTGGTGACCGGCACGAACGGCCCGTCCTTCACGAGGAAGTTCGTCGCCCCGTTCCACTGGAGCTCCCCTATGAACCGCACGTTGTCGAACTGGAAGCAGTCGCCGTTCGCCGCGTCCGCCATGAGCGAGACCTGCAGGGTCGAGCCGTCGTCGTCCTTCTGAAGGGCCTCGAAGACCGTCTCGGGGAGCGTGAAGTGCGCCGTGACCCACTCGCCCGCGGGATATCCGGTCAGGTCGAATTGCCCGGCGAACTGGGCGACGGTGTCCGCGGGGCGATCGTGGTAGTAGAGCTGCACGGAGCCCTGCCACGCCGGGTTCGGCAGGCCGGTGGGGATCCGGACGTCGAGCGCGAGGTGGCGAGAGATCCAGGCGAAGCTCTTCGGGATGAACGACGGACTCTCGAGCGTGCGGGAGCCCGAGGAGCACACCCGCTGCGACGTCTCGCCCACCGTCGCGACAGGGCTCATCGAGGTGCTCGCCGTGGTCGTCCAGGGGTCGTCCCAGCTGCCGACGAGGGCCTGCCCGCGCGGCGTGGAGCGATAGGTGGTGGCCCGCAGCGACTTGATGTGCACGGTGGCGCCCGCGGCGCCCGCGACGTCGATGGCGAGGGTGACGGGCTCCTGCGTCTGCTGGAGCGTCGCCAGCGTGGCGGCAGGGACGTTGAAGAGCACGTCCGTCTCGCCCGCGGTGACGACATCGGCGAGCACGACGGTCGAGCCGAGCTGGACGGTGCCTGTCGAGGCGGCGTTCAGCGTCACCTTGAGCCGAGCGCTGCGGGTCGGGGTGCCGGTGACCGCGACGGAGAACGACACCGACCCCGGCGTCCAGCTCGTCGCCGCGCGCGGGTACTCGCGGTCGATGTGGGCGTTACCAGCGCCGTCCGGGGTGATGATGAAGCCGCTGCCGTCGCCGTTTTGCGCGGCGGAGCCGGGCAGGGCGGGCAGCCAGCTGTCGTCGAACCGGATCTGGCTGGGCGGGTCCGTGGCGGCGTCCCCTTCCGCGATGCGGGTCGGGTTGTGGTGGTCCCTCGAGTCCAGGATCAACGTCGAGTTCAGGTGCGGGTTGTGGATCGTCACGCGCCCGTCGCCCATGGCCCGCACGTACTCGACCTCCGTGAACTGATAGTCCGCGTCGACCTGCTCGACGAGGAGCAGCGGGAAATCGCGAACGTCCTGCGCAGTACGCGGATCGAACGCGAGGCCGAGGACCCCGTTGATCTTGAAGAACTTGAGCTCGGGGGCGGGCTCCGCGATGTACGAGATCTCGAGCAGCTCGTCGCTCACCACCGTCCGGTAGGGGAACACGTTCTGATAGGCGGTCAGGCCGGCGTTCCTGGACACGACCGCGCTCAGGACCTCCGCGGCTGGAACGCTCGTCTCCTCAGTGCCTGAGCCCCAGTGACCAGGGACGACCTCCCACAGACCGCCGTGGATGACGGGGAAGGAGACCACGACGACGTGCAGGCCGCCGTCCGGCTTGGTGAGCACCTTGGCCCTCGACCCGTTGTCCAGCGTGACGACCTGGCTCTCAGCCCAGCCGGTCGGCTTCTTCGTAGGCCAATCTAGATTGGGATCGAAGCCCAGCGTGACGTTCTTGTACGCGGCCCCGTTCTTCGAGCCGTAGCCGCTTCCTCTCATCATCGGCGTGAGGTCCTGACCCTCGTTCACGCCCCAGTTGCCCTGATCGCCCGGGAGCAGCAGCACGCTGGGCTTCGCGAGGAAGTCGTGCGCGTGCATCTTGTCCTCAAAAAAATATTCCTGGATGTTCTCCTCGTTGTCCCTCAGGCCGGCGTGCTCGAAGTGCCAGTACTTGCCGCCCGAGCTGTTCAGGTAATCCTTGGTCGAGAAGTAATGCTCGAACGCCGGCTCATACTCCCAGAACCCGGAAAACAGGCCATCCTCATTCTCCATCTCTTCAAGGATGCGGGCCGGATCACGCGCGATGCCGTCGAGGTCCGGGTCGCCCATCACGTTGGGCGCCGGGTAGCGCGCAGGCCCGTGAAGCCGGTAAAACTGCGTGGAGTAGCGCGCCGCGGCGCGCGTGTAAGCGCCGAACCCGGGCTGCTCATTGTCGGGCTTCAGCATGAAGTGGTGGATCAGCTCCGGCACCTTGTAGCCGCTGAGCACGGCGTCGAGGGCGAACCCTTTGTACTGATCTCCGCCGCTCGTCCACATGCAGTTGCGAGCGTCGCAGTGCGGATTGTCATTGAATGAATATACGCCCGTCAGGATGCCGAACATGATGGGCGGATAATCGGAGCTGTACAGCTCCAGGAGATCCCTGTAATCCCAGAGACGCCGCATCGGGGCGTAGCGCTTACCGTGGTAGGACTGGAAGGCGACCATGGCGGCCGCGTAGTCCACGGCGTTGCGCGCGGCGGTCCGCACCTTTTCGCCTTCGGCATTGCCGGCGAGCTGCATCAAGGCGCGCAGCGTGAGGCCCTGGTAGGGGCGCGCGTTGGTCTCGAAGAAGCCGTTCTTCGTGACCCGGCCGAGGATGGCGAGCAGCGCTTGCTCGAGCTCCGTGCCGTCATTGACGTACTTCTCGGGGCTCAGGTCGTGAATGGCCTGGAGCTCCGGGTCGTGCCGTGGGTTGTTGCGGATCCACTGGTTCGCCAGGTAGATCCAGGCGTTGATCATGAGGACGTGGTTCTCGGTCTCCGGGACTGCCAAGAATACAGTGTCGTGCACCAGCTTGCGCACCTTGTCTCCGGCGTAAGGGACCTCGGGTTTGCAATACGTTATGGCCAATGATTCTATGGGGTTGGTGCTCAGAAAGTCGTCACAACCCGGCCGGGTCAGCTGCGTGTACAGGAGGAGCGCATTGATGGCCTTGTCTGTGAGCAGCGGCTGCGAGCCCTCGGGCGTGTTCCCGAACGCGTTCAGCAGCGTCATCGCGTTCAAGAGATAGAAATCGAAGTCCGCGTCCGTGCCGACGTCCGCGTGCATGTGCGCGTTGTTGACGAGCCAGTCCTCGACGATCTGCGGGAAGTCCTCCGGCGGCCTGAGCTCGTCCTCTTCGTCCAGATGGACGAGCGCCGCGAGCCCCGCGGAGATGCGGCGGAAGCTTGCGGTCTCCGCGTTCTCCCATGTCCCGATGTTGGTGAAATCGCCTTTGAAGGTGCGCATCCACGCCCGCAGCAGCTTCTTGAAGCGGTCGTCCATCTCCGCGTTGGCGTCCGCGACCGAGTCGGGGATGGGGTGCGGATCGCCCTCGATGACGCACTGCTGGTCGCCGAAGGCGATGTCGGTGACGTAGTAGTCCTCGTCCCAGTCGCCGCCGAACCCTCTCTTGTAGACAGCGCCTGCGAGCATGTCGTCGTAGATGCCCCATTTGGGCGCCGGGCCTTCGGTGCGGCCGAACACGAGCTCACCCTGGCCATCCGAGTCCGCATCGAAGATGGCGATCGCGCCCGCGCCGATGTCTTCGCCCCACTCATGACCGCGGGTGGTCTCGGAGATGATCCCGTTTTCGTCCTTGCTGAAGATCACCAGCCTCGATCGCTGGTCACCCCCGCTCCGCCCGATCGCCAGCTCTTCCCGTTCATCCCCGTTCATGTCCCCGGAGCTGATGGAGATGGCCTGGAGGTCGCCGTCCCAGTTGCTGCTGCCGGGGTCGAAAGGAGCGTCGAAGTCGATGGGCATGAAGATCTGGTCGTGCGCGCCGGGGAAGACGAACACGCGCTGGTCGCCGTGATCTCCTTCCGCGATCGCCGCGAGGTCCCCCTTGCCGTCGCCGTCGAAGTCGAGGAGCTTGACCCCGAGCACGACAGTGTCATTGCCGAACACGCCATTACCCGCGCTGAAGCGGGTGGTGAGATCGCCGCTGCTATCCAGGTTCGCGACCTCGACGCGGAGCCCGATGCCGCTGCACAAGAGACCGCACGGGCTGTCCCTGGAGATGGCGACCTCGGCGCGACCGTCTCCGTTGATGTCGCGCACGTCGAGCCCCGTCACGTAGTAGTCCGGTCCCCATTCGTAACGCTGCTCGTTGACCGTCTGGAAATGGGGGCTCTCGCCCTCATGGGTGAAGTCATCCAGGACCAGCACCCTGCCCGCCAGCGTATCGGTGCCTTCGTTCATCCCGACGACGACCTCGTCCTTGCCGTCGCCGTCCAGATCGCCCGCTGCGAGGGCCTGCACGCCCTTGCTCGTGCTCCAGTTGCCGCCCAGCGTCGCGATCGGCTTGAACTCGTGGTTTCGATCGTCGTAGACGACCAGGCGCGGCTGGGCGTCGCAGCCCAGCACGCAATCGCGCGAGTTGCGCCCCGCGATGAGCTCGAGGTCCTCATCCTCGTCGATGTTGGCGAACGTGATGGCCGTGGCGTAATAGGGCTCGCCGTAGTCACCGCCGCGCAAGGTGAAGACGTGGTCGCCGTCGTACACGTAGATCGACGGGTCCTTTTCCGTGTCACGGTACCGCGAGACCGCAAAGAGCTGAGCTTTGGCTCGGCACTCGGTGCTCTGCGCGTCTGCGGTGATTGGAACGCCGACCAGGACGATGGAACCAAGCAATGCTAACCAGTGACGCATCGGTCTCCTTCTCTGGGCCCGCAGGCTGGCTGTGTCGTGAAAGCGGCCCACTCGTAGCAGCGCACCGCGAAAGCAGCGACCGTGCCACTGCACGCGCATCTCCCTGGAGAGCGTGGTGAGATGGCCGGCGCCGAAGCTGCCCGCGCCCTCGCAACCCCGCGCGCAGAGCGGCACGTGGCACGTGCCACGTGGCACACGGCATGTGGACGAGAGCCGCGTGCCACCTGGTGGCGGCGCGCCGGTCTCCAGCGTGGGGTGAGGGGGGCGATGGCCTCGCCGGTCAGCGCGCGAGGCGGGCAGGGCCGCGCGGGGTCGCGCGGCCCTGCGGGGCGGTGGCGTCAGGGGGCGAAGCGCAGGTTGTCGAGCACGTAGGTGCCTGCGTTCGTCGGGGCGTTGAGCGCGAGCCGGAGCTGGCACTCGTTGTCCTGGGCGAGGAGCGCGAGACCCGCCGGAGGCACGGTGAAGGTGACGACGTGGGCGCCCGAGCCCTGCGGGAGCGGGACCGTGTTGGTCGCGACCTCCTGGTAGGACATGTTCGCTCCCATGCACTCCAGGAACAGCGAGGTATCGCCGGACCAGCCGGGGTTGACCGGAGGCGGCGACACCACGTCGAGCTGCAGCGTCGGCCCGAACGAGGCGAGCTCGCTGGTCGGGAACGACGTGCTCTCGAGGACGGTGTAGTTCGAGACCGCGACCGAGAGCGCGTTCAGCTGCGGGACGGTCGGCGACTCGACGAGGCTCGCCGTGGTGCCCTGCACGACGTGCCAGGCGTCCTCGGTCTCGAAGCCGAGGACGCGCGCGGCGGTGGTGACCGGCACGAACGACCCGTCCTTCACGAGGAAGTTCGTCGCCCCGTTCCACTGGAGCTCCCCCATGAACCGCACGTTGTCGAACTGGAAGCAGTCGCCGTTCGCGGCATCCGCCATGAGCGAGACCTGCAGGCTGGAGCCGCGGTCGGTCTCCTGGAGGGCCGCGAAGATCGGCTCGGGCAGCGTGAAGTACGCCGTGACCCACTCGCCCGCCGGATAGCCGGTCAGGTCGAACTGCCCGGCGAACTGGGCGACGGTGTCCTCCGGGCGATCATGGTAGTAGAGCTGGAGGGAGCCCTGCCATGCCGGGTTCGGCAGCCCGTTCGGAATCCGGACGTCGAGCGCGAGGTGGCGAGAGATCCAGGTGAAGTGCTTCGGCGTGAAGGGCGGGCTCTCGAGCGTGCGGGAGCCCGAGGAGCACACCCGCTGCGATGTCTCTCCCACGGTCGCGACCGGGCTCATCGAGTTGCTGGCCGTGGTGGTCCAGGGGTCGTCCCAGCTGCCGACGAGGGCCTGTCCACGCGGCGTGGAGCGGTAGGTGGTGGCCCGCAGCGACTTGACGTCCACGGTGGCGCCCGCGGCGCCCGCGACGTCGATGGCGATCGTGACGGGCTCCTGCGTCTGCTGGAGCTCCTCCAGGGCGTCGGCAGGGACGTTGAAGAGCACGTCCGTCTCGCCCGCCGTCAGGACGTCGGCGAGCACCACGGTCGAGCCGAGCTGGACGGTGCCGGTGGAGGCCGCGCTCAGCGTGACCTTGAGCCGGGCGCTGCGGGTCGGGTTGCCGGTGACCGCGACGGAGAACGACACCGACCCCGGCGTCCAGCTCGTCCCTGTGCGCTGGTACTCGCGGTCGATACGGGCGTTGCCAGCGCCGTTCGGGGTGATGGTGAAGCCGCTGCCGTCGCCGTTTTGCGCGGCGGAGCCGGGCAGGGCGGGCAGCCAGCTGTCGTCGAACCGGATCTGGCTGGGGGGGTCCGTGGCCGCGTCCCCTTCCGCGATGCGGATCGGGTTGTGGTGGTCCCTCGAGTCGAGGATCAACGTCGAGTTCAGGTGCGGGTTGTGGATCTTCACGAGCCCGTCGCCCATGGCGCGCACGTACTCGACCCCCGTGAACTGGTAGTCCGCGTCGACCTGCTGGACCAAGAGCAGCGGGAAATCGCGAACGTCCTGCGCCGTACGCGGATCGAACGGAAGCGCGAGGTCCCCGTTGATCTTGAAGAGCTTGAGCTGGGCGGGATCGTCGAAGTACGCGATATCGAGCTGCTCGTCGCTCACCACCGTCCGGTAGGGGAACACGTTCTGATAGGCGGTCAGGCCGGCGTTCCTGGACACGACCGCGCTCAGGACCTCCGCGGCCGGAACGCTCTGCTCCTCGGTGCCTGAGCCCCAATGGCCAGGGACGACCTCCCAGAGACCGCCATGGATGACGGGGAAGGAGACCACGACGACGTGCAGGTCGCCGCCCGGCTTGGTGATCACCTTGGCCCTCGACCCGTTATCCAGCGTGACGACCTGGCTCTCGTCCCATCCGGTCGGAGTCTTCGTGGGCCAATCGAGATTCGGATCGTACCCGAGCGTGACGTTCTTGTACACGATCCCGTTGTTCGAGGTGTAGCCGCTTCCTCTCATCATCGGCGCGACGTCCTGACCCTCGCTCACGCCCCAGTTGCCCTGATCGCCCGGGAGCAGCAGCACGCTGGGCTTCGCGAGGAAGTCGTGCGCGTGCACCTTGTCCTCGAACAACCATTCCTGGATATTCTCTTCGTTGTCCATCAGGCCCGCGTTCTCGAAGTGAAAGTACTTGCCGCCCGAGCTGTTCAGGTAGTCCTTGGTGGAGAAGTAGTGCTCGAACGCCGGCTCGTAGTACCAGGACCCAGAAAATTGGTCTTGCTCTCTCAGCATCTCTTCCAGGATGCGGTCCGGATCACGTGCGATGCCGTCGAGGTCCGGGTCGCCCATCACGTTGGGCGCCGGGTAGCGCGCTGGCCCGCGAAGCCGGTAGAACTGGGTGGAGTAGCGCGCCGCGGCGCGCGTGTACGCGCCGAACCCGGGCTGCTCATTGTCGGGCTTCAGCATGAAGTGGTGGATCAGCTCCGGCACCTTGTAGCCGCTGAGCACGGCGTCGAGGGCGAACCCTTTGTACTGATCTCCGCCGTTCGACCACATGCAGTTGCGAGCATCGCAGTGCGGGTTGTCATTGAATGAATATACGCCCGTCAGGATGCCGAACATGATGGGCGCATAATCGGAGGTGTACAGCTCCAGGAGATCTCTGTAGTCCCAGAGACGCCGCATCGGGGCGTAGCGCTTGCCGTGGTAGGACTGGAAGGCGACCATGGCGGCCGCGTAATCCACGGCGTTGCGCGCGGCGGTCCGCACCTTCTCGCCTTCGGCATTGCCCGCGAGCTGCATCAAGGCGCGCAGCGTGAAGCCCTGGTACGGGCGCGCGTTGGTCTCGAAGAAGCCGTTCTTCGTGACCCGGCCGAGGATGGCGAGCAGCGCTTGCTCGAGCTCCGTGCCGTCATTGACGTACTTCTCGGGGCTCAGGTCGTAAATGGCCTGGAGCTCCGGGTCGTTTCGTGGGTTGTTGCGGATCCACTGGTTCGCCAGGTAGATCCAGGCGTTGATCATGAGGACGTGGTTCTCGGTCTCCGGGACTGCTAAGAATGTATTGTCGTACACCAGCTTACGCACCTTGTCTCCGGCGTAAGGGACCTCGGGTTTGCAATACACTATGGCCAATGATTCACAATCGGGCCGGGTCAGCGGCGTGTACAGGAGGAGCGCGTTGATTGCCCTGTCTGTGAGCAGCGGCTGCGAGCCCTCGGGCGTGTTCCCGAACGCGTTCAGCAGCGTCATCGCGTTCATGAGATAGAAATCGAAGTCCGTGCCCGTGCCGACCTCCGTGTGCATCTGTGCGTTGTTGACGAGCCAGTCCTCGACGATCTGCGGGAAGTCCTCCGGCGGCCTGAGCTCGTCCGTCTCGTCCAGATGGATCATCGCCGCGAGCCCCGCGGAGATGCGGCGGAAGCCTGCATTTTCGGCGTCTTTCCAGCTCCCGATGTTGGTGAAATCGCCTTTGAAGGTGCGCATCCACGCCCGCAGGAGCTTCTTGAAGCGGTCGTCCATCTCCGCGTTGGCGTCCGCGACAGAGTCGGGGATGGGGTGCGGATCGCCCTCGATGACGCACTGCTGGTCGCCGAAGTCGATGTCGGTGACGTAGTAGTCCTCGTCCCAGTCGTGGCCGAACCCTCTCTTGTAGGCAGCGCCTGCGAGCAGGTCGTCGTAGATGCCAAACTTGGGGGCCAGGCCTTCGGTGCGGCCGAACACGAGCTCCCCCTGGCCATCCGAATCCGCGTCGAAGATGGCGAGCGGGTACGCGCCGATGTTTTCTCCCCAGTCCTCACCGCGGGTGGTCCTGGAGATGCTCCCGTCGGCGTTCTTGCTGTAGACCAAGAGCTTCGCGCCCTTACCATCCCCGCTCCGCCCGACCGCGAGCTCTTCCTTGCCGTCCCCGTTCATGTCCCCGGCGGCGATGGAGATGGCTTCGAAGTCGTCGCCCCAGTCGTCGCTCCCGGGGTCGAAGTGAGGCCCGAAGGCGACCTGCCCGGTGGAGAGGTCGTGCGCGCCGGGGAAGACGAACACGCGCTGGTCGCCTTGATCCCCTTCGGCGGCCGCCGCGAGGTCCACGAGCTGGTCGCCGTCGAAGTCGAGGAGCTGGACCCCGTACACGATCCTGTCGTCGCCGAACAGGTCCTCGCCGACGGTGAAGCGGGTCGTGAGGTTGCCGCTGTTGTCCATGCTCGAGACGTCGATGCGCAGCGTCTTGTCGTCGCAGAACAGGCAGGACGAGTCCCTGTCCCGGGAGACGGCGATCTCGGCGCGGTTGTCTCCGTCGAGGTCGCGCACCGAGAGCCCCGTCACGAAGTAGGGCTCACCCCATGTGGAGTGGAGCTGGTGCACCGTCTGGAAGCGGGTGTTCTCGCCGTCATGGATGAAGTCATCCAGGACCAGCACCCTGCCCGCCAGCGTATCGGTGCCCTCGTTCATCCCGACGACGATCTCGTCCTTGCCATCGCCGTCCACGTCTCCCGCTTCCAGGACCTCCACGCCCTTGCTCGTGCTCCAGTTGCCCATCGCCGCGATCTGCTTGAAATGGGTGGTTCGATCATCGAAGATGACCAGGCGCGGCTGGACGTCGCAGCCCAGCGTGCAGCTGCGCCAGTTGCGCCCCGCGATGAGCTCGAGGTCCTCATCCTCGTCGATGTTGGCGAACGTGATGGCCGTGGCGTAATAGGGCTCGCCGTAGTCACCGCCGCGCAAGGTGAAGACGTGGTCGCCGTCGTACACGTAGATCGACGGGTCCTTTTCCGTGTCACGGTACCGCGAGACCGCAAAGAGCTGAGCTTTGGCTCGGCACTCGGTGCTCTGCGCGTCTGCGGTGATTGGAACGCCGACCAGGACGATGGCTCCAAGCAATGTTAACCAGTGACGCATCGGTCTCCTTCTCTGGGCTTGCAGGTTGGCTGTGGCGTGATGGCAGCCCATTCGTTGCAAGCCTCCGCGAAGGCAGCGACCGTGCCACTGATCGCGCGCCTCTCCGCAGAGCGCGGCGAGACGACCGGCGAGCCGAAGCTGCGCGCGCCCTCGCCATTCCACGCGCATGGCGGCACGTGGCACACGGCACGTGGCACACGGCACGTGGTCGAAGGTCGCGTGCCGCCCGCTGGCGGACGCGCAGGTTTTCAGCGCGGGGCAGGGGTGGCCTCGCCGGTCAGCGCGCGAGGCGGGCAGGGCCGCGCGACGTCGCGCGGCCCTGCGGGGCGGTGCTGTCAGGGAGAGAAGCGCAGGTTGTCGAGCACGTAGGTGCCTGCGTTCGTCGGGGCGTTGAGCGCGAGCCGGAGCTGGCACTCGTTGTCCTGGGCGAGGAGCGCGAGACCCGCCGGAGGCACGGTGAAGGTGACGACGTGGGCGCCCGAGCCCTGCGGGAGCGGGACCGTGTTTGTCGCGACCTCCTGGTAGGACATGTTCGCTCCCATGCACTCCAGGAACAGCGTGGCATCGCCGGACCAGCCGGGGTTGACCGGAGCCGGCGACACGACATCGAGCTTCAGCGTCGGCCCGAACGAGGTGAGCTCGCTCGTCGGGAACGACGTGCTCTCGATGACGGTGTAGTTCGAGACCGCGACCGAGAGCGCGTTCAGCTCCGGGACGGTCGGCGACTCGACGAGGCTCGCCGTGGTGCCCTGCACGACGTGCCAGGCGTCCTCGGTCTCGAAGCCGAGCACGCGCTCGGCGGTGGTGACCGGCACGAACGGCCCGTCGTGTACGAGGAAGTTCGTCGCCCCGTTCCACTGGAGCTCCCCCATGAACCACACGTTGTCGAGCTGGAAGCAGTCCCCGTTCGCCGCGTCGGCCATGAGCGAGACCTGCAGGGTGGAGCCGCCGTCGGTCTCCTGGAGGGCCTCGAAGATCGGCTCGGGCAGCGTGAAGTGCGCCGTGACCCACTCGCCCGCCGGGTAGCCGGTCAGGTCGAACTGCCCGGCGAACTGGGACACCGTGTCCTCGGGCCGATCATGGTAGAAGAGCTGCACGGAGCCTTGCCACGCCGGGTTCGGCAGGCCGGTGGGGATCCGGACGTCGACCGCGAGGTGGCGAGAGATCCAGGTGAAGCTCTTCGGGGTGAAGGGCGGGCTCTCGAGCGTGCGGGAGCCCGAGGAGCACACCCGCTGCGACGTCTCTCCCGCCGTCGCGACAAGGCTCATCGAGGTGCTCGCCGTGGTCGTCCACGGGTCGTCCCAGGTGCCGGCTCTGGCCTGGCCGCGCGGCGTGATGCGGTAGGTGGTGGCGCGCAGCGACTTGATGTCCACGGTGGCGCCGGCAGCGCCCGCGACGTCGATGGCGATCGTGACCGGCTCCTGCGTCAGCTCGAGCGCCGCCAAGGCGTCGGCAGGGACGTTGAAGACCACGTCCGTCTCGCCCGCCGTCAGGACGTCGGCGAGCACCACGGTCGAACCGAGCTGGACGGTGCCGGTGGAGGCGGCGTTCAGGGTGACCTTGAGCCGGGCGCTGCGGGTCGGGTTGCCGGTGACCCGGATCAAGAACGACACCGACCCCGGCGTCCAGCTCGTCCCTGTGCGCTGGTACTCGCGGTCGATATGGGCGTTGCCAGCGCCGTTCGGGGTGATGGTGAAGCCGCTGCCGTCGGCGTTTTGCGCGGCGGAGCCGGGCTGGGCGGGCAGCCAGCTCTCGTCGAACCGGATCTGGCTGGGTGGGTCCACGGCCGCGTCCCCTTCCGGGTGGCGGCCCGGGTTGTGGTGGTCCCTCGAGTCGAGGATCAACGTCGAGTTCAGGTGCGGGTTGCGGATCGTCACGCGCCCGTCCCCGGTGGCGCGCACGTACTCGACCTCCGTGAACCGGTAGTCCGCGTCGACCTGCTCGACGAGGAGCAGCGGGAAGTCGCGAACGTCCTGCGCAGTGCGCGGATCGAACGCGACGCCGAGGTCCCCGTCGATCTTGAAGAATTTGAGCTCGGCGGGATCCGCGAAGTACGAGATCTCGAGCGGCTCGTCGCTCACCACCGTCCGGTAGGGGAACACGTTCTGAAAGGCGGTCAGGCCGGCGTTCCTGGACACGACCGCGCTCAGGACCTCCGCGGCTGGAACGCTCGTCTCCTCAGTGCCTGAGCCCCAGTGACCAGGGACGACCTCCCACAGACCGCCGTGGATGACGGGGAACGAGACCACGACGACGTGCAGGTCGCCGCCCGGCTTGGTGATCACCTTGGCCCTCGACCCGTTGTCCAGCATGACGACCTGGCTCTCGGCCCAGTCGGTCGGCGTTTTCGTAGGCCAATCTTGATTGGGATCGAAGCCCAGCGTGACGTTCTTGTATACGGCCCCGTTCAAGGAGGTGTAGCCGTTTCCTCTCATCATCGGCGTGAGGTCCTGACCCTCGTTCACGCCCCAGTTGCCTTGATCGCCGGGGAGCAGCAGCACGCTGGGCTTCGCGAGGAAGTCGTGCGTGTACTTCTTGTCCTCAAAAAACCATTCCTCGACGTTCTCCTCGTTAGCCCTCAAACCCGCGTTCTCGAAGTGGAAGTACTTGCCGCCCGAGCTGTTCAGGTAGTCCTTGGTGGAGAAGTAGTGCTCGAACGCCGGCTCGTAGTACCAGGACCCGGAAAATTGGCCCTCCTCCCGCGCCATCTCTTCCAGGATGCGGTCCGGATCATGCGCGATGGCGTCGAGGTCCGGGTCGCCCATCACGTTGGGCGCCGGGTAGCGCGCCGGCCCGTGTAGCCGGTAGAACTGCGTGGAGTAGCGCGCCGCGGCGCGCGTGTACGCGCCGAACCCGGGCTGTTCGTTGTCCGGCTTCAGCATGAAGTGGTGGATCAGCTCCGGCACCTGGTAGCCGCTGAGCGCGGCGTCAAGCGCGAACCCTCTGTACTGATCTCCGTTCCACCACATGCAGTTGCGAGCCGTCTTCGGGCAGTCCGGATCATCGTTGAACGAATACACGCCCGTCAGGATACCGAACATGCTCGGCGGAAAGTCGGCGGTGTACAGCTCCAGCTGGTTTTTGTACTCCCATTGACGTCGCATCGGGGCATAGCGCTTGCCGTGGTAGGACTGGAAGGCGACCATGGCGGCGGTGTAGTCGACGGCGTTGCGTGCGGCGGTTCGCACCTTTTTGCCTTCGGCGTTTCCCGCGAGCTGCATCAAGGCGCGCAGCGTGAAGCCCTGGTACGGGCGCGCGTTGGTCTCGAAGAAGCCGTTCTTCGTGATCCGTCCGAGGATGGCGAGCAGCGCTTGCTCGAGCTCCGTGCCATCGTTGACGTACTTCTCGGGGCTCAGGTCGTGAATGGCCTGGAGCTCCGGGTCGTGTCGTGGGTTATTGCGGATCCACTGATTTGCCAGATAGATCCAGGTGTTGATCATGAGCACGTGGTTCTCGGTCTCCGGGACTGCCACGGTCACAGTGTCGTACACCAGCTTGCGCACCCTGTCTCCGGCGTAAGGGACGAAGGGGGTGCAACGAACCTTGTAGAGGTCGCTGTCGGTTGGCAGGCCCATGTCGGCGCACTCTGCCCGAGTCCTCTTCGCGTACATGAGGAGCGCATTGACGGCCTTGTCTGTGAGCAGCGGCGTCGCGCCCTCGGGCGTGTTCCCGAACGCGTTCAGCAGCGTCATCGCGCTCATGAGATAAAAGTCGAAGTCCGTGCCCGTTCCGACGTCATCATGCATGTGCGCGTTCTCGAGGAGCCAGTCCTCGACGAGTTGCGGGAAGGTCTCCGGCGGCCTGAGATCGTCCTCTTCGTCCAGATGGACGAGCGCCGCGAGCCCGGCGGCGATGCGGCGGAAGCCCGTGCGCTGCGCCCTCTCCCAGCTCCCGAAGTTGGTGAAGTCGCCTTCGAAGGTTTGCATCCACACCTTCAACAGCTTCTTGAAGCGGTCGTCCATCTCCGCGTTGGCGTCCGCGACCGAGTCGGGGATGGGGTGCGGATCGCCGTGGATGATGCACACCTTGTCGCCGACGGCGATGTCGGTGACATGGTAGTCCTCGTCCCAGTCGGTGGTCCCCCCTTTCCGGTAGACGACGCCTGTGTCCAGGTCGTCGTAGACGCCCCACCTCGGGTTCGGGCTCTCGGTGCGGCCGAACACGAGCTCGCCCCGGCCATCCGGATCCGTGTCGACGATGGCGACCGCGCTCGCGCCGACGTCTTCGCCCCACTCCTGGCCGCGGGTGGTCTGGGAGATGCTCCCGTTGGCATTCTTGCTGTAGACGATGAGCTTGGGGCCCTGGCCACCTCCGCTCCGCCCGACCACCAGCTCTTCCCTTTCATCCCCGTTCATGTCCCCGGAGCTGATGGAGATGGCCTGGAGGTCGCCGTCCCAGGTGTCGCTGCCGGGGTCGAAAGGAGCCCCGAAGGCGATCTCCCTGGTGAAGAAGTCGTGCGCGCCGGGGAAGACGAACACGCGCTGGTCGCCGTGATCTCCTTCGGCGATCGCCGCGAGGTCCCCATCGCCGTCGCCGTCGAAGTCGAGGAGCTTGACCCCGCGCACGACAGGGTCGTTGCCGAACACGCTATCGCCCGCGCTGAAGAGGGTGGTGAGCGCGCCGCTGCCATCCAGGGTCGCGACCTCGACGCGGAGCCCGATGCCGCTGCACAAGAGACCGCACGGGCTGTCCCTGGAGATGGCGATTTCGGCGCGATTGTCACCGTTGATGTCGCGCACGTCGAGCCCCGTCACGGAGTAGTCCGGACCCCATTCCGAGCGCAGCTCGCGGACCGTCTCGAAACGGGTGTTCTCGCCGTCATGGATGAAGTCATCCAGGACCAGCACCCTGGCCGCCAGCGCATCGGTGCTCTCGTTCATTCCGACGACGACCTCGTCCTTGCCATCGCCGTCCAGATCGCCCGCTGCCAGGGCCTCCACGCCCGTGCTCGTGCCCCAGTTGCCCAGCCTCGCGATCTGCTTGAACTGGGTGGTTTTGTCATCGTAGATGACCAGGCGCGGCACGACGTCGCAGTTCACGCAACTGCGCGAGTTGCGCCCGGCGATGAGCTCGAGGTCCGGATCTTCATCGATGTTGGCGAACGTGATGGCCGTGGCGTAATGGGGCTCGCCGTAGTCGCCGCCGAGCTCGGCGAAGACGTGGTCGCCGTCGTACACGTAGATCGACGGCTGGTCCTCGGCGTCACGGTACCGCGAGACGGCGAAGAGCTGCTCTTCGGCCCGGCATTGGGTCTGCGCATCGGCGGTGATTGGAACGCCGATCAGGACGATGGATCCAAGCAATGTTGACCAGTGACGCATCGGTCTACCTCTCTGGGCCTACAAGCTGGCTGTGGCGTGAAGGCGGTTCATTCGCAGCAGCGCACCGCGAAAGCAGCGGCCGTGCCACTGCAAGCGCGTCACCCCGCAGGGCGCGGTGGGGTGGCCGGCGAGCCGAAGCTGCCCGCTCTCGCACCCCGGCGCGCATGGCGGCACGTGGCACGTGGCACAAGGCTTGTGGCACAAGGCTCGTGGCTGACGGCCGCGTGCCACCCGGTGGCGGGCCCGCAGGTTTCCAGCGTGCGGTGGGGGTGGGGAATGGCCTCGCCGGTCAGCGCGCGAGGCGGGCAGGGCCGCGCGGGGTCGCGCGGCCCTGCGGGGCGGTGGTGTCAGAGCGAGAAGCGCAGGTTGTCGAGCACGTAGGTGCCTGCGTTGGTGGGGCCGTTGAGCACGAGCCGGAGCTGGCACTCGTTGTCCTGGGCGAGGAGCGCGAGACCCGCCGGAGGCACGACGAAGTTGACGACGTGGGCGCCCGACCCCTGCGGGAGCGGGACCGTGTTCGTCGCGACCTCCTGGTGCGACATGTTCGCTCCCATGCACTTCAGGAACATCGAGGCATCGCCGGACCAGCCGGGGTTGACCGGAGGCGGCGACACGACATCGAGCTTCAGCGTCGGCCCGAACGTGAACAGCTCGCTCGTCGGGAACGACGTGCTCTCGATGACGGTGTAGTTCGACACCGGGAGCGAGAGCGCGTTCGTGTCCGGATTCGTCGGCGATTCGACGAGGCTCACCGTGGTCCCCTGCACGACGTGCCAGGCGTCCTCGGTCTCGAAGCCGAGCACGCGCTCGGCGGTGGTGACCGGCACGAACGGCCCGTCGCCCAGGCCGGAGCTCGTCGCCCCGTTCCACTGGAGCTGCCCCATGAACCGCACGTTGTCGAACTGGAAGCAGTCGCCGTTGGCCGCGTCGGCCATGAGCGAGATCTGGAGGGTGGAGCCGCGGTCGGTCTCCTGAAGGGCCTCGAAGATCGGCTCGGGGAGCGTGAAGTGCGCCGTGACCCACTCGCCCGCCGGGTAGCCGGTCAGGTCGAACTGCCCGGCGAACTGGGCGACGGTGTCCTCGGGCCGATCATGGTAGAAGAGCTGCACGGAGCCCTGCCACGCCGGGTTCGGCAGGCCGGTGGGGATCCGGACGTCGACCGCGAGGTGGCGAGAGATCCAGGTGAAGCTCTTCGGTACGAAGGGATCGCTCTCGAGCGACCGGGAGCCCGAGGAGCACACCCGCTGCGACGTCTTTCCCACGGTCGCGACCTGGCTCTTCGAGGTGCTGGCCGTGGTCGCCCAGAGCCCGTCCCAGGTGCCGACCATGGCCTGGCCGCGCGGCGTGGCGCGGTAGGTGGTGGCCCGCAGCGACTTGATGTCCACGGTGGCGCCCGCGGCGCCCGCGACGTCGATGGCGATCGTGACCGGCTCCTGCGTCAGCTCGAGCGCCGCCAGGGTGGCGGCAGGGACGTTGAAGAGCACGTCCGTCTCGCCCGCCGTCAGGACGTCGGCGAGCACCACGGTCGAGCCGAGCTGGACGGTGCCGGTCGAGGCCGCGCTCAGCGTGACCTTGAGCCGGGCGCTGCGGGTCGGGTTGCCGGTGACCGCGACGGAGAACGACACCGACCCCGGCGTCCAGCTCGTCCCCGTGCGCGGGTACTCGCGGTCGATACGGGCGTTGCCAGCGCCGTTCGGGGTGATGGTGAAGCCGCTGCCGTCGGCGTTGTGCGCGGCGGAGCCGGGCTGGGCGGGCAGCCAGCTCTCGTCGAACCGGATCTGGCTGGGCGGGTCCACGGCCGCGTCCCCTTCAGCGATGCGGGTCGGGTTGTGGTGGTCCCTCGAGTCGAGGATCAACGTCGAGTTCAGGTGCGGGTTGCGGATTGTCACGCGTCCGTCCCCCGTGGCGCGCACATACTCGACGCCCGTGAACTGGTAGTCCGCGTCGACCTGCTGGACCAAGAGCAGCGGGAAATCGATGATCTCCTGCGGCTCTCGCGGGTCGAACGCGCCCGCGGAGCCGCCATCGATCTTGTCAATCCACATCAGGGACTCCTCCTCCGAGAAGCCGATGTCGAGCCGCTCGTTGCTCACCACCGTCTGGTAGGGGAGCACGTCGCCCTGCGCCGTCAGGCCGGCGTTCCTGGACACGACGGCGCTCAGGACCTCGGCGGCCGGAACGCCCGCCTCGGCGGTGCCTGAGCCCCAATGACCAGGGACGACCTCCCACAGACCGCCGTGAAGGACGGGGAAGGAAACCACGACGAGGTGCAGGTCGCCGCCCGGCTTGGTGATCACCTTGGCCCTCGACCCGTTGTCCAGCATGACGACGTCGCTATCGGCCCAGCCATCCGGAGTCCGCGCAGGCCAATCTTCATGGGGATCGAAGCCCAGCGTGACGTTCTTGTACACGGGCCCGTTGTTCGAGGCATAGCCGTTCCCTCTCATGATCGGGGTGACGTCCTGGGCCTCGGTCACGCCCCAGTTGCCGTGATCCTCCGGGAGCAACAGCACGCTCGGCTTCGCGAGGAAGTCGTGCGCGTACTTCTTGTCCGGCATCGTATCCTCGACAGCCGCGTCGATAGGACCCAGTCCCGCGTTCTCGAAGTGCCGGTACCTGCCGCCCGAGCTGTTCAGGAAGTCGCTCGTGGAGAAGTAGTGCTCGGCCGCGGGCTCGTATCGAAAAGAGGCGGCGGCGTATTCCGGCAACTCGGTCGGCCCGAACCACGGGTTCCAGTCGAGGTCACGCGCGATGGCGTCGAGGTCCGGGTCGCCCATCACGTTGGGCGCCGGGTAGCGCGCCGGCCCGTGGATCCGGTACATCTCCGTGGAGTAGCGCGCCGCGGCGCGCGTGTACGCGCCGAACCCGGGCTGCTCGTTGTCCGGCTTCAGCATGAAGTGGTGGATCAGCTCCGGCACCTGGTAGCCGCTGAGCACGGCGTCGAGGGCGAACCCTTTGTACTGGTCTCCGCCGCTCCACCACAGGCAGTTGCGAGCGGTTTCTGGACAATTCGGATCATCATTGAATGAATACGCGCCCGTCAGGATGCCGAACATGATGGGCGGATAATCGGAGGTGTACAGCTCCAGGAGGTTGTTGTACTGCCAGCGACGCCGCATCGGGGCATAGCGCTTGCCGTGGTAGGACTGGAAGGCGACCATGGCGGCGGTGTAATCGACGGCGTTGCGCGCGGCGGTCCGCACCTTCTCGCCTTCGGCATGGCTCGCGAGCTGCATCAAGGCGCGCAGCGTGAGGCCCTGATAGGGGCGCGAGTTGGTCTCGAAATAGCCGTTCTTCGTGAACCGGCCGAGGATGGCGAGCAGCGCTTGCTCGAGCTCCGTGCCGTCGTTGACGTACTTCTCGGGGCTCAGGTCGTGAATGGCCTGGAGCTCCGGGTCGTGTCGTGGGTTGTTGCGGATCCACTGGTTCGCCAGGTAGATCCAGGTGTTGATCATCAGGACGTGGTTCTCGGTCTCCGGGACGTTCACCCAGAAAGTTTCGTATATCAGCTTACGCACCTTGTCTCCGGCGTAAGGGACGAAGGGGGTGCAGCGAATCTTGTAGAGAACGTCCTCGGGGGGCAGGCCCATGTCGGCGCACTCTGCCCGAGTCCTCTTTGCGTACAAGAGGAGCGCATTGACGGCCTTGTCTGTGAGCAGCGGCTGCGAGCCCTCCGGCGTATTCCCGAACGCGTTCAGCAGCGTCATCGCGTTCATGAGATAGAAATCGAAGTCCTCCTCCGATCCGACGTCAGCGCTATAATACGCGTTGTTGACGAGCCAGTCCTCGACGATCTGCGGGAAGTTCTCCGGCGGCCTGAGCTCGTCCCCTTCGTCCAGGTGGACGAGCGCCGCGAGCCCCGCGGACATGCGGCGGAAGCTCGCGGTCTCCGCGTCTTCCCAGGTCCCGATGTTGGTGAAGTCGCCCTTGAAGGTGAGCATCCACGCCTTCAAGAGCCTCTCGAAGCGGTCGTCCATCTCCGCGTTGGCGTCCGCGACCGAGCCGGGGATCGGGTGCGGATCGCCGTGGAGGACGCACATCTTGTCGCCGACGGCGATGTCGGTGACGTAGTATTCCCCGTCCCAATCGGTGGTCCCCCCTTTCCGGTAGACGACGCCTGTGAGCAGGTCGTCGTAGATGCCCCACCTCGGGTTCGGGCTCTCGGTGCGGCCGAACAGGAGCTCGCCCCGGCCATCCAGATCCGTGTCGGCGACGGCGACCGCGCTCGCGCCGACCTCTTCGCCCCACTCATGACCGCGGGTGGTCTCGGAGATGACCCCGTTTTCGTCCCTGCTGTAGATCACCAGCCTCGAGCGCTGGTCACCGCCGCTCCGCCCGATCACCAGCTCTTCCCTTTCATCCCCGTTCATGTCCCCGGAGCTGATGGAGATGGCCTGGAGGTCGCCGTCCCAGTTGTCGCTGCCGGGGTCGAAAGGAGCCCCGAAGCCGATGTCCAAGGAGAGGAAGTCGTGCGCGCCCGGGAAGACGAACACGCGCTGGTCGCCGTGATCTCCTTCGGCGATCGCCGCGAGGTCCCCATTGTGGTCGCCGTCGAAGTCGAGGAGCTTGACCCCGAACACGACGGGGTCGTCGCCGAACACCTCGTCGCCCGCGCTGAAGACGGTGGTGAGATCGCCGGTGCTGCCATCCAGGGTCGCGACCTCGACGCGGAGCCCGATGCCGCTGCACCCGAGGCCGCACTGCCTGTCCCTGGAGATGGCAACGTCGTCGCGACCGTCTCCGTTGACGTCGCGCACGTCGAGCCCCGTCACGTAGTAGTCCGGCCCCCAGTCGTAACGCTGCTCGCGGACCACCTGGAAATGGGAGTTCTCGCCGTCATGGATGAAGTCGTCCAGGACCAGCACCCTGGCCGCCAGCTCATCGGTCGCTTCGTTCATTCCGACGACGACCTCGTCGTCGCCGTCACCGTCCAGGTCGCCCGCTGCCAGGGCCTCCACGCCCTTGCTCGTGCCCCAGTTGCCCAGCGTCGCGATCTGCTTGAAATGGGTGGTTTTGTCGTCGTAGACGACCAGGCGCGGCACGACGTTGCAGTTCACGCAATTGCGCCAGTTGCGCCCCGCGATGAGCTCGAGGTCCGGATCGCCGTCGATGTTGGCGAACGTGATGGCCGTGGCGTAATGGGGCTCGCCGTAGTTGTCGCCGCGCACGGTGAAGACGTGGTCGCCGTCGTACACGTAGATCGACGGTTGGTCCTCGGTGTCGCGGTACCGCGAGACGGCGAAAATCTGAGCTTCGCCCCGGCATTCGGTCTGCGCATCGGCGGTGATTGGAACGCCGATCAGGACGATGGATCCAAGCAATGTTGACCAGTGACGCATTGTCTTTCCTCTTCTGGGCCTGCTGGGTGGATGTCGAGTGAAAGCGGCCATGGGTTGTATGGGTAAACTGTCGATGTGCCGTCGCCTTGCCGTGAGAGGGCTGCCGCTCGTCCTCGCGTCTGCGCTCGCGATGGACGCTCGGCTCCCCGGCGCTCTGCCGGCTCTCCGAGCCTCGCCGGACAGTCCGCCGCCAAAGCAGCGGCCATGCCACCATGCGCGCGCCTCCCGGCAGAGCGCGCCGCGATGTCGGGCGAGACGAAGGCGCCCGCGCCGTCGCGAGCCCACGCGCATCGCGGCGCATGGCACGTGTCGCTGGCACATGGCACCTGGTCGGGGGCCGCGTGCCACCTCGTGGTGAGGCGTGCCGGTGTTTCCAGCGTCTTCGGCGACGATAGGCCCCGCGCCGCGGGACCTGCCCCGGGTCGACAGAGCGCGCTCAGGCGCTTGCGGCGATGGGGGAGCTCCGGCTAGATTCGCGCGCGCCCGAGCGCTTCCCGTCGCTGGCCCTCATCGCGGCCGCTCTCGATCACCCGTCTTTCCGGGCGGGCATCCCACAGGTCAGGGGAGGATACCTTGGTTTCGTTCATCGCCGCCTTCAACATGCCGGACGCGAGCGGCCGCGATCCCGCCGCGTTTCTTCGCCGCACGGCGCTCCTCATCGGCGAGCGGATGCCCTCCGTGGGCCCGGAGCCCCGGATCACGCTGGCGGTCCTGCCGGAGGTGGGCGGCGGGTGGGCGCTCCTCGCGCCGGAGCCGCGTCCGCGGCTCAACCTGATCGAGCAGGTCGTCACCGACACGCACGCAGCGCTGGTGTTCGGCGATCTGCAAGGCGAGTCCAGGGCGTCGCCCGCGAGCGCCGTCCTCCGCGCCTGGAGGTCGGGCGGCGGGGCCTCGGTGGCCGCGCTCGATGGCAACTTCTCCGCCATCGTCGTCGACCGGGCGGAGCGCACGGTCGCGGTGATCTCGGATCTGCTCGGCCGCCGGGCGCTGCGCACCCTGCACGCGGACGGGGTCCTCTACGTCTCTCCGCACGACGTCGCGCTCGTGGCGACCGGGGCGTGCCCCGTCGAGATCGACCACGCGTCGGCGTGCTCGATCGTCGCCGCCGACTGGTCCATCGGCGGGCGGCCGCTGCTCGCGCGCGTCGAGCCGTGCGATCCTGCGCACTGGCTGCGCCTGCGGGGCGGCCGGCTGGAGCGGCTCCCCGCGCCGCTCGGGCTGTTCGAGGATCGCGTCGACGCGCGTGACCCGGCCGCGGTCAGGGAGCGAATCGACCGGATCGTCGACAGCATGCGCGACAACACGCGCTTCGCCGCCGCGGGCTGGGACACGCTCCGGGCCGACCTGACCGCGGGCATCGACAGCCGCGCGGTCTTCGCGCTGGTCGCGTCGGTCGTGCCGGCGGAGCGCATCGTCGCCAGGACGACCGGCGCGGCCGACAGCCTCGACGTGCGCGTGGCCGGGCGCATCGCCGCCCTCTCGGGCGTACGCCACGAGCACCGCGAGCTGGACCTGCCCATCCACGATGATTTCAGCCGTCACGCGGATCTCATCGCGTTTCACATGAACGGCGATTCCAGCGCCAAGCGCGCCATCGACAGGTATCCGACCTGGGACGACGGTCGCCCCCTGGGCTTCGAGGGGGGCGGCGGCGAGATCTTCCGTGGCTATTACTACGATCGCCCCGGCAACTACCGGCGGGTGGCCCGCGCCAGCGCCGGCGACGTCGCCGACTTCTTCGTCCGGAAGTGGCGCCGCCTGACCGCGCTGAGCTTTCGTTCGCCCGAGCATCCGGCCGCCGTACGCGAGCGCACCCAGGCGGTGCTCGAGCCGATGTTCCGGCGCTCGCCCGACCTGCACGACGTGCTCGATCAATTCTACCTCTTCGAGCGGTATGGCCGCTGGGGCGCGCTCACGTCGCGTTTCACCTGGTGGAGGACCTTCTCCCCGTACGCGAGCCCGTCCGTCGTGCGGCTGGCGTTCGGCTTGCCCTCCCCGATCGCCACGCACGCGAGCCTTCACGACGCCATCGTGCGCCGCTTCTTGCCGTCCGCGCGCGGCATCCTCGTGAACAGCAACTCCCTGCTTCCGCTCCAGGGGCCCGGGCTCGCCCGCCTGCTCGCGCGCGACCTGCTCTATGTCACCGGCGAGATCTGGCGAGCGGCGGCTGCGTGGCGCAGCCGCTCGGTCAAGGAGCGCCGCTCGTCGGACGCCATGCGCGCCGACATGCTCGCGGGGCCGCTGCACGACCATGCGCGCGACGCGCTCCTTTCCCGGGACAGCATCGCCGTGGATCTGCTCGGGCACGAGCTCGTCGCTCGCCTGCTCGACGAGCACAGGGCGCGGCGGCAGCACCTGGAGGGCCTGTGCAACCTCCTCGGCATCGAGCATTTCCGGCGCCTGGTCACGTCCACCGCCGCGGCGGCCGCGTCCAGGGGCTGACGGCGGGTCGCTCCGGGCCGTCCCCGGTCGCGCGGGACGCGACCAGGGCGACTTGCCCTCCTCGGAGGTCGCCTTGCGGGGCTCACGCCCCGCCGCAGGCCTCGTACTCCGCCTTGCACGCGTCCATCCCCGCCTGCTGCACGCACGGCGCGCAGTCCGCGGTGATACCCCCGCCGGCGCACTCCACCTCGCACTCGTCCGCGCACACGCCCGCCGCGCAGACGCAGGCGATGAGCGCGTCCGTCTCGGCGTCCTGCTGCATGTCCGCGCCCGGATCGCAGCCTTGCACGCACGCGCAGCAGATGCCGTCGCCTGCGCAGCAACCGTCGCTGCGTCCCAGGGGACAGGCGCAGTCGCCGCCGTCCTGGTCCATGCACGCCCCGTAGGCGCTGCCGTCGGGGAGGCACGTCGCGACGCCCGGCGCGCTGACGGCGTGACAGGTGCACGGCATGGTCGAGCCGGGCACGCACGACGTCCCGGTGCCCGAGCTGGCGCTCGTCGAGCTGGCGGCCGACCCGCCGCTCCCGGTCGGGTCCGGGTCGGTCGTCGTGGAGCCGCACGCGGCCGCGAGCGTTGCGGCGATGAAGCAGAGGACAAGATGAGTTCGCATGGCCGCCCCCTATAGCGCACCGCCATCACGGCCGTCGAGGACCCTCGCCGCGCGCTCGCCCGGAGCGCGCCACCGCTATTGACAGGGCTCGCCGGGCGCAGAGGGGCTGCGCCCGACCCCGCCGACGTCGAGGACGGGCAGCGAGGGGCCCCTCTCCCCGGCCCCGCCGAGCCGGAGGCGCACGATCGGCGGGTACGTATCCGCGCGGGCGCGCGCCTCGCGCAAGAATCGTTTGCGCATCTGGTCGTAGCGGGCGCACCCCGCGTCCGCCTTCACATACACGTCCGAGAACGACTCCCCCGGAGAGGCCTGGGTCGCGACCATGGGGAGGTCCTCGCGGAACTGCGTCCCCACCCGTCGGCCTCGAGGATGCGCGGGCTGGGGACGCCGTGGCGGCGCGTGATCGCGAAGAAGACGCGCTGGAGCTCGGGCTCCGTCGAGCGGCGCAGGACCACGCAGGTCTCGCGGTAGAGCCGCTCGGCGCGCACCGGGGGATCGCGGGCGAGCTCGTGCCCCTCGGGCAGGATCGCGCAGAGCCGCTCGTCCGTGATCCGCTCGACGGTGATCCCGTCGTCCGCGGGGGGGATCCCCTCGAAGACCAGGTCGACGCGCCCCTCCCGCAGCGCGGGGACCTGCTCTAACGACGTCAGGCGGGAGAGCTCGATCTCCACCTCCGGGTGGCGCCGCCGAAACTGGCGCAGGGCCTCGGGCAGGAAGCCGATGCAGACGAGATCGTTGCTCGCGATGCGGAGCCGGCCGGTCTTGCCCTCTCCGACGCGGCGGCACTCGATCGCGGCGTGATCGACGGCCCCCAGGATCGCCCGCGCGCGCTCCACGAGCCGCTCGCCCGCGGGGGTGAGCTCGACGCTGCGCTTCGAGCGGCGGAAGAGCAGCACCCCGACGTCCTCTTCGAGGTCCTGGAGGGTGCGGGTCACGGCGGGCTGCGCGACGTGGAGCCTGCGCGCCGCGCGGCCGAAGTGGAGCTCCTCGGCGAGCACGACGAGGGTGTGAAGGTGTCGCAGATCCATGGCCGGCGAAGAATAGCCGTGTCCCGCCGGCCGGCGATTCGCGAGACCGGCGCCGAACATGAAAAGCGGCCCCGGGCGTGCCCGGATCCCGGAGCCAAAAGGACGATCAGGGGGCGACGGACTCGGATCCTGGCGAGCAGTCGCCCGCGAGGGGAGCGCAGGTGAGCCGGTTCTGCATGAAGCTCACCCGCCGCGGGATCTCGACCTGCTTGACGAAATTCGAGAGGACCCCGGTGCCGTCCGGGCCCGGGGTCGCGAACGGCGCCACATGATAGAAGGTGGCGAGCTGCTGGGTCTCGAAGTTATGGCACCCGTTGCAGGTCTGCCCGGCGAACGCGTGGCGCAGCGGCTCGTCCACGCCCGGGAAGACCCATTTCGTGGCGGAAGGGACGATGTTGCCCTCCGCCTCTCCGCCGAGGAACGAGGGGTCGAGCGGCGTCGCGCCGGCGATGATCCCGGTGCGGTTCGCGAGCAGGAAGGCCTCGAGGCCGGCGTCGCCGTTGAGCTGCTGATCCGGCGTCTGGGCGGCCTCCACGAGCCGCAGGAAGGCCTGATAGCCGGTCGGCTCCGGGACGAGGTGGAACTCCCGCCACGACCAGGGGGCCCCCATCAGGTCCTCGCTCGTGCGGAGCTGGGCGAGCGCGCTCGCGTTGGGGTTGCCCATCGTGCTGCGCTCGGCGCCGCGCTGCGTGAAGAGATCGGTGATCTCCTGGAGCTCCTGGTTGTACTGGGCGCCGAAGGCGTGCTGCCCGAGCGCGTGGAAGCGGGCAATCCAGCTGTGCCGGTCCGGCGCGATCGAGTTGGTCGGGAGGCGGTACTCGAAGATGACCGTCATCCCGCCGATGAAGTGGTTCGGGGGGACGATGCCGAACACGAAGCGCGCCTCGCCGCTGCCGCTCGCGTGCAGGTCGGTGCGGTTGAAGATGCCGAGGAGCCGGAACGGCGCCTGCGCGAGGTCGAGCTTGCCGTCCGGCCGCGTCGGCCAGAGGTTCAAGAGCGAGAACGTCCCCCGGCTCGTCGTGGGATAGCCGTTGATCGTCAGGGGCTGGAAGCCCTCCAGCCACTCCGCCACGAAATCCGCGGGATCGACGCCGCTCGGGGTCATCTGCTCGATCAGGTACCGGAAGCTCCAGGGCCCGCCGGTCGCGTTCGAGGCGCGCGCGTCCTGCGTGACCGACGGGTCGACGATCGCGATCTCCTTGTAAGGGTCGACCGCCGGGCCCGCGCCGCACGTCCCGGCGCAGGTGAAGCTCTGGATGTGATCGGCCGTGACGCTGCCGAGGTTGACCGTGCTCGGCGTGATCGTCGCGCCCGGCTTTGCCGGGGTGAGCGTGTACGTGCCCGCGGGCAAGCCGGTGAAGAGGAAGTTGCCGTGGCTGTCGGTGACGGCCTGCGCGCTGACAGCGCCGCTGAGCTGGACGACGACGCCGCTCATCCCGGCATTCGACACATCGTTGCCGACGTGCCCCGCGATCGCGACGGCGCCGTTCAACGCCGCCTCGGCGCTGCCCAAGGAGGGCTGCTCCTCGAGCGGCTCGACTCCGCAGGACGCCAGCGCGAGGGCGGAGAGCGCGAGCAGGCGAGCGGGCGAGCGACGTGGCTTGGTTTTCATCGACAAGGAACCTTTCAAGATAGGTGGAACAGGCGCGCGGCCGTGATCGCCCGCCCTGCGCCGTGAAAGAAGGTCTGATTCCTGGTACGTCAAGAGGCTTTACATTACTTCACAGGCTTTCACGAGGCCGATCGCCTGCGCGGCGTAGTCTCAGCGCCGGAGTACGTGGGTGCCCGGCGAACGTGGGCCGCGCCGGAGCGATCGGGAGGCCCTGGCGATTTCTGTGCGCTGGCGCGCTTGCCCGGGGCGCAGGTCGACCACTATGTTCGCGCCCGCGCGCGTCCCCACAGGCGGTGCTCCCGCACCGCGCTGCCCGTGACGTACGGGGGCCGCGCAGTCCGCACCGTGTGTTACCTAAGGAGATGAAGATGGCGATCTCGATGTATCAGGCCTCGGTCCCCCTGCTCGTGAGGGCGCTCGGCAACCTCTCGGCGATCCTCAAGAAGGCCGCCGCGTACGCCGAGGCGAAGAAGATCGAGCCGCGCGTCCTGCTCGACGCGCGCCTCGCCCCGGACATGCTGCCGCTCACGCGCCAGGTGCAGATCGCGAGCGACTCCGCCAAGGGCTGTGGGGCGCGGCTTGCAGCCGTCGACGTGCCGAAGTACGAGGACAACGAGGCCAGCTTTGACGAGCTCCAGGCCCGCATCGACAAGACGATCGCGTTCCTGAAGACCCTGCGGCCCGAGCAGATCGACGGCTCCGAGGACCGCGAGGTCACGATCCCCACGCGCGATCAGCCGATGAAGTTCAAGGGTCTACCGTACCTGACCTTCTTCGTGCTGCCCAACGTCTACTTTCACGTGACGACCGCCTACGCGATCTTGCGCCACAACGGGCTCGACATCGGCAAGATGGACTACCTCGGCCAGCCCTGAGAGGGCGCGTTCTTCGCTGCGGAGGCCGCCGCTCACTGCGGCGGCGCTTCGATGAACCACGTCGGCGACACGTACCCCTCCGTCGTCGCTCCGTCCATGGGCGTCGTGCATCCGTCCGCGGCCTTCATCGCGGTGAGGGCGACGGCGTCCTCGTCGGGCGTCTTGCATTCGTCGTACCCATAGGGCGTGTTCCAGCTTCCGGCGAAGCGCCTGCACTCCGCGTCGGATAGCACCGTATAGTGCAGGTGCGAGTTCTCCGTCCGCCCGTCGGCGTAGCACGTGAACTTGTCCGAGGACGTGGGGCACTCGGTCCACTTCTCATCGAAGTGGAGGTTGTGCAGGCGGGGGATATCGTTCCAGCGCACCACCTTCCCGAGCACGTCGTCGGTCGTCACCGCCTGTCCCGCCTCCAGGCCCGGCGCCAGCCCGTCGACGTCCAGGTGGCCATAGAACGAGCAGTAACGCTCTCCCGCCCCGTCCTTGGGCGGGTGCTCGACCAGCGCCACGCCCAGGTACTGAGATCGGTTGATGCCCTTCCAGAGGAGCCGGCCGTCGCCCACGGGGTGCACCTCCGCGCCCGCCGTGCCGCCCGAGCTCCGGACGAGATCCTCGCCGAGGTGGCGGCCGCCGTAGTCCTCGGCCACGACGCCGAACCCCCGGATCACGCGGCTGTCGTCGAAGGGAGCCGCCCGCTTGCCGCCCCCGGGCCGCTTGCATTCGTCGCTCTTCGCCGCCCCGTTGCCCTGGCAGCCGAGGGCGCAGTACACCGAGTGGTCGAGGAAGTAGCGGCGCGTCCGGGGGACACCGCCGCCGCCGAGCCCCTCGGAGCCCTCGCACGGAGCCATGTGCCCCGGCTCGCCGTCCCAGCGCGGGCAATAGGCCTTGCAGACATACAGCATGTTCGGGTCGCCCTGGGCGATGCCGGGGAGGCTGTGACCACAATACGCGGGGTTGTTGATCCGGACGCCAGGGCCGTTCGAGCACGGGTTCCAGCTCTCGGCGAAGCTCGCGTCGTCGCACGCGAGGCCCTCCGCGTCGGCGAAGTACGCGCAGACGGGGGTCTGGTCGCCGTACGGGTCGGGGCCGCAGACGCCGCAGGAGGTGCCGCAGGCGATCCCCGTGGCGCGCCAGCCGTCGGGGCGGCTCAGCTGGCGCTCGTCGCACGCGAGCACCTGCCCGCCGGGACCGCAGACCTGCGAGCCGATGCGGAGCGATCGCACGGGCACCGGGTTCCCCTGGTAGTCGACGATGGGATCGCACGTCGACGTGATGCTCGGCGTGGGCGTGGGATCGGGCATGCCGTGCGGCTGCTGCTCCGACCGGGCGTCGCACGTGTCGCTGTTCTTCGCGGGGTCCCGGAGCCCGCAGCCGCTCGGGCACTCCTCGTACGGGACGGGGCGCCCCACGACCGCCGAGTCGCCCGAGGGCGGGCACGTGTAGTTCGCCGCGACGAGGTCGTAGGCGCAATGATACAGCGTTCCGACGCGACCCGTGATCACGTCCTGTCCGCAGAAGACGTGCTGGCACTGGGCGAGCGCGCCGCCGTTGGTGTAGGTCGGGAAGTAGTGAATGGCCTCGTCGACCGGCGGACACGACTCGTCGCAGCGGTCCCAGTCGCGGATCTTCGGCTCGTTCGCGCCGGGATGGGCGCCGATCGCCTCGTGCCAGCGCACGGGCGGGATCTCCCGCACGCGCATGCACGCGCCGCTCCCGCCCCGCCCGCCGCAGTCGCGGTAAGGCACGGGGCGCGCGCCGGGGCCCGGGCAGGCATAGAGCCGATCCGCCCCGCCCCGGATGCGGAGATCGAGCTCGCCCAGGTTGATCGCGAGGTCCTTGTTGGCGCGCCCGCCGAACACCTGATCTCCGCAGAAGGTCTGTCCCGGCTCGACGGGCTTCCACTGGCCGTCGTTGTCGCGGAACTCCACCGGACACCGGCCGAGCGCCGCGCCCGCCTCTCCGTTCGAAGCGCCGGGATCGCAGGGGAGGTTGAGGTCGAGCCAGCCTTCCTCCCCGCACACCCAACGGCTCCGGTTCCCGACCCCGAGGCCGCACACCTCCGCGCCGCACGCCGTGGTCCTCACCTCGCGGCCGGAGCCGTCCGGCACGCCGCCGCACGCCGGGCAATCGCCCTGCGCCTGATTGCACGCGAGCCCGAGGCTGCGCCAGCCCTCGGCCGTGCACACCTGCCTCACGCCGGCGCTGCCGGCGCCGGTCGGAAAGCAGAGGGTCGTCCCGCAGTGGAGCGGGATGTGATCGCCCCCCGGAATGGGCGGGACCGCGCACGGGCACTCGCCGCTCGCCGCGCCCGTGCACGCGCCGTCCTCGCAGCCGCCCGGGCAGATGCGCCATTCGAGCGGGATCTGCCCCGCGCCCGGGCACTGGTAGAGCGCGGCCGGCTCGCCGTTCACCACGTCCTCGCCGCAGAACGTCCCCTCGGCCGGACACGTGAGATCGTCGCACCGGTTCTCCGGGTAGCTCTTCCACGTGTCGGCGGCGGTGTCGCCGTCGATGCATTGATAGGCGATGACGTCGCGCCCGCACACGAACGCATCGCAGCGCGTCTCCGCGAGCGGGATCGGCTGGTTGTTGTAATAGAAGCCCGAGGCGCACTCGCACGCATCGGTGTCGTCCTGCGGCCCGAGCGGCGGCGGCGCGACGTCGCCCACCGGCGGCTCCTGGCTGCATCCCACGCCGATCACCCCTCCGCCGCCGAGCAGGACGGCGGCCGCGCCGCACAGCCGCGAGAGCGCGCGGCGGCCGGGCCTGCGGGAGAGGCTCACTTGGCGATCCTCCGCAGGTCGCCCGCCTGCGTCGCCCAGTAGACGAACGCCTCGTCCACGGCGATCGCGATCGCGCCGACCTGCCCCACCGCGAGCGTGTCCACGTCGCCGCCCGCCTTGGGCACCCTCCGCACCGAGCCGAGGCGGTTGACCCAGTAGAGGGCCCCGCCTTCCTCGGGATCCACCGCGATCCCCGCGGGGGAGGGCTGTCCGTCGGCGAGCGCCACGAGCCCGGAGCCGTCCTTGTCGAGCCGGAAGAGGTAGCCGCTCGGCGTGCTCCAGAAGAGGTGGGCGGCGTCGGCCGCGAGGTATTGCGGCGTGAGGTTGGTGCTCTCGAAGAGCTGCGCGGACGCGATCTGGCGCGGCTCGGAGCCGTCCTTGCGCAGCTTCATGACGGCGCCGTCCGCCCAGGTCCAGTAGAGGTGATCGGCGTCGGCGGCGAGCGCGCCGCCCGCCTCGCCGGTGGCGCCGGTGATCTCGGCGGCGAGCTGACCGGCGAAGAGCGCGTCGGTGCGGTACAGGCCGCCCTGCGAGAGCGACGTGAACCAGACCGCGACGCCGTCGCTGACGACGGCCCACGGGTCGGGGACGCTCGCGGTGACCGTGGTCGCGGCGCCGGACGGCGGGAACCGGAGCACGCCGGCCGCGCCGGTGACGAACGCGCCGGCGCTCGTCAGGGCGATGCCCTCGAAGCGCTCGCTGGCGCCGCAGGCCGCCGCGCCCGGCGCGGCCCCCGTGGCGAGGCAGGTCGTCGCGCCGGACGCCTTGTCGACGCGGACGGCGACGCCGCCGGCGGGTCGGACGCCGACCACGTAGACGGCGGCGGCGTCGACCGCGATCGCGGAGGGGACCGCGAGCCCCGAGGCGAGCTGGAGCGCGCCGGGGCCGCACGTCCCGCCCTCGCAGACGCCGCCGGAGCAGTCGTTGCCGCAGGCGCCGCAGTGGAGCGGGTCGGAGGCGAGCTCGACCTCGCAGCCCGTCGAGGGCGCGCCGTCGCAGTCGGCGAAGCCCGCGTCGCACGCGACCGCGCACGCGCCCGCCTCGCAGGCGGCCGAGCCGTTCCTGCCGCTGCAGCCCACGCCGCAGGCGCCGCAGTTGTCGACGTCGCTCGCGAAATCGACCTCGCAGCCGGTCGCGGCGTCGCGATCGCAATCGCCGAAGCCCAGGTCGCAGGCGAGCGAGCAGGCCCCGGCCGCGCAGGAGGGGACGGCGTGCTGGTCGCCGCACACGTTCCCGCAGAAGCCGCAGTTGTCCACGTCGCTCGACGTGTCGCCGCAGCCGCCGCCCGCGCCGCCGCCGCCGTCGCCGAGGCACAGGCCGGCGGCCCGGGCCGCGCTCTCGAACGCCTCGCAGCGCGCGCGGCTGCCGGAGAGCGCGCTCAGATCGCACTCGTAGGCCAGCGCGGGCTCGAGCGTGCCGCAGCAGGTCCCGAGCAGCGCGTCGCAGGCGGCCGACGAGGGGCGCTCGCCGCCGCCGAGCGTGGGGCAGCGGCCCGCGTCCGCGGCGCCGCTCAGGTAGTCCAGGCAGAGGTCCGTGTCCGCCTCGGCGGCGAGGTCCTCGCAGCGCTCGCGCGGCCCTCCGGGCAGCGACGGACAGCACTGCTCGGCGAGGTAGCTGCAGCTCTCGGCCGCGGGATCGTCCCCCTCGCAGAGGTCGTTCGCCCGGGCCTCCCGCTCGAGGAAGCTGCGGCAGAGCGCCTCGTTGCCGCGGAACCCGGTGGCGTGGCAGGCGGACCCGAGCCGCGCGGGCAATGTCGCGCAGCAGTCGTTCAGCAGGCCGGCGCAGCCCGGGCCGTACGGTACGCCGTCCGGCGCGGCGCCGGCGCCGCAGAACCCAACCGCGCTGGCGCTGCCGGCGTAGTCGTCGCACGCGGCGTCGTCCGCCTGGGCCGCGACCGCCTCGCAGCCCGCCCGGAGCTCGGCCGGGAGCGACGGACAGCAGGCCTCGCTCAGCGGACCGCACCCGCTCCCGAGCCCCCCCGGCGCGCTGCCGCAGGCGCCGAGCGCGGTGCCGTCGTCGTTGCATCGCTGCGCCCCGAGCGAGCCGTCGGCGAGGAAGCACGCGGAGAGCGCGCCCGGCGCGCAGAGCTGGTCATCGCCGCAGCCGGGCCCGACGTGCGCGAGCGCCGACACCACCGCGAGACACCAGGCGAGGGAAGATCGACGCATGGCTTGTCGCACGATGCTCGCGGCGCGCGCCCGTCGTGTCAACGTTCTCAACGGACGTGGCGAGGCGACCCTCCATGGTAGAGTGCCGATCCATCGCACATGGCGTCATGCCGGTTCGACCCGAGCACGCTGGATAGCCCGGTCCCCAAGGGCCATCGCGCCGGCACCCACCGCCAGGTGCCGCCCGAGGAGACGCTGCGCCGGGTGCGCCGCTTGATGCCCGTCATGGGCATCACCCGCGTCGCCAACGTCACCGGCCTCGACAACATCGGTATTCCGGTGGTGATGGTCTGTCGGCCGAACTCCCGCTCGCTGTCCGTATCGCAGGGAAAGGGGCTGGATCTCCCGACGGCGCAGGCGTCCGGCCTCATGGAGTCGGTCGAGTCGTACCACGCGGAGCGGATCGACCTGCCGCTCAAGCTGGCCTCGTACGAGGAGCTCCGCTACACCCACCGCGCCGTCGAGATCGACGATCTCCCGCGCATCGCCGGCGCGCAGCTCCACGCGGATCTGCCGATCCTCTGGATCGAGGGGGTCGATCTGTTCCAGCGCGAGCCGGTGTGGGTGCCGTTCGAGGTGGTGCACACCAACTACACGGTCGCGATGCACCGGACCCTGGTCGGCTTCGTCTCGAGCTCGAACGGCCTGGCCTCCGGCAACGGCGCGCTTGAGGCGATCAGCCATGGCCTGTGCGAGGCGGTGGAGCGCGACGCCACGACCCTGTGGCGGCAGCGCGGCCCGGCGTCGCGCGCGGCCACGCGGATCGACCTCGACAGCGTCCCGGAGGGCGATTGCCGCGCGGTGCTGGACAGGTACGCGCGCGCCGAGGTCGCCGTCGGCGTCTGGGAGATCACGTCGGACACCGGCATCCCCGCCTTCCTCTGCAAGATCTGCGACCGGCGCGACGACCCCCTGCGGCGCCTCGGCGTCACCGAGGGCATGGGCTGTCACCCCGCGCGCGAGATCGCGCTCCTGCGCGCGTTGACCGAGGCGGCGCAGAGCCGGCTGACCCAGATCGTCGGCTCGCGCGACGACCGCTACCCCGGCCAGTACGTGCGGCAGCGCGATCCGAACGTCACCGCCGCTGCGCGCGAGGAGCTCGCGCGGCCCGGCCCGCGGCGCCCCTTCGCCGAGGGGCCGACCTTCCACGCCGACACCTTCGACGCCGATGTCGCGTGGGAGCTCGGCCGGCTCCGCGCTGCGGGCGTGACCCGGGCGATCGCCGTCGAGCTGACCCGGCCGGAGCTCGGGATCCCGGTGGTGCGCGTGGTGGTGCCCGGCCTGGAGCCGCTGTCCGGCGATCGCAGCTACGTGCCCGGCGCGCGCGCCCGGGCGCAGCGGGGGCAGGGCGGGTGACGGTCCACCTGTTCCTGGGGCCGACGCTGTCCGCCGCCGAGGCGGCCGAGGTGCTGGACGCGGTGATCCTGCCGCCGGTGGCCCACGGCGACGTCTACCGCGCGGCGCAGCGGGGCGCGACGGTGATCGGCATCGTCGACGGGTACTTCGAGGGCGTGCCGTCGGTCTGGCACAAGGAGATCCTGTGGGCGATGCGCGAGGGCGTCCACGTGTTCGGCAGCGCCAGCATGGGCGCGCTGCGCGCGGCGGAGCTGTCGCCGTTCGGCATGGAGGGCGTCGGCGCGGTGTTCGAGGCGTACCAGCGGGGAGAGCTGGAGGACGACGACGAGGTGGCCGTCGCGCACGCGCCGGCCGCCTACGGCTACCGGCCGCTCTCGGTGGCGATGGTGAACATCCGCGCCACGCTTTCGGCGGCGGAGGCGCGCGGGGTCCTCCGGCCGGCGACCCGCGCCGCGCTGCTGCGGATCGCGAAGCAGCTGTTCTATCCGGACCGCAGCTATCCGCGGCTGCTCTCGGAGGCTTCCGCCGCGGGGCTCGACCCGGGCGAGCTCGCGGCGCTGAAGGGTTTTCTGCCCGAGGGCCAGGTCGATCAGAAGCGCGCCGACGCGCTCGCGATGCTGCGCGCGATCGAGGCGAGGGTCGCGGCCGGGCTCGCGCCGAAGCAGGTGCGGTATCACTTCGAGGCGACGATCTTCTGGGACTCGCTGCGCCAGGCCGCCGCGCCGCTCGGCGAGGCGCGCGACGAGCCGGGGGAGGGGTCGTGGATGCAGAGCGCGCTGCTCGACGAGGCGCGGCTCGACCCCACCGCCCATGCGCTGGCGCGCAAGGGCGCGCTGACGCGGCTGCTCTCCCGGACGCTCTCGGAGGAGCACATGCCGCGCCCGCTCGACGAGGAGGTCGACGCGGCCATCCTGGGCTTCCGTCGCGCGCGCGGGCTCTGGGACGCCGCGGCGATGGAGGGCTGGCTGCGCGCGAACGGCCTGCGCGCGGAGGAGTTCGCGCGCCTCATGGAGAGCGAGGCCCAGGTCGCGGCGGTGCAGCGCTGGGCGGCGCCGCACCTCAGCGCGCACCTCGTGGACCAGCTGCGCCTCGACGACCTGTATGCGCGGCTATGGGCCCGCGCGCGCGACAAGCAGCGCGCGCTGGAGGAGGCCGGGCTCGCCGATCCCGACCTCTCGGCGGCGCCGCTCTCGCGGGAAGAGCTCCTGGCATGGTACGCCGACCGGCGCGGCGAGGGCGCCGCGCCCCGCGACCTCCAGGAGGTCGCGCGCCGGGCCGGGTTCCGCGACGAGCCGATGTTCCTGCGCGCGCTGCTCCGCGAGTACCACTATGTCCGGCTGCTCGGGCCCGGCGAGCGCTAGTTGCGTGCGTCAGTAATCCCGCCAAGATTTCTGCGACGACGAGGCGGTTGCGGACGAAATGTTGATAGTCAATCTGTTCCGTCTGATTCGCAGCCGGGCAGCTCGCCGGAGTGGCCCAACGCGGGTCCAACGGGCCGCCTGCTGTCACCGGGGCGCCCGCTGCGGGCTGGCCGGCGTGGTCCTCGACCGCGCCCGGCGCTCGGTGCTGCAGCACGCATGATCCAGGGCGCGGTCGAGGATCGCGATTACCCGGCGATGGCGGCGTTCCTGGGGCGCGAAGTAGCGGAGGGCGGGGGCGGGGGATTGCCAGGGTTGGGGGACGTTCTCTTTGCCGGGAGTTTCCGGAACCCACAGGAGCTCTCCCGCCCCGCTCGCAGAAGTCGCGACGGCGCCGCCAAGAGAACATGCGCTGCTGACTCAGTGGACGCAGTCTTCGATGGCCTTGCAGCGTCCGCCACAGCACGCTTGACCAGGATTGCAGCATTGTCCCGCGCAGCAGGCGACATCTCGAGGACAGCACAGCGAGCTGCCTCCGACCGGGTCATCGCATCCGGTCGTCCCTGTAGGACAGCCAGCGCAAGTGCCCGTCGCCGGGTTGGTGCAGTGTCTACCGATTGGACAGCAGACGCTGCCACAAGCCTGCCCCTCACAGCACTCGCCGTTGACGCAGATCTCCCCCGAGTCACAGCATTTGTTCCCGCACCCCTGGCGGATCGGGCAGCACGTCCCATGGCTTGGATTCACGCACACCTCGGTGAGGGGCCCGCAACAGTTAGGGCCGCACGGATTCGCGCAGCACAAGCCTGAAGACTGAATGCACGTTTCGCCAGGCCCACAGCAGTTGCCGCTCCCACACGGTGAGAGCCCCGGATCGCAGCAGAGGCGCTCCTCGGGGTTGATGCATGTCTCCGAGCTGTTGCAGCAGCCATCCCCACAATCCACAGGACAGCAGAAGTCCCTGTCGCAGCTGATAATCGACCCGGCGTAAATAACGCCGACGCAATAGGCCGTGCCGATTCCGACGCACACGAAGTAAAAGAACAGCGTACCGGAGCAGGCAGCCACCACCCCGGCCTCGCACGCCGCTAGGAACGCGCCTGCGGTCAAGCGGCAGATCCTGCACTCCGTCGACGATGAAGGCGTGCTCGGGTGTGCGGGCGAGGAGAGCGTCGGCGCCGGCGCCTGCGCCGCCGCAGGCATGCCCACCCCGAGGCTCCCACTGTACTCCCGCTGCCTCTGCTCTGTTTGCTCCTTGAGCGCCGCGACCGCTGCTTGAACGTCGGCGTCCATCGGAAAGCTCGGCGCGGTCGTGCCGTCCGCCATGTGAACCAAGGCAGGAGCTGCCTTTCGATCGAAGCGCGCAATCCGCGCGCCGTCGAACGTGCCATCGAAGGATTGTCCGTCCTGCGTGAGGAGAATTACCTCGTGGCGTTGGCCATTCGCGTCCACCCCTGCGATTCGGATCTCTCTATGACCACCCTCTATGAGGGTCGTCATCTCGAATACTGGCTCTCCGTCACGACGAACGACGATCATCTGCGAGAGTCGCCCGGGCCGTGACGACTGGGCACCGTCCACCAGCTGGGTGGCACTCATGGTATACGTGCGCCCCGAGATGGTGGTACGGGCGTCGGTACGCACCACCTGCGTGGATCCCTCCACGCTCATCATGCAGTTGCTGTTCGGTACGGAACGGGATGCCGCCGGAGGGTCGAACTTGGAGGGACAACCAGCGACAAGAATCGCTGTGCCGGCGAGCATGGATAAGGCCCCTGCGATATGCATCGGCGCGCGCTGCGTCCGCCTCCGTTTCGCTGAACGAGTAGATGGTTGCTTCATGACGCTCACCATGATTGATTTGATCTTGCTCTATCACGGAGTGTGTATTGTTGAATCCATGGCCTCGACCAGAGCAATGAATCGGCCGATCTGGGGGGGAGGACAAATGAGCCGCATCCAGAAATTGAGAGCGGAGGTCGCAGCGATGCCTGCGAACGGGAACCCCGTGTGTCCCGGTCGACCGCGCGAACGAATCCGCGATTTGTTGGGTGTTGTCATGCCTGGTAGATTGGGCGAAAAGGTTCTGCTGAGCGCGACCCCCAGTAGCGATCAAATTTCTGGACATCTCCCTTCGTGAAATCCGTCGCCCGATGGTCTTGTATGCTTGACGAGCAAGCAGGATGCCGGCAGAGCATTCAGCATCTTGTGCCCGAATGGGGCAGACGGTTCATCGACGAGCGCCAACCTACAGCTTCGCCGCGTGGTCATGGTCCTCGCCATGTTCCCGTTCGACAGCGGATGATCGGCGGGGCAATCGCGACTTTTCCGCAGGCTAACAACTTATCCATGCATCCAAGGGGCCACCTTCACTCCGCACCCTCCGGGGCGTCCTGACCGCGCTTGACGTCGCCGCCCCCGCATCCGGGGGTCGAGGAGGCGGAATGAAGGCGGCGGAATCGCTCGCCGGCGAGCTCATAGGCGAGCGTCGCGGGGCTCGACGAGAGGACCTCGACCAGGGGGTTCGCCGGAGTCGCACGTCGCTGCGGGGTCGAGGTCGCTGCTGCGGCGGGCGACGGCCGAGTGCACGGCGTAGCGGCGCTCCTCGGCACCGGTTGCATCGCCCTGAGCAGAATGTAGCCACGCTGATGGCGCACGATGGCGAAAGTACGCGCGAGCATACGTGCGTGATCTGGCTCGCACGTTGCTCCTTGCCAGCGGCGTGAAGCCGTCCACCACCAGATTCTTCCAGGCATCGCTCGTGTCTGGCTTCCTCACCGCGTGCGTCGCCCACCATAGCGCGCCGGCGGTCGACATCGCCGGATCGGAGCTGATCGCCACCGGCCTCACGTTCCGCGTGGCGGCCGGCGTGGCCGACGAGGCCTGCCGCCTCGACAGCTCCCGGTTAAACGACACCTACCCCCCCGACCAGGACCGGTTCTTGGCCGGCACGCAGCTGCGCATCGAACGAACCGACGCGGACGGTATGGTCTGGCTCACAGGCCTGTGTACCGTCCAGGACGGCGGCGCGATCGGCTTCAACACGGTCGAGGTTAGCCAAGCGAAGTTCAGCGGCGGTGTCCTCCTCCCCGGGACCGACACTGGGTCCCCGAGCAGCGTCAGCGGAGTGACGATCCGCGATCGGGGCACCGGCATGCTCCGGTACCAGCTCGCCGAGCCGGTCGGCTCGGTCCGCGACACAATCTTCAACTCGGCCGGCCGGGTCGTGGAGCACACCCGGATCCCGACCGGGGCGCACGTCGCGTTCACCGCACCGCACCCGAGCGACAAGGGGACGGTCCCGATCGTCGAGTGGATCGCGAACAACTCGGGGATGCACGCGATCTGGGCGGTCGGCATCAACGGCGCGCCAGGCTCGGGCGCGAACGCGGCGTACCACATCAACTCCAACGACATCAGCAGGCTCAGCTTCCGCGGCCTCAACACCCTCGCCAGCTCGCGGATCCCCGACGCGGTGTCCTTCCACAGCAACGAAAACAGGTGCGGCACGATCCACATCCTCGTCGGCGGCGGCGCCAGCCCGACCGCGCGGCAGGGCCTGGCCGAGATGGTGTCGTGGCGGCTACAGCGAGACAACACGGCCTACGAGGTCAAGACCGGCACCTGCCACGGCTACCAGGGCGACGGCCCCGAGAACTTCATCAACGAGATCACGACGCCGGCAGGGCGAGGGATCCAGCTCGAGATCCAGCAGAATCTCCTCCGTGACACGGCGGCGACGCCGCACTCCAATGAACACGAGGGCCGTGTCATCAACCCGTTCGGTATGAGCGTCGCCACCGCGACCCTTGATCATTTCAACTGCATGTGGGGCGGCGCTCATCGATACGCCGGATCCGTGATCGCTCCGGTCACGGCGATCGCGAGCGGGCTCCCTGTCTACAGCCCGAGCCCCATCTACAGCCCGGGCCCCTGCTCGGGGTACATCCTTGACGCCTGGCTCTCGGCGGTCCCCGAGGGCCTCGTGGTCACGGTCCGAGACTATGATTCAACGCAAGACCGAAAGCGTGGCCACCTCGACCTCTACGAGTGGAGGCCGGCCACCGACGTGAACCCCGCGCGCTGGGACCGCGTCGGTGGCGGCTTCTTCACCACGCAGGGGCACAAGACCAAGTTCGATGGCGCGAGCACCCGATTCCCCTTCATCTTCGCCAACGGCGCCAGCGGCGCGGAGCTCGCTGGCAGGGTAGCCATTGGCACCGGAGCGCGCCGTGTGCGCGCGGTCGTCCGCCTCTGGGACGGCGCCGGCGTCGCGCGATTCCCGTTCGTGGCCATTGGCCCCGAGGGCCTCGCGCTTGGTGAACTCGGCGTGCGCAAAGGGTTGAGGGCCCCTCGGCGAGCCGGCCGGCCCTCGACGAAAATCATGCCCGAGGTCGAGACGCCCTGACCGCGCTCGACGTCGTATTTCCGCCGCCCCCGCATCCGGGGGCCAGAGTGGCGGAAATGAAGGCGGCGGAATGGGCTCGCGGCGAGCTCCTCGGCGAGCGACGCGGGGCTCGACGCGAGGGCCTCGACGAGGGGTTCGGCGGAGCCGCACGTTGCCGCGGGGGTCGAGGTCGAGGCTGGCGAGGTCCAGGGGGACCGAGAGGCCGGCGCCGCGTCGAGGCCCTCGCGCTCGGCGAGCTCGCCCTCTCCTGCCTGCTCGGGCAGGATCTCCATAGGCCTCGCGACCGCCCCGCCCGGCCGCGAACCGGCCCGGTCCAACCCAACGTTTGTGGGACTGCGCCGGGACCTCGCCGCCGCTGCGCTCAGGCGCAGTTCCGCAAACGCCTACTCGTTAGGCTCGCGTTGGGCCACACCGTCGCCTAGCGCGGCGGCAGAACAGCCGAAAGTGACTGAAATGGTTAACGTTTCTTCCGCTTGCCCCCGCATCCGCACGGAAATACCGCCAGAACCACCGGTCGATAGCGCCGTGGCGCGCGTGATCCTTCGGCGCGCACGTCACCTCGGCTCGTACGTCGCGACGATGTTGCCGTTCTCGAAGGTGCGCTCGGAGACGCGGCGGAGCGCGATGGCGTGGTCGAGGCCCTCGAAGAGGGTGCGGCCGGCGCCGAGCAGGATCGGCACGATGACGAACGTGTAGCCGTCGATGAGCCCGGCACGCGCGAGCTGCGCCACGATCGTGCCGCTCCCCATCACCAGGATCGGCTCGCCGCTGCCCTGCTTCATCGCGGCGACCCGCTCCACCAGGTCGCCGCGGAGCAGGGAGGCGTTCGTCCAGCCGACCTGCTCGAGCGCGCGCGAGACGACGAGCTTCTCCATCCGGGCCATGCCCTCGGCGACCTCGGGCATCTGCTGGCGCGCGGCCTCGGTCGTCCAGAAGCCCGCCATGAGCTCGTAGGTCTTGCGGCCAAAGAGCAGCGTGCCCCGGCCGCCCTTGGCGTTCTCGGCGGTGAAGCGCGCCCACGCTGGATCACCCGCGGAGGACACGTGGGCCCAGCTCATGTCGCCTCGCGCATCGACGAAGTAGCCGTCCAGCGAGACGTTCTCGAACACCGTCAGCTTTCTCATCGCAACCTCCTCGCGTGACCTCGTTGTCAGGTGATAGTCCTAAATTAGGACTGGACGGTCCTGAAGTCAAACTGCAAGGTGGACCGCATGCGTAGCTACCAGGATCCGTGCGGGATCGCGCGCGCTCTCGACCGCGTGGGAGAGCGGTGGGCGCTCCTCGTCGTGCGCGAGCTCCTCCTCGGCCCGCGGCGCTTCACCGATCTGCGCGCCGGGCTCCCTTCCGCCAGCCCCAACGTGCTGTCGCAGCGGCTGCGGGAGCTCGAGGACGCCGGCGTTGTGCAGCGGCGCGCGCTCGCGCCGCCCGTCGCGGCGACGGTCTACGAGCTCACGCCCCGGGGGCGCGAGCTCGAGCCGGTGATCGTGTCGCTGGCCCGCTGGGGAAGTCGGGCAGCCCCTCTGCCGCGGGGCGAGCTCAGCACGAGCGCGCTGATGATCGCGCTCCGCACCACGTTCGACCCCGGCGCGCTCTCACGCGGAAGGCTCGCGGTCGTCCTCGACGGCGAGCCGTTCTCGGTCGAGATCGCGTGCGGCGCCCTGTCGGTGGCGCGCGGCGAGCCGGAGGCGCCCGACGCGACGATCACCACGACCGCGCGCGCGCTCCGCGCCGTCGTCTTCGCGGGACGCGAGCCGCGCGGGGTCGAGATCGCCGGCGACACCGCCCTCGCGGCGCGCTTCCTCGGCGCGTTCGCGCGCCCCGCGCCCGCCTGATACCTGCCTCGTGGCGCTGGCCAGCGGAACCGTCGGAGATTGAGCGCTCGGCGCGACGGATATCGATGAATGGCCACCCCTGCCGTAGCTGGAAATTCGATGATGACGTGCGCGCTCGACGTGAACCTCTCCGGAACAACGGCACCACAAGGAATGTGGCATTTCTGATTTTTCCAGGTATGTTCTCCGCGCCGCGTTATCGAAGCTGTGACCGGACGCCGCCGGCGCCGTTCGAGACAGATGCGGTGCTCGCGGCCGAGAGGCCGTCCGCCGCGCCACGACCTTCACGTGAGGAGACGACCTATGAGGATCACGAGAGTCATCCTTGTGCATTTCGTGTTCATCGCATTCGGTGCCGCCGCCAGCTGCGATGGATCCACGGCCAACCCGGCGCCAGTGGACCGCGCGGGACAGCCGTTGTCCGGGACGGGCCTCACCTTGACGGAGGCGCAGAGCCTTGTGCAGGCGGCGTGCAAAGGCACCTACACCAGCCCGGGCAGGTGCCAAGCGTGCGTCGCGACCGCCGCCGGCGCGCTCTTGCAAGAGCGGCTGATCACGAACGCAGACATCGGGGCCATCGTCTCCTCGTTCGCCCAGAACGAGTGCCTCTCCGGCTGTGTTCCGACCTCCTGCGCCATCGAGGGGAAGAGTTGTGGTTCGATCGAGGATGGGTGTGGCTCGGAGATCGCGTGTGGTGACTGTGCGGAGGGCGAGACCTGCGTCGATGGCGTCTGCCAGGGCGGGCCGGGGCAGAAGCTATTGAGGTGTTTTTGCGGCGATGAATCGCTGATCCAGTTCTGCTTGGACGACATCGATTGCTCCTCGGGGGCCGCCCAGGACGCGGTCTGCGGCCCTGCCTGCGCGAGTCACGGCGGCGAGCTCGGGTCGGGCTGCCTCGATGAGAATCCGATCTGTGGCTGCGACGGATTTTGCCCGGCCGGCGAGCTTTGCGTGGGCGGCATGTGCCAAGCTCCCCAGCCGGGCACCGCTCGGCAGATATGTTCTTGCGCCGACGGGGTGGAGATCGACATCTGCCTGGATATCGACTGCTCGTCGGGGATCGTCCAGGAGGTCGTCTGCACCCCGTTCTGTGTCGACCATGATGGCCTGGTTGCGACAGGCTGTTTGTCCGACGCGTGCGCCGCCGCGCCATGACCCGGAGAACGTCGGCCGTTGACGTTCAAATCCCCGGGCGGAGCGCGTTCAGCAGCGCGGGGCGATGCTCGGCGCGGGCGCGCGGCAGGCGCTCGGCGCGAGGGTCCAGCGAGGGTGAGCTCACAGGAGCTCTTTGGGGAGCTCGCTCCCGCTCATCACCTGCCGCACCTCGATCGCCATGTTGAGCGGCTCGCCGCCGCGCCCGGGCGCGGCGGACGCCTGCGCGGCGAGCTCGTAGGCGCGCTCGGGGCTCTCGACGTCCACCATCCAGAAGCCGGCGAGGAACTCCTTGGCCTCGGGGAACACGCCGTCGGTGATGGGCTTGCCGTCCTGGCCGGCGCGCACGAGCCTGGCCTGGTCGGGCCCGGTCAGCGCTTCGATCCCCACGAGCTCGCCCGACTCGCGGAGCTTCTCGTTGAAGCTCCTCAGGAACGCGAGGTGCGCCTGCAGATCCTTCTGCGGCCAGCTCATCAACGCGTAGGGCTCTCTGGTCGGCACGTGCATCATCAGGACGTATTTCATGGTCAGCTCCCTTTCATCGTTCGCGTCCCGCATCGGGCGCGCGTTCACGGAGGAGTCGGAGCCCAGGCGGCGTTCTCGACATCGCGGAGGAAGATACTCGAAAAAAAATTTGGCGGCCGGCGCGACGACGTGGGGGAGAGGAAGGCGTGCCCCCACCTCGGAACGGCCCTCCACGCCGCGAGCCGTGTACCGTGCCACACAGGCGCCGCCTGCCGCGCCGCCGCGCGGCTCGGCCCGCGGGCGCCTCGCGCCCTCGCGGCGCGGCGCGCGCTCGGCCGCGCCGCGCCGCGCTTGTGGAGCGCCCCGGCCCTGGCATAGACTGGATCGATGGCGGGCCACGAACATCGTGTCGGCCGCGTCTCGTCGGCGTCGACGAGCCGTTCAAGGAGGACCTGAGTCATGGCGGAGCGACAAGCAGCAGAGGTGCTCTCCGAGGGGGCGGACGCCGCAGCGCCGGTGTCCGACGCGCGCCCGCGGGCGCAGGACGGCACAGAGCACGTGTCGGGCACGCTCTTTCGCGGCGCGGACGGCGACCTGTACTTCATCCCGGATCACCGGCTCCCGCTCTTCCGTGTCTTCGACACGTCGCGGGCCCGCGTGGAGCCGCTGCTCGACGAGGAGCCGAGCCAGCCCGCGGCGGACCTCGCGTCCGCTCGGCTGAAGGCGGTCTACGCCACCATCGAGATCCACGATCCGAAGAACGCGGACGGCTCGCCCGCCGAGATGGACGGCATCATCTCCGCGTCGGTGCGCCCCGAGACCGATTGACGGGGCGCTCGATCCACCGCGAGGCGCGCCTCATCGGATCTACTCCAGGTCCAGGGACGAGCAAGCTTCCGTACCGCCGAGGTGGCCCACGTTGGCCATGCGCGTGTCCATCCACGTGGCGAGATCGATCGGCCATTCGGTGACATAGGCGCCGTCAGCCCGCTCGATGGCCGAGAGCGGGACGCTCATCAGCTCTTCCAGGGTCACCTCGCCGTCGGCGTTTCCATGGGCCGGATGGCTGTCCGCTTCGGCGATGGGGTCGAACCGCACCTCGGCCGCCGCCTCGTCCGCGCGATCGAAGAAGAGATGGTCGCCGCGGATCACGAGGTCGACCCGCTCGGTCGCGCCGGAGCGCACGCGGATCGTCGGACCCGAGCCCTCGTCATCGCCCCAGAGCAGTCCGCCGTTGCAGAAATCGTGAACGAAGAAGCGCCACCGGAACACCTTGGTCACCGCGCCTTTCGTCGCCTTGCCTTCCACGTACGCGCCGGTCGCCAGCGACGCGACGAGGGCCAGGTCCTGCTCGGTCACCCCGGGACCTAGCCACTCCTCGACATCGTTGTAGTACTCGCGCTCCGGGAGGGGCCCGACATGGTAGGTGAAGCCGCACTCGCCGGTGGCGAGGACCCTGTTCACCTCGTGCTTCCCCGGCACCCGCACATCGACGAGCGTGGGCGTGTCCGCCATGGCATACACGGCGCACTCGTCGGAGTCGTGGGTGGTCACGTACCGCGCCGCGAGCAGGAACTTCGAAAACTCGATGCTCCAGCCGTCCGAGCTCTGCAGGCCGCCGCGGACGTCGTCCGCGCCCGAGAGCGTGTAAACGACCTCGCCGGGCTCGGGCCTGGTCTCGCTCGGCAGGCAAGCGCCCAGGGCGAAGAGCGCGGCGGTCGAGAGGAGCGAAGCACGTGATCTCACCGGTCCCTCCTGGGCTCAGAACCCACCCTCCACACCGATGCTCGGAATCGTGACAGGGCCGATCGCTTCTCCACCGATCACCTCCTTGTTCGCGGTCACGTTCATCCCTTCCAGGACCGCCGAGATCCAGCCGCGCTTGCCGATGGACCAGCGCCGCTCGATGCGCGCGTCGATCCGGTAGAAGGGAGGATCACGGTCGATCCTCGGTCGTTCGCCCGATCCGCCGCTCCCCTCGGCGCCGAGCGAGGCGCCCGGGCTGCCCGTGTAGAACAGGAACCTCGCTCCGGCGCGCCAGTGCCGATCGAGCTGGTAGGTCAGCGCGAGGTTGGCGACGTGGGTCCGGTCGAACGGCGCGGGAGACCGCGATCGTCCGGCGGCCTGCGTCGAGCGCGACAGCGTGTACGAGGCGAACCCGCCGAGCTGCCGGGTGAGGCGGCGCCTCGCGTAGAGCTCGATCCCGTGGCTCGACCCGAGGGTCCGGGGCACGTCCGCGAGGTCGTCGTAGTCATCCGTCCATGCGTGCGCGACGGCGCCCAGCGCGTCCGTCATGTCGAAGAACGCGTTGTAGAACGCGGTCGCGCCGACGGTGACCCCCTCGGGGAGATCCGCCTCGACGCCGGCGCTCCCCTGAGCGCTCTTCTGGAGCCCGCCGCGGAGGCCCGCCACCTGAACCCCAGGGAGCGGGGCCACGGTCGACGGCGGCTGATGCGCGACGCCGAACGCGTTCACGAGGCGCAGGCCCTTCGTCACGTCGAGCCGGGACGCGAGCCGGCCATCCACACCGACGGCCGTCGCGCCGCCGGAGACGAACAGGTCCGCGCGCAGGCCGGCGGTCAGCTCGAACCGGGGCGCGAGCTCGAGGACCAGATCGGCGTGGGCCCCCAGCGCCGTGTCGTCCCGCGAGCCGAACTCCTGCTCGAGCCGCGTGGAGCCCCCGCGGCTGACGGTATAACCGACGATGTCGGTGACATACGAGTCCATGGACTGGTCCACGCCCAGGCGGACCTCGGCGTCCGGGTGGACGCGAACCTTGAGATCCGCGCGGGTCGCGAACATGCGATCCCGCGCGGTGCGATTGTCCGCCAGGGCGGTCCGATCGAGCCCGAGGAGGAGGGCGATCTGCAGCTCGCCGTCCTGGAACCGATGCCGGTACCTGAGGTCGAGGCGATAGAACTCGACGCCGAACAGGATCGAGAGCCCGTCGTCCCTCTCCTCCGCGAGGAGATCGTACGATCCGAAGCTGAAGGCGGTGAGGCGATCGTCCGGCGTGACGTCGTAGGTCAGGCGAGCCTGGTAGTCGCGGTAGTCGATCACCGCGTCCGGCGCGATCAGCGACGCGACCGCCGCCGTGTACGAGTACCGGCCGCCGAGCAGGACGGTCCCGCGCCCGCCCGCGAACGGCGCCTCCACCATCGCGCCCGCGTCGAACAGGCGGATGTTGCCCTCGCCGTGGAGCTCGGGGCGCGGATCCGCGGTCTCGGCCGCCACGATGCCGCCGGCGTAGCGCCCGTACCGGGCGGGGTAGCCGCCGGCGTAGAGGTCGACGCGCTCGACGAGCGCCGGATGGACCACCGACGGTCCGGCGGCGAAGTGATACAGGAGCGGGACGCGGACGCCGTCGAGGGTATATCCGACGTTCGCCGGGGGCGCCCCGCGGACATAGAAGTAGGGAAGCCCGGAGACGGCGGGGATCATCCCGGGGAGGATCTCGACCGCGCGGAAGGCGTCCCCGAAGGCGCCCGGCAGCTGCCGCACCTCGCCGCGCGCGATGGACTGGGCGGCGGGCGGGAGCTGCTCGCCGCGCACGACGACCTCGATCGGCGCCGCGCCGGCGTTCCGGTCTGCCGGGCGGTCGTGGCGCGGCGCGGCCCCCGGCGCCGGGGCGGCCGCCGCGTCCGGAGGCGGCGCGGCGACCTCGCGGGGCGCCGTGAAGTCCACCTGCATCCGGATCTTCGCCGCCACGGCGACGCCGTTCCGGGTCGCAGGCTCGAAGCGATAGGCGAGGGCGGCGCGGACGGCGGCGCTGGAGAACGGCTCGTGTTGCTCGATCGGCGCCGCCTCGCGGACAGACCCCTTGGCATCGACGGTCACGAGGAGGACGATGGAAGCGTCGCCCGTCGCGCCCGGCGGATACGGCGCTTCCGGAGCGGACAGGAGGCGTGGGGGGACCACCGAGCTCGCCGCCTGGGTGGGCTTCGCCGCCGCCTCGCCCGACGCCTGGGGCCCGGCGGCCGGCTGGGCTCCAGCGAGCGCCGGCAGGAGGCACCCCGCCACGCCCAGGAGCCATGGCAGCAGCGAGCCCGCCCCGCGCTTCGCTCGAGAGGCGAGGGGAGGGCCGAGCTGCGTCCGCAGCCCAGGAGCGCTCCCTGGTGTCGCGGCCGACGCGCCGTCCGTGATCTGCAGCCGATGTGCCCCTGGGTCGCACCGCCTCATCGAAGAGCCTATTCCGCGTCACGCCCGGGGCCCTTTAGACGCGGCTGACGATTTCTCGGGGTCGGCCGTGCAGAGCAGGCGTCGTCGCGCTCCACGCGCCGCGTCCCCTGTCGCGACGCGGGTAGGCTCCGCCAGCCGCCTCACCGCATCGCGACGTCAGCGGGCGAGCGCGATGGCGAACGGCGCGAGCCCTCGCCTGCGCAGCACCGAGGGGACGAGCAAGGCGGCCGCCTCGGGCCCGCGCGCGGTCGCGATATCCCCGAGATCCTCGATCCAGTCCGCCGGCCACCCCAGATCGCCGAGCAGCCTCGCGACCACCGACTTCGCGCTCTCGTCGTTGCCGGAGAGGAACGCGGTCGGGCGGACGCCGAGGCTCGTGGGATCCGCCATGACGGTGAACATCATTGTATTGAGCGTCTTGACCACGGCCGTCTCCGGCAGCGCCGCCTGGAGGCGCTCGGCGACGCTGCCGTCCGGGTAAAGCAGGCTGCCGGGCAGGCCATCCTTGCCGCGCAGCGTCGCATTGGAGACGTCGATCAAGATCTTTCCCTTCAGCGCGTCGCGCAGGGCGCCGAGCCGCTCGACGCTCGTGTCGCCCGGGGTGGCGTTGACGACGATCGCGGCCCTTCGCGCGGTTTCCGCGGGATCGCCGAGCGCCACGCGCGTCCCCGACCATTTCGCTGCCGCTCGCGCGGGGTCCCTTGTGCCGATGGCGACGGCGTGCCCTGCGCCTGCGAGCTTGCTCGCCAGGACCGCGGCGACCCGGCCCGATCCGAGGATTCCGATGCTCTCCGAGGTGCGCTCCATGGTTCAACCCTCTCCTCTCAACGAACGGTGGACAGGACGGCGACCGCGCCGGCGTGAAGCGCCGGCGCGGCAGCCAGGAAGTCCTCGCTGGTCAGGCTCCAGCGGTTCCCGCGGGTGTCCGTGACCGCGCCCCCGGCCTCCGCGACGAGCAGCGCGCCCGCGAGGAGCCCGGAGCGGATCTGGCTGTATTGCCAGAAGACATCCATCCGGCCGGCGGCGACCTCGACGAGCTGGAGGGTGGCCGGGACCGAGACGCGCAGCACGAGCGCGCTCCCGAGCATCGCGGCGACCGACTGGCCGATCCGCCGGTACGTTTCCTGGTCCTCGCCCGGCATGGCCTGGCCGGTCCCGACGAACGCGGCATCGAGCGCCGCCTTCGCCGATACCCGGAGCTTCCTCGACCCGAGGGTTGCGCCGGCGCCCTTCCGGGCGGTGTACGTCTCGCCGCGGAGGGGCAGGTGCACCGCCGTCAGGACCGGCTCGTCGTCGCGGACGAGCGTCGCCGTGACGCACCAGTCCGTCATCCCGTGAACGTGGTTGATGTTCCCCTCGACCGTGTCGGTGATCCACCACTCGCCGGGCGGCAGCGGCCCGCGATCGAGCTCGTCCTCGACCCACCCGGCGCCCGGGCGGGCGCGCGCGAGCGGCTCGCGGATCGCGTCGAGCGACACCGCGTCGTTGGCGCGGAGGGCGGCGAAGACCTCCTCGCGGCTCCCGAGGTTCGGCGCGGTCGAGAAGCGGGCGACGAGCCGCTCTCCTGCCGCGGAGAGCGCCGCGACGACCGCGGGCAGCAGGGCCTCGTCGTCTGCGCGCGCCGCGCTCCGGTCCCGTCGCATGGCATGGTCGGTCATCGGCTCCGAATGGGTCGACATGATTCCTCCTGAGGCGTGCGGCCCGCGCGTCCTCGCGAGCTCCAGCGCGGAGGAGTAAACCCTGGACGTGGTATGTCGTCCAATGCATCCTTGCTATGCAAAGGATTACCCAGATGCATATGGATCTGAACCTGCTCACGGCGCTGGACGCGCTGCTCGAGGAGCGGAGCGTCAGCGCCGCCGCGGCCCGATTGCACCTCTCCCAGCCGGCGATGAGCCGGACGCTGGGGCGCATCCGGGACGCCACCGGGGACCCGATCCTGGTGCGCACCGGGCGGACGATGACGCTGACGCCCCGCGCGCTGGCCTTGCGGCAGGAGGTCCACGCCCTGGTCCAGCGGGCGCAGGCGGTGCTCGCGCCCGAGCGCGCGCTCGACCTGGAGAAGCTCGAGCGGACCTTCACCGTCCGCTGCCACGACGCGCTCGCGACGGCGCTCGGCGCGCGGCTGCTCTTCGCGGTGCAGGCGCAGGCCCCTCACGTGAAGCTCCGGCTCTTGGGCGAGCCCGCCGGGGACACCGACGAGCTGCGCCACGGGCGCGTGGATCTCGAGATCGGCGCGACCGAGCCCGCCCTCCCGGAGATCCGCGGGGAGCCCATCGGCCAGGATCGCCTCGTCGTCGCCGTTCGCCGGGGTCACCCGCTCGCGCGCGGGCGGCTCACCGCCAGGCGCTATGCCCAGGCGCTCCACGTCATCGTGTCGCGGCGCGGTCGCCTGCGCGATCGGATCGACGACGCGCTGGAGGCCCTGGGGCTACAGCGGCGCGTCGTCGCGGCGGCCGCCACGACCGCGGCCGCCGCCCATATCGTGAGCGAGAGCGATCTCGTGGTCGTGCTGCCGGCGCGGGTCTGCGGTCCGCTCCTGCGATCGCTCCACCTCAGCGCCCTCCCGCTGCCGCTCGACGCGCCGGAGCTCCGGATCGTCCAGCTGTGGCACCAGCGCTTCGAGAGCGACAAGGCGCACGCGTGGCTGCGCGGGCACACGCGCGCGATCCTTCAGGCCATCTGTCGTGGAGAGGCGTAGACCAGGAGCAGGGCGCCGTCAGGGCGGCGCCCTGGAACGCGACTCGGTCGCTCGATGCTCGCCGTTGTGACGCGACCCTTCTTACTCGCCCTCGTCCGGCGGCGGGGGCCGCTCGCCGGCGGCGACCTGGAGCTCGCGGACGATCGAGAGCAGGGCCGGACAGCAGAAGCGCTCGACCACCGACCCGTCCGAGGCGAGCTCGAAGGTCGGCGGCCCGCCGTGCATCGGGCAGGCCACGTCGGCGTACCTCGACTCGAGATCCTTCAGGACGCTGTCGTCGACCTCGCGGACCTCGATGTCTGCGGTCGCGGTCGCTCCCTCGTTATGGTCGTTCGCCATGCGGCGCACGCTAGCACGAAGGGCGCCGCGCCCCGCGCGGGGCGCGGCGCGCGCGGAGACGAACGAGGGGTGACAGGCCGCGCCGCCGCGAGATCAAGCCACAAAATAGCAGCGCCGCCGGGCGCCTCGGGGGGGAGCGGAGGCCGCCGGCGGAGCTGCCCGGTGGATAAGCACTCCCCGTACCAGACCCATCCCCCCGGGATTCCCCGCATTTTCCGTCGGGGACATCGACCCGGCGGGTTTCGATCCTGCGAGGGCGGCCTTGCACCGTTGCAGGATCGCGAGGCGCCGCCGCCGGGCCGATTCTCTTCCGCGGCGGCCGCGGCGGGGGATAGCTTCGACGGCATGAACCGCCTGCGCACGATCCCCGCCATCACCCTGGCGCTGCCGCTGCTCGCGGCGTGCAGCGCGCCTGCGCCGAGGCCGCCGGACGAGCCGGCCGCGGCCCCGGTCGCCGCGGCCCCGCCGCCGGTCGCCGCGCCCGCCGCGCACGCCGCAGGGGGAGCTCGCCTGCCGTACCCGGCGACCCCGAAGCGGCCGGTCACGAACGAGTACCACGGCACCAAGGTCGTCGACGACTATCAATGGCTCGAGGACTCGGGCTCTCCCGAGGTCCAGCGCTGGATCGCCGAGCAGAACCGGCTCACGCGCGGCTACCTCGACGCGCTGCCCATGCGTGACGCCATCCGGGCGCGCGTCGAGGAGATCATGTCGGCGACCTCCACGAACTACTACGGCGTCGACGACGCCGGCGGTCAGCTCTTCGCCCTCAAGGACCAGCCGCCGAAGCAGCAGCCGTTCCTCGTGGTCATGAGGTCGGCGAACGATCCCGGCTCCGAGCGGATCGTCGTCGATCCGGAGGTCGTCGACCCGAAGGGTCACACGACCATCGACTGGTTCGTCCCCTCGCGCGACGGCAAGAAGGTCGCGGTCTCCCTGTCCCAGGGCGGCTCCGAGAACGGCACCGTGCGCGTCTACGACGTCGCGACAGGCAAGGAGACGGGCGACGTCGTCCCTTACGCGAGCAGCGGCACGGCGGGCGGCAGCCTCGCCTGGAGCGGCGACGGAAAGGGGTTCTACTTCACCCGCCACCCGCACGCCGGCGAGCGCCCGCAGGAGGACATGGGGTTCTATCAGCAGATCTACTTCCACAAGCTCGGCGCGCCGGAGAAGGAAGACCAGTACTCGCTCGGCAAGGAATTCCCCCGCATCGCCGAGGTGGAGCTCACGACGAGCGAGAGCGGCAAGCTCGTGCTCGCCAGCGTGCAGAACGGCGACGGCGGCGAGTACTGGCATTATCTCCTCGACGCCACGGGCAAGTGGACCCGCTTCGCCGACCTGCCCGACAAGATCATCCACGCCGAGTTCGGCGCCGACGACCGGCTCTACCTCCTCTCGCGCAAGGACGCGCCGCGCGGCAAGGTGGTGCGCCTGTCGCCGGGCAAGCTCGATCTCGCCAAGGCGGAGCTCGTGGTGCCCGAGAGCGAGGCGGTGATCCAGGGCTTTTTGCCCACGAGGGGCCGGCTCTACGTCCGGGATCTGCTCGGCGGTCCGTCGCAGGTCCGCGTCTTCGATCTGAAGGGCAAGGCGCTCGGGACCGTGCCGATCCCGCCGGTGTCCTCGGTGCGGCAGCTCGTGCGCGCGGCCGGCGACGACGTGCTCTTCCGCGGGATCAGCTTCACCGAGCCGGCGGCCTGGTTCGCGTACTCGGCCAAGGACGGCAAGGTGACGAAGACGCCGCTCGCGATGACGTCGCCGGTCTCCTATGCCGACGTGGAGGTCGTCCGCGAGGCGTGCACCTCGAAGGACGGGACCAAGGTGCCGATCAGCATCCTGCGCCGCAAGGACATGGTCCTCGACGGGACCGCGCCGGCGCTGCTCACGGGGTACGGCGGCTACGGGACGAGCATCTCTCCCGGGTTCAACCCGCTCTGGCGGCTGTGGTTCGATCAGGGAGGGGTGTTCGCGGTCGCCAACCTGCGCGGCGGCGGCGAGTTCGGCGAGGCGTGGCACCGCGGGGGCAACCTGACGAAGAAGCAGAACGTCTTCGACGACTTCGCGGCGTGCGCGAAGCACCTCGTCGACGGCCGCATGACGCGCCCGGACCGGCTCGCCATCCAGGGCGGCTCGAACGGCGGCCTGCTGATGGGCGCGCAGCTCACGCAGCACCCGGAGATGGTCAAGGCCGTAATCTCGCACGTCGGCATCTACGACATGCTCCGGGTGGAGCTCACGCCGAACGGGGCGTTCAACGTGACCGAGTTCGGCACGGTGAAGGACCCGGAGCAGTTCAAGGCGCTCTATGGCTACTCGCCGTACCACCACGTCAAGGACGGGACCGCGTACCCGGCCACGCTGATGCTGACGGGCGCGAACGACGCGCGGGTCGACCCGTACCACTCGCGGAAGATGGCGGCGCGGCTGCAGGCGGCCACGTCGGGCTCGGCGCCCATCCTGCTCAGGGCGAGCGGCTCGACGGGGCACGGGATGGGGACGCCGCTCGGGGAGAAGATCGAGGAGCAAGCCGACGTGTTCGCGTTCCTCTTCAAGCACCTCGGGCTCGAGGCGCCGCCGGCGAAGGAGAAGGCGGCGCTCCGGTGAGGGGACGGCCGCGGCCGCACCGCCAAGGCGGGGGCGGCCGCGGCCCGGCCGTGGCGCGCCTCGGTTTACGCGCCTCGGCCGACTGCGACGGTCCTGTCTACCAGGTGCTGAAGTACGCCCACGCCTCATTGCCGGCGGACGCCTGGAAGCAGTAGCCGCCGTTGCGCTTCGCGGGCAGCGAGATGTTGCTGCCGTTGCAGGTCACGGTCGTGCCGTTGACCGAGAACGTGCGGCCGCTCGCGAAGTTGCCGCAGTTCGCGCCGGCCAGGTTCGCCGTGGTCTCGAAGCAGCGCGCGCCGGTGCCGAGGTTGCCCGAGCTGTAGCCCGGGCCCGCGAACACGGTGGGGCCCGTGCACAGGTTGCTGCACGGCGCCGTTCCGGTGCTGGGCTGGCAGACCCCGGCCACGCAGTTCTGGCTGGTGCAGTCCGCGTTGACGCTGCACGAATCGCCGTTCGCGCAATCGGCCGTGCACGTGCCGCCGCAGTCCACGTCGGTCTCGGTGCCGTTCTGCACGCCGTCGGTGCAGGTCGGCGCGGTGCCGCCGTTGATCACGGTCACCCCGAGGGCCTGGAGCCACGACGTCACCGGGTAGCGCGCCGAGGTGTCGAGCCGCGTGTGCCAGTTGGTCTGCGAGGGCGCCGGGCCGGGCCAGCCGGACGGGAACGTGTAATAGGCGTTGACGCCCACGACCACGAGGTCGGTCGAGCTCTGGCGGTAGAGCGGACCGCCCGAGTCGCCGGGACAGAGGCTGGCGTAGCTCGTGCTGCTGGCGTAGCCCGGCGTGAGCACGTACGCCGCCGCGACGTCGATGATGTCCTGGCCGGAGACGTAGGAGCCGGGGTGATTCAGGATCGAGGACGCCGACGCGGTGAGGTTCTCGAGCTTGAAGAGGCCGCCGCCCGAGCCGCTCGGGTCCTCGCAGCCGTAGCCGGTCGCCACGACGGGATCCCCCACCGCGACCGGCGCCCCGTCGACCACGGCCGCCGGGATCGTCGGCGAGAGCTCGTTGACGACGACGAGCGCGAGGTCGGGCGTGTGCCCCGGGTTCAGGACGTTGACCGCGCAGTCGGTCGCTCCGCCCGCCAGCGCGGCGGCGCAGTCCGCGAGCCACTGCGGATGGATGTACGTCTGCTCGATCGTCAGCTCGACGTAGGGCCAAATCGGGGGCGTGTTGGTGGCGCTGACCCAGTAAGAGCCCCCCGGCCCGTAGCTCGGGGACACGGTGGCGTTGTACTCGTCATCCACGCAGTGAGCGGCGGTGAGGAAGTGGCGCGGCCCGACCTTCGCCGCGGTGCATCCCGGGCCGAGGACCGTCGACGGATACTCCGATTCGAGCGCCGGTCGCCCCCCGATCAGCGCGTCATCCGCCGCGCCGATCTCCTCGGAGGGCCCGCCATAGCCCTCCACGCTGCAGGCGACCAAGGACAATGAGAGCAAAGCATATACAGGTGCGCGCACTGGTTGCTTCTCCTGTCGCCCCGATGGTCTCGAGCCCCCACGCCCGGTCGCCCGCCTCGCGCTCCGTGCCCGCGGGCCGGCGTCCTCCGTCGGCCGCGCTCGCGCTCGACGCGGCGCGCTCGCGCCGTGTCTCGCTCTCCGAGGTGCGAACGTCAGTGGAGGACGCGTCCCGTGGTGATCCCACGTCGAGCGCAAGGGAAGGCGCGGCCGTCCAGCGGGACCGCCTGCGCGAGGTCTCGTCGTATCGGCGCGACGGCGATGTCTATGTCATTGGAAAGGTTCTTTCCAATGCGAATGCAGCATGGACGTCATGCACCCCGTGCATGACGTCGCCCGCACGCCACGGCGTCGTCTCACCAGCCGGGGTCCCAGGCGAGCCGCCGGAGCGCCTCGCAGAAGGCATCGAGATCGCCCGCCTCGGCGAGCACCTCCCCGACCGGCATGAGGAACATGTTGGCGTGGTCGGGGAAGAACCCTCGTCCCGCGGCGAGCTGCCGGCGCCCGAACTCCGTGAGCGCGTCGTGATCGAGCACGAGCCGGCGCAGCCGCCACCGCCCGTCCTCGCAGGTGACACCGACCTGGAGCGTGGGCCCCCCGATGCGGATCGGGAGCCGGTCGCGGGCGTCAGGTGCGCGGAGCATGGCGATGAGCCGATCGCGGCCTGTGGGCGGGAGAGGCGCCATGCCGCCGAGGCTCCCCGCGCGCCCGCGGCGCGTCAAGCCGGCTGCCGCTGCCCGCGCCGCCGCCGTGCCCGCGCCCGGGGCGGGCGGGGCGCGCCGCCCCCTCTTGGCCGTTGACTCTGAACCGATTAAGTGCTCTCCTCGCGGGCGCTCCTTGCATGCACCGGCCATGGCGCAGGACGCGGTCTGCGTCGGATCCTGTGATGAGGTGATCACGCGATCACGCCATCACGCGCGGCGCCGCGCGCGCTCCGTCGTGCGACGGCGCCGGGGGCCGCTCGGCCGGGCGGAGGGCGCGCGCCCGCCGCGCTCCCCGTTGCAACCCCGGCCGCGCAGGGGGTAGCCTGCCCGGGCTCGCGCGACCGCGCGACAGGGTGTGAATCTTCAGACGGAGAAGGAGTCACCGTGAGGTCACGCACGATCGAGGCCATCGCCGCATTTGCCCTGTTCGCCGTCGGAGCCGCCGCGTGCGGCAAGAGCGGGGGCGACGCGCCGTCGTCGTCGCCCGCGCCGTCGGGGTCGGCCGCGGCGGCGTCGCCGGGGGCCGCGCCGGTGACGCTGTCGTACTGGGCGAGCAACCAGGCGCCCAGCATCGAAGACGACAAGAAGGTGCTGCAGCCCGAGCTCGACAAGTTCGAGAAGCAGACCGGGATCAAGGTCAAGCTCGAGGTCATCCCCTGGTCGGACCTGCTCAACCGGATCCTCGGCGCCACCACGAGCGGCAAGGGCCCCGACGTCCTCAACATCGGCAACTCGTGGTCTGCGTCGCTCCAGGCGACCGGAGCGTTCCTGCCGTTCGACGACGCCGCCCTCGCCAAGGTCGGCGGCAAGGACCGGTTCATCCCGGCGAGCATGTCCGCCACCGGCGCGCCCGGCCAGCCGCCCGCCTCGGTGCCGCTCTACGGCCTCGCCTACGGGCTCTTCTACCACAAGAAGATGTTCGCCGACGCGGGCGTGGAGAAGCCGCCGGCCACGTGGGCGGAGCTCGTCGCGGTCGCCAAGAAGCTGACCGACGCGAAGAGCGGCCGTTACGGCCTCGCCATCATGGGCGCCAGCTACACCGAGAACGCCCATTTCGCGTTCATGTTCGGCCGCCAGCAGGGCGCCAAGATCTTCGAGGGCAAGCAGCCCCGGTTCGACGATCCGGAGGTGGTCGCCGGCGTCAAGCAGTACATCGACCTGCTCAGCGTCCACAAGGTCGTGAACCCGAGCAACGCCGAGTACGTCAACGACACGCAGATCCTCAAGGACTTCGCCGCCGGCAAGGCGGCGATGCTCATGATCCAGAGCTACGCCGCCACGGCCATCGAGCAGAACGGCCTCGCCCGCGACGCCTACGGCGTGGCGCCGATCCCGCTGCCCGACCCGCTGCCGGCGAACGGCAAGCGGGTGAACAGCCACGTGGCCGGCATCAACATCGCCGTCTTCGAGGACAGCAAGAACAAGGACGCCGCGCTCAAGTTCGTCGCGTTCATGACGAGCCCCGAGGAGCAGCGGATCCTGAACGCCGCCTTCAACTCCCTGCCGGTCGTGACGGAGGCGTACTCGGACGAGCGCTTCAAGACCGCGAACATCCAGGTGTTCCAGAAGGTGCTCGCCGAGACGGCGGAGTCGATGCCGATGCTCGAGGAGACGGCCCAGTTCGAGACGCTGGTGGGCACGGCCATGAAGGACCTGTTGGCCGAGGCCGCCTCCGGCAAGCCGGTGGACGAGGCCGCGATCCGCGCCAAGCTGACCAAGGCCAACCAGCAAATGACGAGCGGCAAGTAATGCGCGAGGGCGGCGCGGGAGGCGCCGGGGGGGAGGCGCCCGGGCTCGCCGGGGCGGCCCCGGCGGCGCACGGCGTCGCGCGGCCGCGGGCGGGCTCGCGCTGGCCGCGGGCGTTCCCGTACGTGCTGCTCCTGCCCGCGCTGGCCGCCGAGCTCGCCGTGCACATCGTCCCGATGTTCGTCGGGGCGTGGATGAGCTTCCTCCAGCTCACGCAGCGCTACATCCGCAACTGGGGCAAGGCGCCGTTCGCCGGGCTCGCCAACTACCGCGTCGCGGTCGACTTCGGCTCTCCGGTCGGGGTCGAGCTCCTGCGCTCCTTCGCGATCACGGTCGCGGTCAGCGCCCTCGTTGTCGGCGGCTCGTGGCTCCTCGGGACGGCCGCCGCGGTCGCGCTGCAGAAGCCGTTCCGCGGCCGCTCGGCGCTGCGGACGCTGTTCCTCATCCCGTTCGCGATGCCGATCTTCACCGGCGTCATCACGTGGAGCTTCATGCTCCAGCGCGACACGGGCATCGTGAACACGGTGCTCGTCGATCAGCTCGGCCTCGTCCAGGATCGGCCGTTCTGGCTGCTCGGCGGCAACAGCTTCCTCAGCCTGGTGGTGGTGGCGATCTGGCGCACGTGGCCGTTCGCCTTCCTCACGGTGACGGCGGGGCTCCAGGCCATCCCGTCGGATCTCTACGAGGCGGCCAGCGTCGACGGCGCCGGCCCGTGGACGCGCTTCCGGTCGATCACGCTGCCGATGCTCCGGCCGGTCAACCAGGTGCTCTTGCTCGTCCTGTTCCTGTGGAGCTTCAACGACTTCACGACGCCTTACACGCTCTTCGGGCGGGCGGCGCCGCCGGAGGCCGACGTGATCGCGATCCACATCTACCAGGCGTCGTTCATCACCTGGAACTTCGGGCTGGGCTCGGCGATGTCGGTGCTCCTCGTCGGCTTCCTGCTCGTCGTCACGACAGGCTATCTCCTGATCACCGGGAGGAGCGCTCGCCATGCGTGAGGCGCCGTGGGTCGCCTGGCTGCGGCGCGCCGTGCTCGCGGCGCTCGCGGTCTTCACCGTCGTCCCGCTCTACGTGATGCTGATCTCGGCGATCAAGCCCTTGCGCGACGTCCAGGGGCCGTTCACCTGGGTGCCGACGGAGGTCACCCTCCAGCCGTTCGTCGACATGTGGCGGACCGTGCCGCTCGCGCGCTACTTCGTGAACAGCGCCGTCGTCGCCGCCGCCGCGACGGTGTTCTCGGTGGCGCTGGCGATCCTCGCCGGGTATGCGGTGAGCCGGTACCGCTTCTGGGGGAGGCGCGTGTTCCTCACCACCGTGCTGTCGACGCAGATGTTCCCCGGGATCCTGTTCCTGCTCCCGCTCTTTCTGCTCTTCGTCACGATCGAGCGATCCACCGGGCTGGAACTGCACGGGACGCGGCTCGGCCTCATCCTCACGTACCTGACGTTCTCGCTGCCGTTCTCCATCTGGCTCATCGCGGGCTATTTCGACACCATCCCGCGCGAGCTCGACGAGGCCGCGCTGGTGGACGGCGCCGGGCCGCTCACGGCGCTGCTCCGGGTCGTGCTCCCGGCGGCCAAGCCGGGCGTGGTCGCGGTCGCGATCTACGCCTTCATGACCGCGTGGGGAGAGGTCCTGTTCGCCTCGGTGCTGACCGACGACGACGGCCGCACCCTGGCCGTGGGGCTGCAGGGGTATGCGACGCAGTCGAACATCTACTGGAACCAGGTGATGGCCGCCTCGGTGGTGGTCAGCGTGCCCGTGGTCGCCGGGTTTCTCCTGCTCCAGCGCTACCTCGTCCAGGGGCTCACCGCGGGCGCCGTGAAGACCTGACCGGCCGGCGGTCGCACCCGCAGTCCGTCGGTCCGCGCCCGGGCGGCGGAGCGGCGAGCCAGGGCGCGTAGGAGCAATCCACCACCCCGCCGCCGTCCAGGTCGTACCCGCGCCGGAGGTGGCGAGCGGCGCAGGAGAGGGGCGGTCACGCGCGGCGAGAACCGCGCGCGCCGCGCGCCAGGACATGATATGCGAGGGCCATGTCCCGAGATATCGAGCTCCAGTGTCGTTGCGGAAAGATCCACGGATGGCTGCGCGATGCGTCGCCGAGCGCGGTGAACCGCGCTGTCTGCTATTGCAGCGACTGTCAAGCGTTCCTTCACCACCTCGGCCGCGCGGAGCTGCTCGATGAGCACGGCGGCTCGGACATCGTGCAGGTCCCTCCTTCGGCCATCTCGTTCGACCGCGGCAGCGAGCTCGTCGCCGCCTTGCGGCTCACGCCGGGCGGCCTCTATCGCTGGTACGCGAGCTGTTGCAAGACGCCGCTCGGCAACACGCCGACGCCGCGGCTTCCGGTCATCGGCATCACCACCGAGCTGTTCCAGCAAGCGCCGGGCGCGCGCCCGCTCGACGAGGTCTTCGGCGCGCCGCGCGGCGGGATCTTCGGCAAGGAAGCGATCGGCGAGCCGCCGCCGGGGACGGTGAAGCCGAACGTGCGCCTGCTCGCGCGCACGATCGGGAAGGTGCTCGGCTGGAAGCTCCGCGGCAAGTCGTGGCCACACCCGTTCTTCGACCGCGCGAGCGGCAATCCGAGGTACCCGATCACGGTCCTGTCCCGGGCCGAGCGCGACGCGCTGCGCCCGCTGTGCGGCCCGCGCCCCGCGGGCGCGTGACGCGCCGGAGCGCCGGGCGAGCGCGCGCGGCGCCGCCCGTGCGGCTCAGGCCCTCGCCGACCCGCCGCGGCGCTCGCTCGTCGAATCGGGCGAGACCAGGGCGCCGGGGGGCTACAGGCAGCGTGGAGAGGGAAAGGTGATCGTCACATTCCGGATCTCCTGGCGCGCGACGGCGTCTCCCGTGCCGGCGGCGAAGCCATAAAAGAGCTTCGATCCGACGGGGAAGCCGGGGATGGCGAACTTCCCGATCAGGGACCTGCCGTCGAGGCTCACGTTCATCTTGTCCTGATTGAGCTCGATGCGCGCCGTATGGAACGCGGCGTCGCCGAGCCTGAGGTTGCCCTCCACCTCGAGCAGCGAGTCGAGGACGCCCTCGGCGCAAGGCTGCGCCAGATCGTCAATGCCCATGTGCTCGCCGCTCACGTCGTCGCAATCGACGTTGCCGAACGTATCGAGCTCGACGCCGAAGCCGTCGAGGCCAGCCATGCCGAGGCCGCCGCCGGGCTCGCCCACGGCCGTCGCTCCCGTCCTCTGGAGCATGAAGCCCACGCCGTCGCCGCGGCCGAGGCGGAACTCGAACGTGGCGGTGAAGGCGTCGGCGGCGATGGGGTTCCGGTAGATGACGGTGCCGGCCTGGTCGTTCCTGGCCTCGGTGAGCACGGCGGTCCGCGCCTGCGGGTCCCAGGAGGCCGACCCGTTGAAGGACCATCCCTCCGGCGGCGAGGCCATGTCCGCGGCGAGGGTCACGCCGCACGTCGTTCCGCCGGGGCAGGTGCCCTCGTCGGTCTGTCCATTGCAATCGTTGTCGACGAGGTCGCACGCCTCGGGCGCCGGCGTGCGGTCGCCGGTGCACGGGCCCCACGCGCCCCGGGAGCAGACCTGCGCGCCGGCCCTGCACGCCCCGACGCCCTGGGTGCCCTGCGGGCCCGAGTAGCAGCTCCGCTTCTGCCCCTCCACGCAAGGGCAACCCTCATCGGCGACGCCGTCGCAATCGTTGTCGCGGCCGTCGCAGACCTCCGGCGCGGGGACGCACCCGGCGTCGACCTCCTCGGGACCGACCTCCTCGGCGCTGGCTTCCTCGAGGATGTCGCTGCGGCCCCCGCACGCGGCGAGGGCGGCGGCGAGCGCCGGGACGAGGAGGAGCGCGCTCGCCCGCCGGGCCGCGCCCGCGGCCGCGCGTGAAGAGGACATGGATTGGGATGGCTGCATGTGCTCTCGATGCTGCGCGCGACCGGGGATCGCGTGGACGACGCGGAGCACCCGCGCGCGCCAGCCCTTTCTGCGCGGCAGTGTACCAAATCGAGAGGAGCGCGCGTCCGGGCGACCTCCCTGCCGGCTGCGACGGCCTCGCCGCGTCCGCCGGCGCCGGGGAGGGCTGGCCGGAGCGCTCGCCGGCGGCGCCGGGGAGGGCTGGCCGGAGCGCTCGCCGGCGGCGCCGGCACCTCGAGCGATCGGGTGCCGCGGCGGAGGGCCGAGGCTCAGTACTCGGTGATGTTCTCCGGGGGAACGTCGCGGAATACGCGGTCGCTCTTGTCGCCCGAGCCGGTGAACTGGTAGGTGAGGTTGTGATGGCGGACGAAGCAGAGCGGGCTGTCGCTCTGCACGACCGCGGAGACGACGCCCGTCACCGTGACGGTGTTGAGGTCGATGTGCAGCTCGAACTCCGTCCCGCCGTTCTGGCGCAGGAGCTTGCCCATCTCCGCGCCCGTGAAGTTCTCGATCCGGACGTCGCACGGCGCATTGAACTGGAACATCTTGTCGGCGGCCTTGTACCCCTCGCTGTCCTTGATGGTGATGCTCCCGCCGGGGAAGTAGCTCCGGACCGAGGCCGCGTCCTCGCCGACGTCTTCCCAGGTGATGTTCTCGAGCACGTTGTCGCCCATCATGTGGATCCCCTCGCAGCCGGGGTAGGTGATGGTCACGTTCTTCACGCTGGCGCCCGGCGCGAGCAGGAAGAACGGCCGCTGGCTCTCGCCCTGCTCGCCGCTCGAGGTGTCGCATTTCATGGCCGCGACATCGGCGCTCAGCGTCTCGCCCTTGCCGTCGTACACGGCGTGCGGAGGAACGAAGATGGTCTGGGAGATCGTCCGGGCGGTGCCAGTCCCTTCGGTCGCGTAGGTCAGCGGCCCGACCTCCTCGGTGATGTAGCCCTCGTAGTCCTTGGCCATCTCCTCGTCTGCCGGCGTGAACTCCCTGAGGATGTCGAGCGGATCGCCGGTCGGGACGACGCCGCCGCCCCCGGCGTTGCTCGAGCTCGCGGCTGCGCCGCCGGCTCCGGCGCCGCCGCTGCCCGCGCCTCCGGCGCTCGAGCTCGTCGCGCCGCTGCTCGAGCTCGTCGCGCCGGTGCTCGAGCTCGCGGCGGCGCCGCCGCCCGCGCCGCCGGTGCTCGAGCTCGTCGCTCCAGAGGCGACGGGCCCGGCGCCCGAGCCGCCGATTCCGGTGCTCCCGTCCGTCTCGGAGGGCACGTCGTCGGACGGCGACGAGCACGCCCAGACGAGTGAAACCGCGGGGATCAGGATACCGGCGCGGCGCCGGACAGACGCAATCAACGCTCTCGTCGACATAGAATTCACTCCTTGTCCTGCGACCTGTGCAACGCATGTGCCGCCGGCGCCGTCCGGGCCTGATCGCGCCGCGATCGGAGCGCCTTCCGCCGCGTGGCCGCGATGCACCCTCGTGGGCCTCGGGTCGCGCCAGCGCCGCGCGCGCGGGTGGCCCCGAGCCGCCGGCGGCGCTCCCGCGGATCGATCCGCTGGTCGGCGTCCGGTCAACACCGCTGACGTCAACCGCGTCAACCCTCGGTTGACGTGCGGACGCGGGGAGGAGGCGCGCGGCGGACAGCCCGGTCGCGCGAGGACGGGCCGCCGGCGGCTCGGCGCTTCGAGCTCACCTCCCGAGATCTTCCCGCGTGTCCGGCTTCATGGGAGACTCCGTGCGGACCGCAGCACCCCCCGGAACAGCGCACCTCGCGGACGACGGAGATGACGCCGACACAAGAGATCCTCGACTTCTACACGCGCCCCGGCGCGATGACGTCGGGCGGCGCGCACGCGCCCCGGTTCGACGAGCTGCCGAGCGACGTGGCCTCGCTGGTCCGCGTCGTGCAGGGCCTGCTGCTGCACCAGCACTGGGCGCAGGCCTATGGCGTGGAGCTCTCGGACGAGCGCCGCGGCGAGTCCCACCTCCGTCCGGCGGACCGGATGCTCGAGCGCCTCCTCGCGCACGACGGCCGGCCGCTCTCGGCGGCCCGGCCGCTCGGCGCGCGCCTCGTCGGCGTCTGCCGTCACTTCACGGTGCTCCTGGTCGCCCTGCTGCGCGCCAAGGGGGTCCCCGCCCGGTCGCGCTGCGGCTTCGGCGGCTATTTCTTCCCCGGCAGCTTCGTGGATCACTGGGTGGGCGAGTACTGGAACGCCGCCGAGGCGCGCTGGGTCCTCGTCGACGCGCAGCTCGACGACGTCCAGCGGGCGGCGGTGAAGCCCGACTTCGACCCGCTCGACGTGCCCCGCGACCGCTTCGTTGTCGCGGGCGACGCCTGGGCGAAGTGCCGCGCCGGGGAGGCCGATCCGTCGAAGTTCGGCTTCCTCGACGAGCACGGGTACTGGTTCATCGACGGGAACATCGTGCGCGACCTCGCGGCGCTCAACAACATGGAGATGTTGCCCTGGGACTGCTGGGGCGGGATGAGCCGCCCCAACGAGCCGCACGGGGACGAGCGGTTCGCGCTGTTCGATCGGCTCGCCGAGCTCACCCGCGCGCCCGACGAGGGCTTCGCCGAGCTGCGCCAGCGCTACCAGAGCGACGAGCGCGTGCGGGTGCCGGCGACCGTCTTCAACGCCGTGCTGGACCGTCCGGACCCGGTCTGAGCCGGGTCTTACTGGGGAATCTCGAACGGCTGGCACACGCCGCTCAGGCACACGTCGCTGTCATAGCAGCAGTCCGCGTTGACCGTGCACTCCCCGCCCGACTCCTTGCACTCCTCACCTCCGTCCGGATCCTCGCCGGGATCTCCGCCGCCGTCGCCGGCGGGCGGGTCCTCGCCCTCGCACGTCGTGGGGGGGCACGGCCCCGGCGTCACGGTGACCGTGTCCGACGGGTACTTGCTCGGGGACGCGTGCACATAGCTGATGGTCGCGTCGCCGAAGCCCGCCGCGCCGAAGGCCGAGGCGCTCACCCACACGTCGTAGACGACCCGGTAATCCCAGTTCGGTGTCTGCGCGTTGGGGGTGTAGCTCTCGTCCGTCGCCGGGGAGTCGACGACGTACGCGCCGTACCCGCACGCGTTGAGATCGCGGTCGAGCGAGGTGGTCGCCGCGACGACGGCCCCGGCGTCTCCGAGGAGCATCTTGCCCTCTCCGCCGACGACGCCGAGCGAGCCGTAGCCGGACGGCTGCGCCTCGTCGGCCGAGATGTAATCGACGAAGAAGTCGAGCACGAGCTCTCCGTTCCCGTCCGTAAGCTGGAACTGGGCCTTGTCGCTGCCCACGAGATCCTTGAACGTGTGCCCGTTGTGCCCCTTCGGCTTCGGCGCGCCGCCGGGCGCTGGCCCGCCGCCGGGCCCTTGGCCGCCGCCGGGCGCTGGCCCGCCGCCGGGCTCTTCGCCGGCGCCCCAGCCGATCGCCGTCTCGCCGTACGTGTTGTCGACGAACGCGGGGTTGAGCGTCAGCCGCACGTGCACGAGCTCCTCGCTCTCGGCGATCTCGACGACCCGCTCGACGAAGGCCATCGGCGTCGTCGGGTTGCTGTTCGTGTAATAGCAGTCGATCTGGGCGGTCTCGTCCACCGGGGTGCCCAGGCGGCTCGCTCCGCACGACAGCGCATCGAGATCGGCGGTGATCGGCTCGCCGGCGCCCGACGTGCCGGACCCCGGGAAGCTCGGCGCGGGCGCGCTCCCTCCCTCGTCCGACGGGACGCAGTCTTCCCCGTCCCCGGAGACCATGTTGCCGTCGGCATCTCCTGTTCCAAGCACGGTACAGGCCGGGCCGACGATCGCGAGAGACAACAGCCCACCACAGAACCACCCTGTCAACGCGAACGAACGCATCGGGATCCTCCCAATTAGAAAGAAAGCACGACGTCTGGCGCGACCGGCGAACCCGCTCGCCGGCGCGACGATTTCCTCGGATGAAGTGAAAGTCGCCGGAGGCGCCGGGAGCAGGCAGGGTTCGTCAAAAAAAAATCGAGGCGGCGCAGCGCGCGGGCCTCACGGGCGAGCGCCGCCGGCGCGCGAGGCGGACGTGGCTTCCTCGCGCCCGAAGCCCTGCGGGTAGTCCTTGAGATACCGGCGCGCCTCCGCCGCGGTGCGTTCCTTGTCGCCGAGCATCTCGATCGCGCGCAGCCGCTCCACGCGGGCGATCTCGGCGAGCGGCGAGTCCGGGTAGCGGCCGAGGAGGAGATCGAGCCGCTCGACCGCCCGCCTCGGCTGCCCGCCCCTCCGCGCCGCCATCGCGCTCTGGAGCAGCGCGTTCTCGGCCGTGAGCGAGGCGCGCGCCGGCGCCTCGCGCGCGTCGCGCGGCGCGCGCGGCTCCCCCGCGCCGCCGTCGCCGGCCCCGCCGTTCTTGTCGCCGTCGCCGGCCCCGCCGCCCTTGCCGCCCTCGTGGGCGGCGCCGTCCTGCTCCGCCCCGCGCGGCGGCGCGTCGCCCGGCCGCCCCTCGGCGGGCCGATCCGCCGCTCGCTCCTCGTCGCGGGACGACCACGTCTCGCCCGGGCTCAGCGAGCGCTCGACCGCGTCGCGGCGCACGGCGACGCGGCCTTCCGTCACCGACACGCGCGTCTCGGCCGGCTCTCCCGCGGCCTCGGGCCGCCGCTCGACGGAGAAGCGCGTCCCGTGGACCGTGACCACGGCGTCCAGGGTCCGCACCGACAGGGTCACGCCCGCCGGCAGCGGCGGCACCTCGACGGCGATCTTGCCCTGCTCGAGCGTGACGACGTCGCCGAAGCGGTCGCTCCCGGTCCCGGCCGGCGCGAACCGCACGCGGGTCGAGGGCTCGACCTCGACGGTCGCCCCCGTCGCGAGCGACGCCTTCGCCCGCGCGCCCTCGCCGGTCCGCAGCTCCTCGTCGCTCGCGAGCGGCACGAGGGCGAGCGACGGCGGCGAGCGCGTCGCGTCCCCGGCCGCGATCTCGACCGAGCCCTGGAGCGCCGTCACCTGCGCCGCCGCGGGCGAGGCGTCGCGCGCCCGGACCCCGATCAGGACGCCGGCGACCGCCGCGGCCAGGGTGGCCGCCAGCGCCGCCGCGGCGAGGCCGGCCCGCGTGCGCCGGGCGACGCGGGCGCGCCGCGCCGCCGCCTCGGCGGCGAGCTGGTCGATGCGGCCGGCGATCCGCTGCTGGAGGTAGCGCGCCTGGGCCCTGGGCAGCGGCGGCACCGGCTGCTCGACCAGCGCCCGCAGCGAGGCCTCCACGCCGGGCGCATCGGCGCGGTCCTCCGGGGTGGCGTCAACGTCGTCCTGCTTCATCGTGGCTCCTCGGGCCGATCGGGGTCGCGTCGCGCCGCCGCCTCGGGTTCGCAGCGCGCCTTCAGCTCCCGCCGCCCGCGCGACAGGCGCGACTGGGCCGCGGCGGCGGAGACGCCAGTCAAGTGCGCGATTTCATTGAGAGAATATCCCATGGCGTGGAGCAGCAGCGCGGTCGCGCGGTCGCCGTCCATCGCCGCGAGGTGCCGGCGCAGGGCCTCGAGGTCGCGCTGCGCGCTCAGCTCCCGCTCGGGGTCGGCGCTCGGGGCGGGCGGCTCGGGCCTGGCGTCGGGCTCCGCGGGCCCCGGCGTGCGATCGATGACCTTGCGCTCGCGCCGGCGGGCGCGCAGCGCGCTCAGCCCGACGTGGCAGGCGATGACGGACGCCCAGCCGGCCAGGCTGCACTCCCCCGCGAACCGGCGCTTGGCGAGCGTGCTCACGATCTGCTCGAACGCCGCCTGCACGAGATCGGCGTGGTCCTGCTCGCGGCAACCCAGGATCCGGTACAGGGTCCGGTCGACGACCGGGAGCAGGTGCTCGTACAGGCGCAGGCCGATCCCTCGTTCGCCCCGGTGGAAGGCGAGCAGGAGCTCCTCGTCGCTGACGGGCGCGGGTTGCGCGTCGCCCTGGGCCGAGACGAGCCTGAGCCGGCGGTCTGCTGGTCGTGGCTCGGCGGTTCCCATGCTCTTGCAGTAGCCGGTCTGCCGGAAAGCAGGCTGAGCCGCGGCGATTTTTTTCGAAGCCCGCCGCGCCGCCGCCCTGGTCCCGCCCGCCCGAAGTCGGGCCAGGCGGTCGGAGCTCGCGCGGGTGAGCCGCAGGCGCATCCAGCGCGCGGCGGAGCGCACCGGCCGCCGCGCGCCGCCTGCTCGAGGAGGGCTTGCGCGAGCTGCCCTTTCCGACCGCCTTATCTGATCACGCTCGAGGGCGGAGGACCCCCGCCGCGCGCGCCGAGCCACGAGTTCAATCGGCCGTGTAATATTATCTACGTCACGCTGGCTCCTGGTGCAGGACCTCTGATCGCACGGGTCCACTCCCTCGGGTCAATCTGTCCACACCACGCTGGGTGTGCCGCGCTGGATGTGTCCCACGCTTGGCGCTGCGGTCCTGCCGCTGGCTTGTGCTTGCCCGGTCGTTCGGGTAAGCGGGGACATGCGCTTTGGGCTCAGCGGCGGCGATTCTTCCAGGATGCGCGATGGCGCTGCCCGGTGGGTTCGCCCCGCTTCGCTCGCGATCGCGTTGCACGTCCTGATTCCGCTTCTCGCACACGTCGCACGGCCCCTTCGCGCGGCGCGGACAGACGCGCCGGGTCACCTGCCGGGGGACGAGCAGCCGATCGACCTCCTCCTCGACGAGCCGGCGCCGCCCGTCGCCGCCGCCGAAGCGCCGGCCGCCCCTCCCGGGGCGCCGTCGCTCGCTCTGTCGAGGCCGCGTCGCCGGACGGAGAGCGGAGGCTCGCGGCCGGTTGACCCGCGGCCGGCTGAGCCGACGGCGCCATCACCGGACGACGCCGCCGCGCCTCCCGCGCAGGCCGACGCCCGCAGCCCCGCCGGGCCCGACGCGTACGGCGCACCGCCGGACGCGCAGAGGCCTGCGGCGGCGCCCGGCCTCGGCGGCGCGCCCGTGTGGTCCATCCCCGGCGTGATCGGCCCGTCGGCCGCTGCGGCCGCCCCGAGCGCGCTCGGGCCGAGGAGCGAATCGGCCCCGGCGCGCTCGCCCGAGGCGGCGCCGCCGGCGTTCGCCGCCGCCCTCGCGAGCGACGTCCTCGACGTCGTGCGCCAGACGAACACGCCGGTCGACGGCTCGGCGACGTTCGAAGTGCGACTCGATGCCAGGGGCGGCCTCCTCGGCGTCGAGCTCAAAGGCAGCTCGGACGATCCCGCCTGGCGTCGCGCGGCTCGCGCCCTCAAGCAGCGCCTGGCGGGGAGCTCGTTCCCGCTGCCCGCATCCCTGTCCCGGGGGGCGACCGTCTACATCGATGTGACCTCGACCTTCGCTCACGCAGCGGGGGGCAAGGAGGCCGCGAAGCTCGAGGATGCCGCGCCGATCGTGGCCTACGCCGAGAGGAAGCCGCAGGACGGTACGAGCAACGCCGGCGACCTCTTCAGCAGCGCTCCCGCGGTGGGGATCGGCGCCACCTTGATCTTCAAGAGCGATGCCGCGAATCTCGCCACGAACAAGAGGCGGCAGCTCCGAACGCGCGTTCGCCTGATCCCCGGCGTGTGACGGCAGAGACATCGTGGGGGCAGCTCCCCGCTCGGCGTCACGCTCTGACCGACGACGGCTCGGCCGCGCCGCGCACCGCGTCGCGGAACCACTGCTGCGCCGGATCGCGGTGTTGGCGCTCGTGCCAGTACATGCGCACCTCGAAGCCGGGGAGCTTCACCGGCGGCTCGACCACGCGCAAGGGGAGGATCTCCGCGAAGGCCTCGGCCACGCGCGCGCCGACGGTGACGACCAGGTCGGAGCCGGCGACCACGTGCGGCGCCAGGAGGAAGTGCGGCACCGCCAGCGCCACGCGACGGCGCTTCCCGAGCTGCGCCAGCGTCTCGTCGACGACGCCGCCGGGCGTGCCGCGCGGGGCGATGAAGACGTGGCGCATCGACGTCCAGGAGGCGAGGTCGATGCCCTTCTTCACCAGCGGGTGCCCCTTGCGCACGAGGCAGACGAAGCGCTCGCGGTAGAGCGGGCGTGAGCGGATGCCAGCGGGGAGCTCGCCGCCGCGCGTCGGGACCACCGCCACGTCGGCCTCGCCGCGGGCGAGCTGCTCCTCGAAGGAGGCGTCGACCGCGCGGAGCCAGAGATCGACGTTCGGCGCCTCGCGTCCGAGGCGATCGAGGAGCTTCGGCGCGACGACGAAGGAGCCGTAGTCGGAGGTGGCGACGCTGAAGCTGCGGACGGCGCTCGCGGCGACGAACGGCTCCTCGGCGCGGAAGCAGCGATCGAGGGCGCGCATCGCCTCGCGCACCGGCTCCGCCAGCTCCTGGGCGCGCGCCGTCGGGGCGAGGCCGCCCGAGGTGCGGACGAAGAGCGGATCGCCGAAGAGGCGCCGGAGCCGGCCGAGCGCGTGGCTCGTCGCCGACTGGGTGAGGCCGAGCCGCTTGCCCGCGCGCGTGAGGTGCCGCTCGTCGAGGAGCGCGCCGAGCACCCGCACGAGATTGAGATCGACCGTGGCCACATCATGAACGGCAGGCATGATGCATATGTCTAGCATGCAGTGGACCGATGTGCCGAGCGGGCGCATCGTCTCCGTGTCGACGGCGCTTCGCCGTGAAGGACAAGGAGGACGCACATGGACCACGTCATCGCGGGGGTTCGGGGAACGCCGGCTCGGTCGTCGCCGGTACGGCGCGACCGCGACCATCGCTTGGAGGATTCCGTATGAAGGCCGCAGTCGTGAACGCGCTCGGTGTCCCGCCGTCCTATGGCGATTTCCGTGAGCCGGAGCCCGGCGACGGCGAGACCGTGGTGACCGTGCATGCCGCTCCGCTCAGCCCCATCGTCAAAGGCCTGGCCTCGGGCAGGCACTACGCGAGCGGAACGAGCGGCGGCTTCGTCCCAGGCGTCGACGGCGTCGGCACGGACGCAGCAGGGAGGCGTGTCTACTTCCTGTTCCCGAAGGCGCCCTTCGGCTCGATGGCCGAGAAGGCGCTCGCCATGGACAGCATGATCGTGCCGGTGCCCGACACGCTATCCGACGAGCAGGCCGCAGCGATCGCGACCGCGGGACTCGCCTCCTGGATCGCGCTGTCACGCCGGGCGCCCCTCCGAAAGGGCGACACGGTGCTCGTGAACGGCGCAACGGGCGCGGCAGGGGGCATGGCGCTTCAAACCGCCCGTTACTTCGGAGCGAGCAAGGTGATCGCTGTCGGCCGCAACAAGATGAAGCTCGACCGGCTCGACGCCGATGTGACGATTGCCCTTGACGATGGCGCGGATCGATCATTGCAGGATCAATTCGATCGAGGCGTCGACGTCGTGCTCGACTTCGTGTGGGGCGAGCCGGCTGTCCGCGTTCTCCGGGCAGCGACGAAGGACCGCGGGTCGAGGGCTGGCGAGCCACGCCTGCGCTTCGTTCAGCTGGGTACCGTGGCTGGTGACGAGATTCCGATCCGAGGCGACATGCTGCGCAGCACGGGGCTCGAGCTCATCGGTAGCGGTATCGGGAGCGTTCCCGTGAAGGAGCTCCTGGCCGGGGCCGGCGAGCTTTTGGCAGCGGCCCCGGCGGCCGGCTTTCGTGCGCCCTTCAAGAGCCTGCCGCTCAGCGCTGTGACCGATGCCTGGAACGAGGAGCCGGATGTGCGGTGCCTGCTCCTGCCGAACGCAAAGGCCTAAGGTCGATCCTCATGTCGGGAAGTCCGTCGACGCCGAGACGGCGCGCCACGCGGCGAGCTCCTGCGCCACGAACGCGTTCTTCGCCTCGATCGCGGCGATGGCGTCGGTGCCGAGCGGGAGACGGAGCGGCGGGTTCTTCGCGCCGGCGAGCTCGACGACCACGCGGGCGAGCCGCACCGGGTCGCCAGGCTGCTGGAGGCTGACCTCCTTCGCGTGGCTCCGGACCTTGCCCGCGGTCTCCGCATAATCGTCGATGACCTTCCCCGTCGCCACGACGGACTTCGCCTCCAGGAACTCCGTTCGGAAGTAGCCCGGCTCCAGGACCGTCACCGCGATGCCGAGCGGCGCGAGCTCCGCGTGCAGCGCCTCCGAGATCGCCTCGACGGCGAACTTCGTCGAGCAGTAAACGCCGAACCCAGGCCCCGACCGGTAGCCGCCCACCGACGAGAGGTTCAAGATCAGGCCGGCGCGCTGCTTCCGGAGCTGCGGAAGCACGGCGCGCGTCACCGCGAGCAGGCCGAACACGTTCGTCTCGAAGACGCGCCGCACCTCGTCGCCCGGGGTCTCCTCGATCGCGCCGACGACGCCGTAGCCGGCGTTGTTCACCAGCACGTCGATCCGGCCGAACCGAGCGACGGCAGCCTCGACCGCGGCGGCGACGGACGCCTCGTCCGTCACGTCGAGCGCGAGGGGGAGGAGCGCCTCGGGCTGCCCGAAGCGGTCCGTGATGCTCCTCGGATCGCGCGCGGTGGCGACCACCCGATCGCCGGCGGCGAGCGCCGCGCTCGCGATCTCCGCGCCGATCCCGCGCGATGCTCCCGTGATGAACCAAACACGCTTGTTCTCGATCGTTTCCATGGGGATCTCCTCTTCGTGGTCCGGGGGTCGCGCCCCCCTCACACGAACGAAGATGCAGCATCCCGGTCATGAAGAAAATGCGCAAAACGCTTGATACTTTATGAAGCTGCGTTTCATAATCGGGCATGATCGACGCGCTCGACGGGCTCACGACGTTCCTCGCCGTGGGCCGCTGCAAGAGCTTCACCGCCGCCGCCGCCGCGCTCGGCGTCACCCCGACGGCCGTGAGCCAGAAGATCAAGCTCCTCGAGCGCCGGTACGGCGTGGTGCTGTTTCAGCGGACCACGAGGCGCGTCGCGCTCACGGAGCCGGGCGCGAGCCTCTTCCAGCGCCTGCAGCCCGCGATCGCCGACGTCGAAGGCGCGCTCGCCGCGCTCGGTGACTACCGCGGGCGCCCCTCCGGGAACCTCCGCGTCACCGCGCCGCGCATGAGCGGCGCGTGGCTCCTTGCTCCGCTCGTGGCGCAGATGCGGGAGGCGTACCCGGAGCTGTCCATCGAAGTTTCGCTCGACGACGCCTTCGTCGACCTCGTGGCAGCCGGCTTCGACGCGGGCATCCGGCTCGGCGACGCGGTCGAGAAGGACATGGTGCGGGTCCCGATCACGAGCCACTCGTCGTGGTCGATCGTCGGCTCGCCGGCCTACCTCGCGAAGGCGGGGCGGCCCCGCGCGCCGGAGGACCTCGTCCACCATCGCGCCATCCGCCAGCGCCTCATCGCCAGCGGCACCGTCTACCGCTGGGAGCTCGAGCGTCGAGGCAAGGCGATCACGGTCGATGTTCCCGGCGGCATCGTCGTCGACGACATCGCGCTCATGGTCGCGCTCGCGTGCGCGGGGTCGGGCCTCGCGTACGTACCCGACCAGGCCATCGAGCGCGACCTCTCCGAGGGACGGCTGGAGCGCGTGCTCGAGGCGTTCATCACCAAGGGACCTGGCTTCTACCTGTACTTTCCCGCGCGCACGCAGGAGCAGCCAAAGCTCCGCGCGCTGATCGAGAGCGTCACGAGCGCTCGCGGGCAGAAGGCCAAGCGTCGTTCAGGTCGGACCGGCGCCTCCGATGGCGGCGTCACCGCGTGAGCCCGAGCCCACCCGCTGCTCGGCGGTCGCGGCGGTCACCAGCCTGAGGTCCGCGAGCGCCGAGCGGATGTAATACGCCAGATCGTGCTTCTTGGGGCCGTGGACCCAGCGCTCGAAAGCGTTCTTGAAGAGGGTGATCCCGGTCTCGGCGACGAGGCTGGCGGTGACCTTGGGGATGCCACGCTTGCGCAGGCTCGCGGCGATCGAGAGCGTCAGCTTCGCGAGCTTGACGAGCTCTCGCTCGTGAAGCTCCGTATGCGCTGCGATGAGCGCCTGTCGTCTGCGCGAGTGGGCGCGGCGTTGCTCGAACATCGGCGACGTCGCCTCGAGCGCTGCAGCGACGGCGTCGAGGGGAGCGGCCGTCTTCGGAGCGCGCGCGATGGCGTCCACGATGAGCTTCTCGAGCTGCTCCGAGCCCGAGAAGAGGACCTCTCGCTTGTCCGTGAAGTACCGGAAGAACGTCCGCTCCGTGAGCTTGGCGCGAGCGGCGATCTCGCCGACGGTCGTCCGGTCGTACCCGTGCTCCAGGAAGAGCTCCATCGCTGCCTCCTGCAGCCGTTCGAGTGCGTTGGGTTCCCAGCGGCCCATGCGGCCCAACATAGCCCGCTTTCGAGGGACCGACATCCGCAAAAATCCCCGTAAAGCCGGGGGTTCTCGGAGCAGGGGCCGCTCGAAGCGGCAGGGTCGTGGGCCGCCACGAGCGGCCTGGTGAGCCGCCTGGAGCCTCCCCGGCAAGCCGGGGGGAAGCCCGCGGGACGCTCGGGCGGTTCTGATTGCAGGAACTGACATCGCGTGGTAGAGCCATGTCAGCTTGTGACATGAGGAGGAGCCCCATGCGTGTGTTCGTCACCGGCGCGTCCGGTCACATCGGTTCTGCTCTCGTCCCGGAGCTGCTTTCCAAGGGACACGAGGTCGTCGGTCTGGCTCGCTCCGACGCGTCTGCGTCGAAGCTCGCCGCCGCCGGCGCCGCGGTTCATCGCGGCGATCTCGACGATCTCGACGGTCTGCGCGCCGCCGCCAGCGCGGCGGACGGCGTGATCCACCTCGCGTTCAACCACGAGCTCGCGTTCTCGGGCTCGCCCGAGGGATACGGGGCGGCGGCCGCGCAGGAGCAGCGCGCCATTCACGCTTTCGGCGAGGCGCTCGCGGGCTCGGGCAAGCCGCTCGTGACCACGGTGGGGACGGCGCTGCTCGCGTTCGCCGGGCTACGTCGCACCGGCACCGAGGAAGACACGATCCCGGCTGGGCCGCGCGCCGACGCCGAGAACGCCACCATCGCCTTGGCCCAGCGCGGCGTGCGGTCCTCGGCCGTCCGTCTCGCGCCGACCGTGCACAGCGCGCTGGACCACGCAGGCTTCGTTCCGTCGCTCATCGCGATGGCGCGCAAGAACGGCTTCTCCGCGTATATCGGAGACGGGTCGAACGTCTGGCCCGCCGTGCATACGCTCGACGCGGCGCGCCTCTATCGGCTCGCGCTGGAGTCGGCGCCAGCCGGCACGCGGCTGCACGGCGCCGCCGAGGAGGGCGTGCCGTTCCGCGCGATCGCCGAGGCCATCGGCGAGGGGCTCGGGCTGCCTGCGAGGAGCGTCAGCGCTGAAGAAGCCCCGCGACTCCTTGGCTTCCTCGCGAGGTTCGCAGGCGTCGACAACCCCTCTTCCAGCGCTCGCACGCGGGCGCTCCTGAAGTGGGAGCCGACGCACCCCGGGCTGCTCGCGGATATCGCGGCCGGCCACTACTTCAAGACGTCGACGCTCTGAGCCCAGGGGGGAGCACCCCATGAACGAGCGTCGAGGCCGGCCTCGCGAAGCTCGGGCGCATTGACGTGCTCGTAAACAACGCGGGCCACGGCCCCCGCTGGACGTTCCGGAATGCCGAGCGCGCGATCCCACGGTAGGGATGGCCTGGTCCGACGGGGGCGCGCGCGCAGGCGGAGGCCCTCCCTGGCGGGCCGCTCCGCGCGAGCCGCCGCGCGGAGCGTGGCGCCTCGAGGTGCTCAGCCGCCGCCGGCGCGCCGCACGGCGACGCCGACGCCGGCGGTGCTCCAGCAGTTGCTCATCGTCCAGGAGATGGTGGTGTTGGAGTTGGCCACGAGGTAGCCGGCCAGCGCGACCATGGTCGCCGGAGAGGTCAGGCGCAGGTTCATGGTGGAGGTCGCCGCGGTGGGGCTGATGGTGGCGCCGGCGTTGGCGTTGCGCGCCGCCATCACCGTGTACACGAACGAGTTGGTCCCGCTGAAGTTGGTGCTGACCCCTCGAGACGTGCCGGTGCAGTCAGCCGCGTTGGTGTGGATGCCCGTCGTGGTGGCGCTCGCGAACGGGTTCGTCTGATGCACGCCCTTCAGCTCCACCACGTTGGCGAAGTACATGCCCCAGCTGCTCGCGCTCGCCATCTGCACCACCACCGGCTTGTTGCCGGTGGCGGTCGGCAGCTGGCTGTCGAGGAGGTAATAGATGTGCGCCGCGGCGTTCCTCTCGCCCGACACCTGCTGCGTGTTGAAGAGCGTCATCGGCGTGCCGTCGTAGGTGACGCTCACCGGCACGAGCGAGTTCTCGGAGGCGACGACCCCGACCAGGACCAAGCGATCGTTGCCCGCCGGCGACTGCAGCGCGTGGGTCACGTTGATGATGGGCGTCGACATCCCGCTGGTGCTCACGCTGCCGGTCGTCGCCGAGTTGACGACGACGATGTCCGGCGTGACGACGCAGCTGCCGTTCGAGCAGTAGGGCCTCGCTCCCGAGCACACGTGGCCGCAGTCGCCGCAGTTGCTGGCGGTGCCGAGCTGGGTTGTGCAGCCGTCGCCGGGGTCGCCGCAAGCCTTCCAGCCCGCGTTGCAGGTGGGCACGCAGGCGCCGGCGGTGCAGGCGACGGCGCTCGCGTTGGTGTTCCTGCACACGTCGCCGCAGTCGCCGCAGTTGCTGACGGTGCCGAGCTGGGTGGTGCAGCCGTCCTCCGGGTTCGAGCACGCTTTCCAGCCCGCGCTGCAGGTGGGCACGCAGGTGCCGCCCGTGCAGGTGGTGGCGCTCGCGTGCGCTTGCAGGCACCGGGTGTCGCAATCGCCGCAGGCGTTGATGTCGCTGGAGGTGTCCTTCTCGCAGCCGTTCATGCCATTGCCGTCGCAGCTGCGCCACGCGCCGCTGCACACCGGCCGGCACTCGCCGCCGCTGCAGCCGTTGCTGGTCACGTGCGCGCCGGCGGCGGTGCTGCACACCCGGTTGCAGTCGCCGCAGTGGTTTGCGTTCGTGGCGGTGTCCGTCTCGCACCCGTTGTTCACGTTGCCGTCGCAGCTCTCATAGGCTCCGGCGCACACGGGGTTGCAGCCCGACGAGCTGCAGGTGTTGCTGACGACGTGGGCGCTGGTCCCGCTCTGGCACACGAGGTTGCAACCGAGGCAGTTGTTCTCGTCGTTCCACAGGTCGATGTTGCAGCCGTTCTTCGGTACCCCGCAGTCGTCGTACTGCGCGGTCGTGCACACCGGGTTGCAGGTGCCGTCGAGGCACTGGTTGCTGGTGGTGTGGATGGTGTTGCACTGGGTGCTGCAGTCGCCGCAGTGCTGCTCGTCGGTCCTGACGTTGGCCTCGCAGCCGTCGCTCAGCGAGCTGTTGCAGTTGGCGTAGTCCGCCTTGCAGCCGACGAAGGAGCAGCTGCCGCTCTGGCAGGTCGCGGTGGCGTTCGCGTAGATGGTGTTGCAGTCGACGCCGCCGGCGGCCGCGCAGGCGCCGCAGTGGGTCTGGTTGGAGTTGACGTTCGTCTCGCAGCCGTTGTCCGGATCGCCGTCGCAGTCGCCCATCCCGCTGTTGCAGGTCCTCACCCTGCACTCGCCCTCCTCGCACTTGGGGGCGCCGCCGGCGATGGTGCAGGTCTCGCCGCAGCCGCCGCAGTGGCTGAGGCTCGTCTCCGTGCTGGTCTCGCAGCCGTCGTTGTAGCCGCCGCCGCAGTCGGCGAAGCCCGGCGCGCAGCTGCCGATGGCGCAGCCGGTGGCCGTGCATCTGCCAGTGCCGTTGGCGACCGTGCACAGGCCGCCGCACGTGCCGCAGTTCTCCGGATCGGCGGCCAGATCCACCTCGCAGCCGTCCTCGGGGTCGCCGTTGCAGTCGCCCCTGCCGGCCGGGCAAACCGTCTCGCCGCACTCGCCGTCGCGGCACCAGGGCCTGCCGCCCGCCGTGGGCACGCACTCGATGCCGCACCCGCCGCAGTTCAAGACATCGCGGGTGACCGCCCGCTCGCAGCCGTCGCCGACCAGGCCGTTGCAGTCGGTGAAGCCCTCGTCGCACTCGATCTTGCACTCCGACGCCTCGCAATACGCGTCGCCGTTCACGGCCGGGCACAGATCGTCGCACCCGCCGCAGTGGCTCGAGTCGGTCGAGGTGTCCACCTCGCAGCCGTTCTCGGGGTCGCCGTCGCAGTCGGCGTAAGGCGCTTCGCACTCCTTGACCTTGCAGGCGCCGCCCTGGCACTCGGCCGTCGCGTGCGGCAGCGCGCACTTCAGGCCGCAGCTGCCGCAGTTGCCCACGTCGGTGCGCAGGTTCACCTCGCACTCACCCAGGGCCAGGCCATCGCAGTTGGCGTAGCCATCCGAGCAGGTGGGGCCGCACACCCCGTCGATGCAATCGTTGCTGAGGCAGTCCCTGCTCGAGCGGCACATCCTGCCGTCCTCGCAGCCCTCGCAGTCGGCGCCGCAGTCCACGTCGCTCTCGGTGCCGTTGGGGACGCCGTCGGTGCAGGTCGCCCCGACGCATTGGCCCTCCTGGCACACGCGGCTCTCGCAGTCGCTGGCCTGGTTGCAGGTTTCGCCGGTCGCGCACTTCTTGTCGCAGCTGCCGCCGCAATCGATGTCCGACTCCGAGCCGTCGCGGGCGCCGTTCATGCAACCCGCTTCCTGGCAAACGCCGTCGATGCACTCGCCCTCGGCGCAGTCGCGGCTCGCGGCGCAGCCGGAGCCGAGCGGGCATGGATCGCACTCGCCGCCGCAGTTCAGGCCGGTCTCGCCGTCGGACTGCGTGTCGTCGGTACAGTGCGCCGGCGGGCCGGGCGTCTGCGGGAACTCGAAGTCCGGCACGCTGCACGAAGCGGCGAAGAGCCCCGCCGTCAGCGCGGCGGCCAAGAACGCGCGGAACAGCGCGAAGCAACGCAGAAAGCTCGGGGTCGACATCCAACGACAAAAGTATCATCTCTGGCGGATTTCGCGGCCAGAAATCGAGACAGCGCCAGCATCCGCGCGCTGAGCTCTGCCGGCACGCTCGCACCTCCGATGACGACGCGGCGCGGCGTCGCGCGCCGCGAAGGCCGCGCCGCCACGTTGACAGGAGCGGAGACGGCAAGGCACTATGGTAAGCCTCGCATGAGGGATTTCCCGCGAATGTTCCGCGTCGCAGCGGGAGGAATTTTGCACGTATGTTCCGCGTCGCAGCGATGAGGAATTTTCCACGCATGTTCCGCGTCGCAGCGGTGCTGCTGCTGCTCGAGGCGCCCGCGCTCGCCCAGGACACCGACGAGCTCAAGCGAGCTCGTGCGCAGTTCCAGCAGGCGACCGAGCTCGAGCAAGCTGGCAACTGGGCCGCGGCCCTGCAGCAGTTCCGCGAGGTCGGCCAGGTGCGGATGACGCCGCAGGTCCGCTTCCATATCGCCGTGTGCGAGGAGAACCTGGGGCGGCTCGTGGCCGCGCTCGGCGGCTACGAGCTGGCGCTCGCGGAGGCCGACGCCGTGGGGCCGGATTTCCGGGCCGAGGTCGAGCAGTCGATCGGCCGGCTGCGCGCCCGGATCCCGAAGCTCGTCATCGTGCGCGGCAAAGGGGCGGCCTCCGCGGCCATCGCGCTCGACGGCGTCGCCCTCGGCGGTACGTCCATCGGCGTCGAGGTGCCGCTCGATCCCGGGCCGCACGCGCTCACCGCCAAGGCCCCCAATTACAAGCCGTTTCAAGAGACGGTGGAGCTGAAGGAGGAGGGGGTGACGCGCGTCGAGGTGACGCTCGAAGCGCTGCCGCAAGAGTTGCTGATCCAGGCGGGCGCCTTGCAGGACAAGCCGCCGTCCAAGGTGGTGCCGTTCGTCGTCGGGGGCGTCGGCGCCGCGAGCCTGATCGGCTCCGGGGTGTTGTTCGCGCTCCGCCAGGGAGCGCTCAAGGATCTGGAAGACGCCTGCGGTCCGGGCGGCAAGTCGTGCCCGCCCTCCATGGAGTCGCGCTACGACGACCTCAAGTTCTATCACTACGGCGCGCAGGTGGCGCTCGGCGTGGGCGTCGCCGCGGTCGGCACGGCGACCGCGATCTTGCTCCTTCAGCGGAAGAAGCCAAAAGAGCCCGCCAAGACCTCGCTCGAGCTCGTGCCCGTCGCGGGCGGATCCGAGATAGGCGCGAGTCTCTCAGGAGCATTCTGAGCGAGTCGCGTCAGAACCCCGGATCATGCTTCCACGACTTGGGCGGCGCGGGCTTTGGCGCCGGGCTCTGCTCGGCGGGCGTGTCCTGACGGCGGGGGGCTGCGCGCGAGTGTGACGCCGGGCGCGGAGCCGGCGACGGCGCTGCGCTGGCCGAGACGGCGGCAGAGGGCTCGCCCGGGGGCGCGGCGAGCTCGGCCGCGGGGGGCGCCTCCGCCTCGGGAGGCGCGGGCGCCTCCGCCTTGGGGAGCGCCGCCGGGGCGGCGGGCGCGGCGACGGGAGGGAGGGGGGCCGGCGCGTCGGCGCCTCGGAGCAGCAGCACGGCGAGCACGCCGGCGGCGAGGAGGCCGAGGATCGCGACGGCGAGCGGCGCGCGGCTCCTGGAGCGCGCGAACGGAGGGAGCTCGTCGTCGAGCGCGCTCCTTCCGGCCTGGCCCGGGCTCGCGCGGCGGGGGTCGACGGCGTTGAAGGCGCTCACCACCGAGTGGCTCGTGCCGGTCACGTCGGAGATGCCGAGGTTGTTGCTCAGCGGACTGCGGTCGGCGCGCTCCAGCGCTTCGGCGAGGGCCGCGCGCGTTTGCTGGTGCTCCTCCTCGAACAGCTCGCGGATGAAGTTGGCGACGTCCTCTTCGGAGGCTCGCTGGTTGGGCGGCAGCGCCTTGTCGAGCGCTCGCATCAGCTCGTTGGCCGTGGCGTAGCGCTGGTCGCGCTCTTTCTCGAGCGCGCGCAGCAGCACGGCCTCGAGCAACGGCGGGTAGTCGGGCTGGAACGTGTGCGGCGCCACCACCGGGTCCGGCGACGAGATGGCGAACAGCGTCGCGCCCTCGGATTCCCTGCGGAACGGGTGTTTGCCGGTGGTGAGCACGTAGAGCACGATGCCCATCGCGAACACGTCGACGCGCCGGTCGATCGGGTCGCCGCGCACCTGCTCCGGCGCCGTGTAGCTCACCTTGCCCTTGAGCTGGCCGGCCTTCGTCGTGCTGTCGTTGAACGCGGTGGCCTTGGCCACGCCGAAGTCCACCACCTTGGTCATGCCGTCGTACGTGACCAGGATGTTCTGCGGGGAGATGTCGCGGTGCACCAAGCCGACGAGCGTGCCGCTGTGGTCCTTGAGCTCGTGCGCGGCGTGCAGGCCGGCGCAGGCCTGCATCACGATGCGCAAGGCGATCGGGATCGGCACGCCGGTCCGCCGCTTCGCGGTCTTCATCACCTGGCTGAGCGGAACGCCGTCGATCCACTCCATCGCCAGGAACAGCACGCCGTCCTGCTCGCCGAGATCGAGGATCTCGACGGCGTGCGGGTGGCGGATCTGGGACGCGAGCGACGCCTCCAGGAGGAACATGCGCTCGAACTGGTCGTCCTCCGAGAGCTTCGGCAGCATCGTCTTGACGGCGACGATCTTCTGGAAGCCGCGCGTTCCCTTCAGCCGCGCCGCCCACACCATGGCCATGCCGCCTGCTGCGATCGGCAGCAGCAGCTCGTAACGACCCAGCACGGACCCGGGTCCGAGCTCGGCCTGGGTGCTGGGTAAGAGGTTCGCCGCAGTATTCACGCTACTCGCAAGGTTAACTACGTTCGGTGACTGTACGAGTGTGCGGCGAAACCAGGCAAGAGCCTAGTGATAAGAAACACGGCGGAGACAAGTTGCGGCTGTCGCACCAGCACCCCCATCTCCTTACATTCGCCGGCAGCCGGCGGCGCGTCGCAGGTGGGCAGCTGCCGCTCCCGCAGGCCGTGGCGTGAAGGCGGCCGGCCTGGTGCATGGATTCATTGTAGAGATAGCGTCGCTTTTCAGGAGGGTTGGATCCGAGAGAGGGTATTGATACAGCGCCACTTTTCCAGGAGAGATGTGGATCGCGTGAGGTGCTCTATGTTCACCAGCGCGTTCAGCGTGGCTGTATGGTGGGCGGGACGGCCACGACGAGGAGCTTGACTTTCGGATCGCGTTTGACTTCCAGCCCCCGCCCGCGTGTCGGGCTGACCCGGCGAGGGGCTCGCCCGGCAAGCGGAAGGCCGCGCTTTCCTCATGTCAGGAGCTCGACATACCCGTCCGTTCCATGCACGCGGATGCGTTGCCCATCCCGGATCAACTTGGTCGCATTCTCCACGCCGACGACGGCCGGCAAGCCGTATTCCCGGGCGATCACCGCGCCATGGGTCATCAGGCCCCCCACCTCGGTCACCAGGCCCTTGATGGACACGAACACGGGTGTCCAGCTGGGATCGGTGAAGGCGGTGACCAGGATGTCCCCCGCCTCCAGATCCGCGTCGGCCATGTCCGAGAGGACGCGGGCTCGCCCCTCGACGACGCCGGAGGAGACCGGCAGGCCGACGAGGGCTCCGGCGGGGAGATCGGCTCGCTGGTACGCACCTGCCGGGATTTCCCCATCGGACGTGATGACCCACGGCGGCGTCAGCTTCTTGTAGAGCTCGTGTTCGGCTCTCCGCTTGCTGACGAGCTGGTCGTCCAGCCGATGCGTGCGCACGACCTCGCGGAGCTCGTCGAACGTGAGGTAGTAGATGTCTTCGGCGTCGTGGATCACCTTGGCCTGCACGAGCCGCTCGGCTTCTTGCAGCAAGGCCTGCTTGTAAACGAAGTAGCGGCTGACGATGCCGTACTTCGGATACTCGCGATAACCGATGAAGTTCCGGAGCCGGTCGATCATCCGCCGGGCTTCGCTGGCCTTCTGCTCCCCGTCCGGCAGCTGCCTCAGCCGGTCGAGCAACGCTTCGGCTTTCTGCAAGGCCTCCCGCCGCCCCTGCTCGAACCTCCGCGCGCCGGCATGGGGCTCGAAGTTCTTGATGTTGCTCAGGATCAAGGGGACCAGGGTCGTCGGCTTCTCGCTCCAGCGGTCCCTCGTGATGTCGATCTCCCCGGTACATCGCATGCCGTATTTGTGGAGGTAAGCCCGGATCGCGTCCCGGGCCTCCTGCCCACCGTCGAGCTCGGCCAGCTCATCCAAGAAGCCCTCGTGCTTCACGCTCTGCAAATAAGCGATCACGTCCGGATAGGGACGGATCACGTCGGCGACATCCAACAGCTCCAGGCCCATCTCCGACGTGATGTTGTTCGACACGGACTGGGAGAGCGTATCCGCGACGTTCTTCTCGCCCAGCCACGCCGACATCTTCTCGTTGAGCCACCAGTGAGCGTTCATGGCCGCCATGATCACGCCCATGTTCCGTGGATCCATCAAGGACTTCTTCAATTGCTGGAGGTCCTCCAGGATGAAGTCGAGCAACGCCGTTCCGGTCTTGGTTCGGATGTCGCGCTTCAGCGCCTCGACCGCGGCCTGGCTGCGCGCGACCAGATCCGCGACGATCGCCGGGTCGTCCTCGATCTGCGCGTCGAAGCGCGCGGGCGCCATGCCTTGCTTGCCTTGGCCGGGACGCGCGGCCGCCGGGTCGCCGGGCAAGGGCTCGATGAAGTCTCCCCGCTCGAGGATGGTCAAGATGGCGTCCTTGATGCGCGGATCGGAGCGCCCCATGAGATCCAGGAAGGCGTCCCGGCTGGCCGGTGAGGCGAGCTGCTTCGTGGCATCGGCGAACAACCTGCCACCCGCGGCGTGCATGGGTCCAGCGGACGTCAACTGGCGCACGGACAGCCCCAAGGGCTTCATCGGGTCGGTCATCATCTGTTGATGGCCGACGGACAGGTAGACGTGGTTGCCTCGATCCCTTGCTTCGGGGATGGGATACAGGGTCGTGATCGGCCGGCTCTGGACGATGTGGAGCTCATCGTCGACCAGGCACCACTCGATGTCCTGGGGGTGACCGAAATGCCCCTCGATCTGCCGGCCCAGGCGCTCGAGCCGCAGGATCTGCGCGTCCGTCAGCACCTGCCCGTCCCGCCGCTCGGGCTCGATCGCCCGCTCTTCGGCGCCGCCCTCCTCCAGGGCACGCGTGGCCACCGTCTTTTTGGCGATCGCCTTCTCGATGACCTGGCCGTTCCGCACCTTGTAGCGATCGGCGCTCGCGAGGCCGGCGACCAGGGCCTCCCCCAGGCCGAAGACGGCCTCGATCGACGAGACCTTCCGGTTCGACGTGACGGGATCGGCCGTGAAGACGACCCCGGCCGCCTGCGGGAAGACCATCTTCTGCACCACCACCGCCATGTGGACCTTGCGGTGGTCGAAGCCGTGCTGGATCCGGTAGGTCACGGCCCGCTCGGTGAAGAGCGATGCCCAGCACCGGCGGACGTGCTGCAGGATCGCCTGCGTCCCGATGATGTTGAGATACGTATCCTGCTGGCCCGCGAAGGAAGCCCCCGGCAAATCCTCCGCCGTCGCGCTGGACCTTACGGCGTAGGCGTCGCCCGCGCCAAGCCTGGAGAGGACCTGGGTGATCGCCGCTCGCAGGTCCTCGGGGATGGCCGTCTCCTCGATGATCCGGCGCAGCTCGCCGCTGAGCTCGCGGATCCCGTCCCGGTCTCCCGCCCCGAGCAGCGACAACCGATCGAGCAACCCGCCGATCGACGGCGCTTCTCCCAGGATCCGCTGGAACGCTTCGGTCGTGACGCAGAAGCCGGCGGGCACGCGGATCCCTTCGATCCTGCAAAGCTCCCCCAGGTTCGCGGCCTTCCCCCCGACCACCTTGGCCTTCGTTCGATCGACCTCCTGGAGACCGAGCACATAGGTCCGCATCCGTTCACCTCCATCAGGGCGTCGGCAGCTCGTTGGCTTCGACGGATCGTCACGCCCCCTTCGTCGAAGGGCGCCACTATAACGCGAACCTCCGCGCCGTTCAAACCGGCGCGCGCGACCGGGACCGTCGCGGCCGGTTAACATAGCGGAGGAGCCAAGGAGATGAGCTTGACCAGAACACGACGCGGTGGACGCGCCGGACTCGGCATGGCGCTGCCGCTGTGCGCCGTGCTGCTCGGGGTGCACGTGGCGCCCGCGCGCGCCGACGAGCAGCCGCCGACGCCGCCGTGGCACCAGGGCGTCCCGGAGGAGCGCAAGCAGAAGGCAGAGCAGCTGTTCCAGGAGGGGAGGGTGCTGCACCGGAGCGCGATCCTCGCGGGGGCGAGGGCGAAATACGAAGAGGCGCTGCGCTACTGGGAGCAGCCCGAGCTGCGGGTCTACCTCGGGAGGGTGCTGATGGGCAGCGGGCTGCCGCTCCTGGCCTACGAGAACCTGCAGAAGGCCCTGAAGTGGGGCCCGGGCGCGCTCGAGCCGCGGCTCGAGGCGGAGGCGCGCGCGTCGATGAGCGAGCTCATGCGGCGGGAGCTCGCCGTGATCGAGATCCGCTGCGACGAGCCGGGCGCCGCGGTGCTCCTCGACGGCAAGCCGTGGTTCGTCGGCCCCGGCGCCGCGCGGCGGCTGGTCCTCCCCGGCGAGCACGTCGTCACGGCGAGGAAGAAGGGGTACTACCCCGTCGCCAAGCCCGTCGTCGTGCTCGCGGGCAAGCGGGCCTCGGGGACGCTCCGGCTGAGCGCAGACGCCACGATCACCGAGCGCCGGTGGCAGGCGGCGTGGGCGCCCTGGGCGGTGGTTGGCGCGGGCGGGGCGCTCGCGCTGCTCGGCGCCGGGCTCACGTGGCAGGCCAACGTGCACCACGGCGAGGCGGAGCGGGAGCTCCAGGGCGCCTTCCGCCGCGCCTGCGGGCCGGAGTGCGCGCCGAGCGACGGCCGCGCGTACGATCGAGGCCTCCTGGAGAACCGGATCGCGATAGGCGCGTTCGTCGCGGGGGGAGCGGCCCTGATCGCGGGCGGCGTCCTGGTCACCATGAACTGGCCGCGGTCGTACCGGACCGACGATCGAGGCGACGTCGAGATCGAGCTCGCGCCCGCCGTATCGGACAGCGCCGCGGGCCTGTCGACGCGGATCTCGTTCTGAGGCGGGCGGGCCTTCGTGCGCGGCGCGAGCGGGCCAGGCGACGAGGACGAGGGTGAGAGGATGATGGCGGAGCGGAGTTCATCTGTGCGTGCGAGGCGGGTCGGCGCGGGGCGCTCCTCGGTGGGCGGCGTGGTTCGTCGTCTCGCGGCGATGCTGCTGGCGGTCGCCGTGGTGGTCGCCGCCGGAGCGTGCCTGAAGCCGGGGGGGATCCCCTGCGGAGAGGGCTACTGTCCCAGCGGCTACGCGTGCGACACGGCCGAGCGGTGCGTCGTCCCCTGCGGCGACGGCATCACCGACGTGGCCGGCGGGGAGGCGTGCGACGACGGGAACACGGCGAGCAACGACGGCTGCAGCTCCGATTGCCGTTCCAACGAGACCTGCGGCAACGGCATCCTCGACACGGTGAAGGGTGAGGTGTGCGACGACGGGAACACGGCGAGCAACGACGGCTGCAGCTCGGATTGCCGCTCCGACGAGACCTGTGGCAACGGCGTCGTCGACGCGGCCAGCGGGGAGACCTGCGACTGCGGCGCCGGCGATGTGCAGTCGACGGAGCAGCAGTGCGCAGCGCTGCAGAACTCGGCGGACGGCGGCCACTGCCGCGAGGATTGCGCGTTGCACTGCGGCGACGGGGAGGTGGCGCCGCAGGAGGAGTGCGATCCGGGGAGGCCCGCCGAGCTGCCGTCGTGCGTCAGCCTGCGCTATGACTTCGGTCACCCTGGCTGCTCCGCCTCGTGCGATAGCTTGTTGACGGAGCTCTGCGGCGATTGGAACTGGCGAGAGCAAGAATCCGGCACATCGGAGGCCCTGAGCGGCGTCTGGGGGAGCGGCCCCGAAGACGTCTATGCCGTCGATTGGTCCGGCGCGATCACGCATTACGACGGCAATCGCTGGGAGCGCGTGGCCTCCCCGGGCACGTCGGAAAATTTATATGGTATCTGGGGAAGCGGTCCAGGCGATATCTATGCCGTCGGCGGGTCTGGCACGATCGTGCATTACGACGGCGAGCGCTGGAGGCCCGTCCCCTCCTCGGGAACAACGGAGAACTTGTATGCTGTCTGGGGGAGCGGTCCGGACGATGTCGTCGCCGTCGGTGGGTTTGGCACGATCGTGCGTTACGACGGCGAGGGCTGGAGGCCCGTGCCCTCCTCGGGCACATCGGAACATCTGTATGGTGTCTGGGGGAGCGGTCCAGACGACGTCTTTGCTGTCGGCTGGTATGGCACGATCGTGCATTTCGACGGCGAGCGCTGGAGCCCGGTTCCCTCCTCGGGCGCATCGGACGTCCTGAACGGTGTCTGGGGGAGCGGCTCGGACGATGTCTTTGCCGTCGGCGCGTTCGGTACGATCGTGCATTACGACGGCGAGCGCTGGGAGCGTGTGCCCTCCCCGGGCACGTCGGAGACTCTGAATGATGTCTGGGGTACGGGCCCTGACGATGTCTTTGCCGTCGGTGCGTTCGGCGCGATCGTGCATTACGACGGCAATCGCTGGAGGACCGTGCCCTCTTCGGGCACATCGGCGCTCTTGGAGAAAGTCTGGGGGAGCGGTCCTGAAGATGTCTTCGCCGTCGGTTGGTCTGGCACGATCGTGCATTATGACGGCCATAGCTGGGAGCGCGCGCCCTCCTCGGGCATATCGGGGACTTTGGAGGGAGTCTGGGGGAGCGGTCCTGAAGATGTCTTCGCCGTCGGTGGGTACGCGATCGTGCGTTACGACGGCGAGGGCTGGGAGCGTCTGCCCTCCTCGGGGCCGCTGGATTATCTGCTCGACGTCTGGGGAAGCGGACCTGAAGACGTCTTTGCCGTCGGTCTATATGGAACAATCGTGCATTACGATGGTCATAGCATCGAGCCGGTGCTCTCCTCCGGCGCATCGGAAGATTTGAATGACGTCTGGGGGAGCGGTCCTGAAGACGTCTTCGCCGTCGGTGCGTCTGGCACGATCGTGCATTATGACGGCCATGTCTGGGAGCGTGTCCCGTCCTCGGGTACATCGCAAGAGTTGTACGGCGTCTGGGGGAGCGGTCCAGGAGACGTCTTCGCCGTCGGCGCGTCTGGCACGATCGTGCGCTGCGACGGCCAGGGCTGCGAGCCCATGTTCACGTCGGGCATATCGGAAGATTTGCACGGCGTCTGGGGAAGCGGCCCTGAAGACGTCTTCGCCGTCGGTGCGTCTGGCACGATCGCGCATTATGACGGCCATGGCTGGGAGCGTGTCCCCTCCTCGGGTACATCGGAACAATTGAAAGCCGTCTGGGGAACCGGCCCTGAAGACGTCTTCGCCGTGGGTCTGTCTGGCACGATCGTGCATTACGACGGCAGCTCCTGGTTGCGCATCAATTCCACGACGAGCGAGAATCTTTTTGATATCTGGGGTCACCTGGGCACCTCGTACATCGTCGGCGGTTTCGGCGTGACCTTCCGCCACACCCGAACCGGAGCCACACGGTAGACCTCTCTCGCCCTCTGCCGCGCTCTCCGCCCGCGGCGCTCCGCTGGGGAGCGAGGCGGAGGGCCGGGTCGATCTCCGCCGTCCAGCGGCCCGCCGCCGTCGGGCGCCGTCAGTGCATCCTGTAGAGCGCCGATCCCACGGCCACGAACCATGCGGAGAACAGCACATGACAGAAGAGCGCGGGGACGGGCCCGATGATGGATGGGTATGCGCCGACGACATCGGCCACGCTCGTCGCGATGCCGAGGTACGCGACCCAGCTCGCGTAAACCCCGCGCCTCATCGTCAGGCTGAGCACGAGCGTCGCGGCTCCCAGCAGGATCCCGGTCGCGTGCAGGCCACCGTAGAAGACGGCGATGACGAGCGCCGCCACGTCGGGCGTGCCGATGCGTATGCCGTAAACAGGATAGACGAGGCGACCGTGAACGATGGACAAGACGGCGATGACCGGAGCCGCCACGGCCATGAGCCCGCAAGCCGTGCCCGCCATGGCTTTGTCGGTGCCAGCGAGGCTCGAGTACAGGGCGATGACGGCCGGCACCAGGAGCACCGCGGCGAAGAACAGCGCCTCGTTGGCGATGGCGAGGAGGGGCGCCCGCGAGGCGGTCCATGCGAGGATCTCCGCTCCGCCCGAGGGAGGCGGACCCGCGATGAGGTCGAGGACGTCCCTCAGGAGAAACAGAATGCCGCTGGCGACGAGCGCCGCCCCCCCGATCTTGTAGCTTCCTTTCGGCTGGTACGGCGTGGTTGAGCTCATCTTGCGGCGTATCCTCCGAGGGAACGAGGTGGAACACGCATCGAGGGGATGCCTCGGCCCGGCGCGGAGCGAGCGCCCTAGAGCCACAAACGGGTCGAAACTGCCCGAAAAACGCAGAACTTCGAACCGCCAAGACGGATGCGCCGGTCAAGACCGGCATGAGGGAGCAGGTGAGCAACGAGGAGCAGCACCAGCAAATCGAGCAAGTCCTGCCCCGGGAGGAGTCCACCCCCGGGAAGGCCACCCTTGCGCAGCGTGGGGTGACCCGCGAGGCGAAGCGTAGGGGGACGAGTGAGCGGGCCGGGCGATAGAGCCTCGAAACGGTTCAGTTCGAGGGGGCCGACACGATTGTCTTGCGTGGAAGGCCATGGTGGAGGCCCGAACAACGTGGACCTGGGCCGTCCATCCCCTCCGGGGTCGAGGAGTTCGGCACGTGCACACACGCCTCATGCACGGAAACCGGGAGACCTCGAAGGAGCCGCGATGCCGGTGGTGGGCAGCGGACAGCCACGGGAAGGCGCCGAGCCGCAATCCGTGGTGTCGTACTTCGAGGAGTCGGACGAGGGCATGGTACCGGGGAAGCCGGCGAAGACGCGGGTAACGCCCGTCGAGTCGGTGGAGGGACGGCCCGAGGCCGAGGGAAAATCCGCAGCACGAAACGCGTCCCGGGCTCAGGACCGGCAAGACGCGCCCACGCAAGTGATGCGGATCGGACAGCGAGCGAAGGAGAAGAAAGGGGAGCGGTTCGACAACCTGCTGAGCGCGATCAAGGCGCCGCTGCTGAAGGAGGCGTACCATCGCCTGCGCAGGCGCGCGGCGCCCGGAGTGGACGGGACCACGTGGGAAGAGTACGGCGAGCATCTCGATGCCCGCCTGCTCGACCTGCAGGATCGCATCCACCGCGGCAGCTACCACCCGCAGCCGGTGCGGCGCGTGCACATCCCGAAAGGCGATGGTCGCATGCGACCGCTCGGCATCCCGGCGCTGGAGGACAAGCTCGTCCAGCAGGCGGTGCGGATGGTGCTGGAGCCGATCTACGAGCAAGAGTTCCTGGGGCTGTCGTATGGCTTCCGGCCCGGCCGGGGGCCGCACGACGCCCTGAACGCGCTCGCAGAGGCCATCAGCCGGAAGACGAGCTGGGTGCTCGATGCAGACATCCGGTCGTTCTACGACACCATCGATCACGGATGGATGCAGAAGTTCCTCGAGCACCGGATCGGGGACAGGCGCATGGTGCGGCTGCTGATGAAGTGGCTGCACGCGGGCGTCATGGAGGAAGGCGAGCTGCGCGAGGTGAAGGAAGGGACGCCGCAGGGAGGGACCATCAGCCCGCTGCTTGCGAACGTCTACCTTCACTACGCGTTCGATCTGTGGGCCAACCAGTGGAGGAAGCGGCATGCGCGCGGTGAGGTGTACATCGTGCGCTACGCCGACGATTTCGCGGTGACCTTCCAGTACGAGCAGGACGCGCGCGCGATGCGGGAGGCCCTGGCCTCTCGTGTCGCGAAGTTCGGCCTGGAGCTGCACCCGGAGAAGACCCGGGTGCTTCGGTTCGGGAGATTCGCCCGGCAGGACGCCGAGCGCGACGGGCGCACACGCCCCGAGACGTTCGACTTCCTGGGGTTCACGCACATCGCCGGCGTAAGCCGGCGAGGCGAGTTCCAGCTGAAGCGTCGTACCTCGCGGAAGAAACGGAACGCCAAGCTGGCGAGCCTGCGCGAAGAGATGCGCGAGCGTCGGTATGAGCCCGTGCGAGCCCAGCACGCATGGCTCTCCAGCGTGCTCGAAGGGCACTTCCGGTACTACGGGGTGCCCACAAACTACCGGGCGTTGCACCAGTTCCGGGAACGCGCGCGCGCAAGCTGGCACCTCCAGCTTCAGCAGAGGAGCCAGCGTGCGCACTGGTCCCGGCCGCAACGAACGGCGTTCGAGCAGCGGTTCCCCCTGCCGCAGCCCCGCATCCATCATCCCTGGCCAGCTCTACCGCGAGCCAGTCCGTCGACCCGAGGTGGGAGCCCGGTGCGGGAAATCCGCTCGCCGGGTTCTGTCCGGGGGGCGGCCCGGGTTGACCGAAGGTAGGTCAGCACGGGCCGTCCCTACCGGGACCCAAAAAGACGCCAAATAAAGAGAGAGAAAATCTTGGCGTCTTGGCGTCTTGGCGTCTTGGCGGTTCATTTCTCGCTTGATCAACGTGACCGGTGCTCTAGCGGAGTCGCAGCTGCACCCCCAGCATCCCCGTGAGGCCGCCGCTCGGCAGCGTCGCCTTGGGCTTCGGGTGTACGCCGAGATCGGCCTGATGGACCCGCACGAACGCCTCGGCGCTGCCGAGCAGGGCCACGCTGCCCTCGGCGGGCCACGCGAGGTCGATCGCCGTGCGCGCCCCGAAGGCCCACCCGTGCCCCGTCTCTTCCGGCTTCTTCGGGTCGCGCGGGGAGGCCATCACCCACTCGGCCGCGGCCTCGAACCTCGCCCGAACGAGCGCGTCGAGCGGCGCGATGGGCGCGGCGATGCCGCCGCCGCCCCCGAGCGTGAGCCACTGGACGGACAGCCCCGGGGCCGGCTCGCGCAGGGCCGTGGCGAAGGACGCCGACAGCGTCCCGAAGAACCCCGAGCGCCGGTCGAGCGCCGTGGCCATGACCCAGCCGCCGGCGCGGGCGGGGCCGCCGTCGAGCCCGCTGCCGGCAAGCCCACCGGCACCGATGAACCAGCCGAACGGACGCGGCGGCGGCGCCTCCGCGGCCTGCTCGGCGCCGGCCGGGGCGGCGTCGGCCGGGGCGCCGGCGGGGGCGCCAGCGCGCTCCGACGCCAGGGCCGCGACCAGGAGCCCCGCGGTGCGGTAGCGGTCGGGCAGCGGATCCTCCTCGCGGAACTCGATCTCGCGGGACGACAGCGTGCCGCCGGGGGCGCCGACCGAGGCGACGTCGACCCGCAGGCGGCGGTGGTCCGGCCCGTCCAGCCAGACGACGGCGAGCGCCCGGACCGGGGTCCCGCTGCGCCGGGGATCGCCGAGCGCGCACCCGCCGCCCCCGGCGGCGCGGGAGCACGCCTCGACGAGGAGCGCCGGGAGCTCGCCGTGCACGGCAGGGCCCGACGCGATGTCGACGACGATCGGGGCCGCCACGAGACCTCTACCCGGGGCCGACGCTACCGGGGGGGAGGGGCGAAGGCAAGAGCACGCGGATCGCGCGCCTGGAGGAGCCCCTCGGCGAGCGGCCGCTCGTGCGCACCAGACGGCCTCGCGGTAGCGCAGCGGGCGCCACGTCGTGGTGGGGTTCGCCGCCAGGGGCCAGCCGCCGCCAGACGCACGGCCCGTTTTCCCGACTCGACACGGCTCGCTCGGTCATCCACCCGATCGCCGCGCAGACGCGCCTGCTGATGGACGGCGCGCCCGCCGGCGAGGAGCGCGTCTTCGGCATCGAGGCGCCGTTCCGGCGGAGCTCCTCGGCAAACTCGGCCAGCTCCGGCGTTCCAGGGTGCGCCGTCAGGGGGCGCGGCCCTGCATGGGCGAGGATTTGCCCCGCTACCTCTGCGCGCGACGGCGCCTCGAGAGGGAGAGGCCAAGGAGCGCCGCGGAGAGGAGGGCGACACCGCGGCCCGAGCAGGCTGCCTGACCGAAGCTGCACGCGGCGGCGGTCAACGGCGCCTCGTCGGGCGCGCCGGCGCCCGTGTGCGTTGCGGCTCGCGGATCGCGAAATGACGCCGGCGAGGCGTCGGGCATGTGGAGGAGGTCCCTCGCTCGCGTCCACGGATCCAGGGGCTCGCCCGGGGCGAGCGCGAGGTCGTACCGCTCCTCGTCCTCGGCGTCGCCGGGCGCCGCCTCGCCGGGCGACGCGGCGAGATGGAAGGCCGGCGCCGCCGTGCTCGCCACCTTGAACAGCGTGTCACCGATGGTCACGTACCAGTCCCCATCGAACCAGCGCCCGTGTCCGAGGTCGCTGCTGATCTCCTCCGGGGCAGCCCCAGGCCGCCCGATGTAACGCTTCTTGTTATTGAGGAACATGACCTCGCCGGTATCGCTGATGCCGTCGTGCCCGATGCGCAACTCCTGCTGATCGAACTGGCTCGGCGTCGCGAAGTTGCTCAGCTGGTACTCGTCGCCCGCGGGGGTCCGCAGCCACACCTGGTTGACGGCCCCGTCGCTCTTCAGGTAGGCCGCATACCCTGCGTGCAGCAGCAGCCCTGCAGCATCGCCGGTCCTGGAGTCGCCGAGGAACACCTCCTCGCCATCGGCCGTGTAGAGGTAGCTCGAGCTCACCGGTCCATTCCACCACCGGCCGGCGACGTTCGTCCCGTCGGTGATCGGCCGTTGCAAGTAGCCGGGATGGCTCCCGAGGCGGATCCCGCCCGGCCCGTGGATCCACGGCTCTTCGTACGTGCTGTAGTAGATGCCGCCTGACGGCGCGATGTCCGCCTGGAACTGCGACGCGCTGCCGGGTTCGAGCCCCAAGCTCGTCGCGACGCCTGTCGATATCGTGTGCACGATGGTCTCGTCGTCGTCGACCCCCGTCCACAGGAACGTATCGCCGTTCACCGCGTCGAGCCGCCCCTTCCTGCGCGTCTGGTCCCGCGCGCCGTCTTTCCACATGAAAACGTATCCGTACCAAGCTTGCATGACGACGCCGGACGGCGTGAGCACCCCATGACCGGGCTTGTGCATCCACTCATGGTGCAGCGTGAGCTCCGCGAGCCACGTCACCTGCTGAGTTATGCGATCGACGACGCCGACCTGGAGCCCGTGATCGATGAACAGGACGCGCGTCGCGTCGAAATCGATGATGGCGCCGGGGGCGCGCTGGACGGCGGTGAGCTTCGGGCTCCGCTCGACGTAGGCGCGCGGCAGCGACCAGTCGTAGAGGACGGGTGCCCCGCCGATGGGCGTCCCGCTCCAGGCGGGGCCCACGCCGTCCATGGCCTCGAGCCTGACCGTGAGCACCTCGCCCGACTGAAGCGGCGATGACAGGTATTGCAGCACGTCCATCCTCCCTGGCACCGACGACGGGACGCCGACCAGCACCTCATCGCGCACCTGGCTCCGGACGCGCGCCTTGAACTGCGTGCAGGAATAGGGAGGGGTCCCGACGCACGTCGCAGCGATGCGGGTGTCCCCGGTGAGCGTGCGGTTTGGCCGCGGGCTCGTCACCCAGACGCTGGGCGGTGCGTACTTGTGCACGGTGTACTGCTTCGTCCGCGTTTGTCCGAGCTTGTCGTACGCGGTGAACGTCAAGGTGTGAGGGCCGTAGGGTACCGTGCTCGTGTCGATTTTTGCGTAGTAACGATGGTTGTAGTCGTTGAATGTGAGCGGGGTCGTCACCCCTGCGTATTCCGCTTCGACGAAGGCGACGTCTTCGTGCGGTATCGCGGCGATGCTGAGGTCGATCGTGTTGAGATCGGATATCGCGCTCTTGTAATCATTTCTCCAGGTGGTTCGCCCGTAGAACTGGATTTGGTCCAGGACCACCTCTGCCAGCGCGGTCGTGGTCGAGAGGGACATCCACGATGCAACGGCACATCCGATGAGCGTCCGAGGGGAATGCATGGGGCCTCCATGGGTAGCACGAGGCTCTGATGCCGCCGGCGCTCGCCCCATTCAGCCGGCCGGGCCCGCGACACGGGCGTTACGCCTCGACGGCCACCGCGTGCAGCGCGCCAGCGTCGCCGCGCCGCTCCGCGCCCGCTGCTTGGCGCGACGGCCCGGGCCGTGCGGGCGGAACCTGGAGCGTGTCCCGGGGGCAACCTCGCGCGCCGCGAGGCGCCGCTGGTGTGTGACGGCGCGTCGAGCCCCGCGAGCTGGGGAGAGCGCGGGCCGCGCCGCACCACGACGAGACCCGCAGGCCGCGGCGTGATGGCGGGGCGCACCTGGCCCGAGCGGACGTCGCCCCTGCCCGCGAGGCGGCCGCCGCTCGTTCTCCGCGGCCGCGCCGCTCGTTCTCCGCGGCCGCGCCGCTCGTTCTCCCTTGCGAACAATCCGCCCCGCCGCGCACAGTGGGCGCATGATCGACCCGCTCTTCGACGATCTGCCCGCCATGCTGTGCTTCGCCCGCGTCGTGGAGCGCCGCTCCTTCACCGCGGCGGCGGCCGAGCTCGGGGTGTCGAAGTCGATGGTGAGCACGCGGATCGCGCGCCTGGAGGAGCGCCTCGGCGAGCGGCTGCTCGTGCGCACGACGCGCAAGCTCACCGTCACGGACGCGGGCATGAACCTCTACGCCCGCTGCGCGCGCGTGATCGAGGAGGCCGCGGCGGCGGTGCGGGGCGCGTCGGACGCCGACCGCGGCCGCATCCGGCTCAACGCGCCGGTCACCTTCGCGCAGATGTACCTGGCGGAGCCGCTCGCGCGGTTCCTGCGGGCGAGCCCGGGGGCCCACGTCGAGCTCGCGCTGAACGACCGGCTGGTCGACCTCGTGGAGGAGCGCGTCGACCTGGCCATCCGGATCACGAAGCTCCGGGACTCGAGCCTGGTCGCGCAGAAGCTCGCCACGACGGCGCTGCACGTGGTCGGCGCGCCCGGCTACCTCGAGCGGCGGGGGCGGCCCGAGCAGCCGGGGGATCTCCTGCGCCACGACTGCCTGCGCTACCTGCACCTGCGCGTCGAGGACGAGTGGCGCTTCTACGGGGCGTCGGGGCGCATCTCGGTCCCCGTCTCCGGCCCGCTCACGGCGAGCAACGGGACGGCGCTCCGCGAGGCGGCCGTGTCGGGGATCGGCCTCGCCGTGCTGCCGCGCTTCATGGTCGACGAGGATCTCCGGGCCGGGCGCCTGGTCACGCTGCTCGACGCCTTCGCGCCGCGGCCCATGGGCATCTACGCCGTGCACGCCGCCGGCCGGCGCCCGCCCGCGCGGGTGCGGCGGCTCATCGATCACCTGGCGGCCGCGTTCCGCGGGGTCTCGTGGGTCTAGCGGCAGATCGTTCTCGCTGGAGAACAATTCGTTCCCGGGCGCGCTCTACCGCCGCGCGGCGCCGGGCTTACTCCTCGGGGCATGGAGGCATCACCCATGAACCGACTCGACACGATCCTCTCCGTTCCCCGCTCGGCCGAGCTGGCCGCGCTTGCGTTGCGCCTCGGCCTGGGCGCCGTGTTCCTCGCGCACGCGCTGGCCAAGCCGCTCGTGTTCACGCTGCCGGGCACCGTCGCGTTCTTCGCGGCGAGCGGCTTCCCGGGCTGGACGGCGTACCCCGTGTTCCTCGCCGAGCTGCTCGGCGGCGCGGCGCTCCTGGCCGGGCTGAGGACGCGGCTGGTCGCGCTTTCGCTCCTGCCCGTGATGGCCGGCGCGCTGCTCGTGCACCTCCCGAACGGCTGGATGTTCTCCGGCCAGGGGGGCGGCTGGGAGTACGTCGCCTTCCTGATGATCGCGCTCGGCGCGCAGGTCCTGCTCGGCGACGGCGCGTTCGCCGTGGGCCGGCTGCAGCGCAGCTAGTCCCGCCCGCCGGGAGTCCGGCCCTCTCCAAGCTCGGGTCGTTCGACAAGTACGGGGTGAGGGGCACCCGTACATCCTCGCTTCACCGAGCGCGCCGGGGCTCCGCTCCCGTCATGCGCCGCCGGCCGCGGGCGAGAGGCGCACCACGCGCTGCGACCAGAGCTCGATCAGCTCGGCGATGATCGCCTCCCGGCCCGAAGCGGCCTCGAGCAGCTCGCCGAGCCTCCTCTGCTCGTCCGCGCGCGACAGGACCTCGAACGCCTCTGCAGACACGGGGTACGTGGCCTCGCTGTAGGTCGTGACGAGGGCGTGCTGCACCTCGTAGCCGCTCGGCGTCCGACCTCGCAGCGAGCGCAGCTTGACGAACGGCGGAAGCGCCGGGACGAGCTCTTCGTACCCGGACAGCGGCGCTTGCTTCTTGCGGACGAGATAGTCACCCACGACGAGGCAGTCGAGCTGCGTGGTGAGGAAGCACGTCACGCAGTCGTCGACAGAGTCGACGATCGGCTCGGCGTTGTTGTTGAAGGACGTGTTGAGCACCACCGCGACGCCGGTGATGTCTCCGAAGGCCCGGATGAGCCTCCAGAAGCGTTCGTTGGTGTGCTTCGAGACCGTCTGCACCCGCGCGGTCCCGTTGACATGGGTCACGGCGCCCAGCAGCCGCTGCTTGTCCTCGCGGACCGGCACGGTGAAGATCATGAAGGGCATGGACTCGTCCCCGCCGAGATCGAAATACTCGTGCGCGGCCTCCTCGATCACGGACGGCGCGAAGGGCCGGAACTCCTCACGCTTCTTGACCATCGAGTTGATGATGTCCTTGTTCTGCGCCGGCCTGGGATCCGCCACGATGCTGCGGTTGCCGAGCGCGCGCGGGCCGAACTCGGATCGGCCCTGAGCCCACCCGATCACGCGCCCCGCCGCGATCAGCTCGGCGGCGGTCCGCGGCGCGTCGGCGAGCTCCTCCACGGTGACGAAATCGCGCCACGCGGCGAGCGCCTCGCGCACCTCGTCCCGCGCGCCGATGTGCCTGCCCCAGTACAGGTGCCTGATCGCGGGAGGCCTCCGGCCAGGAGCCTTTTGCATGTGCACGGCCATGGCGGCGCCGAGGGCGCAGCCCGCGTCGTGCGCGGCCGGCTGCACGAACACCCGCTTGAACAGGCCCGAGCGGTGGATCTTGCCGTTCATCGTGCAGTTGTGGGCGACCCCCCCCGAGAAGCAGAGGTTCTCCTGCCCGGTCTCGCGCCGGTAATGGTGCAGGCAATGCAGGACGATGGTCTCCAGCGCCTCCTGGAGCGCGGCGGCTACGTCCTTGTGCACCTGCGCGATCGGCTCCCGCGACGCGCGCGGCGAGAGCACGTCGTAGAGGCCGAGGATCCTGTCGAAGTCGATGGCCCACGCGCCCTCCGGGAGCAGCGTGTACATGGTCCGGAACAGGGCGCGGTGCCTGCTCGGATCGCCGTAGGGGGCGAGCCCCATCACCTTGTACTCGTCGAACATGCCGTAGCCGAGGAACCGGATCGTCCGGAGGTAGAAATGACCCAGCGAGTCCCGCTCGGGGATGTCTCTCAGCACCTCGAGCCTGCCGCCGGCGCCGATGGAGACGGACCCCGACTCGCCGTCGCCGGACCCGTCCAGCGTCAGCACCAGGCTGCTGTCGTAGCCCGAGCCGACGAGGGCGCTCGCCGCGTGGGCGGTGTGGTGCTTGACGAACTGGATGCGCTCTGGCCGGACGTCGGCGCCGAGCTGGGCGCCGAGCAGATGCCGCATGAGGTCGCGCGCCGTGCGCACCTCGGGGCCGAAGGACAGGAATTCGCGCTTCATCTGCTCGTCGCACGCGGACTCGCTGGTATAAAGACAGATGTAGTCGATGTCGTCGAGGCGGAGGCCCTGGCCCTCGACGCAGAAGCGCATCGCCTGAACTGGAGCCTTGTTCGAGTGCTTGAGGCGGTTCAGGCGCTCCTGCTCGATCGCCGCGACGACGGCGCCGTCCTCGAGGAGCACGGCGGCGCCGTCGTGCGCCGATGCCGAGGTGAACGCTGGTCGCGGATATCCATGATGCTCCGGCTCGTACCCACCGCTGATTCCGAGGATGCGCATCGCCGACATTAGCTCGTGGAGCGAGGCCTGTCGACCGCCGGCGCGGCGCGAAGATCAGCGGTGATCGTGCGTCTTTGATGCGGCTCGGCTGTTCATGAATGCTCTATGAAATAATGTAAAATATCATATACGTTCCTTCGCCATCCGCCGCTCGTCGCGGCCGCGCGCGGCGACGCGCGCGCCCCGCGAGGCGAGCTCGGGTGGCGGGGCGCGGCGGCGGCGGGCTCGACGTTCCGCCCCGGCGGAACAGTCCCGCCAGGGAGCGCTGGCGCGCGGAGCCAGGGCGGCCGCGAAGCGGACGCCGGGGCGCGGCGCTGGCGTCTTGTCGCTCGCGGACCGGGAGCGTCGGACGACGGAGCCGGGGCCGACCACGACGAGGCGATGACGAGCGCCGCGCCCGTCGCGATCCCGGTTGGCTCGACGCGCATTCGATGATAAGCGTCGGCCTTCGGGTTCTGTCGCTGAAGAGAGCGCGATGACTCGCGGCGCACCTCCGGTACACGACATCGCGATCTTCGTCGCGGTGGCGCAGAACGCCAGCTTCACGCGGGCTGCCGAACAGCTGGGTACGACCAAGTCGAACGTCGGCAAGGCGGTGCAGCGCCTCGAACGGCGGCTCGGCACCCGCCTGTTCCAGCGGACGACGCGCGCCGTGCGGCTCACCGAGGACGGCGAGACCTACCTCGAGGCGGCGCTCGCCGCGCTCGACGGCCTGAGCGAGGCGGAGATCGCCCTCGCTGCCCGCCGCGAGGAGCCTGTTGGGCGCGTGCGGCTCGACATCCCGTCCGGCTTCGGCAGGCTGCTCTTCCCGACGTTCGCATCGATGAGGGAGCGGCACCCTCGGGTCACGCTGGATGTCTCGCTGAGCGATCGCCAGTCCGACCCTGTCGGCGAGGGCTGGGATATCGTGATGCGCATCGGCGAGCTGGCCGCGGGCGGCGACATGACCGTGCGCAAGCTCTGTGACCTCCGCCTGGGGCTCTACGCGTCACCCGACTACCTCAAGCGGCGTGGACCGCCCACCTCGGCGAACGACCTCTGGAATCACGAGCCGATCGTCTTCCGCGCGGGCTCGGGCCGGCTCCGTCCGTGGACGCTGCTGGAGACGGGACACGAATCCGAGATGTCTCCCAGGGCCGGCCTGATCGTGGCCGATGGGCGGGCGATGGTCGACGCCGCCATCGCGGGGCTGGGCGTCGCGCAGATCTTCGATCGGGTCGCCCAGCCCCATGTCGCGTCGGGTGAGCTGCAGCGCGTGTTGCCCGAGGCCGACGTCGACGGCCCTCCCGTCCACGCGCTGATCCCGCTGGGGCGCCGGATGCCCCCCAAGACGCGCATCGTCCTCGATCACCTGATCGAGTTCTTCCGGCTGCCCCTGGACACCTAGTGTCGCGCCTCGTGTCGACGATCCCGCGGGGTGACCCCGAGCCCGCGCGGGGGCGCCGCTGGAACACAGCTCCCCCGGCCTCGACCATCGCTGCCGGCGACCCCATCAGCTCCGGCGCTGCCGGCGCGACCTCTCGTGTTTTTGGCGTTGACCCGATTCCTCATCCGATCAATGGTCGCGGGCCGATGCAGGGCCATCTTCAGGGCGAGCGAAGGGCTTCCATGCGGGACGCGGCACGTGAACCGAGGCGCACGCCACGCCTGCGCCTCCGGGATAGCTGTTGCCCGGAGGTGACCGATGGCCAAGATGACGTTTTCCGGAGAGACCACGTGGAGCGGTGAGGGCACGCGCGCCGAGGTGCGCCTGCGCAACCACCGGTTGATCGTCGACGAGCCGCCCGAGCTTGGCGGCAAGAACGAGGGGCCGAACCCGGTGGAGCTGCTCCTCGGCGGGCTCGGATCGTGCCTGACGGTCCTGGCGTCCCTCTACGCCCCGACCCACGGCGTTGATCTCCGTGGCTTCCGGGTGCGCGTCGACGGCGACCTCGATCCGGACGGCTTCCAGGAGAAGGCGCCGGTCCGCCCAGGTTTCCTCGAGATCCGCTGCCACATCGACGTCGACTCGCCCTCGCCGGCGGAAAACGTGCAGGCGCTCGTCGCGCACATCCGCCGGATCTGCCCGGTCCGCGACACCCTCGCCGGCGTCCCAGTGGACTTCGTGGCCGCCGGTGCGCGAGCCGAGCTGCCCTCCCGCGAAGAAGAGCCTCGCACATAAAAGCCGTCGACGACCGCGCGGTCGTCCGGCCCGACGAGCACCGGAGTGATACGCACGTCGCCCGGCGCTCGCGGCCACGGCCGGCGGCGAGGTGCGCCGCGTCTGCCACCGTGTCCGTGCACGGTGGTTGCCGCAACGTCCGTGCCTGTGTTCGGCGCCGCGTTCACGCGACGTGTCAACCCTGCTGCAACACAGAATCAACTTGACAGTGGGACGGGCCTCTGTAGTTCTTTATTGTAAAGACAGATCACTTTGGTCGGGACACAGCTTGTCGGACGCGGTATGCGTCCGCGACGCTGGAAGCTCTCTCGGCGCGTCCACCGCGCCCTGGAGCGGTGGACCCCGATCCGCGTTCTCAATTGGAAGGAACAGTGAGGTAGTTCTATGTCTCTCTTCATCTCACGCGGCCCAGCCGTTTTCCTGGCTCGGGTTGGTTTGCTCGCCACGGCTTCCTGGGGCTTCGCCGGGTGCGGCCCGGCGGATCGCCTGGACGGTCCGGTCGGAGCTCATGGGGATGCGCTCGTCGACGGCGAGCCCGGCGACGAGGGCGATGAGGGCAGCGCCGGCGAGAATGCCTCCTTCGCATCGCGCGAGATCACACGAGGCCTGCAGTCTCCGATGCGGATCGTCCTGGGCCCGGACGGCTTCCTGTGGTTGACCGAGCGCGTGTCGAAGCGGGTCCTGCGCGTGCGGCCGGAGGACGGCCAGCAGACGACCGCGGTCACCATCGAGGAAGCGTTCCAGTCGGGGGGACAGGACGGGGTGCTGGGCCTGGCCCTGCACCCGGATCTGCTCCAGGGCAAGGGCAGAGACTACGTGTACGTCTCGTTCACCTACGACGTCGATGCCGGCCCAGCCGTGGACCGCAGGACGAAGATCCGCCGCTACACGTATGATCCGGGGGCCGAGACCCTGGGGAGCCCGCTCGACGTCATCACCGGCCTGCCCGGGAGCGACGATCACAACTCCGCGCGGCTCCTCTTCGGCCCGGACCGGAAGCTCTACTACACGGTCGGGGATCAGGGGAACAATCAGTTTGGCAGAAAGTGCCTCCCCATCCGCGCGCAGGAGCTGCCCACGGCGGCGGACGTCGCGGCGCAGGACTGGTCGAGGTACGCTGGCAAGGTCCTGCGCTTGAACCTCGACGGCTCGATCCCGCACGACAACCCGCGGATCAACGGTGCCCGCAGCCATGTCTATTCGTACGGCCACCGCAACCCGCAGGGCCTCACGTTCGGCAGGGGTGGCAAGCTCTACGCGAACGAGCACGGGCCGAAGAGCGACGACGAGCTGAACCTCATCCTGCCCGGCGAGAACTACGGCTGGCCGCACGTCGCCGGCTACCAGGACGACCAGGCGTACACGTACGACAACTGGTCGGCCTCGAGCCCGACGCCCTGCGAGGCGCTCGAGTGGAACGACTACGAGACGCCTGCCTCCGTCCCGCAGCAGGAGGAGAGCGCCTGGAGCCACCCCGATTTCCGGGAGCCGCTCCTCACCTTCTACACCGTCGAGGACGGCCACGACTTCCGCCATTCGGCGTGCGGAGAAGACTTCAACTGGATCTGCTGGCCCACGATCGCGCCCTCCTCGCTCCACTACTACCCCGGGCGCGGCGTCCCGGGGTGGGGGAACTCTCTCCTGATAACCAGCCTCAAGCGGGGAGCGGTGTTCCGGGTGAAGCTGAGCGCGAACGGGACATCCGTGGTCGGCGAGCCTGTCCGCCAGCTCGCCACCAGCAACCGCTACCGCGACCTCGCGATCGGCCTGGACCGCCGGACATTTTACGTGATCACGGACCCGTCGGGGAGCACGAGCGGATCGACCGGCCTGGGCACGACGGTCCTGGACAACCCGGGAGCGATCCTCGAGTTCAAGTACACGGGATCGCATTGAGGCGGGAAGGGCGCCAAGACGCCAAGACGCCAAGACGCCAAGAACACCAAGAAGGAGACAATCTCTTGGCGTGCTTGGCGCCTTGGCGGTTCATCTCTCGCTCGATCGACGTGATTGGTGTTCCAGAGAGCGATACACGTCCGCCGGCTCAGAAGAGGGCGCGCAGGATTCCGCCCTCGCAGCGCAGGGCCGCGCCGTTGGTGTTGGCCGAGAGCGGGCTGGCGAGGTAGGCGACGAGGCTCGCCACCTCGCTGCTCTCCGCCATGCGCTGGATGAGCGAGGTGGGGCGCTCCTTCTGGAAGTACTCCCTCTCGATCTCTTCCGCGCTCGCGTCCGGATTGGCGGCCTTGCTCTTCAGGAAGTCGACGATGGCCTCCGAGCGGGTTGGCCCGGGCAGGACCGAGTTGACCGTCACCCGCGTCCCCTTGGTCATCTCCGCCAGCCCTCGCGCCACCACGACCTGTCCGGTCTTCGTCACCCCGTAGTGGATCATGTCCGGATGCACCTCCGCCGCCGCCTCGCTGGAGACGAAGATGACGCGCCCCCAGTCGCGCTTCAGCATGGCCGGGAAGTAGTGCCTGGCCAGCCGGATCCCCCCGAGGAGATTGACCTCGAAGTAGCGGATCCAGTCCTCATCGGTGATGTCCGTGAAGCTCTTCGATTCGTAGATGCCCAGGTTGTTGACGAGGATGTCCGTCTCGGGGACCTGCGCGATGAGCTCCGTCGCCCCCTCCGCGGTGCTCAGGTCGGCCTCGATCCCGGACACCTTGCCTCCGATCGCGGCGACGGCTTCGCTCACCTTTTTCAGGCTGCGGCCGGGCACGGTGACCTCCGCGCCCTCCGCGGCCAGCATGCGGACGATCGCGAGGCCGATGCCGGCGGAGCCGCCGGTGACGATCGCTCTCTTCCCCTGAAGTCGAAGATCCATGACAGAGCCCTCTCTGGTTCGGTGTTCGGGTGGCGTCGCTCGGACCGGCGAGCGATCTTGCCTGCGACCGATATGGCACCGGGACCGCCGCAGATAAACGGCGCCAGAGGCGACGCTCTGTCGCCCGAGCGGAGACAATCCGCGGGCCCCGGGGCGACCGGCCAGCGCCTTGCGCGGCCCTCGCCGTCCTGTCCCGGCCGCTCCCGGAGCTCCTCGGCGGACGCGTCGATCGAGGCACGCCCGACCGTGACCTGGCCGGCGAACGGCGGCGCGGCGCGCTTGCGCAGATCTTCGCGCAGGTGAGCGGGGCCTCGCGCAACCGAGGGCGCTCCAGCGCGCCGCGATGCGCGTCGCGGACCGTCCCGCGGCGCAGCGCCGTCGCGTGACGCGCGGCGCGCGCGGGCCCTGAAGGCTGCTGTCCTCTGCGCTCGAGCGCTGGCCCGAGGCTTGCTCTCCTCGCCGACGCCAGGGCTCGACCCGGCACGTAGAGGCGAATCACCGACACAGGGCATGACTCGCTCATAGCCAACCAGGGAGACATCACATGAATTCGACTCACGCTTTCGCAGCCGCATTGTCGTTCTCCGTGCTCGCCACGAGCGGCTGCGCGATCGACACCGAGGCCCCGGCCGGCTCGGACGAGCTGGAGATCGAGGGCGCAGGCGAGGTGGGCGAGGCGCCGCTGCCGCTCACCGACTCGCCCGCGACCACGGCAGAGCCGTGGATCGTGAACCTGACGTTCACCAGCCTCGGGGCCCGCTGCACGGCGTCCGTCCTCACCGCGCACTGGCTGCTCACCGCCGCCCACTGCGTCGACAGCCTGTCCCGGGGCGCGCTCACGACGGTCAGCGTCAGCGCCCGCAACTCCGCCGGCTCGGTCGTGAACGTCTACTCCGGCAACGCGCGCACGTACAAGCACACGTTCTATGATTCCGGCGTGACGCCGGACGTCGACAACGACATCGCGATCGTCCGGCTCACGGGCGCGACCGGCGTCAACCTCAGCGTCACCGGGACGGCCAGGCTCTTCGGCTACACGTCGCCCTGGACCTCGAGCTCGACCAGCGACCGCGAGTTCTCGATCATCGGCTATGGCCTGTCGGACCCGGGATGCGGCGGCTCCGACAGCACGAAGCGCATGGCTACCGGCTTCGTCATGGACAGGGAATCGTTCGATGTCCTCAAGATCATGTCGTCGTACGGCAGCAAGCACACCTGCGGCGGAGACTCGGGGGCGCCGTGGCTCCTCACCCGCAACGGCGTGCGCGCGATCGTGGGCGTCCACTCGGGCCGCTACTACGACGTGCCCTCGCTCTCGATGAAGCAGCAGGCCGCGCTCCTCCCGCCCAAGCGGACCTGGATGTACGAGACCTCGAAGGACACGGGGCTCATGCTGGACTGCGGCGCCGTGTGCACCGAGCGCGTGTACGACCCCGAGCCGCCCCCCGGCCCCGTGTGCCCCTCGGGATTCCACTGCTGCGAGCCCGGCGGCGGCACGACCTGCAATCAGTGCTTGCCGAACTCGGTCGCCTGCCCCTGAAGGCCCGCGGGCCCACGGCGGCGGCGCGGGCGCCGGCGAGCGCGCCGCCTCAGCCCGCGCCGCCGCCCTGGCAGCGGGAGAGCGCGTAGCGCAGGGCGTTCTGGAGCAGGCCGAAGGTCATGAACGCCCCCTCGGCGCCGCCGATCTCGGTCATGGTCCGGGCGATCGCGGGCGAGATCCCCGAGACGAGACACCTGCTGCCGAGCAGGCTCGCCGCGCGCACCACGGCGAGCAGGTGGGCCACGGTCGCGGCGTCCACGGCGCTGACGCCGGTCAGGTCGAGGACGGCATAATGCGCCTGCGTCCGCGCGATCTCGGGGAGGAGGCGCTCCATGATCTGCGCCGCCCTGGCGGTGTCCACCGTCCCGATGACCGGCAGCACGAGGACCCCCTCCCACGCCTGGATGATCGGGGTGGACATGGCGAGCATCGTCTCCTGCTGCCGCCGCAGGAGCGCCTCGGCGCGCTCGCGCTCGGCGTTCTCCTCGGCGAGCATCCGGTGCTTCTCCCCGAGCTCTTCGGCGTAGGCCTCGCGGCGCTGGAGCGCCTCCCTGAGCTCGCCCTCCAGCTGCTTGAACGGCGTGATGTCCCTGGCCGTGACCGCGACGTCGTCGTCGCTCAGCGGGATGATCTGGTAGTGCAGCCAGATGCTCCCGCCGTCGGGCGTGCGGAGCTCCTTCGCCTCGAGCGCGCGCTCGCGGGTCCGGAGGGCGCGCTCCATCAGCGCCACGACCCCCGCCTGGCGGGTTTCCGGCGTGATCTCGTCGACCGTCCGGCCGATGACGGCCTCGCGCGGCCTCGCGAACATCTCGATCAGCTTGGCGTTGGCCTCGGTGAACTCGAAGTCCCCGTCCGCCCCGCCCTCGCCCGGCGCGCGCCGGAGCACGCAGAAGACGTCCTGGCTGCCGTCGATCGCCGCCCGGAACCGTGCTTCGGCGGCGATCAGCGCCTCCTCCGCGCGCTTGCGGTCCGTGACGTCGCGCGCGACGAAATAGACGACCTGCGCCTCCTGGTTGGCCGATGAGTTCCACTCGATCCATCGGTACGCGCCGTCGCGGCACTGGTAACGGTTCGTGAACGTGAGGCTGCCGGTGCCGGCGAACGCCTGCGCCGACTCCGCCAGGGTTCGCTCTCGATCGTCGGGATGGACGAAGTCGAGGAAGGGCCTGGAGAGGAGCTCTTCGCGCGAGAAACCGAGCGTGCGCTCCCAGGCCTGGCCAATGCGCTTGAAATACCCGTCGAAGCCGGCGATGCCCACCAGATCGACGGACAGCTCAAAAAAACGGCCGAGCTCATCGAGCTGCCATGATTGCGTCATGATACGGTCTAGCCGTATCAGCTCCGGCGCGGAGCGTCGACTCGATCGACAGGGGGCGACAGGAGGCCAGCGCCAGGGCGCCAGGCCACAGGGTGCTAGATCACAGCGTGCCAGACCACAGGGCCCCAGCGGCGCCGCTGGGAGGATGAGGACGACACCGGGGTATGGCGTCGTCGTCCCGAGTGAGCCGATGCGCGCGCGAGCGGCCTGGAGGGGCGCGACGGCGCGCCGAGCGGCGCCGGCGTGCTCAGCCGGCGCTCGCGCGGCGCGTGGCGAGCTCAGGGGAGGATGGCCGGCGACGGCTCGCCCGTGTAGACCTGCGAGCAGCGGGGCTTCTTTGCGTCGGACGGGCAGCGGAGCCCCTGGTAGAAGCTCAGCGAGTTCGCGGTCGCGGCGTAGCCGCTCGGGATCTGCTGTCTCCCCACCTGGCCGAAGTAGGAGAGGCACGCGTCGCGCCACCAGCGCGCCTCGTAATGCTGGATCTTCAGGAACTCGGCCACTTCACCGAAGCGCTTGGCGTCGATACGGCCCTCGACGGACTTCCAGGTCTCTCGCAGGACCCCCACCTCATCGACGCCGCGGCTGTAGCGATGGACGAGCTCCTCCCAGAGGGTCTTCCCCGAGCTCAGCTCGTCTTGCCAGCCGACGTGGTGGAAGAACAAGAGGAAGTCGTCGGGCACCGTGTCCCGGCTCCCGAACCGCTGTCCCACGGGCCCGAAGTACTGGGCGACGGCGTTGCTGCCCGAAGGCGAGCGGTCGAAGCCGATGCCGCTCGCGTCCGCCTTGTGATAGTAGACCGGGTTCCACTCGGCGCGGCTCAGGTTGTTCACCCACGGCGCCGGCCCGTAGTGATGGTCGCTGCCCATGATGTGGACCAGGCCGAGCGGCGTCATGTAGTCGACGAGCGCCTGGTGGGAGCTCATCATCATCTGAACGACCGGAGTGACGACCACCGGGTCGTTCGAGAAGGTCTGGCGGACCCACTCCTCGGCGACGGCCTCCGCGGAGAGGTCTGGATTCCACGCCAGGCGCCCGAACACGTACCAGTTCGCCTGGTTCATGTGGGATCCGGACCAGTTCGTGTCGTCGCCGATGTTGGCGACGCCGGCGATCGCGGTGGTCGCGTAGCCGTGGAGGGAGCCGTCGATGACCCGCGCCACGGTCGAGCCCTCGCCGTCCGCGTGGGTGTCCGCCTTGAGGACCTCCTCGTAGAGCGGGCCGAGGTAGGCGAGGTGCGTGTCCTCGCCGAGATACTCCTTCGTGATCTGGAGCTCGAGGGCGATGGGCGTCTTCGGCATGGCCCCGAACAGCGGATGGAACGGCTCTCGAGGCTGGAAGTCGAGGGGGCCGTTCTTGGCTTGCACGAGGACGTTCTCCTTGAACTTGCCGTCCAGGGGCTTGAACTCCTCGTAGGCCTGCTTGATGCGGTCGGGGGGGCTGGTGTCCGAGTAGACGAAGGCGCGCCACATCACGATTCCCTTGTGGGGCGCGAGGGCGTCCGCGAGCATGTTGGCGCCGTCGGCGTGGGTCCGGTTGTAGTCCTGCGGCCCCGGCTGACCCTCGGAGTTCGCCTTCACCAGGAATCCTCCGAAATCGGGGATCTGCTTGTAGATCTCGTCGACCTTGTTCGTCCACCACTGCTTGACGCTGGCGTTGGTCGGATCGGCCGTGCTCAGGTTGCCGATCTCGACCGGAGCGCTGAAGCGGGCCGTGAGGTAGACCTTGATGCCATAAGGACGAAACACGTCGGCGAGCGCCTTGACCTTGGTGAGGTACGACGGCGTCAGCACCTGCGCGTTGGCGTTCACGTTCGTGAGCACGGTCCCGTTGATGCCGAGGGAGGCGTTGGCCCGCGCGTAGTCCTTGTAGCGGGGGGAGAGCGTGCCCGGCAGCGCGCTCCAGTCCCAGATGGAGCGGCCCGCGTAGCCGCGCTCCACGGAGCGATCGAGGTTGTCCCAGTGGTTCAGGATGCGATGCTCGATCTTGGGAGAGCCGGTGAGCGACAGCCCGGCGAGGGCGCTGTGGCTCTGGAGGTGCCGGAGGAGCGCGAAGGTGCCATAGAGCACGCCCACCTCGGTGTTGCCCGCCACCGCGATCACCGGCTGGCCCCCCACGTCCGCGGCTTCGACGACATAGCCCTCGGGGCCGAGGGCGCCGAGGCGCGCCGCGAGCGGCAGGCCCTTGATGATGTCGGCGGCCGCCGTCCCGATCACCACGGCGCCCGGGCCCTCGACGGCCGCGCCGGTCGCGACCGTCCCGCCCGTCAAGCCGCTCAGGCCCCTCACGAGCTCTTCCTCGGCGATGTCGAGGCTCGCGCCGGTCCCCGATTTGACCACGCTCTTGAAGGCGGCCTGATACTCCGCGAGGCGCCCGGGAATCGGGAGCTTGGGGTACCTGAGCCAGAGATCTGCGCCGGTCTCGTCTTGCAGGGAGTCGGGCACGGGATACTCCTCGTCCGAGCCGATCTCGCCGCCCTCGCCGCCGGTGCCCTCGCCGCCGGTGCCGACCGAGGTGCCGGCGCCGGAGCCGCCGCTCGCGCTGGTCGAGCCGGTGGCCTCGGCGGAGCCTCCCGACGAGCTCGACCCGCCACCGCCGGTCGTCCCGCTCGATCCGTCGCCGCCGCTCGAGGAGCAGGCGCTCGCGAGCGCGACGCCCAGGAGCCCGACGAGAAGGAGCGGCGCCCTCAGGAGCGTCATCGAAGGAGACCGCTTGGAGGGCGGTCGGTCTGCGCGACTTGAATTCTCGTTTGCCGACGGAGGCGTCATCTGGTTCAGCCTTTCCAGGTGTGGGTGACCCTGCGAGAAGGAAGACCAAACCATTTGCCGGCGTCAAGGGTGAATCGTGACGCTCGTCTCGGGCTGACATGGAGGTTCCGCATCGTCATCGGCGCCCTCCGCCCAACTGCATTGCTTGCATTTTTCATCATGGTGGCTTTCGTCTCGGGTGGCTGTGAGGACGGGCAGCGCCCTCGGCCTTCGCTGCATGGTCGAGGATCTCCCCTCGTGCGTTGGCACGCAGGGCGTCCAGTGCGGCTGTATTTCTGAACTGGACTTCACGCCGAAGCCGTAAGAGCGCGAACTGGAGTTGAAGAACGCGATCGAATCGCCTGCTGCTGGGAATATATCCTCGGGCCCTCTACGACCTGTGTTCTCGACAGAGGGGACGCAGCATGACCGGCTCGAGCATGACCATGTCGAGCCCTCTGACCCAGCGAGGCCCGCGATGTCCTTTCGATCGAACGACTTCAAGCTGCTCACTGGCACCGCCTTGCTTCCGCTTCTCATGGCGTGCGGGTCAGGCGCCGGCGCCGATGCGTCGGGCGCTGGTGGCGATGGTCCCGATGACGCGGTGTCAGGCTCAGGAGGCTCAGGAGGCGCCACGACATCCTCCAGCGCGGGCGTGGGTGGGAGTGGCGCCGGCGGCGCGGTCGATCCGGGCCTCGTCGAGGACAGCGGCGCGAGCTGCCCCAAGCCGACGTTGCCCGCCGCGTCGTCTCTGCCGGCGTTCGAGACCCATCAGGATCCGTTCCTGAACGTGAGCGGCTCGCGCATCACGAAGAAGTCGGAGTGGGCGTGCCGGCGCGCGGAGATCAAGGCGCAGGTCGAGGAGTATGAGTCCGGACCGAAGCCCGCGGTGTCCAAGGACAACGTCACGGGCTCGTTCTCGGGGAACAAGCTGACGGTCGACGTCAGCGAAGGAGGGAAGAGCATCTCCTTCTCGATCGACATCAACCGTCCTTCCGGAGCGCCTTCGGGGCCGATCCCGCTGCTCATCGGCGTCGGCGGCAGCAGCCTGGACAACAGCGTGTTCAGCCAGAACGGCGTCGCGACTGCCAGCTTCGACAACAACGGGATGGGCGCCCAGGCCGGGGGCGGCTCGCGTGGGACGGGCAAGTTCTACGACCTCTACGGCGGGCAGCACCCGGCCAGCTCGATGATCGCGTGGGCCTGGGGCATCAGCCGGATCATCGACGCGCTGGAGAAGACCCCGGCTGCCAACATCGACCCGACGCGCATCGCCGTGACGGGCTGCTCGCGCAACGGCAAGGGGGCCCTCACGGCGGGCGCGTTCGACGAGCGCATCGCGCTGACGATCCCGCAGGAGTCGGGCGCCGGCGGCTCGGCGAGCTGGCGCGTCTCGCAGGCGGCGAGCGATTCGGGGGAGAACGTGCAGACGCTGTCCCACGCGGCCGGGGAACAGCCGTGGTTCCGCGCGGACTTCGGCTCGAACTTCGGCAGCCGGGTGAGCAACCTGCCGTTCGATCACCACATGGTCATGGGCCTCGTGGCGCCGCGCGCGCTCCTCGTGATCGACAACAGGATCGACTGGCTCGGCATCGACAGCACCTTCACGGCCGGGTCGATCGCCCACGCGATCTGGGAGGGGCTCGGCGTGCCCGACAGGATGGGCTACTGGCAGCTCGGCGACCATATGCACTGCCAGTTCCCCGCCGCGCAGCGGGCGGTCCTCGAGGCGTACGTGAAGAAGTTCCTCGTCGGAGGCGGCACCGACGACACCAACGTGCTCATGAGCGACGGGGCGAAGGCCGACCTGGACCGGTGGATGGAGTGGTCGCCGCCAACCCTCCAGTGATCGGTCGCGGCGGGCCTCAGGGGATCACTCGGCCGCCCGGCCCCCTGGGGGGCCTATCGTGGATGCGATTGACCTGTGTCGTGTGGGACGGCAGGACGAGAAAGGGCGGTGGATCCGTGGAATGATGCGATGCGTTAAATGTGCGTTGACGGGCTCGGCAGTCCTGAGATGCGGCTGGATCTGGATGCCAGGGCGGGATTATCGACCTATCGTCGCTTTTCCGGGAGAGTGAACGAGCCTCATGGGCTTCTACGCCCGGGAGAGGGTGCGCAACGTGGCTGTACGCTGCAGGGCAAGCAGAGTAAAACGGCCGTGAGATACAAAAGAGTCTTGACTTAAGGGCCGATTTTGTATTGAATGGTCTAATCCCCCTTGGCGGTCCGGACCAAGATCGGCCGGGCGATGACGTCGATCACCGGACGGTCGAGGGGCGACTCGGAGTGAGGCTGCTTCCGGGATATCTTGGAGGCCGCGTCCGAGCGCTCTTGCTTCGCCGGATACCCAGCCCCATCACGCGAGGTGTCCGCATCGAGTATTTCGACGAACGTCTTGTGATGCCAGGCATGTGGTCGGCACAGGCACCGCGGGTGCTCCCGGATGGAGAGCACGCTGGCCGGAAACTTTGAACTTTCAACCCCTGGATCGGGGGAGCGCGCAGGCATCTCGATGGTTCACAAATCCATCTTGAGCAGAAACCCGCGGCTCAGCCGGTCCGAGCATGGAGAACCTTGATGCGAATCGCTCGCTTGCTTGGCTACATGTCCGCTTCGTTCGCTTTCAGTGCGCTGGGGTGCGCCGTCGAGCCCGTCGAGGGCGAGGAGCTCGGTGATCTGGACTCCGCCGTGGAGAGCTCGGACCGTTCGATGGAGGCGACGATCGCCGTCACGTCGGACTGGGGGAGCGGCTACTGCGCGAACGTGAAGGTGACGAACAAGACCCGCAGCCCGGCGACCACCGGCTGGAGCGTGGCCATCGGGCTCAACGGCTCGACGCGGAGCAACTCGTGGAACGTGAACGCCACGGAGTCGGGCGGGCAGTTCACCGCCACGAACGTGGGCCATAACGGAGCGCTGCGCACGGGCACCTCGACGGAGTGGGGGTTCTGCGCGAACGGCAGCGGGCGGCCCGCGATCGCCTCGGTCACCGGCAGCGGCGGCACGGTCGGCAGCACGAGCGCGTCCTCCTCGTCGAGCAGCAGCAGCAGCTCGAGCTCGTCGTCGAGCTCCTCGTCGACCACCGGCGTGGGCGGCGGCGGCGGGGCCGGCGGCAGCGGCGGCGCGGGCGGCTCCGGCGGCAGCGGCGGCTCCGGCGGCAGCGGCGGCAGCGGCGGCAGCGGCGGCAGCGGCGGCAGCGGCGGCTCCGGCGGTGGCGGCGGATCGGGCCCTGTCGAGGACAGCGGCGCGAGCTGCCCCAGGCCGTCGTTGCCCGCCGCGTCGGCGCTGCCGGCGTTCGAGACCCATCAGGATCCGTTCCTGAACGTGAGCGGCTCGCGCATCACGAAGAAGTCGGAGTGGGCGTGCCGGCGCGCGGAGATCAAGGCGCAGGTCGAGGAGTATGAGTCCGGACCGAAGCCCGCGGTGTCCAAGGCCAATGTCACGGGCTCGTTCTCGGGGAACAGGCTGACGGTCGGCGTCAACGAGGCAGGAAAGAACATCTCGTTCTCCATCGACATCAGCCGGCCTTCCGGGGCGCCCGCGGGGGCGATCCCGCTCGTCATCGGCATCGGCGGCAACAACCTCGATACCAGCGTGTTCACACGGAACGGCGTGGCGACGGCCAACTTCGACAACAACGGGATGGGCGCCCAGGCCGGGGGCGGCTCGCGCGGGACCGGCAAGTTCTACGACCTCTACGGCAGGAGCCACGCGGCCAGCTCGATGATCGCGTGGGCCTGGGGCATCAGCCGGATCATCGACGCGCTGGAGAAGACCCCGGCTGCCAACATCGACACGAGGCGCATCGCCGTGACGGGTTGCTCGCGCAACGGCAAGGGAGCCCTCATGGCGGGCGCGTTCGACGAGCGCATCGTGCTGACGATCCCCCAGGAGTCGGGCGCCGGCGGCTCGGCGAGCTGGCGCGTCTCGCAGGCAGGGGCCAACGGCGGGGAGAACGTGCAGACCCTGTCCAACGCGGCCAACGAGCAGCCGTGGTTCCGCCAGAACTTCGGCTCGAACTTCGGCAGCCGGGTGAACAACCTGCCGTTCGATCATCACATGGTCATGGGCCTCGTCGCTCCGCGCGCGCTGCTCGTGATCGACAACCAGGTCGACTGGCTCGGCATCGACAGCACCTTCACCGCCGGGTCGATCGCCCACGCGATCTGGGAGGGGCTCGGCGTGCCCGACAAGATGGGATACTGGCAGACCAGCTATCATACCCACTGCGCGTTCCCGTCGTCGCAGCGGGCGGTCCTCGAGGCGTACGTGAAGAAGTTCCTCGTCGGCGGCGGCACCGACAGCACCAACGTGCTCCGGGCCGACGGGGCGAGGGCCGACCTGGCCCGGTGGATGCGGTGGACGCCGCCGCGGCTCGAGTAACCGCGTAACCACGCCCGAGCGCCGAGGCCGCCGTCTCGACGCGGTGCCGCGGGTGGCCTAGCCTCCTCGGTGCCGTGAACAGCACACCCCACCGAACCCCCACCTCCCTGGCCCGCATCGCCGCCCGCGCGGCCCTCCTGGGGGGCGCCGCGGCGCTCCTCGGCTGCGGGGCGCTCCTCGGCATCGAGGACGTGTCGCTCGACACGGGCGCGGGCGGCAGCGGCGCCGGCGCGTCGTCGTCCTCCGACGCCTCCGCCTCGACCTCGACGCACGGCGGGGGGCCGGCCGAGGGGGGCGGAGGGCAGGGGGGCCAGGCCCAGGGCGACTTCACGTTCGCCATCCAGTCGACCGGGGTCAACGTGCCGTACAACGGCATCAACCACGTCGACGTCGCGATCACCCGGATCGGCGGCTTCGACGAGCCGGTCGAGGTCGACGTGCAGGCGCCGCCCCCGGGGCTCGTCGCGGCGCCGATCACCATCCCGCCGGGCAGCAGCGCGGGCAGGCTGGAGGTCGGCGCCTCCGGCGCGCTCACGCTGGGCACCGCGTTCGACCTCGAGCTCATCGCGACCTCCGGCGGGATCGCGCGCACCGACACCGTGCGCGCCGTGGTCACGGGCAAGCCCGGCACGCTCGACGAGAGCTTCGGTCAGGCGGGCGTCTCCGCCTGGAACCTCGGGTCCGACGGCGGGGGCCTCTACGACATCCGGCAGACGGCGCAGGGAAAGATCCTCACCGCCGGCAACAGCATCGGCGGCCTCGGCGGGTCCGTGCTCAAGGGCTTCCGCCTGCTCGGCGACGGCACATCCGACGCCTCCTTCGCGGGCGGCGGCGTGTCCGACAGCTTCTGTGGGTGCACGAAATACCAGGAAATCCGCGGGATTACACGCCTCCTGAACGGCGCCGTCTTCCTCGTCGGCTACGCGAGCGGGGAGACCACGGACGACATCGCCTTCCTCCGCTACCGCGACGACGGGACCCTGGACCGCGTCGACTCGGCCAACACGGGCAAGGACGTGATCGATCTCGGCGGCGAGGAGCACGTGGCGGCCATGGATCTCTCGGCCTCGGAGCGGCTCCTCGTGACCGGCGAGCGCGACGGCCAGCTCTTCGTCGCGGCCATCAACCCCACGTACGGGGGGCTCGACCGCGACTTCGGCACGGCCGGGTGGACCGCCCCGGGCAGCGCGGGCGCGAGCCGGGGCACGGCGCTCGCGGCGGGCGCGCGCGGCTCGGCGCTGGTGGCCGGCTGGGTGGAGGAAGGCGGCGATCGGGACATCGTGCTGCTGGAGCTCACCTCGGACGGCGCGCTCGGCGGCCTGGGGGAGGCGCGGCTGCACCGGGCCGGCCATCAGGAGCCGGTCGCGATGGCCGTGCAGCCCGACGGCCGGATCCTCGTCGGCGCGCGCAGCGACGAGGCGGGCGCGAGCGACTACCTCGTGGTGCGCTTCGAGGCGGACGGCACGATCGACGGGACCTTCGGGGAGGACGGGCAAGCGCTCGCGGGGCTCTCGGGCGGCGTTGCGGTCGACATGGCGCTCCAGCTCGACGGCCGCATCGTGGTCGCCGGCAACGTGGGGGAGCACGCGGCCAGCCAGCCGACGCTCGTGCGCTTCCTGCCCGACGGCGCGCTCGACCCGACGTTCGGCGACAAGGGGGTGCAGGCGCTCTTCCTCGGCGAGGAGGACGCCGTGCAGTCGATCACGGTCGCGGCCGACGGCAAGCTGCTCGTGGCCGGCACGCGGCAGACGTTCCCCACGTACGGCCTCGTCGCGCGGCTCTGGAACTGAGCGCAGGCGCGCCGCCGCTGCGGGCGCGCCCCGTCGCGGCGGCCGCCGGCCGGGCGCTGCGGGCGCGGCGCCGCGCTAGAGCGACAAACGGGTTGAAACTGCCTGAAAAGCGCAGAATTTCGAACCGCCAAGACGCCAAAAAGACGCCAAGTAAAGATAAAGAGAGAAAAAATTCTTGGCGTCTTGGCGTCTTGGCGGTTCATTTCTCGCTTGATCAACGTGATCGGCGTTCTAGCCGCAGCGGCTCAGAACGGCGAGCCGTCCACGCGCGTGCCGGGCGAGCTGTCGCTGTCGGCGAGCGCGGTGTGCAGCGCGAAGGGCTCTCCCGGCGTGGCGTCGGGGTCGCGGTTCAGCGAGACGCCGTCGGAGGAGGGGGTGGCGCTGTAGGTCACCGCGTCCACCGTGGCGCCGGACGCGTCCTTGAGCGTCACGGTGTCGCCGGCGTTGGCGAGATCGAGGCGCCCCGTGGAGGCGGCGATGGCCCAGGTCGCGCCGGAGGGAACGGCCGTCGCGCCGCCGTACACCACGATGGCCGCGCCCGACGCGAGCGCCGTCCCGGCGGCGAAGGTGTGCCGCGTCGACGCGCCGTCCGAGAGCGTCCACCCCCCGAGGTCGGCGGCCGCCGAGCCGAGGTTTACGATCTCGACGAACTCGCCGGCCGTGTCGCTGCCGGGCTCGTTGGCGAGGATCTCGTTGAGGAACACGGCGGTCGTGCCCGGCGTCGGATCGACGGGAGACGTCGTGTCGACAGGGATCAAGAAGTCGCGCACGACGCCCATGTGCTGCATGCCGTCGGCGTCGCTGTCGGCCTCGAGGGCGGGGCTGATCTCCTCGAGCGGCGTGTAGACGCGCGTGTCGGCGACGAGGCCGCTGGCGAAGCTGCTCTCGCCGATGACGACGGCGGTCTCGTGCGCGTCGAGGTCGCCGTCGACCAGCACCCAGTCGTACGGCTTGTTCCTGCCGGCGTTGGTGTCGGCGTCCCCGTTCCTGTCGGCGGGGTAGGGGCCGGACGTGACGACGACCCCGGACAGGGTCGAGATGCACGGCTCCCCCCGGCTGTCGGTGTTGAAGTCGCCGCCGATGACCAGGTAATCGCCCTCGGGCAGGCTCTCGCGGATGCGCTCGACGAGCTCCCGCGCCTCGGCCTGGCGCTCGCTCGAGCCGGCGGTCAGGAAGTGGACGCTGACGGCCCAGAGGTCGATCGGGCCGGGGATGTCGATGCGCGCCCAGGCGAAGTCCCGGTTGGGCGCCGTGCTGTCCTCCCACTCGCCGGCCTCGACGATCGGATAGCGGCTCGCGATCCCGTTCGGGATCTGCGCGCCGCCCTCGCGGTAGTAGCTGAACGTGTCGCCGAACGTGTCGTCGACGAAGGCGCGGAGCGCGGCGGCGCCGTTGTCGCCGTAGTTGAGCTCCTGGAGCAGGACGACATCCGGCCTGACCCCCTGCATGATGCGCTTGCCGTGGCCGGGGTCGTAGCTCTGGCGCGTCCCGCTCGTGAGGTTCGCGGCCATGAGCCGGAGGCGCACCGGGGGCGCCTCCTCGCCGCCGCCGGCGCCGCCGCTGCCGGCCTCGCCGCCGGCGCCCCCGGCGTCCCCGGCGCCGCCCTGGCCGCCGGCGCCGCCCTGGCCGCCGGCGCCGCCCTGGCCGCCGGCGCCGCCCTGGCCGCCGGCGCCGCCCTGGCCGCCGCCTTCGCCAGCGCCGCCCTGGCCACCGGCGCCGCCCTGGCCGCCGGTGCCGCCGCCGCCATCGCCGGCGCCGCCCTGGCCGCCGGTGCCGCCGCCCCCACCGCCCTCGGCCCCGGCGCCGCCCCCGCCGCTGGCATCGCCGCCGCCACCCAGCCCGCCGGCGCCGCCGGTGCCGCCCTCCCCACCGGACGATGTCGACGACGTGCCATCGCCTTCCACCGGCGGCGAATCGGCGCCGCAGGCGGCTACTGCGAGGGCGGACAGGAGCAAGGGCAGCCGCAAGAGCAGGTGCCCCACGGTCAAGGAAGACGACAAGCGCATCTCGTTGCACCGGACCTTTCTTGAATTCCTTTCATGAGAGCATGAACGCGGGCACGGCAGGTACCCAGATCGCCCGAGGTCCCGAGGGGGACCGGGGAGCTCCGCGCCGCCGATGTGCTCCTCGTTCTCCGGCCGCTTCCTGTGCCCTACCCTGGCGGCCCTCGATAACGCGCCGGAGGAAGCCCGATGAAGCGACCGTGGACCAAGGCGATGGCGGTGATCGGCGTGCTCGCGCTCGCCCTCCTGGTCCTCCTCGGGAAGCCCTGGCGCACCCTCCTCGCCCCGGCGCCGGCGAACAGCGCCGCGCCCTCGCCGGCGAGCGCGGCGAAGGCCGCGGGCAAGGCGCGCCGGCGCGCGACCGAGCTGCAGCCCGGCCAGCCCGGGAGCATCGCCGGCCGCGTCGCCGAGCCCGCGGGCGCGCCGGTCGCCGGGGCCCTGGTCTGCGCCCTCCCGGAGCCGGCCTTCCCAGGCGCGCCTCAGCCCGCGGCGGTGGAGCCGGTGTGCGCGCCGTCCGCGGAGGACGGCCGCTACGCGCTCTCCGGCCTTCCGCCCGAGCGCTGGGCGATCACCGCCTCGGCGCCGCGCCACCGCCCGGCGCGCTACGCCGCCCCCGACGCCTCCCGCGCGCCCTTCGTCGAGCTCGGCGCCGGCGAGGCGCGCACCGGCGTCGATCTGGTCCTCCCGGCCGGCGGGGTGGAGGTCAGGGGCCAGGTCGAGGACATCGGCGGAGGCGCCGTCTCCGGCGCGCTGGTCACGCTCGAAGGGTTCGGGCCCGGGTTGGGCGGGGTGGTGGCGAGGTCCGACGCCCAGGGAGCCTACGCCGCGTGGGTCGACGAGGGGCGCTACATGGCGCGCGCTCAGGCCGACGGATACGCCGAGGGGTTCAGGGACGGCGTGGCGCCGGGGCCCGCGCTCAAGCTCCAGCTGACGCCGGCGTCCGCGCTCGTCGGGCGCGTCGTCGAGGCGGGCACCGGGACGCCGGTGGAGGGGGCGAAGATCACCCTCGACAGCGAAGGAGGGTGGGGGATGCGGCGCGGCGCCCCCGTCGCTCGCAGCGACGCGGAGGGCCGCTTCCGCGTCGCTCGGCTCCCGCCTGGGCGCTACCGGCTGGTCGCCCGCGCGCTCGGCAAGCTCGGCCAGGCGCGCGAGAGCGTGCTCCTCGGCCTGGGACAGACCTCGCGCGAGGTGGTGATCGAGGTCCACCGCGCGCGTGTGGTCGCGGGCCGCGTCGAGGTCGCGCCGGACGGCGCGCCGTGCACGCGCGGCACGGTCGGCCTGCTGAGCCCGGCGCAGGGCGGGTTCGAGCACGCTGTCATCGAGGGCGACGGCTCGGTGCTCTTCGACGCAGTGCTCCGCGGCTCCTACGAGGTGGTCGTGGCCTGCGCCGACCACGCCGCGGAGCCGACCTACCCGGCCGTGGAGGTGGGGGACGCCGACGTCGAAGACCTCGTGTGGACCGTGCGCGCCGGCCTCTCGATCCGCGGCCGGGTCGTGGACCGCGACCAGAACCCGGTCCGCGCCGCCGTCCACGCGTACGCGCCCACCTCGATGGGCCCGAGGGGACCCACCGGAGCGGCCGCCCAGAACGAGGCCGACGGGACCTTCGTGCTGAAGGGGCTCTCGCCCGAGAAGTACGTGGTCATGGCGCGCCCGATCGACCACGCCGAGCCCGCGCCCGTCGAGGTCGAGCTCCGCGACGAGCACGCCCCCGAGGTGACGATCGTGGTCGACCGCGGGGGCGCGATCGAGGGGATCGTCACCGACGAGGACCGGAAGCCCGTCGGGGGCGTGGACGTCGCGATCCTGGGGATCCAGGGGCCGCCGGCGAACGCGAGGATGGGCTTCATGAGGCCGCCCGCGGGCGGGACGGCGCGATCGCTCGACGACGGGAGCTTCGTGCTGAGGGGGCTCCCGCCGGGCGATTACCGCGTCTCGGCCGGCGACGCGCCCCGGGCGCTGCCGGGGCCGGGCCCGTTCGGCGGGGAGCCGGAAGGGGTGTCCGCGCGCGTGGAGGCGGGGACGAGCGCGCGCGTGACGCTGGTCGTGGAGCGCCGCAACGGCGAGATCCACGGGCGCGTCGTCGACGAGATCGGCGAGCCGGTGACGGACGCCTTCGTCCACGCCGAGCGCGAGCTCGGGGGCGCGGTCCCGGAGGGCGGGGTGGGCAACCTGGGCAGGGCGCGGTGGGGCGCCTTCTCGCGCTCGCCGGCGCTCACCGATCCCGAGGGCAAGTTCGTCGTGGGGGGCCTGCCCGCGGGCGCGTACACGGTCCACGCGTACCGCAAGGGAGGGGGCGAGACCTTCGCCGAGCACGTCCGCACCGGCGACGGCGTGACGCTCACGCTGAAGCCGGCCGGCGCGATCTCGGGCGCCCTCTCGGTGCCCTCCGGGAAGGTCCCCGAGCAGTTCACCGTCCGCGCGCTCGACAGGGCGTCGATGCTCTTCCGCATGGAGACCTTCGCCTTCACGGGAGGCGCCTTCACGATCAGCGATCTCCCGGAGGGGAAATACGAGCTCTCCACCGAGACGCAGGAGGGAACGGCGTCCGTGGAGGTCGCGCTCGCGCCCGGGGAGCAGCGGAGCGGCGTGGTGCTCGCGCTCGCGCCGCTCGCCTCGCTGAAAGGGCAGGTGGTGTCGCTCGACGGCGGCGCGCCGATCGCCGGGGTGCGGCTCAACGCCTTCGCCCGCAAGGCGATGCAGACCCCGAGCCCGCCTTTCCGCCAGGAGGACACCCTCACGGACGAGGCGGGGCGCTTCCAGCTGAATCAGGTCCCCTCCGGTCCGGTCGTGCTCACCTGCGCGCCGCCCGATCCGATGGGGTCACCCTACGACGTCGCCGTGCTCCCGGTGGACGCGCAGCCGGGCGCGGTCATCGACGTCGGGCGCGTCGTCATGGCGAAGCGCCGCGTCGGGCCGGGGGATCTGCCTGGCGATCTCGGGTTCTCGATCAAGGACGCGTTCCCCCTGGATCTGTCCGCGCGGCCCCTCGAGGTGTTCGAGGTGCGCCCCGGAGGGCCCGCCGCGCAGGCGGGCCTCCAGGTGGGCGACGTCATCGTGTCCGTCGACGGGCACGATGTCCGAGGGAAGATGGCCTATCTCTACCGGCCGCTCTCCACCGTCCCCGCGGGGACCCAGGTGACGCTCGGGCTCGCGCGCGGCGCGAGCGTGTCCATCACGGCCGGCAAGATGCAGCTGCCGAGCGGCGCGCTGCCCGCGGCCATCCCCGCGCGATGACGGCCGCGCCGGCGCGGGCCCCGCGCCGGCGCGGCGCAGGCCCCGCGATCCGGGCGCTGGCTCAGTGCGAGCCCGTGTACTTGAACTCGAGGATCGCTCCCGGGTTCTCCAGGGCCGTCGTGGCGCCGCCGTTCGGCCCGCTCGTGTTTCCGGCGGTGTCCGTGATGATGTAGAGCGTCCGGCGGTCCGGGCTCCACGCGAGATCGCGGTAGCGGTTCGTGGTCTTGAAGAGGACGGCGGGCTCGCCGACCACGGATTTCCCGTTCGGGCTCAGCTTCACCCGGTAGAGCGCGCCCTTCTTGAGGGTGGTCATCAGGAGAGAGTTCCCCCACCCGCGGATGCCGTGCCCCCCGGTGGCGTAATAGTGGAGCGAGGAGGGCGCGATCGTCGGCCAGCAGATGTACTGGAGGAACCCGCACGCCGGATCGAAGAACTGGTAGTCGTCGTCGACGGTGAAGAAGGTGAGGAGCGGCTCCTTGAAATCCGGATGGTTGAAGGCGCTCTCCTCTTGCTGTGGGACGGAGGGAGGGGCCGCGTAGTCGTTCCACACGAGCTCCTCGCACGGCGTCGGGCTCGAGGCCGACCAGTTGTCGTACGTGTAGGCCAGGTTGTCCCGATAACCCGCGACGTGAGGCCAGCCGTAGTTCTTGCCGGGCTTGATGAGGTTCAGCTCATCGTCGGTCTTCGGCCCATGTTCGTTCGCATACAGCTTGCCGTCGCGACCGAACGTGAGTCCCTGCGGGTTGCGGTGGCCGTACGAATAGATATGGCTGCGGACGCCGCCGATCTTCGGGTTGTCGTGCGGGATCGAGCCGTCGAGGTCCAAGCGCAGGATCTTGCCGACGTACGTCGACCAGTCATGCGCCGCGACCTGGGCCTTCGTGGGCAGAGCCTGCGCGCGGATCGGGATGCACTTCCTGCCGAACTGGTTGTTCCCCTGATCGCCGATGGTGTAATAGAGCTTCCGATCAGGGCCGAACAGGAGCCGCGCGGAGTTGTGGTCGTCGCTCCCCGGCAAGCCCGTGATGAGGTCGAAGGGGCTCCCCAGGGTCTCGGTCGCTGGATCGTACGTGTAGCGGCGGATCTTCGTCCTGCGGTCCACCTCGGGCCCGGGATCGGCGTCATAGGTGTACGAGACGTACACGTAATCTCTCCCCTTGCCCTTCAGCAGATCCGGGTGCAGGGCCAGGGCCAGGAGCCCGTCCTGGCCACCCGCCTGGAACACCTCCGAGATGGTGATCGCGGTCGTCTGCGCGCCGTCCTCCGGGCTCACGCGCACGACGCGCTTTCCAACGCGCTCGGTCAACCAGAGATTGTCGTCCGGCCCCCAGACGATCCGCATCGGATACGCGAGGTCCCGGAGGATCTCGCGCGAGGTGAAGGACGCGTCGTCGGCGGCGGCGCCGTCATGATCATGGCCGAAATGCTCGGCGACGAGGGCATCGCCGTGCTCTTCGAGCGGATCGTCCATGGGATCCGCTTGGCCGCATCCGAGGAGGGCCAACGAAGCCGTGGTGAGCAAACCAACTTGAGTCAGGAAAACAGCTGGGCCGCGTGCGATACAAAGCGACATAGGACTACCTCACTGTTTCTTTTCAAGTGACGGTGCTGACCAAATCCCACCGCTCCAGGCGCGGTGGACCTGCTGGGCAAGCTTCGGCGTCAACCGGGGATCGCTTGGCGTCCGGTAAGTTGCTCCCCCGATTAGGGTAAGGTCTTTACTATAGCAAGCGCAGAGCTCCTCCGCACTGTCAAGGTTGTTTTATGACGCCGTCGCATGACACGGCGCGCGAGCGAGACGCCGAGTCCGGTGGCACGGACGTTGCTGCCCGGCCAGCGCGTCACGCGACCGGCGACGCGGAGCGAGCCTCGGAGCGAGCCATCTTGTCAGCGAGAGCACGATAACGACGCTCGCGCGAGGAGATGAGCTGTCGAGACGCCACGAGAAGGTCTGTCCAGTCTCGAGGCCTGTCCATTCCCTCGGCGCCCTCGGCGCCTTTGCGGCCCTCTTCTCTGCGTCGTTCTGGTGAGGAGAGGATGAGCCGCCGAGACGCGAAGGACGCCGGGGAGAGAACGTCTCGGTTCTCCCGGCGGCCCAGGCGTGTCCTTCTCTGGAGGGCCGCGTCAGGGCGGCTGAAGACCGCGCGTCGCGCGGACGCGCAGGGGATGCTGGAGCGGCGTGCTTACTTGGTGGGCGCCGGCTCCGCGGGCACGCGGAGCGGCTCGAGCGAGCGCGGGGTCCCGAACCCGGGCCCGCCGAGCGCGGTCTCGATCCGCTGATACACGCCCTCCCGCCCGGCGGAGCGCGCGGCGTCGAGGAGGACGTCATTGCGGTAGAGCGTCAATGTCAGCCCCGTCACGACCGACAGGGCGAGCATCAGGCGCTGCGCCCGGCCCGTGTCGCGCGCGCGCGCGGGCGCCCGCGCCTCGACCACCGCGGCCGGCTCGAGCATCGGCTCGAGCATCAGCAGCGGGGCGCGCATGTCCGGCATCCCCGGCGGCGGGGTCGGCCGAGACGCCGCGAGCATCGCCGCCGGGGGGGCCTGCACCTCGGTCCGCGTCACGAGGTTCGGCGAGCTGTCCAGGTCATCGAGCGGCACCGTGGGCGCGACCGGGAACATGGACGACAGGTTCGACACCACCGGCGTCGGATGATCGGAATCCATGTTCCGCGACCGAGGCGCGGGCGCCGGCGGGGGCGGCGGGCCCCGACGCGACGTGCTGGGCGGACCAGGGACCCGCGCCGACTCGGCCGGGCCCGGCTCGATCCCCGCCACGACGCCGAGCGGCTGCCAGGTGGCCATCCCGGGGCGCCATATCTTCGTGGACTCGTCGATGAGGTCGAGCCGAAACAGATCGTCGAGCTTTTCCAACGTGAGCACCTTGATGTCGTCAGGCGCGATCGCGACGTGCCAGAGACTCTCGCGATCATCGGTCACCGGAACGGGCGGCGCAGGGCGCCTGGCGGAGGCGGGCGGCGCAGGGCGCCTTGCCGGAAGGGGCGGCGGTTTCATACAAAGTCCTCCCTTGCGCGCGTGAGGATGCCACGGCACGAGCGCACCTGTACACACCGACATGAGGCGCGGCGCGCTTTCGAGACGCTGCGGATTTTTGCAACGCGTGAGGTGCGACCCGTGGCGCTGGCGGGATCCTCGCCATGTCGGTATTCTCGCCGCCGATGGGGGCGGAGCATGGAGGCATTCATGAGCACAGCGAATGAGGTCGCGGCCAGCAACAGCGCTGGATCGTCCGGCTTCCGGCGCTGGGTCCGGCTGGTGCCGGCGCTGCTCCTCGTCGCGAGCGCGACGTTCGTGGCGGCCTATTACGTTCCGCTCCACCGCGCTCACGTGCTCCTGCTCGAGGAGCAGCGAAAATCGAACCAGCGGGGCAAAGACCTCGAACAGACGCTGAGCCAGGTGCGCGGAGAGCTCCAGCAAAAGACGGCCCAGGTCGAGAAGCTCGAAGCGGAGCGAAAGCAGACCGAGGACGCCAAGAAATCGGGCCTGGAGCGGATCGAGCAGCTCAAGACCGAGCTCGCGGCGAAGCTCGACAAGCCGATCAAGAAGGGGGTCGCGGCGGTCGCCGTCGCGGACGGACAGGCGTTCGTCGTGCTGCCGGAGACCGCGGTGTTCGCTCCCTACAAGCTCGACGTGAGCCCGCAGGGCCGAGCCCTCTTGTGCCAGGTCGCGGGCGCCGTCGCGGCCATCGGCCAGGCGCCGATCCGCGTGGGCGCGGTCAGCGGTCCTCCGGACCAGGTGCCGCCCGTGCTGCTGCGCGACCATCCGACGCCGTGGGCGCTCTCCGCGGCCCGGGCGGCGAGCGTCGCGCAGGCCCTCCAGGACGCGTGCTCGGTGCCGGGAGCCCGGCTGTCCGCGGTCGGGCACGCGGAGCACGACCCCGCCGGCGCCGCGCTCGGAGAGAGCAAGCTGCCCCCGGGGCGGGTCGAGATCTCGATCGCGCTGCCGGGCGAGCCGCGCGACGCGAAGTGACGGGCGCCGGGGGCGCGAGGCTCGGAGTCCGCGCGGGGCGCGCCGGGAGAAACGGCGCGGGGCGCCCGGAGCCCATCGGATCCGAGCGTCGCGATCGAGGACCGCGCGCGCCGCGTCGACCGCCGCGTCGGCGGTTCAGCGAGGGTCGCGCAGCGCCTCGGCCCGCCGCGCCGCCGCGCGCCGCAGCGCGTCCGCGTCCACGTCGCGCGCGCCGGCCGCCGAGCAGCGGAGCACCCGCTGGAACGCCGCCCGCGCCTGCGCCCGCTCGCCCCGCGATAGCAGCGCCTCCCCGAGCAAGAACCAGCCCTCCAGGTGCTCCGGATCCGCGTTGAGCAGCGCCGACAGCGCCTCCTCCGCCTCGGCGGCCCGCCCGGCGCTCAGCAGCCGGGCCGCGGCCTCCGCGCCGGCGGCCTGCGCAACCTCGCCCGCCCGCGCCGGAGCCGGGCCGCCCCCGCCCTCGGCCCGCGCGCCGGGCGCCCGCCGGCTCGCCGGCTCCCGCCCGGCGTCGACCTCCGCCAGCTGCAGCCAGCCCGGCGCGGGACCCCGCCGGAGCTCCGGAGGCAGCGGCAAGATGCCCTCCGCCGGCGACAGGACGACGTGGCCGCCGGGGACGAGCTCCGCGGCGAGCCGCCCGAGCAGGCGCGGCACCTGCTCCCGCTCGAAATAGAGGAGGACGTTGCGGCAGAAGATGACGTCGAACGGCCCCGCCCCGAGCGCCGGCTGCGCGTCGGTCAGCGACGCCACCTCGAAGCGCACGCGCCGCCGCAGCGCCTCCGGCACCCGCTCGGCCCACGCCGCCGGCAAGGGCGCGCCCACCGAGCGCCGCTGCGGCAACAGGCCGCTCCGCGCCACCGCGATCGCGACCGGGTTGACGTCGGTGCCCAGCACCGCCGCGTCCACCCCCGCCGCCTGCGCACACTGGGCGGCGCTGTACGCCTCCTCGCCCGTCGAGCAGCCCGCGCACCAGATGCGCAGCGGGCCCGGCCGCCGCGGCGCGAGGTCGGCCAGCACGCGCTGCAGGCGATCGAACTGCTCCGGGTGGCGGTAAGCCGCCGTGTGCCCGATCGTCGCGGCGTCGAGCAGCATCGCCAGCGGGGCCGCCTCGCCGGCCTGGCCCGCGCGCTCGACGTACTCCGCCTCGCCCAGCCCGGCCCGCTGCGCGCGCTCGCGCACGTGCAGGTAGAGCGCCTCGGGCCAGCGCGGCGGCGCGTGGCCGAGCCGCGGCGACAGGACCCGCGCGAGGGCGCGCTCCAGCGGGAGATCATCCTTCACCGAGCACCCACCCCCGCGCGAGATCCACGAAATCCGCGACGCGGATCGGCCGCACGCGCGGCGACGAGAGCAGCGCCGCGCGCGGCATGCCCGGCGCGCTGCACTCCGAGGGCTCCTGCGCGAAGCAGAGGCCCCCGCCGTCCGAGAGCACCGGCAGCGCCCGGGCGCCGTCGCCGCCGAGGCCCGACAGCACCAGCGCGGCGACCCGCCGGGCGAGCGGCGCCGCCGACGCGAACAGGACCTCCGCCGACGGCCGGTGCCCGCCCACGGGCCCGTCGCCCGTCAGCTGGATCCGCTCGCGCCCGTCGATGGCCATGTGAAACCCCGACGGCGCGAGCAGGAACTCCGGCGAGAGCGCGTCCCCGGCCCGCGCCGGCCGCGCCCGCGCGCCCAGGGCGCGCAGCGCCCGCGAGAGGTCCCGCTCCCGCCGATCCGGCAGGTGCTGCACGATCAGCACCGGCACCTCGAGGGGCCCGAGCCCCCGCGCCAGCGCCTCCAGCGCGGGGATCGCCCCGGTCGAGCCCGCGACCAGGATCACCCGCCCGCCCCGCGCCGCGACCGGCCGCCGGGCCGCGCGCAGCACCGCGGCGCGCAGCCGCGCCCGGGCCGGGGCGCCGGCGAGATCGCGCTTCTCGACGCTGCCGCCGGCGCCCTGCGCCAGCGCCTCGCGGACCGCCGCCGAGCCGCGCGGGAGCGAGCTGACCACGATCACCCCGGCCCGGGCGGCGACGGTCCGGATCACGGACAGCCCGTCGAGCTCGGGCATGAGCAGGTCCACGAGCACCACGTCGGCGATCGCGACCGCCGGCAACGACAGGAGCTCCGCCCCGGTCCGCGCCCGGCCCACCACCCGGATCCCCGCGTCCTCCTCCAGGATCGCCTCGAGCAGGGCCGCGGCGATGTCCGAGTCGTCGGCGATCACGACCCGCGTCGTCACGCGCCCTCCAGGCTCTCGGCGACGATCCGGCGCAGCTCCTCCTCGACGAACCGCTGCTTCGACAGCACCGCCCGCACGCCGAGCCCGCGCAGCGCGGCGACGTTCTGCGCGTGCGTCGCGGCGGTCTGCGTCGTCAGCACCACGACCGGCACCCGGGCGAGCGCGGGCGTGCGCCGGATCTCCGCCACCATCTCGAGGCCGTTCATGTACGGCATCTCGATGTCGGTCAGCACCACGTCCGGCGGCGTCGCCCGCGCCCGCGCGAGCCCCTCCCGGCCGTCGCTCGCCTCCTCCACGCGCAGGCCGATCGCCCGCAGGATCCCGGAGAGCAGCTCCCGCGCGACCGGGGCGTCTTCAACGACCAGCGCGAGCGGCTCGCGCTTGGGCACGGCGGCCAGGGCGCGCGACGGCGCTTCCCGGGGCGCCTGCCGCGCGCACGCGAACACCCGCTCCACGTCGAGGAGCAGCATCGCCTCGCCGTCCGCCGTCGGCGCCACGCCGCGCACGAGCGGCGAGCTCCTCGGCAGCTCCTCCGACCGGACGAGCGCGACGAGCCGCGGGTTCTCGTAGCCGTCCACGCTCACCGCGAACAGGCCCGCGGCGTGGTGCAGCACGAGCGCCGCGTCCCCCGGCCCGGGCTGGCCCCCGTCGCCGAGCACCGCCCCGAGCGCGTAGAGCGGCACGAGCTCCGCGCCGGAGCCGCCGGAGAGGCGCACCCGCGGCCCGTCCGAGGTGTGCAGCAGCTCCTCGAGCAGCATCACCGAGTGCACGGCGTGCGTCGGCACCGCGCACCGGAACCGGCCGCAGGAGACGGGGACCACCTCCTCGCCGTGGAGGTTCTTCGGCACCACGAGCAGGATCGTCGTCCCGAGCCCGGGCCTCGAGTCGACCCGGACCTGCCCGCCCAGCGCGCCGACCTCCCGCGCCACCACGTCGAGCCCGACGCCTCGGCCCGAGATCGCGCCGACGCTGCGGCTCGTCGTGAGCCCGTGCGCGAACAGGTACGGGACGAGCTCGGCGTCGTCGAGGGACGCGGCGTCCGGGACCGCCCCGGCGAGCACCTCGCGCAGGCGCGCGAAATCGACCCCGCCGCCGTCGTCCTTCACCTCGACCCGCACCGCGGCGTCGGTCTGGACCACGGTCACCGTCACCGCCCCGCGCGCGGGCTTGCCGCGGCGCGCGCGGACGTCCGCCGGCTCGATGCCGTGATCGACGGCGTTGCGCGCGAGGTGCAGCAGCGCCGGCTCCAGGCGGCGCTCCACCGCGGCGTCGAGGAGCCCGGTGCCCTCGACGCGCACCTCGACGTCCTTGCCGAGCATGCGCGCCGCGCTCCGGGCGGCGAGCGACACCTGGTTCAGGAGGCGCTCGGTGCGCACCACCGACGCCCGGCGGACCACCTCGTCGAGCTCGCCGAGCGCGCGCCCGGCCGCGAACTCGTTGCTCGACCAGTCGGCCCGCACGGCGCCGAGGAGGCGCTCGATCTCCGCGCCGTAGCCGAGCGTCTTGGTGATGCGCTCGGCGACCCGGTCCGCCGCGGCCCCGCGGGGGTCGATCTCGACGAGCAGCGCGCGGAGCATGCGCTGGGCCTCGCGGAGCCGCCGCTGGAGGACCTCCCGCTCGCCGTGGAGCCGCTGCATCTCGTGCAGGAGCGCCCCGACCGCCCCGGCGTCGAGGGCCGCGGGCGGGGCGGCCTTGTCCGGCGCGGCCGGGTCGAGCCGCGGCGGCAGGACGCTGTCGGCCGCGGGGGCGGGCGGCGGCGCGGGCTCGCCGGCGGGGGCGCTCGCGCCCGCGAGCTCCGCGCGCGCCGCGCGGAGGGTCTCCTTCACGAGGCCGAGGTCGAGCGCGGCCTCCTCGCCGGCGCTCGCCGACAGGAGCCCGAGCGCCTCCAGCGCGCCGAGGACGCTGTCGCCGGTGAGCTGCGTGGGGCGAGCGCCGGCCCGCACCGCGTCGATGACGGTCTCCGCCAGCTCGGCGAGGTCGCCGCACGCGGCGAGCTCCAGCATGTGCGCCTCGCCCTTCAGCGTGTGCAGGAGCCGGCGCAGGACCGGGAGGTTGCCGGCCTGGCCCTGCTCGTAGCCGAGCCACAGGTCGGTCGCCTGGGCCACGCGGTCCGGCATGGCCCGGTGGAACGCGGCGACGAGGTCAGCCCGGCTCCTCATCCGCGTCCGCCTCGTCGATGGCCGGCTTCTCGCGCTTCGCCGCGGCCGGCTTCACCCGGAAGGCCCTCGCCGTCGCCTTGAGCGCGTGCGACAGCTGGAGCAGCGACTCGGCCGAGCGGGTCGCGTCCGCGCTGCTCGTCAGCGTGTCGTTCACCGCCCCGACGATGTCGACGATCGCGGTCTTCACCTGCGCCGTCCCCTCGCGCTGGTGGTCCACGGCGTCCGAGATCTTCGCGGCGGCGGCGGCGGTGTCGCGGGCCAGCTTGATGCCGTCCTCGGTCGCGAGCACGGACGCGTGGGAGGCCGCGTGCATGTCCGCGACGAGCTTGCGGATGTCGCGGACCGAGTCCATGACGTGCTCGGACAGCCGGCGCATCTCGGCGGCGACGAGCGAGAACCCGCGCCCCACCTCGCCGGCCTTGGTGCCCTCGAGCGCGGCGTTCAGCGCGAGCAGGTCGGACTTGTCGGCGATGCTCTGGATGAGCGACAGGATCTCGCCGATGCGGTCCGAGTGGGAGCTGACGAGGCGCGTCTGCTCCGCGGTGTGCTGGACGCTGACGAGGCTCCGCTGCGCCATCTCGTGCACGGTCGCCGCGTCCTTCGCGATGTGATCCGCGCTGGCGGTCAGGGCCTCCACGGTCCGCCGGATCTCCTCGAGCGCCGCGTTCTGCTGGTTGGCGGTCGTCTCCTGCTCGCGGACCGACGAGAACATCCCGGCGGCGGCCGACGCGACCTCCGACGAGGTGTTGCCGACGCGCGTGGCGAGCTCCTGGAGGCTCGTCACCATGGCCCGGAACGCGGCGAACAGCTCCCCGTCGCCGGTGATCTTGCAGGTGAAATCGCCGCCCGCGACCCGCGCGGCCGTCTCCTGGAGCTGGCGCAGCTGGGTGTTCATGCGCTCGAAGGCGCTGGCCATGTCCCCGAGCTCGTCGCCCGAGATCCGGAGCGACAGCCGCGCCGACACGTCGCCGCGGGCGATGCGGTCGGCCGCCTCCTTGATGTGCGCCATCGAGCGCGTCATGCGCGCCGAGATGACCCACGCCAGCCCCAGGCCGAGCAGCATGATCCCCGCCGACTGGAGGGCGATGGTCCTGCGCGCGTCGGCGCGGCGCTGGGCGATCCGGTCGCTGCGCAGCCCCACCGCGAGGGTCCCGAGCTGGCGGTCGCCGTTCCGCGAGCGGATCGGGGCCTCGCTGACGACGACGCTCTCGTCGCCGCCGCCCTGCGCGCCCGCCGCGCTCTCGGGCGCCTGCACCGCGCCGATCGCGGCGATGCGGGCCCCCTTGGCGTCGTAGACGGACACCCAGCTCACCAGGGGGTCGGTCATCGCGGTCCGCAGGGTGTCCGGGAAGGTCTCGGGCGGCTGCTCGAGGTCCATGGCCACGCCGATCGGCTCCTTCAGCATGGTGGCGAGGATCCCGGCGCGCTCGTGCAGCTCGGCCTCGCTCGCCCGCGCCGTGCGGTCGGGGATCAGCCACAGATCGAGCGCCGACAGCACGATGGCCACCGACGCGACGAGGGCGGCGATCTTCCAGCGGATGGAGCGAAAGTTGAACATGGCGGCGGAGGGAGGATCGATGAGGGTGGCTGATCGATGGCGGACGCTGGAGGAGAGATCGTGAATCGTGAACCGTGAATCCTGAGAGGGGCGACGCGCTGTGCCGGAGGGCCGGCGGCCGGCGCCGCGAGGGCCTCAGTTGACGATGCGGGCGAGCCGGAGGAGCTGCGGATCGAAGCGGAGGCCGATGGCGTTGGCGTGCTTCACGTTCAGGAGGAGCTCGGGCTTGGTGCCGGCGAGCCCCACGGCCACGTCGCAGCCGCGCTTCGTGTCGTCGCCGTCGCCGCACGCGATGATGCGGACCACGGCGCCCTCGCGAGACGGGATGTCCGGGATGGCCGCGGCCAGCCCGCGCGCCACGTAGACCACCTCGGCGCCGCCGGCGCGCAGCGCCTCCTGCAGCTGGGCTCTTCCGGTGTAGGTCACGCGCAGGACGGTCGCCTGCCGGCTGGCCACGGTCGTCTTCGCGGCCAGCTTCGAGAGCACGGTGGCCATCGCGCTCGCGTCGTCCGCGCTCTCGCCCGACTCCCCCCCGAGGACGGCGAGCACGGCCGCGCCCTTCCGGCTCGCGAACCCGCTCTCGTAGCCGATCGATCGCAGGAGGATGGCGCCCCGCAGCTCGTACGGGACCGAGGCGGCGGAGAGGCCCTCGGCGCTCGTGGTGGTGACGAGCAGGAGGGTCATCAGCATTCGAATCGAAGAGCTCGGAGACGCCATGTTTCTCTGGTCAGCCTTGAACGACCTCGAACGGATCTTCGATGGGCGCCGCATCAGGCGCCGACGTCGGGGAGGCGGCGGGCGTCGACCACCCAGTGCAGCGCGCCGTCGATCTCGGCGAGCCCGACGACGTGGGGCATCGCCAGGATCTCGGCGAGGAGCTCCGGCAGCGGCCACACCCGCGCCCGGTCGACCTCGACGAGCCGGGGGCGCGCGCAGGCGATCGCGCGGGCGCCGCCGCCGGTCGACAGGCGCACGGTCCGCGTCGCCGGCTCGGTCGCCGCGCGCGCCGCGGTCGCCGCGCGGTCCGGGCCCGCGTCGCCCCGGGGGCCTTCGCCGGGCTCGAGCGCGGGGCCGCCCCAGAGGCTTTCGCCGGGCCCGGGCGCGGGGCCGCCCTCGGCGAGGAGCACCTGCTGCGCTGGAAACGCGCATCGCACCCCGGCGTGCAGCATGGCGACCACGGCCCCCATGTCACCGCTCCTTGCCGGCGAGCCGCCGGACGAGGGCCGGCAGGCGATCGAGGTTGCGCTTCGAGAGGACCGCGTCCGCCTGGACATCCATCTGCAGCTGCTCGAGCTCGCGCTCGGAGTGCCCGGACATCAGGATGACGCTGAGGTGCCCGAGCCGCTGGTTCTTGCGGAACAGGGTGAGCAGCCGGTCCCCGCGGATGGTGGGCATGAAGACGTCGACGACCACGATCCGCGCCTGATGCCGCACGATGGCCTGCGTCGCCCCGATGGGGGAGGGGAGCGCGACCACCTGAAAGCCGGCCGTGCGGAGCAAGCGGCAGACCTCTTCCCGGGCGATCTCGCTGTCGTCGATGACGAGCACAGGCGGGCTCGGCGGCACGCTCGACGGCGATCTCGGCGGCGCGGGCGCGCTCACGGGCGTCGCCGCTTCATCGATCGGATCGGCCGGCGGCCTGGGCCTCGCCGTGAGAGATCGGGAGCTCGGATCGCTCATCGACCCAACCAGGCGTCCAGATCGGCGCGCGGCGCGACGGACGGCTGCGGCGCGCCCTCGGGAGCGTCGAGCAGATGGCTCACGTCGAGGAAGGTTACTACCCCCTCGCCGGTGTCGACCACAGCTTTCGGCACGAGCTCTCCGAGCACTTTTACCGCGGCAACACACCGCGTCTTGCCGGCGGGCAACCCGAGGTAACCGCGCTGCGTGCGGCAGACGACGATGCGGAGCGGCGCGGCCGCCGGCTCGGCGAGCGGGGTGGGCGGGGCCGACACGATCACGATGATCCTGCCCCGGTCCTGGAGGATGCCCATCACCCGCGGATCGGCGCGCGGCAGCGGCAGGGGCGTGCGCCACGCGATCACCTCTTCGACCTGCTGCGCCCTCAGGGCGAAGGTCACCGCGCCGAGATCGAAGAGCAGGAGGTCGACAGCGGCCTGCTCGCGCGGCCCCTTGTCCGGGGCGTCGTCGCGCAGGCCGAGCAGCTCGTGAACCTGAGTGAGCGGTTCGGACAAGGTGTCTTCGATGTATCACAACGGCTGACGCCGGGGAGCGGGATTCGCGTGCGTTGCACGCAGGATCAGGAGTCTTCTTACCGCCCGCGCCTGCCGCGCTGTTTACCGCGCGCGCCTGCCGCGCAGTTTACCGCCCGCGCCTGCCGCGGTGTCCTGCGGCGCTCTCCAGCTCGCACGCGGAGCTCGGGCCGCCGACGCGCAGCGACGCGCCGGGGCGGGGCGCGGGGCGCAAGGCTCCGTGTGAGCGCGCGCGCAGCGACGCGCGCGCATACCTGCCCACAGTGCAGCCGGATGCCCTGCAGCGTCCGTGAGCGGCTTCGGCCGAGGCGCCGACATGGATGTCTGCGCCGCTCGGCTCGGCGTGCTCGATGTCGTACGACCGGATCACGTCATGAAAGTGGCTTAGCTTCTCGTCTCGAACCCGCCCGGCGTGGTGAACGTTCGGAACGCCGCATCGAGGCCATCCGGAACGTAGATGACAAGTGGAAGCTTGGAGTTGTAACGGATCATGTCTCTCGCGCCGAAGATGCGTTCGGTCTTTGTCGGTGTATTCCCGCAGGCCACGAGTGTGCCAGTGATATCACCGTTGCTGTTCACTTCCCAGTAAGGGTAACCCCAGCCTTCGATCGTGCCTTCCTTGATTGTGCCGCTGACCCATTTGAGGTTGCAGTCTGAATTTTCCAGCAGCTTGGAAAATGAGATCTCCACGCGCGCGCGATCTTCGTCCGCGAGCTGAGGCAGATCGATGACGATGCGACGTTTGCCGTTCATGGTTTGCGGGTACGGCTTCAAATTCTCGACGTCGTAAGCGGAGGCGGGCGTGGCGAGCAATGTGGCGGTTAGCAACAAGATCAAACGCTTCATGTTGGACCTCCAGTTTCGGTCTGGTGCGCGACGTGCCTCGGCAGCCAGGCGCCCGGCGAGCGCGAGCGGCTCGTCGATCTCTGCCGAGACGCCCGAGGCCGTGTTGAGCTTGCTTCCGAACGTGGTGCGTGAACGCGGCGGGTGACGCCGCCGCGGGGGACTTTGCATGGCCCATTCCATGGGACGCCAGGCGCGGTGAGCCCGAGCGCACGCAGCCGAGCAGGCGCGGCTCGGCGACCCTGGCGGACGGACACGAGCTCTCTTGCCATCTCTGTCGGGACGCCCCGAACGGCCTGAAAAAAAATAAGTAGATTCGCTGGGTTAGCCCGCGTCGGGTGCCCCTGCTTCCTCACCGTTGTGATCTCGCCCACGCTTGCCGCGGTGCATGCCCGCCGTTCGCGTGTGCTCGACGCGCGCCCGGAGGGATGGCAGGGCCGCCGGCGTGCCCGGATGAGCCGGGTCGATCGCTTGCTGGCGCCGATCCTCTTCCTGGAATCCAGGCCCCGGCCGTGCGCCGCGCGGGGGCGCGAAAAAAAATGTCTCGCTCTGTCGATCCCGCCGGCGGTCGTTCGTCGCCCCGGTGAAGCAGTGGCCCGCCGAGACCGCCGGGCCGCGTAGCGCATGGCGCGGGCAAGAGCCGCCGCCCGAGGTGAATGAACCTGTTTGTGCGTGGAGGAGATGCGTGATGAACGGTTTGACATCGACCCGTCCGGCGATCCTGGGAGCGTTTGTGTTGGCCCTCGCCGCCGCCGGCTGCGGCGGGGACGACGAGGTGTCCGTCGCGAGCTGGACAGCCGCGTGGGGGACGACGATGCAGGGGGCGGATTCGCCGTTCCCCGACATGACGCCGCGTGGCTTCAGCGACGAGACCTTGCGCCAGAGGCTCGCCGTCACCGCCTCCGGCGATCGGGTCCGGCTGCGGCTTTCGAACCTCTTCGGGACCCAGCCTCTGGAGCTCGCCGAGGTCCGCGTGGCGAAAGAGGCCTCGCCCTTCGTCTCGGCGCCGGGCACCGACCGGCGGGTCCAGTTCTCCGGCCAGCCGAGCGCGTCGATCCCGCCGGCCAGCGAGGCGGTGAGCGACGGCGTGGAGCTCGCGGTGAGCCCGGGCGACCGCCTCATCGTGAGCATTCACAGCGCGGCGACGTCGGAGCCCGCGACGTGGCACCCGTTCTCCTTCACGACGCACGCGGTCGCCCAGGGAAACCAGGCGGCGAGCGAGACCTTGACGTCACCGACCAACATCACGTCCACGTACTGGCTCGCGGGCGTCGACGTCGAGTCCACGGAGCCCCAGAAGGTCGTCGTTACGTTCGGCGACTCGATCACGGACGGCTCGGCATCGACGATCGACGCCGACAAGCGCTACTCGGATCGGCTCTTCGCGCGGCTTCAGGCGGATCCGGAGACGCGGATGGTCGCGGTCGTCAACCAGGGCCTCGGCGGGAACAGGCTGCTCCGGGACAACATCGGTCCCAGCGCCGTGTCGCGCTTCGAGCGCGACGTGCTGGGGACGCCGGGCGTGACGCATGCCATTGTCCTGATCGGGATCAACGACATCGGGATGCCGGGTTTCTCGGGGCCCGCCGAGAAGGTGACCGCCGCCCAGATGATCGACGGGCTCAAGTCGCTCGCCGACAAGGCGAGGGCGAGGGGGGTCAAGGCGTTCGTCGGCACGCTCCTGCCGTTCGAGGAAGCGTTCCCGCCGTACTATACGCCCGAGGGGGAGGCCATCCGCCAGGAGGTCAACGCGTGGATCCGCGGCAACACCTCCTACGAGGGGGTCATCGATTTCGAGGCCGCCGTGCGCGACCCGGAGCAGCCCGCGAAGATCCTCGCCTCGTTCGACAGCGGCGATCACCTGCACCCCAACGACGCCGGCTACGAGGCGATGGCGAACGCCGTGCCCCTCGCGATCTTCAAGTAGCCGGTCTGATCTCGCGCGACCGGCGGAGCCTTCAGGGCCGGCGGGCGCCTGTCTCCGCGTCGGTCCAGGTGACGTTGCCGTCGCTGGGCGTCACGAAGAACACCTGCACATCCTCGGCGACGTGCCCCGAATGCGCCGCGCCGCGCGGGATCAGCAGCGCCTGGCCCGGACCGACCTCGGCCACCTCGGTCGTGCCGTCCGGCAGGCGGATCGTGAACGTCGCGCGCCCGCGGAGGATCACGATGAGCTCGTCGCCGCCGTCGTGCCGCTCCCAGGAGCCGTCGTTGCTGTCCGCCGGGACCGTCAAGGCGCCGACCATGCAGGGGCCGCTGGCCGAGTACGATCCGAGGATGCGCGGCGCGCGCGGGTGCGCGGGAGAGGCGAGGGCACCTTCGATGTCGAGGACGCTCATGCCGCACCTGCAAGCGAGCTGATGTCGACGATCCGGCCCGCGCCGCGGCGGCGCACCTCGCGCGCCGCGAGCAGCGCGGCGGTCGCGCGGCCGAGGACCGATGAGGCGCCGGGGATCAGCGCGACGGGGATGTGGGTCTCCAGGGTCGTGGTCTCCATGATGGCTGTTGCCTCCTGCGTGGGGTCGAGTCAGTATGCGAAGGCTCCTCCGTGTCGGGTATTCGCGTTCCCGGAGGCGCGTCCTGCGATGGGCACACCCGAGACAAACCCGCGGAAATCACCGCGACAGGCGCGCTCGCGGGCGACGGTGGACGCGATCGTCGAGGCGGCCAGTCGCGTTCTGGTCGCCCGCGGGTACGACCACACGACGACGATCGCGGTGGCGGCGCGCGCGGGCGTGAGCGTCGGGTCGCTGTATCAATACTTCCCGAACAAGGAGGCGCTGGTCGGGGCGCTCGTCGAGCGGCACGTCGCCGCGTTCGTGGCGCGCGTCGAGGGCGCGCTGGCCGAGGCGGATCCGGCGGACCCCGAGGCGGCCGTGCGCGCCTTCGTGCGGGCCGGCCTCGACGGACAACGGGTGCCTCCGGCGCTGCACAAGATCCTCACCGAGCAGGCGTCGCGCGTCGGCCGGGACGCCGAGGTGATGGAGACGCGCCGCGCGCTCGCGGCGCTGCTGGAGCGGTCGCTCGCGCCCCACCGCGCGCACCTCGCGGTGCCCGACCTGCGGCGCGCGGCGTTCGTGGTGGAGACCGCGCTCGAGGCGCTCGCGCACCGCGCGGTCTTCGAGCAGCCGGAGCTCGTCGGCACGGCGCAGCTCGAGGGCGAGGCCACGGCCCTGGCGCTGGGCTATCTCTTCGGATCCGGCGCGCCGCGGCGGACATCGACCGCGCCCGCGCGCCGGCGGTCGCGCTGAGGGGCGCGTGGCGCGCGACAGCGACGAGCGTGGGAGCGCCGGCGAGCCGCGTTCAGGGCGCCTGGCAGGACGCGCGGTGGAGCGTCAGCGCCCCACGATCCAGTAATGGAAGGCGTGGAATCCGGCCCCGCGCCGCGCGGTGATCGCGATCGGCGTCGGCCCCGAGAGGCGCCCGGCGGGTAGGGCCAGGGAGCGCTCCACCCATGTCCCGGCCGGCACCTCGACGGCCCCGACCTCCTCGCCGGCCACGGAGATCGCGAGCTCGGCGCCGTCGTCCGAGGCCACGCGGAGCACGAGGCGCGCCTCGGCGGGGGGCGCGGCGACGTGGACGACGAAGCGGTCGGCCGACCGGTGATACCGCCCGCCGTCGGCGATCTCGGCGCGGGCGGGATCGACCGCTCCGGGCGCGTCGCTCTCCGGCGCGGCCAGCGCGACCGCCACGTTGCGCTGGTCGGCGAGCGGCTCGAGCGCATACGCGTGCGCCGACTCCGACTCGAGATCCGACACGTCGACCTCGTCGAGGATCCGCTCCCCGGGCGCCGACCGCACCGGCCGGGCCCCGGAGCCGAGGAGGTCCCAGCGCGCCTCGTAGGCGACCATCGTGGTGCCGCCGAGGATGGCCTGATCCTCGACCGTGGCCTCGACGAGCTCGCGGCCGAGCACCGGCGCGCAGGCCATCCAGTGCGGGTAGACGATGAAGTGCGTCGGCCGGCGCTCCGGGGGCAGCTTCTCGTAGTGCTCGAACCTGGAGCCCGCGCCGGCCACCCAGTAGCGCGCCTCGCCCTCGGTCGTCAGGCCGACGACGTCGAAGGTCTTGCGGCCGCCGAGGTAGGCGAGCGCGCCGGTGTCGTTGACGCCGATCCGGGCGTCCTCGGGCAGGTGCAGCGCGGCCCAGCGGCCGAGCCAGACCTGCTGCCGGTCGATGGCGCGCGCGGAGTTGGCGAGGTCGTGGATGGCCCACGGGAGCCGCGCGGCCAGGGCGCCGGCGAACGCGCCGGCGATAAGGGGCGTCACGTAGTGGAGCGAGCGCCGGACCCGCTGGGCGGCGTCGCCGAGCTCGCGCGCGAGGCACGCGGCCATGACGAACCACGCCGGGGCGAACGGCCAGACGTAGCGCACGCGGTTCCAGAGGAAGCTCAGGTACGTGCAGGGCAGCAGCGCGCCGAGCGCGAGGGCGGCCACGACGGCGGCGTGCGCGGGCCGGCCCCGCCGGTGCGCTGCCACGGCGAGCGCGACGGCGCCGAGGGCGATGACGGCGGCGGACCCCTCGGGGAGGAAGACGGCGGTCCACTGGCCGCCGTCGAGGACGTCGGTCACGAGCAGCCGGATGTTCTGGAGGAGGGTGGCCCGGAGCGTCGGTCCGTCGTAGTTGGGGTTGCCGAGCAGCCACTTGACGGTGGTCGTCGACGAGGTCGGGTGGCCCGCGAGCAGCTGGTTCAAGGCCGGGACGACGAGCGGGCCGAGGAGCGGCGCGAGGACGAGGAGGCGCCGGTCGAGGAGGCGGAGGACGCCGCTGCTGCCGCGGGGCGGCCGGGAGGGCGTCGCGGGGGACGGCGGCGGCGGCGCCGGGAGGGGCGATGGCGGCGCTGGGCGGGCCGCCGAGACGGCGAGCGCGACCGCGGCGATGAGGGAGGCCAGGGCGCCTTCGGGGCGGAGCAGCGGCGCCGCGAAGCCGGCGAGCGCGAGGGCCCCGGCGGAGGCGGGCGGCGGCGCGGAGGCGGGCGGCGGCGCAGAGGCGGGCGGCGGCGCGGAGCCGGTCGCCAGCGCAGCGGAGCCTTCCGGCGCAGAGGAGCCTTCCGGCGCAGAGGAGCCTTCCGGCGGCGCAGGCTGCCCGGGCTCCGCAGCGGCTTCCGGCGCCGCCGGTTCGACGAGGCCAGCGGCCAGCCGGGCGGTGCGGGTGAGGATCCAGGCGAACGCGACCGTCTCCATCCCGCTCCACGCGAACCACGCGAACGCCGCGAACCCGGCGCACATCGCGCCGGCGCCGGCCGCCGCGGCGTTGCCGGCCAGGGGGCGCGCGAGCCGCGCGGTCTCGACGGCGAGCGCGGCGTGGAACGCGAATCCGAGCGCCCAGATCGCGTAGACCAGCGAGAGATCCCGCAGGCCGAGCGCGTAGAACGGGGCGAGCAGCACCGGCCAGAGCAGGCTGGTGGCGCCGGTCGAGTACCCCTCGCCGGCCACGAAGCTGAAGAAGCCGCCCTCCGCGAGCCGCCGGGCGTACTGCATGTGGATGAACGCGTCGTCGAGCGGCAGGGCCGGGCGCCCCGCCTGCTCGAGGATCGCCCGGACGCACAGCGCCCCGAGCGCGCCGCTCGCCGCGAGCGCGGGCGCGTAGGGGAGGGCGCGCGCGGCGAGGGCGCGCAGCGGGGAGGGGGCCTGGGGAGCCGCCATGGGGCCCGACGAATACCACCGCGCCCCGCCCGGGGGGCCGCGATTTCCCGCGCGCGCGTGGCCGGCATTTGGTAGAGCGCCGGGGCTCCATGGTCTTCCAGCCGCGCCCGAACCACCCCTACGCCGACGCGCCCCGCTTCCCCGACGGGGACGATGTCTCCATCGACGACCTGCTCCCGGGTACGGGCCCCGTCGAGATCGAGATCGGCCCCGGCCGCGGCGGCTTCCTGTTCGAGCGCGCGGCGGCGAGCCCCGAGTCGCGGCTGCTCGGGCTGGAGATCCGCCTGAAGTGGTCGGCGATCGTCGACGAGCGCCTGCGGAAGCGCGGACTGGGCGGCCGGGTGCGGGCGCTGAACGCCGACGCGCGCGAGGCGCTCGGGCGGCTCCGGCCGGACGCGTCGATCGCGCGGTTCTTCCTGCACTTTCCGGATCCGTGGTGGAAGAAGCGCCACGAGAAGCGCCTGGTGATGGGCCCGGCGCTGCTCGACAGCCTCGCGCGCCTGCTCGCGGACGGCGGCGAGCTGTTCGTGCAGACCGACGTGGAGGAGCGCGCCGCGCTGTACGCCGAGCAGATCGGCGCGCACCCGGCGTTCGAGCCGGCGGGCGACGCGCCCGGCTCGCCGCACCTCGGCGAGAACCCCTACGGCGCCAGGAGCCCCCGCGAGCACCACGCCATCGCCGACGGACTGCCGGTGAGCCGCTTACTCTACCGCAGGCGGCCGCGCGGCGCTGGAGGCGGGGCGCCGTCGGACGGCGGATAGGCCCTCTCCGGCAGCGACGGTCGTGGTGGCTTATCGCGCCGGGTGGGGTGAAGAGGGCACTTCAACTTTCCAGTCGCTGGCCCCTGGCGTCCTCGGCGTCTCGGCGGTTTCCTCATCTCTTGGCCGCCGCGCCGGACTTCGCCGAGCGCGGTTCCAGGTGACGCCTTTGCACTACTTCAAAGAACCCAGCGGACGCGCCCTTCTCCGGCGAAAACACCTGCTCTGCCGCCCGCGATCGCCGCCTGCGACGGGCGCTCCCGCCATCGTCGTTTGACCGAGCCGCTTTTGCCGGTAGGCTGCCGACCGTTCGATGACTGGAGGACTCCCCGGCATGCCTCGGGAGCTCCAGGATCATCCGCTGTCGACTTTCTTGCTTGAAGAGGCCGAGATGACCTGGAAGCACAGGAACCCTTCGGGCGCGGCCGCTGCCGCGCTCGCCGGAGCAGCGCTGCTGGCGCCGGCGCCCGCGGCGGCCGCGCCGGACGAGGCGGCCCACCAGCGCACGGCGATACCGGCGTACTGGGGGCCGGACACCGCCGGCGGTGCCGAGATGTTCGCGCGGCTCGCGCAGAACGTCCCGACGAGCGACATCGTCGTCGTCAACGGCAGCGCCTCGAAGCCAGAGGCGCCGTTCCACGAGGCATGGGCCGACGCGATCGCGAAGATCCACGACGCGGGCGCCCTCGCCATCGCCTACGTGGACACCGGCTACTACGGCTTCGCCTTCCCGCCGGCGGCGCCGCACCCCACCAGGCTGGACGGCCCGGGAGGCGGGGGCAGCTCGGTGGCCGACTGGACCGCCGACGGGAACCGTGCTCGGCCATCCCTGGGACACGTTCCCGCCCTACTGGGACGCCGAGCTGGTCGAGGCGGCCGGCGTCGACGACACCAGCGTGCCAGATCCGCCGGACGGCCTCGGCGCGGCGGCCGTGTCGGGCACCTCGACGGCGCGCGCGACCCTGACGTGGAACAACCCCTGGGACGACGTGGCGACCGCCGGCTACGAGGTGTTCAAGGACGGTGTCGCGATCGGGACGACCTACGACAACCGGATGACGGTGACCGGCCTGCTGCCGTCCACGAGCTACGGCTTCCAGGTCAGGGCCTGGGACGCGGCGGGCAACGTGAGCGACCCCAGCGACACGCTGACCGTGACCACGCCGGCGGCGGCCGCGGCGTCGATCCTGAGCCCGTCCTCGTGCCTGAGCGCCTCTGTGGCGCGGTACGAGGCAGCGTACGTGGATCCGTTCGCCCATCACCGCGTGTTCATCGACAGCGACAACGACACGGCCACCGGCTATCACCTCCCGCCGGGGCAGCCCGCCGGCATCGATCACATGATCGAGAACGGCGCGCTGTACCGGCATGTCGGCCCGGGCTGGGCGTGGATCCAGGTGAGCGGGGTCTCGCCGCTGGTCTCCACGGCGGACGACGTCTACGTCTGGGAGGTGCCGGTCAGCGCGCTCGCCGGGGCGGCGGCCACGCAGGTGGTGGTGTTCCAGGGCGGCTCGCCCGACGCCTACAGCGCGACGCTCACGGTCTCGCAGAGCACGGGCTGCTGAGCCCTCAACGTCATATGCGGTCTGCGGGACATCCCCGCGGCTGCTCCTGACCTACGGCAGGGCGAGGACCGCCCGCTGCGCGGAGGATGGGCCGTTCACCGCTGGGGCCCGCCAGGGCGCGCACGTCATCGAGCCAGGTACTGCCGAATCGCGCGAGGAAGCCAAGCCTGCGCCCGCAGCGGCGCTCATCGCCGCATGTGCGCCGCCGACTCCCGTCGTGGACCGGCTCCGCCGTGGTGTCGCAAGCTGGGGGGCAACACCTCTTCGCCTTGCGGAAGGCTGGACCGGTCAGCCCGTATCCTGGCTCATGGTTCCTGCGGAAGCACGGCTGCATCTGTCATGGGGGCTACTCGATGACTCGAGCGGAGGGCCTCGGCCTGGGGGCTCCGTGGTTTGCCGAACCGATGTCCTCGCTTCTCCAAAAGGTAGTTAAGAAAAAGCTGAGCCGCGCGCGGGGCCTGCCGCGACAGCGAGTCCGTGGGAGTCGTCGTGGCTCCCCGGAACAGGACATGATCTTGAGCTCTGCTCCACTTACATTGGAGGACGAGATGCATCGTGCGCGCGTACGCATGTGGATCCTGGGTTGGATGGCGGGCGTGGTCGTCTGTTCGGTGCCGGTGGTCGGGTGCGGCAGCGGCGAGAGCAGCCAGTCGACAGACGCCACCACGAGCGCGGGTGGCGCCGCTGGAGGGGGCGCGGGGGGCGGCGGAGGCGTTCAGGGGGGCACCGGCGGGTCAGGCGGCGCGGGAGGGCAAGGAGGGAGCGGTGAGGCCGGCACCGGCGGCACCGGCGGCGCCGGCGGCGCCGGCGGCGCGGGGGGCCAGGGCGGGAGCGGCGAGGGCGGCGCCGGCGGCACCGGCGGCGCGGGGGGCCAAGGAGGGAGCGGTGAGGTCGGCGCCGGGGGGCAAGGTGGTCTCGGCGGCTCGGGTGGACAGGGCGGCGAGAGCGAATCCCCATGCGAGCCGGCCGAGACGTTCTGTGATCCCCTGTGCGTCGATACGCAGACGGACAACGCGAACTGTGGAGCCTGCGGCACGAGGTGCGCAGCAGGCTCGACCTGTCAGGCCGGCGCCTGCACGTGCCCGCTGCCGGGGCAGACCTACTGCGATCCGCTCTGCGTCAACACGAACCTCGATCAGTTCAATTGCGGGACGTGCGGCAACGCGTGCGGCGGCGGCTCCTTCTGCACCGCCGGCGAGTGCACCTGCAATGCGGGGCTGGCGTACTGCGGTAGCCGCTGCGTGAACCTGAGCAACGATGAGGGCAACTGCGGAGCCTGTGGCGCCGTGTGCCCCGATGGACAGACGTGCGTTACGGGGTTCTGCCGCTAGCGGCAGGTTCCCCACGCCGACGGCGACGCGGCGGCGGCGCGTCCAGGAACGCTGGCCCGGTCGTGCGCGCCTCGCGCGTTCGGCCCGGACCGCGGACAACCCGCTGCTCGCGCCGGCGTGCGTCGCCGCTCCGGCGGCGGACCCCCGGAGCGGTGTGGCTCGACCGAGGCCAGGCGCGGGCGCGTGCTATGCTACAGGTCGTGCGTTCGGTCATCAGCTGGGCCACGATCGCCGCGGCGGTCGTCGCTCAGGCCCTCATCACGGCTCGCCTGTGGCGAAGCGAGCTGTACTCGCGCAAGCAGAAGGTCGCGCAGGCCGTGCTGATATGGATACTTCCGGTCGTGGGATCCATCCTGGTGTATGCGGGTCTCCGGCAGGGCGACGACGTATCTCGGCCCACGCCGAACCCCGAGGAGGAGTGGGACGATTAGCTCCGGGGGCGCCGCGCCGGTCGGCAGCGGCGCGCGCCCCTCGTCCCGCGCCCCCGCGTCACGGCTGCGCCGTGCCGTAGACCGCGCGCCGCACGGCGTCGGGGAACTCGCCCGTCATGCCGGCGAAGGCCGTGTTGGTCAAGACGACCGCCGTGAGCTTGGCGCTCGGGTCGACCCAGAAGTTGCTGCCGTAGGCGCCGCCCCATTCCCACGTGCCCGGCGCGGAGGGCATCTTGCCCGGCTCCGGCGCCTTCAGGACCGCGAACCCGAAGCCGAACCCCCATTTGCCGCCCGGCTGCTGCGCCTCGATCTCGCCGATCTGGTTCGAGGTCATGGCCGCGGCCGTCGCGGGCCGCAGGATCTTCCCGCCGCCGGTGCGCAGCGCCTCGAGGAACTTGAGGTAGTCGTCGGCCGTGCCGACCATGCCGGCGCCGCCCGACGGGTACGAGCGCGGATCGAGGACGCGGGACGGCGAGAACGTGACCTTGGTCGGCCCGAGCGGCACCTCCTGCGGATCCGCCATGCGCGCCGGGCGCGCGCCCGCGTCGCCGTAGGGCACGGCCAGCCGCTCCGGATCGGCGACCGTGAACGCGCTCTCCATCCCGAGCGGCCCGGTCACGAGCCGGCGCACCACGTCCGGCAGCGGCGCGCCGCCCGCCTTGGCCACGACGCCCCCGAGCACGTCGGTGGCCAGCGAGTAGTGCCACGCCTTGCCCGGCTCGAAGAGGAGCGGCGCCTTGGCGATCCGCGCGAGGTTCTCCTCGAGGGAGAGGCCGGGCTGATCGAGCCCGTTGGACACGCGCGCGCGGTGATAGGGCCCGTCCGGCGGCTCCAGGAAGGTGTAGTTGAGGCCCGCGGTGTGGGTGAGCAGGTGCCGCACCGTGATCGTCGCGGCCCGGCCGTCCGCGAGCCGCGGCGCGAACGAAGGCAGCCATTTCGTCACCGGATCGTCGAGCCCCAGCGCGCCCGCGTCCACCAGCGCGAGGGCGGCCGCCGACACGATCGGCTTGGTCATCGACGCGAGGCGAAACACCGTATCTTCGCGCACGGGCCGCTTCGCCTCCCGGTCGGCGAAGCCGGCGGCGCGCCGGTAGACGACCTGGCCGTCGCGCGCGACGACGACGACCGCGCCGACGACCCGCCCCTCGGCCGTGGCGGCCTCGACCACCGCATCGACCCGGCGTCGAAGCGCCTCGTCGCCCTGCGGAGCGTCCGCCGCAGCCGGCGGCGCTGCCGGCGCTGCCGGCGCCGATACGGCGGCCGGCGCCGACGCGGCGGCCGGCGGCGTCGGGCTCGCGCACCCTCCCAGGGCGGCAGGCAGCAGGGAGAGCAATAAGCTCGAGGTGAGCACGACAGCAGACGATCGGATTATTTTCATAGCGAACGCTATGTAAATTGGACGAGCCCGCTCGTCAAGGCATTGTATAGCGATCGCTATGAAGAACGCGCCCCCCCGAGCGGCGCGCGGCCGGCCGCGCGCCTTCGATCGTGGCGTCGCCCTCGAGGCGGCGCTTCGCGTGTTCTGGCGCTACGGGTACGACACGACGTCGCTCGCCGAGCTGACGGCCGCGATGAAGATCACGCCGCCCAGCCTCTATGCGGCGTTTGGCAGCAAGAAGGAGCTGTTCCTCGAGGCGGTCGCGCTGTATGTCGAGCTGTACGGGGCGAGCCTGTCGCGAGCCCTGTCCGAGGAGCCGACCGCCCGCGCGGCCGTGGCGCGCGTCCTCCTGGAGTTCGCGGCGTTCGCGACCGCGTCGGATCACCCGCTCGGGTGCCTCATGGTCCACGGGGCCGCCAACTGCACGGAGGGATCTGCCGACGTCGAGGCCGCGCTGCGCGATCGCCGGGCGGCCAGCGAGGGCGGGCTCCGCCGGCGCATCGAGCGCGGGATCGTGGAGGGCGACGTCCCTGCGGACACCGATGCGGCGGCGCTTGCCAAGTTCTACGGCGCCGTGGTCCAGGGCATGTCGGCGCAGGCGCGCGACGGCGCCTCGAGGGAAGAGCTGGAGCGCATCGCGCGGGCCGCCCTCCGGGCGTGGCCGAGGCGCCCGCGGCGCGCGCCGCCCGTGATCCGCGCCGCCCGGTGAGCGCTTCTGGCGCGGTGAGCCGGCGAGAAGAGCGAAAACACGAAACACGAAGACGAAAGGACGCCAAGGCGCCAAGACGCCAAGGCGCCAAGGGAGAAGAGAAAAAGAGAGACGAGGAGATACATGGCCTCTGCGGCGTTGTTTTTATTTGTTCTCCCTCTGTCTCTCCATTTTTATTTATCTATCTTTTGGCGTCTTGGCGTCTTGGCGTCTTGGCGTCTTTAATCTTCTATTCTCATGCTCCGAACGCCTTCCGGGCGAGCCACGCGCTCCGCACCACGCGCACCCCACAGCGACGCCTCACAACACCGCGTCTGCGCGCCCACATCGTAAGACTCGCCCCGCGCCAGTTCAGCGACCGCGACGGAATCTGCTGTTTCAGGCGAAGCAGCCATGGCATCCTCTCCAGCCTGGGGGAAGACGACCCGCGCCGCGGCAGCCTCGTCCCGCGCTGGATCAAGGGGCGGCTGAGCCAACCGCGCTGGCGGCCCGGGAGCTCCCCGCCAGGGAGCGAGCCAGTCCATGTCGACCAGCGATCCGTCCAAGACATCCGGAGAGCGCCGCGCCTCGGCCGGCATCCATGCGGCGCTGTTCTTCGCGACATTCGCCTTCGCGTCGCTCTCCGTGGAGGGCAAGCTCGCGATGAGCCCGCCTCACGACGTCTCGCCCGCCGCCCTGGCGATGGCGCGCTTCCTCGGCGGGGCGGTGGTCTTCGCCGGCGCGCACCTCGCGCTCCGCACGCCGCGCGTCGCGCGGCCCGCCGACGCCCTCCACCTCGCGGTGCTCGCGTTCTTCGGCGTCGTCTGCAACCAGGCGCTCTTCCTCGTCGGCCTGCGCATCACCTCGGCCGTGTCCGCCACGCTCCTCATCGCGATGATCCCGGTCTTCACCGCCGCCATCGCCGCCGTCACCGGCCGAGAGGCGTTCTCCCGGCGCGCCGGCGCCGGCACCGCGGTCGCCCTCTTCGGGGCCGCCATGCTCACCGGCTTCGCCCTCCCGCGGGCCGGCGACTCGCTCGCGCTCGTCTACGCCCTCTCGACCGCCATCTACGTCATCTACGCGAAATCGGCCCTGCAGCGCCTCGGGACCGTCACGGTCATGGCCTGGGTGTTCGGCTGCGGCACACTGATGTTCGCGCCGGTCGGCGGCGTCGCCCTCGCCCGCGAGGCGCCCTCGTGGTCCCCGGAGGCGGCCCTGCTCGTCGCGTTTTGCGTCCTCGTGCCGACCGTCATGGCCTACGCGGTGAACGCGTGGGTGCTCCGGCGCGCCTCGCCGACGCTGGTGGCCGTCTACGTCTTTCTCCGGCCGCCCCTGGCCGCGCTGCTCGCCTGGATCCAGCTCGGCGAGGTCCTCTCGGCGCGCACCGCGGCCGCGGGGCTCGTGCTCCTCGCCGGGGTGACGATCGTGGCCACCGCGCCCAGCCCGCCCGCAGGCGCCGCGGCGCAGCCCGCGCCGCCGCCCCCGGGCGACGACGCGCTCGCCCGATCGCCCGGCCTCCCGCTCCTGGCCGCGGAGCGCGCGACCGCGTGCCCGAGCCAGCAGCCGGCCGGCGGCGGATCCATCAAGGCATGAGCCGCCCAGCACCCAAGTCGCGCGCGCGACTCGCGCGCTCGACGCGAACGCGGAACTGCGGCAGATCGGACCTCGATGTAAGGCGCTTGACAGCCGAAACCGGGTACGTGACCATGCGCTCGAGGTCAGCGACGACGCACTAACGCACTCACGCCGGGGGGAACGGCAGCGTTCCCGCGCAGGCGCTCAGGGGGAGGTCAAGGGATGCGGATTGAGCAGCCGTCGCCCGGGCTCGTGCTCATTGCAGACGACGTTCTCGTGAACCTCGAGGTGCTCTCAAGCACGCTGGAGTCGGCGGGGATCGAGGTCAGCATTGCGACCGACGGCCCCATGGTGCTTGAACGCCTGGAATACGAGACTCCCGACCTCATCCTGCTCGACGTCACCATGCCGGGCATGACGGGCTTCGAGGTCTGCGAGCGGCTGAAATCCAGCCAGGCCACCGCCGATATCCCCGTCATCTTCACCACCGCGCACGCCGAGATCTCGGACAAGCTGCGTGGCTTCCGGCTCGGCGCGGTCGACTACGTGACCAAGCCGTTCGAGCGCGACGAGCTCCTCGCGCGCGTGAAGACGCAGCTCTCGCTCCGGCGCGCCCTCACCGCCCTGGCCAGGAAGAACGCCGAGCTCGAGAACGAGATCGAGGTGCGCGCCGTCGCGCAAGCGGATCTCGCCCGGCTCACGGACGAGCTCGAGCGGCGGGTGGAGGAGCGGACGGAGGCGCTCGCCGGGGCGGTGGCGGAGCTCGAGCGCGCCAAGGAGTCGCTCGAGGAGACGGTGGAGCGGCGCACCCGCGAGCTCCAGCGCGCGAACGAGCGGCTCGAGCGCGAGCTCGCCGAGCGGGCGGCGCTCGAGGAGGCCCGCGCCGCGCTCCAGGCGCAGATCATCGCGGGGCAGGCGGCGAGGCTGGCCGAGCTGTCGACGCCCATCATCCCCATCAACGACCAGATCCTCGTCATGCCCCTCATCGGCGTGGTCGACGAGGAGCGCGCGCAGGGGATGGTCGACGCGGCGACCCTGGGGGTGAGCGCGCGCAGGGCGGCGGTCATGATCCTCGACATCACCGGCGTGTCGCGCGTCGACGCGCGCGTGGCCGAGACGCTGGTGAGGGCCGCTCGAGCGGTGCGCCTGCTCGGCGCGCGCGTCGTGATCACCGGCATCCGCCCCGAGGTCGCGCGGGAGCTGGTGGCGCTCGGCGCCGAGATGACGGGGATGGTGACGCAGAGCACGCTCCAGGACGGCATCGCCTACGCCATGAGCAAGACCCGCTCGCTGTCGCGCCGCGCGGCCGCCCCCGCGGCGCGCGAGTGACGCGGCCGCCCGCGCGCGGCGCGCGGGGGATCACCTCGGCGCGGCGCCGGGCTCGGGCGGCGCCGCCGCCGGCGCGGGGACGGCCGCGCGGAGGAGCTCGCGCAGCCGGTTGACCTGGAACCCCCGGGCCAGGCCGCGCAGCTCGCCGAGGAACGGGCCGAGGCGCGCGTCCTCGCGCTCGAGCCGCTCGATCTCCAGGAGCAGGCCGCTCAGCCGGCCCCGGTTCACCAGGTCGAGCAGCCCGGCGAGCGTCTCCGCCGGCGGCAGCGCGCGCCCCGGCGCCTCGACCGCGCGCGGGGGCGCGGGCTCGCCGCCGCCCGGCGGCGGCTCGGCGCGCGTCCAGACGACGCCCAGGTGGGCCTCGATCTGGCGCAGGAGCGCCCCCAGCTGAACCGGTTTGGGCAAGAAGCCGTCGCACCCCGCGCCGGCGACCCGCGCGCGATCGCCCTCGGACGCGCTCGCCGACGACGCGATCACGGGCACCGCGCCGAGCTCGGGCAGCTGCCGCAGGCGCCGCGTCGCCTCGAGGCCGTCGAGCTCCGGCATGGCCAGATCCATCACGACCAGGTCCGGCGGGCGCTCGCGGGCCACCGAGAGCGCCTCGCGGCCGCCCGAGGCCTCGAGCACGAGGAAGCCGAGCGGCGCGAGCATGTCCCGCAGCACCGCCCGGTTCTCGGCCTGATCGTCCACGACGAGGACGGCGCGGCCGGGCCCCTCGTAGCCGGTCACCCGCGAGGGGCGCTCGGGCGCCGCGCTCGTCGACGCGGCGCTCGCGTCGACGAGCGCGGCGCTCGCGTCGACGAGCGGCACCTCGAACTCGAAGATGCTGCCCTGACCGAGCTGGCTCTCGACCCGGAGCGCGCCGCCCATCTGCTCCACGATCCGCCGCGTGATGGTGAGCCCGAGGCCCGTCCCCTCGACCGGCGCGCCCTCGGTCGGCGCCTGCTCGAACGGCTCGAAGATCCGCTCGAGGTGCTCGGGCGCGATGCCGGGGCCGGTGTCCTCCACGCGGAAGCGCACCGGCCGCGCGGCGCCCGCGCCCCCGGCGGCCTCGCCCGCCGTCACGCGCAGCACCACGCGGCCGCTCTCGGTGAACTTGATGGCGTTGCCGAGCAGGTTGAGCAGGACCTGCGTGAGCCGCTTCTGGTCGGTGATCACGGTCCCGAGCGCGGCGCCCTCCTGCTCGAACAGGAAGGTCAGGCTCTTGGCCTCGGCGCGCACCTGGCAGATGCCGAGCACCGCCTGCACGAACGAGGGGAAATGCACCTCGTCGGGCATCAGGGTCAGCTTGCCGGCCTCGATCTTGGCGAGATCGAGCACGTCGTTGATCAGCGTGAGCAGGTGCTCGCCGGACGACTGGATGATCTGCACGGCGCGCAGGTGCCGGGGCGACAGCCCGTCCAGGCGCCCCAGGATCTGCGCGTAGCCCAGGATCCCGTTGAGCGGCGTGCGCAGCTCGTGGCTCATGCTCGCGAGGAAATCGCTCTTGGCGCGGCTCGCCGCGTCGGCCGCCTCCTTGGCCGCCTTGAGCTCGGCGGTGCGCTCCTCGACGAGCTGCTCCAGGCGCTGGTGCGAGCTCGAGAGCTCGCTGTACAGGGCCGCGTTCTCCACGGCGGTCGCCGCCTGCGCGGCCAGGAGCGAGACCACCTGGACGCGCGCCTCGGGGAAGGCGCCCGCGACGCCCGCGTGCTCCAGCGCCATCACGCCGAGGAGCCGCCCCTGGTGGAGCAGCGGCACGATCAGCAGCGAGGCCGGGCCGCGGCGCTCGAGGTACGGGTCGTCGTCGAAGCGCCCGTCGCCGCCGTCGCGCTCGAGCACGAGCGGCTCGCGGCTGCGCGCCACGTAGCGCACGACCTTCTCGGGCAGGAGCGCCGAGCTCAGGGCCGGCTCGTCGCGGTGGAGCGTGATCCGCTCGGGATCGACGGTGAGCTCCGCGCGGACGACGAGGCGCTCGCCGCGCGAGAGCACCAGCACGGCGCGCTCGGCGCCGGCGTTCTCGGCGAGGAGCCGCATCATGCGCGCGATGAGCGAGTCCGGGTCCCGGTCGCTGGCCAGCGCCTGGGCTGCCTTGAGCAGCGAGACCACGTCGATCTGGCTGCCCGCGGGGCCGGTCGCGGTCGTCGCCCTGCGCGCCCCGGCCGGGTGCGCCGCGGTGCCCGCCGGCTCGGCGCGGGCCGGCTCGGCCACCGGGAAGAGCTCGGGGTGCCGGCGGCGCAGGACCGCGGCGGCGCCGGCGGCCTCCCAGCGCAGGTAGGCGCCGTGCGCGTCGCGCAGGTAGGCGCCGGCCATCCGGGCGCGGCCGCGGCCGAGCAGGTGCTCGCCGGCGAGGCGCAGGCCGAGGGCCTCGCCGCTGACGAGGCCCTGCCGGTGGGCGTGCTCGATGGCCTCGTCGTAGAGGCGCTCGGCCTCCTCGTGCCGGCCCGCGGCCTGCGCCTCGCGGGCCTCGGCGAGCAGGAGGGCGTGGCGGAACGTCCCCGGGTTGAACGCCGAGAGCCGGGCGAGGCGCCCGCGCTCGGCGGCGACGGCGGCGCGGACGCCGCGGTCCTCGTCCGCGTCCGCGGCGTCCGGGGCCGCGGCGGGCGGCAGCGCGGCGCCGAGGATCGCCAGGATCTCGAGGGCCCAGAGCGCCGGCGGGTTGCACCAGGCGGCCGTCCACTGGGCGCTCGCCTCCGCGGCGAGCCGCAGCGCCTCGCGATCCTCGCCGAGGTGCACGGCGGCGAACGCGGCGGCGCCGAGCGCGATGGCCCGCACCATGGGCGAGCCGGCCGGGAGCGCGGCGACGCGGCGGATCGCCTCGCCCACGTCGGCCTCGCCCGCGTGGGCGAGCAGGTCGTGGACGGCGCGGAGCGCCGGGGCGCTCTGGCCGGCGATGTGGTCCCTCCAGGGCCCGGCGGGGATCGGGCACGTGGACAGCCGCGCGCCCGCGGCCATCCGCGCGGCGGGGGGGATGACCTGGCTGACCTCGCTGTGGGTGATGGCCCCCTCGCGGGCGCCGAGCTCCGGCACGTCGCGCCAGCGCTCGTGGACGGCGGCGGGGTCCGGGTGAACGACCAGGCCGGCGAGGTTTCCGGTGTGGAGGGCGCCGGCGAGGAGCAGGCCCTCCGCCGACCGCGCGGCGTCCACGAGCTCGACGCACCGGGCCCCGAGGGCCAGCTCCTGGAGCACGCCGGTGAACACGACCGCGCTCATGCTCAGCCCGTAGGCCGCGCGCGGATACAGCCCGTGCAGGAAGGCGATCTCGGGCATCGCGAAGACCAGGCTCGCCGCGAGGGGCGGCTCGCTGAGCGCCGCCGCCGTGATCGAGGCGCCGATCAGCTCGCCGGCGACGCGGGCGACCGGATCGGTGCAGCGGGGCAGGGCGCGGAGCGACGCCGGGCTCATCGCTGCGATCAAGGGGGCGATGCGCGCGGTCTGGGCGGCGAAGAACGCGGCCAGCGCCTCGGGCTCGCGCGGGAACGACCAGCCGAGCTCCGCGAGCGCGGCGAGCCCGACGCCGAGGCCCTCGGGGTAGCGCCCGGCGACGGTGAGCAGCGGGACCTGCGCGAGGGCCACGCGCCCGCGCGCGACCGCGTCCCTGGCGATCGCCCGGCACGCCGCGAACAGCCGCTCGCCCGGCTCGGGCTGCCCGGCGAGCCACTCGGTCTCCGCGAGCGCGAGCAGGATCTCGAAGCGGAGCTCCTGGAGCCCGCCCTCGGCCGCCGCGGCGCCGCCCTCGGCGTCGACGAGCGCGCGGCCCGCCCGCAGGAACCGCACCGCCTCGGCGTAGGCCGAGGCCGCCTTCGCCCGCAGCCCGCCGGCGAGGCAGCGGTCCGCCACCCGGCGCCGCTCGGCCGGGTCGCTCAGGCGCTCCGCGGCCCGGAGGTAGTGGTCGAGCAGCGCGAACAGCTCGGCGTCGCCCCGGCCCTCCGGCCAGCGCCGATCGAGCTCGCGCGCGAGCTCGAGGTGGAGGTCGAGGCGCTCGCCGTGCCCGAGCAGCTCGTACGCGGCCTGCTGCACCCGGTCGTGCACGAACGCGTACGCCTCGCCCTCGCCCTCGCCGGCGGCGACGAGGAGCCCCTCGTGGAGCAGCGCCTCGACCGCCCTCCGCAGCGCCTCGGGCGGGAGCCCCGCGGCGGCGCTCACCAGGGAGGCCTCGAAGCCCGCCCCCACGCACGCCCCCGCGGCCAGCGTCCGCCGGAGCTCCTCGGGCAGGCGGCCCATCTTCGCCGTCAGCAGCGCGACGACGTTGTCGGTGACCGCGGCCCGCTCGATGCGCTCCGCCTCCCACCGCCACCTGCCGGTGGCGAGGTCGCGGGAGAGCAGCCCCTGCTCGTGCAGCGCCCGCAGGAACTGCTCGACGAACAGCGGGCTGCCGTCGGTCTTCGCCCGCACCAGCGAGCACAGGGCCTGCGCCTCGTCGCCGGCGCCGAGCAGCATGTCGTCGATCATCCCGGCGAGCGCCGCGTCGTCGAGCGGCTCGAGCGCGTGCACCGCGGCGCGCCGCCCGCTCGCCCGGGTCGCCTCGATCAGCGCGCGCAGCGGGTGCGCCTCGCCCACCTCGGCGTCGCGGTAGGCGCCGAGCAGGAGGAGGTGCTCGATCTCCGGGTCGGTCGCGATCGCCTCGAGCAGGGCCAGCGACGGCGCGTCGGCCCACTGGAGGTCGTCGATGAACAGCACGAGCGGGCGCTCGGCGCTCGCCGTCGCGCGGACGAAGCGCCGCACGGTGAGCTGGAAGCGGTGCTTCGCGTCGGCCGGGCTCACCTCCAGGAGCGCAGGCGGCTCGCCGAGGATGCGGCCGAGCTCCGGCGCCATGTCGACGAGGATGCGCGCGTTGGCGCCCAGGGCGGCGCGGCAGGTCGCGGCCCAGCCCTCGAGCGCCTCGGCGCTGTCCGAGAGCCTGCGGCGCGCGATGGCGCGGAAGGCCTGCGCGAGCGCCGCGTAGGGGGTGCCGCGCTGGAGCAGGTCGAACTTGCCGGGCGCGAACAGGCCCCCGGCGAGGCGCGCCTCCTCGCGCAGCGCCCCGGCGAGCGACGACTTGCCGGCGCCGGACGGCCCCGAGAACAGCGCGAGCTCGGTCTCGCCGCCGCGCGCCCGCTCGAGCGCCTCCCGGAGCGCCTCCTGCTCCCGCTCGCGGCCGACGAGCCGCGACGGCCGCCGGATGCGGTCCTCCCAGTCGCGGGCGCCGAGCGCGAACGGCCGGATCGCGCCCGCCTCGCGGAGCTCGCCGAGGGCGCGCTCCAGGTCGCACGCCGCGCCGTCGCCGGTCTGGTAGCGCTGCTCCGGGCTCTTCTCCAGGAGCCGCATCACCACGGCGCTGACCGCCTCGGGGATCCGGAGCGCGGGCGCGCGCTCGTGCGGCGGCGGCGGCCTCCGGGCGATGTGCGCGTGGATCAGCGACAGCTCGTCGGTGAGCTCGAAGGGCAGCTTGCCCGTCAGCATCTGGTAGAGCGTGCAGCCGAGCGCGTAGAGGTCCGCGCGCGCGTCGAGGGCGCGCTTCATGCGGCCGGTCTGCTCGGGCGCCATGTAGGCGAGCGTCCCGACGGCCGCGCCGTCCGCGTCGGCGGCGTCGCCGGCCGCCGCCCGCCGGGTGGCCAGGCCGAAGTCGATGAGCCGGACCTCGGCGCGCCCGGCGTCCACGAGGAGGTTCTGCGGCTTGACGTCGCGATGGATGACGCCCCTGCGGTGCAGCTGCCCGAGCAGGCGCGCGAGCGACGCGCCGAGGCGCAGCGCGGTCTCGACCGGCAGGGGGCCCTGGGCCAGGGCGAGGTCGAGGGAGCAGTCTCCCCAGCGCTCGAGCACGAGGGCGATTCCGGCGCCGTAGGGCACGAGGTCGAGGGCGCGGGCGGCCCCGGGGAGGCTCAGCTCGCGGAGCAGCGCGTATTCGCTGCGGAGCCGCGCCACGATCCGGTCGTCCGGCAGCTCGTGGCGCGGGAGCTTCAGCACCACGTCGGCGCGGCTGGTCAGGTCGATGCCTGCCACGACCCGCGTCTCCGCGCCGGTGTACAGCACCCTCCCCAGCCGGTAGTCCATCGGCATCGGTTCATCTTCGCCGAAGTCCCGCGCGGCGTGTCGCTTTCCTGCGGCCGGCGCCGCGGCGGGCGTGGACGGCCGGAGGAGCGCTGCGGTGGGGCGGCGATCCACCGACCAGCTTGCCGCCACGGGACAGGCCCCGACCGGCGGCCGGGCGGAGGAGGGGAGATGGCCCTCAGCGCTCGATGACCATCGATGCACCGGTTCAGTTGGCGCGCGGGCGCGATCGTCGGGCGCGGGATCCGGCGCCGGACGAGGCTTCGAGGGCGCCATCGCGCCCATTCCATCATGCCCGGCTCAGGGGCGTGTCGCGCCGCTGTCCGCGGCGGGCGCGACGCAGAAGTCGCCCTCGGCGGCGTAGTCCTGGGCGCCCTTGAGCTCCACCACCCGGTCCCGGCCGAGGGGCGCCGCGCCCGGGACGCGGAAGGTGGCGACGTCGAGCCGCGGCACCGGCGCCTGCCGCGGCGCCGGGCGCTGGGGCACCCACGTGTACGGCGCGCGGTAGGCGCGGTAGATCAGGTTGAGGCTGAGGGGCGGTTTGCGCCAGTAAGGGCTGATGTACTCCCACACGATCTCGTGCCGCGGGGTGACCTCGAAGATGCGGCCGTCGGAGCCCTCGGTGATCAGCGTGTTGCCGTTGGGCAGCCGCTGGGCGCTGCTGATGAAGGGGCTGTAGAAGCGCGAGGCGTCGAGGGGCACCACGAAGCCCGCTTCCCTGGGCGTGTATTGCCACCGGATCTCCAGCGTGGTGGGGTCGATCTCCAGCACCCTCGAGTGGTCGCGCAGGGCGGTCTTGAGGCCCCTCGGCGCGCCGGGGTTGGGCGCGCCGTAGCCGGCCCAGCCCCCGTTGTCGAAGACGAGGAGGTTGCCCTCGCCGGGCAGCCCGCGCGGGATGAGGTGGGCGTGGTGCTGGCCGATGATCCAGCCGAGGCGGCGCTCGGCCTCGCTCCCGTCGTACCGCGGGCCGAGCTTCCACGCGATGCGCCCGGTCTTCTTGTCGACGATCGCGATGATATTGGCCTCGCGCGCGTCCCAGATCAGGTTGTCCGGGTGAAACCGCTCGTCGCCGGCGTCGTACCACCGGTTCGGCCCGAGCAGCGACAGCGAGTTGATGTGCAGCCAGTCGCCGACCCCTCCGGCCGCGGCGCTCGCGCCGATGGCGCCCGCGCCCGGCGCGCGCAGGTTGGGATCGCGGCGCAGGGCGGCGCGCGCCGCCTCGTCGAAGCCGAGCTCCTCGACGTGCTCGTGGGCGCGCCACTGCCAGACGATGTTCCCCTTCCAGTCCACCTCGATGATCTTGTCGTCGAGCAGCGGGTGCTCGGAGATCGCGTAATTCTGCACGTTCTCGTGCACGAGCAGGAACGTGCTCCCCCGGTCGGTCAGCGGCTCCTGGCCGGGCGCGTGATACCCGACCGGGTTGCCCTGCCGCTGGAAGTCGTGGTGCTGGCGGGCGAACCAGCGCGGCGCCTCGCCGGGATCGTGGATGTGCTCGAGGCGGTCGAAGCGCCACACCACGTTGCCCTCCCAGTCGACCTGCACGAGGTCGATCTGGTCCTGCGTGCCGTGCTGCGGGTTGCGCTCGCCGGTGCTGCCGAACACCTGCCCGCCGGGAAGGAGCTTGTTGGGGAACCCGTGCAGCCCTTTCCAGAGCTGCACCTCGCGGCCGTTCATGTCGATGAGCAGCGCGCCGAGGCCCGCGGCCTGGAAGATCGTGTAGCCGTTCCAGCTGCGTTCGGGGTCATAGAGGGTGACCCCGGTGGGGTAGATGGTCGGATGGCCCATGCTTCGCGTCTCCCGGTCTGCGGTGGAGGCTAAGGACGGCGTGGCGGTCGGCGGTCGGCTTGAATCTGCATGCGGCGTACCAGCGATGGAATCTGCGCGCGGGCCGTCGCGCCGAGCGCCGCGAGCGCGACGCTGCTGCGTTGGGAGCAACCGGCCAGCACCGGAGTAGCCGGGGCGCGCTGTGGACGCGGCCGAATGGCGGTCTTCGCGCGCAGCGCCGAGATGCGCTGTGGACTGACCTTTACCGCGCTCTCGCAAGCATGGCCGGCGGCGCGCGCGTCGAGGTATGCTCGCGAGCCGCGTCGGGCGGCCTTGATCGGACGCCACGGGAGGCGGCGATGGCGGGAGGGCGCGCGAGGGTGGACCGGAGGACATGGCGGCTCGCCGGCGCGGCGATCGTCGCCGGGGTCGTTGCGGCGGCCGCGGCCTGCGGCTCGCGGCTCGCGGGGCTCGGCGCGGTCGCGCCCGCGGCGAGCGCGACCCCCGCGGCGGTCGCGAGCGGCCCGTCGCCGCCGCCCCGGCCGGTCGCCCCCCGGCGCGACCTCGACCCCGGCGACCGGCCGCCGGACTGGCAGTGCAGCACCGAGCTCCTGGCGCAGCTCGAGGCGCCGGTGCCGCCGCCGCGGATCGCCAGGCCGGCGGGCGCCGGGGTGGCGCCGTCCACCCGCGGCTGCGCGGAGCACGCGCCGCGACTGCGCGAGGACGCGCTCCGCGCCGCGGACGATCGGATCGAGGCGACGCGCCGCGCGTACCTGCGGTTCCGGTGCACGCCTATGCGCCTGGAAAACGCCTCCGACGACGGGCGGTCGGCGCGCCAGTCCGGGACCAACGTGCAGGTGCCGGGGGTGGACGAGCCCGACTTCGTGAAGCTCGACGGCCCGCGCCTCTACACGCTCAGCGGGACGAAGCTGCGCATCTTCGACGTCGCCGCGCCCGCGAGGGCGCGCGCGGTCGGCGAGGCCACGCTGGACGGCCCCGCGCGCAAGCTGTTCGCCGCCGGCAACCGCCTCGTCGTGTACTCGTCCATCGACCCGCCCGCGGGGCGCGCCGCCTCGCCCGAGTGCACGTACGGCTACGATTGCGTGCCCACCGGCGACGGCGCCGCGACGCGCATCAGCGTGCTGGACGTGTCCCAGCCAGGCGCCCCGACGACGCTGCGCACGATCGACGTCTCGGGCTCGTTCATCGCGGCCCGGCGCGTCGGCGACGCCGTGCACACCGTCGTCCACGACGCCCGGATCGGGCCGCCGGGGCTGCGCTTCGCGCCGGATAGGCTGCTCGCCGGGCCCGAGGAAGCAGAGCGAGAGTTCGCGCGGCTCCGTGAGGAGAACCGGCGCGCCATCCTCGCGGCCGACCCCTCCGTGTTCCTGCCGAGCGCGCGGGAGGCGGGGCAGCCCGGCGCCGGCGCGTGCCGGATCCACGTCGCGCCGGGGGCGGACGCCGCGGGCTTCACGTCGATCGTCAGCTTCGATCTCGGCGCGTCCGGCGGGCTCCACCGGGAGATCGTGCAGACCCAGCCCGGCTTCACGTACGCCTCGAAGGACGCGCTCTACCTGGCCGTCCCGCAGCTCGCGAGGCGCGAGCTCTATCCCGACTGGGAGCACACCGGCGACACGCTGATCCACGCCTTCGATCTCGCCGGGGGCGCTTCCAGCTATGCGGCGAGCGGGGTGGTGCGCGGGCGGCTGGTGAACCAGTTTGCCATCGACGAGCACGAGGGCCACCTGCGCGTCGCGACCACGGTCGGCCGCGCCCCGGACCCGGCGGCGCACAGCATCGTGAGCGTGCTGCGCCGCCAGCGAGCAGAGCTCGCCGCGGTCGGCGTGCTCGATCGCCTCGCGCCGAGCGAGGACATCCGCTCGGTGCGCTTCGATGGCGGGCGGGGGTTCGTGGTCACCTTCAAGAAGACCGATCCCCTGTTCGCGCTCGACCTGTCGCAGCCGACCGCGCCGCGCGTCCTCGCCGAGCTCAAGATCCCTGGATTCTCCACCTACATGCACCTGATGGACCCGGCGCACCTGCTCACGATCGGGTACGACGCCGAGGACCAAGGCAAGTTCGCCTATTTCCGGGGCGTGCTCCTCCAGATCTTCGACGTGCGAACGCCGAGCGAGCCGCGGCTCCTCCATCGCGCGGTGATCGGCACGCGCGGCTCGAGCTCCGAGGCGCTCACCAATCACCTCGCCTTCACCTACTTCGCGCCAAAAGAGCTCTTGAGCCTGCCGATGACGATCTGCGAGGGCGGGCGGGGGCCCGAGCACGGCACCCGGCAATTTTCGGGGCTCCTGCTCTACCGCGCGAGCGCGCGGCGCGGCTTCCAGCCGCTCGGCCGCGTGGCGCAGGGGGATGCTCTCTGTGGCGCCTGGTGGTCGAGCGCGTCCTCCGCGGTGAAGCGCAGCTTCGTGACCGGCGATCACGTGCTCTCCGTGAGCGATCGAGAGGTGAAGGTGCGGCGGATCCAGGCCCCGTCGACGGAGCTCGTCACCTTGGAGATGCGGTAGCGTCGCTGCCCGGCGCGCCGAGCGGGCGCAGCGGCCGAGCGCCCTCGGCGCGCGGGCGACCGGCGGGACGGACCTGCGTCCGCGCGGTAGGCGCCGGAGAGCGGCTGGGCCATACTTCGCTCCGAGAAGCAGGTGCGCATGGACTTCGATGTCGACTTCGCGATCGTGGGCTCCGGCTTCGGGGGCAGCGTCTCCGCGCTGCGCCTCACCGAGAAGGGCTACAAGGTCACGGTGCTCGAGTGCGGCAAGCGCTGGAGCAAGGAGGATTTCCCCAGGACCAACTGGAACGTGCGGAAGTTCCTCTGGGCGCCCAGGCTGCTGTGTCACGGCATCCAGCGGCTGACCCTGCTCCGGGACACGCTCATCCTGTCGGGCGCGGGCGTGGGCGGCGGGTCGCTGGTCTACGCCAACACCCTCCTCGTGCCGCCGCCCGAGGCCTTTACCAACCCGGGCTGGCCCGCCGGCACGGACTGGCGCGGCGAGCTGATGCCCTTCTACGAGACCGCGAAGCGCATGCTCGGCGTGACCGCGAACCCGAAGCTCTGGCCGGCGGACCGGCAGCTCCGGCAGATCGCCGACGAGATGGGCCGCGGGGACACGTTTCACGTCACCAGCGTGGCCGTGCTCTTCGCGAAGGAGGGCGAGCAGGAGGGGCAGCGCGTGCCCGACCCGTTCTTCGGCGGCGAGGGGCCGGAGCGCGCCACGTGCGTCCACTGCGGCGGCTGCATGGTGGGCTGTCGCTTCGGCGCCAAGAACACGCTCGATCTCAACTACCTGTATCTGGCCGAGAAGAAGGGCTGCGCCATCCAGCCAGAGACCATGGTCACCTCCATCGACGCGCTCCCGGGCGGCGGCTACGAGCTCACCCTGGAGCGCTCCACCGCGCTGCTCGACAAGCGGCGCCGCCGGCTCCGGGCGCGGGGGGTGGTGCTCAGCGCCGGCGTGCTGGGCACGGTGAAGCTCCTGCTCAGGGCGAGGGCCGAGGGGCGTTTACCGCGCCTCTCCGGGCAGCTCGGCAATTACGTGCGCACGAACAGCGAGGTCATCCTCGGGGTGACGGCGAGGGACGACCGGGTCGACTATTCCCGCGGCATCGCGATCACGAGCGGCATCTACCCGGACGCGCGCACGCACATCGAGCCGGTGCGCTATCCGGCCGGCTCCGACGTGATGGGCGCGCTCGGCACGGTGCTCACCGACGACAGGCCGGGATTGCCGCGCTGGCTGCGCTGGCTGGGCCGGCGGCTGCTCCACCCGATCGACCTGATCTTCGGGCTCCTGCCGTTCAAGTTCGCGAGGCGCTCCACGATCCTCCTCGTGATGCAGACGGTGGACAACTACATGCAGCTCGTCTGGAAGCGCGGCGGCATGACCACCCACAGGCCGCCCGGGCAGCCGAAGCCGCCGGCGTACATCCCCATCGCCAACGAGGTGGGCAAGCGGCTCGGTGTGCTGATGAACAGCACCCCGCGCAACGCCATCAACGAGGCCGTGCTCAACGTCCCGACCACCGCGCACATCCTCGGCGGCTGCGCCATCGCCGACAGTCCGGAGCGCGGGGTGATCGACCAGCGCAATCAGGTGTTCGGCCACGAGAACCTGTATGTGGTCGACGGCTCGATGGTGCCCTCGAACCTGGGCGTGAACCCGTCCCTCACGATCACCGCCATGGCCGAACGGGCGATGAGCAAGATGCCCCGCAGGAGCGACAACCCCGCCTTCACCGGGGCATCCCGGATGCTCGAGGCGGCGGCGCCCTCGGCGCACGTCCACCTCGGGGCGGGCGTCGGGTCTCCCGACGATGAGGCTGCGGTGCCGGAGGCGATTTGATCCAGCCATGAGGCCCCTGTGAGGGGGCGCGCCGTCGTGATGTGCCTAGAGCGTCGAGGGCGTTCATCGAGCGAGAAATGAAGCGCCAAGACGCCAAGACGCCAAGACGCCAAAAAAAGAAAGAATATTTTTTTTTCTCTCTCTCTCTCTCTTTCTCTCTCTCTCTCTCTCTTCACTTGGCGTCTTGGCGTCTTGGCGTCTTGGCGTCTTGGCGTTTCGAATTCCTGCTCGTTTCAGGCGGGTTCAGCCCGTTTGTTGCCCTGGATCCGCTCGCTCCTTCCGAACATCGCCACGACCTCCGCCGCGTCTCCTGACACCGTGACGTACGCCGCCTCGGCTCCGAGCACGTCCCCCTGCTGCGCGAGCGCGTGCACGGCGCTCGCCGCATTGCGCAGCTGCACGCCGACCGCGCCGCCTCCGAGCCGCACCGCCATCCCGCGCTTCAGCTCGATCACGTACGCGCGACGCCGCGCCGGCCATGGGCTCGACATGTCGACCGCCAGGAAGTCGCCGCAGGAGGCCCGCTGGTTCGAGCGGAAGAGCCAGAGCTCGGTCCGGCGGTCCATGAGCTCGCGCGCGAAGCCGTCCTCGTCGGCCTTGAACGCGAAGGCGTGAAAGGCGAAAGCGGCGTCGGCCTGGCACGGCCGGACGGCCTTCTGCACGAGCTCGCAGAAGAGGTCTCGTCGCGCGACGGCGCGGCGGGTGAGCTTGATCGAGAGCGGAAGACGGGGCGCCATGATGCATGGGCTCGAGGCCCGCGCGGCTCGTCCGAGCGGGCCCGAGGGGTGGGGTCGGAGGTCGAACGCACGCCGCTCCGCCAGCGCGCGACGAGTGCGCGGGGCAGAGGGCAACGGCGCCGGAGCGCGAGCAACGCGGGCGGCGGGGAGAACCCGCCCGGCGAAAGGGACCGCGCTGCTACCGGAAGACCTTCATGGCGCCACCTCGGCAAGGCCAAGGATACACGCTCGTCCCGGCCCCGCCAGGGGAAGCGGGCAGCGGTTCCCCGCCGCCCGCCGGCGCGCGCGGCCGCCGTCCATCCCCACGCGGCGCGCAGCGCTCTCCTCCCGCCGGGTCGTGCCGCGCAACCCGGCGCGGCGCTGACCGATCGGGGGCCCGCGCCGGGCGCCCTCGAGTACGCTTCGGGCGGTGGATCTCCCCCAGAAGGTGCGCGCGCTCCATGCGTCTCCGGCGCTCACCGTGCTCGACTTCGACTGTGCCTGCGGGCGGCAGCACCCGGCGCCCGAAGAGGCGTCCGCGAGCACGGATTTCGCGTTTGTCCGGCGGGGCAGCTTCCTCAAGGAGAGCGAAGGCCGCAGCATGTGGGTCGACCCCCACCGGGTGCTCTTCAACAACGCCGGTGAGGTCGGGCGGGTGCGGCACCTCGTGGACGGCGGCGATCGCTGCACCATCTTCCGCCTTTCCGAGGATCTGACGCGCCAGGTGCTCGCCTGGCACGACGCCGGCGACGCGGAGCGGCCGGCGCGGCCGTTCACCCGGTCCGATGCGCCGGCCGACAGCCGCACCTACCTGCTCCACCAGCTCCTCGTGGCGGAGCTGGAGCAAGGCCCCGGCGATCCGCTGCGGATCCAGGAGCGAACCCTCGATCTGCTGGACGCGGCGCTGCGGGCGGCGGGGAGCCAGCCCCGCCGCCGCCGCCTCGACGCGGCCACGCAGCGCCGCCATCGCGACCTGGTCCACGGGGCGGCGGAGCTGCTCTCCCGCCACCTGACGGACCCGCCGGACCTGATCCAGCTGGGCCAGGCCCTGGACTGCTCCCCCTTCCACCTGCACCGCGTCTTCCGGGCCGGAACGGGCCTGCCCATCCATCGCTACGTGCTCGGCCTGCGCCTGCGCACGGCCCTGGGGCGCCTCCTCGCCGGGGCTCGGAGCCTGACGGCGCTGGCCCTGGAGCTCGGCTTCGCCGATCACAGCCACTTCACGAACACGTTCCGCCGGGAGTTCGGGTGCAGCCCGTCGGCGCTCCGGCGCCTCCGGGGCGAGCCGCCCGCGCGCAAGATCCTTCAAGCCCGCGCGCCCGCCAGCGCCCAGCATTCCCGGCGTCGAGAGGAGGACACATGATCGGTGGCATCAAGCGCGCGCGGGCCAAGGCGGGCTTCGAGGCGGAGTTCGAGGCGATGTTCAGGGGCCACGCCGCCGTGGTCCGCGCCGAGGAGCCGGGCACGCTCGGTTACGACCTGTTCAGGGACGGCGCGCCCGGGCGCTACGTGGTCCTGGACCGCTATCGAGACGGGGAGGCGCTGGCCGCGCACTGCGGCTCGCCCCACGGCGCCGTCTGGTTTCCGCGGATGAGGGCCGTGCTGGAGCACCTGGAGGTGACCTATTTCCCGGGCCACGAGCCCGGAGACGCCCACTACACCGCCCTGGCCTTGACGCGCGCTCCCCTGGACAGGGCGTTCCGTCTGGCCGCGGATATCCGCCTCCTGCCCCGCTGGGCCACGAGCTTTTGCCAGGGGCTGCGCGAGGAGGGGGAGCGCTGGGTCGTGAGCTCCCCGCAGGGCGACGTGCGCCTGCGCTACGAGGCAGACCCCGCCGCGGGCGTGGTCTGGCATTGCGTGGACACGGGCGGCGGAGAGCTGCGGATGCCCATGCGCCTCGTGCGCCATGGCCCGGGGAGCCTGCTCCTCTTCACCATCCAGCGGCCGCCGGGGTGCTCGGAGGCGGCCTTCGACGAGCAGCGAGGGTGGGTCGATCGGGAGCTCGCGCAGCTGCGGGAGCTTGTCGAGGGGCCCTAGGGAGCCAGGCGCGGCCGGCACGTCGCCGCGCGCGCGGAGCCCGCTCGAGGGGCCCGCGACGTCCCCTACGGCAGCTCCGCCAGGGGACCCTTCTTGTACGCCGTGTCGTTCCCGAAGTGCGCGTCCTCGAAGCCGAAGGCGCGCAGGATCGACGTGTACACGTTGTGCGTGGAGACGTCGGTCTCGTACGCGGACTGGCTCGGATCCGCGCCCGCGCGCTTGTTGTAGTTGACGTGCCGTCCACCCTGCCACCTGCCGCCGGCCTTGCCGGCGAGCAGGACGGGGATGTCGCGGGGCGAGTGCCCCCCGCCGCACCCGAACTCGCTCGTGAAGAGCACGACGCTGTTGTCGAGCATCGTGCCGTCGCCCTCGGGGGTGCTCTTCAGCCCGTCGAGCAGGCGCGCGAACATCTCCATGCGCCAGTTGCGGTTCGCGAGGATGGTCGCGCGCCAGTCCTCGAGCTTGCCGGCCTCCGCGCCGTTCGGGCCGACGTCGAGCCCGGCGTGGCCGAGGCTGTGGCCGAGATCGGTGCTGTAGGGCTGAGGCAGCCAGTCCGTCAGGACGTCGGCGATCTGGAACGTGGCGACGTGCGTGAGCCCGCAGCGGAACGCGTGCAGGAGGATGTCGACCAGGAGGGGCGCGGCCTCCTTGATCCCCCCTCCCGTGTAGGAGCCGTATCCCTGGTACACGGGCGCGCCGCCGACGTCCGGCTTCGTGCAGGCCGCCAGGTTGGCGACGCCTTCGAGCTTCTTCTCCAGGCTCCGGATGTGCTCGGCGTGCGCGTCGAGCAGGTGCTTGTCGGCCGCGCTCACGCGCGTCTTCAAGGCCGCGAGCTGCTCGCTCACGCCGTCGAGCACGCTCCTCCGCTGGGCGCGGATCCGGAGCTGCTCGGGCGTCGGACCGGAGGACGACTCCGTGACGTCCTTGAAGAGCCGGTCGAAGGCGCTCGTCGGGTCCTTCTCGGTGGACACCGGCTCGCCCGAGGCGCGGTACAGCGGCTCTCCGTAGTTGTGCCCGTCGACCATGAGATCGATGGACGAGAACGGCGCCGGGCGCTCGGCCGCCAGCCGCTGGGCGATCACCTGATCGATCGACGGCCCGAGCGCCCTGGCGTCGTCGCCGCCCGAGGTCGTGTCTGCGCACGTGAGCACGGTCGCGTTGGAGCAGCCGTGGTGCCCGCCGTAGTCGCCCTGGATCATCCCGGCGCCGTCGTCGACGCCGCGGAGCAGGGTGAGATCGCCCTTGAGGGCCTCGAGCGGCGCCATCTCCTCGCCGAGGACCTCGAGCGCCGGGCCCTCGTCGCCGGGGGCCCAGAGGTCGAGCAGGCTCCAGGCGCCCGGCTTCCACGGGTCTCCCTTCTCCCCCGAGGAGTGGCGGGACGTGATCGTGCCGCCGTGGCTGAAGAACACGATGAACCGCCTGGCCCTCCCGTCGGCGGCCAGGACGTCGCCGTGGGTCGCCTCGAGGAACGGCAGCGCGATGCACAGGCCGGTCGCGGTTCGGAGGAAATTCCTTCGGCTGAATGCGGCGCGGTTCATGGCTCACTCCTCGGGCTGTCGCAGGTGCAAGAAGGCGTTGCTCGTCGTGAGGTCGAGGATCAGGTCGCGCACGTTGCCGCCGCTCTCGGGCGCCGGCGTGGCCGCCTCGACAGACGCGAGATCCTGGTCGACGGGGACGCGCCGCAGCGCCGTCTGGAAGAAATGCCTCGTGAGGCAGGCGCGCGCCGCGGCGCTCGCCGCCAGCGCCGCCGACATCTCGACCCCGCCGTCGACCTCCACGGCCTCCCCGTCCGGGCCGAGCGCCGGGAGGCTGCCGCGCGCGTCGATGTCGAGCGTATACGGGCTCTCCGCGTCCCCGCCCGTCTCCTGCGCCTGCCAGCGCCCGAGCGCGTCGTAGTGCTCGAACGCGAAGCCGATCGGGTTGATCGCCTTGTGGCAGCTCGCGCAGTTCCCGCTCGACGTCTTGGCCTCGACGTCCTGGCGGATCGTCCTGTGCACCAGCGCGCCGTCCTCCTCGACGGCGCCGCCCTTGACCGGCACGTCGCTCGCGTTGGGCGGCGGCGGGCCGAGGGGGCGGCAGAGCACCTCCTCCAGGATGTACGCGCCGCGGCGGATCGGCGATTTGACCTCGACGCTGCCGAACACGCTCAGGAAGGCCGCCCGCGTGAAGATCCCCGCCCGCTGATCCGCGGGGAGCGAGACCCAGGCGAACGTGGCGTCGTCCGCCGGGCCCTCCACCCCGTAGAGGGCGGCGAGGGGCCCGTTCACGTACGCGTCCGTGGTCGTGAGCAGCGTCTCGAAGCGGCCGTCCCCCTCGAAGACCACGCGCTCGGCGAGGGCCTCGATCTCGACGCGCATGGCCGCGCGCAGCGCGGGGGAGTCCTCGGGATAGATCTCGGGGCTCTTCGGCGCGTTCTCGAGCGAAGCGTGCTTGTTCGTGCCGTCGAGCTCGAGCCAGTCCGCGAAGAAGCGCTTCGCCGTGGCGCGGGCGCGGTCGTGGGAGAGCAGCCGCTCCGCCTGCGCGCGCACGCCCTCGGCCGTGTCGAGCGCGCCGGACTCCGCGGCGTCGAGCAGCGCGTCGTCCGGCGTCGTGTTCCAGAGGAAGTACGACAGGCGCGACGCCCGCTCCCAGCCCGTGAGCGGGCGGACGCCGGAGGCGAGCGCCTCGCCCCCGCCCCCTTCGCGGCCGAGCTCGACGAAGTAATAGACGTAGGGCGACTGGATCATGGTCTTGAGCACGATGAGGAGGGAATCCTCGAACGACTGCTCCTCCCGCGCCCGGGCGTACTGGCCCTTGAGCATCGCGACCTCGGCCTCGTCGAGCGTGCGCCGGAAGGCGCGTCGCCCGAACGTCCGCACGAAGCCGTCCACGCACGCCTCGTCCTCTGCGCCGCGCGTGTCGCACGGGAACACCGGCGTCCCCCACGACGCGCGCCGCGCGACGATCGCCTCCGCCGCGGCGTTGAGCTTGTCCACGGCGAGGAGCGAGGCGACCTCCCCCGCGTCCGGGTCGAGGTCGAGCTCGATCCCGGGATCGCCGAACAGGTCGCGCATCGAGCTCGTGAACTGCGCCGGCGTCATCCGGCGCATGCCCGCGCCGGCGACGTCGACGAGCCCGCTGTCGTCGCTCGGCGGTCCGCCCTGGTCGTCGCCGCCGACGTCGCCGACGCAGCCCGCGAGCAGCCCGGACGCCGCGAGGGCGACCGCGCCGGCAAGCGCCGCCCCGCGCCGCCCGGGCGCGGCCGGGCCGCCGCGTTCTTCGAGGGGGATCACGCCGTCCGGCTTCGTTCGCTTCATGGCTTCAGTCCTCGCGCGGTCAGAGCAAGTAAAAGCAAGGTTCGCCGGCGCAATCAGCGCGGCGCAGGCTGGTCATGGCGCGGTGATCGAGATATCGTCGAAATACGCCGCGTTCCCGTGCTGGAGGACCTCGACCCCGGACGTGCCGGCGGCGTAGGTGGCGTCCGTGGTCGTCAGCTCCAGGACCCCGTCGACGTAGAACTCCAGCGTGGTCCCGACCGTCACCGCCTTGAAGGTGTGCCACGTCCCCGGGGCCAGGGTGAGCGGCTTCGACACGGAGGACACGACCGTATCGAGGTCTCGCACGGCGATCTCCAGCTCGCCCGTGCTCTTGTACATGAAGGTATACCTGTCGAGGGCGTAGATGTTGTACCTCGAGTTGAGCCCCACGCTCCCGGCGCCCGACCAGCTCGGGATCTTGATCCTGGCCTCCACGACCGAGTCCTGCCAGCTCTGCGCCGCGGGGAAGAGCTTGGCGTTCGAGTTGGAGCTCGAGTACGACAGCGCCTTGTTCGACCCGTCCGTCGCGACGTAGAAGCCGGCGTAGGCCTGGTCCCAGCCGTCGAGATCGCCGTCCTCGAAATCGTCGGTGAACGCGCTCGGCGGCTCCGGCTCGAACACGACGTCGCGGAAGTAGTTGCTGTTCTGATAGGTCATCGTGGGCCTCTGGCCGGCCGAGGTGGCGTAGACGCCGCTGCCGACGTAGGTGACCAGATCACCGTTGTTGATCGGGGCGTTGAAGCCGCCGTTCGTGGCAGCGTACCAGTGATCGCCGCTGGTCGACACCGAGACCGTATAGGTCCTGTTCGCTTCGATCCGCACCGGTGCAGGCAGCGTGAATTCCTTCCATCCAGCCGTCCCGCCGGGGATGTTCCACGTGTGGGAGGCGATGGCCGAATCCGCGCCAAGGGCCCAGATCCGCACCGCATGGGCGCCGCTCTCGGCGGCGTTCGTGTAGATCCGCACCTTGGTGATGTTGCCGTCGCTGAGCGCGTGGAATTCGGTGCCCAGCTCGTAAAACCCGTCGTTCGCAAACACGGCAGGGGTCTGGGTCGTGAAGATCGACCCCGGCGCGGAGGCGATCGCGGCGCCCGCGACGGCGACCGCCGCGAGCAGGGCGGGCGCGGATAACAGCGGACGATGGCGCATGATCCTCATATCGATTCTCCCAGGAATTATCGAGCCGTGCTGTGTGGCGCGCCCTTCGATCTGCCGAAGACCGATGTCGAGCGCTCGCCGGGGCTCGTCTCCGTCGTGGATAACTAACCAGCTCATCGGTGCGAGCCAACTCATACGCCGCATGCGACGCATGCACCCCGTGCATGGCGCACGTCATCGCCTTGAAAGATGAGAACAAGCAGCCGACGAGGCGAGCCGCCGAGAGGCCGAGGGCGCCGGGAGAGCCCAGGAATTTTCTCCTCTCGTCGTCCTCGGCCTCTCTGCGGATCAACGGCTCATCGCGATCGCACTGCCATCCTCGATGCCAGGCGCGCGCCGCGGCGACCCCGTGAAAGCCATGTCGAGCGCGGGGCTGAGACTACATCATGCCACCTGGGGCGACCAAACTGCCACAACAGCAGTGTCCGGTCGCATGACAATGGACGTCGGCGTGTCATCTTGCCTCAGTGCGGCGAGAACGCCTCACAGTGTTCATGAAAAATTACAGTGGAGCTTTGATAGCCCATGATGAGGAGGACGCTTCTGTGAGAATTCGCGCTTGCATGATCGGGTTGCTCCTCGCCGCCGGCTGCACCGGCGAGCTCGGTGGGGCGACGGAGGACGGCCCGGTGACCCTCCCTCCGCCCGTCAACATCCCTCCGGTCAACATCGACTGCACCCACGTCGGGAGCGGCAGGGACTACCAGGTCGGCCCCGGCAAGGAGTTCGAGGCGATCGGCGAGGTGCCGTTCGAGGCGCTCGCCGCCGGCGACACGGTGCGCGTCTTCTGGCGCGCCGAGGGGTACCACGAGAAGATCATGCTCGGCGGCCAGGGGACCGCGGAGCAGCCGATCCGGCTCTGCGGCGTCCCGGGGCCGAACGGCGAGCTGCCGGTGATCGACGGGGAGGGCGCCACCACCCGGCCCGAGCTCGATTTCCCCTTCGACGGCCACCAGGTGAGGGGGCTCATCGTCGTCGGGCACAAGCACGACGACCCGTACGACCTCCAGCCGAGCCACATCACGATCGAGGGGCTCGAGATCAAGAACGCTTCGCCCCCCCACCGCTTCACCGACAAGGCGGGGTCGGCGGCCTCCTACGCGGACAACGCGGCCGGCGTCTTCGTGGAGCGCGGCGATCACGTGACCATCCGCGCCTGCGAGGTGCACGACAACGCCAACGGCCTCTTCATCGGCACGGCCGGCGGCGACATCCTCACCACGAACGTGCTCATCGAGTCGAACTACATCCACGACAACGGCAGCCTCAGCGACTACAACGAGCACAACGTCTACAACGAGGCGTCGAACGTCATCTACCAGTTCAACCGCTTCGGGCCCACGCGCGGCGGCAACGGCAACAACATCAAGGAGCGCTCGGCCGGCGTCGTGATCCGGTACAACTGGATCGAGGACGGCGCCCACCTGATCGACCTCGTCGACGCGCAGGAGGCGACCGACTCGGTCGCGCGGCAGTCGTTCCACGAGACGTTCATCTACGGCAACGTGCTCCTGCGCACCGGCTACGGCCCGTCGATGATCCACTACGGCGGGGACAGCGGGCAGACCGAGTACTACCGGAAGGGCACGCTCTACTTCTTCTCCAACACCGTGTTCGTCAAGAATGACACGTACCGGGATTACGAGCGCTCCGCGGTGTTCGAGGCCTCGACCAACGACGAGCGGATCCACGCGCGCAACAACGTGTTCGCCAGCACCCAGGAGCCGACGGACATCCGCGCGGTCACCTTCCTCGGCGACCGCGACGACGTCGCGGCCGGGGTCCTCGTCCTCGCCGGCAACTGGGTGAGGAAGGGGTGGACGGCGTTCGATCCCGTGCCGGGCCCGAGGCTGATCGGGAGCGTGGAGGGCCTCGAAGGCTCGATCTTCGGCGTCGACCCGGCGTTCGCCTCGGCGGCGAGCCACGACTTCGTCCCGGCCACGGGCGCGCCGCTCATCGACGCCGGCGCGGCGCTCGACGGCCTCCCGCCGGTCGACTACCAGTACTCGCCGCACCAGCAGGCCGAGCCGCGCAACGACGGCCCGGCGCTCACCATCGGCGCGTTCGCGGCGTTCGCGGAGTAGCCTGGCGAGCGCGCCCGGCCGCCGGCGCGGGCGCCTCCCTCATTCGCCGGGGGAGAACTCGATCGGATAGACGACCGTGGTCTTCCTCCCGATCGCCGGGAACCGCAGCCCCCTCGTCGCCTCCACCATGCATCGATCCGTCGCCGCGTCGCGCAGCGTCGCCGTCGCCGCGTCGACCAGGACGTCGGCCGCCGTCCCGTCGGCGAGGATCGCGAACGAGAGCGGGATCGTCCCCGCCGCCTCCGGACGCCGCTCGAGCAGCGCCTCGTAGCAGGTCCGGTACGCCGGGAAGCCGGTCCGCACCACGGCCTGGATCTCCGCCCGCGTGAGGCCGTCCGGCAGCGGCACCGCGACCGGCCCGGCGGGCAGCTCCTTCATCGCGGCGAGCGCCTCCTCGACCGCGGGGAGCTGCGCCTGGCGCGGCGCGGCGATCAGGATCGCGGGCGGCGCCCCGCCGCGCTCGCGCACCGCGATGAGCCCCTCGCCCTTCTCGAGCCGCGCGACGATGTCCGCCGTGGGCATCGGCAGGTCCGCGTCGTACCGGGCGGGGATGCGCTGGTTGCCGAGATCGAAGTAGAAGACCGCGAGGCTCGACCCGAGCTGCGGCCGGGCCGCCGGGATCTGGGTCCAGCCGTCGGTCCCGTACGACACGCGGTTGATCAACACCCTGTCGTCGCAGCGCGGGCAGGCCTCCTGCCGGAGCGCGCGGATCGCGGTCGGGATCGCGAAGGTCTTGAGGCGATCGCTCACCTCCCGGCTCCCGCCGAACGTGAGAACGCGGACCGTGAGCTCCCGGGGGCCCGCCTCCGGCACGGTGAAATACCGCGCGAGCGCGCGGGCGAACGGCGACGCGTGCTCCGGGTCGGACGGCTCCTCCGGCAGCGGCTTCTCCTCGCTCCCGGTGATCAGGAGGCGCAGGCGCCGCTCGGCGGCCTTCTGGAGCGGCCAGGGCTCCTCGACGGCGTGATCGCCGAGGAGCGACTCCACGGCGGCGATCGCGGCCTCCAGGTCGCCCTCCGCCTCGAGCACCCGGCTCATCGCGAGCCTCGCCTGATCGCGCTGATCCGGCGTCACCGCCGGGTCGGCGAGCGCCTCGGAGAGCGCCTGCCGCGCGGCGGCGATCTCCCGGCCGGCGTCGAGCCTGCGCTCGGCCTGCTCGATCGCGAGCGAGATGTCGGGCCGCCTGTCCGCCCCGGCGGCGAGGTCGACGCGCGCCTCGGCGCCCGGCGCGGCGGCCTCCGGCCCCTCCGCGCACGAGGCGAGCGAGAGCAGGCTGGCGGCGATGGCGGCGGCGGCGGGATGATGGATGGCGTTCATGACGATCGGTGTCCTCCTGCGCGCGGCCCGTTCGCGGCGGCGCGTGAGGGGCACTCTGCGCGCCGGCCTTGTTGGCCCCGTCTTGGCCATGTCACCGTTCTGTCTCCGGCGCCGGAGCGCGGGTGAACCGGTAGCCGGCGCCGCGCACGGTCACGAGGTGCCGCGGCGATCTCGGATCGGGCTCGAGCTTGGCGCGCAGCCGGTTGATGAAGTTGTCGACCGTGCGATCGGTGCCGAAGTAGTCCGAGCCCCAGACCGCGTCGAGGATGCGCTGGCGCGGCAGGAGCGCGCCCTCGCGCTCGACGAAGAAGCGCAGGAGCTTCATCTCGAGCGCCGTGAGCTCGACGGGAGCCCCGCGCCGCTCGACGCGGTGGGCGCGGAAGTCGACGACGACCTCGGCGAACTGCACGACGGCGCGCTCCGCCTCGCCGAGCCGACGCCGCCGCAGCGCCGCGTCGACGCGGGCGAGGAGCTCGGAGACGCCGAACGGCTTGACGATGTAGTCGTCCGCGCCGAGCCGGAGCCCTCGTACCTTGTCCTGCTCCTCGCCCTTGGCGGTGACCATCAGGATGGGCAGGTCGGCGTCGTGCCGGCGGAGCTCCTCGCAGATCTCGAAGCCGTTCATCCCGGGCAGCATCACGTCGAGCAGCACGAGGTCGGGCCGCGCGGCGAGCGCCATCGACAGCCCCTCGTCGCCGGTCTTCGCCACCTCGACGCGGAAGCCCGCGGAGCGCAGCGTCTTCTGGAGGCCGAGGCGCAGCGTCGGGTCGTCCTCGACGACGAGGACGGTCTCCAGCCTGCCTTCGGGCGTCTTCTGGGTCATGGCGTCTGCTCCTCCGATCCGTCGAGCCCCGGGATCCACAGGGTGAACGCGGCGCCGCGGCCCGGCTCGCTGTCGACCCGGGCGGCGCCGCCGTGCGCGCGGGCGACGTGCCGGACCAGCGACAGGCCGATGCCGCTGCCCGAGACGGCGCGGCTCAGCCGGTCGTCGGCGCGCTCGAACGGCTCGAAGATGCGGCGCTGGTCGCGCCGGGCGACGCCCGGGCCGCGGTCCTCGACGGCGATCGCGACGCCGCCCCGCTCGCGCGCGACGCGCACGCGGTAGGGGGCGGCGAGCGGCGCGTACTTCAGGGCGTTGGCGAGGAGGTTGTCGACCGCGAGCCGGATCTGGCCCGCGTCGATGCTCGCCTCCGCGGCCGGGTCGAGGTCGCGCACGACCTTGGGCATCTCCGGGTTCCGCTCCTCGAACGTGTCGATCGAGGCCGCGACCGCCTCGGCGACGCGGGCCGGGGCGCGCTGCGCGGCCGCGCGTCCGGCCATCATCCGGCTGAAGCCGAGCAGCCGCTCCACGGTCTCGCCGAGCCGCCGAGACTCGCGCCCGAGCGCCTCGAACACCTCGCGGTGCTCGTCGGGCGCGAGCCGCCCCTCCTCGAGCAGCTCCGAGAGCATGCGCACCGAGGCGATCGGCGTCCGGAGCTCGTGGGAGACGGCGGCGACGAAGTCGGTGCGCAGCTCGCTGGATCGCCGCGCGGCGCGCATGCGCGCGAACAGGAGCGCGGCCAGCCCGAGGGCGAGCGCCGCGGCGGCGGCGCCGACGCCGACGAGCAGCCGCTTGCCGCGCGCCGCGTGCCGCTCCACGGCCGCCGGATCCGCCGGCGAGAGCCGCACGGCGAGCTCCGGCGCGAGCGGCAGGAGGGCCGCGGGCGCGCCGCCGAGCTCGGGCGCGACCTGCGCCCGCCCGGCGGCCCCGGCGGCCGCGGCCCCGGCGAGGACGTCGGCGCGGACGTCGGGCGGCAGCGGGCGCGCGTCGCCGTGGAGCCAGGCGGCGAGCGAGCCGGCGTGGATCACGAAGCCGGCGGAGCGCCCGTCCGGGAGCGCCCGCAGCGCGCCCGCGGAGGCGCCCGCGCGGAACGAGGCGAGCCCGCGCGCGTCGGGGCGCGCGCGCAGCGCGGCGTCGAGGCCCCCGCGCCGGAGCTCGGCCACGAGCGCGTCCCGCTCGGGGCGCGGGGCCGCGAGGGCCGCGCGCGCCCGCTCGCGCGGCTCGCCCGAGAGCGCGGCGTCCACCTCGATCGCGGCGGCCCTCCGCTCCGCCTCGGAGAGCCCCGCCGCGTGCGCCTCGAGCCACGCGGCGACGGCGTCCTGGTCGACGGCGCGATCGGCCGCGGCGTCGAGCGCGAGGACGGGCCAGAGCCATCGCCCCGCGGGCGACCTGGCCTCGGCGCAGCGCGCGAGGAAGTCGCGCCGCGCGGCGGCGCGGGCCTGCGCGTCCGGCCCGGCGGCGGCGCGGGCGAGCGCCGCGCACCCCTCGGGCGCGGGGGCGGGCGGCGGCGCGGCCGGGGGCGGCAGCAGCACCGAGCGATCCGGCGCGAGCAGCACCGGCGCGGCGAACGGCGGCGCGATCCCGGCGAGCGCCGCCGCGGCGGCCTCGGGGGGGCGGTTGGGGGGGCCGTCGAGGGGGCCGTCGAGGGGGCCGTCGAGGGAGAGGGCCGCGATGGGGAGGGCGGCGAGGGCGGCGGCGGCGCGGTCGGTCTCCTGGTCGATCGCGCGCGCCAGGTCGGAGGAGGCGGTGGACAGCCCGAGCGCCACCTCGCGGCGGGCGCCGTCGGCCTCGTTGGCGAGGGCGCGCAGGCCGAGGACGCCGACGCAGATCGCGGGGACGCTCGCGGCGGCGGCGAAGAGCGCCCAGTCGCGCAGGCGGCTGGCCCGGGGGGAGAGCACGGGCGCAGGATCGCACGGGAAGGTCACCGCAATGTCACGGGCGGGGAGGGGCGCGCGCCTGTCGCCCTGCTCAGGCCGTCCAGATCGCGACGAAGACCGTCATGACGAGCCCCAGCGGCAGGAGCGACAGCGCGGCGGCGACCGCCCACAGCTTCCCGGAGCCGAGCGGCAGCCCGCAGGCGGCGCGGACGAGACCCCAGCTCGGGATGAGCGACAGGTAGATGCCGAGCGCCGCGAGCATGCCGATGGGGTTGTCGTCCCCCGGCGAGTGCAGCACCCGGCTGAGCATGCTGGCCGAGAGCACCAGGCCGGCGAGACCGAAGGTCCCGACGCAGAGCTGAAGGATGCGAGAGGTGCGCGGGCGCATGCGTTGATCCTCCGTTTCGTGGTGCGAGCTGTCCAGCCGCGGAGCCGGCGCCGCCGTGCTCCGCGGCCCGGTGAGCGCGGCCGGCTCGCGGCGCCGCCGCGGCCGCGGCGGCGGCGCCGGCGAGCTCGGCTCAGCAGGCGGGGCGGAAGGGCGGCGTCACGGCGAGGGCGTCACTGGCAGGCCTGGGCGGCCGTGTTCCGGCGGAGCCCGCACACGAGGTTGCCGCCGCCGCAGTCGAAGACGCTGCAGTACTCGTGCTCCTCGCAGCTCGCGGGGCTGAACCGGGTGCACACCGCCTCGCAGCGGATCGGGCCGGTCGTCCCGTCGTTCGCGTCGGTGCACGGCCGCTCATCGAGCTGGGTGTGCGACGTGAAGCCCACGTCCGCCTGATCGTCGAAGTGCCCCGTGCAGAAGTGCGCGTCGTCGACGGTGCCCTCGAGGTAGCTCCGGATGTCCTGCGAGAAGAAGGGCACCGGGTTCGGCGCCTTGTTGTCGGCGACGCGGCGGACCTCGAAGTGCAGGTGGTCGTTGCCCGGCCAGTCCGACGACTCGCCGATCTCCTGCCCCGGGACGACGAGATCGCCCTCCGCGACCAGGCTCGACGCGGCGTGCCCGTAGATGACGTACACGGAGCCGTAGCGGATCGTCAGATCGATCTGGGAGGGCGCGCCCCGGGCGGTGGGGAACCGGCCCGAGCAGGCGCTCGGCCCGGCGCACATGACCTGTCCATAGCCGACCGAGTACAGGGGGCTGCGCGCCGGGACCGAGAAATCGAGCCCGCTGTGATTGCCGGACGTATGCGAGTAATAGACGGTCTGGAGCACGACGGAGGTGCACGTGTGGCCGAAGTATTGCCCCATCGGCGGCGCATCGCCGTCCGGCATCGTGGTGGGGTGATTGCAGAACGTCGGCACCTTCGTGTCGCTGAGCTCGTCGCCAGGCCCCACCTCGCCGCAGCCGGCGGGCGGGTCCCCCCCGCCGCCGGCGCCCGAGACCGTCGCGTTCGTGATGGTCGCGCCCTCGTCCCACAGGCTGGTGTCCAGCTCGAGCGGGTAGGTGGGCGCCGCGCTGCTCGTGTGGAACACGGTCCCGTTCTTCAGGTAGCGCACCTGGCCGCTCTGCACCTCGACGCGGAAGGCGTCGCCGGCCTGGTAGGTCCCGAAGTAGCCCTGTCCGACCCCCTGCTCGTATACCTCCAGTCCCCCGTCGCCGCGCAGGTAGATCGCATAATCGATGTCGCCGTATCCCTGATCGGTGTCGGCGTGGCCGAGGCCCGCCAGCTTGTACCGGTTCGTCTCGTTCGTGGAGAACTCCACGTAGCCGTCGCCCGACGCGATCTGCTGAACCGACGAGGCCCCGGCGTGCCAGCCCCAGCCGGCCGCGCGCGCCAGCGAGCTCCCGCTCGCAGGGGCATAACGGACGTTCTTCCAGAACCCCGGCGGCATGCAGCTCGCGTCCCCGTCCGCACAGCTCATGATCTGGGCGCCGGTGACGGTCGCGCCCTCGTGATTCAGGCTGGTGTCGAGCCCGAGCGGGTAGGTGGGCGCCGTGTTGCTCGTGTGGAACACAAGCCCGTTCTGCCGGTAGCGCACCTGGCCGTCGAACACCTCGACGCGGAAGACGTCACCTGGCTGGTAGGTCCCGAAGTATCCCTGCCCAACCCCCTGCTCGTAGATCTCCAGGCCTCCATCGGCGCGCAGGTAGACCGCATAATCGATGTCCCCGAAGCCCTGATCGCCGTCGCCGTGATTGAGGCCGGCCATCTTCTCGAGGTTCGCCTCGTTCGTGGAGAACTCCACGAACCCGTCGCCCGCCTCGATCTGCTCGGCCGACGAGGCGCCGGCGTGCCAGCCCCATCCGGCGTCGCGCGTCAGCAAGCCTCCGTTGGCGGTGGCATAGCGGACGTTCCGCCATAGCCCGGTGGGCATGCAGGTCGTGTCCCCGGCCGCGCAGCTCACGACCTGGGCGCTGGCGACGGTCGCGCCCTCGTGGTTCAGGCTTGTGTCGAGCCCGAGCGGGTAGGTGGGCGCCGTGTTGCTCGTGTGGAACACGAGCCCGTTCTGCCGGTAGCGCACCTGGCCGTCGAACACCTCGACGCGGAAGACGTCCCCGACCTCGTACGTCCCGAAGTATCCCTGCCCAGCCCCCTGCTCGTAGATCTCCAGGCCTCCATCGGCGCGCAGGTAGACCGCATAGTCGATGTCCCCGAAGCCCTGGTCGGCGTCGCCGTGGCTGAGGCCCGCCATCTTCTCGAGGTCCGTCTCGTTCGTGGAGAACTCCACGTAGCCGTCGCCCGCCTCGATCTGCTCGGCCGACGAGGCGCCGGCGTGCCAGCCCCAGCCGGCGTCGCGGGTCAGCAAGCCTCCGTTCGCCGTGGCGTAACGGACGTTCCTCCATTCCTGCGGCGGCATGCAGCTCTCGTCGCCGGCCGCGCAGCTCATGATCTGGGCGCCGGTGACGGTCGCGCCCTCGTGGTTCAGGCTTGTGTCGAGCCCGAGCGGGTAGGTGGGCGCCGTGTTGCTCGTGTGGAACACCATCCCGTTCTGCCGGTAACGCACCTGGCCGTCGAACACCTCGACGCGGAAGACGTCGCCGGCCTGGTACGTCCCGAAGTAGCCCTGTCCAGCCCCCTGCTCGACGATCTCCAGGCCTCCATCGGCGCGCAGGAAGACCGCATAATCGATGTCCCCGAAGCCCTGATCGCCGTCGCCGTGATTGAGGCCGGCCATCTTCTCGAGGTTCGCCTCGTTCGTGGAGAACTCCACGAACCCGTCGCCCGCCTCGATCTGCTCCACCGACGAGGCCCCGGCGTGCCAGCCCCAGCCGGCGCTTCGCGTCAGCAAGCCTCCGTTGGCGGTGACGTAGCGGACGTTCCTCCACAGCCCCGGCGGCATGCAGCTCGTGTCCCCGGCGGCGCAGCTCGTGACCAGGGCGCTGGTGACGGTCGCGCCCTCATGGTTCAGGCTGGTGTCGAGCCCGAGCGGGTAGGTGGGCGCCGTGTGGCTCGTGTAGAACACGAGCCCGTTCTTGCGGTACCGAACCTGACCGTTGAACGCCTCCACGCGGAAGACGTCGCCGGCCTGGTAGGTCCCGAAGTAGCCTTTCCCGACCCCCTGCTCGACGATCTCCAGGCCTCCATCGGCGCGCAGGAAGACTGCATGGTCGATGTCCCCGAAGCCCTGGTCCGTGTCGCCGTTGCCGAGGCCCGCCATCTTCTCGAGGCTCGCCTCGCTCGTGGAGAACTCCACGAACCCGTCGCCCGCCTCGATCTGCTCGACCGACGAGGCGCCGGCGTGCCAGCCCCAGCCGGGGCTGCGCGTCAGCAAGGTCCCGTTCGCCGGGGCGTAGCGGACGTTCTTCCAGAACCCCGGCGGCATGCAGCTCGTGTCCCCGGGCGCGCAGCTCGTGACCTGGGCGCCGGTGATGGTCGCGCCCTCGTCGTGCAGGCTGGCGTCGAGCCCGAGGGGGTACGTCGGCGCCGTGTGGCTCGTGTAGAACACCACCCCGTTCTTGCGGTAGCGCACCTGGCCGCTCCACACCTCGACGCGGAAGACGTCGCCGGCCTGGTAGGTCCCGAAATAGCCCTTCCCGTACCCCTGCTCGAGGATCTCCACGCCTCCGTCGGCGCGCAGGAGCAGCCCGTAATCGATGTCCCAGAACGCCTGGCTCTCATCGCCGTGGCCGAGCCCGGCGATCTTGGTCCGGTCCGCCTCGTTCGTGGAGAACTCCACGAACCCGTCGCCCGCCTCGATCTGCTGGACCGACGAGGCGCCGGCGCTCCAGCCCCAGCCCGGGCCGCGGGTGAGGGCGCCGTCGGACACGCTCACCTCGACGGCGTTGCTCCAGAACGCGGTGTCGCCCTCGGCCGCGCGCGCGTCTCCCATGCCCGCGCAGATGCCCAGCGCGGCGAGGACCGCGGGGAGCGCGCTCTTGCCGAGCCGCCTCACGACGCGCCCGCCCTCTCGCGGCCCGCGACGAGCGCGGCGGCGAGGCCTGGCGCAAGGTGGAGAATGGATCTGTCGAATGCGTCCTGAACCATGGTGATGATCTCCTCTGCACATGAGTCGTTCATGAGAAGCCAGGCGCACGGAGCCCCCGCGGGCGGCGCTCCGCCGGCGTCGCGCGGCCGCGCCCCCGCGGCGCGCGCGCGACGCACCTCGCCCCGGCCCCCCGGGGGCTCGCGGCGAGGCCCAGGGGGCGCGCTCGGCCTCCCCCCTTCCTACGCCGCGCCCCTCCGGCTTCTGACAGCCCTCGATCTCCTTTTCCCTCGCCGCTTCCCTCGCCGCCCGCCCGCGCGGCTCCCCGCGCCGCGCGGCGCCGCCGTGCTATGTCCGACGGCATGGGAGCGCCGCGCATCGCCGTCGTGGGCCATGTCGAGCACGTGACGCTCGGCCGCGCCGAGGGCGTCCCCGCCCCGGGCGACATCGTGCACCTGCTCGACGCGCGCTTCCTGCCCGGCGGGGGCGGCGGCCTCGCCTTCGCGCAGCTCTGCCGGAGCGACGCCGAGATCCACCTCTTCACGGCGCTCGGGCGCGACGCGGCGGCGCGCGCCGTCGAGGAGCGCATCCGGGTCGCGCCGGGGCGCGTGCACGTCCACGCGGCCGCGCGCGCCGTGGACCACCCGCGCGTTGTCGTCGTCGTCGACGCCGAGGGCCGCCGCACCATCATCGTCACCGGCGCCCCGCTCCAGCCCGCCGCGACCGATCCGCTCCCCTGGCCGATCCTCGCCGGCTGCGACGCCGTGTACTTCACCGGCGCCGACCCCGAGAGCCTGCGCCTCGCCCGCGCCGCGCGCCGCCTCGTGGTGACGGCCCGCAGGGGCGCGGCGCTCCGGGCCGCGGCGGTCGCGCCCGACGTGATCCTCGGCAGCGCCTCCGACCCGCGCGAGAACGCCCCGCTCGACGCCTACGACCCCCGCCCCGGCGCGCTGGTGCTCACCGACGGGCCGCGCCCGGTCCGCGTCCTCCGCCCCGGGAGCGCCGCGCTGGTCGACGCGCCGCCCGCGCCCGCGCGCGTCCTCGGCGACTACGGCGCCGGCGACAGCTTCGCCGGGGCCCTCACCTTCCACCTCGCCCACGGCCTCCCGGTCGAGGAGGCGTGTCGCCGCGCCGGACCGCACGGCGCCGCGGTGCTGCGCGGGATCGATCCGCTCGAGACGCAGATCCCCCTCGTCGCGCCGTGATCCCGCCGCGGCGCGCCGGGCCGCCGGGGGCGCCGGCTCAGATCCACTTCATCGCGTCGGGATCCCAGCGCTTCCAGGTGCCGCGGTCGTCCAGGTAGAGCTCGCTCTCCCCGCGGAGCGTGCGGAAGCGCTTGCTCCGGAACTCCAGCACCTCGGGCGTCTCCGCGTAGTCGATCGCCGCTTCGCCGGCGTCGATGCTCCGCATCTCGGCGACGAGCTCATCCCCGTTCGCCTCAATCACCACGTACCCGTGGGCGTAGCTGTCGGCGTAGGCGAGGTGCGGGTTGACCTTCGTCTCGGTCGACGTGAGCAGACCGTCGATGCCGGCGGCGAGCAGCGAGGCCCCCGGGACCGACCCCAGCACCGGATCGCCGGTCACCTGGCTGGTCAGCAGCTCGCGGAAGGACCCCGACGAGACCGCGCCGCCCACGAACTCGACGATCTTCTTCGAGGGGTCGCCGCTCGTGCCCGCGGTCCCCGCGTAGAAGGCGTGGATGTCGCCGGTGATCGCCACGACGCCGCCCACCTCGACGAGCCGCTCCAGGAGCTCGCTCCGCTTGTTGGGGAACCCGTCCCAGGCGTCGGCGTTCATGTTGAAGCGGCGCTTGAACTGCTCGGGGATGCTGAAGGGGGAGAGATCGACGGCGAGCGGGAGCAGGCAGAACTCGTTGCCCCAGACCTTCCAGGTCGCCTTCGAGCCTTCCATCGTCTCGAGGAACCAGGACTCCTGCTCGGCGCCCATCACGTCCTCGCTCGCGCCCTGCGTCTCCTTGTAGCGGAAGGCGGCGTGGAGATCGAACGCGTCCTTGACCGTGAGGTAGCGCGCCCCGATCGAGGTGTGAGGGCTGAGCTTGCCGATATCCACGTACGCGATGCCTCGCTCGAGGAAGGCAATGGTGTCGTCGTCGATGAGGGGGACCTGCATGTCCTCCGGCAACGCCTCGTTCACGCCGGCGACGATCTGGTTGATGACGAGCGCGCTGATCGCCCCCGTCACGTCGGCGGCGTCGTAGCCGGCGGCCTGCGCGGCCTCCTTCAGGACCGAGGCGTAGATGCCGTCGCCGAACGTCTCGATGTCGCTCACGTAGGGCATGGCGACCGCGGGGAGCTCGCCGAGCTCTTCCTCGAGCTGTCCCTGGGTGAGCACCACCGTGCCGGGGAAGGCGCCCTCGGGGACCAGGTGATCCGGCCGGTAGCTGCGCAGATCCGTCATCACCAGGTGGACGTGCCGGCCGAACACGAAGTCGCGGTAGACGCGGAAATCGTCGGGGAGCGAGGCGCCGGGGTCCTGCTCGACGTCGTCGCCGTAGTCGACGGGCTGGTACTCGAACCAGGCCTGGTTCGCGGCGCTGCGGCGCTTCGCGTCGGTCTCGTCCTCCCGGTCGTCGAAGTAGGTGGCCGTCGCGCCGTAGCAGTCGTTCGAGAACTCGTGATCGTCCCACGTGGCGATCATCGGGAAGAGCTCGTGGACCTTCTGGAGGTTCGCGTCGGAGCGGTACGTCCTGTAGAGCTCCCGGTAGTTGCTGAGCGACCTGGCCGCTTGATAGGCGCTCTCGCCCTCGCCGAGGGCGATGGCGCCGGCCGCGTCGGTGAAGACGATGCGGCGCCCTTCGGCGCTCTGGAAGCTGGGATCGCCGGTCGTCTCGTAGATGTAGTCGCCGAGGTGAACGAAGAAGTCGAGCTCCTCCTCGGCGAGCGCCAGGTAGGTATTGTAGAACCGGCCGATGTAGTCCTGGCACGACACGTAGGCGAAGCGGACCTTGACGTCGGCCTCCTCGGCCGGCGCTGTCTTGGTCCGGCCCACGCGGGACACGTAGCCCGTGTCGCCCTTCGCGTAGACGAAGCGGTAGTAATAGACCGTGCCCGCCGAGAGCCCGCGGACCTTCACCTTGACGCAGTGATCGTGCATCGCGAGCGCCTTCACCTTCGCCTGCCCGGCGTCGAGCGCCACCCGCTGCGTGAACTCGGCGTCGGTCGCGATCTCGACCTCGAGATCGAGATCCTCCTCGCCGTCCTGCACGCGGGTCCAGAGGACGACGCTGCCGGGGCGGGGGTCGCCGGAGGCGACCGACTGGGGGAAGTACGCGGCGCCGTCGGCGAGCTCGCGCCCGGGCTCGGCGCCGAGCGGATTGACGATCTCGTCGCCGCCGCACGCCGGGACGGCCACCGCGCCGGCGGTGACGAGGGTGGCTCGAAGGAAATCTCTGCGCTTCAGCATCGAGCGCTCAGGGAATCCTGGAACTTTCTCCGCTGTCAACCTCCTTCTGGGCCCGGGCGCGAGCCCTCCCGCGCCGGCGCGTGGCGAGGATCTCGACGGGCGGGCGCCGGGCCGGCCGCCGTCGGGCGCGCCGCCAGCAGGCGGTCGACGACGGCATCCACCTCGAGCTCCGCCCTCGCGATCGACGCCGCGAGCCGCTCGTCGGCGAACTCGTCGTACTCGATCGCCACGGACGCGACGTCGGTGATCCCGATGTAGCCGAAGGCCGTCCGGATGCTCGGCTCGACGTGGTTCATGGCCTCGATCCGCCCGCCCTTGCCGTATCCGTGATCGCCGCGTGACGTCAGGATGACGAGCTTCTTCCCCTGCCCCTCGAGGAGCGGCCAGTACGGCTCGCCCGGCCGAGCGCGGTCGAAGCCGAACGTGCGCCCGACGCGCACGATATTGTCGATATACGCCTTGAACTGCGCGGGCACGTTGAAGTTGTACATCGGCACGCCGGCGACGATGACGTCCGCGGCGAGGAGCTCGTCGACGAGCGCGTCGCTCTCCGACAGCGCCTGCCACATCCAGGGCTCGCGCAGGTGGGGCTTCGTGAAGGCGGCCTGGATCCAGCGCCCGGTCACCGGCGAGGGCGGGCGCTGGCCGACGTCCCGGTAAAGGATCTCGTCGTCAGGGCGCGCCGCGCTCCAGCGGGCGACGAAGCGGGCGGTGAGGCGGCGGGTGTGAGAGCCGTGGCGGCTCGTGTCCGAGCCGCCCGGACGAGCGCTCGAGTCGATGTGCAGTATCGTGGACATGACCTCTCTCCTGAGCGGGGTGGGGTGCGCCTCCGCGAGCCCCGGCCGCGAGCGCTCCTCGGCGCGCGCCCCGGGCCTCCTGCCCGGGCGCCGCGCGCGGCCGAGCGGGGTCGAAGCTGGATGAGACAAACTCATCTACCGAGGTGCCATGGCGGCGCCGGTCTCTCTGCTCCTGGACCCGCGAATGGCGCGTTCACACGGTGAATATGGATCGTTTCGGACGGTTGACCAACGAGGTTTTCTCAGCTGATAGATGAGAAAAAATCAGCTATCTATCCCGCATGCGAAGGCTCCCGCCGCTCAACGCGCTCCGCGCCTTCGAGGCGGCGGCGCGCCACCTCAGCTTCAAGCGGGCGGCCCGCGAGCTCGGGGTGACGCCGACCGCGATCAGCCACCAGGTCCGGCAGCTCGAGGAGGCGATCGGCGTCCGGCTGTTCGAGCGCCACGCGCGGCAGGTCGTGGCCACGCGCGAGGCGCAGCGCCTCTATCCGGTGCTCCGCGACGGGTTCGACGCGTTCGCGCGGGCGCTCGACGAGCTGACGTCCCGCCGCGCGCGCCGCGCGATCACCCTGTCGGCGACGACGGCGTTCACGGCCAAGTGGCTCGTGCCCCGCGTCGCGGCCTTCCGGGAGGCGTGCCCCGGGTTCGACCTGCGGCTCCACGCGTCGGACGAGCCGGTCGACCTCGGCGCGGGCGAGGCCGACGCGGCGATCCGGTACGGCCGAGGACCAACCCCCGGGCTCGCCGCCGAGGCGCTGATCGCGGATCGCTTCGCGCCCGTCTGCAGCCCCGGCCTCGCGGTGCGCCGCCCGGAGGACCTGCGCCGCGCGACGCTGCTCCACTTCGAGTGGCGGCGCGTCGATCGCGACACGCCGACGTGGCGCCTGTGGCTCGAGCGCTCCGGCCTCTCCGGCGTCCGCGACGACGGCGGCGTCACGTTCTCCGACGAGGCGCACGCGATCCAGGCGGCGATCGCGGGGCAGGGCGTCGCGCTCCTGAGCCTCGTGCTCGTCGCCGACGACCTGGCGAGCGGCGCCCTCGTGCAGCCGTTCGGCCCGGCGCTCGACGGCTATCGCTATCACTTCGTGCACCTCCCCGGCGCGGCGGCGCGCGAGGAGATCGCGGCGCTCCGTGGCTGGCTCTCGGCGGCCACGACCGGGGAGCGACGGCGAGCGCAGCGGTGAGCTCCGTGCGCCGTGCCTGAGGGTTCCGTGGTACGCTCACGACGAACGTTTCGCTGGAGCGGCTCGTCATGCATGCAACCAAGCTCAACGTGAACGTGGCGGAGGACCACCGGGTGACTGTGGAGCTTCCAGCGGACTTCCCGCCAGGCCCGGCGGAGGTGATCGTCCTCGCCGTGCCGCCCAAGGAGCGCAAGCTGGTGCGTGTGCTCGGCTCGCTCGGAAGCGCCGCCCTGCCGTCGGGCGAAGGGGATCCGGTCGCCGATACGCTCGCAGAGCTTCGCAGCGAGCGGGCTCAAAGCCTCGATGCGGGTGAGGGACCCGAGGCCGAGACGTGACCGCCGAGTGTGTCGAGTACGTGACGGACACCCACGCGCTCGTGTGGAGCATGTACGCGCCTTCCCGCCTCGGAACCGCCGCGCTTGCGGCGTTCGCGGCGGCCGACGCCGGCTCCGCGCGCATCCACGTGCCGGCCGTGGTGGTCGCCGAGACGATCATGGTGGTCGAGCGCGGGCGCCTGTCCGGGATCTCGATGGCGCACCTGCTACCGCGGCTAGAGGCGATGCGCACCAGCGACAATTACCGGTTGGCGTCGTTGCTCCCGGAGGTCGTGCTCGCGAGCCACACGTTGACCGCGATTCCGGACATCTTCGATCGGCTCATCGTGGCCTAGGCGATCCATCGAAGAACGCCGCTCATCTCGAAGGATGCAGTGATACGGCGGACAGCGCTCGTCGTCACCGTCTGGGACACGTAGCGCGGCCACGGGATGCCCCGAAGGGCTTGATGCTACGGCACCCCCGCCTCGGCGCAGAGCGCCCGCCAGGCGCCGGCGTCGAGCTCGCCTTCGAGCAGGCGACGCACCACGAGGAACGGCTCCAGCGTCCGCCCGCCGCGGCGCGCGCGGACGGGAGAGCCGGGCAGGCCGTCGAGCTCGAAGCCGAGCTCCGCCAGCGTGGCGGCCAGCCAGACGCCGAACAGGCCCGTCACGCGGCGGCGCTCGGCGGCGGGCGAGAGGAGCGCCAGGCCCACCCGCGTGCGCTCCGCCCAGGCGTCGATGTGCGCCAGCGCCTCGGGCAGCCCGCTCGGACGGAGCTCGCGGAGCTGATCGCGGTGCGCCTCGAGCTGCTTGTGCCAGCGCGGCAGCCACACCTCGCGCGTGACGTCCGCCCAGCCGATGCGCTGGAGGGGCCGCGACGGGTCGACCAGCAGCGACCGCAGGACGGCCTCCTCGGCCGCGGCGACGTCGTCGAGGAGGTCGAGGCAGTCCGCGCCCGGCTCCGGCCCGCCCGCCTCGGCGCCCAGGGCGGCGAGCCGCTCCGCCAGGGAAGGGTGCGTGTCGTAGACCGACGCCTTCTCCCCCGCCAGCTCGGCCTGCCGCTCGGCGAGGCCGCCCTGCTCCGCGACCACGCCGCGCTCGAACAGGCGGAAGCCCTCGAGCAGCGGCGGGAACCGCCCGGCGGAGACCACGGGCAGCACCTCCATCTCGAGGTACGCGCTCCAGAGCGGCCCCTTCTCGTGCGTGATCCGGAGCGCGCGCGCGGTGGACCCGCGCCCGGCGATCCGCGCGGCCACCGCGTCGGCCTCGAGCTCCTGCGCGCGCGAGATCCCCGAGCTCGACCGGACGAACAGCTCGGCATAGGCGACGAACGGCAGGTGCAGCCAGAAGCTCGAGCCGTCGAGGTGGTCGAGGGCGCTGCCGATCGTGCGCCGCGTCCGGTGCACCCAGGGGCCGAGCGCGAGATCGCCCGAGACGTGGTGCCCGAACTCGTGCGCGATCACCGACTCGAGCTCGCTGCGGCTCAGCCAGGCGAGCAGGGGGAGGCCGGCGCCCACCAGCGTGCGGCTCCGGAGCCACGCCTCGCGCCGCACCGCGGTGAAGGCGTTGGCGTCGTGGACGAGGTGGATGTCGGCCGGGGTGGCGTGCCCCGTGCGCGCGGCGACGTCGCGGATCAGCGACTGGAGGCGCGGGTGCCGGCCCTCGCCGAGCGGGACGCCGGGATCCAGGGCGCGCGGCCGGCGCGGGACCAGGCCCCACGCGACCCAGAGCGCGCCGGCCCCGCAGAGGACGCCGGAGAGCTCGACGCCGTCGCCGTACTCGGATTGAGCGTACGGCACCCACAGGAGCCCGAGCGCGATCCCGGCGGCGAGCAGGTAAAAGCCCACCGCCATGCCGAGCAGCCACGCGGCGCGGCGCGCCAGGCCGCGCGGCCTCACGGCGGCCACGACTCCATCGCGACGCTGACGGCGCCGTGCAGGGCGTCCTCGCGCCGCGCGAGCGCGAGGAGCGACCGCCGCTCGTCGGCCGCGAGCGCGCGGTGCCGGGCCCGGCCGAAGTGAACGGCGGCGCGCACCGCGTCCGGCAGGTCGTCGATCTCGGAGAAGCCGGTCCCGTCGCGCACGTACGCGATGAGCCCGCGCGTGAACACGCGCCCGAGCGGCGAGTGCTGCTCCAGCCTCGCGAGCGCGGCCCCCGCGCCCTCCGCGTGGACGGCCTCGGCCATGAGCAGCACCCAGACCGGCAGGGACAGGTGGCGGAAGACGGCCTCGTCGGCGCCGGGCAGCCGCGCGACGGCCGCGCGCGGATCGGAGCGCGACATCACCGCGAGCTCGAGGGCGCCGCGCAGCGCCGCGTCCTCCACCCGGGCGAGCTCGGGCGCGCTCACCGCGAGGCCCGCGTCGACGCGCGCCTGGAGGCGCAGGAGCGCCGTCTCCGCCTCGCCCTTGCCGTGGAGCGGATCGAGCGCGCGATCGACCGGGATCTTCGGCTCGAGCTGGGCGAGGAGCAGGGCCTGCTCGGCGAGGCCGCGGCGCTCGATCGGGCTCTCCTGGCTCGCGCCGAGGGCCGCGGCGACGAGGCTCCGCGCCCGCTCCACCTGCCCGAGCCCGACGGCCGCGTACACCTCGAGCTCGACGCTGTCGGCCGCGAGGGCTCTATCGATGCCCCGCAGCTTCTCGAGGGTGTCGAGGGCGAGCTGATGCTTCCCGTCGCGGCCCGCCTGGTACGCCCGCGTGCGCAGCAGGTAGGGGTGGTCCGGGAAGCGCTCCAGCATCCCGGCGAGGGCCTCGTCCGCGGCCGGCGAGGGGAGCAGCCTCACGTAGAGATACGCGGCGTCCGCCGAGCCCGGATCGCCCTCGTGGCGGCCCTTGTACTCGGCGATGACCTCGGCGCGGCGCCCGACCATGGTCATCACGTTCTGGTACTGGCGGTGATGGTCGATGGCGTCCGGGTGGGCGCGCCGCGCCCTGTCCGCGAGCGCGACGGCGCCCTCCTCGTCGGCGACGTTCATCAGCAGCGCGACGGCGCGCTCCGCGTCCGGGAAGTCGTAGCCCGTGTGCTCGGCGTAGCGCGCCGCGAGCTCGGCGCCGAGCGCCGCTTTCCCCGCGCCGGCGAGCGCGAAGGCGCAGCCGCCCGGCGCCACGGGCGCCATGGTCACCAGCGTGCGCGAGACGATCGGCTCCCCCTTGCGCATGCTGAGCTGCTCGGGCGGCGGCTCGAAGACGAAATCGACGTCGTCCACGATCACGGCCGACTGCCCGCAGAAGACGGTAGGGACGCCGTCGCCGTCCGAGCTCGCGTTGCGGTCGGCCGTGTACCGCACCTCCAGCTGATAGATGGGCGCGAGCCCGAGCACGTTCCACGCGACGACGTCGGTGCCGCGCGGGACATCGAGCTCGCCCTCCTCGATCGTCCGCCCGCCGGCGGTGACCTTGACGGCCCTCCGCCCGACGCCGCTCTGGAGCCGCTCCAGGCCTCGCGCCGGCACCTGGACCGAGGCGCCGCCGACGCTCACCTCGACGGGGTAGGGGAGCGCGTTCGCGATCCGGACCGTGTTGTAGCGGGCGGCGCCGAGGGCGTTCCAGGCGCCGAGCGCGACGACCGCGGTGATCCCGAGCGCCACCGCGCGCTGCCAGAGGTAGAGCGCGGGGCCGAGCGGCGCGCGCCCGATGAACCGCCACGAGCGCGCGTCTGCGCCGTCGGCCACCAGGTAGCTCCCGAACGGATAGAGCGGGACGAAGAGGAACACGAAGAACAGCGTCTTGATGTACGTGCCGTCCTCCGGATCGCGATCGGACGCGCCGTAGACCGTGGCCCCGACGCCGTTCATCGTCATGAGCCAGGGGCTCCTGCGCATGGGCTCGAGGAACAGGCGCCGGCGCGCGAGGAGGGCGTCGAGCAGCTCGCGCAGCTGCGCGCCCGCGGCCCCGGGCCGCGGCAGGAGGCGCTCGCGCCACCGCATCCAGAAGAGCCGGCGATAGACCGCGTGCGGGCGAACCTGCTCGATCGCCCGGCGCACGCCGGGGTTCATCTGCGCCAGCTCCGCGAGCTCCGGCACCCGATCGAGGAGGCCGGCAGGGTCCCGATCCACTCCGCCCATCCATGACCACGTTACTGTGCGCCCCGCTTCACTGGGAAGGGGTGCGCCGGAGCGCGTCGTCGCGGGGGGCGCCCGGGTCAAGCCAGCTGCTGGCGCGCTGCGTCTTGGCGGCCGCGCCCGCGCTCACGCCCACAAAAGCGGCCGATGTCGATTGACGTGGGCGAATGCGGCGTGCGGGCGCATCTCTTCCGAGAACAGCGTTGCTCCATGGTGGATAGATGAGCTACGCTGTGCGTTTATCATGGTGCGTCGGCGCGGCATCACGAGCGATGGTCACTCCGAGGCGCGGCCCGGGCCCAGCATCCATGAACGCCCGAGCTCCGAGCGCCGTGACCCGAGCCCCTCGCAGTGGCCCGCGCCGCCGTCTTCGCCCGGTCGCACCCCTCCGCCCAGCGACCCGTCGCCCTCGTCTCGGCCACCTGCGTCGCGCAAGGTGCGGACGATCGACGTCCTCGTTCAGGGCGCGACCGTGGAGCTCTTTCATTTTTACGGTGTTGCCATCGCGCCGGCGGACACCGGGGAGAGCCGCGAGGAGGCGCGCCTTCACACCGATCCCGCGAGCACGGTCGATTTCTCGGCGCGCGGGTTCTCCGGCGTGCTGGCCCTGTCCGCGAACCCGGGCGTGTTTCGCGCGATGACGGGGGTGCCGCCCATGGTCGACGGGGGCGGCGACTGGATGCGCGAGGTGGCCAATCAGCTCATGGGGAAGGTGAAGAGCCGCCTGGCCCGGTTTCAGATAGCGCTCCAGGCCGAGCTGCCGCAGCTGCGCCACCCGAGCGACGTGGAGCGCCGGGGGCGCGGCTGCAAGCAGCAGTTCTGCTATTCTTTCAGGACGCTGAAGGGCGACGTGCTCGTCACGTTGAGCGGCGACTTCGACGAGAGCTCCCTCGTGTTCTCGAACGCGTCCCCGCTCCCCCTCGACGGCAAAGTAATCCTGTTCTGAGCGGCGGGCGCCCGCTTCGGATACGGGCCCATCTCGGCGTTTTCGGTGCTCGGCGTACTGGAGTCTCAGGATCCTACACATCTCGCTTGATGTGTGCCGGTCGACATGATCCAAGCTGCGGATGGGTTCACCTGCAGCAGAGCGTGCGGCGGCACTCGCCGAGGAGATGGGCGACGCGCACTTCGGCGATGCGCGGCTTTCGAAGCGTCAGACCAAGCTGGTGCAGAAGCTGGCGCAGGCGCCGGACAAGAGCTTCCCCTCGCTGCTGTCCGACAGCGAGCTGGAGGCGGCGTACCGCTTCTTCGGCAACGACGCGGTCACGCCCGCGGCGATCCTGGCTCCCCATGTGCGCGCCACCCTCGCGCGCATGGAGGCCGAGCCGGTCGTGCTTGCCATCCATGACACCACGACCCTCTCCTTCCGCTCCGACGGCCAGCGGCAGGGGCTCGGCCGGCTGCGCTCCTCGGGTCAGGCGTTCTTCGCCCACTTCACCTTGGCGGTCAGCGGCGATGGAACGCGCCGCCCGCTGGGCGTGCTCGACCTGAGCACGCGCGTGCGCGATGACCACAGCACGGACAACGAGCACGACCGCTGGGGAGAGCAGGTCGAGCGGGTGGCGGCCCTGGGCTGTGCTCCGCACGCCTTGGTGCACGTCATGGACCGCGAAGGCGACGACTACGGCCTGTTCGCGCAGCTGCTGAGCGCAGGGCATCGGTTCGTGATCCGGCTCGCGCACAACCGCCTCGTGGACGCTGCTGCCGCCGGAGAGGAGGCCAAGCTCGATCAGGCGCTCGCACAGGTCCGAGAGGTAGCCGTGCGCGAGGTGGAGCTTTCCCCGCGTCGAGCGGGCAACCGCAGCCCTCAACAGAAACGCCTGCATCCCTCACGCGCCGGACGCTTGGCGAAGTTGGCCCTCGGAAGCACGCGCGTGACGCTACGGCGACCGAGATCCCAGCCGCGCGAGCTGCCTGCGACGCTCTCGCTCCAGGTCGTACGCGTCTGGGAGCTCGATCCGCCGCCAGGCGAGGCGCCCGTCGAGTGGGTGCTGCTCACCGACGAGCCGGTCGAGTCCGATGAGCAGCTGGTCCAGCTGGTCGACTGGTACCGGGCGCGCTGGATGGTGGAGGAGTTCTTCAAGGCCCTCAAGACCGGATGCGCCTACGAAAAGCGCCAGATCGAGGACCTGCACGGCTTGCGCAACGTGCTGGCGCTCTTCGCTCCCATCGCCTGGCAGCTCCTGCTGCTGCGCAGCGAGGCCCGGCGCGCTCCGGAGCAGCCCGCCAGCGTCGTGCTCACGCCCACCCAGCTCGACGTGCTGCGGGCCTTCGCCCGCAAGCCGCTACCCGACAACCCCACGGCCCGCGATGCCTTGCTGGCCATCGCCGCGCTCGGCGGACACCTCCGGAGAAACGGCGAGCCCGGCTGGCAGACCTTGGGGCGTGGCTACGAGCAGCTCCTCATCCTCGTCCAGGGCTGGAGCGCGGCGAAGAAGGAGGGGAAATTATGATCAATCCTGAGACTGGAGTACGCCTGTGCGCCGAAAACGCCGATCTGGACCCGTCTCCTGTGCGGGCGCCCGCCGCTCGGCGGCGGGGCGGGGCCGGCGCGGGACAGCGAAGGGACGTCGCGATGAGGGGCGAGAGCCGAAGAGGCGCTGAAGAATCCTTATATTGGGTCCTGCTCGGCGCCTTGGCGATTCATCGATTCTCGTAGGAGCGCGGCCTAGCGACCGCCGCCACCGCCGCCGGTGCCCGTGGCGCCGCCACCGCCGCCGGTGCCCGTGGCGCCGCCGTCACCGCTGCCACCACCGGTGCCCGTGGCGCCGCCGTCACCGCTGCCACCACCGGTGCCCGTGGCGCCGCCGTCACCGCTGCCACCACCGGTGCCCGTGGCGCCGCCGTCACCGCTGCCACCACCGGTGCCCGTGGCGCCACCACCACCGGTGCCCGTGGCGCCGCCGTCACCGCCGCTGCCGCCGGTTCCGGTGGCGCCGGTGCCGGTGGCGCCGGTGCCGGTGGCGCCCACGGGGGGAGGTTGATAGCAGACGTTCCACAGGACGAACTGGCCCGGATCGCAGGGATCCGAATCCCAACAACCCACCAGCATCGCTGCGCACATGACGACAAGGGCAACGACCAAGGGCCGGCGACGGCTGGGCGGCAGCGGGCGAGAAGACTGGATGTCCATCGTTCGTTCCTCTCTCGACGGGCTCACGGCGGCACCACCTGTCCGTCGCGGATGCGCGCGATCACCTTGACGGTGGGGTTGAGATCGCTGGCGGCGACGTACCCGATGCCGCCCGCCTCCTCGCCCACGGCGCGGAGGACGGCGCCCGGCGTCGCCACCTTGCGCGGCGGCCGCTCGCCGCCGCGGATCTTCCGATCGATCCAGTAGCGGGCGACACCCTCGGGATCGAGGCCGAGCACCGCCATGTCGAAGCGCTGCCGCAACGGCGAGTCCTCGGGGAGGTTCACCGGCATCGCCGACTTGCCGTACCACTCCGTGCGCGTCGTCTGGAAGATCGGGCGGAGCGTGTCGCGTCCCGCCGCCCGCACGGGGTTGGCCTGGTTGACGACGACGACGATCTCATCCGCGTCCGCGAAGGACGAGGCCGACGGGGTCATGCCGAGCAGGGCCAGGAGGAGCAGAAGGGATAAACGCTTCATGATTGCGTTGAACCTCTCTCAGAAGGCCAGGATCAGACGGGCGAGTGCGGATGTGGTGTGGAAGTCCGGCGGCGACGGGATCGCCGGCACCGTGCTCTCCTGCTCACGCAGGACGGTCATGATCGTGCGCAGCACCTGGGTCCGAAGGGTGACGTCCGGGGTGATATAGAAGTTCAATCCGCCGCCGACCTGGAACATGGTGTCGTGCCCGTTGAACGGCGCGTGCAGCATGGATCCGGTGACGAACGGCTCCATGTTCAGGAAATTCAGCCGGTGCGCCGCCACGGCATACGTGGAGGTCTTCCACGCGTCCGGCGCGAAGGCCCCGAATCCCCCCTGGCGCTTCCCTTCGTCGTACACCACGCGGACGACCGCCGCCTCCGCGCGCAGGCGCGTCTTCCCGATGTCGAGCGAGACGTCTCCGGCCCCGGTGTACTCCTGGAACGACCATGTCGAATGGATATCCGGGTTGGGGTCGGTGATCCTGTAATCGACGACCCAGTCGCGGGCGCTGCTCGCGATGAACGAGGCCCCGAGCTTCAACGTCAGCTTGCCGGGGTCTTCGTAGCCGGCGTGCAGGCGGCCGCCGAACCCGCGGTTGTCGTCGAAGGCGAACGGCGCGTTCTCGTTGCGCCCGTTGCTCACGTACGCGTTGTACCCGAGCTCCCACGGGCCCGCGAACGCGTTGCCGTAGATCATGACGCCGGTCTGCCGCGTGGGGAACAGGCGCGAGGTGATGAAATACGGGATGGCGGCGGTGATGAGCACCGGGCTCCCGTGGTCGACGTTGTAGATGCCGATCGGCGTGAAGAACTGCCCGACGCGCACCTTGAAGAGGTTGAAGCGCGTCCAGTCGATGTGCGCGCGCTCGATCGACACCAGCCCGCCATACAAGGTCGGCGAGCCGAGCGCGATCGCCGTCGAGTCGAAGGTGCCGTACTCCTGCGTTGTCACCCGGTACGCCACGTCGGGCGGCAGCGGCCCTGCCACCGGGACCGGGGCGCCGCCGGGCGCGGTCGTGAACCGCAGCTCGCCGAGGAAGCGAAAATGATCGCTCGGCTGCGCGTCGAGGTAGAGGTTCAAATTCCCCACGACGAAGTTCAGCGCGTTCGCTTGCGGGAGGGCGGCCGCGAGGCCCGAGTTCTCCGGAACCCACGTGCGCTGGACGCCGACGTCGATGAACCCGTAGAGCCGGAGTAGCTCTCTGCCTTCCTCCTGCTCCGGTGAGACCTGCGCGTCCTCGAGCGCCGCGAGGCGCTTCTCGAGCTCCGCCGATCGCTTCTCCGCCGCGTCGAGCCGCGCGGCGATCGAAGCCTCTCCGGCCGCCGGCGCGGCGGCGGCAGCGCCGGTCGGCGGCGCGGCGGCGGCAGCGCCGGTCGGCGGCGCGGCGGCGGCGCCGGTCGCCGGCGCAGCGGGGGGCTGCGGGGCGACGCCGGCGGCAGGGCTCTGCGCGTGCGCGAGAGATGCCGTGACAAGCACTCCTGCGATCGCAGCGCTCGAAGCGCGCGCGAGGCGCCCTGCTCGCGCTCGCCGCTGTGAACTCCGACCCATGATCATTGCTCTCTCCCTGTTCGAAGAGCTTCCATTGCGGTACAGGTGCGACGCCGCGCGCGCTCTTGCGGACTCGCGACCTTCGCGCGTAGCATACACAGCGTCGATGCCGAGGGGGGAACAACGCGATCCGCCCTGGTCGGCGGACCACAGCAAGTGAAACGTCGCAACAGGAAAGAGCCTGAATCAGGATGACGCACATGGTGCGCGAGGGCGCGCCGATGACGGCCGCGTCCGCCGCCTCACCGGTCGTTGGTCAGCCTCAATCCTTCCGGGGCTCCAGGTGAGAACACGGCGGGTGATTTCAGGAGTCCTCGCGGGGCCGTTTGCTGTAGAGAGGACGAGGGCGAACGGTCGTCGCGCCGCAGAGGCCGCGCCGGCGGAACGGGGGCAAGCCTACCTTGCGTAAGGCGTCGATTCGTCTGAAGCTGTGGTCGCTCGCCGGTGTGCCCGTCATCGGCGCCCTGCTGCTCGCGGCGATGATCGTCGGCGACGCGCGCCAGCAGGCGGCCAGGGCGGCGGCGATCGGCTCGCTGGAGGACCTCGCGCAGCTCTCGTCGATCATGGCGCAGCCGCTGCACGCGCTCCAGAAGGAGCGGGCGTGGACCGCGCTGGTCGAGGGGCTGGAGGTCCGGCCCCCGGACGCGAGGGACGCCGAGGCCGCGCGGGGCGCCGCGCGGCCGTTCCAGCGCGCCGTGGCGCTCGCGCGCGCGAGCGGCCAGCTCGAGACCGCGCGGGCGGCGACCGACGGGAGCCTCGCCGACCTCGACGCGTTCCTGGCCCAGCGAGACCTCTCCCGGCTGCCAGCCCGGCTCGCCCGCGACCTCGCCGAGGCGCGCGCCCACGTCGGCGAGCTCGCCGCGTTCCGGCGCCAGGCCGACGCGAAGGCGGTGCCGCTCGACAGCGCGCTCAAGATCTTCGGCGGCATCAACGCGAGCCTGATCCGGGCCAACGCCGGGCTCTCCGAGCTGAGCGACGAGGGCGAGCTCTTGCGGAGGATCCAGTCGATCGTCGCCGTGCACGAGCTCGCCGAGCGCGCCAGCCGCCAGCACGCGCTGCTCGCCCACGCCTTCGCGTCGACGCAGTTCGAGCCGGGCGCCTTCAAGACGCTCGTGACGCTGATGACGGAGGAGCAGCTCTATCGCGAGGTGTTCCTGGCCAACGCGTCGGAGTCGGCGCGGGCGCTCTACGACGCCGCCCGCGCCGACCCGCGCGTGCGGCGCGCCGACGAGCTGCGCGCCGCCGCGATCGCGTCGACGGACGAGGACCTGGCCATCGACCACGACGCGTGGTTCGACGCGCAGCAAGGGCGCCTCGACCGGCTCGCCGCGATCGAGCTCGAGGCGATCGCCGGCATGCGGCGCGCCGCCTCGACCAAGGTCGCGGACACGCGCAGGACGGTGCTCAACGGCGTCGTGGTCTCCGGGTTCGTGCTGCTCGTGTCGGTCGCGCTCGCGCTCGTGCTCGTGCGGGGGCTGTCCCGGTCGCTCGAGGTCCTCGGCGAGGCCGCCGCCCACGTCCGGCGGACGCGCGACTACACGACGCGCGCCCGCAAGACCGCCGACGACGAGTTCGGGGCGCTCACGGACGCCTTCAACGAGATGCTGGCGGGCATCCAGGCGCGCGACGAGGCGCTGGAGAGCCACCGGCAGAACCTCGAGGCCACCGTCGCCCAGCGGACGTGCGAGCTCGAGGAGCGCAACCGGGAGATGCGCCTCGTGCTCGACAACGTCGATCAGGCCCTCGTGACGATCCACCGCGACGGCACGATGGAGCCCGTGCACTCCGCCGCCTTCGAGCGGCTCTTCGGCGTGCCGGCGCACGACGAGCACTTCGCCGATCGCATCGCCGGCCACGACCCCCGGGCCCGCGCGTTCCTCAAGATGGGGTGGGAGGCCGCCTGCGACGACTTCCTCCCGATCGAGGTCGTCCTCGACCAGCTGCCGAAGGTCCTGCACCGCGACGGCCGCCACCTCACGCTCGGCTTCAAGCCGATCCTGTCCGGAGAGGGCCAGTTCAGCGGCGCGCTGATGGTGATCACCGACGTCACCGCCACGATGGACTCCGTGCGGGAGTCCGAGCGGCAGCGCGAGTACATCCAGGTGTTCGAGCGCGCCGTGAAGGACCGGCTCGGGCTGCTCGGGTTCGTGAGCGACACGAGCAAGCTCGTCGACGCGGTGGGGTCGCGGAGCATCGCCGAGCTGGACCACGTGATGCGCCTCGTGCACACGATCAAGGGGAACGCCGGGCTCTGGGACGTGACGAGCGTGGCGAAGGTGGCGCACGAGATCGAGAGCTTCGTCGTCGAGGAGCGCTCGCTGCCGCGGGACGAGCAGATCGACGCGCTGAAGGACGCGTGGTCCGCGTTCGTCGCGCGGGTGGGCAGCCTGCTCGCCGGGGCGGCGCAGGCCTCGCGCGTCGACGTCGACGACGAGGAGATCGAGGCCCTGCTCGCGATGGTCCGGAAGCGGCGCGACCCCGCCGAGCTGGAGCGGGCCATCGCGGCCCTCCGCGACGAGCGGACGGAGGTGCGGTTCAACCGGATGAGGGACCAGGCCGAGACGCTCGCGCGGAAGCTCGACAAGCCGAAGCCCGAGGTGCACATCGACGCGGGCGGCGTCCGGCTCCCCGCGTCGCGCTTCGCCGCGATGTGGCAGGCGCTCGGGCACGTGGTGCGCAACGTGATGGACCACGGGATCGAGCGGCCGGAGGCGCGCGAGGCGGCGGGCAAGCCGCCGCGGGGCACGCTCACCCTGCGCTCGCGCGCGACGGCCGACGAGGTCCTCATCGAGGTGGGCGACGACGGCGCCGGCGTCGACTGGGAGCGCGTGCGCGAGAAGGCCGCGGCCGTCGGCCTGCCGAGCGCCACGCGGCGGGATCTCGAGGCCGCGCTGTTCGCCCCCGGCTTCACCACCGCCGAGCAGGTCACGGACGTCTCGGGCCGCGGCGTCGGCCTCGGCGTCGCGCTCCACGAGTGCCGGCGGCTCGGCGGCCGGGTGGAGATCGAGACGGAGCGCGGCGAGGGGACGACCTTCCGCTTCCGGTTCCCCCGGGAGCCCGGCGAGGCCGCGGCCGCGCCGCTGCCGCCGTCGAGCCTGCGCGGCGCGCTGCTCGCCGGCCCTTCGCACGGAGCGAGCCCGGGCGCTTCGCCGAGCGCGAGCCACCCGGATCGGGTGTCGCAGTGAGCGCATCGACCATGTACAGCGACAGATCGAGGAGAGCGAAATGAACTCGGAGAGCTGGCACCGCATCTATGACGAGCTTGCGGCGTCGTGCGTCCACCTGTTTCGCGACAACGGCGTCGAGCTCCGGCCGCTGGAGAACCAGGACTCGGAGGCGACGCCGGGCAACGCGGTGGTCTCGTTCATCGGCTTCACGGGCGATCACCTCCGCGGGAGCCTGACGATCGTCGCCCCCGTGGCGCTCATCACGCGTTGCCACCCGCTGCGGGAGGGGCGGAAGCTCGACGAGGACATCGTGTGCGACTGGGCGAGCGAGCTCGCGAACCAGCTCCTCGGGCGGGTGAAGAACCGGCTGCGCTACCTGGGGCTCATCATCGTGCTCTCGACGCCGAGCGCCGCGATCGGCGAGCACTTGCGCGCCCGGGAGGAGCAGAGCGAGGGCTTCCGGCGGCTCTTGTTCGACGCGGGGACCGACCGGCTCGCCGTGCTCTTCGACGCCATGGCGCCCGACACGGCGCTGGAGCTCGAGGAGGTCGACATGCCCGATCCGCAGCGCGAGGGCGAAGTGCTGCTGTTCTGAGCCGCGGCGAGCGCGCCGAAGGAGGTACGACAGATGGCCAAGAAAATTCTTCTCGTCGAGGATTCGAATACGGTCCGCCAGCAGGTCGGCATTCTCCTGACGGGGGCGGGCTACAGCACCGTCGAGGCGGACAACGGCCGGGACGCGGTCGCCGCGGTGGTCGCTCACAAGGGCGATCTGGCGATGATCATCGCCGACGTGAACATGCCGGTGATGAACGGCATCGAGATGCTGGAGAGCCTGCGGGACAAGAACCTCGCGTCCGGCGTGCCGATCCTCATGCTCACCACCGAGGGCCAGCCCGAGCTCATCGAGAAGGCCCGGAAGGCCGGCGCCAAGGGGTGGATCATCAAGCCGTTCAAGCCGGACCTCCTGCTCGCCGCGGTGAAGAAGCTCGCCGGCGAGCCCTGACGCGGCGCCTCGGCCTGCCCGCGGGGGCGCTCCGCTGTTCGCCGGGGACCGAGCGCGCCGTTCGACACCGTCTCTCGCGGGCGCAATCACCACGTCGCAGACTCGATGTCTCGGATCACAGGCGCTCCGCGGCCACCGCCGCAGCCTTCCTCGTCGGCGGCCGCCGTGCGAAGTTCCCTCTCGCTGCCACCGCGGGCCGCGCGCTGGCCGGAGGTCCGCTGGCGGCGATCCCGTGAGCGATGAGCGCCCTGCCGGTTCAGGCACGAGCGCTTGGCACCAGGCGAACTCCCTGAGGAATGAGGAAAGAGGCTGTCGCAAGAGGGGAGACCTTCGCGCCTGGCGCGAGGGTGAGGCGGTACCGACGGACCACCGTCGCGATGACGAGCACCAGCGAAAGCTTCGCGAGCGAGGCGCCGATGCAGAGGCGCGGCCCACCACCGAAGGGGATGTACGCGAACTTCGGGAGCCCCTGGAGCGAGCCGTCGAGCCAGCGCTCCGGGCGAAACGCTTCGGGGGCCGCGAACCACCGCGGGTCTCGGTGAGGGACCCAGGCGCTCAGCGCCAGACTGACGCCCTTCGCGATCCGGTAGCCGCCGATCTCACATTCCTTGATGGCTTCCCGGGCCGTCATCCACACCGGCGGATAGAGCCGCAGCGACTCCTTGACGACCGCCGACGTGTAGGTGAGGCGGTCCAGATCCTCGACCGTGGCGCGCCGGTCGCCCAGCTGCTCCACCTCGGCTGCCACGCGCGCGTCCACCTCCGGGTGCAGCGCCATCAGGTAGAACGTCCACGCCAGCGCGATGGCCGTCGGCTGGTGCGCGGCGAGGAGCATGATGGCCAGCTCATCGCGGGGATACCATGCGGGGGCCAGGCAGCCGTCCTCCCCGTCGCGCGCCTGCCGCACCAGATCGAGGAGGTTGGACGAGCCGCGGCTCCGCTCTCGGAGGCGCTCGATCAGGCCATAGATCGCCCGGTCGAACTGCCGGACCGACCACCTGAACCGGATGTTCCCAGGCGTGGGGAGCCAGCGCGGTATCCGGATCGGGAGCGGCCGGAAGCTCCACGCCACGAACGCCGTGGCCCGCCGGACCTCGTTGGCGCTGAGCTCTGAGCCCAGGAGGAATCGCCCGACCAGCTGGGCCGCGAGGGGCGCGACGTCGCCCTCGATCGCGCGCGACTCCCCGGGGGTCCAGGAGGCGATCATCTCCTCGGCGGCACGGGCGATCTGCTCCGCGCTGGCGTCGGCGCGCTCCCGCTTGAACAGGGGCTGGAGGAGCCTGCGCTTGTAGCGCCAGTCCTCCCCGTCCGTGTGCATCAGCGCATAATGGTACGAGCCGGTCTTGGCATAGGACGGCTTCTGCCCCGTCTCCTTCGCGAAGGTCCGCTGGCCGTTGACAAATACCTGCTCGATGTCGCGCGGATGGCAGACGAGGTAGTTGTCCTGGCCCAGCCGGACGACGTCGCCGAACTCCCTGGCGCACCGGGTCACGAACCCGAGCGGGTCGGCGTGGAAGTCCGCGATGTTTGCGATGCCCCACGCCCCCTCGGGGCCGGGAGGAGCTTCATGGATCGAAGGCATGCGATCTGTCGCCTCACGGACAGCCGGCGCGCGAGCGATGAGGAACGGCTAGAAGCATCCGGCGGCTGCTGGCCGAGCCGACCGTATCGACTCTGCTGTCGGTCAGTCCCCGTACTGGTTGCCGGGCGTGAGGCCCTGGTAGGCGCGCGTGAGCTTCTTCGGATTGGTCAGGCCCAGCGCCGCCGCGATGTAAAACAGTGCTTTCATGGTCGATTCTCCCTGGATTGGCATTGAATTCAGCCAGCCCAGGAGCTCATTGGAGGCGGGATCCTTCCCTCTGTCAAGCCCTCGGTCTGCCACATCCAACCTCAGCAACATCAGGCAGAATCAGGATCGGCTATTGGGATCCGCGGTCGGCTCCGGCGAGCGTGTTACCACCCGGGGCGCGCGACGCGGCACAGCCGGAATCCGATCGTGGGATCGCCGTGCAGATCCGGGAGGCTGCCCATCCGGAACGAGACGCGCACGGCCCACGCGCAGTCGGCCCAGGAGCCCCCGCGCAGGACGCGCTGCTTCGCGGCGGCCGGCCCGACCGGGTTGACGCGCGTGCCCTCGGCGTAACTCTCGGCGTAACTCTCGGCGTAGTAGAGCGCGTCGTAGCCGTCGCCCGTCCACTCGCGCACGCCCCCGCTCATGCCGAACAGGCCATATCCGTTGGGCGGAAAGCTGCGCGGCGGCCGCAGCGAGAACTCCTCGAACCGATCGAAATCGCAGAGCGCCGGGGACGGCGGCGCGTCGCCCCAGGGATACGGGCAGCCGACGAGGCCGCCGCGCGCGGCCTTCTCCCACTCGGCCTCGGTCGGCAAGCGGTAGGTGTACTGCGCCTGTCGCTCGGAGAGCGCTTTGCCGAGCGCCACCGCCTCATCCCACCGGACCGCGACCATGGGCTTCTGATCGTAGCTCCACGGGCGCGCCGGATCGCCGCGCGGGACCTCCCCGAACAGCTCGCGCGCCGTCATGACACGGCCGCCCGACCGCCACTCGGCGTCCGGCGCGTGGGCATGCCAGTCGCGCGCGCGGACGGTCTCGCTCTCGCAGTACTGCCGGCGGATCTTGCCGTCGTTGTAGACCCGGAACGTGTCCTCGTCGAACCCGCCCTCGCTGGTCGGATTCGCAGGGGGCCCGCCGTCCGGCGGGGGCGGCCAGCCGATGAGCGCGTGGTACGCGGCCCAGGTGATCGGCACGTCGGTGATCCAGAACGCGCCGAGCTCCACCGGGTGCACGGGCCGCTCGTCGGGGTCGCCGTCGTCCGCGCCCATGAGGAACGGGCCCGCGGGCACGTAGCGGAACACGAGGCCGTGCTCCTCGATCTGGAGCCGATCGAGCAGGCGGGCGCGCGCCTCGGCGAGCGCCGGGTCCCCGGGCGCGAGGCCGAACGCGGCGTCGCAGGCGGTGGCGGCCAGCTCGAGGCGCCCCTCGCCGGCGAGGCGCGCGGCGAGGCCGAGGAGCTCCGCGGCCGAGGGGAGCTCGCGGTCCGCGGACAGGAGCCAGGTCGGGTCGGCGGCGCTCACGCGAGCCTCCGCTGCGCGCGCAGCACGGTGAGCGGGTTGTGGCGCTGCGGCGCCGCCTCGTGCCGCGCGAGCCACGGATCGGGGGCGTTCACGTCGCCGGCCATGACGAGCGAGCGCGCGCGGCAACCGCCGCCGAAGGAGGCGGTGCCGGCGCCGTCGCCGGGGAGGCCGCGGATGGCGCGGAAGCGCTCGCTCTCGCGCCAGATCTGCTCGAACGGGGCGCGGCGGAGGTTCGCGGCGACGAAGCCGGGGCCGAGGAAGCTGCACGGGTTCACGTCGCCGCCGACCGAGATCGAGCACACGGTGTTGCCCGCGCCGCAGCCCCAGTTGTCGTGCACGACGGCCCGCGTCTCGCCGCGGCTCCTCGGCGAGAAGGGGTCGATCGCGCGCGGGGCCGTGGCGCGGCCGTCGCCGGTCGCGCCGAGCGTCCAGAGGGCGCCCAGCGCGGCCTCGTAGTCGTCGAACGAGGGCCACAGCTCGGCGCGCGACCCGGCGGCGCCCACCGGGTAGAGCGGCCGGAACACCGCGGTGTGCGCGCCGGCGGCCGCGGCCAGCTCGGCGAACGCCGCCGCCTCGGACGCGTTGTGGCGCATGATCGTGAACGCGAGCGAGAAGCGCGCGTGCTCGCGGAGCATGGCGACCTTCTCCAGCACGCGCGCGAACGTGCCCTCGCCGCGGACCGCGTCGTTCGTCGCGGCCGTGGCGCCGTCGAGGCTGACGTTGAGCCACACGAGCGAGCGCTCGCCGAGCTTCCTCGCGGTCTCCTCGGTGAGGAGGAGCGCGTTCGTGGTGAGGCACGGGTGCAGGCCGTGCGAGGTCGCGAGATCGAGGATGTCGAACAGATCCTTGCGGAGCAGCGGCTCGCCGCCGGTGAGGCCCAGCCGGAACGAGCCGAGGCGCGCGAGCGAGGCGAACAGCGCGTCCAGCTCGGCGAGGGTGAGCGGCGGCTCCCGGCGCGGGAGCTCGCCCGCGAAGCAGTGCGCGCAGGCGAGGTTGCACGCGGCGACGACCTCGAGGTGCACGGCCAGCGGCCCGGTGAGGTGATCGGCGGGCGGCGTCACGTCGAGCGCGACGCCGTCGAAGAGCAGGTCGTGCGTGAAGAAGGCCCGCTCGTAAAAGGCGGAGGCGAACGCGGCGAGCGCGCCGCGGCGCTCGGGCGGCGCGGCGTCGACGATCGCGCCGAGCGGGGTCGCGCGGGCGCGGAGCAGGACGTCCGTGGTCTCGCGGTCGAACGGCAGGTAACGCGACGTGCGGCGGTCGAAGACGGTCGACCCGAAGTGCTGCGGGACGAGGACGAGCGGCGGGCGCGCGGTCACGGCGCGCCCCCGAGGTCGACGTCGAACGAGCACCGGGCCCAGAGGTCGCCTTGCGCGTCCGGCAGCCCGACGGCGCGCGCTCCGCGCTTCATGAGCTCGTCGAAGTGCCAGCCGACGCTGCCCTTCGCGGGCGCGAGCGCGCGCCAGCCGCGCTCGTCGAAGCCGGGCAGCTTCCACGCGTCGCCGCCGGGGTCGCTGGAGGTCCCGACGATCGCCGCGCCGGCGCCCGAGCGGACGTCGAGCGTGCGCCCGATCGACCTGTCGCGCCGGGGCTCGAACGGGGCGCGGGCGTTGGCCTCGTCGCTGTAGCGCAGGCAGAGCGCGAGCCGGGCGGGCCCGTCGTCCGCGGCTCGGATGGCGACCGCGAGGACGTGCGCGCCCGGGCGGGCCTGGATCCGGCTCGATCGCACGGGCGCGCCGTCGAAGAAGACCTCCGCGCTGCCCGCCGTCCAGAGGCGCAGCGTCAGCGGCAGCGCCTCCTGCGGATCGATCCAGCGGAGGATCCCGCCGCCGCACCCCGCCGGGACCTCGCAGCTCGAGTATTCCTCGAGCACGAGGCGCTCCGACGATTTCTCGTAACGCGCGAGGTCGTTGACGACGAGGTCTCTCTTCTTGTCCATGCGCCGAGGGTAGCGTGGCTCGGCGCCTCGGCGGCCCTCGTCTCGCGGGCCTACCCGCCGTTGGCTTCGGCGCCCGCGGGCATGAACGCCCCGTGGAAGGTCTGGGGCGAGGCGTGGGGGAGCTGCGCTCGCGCGAGCGGCCCGTCGCCGAGGCGGGCGGCGTCCCAGACGTAAACGGCGCTCTTTCTGGCCTGCACGTCGGTCACCAGGGCGAGGACGTGGCCGTCGCCCTCGGGCGCGCCGGGCGCGCGCGGCACGAAGACCGGCTCCGAGGGCCGCTCGTGGCGCGCGAGGTGCGCCCGGGTGATCGCGCCCGTGTCGATGTCGACGCGGGCGATGCCGTTGCCGTGCGGCTCCTCGGTCCGCGCCTCCGTGGCCAGGAAGAGGACGCCGTGGCGATCCCCCTCGACCCGCGGATCGCAGCGCGGGAACTCGCCGGCGACGCCGCCGAGGTCCTCCACGACGAGCTGCTCGCGGTCGGCGCGCACGCGGTGGCGCACGAGGACGCCGCCCTCCACGGAGGCGAGCTCGGGCCGGTCCGGGTCCTTGCCGATGGCGCCCAGCGTGTCGAGCTCCGGGTAGCGGACGAGGTCGACGACGAGCTCCTCGCCGTCGTCGTAGGCGTTCGCGAAGTGCCACTGGAAGAACGCGTCGACGCCGAAGCGGCGCACGCGGGAGACGTCGTCGATGTCGACGACGATCACCTCGGTGCCCCGGCGGGGTTCGAAGCGCACCCACGAGTCGAAGCTCCCCCACTGCAGGAGCGCGCGCGCGATCCGGATGACCGCGGGCGAGACGAAGAACACGAGGTGCCGGCGGGTGGCGCAGAAGTCGTGGAGCATCACCGGTGCGGGCAAGGGCACGGCGCCGAGCGCGCGCGCATGCCCGTCGTCGTCGATCTCGTAGAGGTCGAGGCGCGGCCTGCGCCCGTAGCGGACGCCGAAGTTGTAGCTCGTCCTCCGGGCGGCCACCCGCTGCGGGTGGGCGGAGAAGGTGGGACCGAGCACGCCGCCGAGATCGGTCTCGCCGAGCGTGTCGAGGGTCTCGGGATCGAGCTCCGTCGGCCGGCCCGCTTCCATGAGCGCGAACAGCCGGCCGCCGGCGACGAAGGGGCTCGTGTTCGCGACGTTCTTGCCATCGCCGCCGCCCCTCAGCGCGCGGAGCAGGCGCACGGGCCAGGGCAGCGTCGAGCCGTAGAGGCGCCGGCCGGCTGCGAGCTCCTCGACGAGGCCGCGGCTGCGCACGAGGCGGTGCGCGCCCTCGGCCCGGCCGCCCGCCATGCGCACGGCGAGCACGCCGCCGTCCGCCTCGAACGGGTGCGGTACGCGGACGCCGAAGAGGGTGGCGCGGGCCGGGCCCACGCGGAAGAGCGTGCCCTCGAGGCCCTCGGGCAGCGCACCCTCGACGGTGAGCGGCGTGAAGCCGTACTCGGCCTCGAGGTCGGCCAGGTGATCGAGGGCGCGCGCGCCGCGCGCGGCGACCGGGGGAGCGCCGCTCGCGCCGGCGAGGGCGGCGTCGGGGACGGGTGCGGTCAGGGCGATGGACATGGAGCCTCCGAGGGGGATGTGATCGGTGATCACATCGGGCATCGATGATGTAATCATCGATTACATCGGCGCAAGCGGGATCGGCCGGGCCGTGGTCTCGGCGTCCGGTTCTCGCCATCGGGGGGGCGGTTGCGCGGGGGCGAGCGAGGGGCGGTCTCCTGCTTGACGCCGGCGCTCGCCGCCGGGAAAGCGCGGCATGCCTCCGGGTCGAAAGCGCGCCGAGGAGCCGCCCGCGAACAGGGGGACGGCCGGGGAGCCGCGTGCGAAGAAGGGGGCGGCCGGGGAGCCGCGTGCGAAGAAGGCGACGGCCGGGGAGCCGCGTGCGAAGAAGGGGGCGGCCGGGGAGCCGCGTGCGAGGCGGGCGTCCTCGAAGCGGCCGGCGCGCGGCTACCACCACGGCGATCTCAAGCGGGCCCTCGTGGACGCGGGGCTCGCGTTGCTCGAGGAGGCCGGGATCGACGCCGTCCGGGTGCGCGAGGCCGCGCGGCGGGTCGGCGTCTCTCCGGCCGCGCCCTTCCGTCACTTCCCCTCGCGGGAGGACTTCCTGCGCGCGGTCGCCCTGGCGGGGATCGAGCGGTTCGAGCTCGTCTCGGCGGCGGAGATCGCGGCCGCGCCCACGCCGCTCCTGCGGTTCCGCGCGCTGGGGCTCGCCTCGGTGCGCTTCGCCCTCGAGCATCCCGCGCTGTTCGAGCTCCTGAACGGCCCTGCCTTCCGCGCCGACCCGGAAGGCGCGCGCGCGCTCCTGGCCGCCCAGGACGAGGCGCGATCGCGGCTGCAGGCGATGCTCCACGAGGCGCGGGCGCGGGGAGAGCTGCGGCCTACCGATCCCATCGTCACGGAGGTCGCCGGCCGGGCGATGGCCTACGGGCTCGCGCGCATGTTCCTCGACGGCCACCTGCCGCGCGAGGGGGCGATGGAGCTCACCGAGGCCGTCCTCGACGTGCTCGGCGGGGGGCTCGCGCAGGCGCCGCCCGATGCGATTGCCGAGACCCGACCCGGGTTGGGCTCAGCGAGCTGAGGCGATCCGACCCGGGTTGCGGCGACCCGACCCGACCCGGGTTGCGGCGACCCGACCGACCCGGGTTGCGGCGACCCGACCCGACCCGGGTTGCGGCGACCCGACCCGACCCGGGTTGCGGCGACCCGACCGACCCGGGTTGCGGCGACCCGACCGACCCGGGTTGCGGCGACCGTGGTTCGGCGGCGACCGTGGTTGCGGCGACCCGACCGTGGTTGCGGCGACGACAGGACCCTCATCCGACGGGCCGCAACGGCGGCCCGCCCTCGACGCCGCAGAGACTCATGATCTCCCTGGTGACGGCGAGCGCGTGGTCCGTCGCCTTGAACACGAGCCTCAGCGCGGCGTCGAGCTCCTCCTGGTTCTCGAAGATGTGCTGGAGCCGCCCGCCGATCCGATCCATCTCCTCGTCGGAGAAGCGCAGGCTGAGCTCCTCGTGCAGCTTGCCGAGCTCCACCCCCGAGTCGAAGGTGAGGCACGGTCGCGAGCTCGACTCGTCCTGTCCGAGGGCCCTCGCGAGCGCCCGCATCGCGCCCGCCAGCGCGTCCTCGACCTCGCGCGCCAAGCCGCCCGCCGCCCGCTTGTCGGTGGCCTCGCGCTCCAGCCGGACCAGCTTCGCCCGGGCCTCCTCCAGCTCGGCCGTGCGCTCCCGGACCTTCTCCTCCAGCGCGCCGTACAGGCGGCTGTCCTCGATCGAGCGCTCGCCGGAGAGCGCCTGAGAGCCCTTCGCGATTGCCGCGACATCCAGGTCCTCGCCGGGCCCGGGGCTCGCCGTCCGCCGCGCCGGCCTCGCCGACTCCATCGCGGCGGCCCCCCGCGGCGCGAGCTCCGGGTATTTCCCGTGGAGCTGCGCGACCTTGGCCTCCGCGCCCCACCGCGCGTAGCCGTGCAGGGCGTCGGTCATGTACATGCGCGCGATCTTCGTCCTGCCCCTCGCCCGGTGGAACCTCGCGGCGAGCTCGTTCGCGAGCGCCTCGTGGTGCAGGAACTCGCTCTCCCGGGCTGCCTCGATCGCCCGCTCGTAGAGATCCGTCGCCGCCGCGTCGTCGCCCGAGACGCGCGCGCGCTCCGCGGAGATCAGGAGGTGCTTGTGGCGGAAGTTCGCCGGGCAGCTCTCCGCCCACGCCGCGACGTCGGCCGCGTGGCGCGCGATCTCGCCCGCGGCGCGCGCCTGCTCGCCGGCCGCCGCCGCCGGGTAGAGCGCCAGCAGGATCAGGCTCGCATAGAACGGGAGCTCGGTGGACATCCACATGTTGGCCAGGTAGGGGCGCAGCGGCTCCGCCAGGGCGATGAGCGCGAGGGCGCGCTCGTGATCCTCGTAGAGGAACGCGAGCTGCGCTCTCTGGAGTTGATAGAACGCCGCCATGAACTCGTGGTTCGGGGCGCCTATCGTCGCGCCGAACTCGGCCTCATCGAAGACGCCGTCGCTGAGCGTGTCGTGGCCCAGCGTGCAGCCCCGCAGGTTCGCGATCATCTGCTTCGACGAGGTCACGATGAGGCAGGACATCACGTCGCTCGTCCGCTGCAAGAACGGCAGGGACCGCTCGATCTCCTCGGAGACCGCGGCGAGCTCGACGCCGTGGGTCAGCCGGTTCGTGATGCCGTGGAGGAGGGAGTAGCTGGCGAACTGGATGTCCCCCGCCTCGCGCCCGTCCCGGTGCGCCTGCGCCAGGTAAGCGAATGACCGCCGGAGCGGCTCCCGGTAGGGAGAGATGAAGATCGCGAAGCTCGACTTCACCTTGGACGACACCACGGCAGAGCCCATCTTCTCGTCGAGATCCATGGCGAGCCGGCCGAACTCGTAAGCTTCCGCGTACCGGCCCAGCCCGATGAGGACGATCGCGTAGATCAGGTAGCCCCAGGCGGAGACCTCCGAGTGGCCGTGCTTGAGGGAGATGTTGGCGTGCTTGACGCACGCGAGGGCGTGGAGGGAAGGGCTCGCGCTGAGCATGGCCGCGCTCACGTTGGTCAGGATCGTCAGCGCCGCCTTGTGCTCCGGGCTCTCGAGCTCCGGGGCGTCGAAGAGGTCGTCGATCTGGCGCCCCGCCAGGTTGCGCGGCACCTCGGCGAGCTCCGCCTCGAGGGCCGCCTGGATCCGCTCCTCGCCCTCGGGCAGCTCGACCCCGAGCAGCGCGAGGGCCGTGCGCGCGCAGCGCACCGACTCGTCGAACTTCGCGACGGCGTTGAAGAGCAGGAGGCGCCGGGCGTGGACGTGCGCTCGATCCAGGGGGGTCCTGGCGCGGGTCAGGACGACGTTGACCAGGCACTCGCGCAGGTCGGCCCTGAGCCCGTGCGCGCTCTGGTACCTGTCCTCCGCCGCCTTGGAGAGGAGCTTCATCACGAGGCTCGAGACCGCCTCGGGGACCCCGGGGGAGCGCTCGTGCGGCGGCGTGGGCTGCCTGGCGATGTGGCTCTGCAGGAGCTCCAGCGGCTCGGCCGCCGCGAAAGGCAGCTCGCCCGTCAGCATCTCGTAGAGGGTGACGCCGAGCGAATACAGGTCCGTTCGATGATCGAGGGCTCGATTCATCCGTCCTGTCTGCTCCGGTGACATGTAGGCCAGGGTCCCTTCGAGCGCATCGGGGCTCGCGGCCCGCTGGACCTCCTGGGAGAGGCGCGTGGCGATGCCGAAGTCGATCAGCTTCACCTGCAGCGTGTCCGCGTGGACGAGGATGTTCTGCGGCTGGATGTCCTTGTGAATGATGTGGCGCCGGTGGATTGCGTCCAGGGCGTCAGCGATGGAGTCGGCGATCTGGAGGGAGGTGATCAGGCTGAGCGACCGCGCGCGGAGGAGGTCGCTCAGCGGCTGTTCCTCGATGCTCTCCGTGACGAGCGCGAGGCTCCCGCCCACCCGCTCGAGCCCGTAGGCCTTCACCACACCCGAGAGATCGAGGTCCCTGGTGATCGCGTACTCGTGGCGGAGCCTGGCGATCTGCCGGGAGGTCGGGGTCGCGCTCCGGAAGAGCTTGATCGCGACGGACGCCCGGTCCACGTTCCGGTATCCACGATAGATGACCGCCTCGGCGCTGCTGTGGATCTCGTCCGTGGCGGTGTACTGGGGAAGGCCGCTCATCGCCCGCTCCTGCGCGCGATCGCCGCGACGCAGCTCTCTGCGCCGGAGCACCGGAGCCCGTCCGGGAGAGGCCAGCTCACCCTCCCATCGCGACTGCGCTCATGGCCACGGATCGACTGCTGAATCGCTTCCCCGCCCATCATCTCTGCATAACATCCTTGCGATGCGCGGGTAAATCGATTCCACATGGGACTGTGATGCGCCCAACGCTGGTTCCTGCTGGGCGGGCGCGTCGAGGAGACGCGGTGGACGATCACGGCCAGCGGCCTTGATGGGCTCGGCCGTGCGGGGAGCGCTCCGCGGGATCGCCCCTCGAGGGCCAAGGGCGATCCCGCGGATCGCCCCGACCGCGCGAGAGGCGATCCGGCGGATCGCCCCCGGGCCCCGCCGGATCCCGGCGGAGTCGCCGCGGAGCCTCGGCGGCCTTGTCGTGCGCCCCGGGCTACTCGCGTGGAACGCCGCGTGCACTGGCGCCTCGACCAGCGGTTGCGCCGGGATCCAGGGCGCAACGCAACCACGAGGAGGGCATCATGGCTCGCAAGATCGCGGTGGGGGGTCTGTCGCTGGCGCTGGGGTGGACCCTGATGCTGGGGGGGTGTCTGATCGCCGGTGACGAGGCGGCGCCGACCGAGGCCAGCGTCGAGGACTCGGATGCGGTGATCGTCTCCAGCGTCACCGAGGGGGACTACGTCATCCGCTCGGTCGCCACGAACAAGTGCCTCGACGTGCCCTCGGCCAGCACCGCCGACGGCACGCGGATGCAGCAGTGGACCTGCAACGGGACGAACGCGCAGAAGTTCCACATCTCCCCGACGACCGACGGCTACTGGAAGATCGTCAACGTCAATAGCGACAAGGCCCTCGACGTGCGCGACGTGAGCACCGCGCCGAACGCGATCATCCAGCAGTGGGGGTACGGCGGCGGCGGAAACCAGCAGTGGAAGTTCATCCATCGCGGTGGCAACCAGTTCAGCATCCACGCGCGCCACACCGATCAGGTCATCGACCTCGCGTGGGGCAACGCCGCCGACGGGACGGACATCCTCCAGTATCCCTACGGCGGCACCACCAACCAGCGCTGGACGCTCGACAAGGCGGGCGGCGGCCCGTCGTCCGGCGCCCGCACGCTGAGGATCGTCAACAACTGCTCGGCGCCGATCTGGGTCGCCCACTCGACCAACGTGCAGGGCCCGCAGAACGTCAAGCTCACCCGGGGCGCCGCGTACACCTACGACGTGCCGGACGGCGGCATCAGCGCGACGCGCTTCTGGCCGAAGACCGGCTGTGACGAGGGCGGCTTCAACTGCACCACGGGCGACAGCGTCGCCCCCTGTCCGGCCGGCGGCTGCCAGCCGCCCATCGAGTCGAAGTTCGAGGCCACCTTCGCGCCCAGGGGGAGCTCGGACCAGACCTGGTACAACCTCAGCCAGGTGGACGGCTACACGCTGCCCTTCAAGGTCGTCCCCAGGGGCGCCGGCGCCGAGCAGGGCAGCTGCATCACCTCGGACTGCTCCGGGCTGTCGCTCTCGCTCTGCCCCGGCGACGAGGATCTCGGCAACGGCCAGTTCCCCGGATACGCGCACCAGGACCTCCGGGTGCGCGACAGGAACGGCGTCGTGGTCGGCTGCATGGCGCCGTGCAAGAAGTGGAATTACCCCGCGCCGTGGGGCCTGGGCCAGCCGGAGAGCGCCGATCCCGGGCTCCACCTCTGCTGTCCGACACCCATCGATCCGGCCACGGGCCAGTGCACCGCCGACAGGGGGTGCATGACGTCGGACGCGTGCCGGAACACCGCGGATCCGCGGAGCGTGGAGCACACGGACTACGTGCTCCGGATGCACCAGATGTGCCCCACCGCGTACAGCTATGCTTACGACGACGCCGCCGGGCTCCACGCCTGCTCGTCCGAGACGAGCTTCGAGGTCACCTTCTGCCCGTGATCCACGCCTGATCGTTCATCCAGACAGTAGCGGTTTCGTAGTCTCCGCCTGCTCGCCTTCGGGCGCGGCGCGCTCGTCGCCTCGGAGCTTCCGGCTGATGGCCTCGGCGATCATGATCGTCGTCACGTTCGTCGGCGCCGAGATGATGTCCGGCATGATCGACGCATCGACGACGTGCAGGCCGTCGACGCCGCGGACCGCGCCCCTTGCATCGACGACGGCGCCCGGATCGTTCGGTCCGCCCATCGGGACGGATGATGTCGGGTGGGAGTAGCCGTCGACCTGCGCGACGATCGCCTTCTCCAGCGCGCCGTCGCCCTGCACGTCCTCGCCGGGGGTCATCTCCAGCTCGACCACGTCGCTGAACGGCGCGGTCTTGCCGATCTTGCGCGACAGGCGCACAGCTTCCATCATCCGCCGCAGGTCGCTGCGGTCCTCGAAGAAGTTGAAGCGGATCAGCGGCATCGCGCGGGGATCGCGGCTCGCCAGGCGGATCGATCCCGTCGACTTCGGCAGCGTCACCGAGCAGGCCAGGACGATCGCCCCTCCGGTCGGGCTCTGGGCCGGATCGAAGATGTGCGTGGCGGAGATGTGCAGGTCGAGCTCGTCCGCGCCCGCCTCGCTCGACCTGGTCCAGACGATCGCGCCGGCGACCGGCGTCATCGACCTGGCTTCGGGCTTCAGCGCATAGACGTTGTAGTAGAACGGGTGCTCCTTCAGCCGCTGGCCGACCGGAGCCTCGACGATGACCGGGATGCCGAGCTCCTTCAGATGCGACGACGGGCCGACGCCCGAGCGCATCAGGATCGCGGGGCTGCCGTACGCGCCGGCCGACAGGATCACCTGACCGGCCGCGATGGTCTCGCCGCCGACGAGGCGCACGCCGGTCGCGCGGCGGCCTTCGAACACGACGGTGTCGACCTCGACGCACCCTCGGATCGTCAGGTTCGGCCGGCGGCGCACGCCTTCCGTGAGGTAGGCCATGCCGGTGTTGATCCGCTTGCCGTCGACGACGTTCAATGTGTAGGGCGACACCCCGTGCTGCTCGGCGCCGTTGAAGTCGGTGACGCGCGCGAGGCCGCACTTCTCCGCGGCGAGCGCGAACGCGCGCATCGACGGGGTGTTCTCCTCCATCGTCCGCTGCCGGATCGGGAAGGGGCCTGTGCGCCCGTGCCAGGCGTCGTCGCCGGTCGGCGTGTTCTCCATCGCCTTGAAGATCGGCAGCACGTCCTCGAACGACCAGCCTTCGACGCCGTGCGCTGCCCAGCGCGCGAAGTCGGACGGCCTGGCGCGGATCGCGACCGCCGCGTTCACCCCCGAGCTGCCGCCCAGCACCTTGCCGTGAATCGCGATCACGTCGTGACCGAGCCCGAGGTGATCCTGGGTGTGGTAGCCCCAGTCGTGATCGCGATCGCCGCCCACGCGGTTCGCGTTCGCGAGCACGTCCGGATAGCTCGCCGGCGTGTAGGCCTGGCCAGCCTCCAGCAAAAGAACCCGGCGGTCCCGGTCTTCGCTCAGGCGGCTCGCGAGCACGGCGCCTGCGGATCCGCCGCCGACGATGACCACGTCGAATCTCTGAGTCTCGTTGGCCATTGGGGTTTCTCCTTTTCCGACGGGTTCCTCTCAGCCGCGATCGAAGGCGTCGCCGAGGAAGCGGGCGGCGCGATCGAGCGCGTTCCTGCTGGTCTCGAGGTGCGCGACGTCGAGCTGGAAGACGTGGTGCATGCCCTCGAAGATCTGGAGCTCGACGGGGACTCCGGCCTTCGCCGCGCGATCGGCGTACTGTTTGGAATCGTCGAGCAGGCGCTCGTCGGTGCCGACCTGGATGAGGAGCGGCGGCAGGCCTCTCAGGTCGCCGAACAGCGGCGAGGCGAGCGGATCGGAGGAGCTATAGGCGCCAATAACCTTGCGGGCGCAGTCCTGCAGGTAGTCGTAGCCGATCAACGGATCGACGATGCCCGGATCCGTCATCGACGCGCCGGTGAAGGAGAGATCCGCCCACGGCGAGAACACGACGCCCGCGACCGGCGCCGGACCAGCGGGCTTCCCGGTCAAACCCGCCAGCGTCACGAGCGTGAGGCCGCCGCCCGCGGAGTCGCCGACGATCGCGATGCGGTCGAAGCCCTTGACGACCAGATACCGGTAAGCGGACCGCGCCGCGCCCGGAGCGGCCGGCAGCGAAGCTTCGGGCGCCAGAGGATAATCGATGACGAGCGCAGGAATCTTCGTGCGGCTGACGATCTGGCTGACGAACCCGCGGTATGCCTTCGCCGAGCCGAGGACGTAGCCGCCGCCGTGCAGGAAGAGGATCGCGCGATTCGGCTCGGCCTGCTGCGGGCGGATGAAGAAGCCCCGCACGCCGGCCTCGTCGACGGTCTCGAGCGTGACGTCGCTGGTCAGTGGAGAACCGGAGATGAAAGCATCGTAGACGGTCCTCTGGTCTCCCATCGCCGTCGCCCAGAAGTCGGCGAACCGCTCGCGCAGCGCGGCTTCGCGATGCCGCTCCTCGGACGAGAGCTTGATGATTTCCGTTCTGCTCCGTTGATGATCATGCATCGATCGTCCTCCAGACATTTGCGTCCTTGGAGGCCAATCTAAGGGCGGGAGACGTCGACCGAAAAGACGCCAGGTTTGAGACTTAGCGTCCAACTGGTTGGACGATCTACATCAGCACGGTCTTCGGAAGCTCGGCCGCCAGATGATCGAGGAAGACGCGCACCGATGGGAGCAGCCCCTGCCTGTAGGGGAGGAGCGCGGTGATCGTGGCGTCGCCCGCGATCCAGTTCGGCAGCACCCGGCGCAGTTTGCCGGACTTCACGGCCGCGCGGCAGATGTAGCCGGGCAGGGCGACGATCCCGAGACCTCGGATCGCCGCCTGCTGCAGGCCGACCATATCGTCGCTCAACAGCCGCGGCGTCAGCGGCACCACGGCCTCGTGCTTGGCCTGACGCACCTGGCGCAGCCGCCAGACCGGATCGACCCCGGTCCGCATCATGAACAGCGACGGATGCCCGCGCAGGTCCTGGGGTCTCTGCGGCTCGCCCTTCTCGTCGAGGTAGTCGGATCCGGCGAACAGGTACCAGGGGGCGGGCGCGAGCGTCCGCTGGACCAGCGTGGAGTCCGGCAGCGGATCGGAGTGCGCTCTGATGGCGACGTCGAAGTTCTCTCCGACGATGTCGACGGCGCGGTCGACCGCATGCACGACGACGTTGACCTTCGGGTACTGCACCAGGAAATCCGCGACGATGTCGGACATCGCAAACTGCATCGTCGCCACGCCGCCGGTGCAGCGTATCGTGCCGCTCGGCTCGCCCAGGCGCTGTCGGATCGCGGCCTCGGCCAGCTCGGCCTCGCGAAGCATGCTGACCGCGTGCCGATAGAAATCTTCGCCCGCATCCGTCACCCCGAACTTGCGCGACGTGCGGTTGAGGAGCCGGACCCCGAGATTGTTCTCGAGCTGCTGCATGCGGTAGCTGATCGTCGATTTGGGGGTCCGCAGCGTGCGGCTCGCGGCCGTGAACCCGCCCCGGTCGACCACCTGCACGAACAGGAAGAAATCGTTCAGATCCAACATGTTCCACCCATCGTCCAACGGATTGGACGCTGAGTTCGAATTTTGACGTCTTTTGGGTTGTCCGTCCAGCGGATAGTCCTCGCGTGGTCACGGCAAACGTTCGTGACCCCGAAGCTCCGGACCCGCCCGGATCCGGAGACGAGCTCAGGAGGACCCAATGACCACTCGCACGTACGAACCGCTCACCCAGGACAACGCCGCCGTCGTCCTGGTCGACCACCAAGTCGGCCTCATGACCGGCGTCCGCGACTACTCGACCGGCGAGTTGAAGCACAACGTCGTCGCCCTGGCGAAGGCCGCCAGGGCGCTCAAGCTGCCGATCGTCGTCACCACGACGGCGCGCGACAGCCTGTGGGGGCCGACCTTCCCCGAGCTCGTCCAGGCCTTGCCCGGCATCGAGATCATCGATCGTTCGACCGTGAACGCCTACGACGACCCGCGCGTCGCCAGGGCCATCGAGGCGACCGGCCGCAAGAAGCTGATCTTCGCCGGTATCTCGCTCGAGGTGTGCGCGGGCTTCCCGGCGATGACGGCCGTCGCGCGCGGACTTGACGCGTACGTGGCCGTCGACGCCTCCGGGACGTTCAGCGAGACCAAGCACGACGTGAGCCTGTTCCGCATGCAGCAGGCCGGCGTCATCCTGTCCGATTACGCGACCCTGATGGTCGAGGTTCTCAAGGACAACGACCGTCCGGAGGCGGGCGCCGTCTACGCCGCGCTCGACATGCCCTGGGCCACGCTCGTCGGCCAGGTCGCCAGCGCTCTGCGCAGGTGAACGAGCCGGGCCCGAACAGGGACCAGCCCTCGCTGGCCCCTGTTCCGCGGCTCGCGCGGCGTGTTTACTGCGCCAGACGAACGAGCTTCACGCTGTCCACGGTGACCGCCGCGGTCCCTGCGTTGCCGACGTTGAAGTCGAGGAACGCCGCGGAGTCCTGCGGGACGCTCGGGAGCTCGAACGCGTAGACGACCCATTCGGGGCCCGCCGCCGCGGTCACGCGACCGTAGCTCGCCCAGTTGTTGTCGCTGTTGCCGTTGCGTCCGAGGTTCACCACGAACGTGCGCACGTCGTCCGCCTTCGCGCGGAACGTCAGCAGGTAGCGCCCCGCCTGCGGCAAGTTGACCGTGGTGCGCGCCTGGATGTGCCACATGTCGGAGCCGGGCTGCTGCACGTTGATGCGCATCTGGCGGCCGGTGAAGTCCGCCCATGACGAGGCGCCGTTCCAGTTGAGGACCTGCCAGCCGCTGCTGCTCTGGTTCCCCGCGAGCGAGGTGTTTGTCACATTGTCGAAAGAGCAGTTGCTCACGAGGTTGAGAGGATCTCGGCAAGCATCGATCAGGCTGACCTTCTCGTGGACCACGCCGCCCAGCAGGCCCGAGAAGGCGCGCCAGCCGAGGGACAGGTCATCCCCCACGAGGCCGATGGGATCGATGCCGCCGTACCCGACGTTGGAGCTGTTGACGCTCTTGTAGAAGTCGCGGATCAGCCCGGTTTCGTAGGCCCACTGCCCCGACGCGGCATCGCGCTTGTAGATCGAAAGGCCCTCGTCTCCACCGCTGACCGTGCTGGCCAGCGTGTCGCCGTGAAGCGCCAGGTGCACGTGAGGGTAGGCGGTTACGAGAGACTGCTGCGCAGAGATCGCACCGTCGGTCGCCACCCGGTAGAACGAGAGGTGCTGCTGCGGCGTGACGCCGTTGACGAGGTAGGTCACGCCGGACGTGACAGCCAGGTTCCCGGAAGCCAGGGCGAGGCTCCGCCCGAAGGCGCCGGTCGAGAAATAGCCGCTCGCCATGGCTACGGCGCTCCAGGTGCTGTTGCTGGCGTTCCTGCGGAAGATGCGGACCGAGCCGAGCTCGGCCCCGGCTTCGCCCCCCTCGGACCACGGCGATCCGACCGCGACCAGGTCGCCGTCGATCGCGACCGCAGCGCCGGTGAAGCGCTCGTCCGGCTCGTCGAGCGAAAGCTCGAGGACCCAGGTGTCGTTCGAGGAGTTGTAGCGGTAGATCTCGAGCACGCTGTGTCGCTTGTAGCCGATCACGAGGTAGTCGTCGGACAGGGCGAGCGCGATGTCTTTGAAGCTGTTGTCCGCGGGGTAGGTGAGCGGGATGCGGGTGAGCGCGTGGCTGATGTTCTGTCCGTTCTCGCGCACCGCGCCGTTGCAGTTCCGCTGACCGCTCACGAGGGGGCACTCCGCCCATGAGCCGTTGCTGTTCCGGGCGATGTACACGGAGTTCGCTTGCGGAGAGGTGGAAGAGCTCGTGCCTCGCGTCGCGAACGCGAGGAAGCGGCTCGCGATGGCGAGCTGGCTCCCGGCCTGGAGGTTGAACTGGGCGACGCCCGGGAACTGGTAAACGCGCTCGGGCGTGGCGCTCGTCCCGTTCATCAAGTAGACGGCGCCTTGCATCGTGCTGGGGAACGTGGGCTCTGCCTCCCCGCTGATCTTCACGTGCTCTTGAAGCGCGCCCACCAGCGTGTAGGTCCCTGCCCGTGCCATGGTCGTCCCGGCTTCGGGGTACGCCGTGTTGCCGTGCGGCGTGGGCTTACCGACGACCACGCCTGCGGACGCCTGAGCGGCGACCAGACCGACACAACCAGCGAGCACCCCAGCGAGACCTCTGAACTTCATCTTCTTGGAAACCGACATCATGAACCAACCTTCTTCGTTGAAACGAGGAAAGCGCCGCCTCAAGGCTCGCGCGCACGGGAAGCGTGCGTCGCGACGCCAAGCTGCGTCGATCCTCTCCGTCACTACATCCGGAAATCGTCACGTCGCACCGGCGGGGGAAGCTACGCGTGCGCTGCCCTTGACCTTCCTAGCGCCGCTCCGGTGGGTGAAAGGCGGACGCGCGCGCCGCGGATCGGGCTCAAAAGGCGCCGACTTCGCCGAGCAGCGTCCCGTTCTCGAGCAGGTACACGTGGCCCCGAGGGGTCGACTCGCCCGCCTCCCAGCGCGATTCGACGGCGAGGTCGAAGGCGCCGCTGCACACCGTGCAGCTGTCCCCCGAGCCACCGCCGGCGTACACGTCCGGGAACGGGTTCTCGTCGAAGACGAACGACAAGCGGAGCTGCGCGGCCCCGTCGTCGCCCCGGTAGATCGCCCCGCGCTGCTCGTGGTGGAGGAGGCCGTCGGCGCTCGATAGATGCCCGATCACGAGGATCTGCAGGTACTCGTCGGCACACTCGCCGCTGCGGTCGATGTACGCCACGACCGGCGAGCTCTCGGTGTCGGCGACGAGGGACCAGCTCACGGCGCTGATCGTTCCGTTGGCCCATGTCACGTCGAAGCTCCCGGCCCCGCCTGTCGCGTCGAGCGCCTCCTGGCCGCTCACGCCGAGGGGCGTCGGCTCGGCGAGGTCATGCTCCACGGCCCGACCAGCCGTCTCGGGGGTGGAGTCGCAGGGATCGGAGACGACCTCCCCTGTCTGTCCCCCGCCGGGCGAGCACCCCATGAGCAGCCCGGCCAGGAGCCAGCCAGCGAGTCGCACGTTCATCGAAGCCTCCTTGGCCTCCACTTGCCGCAGCGCAGGAGCCAGCGCAAGCGTCGCGTAGCGCAGTTACGCATTATCTATCATTCTGATGTGCTACCATCGATGCATAGATGCGATACAAGAGGCCGCAGTACGATGAAATCGCAAGAGATTTCTGCCGGGCGCTCCGCGGCCGGCGCTCGCAGCGGCAGCTGAGCGTCCGGCTCGGGTACGGCACGAACGTCGCCTTCAGCTGGGAGTCCGGGCGGCGCTTTCCCACGCTCCCCACCCTGCTGCGCGTCGCGGCGTACAACGGCGTCGACGTCCATCGCGAGCTCTCGGGCTTCGTGCGCCAGGAGTCAGCCTTCGCCGCCGACGTCGCCGTCTCCGACCCGGCGCTCACGGCCACCCTCTTTCAGGTCATCAAGGGAGGGCTGAGCAACGCCGAGATCGGCTCCCGCATCGGGCGCAGCGCGTCCCAGGTGTCGCGCTTCATCGCGGGCGCGTCCCAGCCCCGGCTCCCCGATGCGCTGGCCCTCGTCGACGCGACCACCGAGCGGCTCCTCGACTTCCTCGCCCTCTTCGTGCATCCGGGGCAGTTGCCCTCGGTGGCGCGCGACTTCCGTGTGCTCGAGGAGCGCCGCCGGATAGCGACGGAGCTACCCTGGTCTCACGCCGTCCTGCGCGTCCTCGAGCTCGCGAGCTACGCGGCCCTCCCCCGCCATGACGACGCCTGGGTCGCCGCTCGCCTCGGGCTCCCGGACGGCGAGGTGCGCGCGTGCCGCGAAGCCCTGTCGCGGGCGGGCCTGATCCGGTGGCGCGAAGGGCGGTATGCCACCACGGCCGAGACGGTCGACATGACCCGCGGCGCCGCCGAGCCGCGACAACGATTGAAGACGCACTGGCTCGACGTCGCCGCGCACCGGCAGCGTCGCGGCGATCCGGGGCTGTACTCCTACAACCTCGTCAGCGTCGCGCGCCGCGACCTCGAGCGGCTGCGGGCCTTGCACGTGCGGTACTTTCACGAGCTCCGTCAGATCGTGGCGGATTCGCGCGAGCCCGACTGCGTCGCGCTGGTGGCGATGCAGCTCTTCGAGCTGGGCGCGTGAGGAGAACCGGGCATGCTGGCCCCGTCGAACGTGACGCCATGCACGCGGTCGACACCCGAACACGGGCCTTGTTCGCGGAGGCGCGCGAGGCGCAAGGGCGGATGTAAATCCTCAGGCGGACACGGGGCGCCCGAGCAGGCGCTGCCGGAGCTCGGGGTTGCGGATCCAGCCGGTGATCGCGAGCAAAGCGAGCACGACGATCAGCGGCAGGTATTCCGGAAGCGTGAAGCCGCGGGTCATGTTCGTGGCCAGAGCGCCGGAGAAGTAGCCGACCATGAGCACGAGGGCGATCGCGGAGCAGCGCGGGATGAGGAAGAGGATCGCGAGGCTGATCTTCGTGATGCCGAGCGGCACGGCGATGTGCGTGATGCCCAGCCGCTCGATGAACGCCGCGCCTTCCGCGTTCGCGGGAGGCATGAGCTGGAGGATGCCGCTCGCCAGGGTGGCGAGGGACAGGAGGACGGTCAGAACCCACGAGGCGATCTTCCCGGCCTTGCCCGGGTTCGGGACGGACTTCGGATCCCGCGCGCGGGCGAGCAGCTCCGGCGTGCGGAAGTACGCGCCGATCATCATCACGAAGATGAGGGCGAACGGGAACCACGGCCAGTTGCCCTGGACGTCATGCGTGAGGCCGGTGGCCGTCGCGCCGCCGAGCACGCCGACCATCATCACGAAGCCGACCGTGGCGGTGCGGGGAACAAGAAGGAGAACGGCGGCGATGATCTCGAGCGCGCCGATCAGGGTGCGATGGTCCCAGACGCCGAGCGCTTTCATGAAGTCGGCGTTGGGTGTGCCATCCTGGATGAAGAATTTCGCCAGACCGGAGCCGAAGATCATGAAAAGGGCCAGCAGGACGGTGGGCGTCCAGCCGAGGATTTTTTGGGAGCGGGTGGTCATATCGCCCCGATGATGGCACATGAAGCGATCAGATCGCTGGATCAAATTCCAACAGGTTGGAATGATTCTCGTCGTTGGTTGCGGGCGCGCTGGCCATCGCCTTCGGGGCCTGAGGGCCGGCCATGGATGCGGGCGCTCGAGCCCGGCCACGCAGGCCTCCTCGGCCGGAAGGGCCACGGTAGCTCACGGCGCTGACTTCGCTCACAGCAAGGTCAGCTGACGTCTCGACTTTTTCGGGGATTTCCTTGCGCGAGCGAGGTCGCACAGGGGAGACGATGCCCACTCGGCCCGACCCAGAGGCCGCCTTCGCGGGCGCGCGTGGGTCACAGCTTCGAGGCGGCGTGGTCCCAGTTCACGAGGTTCCACCATGCCTCGACGTACTTCGCCCGGGCATTGCGGTAGTCGATGTAATACGCGTGCTCCCACACGTCGCACGTGAGCAGCGGCGTCTTGCCCTCCGTGAGCGGGCACCCGGCGTTGCTCGTCTGCACGATCTCCAGCTTGCTGGAGCTATTCTTCACCAGCCAAGCCCAGCCCGAGCCGAACTGACCGATGGCCGCGGCGCTGAACTTCTCCTTGAACGACGACACGCTTCCGAACGCGTCCTCGAGCGCCGCGCGGAGCGCGGCGGGAGGCTCGCCGCCGCCCTGCGGCTTCATGCTGTGCCAGTAGAACGTGTGATTCCACACCTGAGCTGCCTGGTTGAAGACCGCGCCGGACGTCGTGCGGACGAGATCCTCGAGGCTCTTGCCCGCGAGCGCCGCGTCCGCTGCCACGAGCTCGTTCAGCTTCGTGACGTAGGCGTTGTGGTGCTTGCCGTGGTGGAAATCGAGCGTCTCGGCCGAGATGTGGGGAACCAGTGCGTCTCTGGAGTAGGGGAGCTCGGGAAGATTGAAGGCCATGGTTCTGTTCCTCCTGTTGCGTGTCGACGGCTACGCGCTCGTCGCAGCCCGTTGTGAGTAGCCCGGCGGAGACCTTCGGGGGGCGCTCCAGCCACGGAGCGAACGTCCGCGCTTCGCGGCCGAACGGCCGCTCCACGTCGCCGGGCGCCGGCGGCAGCGTAGCAACTCCGGTGGGGGCGCGTGGCGCCTTGCCAATGAGTTGGCAGTTTTCCATCCATTTGGAGAGGCGCCTCCCGGCCAGCGGTTCAGTGGTTCCGCGAACCTGCCAGAGCCGACCGGGGCCGGCGCAGCCCGGCGGAGCGCCTGACTGGATGGGCAGGAGCGAGCGGAAGCAGGGGGCGCATCGTCCGCCCGGCGGGCGTCGATGAAGCGGCCCGCGGGCGTGGTCGTGAAGAGCGCGACGGGGGGGATGCGTGAGCGCGGGGCGGGGGGACCAGGCCGAGCTGGGCCGCTCGCGGCGCTCGTCGGGCGGCGCCTATTCGCAGGCCGTCGGACCGAAGCAGACGGCGGGATCCTCGGCGAAGCGACGGAAGTTGTCCGCCTCGGGGTGGCCCGGGAACGGGACGTAGTAGTAGACGGCCTTGTTGTCGAAGTCGCTGCCGTCATAGTACGTCTGCCACGTCAGCGCGTAGGAGACGCGGGCGCTCTTCGCGATCTCGAGCAGGTGCTCGTTGTACCAGTCCTCGGTGAGCGCGCCCTGCCCCGCGTCCGGGAAGATGCTCGTCACCTCGGCGGAGGAGAGCGCGACGGCGGACGCCGAGCTCAGGCCGTAGTTGGTCAAGAACTCCGTCTTCAAGCCCTGATCGAACAGCGTGTCGTACCACCGGCTCACGTGCTCCGCCGGGTAGAGCGCGAGCGACTGGCCCGCCGCCAGCTTGCTGACCCGGTGCAGGAGGTGCAGCCGGTAGGTGCCGGTCTCGCTGAGCGCGTGCGGCTTGCCCTTGGCCTCGCCGACCGCCGCGACGGCGCTCGCCATCGCCTTCATGTCCTCGAGGTCGGCCGGGGACGCCGCCCGCTCGTACGGGTAATAGAGATCGATGCCGAGGATGTCGATGATGTCGTCCCCGGGATACGCCTCGAGGTAGTACGCCTCCAGCAGGTCGGACGGCGGCTGGCCTTCATGGGCGAGGATCGCCTGCTGGGGCGGGCTCTCGTACGCCGCGCCGAGCTCGGAGAGCTCCTCGACCAGGCGCGCCCGCAGCAGGTCGCGGGAGAGGCTCTCGGGGTCCCGGATCTTCGCCTCGGCGGGCGTCACCTCGCCGTCGCTCAGCTTCCGCAGCTTGTCGGTCGAGTACGCGAAGATCACGTTCTCCATCCCCGGCTCGCTCCGGATCGCCTCGGCGAAGGTGCGGTACGCGGCGCGGTAGGCGTCGGGGCCGGTGACGGCCTGAGCGTCGCCGAGCAGCGCCTGGCAGTTCCAGTAGGGCTGACCCCACCAGAACCACGCGCCGGTGTGCTCGTGGAACGGCCGGAGGACGACCGGCTTGCCGTCGAGCCCGTGCTCGCGGAAGAACTGGGCCACGTACTTCGCGTGGGCCACGAGCCAGTCGCGCGCCGAGATCCCGGCGAAGGTCCCCTGCGCGATCGGCACGTCGTTGGCGATCTTGCAGACGCACGTCAGGTTCTCCGGGATGTCCGCGGTGGAGCTCAGGGAACGCGCATAGTACGTCTCGGCGTAGAACGGGGTGCCGCCGCCCTGGGCGTGGATCGGGACGCTCTCGCCGTCGACCGTGATGGTGGCGAGCGGCGTCGCGATGTCGGCCGCGAAATCGGAGCTCGCGATATCGTAGTTGCACGGGGGCGTGTGCCAGTCGATGGCCACCATGCCGCCCGGCTGCTCCAGCGTGTACGCCACGGCGTCGGCGGCGACGTCGCGCCGATTCCAGGCGACCGGGTCGAAGACCATCGCGTCGAGGGAGAGGCCGAGCAGCCCGGGGTTCTCTCCCACGGTCGCGCCGGCGTCCGACACCCACGCCCGCTCGCCGCGGCTGGCCGCGCCCGCGAGCGTCGCGAACCAGTCGTTGGTCGAGAGGAGAGCCATCGCGCCCGGGTCGTAGAGCCCCCACAGGATGCTGTGCTCGTACCCGAACCGGAACTTGCCGGCTCGAGACGAGGTCCAGAGGTCCTCGAGGAGCTTGCCCCGCGGCGTGTCCGGAAAGTCCGGCCCGTCGTCGGGCGGGTCGTCGTCGGGCGGGTTGTCGTCCGGGGGGTTGTCGTCGGGCGGATTGTCGTCGGGCGGGTTGTCGTCGGGCGGCGTGTCCCCCGGCGGGTCGTCCCCCGGCGGCGTGCCGTCGTTCGACGACCCGCAGGCGGCTGCCAAGCACAGAAGTAGCGCGGCGCACAGGCGCGGGCTGAGCTGGTGAAGATTCATGGTTTCTTCCCTGCGAAAGGTACGAGTGGCGGGGCGAGAAGTAACGGCTGAATCGGTTCAGCGTCAATGGCCATTTCCGGCGCGAGGCGCCGTCGTCGCCGCATGCGGCGTGTTCGTGCGTCCGGCCGCTGCCGAGCACACCGACTTAACCGGTTCACCGCGTCGGGGAGCGCCGGCGGCGGCGGGTCTGGGCCGCTCGGCTCCGGAGGCGGCGCCGTCCACGCGTCGCCGGCGGGGCGGCTCGCGCGCTCACGTGCTCCGCCTCCCGCACCTCGTCGCACCATACCAAGGCCGACATCGGGTGTCTTGTGCGATGTGCGCCCTCCGCCCCGCACCGCGCTGCTCCCGCGGCACGCAGACCCGGGCGGAATCGTCTGGTTCTGACGTCGAGGACGGAAGTCTCCGCTTGTGCTGCTTTCGTCTATTTTCGTTGACGGCGCACGCGCCGGCCGCGCTCTCGAGCACGGTCACCTCGCTGAGCCTGTACCAGGAGCCCGGCGACGGCGTGCCCCTCTACGGGATGACGCCGACGTTGCTCCAGGCGCAGGTCGCGAGCGGCCGCGAGCCGGCCGACGCGACCTGCTACCCGCACGACGGCGCGTGCGACCCGGAGCTCTGCCCGGACGGGTGCAACGACGCCCTGATCCTCGTCCACCCCGGCGATCACGCGGCGACTTACGCGTACGGGAACCCGTACGCGGCGAGGGGCATGGAGCTGGTCGAGGTGAACGTCCTCTTCCGCACGAGGACGACGCACCCCGTGGAGGCGCGCCAGGAGGTCCTGCGCGGCTTCCTCTCGGTCATCCAGAGGGCCGAGGACGCGAACGGCGCGGCCGTGGCGCCGCGGCTCGGCCTGCCGAGGGACCTGCGGCTCGACGGCAAGAGCCTGCCCGCGGACGCGGTCGCCGAGGGCACCGGCGCGACACCGACCCTCACCTTCGAGCCGCCGGATCTGGGCGCGCCGGACGGGTACCAGGTGAACATCGTCCTGCACGACGACCTCCTGGACGAAGGCGGCGCGGTGCTGAGCGAGCGCAGCACGGTGCTCATCGCCGACACCGCGGAGACCACCTTCCAGGTGCCGGCAGGCGTGCTCGAGAGCGGGCGGTACTACAGCGTGCAGGTGACCGCTTACCTGGGCTCGCACACGCGAGAGGCCCCCGACAGGTACCAGGGAGCGACCCTGGCCCGGGCACAGAGCTACACGGGCCTGTTCACGCCCTGATGGGATACGCCCCGCCGCCTGGGTCAACCGCCTTCTGCGCGGCGCATGTCGGCGCGACAGCGCGCGACAGCGCTGTTCGCCGCCGGCGAGCGGGTGGCGAACAGCGTGTCGGGCGAGGACGAGACACGAGGTCCTGGACGAGCCGGAGATGGGTTTGCAAGGGCACCGGCCGCGCGCAGGCCGGCGCGGCGGTCACGCCGGAGCCGGAGCCAACCCGGGTCGCGAGGGCGGGGGGCGCGCGGCGGATGGCGGGAGCCGCGGCGGCGTTGTAAAGCTGCTCGCACGGCGCACGGGGTGTACAACCTGGACGACCGGAGGGGGCGGTGGCGAAACGATGGTGCTCAGTTCGCTCCTGTGAGGTGATCCATCCGCCGCCGGAGGCCGATCGCGCACATGGCGGCTCGGGGGCAGCGTGATAGTCTGCGCGCCTATGAACAACGCGCCGAACGACGGCATCGACGGGGAAGATTGGGGACGACTGCACGTCACGCGCGCCTGCTGCGGGGTAGGCGTTTGCAGGAATTTCGCGCCAGAGCTCCTGGGCGAGGTGGCGCCCGCGCACTGGGAGGGCATGGACGGCGACGTGAAGCGCCGCGGCCCGGCCGTGCTGGAGGGCACCTACGATGAAGGGGCGTTCACGGGCGTGCTGCGCCAGCCGCGGAGCCGGGCCGACTTCGAGGCGGCGCGCGCGGCCGTCGCCTCCTGCCCGGTCCACGCGCTGCGCCTCAAGCCGCCCGCCGCGCGCCCTCGCGACGCGGCGCTCGGCGCCCCCTTCAGCACCTGGCCGCGCCGCATCGAGGACGACGTCTGGGTCCTCGGCCATCCATCGAGCGACAGCTTCGGTACCACGGCCTACTTCATCGAGCGCCCCGGCGGGAACGTGCTCGTCGACCTGCCCAAGCCGAGCGAGGCCATCTTCCGCTTCCTCGAGGAGCACGGCGGCGTGCGGTGGATCTTCTTCACCCACAGCGACAACACCGCGCACCACGCCGAGTTCGCGGCCCGCTTCCCCGGCTCTCGCCGCATCCTGGGCTACGCGGACGTGAGCGCGCGCCGCGACGCGTTCACCGCGATCACCACCGACGTGGAGATCCAGCTCCCCGACCGCCCCGAGCCGATGACCCTCGAGGGCGCGCCGATCGCTGACGCCGAGCTCGCCGGCGCCGAGCTCGCCGTGCTCTCGCAGCCCGGCCACACCGCGGGCTCGATGTGCCTGCTGTACCGCGGCCGCTTCCTGTTCACCGGCGATCACCTCACCTACTCGCGCCGCCTCGGCCAGATCACGGCGTTCCGGCTCCAGTGCTGGCACGACTGGGAGAGTCAGGTCCACTCCGTGCGCCGGCTGGTGCTCCTGGCCGAGGCGGGCCGCCTCCGCTTCGCGTGGCTCCTGCCCAACCATGGAGAGTGGCACCGCTTCGATGGCGACGGCAGCGCCTCCGCGGCGGCGGTCGAGCTGCGGCGCGCGCTCGCCTGGATGGAGCGCCAGGCGCCCGCGCCTGGCTACCTCTCGCGCGTCCGGTTCGTCCCGTGGCTGCAGAGCCGCACGCAGCCCCGCGGCCGCATCGCCCGCGCGATGCGCGCGATCAGCGGCGAGACCCCCGGCAGCGAGGCGTGGGTCCTGCCACGCGCCCTGCGCCCGTACCTGCCCGATCACCGGCCGGAGAAGGTCGCCCCCGGGCTGATCCGGGCCTCGCTCGCGGCGGCGAGCGCGCTCGGGGCCGCGGCGTCCGTCGTCTGGCTCGCCGCGCGCGTGGCGGGGGCGATCGCGAAGCGCAGGGCGTGAGTGCGGGGCCGGGGGCGCGCGCTCCCGGCTCAGCCGCTCGCGCCGCCCTCGGCGTCCTGGCGCAGCAGGTACCGCGTGTCGGGGTTCTCGCGGCGCCAGATCACGTTATCCATGAAATAGTGGTGGATGTTCACGAACACGTAGATGGCCGCGAGGTAGGGCGTCGGGCCCAGGCCGGCCATCGCTTCATCGCCGCGCGCGCTCGGCACCAGCGCGCCGTCGAGGAACGCGGGCGCGCCGCGGAGCACGACCCACCCGAGGCCGACGGCGGACGCCGCGAGGAGGCCGAGGCGCAGGCCGGTCGGCCTCCCGAACAGCGGCGGGCCCTCGGCGTCGCGCGCCTCGTTCCGCTTCAGGAGCCAGACGAAATACAGATATTGAACCGAGTGCAGCGCCGGAATCATGTACATCATCAGCCGGTCGAGGCTCGAGTACACCGTCCAGAGCCACACGGTGATGAGGAACCCCGCGAGCGGCGAGAGCGGCGGTAGCCGCCGGTCCGCGCGCCACCGCCGCGCCAGCGCCCAGAGCAGCGCGAGCGCGCTCAGCGCGAAGGCGGCGCGCGCGACGGGCTCGAGGGCCGGCGGGTGCGCGATCGACGTGTAGACAACGCCTTTCTCCTCGAGCTCCCTGCCCGGATCGGCCGGGCTCGCCCACGCATAGGCCCAGGCCGCGAAGCAGTGCGCGAGGACCACCTTGCGCTCCAGCGGGCTGAACCGGAACCCGCGCCGCGCCGACAGCACGGTCAGGACGCCGAACCCCTGCTTCACGTAATGCCAGCCCACGAGGAGAAACATGAGCTGGATCATGAAGCCCATCGCCCGCGCGGAGCCGGTCGAGAGCGCGAAGGCCGCCCACGCGAGCAGCGCGAGCGGGACGACGAGCCCCGCGGCGATGTAGCGGGCCCGCTGCGCCGGGGCGAGCGCGCCGCCGAACGCGCGGCGCCGCGCGTCCTTGTAGAACAGGAGGTACGTGACCGCGAAGTGAGGATCGTTGATCACGGACGCGGCGTGAAACGTCAAGAAGCCGACCGCGAGCTCCGACGCGTCGAGGCCGACGGCGCCGCGGAGCAGCCACGCGAGCGGAAAGAGCGCGAGCGTCGCGCCGCCCACGAGCAGGAACTCGATGAGGCGGGCGCCAAAGGCCGCTCGGCGCGGCGCCGCGACCGGGACTGGCAGCGTCGCGCTCGCGCTGGTCATGGGCCGAAAGCTACCACACACGGGCGCATCGCATCCTTCATCGAAGCTTGTACGGACGCTCCCCCGGCGCGTGAGCGCCCGCACCGACGAGCCGTGGACCCGCGATGGGCGCTGCCCTTGTAACTTTACCGATGGATCGAACGGCGATCCGTCGCGTATCCTCTTATCGCGCTTCGGGCACACGGCACGTCAGGCTGGCAGCCCGGCCAGCGATCGCGGGGACTCCGCCGGTAACGTGGGGGCCCATACCGCGGCGCTGCGCGCCGCGCAGCGCGCCTGCGCGAGCACGACTCATGAGGTGACGGCGGCATGGAGATGACTGGCCAGCTCGACGCGGGCATCGAGGGCGGGGAGGTGCGGGCGCTGCGGGAGCGCGTCCTCGGGCTGGAGCAGGAGCTGGCCGAGCGCAGGCGCGAGCTCGAGCGGCTCCACGAGCGCTCGGCGCGGCTCGACAGGGTGGAGGAGGAGCGCGAGCGGCTCGCCGCCGTCGTGGAGAACAGCGCGGACTTCATCGGCATCGCCTCGATGGAAGGACACGCGCAGTACCTCAACGAGGCGGGGATGCAGCTCGTCGGCCTCGCGCCGGACGAGCTCTCGCGCGTGACGATCGCCGCCTTCTTCTTCCCGGAGGACCTGCGATATGCCATGGAGCACATCCTCCCCGAGACCGTGAAGCAAGGCCGCTGGGTGGGGGAGTTCAGGTTCCGGCACTTCAAGACGGGCGCGCCGATCCCGGTCCTCTACAACTCGTTCGTCATCAAGGATCGCACCACCGGCGAGCCCACGGCGCTGGCGACCGTGTCGTCGGACCTGACCGAGCGCAAGCGCGCCGAGGAGGAGCGCGTGCGCCTGAAGGACGAGATGATCCAGCTCCAGGCCGCGACGCTGCGCGAGCTCTCGACGCCGCTGCTCCGGATCAGCGACCGGGCCGTCATCATGCCGCTCGTCGGCGCGGTCGACCCGGGGCGCGCGGCGGCCGTGCTGGAGCGGCTCCTCGAGGGGGTCAGCGCCGAGCAGGCGAGGGTGGTGATCCTCGACATCACGGGCGTGTCGAACGTGGACACGCAGGTCGCGGACGCGCTCGTCCAGACCGCGCGGGCCGTGCGCCTGCTGGGCGCGCAGATGGTCCTCACCGGCATCCGCCCGGAGGTCGCCCAGGTCCTCGTGGCGCTCGGCGTCGACCTGCGGGGCATCGTCACCCTGGGCTCGCTCCAGAGCGGCATCGCGTTCGCCCTGCAGAAGCCGCGGTGAGCGGCGAGCGAGCTCCGGGGGCCGCGCCGGCGGCGCCGCTCGCTCGGCCTACGGGCGAGCTCCTCGAGCCCGCCGCCGCGGGCATCGCGCCGGCGCCCGGCCGGCCTCCCGTCACCGGCGCTTCAGCGCATACGCGATGCCGCCCTGCAAGGTCCCCTCCGTGACCAGGTCCCGCAGGTCGATGTCGAGCTCGATCATCGTCCGCGCGATGGCGGGCTGGATGCCGGTGAGCACGACCTCGGCGCCGAGCAGCCCGGCCGCGCGCGCGACCTGCACCAGCATCTCGGCGACGTGCTCGTCGACCGCCTTGACGCCGGTGATGTCGATGATCGCGATGCGGGCCGCGTGCCGCGCGACGCCCTGGAGCAGCGTCTCGATGATGCGGCCGGCCCGCGCGCTGTCGAAGAAGCCGATGAGCGGCATGACGAGGACGCCCTCGGCGATCGGCAGGAGCGGCGTGATGAGCTCCCGTATCGTGTCCTGCTGCGCCGCGATGAGCTCGTCCCGCGCCGCCTCCCGCTCGCGCTCCGCCGCCTTGACGCGCGTGATGTCGACGGAGACGCCGGCCATCGAGCCCTCCGGGATGCCCGCGCCCCCGACCGGGAACTTGATCGTGTAATACGTCTTCTCGCCCTCGGCGTGCGGGACGGGATCCTCGGCCTCGAACGGGGTGCCGTTCCGCCGGACGAGCTCGTCGACATCGTTGTAAATCGCCGCGACCTCCGGCGGAAAGAAGTCCTTGTCGGTCTTCCCAAGCATGCTCCCCGGGGCCGCGCCGACGATCTCCTCCAGCGAGCGGCTCACCACGAGAAAGGCGCCGTCCCGGTCCTTCGCGTACAGGAGGACCGGCGCCCGCTCGCAGAACGCCGTGAGCAGCGCCTCGCTCCGGAGGAGGCGCTGCTCGCGGCGCCTCCGCTCGGTCACGTCCTCGGCCGACAGGAAGATCTCGCGCGCGCCGCCGTCCTCGCCGCGCGTGAAGACCTCGGCGCGGACGGCGAAGATCCGCTCGTCTCCCTCGCTGCCCCGCGCCCGCAGCTCGCCGTCGACGACCTCGCCGTCCCGCGCCGCCCTGAGCCGCTCGGCGTGCGCGGCGAGGCCGGCGAGGTCGTCGGGGTGAATCCGGGCCGAGAGCGCCTCGAGGCCGCGCCGCGAGAGCTCCTCGTCGGTACAGCCGAGCGCGCGGGCGAGGGCGGCGTTGTGCGCGGCGAGCCGCCGCTCTCTCGTATCCACGACGCACAGGAGCGCCGGCGCCGCGTCGAGCATCCGCTGGGCTCGATCGCCGCTCGCCTCGTGTTGTTCCTTGCCTCTGGTCTCCTTCATCCGGGCACGGCCTTCTTCATGGCGGCTCCTTCCAGGCAGGGCGGCGGCGAACGCGCGGGCCTGAGCTCGACACAGGATAGCCAATGGCCGCGGCCCGCGCGGCGGAATCGACGATGCCGCCCCCTTGTCGAGGGCGCCTGGCGCGGCGCTCCGGCCTGCTCCGCGCGGCGGCGATCGTGACGCGCGTCACCCCACGTCGCGGGCCGCGCAGCGCGCGCCCGTGCTCAGGGGAGCAGGCTGCAGTCGGACAGGGGCGTCCGGTAGTCCATCGCCTGGGTATTGCGCTCGAACTCATCCAGGTTGTTCGGACAGACAACGTACCAGCCAGCATCGGTGAAGGAGTCCACGCGCCGGCCGGTGGTGACCAGGTCGTACGCCAGCATCACGGTGTCGTAGCCCCAGCCGAACAGCTTCTGGCCGAGGAGGACGTCCACGTACCCGGCGCGCATGCGATCCAGGTACTCCGGCAGCGTATCGAACGCCACCGAGTGCATCTTCCCGGCCTTCGCCTTCTCGGCCAGCAGCGGCGCGTTGGCCTCGAGATCCGGCTCGCCGAGGAGCTTGCTGTAGGAGAAGAAGAAGCCCGTGATCTCCGGGTCGTCCTCCAGCGCCGCCTCCGCCTGTTGCGTGCAGAAAGGGTCCGCGTAGTCGCAGCAGAGGCAGGGGAGGGTCGCGGCCTCCGTCATGTCCGGGTACCTCGCCAGCGCCTCCTTGAAGCCGTCGGTCCGGTCGATGAAGGTCCCCGCGGCGGTGGGGGTGTAGCCTCCGTTATCGTTCTCCTCCATCATCGTCTGGAAGGCGATCTTGCCGGTCTTGCCGTTGATGATCGCGAGCGCATCCATGAGGAAGGCGGCAGCTGCCTTGTTGTCCATGCCGTAGTAGGTGTGGCGCTTGCTGTCCGGGGCGTCGCCGCCGTACGTGACGACCTTGATGCCGGCGTCCACCGCCTGGTTGACGAGGTCGTTCTCGCAGACCCCGTCGAAGACATCGACGGAGATGGCGTCGACCTTCATGGCGATGACCTCCTCCAGCACCTTCATCTGCGGCCGGGAGAAGTAGCAGGCATCCTCGGGAACGAGCGGCTCGCCGTCCGGATCGAGCTCCGGGCACTCGGGATCGATGATCAACACCTCGACCGGCCGCGCGCTCGTGGCCGCGAGCTCCGTCCTCGCCTGCCTGGCGCCCTCGCGGCCCAGATCGTGGAACCGATTGCACTTGTTGTGCGTGATGTAGGCGATGGTGATCGGCTCCCCCGTCGCGCTCTCGCCGTCGCTGCAGGCGAGCAGGCCGGCCGCCAAGAGGATACCGAAAGAGAGTGCTCGATAGCGCATGATCCCCCCTCCACGCTCAGGATATAAGAGAGCAGTTATAGATGAACACTGCAGTTAAATGAGCTGATTTTGGCTGTCAACGCCTTTTTGAGCCCTTTGGTAGCGGTGGCAACAATGCCAGTTCACCGAACGAGGGGCGAAGAGGCGTTATCGAGGCATCATGTTCTTGGAGCCGGGCGCTCGGGCTCCGTCATCGCCCGGCGCCGCCCTCGCCGCCGGTCCCGCCGTTGCCGCCATCACCGCCTGTCCCGCCGGCGCCGCCCGTCCCGCCGCCGCCCGTCCCGCCGGCGCCGCCGCCATGACCGCCCGCGCCGCCGTCGCCGCCGCCACCGTACGTGTCCGCGCCGCCGCCTTGGCCGCCGGTCGAGGTGGTCCCGCTCGCGCGGGCGGAGCTCGCGGACACCCCCGTGTCGACGCAGTTCGGGTTGTCGACCTCGACGAAACAGCCCACCTCGACGGGGTGGCCGACCTCGATGCAGCCCCACGCCATGAGGCACGCGGCGGCCGACGCGCCGACGAGGAACGAGGGGAGGAGCGCTCGCTTGTTCACGTTCACGGCAAAGCTCCGAGGGGCGCGCGCGAGGCCGCCGCGCGGGAGGAGGGCCCGGCCGCGGCGGGCGGGCCGCCGGCGGCGTCATCGCCGTCGAGGTGGACCTCGACCCCGGCGAAGATCGTGAGCCGGTTGGTCAACGCGTAATCCGCGGCGGGGCCGCGCTCCACGAGGTAGCGCGGCTGTCCCTGGTTGGGGCCGACGACGTAAGGCTCGTGGGCCGAGAACGCGTATTGCCCGCCGAGCGTGTACCCGGCGCCCTTCACCCCCGGGAGCGCGCCCGTCAGCGCCGCGCGGAGCTCGAGCTGCGGCGACACCTCGGGGCGAGGGGCGATGTTCGACCGATCGCCGCCATAATACGCCTGATCCGCGATCCGACGGCCCATGTACGCGGCCGCCAGGGACACGGCGCCGGCGCCGGTCTCGTACGAGACGTGCGCGTTGCCGTACACCGACGGCGCGACGGTGAGGGGGACCTCGTCGCCGGTGCCGAACGGCGCATTCCTCTTGATCTGCTCGTCCGACATGTTGCGCCGGGTCACCGCGAACGTGGAGTTCACGCCGACGCGCAGCCGCCGATCGAGGAAGCTCGCCTCGAACCCCAGGTTGGCGCCGTAGTTCCGGATGCCCGGCACGTTCTTGAAGCTCGAGACGCTGGGCGCGTTGGCCTTCACGATCTGGAGCTCGATGACGTCGCGCCAGGTCGAGGCGAAGCCGCCGGCCGTGATCGCGTACGCGCCGGTCCGGAACGACGACACCGCCTCGAGCGACGAGACCTTCTCCGGCTTGAGGCCGTCCGGGTTCGGCAGGAGCCTGCCGGCCAGCATGTAGAGCTCGACGAAGCTGGGCGCGCGGAACGCGCTCGAATAGATGAGCTTGAGCGAGACGCGATCGTCCGGCGCGGCGATCAGCGCCGCGCGCGGCGAGATCGCGCTCGGCACGTGCTCGAGCGGGATGCGCGAGTCGAGGTCGACCCGGATGCCCGCGTTGAGCGAGAGGGACCGGAAGGGGCGGAGCGTCTGCTGCACGTAGGCCCCGAGCGCGGCCTCGTCCTCGAGGCGGTGCCCGCCGCCGTGCCAGCGCGTGAGCGCGGGATCGGAGCCGTAGCTCTTGCCCGTGAGCTCGTCGAACGCGACGACCTCGTAGGCGGCCGTGCGGAGGCGCCCGTCGACGCCCGCCATCGTCGAGAAGGCGCCGTCGCCCGCCCAGTCGAGCACCGCCTGGAGCTCCAGCCCGACCCACCGGGAGAGGAACAGCGACTCCTTCCGGCAGGGCCCGGACGGCCCGCGCGGGCACTGCTCGGGATCCATCAGGCCGAGCGGCACGTTCGGCACCAGCGCGTCGTGGCCGACGACGTAGCGCGAGCGCAGGAGCCGGCTGTACCCGAAATACCCGCGCGCCACGCCCTCGATCCGCTCGCTCAGGCGGGCGCGGTAGCGCACGCTGCCCAGGACGAGCGACTGCTTGTTGTCGTTGTGCGCGTCGTCGTAGGCGCCCACGCGGTTCTCGTAGAGATCGATGAAGGGCGCCGCCCACCCCGAGCGCGTCACCTGCGCGGCGGCGCTCAGGTCGCCGACGTCGACGCGCACGTACGCCCCTGCCTTGCGGCGGAACCACTGCTCCTTCACCGGGCCGCCCCAGGTGCCGGGCTCGGCGTGCGGGCCGAGATCCAGGGAGGGCGCGCCGTCGGGCCCGTCCGGGATGGCCTGCTTCGGGAAGGTGATGTGCGGGCCCTTGAACTGGTGCATCTCGGCCGCCGCCACCACGCCCGCGGGCTGCCCGAGCAGCGTGAAGGCGCGCCCGAAGCTCAGCGACACCGTGTTCTCGCCCCCGGGGCTGTCGACCGTCGGGGCCCTGATGTTCCCCGACTCGTCGAGCGGCGGCGACGCCCCGAGCATCAAGGAGGCGTGGAGGCCCCGGTGATCGGTCGCCTTCTTCGTGACGACGTTGATGACCCCCAGCATGGCCTGCGCGCCGTAGAGCACGGAGCCCGGGCCCAGGATCACCTCGATGTGATCGACGACCTCGATGGGGATGTCGTGCAGGAAGACCGCGCCGCCGCCCTGCTCGTTCACGACCATGCCGTCGAGCACGAGCAGCACGTGGCTGTTGCCGTCCCGGGTCAGCGCGACCCCGCGCGCGCCGACCTCGGGGACCGACATGCGGTAGTGCGCGAAGACGCCGCTGGCGAGGAAGTTGAGCGCGTCGGCGAGGCGCTGGATGCCGAAGAGCTTGAGCTGCGCGCCGGTGATCACCGACGACATCGCGGGCGCGTCGCTGTCGCGCTCCGCGGAGCGCGAGGCGCCGGACACGACGTTCTCCTCGAGGATCTCGAGGAGGGAGCTGACGTCCTCGGCCCGCGCCTCGCGCGGGGCGGCGATCGACCACGCGAGCGACGCGGCAGAGAGCAGTGCCAGACGGGTCGAGCTCACCTCAGTAAATCCTTGCCAGTTTGAGGATGGACGCCGGGAAATCGATGCGCTGGGCCCGGGCCTGCGCGAGGTTGATGCTCATGCGCGGCTTGCCGTTCGCGACGTCGACGCCGAGCACGGCGCCCTGCGCGACGTAGGCCTCGACGGCCGCGAAGCTCAGGACGCCGGTGTCCGCGAGTGCGCCGCGGATCGCGCCGACGTCCTTCGCGAGCCCGGAGGAGATGTAGACGACGTGGATGTCGCGCGCGCGGCACGCCGCGGCGAGCTCGGTCGCGCTCGAGTACTCGGCGGCCTCCGCGCGGATCGGCCGGTCGCGCACCTTGCCGATGTCGAGGAGCGCCCTCCTCATCTGGTGCGCGGCGCTCGCCGAGTCCGCGTCGCCCCTCCGCGTGAGCAGCAGGAAGGAGACCTGCGCCTTCACCCGCTCCGGGAAGCCCCGGTCGTACGGCAGGATGCGCGTGACGATCTCCGCTTGCACGTCGAAGGGCGCCGTCGCCGTCTCGGCCAGGGCGTGGCACGGGACCAGGGCGGCCGCGGCGAGGACGCCGAGCACGAAGGCGCGCCGGCAGGGCGTCACGTCCTGCGTTCCTTGGCGCGGGCGAGGCCGGAGAGCTTGCGGATGCGGAGCGCCGCCTGCACCTGCGGGGTGAGGGCGAGCAGATCGCCCTTCCTGCCGAAGACGCCGTCGAAGCCGAGCTCCGCGTACCGGGACGCGGCCTTGGCGTCGGTGGTGTAGAGGTAGAAGAGCGGCGGCCGCTCGCCCTCGGACACCGCCGCCTTGAGCGAGCGCAGGACGGCGCCGCCGTCCAGGCCCGGCATGAAGAAGTCGATGATGACCAGATCGCAGCCGCGCAGGTGGCGGGCGGCGCCGACGAGCTGCGTCGTCGTGGTGACGTCGTAGCCGGCGCTCGACAGCTCGACGCGGATCCGCATCAGCACGATCTCGCTGTCGTCGATCACCAGGATGCGCCCGCCGTGTGACATCGGTTCAACCTCCGTTGCTGAGAGGGGCGGCCCCTTCGCGGGGCCGGATCACGAACGCCGTCCCGGTCCGGCGCGACGCGTCCACCTCGATGAGCCAGCCGACCGAGAGGAGGTCGGCGCGGACCGCCGAGAGGCCGACGCCGCGGCCGGCCAGGTCGCTCACGTCGCCCTTCGTGCTCACGCCGGGGGCGAACAGGAGCTCGCGCGCGCGGCGCAGGTCCGCCGGATCGACGCCGGCGCTCGCCGCGAGGGCGTTGAAGTCGATCCCCCGGCCGTCGTCCTCGACGACGATCGTGGGCAGCGGCCGATCCTCGACGCAGATCGCCCGGATCGCGCCGAGCTCGGGCTTGCCGGCCCGGGCGCGCGCGTCGGGCGGCTCGATGCCGTGGGCGATCGCGTTGCGCACGAGGTGGATGAGCACGCCCGGGAGCAGGCCGGCGAGATCGGCGGGGATCGGGACCTCGCGGCCGTCGATCTCGAGGCGGGCGCGCTTGCCCTCCTTCTCGGCCCAGCGGGGGACGCGCTCGACGAGGGGCGCGAGCACCTCGCCGAACGGCCGGGCCGCGAGGCGCCGGGCGATCGCGGCGGCCTCGCCGCCCTGCCCGCCGAGGAGCTCGCCGAGCCGGCTCACGTCGGTGCGGCTGACGGTGATCTGGTCGAGGATGGCGCGGCCCACGGGCGACGCGTCGACGAACGTCTCCTGCGCGCGCGCGAGCTCCTCCGCGACGCGCTCGAGCCGCGCGCGGAAGGGCGCCGCGCCCGCGTCGGCGGCGAGCTCGTCCTCCGAGCGCGCGCGCGCCTGGACCGCGGCGAGCTCGTCCTCGAGCGTCATGATCTCGTCCGCGAGGCGCTCGAGGTCGAACGAGCGGGCCTCGCCCTTGAGCGTGTGCAGCTGCTGCAGGAGCTCGTCGAGGTCCGCGGCGCGGAGCCGCCCGCCGGCCTTCAGGATCTCGCCGCACCGGGCCACGCGCTCGCGCGAGACCTCGACGAAGCGGACGAAGACCTGACCGCCGCCGGCGACGAGGCGGCGCATGGCCGCGATCTGGCGCGCGTGCTCCTCGTCCTTGGTCTTGACGCTCTCCTCGAGGCGCCGGAGCTCGGTCTCGTCGGTCGCGAGCAGCATGATGCGCGCGATCTTCTGGCCGGAGACGACGGGGCAGAACTCGAGCCGCAAGAACCTGCGGTCGCCCGGCGCGCGCTCGAACCAGATCGAGCGCGGGGCGAGCTCGGCGACCTCCGGGAAGAGGTCGAGCTCCACGTCGAAGGCGACGTCGACCCATTGCCGGAGCGCCTGGCTCTCGACGCAGAGCGGCTCGTCGCCGTAGAGGAGCTCCGCCACGTGGCGGCCCGCCTCGGCGCGCGCGCCGAAGAGCTGCCTGGCCTGCCGCGAGGCCTCGCTGCCCAGCCGGCCGTCGGGGCCGAAGGCCACGATGGCCTCGCGCATGGTGTCGAAGAGCTCGCGGAGGCTCTTCGTGGCCATCTCCAGCTTGCCCTCGCGCTCGAGGATGGCGGAGCTCATCGCGTTGAAGACGTCGGCGAGCCGGCCGAGCTCGTCGTTCGTGCGGACGGGCACGCGGACGGTGCGGTCGCCCTCGCCGAGGCGCCGCGCGGCGTCGACCAGCCGCGAGAGCGGGCGCACGATCTGCCACCGGGCGAACCCGAGGAGCAGGAAGGCGGTCATCGCGCCGACGAGCCCGGCGTATTCGAGGATGTCGCGGCGCGCGGCGGCGAACGCGGCGTTCTCGGGATCGAGGGAGAGGACGAGGACGAGCGTCCCGAGGCGCCGCCCGTCGTCGCGCACGACCGGGCGGGCGACGCGGATCTCGCGCTCGAGGACCTGGTTCTCGGCGCCGCGCGCGGTGAAGGCCGACAGGCCCTCCGGCGGACTCCCGACCTTGGCGACGGGCTCCGCGTCGCTGCCCCACGCGATCGCGCCGATCAGCGCGCGGTTCGACCGGAGCTGGTCGAGGTCGCCCTGCGCCGTGTCGCGATCGCCGAAGTCGAGCGGCGCGGTCAGGGCGCCCGAGAGCAGATCGGCCATCATCGAGGCGGCGTTCGCCTTCGCGGACACGAGATCGTCCCGTGTCTTCTGGATCACGTGATTGGCCACCAGCACGGTGACGCTGGTGAGGACGACCACGGTCGCCGCGGCGAGCTTGACGCCGATGCCGAGGGGGACGCCCGCGCGCCCGGCGCGCTGCCGGTCGGGCGTCGAGGGCGGGGAGACGGCGCCGGCGTCCAGCATCAGGCGCCCGGCGCGGCGGCTCGCACCCGATGCAAGGAACGGTCGAATCCACGAGCGTACGTCATCCGCGCCCCCACGAAAGAAAGCGACAAGGCCGGGCGCCGTCGGAAGGCCCCCGGGGGAGCGCGGACAGGCGCACGGAGCGATGCCCTTCAGTCCCAGACGGTACGTAGCTCAATTCAGGTTTGCAACAGGAATTTCCTTACCACATACACTGAAATCCAACGTCGGCTCAGGACGCCTGCTCGTCTGCCATCTTCGGACAGTTGCGCGCGGGCGCGCGCCGGGGCCGCGGCGCCGCTACTGGTTCGCGTCGATCGAGCTGAGAAAGTCGTTGTAGTCGTCGACCTTGTCCCCGCCGACCACGTCGACCCCCGTGTTGACAAGGCTACCTTCGACCAGCTGCGGGGCGAGGATCTCCTTGGTCGCGGCGAGGCCGAGGTTCTTGATGCCGTAGAGGATGTAGGGCACGAGGTAGCCCTGGTAGTACTGCCGCTGGATGTGCGTGGCCTGGATGCGCCCCTGGCGCATGTAGTCGACGGTCTTCGGATCGAAGTCGAAGGCGACGATCGGCAGGTCCGGCTCGCCCGCGGCGTCCGCGGCCATCGCGCATCGGTACGAGATGTTGAACAGGCCGAGCAACCCCACGACGGGCGGGTCCGCGGTCTCGATCTGGGACTTCATCCATTCGACGTCCTCGGCCTCGCCCGTGGCGGTCCACTGGGCTTGACCCACCAGGACCTGGTAGCCGGCCTTCTGGAGCACTTCCTGGGCGCCCTGCGTTCGCTCCAGGCCGGCGCTCCCGGCCTCGTCGGTGCTGCCGTGGATGACCACCGTCCCCGGGGGGTTGGACAGCAGATCGAGCAGGGTTTTCCCTGCCGTGGCTCCGGCAGACCGGTTGATGCTCCCGACGTAGATCGAGCGCTTCGAGGCCGCCACGTCGTTGTCGAGCGTCACGACGTGCACCCCCTTCGCGACGGCGTCGTCGACAGCGACCGTCTGGTCGTCGTTGAAGGGCGAGAGGCCGATCCCCTCCGCCCCGTCCTCCACCGCCTGCGCGATCTGCTGGTTCTGGAGCTCATCGGGCTCAGGGTCGTCCTCCGACAGCACGATCGGCCCGATCACGGTCCCGACGACCCCGAGCTCCCCCATGGCCCGGGTCGCGGCGGTGACGACCGGCGCCCAGAAGCCGGCGGCGTTCTTCAGCACGACCGCCATCTGCATCGGCTCCCTCGCGCTCGCGTTGATCTCGGCCACGAGGCGGTCGACCGTCTCTTCGAGCTCCACGGGCGTGAACTCGGTGTCTGGAGCCGGAGCGCGCTGGATGGGCGTGACCTGCTTGCTCGCGCCCGGGGGCTGGTCCGATCCGCATGCCGCCGTCGTCAGCGCAAGCCCGAGGACCGCCGTACTCCATCGTCCCATCCGCCCCATGCGCTCCTCCTCGTCCGTGGCTCGTCGATCGTGCCCCGCACCCCTGCGCGAACGTCACGCGCGCCGAGCGATCATTGCCTGACGCGGCAGGTGACGGGAACGAGGTCGCGATCGACGAAGGCGTCGTCGTGGATGGTCCACTCCTGCATGAAGTGGTGCTTGCTCGCCCCGTAGTCGTCGAACTCGTACTCCGCGGCCGCCCCGACGTACCGGAGGGGGACCCCCGCGCGAAGCTTCCTCATCGCGGCCTTCAGGTCTTGCCACGAGGCCGCCTCGTTGTCGGGTCTGTTGAGCTCGCGAACGATCTTCTGCAGCTCGTATCCGGAGGAGGGGACCTCCCCGGTCTTCGCCTGGGCGTACACGAGGCCCATCGCGACGAGGACGACGCCGTCGTAATAGAAGTGCGCCGCGGGGAACGGCACCTCGCCGCCCCACCGGCGGGAGAAGTGCCCGATGAAGGCCGCGGCGTTCCCGGTCGTGCACTCGACCGTCTCCGCCGCCTCGTCCACGAGCTGGCACTCGCTCCGCAGGCTGAGCGACGGCGAGAACCCGGAGTATCCGTTGAGTACGCCCGTGGGGACGTTGGCGAGGAGCGCCTCGGTGCGCAGCGCGGGGCCGAGGAGCCAGGCGCCCGGGCGCCCGGAGACGGTCCATTCGGTCACGATGGTCGAGGCGGTGGTCGGATAGGCGGCCAGGAGCGTGCGATCGGCGTGCGCCCCGAAGGCCACCGCGATCTTGTCCTTGTAGGTATGTTCGCCCGAGGTGAGCGGCACGGACGGGAGCACCCTGCCGCCGAGACCCACGAAGTTGGTCGTGAACTCGCTGCTGACCCTGGCGTTGTAGTCGTCCCGCGCGGCGAGGCTGTTCACGGTGCGGATGCCCTCGCGAACGGCGTGCTTCGCCATCGCGCAGCCGATATCGAACGGGGACGGGGCGAGCCGGATCCAGCCCCCCATCGCCTCGCTCCGCGCGATGGAGGGCGCGGCGTACCCCGGCAACATGTGAAATCGGTCGCGCGCCTTCACGTCGCGCGAGATCTCGCGCGCCAGGTAGTTCTCTTCGGGCCCCACCAGGTACTCGACGTCATCCGTGTAGAGCAGCGCGAGCAGCTGCTGGAGCCCGCGCTCGGAGCTCGAGTGGCTGTCCCGGCTCAGGAGGTCGAACGGCCTGCCGTTGAGCCCGCCCGCGGCGTTCAGGTTCTCGATCGCGAGCAACATGGCTTGCTCGAGGTTGCGGCCGATGGCCGCCTCGCTGCCGGAGAAGGGCAGGAGGGCGCCGATGACGATCGCGTCCTGGGGACGCTCGGGCTCCGCCGGCGCGCAGGACGCCGCGAGGAGCGACGCGAGGCCCACGAGCAGCCCGGCCTTCGCGCGGCTCAGGCCCCGCCTGCGCTGCGCGGACCCAGTGCCGGTTTGATGGACGCAACGCGAAGAGGCACGGATCCCAAGGTACATACAGACCTTGAGATGACATCGCAAAGAAGATGGCTCTGTCAAGGACGTGGAGTTTGATGGATGAAGGCTGGAGTGGGAGATGTGGGCTGTAGTCTATGTCACTGAGTTGCCCTCGCGCCTCGGGCCGGGCGCCGCTCGCTCGCTCACTCGCTCGCTCACTCGGCGCCCTGCGCCTGAAGCGCGGGCAGCCACATGCGCACCGTCGTGCCTTGGCCGAGCGCGCTCTCGATACGGATGCTGCCCCTGTGCTCCTCGATGAACCGGTGGGTCAGCGACAGCCCGAGCCCGGTCCCTTGCCCGGGCGGCTTCGTCGTGAAGAACGGCTCGAAGATGCGGCTCAGGTCCTCGGAGCGGATGCCGCAGCCGGTGTCGCGCACGTCGATCTCCACGCCGTGGACCTCCCCGCGCGGGAGCGGGCGCGCCCCGACGACGACGGCGCCGCCCTGCGGGCTCGCGTCGACGGCATTGCCGATCACGTTGAGCAGGGCCGACTCGAGCTGCGATGTGTTGACGAGCACCGGGGGCAGCGCCGACGCCGAGCTGCTCGCCTGGAGGTGGACCCTGCGCTCGCGCGCCCGCGGCGCGGAGAGGTCGACCGCGCGGCGGAGCGCCTCGCGCACGTCGCACGGCTGCCGGCCGACCGGCTTGCCGCGCGCGTACTCGAGCAGCGCGGTCACGAGGTCCGAGCAGCGGTTCGCCTGCCGCTCGATGGTGCCGAGCACCTTCACGAGCCCGGCCTCGTCGGGCAGGCCGTGCCCCTTCCGGTGCCGCCGGAGCAGGAGCTGCGCGTTCATCAGGATGACCGAGACCGGGTTGTTCATCTCGTGCGACAGCCCCGCGATCAGCGTGCCTATCGCCGCCATCTTGCCCGCCTGGAGGAGCTCCTCCTGCGTCTCCGAGAGCCGCTTGAGCGCGGCCGCGAGCTCGAGGTTCTTCTCGGCGAGCTCCAGGTACGCGCGGTGCAGCCGCTCGGCCGCGCGCACGCGCGCCTTGAGCTCCAGCGGGTCGAACGGCTTGCTCAGGTACTCGTCGGCGCCGACGTCGAGCCCGCCCACCGCCTCGGCGCGGCTCGCCCTGGCCGTGAGCAGGAGGGCCGGGATGTCCCGGAGCTCGGGATCCCCCTTCAGCCGCCGGACCAGCTCGAAGCCGTCCATCTCGGGCATCATGACGTCGGAGACGATGACATCGGGCCTCCTCGCCCGGACCGCCTCGAGCGCCTCCCGGCCGTTCGTCGCGAGCGCGACCTCGTGCTCGGCCGACAGGATGCCCTCCAGGTAAGAGGCCATGTCCGCGTTGTCCTCCACGACGAGCACGCGCGACGCGGGCGCCTGCGCGCCCCCGTCCTCGCGGGCCGCCCCCGCGGCGCGCGGCGCGGGCGCGGCGCGGTCGCCCGAGGGGCGCGGCGCGCGCGCGGCGAGGTGGTCCGAGATGCGCGGCGTGGGCGCCGCGGGCTCGTCCGCGCCGTCGGACGGCGCCGCCGGCCTCGGCGGCTCCGGCGCGCGGGGCGCCCGCGGCGCCATCACGCCGTCCGCTACGCGCGGGAGCCGCACGAAGAAGCGGGAGCCGACCCCGGGCTCGCTCTCCACGCCGACCGTGCCCCCCATGAGCTCCGCGAGCTCCTTCGCCAGCGACAGCCCGATCCCGGTCCCCTCGTGCTTGCGCGTCGCCGACGCGTCGATCTGCTGAAACCGCTGGAAGAGCAGGTGCCGCTGGTCCGGCGGGATGCCAGGGCCGGTGTCCTCGACCGAGAGCTCGAAGCGGCCGCCCGCCGCCTGCAGGCCGACCTCGATCCGGCCGCCCTGCGGGGTGAACTTCAGCGCATTGCCCAGCAGGTTGAGCGCGATCTTCTCGAACTTGCGCCGGTCGAGGGGGATGGTCCCGAGCGCCGGATCCGCCCGGAGCGACAGCTGCACTCCGCCGCGCTCCGCCGCGGGGCGAGCCTCTTCCACCATGTCGGCGACGAGCTCGTTCACGTCGACGGCCTCCCAGTCGACTTGCATCTTCCCGGCCTCGATCTTCTGGTAATCGAGGACGTCGTCGACGAGCCGGCGGAGCCGCCGCCCGCTGCGCTGGATGCGCTCGAGATCCGCCCGGACCCGCGGCGAGAGCGGCTCTTCCTGGCTCGACAGCAGCGACTCGAGCGGACCGAGGATGAGCGAGAGCGGCGTCCGGAGCTCGTGGCTCATCACCGTGAGGAACTCCCCCTTGGCGCAGGCGGCGGCGTCGGCGGCCTCCTTGGCCTTCTGGAGCTCGACCTCCATCCGCTTGCGCTCGGTGATGTCGGCGTAGATCCCGACCAGGCCGGCCACGTCGCCGCGCTCGTCGCGGATGGGCACCTTGCTGGTGAGCAGGACCCGCCGCTCGCCGTCCGGGCGGAGCAGCGGCTCCTCGATGTCGAGCATCGGTGTGCCGCGCTCCATGACCTCCCGGTCGACGCGCACGAAGGACTCCGCGTCATGATGCCCCCAGACGTCGAAGTCGGTCTTGCCGACGAGGTTCTCCAGGACCCTCGTGTTCGTGTCGTTGAGGAAGTTCTGATTTCCTCCGAGAAACCGACCCTGGCGATCTTTCCAGAAGATGGCGTGGGGGACATTGGCGATGACGTACTTGAGCACGGCCTGTTGCTGCTCGAGGCTCGCCTGCGCCTGCTGCCGGGCGGCGACCTCCCGCGCCTCGACCAGCGGCCCCGCCCTGGACGGCCGTGCCTGTTCGGCGCGCGCTCGGCTCGCCTGGAGGAGCCTGCTGACCCTGGCAGAGAGCCGGTAGACACGTCGCATCGTTGGTTCGTGACGAGAGCATAAAGCGAGCGCGGGCGACCTCAAAGCTTCACCGCACAGGAACCCAGCCGTCGAGCCGGGCGGCCGGGCAGGGGAATCGAACGAGCGAGCGCGGCGCTGTCGTGCGCCGCCACCGGATGTGCCCTCGATGGATCGTTCCGTCGCCCGCGAGCGCCGGCAAACGGCGCAGGTGCACACGGCGGCTCCGCCATGGTAGAGGGGCTCCGCACATGTCAGGCCGAGTTGCGCTCATCACCGGGGCGGCGTCGGGCATCGGCGCGGCGACCGCACGCAGGCTGTCGCAAACCGTGGGTGGCCTTGTCCTCATCGATCGGAACCGCGAGGCGCTCGACGCGCTCGCGGCGGAGCTCCGCGGGCCGGAGCTCCTGGTGCGCGACGGCGACGTGGGGGCCGAGGGCCCGTGGGCCGAGATCGAGGAGGCCATCGATCGTCGCTTCGGGAGGGTCGACCATGTCGTGGCGAACGCCGGCATCGCCCACGGGGCGCCGCTCGCGGAGACGTCGTTCGAGGACTGGCGGCGCGTGCTGTCCGTGAACCTGGATGGCGTCTTTCTTACGCTCCGGACGGGCCTTCGCCTCCTCAAGAAGGCGGGCGAGGGCGGGACGGCCGTCGTCGTGTCCTCGGTCGCGGCCGTCAAGGCCGAGCCGGGCATCGCCGCTTACGCGGCCTCCAAAGCGGGCGCGGCGCAGCTGGTCCGCGTCGCCGCGAAGGAGGGCGCGCGCGACAGGATCCGCGTGAACGGCGTCCTGCCCGGGGGCGTCGAGACGCCGATCTGGACGCAGACACCGTTCTTCCGGGAGCTCGTCGCGACGGCCGGGAGCGAGCGCGCCGCGTTCGATCAGATGGCGGCGATGGCCACGCCCCTCGGCCGGTACGCGAGCGCCGACGAGATCGCCGGGCTCATCGCGTTCCTGCTCTCCGATGCCTCGGGCACCATGACGGGGGCGCTCCTCGTCAGCGACGGGGGGTATTCGCTCTGATCGGCGGCCTCCTGTTTCATGGAGGTTTCGCCGAGCTGACTGGCCCCCGAGGAGGGTGTTCGTCGCGCGGGCCGGCGATGGGCTGAATTCGCCTGGGACGTCCTGTGTCCGGCGTGCGCAGCACGTCGGGCACAGGACGTCGATTGGGCTCAAACACCAGCCCGCCGCCGGCCCGCGCGACGAACACCCTCCCCGGGGGTCTACCGTGGGCGCGCAATCTGGGGAGAGGGGACAGGCTCGGAGAGAAAACTCTGTTCCCTCTGTGCCTCTGTGATTCCAATTTTTCTCCATCGCGAGAACGGGACTGGGCGCCTCCTCCGCTTTCCAGAGGGAGATTGAACCGCCGAGGAGCAAGAGGAGATAGGGAGAGCGCCGAGCTGTCCTCTGGGGTGCTTGGCAGATCAGCCTCTCCCTTCATCAGGTCGAACCGTCCTGGCCGATAGAGGTTCATGACATGATGCTGACAATGCGCGCGGGCCCGCGCCCGGGACGCCATGCAGCGGTCGTCCCGGCTCCGGGGGCTTGGGGAAAAGTCAAGCGGTTTCGATGGTTTGTGACGCGGTGCGCGCTCGGTTGTCCGGGGGGCGGAGGAGCGATGCGTCATGACGGAGAGGGCCGCGCGGGCGCGGAGGGAAAGCGCTTTCACGGCGGGATTCCGGGGGTCGGGCGAGAGGGGGGCGCGCCGTCGTTCCGTGACCGAACCATTACCGCGGGCCGGAGACCACGGATGTTATAGAGCGCGAGCTTGTCATTGGGAGGCAGCTCAACATGATGAAGGAACCGCAGGTTGTCCGCAGCGCCGGCCTCCAGCCGGTCGGGATCTGGAGCAGCGGACCGTGGCTCCCCGCGTTCACGTCGACCGATCTGCGGGAGGCCGTCTCCTGCGTGCGAGAGCCGGTGCACGTGGTGCGCGAGACGGCGGAGGGGCGTGTCGGGGTATCCCGCGGCGGCGCCGTCATCCGCGAAGATCAGGTCAACGGGGTCCCGACGTTTCCGCTCCTCGGCACGCTCCCCGCGCTGTACCCGGAGTGGCTCGGGGACCGCTCCTTCCTCGAGGTCCACGGCCTGCGCTTCCCCTACGTGGCCGGCGCGATGGCGAACGGTATCCACACCACGCGGATCACCATCGCGATGGCCAGGGCAGGGATGATGGGGTTCTTCGGCGCCGCCGGCCTCGGGCTGCACCGGATCGAGCAAGCGGTCGACGAGATCATCGCCGCCCTCGGGACCGACGGCCCCACCTGGGGTTGCAACCTCATCCACGCTCCGAACCAGCCGCGGCTCGAGAGCGACACGGTGGAGCTCTACCTGAGAAAGGGTGTCCGCCGGGCCGAGGCCGCGGCCTACATGGGCCTGAACCCGATGGTCGTGCGCTTCGCCTACAGCGGCATAAGGCGCCTGCCCGACGGCCGCATCGACCGGCAAAACCACCTGTTCGCCAAGATCTCGCGCCCGGAGGTCGCCGCCCGCTTCCTGTCGCCGGCGCCGGCCGAGATCCTCGATACGTGCGTTCGCAACGGATGGCTCACCCGGGAGGAGGCGGAGCTCGCGCGCAGCCTCCCGGTCGCCGAGGACATCACCGTGGAGGCCGACTCCGGGGGGCACACCGACAACCAGCCCCTGGTCGCGCTGTTCCCGGTGATCCTCGGCGTCCGCGACGAGCTCGCGGCCAAGCACGGGTATCAGCGCCCGATCCGCGTCGGCGCCGCCGGCGGCCTCTCCACGCCGTCCACGGTCGCCGCCGCGTTCGCGCTCGGGGCCGCGTACGTGCTCACGGGCTCGGTCAACCAGGCCTGCGTCGAGTCGGGCCTGTCCGACGAGGGCAAGAAGATGCTGGCCCAGGCCGACCTCCCGGACGTCGTCATGACCCCGGCGGCCGACATGTTCGAGCTCGGCGTGCAGGTCCAGGTGCTCAAGCGCGGCACGATGTTCGGGGTCCGCGCGCAGCGGCTCTACGACCTGTACGTCGCCCACGACTCCATCGAGTCGCTCCCCGCCGACGTGCGCGCCCGCATCGAGCGGGAGCAGTTCCAGATGTCGTGCGAGGAGGTGTGGGCCGGCTGCGAGCGGTTCTTCGCCGAGCGCGACCCGGCCGAGCTCGAGCGCGCCGCCCGCGACCCGAAGCACAAGATGGCGCTGATCTTCCGCTGGTATCTCGGCATGTCCAGCAAATGGGCCATCGCCGGGGACCCGAAGCGCCGCGCCGATTTCCAGATCTGGTGCGGCCCGGCCATGGGCGCGTTCAACCGCTGGGTCAAGGGGTCGTTCCTCGAGGACCCCGCGAGCCGCACCGTGGTCCAGGTCGCGCGCAACCTGCTCGAGGGCGCGGCCGTCGTCACGCGCGCGCAGCAGCTCCGCACGTACGGCGTCCCCGTGCCGAGCGCCGCATTCCACTTCACTCCTCGCCCGCTCGCCTGAGCGCCTGATCACCTGCTGAGGTCCGTCATGCACCCTTCGTCCTCGCGTATTCCGCCCATCGCCGTCGTCGGCGTGAGCGCCATCTTCCCCGGCTCGCTCGACGCTCACGGGTTCTGGCGCGACATCCTCGCTGGAACCGACCTCATCACCGACGTGCCGAGCACCCACTGGCTGATCGAGGACTACTATGATCCCGACCCGTCCGCCCCGGACAAGACGTACGCGAAGCGCGGCGCCTTCCTGAAGGACGTGCCGTTCGATCCGCTCGAGTGGGGCGTCCCGCCCTCGATCGTGCCGGCCACGGACACGACGCAGTTGCTCGCGCTGATCGTGGCGAAGCGCGTGCTGGAGGACGCGGCGCAGGGGCAGTTCGAATCGATGAACCGCGAGCGGATGAGCGTGATCCTCGGCGTCACCTCGGCGCAGGAGCTCCTCGCCTCGATGGTGAGCCGGATCCAGCGGCCGGTGTGGGCCAAGGCGCTCCGGGACCTCGGGTATCCGGAGGACGAGGTGAAGCGCGCCTGCGACCGGATCGCGGGCAATTACGTGCCGTGGCAGGAGTCGAGCTTCCCGGGCCTGCTCGGGAACGTCGTGGCCGGGCGCATCGCGAACCGGCTCGACCTCGGCGGGACCAACTGCGTGACCGACGCGGCGTGCGCGTCGTCTCTGTCGGCGATGTCGATGGCGATGAACGAGCTCGCGCTCGGCCAGTCCGACCTCGTGATCGCCGGCGGCTGCGACACGATGAACGACGCCTTCATGTACATGTGCTTCAGCAAGACGCCGGCCCTGTCGCGGTCGGGCGACTGCCGGCCGTTCTCCGACAAGGCCGACGGCACGCTGCTCGGCGAGGGCATCGCGATGGTGGCGCTCAAGCGGCTGGAGGACGCCGAGCGCGACGGAGACCGGGTGTACGCGGTGATCCGCGGGATCGGGTCGTCCTCGGACGGGCGGAGCAAGAGCGTGTATGCGCCGGTGCCCGAAGGGCAGGCCAAGGCGCTGCGGCGGACCTACGCCGCCGCCGGGTACGGCCCCGAGACGGTGGAGCTGATGGAGGCCCACGGCACCGGGACGAAGGCCGGCGACGCGGCCGAGTTCGAGGGCCTGCGCGCGATGTTCGACGAGTCGGGGCGCAAGGACCGGCAGTGGTGCGCGCTCGGCACCGTGAAGTCGCAGATCGGCCACACCAAGGCGGCCGCCGGCGCGGCGGGTCTGTTCAAGGCGGTCATGGCGCTGCACCACAAGGTGCTCCCGCCGACCATCAAGATCGACCAGCCGAACCCCAAGCTCGAGATCGAAAAGACCGCTTTCTATCTCAACACCGAGGCGCGGCCGTGGATCCGGCCGGGGGGCCACCCGCGGCGGGCGTCGGTGAGCTCGTTCGGCTTCGGCGGCTCGAACTTCCACGTGGCGCTCGAGGAGTACACGGGCCCGGCGCCGCGGGCGTGGCGCGTGCGCTCGGCGCCGGCGGAGCTCGTCCTCCTGTCGGCGGACACCCCGGCGGCGCTCGCGGACCGCGCCCGGGCGCTGGCGAAGGCGGCGGAGACCCCGGAGATCCTGCGCTTCCTGGCGCGGGAGTCGGTGCTCTCGTTCGACGGGTCGCGGCCCGCGCGGCTCGGGCTGTGCGCGACGGACGAGGCGGATCTCCGGAAGAAGCTCGAGCAGGTCGCGGCGCACCTCGGGGCGAAGCCCGAGCAGGCGCTTTCGGCGCCGCTCGTGCACTGCGCGACCGGGGAGGCGCCGGGGCAGGTGGCGTTCCTGTTCCCGGGGCAGGGGAGCCAGTACCTTGCGATGGGCGCCGACGTGCTGATGACGTTCGACGCGGCCCGCGAGGCCTGGGACGCGGCGGCGAGCGTCTCGATCGCGGACGCGCCGCTGCACGAGGTGGTGTTCCCGCGGCCGGTGTTCTCGGGCGAGGACCGGGCGGCGCAGGAGGCGCGGCTGCGCGAGACGCGGTGGGCGCAGCCGGCGATCGGCGCGACGAGCCTCGCGCACCTGGCGCTGCTCGGGGCGCTCGGGGTGCGGGCCGACGCGTTCGCGGGCCACAGCTTCGGCGAGATCGCGGCGCTCCACGCGGCGGGCGCGCTGTCCGCGGCGGACCTCCTGCGCGTGGCCCGGCGGCGCGGCGAGCTGATGGGCGCGGCGTCGTCCGAGCGGGGCGCGATGATCGCGGTCCCGCGGACGATCGAGGAGGTGCGGGGGCTCGGGCTCGGCGACGTGGTGGTGGCGAACCACAACGGGCCGAAGCAGGTGGTCCTGTCCGGCTCGGTCGCGGCGATCGAGGCGGCGGAGAAGCGGCTCTCGGACATGGGGATCCAGGCGCGGCGCCTCGACGTGGCGGCGGCGTTCCACTCGCCGCTCGTGGCGGAGGCGAGCGCGCCGTTCCGCGAGTTCCTGGGGGGCATCGCGGTGCAGGCGCCGGGGGCGCCGGTGTACAGCAACGCGGAGGTCGAGCCGTACCCGGGCGGCGGCGACGCGGCGCGCGACCGGCTGGCGCGCCAGCTCGCCGAGCCGGTGCGGTTCGTGGAGCAGATCGAGCGGATGTACGCGGCGGGGGTGCGCACGTTCGTGGAGGTCGGGCCGGGCTCGGTGCTGACGAACCTGGTCGGCGAGATCCTGAGCGGCCGGCCGCACCGCGCCGTGGCGCTCGACCGCAAGGGCAAGCACGGCGTGACGAGCCTGTTCGAGGCGGTGGCGCGGCTCGCCGTGGCCGGGGTGCCGCTGGACGCGCGCGTGCTCTGGGACGGGTTCGCGGCGCCGGTCGACCCGCGGGCGCTGCCGAAGCCGAAGCTGTCGCTGGCGATCAACGGGAGCAACTACGGGAAGCCGTACCCGCCGCAGGGCGGGGCGAAGGAGCTGCCGAAGGCGAGCGCGGCGCGGCCGGCGCCGGTCGCGGCGAGCGCGGCGAGCGCGGCGCGGCCGGCAGTGAGCGCGTCGGGGCCGGCAGTGAGCGCGTCGGGGCCGGCAGTGAGCGCGTCGGGGCCGGCAGTGAGCGCGTCGGGGCCGGCAGTGAGCGCGTCGGGGCCGGCAGTGAGCGCGTCGGGGCCGGCAGTGAGCGCGTCGGGGCCGGTTGCGAGCGCGTCGGGGCCGGCAGTGAGCGCGTCGGCGCCGGTGGTGCGCGCGTCAGCGCCGGCAGTGAGCGTGTCGGGGCCGGGTGCGAGTGCGTCGGCGCCGGTGGTGCGCGCGTCAGCGCCGGCAGTGAGCGCGTCGGGGCCGGTTGCGAGCGCGTCGGCGCCGGTGGTGCGCGCGTCAGCGCCGGCAGTGAGCGCGCCGGGGCCGGTTGCGAGCGCGTCGGCGCCGGTGGTGCGCGCGTCGGCGCCGGTGGTGCGCGCGTCGGCGCCGGTTGCGAGCGCGTCGTGGCTCGCTGCCTACCAGGAGGCGCAACGCGCAACGGCGGAAGCCCACAGCGTGTACCAGCGCACGATGGCCGAGAGCCACATCGCCTTCCTGCAGGCGGCCGAGGCCTCCTTTGCAGGTCTCGCTGCGCTCGCGACCGGCGCTCCATACCCGGTCGCTGCCGCCGCCGCGCTCGAGGCGCGGCCTGCGCCCGCGCTTCTCGCGCCGGCGCATCGAGGGCTGGTCTCCGAGGTGTCGCCGGAGCCCGCAGGGGCGCCGGCGCTGCACATCGGCGGGGGTAGAGGCAACGGGATCCAGGGCGGCCTGAACGGCGCGGGCGGCCAGCATCACGAGGTTCACGCGGCGGTCGCGGCGCTGGCACCTGCGGCGCCCGTCGCGGCAGCAACGGCGCCGGTCGCGGCTCCGGCGGCGCCCGTCGCGGCAGCGAAGGCGGCGGTCGCAGCGCCTGCGGCGCCCGTCGCGGCAGCGAAGGCGGCGCCCGCGGCGCCCGCGGCGCCCGTCGCGGCAGCGAAGGCGGCGCCCGCGGCGCCCGTCGCGGCAGCGAAGGCGGCGGTCGCCGCCGCGCCGGGGGTCGATCTCGAGCGGATGGTCCTCGAGGTGGTCGCGGACAAGACGGGATACCCCGTCTCCATGCTCGGGCTGCAGATGGAGCTGGAGAGCGATCTCGGGATCGACAGCATCAAGCGGGTGGAGATCCTGTCCTCGGTGCGGGACCGGACGCCCGGGCTGTCGGAGGTCGACGCCTCGGCGCTGGCGCAGCTGCGCACGCTCGGCCAGGTGGTCGACCACCTCCGCGCCTCGCTGCCCGCCGCGCCTGCGGCTGGCGCCAGGCCGGCTGCCGCAGCCCCCGCTGCCGCGCCGGCGCCCGCTGCGCCTGCCGCGGCCGCGCCGGCCGCCGCTCCCGGCGCTGCGCCGGCGCCCGCGGCGTCCGACGTCGAGCGTGTGGTGATGGCGGTGGTGGCCGAGACGACGGGCTACCCGGCGGAGATGCTCGGGCTGCAGATGGAGCTGGAGAGCGATCTCGGGATCGACAGCATCAAGCGGGTGGAGATCCTGTCGGCGGTGCGGGACCGGACGCCCGGGCTGTCGGAGGTCGACGCCTCGGCGCTGGCGCAGCTGCGCACGCTCGGCCAGGTCGTCGACCACCTCCGCGCCTCGCTGCCCGCCGCGCCTGCGGCCGGCGCCAGGCCGGCTGCCGCAGCCCCCGCTGCCGCGACGGCGCCCGTTGCGCCTGCCGCGGCCGCGCCGGCCGCCGCTCCCGGCGCTGCGCCGGCGCCCGCGGCGTCCGACGTCGAGCGGGTGGTGATGGCGGTGGTGGCCGAGACGACGGGCTACCCGGCGGAGATGCTCGGGCTGCAGATGGAGCTGGAGAGCGATCTCGGGATCGACAGCATCAAGCGGGTGGAGATCCTGTCGGCGGTGCGGGACCGGACGCCCGGGCTGTCGGAGGTCGACGCCTCGGCGCTGGCGCAGCTGCGCACGCTCGGCCAGGTGGTCGACCACCTCCGCGCCTCGCTGCCCGCCGCGCCTGCGGCCGGCGCCAGGCCGGCTGCTGCCGCGGTCGCGACGGCGCCCGCTGCGCCTGCCGCGGCCGCGCCGGCCGCCGCTCCCGGCGCTGCGCCGGCGCCCGCGGCGTCCGACGTCGAGCGGGTGGTGATGGCGGTGGTGGCCGAGACGACGGGCTACCCGGCGGAGATGCTCGGGCTGCAGATGGAGCTGGAGAGCGATCTCGGGATCGACAGCATCAAGCGGGTGGAGATCCTGTCGGCGGTGCGGGACCGGACGCCCGGGCTGTCGGAGGTCGACGCCTCGGCGCTGGCGCAGCTGCGCACGCTCGGCCAGGTCGTCGACCACCTCCGCGCCTCGCTGCCCGCCGCCCCCGCGCCCGCCGGCGCTTCCGCCCCCGCGCCCGCCGGCGCTTCCGCCGCGGCGCCCGCGGCGTCCGAGGTGGAGCGGGTGGTGATGGCGGTGGTGGCCGAGACGACAGGCTACCCGGCCGAGATGCTCGGGTTGCAGATGGAGCTGGAGAGCGATCTCGGGATCGACAGCATCAAGCGGGTGGAGATCCTGTCGGCGGTGCGGGACCGGACGCCCGGGCTGTCGGAGGTCGACGCCTCGGCGCTGGCGCAGCTGCGCACGCTCGGCCAGGTGGTCGACCACCTCCGCGCGAGCCTCGGCCCCGCCGCCGCCGGCGCCCCGGAGAAGCCCGCCGAGGTCCCCGCCGCCGCGCACCTCGGCCGGTGGACGCTCGTCGAGGCGCTCGCGCCGGCCGCCGGCCTGGCGATGCCCGGCCTCTTCGACGCCGGCGCCGTGGTGGTCACCGGCCACGACGCGATCGGCCCCGCGCTCGCCGCCGCCCTCGCGGCGCGCGGGATCGCCGCCGAGTACGCCGCCGCCGTGCCCCGCGGCGCCCGCGGCGCCGTGTTCCTCGGCGGCCTGCGCGACGCGGCCACGGCCGACGACGCGCTCGCCGTCCACCGCGAGGCGTTCCTCGCGGCCCAGGCGATCGCGGCGCAGCCGGCCCTGTTCGTCACGGTCCAGGACACCGGCGGCGACTTCGGCCTCGCCGGCTCGGACCGCGCCTGGGTGGGCGGGCTGCCGGGCCTCGTGAAGACCGCGGCCCTGGAGTGGGCCGAGGCGTCCTGCCGCGCGATCGACGTCGAGCGCGGCGGCCGGCCCGCCGCCGAGATCGCCGAGGCCATCGCCGCGGAGCTCCTGTCCGGCGGCGTCGAGCTCGAGATCGGCCTGCGCGCCGACGGGCGGCGCACCACGCCGCGCAGCGTCCGGCAGGACGCGCAGCCCGGGCCGCTCCCCCTCGGGCCGTCCGACGTTGTCGTGGCGAGCGGCGGCGCCCGCGGCGTCACCGCGGCGACGCTGATCGCGCTCGCCCGGGCCACCCGCGCGAGGTTCGCGCTGCTCGGCCGCTCCGCGATCGAGGAGGATCCGGTCGCGTGCCGCGGCGTCGGCGGCGAGGCCGCGCTCAAGGCGGCGCTCGTCAAGGCCGCGGCCTCCGCGGGCCAGAAGGCGACGCCGGCGGAGATCGGCCGCCAGGTCGCGAAGATCCTCGCGAGCCGCGAGGTCCGCGCGACGCTCGACGCGATCCGCGCCGCCGGCGGCGAGGCCCTCTACGTCCCGGCCGACGTGAACGACCCGCGCGCCGTGGCCGCGGCGCTCGAGCAGGTGCGCGGCGCTTTCGGCCCCGTCACCGCGATCGTCCACGGCGCGGGCGTGCTCGCCGACAAGCTCATCGCCGAGAAGACGGTCGAGCAGCTCGAGCGCGTGTTCCGCACGAAGGTCGACGGCCTCCGGGCCCTGCTCGGCGCGACCGAGGGCGACCCGCTCAAGGCGATCGTCCTGTTCAGCTCGATCGCGGCGCGCAGCGGCAACAAGGGGCAGTGCGACTACGCGATGGCGAACGAGGTCCTGAACAAGGTCGCCGCCGCCGAGGCCGCCCGGCGCCCGGGCTGCCGCGTGAAGTCGCTCGGCTGGGGGCCCTGGCAGGGCGGCATGGTGAACGCGGCGCTCGAGGCGCACTTCGCGCAGCTCGGCGTGCCGCTCATCCCGCTCGACGCGGGCGCGAAGATGCTGCTCGACGAGCTGTGCGACGCCTCGGGCGACCGCGGGCCGGGCTCCGCCGCGCCCGGCGCGGTCGAGCTCGTGCTCGGCGCGGAGCCGGCGTCGCTCGCGGCCGAGGGCCACGGCCGGCGGGTCGCGCTGGCCGTCCGCGCGGACCGCGCGACGCACCCGTACCTCGGCGATCACGCCATCAACGGCGTCCCCGTGGTGCCGGTGGTGATCGCCCTCGAGTGGTTCGCCCGCGCCGCGCGCGCGTGCCGGCCGGATCTCGTCGTGACCGAGCTCCGCGACGTGCGGGTGCTGCGCGGGATCAAGCTCGCGGCGTACGAGTCGGGCGGCGAGGTGTTCCGCGTGGACTGCCGCGAGGTGAGCAACGGCCACGGCGCGGTGCTCGCGGCCGAGCTGCGCGGGCCCCAGGGCGCGCTGCACTACGCGGCGACCATCGAGATGCGGCAGCCCGAGGGGCGCGTGGCCCCGAAGGGCCCGGCCCTGCCGTCGCTCGACCCGTGGACCGCCGGGGGCGACCTGTACGACGGGCGCACGCTCTTCCACGGCCGCGACTTCCAGGTGATCCGGCGGCTCGACGGCGTGAGCCGCGACGGGATCGCCGGGACGGTCGTGGGCCTGCGCGAGGCCGGCTGGGTGGCCCAGCCGTGGAAGACCGACCCGGCGGCGCTCGACGGCGGGCTGCAGCTCGCGACGCTGTGGACGCAGCACGTGCTCGGCGGCGCGGCGCTCCCGATGTCCGTGGGCGCGCTGCACACCTTCGCCGAGGGGCCGTCCGAAGGCCCGCTGCGCGCGGTGGTGCGCGGGCAGATCGTGGCCCGCGACCGCACGAAGGCGGACATCGCGTTCGTCGACGAGCGGGGCACGCTGGTCGCCGAGCTCCGCGACGTGCAGTACGTCCTCCGCCCCGACACGGCGCGCGGCCAGGCGTGAACGAGGCGAGCGTGTTCGAGCCCATCGCCATCGTCGGCCGCGGGTGCGTCCTCCCGGGCGCGCTCCACCCCGCGGCCCTCTGGGACAACGTGCTCGCCGGCAGGGACCTCCTGTCCGCCGCCCCCGAGGGCCGCTGGCGCCTGTCGCGCGAGCGCGCGCTCGCCGGCCCGAGCGAGAAGCGCGGCGCGCGCGACGTGCGCGACGCGAAGGACCGCGCGTGGAGCGACCGCGGCGGCTACGTCGCCGGGTTCGACGAGCACTTCCGCCGCGTGCTCGCCGTGGACCCGTTCCCGCGTCGGATCGGCTCGCCCGAGTCGCTGCTCGCGCTCGACCCGCTCTTCCAGTGGGTGCTCTACGCGGGCCGCGAGGCGCTGCGCGAGGCCGGCCACGAGGGCCGGTCCGACCGCGCGGGCGCGGTGCTCGGGAACCTCTCGTTCCCCTCGTCGGCGATGTCGGCGTGGGCCGAGGCGACGTGGCTCGGCGATCTCGCCGGCGTCGCGCGGCCCGATCCGCGCAACCGGTTCATGTCGGGCCTGCCCGCCCACCTGCTCGCCGACGCGCTCGGCCTCGGGGCCGGGGCGTTCGCGCTCGACGCCGCGTGTGCGTCGTCGCTCTACGCGATCGCGCTCGCCTGCGAGCGCCTGCAGGACCGCGAGGTCGACCGGATGCTCGCCGGCGCGGTGTGCCGGTCGGACGATCTCTTCATGCACATCGGGTTCTGCGCGCTGTCGGCGCTGAGCCGCACCGGGCGCAGCCGCCCGTTCTCGTCGGAGGCCGACGGCCTGGTCCCGGCCGAGGGCGCGGCGTTCGTGGTCCTCGAGCGCCTGTCCGACGCGGAGGCCGCGCGCAGGCCCATCCTCGGCGTGATCCGGGGCGTCGGCCTGTCGAACGACGGCCGCGGCCGCGGCCTGCTCGCGCCGGCGGTGGAGGGCCAGCTGCGCGCGATGCGGGCCGCGTACGCCATGGCCGGCCTCGATCCCGGCGAGGTCTCGCTGCTCGAGTGCCACGCGACGGGCACGCCCCTCGGCGACGCGACCGAGATCGCGACCCTCACCGAGGTGTTCGGCCGCCGCGAGGTCCCGCTCGGCTCGCTCAAGTCGAACCTCGGCCACCTCGTCACGACCGCCGGCGCGGCCGGGCTCCTCAAGCTGCTCGGCGCCATGGCGGCGGGGGTCCGCCCGCCGACGTTGCACGCGGATCCGCTGAGCGACGCGGTGGCGGCCAGCCCGTTCCGGGTGCTCCAGCGGGCCGAGCCCTGGGAGGGCCGGCGGCTCGCGGGCCTGTCGGCGTTCGGGTTCGGCGGGAACAACGCTCACCTCCTCGTGGAGGCGTACGAGCCCGCGTCGCCGCAGCGGCGCGCCGTCCACGCCGCGCCGCCCGCCGCGGCCGCGCGCCCCGCCCCGGCGGGTCACCTGGCCGTGGTGGCGATGGGCGTGTGCGTCGGTGAGCTCAGCGGCGTCCGGGCGTTCGCCGAGCCGTTGCTCTCGGGCGGCGGCGCGGAGCCCCGCCGCGCGACCGTCGCGCTGCCCGCGGATCGCCTCCGGTTCCCGCCGCGCGATCTGCAGCAGGCGCTCGCCCAGCAGACGTTGCTGCTCGAGGCGGCGATCGAGGCCACCGACGGGCTCGCGCTGCCGCGCGAGCGGACCGCCGTGCTCATCGGCATGGGCGCCGACACCGAGGTGTGCCGGTACATGGCGCGCTGGCGGCTCGCCGAGACGGCGCTGGCGCGGCTCGGCCCGTCGGCCGACGTCGGCGCGCTCAAGGACGCGATCATCGCGCCTCTCCAGGCGGCGGGCGTCGTCGGGAACATGCCCAACATCCCGGCGAACCGGCTGAACAGCCAGCTCGACGTCGGCGGGCCGTCGTTCACGATCGCGGCCGAGGAGCTCTCCGGGCCCTGGGCGCTGCGGGTCGCGTCCCGCGCCCTGCGCGCCGGCGCCGTGGACGCGGCGATCGTCGGCGCCGTGGACCTCTCGTGCGAGCCCGCGCACGCGGCCGCGCTCGAGGCGCTCGGCGTGCGCCTGCCTCCCGGCGACGCCGCGGTCGTGCTCGTGCTCGAGCGGCTCGACGACGCCGTCCGGCAGCGGCACCCGGTCCTGGCCGTGGTCGTGGACGAGCCGGCCGATCCCGGGCTCGTGCTGTCGGCCACGGATCTCGCGCCGCGGTTCGGCCATGCGCACGCGGCCTCCGGCCTGCTGCACGTCGCCGCCGCGGTGCTCGCCTGCCGTCATGCCCGGAAGCTCGACGGCGCGCCGTGGGCCGACGACGTCCGCGTCGCCGAGGTCCGCTGCGCCGGCCTCGGCGGCGGCTCGCTGGCGGTCCGCATCGGCGCCGGCGGTCCGGCCGCGCCGCTCCCGCCGGCGCGACCTCCGGCGGGGCCTGCGCTCACGCTCCCCGCTCACCCGCCGGCGATCGTCGTGCCCGGCGCGGCCCCCTGCTCATCCCCTGGAGACTCGATGGAACCTGCGCCGCCTCTGCCGTCTGCCCTCGACGACCTGCCGCCGCTGTACCCCGGGCCCACCGGGTTCTCCGCCGCCGACGCGGCTTCGCCGCCGTCCTGGGACGAGCCGCCGCCGGTGGCGCCGGCGTTCGTCGAGGGCGCGCCGGTGGGCACCGCGGTCGCGCCGGTGCCGGTCGCGCCGGCGTTCGTCGAGGCCGCGGCCGTGGAGCTCGCGGTCGAGCCGCTGCCGGTCGCGCCGGCGTTCGTCGAGGCCGCGGCCGTGGACATCCCGGGCGACGTGATCGCCGGCGCGGCCGCGTTCACCGTTCAGCTCGCGCAGATCCACACGCAGTGGGCAGAGCAGCAGGCCCAGGTTCACCGCCGGTTCCTGCAGATGCGGCAGCGCGCGCTCGACGCGCTCGTCCAGGCGTCGTCGGGCGCCGCCGCGGGGGTGTACGCGGCGCCCGCGACGCAGGTCGCGCGCGTCGTACCGGTCCGCGCCGAGGCGCCGCGTCCGGTCGAGGCGCCGCGCCATCCCCGCCTGGAGTCGCCGCAGCCGCCCCGCCTGGAGTCGCCGCGCCCCGTCGAGCCGCCGCAGCCGCCGCGCGCCGAGCCGCCGCGCCCGCCGCAGCCGCCGCGCGCGGAGTCGCCGCGCCCGGTAGCGTCGCCGCAGCCGCCGCGCCCGCCGCAGCCGCCGCGCGCCGAGCCGCCGCGCCCGCCGCAGCCGCCGCGCGCCCCCGCCGCCCCGCCGCCTCCGCCGCGCCCCGCCGCGGCGCCGCACCTCCCCGCGGCGGCAGCCCTCGCGCCGCGCGGCCCCCGGTTCAGCCGCGAGCAGCTCGAGCACCTCGCCTCGGGCCGGATCTCCGACGTGTTCGGCCCGCTCTTCGCCCGGCAGGACGGCTACCGCCGCCAGGTGCGCATGCCCATGCCGCCGCTGCTGCTCGCCGACCGGGTCACCGGGATCGACGCCGAGCCCGGCTCGATGAAGCTCGGGACCATGTGGACCGAGACCGACGTGCGGTGGGACTCCTGGTACCTGCACGACGGCGCGATGCCGGCCGGCATCATGATCGAGAGCGGCCAGGCCGACCTGCTGCTCATCAGCTGGCTCGGCGCGGACTTCGAGAACAAGGGCGAGCGCGTCTACCGGCTGCTCGGCTGCGAGCTCACCTTCCACGGCGGCCTGCCCCGCCCGGGCGACACGCTCGTCTACGACATCCACGTCGACGGCCACGCCAAGCACGGCGACGTCCGCCTGTTCTTCTTCCACTACGACTGCCGGATCGGCGGCGAGCTGCGGCTCTCGACGCGCAAGGGCCAGGCCGGCTTCTTCACCGACGAGGAGCTCGCGAGCTCCGGCGGCGTCCTCTGGGACGCGGACACCGCCGAGCCTGCGGCGGCCGCCCGCCTCGATCCGCCGCGGATCGCCTGCCAGAAATCCGCCTTCGATCGGGCCGACCTCCTCGCGTTCGCGGCCGGCGACGGCGCGGCGGCGTTCGGCCCCGGCTTCGAGCGCCTGAGCACCCACGTCCGGACGCCGCGCATCAGCGCGCCCCCCATGCTGTTCTTCGACCGCGTCGACGTGTTCGACCCGGCGGGCGGCCCGTGGAAGCGCGGCTATCTCAGGGCCACGCTGCCGATCACGAAGGACGGCTGGTTCTTCGAGGGCCACTTCAAGGACGACCCGTGCATGCCGGGCACGCTCATGTTCGAGGGCTGCCTGCAGGCGCTCGCGTTTTACATGGCGGCGATGGGCTTCACGGTGGACGCGGACGGCTTCCGCTTCGAGCCGGTGCCCGAGATCCCGTACCTGCTCCGCTGCCGCGGCCAGGTGATCCCGACGAGCCGGCTGCTCACGTACGAGGTGTTCATCGAGGAGGTCCACGACGGCCCCCAGCCGACCGTGTTCGCCGACTTCCTGTGCACGGTCGACGGCCTCAAGGCGTTCCACGCCCGCCGCGTGGGCCTGCGCCTCCGCCCGGACTGGCCGCTCTCGAGCTCCCCCGAGCTCCTCGACGGCCACGTCGAGCCGAAGCCGGTCGCGCGGGTCCCCTGGTCCGAGCTCGCCGCGCCGCCAGTAGGCGGCGCCGCCGCGGACGCCGGCGGCTTCCCGTTCGACTACCGGAGCCTGCTCTCGTGCGCCTGGGGCAGGCCGTCGGACGCGTTCGGCCCGCTCTACCGCAGGTTCGACGAGGGCCGGCACGTCGCGCGGCTCCCGGGGCCGCCGTACCACTTCATGAGCCGGGTCCTCTCGGTCTCGAGCCCCATGGCGGCGATGAAGGCCGGCGCGAGGGTCGAGGTCGAGTACGACGTCCCGGAGGACGCGTGGTACTTCGACGAGAACGCGAGCCTCACCATGCCGTTCGCGGTGGTGCTCGAGGCCGCGCTCCAGACGTGCGGCTGGCTCGCGAGCTACGCCGGCTGCGCGCTCTCGAGCGAGGGCGCGCTCTACTTCCGCAACCTCGACGGCAAGGGCACCCTGCGCGCCGAGATCCTGCCGGACGCGGGCGCGCTGCGCACGACGTCGCAGCTCACGAACATCTCGCGGTCGGGCGGCATGATCATCCTGTCGTTCCGGGTCGAGTGCAGCCTCGGCGCCACCCGGGTGTACGACCTCGACACGGTGTTCGGCTTCTTCCCGAAGGCCGCGCTCGCGACGCAGATCGGCATCCCGCCGAAGCCCGAGGAGGTCGCCGCGCTGGACGCCCCGTCCGATTTCGAGGTCGATCTCCGCGCGCGCCCCGAGCGCTACTGCGGGGGCAAGCTCGGGCTCGCGCGGCCGTCGCTGCTGATGATCGACCGGATCGACGGCCTGTGGCAGGGCGGCGGCCGGAAGGGGCTCGGCCGGCTGCGCGCGCGGCGCGACGTGCAGCCGTCGGAGTGGTTCTTCAAGGCGCATTTCCTGGGCGATCCCGTGCAGCCGGGCTCGCTCGGCATCGAGGCGATGCTGCAGACGATCCAGTTCTGGATGCTGCACCACGACCTCCACGCGGGCCTGCGCGAGCCGCGGTTCGAGCCGGTGATGACGGGGCACGAGCACAGCTGGCGCTACCGCGGCCAGGTGCTGCCGAGCAGCCGCCGGGTGACGGTCGAGACCGACGTCCTCGAGGTCGGCCGCGACGACCGCGGGCCCTACGTCATCGCCGAGTCCTACCTCTGGGTGGACGGCCTCCGCATCTACGGCGCCACGCTCGGCGTGCGGATCGTCGACGGCGCCTCGCCGCCTCGAGCGCGGCGCGACGTCGGCTTCGACGTGCGCGGGAACGCGCGCCACCTCGCCTCGCTCCCGGGCGCCGTGCTCCGGAGCCCGGGCCGCGCCGCGCCGTCGCTCGAGGCCGGGGGCCCGCGACCGCAGGCGCTCGTGGAGCCGGCCGCGCCGGAGGCCGAGGGCGCCGAGGAGGTGCTGGATCCGGCCGGCTGGGTGGCGGACCACTGCCCCACCTGGACGCTCCCGGCGCTCCCGGGGATGAGCATGGTCGACCGGCTGGCCGGCGCCGCCCTGCGGGCGCGCCCGGGGAGCGTGGTCGTGGCCGTGGAGGACGTGGTGGTGCTCCGCTGGTTGACCGTGCCGGGGCCGGTGCGCATCAAGGCCGAGGCCACCGGGACCGGCGACGTCCTCGACGTGCGGCTCCTCGCCTGGCGCGAGGCCTCGAACCCGGCGCTCTCGCGGTTCGAGCCCGTGTGCACCGGCCGCGTGCGGGTGGCCGGCGCGTACCCGCCCGCCCCCGCGCCGGAGCCCGCGCTCGACGCGCCGGAGGCCGACGACCCCTACGCCGTGGGCACGCTGTTCCACGGCCCGGCGTTCCGGTACCTGACCTCGCTCCGGCTCGGCGCGGGCGGCGCCTCGGCGGTGCTCGATCCCGGCAAGGGCACGGTGCCTCCCGGCGCGCTGCACCAGGGCATGCTCGACGCGCTGACGCACGCGATCCCGCACGACCGGCTGTTCCTGTGGGATCCGGCGAGCCCGCCCGCGCACATCGCGTTCCCGTCGCGCATCCCGTCGCTGCGCCTGTACGGGCCGCGGCCCGAGGCGCCGGTGCGCATCGAGGTGCGCTACGAGGGCCGCGAGGATCGCTTCGTCTCGTTCCGGGTGCAGGCCATCGCGGGGGCCGGCGCCGGGTCGGGCGCCGCCGGCGAGCGCGTCTGGCTGGAGCTCCGCCTCGTCGAGGTGCTGCTCCCGCAGGGATCGGTCGGCGGCGCGCCGCCCGGGATCCGCCGGTCGTTCCTGCGCGACCGCGCCCCGGTCGACCTCGGCGTCTCGCGCGTCGACGCGGCGTCGGGGGAGGCGCGCTGCAGCCCGGCCGACGTGCGCACGATGGACTGGATGCCGGGCACGGTGGCGAACCTGTACGGCGCGTCGGGCGATCTCGTGGAGGCGGTGGCCGTGAAGGATCACGTCGCGCGGCGCGCCGGCGTGCACCCGTCGACGGTCTCTCTCGCCGGGGTCTCCTCGGCGCAGCCGCTGACGCGCTGGCCGTTCGCGGTGGCGCGCGAGGGCTCCGAGGTCGTGGTCCGCGACGCCGGCCCGCCCGTGATCGACATCGAGCCGGTCCGCCGCTACTGGGGCGCGGCGATGGGCCTCGGCCGCTGGCCCGCGGAGGACCTGTACTTCGGCCTGATCGAGCGGTTCATCCGGCGGGTGCACATCGCCGATCCCGCGGCGTTCCGCGCGGTGAAGGGCCGGAGCCTGCTCTACCTCGGCAATCACCAGGTCGGCGTCGAGTCGCTTCTGTTCGGCATCGCCGTCTCCGGGCTCACGGAGGTCTCCACGGTCACGCTGGCCAAGGCCGAGCACCGGGCGACGTGGCTCGGCACGATGCTCGCGCACTGCTTCACGTACCCGGGCGCGCGCGATCCGAAGGTGATCACGTACTTCGATCGCGAGGACAAGGCGTCGCTCGGGGGCATCATCGCGGAGCTCGGGGCGGAGATGCAGGGCTCTGGCAAGGGGGTGATGGTGCACGTCGAGGGCACGCGGTCGCTCGAGTGCCGCACGCCGGTGCGCAAGATGAGCGGCGCGTTCATCGACATGGCGCTGGCGGTGGGGGTCCCCGTGGTGCCGGTGCGCTTCAGCGGCGCCCTGCCGCCGGAGCCGCTCGAGAAGCGGCTCGAGTTCCCGCTGGGCATGGGCGTGCAGGACATCTGGATCGGCCGCCCGCTGCTGCCCGAGGAGCTCGCGGGGCTGACCTACAAGGAGCGCAAGGACCTCGTGATCGCCGGCATCAACGGGCTCGGCCCGAGCAACGAGGTCGAGCAGCCGTTCCCCGGCGATCCCGCGTTCGCGGCGTCGGTGGACGCGTGGGTGGCGGAGGCGGGCGTCGCGCACGAGGACGCGACGATCTTCCGGGTGCTGGAGGCGTGCGCCGACCCGACGCCCGAGACGGCCGCGATCCTGGAGGCCGCGCGCACGGGCCGGCTGGCGCCGCCGGACGCGCGGCGGGCGGACTGGCTGCGGAAGCTCGCGGCGCGGCTCCTCGGCAGGCGGCTCCTCGGGTGAGCCCACGACCGGACCCTGCGAGGATGGCTGTCGCTCGACTCGCCATCACCCTGGCGCGCCGAGCGAGCGCGCGACGCTCTGTATCGCCTCGATAAGCTCCATTTCGAAGCGCTGGAGCTCCGGCAGCGTCCTCAACGCCTCCAGGCTGACCTCTTCGCCGAACAGGCGGTAGAGGCGCTCGGGCTTCCGTCTCATCCCTCCTTCTTTCAAGAGCCGCCCCAGCGTCAGCTTTGGATCGGCCTCGCGCTCTGGCTCGGCGGGAAGCGCTGGTTGCGCTCCGCTGCCGAGCAAGGTCCGGAAGACGTCGATATCCACCAGCATCCATGCCTCGGTCTCGCGCACCGTTCATCGCATCGCCTGGGCTCGAGCGATCGATCAGACTCCTGAGCGCCTGGATGAGCGCGATCTCTTCTTTTGCGCGGTCTGCGTGGACTGCGATGCCTGCTCTTTGCGCAGCGAGCGCGGAGTGTGTCCATGGACAGAGAAGCTCTCTCTCTTCCCCATGCTCGACATCGGCGGCGAGGAGCACGCCTCCCGGGCGCACGGCCGCCGTCGGCCGCGCGCTCCCGGGCCAAGGCGTGGCGAAACATGGCCGCGCCGTGGCGCTGCGCTCGAGCGACGCGCCCCGACGGGCCGACGGCGCTGGGTCCCGGCGGTCCCTCGGCCCCGGCGACGGCGCCGGGCGCGGCCGTTTCCGCGCCGCCAGCGGCGCGCGGCCTCGTCTGGGCGGTCGTCTTGCTGGGGGATCGCGCTCCTCGCGGTGAGCGGCGTGCTCGCGGCGACGCGCCTGCGGCGCTCGGCGCTGCCTGTCCCGCGGCGCGCGGGGGCCTCTGACCCCCCCGCGCGCAGCGCCGCGACGCTCTGCTCCGATGCCGACGAGCCATCCGCGCGCCCGGAGCCCCGCCTTCCCGCTTGATCGCGCCGCGACGCGGGAGATACCCTCCGCGCATGCGCCGCCTGGTCTCGTGCGTCCTTCTCCTCTCGACCTTCGCCCTCGCGCCGGGTTGCGCGACCTACACGCAGGATCTCGATCGCGCCCGCAGCCACTACGAGGCGAACCGGTTCGAGCAGGCGCTGGCGCTGTTCCGCGTGCTCGAGCACGACATGGACTCGTTCTCGTCCCCGGAGCGGGCGCAGTACGCCTACCTCCGGGGCATGACCGACTACCGCCTCGCCGAGCTCGCGCCGCAGGGCACCGGCGTCGCCGATCCGCGCAAGGGCTACCGCGACAACGCGCGCCACTGGCTCGGGCTCGCAGCGGCGATCGAGAAGCAGACGCCCGGCGGCATCACGAGCGAGCAGAAGGGCCGCCTCACCGAGACGCTCGCGGATCTCAACCGCGACGTGTACGGCGGCGCCGAGGCGCTGCCGGAGGGCGGCGCCGCGCCCGGAGCCGCGCCGCAGCCCGACGCCGCTCCTGCATCGCCGGCCGATGCGCCGGAAGCCCCTGCGCCCACGCTCTGATCGCAGCGCGCCTGCGCCCGCGGTGCTCTCGCCCTCCGCGCGCCCGCCTCGCACCTCGCGCCCGCCTCGCGCCTCGCGCCCTCCTCGCACCTCGCGCCCGCCTCGCACCTCGCGCCTCGCGCCTCGCGCCTCGCACCTCGCGCCTCGCGCCTCGCGCCTCGCACCTCGCGCCTCGCGCCGCACACCATGCCGCACCGCGCGCTCGTCGCGCGCTGCATGCGCGTGTCCCACCGTGTGGGTGCGCCGGATGGCCTGGACAGGAACTGCGAGAGTGAACGTGGGGCGGGGCGCCGTGAGCGGCGCTGGGGGGATCGCCTGTCAGCCTGGGCGCGCTACGACAGCCGCCGGCGCAGCGATTCGATCTCGTCCTTCGCGGCGAGCTTGTGTTTCTTGAGCTGGGCTGCCTCCATCCTCTCCCCCGGTGTTAAGAATGCCCGCCGACCCAGCTGCCTGAGGCGCGAGTCGAGCTCGCGATGACGCGCTTCTGCCATGCTCAGCCGCTGCTCCGGGCCGACTGCCGTCACCGCGTGAGGAGAGATGATCTGATGCTTCATGTACCCACCTCCAAGGCCCCACAACAGGGCCGTGATGCCTTCGAGAGCCCACAACAGAAGCCCTCGTTCTGATCGTCGCTGGAGAGGAGATCGCCGCCGCGAGCTACGAGCAAACAGCGGCCTGTGGAACGAACGCGAGATTACCGCATCATGACGGCTCGATGCAGGCTTTTTGTCGGGCGGTACCCTCTGCAACATCCCGGATCAGAAGCCGAAACCAGGGATTGCCCTACAGCGCAGCAATCCACCTTCTTCGTTCCGGACGGCCAGGCTGGCTCTCCGTCCATGCACGTAGCGGAACAACCTCGACCGCAGGGGTATTCTTCCCGGACCATGTCGCGCACCCGCATCACCCCGCTCGCCCTGCTGGCCGTCGTGCTCGCCTCGGGCGGATGCACTTCCGAGGCCACGGCTCCGCCCGGGGCGCGCTCCCCGCAGGCGGCCTCGGCGCGCGCGCCGGTCGAGCTCGCGCCGGTCGTCGTCTCGCCTTACTCGGACGCGGAGCTCGCGGCGGAGTTCGAGCGGGCGCGCGCGCTGCTCCTGGCCGACAAGGCGCGCGAGGCGGCGCCCCTGTTCGATCGGCTGGTCCGCCTCGCGCCGGACGGCGAGGTCGCGCCGCCGAGCCTGTTCAACGCCGGGCTCGCGCACGAGGCGCTCGGCGACCGCGCGCTCGCGGCAGAGCGCTACCGCGAGGTCGCTCGGCGCTTTCCGGACCACGCCGTCGCGCGCGGCGCCCTCTTCCGGCTCGCGCGCGCGGCGGCCGCCCTCGAGCGGTGGCCCGAGCTCGTCGAGGTCTCGCGCCGCCTGCTCGGCCTCGGCGATCTGACCGTCCTCGAGGCGATCGAGGCGCGCGGCGCCCTCGCGCTCGGCCTCGTCGAGCAGGATCTCGTGGACGAGGCGGCGCGTCAGGTGGGGCTCGCGCGCGATCTCATCGAGGCGCACCGGCTCGGCGAGTCGGGCAAGCCGCCGATCGAGCTCGCGCAGGTGAGCTTCGCGCTGGGCGAGGTCCGGCGGCGCCGGAGCGAGGCGATCGCCTTCGTGCCGGTGCCGGCGAGCTTCGCCGAGGCGCTGGAGCGGCGCTGCCAGGGCCTGCTCGACGCGCAGAGCGCCTACACCGAGGCCATGCGGAGCCTCGACGCCCACTGGTCGGCGATGGCGGGCTACCGCATCGGGCAGCTCTACAAGGAGCTCCACCGCGACGTGATGCGGGTCCCGCCGCCGCCGAGCGCCGACACCCCGCGGAAGAAGCAGCTCTTCGAGGGCGCGATGCGCCTGCGCTACCGCGTGCTCCTGGAGAAGGGGCAGAAGATGCTCGCCGGCACGGTCCGGCTCGGCGAGCGAACCGGGGAGGCGCCGTCGTGGGTCCTCCGGGCCCGCGACGCGCAGCGCGAGATCGAGCTCGCGCTCGCCGACGAGCAGGCGGCCCTCGCGCGGCTCCCGTTCACCGAGGCCGAGCTCCTGGCCGCGCTCGACGCCCTGAAGACGGAGGCGCCGCGGCGGCCGTGAGCCCCGCGCGTGCCGCGGCCGCGAGCCCCGCGCGTGCCGCGGCCGCGAGCCCCGCGCGTGCCGCGGCCGTGAGCCCCGCGCGGGCGGCGGCCGCGAGCCCCGCGCGGGCGGCGGCCGTGAGCCCGCGCGGCGCTCAGTTCAGCTTCGGCTCGCACCCGAAGAGCACGTCGAGCTTCGCCTCCGCCTCGCCTTGCACCATCGCGCAGGACGCGGGGCAGAGGACGATCTTCTTCGGGGCCAGCTCGTCGTCGTAATACCACCCCGGCCCGGAGCCGCAGTCGTCCGCGTCGTCCGCCTTCGGGACCTCCAGCGCGCTCGAGGCCCCCGCCGCGAACCTCACCGCGACCCGGCTCGTGTCCAGGGTCGCGCCCGCGGGCGGCGCGGGGATGAGGAGCTCGCACGGCAGCGCCGACGCGCGGATCTCGGCCATCTTCGCCGAGAACGCGGCGACGTTCGCGGTGACGTCGAACGCGCGCGCCGTCCCGCCAGCGGCGGCGATCTGGTCGAGGTTCGCCACGGTCGAGCCTTCCACGGCGATGACGTAGGTCTGGACGCCGTTGTAGTTGAGCGCCCTCTGCGCGATCTCCGCGGTGCTCGCGACGGTGTTGCCGGCGCACCCGGACGGGTCGCCGTCGGTCGCGAGCACGACGATGACCTTGTGGGACGGGTTCGCGTCCTTGTAGGCGGTCGCGTTCGAGAGCACCCCCTGGAGGGCCGGGCGCATCGGCGTCCCGCCGCCGGGCGAGGTCCCCCGGATGGAGGCGGTGAGCTCCGGCGTGTGCAGCGGCAGCTCGCCGATGGCGACCGCGAGCTCGTCGTACGCCGTATGGTCGCAGTCGTTCATCCCATTGTTGCCCCGCGGGAAGTACGTCAGCCCCACGTTCATCCCGGCGGAGGCGGCGTCGCTCACGAAGGTCGAGAGCGCGCTCGTGACGCCGCTCCATTTCGCGCCGAGCATGCTGCCGGAGCGGTCGAGCAGGATGAGCATGTCGAGCGGCATGAGCGTGGCCGCCGCGCTCGTCTGGGCGCAGGAGGTCCCCTCGTCGAAGCCGCCCTCGCCGGTCGCGCCGAACCCTCCGTCGCCGAGCGACGCGCCTCCGCCCGTGTTGCTCGCGCCGAAGGCGCCGCTCCCGCCGCCCCCGGCGCCGTCCGGCAGGCGCTCGCGCGCGGGCTTCCTGTCCTCGGTGGCCGCGCAGCCGCCCGACGGCGCGGCCAGCCCGGCGGCGACCAGGAAAGGGGCAAACACGAAATGACGTCGGAAGGACATCTCTGCGCTCCTCTTCAAATGGATGCGGCGTGGCTCGCGGCCCGCGGCCGCGAGGGCTCCACGCGCGAAGTGGTCTGTCTATCGAGGGGTGGCTGAGCTCCGAGACGATCTCGTCAGCATACTGCATACCTCGGGCGAGGGGCGATAGGGGCTCTCCGGTTTGTGTGCCTTGCTGAACTCGTGATGTCTTTGCTCTCGTCGCTGTCTTTGCTTTCGTGGGTCCTCACGGTCGCTCGCAGCTCTCGTGTGCTCGTGTGCTCGTGTGCTCGTGTGCTCGTGTGCTCGTGTGCTCGTGTGCTCGCCGCCGGCGCTGCGCTGGACGCGGTCGCCTCTCGCCGCCACCTGCGCTGACCGTTCCGGGTGCTCGCGCGCCGGAACATCATGTTTCCTTGCGCAGCCGCGAAGGACGCGTAATCCCCACGAGGTGCGTCACGATTGCTGGAAAGAGGCGAACATGACTAGGTGGATTCCATGGGTAATTTCCGCTGTCGCCCTGACGGATCTCGGCTGTTCGACCGCGACGTCCGCTGGCAGCTCGGGCGCGGCGGGTGACGGCGGCGCTGCCGGGCCGGCGGCTTCGAGCGGCGGGGGCGGCGGGGGCGGGGCCGGCGCGCCGTGCGAGATCGACTGTTCGCTGGTCCCGACGCCGCAGTGCATGGCGGCCGTGTGCAACGAGGCCACGCGCAAGTGCGAGCTCGTCCCCGGCGCGGGCGGCGAGCCGTGCGACGACAAGGACGCTTGCACCGTGGGCGAGACGTGCGAGGACGGCGTCTGTCAGGGCGGCGCGCAGGAGGACTGCGGCCTCGATCCGGACGGCTGTCATGTCGTCACGTGCGTCGACGCGGACGGCGAGCCGCGCTGCGGGGTCGCGCCGAAGGAGGACGGGGCGCCGTGCACGACGGAAGATCGCTGCGTGCTCAACGCGGCGTGCGCGGACGGCGCATGCGTCGGGACCCAGCGGGATTGTTTCTTCTTCCAAGTGCCGGACTCCTGTCATGTCGGCGCGTGCAACCCGGCCACCGGTGCGTGCGAGGCGGTCCCGGGGAACGAGGGGGCGCCGTGCGCGGACTCCGGCGACCTGTGCATGGTCGGCAAGGCCTGCCAGAGCGGCCGCTGCGAGGGGGGCGTCCCCAAGGACTGCAGCGCGCTGAGCGTCGGGTGCAACGATGGCGCCTGTGATCCTGGCTCTGGCAATTGCTATGCTGAGCCGATCGCGCCGGGCGGCGCCTGCCTCGCCGGGACCGATGAGTGCAATCGTGGCGTCTGCGACGAGCACGGCGCCTGTATTTCCATCCCTACCCCCGGCGAGTCGTGCTCTTCACAGACGGTCGGCTGCACGAGCGGCGTCTGCAGCGACGCCGGGGTGTGCACGCCGCGCTCGGTCCCCGACGGGGGCGCCTGTGTCGACGGCGACTGGTGCACCGTGGGGGAGTCGTGCCTGGCCGGCGTGTGCCAGGGCGGCAGCGCCGCGGCGGCGCCGGCCGTCTATTTCCGGGATACGTTCGAGAGCAACGCGGCCGGGTGGGAGCTCGGTCCGACCTGGCAGATCGGCGCCGCGGCGGCGTCCTCCGGGCAGACCTACGGGCACGCCGATCCGGCGCTCGATCACACGGCGACCTCGGACAACGGGGTGGCCGGCGTGGTCATCGGAGGGAATGCGCCTCCCGGCGTTCACCCGTACTTCTACCTGACGAGCCCGGTCATCAACGCCGATGTCGCGGGCGGCGTGTACCTGACGTTCTGGCGCTTCCTGAACAGCGACGAGGCGCCCCACATGACGAACCGGGTCGAGGTCTACGACGGCGTCCGGTGGAAGGTTGTCTTCGAGTCGGGGACCTACCCCGGCGTCCGCGACTCGGCCTGGACGAAGCTCCGCTACGACCTGACCCCCCACAAGAGCGCGCGCCTGCGGCTCCGCTTCGGCTACGAGATCGGGCGGGACACCTTCGTCGACACCGTGTCGAGCTGGAACATCGACGACGTGGAGGTCGCGAACGCGGCTTGCCCGTAGCGCGCGACTCGGCAGCTCGGGCGGCCGAGGCGCGGCGAGCGCGGCGCGGCGCAGCGGCGCTGCGCCCCCTGCGGCTCCTCCTGGAGGCTCGACCCGCCGCCGCCCCGGCTCACCGGTGGTCCACGAGCGGCCCGAGCGCGGCGGCGATCGCGCGGGCGACCTCCTCGACCGCGCCATCCCCGTCGATGTGGATGATCCGGTCCCCGGGCACGAGCTCCTCCGCCCGGCGGTAGGCCGCCGCGAGCCGCGCCTGCAGCTCGGCCTTCTCGAACAGCTCCTCTGCCCCCCCGCGGCCGAGGCGCCGCTTCTCGGCAATCTCGGGCGAGACGTCGATCACCACCGTGGCGTCGGGCCGCATGGCGTGGCGATTAAGTGTCCGGATCCATTCAAGAATTTCCCCAGTATCCCCGCCGCCGGCCGCCGTCGTGGACTGGTAGGCCAGGCTCGACAGGTCGTAGCGATCCGAGATCACGACGTACCCGTCGCGGAGGAGGGGCTCGACCTCGGCGCCGAGGTGATCGAGGCGGTCGGCCGAGAAGAGGAGCGCCATCACCTCGGCCTGGCGGGCGCTGGGCAGCGAGATCCGGTGGGTCAGCACCTGCCGGAGCAGCGCGCCCACCGGCCCGGCGCTCGGCTCGCGGGTGACGTGGACGAGGCGCCGCGCGGCCCTGAGGTGCGCCGCGTAGCGCTCGGCCTGGGTGCTCGTGCCGGCGCCGTCGATGCCCTCGAACACGAGGAAGACGCCGCGGCCGGCCTCTCCGGCCGGGCGCGGGGGCGGGGCGGGGCCTTCCTGCTCGGAGCTCGTCCTCGCCATCTAGCCGGTCTCCTCGACCGCGACGGGCGGCGCGTCCTCCCCGAGGACGACGTTGTCGATGAGGCGCGCCGTCCCGAGGCGGACGGCGACCGCGAGCAGGGCCCTGTCGCCGATCGCCGCTTCGTCGCTCCAGATCCTGAGCGACTCCGGGTCGGCGAGGTCGACGTAATCGATGCTCGTCGCGACGGCCGCGAGGCGCGCGCGCGCGGGCCCGAGGAGCGCGGCGGGGCGCCGCTCGCCGCGGGCGAAGGCGCGGCACGCCTCGGCGAGCGCGAGCGGGATGGCGCGCGCCGCGCTCCGCTGCTCGGGCGAGAGATAGGCGTTGCGCGACGACTTGGCGAGCCCGTCGGGCTCGCGCACCGTCGTCGCCCCGACGATCTCGACGGGCAGGAACAGGTCGGCGACGAGCCGCCGGATCACCTGGAGCTGCTGGTAGTCCTTCCGGCCGAAGACGGCGACGCACGGGCCGGCGAGCGCGAAGAGCTTCGCGACCACGGTGGCGACGCCCTCGAAGTGCCCGGGGCGGTGGACGCCGCAGAGCGGCGCGGCGGTCGCGCCGACGCGCACGCGCGTCTCCTCGCCGGGCGGGTACATCGCCTCGACCTCGGGCGCGAACACGCCGTCGGCGCCGGCCTCGGCGCACGCCGCGCGGTCGCGCTCGAGCGTCCGCGGATAGCGCGCGAGGTCCTCGCCCGCGCCGAACTGCGTCGGGTTGACGAAGATGGTCACCGCCACGAAGTCCGCTCTCCGCCGCGCCTCCGCGATCAGCGCGAGGTGGCCTGCGTGGAGCGCGCCCATCGTCGGAACGAGGCCGACGCGGCGCCCCGCCGCGCGCGCTCGCTCGCAGGCGCGCCTCAGCTCGTCCGGATGTCGCCAGAATTCCATGGGCGGACCCTATCAGACCTGGGATAAAATCGGAGCTTCGACCATGGTTGACCTGCCCTCTCCCACGGATACCACCTTCGTCTCCGGCTCCGGCGGCGACTCGGACGCTGCTCAGGCCGACCGGCCTGGCGCGGGCTCCGGCGACTCGGCCGGAGCGAGGTCCGGCCCGGCGAGCGGCCCGGTGTCCATCCCCGCCGCGTCGGGGCCGATCCCGATCGAGGGCGACCCGAACCACTACCTGAACCGGGAGCTCTCGTGGCTCGAGTTCAACGCGCGGGTGCTGGCGGAGGCGAGATCGCATGAGGTGCCGCTGTTCGAGCGCCTCAAGTTCCTGAGCATCTTCTTCTCCAACCTCGACGAGTTCTTCATGGTGCGCGTCGCCGGCCTCCAGGCGCAGACGCAGCGCACGATCGCGGAGGTCCCCCCGGACGGGCTCACGCCCCACGAGCAGCTCGTGGCGATCGGCGCGCGGGTCCACGCGCTCGTCGACGACGCCTACCAGCTGTGGAACTCGGACCTGATCCCGGCGCTCCAGCGCGCCGGCATCGTGATCGTCAAGCCGGACGAGCTCGATCCGACAGAGCTCAGCGCGCTCGACGATCGGTTCCGCACCGACATCTTCCCGATCCTCACGCCGATCGCGATCGACCCGGGGCACCCGTTCCCGCACCTGCGCAACAAGATGATCAACCTCGGGATCATGTTCTCCCGGGAGCATGAGGCGCAGGAGCCCGGCTTCGCGGTCATCCAGGTGCCGCCGATGCTGAGCCGGCTGATGAAGGTGCGCGTGGAGGGCGCGACGCGCGCCTTCGTCCTGCTCGAGGACGTGATCGCCCGGCACGTGAAGGACTTCTTCCCCTCCGGCCGGCTGCGCGGCACGTACCCCTTCCGCGTCACCCGGAACTGGGACCTCGAGATCGACGAGGAGGAGGGCGAGGACCTCCTGGAGACGATCCAGGCCGAGCTCCGCCGGCGCGATCGCGGCAACGCCGTGCGCCTGGAGATCGGCATCGGCGAGGGCGCCGGCACCTCGGTCCAGCGGCTCTGCCGCGCCCTCAAGGTCGACGCGTCGCTCGCCGTCTACCGGGTGCCTGGGCCGCTCCACATCGCCGACCTCATGGGCATCGTCGCGGACGACGAGCGCCGCGAGTACCGCGACGAGCCGTTCGCGCCGCAGGTCCCGCCGCTCTTCCGCGACGTCGAGGACATCTTCGCCGTCATCCGGGAGCAGGACGTGCTCCTGCACCACCCGTACGAGTCGTTCGATCCGATCGCCGAGTTCGTCTCCCGCGCGGCCGACGACCCGAACGTCCTCGCGATCAAGCAGACGCTCTACCGGACCGGCGGCGACTCGCCGATCTTGAAGGCGCTCGCGCGCGCGGCCGAGAGCGGCAAGCAGGTGACGGCGATCGTCGAGCTGAAGGCGCGCTTCGACGAGGCGAGCAACATCCAGTGGGCGAGGACGCTCGAGCAGAGCGGCGTGCAGGTGATCTACGGCCTGCTCGGGCTGAAGACGCACGCGAAGGCGCTGCTCGTCGTGCGGCGCGAGAAGGACAAGCTGCGCCGCTACGTGCACCTGTCGACGGGCAACTACAACCCGCAGACGGCGCGGCTCTACACCGACATCGGCCTGTTCACGGCGAACCGGGAGATCGGCGAGGACATGACGTCGCTCTTCAACCTGCTGACCGGCTACAGCGCGCCGCCCAAGTGGAACCGCCTCATCGTGGCGCCGCTCGGCCTGCACGAGGCGGTGCTGGGCCTCATCGCGCGCGAGGCGGCGCACGCGCGGGCCGGGCGCAAGGCGGAGATCGTGGCGCAGATGAACGCGCTCGTGGACGTCGACGTCATCGACGCGCTCTACGCGGCGTCGCAGGCCGGGGTCGACATCAAGCTCGCGGTGCGCGGCATCTGCTGCCTGCGCCCCGGGATCCAGGGGCTCTCGGAGCGGATCCAGGTGCGCGCGATCATCGATCGCTTCCTCGAGCACAAGCGCCTGTTCCGGTTCGCGAACGGCGGCAACGAGGAGGTCTACATGGCGAGCGCCGACTGGATGCCGCGCAATTTCCACCGCCGGGTCGAGCTGATGATCCCGATCATCGAGCCGTCGATCCGCTCGCGCGTCGAGGACATGCTGAACACCGCGACCTCGGACACGGCGAAGACCTGGGAGCTCGCGAGCGACGGCAGCTACCACAAGCTCCAGGTGCCCCCGGGCGCCCCGCAGCTGCGGTCGCAGCAGCGGTTCATCGAGCTCGCGCGCGAGCGGGTGAAGCTCAGCGATCCGCTGGCGCGCGGCGGCGGGCGCTTCCACATCCTGCGGGTGCCCGTGAGCGCGCCGGACGGCGAGTCGCGGCACCGCAAGAGCGGCAAGAAGAAGAAGGGCCTCGCCTGAGCGACGGCGCGCACGGCGTCCTCGCGCTCGCCCGAAGCGGGCGAGGGGAGCGCGTCTGAACCGCAGCGCGCGGGCCGGGAGCGGGCCTGGGGCGCGCTGTCAGAACCGCGTCTGCAGCGCGGCGCACCCGGGGCCGAGGCTGAGGGTGGTCTGGGCGGGCTCGGCGGGCGCTTCGTCGGTGGCCGGCACCTTCGTGCCGCCGATGATCCAGAGCGGGATGCCCGCGGCGAGCATGATGCCGCCCCCGATGGAGACGAGCGCGCCGGCGAGCTGGCGGGGGCCGTCGGTGCGCGTGTCGCAGATGCCCGTGTAGCCCCCGAAATCGCAGTAGATCTCGTAGCGATCGCTGGCCGAGGCGAGCAGGCCGGTGCCGGCGAAGAACGCGATCGTACCGCCGGCGGTGAGCGCGATGCCGCCCAGCATCATGCCCGGGCTCTTCCGGCGCAGCGGGACCGGCGGCGGCGCGGCCGGGATCTCCGCCGCGTTCGACGGATAGCCCGGCGGGAGCGGCGGATAGGCGCCGCCGTAGGGCGCGTAGCCGCCCTGGTAGCCGGGCGGCGGGTAGCCCGGCGGTGCCGCCGGCGCGGGCTGAGGGGCCTGCTGCGGCGGCGCGGGGTACGGCGGGGCGGGGTAGGGCGGCGCGGGGTACGGCGCCGCAGGGTAGGGCGCCGCGGGGTAGGGCGGCGCAGGGTAGGGCGGCGCGACGCCGGGCGGCCCGGCGGGAGCCGGCGGGACCGGCTGCGGCGCCGCGGCGGCCGGCGGTGCCGCCGCGGGCGGCGCAGTGGCCGGCGGGACCGGCTGCGGCGCAGCGGCGGGCGGAGCCGCAGCGGCGGGCGGAGCCGCAGCGGCGGGCGGAGCCGCAGCGGGCGGCGCAGCGGTCGCGCCGGGCTGCCGCGGCGCGGCCCCCGGCTGCGTGGGCGATGCCGCCGGGGGCTGTCGTTGCGGCGCCGGTTGCGCGACCGAGGTCGTGGCGACGAGGAGGCCGGACAGCGCGACGCCGAGCGGCAGGGCGAACGTCCGCCCGCGGGAGAGCGGCGATCGGCGCGACGTTCGAGCGGCGTCAAGCGAGGCATTCAAGCGAAGCATCTCGGGCGTCCTTTCATCTCATCGCAGCGGTTTCGATCATTCGCGGGGAGCCTCGGCGGGCCCTGGCGCTGGCTCCGGCGGCGGCGTTGCTCCCGCAGGCGCCGCTGCTCCCGCCGGCGGCGTGGCGCCGGCCGGCGCCGCTGCTCCCGCTGCCGGCGCTGCTGCTCCCGACGGCGTCGTCCCGGCCGACGGCGTCGTCCCGGCCGACGGCGTCGTCCCGGCCGGCTTCGCCGCGGCTGCGCGCTTCTTCGGCGGAGCTGCTGCCGCGGGCGCCGCGCTGGCCGCAGCTCCCTGCGGTGCGGCGCCGGCCGCTGCGCGCTGCGAGGCCGCGGCGCTCGCCGGCGCCTCTGGGGTCGGTTCGGCCGTGACGATGGTCGGCGGCGATGAGTCGACGGGAGGTCGCGCCGCCGGCGCGCCCGTCTCGGTCGGCGCAGCAGGGGCCGCGCTGGACGGCTCCGGCGCCGCGCGCTCCTCCGGCGCGCGAGCGCCGCTCGCGGGCTCCGCGTTGGCGCGCTCCGGCGCGCGGGGCGACTGCGCGGCGAACACGATCACCGCGGCGAGCGCCACGACGCCCAGAAAGACGAGGAGCACGCGATCTCTCCCCGCCTTCGCGCGTGGGCCTCCGCCGCGCGCCCTCGCCGGCTGCTCGCCCTTGGCGGCGGCGGCGCCGCGCTCTCGCGCGGGCTGCTCGCCCTTGGCAGCGGCGGCGCCGCGCGCTCGCGCGCGGAGCGCGTCGTCTCCCTGCGGGCGCGCCGTTGGATCGAGTCGCGCCGTCACCGGCGCCTGCTCCGCCGCGCCGCCTGGATCGCTTCGCGACGACGGCCCTGCGACCCTCGCGTCCACGCGGGACGCAGCCCCTGACGCGGCGCCGTTCAGCGGCGCCTTCCGTCGGCTTTCTTTACGCTGAGCGCGTGAAAGCTTCTTCGCCACGCAGCGACCGTACCGAACAGCAGCCGGGCCGCCAAGGGCCGCCGGCGCGCCTCGGCGTCCGCTTCGTGCCGCGCGCGTCGTGCCGCACGCGGACGCGCAAGCGCGGCCTCCGCGCGGCTTCCCGAGCGCCCCGAAGCAGCGCGGGCGCGCGTCGGCGACCGCTGCGACGGTGCGCCTCGCGAAGCGCCCGAGCGCCGCGCGCAGCGCCGAAGATCAGCGCGCGGGCGCATCCAGCACGAACGGGCGTCGTACCGCTTGACACGGTTCGGCTCCTGGGTATCCTGCGCGTCCCCATCCCTCAGGTGGAAATCCGCGTCTCTATGCCGACCATCAGCCAGCTCATCCGCCAAGGCCGCGAGGCCGCCCGCTACAAGACGGCCTCTCCTGCGCTCAAGTCCTGCCCGCAGCGGCGAGGCGTGTGCGTACGTGTCTATACCACGACGCCGAAGAAGCCCAACTCGGCGCTCCGCAAGGTCTGCCGTGTCAGGCTGAGCAACCAGATGGAAGTGACGAGCTACATCCCGGGCGAAGGCCACAACCTGCAGGAGCACTCGGTCGTCCTCATCCGCGGCGGCCGCGTGAAGGACCTGCCGGGCGTGCGCTACCACGTCGTCCGCGGCACGCTCGACGCGTCCGGCGCCGCCGGACCGAGCTCCACCAACAAGGCGAACCGCAACCGCAAGCGCTCGAAGTACGGCGTGAAGCGCCCGAAGGCCTGATCCGGGCGTAGCCGAGCAGAGGAACGAAGATGCCCCGTCGTCGCGAAGTCCCGAAGCGGAAGATCATTCCGGACCCGAAGTACAAGGACAAGCTCGTCGCCAAGTTCACGAACTCCCTGATGCTGTCGGGCAAGAAGGCGACTGCCGAGGGGATCCTCTACGGCGCGTTCGACATCGTGCGCGACCGCTTCAAGGAGGAGCCGATCGAGGTCTTCCGGAAGGCGCTCGACAACGTGAAGCCGAAGCTCGAGGTGAAGAGCCGGCGCGTCGGCGGCGCGACCTACCAGGTCCCCGTCGAGGTCCGCCCGGAGCGCCGCGTCGCGCTGGCGATGCGGTGGCTCGTGACCTACTCCCGCGGCCGCGGCGAGAAGACGATGCGCGAGCGGCTCGCCGCCGAGCTCGTCGACGCGGCGCAGAACCGCGGCAACGCGGTCAAGAAGCGCGACGACACGCACAAGATGGCGGAGGCCAACAAGGCGTTCGCCCACTACCGGTGGTAGGTCAGCGAGACGGCCAGCGCGGATCCCGGATCTGCGCTGGCTCGATCATTTGACGTACCGTCACGTCGCATTTCCAGGCGAGGAGACGCGTAGAGCGAGATGGCACAGTCGACATAAGGATCGGGTTACAGAGCCGGTCTTCTCGAGGGAGCGCGACAGCGCTCGCCGTCGCGAGACCTAGAAAAGCTGCTGCTGTACCCCGACACCCTCTCCAGGTTCAAGTGCCCGCCACAACGGAGGCGGGACGGGCTGGAGAGGGTGTTTTGCATCCTGAGTCCGAAACCCTCACCCCACGCATCACACGACGGAGAAGGAAAAGTGGCACGCGAGTACAGCCTGGAACGGACGCGCAACATCGGGATCATGGCCCACATCGACGCGGGCAAGACGACGGTCACCGAGCGCATCCTTTATTACTCGGGTGTCAACTACAAGATCGGCGAGGTCCACGAGGGCGCCGCCACGATGGACTGGATGGTCCAGGAGCAGGAGCGCGGCATCACCATCACGTCCGCCGCGACGAACTGCTTCTGGTCGCCGGAGCAGGGGCCCCAGAAGGGCGTCTCTCACCGGATCAACATCATCGACACCCCCGGTCACGTCGACTTCACGATCGAGGTCGAGCGCAGCCTCCGCGTGCTCGACGGCGCGGTCGCGGTGTTCGACGGCGGCAACGGCGTCGAGCCGCAGAGCGAGACGGTGTGGCGGCAGGCCGACAAGTACGGCGTCCCGCGCATCGCGTTCATCAACAAGATGGACAAGGTCGGCGCCGACTTCGAGATGTGCGTCGACTCGATCCGCGAGCGCCTCGGCGCGAACCCCGTGGCGATCCACTACCCGCTCGGCGCGGAGGACTCGTTCCGCGGCGTCATCGACCTCGTGACCCTCCGGGCCGCCGTCTTCGACGAGGAGACGAAGGGCCAGCGCTACGAGTGGCGGGAGATCCCGGGCGACCTCCTGCCGAGGTGCAAGGAGCTCCGGGAGAAGCTCATCGAGGCGTGCGCCGACTCGAGCGACAAGGTGATGGAGAAGTTCATCGCCGGCGACATCGACCAGATCACCGAGGAGGAGATCCACGCGGCGCTCCGCGCGGGCACCCTCGGCTTCAAGATCGTCCCGGTCCTGTGCGGCTCGGCGTTCAAGAACAAGGGCGTTCAGCTGCTGCTCGACAGCGTGGTGAACTACCTGCCGTCGCCGGTCGACATCCCGGCCGTCGAGGGGACGCTGCCCGACAAGAAGGACAAGGTCGTCGCGCGCAAGGCGAGCGACGAGGAGCCGTTCGCGGCCCTGGCGTTCAAGATCATGAACGACCAGTTCGGCAACCTCACCTTCTTCCGCGTCTACTCCGGCACGACGAAGAGCGGCGTCAGCGTGCTCAACTCGACCCGCGGCAAGCGCGAGCGGTTCGGGCGCATCCTCCGGATGCACGCGAACAAGCGCGAGGAGATCGACGTCTGCTACGCCGGCAACATCTACGCCGCCGTCGGGCTCCGCGACACCCGCACCGGGGACACGCTCTGCGACGAGAAGCATCCGATCGTCCTGGAGCGGATGGAGTTCCCCGACCCCGTGATCTCGATCGCCATCGAGCCGAAGACCAAGGCCGATCTCGACAAGCTCGGGCTCAGCCTGCAGAAGCTCGCCTACGAGGATCCGTCGTTCCGCACCTTCACGAACGAGGACACTGGGCAGACGATCATCGCCGGGATGGGCGAGCTCCACCTCGAGATCATCGTCGACCGCCTGAAGCGCGAGTTCAAGGTCGACGCCAACGTCGGCAAGCCCGAGGTCGCCTACCGCGAGACCATCTCGAGGAAGGCGACGGACGTCGAGGGGCGCTTCGTCCGGCAGTCGGGCGGGCACGGCCAGTTCGGCCACGTGCGGATCGACATCGAGCCGGCCGAGCGCGGCGCGGGCTTCGTGTTCGAGAACGACATCGTCGGCGGCATCATCCCGAAGGAGTTCATCCCCTCGATCGAGAAGGGCATCCGGGACGCGATGGGCCGCGGCGTGCTCGCGGGCTATCCGGTCGTCGACATCAAGGTGCGGCTGCACTTCGGCAGCTACCACGAGGTCGACTCCTCGGGGCCCGCGTTCGAGGTCGCGGCGTCGATGGCCTTCCAGGACGGCGCGAAGAAGGCGGGGCTCGTGCTCCTCGAGCCGATGATGGCCGTCGAGGTCGTGTCTCCCGAGAACTACCTCGGGGACGTCATCGGCGATCTCAACTCGCGACGTGGCCGCATCCTCGATATGGGGCAACGCGCGAACACCCGGGTGATCCGCGCGGAGGTCCCGCTCGCCACCATGTTCGGTTACGCGACCGACGTCCGTTCCAAGACGCAAGGCCGCGCGACCCATTCGATGCAGTTCTCTCATTACGCACCGGTTCCAGCAGCGATCCAGGAAGAGATCGTCGCCAAGCAGCGAGGTTAAGGAAGACGCCATGGCCAAGGAGAAATTCACTCGTACGAAGCCGCACGTGAACGTGGGCACCATCGGTCACATCGACCACGGCAAGACCACGCTCACGGCAGCGCTCGTCAAGGTGCAGTCGAAGCGCCAGCTGGCGAAGGCGATCTCGTACGCCGACATCGCGAAGGGCGGGACGGTCCGCGACGAGACCAAGACGGTGACCATCGCCGCGGCGCACGTGGAGTACGAGTCGGAGAAGCGCCACTACGCGCACGTCGACTGCCCCGGGCACGCCGACTACATCAAGAACATGATCACCGGCGCGGCGCAGATGGACGGGGCGATCCTCGTCGTGTCGTCGCTCGACAGCGTGATGCCGCAGACGCGCGAGCACGTGCTGCTCGCCCGGCAGGTCGGCCTGAACCACATCGTCGTGTTCCTCAACAAGTGCGACGCCGTGGACGACCCGGAGATGCTGGACCTCGTCGAGATGGAGGTCCGCGAGCTCCTGTCGAAGTACAAGTTCGACGGCGACAACGCGCCGGTGATCCGGGGCGCGTCGCTGCCCGCGCTGCAGGGCGACCCGAAGTGGGAGGACACGATCCAGCAGCTGCTCAACGCGCTCGACAGCTACATCCCCGAGCCGGTGCGCGACATCGACAAGCCGTTCCTGATGGCGATCGAGGACGTGTTCTCGATCAAGGGCCGCGGCACGGTGGCCACGGGCCGCATCGAGCGCGGCGTGATCAAGGTCGGCGACGAGGTGCAGATCATCGGCTTCAAGGACACGAAGAAGTCGGTCGTGACCGGCGTCGAGATGTTCCGGAAGCTGCTCGACCAGGGGCAGGCGGGCGACAACGTCGGGTGTCTGCTCCGCGGCGTGGAGAAGGAAGAGATCGAGCGCGGCCAGGTGCTCGCGAAGCCCGGGTCGATCACGCCGCACACGAAGTTCACCGGCGAGGTGTACGTCCTCAAGAAGGAGGAGGGCGGGCGCCACACGCCGTTCTTCACCAACTACCGGCCGCAGTTCTACATCCGGACGACGGACGTGACCGGCACGGTCAACCTCCCCGAGGGGGTGAAGATGGTGATGCCGGGCGACAACATCACGATGACGATCGAGCTCATCGCCCCGGTCGCGCTGGAGGAGCAGATGCGCTTCGCCATCCGCGAGGGCGGCAAGACGGTGGGCGCCGGCGTCGTCACCAAGATCCTCGCGTAGGAAGAGCACCATGGCTGATACAACGAAGATCCGGATTCGCCTCAAGGCGTTCGACCACCAGCTGCTCGACAAGTCGACGAGCGATATCGTCGAGACGGCGAAGCGGACCGGCGCGCACGTCGCGGGACCCATCCCGCTGCCCACCGAGATCCGCCGCTACACGGTGCTCCGGGGGCCCCACGTCGACAAGAAGTCGCGCGAGCAGTTCGAGATCCGGACGCACAAGCGGCTTCTCGACATCATCGAGCCGACTCAGCAGACCCTCGACGCGCTGATGAAGCTCGACCTTTCGGCCGGCGTCGACGTCGAGATCAAGAGCTAGGAGTCCAGGTACCATGAAGGTTACCGTCTACAACCTCAAGCGGGAGCAGGTCGGCGAGCTCGACCTCTCGGACGAGGTCTTCGGGACCGAGGTGAAGGAGCACCTCTTCTACGAGGTCGTGAAGGCGCAGCTCGCCTCCCGCCGCTCGGGCACCAAGGCCACCAAGGAGCGGAGCGCGGTCGCCGGCTCCACGAAGAAGCTCTACCGCCAGAAGGGCACCGGCCGCGCTCGCCAGGGCTCGATCCGCGCGCCGCACCACGCGGGCGGCGGCATGGCGCACGCCCTGGAGCCGAAGGACTGGTCGTACCGTCCGCCCCGCAAGGTGCGCATCGGCGCCCTGAAGAGCGCGCTCTCCCTCTTCGCGAAGGAGGGCCGGCTCATCGTGCTCGACAGCCTGGAGGTCTCCGAGATCAAGACCAAGGCGATCGCTGCCACGCTCACGACGCTGCAGGCGGATCGGAAGTCGCTGGTCGTCGACACGGCCGGGAACGAGAAGCTGGTGAAGAGCCTCCGCAACCTGGAGAACCACCAGTATCTGCCGCCGGAGGGGGTCAACGTCTACGACCTCCTCAGGCACGACCACCTCATCGTCTCGAGAGACGCCGCGAAGGCGCTCGAGGCGCGTTGCCTTCGCTAGTCAGGGGAGTCCGCCATGCAGCCCGAGCAGATCATCCGCCGGCCCATCATCCTCACGGAGAAGTCGAGCCGGCTCCGCGACCAAGGCAACAAGGTCATCTTTGAGGTCCGCCGCGAGGCGAACAAGATCCAGATCAAGGACGCCATCCAGACGCTCTTCAAGGTGGGCGTGGTGGACGTCAACACGCTGATCATGCGCGGCAAGGAAAAGCGCATGGGGCGCGGCTACGCGAAGCTGCGCAATTGGAAGAAGGCGATCGTCACCCTCAAGGAAGGCGACGAGATCCAGTTCTTCGACGAGAAGGCGGAATAGCCATGGGAATCAGATCCTTCAAGCCGACCTCGCCGGCGCGGCGCTACTACTCGGTCAGCGACTTCAAGGACATCACGAAGGTCGAGCCCGAGCGGTCGTTGCTCGAGCAGCAGACGTCCACCGGCGGCCGGAACAACAACGGCCGGATCACGTCGCGGTTCCGCGGCGGCGGTCACAAGCAGCGCTACCGGATCATCGATTTCCGGCGCGACAAGATCGGCGTTCCGGCGAAGGTCGCCGCCATCGAGTACGACCCGAACCGGACGGCGCGGATCGCGCTCCTGCACTACGTGGACGGCGAGAAGCGCTACATCCTGGCGCCCGACGGCCTCGCGGTCGGGGCGACGCTGCTCGCGAGCCGGAACGCGGACATCAAGCCGGGCAACAGCCTGACGCTCCGCTTCATCCCGCCCGGCACCTCGATCCACAACGTCGAGGTGAAGAAGGGCAAGGGCGGCCAGCTCGTGCGCTCGGCCGGCGTCGCCGCGCAGCTCATGGCGAAGGACGGCGACTACGCGCAGATCCGCCTCCCGAGCGGCGAGATCCGCAAGGTGCACCTCGACTGCCGCGCCACGATCGGGCAGGTGTCGAACGCCGAGCACGCGAACATCAGCCTCGGCAAGGCGGGGCGCTCCCGCTGGCTCGGCCGCCGGCCGCACAACCGCGGCGTGACGATGAACCCCGTCGATCACCCGATGGGCGGCGGTGAGGGCCGGACGAGCGGCGGGCGCCACCCGTGCTCGCCCTGGGGTCAGCTCGCCAAGGGGCTCAAGACGCGGAACAACAAGCGCACCGACGGCATGATCGTCCGGCGGCGCGGGACCAAGGGTTAGTCATGCCGAGGAGCATCAAGAAGGGGCCCTTCATCGACGGTCACCTCCTGGAGAAGATCCAGGCGGCCCAGGCGACGAACGCCAAGAAGGTGATCAAGACGTGGTCGCGCCGCTCGACGATCCTGCCCGAGTCGGTCGGCCTGACCTTCGCCGTGCACAACGGGAGGAAGTTCGTCCCCGTGTTCGTGACGGAGAACATGGTCGGCCACAAGCTGGGCGAGTTCGCGCCGACGCGCACGTTCCACGGCCACTCCGGGGACAAGAAGGCCAAGGTCGCCAAGGGCGGCCCTGGCGGTCGCTGATCGCTCCGCGGTAGCGAGCGAGCATCGACGGCAGGCGGGCGGGGTCGCGGCAGCGATCCCGCCCGTTTTGCTTTGCAGCCGGCTTCAGAGGGATCGCCCTCGTCGAGATCCCAGGCGCGCGATCGAGATGGCGACAACTAGGCGAGAATAATCAGGAATTTTTGTTCCTGACGCCTGTTTCGCCGAGGCGGATCGGCCGACGCGCGGAAGCTAGAACGTGCCGCGCAGGCCGGTGAAGCCGGGCCCGACGAGCAGCTGCGTCGAGGCGGTGGTGCGCTGCGGCTCGCCGGCGCTGCCCCCGGTGAAGCTCAGGACGAGCAGCGTCGTGCCCGCGACGAGCCCGATCGCGCCGACCACGATCCCGACGTTCGCGACCGTCTGCTGGGCCTTGCCGGCGTCGACGTCGTCCTTCCGCTCGATGGGGCAGGGGCCCCGGCACGTCTCGGCGAGATCGCTGTAGGTGCCGTTCGCCATCAGCCCGGCGACCGTGAACACGGCGAGCCCCGCCACGCCCACGCCGCCGGCGGCATAGGCGTAGGGGCGCAGGTACGCCCTCGCCGAGGGCGCCTCCGACTCGGGCAAGACCGGGCCCTCGTCGAGCAGCGCCGGGGCGCCGTCCGGAGCGCCGGCCGCGCCGGTCTCCTCGGCGTCGAGCGGGACGGTCTTCGCCTCGCCCGCCGAGAGATCGAGGGTCTGCGGGATCGAGGTGGTCCTCGTGCGCAGGACGACCTCGGTCTTGCCGGGCTTGACCGGGAACGGCTTGCCCCACCGCTCGCGCGGGACGTCCTTGCCGGCGATCGCGAGCGAGGTCGCGGCGTCCGGGTGCGCGACCGTGACCGTCACGAGCGCGATCTTGCGCGCGAGCTCGTCGCGCTCGAGCTGCGCCGTCTGCTCCGTCTGGGCGTAGCGAGGCTCGGCCTTCGCCCGGGACCCGGCCTCCGCCGCGACCTGCTCGAACTCGAGGTACGCCTCGGTGTGCTCGCCCAGATCCGCAAGGCAGCGCGCGATGTAGAGGCGAGAGTTCGGGCTCGGCACCGCGGCGTACGAGGCCCGGAACTGCTCCAGCGCGAGCGCGTAGCGCTTGCCCTCGTAGAGGGTCGCGCCCTTCTTGAAGAGGCTCTGCGCCTTCTCCACCGCGTCGGGCGACGGCGTGGCCGCGGGGGCGTCCGCGCCCGCTGCGGGCGCGGGGAGCGTGCACAGGCAGAGGCAAGAGGCCGCACCGAAGAGCAGCGCACGGAGCCAGGGTCGAGATCGCACGGTGGTCAGATACCCGAGGGGTTGTACTTCTTTTTGGGGGTCGATTTGGCGGTCGATGCCGGCTTGGGCGCAGGCTTCGCCGAGGTGGACGTCGGCCGGGGGCGCGCGGTCGACGCGGGGCGCGCGGTCGTCGCGGGGCGCGCCGCCTGCTGCGCCGGCGCGGGCTGCGACGCCGCCGCGGCGGGCGCCTTGGCCGCCGGGGGCGGCGCCTCGTCAGGAGGCGAGGCGGCGGAAGACGAGGCGGCCGGCGCCGGCGCCTCCTCGGGAGGCGGCGACGAGGGCTGCTGCGCCGCCTGCGGAGCCTCCGCGGTCGCCGGCGGCGCGGCAGGCACGGCCTCCGCCGCGCCGGTGGCCGCGACCGTGGGGGCGGCGGAGGCCGCGGTCGTGGGCGCGGGCAGCGCGTCGACGCGCGCCTTGCCGACCTCCTGCGTCGCGCGCTCGTCGCCGCTGCGAACGACCAGCGCGACGGCGCCGAGCGCCACGCAGAACATCGCCGCGCCGGCCACGATGAGCTGGAGCCGCTTGCGCCGCTGCCCGGTCTCGAACGATCGGTCGACCGCCGTGACCTCGCCGATGTCGTTGGCCAGGCTGCGGGAGCCGCCCCGCGTGAAGCGCGCGCCGAGCGCCGCCGCCCTGGAGGCGGGCGGGTCCGCCGCCGCGAGCACCTTCGTGGCGGGCATGCCGGCCGCCGGGAGGACCCGCGGCACGGACGAGCCGAGCGGCTTGCCCTCGCGGGAAGAGGGCCGCGGGCTCGACGGCTCGGCCGCGTCGGCGGGCGGGATGTCGGCCTGCAGCGCGGGCGCGATGATGAGCCGCGGCGCGGCCTCGGCGGGCTTCGCCGGCACGGCGAGCTCGTCGATCGAGATCGGCTCCAGGCTGATGGGGCTCTCCTCGTCCTGCGCCGCGGCCGCGGTGGCCGCCGCGGCGCTCGAGGCCGGGACGGCGCCGGCCGGCGCGGCCATCGCGGGGGCCGCGGCGGCGGCAGCGGGCGCGCCCGGGTCGGGCGGCGCGGCGTGGAGCTCCGGCGAGGCGTTCGAGCGCGGCTCCGAGTTCACGGCCGAGCCGGCGTCGACGGCGGCGATCGCGTCGCGGAGCTCCTGCGCGCGCTTCGACTGGATCTCGCCGATCGCCTGCCGCACGAAGGCCGCCACGTCATCGTCGGTCGTTGGCTCGCCGAGCGTCGACGCCACCTGATCGATCGCCCGCTGCATCTCGGCGCACGTCGAGAAGCGGTTCTCGCGATCCTTCTCGAGCGCCTTGAGGATGATCCGCTCGAGCTCGGGGTGGATCGCGCCGTTCAGCTCGCGCGGGGGGAGCGGGTTCTTGATCGTGATGTTCTCCACGGTCGAGAGCTCGGTCTCGGCGCGGAACGGGTGCAGCCCCGTCGTGAGCACGTACAGCAGCGCGCCGAGCGAGAAGATGTCGCTCCGGCGATCGATGGGGAGCCCGCCGAGCTGCTCGGGCGACAGGTACGGCGTCTTCCCCTTGATGATGCCGCCGGCGCGCGTGACGTGCAGGCGCCCCTTCGACTTCGCCACGCCGAAGTCGACGATCTTCACGAAGCCGGCGGTCGAGATGAGCACGTTCGCCGGGGAGATGTCGCGGTGGACCAGGTCGAGCAGCGCGCCGCTGTCGTCGCGGAGCTCGTGGGCGTTGTGGAGGCCCGCGCAGATCTGGGAGGCGATGCGGAGCACGATCCGCTGCGGGATCCCGCCGAGCCGCTTCGCGGCCTTCTGCAGCGTGCCGGCCGTCTCGCCGTCGACCCACTCCATGACGATGTAGAGGACGTCGTCCTCCTCGCCGAGGTCGAGGATCTCGACCACGTTGGGGTGCCGGATGCGCGCCGCGACCCGCGCCTCGTCGAGGAACATCGACTCGAAATCGGGGTCGTCGGAGACGTCGGGCAGCATCGTCTTGATCGCGACGATCTTCCTGAAGCCGCGGGTGCCCTGCAGGCGCGCGGCCCAGACGGCCGCCATGCCTCCCTTGGCGACCGGCATGAGGATCTCGTACCGGCCGAGGGTGCTCCCCGGCCCGAGGCGGTCGACGGCCGAGGCGGCGCGACCCCACAGCTTCGTCGGGCCCTGGGCCCCGGTCGGCGTGTGCAGCGTCCTGCCGGAGGTCGGCGCCGGATCGCTGACGATCGCGATCTCCTGCATCGCCGCCGCCGGCGCGGCCGCCCCGCCGGCTGGAGGGGCGAAGGCGGGAGCGATCGGCGGAGCCTTCAGCGCGGTAGGGCTCGCAGGCGAGGCGGCCAAGGACGGCGCAGGCGGGGCCGGCGCCTCGAGCGGCGCGCGCGCCGCGGCGGGCGCGGGCGCTGCCGGCGCCGCGGCGGCTGCAGGCGCGGCCGCTGCGGCCGGCGCGGGCGCTGCGGGGGACCGCGGCAGGGTCGGCGCGACGGGCACCGTCGGCGCCATCGGCGCGCGCGGCGTGGGCGGCGCAGGTGAAGCCGCAGGCGCGGCGGCTGCGCGCGGCGCCGGCGGGACGGCGGGCACCACCGGGACCCGAGGCGCGGCCGGGGCCGGCGGCGCAGCGGGCGGCACAGGCACGCGCGGCGTCACAGGGCTCGCCGCGGTCGCAGGCCCGACCGCCGCGGGCGCCGCAGCGGGCGCCTTGCCGGGCGCCTCGGGCGGCGACGGCGGCACCCCTCGCGCCGGCGGCGGGCGCGGCGGCCTCGGGAGCGGCGCGGCCGGGACGGGCGTCGGTCGCTTCGGCACCGTGCCCTCGGCCGGCGTCGGCGTCGTCCGCGCCGCAGCGTGGTTATCCCCCGCATCGCCGGGCCGCGGCACGGCCGGCCGCGCCGGCGGCTGCTCCTTCCGCGCGGCCGTCGCCGGCGTCGCCGCAGCCGCGGGGACCTCGGGCCTCGCCGCGGCGGCGTCGCGGCTCTCGGTCCGCTCGCCCGACAGCTCGATCCGCGGCAGCGTCGCCGCAGGGGGCCGCGGCGCCGGCAAGCCGCGGCCGGCGACGTCGTCCGACGAGCCCCAGTCGACGTCGACGTCGACGTCGGCGTGCGCCGCCGGCCCGGCGCCGTTCGTCGCGCCGGCGCCTGCCTTCGTCGCCAGGCCGTTCTTCAGCGCCGCGGGCTCCTTCGTCGCGGTCGCGCCGCCCGACGGGCGGAGCTGGCTCGCGGCGACCGCGCCGCCCGCGACCGCCGGCGGGCCCGGCGTCCCGCGCGGGCGCGGCGACGGCGCGGTGATCGCTTGACGCGGGCCGTCGCCGCGGGGGGAGAGCGCGCTCTCGACGACGGGGATCGCTACGCCCACCAGCGTCGCGCCCCGCGCGCGCGGCGGCGGCGGCGACAGCTGCGACCCGGCCGCGCCGGCGACGCCCGCCATCGCCGCCGCGATCATCGTCCTGCGCGGCTCGATCGTCTTGCTCGCCAGCCTGCTCACCGTCGCGGCGACGTCCTCCGCCGCGGCGATCCGCCCCGCGGCCGCGGCCTCCAGCGCCGCGAGCATCGCCGACGCGCTCTCGAACCGGCGCGACGGATCGCGCTCGAGCGCGGTCCGGACGACGTCGCCGACCTCGGCCGGGATCGCGCCGCCGGCGGCGCCCGGGAGCGGCGGGATGGGCGCGGTCTGCACCTTCTGGATGACCGCGGACTCGAGCTTCGACGAGAACAGCCGCTGCCGCGCGAGCAGCTCCCAGAGCAGCACGCCGACCGAGAAGAGATCGGCGGGCGGATCGAGCGGGGCCGCCGTGTGCGCGGCCATCGCCTTGACCCGCTCCGGCGCGGCGTAGGCGAGGCGGTCGGGGTTCCTCGTCCCCATGGGCGCGAGCCCGGCGATGGCCCGCGCGACGCCGAGCCCGCTCACCCGCGTGACCCCGTCGATGCCGACGGTGACGTGGGTCGGGTTCAGCTCGCCATGCACGAGCGGCGCCGGCTCGGTCGCGTGCGCGGACGCGAGCGCGCGCAGCACGTCCGCGCCGATCCGGAGCGCGACCGGGAGTGGCAGCCCCTCGGCGCCCGCCGCCGAGACGAGCGCGCCGAGCGGCTCGCCCTCCACGTACTCCGAGACGATGAAGACCTCGCCGTCGGCGACGCGGGCGTCGAGCACCGAGAGCACGTTGGGGTAGCGGACCTGCTGCGCCATCCCGGCCTCGCGGAGGATGCTGTCCGCGGTCTCGGCCTTCTTCGTGAGGTGCCGGTAGATGCGCAGGATCGTGACAGGCGACGCGCCGCTCGCCTCGCCGTCGTCGGACGCCGCCCGCGCGAGCCACGTGGAACCGATCCCGCCGCCGGAGAGCTCTTTCAGCAGCTCATAATTGCCGAGTCGCGAAGCAGAGCCCGCACCGGGCGGCCTGTCGAGCGCCATGGGACTTGCATGCTATCAGGACGTCAGAAGCTGGATCCAGCGTTCACGGCCGATCACTCAGCGAGCTTGACCGTGTCCGGAGCTCCCTGTCAGGCGAGCTTCGAACGCGGTCCGAGCGGACGCCGGGCGCCCTGGCCAGCCCCCCGCGCGCGCCTCGAAGCGCCGCGCGTTCGGCGCGATCTCGCCTGCGCGCCGCTCTCGCCCTCGCGGCTTGACACACGCTCGCGACGAGCACCAGGCCGAGCGACGAGATCGCTCCCGAGGCGAGCGTGGCCGCGGCGCGCCCGCGCTCGCAGCGAGGGGTGCGGGCTCCTCCGCGCGCACACAAGTGCTCGGGTGTGGGGGGCGCGGCGCGGGCCGCCCCGGCCGACGCCGCGCGCGGAGCGCCGTCGCTCGTCCGGAGAGGCGAGCGGTTTGTCGGCCGACGCCGCGCGCGGGGAGGCCGGCGGTCCGGCCAGCTCAGGGGCGCGGCGCGCCGATCGCGACGGGGTGAAGGGTCAGCGTCACGAACCGCGTGCGGCGCTCGTGGCTCGAGAACGCGCTGGCGGCGACCGGGACCCCGCGCCGGAGCGCCACGGCCACGTGCGGGCCCGGATCGACCCGGATCGCCCGCGACGGCTGCACCACCTCGCCGTCGAGCAGCAGCGTCACGCCCTCGGTCGCGCCGGCGAGGTTCAGCACGATCCTGGGGATCCGCCCCTCGAGGTCCTGGAGGCGCGCGTCGATCTCGGCGAGCACCGCCGGCGGCGCGGCCTGCGCCTTCGCGCGCGCGTCGTGGTACGTCCGCTCGGCCGTCCGCAGCCGGCCGAGCCGCTCGTGGCAGAGGCCGATGTGGAACGCCACGTTCGCCGTCGGCCGCTGCCGGGCGATCGCCTCGAACCGGCCGAGCGCGTCGGCCCAGCGCCCGGCGCCCTCGAGCGTCATCCCCTGCGCGAACTGGAGCCGCAGCGCGCGCGTGGCGCCGTCGTCCTGCGCGCGAGCCCAGGGCGCCGAGAGCAGCGCCCAGCCGGCGAGCCCGAGCGCGGCGGCGCGCCGGCGGGAGCGCCTGCGCGGAGCGGAGGTGGGTGCGGCGCTGCTCATCAGAACCCGGGGCTCGTGATGCGGGACCGCGAGGGGCCGCGCGGCGCCTGCGAGCGCGGGAGCTTGTCCTCCGGGGCCGCCGTGATCTCGGGGCTGCCCGGGTCCGCCGAGGCGAGCTCGGGCGAGCCGAGCGCGCCGTCGCGGCCCGACGCGTCGCCCGCCGGCGCAGCGCCGCGCGGCGCCCCTTTCGCGCCCGCGCCGCGGCGCCACGCGCCGCTGTCGGCGAAGGCCGCGGCCAGCACGGGGCGGAGGCTCTCGCGCGCCGCGCTCCCGGCCTCCTCGTCCGCCGGCGCCCGCAGCGCGGCCGAGCCGAGCGCCGCCGCGAGCACCGCCGCGCCCCCGAGCCGGAGCGCCGCGATCGCCCGCGCGCGCCGCCGCGGATCCGGCGGCGCAGCGCACTGCGTGCGCCCGAGCGTCGTCGCCTCGCGCCAGCGAGGCGCCCGCGCCCCCGAGGTCCAGAGCCGCCCGAGGGCGCGGAGGGCGAGCCGCGGGGGCGCGGCGAGCGCGCCGCGGGGGCGCGTCGTCGCGAGCGAGCGCCGGCCCGCGGAGGCCGGCGAGAGGATCACGATCGGCGCGGGCGCGCTCGCGCCGAGCTCGTCGAGCGCGGCCTGGAGCTCCGCGCGCAGCGAGGCCGCGTCCGGGTAGCGCCGCGCCGGGTCCTTCTCGAGGCAGCGGCCGGCGATCTTCCGGAGGCGCTGCGGGACGGAGGGCGGGAGCGGCGCGGGCTCGGTCTCGAGGATGCGCCGGAGGATCGCGTGGTGGTTGCCGCCCCGGAACGGCTGCGCGCCGCTGAGCGCCTCGTAGAGCATCACGCCGACCGCCCAGATGTCGGCGCGCGCGTCGATGGTGCGCTTGCCCAGGGCCTGCTCCGGGCTCATGTACGAGGGCGTCCCGAGCAGCTGTCCGTCGACGGTGATCGCGTCGCCCGCGTCCGTGAGCTGGCTGATGCCGAAGTCGACGATCTTCGGCACGATCCCCTCGCCGGGGACCATGGCCATCACGATGTTCTCCGGCTTGATGTCGCGGTGCACGACGCCCTCGGCGTGGGCGGCCGAGAGCCCGCAGCAGACCTCGATGAGGACGGGCACGACCTCCTCGGGCGGCAGCGGCCGGTTCGGGACGAGGCGATCCGCGAACGGCGAGCCCCGCAGCAGCTCCAGGGCCAGGAAGAGGTAGCCCTCGTCCGGGAGCTCCCCGGCGTCGACCACGCCGACGATGTTCCGGTGCTGGAACTTGCCGATGATCTTCGCCTCGCGGATGAACCGCGCGACGACCTGGTCGTCCCGGACCGCCGGGGACAGCTTGAGCGCGACGTCCCGGCCGATGAGCTCGTGGCGCGCCCACCAGACGCTCGACATCCCGCCCGAGCCGATCGGCCGAATCAGTCGGAAGCGACCTCCTGCGACGTCCCCGGCATGCAGCATGTGCCCCCTTCGCCCATCGCGCGTGAGAAGCCTTCACGCCGCTCGGGCAACCAGAGCCGAAAAGCACGAGCAAGGCCACGGGCCCCTCGATCCGCCGTCGCCGTCGAACGGAGCGCGCCCGGAGAGCCGCTCGTCAGGGGCGATAGCGCTCGAGGATCTCGTTCGAGAGCTTCACGCCGAGCTCGCGGTAGCCGCGGAAGGTCAGGTGGACGCCGTCGCGCGACGCGCGCGGCGGGCGCTCGCGGTACCAGGTCTCGATCGAGCCCCGCCCGCCCATCGCCTCGTAGGTGTCCCAGAACGCGCAGCCGCCCTCCCGGGCGGCGTCGCGCAGCACGTCCCGGACGACGGGCGTGCGCTCGGGCGCGTCCCTCCGGTCCGTGGGCGCGAGGACGAGGCAGTCGGCGTCGGGCTCGACCCGGCGGGTGCGGGCGAGCAGCTCGGCGAGCTGCTTCGCGTACAGGGACGGATCCGTGGTGACGTCGCCCGACTCGTTCGTGCCGTACTCCAGCACCACGAGCTCCGGCGAGCGCCGCGCGAGCTCCGCAGCCCAGGCGAGCTCGTTCCACCGCAGCGGCGTCGCGAGGCGGGCGCCGTTGATGCCGAGCGTGTCGAGCACCACCCCGGGCTTCACCTCCGGATCGGCCTCGACGACGAGCCCGCAGAGCTCGGGCGAGCCCGACGGCACGACGCCGAGCTTCGTCGCGCCCACGCTCGCGAGCTTCGCGTGCTGCAGCGCCCCGGGGGCGTCGCCGGCGGCCCCGCGGAGGATCTCGCTCGGGCCGCCCTCGATGGTCACCGCGAGCTCGTCGGTCGGCGCGCTCGACCGGAAGCACACGTCCCAGAGCAGCCGCGTGGAAGGCCCGGCCCCGGTGACCGTGATCTCCGCGCGCGCCGCGCCCTGGTGCGCGCCGAAGAGGATCCCCCCGAGCCCGAAGACGCCGTCGTCGACCGGCGCGGAGCCGCCCGGCGTCTTCGGGCGGGTCCGCCACTTGCCGTCGGCCGTGAGGCGCGCGCCGTCGTGGCGGTAGGCGGCGTAGCCGAGGTGCACGAAGCCGAGGCCGCCGTCGCCGAAGCGCCGCTGCAGCGCCGTGCGGACCGCGCCGCTCCAGAAATCCGCGGCGGCGTGCGAGTCGCCGAGCCAGGCGACGCGCACGTGATCCTTGCGGCGCCCCTGCTCGAGGGCGCGGAGCGCCGCGAAGAAGTGGGCGTAGGGCCCGTCCTCCGGGCGCAGCAGATCCAGCTCCGGCGGGCGCGCCGGCGGGGCCTCGGCGAGGCGCGGCGCGGCCGCCTCCGGGGCGGCGGCCGCCGGGCGCAGCGGGGGCGCGGCCGCCGTCGCGGGCGGCGCGGCCGCGACCTCGGGCGACGGCGGCGCGACGTGCTCGCGCGTCGAGCTGCAGCCGAGCGCCGCGGCCGCGAGCAGCGCCGCCGCGAGGCGCCGCCGCGGCGCCGAGGGGCTGCGCCCCGGGACCTCCGCGCCCGCCGCGGAGCAGGCCGCGCCGCTCACGACAGCGGATCCTCGATGTCGAGCTCGGCGTCGTCGGTGGCCTCGATCTCCTGGCGTTCGCGCCGCTCGCGGACGCGCTCCTGCACGGCGCCGACGAGCACGTCGACGTACGACTCGAAGGGGGGGCAGGCGATCCCGGCGCCGCCGAGCACGAGGTCGGCGTTCCGGGCGTCGTAGCGCACCGGGGTCATCAGGTGCTCGACGAACGCGCGCGGGCTGCGGACGAAGCGCTCGATCCCGGGCGTGCGGAGCAGCGCCTTGGCGAGGTTCGACGGGATGTGGCCGCGCGCGGCGCGGCGGCCGCTCGCCCGCGCGATGAGGTCGAAGACCCGCCGCGCCGACAGCGGGTGCGGGTCGGCGATGTGGAACGTGCGGCGCGGCGAGAGCCGGTGCAGGCCGATCGCGTGCGTCGCGCGGACCACGAAATCGATGGGGACGATGTTGAGCGGCACGTCCCCGCGGCCGGGCATCGGGATCGCCATGTCGGCCGGCGCCGCCATGATGAGCAGCACGAGGAGGTACAGGCCGTCGAGCCGGTCGATCTCGCCGGTCGCCGAGTCGCCCACCACCGTGGTCGGCCGGACGACCGCCGCCGGCACGTGGCGCATCGCCCGCCGCACGAGCACCTCCGCGCGCATCCGCGTCTCCTCCACGGGGTTGCGGAACGCCTGACCCGCCTCGAGATCTTCCTCGTACACCGTCCCCGTGCGATCTCCGGCCACGAACGCGGTCGACTGATGCACCAGGCACTGGAGCGAGGTGCAGGCCCGGGCGAGCTCGAGCACCTCGGCGGTCCCGACGACGTTCTGGGCGTGGGCGGTGCTCCGGTCGGCGCCGGCGTGGCCCACGTGCGCGAGGTGATGGATCCGATCGACCTCGCGGGCGAGCTGCCGGAACTCGGCGCCCGACAGCCCGAGATCCATCGCCGCGACGTCCCCCTCGAGCAGCACGACGCGCTCGCGGTCCGCCGCCGGGAGCGCGTCGCGCTCCGCGCTCGCCTGCGCCGCCGACTTCGCGAGCACCACGGCATACACGAGCGTGCGCGGCTCCGACGCGAGGACGTGCTGCAGCATCTTCCGCGCGATGAACGAGGGGAAGCCGGTGACGAGCACCACGCTGTCGTGGCCGGGGCGAGGCATCGGCCAGAGCTTACCGCAGCGGTGCGCCTGCTCCGCAGCTTTCCGTTGACGCCGCCTCGGACGCGCGCGGAGCGACGGGGGCGTATGCGGCGGCGCGCGCCGCGCTCCGGTCCGGGGGGGCGCGCGGCGCGGCCGCGGGCTTCCCCTATCCGCGACCGCGGCCCCACGTATAATCGCCCGGTTGATGCGCCCGGGAGTCACGGTCGCGGACCGTTTCAGGATCGAGGGCCTGGCGGGATCGGGCGGGATGGGCTCGGTGTACCGGGCCACCGACCTGACCGACAACAGCCCGGTCGCGCTGAAGATCCTGCACCGCGGGGCCGAGCCCCAGGAGAGGCGGCTGGAGCGCGAGGCGCAGCTGCTCGCCGGGCTGCGCCACCCGGGGATCGTCCGCTACGTCGCGCACGGGGTGACCGCGGATCAGCAGCGGTACCTCGCGCTCGAGTGGCTCGACGGCGAGGACCTCGCCGCGCGCGTGGCGCGCGCGCGGCTCAGCGTGGACGGCGCATTGACGCTGCTCGTGCGCCTCGCGGGCGCGCTCGGGGCGGCGCACGGGCGGGGCATCGTCCACCGCGACGTCACGCCCGGGAACATCTTCCTGCCGGGCGGCGCGCTGGAGGGCGCCAAGATCGTGGATTTCGGCATCGCCCGCGCCGCGGCGGGCGCGGGCGACGCCGCGGGCCTGCCCGCGCGCGGGCACGACGCCGGCGTCCTCCGGGAGGGCGAGGGCGCGCGCGACGGGGTGACGCTCGGGACGCCGGGGTACATGGCGCCCGAGCAGGCGCGCGGCGACGCGCACGTCGACGCCCGCGCGGACGTGTTCTCGCTCGGGTGCGTGATCTGGAACTGCCTCACCGGCCGGCCTCCCTTCGCCGGCGACCAGGTGATGGCGATCCTCGCGAAGGCCGCGCTCGTGGGCCCGCGCCGGCTCTCGGAGGTGCGACCCGACGTGCCCGCCGCGCTCGACGAGCTGGTCGCGTGGATGCTGGAGAGGGACCCGGACGGCCGCCCGCGGGACGGGAACGAGGTCCTCGCGAGCGCGGCGGAGCTCCGCGCCGCCCGGGAGCAGGCCAGGGACCCCGGCGAGAGCGGCACGCCGAGCACGAGGCCCGCCCGGGCGCTGGCCGAGAGCGCCGCGGGCGAGCCGCGGCTCATCAGCGTGGTGCTCATCCACGGCGCGCTCCCGGGCGACGCCGCGGCGGCGCCCGCCGCGGCGGCGCCCGCCGCGGGCGCCGGGTCAGGCGCGCCGTGCGCCGCTCGGCCGCCGCCGCAGCCCCAGGAGCCCGCGCCGAGGGCCGCGGCGGAGGCGGCGGTCCGGGCCGCGGTCGCGCCCTTCGGCGGGCGCGTCGACCGGCTCGCCGCCAGGTGGCTCCTCGTCACGATCCCCGGCGAGGCCGATCTGCAGGCGGAGCCGCTGCGCCCCGCCGGGGCGCCGGCGAGGACGCCGACGGACCAGGCGGCCCACGCCGCGCGCTGCGCGCTCGCGCTGCGCTCGCTGCTGCCCGCGGACGTCGCCATCGCGCTCGCGACGGGGCAGGACGTCGCCTCCGGCCGCTGGCCTGCGCGGCAGGTGATCGATCGCGCCGCGGCGCTGCTCGGCGCGCGCGCGCGCGGGGGCGCTGGGGGGGGCGACGAGCGCCCCGCCGGCGCCGGGAGCGACGGCGCCCCCCCGCGCGGCGGCGTGCTGATCGACGACGTGACGGCCGGCCTGCTGGCGCTCGGCCGCGACGAGATGGAGCGCCTGTTCCCGGAGCTCTGCGCCGGCCGTGACCCCGCCGATCCTCGGGCCGGCGGGCGCTCTCCCGGCGCCCCGGGGCAGCTCGCCGGCGCGGCGATCGCGCGGGGCGCCGCGGCCGAGGCGAGCGCCGGCGGCGGCGCGGCGGTGCGCGCGTTCTACCTCGAGGAGCTGATCCGGTCGGTCGCCCGCGGGGACGCCGAGGGCTCGCCCGAGACGGTGCTCGCGATGGCGCACGCCCGCCTCGACGATCTGCACCCGGCGGTGCGCCGCATCCTCCGCGCGGCGAGCGTCTTCGGCGAGGCGTTCTGGCGCGGCGGCGTGGCCGCGCTGCTCGGCGGGGAGCAGGGCGCGCCGGACCTGGACCGGTGGCTCCTCGATCTCGTCGCGCGCGCGCTCATCGAGCGGCGGCCCGCGTGCAGGTTCCCGGGCGAGGAGGAGTACGCGTTCCGGCACGCCCGCCTCCGCGAGGCCGCATACGCGACGCTCACCCGAGGCGACCGGCTCCTCGGCCACCGGCTCGCGGGCGCGTGGCTCGAGCAGGCCGGGGAGCTCGACGCGCTCGCGCTCGCGGAGCACTTCGACCACGGCGGAGAGCACGGCCGGGCGATGCAGTGGTTCCTGCGCGGCGCCGAGCAGGCGCTCGAGCGCGGCGATCTCGCCGCGGCGATCGCGCACGCGGAGCGGGGGGCGCGGCACGGCGACCTCTGCGATCGGCCCGCGGACGAGGAGCCCGCAGGCGGGCGCAGCGCGTCGGCCGACCCGAGCGGCGCGCGCGAAGGCGACGCGCTGAGCGCGCTGCGCCTGGTCCAGGCGGAGGCGCACCGCTGGCGCGGCGAGTTCGAGCAGGCCCAGCGCTGCGCGGCCCAGGCGGCGCGGCGCCTGCCCCGCGGCACGCCGCTCTGGTTCCGCGCCGCCGACGAGCTGATGAGCGCGAGCGGCCGGAGGGGCGACTACATGCTCACGACCGCCTGGGCGAAAGAGGTCGCCGCGTGCGGCGACGCCGCGGCCGCGGACGGCGCCTCGGGCGACGCGGGCGCGCCCCGGAGCGCGCCGCCCGGGTTCCGCATCGCCGCCGACGTCCGATCGGCGCGCGTCGTCGCCCTGTGCTCGGCGGCGCGCCAGCTCTTCCCCGCGGGGCGCTACGCCGAGGCGGACGCGCTGGTCGCGCGGGTCCGCGCCCTCGCGGGGGATCTCGCGTCCCTCGCGCCGCGCGCCGCCGCCGAGGTGCACCGGCTGCGCGGCGCGCGGGCGCGGCACCTCGGCGATCCCGGGGGCGACGTGGCGGGCTACGCCGCCGCGGTCGACGCGTTCGAGCGGGCCGGCGACGTCCGCGACGCGTGCAACGCGCGCGTCAGCCTCGGCTTCGCGCTCGTCGAGCTCGGCGACTTCGAGCGGGCCGGCGAGGAGCTCACCGCCGCGCTCGCGGCCGCCGAGCGCATGGGGCTGCGCACCGTCGCCACGCGCGCCCGGCAGAACCTCGGCCGCGTGCTCGCGGCCAGCGGCCGGCTCGACGACGCGCTCGCGCTCTCGCGGCAGGTCATCCTGGAGGCCCGCGCGCAGGGCAACCTGCGCTTCGAGGGCGGCAGCCGCATCTACGCCGCCCTCATCGCCCATGCGGCCGGGGACTTCGCCGCGGCCGAGTCCGACGCCCGCGACGCCGCGGAGCTCCTCCAGGTCGTGCCGCCCGCGCGCGCCGGCGCGCTCGCCGCGCTCGCGCGCGCCCTCTCCGCCCAGGGGCGCGTCGACGGCGCGCTCTCGGCGGCGCGCGAGGCCGAGGGCATCCTCGCGCGCTACGGCGGCATCGAGGAGTTCGAGTCGCTGGTCCTCGTCGCCGTCGTCGAGGCGGCGCGCGCCGCGGGCGATCTGGAGGGCGCCCGCGCCGCCGCGGCCCGGGGCCGCGACCGGCTCCTCGCCCGGGCCGCGGAGATCACGGAGCCCGCCCTGCGCGAGAGCTTCCTGCACCGCGTCCGCGAGAACGCGACGCTGCTCTCGCTCGCGCGCATCTGCCTCGGAGAGTCCGCCGGGGTCGCCGCCCGCCGCCCCTCGAGGTCGTGACGCGCCCCCAGCGCCGCGGCGCGGCGGCGCGCCCGAGGCGCCGCCGCGCGGGGCGCGCGCGGCGGCGTTGCAGGTTCGTGGTCGACCCCGGCAGGAAGGCGCTACGGTGCGGTCGTGAGCGTACGATCGACCTCCGCCATGCGCCGCGGCGCCGCCGCGCTCCTGGCCCTCGTCCTCGGCCTGAGCGCGGGGGCCCTCGGCTGCAAATCGCCGGGCGCGCCGGCCGACGCCGGCGCTCTGGGCCTGAGCCCGGTGCCCGCGCCGGCGGGGCTCATCGCCGAGGCGTTCCTCCCGACGCCCGACGCCACGTGGGCCCGGGTGCGCGCCCTCGCCGGCGGGCCGGCGGCGCTCCTCCCGGGCAGCGCCGGCGCCCTCGCCGCGTCGCTGCTCGGCCTGCCCATCGCCGTCGCGTCCGAGATCGACGGCAACGTGCCGGTGCTCGGCGCGGCCGTGGAGGCCCCCGATCGACCGCGCCCCCGGGCCGCGCTCGGCATCCACGTGAAGGACGGCGCGCGCCTCATCGACCAGCTCACGCGGGGCGAGGCGGCGCGCTTCCGCGCGACGCCCGACGCGGCGACCTCGATCGCGCTGCTCGAGCCGCTGCAGGGGACGAGCCCGGTGGCCCTCGGCGTCCTCGGCAACTACCTGCTCGTCGCGGAGAGCCCGGGCGACCTGACCACCCTCGGCCCCTACGTCGCGCGGACGATGCCGCAGGCGCAGGTGCCGAAGGAGGACCTCGCGATCGAGCTGCCGCGCCCCGCGCTCGAGGGCCCGGTGCTCAGGGCGGCGCGGAGCGCGTGGGACGGGGCGCGCGGGCCCGACGGCGCGCCGGCCGCCACCGCGCTCCCGCTCGCTCCGATGATCGAGGGCGCGCTCGCGGTGCTCGGCGATCTCGAGCGGGCGCGCGTCACGCTCACGCTGGACGAGAGCGCGCACCTGCGCGTGTCGGCGACGCCGAGGCCCGGGGGCGGCCCGGCGTCGAAGGCGTCGACCGAGCTCGCGGTCGGCGACGTGAAGCCCCTGCTCGATCTGCCCGCCGACGCGCTCGTCGGGATCCTGGTCCGCGACCGGGCCGCGTCGCGCGCCGAGAACGTCCCCAAGCTCGTCGACGCCCTCGCGGGGCTCGTCGAGGGCGGCCTCCCGCCGGCCGAGCGGGAGCGGCTCGGCGCGGCGATCCGCGCGGCGTCGGACGCGCGCGGCGACTGGTTCGCCGGCGGGCTCCGCTTCGAAGGCGCGGGCCCGACGGCGTTCGTGCGCGCCGCCGTGGGCGACCGGGCCAAGCTCGAGGCCGGGATCCAGGACCTCCTCGGGACCGCGCAGCTCCCGCCGATCCAGGGCGCGTTCAAGCGGGAGGGGCTCCGGGTCTCCGCGGGCAAGGTCGCGCAGCCGCAGCTCGAAGGCGATGTGCGGCGCGTGCGCCTGGAGCAGACCGCCGCGGCGAGCCAGCCCGGCGGCGCGGCGGCCTCGCCGGCGCGCAAGGGGGCGCCGGGCGCGGGGCCGCCGTCCGCGATCGAGGTGCATTACCTGGTCCGCGACGACGGCCTCTTCGCGTCGGTCGGCGCCGATCCGGGCGCGGGGCTCCGCAGCGCCGTCGCCGCGGTTCAGGGCGAGAGCCTCGGCGACGTCCCGGCCGTGAAGGCCGCGCTGGCCCCGCTCGGCGCGGACATCGCGCTCGCGCTGGTGATCGAGCCGCTGCGGCTCGTCGCGAGCCGCCTCGGCCAGCCGGGCGCGGGCGATCCGGCGCCCGTGGTGATCGCCGCCGGCGCCGCGCCGGCCGGCGCCGGCGCCCCCGCCGCGCTCTGGGCGCGCGCCGACATCGCCGCCGCGGCGATCCGGGAGCTCGCCCGCCTCGGAGGCGCCTTTTGACGAGCGCGGCGCGCGCGGGCGCCTCCGCCGTCCGCGGGCTCCGCGCGCTGCTGCTCGCGCTCGCCGCGGGGTGCGCGGCGAAGGGCGGCGCGGACTGGGTCCAGGACGGCTCGAGCGAGCCGCGGATCGCGCGCGGAGGCGACGGCTGGCTCCACGCGCCCGCGCCCGCGCCGCGCGCCGGCGATCGCGACCCGGCCGCCGGCGCCGCCCGGGGCCGCGACGCCGCCGCGCCGGGCGAGGCGGCCGGCGCGGCGCGCGCCGACCGGCGCGGCGGGGCGGGCGCGGCGCCCGCGGAGGACGAGCCGGCGATCCTCGTCCGCGAGCACGGCCGGCCCGGGCGCGCTGCCGACGCGGCGCGCGCGGCCGCGGCGCCGGAGCTGGCGCCCGGGCTGTTCCGGAACACCTACTACGACTTCCCGAGCGAGGGCGGCGGGCCGAAGGACGCGGTCCTCTACGACGCCGCCTGCGCGCCGCTCGCGAGCGTCCCGCGCGCGTTCCACGACCAGGTCTGCGTCCAGGGGAGCGGCCGGCTCGCGTCGGGCGACACGGTGAGCTTCGCGCGGCGCGGCTGCGCGTGCGCCGACGTCTGCCCGCGCACCGGCCAGAAGGTCTGCTTCGAGCGGCTCGACCCGCGGCGCTTCCCGTACGGCCGCGGCGCCACCGGGCGCCCCATCACGCCGCTGCGCACGGTCGCGGTGGACTCGAGCGTCATTCCGCTCGGCACCACCCTCTACGTCCCCGAGCTCGTCGGCCTGCCGCTCCCGGGCGGGGGCCGCCACGACGGCTGCTTCGTCGCCGAGGATCGCGGCATCAAGGTCGTCGGGCGGCAGATCGACGTCTTCACCGGCGATCCCGCGGTCACCGCCCGCCTCAACGCGCTCTTCCCGTCGAACCGCGGCGTGCGCCCGGTGCTCGATGACGCGCGATGTCGCGCGGTCGTCACCGCGCCCGGGCCGTCCTGACCGGCGGTATCCACCCGTGGAAACGCCGGGAAGCCGGGGATGCCGAGGGAGGACGCGCGGCGGACCGTAAGGCGGGCCGCGCTCCCGCGTGAAATCCGGAACCAGGTGAGGGCGCGGAGGTGATACGATTTGCCGCCTTCCGGTGGCCGAATGACCTCACGTGGCGTCATCCCCGAGTCCGTCATCCCTCCTCCCTCGGAGGTCTCGGACGCCCCGGACGAGAAGCAGCGGGCGCGCGCCCGCGTCGGGATGACCATCAAGAACAAGTGGCGGATCGACGCCCTCCTCGGCGTGGGCGGCATGGCGTCGGTGTACGCCGCCACCCACCGGAACGGCTCGCGCGCCGCGCTGAAGATCCTCCACGCCGAGTTCGCGCGGGACGTCAGCATCCGCGACCGGTTCCTGCGTGAGGGGTACGTCGCCAACAAGGTCGACCACCCCGGCCGGGTCGCGATCCTCGACGACGACATCACCGAGCAGGACGAGCCGTTCCTCGTGATGGAGCTGCTCGACGGCGAGACCGTGCAGCAGCTCTGGAAGCGCAAGAGCCGGAAGCTCCCCGTCGCGGAGGCGCTCTGGATCGCCGGGGAGGTGCTGAAGACGCTGGAGAGCTTCCACGGCGAGGGCATCGTCCACCGCGACCTGAAGCCCGCGAACATCTTCATCACGAAGGACAACGTGGTGAAGCTGCTCGACTTCGGCGTGGCGCGGCTGCGCGGCGCGCCCGGCGACAAGACCAAGGCGGGCACGGCGCTCGGGACGCCGTCGTTCATGGCGCCGGAGCAGGCGATGGGGCTGACCGAGGGGGTCGACGGGCGGGCGGATCTCTTCTCGATCGGCGCGACGCTGTACGCCGTGCTCAGCGGGCAGCGCCTGCACCAGGGCCGCTCGGACAACGAGGCGTTCATCCTCGCCGCGACGACGCCGGCGCCGTCGCTCGCGCGCATCGCGCCCGAGCTGCCCGCCTCGGTCATCGGCCTCGTCGACAAGGCGCTCGCCTGGGATCGGCGCAACCGCTACGACTCGGCCGAGCAGATGCGGCAGGAGGTGCTGCGCATCCTCGAGGAGGTCGGCGCGTCCGTCCCGCGCCGCACCGCGCCGCAGAGCACGCGGCGCCCCCCGCCGGACGACTCCCCCACGGCCGTCGGGATGCGGCCGCCGGAGGAGCCCGCGCCCCAGGAAGAGCCGGGCGACGCGGAGCCGGACGACCCCGCGGTCGCGCGGCTCACCGAGGTGTTCCGCCGCGTCGAGCGGCTGCTCCCCGCGGTGCGCCACTACGGCTGGAGCCACCCGGACGCCGACAACAAGCTCCGCGCGACCTTCCAGGCGATCGTGGAGGCGCTGCGCGCGGACGGGGCCCTCGTCCACTGGTCGCTGACGCCGTACGCCTTCGAGCACCGCCGGCGGACCGTGTGGGAGCCGCCGCACCCGCTCGACCTCGTCCCGTACAACCTCTTCGCGGCCGGCGTGCGGCGCGTCCAGCTGCTCCCGGGCATCACGGAGGAGGAGCTGCGCTCGCTCTGCGAGGTGCTGCTACTCGATCCGCTGCGCGATCTCGCCCCCGAGGACGACGTCGCGGCGGCCCTGTGGGAGCGCCGCCTCGAGCACGTGCGCTACGACGTGGTGAGCGTCTTCGTCGAGGGGGACGCGGCCGATCGCGAGCAGTTCTGGCACGAGGCCGACGACGTCGAGAGCATGGCCCGGCGCGCCGCCGAGGAGAAGGCGAACCGCGCCGAGGCGGCCGCGATGGTGATCGACACCGACGCGGCCGCGCTGCGGGCCGCGCGCCGCGCCGCGAGCGCGCTCGCGCTCGACCCGGTCGCGCAGCGCGCGCTCGGCACGCAGCTCGTGCTCAGCCCGGACCGCTGGAGCGAGCGCTTCGTCGAGGTCGTGGCCGACGCCTTCCTGAACGCGAAGCGCTACCAGGACGTCGAGCTCGTGACCGAGCCGATGGCCGCCTCGGCGCGCGATCTCGTCCTCGCGCGCCGCTTCGACGTGCTCTTCGGCATGCACGACGCGCTCGAGAAGGCGCTCGACGCGCTCGCGCCGAGGCAGCAGGCCGGCGCGCTCGCGACGGAGCTCGCCCGGGGCATGTTCCCGCCCGACACGATGCGGCTCCTGCTCCGCGAGGCGACGCGCGTCGTCATGACGGCCAGCCCCGGCGCCGCGGCGCAGCCCGCCCCCGTGGACCTCGATCTCGTCGCGCAGCGCCTCGCGCCCATCCTCCACAAGCTCGGCAGCGACTACCTGCCGGTCGCCATGGAGGTCGTCGGGCACGTCGGCCACGAGCCCCTGCGCCGCGCGCTCCTCGGCCACCTCGAGCGGACGCTGCCCGGGCACGAGGAGGGGGTCGTCGACGCGCTCATGACCCTGGATCTCGACGTCGCCCGCCCGATCCTCAAGATGTTCGCCGCGTCGCGGACGCAGGGCGCCCTCGGCGCGCTGAAGCGGCTCTCCGGGTGCGCGAACGCGGCGCTCCGCTGCGAGGCGATCGCCCACCTGGCGACGAGCCCCGAGCAGATCCGGGACGAGCTGCTCTCGCTCGCCGAGTCGGCGCCGCCCGAGGTGCGCGTCGCGGCGCTCCGCACGCTGGCGCACCACCAGGTCCGCGCGGCCGGCCCGCTGCTCGTCCGCCGCGTGCAGGACAGCTCGTTCCACCAGCTCACGCTCGACGAGCGGCGCGAGTTCCTCGGCGCGCTCTACACGCTGAACCCGGCGCGCGGCGAGTCGGTCGCCATCGAGCTGCTCCAGCGGCACGGCCTGCTCGCGGACGACGCCGCGGAGCAGACGCGCTGCCTCTCGGCGGAGCTGCTCGGCCGCGAGGCGCGCTCCCAGGAGGCGCTCGACGCCGCGCTCGCGGCCTCGAAGCGGCGGCCCTGGAACAGCCAGGCGCTGCGCGACGCCGCGAGCGCCGCCGCCGAGGCGATCGCCGGCCGCCTCGGCAAGCGGATCTCGACGGTCGGAGATCTCCCGTGACCGCTCCCCAGGTCGACGTCATCAGCCAGAACGTGTCCGAGAACATCCGGCGCGAGCAGGCGCGCGATCTCGCCGCCAGCGTCGTGCAGGCCCTCTTCCGGCTGGTGAAGCTCTCGACGCTGCACGCCATCGACAACCAGGCGATGGTCCGGCAGGTCGAGGAGACGGTCTCGGTGGTCCAGGATTTCGGCCAGCGCTCCGGCCACAACGTCTCCATCCTGTTCACCCGCGGCTCGGTCTTCGTCTCCGGGCAGCTCCTCAAGGCGAACCGCGCCGTCTACGAGGGCGCGCTCGAGCTCGGCGACATCCTGGGCCGCTGCGGCTACTCCGAGATCGGGATCGCCAAGGACGTCCGCGCGAGCGATCTCTACGCCCTCGCCTCCGCGCTCGCCGAGGCGCTCCGGAGCGCCAAGCCGGCGCTCGCGGATCGCCCGGCGCCGCGCGTCCGCCTGCGCGCCGTGGACGAGGAGGTGCTCCGCCGCGAGGTGGCGGTCGACCGCGAGGGCGACGAGACCACGGCGATCGTGCGGACCTACGCGACGGCGATCGTGATCCTCCGCCGGTTCTACGACGACCTCCGGCAGGGCCGCTACACCTTGCGGCAGGGCGTCAAGCGCATCACGCAGCGCCTCGTCGACCTCTCCGCGAACGAGACGCCGGCCTTCCTCGGCGTCACCGCGCTCCGCAACCAGAACCACGACGACGCCGGGCGCGCGGTGAACACCGCGATCCTGAGCCTCGCCATGGCCCGGCAGATCACGGCCGACGTCGTCCTCCTGCAGCGGCTCTCGATGGCGGCGCTGCTCTTCGACATCGCGCGGCCGCGGCTCACCGGCGCCGCGAAGAGCGGCGCGGGCGGGCTCGTCCCGCAGCTGAGCGAGCAGCAGGACGCGGACGTCCCGGCCGGCACGGCGGTCGTGCTCACCGCGCTCGGCCTCGTCAACGAGCCCAGCGTGATGCGCACCGTGCTGGCCTACGAGGCGCACTGGGTGCGCCGCCAGGCGGCGCTCGGCCCGGTCTACCGCGGCCTCCGCCAGCCGACGCTGCAGGCGCGCATCCTCGCGACCGCCCGCGCCTTCAACGACCTCCTGACGCCGGCGCCGGGCGAGGCGCCGCTCTCCGCCGACGAGGCGATCGCCAAGCTCGAGCAGGAGGCGTCCGATCCGGCGGACCGCACGGTGCTGCGGCTGCTCGTCGGCGCGCTCGGGATCTTTCCGACCGGCACGCTCGTCGAGCTCTCGACCGGCGAGGTCGCGCTGGTGGTGCAGACGCCGGCGCACCCGGCCCGCTACTCGCAGCCGCGCGTCCGCCTGGTCCTCGACGCCTCGGGCGGGCCGATCGGGCGCGCGCTCGAGGTCGATCTCGCGGAGCGGCCTCGCCAGGGCGAGCCGACGCGGCACATCCGCCGGATCGTCGCGACCAGCGACGACCCCGCCGCCGCGTCGATGCGCGCCCACGCGGCCGTCCAGGAGGCGCCCCAGGTGTCGCTCCGGTCGCCGACGATCCCGGCGGAGGCGCCGGTCCGCTCGGCGCCGGCGCCGGCGTCGCCGCTCGCCAACCTGCGCATGCCGCCGCCGCAGCCGATCACGCGGCCCTCGTCGCCGACGCTGCCGATGACCAGCTCGCCGGCGGGCCGGAGGACGCAGCCGCGGCCCGGCGACGCCGGCCGCGGGCCCGCCTCGCCGCCCGAGGCCGCGCCGGCGGCGCTGGCCGACGACGGCGGCGCGGACGCCAGGATGCTCGCGGACCTGCCGCCGGCGCCGTCCGGCAGGCTCGCGCCGACCATGCGCCCCGGGCGCACGACGGCGCGCTGGCCGCCGGATCCGCCGCTGCAGCAGGAGCCCGCCGCGGCGGCGGACCCGCACTCGCCCCCGCCGGGCGCTCACGGAGAGGAGTCGTGGTCGGTGCAGACAGACAGCGATCCGGACGAGGTCCCTGAGGAGAGCGCGCGGCCGCCCGCGCCGCGCGCCCGCGGCTGGGGAGAGCAGCCATCGCGGCGCGAGCGCAGCCCGGTGTCGGAGCTGCCCCCCTCGGCCATGGCCGGCCCCATCGCGGTGCTGTCGCTGCCGAGCGAGGCGCCGACGGCGGAGGGCGCGCTCGCGCGCACGCCGCTGGTCCACCTGCTCGTGTACATGCTCGACCGGCGCCTCACCGGCACGACGTGCTTCATCGACCCCGGGGGCGTCCGCCACGGCATCTTCTTCAGCGACGGCGTGCCGGCCAAGATCTGGACCGGCACGATCATCGCTCCGCTCGACCGGGTGATCCTCGAGCTCGGCCTCCTCGACGAGGCGACGCTCCGGGAGACGCTCCGGGAGATCACGAAGCGGCGGGTGCTGCACGGCCGGCTGCTCGTCTCCCGGGGCCTGCTCGACCGCGAGACGGTCTTCGGCGTGCTGCGCGAGCAGCTCGTGCGCAAGCTGGTCGCGCTCTACGATCTCCCGCCCGAGACGCGCTACGCCTACTACGACGGCCAGAACCTGCTCTCGTCCTACGGCGGCCCGGAGCTCATCGGGTGCGAGCCGCTCGCGGTGATCATGGCGGGCGTCCGGCACCACGCCGACGATCCGCTGATCGACGCGACCCTCGACCGGATCCAGAACCGGCATCTCGGCCTCCACGTCGAGGCCGAGATGAAGCGGTTCCAGCTCCACCGCGACGAGGCGGCCGTCGTCGACCTGTTGCGCACGCGGCGCATGACGCTCCCCGAGCTCGTCGGGGCCGGCGTCGCGCAGGAGCGCGTCGTGCGGCTGACGATCTACGCGCTCGCGATCACGCGGCACCTCGATCTCGGCGCGCCGGGCCGTCGCCCCGTCGGGCTCGGCGCGCCCGCCGGGGCCGGCCGGGAGCGGACCGGGAGCTCCGCCCCGGCCGACGCGGGCCAGGCCGCCCAGCGCGACCTGGCCGGCGCGGCGGCGCGCTCGCCGCGCCCCGCCTCGGGCTCGACCGCGCCCGGGCCGCGCCCCGCCTCGGGCTCGACGGCGCCCGGGCCGCGCCCGGCGCGCGGCGAGGCAGACGGCCGCGCCTCGCCGCGGCAACCCGACGACGCCCCGGCGCCGTCCAGCAGGCGGTCGGGATCGCCGTTCGCCGAGCCGTTCGCCCCGCGCCGCTCGACCATGCCGCCCCCGTCCGGCGCGCCGGACGGCCGCGGCGCGCCGCTCCCCGGGCCGGCGGCGCCGTTCGATCCGCGCGCGTCCGGCGGCGATCCGCGCAGCGCGGATCCGAGGGGGGCGAAGCAGCCCATCGCGCCGGCGTTCTCCGGCGCCCGCGCGCAGCCGCCGCAGCAGCAGGCGCCCACCGTCAAGATGGCGGCCGTCGGCCAGGAGGGCAGGCCCGCGCGGGGGGCGGGGCGGGCCGAGGCGGCGCCGCCTCCGCCGGCGCGCGCCCCCGAGCCCGCCAGGCCGCAGGCGGGCGCGGCGCCCGCGTCCGACCTCCCGCCGCCGCTGCGCGCCGCGCCGAGCCCCGAGCTCGCCGCGCGCCGCGCCGAGATCGAGGCGCGCGCCGCGGCGATCGACGGAGAGAGCTTCTTCCAGATGCTCGGCGTCGCGGACGACGCCCCACCGGAGCGCGTGCAGAGCGCCTATTTCGCGCTCGCCAAGCAGTGGCACCCCGACCGGACGCCGCCGGAGCTCCAGGACGTCAAGCCGCTCGTCGCGCGCGTGTTCGCCCGCATCAGCGAGGCCTACCAGACGCTGAGCGATCCGAAGCGGCGCGCCGAGTACCTGCAGGGGCCGAAGGAGACCCCGCCTCCGGCGGAGGAAGAGGAGAAGATCGCCCGCGTCGTCGACGCCGCGCTCGAGTTCCAGAAGGCCGAGATCCTGCTCAAGAAGAACGACCTCGCGGGCGCCGAGGTCCGCGCGCTGCGCGCGCTCAACGCCGACCCGGAGCAGCCCGAGTACATGACGCTGCTCGTCTGGATCCAGGCGCAGCGGCGCGGCGAGCCGCCCCCCCTCGCGGAGGGCGCCACGAGCGCGCACTACGACGATCTGATCCAGACGCTGGACGTCGTCCTGCGGAAGGAGCCCCGCTACGAGCGGGCGCTCTTCTACCGCGGCATGCTCCTCAAGCGCTCGGGGCGGATCGACCTGGCGATCCGCGATTTCCGGCTGGCGGCCGAGATCAACCCGAAGAACCTCGACGCCATCCGCGAGGTGCGCGTGCAGGAGATGCGCAGCCGCACGAGCAACGACCCCACGCCCGCGGGCGGCCTCCTCGGCAAGTTCTGGAAGCGCTGACGGCGCGTCAGCGCGCCGCCGCCGGGGCCGCGCCGAGCGACCGCAGCGCGCGGCAGACCGTCTCGTCGCGGCAGGGCCCCACCCGCCCGGCGTGCGCCGGCCACGGCACCTCGCGCACGCGGTGCAGGTCGCGCACGTCGGGGCCGCGCCACGGGCCGAGCGCCCGGTCCACGCGCGCCTCCCGCTCGTTCGTCGCCGGCAGCGAGAGCTGCACCTGCGGCACGATGCCGACCTTCTGCACCGGCGCGCCGTCGGGCAGCGCGTAGAGCAGCGTGGTGAGGCGCAGGACGCCGACGTGGGCGTCGTCGTCGAGGTACTCCTGGGCGCACCCCTTGCCGTAGGTGCGATCGCCGATGACCACGCCGCGCCGGTAGCTGCCGATGGCGCCGGCGATCATCTCCGCCGCGCTCGCGGAGTCGCCGTCGACGAGCACCGCGAGCGGCCCGGTCCACCCGCGCTCCGCGGGCACGTCGGGCGAGCGCTCCACCTCGACGCCGCCGTCGCGGCGCCGCATCGGGAACAGCGGCACGCCCGGCAGGAACAGCCCGAGCGCGGCGATCGCCCCGTCGGTCGAGCCGCCGCCGTTCGCGCGCACGTCGAGCATCACGCCCCGCGCGTCGCCCTGGGCGCGCGCGCGGAGGAGCGCCGCCGCGACCCGATCGCCGAGGTCGTCGGGGACGTCCGGGATGGTGATCACCGCGACCTTGCCGTCGCCGAACCGCACCAGGTCGAGCGGCAGCTCCGCCGGCGCGGCCTCCGCCGGCTGCGGCCCGATCGGGTGCGGCGCGACGGTCAGCTCGAGGGGCGCCGCGGCGCCGCGCCGGAGCAGCGCCACGCGCGCGGTCGTCCCGGGGCGCACGTCGGCGAGCACGGCGAGCTGCTCGGCCTGCTCGACGCTCATCCCGGAGATCGGCAGATCCTGGATCCGGATCACCACGTCGCCGTCCGCGAGCGGCGCGAGCGCGCCGCGGTCGATGCGCACCCCGATCGCGGTGCGCGTCATCTCCTGCCAGAGCCGGGCCGGCGGGTGCGCCTCGAGGTCGAGATCGTAGATGGAGACCTCCTCCTCGAGCGGCGCCCATGCGCCATGGGCGTCCAGCTGGGGCACGTAGGCGCGCACCGCGGCCGCGATCACCGTGCGCGCCCAGCCGTCGTCGCTCATCGAGGGCGCCGCGCGCTCGCGTACGGCGTCGGCGTAGCGGGCGAGCGGCTCCCCGAAGTGCGCGCTCAGCGCGCCGACCTCCCGGCCGAGCTCGCGCGCGAGATCCCGGGCGCTCCGGGTCACCTCGCCGTCCTCGAAGGGCGCCGCGGAGATCAGCGCCCACGCCTCGGCGGCCGTCGTGGGCGGGCGGGCCAGGCCGCGCCGGTAGCCCTCGTCGAAGAGCCCATCGAGCTCGCGCGACCACCGGGAGAGCTCCTGGCCCACGCGCAGCGCCGCCGCGCACGGACCGCTGCCCACGGGCTCTTGCAGCTCGGCGAGGAGCGCGGCGGCCTCCCTGCGCAGCGACGCCCCCACCGGCGCGTCGGGCGCGACCGACCATAGCCCGTGCGGATCGAGCCAGTCGGAGGTCGCCTCGGCAAACTTTGCGGGATCGACGCGGAGCGGCGGCGCGGCCAGCGTGGTGCGGGCCTGGGCGACGATGGCGCGCGCCTGCTCACAGCCGAGCGAGGTCGGCGCCCCGGTGGGCACCGCGATGCCGCGGTCGAGGGCGTTCGGGTCGCAGCCGACGCCGTCGATCTCCTCGTCGTCCGGCGTGAGGGCGTGGAGCAGGGGCCGCGCCAGCCCGCGCCGCGCCTTCGCCAGGGGCGTCTCCGCCTCGCGCGAGAGCAAGGCGAGCGTCGCCAGGCTTGCGGCGATGCACGCGACGGAGCTCGCGACGCGTGTCCTCACTGCTCTCCGGATATCACGACGCGGGCCGCAGGGGCAGGGGCGACCGCGGCGATCGTCGGCGTGCGCTCCGCGCCGGCGCCCAGGCCCTCCGCGCGAGCGGCCCCGCGGGCGCCGCCCAGGACCTCCGCGCGGGCGCTGCACAGGACCTCCGCGCGGGCGGCGCCCAGGCCCTCTGCGCGGTCGGCCCCGCGGGCATCGCCCAGGCCCTCCGCGCGGGCGGCCCTGCGGGCGTCGCCCAGGCCTTCCGCGCGGGCGGCCCTGCGGGCGCCCGAAACCTGGAAGCAACATCCTGTTCTCATTCGCCGCTCGCGCGCCGTGGAACTGGGCTCAGCGCCGCGCATTCGTGCTCCTCCGCTTTCCCGCAAAGCTTTCGCGTCCCTCCGGGGATCCGAACACGTTGCGCATTCCAGCGCAAAAAAAGGCGATTTCGTAGGGTTTATCCCGGCATCGCGCCTGCATCTGGTCCGGTGCCGCCCACCGGTTCGCAGGGTCTCTCGACCCCGGCCCTCCTTGATCGGCGCGCGCGGCGGAGAGCGAAGAGAGCATGAGCACCACCTGGGACCGCGCGGCATTCTCGGCTTACCGTACAGAGCTCGCGAACTACGCCACCCTGAGCCCGGAGGCCGAGCGGGAGCTCGCGCTCCGCTGGCGCGCTGGTGACCGGGACGCCGGCCGGCGCCTCATCGAGGCGTGCCTGCCGTTCGTCATGACGATCGCGCTCGAGTACCGCCGGTGGGGGCTCCCGATGGAGGACATCGTGCAGGAGGGGAACATCGGCCTCCTGAAGGCGGCGGAGCGCTTCGATCCGGACCGCGGCTGCCGCCTGGCGACCTACGCGGCCTACTGGATCCGGGCGGAGATCCGCGAGCACGTGGCGCGGGGGTACCGGATCGTGCGCCTCGGCTCGTCGAAGAGCGAGCGCCGCGCGCTGCGCATCTACCGCAAGACGCACGAGAAGGACCCGGCGGTGCTGGCGGAGCTGAGCGGCCTGACGGAGGAGCGGGCGGCGGAGCTCTTGCCGCTGCTCATGGCGCGCGACGTCAGCCTGGAGCGCTCTCCGACCGACGACGGCGTGGCTCCGGTGGAGCGGCTCGCGTCGAGCTCGCACACGCCCGAGGAGGAGGCCTGCGCGGCGGACGAGCGCGAGCAGCTCTCGCGCGCGCTGCAGAAGGTCGTGAGCGAGCTGTCGCCCCGCGAGCGCCGCATCATGAACCAGCGCTGGCTGACCGACAGCCCCGTGACGCTCGAGCAGCTCGGCGCCGACTTCGGCGTCAGCAAGGAGCGCGTGCGCCAGATCGAGGAGCGCGCGAAGAAGCGGATGCGCGCGCGCATCGAGGAGATCACCCGCGAGCCGATGGCCAAGAGCGCTTGAGAAACGGCGGTCGCCCGCCTCGATCCGGGCCCAGATCGACGTCGTCGGTGCGCGGCGCGCGCTGAGCACGCCTGCGCGCCGAAAGCGCCGCTCTGGGCCCGTCTCTTGTGCGGGGGAGCCCCGCGCCGGCGCAGCGCTCCGTGGCTGGGGGCTGGGGAGCGGGCGATCGAGGCGGGCACGCTGCGACAGCGAGGCGCTGCCGCCACCAGCGCGACGAGCCACACCCGCGCGCCGGCGGGGCGCCGCGCTAGATCTCGATGACCGTGCCCTCGCGCGCGGCGATGGTGTTCGGGAAGAGCTCGCGGGCGCGCATTTCCTTCTCGCGCACCATGGCGTCGGTCTGGTTGGGGTCGTGGTGGTGCAGGACGAGCTGCTTGGCGCCCGCCGCCTTCGCGAGCTCGCAGCCCGCGACGAACGTGGCGTGGCCCCAGCCCGTCTTCGGACCGCCGCCCACCTCGCCCGCGTACTCCTCGGGCGTGTACATCGCGTCGAAGATCAGCACGTCGGCGCCCATCGCGAGCTTCTTCAGCTTCGGATCGACGATGGCGTAGTGCTCGGAGTCGGTGATGTACACGACCACCTTCCCCTCGTGCTCCACGCGGTACGCGTACACGCCGTTCGGGTGGTTGCCGCGCGCGTTGGTCACGCGCACGTCGTCGTTCGGGCCGATCGTGACCACCTCGCCCTCGTAGAGATCGCGGAAGGTCATCGCCGCGCCCATCTCCGTGAGGTGCACCGGGAAGCTCGGGTAGTCCATCTGGCCGGCGAGCGTCTCCTCGAGCGTCCGGGAGACGTTGAGGCCGCCGTAGAGGTGGATCTTGTTCCCGCGCACGAACGCGGGCGTGAAGAACGGGAAGCCCTGGATGTGATCCCAGTGCACGTGACTGAAGAACATCCAGGCTTCGAAGGGCATCTCCTTGACCAGTTCCTGGCCGAGGAGACGGAGCCCCGTCCCGCCATCGAGGATGACCAGCGTCTCGCCGGCACGGATCTCATAGCAGCTCGTGTTGCCGCCGACTTCGACCGTGCCTGCACCGGGCGTGGGGATGCTTCCGCGAACCCCCCACATCTTGATCCGCATCCTGCCTCGCTCGCTGAACCCCGCCCGTTTCAAGGTAGAGCTATTAGATTCCGAGCGCGGGCAGCGTCAAGCCGCCTGGTGCACCGGAAGCAAGGAAGGTCGCAGACGTGGAGACCTGGCCGGGGGAGCAGGGCCACGGCGCCAATGTAGTTGCAGGGTAGGTCGCAGGCCAGCGGCAGGCGGCGGCGGGAGGGCGGCGGCGCGGCGGAGGGGCCGCGGCGCGCGCGGCGCCGGAGGTGCGCGGAAGGGCGGGGGAGGCGCGGGAGGCGGCGGCGCCGAGGAAGCGCCGGCGGCCGCGGCTCGGCCTCGGAGGCGGCGCGGGGGAGCCGCAGCGGAGCGGGAGGCCGCGGCGGCGGCGCGGGAGGCCGCGGCGGCGGCGCGGGAGGCCGCGGCGGCGGCGCGGGGGAGCCGCAGCGGAGCGGGAGGCCGCGGCGGCGGCGCGGGAGGCCGCGGCGGCGGCGCGGGAGGCCGCGGCGGCGGCGCGGGAGGCCGCGGCGGCGCCCTGGCGCCCGGCGGGCAAGACGGCGCCGCCGCGCAGCAGATGCGCGACGGCCGCGGCCGATGGGCTATGGTCGGGCGCATGCCGCTCCACGCGGACGCCATCGTCGTCCTCGGCTGCAGGATGCTCCCGTCCGGGCGCCCGGCGGCCCCCGGCGCGCGCCGCGCAGCATGCGCCGCGCAGGCCTACCGCGACGGGGTCGCGCCGTGGGTGATCGCCAGCGGCGGGCGCCGCTGGGGCGCGCAGATCGAGGCGCGCGTGCTCTCCGCCGAGCTGCGGCGCGCCGGCGTCCCGGCGCACGCCATCCTGCAGGACCTCTGGTCGCTCACCACGCACGAGAACGCGATCTTCAGCGCGGCCCTCCTGCGCCGCATGGGCGCGCGGCGGGCGGCGATCGTCACCTGCCCCTGGCACATGGCGAGGGCTCTCCAGAACTTCCGCGAGGTCGGGATCGACGCCTGCGCGCTGCCGGCGCCTCACGTGCGCCAGCCGATGGTTGCGCGCGCGTGGCAGCGCGGCCACGAGGTGGTCTCGATGTGGCTCGACGCGCGCGCGATGCGCCGCCGGCAGATCCTCTGCGAGAGCGCCGCCTGGCTGCTCGACGGCGCGCGCCGGGCGGAGACGTGATCATGTCGAGAAGGCGCTCCTCCTCTCTGCTCGCTCTGCCCTTGTCGCTCGCCGCCTGCACCGGGCAGCCGGCGCCCGGCCCCGCGCCGGACGCGGGGAGCTCCGCGGCGGCTCCGGCCCCGAGCGCCGGCGCGAGCGCGCGCCTCGACGCCCTCCTCGCCGCCGAGCAGCGCCGCGCCGCCCTGGAGGTGAGCCCCGCCGACCAGCAGAGCCGCGACGTCGACGTGCGGCGCGCCGCCGCGCGGGCGCTCGCGCGCATCGGCGGCGACGCGGCGCAGCCCGGGCTCCTGCGCGCGCTCGCCGACGAGGACGACGAGGTGGTCGCGTGGGCCGCCTACGGCCTCGGGTTCTCGTGCAAGGGCCACGAGGCGGAGACGGTCTCGGCGCTCGTGGCGCGCGCCCTCGCCCGCGACGTCCGCCCGGCTCAGGCGGCCGCGCCGGGCGCCGCCGCCGCAGCAGCGGTCGCGCCGCGGCTCGACGCGGGCGGCGCGCTCGCCCGGGCCATCGGGCGGTGCGGCGCGGAGGCGTCGGAGCCGACGCTGGTCGCGTGGCTCGACGGGCCGCGCGAGCGCGCGATCCACGCGGCGTACGCGCTCGGCGATCTCGCCGCGATCAAGCTCAAGCTGCGCGAGGAGACGCTCGTCGCGCTGCTCAACCTCGCCTCGGGCAGCGCGGCCAGCCCGCCGGTCCCGGAGGCGCTCTACCCGATCGGGCGGCTCGAGCACGTCCCGCTCACGGTCATCCCCCGCATCCGCGACGTCGCGACCGCGCGGCTCGCGGAGGCGGGCGACGCGCGGCTCTTCGCGGTGCGCGCGCTCGGCCGGGCAGGGGAGGCGGCCGCCTCCGAGCTCGCGCGCGTGCTCGGCACGAAAGGCGTGTTCACCGCGAGCGAGCGCGCCGAGGCCGCGCGCGCGCTCAAGCGGCTCGGCGCGCCCGGCCAGCGCGCCCTCGCCGACGCGCTCGCCCCGCTCGTCCCGAGCGCGGACCCGATCGCGCTCACGGGCCTCGTCAGCGACGACCTCGGCGTGCTGCTCACCGCCCTCGACGCGCTCGGATCTGCTGGCGCCGCGCGCAAGCCGCTCCGCGAGCTCGCCGCCCTGCCGCCGCCGCCGAGCGCGCCCGCGGCGATCCTCCGCCGCGTCGCGTGGCTCCGCTGCGGGGCGGCCAGGCTCCTCGTCGGCGCGAACTACCGCGATCCGCTGCTCCTCGGCTGCGACGTCACGGCGCCTTCGGATCCGGGGAGCAAGCCGGACGCCGCCGCGCCGGCGCGCGGCTCGATCGGCGCCCGGGCGGCCGTCGAGGTGCTCGGTCGCGAGGCGATCACGGGCGCGCGGCTCGCCGCGTTCCGCGCCTACGCCGAGTCCGGGGACCTGCGCGCGCGGGAGGCCGCGATCGAGCTCATCGCCTCGCACGACGAGATCGCCGGCGCGCCCGACCTGCTCGCCAAGGCGCTCGCCGCGGAGGAGCCGGGCCTCGTCGCCGCCGCGGCGGAGGTCATCGCGCGGCAGCCCCAGCGCGCGTCGGAGGCGCCGGCGCAGGGGAAGCGGAAGCGCAAGCGGCGGCCCGACGAGAAGGACGCGCCCGCCGCGGCCACGTCGCCCGCGATCGAGGCCGCGCTGCTCGCGCTGCTCGAGCGCCCTGGCGTGCGCGGCGATCCGGAGCTGATCGGCGCGGTGATCGACGCGGTGGGGGCGCTCTCGCTCAAGCCGGCCGAGGCGCGCCTCGAGGATCTCTGCCGCTCGAGCTACCCCACGACGCGGGCGCGCGCGGGGACGGCGCTCGGCGTGATTCGAGGCCGCAAGATCGCGTGCGACGCCGGGCTGCCGGGCGACGCGGGCGCCGCGGGGCGTCCGGCCGTCGCGCCGCCTTCCGGCGAGGTGCCGGCCGAGGCCTCCGCGCTCGTGCGCGCGCCGGCGGTGCTGACCTTCGACACGGACGCCGGCGAGCTCACGATGACGCTCGACCCCGCGCTCGCGCCGGTCGCGGTGACCCGCTTCGTCGATCTCGCGCGCTCCGGCTATTACAACGGCAAGATCGTCCACCGCGTGGTGCCCGGCTTCGTCACCCAGTTCGGCGCTCCGTTCGGCGACGGCGCCGGCGGGCCGCCCGGCAGGCCGGCGCTCCGCTGCGAGACGTCGCCGGTCCCGTTCGAGCCGCTCCGCGTCGGCGTCGCGCTCGCCGGCCGCGACACCGGATCGAGCCAGCTCTTCGTCATGCACGCGCGCGCGCCGCACCTCGACGGCCAGTACGCGGCGGTCGGCGTCGCCGCCGGGCCGTGGGCGTCGCTCGTGGATGGAGACGTCATCCGGAGCGTGAAGGTGCGCGACTGATGCGCGCGCGCCGAGCCCTGCGCGTGACCTCTCGCGCGCCGAGCCCTGCGCGCGACGGATGCATGCGCGCCGAGCCCTGCGCGCCCGCGTGACGATGCCGCGCGCGATCCGTCGCGCGTCGTGTGACGCGCGAGCGACGAACACCGCCGGGTCGCCGCGCGCCATCCATGTCGATTGACAAGCGCCCCCGACCGGCGCTTTACAGTGTAGCGTGGTCATCGCCTCCTTCCTGGCCGTCGCGGTGCTCGTGTACACGTACTTCGGGTACCCGATCGTCATCGGGATCCTGGCGCGCCTCTGGCCTGCGCAGCGGAAGGAGGACCCGAGCTACGTCCCCACGGTGACGGCGTGCATCCCCGTCTACAACGCGGCGTCGTACCTCCCGGCCAAGGTCGAGAGCCTGTTCGCGCTCGACTATCCCAGGGACAAGCTGGAGGTCCTGCTCTACTCGGATGGCTCGACCGACGACACGCTGCTCGTGGCCCGGCAGCTCGCGGAGCGCGATCCCCGGGTGAAGGTGATCGTCAGCGAGCAGCGGCGCGGCAAGCCGATCGGCGTGAACACGATGCTCGGGGTCGCGACGGGCGAGGTGCTGCTGATGACCGACATCCGCCAGCCCCTCGTGCCCGGCGCGCTGCGCGCGCTCGTGCGCCTCCTCGCCGATCCCGGCGCGGGCTGCGTCTCCGGCAACCTGGTGTTGAAGGGCTCGGCGGGCTCCGGGGCCTACTGGCGCTACGAGAACTGGATCCGCCTCCAGGAGGGCCGGTTCAGGAGCATGGTGGGCGTGACCGGCCCGATTTACGCCATCCGGCGCGCCGACATGAGCCGGCTCCCGGAGGGCGTCATCCTCGATGACATGTGGGTTCCGATGCGGCTCCGGCTCGAGGGCCGCTCGATCCTCTTCGCAGCGGACGCGATCGCGTACGACGACGCCTTCGGCGACGAGCGCGAGTTCGGCCGCAAGGTGCGCACGCTGGCGGGCAACTACCAGCTCTTCTCGCTGCTGCCGGCGCTGCTCGTCCCGTTCAGGAACCCGTCCTGGTTCGAGATCTTCTCTCACAAGCTGCTTCGCCTCGTGTGCCCCTGGGCGCTCGTCGCGCTGCTCCTCACGTCGACCGCCGCCTGGATCGGCGCCGAGGCCAGCGGCGACGCCTCGTGGACGCTCTACGCGACGCGCGCGCTGTTCGGCGGCCAGGCGGCGTTCTACCTGCTCGCCGCGCTCGGGGGCGCCGCGGGCAAGCTCGGCGCGCTCGCGCGCACGTTCGTGGTCCTCAACGCGGCGGCCGTGGTCGGCCTGTGGCGCTTCGTCCGCGGCTCGCAGAAGGTCACCTGGTAGCGAGGCGCGACGGCGCGGCCGTGCTCGCCGCGCCGGCGGCGCGAGCAGGCCCGCGGGCCCGTGGACCGCTCGCCGCGATCGCCCGGGCTACGGCTCGAGCAGGCCCACGAGCTCGTGGACCGCTCGCTGCGATCGCAGGAGGCAGAGCGACGACGGGAGCAGCCGTCCCGGCCCCGGGTGCGGCGGGGCGTGGTACCTGACCGGCGCGGGGAGGACGTCGAGGCCCGCGCGCTCGAACATGCGGATCGAGCGCGGCATGTGGAGCGCGCTCGTCACGACCACCGCGGCGTCGGCCGAGAGGCTGCGGGCGATCCGGGCGGAGTAGAGGGCGTTCTCCCGGGTGTCGTGCGACTCGGTCTCCAGGATGATCTTCTCCCTCGGCACGCCCAGCGCGACGAGCAGATCGGCCATGGCGCCGGCGAGCTCGGTGCGCTCGCGCCGGACGTCCTGCCCCGAGACGATGACGTGACCGAAGCCGTACGTGTGGTAGGCCCGCGCGGCGCCGAGGCCGCGCTCCATGCCGTCCGCCGACTGCCGTTCCATGGCGGGCGTGCCGAACTCGTCGGCGTCGATCCCGGCGGTGAGCACGATCAGGACCCGCCGCTCGGGCGAGCTCGCGGCGAGCTCCGCGCGCAGGTCCCGCGGCGCCGTGCTGATCCGGCGCACGATCGCGCTGGAGACCTCGGGCACGGAGAGGAGCCACAGCGCGAGCCACGCGCTCCACGCGAGCGCCCGCCCGACCTTCGCCCGGCGGGCGCGGTAGGTCCAGCCGCCGCCGGAGAGCGCGAGGCCGAGGCCCGCGGCGACGAGCAGCACGAGGAGGGGATCGACGAGGCGGGAGATGGGCAAGGCAAGGCTCGCCAGAGAGGCGCTCGGTGAGCTCTATCTATGCTGTCGACGGGGAGCGAGGCGAGCGAAATGGGAGAGAAATGGGCGCGTCGCGTGGGTGGGACGGACGCGCGCGGCGATGCGCCCGTCCCGGCGCCGCTGTTCGTGACGGAGGGCGCTCAGCGCCGCCGGTGCGCTCGCCGCCGCCGGGCTGCGGCGGAGGCGAGGGCGAGCCCAGCGAGGCCTGCAGGGAGCCACCCGCCGCCGCCGCTCTCGAGCGTCCGGCAGCCGCACCCGCCGCCCGCGTCGCGGGCGCCGTCCGGGCCGCTGCCGGCCTGGCTGTCGCCCCCGCCGCCCCCACCGCCGCCGCTGCCGCTGCCGCCGCCGCCGGTGTTGTCGGGCGCCTCCCCCAGATCGATGGGCGCGTCGGCGCTCGCGACGAGGATGGGCGGCGCCTCGCCGGTCTCCTCGTAGATGGCGTGGAGCTTCTCTCCCAGGTCGTCCGTGACGTTCTCGGTTCGCAGGAACTCGATGTACTCCCTCGTCATCGACTGGTAGTAGACGCGCGCCGACAGCGTCTGGGCGCCGGAGGCGCCGGCGGGCACGGTCAGCGTGAAGCGCGCCTCGTCGTAGTTGCGGTATCCGCCGTTCCCGTCGCCGAAGTCGATCTCCGGCGTCGGCTGGGTCGTCTTCGACGGCACGAAGCCCTTCGGCGGGATGCGGGTATCGGAGATGATCATGTCGTGGAGCGCGAGGTGCTCCTCCTTCTCCCCCGCGCCCGCGTCGTCGTTCCAGCGCCCGTGCACGGCCCGGTACTCGTGGGTGGGCGGCTCGTGCTGGATCTCGCCGGTGTCCGCGTCGTAGCCGCCGAGCAGCGGCCGCTCGACCCCGTCCTCGCCGACGAGGAACACGGCGATCCAGGCGCGCCGGCTCTCGGCGTAGCCGGTCGGGAACTTGTGGCCGGTGAGGTTCTCGACGCGGACGGCGACGGTGATCTCGTCCCCGGCCCTCGCCTCCTCGGGGGCCTCGACGAGCGTGACCTCGGCGGCCGAGGCGAGGCTCTCGAGGGTGCGATCGAGCGCGAGCTGGAAGGAGGCCTCGCGCTCCGCGACGTAATCCTTCTCGGCCGCCATGACGGCCTGGATGCCCCAGTGATTGCCGCCGACGAGGACGTGGTCGCGCGGATCGGTGCGGATCGGGCCGAGATCGGCGATGGTAAACTCGCCGATCTTCCTGCGCATGTGGCAGTCGGCGCAGCTCTTTTCGTCCGAGCCCCCGTCGCGGAAATCGCTGGAAGCCCACTCCTCGAAGGTCGTATCGAGCGGAAACTCGATCGTGGTCTCGATGCCGTCCGCGTTCCTGATCGTGGCCTCGGTGCCGTCCGCGTTCCTCAGCATGACCTCCGGGTTCGTGACCTGGTGGCATTGCCCGCAGAACTGCGAGCCGGCGAGCGCGGGGTCCCGCTCGCCGACGTGGGAGTTCGACTCCACGTTCTCGTAGGGCCCATACATCACGGGCGTGCTGGTGAACCCTGCGGCCTCCGGCGTGGTGTCGAACACGAGCTGCGCGTTGCCGATGAGGTACGCGCTCGTGCCGTCGGTGCCGAGGGTCGGCTTCGCGCGATGGCATACGCTGCAGCTGACGCCCTGGCCGTCGACGATCTTTCCGTCGGACGCGGCGTTCGGGTCGAACCCGGAGCCGTCCGGCGGCGTCGCCCTCCCGTTCACGAAGCCGATCGGGGAGTGGCAGCGCAAGCAGAACGTGCCGATCCCCGGCGCGTCCTGGTTGGCGATCGTGAGCGCCGCCTTGAAGACGGGATCGCGCCACGCGTTGGCCATCATGGTGCCTGCCCACGTGTCCATGGGCATGTAATCCAGGGGATCCTGGCCTTCCGCGCGGTGGCATCCAGCGCAGCGCTCGGCGGTGCCGATGTTGTTCGACGCCGGCATCTCGCCGGCCTTCGTCCCCTGGAGATCATCGATCCCGGCTGCCGCTCCGCGGCTCAGCAGCCCGAGCGCGAGCAACCAACCAACCCCCAACCTCGATTTGTTCTGCATAGCTCGGATCCAGATCTGGCAAGCTGCTCTTCGGACAGCGTGAACCGACGATGAACGGCGTGATGGCTCTCGGGGCCAGCGGGGCGACCTATTCCGGATCGATCCGGAAGATCGTGCCGCCGTAGGAGACGATGTAGAGCTCGCCCGCGGCGTCCTCGCCGAAGGAGGCGAGGCCATCGATGGTGCTCACGGAGTTGAGATCCTGGCTGAGCTGCGTGCCGAGGTCGCTCGGGCTCGAGGGCGTGGCGACGCCGTCCTTCCAGGTGAACATCCACACCCGGTCTGACGCGAAGTCCCCGTACAGGTACTTCCCCCGGAGCGCGGGGATCTTGCTGCCGCGGTAGACGTAGCCGCCGGTCACCGAGCCGTCGCCGTTGTCGTGATCGAAGCGCTTGACGGGCGGCGTGATCGTCGGCGAGTCGCAGGGGGTCCCCTGGTCGCTCTGGAGGCAGACGTCCCCCTCGGTGACGCTCCACCCGTAGTTCTTGTGGCCCTCGCCGCGCGGCTGGACGTTGATCTCCTCGAACAGGCGCCCGCCGACGTCTCCGATGTAGAGATCGCCCCTGCAGCGGTCGAAGCTGAAGCGCCACGGGTTGCGCAGCCCGTAATTCCACACGTAGGGATCTCCCCCGGCGACGTTCCCGGCGGGCGGCGTCGGGTGATTCTCGACGTCGACGCGAAGGATCTTGGCGTACTTCACCTCGATGTTCTGCCCGTTGTTGTCCGGGTCCGGATTCGAGGTGTCCCCGCCGCCGTCGCCGACGCCGACGTAGAGCATTCCATCGGGACCGAACGCGAGCATCCCGCCGTTGTGGTTGCCGACCAGCACCGGGAACGAGAAGAGCTCGGTCGCCGACGCCGGATCCGCCTGGTCCGGATTGGACGCCGAACGGCGGAACTCGCGGAGGGTCAGCGTCCTTGATCTCGTGTTGTGGTAGACGTAGAACCTCCCGTTGGTCGCGTACTGGGGGTGGAACGCGAGCCCGAGGAGACCTCGCTCATCCTGGTCATATTGGACCTGCTGGACCTGCGCGGTGATATCGAGGAACGGGGCGCTCTGCAGCACGCCTCCGCTGATGAGCCGGATGGTTCCGCCCTGCTCCACCACATAAAGGCGGCTGGGATCTTCCGGCTCGCTCGTCACGAAGAGCGGATGGCTCAGGCCGCTGGCCACCTCGGTGAGCTTGAGCGGCGGCACGGTCCCGCCCGGCTCGTCGCACTCGATCGTTCCGTGCCCGCCTGCGCCGGTTCCGGTCGTGGCGCCGGCGCCCGACCCCCCCGATCCACTCGACGCCGGACCGCCTCCGCTGCCCGTCGCGGAAGTGCCCGGACCCGTGCTGGCGCCCGGGCCCGAGCTCGGGCCCGGGCCCGTGGTGGCGCCGCCACCCGTACCGGTTCCGCCAGGACCGGATCCCCCGCTGCCCCCTGATCCTGGTCCGGTATCGTTGCCTCCGCAGCCATTCAAGGTGAAGCTCAGACCGACGACGGCGGCTGCGATGGGCATGAAAGACAAAAGGAAACGCTTCTGGTCCATCATGCCGTAGGAGACTATCCGAACAGCGCGCCCCTTGGTATAAATTTCCACCTCATGGCGCCGGATCTCGGCATGCGTCTCGGCGGCGTCTCGGCGTTTCGGCGGGGCCGGGATCGGTGAACGCGATTACAATGCAAGACCCTTCCCTACCGCTGCTCGAAATCCTGTCGCGCCGGATTCCGCCTGCGGCCCGCGCCTGGAGAGAGCGCGTCGAACAGGTGACCGGCATTGGTGTGCGCCGCGGCGACGCGCCTGGCGCGGTGGTCAACGATGCGTCCACCTGGTTCGATCGCGACCACTTCCTGTCGACGTTCACCGCCGCGGCGCGCGCGCTCGGCAAGGCGCCGCTCGCGCTTCGCGCCGAGGAGCGCGAAGCCCTGGAAGCGGCGTGGGCCGCCAAGGCGGTGGAGGGCTGGCGGATGGACGAGCTGGGCCGGGCGACCATGATCGCGCTGATATCGAGGCGCCTGCCCGCAACGGAGCTCGAGCCGCTGCTCTGGACTTGTTATCAGCAGGGCGACAGCCGCGAGCGGCAGGCGCTCCTGCGGGCGCTGCCGTTCGTGACCGGCGCGGAGCGCTTTCTCCCGCTCGCGGTCGACGCGTGCCGCACGAACGAGCTGCCCGTCTTCGAGGCGATCGCCTGCGAGAACCGGTACCCGGCGGCGTATTTTCCGGATCTCAATTTCAACCAGATGGCCCTCAAGGCCATGTTCCTGGGCGTGGCGCTCGCGCGGATCGTCGGGCTGGAAGAGCGGCGGTCGAGCGAGCTCGCCAGGATGGCGGACGACTTCGCGAGCGAGCGGAGGGCGGCTGGCCGGAGCGTCCCGGCCGACATCGGCCTGCTCTCCCCGGAGCACGATCACGAGCGCGCGACGCGGATCCCCGAGTAAATCCCCGAGTGAAGCGCGCGGCGGAGGCACCAGTGAAGCTATTCGATCCTCATATCCACATGACATCGCGGACCACGGACGACTACCAGGCGATGGCGAACGCCGGCATCGTCGCCGTCCTCGAGCCCGCGTTCTGGCTCGGTCAACCGAGGACGCACGTCGGCACGTTCGAGGATTACTTCGCGTCCCTGCTCGGCTGGGAGCGCTTCCGGGCCAGCCAGTTCGGCGTCCGCCACCTCTGCACGCTGGCGCTCAACCCGAAGGAAGCCAACAACCCGCGCGTAGCGCAGGGCGTCATCGATCTCTTGCCGCGCTACCTCGACAAGGAGGGCGTGGTCGCGGTCGGCGAGATCGGGTTTGACGACATGACGCCCGAGGAAGAGAAGTACTTCGCCCTGCAGGTCGAGCTCGCTCGAGCGCACGATCTCCCCGTCCTCGTGCACACGCCGCACCGCGACAAGAAGCGGGGGACCGAGCGGACGCTCGCCCTGATACGGGAGCTCAAGTTCCCCGAGGAGCGCGTGCTCGTCGATCACAACAACGAGGAGACGCTGCCGCTCGTGCTCGCGACCGGCTGCTGGGCCGGCCACTCCATCTATCCGAACACGAAGATGGACGAAGACCGGATGGTCGCGCTGGTCAAGAAATACGGCGCGGAGCGGATCCTGATCAACAGCGCCGCGGACTGGGGGGTGAGCGATCCCCTGAAGGTGCCGAAGACGGCGGCGCGGATGCGCGAGAACGGGATCGCGGGCGAGGTGATCGAGCGGATCGTCTGGAAGAACCCGCTCGCCTTCTTTGCCCAGAGCGGCCGGCTCGATCTCGCGGAGTTCGGAGAGTCGCCCTCGGTGGACCAGCGCGCGCTGTTCGAGGGCAACTCGGTCTTGCGCGGGCAAACCCCTGTCGTGCAGAGCTGACCGAGCGCGCCCATGCACCGCACCGTCGTCCTCAACGTCGTCGGGCTCACCGGCGAGCTCCTCGGCGACGCCACGCCGAACCTGCAGCGGCTCGCGCGGGGGGGCGCGATGCGGCCGCTGCGGACCGTGCTTCCAGCGGTCACCTGCGCCGTCCAGTCGACCTTCACGACAGGCCTCCTCCCGCGCGGGCACGGCTGCGTCGCGAACGGCTGGTACTTTCGCGACATCGCCGAGGTGAACCTGTGGCGCCAGGCGAACCAGCTCGTGGCGGGGGAGAAGATCTGGGAGGCCGCGCGCCGGCGCGATCCGACGTTCACCTGCGCCAAGCTGTTCTGGTGGTACAACATGTACAGCTCGGCGGATTACGCGGTGACCCCGCGGCCGATCTACTGGGCGGACGGGCTCAAGCTGCCGGACATCTACACCGAGCCGGCGTCGCTGCGCGATGAGCTCGTCTTCCGCCTGGGCGAGTTTCCGCTCTTCCATTTCTGGGGCCCGAACGCGGATATCCGGTCGACGGAGTGGATCGCGCGGTGCGCGCGCCACGTGTACGACACGCGGCGGCCGACGTTGACGCTCGTCTACCTCCCGCACCTCGACTACAACCTCCAGCGGCTCGGGCCGGACGATCCCGCCATCAAGGAGGATCTCCGCGCCGTGGACGCCGTCTGCGGCGAGCTGATCGACCACGTGAGCAAGGACGGGGCGCGGGTGGTCGTCCTGTCCGAATACGGCATCACGCGGGTGTCCGGGGTGGTGCACATCAACCGGGCGCTCCGGGAGCAGGGCCTCGTGCGCGTCCGGGTCGAGCGCGGGCTCGAGAAGCTCGACGCCGGCGCGTCCGAGGCGTTCGCGGTGGCGGACCACCAGGTGGCGCACGTCTATGTGCGTCGTCCGGAGCGCATCGCCGAGGTGAAGGCGCTGCTCGAGAGGCTGCCCGGCGTGGACGTCGTCCTCGATGACGAGGGCAAGCGCTCCGCCGGCCTGGATCACCCGAGGTCGGGCGAGCTCGTCGCCCTCTCACGGGAGGATCGATGGTTCAGCTACTACTACTGGCTCGACGACGAGAGAGCGCCGGAGTTCGCCAGGACCGTCGATATCCACCGCAAGCCCGGGTACGACCCCGTGGAGCTGTTCGCCGATCCCGCGCTGCGCGCCCTGCCGGCCAGCGTCGCGTGGAGGCTGCTCAAGAAGAAGCTCGGGTTCCGGTACCTGATGGACGTGATCCCGCTCGACGGCGGGCTGGTCAAGGGATCTCACGGGCGGCTCTTCGAGGAGCCGGAGCGGGGACCGCTGCTCCTGTCCAGCTTGGATTCGCTGCCGCCGGGGGAGAGCGTCCACGCGGCCGACGTCGGCAAGGTCATCCTGAGCCACGTGTTCGATTGACCGGCAGGGCGGGGGCTCGTCGCCCCCGCCGCCTCACGTCCCCCGCACCACCCGCTGCATCGCCAGCGTCAGCGGGAATCCCAGGAGCGAGAGCGCCGCCGCGCCGCCGGCGCCCGGCGCTCCGGTCCTCGCGATGAGCACCGCGTCGAGCAGCGATATCCCGGCGATGAGCGTCACCACGGCGCGCGGGATCCGGTCCTTCCGCGTCCCCCGCAGGAGCCTCACCGCGTGGATCACGCAGCCCGCGAGCGCGCCGTACGCGATCGTCCCCATCAGCCCCGTGAGCGGCGCCCCGAGCGTGTAGAGGAACGGCACCGCCATGAAGCCGAGCGCCCAGAGGCTGCGCACCGCCAAGAGGTTCTCCTGCTTCGCGATCGCCGTCAGCCCGATCAGGTAGAACAGCAGCGCCATCCCCCCTCCGAGCACCGCGCTCCCGAGCTGGCCCCCCGCCGCGAGCGCCGCGGTCCCATAGACCAGCACGCGGCACAGCCCCATGAGCGCCGGGCTCAGCGGATTCCCCTTGTGCCACGCGTCGTACAGCACGATCGCCCCCGCGAGCAGCGCGCTCGCCACGGCCGGCGACGCGCCGCGGCCCTCCACGTACGCGTGGCCGCCCACGAGCAGCACCCCCGCGCCGAGCAGGCCGTACCCCACCGCGAACACCTCGCGGGCGCTCACCAGCCCCGACGGGATCGGCCGCTCGGGCCGCTCGCGCGCGTCGATCTGTCGATCGAACGCGTCGTTCAGGAACATGCCGCCCACGTACATCAGCGACGCCGCGAACCCCACCAGCGCCACCTCGGGCGCCCGCAGGCCGGCCCCCGACAGCGCCATGCCGCACAGCACGTTCGTCCAGACCGTCGGCAGGTTCGAGACGCGGCCGAGCCGCAGATACACCCGCGCGCGTGAGCTCATCGCCGCACCTCCGCTCCGCTGTCAGCGCCGAGGACACCGCCGTCGGCGCCGCCGCTCTCCTTCGCCACCATCCGCTCCTCCACCCAGCGGAGCTCCCTCGCCACCGCCTCGACCAGCCCGCCGCGCCGCTGATCCTCGGGCAGGACATCCCAGGTATACGTCTCCACCTCGAGGTGCTGCGTCGCGGGCGCCTCCCGCAGGTGCGACAGCAGCGCCGCGAGCTCCGGCTGCGTCGTCGCGAGCGCGCCCTCGAACCCCCGGAAGATCGGCATGTGGAAGTGGATGCGCCACTCCTCCGGCCGCGCCTCCGGCGACGCCCCCTCGCGCTCGAGCGCCGACAGCGCCTCGGGCAAGTCCAGGTAGCGGACGAGGGCGCTGCCGCGCCGCTCGACCACCTGGTGCAGGTAGACGACGTCCTCCGCGTACGCGCGCAGCCGCGCCAGCGTCGCCGGATCGCGCTCCGCCACGCGCGCGCGCAGCCCGGCGCTGATCTGCACCTTGTGCACGCCGACGCCCGCCGCGCGGAGCGCCGCGAGCGACGCCGGCGCGTCCTCGAACTCGACCGCCATGTGGCACGCGTCGAAGCAGAGGCCGAGGTGCTCGCGCAGCGCCACCTCCGCGTCCGGCAGGCTCATCCCACAGAGCGCCGCGAGCTCCCGCGCCCGCTCCCGCGCGAACACGTGATCGGTGAAGAAGCCGATCGCCTCGGGCGTCGTCTCGAGGAAGCAGCACGGCTCCGGCTCGAGCGCCAGCGCGACACGCTTGCCCGTGCGGCGGCGGATCTCGACGAGGCGCGCCGCGTGCCGGATCAGCCGCCGCGCCATCGCCTCCGCGTCGTCCCGCCCGCGCACCCGCGGCCGGAACGCGCCCGGCACGGTGCTGACGCTCCCCATCAGCCCCGCGTCGTCCGGGAGCAGCGCGGCGAGCAGCGTCGCCAGGAGATCGCTGTACGCGAGGCGCTCGTCGTCCAGCCAGTCCGGCAGGTACACCTGCTCCTTCACCGGCGCGCCGTGGAACCGGCCGTAGGGGAAGCCGTTCAGCGTGAACACGTACAGGCCGTTCCGCTCGAGAAAATCGCGGAACGCCTCGAGCTCCGCCGGCGCCGCGAGCTCCGCCGCCGCCCTCGCCGAGAGCCGCAGCCCCACCCCGTGGCGGCGGCGCTCGCCGGGCCCCGCGCCGTCCGCCCCATCGCCGCCCCCCGGCCGCGCGCCCTCCCGCCCTCCGGCCGCGCGCGACCAGATCTCGAGCAGGTGCGCCTCCAGGCTCCGCTTCACCTCGGGCCACGTCTCGCCCGGGTGGATGTTCGTGCAGTACGTGAGGTGCGGCGCTCCCGCGCACGCGAGCCTCACGACCGCGCCGCCCCGGCCGCGCCGGCCGCCGCGTGCGCGCCCCGCCGCCCGGCGCGCTCGCGGAGCCGCGCGATCGCCGCGACGATGTGCCGCTCCTCCATCGCGTGCACCTCGCGCGCGCGCCCCACGTCCTCGAGCAGCGTCACCGTGAGCTCTCCGCCGAGGTGCTCGCGGAACTCATCGAGCCCGTCGAGCACGCAGAGCCGCTCGCCCCGCTCGCCGCCGGGCCGCGCCAGCGCGAGCGCGTCGTCCCACAGCGCGAAGCCGAGCGCCTCGAGCGCCGAGAGCACCGCGGCCGACGTCGCCTCGCTGCACAGGCCGGCCAGCTCGGCGTACAGGGTGTCGATCGCGATCCCGATCGCCACCGCCTCGCCGTGGCGCAGCCGGTGCTTCGTGAGCGACTCGAGCTTGTGCGCGGCCCAGTGCCCGAAGTCGAGCGGCCGCGCGCTCCCGAGCTCGAACGGATCCCCCGCGGTCGCGATGTGCTGGAGGTGGATCTCCGCCGAGCGGCGCACGAGCTCCGCGAGCGGCGCGAGCGAGCCCGACGCGAGCGCGGGCGCGCTCTCGGACAGCCACGAGAACAGCCGCGCGTCCCGGATCAGCGCGACCTTCACCGCCTCCGCCATCCCGGCCACCTTGTCGCGCAGGGGCAGCGTCTCGAGGAAGCGCGGGTCGATGAGCACCGCGAACGGCGGGGCGAACGTGCCGAGCAGGTTCTTCTTCCCGAACGCGTTGACGCCGTTCTTCACGCCGACGCCGGAGTCGGCCTGCGCGAGCACCGTGGTCGGGATCCGCACGACCCGCACGCCGCGGTGCACCGTCGCGGCCGCGTAGCCGGCCATATCGAGCACCGCGCCCCCGCCGACGATCATCACGAACGACTGCCGGTCCATCCCGAGCGCGTCGAGCCGCGCCTGCAGCGCCGCCGTCGCCGCGGCGTCGTTCTTCGCCGCCTCGCCGCCGGGCACCACGATCGGATCGGCCGCGAGCGCGAGCCGGTCCGCGTGCGCGGCCGCGTAGCGCGCGATGTCGTCCGCGAGCGACGGCCACGCCGCGGCGACGCCGCCGTCGATCACCGGCAGCACGCGGTGGCGCCGGCGCGGCTCCCTCGAGGCGACGGCGGACGCGAGATCGCCGTTGCTCGGCGAAAACACGCCGTCCGTGAGGTAGACGGGGTACTCGAAGGGGACCGCGATCCGTTGGAGATGAAGCAGCATCAAAGCCGAGCTTTGAGAGCGGCCATCGGGCCGTCAAGCTCGTTCCTCGCGAGGATCCCGCGCTCTGCCGCAGGATGAAAACTTCCCCTTGGCGGCGGACGGCCTTCCTGCAATGCTGGCGCCGCTCGTGGGTTGCGCGGCCGTATGGCCGCGATCGCCCCGTGATCGCAACCCGTACTTCCTGACATCCTCCTCAATGCAGACGCCCATGGAAGGCATAGCCCGTCCCGCGAAACGGTCCTTCATGAGAGGAGTGCTTTTGACGGCGGCGGCGGCCCTCGCCCTCGCCGCGTCCTCCGCCGGGTGCGCGCCGACGTACGTCTACAACCCGGCGAACTACGCGAAGGAGTACGACCCGCGCAAGCACGAGTACGTGATCGGGGTGGGGGACCAGATCCGGGTCAACGTGTGGCGCATGGCCGACCTGTCGAGCGAGGCGCTGGTCCGGGCCGACGGCTACATCACGATGCCGCTCATCGGCGACGTCTACGTCGCCGGCAGGACCCCGACCCAGGTGCGCGAGGAGCTGAAGAAGCGGCTCTCCGAGTTCGTGAAGGACGAGACGGCCGTGATCACCGTCGCCGTGACCGGTATCAACAGCTACCGGTTCGTGGTCAGCGGCAACGTCGCGCGCGCCGGCATCTTCAACGCCAACTACTTCGTCTCCGTCTCCGAGGCGCTCGCGATGGCCGGCGGCCCGAACCAGTTCGCCTCGACCGACCAGATCTTGCTCATCCGCATGGATAGCCCGGGCAAGTTCCGGCACATCCCCATCAACTACGACGATATCGCCTCGCGCAAGCGGCCCGAGCAGGACCTCGTGCTCAAGGCCGGCGATACCGTCTTCGTGCCCTGACCGTGGCCGGCTCCTCCGCGCTCGCCCGCAAGGCCGTCCTCGGCGCGGTCTGGACGATCGCGACAGGGCTCGGCGCGCGCGTGGTCGGCCTGATTGGCACCCTCGTCCTCACCCGGTTCATCGCGCCGGACGTGTACGGCGAGGTCTCGGCCGCCTCCGTCGTCATCATGACGGCGCACTTCGTGTCAAGCCTCGGGATCGGCCAGTACATCGCGTCTCAGCCGCAGCTCGATCGCCAGACCGTCTTCAACGCAACCGTCTATTTCCACGTGGCGGGGCTGCTCGCCGTCGGCATCGTGTACCTCCTCCGGGTGCCGATCGCGGTGCACCTCGTCGGCGCGCCCGGGATGCTCGAGTTCATGCCCGGGCTCATCGTCGCGATGATCATCGATCGGATCTGGTACGTCCCCGATCGCCTGCTCATCCGCGAGATGCGCTTCCGCAGCGTCAGCCTCCGCAACGCGGCCGGCGAGCTCACCTACACCGCGGCGTCGGTCCTCCTCGCCGTGCGCGGCTGGGGAGGGAACGCCATCGTGGTCGCGACGCTCCTGCGCGCCGCCGTGCGCGTGGTCACGACGGTCCCGGCGGTGAAGCTCGCCGAGTGGCTGACGCCGAGCCCGCTGTCGCGCGAGAAGGCGCGCGACCTGTTCGCCTTCGGCATCCCGCTCAACTTCGGGTCGCTGGCGAATTTCGGGGCGTCGAAGTGGGACAACCTCGTCATGATCCGGCTCTTCGGCGAGCACGTCGGCGGGCTCTACAACCTCGCGTGGAACCTCGCCGACATCCCGGCCTCCCAGGTCGGCGAGCGCATCGGCGACGTGCTCGTCCCGTCGTTCTCGAAGCTCGAGCCGGAGCAGCGCAAGGTCGCCCTGGTCCGCGCGCTCACGCTGCTCTCGCTCCTCATCTTCCCGCTCGCCGTCGGCCTCGGCGCGGTCGCCCCGACGATCCTGAACGACACGTTCTTCAACGAGGCCTGGGAGCCGGCCGGCCCGCTCCTCGCCGTGCTGTCGGCGCTCGGCGTCACCCGCCCGATCGGCTGGGTCATGTCCTCGTACATGCAGGTCTACGGCCGGACGCGCGCGATCATGGTGCTGGAGTGGCTCAAGGTGGCCGCGATCGTCAGCGGCATCGCGCTGCTCGGGTCGATCGGCGGCGTCCTCTGGGCGTGCGCCGGGGTCGGCGTTGCGTTCGGGGTGCACGCCCTCGGGAGCCTCTGGGTGGTGAAGCGCGCCGACGGCGTGCCGTACATGCGGCTGCTGCGCCCGCTGGTCCGCCCGCTGCTCGCGTGCATGCCCATGGTCGTCGCGGTGCTCGCCGTCCGCTACGGCATGCGGCCGCTCGGCGAGCTGCCCCGCGGCGTCCGGCTCGGCGCCGAGGTCCTCGCGGGCGCGCTGGTCTTCGCCGGCTCCGCGCTGGTGATCGCGCGGCAGGCGTCGCGCGATTTCCTCCAGCTCGCCCGCGAAGCGATGCGCCGCCGTCGCTGAAGTGTGGCCCATGTCGCCGTCCGCCGGCCGCTCCAGGCGGGGCGGCGCCTTCCCTGGCGGCCCTCGGGACCCCTTTCGACACTTGAGCGAAAATTGGGGGCCTGTGGTAGCGTCGGGCCCCTCTCTTCAACATGGGTCGGGATCCGCGAGGCGGCTCCCCTCCACCACTGGAGATCAAAGGAAATGGCAGAGACGCATCCCGCTGCGGTCGAGAGCCTCCTGGCGAAGATCAACTCGCGCGAAGCCCAGGTGGGCATCATCGGCATGGGCTATGTCGGCCTGCCGCTGGCGCTCACGTTCATCGAGAAGGGCTTCCGCGTGCTGGGCTTCGACGTCGACCCCGAGAAGGTCACCGCGCTCAGCGAGGGGAAGAGCTACATCAAGCACCTCGACCCCTCGCGCGTCGCGGCGGCAGCCAAGACGGGTCGGTTCGAGGCGACGGCGGATTTCGGCCGGCTCAACGAGCCCGACGCCATCCTCATCTGCGTCCCCACCCCGCTGACCGCCCAGCGGGAGCCCGACATGAGCTACGTCGTCGGCTCGACCCAGAAGATCAAGGAGCGGCTGCGGAAGGGGCAGCTCGTCGTGCTCGAGTCGACCACGTACCCCGGCACGACCGACGAGCTGGTCAAGGGCATCCTCGAGCAATCAGGCCTGCGCATGGGTGAGGATTTCTACCTCGCCTTCTCGCCCGAGCGCGAGGACCCGGGCAACCGCGATCACAGCACCGCGACCATCCCGAAGGTCGTCGGCGGCGTCGATCGCGCGTCGCTGGTCCTCTCGCAGGCGCTCTACTCCCACGCGATCGCGCGCACCGTCGCCGTCTCGTCGGCGCGCGCGGCCGAGGCGGCGAAGCTCACCGAGAACATCTTCCGTGCCATCAACATCGCGCTCGTGAACGAGCTCAAGGTCGTCTACGACGCGATGGGCATCGACGTCTGGGAGGTGCTCGACGCCGCCTCGACCAAGCCGTTCGGCTTCATGCGGTTCAACCCGGGCCCGGGCTGGGGCGGCCACTGCATCCCGCTCGACCCGTTCTACCTCGCCTGGAAGGCGCGCGAGTTCGGCGTGTCCACGAAGTTCATCGAGCTCGCGGGCGAGGTGAACGTCGAGATGCCGCACTACGTCGTCAACAAGCTCCAGCTCGGGCTGAACGAGCGCGGCAAGGCGATGAAGGGCACGAAGGTCCTGCTCCTCGGCGTCGCCTACAAGAAGGACATCGACGATCCGCGCGAGAGCCCCGCGTTCGAGATCATCGAGCTCCTGCGCCGGCTCGGCGCCGTGCTCAGCTACCACGACCCGCACGTGCCCAAGCTGCCGCGCATGCGCACCTGGCCGCACCTGCCGGAGCTCTCGTCGGTGCCGCTCAACGAGGACACCCTCAAGAGCCACGACGCGGTCATGGTCGTCACCGATCACTCGGTGATCGACTACGACTTCGTGCTGAAGCACGCCGCCCTGATCGTCGACGCCCGCGGCGTCTACCGCAACGTGAACCCCAAGGTGATCAAGGCCTAGCCGGGAGCGCCCCGAGCGGCGCGCCCGCGCCCCGGCTGCCCGCGAGGGCGCTCGCGCCGCGCCCGGGGCGGTGGCGGCGCCCTGGGGGCGGGCGGGGCGCGCGGCGCGATTGGTGATCGGGCACCCATTGGCGACGCCCTCGCCTCCCTGGCCTTCCCGCGCCGCAGCGTCGCAAGGCGCCCACGCTGTGCGCGCCGCGGCGCGGAAATGCCCGCGGCGCGTGCCCGGATGACGGCCCGGATGACGGCCCGGATGACGACACGACGGCCTTTACGTACGCGGATCTCGCCGCGCTCGCGAAATCGCGAGCATCCCCTTGATGTCAGGGCGCCGGTTCGGTACCCATCGAAGACGGTCCATGTCCACGCCGCCGCCCATGGTCGGGCCAGGTCGAACGATGTCGCCTGCAGATGAGAACCTGGGCCCTGCGCCATCGAGCTCGGATTGGAAGGGCCACCTGGAGATCCGGCTCGGCGATCTCCCGGGGACGCGGCGGCCGCTGACGGAGTCTCACATCGTCATCGGCAGGGCGCCGGGCGTGCAGCTCACGCTCGACCACTACACCGTCTCCCGGCGCCACGCGGAGCTCTTCTGCGATCCGTTCGGCAGGTGGTGGATCCGCGACCTCGGCAGCACCAACGGCACGCTCGTCAACGACGAGCGGATCAACGAGAAGGTGCTGAAGCCCGGGGATCGCATCGGGATCGGCGACTACATCCTCGAGTTCCAGCTCACGGCGCGCGCCCCTCGCGTGCCGCTCGACCCGGGCGGGCTCCATTTCGAGGAGGACAAACCGACCGCGATCCGCAAGCTGGGCGAGCTCGATCCGCCGCGGATCGCCGCGAAGCACCTGTTCACCCTGATGGACCTGTCGCGGCGGCTGCTCAGCATCGAGGACGCCACGGACCGGTTCGACGCGCTCTGTCAGCTGATGGTCCGGGAGGACTTCCACGGCAGCATGGCGCTCGCGCTGCGGCTCCGGCAGAACGGCGCGCTCACGATCCTGTCCGGGCCGCACCGCCCGTTCCAGTCGCTCCGGCGCGAGGACTCGATCGCGCCGCCGTACATCTCGCGCCGCGTGCTCGCGGCCGTGCAGGACACGCGCGAGCCGGTGCTCGCCGGCAACCTGGTGAGCGACAGCGCCACGGTCGAGCTCACGATGTCGCGCGACGTGATGGCGCTCTGGGTCGTCGCCTGCCCGCTGCGCGTCGAGGAGCAGCTGATGAACCTGCTCTACGTGACCTTGCCGCCCGATTTCGGCAGCGTCGAGTGGCTCGGGCTCATCGCGCTCGCGGCGGAGGTCTACCAGCAGGCCGAGTCGGCGTGGGAGGCGCGGCGCCACGCGCAGGCGCACGCGGCGATCGAGCGCGAGCTCGAGATGGCGCACCAGATCCAGCGGACGTTCGTCCCGAAGCGGCTGGAGTTCAAGGCGCTCGACGTGGCGCTCGGCTTCGAGCCGTGCCGGTGGGTCGGGGGCGACTACGTGGACATCGTCCCGATGCCGGACGGCCGCCTGATGCTCGCGGTGGCGGACGTCTGCGGCAAGGGGCTCCAGGCTGCGCTCATCGGGTCGAGCGTGCACACGATGGTGCGGGCGACGGTCGACGCGGGCCGCGGCATCACGGGCATGATGGATCGGCTGAACGCCTATCTCTGCGAGTACCTGCCCGAGCAGTCGTTCGTGACGATGGTGGCGGTCGCGCTCGACCCGGCGACGGGCCGCATGGAGTGCGTCAACGCGGGGCATCCGCCGGCGCTGGTGGCGACCGCGGAGGGCGGGCTGCGGCACCTCCAGGCGGCGGTCAACCCGGCGCTCGGGATCGGCCCGGTGCCGATGGAGGCGCACCAGAGCGTGCTCGCGCCCGGCGAGGTGCTCGCGATGTACACGGACGGGCTCACCGAGCTGCGCAACTCGTCCAAGCAGATGCTCGGCCTGCACGCGCTCGGCACCGGCTTCGCCAAGCTGTGCGCCGCCAGCGCGGGGCGGCCGGTCGCGTCCATCGCGGACAAGCTCACGCAGATGCTCGAGGAGTTCCGCGGCGATCAGCTGCCCGAGGACGACAGGGCCTTCCTGCTGGCGCGGCGCACCTGAGCGTCCCGCCGAGCCGCCCGGGGCCGGGCAGCTCGGCAAGACCTCGACGAGGCGCTAGGGCGTCGCGTCGCCCCCCGCCGCCGGCTCCGAGCCCTCGGGCGGCTCGATGGGCGTCGGGTCCCGGTGAGGCGGCCCTACGGGGCCCGCCGAGCCGAACGGCTGGGTCATCGTGATGCGCGAGCCCGCCTCCATCCGCCGCGGGAACGCGCCCGACACGGACACGAGGACCGCGTTCCGGACGATGCGCGTGTCGGGGAGCCGGACGACGCTTCTGTCGGGGAGCTCCACCGTCCTCCCCTCGGTGCGCTGGTTCGTGTGCTGGTACCGGAGCGCGAGCGCGAAGTCGGGGATGACGACGACGGGGCTCCAGAGCAGCGCGACGTCCGTGATCACCGCGACCGTGGTCGGCCCGGTCTCGAGCTCTCCGGCCGCGTTCGTCTCGAGAGGCTGCGCGATCTGCCCGCCGGCCGAGCCCTCGACCGACAGGTGCCACGCAGGGCGGAGGGGCGCGGCGGCGCGGAGCGTCAGCTGATGCGACAGCTGGATCTGCTGCAGGAAGACGTTGGGCGTGGCCGAGTAGCTGTACGCGAGCTCGGCCTCCCCCCGGTCGTGCGTGTAGCGCAGCGCCGCGAGCCCCGCCGGTCGTACGAGCGAGTCGGCGCCGCCGTTCAGATCCGTCGCGACGACCCCGCCGAGGTCGAGCTGGCTCGAGAAGCGGCGGCCGAGGTCGTGCTGCCAGCTCGCCACGAGCGTGGTCAGGAGCTGATCGCGATCCTCGGTCGTGTCCGGGGTCGCGGGATCGGCGTCGGTCACCGGGACGTTGTCGAAATGGGTGTAGCCGACCGAGAGCGCGCCGGACACGGTGTCGTGGCGGAAGATGCGCTGCGCGCTCAGCGTGTTCGACACGGTGTACGTGCGCTGCGGGAGGTCCTGCAGCGGGTTGTAGACGAGGAACGTCGCCGCCTGGCCGAGCGCCCAGGCCGGCGACGGCTGGAACGAGAACCCCTCGTTGAACGACGCCTGCACGAAGTTCGTCGTCCCGCCCGCCGTGCCCTGGATCGTCGTGGTCCCCGGCGTCTGCTCGAGCTGGAAGGTGTTGAGTTGGCCCTGCGACCCGGCCGCGCCGAGCGTCAGCGTGGTCCTCGGCGACGTGACGAAGCGGCCGGACCACATGGCCATGTTCGAGTACGAGCTCGCCTCCCAGTGCCGGAAGAAGAAGCTCGCCGAGAAGGTGTAGGACAGCGTCTGCGAGGTCCGCGGCGTCGTGTAGGTGAAGATCAGGCCGGGGCTCGCGGTCCCGAAGCCGTCGGCGTCGGGGCCGGGCCCGGCCGGAGGCTCGGCCGCCGAGCTCACGTTGTCGGTGACGCCGATCGACCCGGTGAAGACGCCCTGGAGGTACGCGTCCTGCGCTCGGGCGTCGTCGTGGGTGAGGACCGCGCAGCCGAAGGCCGCGACCGCAATGCCTCGTCCGGAGCGCATGAGGGCCGCAAGGTAACAATGGAGCCGGCGCTCGGCTACGGCTCCCCGACCTTTCGAGCAGGGAAGCCGCGAGCCGCGCGCCGAGCGCTCAGGCGTCGAGCAGGACGACACCGAGGATGGGCGCCGGCCGGAGCTGCTCGATGGCCTGGCGGATCGCCTTGCGCGTCGACTTCTTGACCAGCGACGTGAGGACCACGCCGTCCACCGAGTCGCCGATCACGTTCATGTCCATGCTGCCGAGCACGGGCGGCGTGTCGATGACGATGTACGAATAGCCCGCGCGCTTGAGGCTCTCGATCGCGCTCGAGAACGCCACCGCGTCGAGGATCGGCGGCCGCTCCGTGCGCGGGTCGACGGCCAGGATGTGGACGGGCGTCTGGAGGGAGAGCCTCGGGTCGGGCGACCTGCCGCCCACCGGCGCCGCGTTCCTGTCCGACGACTCGACGCCCTCGTCCCCGGCCGTCACCGCCGGCGCCGGCGCCGCCTGGTCGACGACGACCCAGGGCGCGAACCGGTCGGTGGCGTGGCGCTGGAGCTGCTCCGTGAAGCAGCTCGGAGGATCGAACCGCAGCGCCTTGGCGATGCCGGGCTTGCGGATGTTCGCCTCGACGAGGAGGATCTTCCCGCGGACGGTCTCGCGGAGGGCGAGCGCGAGGTTGATGGCGCACGACGTCTTGCCCTCGCCCGGCCCGGCGCTCGTCACGGCGACCGTCGTCCCGGAGCCCGACGGCAGCTTGCGCCGGAGCGTCCGGTAGGCGTCGGCCTGGGGCGAGTACGGCGCGTGGATCATCACGATGTTCGGATCCACGGCGTCCGGCATCGGCAGCGGGCGCACGGTGATCTCGCCGGGGCCGCCCTCCTCCGGGAGCAGCCCGGCGTTCTCCGGCGCGCCCGGCAGCGAGCGCACGTGCTCGCGCATGTGCTCGATGTGCAGCGACGGCGGCTCCTCGAACGTCGGATCCAGCGACTGCAGCTTCGCGTCCACGGCCTGCTGCGCCGGGGTCGAGACCACGCGGTTGAAGATGAGCGACGGCGGCGAGGAGAACGCGGCGGTGCCCGAGCGCTCGAGCGGCTTCTCGGGCGGCGGCGGCGGCGGCTGCGGCGGCGGCGCCTCGCGCACCGTCACCTCGCGCGAGGCGGGCGCCACCACGCGGTCGAAGACGAGCGACGGGGGCGAGGGGAACGTCCCGCTGAACGAGCGCTCCAGCGGCGGCGCGCCCACGGCGTGCGCCGCCGCGTCGCGGACGCCCACGTCGCGCGCCGGCGGCGCGATGACCCGCTCGATCGGCACCGGCATGGCCGGCGCACCCGCCGCCCCCGGGCCGCTGGACACGAGCCCGGGGCTGCTCAGCGTCGCGCTCAGGTCGACCACGCGCGTCACCACCGGGCCCGCGTAGGGCCGCTCGGGGCCGGGCGGCAGCGCCGGCGCCGGCGCGCCGTGCATCGCCGCGTGGCCGTGGGGCGCGCCGTGCTGGCCGTGCTCCCCGGACAGCCCCGCCAGGAACATCGCGGCCGCCTGCGGCGGCCCCTTGATCGGCGGCTGCATGCCGGGGTGACCCCCCGGCGCCGGCCCGGGGCCGAGGCGCAGCCCCATCCCATGCGGGTGCTGGTGCCCCGCGGGCGGCAGCTCCTGGCGGATGGTCGGCGAGTCGAACGCCGCGCTCGGATCCTCCTGGCTGGAGCTCGGGCGCTCCGCCGAGACCACGTCCTCGGCGTCGTTCGCGAGGCGCAGCACGCGGGCGATCATCTCCTCGCGCACGTCCGGATCCGGCGCGATCGAGCGCCAGTTGCCGACCACGTTGCGGAGCCGGCGCGCCTCGATGACGAGGGCGCGGACCCGCGCGGTCTGCTCCGCGCGACTCAGGAAGTCGCAGACCTGATCGAGCGCCCGCTCCAGGGAAGCGACCGGCGGGGGCTTTCCCGGCTCAGCTCCGCCTGTCTCAGCCACGGCGCCCTCGGGGCCCGCGCGCGGCGGCCGGCACGACGACGAGCACCGGAGCGAGCGCCATTCGATCGATATCTTCCATGTCGTAAACCCGATCGTCGAGCACGATGCCGCGCGCCGCGGCGGCGGCGATCCCGGCCGCGACGGACACGAAGAGCCCTGCGATGGCGAGGATCAGCCGGGACGGGCTGGAGGGCGCGCTCGGCCTGTACGCCGGGTCGAGCACCTCGATCTGCGCCGAGTAGCCGCCCTGCTCCGAGCTCGCGGCCATCTCCGCGCGGAACGACTTGCCCTCGAGGTCGGCGAGCCGCTGCTGCGCCCGCGCCTTCTCGCGGCTGAGCCGCGACCACTCGGTCTCTGTGTTGATGATCGCCTTCGCCGTCTCGCTCGCGTCGGCCTGGTTCCCCATCTTCGCGCTCCTGCGCGCCGCGATCTCCCGCTCGATCTTGGCGAGCTGGGCCCTGATCTTCGCCTTCTCGGCCTCGTCGGTCGCGGGGACCTCCACGACCGGGTCCGGCGCGGGCGGCAGGATGAGCGCCTCCTCGGCGCGCCGCAGCGCCGCCTCGGCGTTGCTCACGCGGGCGGCCGCGGCCCGGACGTCCGGGTGCTGCTCGGTGAAGCGGGACTGCTTGTCGGCCAGGTCCCGCCGCGCGGTCGCGAGCTCCTGCTCGGCCTGCTCCTTCTGGCGGACCAGCGCGGGGGAGGGCGCCCCGCCGGGGGCAGCCATCACCTGCTCCGGCTTGCCGGTGAGCCGGGCCCGCAGGCGGGGCGCCTGCCGCTCGAGCGCCTCCAGCGTCGGGTCGGCGGTGGTGGAGCGGCGCTCCTGCGCGCGGATGGCGGCGCCGGTCTGCGCGCCGCCGGGCGCGGCCTGCTCGGCGGCGAACTCGGGGTGCTCGGCCAGGAACGCCGCGAGCTCGGTCTCGGCCTTCTCGACGTCCTGCTCGGCGCGCTTCAGCTCGGCGTCGAGGAACTCGTTGGTCAGCTTCGCCTGCGACCTGCGCATGCGCGTCGTCTCCTCGACGAGGATGTCGGCGAGCCGCTGCGTCACCTCCTGCGCCTGCTCGCGCGTCTCCCCTTCGGCCGAGATCGCGAAGGTGTCGGTGGAGCGGGCCTTGAAGGTGATCTTGAGGCGGAGCCGATCGACCGCGTCGACCATGCCCCGCTTCTCGAGGACGTCGGGGAAGAGGTTGAACTCGGTCACGACCTTCTCGAGGTTGGAGCGCGCGAGCAGCGTCTCCTTCAGCCGCGCGGAGAGGGTGCGGAGCGGGTCGGGGCCGTCCGGCCCGAGGTAGGTCGCCTTCACGCCCTCCCGGTAGAAGATCACCGTCTCGGAGCGGTACGCGGGCTTCCTCGACTGCACGACGAGCACCGTGAACCCGATCCCCGCGAGCGCCACGAGCACGGCCACGTACCAGTGCGCGAGGGTCCGGTTGATCATCGCGCTGATGCTGGGCGGCTGCGGGCCCGCAGGTCGCGCCGTCGCATCGACGGGAAGCGCCCCGAGCGCCTCCTGGGGCGGGGTAGGCCCGGAGGTCTGCTGGTTCATCTTCTTGTCCATATTCCGCGCTCCTCGAAGGTTTCCCCTGCTCCGCCCGACCCGGAGGACGCGCACCCCCGTCTGGCAGACGGTTGCCTATGGTAGACGGGTGCCGCCCGAGCGCCAGCTTGTTGCACGCGGCCTGGGCTCACCGCGCTACCCCGCGCCCGTCACGCCCCCGGCACACGCGGGCAGCGGCGCCGCCGCGGCCGCGGTCACGGCGCGCGCGCGGCGCGCTCGTGGCCGCCCCGCGCGCGCGCGGAGCGGGCCGGCGACGCGCGCGCCCCGCGCGCACGCGGGGCGGGCCGGCGACGCGCGCGCCGGCCCCGAGCGTCACGTGGGGAACACCCGATCGAGGCGCAGCAGGCGGAAGATGGCGCGCGGTTGATCCCGCAGGCCCACGATGCGCACCTGGCCGCCGTTGGCTCGTACCCGCTTGAACAGCGAGACGATGACGCCGACGCCGGAGCTGTCGATCAACCGGAGCGACGAGAGCTCGAGCGTGATGTTCTGCCGGTTCTCGGCCACCAGCTCGTCCACCAACGTCCTGAACTCCGGTGCGGTCACCGCGTCGAGGGTCCCCTCGAACTGCACAACCGTCTCATTGCCGTTATCGGTCCGCGTATAGCTCATTGGATTTTGATTCCCCCAGCGGCGCGGGCTGCGCCCAAGCGGGAAACGCTCCGCATTCGGAAACTGCTCGTCCGATGCCCCGTCGCCTCGGCGAAATCGGCATCGGAATGCTCTTGTTCGCTGCTGCCTTCACTGCCGTCGCCGGCGATGCACGAGCTGCCCTCCCGCCGCTTCACCAGGCGGAGGACATTCGGGCTGCCAGGACAGTAATCGACCTCATCCATGAACGACTTGATGATGAAGAGGCCCATCCCGGACTCGGGGAGGTCGTCGATGGGAGGGTTGTCGATGGCCGCCGGATCGAAGCTGCAACCCGTGTCCATCAGGCGGATGATGATGCCGTCCGCGTCGGATTCGATCTCGATGTCGACGTCGCCGGGCGGGCCAGCCCGGTATCCGTGAATCGCGATGTTGTTGAACGCCTCGCCGAACGCCGAGACCGTCTGGTCCTCGAAGTCTTCCTGGGTCAGGCCGGGCGATCCGCCTTCGACCCTCCCAGGCGCGGCCATCTTGCATGCGGCCGCCACCACGCGGAGGGCGAGGTGGCGATAGGTCAACGAACCTGGTACGCGGAGTCGGATCACGCCCAAACCTCCATCCGAGCTTGTACCCTACCACGTTCTCGACTATGGGAGCCACAAGGTAAACAGTGACACCTGGCGTTCGTGTAGCGAAACGTGCGATCGACATCGCGGGCTCGCTCGTGGGTCTCACGCTGACCCTCCCGCTCTACCCCATCATCGGCGCGGCCATCTACCTCGAGTCGCCCGGGCCGATCTTCTACATGCAGCGCCGTGCCGGGATGCTGATCGGCACGGAAGTGCGGGATGGCGTCAGCTACCCGCGGTTCGTCGAATTCCACATGCGCAAGTTCCGTTCCATGCGCGTGGATGCCGAGAAGATGACCGGGCCCGTGCTCGCCCAGCAGGACGACCCGCGCATCACGCGCGTCGGTCGCTTCCTGCGCAAGACGCGCCTCGACGAGATCCCGCAGTTCTGGAGCGTGCTCATGGGCGACATGAGCATCGTGGGGCCGCGCCCCGAGCGGCCGGAGCTGCTCGTCAACCTGGCGCTCGCCATCCCCTTCTTCGAGGAGCGGATGCGCGACATCAAGCCGGGCATCACGGGGCTCGCGCAGGTGTCGCTGGGCTACACCGGCCGCGCCCCCGCCGAGAGCGAGGTCGCCGCGTTCGAGGCGACGCTGACGAACCCGTTCGGCCTCGAGGAGGCGGAGGGGGCCGAGGCCGACGACATGCGGATGAAGCTGCTCTTCGACCTCGCGTACGCCGCGTCGCTCGAGAAGCTCTCGACGTTCCTGTCGATGGAGCTCTCGATCATCCTGAAGACCCCGCTCGTGATGGTCCTCGGCCTCGGGCGCTGAGCCGGCGCGCTCCGCTCCGCGCGCGCGCGGAGCGGCCGCCCCGGCGCCGCGCGTCGGCGATCCCCGGCGGGAGCGCCGACGCACGGCGCTAGGCCCTCTTGCTGAGCACGAAGATCACGAGCACGATGCCGATGTCGGCCAGGATGAGCCGGTAGACGTCGCGCTTCTCGAGCCGGATCGTGAAGTTCGGATCGACGCTCCTGATGGCGCAGTACAGCGCCCCCGCGAGGCCGAAGTAGATCCAGAGCACGTAGTGGTAGGTGAACGAGAGGAAGAAGATCCCGACCATCATCCCGCAGAACCCGGCCATGACCGCCATGGACCAGGCGCGGATCATCGCGAACTGGGCGCCGTGCTCGTACCGCTTGAGCGCGACCAGCGAGATCTTGAGCGTGAGGTAGATCATCGCCGTCCACGCGAACATCCCGAGCGGGCCGAGCTCCGAGAGCGCGAGGAGGTACGCGTTGTGCGCGGTGAGCCAGTGGTGCTCCGTGAACTGGCGGAAGCCCGCGCCCATCAGCGGGAACATCCGGTAGATGTTCAGGCCCTCGGCCAGGATCTCCGTGCGCTCGTTCGCTGACTCATCCGCCTCGCCGCCGCCGCGGCCGCCGAGGAGCATGAGCGGCGCCGCGAAGACCGCGCCGAAGATCGCGCCGCGGACGCCGTACTTCTTGACGAAGTAGACGCCCAGCACCGTCGCGAAGACGAGCTGGCCGCCCCGCGACTGCGTGAGGATGATCGCGGTCGCGATCACGAGGAGCGAGACGAGGACCAGGAGCGCGCGCGTGATCGAGCGCTTCTGCTCGAACAGGGCGAAGCTGAACGGCAGGACGATGCCCGACGTGAGCGCGAGCTCGTTCGGATCCTGGAGCACGCCGCGCCAGCGCACGCGGCCGTTGATCGTCGACGTCTTGAAGAGGCCGACGCGCTCGCAAAGGTACTCGGCCTCGGGATCGGCGCCAGGCCCCTCGCGGCAGTCCACGCGCATCTCGCAGGACCGGCCGTCGGGGATGCCGGCCTCGCCGCGCGAGCCGCCGATGGTCTGCGTCATCGCGAGGCACTGGAACGACGAGAACCCCTGGTGCACGGCGACGCCCGCCACGAAGAGGCCCATGATGAGCACCGTGCCGGCGAGCTTCTGGAAGCCCTTGAAGCCGTCGGGGCTGTGCCCGATCAGGAAGAAGAGGACGAACGTCACGCTGATCGAGACGAAGCCCTCGGAGAACTCGGCGGGGTTCCGCAGGCCGAGCGTGAGCACGCACCAGAAGTAGACGACGATCGCCCACCGGAGCTGCGGGGTCGCCTTCAGCCTGACCTTGCCCAGGGCGAGGTCGAGGCCCATGCCCATGAAGGCGAGGGCGAGCCAGAGGTACAGAAACGGCAGGCTCTCGAAGCGCTCGTCCCACTCCTGAGGCCTGCCGTAGATGAAGATGATGAGAAGGATGACCCCGGGGAGCGCGAGCATGACGAGGGTCCTCAGCGAAGACGCGGTTCGGGTGGAGGAGGACGTTCCGGAGGATCGCGGCTCGCGTCAAGCAACTTGCGCGAGAGCCGCGCGGCGACATCGTCGCCGCCGCGCGCTCGACGCTAGGTGCTGAGGCCCATGCGGCGCACGGCCTGGTTCAGGAACGGCACGAACTCGTCCGCGGCCCTCGCGTTGCCCTCGCTCGAGGGGTGGTTGTCGGTGTTCCCCTCCGAGCCGTGCTGCGAGAAGTTGGACTCGCCCTTGTTCGTGAGCACGTCGTAGAGGTCGAAGACGACGACGTTCTTCTCGGGATAACCGCTGAGCCAGCCGTCGGGCGACTTGACCCAGTTGTTGAACGAGCGGGCGAGGTCGGCCTGGCGCTGCGCGACCTCGGCCTCCGACGGCTTGCCGAGGATCTGCTTCGCGGTCCACTTCCAGGCGGGCTCCTTCGAGCGCTTGAGGATGTTGGCGGGGGCGGTCATGTAGACGAACAGCGTGTCCTTCCGCTTCGCGAACTCGGGCAGGAGCGACGCCAGCGTGGCCTTCGCGTTCCACACGGTGAGCTCCGGGCCGGCCGGGTTGCCGGGGGCGGTGCCCTCGCCGACGAATCGGTTGTTGGGATAACAGGACTTGAAGACGACGATCCGGTTCACCACGCCGTCCGGGTGCATCTGGTCGTTCAGCGCGACCCGGAGCACCTTGTCCATCTTGTCGCGGAACTTGGGCGCCCAGTGGAAGAGGTCGGTGTCCTCGCCGATCTCGCTGCCGTAGGACGCCTCGTGGACGCGGTAGCCCTGCTCGGCGAGCTTCTTCTTGAGGCCGCCCCCGTTCGGGTGCGTCTCGTAGACGCACGACGCCTTCTCCTTCTCGGGGCCCGGGTCCGTGAGCAGCTGGCCACCGACGGAGTGGTGGATGAAGAGCAGATCCAGCGGGGCGCCGGGCGGGGCGCTGGAGAAGCCCGACAGGTCGATCGAGCTGGCCTTCGCGATGGGGCCGGTGGCAGCGGGGGCCTTGCCCTCGATAGGGATGAACAGGGCGCCCAGCGCGACGAGGAACGCGCCGGCAGAGACGAGTACCTTCTTGCTCATGGCATCTCCGTAGAGGACGTGGGCAGGGAAGCTAAATTATCGCAGTGCGGCGCGCCGAGGACAAGCCGACCGGGGCGCCGGCGCGCGGTCCAGCCAGAACGTCGCGCCGGCGGGGCGCGCCCACGTCCGCGCCGGCGGGCGGCAGGTGGCAGCGCGCTCGGCTCAGAAGGCGAGGACGCCGCCCTCGTCGGCCTTGGCGGCCGAGCCGGGGCGGATCGTGATCTCGTCCCCGCCGCCCGCGGGCTTCCGGATCACGTCGTAGGAGGCGCCGGGGGTGAGCCCCGTGACGAGGTGCTTCGTCACGCCGGGCGGCGAGGTGAACTGCACCTGGGACACGCCGCTCAGATCGACCGGGAACAGCACGAGCGTGCCCTTCACCGCCGCGCCGGCGAACGGCGTCCCCTGCTTCGTGCGCACGAGCGTCGCCGGCTGCGCCGCGGCGCTCGCGGCGGCCCCCTCCAGCACGTGGAGGAAGCGCGCGTCCTTCGGCATGGGGGCCGGCGGCTCGGTCCTGAGGGTCGCGAGCATCGGCTCGGACTCGGCCGGCTTGGTGTCCCAGGTGCCGGTCGGCTTGTACGGCTCGGCCACGATGACGGCGTTCTCCGGCAGCAGCGCGGTCACGAAGAGCTTCTGCCCCTTGGGCGTCGCGACGGTCGCGACCTTCCCGGCGACCTGCGCGGCGCTCGGCGTCTGCAGGAAGAACCGCTTGAAGCGCCCCTCCTTGCCCGTCGCGGCGCGGTCGTAGACGACGAGGTGATCCGGCTTGAGCCACACGAGCGAGCGGCTGACGTGGGTGACGTCGCGGATGTCCTCGTAGTCGGAGTTGTAGAGCGGGGTCGCGTCGCCGAGGACGTACACGTAGTCCTGCGCGAAGCTCTTCGCGAGCACCCGGGGATCGTGCGTGTGCACGAGCGGCCACTGGGACCCGCGCCGCCAGAGCTCGCCGCGGTTCGGGTCGTCGTGGCGGCGGTTCCTGTCGTTCTCGACGGCGAGGGTGTTGTGCTGCTCGGAGTTGCCGAAGAAGGCGCCGTACCCGATGCGCTCCTTCGTGAGCCACTCGCCGCCGCGGTAGAAGCCGAAGCTGAGGCCGTCGCCGTGCTGGTGGTCGATGTGCTCCCAGCCGAGCTGGAACTGGAGCCACGCCGCCTCGGGGCCCCAGCTCGTCCTCGCGAAGACCTGGCCGAGGCCGGGCCCGTAATGCGTGAGCGGGATGGAGGGGCGCGGATCGGTCGGGGTGACCGCCGGGTCGAGCAGCAGGAAGTACAGGATCGAGTGGCGCTTGTGGACCTGGCCGAGCTGGGAGCGGGCGCGCCGCGCGAGGCCGGCGGCGCCGCCCGGGCCCGTGTGGATGGCCATCCAGCGGAGCGCGTTGAGGCGCTCGGCGTTGCCGCTGTTCTGGGCGTGGAGGCCGAGCGCCGCGAACGGGTCGATGTGATCCGTGTGCTCGTAGCGCTGGCCGTCGCCCGTCCACGCGACCTCGTGGGTCGGCCCGATGCGCCCCGCCGGCGCGGCGGGGCTCAGGCTGTGGAAGTGGGCCGGGATGAACTCGTGCCAGAAGGGGTTGCCGTCGAGGTGCACCTGCGGGCCCCACCTCGCCGGATCGGCCTCGCCGGCCGTCTGGATGGCGAGGAGCGTCTGGCTCACGTAGGCGAGCGTCGCGGGCCCGTACTGGAAGCCCTCCGGCGGCGCGCCGCCGCGCGCGTCGTTCCGGAGGATGTTGTCGGTCATGTAGAGCCACGCCCCGGTGACGTTCGCGAAGTAGTCCCGGAGCCGCGGGTAGGTGCCCTGGCGCTTCGGGTCCGGCGGATCGTCGGCCTCGTCGAACGCGAGCGACAGGAGCGCGAGGTTGCGCATGTGCGACGTGAAGTAGTTGTTCACGGCGTACCTGCGCTTCCGCGGCTCCTTCAGCAGCGCCGGGTCGTTCAGCTTGCCCGCCGGCTCGGGGTGGTCGTGGCTCGTCGTCGACGACTTCAGCTGCTCCTCCGCCCAGCGCAGGAACACGGGCCGTATCGCCGCCTTGTCGTTGGCCGTGAGGTACCCGTAGATCCAGTCGACCGTGAGGCCGAACGACTCGCCGGCCCAGCGGGCCCGATCGCCGGTCGAGAACTTGGGGTGGTTGAAGGGGTCCTGAGGATCCCCCTTGTTCACGCGGTCGACGATGTAGAGCAGGATCTTCCGCGCGCGCGCGGCGTAGTCGTTGCGGGCCGCCTCGTCGCTCGAGACGAGCGACATGAAGGCGAAGAGCTCGGCGTGCGCCTCGCAGTAGACGCGGCTCGCGGCGCACTCGCCCTCGGAGGGGATGCCGCCCTTGTCCATCGCGGCCGCGGCCTCGGCCGCGACGGCGGCGAGCTCCTTGAACAGGGGGTTCGCCGGCGTGGCGCGCGCCCGGAGCTTCGGCAGGTCGTCGGCGCGCACCCAGAGCCGCGGGTGCCCCTTGACCGGCGCCGCCGGCGGGGCGGGCGGCCCCTCGAAGCGCGGCGCCGCGACGGAAGGCGCCGCGACCCCGAGCGCCGCCGAGCCGGCCTGCGTCTGCGGGGCCGCGCCGCTGTGGACCGCGGGGGGCCCCGGGGTCTGCCGCCGGTCGCAGCCGGCGGAGAGGCCCGCGAGGCCGAGCGCCAGGGCGAGCGGCGCGAGCGGCGCGAATGACCCCGAACGCGTCATGTCGCGCGTTCCCGGAGGTAGGCGAACGTCCGCTGGAGGCCCTCCTCCGTGGAGACGAGCTGCTTCCAGCCGAGCGCCTTCAGCTTGGTGTTGTCGAACCGGTTCCCCTTCCACGAGGTCGCGGTCTTGTAGGGCGTGAAGATGGCCGGCAGCTGCCCCTTCGAGTAGGCGTGGTAGCGCTCGACGAGCTTCGATATCCCGGCGAGGGCGAAATACGGCACCGAGAGCGAGCGGATCGGCTTCACCTCGCGCTTGTAGCGGGAGAGGTAGACGTCGGCCGTGGGCAGGTCGTCGTCGTGGATGTTGTAGACCTGCCCCTTCGCGACCTCGCTCCGGCCGGCGACGGCGATCGCCTCGGCGCAGTTGTCGACGTACGTCAGCGGGAGGATGTTGCTGCCGCCGAGGTGCAGGAACACGCCGAACAGGCTCATCCCGACGCGGCTGGAGAAGGCGTTGCCGCCCGGGCCGTAGATGACGCCGGGGCGGAGCACCGTGAGCGGGAAGCCGTAGCGCGCCTGGTACTCCCAGAAGAGCTTCTCCTGCCGGAGCTTCGCCTGCGAGTAGAGATCCCGCTGCGCGGGCTTCGTCTCCAGGGGCGTGTTCTCGTCGACGATGTACCCCCGCGGGAGGTCGGCCACGCCGTAGACGCCGAAGGAGCTGATGAGGATGACGCGCGGCGACCTGCCGGTGTGGACCAGCGCCTCGAGCAGGTTCTTCGAGGCGACCACGGTGCTCAGGAACATGTCGGCGGGCGCGCCGCCCATGGCCGCGGCCACGTGGTAGACGACGTCCACGCCCTCGACCGCGCGCTCGGCGGCCTCCTTCGTGGCGAGCGAGCCCACCGCGACCTCGAGGGGGACGCCGCTGCGCTTCTCGATCTCCTCGAGCCGCGCGCGGTTGCTCGCGGGGCGGACGAGGCAGCGGAGGTCGGTCTCGCCGTGGGCGAGCAGCCGGTCGACGAGGGCCGACCCAAGGAAGCCGTTCGAGCCGGTGACAAGGACTTTCATGTGCGCGCCTTCTCCTGCGGGACCTGCCGGAAGATCTCATCCATCATCCACGCGACCCGGATCATGTCCCGGTACGAGATGGGCAGCTCCGCGCCCCGCGTGATGCTGTCGTAGAAGAGCCCGAAGAGGCGGTTCATCCCCGAGAAGAAGTGGAAGTCGCTGCGGGCGAACCGCACCACGTTCTTGCCGCCTTCGCGCAGGTACGAGAGGGCCTGATCGAAGGCCGGGACGACGCGCCCGATGGCGCTCGGGAGCTTCGGCGAAGCGTCGAGCGTGACCGTCCGGGTCGTGTAGTCGACGTGGAGCGTGTTCTTCGTGCCGTAGACGCGGAGGAAGTGCCCGGGCGGCCGCGCGTGCGACGAGAAGGTCCCGTAGGCGCTGACGCGCGCGCCCTGCACCGTGACGCGGAGCTCGTCGAGCATGTCGTCGCGCGCGTCGCCAAACCGCTTCTCCCGGAGCGCGTAGGCCGTCGCGGTCACCTTCGGCTGCTCGTCGTCCACGAACTCGACGATCTTGTTCAGCAGGTGATCGATGTTGTTGTGGAACAGCTTGCCCGGCAGGCGATGGACCCAGTGCGAGCCGTCGCCGAGGAGCGCCGTGCCGAAGGGGCCGGAGAGGTTGTAGCCGAAGCAGCTCTCCACGTGGACGGGGTCGCCCAGCACGCCGTCGCCGATGAGCCGCCGCATCTCGATGGCCGGAGGATCGAAGTTGTACTCCCAGCCGACGGTCATCTTCTTCCCGGCCGCCGTGCAGAGCTCGATGAGGCGCCGCACGTCCGAGAGGTTCAGCGCAATCGGCTTCTCCACGTAGACGTGGGCGCCCGCCTCGATCGCCCGCCGCGCGAGGAACAGGTGCGACTGCGGAGGGGTGGTGATGTGGACGACATCGGGCTTCTCGACGTCGAGCATCCGGTCGAACGAGTCGTAGTGGCTCGGGATGCCGTAGCGCACCGCGATCTGCTCGGCCATCAGGAGCTCTAGGTCGCATACGGCGACGACCCGGGCCCGCTCCGGCATCTTCTGGATCTCTTCTATGTGGCCGTCGGCGATCTTGCCGCAGCCGACGATCGCGATTTTGAGGGTCATGGGGCGGCGGAGCGTACCGCAACGGGGCAGGCGAGAGCTAGGCTCTCGGGTCCGTCGCCGGGCGGCGGGCAGGAGCGCGGGCGCGGCGGCGCCCGGGGCGTCGCCGCGCCCGCGCCTCGGCGCGCGGCGATCGTGGCGGAGCCGTGGCGGGTGGAGAACGCGCTCGCGGCCCCGCCGGGCGCGGCGTTCACGCCGAGGTCGTGCGTCCACGTTGAGCGCGGCGCATCGACGTCGAGCGCGGCGCTCTTCGGCGGACGAGCGTGGACGGAGCCCCGTGACGGTCGCGGCGGCCTCGGGTAGGCTGCGCGGCGCATCATATAAGAAGGGTGGTGATTCGTGCGCGTGCTTCATGTTCTTCATACGTCGCTGCCTGTCATTGCGGGGTACACGATCCGCAGCGACTACATCGTCAAGCATCAGGCCGAGCACGGGATCCGCCCGGCGGTGGTGACCTCGGCGCAGCAGGGGTCCGGGGACGCGCTGAAGGAGGAGATCGGCGGCATCTCCTACTGGCGGACGCGCGAGCCTTCCGGCAAGAAGCTGCCGGTCGTCCGGGAGCTCTCGCTGGTGCGGGCGCTCGAGGCGCGCGTCGAGGACGCGATTCGCGAGTTCCAGCCCGACGTCGTGCACGCGCACTCGCCGATGCTGGTCGGGCTGCCGGCGCTCGCGGCGGCGCGCCGCTTCGGGCTGCCGCTCGTCTACGAGGTGCGCGACCTCTGGGAGAACGCCTCGGTCGACCGGGGCAAGTTCGCCGAGGACTCGGTGCCCTACAAGATCGCGGCCGGGCTCGAGACGGTGGTCTACAAGTACGCTGACGCGACGGTGACGATCTGCGAGAGCTTGAAGAACGCGGTCGCGCCGCGGGTGCGCAGCACGGACGCGCTCTACGTGGTGGGCAACGGCGTCGACTCGGACAAGTTCGCGCCGCGGGAGGCCCCGCCCGGCGCCTGGGAGCGCTTCGGGCTCGCCGGGAAGAAGCTCATCGGGTATGTCGGCACGTTCCAGCCGTACGAGGGGCTCCAGACGCTCATCGCGGCGATCGGCGACATCGCGCGGGAGATCCCGGACGCGCACGTCGTGATCACGGGGGCCGGCGGCCAGGAGATGGAGCTCAAGGCGTTCGCCCGCGAAAAAGGCGTGGAGTCCAAGGTGACGTTCACGGGGCGGGTGCCGCACGACGAGGTGTTCAACATCTACGCGATGGCGAGCCTGCTCGTTTATCCGCGCATCCGGACCCGGACGACCGCGCTCACGACGCCGCTGAAGCCCCTCGAGGCGATGTCCATGGCCCGGCCCGTGATGGTCAGCGACGTGCCGGCGATGGGCGAGCTCGTGCGCTATGGCGAGACCGGGTTCGTGTTCAAGGCGGGCGACAGCGCCGACCTGACGAGGCGGTGCGTCGAGGCGCTCAAGGACCCGGAGCGCCTCGACCAGGTCGGCAAGAACGCGCGGGCGTGGATCCTCAAGGAGCGGCAATGGCCCACGCTGCTCTCGCGGTACCCGGCCATCTACGAGAAGGCGATCGCCGCGCGGCGCGGACAGGGCAAGTCGCCCGCCGGCGAGGCGCGCGCGGCGTGAGCCGCCGCGCGCGGCGGGGAGCGGGCGCCCGGGAAGCGCGGCGGCTCACGCCGCGCGCGTCCCCGCCGCGCGCGTCCCCGCCACGCGCGCCCCCGCCACGCGCGCCCCCGCCGCGCGTGAGCGCGCGCGGCGTGAGCCGCCGCGCCGCGCGCCCCACGCCGGGCGCCGGCGGGCCCTCCGGCGCGGCGCGATCCCGGGGCGCGCGCCGCCTTTCCAGGAAAACCACCGTCCGCGCCGCGCCGGAGCGGCGCCATCCGCGCTCGCGGCGCTCTCCCCACGGCCGACCGCCAGCATCGCCGCCGGCCGCGCGGCGCGATCCCGGGGCGCGCCCCGCGCGATCCGGAGTATGATTACGCGGCCCCATCCCGCCCCTTCGGGAACCGGCAGGAGGTCCCTCAACGTGTTCGAGATCAAAGTCGACCGGATCCACGCCATCGTGGATTTCGTCCTCGAGGGGCGCGTCCGCCTCGAAGAGATGGAGAACTTCGTCAACGAGCTGAGGAAGGCGTGCGAGGGCCTCCAGGGGCGGGAGATCAAGATCAAGGCCGATGTGCGGGGCTTCCGGCCGATGTCCCCCGAAGTGGCGGAGAGGATCCGCGCCGTCCAGGAGTTCGGGCTGGAGCTCGGGGTGATGCGCGTGGCCGAGATCATCGAGAGCGACATCGTCGCGCTCCAGCTCAACCGGGTCGCGCGCGAGAGCGGCACGGACAAGGTGCTCCGCCGGTTCTGGGACGAGGACGCGGCCCACGAGTGGCTGCTCCACGGCGACCCCGAATAGAGCGGCGGTCACCCGCTTCGGATACGGGCCCACCTCGGCGTTTTCGGTGCTCAGCGCACTGGAGTGCGCTTCCGCGCCGAAAACGCCGATCTGGGCCCGTCTCCTGTGCGGGTGACCGCCGCTCTGCGACGCGGGGACCAGAGGAGCGGGGACCAGAGGAGCGGGGACCAGAGGAGCGGGGACCAGAGAAGCGGGGACCAGAGAAGCGGGGACCAGAGACGGTGGACCGCCGCGCTAGCGCGGGGGAGGCGGGTCGCATGGGTGCGGCGGGCGGTATCGCTTCAGGACCTCGGCGACCGCGTCGAGCGGCAGGGCGGGCGCGTGGTGACCGCTGTGGCCGGTCATGTCGACGCCGGCGCACATGGCGTTGAGGATCGCCTCCTCCACGACGTCGACCGTGGCCTCGTAGAGCCCGTCGAGCTCGGTGTCGAGGACGAGCTCGGCCATGTGCCGCCCCGGGGCGAGCGGGTGCACGCTGAGCGAGCGGCTCGAGCGGGGGGCGCTCCACTGCTCGGTGGCGACGCGAGGCACCCGGTTCGCGGTGCTCCACGCGAGGACGATCTCCCCCGAGTTGTTGGCCGCGTAGCCGCCCGTCCGGCCGATCGCGAGCGCGGCGCGCCGCGCGAGGCGCGCGAGCTGGCGGTGGATGAGCGGGGCGTCGGTGGCGACGAGCACGATGATCGAGCCGGCAGGGCCCCGCCGCGGGACGTGCGTGAAGCGATCGCTGATGAGCCGGCCCACCGGGACCCCGTCGACGCGGAGCAGCTCGCGATCGCCGAAGTTCGAGAGCACGAGCGCGCCGACCACGGAGTCGACCCCGCCGACCGGGACCGAGCGGCTCGAGGTGCCGATCCCGCCCGCGAAGTGGAAGGTCTGCATGCCCGTGCCAGCGCCGACGCACCCCTCGGCCACAGCGCCACCACGGACATGATCGAGCGCCTCGTCGACGTCGGCCTGCGTCACGTGACGCCCCACGGCGTCGTTGAGGAAGCTGTCGTCGCACTCGGCGACGACCGGGATCACGACGTCGTACTCCTTGCCGATCTTGGGATGGCGGTGCGAGAGCCACGCGACGGTCGAGTCGAGGACCCGGCCGACGCAGAGCGTGCTGCAGAGCAGGATCGGCGTCTCGCAGAGGCCCCACTCGTTGATCTGCGCGAGGCCGGTCACCTCGCCGGCGCCGTTGAGCACGTAGCTGGCCGTGAACACGCGATCCAGGAAGATGTCGCCGTCGGCGGGCATGACCGCGGTGACGCCCGTGCGCACCGGGCCGATGCCGGGGACGAGCTCGCCCTCGCCCTCGATCTTGGTCACGTGGTGCACCCGGACCCCGGCGACGTCCGTGATCGCATTCTCGCGGCCCGTGGGAAAGCGGCCGATCGCGACGCCGAGATCGCGCAGCCGAGGGCGCCTGATCGAGGTCGAGGGCGCGCTCACGGGCCGGCGACCTCGCGATCCACGACGGAGGCCGTCGGCGCCGAAGACGGCGGCGCGGGCTCCACCGCGAGCGGCGCGGGCCCGGCGAGCGCAGGGGCGGACCCGGCCGGCGGGCCCGGCTCGGCCGCCAGCGAGGCGCCCGCGGTGGCGGGGGACCCGGCGCCCGCGGCGTGCGGCGCCGCGGCGTGCGGCGCCGCGGCGAGGGCCCCCTGCGGCGCCGCGGCGCGGGCGTCGCGGTAGCGCTTGAGGCAGCCGGCCATGATCTCGCCGATCAGCGTGCGATAATCCATCCCCGCCACCTTCGCGATCACGCAGAGATCGCTGAAGTCGGGGGTCAGGCCGGGCAGCGGGTTGATCTCGATGACGTACACCCGGCCGTCCTTGGTCATGCGCAGATCGACGCGGGCCACGTCGCGGCAGGCGAGGGCCGCGAACGTGTCGCGCACGACCTTCTCGATGCGGCGGAGCTCGGACGGCGTGAGCTGCGCGGGGCACTCGAAGCGCACCCGCGGCGTGTCCGACTGCTTCTCGTCGTAGCCGTAGACCGGGTAGGAGGGCGGGTCGACGAACACGACCTCCATCGGCGGCAGGACCTTCGGCCGCCGCTCCCCGAGCAGGCCCACGGTGAACTCGCGCCCCGTGATGTACTCCTCGATGAGGGCCGGCTGGTGGTACCGATCGACCAGCTGCTTCGCCGCGGCGCGCGCGGCCGCCTCGTCCTTGACCACGGACGCGGAGGTGATCCCCTTCGAGGTCCCCTCGGCGTTGGGCTTCACGATCACCGGGTACCGGAACGGCTTCAGCTTCTCGCGCCCGGTCGTGACCACCTGCCACTCGGCCGTCTCGATGCCGGCGGCCCGCAGGATCTGCTTCGTGAGCCCCTTGTCGAGGGCCAGCGAGAGCGTCGTCGCGTCCGAGCCGCTGTAGGGGATGCCGAGCAGCTCGCAGAGCGCCGGGACCTGCGCCTCCCGGCCGCGGCCGCGGAGCCCCTCGGCGATGTTGAAGACGACGTCGACCCCGGAGGCGGCGAGCGCGCGCGGCAGATCCGGGGTCGCCTCGAGCGGCACCACGGTGTGGCCGTAGCTCTCGATGGCGCTCGCGATCGCCTGGATGGTGCGCGGCGAGTCGAACTCGGCCTCGGAGTCGTTCGCGGCGCTCGCGCCCGCCTTGGCGGCGCCTCCGTCGGTCGCGGCCGTGTCGCTCCGCTTCATGTTGAAGGTGAAGCCGACGCGGAGCGCGGTCCGCTTCGCCCGGCGCGGCGGGTTGCTCTCGAGGAGCGGCAGGAGCCCCCGCCGCTTGCAGGCGCTCCGCACGATCGCCCGGATCACCCCGTCGAAGTCGACGCCGCGCTGCGCCGCGGCCACGAAGACGCTGGCGCCCGGCTGGAGCGTGGGCAGCCCGTCGACCTCGAGGAAATGCACGTCGTGCTCCTGGCCGCGCTTCGACGACGGCGTGACCCGGAACTCGCAGCGCGCGTGGTCCTTGAGGTCGAGGGCGCGCACGACGCGCGCGGTGAGCGACCGGATGCGCTCGATGGTCGCCGAGGGAAGCTGCGCGGGCCGGCGCGTGACGTGCTCGGGCTTCGCGTGCTTCAGGTTGAAATCGTACACGTTGTAGCTGCCCGCCACCTGGGGATCGATCACGAACTCGATGGGCGTGAGGACCCCCTCGGGGACGCCGGCGTTCGGGCGCGGGCCGCTCGCCTCCTTGAGGCCGTCGACGAAGGCGCACGCGACGTCGATGCCGGCGACGTAATGCTCGACGAGCAGCCCCGCCTCGAAGCGCGCGAGCTGCCGCTCGACCACCTCGGCGAGGTGATACGCGTCCTCGCAGACGCTCCACTCCCGGTGGATGCCCTTCGAGGAGCCCTCGAAGTTCGGCTTCACGATGACCGGGAAGCTCACGTCGTCGAGCGCGCCGCTCTCCAGGGTGGTCCGGCTGACGAGGCGGGCGCGCGGGGTGGCGACGCCGTAGCCCGCGAGGACGCGCTTCGTGAGCGACTTGTCGAGCGCGACGTTCAGCGTGTAGGCGTCGGAGCCGGTGTACGGGATGCCGAGCTCGTCGAAGAGCGACGGGTAGAACGCCTCGCGCGTCTTGCCCTTGTGGCCCTCGGCCGTGTTGAAGATGAGGTCCGGCTGGAGCGCCTCGAGCCGCGCGAGGACCCGGGAGGCCGGCCCGCTGACCTCGATCCGCTCCACCTCGTGCCCGGCCCGCTCGAGCGCGCCGGCGATGGCGGCGATCGTCTCCGGGCTGTCGAACTCCGCTTCCTCGGCGGACCCCGTGATCTTCAGGTTGTGCGTGAGCGCGATGCGCATGATCTCTCCTGTGCCGCTCGTCCGCGCCGCGCCTCCCCTGTGCTCTGTCGGAGGCGCACGCGCGGGGGAGGTTACGGCGAGCTCGCCTTTTTTGCGGGGGAAAAAACGGGGAAGCGCCGCGGCGGTCTCCGGGCTTGCCGGGCTCCCGCTCGCGCGATGGTCGTGCTAGCGACCCCGTGTGGATCGTTTTGCCGTATCCGACGCCGACCGCCCTCCGCCGCCTGAGCCTGGTCTCCCCTACGAGGAGCTGAACGAGCCGCAGGCGCGCGCGGCCAGCCACGCGGCGGGGCCGCTGCTCATCTTCGCGGGCGCGGGGAGCGGCAAGACGCGCGTCATCGTGTACCGCATCGCGAACCTCATCGTGACGCATCGTGTCCCGCCGTACCGGATCCTCGCGGTGACGTTCACGAACAAGGCGGCGTCCGAGATGAAGCGCCGGCTGGAGGGGCTCATCGGGGCCGACATCGTGAAGGACCTCTGGGTGGGCACGTTCCACGCCGTTTGCGCGCGCCTCCTGCGCCGGCACCACGAAGCGGCCGGGCTCGAGAAGAACTTCGTCATCTACGACGACGACGACCAGCGCGCGGTCATGAACCGCGTGCTCAAGGAGCTCAACCTCGACGAGCGGCGCTATCCGCCCCGCCAGGTGCTCTCGCGCATCCACGCCGAGAAGCAGGAGGGGCGGGGGCCCGGCGAGTTCGAGCGCAACGGCTACTTCGACGACGCGATCGCGCGGTGCTTCGAGGCGTACGAGCGGCACCTGAAGGCGGCGAGCGCGGTGGACTTCGACGACCTGTTGCTCTCGGTGCTCCGCCTCGCGGAGGACCCGGCGAGCCTGGCCGGCGAGGATCTCCGGGGGCGCTTTCGCCACGTGCTCGTCGACGAGTTCCAGGACGTGAACCAGGTGCAGTACCGGCTCGTCCGGGCGTTCTGCAAGGCGCACGACAACCTCTGCGTGGTCGGCGACGACGACCAGAGCATCTACCGCTGGCGCGGCGCGGACGTGCGGATCGTGCGCGGCTTCCGGCGCGATTTCCCGCACGCGACGGTGGTGAAGCTCGAGCAGAACTACCGCTCGGTCGGGCACGTCGTGCGCGGCGCGCTCGGCGTGATCCGCCACGCGGCGGACCGCGAGCCGAAGGAGCTCTGGACGTCGAACGAGGACGGCGCGCCGATCGACGTGGTGGCGGCCGACAGCGAGCACGACGAGGCCGCGTGGGTGGTCGAGTGCGTCAAGGAGCTCATCGCGCGGGGGGTCTCGCCGAACGAGATCGCGGTGTTCTACCGGATCCACGCGCAGTCGCGCGTGCTCGAGGAGGTGCTGCGCGAGGCGCGCATCCCGTACCAGATCATCGGCGGTACGCGCTTCTTCGAGCGGGCGGAGGTGAAGAACCTGCTCTCGTACCTGCGCGTCGTGGCCAACCCCCGCAGCGACGTGGATCTCAACCGCATCATCAACGTGCCGGCGCGCAAGATCGGCCAGAGCACGGTGGACAAGCTCATCCAGGCGGCGGACGCGCTCGGCACGTCGCTGTACGAGGCGATCGAGCCGCTCGCGGAGGGCCGGGTGCCCCCGTCGGCGGTGCTGCGGTCGGCGCTGCCGACGGGCCGGCTCGAGCCGCTCGCCACGGCGGCGAAGCGGAGCCTGCTCGGCTTCCGCGACCTGATCCAGGGGCTGATGGCGGAGATGACGCGCCTGTCGCCGAGCGAGCTCGCGGAGGAGGTCCTCGCGCGGTCGGGCTACGCGAGGATGCTCGAGCAGGACGACAGCGTGGAGTCGGAGGCGCGGCTCCAGAACCTGCGCGAGCTCGTGCAGTCGATCGTGGACTACGAGCAGGAGGCGATCGCGGCCGGCGAGGACGCGACGCTGGCGGGGTATCTGGAGCGCGTGAGCCTCGTGTCGGACGCCGACATGCTCGCGGACGTGCCGAAGGTCGCGATGATGACGATCCATGCCGCGAAGGGGCTGGAGTTCCACGCGGTGTTCCTGACGGGCATGGAGGAGGACCTGTTCCCGTTCCGGAGCCAGGACCCGAACCGCAAGGGCGACATCGAGGAGGAGCGCCGGCTGGCCTACGTGGCGATCACGCGGGCGCGGGAGCGGCTCTGGATCACACACGCGGCGCGGCGGGCGATCTTCGGCCAGACGCGTTACGGCTTGCCGAGCCGGTTCCTCGCGGATCTCCCGCCCGCGTCGGTGCGCCCGATGGCGACGCCGACGGCGATGATGGCGCAGCGGCGTGTCGACGTCGGGGGCGGCGGGTACGCGGCGTCGGGGGGGAGGTTCGGCGGCTCCGGGGAGCGCGCGTGGGAGGGGCGGGGCTCCTGGGAGGGGCGGGGGCGGCCCGCGGCGCAGGCCGAGGAGCGGCTCGCGTGGTCGCGGTTCTCGCGGGAAGGCGAGCCGGCGCGGGCGCCGGCGGCGCGCGGCGTGGACCGGGTCGAGCGGGCGCCGGGCGAGCGGTACGTCGAGCGGGAGGCGGTCGACGTGGGGGGCGAGGGCGGCGAGGGGGTGGCGCTGCGTCGCGGGATGCGGGTGTTCCACGAGCGGTTCGGGCCGGGCGTGGTGGAGAGCGTGGACCCGGGGGCGGATCCGATCGCGACGGTGAAGTTCTCGGGGTGGGGGAAGAAGCGGATCAAGGCGGCGTTCTTGCGGGCCGGGTCGTAGGGGGCCCGGGGGGGGGCCGCGCTGGTGGTGAGCGCGGTTCCGGGGGCCTACGGTGGATAAAGAATCAGGGGATGAATACCCGGTGCCGGCGCCCACGAAACGGCGCCGGTCGGGGCCTATGGGCCGCCTCGCGAGGGTTGCTCAGGGAGCTCGAATTGAGGCATGTCTTCGGGGCCAGGCCACTCGTCCCAGCCTTCGGGCGGCTCGGAGGTCTCGTGGGCCGCGAGCCAGGCGCGCGCGACGCTCACGATCGGCTCGGGGACGTCGAGGCTGAACTCCCACGTCTCCAGCAGGGCGCGCATCTGGCGCGTGGGCTCGATGGTGCGCAGGTCGGGCGCGTCTGGCGCTATGTTGGCCTTAGAGATCGCAGCAGTATACCTGTCGAGGAGATCGAGGATCGCTTCTCGGTTTGGTGCTTTCTGAAAGACCTTCTCCCGGAAACGTGGGGCGGCCAAGATCCCCATGAGGAGCTGGACGCTCCCGATGAGCGTCGCGAATTCGATGACCTCTTCGATCCCAGCTCTGAGCCGCGGCGTCGCGTAGGCGGGATCCTGAGCCTTGAAGCTCTCGTAGATCGCGTCCGCCATCTCCTTCGTCGACTGGTCATTGCACTTGCACATGGCCAAGCCTCACCTTTTGATGCAGAAGGGGCCGGCAGGCTCGTTGCCGAAATAGGTCATGAAAACGATTCCATCGGCGACCACTTTGGGCGGAGATGTCCCAGTTTGCACGCAGAGGTACGTGCACCAGGACTTGTAGACGAGGTGTGACGCGATCTCGCCGAAAATCTCGGGGCACTGGCGGCACTTCGCGTCAGCGCAGTCGGCCACGTAGCACTGGTGACTGACAGGCGGCCCGAAATACTTGCATGGTAGTCTGAAAGGGCATCCGAATTCCTCGATGCATTCGGTCCGTGGGATCACGGCCAGCGGCAGCGCGGCGGGATCGAGGGTGGCGAGCCACCTGTCCGCCTCGGCCGCCGCCACGGGGAGGTACTGCTCGACGAGCCGCGTGAGCGTCGCCTCGTCGAGCGTGGCGGGATCGAGGCCGAGCGACGCAGCCGTTCCCGTCAGATACTATGCGGTGAACCCTGCCCTCGCCGAGGCGAGCGCCAGCTCCTGCGGATCCATGTCCTCGAACGACGGCTCGTCCGGCCCGGCCGGCCCCTCCGGCTCGCCCGGCGCCTCGGGCGTCGTCTCGCCCCCCGGCTCCTCTCGGTCCTCGCCCGCCGTGCTCCCCTCCTCGGCGGGATCGCCGTGCCCTGGTCGGATCGTGATCGTGCAACCCGGAACCGTGACGTACCCCACCATCGCCCCGAGCAGGACGGCGGACAGCTTCGAACCTGGCTTGCTGGACGTCGCCCCTCCTTCCGGAGGTCCGGAGTTACATGGCCCACCACCACCGTCAATGCGCCCCCAGCCAGTGCGCAGGTCAGGCCGGCGGGGGTCGAACTCCCCGGCGAGCAGGTGCCGGGCCAGGCTCAACGGGCATCGAACCCCTCTCGATCGGGTACCAGGCCAGCTCGCGCGGGGGTCGACCCCCGCGCGAGCAGGTGCCCGGCCAGGCGTGAGGGGGATCGAACCCCCCTCGAGCAGGTGCCCGGGGTAGTGGTCGCGTTTGCCCCCTCTGAGTGATTGAGGTGGTCGCAGTTGGATTCCTGGCCGTAGGCTCCGGCGGAAGTAGTGCAGCCCGCGAGCGTTGGCGCGCTCCGGGCTGCGTGGCCGAACCCCGCATCACCGGAGTCCGACATGCTGACCGTAGTCCGTTCGCCTTCGGGCGAGCAAGGCGGAGGTGCGCCCGTGCGCCGCCGCCGTGCCGCACCTTGTCTTTCCTTGACCCCCACGCAGCGCAAGCGGCTGCGTGCAGCCTTGCGCAACCTCCGCACCGCGTACGGCACGTGGGGCTGCTTGGCCGTCGTCATGGGCGTCTCGCGCGACAGCCTGCGCCGCATCGCAGCCGGGCGCGACGCCGGCTCCCCCGCGACCGCGCAGCGCGCCGCCAAGGCGGCCGGCGTCACCGTCGAGCAGCTCCTCGGCGGGCTCGTCGCCGCGGACCGCTGCCCTACCTGCGGGAAGAGCGGATGACGGCGCGGCGGAAGGGGGCTCGCCGCCCGCCTGCCGCACGACATCCCAGGAAGCGACCGACGATGCAGGCGATCCTTGCCGAGCGCGACATCGTGCGCGCCACGCTCGCCGGCATCCCGAAGCGCGACCGCGACGACGTGGAGCAGGCCGTGTTCATCGGCGCGTGGAGCGCCATCCGGCGCGGCATGTACAGGCCCGCCCCGCAAGACGAGCCGCGGGCTGCGTTGCGGAAGTGGCTCCACGGCATCGCTTGGAGGCAGGCCGGGAAGTACTTCGAGAGCGCATGGGTGCGCCGCGCCATCCTCCACGCTGAGCCGCTCGGTCTGCTCCGCGGGGTGATCGGTCCGAGCGTCGACGCCCAGATCGAGGCGCGTGACCTGCTCAGGGCGATCGAACGGCTGGAGCCGCGCCATCAGGAGATCCTCCTGGCTGTCGATGCCCCGGAGACGCTCGCCGCGTACGCCGCGCAGCGCGGGATGAACCCGTTCACCGCGGCGTCCAGGCTCCGCATCGCGCGCGCCATGCTGGCCTTGCGGCTCCGGAGGTGGCGCCGATGAAGCCGCGCAGCCCGAGCCGGCTCTACCGGGTCACCGTCACCGCGCGCCCCGTAACCGCCGAGATCTCGTCCGCGGACATCGAGCGCTACCTCATGGCCCGGGGGTACCACCCCGAGTACAAGAAGCGCCGCGGATGGCCTGCCAGCGTGCCGACCAACTACCGACGGCGGATCCACGAGTACATCCCGTCCCCGAGGGACACGTACTTCATGCTGGCGCGGGTCATCGAAGCCATCGCCGTCCACGAGGGCTGTTTCCCCGGCGAGGTTCTGCGCGAGATCGCCGTCATGGCGCAGATGGCCGAGGACGGCGGGTAGCCGACCGCCAGCGCTTCATCCAGCTCGCCTCTCGTTGGAGGCATCTGGGATGAGAACTGGAACCGTGGTCATCCGGTACGACACCCATTGCCTGTTGTTCCTTTTTCGTGTCGTAACCGTCGCCACGATCGAGCATCGCCTCCCAAAGAACTCCTGAACCTTGACGAGGTCTACATCATCGCCGATGATGCCGCGGATGATGTCTCCGGCATCGGTCTGATGCTCGAACTTCCGCGAATAACCTAGTACACCACCGAAAAGTCCGGGTATCTCTTGGCCTGGCTCCTCCGTCGTTTCGATCGACTCTACCCGCGCCAGCGCGGTACTGATCTCCGCCGTGGTGAGCGTCACCTCGGACCGATCCGAGGTCATCTTCAGACGAGCCTTGTGTTTCCGCAGCACGGCCAGGAAGCGCGTAAGCGACCTCTGCGCCTTAACGTCTATCCCGTCGAATGCCTCCACGATCTCGTCTTCTCTCCTGGCTGCCACGTCGAGTAGGTGCCCGGCCTCCTCAACCGCATCGGACAGTGCCGAACTGACGGACGAGAGACGGTTCTCTTGCAGCTCTACACCGAATGAGCCATATACCACACCGGTCATCAGCAACTTTGCGCCTGATATTGCCTTCTTGCCAGAGCGCAGCTTGGCCAGTTGCCGCACGAGGCCGTGGTAGTGCTGCATCGCAGGCGAAATGAACCCTGCGTCGATGCCGCCGGAGCCAAACACTGGGCCCCCATCGAAGGACAGCACAACGTTAGCACACCTGTCTATTGACGCACGCAGCTTGTCTACATCGGCTTCCAGCCGTCGACGCAAGGCCGCGAGGCTTCGTCGTTCTACGGCATCATCTTCGGTGAGGGTTTGCAGCTCCGCGTCGATGGCCGCGATCTGCGCGTTGATGTACTCGATCTGAGTCTTCGAGTTCATCTGCCGCCCTCCAGCTCATCCAGCAGGGCGCCTTCGCCATCATCGGCAGCAAGATCCACCTCCAGAAAGCCTTTCCACTTGTAGTCGCGCTTTCTGTGGGACCACAATCCGAACCAAAAATGTGTGCTCGACACGATTCTCCGCACATTGCTGACGGAGAGATCGACAAAGTATGCATCGCACCCGTAACGCCGCTTAGCGGCGTCTGTGTCGAACGGGTCTGGATGTTGATCCATGAACTCGGCGATAAGTTCGCCTGTGCTGAGTGAGCTAGGTCTGACGAAAAAAGTAACTAGGTCGATGTCTTCAGGGTTCGGCTTTGTCTCGACGAAGCTACCGTCAATCCACTGGAATCCCTCGACGAAACCGAGCGAATGAAGCTTGGCTCTGTGTTTCAGATAGCCGACCAGGAGGTATTTCTGCGGAGAGAATCCCCCATCCCAGCGATGAGCTGCCTGACCGTGACCGAGTACGGCGAGCGGCCGTTTGCTTCGGTGGCATCGGTAATAAAGGGTGGCAGAACGTTCTGCTTGAACTTCGGGATGCCTGAAGCTGAGCGTGCCACGACGCGTCCAGCGTACCTGGAAAAGTTCCGCCCTCGGCTCACGATGGCAGATGCTACCAGACCAAGGTAGCGCAGGTCATCCGCGGCGAGCGGCAGGGGACGACGATGGCTGGCGCGCGGCGCGATGGCATCCGGCGGTACGCCATCCGGCGTTCCGCAGCCCCGCTTCGGGTACCAGCCGAGGCGGGGCGCTTTGCTAAGTACCCCTGAAGATAGCACGAAACGCCTTGTTTTCTCGGCGTTCCGCGATGGATAGGACGGATGCTGTCACAGCCGTGGAGCGCGGTCGGAGCCTGTTTACAGGCTCGGATGCGCTGTTGAAGCGGCGAGATCTCCGGGCCTCAGCGGGCGCGTGGTAGGGTCGCAGCATGCGCGCGCGGCTCATCCTGGAACACGGCGGGCACAGCATCACGAAGCGCGTAGAGCTTCCCGAGACGACCGGCGGTCGGCTCGGTCGTCATGGCTGAGCGCGAGCGGGAGGTGGTGAGCGTGGAGCGTGACGCGGCACGGGACGAGGCGGACGTCTACCTGCGCGAGGACGGCGACGACCTTCATGGCCAGTCGGTCACCTGGACGAGGGTGGTGATCGGTTTTGCCTCGCAACTCTGCGGAATCGTTGGGCTCAAAAGACCACGGTCGACCACGACCTGGACGAGTCCACCGTCGAGACCATGACCACGTGCGGTGGGATGGGCCCGCGACCGAAGTCGGTGATTATCATCTCGGTACTTGTGGAGCCGTCAGGCTCCTCGAACTCGCTTACGACGTGATCCTCCCAGCTCTCACCTCCGTCGCTCCACTTCGACCATGTGCGGATGTATCCGTTCGCGCGATTCTCGACGCCCTGGGCCACGATCGTGCGCTCACTCGACTTCATGTCGCTCATCGGCTAGCCCCCATCATCGCATCGGATGCCGCGGGCCTGCCGTGTTCAAATGCAAATCGCCTCCGTCTGGGAGCGCCCGTGTGCGACAAAGTGGTCCGATATAGGGCGTTGTGTTCCAGTGCGACTCGCCGGCCATCGGCGCCGCATCGCCCGTCAAGGCCGCGTTGGCTCGGTTGGTCAATTTTGACCACTACCGGCGTCCTCCCTCGGCTTCTTCGCCCTCGACGGCGTCCCCTGCTGCGCGGGCCAGGACGGGCCGCGCATCCGGGTGGTGGTTCTGCGGCCGGTCAGCGAACTCGACCTGAGCATCGCCCGGATGAAGCTGCTGCGCTGGTACCCGCGGGAGGCCGAGGCGATCGAGCTGGCCACGGCGGGGTGCTGGGCGGGGCCGCGGTGACGGCCCTCCCCGCCCACGGCGCGCCGGACGTCGCGTACCTCCTCGACCTGCCCGGCCTGGTCCACCGCTTCCACCACGCCTGCCATGGCGACGTCTCCGCCGCCGTGCGCGGCACCATCGCCTGCATCCGCCGGCTCGCCTACGAGGCCGCCCCCGCGTACCTCGCCGCGGCCGTCGAGAGCCCGCGCCTGGACGGCGGCCCGGAGACCTGGCGGCACGAGGCCTTCCCGGGCTACAAGGCCGCGCGCCCGCCGAAGCCGCCCGAGCTCCTCGAGCAGGCCGCGCGCGTCCGGGCGATCGTTGAGGCGATGAGGATCCCGATTCTGGAGGCGCCCGGCTTCGAGGCCGACGACGCGATCGCTGCCGGCTGTGCCCGCGCCCTCGCCGCCGGGCTGCGCGTCGTGGTGATCGCGAGCGACAAGGACCTCGCCCAGCTCGCCAGCGACCGGGTGACGCTGTGGAACCCGTTCCCGAGCCAGAACGGCCCCGCGGTCGTCGGCCCGGACGAGGTGCGCGCCAGGTGGGGCGTCGGCCCCGAGCTCCTCGGCGACCTCCTGGCGCTCGCAGGCGACCCGGTCGACGGCATCCCCGGCGTCCCCGGCATCGGTCCGGCCAAGGCGGCGGCGCTGCTCCGGCCGAACCGCGGGCTCGCGCGGCTCTTGCGGAACGCCGGCTGCGTCCCCGGGAAGGCCGGCGAGAGCCTGCGGGCGCACGCGCGCGCCGCGGCGCTGTCGCGGCGGCTGGTGGTCCTGCGCGCCGACGCGCCGATCCGGTGGAGCCTTCCCGCGATGCGCCTCGGCGGGGTCGGCGTGGAGCGGCTGCGCGCGTTGCTCGAACGGGACGGCATCGATGCGAGCCGGGTGCGCGGCGGGCCGAAGCCGCCGGTACCGGCCGAGGTGCTGGAGCGGGACGCGGCGTGGTCCAGCGGGGAGGTCGTCGCGGCGCTCTGCGCGGCCGAGGCGGAGCTGCTGGCGGTGGCGGCGGATAGATGGGCAGCGCCGCAGAGGTAATCCACGACGATCGGAGGTGGCGCACGGCTACTTCTTCTTCGTGCCAGCCTCCATCTCCACCTCGCCTTCACCTACGCGAATCCGGTTCACGCGCTCCACGAACTTTACGACGTCATCCACTGGATGCCTTGCAGCATCAGGCGTGACCTGCATCTCGAACAGGTTCTTCGTCATCACGTCGACGACCGCCTCTGGCACAGTCGCCCCCTTCTCGTCCTTGTACTCAAACAGAAGCTCGGCGAACCAACTCGCCCGCGCCATGTCAAGCTGAAGGAGCTGATTGCGGATTTCGAGATCGGCGTGCCTGCGCGCCCATGCATCGTGCCACCTCAGCAGGTACAGCATCGTCGACACAAACAGCAACACGCTCGTAGTAAATGGTATCACCTGGTACCAGACGAGATTGCTGGACCTCAGCAACCAAACGCCGCTAACGATAACGCACACAAGCGCAAACGCAGCCACGCCTGCAGCCACCCACGTAACCGCTGACGCCTTAGTTGTAGTATCCGGAGACAAAGATACAGCCGTTTTCTTGGCAAGCTCATCGCGAATCTTAGCGAAGAGTTCGCGGCGCACATGCGTAGCGTTGCGGCTATCGTGCGCTCGCTTCTCAGTTTCAAACGCCTCCCGCTCCTCTGTGAGCTTTTGCAGCTTCCCTGCGTACTCTTCGTGGAGCCGCACACGCTCCGCCTCGGCCTCCGCACGCAGCTTCGCGTGCTCCTTGGCGACATCGTCCGCTAGCCGCTTCTTGGCTTCAGAAACATGCTCCAAGAAATGTTTGAGGCCATCCTTGACTGCCTGGCGGAGATCGACAGCCGATTCCGCAAGGCGACGCGTAACCTCTGCCGCAAGCGACTGCGCCATCGAAGCATCGAATGCCGCGGCAAGATCATGTTCCTGATCGCCAACCGACGTATAATGTTCGCTCAGTAAATCTAGAACCGAAGCAACACAGTTCGGGTCCTTTTGGCCTTCTTCCTGGACCAAAATCCTGTCGTACAGGTGGCCGCGGACTAGCGTAACCATAACTGGGACGCTGTGGGTCTTAACAAGTACAGCCAGTTCTTCAAGTCGAGCAAGGCAACCACTTTCGAGCCACAAAAAGGCGCCATCCATATCAGAGACAATCGTCTCTGTGTCCGTCTTTGACGGGTATGGACGATCGTGGTGCCCGACGCCAGCACTGGTCGTCATGCGGACGCGCTGCACGTAAACGTGCCTGTTCCTATGTGGCCCATTCAGTACGCAGACCAACTTTTCTGCCGCCGCCCGCGGTTCAACCTTCTCAATGGTGAACTCCATCACTGACCGTCCTTTGTGGCAGTAGGCGGCACGCCGTTACCGCTTGGCAGCGGCACGCCTTCCTGTATTGCGGCCTCGAGACTTCTTGGGTTCCACCGCTGGCTCTGTCTTCGGTTCCACGATCTCGATTCCTTCCCGCTCCGCCTCCCGCCGTAGCAGCGCCCTGAACCACGCGTTCTCGCTGCCGGCGCTCACCCCGAGCGCCCGGAGCTTCTCCCCGTGGCGCTCCGCGAGCTTCTTCAGGGCCTCCCTCTCGCCGCGGGTGACCCTGTAGACCGCTCGCTCCGTTGCCTGCACATCCGGCCGCCGCTTCGCCATGGCGTCATGGCGTACCCGTGGAGGTGCCACGGCGCAACCGCCGACCCGGGATGTGTCATTCCGCGCCCTATCCGGCGCTTGAATGGTGCCATTGTGGCACCATACTAACGCCATGTCGAACGCGGCAAAGAGCAAGCCGTTCCGCAGCGGGATCGCCGTCGCGGCGCAGCGACGGAACAGCGCTGGCCCGATGCGCGACCGGCGCGCCCGGCGTCAGCGCGATCGCGAGCGGCGGCTCATCGAGGCGGCGCGGCGGGGTGACGCCTGATGCGCACGCTGACGATCGAGACCGGCGACGGCAGCAAGGGCCGCTCGTTCTCGGCGACGGTGCTCGCTTACGCGACCGCGAGCGGCCTCTGGGAAGGCGGGGCGGCGGAGACCATGCGCCCGGTCTTCCTCCAGCTCGCATGCAGCGAGGCCGAGGCGCGGCCGATGCTCGCGAACCTCCAGGCCGGCCGGAAGGCCACCATGCGCGGCGAGGAGTGCCGCTCGAAGGGCGACGCCGTGGAGCTGCTCAAATCCGCCGGCTACGTCTTCCGGCAGCAGCGCTTCGCCGAGGGGGTGATCCTCACGGCGTACCTGCACGAGCTCTTCGTCTTCGACCCCGGGCTCGTCGACCCGGTCGGCGTGAAGTTCGTCCTGATGCCGCCACGCGCGCGCCTCGAGGCGGAGGTAGCGCGGTTCGATCGGCGCGCCGTCGAGGCCCACGTGCGGCGCCTCGGGTACAAGAGCGAGTACACGCGCCTTCGGTGCTGGCTGGCTCCGATGGCCGCGCTGTTCTGCGCGGCGCTCGCCCGGCGCTCGCCGCTGCCGATCCCGCCGGATCCGCGGTTCTGGGCGCAGCTCTACTGCGCGGCGCTCGCGGCGAAGGTCGCCTCGTGGGGGATCTCGACCCGGTACGGCAACCCGGAGCCGGGAACCTTCGGTGAGGACGGCGCGATCGGGTTTCGGGAGGTCGACACGGCCGCCCGGCCCGGCGTGAGGGGGGTCGAACCCCCCTCGAGCAGGCACAGAGCCAGATCTCGCGGGGGTCGACCGCCGCTCCCACCCCTGCACAACCAGCTCCGGTGGGGGGCGACCCCCCTCTGGGCGCCGCTGCTGCTTCCACGGCCGCCGTCCCTTTGCTACGTGAGCCCCGGCGTGCCCTGGAGGCCAGCTCCGCGGCGGTCGTGCGAGCCTCGGGCCAGGGGCGGAGGAGGTCCATCCCGTGCACAGGAACATCCGTCGTGCCGTCGCGTCGGCGCTCGCCGCCGCGCTCCTCTCCACCTCTGCAGGCGCCGCGGCCGCGCCGCCGTCGGGCGCCCGCGACCGGCTCGTGGCGCAGGCGCACACGGCGGTCGACGAGGGGCGGCTCGCCGACGCGCGCGAGCTGTGGATGGCGGTGTGGAAGCTCGAGCGCTCCCAGGTGGCCGCCTGCAACATCGGCGCGCTGTCGTTCCGGATCGGCGATATGCCGGCCGCCGTGCGCTGGCTGTCGCTCTGCAAGGAGATCATGCGCGCGCCGCGGACCCCCGACGAGCGCGCTCTCTACGAGTCGCGGCTTGTCGATCTCGCCCGCGCGCGCCAGCTCGCCGGCGAGCTCCGCATCCTCGCGCCCGCGGGCGCGACGGTCACCATCGACGGCGCGCCGGCCGAGATCGAGGGCGACAAGCCCGTCCCCGTCGAGCCCGGGCGCCGCGTCGTGCGCGCGGCGCTGGACGGTAGGACGGCCTCGGCCGAGGTCGACGTCCCGCGCGGCGAGACGCGGGAAGTGAGGCTCACCTTCCCCCCGCCGCCGCCCGAGCCGCCGCCGCCCGAAGGCCCGCGCGCGGCGCGGCCGAGCCCCCCGCCGCCTCCGCCGGCTCGGCCCCGGCCCGACGGCGCTCTGGTCACGGGCGGCCTCGGGTTATCCGCTACCCTCGCGGCGGCCGGCGGCGTGCTGCTCGTCGGCGCCGACAAGCGCGAGGAGGCGGTCCTCGCCGCCGCCCGCGCCGCGGGGCCGAACGGCTGCTTCCGCGTGCGCTGGCCGATGTGCCAGCAGGCCGCCGAGGCCCACGGAGAGATGCGCACCTTCAGGCAGCTCGGGGTGGCCGGGCTCATCACCGGAGGAGCGGTCCTGGCGGTCACGCTCGGATACACGTTCTACCCGCGCGCTCAGGCCGAGGTGAGGGTGTCCGCGGATGGCTTTACGGTCAGCGGCGCCTTCTGACCACGGATTCGACATCGATCCTGGCCTGACCGGCGCGTGACCGGACGGCGGCGTCCGCGCGCCGCTCACTGGCGAAAACTTGCGTGACGTCCGCGGGCCGAGCGCGGCATAGTGAGCCCGTTCGAGGATCAGGCCGAACGACACCCCGGCGGATTGGGGCCGCCGGGGGGCCGGCTGCCCAGCCATGTGCCGGAGGACTGGACACACGATGAGCCCTGTCAAGCTTTGTATTGGGAGTTTCTTATTTCTCACGGGTGTGGCGCTTTCTTTCGCGTGTGGTGACGAGCCGTACGTGGGTGGCGACTGCGCGACCACGGACGACTGCCTGTCCGAGGGGCAGAGCGCGCCGGGGACGGTGTGCATCAACGAGCGCTGCACGTGCGCCGAGCCGGGGAAGGTGGTCTGCTGCGCGCGCGGCGAGAAGGAGCCGGGCTGCTTCCTGATGTGCCGGCCCTGCGACGAGTGCGCGGAGGGGACGGCGGAGTGCTCGGGCGTGGTGGATCCCTCGGCGCAGTGCGAGAGCGGCGCGGAGTGCCCCGGCCCGCCGGATCCGCGGTGCGGTGCCGGGCGCTGCGTCGACGGGAAGTGCGAGGTCGAGATCAAGCCGGGTCGGCTAGCCTCCCAGCTCCGCGGCGACTGCAAGCAGGACGAGTGCACGGAGGAGGGGCGCGTGGTCAGCGTGGCGGCGTACGACGTGTACAACGACGGCAACCAGTGCACGAATGATCTCTGCGACTATGATCGGCCGCTCAACGCGTTGCTCGATGGGGTGATCTGCCCGATCTCGGGGTCCGGGCGGTGCCATGAGGGGCGGTGCGTCGAGTGCCTCCATGACGACCCTACGCTGCACTGCGCTGCAGGGTTGGCGTGTGACGGGGTGTTTTGCGTCCCGCCCCACTGCGTCAACATGGTGTTCGATGCCGGGCGCGGAGAGACCGCTCAGGACTGTGGTGGCGATTGCGCGCCGTGCAGGGATGGGGATCCATGTAACGCCGGGACGGACTGTCAATCAGGGGTCTGCGCGATGGCACATTGCAAGGCGCCGACGTGTGACGACGGCGTGAAGAACGGCGATGAGACCGGCGTGGACTGCAGCGGCGCGTGCCCTCGCCGCTGCCCGGACGGCGGCGGCTGCAAGTCTGGCGAGGATTGCGCGAGCGGCGTCTGCTGGGCCGGCGCGTGCGAGGAGCCCAGCTGCAAGGACGCCGTGGAGAACGGCGACGAGCTCGGCGTGGACTGCGGCGGCAAGGGGTGCGACGCGGCGTGTCCGGGGTGAGCCGGGCGATGTCGGTTACGGGTCCGGCCGATCAGGGCAGATCCGCATCGCTTTCAGCAGGTAAGTCAGAAGCATTGCCACCCACGATCAGGAACAGCTGACGGGCGAGCGGCTCGATCTCCGGCGACAGCTCCCCACCTGCTCGCCACCGTGACACGGGCATGGTCAATCTCTGCAAACGTTCTATATGCTCGTGAGCAACATGCTGCGGTCCTCCCTGCATAGATCCGAGACCACGCATCTCGATGGCCTTGAGCAACGCAGACTCCAGCCGAACGAGACCATCAATCATGTATGCTTCGTGCCTCACCGTAAAGCAGCGCCACACGAGCATCTGCAAATATCCGACTCCGTTGAATGGTGCCGCAGCGATCTCCATGGACTCGATTCGCTCGGCATCTTCCTTGTCCAATTGCGCGTCCTCTACAGTTTAGATCAGTCTGTGCCCGTACACGAGCACAGCGAAGCTACTGGTCTCCCGAATGGGAAGTGGTAGGAATCTCCGTTCTCGTAAGCAAACGAGCACATGAAACCTACCGGCACCAGCTTGTTGCATGCGTACAGCTTCCCGGTGCCACCGTTCCGTTTGTACGGGCGCACCGCTCCGTAGACGCAAGGCAAGCCCTTCGCTGCGCACTTCTCCTGATACGGAACACCGTGCTCTCTCTTCTTGCAGAACACCCGCAAGCCGAGCTCCTGCGATATCTCGGAAGTCTCCGGGTCGAGTTCTGGCTCGGTCTGGCTAGGTCCTTCGGACTCCACTGTGCACCCAGCGAGCGCTATCGCGACAATTGGAAAGAGGGATCGATTCATTCCCGTCCTCGCCTTCATTGGGGAGCTCCGGGGGGAAGGCGATTCATGTTAACTGGACAGCTCGACGTCAAGCGCGTGTGCCGTTTTTGTACTTACCTTGTTTTCCTGGAGTTTTCTGTGCCTCCGTTCCGGTGCCTCCGTCGGGCAGGAGAGCTGAACGCGATCGTGCCAGCCGACGGGCCGAGAGGGTGGCCGGGTCTGAGCCCAGCATCTGCCGCCCTTCTACCTGCGAGAATCCCCTCGACGACGGGCTCCTCACGCCGCTACTGGACGACGAGCGTTCTACGGCCTTCGGCGCATCGCCGAACGCCGCAAACGGCCCACCGCATGGTTCCTCCACGCTCAATCGGCTTTGGTCCGCGACTCGCATGCTCAAACATCATGCAGATCGGTCGGCTCATTTCCGCTGTCGTCTTTCTCCCGTGGATCGCCCTCTGTGTTGCCTCCTGCTGGATGCCACCATCGGAGGCGATTCCGGAGACCGAAGGCGCTGCGAGCGAGCCAGAAACCGTCGAGATGGCGCTGTCGGATGCAGATGGCGCGACGAGCGAACGAGAATCTGCCGAAGTAATGGACGGCGAGGCTGTGGAAGAATCCACGGAAGAGTCGCTCGACGCGATCGGGCTGTTGAAGATCATCCGCTGCAAGAAAGCCGATCGTGGCATCCCATGCATGGAGAAGTGTGCAGAAGCGGGGATCTCGTGTGCAGCGAAGCGACCTCATCCAAGGGATCGCAACGTCGAAGCAGGATCCCTGGGACAGTGCAGAAAAGAAGGTCTCTTTCGTGCTAGCAGTTGTTGGTATCACTATCCCAACGGCCAGCTTTGTGTCTTCGTCTTGTGGAGATCGTTCTGTCGCATTGATAACGACTGATAGCGAAGGTTACTGATCGGGATCACGCAAGCCGCGAACAGCTTCTCGCGCGGCTCGTTCCCAATCCGAGCCGAACAGGCTCTCCATGCACTGGAGCGAGAGCTGGTGCAGCTCGTGCGGACGCTCCCCGCCAGCCAGCGCGGCGGAGCCCATCGTGTGAAGTCGGCGCATCCGTTCAACGTCCTCCACGGTGATGGTCGTGGGGCCCTGAACGCGCCCGTTCACATGCTCCATCATCGCCCACTCGGCGGCGATCATGGTGTTCTCCCATGCGGAGGGATCCACCCCAAGATCGGCGTCGCCGCGCTTCAGCGCGCAGGCAAGAAGGTAGATATAACCAAGGGCGAAGACCTGGGCAAATACCGTCCATGCGAGCTCTTCTTCCAGGTCTTCCTCCGCGTCGGTCCGCTCCTCGTTGGTCATGGCGTGGACTGTACTTCCGTGCCGAGGGGCTGCCAGCTGCGGGAGCCGCTCCAGGCGTGCGGCCACGGGGGCGCAGAACGGCCGCAGGCGCGCCGAACCGCTGGCTCCGCGCGAGCTCGTCGCGCGCGTAGGCGTCCTGGCGCACGGCCGCTACCCTGGCCCTGGCGCGCGTCCCCGCGCTCCCCTCGGGGACCCCGCGGTGCGCCCACGCCGCCACGGGGGCGCCGGCGCCGCCCGAATCTGCCCGGCGCCCCTATCACCCTGGAAGATGTCGACAGGCAGAGATGAAGGTCCCCAATGAGCCTACAGAGGTGTCCGTTTCTATGATAGCTCGGGGCCGTCGTCTGCGCTCCGTACATGGCGCCGGAGCAGGCAGCGGCGTGGTCCTCCCCGGCGAAGCGCGCGCTCAGCTCACGTCAGTTCACGTCAGTTCACGTCAGTTCACGTCAGTTCACGTCAGTTCACGTCAGTTCACGTCAGTTCACGTCGACGTAGAAATCGACGCTCTGCAGGTTCGTGATCGGCCCCTCCCAGATCTCGAACCCGACCGCGACCGCGTTCACCTGGTTGCCGGGCACGCTGAGCCCGCGCATCTGCGCGTCGCGCACGAAGTCCATCACGTCGAACTCGATCTCGTAGCTGTCGTTGCCCTCGGCGCGCACCCAGTTCGTGATCGGCAGGCCGTTCACCATGCCGTTCCAGATGTTCCACGTGCCGGGGACGTTCGCGACCGTCACGCCCTGGTGCGCGGCGTTCGGCTGCCCGGCCGGCTGGTAGCTCGGCGGATCGCGCAGCCACACCATCAGGTAGCCCTGGAGCTGCGTGCCGTTGCCCATCCAGATGTCGTACGCGGCGTTGTACTCGCCCTCGTTGCCGTTCTTGGCCCAGCGCCAGCCGGTGCGCAGGCTCGTGATCGAGCTGCTCGGCGCCGGCAAGCCGCAGTCCGGCACCTCCCTCACCGAGTAGCGGCCGCAGAACACGGTCGGGTACGAGGCGGGCTGCCCCATCGAGCCGGCCGTGCCGCTCATGCTCTCGACCGTGAACGACGTGCCTTCCCACGAGACGGTGTGACTGCCGAACCCGGGGCCCCAGCCGTTGGTGATGAGCACGTACGGCGTGCCGTCGCGCGAGACGAGGCCCGTCTCGTACCGCTCGCTCGATCTGCCGGAGCCTTCCATGGTGCCGGTGCCGAGCCCGGAGCCCGGGTTCGCGGTGCCGCCCGTGCCGCTGCTGGTAACGCTCGCGCCCGCGCCGCCGTTGCCTCCGGTCCCTCCCGCGCCGCCGCCGCCCGTTCCTGCCGTGGTGCTGCCGCTTTCGCCCGCGCCGCCGGTGCCGCCGCTCGTGGCTCCGCCGGCGCTGCCCGTGGTCGTGCCGCCGCTTGCGCCCGCGCCGCCGCCCGACGAGCTGCTCGCGCTCGGCAGCCCGCCGGATCCCGCGTCACCGGCGGTGTCTCCGTCGTCAGACGATCCAGAGCAACCGGCGGCGAGGGTCGCCGCCAGCGTGAGCAGTGCGAGAGATTCGGCGAGGGAATGCGCTTTCATGGCGCGCAACATATCACCCGGACGCCGGCGCAAGGCGGTGCGCGGCGCCGGCGTGCGCCGAAAAACAGCGCGTCACCTGAACAATTGCAGCAACAGCGATGTCGTCACGGCTCGACTCCAAAAGTGCGGCGTGCATCGAATCAGGACCTCTTCGAGGGCTCGACGCCGCGACGGCGACGCCTCGCGCGCTCGCGCGGGAGCACGTCGGCGGCGGCGCTCGAAGCCAAAGCCTCGTCGAGGCGATCGCGGCGATGCCCGTCACGCACGGCGGCGACGACGTATGCGCCGTGGAAGCCCTTACGCATGCTCGCCGAGCTCGAGGCATCGGGCGACAAGGGGGCTCGCAGGCGGTCTCCAACACCCACTGCCGATCATGAACCCTGACCTGCCACCAACGCCACGGGTGAACTTCAGCTTTCTTCACGTTACTTTACAGGATGGTATCGAAGATTGCCAATATAATCCCATGTCGCCGGCCGATGGCGCCGATCCAGCAGCGGCGAGGGAATGCCCAGAACAGGACATCGTGGGCCCATTGACGAGGCGAACGTCGGCGCCTAACAACGAGCGCGACCGGTGCGATGAGCTCATCGTTCCGTTTGGCCCTCATCAAGAGGGCGCTGTCGCTTCCAGGCCCGCGCGCGTTTGACGCCTCCCCCGCGGAGCCGAGGGCCACGAGCCCGGACCGTCGCCCTGCCGGACCAGGGCGCGATGATGAGGCGCCTTGTCACCAACTTGGGTAAGATCTATGCACGACCTCCAGAGCAGATGGGACATGTGGATGGCCGCTGCAGCGCTGGCGCTGCTGCCGGCGTGCGGCGACGGCTCGACGGAGCCGATCGACACATCGCGGGCCGCGCTGCAGGGCGCCAACGGGATCAGCGCCGATCACGTGATGGACTCGCAGTGGGGCCAGGGGTACTGCACGCGCATCATCGTGAGCAACCAGCACTCGAGCGCCACCACGGGGACGTGGAGCGTCGGGCTCGACGTCGGCCCTGGCGCCATCTTCTCGTCCTGGGACGGCACGTTCAGCGGAACCACGGGTCAGATCACCGTCACGCCTCAAGGCGGCAACGCGGCGATCCCGCCATCGGGCAGCGTCCAGTTCGGCTTCTGCGCCAGCATCCCGAGCCCAGGGATCCAGCCGGTCATCCTGTCGGTGAGCAGCGACCTGCCGCCGATGGGCAACGGGGTGGCGATCGCGGAGTACAAATTCCCGGCCGCGATCGACGCGATGGTCAGCCCTGACTACGAGACCGAGCTCTGGGCCTCCTTCTACCGCCCGGCGAGCCTCGAGGCCGGCCGGCAGTATCCGCTCCTCGTGTTCATGCACGGAAACCACCCCACGTGCGGCACGGGCGCGAACCCGCGGTATGACAACAACAACCAGTACGCCACGACGGGGACGTGCCCGGCGAACTACGTCGTCGTGCCCAACCACCGCGGCTACGACTACATCGCCACGGACCTCGCCGCGCGCGGCTACTTCGTGGTGTCGATCAACACGAACCGCGGCATCCACGCCGCCTCGGGCTCGCCCAGCGACGAGCTGGTCATCGGGCCGCGCGGGCGCCTGCTGCTCCGTCACCTGGAGCGGCTGAGCCGCTGGGACAGCGGAGCCGAGGCGACTCCCCCGGAGCTCGGCGTGGACCTGCTCGACCGCATCGACTTCAGCGAGGTGGGCTTGTTGGGGCACTCGCGCGGCGGCGAGGGCGTGCGGTTCGCCTACAACGAGTACCGCCGGAGCGGCAGCCCCTGGCCCGCGCTGATCGAGAGCCCGGTGAGCATCCGCGGCATCTTCGAGATCGGCCCGACCGATCAGGGCCAGAACGGCCAGCGCCTGAACGCCGATCAGACGGCCTGGAACGTGATCCTGCCAGCCTGCGACTGGGACCTGAGCGATCTGCCCGGGATGCGCCCGTTCGATCGCATGATGAGCATCGCCGAGCCGGCGCCCTCCTTCAAGTCCTTCTATCACGTGTGGGGCGCCAATCACAATTACTACAACAGCGAGTGGCAGATCGCCGACGGGAACAGCGGCGGGATCCAGGGGTGCATCGATCATGAGGAGCTCTTCGATCCGCTCGAGTACGGCTCGCCGGCGCAGCGCGAGACAGGTCGCTTCGCGGCCGTCTCGTTCTTCACCGCCAACGTGGGCCCGGATCGCGACGAGGCCGCGAACGCCCTGTTCGACCCCGCCTTCCCCTTCCCGAACGTCCCGTACCGCGTGAGCCGCGGCTATCATCCGGGCGGCGACGCCACCGACAGCCTGGTGCTCGAGGATTTCATCAACCCGACAGGCACGAGCTCCTACGGACTGCCGAACGCCACCGGCGGCACCATCTCGGTGGATCACACGGCCCTGAGCGGACACGACCCGTCGCTCTCGGGCGCCTGGATCCACGACGTGGTCGCGGGCAGCTCGACGTTCTTCCAGTCGAACTGGTCCCCCGCCGGCGTGGGCTTCGATCTCTCGGCGTACGACTACCTCGATCTCCGCGCCGACCGCGGCTGGGGCTCCGACCCGACCCAGGCGTCGTTCCTGGTGGAGCTCGTGAACGCGGACGACAGCCGATCGAGCGCCGTCGCCATCGACGACCACCTGCAGCTCGATTCACCGCCGCGCGGCGGCATCACGCTGCAGACCGCGCGCATTCCGCTGTCCTCGTTCGGCGGCGCGACGCTCGCGTCGGTGCGCGGGGTTCGCCTGACCTTCACCACCCCGCTCAACGGGAACAGCCTGTTCCTGGCGAACATCCGCGCCACCCGTGCCACCACCGAGGCCCTGGCAGCCTCGGCTCGGCTCGCGCCGGTCGCGTCGAGCGTGTCGATCGCCGCGCCGCCGAGATCCCTCGCGCGCCCCGCCGGCACGACCGCCCCCGCGCCGCGGCGGATCACGGCCGGCAACGCCATCCAGAGCGTGCGCCGCAGCGGCCCCGACGCCGTCGAGCTCACGCTCACCAGCGCCGAGTTCTTCGACCTGCGCGCCACGAACCTCGTGCTCACCGTCGGCGCCGAGCGGATCGCCGGAGCTCGCCACCCGAACGGCGATCTCCACACCGCCCAGTTCCAGCTGCCGCGCGCCGCCTTCGACCGGCTCGCCGCGCGGGAGCCGGTGAGGGTCGACTACGGCGACGGCTCCTCCGTGGTCTGGGACTTCGGTCCGCTCGACAAGGCGGCGCTCGCTCCCTGAGCCGATGGCGGCGCGCCCCGGCCCGGATCGAGGCCGACCGGGGCGCGCCGCCCGCCTCCGCTCAGAAGCCCACCACGGCGTCGTAGGCCGGCTTCGGGTCGTGGTCGACGTCGAAGAGCAGGGGGAAGTCCTTGCGGCCCGAGCCGAACTCGGACAGCCAGGTGTTGTCGTCGGCGATGCCCCAGAACGTGACGCCCGTGATCACGGACTCGTACCTCCGGAACAGCTCGAAGAACTCCCGATAGCGCGCGGCTTGCTTGGCCTTCAGCTCGTCGGTGAAGGTCGCGGCCGTGTAGAACGTGCTGGAGTTGTACGTCACGCCGGGGATGTACAGCGAGATATCGAGCTCCGTGATCTGCACCTCCAGGCCGAGCGACGAGTAGAGCTTGATCGCCTCTTCCATGTTGGCCACGTGCTGGTAATAGGCCTGGTTCGTGGACACCGTCGAGGGCTCGATGTTGAGGTGCGCTTGCAGCCCGACGCCGTGGATCGGCACGCCCTGCTCGAGCAGGCCTTTGAGCATGTTGTAGATGCCCTGCTGCTTGGCGGGGATGTAGTTGTAGAAGTCGTTGTAGAACAGCTTGGCGTCCGGATCGGCCTCGTGCGCGTACCTGAAGGCCTCCGCGATGTAGCTCTCGCCGACGATCTCGTACCAGCGGCTCTTCTGGCCCTCTGCCAGGTTGCCCGTGCGGTACGAGCCGTCCTCCATGATGGCCTCGTTCACGACGTCCCACGCGTAGACCTTGCCCTTGAAGTGGCGCACCACGTTGCGGATGTGGTTGTTCATGCGCGACAGCAAGGTCGCTTTCGACACGGTGCCGCCGCCGCTCGAGAACAGCCAGGCGGGGTTCTGGCTGTGCCAGACCAGGGCGTGCCCGCGGATCTTCATGTCGTTCTCGACCGCGAAGCTCACGATGCGATCCGCCGCGTCGTAGGTGAAGTTGCCCTCGGTCCTCTGCAGCGACTCGAACTTCATCTCGTTCTCGGCGGTGACGCTGTTGAAGTGCGTCTTCAGCAGCGCGGCGTGCGTCATGAACGACTGCGAGTCCACCGCTGCCCCGATCGGGAAGTAGCTCGCGTACTTCTCCGCCAGGTCCTTCGGGCCTTCATCAGGCGTTCCGCCCGCGCCCCCGCCGCCCGCCGCCGCGCCCCCCGTGCCTGCGGACGTGGCGTCGGGCGTCCCGCCGCCGCCTCCGGCGCTGCTGGCGCTCGCGCCGCCCCCGGTGCTGGCCGACGTCGTTGTCCCCGTTTGAGCCGTGCTCGAGGTGCTGCTGGCAGCGTCGTCCGGGGTCGTATCGTCCGGACCCGACGGCGTCGAGGTGCAAGACCAGAGCAGGCAGGTGAGCAGCCCAATCGAAATGAAATTCTTGTGCATCGGTGCGATCCCTCGGACGCGCACCGTAGCTGAACCCGGGCCCGCCGGGCGAGCGCGGCCTTTCCCCTTTCAACCGAGCAGCTCGCGCGGCGAGCGCATGAGACGGCAAGGTACAGTGAACCGGTACGAGGTGCCGGTGCCCGAAAACAAGGGCTGCTGTTCGCCGACATCTCACGTTGGAGTGGAACAGTTGAAATGCAGAAGGGACGTTGTATCAGCCCGTGCGTACAACAATGCTGTACGATGGCAGGCCGGCTCGGAGAGCCCTGCGCGATGGACGACCCCCCAAAGAAAACAGCCGGGCTCGCAACCGCGGCGCCCGGCTGTCGTCCCCTCGATCGCTCGGCTTACCGGATGTAGCGATTGACGATGTTCTCGTAGAGCTCTTGCTGACCGCTCGTGAGCTTGAGCTCACCACCAGCGTTGCCGATCTCGGCCAGCTGCTCCAGCGTGAGCCTCCCCTGCTCGAAGTCCGCGCCCTTGCCGTTGTCGAACGACGCGTAACGAGCCTTGCGCATCGACTCGAGCGGGGACTTGCGGATCAGCTCATCGGCGATGATGAGCGAACGAGCGAACACATCCATGCCGCCGATGTGCCCGTGGAAGGTGTCGATCAGGTCGGTCGAGTTACGGCGACGCTTGGCGTCGAAGTTGACGCCGCCACCCTGGAACCCGCCGCTGCGGAGCAGGATGAGCATCATCTCCACCGTCTCGTTGATGTTGTAGGGGAACTGGTCGGTGTCCCACGCGTTCTGGTAGTCGCCGCGGTTCGCGTCGATGCTGCCGAGCATGCCGGCGTCCGCGGCCACCTGCATCTCGTGCTCCATCGTGTGGCCGGCGAGCGTCGCGTGGTTCGTCTCCAGGTTGAGCTTGAAGTCCTTGTCCAGCCCGTGCTGACGCAGGAACCCGATCACGGTCTCGGCGTCGAAGTCATACTGGTGCTTGGAGGGCTCCATCGGCTTGGGCTCGATGAAGAAGGTGCCCTTGAAGCCGCGCGCGCGCGCGTAGTCGCGAGCGACGGTCAAGAAGCGGGCGAGGTGAGCCTTCTCGCGCTTGATGTCCGTGTTCAGCAGGCTCATGTAACCTTCGCGGCCGCCCCAGAACACGTAGTTCTCGCCGTCGAGCGCGATCGTGGCGTCGAGGGCGTCCTTGAGCTGAGCGCCGGCGTAGGCCACCACGGAGAAATCCGGGTTCGTGGAGGCGCCGTTCATGTAACGCGGATTCGAGAACAGGTTCGCCGTGCCCCACAGCAGCTTCACGCCCGACTGCGCTTGCTTCTGCTTGGCGTACTCGACGATGCTCTGGAGGCGGCGCGACGTCTCGGAGCGGCTGTCGCCCTCTTCCACCAGGTCGATGTCATGAAAGCAGTAGTGCGTCGCGCCCAGCTTGGTGATGAACTCGAAGGCCGCGTCCATCTTCATGCGAGCGCGGGAGAGCGCGTCCTTGCCCTCATCCCAGGGGAAGTTGATCGTCCCCGGACCGAACGGATCGTGCCCACGGCCGCAGAACGTGTGCCAGTAACACACGGCGAACTTGAAGTGGTCCTTCATGGCCTTGCCAGCAACGACGCGGTTGGCATCGTACCACTTGAAGGCGAGGGGGTTGTCGGATTCAGGCCCCTCGTAGGGGATCTTGCCAACACCAGGGAAGTATTCTTTGTCTCCAGTCACAACAGCCATAAACGGATCTCCAGCTCGTGGTTGCGTATGCCTCAGCTCAGAGGGCGCCTTCGACGACAGTGTCGGCGGGGGAAACCCCAGGGCTCCGACCCGGGGGCCGGGGTGAAACTACCATGCTGGCTGAGCCGCGTCGACATCCCCCGCATGGATGAGCCGCGCGATCTCACCGCGATAGCCTCCGCTGGACTCGCTGAGTCCGTCGGCGCGCTGTCGCACCCTGCGGCGCCGGCTGCGCTGCTCGATGGGGTCTGCGACGCGGCGCGCGGCGGTATCCTTACAGCGAGGTGGTATCCAGCGCGTGCTGGTGGACCGTCGACCTGGGCGACACGTGAGCGGGAGCACGCCCTGCGCGTCCGTCGCGTCACGAGGCAAGAGCTCATCTGCACTGTTCACTGCCAGCCACGCCGCGCGGAGGCACGCTCGCGTACCAGCGCAGCGTGTGCGTGTCAAGCTTTGTTAATGGTCTTTTGCAAGTGCGTGTGCTGAACAGTCCGCCCACCGGCGTCCGGGTCGCGGGGCGGAGGTCGGCGCCGTCGTGGAGCGGTGGCCGGCCGCCGGCGTCCGGCGGAGGGGCGCGCCGCCGGTGTGCCCGCTCCCATCCCGCGACCGTCTGCCCTTCCTGTGGCGCCGGCGCGAGGTCCTGCGACCGCCTCGTCGTCGCGGCGCTTCGCGTGCCTTCCGGTTGACGACGGCGGATCGCCCATCGGATAAGCATGCCCATGAAGAACGAAGCGACGTGGCGGGAGACGAAGTTCGTCCGGCGTGGCGGCAGGTTGCGCGCCTCGACCGATCTGCGGGAAGTGGTGATGGGCTCCCGCCTGTCCGCCGACTGCATCGCGAGGCTCTACGAGGAGTACCTCCCCCGGTACGCGCACGGGGCCGCGGCGGACCTGGGCTGCGGGAAGGTGCCGCTGTACGGGGCTTACCGGGACCATGTCTCGTCCGTGCTCTGCGTGGACTGGGGCAATTCGGCGTTCCAGACGACGCACCTCGACTTCGAGTGCGATCTGAACGGCGCGCTTCCGCTGGAGGATGCCTCCCTCGACACGCTGATCCTGTCCGACGTGCTCGAGCACATCGCGCGGCCGGAGTCGCTCTGGGCGGAGATGGCGCGGATCCTGCGCCCCGGCGGCGTCGCCTTCGTGAACACGCCGTTCTTCTACTGGCTGCACGGAGAGCCTTACGACTACTACCGGTACACCGAGTTCGCGCACCGTCGCTTCGCGCAGCTCGCCGGGTTCGAGGTGCTGGTCCTGGAGCGCATCGGCGGGCTGGTGGAGGTGGCGTGCGACGTCTTCGCGAAGAGCGCCGCCGCCGTCCCCGTGCTGGGGAATCCGGTCGCGGCGCTGGCGCAGAGCGCGGTCGGCGTGTGGTCCCGGTCGTCGCCCGGGCGGAAGGTCGCGCACTGGACCGGCAGGAAATTCCCCTTGGGGTACTTCCTGGTCGCTCGCCGGCTTCCCGCGCCGCAACAGGCCTAGGGGGGATCCTCCTCTCGCTTCGCGCCGCGGCTGCGAGCAGAATTTGGAAACGCCAAGACGCCAAGACGCCAAGACGCCAAGAAAAGAAAGAATTTTAATCTCTCTTTATTTGGCGTCTTGGCGTCTTGGCGCCTTGGCGTTTCATCTCTCGCTCGATCGACGTGATCGGCATTCTAGATCCACACCTCGCCCAGGAGCGGCAGCACGCCCATCTTCACGTCGCGCGCCGCCCGGCCGAGGCGCTCCGCCAGGCGCTCTCCCTGCATCGCGGGGAGCGCGACGGCAGGGCGATCGAGGGGCAGAAAGAAGTTGTCCCAGTGCGAGAAGAGCACCGCGCGCGGCGACAGGGCGCGCGCGACGCGCTCGGGGAAGTCGCGCGAGGCGGTCCAGCCGGCCACGCAGAGCAGGAGCAGATCGGGCTCGCGGCAATCGAGGCTCGCCTCGACGAGCTCCGCGCTGCCCAGGTGGACGATGCGCCGGCCAGCGACCCGGATCTCCACCGCGAAGACGGCGCCGCACCGGTAACGCTCGGCCCGGAGCGGGACCTGGTCGCAATCGGAGATGTCGCCGGGAAAGGGGACCCGGCCGAGCAGCAGGCGGGAATGGGCGCTCGGGAGGAAGCGCAGCTCGAACGGGCCGACCTCGGCGACGACAGGCGCGCCGCCCGGCGCCCGCTCGACGTCGCGCACGCGCGCCGCAGGGACGCCGGAGGCGCGGCAGAGCGCCACCGCGGAGCGCGAGCCGAAGACCGTGGCCCCGGTGCGGAGCGCGATCTCCGGGATGTCGAGCGCGTGATCGAAATGCGTGTGGCCGGCGATGACGGCGTCGGCGCGCGGCGCGTGGCGCGCGACGGCGGCGGCGTCGGGCGCGAGCCGGCCGAGCACGCAGCGGCGGAGCGAGGCGCGCGTGAGGTAGGGATCGATGAGCACCACCGCGCCGGCGTGCTCGATCGAGAACCCCGCCGTCCCCAGCCACCGCACCCGGACCGCCCCCGCCGGCGCCAGCGATCCCGGAGAGAACGTGTCGGCGATCATCGGCGCTCCCTCGGCCGGTCGGCAAACGTCAACGTGGCGCATCGGCGCGGTTCGCTCATCATCGACACCGGACGCCAGTGTCCGTGTTTCGGGCGGCCGAAGCTCGTCCGCTCGGTTACGATTGTCGGTCGTGGCAGACCGAACGCGCGCCGGCAAGATCGCCGCCCTCGCCGCGCTCTACTTCGCTCAGGGCATCCCGTTCGGCTTCCAGGCGACGGCGCTGCCCGTCTTCCTGCGGGCGAGCGGCGTCTCCCTCTCCGGCGTGGGCTTCGCGGGGGCGCTCTCGCTCCCGTGGGTGGCCAAGGCGCTCTGGGCGCCCCTCGTCGACCGCTACGGCTGGGAGCGGCTCGGCAGGCGCCGCTCGTGGATCCTGCCGCTCGGGGCGCTGCTCTCCCTCACGTGCGCGGCCGCGGCGTTCGTCCCGCCGTCGAGCCACCTCGGCGCCCTGCTCGCGCTCGTCTTCCTCATGAACCTCCTCGCGGCCACCCAGGACATCGCCGTCGACGGGCTCGCGATCGACCTGCTCGGGCGCGGCGAGCTCGGCCTGGCGAACGCCGCGCAGGTGGTCGGCTACAAGATCGGCATGCTCGCCGCCGGCGGGCTGCTCGTGTGGGCGAGCGCCTGGATCGGCTGGCGCGGCCAGTTCGGCGCGATGGCGGCGCTCGTCCTCGCCTCGGTGCTCGCCTCGCTCGCGCTGCGCGAGCCCCCGGCGACCGAGGTCGAGGCGCGCGCGCGCCGCTCGCTGCGCGAGGTGCTCGCGACCGTCGCCGTCGCCCTGCGGGCGCCGGGCGCGCTCTGGGTCGTCGCGTTCCTCGGGACCTACAAGCTCGGCGAGGCGATGGTCGACATGATGTTCAAGCCCTTCCTGGTCGACGCCGGCTTCCCGCCGCACCGGATCGGCCTCTGGGTGGGCACCTACGGCCTGGTCGCCTCGATCGCCGGCTCGCTCGCGGGGGGCCTCCTCGCGCAGCGCCTGCCGCTGCTCGCCGCCGTCGGGGTGACCTCGGCGCTCCGGTCCGCCGCGATGGCCGGCGAGTGGGCCCTCGCCGCGTCGGGCCCGCCGGCCGCCGGGGCCGTCATCGCCGTGACCGTGGCCGAGCACCTCTTCGGCGGCGCCCTCACGACCGCGGTGTTCGCCTTCATGATGTCGCGCGTGCGGCGATCGGTCGGCGCGACGCACTACACGCTCCTGGCCAGCGTCGAGGTCCTCGGGAAATCGCCCGCGGTGTGGCTGTCGGGCGCCCTCGCCCAGCGGCTCGGGTATGCAGGGCTGTTCGCCCTGGGGACCGCGATCTCGGTCGCCTTCCTCGGGCTGCTCTGGCCGCTCCGGGAGCGGAGCGCGAGCGAGGGGTGAGCGGGCCCGGCCGAGCCATCCGGGCGACGCCGCGCCCCGTCGCCGTCAGAGGGCGTACGTCACGCCGGTGAGCCGCTCGGACTCCTCCCAGAGGCGGCGCTGCGCGGCCTCGTCGCGGGCGCGGGCGCTCGACTCGAGGCGCACGGGGAAGCCGATCATCCCGCCGAACCCCGTGGGCCCGTAGTACTCGCCGCCGCGCGCGCCCGGATCGACGGCGCACCGGAGCGACGCGAGGGCGGCCATCGGGACGCTCTGCCCGAGCCGGAACCACGAGGCGACCTTGCTCACGCCGCGGAGCCAGCCGGGCGCGTTGCGGGAGATCTCCGTGTTCGAGCCGCCGGGGTGAGCGGCCAGCGCGAGCGTCTTCGCGCCGGCCGCGGCGAGCCGGCGCTGGAGCTCGTAGGTGAACAGCAGGTTCGCGAGCTTGGACCGCCCGTACGCGGCGAACCCCCGGAACGCCCGCTCGCCCTGCAGGTCGCCGAAGTCGATGTCGCCCTGGCGATGCGCGACGCTGCTCACCGTCACGACGCGCGAGCCCGGCGCGTCGCGCAGCCGATCGAGCACGAGGCCGGTGAGGGCGAAGTGGCCGAGGTGGTTCACGCCGAGCTGGAGCTCGAAGCCGTCGGCGGTGACCTCGCGCTTGAAGGACAGCACGCCGGCGTTGTTGATGAGCAGGTCGATGCGGTCGTGCGCGGCCCGGAGCTCGCCGGCGGCCTCGCGGACCGACGCGAGCGAGCCCAGATCGAGGCGCACGGCGCGGACCGCGGCGCCCGGGGCGCGGGCCTTGATCTGCTCCACCGCGGCGCCGGCCCTCTTCATGTCGCGGCACGCGAGCACGACCGTGGCCCCGCGCTCCGCCAGCGCGCGGGCCGTCTCGAGGCCGATGCCGGTGTTTCCCCCCGTGATCACCGCGACTCGGCCCACCTGGCTCGGGATGTCGGCCTCGGTCCACCGCGCGCGAGAATCTCTTCCCTGGTCCATCGCCCTCTCCTCGGATAAAATCGGAACCGTCGTTCCGGTTCAACAATCGGAACGCTCGCCCCGTTTGTCAAGGGGCGAGGGGATCGAGGAGACGTCTCGACATGCGCGCGAACAAGACCCCCCCGCCCGAGCGCGGCGAGCTGCAGCAGGGCGCCGCGAGCAGGCCGCTCCGCGCGGACGCCCGGAGGAACCGGGCGCGGATCCTGGAGGCCGCGGTCGAGGTCTTCGCCTCGGAGGGGCTGGCGGTGCCGATCGACGAGATCGCCCGGCGCGCGGGGGTGGGGGCGGGGACGGTCTACCGGCACTTCCCGACGAAGGAGTCGCTGGCCATGGCGATCGTCCTCGACCGCGTGGAGCGGCTCGTCGAGGGGGCGCGGTCCCTCGCGGCGGCGGACGACCCGGGCGCGGCGTTCTTCGGCTTCTTCTCCAGCGCGGTCGAGGCGGGGCTCGCGAACAAGGGGCTGGGCGACGCGCTCGCCGCGGCCGGCATCGACCGCGAGGCCGTCGTGGAGAAGGAGCTCCTCGGGGCGATCGGCAAGCTCCTCCGCCGCGCGCAGCGCGCGGGCGCGGTGCGCGGCGACGTGGACGCCGCGGACGTGAAGGCCCTGCTCCTCGGGTGCCTGGCGATGGAGCAATGTCGAGGCGAGGGGGGCGCGCCCCGGCGGCTCGTGGCCGTCGTGTGCGACGGGCTCCGCGGCCGCCGCGCGCGCTGATCCCGCCGAGCCCCGCCGCGGGCCCTGGTTCCGTGATGGGGAGACGTGGAACCCCAGAGGCACAGAGGAGAGAGATAGAAAATTTCATCTATCTTGAACTTGCTCTCTCCTCCGCTTCCCTCTGTGCCTCTGGGGTTCCTCTCCTTATGAAACCAGGACGTGTCTGGGTGAGGCTGGGCGACTTCAACATCGGGTGCGAATGATGATGATCTGTGCGCCCATTTCATGATATAACGAGACAGCGCTACGGCTAACAGCTTCAAGAATTTCTCGTGATCGCGCTCGTCCGACTCCGCGCGTCGATCGCCCCGCAGGCGGCCCTCGTCCGCCTCGGGGCGGGCGAGGGCCTCCCGGGGCGACGAAGCTCAAGATCGGCCACGATCCGGGAGGCGAACGCCTCGTAACGGCCGTGCCGCCGTACTGTCATGCCGCGCGCGCTCGTTGACGAATAACGACTTACGCGGTCTGCCTTCGGGCAAACTCGACAGCTTATCAGCATTGTCCACGCTTCGTAAATACAATTTTCAATCCATAGCGTGCGGCGGCTCGCCGCACGGCGCGGCGCCGCTTTGCGGGCGCCGCAACGAGGAGCTCTCTCATGAGAACCGCCTATCCGTCGATCTCTGCGTTCGCGCTCGCCTGGATGATCTCCGGTTGCATGGCGGCAGCCGAGCCGCAGGAGGACAACGATGCCGCCATGGGCGAGGGCGCGGCGGCGCTCGTCGCCTGCTCGGTGCTGCCCTCCGGGAACATCGTCACGAACGGCAGCTTCGAATCGCCGAACGTGACGTCCGGCAATTCGTCGGTGTACAGCTCGATCACCGGCTGGCAGGCTGCCTTTGGCCAGATCCAGGTCCATGACCACACGAACGGCATGAACCCCGCGAACGGCAACCAGAACGTCGAGCTGGACGCCCAGAGCTCGAGCGGCATCTACCAGAACCTCACGACCATCCCGGGAGCGACCTACGAGCTCCGGTTCGCCTTCGCCGCGCGCTCCGGCACCAACGCGAGCCAGAACGTCCTCGGCGTCACCTGGGGCGGCCAGCCGGTCGCCACGCTCACGACCGCCAGCACCGCGTGGGTCTATTACACCTATACCGTCGTGGCCTCCGGCACGACGACGCGGCTCCAGTTCAACGATCAGGGCATCTCGGACGGCCTGGGGACGCTCCTCGATCACGTCACCGTGGTCGCCGCCGATACGGATCACGACGGGGTCTTCGACGCCTGCGACAACTGCCCGGCGGTGCCCAACCCCTCCCAGGCCGACGCCGACGACGACGACATCGGCGACGCCTGCGACACGCCGTCCGAGCCCCAGTGCGCCGTCGTGCAGCGCGGCACTTACGGGACCGTGCAGGATGCGCATGTCCAGCCCGGGGTCTCGTGGCCCTACGGCGACTACCCGTACATCGTCTTGAACACGCTGCCGGAGGGCGAGCAAACGGGCGCGCTGGCCTTCGATCTGTCGTTCATCCCGGCGGGCTCCGACGTCGAATCCGCGACCCTCTCGCTCTCCCACCCGTGGAAGGCGAGCGCCGGCGTCATCGAGGTGCACCGCGTGAACGGCCCCTGGCAGGAGTCGACCCTCCACGCCGGCAACTTCCCCGGGTACAGCGCGGCCGTCGAGGCCACGATCCCCACGGTCGCCGCGGACGCCGTCGCGACCGCCAACGTGGCGGCCCTCGTCCAGACCTGGGTGGATGGAGCCCAGCCGAACCACGGCATCGCGCTCCGGGATGTGAGCGGCCGGACCGACATCCGGTCGAGCGAGCAAGTGAACGTCGCCCTCCGGCCGAAGCTCGAGGTCTGCTACACGCCGGCCCAGTAGCGGCGGTTCCGGCAGCGCCGCGGAGGGCCGCGCCGGGGCACGATCGCCCGGACGCCCGGGGGGACCCCGGGGTGGCGATCGGCGCGCCGGGTGCCGGCCGCCTCCTCCGCGCCGGCTTGCCGAGAACCTGACGCCGCGCTCCGCCTTTGATAGCTAGCGGGGCCGCGGTGATCTCGCGCAGGAAGCTCGTCCTCGGCCTCGCCGGCGCCGCCGGCGCCGCCGCCCTCTCCCGGGCGCTCGCCCCCGCGCCCCCGCGCGACGCCGCGGCGCGGCGCGCCCTCAAGCTCCCGATCGCGCCGAGCGGGTGGCCCTTCCCGGGCGCCCGCGTCGTCGCCCCCGCCGCGGTGTTCCCGCCCGGCTTCGGGGTCCGCCGCATCTACGTCGACGCGGGCCACGGCGCCCCGGGCAACACCGGCAACGTCTCCTGCTTCTGCGTCGAGGAGCAGGAGTTCACGCTCTCCGCGGCGCGCGCGCTCGCCGAGCGGCTCAACGCCACCGGGCGCTTCGAGGCGCGCGTCGGCAGGACCGGCGACCGGCCGCTGCCCTACCCGGAGCGCGTCGAGGACGCCGCCCGGTGGGGCGCCGAGGCGTTCGTCAGCCTGCACTCGGACGTGCGCGGCAGGATCGACTCGTGGTCGCCCGCGCAGGGCCGCACGTGCCCGCTCAGCCTCGCCGCGCCGGGGTTCGCCGTGCTCTGGTCCGACGAGGGGGACCCGGCCCTCGGCGGCCGCCGGCTCGCCCTCGCGCGCGCCTTCGCCCGGCGCATGGAGGAAGCCGGCCTGCTGCCCTACGGCGGCGCCGCGTACAGCGGCCTGTACGCGCCGGACGCCGCCCAGCCGGGCGTCTTCGTCGATCGGCGACCCCAGGAGCAGCGGATCTTCGTCCTGCGCCGCCCCTCCATGCCCTCCATCCTCGTCGAGACCCACCACGCGCTCGACGCCCGCGAGGCCACGCGCTGGACCGAGCCCGCCACGCTCGACGCCTTCGCCGCCGCCGCCGCCGCCGCGCTGGCCGACGCGCTCGGCGGCCAGGGCGCGCCGGCCTCCCACCCGCCCACCTGAGGCGAGCGCCCCGCCTCAGGACGCCCGCGCGTGCGGCATCTCCTCCGTCGCCTCGAGGCGGATCGGCCGGAGCCGCAGGCAGACCGCGATCGCCTCGTCGAGCGTGCTCACCAGCGTGAACTCCAGCGAGCGCCGCACCTCCGCGGGCAGATCGTCGAGATCCGCCTCGTTGTCCGCCGGGATCAGGATCTCGAAGATCCCCGCCCGGTGGGCCCCCAGCACCTTCTCCTTGAGCCCCCCGATCGGCAGGACCGTGCCGCGCAGCGTGATCTCCCCGGTCATCGCGATGTCGCTCCGCACCGGCCTGCCCGACAGGGCGCTCATCAGCGCCACCGCCATCGTCACGCCCGCGCTCGGCCCGTCCTTGGGCACCGCCCCCGCCGGAACGTGGATGTGCACGTCGCGCCGCAGCAGCCGATCGAGCGGCACGCCGAGCTCCCCCGCGTGCGCGCGCGCGTAGCTCAGCGCCGCGCGGCCGCTCTCCTTCATGACGTCGCCGAGCTGCCCCGTCAGGACGAAATCGCCCTTGCCGGGCATCACGCTCGCCTCGACGTGCATGATGTCGCCACCCATCTGCGTGTAATACATGCCGGTTGCGACCCCCGGCTGATCGTGCTGCAGCCTCCGCTCAAGGCGCATCTTCGCGCGACCGAGCAATTCCTTCACGTCCTCTTCCGCGCTCACCACAGCCCGCTCGATCTCGCCGCCCGCGATCCTCCGCGCGGCCTTTCTCGCGAGGGCGCCGAGCGTCCGTTCGAGCTGCCGCACGCCCGCCTCGCGCGTGTAGCCGCCGATGATCTCGCCGAGCGCCGCGCCCGTCACGCGCAGCTGATCCTCGCGCAGCCCGCACTCCCGCCGCTGCCGCGGGAGCAGGTACCTCCGGGCGATCTCGTGCTTCTCCTGCTCCGTGTATCCGGCGAACAGCGCGGTCTCCATCCGGTCGAACAGCGGGGCCGGGATCGTCTCCCGGAAGTTCGCCGTGCAGATGAACAGCACCTCGGACAGGTCGAACGGCAGGCCGAGGTAGTGATCGACGAAGCCGTCGTTCTGCGCGGGATCGAGCACCTCCAGGAGCGCCGCGCCCGGATCGCCCTGGAACGAGGCGCCGAGCTTGTCGACCTCGTCGAGGACGATCACGGGGTTCTTCGAGCCCACCCGCTTGATGCCCTGGAGGATGCGGCCCGGCATCGCGCCCACGTAGGTGCGGCGATGGCCTCGGATGTCCGCCTCGTCGCGCGCCCCGCCCAGCGAGACGCGGACGTACTTGCGCCCGAGCGCCCGCGCGATCGACTCCGCGATGGACGTCTTGCCGGTCCCGGGCGGGCCGAGGAACAGCAGGATCGGGCCGCGGGAGACCGCGCGGCTGCGCTCTCCCTCGCCCCGCGCCTGCTCGACGCGCAGCTTGCGGACGGCCAGGAACTCGAGCACCCGGTCCTTCACGTCGCCGAGGCCGTGGTGATCCTCGTCGAGGATCGCCCGCGCCCGATCGAGATCGACGTGGTCGTCGGTGCGCTGGTTCCAGGGCAGATCGGCCACCCACTCGAGCCAGGTCATCAGCACCTGCGCCTCGGGCGATGTCTCCCGTCCCATGCGCCGCAGCCGCGACAGGTCGCGCCGGGCCTCCTGCAGGATCTCCGCCGGGAGGCTCGCCCGCTCCAGCTTGTGCTCCAGACGTGCCGTGGCGTTCTCGTCGTCCTCCTCGCCGAGCTCCTTCTGGATCGCGCGCAGCTGCTCGCGCAGGTAGAGCTCCCGCTGCCGCTCGCCGAGCTCCTCCTCGACGGTCGTCCGGATCTTCTCCTGGGTCTCCACGATCCCGATCTGCCGGTAGAGGTGCAGCGCGAGGCTGCGCATGCGCTCTTCCGTCGAGAGGATCTCGAGCAGCGCCTGCTTCTCGGGGGTGGGGAGGTCCAGGTAGAAGGCGATGTGGTTCACGAGCTCGGCCGGGCCGTACATGCTGCCGACGAACTGCTTGAGCACGTCCTCCGGCGCGCCGCGGTGACGGCCGTACTCGACGGCGCGCTCGCGCACCTCGCGGGAGAGCGCCTCCAGGGCGCTGTCCTCCTCTGGACGGAGGGGGAGATCGGCCAGCTCGATGACCGGGGCGCGGATCACCCCGTCGACCTCGGTATAGCGGGGCGCGGCCGCTCGCCGCTCGCAGTAGAGCACGAGCTGGAGGCCCGAGCCGAACCGCTGCACCTGGGTGATGCGGGCGACCACGCCGATCGAGAAGAGGCCGCCTGTGGTGGGCTCCTCGGCGGCGTCGCGCTGGGCGACCGCGAAGATGCGCTTGTCTTCTCCCTCCATCCGGAGGGCGGCCTCCACCGCGCGGAGCGTCTTCAGCCGTCCGACCGTGATGGGCGTCGCTATCCCAGGGAAGAGCACGGTGTCGCGCAACGAGAGCACGGGCAACGATCGGCGCTCGGGCATGGCCGGATCGTCGTGCGAACGCCATGCCATGGAGGACCGTACCGAAAAGTCCTTTCGGCGCGGAAGCATCGAGAATCGTGGTCAGTCGCGCGCCGAGCGGTGGTAGGGTCCTCTCCCGATGCCCGCGGACACCTTCACGTTTCAGGCGGACGACGGTCGAGAGCTCTTCGTGTACCGCTGGCTCCCGGACGACGGGGCGCGCGGCATCTTCCACATCGCCCACGGCATGTCCGAGCACGCGGGCCGCTACGCGCGCCTCGCGCACGCGCTCTGCGCCGCCGGGTGGGCCGTCTACGCGAACGACCACCGCGGCCACGGCAGGACGGCGCGCGAGAGCGGCGAGCTCGGCTTCTTCGCGAGCCAGGGCGGCTTTCGCCGGGTCGTGCGCGATCTCGCGGGGCTCATCGCCCGCGAGCGGGAGGAGCACCCGGGCCTGCCGGTCGTGCTCTTCGGCCACAGCATGGGCTCGTCGCTCGTGCAGGCGTACCTGATCGAGCGCGGCGGCTCGATCGACGGCGCGGTGCTCTCGGGCTCCTCGGGCAAGCCGAGCCCGCTCGTCGACGCGGGCCGCCTCCTGGCGCGGGCGGAGCGGCGTCGCCTGGGCGAGCGCGGCAAGAGCCAGCTGCTCCAGTCGATGAGCTTCGACAGCTTCAACAAGCTGTTCGCGCCGGCGCGCACGCCCTTCGACTGGCTCTCTCGCGATCGCGCCGAGGTCGACGCGTACATGGCCGATCCTCGCTGCGGCTTCCCGGCGACGGTCTCGCTGTGGATCGATCTGCTCGACGCGATGGTGGAGATCGCGCAGCCCGAGCGGCTCTCGCAGATCCCGAAGGACCTGCCCGTCTATGTCTTCTCCGGCTCCCGCGACCCGGTCGGCGGTCCGCTCAAGGGCGTCACGCAGATGCTCGAGGGGTACCGCGCCGCCGGCCTCCGCCGGGTGACACACCGGATCTACCCCGGCGGCCGCCACGAGATGCTGAACGAGATCAACCGCGAGGAGGTCGCGCGGGACCTGCTCGCGTGGCTCGCCGCCGAGGTGAAGGCCGAGGCGGCGGCGCCCGCGCGGGCCGCGCAGCCGAGCGCCGGCGCCGCGAGCGGCTGACGGCGGGGGGCGAAGATGGGCAGCAAGGGGCGGCCGTACCGCACGCTCACGTTCGACGGCTACGAGGTGCTCGTCGGCCGCGGCGACGACGACAACGACGCGCTCACCTTCGAGATCGCCGAGCCGCACGATCTCTGGCTGCACGTGGCGGGCGGCACGCCGGGCAGCCACGTGATCGTCCGCAACCCCGGGCGCGCGGAGGTGCCGCGCGAGGTGGTCGAGCGCGCCGCCGCGGCGGCCGCGTGGTACTCGAAGGCGCGGGGCGCCGCCAAGGTGGAAGTCCACGTCTGCCGCGTCGCCGACGTGAGCAAGCCGCGCGGCGCCCCGGCCGGGCTCGTGCAGCTCGCGCGGTGGAAGAGCGTGCGCGTGCGGCCCGAGATCCCGGGTCGCGAGCCCGGGTGAGCCGGGCGCCGGCGCGGCGGCCGCCGCGGGGCAGGGGGCCCGGGCGGCGGCGCGCCGGCCGGGGCGGGCGCCGCCGCGCCGGAGCGCCCGCCCCGGATCGCCGATCACAGCTCGCTCGCGATCACGCACGCGCCGGCCTGGCAGGAGGCGGCGAGGCCGAGGCACGGCGAGATCAGACACGCCACCTCGCCTTCGAGGCACTTGGGCTCGACCTGGCCTGTCGGGACGGCGTTGCAGGTGCAGCCGCCGCAGTAGCTGGCGACGAGGCTGCAGTCGTCGTCGGTCTGGCACTCAGGCGGCGGGGCGGCCACGCACGCGGGGCTCCCGCTCTGTTCTTCGCAGACGAACCCATCCATGCAGCGGATGGCAGCGCAGGCGTCGCGGCCCTTCACGGGTCCCACGATCGCCTCGGTCTGCTCGGAGAGGACCGCCTCGTCGGCGCCCTCGGCGTCGTCCGCGGGCGGGGCGCCGCACGCGGGGAGGAGCGCCGCGAGCGCGGCGAGCGCCGCGGTCGCGGCGAGCATCGAGCTGAGGTCCGTCTTCATCGGACGCGGCATCGTCGTGTGCAACATGATGTCTTCTCCCTTGGATGTGGTGAGGTGGCGCGCCGCCGCTCCCGCCGTGCGGGCCCGGGGCGCCTCGTCGGTGAAGGTCTAGGGCAGCAGGCGGGTTGAACCCGCCTGAAGCGAGCAGAATTTCGAACCGCCAAGGCGCCAAGGACGCCAAGAAGAAGAAAATATCTTGGCGCCTTGGCGTCCTTGGCGCCTTGGCGGTTCATCTCTCGCTCGATCAACGTGATCGGTGTGTTCTAGGAGCGATGCTCTCGGCGGCTGACATCCAATGCCGTCTTTTTCCTGGCTCGCCGCTCCGGCGCGATGTGGCCTCCGGTTCGAGGCGCGCCGTGGGATCGAACGGAGACCGGAGATGCCCTGTCGTCGTCGTCGGCCGCCGTCGTCCGGCTCCGTCCGCCGGTCGCGCTCCGCGCGCGCCGGCCGCCCCCGGCGGCGAGCTCCGCGAACCGCCGCTTGAGGCGGCTGCTCCACGCCTGCACCGCGGAGGTGCTCATCCCCGTCCGCGCGCACACCGAGGCGATCGGCTCCTCCTCGATGAGGAGCGCCTCGAAGAGCTCCCGCCCGAGGGGGCTGAGCTCCGCGCGGAGCAGGCCGAGGGGGCGCGCCAGCTGGTCGCGGGCGAGCACCCGCGCCTCCGGATCGTCGCCGGACCTGGCGCCCTCCTCCGGCGCGTCGTCGAGCGGCAGCGCCGCGGCGTCCGGGTGCCGCCGCCGGCGGCGCAGGGCCGCGGCCACGCGCTGGTCGGCGATGAGGCCGACCCAGTTGGCGAGGCTCAGCCCGCGGGCCGGATCCCAGGCGCGGAGCGCCCGGCAGCCGTCGCGGAACAGCTCGACGAACACGTCCTGCACGAGGTCGTCCATGCGCTCGTCCCCGCCGCCCGCGAAGCGGGCAGAGCGCCGGTGGAGCGCGCGGCCGACGCGCGCGTGGATCACCGGCGTGAGCGCGGCGATCACGGATCGGAGCGACTGGATCTCTCCGCCGAGCGCGGAGGTGAGAACGGATGTCGTCAGATGGGGGTCGGGCAAGCGGATCTCCTTGGGGCTGCGGCGGGGAGCGTCCCCTCATCTCTCGTCCCGCCGCTCGCAGGCCGTCCTCGCCTGCGCCCGCGCGCGCACGCGCACGCGCGAGCAAGGACGAGAGACGAAGGAGGGAAGACGAGAGGCGGAAGAGGCGAACGTGACCCGCTCGACGCCCTGATGCGTCATCGGTGGCTGGAGCGTCCTGCGAGGAGCTCGGGCCCTGTCGTCCTAGCAGCCTGTGTGCCTGAGCCGTCGCCGTGGGCGCAGCGCGCTCTCCCGGGCAGGACGCGCCCTCCGGGCGGGCTCGTGCAACTCTTGCACGACCGGGCCATGTAACTCTTGCCTGATCCCGGTAACTCCTGCACCCGGCGGGCGCCCCTCGGTCACGCGCGGCCGCCTGCGCGGCGGCGAGCCTCTCGGCTCGCCGTGCGCGCCGCGCCGCCCGGCCGCCGCCGCGCCGCCCCCTCGTCCGCCGCCAGCGCGGCGTCGGCGGAGAGATGCCATCCCGGAGCCATGCAATATGAATTGATTGCATGAGCGACATGATGGCGATGAGTTGCGAGGGGACCGCTTCGCGATTAGATATTGGCTCGCCGGACCGGAGAACTGTAAAGATTCGTTAAAGATGTCAGGTTCTTGCTTCAGGGGCGCTGGAGCATTGAATTGAGCAGCTCCGCTCGCTAAGGAATCGGCCGTCGTCGGTCGCCTGGAGCGCGAGCTGCCAGATGGAAGCGCTCGATGCCAGCGCGGCCGCGGCGGGTATTTGAGACCACGGCTCGCTCAATCGCCCAAACCCCAACAGCCCGGTCGAGTCAGACGGACACCCGCTGCAGCGCGCGCCGCGCTCGGTCGGAGCCCGTGCGGTCAACTCTCACCCAACGAGAACGTCAATGCGGAACCTCTCCTTCGGCTTCGCCCATCCTCGTGCGACCAAAACCAGCTCGGCTGCGGTCCTCGCCCTGCTCGCCTTGGGCGCCGCCGCATGCGGAAGCCATGACGTCGGTGAAGGCTCATTCGGTGATGCGGAGCTCGCGCTCGACGCGGCCGACGCGCCGATTGGCTCGGCGATCGCCGCCGGCTTCGGCGAAAGCGGCGGCGACGCCGGCCCTGTCGCTCCGCTCTCGGCACCCCGGTCGGCGGTCGGCTTCTGGCGGTTCGACGATTGCGACAGCTCGACGACAGAGCTGTCCGACGCGTCGGGCAATGGCTCGACGGCCACCCGCTCGGCCGGAGCGGCCTGCGCGCAGGGCAAGAGCGGCCTCGGTATCTCCTTCGACGACAGCAACGACAGCGTCACGATCGCCGACGATCCCCGCTTCACGTTCGGGCAGAACCTCGCGGTCGCCGCGTGGGTCAACCCCACCTCGGTGTCGGGGTCGACGGTGCGGACGATCGCGCAGGAGCGGAACACCAGCGGATCGAGCTTCTCGCTCGTCGTCCAGAACAGCGAGGCGAGGTTCTCCGTCACCCTGGCCAACGGGCGGACGGTCACCTCCCGCGCCCCGATCCAGGCCAACGTGTGGACGCACGTCGCGGGCATCTACGACGGCAACCTCGTGCGGCTCTTCCTCAACGGCGAGCAGGCCGGCCAGGCCAGCGCCACGGGCGCGATCCGCGACGTCAACGCGCCCATCCAGATCGGCAACAACGCGCAGCGGCAGCGCTTCGCGGGCCTCATCGACGAGGTCTGGGTCTCCGCCAGCCCGATGATCGACGCCGAGATCTCCCAGCTCACCTGCATCAGGCACCCCGGCACGGTCGTCGTCACGCCGGAGAGCAGCGGCCCCGTCGCCCCGGGCACGCCTGTGACGTACCAGATCGCGGTTACCAACAACGATGAGGAGGAGTGCAGCCCCCGGAATTACGGCTTCAACCTCTTCAGCCAGCCGGGGATCCTCTCCACCGTGGAGCCCGGGCTGTTCCCCGACGTCGGGCCCGGGAGCACGGTGACGTTCGAGGTCACCGTGACCGGCACCCTGGCCGTGGACCCGGGCGTCTATCAGCTCCCGTACGACGTGATCAACCCCGACTCGCCCGATTCCTTCTTCGTCGCGTCAGGGAACCTCACCTACGAGATGGTCGCGCCGGCGGGCTGCTTCGTCCGGACGAACCGCGAGATCTTCGTGAAGCACCTCAGCGTGGTCGAAGATCCCATCCGCACCACGTTCAACGGGCCGGCCGGCGATCCCCGGACGGGCGCGTGGACGTTCGCGCGGCTCATGGAGGACATGGCGCCCACGCCGGCCGACGCGCCGGCGATGGTCGAGCAGATGTTCTCGACCTGGCTGACCGATCAGGTCGTGAACGGCTTCACGGTGCCGGCCCGCCCGAACATTCAACAGGTCGTGTTCGACGAGTGGCCGAGGAGCCCTGACGGGTCGCTCGACCTCCGGCAGGCGCCGCTGATGCTGCTCGGCATCGTCAACCGCATCGACGTGCGGAACCTGGCCGAAGGTCACGCGGGCGAGGGGCGGTTCGTGTTCGGCGTCTTCAGCCAGGGCTTCGCGCAGCAGTTCACCCTCATCCTGGAGTACAAGCTCCCCGCGTCGACCGAGGCCGACGTGCTCGACTGGGCGAACGCGTGGCACGCGCTCGGCAGCCTGCCCTTCCCGTCCGAGGAGTACAACGCCGCCCTCCAGGAGATCACCACGCGCTTCGCGGGCCGGAACGCCGCGCCCGGCAGGCCGAACGGGAGCTCGCTCGGCCAGCTCCGCACGAACGAGATCGCGCTCTCGGACCCGTGGGAGCTGCGCGAGTTCGTCCTCTCGCCGCAGACGGGCTTCCTGCGCCCGGAGACCGTCAAGCTGACGCCGGACATCGGCTTCGACGGCTCGGCCACGCTCGCGGCCTACGTGAACCAGAACGAGGCCGCGATCCTCCTGGAGCAGCACACGGTGCCCGACACGTTCCAGGGGAGCCCGTTCCTCGGCGGCTCGTCGTTGAACAACCTCACGGCGTGGATGGCCCCGGGCATCCTCAACAACGAGGCGCGGCACAAGTTCTCGCTCAACACCTGCAATGGGTGCCACGGAGGGGCCGAGACCGGGACGACGTTCCTGCACGTGAACGTGAGGGCGCCCGGGAACGAGGGGACGCTGTCCGGCTTCATGACCGGCATCGAGGTCGCCGATCCCGTGACCGGCGCGCCGCGCATGCTGAACGATCTCGCGCGCCGCAACCAGGATCTGAGGGCGCTGGTCTGCGAGCCCGTCCCGGCCTTCGCAGCCGCCGCGACCGCGGAGCGGGCCGGCGCGGCCACGAGCCGCTCGGCGTTCATCCGCCGCGGCATCGGGCGCGTTCACTGATCCGCGGCGGCGCGTGCGGGCGCGGCCGAGTCGCCGCGCCCGCACGGGCGGCGGCCGCGGAAAAACCGCCGGAGCCGCGGAGCGCCCCGCGAGGGGACCCTTACTTCACGTAACGCTTGTCGAGCTTTCCGAGCTGGCTGGTGAATCCGGCTCTCTGCATCTCCGTGAAGTGCGGATCGTGCATCGCGTGGAGCGTCACGGCCATGTGCGCGCCGTGCGCTACCGGGGTGAAGAGGACGTCGATCTGGCTCTCGTAGGCCTCGACGCCGGGGATGAAGTCGATGATGCTCGTGATGGTGAGCGCCTTCTGCGGCGAGAAGGCGCTGAAGCGGGCGCGCACCTCGTGGGACGTAGGCTGGCCGCTGCGCTGCATGGCCTCGACCATCTTCGGGGCGTCGGCGATCATCGAGTAATGGAGGATCCCGTTCTCCTTCGGCTCGAGCGCGTGGACCTCGACCCGAAATCCCTCCGGACCCCACCAGGACTCGAAGCCGTCCTTGGTCGCCCAGAGCTCCCAGAGCTCGGAGACCGAGGCCGGGTAGGTGCGTTCGATGAGGATGCTGGCTTTTTCGACCGTCGCGTTCATTCGCTTCGTCCTTTCTTGGGCCCGCTGTCGCGCGCCGTTCGTCTTGCTTCGAGCGCCTCGCCGAACCGATCCAGGCGCTTCTCCCAGAGCGACCGATAGCGCCCCACCCAGTCGTCGAGCTGTCGGAAAGGCTCCGGGCGCAGCGAGTAGAGCCGCCTGGTGCCTTCCGCCCGCACCTCCACGAACCCGGCCTGACCGAGGATGCGCAGGTGGCGCGATACGCCGGACTGCTGAATCGAGACGAGCTCGACGAGCTCACCGACCGAGCGCTCGCCGTCGAGCAGCGTCTCCACGATCAGACGCCGCGTCGGGTCGGCCAGCACCTCGAACAATTCCGAGCTGGGCATGGGCATAACATACGCGTTTGCGTATATACGCGCAAGTGAATATTCGATCGCGCGGCGGGGCCTCGTCGCCTCGGCGAGCCCTCGGCCCTCGAGCGCGGCCCCGCTGGCGGAACGCCGGAGGGGGGCCGCGGCCCGAGGCACGCCGAGCTCCGCTCGGCGCCGCGCCCGGCGGCGGCGTCACCGCTTGCGCTTGGCCAGCCCGTAGCGGTTCATCTTCAGCACGAAGGTCCGGAGCGGCATGTGGAGCGCCTCCGCCGCCCTCGTCTGCACCCCGCCCACCGCGGCGAGCGCCTCGGCGATGCGCGTGCGCTCGAGCTCCCGCACCTCCTCGGCGAGCGGCCGGAACGTCCGGCCAGGCGCTCTCCGCAGCGGACCCGCCTGGGCGCCGGCGCCGCGCTGAGGGCGTGCTCTCCGGCGCCGCGTCGGGAGGCGTGCTCTCGGGGCGCGGCGGGCTCTGCGGCGTGGGGGCTGGCCGCACCTGGTTCGGGTCGGCCGCAGCCAGTGCTCGGGTCGGCCGTTGGCGCTGGAGCGCGTGGCGGCGACAGCTGGCCCCAAGGCCCGTGGATCGAAGCTTTCCGGAGCGCGTGCGGCTGTTGCTGGCCCGTGGTATGCAGGCCATAGCTCTAAGGAGACGGCTCCGGCGAGCCCACGCCTTCACATGTTGACGAAACTCACTTTGCAAGGATTCCGTGGGTTCCACGACGTCACCGTCGCCCTTAAGCCTGTGACCGTGATCGTGGGGCCGAACAGCTCCGGCAAGACATCGCTGCTGCACGCCACACGCCTCGCGCTTACGGCGCTTGGGATCGCGCTCGACAACCCCACGAACAGCCCGCGCATCGACCGCGGCACCATCCTCGTGTGCCAGAATTTGGTGCTGCGCGATCATACCCGGCTCATGCGCGTCGGAGAGTGGGAGGAGCTCTTCACGAGCCGCGAGGTGGGCGAGGACATTGTGATCAAGATCCTCCTCGAGTTCGACGGAAACTCGCCTCTCGAACACCTCGAGGTGCAGCTCGGGTACGCCCGCAACGCGGTGCTCAAGATGTCCGTGTACGCTTCGAGCAAAGGTGTCCTTGATGCGGGAGCGCTTCTGCCGCGGAAGTCGAAGTACCGCCCGCAGGCCATCCGGGACGAACTGCGCAAGGCGCAGCCCTTGGCGGTATTGGTGCCCGCGTTCTACGGGGTCACCCTCGACGAAGAGTACCGAGCAGGGGCGGTCGTGAACCGGATGCTCGAGGGCGGGGAGCAGAGCCGCATCGTCCGTAACCTCGTCACCCGGTTGAAGCCGGCGGCGTTCGCCGGGCTGAATACCTTTCTGAAGCGCACGGTCGGCGCCGAGCTGATTCAGGCAACGTCATCGGCCGACGTCGATCGAGTAGAGTCGCTCGATGTGCGTTTCAAGGACGTCAACGGTCCCCTGGAGCTTGCGTCGGCAGGCGCTGGCCTCGTGAACCTGATCGCGCTCTACGCGGCGATGGAGCGGTACCGGGAGGAGCGCATCGGCGGACGCTCGCTGGTCTTCCTGCTCGATGAGCCTGAGGCCCACCTCCACCCAAGGCTCCAGGGCGACATCGGCGTCGCGCTCGCCGACCTCGCCGCCGAGTTCGGCGCTCAGCTGATGATCGCCACCCACTCGGTCGAGATGATCAACCGTCTCGGACAGCGAGACGACACCGTGCTGCTCCACATGGATCGCGCGAAGTCCGCCGCCAGGCCGCTGACCTCGGAGGCCGAGATAATCCGGGAGCTCGGGGCGTGGTGTGATCTATCGCCGTTCGCGAGTCTAAGCTTTCTGTCTTCTCGCAAGGTCCTGTTTCACGAGGGGCCCACCGACGACGAGGTACTCTCGCGGTGCGCCGAGGCGTATTTTCGGAGCAATGATGCACGCCTATTGCTCTTCCGGCGTTGGACTTTCGTGGAGCTCGAGGGCGTTAGCAACGCGGACGCGGCGCGCGTGCTGGCTAGGACGCTGACGCCGAAGATCTTCCCGGCCCTGGAGAGCGGTGAGAAGGTAGCCATCGTCCGCGTGCTGGACAGCGATGGCGAGCGCAAGGCGGAACTGGCCACCACATCTCCGGCGCCTCACATCCAGGAGACCCGTGTCGTGTGGTCACATTATAGCATCGAGTCGCTGTTCTTGACGCCGGACTGCCTCGTTAGCTGGCTCGGCGCTACGCTCGACGGACTGCTGGACGCCTCGCTCGACCTTGGCACTCTAGTCACCGAGGCGCTCGCCGCAGCCGACGTGGACGAAACGTTGCAGGACGGCGCCATCATGAACCGGGCGCGCGCTCTGCGCAAAGAGGGCGTCTCCGCTGAGGAGGCGAACAAGAAGGCATTCTCGGAGGTGCGGCAGGCCCCCGCCGTCTGGCAGAATGGCCGCGAACGTGCAGGGGTCGTGCTCAAGTATATCCGAGACAAGCTCCCCACCAACCTACAGAACCGTGTCCGCGGGAGCATTCCAAAGGTGCTCGCGGCGGCTCCGGTGGAAAAGCTTGTTAAGCTCGATGCGGCCGTGCCCGATGAGATACGGAGTCTTCTGGATCTCATGACGAAGAGCTGAACGCGCTGGCCGGCGCCCTCCTCCGCAGACGCTCCGCGCCGCGCCCTCCGGGCGGCATCGTGCATCTCTTGCACGACCTGGCTACGTAACTCTTGCCGAGCCTCCTGCAGCTCCTGCGCCCGGCGGCGGCGTCACCGCTTGCGCTTGGCCAGCCCGTAGCGGTTCATCTTCAGCACGAAGGTCCGGAGCGGCATGTGGAGCGCCTCCGCCGCCCTCGTCTGCACCCCGCCGACCGCGGCCAGCGCCTCGGCGATGCGCGTGCGCTCGAGCTCCCGCACCTCCTCGGCGAGCGGCCGGAACGTCCGGCCAGGCCCCCTCGCGGAGGGCGCCGCGGGGGCGGCCGGCGCCGCCGAAGGCGGCATGCTCTCGGCGCGCGGCGGGGCCGGCGCGAGCGGGGCGGGCAGGTGCCCCCGCTCGACGATGCGCGCGCTGACCGTCGCCGCGACGTACTCGATCACGTTCTTCAGCTCGCGCACGTTGCCCGGCCACGCATAGGTCGTGAAGAGCTCCGTAGCCTCGGTCGACAGGACCATCTCCTCGCGCCCCGCCCGCGCGCACGCGTCGGCCAGAAACGCCCGCGAGAGCGCGAGGATCTCCCGGGGACGCTCGCGGAGCGGGGGCAAGATCACCGTGGCCGCGCCGAGGCGGTAGTAGAGATCCTGCCGGAAGCGGCCCGCCTTCACCTCTCCCTGAAGATCCTTGTGCGTCGCGGCGACCAGGCGGATGTCGACCTCGCGCTCGCGCACGTCGCCCAGCCGGAGGATCTTCTTGGTCTCGATCGCGCGCAGGATCTTCGCCTGGGCGCTCGCCGAGAGATCGCCGATCTCGTCGAGGAAGACCGTCCCGCCGCTCCCGTGCTCGAGCAGGCCCGGCTTCGGGCCCGCGGCGCCGGAGAACGCGCCGCGCTCGTAGCCGAACAGCTCGCTCTCGACCAGGCTCTCGGGCATCGCGGCGCAGTTGAGCGTGACCAGCGGCCGCCGCGCCCGCGGCGACCACTCGTGCAGCGCGCGCGCCGCGCTCTCCTTGCCGGCGCCGGTCTCGCCGGTCACGAGCACCGGCAGATCGGTCGCCGCGAGGCGCCGGATCAGCTCGAACACGCGCACCATGGCCGCGTCGGCGAGCACCGTGCGCTGCCCGCCGAGCTCCAGCGTGGTCACCGCCTCCGCGGCGGCCGCCGCCTGCCCGGGCAGGGCGACCTCCGCCGCGGCGCGCGCCGACGCGACGAGGGTGTCCGCGTCGCACCCGTCCGCGGGCGCCGTCGCCACGCCCGCCCTCGGCGCCGCCGCCCCGGCGCCCGCGGCGTGCGCCGCGTCGAGCAGCCGCTGCACGACGTGGCCCGCCGCGGCGGCGTCCGCCTCGGGCAGGAGCACGAGGAGCCGGTCGTCGGCCTCGAAGCCGGCGAAATCGGTCACCGCGAGCTCGCGCTCCAGCGCGCCGGCGACGGCCTCGCGGGCGGAGGCCGCCCCGAGCTGGACGGCGATCACCGCCGCCGGCCGGTCGTGGCGCAGCGCCCGGTCGACCTCCGCCTCGATCCTGCGCCGCAGCTCGGCGATCTCGAGGAGCTGCCGGCTCCTCGCGGGGCGGGCGCACCGCATCACCACGACCGCGTCGCCGATCGACACGACGTCGCCCGAGCCGAGCGGCCTCGATCCGTCGACGGGGACGCCGTTCAGCAGGGTGCCGTTCCGGCTGCCCAGATCCACGAGCTGCGCGCGCCCGTCGAGCAGCACGATCTTCGCGTGCTCCCGCGACGCCGAGGTGTTGCGGAGGCGCACGTCGGCCCGGGGCCCGCGGCCGAGGAGCACCACGCCGCTCCGCGGGAGGCGCAGCACCGAGGAGGAGCTCCCCTGCACGACGAGCAGGTACGAGCCGCCCTCGTCGGCCCCGCGTGGCGCGTCATCTGTTCGGGTCGGACCCCAGGACGCCGTTGCCTCGCTCATCCCCTCGCGGCCGACTCTCTCATTCGGCACCAGCGCGCGCAAGGCTCGAGGCCGGCACGGAATGGTTCTCGTTCATCCGCGCGCCATCGCGCGCGGTGCGTATCGTGCGCAGCGGAGCGTGACGGAGCGCAACGGCGCTCGGCCCCGCGCGCGTCGCAAAGGCAAGGTCCTTGCACGGGCAGGAACCGCGACACGCCGCATGGTAGGCTCGCCGCCCGCAGGCCGGGATCGCAGAACGATTGAATGCAGGGGCCGCTCTCCAGCACAGCGCGATTCACGATCGGACGCCGCCTCGGCGAGGGCGCGTTCGGCGTCGTCTACGAGGCGCACGACCGCGAGCGGGGCGCGCGCGTCGCATTGAAGTCGCTCCACCGCCTCGATCCGATCGCGCTCTACCGGTTCAAGCGCGAGTTCCGGGCGCTGTCCGAGGTCGTCCACCCGAACCTGGTCGCGCTTCACGAGCTGTTTTCCGAGGACGATCGGTGGTTTTTCACGATGGACCTCATCGAGGGCACCGATTTCCTCTCCGCGGTGCGCGGCCCCTCCGCGCCCAGCGCCCCGGCGCCGAGCGCCTCGGGGCCCAGCGCCTCGGTGCGCGTCCCCGCCGGCGGCGATCCGGACGAGACGGCGCCGGTCGTCTCGTCGACCTACCCCGGGCCGATCGCCTCCCGCGCCGCCGAGCGCCCCGGCGAGCGCCCCGGCGCCGGAGTCGAGCTGGCCGCCGCGCCGCCCCCGGGCTGGGGGCCGCTGCGGAGCGCGCTCTCCCAGCTCGCCCAGGGCCTCGCCGCGCTCCACGCGGCCGGCAAGCTCCACCGCGATCTGAAGCCGTCGAACGTGCTCGTGACGCGCGAGGGCCGGGTCGTCATCCTCGACTTCGGCCTCGTCACGGAGCTCTCGACCGGCTCGATCGACCAGAGCGGCAGCCACATCGCGGGGACGCCCGCGTACATGGCGCCGGAGCAGGCGAGGAGCGGCACGCTGTCGCCCGCCTGCGACTGGTACGCGGTGGGCGTCATGCTCTACGAGGCGCTCACCGGCCGGCGCCCGTTCGAGGGCGGCGCGCTCGAGGTCATCATGCAGAAGCAGCGGGACGAGCCGCCCCCGCCGCGCGCCCTCGCGGAGGGGATCCCGGAGGACCTCGAGGCGCTCTGCGCCGAGCTCCTGCGCCCCGAGCCCGGCGAGCGGCCCCCGGCGCACGAGGTGCTCCGGCGCCTGCTGCCGCCGAGCGGCGAGCCCGGAGGCCGCGCCCGGGCCGACGCCGGGGCGCCCGGGGCCCGGAGCAGCGCGCCGGCCCCGGGCGCGCCGTTCGTCGGGCGGCAGGGGCACCTCGACGCGCTGCGCGGCGCCTTCGCGCGGGCCAGGGGCGGCAGGGCGACCACCGTGCACATCCACGGCACCTCGGGCGCGGGCAAGACCGCCCTCGTCCGGCGCTTCCTCGACGAGCTCGCGCGCGCGGACGAGGCGGTGATCCTCGAGGGCCGCTGCTACGAGCGGGAGTCCGTCCCCTACAAGGCCGTCGACAGCCTCATCGACGCGCTCAGCCGCCACCTCGCGCGCCTCCCCCGCCTGGACGCCGCCGAGCTCATGCCGCGCGACGTGCACGCGGTGGTGCGCCTCTTCCCCGTGCTCGGGCGGGTCGACGTGATCGCCCGGACGCCGCGGCGCGAGGTCGAGCCCCCGGACGCCCGGGAGCTCCGCCGGCGCGGGTTCGCCGCCCTCCGCGAGATCCTCGCGCGGATCGCGGACCGGCGGCCGCTCGTGCTGTTCATCGACGACCTGCAGTGGGGCGACGCCGACAGCGCCGCGCTCCTCACGGACCTCCTCCGCGAGCCCGACGCGCCCGCGCTCCTCTTGCTCCTCTGCTACCGGAGCGAGGACGCCGCGCGGAGCGAGCTCGTAACGCGGCTGCTCCCGCCCGCGCCGAGCGATGCGGCCGACGCGGCCGACGCGGACGCGGGCGACGTGCGCGCCCTCGCCGTCGGCGCGCTCACGCCCGAGGAGGGGCGCGCCCTCGCCTTGACCCTCCTCGGCGGCGGCGACCGGGCCGCCGCGCAGGCCGACGCGATCGCGGCGGAGGCCGAGGGAAACCCGTTCTTCGTGCTCGAGCTCTCGCGCGAGCTCGAGGGGCGCGCCGCGCCGGAGTCGTCGCGCGGCGGCGCCGGCGTCCGGCTCGGGTCGGTGCTCGCGGGGCGCCTCCTGCGCCTGCCGGCGGACGCGAGGCGCCTGCTCGAGGTGGTCGCCGTGTCGGGCAAGCCGCTCGGCCGCCGCGACGCCCGGGAGGCCGCCGGGCTCACCCCCGAGCAGGAGCAGGCCGCGCTCGCGGCGCTCCGGGCCGCGAGCGCCATCCGCACGCGGGGCCAGCGCGACGAGCAGGAGCTCGAGACGTTCCACGACCGCATCCGCGAGGCGGCGCTCGCGCAGCTCGGCGCGGCGGAGCTCGCCGAGGTCCACCTCGGGCTCGCCGCCGTCCTGGAGGCGTCGGGGCGGGCCGAGGCGGACGTGCTGGCGATGCACTTCCGGCGCGGGGGGCGCGCCGACAAGGCGGCGCACTACGCGGTGAAGGCGGGCGATCGCGCGGCCGAGGCGCTCGCGTTCGATCGCGCCGCGGAGCACTACGCCGCCGCGCTCGAGGCGGCGCCGGGCGGCGCGGCCGAGGCGCGCGCGCTCCGGGTCAAGCTCGCGCACGCCCTGCGCAACGCCGGCCGCGGCGCCGACGCGGCCCGGGCGTACGCCGCCGCGGCCGAGGGCGCGGCGCCGCGGGAGGCCCTCGACCTGCGGCGTTGCGCCGCCGAGCAGCTGCTCGTGAGCGGGCACATCGAGGAGGGCAAGCGCGCGCTCCAGGGCGTGCTCGCCGCGGTGGGGATGCGGCTCGCGGAGCGCCGGTGGGCGGTCCTGCTCTCGCTCCTGTTCTGGCGGCTCCTCCTGCGCCTGCGCGGGCTCCGCTTCCGGGAGCGCGACGCGCGCGCGCTGCCGGCCGAGACCCTGACGCGCCTCGACATCTGCTGGTCGGCCTCGGTCGGGCTCGCCATGGCCGACGTCCTCCAGGGCGCCGCGCTCCAGGCGCGGCACCTCTTCCTGGCGCTCCGCGCGGGCGAGCCTTATCGACTCGCCCGCGCCATCGCCACCGAGATCGGGCACCTCGGCACCGACCACGTGGTGGGGCGCCGCCTCGCGCACCGGCTCTACGGCACGGCGGCGGCGCTCGCCGAGAAGGTCGGCGATCCGTACCTGTTCGCGGTCAACAAGGGCATGCTCGGGGTCGTCGAGTGCCTCTCGGGGCGCTGGGCCGAGGGCCTCGCGCTCTGCCGCGAGGCCGAGGACCTCCTGCGCGCGCGGTGCGCCGGCGTCGCCTGGGAGCTCGGCACGACAAGCCGGTTCATGATGGTGGCCCACTACCACCGCGGGGAGCTCGACGCGCTGGCCCGCCTGGCGGCGCCGCGCATCGCCGACGCGGACGCGCGCGGCGACCTCTACGCGGCGAGCTTCTTCCGGGTGGGGCTCACGTACATCGTGCCGCTCGCCGCGGACCGGCCGGACGCCGCGCGCGACGAGGTGCTGGGCGCCATGGCGCGGTGGCCGCGCCGCTCGTTCGACCACCTCGACTGCCTGGAGACCGTGGCGCTCGGGCGCATCGATCTCTACGCCGGGGCGCCGCTCGCCGCGCGGCGGCGGATCCGCGAGCGCTGGCGCAAGATCGCCTGGTCGTTCCTGCCGAGGTTCCAGTACTACCGCGTATTGATTCATCATTTGCGCGCCTCCGCGGCGCTCCAGGCCGCCGCGGCCGAGGCCTCCGGCGACGCCCGGCTCGCGCGGCGCCTGCTCGGCGAGGCGGAGCGGGACGCGCGGCGGCTGTCGCGCGAGGGCGCGCCGTGGGTCGCGCCGATGGCGACGTCGCTGCGCGCCGCGATCGCGGCGCAGCGGGGCCAGGCCGCCCTGGCGCTCTCGCTGCTCGAGTCGGCCGCGGCCGCGTTCGACGGGAGCGACATGGCCCTGTTCGCCGCCTGCGCCCGCCGCCGCCGCGGCCAGCTCCTCGGCGGCGAGGAGGGCCGCGCCCTGATCCAGGCCGCGGACGCGTGGATGGCGGGCCAGGGCGTCCGGAACCCCGCCCGCATCGCGGCGATCTTCGCGCCCGGGTTCAGGTGAGGCCGAGCGCGGCGGCGCGCGCCGCGCTCGCGGCAGGGATCAGGGGACGTCGATCGCGACGGTGTGCGCCGCCGCCATCGCCGGGGAGGCCCGGAGCGCCTCGAGCAGCGGGCCGCTCTCGGCGCCCTCGGCGCGGTAGGCGAGGATCAGCAGGATCGCGGCCGGGTCGGGCGGGGCCATGATCTCCGCGAGCAGCGCCGCGCTGTCCGCGTCGCCCCGGTGGGCGTCGTCGATGAAGACGATCACGGGCCGCCGGTCGGAGAGCCGGCCGAGCAGGTCGCGGAGCGCGGCCGACGCGCGCGCCCGGAGCCGCGCCTCGCCCTCGTCGTCGGCGGCGCTCCGCGGCGAGGCGCGCACGGCCGGCACGCGCGCGAGCACGGGGAAGACGCGGGCGAGCGCGGCGGCGCCGCGGGGCATGAGCGCGGCGGCCTCCTCGGGCGGGGTCCGCACGAGGTGGCGGCTGAGCGCGTCGATCGCGCCGTCGAGCGCCTTGAAGGGCACCTGCTCGCGCTCGTGGCACCTGCCTTCCAGGACGAGCGCGCCGTCTGCCCTGCCATCGAGGAAGGCGCGCACGAGCGCGCCCTGCTCCGCCCCGGCGGCGCCCTGGACGAGCGCCAGGCCGGGCCGCCCCTCGCGCACCCGCGCGAGCGCGCCGGCGAGCGCGTCGAGCGCCGGCGCGTGCGCCGCCCCGAGCGGGTGCGCCGCGCGCGCGACGGCCGCGCCGCGGCCGCCCGGCGCCGCCCGCCACCGCGCCGGCGCGGGGTCGCCCGCCCCGCCGAGGCGCTGGACCACCTCGGGGCCGGCGGGGCGCCGCTCCGGCGCCGCGGACAGGAGATCGGCGGCGAGGCCGGCGAGGTCGCCCGGCGCCCACGGCGCGACGTCCTGGAGCCGCGGGGGCGCGGAGCGTTGCTTCTGGGCGAGGATCTCGAGGGGCGTCCCCGTGAAGGGCGGCTGGCCGGCCAGCGCCTCGAAGAGCATCACGCCGAGGGCGTACCAGTCGGCGCTCGGCGTGACGGCGCGCGCGCCCACCTGCTCCGGCGCCATGTAGCGCGGCGTCCCGACGAGCTGCTCGGCGTCGGTCGCGTTCTGGCCGCTGTGCGAGAGGCGCGAGGCGATGCCGAAATCGAGGACGACGGCGCGCCCCTCGGGCGTGACGAGCACGTTGGAGGGCTTGAGGTCGCGGTGGACGAGCTGCGCCTCGTGCGCGGCCTGGAGCGCGCGGGCGATCTGGACGAGCGACGACCGCACCCGCCCGGGGTCGGCGCGCGCCTCCGGGCGGGCGGCGCGGACATCGATGGATCCGGGCCAGCGCGCGATCTCGTCTTCCTGCGTGGCGTCGAGGTCGATTCCCTCGTCCGGGGGCGCGGTGCTCGCGAGGTGGGTCCTCGGGGGCGGGGCCTGGGCCGGGGCGGCGCTGCCCGCGGCGTCCTGCCCGCGCACATAGGTGAGCCAGTCCACGCCGTGGACGAGCTCCATGGTGAAGAACCACTCCTCTCCGCTGCCGAAGAGGTCGTGGAGCCGGACGAGGTTATGGTGCGCGATGTGGGCCAGCGCCCGGAATTCCCTCTTGAATCGGTACAGCGCCGATGCGCTGGCGCGCGCGAGCGTCTTCAGGGCGACGCGCTCGCCGCGCTCGCGGTCGAGCGCCTCGTACACGATCCCGGAGCCGCCTGCCCCGAGCCGCCGGACGATCTGAAAGCGCGCGGGGACATGCGGCATGGGGGGCTACGCGGGGTGAGGCGCCGTGGAGGCACCGTATCAGGTCGTGGCGCTCGGCGGCCACCGCGAACCGCGGCGTCCGGGCTCTTTCGAGGCTGATTGACAATGCCCCGGCGGGTCCCGCATCCTGGGCTCCATTCCCCCGAGGCCGCAGGAAGAGCTCATGAGCACCGTTCTCCACCGTCTGGATCAGTGGGCCAACGAATCCCCGTACGCGCCGGCCCAGCGTTACAAATCGCAGGGTGAATGGACGACGCTGACGGCGCGAGACTTCCGCGACCGGGTCCATCACCTGGCGTTGTTCCTCGAGTCGAGGGGCTTCGACGCGAGCCAGATCGGCGCGATTCTCTCGTACAACTGCCCGCAGTGGGTGCACGTCGATCTGGCGGCGCTGCTCGTCGGGGGCAAGTCGGCGGGGCTTTATCCGAACTCCACGGCGAAAGACATCCAGTACATCCTGACGCACACCGAGGCGACGCTGCTCTCGGTGCAGAACAAGGAATACTTCCAGAAGATCTCCGGGGAGAAGGGCGAGGCCGCGGTCCCTGACAGCGTGCGGTGGATCCTCGTCTTTGACGGCGACACGTCGATCTCTCCGAAGGCGATCTCGTACGAGGCGGCGCTGGCCGAGGGCCGCGCGCTCGCGCAGCGGCCGGGCGCGCGGACGTACGCCGACTACCTGGCGAAGATCGATCCCAGGGCGGGCGCGTTCCTGATCTACACCTCGGGCACGACGGGCAACCCCAAGGGGGCGATGCTCTCGCACGACAACCTGGCTTACACCTCCGACATCGCGGTGAAGTACTGGGGGCTGCCGTTCGCGCGCGGCACGATGTTCTCGTTCCTCCCGCTCTGCCACATCGCCGAGAAGCTGCAGAACGTGGGGGTCGGCATCACCCAGCGTTATACGGTCAATTTCTGCTCGAAGTTCGAGAACGTCTCGGTCGAGCTCCCCGAGGTGCAGCCCACGCTGCTGCTCTGCGTGCCGCGGCTCTGGGAGAAGATGATGGAAGGCGTGATGGCGAAGGTGCGCGGCGGCAAGGGCGCGAAGAAGAAGCTCGCCGAGTGGGCGCTCGCCGTGGGCGCGCGCGTGGCCGAGGCGAAGTACGCGAAGCGGGCGCCGAGCCCGCTCGACGCGTTGCAGCTCAACGTCGCGGACAAGCTCGTGCTGGGCAAGGTGCGCGCCGCCCTCGGCCTGGGCAAGGCCGAGGTGCTGGCCTCGGGCGCGGCGGCGCTCGCGCCGCACATCTCGACGTGGTTCCGCGCGCTCGGCCTGGAGATCCTCGAGGATTTCGGCCAGACCGAGTCGACCGGCGTCATCTGCATGACCGAGCCGGGCATCGAGAGCGCGGGCACGGTGGGCAAGCCCGTGCCCGGCGTGGAGTTCAAGCTGGCCGACGACGGCGAGATCATGACGCGCGGTCGGCACGTGTTCGTCGGCTATTACAAGGACGAAGCGGCGACCGCGTCCGCGCTGGAGGACGGCTGGCTGCACACGGGCGACCTCGGCGAGTGGAACGAGCGCGGGCAGCTCAAGATCCGCGGCCGCAAGAAGGAGATCCTCAAGACCTCTGGCGGCAAGATGATCGCGCCGCTCCCGATCGAGGAGAAGCTCAAGGCGGCGGAGATCATCAGTCAGGTGTGCATGGTGGGCGACGGCCGCAAGTTCCTCTCGGCGCTGATCACCCTGACCGAGTCGAAGCTCGCCGAGCTGAAGGGCCACGGCGCCCTGAACGGCGACGCCGCGATCACGAGCCCCGAGGTGGTCGACCAGGTGAAGGCGCACGTCGACGCCCTGAACGCTCAGCTCGCGAGCTTCGAGCAGATCAAGAAGTTCACCGTCCTCGGCCGCGAGTTCTCGGTGCAGGACGGCGAGATGACGCCGACGCTCAAGATGAAGCGCAACGTCATCGAGCAGCGCTTCCGCGGCGTGATCGACCAGATGTACGCCGAGTGAGAAAGCGCGGCGCGAGGGAGAGGACGCATCGCGCTCTCCCGCGTCTCGCCCCGGCGAAATCGTCGAGATGCGCGATCCGTTCCCGTGTGGTGCGTCCTCGCGTACAATCGAGCCCGCCATGAAATATCCTAGCTTGTTCGGCTTCATCGGGTTGCTCTTCGGCGTGGTAGCCGCTTGCGGCGAGCGCTCGCCTCAACAGCCGGCGTCCGGGACCGGCGGGGCGGGCGGCAGCCAGCCCGACGGGGCCGGAGGCGCGAGCGACACGGGTGGAGCGGCCGGCCAAGCTGGCGGCGCGGGCGGCGCGGGCGGCGAGGCCGAGGCCACGTGGCCGGCCGGTTGCGCAGAGGTGCCGGCGGCCATCAGGACCGAGGGCACCATCGTCGAGCTCGCGTTCGAGCTCGTCCTCGGCGGCGAGCCGCTCCTGTTCGGCGAGCCGAACGCCGCGCCGGACGGCAGCGCCGTCACGCCGCTCAACGTTCGCTTCTACGTCTCGCACGCGGCGCTGATCCAGGCGGGCGGCGATCTCGTGCCCGTCGATATCGTCGGCCCGGACGGCGCCCCCGCCCCTCACGGGGTCCACTTCTACAACGCCGAGGACCCGGGCTCGGCCACGCTCCGGCTGCGCGCTCCGGCTGGCAGCTATGAAGGCGTCAGCTTCGTCTGGGGCTTGCACCAGGCCTGCAATGTCTCCCAGCCCGCGCAGAACGTCGCGCCTCTGTCGGAGGCCTCCCAGATGACGTGGCCGCACACCGGCTATCTCTGGCTGCGCTACGAGGGCAGGGTGGATCCGCCGGCCGGAGGTGAGCCCGTCGATCCGGACGAAGGGACGGTCCCGCCAGCGGTCCACATGGGGGGCAACCTCGTCATGGATCTCGCCCCCAGGGTCGAGGTACGAGGCGCCGTGTCCGTGCCCGCGAGCGGCTCGACGGGCAAGGTCGTCCGGGTCGTCATGGACGAGGTCTTCGAGGGCGCCACGGCGGATGTCGACTTGACCGGGTTCATGGGGCCTCCCGGGCCCGTGGGAGACGAGCTCCTCGCGGGTGAGCGCCTGCGGCGCAGCCTTCCCGACCTGACGGTGTTCGCCTTCGATCCGTGACGCCGAGCTTGGGCCGTGGAGGGGCCGTCGGCCTGGCGGCGCTGCTCCTTGCGAGCGGATGCGGCGACGACGGGTCGGCGAGCTCCGGACCTTTGCCGCCGCTCGTCTCGGATGCCATCCCCGCCGGGTTTCCGGCGCGCGCCGCGGCGGCCAGAGCGCCCGCCGACAACGCGCTCACCGAGGCGAGGGCCCAGCTCGGCAAGAGGCTCTTCTTCGACGAGCGCCTCTCTCGCGCCGGCGAGGTGGCGTGCGCGAGTTGCCACCGCCCGGAGTACGCCTTCGCCGATCCGCACCCCGTCTCCCGGGGGGTCGACGGCCGCCTGGGGCAGCGGAACGCGCCCGCGCTGGTGAACCTGGCCTGGGGCGAGAGCTTCTTCTGGGACGGCCGCGCGGCCACCCTGGAAGAGCAGGCGGGGATGCCCATCGAGCACCCCGACGAGATGGGTCTATCGCTCGCCGAGGCCGTCGCTCGTGTCGCCGGCGACGACGTCTACGTGAAGGCGTTCGCGGATGCCTATGGCGGGCCTCCCGGCGAGGAGTCCTTGCGCCAGGCCATCGCCAGCTTCGTCCGTTCGATCGTCAGCGCCGACAGCCCTTACGACCGGCACCTGCGCGGGGACGACACGAGCTTCGGGGACGCCGAGCGCCGCGGCGAGGCGCTGTTCCTGACCGAGCGGGCTGGCTGCTTCCATTGCCACCCGGCCGGCATGCTCACCAACGAAGGCTTCTTCAACAACGGCACCTACCTCGACGGCGGCGACGTCGGGCGGCAAACGATCACCGGACGGACGGGAGACCTCGGAAAATTCAAGGTGCCCGGTCTGCGGAACATTGCGGCGAGCGCCCCCTACATGCACGACGGATCGCTGGCGACGCTGGAGGAGGTGGTCGACCATTACGATCGCGGCGGGCTGGGCCATTTCTCCACCGATCCGCAGATCGAGGAGCTGGGGCTCTCGCCGGACGAGAAGGCCGATCTGGCGGCGTTCCTGCGGTCGCTGACCGATCCCGCCTTCCTCGACGATCCGCGGTACCGCCCTTGAGCGGAGACCTGGCCACGAGAAGCCAGGTCTCCGTCACATCAGGCCTTCGCGAAGTACGTCTCGAGGTCGTCGGCCCCGCCGATGTACTTCCCGTCGATGAAGACCTGCGGCGTCGACGACTTCCCGCTCACCGCCCGCAGCCGGCGCGGCGAGGCCGCCACCTCCTCGTACGCCACGCCCCGCTCCTCGAGGAGCCGCTTCGCCTTGGCGCAGTACCCACACCCAGGCTTCGTGAACATCAGCACGTCGTGCGGCGCCTTCGACGACGGATCCAGGTGCTTCAGCATCGTGTCCGCGTCCGACACCTCGAAGGGATCGCCCTCCTTCTCCGGCTCGATGAACATCTTCTTGATGACGCCGTCCTCGACCAGCATCGAATAGCGCCACGAGCGCTTGCCGAAACCGAGGTTCGCCTTGTCGACGAGCATCCCCATCTTCTCGGTGAACTCCCCGTTCCCGTCGGGCAGGAACAGGACCTTCTCCGCGTGCTGCGCCTTGCCCCACTCATCCATCACGAACGCGTCGTTCACCGAGATGCACGCGATCGCATCCACCCCGCGCCGCTTGAACTCGTCCGCGAGCTCGTTGTAGCGCGGCACATGGCTGCTCGAGCAGGTCGGCGTGAAGGCGCCCGGCAGCGCGAACACCACCACCTTCTTGCCGGCGAACACGTCCTTCGTGGTCACGTCCTTCCACTGACCGTCGACACGCGTGCGAAACGTGACATCCGGGACGCGCTGCCCTTCGAGGTTCTTCAGCATGACTGTCGTGCTCCTCCAGTGCTCTTCTGGTCGCCATCGGTACGGCGATCTTTGTCCAACGTCGTGCGGCGCTCGACGCGGCGCTCTGCGGCCGGCGAGAACTTAATCCCGCGCGTCGACGCCGGCCAGCCGTTGCGCGTCATTCCGAGTGCCCGCGCGCCGCCGCGCGCCGTGCGGCACAGTCCGCTGTGGCGTTCCTGCAGCCGCCGGCGCCGGGGCCCGCCTGACAGGCGACCGCGACCCGGTGCGGCTCGGCCGGCCAGGAGGTCGCCGCCGGCACCCCCGCCGGAGGCCGCGGCCCCCGGGGGGCCCCCGGCCGCCGCGAGGGCGCGAGATCAGTCGTCCCGCGCCAGATCCACGGCGCGCCACAGATACCAGCTCGCCACCGTGCGGTACGGCCTCCAGCGCGCCCCGCGCTGCTCGAGCTCCTTGCGCCCCGGCAGCTCGCGCTGCGCGAACGCGATCGCGAAACCCTTGCGGATGCCGTAGTCGTCCACGGGCAGCACGTCGGGGCGGCCGAGCCGGAACATGAGGAGCATCTCCACGGTCCAGCGGCCGATGCCGCGCACCTGCGTCAGGCGCTCGATGATCGCCTCGTCCTCCATGCCGTGGACCTCGGCGAGCGTGGGGAGCTCGCCGTCCTGCGCCCTGCGCGCGAGGTCGCGCAGCGAGAGCAGCTTCGCGCGCGAGAGGCCGGCGGCGCGGAGCTTCTCGTCCGAGGCGCGCAGGATCTGCTCGGGCGTGAAGCCCTCGTGCGCGCGGGGGAAGAGCGCGCGCACGCGCGCGAAGATGGTCGCCGCGGCCTTGCCGGTGAGCTGCTGGTAGACGATCGACTCCGCGAGCGCGAGGAAGACGCTCGACGTCCTGTCGAGCCGCATGCCGAACGGCCCGACCCGGTCGATGAGGCGCGCGAGGGTCGCGTCGGACGCGCGCAGGCGCTCGACGGCGACGGCCGGGTCGAAGCCGAGCGCGCCGCCGCCGCCGTCGTCGGCCGGGGGCGCGCCGGCCGCCCGGGCGCGCTCGATGGAGAGGAGCTGGAGCTTCGTCGTGACCCCGCCGTTCGCCGAGAAGCCGCCGACCTTGCCGCCGGCGGCGAGCACGCGGTGGCACGGCACGAGGATCGCGAACGGGTTGCGCCCGAGCGCCTGCCCCACGGCGCGCGCCGCGCCGATCGACCCGAGCCGCGCCGCGATGTCGCCGTAGGTCAGCGTCGCGCCCGGCGGGATGGTGCGCGCGACCTCGTAGACGCGGCGGTGGAACGGCGGCACGCGCTCCATGTCGAGCGGGACGCCGGACAGGTCGCTCGCCTCGCCGCGGAGGAGCGCGACGATGCCGTCGATCGCGCGCTGCACGTCGGGCGGGGGCGGCGCCTCGCGCGCGCCCGGGAGGCGCTGGAGCAGGCGCGCGCGCGTGCCCTGCTCGCGCCCCTCCGGGAGCTGCAAGAGGGCGACGCCGCGCTCGGCCCACGCGATGCCGCACCGGCCGATCGCCGTATCGAAGAGGAGGAAACCGTGCGCCGTCATGAGGGGGTCGGCGCGGGCCGAGCGCCCGCGTCCGGGGCCATCCTAGGAGCGCCCGGCGAGCCGGTCTTGGAAGATCTTGCGATCCCCGCGCGCCGCCCGCCGGAAGCCGCGGGGGGAGACGCCGGCGGCGCGGTGGAAGGTGCGGACGAAGTTGGACAGGTCGCCGAACCCGACGTCGAGCGCGATGTCGGTGATCGACCGGGCGCTGTCGGCCAGGAGGCGCGCCGCGCGGCGCAGGCGGGCGCGGACCAGGTACTGGTGCGGGGTCACGCCGACGACCCGCGCGAACAGCCGCAGGAAGTGGAACGGGCTGAGCCCGACCTCCCGCGCGGCGCCCTCGAGATCGATCGGCTCGTGCGCGCGCTCGTCCAGCCAGATCGCCGCCTCCACCGCGCGGCGGCGGTCGCGCGCGAGGGCCTCGGGCGGCCGCTGCTCCCGCCCGGAGGCGACCTCGACGAAGCGGGCGGCGAAGAGCATTCCCGCCTCGTCGATGCCGATGTCGCTCCTGCCGTCGGCGGCCGCCTGGGCGAGCTCGCCGAGCACCATCAGCTCGGGCAGCGGCGGCACGCCGCCGGTCCGAAAGGCCTCGGCCGGGGCGCCGAGCGACTCGAGCAGGGCGGGGGCGAGGTGGATGGACAGGCACTCGTCGCCGCGGACGTGCTCGTGCGTGCACATGTACTCGTCGCCGGGGTGGCCGATGAGGAGCGAGCCGGCGACGAGCTCGAACGACGCCCCGCGGACGCGGTATCCGAAGCTGCCCTTGCGCACGTACGAGACCGAGAAGCCGCGGTGCAGCTCGACGAACGGCGCGTCGGCGGGGCCGGCGTTGCACCGGTAGTCGAGCACCGAGATGGCCTCTCGCTCCAGCACCGTCGTGACCCGCATGCCTCGCCGACTGTACCCGCGGCGGGGAGGCCGAGCAACGCGGCCTGGCGCGGGCCGCCTCGCGCGGCCGCGGCGGCGCTCGTCTCGTCTCGTCGACGGCGCACGCGCGCCGCCGCTCAGGCCTGCGGGGCGTCGCGGCGCTTGTGGCCCCTGACCATCGCGATCGGCAGGATCGCGGAGCCGAACCGGTCGATCTCGGCCACGTCGGCGAAGCCCGCGCCGGCGAGCACCGCGGGGAGCCGGTCCGCGATGTTGTCGTCGAGGCGGTGCGCGAGGGCGTCGTCGTGGCGGTGCGCGAGCCGGTGGACCCAGTGCAGCGCCCGCACGACCCGCCGGCCCGGCGCGCCGCGCGGCGCCCCGAAGTCGGCGAGGAGCAGCGCGCCGCCCGGGCGGAGCACGCGGAGGATCTCCGCCGCTGCCCGCTGTTTGTCGTCGGCGGTGAGGTGGTGGAACATGAGGCTCGACACCACGCGATCGAAGGCGCCGTCCGGATACGGCAGCGCCCACGCCATGGCCTGCTCGAAGCGCACGCCCGCGCCGGCGCGCGCGGCCTTCTCGCGGGCGAGGGCGAGGACCTCGCCGTCGCCGTCGACCGCGTGGACCTCCACCCCGGGGTGGCGCTGCTGCGCGAGCACCGCGAGCGTGCCGGTGCCGCAGCCCACGTCGAGCACCCGGTGGCCGGGGGCGAGCTGGAGGTGCGAGACGAGCTGGCTCCGGAAGACCTCCTCGCGGAGGAGCAGCCGGATCACCGGGTCGTAGAAGCGCGTCAGGACGGCGGGACCAAGGGCATGGACGTATCGAGCGTGCGCGTGCATGGCGTCTCTCCTTGAGCGTCTCGCCGGGGAGGACGCGCCGGCCGCAGGCCCATTACACCCGCCGCGCTCCGAAATGCGCCGGCCAGCGGCCGCGTCGGGTTGGGCGCGCCTTGCCGGAGACAGGCTGCGGCGTACCGGAGCTCCGGGAAAGGGTGAGGGGACATCCGTTGTGGGTGTAATTGTGTTGCTGGAGCACCCGTCAATCGTTGGCAGCATGGCGGCAGCGCTGATCCCTGGCGGTGCTCGGACGAGAAGAGATTGAAGCGCCAAGGCGCCAAGGCGCCAAGAAGACAGAAGGAGGAGAAGCAACGGTCCTCGGGGCTCCTGGCGTCTTTGGCGATTTCGCGGCAATCCAGCGATCATCTACCGGGCCGGTCACGGATCGGGTACCCGTTCCATAGCTCCGTGACGCTCCACGACCTCGGCCGCTGCGCGCTGATCTTCGCTCTCGTCCTCGCCGGATGCAATGCGATCTCCGGTATCGACGCCTTGACCTTCTCTGGGGCTGCCTCGAGCGGAGGCGCCGCGCCCGGCGGGGGCGACGCGTCGGGGGGCGGAGGCGGCGGCGACGCGTCGGGGGGCGGAGGCGGCGGCGGCGATCCGTCCGGCGGCGGGGGCGGCGGCGATGCGTCGGGCGGCGGAGGCGGAGGCGATCCGTCCGGCGGCGGCGGCGGGGGCGACGCGTCGGGCGGCGGAGGCGGCGGCGAGTGCGACGGGAGCCCGTGCCCGGTGCCGCGAGGCGTTGCGCTCGTGGACCCGACGTTCACCGAGCTGCGCGGCAGTGCCACTGCGGGTACGCCCGTCATCGACGTGTGCCCGGATGGGCAGGTCACCCTCGGCTATCGAGGGGTCCTGGCGCCGCTCGCGGAGTCGTTCGTCCTCGGCAAGATCCAGGCGCAGTGCGGCCGCCTGGAGCTCACCGGAGCCGGTCCGTATACGATCACCACGACGCCCGGCGACGCGACTCCGGCCCGGGGCGAGGTGGGCGACGTGCCGTGGGAGCTCATGTGCCCGGAGAACGAGGTGGTCGTGGGCTTCGGCGGCCGGGCTGGCAGCTTCGTGGACTTCCTCTCCATCGGTTGTGCGCCGCTCCTCGTGACGGGGGCGCCCGGCGATCTCCGCGTCGAGCTCGGGCCTCTGTCGCTTCCAGGCGGCGCGGGCGGCGAAGGCGGCGAGCCGTTCCCGGACACCTTCTGCGGCGCCTCCCAGGTCCCGAACGCCGTTCAGACCGTGATCGCGACCGTCGTCAGCGCCTTCGGCCTGGGCTGCGCGACGGTCTCGCTCACGTACTGACCCGCCCCTCGCGCCGCAGAGCGCCGCCCGCAGGCGGCGTCAGGCCGTATGCTCGAAGCCGGGCAGCGGATCGTACCCCTGGTCGGGGTCGTCCTCCTCGCCGGGCTCGGCGTAGGCCGGCTCGTCGCCGCCCGCGCCGTCGCCGGCGTCGCGGAGCAGCCCGTCGAACGGCCCCGGGAGCGGCTCGTCCTCGTCCGCCTCGAGCAGCGCGTCCATCCCTTCCACCTCGCCGGTCTCCAGGTAGCGCGCCCACGCTTCGGGGTGGTCCCGGGCGCAGAGCGCCGACAGCGCGGCGACGCCGAGGCGCACGATCGGCTTCCCGTCGGTGCTGCTGCGGGGCCGCGTCCTCAGATCGCGCGGGGCGTACACCGTGAGCTCGAGGGGCGCCACGTCGGCCACGTGGTAGTGGACATACTCCCGGAACTCGCCGCCCTTCTGGAGGGTCACGCGCTCCCGGTCGAAGGTCCAGCCGAGCGCCCGCACGTGCCGCTCCAGCGCCTCCTCGTCCGCGGGGAACACGTGCAGATCGACGTCGCTGCCGCGGCGGACATGGCCGGTGGAGACCGAGCCGATGAGCCGCGGCGAGAACGGCGCGAGCGCGCGCATCGCCTCCAGCGCCACGACGCGCAGCGCGAACAGCCGGCGCGTCCGCTGGCTCCCTTCGGCGCGCTCGGCGACGAGCAGCAGCGCCTCGCGGATCTCGCCGTTCGATGGCAGATCCGCGGGCCGGTGGCGCGCGCGCCGCCCCTCCACCTGGCCGAGGATCCGCTTCGCGGCCATCCGCTTGGCGGTGAAGTACTGGTCCACGCCCTCCTCGACCATGAGACGCGCGGCCTCCGCGGCGATGCGGGCCCGCAGCCCGCCCGATCGCTCGGCGCTCATCGGCGCACCCGCGCCGCGCGCGCTGCTGACGCCGCCGTCGCGCCGGGTCCAGCCGGCGCCGCCCGCGCCTGCGCCGCGGCGAGCGCCGGCGCCAGCGCCTGCCGCAGCCGGAGCATCGCGCCGCCGACCACCCGGCCGCCCCGCGCCGCCCCGAACAGGCGCTTCTGCACCACCTGCTGCGCCACCCCGAGGCGGCGCGCGATCTCGCCCTGCGACAGCCCGTCGAAGAAATAGGCCTCGACGACCTCGCGCTGCTTCGCCGTCAGCGCGGTCTCGACCGCATCCCGCACCGCGGCGCAGAGCCGCTCTCGCCCGGGCGGCGCGGCCTCGCGGCCCCAGAGCCGGCGATCGCCGCCCCAGCGGTCGACGTCGCCGCAGAGGACCTCCCGGCGCGCCTTGCGCTCACGCGAGCGGCTCCTTTCGCAGATCATGGGCGGGGGCGGGCTCGCCGCCGATGGAGAGCAGGGGGAGGTCCGCGCCGTCGAGCAGCGCGTCGACGGCGGCCTCGGGGCTCAGCACGCTCGCCCCCGGCGAGCGGCCGCCGAGATCCCACCGGCGGAGCCGCGCGAGATCCGCGAGCGCCTTCGTGCGCCGGAGGCGCCGCTTGGTCGGGCCGGGCGCGCGCAGCAGGTGCAGGTGGTGCCGCACGAGCCAGACCACCCGCGGGCAGACGAGCTCCGCGAGCGCGTCGGCCCCCTCCTCGGCGTGATCGGCGGAGGCGAACGCCTTGCCGACGTCGTGGAGCAGGGCCGCGGCCCAGAGCGAGCGGTCCGCGGTCTCGCGGCGGGCCAGGTCGAAGACCTGCAAGGAATGGAACAGCGCGTCGCCCTCCGGGTGCCAGCGCGGATCCTGCGGCACGCGGTCGAGGGCGAGGAGGAGATCGAGGAGGTCCTGGTGCATCGGGCGAGGGCGGTGGGGCCGCCCGCGGGCTGCGGGCGCGCGGTGCCCTTCACCCTGGGGCGCGGTCACACCCACCGGAAGGCCGCGCGTCGGCGGAGCCGAAAGATAGCGCGGGCGCCCGGGGGCGCGGTAGCGGGGCGCGCGAGCTACCTCCGGCGAGGCCCCGCCTCAGACCGCCTTTTGCCCGATATGCGTCAGAAGACGTAGACGCTCTTGGGGACGAACGGCAGCGGGCTCAGGCCGCTCTCCGGGGAGACGGGGTACGGGTAGCCGATGCAGTCCTCGTTCTGGAAAATCGCGGCGCCGACGCCATTGGTGTTGTAGGCGGAGTGTGCCCGTCCCTCCCAGCCGTGCTCCGGGAGGTTGACGCACGTGCCCACCTGCGGGTTCAGCGCCCGGACGTTGAAGATCTCCCCGCCGTAGCCCTCCTCCTCGAAGAGGCAGAGGACGTTGTCGAACGGGCAGGGAACGGGGTCCTCCTCCTGCGCCGAGGCCACCTCGGGGAGCAGCAGCCCTGCCCCCGCGAGGAGGCCGGCGCCCACCAGGACACGCAAGCCCAGGGATCGGGACGGAGTGAAACGACGGAGGTTCTGAACGCGCTCGAGCCAGTGCATGGGTATTCCTCCTCCTGCCCCCCATGGGCAGGTACTGCGGAGGCACCAAGCACCGGAGGCTGTTCACGCATTCCCGCCCGCGACGGTTGTTGACGAGATGTGACACAAAGAGCACGCGGGCTCGCATGTCGCTGAAAATCTCTCATCCTAACGGATGATAGCTTCATCGACATGGAAGCTCTCAGCAGAGGCTCATCATGGTTGCCAGAAGCGGCGGCGGGTGGGCTGCATGTAGGCTCATGCCCTTCATGGCCCGCAGGAAGCCCCGCAGGGGGAGAGCTGCTGCCGCCCGAGACTCCGGGCAAGCGCAGCTCATTGGTCCTGGGCGCCGGCGATCCGGCGCCCTTCCCAGCCCGTGGAGGCGTGCGTCCTCTCGTCGTTGGCCGAGACGAGGCTCAAGGCCCAGCGCTCATTCTATCGAGAAGCGCACGTCCGCAGACCCACTGCTTTGATATCCTTCCACGAGCATCGAGACTTCATACAAGCTCCCCATGTTCATCCCCGCGCGCGCCCACGCATCGAAGTGGGTGGCGACGGTGATGGTTCCGCTCGTGCGCTTCTCCGTGCGGACGCTCCAGTACTGATAAAAGGTCGTGTTGCCTTCGATGGAGGGCTGGTTGACCCGCTGGGTCCGATAGATGTCATAGGTACCTCCATCGCTGGTGACGGTGCCCATGTGTCCTTCTCCACCCGGGGGACGCCAGTTGCCCCAGCTGTCGATGATGTAGTACTCCACGAGCGGGCTCTTCGTCCACCCATAGACTCCCAGGTACGAATTGCCGCTTGGACGGTAGTCGGCTTCGTAGGTGACGATCTGGTCCTTTGTCCCGGGCCTTATACCTTTACGGCCCAACAGGTTGTTGATGTTGTTCCATTCCACGCTGAAGCCGTCGGCTTTGTTGGTCAGGCAGCCGGTCCCGCGGTCCTTCCAGTATTCGTAGGTGAGTCCGCAATGGGTGCCGGTGTCATTCTCGCAGAGCCTCTTGTCGGCCTCCGTGCACGCGACAGGCGTGCTGCCGGTCGCGCTCGAGCTCGTGGTCCCGCTCGAGGTCTCGGCTCCGCCCGCGCCCCCGGTGCCGGTCGAGCTCCCGGCTCCGCCAAAGCCCCCGGTCCCGCTCGTCGTCGTTCCGCCGGTGGCCGGGCCGCCCGTGGTCACGCTGCCCGACCCGCCCGAGCCCGCGGGCCCGCTCGTCGTCGTTCCGCTCGTCGTCGTTCCTCCACCGGTGGCCGGGCCGCCCGTCGTCACCCCGCCGGTCCCAGCCGAGCTGCCGCCCGACCCGGGGTCCCCAGATGAATCGTCCGATCCCGAGCAGCCCACGACAACGAATCCTGCAGCCAAAACGAAATTTCTTAATGAAGCTGTAAGCATTGGTCCTCCTTAGCCGGGCGGCTTAATTCCCAGCAGTCGACGTTTTGATCACGGCTGGCACCAACAATCGTAGGCCACGACGTCCCGGAGGGGCGTTCCGGTCGCCGATCCAGGCCAGCCATCAGGCTCGATCCGGCCTCCTCCGTGCATCGAAGGGGCCGATTGTCGTACGCCGTACGGTCTGTGGAACCTCGACCCGACCCACATCAACGTAGCCGCACCGACACCGGTGACGCTCGATGGCAACGTTTGCCGCGCTGGCAATTTTTGCCGTGGCGCGACGGCATGGATTGCCATGTCGCCGCGGCGCCCCTCCGGCGCCGAGCTTCGCGGACGACGCGGCATCGCGGCCCGCGACGCCCTCGACTCCGGGCTCGCGGCCAGGAGCGGGCACCTCGGCCGGCGCTTCGCGCGACCCCCCGAACGTCGGCTGTCGGACGGCACGAGCGTTGCTCTCCACGACGGCGTTCGCGATCACTCCTCGATCGTGGAACACGGCGCTGCTGTTGAGCAGCGCCAGCGACACGCCTCAAGAAGGACTCAACTCATGCGCTACATGTTTGCTTTGTCGGCCGCTGCTTTGTCACTCGCCGGGTGCGGCCTCGACGCGCAATACGGCTCAGAGCTCGTCGATTCGACCCAAGAGCAGCTCGTCAATGGGCACGTCGCCACCGAGGCCGAGTACCCGTCCACGGTCCACCTGGGCGGCTGCACGGGGGTGAAGGTCGGTGCACGCCACTTCCTCTCCGCAGCGCATTGCTTTCCGAATCCCGGGAGCGTCACGCACCTGAGCGTCACGGCAGACAACAACGCTCTCAACCCGGTCTCGCTCACGGTAGAGTCCGTGAACAACCACCCGGAGTACCAGAACTGCACGAGCTGCGCCGGGGACAACTCGATGAGCGACTTCGGGCTCAAGCCCGACGTCTCGCTCATCATCGTCAACGAGCTGACGCCGCAGATCCCGGTCGCCGTGATCGACCCGGACCCGGTCGAGGACGACACATCGGTCACGTTGACCGGCTACGGCTGCGAGCGCGTTCAGCCGGAGCCGGGGCCGCGGTTCAAGGTGGGAGACTCCGTGACCGTCTCGCCGCTGACCTTCGACTCGGCCACGACCATTCCCGGCGGGTACACGACGACCGCGGGACCTGCCGTGGTCCCCGGCGCGCCCGCGCTGTGCCCCGGCGATTCGGGTGGCCCGCTGTTCCGCACGGGCACGAACCTGGTGGTCGGCATCAACGCGCTCGTCTCCGGCAACGAGAACGGCGAGATCGGCAACTGGTTCACGCGCCTGGACCTGGAGTCGCGCTACGACGTTCACTCCTGGCTCCAGGGGCTGATCGGAACGCCGGGCGCGACGCCGTGCAGCTCGATCTGCAGCAACCCGACCACGATCACGTCCGCGTCGTACGCCAGCGGCAATCTCGGCACGAGCGAGCGCTGCTTCGAAACCACGGCGAACATGGTGGCCGCCAACTGCGGAGGCTTCGCTACCTCGCGCACCTTCGAGGTCAACGGAACGGCGCTGTCCTGCGGCGGACAGGCGATCACCCTCCCTTCGAAGCGCAACGGCGGCTATTGTTTCCACGCCAGCGCCGGCGCCAACTCCTGGGCCTGGTTCAGCACGTGGTGACGATGACGTCGCCGGGCGGTCAGCGCCCGACGTCGTCAACCTGAATTGGCCTCGCCTAGGCGCGCGGACTCCGCGTCAGCGCGCCTAGAAGATCGATCACGTCGATCAGGCGAGAAATAAACCGCCAAGACGCCAAGAACGCCAAGAACGCCAAGATAAGATTTTTTTTTTTTCGTCTTGGCGTCTTGGCGTCTTGGCGTCTTGGCGTCTTGGCGTCTTGGCGTCTTGGCGTCTTGGCGTCTTGGCGGTTCGAAATCCTGCGCTTTTCAGGCAGTATCAACCCGCTTGTCGCTCTAGGCTCATCCCCCCTCACGCTTCGCCGGGTCCGCCCCCGCACCCCTTCGAAAGCGATGGCCCCGGAGCCAAGAGGCCGGCTTGCTGTCTACTCCGGCTGCCCGCCGAGCTGCTTCACCGCCTTCGATCCCGCCTCGATCCCGCGCCGCAGGCACTCCGCCTCGCCCGCGCCCTCGAGCTCCGCGGCGATGAACCCGGCCGCGAACGCGTCGCCGGCCCCGGTCGTGTCCACCACGTCCACCTGCGGCGCCGGCGCGTCGAGGCGCATGCCCTGCCGTCCGCCCACGGCCGCGCCCCGCGCGCCGCGCTTGATGATCACCCGCTCGAAACAGGCCCCCAGCGCGATCATCTGCTCTGCGAGATCACCGGTGCCCGAGAGCGCCTCCGCCTCGTCGGCGTTGGCGAGCAGCGTCGACATCCCTCTTGTCCACTCGAGGAAGCTCCCGACCCCGATCTCCCGCAGGAAGCCCACCGACGCGGCGTCGACGGCGATCGGCACGCCGCGGCGCCGAGCCTCGTCGGCGAGCCACATCACGGCCCGCCGGGGCCCGTCGGCGAAGAGCGAATAGCCCGAGACGAGCACCAGCCGCGTCTCGTCCAGGAGCCACACCGGCATGTCCGCAGGCTCGAGCGCGAGGTTCGCCCCCCGGTCGGTGAGGAAGCTCCGCTCCCCGTCGGCGTCGACGATGATGACCAGCACGCCCGACGGCTCCCGCGGGTCGGCCGCGAGGATCGGGTCGACATGGAAGCCCTTGAAATAGGCTTCGAGATACGGCTTGTCCCTGGCCCCCACCCGGGCGACGAACGACACCTTCGTTCCCATCGAGCCAAGCCACACCGCCTGGTTCGCACCCGAACCTCCCGGCCGGCTCTGGATCCTGGCGCGCCGGTCCGAGCCGCGCACCAGCGGCCCCTCGGGACGGACGATCACGTCCGTCATCACGTCGCCCACCACGAGCACGCGGCCGGCCTCGCTCACGCCTTGGCCTTCGGCTTTGCCTTGCGCTTGGCCCTGAGCTCGCTCATCGCCGCCGCGATCTCCGCCGCCACCGCGGCGTTGTTCTCGACAAGAGCGATGTTGGCGATGAGGCTCTTGCCCTCGGTGAGCTCGACGATGCGCTTCAAGAGGAACGGCGTCAGGTCCTTGCGGCTCACGCCCACCGCCTCGGCGCCCTTGATCGCCTCCTCGATCCGCGCCTCGATCGCCCTGGCGTCCATGGCGTGGCTCTCCGGGATCGGGTTGGCCACCAGGACCCCGCCCATGCCGAGTTCGAACTGCAGCGCGATGACCCTGGCCGCTTCCCTGGCGCTCTCGATCCGATGGTCCACCTTCTGCCCGCTCTGCCGCGCCCAGAAGGCTGGGAAATCCTCGGTCCTGTAGCCCAGGACCGGCACGCCATTGGTCTCCAGCGTCTCCAGCGTCTTTGGGATATCGAGGATCGACTTGGCCCCCGCGCAGACCACCGCGACCTGCGTCTGACGCAGCTCCTCGAGGTCGGCGGAGATGTCGAAGGTCGTCTCCGCCCCGCGATGCACGCCGCCGATGCCGCCCGTGGCGAACACCTGGATACCGGCCCAGGCCGCCGCCATCATCGTGGTCGCCACCGTCGTTCCCGCCATCTCGCCCGAGACCAGGAGCGCCGCCACGTCGCGCCGCGAGGCCTTGGCCGCCTTGCCGCCCACCCTGGCCAGCCGCTCGAGATCTTCAGTCTTCACGCCCACCTTGAGCTTGCCGTCCATGATGGCGATCGTCGCCGGCACGGCCCCGTTCCGGCGGACCACCGCCTCCACGCGCTGCGCCATCCCGAGGTTCTGCGGATAAGGCATGCCGTGCGTGATGATGGTCGACTCCAGCGCTACCACCGGCCGGCCGTCAGCGAGCGCTTTCCTGACCTCGGTCGAGATGGAGAGATGGTCCTTGGCCGACACGATAAATCCTCCGGCTGCGAGGTTTGGCGCCTATAAAGGCGCCGGGCGCGAGCGTCAAGCGGTCGCGACAACGGGCTGCCGCGGTCTCTCGTCCCTGTCCGTCCGAATTCGAGCCCGTGAATCGAGCGGCGGCGCGCCGCATCGAGGTCGAGGGGATTACACCGCTCGATCTCAATGTGCCGAGGTGCGTGCCCGCGGGCTGCCTCACCAACGACGATGGCGCGAGCGGGTGCAGGTCGCCGGACTGCGTCGAGGGCCGGCCGCTGATCGTCGAGGGCCGGCCGCTGATCGTCGAGGGCCGAGCGCGCGCCGCCGGCCGCGGCGCGCTCCGACGGGGCCTTGGCCTCGCTCGCCCCCGAGCCCGCGTGACTGTGCAGCGAGGTGCGCGGCGCGCTCGCCGCGCGCCGGCGCGAGATCGCCGCGCTCGAGCACGCGTCGCTCGAGCGCGCGTCGATCGCGAGCTTCGCGCGGCTCTCGCTGGAGCTGCTCGCGCTCGGCGTGCCGCCGGCCCTGCTCGCGGGCGCGCAGCAGGCGGCGATGGTCGAGATCGCCCACGCGCGCGCCGCGCTCGGCCCGGGGTCGCTCGACGTGACGGGCGTCGCGCCGGCCACGTCGGCGCGGCCATCGTGGCGGCGCTGGTCGAGGACGTCCACCGGCGGGGGCGGCGCCAGGCGAGCCTTCGTGGCCCGTGAGACAAGAGCCCGCCCCGTCGCAGGACCGGCGCGCCGCGCTCCGGCTGAGTCGGATCGGTCGGCCCATGACCTCTTCCAGCACAGAAAGATGTTTGTCGTTGCACGCTTGCGGCAGGTTTGATAGCCATCTCTGGCGCCGCGAAACCGTCCCGGCCTCGACGGTCGTTCTCCCGGCAGCGGGACGCGATCCATAGGAAGGAGCATGAGCACATGCCTCAATTGAACGGCAACACCTGTGAAATCAGTGAGCTTCCGGATGGTGTGACCGTGACCATCAAGGTGACGACCAACTCGAGGTACACCCAGCGGATCACCGTGACTCGAGATGACGAGGCGCTGTGCGTCTTCGCGGGCTCCGGTGAGCGCAACGCGATGACGGGCCAGTCGACGATCGTCGCCAATTCGAGGGCGAAGCTCCAGGCGAAGTTCGAATATCAAACGGACATCAACTCGGAATGGCTCAAGTCCCGCCAGCTGAAAGCGGGCGGTCCTTATACGATAGGCAACTACAATCTCTTGGTGATCGTCGCTGAAAATGGAGACGACAGCGACTACAACGACAGCGTACTTGAGCTCAGCTGGAGCACGCCCCAGTAGCATCGTCCGGAGCTCCGAGGCCGGGAGCCGCAGGGGCCCGCCCGCGAGCAAGATGCTGCGCAGGATGCAGGATTCGACGGGGCGATCTCGCGGATGCCGCTTCCCGTGACGCGCGCGGTCGTCACGCCTTCCACGCCACGACCTGAGGGGTGCCGGCTTTCATGGACGGTTTCGCTCGCGCCGTAGGCCGCCGAGAGCGCGCCCGTCACGACGCCCGGCCGCGGCGCGCGGCGCGCGGCGAGCTCGCGATCGTCCACCCGCGCGGCCCTCGTCTTCGCCTCGGCTTGCGCGCTGCTCGCGCTCCTGCGCTTCGAGGGCATGGCGATCGGCGCGGCGCTCGTTCGCCTGCCCGGTCCGCTCCTCGATCCCCGGATCCAGCGGCACGCCGGCTGGGTCCTGGCCCACGTGCTGCTCCTTCTCGCCGCGCCGCTCGTCCTCGCGCGGGTCGAGCTCGGGCAAAGGCCGCGGGATCCCGGGCTCGGGCTGGGCGACGCGCGGCGCTGGGGGAAGGGCACGCTCGGGCTCTTCAAGGGACGCGAGGGGAAGAGAAGAATAGATTTTCATCTCTGGCCCTTTGCTCCTCTTGCGCCCGTGCGGCGTCTCGTCTTGCTGTATGCCGTGCTCTTCCAGCCTGATGCTCGGCGGAGGCGCCCCGCTTCCGGCGGCGGCCGCGTCGTCTCTAGCCGCCCATCGCTCGCCTCCGTCCGGGATCGCGGCGACCTTCGCTGGGCTCAGTCTATGCCACCGCCGGCGACGCCGCCGTTGGAGATGGCCTGGCACCAGTGGGTCGCGTCGTACCAGTACACGGCTCTGGTCAAGTAGCCCTTGTTCGCCCAGCCGGTGGCACCCGAGTTGTAGTGGTAGACGCGGGCCATACCAGTGTTCCAGTCGACGCTGTGCACGTAGACCGCGGTACAGCCGGGCATCTGCCGAAAGCAGTTTCCTGTGTGCGAGTTGCTGCTGCGCAGGCAGAGGTCGCGCGCTGCAACGATATTGTCGGCGCCAGAGGTGATGCCCTCCGACATCGAGTCGATGTCCTCTTCCTGTGCCTGGACGAGCTCATCGCCTGACTCCACGGCGCAGCCGGCGAGGGCAACGGCGACTGCGATCAACGACAGGCTGAACGCAGGGGTCGTCTTCATGGTGTGCTGTGCTCCGTGAACTGCAGTGAAGAGCCCGCAGCTTAATAAGCCAGTAAAACGGATTGTGGGTCCGAGTTCAAGGGAAATCCGTGAGCGGCTTGCCTTTCGTCCTCGGGTGTCCTCCCCCCCGGGGGGAGGGAAAGGCAAAACGGATCGAGGATGTCAATGTCGATTCGTCGCTCGCACCTCAGGTGACAGAAGTCTCCGTAGGCGATGTCTCTCCATCTGGCCATCTGGCCCTCTGGCCATCTGGCCATCTGGCCATCTGGTCATCTGGCCCTCTGGAAAAGCGATGCTGGTTCAACGACTTATCCGTGCATCGCAGGGGCCGCGTTCGCGCCGCAGACCGCGGGGCGACAGCGACTTCGGCATCGCGTACGCGCGCCACGACGAGAGCGACGCGCGGGCCCCCGCGGCGGGCACACCGGCCTACATGGCGGCCGAGCTGCTCCGCGGCGGCTTGGAGGGCTGTCTGACACTACGCGCCATTGAGGGACACGCAAAGCGATCGAGGACGTCATGGGCGAACCGCCGCGCACACCTCGGGTGACAGAAGGAGCCTTGCGCGATCACCAGGCGTTTCGCAGCGCGACGTCATCCGACCTGCGGCTCGTCGTCGGGTGGGGTCGTCAGGCGCCGGCCCAGATGGAGCACCAATCTATCGTGGTGGTTGGCGTGAATGACGGTCCAAGCATGACGCTGCCGCCAGCGTCGCTCGAGTTCGCTCTCGCCGTCCCCGTGGAAGGTGTCTGTTCCGCCGGCGCCGTGAGGCTCGCGTCCGATGCCGCCCGCCGGAGGCCCTGGCGATCATCGGCGGGCGAAGCCCGTCGGATTCATCGCCTTGTTGGGCTACACCCGTCAGCCTTCAGGAGAGCACTTCGGCGGCGGTCTTCGCTCCAAGGGCGTTATCGATCCAGCGGTCGAGGGTCGCGACGTCCGCGCATGCATGGATGCGCGCTCTCTCGCTGTCGGTGAGCGCGAGCCCCGCACGCGCGAGCAGCCGCAGCAGGGTGTCCCTCTTGCCCTCGAGCTTTCCCTCACGGATGCCCTCGAGCTTTCCCTCACGGATGCCCTCGAGCTTTCCCTCACGGATGCCCTCGAGCTTTCCCTCACGGATGCCCTCGCGCTTGCCGCGATCGATGAGACTCTGCACGAACGGGGGGAAAGTCGCCTCGCCTTCGATCTGCCGTTCCATGACCAACGCCTCCAGAGCCTGCCGCATCGGCTCGCGCAACCCGTTCCAGATGAGCTGAAAGTAGACCATCGCGTGCTCCTGGTCGAGCCGACCCAGGCCAACGAGCGCCGCCTCGACCACGGTGAGCCCGTTCGGCCCGTTGCCGTGCGCCACCGCCGAGAGCACGGCGAGCTCAGGCTCCGTCTCCGCGTCGGCTGGGTCGGTGATCTCGGGGACGACGGCCGGACCGAGCACCAGCGGCTCGACGTTGCCGAGGCCCAGGCCGAGATCGATGTTCTGCGCCGCCCAGGCAGCCACGACGGCGTCCGGCGCGATCACGAGGACGATCGCGCGGCAGCGCTTCTTGGCGCGCACGACCGTGACGTACGTCGGCCATGAGAACTTCTTGTCCGGATCCACGTCGCGCTGGACCTCGAGGACGATCGCCAGCACGAGCGCGCCGCTCGCGTCTCGCAGCTCGAGCACCAGGTCGGCGCGAAACTCCACCGGGACGAGCTGGTCGAGCGACGACTCGACCACCGCGACCGAAGCGTACGGCGGCACCTCGACGTGGAAGAGCGTCGCGAGCAAGCGGGGCGCGAGCTCCGGATGCCCACGGAACATCTCGACGAGGGCGTTGTGCTCGAGCGTCGGCATGACGCTCGGCCTCGAGCACCCGCCATGCCGACACGAAACGACGGGAAAACGCGAGGAGAGCTCCAGTCTCCGGGGTGGCGGCGCCATGGCGAGGGGGCGGCCACCACTCCCCACTTCATCGCGTGACGCTACTCGGCCGACGCCTGCCTGCGCTTGCGGAACTCGCTGACCTTGTGCCGGTTGCCGCACAGCGCCATGCTGCACCAGCGGCGCCTGTGCGACTTGGTGCGGTCGTAGAACCACAGCGTGCAGAGCGGGTGCTCGCACTGGCGCACCAGGCCGAAGTCGCCGTCGGCGAGCAGGGCGACCGCGGCCTCGGCCAGCGGCGCCAGCGGTCGCCAGGCGGCGGCGCCGAGCGCGCTGCGATGCGCGCGGATGCCGTCGCGGCCGCCGTGCAAGGTCCAGTGGCTGGGCACCCTGGCCAGAAGCCGGTTCAGCTCGCCCAGGTCGGCTGAGCGGCCGGCCGTGCGCGCCTCGACGACGGCGCGGACCGCTTCACGCAGCGCGCGGGCATTGCGAGCCAGGCCGGCGGGGGCGGGGGCGGGGACGCCGGCGCCGGCGGCGCGAGCCAGCCAGCGCGCCGCGGCCGCGTCGTCGGCGAGGTGCTCGGCCGGGGCGCCGTCCTGCTGGACCACCGTGTTCAGCAAGTCCAAGGCCAGCTGGTCGGCGATCAGCGGCGGCCAGTCGACCGGAATTTCGTTGGAATCCATGGATCCGTGACCGTTGAAGCGCCGGCGTAGTGTAACCTGACAAAAGCCTGTTGACAAGTTACAGGGGCCGACGCAAGCTCCACGTGTAACCTGTATAAATGGTTTATGCAGGTTTCACTCCGGAGCCCTCGCCATGAACGCTACGCCCGCTGCCGCCGCTGTCCCCGCCGACCTTCCCGTCAGCGCCGTCCACTTCCGCCACGTCGAGGCCGACGGGGTGAAGGTGTTCTACCGCGAGGCCGGCGACCTCTCCCGGCCGACCTTGCTGCTGCTGCACGGCTTCCCCAGCTCCTCGCACATGTACCGGCGGCTGATCGACGAATTGAAGTCGCAGTTCCACCTGGTCGCGCCGGACCTGCCCGGCTTCGGCTTCACCGAGGTGCCGGCCGAGCGCGGCTACGTGTACACCTTCGACAACCTGGCCAGGACCGTCGAGGCGTTCGTCGATGCGATCGGCCTGAAGCGATATGCGCTGTACGTGTTCGACTACGGCGCGCCGGTGGGCCTGCGCCTGGCGCTGGCGCGACCGCAGCAGGTGACTGGGCTGGTGTCGCAGAACGGCAACGCCTACCTGGACGGCCTGGGCGAGCAGGCCTGGGCGCCGGTGCGCCGTTACTGGGAAAACCCCACGCCGGAGAACCGCGACGGCCTGCGCGGCTTGCTCACGCTCGAGGGAACGCGCTGGCAGTACGAGCACGGCGTGGCCGACAACAGCCTGGTGGCGCCGGAGGCGTACATGCTCGACTACCTGCTGTTGCAGCGGCCGGGCAACGCCGAGCTCCAGCTGGACCTGTTCCTCGACTACGCGAACAACGTGGCGCTGTATCCGAAGTTCCAGGCGTTCTTCCGCGAACGGGCGCTGCCGACGCTGGCGATCTGGGGCAAGAACGACCCGTTCTTCATCCCGCCCGGCGCCGAGGCCTACCGCCGCGACAACCCCGATGCCGTCGTGGAGTTCGTGGACAGCGGCCACTTCGCGCTGGAGACGCATGCCCCCCACATCGCGCGGCGCATCGCCGAAGTGCTGGGGCCGGTGATCGACTGACCCGCTCAGGCGGCGTCCCCGCCCGCCCTTGCCGAGCCTCCGGCCGTCGCGCCCGGCGAGGCGTGGCGGAGCCCGCCGCCCAGCGCCAGAGCGCCCAAGACGCGTGAGTGGCACATGCCGTGCTTGTCATGCAGAAATGCGCCATCGGACCAGCTTGCCGCTCCTTGTGACATTCATGATGCTCCTCGCCACCGCCTCCGCGTGCGATGACCCTGCCAACGTCGGTACGGGCGGCGGCGGCAACGGTCTGGGCGAGGGTGGCAACGGCGGCGATGGCGCAGGCGGCGATGGCACAGGCGGCGATGGCACAGGCGGCGATGGCACAGGCGGCGACGGCGCAGGCGGCGACGGCACGGGCGGCGATGGCAGCGGTCCCGCTTGCGAGGTGCGCACGCCCAGCGTCTTCGCGTGCGTCCATTCGGAATCGCTGCCGCCGGAGCACCTCGTCACCGCGACGCTCGCGGGCTCCTGGACGGTGACCGCCGCGCGTCCGGCCGACGCGAGCGAGCCCTGCGGCTCGAGATCCCGCCAGATCGGGAACGGCCCCGCGCCCGAGGTCGTGTTCGACCTCGTCGACGAAGCCGGGGATGCGCTCACCCTGGGCATCACCGCCCCGGGCTTCGCGCCGAGCGCCGTCGCCGTGGGCGCCACGCTCGACGTCGACTTCTCCCATCGACAGCTGGAGTATCGAGACAAGCTCGCCCGGCTCCGCCTCGAGCAGGACGGAGAGCTCGTCGTCGCCGTGGGCGAGAACGATCCGATCGGACTCACCCTCGGCGCAGGAGAGCGCGCGTGCTACCGCGAGGACGACTACTGCGGTTACGAGGAGCACGCGATGACCGTGGAGGCGGAAGGCGGGCCCGCCGTCTCGATCGCGAACGGCGAGAGCGCCGAGGTCGGCGCGCTGACCGTCACCAACGAGCGGTATTTCAAGTACTACGACACCAGCGGAACCTGCAACTTCGGTACCTGGATGCCATTCGCGTACGTCGTCAGCGCCGCGTCCGCTCCCTGAGCGCCCGTTGCCCGGCAGCGCGGGCGCTGCGCCTCTCGCCGTCTCCTGGCTCGGCTCGATCCAACCTGGCCATGACCGCACATCGGGCCTCGGATAGCCAGACGGTCTGACCACGGGCGGCCAGGCGCGGCGCTCGGCGCCCGGCTACTGCGTGCAGAGGCAGGTCGTACAGCCGGACCACCGGCAGTATCCGGTGCCCGGGCCGTCGCACCTGGCGTCGCAGTCGCTGTGCTTGACGCACTCCCAGCATGCCGCAGGCTGCGCCTCTTCGGCCGCGAGGGCCTCCGTTGCCGCAGCCGCGGGGGCCTCCGTGGCCGCCGCCGCAGGAGCGCCGGCGGCGCACACCCAGAGGCCCACGCCGGAAAGCAAAATCACGGAGGCGAAAGCTCGTCGAACCATCCTCATCATCGTGAGTTCCTTTCACTCGCGCCTCGCAAGGCCCAGTACGGGGAGACGCTCCGGCCAGCTTACCGATCCGCCGCCCCCCGGCTACCCGTATCCTTCAATGAAGTGTTAAGAACCATGTCCATCCATGAGTATCGAAGAAATCGCGCCTCCTCGCCGCCGCCGCGGCCGGCGGCGTATCTCCATGGGAATGCATGACCGGTTCAGCAGAGCCTGCTGCGCGCGGATCGGCTCCCGCCCACATGCCCTGAGGTGGCGTCCGCCGCTTTTCGCAGGATCGGGTCACGACCGCGCGAAGCGCCGCCGATACTCCTCCGGCGTGACCTGGAGCGTGCGCTGGAATGCGCGCCGCATCCGCTCGTCCGTGCCGAAGCCGCAGTCGCGCGCGAGCTGCTTGAGCGACGCTCGCCCCCCCTCCAGGCAGGAGCGCGCCTGCTCCAGCCGCGCCGCCTCGACGAACTTCGCGGGCGTCGTGCGCAGCGTCCGCGCGAACGTCCGCGCGAAGTTGCGGGGGCTCATCCCGGCTTTCTCCGCCAGCACCTCGACGCGCAGATCGGCGTCGAGGTGCCGCAGGGCCCACTCGATCACGCGCCGCAGCGGCCCGGTGGCCGCCGTCTGCGCGAGGAGCGGGCGGCTGAACTGCGATTGTCCGCCCGGGCGCTTGAGGAACACCACCATGCCTCGCGCCACCTCGAGCGCCACGTCGTACCCGAGATCCTCCTCCACGAGCGAGAGCGCGAGATCGATGCTCGCGGTCGTGCCCGCAGACGTGTAGATCTTCCCCGACCGCACGAAGATCGCGTCGGGATCGACCTCGACGGCCGGGAACTGGCGCGCGAGCGCGGCCGCCTCGCGCCAGTGCGTGGCGGCTCGGTGCCCCGCGAGCAGCCCCGCGGCGGCGAGGATGAAGGCGCCGGTGCAGACGGCGCCCATGCGCCGCACCTCGGGCGTCGCCGCGCGAAGCCAGCCGAGCAGCCGGGCGTCTCGCATCGCCTCGCGCGGATCGCCCCCAGCGACCAGCACCGTGTCGGGGCAGGGGGCCACGTCCTCGAGCGCCCTGTGAGCGACGATCTGCGTCCCGGAGAGGGTCCGGATCACGCCGCCCGAGATCGCGGCGATCTCGACGGCATACGCCGGGGGAGCCCCGGCGCGCTTCGGTACGGCGAGCTCCGAGGCCAAGGCGAAGACATCGACGGGCCCCACCACGTCGATGGCGCCCGCGCCGTCGTAGGCGACGACCACGATCCTCCGCGTCGGCGCGTGGCGGCTCGCGCTCGGCGAGCCTCGCGGAGCGCTCTTCGGGGGACGGGACCGCTTCACGCGACGACGGTACCCGCCGCGCACCTGACCGCAACGACAAAGCACCCGCGTTTCCTGCCAAGCCTCCCCCCGGGGCGCGCAGCCAAGGCGCCGCGCGGCGCGGGGCAGGAAATGCAGGTGCTTTGTCCCTCTCCATTCCTGCCCGGGGCGCATGGTCACGAGCGCTGTTCGCGCGGCGCGCGCCCCCGCGCGTCCTCGCCTGAGACCAGAAAGGACTCCACGATGAGCGTTCACGACGATGCCTCGTTCGCGTTGCCCCTGAGCCTTCCCACGGAGCGCAAGCTCCAGGTGGCGCTCTTCATCTGCCCCGGCTTCTTCTTGCCCGACAACATCGGCCTGCAGACGGTGTTCGGGGTCCTGCCCAACGTGGACCTGCACCTCGTATGGAAGAACAGGGACGAGATCCCGGGGCTCCCGCGCTTCACGACGCGCGCCACCACCCCGTTCAGCGAATGCCCGAAGGCGCTCGACATCCTCCATGTGCCGGCGGTTCCGCCCCACGTCATGGAGGACAGAGAATCGCTCGCGTTCCTCGCAGAATACGGCGGCCGCGCGGCGTGGCTCTCCGGCGTCTGCGCGGGCGCCCTGATGCTCGGCGCCGCGGGCCTGCTCAAGGGCTACCGGGCCACCACGAACTTTCACCTGCACGATCAGCTCGCCTATTACGGCGCGATCCCCGCCAGGGGGAACGTGGTGGAAGACCGGAATCGGCTCACCTCGGGGCCGGTCTCGGGGGGCTTCGATCTCGCGCTGCGCCTGCTCGGGCGCCTGTGCGGCGACGAGGTCGCCAGGGAGTGCGAGCTGGAGATGGAATATGCGCCGGAGCCGCCCTACGGCACGGGCAGCCCCGAGCTCGCCGGGCCAGAGCGGACGGCGAGGTCGCTCCAGAGGATGGCGCCGCTGACCGAGGAGATGCGCCAGGTGGGCATCCGCGCTTCCCGGCGGCTGGAGATCGCCTGAGCCGCTGCCGTTCACGCCCGCCAACCTCAGACCCCAGGGGCCTGGCCGCGCTCGGCGGCTGTCACGTTCCCGCCGTCACGAACTCGACAAGATCTCCCAGGCTCGCTCCCGTGGCGTCGGCGCTCACGCCCAGCTCCTCGGCCGGCTGGCTCAGGCGGTTGACCCAGAACGTGGGATAGCCGAACCAGCGGGCGCCCGCGGCGTCCCAGCCGGCGAACGGGACGAACAGGATCTCGTCGCGCTCGAGGCCGAACGCGTCGAGCGCCATCCGGTACGCGCGAGGATCCGGCTTGTAGGTCCTCGCCCGGTCGGTGCTGAGCACGCGATCGAACAGGCCTCCCAGGCCGGAGCGCTCGATCGCGGCGCCGAGCATCCTCGGCGTGAAGTTGGACAGGAGCGAGAGCCGCAGGCCCGCGCGCCTCAGCGATTCGAGCGCGGGCAGGGCGTCCGGCCACGCCTCGAGCTCGAGGTACGCCCCGAGGAGCCGCGCCCGCCCCTCCTCGCCGAGGTCGAGCCGCAGCGCGCGTTCGGCGAACACCAGCGCATCCGCCGTGACCTGCCAGAAATCGGCGTACTCGTGGGCCGCGACCCGGAGCCACGTGTACTCGAATTGCCGGGTGCGCCAGGCCTCGCTCAGCAGGGCGCCCTTGCCCGGACAGAGCTCCTCCGCGAGCGCGGCGATCGGACGCGGATCGAAGATGGGAAAGGCGTCGAAGGCGATGGCCCTGATCCTCGGGCCCGCCGCCGGCCGCGGCGGCGCCGGCCCCCGCTCCGCGGCGCACGAGGCGGTCACGGCCAGCGGGGCCGAGCCCAGGACGCCTGTCGCGGCCGTCCCGGCCACGCGATGGAGAAACGCACGACGACTCGAATGCATGCTGGCCTCGATCGGGTGATCCGATGTGAATCCGACGTGAATCCGACGTGAATCCGACGTGAGATACGTGGGCGGCGCGAAGCGCGCGAATCCACGCGAACATGCGCGCAGACACGCGAGGCTCGCGCGAGGCGAGCGCGCGAATGCGCGAATGCGCGACAGAGCATGCACGCTCCGACGTTGCCCGGGCATCCGCCATCGCCGTATACTCGCCATGCATCGCTGCATGGCGCGGGGCGCTCGCTCGCGCAGCAGGTCCGCGCGTGGGGGCCATGCTCGACTGGGACGATCTGCGCTACTTCCTCGCCGTCGCCCGGCACGGCAACCTCTCGGCCGCCGCGCGCGCGCTGAAGGTCACCCAGCCGACCGTGGGGCGGCGCATCGACGCGTTCGAGCGGCGCCTCGGGGCGAAGCTCTTCCAGCGCTCGCCGTCGGGGTTCGCGCTCTCGGCCGCGGGGGAGAGCGTGCTCGGTCACGCCGAGCGCATGGAGCAGGACGCCCTCGCCGCCGAGCGCGCCGCCGCCGGACGCGACGCCGGCCTGACAGGCCACCTCCGCGTCACCGCGTCCGAGTGGCTCGCCGTCCGCGTCCTCGGGCCGCTGCTCGCCCCCTTCCTCGCGCGCCACCCCGCCATCTCCGTCGATCTCATCGCGGACGCGCGCTGGCTGAGCCTCCCGCGGCGGGAGGCGGACATCGCCTTTCGGCCCGCCGCGTTCGAGCACCGCGAGGTCTTCCAACGCGAGGTCGCGCGGATCGGGTTCGGCCTCTACGCCTCGGAGGCCTACCTCGCCGAGCGCGGCCCGCCGGACTTCGACCGGCAGTGCGAGGGCCACGCCCTCGTCGCGATGAGCGACGAGCCGCCGGCGGTCGCCGACCTGTCGTGGCTGCGCGCCGTCGCCGCGAAGGCCCGCGTCGCCGCCCGCACCAACGGCCGCGAGGCCCAGGCGACCATGGGGGCCGCCGGCGTCGGGCTCGTCTGCCTGCCGCGCTGCCTCGGCGACGCCACGGCGGGCCTGCGCCTGCTCTCGCCGCCGTCGCCGCCGCCCGAGCGCACGCTGTGGCTCGGGGTGCACCGCGATACGCGCGGGGTGCCGCGCGTGAAGGCGCTCGTCGCGTTCGTCACCGACGCCCTCGGGCCGCTGCGAGGCGCCCTGCGGCCGGGCGCGCGGCCGCGCCCGAGCCGGTGACGCGCGCCGCCGCTACGGGGCCTGGCTGCGCAGGCACGCCCTGAAACCTTCGTACTGCGGCTTGCAGTCCGCGTACACGAAGCCGGGGTTGCACGCCGGGTCGCTGGAGCGCAGGCACCCGAACAGCGGATCGATCCACCTCGAGATCTGATCGCAGGCCGTGACCGACGGGATCTGGACGATCTCGCCCATGCAATCGAAGAACGGCGCGGTCAGCTCGTTGCAAGGGCGCGGCACGGAGAGCAGCTCGGCGCAGGCGTCGCGACAGCCGGGCTCCGGGCACGCGGTGCCGTCGAAGAGGGCGCAGAAGACATCGCACGAGGCCCACGCCCCGCCGCCCGAGCTCGTCCCGCCGGCGCTCGACGACTGCGGGCCCGCGCTCGCGCTCGCGCGCCCGCTCGACGTCGCGCTCGCGCCGGCGCCGCCGGAGCCGTCGTCTCCCCCCGGAGAGCCGTCGACCACGACGTTTCCGCCGCAGGCGCTCGCCCCCGCGAGCGCGACGAGCGAAGCAAGGAGCGCCGAAAGCAGCGTCGTTCTCATGCGCGGGAGTCTACACCGGTCTGCGCCGGCGCGGGCAGGGGAGGGGCGCCCGCCGCGCGTCGGCAAGGGGGCGCTCGCCGCGCGCCCGCCGGCAAGGGCGCTCGCCGCGCGCCCGCCGGCAAGGGCGCTCGCCGCGCCCTCGCGGCTCACTCCACGGCCTGCGCCTGCTCGATCGCGTCCTCGCGGCGCTCCCGGCGGTTGCACGCGAGCACCTTCTTGCGGACGCGCACGGCGTCGGGCGTGACCTCGACGAGCTCGTCGCCGTCGATCCACTCCATCGCCGTCTCGATCGTGAGCAGCCGCGGGCTGGCCAGGAGCACGTTCTCGTCCTTGCCGTGGTTGCGCACGTTCGACAGCTTCTTCTCCTTGATCACGTTGACGTCGGTGTCGTTCGGCCGGTTGTGCTCTCCGACGATCATCCCCTCGTAGACCTCGACGCCGGGGACGATGAAGAACATCCCGCGCGGCTGGAGGTGGTGCAGCGCGTACGGGGTCGCCACGCCGGCGCGGTCGGCGACGATGGCGCCGGTCGGGCGGCGCATCATCGGGCCGCCCCAGGGCGCCCAGCCGTCGAACATCGTGTTGAGCAGGCCCGTGCCGCGCGTCGCCGTCAGGAACTCGCCCCGGAAGCCGATGAGCCCGCGCGACGGCACCCGGAACTCGAGGCGCGCGCGCCCGAAGCCGGGGTTCGTCATCTTCACCATCCGGCCGCGCCGGGTGCTGAGGCGCTCGGTCACGACGCCGACGTAGGTGTCCGGCACGTCCACGACCACGAGCTCGACCGGCTCCATCACCTCGCCGTTGATCTCGCGCGTCACGACCTCGGGGTTCGAGAGCTGCATCTCGTACCCCTCGCGCCGCATCGTCTCCACGAGGATCGCGAGCTGGAGCTCGCCGCGGCCGAGCACCACGAACGTGTCGGGCACCTCGGTCGGCTCCACCCGGATGGCGAGGTTCTTCATCGCCTCGCGCTCGAGCCGCTCCTTCAGGTGACGGCTCGTCAGGAACTTCGACTGCTTGCTCTTGCCGGCGAACGTCGACGTGTTCACGCCGATCTTCATCTTGATCGTCGGCTCCTCGACAACGATCCGCGGCAGCGCCTCGGGGGTCGCCGGGTCCGCGATCGTGTCGCCGATCGTGACCGAATCGAGCCCCGCGATGGCGATCACCTCGCCCGCGGCGGCGCTCTCGACCGCGACCCGCTTCAGCCCCTCGTAGGCGTAGAGCATCTTCACGTAGCCGCGCGACTGCCCGCCCTCGCCGAGGAGCGCGACGTCGGCGCCGGACCGGGCGGTGCCCCGGACCACGCGGCCGACCGCGAGCCGGCCCACGTAGTCGTCGTGCGTCGTGTTGCAGACGATGACCTGGAGCGGCCCATCGGGGTCGCCGGACGGCCCGGGGACCCGCTCGAGGATGGTCTCGAAGAGCGGCTCCAGGTCCTTGGCCTCGTGCTCGAGCTCGCGCTTCGCCTGGCCGAACTTCGCGATCGCGTAGAGCGTCGCGAAGTCCATCTGCGCGTCGCTCGCCTCGAGATCGCAGAAGAGGTCGAAGACCTCGGAGAGGACCTCGTGGGCGCGCGCGTCGCTCCGGTCGATCTTGTTGATGACCACGATGACCGGGAAGCCGCGCTGGAGGCACTTCGAGAGCACGAACCGCGTCTGCGGCAGCGGGCCCTCGGCGGCGTCGACGAGCAGGAGCGCCCCGTCGGCCATCATCAGGGTGCGCTCGACCTCGCCGCCGAAATCGGAGTGGCCGGGCGTGTCGACGATGTTGATCTTGACCCCGCGGTACCGGATGCTCGTGTTCTTCGCGAGGATGGTGATGCCGCGCTCCCGCTCGAGATCGTTCGAGTCCATGACGCGCTCGGCCACGACCTCGTTCTCTCGGAAGGCGCCCGACTGGCGGAGCATGTGATCGACGAGCGTCGTCTTCCCGTGGTCGACGTGGGCGACGATGGCGATGTTGCGGAGGTCGTTACGCGGCATATACGGCGGCGGCCGTGTAGCACGCGACCCACGAAGGAGCGAGCCCATCCTCGCCAGAGCCCGAACGTTCGGCCCGAGCAGCGGACCTCGCGCGGCGAGCGTTCATTCAGGTCAGGTGGCGCGCGGCGACGAGCGCGCGCGGCGAGCGTTCGTTCAGGTCAGTTGGCGCGCGCGCGCGGCGGGCGCGTGGCGCGCGGGAGGCGGGTGCGCGGCGCGCGGGAGGCGGGTGCGCGGCGCGCGGGAGGCGGGCGCGCGGCGCGGGGACCGGGGGCGGAGCGGGCGAGGTGAGCAGGAGTGATTGACAGCCGGAGGCGCCTCCTCCTAGGGTGCGCGCCGCGCTGGTGCCTGGGCGCTCGCCCAGGCTGAAGAGGGAACCCGGTGAGATTCCGGGGCTGCCCCGCAGCGGTAAGCGAGAACGACCTCCACCACACGCACTGGCCCGAGCAGGGCTGGGAAGCGGTGGACAGTAGGAAGCCGGCCCGGCCGGAGCGCTCGCGAGCCCGAAGACCTGCCAGCGCCCGGCGACGGGGACACATCCGACGCCGGTTCGACCTGGGAGCCTCGAGGGAGGCGGCGAGGTCCGAGCCGGTGCAGCCCTGCGCACGTCCCGGATCCCGAGCCGCCCCCCGCGTTGCGTTTCGGTCGCCCGCGGGGGCGAGAGGTCGGTCCAGCGCGCTGCGCTGCAGACACGCCTTTCCTCCTCGCGGAGCTCGATGCGAGCGGCCCGGCGCCGCTCCGCGCGATTGCGGCGAAGGAGGACATGAATGCTGCGCGAGACGGTCACGAAAAGCCACGGACACCGCCATCGACTCCATCGGATCGCCGCACTGGCCATCTTGATGGCCGCCGCGCGCCCAGCGCGCGCCCAGGGAGAGCCGCCCGGCGCTCCGCCGCCCGCCGCCGGGCCCACCGGCGAGGCCGCGCAGCCTGCCTCGGGCGCGCCTCCGGCGGGCACCGCGGACGGGGGCGCGATCGAGGTCACCGTGCACGCGGAGAAGCCGGGCAGCGAGGCCGCCTCGCGCGTCTCGGTCGGGCACCGCGAGCTCGAGCTCCGGCCGAGGCTCCGGCCGGGCGATCTCCTCGAGTCGGTCCCCGGGCTCTTCGCCGTGCAGCACGCCGGCGGCGGAAAGGCGAACCAGTACTTCCTGCGCGGCTTCGACGCGGACCACGGGACGGACGTCGCCTTCTTCGTCGACGGGGTGCCCGTCAACCTGGTCAGCCACGGCCACGGGCACGGCTTCACCGACCTCTATTTCATGATCCCGGAGCTCGTGATCGGGCTCGACGGCTACAAGGGGCCCTATTACGCGAGCATCGGCGATTTCGGCACCGCGGGCGCCGTCAACCTCCGCTTCGCCGAGAAGCTCGACGAGAGCTCCGCGCAGCTCGGCGTGGGGCAGTACGGCATCCTGCGCGGCCTCGTGATCGCCTCGCCGGAGCTCGGCGACGATTGGCGCGCGGTGGCCGCGGCCGAGGTCTACCGAAACGACGGGCCGTTCCTGAGCCCGGAGCGGCTCAAGCGGTTCAACGTGTTCCTGAGGGCGACGCGCGACCTCGGCAGCACCGGGAAGGTCCAGGCGACGTGGATGTCCTACGGATCGACCTGGTACGGCTCGGGCCAGATCCCGGCGCGCGCCGTGTGCGGGGAGGGCGAGGAGGGCGGCCTGAACCCGCCGCCCTCCGCCTTCGGACAGCCGTGCATCGATCATTTCGGCGCCGTCGATCCGACCGAAGGCGGGTCGACCGCGCGGCACATGGCGTCCGTCGCCGCCTCGACCGCGTGGCGGGACGCCGACCTGAGCGCGATGGCTTACTTCCTCCGGTATCGCTTCACGCTGTACTCGAACTTCACGTTCTTCAGCGAGGACCCGGTCCACGGCGACCAGATCGAGCAGAACGACGACCGCACCGTCCTCGGCGCCGACCTCCGGTTCCGCAAGCAGATCGAGCTCCGGGGGGCGAAGTTCACGACGTCGCTCGGCGCGCAGATCCGCGCGGACGCGATCGACAAGTCGCTCCACCACGACGAGGCGCGCGAGCGGCTCGAGGAGAAGGACCGGGCCCACATCGACGAGGGCCAGATCGGCGTCTACCTCGAGCAGGACGCCCGGCTCCGGCGCTGGCTCCGCCTCGTGCTCGGCGTGCGCGGGCAGTGGATCGACGTCAACGTGGACGACCTCGGCGAGGACCTCGAGGGGGCCGGGAACAAATCGAGCGGCGTCCGGGGCCAGATGCAGCTGCTCCCGAAGCTCACGGCGATCGTCTCTCCGGCCGGCGGGGTCGATCTCTTCGCCCATTACGGGCGCGGCTTCCACTCGAACGACGGCCGGGGCGTGGTGCTGGGGCAGGGGGCGGCGACGCCGATCACGCCCGCGATCGGCTACGAGGTCGGCGCGAGGGTCGCGCCCGTGCGCGGCCTCTCGCTGAGCGCGGCCGGGTTCCTGCTCGATCTCGACTCCGAGCTGGTCTGGAGCGGCGACGCGGGCGAGACCGAGGCGTCGGGGCAGACGCGGCGCTACGGGGTCGAGATCGGCGCGCGCTACCGGCTCGGGAGCTGGCTCTTCGCCGACGTGGACGCGACCTTCACCCGCGCGCGCTTCCGCGCGAACGCCGGCAACGGGAGCGCGGTCGCCCTCGCGCCGACCCGGACGCTGACCGCGGGCATCGGCGTGCGCCCGACGTTCGGCGCGCTCACCCCGTTCGCCGCGCTGCGCGTCAAGGCGATCGGCGCGCGGCCCGCGACCGAGGACGAGGCGCTCACCGCCGAGGGGTTCACGGTGGTCGACGCGAACGCGGGGCTCCGGTGGAAGAACGTCGAGGCGGCCGTGGACATCCAGAACCTCTTCGACACGACGTGGCGCGAGGTCCAGTTCGCGAGCGACTCGCGGCTGCCGTACGAGCCGGCCGCGGTCACGGGGATCCACTACTCGCCGGGGTGGCCCTTCACGGCGATCGGGCGGGCGACGCTGTACTGGGAGTAGACGCAGCGTCCCGGGCAGCGCCCGGGCAGGCCGCGCCGTCGATGGCGGCCCGGGCGCGGGCCCGCTGTAAGGTCCGCCCGGTCGCCCCGTTGCGATGGAGCGCGCCCGCGGCTCTCGTGCCGCCGCGCTTCCACGAGGGCTCCCAATGCTGTTCCGTGTCCGCCCGATCCACGCCGCGCGGCGGCGCCCGGCGACCGCCGCGGCGCTCGCCCCGCTCCTCGCGCTCGCCACCGTCTTCCTCGCCTTCCTCGCCGGCTGCGGCCCCCGCCTCGTCCCGTTCACGCACGAGCTCCGCGTCCAGCACGACCTGTCCGACAGGGATCTGAAGGGCCTCCAGTTCTACGTCTCGCACGAGATCGCGCTGCGCCGCGAGCTCACGGCCGAGAGCTCGCGGATCACGAGCAGCCACACGCTCCTGCTCGTCTCCGGCAAGGTCATCGAGGAGGTCGTCGTCGAGGAGCGCACGCCCGGCGTCGTGGTCGGCGCGCGCGGCGGCGTCCTCTCGGTGAGCTTCGAGCCCGGCGCGTCGCTCACGTTCTCCGCCGCCCCGGAGCCCTCCGCGCCCGTGCCGCCGTTCCCCGGCTTCGCGACCCCGCCCGATCCGTTCCCCGGCAACGCCGCGCCGCTCCTCGCCGTTCCGAGCGCGGCGGGCGAGGGCGGCGGCCCCGGCGGCAACTACTGGCTCGCGGCCGCGCCGGGCGGCGATGTCCGGTACCAGGGCAAGGTGTTCTCGGCCATCGAGGACAGCCTGCGGGCGCACCTCCTGATCGACGCCGACGCGCTCGAGGAGGTCGTCGAGCGACGCACGGTCCTCCCCGGCGTGCGCCTCTCCGGCCGGTGACGCATCAGCGCTCGAGGGTGGCTCTCCTCTGCTCGTTGGATAGCCGAGTCATCGCGCTCGGAGCGTTGCGAAGGCGCGCGCCCTGGGCTTCCATGCCGCCCGCCCCGTGAGCACCCCGCCGCCACCCCAGCTCCGCGCGCCGCTCGCGCCGCGCGCCCGCGCCGAGCTCGTCGCGACCGGCTGGGAGCTGTTCTCCGCGCTCCTGTTCCTCTCCGCCGTCGTCCCCGCGGCCCTCACCACGCCGTGGCCGGCGATCCTCCTGCTCGCCTCGATGGCCCTCTCGGCCGCGCTCTCGGGCGTGCTCGCCCGCCGCGGCGACCGCGGCTTCGCCATCGCCGCGGCCATCCGCGCCCTGTCGTGGCCGCTCGCGGTCTCGCCGCTCGCCGCTCGCGGCGCCCCCACCGCGCCCCCCTCCTGGCCCGGCCCGCTCGGGATCGGCCACGCGACGCCGCCGTCGTGGCTCGGCCTCCTGGTCACGGCCGTCGCCTTCGGCGTCATGGCCGGCGGCATGCGCCGCGCCATCTACCGCAGCCTGCTCCGCGCCGACGCGGCCGACGGGGGCGCCTCCGAGGCCGCCTCGGCGCGCGCCCTCGCCGCGGCGCTCCGGCCCCGGCTCGCCGAGTCGGCGACGGCCGCCGGCATCGTCGGCGGCCACGTCATGCTGCTCTTCTGCGTCGCGTTCCTCCGCACCCAGAGCCAGGTCGTCTTCCAGGCGTGGTTCGAGGTCGTCCCCCTCCTCGCGCTCTCCGGCACCCTCGGCTTCACCTTCGCCGTGCGCCCCGCGACGCACGCGGTCGTCGCCGCCCTCCGGGCCGGCCCGTCCGGCGACCGCGCCCTGCTCGCCCGCGGCCTCGCCCGCGCCGAGCGGCTCCCCGGCGTCCTCGCCTCCCTGAACTTCGCGCTGTGGCTCGGGTGCACCGCGATCGGCATCGCCTACGTGCGCCCCGGCGCCACCTTCCGCCCCGGCGCCGCCTTCAGCGCCGCCGACGCGCTCATGCAGCTCGGCTTCGGCGCGCTCTTCGCCTTCGGCGTCTCGTTCTACCAGCGCGCGTGGCACAAGGACTCGGTCGCGCGGGCGGTCGACCTCCTGCGCGCGTGGACGGGCGCGCCCGAGCGCGGCGGCGCGCCCCCGATGCCCCTCCGGCGGCGCATGCTCCGCGACTTCGGCCTGCCGCTCCTGTTCACGGGGCTCCTCTCGCTCTTCTCCTCCATCGGCCTCTACCGCGCGCTCGCGACCGGCTCGTCGTTCAACGAGGACTTCAACGCGATCACCGCGCTCTTCGCCTCGTTCTCCCTCCTCGTGCTCGCCGCCCTCGGCGTCGTCGCGCGCGCGGCGCGCGAGCTCTCGCGGCCGATGGCGCAGCTCGCCCGCGCCGCCGACGAGGTCGCGCGCGGCGAGCTCGGCGCCGCGGTGCCGCGGCTGTCCGGGCCGAAGGAGGTCGTGGGCCTCGGCGAGAGCGTCGAGCGCATGCGGCAGGCGCTGTCCCGCACGATCGCCGAGCTCGAGGGCGAGCGCGCCGGCCTCGAGGAGAACGTCGCCGCGCGCACCGCCGAGCTCACGCGCGCCCTCTCCGAGCTGAAGCGGACGCAGGCCGCCCTCATCCAGGGCGAGCGGCTCGCCTCCATCGGCGAGCTCGTCGCCGGCGTCGCGCACGAGATCTACAACCCCCTCAACGCCATCGCCGGCGCCGCTCAGCCGATCGAGGAGCTCGCCGCGGAGCTCCGCGCCGTCCTCGACGCCTACCGCGCCGCCGAGCGCGAGCTCCCGGACGACCGCCGCCGCGCCCTCGAGGCGCTCCGCGAGCGGCTCCAGACCGAGGCGGCGCTCGACGACCTCGTCGGCATCTCCACCCTCGTCCACCGCGCGGTCGAGCGCAGCGTCCGGATCGTCACCAACCTGAAGAGCTTCTCGCGCGTCTCGGGCGAGCCGCTGCCCGTCGACCTGCACGCCGGGCTCGAGGAGACGCTGCTCCTGCTCGGCCCGCGGCTCCGCCAGGCGCGCATCGAGGTGATCCGGCGCTACGGCGAGCTGCCGCCTGTCACCTGCCGGAGCGGAGAGATCAACCAGGTCTTCATGAACCTCCTCGTCAACGCCATCCAGGCGCTGGAGGAGGCGAGCGCCGCGCCGGCGCCGCCCGCCGCCGCGCCGTCGGCCGGGGCGGAGGGTGCGGCCGGGGCGGCCGGGGCGGAGGGTGCGGGCGGCGGCGCGGCGCAGGGCCGGCCCGGCGCGCCGGCGATCTGCGTCGAGACCTGGATCGACGAGGACATGGCGGCCGTCGCGATCTCCGACACCGGCCCGGGCGTGCCGCCCGATCTCGCGCAGCGCATCTTCGATCCGTTCTTCACCACGAAGCCGCGAGGGCAGGGGACCGGCCTCGGGCTCTCGATCTCGACGGACATCGTCCGGCGGCACGGCGGCACGCTCGCCCTCGCCCCCGCGGACGGCCGCGCTGGAGATCTGCGCTGCGGCGCGCCCGCCGGGGCGCGCTTCGTCTGTCGCCTGCCCCTCGATCCTCGCCCGGGGAGCGCCCGCCCGCAAGGCGACGCGCCCCCGCCTGCACGCCCGTCTGCCGACGGCGGCGCGCCTCCGCGGGCAGCGGAAGCGGGCCCGCCTCCATGGCCGGCGGAGGCGTGAAGCGCGCGCATCCGGCGCCGGTCTCCCACCCCACCTCCACGCGGCGCGCGCAGATTCATCCCCACCCGACCGCGGGCCCGTAGACCGGCTGTTTCAAACCGGATACCTTCAGCGAGCGATCCGACTCACCGCACAGCGCAATAAGGCCCCTGAGAGACGCGAACCGCTCTCCGGGGAGCGCTGAGGAGAAACGAAGGCACCATGGAGCGCGCGATTCAGCGACCGGCAGGTCCCAAGGCTTCGAGCACCGATCCGTTGATCGGTAAGGTCGTGGCCGGCCGGTACCGGCTCGAGGCACGGCTTGGCGAAGGCGGCATGGGCGTCGTTTACCGCGCCCGTCACGTGCTGATCGACCGGGTCGTCGCCCTGAAGCTCATCCGGCCCGATCTCCGCGGAGAGACCCATCTCCGCGCGTGGATGCTGCGCGAGGCGCGCGCCGCAAACCGCGTTGATCACGCCCACATCATCGATATCCACGACATCGGCGAGACCGAGGAGGGCGAGCTCTACCTCGTCATGGAGTACCTCGTCGGCACGCCGCTCTCGGCGGAGCTCGCGCGCGGCCCGATGCCGATCGCGCGATCGGTGGACATCCTCGAGCAGATGTGCGCCGCGCTCGCGCGCGCCCACGACCTCGGCGTCGTGCACCGCGACCTGAAGAGCGACAACATCCTGCTCACCCACCGCGGCGGCCGGAAGGACTTCGTCAAGATCCTCGACTTCGGCCTCGCCGCCATCGCGCGCGACCCGCGCCTCGCCCCGAAGGGCGCGGTCTTCGGGACGCCCGAGTACATGTCGCCCGAGCAGGCCCGCGGCGAGGAGGCGACGGCGCAGTCGGACCTCTACGCGCTCGGCGTGCTGTTCTTCGAGATGCTCACCGGGCAGCTCCCCTTCCGCGCGAACGACCGCGACACCCTCCTCGAGATGCAGCGGACCCACGCGCCGCCGCGCCCCCGCTCGATCCGCCCCGACGCGCACGCGCAGGGCGAGGCGATCGTCCTGCGGCTGCTCGAGAAGGACATCCGGAAGCGCTACCGCGACGCCCACCACCTCCAGGAGGAGCTGAAGGCGCTCCAGCGCGGGCTGCCGGCCCACGCGTGGGAGGTCGAGGGCGGCGACGGCGTGCCGGTGCCCCCGCCTCCGCCGCCGCCGCAGAGCGCCGGGGTCATCGAGTGGGCGAGCCGCGCGGCGCTGTTCTCCCGCATGGTCTCCCGCGCCTACCCGTCCGGGCAGGTGCCGCAGGAGGTCCAGAACGGCCTCGCGCAGGCGTGGGACCTCGCCGCGCGCGCCAACAAGCTCGAGGGCGAGGTCGCGAGCCTCACCCGCAAGCTCGAGGCGCTCGAGCGCCGCGGCCGCGCGCTGCGCGCCGAGATCGGCCGAAAGGTCGAGGAGCTCGCGCACGAGGAGTCGCGCGTGATGCGCGAGGCGATGGCCGACGGCGAGGACGTCGAGAAGGTCCGCGTGGAGCTCGCCGCCGCCGAGAAGCTCGCGCTGTCCGCGCGCCAGCTCGCGGACGCGGCGGCCCGCCAGGGCAACCACGACCCGCTGGTCTACGAGCGGGCGGGCGCCGCCGGCGCGACCGCGCAGGCGAAGCGCGAGCAGCTCGGGCGCTACGAGCACAAGAAGAACACGCGCGAGGCGAACGCGCGCGACCTGCGCCGCCAGATCGACGAGCTCCGCGCCCAGCTCGCCCGCTACGCCGAGGCGCTCGAGGAGGACCTCGCGCAGGGGCGCGAGCGCGTCGCGGCGCGCACGCGCGAGGGGCTCGCCTACGAGAAGTCGTTCAGCGAGGCCTCGAACCTGCTGCTCAGCCACCTCCGCAACAAGCCGGAATGCCGGGATCTCGTGGCGGAGCTCCTCACCTCCCACGCCAGCCCCAACGCGGACTCCGGCTCGGATCAGCGGCTCTCCGGCTCGGACCGGCGGCTGAACAACGCGACCGAGCGCAACTGAACGTCGGCCGACGCGGGCCGAGCGCGCGCTGAACACGACACTCCGCGGACACGACAATCCGCGGAGAAGCGCGGCAATGCGCGCGCTGATTCCGCTTCCTACGCAATCTCCCTACGCGATCCCCTGACGCAGCGGCGATGACAAGGGCTCTCGTCGTGCGGGCGCGTCGCACCCTCTCGACGGCGTCTGCGACGCATGGTAGCTAGCGCGCGCCTCGGCGGTCCCGGTCACGGGGGCGGATTGCCCGGAAGCTCAGGGCACCCCGCCACCACCGGCCGCTGAGGGACGAGGCTGTGCTGAAGCGTCGGCGTTAGAGCAAGAACCCCTCCGGCAGCCCGCCGGTCCCCTTCCCCTTTACGCAGGCGGCCAACCCCTCGGAACCACGAAGCTGCGGGCGGCGACGGCGCCGCCCTCTGCCTCGGATTTTGCGATGGAGGCACACCGTCCATGAACGTCATCCGGTCTCAAAAGGCCTGGCTCGCACCGCTGCTGGCCGGGCTCGCTGCGCTCGCCCTGCTGCTCAGCGGCGGGCTCGCCAGCGCCAGTGAATCCGACCTGGTCCTCCCCGACCTAGGCTCCCAGTCGTTCGGCGGCATCGACGGCCGCACGCTCCTGCTCGGCGGCATCGGCGTCTGCGCGCTCGGGTTCGTGTTCGGGATCGTCATCTTCTCGCAGCTGAACAAGCTCCCCGTTCACCGCGCGATGCGGGAGATCTCGGAGCTCATCTACGAGACTTGCAAGACGTACCTCGTCACGCAGTTCAAGTTCATCCTTGTCCTCGAGGTCCTGATCGGCGCGGTCATGGTCCTCTACTTCGGCGTGCTGCGGCACATGGAGGCCACGAAGGTCGTGGTCATCCTGCTGAGCAGCCTGGTCGGCATCGCCGGCAGCTGCGGCGTCGCGTGGTTCGGCATGCGCATCAACACGTTCGCGAACTCGCGCGCCGCGTTCGCGAGCCTCAAGGGCAAGCCGTTCCCGACGTACGCCATCCCGCTCAAGGCCGGGATGAGCATCGGCGCGGTCCTCATCAGCACCGAGCTCATGCTCATGCTGGTGATCCTGCTCTTCATCCCCGGCGACTTCGCCGGCCCGTGCTTCATCGGCTTCGCCATCGGCGAGTCGCTCGGCGCCTCCGCGCTCCGCATCGCGGGCGGCATCTTCACGAAGATCGCCGACATCGGCTCCGATCTCATGAAGATCGTCTTCAACATCAAGGAGGACGACGCGCGCAACCCGGGCGTCATCGCCGACTGCACCGGCGACAACGCCGGCGACTCGGTCGGCCCGAGCGCCGACGGCTTCGAGACGTACGGCGTGACCGGCGTCGCGCTCATCTCGTTCATCCTCCTCGCCGTCCCCGACGTGGGCGTCCAGGTCCAGCTGCTCGTCTGGATCTTCGTGATGCGCATCGTGATGGTCCTCGCGAGCATCGGCTCGTACCTCCTCAACGAGGCGATCGCGAGCGCGTCCTACCGCGACGCCGACAAGATGAACTTCGAGGCCCCGCTGACGCGCCTCGTCTGGCTGACCTCGATCGTGTCGGTCGCGCTCACCTACGCCGTCTCGGCCTTCATGATCCCGAACCTCGGGGGCGACACGACGCTCTGGTGGAAGCTGTCGACGATCATCACCTGCGGCACCCTGGCGGGCGCCATCATCCCGGAGATGATCAAGATCTTCACCTCGACCGAGTCGCGCCACGTCCGCGAGGTCGTCACCGCGTCGCGCGAGGGCGGCGCCTCGCTGAACGTGCTGTCGGGCCTGACCGCCGGCAACTTCAGCGCGTACTGGATGGGCATCGTCCTCGTCGTGCTGATGGGCATCTCGTACTTCTTCGCGGCGCAGGGCCTCGACCGGCTCATGATTGCCGAGAGCGTCTTCGCCTTCGGCCTCGTGGCGTTCGGCTTCCTCGGCATGGGCCCGGTGACCATCGCGGTCGACTCCTACGGTCCGGTGACCGACAACGCGCAGTCGGTTTACGAGCTCTCGCTCATCGAGAACGTCCCGAACGTCGAGGCCGAGCTGAAGAAGGACTTCGGCTTCACCCCGAACTTCGACAAGGCCAAGCACTACCTCGAGGAGAACGACGGCGCGGGCAACACGTTCAAGGCGACGGCGAAGCCGGTGCTCATCGGGACGGCGGTCGTCGGCGCGACGACGCTGATCTTCTCGATCATCGTCGTGCTCACGAACAAGCTGACGACGAACGTGGACAAGCTCTCGCTGCTCCACCCGCCGTTCCTGCTCGGCCTCGTGACGGGCGGCGCGGTGATCTACTGGTTCACCGGCGCGTCGACCCAGGCGGTCTCGACGGGCGCCTACCGCGCGGTCGAGTTCATCAAGGCGAACATCCGCCTCGAGGGCGTGGAGAAGGCCTCGATCACCGACAGCAAGAAGGTCGTCGAGATCTGCACGCAGTACGCCCAGCGGGGGATGTTCAACATCTTCCTCGGCGTCTTCTTCTCGACGCTCGCCTTCGCCTGCCTCGAGCCGTTCTTCTTCATCGGCTACCTCATCAGCATCGCGCTCTTCGGCCTGTACCAGGCGATCTTCATGGCGAACGCCGGCGGCGCCTGGGACAACGCGAAGAAGCTCGTCGAGGTGGAGCTGAAGGAGAAGGGCACGCCGCTCCACGCGGCGACGGTCGTCGGCGACACCGTGGGCGACCCCTTCAAGGACACCTCGTCGGTCGCGATGAACCCCATCATCAAGTTCACGACCCTGTTCGGCCTCCTCGCGGTCGAGCTGGCGATCGAGATCGACCGCACGACGAGCCTCGTGCTCGCGGCCATCTTCTTCGTGCTCTCGATGGTGTTCGTGTACCGCTCCTTCTACGGGATGCGCATCAAGTCGGGCGGCGAGAAGACCGCCGCCGTGGGCGCCAGCGCCACGGCCTGACCCGGGCGTCCCTCCTCTCGGGCCCCCGCGCCCCCGCCCCCTCTCCTTCGCACGCGCTGACCTCCCCCGCCGCCGCCCGCCCCCGGGCGCGCCGGGGGAGGGCCTTGCACCCCGCGCGCCCGCACTATAGTGACCCCTCATGCGAGCGCTCTGCCCCTCCTGCGGCTTCCACCACGAGGTAGTCCGGGTCCTTGACGACGGGCACGGTGAGCAGCGGAAGGACGTCTACCAGGTCGCGCCGCTCCACGGCTGCGAGCGCACCTGGATCTCCGACAAGGAGCTGCTCGAGGCGCGCGCGCGCTTCGATCAAGACGTCGTCGTGCCCGACGACGACGACGAGTAGCGCGGCGCCGACGAGGCGCGCGGCGCCTCGGATGGTGAGCTCGCCCTCACTCCAGCCGTGAGCTCGCGCCTCGAGGGCCGGGCGGCGGAGCGCGCGCTGCCGCGCCTCGCGGGCCGCGCGACCTTTGACAAGAACTCGTCGCGATCGTCGCATCGGGGCGCCACGGTGGGCAGGCATCGTCTCCGGCCATTACCCGGCGGAGAAGATGCAATGATGACGAGGCGGACCCTGAGGACGGCGTTGCTTCTGGTGCTCGCGAGCGGCCTTGCCGCGAGCGGGGGCGGTTGTGGTGAGGATGGGGAGCAGGGCCCGCCCGGCAAGGACGGCGCGCCGGGCCAGGATGGAAACGACGGGCAGAACGGGGAAGACGGCGCGCCCGGCAAGGACGGGGAAGACGGGCAGGACGGGGAGGACGGCGCGCCGGGCCAGAATGGGGCGGACGGGGAGGACGGCGCGCCGGGCCAGGATGGGGCGAACGGGGAGGACGGCGCGCCGGGTCAGGACGGGCCGCCAGGGCCCAAGGGCGAGGACGGCGAGGACGCGGTCCCGTGGACCAACGCCGCGAGCATCGCGGGCTACGTGAAGGAGCGCGTGGAGATGTTCGCCGCCGGCACCTTGCCCGCGGGCGAGCAGTTCCCGCTCCACGCGGCCGCGACCGACACCATCCGGACGCTCGCCGGGGTGCGCTCGGACATCGTGGTGACCTGGCTCGATCCGCTGACCTTCAGCACCGCGCCGGACGCGCCCCGGTTCGGCGCCAACAACGACTACACCGCCTTCTTCGGCGAGGGGTGGTCCGCCGCCGAGGGCAACGCGCCGCAATGGAACGGCTCCGGCAGCGCGGGCTGGCTCTGGGTCAACCACGAGTACGTCTCCGGGAGGAGCCCGACGCCGACCTCCGCGCCGACCGGGCAGCACCTCACGCTGGCGCGGCACCTGAAGAAGCTCGGCGTCCTCGCGAACGACGTCGAGGCGAACGTCTGGTCGCAGCAGGACGTCGACACGTACATCCGCTGGGAGAAAAAGGAGGTCGGGGGCTCCTGGCTCCGGATCGTGCAGGACCCGGCGACCGGCGCGTGGTCGGTGGACCGGAGCGGGAACGCCGTTCGCTACGACGCGACGAGCAAGACGCTGAGCCGGATCGCGGGGCACGAGCTCCTGGGCCCGGGCAAGGACGACCAGACGGGGGCGCCGCTCGCCGAGGGGATCGTGGCCGGCATCATGGGCGACTGCGCCGGCGGACAGACGCCCTGGGGCACGGTGATCACCGCCGAGGAGAACGTGCAGGACTACTACGGCGATCTCGAGGCGAGCTGGTCGGGCGATCAGAAGTTCCTCACCGGCCGGGGCTTCGACCCGGGCGCGCCGGTGAGCCCGGTCGTCGAGGCGAGCGCCAGCGCGGAGTTCGGGCGCATCTCGGATCAGAACGGCAGGCAGCCCCGCGACCACTACGGGTACCTCACCGAGATCGACCCCGGGAAGCCCGCGGACGAGTACGACGGCAAGACGGAGGCGGGCACCGGCCACAAGAAGTTCGGCTTCATGGGCCGCGCCCGCTGGGAGGCCGCGACGTTCGCCGTCGACGACGACTGGAAGCTCGTGTCGGGCCAGCCGATCGTGGTCTACGGGACCGACGATCGCCGCGGCGGCCGCATCTACAAGTACGTGACGGCCGGCAGCTACACGGCCGGGATGACGCGGGCGGAGATCCGCGGGCTGCTCGACGAGGGCAAGCTCTACGCGGCGCACCTCGCGGGGCTCGACAACACGACGGGCAACACCCTGGTCGCGACCGGCGCGGCCCCGACCGAGGCGGCCCCCGGCACGGGCCAGTGGATCGAGCTCTCGGTGGACAGCGCCGCCGTCGCGCCGAACGCGGCCGCGCTCGGCGACGCGACCAGGACCGTCGGCGCCGCGCTGCGCGACGTGAGCTGGAACGGCATCGGCGGCTTCGAGACGGACCACGACGTGTGGCGCGCGCTGTTCACGGCGAGCAACAAGGTCGGGATCATGGAGCTGAACCGGCCCGAGGACATCGAGTGGAACCCGCGGGACCCGAGCGGCACGCCGCGGGTCTACGTGGCGTTCACCAACCACACGGGGCAGACGGCGCTCGATCAGGGGGGCAAGCTCCACGATCCGGCCACGCACGCGACCACGGCCCCGAAGCGCGCGGACGCCGTGGGCTCGATCTTCGCCCTGGAGGAGGCCGACCCCGCGAACCCGGGCGCGTCGAGCTCGTTCCGGTACTTCGAGGTGTGGCACGGCGCGAAGACGCAGGGCGATTTCGACGCCTCGTGCCCGGACAACCTGCTCCTCGATCGCGAGGGCGGCGTGTGGTTCGGCACCGACGGCAACTTCGGGGTCGCCTCCCACGCGGACGCGTTCTACTACCTCGATCTCGACCCCGCCCACCGCGAGGGCCAGCCGGGCGTGCTCCAGTCGAGCTTCGGCAAGGCGTTCCGCGTGGTGGCCCTGCCGAGCGACGCGGAGGCGACCGGCCCGTCGTTCGCGCCGGACATGGGCACGATCTTCATGTCCGTGCAGCACCCCGGCGAGAACGCGTACAGCACCTGGCCGAAGGGCGACGGCGCCCTGTCGAGCGTGATCGCGGTCACCTTCCTGCTCCAGTGATCGCCGTGCGAGCTCGCCGCGAACGCCTGCTGTCCGCGCCCCTGGCCATCGCGGCGCTGTCCGCGGTCCTCGCCGCAGCCGCGCGCTGCGGCGGGGGCGACTACGATCCGCTCGCCACCGCGGCGGCGCGCGCGGGGCGCGCGGGCAACCCCGAGGCGTCGATCCCGCCGATGTGTTACGCGACGACGGCCGGCGGCGCGAACGGCTGCTGGACGTGCCACACCATCGGGATCGGCCCGAACACGCTCGCCGATCACGACCTCCAGAGCGCGTACAGCTTCTCGGACGCGGCGCGGAAGAACCCCTGGACCAACCTGCTCGAGGACCTCTCGGCGGCCGCCGCCCGGACGAGCGACGCGGAGATCCTCGAGTACATCCGGGAGGACAACTACGCGCCGCTGCGCAAGGCGCTCGCCGCGCGCGCGGATTATCCGGGCTACGTGCCGGATCTCGACCTCGAGGCCGGCTTCGACGGCGAGGGCTTCGCGCGCGACGGGAGCGGCTTCCGGGCGGTGCGGTACAAGCCGTTCCCGGGGAGCTTCTGGCCCACGAACGGCAGCGCCGGCGACGTGTTCCTCCGGCTGCCGGCCGCGTTCCGCGAGGACGCCTCCGGCGCGCCTTCGCGCGAGGTCTACAAGCTGAACCTGGCGCTGCTCGAGGCGGCGATCGCGTCCCCGTCGCCGCTTTCCGGGGAGGGCGCGGCGCCGCCCGCCGGGCGGGAGGTCGAGCCCGTGAGCGAGCTCCTCGCCGGCTTCGATCTCGACGGCGACGGCGCGCTCGAGCCCGCGGTGACGCGCGTCGTCCGCCTGCCGGCGCGGTACGCCGGCGGGGCGGCCGGCGTCCCCCTTCGCGCGTGGCTCTACCCGCGCGGGGCGGAGCTCCTGCACTCGGTGCGGTACCTCGACCCGGACCGCCCGACGCTGCTCTCGGCGCGGATGAAGGAGCTGCGCTACGCGCGCAAGGTCGAGGAGCCGGACGACTGGGCGATCGCGCGCGCGTACGAGCGCGAGGCCGAGGAGAAGGCGGAGGGGCAGCCGCCGTTCCACGCCGGCGGGCCGGAGGTCGGCCTGCGGAACGCGTTCGGCTGGCAGATCCAGGCGTTCATCGAGGACGAGCAGGGCCGGCTGCGGCTGCAGACCGCGGAGGAGCACCGCGCGTGCATGGGCTGCCACGGCGCCGTGGGCGTCGCCGTGGATCACACCTTCTCGCTGGCGCGCAAGGTGCCCGGCGCCGCCGGCTGGCGGCACCAGGACCTGCGCGGGATGCCCGACGTGCCGCAGGCCGGCCACGCGGAGCCGGAGGTCCTGACCTACCTGCGCCGCGCCCGCGGCGCCGACGATTACCGCGGGAACGCCGAGATGCTCGCGCGCTTCTTCCCCGGCGGCGCGCTCGACGAGGCGGAGGTGCGGCGCGGCGCGCCCGGCGGCGACCGCGATCTCGCGTACCTCGTCGCGCCGTCGCGCGAGCGGGCGCTCCTGCTCGACAAGGCCTACCGCGCCCTGGTGCGGGCGCAGCGCTTCGAGGCGGGGCGCGACGTCCTGCTCGGGTCCGCGACGGGGATCCTGCGCGTCGTGGAGGTCGAGTCGACGGGGCTGGCCGAGGCGCAGCGCGTGTACCTCGACGGGCGGGCGCACCTCGCCTGGTGAGGGCTGGGGCGCGGGCGCGAAGAGGGCGGGGCGGCGCGCGGCGGGAAGAAGAAGAAAAGACGCCAAGACGCCAAGACGCCAAGGCGCCAAGGCGCCAAGGCGCCAAGAGAGAGAGAAGAATGATTTGAGCGCTGCTGGGCGCACGGCGACGGCCGGAGCCCGGAAATGTTCTGTCTCTCAAGACGACGCCTGGAGCTGGGAGAGCTCCTATCTCTCTCCCTTGGCGCCTTGGCGCCTTGGCGCCTTGGCGTTTTTCTTCTCTTCTCGAGTCGGCTCGCTCGATTCAATATAAACCACCGTAATTGTTCATCTTTTGGATGTTTGCCCCACCTCCGGCGAGCGCTCTTCCCCCGGCGCGCTAGGGTGGCGCTCCTTTTTCGATTCCGGTGAGCCTGTGAACCTCGCTTCCGCCCCCCTCGCCAGCGACAGCGCGCGGTCCGAGCTGCGCGCCCTCGCGCGCCTCGCGCTGCCGATCGCGGTGGCGCAGGCGGGGCTCGTCGCGATGGCGCTCGTCGACGTCGCGATCGTGGGGCGCGTCTCGGTCGACGAGCTCGCCTCCTGCGCGATGGGGAGGACGATCGTCCACACGAGCAACGCGCTCGGGATCGGCGTCTCGGCCGCGGTCGATCCGCTCGCGTCGCAGGCGATCGGCGCCGGTCGCCCGGGGCAGGCGTGGGCGGCGCTGCGCGCGACCCTGCGCGCGAGCCTGCTCGTCAGCGCCGTCGCGCTCGGGGCCGCGCTCGCGGCGACCTTCGCGCTCGCGCCCATGGGCGTCGATGCGGCGCTCGTCCCCGGCGTGCGCCGGTACATCCTCGGCCACGCGCTGTGGATCTTCCTCTGGCCGGTGTTCCTCGCCGGGAAAAGCTTCCTCCAGGCCCACGGCGCGACGCGGCCCGCGCTCGTCGCCGTCATCGCGGCGAACCTCGTCAACGTCGCGGCCTGCAACCTGATGGTCCGCGGCGACGAGGCGCTGCGCTGGGTGGGCCTGCCGCCGCTCGGCCTGCCGCAGCTCGGCGCGCTCGGCGCGGGGCTCGCCGCGAGCCTCGCCAGCGCGGTGCTGTCGTCGATCGTGCTCTTCTCCGCGCGGCGCCGGCGCGCGGCGCCCCGCGGGGAGGAGGGCGAGGGCGCGGTGCCGGTGGCGGTGGTCTACCGGCTCGGCGTGCCGATCGGGCTGCAGCTCCTCGCCGAGGTCGGCGTGTTCGGGATGACGGCGCTGCTCGCCGGGCGGCTCGGCGCGACCGTGGTCTCGGCGCACCAGATCGCCATCGGGCTCGCCTCCTTCGCCTTCATGGGCGCCATCGGCGTCGGCGGCGCCACCGCCGTCCGCGTGGGGCACGCGGTCGGCGCGGGCCGGTCGCCGCTGCGGCCCGGCATGCTCGGCCTCCTGCTCGGCGCCGGCATCATGTGCGTGAGCGCCTCGACGTACGCCTTGTTCCCTCGCACCCTCATCGGCGCGTTCACCCCGGACGCCGACGTCCTCGCCATCGGCGTCCCGCTGCTCCGCATCGCCGCGCTCTTCCAGCTGTTCGACGGCGTCCAGGCGGTCGCCGCCGGCGCGCTGCGCGGGGCGGGCGACGTGCGGTTCCCCTTCTGGGCCAACCTCGGAGCCCACTGGGCCTTCGGCCTGCCGCTGTCGATCGGGCTCGCCTTCGGGCTCGACCTCGGCGTCCGCGGGCTCTGGTTCGGGCTCACCGCGGGGCTCATCGCCGTCGCGGGGGTGCTCTCGGCGCGCTTCGTCCGGCTGGCCCGCGCGCCGGTGGCGCGGGCGCTGCCGCACGCCGGGTGACGCGCGCGCTCCGTTGCGTGGCTCGGGGCGCGCGGCGCCGGCGCCTCGGGCGAGGCGCCCGGCCGGCCCGCGAGCGCTCAGTTGGGGGCGCGCGGCGCCGGCGCCTCGGGCGAGGCGCCCGGCTGGCCCGCGAGCGCCGGGCCCGCGAGCGGCGCCGCCGGCGCGAGCGGCCCAGGCGCCTCGGGCGGCTGGTCGGCGAGCGGCCGGTTCTGCCCGTCGACGCGGAGCACGCGCGGCGCGTGCCGCCGCGCCTCGGCCTCGTCCATGTCCGCGAACGTGGCGATGATCACGAGGTCGCCGGGCAGATTGAGGTGCGCCGCGGCGCCGTTGATGCACACGACGCCGGAGCCGCGCGCGCCCGCGAGCGCGTAGGTCGTCAGCCGGGAGCCGCGCGTCACGTTCCAGATGTCGACCGCCTCGTAGGGCAGGATGTCGGCGGCCTCCAGGAGGTCCGCGTCGATCGTGACGCTGCCCTCGTAGTGCAGATCCGCGTGGGTCACCGTCGCGCGGTGGATCTTGCTCTTGAACATCCGTCGATTCATGCGTGCTGACCTCTGCTCCTCCCTGCTCGAGCCGGCGCCGCGCGCTCCGTTGGTCGGGGGCGCGCGCCGCCGGCCCGCGCGCTCTCCGTGGGCCGCGCGCGCCGCCCGCCGGGGAAGGACGGCCTTTCTCCTTAATCCAAGTGGCCGTCAGTCAAGGAACAATCGCTGCCGGAGGAGCCGGCCGCCCGCGAGCTGGACGGCGCCCTGGTCGGGCAGCGCCTCGGCGTCGACCGGCGGCGACCCGGGCTGGCCGATCACGAAGACGACCTCGCACGGGCCCGCGGCGACGTCCCTGAAGAGCGCCTCGCGGGTGCCCGACACGCGCGCGCCGCCGCTGCCGTCGAGCTCGATGTCCACGGGCCACGGGCGCGCGCTCCCGCCCTGCACCAGGAACGCCTTCACGGCGACCGGCGCGGGCACGCGCGCGCCGGGCGAGAGCGCGATCGTGAGCCGGGCGCCCCGGCCCACGTGGCGCGGGGCGCCCGGCTCACGATCGCCCTGCTGCGGGCCGCCGCCGAGGGTCGTCGCGAGCGTGTAGTCGGGGAGCGGGGCGGCGCCCGGCGCGAACGGCGCGGGCCGCAGCGCGAGCAGCGACACGAGCGCCGCCGACACGACCCAGCCGGCCACGCCCACGGCGGTCCGCACCCGCGCCCGCGCCTGCGCCCGCGGAGCGCTGCGCCCCTCGACGACCAGCTCGGGGACCAGCAGCGGCCCCGGGCGCGGCGGGAGGCCGCCGGCGTCCGCCGCCTCCGGCGCGCGCGGGGCGAGCGGCTCCGGCGCGGCGCTCGGGCGCGGATCCCGGGGCGGCTCCGAGGTCCCGGGCGGCACCGATTCGCCGCCGATCGCGCGACAGACGGGCGCGTCCGTGGTGGACGGCGAGCTCGTCCCGCTGAGCGAGTCGGCCTCGGCGCCGAGCGGCGGCGCGTCCGCCAGCTCGCCCGCCTCCTCCGGCTCGCAGTCCCACTCATGGGGGCTCCGGAAGCGGATCCCGGACTTCCGGTCGACCATCGGGCGCGAGAGCGACGGCGGCGCGGGCGCATCGGCGCGCGTGTCCCGGAGCTGGGCGATCAGCTGGTCGGCGAGCCGGGCGCGGGTCTCGTCGTCGAGGGGCACCCGCGCCTCGCGCTCCTCCCCCCCTGCGCTCGAGGTGGATGCCGCGGCGCCCGTGGATTCTGCCGTGTCTGCGGCGTCCCCGGCGTCGGCGCCGTCTCGCTGAGCGCTCCGCGCGTCCGCCGGGCGCGCCTTGTCGCCGAGCTTCCGCCGGCGCGGATCGCCCGGCGGATCCTGCTGCGCGATGCGCTTCAAGGTGCGCAGCAGCTCGTCGTCGTCCATCAGCCGCTCCCCGCGTCGCGCCGCGCTGTGCGGCGCTCGGGCTGCCGACACCGGCGCAGCGGCGCGGGTGCGACACGAGGAACCGGGAGGGGGAGGCGCTGCTCTCCGGACACCGGGGGGGCCTCCCCGTGGCTCCGGTTCGCCTCGTGGATCAGCGCGAGCGGAAGCTCAGGCATCTGATTCCCTTCCCCTGGGGATCGAAGAGCCCCAGTTTGCCATCGACGTTATCCGGTTCGCGCGGCGCCCGTCAATGGAGCAGGCGGGCGCCGCGGCGCGCGTCAACGGAGCAAGCGGGCGCCGCGGCGCGCGTCAACGGAGCAAGCGGGCGCCGCGGCGCGCGTCAACGGAGCAAGCGGGCGCCGCGGCGCGCGTCAACGGAGCAAGCGGGCGCCGCGGCGCCCGTCGGCGCTGTCCGAGCGGCTCGCGCCTCCGGCGCGCGTCGCGCTCCCTGCGTTTTCCGCATCTTCTGCGTCTTCTGCGCCTTGTGCGTTCCCCGCGCGCCTTCACTCTGCGCTATTTGCGCTTCCCGCTGCGCTCGCTGCAGTGGGCGTGCGGGATCGTCTTGCAAACGGCGCTGAGATTTTCTCACGAGCGCGCTTACTTCTTCTCGCTGCTCGGGTTGTTCGCGCTCGTGGCATCGCCCGTCAAGACCCGCACGGTGTCGCCGGCGATCTCCAGCGCCGCCGGTTTCCCGCCGTAGTGCGCGGCCATGCCGACGTCGATCCGCCAGACCTTGTCGCCGCAGGCCGAGGCGATGCCGTTCCTCTGGACCGTGTGGCCCACGACCATGCGCTTTGCCGACATCGCCGCGAGGACCTGGTCGAGCGCCGCGCAGGGGCTCGAGCCCGGGGTCGGCGGCGGATCGCTCGAGTAGAGGCGCGCCCACACCGGGCTGTCCTCGGCCGCGATCACCGCCGGCGCGGACGGGCTCTTCCCCTCCATCCAGGCGCGCACCTCGCGGTTGATCCGCGCGATGCCGTAGCGCGTGTGCGACGGGAGCACGCCGCCGTGCGCGAACACGGTGTCGCCGACGGCGATGATCACGTCGCGCGCCGCGAGCTTCTTGGCGTAGAGGCCGCCGGGGACGAACGCGGCGGCGCGGGCGCGCGCGGGGGTCGGCACGGGCGCGAGGCGCGGGGACGAGGCGTCGAGCCCGGGCACGTCCTCGAAGTCCTTGAAGCCGCCCTCGGTGACGTAGCGGAAGTCCAGCTGGACGTTCATGACCTCGTGGTTGCCGTTCAGCGCGTACACGGCGCCGCCGGCCGCGCGCGCCTCGGCGGCGAGGCGGTCGAAGAGGTCGACGATCGCCTGCTCGCCGTCGCCGCGATCGAGCTCGTCGCCGGTCTGGACGAGCACGAGCTTGCCGCCGATCCAGCGATCCGAGCCGTCGATCGCGCCGGCGAGCCGCAGGGCCGCGCGCGTGGCCGCGAGGTCGCCGTGGACGTCGCCGATGGCCACCACGCGCTCGGCGGCCGGGTAGGCGTAGGAGCGATCGGCGTCGGGCGGCGGCGCGGGCGCGGCGCCGGCGGAGCGGGCGGGCGCGGCCGAGGTGGCGGCGGGGGCGGGCCGCTGCGCCGTCGAGGCGGGGCGATCGGCGTCGCAGCCCGCGGCGAGCAGCGCGGCGACCAGCGCGGAGAGGCAGGGAGCGGCTGACATCGGACGCGATCCTCCGGGGGTGGTGGGCGTTATGTACTACGCGGCGGCGATCGTGCCCGCGGCGAGCGGGCGGCGGCTCGCGGCGCGGCGGCGCGCCGCCCGCGCGCGGTCAGGCCGGGAGCTTGGCGGCGAGGAAGGATTTCAGCTTGATCAGGTTCTTCGCGTCGCGGCTGAAGGTCGGGGCGGTGTAGCTCGACGCCCAGCCGGTGATCTCGTGCATGAACGAGGCGCGGACCTGCTCGTCGCCGAGGATGTCGTCGACGGTGCGGCCGCGCGCGGCGCCCTTCTCCAGCGACCGCACGTAGCCCTTGAGCCGCGCGTAGTCGCCGCCGAGCAGCTCCGCGATGAGCTCGGCGTCGCGCGCGAGCCGCGCGAGCGCCGGCGCCTGGTCGCGCAGCTCCGGGCTCTCGGCCGCGGCGAAGGAGGCGGCGACGCGCAGCACGAAGGCGTCGTCGAGGAAGCCGAGATCCTCGATGCCGTCCGGGATGAGGTCGAGCGACTTGAAGAGGTAGTTCAGCCCAGCCGCGAGCGAGCGGCGCGCCGCGTCCGGGCTGTCCGGCGAGGCGAGCAGGCCTGCCAGGTCGGTGGCGTCGGAGGCGAGGCTGCGCAGCCACTCGGGGAACGTGTCGAGACAGCGGTCGTCGAGATCGGTCATGGGATCCTCCCGGCGGGAGCGGGAGGGTAGTCCGACCGGCGCGGCGCCGTCCATGCCGTCCATGCAGGCGAGGCGCGCGCGCCGGTCAGGGCACGCCGGGAGGATGCCGCCTCGGCCGACCCTCGAGAGGGGATCGGATGGGCTCCTCCCTCACTGCGCCTTCTTCAGTCCCCGCGCGTGCCGCAGGCTGGGTGGTCTCCCGCGCAGGCAACTCCAGACGGCGAGCACGCCGATGAGGCGCTCCTCCGGATCGTACGCGCAGTAGACGTAGTATTGCGTCCGTGACAGCAGCACGCGCCGCACGCCATCCCTCGCCTTGGGCCCGTAGGGCGCTCCCAGTTACGGGACTTTCCTGAGCATCCGGAGCGCTCCTGCGAGCTTGCACGGAGAGAGCTCTACCGCCCACCGCGGCCGCGCCGCACTCCTGTGCTCTCCCTGGCGCTGACCGCGCTCCTCGCGCCCGCGCCTCCGGCGCTCACGCCCTCTGCCAGCGCCTGCCGCTACCCGCCCGTCGCCCCGACCCGCCCCGTGACGCTCGCGCTCGCGCGAACGCTCACCTGGATGCGCACCGACGCGCTCGTCGAGGCCTCGGCCGCGCCGGCGACGCACGCGAGCGCGTGCGCGCCCGCGTCGCCCACGATCCGCGGCAGCGCGGCGCCGACCTGGACCACCGTCTGCGCGTCGCCGAGGAGCCTGCGCCCGAGCGCCACCTCGGCGTGCAGCAGCGCCGGCAGGTTCGCCTGCAGCGTCGCCGCGAGGCGCGCGGCCATCTCGGCGCCGTGCGACGCGCGCACCTGGACGAGCGCCGGCGTGCAGGCGGCGTAGACGTCGGCGTGCGCGCGGCAGCTCGCCTCGCACTCGGCGTCGGCGCTCGGCGGCCGCACCATCCCGGCGCACTGCGGCGCCTGCCAGGTGCCCTCGCACCGCGCGTGGCACGTCGCGTCGCAGCCGCCGTCGCACTCGCCGTTGCAGAGCCCCACGCAGCGCCCCTGCGCGTCGTAGGCGGAGCACTGGCCCCGGCACTGCCCGGTGCAGCGCCCCTCGCACCGCCCCGCGCAGCGGCCCTGGCAGTAGCCGGAGAGCCGCGCGGGCTCGCACTGCGCCACGATCTGCCCCGGATCCAGCTGCACGTCGCACGCGCCGCTGCAGCGCGCCCCGGCCTGGACGTTCGCCTGGCAGGCCGGCGGCGTCACCGCGACCTGCACCCCGGCGCCCTGGCGCAGGATGGCGTCGATCGCCGCCGAGACCGCGCCGCAGGCGCCGCTCGCCTGGCCCCCCGCCTCGTCGCGCGGCGCCATCTGCGCGGGCGGGATCCCGAGGTCCGCGCCGATCCGGCGGCAGGCGTCGGCCACCTGCGCCTCGATCGCCGCGGAAACGGCGGCCATGTCCTTGGCCGCCTGCACGAACGTCCGCACCTTGGCGTTCGCCCGCGCGTCCGCGGAGAAGCGGGCGCCGAGGACGTCGCCCGGCCCGCGCAGCTCGGGGCAGACGGCCTCGCCCACGCCCTCCAGCTGGCCGAGCTCCGCGCAGCTCAGCCCCGGGATGGACGCCACGACCGCGAGGGCGAGGAGCCCTCGCGCCGACCGAGCGACTTCCGTGCGCATGCGTGCCCTTACCACGATCGCACCGGCGGCGCGCGGCCGGCCGGCGCCTACCTGGGCTGCTGGGCGCCGCTCGCGCCCGCCGGCCGCCAGCCGAGGATGCGCAGCGCGTTCTGCGAGAAGATCTTCACCACGTCCTCGCGCGACATCCCGCGCTGCCGGAGCCGCGCGGCCAGCGACGGCAGCGCCGACGCGTCGTCGAGCCCCTTCGGCGGGATGATGCCGCCGTCGAAATCCGACCCGATCGCGACGTGATCGACGCCGGCCACGCGGACCATGTGGTCGACCTGCGCGAGCACGTCGTCGAGGTCCGCCTCGTTCGTGCCGTTCACGAAGGGCGCGTGGAAGTTGAGCCCCGCGACCCCGCCGCTCCGCGCGATGAGCCGCAGCTGCTCGTCGGTCAGGTTGCGCGGCCGGTTCGCCACCGCGCGCGCGTTCGAGTGGGTCGCGACGATCGGCGCGCCGTGCGCGGCCGCGATCGGCGCGAGGTCGGCGAACGCGGCGTCCGAGATGTGCGAGACGTCGATGAGCGCGCCCTGCGCGTAGACGCGCTCGCAGAACCGCTTGCCGAGCTCCGTCAGCCCGAACGCGGCCGGCTCGCCGGTCGCGGACGACGAGAGACGCGTGTTCTTCGCGTGGTTCGGGCTGATGAGCCGCACGCCGCGCGCGATGAACCGGTCGATCTGGGCGATGTCGTCCGCGAACGCGCCGGCCCCCTCGATCGAGAGGAAGGTGCTGATCTTCCCCGGCTCGGCCCGCGCCGCGCCGAGCGGGAGCAGCACCGGGCTCGCGGCGATGATCGCCTCGATGGTCGCGAGGACCGCGCTGGCGTCCTCGATCTGCGGGCCCTCGGGCCGCGCCCGGTCGGGCAGGTAGATCGGCAGGACGATGCCGAGGTAGTGGCCTGCGACGAGCGTGTCGCTGCGGGCGTGGCCCTCGTCGAGCCGGACGTCGCGCCCCTTGAAGTGGACCTGCCAGGGCACGTCGACGTGCAGGTCGACGACCTGCACGGGGGGCTCGCGGCCGCCGCCTCCGGGCGGGTCGCCACGCGTGGGCCGGGGCGCGCCGAGGGTCGAGGCGGCGCACGTGACGGCGAGCAGGGCGCGGACGCGGCCTCCGGCGCTCATCCGCTCACCAGCACGCCGAGCGCGAAGCCGACGCCGAGGCACACGAGGCCGATGATCCCCACGAGCCACCAGGCCGCGCCCTCCGGGGCCGCGCCCTCGGCGGGGAGGGGGACCTCCACGACCCGCACGTCGTAGTGGCCGCCCGTGAGCGTCGGCACGCCCGCCGGCCGCTGCGCGCTGACGTGGGTCGGCCCGGCGGGCACCGGGAAGGTCGCCGTGGGCGCCACCTGCGGGTTCGCCTGGGTCGGCGGCGTGGTCGGGCGCGGCGGGGGCGCCGACTCCGGCCGCGGCGCGACCGGCATGCTCGACGTCGCGTTCGGCCCCGGCGGCGGCGCGTGCAGCTGCGACGCCGGCGGCGCGTGCAGCTGCGGCGCCGGCGGCGCGTGCAGCTGCGACGCCGGCGGCGCGTGCAGCTGCGGCGCCGGCGGCGGCGCGTACAGCGGCGGGTGCGGCTGCGCCGGCGGCGGCAGCGAGGGCAGGTGGTGCGGCGGCGGGAGCGATGCCTGCGGATCGGCCCACGACCCGGGCGTCGCGATGCCGGTGCGGTGCGCGATGGCGCTCAGCGTCTGCGCCATCTCCTCCGCCGTCTGGAAGCGCCCGTTCAGGTCCTTGGAGAGGGCGCGCTGGAAGAAGAGGCCCCAGGCGGCGAGGTGCGGCGCGACCTGCTCGATCGGCCGCACCTCCTTGGCGAGCACCGCGGTGAGCCGCGCGAACTCGTTCTCCGCGGGGAACGGCTGCGTCGCCGTGAGCATCTCGTAAAAGATCACGCCGACGCTCCAGAGGTCGGTGCGCGCGTCGACGCCCTGCGCGTTCTTGATCTGCTCGGGGCTCATGTAGCCGGGGGTCCCGAGGAGCGTGCCGGCGCGGGTCTTGAGGCCCATGCCGCCGGCCGCGTCCATCACCTTCGCGATGCCGAAATCGAGCACCTTCACGCGGAAGCCGCCGCGCGGGTCGCGCACGAGGAACAGGTTCTCCGGCTTCAGATCGCGGTGGACCACCTTGTGGCTGTGCGCCGCCATGAGCGCCTGGAGCACCTCGTGGATGATCGGCACGGCCTGCTGCGGCGGGATGGGGTTGCCCGTGTTGATGTACGCGGCGAGCGGGACGCCCTGCAGGAGCTCCATGACGAGGTAGGGCGTGCCGTCCTCGGCGCGGGCCGCCTCGAAGACCGAGGCGATGTTCTGGTGGACGAACCCCTTCGTCGCCTCCGCCTCGGCGAAGAACCGGTGCAGGACCTGCTCTTCCTGCGTGAACTCGGGGTGCAGCACCTTGATCGCGCGCTTGCCCTCGCCGCGCAGCCCGTCGGCCTCGTAGACGGCGCCCATGCCGCCCTCGCCGAGGAGACGCACGATCCGGAAGCGCCCGTTCAGCACGGCGCCCACGAGCTGGTGGGAAGGGCTCGAGGGGTCGACCACGCGCGGACTCTACCAAAGCTTCCGCGCGGCCCGCTCGCCGAAACCTCGGCGCGGAGCGCGCGAGCAGGCCGTCGACGCGGCGGGCGCCGGGGGCGTGTCGGCGCGCGGGCGCGCCGGGGCGCGTCAGGGCGCCGCGTTCGCCACGGCCGAGCGCGCCGCCGGGCTCGCGGGGAGCGGCGTGCGCAGGGCCTCGCTCGGCTGATCGCCGGTGTAGAGGAGCTCGTAGACGGCGAGGCTCGCGAGCACGCGCTTCGTGTAGAGCCGCGTCTCCTCGTACGGGATGCGCTCGACCCACAGGTCGAAGCTCTGCGAGGGGCGCTCCGCGATCCACCGCTTCGGCGCGCCGCCGCCCGCGTTGTACGCGGGGATCGCGAGCAGCGGGTTGTCCGAGAACTGCCCGCGCAGCACCGAGAGGTACCGGCAGCCGAGCGCGATGTTGATCTCGGGCCGCTTCAGCGCCTCGGCGCTCGACGGCAGCCCGAGCGGCTTGGCCATGCGCTTCGCGGTCGGCACGATGAGCTGCATGAGCCCGTACGCCTGCGCGGGCGAGGCCACCTTCGGGTCGAAGGCCGACTCCTCGCGCATGATCGCATAGGCGAGGGCCTCGGGGATCCCGCTGCGCTTCGCCTCCGCGGCGACGAGGGGGGCGAACGGGCGGGGGTAGGCGAGCTCCCAGGCGCCGCGCCAGCGCCCGACCGGGTAGTGATCGACCCAGTCGCCCGCGAGCTCGACGCGGCCGTCGTCCGCCGCCGGCGCCGCCATCGCCGTGCGCAGGATGCTGTACGACTGCGGCAGCGCGCCCGCGCGCGCGAGCAGGAACGCCGAGGCCCACATCACCTCGCGCGGCGCGGTGCGGCTCCCGACGCCGATCGCGTCGAGCTCGCGGCGCGCGAGCTTCGCCTCCCCCTGGCGCGCGAGCTCGACCGCGCGGGTGAAGGCCGGGTGCGCGAACAGGGGGCTCCGGAGCTCGGCGTACGGCGCGCTCGCGTCGCGCTCGAGGGCCGCGGACAGGGCGCGCTGGGCGGCCGCGGGGTCGGCGTCGGCGAGCCGGGCGTGGGAGAGCGCCATGTAGAACGAGAGCGGGTAGTCGCGGATCACCTGCTCGAGCAGCGCCTTCCCCTTGTCGGGCGAGCCGGTCTCGAGGTGGGCGCGCCCGAGGTAGTAGGGGAACCTGCCGGCGGCGTGGTACGCGCGCTCGTGGGGGAACCGCGCGAGCCCGAGCTCGAGCGGCCTGACCGCGCCCGCCCAGCCGTCGCGCTCCATCTCGAAGAGCGCGAGCTCGAAGAGGCCGTCGGCGACCATGTCGCCCGACGGGTAATCGTCGGGCATGGCGGTGAGCATCTGGACGAACTGCGCCTGGTCGCCGAGCGCCAGCAGCGCGCGCGCCCCGAGGTAGCGCGCGTCGTCGGCGAGCCGGTGATCCGGGTACTCCTTCTCGAGCAGCGCGAAGCGCGCCGCGGCCTCGGCGTGCCGATCGACGCGGAGCGACGCGCGCCCGGCGTTGTAGAGCGTCTCGGGCCGCCGGGGCGCGGGCGCGCCCGCGCTTGCGACGGGCGCCGCGGGGGAGGTCGCCGCGGCCGCAGGGGAGGTCGCCGCGGCCGCGGGGGAGGTCGCCGCGGCCGCGGAGGCGCTCGCTCCCGTGGCAACGGCGGGCGCGCTCGCTCCTGCGGCGGCCGCGGGCGCTGCCGGCCCGCAGCGCTCGATCGCCGTGCCGTAGATGTCGGCGGCCTCGGGCCGCCGCCGGACGCGCCCGAGCGCCTCGCCGCGCGCGGCGAACGCATCGCAGGCGAAGGCCGAGGGCGCCTGCGCCTCGGGCAGGGCGATCAGCGCCTCGGTGACGGCGAGCGCTTCCTTGTCCTGGCGCGACGCGAGCAGGGCGCGCGCGCGGGCGAGCAGGTCGGCGGGGCCCGGGTCGAGGAACGGCTTGCGCCGCGCGAACGGCAGCGTCGACAGCGCCTGCTCCAGGATCTCCTTCGCCTCCCCCGCGCCCGCGCCGCCCGGCGCCTCGTCGAGGATGCGCCGCGCCAGCCGGATCGCCTCCTCGGCGCGGTCTTCTCCCGGATGGCGGAGCAGCGCGCGGGCGAAGCGGAGCGCCTCGGGCACCCACGTCGAGGCCGGCCAGCTCCGGGCGAGGTACGCCTGCCAGCGCACGGCCGCGCCCCCGATGTCGCCCTTCTCGGCGAGCGCATTGGCGACCACGCGATCGACCTCGTCGGCGATGGCGACGTCCGATGCGACCGCGCGCGCGCGCTCGATCGCCGCGTCGGGCTGCCCTGCCCTGGCGAGGAGATCGGCCGCCGCGAACCGCGCGTGGTCGGCGAGCGGCCCGCCGGCTGCCGCCGCCGCGTCGAACTCCTTCGCCGCGCCCAGGGGGTCGCCCGCGAGCGCGCGCAGCCGCCCGAGCTGGTAGCGGAACGCCGCTGCGTCCGCGGGCGACAGGGGCGCGGAGAGCGCCTGGGCCATCGCCGCGACCGCGCTCGCGTACGCCTCCTGGGCGACGAGCTTCTGCACCGGCGCGAGCCTCGGGTCGTCCAGCACGAGGGTGAGGCGTTCGGGGTCGAACACCGGGGCCTCGCCCGGCGTGCCCGGGACGACGGGCCCCGGCGGCGCTGCGGGCGGCTGGGTCGTCGGCTGCGGGCAGAGCGGCGGGCAGGCCGTCGGCCCGCGCTGCGCGGGGGGCGCGCCGGCGCAGGAGGCGCCGAGCGCGGCGGTCAGCGCGAGCGCGGAGGCCAGCGCGAGCGCGGCCCCGGAGCGGGCATCCAGCCTGAACATGCCTGCACCATACTCCGGATCGCGCGGTCGCACAGCGCTCGAGGGGAGCGCCGCGCCGGGGCCCGCGGCGGTCAGGGCGAGGCCGTCACCACGGTGGCGCTGGCCGCGGCGAAGCGCAGGAGGTCCTCCGCGCGGGCCACGAGCTCGAGGTTGAACGTCGTGCCCACCGTGAGCTCTCCCGAGGCTCCGACCTCCAGGGCCCCGGAGGTGGCGTCCGGCGGCACCACGAGCGGCGTGTACACGAGCCCGGCGGGAGGTGCGTTGACGATGATCTCGATCGGCTCGTCGAAGCCGTTGAATCGGCGGATCGAGAGATCGACGGACGTCAGCGCGTCATAGGGGACGTCGACGGTGGCGGCGACGATGAACAGCGTGAAATCCGGCGCCGCAACCATGCCCCCGCCGCCGGCGCTGCCGCCCTCTCCGCCGCCGGCGCTGCCGCCCTCTCCGCCGCCGGCGCTGCCGCCCTCTCCGCCGCCCCCGCCGCCGGTGCCGCTCATCGTGGAGCTCCCGTGCCCCGCCTGGCCGCCGGCGCCCTCGCCCTCGAGGGGGTCATCGGAGCACCCGAAGGCCGAGAGAGCGACCATCAGCGCCACAACAAAGTTGAATCCCTGCCGTAAACGCGTCGAGTCGAGTCTCATGGTGAAGGGGGTTGTCTTGCGCCTGAGGTGGGGTGTCCCGCGGTGTGCCGCAGCCACGGTATCGCTGCTCCGGCGCGGCCTGCAAGCGGGCCGGGGGTATCTGGCGGGGTCGCTGGCGCGCCATCTCGCGGGACGGCGCGCCGGCGTTCGGCGAGGCGTGAGGGATGGGGGGCGGGGTGTTCCTACTCCGCCTCGCAGGCGAGGTAGACCCGGATGTCCTCGATCGTGGCGTCCGGGAGCCGGCCGGTGGGGGGCATTACGCCCTCGTCGAGCTGCTCGAGGATCTCCACCCCGTCTGCGCGGATATAAGCCGGGTCGTCCAGGTTGGCCTCCGGGGGAGCGCCGCCGCGGGACGGGCCCTCGACCATCGTCCCGTGACAGTACACGCAGTTGGTCGCGATCGCCTGGCTGCCCGCCGCCTGCTGCGCAGCGGAGTCGGGCGGGCAAGCGCCGAGCGGGCCGTCGCCGCCGCCGGTGCCGCCCGGGTCGTCGCTGCCGCCGCAACCTTGGAGCGCGCCGAGGACGAAGGGCGCGAAGCAGAGCAAGAGAATCGTACGAACGGGCATCAAAGCACCTCGACAGCTTGTTAGGGGAAAGGTGGCGAGCCGGGTTCGAGCCTCCAGCCATGCAGGCCAGCCGGGCGCCGCCCGCGCGGATGGTGCCTGGCGCCACGCACCGGGTCAACAAAGACGGACGGTCTCGACGCGGAAAGAGGTGATTCCGGCGCCGCGCGGCGCGATCCGGCGCTGGCCGTGTGGACGCCCGCGCGCGCTCCTAGCTCGCCGGCCGCCGCTCCAGGTGCGTCTTCATCGCCTTGAGATCCCCGTGCACGGCCTTCTTGAAGCTGCCGATGAACAGCCGCCCGAGCGTCTCCATGAACCACCCCATCCCGGCGATCTCGCCATCCATCCGGAGCAGCGTGCCGGCGCCCTGCGGCTCGAAGACGTAGCGAAAGCGGTATTCGCCTCGCCCCGTCGTCCCCTTCTGCCCGTCGACGAAGAGGTCCAGGCTCTTCCCGGGCTCTGCCGCCGTGACCTCGAACAGCTCCGTCGACTCCTTGCCGAACATCTTGCGGGTCTCACGCCACATCGCGCCCTTGCCGACGACGTCCCCCGTGAGCTTCTCCGCCCGCACGAAGTTGGGCATCCAGTCGCCGAAGGAGTCGATGTCGGTCGCCAGCCGGAAGACGTCCTCGGGCGACGCATCGAATCGCTCTTCAATGGTGAACCGGAGCGGCATCTCGTTCTTCTCCTAGGTTGGCCCGCACACGGGGCCATCGTGCCGGAACCGCTCCATCCGCGTCAACGCGCCCGTCGAGCGCGCATCGCCGTCCCGACGCCGTCCGCGCGCCGCCGACCGCCGTCCGCCCGGCCCCTCGCCCGGCCAGGACGGCAGGACCACGCCGATCAGCGCTTCTTGCCGGGCGGCAGCAGCATCCCCCGCTCGCCGGTCGCCCCCTGCATCGGACGGTGCAGCACGATCTTCCGTCCCGCCTCGCGCCCGTGCGCGTGCGCCGCCGTCCGCTGGTTGCCCGCGTGACGCAGGTGCTGCACGTGCGGGTGGCGCGTCCGGTAGTAGCTGTCCAGATCCGCGTCCCTCACCCAGACGAGCCCCTGCTCCGCGGACACCTTCCGCTCCGTGTTCAGCTTCTCGAGGAAGCCCAGCATCACCCCGGCCTGGTACGTCCGCCGGTCCTTGTTGCCCTTCACGCCGTGGGTCCGCTTGTGCTCGTTCCACAGCTGCTCGGCCGTGTGGTGCAGGAAGGCGTGCACGTAGGCCGCCATCTCCAGGTTCGCAGGCGTCCCGCAGATCTCGAGCACGCTGCCCCGCTTGCCCTCGAGCGGCGCGTAGACCGGCACCCAGATCGCCTCGACGAAGAAATGCTTCCCGAGGATGCCCCCGACGATCCGCTCGCTCTCGCCCACGCGCCCGCTCGGCGCGCCGAGGTGGCGGAAGCCGTACTGCCGCGCGGCGCGCGCCTTCGCGACGTCGAGGTTGTACTTCAGCATCAGCCGCTGCGCCGCGCTCATCGCCGCCTGCGCCTCGTTCGCGTTCGGGCTGTCGGCGAGCGCGAGCAGCCGCGCGATGCGATCGAGGATCCGCGCGTCCGCGCCCGCGGCCTCCGCGCTCCCGTCGCCGCGCGCCCCCCCGCCCGGCTCCGCCGACGGCCCCGCCGCCGGCATCCCGGACGCCGTCGCGTCGATGCCGAGGCGCTCGCACACCTCGCGGAACGCCGGCCCGTGCGCCGCCTCGTCCGTGACGCCCAGCACCTCGTGCACGTACTGGTGCGCCATCTCGTGCTTGAGCACCTCGATCACGACCCCCCACGGCTGCGTCAGCACCAGCGGCCGCGAGATCTCGATCGCGCGCGCCTCCGAGATCCAGCGCCCGAGCCGGCTCGCGGCGTCGGACAGCTCGATCGACGGAGGGCGCAGCTTCCGCCGGAAATGCGTGTAGTTGAGGCTCTGGTACGCCGCCATCAGCTCGCGCACGAGCGCCGCCTCCAGCTCGGCGCTGAGCCTCGCCGCCGTCTGGCGCGGCGCCTCGGGCGCCGGCGCGCCGGGGGACGGCCGCGGCTCGGGCTGCGCGGCGGCTGCGGTGGAGGACGGTTCGGCCGGCGGCGCGGCGGCCTCTCGGGCCTGCTGAGCGCCGCGCAACCCGTTCAGGAAGAGCTGCTCCGCCATGTCGGACGCCTCTCATGGCACGCCCCGGGCGGCTGTCGAAGGGTTTTCTCCGCCCGGGCGGCCCCCTCCGGCCGGCCGGGCCCGCCACCTCGCCGACATCGACCCGCCGCAGAAACGTTCCCGATACGCCACGTCCTCGCTAAACTCGCGCGCGTCCCGTGCTCCCGTTCAAGGCGTCGAACGATCCCCAGGCGGCCGATGCCGACGCCGCCAGCCGCTCGTCCCGCGGCCTCGCCCGCGATCTCGGCCCGGACCGCGCCGCGGCGCGCGCGCGGCTGCGCTCCCTCGCCCGCGCCCGGCGCCGCTACGGCCGCCTGTTCCTCGCGCTCCCGCTGCTCCTCGTGGTGCTCGCCGACGTCCGCATCCGCGGCGATCGCCTGCTCGATCTGAGCGGCAAGCACGTGGCGAGCTACCTCGGCGCGATGGTCGAGAGCGCCGCGCTCTGGGGGCTCCTGCTCTTCGCGGCCTCGTCGCGGCGGGGCGCGTCGCGGTGGATCGCCGCGCTGCTCTTCGTGACGCTCGCGACGCTCTCGCTCGGCGGCCAGCTCTATTTCCACCGCCAGTACGCGACGTACCTCAACCTCGACGCCACGCTCTTCGGGACCTCGCTCTCGGCGAGCCTCTTCGGCCAGCTCCGGGCCGACGGGGGGAACTTCCTCCGCTCGGTCCTCCCGCCGCTGCTGCTCGCGGTCGCCCTCGTCTGGCTCGGCCGGCGGATCGTGCGGCCCGGCCGCACCCGGTGGGCCCGCGCCGCCCGCCTCGCCGCGCCCGCGGTCGTGGTGGCCGCGTTCGTGCTGCCGTGCTCCTACCGCACGGTGCAGGCGTCCACGCCCGACGTCATCTACTTCCACGCGATCGGCGGCCTCATCAAGGAGCTCGTCGGCGTCCAGACCACGGCGCAGGTGCGCCCCGGCCTCCGCACGCCGCCGGCGCTGCCGCGGCTCACCCCGAAGCCCGGCCCGCGGCGCAACGTGCTCTTCGTCCTGACCGAGAGCGTGCGCGCCGACGCCACGTGCTCGGCGCCCGCGGCCGCCGGCGCGGCGCCCTCGGGGTGCCCCGGCACGCCGCGCATCGACGCGGCGGCGCCCGGCCGGCTGCCGCTCACGCAGATGCGGTCGAACGCCTCGACGACGGCGATCGGGCTCGCGGTGCTCTGGTCCGGCCTCCAGCCGATCGCGACGCGCGAGGAGCTCCACACCGCGCCGCTCGTCTTCGACTACGCGGACGCCGCCGGCTTCGACAGCGCGTACTGGACGAGCCACCACATGATGTTCGCCAACTCGCGCCTCTACGTGCAGGACCTGCCGGTCTCGCACCAGTGCGGCGCGACCGAGCTCGATCCGCTCGCCGACATCGATCTCGGGGCCGACGACCGGCTGCTGTCCGCGCACGTGCGGTCCGAGCTGCTCTCGCTGCGCGAGCCGTTCCTCGCGGTCGCCCACTTCGGCAACACCCACGTCCCGTACCTGGTCGACCCGGAGGACGCGCCGTTCCAGCCCGCGCTCGAGAGCAAGGCGCCGGACGACAACGAGGCGTACCGCAACTTCTACAGGAACGCGGTCTACCGGCAGGACGCGGCGATCGCCGAGCTCATCCGGTTCGTCCGGAGCTCTCCGGTCGGCGAGCGCACGGTGATCGTCTTCACCTCGGATCACGGCGAGGCGTTCCGCGAGCACGGCCAGCTCGGCCACACCGGCTCCATCCTCGACGAGGAGATCCGGGTGCCCGGCTGGATCGACGCGCCGCCGGGCACGCTGACGGCCGCGGAGGAGGCCGCGCTGCGCGCGGCCCGGGACGAGCTCGTCTTCCACACGGACGTGACGCCGACGCTGCTCGATCTCATGGGCCTGTGGGAGGAGCCGGCGCTCGCGGATCGCCGGGCGGCGATGGTCGGTCGCAGCCTGCTCCGGCCCTCGCCGGGGCCGGCGACGCTGGCGCTCACGAATTGCACCGGGATCTGGGGCTGCGCGTTCAAGAACTGGGGGATGATGCGCGGCAACATGAAGCTCGAATCCCGCGCCTGGGACACCGCCTGGCACTGCTACGACGTGCTCGCCGACCCCCGCGAGCAGCACGACCTCGGGCCCGCGGCCTGCGGCGACCTGCCCCGGCTCGCCGACGCGATCTACGGCGGCCCTGCCGGCAGCGTCGACGTCCCGGTCCACCTCCGCGACCTCGCGGCGGCGCCTCGCCGCGACTGATCCGGATGGCGCAGGACATCGATCGAGAGGGCGCCGCGCCCGGCGCGCCGCCCGAGTCCCCCGCCGGCCGGCCCTCCGCGGAGCCGCCCCCCGCCGCCGCGCCCGCGCCTGCGGCCGCGCCCGCCGGCCGGCCTGCGGCCGCCGAGCGCCCTCGCGACGCGCGCCGGGCGGCGCGCCGCCGGCGCCGCTGGATCGGCCTCGCCCTGCTCGCGTCGCCGGCGCTCTGGTTCCTCGTCGCCGACGTGCTGCGGCGGGGCCGCCACATGACCACGTTCGATCGGCTGCACGCGGCGGGGTACGCCGCGACCGTTGTCGTGTCGCTGGGGTTCTGGGGCGTCCTGCTCTACGTCGCCTCGGGCCGCCGCGGCGCCCTGCGCGGCGTGGCGGCCGGCCTGTTCGTCGCGCTCTTCACGCTCGCGTGCGGCGTGCAGGGCGGCTTCCACGCCCTCTACAACATCTATTGCTCGATCGACTCGCAGATCCACTCCCAGTCGATCCCCTGGTCGATCGTGGGCACGCTCCCGCTCGGGCACCCGCGCGTGATCGCCCACTTCGCCGTCGCGCTCGGCCTCGCCCTCGCTGCGCTCCGGCTCTCCCGCCGGTTCGTGCGCCCGCGGCGGCTCCGGCGGCGGATCGCGGCGGCGGTCGTGCCGCTCGCGCTGATCGGCGTGACCCGGATCCCGGTGAGCTACCGGGTGATCCAGTCGTCGTCGGCCGACATGATCTACTTCCACGGCCTCACCGCCGTGGTCAAAGAGCACCTCGGCATCACCGACGACTCGCCGGATCTGCGGGTGCAGCGCCGCGACCCGGAGCGCGTGCCGCCGCTCGCCGCGCGGCCAGCGCGGCCGCGGAACGTCCTGCTCCTCCTGCAGGAGAGCCAGCGGGCGGACGTGACGTGCGTCGAGCACGACCCGGACTGCGACCTGGCGACGCCGTTCTCCAACGCCGCCGCGCCGGGCCGCATGCCGCTCTTGCAGATGCGGGCGCACGACTCGACGACGGCCATCTCCATCTCGAACATCTGGTCCGGCGTCTCCCCGACCGAGAGCCTCGCGGTGCTCAGCTCGGCCCCGCTGCTCTGGGATTACGCGCACGCGGCCGGGTGGGACACGGCGTACTGGACGAGCCAGAACCTCATGTTCGGGAACGCCCGGCTCTACGTGCAGGACATCCCGGTCTCGCACCGGGTCGTCGCGACCGAGCTCGATCCGGGCGCCGACCTCGATTACGGCGCCTACGACCGGCTGCTCACGGATCGCGTGATCGAGGAGTGGGGCGAGCTCGTCGAGCCGTTCTTCGCGGTCGTGCATTACTCGAACATCCACTTCCCGTACGTGAGCGACCCGCTCCATTCGCCCTTTCAGCCCAGCGAGCTGAGCAAGGCGCCCGAGAAGAACGAGCATTTCAAGAACTACTATCGCAACGTCGTTTACCTGTCGGACATGGCGGTCGGCCGGCTCATCGAGCACATCCGGGGGACGCCGAGCGGCGAGCGCACGGTCATCGTGTACACCTCGGATCATGGCGAGTCGTTCCGGGAGCACTGGCAGCTCGGTCATACGAGCTCGCTGTGGGACGAGGAGATCCTCGTCCCCGCGTGGATCGACGCGCCGGAGGGGACGCTCGCCCCGGAGGAGCGGGCGAGCATCGAGGGCGCGCGGGACGAGTTCGTGTGGCACCTCGATCTCGCGCCGACGTTCCTCGATCTGATGGGCCTCTGGGACGAGCCGCGGCTCGCGCCGTTCCGCGGCCGGATGATGGGGCACCCCTTGACGCGGCCGGAGCGCACGGTCGCGCCGGTGCCGCTCACGAACTGCACGTGGGTGTGGGGGTGTTCCTTCCGCAACTGGGGGATGATGCAGGGGCCGTTGAAGATCGAGGCGCGCGAGTGGGACGGCGAGTTCCACTGCTTCAACGTGCTGGAGGATCCGCTGGAGCTGACCAACCTGGGAGAGCAGGCGTGCGCGCCGCTGCCCGACCTCGGGCGCGCGCTCTTTCACGAGATGCCGAACGTGACGCCGCCGGGGAGGCCCAAGGTCGACTGGGGCGGTTGAGCCTGTCGGGTCGGCCGGCCCCGTCGGCGAACGCCGCCGCGATCACACGTCGCGGAGGTCGATCGCTCCGATGAAGTCGGACTTGCCGACGTCGACCCCGTTGTGCCGCAGGATCGAGTACGCGGTGGTGGCGTGGAAGTAGAAGTTGGGCAGCGAGAACTGGAACACGAAGTCCGTCGCCTTCATGCCCTTGCCCGGCAGGAAGAACAGCGGGATCGTGCGCTCCTCCACGCCGTTCAGCTGCTCCGGCTTCAGCGCCTTCACCTGCTCGATCGCCTTCCCGAGGCGCGCGCGCAGCTCCGCGATCGTCTCCTCCTCGGCGTTCTCGCGCGCCGGCGCCTCCTCGCCGGTGAGCAGCGCGGCCAGCCGCACCGGCCAGTGGGCGAGGGTCTGGAGCTGACGCCGGAGGTTCCACTGGTCGGGCGCGAGGCGCGCCGTGAGGAGCTCCTCCGGGTTGAACTTCTTCTGCTCGGCGAAGGCCTGCGCCTTGTCGAGCCAGACCAGCACCTGACCGAGCATGCGAACCATCTGGGGGAACGAGCTTTCGTAAAGGCTCATGATCTTCTCCTCGTCGGCGATGTTCGCCGGCGCCTCTGGTCGATCCGCAGCCTCCGCGCGTCAACCCCCGGCCGAGCCCCGGGCGGCCGCGCGCGGCGCGCCGGGGCTCGACGGGCCCTCCGCGAGTCGCTCAGCCGATCTGGGTGAACACGCCCGCCGCGTCGGCGGTCCACACCTGCGGAGGCATCCCCTCGATATCGGAGGTGCGGATGTAGATCCACCGGATGCCCTTGTCCTCCAGCTCGTCGAGGAGCGCCGGGTCCATGCCGGGCTCGAGCCGGGGCTCGAAGACGAAATCCTCCGAGAAGTTGTGGTGCGCCGGGCGGTACGTCTGCGCCTGATAGCCCTTGAGCACGATCGGGCGGCTCGTCAGCCCCGTGATGCGCGTCTCCACCCACTTGTGGAGCGGCGCCGTGTACCCCGCCGTCGGTCCGCTGGGGTACGGCGGCCAGTAGAACGACGTCTCCACCACGACGCCTTCCCCCGCCGAGAGCGAGCGCTCCTGGAGCAGCGCGCCCTCCACGGGCGGGCCGTCCGCGGGGCACTCGCCGAGCCGCACCGCCTCCGACGTCACGCTGAGCGGCGTGCCGTCCCAGTCGAGCGACGATACCGGCGTGGCGTACTCGGCGCGGAACTCGAGCCCGAAATCGCGCAGCGCGACGAGCGGGCCCACCGACGGCGGCAGCAGCTCGGGCACCGACGAGGCGGCGAGCGCGAAGGTGACCGCCGAGGCCCCGTCGCCGTCCACGAACACGTCCGTGGCCGTCTGGTCGGCGTACGTGTGCGACGCGCCCGGCCACGCCGCCGGGCTCCCGGTCAGCGTCGCCACCGATCCGCCGGAGAGGTAGTCGAGCGTCGCGTCGCCGAAGAGGGTCGCGCCGAGGGCCTCCGGCGTGAGGAACTGGCTCTTCGCCGAGAGGCTCGCGCGCACCTTGAGCCGGTGGTTCGCGAACACGTCGCCGAACTCGCCCTGGAAGGTGCAGAGCTCCCGCGGCTCGGAGAGCAGGAACGGCGTGAGGCTCGGTGTCGTGTTCGGGATCGAGACCTCGCGCACCTGCTTCACGACGAGCTCCCCGGGCGTCATCTTCTTGAACTCGTAGTCGAGCAGGAACGTCGTCTTGCTCGGGTGCACCTCCCTGAACCTCTCCTCGACCTTGCCGAGCAGGGAGGCGAGCGCGCGGTAATCGGCCTCCCACTTCATCACGTGATCGCCGAGCGGGACGAGCGTCGAGCCGGAGCGGAGCTCCACGTAGGTCTCGCCGTCGAGGCTGCTCACGTTCACGACCTCCGGCAGCGCTCCCCCTTCCGGGTTGGTGACGGACGTCGCCCCGAGCTGCGTCACGATCTTGATCCCGTCCGAGGGCGGGACGCCGCGCGAGAGCGTGGCGACGCCGTTCGCCATCTCGTCCTCGTCAGGATAGGAGTGGTGGACGAGCACGCCCATCCCGACCTGGTCCTCGTCCACGCCGTACAGGAGCCGGGCGAGGAAGGCGTTGTCGTTGTAGAAGCTCGCGTACACCTTGCGGATCGCGCGGAACACCCCGCGCTCCTCGTCCTCGCCGTCGTCGCAGAGGCTCGGCCCCACCTCGTCGCCGTCCTGGTCGTCGGCCAGGCAGCCGCTGTAGCTGTCGTAGAGGCCCGCGCCCGTGAAGACGGCGCTGTCCTCCACGTTCGTCGAGCTCCGGAACCGGATCTTCTTCGTGGGCGAGAAGCCCGCGATCGCCGCCTCGATCGCCTGCCGCTGCCCCGCGGAGAAGGCGGTGTCCTTGGTGATCCGCGCGCGGATCGCCGCGAGATCGGCCTTGAGCGCCTGCATGTCGGGCGGGTAGGCGTAGCCGCCGAGGCGCTCGGCGATCTCGGCGCGCAGCGTGCTGCCGCCGGGCATGACCTGATCGAGGAAATCGTCCCAGAGATCGAACGACAGCGCGACCGCGACATCCGAGTTCTCGGGGATGGCGTCGCGCAAGAGGCCGTAGTTCGCGGCCTTGCCCCCGAAGTGAACGATGTCCGCGGGGGCGAGATCCTCGGTGGATCCCGAATAGGCCCCGAGCGGCTCCTTCGGCTGGAGCCCGAGATCGCCGGGCTGCTTCAGCGAGAGGAGCTGGTCCCTGTCCGCCGGCGCGATCTTCCCTTCGGCGTCGAAGAGCGCGGCGCGGCACACGACCCCCCACTCCAGCGAGGCGCGCAGCGCGACCTCCTTGCCGTCGAGCGCCTTCGCCTGCGCCGCGGTGGCCGGGTCGCCGACGTACACGAACGGGATGCCGAAGGACGTCGCCAGGAGGGCGGTGTGCGCGTTCGGGGTCGAGGGCGACAGCGAGACGATGCCCGCCACATAAGGCACCTCCGCAGGGATGGAGTCGGTGAGGAGGATGTCCTCGGCCCGGAGATCGCCGCTCGCGTAGGCCGCGTCGATCATGTCCGGGGGGACGTAGCGGAGCCGGCCCAGGGCCCAGCCCGTCGAGTAGCACGCGTCGCCGTTCAGCCACCGATCCACCGAGCTCACCGGGAACCCGCTCTCCGCGAAGAAGGCGCTGTTCTCCGCGGCCGACGCGGCCTGCTCGTAGGTCGGGAAGTAAAACGGCTGCGTCCCGTCGGGCGCGGCGATGCTGTCCTTGACGAGCTCCAGGACGACCCGCGCCATCTCGGGATCGTAGGCGTCCTGCCGGACCAGCTGGATGCCGTACTCCGGATCGGTGGACGCAAACGGCGAGATGAGCACCGCGCCGAGGATGGCCTGCTGTCCCTCCTCGTGCAGCGAGACCTGGTCGAACTCGTCCAGCGACATGTCGAAGAACGGATCGAGCCGCGCCCTGGCGAACTCGCCGTGGAACGGGAACTTGTTGCTGTCCTGGTAGTAGACCTTGGTGGGGTCGTGCATCAGAACGGTGAACTTCACCCAGGCCGGCCCATCGTAGGTCGAGTACGCCGCGAAGGGGTCGAAGGGGAAATCGAGCTGGTTCTTCCAGTCCTCGGACGGGGTGATGTCGATCGGGTAGGTGTCGACGGGCCACTCGTAGCCGCCGCCTCCTCCCTCTCCGCCGTTCCCCCCACCTTCGCCGCCCGTGCCACCCGCTCCGCCGGTGGCGCCACCGCCGCCCGCGGCGCCGGTGCCGCCGGAGTCCCCCCCTGCCGAGTCGTTGCTGCACGCGGCGAGCGTCCCTGCGCCGAGCAACGCGAGCGCAAGGCAAGCCAGTCGACCGATTCGTTGAAACCTCATGGGTGCTGTCGAAGTACAATCGCCGTGCCATCGTCCTGCCAAAAGCACCTGAGCGCCGCGCGGCGGGGCGTTCCTGTCGCGAGCATGGCGCACGCAGGCACAACCCCCGAGGCAGGCGCCGAGCGGGCGGGCGGCGGGGCTCTGCGGCGTCACCCGCGGCCGCGCCGGCTCCGGCGCGGCGGCCCGCGGGGGCGACGGCGAATTTTCTTGGGGTTTCAACCGCTTCGGCGTTCTAGGATACGGCGATGACCGAGCGGAGAGCGGCGCTGATCTTCAACCCTGCTGCTGGCCACGCAGGCGATGCGGTCGAGTCGCTTCCTTCGCGGCTCCAGCGCGAGTTCGCGCTGAGCGTCTACGAGACGAGCGCGGACCGCAGCGCCGCCGCGTGCGCCGAGGTGGCGCGCCGCGAGGGCGCCCCCCTGGTGATCGCGGCGGGCGGCGACGGGACGATCTCGAGCGTGGCGTCCGCGCTCCTCGGCACGGACACCTGCCTGGGCATCCTGCCGCTCGGCACGGCGAACTCGATCGCGCTCACGCTGGGCATCCCGGCCGACCTGGAGGGGGCCATCGAGGTCCTCGTCCGCGGCGAGCCGACGCGCATCGACGCCGCCCGCGCGAACGGGAGGACCATGATCCTGCTGTCAGCGGTCGGGCTCCACGCCGACACCGTCGGCGAGACCCCGCAGGACGCCAAGCAGCGATGGGGTGTGCTCGCGTACATCCGCACCGGGCTGAAGAAGCTGATCAGCCTGGAGCCGTTCGGGGTCGAGATCGAGACGGACGACCAGCGGATCCACTGCCGGGCGGTGGCGGTGACGGTCGCGAACATGGCGCCCGCGCGCACGGTGCTGGCGCAGGGGCCGCCGGTGGTGTCCCCCGAGGACGGGCGGCTCGATCTCACCATCGTGTCGGCGACGACGCTGGTCGAGGCGGTCGCGACGGGCCTGCACCTCTTGCGGACGGCGATCGACGGCGAGCCGGCCGAGCGCGACAACATCGGGTTCCTCGCCGCCCGGCGGGTCCGCATCAGCACCGATCCGCCGCAGCACGTGCTCATCGACGGCGAGGAGGTCGGGACGACGCCCCTCGTGGTCGAGTGCCTCCCGCGCGCCCTGACGGTGATGGCGGCCCGCCGCGAGGAGCTCCCCGCGCCGCCGCCCGCCGCCGAGGTCGAGGTGAAGCTGGAAGGGCTGCCCGAGCTCGAGGTCGAGCCGAAGGTCTAGGCGGCCGCGAGCCCCCGCGCCGCGGCGCGCACACCCGCCGTCGCGGCGCGCACACCCGCTGTCGCGGCGCGCGCGTCCGCCGTGGCGACGGCAGCAGCATTGTGACGCCGAGCACGGAGGAGAAGCGACCGCGGCCCTGCGTAGGGAAAGGTGTTCGCCGACGGGGCGGAGCTTGAACCTGGTTCCTTCAAGGGGAGTGGAAGAATGCGATCGACGTTTTGGGCTGGTGTGGTGGGGGTGTGCCTGGCCTGTGGTCTCTCGGCGCTCGGCTGCGGGGATGACGAGGCGCCGGCGCCGGCGGGGGCGGCGGCCGGCGAGGCCTCGTGCTCGGGGTTCGACACGTCGGTTGTCGTCGACGAGCTCACGCCCGCGGAGGCCGAGCAGGCGTGCAGGGGATACCGCAAGTGCAGCGCCGACGAGTTGGATGTCGAGGTCGTGTGCCGCATGATGGGCGTGATGGGCGCGAGGTTCGGGGACGACCCCGGGATCGACGACGCCGGGCTGCGAGCGAGGTGCGCCGAGGGCTACCAGGGCTGCCTGGCCGACCCGGGCCAGGCGGAGCAGCTCGTCGAGCAGGTCCTCGCAGAGATCGAGGAGCAACCGTGCGTCGCGCCCACGCAGTGCACGGCCACCATCGCGGAGATCGACGCGTGCGCCGCCGCGTTGAGGGCGTACTCTCGCGACGTGCTCCCCGAGTGCAGCGCGCTCACCGTGGCCTGGTACGAGCAAGAGCCGGACACCGATGCGGTCATGGAGGCCTGCGCCGAGCTCGACCTCGGCTGCCTGACGCTCATCACGGTGTCGGCAGAAGAGGAGTGATCGGCAGAGGCAGGACGCCGCGCCTTCCGCCGGCCTCCCCGGCGTGGTACGGCGAGCGGCGATGAGGCTGACGGCGGGGGCCATCGAGCTGCCGGCGCTGGCGAGCGCCCACTCCCATGCATTCCAGCGCGGGATGCGCGGGGAGGCGCAGCGGCCGGGGCCGTCGGGGTCGGACGACTTCTGGTCGTGGCGGACCGCCATGTATGCGCTCGCGGCGTCGCTCACGCCGGAGTCGATTCACGCGATCTCGAAGGTGGCGTATCGCGAGCTCCGCGCCGCGGGCGTCCGCACGGTGGGCGAGTTCCACTACGTGCACCACCAGCCGGACGGCGCGCCCTACGCGGATCGCACCGTCCTCGCGGACGCGGTGATCGAGGCCGCGCGCGCGGCGGGCCTCCGGATCGCGCTCCTCCGGGTCGTCTACGCGCGCGCCGGCGCCGGCCGAGCGCCCGAGGGGGCGCAGCGGCGGTTCTCGGACGGATCGCTCGACGCGGCGCTCGCGGACGTCGAGGCGCTGCGGGCGCGCTACGCGGGCTGCGACGACGTGCGCGTCGGGGTGGCGCCGCACAGCGTCCGCGCGGTGCCCCCGGCGTGGCTCGGCGAGATCGCGCGGTACGCCGAGGAGCGCGGGCTCATGGTGCACATGCACGTGGCCGAGCAGCCGGCCGAGATCGAGGCGTGCCTCGCCGAGACGGGGCGGCGCCCCGTGGAGCTCCTGGCCGAGCGCGGGGTCCTGAGCGAGCGCTTCGTGGCGGTGCACGCGACGCACCTCGCGCCGCACGAGCCGGGGCTCCTCGGCGCGGCGCGGGCGTTCGCGTGCCTGTGCCCGACGACCGAGCGCGACCTCGGCGACGGGCTGCCCGACGTGGGGGCGCTGCGCGCGGCGGGCGTGCGGCTCTGCGTGGGGATCGACAGCCACGTGATCACCGATCCGTTCGAGGACCTGCGGGGCGTCGAGCTGGGCGAGCGGCTGCGGACGGGCAAGCGCGTGACGCTGCGGGGCGAGGGCGGGGGGACGCCGGCCGAGGCGCTCTGGGAGATCGGCTCGCGGCGGGGGGCGGAGGCGTGCGGGTTCGCGGACGCGGGCGGCAGCATCTCGCTGCGCCGGGACGCGCCGGCGCTCGCGCTGGTGCGGGAGGAGCGGCTGCTCGACGCGGCGGTGTACAGCGGGAGCCCGGCGATCGTGGAGGGGTGAGCCGCGCTCTTCACGAGCACGGACCGAGGCTCCCTGCCTCGCGCTCGCCCGTCCGAGCCGCGGCCTCCTCGCGGGGGCGCGCCGGGTCCAGTAGACTCCGCGCGCGATGAAGCTCACCCGGCTCACCCTCCAGGGGTTCACCGTGTTCTCCGACGCGGCGTTCGACTTTGCGCCCGGGGTCAATGTGCTCATCGGCGAGAACGGGACGGGCAAGTCCCACGTCCTCAAGCTCGTCTACGCGCTGACCGAGGCCGCGCGCCGGTTCGCCGCGGGCGAGGGGCTCGAGGGCGCGGCGGCGCCGAAGCTGGACGACCTGGTTCGCGGCATGCTCACGGGGGTCTTCCTGCCCGATTCCCTGGACAGCTTCGCCAAGAGCACCGCCGGCCGAGCGGACATCTCGATCGAGTGGGAAGATGCCCGGGTAGAGGTCACGCTGCCCACGGGCGCGGCGTTGACGTCCAAGGCCACGGGAGACCTGTCCAGGATCGGCCGGCCGCTGTTCATCCCCCCTCGGGAGGTCCTCTCGATCTTCCCGGGCTTCGTCGAGGCGTGGCTTCGCCGCGAGTCGGCGTTCGACCGGACCTATTTCGATCTTTGCGTGGCGCTCGGTCTGAAGCCGCTCCGGTCTCGCGGGCCGGCGGCGCTCCTCGACCCCATCGAGCGGGAGCTCGGCGGGAAGGTCTTCATGAGGGACGGGCGCTTCTACCTGAGCTACCCGGGGCACGACATGGAGATGACGATGGTCGCCGAAGGTGACCGCAAGCTCGCCATGATCGCCTACCTGCTCATCAATGGATCGCTCTCCGAGAATGCGTATCTGCTCTGGGACGAGCCCGAGGCGAACCTCGACCCGAAGCGCGCTCGCCTCACCAGCGACACCGCCGCCGGGCTCGCTCACGCGGGCGCGCAGGTCTTCATCGCCACGCACGATTATGCGCTCACCTCGGAGCTGTCGTTGAAGGTCGACACGGGCGCGCTGCGCCCGGGAGAGGCAGCGTTCTTCGCGCTCCGCCGTGACGAGGCCGAGGTCCTGGTCGAGCGCGGCGAGCGGCTCGCCGAGCTCCAGCACAACGCGATCCTCGACGCCATCGCGTCTCTGCACGAGCGGGAGCAACAGGCCATCTTCGCGCCGGGCGAGGCCCCGCGGTGAAGGCCATCGACGTGGAGAGGAGCCGCTTCGAGTTCGGCGACAGCCGGACCCTGGCGGAGAAGTGGGACGACAGCCGCGCCTTCCTGCGCGGCATCGGCAAGCTCCAGGGCGAGTGGACCGACGAGGACACGGGGGCTCTGGTTCGCGTGGGATCGAAGGCCGTCGACATCGTCGGGGTACGCGAGGAACGGCTCTATCTCATCGAGGTGAAGGACTACCGCGGGCACCCCATCGAGGCGAAGAGGCGGCAGCCCCTCGAGCTTCCTATCGCCATCGCATGCAAGGTGCGCGATACCGTCGCCGGCTTGGTCGGCGCCGGCAGGCTGGGCGCCGAGCCCTGGGTGGAGGGCTGCGCCCGGCTCATCGTCGAACGGAAGGCGCGCGTGCACGTGATCGCGTGGATCGCCGATCCGGACTTGCGCGCCGCCGAGCCCATCAAGAAGAGGGAAATCTGGCAAAAGGAGCGGAGCGATCGGCTCAAGCAGCGCCTCTCGTGGCTGACACCGCACGTCACCGTCGCCAGCCCGTTCGATGGCCGCGTCGGAGACGTGACGGCGAAGAACCTCCCCGGCGCTGGACAGCGCTGAGGGCGCGCGGCCTGTTCGTCGGCGCAGCGCTGCGCGCACGGAGCTCGCGGATCCGCGGCGCCGGCCCGGCCAGCTCGCCGCTCACCCCATCACGCCCGCCACGAGCTGCGCCGCCCTCAGGACCACCGCCGCGACCGCCCCCACGTCCCAGGCGCGCGCGAGCCACCACTGCGCCTCGCCGCCGTTGATCCAGGGCGCCACCCACGCCGGCGGCTCCACCAGATCCGCGACGGTGAGGACCCGCTCGCGCCGCTGCGCCTCGCGGTAGCCGCCATCGCCGCCGCGGACGTGCTCCTCCGCCCGCACGTACGCGAACAGCCGCGCTCCCCGGCCCTCCGGGAGCAGCGCCCCGCACGCGCCGAGCGCCTCCGGCGTCGCCGGCAGCTCGAGCCGCGCGCCGCCCTGCTCGAGCCGGAGCGCGCCTCCGCCCGCGCGCTCGACGCGCGCGCGGACCCAGCCCTCGGGGCGGTCGCCGCGGAGCAGCGCGCGCAGCGGGGTCAGCTCGGGGCTCGGGCCCAGGCGCGGCGCGCGCCGCCCCGGGAAGAGGCGCGCCGCGAGGAACCAGAGGCCGATCGGGAGCACCGACAGCACCGGGTGCAGGTCGAGCGCGCTGGCCACGCCCGCCGTCCCGTCGAGCACCGGGAAGGAGAGCACGCCCGCGGCGGCGAAGGCGCCGATCGCGATCGTCGCGCCGAACCCGCCGACGACCCCGAGCGCGACGTTGCCGACCGCGATGACGCCGACGGCGACGTTGCCGATCGCGATGAACCCGCGCGCGACGTTGCCGATCGCGATGAAGCCCGTGACGACGTTGCCGAACACGAGGAATCCGTTGGCCATGTTGCCGACGTCGACCCAGCGCGCGCGCTGCGCGGCGCCGGCCCGGTCGCCCTGGAGCGGCGCCTTCATTCGGTCACCTCGAACGAGGTGCGCCCGACGAGCTGGCCGTCCTCGGTCTCGACATCCACGGTCCAGTGCCCGGCCAGGCGGCGCGGCAAGCTCCCGCCCACGAGCTGCGACTTGAGCCGCACCGCGCCCTCCGGGCCAGGGACCCGCAGCGTCTCCTCCGGCGCGCGCAGGACCTCGCGCCCCTCGTGCCGCCAGACGTGGAGGAGCCGGTCGCCGTCGCCGCCCGGCACCACCACGTCGGTCACCGCGCGCAGCTCCCGGATGACCGAAAAATGCAACGATTTCACGGACATGGCGAGCCGGCCGTCCGGGAGTATGCTGGGGCCCACGGCCGCGGAGGACACGTGCATCGGCACCGGGGGGATGATCTGCCGCGTGCCGTAGGCGAGCCCGACCCCGGCGGCCGCCGCGATGGCGAGGACCACCACGCCCATCCGGCTCCAGAGCGCCCCGAACGGCAGGTGCAGCGTGCAGAAGCCGAGCACGGACACGAGGGCGGCGGAGAGCAGCGTGTAGAGCGTCCGGGTGTTGGGGAGGAGCGCGGGGATGACGAGGTTCAGGCAGGCGAACAGCGTCACCCCGTAGAAGACCGAGGCGAGCGTCTTCCAGCGCATGAGCACGCGGTCGAAGACGAGATCCAGCGTCGAGAGCAAGGCGCAGGCGCCGAGGAGGAGGACGAACCACCGGTTCGGCGCGTCCAGGCTGGCGCTCTTCCAGTAAAACGGGAGGAGGAAGAAGAGCATGCCCTGATAGAGGTTCTTCAGGACATAGGTCATCACGAGGAAGCGCAGCCGGGCGCCGCGCCACGCCGTCGCGAAGTCCTGGCGGGCGCCGGTGCCGAAGAGCCGGAAGAACAGGAGCACGAGCAGCCAGGCGATGCTGACCGAGATCGCGAGGAAGCGGGCGTGCTGGAACCCCTTCTGCGCGAAGGCCACCACGAAGGCGCCGAGGCTGAGCGCATAGGCGGTGTGCAGCCACCAGAGCTTCTTGTGGTGTCGCTTGAAGAAGGCGCTGGCGGCCGATCTGACGTCCTGAGGCCGGCCCTCTTCCTGCTCCCCGGCGTCCAGATCGACGAAGGACGCCTTGGGCTCGGCCTTGACGGTCGGAGCGTCGTCTTCTTCGGCGGATCGCGCCGGCCGCGCGGGCATCTTGAGCGTGCGGTCGTCGTGATCCCCGCCCGGGGCGCCGGCCCTGGGCGGCATGCGCAGGGTGACGTCGTCGATGGCGCCGCGCTCGCGGCCGCCGGGGGCCGCGCCGGCCGCCCCGGCCACGGCGCCGCCGGGCGGGCCGCCGGGCGCGCGGCCGGGCTCGTCGGCCGGCATGTACACGATGGTCGGCGCTTCCCCGAAGGCGTCGGGCACGCGCGGCTTCTGGACGACGGTCGGGGCGCTGGAGGACGGGGGCGACGGCCGCGAGGGCGCGTTCGCGTGGGCCTCGGGGGTCGAGGCGTCAGGGGAGCGCGGCGCGGGCTGTTTCATGTCCGGGGCGCAGCGTACCCGACCGGCGGCCCGGCTTCGAGCGCCCAGGCGGCCCACGGCGCCGGGACGAGCAGGCCTACTCCACGGCGATGAACGAGACGCTGGTGGCGTCCAGATCGGGGACGCAGAGGATGCCGCGCTCCGGATCGAAGCCGATGTCCGCGGACGTGCCGATGCGATGCTCCGCGGCCAGGTCGTACGCGACCGTCCAGGTGCCGTTGGCCGAGATCCGGTAGATCTTGCTCGAGCTCCACTCCGATACCCAGAAGCCGTCTCCGTCCTTCTCGACGCCGTCGAGCTTGCCGGCGAGATCGCCGATGCGCGTGACGGCGCCGTCGGCGAGATCGATGGAGAGGAGCTGCCCGAGCTCGCCCCCCTCGGCGAGCCTCCCGCTGCCCGCCATGACGAGCGATCCGCCGTCGACGAGGATGCCGTTCGGGCCGGCGACGTTGTTGAACCGCACGAAGATCTCGGCGCTCGCGGGGTTCCTCGCGTCGAAGCGATGGATGGCCTGCGCGAGCGTGTCCGAGGCGTAGACCTGGCCCGTGGCCTCGTCGACGGCGACGTCGTTGACGTAGTTGCTCCCGGGGATGCGGTATTCGGTGACGGTGCGATCCGAGAGGGAGATGCCGACGACGCGGTTGATGTCTGCCACGTAAAGGACGCCTTCGAAGGCCCGCATCCCCTTGGGATCGTTGAGCCCCTCGACCCACTTCGCGTCGAGCACCGTTCCGTTCTCGTCGAGGCGGCTGATCCAGCCCGGCGCGCGCTCTCCCGCGACGTTCGACACGTACCAGTGCCGGTCTTCCGGAGACCAGTAGCAGCTCTCCGGCGCGGCGAACCCGCCCACCTGGCGGAAGGGTTCGACCGGTCCGCCTCCGGACCCACCGGAGCCGCCGGCGCCGCCGGAGCCGCTGGCGCTGCTGGCGCCGCCGGAGCCGCTGGAGCTGCTGGCGCCGCCGGAGCCGCCCTCACCCCCGGCGCCTGAGGAGGTGGACGACGTGGCCCCGCCCTCGCCCCCGGTGCTCGAGGACGCGCTCGCGCCGCTCGAGGTGGTGCCGGTACCGGGATCGCCGCCATCGTCGTCCCCGCACGCGCCGAGCATCGACGTGAGGCAGATGGTGGCCAGCGCAACACAGCGTCGGTTCAGGGTCATGATTTCCTCGTCTTCGTCTGTTAAGCGTTGGCCGTACCTAAAGGTGCTCGCGCGCGTGCGTCAACCGCGCAGCGCCGCTCGGAGCGAGGATCTCCAGCACGTCCCCGGATCGCGCAGGCCGCGGCCCGCGCGCCGCCGAGCCCGCCGAGCCCGCCGAGCCCCTCGCGCATGCGCGCGGCGGTGGTCCACGCCGCAGCGCTCTCGGCGCCGGGCCGGGAAAGGAGGCGGGCCCCGCGGCCGCGGGGCCCCGATGGCGCGGGCGCGCCTCGCCTTACTGGACCTGGATCGTGAACTCGTCCGCGAGGCGGCCGTTCACGTCCTTGAAGTACGCGGTCGCGCGCTTCGGGTCCCCGTTCACGTTGAAGCGGATGAACAGGGCGCCGTAGTCGGCGGTGCCCGACATCAGCGTTCCGTTCTTCACCCACTTGTTGCTCGCGTAGTACGACGACCACCACGTGTCGTCGTCGTGGCTCGCGGCCTCGTAATCGCGGATCCCCACGCCGCCGAGGCCCGACACGAACACGAAGTTCCGGTTCGGGCCGAGCTCCACCAGGTTGAAGGCGCCCGTCTTGCCGTGGCCGGTCCCGGCGTTGCCGACGTCGGTGAGGGTCAGCGTGCGCGAGTAGGAGTGCTCGTGCCCGGTCGCGACGATCGCGCCGGCGTTCATGCACGCCTGGTAGGCGCTCCAGCCGACCTCGTTCGACTTCCCGCCGACCTGCATGTCGTGCTGGTTCTTGTGCCAGGCGCACACCGACCAGATCGAGCTGTCGTTCGCGAGGGCGTCCTGGATGAAGGTCACCTGATCCGACGCGTTGGCGGCGCAGGTCGAGCGGAGCTCGCTGGTCCCGATGCAGGACTGCACGATGAACAGCCCGTGGAAGTTGCACGTCGCCTTGACGCCGAGCTCGCCGGTGCAGTTCATGTCCGGCACGCGCGCGTGGCGGGCCTGGATGTAGCTCGCGTACCCGCTGCTGCCGCCCCACGCCGCGGCGTCGTGGTTGCCGATGATGGCGAAATAAGGATAGTTCGCGCCGAGGATGTTGTTGATCCGGCTCTCCCACGCCGACGGGTTGTTGGCGTAGTCGAAGTCGCCGTTGTGGATGGTCGCCGCGGCGCCCTCGTCCTTGATGAGGTTGAGCACCGCGTCCGCGTCGCTGTCGTTCCCCTGGTCGCCGATGAAGGCGACGAGGAGCCCCGGGTCGGTGGAGCCGCCGGTGCCGCTCGACGATCCGTAGGTGATCGTGAGCTTGGGCCGCTGCGCCGCGGTGGCGTGCTCCGAGGAGGCGAAGTCGATGCCGTCCGTGTTCGACGAGCTCGCGATGATGATGCCATTGTTGGACGTGCCGTCGACCCACGCCTGGACGAGCGCCACGCCGGCCGCGTTCAGGGTGATCGTCCTGGAGCCGGCGCTGCCGGTGACGCTGCCCACGAGGCTGCCGCGATCGGTCGAGCCCATCGCGCCCGCGGTGGCCCACGCCGCCGTCGAGGTCGCGTTGTTCCAGGTGACCTGCGGCTCGCTCCACGAGCGCTTCACCTCGTAGAGGTTGTAGGTGTTCGAGGAGCCGTCCGTGACCTGGAGGGTGATGGACGCCGACTGGACGGTGCTCCCCGCGGGGATGCCGGAGAGGGTCCACATGAGCAGGCAGGACTTGTCCACGCCCGAGCCGTCGTCGCCGTCGACCTCGCACGTGGTCGCCGCGCCGTAGTTCGTGGTGGCGGCGGCCTGCCGGAGGGTCGCGTCGGTCGAGCCCGCATACGACGAGCTCGGGAGCGACCCCTGCTGGAAGGAGACGGTGGTCAGCGCCTGTTGCGCCTCCGAGATCTCCTCGATCTCGCCCTCCGCCGCGCAGGCGTTGACGATCGCTATCACCGGGAGGGCGGCGCAGAGGACGCCCTTCGACACCCGAGACCAGCTCGCCATGACCCGCTTGTGTAGGGGTGATTCAGCTCGCGCGCGCGAATTCTGCATGAATGCTTGCCTTCCTTTTCTGGATTTGAATGTTGATGTGAGCGTGGCGCGAGCAGGTTATTGGAAGAGCTGTTGAGCAAGTATTTACTTCTTGGTGGTGATTCCGTTTCTTTTTCATGATGTGCCGCCGGTGTTCGAGACGGCATGAGCGCGCCACCGAGGGCGGCTGTCCAGCCGTGTGGGACACCCTCGCCACGCCGGCACGTGGTGCTCGGCGCGGCGGCGTGTCAATAGAGATCTCCAATACACTGGACGGCGAAGCTGCCCGACTCGCCTCGCGTGCAGGCCGGCGCGCTGGTGCAATCGCCCTCGTGGGGTTCTGTGGCGGCGGCGGCCAGGCAGTCGCAGGACGGCTCGGTCGTGCAGGAGGTCGGTATCTCCTCACAGGTCCTCCGCGTCGGCATCTTGAAGAGCTCGTCGTGACCATCCTCGACGATCTGGCAATACTCGGACGCCGCGTCGCAGAAGTAGCTGCCGCACGCGATCGTCCCCGGCGGCGCGGCGCCGCTGCACTCCTCGCCGCTGCCGATGCTCACGCCGGCCCGCGCGGCCTCGCAGGCGTTCGCATAGACGCGCCCGTCGCACGCGCAGACCTCCCTCGGCGTGGCGGTGTCGCACGACGTCGGCCGCGGCTGGCACACCCCGTAGTTCCCCGGGACGACGCCTCCCTCGCCGCAGTCGCCCGGCGGGTAGACGCAGACCTGGTCCGGGGCGCACGTCGCGGAGCCGCACGACCCCACCTCCGAGCCCGCTCCCTCCGGACCGCACGCCGCGAGCAGCGCGGCGACGGCCGCGGCGCCCGCGCGCGAGAGGGCCTTGCGCCTCCCCTCCGTCGCGCCACGCCGCGCTGGCCGCAGCGCCTGTGTCCTTGACGGCAGACTCATGTCGATTCCTCCTCTCACGCGATCCTCGGCGGAGCGCCGGGCGCGCGTGAACATGCGCGCGCGGGGCCGGCGACGCATCCGCCGGATCCGTCCCTGATCTCGTGAAGGAGGAGAGGAGGAACCACAGAGACACAGAGGGCGCAGAGGAGGAGAAGAGAAAGAAAGAAGAGACTCTGTATCCTCTGTGCCTCCGTGGGTCCTCCTCTCATGGGACCAGGGACGGGCCCGGGCGACGAGCTGCCAGCGCGGAGCTCGGCTGCGTCGGTACAGCGGAACGGACAGAGGGGACCGCGAAGGCGCCGGGGACGAGGCGAGAGACGGGAGATCCGTCTATCGTGGGTCCTCGGCGTCTCGACGGTTCGTCTCGTGTCGTCGGAGCACCGCTATAAAGGAAGCGGCCAATCTCTTGTGCAACAAGTCGGTGTCGGGACCCGGTCGCGGGGCTCCGCGCTGCGCGCCTTCGGCCTCCGCGCCGCGTGCCCGTCGCGCGCCGGTCACTCGAGGTCGGGCCGCGCGCTGCCCATGCCGATGGCCCACGCCATCGTGTACCGCGCGTTGATCTCGCAGCGGGGATTCCAGCGCAGGCCCCCGCGCTCGTCCTCCCAGCGGAAGGCGTCGACGCCGAAGGGCCCGAAATAGCCCGCGCCGGCGAGCGCCTCGCCCGCCTCGAGCGCGGCCTCGACGAGCCGCCGGCGCTCGCCGTCGTCGAGGTCGCCCTCGCCGGCGAGCGCGGCGCCGAGGTAGGCCCCGTGGTCGTCGCAGCGCTGGACGCAGGGGGCGCCGAGGCGGACCGCGCCGCCGCGGGCGACGTGGCCGTGCAGCGAGAAGTCGCCGCGGCGCTCGACCCAGGGCTCGACCTGCAGGCCGCTGTCCGGGGAGGCGGGATCGAGCGACGCGACGGCCCACGGCCGCGCGTCGGGCGGCAGGGCGCCGCGGGCGACCCGGCGACGGCCGCGCCCGGCGAAGCCGAACGGCCGCTTGAGCAGCCAGTGGCCGGTCGGCGTGGGGCCGGCGATCGCGGCCTCGAGCTCGGCCAGGGTGACAACGTGGCGCGCGCCGGGCAGCGTCTGGCCGAGGTCCGCGCAGAACCTCCGGTGGTTGACGCGGCGCAGCACCTCGAGCGGCGGCGCGTCCGCCGGGGTGACGCCGGCGCGGCCGAGGAGGCGCCGGGCGCGGGGCGTGGGGCACCACGCGCGCCCGACGAGCGCGGCGCCGGGCGGCGCCGGCGGCGCGAGCGGCGCGGGGAGGTCGGGGCTCAGCACGACGTCGCCGGGGCGCAGCAGGGCCGCGACCCGGCCGGCGAGCTCCGCGGCCCGGCCGGCGACCGCGGCGCGAGGGGTGTACCCCGCGGGGCGGGCCAGCTCCTCGTCGGCGTCGAAGTTCAGGACCCAGGCGCTCGCTCGGTCCATGAGGCCAGCGCGTCGAGGAACGGCTCGGAGAGGCCGGACCGGCTCCGGTCGCGGCGGTTCATCGGCTCGCCCCGCATGAGCAGCGGCGAGAGGGGCGGCGGGATGTGGCGGACCCACGTCTCGAAGTCGCCCGGCGGCTGCGGTGATGGGCTGCCCGGCGGCTGCGGTGACGGGCTGCCCGGCGGCTGCGGCGACGCGCTGCCCGGCGGCTGCGGCGACGCGCTGCCCGGCGGCTGCGGCGGCGGGCTGCCCGGCGGCTGCGGCGACGGGCTGCTCGGCGGCTGCGTGAAACGGCGGAACCAGCGGACCCCGAAGCGCACGTGCGGGATCTCCTCGGCGCAGACCCGCTCGGTGAGCGCGGCGCCGTCGGCGTCGCCGATGGCGCGGAAGCGCTCGGCGAAGCGCGCGGTGTGGTCGAGGTTGCCGCCCTCGAGGCCCATCCCCATCACCGCCACGAACTGCGCAGGCGACGCGGCGGCGGGCACCCGCGACCAGAACCAGTCGCGCACCGGGAAGTCGCCGAAGCGGTGGCCGATCGCGGCGAGGTAGGCGGCGTAGAGCCGCATGTGACGCACCTCGTCGAGCGCGATCCGGACGAGGCCGCCGCGGAACGCGCGCGGCGTCCCCGGGAAGGCGAGCAGCGCCCAGGCCATGAGCTCCGCGGCCTGGAGCTCGTGGTGCAGGAACGCGTGGAAGAGCTGCGCGCGGCGCGCCGGATTGCGCAGCGCTTCGGGTCCCGGGCTCTTCAACGCGCGCGCGGAGATGCGCAGCTCGGCGGGCCGGCCCGGGCGCGCGAGGCGGCGCGGCGGCGCGGGGTCGGGCTCCCAGGCCGACGGCACGGGCGGCGGCTCGAGCTTGTGCGCGAGATCGGTCGCGAGGACGTAATCCCAGGCCCAGCGCTCGACGGTGCCCGGCGGGGGCGGAGGCGGATCGCTGGGCGGCGCGGCGGGAGACATCATGGCACGGCAGGGCAGGAGGGTGCTGCTCCCTACCACAGCTCGCGCTCGCCGGCGGGCCGCCGTGGCGTGTGTCCGGAGGGCGCGCGCGCCGCGCGTGGATTGTTAGTATTGCAAACTAATTGTTGATGCCGCCTCTCTCGGTCGAGCCCGGCCACCGCCCGTGGGCGCGTCCGCCGCGCGCAACGGGGGCGGCCCCGGCCACCGCCCGCAGGCGCATCCGCCGCGCGCAACGGGGCGGCATGTAGGACCGCGTCGGTGCTCGTGGGGATGTTCCTGCGCCGACGGCCGCCTTTGCGGCGCTCTCCAGCTTCGGCTGGCGCTCGCGGTTGTACCGTGTCTTCCGGATCCTCGCTGGCCGCGCCGCGCCGGCGTGGGGATCCTCGCTGACCGCGCCGCGCCGGCGTGGGCTGCTGCTATCGGGAATATTCCCCGACGCTCGCGGCGACTGCCGAATGGCGCCGGGGCCCCGCGCTGGCCTTGTCACGATGACAGAGGCCTCCGCGCTTCGACGACATTTTGCCGGGGAATAGACCCGAACCGCGAACTTTGCGCGGAAATAACCGCTGGAGGAGCGTGGCTTACGGCTTGCTCCAAGGGATCGCATGAAGTCGCAGCGGCGTTCCCAGGCGGTCGACAGGAAGCGCGAGGAGCAGACGGTGCTGGTCATCGGGGGCAGCGGGGGCATGTCCAGCCGCTACCGCGATGTGGTCGAGAAGCACGGCTGGTCGCTGCGCCATTACGAGAACCGCGTGCCCCCGGGGGCGCGCCACGGCGTGGGGAGGATCGCGCTCATCGTGATCATGGTGACGATGGTCTCGCACGCGCTGCGCGATCAGATGCAGACCCTCGCGGCGGACGGCGCTCCCATCGTCTACCTGCGCAGCGCCTCGGTCTCCGCGCTGCGGGCCGTCCTCGAGCAGCGGACCGCCTGACACCACGTCATGCCGCGAGCAGCGGACCGCCTGACGACGCGCGCTCGGAGCGTCGTCCAGCGCGTCATTCCCACCTGATCATCGCCCGGATCGGCGCGCACATACCCTGTCATGCGCGACGGCTCCCGGCGTGCCCGACGCTCCGGATCGGGGCGCGTGCGCGTCTCACCATGTCACGCGCGCGCGTCTCATCATGTCACGCGCGCGCGTCTCATCATTTCAGGGTGACAAGGGTCCTTCCGGCTCGGCGACAAATTGCCTCGGAATAGAGCCCGATGGCGAGGATTCGGCCGCAAATGGCGAGTTGACGAGCGTGGCTTGCGGCTTGCTCCGGGGAGATCGCATGAAGGCGGAGCGGCGCAATCGCCCCGGCGGAGCGAGCCGCGCCGGGCGCCCTCGAGCGAGCCGCGCCGGGCGCCCTCAGCGCACGCCGACGAGGCGCTGCATGAGGCGCTGGAACTCGGGGACCGAGAGATCGATGTGCTCGACGACGCGCCCGTAGAGCGTGGCCGTGGGCACGTTGCGGCCGCCGAACTCCCGCTCGAGCTCGGAGAGCTTCCAGAGGATGACGCGCTCCGCGCGCGTCAGGCCGTCGCGCACATCCGGAAGATCGTCGAACGGGGATCGCCTCGGGGACATGATCTGGCTCCGATCAGGCCTGCGCCGGCGCGCGCCGGCGCGAAGGCCGCGCCGCTCGCGCCTCCTGCTCCGTCGCGCGCCGGCGCAGCTCCATGCCGGCGACTCGTAGCGCGTCGGCCGATCGCCGTCGAGCACAGCCCCCGGTCGCCCCATGGATCCGCCGCGACGCCCGAGCCCGTAGCGCGATGGGAGCTGTGGTAGCCGTGCAGGCTGAGGATCCGCAAGGCGTGGCCCCCGCGCGCTCCCGCCTCCGACCCTGACCGCCGAGCGCCCGGCCTCGCGCCCGCCCCGGCGGCCGGGGGGCCCTCGACGCGCGCGCGGGCCGCCGCCCTACTGCACGACCCCGAGCACGCGCTGCTGGCGCGCGAGCTCCGCCGCGTTCTTGAGCGCCTCGAACAGCTCGCGCGACGCCGGAAGGCCCCGGATCACGAGCTCGGGATCGCTCGCGTCCCGCGTGAACACGCGGATCTCGGCGATGTCGAGCAGCCGCTCCATGAACGTCTGGCGGAGGTCGATGTCGTGCACCCGCCAGAGCTGGAGGGTCTCGACCCGCCGCGTGAGCAGGCCGGCCTCATAGTCGATCGTGCGGTCGGTGATCTTGTAGCGGAGGCTCTTGCGCTTCCAGTGCAGGATGCCGAGCCACACGAGGCCCACCAGCACGAGCGAGAGCACGCTCGCCGCCACGTAGGACCAGAACCATGCCTTCCAGCTCGGCGCCCCCTCGAAGAGGACGCGCGCCCCGCCCGGCGCGGGGGCGAGCGCGCCGGGTGCGGGGGCGAGCGCGCCGGGCGAGGCGGCGAGCGGCGCGGCGACCGCAGGCGCTCGCTCATCGAGCATGCTGCCGCAGAAGCGGCACTTGATCGCGGCATCCTGGATCTGCTCCGCGCAGAAGGGGCACGGTTTCACGCCGGCGATTGTAGTACGGCGCCTGCCGGCGGAAAGCGCGCTGACGACCACGCCCGTCGGCCCTGCGGTGCGCTCGACCGACACGATTGCATCTGCCCGGGACCGTCGTCAGGATCGACCGCACCCGGCACCCGACGGGCCTGGCGATGGCCGCCCGGTGGAGCGACTCGATGAGCAACGTCAAGGGCAACGCGCTGGGGGGGTTCAAGAACTTCGTGGCCGCGCAGCACGGCGCCGCCGGCGTGGCGCGGTGGCTGGAGGGGCTGAGCCCCCAGGACGCCGCGCAGGCCGGCGGCATCATCCTGCCGCACGGCTGGTACCCGGTGAGCCTCTGGAACCACCTCACCGACCGCTACGTGGCCCTGTTCGGCGACGGCCACCCGCAGTGCTTCCGGCCCGTGGCCAGCGCCATCGCCGAGGAGGACCTGCATCGGTTCTTCACGGTGCTGCTCAAGATGGCGACCCCCGCCACGGTGCTGCGCCGGTCCGCTTCGCTGTGGGAGCGTTACTTCGACGAGGGCACGATGGAGGCGGTCGAGGTCGCCCCGAGGCGCTTCACGGTCCGCCTCACCGCGTCGCGGCTCCTGGACCGCGGCCCCGGGCCCATCACCTGCGCGGTGGGCATCCCGACATGGCAGGAGCGGCTCATGTCCCACATGGGCGCCCGGGAGGGCCGCTGTCTCCACACCCGTTGCCGCTTCCGCGGCGCCAAGGCCTGCGAGTTCGACGTGTCGTGGTCGTGACCGCGCCGCGAGGGCCCGCTCGACCGGGCGCCGCCGCGCGGCCCCGGACAGCGCCCGTCCGGCGCCTCAGCCGCCGCGCGGCGGCAGCGCGGCGCGGGGCGCCGGCGCGGCGAGGGCGGGCGCCGGCCTCTGGAACACGCGCCGGAGGGCGGCCGCGGCGGCGTGATAGCCGCACATGCCGTGGACGCCGCCGCCGGGCGGCGTCGAGCTGGAGCAGAGGTAGATCGCGGGGTTGGGCGTCGCGTAGGGGCTGAGGCTCGCGACGGGGCGCGCGAAGATCTGGAGCCCGTCGTTCGCGCCGCCGGCGATGTCGCCGCCGACGTAGTTCGCGTTGTAACGCTGAAGCGCGGCGGGGGTGTGGACGGCGCGCGCGCGCACGAGATCGCGGAAGCCGGGGGCGAAGCGCTCCAGCTGGGCCTCGATGCGCGCCGTCATGTCGACCGCGCAGCCGGGCGGCACGTGGCAGTAGACCCAGGCGGTGTGCTTGCCGGCGGGGGCGCGCGTGTCGTCGAACAGGCTCTGCTGCGCCACGAGGCAGAAGGGGCGCTCCGCGGGCGCGTCGCCGGCGAGCGCCCGCTCGGAGGCCACCAGCTCGTCGAGGGGGCCGCCCACGTGCACCGTCGCCGCGCGCGCGGCGGCGGGCGCCTTCCACGGGATGGGGCCGTCGAGGGCGTAGTCGACCTTGAACGCACCGGGGCCGTGGCGGAAGCGCTCGAGGCGGCGCCGGTAGCCCGGCGGGAGCCGGTCGCCCGCGATGCGCGCCATGGCCGCCGGCGTCGTGTCGAAGAGGTAGGCGCGCGCCGCGGGGAGCTCGTCGAGCGACGAGACCGCGCGGCCCGTCTCGATCTCGCCGCCGCGGGCGCGCAGGATGGCCGCCAGCGCGTCCGTGAGCGCCTGCGAGCCGGTGCGCACCATCGGCCAGCCCGCCGCGTGCGCCGCGAGCGCGAGCACGATGCCGAAGGACGCGGAGAGCAGCGAATCGAGCGGCAGGAACGCGTGCGCCGCGCAGCCGCCGAGCAGCGCGCGCGCGGCGTCGCCGCGGAACGTGTCGCGCGCGAGCCCCGCCGCCGAGCGGACGCCGGAGAGGCCGAACCGCGCGAGCAGGAGCGGGTGGTGCAGCGGGGGGCGCAGCGGGCCCAGCAGCTCGGCGAGCAGCGCGCCGTCCTGCGCGAGGAGCGGCGCGAACAGGCCGCGCCAGGACGCCGCGTCCTCCTCGCCCAGCGTCTCCGCCATGCGGTCGAGATCGCGGTAGAGCAGGGCGGCCCGCCCGTCGGGCAGCGGGTGGGCGAGCGCCGCCTCGGGGTAGATCCAGGCGACGCCATGCTCCGCGAGCGGCAGCGTCCGGAAGAACGGCGAGATCACCGCCGTGGGGTGGATGGCGGAGCAGACGTCGTGGCGGAAGCCGGGGCCCGTGAGCTCGGCCGTGCGCGCGCCCCCGCCGATCGTGTCGCGCGCCTCGATGACGCGCACCGAAAGGCCGGCCCCGGCCAGCGCGACGGCCGCGGCGAGCCCGTTCGGGCCCGCGCCGATCACCACCGCATCCATGGCGCGCGGTCCGTGGCCGCCGGCAAGGGGGCAGGGAGGCACCCGGCCGAGGGCTGGGCGGGCAGGCCCCTCACCGGACGCTCCTGGTTGCGGCGGCGAGCGCCTCCTTGCCCGCGCGCCCGAGCCTCCGGATCGCCGCCTCCCGCCGCAGCGCCTCGCCCTTGTCGGCCGCGGCCTCCACGTGGACCAGCTCGAGCGGCCCCCGGCCGCGCGTGTACCGCGCCCCGCGCCCGGCCGCGTGCTGCGAGAGCCGCGCCTCCACGTCGCGGGCGATGCCCGTGTAGAGCGACCCGTCGCCGCAGCGCAGGATGTACACGTGCCAGGCCGCGGTCACTCCTTCGGCCCCTCGTTGTAGCCGCGCGGCCGGTACTTCGGGTCGACGCCGCCGTGCTTCGCCCCGTTGTCGAGCGTGTCGACCGCGAGGTAGGCGAGCCACGTCCCCGGGTGCTCCTCCGCGAGCTGGCGGAGCTCCGCGTCGTACGCCGCGATGCGCTGCTCGTCGTGCAGGCACTGCAGCGCGAGCGCGATCAGGCTCAGCTCGTTCGGGCCGAGCTCCATGCCGCGCTTGTAGTGCGGGAAGGCCTCGTCGGCGCGGTGCATGCGGCAGAGCGTGTCGCCCGTGTACACGTGGGCCATCGGCCAGGTCGGGGCGAGCTCCACCGCGATCTTGCTCTCGGCCAGCCGGGCCGGGAGGTCGCCGCGGGCGCCCTTCATGACCGAGTAGTTGAGGTGCGCCTTGGCGCTGTTCGGGACGGCCTCCTTCGTCGCCGCCCAGAAATCGAGGTCGTTGCGGTAGTCCATCGCGTGCCGGTAGGCCTGTACGCACTGGAAGCCGAAGAAGAGCGCGAAGAGCGCCGGCGTCACCCACGCCCGCCACGACCAGCGCCTGCGCGGCGCGAGGGTCGAGCCCGCGAGCGCCTCGTGGAGCCACGAGAACGCGACGGCGAGGACCAGCGACGAGCCGATGGCCGGGAAGTACCAGAAGCGCTCGGCGCGCACCGTCGGCAGGACGACCGGGATGTTCGAGTGCGGGAAGTAGCTGACCACGACCCAGGTCAGCCCGATCGCCACGAGGCACAGCCCCGCGTAGCCGCGGCGAAGCGGCACCCAGACGCTCCGGTCCGCGGTCGCGGGGCAGGGCAGGGGGCGCGCGCCCTCGACGAGCAGCCCGAGGCCGAGGAGCAGCGCGGGCAGGAACGGGAGCGGCCAGAGCGCGAGCGGCAGCGCCCGGAGCAGCGGGACGCGCCCCGCCGGGCGGAGCACGTGCCAGTCGTACGCGGCGAGCGCCGCCGCCGCGGCCGCGAGGAGGGCCCCGGCGAGGAGCATCGACCACCGCCGCGACGTCGCCTGGCCGCCGTCGACCAGGAAGGCGGCGCGCACCGAGCGCCGCTCGCGCCGCTCGAGGTGCTCGCGGCGGAGGGCCGCGATCCAGAGCGCGAGCGAGCCGAGCGGGGGCAGCGCCATCATCGCGGCGCCGGCGACGCTGCCGAAGAAGACCAGCCGGTCGGGCGCGGGCTCCTGCGGGAACGAGTAGTCGCCGCTGAGCGTCCACGGGAACACGAGCTGGGTGAGGCCGCGCCAGTAGACGCGCAGCGCGCCGGCGATCCGGTGCGGGGCGTCGGCGGTGCTGAGCGGGTTGTTGAGCGGATCGCGCGGCAGGGGCGCCTGGTGGAACCAGACGAGCAGGTCGTGCAGCGCGCGCTTCGCGAGCGGCGTCCCTTCCGGGAGCGGCACCGCGAGCTCGGCCGGCATGGGCGCCGGGAACCAGCGCCGCCGGAGCTCGACGTACAGCACGAACGCCGCGCCCGCGGCGAGCAGGGCGATCAGCGACCGGACGAGCCGCGCCGGCCGCGTGGGGTGGGTGAGCGGCGCCGCGATCAGCGCGGCGAACGGGATGAGCGGCACGCAGACGAGCGCGCTCTCCTTGGAGAAGAGGCCGAAGAGCACGGCCGCGAAGACGCCGAACGGCATGGCCCACGCGGGCAGCGTCAGGGCGGCGAGGGCGGCGATCGCGCCCATGCCCCCGAGCACGTCGGCGATGCCCACGATGCCGCTCACCGCCTCGGTGAGCACCGCGCAGCCGACGAAGATGAGCCCGGCGAGGTAGGCGAGCCCGCGCTTGCGCGTGAGCCAGAACGTGACGCACGTGAGCAGCGCGCCGTTCGCCGCGTGGAAGAGGACGTTGTAGAAGTGGTGGAAGAACGGCTGCTTCGTGACGGCCCAGACGGCGCGCCAGAGGAGGTTCGGCAGCGGGCGGTAGGAGCCGACGCTCCGGTCGGGCGGCAGGCCCCAGAAATCGCGGTGGATCGCGTCGATGAAGCGGAGCCCGCCCTTCGCGTTCACGTAGGGGTTGGCGAGGAGCGCCTCCTGCTCGTCGAAGATGTAGTTCGTCGACGGGGCGCGCGTGAAGAGGATGATCGCGATGACGGCGAGCGGCGCGGCCGCGGACAGGAACGTCGGGTCGAGCGCGAGGAAGTAGTCGCGCACGCGCCGGGCGACGCGCCCGAGGAAGGTGGTCGGCTCGGCCGGCGGCTGCATGGACGACGGCGGCGCGGAGGACGGCGGCGCGGAGGGCGGCGGCCCGAACGGCGGGGCCATCGCGTCGGCGAGCGCGCCGGAGGTGGGCTCGGGCGCGGCCTGCTCGCCGGCGGCGGACGGGGGCGGGTAGGTCACGCCGCGCCCCTTCAGCCCTTGCCGTCCGGCGGGGCGCCCGGCGCGCCCTCCGGCTCGGGGATGGACCAGAGGTCGCCCCAGAGCGGCTGGCCGCCGTCGATGCCGTAGACCGCGCCGGTGATGAAGTCGTTCTGATCGCTCGCGAGGAAGACGATGAGCCGAGAGACCTCCTCCGGGGTGGCGAGGCGCTTGAGCGGGGTGGCGCGCCGCGCGAGCTCGAGGAGCTCGTCGCCGTACTGCGACGTGCCGCTCGACCGGATGTTGCTGCCGGGGGCGACGGCGTTGACGCGGATGCCGAGGGCCGCCCACTCGACGGCGAGCGAGCGGGTCAGGTTCTCGACGCCGGCGCGCGCGGCGCCGGTGTGGGCCATGCCCGGGAAGCCGCGGCTCACCGACGCGGTGACGTTCACGATGCGGCCGCGCCGGGCGGGGACCATCGCCCGCTGCGCGACCTCGCGGGTCATGAAGAAGGTGCCGTTCAGGTTGTTGCGGACGACCGCCTCCCAGCCCTTCGGGGTCATGTCGATGGCCGGGCTCGGGAACTGGCCTCCGGCGTTGTTCACGAGGACGTCGACGCGGCCGAAGCGCCCGAGGACCTGGCCGACGAAGGCGGCGATCTGCTCCGGGTCGCGGATGTCGCACGGCGCGGCGAGCACGCGGTCGCCGGGGACGCCGTCGCCTTCGAGCGCCTTCGCCGCGGCCTCGAGCTTGTCGGGCTTGCGCCCGCAGAGGGCGACCTTCGCGCCGAGGTAAGCGAGCTCGCGCGCGCACGCGAGGCCGATCCCGCTGCCCCCACCGGTGACGATCGCTACCTGGTTTCCGAAGAGTCCTGGGGCGAAGATCGAGCGCACCTGGGTCACGCCCCGCGTTTACAACGGGTCAGCGGGCGGCGCCACAAGCTGGGCGGTCCCGGGTCGCACCCGGCGTCCCAGGCAGAACCGCCGGCGTTCGGGGGGCGCCGCGTTCGGGGGGCGCCGGCCGCCCGGCTCCGGCGGCCGGCGAGGAATCTCTCCGTGGCTCGGCGATCGCCCAGCGCGTCGGCCAGGGTCGTCGCGGTCGTCGCGCGGTCGAACCGCCGAGCCAGCCGCGCGATGTCGGCGGTGTCGAGCGCCGCGTCGCCGACCGAACTGGCTCGCTCGCGCGCAATCGCGACGTCCCCGCCCACCCCGGAGGCGCCCTCGCCTCGCGGCACGATCCCGTCGCCCCGGCGCAGCGAACCCTGCGCGGAGCGGCGCGCGGCGCATGCTAATTTCGCTGACCTCATGGACGTTGCGCACCCTGAAGGTCATGTGATCGTCGATCGATATCGCGTCGTTCGCGTGCTCGGGCGCGGCGGCAGCGCGATCACCTACGAGGCGGAGGTCCTCTCGACCGGGGGGCGCGTCGCCGTCAAACAGCTCCTGATCTGGAAGCGCGCGGAGTGGAAGGCCCTCGATCTGTTCGAGCGCGAGGCCAGGGTCCTCGCGAAGCTCACCCACCCCAGCATCCCTCGCTATGTCGATTACCTCAAGCTCGACAGCGAGCAGGGCCCTTGCTTCTACCTGGTGCAGGAGCTCGCGCCGGGGCGACCGCTCTCGGCCTGGGTCAAGGACGGCTGGCGCGCCGACGAGGCCGAGGCGACGACCCTGGCGCGGCACATCCTGCGGACGCTGCTCTATCTCCAGGGCTTCAGCCAGCCCATCGTCCACCGCGACATCAAGCCGCAGAACGTCCTCCGCGACCAGGACGGCTCCGTGTACCTCGTCGATTTCGGCGCGGTGGCCGAGGCGCGCGACACGGCGTCGGGAGGGAGCACGGTGGTGGGCACGTACGGTTACATGGCCCCGGAGCAGTTCCGCGGCCGCGCCACGCCCGCGAGCGATCTCTATGGGCTCGGCGCCACGCTGCTCCACGCGCTCTCCGGCCGCGATCCCGCGGATCTGCCCCAGACCGGGATGCGGCTCGATGTCCACGGCAGCGTCCGGGTCTCTCGCCCCTTCGCCGACTGGCTCGCTCGCATGCTCGATCCCGATCTCGATCCGCCGGTTCGCCACGGCGCGGGAGGCGCTCCTCGCGCTCGATCGGCTGCCCCACGGTGGCCCCCGGCGGGGCCTGCCCGCCGTCGCCGCGGTCGCCGTCGCCCTCACGGCCGCCGGCGGCGCGGCCGCGCTCTTCCTCGGCGCCCGACCGGCGCCGATCTCCACGCCGGCCGCCGCGGGCGCCGCGCCCCTCACGCCTGCGCCGGCCGCCTCGGGCGCCGCGCCCCGCACGCCCGCGATGGCTGCCGCTGACGACCGCGCGCGCGTCGCTCCCCTGATGACGCTCTCGGGCCACTGGTCCGCGATCTTCGAGGTCGCCTATCACCCCGGGGGCAAGCGCCTCGCGAGCGGCAGCAACGATCTCGCGCTCAAGCTCTGGAACCTCGACGACGGCCAGCCGCTGCGCTCCTTCGCCGGGCACACGAAGCGCATCGGCGGGATCGCGTTCTCGCCGGACGGCAAGACGCTCGTGTCCGCGGCCGACTCGACGGTACGGCTCTGGGACGTCGACTCCGGCGCGCCGCTGAAGACGCTCGACGCCGGAGCCGGGGTCATCACCGATCTCGCGATGTCCGCCGACGGCGGCCGGGTCGCCGTCTCGAGCATGGATGGGACCGTGCGCGTCTTCTCGATCCGGACGGGCGAGCGCGAGAGGGCGTTCCAGAGCGGCGGGCGCGTCCTCTCCGTCGCCGCGACGGCCGACGGCGGGGTGATCCTGAGCGGCGACGACCGCGGGGCCGTCAGGATCTGGTCGGTCGAGACGGGCGGCGAGATCGGCGTGCTCTCGGGCCACGCCGGGGCGGTGAACCGCGTCGTGATCGCGCCCGACGGGCAGACCGTGATCAGCGCCAGCGACGATCGGACCATCCGCCTCTTCCACCTCGGCAGCAGGAAGCCGCTCAACACGCTCTCCGGGCACGCCGACGAGGTCTGGTCGCTCGCGCTCTCACCGGACGGCAGCACCCTGGTGAGCGGCGGCAAGGACGATGTGATCCGGATCTGGGACGTCTACTCGGGCAAGCTCAAGAGGGAGCAGCGCGCCGGCCTGAACGGCGTGATCGCGCTCGCCTTCCACCCGGGCGGCGCGCAGTTCGCCGCGGGCGGCGGCAACAACCAGATCCGCATCTGGGCGGCGCCTGGCAAGGTGTGGCGGCCGCCGGTGCCGCCCGCCGACGAGCCGCCCGCGCCCGTCGCCCCCGAGCCGCCGGCTTCCGTGGAGGCGTCGCTGGTCCGCGACGCCAACGCGCTGCTCGACGAGGGAAGGTCGCAGAAGGTCTACCGAGAGGCGCGCGCGCTCCTCGAGCAGGCGATCCGCACGAACCCCACCTACGCGCCGGCCCACGCGGCGCTCGGCCGCGCCGCGTACAAGAGCGGCTATCTCCAGTACAGCGAGTACCAGCCAGACAGCCTGGCGCGCGCCCACGAGCACACGGACACGGCGCTGGAGCTCGATCCCAAGTGCGTGGACGCCCACGTGGTCAAGGCATGGGCCTACATTTTCCAGAAGAACTACGGTGAGGCGCGCAAGTGGGTCGAGGCCGCGGAGGCGCTCCGTCCCGACGCCGCCGACGTGCTCCTCCTGGCCGCCGGCCTCGCCGAGCGCGAGGGAAAGACCGACGAGGCGCTCGCGCGCGCGCGGCAGATCATCGAGACCAGCAAGGACCGGCGAGCGCTGGCGCGCGCTTACGACACCCTCACCGACATCTACAAGGCCATGCGGGAGTGGGAGGCGGTGGACGACGCGTATCTGGCGACCGTTCGCCTCGATCCGAAGTCCGCCTGGGCCAAGGGCAACTACGCCGCCTTCCTCACGTGGAGAGAGGAGCACGATCGGGCGGTGGACATGGCGCGAGCCGCCCTGGCCACGGCCGATTACCCCATGGGGCGCAAGATCCTCGCCGACGCGCTGTGCGGCAAGGGCCGGCAGCTCCTCGCCCGGCAGGATCTGGAGGGCGCGCGGGCGCAGTTCCTCGCCGCGAAGGAGGCTCACCCGGGGAGCGCCGAGGCGCAGCACGGGCTGGCGCTGGTCCTCCGCGCGCGGGCGGAGAAGGAGCAGGAGAGGCGCGCCGAGCTCCTCGCCGAGGCGAAGGAGCACCTCGAAGAGGCGCTGCGGCTCGACCCGAAGCACCGGGGCGCGCAGGAGGCGCTCGCGGCGCGCGACCGCCCCGTGCGCTGAGCGGCGGGCTCGGTCAGGCCCGCCTGCGCGCCACCCGGGGCATGACGACGTCCTGGAGCAGCTCGGGGACGGCGCGCTTCAGCCGCCAGAACCAGCGGCCGTCGCGGTGCGGCACGGCATAGAGGCGGCCGGCGTCGACCGCCTCGATCGCGCGCCGCGCCACGAAGTCGGCCTGGACCCCCTTGCGCCCCATGAGCTTCTCGGCGTCCTTCCTCATGGTCTCGTCGAAGCCGCGCCCGCTCTCCACGATCTGCGTCTTGAAGAAGGTCGGGCACAGGACCGTCACCCCGACGCCGTGCGGGGCGAGCTCGATCCGCAGCGTCTCGGAGAGGGCGACGACGCCGGCCTTTGTCACGCAGTAGGGCGCGAGGCCAGGGACGGCGATGAAGCCGGCGGCGGACGCGACGTTCAGGAAGTGCCCGCTCCGCTGCGCCTTGAAGCGCGGCGCGAACGCGTGGCAGCCGTGGACGACGCCCCAGAGGTTGACGCCCATCACCCACGCCCAGTCCTCGAGCGAGACCTCGCCGACCGGCCCGCCGGCGCAGACGCCCGCGTTGTTCACGACCAGATCGACGCCGCCGAGGGCGCGATCGGCCTCGCCCACGAGCGCCGCGACGTCCTCGCTCCGGCTCACGTCGCAGCGCACCGCGTGCGCCTCGCCCCCGGCGCCGGCGACGAGGCGCGCCGTTTCCCGGGATCCTTCCTCGTTGAGATCGGCGAGGAGCAGCTTCGCCTGCCGGCCCGCGAGCTCGACGGCGAGCGCGCGGCCGAGGCCCGAGGCGGCGCCGGTGATGACGGCGCGGGGGTGCTTGGGAAGGGGCATGACGGCAACGCATACCACGGAGGCTCCCGCGCGGCGCCCACCCCGGCGCGCGGAGCGCCCGATGCGCTGCGAGCGAGCATGCGCCGCCACGGCGCCTCCCTCGCGCATCGGCGACAAAAACAAGGCGCCAAGCGCGCCAGAGAAGACCTGCTCCCCTGGCGTCCTTGGCGCCTCGTCACGTCGACCGCTCGATCACATCAAGCGCTGCCGCGCGCGCCTCCCTGGCCCGCGCGCCCGCCGCTCAGCCGCTGCCCGAGGAGCTGCTTCGCGCGCTCCGCGAGCCGCAGCTCCTCCTGCCGCACCTCGCCGAAGAAGGAGGCGAGCTCCTGATCGCCCTGCTTCTGCGCGTCTTGAACGTACTTCGAATAGGTCTCCGCGCCCTGGAGAGCATGGTAGAGCACGCTGACCAGGTTGTAGTCCTTGTCGGGGACAACGCTGCTCTCGGTGCGGCCTTCCTGTAGGCCCGAGCCCTGCTGTCCCTGCGCGCCGACTCCCTGCTTCTGCTCGTTCGCCATTCCAACCTCCTCGACTCCCCCCCAGCGCGGCCGGGGCAATGCAATCGGGAGGCCGCCCAGCGGAAACGCCCTCAAACGGCGAGGATTCTCCGCCGCCGGCGCGATCGCTCCGCGGCGCGCGTCGCGTTCTGCCACAGCAGGCGGACGCTCGCGCAGGATTGCACCACCCGAGCGATCGCGCGCGCCACGCCCACGCGGCTGCGGGCGCGCTCGACGGCGCTCGACGCAGTCGGCGGCGCGCCGCGACGCAGCCGGCGGCGCGCCGCAACAGGCTCCGCTCAGCCCGCTGGCGCGCGCTCGCGAGGTCATCCGGTGAAGAGCGCGCCTGCCGAGGAGGCGTCGGCGGCGGATCGGAGCGCGTCGATCGCGTCATGTCGGGCATGTGGTGATCGCCCCCACGCCCGCGAGACATCGCGCCGTTCGACGCCGGCCTGAGCTGATACGCTGGAGCGGTCGCGCACGAGCGCTTCACCCTGCCAGCCCTCGCCCGATCCTTCCATGCAATCACGGTCCCACGGCCTGCCCCTCTCGGTCTCCACCTTCTCCCGGGCGCTCGCGGCGCGCGCGGCCCTCGCGGCGCTCGCGCTCGCGGCCGCCGCGTGCGGCGCGGACGCCTCGGGGGCGAGCGAGCCGCGGGACACCGGCGTCCACCCGCGGCTGCTCGCGCGGCCCGAGCACCGCGACCAGCTGCGCTCGCGCGTCGATCGCGAGCCCTACGCCTCGATCCTCGCCACCCTGAAGCGCCGCGCCGAGCGCCCGTACGCGGAGGACCCCGACCCGACCGCCTGGGACTACAGGACGAACGGGGACAACGCCTCGACGGCGCAGGCGAACGCCCTCCTCGCCTGGGCCTTCGACGACCGGGCGGCGGCCGACAAGGCGCGCGATTTCCTGCGCCGGCTCGAGACCGACTGGGACACGAACGAGGTCCTCGATATCAACATCCGGATGGCGAAGACCCTGATGGGGTACACGAACGCGTGGGACCTGCTGAGCGCCACGCCGTGGTTCCCGTCCGACGAGTCCGTCGAGGCGGAGCGCAAGATCACCGAGATCACCGGCCAGCTCTTCGCCAAGTACGTCGAGCACGATTTCTATCGCGATCTCCTGCTGCGCTCCGCGCAGAACAACCACCCGATCCGGACCGCCGACGCGATCGGCTATGTGGCGCTCGCGTTCCCCGGGCACCCGTCGGCCGCGACCTGGTGGAACTGGTCGATCTCGGAGCTCGCCTACCTCTGGGGCCCGGACGGCCAGTACGTGCAGCCCGACGGCGGCGCCTCCGAGGGCCCGTACTACTCCGGCTTCGCCTGGGGCCCCACCGCGGCGCTCTTCATCGCCCTCGACAACGCGCTCGAGGGGCCCGTCGCCTTCACGCGCGATTGCCGCACCCGGTCCGACGTGGACCCGTGGGCCGGGCACGGCTGCGTCGACGGCGAGCAGGCCGCGCTCGAGCTGCCGCTGCGCGGCGGGCTCTTCACGAAGGCCGTCGACTGGTCGCTCTCGCTGCGCCTGCCCTGGGGCAGCCGCCCGCCGGCCGACGACGGCGTCTTCACCGCCTTCAACGGCGGCCCGCTGCTCACCTCCTTCGGCGGCGGCGGGGCGTACCGCTGGGACTGGGAGCAGAACCGCGACAGCCCCCAGGACATGGAGTTCGGCGCCGACCTCATCGCCCATCACCTGATCTACATCGACGACGCGGTGGCCCCCGAGGAGCCGCCCTTCCTCACGCGCTTCATGCCCGACGCCGGCAATGCGGTGTTCCGCTCGGACTGGGGCGAGGACGCGCGCTGGCTCCTGCTCCTCGCGGAGCACGGCTCGGCGCGCAAGGCGATCCACGACCACGTGGACGGCACGTCGTTCTCGCTCGCCGCCTACGGAGAATACCTGTTGATCGACGCCGGCTATTACAAGCCCGATTCGCTCGACAACGCGAAGACCAGCCAGTCGCCGTCGCACAACGTCATCCTCATCGACGGCAGGTCCGCGCCCGACAAGGGGGTCTTCGACCATTTCGGCGACGCGGACGCCTGGATCCGGAACACCCACGACGGCGACGCGATCGATTACGCCGAGGCGCACCAGGACTACCAGGACACGCACGTCGAGCGGTCCGTGGCCTTCGTCGACGGCCGCTACTTCGTGGTGGGCGACCGCCTGGCGACGTCGCACCCGGCGGCCCGCGCGCACGCGTGGCGCTTGCACGGCTACGCGGGGCTCACCTCCGGCGGCACCTTCGAGCTCCTCCCCGACGGCGCGCGCTGGGAGCGGGCGCGGGCGGGCGTCGAGGCGCGCGTGCAGTCGACCGCGCCGGGGCTCGCCGTCGTGGAGCCGCCGTACACGCCGCTCACCGTGCCCCACGTCCACGAGTTCGAGCAGGACCGCAAGGCCGCCGACCACGCCGTCATCGACGCCACGGTCGAGGCCGAGGCGCCGGGGTTCCTCGCGGTGCTCCTGCCCTACGAGGTCGGCGCGGAGAGCGGCCCCGACGCGCCGCTCCGGGCGACGCCGCTCGAGCCGGCGCCCGGCCTCGTCGCCTGGCAGATCGAGGGCGACGGCGGGACCGACGTCGCGGTCCTCCGCGGCGCGGGCGCCCCGGAGGAGCTCACGCTCCCCGGCGGGCAGGTCCTCGAGACCGACGCGGAGCTCGTGGTGCTGCGGCTCGAGGGCGACCGGCCGTTCGCGCTGATGGCCCGGGGCACGCGGGTGCTCCTCGACGGCGCCCCTCGAGTCACGGCGGCCGACGCGAGCGGCGTCGCCGTGGAGGAGTGACGCGCCCATGGCCGCCCTGCCGCGCCCGCCCGGCACGCCGTCGCGCCTCCGCGCGCTGATCGCCGCTGCCGCCGCGAGCGCCGCCGCAGCCGTAGCCGCCGGCTGCTCGAGCGACCCGGGCGGCTCCGGATCGGCGTGCATGCCGACGTCGCCGTCGGCCGAGGACGCGTTCGCGCGCGAGCGCGATCCCGGCTCCGAGAGCATTGCCCTGGCGCGCGCCGTCGCCGATCGCTGGATCGCCGAGCACCCGGCGGAGTCGCTCGCGTGGGACTGGGGCGAGGGCACGGTCATGCTCTCGCTGGTCGAGCTCTACCGGGTCACGCAGCACGCCCCGTACCGGGACTACTACCGGCGCTACATCGACCGGCACATCGAGTACGGCTACGAGTTCACGACCAGCGACCGCTGCCCGCCGGCCACCGCCGCGCTCGCGCTGCACGAGGAGACGTGCGCGGCGCCCTACGGGAAGGTCGTCGACGACGCGCTCCGCTACCTCTACGAGGGCGCGCGCCGGACGGAGCAGGGCGGCATCAGCCACCTCGGCGTGTCGCCGCTGTTCGAGCCCACGCTCTGGGTCGACTCGCTGTTCATGTTCGGCAACGTGCTCATCCGCGCCGGCGAGCGCGCGGACGACGCGCGGGCGCTCGACGAATTCTCGAATCAATTCCATATCTTCGCCGCGCTCCTCCAGGACGAGCCGGGGCTCTTCCGGCACGCGTACAACTGGGCGACGCCGCAGGACCCGGACGTGTACTGGGCGCGCGGCAACGCCTGGGTGACCGCGGCCGGCTACGACTACCTGCGCGCGCGCGCGGCCCGCGGCGAGGGCGACGAGGCCGTGGCCGCGTCGCTCGGGCGGCAGGTCGCGGCGGTCCTCGGCGCGCAGGACCCGGAGACCGGCCTGTGGTGGACGATCCTGAACCGGCCCGGCGAGATCTACCTGGAGACGAGCGCCACGGCCCTGTTCGCGGTCGGCCTCGCGCGCGGCGTCCGCCACGGCTTCCTCGACGCCTCGGTGCGCCCGGCGATCGAGAGCGCCATGGCGGGCGTGCGCTCGCGCATCGAGGAGGACGCGTCGGGGCGCCCGGTCGTCACCGGCATCTCCGGCCCCACGACGGTCGGCCGGCTCGACGACTACGCCGACGTCGAGCTCGGCGACGACATCTCGTACGGCGTCGGGGCCGTCGTGCTGGCGCTGATCGAGACGTCGGGGCTGTAATCCGGCAGTTTTCCGGCCTTCGGGCCGCATCGCCCTCCCGCCGCGCCCGTGCGCTCCGGTTGCTTCGGTGCCGCGCTTCGCCTACGCCTCACCGCGTCAACCGGCCTTCACGGCACGATGGCGGGAGCAACAAGCGCGGCGCGCCCTGGGACCTCAGGCCCGCGCCGGGAGAACCTAGATCGCGCGCGCCGCCGCCGGGAACGTCGCGCCGGCCGCCTCCGAGAACCCCCATGTCTCCACTCGTGAAGCTCGAGGCGATCACCAAGGTCTACTGGATGGGCGAGGTGGAGGTGCAGGCGCTCCGCGGCGTCTCCCTGGAGCTCTCCCGGGGCGAGATGGTCGCGATCATGGGCGCCTCGGGGTCGGGCAAGTCGACCACCCTGAACGTCATCGGCACGCTCGATCGGCCGACCGCGGGCCGGTACCTCCTCGACGACGAGCCGGTCGAGGAGCTCGACGAGGTCGAGCTCGCGCGGCTCCGCAACCGCAAGATCGGGTTCGTCTTCCAGTCGTTCAACCTCCTGCCGCGCGACAGCGCCCTCGCCAACGTCGAGCTGCCCATGGTCTACGCCGGCGTCCGTCCGGCCGACCGGCGGGAGCGGGCCGCGCGCGCCCTCGCGCGGGTCGGCCTCGACGACCGGGCGCACCACCTGCCGAACCAGCTCTCCGGCGGCCAGCAGCAGCGCGTGGCCATCGCCCGCGCCATCGTCAACGAGCCGCCGCTCCTCCTCGCGGACGAGCCGACGGGCGCGCTCGACTCGGCGACCACCCAGCAGGTCATGGAGCTCTTCTGCGCCCTGCACGCGCAGGGCATGACGGTCATCGTCGTCACCCACGACCCCTCGATCGCCGCCTATGCCACCCGGGTCGTCACGTTCCGGGACGGCGCCATCGTCGAGGACACCGGCCCCCGCGGCCGGCGCGCGGACGTCCCGGCGTCGTCGGTTCCTGGACCGGCATCGTCGGTTCCTGGACCGGCATCGTCGGTTCCTGGACCGGCATCGTCGGTTCCTGGACCGGCGTCGTCGGTTCCTGGACCGGCATCGTCGGTTCCTGGACCGGCATCGTCGGTTCCTGGACCGGCATCGTCGCCTCCAGGACCCTCGTCCCCGCCCCCCGGAGGCCTCTCGTGAGCGCCCGCCGTCGGCGGCGCCTCTGGCCCTGGCTCGTCCTCGCCCTGGCGCTCGCCGGGGCCGGCGCCGTCGTCGTCGCCAAGGCCGGCGGCGGCCCCCCGCCCATCGACCCCGCGCTCGTCGTGACCGCCAAGCGCGGCGACCTCGCCGTCGAGATCCTCGAGACCGGCCGCATCGAGGCCCGCGAGCAGGTCGAGATCAAGTCCAAGGTCGCGGGCCAGGTCGCCGAGGTGCTCGCCGACGAGGGCGCCCGGGTCGCCAAGGACCAGCTCCTGCTCGTGCTCGACCCGATCGACAGCGAGCGCGAGGTCGCCCGCGCCGAGGCCGAGCTCGCCCGGGCCAGGGCCGCGGCGGGCTTCGCCAAGAGCGTCGTCGCGCGGCGGACCGCCGGCGTGGAGGCCAGCGTCACCCCCTCGGAGGAGCTCGACGTCGCCAAGCACGACCTCGCCGAGAAGACCATCGCCATCCGGCTCGCCGAGGTCGCGCTCAGCGCCGCGCGGGACCAGCTCCGGTACACGAAGATCTACTCGCCCCTCGACGGCACCGTGATCCAGCGCAACATCGAGCCCGGCGAGGTCGTCACGCCGGGGGTGCAGTCGACCTTCGAGGGCAAGTCGCTGCTCACCGTCGCCGACCTCTCGACGCTCGTGGTCAAGGTGGACCTCAACCAGATCGACGTCGCCAAGGTCGCGCTCGGCCAGCCGGCGACCCTGACGCTCGACGCCCTGCCCGGCAAGACGTACGCGGCCAAGGTCACCAAGATCGCGCCCGCGTCGGTGAAGCTCGAGGGGCGCGAGGTCGACGTCTTCCCGGTCGAGGCCGAGCTCTCCCAGGTCGACGACCTCATCAAGCCCGGCATGACCGCCGACGTGCGCATCCGGCTCGACAGCAGGCCGGGCGTGGTCTCCCTGCCGATCGAGGCCGTCTCCGCCGAGGGCGGCAAGCAGCTCGTCACGCGCGTGATCGACGGGCCCGACGGCAAGCCGACCACCGAGAAGGTCGAGGTCGCGCTCGGCGCGCGCAACGACCGCGAGGTCGAGATCGCGAACGGCGTCCCCGAGGGGGCCCGCGTGCTCATCAACCCGCCCTCCGCGGCCGAGAACGAGACCAAGATGTGAGGTGGGCCGCCTACCTCGCCATCGCCGCGAAGGCGCTCTCGGCGCACAAGCTGCGGTCGCTCCTCACCGTCCTCAGCATCACCCTCGGCGCCTTCGCCATCGTGCTCATGACCTCGCTCGCCGAGGGCGGCCTGCTCACCCTGAGCCGCGGCATCGAGCAGCTCGGCGGGGCGCGGCTCATCCTCGTCGCCCCGAAGGAGCCGGTGCGCGCCGAGCGCAAGAAGACGATGTACGTCACCGGCTTCACCCGCAAGGATCGCGACCGGCTCGCGCTCGGCATCCCCCACGTCGCCGAGCACTCCATGTACGCCATGCTCGGCTCGCGCGACGTGACCTCCGACGAGGGCGCCGAGGACCGCACCGATCTCGTCGCGGCCGACAGCGGCTTCCTCGACGCCTTCCGGATGCCCGTCGGCCGCGGCCGCGCGTTCTCCGACGAGGAGGACCGCCGCCGCGCCCGGGTCTGCGTCGCCGGCCCCAAGCTCGCCGCCCGGCTCTGGCGCGGCGACCCGATCGGCCGGTGGGTCACGGTCGGGGCCCTGCGCTGCCGCGTCATCGGCGTGCTGGCCGCGAGCGATCGGATGGGCGTCAACTTCGGCTTCAGCTGGGACGACCTGCTCGTCGCGCCGATCGACACCGCGGAGGACGTCGAGAAAAGCGTGAGGACCTCGGCGCTCCTCGTCATCAAGACCGACGACGTCCGCAACAACGACCCGGTGAAGCGCATCGTCAACGCGCTCCTCGTCGAGCGCCACCACGGCGTCGACGACTTCACCCTCCTCGATTTCAGCAGCATCATGCGGCAGTTCGAGGCGATGTTCGCCACGATGAAGGCGATCGTCGGCCTCATCGCCGGCGTCGCGCTGCTCATCGGCGGCGTGGGCGTGATGAACATGATGCTGGTCAGCGTGTCGGAGCGCGTGCGCGAGATCGGCATCCGCAAGGCGCTCGGGGCGGCGCCGCGCGACATCAGCGCGCAGTTCCTCTGCGAGGCGGCGCTGCTCTCCGGCCTCGGCGGCCTGCTCGGGGTGGTCGGCGGCGCGCTCGCGGCCGAGCTCGCCTCGTCGGTCATCCGCCGCTTCACGCCGGGCTGGGTCGGCGCGATCTCGACGTCGGCGGTGATCGCGGCGCTCCTCGTCTCCTCCGGCGTGGGCGTGATCTTCGGGTGGCTGCCGGCCCGGCGCGCGGGCCGGCTCGACCCGGTGGCGGCGATGCGGCGATGAGGCTCGGCGACCTCCTCCACTCCACGCGCGCCGTCGTGGCCGACCGCACCCGCGCCGCGCTCACGCTGCTCGGCATCATCATCGGCACCGGCTCGATCGTGCTGCTCGCCTCGCTCCTCGCGGGCGGCGAGGAGGCGCTGCTCCGGGCGAGCCAGCAGGCCGTGGAGGCCGACCTCATCCAGGTCCACCCCGCCGAGGTGAGCGTCAAGGACCGGCGGCGCACCCGGCGCGACCTCTCGCGGGACGACGCCCGCGCGCTCTCCGGGTCGCGGGCCCTCGGCGGCGCCTCGGCCCTGAGCGAGTCGGCGCGCGCGCTCGAGGCCCGCGTCGGCCGCAAGAAGAAGCGCGTCACGCTCGTCAGCGCGGCGCCGTCGGCGCCCGCGCTCTACGACCTCGAGCTCGCGGCGGGCCGGTTCCTCGGCGAGGCGGATCTCGAGGCGCGGCGGCGCGTGTGCGTCGTCGGCCACGAGGTCTGGGCCGAGCTCTTCGGCGGCCCGCCCGCGCGGGCCGCGCAGGAGGAGCCGTTCCGCATGACGGCCGGCGGGCATGTGTGGACGGTGGTCGGCGTGCTCAAGGACCGGCCGAGCCTCGGCTCCACGGACGACACGAGCATCTGGAACCGCAAGGTCCTCGTCCCGGAGACGACCTACGACGCGCTGTACGCGCCGGCGCACGCGACCGACCGCATCTACGTGCGGCAGGATCCGCTCGCGGCCGTCCGGGCGCCGCTCGCCGCGCTCCGCGGGGTCATCGACGCGACGCTCCTGCGCCGCCACCACGGGGTCAAGAACTTCAAGATCGAGGACAAGGACAGCCACGCCCAGGAGGCGCTCGTCCTCGACATCATCAAGATGCTGCTGCTCAGCACCGGCGTCGTCGCGCTGATCGTGGGGGGCATCAACATCATGAACATCATGCTGGTGACCGTGACCGAGCGGACGCGGGAGATCGGCGTCCGCCGCGCGGTCGGCGCCTCGCCCCGGGCGATCCTGCTGCAGTTCCTGTGCGAGGCGGCGGCCGTCTCGCTGCTCGGTGGCGCGCTCGGCGTGCTCTCGGGCGTGGGCCTGTCGTGGCTGGCCGGCGCGCTGCTCGAGCGGATGGTCGGCCGCTGGGCCTTCCACGTGGAGGTCTGGTCGATCGCCCTCGGCCTCGGCCTCTCGGTCACGATCGGCGTGGTGTTCGGCTTCTACCCGGCCTACCGCGCCGCGCGCCTCGACCCGATCGAGGCGCTCCGCGCCGAGTAGCGCTCCGCCCCGGCGCGGCGCGCGGCCCGCGGCGGCGGGTCGTGCGGTACTTCGGGGATCGCCAAGGCGCCAAGGCGCCAAGGCGCCAAGGCGCCAAGAAATCTCAATAATTTTGCGTCTTTGGCGCCTTGGCGTCCTTGGCGCCTTGGCGGTTCGATCCTCTGCGGCGTTGCCCGCGGCAAGCACCGCACCGCCCGGCGGCGCGCCGCGGGGTGACCCCTCACGTCGTGGCGGCGGCCTCCTGCGTCCCGGCGCTGCCGGCGCTCTCCTCGGGATCCCGCTTCGCGTGCGGGAAGCGGTCCATGCGGCTCAGCACGGGGAAGCCGAGGGCCCACAGCGCGGCGACCGCGAGGGTGGCGGTGCCGCCGAGGAGGATGGCGGGGAGCAGGCCGAGCCAGCCGGCGGTGAGGCCGGACTCGAACTCTCCGAGCTCGTTCGAGGCGCCGATGAACACCGCGTTGACCGCGCTCACCCGCCCGCGGATCGCGTCGGGGGTCTCGAACTGCACGAGGATGTGGCGGATATAGACGCTCACCATGTCGCCTGCGCCGACGAGGAACAGGGCGGCGAGCGCGACGGGGAAGCTCTGCGTCTGCCCGAGGCCGATGGTGGCGAGCCCGAACACCGCGACGCCGCCGAACATCCAGCGGCCGACGTGCCGCGTGATCGGCCGGAAGGCGAGGACGCCCGCGGTGAGCGCGGCGCCCACGGCCGGCGCGGTGCGGAGCATGCCGAGGCCGGTCGGGCCGGCGTGGAGCACGTCGCGCGCGTACGCGGGCAGGAGCGCGACCGCGCCGCCGAACAGCACGGCGAACAGGTCGAGCGAGATCGCGCCGAGCACCGCCGGCCTCGACCACACGAAGCGCAGCCCCTCCAGCACGGCGTGGAGCGACGCCGGCTCGCTCCGCCTGGCCTGCTGGGTCGCGCGCGTGAGGCTCATGAGCAGGAGGGAGGCGAGGAGCAGCGCCGCGACGATCGTGTACACGATCGTCGACCCGGCGAGGTAGAGGAGCCCGCCCAGCGTCGGCCCGACGATGACCGCGACGTGGAAGCTCGACGAGCTGAGCGCGACCGCCTTGCTGAAGCTCTCGGCCGGCACGAGGTTCATCAGGATCGCCTGCTGCGCCGGCATCATGAAGGCGCGCGCGCTGCCGAACAGCACCAGCACCGCGAAGACGGGCCACACCACCTCGAGGCCCGACAGGGTGAAGGCGAGCAGCAGCGCGGAGCAGAGCAGCTCCGCGCCGAGGCCGACCGTGATGATGCGGCGCCGGTCGAACCGGTCCGCCGCCTGTCCGGCGACGAGGATCAGGGCGAAGAACGGCGCGAACTGGGCGAGGCCGATGAGGCCGAGATCGAAGACGTCGCCGGTCAGCGCGTAGACCTGCCAGCCGATCGCGACGCTCTGCATCTGCACCGCGATCGCGGAGAGCAGCCTCGACGCGAGGTAGAAAGAGAAGCTCCGGTGGCGCAGCACGCCGAGCCCGGTGAGTTCGTTGGAGGACATGTCGACGCCTGCGGCGGCCCTCGATGGGCGGTGTGGACTCACGCTCACGCGCGATGAGCAACAGCGCATGTCGCGACCGAGCCCGTGAGCCGCGCCACCGACCTCAGAACACGCGCCGCTTCAGCGCTGGAGCGGCATACCCACGCCCGCGATAGCAACGTCCGCGCCACGGCCCCGCCCCCCGGGCCGTGCCTGCCTCGTGCGAGCGCGGTCTGGCCGCGATCGACGCGCGGCGCCCGACCCGCTGCTGCCTCAGCAGCACCCGCTGCTCCTCCGCTGCGCCGCCACGAGCAGCGCCCGCCCCCGCCTTTGCTCCCGCAAGATGCGGCGTCTGCACGCCCCACCCCATCACGCCCCGCGGCGCTCACCCGCACAGGAGACGGGCCCAGATCGGCGTTTTCGGCGCGCAGGCGTACTCTCGTCTCAGGATCCTACACATCTCGCTTGATGTGTGCCGGTCGACATGATCCAAGCTGCGGATGGGTTCACCTGCAGCAGAGCGTGCGGCGGCACTCGCCGAGGAGATGGGCGACGCGCACTTCGGCGATGCGCGGCTTTCGAAGCGTCAGACCAAGCTGGTGCAGAAGCTGGCGCAGGCGCCGGACAAGAGCTTCCCCTCGCTGCTGTCCGACAGCGAGCTGGAGGCGGCGTACCGCTTCTTCGGCAACGACGCGGTCACGCCCGCGGCGATCCTGGCTCCCCATGTGCGCGCCACCCTCGCGCGCATGGAGGCCGAGCCGGTCGTGCTTGCCATCCATGACACCACGACCCTCTCCTTCCGCTCCGACGGCCAGCGGCAGGGGCTCGGCCGGCTGCGCTCCTCGGGTCAGGCGTTCTTCGCCCACTTCACCTTGGCGGTCAGCGGCGATGGAACGCGCCGCCCGCTGGGCGTGCTCGACCTGAGCACGCGCGTGCGCGATGACCACAGCACGGACAACGAGCACGACCGCTGGGGAGAGCAGGTCGAGCGGGTGGCGGCCCTGGGCTGTGCTCCGCACGCCTTGGTGCACGTCATGGACCGCGAAGGCGACGACTACGGCCTGTTCGCGCAGCTGCTGAGCGCAGGGCATCGGTTCGTGATCCGGCTCGCGCACAACCGCCTCGTGGACGCTGCTGCCGCCGGAGAGGAGGCCAAGCTCGATCAGGCGCTCGCACAGGTCCGAGAGGTAGCCGTGCGCGAGGTGGAGCTTTCCCCGCGTCGAGCGGGCAACCGCAGCCCTCAACAGAAACGCCTGCATCCCTCACGCGCCGGACGCTTGGCGAAGTTGGCCCTCGGAAGCACGCGCGTGACGCTACGGCGACCGAGATCCCAGCCGCGCGAGCTGCCGGCGACGCTCTCGCTCCAGGTCGTACGCGTCTGGGAGCTCGATCCGCCGCCAGGCGAGGCGCCCGTCGAGTGGGTGCTGCTCACCGACGAGCCGGTCGAGTCCGATGAGCAGCTGGTCCAGCTGGTCGACTGGTACCGGGCGCGCTGGATGGTGGAGGAGTTCTTCAAGGCCCTCAAGACCGGATGCGCCTACGAAAAGCGCCAGATCGAGGACCTGCACGGCTTGCGCAACGTGCTGGCGCTCTTCGCTCCCATCGCCTGGCAGCTCCTGCTGCTGCGCAGCGAGGCCCGGCGCGCTCCGGAGCAGCCCGCCAGCGTCGTGCTCACGCCCACCCAGCTCGACGTGCTGCGGGCCTTCGCCCGCAAGCCGCTACCCGACAACCCCACGGCCCGCGATGCCTTGCTGGCCATCGCCGCGCTCGGCGGACACCTCCGGAGAAACGGCGAGCCCGGCTGGCAGACCTTGGGGCGTGGCTACGAGCAGCTCCTCATCCTCGTCCAGGGCTGGAGCGCGGCGAAGAAGGAGGGGAAATTATGATCAATCCTGAGACTCTTGTACGCCGAGCACCGAAAACGTCGAGATGGGCCCGTCTCCGAAGCGGGTGAGCGCCTCTCAACCGCGGATGATGACCCAGACGGTGTCGTCCTGCTGCCGCGCGGACGTCTTGTAGAACAGCGAGACGTCGACGTGCCGTGTCTTGTGGGGGAAGTGGAACACGAAGCCGAAGGTGGCGTTGAGCTCGCGCTGCTCGACGCCGAGCAGGAACTGGCCGTGGAACTTCTTTACCCGGCTGCAGGGGGCGATGTCGGTGAAAAAGTTCTTCCCGACCACGTCCTGCCGCTTCCGGCGGGCCTGGCGTTCCTCGTAGAGGTTGTAGGAGAGCACGGTACCCTCGCGATCCAGCCGGATGATCCCGAAGGGCTGCGCGTCCAGGCCGCGCTCATCCAGGTTGAACACGCCGATGTCGAACTCGAACTCACCGGCCGTGGACTGCTCCTGCGACTGCATCAGACAACCTCCCGACGTGCGCTGCCCCCGACAGATGCTCGCCAGGGTAGGGGGCGCCGCGGGGCGCGCCTATCCGGCGCGACCGCATCGTTCCGTCGGGCGGGAGGGGGCCGTCCGGGTCGAGCGGCCCATGTAGCGCTCCAGCGTCGCTGCACCCGCGGCGAGCCGGGGCGGCGAGCTCATCAGCCCTGGGCGAGCCGCTCGAGCGCCTCGCCGGTGAGGCGGTGGACGGTCCAGTCGTCCATCGGCCGGGCGCCGAGCTTCCGGTAGAAGCCGATGGCGGGCTCGTTCCAGTCGAGCACGGACCACTCGAACCGCCCGCAGCCGCGCTCCACCGCGAGCTTTGCCAGGTGCACCAGGAGGGCCTTGCCGTGGCCTGCTCCGCGGTGCTCCGGGAGCACGAAGAGGTCTTCGAGGTAGATCCCGGGCTTGCCGAGGAAGGTGGAGAAGCTCTGGAAGAAGAGGGCGAAGCCGATCGCGACCCCGTCCGCCTCGGCCAGGACGACCTCCGCCGCAGGCCGCGGGCCGAAGAGGTGCGCCTCGAGCTCCTTCTCGTCGAAGACGACCTCGTGCGCGAGCCGCTCGTACTCGGCGAGCATCCGGATGAGGCGGGCGATGGTGGGGATATCGGCGGCGGTGGCGGGGCGGATCATGGCGTCTGCGGCGCGTCATAGCGCGTTCTCTCCGCCGTTTCGCTGGCGATCGCCGCCGTGGGGGCAGCTCGCGCTCGCCGCCGCCCGGCGGGGCGAGCGGCGCGGCGGCGCGGCTTGCCGCTCGCCGCGCGCCCGGCTTAGGCTCGCCCGCACCTCGATGACCACGACACCGTCCTCCGCCGCCGGCCCGCGCTGGCTCTACCTGCACGGCTTCGCCTCGGGCCCGAGCTCGACCAAGGGCGTCCAGGTCGCCGCGCACTACGGGCGGCGCGGGGTCGCCGTCGAGCGGCTCAACCTGCGGCTGCCCTCGTTCGAGCGCCTGCGCCTCAGCGCGATGATCGACGCCGTGAAGCAGGCGATCGGCGGCGAGCGCGAGCGGGCCGTGCTGATGGGCTCGAGCCTCGGGGGCCTCACCGCGTGCCGCGTCGCCGAGGACGACGCGCGGGTGTGCGCGCTGGTGCTGCTCGCGCCGGCGTTCCGGATCATGGAGCGATGGCGGCGGCGGCTCGGCGGGGAGGGCTTTCGGGCGTGGGAGGAGCAAGGATGGCTCGAGGTCGACGACTACGCCGAGAAGCGGCGAGCCCGGGTGGACTTCGGCTTTGCGCTCGACGCGGCCGAGGTGGATGAGCGCTCGGGCGGCTGGCCCGACGTGCGGGTCCCGACGCTGATCGTCCACGGCAGGAGCGACGAGGTGGTGGACATCGAGCTCTCGCGGACCTTCGCGGCGGGGAGGCGGCATGTCCGGCTCGTCGAGGTGGACGACGGCCACGAGCTCGTGGCGTCGATCCCGCGCATCCTCGGCGAGGCAGACGATTTCCTGCGCTGCTTCCTCGGGAGCTGACAGCCACGGCGCTACCCGAACCTGGGAACGGTCAACTCGGGCCGCTCCGGCGCCCAAGACACCCCGCAACCGCATGTTCTGCGCGAGGCTGACGCAGCCGTGCAGGCGCTCGCCTCCGCGTTGCGATCGGCCGAGAGGCGCGATCAGGCGGTGACGCCGCCGTCGATCTTCAGGTTGGCGCCGGTGACGAAGGCGCCCTCGGGGCCGGCCAGGTAGGCCACCAGGCTGGCGACCTCGTCGGCCTGTCCGTAGCGCTGAACGGCGATCTGGCCTTTCACCGTGGCGGCGATCGGGCCGTCGGCCGGGTTCATGTCGGTGTCCACGGGGCCAGGCTGGACGTTGTTGACCGTGATGCCGCGTGAACCGAGATCCCGGGCCCAGCCGCGTGTAAGGCCGGCGACCGCCGCCTTGGTCGCGGAATAGGCCGCCATCCCGGCGAAGAGCGCCACGTCGCCGGAGATGCTCCCGATGTTGATGATTCGTCCGCCCTCGCCCATGTGGCGGACGGCCTCCTGCGTCGCGACGAAGAGGCCCCTGACGTTCACCGCCATGAGGCGGTCGAACTCCTCCAGCGAGAACTGATCGATGGGCCCCATGGCGGCGACGCCGGCGTTGTTCACCAGCACGTCGATCCGGCCGAAGGTCTTCACCGTCTGGGCGACGGCGCTCCTCACCGCCTCGACGTCGGCGCTGTCCGCCCGGATGGCGACCGCCCTGCCGCCCGCCGCCTCGATGCCGTGCACCACCTCGGCCGCCTTCGCGGGCGACGCGGCATAGGTGATGGCCACGGCGGCGCCCTCATGCGCCAGGCGCCTGGCGATCGCCGCCCCGATACCCCGCGAACCCCCGGTGACCAGCGCAACCTTGCCCTTCAACGTACCCATCGCGATGTCCTTCCTTTTTTTTGGAACGATCGTTCCTTAAATGGAAGCTAGGTAGCGTGATGCTGTCCGTCAAGCGATTTATGGAACGGTCGTTATGAAAAAAGCGACGGGACAGGTCCAGCGGGGGCGAGGGCGGCCGCGCGGCTTCGATCAGGAGGCCGCGCTGGAGCGGGCGATGGTCCTGTTCTGGGACCGGGGGTACGAGGCGACGTCGCTCGACGAGCTGAGCGCGGCGATGGGCATCAGCCCGTCGAGCCTCTACGCGACGTTCGGGGGCAAAGAGCAGCTGTTCCGGTCGGCGGTCGACCGGTATCTCGCCGGGCGCGGCGCGCACATGGGCCGCATCTTCGCCGAGGAGCCGACGGCCCGGGGCGCGGTGCAGCGGCTGCTCGAGTTGGCGGCCGACGAGCTCACCCGGCCCGATCATCCGCCCGGGTGCATGATCGCGCTGGCCGGCATCCAGTGCTCCCCCGGCGCCCGGCCCGTACAGGACTTGTTGCGCGGGTACCGAGAGGCCTGGCAGGCCGGGTTCAAGGCGCGGATCCAGCGAGGCATCGAGGGCGGCGAGCTCGCTCCCGACACGGACGCCGCCGCGCTGGCCACGTTCTACGCGAGCGTCTTGCTGGGGATGTCGGCCCAGGCGCGGGACGGCGCATCGCGGGAGACCCTCCGCGCGGCCGTCGAGGTCGCGATGCGGGCATGGCCCGTCGCGCCGCGCGGTCCGTAGGCTCCCGCGCCGTCGCGCTCGGCTCGACGCCCCACGGCGCAACGCGGGAGGGGCAGGGGTAAACGCTTGTTCAGCGCTCCGGGCCGTTCGGCCGTTCCCTCATCGAGCGAGTCGCATTCTATAGGAGAAGGGCATAGCTATCAAGAAGCAAGAGCATCGCTTATCGCTCGTGGGCATCCGGCTGCGGATTGGCCGCGGCCGGGCGAACGGAGGAGCGATATGGAGACAGCGCCGGTCATCGAGCGGACCGCGTCCGTCAACGGCATCGACATGGTTTGCGAGCTTCGCGGCGACGGGCCGCCGCTCGTGCTGCTTCACGGCTTCACCGGGGCGGGCGGCGACTGGGCGCACGTGTTCGACCTCGACGAGCTGGGGCGAGATCACCGGGTCATCGTCCCCGACCTGCGCGGGCACGGCCGGTCGACCAACCCGGCCGGCTCTCTGACCATTCGCCAGTGCGCCCTCGACGTCTTCGCCCTCCTCGATCATCTGGGCGTGGAGACGTTCCGGGCCGTGGGGCTCAGCCTCGGCGCGAAGACCCTCCTGCACCTCGCCACGCAGCAGCCGGAGCGCGTCGCGTCGATGGTCCTCGTGTCCGCGGCTCCTTACTTCCCCGAGCAGGCCAGGGCGATCATGCGGCAGGTCTCCGACGAGGGGCGATCGGAGGCGGAATGGGAGGAGATGAGGGGCCGCCACAAGCTCGGCGACGCGCAGATCCGGGCGCTGTGGCGCCAGCCGCGGCGCTTCGCCGAGAGCCACGACGACATGAGCTTCACGCCTCCTCATCTGTCGACCATCACCGCGCGGACGATGATCGTGAGCGGCGACCGCGATCCCCTGTATCCCGCCGAGCTCGCCCTGGAGATGTACCGCGCCATCCCGCGCTCCTGCCTGTGGCTCGTGCCGGACGGCGGACACGGGCCCATCTTCGGCGAATGGAAGGAGCCGTTCGCCCGCGCGGCGCTGGCCTTCCTGCGCGCTCGTTGAGGATGTCGGGACGCACGACGAGCGCGTCGAACGAGATACCGCCCAGCGATGAGGTATCGGCGACGTCGAGATCGAGCGCCTGGTAAGACGGGCGTCGTTGGCGCGCACGGCCCTCCAGCTCAGCGCGCCAGCGCACGTTCTCGTGCGCCGCGAAATGTTCGAGCTTCCAAGAAATGCACCGTGGTCGAGACTCTGGTGATTGAGTCCGATCCGCTCGAGCAACTTGGAAGGCGTCACTTGAACCTCGAACGCCGAGCACGCCTGCCAGGTGAGCCGCCGGAGGACGAGGGTTTGCCCGCAGGCCGACCCGTGTCCCGCGTCCGCTGAAAGGATCTTTCCATGCGAACTCGCTCATCGGCAGCGACGGCCACCGCCCTCGTGCTCCTCGGACTGGGTTGCAGTGGTGCACCCCGAGAGGAGGACGGCGGCGCAGGAGGTAACGGAACCAGCGGCACTTCCAGCTCGGCCGGGTCCACCAGCTCGGTCGGGTCCACGAGCTCGGTCGGATCCACCGGCTCCGGCGGGACCTCGAGCTCCGGTGGCGCGACGAGCACGGGTGGGGGTGCGACCGGCGGGACCAGCACGAGCGGTGGTGCCTCGGGGAGCGGGGGCGCCGGTTCCGGCACCGGCGAGATCTTCAACCCTCCGTATATCCTGGGCGCCGATATCTCATGGACCCTGGAACAGGAGTCGCTCGGCCGGCGCTACCAAGACGAGGGCCAGACCAAATCCATCGAGAGGATCTTGGTCGACCACGGGTTCAACTTCGTTCGCCTCCGGACTTTCGTCTGTGCGGATTGTCCGGGAGGCTATACCTCGGAGCTTTATTCGGGCGCTCGCCCGACGGAGGCCTTCTGCGACACCGCTCACACCATCGCCATGGCGAAGCGGGTCAAGGCCTGCGGGATGGGCCTGTTCCTCGACTTCCACATGAGCGACACCTGGGCGTCCATCGGTCACCAGAACGTACCGTCCGCCTGGGCTGGGATGAGTCCCTCTCAAATGCAAGCGGCCGCTCACGACCACGTAAAGAGCGTGCTCAGTGAAATGGTGGCCGCCGGCGTGAAGCCGGACATGGTCCAGGTCGGCAACGAGACCAACTCACGCATGTCGGGAGTGTCCATGAGCAACTGGGCCGACTTCTCCGGTCTCGTCAACGCCGGCATCCGGGCCGTGCGCGAGACCGACCCGAACATCATCGTGTGGGCGCAGCACGGGCGACCGCGACCTGACGGCAACTTCCGCCCCTGGGTGGACGCGTACTTGGCCAACGATCCGCCCATCGACGTGGATGGAATCTGCGGGTCGACCTACGGAACCACCAACAATGGCCAGGACTGGAGGGAGGAGCTCGGGTACGTCATCAACAGATACAAGCTGCCCGTGATGAGCTGCGAGTACACCGATAACCGCAGGGATCTCATCAACTCCGTCATGCGCGAATTCCCGGACCAGATGGGCCGGGGTACGTTCCTCTGGGAGCCGACGGCGTACGGTGATCGTACGCTGTTTGACTTCGGCAACGACACGTATACGACCAACGCCAACATGGACGCGTACGCACGCTTCGCCGAGTCCCATGGACTGCCCGTGCCATCGACCCCCGCCGGAGAGCTCCAGGGGACGACGTGCCAGTAGGTTATCCATACTGAAGCCGCCCCCCGCCGCGCGGACCCTCCCGCCGGCGCGCGCCGCCACGGTAGCTCACGGTAGTGACTTTTGACATCCCCGCAGCGACCGCTCGCGGCGCCCGAGACCGGGGGCGCTGCATCGTACCGGGCTGTCCCCTTGCTCGCTCGAGGGGGATGCGCGGTCCGCGAAGCCGACAGGGTGCCCGGATACTCGAGCTCTCCGGAATACAGTCGGGCGCGCGCACGCGACGGCGCACGACATGCCGGCGCCGCACCTGAACCCGGTCGCGAAGATCCGCGTCGTGTCGATGCAGAGATCGCGGCTCAGATCCTCGACTGCCGGCCGCCCCGGCGTCGCGCCGTCCTGCGATCGCGGGAGCGCGCGGCGAACGCGGCGGCGAGCGCGAGAGACGCGAACCCGCCCATGCCGGCGGTGGCGTCGTCGGAAGCGACGGCGCAAGCGCAACCCGCCGCGGAGCTGTCGTCTTCCGAGGTCTCCGCGGCTCCGGCGCTGCCTCCCGGTTCGCCGTCGGTGCCGCCCGCGGCGCCGCCGGCTTCCGCGGAGCCGCCGATACCCAGACCGCCACCCTGGCCAGCGCCACCAGCCGCGCCCAGTCCACCGCTGGTGCCGACCGTGCCACCGGACCCGTCGCCGCCGCTTCCATGGGCTGCCGTACCGCCCATGCCGCCGCCTGCGGTGCCCGAGCCACCGGCGTCGCCGCCGCCCGTCCCTGCGGCAGGCCCGGCGCCGAACTCGTAAGCGCCGAGGTCCGGCGCCGATCCGACGAACGGAAGCCCCACGTCCGTGCCTTTGTCGATCAAAGCGCTTTCGGCCTTGAGCTTCATGAACGCGCACGCGGAGGGGATGCTGCCGTCGGCCTCGCGGGGCCCGGTGCAGCCGGCGTCGGACGTGCTCTCGAAGGCCGAGCTCGCCTCCGTGATGCTCAGGTCCCAGGTGTTGAACGCGGTGTCGACGCCCCCCATGTTCGAGTTCTTGTTCGGGAAGCCGATGTTGTTCCGCATCTTGTGCGCGAGCGCTCCGGTCAGAATGATCGTCTGGCTGCTGTCGTTGGGCGGGCTCGCCAGCATGTTGTACTGGGTGCCATTGTTGTACGCGGTGTTGTTGAGCCAGGTGTTGCCGCCCGACGAATGGTTCGCGTAGAAGCCCGCGGCCTTGTTCTTCCAGGCCACGTTGTTCCGCACGATGTGCCGGATGCCCGTCTTGCTGCTGCCGACTTTGAACCCGTTGCCGTTGCCTTCGCTGCCCCGACCGTTCGACATGGCGAAGCTGCCCTCGGTGATGACCGGCACCTCGTGCGAGATGTAGTCGTAGCCATCGTCCGAGTTGTTCCACGCGCGACATCCCCGAATGATCGTGCTGGGACCCGTCGTTTGGTAATGGACCCCGAAGCCGTCTCCGTTTTGGCCGTCGCCCTGGCTGCCGTCCTGGTCGTAGTTGTCGTGCGAATCGCAGTTGAGGACCAGGTTGCCGCCTTCGCCTCCGTCGATGAACAGGCCGGGCCCGAAGGCATGATGGAGGTGGAGCAGCTCGAAGGTGTTGTTGCTGGAGCCCTTGGTGCGGAGCAGCGAGTACGAGTGGTCGCCGCTCCTGCCCACCTTGGCGTCGCCGATCTCGAGCCCTCGGAGGTGCATCCAGCTTCCGGTCACCAAGACCACCGGAACGTCGACGGCCCGGTTGCTGGTGACATACCTCGACGCGTCGAGCACCGGCTTCTCACCTGGGTAGGCCCAGATCTTGGTGCGGTTGGTGTCCGAGGTGCCGCTCCTCGAAAGGACGAGCTGGCTCGTGATGTAGTAGGTGCCGCCGCGCACCCAGATGGTGTCACCGGCGGCGGCGGCGCTGTTCGCCTTGGAAAGGGTGGCGAACGGCTGGTCCATGGTCCCGCGATTGGCGTCGCTGCCGTCCGGCGCCACATAGTGCTCTGCCGCGCGCGCGTATCCGGTCGCCAGCAGCACGAAGAGGCCCGCGGTCGTCGAGGTCGCCGCCAGAGACTGCTTTCGATTCATGCTCATCGGTGTAGCCTCGCGAGAAAGTGAAGTCGCTGACAAGAAGGGTCCGACCTCATCGCCAGTTTTGCGCCGAGGGTTCTCCCAGGGCCGGTCCCGCCGGAGCTCGCGGCGCTCGTGTTGACGCTCGTCAAGGCCCCCCGCTCGCCTCGCAGTGGCCGCCCCAATGTACAGCCACGCTGCACGCGTTGGTTGATATAGAGCTCTCCTTTCTACCCGCGACGGAGATCGGGACGCGTCGTCCCTCTCTCCCGTGTACCGGAGCGCTCTCAATCAATCACGGGTCGCTCGAATTTGTCATCGAGGGATCGAAGAGTTCGCCTCGGATGGTAAGTTTACGTCGAGGAGGGGCGCCACGGCTCCCACCCGGTCGTGGGCTCCTGGGGGGCTCGCCTGTGCGGGCGGCTCGGCGAGCGCCGCCTGCGCGCGTCGGTCATGGCGAGCCAGGCGTCGACGGCGACGCGCGTCTCTCGCCCGTCCAGCGGAACGACGAGGGGCCCCGCGAGCTCGGGCGGGAGCGCGATCTCCACCGCGGACAGGACCGCGGCCGGGCCGGATGCCTCGCACGCCGCCGACCAGCTCCCCGAGAGCCGGGGACGGCACGCGATCTCCGCCTCGCCCGCCGCACGCAGGATGGCGCGGACGCGATCCACGAGGGGCTCGTGCGCAATCGACGTCCAGCGGATGGTGAACGCCAGCGTCCGGCCGCGCGCCTCGGCCGCAGGCGACAGGGCGGCTCGGATGGCGAGCTGCGTCGGGGCCGAGGGTACCGAGGCCGGCGCGCATGCGGTGAGGGAGGCGAAGAGACCGAGGAGGACAGAGAGGCGCACGCTGCCACGACACGGCGAGGGCGCGGCGCTTGGATCTGGCTTCGCTTTCGATGCGGCCCTCACGTACAAGGAGGGCGCTTCCGGCCTGCCCGCCCTGGCGCGGCGCCCGCCCACCCGACGATCGGCCGGTGAGCTGCGGGGCGGGCTGCCGAGCGGAGCGAGGCTGCCCGGACCGTCAGCACCAGCGGCTCGTTACGCGCCTCAGTTATCAAACCAAAATACTACACGAGTCGATGGTCCCTTCTTCGCGGCTGCCGCGGAGACGTACTGGAACAAGAGTTGAAACTCGTCAGATGACGCGTCGAGCCGGAAGCGTGCGTGCTCCAGCGCTCGTCGGAGCTCATCCGCGGTGAGCCAGCTCGCGGAGTGCCAGTCAGGGTGAACGATGTAGCCGTGAGTCGACGGCAGAAGCGGCACAGTCACCCCTGCCGGCAGCCAGCGCGACGCTCCCGACTCGACGAGCTGGGCTGCTAGACGTGGAGTGAAGTGCTCGCCAATGCCCCACGCACCCGCTCGGTCGTCCTCCAGCACGGGGACGAAGTAGCGGGAGGCTACATGCTGGCTCACGTCATGCGGGAGCCCGCGCGGGACCTGGAAGGGTACAAACCCCGGCTCCGCACGCACCCCAGCCAGGGCAGCGAACAGGTCGTAGTCAGGAGGGAGAAGAAAGGCGCCGTCCGAGAGCGCCTCGAACGCGCCACGATCCGTTCCGTACTCGACGAATATGTGGATATCACAGCCCATGACGCCTCATCCCTAACGCGCGCCTGACGTCGGCCATCAGCCGCCGACGAAGCCGGCCGGCTGCATGGCCGGGTCATGCCCGCCAGCGGCCTCTGTCAATCACTCTGCGTTTCCTGGCTGCGGTACGGTCGTCCGCACACGCCTTGGCGACCGACGTGACCGCGCTCGTGTTTTTCAGAGCAGCGCGGACATGAGATGACCTCATCATAGCACCGCCAGAAAAGCCCGGTGTTGACGACCCACGAGGAGAGAGACTTCTGAAAATAGCAGAATACTTTCTCGTTGTGGCCAACGCATGTGTTGCGGTCGCAGCGGCAGGTGCCCTCGCGGACTATCTCGCTCCGAGGAATCCAGTATCCGCTGTCGAGTATGATCACATCGGCGGGAACGCCAGCTCCAGCGGGGTCTTCGACAAATCGCTGAAGCAGCTCATGTAAATCTTGAAGAGATATGGTGCGCTGTTCGAGGGCCGCGAACATGGTATTGAATACTTTGTCCTTCGCGACGTTCGAATTTACAGAGTTTGCGACGGCCGCGGTCAGGGCTGCCCTCTTGGTCAGACCATCGAGTATCGCCTTATTCCCAGGTGCGAAAGTCGGCGGCCGCTTGGACTTGCTCTGGTTGCAGTGATTGTGGCATGGAAGCCAGTTCTCGTACCCGTTGATGTTGAAGTGCTTCGGGAGACCATATTCGGTGAGAACTGCCTCGCGCGAAGCGTTGTCGTTGATCAATGATTCGGGTAGTACATGGTCAATGGTCACTTCGACGAGCCGAAGGGGCTCCTTGCACCACCAGCATTTCTGCCCATTGCAGTGCCAGATTGCGTAGCGCTCTGCGTAGGAGAATCTTCGCTTGGCTTGTGTCATCGGTGACCTCATAGCATACGTCGCGTCGGCTCCTCCGCCCAGCTTCGAGGCAGGTGCAGCTCGAGGTCGGCGGGCACGTGATGGTGGCACCTCGCCACGCTCAGGCTGACGCCGATCTTGCGCCCCTTGCGCCCTTGGGGGCTCTCCTCTTGCGGCGTACGGCGCTCTCCGGGGCGCCGCGCGCCGCCGAGGCGTGCTAGAAGGCGGCGACCATGAGCAGGCTCTCCGAGCGCGCGTTTGCCGAGATCGTCGAGGCGGGGTGCCCCTCGTGCGGGGGACGACAGCTCAACCTACGCTCGTATGTCGACGGGCTCGTGCCGCTCATGGAGGGCGAGCCCGTCGGCCCGGTCAAGTGGGTCTACAAGGGCGAGATGTTCGTCGACGGGCTGTACGAGATCGCGTGCGGCGCGTGCCGGCACCTCCTGTTCTCGGACGACCGCTGCCCGCGGTGCCACGCCGAAGGCGGCCTCGCGCGCGGGCTCGCGACGACCAACGCGTACGCCGCGCCGGAGCGGTGCCCGCGGTGCGAGCACATCGAGGTGCGCTTCATCGCGTTCGTGCCAGCGCGCGTGAAGTACGAAGGAAAGCGCGCGGACAAGGCGCAGACGAGCGTCGAGCTGCACGACCCCGGGTTCCACGGTTATCGCGTCGACTGCAAGGACTGCGGCAAGATCGCCGAGCGCGCGGACGCGTGCCCGATCTGCGAGAGCCCGGCGCCGATCCGGGCGCGCTTCAGCTGAACGGGCGGTGGCTTAACGAGAGACGACGCGCGCCGGCCCGCTCGTCTGGTCAGCTATCCCTAGTACTACAGCCGCACGTCGGTAAACGCCGAACGAGCTGGGCTTCACCGGTGTGCGGACGAGCCAAGCGTCACGATCGTCCGCCCGCTCATCGAAATCTGCGGAGATTCCGCGACGTGCGGCTGTAGTACTAGAGCACCGATCACGTTGCGCGACCGAGAACTGGACCGCCAAGGCGCCGAGGACGCCAAGAAGACAACAAATTCTTGGCGTCCTCGGCGCCTTGGCAACCGTAACGCCGCGCGCGAAGGCGACGTCAGGCGAGGTGACGGTGTCCGCTGCCCGCTGACGGTGTTCGCCGCCGGGCCGACGGCGTCAGCCCGGCGCCGCCGAGCCCGGGCCGGAGCGCCAGCGGTGGCGCAGGACCTGCTTCGGAGGGCGGCTTCGGAGCGCGGACGGTCCGCAGGAGGCGGCGCTCGGGGTGCCCCCGGCGTCACCGCCGCCGTGACCTCGCACCGCGCAGGAGGCCCCCGTGAACATGCAGCTCTTTCTCGCGCACGCCGACGATCACCGGCCCGTCCTCGAGGACGGGCTCCACCGGCGAGCGGTGTACGACGCGCCCAGGCCAGATTTCGATCCGCCCGAGCCCAGCGACCTCCTCAACCGCAGCGGACCGGCAGACTCGCTGCGCGAGCAGCGCTGGGGCGTGATCGCCCCGAAGGGCCCCGCAGGCGACCGGCTGCTCCAGCTCATCAAGCCGCTGCAGCAGAAGCGCGAGGAGGAGCAGGGCGTGCCCGCGGTCGTCTACCGCATCGACCCCGGCCTGCGCTTCAGCGCAGCGAACGACTGGATCCAGCGGGACTACTGGAATGCGGTGGGCCGCCGCGCGCGGGACCTGCCCCGCTACCTCCTCGTGCTCGGTGACGCGGATCTCGTGTCCTGGGACCTCCAGCAGATGCTCGGGAGCGAGGCCTACATCGGGCGTCTCGCGTTCGCGGATGACAGCGGGTACGAGGCGTACGTCGAGAAGGTGCTCCGACACGAGGCTGAGGCGCCGGCGGAGGGGGTGCGCGCTCTCTTCTTCTCGGTGCGGGATGGGACGCGCGCCACCGTCGAAGGCTACCGGTACCTGGTGGCGCCGAGCCTGGATCTGGCGCGCGAAGGCGCGCGGAGCGGCTGGCTCCCGACCGCGGAGATCCGCGACATCGGCGGCGGGGATGGGATGTTCACGGACGAGGAGCTCGTGAGCCACGCGCAGGAGTTGCTGCGCGTGGCGGAGAGCGCGCGGGCGGGGTTCCTGCTCTCCCTCAGCCACGGCGCCGGCGCGCCGCGCCAGGGGTGGGGCGCGGCGGAGAAGCAGCGCGCATTGCAGGGGGCCATGGTGCTCGGCCGATCGGGCGATCTGCTTACCGCGCGGGACGTCGCCGCGCGCCCCTTCCTGCCCGGCGGGCTCTGGTTCCTCTTCGCCTGCTTCGGCGCGGGCACGCCCGCCCGCAGCGCATACTACCCCTGGCTCGACCGGCTGCACCGGCTGCGTCGCGCCGGGCCTGCCGAGCACGTCCTGGCCTCGCTGCCGGAGGCCGGCGGGCCCGGCTTCGTCGCGGCGCTGCCGCAGGCCGCGCTCGCGAACCCGGCGGGGCCGCTCGGGGTGATCGGGCACGTCGACCTGGCGTGGACCTGGAGCTTCTTCGATTACCACGATCCCTCGGACGGCATCACGGCCCGGCGCCGCACCGAGCGCTTCCACGGCCTGCTCCGCTCGCTTGCGGACGGCCATCGCCTCGGGGTGGCCCACGGCGAGGTGTCCCATTTCTTCTGCAGCCTCAGCACCGAGCTCGCGACGATGTACGACGAGGACGTGGATCTCGGGGCCACGGCCTGCGCCGACGAGGCGCGGGAGGCCGCGCGCGCGGGGCTGTGGATGCAGCGACAGGACCTCAGCGCCTATGTCTTGCTGGGGGATCCGGCGGCGCGGCTGCCCATCGCCCGGCGGCCCGAGGGCGTGCTGGCGCAGCGGCCGCCGGCGGTCGACTTCGACGTGGTCTTGCCCGCGCGGGGCGCGGCGGCCCCGGCGCGCGATCCGCACTGGAGGGAGGCGGCGGTGCTGGCGGTCCTCCGCGGCGGCGACGAGCGCGCGATCGCGGCCCGGCACGGGATCCAGGCGGTCGAGCTCCGGCGCTGGGTGGGCGCGTTCCTGGAGGCGGGCCGCGCGACCCTGCGGATCCTCGGCTGAGCGCGGGCGCGCAGGGCTACTCGCTGCCTAGCCTCCGCACCCGCTGCGCGAGCGACCGCTCTGCGAGCGCTCCTGCGCGCTTACGCTTGGGGTGCGGGCCAGCCCGAATTCGCGGGGAGAACGGGGAGAGCGCGTGCGACGCCGCGGCCCTGCCGGCGTGCGCGCACGCCGCCCTCGCACGCAGAAGCTGGGGTGAGCACATCCTCGAATGGCGTATGTCGCTTGCCTGCGAGCAGCAGCCGCACGGCCAAGGCGCAGACGCTCAAGCGCGGTTCATTCAGGGCTGTCGACCATCTCGAAGGCCGTGGTGAATTTGTTGTTGCGCTCGTCTTCCTCCTTCACGAAGTTGCCGACGTCCGCAAGAATGCTCGCCGTATACTTGGCACTGATACTGGACTCGGTCACCAGGTATTCGAACTTCCAAATCTGGCCCGGTTGGAGGGTGATCTGCTGTGCGGGAACGACATTGGGTTGCCCATTCGGCTGAACGACCACCCCGTCTCTTCTGAGCGCTCCGACAATGGTGAGAGGCCCTGCCGGCTTGTTGCTGTCATTGGCGACGACGTACCTGACGATGGCCTTTCTCGGAATCTCGACCTGTGCGCCGCTTGGAACCACCTTGCCGGATTGCTCTTCGATAACCTTGATCCAACAATAAACGTCAGCCAGCTGTGCCATGTTGCAAAGTCCTCGAGTTGAGTCGACAGTCGCAGCTTCGGGTCAACAAGCACCAGCGCCGTTCCCCGATTGGCTGCGAACGCGGGATCCTCTTGAGCGAGATCTCCCTCGCAGGAATGCGATAGAGCAACGAATGTGCCAGTGCGCGCGATCTCGGAGCCGCGCCCCGAGACGTGACCGCATGATGACCCGCCCATCGTCCGAGAGCTGCCAGGAGACGAGTTTCAGTTCCCATTGCCGTCGCTGATTGCCGTGATGCGCTGAGCGAACGGCAGGTATCAGGTATCGACGGTCTTGATGGCACCCGCGCCTCGGCCCGGGCCGAGGCGCGGTCACGAGATGGGACGGTGTCCGCCGCCCCCTGACGGTGTCAGCCTCCAGCGGACTGCGTCAGCCTGGCGCCGCGCCGAGCGCTTCCGCGGCCTGCTCGGCTCGCTCGCGGACGGCCATCGCCTCGGGGTGGCCCACGCCGAGGTGTCCCACGTCTTCTGCGGCCTCGGCACCGAGCTCGCGGCGGTGTACGACGGGGACGCGGATCTCGGGGCCGCGGCCTGCGCCGACGAGGCGCGGGAGGCCGCGCGCGATCCGCGCTGGAGAGAGCTACTCGAGGCCCAGCTTCCGCACCCGCTGCGCCAGCGACCACTCCGCGATCCCCAGCCGATCGGCCATGCGCCCGAGGTCGCCGCCGCACTCCCGGTAACAACGGAGGATCTCCTCGGGCGCTGTAGCAACGGCGCCGCGGGAGCTCTCGTACCGCTTCATGAGCATGTAGATGGACGGGCGCGGAATGCCGAGATGCTTCGCGGCGGCGGAGACGTTCCAGCGGTTCGCGCGGAGCGCCGCCGTGAGCTCGTCCTCGCTCACCTCGGCCGGCGCGCGCCGGGGAGCGCGAGGCTCCGCGGCGCGCTCCGAGGACGCGGCGGGCTTCGAGGGAAGGGGTGCCGCCGGCGCTGAAGCCGGCGGCGGGTCGGTCGCCTCCTGCGGCTCCAGAGACAGCTCGTCGTCGCTGCGGAGCGTCGGACCCTCGGACGGCGCCGGCTCGGCGAGGAGGCGCTCGACCGCGGGGGTGAGCTCCAGGCGGCTTCGGCCGCGGCTGCCGACGACGAGCTGCCGCACCACGTTCCGGAGCTGGCGGATGTTCCCCGGCCAGTCATGCTCGGCCAGCCGGGCGATCAGCGGCGCGGGCAGCCAGGGCTCGTCCTCCGGCGCCGGCGCGCGCATCCGGTGCGGCTCGCCGACGCGCTCCAGCTCCTCGCGGAGGAAGCGCGCGAACAGGCGGCCGATGTCGTCGCGGCGCGCGCGCAGCGGCGGGATCGAGATCTCGCAGGCGGACAGGCGGTTGAGGAGCGGGGCGCGGAAAGTACCCGCAGCGACCTTCGCCTCGAGGTCGGCGTCGGTGGCCGCCAGGATCCGGACATCCACCTTGCGGACCTGCGCGCCCAGGGTCTGCACCTCGCCGGTCTCGATGAAGCGCAGGAGGGCCACCTGGAGCTCGACCGGCGCCTCGCCGATCTCGTCGAGGAACAGGGTGCCGCCGCGCGCTTGCTCGACGTAGCCAGGCTGGCGGCGCGTCGCCGCGGAGTGCGCGCCGCGTTCGGCGCCGAACAGCTCCGAAATGGCCAGCGACGGGGCAATGGCGCCGAGGTTGACCGCCACGAACGGGTGATCCCGGCGGGGGCTCGCCTGGTGGAGGGCGCGCGCGACGAGCTCCTTGCCGCTGCCGGTCTCGCCGCGGATCAGGACCGGCAGCGCGAGGTCGGCGACGCTGCGGATCTCCCAGAGGACCTGCCGGATCCCGTCGCTCTCGCCCGCGATCTCGCGGGGCTCGTCGGGCACGCCGAGCGTGCCCTGGAGGGCGTTGACGGTGTGCAGGAGGAGAAGGATCCGGTGCCCGAGCTCGACGATCACCCCGCGCCGGATCTGCGCGGCGGAGAAGCAGGCGGCGCCCAGGAGGCGCTTGCCCCGGACCACGACCGCCGTGCTGCTCTCGCCGGGATCGAGCTGGACGCCGCCGTCGCGGATCGAAAGGAGGCGGATGGGCTTGCGGCTCAGGTGCGGGTCGCCGAGCGGCGCGCCCTGCGCCTGCCCGGGGGGCGCGAAGGTGGGCTCCGCGCGCGACACCGTGGCCAGCGCGCCGGCGGCCAGCTCGGGGAGCAGCGCGCGGTCGCCCACGCGCTCCATGTGGGGATGGTGCAGGATCGTCAGCGCCAGCCTGGCCGCGGGGCCGGCCACCTCGGTGGAGAGGCTCCCGCCCGTGAGCGTGGACCTTTCGAGGGCGGGCTTCCTCTCCGATGTCACCAGGGGGGTATGCTAGGTCCATACACGCGGAGCGCGCAAGCCATCCTCGATTGAGGGCCGCGCAGCGCGCAGGGCGGCGACCGCAGGCAGCGCCGCCCTCGGATAGGGGATACCCGATGCATCGGGCCACTGGCATGGCACCTGCAATACCTGCGCATGGACCGCGACCGCGCGAGCAGGAAACAACGGGGCCACGCTCCTCGGCCGGAGCATCTCCGGCACTGCGGAGCGACGGCCGACTCCGGCGCGGCTTTCGGCAGGCCATCTCGCCAGGCGCTCACCACACGCGGCGCGGCCCTTCGCTCACGAACTCGATCACGCACGAGGAGAAAAGGCATCATGACCATTCTGGCACAGCTTCAACCCGGTATCGTTCGGGTCGTCAAGTCGGTGAACGGGCAGGAGAAGGAGATAGGTTACGCCTTTACCGTCGAAACCGGCAACGGGGGACAGCTCCAGCGCTGGCTGCTTTATGAGGATCCGAAGAACGAGTTCGAGATCAGGCCGGCGTCGAACAAAATGGACGGCTGGACGACGCTTCAGCACTGGCAGACATTTGTGAACAATACGCTGAGGCCGAAGTGGAGCGCCGATTCGATCTACATATGGGCTCAGTCCAACGTCTATCTTCCTGGTGGCACCTACAACGGTGTCGTGTGGGGGAACGGGATCCCGCTGGCGTCGTTGCTGCCGCCGCCGACGTACCACGCCGTGTACGGGACCAACGTTCAGACGGATCACACGGCTCCGTTTGCGATCGAGATTCGTCAGGTCGGGATTCAGAAGTCCGTGCTGTGCGGGCTCACGTTCACGGCCGGGAGCCTGGCCAACCCATCGAGCGTGGAGTACTGGGTGCTGTCGCCGTCGTACCAGGCTGCCGGTGCGCCCGACGCGAACTCCGTGACCTCGATCAAGACCGGGACCGGTTTCGCGGACACGCTCGATGATTTCATCGCCCTGGCGAACCAGAGCTGGACCAGCAATAGCCGTTTCGTCATCACCGGATGCATCAACTTCCGCCACCCGGATGGGCCGCCTGCCGTACTCTGAAGGGCGGGCGGCTGCGATCCGGTCGGGGTAGCGCGCGACCCCGGCCGGAGCTTTACTCGCCGGGCCAGTGACGGTTAGCTTCGGCAGATGGGGTCGGAGGGAGAAGACGAGTCCACCCTGATCGAGAGCGACGAGAGCGCAGGCGGGATCGAGGCGGCGAGCACGCTCTCGTCCGATCGGGCGCAGCGCCACGCCGACGCCGACGCGGCAGCCACGCCCGTGGTGGCGCCCGACGTCGACGAGGCGCTGACGGGGCGGGTGTTCGCGGACCGCTATCGGCTGGTCGAGCGCCTCGGCGCAGGCTCGCACGGCGAGGTCTGGACCGCCGACGACCTCCTGCTCGGGCAACCGGTGGCGCTCAAATGGATGCGCCACGCCACCGGCCCGATCCTGTCGCGCATCCGCAGGGAGATCACCACGCTGCGCATGCTGCGCGTGCCCGGCGTGGTGCGGCTCCTCGACGATGGGGTCGAGGGAGGGCGGCCCTTCCTGGTGATGGAACGCGTCGAGGGGAGGCCTTTCCCCGGCGGAGAGGCGCCCGGCGGCGGGGCGAGCTCGCGCTGGACGTGGGCTGCTCTCGCCGGCCCGACGCTCTCGCTTCTCGAGGTCCTGGCGCGCGTGCACGCGGCGGGCATCGTCCACCGCGACCTCAAGCCCGACAACATCCTGGTGAGCGCGGACGGGCGGCCCACCGTGCTGGATTTCGGCGTCTCGCTATGGCGGGATCAGACCGGGCGGCTGACCGAGGGCGGGCAGATCCTCGGCACGCCGCTGTACCTCGCGCCCGAGCAGATCTTCGGCCAGGCCGTGGACGAGCGGACCGACCTCTACGCGCTGGGGGTGATCCTTTACGAGGCGCTCACCGGCCAGGTCCCCCACGAGGCGCCCGACGTGATGGGCCTGTTGAGGGCGCGGCTGGTTCAGCCGGCGCCGCCCATCCACGAGTTCGCCCCCGATGTGCCTGCCCAGGTGGCCGAGGTGATCGATCGGCTGCTCTCGTCGAGCAGCGATCAGCGGTTCCGATCGGCGCTCGCGGTCCTTTCGGCGCTGCGCGGGGAAGCGACGGCGGCGCGGGCCGGGCCCGCGCTGCCGCTCCTCGGCGGCAGCGGAGCGGTGCAGGCGGTGCTTGCGGCGGTGCGGGCCCGGCGATCGATCGACGTGGTGGGGCCATCCGGCTCGGGGCGCTCGCGCTGCCTCATCGACGTCGCCGAGGCGATCGCGCGAGAGGGCGGCGCGGTCGCGTGGACCCGGCCCGCGCGCGCGCCGCTCGGGAGCCTGCTGCCGGTGGTCGGCGCGCCGGAGGACCCAACGCTGGGCCTCGCCGAGGTCACGGCCTGGATGGAGGCCGGGGTCCGGGCCGCGCTCGCCGCGGGCGTGGTCGTGCTGATCGACGACGCGGAGCGGCTCGATCGCTGGTCCGCGGCGGTGCTGGATCGCTGCGGTGAGCGGTCTTTCGGCGGGGCGGGCTCGGGCGTGATCGTGCGGGCGCTCCTTGCGGCGCCTCCCGGCGCGCAGGCCGACGAGGTGGCGCAGCTCGCTCCGCTGGACGAGGCGGCGCTGCGGACGCTCTTCGCTGGGCCCGACCGTCTCCTGCACCTGCGTGAAGACGCGGCGCGCATGCTGTGGGCGCGGACCGAGGGGCTTCCAGCGCGAATCGACGCCGAGGTGACGTTGTGGGTGCGGCTGGGGCTGGCCCGCTGGGACGGCGCGCTGCTGCGGATCGATCGCGAGGCGCTGAGCCAGCTCGGCGCGGGCGTCCTGGGAGCGGCGGCGACGCGTGGGTCTCCCGACGATCTGGCTGGGGAGCCGCACCTGCGGGAGCTGCTCCGGTGGCTGTCGCTGGGCGGGCAATACCTGGAGATCGCGCAGCTCGCGCAGGTGATGCAGCAGCCCGTCTGGACGATCGAGGCGGAGTGCGAGATGCTCGTCAACCACGGGGCTGCGAGGCGGCTCCCGGGCAGCCGCGTGGTGCCGTGCACGCAGGTGGACATGAACTGGTCCGAGACCCGGCGAATGGCGGCGAGCCGCGCGATCGCGCGGGCGCTTCGGCCCGGCCAGGAGGGGCGGCTATTTCACCTGCTCGCCGCGGAGAACATGCGCGAGGCCGCGGTCGAGGCGGTCGAGGTGGCCGTGCGGTGCGCGCGGGAGGGGGATCTCGGCGCCGCGACGGCCGCGCTCGCCGAGGGGCTGCGCGCGGTACGTCAGCAGGACGACCCCGACGCGGACGCCGAGGCCCGGGTGCTCGCGAACTGGGTGAAGGTCGCGTTCGCGGAGGGCACGCCGCGCGCGCTGGACCGGGCGCTCTACGAGCTGTCGCGCGCGGGCCGCCGCGGGCCCGAGGTGTACCGGCTGGAGGCGCTGGTGCGCGCCGGGATCGCGGCGCCGGGCGCGAGCAGGGCGCGCGCCGCGGAGCTGCTCGACGATCTCCCTCCGTTCGAGGATCCGCACCTGGAGCGGCGGCGGCAGGGGGCGCGCTTTGCGGTGGCCACTGCGCGGGCGTCGCCGGCGTTGCTGGAGGAGGCGATCGCCGCGGTGGCGGCGTGGTGGGAGCGATCTGGCGAGCCGCTGGCGCAGCTCACCCTGATCGAGGGGCAGGCGTTGCTGGGCTACGTGCAAGGCCGCTTCGAGGAGGCGGCGGTGCTGCACGCGGCGGCGGCGGAGCGGGAGCCCTGGCTGACCGTCAGGATCGCGGCGACGCTGAGCTGCGCCTCTGCGCTCCTGGAGGGGTTCCGGCACGAGGAGGCGGCCGAGCGTGCGGCGGCGGGCCAGGAGCTCGCGGCGCGCTGCCGGCACGCGTTCTTGGAGGCGCGGGCGGAGTGGCTCCTGCGCGCGGCGCGCTACCGCATGGGCAAGGCCCGCGAGCCGGACCTGGAGCTGGTGGAGGCGGTGCAGCGGCTCGGGGTGGAGAACCTCGAGGCGTCGGTGTGCCTGGTCGAGGCGGCCGTCGCGTTCAGGGCAGGAGAGCTGGGCTTGGCGAGGGATCTGGCGGGGAACGCCGCGGGGATCTGGAAGCAGATAGACCGGCCTTGGACAGCGCTGCTCGCACGCTGCCTGGCGCTTCGGTGCGGGGCGAGCGCGCGGGAGGGAGAGGTGCGGGCACTGGGCATGCTGGCGACCGGGTGCCGGCTGTCGGGGATCGGGGTGCAGGCGCTGGGGCTTCTGGGGCGTACGTTCCCGGAAGCGCGGAGCGGCTGGCAGGAGGCGGTTGGGGGGCTGGTGGAGGGGATCCCGCGGGAGCACTGGGGGCGGCGGATCGACGTGCTGTCGGTGGAGGAGGCGCTGGACGGGGCGCTGGGGGCGGCGAGGGCGGTGGGCTGAGGGGAGGACGGGCGCGCGGAGGGCTTGAAGTTATGGAGTTCGGCCATGGGAGCGCTCGCAGTCCTCGTACAGCTTGCGGGCCTCGGCCTCGCGCTCTCCGGCGTGGAGCGCGCGCAGCTCAGGAGAAAGGCAGGAGGTGGTCGCGTCCCGGAGCTGCTGCCGGATGCCGGGGAGGGCGACGGCCCAGAGGCGCGCGCTCCCATCCCAGGACATCGTGACGACGCGCTCGCCATCGGGGCTGAACCTCGCGGCATGGACGACGTTCGTGTGCCCCTTGAGCTCGACGACCTCGCCCGGGCGGTCGAGCTCCCAGACCCGCGCGGTGCCGTCCGAGGATGTGGTGGCGAGGCGCTTGCCATCCGGGCTGAACGCGGCGGACAGGAGGACGTCCGTGTGCCCTTGGAGCTCGAGGACCTCGCCCGGGCTGTCGAGCGTCCATACCCGCGTGGTCGCTTCGTAGGCCACGAGGGCGAGGCGCTTGCCATCCGGGCTGAACGTCGCGTCGCGCACGAAGACCGTGAGCCCCTTGAACTCGCGGGACCTGCCCGAACCGTCGAGCTCCCAAACCCGCGCCGTGCGATCCCTGGATGTGGTGACGGCGCGCTTGCCATCCGGGCTGAACGCCGCGGAGGTGACCGGGGCCGTGTGCCCCTTGAGCTCGCGGAACCCGCCCGAGCCGTCGAGCTCCCAGATGCGCGCGGTCTCATCGAAGGACGCGGTGACGAGGCGCTTGCTGTCCGGGCTGAAGGCCGCGGATGTGAGCGAGGCCGTGTGCCCCTCCAAGTCGACGAACCTGCCCGAGCCGTCGAGCTCCCAGACCCGCGCGGTCGTGTTTGTGGGGTCGGTGGCGAGACGCTCGCCATCCGGGCTGAACACCGCGAAGCCATTGACGACCCCCTTGAGCTCGACGGTCCTGCCCGAGCCGTCGAGATCCATCACCAGTGTGACGTCCGACGCGACGACCATCGCGACGCGCAGCCCATCCGGGCTGAGCTTCGCGAAGCGGATGAGCTGGCGGAAATCCTTGGTAGCGAGGATCTTGCCCGCGCCGCCGAGCTCCCGGATATGCAGTGTATTGTCTTGCTTGGTCGTGACGACCAGGCACGTGCCGTCCGCGCGGAACGCCGCGGTGTGCACCTGGAGCCCCACCGGCGTCCTCGCGGGAGCCACCTCCGAGAGCGCGTTGAGCGCGAGCTGGGTAAAGCCTCGCGCCCTCTCCGGCGCCGCGACCTCGAGCAGCAACTCGCTCACCCGGCCGGGCTCACCGCGCGCGGCGAACTCCCGCACCCCGGCCATCAGGGCCGCGTCTCGCGCCCGCGTGGCCTGCTGCTGTGCCCGGATCGCCTGCAGCGTCGCTGCTTCCTCGGCGCTCCGCGCCGCCCTGGCCTGCTCCTGCGCTCTCCCCTCGGCCCTCTGCGCCCATGACGCATGGTCCAGCGCTATCTGCTGGGCGTTCTTCGCCCACCAGGCCTCCTCCTCTGCCTCCGCTTCCGCCCCCTGGGCCCGCGTGGCCTGCTGCCTCGCCTCCTCGGAGGCCTGCTGCGCCACCCGGGTCTGCTTCTCTGCCTCGCCCGTCGCCCGCCGCGCCTCGTCCCGCTGGCTCATGGCCCACAGCGCGAGCACCCCCATCACCACCGCCGCCACCGCCGCGCCGATCGCCGCGCTGACAGCCCACCTTCGCTTCCGCTGCGCCGCGCGCTCGCTGCGCAGGATCAGCTCCCGCGCGGCCTCGCCGATGTCCACCGCGTACCTCGCCAGCAGCGCGCGCGCGTGGCCGAGCCGATCGCCGTCGAGCACGTAGTCGGGGAAGCCCTTCGACTCCTCCACCCACCGGTCGATCTGCTGCAGCTCCGCGAGCATCTGCCGGTCCTCCCGCACCCAGCCGCGCAGCGTGCCCCAGCTCCGGATCAGCTGCTCGTGCGCGACCTCGACGACCGGAGAGGTGCTCGCCGCCCCGCCAGCGCCGCGCGCCTCCGGCTCCCCGCGCTCGTTCCTCGCCCCCTGCCCCTCGTCCCCCCCGCTCATCACCAGCAGGCGCTCGCGCGCCAGCGTGTCCGTCACCTCGCCGAAGACCGCCGCCTCGACGGGCGATCCGCGCCGCAGCTTGTCGAGCGGGACCCGGCGCCGCCGGTCGAGCCGCGCGTCGCCGTCGAGCGTGACCAGCTGCACGAGCAGCCGCCGGGCCGCCTGCCGCCGGACCTCGTCGAAGCCGGCCAGGATCGCGTCCGCCTTCTTCTCCAGCGCGCCGCCGACGCCGCCGAGGTCGTTGTACTGCTCCCAGGTGAGCAGCCGCCCGCGGCGCTGCTGCCACATCTGGTCCAGCGTGTACTCCAGCAGCGGCAGCGCCCCGGGCTCGTCGCCGGCGTCCTTGAGCATCTGCTCCACCAGCCCCTCTTCCAGGGCGAGGCCCACCCGCTGCGCAGGCTGTTCGATGATCCTGCGCAGGTGCTCGGGCTTCATCCGCCGGATGAAGACCCGGTGGGCCTCGTCGTAGGCCATGTCCTCCAGGAAGCGATCCCCGCTCCACAGCCGGATGTCGCCGCAGCGGGAGAGGAAATCGACGCGCAGGGTGGCGATCACGCTCACCCCGGAGCCAGGGTGGCTGGCCAGCGACCAGAGATCCCGGACGAACGCCTCGCGCTCGGCGTCGGTGGAGATCATCGTGAACAGCTCCTCGAGCTGGTCCACGACGAGCAGGAGCGGCGCGCCAGGGTCGCTTCGCGCGGCGAGCGCCGCCTGCAACGATGCCCTCCACCCCTCGGCCGGGCGCAGGGTCGCCACGGTCCACCGCCGGTCGCGCGCCCGGAGCGCCGGGACCACGCCCGCGAGCACCAGCGACGACTTGCCCGTGCCGGACGCGCCGGTGCAGAGGAGGAAGCGAGGCTTCGCGGCGTCCTTCGCCGCCACGAGGGCCGAGAGATCGTGGAGCGCCTCGTCCACCTCGGCCTCTCGGCCAAAGAAGTAGCGCGCGTGCTCCTCCTGGAAGGCCAAGAGGCCCCGGTACGGCCGGCGCACGATCGGCCGGAGATCCGGCCCATCCGCGGCGCGGGCGTACATCTGCAGCGCCGCCCAGCCAGCGCGGCTGGCGCGCTCGCGCAGCCGGTCGCGCGCGCCGAGGAGCGCCTCCATGAGCGAGCGCTCCCGCACCAGGAGCGCCCGGTACAGCGCCTCGGTCAGGGCCACGGAGGCGTCGACCGCGAGCGGGTAGCGGGACGCGACCACGGCCGGGATGCCGGCGCGGTGCAGCGCCTGCGCCACGCTGCCGAGGCGGCTGTCGAGCGCGCCGGGATCGCCGCTGTGGCAGGCGCACAGCACGACCAGCCGCAGCGAGCCCAGGTGGTCGGCGAGCGCGACCTGGAGCGCGCGCGCGTCGACGATCTCCCGGCCGGATCGGTCGTCGGCGTCGAGGACCAGGCCGTACGCGTTGCCCGCCGCGTCGAGCTGGGTGCCGTGGCAGAGCAGATGGAGCACGGCCACGGGCCCGGCGTCGAGCGCCTGCCGCAGCCGGCCCAGCGAGGTGTGAGGGACGACGTCGCGCGCCCTGTCGAAGCCGAGGTGGCGGCCCTCGTGGCAGGCGCGGCGGATGGCGGCGAGGTGAGCGTCCGCAGGAACGACGCCGCCAGCCGCCGACCAGGCGAAGAGGATGCGGCCGCCCTCGGGCGGTGGATCGGGCTCGGGCCGCGCCGTCCGGGTGTCGGGCCACTCGTAACGGAGCAAGAAGCCGGGCAAGCTCCCGAGCGGCCGCCCCGAGGCGCCGAGCGGGACGAGCTCCCAGGGCAGCGCGTAGAGCTCGGCCGCGCCGAGCCGCAGGGTGAGGTGCACCGGGCGGCCGGCGTCGAGCGCCCGGTGGATGCTCTCCTCGTCGAGGCCCCAGCCCAGGCCATCGAGGAAAGAGCGCACCTCCTCGCCGAGCCACGCGGCCGCCGCGGGATCCGCTCTCTCCCGCTGGATGGCGGCGAGGTGATCGAGCACCCGCTCGCTCCAGGGGAAGGCTGCGCTCCGGCCCGCGCCGCCCTCGAGGTGGCGCACGTAGGACTGCTCCTTCAGCACGAACGCGAAGGGGCTCTCGGTATCGGTCGCCCGCAGGAGATCGAGGATGATTTCACAAGGAAACGAAGGAGCGGTACCCGCGCCGTCGGTCGTGGCAGGCATGAGGAGCACCTCCTGGTCCCCTGCCGGTCGCGCCGGCGAGAGGGACGCGGTGCTGGATGGCAACGGTCGTGCCGGGCAGCCCCTCGGTGCGGGAGGGGCGCCGCAGGCCTGTTCGACCGGCGCTGACGGTGTCAGCGCAGCGTTGGAATCGCGCTGACGCCGTCGGCGCCTCAGCCAGAGGAGCGCCTGGTCTGCGGAGAACACCGCCTGCGCCACCTCGTTCTCGGCTCGGATGGATCTCGGGGAGGAATAGGGGGCGGCACGGCGTGCGACTCGCGCAGCGTCCAGACCACCGCTAGCGTGTGGTGATCGCGCGCGAGGACGAGCGGGCGCGTGATGTGGAGTGACAGCGTGGGGCGCGGGCGCCGAACCGAGGCGCTCTCACTGCGTCCTCGAGCTTGGATCGAACCGCTCCAGGGCATCAGCGTGGATCCCGAGGATCGGATCCGACGATGACTCCCGCGCCCGAGGAAGAAGCCGTAAGCGAGCCTCGTCAGGCGCTTGCGCGCCGAGGGTCAAGGGGTCTCCGCGGCTGCGTGGTACGCTGGTCGCTTTACGGAGAGGGCATGAACGGGGCAGCGTCGAGGATCTTCGACGGTATCGAAGGTTGGCTGTTCAGCCCGAGATACAGCGACGTTCGAGCGGCCGCACAGGAGCGCTGCTCCATCGATCTCAAGGAGAGAAAGATCATGGCCAAAATCACATCTGCTGTCCTCAAGCTGGCGGCAAGCGGCAACAACGTCAATGCCACCGTCGAATACACGATGATCCCGGACGTGGTAGAGATGCTCGCCGGCTCGGTATTCTCCGAGAAGATTGAGCTCTTCGGCGAAGACGGGGCGGTCGACCAGCTCCGCGCCACGCTGCCGATCCAGGTCTTCGCCGTCAACGCGACCACCACGCCGGTCCCCCGAACGCGCTCCCTGCTCGTGTCGAAGGCCACCCTCAACGAGGATCCGGCGACCGACAACCGCGGCTCGGAGCTCAGCGACCAGATCTTCGCCAAGGTCACGCTCACGTACGCCGCGAACGCGCCCGTCGGTAACCCCCCCATCGCCCCGGGTTTCTCGTCCCTCGTCATCGGGGTATGGAAGTAGCGTGAGAGCGCGTGGGGGGGAGCAGGCGACCTCCTCGCGGGCGCCTCCCGAGGTCAACGCAGGAGAGGGGGAGGGCGCTCGCCTCGGCGGGCGCCCTCCTCTTCCGCCCGCTGGCCGAGCCTCGCTCGTCGCCGATCCTCCCTCGGTGCGGGAGGGGCGCCGAAGACATGGTCGAGCGGCGATGAAGGCGTGACGCCGTCAGCCACGGGAGGTGGTCTCTGGACCGGACATCCCGGTCAACAAACAAGACAAAAGTCGACTGAATCTAGAAAATCGTCCTGAATATCCAGGGAAAATCGAGCAAACTCCAGAACTTCATTGCTCAGATCGGGATGATCTACAGCAAAAATAAGAAAATAACCTCAGACAACTAGATGAAATCACCGAGAATCCAGAAAAAACGCTCAGCTATGGCGCTGGCGTTATTCCAAGCTGCTTGCCGATACTGGCGGGATCTCTGACGCACGGACCTGGCACGCCGAGCGCATCAGACCTCCTCGACCATCGTCTTGCTCACCTGCTCGAGCGAGTCGCCCATCGCCTCCACCCCGACGAGCGCCGCGTCGTCCAGGCTCGCCTCCGCGGCCCGGGCGGCGCTCACCGCCGTGTAGGCCCGCGTCAGCGCGGCGACGTGGTCGGCGATCCGCGCGTCCACCTTGCCGATCACCGCCTCGGCCGGCGCGCCCGCCGCCCTCGCGCCGGCCGGCGGAGCCTCCGCGGCCCCGGCGCCGGCCGGCGGAGGCGGCCCCTCCCGCGCCTCGCGCTCCTCCGCGGCGCGGCCCACCGCGAGCGTGCGCTCGAGCCTCGCCCGCGCCTCGGCGAGGCGCAGCAGCGACGCCCAGGTCGCCCGGGCCTGGCGCGCGGCGCGGCCGTCGAGCACGTCCTCGCCGGCGACCGTCCGGCGGAGCTCCGCGCCCTCGCGGAGCGACGCGCGCGCGGGGCCCGTGATCTCGCGGGCGGCGCCGTCGAGGGCGTGGGCCACGGGGTCGTCGGCGTCGACGAGGAAGGGGAGCGCGACGAGCACCGCGGACACCGCGACCGCGACCCCGCGCAGCGCGAGCGACGCCGCGCCGAAGGCGGCGGTGAGCGAGCCGGCGAGGGCGCCGCCGGCGAGGGCCGCTCCGACGTGCAGCAGGCGCGCGCCCGTGCCCCGCACCCGGACCGAGCGCTCCGCGAAGCAGAGGCCGGCGAGCGCCGCGCCGGCCGCCGCCGGGGACGCGGCGCCGGCCAGGCCGAACGCGAGCGCGCCGAGGGCGCCCGCGGCGACCGCGAGCGAGCCGACCGCGCCGCTCGCCGCGACGGCGAGGAGGACGGCGGCGGCCACGAGCAGCAGCGAGCCCGGGACCGGGCCGAGCCGCAGCGCGAGCGGCGCGAGCCCGAGCGAGAGCGCCGCGGCGGCGACGAAGGCGACCTTGCGCAACATCGTCAGCGCCTCGACAGGTTGGAGACGTCCTTCTCGACGGCGCGCTTGGCCGCCGCCTTCCCGGCGGTGCTCGAGGGCGCGGCGGAGAGGAACTCCTTCTGCGTCGCCTTGTAGTCCATCATCTGCTTCCGGAGCGGGGCCGCCGCGGCCGTCGGCGCCACGGCGGCGACCGCGCTGAGCTCGCTCATGCTCTGATCGATGAGGCGCTGGGCCCGGCCGATGTCGCCCTGCTGGTAGGCGTCCGCGGCCTCGATCTGGCGGCGGGAGGCGACGACGCTCATGGCGTCGGCGAGGACGGCGAGGTCCTTGCCCGCCTCGACCGCCTCGGCGGACGTCGAGCCGGTCAAGGTGAGCCCGGCGATCCGGGCCTGCGCGGCGTCGCCGCCGACGCGGCTCCAGCGGACCTGCCCCTCGATGGTCCGGGCCGCGTCGCTGTCCAGCGAGGCAGCGAGCTCGAGGATCACGCGGCGCTCGTCGCCAGAGAAGAGCGAGCCGAGCGCGAGCTCGACCTCGTCGCCGGAGGCGAGGGGCCTCGCGTCGGCGCCGGAGGCGTGGACGAGGCGGACGCCGGCCGGGAGCTTCAGCCGGGCCGACGCGCCCTCGATCGTCGTGGCGGCCGTCTCCCTGAGCTCGCGCTGGAGGAAGGCGGCGAGGGCCGAGGCGTCCTTGACGAAGGCGAAGTTGCCGCGGCCCGCCTGGGCGACCGCGCCCATGTACGCCTCGTCGAAATCGAGGCCGATCCCCAGGGACGAGGTGGTGATCCCGCGCCCGGCGCTCTCCCGGGCGACCTCCTCGCTCCGGGCGCGCGTGCCGTCGAGGCCGTCGCTCGCCAGGATCACGCGGCGCACGCGGCCCTTGCCGGCGTCGGCGAGGGCGAGCACGCCCTGGGCGAGCGCGGGCGCGATGTTGGTGCCGCCGCTCGACTCGAGGGCCTGGACGCGGGCGATCAGGTCGGCCCGGACGCGGCCGGCGCGGGCGAGCGGCTGGAGGAGCTCGCTGTCGCTCGAGTAGCGGACGAAGGCGATCTCGTCGTCGTCGCGCAGGTCGCGGAGGAGCTGGACGGCCGATCGCTTGGCCTGCTCGAGCTTCTCGCCGGCCATGGATCCCGAGGTGTCGAGGACGATCACGATCGAGAGCGGCGCGCGCTCCCTGGCCTGCTCGACCGGATCGGCCTCGAGGATCAGCTCGGCGAACACGCGCTGTTCGCCGCCGCTCAGCACCTTGGTGTGGCTGAGGGCGAAGGTGCCGTGGGCGCCCGGGCCGGAGAAGGCGGCGCTGTTCGCGCCGCTCGGGGCGGCCGCGGCGAGCGCGCTCGCGGGGCGCTGATCTCCGGCGGCGGAGCGGGCGAGGACGAGGCCGCCGGCGGCGAGGACGACGGCGCTGGCGGCGAGGCCGTGGCGGACGCGGGGCGCGCGAAACCAGGTGCGAATCGACATGGGCTCTTCTCCCAGGGCTCCGGACGGACGAAGTCCTCGCGCCCGCGGACCGTCGGGCGACGCTTCGTCGACGTCGTGTGGACCCGTCGACGTGTCAGGTCGCGGATGGATCTGGAAGTGTGACCGAGGTCCTCCGGCGACCCCGCGATCCTCGCGCTAGCGCGCGGCGCAGCGGGCCGCGACGTAGCTGCCGTTCAGGTCGTGGCCGGCGAACGCGGTGCCCACGCCTTCGAGCTCGAAGGCGACCGAGGCCGGCTCGATCGCCGTGATGGTGAGCCTGCCGAAGCCCACGTCGCCGCCCCCGGTGACGGCCCCGGTGCCGCCGCAATCCGCGCTGGACGACGTCGCGTAGATCGTGAGCTCGTCGCTCGCCGTATCCACCTCGCCGACGGCGAGCATCGACGCGGGCATGCTGAGCTCCACGTTCCACCAGTCGCGGCAGGGCGAGAACGTGGGGCGCGCGTCGGGATCGCTGCACGACAGGGCCAGGCTGGCGATGCGGAAGGTCACGGTCGCGTCGCCGTAGACGATCGCGCTCACCTCCGGCGCGGGGCCGCCGGAGGTCGTCGGCGACGGCGGCGGATGGGCGACGGTGGCGGTGGTCGTCGAGTCCGGGCCGCCAGCGCCGCCGGCGCCCCCGGCGCCCCCGGCGCCGTCCACGCCGCCGTCCATGACCACCGCGCCGCCGCACGCGGCGTGAGCGAGCAGCGCGAGCGAGCCCAGCGCCCTGGAAACGTGTCGAGGTGAGAGCATCATCCGCGTATCGTATCGCCCCCTCCGCCGAGGGGTGTGCGCGCCGATGGCTGCGCGACCAGCTCGTGTGCTACCATCGACCACAGCAGGTTCGGGCGGCGGCTGCCCCCTGCCTGAGCGTGAGGCGCAGAGCTCTCATGAACGCACCTGTCGTCGAAGGAGAGGTGATCGCCGGCAAGTACCGGGTCGATCGCGTCCTGGGCCGGGGCGGCATGGGGATCGTTGTCGCGGCGAGCCACCTGTCTTTGCCGCAGCGGGTCGCGATCAAGCTCCTCCTCGGCGGCGAGGACCAGAGCCCGGCGCTCGCGCAGCGGTTCCTCCGCGAGGCGCGCGCGGCGGTCCGGCTCAAGGGCGAGCACGTCGTGCGGGTGCTCGACGTCGGCGAGCTCGACTCGGGGGTCCCGTACATCGTGATGGAGTACCTGGAGGGCGAAGATCTCTCCGACGTGCTCCGCTCCCGCGGCCCGCTCGGCACCGTCGATGCGGTCGACTACGTGCTGCAGGCCTGCGTGGCGATGGCCGAGGCGCACGCAGCGGGCATCGTGCACCGCGATCTCAAGCCGGCGAACCTCTTCCTCACGACGACGCCCGGCGGGGCGAAGCTCATCAAGGTGCTCGACTTCGGGATCTCGAAGGAGCTGCCGAGCGGCGCCGAGGGCGGCGGCGCGTCGCTGACGCAGACGCGGGAGATGCTCGGCTCGCCCATCTACATGTCGCCGGAGCAGATGCGGTCGTCGCGCTCGGTCGACGCCCGCTCCGACATCTGGGCGCTCGGCGCGATCCTCTACCGCTTGCTGGTGGAGCAGCCGCCGTTCGAGGCGTCGTCGCTCGCCGAGCTCGTGCTCCAGGTCGCGAGCGCCGAGCCGGTCCCGCCCAGCGCGATCAGGAGCGATCTCCCGCTGGAGCTCGAGCGCGTGATCCTCCACTGCCTGCGGAAGGATCCGGCCCAGCGGCCGCAGACCGTGGCCGAGCTGGCGCTCGCGCTGGCGCCCTTCGCGCCGGCGGGCGGGCAAGAGCGCGCCGAGCGCGCGGCGCGCATCCTGGCGACGGCGCCGGCGGCGCCGCCACCGAGCGTGATCGTCGTGCCGGCGGCCGGGCCGGGGCGGGACAGCAGCCCGAGCACCACGCCCGATCCGATGGCGAGCCTCCTGCCCACGGTGCGGGCGCTCGGCGGGCGGACCCCCGCGCGGCCGGCGCCGCGCAGGACGCTCCGGGTGGCGCTCGGAGCGGCGGGGCTCGCCGCGGCTGCGCTCGCCCTCTGGGCTGCGGTCACGCTGACCCGCGGCGCACCGGAGCCGCAGGAGCCGCTGCAGACAGCCGCGGTGGTCCCGCCGGGCGGCACGGCGCTGGGGCGCGCGCGGCAGGGCGACGCGCAGCGCGAGGCGGATCCGCCCATCGCGCCGGAGCCGCAGCCGGCGGTCGAGGAGGTCTCGCCGCCGCCGCCTCCTCCTCCGTCGGATGTTCCGGTCGTCGCGCCGGCCGCGCTGGCGCCGCTCCCCAGGCCCGCGCCGCAGGGCCGGCGCGCGACGGCGACGGGCGCGCCGGCGGTGGTGAGCGCGCCGGCGGCGCCGAAGCCGCCGCCGTCGCCCGGCGGCACGAATACTTTAGAGATGCAGCTCAAATGAGCTAGAACGCCGATCGCGTTGATCAAGCGAGAAATGAACCGCCAAGACGCCAAGACGCCAAGACGCCAAGACGCCAAGAATTTTTCTCTCTTTACTTGGCGTCTTTTTGGCGTCTTGGCGGTTCGAAGTTCTGCGCTTTTCAGGCAATTTTAACCCGTTTGTCGCTCTAGGGATCACCGGCCCAAGGCCGGCGGCACTTCTCTTCCAGACGAGTCCAGACGAGGCACCGATGCGTTCACGTATGCTGGCGACGCGGCTCGCGTCAGCGGGCGCCCTCTCGGCGCTGACCGCGGCCGGCGGCGCCGCCGCGCAGCCGCCCGCGCCTGCGGAAGCTCCGCCGGCCGCTGCGCCTGCGCCCGCGACGGCCCCGCCGGCGCCGCTCGCCGAGACGCTGACCGGCACGGCCAAGGCCGATTACGAGTTCGGGAAGAGCCTCTTCGGCAATGGCGACTTCGCCAACGCGTTCATCAAGTTCCAGCGCGCGTACGAGATCTCGAAGGATCCGCGCCTGCTCTGGAACATGATCGCCTGCACGTCCAAGATGCACCGGTACAAGCAGCTGCTCGCCCTGGTGGAGCAGCTGAGGCGGGAGGACCGCGGCGTCCTGCTCCCGGAGGACTGGGCGAGGCTCGCCGACATCGAGCGGAATGCGAGGGACCTCGTCGGTCGCCTGAGCTTCGCGGTGAGCGAGAGGGATGCGGAGGTCACGATCGACGGCGAGCCGATCGGGAAGACGCCGCTCGCGGGCGAGGTGATCGTCGATTCCGGCGCGAGGCGCGTCCGCGTCTTCAAGCCTGGCTTCAAGGAGCATGTCCGCGTGGAGAGCGTGGCTCCCGGCGCCCAGGTGGTGGTCGACGTCCAGCTGGCGCCGCAGGCCCACACCGGCCGGCTCTCCGTCGTCGCCTCTCCGGGCGACCGCATCGCGCTCGATGGCAAGCTCCTGGGCCAGGGGCGGTGGGACGGCGCCGTGCCGAGCGGCCGTCACGTGCTGCGGGTGACGGCGCCGGGGAAGGTGCCGTACGAGTCCGAGATCGTGGTTCAGGACGACGCGCTGAGCAGCCTCCGCGTCGGCCTGGCGCCGGTCGAGCGGACCGGCGGGACGCCGGCGTGGCTCTGGGTCGCCGGCGGCGCCCTGGGCGTCGCGGTGGCCGTGACCCTCGGCGTCGTCCTGTTCCAGCCCGCGCCGGAGCCTCCGATCCAGGGCACCCTCGGCGAGACCCGTCCTACCGGGATCGGAGGCCGCTGGTGAAGGTCCCGTTCCGGTCCATGGCGGCGCTCGCGCTCGCCGCGGCGGGGTGCTCGGCGCCGGTCACGGGGGAGCTCATCGTGGCCATCCAGACGGACATGGCGGCGCCCAAGGACCTCGATCACCTCGAGCTTCACGTCCTGTCCGACGGCAAGCCGGTCATCTCCAACGCCCGTTTCCGGCTCGGCCCGGAGGAGGTCACGCTGCCCGCGACGCAGGGGCTGACGGTCTCCGAGGACCCCGGCCGGGAGATCTTCATCCGCGCGAGGGCGATATTGCGCGATCGGACCCGCGTGGAGCACACGGTGATCACGACCGTGCCCGAGGATCGCGTGGCGACGCTCTGGATGCCGCTCCACTTCCTGTGCAGCGAGGACGAGGCCAGTCCGCCCGGCGCTCCGGGCCTGTGTCCGGGCGACCAGACCTGCTTTGCCGGCGCATGCAGGGACCGCCGGGTGCGCTCGGCGGACCTGCCTGATTACGTGGAAGGGGAGGTCCTGCGCCGCGCCTGCTTCGACCCGGCGAGCTGCTTCCCCGGCGCCGCTCCGGCCGCGGACCTCGATCGGAACGAGTGCACGATCGCGGCGAGCGGCGACGTGAACGTCGCGATCGCGACCGAGGGAGACGGCGCCTGCAGCGCCTCGGGGTGCTTCGTGCCGCTCGACGCGGAGAGCGACCTCGGCTGGCGCAGGCGCGGCGATCGGATCGAGCTCCCGAAGGCGATCTGTGCGCCGGACGAGCCCGCGCGGCTGGCCAAGCTCGAGGTCGTCACGTCCCCCGTCACGGCGGCGTGCCCTCTCAAGCGGATCGGCGACCCGATCTGCGAGGTCGACCCGCGCCGGCCGGTCGTCCTGGCCGCGCGGCAGCGGGCGCCGTCGTCGCTCGCGGTGAGCGACGACGCCGTGTTCTGGACCGAGCAGGGCCGGCTCGACGGCTACGCCGACGGCGCCGTGAAGCGGGTCCCGCTCGGGGGCGGCGCGCCGGTGACGCTCGCGCAGGGGCAGGCGGTGCCGCGCCAGATTGCGCTCGACCGCGCGCGCCGCCGCGTCCTCTGGACGAACCGCGGGGCCTCCGGGGCGGCGACGGCGCTGATGGCGCGGAGCTTCGATCGCGACGACGCCGCTCCCCTGCTCGACGCGCAGCGCCTCGATCTGCTGGGGCCTTCGGGCGCCCTGGAGGGGCTCGCGACGGGCGGCGACGAGCTGCTCTGGACGCAGCTCCGCGGGACGGCGGCGCCCGACCCCAAGGCGCCCGGCCGCGTGGGCCGGGCGGCGCTGGACGGGCGGGGGCCGACGAAGGTCGCCGACGCCGCGGCCGCCTACCACGTCGCGGCGGCCAGCAGCGTCGTGTGCTGGACCGACTTCGGCGAGGACGACGGAACGGAGGCCAGCGGCTCGGTCTTTTGCCGGACCGGCGCCGCGGAGCCGGTGGAGGTGGGAAGCAAGCAACGGAAGCCGCACGGGATCGCGCTCGACCCGAGGAACCCGACGGAGGTGTTCTGGGTGAACTTCGGAGGGGAGGTCGTGCGGGGGGCGGTGGACAGCAACAAACCTGAGGTAATTTTTCAGGATCATGGGAGCGAGGGCCTGTACGGCGTCGCGCTCGACGAGCGCTCCGTGTACTGGACCAACCGGGTCGGGGGCACCGTGAGCATGCTGCCCCGGGGCGCCGCGCCGGTCGGCGCGGGGCGTGGGGAGCCGCCGGTCGCGCTTGCCGAGGGGCAGCGCAATCCGGGGGCGATCGCGGTCGATGCCAGCGCGGTCTACTGGATCAACGAGGGCTCGCCGGACCAGGCCGACGGCGCCGTCGTGAGGCTCGCGAAGCCGCTGCCGCCGCGATGAACAGCGCCGCGGCGGCGCCGCCGCCCGGCGCCGCGGCGCCGGCCGCCCTGCAGCCGCAGCCGCTCTCGCCGTCGGCCGCGGGGCCTGGGCTCCCGCCGGAGCCCCCGCCGCCCGCGGCGTCCGTGGACCCCGCGCCTCCCCCGGAAGACGAAGACGACGCCTCCGGCGAGTCGTGGAGGCAGTCTCCGGCGAAGCACACGCCGTCGCCCTCGCACAGCACCCCGTTGTCCTTCGCCGGGGGCACGCACCTTCCGGTCTCCGGATCGCAGGCGCCGTCCACGTGGCACTCGTCGGTCGCCTCGCAGGTGATCGCCTCGGCGGTGCATTTTCCGCCCCGGCACAGGTCCGTGGTGCAGCGATCGCCGTCGTCGCAGGCCGCGCCGTCGTCGTCCGTGCTGGCGCAGGTGCCCCCGCTGCAGGCGTCGCGCGTGCACGGGTTGCCGTCGTCGCACGTCGCCGTGTCGTCGTTCTCGCCGGCGCAGGCGCCCGCGTCGCAGGCGTCGCCGCTCGTGCACGGGTTGCCGTCGTCGCACGCCGCTCCCGTGAGGAGCGCGCACGCGCCGTCGGCGGGCGCGCCGGCCGCCGCGGAGCAGGCGTCGCAGGCGCCGAGATCGCAGGCGGTGTCGCAGCAGACGCCGTCCACGCAGAACCCGCTCTGGCATTCGCAGAGGTCGCCGCACGGCGCGCCGGGCTGCCCCAGGGTGAATCGCTCCACCGTGGCGTGCTTCAGGCCGGCCTGCTCCCCGCCCGTGAGCAGGACGGAGCCGTCGTCGAGGAGCGTCGCCTCGTGGAATGCGCGCGGCTCGCGGAGCTCGTCGGCCACGATCCAGCTGTTCTCGAACGGATTGTAGAGCTCCGCGTCCGTCTGGTACGCGGAGCCGAGCCGCCCGCCCGCGACGAGCACGCAGCCGTTCGGCAGCAGCGTCGCCGAGTGTCCGTAGCGGGAGCTGGCGGCGCGCAACGGCGCGACAACCCCGAAGCTGTTCGTCGACGGATCGTAGATCTCCGCCACGGGGGCGTACCCGGTCACGAGGACGCGCCCGTCGAGGAGCCGCGTCGCCGTGTGCATGTACCGCTCGGCCCTCTCCGCCATCGACGGCCCGGGACGCCACTCGTCGGTCGTCGGATCGTACAGCTCGGTGGTCCGCAGCCCCGCGCCGCGGTAGCCGCCCACGACGAGGACCTCCCCCGTACCGAGCAGCGTGGCCGTATGGAACGTGCGCGGCTCGAGGAGGTGCGCCACCTCCTCGAGCCGGTCGTCGCGCGGGTCATAGAGGAACACGTTGTCGTAGACCGCGACCTGGTCCAGGTCGGCCCCCCCGCCCACGATCAGCACCTCGCCGTCCACGCCTGCGAGCTCGGTCGCGGTGTGGCGGTAGAGGTGGTCGGGCTGGCCGGTCACGGGGTTGGTCAAGGGGATCTCGCCGCCCGTCACCCATGTCATGGTGTCGGCGTCGTACACCTCATAGGTCGAGTGCGCTCCATCGGTGTCCCCGCCGAGGACGAGGACGCGATCGCCGCCGAGCGCGGTCGCCGTGTGCTCGGTGCGCGCCCGCTGCATGTTGCCGGGCGCGGGGGAGGACGACCACGCGCCGTCCGCAGGATCGTAGAGCTCGGCGCTCCGGAGGCCGGTGCCGACGGCGCTGGTCCCCCCCGCGACGAGCACGCCGGTCCCGAGCCTCGCCGCCGCATGGCGGCTGCGGCCGGTCCCCATGGCGGGCGGCGCCGGCGACTGCCACTCCGGGTCGACGAGCACCTGCTCGCCCTCCGCATCGACGAACAGCTCGATCCGCGCCCCGCGCGCCGCGAGCCGCGCGTCGACCCCGCGCCCGCCGGCCGCGTACGCCGCCGGCGCCGTCACGCGGAGCCGCACCGCCCCTGCCGCGTCGGCGATCTCGATCGCCCCGTCCCGCGCCGCCAGCGCGCCGCCCTCGACCTCCCACGCAGCCACGGGCGCGTCGCGCCGCACCGCCGCCGCGTCGAGCAGCAGCCACTCCTCGACCCCGCCGGGTGTCGCCGTCCAGAACGACGACCCGCCCGCGCGCCGGTAGGCCACCGCGCGGTCCGCGAGCACCGCCTCGCCTGAGGCCCCCAGCTCGCGGACCCGGAGCGTCGCGCCCCCGTCGAGCGCGAAGACGATCGCCTCGCTCCCCTCGCCGGGCAGGCGCACCGCGACGCCGCCGCGGCGCGCCGCCGCGGCTCGCTCGAGCCCGCCGCCGGTCCGGAGGAACCCCGGACCCACGCTCAGGACGGCCGTGGCCTGATCCGGAAAGGCGCTGCGCAGCGCCTCGTCCGGCGGCGCATCGGGCGCGGCGCACCCGGCGAGCGGGTGGAGCGCGGCGAAGAGCGCAGAGACCGCGAGCGGGAAATGCAGGTCGAGGCGAGGATGTTTCATGGCGGATGGGAGAGCAGCGTATGCGAGCGCACTCTCAGCCGCCTAGTACCGCGGGTCAGAATCCTGGCAGGACGGCTCCGCGGGGGCGAACCGTTGTGAGCGTCGGACCTTCCGGGAGCTTGGGAGCGCGTGACGACGGATCGCACCCCCTGGGAGGCATGGCCCGAGCCCCGTCCCGGCTGTTGAGCCCCGGCCATGACGAGCTCGCCGTGGCCGTGCCGTCGCCTCGGACGGACGCGTCGCCCCGCTCTCACAGCCGCTTCAGAAAGGCCACCAAGTCGCTCTTCTGATCGGCGGTCAAGGCTTCGGGAGGGCCGATATCACCATCGGGGTCCGGCTCCTTCTCCCCAGGCAGGGTGAGGGATGGAAACCTGGAGAGCAGGTGATCGCTGTAGATTTCGACGACCCTTTCCAGGGTGTCCGCGGCGTTGTTGTGGAAGTAGGGGGCAGTTTTCCCTATTCCACGCAATGTGGGTACGTCGAACGCCTCGAAGTCGTTGGGGCTTCCGGTAGTCATGGAGCGACCCGGGTCGGCAGAAAAAGGTTGTAGCCCGAAGTTCGGCCCCGCGACGGGGTTGCCATCGCTGTCCAAATCGTCATTCAAGCCAGCGGGGCCGCCGTCGCCGTCCGAATCGTCGTCGAAGCTCGGCGGGGGAGTCGGAGGCAGGTCCGCGGCTATCTCTCTTCGAGAATGGTCCGTGTAGAACCGATACCGGTAGCGTGGAAAGCTCACGTCCCTTGTAAAGACATGAGAGTCATGGTCTAGCTGACCCAGGATCGTTTCGTATGCCGACCCGATGTTCAGAAATTCGTTCTTGGGTTGAGCGGCGAGCACCGGGGTTGGGGGATCTGTGGCTGGCACTTCAAAAAGCACGGTTCCGTCGGGTTTGATAACGGGGAAGGCCAAATCGTGGACATCCCGATCCACGATGGTCGCCTGGTTGCCGCCTCCATGGCATGCCGCGCATATGGCCTTGTAAACCTCTCGTCCCCGCTCCTCCGTCGGCGTGAGATCGAGCTCGTCCTCCACGTCGGGCGCGTTCTCCGGGGCACCGCCGCCGGCGAGGTGCTCCGCGACGCTGCGCGCCCGGTCCGAGGAGAAGACATCGCGCTCGAACGCGGCGATGCGCTCGAGCTCGCTCCGGGGAGCCTCGCCGCTCTCGCTGTACCCGGTGATGGCTCCTTGGGCTTGATCTTCGAGCGTCTCCACGCGTCCATCCAGTTGGTAAGGCGCGGTCAACGCGGAGTCGGCGATGGAGGGCACTCCGCGCCACACGAAGAGCCTGCGATCGCCGGGGGTGATCACGTTGCCATCATCGTCTATCAGGTCCATGTTGTCGGGCAATCTGAGCCACACGCGCACGAGGCCCTTTTTCAGGTGTTCGAATGTGAGCTCTTCGGCCGTGGGGTCGTCGGCGTCGATCGCGTTGAACAGCGGGTCGTCCGGGTTCGTCTCCAGCAGCCGCGCCACGTGGCCGGGTGTGAGGGTGAAGTTGTCCTCCGGTACGTGGCAGGTGGCGCACGAGCGGCCGTTGGAGCGCGGGAAGGGCGCGCTGAAGAGCTGCTCTCCCGTAAGGTCCTCTCTGCTCGTGCTACTCGTGCTGCTCGTGCCACAGGCGCTCGTCGCCATCAGCACGACTGCGGCCCAGTGCCAAGGGCGAGTCACGCGCCGGTCTGGACGCGAGCCGCCGGACGGCTCGCGCTCTCTGCGGAAAGAGTGTTGGGTCATGGTTCGTCCGTCTGAGCGGGTGATCTTGAGGAGTCGACTGGCTCTCTCAGCTCTCCCATTCGGCGCGCGGCGCTGCCGTGTACTTCCGACGAGCCGGGTGTTCCCTCCGACGAGCGGTCGCTCCGCGCGCACGAGCCGGTGAGCGCTCGGTTGCGGCCCTTCTTCCCGTCGTCGTGCGAGCGGCGAACGTTGTAGATCGCCTCCCCGAATGGTAGCTTTTTTTCATGGCAGGATCTGCTCCGCGCGCGCCGCTGACGCTCCACACCCGGCGACGCTGGCTCCTCGGCATGGCCTCCGCCATCGGCGTCGGGGTGCTCCAGACCGCCCCTGATTTCTTCGGCGGGGAGCACATCGTGAGCATCGTCATCAGCTTCTCGCTCTGGCTGGTCGCGGCGCCGGTGGTGCTGCTCGCCCTCGCCGTCGCCTTCGACCGCGGCGTCGAACGCCGCTTCAGCCCGACGAGGTTGTTGGTCGTGAGCCTCGTCGGGGCGGTCGTCGTCGGGGCCCTGGTCGCGCTCGCGTTCGTGCTCGTCTTCGAGGGGCTCCTCGGCTTCGAACTCGACGAGAAGGGGCCGCTCTCCCCACCGCTCGTCGCGGGGTTCGGCGCCGGCATGGGCCTCGTGCTCGCCGGCATCTGGGGGCTCGTCTTCGTGTCCCCGCACATGACCGAACAAGCCCAGCGCCGCGCGCTCGAGACGGAGAAGCTCCGCCTCGAGGCGGAGCAACTCCGGGTCTCGGCGGAGCTCGCGCGCTTGCGCTCACAGCTCGAGCCGCACTTCCTCCTCAACACGCTCAACACGATCGCAGGGCTCGTCGTGCAGGATCCGCGCGAGGCGCGGCGCTTGATCGGGTCGCTCGGAGACCTGCTCCGGGACTCGCTGCGAGGGGAGGACGAGATGCAGCCGCTGGACCAGGAGATCACGTGGCTCAGGCGCTATGCGGAGATCCTCGAGTCGCGCCACCGCGACGCCCTGCGCTTCGACTGGGACGTCCCGGCGGACGTCGGCGGCGTGCTGCTGCCGCGACTCCTGCTGCAGCCCCTGGTGGAGAACGCGGTCCAGCACGGCGCGCTGCGCCGCGCGGGCGGGGGACGGGTGACCGTGCGGGCGGCGCTCCATGAGGCTGGCGCTTCATCGAAGCTCGTATGTACCGTGACGGACAACGGCCCCGGTCTCTCGGCGAACGAGCCGCGCTCGGGCGCGCTCGGCCTCCACACCGTGCGTCGACGACTCCAGCTGAGGTGCCCTGGATCAGAGCTGCGCCTCTCGTCGTCGAGCGAAGGAACCGCCGCGGTCGTCGAGGTGCTGATGACTCGAGGAGCAACGGCATGAGCGCGGAGAGCGACGCGAAGCTACGTGCGCTCGTCGTCGAGGACGAGTGGGCGGCGCGCGACTACCTCGTCGAGCTCCTCGATGGCTCGAACCTCGCGCAGGTCGCGGGCGCCGTATCTTCCGCGGAAGAAGCGCGGGAGATCCTCCTCGGAGAGGGGCGCCACGCCTTCGATGTGGTGTTCCTCGACGTGCGCCTCTCCGGCGGTCGCGACGAGGGGCTCGACGTCGCGCGCGAGCTCGCGGCGCTGCCGGGCGCTCCGTTGCTCGTGCTCGCGACCGCGTTCCACGCGCACGCGCTCGAAGCCTACGATCTCGGCGTGTCCGACTACCTTCTGAAGCCCTTCACCGAGCAACGCGTCGAGCAGTGTCTGAAGAGGCTGCGCGCGCGCGACCCGCGGCCGGAGCGCGCGAGCCCGCTGCGGATCGCCGCGCGACGGAACAAGGGTCTCGTGCTGTTCGACCGAGACGAGGTCTGGGCGTTCGAGGCCGCGGAGCGCTTGACGCAGGTGCACACCTCCCACGGCGTCTTCGACATCGACCTCTCGCTGACGGCGATCGAGTCGTCCTTCGGGCGGTCCTTCGCGCGCGTGCATCGCAACTGGCTGATCAACGTGGCTCATGTCAAAGAGCTCACGCGAGAGGGCGAGACCCTCGTCTGGGTGGGCGACGGTCTCGCGGCGCACGGTCGCGGTGTCCACGTGCCGGTCGCGCGAGATCGCGCGCAACAGGTGCTCGACTTGCTGCTCGCAAACACCACTGGATTGCGCCGCGGAAACGAGCCCGCGCGGTTGAGGCGGCGCGGAGATGCGTGAGCGCGCTCAGGCTGAACGAGCTTTGTTCGAGGAGGAAGCTACGACGGTGTGAGTCAGGGGAACCAGAGCAGCTTCTCGGAGGAGGATCTGTAACAGCTGTCCCTCGCTGCCTCCTCGTCGTCCGAGCAGCTGGACGACGAGAGGCAGTCCGCGATGGAGTGCAGCGCGCCTGCGTTGTACGTGGTCGTGAGCACCACCCGCTGGGCCGTCTCCAGCCTGTCGACGGCCGTCTTGCAGTCGGCCGCCGACACCTTCTCGCAGCGCTCCGCCCGCTGGCACCGCGCCGCGATCACCTCCTCGCTGCCCGGCCCGTCCGCGCTCATCTCGACCGTGACCTCGTCGTTGCACTCGACGACGAGCTGGCTGTTGTCCGGGGCATCCTCGCCAGCCGCCTCGTGCCGCGCCGTGAAGCACTTGGTCATCCCGCGCAGGTAGGCCGCCGACGCCGTCGGGTATGCGCCTTTGCACGCCCCGAGGTGCTCCCATGCATCGCCCGAGCCGCTCAGCTTGGCGAGAGCCTGGCACCACGCCGCCTGGGCGGTCGTGACATCGGAGCTATCGGGGTAGCTGGCCCCGCCGCCTCCGCAGGCGGCGACCGGCAGCGCAGCGATCCCGAGGGCAGCGATCGCGGGGAGGGTGGGACGTCGGACGGCGCTCATGCCCGGATGTTTGCCAGGAATGCGCGCGGACCGTCAAGGTTTGCGATGCGCCGGCAGCTCCGCCATCACCGGCCCAGCCAGAGGCCGCAGACGCAACGAGATGGGCGCGACGCGCCCCGCGTCGCCTGCAAAATTCCGGTGTTGCAACTGCGCTCTTCCAGCAGGTGTCCTGGAAGCCACTGTCGAGTCGAACCCCTGAGCTGGTGAGCGCTGACGACCGACATCGATCATCTCATCGTCGCGAGCAACAGGTCGCTCGCGACGCTTCGCGGTCTGGGAGCTCGAACGATCAGCGGTGTGATAGAGATCTGGGACAACGAGAGCTTGCCGAGCTGCGAAGCCGAGGCCCTCGTGGAGCGCCTCGACTGGGCGCCCGTCGACGTGTACGAGGAGAACGACGGTACCGGCACCTGCTCGCCCTGAGCCGGAGAAGCTCCTCGGGGGAGCCGCGAGCGCATTTCTCTCTCCGGACCCTTGGCCGGACTTCCGGCCGCCGGGACTGGCTCCTCGTCAGCCCAAGGGCGACCTTGCGGCGCGCAGGCGCTCAGGGGCGCCCGCCGCCGGCGACCTCGATGCCGACGCGCAGCACGACCTCGCCGGCGCCCAGGTCGACGCCGAGCAGCGCGGCGTCGCCCGTGGCGAGCAGGAAGCGGAGCGCGCGCGGGGCGATCCGGAGCGGCGGCGACAGGCGCAGCGCGTCGCTCTTCTCCTCCACCCACGCGATCCGGCAGGCGTCGCCGGCGTCGAGCGCGAGCGCGAGGTGCGACGCCGAGAAGGCGTGCAGCACGGCGCGCCCGGGCAGCGCGATCCGCCGGGGCGGCGCGCTCGCCTCGCCGCGGCGGACGAGCGCGCGCCCGCCCGCCTCGAGGTAGTCGCGCCCCACCGCGCGCGCCGACGGCGGCGCGCCGAGCCCGAGGTGCGCGAGCGCCTCGAACGCCTCGCGCTCCTCGGGCGTGGGGCCGAGCGGCTCGCCCAGGGCCGGCGCCGCGGCCGGCGCGGACCAGGCCGCGGCGATCGCGCGCGCCGCGGCCGCCTGCTCGGGGGTCGCGGCGGGGTGCACGGCCACGGCGTTCCCCCGCGCGTCGAGCTCCTGCACGCCGCCGCCCTTGCCGACGAGCAACCGGCCGCCCCGGACCGCGAGGACGGCGTCGCCGAGGAGCTTGCCGAGGACGGCGCGCGCGCCGCCTTCGAGGCGCACGATCTCCTGGAAATCCACCGCGACCACCGCGTCGCCGGCGGCCACCGGGCGGCGCAGGTGCAGCGTGCTCGAGGCGCCGACCAGCGCGGTGTGCTCCGGCGGGACGAACGGCGCCGGGAAGAGCCGCTCGCGGAGCAGATCCGCGTCCTCGCCGGACGCGAGCCGCCGGACCGCGTCGATGATCGCCTCGCGGAGCCTCGCGTCGAGCGGATCGAGCTGCGCGCGGGCGGCCGGAGAGAGCGGCCCGCCGTCCAGGATGTGGCGCCCGGCGCCCGCGAGCGCCCGATCGCTCGGCCCGGACTGGAGCGCGCGCCGGAGATCCTCGCCGAGGAAGCGGCCGAGCAGGAGCCGCGGGAGCAGCTCGTAGTCAGGCCGGCGCGCGAACGGCCCCGACCCCGCGCCGTACCACTCGAGGAGCCCTCGGGCCTTGCGCATGTTCGCGCCGGCCTGATCGATCCACGCCGCCGCCTCCAGGATGTGCCAGGGGTCGAGGAGGCGATCGGCCGAGGCGCACCAGGGGCCCTTGAGGTTCGGTGGGATCGTCTTGCGCCAGTCGCTCCGCGCGCGCTCGCCCTCCTCGCTGCTCCAGCGCGTCACGTCCTCGAGCGGCTCCGGTACGCCGTGCGCGGCGAGCCACTCGAGCAGCGCGCGCGGAACGCTCAGCTCGGCCCAGCCGCACCATTGCTTCCAGTCGAGGCCCCGCCAGTAGATCGAACGGTTCTCCGGATAGAGGTCCACCCGGCCTACCGGCCCGCCCTCCGCCGCGAGCATGAGCCCGAGCTGCGGAAGCCCGTGCGGCGCGCGGCCGCGTTCGTCGAAGTAACGCTTGTCCTCGCAGATCTCGAGCGCCCCTCCGAGGGCCTTCAGCGCCGCCCCGTCGAGCTCGGCGAGGACGCGATCGCCCCCGTCGACCACCTGGCCCCGGGACGCCGCCGCGAGCGCGCGCCGGAGGTCCTCGTTTCGCGGAGGATGGCCGTAAGGATAGGGATTGATGAAACGCACGGGCTCGCCTCGCTCCTCGCTCCGGGCCGATCAGCGCCGCCGGCCGCGGCCTCCCTGCGGGCGGGGGCGCGCCTCGACCCAGGTGCCTTGATGCACGTACGGCGTCGTTCCGCCCGTCCAGTTCGGCGCCATCATGCCCGGGCCCCACTGGTGGCCGCCCGGCCCCACGGACGTGGTGCCCGCGTACGTCGCGGCCGGGTTGGACGAGCGCGCGCCGCTCGCGATCGCCCGGGTCTCGTCCGCGACCGCCTGCGCCACGCTCGGCCCGTTGCCGGCCGCGGGGGTCGCGCTGTTGCACGCGGACAGCTCGACGCGCCGCTTTCGCCCCCGCTTCTGGCCACGGAACCCCGCCGCCGTGAGCCGCTGCCCGAGCTGGCGGCCGTCGATGTACCCGTTGCCCCACTCCACCGTGTTGGGCGCGCCGTGGGTCGATACGATGACGTGATCCTCTCGGGCCAGGCTGCCCGGCGTGAGCTGATCATGCCGAAGCACCCGCGCGCCCGGGTGCTGCGCCTGAAGAAGGGCGACGTGCTGCTGGATGGTCGCGTCGGCCGGCGCGCCCACCACGATCGTCGTGAGCCCCGAAGGATCGATGAAGATCGTGACGTTGGGGACGAACCCGATCTCCTGCAGCGAGCCCAGCAGGCCGATCGGATCCGGGGTCAGGAAGACGTGCGTCGCCGGGTCGTAGAAGCGGTGGCGGTTGTAGTGCAGGCCGGTCACCGCGTCGGCGCGCTGCCCGGCGAACCGGAGCGCGCCCGGATCGCCCGTCGCGCGCGCGACGCGGCCGAACGCGCCGAGATCGATCTCCGACGCGCTCCCGTCGCGGTGCAGGTAGAGCCAGGGCGTGGAGGCCGCGTCGGTCACGACCATCCGCCAGTCCTTGCCGTCGCGCGCCTCGAGGAGCGGCGTGAAGCCGTCGTCGTCGAACACGCGCTGGATCGACGGCCCCCGCGTCGGGCGCTCCTCGACGAGGCTCTCGCCGTCCCAGCCGAACCAGGTGCTCTCGCCGTCGCCGCGCGCCTGCGCGACGCAGCGGCCGAGGGGGTCGTACAGGTAGCGGACGGCGAGGCCGTCGCCGCGGATCGCCGCGACGAGGCGGTCGCGCTCGTCGTACTGGTAGCGCCAGGTCTGCAGCGGCCCCTGGCCGACGCGGCCCGCGAGGCGGCCGCGGGCGTCCCACTGGATCTCGGCGCCGCCCGCGCGCAGGGGGCGGCCGTCCCCGCCGATCGACCACGCCGGGCCGCGCGACGGGACCGGGGTCCCCTGGGGCGCGTACGTGAACTGCTCGTCGGCGCCGAGGCCGTGGAGGCGGAGCGGCCTGCCCTCGACGTCGAGGTCGTACTGGCGCGCGCCGCGATCGCTGTCCGCGACCGCCGCGACCGGGCCCACCCGGCTCCACGTCCACGCGCGCGTCCGGACCGGCTCTCCGCGCTCGTCCAGGATGGCGACGCTCTCCGGCATGCCCTGGGCGTCGCGCGACCAGGCGAGCGCGCGCGTCCCGTCGAGCCGGCTCCGCCGCGACTCGCCGCGCGCGTCCCGCGTGAAGGCGAGCCCGTCCGCCTCGGCGCCGGCGACCTCGAGCGACGCCGGCGCGCCGTCTTCCTCGCGCCGGCGCACCTCGACGGACCACCCCGTCGCATAGCGACGGTCCAGCACGCGCCCCGCGTCGTCGAAGCGGCGGGAGACGGCGAACGCGAACCCGGCTGCCTCCTGGACCTCCCGGACCGCCCGGCCGTCCTCGTCGCGCTCGAACGTGACCATCACGTCCGCGTTCCGCGCGCGCGTGAGGCGGCCGAGCGCGTCGTACTGGAACTCCTCCACGAGCCCGCCCGAGGTCTCCAGCTTCGTGACGCGACCGGCCCCGTCGCGCTCGTAGCGCACCCACGTCCCGTCGGCGTAGGTCGTCCGGACGAGGTGGTTCGAGCCATCGTACTCGTACGCCGTGGTCGAGCCGCCGAACGAGGTCTCGCGCGAGAGGTTGCCGCTGCCGTCGTACTCGCGCGCGTGGCGCTCGCCGGCGGCGTTCTCGATCCAGCGGAGCCGGAGCAGGGCGTCGTAGCCGAGCCGGAGTCGCCGGCCGTCCGGGCGCGCCACCTCCACGAGCGCGCCGGCGACATAGCGGTACGTGGTGATCCCGCTCGCGTCGGAGCGCGCGACGACACGGCGGCTGGCGTCGATCTCCAGCTCCAGGACGTTGCCGTTCGGCTCCTCCAGGCGCACCAGCGCGAAGCGCGAGTCGTACGCGAATCGATAGACGCCGCCCTTCGGGGTGCGCGCCTCGACGGGGCATCCGAACAGATCGAAGACGTACTCGTAGGCGTCGCCGGCCGGCGTCTCGACCCGCAGCGGGTTGCCGTGCGCGTCGTAGTCGTACGTGAGCTCGGCGTCGTCCGGCCCGGTGGACGCCCGCACGAGGCCGTGCGCGTCCCACTCGAGGGCGTGCTCGCGGCCGCGCCAGTCGACGCTCCCGGTGGGGATGCCCCGCTTGTACATGGTGCGGGTCTTCTTGCCGTCGGGCCGCGTGCGGGTGATCTCCTGCGCCTCCTCGTCGACCGCGTCTCGCCAGGTCGCGCCGTCGGGCTCGGTGATGCTCGCGAGGTGCCCCGCGGCGTTGTACGACCACCGCGTGGTCCGCCCGCCGCCGTCGCGGATCGAGAGCAGCCTGCCGACCGTGTCGTACGCGTAGGTGCGCGCGTGGCCGCGCGGATCGACATAGGAGGTCACGAGGCCGAGCGCGTTGCCCGTGTACGTGTGGGTCGCGCCCTCGCCGTCGATGACCACGGTCCTGCCCCGGGCGGGGTCGTACGACAGCCGGGCGTGGTGGATGCCCCGGGCGCCCGGGGGGCGGGGCGCGCCGAGCTCCGCGAGCACGTCGCGGCCGGCGATCTCGCCCCACGTCTCGACGCACCGCTTGACGCCGTCGATCGCCTCGTACCTGAAGTGGTAGGCGAGCCCGTCGGGCAAGATCTCCCGGACGAGGTAGTGTTCCTCGTCGTATTCGTACCGGATCTCGGCGCCGCCCGCGTCGATGACCCGCACGAGATCGCCCGCGCCGTCGAGCTCGTAGGTCACGGCGCGGCGGGTGTGCGGGGTGCCCTGCTCGTCGGTCGCGGTCACCTCCCACCAGGAGAAGGGCCCCTGGCGCTCGAGCCGGGCGCGCCGCCCGACGGCATCGACGATGGCCGTGAGCTCATCGCCTCGCCAGTCCAGGGTGGCCTTGTTGCCGAACGCGTCGCGGATCTCGACGAGCGCGAAGCGCTCCTCCGGGGCGGCGCGGCGCAGCACCCGCACGAGGCCGTCGTCCGCCTCCACGAGGAGATCCTCTCCGACGGCGGCGACGCGGACCCCGAACGGCAGGAGCAGGACCTGATCCTGCGCGGGCCAGGAGAGCGCCTGGACGCGACCGCCCGGCGCGGTCAGCTCGAGCTCATCGCCGCGGCGCCGGGCGCTCCAGGCGAGATCGTGCGACCACCCCCACCCGATGCCGCAGCGGTGCCGCACGGCCGCGGTCGAGTAGCTTCGCTCCAGGGTCACGACCAGGGGCCCCGGCAGCTCGAGGTCCGCGACAGGGTTCGTGTACAGGGCCCCCGTCACGACGTCGACCGGATGCCCCGCGGACGCCTGGCCGTCGGCCCCTGGCGGCGCGGGTGGGCTCGGCGGGCCAGCGCCCTGGCCGCTGCCCCCGCCGCCGCCGCCGCCGTTGCTCCCGCCCTGAGGGCCGCCGCCGCCCGGGCCGCCGGCGCTGCTGCCGCCGCCGCCGCCGCCCCCGCCGCCGCCCGAGGCGTTGCTCGCGCTCGCCCCGGCGCCGACGGTGATGCTCTTGTTCATCTGGCCCATGCTGCCCGTGATGCCGGCCATGCCGAGCTCGATGAGCACGTTGGGCGCGCCCAGCCACGGAAAGCACGGCCCTCCCGTGTTGAGGCTGACGACCTCTTTGAGCGTGCCTGGCTCGTTGCCGTGACAGGCCTTCATGCAGCCGCCGACCGTGAGGATCTTCGCCCCTTCGATCTTGGTCCGCATGCACGGATCGATGATCCCCTCGGCCACGGAGCCCATCGTCGGGTACGGGATCGGCAGCGGGCTCGGCGCCGCGGGCGTCAGGCACACGCTGACGGCCATGCCGGTCATCTGGTGACCCGACTTCTCCGTGATCGTGTCCATGTGAAGGGCGGTGACCTTGGCCATGGCGCTCTCGAGCGTCGCACGAGGGGTGTCCCGTCCACAACTCGGACGTCGGCGCGGCGCGCGCGCGGGCCCGGCGCGAGGCGGGCACCCACGCGGCGTCGCTCGCTCCGGCGGTCAGGCGCTCCGGCGCGACATCGTGTCGCGGGCGACGATGACGATGCGCGCGGGCCACGGGCCCAGAGGCCGCCGCGCCGCGCTGTGCCCGGGCCAGGCCCCGCCGAGGCGACCGCTCACGGACACGGCTCCGGGCGGACGACCGCGTAGACGAAATCGGCGAATCCAGCCGCCGCGAACCCGCCACCGGGCAGCGCTGCGACTGCATTGATCCCGGTCGGCGTGCCGACATCACCTTCGTATTCCCAACGCATCTCCCCATCGGTATCGACGGAGAGGAGCCAGGTCCGCTGCGTTCCTCCGTCCGTCCCCCTCGTCGTCCCGGCGAGGTGCAAGAGCCCTGTGCTCGGATCGTACGAGATGGCGTGAAGCTCGTTGTCGAGCTCGGGGTGATAGGTCCTGCTCCAGAGCACCGTCCCATCGGCGTCCAGCATGATCGCGTGGCTCTGACCGATGCTGTTCGCCGCGATCGCGATGCGGCCATCGGGCAGGGCCGTGATGTCCTGTGGCCACGCTTTGCCGGCGTCCTCCAGCACGCGGTCGAACACCGGTTCCGTCTGCTCGGTGCTGCGGACGACGCGCAGGTAGCCGGCGTGCGCGGTGAGCTGAACCACGTCGCCTCCGGCCAGCAGCGCGGCCCCGCCGCGGCTCCAGGACTGCGGCATCGCGGATCCGGGCGCGAGCGGCGTGGCGCGCTCGTGGACGATCTCGCCCGCGTCGTCGAGCCGCAACAGGCGCAGCCGAGGCGCTTCGCCCTCGTCCTCGCTGTCGTGGGTGGAGAGCACGTAGCCCCCCGTCGGGTGCGGGAGCAGCTCGATGTCGACGTGGACGTTGAAGGCCGATGGTCCGAGCAGCCGGCCCGCGAGCAGCTGGCCGGCTCCGTCGAGCCGGCCGAGCCACAACCCCTTGCCGGAGGGCGACGTCGGATCAACCACCTGACCCGCGACCAGGAGGCCGCCGTCCTCGGTCATCGCGCCGGTCTTCAGGAATCCACCGGGCAGCGGGGTCGCGCTCCACACCGTGTTGCCCGCCCCGTCGAGCTCCGCGACCCCCCCGTCCGCCGGTGCTCCAACCGCGATGATCCGTTCCTCATCGACCGGCAGGAGCCAGTTGGCGTCCCTTCCCGAGGACGCGAAAAACGAAACGCCCACGCCGTCAGAGCAGCTATGGGGCCCGCCTTCCACAGGCCCCGGTGGTTCGATCCCGTCGTCGCCCGGCGGTTCGATCCCGTCATCGCCCGGCGGTTCGATCCCGTCATCGCCCGGCGGTTCGATCCCGTCATCCGCCGGTGGTTCGATCCCGTCATCCGCCGGTGGTTCGATCCCGTCATCCGCCGGTGGTTCGATCCCGTCATCCGCCGGTGGCTCGATCCCGTCATCCGCCGGTGGTTCGATCACGACCGTGCCACAGCCCGCGAGCACCGCGAGCGCGAGGAGTGAACCCAGAGAGAAACCAGGGCGTGCCGGGTTGGTCTTCATGAAGCGGCCTCCTCTGCGACCTCTGCAACCGCTGTGCCCTGGGGCACAACTGATCCTGCGACGAGCCCGCGAGGCCGACGAGCCCGTGCCAGGCCCGAGGACGTGCGCCCTTCGCCGCGTGCCTCACGCCGCTGGCCGCCGCTCACGCGCTGAGGGCCACCGCCGGCGACGGCCCCGCGGATCGAGCGCGGGGCTGGCACACGCGGTGGCACACGCATGGCACGCGTGAGCTGCGGACGTGGCTGGCGTGAGGTGTGACGCGCCGGACTGGTGGATCACCGATCCACCGGGTGATCGGATCGAGCTCGTCATCGCAGCACCGCTCCTTGCGTCGCGGCGCGCTATCGAGGCTGCCCTCAGCTGGTCAGCCCCTTCAGGGGCCCGGTGCAGTAGTTCGGGTCGCCGAACGTCTCGGTGTCGACGCCCATGGCCTGGAGCAGCGAGACGAGCAGGTCGTTGTGGCCGACCTGCTGCGTCTGGGAGACGAAGCGGCCCGTCTTGAAGTGGCCGCCGGCGCTCCCGGCGAGCACATACGGGATGTTCTGGCGCAGGTGATTGCCGTCGGCGTGCTCGTTCGTCCAGAAGATCACCGTGTTGTCGAAGACCGAGCCGTTCCCTTCCGGCATGCTCTTCAGCTTCGCGATGAGGTACGCGAGCTGCTCGGCGTAGAAGCGGCTGATCTTCGTGAGGCGCTGGCGGTTCACCGGGTCGGCGTAGCCGTTGTGCGCCATCGGGTGGTGGCCCTCGGTGATGTCCGGGCCGAGGAAGCTCAGCACCTTGGTCGTCGCGGAGTTCGTGAACTGGAGGCTCGCGACCCGCGTCAGATCGCAGGCGAGGGCCATGGCCAGCAGATCCAGCTGGAGCCGCGTGATCTCGGGCATGCTGGCGACCTTGTCCGGGTTGATGTCCGGCGTCAGCTCCGGCTGCGCGCACGCCTCGGAGGTCGGCGCCACGCCGCGGTCGAGGCGCGACGCGATGTCCTCCACCGACGCGAGGTGCCCGGCGAGCTTCTCCTGATCCGCGGCGCCGAGGCGCCGCTGCAATCGCTTGTAGTCGGCGGCCACCTTGTCGAGCACCGCCCTGCGCTGCTCGGTCTTCGTCGTCGCCGCCTCGGGCGTGACGGACAGGTCGGCGAAGAGGCGGTCGAACGCGGTGTAGGGGCTGTTCTCCGGCGGCAGCGGCTGCGCCGGGCCGCGGTAGGCGATGCGCGCGCCCACGTTCGCCCCGTAGACGAGGACGCCGAGCTCCAGCGACAGGAACTTGGTCCGCGTGCCGATGTGGTTCGCGATCTCCTGGTCGACCGAGATGCCGTCGGCCCAGCCGCACGACAGCCCGGCGTCGCCGGGGAAATCGCCCTCCTGCATCGCGCGCGCGGTCAGGCACTGCCCCGTGCCCTTCTGGTGCGCGTCGCCCGGCCCCTTGAGCGCCGACAGCGCGCTCACGTTGCCGAGGACCAGCAGATCCTCGTTGTGGTCCTTGAGCGGCGCCAGGATCGGCGACAGCTCCTCGCCGTTCTTGAGCTGCGTCGACGACGGCCAGAAGTCCGGCGGGACGGTGCCGTTCGGCGTGTAGAGGACGATGAAGCGCTTCGGGAACTCGGCCCCGAACGCGGCCCGCCCGGTCTGCTCCGACGCGGGGGCGAGGCGCTTCGAGCAGCCCATCACCTCGAGGAACGGCAGCGCGAGCGCCGCGCCGCCGAGGCCCCGGAGCACGGCGCGGCGGCTGAGTCGGAACGGCTTCATCACGGCTCTCCTTCTGCGGCGCCCGCCGCGCGGATCATGCGCCGGTAGCGGAACGCGTCGGTCTGGGTGAGCGCCACGAGCAGCGCCCGGATGTTGTACCCGGACGCCTCGAACGCCTGCGTCGCCTGCGAGAGGCTGCAGCTGTCCTCGGTCTGCTCGGCGCGGCCGTAGCCGAAGCGGAACCACTGCTTCACCACGCACGCGCGCACCTGCTCGCTCTGCGCGAGCCGGTGCGCGAGCTCGACCGCCCCGTCGAACGGGCCGTCGATGTCGGTCTGCGTGAGCTCGCCGCTCGCGTCGACCGGGATGCCGTTCTCGGCGTCGCGCCAGCGGCCGAGCGCGTCGTAGTGCTCGAAGCCGAACCCGATCGGGTCGAGCAGCGCGTGGCAGCTCCTGCACCCCGCGTCCGAGACGTGCTGCGAGAACTGCTCGCGGGTCGTCTTCGTCGGGTCGACCATGGGCGGCTCCGGGACCACGTCCGGCGGCGGCGGCGGGATCTGGCAGAGCAGGCTCTGGCGCACGAACCGGCCGCGGTGGACCGGCGAGGACCGGTTCGGCTTCGCGTAGAGCGCGAGCAGCCCGGCGTGCGTCACGAAGCCGGCGCGCTGCGACGGATCGAGCTCGACCCGCTCGAACGCGTCGCCCTTCGGGCCGCCCTCGACGCCGTAGAACTCGGCGAGCTCCCGGTTCATCATCGAGTAGGACGCCGTGAACAGCGCGCTCACGCTCGCGTCCTGCTCGAAGATCGCGTGGTCCAGGAACGCCTCGGTCTCGGCCTGGAAGAGCGGCAGGAGCTCGTCCTTGTACTCGGGGTAGAGCTCCGGATCCTTCCCGCCCGCGGCGATCTCGTCGATCTTCGCGAGCCCGAGCCACTGGCGGTGGAAGGTCTTCACGGCCTCGCGCGCCCGCGGGTCGTCCAGCATGCGCCGCGCCTGCGCCTCGATCTCCGCCGCGGTGCCGAGCGCCCCCTGCTCGGCGGCCGCGAAGAGCGCGCCGTCGGGCATCGTGCCCCAGAGCAGGTACGAGAGCCGCGAGGCGATCTCGTAGGACGTGAGCGGCACGACGTCGGCCTCCACCGGATCCGGCATGCCGAGCTCGACCCGGTAGAGGAAGTGCGGCGACTGGAGCATCGCCTGGAGGACGAGCGCGAGGCCCGTCGACGCGTCGTCGGGCGCCTCCCCGAGGGCGATCCCGCGCCGGAACAGCGCGACGAAGTCGGCGATCTCGTCCTCGGCGAGGGGCCGGCGGAACGCCCGCTCGCCGAACGACGCGACGAGCGCCGCGATCTCGCCGCCGCACGCCTCCCCCGCCGCGGCCCCGGCGCACGCGGGCGCCTCGCGGAGGAGCTTGCCCACCGCGCGCTCCGCGATGCCCTCGGCCGCGGTCATGTACTGCTCGGCGAGCAGCGGGCTCACCACGAGCGCCGCCGCCTGGTTGTTGAAGCCGAGCGACTCCTCTTCAGGCACGAAGTCCTTGGCAGGGCGGCTGTCGTCGCCGAGGAGGTCGAAGATCGTGTTGTCGTACTCCGCGCGCGTCATCCGGCGGAGCGGGGACTCGCCGGGCTCGATCCCGGTGCACAGCGGGGCGGTCGCCTCGCCGTCCCCGTCGTCCGCGGGCAGATCGCCGAACTGACCCGTGCAAGAGGCGAGGAGGAGCAGGCCGATGGGCCAGCGGAGACTTCGTGGTTCAGCCATGATGCCTCGTCAGCGAGCGCGAAGAGGAGCCGATGGCGGGATCGCGCGCCGCCGTGCAGCGCGCGCGGCCTCTCGCCATCGTCCAGGGAGCCTATGGCAATCCGCTCTTCCGGAATAGGCTCCGCGCGAGGAGAGGGCGAATCAAGTGGGAGCGTGGGGCCGATGCGATGCTCCCGTGCGCGCTCGCCTTACGGCGGGCGCGGTGCGCCGCGGATGGCCGCGGACTACCCAGATCACCGCGGCTTTCCGCCGACTCGGTCCCTCGAAAGCGACGCTCGACCCGCGGCGTGCGGAGCGACTATGCTCGCGCTCGATGCAAACGAGGCGAAGGCTCGCCTGTCCTGAGTTCTCTGTGTCGCGGCGCCGCGCGCGCCGCTCCCGGGCGGGCGCGGCGCTCGGCGCGGCGCTCGCCGCGCTCGCCGTGTCCTCTCCCGCGCTCGCCGCCGAGGCCGCGGCGGCGCTCCGCCCCGACGCCGCGGAGCGCGACGCGGGCGACGCCCCACCCGCCGTGGGGACCGAGCTCTTCAGCGCGGGTGTCGATCTCGAGATCGCGGGTCGTACGCTGTCCTATACCGATCTGCTCTCCGAGAACCTCCGCACCTACGAGGTGCTCGGCGTGCCCATGCCGTCCCTCCGGGCCGAGCTTTACCCGCTCGCGCGCAGCGCCTTGCCGGTGCTCCGCGATCTCGGGATCTCCCTCTCGTACGCCCGCGCCGTCGGGCTCGGCTCGGAGGGCGCCGGGGGAGAGAGCGTATCGACCTCCTGGAGCCGGCTGCACGCCGGCCTCAAGGGCCGTTACCGCCCTGCCGGGCGGGCTGGGCCGGTCCTGTTCGCGGGCGGCGGGCTCTGCTGGACCGACTTCGATGTCGAGCCCACGGGCGACCCGTCGCGCGACGCAGCGTCGGTGTCGTACGTGGCCCTGCGCCTCGGCGTGGACGGGCGGCTCCCTGTCGGCCCGGTCGCGCTGGAGGCGGGCGGGGGCTACCAGGCGCCGCTCTCGATGGGCGCGCTCGCGTCGCATTTCCGCGAGCCGAGCGCCGGCGGCGTCGACCTCCGCGTCGCGGTCGCCGTCCCGTTCGCGCCGGGGCTCGAGGCGCGCGCCGGGGCGTCGTACACGCGGTTCTTCTACGACTTCGACGCCGAGCCTGGCGACGCGTACATCGCCGGCGGCGCGCTCGATCAGCTCTTCGGCGCTCACCTGGGGGTTGCTTATTATGGGTACTGACGTGCGCGGAGCGCGCGCGGCGCGCGGCGCGTCCGGCCTTCGCCGCGGCTTCTGGACGGCGGCCGCGCTCGCCGCGCCGGCCTTGCCGCTGCTCGCGGGGTGCCCCGGCAGGATCGACGACAAGTCGCGGTTCGAGACGCCCGACGACCGCCCGCCGGCCGACTGCGCCGACGTGCCGTCGGGGTTCGTCGAGCGCTGCGGCGGCGCGAGCTGCCACGGGCCGGGCGAGCCCGCGGCCGCCCTCGACCTCGTCACGCTCGGCGTCGGCGACCGCGTCGCCGGGCGCCCGGCCCAGAGCTGCGCGGGGGTGCTCGCCGACCCCGACCGGCCGGAGGAGAGCGTCCTCTACGTGAAGCTCACCGACGCGCCGTCCTGCGGCGCGCGCATGCCGCTCGGCGCGGCCCCGTACTCGGCCGAGGAGCTCGCGTGCGTGGCCGCGTGGATCGCCGAGCTCACGCCGGCCGCGTGCGTCGGCCCCGACTGCGGCTGTCCCGGGTGCGTGTGCGCGCCCGGCGCGCAGGAGGCGTGCTACACGGGCCCGGAGGCGACGCGCGGGGTCGGGCGCTGCGCGGCCGGCACGCGCACCTGCAACGCCGAGGGCACGTCGTGGGGCCCGTGCACGGGGGAGGTCCTGCCCGCGTTCGACGCGTGCGACACGCCCGACGACGAGGACTGCAACGGCGTCGTGCCCTCCTGCGAGGAGGTGTGGAGCCGCAGCTTCGGCGACGCGAACGGCCAGTACGCCCGCGCCGTCGCGTTCGACGCGGACGGGAACGTGATCGTGGCCGGCCAGATGGAGGGCACCGTCGACTTCGGCGGCGGCCCGCTCACGGCCACGGGCGTCGACGCCTTCGTGGCGAAGTTCGACCGGTTCGGCAACCACCTCTGGAGCAAGCTCTTCGCGGGCGACGGCAACCAGTTCGCGATGGCGCTCGCGGTCGACCCGTCCGGCGGCGTCGTCGTGGCGGGCCGCGCGTTCGGCAGCGTCGACCTCGGCGGCGGCGTGCTCGCGTCGCACGGGAGCGACGACGTGTTCATCGCCAAGCTCGACGCGAGCGGCGAGCACGTCTGGAGCAGGGTGATCGGCGGATCCGGCGCGGATCGCTGCGATCGCATCGCGGTCGACCCGGCGGGCAACGTCCTCGTGGCGGGCGGCTTCCACGGCGCGGTCGACTTCGGCGACGCCGTGCTCACGAGCGCGGGCGCGCGCGACGCCTTCGTCCTGCGGCTCGCCCCGGAGGACGGCCGCACGCTCCTCTCCCTGCGCGCCGGCGACGACGGCGACGACTACGCCCACGGGATCGCGGCCGATCCCGACGGCAACCTGCTCGTCGCGGGTCATTTCTCGGGATCGATCGACCTCGGCGGCGAGCCGCTCGCGAGCGCGGGGCTCTCCGACATCTTCGTGGCCAAGATCGGCCCCTCGGGCGACCACGTCTGGAGCGCGCGGTTCGGCGGCGCCGAGGCCGACGAGGCCCACGACCTCGCGCTTCACGAGGCGACGGGCGACGTGGTGCTCACGGGCACGTTCGCGTCGACCATCGATTTCGGCGTCGGACCGCTGACGAGCGCCGGCGGGCGGGACCTGTTCGTCGCCCGGCTCTCCGGCGACGGCGCGCACGTCCTGAGCCAGCGCTTCGGCGACGCCGAGGACCAGCTGTTCACCGACTTCGAGACGGGCGCGCGCGCGAGCGCCGCCGTGGACGCCGCCGGCAACATCGTGCTCGCGGGGCCGCTCTTCGGCGCGGCCGACTTCGGCGGCGGGCTGCTGACGAGCCGGGGCAAGACCGACGTCTACGTGGTCAAGCTCGGCCCCTCGGGCGATCACCTGTTCAGCTCGCTGTTCGGAGATGGCCAGACGCAGGTGGGCCTGGACGTCACGGCGGGCTCAGGCGCCAGCGTGCTGATCGCCGGCCGCTTCTACGGCAACATCAACTTCGGTAAAGGTGCGCTCGTGGGCGCGGGCCAGGGAGATGCGTTCCTGGCGAAGCTTTCGCTGTAGCTCCCGGTTGTAAAATTGGCGCCGTGATGTACAAAAGCGCTGTCTACTGAACTGTCGCACCGAAGCGACCCCATCCGTCTGTGCAAATTTGCCTCGCGTGGGGCAGGGTGGATGTTCGCTTGTTGCTGGCGCGGGCCTGCCGCCCCCATTTCGGGCCTCGTTTCCAGCTTCTCCGAGGTGGCATGTTCTCTGCTCATCGTGGCTCGACCGCGCGCGAGCCGCGCACCCCCCTTACCGGAGGACTCCTGTCGAGCCAGCAGGCGAGTACGGAGGAGCAGAGGTATGCGCATCCTGCTTATCACCAAGGTCTTCCCGAACGCGATGAACCCGGGCCAGGCGCCGTTCAACCGGCGGCAGTTCGCGGCGCTGTCGCGTTATTGTGACATCGACGTCTTCGCCACCATTCCCTGGTTTCCGGGGGCCTCCCGGTTCTCCAAGTGGTCAATCGCGGACGACGCGCCTCGCGAGGAGGTGATCGAGGGATTGCCGGTGCGCCACCCGCGGTTCCTGTACCTGCCGAAGGTGGCGCCGTACCTCAACGGCCCGCTCTACGCGGCCTCGATGCTCTTCGAGCTCGCGCGGCACCATCCGGCGCCGGACGTCATCGTCGGGTCGTTCGCGTACCCGGACGGCTTCGCCGCGGTGTGCCTGGCGGAGCTGCTCGGCGTCCCGGCGGTCGTCAAGGTGCACGGCTCGGACATCGACGTGCTCTCCCAGCAGCCGGCGGTGAGGCCCGCGCTCGAGTGGGGGCTCCGGCGCGCGACGCGCGTCGTCGCCGTGAGCAAGCAGCTCGCCGAGGGGGTCCACGCGCTCGGCGTCCCGCGCGATCGCATCGACGTGGTCATGAACGGCGTCGATCGCTCCATGTTCCGGCCGCGCGATCGGGGCGAGGCCCGCGCCGCCCTGGGCCGCCCCGCGGATCGCCGGATGCTGCTCTACGTCGGCCACCTGCTCCGCGACAAGGGGGCGCTCGACGCGATCGCGGCCTTCGAGCGGATCGCCGCGGCGCACCCGGACATCGACCTCGTGCTGGTCGGGAGCGGCGCCGACGAGCAGGCCTGCCGCGCGGCGGCGGAGCGGCTCGGCAGCCGCGTCCTCCTCACGGGCCGCCTGCCGCACGACCAGGTGGCGCGCTGGGTCGCCGCCTGCGACGCGCTCGTCCTGCCGAGCCACCACGAGGGCACGCCCAACGTCGTGATCGAGTCGATCGCGTCCGGCCGGCGCGTGGTGGCGACGCGGGTCGGGGGCATCCCCGACGTGCTGAGCAGCCCCGAGCTCGGCGAGCTCGTCTCGCCCGGCGATCTTCCCGCGCTGGCCCGGGCCATGGCGCGCGCGGCGCACGCGCCGTACGATCCCGAGCGGATCGCGGCGCTCTCGGGGTGCAAGGGGTGGGACGAGAGCGCCCGCGCCTTCTACAACGCGATCCTGGCGGCGCGGGGCGAGCGGCCGCTGCCGGCGGAGCGGCCGCTGCCGGCGGTCGTCGACAAGCGCCCGGTGCTCCAGCTGGACGGGCAGCCCCCTCCGTCGACGCGCTGGGCGCCGCCGCCCGCCTCTCGGCGGTTCCCCGAGGTCGCGCAGCTCGGGGTCAGCCAGGCCTGAGGAGCCGTCCGGCGTGGCGCGAGCCAGGCCCGAGCAAGCCGCGCGGCGCGGGGTGGGCCGGGCCTGACGAGGCGCTCGGCGGCCCCGCGCTCGGCCGGGCCCGTCAGGTCACGGGCACGGCCTTGTCCGGCCGGAGGCGCACGGTGGGGCCGGGATCCGGGGGCGGGGGCTCGGCGCGCGGCATCGCGGCGCGCGCCGCCCAGAAGCTCTTCGCGTCCTCCGGCGTCCAGGGCGGCTCCTGCGCGCACGCGTCGAGCGCGGCGAGCAGCTCGCGCGCGCTCTGGTAACGGTCCCCGGGCCGCTTGGCGAGGCACCGCATCACCACCTCTTCCAGCTCCGACGAGAGCGGCCCCGGCGCGCGGAGCGACGGCGGGATCGGCGGCATCGTCAGGTGGGAGTAGACGAGCTTGCCGAAGCTCCGGCCCTCGAACGGGGCCACCCCCGTCAGCAGGTAATAGAGCGTGACCCCGAGCGAGTAGATGTCGCTGCGCGCGTCGACCGTGCCGGCCGAGATCATCTCCGGGGACATGTACGTCGGCGTTCCCTTGATCACGCCGACGTCCGTCATGCTCGCGTCCCCCTCCAGGGTCACCTGCTTCGCGATCCCGAAGTCGAGCACCTTGAGCACGTCGTGCTCGTCGCCGACGCGCGTGATGTAGAGGTTGTGCGGCTTGATGTCGCGGTGGATGACGCCCGCGTCGTGCGCCTCCGCCAGCGAGAGGCAGGCCTGCCGCGCGAAGTGCACGACGCGCGAGGCGGGCATGGGGCCGTGATCGCGCACCAGGGTGGCCAGGTCGGCGCCGGCCAGGTGCTCCATCGCGATGTAGAAGATGCCGTCGCTGCTCGCCCCGAAATCGAAGATCCGGATCGTGTGCGGCGACGTGAGCCGGCTCGTCGCGCGCGCCTCGCGCTCGAAGCTGCGCACGTCGCCCTCCGACTTGCTCTCGCTGCGGAGCAGCTTCAGCGCCACGTCGCGGCGGAGCGACTCGTCCCAGGCGAGCCACACCTCGTTCTGCCCGCCCCGGCCGACCGGCGCCACGAGCCGGTAGCGGCCGAGCTTGCGGGCCTCGTAGACCTGCTGGCGCGCCGACCAGAGGCCGTGGCTCGCCGCCGACACGAGGATCGCGGTGGCGAGCACGAAGATGTAGTTGCAGGCGAAGACCACGAGCGACCGGGGCGACGTCCACTGCGCCGCGAGCGACGGGTCGAGGGACGCCCCCGCGCCCATGATGATCGGGAAGCTGAGCGCCACCGGGAGCGTCATCCGGAGCGAGCGCGTGAAGTGCGTGGGCAGGATCGTCGCGTCGACGAGCATCACGATCGACAGCCCGTGCATGTAGTTCCAGGTGAGGTCCCCGAACTCCAGGGCCATCACCGAGATCAGCCCCCCCGTGCTCCAGACCGCGAACACGTGCGCCGCGTCGAGGAGCTCGGCCGAGGTCTGCTCGCGCCGCGCGAGCAGGTAGAGCCAGAGCAGGATGATCTCGCCGAGCAGCCGGTAGAGCAGCAGCCGCGCGATGGAGGCGCTCGGAAACACCGCCAGCACGACGAACACGTCGAGCGCCGCGAAGGTGGGCCAGGTCACGAGCGCCGTGGGGAGGCCCCGCGCCATCGCGCGGCGCTCCTCCGTCGAGCTCGGGCCGGAGGCTCCCTGGGATCCCGTCGGAAGAGAGCTGCTCGAGGCGTTCATGGTGCGGCGCGGCCCAGGGTGCAGGCCGCATTGGAGCGCTGCGCTCGCGGGGAGTCAAAGCGCACGTCGCCCCCGCGGAGCAGCGAGCGCGATCGCGCGGACGGGAGGGCTGCTACAGTGCCGCGCGATGCCGGAGCGATGCCCGTGGGTGACCGCGGATCCCGAGTATGTCGCTTACCACGACGAGCAGTGGGGCGTGCCGCTGCACGACGACCAGGCGCTCTTCGAGATGCTGATCCTCGAGGGCGCGCAGGCGGGGCTCAGCTGGCTCACCGTGCTGCGCAAGCGCGCGGCGTACCGCGAGGCGTTCGCGGGGTTCGACCCGGCCCGCGTGGCCCGCTTCACGCCGGCGCGCGTCGAGAAGCTCCTCGCGAACCCCGGCATCGTGCGCAACCGGCTCAAGGTCGCGTCGGCCGTGATCAACGCGCAGCGCTTCCTGGAAGTGCAGCGCGAGCACGGCAGCTTCGACGCGTACCTCTGGGGCTTCGTCGGCGGCGCGCCCGTGGTCAACGCGTTCCGCGCCCTCTCGGAGGTCCCCGCGAAGACGGCGATCTCGGACGCGCTCAGCAAGGACCTCGCGCGCCGCGGCTTCAAGTTCGTCGGCTCGACCATCTGCTATGCGCTCATGCAGGCGACCGGGATGGTCAACGACCACCTCGTGAGCTGCTTCCGGTACAAGCAGGTGAAGGCCATCGCCGGCGCCCGGGCGGGCTCGCCCTGACGGCCCGTGGCGAAGATCGGCTACTACGTCCACGGCCGCGGGCGCGGGCACGCGAGCCGCGCGCTCGCGATCGCGGGAGCCCTCCGCGAGCGCGGGCACGAGCTCAGGATCTACGGCGGCGGCCAGGCGGCGGATCTGCTCGGCGGCCTGCCGGAGCACCGCCTGGTGCGGCCCATCTACCCCGGCCTCGGGGGCGTGATCGAGCTCCCGCGCCGCCTCGCCAGGGAGATCGTCGAGCAGGCGGATTTCCGGCCCGACGCCATCCTCAGCGACGGCGACGTGCCCTCGCTGCTCGCCGCCCGCGCGCTCGGGATCCCCGCCGTCGCGCTCGGCCACGACCTGCTCTTCAAGCGCTGCCGCCTGCCCGAGGAGCTGCCGCGCGTGCGGGTGCTCGCGTGCCGCCGGACCACGTGGGCCGTCGACCGGCGGACCTACGCGGTCGCCGTCCATTTCCTGCCCGCCGAGCCGGCCGCGCCGCGCACGATCGTCGCGCGCCCGGCGGCGCGGCGGCCGCCCGCGGGCGCGGGGCAGGGGATCGAGCCCGGCGCCGTCGTCTGCTACTTCCGCGATCGCAACGCGCGCGCGGCGATCGAGCTCGTCGCGGCCGGCGGGCGGCGCGTGATCGCGTTCGGCGACCCGGATCTCCGCGTGCCCGGCGTGCAGGCGATGCCGTTCGACAGCCGCGATTTCCTCGCCCACCTCGCCGCCGCGTCCGCCGTCGTGGCCTCGGCCGGGAGCAACCTGCTCGCCGAGTGCGTCTTCGCCGGCAAGCCCGTGCTGGCCCTCCACGAAGGGCGCGATCACGAGCAGGCGCTCAACGCGAGCCTGGCCGCGGCCGCCGGGGTCGCCGTCGCGAGCTCGTTCGCGGCGCTCTCGTCGCGCCGCGTGGCGCGCTTCTTCGAGCGCGTCCGAGCAGGCGACTTCGCGCGCGTCGATCTCGAGGGCGCGCTGCCGGACGCGCCCTCGGCCGTGCTCGCCATGCTTGATGAGGCGCGCCGAATCGCCTAGGTGCATCGCCGCGTTCGCACTGGCGCGACGACGGCAGGTGGTTTGATCGGCACGAGGTTTGCTAAACGTCCCCCTCGACTGACGAGGGCGAGGGATGGCTGCTGTGGCGAGCAGCAGGCTGCGCTCGCGGGCGCGGAACGACACGGCTGCCAGAGGCGCGACATGAACGTCATATCGCCCGTCGCGCTGCGCGCACCGGTCGCTGGCGAAGGGCTGCGCCGCTTCTCGAAGGAGCAACGAAGATGACCATGGATGCAATACGGCCGCTCGGTGAGCACCGGATCGATCGCGCACAGCACGAGGCGATCGCGTCGGTGCGCCACACTCCATCGACGGGATCGGCGCGGGGCGGGCATTCCCCCGCCCGGGCGCAGGCGGCTCTTCCTGAAAACCCCTTCGCAGCCCTCTCCGGAGCCAACGGGCGGCCGCTCAAGGTCGCCATCCTCAGCGACTTCACGCGCATTCCTTACGCGAACGGGGCCGTCTTCCAGACGCGGGCCCTGTATCGCGCGCTCAACACCTGTGGTCACCAGGCAACACTGATCGGACCCCGGGATCCGGACGCCTCGGCGGACGAGATGCCCCCCGGCACCGTCGCCCTGCCCAGCCTGCCGCTGCGCACCTACCCGGGGGTGCACCTGCCGATGCCCCTGGAGTCCTCGGTGTTCGATCCGATGCGGTGGGATTTCGACATCTGCTTCGCCCAGACCACGACGCTCCTGGTCGAGTTCGGCATCTGGCTGCGCAAGATGCGCGGCATCCCGCTGCTCTGCGTGAACACGACGCACCTCGCGGCCGCGTACGACGTGCTCCTGCCCGAGCGCGTGTCGCGGATCGGCGTGGTCCACACGGTGCTCCACAAGACGCTGCGCGCCCCGATGGAGCGGCTCTTCGTGGACCTGTACAACCAGGGCGACGGGCTCGTCGTGCTGAGCGAGGGCCTGCGCGACTACTGGCGCGAACGGGGGGTGGCGGTTCCCATCCACGTCATCCCGCGGATGGTCCCGGAGGACGTGTTCGATCGCCCGCTCGGCCCCGACCCGTACGCGCCGCTGCTCGAGGAGCGCGGGCTCGACGTGCGCGGCCCGCGCTTCGTCTGCGCCGGGCGCCACACGCGCGAGAAGTCGCAGCACCGGCTGATCCGCATCTTCGCCGAGCACATCGCCCCGCACCACCCGCAGGCGACGCTCACGCTGGTCGGCGACGGGCCCGACAGCGCGGCGTACGCGGCGCTCGCGCGGGAGCTCGGCGTCGCCCGGCGGGTGATCATGACGGGCGAGGTGCCGTACAGCCGCATCTCGGACTACTACCGGCACGCGACCGCGTTCCTGCACGCGTCGCTGAGCGAGACGTTCGGCAACGTGCTGAGCGAGGCGCTCTGGTGCGGCACCCCGACGGTGGCGTTCGCCGACGGCATGGGCGTGAGCTCGCAGATCCAGAGCGGCTACAACGGCCTGCTGCTCGATCCCGGCCGCGGGGCGCTCGCGGAGGACAAGGCGAACGCCGCGTTCGGCAACGCCGCGCTCGCGCTCGCGCGGGACCCGCAGGCCGCCGCGCGGCTGGGGAGCGCGGCCGCGCAGCGCGCGCGCGAGCGCTCCTCGCCGCTCGTGGTCCAGCGGATGCTCGCGAACGCGTTCGTGAACGCGCGCGAGCACGCCCGGGAGGCCGGGATCCGGCCGCTCGTCGAGGGGCCGAAGGCGCTCCAGTGGCTGGAGACTTTCCGGCACTTCCGGTCGTGGGTGGGCTTCACGGGCGGTCTGTTCGCCTTCGGTCACCTGCGCCCTGCCGCGGCGCCGCGGCCGAAGGGCATCCAGCCGTCGTTCTGCGCGTGAGGTTCTTCTCCCCATTGGCCGCCGTGCGCGTCTTCCGCGCGTGGTAAGACCGGCCCGGCGCCGCCCTCCGCGCGGCGCCGGCTCGAGGTGTTTTTCGCATGCTCCTCAGGATGATCGGGGCGCTCGTCGACTTCAGCGGGCGCCGTCCCTGGCTCGTGATCGGCCTGGCGATCGCCGCCATGGCAGGGCTGTGGGGTTACGCTTCGCGGCTCGAGCTGCGCACGGAGCTCCGGGAGCTCCTGCCGAGCGACAGCCCGGCGTTCATGGCCTACGAGCGCCAGGCCAGGCGCGTGGACGGCGGCGCGCAGCTCATCGTGATCGCCGAGTCGCCGGATCGCGGCGCGAACGAGCGGTTCATCGACGCGCTCTCGGCGCAGCTGGAGGAGCCGCTCCGGCGGCGCGCGGCCTGCCTCGCGGCGTGCGCCGACGACGCGTGCCGGAGCGCGTGCGGGCCCGCGTCGCTCATCCGCTACGTGGAGACCGGCACGAAGGACGTGCGCCGCTTCTTCGACGAGAACAAGTGGCTCTACGCGGGCGTCCGTGAGCTCGAGCAGGCGGACGAGGCGATCGAGCTCGAGATCGCGCTCCGGAGCGGCCTCATCGACGACCTGGACGCGGTCGATCGCGGCAGCGAGAGCGGCGGCCAGGCGGCGGGCGCGCCGGCGAAGAAGGGCCTGTCGCTCGACGACACGTGGGCGGAGCTCGAGCGGCGGCTGAAGAAGATCGACGAGTTCCCGAGCGGTTACTTCTCCACGCCCGACGGGCGCATGGTCGCGATCCGCATCGTCTCGCGGAGCGCCGGCATGGGCGATCGCAGCGCGGCCCAGCTCCTCGACGAGGTGACCGCGCTCGTCGGGCGCCTCGAGCCGGCGAAGTTCCACCCGGACATGCAGGTCGGGTACGCCGGCGACATCCCGAACGCGATCGCCGAGCAGAAGTCGCTCGTGAGCGAGGCGGTGTGGGCCACGGTCATCGCGCTCGTGCTGATCCTCGGCGGCGTGGCGCTCTACTACCGCTCGCCCTGGTCGCTGATCGTGATCGCCCTGCCCACGGCGTTCGGCGCGAGCGCCGGGTACGCGTTCGCGACCGCGACGTACGGCTACGTGAACACGGTCGGCGCGTTCCTCGGGGCGATCATCGTCGGCAACGGGGTCAACTACCCGATCGTGCTCCTGTCCCGCTACCGCGACTTCCGCGCGCGCGGCATGGCGGCGGACGAGGCGCGGCGCGAGGCGGTCATCAACGCGTTCCGGGCCGAGCTCGTCGGGGCGTGCGTGGCGGCGATCGCGTACGGCTCGCTCACGATCACGCACTTCCGGGGGTTCAGCCAGTTCGGCACGATCGGCTTCGTCGGGATGCTCATGGTGTGGGCGTCCATCGTGCCGCTCGTGCCGGCCACGCTCGTCGCCATCGAGCGCATCCAGGCGAGGCTCCCGCGCTGGCTGCGCGATCCGGCGCCGCGCGTCTCGGACGAGGGCACCGCCGGGCCGGGGGCGCGGCAGCTCGCGCGCGTCACGAGGCGGTGGCCGGTCGTGATCCTCGCCGTGGCGCCGATCATCCTGCTCCTCGCGGCGTGGAAGCTCCCGGCGTACGTGAAGGACCCGTGGGAGTACAACTTCGCGCGCCTCGGCTCGAAGAGCTCGCGCGAGAAGGGGGCGGGGAGCTGGTCGCGCAAGGCGTCCGAGGTGTTCGGCGGCAAGATGAACGTCGCGGGCGCGATGATGCTGGCGGACACCCCGGAGCAGGTGCCGGCCATCAAGGCGCAGATCCTGGCGAACGACGCGAAGGACCCGCAGGGGAAGCTCGTGGCCGACGTCGCGACGATCGCGGACGTCCTCCCCGGCTCGCCCGAGGAGCAGCGCCGGAAGCTCGAGATCCTGGGGCAGATCCGCGACCGGCTGACCCCGCGCGTGCTGAAGTCGCTGTCCCCGGCGGACCGGGAGCGCGTCCTGCTCATGCGGCCGCCGGAGACCCTGCACGTGATCACGCCCCACGATCTGCCCGACCTCATCCGGCGCCGGTTCGAGGAGAACAACGGGGTCGTGGGCACGGTGTTCTACGTGAAGTACAAGAACGACGTCTCGTTCTCGAACGGCAAGAACCTCCTCCGGATGGCGAACACGACCGGCAACGTGGTCCTCCCCGACGGGACGCACGTCGTGACGGCGAGCAGGCCGACGGTCTTCGCCGAGATGATCCGGTCGATGGAGCGCGACGGCCCGCTGGCGACGGCGGCGTCGTTCCTGGCGGTCACCGGCGTGGTGGTGCTCGCGACCGGCAGCCTGATGGGCGCGATCTCGGTCCTGTCGGCCCTCGTGCTCGGCGTGCTCGGGACGGCGGTCGCGATGGCGATGCTCGACGTGAAGATCAACTTCCTGAACTTCATCGCGCTGCCGATCACGTTCGGCATCGGCTGCGAGTACCCGTTCAACGTCTTCGATCGCGCGCGCCTGCTCGGCGGCGACGTGGCGCTCGCGGTGAAGCGCTCGGCGGGGCCGGTGGCGCTCTGCAGCTACACGACGGTGCTGGGTTACGGGTCGCTCGTCTTCGCCGACAACCAGGCGCTGAACTCGTTCGGCTGGGTCGCGGTGAGCGGCGAGATCGCGTGCGTGGCGACCGCGCTCCTGTTCCTGCCGGCGCTGCTCCACGTGATGAACCGCTCCGGGGCGCTCAAGCGCGCCTGGAAGGGCGGCCTGCTCTGGCGAGGGAGCCACCACTCGTGAAGATCCTCGACGTCGCGGAGTTCTTCTCGTCGCGCGGGGGCGGCGTGCGATCGTACCTCGAGGAGCTCGTGCGCCAGGGGAGCCGTCGCGGCCACGAGGTCGTCGTCGTGGCGCCCGGCCCGCGCGACGAGGTGGTCCCGCTCGAGCGGGGCCGCATCGTGCGGGTGGCCGGCCCGCCGATGCCGTACGACCCGACCTACCACGCCCTCCTCCGGCTCGGCGCGGTCCGGGCGATCATCCGCCGCGAGGCGCCCGACGTGCTCCAGGCGAGCGCGCCGTACACGGCCGCGCTCGTCGCGGCGACCGAGCGCGGGGTCCCGCTCCGCACGTTCGTGTACCACTCCGACCAGATCAGCACGTATGCCGCGCCGCTGCTCGACCGGTTGCGCCCGCGCGCGGTCGCCCGCGCCCTGGAGGGCGCGCTGTTCGCCTGGCCGCGGGCCCTGTCGCGGCGCTTCGACGCGACGATCGCCCCGGGGTCGTTCATCGCCGAGCAGCTCCGCGCGCACGGCTGCGAGCGCGTCCACCGCGTCACCTTCGGCGTGCGGCGCGAGTCATTCGACCCGTCCCGCGCGGACGCCGCGCTGCGGCGGAGCCTGCTCGGGCGGTTCGCGGACGACCCCTCGGCGGCGCTGCTGCTGGTCGCGTGCCGGCTCGCCGTCGAGAAGCGGGTCGCGCTCGTGATCGACGCCGCGCGGGAGCTCGCGGCGCGGCGGCCGGTGGCGCTGGCGGTGCTGGGCGACGGGCCCGAGCGGGCGCGGCTCGAGCGGCGCGCGGCCGGCCTGCCGCAGGTGAGCTTCCTCGGCTTCGCGAAGGATCGCGCCACGTACGCCGCGCTGCTCGCCAGCGCCGACGTGTTCGTCCACGGGGGCGCCGCCGAGACGTTCGGCTTCGTGCTGGGCGAGGCGCTCTGCTCGGGCCTGCCGCTGGTCGTCCCCGCGGCCGGCGCGGCCATGGATTTCGTGAGCCCCGGCGCCGCGGAGGCGTATCCGCCGCGCGCCCCTGCCGCCGAGGTCGCCGCCGCGATCGAGCGGGTGCTGGAGCGCCCTCGGGCCGAGCGCTCCGCGGCGGCCCGCGCCGCGGGCGAGCGGCTGCCCGCGAGCGACGAGCACTTCGACGCGCTCTTCGCGCTGTACGCGGACCTGCTCGGCCGCGGCCAGGGGGTGCGCGCCGGCGGCGTCCCGCCTCGCGATAGCTGAGCCGCTCGCCCGAGCGCCTGGACCATTGCGATGGAGCCCTCGACCGTGCGCCCGTTCCTGCTGATCTCGCCCTATTTCGCGCCGCAGACGAGCGTGGGTGCGTTCCGCTGGGTGAAGCTCGCGAGGCACCTGCCGCGCCACGGCTTCCGTCCCGTCGTCCTGTCCGCGACCTTCCCTGAGGATGCGCGCGACGACGGGCTCCTTGCGGCGTTGCCGCCCGAGGTGGAGGTCGCCGATGCGTACCTCGATCCGGCCGTGCTCGCCGCCGAGGCGGCGTTTGCCGCCGTGCGCGCGCGCCTGCCGCGCCGGGCGGGGCCCGGGGGTCCGCTCGTGGGGCTTCGCCCGTTCCGGGCGCTTACCGATCGCTGCACCCTTCACGCGCCCCACGCCGCGCGCGTGGCCGTCGCGCTCGCCCGTCGCTCCGGCGCGCGGGCCGTCGTCGTGAGCGCCGGCCCGTTCTCGGCCTGCCCTGTGGGCCTTCACGTGAAGCGTGCGCTCGGCGTGCCGCTCGTCCTCGATCTGCGCGACCCGTGGTCGCTGCACGAGACCGGCCATGGTCTCCCGTCCGGCCTGGCCGAGCGGGCGCGGCGCGCCCTCGTCCCGCGCATCGAGCGCCGCTGGCTCGCGGCCGCGGACCACGTGATCCTGAACACGAGGAGCGCGCTCGAGGCCTACCGCGCGCGGTTCCCCGAGCTTGCGACGAAGTCGTCGTTCGTGCGCAACCACTTCGATCTCGCGCTGTACGCGCCGGCCCCTGCGCCGGACCCGCCGCGCTCCTTCGTCATCCTCCACCTCGGCACCCTTCGCGAGGAGACCTCGGCCGACGCGATCGGGGCCGTGCTGCGGCGGCTGATCGACCGCGAGCGGCTTGCCCCCGGCGACCTCGTCCTGCGTCAGATCGGCCGCACGTCCGCCTACGATCGCGACCGCTTCGAGCGGCTCGGGCTCACCCCGTACATCGAGCTCCTGCCGCCGATCCCGCAGCGCGACGTCCTGTCCGAGCTGCGGCGGGCGCACGTGCTGCTCACCCTGGTGGCCCCTCGCGTCGTGCTGCGGATCGCCGCGAAGACCTACGACTACGCCGCGTCGGGCATGCCGATCGTCAGCGCCGCGGCGAACCCCGAGATCGACGAGCTGCTCGCGCACCGGGAGGACAACGCGCGCGTCCCTCCCGACGACGTCGAGGGCCTCGCCGCCGCGCTCGCGCGCCACCTCGCGCGCTTCCGCGAGACGGGCGCCTTGCCGGTCCCTGCGCCCCCGCCCCCCGAGCTCTCCTCCGAAGCCGCGGCTTCCCGGATCGCCGCGATCCTCGACCGCGTCCTCGCCGCCGCGCCCGCCCCCACCCGCCCCCCTCCACGAGAGCGGTAGGCCCACGGAGCCCCTGGTCGTCGCGCGGCGCACGGAGGGCTGGTGTCTGAGCCCCTTTGACGTCACTCCTCCGGCTCCGCCGGAGGAGTGACGTCAAAGGCGAGTTCAGCCCTCCGTGCGCCGCGCGACGACCAGGGGCTCCGTGGGCCGGGCCTCTCTGGACGCCCTCCCCCGCATCGACACCGGCGACCCTGGTCCCTGCCCCGCCGGCAGGCACTAGACTGGCGCGCGCCGCGCCGCCTTCGCGGCGCCACCACACCCCGCATCGGAGCTGTGCATGCGCTTTCTCCACCCCGAGCGTGACGAGTCCCTGGAGCTCGCCCTCGAAGACGTGTTCCTGACCCCCGGCTATTACGCCGGCGGCTCCCGCCTCGACACCGACCTGCGCCCCACGGACTTCCCCGGCGGCTCGCACCCGATCGTCTCGGCGAACATGAACGCGGTCACCGGCAAGCGGATGGCCGAGACGATGGCCCGCTTCGGCGGCCTCGGCGTGCTCCCTCAGGACATGGATCTCGACACGGTCGAGCGCATCGTCCGCCACATCAAGCGCGCCGACCCGCGGTACGACACGCCCCTGTCGGTCTCGCCGCGCGCGACGCTCCGCGACGTGCACGGCATCATCCGCAAGCGGTCGCACGACATGGTGGTCGTGGTCGACGACGAGCGCCGCCCCATCGGCATCGTCACCCACGCCGACCTGCGCAACCGCGACCAGTACACGCCCGCGTCCGCGCTCATGTCGTCGCGCCTCATCACCGTCCAGGCGGGCACGCCGAACCGGACGGCGTTCCTGCTGATGGAGGACGCGCGCGTGAAGGCCGTGCCCGTGCTCGACCAGGAGGGCCGGCTCCACGGCGTGCTGACCCGCGACGACGCCGTGCGCCTGGAGCTGCTCAAGCCGACGCTCGACGCCCGCGGCGAGCTCATGGTCGCGGCGGCGATCGGCATCTCCGCGCAGGCGGCCCAGAGCGCCGCGCGCCTGCTCGAGATCGGCGTCTCCGCGATCGTGCTCGACACCGCGCACGGCCACCAGCGCCGGATGATCGAGGCGGTCCGCGCGGTGCGGAGGACGATCGGCGACGCCGTCCCGCTCGTGGCCGGCAACGTCTGCACGGCGGAGGGCACGCGCGACCTCATCGAGGCGGGCGCCGACATCGTGAAGGTGAACGTCGGCCCCGGCGCCATGTGCACGACGCGCATGCAGACCGGCGCCGGCCGGCCGACGTTCTCCTCGGTGCTGGTCTGCGCCCGCGAGGCCGGCCGCCACGGCAAGCGCGTCTGGGCCGACGGCGGCGTCCGTCACCCGCGCGACGTGGCGCTCTACCTCGCCGCCGGCGCCTCGCGCGTCATGGTCGGGACGACCCTCGCCGGCACCTACGAGAGCCCGGGCGACGTGATGGAGGACCGCGAGGGGCTGCTCTACAAGGAGAACTACGGCATGGCGAGCGCCCGCGCCGTCAGCGAGCGCACCGCCGACCTCGACCCGTTCGAGCGCGCCAAGAAGGTCTTCTTCCGCGAGGGCATCTCGACGTCGCGCATCTACATCCACGAGGGGCGCGAGAGCGTGGGCGCCATCCTGATCGAGATGATCACCGGCGTGCAGTCGGCGTGCACCTACGCCGGCGCGGCGAACCTCGACGAGCTCCACGACAAGGCCGTCATCGGGGTGCAGACGCTGGCCGGCTATGGCGAGGGCAAGCCGCACGGCCTCGAGCGGCGGTGAACGCGCGCCGCATTCCGTCACGGCCACCCGAGCGCGAAGCGCCGTGCGCGCGCCGCGCTGCGCATGCGCGCGGGATGGCTGCGCATGCGCGCGGGATGGCTGCGCATGCGCGCGGGATGGCTGCGCATGCGCGCGGGATGGCTGCGCATGCGCGCGGGATGGCTGCGCATGCGCATGCGCGCGGCGCGGGATGACGGAAGCGTGACGTGACATCCACCCGGGCAACGACGAATCTCCGGCTGCTTACCGTCGAGGTCGTCCATGCCGAGCGCCGCTGTCCCGCCTTTTTCAGCCACCCGTCGCGCCGTTCGCCGGTTCATCGGCCAGACATGGCTGTCCGTATTCGGCTGGCGAGTCGAGGGCGTGACGGATCTGCCGCCCAAGGCGGTGCTGATCGCCTGGCCCCACACCTCGAACTGGGACTTCCCGTTCACCCTCGCGGTGAGCTACGTGCTCGACCTCGAGTTCTCGTGGCTCGGCAAGCACACCCTCTTCGAGCCGCCGTTCGGGCCATTCTTCAAGTGGCTCGGCGGCATCCCCGTCGACCGCCGCGACCGCAACAACCTCGTCGCGGCCGTGGTCGACGTGCTGAAGCAGCACGACGAGCTCAAGCTGATCATCGCGCCCGAGGGGACGCGCTCGCGCACGAAGCGCTGGAAGACGGGCTTTTATTACGTGGCGCTCGGCGCCGGCGTGCCGATCATCCTCGGATACCTCGATTTCCCGAAGAAGCGCGGCGGGATCCTCCAGGTATTCTACCCGACGGGCGACATCGAGGCCGATATCGCGACGATTCGCCGCCACTACGAGGGCATCGAGGGAAAGCACCCGGGCCGGATGAGCGAGATCACGCTCGGCCCGAGGAATGCTCCGGCGAACGGGGTCGTGCAGCACACGTGAGCGCGAGCCGGCGGCGCGCGCGTCGTCCGTGCGCTGCGGGGGCGCTGGTCAGCGCAGGGAGGGCACGCGCGCCGACGAGATGGGCCCCGCCGTGATCCTCGCCGTCAGCACGCCCGCGAGCGCCCACTCGAACGCTGAGCGGTCGGTGTACACGTTGAAGCGGCCGCCCGTGGCGAGGTTGGTGACCGTGACGCCCATGGCGACGAGCCCCGGCTTCACGAGGATATGGACCTCCTTCAGCTTGCCGGGGTTCCGCTGGTGCCACGCCGTGAGCTTGGCCCGGACGTCGCTGTCGTAGCCGGTGCCGAGCTCGAAATCGTCGAACACGATCGGGTGCAGGCCCGCGTCGAGGAGGGTCTCCAGGTGCCTGACCGCCGGCTCGACGAGATCGAGCGTCGCGTATCCCTCGAGACGCCGCGTCACGACGTCGGACGCGGGCGTGCGGATGTCCAGGACCCCCCTCGAGGTCGACCAGCGATCTCCCCGCGCTCCGAGCCGTGTGTGTGCCAAATCCATCTCGGTTTCGAGACTTTAGTCGATGGCCGGCGCTTCGCCATGCGATCCGTCCGCCCCGCTCGCCTGGGCCCCGGCGCTCGCGGGCGAGCGCCCGGGCGGGCCCCGCGGTCGCGGCGGGCCGGCGGGGAGCGCGCGCGGCCCGCGAGGCGGCCGGGCCGCCGGTGAGGCGCGGGAGGCGGCGGGGCCGCCGGCTCGTCCAGCGCGTCCGGCTGCCGTCGCGCATCGGCGAGCGCCGTCGGCCCGCCGAAAGCGGCTATGATGCCGCGGAGGTTTCGGCCGCCGGTCGGTGCCGGCGGTTCGCGAGGCGTCTTCGCCCGCAGCAGAGCGACGAAGGAGGAGCTACCGAGATGAGAGGACATGTTTCCAAGGTGCTGCGGCTCGCTGTCGTGGCGGTTGCGTGCGCGATGATGGCGGGCTGCGGCGGCCCGCTGCGCTACACGCCGCAGGGCATGGGGAAGGCGCCGGGCGCCGACGCCGTGATCGTGGCCGACGTCAACTTCGACGCCGCCATGACCCGCCTCGACATCAGCGCGAAGAACCTCCCGCCGCCCGAGCGCCTCGATTCGAGCGGCTCCGCCTACGTCGTCTGGGCGCGGCCGGACAGCGACTCGCCCTGGCAGCGGGTCGGCGCGCTCAACTTCGACCCCGATGCCCGCACCGGCAAGCTCAAGGACGTGAGCGTGCCGCTCACCCGGTTCGAGCTCGTCATCAGCCTCGAGACGACCCCCAATCCCGAATCCCCCTCTTCGGAGCTCGTCTTCAAGCAGGACGTCGAATACTGACGCGCCTGCGTCTCCGCCGGAGACGCAGATCATCCAATTCAACGCGCTCGGGCTCACTCGGGCTCACGCAGGCGAGCCGCGCGCGCCGCCGTTCCAGACCGTCGACGTCGTCGATGCAGCCTTGAATCGTGCGCGGCGAGCTCGCGTTCAGCATCCCTGTCTCCGGTGGCCCGCCTTCAGGCGTGTCCCTCGTCGTGCTACCTTCTCCGGCAGGTGGTCCGTATGTCCCCAGCTCCGGCGCGTCTGATCTTGCTGCACTCCCCCCGCGACGAGGCCCTCGCGCAGGACATCGAGCGGCTCTTCGCGGTGCTGGAGCGCCAGGGCATGGTCGAGATCTGGAGCCCGCGCCGCATCCCTGCCGGCCAGGACGTCATCGCCGCCACCCAGCAGCAGATCCAGCGCGCGGACATCCTCTTGTTGCTGATCAGCGCCGACTTCCTGGCGGCGGATGACACCGCGGCGTGGATCGATCTCGCGCAACAGCGGCGCAGGCTCGAGGGCACCCGGGTGATCCCCGTCCTCCTCCGGCCGGCGGTGCTCCCTCCGGAGCTCGAGGCGCTCGCGCCGCTGCCCCGCAACCGGCGGGCGATCTCGACCTGGGCTGACCGGGACGAGGCGCTCCTGGAGGTGGTCGATGGCGTCCGGACCGTCCTCGCGTATCGGCCCGCGCTCGCGCCGGCCGAGCAGCGCGCGCCTGCCGCGCCCAGCCCTCCTCCCGCCGGCGTCGCCGTGGAAGCGCCGAAGAGCAGCGCGCCCGCGGCGTCCGCGACGCCGATCCAGAGCATCTTTCGCTTGAACGGCCCGCCGGACATCACGTTCGTGGAGCCGTCGCAGTTCCCTGCGCTGCAGGTCGAGCTGGATACCCTCGGATCGGGGCTGATCGTGGAGGGGCCGTCCCGGGTCGGGAAGAGCACGGCGGTGAGGAAGGTCCTTGCGCGCGAGAGGCAGGCGCGCCCGCAGCGCTGGCTGGATGGGAAGCTGCCGCCCGGCGACTTCGAGGCGATCCTCGACGGCGTGGTGCGCGGCGAGATCGCCGGGCACCTGATCGTCGATGATGTCCATCACCTCGACGATGCCCTGAAGAGGCATCTCGCCGTTCGCATGAAGATCCTCGCGGACCAGGAGCAGCCGCGGGCCAAGGTGACGCTCATCGGAATCAACCCGATCGGCAGCTCGCTCATCGAGGCGCTGCCCGACCTCGCCGGTCGATTCCGGATCATCCGGATGGATCGCCAGAAGGACGTCAAGATCGCCGAGCTGATCTTCAAGGGCGAGCAGGCGGCGAACATCCGGTTCACGCGCCGCGACGAGCTCATCTCGGAGGCCGGCGGGAGCTTCTTCATCGCGCAGCTCCTCTGCTATCAGGCCGCCGTGAACGCCGGGGTCCGGTCCTCGCAGGAGCGGCTCCGGGAGGTCACGCTCGGCCCCGCGGACGTCATGGAGTCGATCCAGGAGGAGCTCCGCGCCCGTTACCACGGGGATCTCCGGGATTTCGCGGCGTACGACGAGGCGCCGCCGCCCCGAGGCGCCTGCCTCGCGCTCCTGTGGATGCTGTCCCAGACCGACGACGGGGACGTGTCGATCGGCGAGGCGATCCACCGCTATCCCGATCTCGCGCCCGCGTTCGAGTGGCTGAGATCCAGCAACCTGCAGCGCCGCTTCCAGGAGCAGCCGCGCCTGAGCCAGCTCCTCTATTACAACCGCGCCGCGGCGACGTTGAGCCTCGAGGACCCGCAGCTCAGGTTTTACCTGAGGAAGCTCGACTGGCGCGCGCTCGCCCGGGCCAGCGGGCACAGGAGCGTGCAGTTCCACCCGATCGACGGCCCGCTCTTCACGCCCCCCTCCAGCCGCCGCGGCGGCGCGCCGCAGGGCGGGACGCCGCCCAGGGCGGCTCGCTCGCTGGAGGCCGCTCCGGCCGCACCCAGCGTCCGCGTCCTGCACCTCGCCGACCTGCACTTCAGCGCTCAGGACCAGGCGACGCTCTGGTACGCGCAGCTCGCGGCCGATCTGCGGCAGCAGGGCTGTGAGCGCCTCGACGGCCTCGTGATCTCGGGCGACGTCGGCAACCTGTCGATCCCGGAGGAATACACCGCCGCGCGGCTCTTCCTCGACCACGTCATGGGAGGCTTCGGGCTATCGCCGCAATCGCTCGTCCTCGTCCCGGGGAATCACGACCTCAACTGGTCCCTGTCGCAGGACGCCTATCGGCTGGAGCGGCGCGCCCGCCATCGAGGCGAGCTGAAGGACGGGACCTTCATCGCGCATGGCGCGGACGTCGTCGAGGTGCGGGACGAGGACGCCTACAAGCTGCGCTTCCGGCACTTCGCGGAGTTCTACCGGCAGGTGAAGGGAGAGGAGTATCCGCTCGATTACGAGCAGCAAGCGACGATCCATTCGCTGCCCGGGTGCGACCTGCTCTTTCTGGGCCTGAACTCCGCGTGGGAGATCGATCATCACCACCGCGCCCGCGCCGGCGTCCACACGGGTGCGCTCGCGCGGGCGCTGATCCAGCTCGATCGGCGTTCGCGAGGCGGCCTGCGGATCGCGGTCTGGCATCACCCGGTCACCAGCGCGGAGCCGGACCACCTGAGCGACGCCGGCTTCCTCCAGCAGCTCGCCGTGGCCGGCTTCCGCGTGGCCCTCCACGGCCACGTCCACCGGGCCGAGAACCAGCTCTACCGGTACGACATGAGCCCGAGCGGCAGGCGGATCGAGATCGTCTCCGCCGGCACCTTCGGCGCGCCCGCGCGGGAGTGGGTACCGGGATACCCGCTCCAGTACAATCTCCTCCTGTTCTCCGGGGGGACGATGACGGTCGAGACGCGCTGCCGCGAACAGATCAACGGCGCGTGGAGGCCCGACGCCAGGTGGCTGCAGGGGACCGGCAGGGATCCGCTGCCGCGATATCAGATCCCGCTGGAGTGACGCGCCGCGAGCCCCCGCCGGAACGACGCGCCACGAGACCCGCCGACGTGATGCGCCGCGAGGCACCCTGCTGGACGGAGGCGCGCCGACCCAGCGCGCCCTCGCCGCCCTGGCCGCGCGTCCGGGCGTGAACGTCCGCGCGGTCTCGCGGCGACGCCGCGCGCTCGGCGGCTGGCGTCCTCTCGATTCCATATCAGTCTAGTGCGCTGAGGATCGACCGCGCGAGTCCGTCAGGCTCGGATCGAGCCTTGAAAGGACATCGCCGTTCCCGCGAGACGCGGAGGAGATCGAGGTGCCAGTGCCAGCGGACCTCTTCAGAAGCGCTCCGTTCACGAAGGTCCTGCCGCCGCTCGTCATCGCCGCTGCCATGGCCGCCGCCGGCTGCGATCGTCCCCGGCATCCGTCGGGCCCGGAGGCCAGCGGCGGCGGGAGCGGCGGGAGCGGAGAGGGCGGAGGGGCCGGCGGAGACGGCGAGGGCGGCGGGAGCGGAGGGGGCGCGCCGTGCGGCGTGGCCGCGGACTGCCCCGGGGTCGACAGCGCGTGTCAGCGGCGCGCCTGCGAGGGCGGCCGGTGCAGCCTCGACCCGGCGCCCCGGGGGAAGCCCGTGGACGAGCAGGTGCCGGGCGACTGCAAGAGGAGCGTTTGCGACGGGCGAGGCGCCGTGATCGAGCTCGAGGACGATCTGGACGCCTTCTCCGATGGAGATCCGTGCTCGGCCGACGTCTGCGTCGCCGGGGCGCCGGAGAACCCGCCGGCCCCGGCCACCACGGTGTGCGGCGGGGAGGATCCGTCCGGAGGTCGCTATTGCGACGGAAACGGCGCCTGCGTCGAGTGTCTCGCCGCGGGCGATTGCCTGAGCAACGTCTGTGTCGGGAACAGGTGCGTGGCGTCCGATTGCGGGGACGGCGTGACGAACGGGGCGGAGACCGACGTCGACTGCGGTGGCTCCGCCTGCGTGCCGTGCGCGGACGGGGCGGCGTGCGTCGCCGACGCGGATTGCCGGAACGGGATCTGCCGGGACGGGAGGTGCAGGGTGTCCTCGTGCACCGACGGCGCGAGGAACGGGGGCGAGACGGACGTCGATTGCGGCGGGCCGGAATGCCGGCCGTGCGCCACCGGCAAGGCGTGCGCGGCGGACGGCGATTGTCTTGGCGGCCGGTGCTCGGGGACGACGTGCCTGCCGTCGTGCACCGATGTCGCGCGGAACGGCGCGGAGACGGACATCGACTGCGGCGGGCCGGAATGCGTCGGCTGCGCTGCCGGCATGGGCTGCGCGGCCGGTCGCGATTGCCTGAGCCACGTCTGCAGCGCGGCGGGGACGTGCGCGGCGCCCGCGTGCGGCGACGGGGTCGTCAACGCCGCCGGCGAGGGCTGCGACGACGGCAACGCGAGCAACACCGACGCGTGCCTCGCGACGTGCGAGGCGGCCGCGTGCGGCGACGGGTTCGTGCAGGCCGGCGTCGAGGCGTGCGACGACGGCAACGCGAGCAACACCGACGCCTGCCCGGCCGGCTGCGCGGCGGCCGCGTGCGGCGACGGGTTCGTGCGCACCGGCGTCGAGGCGTGCGACGACGGCAACCGGAACGCCGGGGACGGGTGCAGCCCCGGGTGCCTCCTCGAGGGCTGCGGCGACGGCGCGATCCGGTCCGGCGAGGAGTGCGACGACGGCGACGCCGACAGCACCGACGGCTGCCCCATCACGTGCCGCACCGCGCGGTGCGGCGACGGGTTCGTGCGGGCCGGCGTCGAGGGCTGCGACGACGCCAACACGGCGAGCGGCGACGGGTGCAGCGCGACCTGCGTCGTGGAGGCGAGGTACACGTGCCGGGGCACGCCGAGCGTGTGCACCTACGCGAGCGAGCGCAACTGCGGCGACGCCGAGGACAACGACCTCGACGGCGAGACCGACTGCGACGATCCGGACTGCGCGCTCGGCTGCGACGGGGCCGTGGGCGGCTGCCCGCCGGGGCAGGTGCTGTGGGTGCAGTCGTCCACGGACGTCCCCAAGCGGGTCACGGATCGCGCGGTCGCCGCCAGCGCCCTCGCGATCGGCGCCAGCGGCGCGGTGCGGCGCGTGACGCTCGCGGTCGACATCACGCACTCGTTCGATGGGGACATCGACATCTCGCTCGCCTCTCCGGCGGGGTCGGCGATCGATGTCTCGAGCGACAACGGGGGCTCGGGCGACAACTACCGCGGGACCCTCTTCGACATGGGGTGCAGGACCCCGGTCACCGCGGGCATGGCGCCGTTCCGCGGGTGCTTCCGCCCGGAGGGCTCGTTCGCGGCGTTCCAGTCCCGGCCGGCGAGCGGCACGTGGACGCTCCGGGTCGCGGACGACGCCGGGTCCGACTCCGGCACGCTGAACTCGTGGTCCCTCGCCCTCTGCCTCGATCGGTGACCGCGCCCCGGGGCGCGCATGGACCGGTGGATCAGCAGCGGCGGACGCATCGACCGGTGACCGCGCGCGCGTCCGGTCGCGCCCGTCCGGTCAGGCCGCCCGCGCTGGGCCGACCGGGTCTCCCGTACCGCCGGCCGCCGATTCATGCCAGGGTGCGCGCGTGCCCTGGGTTCGCGCATCGCTTCGAGGTCAGACCGTCTATGCCCGCGCCGATGCCGCCGGCGCCCTGACGCCGGAGGAGGGGGGCGGCGTCGAGATCCGCTACAAGCCGCACGACGGCCGCAAGTACAAGGCCCGCCTGGACAACTTGACCATCGTCGACCCGAAGGTGCTGCCGGACGACACCTGCGGCCCGGCCGAGTCGGTCGTGAAGCCGCGCGCCGGCGAGCAGCCCGAGGGGGCGGGGGGCGGCGGCGCTCCGGCGCCGGCCGGGGCGGCGCGGGCGCAGCGCAAGGCGCCGTCGCGGGGGGCGGCCGCGGCGGGGCCTGTCCCGGAGGGCGCGGTCATCGTCTACGCCGACGGCGCGTGCTCGGGGAACCCTGGGCCTGCGGGCCTCGGCGTGGTGATCCTCGACGGCGGCCGGCGGATCGAGCGCAGCGAGTTCCTCGGCACCGCGACCAACAACATCGCGGAGTTGACGGCCATCCTCCGGTCGCTCGAGGAGGTGGACGAGCCGGAGCGGCCCATCGTGATCCACACCGACAGCCAGTACTCGATCGGCGTGCTCCAGAAGGGGTGGAAGGCGAAGGCGAACGCCGAGCTCATCGCCTCGCTGCGCGACGCGCTCGCGGCGCGGCCGCGCGCGCGCCTCGTGTACGTGCCGGGCCACGCGGGCGTGCTGCTCAACGAGCGCGCCGACGCGCTCGCGCGCGAGGCCGTCCGCGAGCGCGCTTCCCGGCGGACGGTCTACCCCGGCCCCAGCTGAGCCCGAGCAACGAATCAGGTAGAGCGATAGTCTCGCGGCAAGGTGCTCTCCGCCCGGGGAATGAATCAGCTAGAACGGTAGGCTCGCGGGGAGGGTGGTCTCCGCGCGGGGTGGGGGATGGGCCGATGTCTGAGCCTGAGCCTTATCTTCTCCGGCGGAGCCGGAGAAGATAAGGCTCAGGCGAGTTCGGCGGGGCCCCCACCCCGCGCGGAGACCACCCTCCCCGCGAGCCGGGCGGCTCGGCATACTCCCCGCCGATCCCTCACGCTCGGCGAGCCCCGCTTGGCTCAGGAGAAGCCGTCGATGGGCGCGTTCAGCGTGGCGCTGGGCCGCATCGCGGCGAACGTCTTCTGATCGTCGAAGTGGTAGTAGCCGCCGAGGTCGACGGGCTTGCCCTGCGCGCCGATCAGCTCGCCGGCGATCTTGGACTCGTTGTCCGTCAGGGTCTTGGCGAGCTTGCCGAACTTGTCCGCCAGCTCCTTGTCCTCGGTCTGCTTGGCGAGGGACTGCGCCCAGTAGAGCGCGAGGTAGAAGTGGCTGCCGCGGTTGTCGATCTCGCCCACCTTGCGCGCCGGGCTCTTGTTGTTCTCGAGGAACAGGCCGATCGCCGTGTCCAGCGCCTTGGCGAGCACCTTGGCCTTGGCGTTGTTGGTCTTGCTGGCGAGGTCCTCGATCGAGACCTGCAGCGCCAGGAACTCACCGAGCGAGTCCCAGCGGAGGTAGTTCTCTTTCTGCAGCTGCTGGACGTGCTTCGGCGCCGAGCCGCCGGCGCCGGTCTCGTAGAGTCCGCCGCCGGCCAGGAGCGGCACGATGGAGAGCATCTTGGCGCTGGTGCCCAGCTCCAGGATCGGGAAGAGGTCCGTCAGGTAGTCGCGCAGCACGTTGCCGGTGACGCTGATGGTGTCCTTGCCGTCCTTCATGCGGCCGAGCGTGAACTTCATCGCCTCCACGGGGCTCATGATCGGGAGCTCCAGGCCCTTGGTGTCGTGCTCGGGCAGGTAGGCCTTGACCTTGGCGATCAGGTTCCTGTCGTGGGCGCGGTTCTCGTCGAGCCAGAACACCGCCGGGGCGCCCGTGGCGCGCGCGCGGCTGACGGCCAGCTTGACCCAATCCTTGATCGCGACGTCCTTCGTCTGGCAAGCGCGGAAGATGTCGCCAGCCTCGACCTTCTGCTCCAGCAGGGCGTTGCCGGAGGCGTCGACGACGCGCACCGTGCCGCTCTCGGCGATCTTGAAGGTCTTGTCGTGCGAGCCGTACTCCTCCGCGGCCTGCGCCATGAGCCCCACGTTCGGCGAGCTGCCCATCGTGCGCGGGTCGAACGCGCCATGCTGCTTGTGGAAGTCGATCGTGGCCTGGTAGATGCCGGCGTAGGAGCGATCGGGGATCGTGAACTTGGCGTCGTAGAGCTTGCCGTCCGTGCCATACATCTTGCCGCTGGAGCGGATGGCCGCCGGCATCGAGGCGTCGATGATCACGTCCGAGGGCACGTGCAGGTTGGTGATGCCGCGGTCGGAATCGACCATGGCCAGCGTCGGGCGCTGCTCGTAGACGGCCTTGATGTCCGCCTCGATCTTCGCCTTCTCGTCTGCCGGCAAACTCTGGATCTTGTTGTACAGGTCGCCGATGCCGTTGTTCGGATCGAAGCCGACCTGGGCCAGCGTGGCCGCGTGCTTGTCGAGCGCCTCGGCGTAAAACACGCTGACGGCGTGCCCGAAGAGGATCGGGTCGCTGACCTTCATCATCGTGGCCTTGAGATGCAGGGAGAACAGCACTCCCTGCTTCTTCGCGTCCGCCACCTGATCGGCGTAGAACGCGCGCAGGGCCTTGGCGCTCATCACGCTGGCGTCGACGACCTCGCCCGCCTGCACCTTGACGCTCGGCTTGAGCACGGTCGTCTTGCCGCCGGCGACGAGCTCGATCTTCAGCTCCTGCGCCTTGTCCACCACGACCGACTTCTCGCTGCCGTAGAAGTCGCCGCCCGACATGTGCGCGACGTGGCTCTTCGAGTCACGGCTCCACGCGCCCATCGAGTGCGGGTGCTTCTTGGCGTAGTCCTTGACGGCGGGCGAGGCGCGGCGATCGCTGTTGCCCTCGCGCAGGACGGGGTTCACGGCGCTGCCGAGCACCTTGGCGTAACGTGCCTTGATCGCCTTCTCCTCCTCCGTCTTCGGCTCGGAGGGATAGTCCGGCACGGCGTAGCCCTGCTGCTGCAGCTCCTTGATGGCGGCCACGAGCTGCGGGATGGAGGCGCTGATGTTGGGCAGCTTGATGATGTTGGCGTTCGGCGTCTTGGCCAGCTCGCCGAGCTCTGCCAGGTGATCGCCGAGCTTCTGGTTGTCCGTCAGGCGCTCCGGGAAATTGGCGAGGATGCGGCCCGCCAGGGAGATGTCGCGCGTCTCGACTCGGACCCCGGCGGCCTTCGTGAACGCCTCGACGATCGGGAGGAGCGAATAGGTGGCCAAGGCCGGGGCCTCGTCTGTCTTCGTGTAGATGATGGTAGAATTTTGCGTTTCCACTTGTTCCTCGAGGGTTGAAAGGCGGGCGAGTCGGATTCACCTGGTGCTGGACAACCTCGAACCTCACACCCCTGCATCGGTCATCGAGGCCTTCAGGACCGAGCGGGGCCACGCTCCCTCGATGAAGGGGACGATGGGGTCGTCCGGCACGGCCAGCGTGCCTGCCGGCGACATGGAGACCGGTCGTCCTTGCGCGGGCACGGAGAGGATTGTCATGGCGGCCGCTTACCGCGCCGGGATCGCTGCGGCAACAGGCTGGACAGACGCGGCGCGGCGCGCTCCGCGCGCGCGGCGCGCCGCGTCATGTCGGGCCGCGCGAGGCCGGAAACGCGTGGAACCGGCCGGGGTCCAATGGTAGAGGCGCCCGATGCGCGCACCGCTCCGCCTCGCCCTCGCCGGGCTCATCACCGCCGCCGCCCTCGCCTCGCCGCTGGCCCACGCGGTCGTGAGCGAGCGGATCGTCGCGGTGGTCGGCGATCGCGCCATCCTGCTCTCGGACCTGCGGCAGCGGGCCCGCCCCTTCCTCCTGCAGATCCAGGCCCGGGTCCCGCCGGGCGCGCAGCAGGCGGCGGCCGAGTCGCAGGTGTTGCGCGAGCTCATCCAGAAGATGGTGGACGAGGAGCTCGAGAGCCAGGCCGCCGAGAGGGCCAATGTCCGCGTGACCTCCGACGAGATCGAGAACGCCTTCCGGAACATCGCCGCCGCGGAGCAGACGACGGTCGAGCAGCTGTTCCGGATGGCGCGGACGAGCTCCGGGCTCACCGAGCAGGAGTACCGCGACGAGATCCGCCGGCAGATCCTCGAGGGGAAGATGCTGCAGCTCCGGGTGAAGGGCCGGGTGCGCATCACCGAGCAGGACGTGCTGTCCGCGTACGACCGGATGGTGCGCGAGGAACTCCGGCGGCGCGAGTACCACCCGGCGTGGATCGTCCTGCGCATCCTGCCCGGCTCGAGCGCCGAGGCGCTCGAGGAGCGCCGCGCGCTCGCGGCGTCGCTCGCGGACCGCGCGCGGCGGGGCGAGGACTTCGCGGCGCTCGCGCGGCAGTTCTCGGACGACACCGCGACCCGCGACGCGGGCGGCGACCTCGGGGTGCGCGCGCCGCAGGGGACGCAGGCCGCGGTGAGCGGCCAGCGCGAGGTGATGGCCCCGGAGCTCGAGTCGGCGCTGATGGCGATCGAGCCGGGCGGCGTGACCGGGCCGATGCGCGCGGGCGACGCGTTCGTGGTGATGAAGCTCCTGAGCCGCCAGCCGTCGCGCTTCACGACGCTCGAGGCCGCCCGGCCGGAGATCCTCCAGCGGCTGCAGGCGGAGATCCTGCAGAAGGCGAAGCAGAAATGGCTCGACGAGCTGAAGCGCGGGACGCACGTGGAGGTCCGGCTCTGACGGGCGAGCGCGCGGGCGGCCGCGGCGGCGCGGACGGCCTCGACGGCGCGGGCGTGCCCGAGTGCACCGCGTGCGGTACTTGCTGCTTCTCGACGCTGCCCGAGTACGTCCGGGTCTTCGGTTGCGACTACGATCGCATGGACGATCGCGCGCGGGCGCTCACGCGCTTCGTCGGCAACCGCTGCTACATGCACATCGAGGACGGCCGATGCGCCGCGCTCACGCTCGACGCGGAGCTCGGCCGCTTCCTGTGCTCGATCTACGAGATGCGGCCCGACTGCTGCCGCGCGCTCGAGCGCGGCAGCGGCGCGTGCCTCGGCGAGCTGCACGAGAAGCGGGAGCGGCCGCTGATCGCGCTCGATCGGCTGCGGCGCGCCGCCGCGCCGCGCGGCGGCCGGGACGGCTAGCCCCTGCTGCGGGCGCCCAGCGCGGTGCCACGATGTCGCTATCCGCCTCGCCGGTCTCTCGCGCGCCGAGCGCCAGCCGCTCACAAGGGCGCTCGCGCGGGACGGGCGAGCTGGACGAGGTCCATGGACGTCGCAGCTCAGATCGTCAAAGCCTTGAAATCTGCCGGCTACGGGCAGATCGAGGCGATCGCCCGCACGAAATCGGGTGAGGTGTTCCGCGCGGTCGCGCTGACGGACGGGCGCGCCGTCCGCTCCGTGATCCTCAAGATCTACAGCGATGAGAGCGAGGGCCCCGACCAGGAGGCCGCGGTGCTCCGCCGCCTGGGGCGCGCGTTTCAGCTCCTCACCTTCGACGGCAAGCGGTGCCTGGAGACGCCGGACATCGGCGGCGCCTCCGTCGCCAGCGTCTGCGCTCGGCGGCGGCTCGCGATCGACGAGGCGCTCGCGATCGGCGCTGCAGTCGCGGGCGAGCTGACCGAGGTGCACCGCCGCCACGTCATTCACAAGGATGTCAATCCGTCGAACGTCGTGTGGAACGAGCGCACGGGCGCCGTTCAGCTGATCGATTTCGGCATCGCGAGCGAGCTGCCGCTGGAGCAAGCCGAGCTCGCGCAGCCGTCCCAGATCGAGGGGACGCTCGCGTACATGGCGCCCGAGCAGACGGGGCGCATGAACCGGCCGCTCGACGCCCGCGCCGATCTCTACGCCCTCGGCGTGACGCTCTACGAGATGCTCACCGGCCGCCGCCCCTTCGAGCGGAGCGACCCGCTCGAGCTGGTGTATTGCCACCTGGCGTGCGCCCCCGTCCCGCCCCGCGGGGTCGACCCCGCGATTCCCGAGGTCGTGTCGGACATCGTGCTCCGGCTGATGGCCAAAGAGCCGCAGGACCGCTACCAGACGGGGTGGGGCGTCGAAGCGGACCTCCGCTGGTGCGTCGAGTCGTGGCGCAGCGCGCGCCGGATCGAGCCCTTCCCGCTCGGCCGTCGCGACGTCCCTGATCGGCTGGCGATCCCCCGCCGGCTGTACGGTCGCGACGACGAGATCTCGGCCGTCGCGCTCGCCCTGGAGCGCGCCACCGCCGAGGGGCGCGCGGAGCTCGTCCTCGTCGGCGGGCCGCCAGGCATCGGCAAGTCGGCGCTGGCCCACGAGCTGTTGCGCCCCATCACGGGCAAGCGCGGGATGTTCGGCGCGGGCAAGTGCGACAGGTTCCAGCGGGCGACGCCGTACGACGTCCTCGCCAAGGCGCTGCAGGGCGTCGTGCGGCACCTGCTCGGGGCGGAGCCCGACGCTGTCGCGGCATGGCGGCAGGAGCTCCTGTCGGCGCTGGGCGAGAACGGCGCCCTGGTCACGGCGCTCGTGCCGGATCTGACGCTGCTGATCGGGCCGCAGCCCCCACTGCGGGAGCTCGATCCCGTGGAGGCGCGCAACCGCTCGACGATGGTGCTCCGCAAGCTCGTGCGCGCGCTGTGTCGGGACGGCCGGCCGCTGGTCCTGTTCCTCGACGACCTCCAGTGGGCGGACGCCGCGACGCTCGACCTGCTCTGCGAGCTCGCCGCCGATCCGGATCTGCGCTTCTGCTCCGTGATCCTCGCGTACCGCGACAACGACCTCTCCGCGGGTCACCCCCTGCGCGCTGCGATGGAGCGCATGCGCCGCGGCGCCGCGAGGGTCACCTCGATCGCGCTCTCGCCGCTGCGCGAGCGCGCCGTCGCGGAGCTCGTCGCCGACGCGCTGCGGGCCCCGGCCTCGCGCGTGGGGAGCCTCGCGTCGATCGTGGAGCGGAAGACGGGGGGAAACCCGTTCGCCATCGGCCAGCTCCTGGAGCGGCTGCTCCGCGACGGCGTCATCACGTTCGACCCGGCCGCCGCCTCCTTCGCGTGGGACGACGCCCGCGCCGAGGCCGCGCCGATGGCGGAGAGCACCGCCGAGCTGCTCCGCGCGCGGCTCGGCGAGCTCTCGCCGGCCGCGAGGAGCGCGCTGCGCGTGGGCGCGTGCCTCGGCGATACGTTCGACGTCGCCACGCTCGCGGCCCTCTGCCGCGCCTCCGCGGAGGACACGCTCTCGGACCTGCGGGAGCCGGTGGAGGCCGGGATGCTGATCCCGCGCCGCCTCCGGGCGCCCGCCGGCCACCCCTCGGGCGCGACGTTCGTGTTCGCGCACGATCGGATCCGGGAGGCGGCCTACGCCCTCATCGAGGAGCGGGAGCGACCTGCCGTGCACCTCGAGCTCGGACGGCGGCTCATCGCCATGACGCCGGCGGAGCGCCTGGACGAGCGCCTGTTCGTGATCCTGGACCAGCTCAAGGCCGGACAGGCGCTGCTCGCGGACGAGGGCGAGCGGATCGAGGTGGCCAGGCTGTTCCTGCGCGGCGGCCAGCGGGCCCTCGGCGCCGCGTCGTTCGAGGTGGCCGCGGGCCTGCTCGGCGCCGGCGCCCGGGCGCTGGGCGAGCGCGGCTTCGAGCGGGCGCGCGAGCTCGCCGTCCCGCTGTACCGGGCGGCGGCGCTCGCGGCCTGCCTCATCGGCGATTTCGGCGGCGTCGAGCAGCTCGTCTCCGCGCTCTCCTCCCACGCTGCCTCGGTCCTCGACGAGGTCGAGGTCGACGGGCTCCGCATCCGCAGCGCGCAGTCGCAGGACCGGAGCAGGGAAGCCCTGCGCCTGGGCCTCCGCGCGCTCGGGCGGCTCGGGCTCGCGTTCCCCGAGGAGCCCACGGTCGAGGACGCGCAGCGCGCCATCGCCGCCGTCCGCGAGCGGCTCGCGGGCAAGGGCGTGGAGGAGCTCGCGGAGCTGCCACCCATGCGCGATCCATGCGCCCTCGCCGCCATGCAGCTCATCCGCCAGGTCGTGGGCCTGGCCTTTCAGGTGACGCCGGCGCACTACCCGCTCCTCGTCACCGAGGGCGTGCGGCTCTCCATCGAGCACGGCAATGCGCCGTCGTCCCCGCAGTCGTACGTGTTCTTCGGCAATCTCCTCGCCGTCATGGAGGGCGACGCCGAGGGGGGCGCGGGCTTCGGCCGGCTCGCGATGGAGGTGATGGCGCGGCTGCGAGCTCGCGAGCTCACGGCCATGATCGTCAACCTCTTCGAGTGCATGATCCACCCGCGCACGGCGCACTTCCGCGACACGCTCGGGCCGCTGCGCCTCGGCTATCAGGAGGGCCTCTCGCACGGCGATTTCGAGTGGGCGAGCCACTGCGGCATGGGGTACTGCATCCACGGCTACATCAGCGGCGCGCCGCTCCGCGGGCTCCTGCAGGAGATCGAGGAGCTGCGCCGCTCCTTCGCGACGCTCCACCAGGAGCGCGCCGCGCGATACCTGAGGGCCCTCCAGCAGGCCACGCTGAACCTCCTGGGGGCGGGCGGGCACCCGACGGTCTTGAAGGGCGAGGCGTTCGACGCGGAGGCGGCGCGCCCCGGCCTGGAGGCCGCCGGCGACGCGTTCTCGCTGTTCTACATCGCCTTCCATCGCGTCTTCCTGCTCGGCCTCTTCGGCGATTTCCGGGGCGTCCTCGAGGAGATCGCGTGGATCGAGCCCCACCTCTCGGCCGTGCCCGGGCTCGTCCTGTACACCCGGATGCAGGCCCTGGAGGCGCTGGCCTGCCTGATGGTCGCCGCGGAAGAGGCGGGGGAACGGCGCGCCGCGCTCATCGCGCGCGCCGAGGGCATCCTCGCCGGGGTGCAGCAGGCTGCGCGGCACGCCCCGATGAACTTCGGGCACCTCGTCGCGCTCATCGGGGCAGCGCGGTCCGGGCTCCGGGGAGAGCACCCCTGGGCGACGGCCAGGCTCTACGATGAGGCCGTCACGGGGGCGGAGGCGCAGGGGTTCGTGCAGGACGCCGCGCTCGCGTGCGAGCTCGCCGGGCGCTTCTGGCTGGCCGCCGGGAGAAGCTTCCTGGCGCGCGCCTACCTGGAGCGAGCGCGCCGGCTCTACGCGCGGTGGGGCGCCGTCGCCAAGGTCGCGCAGCTCGAGCAGCAGCACGCGACCCTCCTGCCGATGCACGCCCCCGTGGGCGCGCTGATCACGACCTCGCAGGCGCCGGCCGTCCTGCTCGACGCGGCGTCGCTCTTCAAGGCCTCGCGCGCGATCGCGAGCAGCCTGGCGCTCCACGAGCTCCCGACGCGCTTCCTCGACGTCGTCATGGAGAACGCCGGCGCGCAGCGGGGGGCGCTCTTCGTCGAGCGGGAGGGCGCGCTCGTCCTGGAGGCGGCGGGCGATCCGGCCGGAGGGGTCGTCCGCGCGGGGGGCGTACCCGTCGAGCGCGCCGGCGATCGCGCGTGCCCGTCCGTCGTGCGCACGGTGGCGCGGACCCGGGCGCCGGTGGTCCTCGAGGACGCGCGCGCGTCTCCGGCGACCCGCGACGAGCCCTACGTGGTGTCGCGGCAGTCCCGCTCCGTGCTGTGCGCGCCGGTCCTCTCGGGGAGCGCGCTGCGCGGCGTGCTGTACCTCGAGAACGACCTCGTGACGGGCGCGTTCACGGCCGAGCGCGTGGAGGTGGTGGCGATCCTGTCGGCCCAGGCCGCCGTCGCGCTGGAGAACGCGTTCCTCTACGACGACCTCGAGCGCCTGCTGGAGGAGCGGACGCGCCTGCTCGCGCAGGCCGAAGAGGGGGTGCGGGCGCGCGACACGTTCCTCACGCTCGCCGCGCACGAGCTGAGGACGCCGCTGACGCCGCTCCTGATGGAAGTCCAGACCTTGCTCCGAGACGCGCGCGCCGGCGGGATGAGGGCCGGGGGGGCAGACCGCGCGGTCAGGAAGCTGGAGCGCGCCGGGCGCCAGATCGGGCGCCTCGAGCGGCTCGCGAACGATCTCCTCGACGTCGCGCGCCTCGCCGCGGGCGAGCCGGAGATGCGGATGGAGCCGGTGGATCTGTCGCAGGTGGTCCGCGATGTCGTCGCGAGGTACGCGGCGGCGCTCGAGCATGCGGGCTCGACGCTGTCCCTCGACGCGGCGCCGGGGGTCGTGGGCATGTGGGATCGCGCGCGCCTCGTCCAGGTGGCGGACAAGCTGATGTCGAACGCCGTCAAGTTCGGGGAGGGGAAGCCCATCGATGTCCGGGTCGAGAGCGACGGCGGCCGGGCCCGGCTCGTCGTGCGCGACCGCGGCGCCGGCATCGCCCGCGCGGCGCAGGCGCGCCTCTTCGGGCGGTTCGAGCGCGGCGTGTCGGAGCGCCATTTCGGCGGGCTCGGCCTCGGTCTCTGGATCGCGCGGCGCATCGTCGATGCGCTCGGCGGGAGCATCCGGATCGAGAGCGAGCCCGGGGCGGGCGCCACGTTCATCGTGGAGCTGCCGCGCGAGCCCGCGCGGGAGGCCCGTGGGCTGAGCCCGAACGCGCCGACCAGCGGGCAAGCCTCATCGAGCGCGCATCACGGCCGCGCCGAAGGGCGCACGGGCTGACGTCAGATCCGGCGCCGGCGCGGTGGTTCCCCGGACCCGCGCCCGGGCGCCGCCCGCCCCGCCGTCAAGGCGAGGCGTCCCTGTCCTCGACCGGCGGCGCGCCGGCGTCGAGCGCGCTGCGGTCGATCCGCATGCTGACGTCGAGCGTGACCGTCTGCCCGGCGGAGACGGTGATCGTGCGCTTCTCCTCGGGCGCGTTCGGGTGCCGGAACGTGACGTAGTGCCGCCCCGCCTGGAGCGGGATCGGCCGCGCCATCGGCGTCACGTCGATGAGCTCCCCGTCGATGACGACCTCCGCCCACGGCCGGGCGAGCACCTTCAGGTAGCCGCGCGCCTCCTCGGGCGCGCCGGGCTGCCTGGCCTCGGCGCTGGGCGGCCCGACCGCGTCGTGCTCGCGCAGGCCGAGCTCGATGAGCGCGCCGCCCGCGACGACCAGCGCGAAGATGCCGAAGAGCCGGACCACGTCCGGCGCGAGCGACGGCGCGCGGCGCCGCTCGGCGGCCGGGCGGACGGACGGGGCTTGCGCCGGCGGGAGCTCTTCCCCGCCGAGCTTGGCCGCCGCGAGCGCCCTCGCGATGAGCGCCCGCGGCTGCGGGTGACCGCGCTCGGCGAGCTCCTCCGCCAGCGCGTCCGCGACGGCGCGGCCGCTCTCGTAGCGCTGCTCCGGCTCCTTCTCGAGGCACCGGAGCACCACCCGCTCCAGGCCGCGCGACACGTCGGGCACGAGCCCCCGCAGCGGCTGCGGCGGGGCGCTGCGGATGCGGTGCGCGACGGCCCGGCCCTCGGCCCAGCGGTCCTCCTCGCGCTCGCGCGGCGCGCGCGACGCGCGGGACGCGCCCGGCCCGTGGCCCGCGTCCGCCGGCTCGGGCTTCGGCTCGTCGAACGGGCGCGCGCCGGCGAGCATCTCGAACAGCACGACGCCGAGGGCGAACACGTCGGCCTGCGGCCCGGTCTCCGCCCCGAGGATCTGCTCCGGCGCCATGTAGTCGGGCCGCGCGAACGTGTCGCTGCCCTCGAACGGCTCGGGCAGCGACGGCAGCCGGCCGTCGAACGCGGCCGCGAACTCCAGGATCTTCACGCCGCCGGGCGGCGTGATGACGACGCGCTCGGGGCGCAGCTCGCGGTGCACCACGCCGCGCTCGTGCGCGTGCCCGAGGCCGCGCGCGATCTCCAGCGCGATGGCCGCCGCGGCGCCCTCGTCGAGGCGGCCGGCGCGCGCGCACAGCTCCGCGAGCGTCGGCCCCGAGAGCGGCTCCAGCACCAGCCAGATCCGCTCCTCGTCGCGCTGGAAGTCGTGGATGTCGATGATGTTGGGGTGCCGGATGCGGGCGAGGATCTTCGCCTCGCGCTCGAGGCCGGCCGCGAACGCGCTCGCGGCCGACACCGTGGGCTTCAGCGTCTTGATCAGCGCCGCCCGGCCGAGCTCGACGTGCTCGGCCCGGTACGTCACCGTGAGCGCCCGCGCCGAGACGGCCTCGCGCAGGATGTACGGGCCGAGCTGCCTCTCCGCCGCGCCCACTTACCGCTGTCGAACGCGGAGCGAGCGCCCCGTCATCGCCGCGGGCTGCTGGATGCCGAGGATCTCGAGCATCGTCGGCGCCACGTCGCAGATGCGGCCGCCCGACCGGAGCACGACGCCCGGGTCGTGCTTGTTCACGTAATAGAGCGGCACCGGGTTCAGCGTGTGGGCGGTGTGGGGGTTGCCGTGCTCGTCCTTCATCTGCTCGCAGTTGCCGTGATCCGCGGTGATCATCAGCGCGCCGCCGGCCTCGCGCACGGCGTCCGCGATGTCCCCGAGCCCCTTGTCGACCGCCTCGACGGCGTGGATGGCGGCCTCGAGGATGCCCGTGTGCCCGACCATGTCCGGGTTCGCGAAGTTCACGAGGATGAAGTCGTACTTGCCGCTCTTGATCGCGGCCACGACCTCGCTCGCGACGCCCGCCGCGCTCATCTCGGGCTTCTTGTCGTAGGTGGCGACGTCGCGCGGGGAGGGCACGAGCTTCCGGTCCTCGCCCGGGAACGTCTCCTCGCGCCCGCCGTTGAAGAAGTACGTGACGTGCGCGTACTTCTCGGTCTCTGCACACCGGAGCTGCGTGAGCCCGGCGCGGGAGATCACCTCGGGGAACGAGTCGGTCACCTCGTCCTTGGGGAACGCGACCGGCAGCTTCAGGGCCGCGTCGTACTCGGTCATGCAGCTGTAGCAGTGCTCCTGGAAGGCGTAGACCGGCTTGCCGCGGTCGGTGAGCTGCTCCTCGAGCTCGGGCGGCAGGTTGCGCCGCGTGAGCATCGCCGAGATCTCGCGCATGCGGTCGGGCCTGAAGTTGACGGCGAGGCCGACCTCCTCCCCCCACCACTCCCAGCGGGGCTCCTTCGAGGCGAAGTCGGCCATGAAGTCGCCCTTGATGCCGCTGTAGTCGCCGATGCGGACGGGCTCGACGAACTCGTCCGTCTTGCCGAGCGCGTACGACTGCTGGATCGCGTCGAACGCCGTGTCGACCCGCGGCGCCTCGCCGCGCACGATCGCCGTGTAGGCCTTCGTCACGCGGTCCCAGCGCTTGTCGCGGTCCATGGCGTAGTACCGGCCCGCGATGGTGCCGATGACGCCGACGCCCTCGAGCGCCTCCTGGACCTTCTCGACGTAGCCCCACGCGCTCTTCGGCGGCGTGTCGCGCCCGTCGAGGAACGCGTGCAGGACGACGGGCACCTCGTGGAACTTCGCGAGCTTGAACAGCGCGAAGAAGTGATCGAGCGACGAGTGCACGCCGCCGTCCGAGACGAGGCCGAACAGGTGCAGCCGGCACTTGCGGTCCTGCGCGATGCGGAACGTCCGGTCGATGATCTCGTTCGAGCCGAGCTTGTTCTCGGCGATCGCGACGTCGATGCGCGAGATGTCCATCAGCGCGATCCTGCCCGCGCCGAAGTTCAGGTGGCCGACCTCGCTGTTGCCCATCTGCCCCACCGGGAGGCCGACGTCGGGGCCGCTCGTCCCGATCAGCGTCTTCTGCGCGTCGCGCTTGATCGCGTCGAGGTGCGGCATCTTCGCGAGGGCGATCGCGTTCTGGTCCTTTTCTTCGCGCTCGCCGAATCCGTCGAGGATGCAGAGGACGAGCGGGCGGGGGCGTTGACTGGGAGAAGGTGCGGCTTCGCTCATGGCGGCGGAATCTACATCGAAGCCGCGGCGATCGGGGGGGCTGCTCGGGGAATTTCGACCCGCCCGGGGCGCCCTGGCCGCGGTCCCGGGCGCGCCCGGCGGCGGGCGGCGCCAGGCCCGGCGGCGGGCGGCGCAGGCCCGGGCGGCGCAGGCGGCGGCGGGGGGCCTGTCCCGCGGCCGCCGCCTCCCCTACGATGGCGGGCGCCGCAAGGGAGGATCTCCGATGACCCAGGCCCCGCCGTTCCATCTCGCCTTCCCGGTCTCGGACCTCGAGGCGACCCGCCGCTTCTACGTCGACGTGCTGGGCTGCCGCGTCGGGCGCGAGGCCGCGCGCTGGATCGATTTCGATTTCTTCGGCCACCAGATCTCGGCCCACCTCATCGATGAGCCCGGCGCCGTGCTCCCCACGAACCCGGTCGACGGCAAGGACGTGCCGGTGCGCCACTTCGGCGCCATCCTCGAGTGGCGCGCCTGGCACGCGCTGGTCGAGCGGCTGCGCGGGCTCGAGATCGCGTTCCTGATCGAGCCGCACATCCGCTTCGTCGGCGAGCCGGGAGAGCAGGCGACGCTCTTCGTCGTCGACCCGAGCGGCCACGCGCTCGAGTTCAAGTCGTTCAGGGACATGCGGCAGATCTTCGCGACGTGAGCCGCCGCGCGCGGCGTGCGTGCTAAGTTCCAGCCATGTCCGACGGTCGTCGCGCCACGTACCAGGATGTCCTCGACACGCCCCCGAACCAGGTGGCGGAGATCCTGAACGGCGTCCTCCACGCGACGCCGCGGCCGTCCCTGTCCTGCCGCAACGTGACGTCGGTCCTGGCCGGCGAGCTCTACCTTCCCTTTCGCCGGGGCATCAAGGGGCCCGGCCGGTGGGCGCTCCTGGTCGAGCCCGAGCTGCACCTCGGCACCGATCCGGACATCGTGATCCCCGACATCGCCGCCTGGCGCCGCGATCGGATGCCGCAGATCCCGATGCGGAACGCGGCCATCTTCCTCGCGCCCGACTGGGTGTGCGAGGTGATCTCGCCGTCCACCGAGGCGCTCGACCGCCGCGACAAGATGGAGATCTACGCGCGCGAGCTCGTGACGCACTACTGGCTCATCGACCCGCGGCTCCGGCGCCTCGAGGTCTACCGCATCGACGGCGGGCGGTTCGCGCGCATGGGCGCGTGGGAGGGCGACGTCACGGTGCGCGCGGCGCCGTTCGACGCGGTGGAGATCGAGCTCGGCGTCCTCTGGCAGGAGTAGCGCAGGAGTAGCGCCGGCGCCGCGCCGGGCGCATCGCGCGGCGTCACCGGCCGCCCGGGAGCGATAAGCTTCCGGCGTGCGCGTCTCCTCGACCTGCCCGCTCCGCGTCGCGTCCCTCGTCTGGCAGCCCCGCCCCGAGGCCTTCGCGCTCACCGTGGTCTGCAAGGCGACCCTCGCGCTCGAGCCGGGGCGCTCGCGCCTCGCGCCCGCGCAGGAGGCGCCGTGGGAGGCGGACGTCCCGTGGGGCGACGACCCCCGCGCGAGCCTCTGGGCCGCGAGCGATCTCGTGCCCTTCAAGCGCCGCGTGGACGTGCTCGTGGTCGGCCACGCCCACGCGCCCCCCGGCGCGCCCGCGGCCTCGCTCGTGGCGCGGCTCGCGATCGGCGCGATCGACAAGCGGATCGAGGTGCACGGCCAGCGCGCGTGGACGCCGGGCGGGCAGCTCACGGCGGCCGCGCCGTTCGCCAGGGCGTCGCTCCGGTGGGAGCGGGCGGCGCGCGGGCCCGACGGCTGGAACCCGGTGGGCGTCCCGGCGGGCGCGGCGCCCGACGCGCGCGGGCTCCGGCCGGCGCCGAGCCTCCTGCCGCCGGGCGCCGAGCTCCGCGGCCCGGCGGAGCCGCTGCCGCCCGCCGGCTTCGGGCCGATCGCGCCGTCGTGGCCGGGGCGGGCCGCGAGGCTGCGCCGGCACGCCCCCACGTTCAGCCATGACGCCTGGGCGGAGCGGCCGCTGCCGGAGGACATCGATCCCGGCTACTTCAACGCGGCGCCGCCCGACCAGCAGCTCGACCAGCTCCCCGCGGGCGAGCGGCTCGTCCTCGAGCACCTGCACCCGCGGCACCCGCGGCTCGCGACCGCGCTGGAGGGGGTGATCCCGCGCGCGGCGCTGCTCCGCGGCGACGCCGAGCCGCAGGAGATGCGGCTGCGCTGCGACACGCTGTGGATCGACGCGGATCGCGGGATCTGCGCGCTGACGTGGCGCGGGGCGGTGCCGCTGCTGCGCGCGGCCGAGGACGTGACGGTGGTCGTGACCGCGGACCGGCCGCAGGTCGAGGCCGAGCTGGCCGAGACGCTGATGCCGGCGGTCGCCGTCGGCGCCCCGGAGCGGGACGACGCCGGCGCGCCGGCGGCGACCCGGAGCGCGGCGGGCGGCGCTCCGGGGGCGGAGGCGGTGACCACGCTCGTGCCGGAGCTGCGCGCGGGGGGCTCCTCCGGCGCGCTGCCGTTCGTGGCGCCGTCGGGCCTGCCCTTCGCGCCGGCGGCGCAGGGCGCCGCGGGGGAGGGGAGCGCGCCGCCCGGGCAGCCCTCAGGAGCGGCGCCCGTGGACCGGCCGTCGGCGCCGCTCCCGCCGCCCGACACCCTGACCGCGGACCTCGTGCCCGCCCCCGCGGAGCCGCTGCCGTTCCATGCGGGGCCCGCAGCGGCGCCTGCCCCGGCGCCAGCGCCTGCGCCTGCCCCAGTACCGATGGCCCCGCCGGCGGAGGAGACCTCGCGGGGCATCCCGCCGCCTCCGCCTCTCCTCTTCGGGCAGCGGCTGTCGAGCTCGCCGCCGGCGCCCGCGGAGCCGGCGAGCGCACGGCCCGCCTCCGCGCCGCCGCTCCCGGCGACCGAGCCCGCGCAGCAGGTCCCTCTGCCGACCGCCTCGCTCACGCCCGCGCCCGCGCCGGAGCCGGCCGTGCAACCGGAGGACGTCCCGGTGGAGCGCTTCGCCGCGATCTCCGCCGAGATCGCCGAGCGGCGCGCCCCGCGCGCGGAGGTGCTGCGCGCGCACGGGCTCGACGAGCGCGCCTGGGGCGCGGTGGAGCGCCGCTTCCGGGCCCTCCTGGAGAAGGACGCGCGCGCCGGCGGCCGGCTGCGCGCCGCGTACGACGCCGCCTACGTGGCGGCCGTGGAGAAATTCCGCGGCCCGATCGCCCTCCAGGAGTACGCGCGGATCGCCGTGGGGCTGGAGCGCGGCCTGGCCGACGAAGTCCTCGACGGGCTCGCCATCCAGCGGGCGGCGCTGATGCCGATCGTGCGGGTGTGGACGAAGCGGGCCGCGAGCCAGCTTTCGCTCTCCGCGGAGCTGATGGCGCTCCTGGAGAAGCTGCGGGCCGAGTGAGGGGCGGTCACTCCGCGGGGCGGGAGCGGTCGTCCGGCGCTCCCGGCGCCGCCTCGTCTCCGGCGGCCAGCGCGGAGGGCGGCCTGGGGCCGCCGGCGAGCGCCTGGCGCGCGCGGAACTCCTCCCAGGACAGCGGCATCGGCGGATCCTCGGAGTTGAGCCGCACCCGCTCTCCGACGATGTCGACGTCGTCGTTGGCCCGGATCTCCACGCCGCCGGGCGACGCCTCGACCTTCACCTCGCGCGCCGTGGTGCGCGCGCTCCGGCCGGCCTCGCGCACCACGCTGCCGCGCACCCGCTCGTGCAGGCTCCCGCCCACCTCGACGGCCGCGTCCTGCGCCGCCTGGATCCGCAGCGTGTCGCACGAGAGCGAGAGCGTCCTCGCGGCGGCGATCTCCAGCGAAGCCCCCGCGAGCGACAGCACCGGCCCCTCGTCGGTCAGCCGGATGGACACCAGGATCTCCCCGGCCGCGGCGCGGATCTGGATCCGCTCGCCGGCGCCCTCCTCGGCGATCTCGATGGACCGCCCGGAGGCGAGGGGCACCACCCGGGCCGGCGCCGCGAGCTCCGCGCCGGGCGCGGGCGCGAGGGCGTCCGCGCGCGGCGGGGGATCCTGCGGCGAGGGATCCTGCGGGGGGAGAGGGGCGGGCGCGTCCGTCACGTCCGCATCGTAGCGCAGGGCCGGGCGACGCGCGCGGGTCGGCCGCGTGCGCGCGGGCCCTCGCCCTTGCGTGCGCGCGAGGGCGGAGATACCCGTCGAGCGCGAGCCTGCAAGGAGCCCGATGAGCGCAGAGGAGGCCTCCCCGCGTGTGACCCAGATCGTGCGCTGCGCGAAGAGCCACGACGGCAAGGTGTGGATGGTCTGCGTGGCCAAGCGCACCTACTCCTTCGCCGGCGGCCGGGTGACGCTCGCGGACGAGCAGGCGCCGGTCGTCATCGACCCCGAGATCGAGGCCGACCAGCACGGCCGCTACCGCACGCTGCGCGACGACATGGACCTGTTCCCGCCGAAGCCGGCCACCGACGTGGTGGTGACGGGCCGGGCGCACGCGCCGGGCAAGGTGCGCGAGCTCATGGTCGGCGTGGCCGCGGGCCGGAGCGCGCGCGTGCTGCGGGTGCTCGGCGAGCGCCGGGCGGAGGTGACGCTCGAGGGGCAGGTCCGCTTCCCGGATCCGGCGCCGTTCGAGAGCGTGCCGCTGTCGTGGGACCTGGCCTATGGCGGCTACGACGCGTACGCCCATGACGAGCTCGACCCGCCCGAGCGCCGCAAGGGGCGGCGGGTCGAGCCCTCGCCGCGCGAGGAGGGCGTCTTCGCCTACCCGCGGAACAAGGTCGGGCGGGGGTATTTCCTCGACGTGGACCGGGACCGTGCGGACGGCGAGCTCCTGCCGCAGATCGAGGACCCGGGGGATCCGCTCGCGGCGTCGCGCTTCTTCGTGCAGGCGCCGCGGGCCTGGCTGGACGCGCCGGCCTCCGGCGGGCTCGGCTGGGTGGCGCACACCTGGTACCCCCGGATCATGCGGGGGCTCGGCGCCTTCCTGGAGCACGATCCGCCGGCGAAGCCGATCCGGGAGATGGCGTTCGCGGACGGGGCGGACCTCGGGGGGCCGTTCCGGAAGAACGAGGTGCTGCCGCGGTTCGTGCAGGGCGCGGCGCCGGGGCTGGCGACCGAGCGGCTGCGGGGCGACGAGCTCGTGATCCTGAAGTACCTGGTGCAGGGGCAGCCGGAGGTGCAGTTCGCGCTCCCGGGGGAGGCGCCGGGCCTGTCGGTGCGGCCGCCGGGCGCGCCGAAGATCTTCACGCCCGAGGCGGTGCTGCAGACCGTCCGCATCGACGGGGAGCGGCGGACGGTGTCGCTGACGTGGTGCGGGGCGGTCCGGCTCCTCGCGCCGCTCGCGGAGGAGCAGCTCGCGGAGACGAAGCTCGGGGTGACGTGGGGGCGGTGGTGATCGCGCGGGCCGCCGGGGGATCCTGCTGTCGCCCGCAGCCCCTCGCCCCGCCTCACCCGCTGCGCATGTCCGGCGGATAGAAGAGCAAGGTGTCAGGGGGCGGCTCCGGCACCCGGAGGCCGAAGATCGCGCCGATCTGGCGCGACCCGGCGTACAGAAAGCCTGAGCCGACGTCCTCGAAGCCCTGGATCCGCTGCACGAACAGGGCGCTGTCCGGGCGAGCGCAGCGCGTGCCCCGGTCCCTCGCGCCCCTCACGATCGCATCGATGGTTTCAGCGAAGGCGGCGCCGTCGGCGCGATGCACTGGTTCGAGCAGCGAGCAACACCCTAACTCCAGCCCTTCCAGGGCGGGCAGCGCCTCCCGGCGCTCGTCCACCGCAGCCATGTGGAACTTCAGATCGGCGAGCGTCTCCGCGTGTCCCGGGACCCCGAGTGTCTCGGATTGCTCGGCGAGCAAAGCAGACCCCGCCTCGATGAGCCTCGCTCGCCTCGCGGCGTCGTCCGGGAAGGCGAGCTGGATTTGCATGCACTCGGTGAGATGGATCGCCCGCATGATCGCGCTCTCTGCGTCGCGCGGGGCGGCGAGGGCCTCGTTGACGTACTCATCCGCTGCTTTCGCGATCTCGTCCCACGGTGCGCCAGCGCAGAACAGCGTCATCATCATGCCTCGAGCGCACGTCAACCGTTCGAGCGGCCGCTCCGCCGCCGCGCCTCTCCCGTACCAGTAGCCGACGAGCGCCGCCGCATCGCTCCGGCTGAGCCGCTCCCACCTCGGAGCACCGAACCGGTCCAGCGATCGAAGCACGTATTTCATCGTTCCGCCCTCCGGCCGCGAGCGGCGCGCTGCCGCGCGACGGCGGCCGCTCAGTCCCAGAATTTCTTGATCACCTTGATGGCAGATGGATCGATCCCGCCCTTGATGAGGAGCTCCTCTGCCTTGATCGCGTTCCTCAGGTCGAGCGCGGTTCCCTCACGCTTGACCGCCTGGAGCACGTTGTTGTGGTCGACGACGGTGCTGCCGGTCTCCCTGAGCGCCTTGACGTCGATCTCGACCAGCACGGGGCTGCCCCCCTGATAATGGCTGGTGCCGGCCGTCGTCTCGGACGCCGAGATGTACTTCGTCGGCTTCCCGGCCACATGATCGGCGATGGAACCTCCGGTGCCCTTCGGCATGATCCGCTCTCCACGCAGGAACGCGTCGTAATCGTCAGCGCTCAGCGCGCGGTAGATCTTACCATCGCAGAGCTTGAGACCCAGCGGATCGACCGTCGTGACCGGGGAAGCGTTGAAGGCGAAGAGCGATCCCCCGCTGGCGAACCCCAGCGGATCCGGGCTCAGCCACCGGGCCAGCTCGGCGTCGAAGTAACGGAACCTCGTGACGCAGAGCCCGGTCTCCTCGTCCGCGTACTGTCCGAGCAGCCGGAACGGAGACTCCACCGCGCGCCGGCGCTCCGGCGCCTGGTGGATCGCGGCCACGGACCCCCAGGCGGAGTGGGCCGCGGACCACGCCACCCTGCCCTCCGCGTCGATGAGCTCCCTCGGCGTGCCCACGTGGTCGGTCACGTAGACGAAGACCTCGCCCTGCTCGGCCTGCAGGAGCGGCACGAGCGAGTCGGGCTCGTGGACGAAGCAGCGGCAGCCGCCGTCGCTGCGGATATCCGCGGCCAGCGCGTCACCGTCCCACAGGAACTCGACCACGTGGCTCTCGCGGGGATCGCCGGCGCGGACCTCCTTGCGCACCCGCCGTCCGAAGGCATCGTAGGTGAACGAGATGCTCTTTCCCGAAGGCAACCTGATCTCGCGCAGCCGATCGCGGCAGTCCCAGCGGTACTCCGTCCGCGCGCGCTCGTCCTGCGCCTCGCCGGCGATCTCGGTCCGTGCGATCCTGCGAGACCGCCCATCGTAGGCGTATTCGGCGCGATCGGTGCGTTGCACCGTGTCGCCGCGAGCGATCTCCCAGGGCGGCTCCGCCTCATCGGCCTCGCTGGTCTCCAGCGCCCGCAAGACCTTCTGGACGGCGCCGACCGCATCATAGGTGAAGACCTCGCGGCCTCGCGCGCTGCGCGCCTCGATCAGCTCGTCGATGGATCCGTGGCAATACACGGTGGCTCCCCACCGGACGTCATCGACCAGCTGCACCCGCCCGAGCGCGTCGTATTGCCAGAGCCGCCGCATCGCCATCGTGGCCGCCTCGGCGCCGGGCGAGCGCAGATCGAGCCGTTGCTCGACGATCCGGTCCATCGCGTCGTATTCGCTTCGGAGCGAGAAGCGACCCCCCAGATCACCTCGCGCGATCTCGCGCCCGACGGCATCGCGCTCGAAGGCGATCCTGCGCCCGGCGTGCTCGACGGCGGATAGACGCCCGAGCGCGTCGTACGCATACCGTGTCGCCTCCCCCGTCGGCATGATGCGCGCCACGCGCCTGCCAGAGGCGTCGAGGTGATACCCGATCCGGCGCTCCCCCTGCGTCTCGGCGACCACGCGCCCGAAGCGATCGCGCTCCAGGCGCGTCACCACGGTCTGCCCGTCTTGCTCCAGCACCGCGCCCAGCAGGCGCCCCAACCGGTCGCGCTGGTACGTGATAGGACCGTCCGTGGATTGCTCGACGACGAGGCCGCCGAGCGCATCGTACGAGAAAGCGCGGAAGCTGCCGTCCGGATAGCTCACCCGATCGAGGCGTCCTGCCGCCGAGTAGCGGTAGGAGAGCGCGCGCCCGTCGAACGCCGTCTCGCGCGTCAGGCGGCCTGCCCCGTCATAAGCGAGATCGTAGACCTCCCCCTTCGGATTCACGATCCTGCGCAGCGACTCGCCTGCGCTGTAGGCGAACCTCCACGTACTCCCGTCGGGTTGCGTGATCTTGGTGAGCACGCCGGTGCCGGCGTGCTCCATCTCCACGACGCGCCCGAGCGCGTCCGTGCTTCTGATCAGGTTGCCCAGCGGATCGTAAGCCGCGTGCCTCGCGGTGCCATCGGGTCGCATGACCACGACCGGCTGTCCGAGCCGATCGTACTGGACCCGGGTGCTCCGGCCCAGCGGATCCACGCTGCGCGTCGGGCGACCGAGCGCGTCGTGCTCGTAGCGCGTCTTCCCGGCATAGGCGTTGATCTCCTCGACGAGGTCGTGGCGGATATCGTAAGCATACTCAACCAGGTTGCGCTGCCCTTGTGCGATGGCGCGCAGGTGGCCACGGCTGTCGTAGGCCAGCGCGTACCGGAGCTCGGACGGGTAGGTGATCTCGACGAGCGATCCCTTCCTGTCGTACCGGTATCGCGTCACGAGCGCGTCGGGCCCGACGTGCAGTACGGGCAGGTCGTCCTGGTACTGCCATTGCGTGACGTTCCCCGCAGGGTCGATCTGTCGTGTCTTGTTGCCCTGCGCGTCGTACTCGAACCGCGTCGCCTCTCCAGCCCCGTTGATCTCGGCGGCGATGTACTGATCCTCGTCATACTCCCACGCGCGGAGGAGTAGCCCGTCAGGCGTCTCCTCCCGGACGACGAGCCCGTCTTCATTCCAGTAGAGCAGCCGAGGCTCGTCATTGCCGCTAAGGCGGGTGATCCGCCTCTCCAGATCGGTCTCGATGGCGACCGTGTGCAGCCCGCCGTCCCCCCAGGTCCTCGTGCATCGGCCGGTCTCTTCGTCGTAAGCGTAATAGAAGCTCACGCCGTTCTTCAGCGTGGTCTTGACCATCCGGTGGTCTTCATCGTACTCGTAGCGCTCCGCGTGCCCGATCGCGTCGGTGGCGCTCGCGAGCTCACCCATTTTGGAGTAGGCATAATCGACCCACTGCTCGAGGCGACCGCCTGCCCACACCTCCAGGCGCGAGATGCGGGCGCCGTGGGTCAGCTTGACCCGGATCTCTCGGCCCGCGGTGTCGACGATCCGCTGGAGCCGGCTCCCCGTGTACTCGAGCGCGATGGTGTTGCCATGGGCGTCGCTGATCGAGCGAAGGAGCGCCTTCTCTCCTGATTCCGCCGGTGCGAAGCGGCGCGTCAGCCGGGTCTCGTGGCTGTACACGGTGAACCCGCCGTCCTCGAGCGCGGTGAGCGTGAGCCGATCCGGCCGGTGGAACGCGCTCGATCCGGGAGTCAGCGGCTGGAAATAGACGTCGCGGCCCTCCTCGTCGCGGAGGACGAGGCCGTCTTCGGTCCGCTCGATCCACTGCTCGAAGCTGTGCGTCCAACCCCCGCGCCCGAGGGAGGTCCGATCGAGCGCCCTGTCGGACGCGTAACGGCGCTCCCACGCGAGCGGGATCACGCCGGGAAGCTTGATGTCCAGCTTGGCGTCGATCACCCGACCTGACGTCGTATCGACCGGGTGACCAGTGACGCGGCACTTCAGGTTCTTCAGCGCCGACGCCGCCCTTCCCTTCAGCGCGCGCGCCCCCTTCCCGAGGGCCTTCCCGGCCTTCCCCATCTGCCTGGTCGCCGCCCGCAGCCCCTTGCCGACGAGGTCCTTCCCCTTCTTGAGCAGCGGCTTCAGCACCTTGCCGCCGAACTTCAGCAGCAGCCCGCCCGCGAGCTTGGCCGCCCCCTCGAACAGCAGGTCGAGCACCAGATCGATCGCCAGCGTCACCGCCCCCATCGCGAAGTCCGCGAAGGTCGGCGTCGTCTGCACCGTCCCGGGGTTGAGCACCAGCGAGGTCGGCCACCGGCCGATGTCCCAGCAGTCCGCGTTGAGCGACGCCGGCCCGCCGATCACGCAGCAGGTCGCCTTCTCCCCGCAGATCTCCACCGCGCCCCGCGGCAGCCAGCACTTGTGCGAGCCGAACAGGATGTGGAGCGGCGTCAGCGCGTCCAGCGGATCCGGGACGATCCCGAGGTGCGGCCAGAGGAACTTGGGCTCGTGCTGGTGCGTCACCGAGGGCACGCCGTTGAACAGCACCGTCGGCTGCTGCCTGTCCCCCAGCGGGAAGGGGTGCAAGAGCACGAGCTTCAGGAACTTCATCGGCGCCGGCGGGAAGATGTGGAACCCCTGGTGCATCTCCAGGCCCACGATCAGCCAGCCGTTGATGTCGTGGAAGTTGTGCGCCACGTCCGCTCCTCTCCTCGCTCACCCGCGCGGGAAGGCCTCGGTCGCCTCGAGCCGCGCCCGCCGGTGCTCCAGCTGCACCAGGCCGTAGCTCACGCTGGCGCGCCAGAGCAGCCGCACCTCGGCGGCCTCGGCGTCGATGTCGACCGCGTCGAGCGCCGGCGCGAGCCGCTCGGACGCGCCGCCCACGGCCACCGCCACCGCGACCGGCGGCGCCGGCGCCTCGAACACCAGCGCCTCCCCGCCGGGCCGCATCCCGCCGAGCGCGATCCGCGTCCCGGGCGCGATCGCGTCGAACGTCGTCCGCGGCGCCGCCCGGCTCGCGAGCTTGCTGGCGCCGCCCGGATCGAACTGCTGGTCGTGCCACACGTGCGCCGCGCGCAGGCCGCCCCAGAGCGGGTAGGGGGCGAAGCAGACCGGCTCCGGGCGGTCGTTCCAGCGCCGGATGAGCTGCTCCGGGTGCTCCAGCTGCGGCAGCGGCTGGTCCTGCGCGCGCGCCGCGTCGGTGATGAACCCCTTGCCCTCGAAGTTGTGCGGATACCCGCTCTCGTGCTCCGGGACGAACGCCTCGCCGCCGCCGTCGTCGTCGCCGAGCGACACCACCCGCGCCGGCTCCTGCACGACGCCGCCGTAGGCGTTCCGCCAGCTCATCTCGACCCGCTCGAACGGTAGCGGCGCGCTCGGCGCGAGCCCTCCGCCGAGCGAGCGCTGCCACACGCGCTGCCCGACCGCCACGATCGCCGCGTCGCGGTCGCCCACCCGGAGCACCGCCGTGGCCTCGCGCGCGCGCCCCTCCTTCGGGTAGACGAACCCCGTCGCGCACACCGACGCGACGCTCTTCTGGAGCATCCCGTCGTGCGGATATGGCAGCTCCGGGTCGAGCAGCAGCGGCCGTTGCACGCCCGCCAGGGCGAGCCGCCCGCGCTCGATCCGGTACGTGATCGCGGCCAGGAAGATCGCCGTCACCCGGTCGTCCTGCTCCGCGCTCGGGAGCATCGCCGCGGGCAGCGGCGTGTCGTTCGAGAAGCGCATCGCGGCCGTCGTTCCGTCAGTTCAGCTTGATGAGCCCCGCCGTCACCTGGACCATCCCGCCCCCGTCCATCTCGATCGGCGAGCCGTTCACGGTGACCTTGCCGCCCTTGATGGCGATCTCGCCGTCCTCGATGGTCACCTGGCCGCCCTTGATCAGGATCTGGCCGCCCTTCAGCTCCAGCGTCGAGCCGTTCACCTGGAAGAGCGACGTGTCGACCGTCATCGTGCTCGACGCGTTCACGGCGAGGGTCGTCGACTTGAGCGCCTGCACCCCGTCGGCCTTGATCTCCTGCGACGGCGCCTCGATCTTCTGGCTCGCCGAGGACTTCAGCCCCTGGGGCCCGGTCGCCGCCACGGTCTGCTCGCCGCCGACGTTGACCTTCTGGCTCGCGGCGACGTTCACCTCGTGGGTGGCCAGGTACGACGTCGTCTGCGCCCCGGTCACGGTCACGCTCTGGGTCCCTGTGACCGTGAGCGTGTCGTTGCCGGTGACGTCGCCGCTGCGGTTGCCGGTGACCTTCTCCTCCTGGTTCCCGGTGATGCTCGCGCTCTGGTTGCCGGTCACGGTGAGGGTCTGGTTCGCCGCGACCGAGATCGTCTGGTTCGCGCCCACGGTCACGCTCTGGTTCGCGCCCACGGTGGTCGACTCGTTGGCGCCGATGAGCTCCGAGTTGTTCCCGCCGACCATGGTGCTGCGGTTCGCGCCGGTCGACTCGTTGCGGTTGCTCCCCACGGACGAGCCGCTGTTCGACGCCACCTGCTCGCTGCGGTCGTTGCCGACCTCGCTGTTCCAGTTCATCGGCGTGTGCAGCAGGATCTGCTGGCTGCCGGCGGTGTCGTCGAAGCGCAGCTCGTTGTGGGTGCCGCCGCCGGGGCTGGTCATCGTCTTGAAGGTGCTCACGGTCGGCGCGCCGCCCGGCGGGCGGTTCTGGCCGTTGTAGACGCGGCCCACGACGATCGGCCGGTCCGGGTCGCCCTCCTCGAAGTCGACGATCGCCTCCACCCCGACGCGCGGGTGGAACACCGCGCCCTCGCCGACCCCGGCGAACACCTGGTTCACGCGCACCCAGCACGACGACGGCTCCTTCGCGAGCCGCTCGGCGTCCTGGTCCCAGTGGAACTTGACCCGCACGCAGCCGATCTCCGCGCCGGGCGGGCCGCCCACGTGGATCTCCGCGCCCTTCGCGCTCGGCTCCGCGGTGACGAACGCCGTCTGGGTCCCCTGGACGCGCGGCTTCGGCGTGACGCGGGCCGGCCGGAAGCGCGACTCGGCGACGCTCCCGTTCTTGCCGCGCCGCGCGCACTCGAACCGCGCCGTGAACGGCACGCCCTGCAGCGCGAAGCGCCCCGAGAGCTCCGGCGGCAGCGTGCCTTGCTGCTCGCCGCGCGACTCGATCCGGGTCACCAGGTACTCCCCGTCGTACCGCGCCGTCGGGTGGTCCAGCGCGAACACGCTCCCTGCGCCGAGCAGCCGCGCCGTGCCCTCGCCGACGGCGTAGCTCGCCTCCACGCTCAGCCGATCGAGCTTCGCCTGGGCGAGCGGCCGCCCCTGGTCGGGCGTGTCCGGGTAGCGCCCCGGGTACTCGTGGTCGACGAGGTCCTCGCCGTCCGGCTGGCCGGTCGTGGTCACGGCCATGTCGAGCGCGGGCTTCTTCCAGTTGTAGTCGATCAGCGACACCTTCCTGGGCCGGAGGCGCGCCCCGAGCTTCATCGTCGCGATCTCGCGGCCGAGCACCCCCGGGCCGAGCGGGGCGAACGGGGCGAGGCGCGCCCTGCCGCCGTCGGCGTCGGCGAGGACGAGGAGGCACGCCTTGTCGCCGTGCTCGAAGTGGTAGCTGATGCCCTCTTCTTCCAGGAGGCGCGACACGAACGCGAGGTCGCTCTCGTTGTACTGCACGCAGTAGGGACGCGTGGCGACGTCGTCGATGCGGGAGGGGTCGGTCACGCGCCAGGCGTAGAGCTCCCTCGCGGTCTGGAACGTGAGCGCGTCGCCCGCGTCGGGCTCGGCCGTGGCGCCGTCGTCGCGGTGCAGGGAGGAGTCGCCCTGGAGCACGGCGTCGACGATCTGGCGCGTCGTCTTTTCGAGGAAGATCCGGCAGCGGGTGCGGTGCATCGACCGCGCGAGCGGCGGCGAGAGCACCGCGCGGTAGAGCATGCCGTCGTAGATCGGCGCGAGCTCTTCGGCCTCGGTGATGATCCCGTGCACCACGCGGTAGGCCGGCTCGGAGTGCGTGGTGAAGCGCAGGGTCGCCCGGGTCCCGACGAGCTCTTCCGGGTCCACGGCGGGTGCCGGCTCGTGGGCGACGAGCGTGAGCTCGTAGCGGTACAGGCTCGAGATCGCCTCGCTGCCGCGGAGCTCGACGACCTGCAGGTGTCGCCATGGCCCGGCTACCTCCGAGGCGCCCTCCCAGGCGAAGGCGAAATCGACGTCGCTCACGGCGCTGCTCTCCCCTCCAAGGTGGGCTCAACGTACCCTGTCCGGCGGCCGGCTGGAACCGGCCGGCTGGCTTTTGTCCGGGGGGCGAGAGGCTCCGTTGCGCCGTCGGATCGCGCGTCGAGCCGCGCTGCGGTCGCGGCGTTCGTGCGATGTGCCGTGGGCGGCCGGCGCCGGCTCACGGCGTGGCTGAGGCGTCGGCTACAGCGTGGGCTGCGACGCCGGCTGCGGCGTGGGCGCGGGCATTGGCCGAGGCGTGGGTTGAGGCTGCGGCATCGGCTTCGGCCCGGGGCGCATGTCGTCCGGGAGGGGCGAAGGCCGCGGCAGGGGGCGCTGGTCGACGATCACGCCGCGGAGCTGCATGCAGCTGTGCTTGCTCTCGTCCCAGACGCAGCCCGAGGGGCAAGCCGGCGGGTCGCCGGTCGGCTGCTGGTCTGCGCAGATGTCCCCTTCGTCCTCCCCTGCGCCCGGCGTTGCCGCGCGGCTTCCGGGGCTGCTCTGCGCGGACGCCTCGGCGGCCGTGGCCGCGGCGGGGCTGTCGGCGGGTTGCTGCTGGCTGCTGGCGCATCCGGTGATCGAGAGGGCGAGCGACGCGAGGAGGATCGGGATCGGGGTTCGGGACATGGCATCTCTCCACGATTGAGCATGGGGACGGCATCGGCGCGCGTCCGGCGATCCGGCGCGTGCCGTGCGGCGATCAGGTCTCACGGCGCATCGCCTTGGCAACCCTCGTTCCACGGCGCGCGCGGCGCGCTCGTCGTGGCCGCCGCCCGCCGCCGGGCGCGCTCCCGCGCCGAGGCGCCGGAGCGCGCGGGGCCGCCGCGCCACGGCGCCCGGTGTGCGACCCTGCGGTCGCGGAGCGCTGTCCGGAGGGTGCTCGATGGGACAGGGGTGTCGCGCCGGGTCCGGCCGAGTCCGCTGGGGTGCCCCTGCCGTGTCGCACCGGCTCTCGTCCGCCGGCCACGTCCCGGCCGCGGCGCGAGATCCGCCGCGCGTTCCTCGAGAGCCCATGTCGCTGGGCGCAGCGGGGCAGAAAGACCGCCTGTCCCTCTCTTCTCTTGGCGCCTTGGCGTCTTGGCGCCTTGGCGTTGAATTCTCTTCCTCCTCGCGGGCCATGCCCTCGGGCCAACGTTGGCCCCGCGAGCGGCAACGCCGCGCCCTCGTCCGGGCCAACGTTGGCCCCGCGAGCGGCAACGCCGCCCGCGCCGCGGATCTCCTGCGCTGTCCCTCGTCCGCGCGGGCGTGCTCTATTGCGGTGCCTCTCGCTCCGGCCGCACGATGCTGCTCGTGGCGAGGGCGCAGCACGACGCGACGGAAGCGCAGGACGAGGGCAGGGCAGGCGCGGACGCGGACGCGCGCGCGGAGGTCGGCGCGGGGCCGGTCGACGTGCTCGTGGTCACGGCGCTCCAGGACGAGCTCGAGGGCGTGCTCGCGCAGGGCGACGGCGGCGCCGCGGGCTGGCGCGAGCTGCGCGACCTCGGCGGCTTCCGCTACTACCGCCGCGCCGTGCCGAGCGCCCACGGCGGCTCGCTCGCGGTGGCCGCGGCGTGGATCGGCGAGGCGGGCCAGCGTACGGCGGCGATCCGCGGGCAGCAGCTCCTGACCGAGCTCGACCCCGCGTGCCTGGCGATGTGCGGCATCTGCGCGGGCGATCCGGGCAAGGTGGCGCTCGGCGACGTCATCGTCGCCGACCGGCTCTACGGCTTCGACGAGGGCAAGCGCGTCGCGCCGCCGGGCCGGGAGGCGGAGCTCCTCCACGACCTGCGCACCTTCGATCTCGCGGCCACGTGGAAGATGGATGCCGCCTTCCTCGCGCGCGAGCTCGACCTCGCCGCGCTCTCCCGCGAGCGCCCGCCGTCCCGGGAGGCCCAGCAGCGGTGGCTCCTCGACGCGCTCCACGCGCACGAGGCGGAGGGCGGGCCCTCGCCGGTCGCGCACCCCGATCGGCGGCGCGCCTGCCCTGGGTGGACGGCGCGGCTCAAGGAGGCCGTGAAGGACGGGCTCGTCGCGACGAAGGGCGGCGCGCTGCGCCTCACCGACGCGGGGCGGGAGCGGGCGCTGGAGGAGCGGCTGCTCCATCCGGACGGCCCGCCGGCCGATCCGCCGCTCTGCGTGCGCGTGGGGGCGATCGCCACGTTCGCGGCGGTGGTGCAGGACGCGGGCGTCTGGGGCGACGTCCAGCGCCTCGTGCGCGGCACCTTGGGGCTGGACATGGAGGGCGCGGCGATCGGCGAGCTCGCGGCGCTCTGCCAGAAGCGATCGATCTTCATCAAGGCGGTGAGCGACCACGCCGATCTCGCCAAGGACGACGGCTTCCGCGCGTTCGCGTGCCGCGCCTCGGCGGCGGTGCTGTTCGCGTTCCTGGAGAGGCACCTCGAGCCGGCGCCGCGGCCGGAGCGCAGCCCCTCGGGGCGGCGCGCGCCCGCCGTGGAGGTGGAGCGCCGCCCGGAGGACGGCGACCCCGGCGAGCGCGCGTTCGAGGACCGGCACGACGGCTTCCTCCAGCGCATCGAGCGCGTGGCGCTCCTGCGCGCGCCCGGCGCGACGGTGACGCGGCACCGGGGGCCGCCGCCGTTCGCGGGCGTGCTCGAGGTGGCGGCGCGGGACGGAGCGCTCGTCGACGTGCGGGTCATCGGCGCGCTGGACCAGGCGATCACGGAGGAGCTCGTCGCCCGCTACGTGACCGACGTCGAGCGCCCGTTCCGGCAGCAGGATCCGCTCCTCCGGTCGACGCTGATCCACGCCGGCCCGCAGGCGCCGCCGGAGCTGAGCGAGCGCGCGTGGCGCCGCGGCGTCGCGCTGAAGAGCTTCTCGGAATACCAGGGGCTCATCGATTTCGGCCGGTACCTCGCGCGGCAGACGGACCGGATCGAGGCGGACCCGATCTACCCGCCGTGGCTCTACGTGGATCAGCCGGCGGTGGTGAGCCTCGGCGACCGCGAGAGGAGCGCGACGGAGAGCGCGCTCGCGTCCTTGTGGGAGCTGCTCGACGCGCCCCGCCGGCGCTTCGTGCTGGTGCTCGGCGATTTCGGCGCGGGCAAGACGTTCCTCCTGCACGAGCTCGCGCGGCGGATGGCGAGGGAGAAGCACCCGCTCGTTCCGGTGCTCATCGAGATGAGCCGCCTCGAGAAGCAGCGCTCGCTGAGCGTGCTCGTGGCGCAGCATTTCGCGCTCGCGGACGAGCCGATCGACCCGCGCGCGTTCAGCTACATGCTGGCCGAGGGGCGGATCGCGCTGCTCTTCGACGGCTTCGACGAGCTCGCCTTGCGGCTGACGTACGACCGGGTGCTGGAGCACTTCGAGACCGTGGTGCAGGCGGCCGAGGGGATCGCGAAGGTGGTGGTGACGAGCCGGACGCAGCATTTCCTCGACGACCGGCAGATCAAGCAGGAGCTCGCCCGGCGGGCGGAGCAGGTGCAGGGCTACCGGCTCGTGCAGCTCCAGGGGTTCGGGGAGCCGCAGATCCGGCGGTTCCTGGGCAACCTGATCCCCGAGCCCGCGGAGGCGGAGGCGCGCTACCGGCTGCTCCACGAGGTGAAGGACCTGCTCGGGCTCTCGGAGAACCCGCGGATGCTCGGGTTCATCGCGAAGATCGAGGAGAAGAAGCTCCTCGAGGCCAGGGAGGGGACGGGGGAGATCACCGCGGCCAAGCTCTACGAGCTGCTCGTGGACCAGTGGCTGGACCACGAGCACCGGCGCGCGAACCCGCGGGGAGCGCCGCGCGGGATCTCGCGCGCTGCGCTCCGGGGGGCGATGACCGAGCTCGCGCGGCTGCTCTGGGACCGGCGGGTGCGCGCGGTCGGGATCGGCGAGCTGCCGGAGAGCCTCGTGAAGGGCGTGCAGCCGGTGGACGGGCCGCCGCTGGATCGGGCGATGGTCGAGTTCTTGATCGGCTCGGGATCGCTGCTCGTGCGGGACGCGGAGGGGGCGTTCTCGTTCGTGCACCGGTCCGTGCTGGAGTGGCTCGTGGCCGAGGCGGCGGCGCTGGAGGTGACGGGGACAGGCGACAGCGCGGCGCTCGCGGCGGACGAGATGAGCGAGCTGATGGTGGATTTCTTCGTGTCGCTCGCGGGGCGCGAGCGGGCGGCGGCGTGGGCGGCGCGGGTGCTGCACGGGGCGGCGGAGGGGCACGCGAAGGACAACGGGCTGCGGGTCGTGCGCCGGCTGGCGAAGGGCGAGGAGGGTGCGGTCGTCGGGGAGGACGAGAACGACGTGGTGAAGGGCGCCGATCTGGCCGGGCACGACTTCAGCGGGCAGAACCTGAACCACGCGGATCTTCGAAAAGCCAATCTGGCAAGAGCCAACCTCACGAACGCCACGCTGGTCGAGGCCGGGCTCGCCGGCGCGTCGCTCGTCTCCGCGCGGCTCAGCCGGGCGGATCTGCACGGTGCATCGCTCATCGGCGCCGACCTCCGTGGCGCCGACCTGTCGTTCGCTCGCCTGGTGGGCGCGGACTTGACCGGCGCGGCTCTCGAGGGGGCGACGTTGCGTGGCGCCAAGCTGGTCGGCGCCCGGGGGCTGGCCGTCGCGCCGCTCGCGGCCGAGGGGGCGGCGCCACCCCGGCCATCCGGGGCTGACCTGATGTGGATGCTGGCTTCAGCGTGCAGCGCGGTGGCCTGGAATGCGTCGGGAGATCTCCTCGCCACGGGCCATCACGACGGCTCGATTCGGCTCTGGGATGCGGTCTCGGGCCAGGCCGTCCGGGGGATGGATGGACACACCGGCCCGGTGAACAGCGTTGCGTTCAGCGCCGATGGCCGGACGCTGGCCTCGGGCTCGGATGACACGACCGTGAGGTTGTGGGAGGTGGAGAACGGGCGCGCCCTCCGCGTCCTCGAGGGCCATGGTGGCAGAGTGATGACTGTCGCGTTCAGCGCCGATGGCCGGACGTTGGCCTCGGGCTCGGGCGACATGACGGTGAGGTTGTGGGAGGCGGAGAATGGGCGCGCCCACCGCGCCCTCCGGGGCCACAGCAGCGGCGTGATAAGCGTCATGTTCAGTCCGGATGGCCGGACGCTGGCCTCGGGGTCGTACGACAAGACCGTGAGGTTGTGGGAGCTCGAGAGCGGGCGCGCCCTCCGCGCCTTCGAGGGCCACACCAACTGCGTGATGAGCGTGGCGTTCAGCCCCGATGGCCGGACGCTGGCCTCGGGGTCGTACGACAAGACCGTGAGGTTGTGGGAGGTGGAGAGCGGGCGCGCCCTCCGCGCCTTGGGGGGCCATAGCAACTGCGTGATGAGCGTGGCGTTCAGCCCCGATGGCTGGGCGCTGGCGTCGGGGTCGTATGACAGGACCGTGATGTTGTGGGACGTCGCGAGCGGGCGATACCTCCGCGCCTTCGAGGGCCATCGCGACTGCGTGATGAGCGTGGCGTTCAGCCCCGATGGCTGGACGCTGGCCTCGGGTTCAGACGACAGGACCGTGAGGTCGTGGGATGTCGCGAGCGGGCAGGTTTCCCGCATCTTCAAGGGCCATGGCACCAGCGTGATGACCGTGGCGTTCAGCGGCGACGGCCGGACGCTGGCCTCGGGTTCGGACGACAGGACCTTGCGGTTGTGGGAGGTCGCGACCGGCCGAGCCCTCCGCGTCTTCGAGGAGCATGACGATTGGGTGAGGAGCGTCGTGTTCAGCCCCAATGGTCAGGTGCTGGCCTCGGGATCGAGCGACAGGTTCGTCAGGTTGTTTAGCGTGGCGAGCGGCCGGATCCTCCGCGCCTTCGAGGGCCACAGCAGCGGTGTGATGAGCGTGGCGTTCAGCCCCGATGGCCGGACGCTGGCCTCGGGGGCGGGTGATGGGGCCGTGTTGTGGTGGTCGGTGGAGCACGGGCGAGCTCTCCGCGGTTTCGATGGCCATGGGAGCGGCGTGATGAGCGTCGCGTTCGGCCCCGATGGCCGGACGCTGGCCTCGGGGTCGAGTGACACGACCGTGAGGTTGTGGGAGCTCGAGAGCGGGCGAGCCTTCTGGGTCTTCAACGGCCATGTCAAGGGCGTCTCGAGCGTGGCGTTCAGCCCCGATGGCCGGACGCTGGCTTCAGGGTCCGGTGACAGGACCGTGCGGTTGTGGAGCGTGGAGAGCGGCTTGGTTTTCCGCGTCTTCGAGGGACATGGCAATTGGGTGAGGAGCGTGGCATTCAGCCCCGATGGCCGACTGCTGGTCTCGGGATCCGATGACGGGGACGTGAGGCTGTGGGAGGTCCGAAGCGGTCGAGCTATCGGCGCTTTCGAGGGCCACAAGGGCTCCGTGCAGGGCGTCTCCTTCAGCCCTGACGGCACGCTCCTCGCCTCTGCCTCCGCCGACGGCACCCTCCGCCTCTGGCATATGGCCACCGGCCGGTGCCTCGCCATCCTCCTGCCCTGTCCCGAGGGCTGGGCCGCCTTCACCCCCGAGGGCCGTTACCGGTTCGGCGGCGACGTCGCCGGCTCGTTCTGGCACGTGATCGGCCTCTGCCGCTTCGAGCCCGGCGAGCTCGATCCCTACCTGCCGAGCCCCCTCCGCATCCCTGACGGCGAGCCCCTCTTCGCGCTTCCGCCTGCCGGCGCGCCGCCCGGGAACGGCGCGGCACCGGCGGAAGACGCCTGAGCTCACGCCGACCTGCCGACCGGCGAGCCGGCGTGCTCCGGAGCACGCGCCGCAGGTCGCGCGCATGTCCGGGTCGTGCGCATGCTCTCTGGAAGCGAGCGCGTCGCTCTTCGTGAGCGGTGCAGGCGCCTACTTCTGCGGCTCTCCGCGGCTCAGCTTCTTCGCGATCAACTCCCGCACCTCGGGCGGAATCGCGCGCAGGATCTCCTCGGGCGTGAGCCCCTCGAGGCGCTGCTCGGGCGTCAGCCTCGCGAGCAGCTTCTCTGGCGGCAGCTGCGCGATCATCTCCTCGGGCGTGAGCCCCGCAAGGCGCTGCTCAGGCGTCAGCCTCGCGAGCAGCTTCTCTGGCGGCAGCTGCGCCACCATCTGCTCCAGCACCTCTTCGTAGCTCTGACGAGCCAGCTCGTAGTCCTTCATGGCCATGGTGCCTCGCTGCCTCCGGAACTGTTCGACCTGCTGGTACAGGAGATGGTACACCCGAGCTTCCTCCGGATCCAGCGGCACGAACTGCCCCGCTCCCTTCAGGTATGCCCGGGAAAACATGTAGAGCAGATGCTCCGTGGGGCTGTGCCGGCAGGCCTCGCGCGTCTCCACGCCGTGGAGCAAGAGGCCGTTGAGCTCGCCCCGCCAGAGCCCCCCTCCCACCGGCGCGAAGGTGCCGCGGTGGCGCTCGATCTGCCTGGCGAAGCCCGCCGGGATGCGGTCGGCGACGACCATGAGGCACAGCTCGTCCGGGTCGAGCAGCTTGTTGTGCCGCATGTACAGGGCGCCGTAGGCGAGCAAGGTCAGCACGTCCTCGGGCTCCAGCTCGTCGGTGGGACCTTTGTGCTCGATGAGCGTGTGCTGCCGCAGGTGACCGAGGATGCTGTGGAGCTTGCGCGCGTCTCCGGCCGGTTGATCGACCAGACGCAGGACAACGATGTCCACCCGGAGGGGCATGCGGTTCAGCAAGAGCTCGGGATACAGTCGCCAGCCGCTGGGCAAGTAAAACTCGAGCAGAGCGACCAGCATGGGGTGCCAGGCTGTGACCCTCTCCCGCAGAGGGACTTCGGGCTCGGTCATGACGCAGGAGATATCTAGTCTGCGGCGGTGCCATGGGCCAGGGAAATCGCGATTCAAAATGCACGAAAATAAGGTGCGGATTTGCGCATGGCGGGAAGAGATAGAACGTAATGCCTGCGCTGGCGCGAGAGGCGCGCGTCCTTTGCGGCAGGGGATGGTCGTGAGCACCCAGCTCGCGATTTGCACACGACAGGAAGAGATTGCGCGTAATGCCTGTGCTGCCGCGAGAGGCGCATCGTTTGCGACAGAGGATGGTCGTGAGCACCCAGCTCGCCCGAAGCTTCGCCCGAAGCTGCCCGCCGCGCGGCCGAGAGGCTCCCGGGCCAACGTTGGCCCCGAGAACGGCAACGCCGCGCCCCGCCGCGGGCCAACGTTGGCCCGCTCCGCGCCGCGCCTCCTGCCCGCGCCGGCTCCGCCGCGCGCTTGCCTCGCCGCTGGCTCCCGCAGCACCATGCCCCCATGGCCAAGGCAAAGAGCGCCGCACGACCGAAATCAACCGCCAAGCCCCCGAAGCCCTCTCCCCGTGCCGCGCCCGCGAAGGCGCCCGGCGCGAAGAAGCCCAAACCGTCGCGCGCGCGGGCCCTGAGCCGCCCTGTCGAGGTCGAGGTCCGCATCGATCGCGACCTCAAGCGCCGCTGGGAAGAGGCGCTCGCCCAGATCAAAGCCTCGAAGCGCGAGGGCGCCGGCGCGTTCGACGATCTCTGGGAGACCATCGGCCTCATCGTGGAGCACGAGCCTCCGCTCTACCTCGCCGGCGGCTTCTCCTCCGCGAAGCAGTTCTACGAGGAGCACGTCGGCGAGACCGAGCGCACCGCGAAGCGCCTCATCCGCGTCGCCAAGCACGCTTCTCCGAACGAGGAGGCCAGGTATGGCGTAAGCAAGCTCGACGCCGCGCTCGGCTACATCGAGGCCGCCTCCGGCGGAGAGGCCAGGCGCCGCGTGCCCGTCGATTTCGCCAGGCTGCGCATCCCCGTCCGGCGCGACGGTCAGCCCGCCCGCGTCCCGCTCGAGGATGCCTCCGTCGAGGAGATCCGCGCGGCCACGCGCGCGCTGCGCGGCAAGCCGCGCCCTTCCGGCGGGGCCGGCGAGCCGCCCGCCACCGCCGCCCTCCGTCGTGTCCTCCGCGACGCCGGCGCCCCCGACGTCAAGGTCCAGGTCGCCCGCGACAAGGTCTCGCTCTCCGGCATCCCGCTCTCCGCCCTGTCGAAGACCCTGCGCGCCCTGGCAGCCGTCAAGCTGCCTCCGTAGCTCCCCTGCAGGGCTCTTTGGCGCTGCGCCGCGCTGGAGCCTCCCGCCGGATGAAGAAATCGAGATGAGCGCCGGCGCCTCCCCGGAAATAAGGAGGTATGAAACAGAAACATCCCATGAGCGCGCCGCCCCGTTCCCCCGTGACCGCCGACCAGCTCCGCCCGGGCGATCCGTACGAGCTGTCGGAGGGACGCCTCGTCGAGTGCCTGCCGACCGGGCGGCGCGGCGGTCGGAGCAACCTGGTGGGCGGCGAGGTGCTGGACACGGATCCCGCGGTCGAGGCGGCCGGCGTGGACGTGGGCATCTCGCCGAGGCCGGAGATGCTGCGGGCGCCGGACATCGTGGTGGGGAACATCCCCGACGAGCCCGGGTGGGCGACGGCGGCGCCGCCGCTGGCGGTCGAGTACGCGGACACGGGCCAGGACGAGGCGGAGCTGCAGTGCAAGATCGACGAGCTGCTGGCGGCGGGGACGCGCTGGGTCTGGGTGGTGCGGCTGCACGGGACGCGGCGGGTCGAGGTCCATGAATCCGCGCCCGGCGCATCCCTACGTTCGGCGTCGGCGCAGGGGGCGCCCACGGCCCCTGCGGTGCATCCGCAGCCGCCCGCGCCGCGAGCGGCTGCGCGTGCCCGGCCGGCGCAGCGCCGGCCGGCGCGCGTGGCCTATGCTGGCGAGACGCTCGAGGCGCCCGGGGTGCTGCGGAACGCGGTTCCGGTCGAGGCGCTGTACGACCGGAGCGCGGCCCACGAGGCGACGCTGCGCAACCTGCTCCAGCGCAAGGGGTACGACGGCCTCGACGCGGTGCTGGACGAGGGGCGGAAGCAGGGGCAAGCCACCGGTGCACGCGAAGGCCTACGCCAAGGGTTGCGGGCCGCGGTGAAGGACGTCTGCGAGCTGCTCGGCATCGCGCTCTCCCCGGAGCGCGAAGCGGCGCTCGACGCCATGGACGAAGCCGCGCTCGGCGCCCTGCGCGAGCACCTGAAGCACCACCGCCGCTGGCCGTGATCGCAGGATCGAGCCGAGGCGGCGGCGCGTCGCGCATCGGGCCAACGTTGGCCCGGCGAACGGCAACGGCGCGCGGTCACGGCAGAGCTCGAGCACCGGCGCGTCCTCAGGAACCTGCCCCGGAGCGCGCGCCGCCGAGGTAGCATCGCCGCGGCTGGATGCCGTCCTCCGCCTCCTCCGCTGCGCCCGCTTTCCTGCAGCGCCCCGACGCGGAGCGCTGGCTCGGGCCGTTCCGGCTGATCCACCAGCTCGGCCGCGGCGGCTTCGCCCCCGTCTGGCTCGCGGAGGAGACCTACGAGGGGCGCAGGCTCCGCGACGCCGCCGTCAAGCTCTTCTTCCTCCCGGAGGGGCTCTCGCCGGGCTCGGAGGACGCCGCGCGGTGGCGCGACGCGATCCTCGACGAGGCCCGCGCCCTCTGCCGCGTCGAGCATCCGAACGTCGTGCGCTTCTACGCCCTGCACCGCGACGACGCCTGGGGCGTGGTCGGCCTCGCCATGGAGTACGTCGCCGGCGCGAGCCTCGACGTCCGGATGCGCGACGCCGGCCTCCTGAGCGTCGAGGCGGTCGCCAGGGCCGCCGTCGGCGTCGCCTGGGCGCTGTCGGCCGTGCACGGCGCCGGCCTCGTGCACCGCGACGTCAAGCCGGGCAACGTCATCGAGCGCGCCGCGACGCCCCGATCGCCCCGCGGCGATCGCGGCCTCGCCGCGCGGCCGGCCTACAAGCTCATCGACTTCGGCATCGTCGTCGACGATCCCTCCCTCCGGCCGGACGGCGCCGCCGCGCCGCCCCTCGTCGGCACCCCGGGGTACATCGCGCCGGAGCTGTTCCTCGGCGGCGCGGCCACCCCCGCGTCCGACCTCTACGCCCTCGGCGCCACCATCTTCCGCCTGTGCACCGGCCAGGTCCCGATCGAGGCCCTCGGCGGGAGCCAGGCCCTCCTCTGCTGCCAGCGTCCCCCCCGGCTCGACGCGCTCCTGCCGCCGGGCGCGCCGGCGCTCGCGCCGCTCGCCGACATCACCGCGCTCCTCCTGGATCCGTACCCCGGCGCGCGCCCGCGCCACGCCGAGTGGGTCGCGCGCGAGCTCGAGCGCGTGCTGGCGCTCTCCATCGGCGAGGTCGCGCCGCAGATCCGGCGTGTCGAGCACGACCTCCCGGGCGAGCGTGTCGCCTCGTACGACCTGGCCGCCTTCGATTCCCAGCCTCCGGCGTCGTCCGCGCGCGGAGCGACCGTCCCCCCCACGCTGGCCGCGAGCCCGGCCGCCAAGGCCGCCGCCACGGCCGCGCCGGCGTCCGTGACGGTCACGCCGGTCGGTCGAGCCTCGCCGGCGTCTTTCCGGGCTCCGCCGGGCGCACCCCCGCCGGGCGCCGTCGCGTCCCCGCCGACCGCATCCGCGCCCGTCGGTCGAGCCGTGCAGGGGGCTTTCGCGACCGCAGCCGCATCCCCGCCGGCCGAATTCCCGCCGGCTGCGCCCCCGCCGGGCGGCCTCGCGTCCCCGCCGACCGAGCCGCCGTCGGGCGGCCTCGCGTCCCCGCCGACCGAGCCGCCGTCGGGCGGCCTCGCGTCTTCGTCCACGGAGCCGCCGTCGGGCACCCTCGCGTCCCCGCCGACCGAGCCGCCGTCGGACGCCCTCGCGTCCCCGCCGGTCACGCCCCCGCCGGTCGCCCGCGCATTCCCGCCGGCCGCCGTCCCGGTCACGCAGGTCGCCCCCGCGTCGTCGCGGGCCGACCTGCCGGCCGCGCCGGCCGCCGCGCCGACCACGCAGGTCGTCAGCGCGACCGCGCCGACCGAGCACGTCGCATCGCCCGAGCCCTGCCTGCACGCCCCGCTGATCGGCCGCCGCGACGCCCTCGCGGCGCTCGCGCGCCTCGCGGTCGAGGCCCGCGAGGGCGGGGTCCGCGCGGCGCTGATCACCGGCCCGCTCGGCGTCGGCCGCACCCGCCTGCTCGCCGCCGCGGTCGAGCGCGCCGGCTTCGAGGCGCACCGCGTCCTGCGCGCCGCCTGCTCCCCGGAGCGGAAGAGCCCCCTCCGGCCGCTCCTCCGCGCCCTGGAGGCGCTCCCGCCGGAGGCCACGGGCTCGCTCGGCGGGCTGGAGGACGCGATCGAGCGGGCGCTCTCGCCGATCGTGCTCCCCGGCGCCCCGGACGCGGACGCCGCGATGGAGGCCGTGGAGGACGCGCTGCTCTGGGCGAGCACCGAGGCCCCGCTCGTCCTCGCCCTCGACGACCTCCAGTGGGCCGACGCGCACACCCTCGCGCTGCTGCGGCTCCTGCTCGAGCGGGTCGGCGCGGCGCCGACGATCTGCGCGCGCCGGGGCGCCCCGGCGCGCCTCCTGGTCCTCGCGGCCGCGCGCGACGAGCCGAACCCCTCGCCGCCGCTGCGCGCGCTGCTCGCCGAGGCGCGCGGGCGCGCCCGCCCCGGCGCCCGGCACATCGCCCTCGGCCCGCTCGGCGACGACGACGCCGCGCGCCTCGCCCGGGCCACGCTCCCGGTCGCGCCGGCGCTCGAGCGCGCCGTCGTGCGCGGCTCGGGCGGCGTGCCGTTCTTCATCGTGCACGCGCTCGTCGCGTGGCGCGAGACCGGCGCGCTCGTCCACCGCCACGGCGTCTGGGACGCCGCCGAGGCCGATCTCGCGCGCCGCGGCGTCCCGGGGGTCGCCGACCTCGTTGTCGCGCGCCTCGCGAGCTACCTCGACCCGGCGAGCGACGCCGGCCGCCTCGCCCTGCGCGCGCTGGCCGCGGTGGCGCTCCACGGCGGCGGCCTCGGCCTCGACGTGCTCGCCGAGGTCACGGGCCGCGACGACGACGCGCTGGAGGCCGCGCTGCTGCCGCTCGTCGACGCCGGCATCCTCACCGCCGCCGCGGGCGGGCAGCGCGGGCCGGAGTACAACTTCGTCCAGGAGATGGTGCGCCTCTCCGTGCTCAACCTGGTGCGGCCCCGGCCGTGGCTGCGCCGCCTGCACCGGGCGCTGCTCGACGCCATCGCCCGCGGCCCCGCGGCGGCCGCCGACGCGGCGTTCCTGGCGGCGGGCTACGAGCGCCTGGGCGCGGCGCAGGAGGCGCGGCGCTGGCTGCGCCGGGCGATGGAGGCGGCGGTGTCGGCCGGCCTGTTCGCCGAGGCGGTGGAGTTCGGCGATCGCGTCGCGGCGCTGTCCGAGGACGAGGACGAGCGCGCCGCGGCCGAGATCGACGTGGTGCGCGCGCTGCTGCTCGGCCGGAAGCTCGAGGAGGCCGAGCGCCGGCTGGCCGCGCTGGACGCGCGCGCGGCGGTGTTCCCGGCGCGCGGCGCGGCGGTGGCGCTGCGGCGGCGGATCTGCCGGCTGGAGGTGGCGCGGGGGCTGCGCGAGGAGGGCTACGACGACCCCGGGCTGCTCGCGGACGCCGACGCGCAGCCGGATCTGGCGCTGCGGTGCGAGGCGCGCATGGCGCTCGCGGGGGTGGCGGCGGGCGAGCGGGCGATGCAGCTCGCGGGCGAGGCGGTGGGGCTCGCGGAGCGCGCCGGGCCGGCGCTCGCGTTCGGGGCGCGGGTGCTGCGGTTCGAGCTGAACTACGCGTCGGATCGACGCGATCTGGCGGTGGCGGAGGAGGATCTCACGCGGGCGCTGGCGATCGCCGAGGCGCTCGGGTCGAGCTGGCACCGGCTGCACATCGAGGCGGATCTGGCGGTGCTGGACGCGGAGCGGGGCCGGCTGGCGGAGGCGATCGGGCGGCTCGAGCGGATCGCCGGGCAGGCCGAGGCGGACGGGATGCGGGGGCAGCTGCGATTGGTGCTGACGAACCTGGCGGCGTTCCTGCTGCGCGCCGGCCGGGCGGGCGAGGCGGCGGAGACGGCCGGGCGCACCGCGGAGCTGGCGGCGGAGGCGGGGGATCCGGCGCTGCGGGCGAGCGCGCTGTCGCTGCGGGCGGATGCGCTGGGGCGGGTCGGGGATCTCGATGGGGCGCTGGCGGCGGCGGACGAGGCGGAGGCGCTGCAGCGGGCCCACCGGGACCGGCGGCAGGCGCTGACGTTGCTGCGGCGGGCGCAGATCCTGGCGCTCGCCGGCCGGCACGCCGACGCGCTGGCCGACGCGCGCGCGGCGAGGAGCGTGGCGGAGGCGCGGGCGGACCGGGATCTCGCGCTGGGCGCGCGGCTGTGGGAGCTGCTGCACCTGGCGCGGCGGGGCGAGGTCGGGGTCGCGGCGCTGGAGGAGGCGGTCGCGGAGGCAGCCGGGTCGGGCGTGACGCTGCGGCCGCTCACGCTGGGGCTGATGGAGGAGGCGCGGGCGTGGGTCGCCGGGGCGGCGCCGGCGGCGGAGGGCGCGGTGGGGGCGTGAGGCGGAGGGGAGCCGCCGTGGGCGGCAGGTAGGAGAGGGCGGTGACGAGCAGTGCGCGTGCTCCCAACGAGGCGGAGATGCCGGATCAGGTGGAGCTCACGGAGGCGCTGCCAGGCTGGCCCTCACAACCGAGCGAGCCGACCCTCTTCAAGCAGCATCCAGGGGGCGGAAGCGGCGTAGGCCTCGGCCTCGGCGATGGGCAGGCCCGGCGCGCGCGCGAGCTGATCGATCTCCGAGTCTCGGAGCCGCATTCAACGCTCGGTGAGGCGGCAGACCTCCGAGAGCACCCGGGAGTGGGGGTGCGCTGTCGACCTGCGCTGCGGCCGACCGCACGCAGAAACACAGGAGCGCAGCCCAGCATGACGTCGCACCACAGTAAATGCCAGAGCAAGCCACAAAACGTGTTGGACAAAGCATGAAGACGGACAAAGAGACGCTAACGATCGATTCTGAATCGGAAGGCTTGAAGCTACGCTCTCACAAGATCCGCGTCGAGGTGGTGAAAGGCCCGAACGCGGGCGTCGTCGCTGAGCTTCCCGGACCGGAAGCCCGCATCGGCTCAGGCAAAGACTGTGAGGTAGCGCTGAAAGATCCGACCGTCAGCCGTATGCATCTGATCCTGCGCATCGAAAGAGACAAGATCCGTGTCCTTGATCCGGGCAGCAGAAACGGCACACTGCTGGATGGCACACAGATTCGCGATGGGTACGCGCGCCCCGACTCCACCATCCAGATCGGTGGGACTACGTTGCGCTTGCGCATGCTCACGGACATCGTGGAGCTACCGCTGTCCTCCAGCGAACGCTTCGGCCGCATGGTCGGCAGGAGCGTCGCCATTCGCCGCATATTCTCGATTCTGGAGCGCGCAGCAGCCACGGATGCCACGCTGCTCGTCGAGGGTGAGACGGGCACCGGCAAAGAGCTCGTCGCGGAGGGGGTCCATGAGATGAGCCCTCGTGCGGGTGGTCCATTCGTTATATTCGACTGCTCTGCCGTGTCGCCTACATTGATCGAAAGCGAGCTATTTGGCCATGTGCGAGGCGCCTTCACCGGCGCGGTCGCGGATCGCGCTGGAGCGTTTGAGGAGGCAAACGGCGGGACCCTCTTTCTCGACGAGATCGGCGAGCTCCCGCTCGATCTGCAGCCTAAGCTCCTGCGCGTCTTGGAGACCGGCGACGTACGTCGAGTTGGCTCCAACAAGCCGCGGCATGTGGATGTCCGGATAGTGGCCGCGACCAACCGCACACTGTCTCGAGCCGTGGACCACGGATCGTTCCGTGAGGATCTCTACTACCGCCTTGCTGTCATCTCCATCCGACTCCCGCCCCTCCGAGAGCGTCTCGAAGATGTCCCCCTGCTCGTTCGCCACTTCGAGCAAGAGCTGGCGTCGCGATGGAAGCCCAGCGCTCCGCTCTCAAACGCCAGCGTCGCTGCCTTCGCAGCTCAATCGTGGCCGGGCAACGTCCGTGAGCTGCGCAACGCGGTCGCTCGCGCTCTCTCCCTTGGAGTTCCGGAGCCACCCCCAGAGGCCAACCCGGTTCCAGACGCATCGGCCGCTCTCGAGGTTACGCTGGACGTCCCGCTCCTCGTGGGCCGCCAGCGGATAGCCGACGCATACGAGAGGGCTTATCTCGAGCTCGCACTGAAGCAGACCGACGGGAACGTCAGCCGCACCGCCGAAGTTGCAGGCGTTGGGAGATATTTCGTGCAAAAAGCCATGAAACGTCACGGTTTACGGGACCATCCTGCTTCAGTGGGATCTCACCCATCGAAGCAGCGCGGGGAATAGGGATCGACGGGAGAGTCAATGCACAGGGATACCGCCTCGCTCCTCCAGGAGCTCTCCGGTGTGCGCGTCGACGAAGAGCCGACCCATTTCGTGGGTATCGAATTCATAGGCAAGCGTCAACGTCATTCCATTGGCGTCGCGTTTGACGTTGATCGTCAAACGAGTCGATTTGATGTTGGCTAGCGATCCGCGGCGCGAATCCGTCGGCGGATCGTGCGCCTCGTTGATCTTCTTTATTGCTTCATTCGGACTGATCTTCGGTTCGAGGCAGAGGTCAAATTTTGGAAATATTCGTGAATAGTTGCGGACCATTCGAACGATTCCGTCGCTGGAAACCGTTATGCGAATATGGATTCTGTCCGCGACGGCTTCGATTGATTCATACCCTCTACGTGGGTAGGTTCCCCTCAGTACGACTTCCCAGTCTGGTTCTATGAGCCTGCCGTGGCTCGCCCAAGTATCGACGCTCAGCGTTTTCATGCTCGTTGCCGTGAGACCGAGAAGATCCATGTTCTTTCGGACAAATTCGAGCGCAACGCGCTTGGCCGCATCTCCTTCTATGCCTGGCTGATTTGCTATATTTTCCTCCGGCGAGCCGGGGTTCGAGGCGAATGTGATAAATTTGCCGATGCCATCGACTTCGTGCGGTTTCCTATCGTCGTATACAGGATACGACCACTGTCGACCGTTGCGTCTGCGAAATTCTTCCGATATCGATCGCAGCTCCTCCGGTGGTGTAGAGGCGATCGATATGCTTCCTTGATGCAAGCAGCTGGAGGAGTGGTCCACCTTCGACGCCTCGGCATCTTCGGAATGAGCAAGATCGGATTGACCTTTCTCCACAAAAGGGTCTGAGTTGTCGTCGTTGGATCGAGCTTGCGCTGAAGGGTCGATGCTGCTGTTTTCGTGTAAACGCGACGGATGTAGAGTCAGATGATCCAGGCCAACGACGTCTGTGAATTCAACTTCGACCTTGGATATCTTGGGTCCATCGCAGGATATTATTCCGATGAATCGCGGCATGTGGTCGAGCGTGACATGGTTGCCGGATGATGGTTGACCGGTTCGCTCTGCTTTGGTGAAGTCGACGGTCGAAGTGGCTATTCTTGTTCCTTTGATGTCGTATCCATGTATGGTAACTCCGTGGGGCGAGGTCCCTCTTTCGTTGACGCGAAGTACGGGAATAGACAGGCGAGCGCTTAGTCCGAATAATGATGTAGGATTCGATAGATTGAATCTGATTGGTGAGTCATTGTAATCTGCGCGCAGATAGCGGCCTTCGAACGAGGCGTCTGTGGTCCCACGCGAAGCGCCCTTCGCAGGTTCGACCGCGGTTACAGTGATCCCGGACGCCGCCAGGCTGTTTCGCATCGCACATGCGTCGCATTCCGTCGTACTGGCCGAGCGGAAATAGCCGCCGTCGCAGCATGGACAGCCATGGCACGTTTCGAAATCGATAACTTGAACGTCGCTAGGTAGCTCCTTCTCGCTGTAGTAGCTGGTGCGACAAGATGGGCTGGTCAGCTCAGTCGTCGGATGGTTGAGCTGTGATGCATGGTCTGAGAATAAAAGAGTCGTGATGCTTGCCGCCCGAAGCCCCCTCGAAGCAAGGACCGTGAGCGACGTCCGAAGGCTCCGACGGGCTCCAGCCAGAGCCATGGCGCCGCCGGACTTCAATCCGAGGGTGAGAGCCGCCGCTACTTCGGCGGCGGTGGGGCGCTGCGGTGGTTCCGGGTGCAAGCAACGCAGGAGCCACGCTGCGAGCTCGGATCCTGAGCGACGTCGAGGCCACCGTGCTGACGATGCGCGAGCGAGCATTGCCCGCGCGGTCTGCCTAGGAACCATAGGTCCGACATTGAACAGCAATTGAAACATGATGAGGCCCAACGCGTACACGTCGCTCGCCGGGCTGGGTGGGCCGCCCGCGAGTAGTTCTGGTGCGGCGTACAGGGCGGTCGTCAGAGACCCGCCTGCATGCGTTCCGGGTCTTCCCTCCCAGTCCATGTTCGCCGCGCCAAGATCGACGATGACAGGACCAGCATCTCCACGCAGCCGGATGTTTGTGGGCTTGAGATCACCGTGTATCGCTCCGACGTCGTGGATGGCTGCGAGTCCGCGCGCGATTTTGGCCCCAATGAAACATGCGTCGCGGCCCGTCAGCGCGCGCTTTCCGCTCATTCGCTCCTGTAACGACGGGCCATCTATGAACTCCAGCACAAGGAAAGGAAGTCCTTCATGCTCAAGGACATCGAATTCGAGCGGCTTGACCACGGGTGGCGCTGAACTCTCGGCGTGGACTCGCAACAGGATGCCAAGCTCGCGCCGTGCCGATCTTCGTAGTCCGTCAGGACCGCACGATGGCTGGGGTCTGAGCATTTTGACGGCTACGCGGCGTGGCGGACTGTGCACGACGTCGATCGCTGCGAAGACCCAGCCGAAAGCGCCTGAGCCTATCAGGAATTCGATGTTGTAACGAGCGAGCAGCACGTCTCCCGGGCCAAGCGCGCATGCCCCGACAGCGGTCTCGATGGTGCTCGTACGCGTGCGGCTTTGGCTGGCGCTCATTCGTGGCACCCTAACGACTTGCGGGTGGCAGCATCTCGATCGTCACATCGATCTGTGGTGCCCCAGGCCCATAGCGATCCATGTTCGTCTTGTGCTAGTGAGTAGTGCCCATTCGTGGATACCGCAACGATCGGAGGAAGCCCTTGTACCCTGGTAGGTGCATCGATATATAGCTCCTTTGGGTACTCAAAGACAAATTTTCCCCATGCCCATACTCCGCCTTGTTTATCAATGGCCAATACCGATTCGGTGCAGCTTGCGATGGCCGTAAAATGTACTGACTTCCATAGCTTTATGGTTGCCTTGTGCGAGGGCCACCAGCTCCATACATTCCCTTCTTCGTCTAGTGCTAGCGTCTGATGGTTGTTGATGGCGATCGCCGTTGCTCGTGGAAAATCGACTATCTGGTGTGCTGTTACCCTCGTCTCGGATGGAAACATCCGCAGCATCGTGCCGAAGCTCTGGGGGCTCGTGCTATGGCGCCATGACCAGACCTTGCCGTCTTCGCTCAAGACGGCCGATCGATCGTGGCCGCCTGCGGCTATCATCTTGACGCGTGATGGCTCATTTATCATGATGGGATCTGGTGCGGCATCCATTGAGCCAACTCCACCAATCAACCATACTGAGCTGTCTTTCATAAGGGCGACGATGTAGGCATGCCCAGCAGCGGCAGCGGCGACTCCTGAGAGCGAAGATACCGGCTGTGTCCGCTCTCCTCTACGCCTCCATGTCCAGACCGAGCCGCCGCTGTCAATAATCAATGGAAAGTTGGTTCCTGCCACCACCGCGACAGGCAGCACGGTGCAATTCACCTTGTACGGCTCGACCCCTCGCCATAACTGGCCATCATAAGTGTTATCCCAAGCCCAGATACTTCGATCGGCTGTCATCGCGACAGCGATGTGACCCGCGCCGAAATGAGTGATGGGGCCATCGATCGGTAATTTGATCGGCGGATGACGCCATGTCGTGGACGGGCGAGCTCCCCGGTTCGCTCTGGAGGCTCCACTTGAGCCCGGAACTCCGTCGCCGGGAGCCTTTGTGATCATCACGGGCGGTGCCGTCCTGGGGGCGCTCGACGCAGGAGGGTCGTCGGCACCTGCGGTTTCGACGATATGCTCCGCGAGACGGTTGCTGTCATTGGGGGCGGCCTTTGGGCCATGAGAGCCTCGGCGCAAGCGACTAATGAGCGTAGGGGCGATAGCCATGGTGAGGAACGCTGCGGCGCCCAGTATTGCACGCCGGCGGCGTATACTTGGAATGGATAGTGTCTGCGCGATCTCGTCTGCGCGAGGGCGTTGATACGGGTCTGTGCTCAGGCACCGGAGCGTCAATAGCGCGATAGGCTCTGGTATGGTTTTGTCCAACGCGCGGGGATCAATCGGACGAACCCAGGAGCGGATTCTCAGCGTCTCTGCGTAGCTGCTCCCGATGAGTGGTACATTGCCAACCAGCATCTCGTAAATCATCAGTCCGAGCGCATAAACGTCGCTTGCCGGTAAGACGCACTCGCGCGCGAGTTGCTCCGGGGCCGCGTAGCGCGGTGTCATAAGAGCTTGGGTGTCGCCGGTGAGTGCCTGCGTTTCCCATAGAGCCTTGGCAATTCCGAGGTCCACGATGACGGGGACAATGCCGTTCCGTAGGCGGACATTGCTCGGCTTAAGATCCCGGTGGACCGCTTGCGCGGCGTGGATGGCCGATAAGCCACGCGCGATCCCGGTGCTGATCCGGATGATTTCAGAGAGTTCGAGGATGCGCTGCTCCGCTAGCGTCTCCTCCAGCGACGGGCCGTCGATCAGCTCGAGAACGAGACATAGAAGCCCCTTGTGCGTGATGATCTCCGGCTCGACGGCGCGTACGATATTGACCGCGTGGCTCGTCTCGTGCAATTGCCGAAGCAACTTCAACTCGCGGAGCTTGAGGCGACGCACGACGGCGTCGACGCCAGCGTGCTCCGGGCGGATAACCTTGACGGCGACGGGGCTCCGGGTCTTCGTGCCAATGTCGGTGGCCCTGAAGACCCAGCTGAACGCGCCCTCCCCAATCAGGTGCTCTACAACATAACGACCAGCGATGATACATCCGGGTCGGATATGAGCGCCATCGGCGGGGCGCTTCTCTTCAGGGTTCATCAACCGTCTCATTTGTAGTCCATGCGGCGTCTATCAGTGCGCCGTGCACCACGTCACCAGGGTAGATCGTCGGGTGATCAATCGAGCCGCCGCCTGTACGGACCCCCCGCCGCGGAGCTGACACGATTTCGATGTTGAGACGGCAAGTGGCGTGCCAACTAGCGACGGCGTAAGTGTCGCCGGGTCATCGGGCGCGTCAAGAGTACGGTCGCTCCACTTAAGGAGTATGTCGCCTTGAACAACGTTCGGCTATTGGCGAGCCGATAGGTGAGGCGCTCCACGTCCGGTCGAGCCGGAAGCGCGGCCACAGGCGGCAGTCGGTGCTGATCGGATGAGCAGCGTGGGGTTCTAAACGCCGTCAAGGGGTCCGCTCGTATCACGTCGCCATGTCACTCAGGGGACCGGTGCCTCCATTCAGAGGCAGCTACTGCCCTCTGCGCTTCGGCAGCGCCTCCATCCACATCCATGCCCGACTCGACGTGGCAGGGGTGAACCCAAGCATGGAGGCCAGCAGCCACCCGCTGGAGAAGCGGTGTGCGTCAGCGTGCTGACGTCGCTCGAGGAACGCGGCTCGGGGTGCGGTGGTGCCTCCCGCAGAAGGCGCTGTACCCGCTTCTTGCGGTTGTGAGGATGGCACGTGGCGATGACCCACGCCGCACCCCACAGCGTTACGCCCGGCTCCTACCTGTAGAACGCCACGTCGTCGATCCAGATGTTGAACCGGGTGCGCGCTCCGAAGCGAAACTGGATGCCCCAGAGCTTCGTCAGGTCGACCGCCTCGAACGCTTGACCCCACCCGCTCTGCTTGAGCTCGGCGAAGGCTACCTTGTACTGAGTCCAGCAGGGCGTCAGCGTGACTATCTTGGTGAAATGGTCGTCGCACTGCCCGTTATTGACGCAGATGCCGCCTCCGCTCCAGGTCTGCACGTCGACGACGTCCACAAGCACCTTCGTCGAGGGGCCGCTGTCAGCACGGGCAAAGAAGGTGATGCCACGGAACTCGGAGGCGTCGTAGACGCCCGGATTGGTCTCCGTCTTGTTGTTGTTCAGACGAAAGCCGAAGAGGGCACCCCAGTCGGTGAACTTGTCGTCCGCCTCGGAATACACGGCAGACAGGCTGTTGCCGCGCGGCGGTTCGATGGGGGTCATGAAGAACGTCTCGTTCTTCGCGGGCTTTTGTGTGCCGAGGCCATCGTTCCCGACGAACCAGGCACCTCGCCGGGGGTTCTCGGCATCGTTCAGGGAGATGATGGCGCCGTCGCCGTCCTCCATGTCGTCGAGCAGCGACAGGTCCAGCGGCTCGCCCGCCGGCGGCTCCCCGCAACCACCGCCAGCGCCTCCGCCTCCGGCTTCGCCTCCAGCGCCCGCGCCGCCCGCGCCTCCGCCGCCGGCGCCGCCCGCGCCTCCGGCTCCCGCGCCTTCGCCCCCAGCGCCCGCGCCGCCCGAGCCTCCGTCCCCGCCGTTCCCCGCTGCTCCAGCTTCACCTCCAGCGCCCGCGGCTCCGAGGCCGTCGCTCTTGATCTCGTAGCTCTTATCGAAGCCGAAGATCTGGGCGCATCCGAGCCCGAGGACCGCGATGACGCACCCGCCGGTACACCGCGCAAAAGCCAGCATCCTGTTCAAGTTCATGGAACCGCTCTCCGAGATGCTTCAACAAATCACGATGTTGACGCCGCGCGCCGCCATGTGAAGCGCCCTTTTCCGCGACGCGACCTGCCGCGGTAAAGGCCCGAGACAGCGTGCAGCAGCACCTCCTCCAGGCCATCCCTGCCGAATCGAGATGGCCTGGCGACACCGAGCGAGCATTTCCTACATCAGACGTCGACGTGATGAGCCTTCCTCCATCATCCGCCGACGAATCGTTTCGCACGTGTGCCAAATAGGGGTCTCCCTGATTGGAGTACCATACGAGAATTCTCGAGACTACCGGTTTCACCGCCTGGCCCGCCTGACCTCGCGCTATCGCTCCTGCTCCTCGCGTGAGGCTTCGGGCCGACCCCTGCACCCCTGCCGGGCGGCGGCGATAGCCGGGCCCGCGAAGACAGCGGCGGCGATGGCACGCCGGCCGGCGCGTGCCCCACCGGCGCCGCGCCGAAGGCCCGCACGGTGCTCACCGATCGCGGCGCGGCCATTGCGAGAGCGGCGCGCTCCGGCGCCGGGCCAACGTTGGCCCCAGGAACGGCAACGGCGCGCTCCGGCGCCGGGCCAACGTTGGCCCCAGGAACGGCAACGGCGCGCTCCGGCGCCGGGCCAACGTTGGCCCCAGGAACGGCAACGGCGCGCGCCGGGCCAACGTTGGCCCCAGCAACGGCAACGGCACGCGCCGGCGCCGGGCCAACATTGGCCGATCCGTTCTGCTGGAATGTTCTGCTGCACCTGCCCCGAGCCGCGGCTCCCTCTCTCGTGCTCTCGTCCCCATTGCCATTGACTCGGCCACGGGCGCTACGGACGCCGCTGGCGGCCATCCGAGGCGACGCCTCCAACCTGGGCGCGGAATCCCGGGTGACCAGGACGGAGCGCTGAGGGCACGGCGTCGAGGTGCCAGCCATGAGCAGAGCATCCGGCCGCGGACCATGAGCAGAGCATCCGGCCGCGGGCCATGAGCAGAGCATCCGGCCGCGGGCCTGCTTCCCGGCTCGTCTTTGTCTCTCAGGGTTGCAAGCGATCGTGAGACCCGGCGCACGCTCCGCATGCCGCGCGTCGGGCGCCTCAGGCGCACGCCGAGTCATCGAGCTCGAGCCGGCGCCCCGCGGCTCGCGAAGCGGAGCCCTCCGACCCGCCCGGCCCGCGCGGCTCGCCCCGGCCCGCGGCGCACACGTCGCGGAGCAGGCGCTCCCAGCGATCGTGCCGCTCGGCCAGCGAGAAGTGCTGCTGCGCGTAGGCCTTCCCCCGCGCTCCCATCGCCCGCGCGCGCTCGGGATCGCCGACCAGCGCCCGGAGCGCCCGGGCGAGCGCGGGCGCGTCGCCCGGCGGCACGCAGAGCCCGTTGCCGATCGACGTGACCAGATCCGCCGCGGCCCCCTCGCCGCTCACCAGGACCGGCTTCCCGGCCGAGAAATACTCGTAGAACTTCGACCCGATCATGCCGTCGATGGGCCGCGAGAGCGTGCGGTACGACGAGACGAGCACGTCGGCCTGCCGGAGGAGCGCGGGCACGTCCTCGAGCGGCACCGGCGGGCGGAGGAAGACGCTGTCGAGCGACAGCTCCCGGGCCAGGCGCTCGCACTCGGGCGCCTGCTCGCCATGACCGACCAGCACCAGATCGACCGGCACGTCGCGCACCGCCCGGTCGGCGAACGCGCGCACCAGGCGGGCGACGTCGTGCGCGACGCCGATCGTGCCGACGTAGAGCGCGACCGCGCGGCCAGGGCGCCGCGGCAGGACGCCCGGCGCGCCGCGCGCCGCCTGCCGCTCGAACGCGGCGACGTCGATGCCGTGCGGGATCACCTCGACCTTCGCCGCGGACACGCCGAAGTCGGTGAGCGAGGCGACCTGCGACGGGTGGACGACGACGAGGCGATCGGCGCGATCGTAGACGCCGGTGAAGGCCCGGACCGCCGCGCCCGCCCAGGGGCGCCCGTCGACGCCCCGCAGCTCGAGCGAGATCTTCGGCTCGACGTCGCGCAGCAGCATCACGAGCCTCGCGCGGTGCCGCCGGGCCGCGGCGAGCGCCGCGAGCGCGGTCGTCACCGGCGGCAGCGACGCCACCACGACGTCGGGGCGCGCGCCGAGGAGCGCCGGCGGGAGCGACGCCGCCGCGAACGACGCCATGCCCGCGAGCCGGCGGACGAGCTCGGTGTTGCTCGCCATCACGACGGGGAGCCGGACGACGCGGACCCCGTCCTCCGTCGCCTCCTTCGGCAAGAGCCGGCCGAAGCCCGCGTGCGGGATGCCGTCCGGGTAGTGGGGGAGCGCCGTGAGCACCCGCACGTCATGCCCGCGCGCCGCGAGGCCCGCGGCGAGCGAGGCGGTGTAACGCACGGGGCCGCGCTCCGGCGGGTAGTTCTGGACGACGAAGAGGATGCGCATGGTCAGCTCTGCACGATGGGGAGGCGAGGCCCGCGCGCGCCCTTCGCGCGCGGGAGGGCGGCCCTCGGCGCAGGGCCAGGGGGGCGCGGGCGCTCGCCCCCGGGGCCGGCCGCCGCGGGCGGGGCGGTCGTGCCGCGGCGGCGCGAGAGGTGGACCGCGGCGTCGACGAGCATCTCGGCGGCCATGCGCCGGTGACCGGTCACCAGCGAGGCGAGCTCGCGGAAGCGGCCGTTCTGCACGTAAAGCCGCAGGTACGAGAGGATCTGGTAGAGCTTCAGCTCGCCGAGGGAGAGCCCCTCGAGCTCGAGCGCGCCGCTCGCGTACTTGTCGTACCGGGCCCAGTCCCGGGACAGGAGCCGGTAGCCGCCCTCGCCGCGCAACGCCATCTCGTAGATCGGCGTCCCGGGGTAGGGCGTCATCACCGACACCGACAGCTGATCGGGGTTGAGGCGCGCGATGAAGCGCACGGTGTCCATGACCGTCTCGCGCGTCTCGTGCGGATGGCCCAGGATGAACTTGCACCAGACCTTGAGGCGCTCCTCCTTGGCCAGGCGGACCGCGCGCTCGACCTGATCGAGCGTGATCCCCTTCCGCACACGCTCGAGCACGCCGGGGTTGCCGCTCTCGACGCCGAGCTCGAGGGTCGCGAAGTTGCACCGCTTGAGCAGACGGATGAAGTCGACGTCGATGCGATCGACGCGCGTCTGCGCGGAGAAAGCGACCTTCCCCTCGAGCCCCCGATCGAGGATGCCGCGCAGGATCTGCTTCGTGCGCGGGAGGTTCAGGCCGAACGTCTCGTCCTCGAAGCGCACCGTCCTCGGCCGGTACCTCGCGACGATCTCCTCGATCTCCGCGAGCACGTTCTCGGGGGAGCGGTAGCGCGGCTTGAACCCCGAGTTGTGCCCGCAGAAGGTGCACTGGAAAGGGCAGCCGCGGTGCGTGAGGATCGGGATCTCGTCGCCCACCCGGAAGAGGTCCCACGCCGGGAACGGCAGGGCGTCGTAGTCGGGAGGGTAGTCGCGGCGGCGGTTCTCGACGATCCCGGCGCCCCGGCGGAACGCGAGCCCGGCGATGGAATCGAGCGGGCGCCCCTCGCCGACGGCGGCCGCGAGCTCGCACGCGAGGTGCTCCCCCTCGTCGATGCACGCGAAATCGAACGCGCGGCACTCCTCGAGCGCCTGCGCGCCGACGGCGTTGACGTGCGCGCCGCCCACGACGATGGGCGCGGGGGCGCGCGCCTTGATCCGCTCGGCGATCGCGGCGGCCTGCGCGTACTCGACGGTCATGCAGGTGATGCCCACGAGGCCGGGCGAGGTCGCCGCGATCCGCTCGACGATGGCGTCGACCGAGAGCCCGTCGAGCTTGCCGTCGAGGAGCGCGACCTCGTGCCCCGCCGCGCGGAGCGCGCTCGCCACGTAGGCCAGGCCGAGCACGGGGAACCTCGCCCAGTGCTTCTCGTACTCCCTGCGAGGGGGCGGATTGACGAGCGCGATCTTCATGGCGTCTTCCCCGTGGTCGTGGCGCTGGACGGATACGGCGTTCCGGAGGCGGAGAGCGCGCGGTCGAGCCGGTCGAACGCGCAGCAACGGAGCAGGGCGCGCAGGCGCCGGACGAAGGCCGCGCGCCCGACGCCCTGGTGGACGCGACCGCACCAGCCGACCGCGTCGCGGTGGGCGTCCACCTCGCGGAGATCGAACTCGTACGGGTGCATGTAGAGGATGGCCGGGCGACCCTGGCGCCCGATCCGCTCGATCGCGTAGCGCGCGAGCCGGAACGGCATCGCCCGGAGATAACCCCCGCCGGCGACCGGGACGCGGCGCCCGAGCCAGGTGAACGCGGCGACGGGCGCCTCGAGCAGGCACCCGCCGCGCTTCATCGGGACGTAGGTGGGCGAGAGGGGCCAGTCGCCGACGCCGTAGCGGCGCATCTGCACCGGGAATATCGAGGAGTCGACGTCGAACTCGGCCTCGGCGAGGGCGTCGAACACGTCGGCGATGCGGCCCGCGCTGACCGAGAAGTAGGGGGCCCGGAAGGCGCGCACGCGCGCGCCGCACGCGTCCTCGATCGCGTGGCGCGCCCGGAGCAGGCTGTCGACGAGCTGGCGGTGCCGGAACGACGCGATCGAGACGTGGCGCTCGCCGTGGCACTGGACCTCGTGCCCGGCGGCGTGGATCCGCGCGACCAGAGAGGGGAACCGGCGGGCGACCTCGCCGAGGACGAAGAACGTCGCCTTGACGCCCGAGACGTCGAGGAACTCGAGGACCCCCTCCGTGTTGTCCACGACCCGCGACGACAGGGGAGCGTCGTTGTCGACGTACGATTGATACCAGTCCTCGACATCGACGGTCAGCGCCGAGAGCGCGGGGCGCGGGCGCTCGACGGCGGCCTCAGGCGGACAGCGCACGTTCACCCCGCCGGACGCAGACGAGCCAGAGGTTGTCGGCGAGATCGGGCGCGCACGTCACCTCGCAGGCGAAGCCCGCGCGCCGGGCCTCCGCGCTGAACGACGCCACCTCCGCCGCGCCGTACGCGCGGAGCCTCACGCCGTTCGCGGCGAGCCAGGCGGTCCGCGCCAGGCGCTGGGCGGTCGCGCGGCGCCGCGGCAAGGTCACGACGACGACGCGGTTCGCCGCCGCGAGCAAGGCCCGCAGCGTGGGGGCGTCGAGCCGCACATAATCGAAGAGCCCGATGGCCAGCACCGCGTCGTGGGCGCCCTCGAGGGCGCGGCACGATCTCACGTCGGCTCGCTCGAACGAGGTCTCGGCGAGGCGCGACAGGCGCTCTCGCGCCCTCGCGAGCGCCGGTGCCGAGATGTCGACCCCGACGGCGCGCTCCAGGGCGTGTCGCGCCGAGAGGGCGCTCAGCAGATCCCCTGTCCCGCAGCCCAGGTCGAGGACGGAGCGCGGAGCATGCGGACGGACGAGATCGCAGCCATGCTCGACGATACGGTGGCTCTCCCGCCGGAACAAGCGACCGACGGTCCGCCGCAGCGCGGAAGACCGCCCGAAGTTGATCGGAAAATAGACGGCGTCGAAGTAGCTCTGGACGGCACTCATCACACCCCTCCGCGATGGATCCGAGGACGTGGCCAGTCGCTGCCACCAGCGACGAGAGGACGAGCTTCGTCCGCGAGAAACGAGGGGTCGGAGCGACCCTCTCGCCGGCGGACCGTCACGGCGGGCATTGGCGTTCTCCGCTTCCAGCACCTCCGATGCGCGGGTCGGTCGCCGTATTCAGGGGCCCGCGCACATTTGGGTCGACGACGAGGGAGGGGGCTCCCGGGGGAGGCCGGGCGGCCGCAGGGAGCCGGGGAGGCCGTCAGTACGGCGCGGCGCAGATCGCGTTGCCGCAGGGATAGACGGCGGAGCTGCCGGCGAGGACGCTGTTCACGGGGAGGGTCGCCAGGGTCGCCCCGGTCTCGACATCGTAGATGGCGTGCTCGTACCGCGCATAAACGGCCGTCGGCGATACGGGGACGACGCCGTAATCGTCGCTCATGCGCGCGAATTCCCTGGGCCTCAAGGAGATGCGGGGCAGGGGCGACGTGCCGATCGGGTTGCCCAGCTCGTCGTAGATGGTGGTCGCCTTGTACTCCCACCGGCTGGGCAGCCAGTATTGTTGATACGTCTGGACGAGCGCGCGGGTGTCATCGAGCCATCCGATCGCGCAGCCGGGCACCGCGTTGACGAGCACCCCATCCTCGTAGAACTGGGTGAACCCGCAGCCGTCCTGGGGCGCCTGGTCCGTCAGGAGGAAGTGATGACCGTCGGGGGAGATGACCGGGACCGGTTGAAATTGGGTGTCCTGATGGATCACCGTCTCTCCGGTCACGTCGCTGACGACACGGCTCTCGCCGCTCGCCACCGTGGCGTCGAGATACGCGCGGCCCAGCGTCGTCCCGCTCGAGGACAGCGAGAAATCGATGAGCTTGACCGCCGAGGGGAGCGAGGCCACCTCGGCGCCGTCGGGCAGCGAGAAGATCTTGAGGAACCTCTCTTCGATGTGCGGCTCGCGTTCGGTGGCGCGCGCGGCGAGCACGCGCCCGTCCGCCGAGAGCCGCACGCGAGCGCTGTGCAACGGGACGGACGCCGTCGGACCGGCGTCGAGGTCGGCGGTGTCGTAGAGGAAGATCGTCCCCACGGCCGTGGCGATGGCGACCTGCCCGGAGGCCGAGCCGCCCAGGTTCGCCGCCCCGCAGCCGAGCGTCCCGGTCGCGTCGGGGTCGTCCGCGGTCCCCTTCGTGATGACGCCTTGCGGGCCGGCGATCACCCAGTGAAGCGATCCATCGATGTGCGCCAAGGTGTGGGCGTGGCCCGCCACCTCGTGCTCCGTTCGTGTGATCTCGGCGCCGCCGAGATCGATGATCGCGAGCTTCGGCGAGCCACTGTTGAAGACGCCGATCGCGCGCTCGGTGGGCACGACGGTCGTGCCGCCTCGGTTTTCGTACTGCGCGACGGGAACGTTCCCTCCGCCGATGCGATAGATCTTGAGCGGGTAGCCTGGGTAGTATTCCTTGTACGTCCAGAGGTAATCTCCCGTCGCTGCGAGATTGTCGATGTCCGGCAGGTTGACGATGCTCTCCTGGACGCCGGTCTTCGAGTACACCCGCACCGTGTTGCCGGCCGTCGTGAGGAAGCGCTCGCCGTCCTGGGACCACGCGTGGAAGGTGCCGGCGAACGCGGGCGTGAGGTGCGGTGGCGAGCCGTCGATCGGCACGACCTGGACCGGCCAATCCGCGGCGTAGATGGGCGCGATGCGCACCGCGTCGGGGGCCGCATGGAACGCGCCGTAGATGGTCAGCGCGGCCGACAGCACCTCGTCCCCGTCAGGGCTCCAGACCGTGAGATTGCCGGAGCGGGCGGTCCATGCGTAGCTCCCGTCGGTCGCGAGCCCCACATCTTCGTACTCGGCTGTGATGGTCGCCAGCAGCGCTCCGTCGGCGGCGTTGCGCAGCTCGAACGCGTGCAGCGGGTCCGTCTGGATGAGCAGGAGACCTCCTCGGAGCTCGACACCACCCGGGAGCTCAGGGGGCGGGCCGTCCGGAGGCCACTCGGAGAGCATGTCGAAGCCGCCAGGCGAATGACCGTCGGCGATCACGGCGCGGGTCGCCGTATTCCAGAGGATCCAGCGGTCGTGATCCCAGCTCACGGCGCGATCCCCGGAGACGAAGAGCCGGTAGGGCGCCTCGATGTGTCCCAGATCGAGGAACGCTTCCGGCGTATCGAGCAAGTTACCGGGCGTGCCGCAGGGGGAAAGAGATGCGCTGCCGCCGCCGGAGCCGCCCGCGCCGCCGGAGCCGCCGGAGCCGGCGGCGCCGCCGGAGCCGCCCGCGCCGCCGGAGCCACTGGGGTCGCCGCCGGAGCCAGCGCCGCCGGAGCCGCTGGGGTCGCCGCCGGAGCCAGCGCCGCCGGAGCCGCTGAGATCGCCGCCAGAGCCGGAGCCGCCGGAGCCGCCGGGGCCGCCACCGGAGCCGGAGCCGCCCGTACCACTGGGATCGCCGCCGGAGCCGGAGCCGCTGGGATCGCCGCCGGAGCCGGAGCCGCCCGTGCCGCTGGGATCGCCGCCAGAGCCGGAGCCGCCGGAGCCGCCACCGGAGCCGGAGCCGCCCGTACCACTGGGATCGCCGCCGGAGCCGGAGCCGCTGGGATCGCCGCCGGAGCCGGAGCCGCCCGTACCACTGGGGTCGCCGCCGGAGCCGGAGCCGCCGGCGCCGCCCGTGTTCCCGCTGCTCGATGTGACTCCGGGCGAGCCGCCGCCCCCTGTCCCGTCGGAGGAGCTGCCGCCCGGCCCGGAACCGGAGCAGCCGGCCAGCATGAGGACGCACGAGACGAGCAATGATGTCGTTCGCATGATCCGCTGAGGTGCCGCACCCCCGGCGTTTCATTCATCGCGGAAGGAGAGGGCGCCGTTTTTCGACGCATGAACGATGGCCACCGCGACGGCGGCCCTCCCCGAGGCCGGGCTTGCCAGCCGGAGCCTCGGCGTCGAGAATCGCCGCCATGATCCAGCAGGCAGCGCCGGCAAGCACAGCGGCCCGCGCAGGGCGACCGCAGCTCGACGCGCTCACCGGGCTCCGTTTCCTCGCAGCGCTGCACGTGGTCACGTTCCACTTCGGCATCGCGGCCGCCGCCTCCTCCGGCTCCGCGGTCGTCGAGAGCATCGCGCGCATGGGGTTCATCGGCGTGGGCCTCTTCTTCGTCCTCTCCGGCTTCGTGCTCGCGTACAACTACGCTGGCGAGGACGGCGGCCTGCGCGGCGATCGCCGCAGCTTCGTGGCCGCGCGCTTCGCGCGCATCTACCCGCTCTTCGTGTTCGCGCTGCTGCTGATAGCGCCCATCTACCTCGCGCAGCTCGTCGAGCTCTACGGCCCGCGCGTCGGCCTGATCCGCGCGGCGCTCACGGGCGTGCCCGCGCTGCTCATGCTGCAAGCGTGGACGCCGTTCACGCTCTCGTCGTGGAACGGGCCAGGCTGGTCCCTCTCGGCCGAAGCCTTCTTCTACCTCACCTTTCCCTGGATCGTCGGCCGCGTGCGCTGCACGACGTGGCGACAGCTCGCCGGCATCGGCGCGGCCCTCTTCGCCGCCGCGATCGCGGCGCCCCTCGCCCTCTTCATCGCCGGGCGCTTCGCGCCGCTCGAGGCGACGACGGTCCGCGTCCTCGGCGGCGCGCTCACCCTCCAGGATCTCGGCGAGCGCACCGTCGGCTTCAACCCGCTCCTGCGCCTCCCGGAGTTCGTCTTCGGCGTCTGCCTCGGCAAGTACTTCCTGGCGCGGCGGGCCAGGGGCGCGACGCTCGGCGGCGGCGCGGGCGCGTGGCTCGCGGCGGGCTCGGCCGCCGCGCTCCTCGGGATCTTCGGCTTCGCCGGCCACTTCCCGGACGCGCGCTACGTGCTGCAAAACGGCATGTTCCCGCTGTTCGGCCTGCTCATCCTCGGCCTCGCCGAGGGCGGCGGCGCCCTCGGCCGCTTCCTCTCCACCCGGGCGATGATCCGGCTCGGCGAGGCGAGCTACGCCGTGTACATCCTGCAGACGCCGCTCTGGCACATCTTCGCCAAGGCGGCGCTCTCGCCGGAGGTGCGGGCCGAGCGCAACCCGGGCGCGCCCGCCTTCCTCGCCTACCTCGCCTTCGTGGTCGTCGCCTCGTTCCTCGCCTACGCCCTCATCGAGGCGCCGGCGCGCGAGTGGCTCAAGCAGCGCCTCCGCGTCGGTCGCGCCCGCCCCGTGCCCTCCGCGCTCGGCACCTGATCCGCGCGCCAGGCGTGACGCTGCGCCCGCTCGCCCCGTCGCGCGGGACCCTGCGCGGCGCAGCGCCGGGTCGCCGGCGGCGCGCGGCGAGGGCGCCGAGCGCGAGGAGCGCGGCGCTCGCGGCGCCCGCGGAGGGAGCGCCGGCGCCGGCCGCGTCGCACGCGCAGCCGCGGGGCCCGGGGCGCACGGACGGAACGGCGGGCGGCGCCGCGGTCGGGGCGAGCCGCGGCGCGACCTCGCGGCCGTCGAGGGCCGCGCCGTCGCCGGAGACGATGAACGCGGCCCAGTAGAAGGGGTGCGCCGTCTCGGGCCGAGCGCGCATCTCGAGCTGCGCTTGCCGCATCGCCTCGACGCGGCCGCCGCCGGCGGCGAGCTTCTCGTAGTACGACGCCATCAGGTTGCGCGTCTCGCGGTCCTGGATCTTCCAGAGGCTCATCACCTGGGTCTCGGCCCCGGCGAGGACCAGCGCGCGCCGCAGGCCGTAGACCCCGTCCGACGTCTCCACGTCGCCGAGGCCCGTCTCGCAGGCCGACAGCACGACCAGCTGCGTGCCGTACAGGTCCAGGCCCGAGGCCTCCAGCGCGGTCAGGACGCCGTCCTCCGGGCCGTCCTCGGGCCGGTTGGCGGAGGCCAGGGCCAGGCCGGAGCGCAGCAGCGGGTTCTCGCCGGCGGCTCCGGTCGCAGGATCCATGTCGGGGAGGAAGAACCCGTGCGTCGCGAGGTGGAGGATCCGGGGATGCGCCGCGGCCTTGAGCGCCTCCTCGGTCGCGTCGAGCCCGGTGAGCACGGTCGCTCCCGGGAACCGCCGCGCGATCGCGGTGACCTCGGGCAGGGTGCCGGGGAGGGCCGGGAACAGCAGCGCGCGCAGGTCGACCGACCGCCTCGCCGGCGCCGCGCCGGCGGGGGCCTCGCGGCGGAAGCGGGCGTGCCGGGTGGCGCTCCCGAACTCCGGGGCGCCGACGACCAGCGCGGGCACGCCCGGCTCGGCGCGCCGCGGGTCGTGGTGCTGAGCGCGGAGCAGATCGCGGCCGCTGGTCAGGTAGGTGAAGGAGCTCCGCTCGAGCAGGTACCTGCCGTGCTCGTCGACGAGGGCGCCGAAGGGGACGAGGTTGAGCTCGCCGTCGGGGCTGAGGAAGAGCCAGCGGGCGCCGCCGAGCAGGGCGCGGACCGGCTGCATGACGCGCTCGTCGAGGGCGCGGGCGGCGCGCTGCGGGCCGCGGACCAGCTCGGCGAAGGCGCGCCGCAGGTCGGCGGCGCGCGCGTCGATGGAGGCCGCCTCGCCGAGGTCGGCCCAGGCGAGGCGGCCGTCGGCGTGGAGCACGTACGCCATGTAGCGCGGCGCGCCCCAGGCGAGCGGCGCGGCCGGCGAGCGCGCGGCGGCGGGCAGCGCGAGCGACGCGGCGAGCTGCGCGGCGAGCGGCGAGAGCGGCGCGGCGAGCGGCGAGAGCGGCGAGGCGAGCCGCGCGCCCGGCGAGGCGCCGCCTCGCCCGGGGAGGCGCGGGCGGCGCACGACGAGCTCGACGAGCGCCGCGCCCTCCGGCAGGGACGCGCGGACGTGGTCCAGCGTGACCGGGGCGTCGTCGACGCGCAGCGCGGCGCCGCGCCGGCCGATCTCCGCCTCGATCGCCGCCTTCTGGCGCTCGAGCGCGTCGATCGCCTCCTCTAGCTCGCTCGGATGCCGCGAGGCGGGGAGGCGGACGGCGAGATCGACGATCTGCGACTGGATCGAGACGAGCTGCTTCAGCAGCGCCGTGTCGTCGGCGCTGCTCCGGTCCCTGAGCGCGGCGATCCGGTCGGCGGCCGCGTCGAGCGTGATGCCCTTGCGCCGGAGCACGGCGGTGAGGGCGAGGCGCGCCGCCTTCGGGTCGGACGGCGCGCTGTCGGCGTGCAGCGAGAGGAGGAGATCGGTCTCGTCGCGGAGCGCGCCGACGAAGGCGGTCCTCTGCTCCTCGCTCGCGGCGGGGAGCAGCGCGAGCGCGCGCCGGTCCTGGATGTCCGCGCCGCGCTCGAGCAAGCCCATGGCCTCGTCGAGCTCGCCCTGGTCCAGGCGGAGCCGGCCGAGCCGCTGGAGCGCGCGGGCGACGCGCGGGTGGCGCGGGCCGAAGGCGGCCTCCTCGATGGCGAGCGCGCGCCGGTAGAGCGGCTCGGCGGCCTCGGGCTCCCCGCCGTCCTCCCGGAGCTGGCCGAGCGCGGCGAGCGCCTCGGCGACGCCCGGGTGCCCGTCGCCGAGGCGCTGCTCGCGGAGCGCGAGCGCGTCGCGGTAGGCGCGCTCCGCGGCCGCGCGATCGCCGCGCCTCAGGGCGAGATCGCCGCGGAGCATCACGGAGGTGGTCCGCCCGACGTGACCTGCGCCGAGCTTCCTGTCGCGCAGCGCGAGCGCCCGCTCGACGAGCGGCTCGACCGCCGAGGGCTCGGCCCCCAGCATCAGCTGGACCGCCGCGAGCCGGTCCAGCGCGGCGGCGAGGCTCGGGTGCTCCGGGCCGATGACCTTCTCGAGGATGCCGACGGCGCGCTCGAGGAGCGGCCGGGCCAGCGCCGGATCGCCGGCCTCGGCGTGGATGTCGGCGAGGTCCTGGAGGCAGCGCGCGACGCTCGGGCCGTCGACGGAGCTCTTCTTCAGGTGCCTCTGGAGCCGGGCTTCGGCGCGCCCGTACTCGGCGCGGGCGATCTCGAGCTCCGCCCGGGTCAGGTCGATGTGAGCCCTGCTCTCCGAGCCCGCTGGAGGCGTGCTCAGGATCGCGTCGGCTCGGCGGTAGTCCGCCTTGGCCAGGAGCAGGCGCGCCAGGCTGTCGAGGGCTCCGAAGTCTGCCGCGCTCATCGACCTGTCCCGGGCCTCCACGTAAAGGGACGTCGCGCGCAGGAGGAGCGCCTCGGCATCGCCATGATCGCCTTGCCTCATGCGCAGCTCTCCGAGCACCGTGAGGGCTCGCACGAGCGCGCGGCGCCGGTCGCTCATCCCCTCCGGCTTCTCCGCGGCATGGCTCTCCGCCACGTCGATCGCGCGCGCGAGCGGCGGCTCGGCGCCGGGGTAATCGCCGCTCGCCATCCGCGCGGCCCCGAGCTCCACGAGGCTCAGCGCGAGGTTGTAGCTGAGGTTCGCGGCCGCGTCGCTGCGCGCTCGCCGCTCCTCGAAGCGCGCGACGCTGGACTCTGCCGCGCGGATCGCTCTCGCGTAGTCCTCGAAGTCGCTGAGCCACAGCGAGGCCGTCGCGTCCCCGGGCCCGAGCGCGGCGCCGCGCGGCTCGGCGGCGCGCGCGCTCGCCGCCAGCGCGAGCCAGATCACGAGGAGCGACGCCGCGCCCCCGATCCATCCACCCCACCGCGTCACATCCATCGGTCCTCCACGGTCACGGCCTGCGCCTCGCACCCTGCACCTCATCACATTTTCTCTTGCGAGACATCGCCCCAAGCCCCGTTGGGAGCGCGCGCCGGGAGCTGCCGAGATCAGCCCTGCGGCCATCGCCCGTCAGCACAGCTGCCAGATCGTCACGGTGCGCATCACCGGCGCGGACCTGTTTCCTCCGGAGTCGATCGCCTGGAGCGTGATCCTGTGCGTATCGCCGAAGCATTCACCCGAGTACAGCCGCGCGACCACGCTGCTCCCTGTCGCGAGCTCGGCCGGCTGTTCGGTGATCCGGTCCGTGGTCCAGACCAGGCTCTCGCCGCTCAGGGGGCCGTCCTCGGTGTCCGTCGCCGCGCCGACCAGCGTGATGTCCTTGAACCACCTGGAGCGCTCGCTGTCGTAGCCGTCCCACGCGTCGAACTCCACATCTCCGGCGGGCGTCACGACGCTCGCGACCGGCGCGTCGTCCGTGCAGGGCCTCGCGGAGAGGAGCACGCTGTCGAGCGGCGCCGGGTCGTCGTAAGCGAGGAGCTCCACGCGAGAGGTCCCCTCCGAGAACGACGTCGTGAGGGACCTGCCGGTCCCGTGGCTCGCGCCGTTCACGTGCCACCGGATGCGGGCGTCCGGCACGATCACCTCGTCGAACCCCGGGAACAGGACCTCGGCCGTCAGGGTCATCTCCTCGTTCGCGCAGACCTCCACCGCGCTCGCCGGCTGGGTGATGGACCCGATCGGCCGCGCCGGGGCCGGCGCGGAGGCGGTGACCCTGTAGACGTTGTCCTCGCCCATCGCCGCCCCCACGGAGAACACGATGCGCTCTCCCGCCTCGGCGACGACGCGGTAGGTGCGCCGCGTGGGCGAGACGCTGACCGCCATCAGCCGACCCTGGGCGATCGTCACGTGACCGTACGTGGTCGCGTCGGGCATCTCGAGCGTCACCGTGATCTCCTGCGGCCCGGCCGGCGAGGCCGGCAGCTCCAGCCGGTAGAAGTCGACGTCGGGGGCGACGGTCATCGGTTGATCGGCCGGCAAGGTCAGGATGGTCCCGCTGATCGAGCCCCCGAGGGGCAGCGGCGTCGCCGTCTCGGCGGTGTCGTTCCGCGCCAAGAGCTCGCTGAAGTTCAGCGACGTATCGGAGAAGCCCATGGCGGCCACGTCCGGCACGTCGGCCGCGGCCATCACCGCCGCGAGCGGGTTCACCAGCTTGCGGCGCCGGTCCGGCTGATCGGCGTAGCCGAGCGCCGCGAGCTCGGCGTTGCTGAACGTGTTGTCCGGCGACAGCAAGATCTCCTTGATGCGCGCGACGATCCGGGAGCGCTCCGCCGCGCTGAGGCCCTCGGAGCGCGGGTTCAGGCGGCGATTCGCCGCCTGCATGTCGGCGATGACGCCGGTGATGAACGGGGCCGCGGCGCTCGTGCCGCCGAGCGGCCTCTGGATCACCCGCGGAGAGTCGATGTCATCCACGCTCTCGGGCGCGAGGTACGCCGTGGGGATGGGGGCCCAGATATCGACGCGGTCTCCGTAGAACTCCGCGTTGTCGAGCCTCCCGTTGACGGCGCCGGCCACGATCGTCTCGGGGATCATGGCCGGGACGATGCCCCAGCGCTCCGTCCTCGGGTCGCTCAGGTCGACGAGGTCGCGCACCACGGGCGGGAGCGACCCGCGCGACAGCGTGTTGCCGGCGATCGTCACGACCGGGACGCCCGCGGCGGCCGCGCTGCGGACGCCGGCGCTGATCGGGCCCTTCAGGTCGCCGAACGCGAGCGTCGCGACGCAGGCCGCGGTGGCCGCGGCGGCCGAGCCCAGCGCGGCGGCGCACGCGAGCGCGCCGACGATCGGGATCGCGCCGGCTGCCGCGCACGCGGCCGCGGCGGCGGCGTGCGCTCCCGCCGTGACGACGCCGCAGATCCCGAGGCGGCCTTCCGGCGAGCAGATGTCGACGTCGGGGCCGATGTTCGTGAGGATCCGGCACGGATACCCGCCGCTGACGTTCACGACCGAGGCCCCGTGGGACACGGCGAGCCGGATGCCGCGCCCGATCTCGAACGCATACGCGGCCGTGTCGTACTTGTAGAGCATCGGGACGGCGACCTGGCCCGCCACGCCCGCCGCGCCGATGCCGTTGTTCACCTTCGCTCCGATCGTCGCGACCACGCCGGTCCCGTGCCACGATCGTCCGCCGAAGAAGCTGTTGCCGACGGTCGGCGGCCCCCACGCGGCCCCGGGCCCGCAGCGGTGGCCGCCGAACCAGCCCTCGGTCATGTCGCACGCGATGAGGTCGCCGCGCTCCGGCCAGCGCAGATCGTCGGTCGGCGCAAACCCCATGTCGAGGACGGCGACGTGAATCCGCTCCTCGTCCTTCTCCCACAGCGCGTTGAACGCCCACACCGACGGGACGTTCCCCACGCAAGGTCGGCTCGCGTCCCCCGGCACGCAGGGGATCTCGCGGCCTCGCGCCGGGGTCATCTTCATCGAGTGCGTGAGGTTGCCCTCCTCCGTCGCCGAGATTTCGGGCGCTCCCTGCAGCTGCAACCGCGGGTTCACCGCGACGAGGTAGCCGTCGAGCTGCAGCTTCATGGCCAGCGAGGCGATCTGCAGCGCGCCGGCGTTGCTCGCGTACAGCGGATCGCGCTCCCCGAGCAGCGCCCGCAGCGCGGTCGCGTCCGGGGCCCGCTCGCCGCTCGGGTCGACCTCGACGAGCACCGCGTCGCGGCCCCCCTCCTCCTCGCTCTCGAGCGTCGCCCTGACGCTGCCGCCGGTGGCTCTGAGGAAGGCCTCGAGCTCGTCGCCGTCGGCCGGGTAGAGGACGAGCTCCCGCGTCGCGATCTGCACGGGCAGCCCTCCCCTGGGGAGCAGGGTGCCGTTCGGCTTCGCGCCTGCGCGGCGCTCGTCGTCGCTCATCGCGACGGCGGCGTCGACGGTCGGCGCTCCCGCCGCGGGGTCCGCGAGCAGGGCGAAGTCGAAGACCACGTCCTCCTCGAGCGCGCCCTGGGGCGCCCGCGCCTTGTCGACGAAGTACTGCGCATAGAACAGCTTTCCGGGCTGCGCGCTGAGCGCGCCGTCGTTGAACGCGCCGCTCCCGCCGGCCTCGACGCGCAGGGGTGCCGTCGACGCGAAGCCGGCGCGCGAGGCGACGAGATCGAGGAGCTCCACGTCGCCCGTCTCCGGCGCGGCGAGGGCGATCGTCAGCGGCCCGGGGCCGAGGTCGACGCCCCCCGGGTCGAGCGTCACCGACAGCGCGTCGCCCGCGTCGTACACGACGCGGTCGAGGCGCAGCGCGAGCTTCGGCGGCCGCTCGACCGGGGAGAACGCCGCCTCGCTCGGCGGACTCGGCGGCTCGCCGCGGCGCTCGCCGCCTCCGGAGCTACAGGCCGCGATGGCCGCGCATGCCAGCGATATCCACCTGAGACACGGGCGCTTGAGCATGAACTCCTCCCCTTGAGGGTGAACCCGGCAATCGAGGATTGAGGTGAGCTCGGCATTCGCGGACTGAGGTGAGCTCGGCATTCGCGGAGAGCCGACAGCGGCGCTGGGACGCCGGCGAGAGCGGCGGGGGGCGACGCGCGCCGGCGCCGCGTCGACGCGGCAGTTCTCGCGATGCGCTGGCCGACGCGGCGCTCCGCGCACGGCGTCGAGCCGTGCGCCGATCTCTCCGTCACAGGCGGTGGAGCAAACGCGGTGCCGCCCGCCCGTGCCTCAATTTCACGGCCGCAGTGGTCGGGTGCGACGCGGCTGTCGCATCGCGGCCGCCGGCGGCCGGGCGCGGTGCCCCTGCGCGGTCGCGGCGCGCGCCGCGGGCCCTGCCGCGCGCCGCGGGCCCTGCCGCGCGCCGCGGGCCCTCTCGGCTGCCCCGCTCGACGCGTGACGGAGGCGGTCTCGACACGCGGTGTCCGCGCGGCCACGGAGGCCGCCCGCCCCGCCGAGGCGCCGCCCGGCGTATACTTCGATGCGTGGTAGACGAGCTCACCAAGCCGATCGAGCGCGACGGCGGCGCTTACAGGCTCGCCTCGCGCAAGATCCGCGTCGAGGTCGTGGACGGCCCGGACCGGGGGCTCGTCGCCGAGCTGCCCGGGCCGGAGGCGCACGTCGGGCTGGGCCGCGAGTGTGATCTCGTCCTCAAGGACCCCACGGTCAGCCGCCGCCACCTCATCGTCCGCGTGGAGGGCGAGCGCATCCGAGTGATCGACGACGGGAGCCGCAACGGCACCTCGGTCGACGGCGTGGAGGTGCGGGACGCGTACGCCCGCCCCGACGCGGCCATCGTCGTCGGCGGCACCACGCTGCGCCTGCGCATGCTCAGCGACGTCGTCGAGCTGCCGCTCTCCCAGCGCGAGCGCTTCGGCGGCATGCTCGGGCGCAGCGTGGCCATGCGCCGCCTCTTCGCCGTGCTGGAGCGCGTCGTGCTCACGGACGCCACCGTGCTCGTCGAGGGCGAGACCGGCACCGGCAAGGAGCTCGTCGCCGAGGCGATCCACGAGGAGAGCCCGCGCCACGGCGGTCCGTTCGTGGTCTTCGACTGCTCGGCGGTGAGCGCCGCGCTGATCGAGAGCGAGCTGTTCGGCCACGTGAGGGGCGCCTTCACCACCGCCGTGTCCGAGCGCCCTGGCGCGTTCGAGGCCGCGGACGGCGGCACCCTCTTCCTCGACGAGATCGGCGAGCTGCCGCTCGATCTACAGCCCAAGCTCCTGCGCGCGCTCGAGCGCCGCGAGGTGCGGCGGGTGGGCTCCAACCTGGCGCGGCGGGTGGACGTGCGCATCGTCGCGGCCACGAACCGCAATCTCGCGCGCGAGGTGGAGCGCGGGAAGTTCCGCGAGGATCTCTACTACCGGCTCGCCGTCATCCAGGTCACCGTGCCGCCGCTCCGCGAGCGGCACGGCGACATCCCGCTCCTGGTCCGGCATTTCGAGCAGGGGCTCAGGCCGCGCTCCGGGTCGCCCCCGCCGCTCTCCGAGGACGTGGTGGCGGGGCTCGCGGCGCGCTCGTGGCCCGGCAACGTCCGGGAGCTGCGCAACGCGGTGGCCCGCGCGATCTCGCTGGGCACGGCCGGCGGCGCGGGTGGGCCTCCGGCGCCGGCCGCGCCGCACGGCGACGGCGCGCAGGGCGCTCCGGCGGTGGACCTGAACGAGCCGCTGCTCGTGGGCCGCGAGCGCGTGGCCGAGGCGTACGAGCGGGCGTACCTCGACGCCGTGCTCCGGCAGACCGGGGGCAACGTCTCGCACGCGGCCGATCTCGCGCGGGTGAACCGCAAGTTCATCCAGCGCGCGATGAAGCGCTACGCGCTGCGCGGCGACGGGGAGGGGAGCGGCGACGCCTGATCGCCGCGCGCCCATCGTATTTCGAGCGGCCCTTCCGGATAAGCTGTCGACCGGAGCGATCATGTCCCGTACGGCCATCCCGACCTGGTGCTTCGCCGTGGTGCTGGTGAAGCTCCAGCAGCGCTTCCTCCTGGTGCACGAGCGCAAGCACGGCCAGCTCTGGTATCTGCCGGCGGGCCGCGTCGAGCCTGGGGAGACGTTCTTCGAGGCGGCGCGGCGCGAGGCGCTGGAGGAGACGGGCGTCCCGGTGGAGCTGGAGGGCATCCTGCGCATCGAGCACAGCCCGAGCCGCTACGAGTCGCGCTTCCGGGTCATCTTCCTCGCGCGCCCTGCGGACGGCACGCCCCCGAAGAGCCAGCCGGACGAGCACTCGCTCGAGGCGCGGTGGGTCACGTTGAAGGAGCTCAGGGCCTTGCCGCTGCGCGGCCCCGACGCGGAGTGGCTCTGCAGCGACGTGCTTGCCGGGGCGCAGGTGTTCCCGCTGTCGCTGCTCGGGGCCGAGGGGGAGCCTCTCCTCGTGGGCGGGCGCGCGCCGACCGATCGCTGAGCCGGCGCCTCGTCCCTGCGCTGGCGGGTGTGAGGCAATTACCGCCGCAGCGTCACGGAAGAGTGGACCGCCAAGGCGCCAAGGCGCCAAGTGCACAAAACATTTAGGTTTTCTTGGCGTCTTGGCGTCTTGGCGTCTTGGCGGTTCACAAGCCACCGCACCTTCGGCCAAAGTTCCGCACTACCCGCTGGCGCGGGGGCGCCTCCTCGGGGCGGGCGCGCCGCCTGGGCCTGCTCAGACGCGGCCCGCGGATTTCCATTGCTCGAAGCAGCGCCCGGTGAGCGCCGCCAGCTCATCGAGGAGCGCGGGATCTCTCGTCTTGAAGTTGAAGCAGGACTTGCCCTGCATGCGCTTCTTGAGCTCCGGGCTGATCCCGCCGAGCAGCTCGGGGTTCGTGTAGACCGGCATGAGGTAGAAGCTCGTGTAGGCGCGTCCTGCCCGCGCCGCGCCGAAGAAGAGCGGCTTCCCGTTCGGCGCCGTCGTTCGCGTATCGAGGTAGTAGTTGTCGGGCGTGTCGTGCACGACAACGAGGTCGCGCGCGTGCCGCTGGAGGATGCTCCGCAGCGCCTCGAAGGTGCCGCTGCCGCCATCGCCGCCCGCGCCCTTCGCGGCCAGAGCGGCCTTCTTCGTGGTCTTCGCGGCTCCTGCGGCCTTCTCCGTGGTCTTCGCGGCGCCGACGGTCTTCGCGCTCTTCGTCGCGCCCGAGGTCTTCTTCGTCGTCTTCTTCGTCGTGGCCACGCTCGAACCTCCTGTGCCGAGGGTACACAGCGCGCCGTGCGGCTGCCTATCCGCTCGTGCCTGGCGGTTCGCCCGGGCTCGTCCCTGCTCCTGCCGGGCATCTCGGCGCGATCTCTCCCGCGAGACCTGCGAGCTCACCAGAGCTTCAGCTTCATCCCCTCGTGGCTCGCCACGAAGCCGAGCCGCTCGTAGAAGCGGTGCGCCCGCCGCCGCACCTTGTTCGACGTGAGCTGCACGCGGAAGCACCCCCGCCGCCGCGCCTCGTCGATGGCCCATCGCATCATCGCCTCGCCGATCCCGCGGCTGCGCAGGCTCGGGTCCACGATCACGTTCTCGATCTGCGCCACGCGTCCCCCGCGGTTCGCCACGTACTGGATGATGGTCAGGTGGAATGCGCCGGCGACGCGCCCTTCGATCTCGGCGACGAGCAGCGCGTTGTTCGGATCCTCCGCGATCGCCGCGAGCGCCTCGCGGTAGCGCGGGTCGAGCGGCGGACCGGGGTGGTCCGTCTTCAGGTTGCCCTCGTCCGGGATCGAGAAGAGCTGGACCACCGCCGGCAGGTCTGCCTCGGTGGCGCGGCGAATGGTGGGTACGAGCTGCGGCTGGCTCACGCCCGCATTCTGCCTCATCCCGCGCCCGCGTGGGCGCCATGCCGTGCCCGCCCGTCTCCGGCGCCCGCTGCCGACGGCGCGCTCGCCTCCCGCCGCCCGCGCGCGAGACGCTCGCCGAGACGAGCTCGGCGACGCGACGCGCCGCACGAGCGCGTCCTCGCGGACCGGCCACCGCGCGCGAGCAGGCGAGCAGGGGAGAAGGAGCAGGGGTGTAGTCGAGAGGAAACAGGGCTCTAGAGAACTACAGTCTCTCTCTCTTCTCTATGTCTTTGGGATTCGCTTCGTGCCCGCGTGCCTTCTGGACACAGGCGATCAAGCCGTGCAGAGTCACGCCATCACGAAGTCGACCGGAGGACGGTGTAGATGCGCGTAGTCAACACAGCCAGCATCCCCGCGATCGAGTCCCTCAAGGCGGATGAACGCACCCTGCTGGGGCTGTTCAAGGATATCCGGAAACACGAGGAGCTCTCGGCTTTCCTGCCCGAGGCGTGCCGCCTCTCCCTGCGGTGGGTGCGCCTCGTCTCGGGCCAGTCGATCAGGTCTCGTCTGCTCCCCGGCAAAGGCATGATCGTCGTCACCGACGGCTCGGGCGAGGTCATCGGCGGCTCGGTCAGGGCGGTCCAGGCGGGAGACGTCGTGCTGGTGACGGCCGGCGGGCTGGAGAGGCTCGTGGGCGGGGCGCCTGACGGGCTCTCCGCGATATCCATCCACTTCGAGGGAGAGGACGCACGCTGGGATACGCCGTGCCTGTGCGCGACGCCCGCCCCGGGCGGCGCCCCCTCGGATCGATCGGAGTCTCCGCTGGATCGCCTCGTCGAGGAGAACGAGGCCCACGCGCGGGAGTTCGCCGGCAGCCCCCTCATGCAGCTCATCCGATCCGAGCGCGCCCTCGGGGACGGCGTGAAGCGACGGATGCTCGGCGCGCTCCAGATCTGGTCGAACGCCTTCCAGAAGGTCCTGTGTGCCAGGGTCGTGTTCGAGTCGCACCCGGCCGCGATCAAGATCGCCGAGCGTCATCTGGCCGAGGAGGTCGGGCACAACCGGCGGCTCGCCCGGATGCACGGCCCGTCGCTCTCGCCGTCGTGGGACCGCGGCATCGCCGCGGCGTCGTCCTGGTTCATCGAGCGGATGGGCTCGGCGTCCACCGAGGAGCGGACCGTCCTCATCCACTTCGTCATCGAGCGCTGCGCCGACATCCTCCTCAGCGCAGCCCAGCAGATCTTCCCCGACTCGGATTATTTCGCCACGCACGCCGAGGTCGACGCGGAGCACTTCAAGCTCGGGTACGAGCTCCTGAAGAGCCTCCCCGGCCTGGACATCGCCCCGCTCCGGGGCGCGCTGACCGAGGGCTGGCAGATGATGAACCTGATCTGCCAGCGCATCAGCGACATCGCCGAGCGCGGCTGCGACGCGGCGGCGGAGCTCCCGCCCGGCGGCTCCCCGAGCGAGCTCGCGGCGCTCACGATGGCTCCCGCCGCGGAGTGAGCCGCGGTGTCCCGCTTGACGTCGTGAGGAGAAGATCTTCCGGCGTGAGGAGATAGAGAGGGAACCCCGGAGGCACGGAGAGCACGGAGGGAAGAGAGGAGATGTCCTGTCTCCCCGGTGTCCTTCGTATCCTCCGCGCTCTCTGGGGTTTCTCCTCGCTCGTGAGCCCCGGGTCGGCCCGGGGACCAGCGTCAGCTCGCGGCCTTCACCACGTCGGTGATGCCCTGGACGCTCTTCGCGCTCTTCGCGAGCATCTCTTTCTCTTCCGCGGTCAGCGGCAGCTCGACGATCTTCTCGACGCCCTTGCCGCCGATGATGACCGGCACGCCCATGTAGATGTCCTTGTAGCCGTACTCGCCGTCGAGGTACGCCGCGGCGGGGAGCAGCCGCTTCTGGTCGAGCAGGTAGCTCTCGGCCATCACGACGGCGCTCGAGGCGGGCGCGTAGTAGGCGCTCGTCCTCATGAGCTGCACGATCTCGCCGCCGCCCTTGCGGGTCCTCGCGATGAGCGCGTCGAGCTTCTCCTTGCTGATGAGCTCGGTCGCGCGTACGCCGTTGATCGTGCACGCCGACGGGATGGGCACCATGTCGTCGCCGTGGCCGCCGAGGACCATCGCGCGCACGTCCTTCACGGACACGTTCGCCTCGCGCGCGAGGAACAGCTGGAAGCGCGCGCTGTCGAGCACGCCCGCCATGCCGAGCACGCGCTCGCGCGGGAAGCCGGTGCGGCGCTTGAACTCGTACACCATCGCGTCGATCGGGTTCGAGATGACGATCACCAGCGCGTTCGGGCAGTGCTCCTTCGCGCCGTCCGCCACGCTGCGGATGATCGGCAGGTTCGTCGAGACGAGGTCGTCGCGGCTCTGGCCCGGCTTGCGCGGGATGCCGGCCGTGATGATGAGGACGTCGGCGCCGGCGCAGTCGGCCCAGCTCGAGGTCCCCTTGATGGACGCGTCGTAGCCGAGGACGGCGCCGTTCTGCTCGAGGTCGAGCGCCTTGCCTTTCGCGAAGTCGGTCTTCTCGGGGATGTCGAAGAGCACGACGTCCCCGAGCTCCTTGCGCGCGATGAGGGCCGCGAGCTCCCCGCCGATGTTCCCGGCGCCGATGAGGGCGATCTTCTTTCGGTTTGCCATGGGCGGCCCCTTTACCACCCCCCCGGCCGGAGACCAACGGGGGTCCCGGGCGGGGCGCGGGGGGAGGAACTCGGCCGGGGCCTTCGGAAACCTGTCGACTCGGCCCGCGAGGCCGGGTAAGCCGCGCCCCATGGTCACCGAGGACGATCTGCGCACCGCGCTCGGCCGGGTGCTCGAGCGCACCTCGCTCGCGGGCCCCTTCGCCCGCTACGAGGGCAAGGTGCGGGACTGCTACACGACGCCGGACGGCCGGCGCCTGCTCGTCGTCACCGACCGCATCAGCGCCTTCGACCGCGTGCTCGGCACGCTGCCGCTGAAGGGGCAGGTGCTGAACCGGCTCTCCTCGTTCTGGTTCGAGCGCACGCGGGGCGTCGCGCCGAACCACATGATCTCCCAGCCCGACCCGAACGTGCTCGAGGCGATCGAGTGCACGCCGCTGCCGGTCGAGATGGTGGTGCGCGCCTACGTGACGGGCGTGACCTCGACCAGCATCTGGACGCACTACGCGCGCGGCGAGCGCGTCTTCTGCGGCCACCGGCTCCCCGACGGCCTCCGCAAGAACGAGCGCCTGCCGCGGCCGATCCTGACCCCGAGCACCAAGGCGCCGAAGGGCGGGCACGACCTCTCCGCCTCGCGCGAGGAGATCCTCGCCCTCGGGACGGTCGCGCCGCGCGACTTCGACGCCGCCGCCGAGATGGCGCTCGCGCTCTTCGAGCACGGCGCCCGCTTCTGCGCCGACCAGGGGCTGATCCTCGTCGACACCAAGTACGAGTTCGGCAAGGACCGGAGCGGGAACGTCGTCGTCATCGACGAGATCCACACCCCCGACTCGTCCCGCTTCTGGTTCGCCTCGTCCTACGACGAGCGCTTCGCGGCCGGCCAGGACCCGGAGTCCTTCGACAAGGAGTACGTGCGCCGCTGGCTCGCCGCGCGCGGCTTCCAGGGCGACGGGCCGATCCCGCCGATCCCCGACGAGGTCCGGATCGAGGCGTCGCGCCGCTACATCGAGGCGTTCGAGCGGATCACCGGCGCGGCGTTCGTCCCCGATCTCGAGGACCCGGCCGTGCGCATCCCGCGCAACCTGGGAGTGTAGGTGGGCGCGGCCGCGCCCGTGCTAGCGTCGCGAAGAGAGCGCTTGGAGCAAAGCCAGTGAAAGCCGTCGTCACCGTCCGACTGAAGAAAGAGGTCCTCGATCCCCAGGGCGACGCCGTGAAGCGCGCCCTCGCCTCGCTCGGGTTCCCCGGCGTGAAGGGCGTGCGCGTGGGCAAGATCATCGAGATCGAGCTCGACCCATCGCTCGGCAGCGCGCCCGACCTCGAGGCGCGGCTGAAGAAGATGGCGGACGAGATGCTGGCGAACACCGTCATCGAGGACTACGAGGTCACGCTCGCGAAGTAGCCCCGCGGCCGCGCGGCGCGGCCTCGGGCGGCGCTCAGGCCTCGGGCGCGACGAGCTTCTTCGCCCAGAGGATCGCGTCCTTGCGGGCGCGGCCGACGACGAGGTGGCGCGCCAGCACGGCCGAGCGGCGGAAGCCGTTGGCGAGCAGGGCGGCGCACAGCTCCTGGTCGTCCGCGGGGGCGAAGGTGAACGTGCTCACGGCCTTCTCCTCGACGAGGCGATCGCACAGGGCGCCGATCGCCGCCGTCGTGGCGAGCCGCTCCGACTCGTGGCGCGGCGAGGTGAGGATCTCGAGGAACGAGTTGCCGAAGCACGACTGCATCTCCCACGCCGCGTGGAGGGTGAAGCCGCCCCGCGCGGACAGCGCGTAGCCCGTCCGCACGGCGTCGCGCCCGAACGGCTCGAAGCCCGTGAGCGCCCGCCCGGCGCGCTGCGCCGCCGCGACCGCGCGCCGCAGCTCGACGGCGCTCGCCGGCGCGATCTTGATCGCGGGCGTCGGCCGCCCCTCGCCCTCCCGGAGCAGCCGCCTCGCGCGGGCGATCGTGCGCTCCGCGAGCAGGACCGCCGGCGAGCCCGCCCTGTCCTCCCCCTCGGCGCCCTCCTCGTCGTCGCTCTCCTCGCGGAGCTGCGAGGACATCTGGGACACGACCGCCCCGAGGATCCACGCGTCGCTGCGCTTGTAGAAGCCGGGGATCGAGCCTTCCCGGACGAACCCGAGGCGGGTCCAGGTCGGCACCTCGTCGCGCTCGACCAGGGTGAAGATCTTCTCGACCCCCTCGCGCTTGGCGGCCGACAGGACGAAGTTCCGCTTCGACGGGGTGGGCCCCGCCCGGAAGTCGATGATGCGGAGCGTCCGGTGCCGTCGGTTGACCAGGAGACAGAGCGAAACAGCGTCGTTCCTGAACAGGAGCTCGTCGACACCGCTGCTCGACGTCGAAGACAAGTTTCTCGCTGCCATACCCCTCGTGCTCGGCGCAGGCGTGAAGCCTCAGGTCACGCGGTCATTGCAGAATTGCAAATTGCAGATCTGCAATGCCCCGTAGCAGCCGGGGCCCACAGCGTCAACGATGTCGGTGGGGCCGGGGGATCGGGGGAGGGGAGGGTCAGGGGGGAGCGGCGAGTCGGCCCGCGTCGGCGGGCTTGACCCCGAGCGCCACGAGCGCGTCCTTGAGCTTGGAGCGCTGGAGGGAGATGCGGGTCGGCATCCCTCCGGAGATCTTGAAGGTCTCGAGGAAGTTCACCCCGCTGTCGAAGCGGGCGGCGAAGGTGACGCTGTCGTTGTCGAGCACGACGGAGATGGGCGCGCGCTCTTGCCCGATGAGGAGGAGCAGGGTCTTGTCGTACGGTCCGCCTCGCTGGGAGGCGTCGACGAGGACCAGGCCTGGCTCGACGCGCTCGTAGCGGAGCGCGATCCGGCGGGTCTCGGCTTCCATGGTGGCGAGCTCGGCGCCGGCCTCGTCGATGGGGGTCCAGAGCGACGGGTCGGAGAGGCCGGTGGCGAGGTGCCGGACGATGAGGCCGAAGAGGGCCTGGTCGCGGGGGCGGGCGCGGAGGGCGCGGTCCATGCGGGTGGCGACCGGGCCCGGGACGCCGATGCGGGTGTCGATGGCGCGGGCGTCCTCGTCGCAGCCGGGGTAGGGCTCGACGCCGCCGCGCATCCACTTGGCGCCGCTGGCGAGGCCGTCGAAGTCGACGTGGCAGACGAGGGTGTCGACGCGCCCGGCGCGCGCGACGACCTCGGGGGTGATCATCTCGGGGCAGGCGCCGTGCTCGGCCTTGGTCGACAGGACGAAGCGGGGGTCGCCGGCGAAGCGCGCGTGGTGGGCGCTGTCGTGGTGGTCGACCCAGGCGGCGAGCCGCGGCCCGAGATCCTGGATGAGGGGCAGCGTGACGGTCTCGAAGCTCTTGCCCCCCGCCTCCGAGGCGAAGGCGATGTCGAGCACGGCGACGTTGCCGCGCAGATCGCGGGCGCGCGGGAGCTTGCGGGGGGAGGCGAAGGCGAGATCGATTCCGTGCATGGCGTAGCTTCCGGGGAGGCGGCACCGCCCAGCCGGGCTGCCCGGCGCGTGCCGCGTCGGGCGCCTTGCTCCATACACCCGAAATGGCGTAAGCGCTGCGGCGGAGGACCTTTCTCGGGCAGGGCCTGAATGATCCGCTAGGATGATCCGACCAACGGCAGGGACGGCTCGGCGTGCCCGGGCGTTCTTGCGGTGCGCCGCCGCGGAGGCCGGCGGCTCAGGGAGACGCGACAGCGGACCGCGCCCGGGATGGCCGCGAGCGGGGTTGCCCGTCTACGTCGGAGGAAGTGGATGAGAAGCGACGTTCTGGGACTTGGTCTTCTGGCTCTTGGGGCGGTGCTCTGCGGCGCGGGGCTCCCGGGAGCGACGGCCGTCTCCGAGGCGAGGGCAGAGCCCGCTCAGGTGGCGGTGTCGGCCGCGCAGGTGACGGGCGCGGCGGCGCAGGCGGCGGGGGCGGCGGCGCCGGCGGTGACGGGGCCCACGTGCAAGCTGAAGGGGACGGCCCCGGTGAGCAAGGGCGCCCGGCTCTACGACGCGCCGAGCGGCGGCCGGACGATCGCGAACTTCACCGGCGCGCTGGTGCCGATGACGCTGAGCGCGATCCCGGCGGACCCGTCGGCGAGCCGGGCGCGGCTGAGCACGTCGGACAGCGGGCCGGCGCTGCGGCTCGACGGCTACGTCGCGCCCTCGGACGTCACGGTGTACACGACGCGCGACATCCCGGTCATCCAGGGCCACATCTGGATCTCGAGCGCGCAGAAGGTGAAGCTCGTCGCGGCCACGGGCGACTCGCTGCGCGCGGAGCTCTCGATCTCCGGGTCCGAGGGGCAGACGGCGAAGGCCTCGGCCTCGTGCGACGCCTTCTCGCTGCAGCGCGGCGTCCCCGTGAAGATGGAGGTCCCCGGCAGCGCCCGCGGCTACCTGATGAAGACGTCGACGATCGAGCTGTTCGATCGCCCGAACGGCGACGTGATCTTCACGCTGAAGATGCTGGAGGGGACGGCCCAGCTCTTCTGGAGCACCGAGGCCAAGAACGGGTTCGTCCACCTGATGTCGCGGGGCGATCTCACGGTCGACGCCTGGGGGCGCCTCAAGGATCTGGAGCCGCTGAAGAAGGGCGAGATGATGGACCAGTACATCCCGCCGACGACCGCGGTGGCCGGCGCGCAGCTCGCGCTCGACAAGGCGCCGCCGATCGTGAAGGCGACGCGGGCGATCCCGGTCCGCGCGCGGCGCGACGTGAAGGAGAAGCCGGTCGGCGAGATCGAGGCCGGCGCAGAGATCTACCTGCTCGAGACCGTGGCGGGCTGGACGAACGTGCTCCCGAAGGCGCTCGGGATGACGCCGCCGGACGAGGGCGGCTTCTGGATCCCCGCCTCCGAGACGCCGAAGTAGCAAGGAGCAAGGCCGCGCGGCCCGCCGCGGCGCGCGGCGGGCGTGATCGGACGACGCGCCGCAGCGCGGTCGGGGCCGCCGCGGCGGCCGCTCGCGGAGCTCAACTCTCGAGAGCTCGGCCGCCCGACGCGACTAGGATGGCGCGCATGAGCAGATCGCCGTTTCGTTCCCGGCGGCCTCGCATCGGCGCCGCCGTCGGGGTGATCGCAGCCGCTTCGACCCTCCTCGGCAACGCCGCGCAGGCCGCGCCCGTGGTGCTCCCGCAGGCGGCGGGCCAGCAGGCGCTCGCCGTCCGCATCGATCCGGGCGGGATCACCGCCCGCGCCTGTCCAGCTGCAGCCGCGTGCGCGCCCGACGGCGGCAAGGTCCTCGCCGTGCCCGCCGAGGTCGCGCCGCTGCTCGGCGGCGCGCGCGTCGTGCCGATCGCGCTGGCCGACGGCAAGCACCTCGCGAAGATCGAGGCGCCGGCCGCGGGCAAGCCGGCTGCCGCGAGCGCGCCGGCCGCCGGGGGCGGCAGCTGGGCGATGCTGCTCGCCGCGCCGCTCGCCGGGAAAGGGACGGAGCCGATCGTGCTCTGGAGCGGCTGGACCGGCGTCGCGACCGGGGAGCACGGCGAGGGGCGGAGCGACGCCGTGGTCGTGGAGCCGCTCGGCAGCGGCAGCCGCGTGCTCGTCGGGCAGCTGCGCGAGGACGTGACGATCTGCGGGCGGCCGGCGCTGGTCGGCGCGAGCGAGGTCGATCCCCGGACGATGACGCTCCTGAAGGGGGCGAGCTACCAGAACCTCCCGGCCGAGGAGCGCCGCGCCGCGGGCAAGCTGGTCGCGGAGCGCCGCGAGGCCGACGCTGCGGCGCCCGCGTTCCGGGTGCTGCGCCCGACCGCGGCCTCGAGCGCGGTCGGCAAGCGCTTCGCGGAGATCGCCGACGGCGACCCGAAGACCGCGTGGTCCGAGGGCAAGGCGGGCGCGGGCCGCGGCGAGTTCGTGTCGTTCTCGTCGGCCGACGAGGTCGGGATCACGGCCCTCGGCCTGCGCATCAAGCCGCAGGGCGGCGTCGAGGGCGGCGCCGCGCCGCGCACGCTCTTCGTGGCGACGCCGGATCGGCTCTTCCAGGTGAGCCTGCCCGAAGACGCGTGGGCCAACGAGTCCGCCGGCTACGAGGTGAAGCTCCCCGAGGAGATCAAGGCGTCGTGCGTCGCCGTCGTCCTCGACGAGGCGTACGGGCCGCGGGGCGCGGGGGACCGCGGCGCGCCGTCCGCTCCGGAGGTGCGCGTCACGATCGCCGAGGTCACGGCGCGCACCGCGTTCGACGGGCAGGGCCCGGGGGCGCTCGTGGGCGCGCTCGCGGGCGGCGGCGAGCGATCCAGGGCCGCGGCGGCGCTGCTCGCACGCAGCGGGCCCGAGGCGGTGGAGGCGGCGATCGCCGGCTACGACAAGCTCGACATGGCGGGCAGGCAGCTCGCTCGCGGCGTGATCGACACGGCGCCGTGCGCGGTGCAGGTCCCGTTCTTCACCGCGCGGCTCGCGTCCGGCGCGGCGGCGGCCGCGCCGCCTGCGCCCGGCGCGGCGGCGGCCTCGCCACGGCGCGCCCCTCGCGCGGCGGCGCCCGAGCCCGATCCCGAGCTCCACCACGCGCGCGATCGCATCCGCCGCTGCGGGCGCGCGGCCGCGCCGGCGCTCGCGGAGATCGTGAAGGGGGGCGCGGCCGCGGCCAAGGTGGCTGCGGCCCGCGAGCTCGCGCTCGTGGCGCCGGCCGAGGCGATCCCGGCGCTGCTCGACGCCGTCGCCGGGGCGCGCGGCGCGACGCGGCGGGAGCTCCGGGCCGCGCTCGCGCTGGCGGCGCGGAGCGAGCGGGCCGCGCCCGCGGTCGAGGAGGAGATGCAGATCGAGCGGCTCCGCGCCCGGCCGGAGGGCGCGCAGCTCGATCTGCTGCGCGCGCTCGGGCCGGCGCTCGGGTGGGTGAAGGGCGGCGGCGCGGCGTTCCAGGCGCTCGCCTCCGCGGCACCCGCGCCCTTCGAGCGGCGCTACCTGCTCCAGGCGCCGGCCGCGGCGCTCGCCCGCGCCGGCGAGGCGCCGGCGGAGGCGTACCTCCGCGCGTCGCTCCGGAAGGACGCGGACCCGCACGTGCGCCTCCGCGCCGCCGAGGTCGCGGATGAGGTGCCGGCCCTCGCGCAGGACCTGCTCGCGGCGGCCTCCGATCCGGACGTGCGCGTCCGAGAGGCGGCGATCGTGGCGCTCTCGCGCGCGGCCTCCGCCGGCGCGAAGCTGCCGGCCGGCGCGGCCGAGGCGCTCGCGGCGCGGCTCGCCTCCGACCCGTGGACGTTCATCCGGGGCGGCGCCGCGCTCGCGATCGGCGCGATGCCGGCGACGCCGGCGGGCGACCGGGCGCTCGCCGGGGCGCTCGCCGACCGGTCGCCCAAGGTGCGCGAGAACGCGCTCGACGGCCTCGGCGCGCACCGGGCGACCGCGCACATCGAGGCCGTGCGCGACCGGGCGGAGGACAAGGAGGAGGACGTCGAGGTGCGGGCGCGCGCGATCCTCGCGCTCGGGGCGATGTGCGACGCGAGCTCCGTCGACCTGTGGACGCGGCTCGCCCTGCGGGCGAAGGCGCCGATCGGCGAGAGCGATCAGCGTCTCGGCTCGGCGGCCCTCGCGGCGCTCGGGGCGGTGCACCCGGCGGATCTGCCCGCGCGCCTCAAGCCGCTCCTCGGCAAGGACACGCCGCACGGCCTGCGCGAGACGGCGAGGGCCGCGCTGGCTGCGGCGCCGCAGTGCCGCAGGTGAGGCCTCACCGCGCGCCGCGGCCGGTCCGCCGGGGCAGCACGGCGCGGGCGCGCGCGAGCCACTCCGCGAGCGAGGTGGCGTCCTGGGGCAGGGCGTCGAGGTCGGCGTCCTCCGCGACGCGCACCATGGCGGCGCCGTCGTCCGGCATCATGCCTTTCGCGGCGAGCATCGCCTGCGCCCTGAGCGGCGACAGCTCCTCGGTCGCCTTCTCGCCGAGGAGCGCGAGGATCCAGCCCTCGAGCGCCGGCGCGGCCACGCCGCCGATCACCTCGGGCGGCGACGACAGGCTCGACGAGACGCGCCGGATGCCCTCCGCGATCGCCTCGCGGCGCGCCGGATCGCGGTCGATGTCGCGGGAGAACGCGAGGACGTCGCACCCGGCCTCCTTCGCGTCGAGGGCCGCGCCGAGCACGTGGTGCGTGTCCTCGTGGGCCGCGCCGCGCGCCTGATACTTCCGGATGCTCTTCCACTCGCGGGCGCCGCCGACGATCCACCCGTTCGGCTGGACGCGCGAGAGCAGCGTGAAGAGCACGCCGGGGTGCTTGTCCGACTGGTAGGCCGGGGCTCCGGCGCGGCTGCCGAGCTCGTTCTCGCCCTCGCCGACCAGGAAGACCCGGGTCCTCTCGAGCGGCTTCATCACGGCCGCGGGCCTCCGCCGAGCAGCGGCGCCTCGTCCGCGCCGTTGGCGTAGCTGAGCCAGAGCTCGCCGAGCGCGTACACCCGCGACCGGTCCTCGAAGCCCGGCGTGTGCAGGATGCGCGTGGCCCTCATCCCTTGCTCACCCGCGCGCGTGACGACCGTGACCTCCTCGGGCTGGAGCTCGTTCACGACGAGCGGGCTGTGCGTCGCGAGGAGCACCTGGGTCTTCTCGGAGACGAGGCGCAGCGCGCGCATCACGTCGGCAATGCGCGCGGGGTGGAGCCCGTGCTCTGGCTCCTCGACGAGGAGCAGGGGCATCGGATCGAGGTGCGGCAGCGCCGCGAAGGCGAGGTAGTAGAGCATGCCCTCGCTCATCAGCGCCGCCGGCACGACGGCGCCGCCCTCGAGCTTCACCCCGATGGCCTTCGTGGTGGAGCTCGGGTTGGCGAGGTGGAGGCTCCGCACGCTGGGAAAGAGGCGGGTGAGCTCCTCGTTGAGCTCGATGTAGGCGGACAGGTCGCGGCTGATGACGGCGTCGTAGAGGGCCGGCAGGCCGGTGCCGCGCTCGTCGGCGAACCAGAGCGGCTGCCCGTCGGGGATCAGCGGGTGCGGGGCCCGCAGCGCGTCCGGGTCGAGGCGGAGCATCTGCGTGCCGCGCAGGGCCTGGACGATGTCCGGGGCGGGGCGCTCGGGGCTCGGCCCGCCGCTCATGTCGTCGTCCTCGTCGGCGTCGAGCAAGGAAGGGGGCTCCAGGTCCCTGGGGAACGACGTCGAGCGGACCCGCCCCGCGGCGTCGAGCTCCACGCGCCACGTCGTGGTCGCCGCCGACACCTCGAACACGGCGCCGCCGAGGGCCTTGCTCGCCGGGGCGCCGCGCCCGAGCGTGTCCGGCGCCGGCGCCCCGAGCGCCCGCTCGAGGACGGAGGAGAGGGTCCGCAGCGCCCGCAGCACGGTGCTCTTGCCGCTGTCGTTGGGTCCGATGAGCGCGTGCAGCGGCGTGAGCTCCAGGGTCGTATCCTGGATGCAGCCATAGCCCTGGACGCGGAGCTGCTCGACGTAAGGTCGGTCCATCGAGGTCGACGCCAGCATACCCGCGCGCGCGCCGGCAAGAAACTTGGCCCGTCGTCGCCGGCCCCTCTACGCCGCGATCATGCGCCGCCTCCCGTCGATCGCTCTCCTCCTCGTCGCGCTGGCCGTCCCCCTCGCCAGCGGCCTCGGCGCGCGGCGCGCCAGCGCCAGCGTCGCCTACGCGTCGCCCTACACATTCGAGCAGACCTTCGGCACGGCGCTGCGTCTCGTGCGCGTCGATCTCAACTTCAAGATCGTCGAGAAGGACGTCGCGAGCGGCTACCTGCTGTTCGAATACAGGAGCCCTGAGAGCGGCGGCAGGGCGACGCAGGGCGCGATCGAGATCGTGAACGGCCGCGCCGGCGTGCACGTCGCCGTGCAGCTCCCCGCGATGCCGCAGTACCACGAGCAGGTGCTGCTCGACGCCCTCGTGAAGAAGCTCGCCGCCGAGCACGGCGATCCGCCGAAGCAGGCGCCGCCGCCTGCCGACGCCGGCGCGCCGGCGGCCCCCGACGCGGGCGCCCCTCCCGGTTGACCGCGCCTCGCCGGCGCGCCGCCCGGCCGGGCAGCGATCGGCGCGCGCCCGAGCCGAGGCTAGCCGCTGCGCCGCACGTACTCGAAGTCGACCGGCTTGCCCTTGAGCCCCTTCGCCGGCGCCGCGATCCAGTTCGCCATCTGCTTCGGATCGAACACCGGCTTCTCCATCAGGCTCCTCACGTAGGCCTCGTCGCTCGCGGTCGGCAGCCACGCGTCGCGCCGGCGTTCCCACTCCTCCTTCGAGAGCGGGTTGCCGTCGACGTCGAAGTGGAGCCCCGCGTAGATCCCCGAGCTCCGGTGGAAGCGCCGGCTCGGCAGCCTCAACCGGAACGGCACGCCAGCCTCCTCGATCACCCGGTTCATCTTGTCGATCCCGCGCTGCGAGTCGCTCACGTACTCGTCGCGCAGCACCTCGTTCATCGCGTTGCGGAGCGGCACCTCCTCGCGCCGCCACCCGGACACCGCGCCGCCCGCCGCCGGGACCGGCACGTCGAGCGCGTACACGCCGTCGATCGTCCGGTGATCCTCGTACGACTCCTCCTTCGCGCGGCCCTTCACGCTCGAGGCGAAGAACGACGCGGCGTTCGAGGAGATCTCCCCGCCGAAGAGATCGAGCGACAGCGAGTACCAGAGGTTCAGGTACTTCTGCATCGTCGGCAGATCGACGCCGCCCTCGGCGCGCGCGTCCTCGTTCTTGTTGCGCTTCATCAGCTCGCACGTCCGCTGGACGACGCGGAGCAGGCCCGTCTCGCCGACGAACATGTGGTGCGCCTCCTCGGTCAGCATGAACCGCGTCGTACGCGACAGCGGATCGAAGCCGCTCTCCGCGAGCGCGAGCAGCTGGTACTTGCCGTCGCGATCCGTGAAGTAGGTGAACATGAAGAACGAGAGCCAGTTCGTGCACGGCTCGTTGAAGGCGCCCAGGATCCGCGGCTTGTCCGGGTCGCCGCTCCGCCGCTCCAGCAGCGCCTCCGCCTCCTCCCGGCCGTCGCGGCCGAAGTGGCTGTGCAGGAGGTACACCATCGCCCAGAGGTGCCGCCCCTCCTCGACGTTCACCTGGAACAGGTTCCGCAGGTCGTAGACGCTCGGACAGCTCTGGCCGAGCAGCCGCTGCTGCTCCACGCTTGCCGGCTCCGTGTCCCCCTGCGTCACCACCAGCCGACGCAGCATGTTCCGGAGCTCCCCGGGCACCTCCTGCCACGCCGGCTCGCCGAGGTGGTCGCCGAAGCCGATCTTCCGGCCCGGCACCCGATCCGCGAGGAAGATGCCCCAGCGGTACTCGGGCATCTTCACGTAGTCGAAGTGCGCCCAGCCCTCGTGATCGACGCTGATCGCCGTGCGCAGGTAGATGTCGTCCGCCTGGAAGCCCTCGGGCCCCGTCTCGCGCCACCAGTCGAGGAACTTCGGCTGCCACGCCTCGAGGGCGCGCTGGAGCTTCTTGTCCGACGCGAGGTCGACGTTGTTCGGGATCCGCTCCGAGTTGATGACTGAGCTCACGTCCGCCTCCAGTCGAATTCGGGGCGCTCCGGGCGCCCGTACATGGTCAGCGCGCCCCGCTGGCCCACCGCGTTGGGGCGCTGGAAGATCCAGTTCTGCCAGGCCGACAGCCGGGAGAAGATCTTCGTCTCCATCGTCTCCGGCCCGCAGAAGCGCAGGCTCGCCTCCATCCCGGTGAGGGCGTCGGGCGACAGGCTCACGCGCTCCTCGATCGCGAGCCGCACCTCGTCGTCCCAGTCCATCGCGTCCGGCGCGAAGGTGCAGAGGCCCTCCTCCAGCGCCTCCTCGGCGGACAGGAGCCCCGTCCTCTCCTTCAGCGCGGCCACGCGCTCCGGCGCGCCCAGGAAGCGCGACGCGAGCCGCGTCAGGCCGTTCGACATCGCGAGCGGGCCGAAGTTGAGCGCGCTCAGCGCGATCGTCGCGCGCGACGCGGCGCCCCCGCCGTCGTCTCCGCCGTCCAGCATGTAGGACCGGTCCGCCGCCAGGGCGAGCTCGAACAGGCTCCCCGCGAAGCACGAGCCCGGCTCGATCAGCGCGAACACGCTGCGCGCCGTGAGGTCGAGCCGCTTGAGCACGCGCCGCATGTGGAGCAGGACCTCCTTCACGAACCAGTCGTCCCGGCTCGCCCACAGCGCCTCGTCCGCGGCCCGCACCGCGTCCGGCGCGCCGCTCGTCCTCAGGAGGACGAGGCCCACCGTCGGGTGGTTGAAGCGGAGATCGAGGAGCGCGTCGTCGAGCTCGCGGAACGCGCGGAGCGCCCACAGGTCCGCGCCCGCCCGGCGCATCCCGGCGGCGTCCGACGGCCCCTCGCCGTCCGGCCCGAGCACGCGGATCTCCGCCGTCCGCGCGGCGCGATCGACCTTCATCGAGACGTGGCGGTAGTCGCAGGTCGACACGTCGCCGGCCTCGGCGCGCCGCGCATCGAGCGGCGCGAGCTTCACCCCCGGCCCCGGCCGGTCGGGCGTCGCCGCCGCGAGCTCGGCGGCGCGCTGGGCCACCGCCTGATCGAAGCGGCTCCTCGGGATCGCGCGATCGACGAGCCCCCACTCCTGCGCGCGCTTGCCGCGCACCCCTTCGGCCAGCGTCGAGAACACGTCCGCGAGGTCGCGCCGCACCTTGCGCTTGTCCACGAGCCGCGTGAGCCCCCCGGTGCCCGGGAGCACGGCGAGCAGCGGCGTCTCCGGGAACGACACGGCGCTGCTCCCGTCGTCGCAGAGGAAGATCTCCTCGCACGCGAGGGCGAGCTCGTAGCCGCCGCCCGACGCGACGCCGTTCAGCGCCGCGAGGTAGCGCTGGCCGCTCTCGGCGCACGCCTCCTCGAGCGCGAGCCGCGTCTCGTTCGTGAACTTGCAGAAGTTGACCTTGAACGCGTGCGACGACGACCCGAGCATGTAGATGTTCGCCCCCGCGCAGAAGATCCGCGGCTGCGCGCTCGTCACGACCACCGCCTTCACCTCGGGGTGCTCGAAGCGCAGCCGCTGCACGATGTCGGCGAGCTCGACGTCGACCGCGAGGTCGTAGCTGTTCAGCTTCAGCTGGTAGCCGGGCCGCATCGGCGCGTCCTCGTCGACGTCCATCGCGACGCGCGCGATCGCCCCCTCGAACGAGAGCTTCCAGTGCCGGTAACGGCCCGGCTCCGTCTCGAAGCGGAGGGGCGCGCCCTCGGATGAGCCCTCTTCCCGGGCTCGGGTCTGCGGCGAAGGCACCGCCGAAGGAGAAGAGGTGGTCGCTTCCATACCGACCAGCCCACCACCGCGACGGGGTTCCGTCAAGCAGTATATTTCTTGATGCTCATGTCTTCATGAAATATAGTGCATCAACGAGATGCCGCCCCGCCAGACATCGCCTCGGGAGCGCGCGGGTCAGGGCCCGGAGGCCGCCGCGGGCGATGGCGTCGCCGGCGCCGGCGCGTCGCCGATCCTCGCGCACCTGGCCGGGCGGCTCCGGCAGCGGCGCCAGGAGCTCGCGCTCACCCTGCGCGAGCTTGCCGGGCTCGCCGGGGTGAGCGAGCGGTTCCTGGTGCTGCTCGAGAGCGGGCGAGCGAACGTGTCCGTGGTGAAGCTGGAAGACATCGGCCGCGCGCTGGGCACCTCGGCCGCCGCGCTGCTCTCGGCGGGCGAACTCGCCCAGGAGGAGCCGGGCGGCCCGGCGGCCGGCGAGGCGGGGGCGGGCGGGGGCCTCGTCGCGCTGCTCGGCCTGCGCGGGGCCGGCAAGACCACGATCGGCGGTCGCGCCGCGGCGCGGCTCGGAGTGCCCTTCCTGGAGCTCGACGGGCTCGTGGCCGCGCGCGCCGGGATGAGCCTCGCGGCCCTGTTCGAGATCCACGGGAACGCCTACTACCGTCGCCTGGAGCGCGAGGAGCTCGCGCGGCTCGCCGACGCGCGCGCCCACGGGATCATCGCCACCGGCGGCGGCCTCGTGACCGACCCGGCGACCTTCGAGCGGCTGCGGCGCTGCGCGGTGACGGTCTGGCTGCGGGCGAAGCCCGAGGACCACTGGCGCCGCGTGGTCGAGCAGGGGGACGCGCGCCCGATGGCCAACCGGGCCGACGCCATGAAGGAGCTCCGGGCGCTCTTCCAGGCGCGGCGCGCGCTCTATGAGCAAGCCGACTTCGTGGTGGACACGTCGGCCCTCGGACTCGCCCGCTCTGTCGATCGCGTGGTCAAGATCGCTCGTGAAGCTGGTAGAAGGGACGCGACGCGCTCGCCTTGAACAGGGGCGCGTTCCCCCCTCCCATGTCCATGCCGCGCATGAAAATTCTCTTCGTGGTGTCCGAATGCGTCCCCTTCAGCAAGACCGGCGGCCTCGCCGACGTGGCGGGCGCGCTGCCGATCGCGCTCGCCGCAGCGGGCCACGACGTGCGCGTCGTGATGCCGGCCTACAAGGTCGCCAAGCGCTACCTCGCCCGCCAGATCGCGCTCGCCGAGCAGCAGGCTCCGGGCAGCGGGGCGGTCGCCGCGCCGGCGGTCGCCGCGGCGGCCGCCGGCCCGTCGGCCGACGTTGTCGAGGCCGCCGGCCCGTCAGCGGACGCGGCGGCCGCGCCCGCCGCCGCGGGGGCGGACGCCGCGGAGGCCGCCGACGCGCCGGCGGCCTCCGCGCCGCAGGGCGGCGACGCGCCGGCCCCGGCGGAGCGCTTCATGCCGCGCCGGCTGCCGGAGCCGCTCGGCGTGCCGCTCGGCGCGGGCGAGGCGTGGACCGGCGTCTGGGAGACGCGCCTCGACCCCGGCACCCCCGGCGCGCCCACGCCGCGCGTCTATCTGCTCGAGCACGACGTGCTCTACGACCGCGACGGCATCTACGGGGACATGCACGGCGAGTTCGGCGACAACCTCGCCCGTTACGCGCTCCTGTCGCGCGGCGCGCTGCAGCTCTGCCACGCGCTCGGCTTCTGGCCGGATGTCGTCCACGTCCACGACTGGCAGACGGCCCTGGTCCCGCTCTACCTCAACGTGCTCGAGCACCGGTCGCCGCTCGCGCGCGCCGCGTCGGTGCTGACGATCCACAACCTCGGCTACCAGGGCTGGTTCAACAAGACGCAGCTCCCCACGACGGGGCTCGGCTGGGATCAGTTCCACAGGTTCTGCCTGGAGGCGTACGACAGCATCAACCTGCTCAAGGCCGGCATCTACAACGCCACGCTCGTCTCCACGGTCTCGCCCAGGTACGCGCAGGAGATCCAGACGTGGGAGGGCGGCGAGGGCCTCGACGGCGTGCTCCGGGATCGCGGCACCGACGTGATCGGCATCCTCAACGGCATCGACGACTCCATCTGGAACCCCGCGACCGATCCCCACATCGCGGCGACGTACTCGGCCGAGGACCTGAGCGGCAAGCGCCTCTGCAAGGCGGCGCTCCAGCGCGAGATGGGCCTCGAGGAGCGCCCCGACGTCCCGCTCCTCGGGCTCATCAGCCGCCTGGCGACCCAGAAGGGGATCGACATCCTCGCGGGCGCGCTCGACCACATCCTCTCGCTCGACGTCCAGCTCGTGGTCCTCGGCTCCGGCGAGCGCTGGGCCGAGGACCTCTTCTCGCGGATCGCCGGCTCGAGCGACCGCTTCCGCGTCTACGTCGGCATGAACGAGGGGCTCGCCCACCGCATCGAGGCGGGCTCCGACCTCTTCCTCATGCCGTCGCGCTACGAGCCCTGCGGCCTGAACCAGCTTTACAGCCAGCGCTACGGGACGCTGCCGGTCGTGCGCGCCGTCGGCGGCCTCGACGACACGGTCGAGAACAACGTCACGGGCTTCAAGTTCGAGGAGATGTCGTCGATGGCGCTCGGGAACACCGTCGCCTGGGCGGTGCACCTCTACCGCGCCGACCCGGCTTACTTCCGGACGATGCAGCTGCGTGCGATGAAGAAGAACTCCGGCTGGGCGCAGGCGGCGCGGCAGTACGAGGCCCTCTACCGCCTCGCCATCTCCCGGCGCACCGGCCGCCCGTTCTGATCGCGTCCGCGCCCCCGGAGGGCGGCGCGGCGCGGCGCGATCGGCGGCCAGCGGGCGCGCCTCCCTTCCCGGGAGCGCCGCCCGGGGCTACTCCTTCTGCGGCTCGGCGGCGGGCGCGGCGGGCGCGGCCGGCTGCGCGGCCCCGGCGGCTTCGCGCGTCGCCGGCTGGCTCTTCGCCATGAGCGAGCGCGAGAGCGCCCGGTGCTTCCCCTCGATCACCGACACGAAGCTCGTGACGACCGGCAGGAAGAGGGCGGGCGACGAGATCCCCTGGTCCGTCAGCTTCGGCTCGGCCGCCTTCACGTCGCGGATGAAGCCGTCGAGCGCGGGGGCCATGATCTTGGCCCAGGGATCGGTCTGGTGGGTCGTGCCGTAGGTCTTGAGCGCCGCCGCCGACGTCTCCACCTTCTGAAGCGCGGTCTTCGCCGCCGCGGGGTCGACGTTCTTGCTGGAGAGGATCACCATGAGCGCGCGCGCGTCCTCGAGGGCGGTGATCGCCGCCTTCTGGCCCTCGTCCGCCTTCGAGAGGTCGGGCAGGTGCGACGCGTGCCACGCGGACACCGCGAGGCCGAGCTTGTCGGAGTGCGCGTCGAGCTTCTGGAAGTCGGCGATGAGCTTCGCGTGGAGCTCCTTGCCCTTCGCGAAGCTGTCCTTCTTGTACTCCTCGCGCTGGTAGTAGTTGGCCGCCGTGGCGATGTTCTTCGCGAGGTCGGTGGCGAACGGCGCGTACTCGGCGAGCGCCGCGTCGATGTCCGGCATGGCCGGCTCCTTGAGGCTGAGGGCGACGGTGCAGGCCCGCGCGTTGCGCTCGTGCGGGGCGCGCGCGCTGAAGTTGAACGGTCGGCGGTCGTCCTTGCCGGGCGGCGTCGGCCCGGCCTTGGCGGCGCCGGCGGCTGCGCTGCCGGAGGGCGCGGCCGCGGCTGCGCCGGGCACGGGCGGCTTCGCAGGGAGCACGCCCTTCGGGGGGTCGCCGGCCTTGGCCTGGTCCTCGGTGCCGAACTTCGGGATCTTCTTCTCGCTGGGCTCGTCCTTGCCGAGGCTCGCGAGGTACGCGTCGCGGGCCTGTTTCAGCGAGAGCGTCCCGAAGTAGCAGACGTCGACGCGGTACTCCTTCATCGACTGCGGGTCGACCTTCGCGATCGGCGACACGGGCGTCCGCAGGCTCGCCTTACCCTTGTTCGCGGCCGCGGAGCTTGCCGGCTCCGGCTGCGGAGGAGGCGGGTCCTCCTTGCAGCCGGCGGCACCGCTGGCGACGAGCACGAGCGCGATGGAACAGAGAGACCTGACGGAAATCATTCGGTGTGCCTCCTCGGCTGGCGCTGGAACGGGCGCATCATGCCTAAGCCGGCGGCGCTTGCAACACCGGCCGTGGGCGGGAACGTGCGGCGCTGGTCGGGAAAACCCCGGCTCCGGCCCCAAACACGCGAGGTCTCCGGGTTCTTCCTGGCCTCCGCTGTGGCTGGTGAAACGATCCGGGTCTAAGGTCGCCGCGTGAAGCTGCGAAGCCTGACCCTCGACGAGCTGACCATCGACGACGAGCGCTCTTTCCGGCACGTCGCGCTCTACGACGATCTGAAGCAGGTGCTCCGGCGCGACGGGTACCGCTTCCGCGTGCCCGAGGGCGAGGCGAGCTGGGATCGGGTCGTCTTCTTGAACCTGACGTTCTGGAGCCAGAGCGAGCAAGGCGACCTGATCGCCGGCGAGCACCTCGCCGCGGACGTCGTCGCGCACGTCGCGTGGCACCACCTCGCCCACCGCGCCCTCACGGCATCGAGCGCCGGCGCTCCGCCCAGCGCGGAAGCGCTCCTGCTCGCCGAGGCCATCGCGAGCGCCTTCGATCTGTACCTCGTCGGGCGCCTCCTTGGGCACGCCCCGAACGCCGAGTTCCTGGCCACGCAGGTGCCGGCGATGGCCGAGGCCGCCGAGGCGGCCGGGCTCTCCGACGCCAGCTTCGAGGCGCTCCTGGAGAGCGTGTCCGCGGATCCGGAGCGCGCCTTCGAGGACCTCCGCGCCCTGCTCTTCGACGTGACCACGGCGCTCCTGCCCTGCGATCGCCTGAGCCGCGCGGCCGAGGTCCTCTCCGGCTTCGACGCGCACCGCTTCGCCCCGCTCCTCCACCACTACGAGCTGTCGAACTGGATCCTGTCGACGCGCGCTCCCGGGTCCGCGCCCGGGCCCGATCCTGTCGCCCGCGCCGTCGACGCGGCGCTGCGGAGCGCGCCGGTCTCGCTCGAGTGGCTGGAGCAGCACTGGGTGCGCCCACCGGCGCCGCTCCCCGTGCGCGCTGGAACACCCTCCGCATAGGGCGGAGCCCCGCGGAGCCGGGGCAGACGGTGGAATCCTGCAGAGCGGAGCGGGCGGGCCCGAGGGCGACCGCCCCGGTCACTTGCCAAGAAGATTGCGCGCCCAGACGAGCTGCGCGATTCTCCTCATCAAGGTGCAACTCGCCTGCTCTGTCTGCAGGGCTTACGTGGAGATCGGCGTAGGACGCGAGATGCGTCCGTCCTTGCCGTTTGTCTGCAAATCCTGCCGCACGAAGAGCAAGCAGTCGGGGGCCGACTGGGGCGAGCCGCGGTCTTCCCCGTCGGTCGTTCCGAGCCCCGCGAGCGGGCGCGACCGGCGCGAGCCGCCGAGCGAGCCGGAGCGGGCGAAGCCGTCCTCCGGGCGCGCGCTCGACAGGGATCCTGGGCTGTCCAGCGACCTGCTGGACGCCGAGACGACGCTCCCGGGCGCGGGCATCCAGCGCAGGGCGGCGCCCGCGCGCGAGCCGGAGCGGCGCGCGGCGGCGGCTCCCTCCGGGCGGCGGCGAGGGCTCACGCTCGCCGAGCGGATCGCGCAGCAGGAGCTGGACGACGCGCCGGAGTCGAGCCCGAGGCCGCACCCGCTGGATGCGCTCGACGCGGCGGCGGAGGCCTCGCTCGAGCACGCGGTGGTGACGCCGGACGGCGGGCTGGGGCGGCGCGACGTCGCGGTGCGGCCTCGCACGTTCGCCGGCGTCCCCTGGGAGGACGCGCGCCGCGGCGGGGCGGCGCCGCCGACGTCCGGCCGGAGCCCGTCCGCGCTGCCTCCCGCCGACTCCGATCCCGTCTCGATCCACGACCTCGCGCAGATGCTCTCCCCCGGGGTCGAGCCGCCCTCGCTCTCCTTCGGGCCGGACGCCGCCGAGGACGAGCGCGCGAGCCAGCCTGCGCCCGCCCCCGAGCCCGCCCCGAGGCCGCGCACGGTCGCGCGGACACCGGTCCCGGTCCGGCCGCCGGCGCGCCGCGAGCACCGCATCACGACGGCGCCCGCGGCGGTGCGGCCGCGGTCCGCCGCCGCCCCGCGCGCGGGCGGCTCCCCGCGGCCCGTCGCGCCGCCGTCCGAGATGCCGCCGGCGCCGCTGTCCGAGCTGCCGCCGGCGCCGCTCTCGATCGACGAAGGCCGGCCCTCGTCGCATCGCTCGTCGCCCGAGCTCCGCCTCCAGGACGTTCAGGCGATGGCGGCGCTCGCCCCGCAGCCCCTGCCGTCCGCGCGGCGGTCCCGGTCCTCCGCGGCGCCCGCCGACGACTCCCCGGCGGATCTGGCCCTGCTCGGGTCGCTCGCCCCATCGCCGGCCGCGGGGCCGCCGCCGTTCCCGAGCCCGCCGCCGGCCGCGGGGCCGCCGCCGTTCCCGGGCTCGCGGGGGACCGCGGGGCCGCCGCCGTTCCCGGGCTCGCGGGGGACCGCGGGGCCGCCGCCGTTCCCGAGCCCGCCGCCGGCCGCGGGGCCGGCGCGCGCCGACGAGGTGCCGCGGCGGGATCGCGGAAGGCCGAAGGCGGCGGGGGCGCAGAGCGCCGCGGAAGGGCTGCTCGATCAGGGGAGCGACGAGCGTCCCTCGCGCGAGCCGACGGCGCGCGCGAGCAGCGCCCCCAGGGCGACCGGCCGCCCGGCGGGCGACCGGATCAGCCAGACCGACCCTCGCGGGCGCGCCGGTCGCAAGGAGGACTCGGGCCTGATCGACCTGCGCAGCATGGCGCCGCCGCCTGGCGCGGAAGACGAGGCGCGCCGCAACGAGGACCGGGCCGACGAGGAGATCCTGAGCATCAGCGGCGGGCTGTTCGAGGGAGCCGCCGCTGCGCGCAGCTCGTCCCCGTCGTTCCCCGCGCAGCCCATCGAGCCCGACCTCGTGGCCGTCGAAGGGCACACGTCCTCCGGGGACTCCGGGGAAGAGGCGCCGGTGCGCACCTCGAGCGCGGCTGGCCCCCTCGCGTCCGGGGGGCTGCGCTTCTTCTCCACGCCGGCGTTCCGCCAGTACGTGGAGATCGCCGGCTGGGTGACCGTCGTCTTCATCCTGTTCGGCGCCGCGATGTACTTCGCGCAGGCCCGCGGCCGATCGTCCAGCGCCGCGGCGAGCCAGGCCGCGCCGGCGAGCAGCAGCGGCGCGCTCGCCGCGGCTCCGCCTGAGGCGGCGCCGCCGCCCGCGGCGCCCGACCCTGCCGGCCAGGCGGCCGATCGCGAGCCGTCCCTCGATGACGAGCCGGTCGCAGACCCGCCGTCCGCCGCCCCCGGCGCCGCAGCGGAGGCGCCGGCCGCCTCCGCCGAGCCGCCGGGCGAGCCGGCCGCGCCGCCGCCGTCCGAGCCGGCGCAGGCGGGCGCTGCGCCCGGGCCGGCGTCTCCGCCGAGCGCCGCGCCCGCGGCGAGCGTCGCGTCGGCCGCGGGGGCCACTCCGGCCGCGGGCGCCGCGCCCGCGGCAAGCGCCGCGTCGGCCGCGGGCGCAGCTCCGGCGGCGGCCGCCAGCCCGCAGGCCGGCGAGGGGCCCCAGGCCGCCGAGACGCCGGCCCGGGCCGCGGCGCCGAGCGCGCCCGAGCGCGCGAAGCCGGCGGCCAAGCAGCCGCCCGCGACCCCGCCGCTCCTGCCGGCGCGGGACGAGCCGGCCCGCTTCGATCAGAGCGCGGCGACCAGCGCCCTCGCGTCCGCGGCCGCCGCGGCCGCCGGGTGCACCGGGGAGGGGCTCACGGGCACGGCCCGGGTGGCCGTCACCTTCGCGACCTCGGGCAAGACCATGTCGGCGCGCGTGGAAGGGGGCGACCTCGTCGGGACCGCCACCGCCGCGTGCATCGCCGCGGCGTTCCGCAGCGCCACGGTGCCGCCCTTCGAGGGCATCCCGGTCACCGTCATGAAGCAGGTGAAGATCCGCTGACGACGGGCCGAAAGCTTCCTATCCTCCCGCCGCTGTGCTGGTCGCGCTTCGGGTCAAGAATTTCATTCTGATGGATGCCCTCGAGCTCCGGCTCGAGCCTGGGTTCAACGTGCTCACCGGCGAGACGGGCGCGGGCAAGTCCATCGTCGTGGGCGCGCTCTCGCTGGTCCTCGGCGGCCGCGCGAGCGCGGAGCAGGTCCGCCCCGGCGCGGACGACGCCGAGATCGAGGCGCTCTTCGACGTGCGCAGCTCGGATCGCGCGATGGCGATGCTCGACGCCGCCGGCATCGCGAGCGACGGCGAGCTCGTGATCCGCCGCGTCGTCCAGGCGACCGGCCGCTCGCGCGCCTACCTGAACGGCCGCCTCTGCACCGCGGGCGAGCTCCAGGCGTTCGCCCCGGAGCTCGCCGACGTCGCCTCGCAGCACGAGAGCGTCGCGCTCACCGATCCGTCGACGCACCTCGGCTACCTCGATCGCTTCGGCCGCCTGGTGCCCGCGCGCAGCGAGCTCGCGGCGGACGTCAGCGAGCTCGAGGCGCTCACCGCCCAGCTCAGGGCCGCCCGCGAGCTGGAGCGCGGCCGCGGCGAGCGCGAGGCGTTCCTCTCCTTCCAGCTCCAGGCCATCGACGCGCTCTCGCCGCGGCCCGGCGAGCTCGCCGATCTCGCGGCCGAGCGCAACCGGCTCCGCCACGCGGGCCGCCTGCACGACATCACGCGGCGCGCGGCGTCCCGCCTCGATCAAGGGGACGACGCGATGTGCGACGAGCTCGCGCGCCTCGCCTCGGAGCTCCGCGCCGCCGCGGAGATCGATCCCGCCCTCGACGACGTCGCCCGCGCCGTCGACGGCTGCTGGACGGAGCTCAGCGAGGCGGCCCGCCAGATCGCCCGCTACGCCGAGCGCGCGGAGGCCGATCCGGATCGGCTCTCCGAGATCGAGGACCGCATGTACCGCCTCGAGGGCCTGCTCCGGCAGCACGGCCCCACGCTCGACGACGTGCTCGCCGCGCGGGCGCGCCTCGCCGCCGAGCTGGAGCACCTCTCGGGGGTCGAGAGCCACGTCGCGGATCTCGAGCGACGGCGCGACGCTTTGCTCGCCGTCGCCGCCGAGCGCGCCCGCAAGCTCTCGGCGAAGCGGCGGAAGGCCGGCGAGAAGCTCGGCGCCGCGATCTCGGCGGAGCTCGCCGATCTCGGCATGGGCGGCGCGCGCGTCGTCGTGGACATCGAGCCGCACGGCGGCGACCGCGCCGAGCTCGTGGTCGACGGCGCCCGCCTCGGCCAGGACGGGATCGACCGCGTCGAGTTCCTCATCTCGCCGAACAAGGGGATCGAGCCTCGCCCCTTGCGCCGCATCGCCTCGGGCGGCGAGCTGTCGCGCGCGCTGCTCGCGCTCAAGCGCGTGCTCGCGGAGTGCGGGCCGGCGGGGCTCTACGTCTTCGACGAGGTCGACAGCGGCGTCGGCGGCGCCGTCGCCGACAAGATCGGGCGCGCGATCGGCGACGTCGCGCGCCACCACCAGGTGCTCTGCATCACCCACCTCGCGCCCATCGCGGCGTTCGCCAGCGCGCATTTCGTGGTCGCCAAGGAGAACGCGGGCGGCATCGCGAAGAGCTCGGTCACGCGCGTCGACAAGAAGGACCGCATCGCCGAGGTGGCGCGGATGCTGTCGGGCGCGAAGGTCACCGGCGCGTCGCTCAGGGCCGCGACGGAGCTCATCGAGGCGGCGCGCCTCTGACGGCGGCCGCGCCTCGCCGCAGGCGCGCCTCAGAAGGCGGCCGCGCCCGACGTCGGGCGCGGCCGCGGCTCGGCGGTCAGCTCCGCGCGAGCGCGTAGTCGTTCAGATCGACGCGGATCAGGTCCTTGAGCCAGGGGTGCACCGTGATCGCGGTGCGGTACAGCCCCTGGGCGATGCGGCGGTAGCTCGTGTGCCCCTGCTTCGCCGAGCGGAGCTCGATCACGTGGAAGAGCTCGCGCAGGTTCAGCGTCCACAGGGTCCTCACGCGGAAGCCGAGCGGCACCGCGTACTGCGCCTCCAGGGGGTAGCGCTCCTCCATCGCGTGCCAGGCGTCGCGCGCGGCGAGCATCGCGTCCTGGTACGCCTCGGCGTGGCCGAGGTCCGACAGGGCCTGCGGCGTCTCGAAGCCGAGCCGGCAGGTGAGCCGCTGCGTCGCGGGCGTCAGCATCCGGTGGCGCTGCAGGTCGCGGTACGCGCCGTAGTCGAGCATCAGCTCGAAGGTCATCGTCGACGCCTCGAACGCGCGCGGCGGCGCGTCGTACGGGCCGCGCTTCGCGCACGCCGCCTGCGCGATGGCGATGAGCTCCGGCAGCGTCGCGCGGCGGAGCGCGTCGCCCAGGTTGTAGGCGTGCACGCCCGGGTCGCTGCCCTCGTACGCGAGCGCCAGCGCGATGCGCTCCAGCGCGTCCTTGTCGTAGCGCACGAGCCGGACGGGCTGGTTGATCACCATCGTCGCGCTCACGCCCTCCTCCGGCGGCGTGTAGACGCGCTTCATCGCCTCGGCGACGGTGGCTTGCAGCCCCTTCCGGAGCTCGTTCGGCGCCGCGTACTTCACCAGCGTCGGCGTCACGGCGAGCGCCGCCGCGTGCATGTCGCGGGCGACCCTGCGCACCTCCTCGAGCGGGTGCGACAGCATCTTCGTGAGCAGGATCTCGAGCGCCCTCGCGTTCGCGGTGAGGCCGATGTTCGTCCGCGTCCCCGCCGGCAGGAGCCCGCGCAGGAGATCGCACGCCTGCGCGCGCAGCGCGCCCCTGTAGGCCGCGTCCGACATCTTCTCGGGCTTCGGCTCGCGCGCGCTCAGCCGCTCGGTCACCTTCGGGACCAGGTCGAGGTAGGTCGCGAAGAGCCGCTCGCTCGCGGCCCGGTACTTCGCGCTGTGCTCCGCGTCGAGCTCCGGCAGGTCGACGAACGAGTGCTGATCGAAGACGACGTAGCGCGTGCTCTTCTCCGTGTACGAGCCGAGCCGCAGGTCCTCGATCACCTTGGAGGCGACGATGCTCACGTTCTCGATCGCGAGGTGCACCACGGCGTGCTCTGCGACCGACGCGTGGCCGTAGCCGACGACCCACTTCTCGTGGAAGCTCCGCGCCTTGTCCGACGCGAACGCGAGCCCTCGGTGCGGGCGGTCGTCGGCGCCGGGGGCCACGTCGAGCTCCTCGTCGCCGAGCAGGCGCGCCAGGTTGGTGCGCAGATCGTCGCGGCTGCGCGAGTAATACGCGAACAGGACGGCGATGACTTCTTCCGGCAGACCCGACAGCGAGAAGACGTCAGCCGTCAGGCTCGACACATACGGCGCGATTCTGGCACGCGACGCTTCGTCCAAGGCCATGCCCTGCTTCTACCCCTAATCCTCGGCCGATCGGTCCACAAAACTCGGTCCCGGTCGCCGGCGCCGGTCCACCTCGGCCCTCCTGGCCGGGGCCGGCCGGCGCGCAGCGGCGGTGCGGCGCGCCCTGCCTTCACGCGCGCGTCGCGCGCCGCGCGCGGCGTGCCTCAGAGCGCCCGCGCCGCCGAGACGGCGAACGGATCCGGGAAGATCTCGCTGTTCGCGAGCGGCCTGCTCCGTCGGGTCAGCACCTCGCAGCCGGTCCTCGTGACCACGATGGTGTGCTCGAACTGCGCCGACAGCGAGCGATCGGCCGTCAGCGCGGTCCACTTGTCTTCCTGGATCTCGACCTCGTAGGTGCCGAGGTTGATCATCGGCTCGATCGTGAAGCACATGCCGGCGCGGAGCCGGGTGCCGCTGCCGTACTTGCCCACGTGCGAGACCTGCGGCGCCTCGTGGAAGCGCCGCCCGATGCCGTGGCCGACGAAGGCCCGCACCACCGAGCAGCCCTCGGCCTCGGCGAACTCCTGGATCGCGGCCCCGATGTCGCCGAGGCGCGCCCCGTCCCGGACCTGCGCGATGCCGAGCTGCAGGCTGCGCCGCGACACCTCGGTCACGTGCTTCGCCTCCGGCGACGGCTTGCCGATGTAGAAGGTCGCGGAGGTGTCCCCGTAGAAGCCGTTGAAGATGGTGGTGACGTCCACGTTGATGATGTCGCCCGGCTCGAGGACGCGGTCGCACGGGATGCCGTGGCAGACCACCTCGTTGATCGAGGTGCAGACGCTCTTCGGGAACCCGTGGTAGTTGAGCGGCGCGGGGTAGCCGCCGCGGCGGATGGTGTCCTCGTGGACGAAGGTGTTGATGTCCTCGGTGGTGATGCCGGCGCGGATCATGTCGCCCACGCCGAGGAGCGTCTCGGCCGCCATCTGGCTGGCCACCCGGAGGGCGTCGACTTCCTTGACCGTCTTGATGCTCACGTTGCTCACGGCGCAGACAGCTCCCCGAGGACGACGGCCTCCTTGACGGCCGCGGCGACCTCCGCTGTATCAGGTGAAAGGTGCCAGTGGATCTCCGGCTCGCCCTCCTCGCCGGCGAAGCGGCGGATGAAGGCGATGAAGGTGAGCCCGCGGAGCCGAGCGTCGACCGCCTTGGCGACGGCGAACGCGCGGCTCTGCGGGCGGATGTGGAGCTCGAACGTCCGATCCGGCACCCGGGGTGTGGCCAGGGGAGGGTAGCCGACCTGGATCCCGAGGTGATAGGTGCTCTGTTCTCCGATCGAGTCGACGGTCACCGTGTTCACGCGGACCCGCGCGACCACATCGGCCGTCTGCGCCCTCTCCCGGAGGAACGGGTCGGACCTGGGCGAGGGGCCGTCCAGGAAGAAGCCCACGGCGGCGGGCTCGATGTTGTCGTCGAAGACCTCGCGCGCGTGCCCCTCCCACGCGGGCGCCCCGCCCATCGGGTCGGCGGACGTCGCGGGGCGCTCCTGGTCGGCGACGCAGCCGCCGGCCGGGCCAACGGTCGCCAGCGCGGCGAGGGCGAGGCGAAGAGGAGCAGCACCGACGGCGGAAATCATCCTTGGGACCGGAGCTCGTAGCACGTCGGCTCGCCCCTGTCAGGACCTCGCACACATCGGCCACAAGCGCTGTTGAGGCCGTTTTTCCCTCATCGCGCGCCCGCGCTGCGTGGTCCTTCGTGCGCCCCGCGCTGAATGTTTCCGTCGTCCTGCGTTCGTCCTTCACTGGTTCCACCGGTTCCATCGATCGGATCGAGCCGCCGTCCAACATCGGCGGGCGGCCCCGGTCGGCGGGGATCCTATTCTCCTGTCCTACCGCTGGTGCTAGCGTTCCCGGGCTTGCCGGGCTGGGTTCCTAACTTTTGCGATTGCAGAGCGCGCAGGGACAGGGCCTGCGCCGGCTGGAGGAAGAACATGAAAGCGAAGAGGCTCCTGGGAGCAGCGTTGGCCGTTGGGCTGGGCCTTGCGGCGATCACGAGCACGACCGTGGTGGCTGCCCAGCCGAAGAAGGGGAAGAGCGGGGCGGCGGCCGCGGCCCCTGGCCGGCCTGCCGAGCCGCCCGCGTCGAAGAAGACGATCGCGCTGACGCCGGCGGGCATCGCGTGGGGGATGACCACCAAGCAGGTCGCGGCCTTGGTCGACAAGATGCTCGATGAGGCGTACGTGCCGCGGTACAAGGCGACGTCGCCCGGCGTGAAGATGAGGGCGCTCGACGCCGAGCTCGCCGAGGAGAAGAGCGCGTTCCGCCGCAGCCGCATCGACTTCGGCAAGCTGCCGACGGGCATCGACGCGACGCCGCTCAAGGGCGAGTACACCTACAACAACAAGGAATCGATGATGACGCTGACCCGCGCTGACGGCGGGAAGCGGTACTTCTTCTTCATCCAGGACAAGCTCTGGAAGATCATCGATGAGCACGCGCTGGGCGAGGGCAACGCGCGCGGCAAGGACTACCAGTCCGCCGTCATCAAGCTCGCGACCGCGTTCGGGCTTCCTGGCCGCGTGACGCCGCCCGAGCCGGACAAGGGCCGTTACGTCACCGAGGTCGACTGGAAGGACGCGGCCACGCATTTCCGCGCGATCGAGCGCAGCGAGAGCGAGATCGCCTTCGCCTACGAGGATCTGGTGACGCTCAGCAGCCTCGATTCTCTCCGTCCCAACAAGCCGGTCGACGCGAACGCCATCGACCCTGCCGTCGCCTCTGCCGTCCGCAAGGAGGAGCCCCCTCCGGCCCCCCCTCCCACCGACAAGCCCGGCAAGAAGAAGTAACCCTCCCCCGCGCCCCCGCCCCCTCATGGAGCCCCGCCCACGGGCTCCACCTCCGCGCCCCCTCCAACCCCAGAGCCCCGCCAGCGGGCTCCAACTCCGCGCCCCCTTCAACCCCAGAGCCACGCTAGCGGCGGTCGCCCGCGCAGGAGACGGGTCCAGATCGGCGTTTTCGGCGCGCAGGCGTACTTCCTGTACGCCGAGCACCGAAAACGTCGAGATGGGCCCGTATCCGAAGCGAGCGCCCGCCTCAGAAGCGGGCGCTCGCCTCAGCTGATGAGGGAGGCGCCGTCGGGGACGCGCATGCCGTTCGTCACGACGACCCGCGCGGACGGCGCGACCGCGAGCACGGCCGGCTCGATCACCGCGCGGGCGGTGAGCATGGCCCCGGGACAGCCCGAGCATGCGCCGGCCAGGTGGAGCGTCAGGTGGTCGGGCTCGACCGCCACGATGTAGAGCTCACCGCCGTCGGCTCGGACGAGCGGAGCGATGACTTCGCGGCAGACCTTGAGAAGCTGATCGATGGAAGCCGGCATGGGGGTGAGCTCGGCAGCGCGAGCCAGCTGCGAGCCTAGCACGGCAGCGCTCGATCGGGAGATCGCCCCGTCCTCGCCGCCCCTCCGCCGAGGCCGCGGCCCGGAGGGACCGCGCCCGGCGCTCGCGCTCAGAGCGTCGAGACGAGCGCGGCGACGCCCGCGTCGGCGGCGAGCTCCGGCGTGCGCTGCGCTGCGGCGCCGAAGGTCCGCCCGGCGATCTCGACCGTCCCGCTCCACGGACCCGAGGCGGTCTTCGCCGGCAGGTCCAGCTTCTCGAGCGCCTCGGTGTTGACATCCGGCGTCACCGGTCCGCCATAGGCCTTCGCGCCCTTCCAGGCGAAGACGTAGAGCAGCGGCGTCGACTTCAGGCCGTCGCGCTTGGCGATCTCGGCGATGTCGCGCTTGGCCGCCTCCTGCAGCCGGTACGCGTAGGCGCGGAACGACCAGCCCGTGACGAAGAGGCCCTTGAGCTCGCCGTCGCTCGCCTTGACCGGATGCACCGCGACCCACTGGAGATCGGGGCCGTTCCTGACGCCGCGCATCTCCTGCATCTCCCCGAACGCCTCGACCAGCCCGCTGCCCGGCGCCAGCACCTTCCGGAGCTCGGGGAACGCGGCCAGGACGGACCGGTTGGCGAGCATGTCCGGATCGGCCTCGCTGCGCAGCACCGTGCCGCTCGGGTCGGCGAACGAGAAGAAGGTGCTCTTCGCGAACTCGAGCTCCTTCACCGAGGCGCGCGCGCCCGCGATCGCCCGCTGGAGCCCGAGCAGGTTCGCGCCCGGGTCGGTGTCGATCAGCCCCGCGAGCTTCTGCGAGCCCGCCGGGAGGCCCGTCCGCACTTGGCCGACGTCCTCCGCGACGACCGGGGCGAGCTTGCCGCAGAGCTCCGCGGCCTGCTTCTGCGACGTCTTGCCGTCCTCCTGACACGCGCTCGCGAGGGCGGCGACCAGCGCACAGGTGAGCACGACGGGCCTACGTTCGCTTCGGGCGAGGGTTGAAGAGCGCATCATCGAGAACGACTCTCCACGGGGAGCAGAGTTCCGTCGGCCGGGACCATCGCTCCTCAAAGGGTTTCCGGGGTTACAAAGACGATCTCGACCCGGGCGTTGCGGGCGCGCTCGCTGCCGCCTGGGTCGACGACCGGGGCCGCGGATCCCGCGAGGAACGGCGCGATGCGCGGGGCCTTGGGGGCTGCCGCGGCGCTCGCGCCCTGCGCCGGATCGAGGGCACGGACGATGGCATCGGCCCGCGAGGCCCACGCGGGCTCTTCCCTGGCGCTGATGTCCCGTTCCGTGTGCACCACCACCGCCACGGGGAACGCGGGGTGCGCGGCGGCGACCCGGGCGAGGTCGCGCAGGCGGGCCTCGCCGGCCTTCGTGAGGGCGTTGCCGGCGAACAGTCCCCGGAGAGTGACCACGATGCCGCGATCGTCGCGGACGGGCGACCAGGTGCCTGCGGCGGAGAGCTCTGCGAGCAGCGCGTCGCCGGCGCCGGGCGCGCGGGTCACCGGCGTGGCGGCGCGGCGGGCGGCGGTCAGCACGGCGAGGCAGCCCGCCCGCGCGCGGGAGGCCTGGTCGATGGGCGCCGGGATGGCGCGGCCGGCGCTGCCCGCCTCGGCGAGGTCCGCGTCGAGCTTCTTGATCGCGGCGGTCGCCTCGTCGAGCTGCGCTGCAAAGCCGGCGCTTCCGCGCTGTCCGGCGCCGGGCTGCACGTTGCCGGGCTGTGCGCCGCCGGGCTGCGCGCCGCCGGGCTGCACGTTGCCGGGCTGTGCGCCGCCGGGCTGCGTGGCGCCAGGCTGCGCGCCGCCGGGCTGCGCGCCGCCGGGCTGCGCACCGCCGGGCTGCGCAGCGCTGAGCTGCGCGCCGCCGGGCTGCGCACCGTCGGGCTGTGGGTCGCCCGGCGACGGCGACGCCGGCGTGGCCAGGAGGCGCGCCGCGCCGCACAGCAGGCGGGCCTGGAGCGCGAGCGAGCGCGCCGCGGCGAGGCGCGCCTTCTCGCGATCCGCGTCGGCCTTGCCCGAGGGGACCACGGGCTGCGCGTCGCGGGCGACCTTGATCCGCATGTCGAGCGCGTCGACCTCGGCCGCGACACGCGCCTGCTCGGCCTCGAGGCCCGCGAGGGACGCCTCGCCGGTCGAGCGCTGCGCCTTCGCCTCGGCCTCGGCCGCCTCGGCCCGGGCCACCCGCGAGATCGCGTGCGCATGCGCGTGCGCGGCGACCGCCTGCTCGCCCAGGATCTGCGCCCCGGCTCGATCCTTGTTGTCGAGCGCGGCGAGCGCGTCGCTCCGGAGCTTCTCCGCCCGGGCGAACGCGCCAGGCGCGTACCGCTTCGACTCGGCGGCGGCCGCCCCGGCGCGGACGTGCTCGAGCTCATCGAGCACCGAGGGCCGCGGGATCGGCGCACACGCGCCGAGGAGCACCCCCGCGACGGCGACGGTGGCGAGGCGGCGCGCGCTCACGGCGTGCCCCCCTTGCCCGCCGGAGCCGCCGCCTTGCCGGCGTCCCCGCCGCCCTTGGCCCCGGCGCCCTGCGCCGCGGCGGGCGCCCGTTCAGCCCGCGGCGTCGCCCCCCTGCCGGCCGCCTTCTTGCCGGCCTCGATCCGCTGCGTTTCCACGTTGGTCGCCGCCCTGGTCGCCTCGCGCCCCTCGGCCTCGATCCGCTCGAGCTCCGCCGCGGCGCGGCCCCGGCGCGCCTGCGTCTCCTCGAGCAGCGCGCGCGCCCGCTCGAGCTTCGTCTCGACCTCGCGCGCCCGCTTCGCCGCCTCCACCGCCGCTGCCTCCGCCGCGGCGGCGCGCAGCAGCGTCCTCGCCGTCTCGGCCCACTCGAGGGCCACCGCGTCGAGGCGCCGCGCGTTCGTCGCGTCGCCCGCCGCGCGCGCGCCGTGCGCGCGCTGGAGCGCCCGCTTCGCCTGCGCCACGGGCTCGGCCACGACCTTCGCAGCGCTCCGCGCCTGCCCTGCGGCGGCCTGGTCGCCGGCGGCGGCTTTCTCGCCGGCGCTGCTCTTCTCGCTGCCTTCGGCCGTCTCGCCGCCTCCGGCCTTTTCGCCGGCGGTGGGCGCCGGCGGCGCCGCGACGCGCCCCTCGATCTCGCGGAGGATCTGCGCCGCCTTGGCGCCGTCGCCGGGCGGCGGCGCGGGCACCGTGGCGAGCGGTCTCTCTCCTTCGCCGTGCGCGAGGGCCTCGCCGCTGCCGAGCGAGGCCGCGAGGGCGAGGAACAGCGCTTGGATCGACCGGCGCCGCCGCGCGTCGCAGAGCATGGGGCGGGAACGCACGTCCGCCAGGTAGCAAACAGGGCTTCCGCGAGCAAGCGCGGCGGCCGTCGGCCGTCAACGCCGCGCCGCGGACGCGGGCAACGCGCGGCCGCGCGCGGATCAATCCGGCAGGAAATTGCGGACGGACCAGTCGATCTGCTGCTGGTGGCGCTCGACCAGCTCCTTCTTGCCGCCCGCCTCGTGGAGGAAGACGTGATCGTCGTCGACGAAGACGGTGAGGTAATAAAGGTGCGCCTCCTTGCCCTCGTCGTGCCCGAAGCGCAGCTGGACGCCCGGCACGCCGTTCCGGCTCTTCACGTCGGCCTTGCCGAGCAGCGCGTACCCGCCGCCCTCGCGCAGCCGCTTCTCGACCACGCGGGACCAGAACGCGAGGTCGCCCTCCGGATCGTTCTCGAAGGCGCGGATCCCGAGCACCAGCCCCTCGGCGGTCGTCGCGCGGTACTCGTCGTCGCCGTAGCGATCCCCGAGGTCGACGAAGCCCGGCGGGGTCGCGGGCGCGAAGGGCCGGCCGCAGCCGAGCGGCGCCGCGGCGCCGGCGAGCGAGGCGATGAGGACGAAGACGTGGCGAAGGGAGTGGGTCATCGGAAGCGCCCGGGTCACAGGTTGAGGAGCCGCGAGAGGCCGAGCTCGTTGAGCCAGTCGATCGGGAGCCGCGGGCCCGACGGGGCGATGGTCTCCGTCGAGCGCGGCTGGAAGGAGACGGTGAGGGTCGAGAACGCGACCTTGTCGCGCAGGAACTTGAGGCGCCCCTCGAGGCGCTCGAGCTCGCTCGTGACGCGCGCGAGCTCGCGCTCCAGCTGGATCGACTCCTCCACCTTCGCGGCCTTCTCGAGGAGCTTCTCCAAGCGATCGCGCACGGCCCGCGCGTTCCGGATGCGGACCCCGAGATCGAGGAACTCCTCGGTGACGTCCTCTGCGACCACGTTGCGCTGGAGGATGTCGCCGAGGCCCTCGAGGCGCTTCAGCGCCTCGTCGAACCGGGCGGCGGGGACGCGGATGGTGATCGTCCGGTCGTCGCGCCGGGCGAGGAAGCCGCCGAGGTCCCGCGCGAGCGCCTCGACCTTGCCGAGCGACGCGCTCACCTCGAACACCGCCATCGCGACGTCCGCCGTGTAGATGAGGAGGGGCGCGGGCGCCGCGCTCACCTCGGCGGCGGCCTGCTGCGCGCCCTGCGGGCCGGCCGCGGCCGGCGCCGCCCCGGGCTGCGGCGCAGGGCTCGTCGGCGCCGGCCTGCTGGTCGCCGCGGGCTGCGCAGGGCCGGGCGTCCCCCGCCCAGGTGGAGGCGGAGCTGGCGCTGCCGCTGGCGGCGCCGCCTTGGCGAGCGCGACCGCGCTCGGCGACGCGTCGACGTCGCTCGCCGACTCCTCGCTGATCCTCACGGACATCTCCATCCCCGTGGTCGGATCTTGCGGCGGCACGCCCGGAACCTGCGTCGCCGCGTACATCGAGGTGCTCGCGGGGTACATCGACGCGCTCGCGGCGTCGCCCGCCTTGGAGCGGCTGGATGCGCAGGCGACGGGGCCTGCGAGCACGGCAAGGAGAGCCCAGGCGGGCAGCGTTCTTCGCATGGTTCCTCGGAGCGTGGAGCCGGTGACAGGCGCAGAACGCGCTGCCCCGACCGACCTTACACCATGGCGGGTTCGTCCAGGTGCCGCGCCGGCGCGACGCGCGCCCTCGCCGGAGGCCGGGCAGCTCGGCAGGATCTCCGGCAGCCTGACCGACGAGCGACGAGAGCGACGCGCTATCCGCCCGCCTCTGGCGGCGGCGTCGTCGCCGCGCCGGGGGCGCGCCGGAGCTGGCGCGCCCAGTACGAGACGCCCGCCGCCGCGCCCGCGCCCGCCGCCGCCGCGAGCATCGCGGGCAGCGCCTCCGGGAGCGCGATCGCGGTGAAGACCGCCCCGAACTGCACCGCCGTCGCGAGCTTGCCCGGCACGTTGGCGCTCGCGGTCGAGAGCCGCGCCCCGCGGAAGCGGCGGCTCACCGCGATCCAGAGCGCGAGCGGCAGCTCGAGGAGCTCGCGGGCGAGCAGCGCCGGGATGCCCCAGAGGGGGAGCGAGCCGCTGTGGAGCAGCGTGGCGACCACGGCCAGCGCGAACACCTTGTCCGCGATCGGATCGACGATCGCCCCGGTGCGGGTCACCTGACCGGAGCGGCGGGCCAGCCAGCCGTCCAGCACGTCGGTGAGCCCCGCGCAGCAGAGGACGGCGAGGGCGAGCGCCGGGCGCGTGGCCACGATCGGGAACAGCGCCGCGAGCGGCAGCCGGGCCAGGCTCATGAGGTTCGGCGGGAGCGCGAGATCGCGTGCGGACAGGGTCGACATGCGAGGAGCTCCTTGCGTCGCAGGTGCGCCGCAGAAACCGGGTGGTCCTTGCCCACGTCGAGCGCGATCGAGCCCGCCGCGCCCCGGCCGGCGGCAGCGCCGGCCGCCCTAGAAGACACGCTCGCGCGCGGTCAGCTGGCCACGCGCACGGTGAGCACGGGGACGGCGCTCTTCCGGATCACCTGCTCGGCGACGCTTCCGAGGAACAAGTGCGAGATCCCCCGGCGGCCGTGGGTCCCCATGACGATCATCGCCGCCCGTTGCTCCTCGGCGGCGGCCAGGATCTCGGTCGCGGGATCGCCCTCGCGCAGCGCCGTCTCGAGCCCCCCGGTCTGCGCCGAGAGCTGCTGGACCGCGCGCGACGCGGCGGCGCTCACCTCGGCGTGGAACCCGGGCATCAGCGCCGGCTCCAGCCCGGGGTACGTGTAGACCGGGAGCTGGTAGACGTGCAGCAGCACGACCCTGTGCCCCAGCCTCGCGCCGAGGTCCTTCGCGAGCTCGACGGCCTTGAGCGACGCCGCCTCGAAGTCGACGGGGACCAGTATCACGTTCGCGCCTTCCTTCATCGCGCTCTCCTCGCACGCGGGACCGAGCGTCCCTTCGATCTTGGACCTTCCACCTTCGACCGCCGCCCGCCCCGGGACGCTTTCGCCGCCGGCGGAGGCGTGCCGCGCGCATCTTGGATCCAAAAACCGGTCGGTCCCAGGAGAAACTGCGCCGCCGAGGCAGAGCTGACGCCCGGGGCGGTAAGCCGCGCGCGGCGGCGCTCGCCACGCTCCCGGCGGCGGATCCGGGCGGCGCGCGGGAGCAGCGCAGCGGGCACGGCGCGGTCTCCGCGCAGGATCGCGGCCGCGATCACCGGGCGGGTTGCTGGGATCGCGCGCGCGCGATCGACGTTATCGACGTCATCGACGTCAAGGTCGAGGTCGATCTCGTCGAAGGGATCGGGGGGGAAGACCGGGCGCCGCGGGCTCAGGCGCGCCGCTCGCGCCTCGGGCGCGGAGCTCCTCGACGGTCTTCATCGTCTTCCACGTCTCCCACGTCTGCCTTGCGCGCGCGAGCGCGCTTTGGGTCTGCCTTGCGCGCGCGAGCGCGCTCTGGTTCGCGCGCACGAGCGACGCGAGCAGCGAGCACTGCGCCCTCCGCCGCGCGACGTAGGCAGCATCGCGCGCTGCGGCCGAGCGCGGATGCTCGCGCGCCTCGCGCTCGGCGACCGCGAGCGCCTGCTCGGCCTGCTTCAGCTCGGCGACCGCGAGCACCGAGAGCGGGCTCTCCTGCGCCTGCACGACCGCAACTCGCGCCGTGACGAGCTCGGGGGGCGGCCCGGCCGGGCCCCGCGCGCAGCCGGCGAGCGAGACGACCATCGCGAGCGGAGCTCCGGCGCGCATGCTTCCTCCTTCCTACTCCGCCCGATCGGCGAGCGAGCTCGCCTGGTCCATCGTGCGGCCCGCGGCGTCGCGCAGCCCCGCTTCCCTCACGATGAGGATCGCGAGCTCCGCGTCGACCTCAGCCCGCCGCAGCAGCCAGCGGCCGCCTTCCCGGTCGCCCACCGACAGCCGCCGCCTCGCCTGGGCGAGCTCGCTCCGCGCCAGCGCGAGGTGCATGGCCGCGCGCCGGTCCGCGCCCGCGCCCTCCCGCGCTGCCCCGCGGATCGCCGCCTCGGCGCGGGCGAGCTCGGTCGGCGACGCCGGCGGGCGGATGGCGGCGCACCCGGCGAGCTCCAGCGAGGCGATCACGAGCGCGATTCTGGCGAGCATTTTCGTGGATTCCCGATCTCGCGGCGCGCGGGTGCGACCGTTGCTCCCGGCGGCGCGTCCAGGACACGGCAGTGCATCGAACAGGCCAGTACGCGCCGTGCGCGCGCGCTGCTCGTTGCGGTGGGGGCGTTCCACTGCATGGCTCTGGCGGAGCCGTGCTGCTGGCTCTCCTGGCAGCGCGCCTCGCCCCTTGCTCAAGGGATTGCGTGGTTGCGCATCGGACGACGATGGCCTTCGGCCCATGCTCGATCGCGCGCACCTGCCGTGGCGATCGGCGCTCCGGAATCGATAGCTCTCGCAGCAATGTCTGAGCCGATCGCGGAAGTCGGCACCCTCGCCAGGGACAGGAGGTGACGCGCCATGGACTGGAGATGATGCGCCAGGTGCTTTTGCACGTGCTCCTCGGAGAGGCGGTCGTGCGCCGTGGCGGCCGAGCTGCGGAGCCTGCCGGCGCAGGCGGAGGCGATCTCCCGGCAGGCGCAGGACGCCCTGTTGCTCCGCAACAAGCTGACGATGCTGCTGGTCGAGCGCATGAGCCTCGTTCGGTCCGCGGCGCGCTTCGTGTTCCGGAGCCAGCCCGAGAATCGTGCGCGAGGCGACGAGCGCCCACGAGCGGCTCAAGCGCGCCGCGGCCCGGCGGGTCAAGGCTCAGCCGGGTCCGGCGCCCGCGGCGCCTCCGCCCGGAGCGCCCTCGCCGGCGGTGCCGGCCGTACCCCTTGACGGATGAGCCGTCGCGCGCCCGTGAGCTACCCGGCCAGGACCCGCGATGGTACGGTCTGGTGATGAGCGCGTTGCGAGCGAAGGTACAGGGCGGCCGGCTGGTCCTCGACGAGCCGACGAGCTTCGCCGAGGGGACCGTCCTCGATCTCGTGGTGGCCGACAACGACGACCTGGACGACGCGGAGCGGGCTCGCCTCGACGAGGCGCTGGAGGCGTCCTTGGCGAGCACGCGCGAAGGGACGATCGACGCGGACGAGCTCCTGGCCGAGATCGCGCGGCTCGAGCCGGCCCGCGGATGACGCGAGCCCGCGTCCGGCTCACCAAGGAAGCAGCCCGCCAGACGAGGGAAGCGGCCGCGTGGTGGATCGAGAACCGCCCCGCCGCGCCCTCCCTGTTTCGCGAAGAGCTCGCCGCCCTGCTCGGCCTGCTCAGGGCAGCGCCGGAGGCCGGCGCTCTCCACGCACATCGGCGCATCAAGGGCGTTCGCCGCGCCCCGCTCCCGACGACACGCTACCTCGTCTACTACGTCTACGACCCTGGAAGCGGAGAGATCCTCGTGCTGGCCGTCTGGAGCTCGCTGCGCGGCCGGCCGCCGCGGCTGTCGCTCCGGTGAGCGGCCCGCGCGCCGACGCGGCGCACCGCGCGCAATGCGGCGCGCGATCTTCCGCCTTCCCCAGGCTCCGCGAATAAACTCCCGGCGCCCGCCGTCTTTCGCCTGCCGGCTTTTTTCTCTGCGCCCGCCGCTTCCGCTACCCTGGCAACCGCCGTGCCGCCCGCCGATCCGAGCCTCCGCACCACGATGGTCCACGCGTTCGCCGTCACGGTGGCGGACCCGTCGAGCCTGGTGCGCACCACCTCCCGCGGCGGCACCGACGACCCCGGAACGAGCAGCCGCGGCCCCTCGATCCTCCCCGACGTGGGCCAGATCGTCGGCGGGCTCTACCGCCTCGGGCGCCTCCTCGGGCAGGGCATGTTCGGCAAGGTCTACGTCGCCCAGCGCGTCGACGTCCCCGAGCACCAGGTCGCCCTCAAGCTCATGCCCCGCTCGCTGTACGCGATGCGCAACGTGGAGCGCGAGCTCGTCATGCTCGCCACCGTCGGCCACCCGCACGTCGTCCAGCTGAAGGACCACGGCATGACCGCCGAGTACGTGTGGCTCACCATGCCCGTCTACGAGGGCGAGACCCTCGCGCAGCGCCTCGAGCGCAGCCCCCTCAGCATGCGCGAGGCGTACGACATCTTCCTGCCCGTCGCGCGCGGGCTCGAGGCGCTCCACGCCGCAGGGCTCCGGCACCAGGACGTGAAGCCCGACAACATCTTCCTCGCCAGGTTCGCCGGCCGCGTCCACCCGATCCTGCTCGACCTCGGCGTGGCCGCGGAGCGCGAGGCCTCCTTCTGCGCGGGCACGGCGCTCTACGCCTCGCCCGAGCAGATCCGCGCGCTGAACGGCTTCCCCGGCGTCGTGCCGCTGAGCGAGAAGATGGACACGTACGGGCTCGCCACGACCCTCCTCTACTCGCTCGTGAACCCGAGGGACTTCCCGGGCGAGTCGGCGCAGACCCGCACCGAGCTCGCCGCGTCCCACGACGTCCGCGCCGACAAGCCGCTCGCCGACAACGCGCTGCCCGACCTCACCGGGCGCCCGCGCCAGATGTTCCAGGAGGCGCTCCGGCGGTGGCTCGCGATCGACCCGAACGAGCGCCCGTCGATGACCCAGCTCGCCGAGGAGCTCGACGTGCTGCTCGAGCCGGAGCGCGAGGCCGAGCGCGAGGCCGAGCGGCTGCGGCTCAGGCAGAAGACCTCCTACCTGCGCGTGCGCATCGCGGCCGGCGCGATGACCCTCGTCGGCTGCGCGGTCGTGCTGCTCGGCTTCTCGAAGCGCGAGACCCTGCGGCTCGCCAACGAGCTCGAGCACGCCCGCCAGAAGGGGGCCGAGTCGTTCGACAAGCTGGACACCTGCGTCGCGTCCCACCAGATCGCCCAGTCGGAGACGAACGCGTGCCGCACCGCCCGCGAGCAGGATCGCGTGGAGTTCAACGAGACGCTCGCCACGCTCCAGAAGAGCGGCTCCATGACCGAGGCGGAGCACGCCCGCCAGATCCAGTCGCTGCACGCGACCCAGGCGGTGCGCCTCAAGACCTGCGAGGACGCCGCCGCGGCCGCGCAGAAGGCCGCCATGGCGGACCGAGAGCGGCTCGCCGAGGTCGAGAAGGCGCGCGCGGCGCTCTCCGCCGAGCGCGACGAGGCCAAGGCGCTCGCCGATCAGCGCGCCGCCGAGCTCGCCGCCGCGACGCAGCTGCGCGCCGCCTGCGACGCGGAGCGCGCCAGCTGCATCGCCGAGCGCGACCGCCTGAGGGCCGAGGCGGCCGAGCCCTACGACGCGCCGCCCTCGCCGGGGACGCCGCCGGCGCCCGCCGCGAGCGGCGCGCTGCCCCAGCTGCCGCCGCCGCCGGCGAGCGCGGGCGCTTCCCCCGCGGCGGGCGCGCCGGCGGCGACGGCGACCCCAGCGGCCCCGGCGCCGTCCACCGCGGCTCCTCCCTGAGCGCCGTCGCTGGAAGGCGCCCCACGGCGCCGCCGCCGCCAGGCCGCCTCTGCTTGTGGCAGCCGCCCGGGGAGGCTATCCGTAAGGCCAGGGAAGGCGAGGGCCATGGGTGACATCTCTCGACGTGAAGTGCTGCGTCGGCTGGGCGCAGCAGGCCTCGTCCTCGGGGGCGCGGCCGGGGTCGCGGCGGCCCGGTGGGACCGCGGCGGCAGCGCCGCCGCCGCGGCCGAGCGCCCGCAGACGCGCGACTACCGGCTCCGCGACGCGCCGGCCGATCTGCCCCAGCTCGTCGTCGCCCGCGCGGGCGCCGAGGCGCTCGCCGCGGGCGCCCCGGATCCCGCCGCCCTGGTCCGCAAGGCGGTCGACGCGCTCGGCGGGATGCGCCGCTTCATCTCGCGCGGCGACGTCGTGGTCGTGAAGCCGAACATCGGGTGGGATCGCACGCCCATCCACGCCGCCAACACGAACCCCAAGGTCGTGGCCGAGGTGGTGCGCCTCGCCTACGACGCCGGCGCCAAGAGCGTCATCGTGACCGACGCCTCGTGCAACGAGCCGAACCGCTGCTTCCAGCGCTCCGGCATCTGGAAGGCCGCGTACGACGTCGGCGCCGAGGTCGTCATCCCCGCCGCGCACCGCTTCCGCGGCATGCGCCTGAAGGGCGAGGTGCTCGACGACTGGCCCGTGTACACGCCGCTCGTCAACGCGGACAAGGTCATCAACGTCCCGATCGCGAAGCACCACAACCTGTCGAAGTACACCGCCGCGATGAAGAACTGGTACGGGGCGCTCGGCGGCCGGCGCAACCGCCTCCACCAGAACATCGACGTGTCGATCGCCGACCTCGCGACGTTCATCCAGCCGACGCTCACGATCGTGGACGCCGTCCGCGTCCTCATGCGCAACGGGCCGCAGGGCGGGAACGTCGCCGACGCGAAGGACATGCACACCGTGATCGCGACGACCGACCAGGTCGCCGCCGACGCGTACGGGTGCCAGCTCATCGGCCGCAAGCCCGAGGAGATCCCGTACCTCAAGATGGGCCACGAGCGGGGCCTGGGCACGATGCACTGGCAGAACCTGCGGCTCGCCGAGGTGTAGTATCATGGCAAACTCCGATCCGACGCCGGCCGGGCCGGCGCACCGCCCCCCGGCGGCTGCCGCGGCCGCGGCGCCCGCGAAGGCGAGCCCCCACGGCGCGGCGGCCGCGGCGCCCGCGAAGGCCGCGCGCGTCGCTCCCTGGACCGCGCTGCTGCGCAAGGCGGGCGCGATCGTCCGGCCCGGCGCGAAGCGGCGGCCCGGCTCGGGGCTGCCGGCGCGCAAGACGATCCAGGTGCTCGTCTGGGTGCGCCGCGCCGTCCAGGCGGGCTGCCTCGGGGTGTTCCTCTACTTCCTGTTCCAGACCGGCTTCCGCGGCTCGTTCGCCTCGTCCGAGGCGCGCGTCCGCCTGCCGCTGCCCGTCGAGGGGTTCCTCCTCGCCGACCCGTTCGTCGGCGCGATGACCCTGCTCTCGACGCACACCGTCTACCGCGGCCTGCTCTGGTCGCTCGGGATCCTCGCGCTGACGCTCGTCTTCGGGCGCGTGTTCTGCGGCTGGATCTGCCCGTTCGGCACGCTCCACCACTTCTTCGGGTGGATCTTCCCGTCGCGCTACGGCAAGGGCGGCAAGCGCGTCGAGGCGAACAAGACGTACTCGCGGCAGCGGGTGAAGTACTACCTGATGTACGCGTTCCTCGCGGCGAGCGTGGCCGGCAGCGTGATCGGCGGGCTGTTCGATCCGATCTGCGTGGCCGTCCGGGCGATCGGCCTCGCCGTCATCCCGGCCGCGCAGTACGTCGCCGCCGTGGTGACCGGCTCGGCGACCGCGACCGGGAGCCGGCCGGTGCAGCTCGCCGCGGACCACGCGCAGGATTTCCTGGCCGCGAGCGTGTGGCAGACGAAGCAGTTCTACTTCCACCACGCGTGGTTCGTCGGGATCCTGTTCGTCGCGATCCTGTTCATGAACCGCTTCATCCCGCGGTTCTGGTGCCGCGTGCTCTGCCCGCTCGGCGCCTTCCTCGGGGTGTTCGCGCGCTTCGCGCTCTTCGGGATGCAGAAGGATCACGCGAAGTGCACCGACTGCAACCTGTGCCTCGTGCACTGCCAGGGCGCCGACTCGCCCCAGGGCGGCGTGAAGTGGCGGCAGGACGAGTGCCACATGTGCCTCAACTGCGAGAACGCCTGCCCCGAGGACGTCATCAAGTTCCGCTTCCTGCCGAACCGGAAGAGCGCCCTCGTGACGCCCGACACGGGCCGCCGCACCGCCCTCGCGACCGCCGCCGCCGGCGCGGTGATCATCCCGACGGCGCGCATCGCCGACGTGCTCGACGCGAACTACGACCACCGCGTCATCCGGCCGCCGGGCTCGGTCGAGGAGCGCGAGTTCCTGGAGCGCTGCATCCGGTGCGCCGAGTGCATGAAGGTGTGCCCGAACAACGCGATCCACCCGGCGTTCTTCGAGGCGGGCATCGAGGGGCTCTGGACGCCGATCGTCATCCCGCGCATCGGGTACTGCGAGCACTCCTGCGTCCTCTGCGGCGACGTGTGCCCGACCGGCGCGATCCAGAAGATCACCGAGGAGCAGAAGATGGGGATCGGCCAGAAGCCGATCTCGATCGGCACGGCGTTCTACGACCAGGGGCGCTGCCTGCCGTGGTCGATGAGCGTGCCGTGCATCGTCTGCGAGGAGTTCTGCCCGACGTCGCCCAAGGCCATCTGGGTCGAGGAGGTCGACATCCCGAAGCGCGAGCCCGTGGCCGCGGAGCACGGCAAGGAGCCGCCGATGAAGATGGTCCACGTGCAGCGCCCGCACGTCGATCCGTCGCTCTGCATCGGCTGCGGCGCCTGCGAGAAGGTCTGTCCGGTGCAGGACAAGCCCGCGGTCTACGTCACGAGCGTCGGCGAGACCCGCTCGAAGACGAACGTCATCCTCCTTGAGGACACGGATTACAACAAGGCATCTTGACCCGGGCGCGCGCCTGCTCCGCGCGGCGGGAACACGGCAGGAGGGAGCCCGGGTGCGCACGCTTCGCTTCTATGAGATCTTCTCGCTGGCCGCGCTGTGGGCGGCGTCCGGCTGCGGCGAGCCGTTCACGGCGGCCGAGCCGTCCGCCGCGTCGTCGTCGAGCGCGGGGGGCGGCGGGGCCGGCGGCGACGGGGGCGGGGGGAGCTCCGCGACCTCGTCGACCTCGTCGGCGGGAGGGGGCGGCGAGGGGGGGTGCGCGGCGTGCAAGGCGGGGGAGTTCTGCACGGCCAGCGAGACGTGCGTGCGCTGCGACGACCGCAGCGGCGCGCTGTCGTTCGGCACGCCGATGGCGATCGAGGTCGAGGGGTCGGCGCCCGCGTTCCCGCGCGTGCGCGAGGAGCCCGCCGAGGGCGAGGGGAAGCAGCGGCTCGTCTATGTGGCCACGTTCGGCTCGGAGGACACGCAGATCGCCACGGCGGTCGGAAGGCCCTGGACGGGGGGCGAGGCGATCGCGAGCCCCGAGGTGAACTCGCCGCAGTCGGAGTCGGGCCCGCTCCTCCTGCCCGTCGACGCGCTCTCGCCGATCGACGGCTTTCCCCAGGGCTCGCTGCTCTTCGATCGCGTTCTTGCCGGGCCGGGCAGCCTGCCGGTGCTGCTCGTCGCGGACGCGTTCGCGGGGACCCACACGGAGACGTTCGACGCGCTCAACCTGGACGGGGGGAGCCACTCCGTGGCGGTGGCCTACGGCCTTCGGCCCTACCGGTACTGGTTCATGATCAAGCACCAGGACAACGGAGAGATCACGAGCCGGCTCGTGACGAAGCTCGCCGAGAGCGCGGAGGCGCAGGAGCTCCACATCGTCCTGCCCGGCGACTGCCCGGCGCAGGGCGACGACCTCGCCCCGTGGGTGACGCCCGATGGGAGCGTGCTCTTCTTCCAGGCGCCGTACAGCGCGCGGGGCGATTGCGCGCAGGCGTCGGTGCTGCGGAGCTTCTACGTGAGGCTCGGGGAAAACGGGATGCCCGTGAGCGGGGAGAAGGCCAAGATGCTGCTGACGAGCCTGAAGCCGGAGATCGCCGTCATGACGCCGTCGCTCTCGCCGGACGAGTGCACGCTCTACGTGGCGTCCGACCTGAACCCGGAGGACCGGAAGCAGCGGATCTACGCGGCCGCGCGGCGGTAAGGCCCCCCGAGGGCCTGCGGTGGACGCGGAGGGATGGGTCGCACCGCAGACGCCTGTCCTGCGCGCGCGGCGCGACGAACAGGCGTCCGGCGGGGGCGCGAAGAGCGACGGGGAGCGCAGCTAGAAGAGGGAGATCACTGCGCGCGGAAGCCCTCGGCGGGTCGCAGGCGCGCGGCGTACAGGCTCGGCGCGATGGTGGCCAAGAGGCAGATGATCATGGCGACATCGCCCGTGATGGCGAACGCCAGCGGGCTCGCGTGCACAGGGAGGTGGGAGATGAAGTAGACCTTCGGGTCGAGCGGGAAGCCGTAGACCAGGAGCCCCTTGCACACCGCCACGCCGAGCAAGAGCCCCAGCGTGGTGCCGGCGAGGCCGATGATCCCGCCCTGGTACACGAAGATGCGCAGGATCTCGGCGTCCGTCGAGCCCATCGCCTTCAGGACCGCGATCTCCTTCTTCTTGTCGAGGACGACCATGATCAGCGTCGCGATCACCGTGAACGCGGCGACCACGATGATGAGCCCCAGCACGATGCTCATGCTGATCTGCTGGAAGATCAGCGCGGTGAACAGCCCGCGGTTCAGCTCCTCCCAGTCCATCGTGTAGTAAAGCCCGTTGCTGAGGAGGTTCGTGATCTCGCGCGCGATGTTGCTGGCGTTGTCGATGTCGTCGACCTTCATCTCGACGCCGGTCACCGTGTCGCCGTGATCGTAAAACGCCTGCGTCTCGTAGAGATCGGCGTACGCCAGCTTGGTGTCGTACTGCTCGAACCCCGCCTCGAAGAGCGCGATGACCCGGAACCGCTTGGCGACCGGCGGCTTGATGGCGCCGTTCGCGAACGAGAAGCCGATGGTCGGCGAGGTGACGGTGACGCACTCGCCGACGTCGAGGGACAGGTTCTTCGCCAGCGCAGCGCCGATGACGATGCCCGGCAGCTTGGCGATCTGCTCCTTGTCCGCGCAGGGATCCGGATCGACATCGGGCGGTAGCTCGTCGTCCTCGGGCAGCTTGCTGCCGTAGCCGCCCTCCGGCTCGATCGCACCCCGCGGGGCCCCCTCGTCGACCGCGAGCTCGGCCTCCTCGGCGCCGGCATCCGCGGCGACGTCGAGCTCGGCCGCCGGAGGCGCAGGCTCGGCGCCGGCGTCCCGCGCGGCAGCCTTGCGCTCGTCCTCCAGGATGCGCTCCTCGTACGCCTTCAACAGATCGAACTCGCCGCCCGCGTCGGGCTCGAGCGCGCCGCGGGCGCCGGCGTCCTTCCCCAGGGTGGGGACGTCGGGCAAGGACGGCGACGGCGGCGCGCGCTCGGCGGGCTTCGCCCCAGGGCGCCGCAGCCCGGTGAGATCGCCGCCCGGGAGGACGTACCGAGGCAGATCGAGCACGGGCACGGCCGCGCCATCCGCTCCCACACCGAGGCTCCTGGCCGGGTCCACCCCCTTCACGAGCACGCTGGTCGCGGTCGCGTCACCGTGCGTCAGCATCATGGGGTTGATGCTGAAGGGCGCCACGCCGGTGACGCCCGGCACCTTGGCGACCTGATCCATGACGGATCTGTATTCCCGGAAATCCGTGGAGTACTTGATCACCAGGACGTGAGCGTTGACGCCCAGGACCTTGTCGCGGAACTCCGCCCGGAAGCCGCCGGTCACGCTGATCACGGTCGCGAGCGCCGCGACACCGAGCGCGACCCCCAGGATCGCGAACGCGGTGCCGACCGAAACGAACGCTCGCTTCTTGGACCCGAGGTACTGCAGCGCGACCCTGAGGGTGTAGCGCTGCGTCGCGATATCGTAGATCAGCGCGGTAAGAACCAGAAGAACTATGACATTGATGGCAATCCCGGACGTGTAGAGCGCGACCTTGATGGGGTAGCTCATCGCGGAGCCCTCCTAGCAGAACGCGGCGCGCGCGGCACGATGGCCCGCAACGGCGCCGCGGCGGTGTCCCGGCGCCCTCGGCCGATCCGGCTTTCGCGGGCAGCGTCCGCAGGCCCTCGCTTCCCGGACCGAACGCCTGCTAGAATCCGACCCTGCCGCTGATGCCGGCATGTGGCGTGCACCTCTGCCCGCGAGCCTTTCATGAGCGCCACCAAAAACGAGCACCACACCGCGCGCAGCAGAGTTTTCGAGGAAGAGGCAAGCGCGCTCGATGAGGCACCGGCGTCGCGCCCCACCGGCGCGGCGGGCGGCTCCCGCTCGTCCGGCGTCGGCACCGCGTTCGCTCCGGCCGTGGAGCCCGAGGGCGCAGGCGAGGACGTGCCCGTGGAGGTCGAGCTCCGGCCCTCGTCGAGGCCCTCCAGGTCGGGCTGGGTCGAGGGGCCGGACAGCGAGATCCCGCCGAGCTTCCGCGCGCCGCCGCCGCTCCGCCAGAGGACCCCGCGGTTCGGTCGGCAGAGCGAGCCGGACGCCGACGAGATGAGCGGCAGGACGAGCGCGGCCCCGATCAGCGAGGCGGAGCCCTCGATGGAGATCCCGCCGCCGGACGAGGTCGAGCCGCGCGAGCGGCGGCCGCCCGGCGCCAAGGATCCGTACATCGGGACGACGTTCGACCACCGGTACAAGATCGAGCGGCTGCTCGGCGAGGGCGGGATGGGGTTCGTCTACCTCGCCCGCCACAAGGTCATCGACAAGCGCGTCGCCGTGAAGGTGCTCCGCGCCGAGCTCGCGCGGGACCGCGAGATCTTCGAGCGGTTCGTGCAGGAGGCCCGCGCCGCGTCGAGCATCGGCAACCCGCACATCGTCGACATCTCCGACTTCGGCGACCTGCCGGACGGCTCCACGTACTTCGTCATGGAGTACCTGGAGGGCGTGAGCCTGGCGCAGCTCATCGACTCGCCGAACGAGCTGCCGATGGACCGCATCTGCCACCTCGCGCTGCAGCTGTCCGCGGGCCTCGCCGCCGCGCACGACGCCGGCATCATCCACCGCGATCTCAAGCCGGACAACGTGTTCGTGGTGTCCCGCGGCAGCGATCCGAACTTCGTGAAGATCCTCGACTTCGGGATCGCGAAGGTGTCGACCAGCACGACGACCAAGCTGACGCGCGCCGGGGCGGTGTTCGGGACGCCGCACTACATGTCGCCCGAGCAGGCCGCCGGCGCGCCGATCGATCACCGGACGGACATCTACTCGCTCGGCGTGATGCTCTACGAGCTCGTGAGCCGGCAGCTGCCGTTCAACGCCGACAACTTCATGGGGATCCTGACGCAGCACATGTACAAGGCGCCGGTCCCCATCCGCGCGCTCGTCGGCGGCCCGGACTGCCCGCCGGGGCTCGAGGCGGTGATCCTGAAGTGCCTCTCCAAGAAGCCGGAGTCGCGCTACCAGTCGATGAGCGATCTCCACGCCGATCTCGAGCGCGTGAGGAGCGGGGGCGTGCCCGGCGCGGTCGCGGAGATGATGGCGCGCTCGGGCGGCTTCAACGTGCCGCACGACTACTTCAAGACCTCGAAGGTGATCGTCCCGGCGACGCCGCCGTCGCCGCCGCGCTCGCCGTGGCCGCGCTACGTGTGGGTCGCCGGCGCGGCGGCCGCGGTGGGCATCGTGACCGCGATCTTCGTCATCGGCGCGAGCGGGTCCGCCAGGGACAGCGACCCGAGGGCGCAGAAGCCGCCGGTCGAGGCGCCCGCGGCGCGGCCGTCGGCCCCCGAGCCGCCGCCCGCGGTCCAGAAGACGGTGGTCGCGCTGGCCGCGGTGCCGGAGACGGCGGTCGGCTACCGCAACGGCGTGGAGCTGAAGCTGCCCGCGAGCATCGACGTGGAGCAGGGGCAGACGGTCACGATCGACATCCGGGCCGAGGGGTACGTCCCCAGCACGGTCGTGCTCGACGGGACCGAGCAAAGCAAGCTCGTGAAGCTCGTCGAGGTCGACGAGAAGGGCGGCGCGAAGGTGAGGCCCGGCGGGCCGCCGCGCCCGCCGCCGCCGACGACCGCCAAGCCGCCCAAGGGCTCGGACGTCCGCGATCCCTGGGCGAACCAGAAGAAGTGAGCGGCCGCTCGGCGCGGGCCCCGCTCTCCGGGCGCCGTGATAAGCCGCGGGGGTGACCCAGATAGCTCACCTCATCGACCTCGTCCCCGAGGACGTGCTCGGCATCTGTCGCCGCCTCCGCGAGCGCGGCAAGCGCGGCTGGATCGTCGGCGGCTGCGTGCGCGATCTTCTCCGCGGGGAGCCGGCCAAGGACTGGGACGTCGCGACCGACGCGCGGCCGGACGAGGTCATGGCGGCGTTCCGGAAGGTGATCCCGACCGGGATCCAGCACGGGACCGTGACCGTCGTCGTGCGCGGCGTGCCGTACGAGGTCACGACGCTGCGGGGCGACGGGACCTACAGCGACGGGCGGCGGCCGGACCGGGTCGAGTTCGTGGACGACATCACGGCCGACCTCGCGCGGCGGGACTTCACCATGAACGCCATCGCGCTCGATCCGGTCGACGGGCACATCATCGATCCGTTCGGCGGCCAGCGGGACCTCGAGGCGAAGATCATCCGCGCGGTGGGGGATCCGGGCGAGCGCTTCGCCGAGGACGGGCTGCGGGTGCTGCGCGCGGCGCGCTTCGCGGCGACGCTGGAGAGCGCGCTCGACCCCGAGACCGAGCGCGCCATGGGCACCGCGCGGTCGCACCAGACCTTCCGCTGCGTGAGCGCGGAGCGGGTGCGCGACGAGTGGCTCAAGGCGATGCGCGCGCGCCGCCCGAGCGTGGCGTTCGAGATCATGCGCCGCACGGAGCTGCTCGGGATCACCTGCCCGGAGATGATGGAGTCGGTCGGGTGCGAGCAGAACCGCTGGCACGCGTACGACGTGTGGGGGCACGCGATGGCGTGCCTCGACGCGTGCAAGCCGGATCCCATCCTCCGCGTGGCGGCGCTGATGCACGACATCGGCAAGCCGAGGACGCGCGAGTTCTCCGAGAAGACGAGCGACTACACGTTCTACGAGCACGAGCGGGTCGGCGCCGAGATGGCCGAGCCGATCCTCTCGCGGCTCCGCTTCTCCAACGACGAGCGGGCGCGGATCGTGGCGCTCATCCGCCACCACCTGATCTGCTACGACGACTCGTGGACCGACGCGGCGGTGCGGCGGTGGCTGCGGCGGGTGACGCCGGCGCTCGCGCCGGATCTCTACGAGATCGGCGTCGCCGACGCGCTCGGCAAGGGGCGCGAGGTGACCGAGGACATCGCGACGATCGGGCGGCTCCGGGCGCGGGTGGAGGCGCTGCTCGCCGCGGGCGCGGCGCTGTCTGCGAAGGATCTCGCCGTGAACGGCAGCGTGCTGATGAAAGAGCTCGGCATCCCGCCGAGCAGGCTCGTCGGAGAGATCCTGGAGCGGCTCGTCGAGCTCGTGACCGAGGAGCCCGAGGCGAACACGCCCGAGCGGCTGCTCGCGGCGGCGCGGGAGGCTGTCGCCGCGAAGGGGGCGGGCTCGTAAGAGAGGCGCCGACGAGGCTGCCCGGCCCAGCGCGGGCCAGCTCGGCGCGCGGCGCTGGCAGGGCCGAACTCGCCGGAGACAGAGCTCCTTCGGCAGAGCCGGAGGCGCTCTGTCCCATGGGCTCAAACATCGGCGCTCCCTGCGCCGCGCGCCGAGCTGGCCCGCGCTGGGCCTAGCGTCTCCGGGAGGGGGGGCGAGAGCGCGAGGGCGCTTTGCGCGTCGGAGGCGACCTCGCCAGGGCGCGAGATGCCGGCAGGATGGCTGTGCGCGGCGCTCGTTGCGTGTGCACGAGGGTGGTATCGACGGGATGCACAGACCCTCCTTGTCGCGCGTCGAGCCCGTCCACCCGCGCTCGGCCATCTCCTCGCCCCTTAGGGGAGCCTATCCTAGATCGCGAGTCCACCGGTCGAAGACAAGGTACATGGACCGACAACGGTGGTCGGTTGTCTACCTGCGGTCAGGCTCGATTATTTCATGCTGATCGCATCCATCCAGACGTGACTCTGGTAACATCTGTGGCCGCGCACTATCGCGCCCCCCTTGGGAGGTCCATTTTGAAGCTCTCGACGAAGACGCTTGTTGGGCTGATTGGTTTGGGTTTGCTTGCGGCGGCGGCATCCATTGGTGGATGCTCCGGCGGGGGTGGTGGGGCGAGCTCCGGCAACAACGGCTCTGGCAGCGGCAGCGGAGGCGGGGGCGACGATACGACCGGGAGCGGGCTCGGGGACGGCGGCGGGTTCCAGTTCGATGGAGGGACCGAGGACGCGTCGCTCAACGAGGATACCGCGTGTATCGCGACGAAGCTGCAGGCCGATTACGAGCAGCGGCCGGCCGACATCATCTTCATCATCGACAACTCCGAGAGCATGACGGAGGAGATCGACAGCGTCCAGAGGAACATCAACCAGAACTTCGCCTCGATCATCGATCGGAGCGGCATCGATTACCGCGTCATCATGCTCTCGAGGCACGGCAGCTCGTCGCAGGAGCAGTCCGTCTGTATCGAGGCGCCGCTCGGCAGCGGGAGCTGCTCGCCGGTCCCGACGAACCCGAACACCAACCCGCCGCACTTCTACCAGTACAACCTCGATGTCAGCAGCATCGACTCGCTCTGTCTCGCCATCGACACCCTGAAGGGCACGATCCCGCCCCGGGGAGAGACCACGTCGCCCGGGTGGTCGCAGTGGCTGCGGAAGGAGTCGCTCAAGGTGTTCGTCGAGATCACCGACGACGGCGTCGACTGCTCGACGATATCGCTCGGCGCGAGCGCGTCGCAAACCGATGACGGCGACATCACCCTCTACGATCTCGACGACGATGAGCCCGTGAACGAGAACGTGGAAGGAGGCACCCGCTCGGCGGAGGCGTTCGACGCGGCCCTGACGGCGGCCGCGCCGGAGTACTTCGGCTCGCCGAGCGCGCGCAACTACATGTTCTTCAGCTTCGTGGGCATCAAGGAGAACACGCCGCCGACCGCGCCCTGGCCGCCGGACGTGCCCGCCACCTGGGAGCAGTGTCGGCCCGGCTCGGTCGACCCGGGGACGACGTACCAGTCGCTCAGCGTGATGACCGGGGGGCTGCGGTATCCGATCAACCAGTACGACACCTACGACGCCGTGTTCCAGGCGATCGCAGACAGCGTGATCTCGGGCGCGAAGCTGTCGTGCGAGATCGAGGTGCCCGAGGCGCCAGGCGGGCACTCGATCGATCTGGAGACGGTGCAGATCGAGTTCACGCCGAGCGACGGCGGGCAGAAGCAGACCTTCTCCCAGGTGAAGAACCCCGAGGAGTGCAAGGCGATGTCGTTCTACATCGACCAGGGGATCATCCGGCTGTGCCCCGAGACGTGCTCGATGGCGGTCCAGGACAACGCGGCGGGCATGAACCTGCTCTACGGCTGCTCGGTCAACCCCAACTGAAGCGAGGAGGCGCTCCCGGGCGCAATGCGCCGGGAGCGCCGCTCCACGGGGCCGCCCGGCCGGCGAGCCTCCGCTCCGCGGGCGGATCACGGGAGCCAGGCGCCCGGGCCTGCTACCCTGCGCGAAGGCAGATGCGGGTCGATGTGGCGTGCCGTGCCGGCCACGGCGGAAGCGAGGAGCCCGTGACGCTCACCCTGGGCGAGCGCCGCGTGCGGGTGACCGAGATCCTCGACCGGTGGCCTGGGGGCGATCACCTCTACTTCAAGGTGCGCGGGGACGACGGGGCGCGGTACATCCTGCGGCGCGATTTCGAGATCCTCGTCTGGGAGCTCGAGGTCTACGAGGCCACCGAGTAGGCCGGCCCCCGAGGAGGCAGCGCGTCGCGCTCCCTCCTCGGGACCTACGGGTGATGAGGGGATGATGCGTGGGGGCGGGGGTGGACGGGGCGGCCGCGGACGAAGGCGCGCCTCACTGCAGCGGTCTCGGGGGCGAAGACGAGGTGATTCAAGAGATCCGATTCGCCGAGGATGTGCTCGGGGAAACGGACGGCGATGAAGTCGGCCTCCTTGCCAGCCTCGAGGGTGCCAATCACCCGGCCAAGACCCATGGCGTCCGCCGTGCCCTGCGTGGCCATGAAGAAGAGATGGGACGGGGGAAGACGGTCGCCGAGGCAGAGGGCGTTGTCAAAGGCGCTCGACATGCTGCGGCGCATGTCGAAGCTGCGGCCAGCGCCGACGTCGCTGCCGAGCGCCACCGGGACCGCACGGGCACGCGCGTCGGCGAGGCGCATGCGCCCGCTGCCCAGGAAGAAGTTCGAGTCGGGACAGTGGACGACCGAAGATCCGGTCTCGGCAAGGCGATCCCACTCGCGCGGCGAGAGATGAATGCCGTGCGCGAGGAGCGCTCGCCCGGTGAGCAGGCCGACGCGGTCGTAGACGTCGATGTAATCGCGCGCCCACGGGTGCTCGCGCAGGGTGGCCTCGCCCTCGGCAGGGGTCTCGGCGACGTGCGTCTGCACGAGGAGATCGTGATCGCGAGCGAGGCGCGCGGCCGCCTCCATCAAGCGGCGCGAGCACGTGGGGGCGAAGCGAGGGGTGATCGCGAACTCGAGCAGGCCGTCACCCGCGCCGTGCCAGCGCTGGACGAGATCCCGGGCCGCGGCGACGGCCTCGTCGCAAGGGACACGGAGCGCCTCGGGGCAGTTCTGGTCCATCAGCGTGAGGCCAGCGATGCCGCGCAGACCCGCGTGCAAGAGGGCGCGGAAGAGCCGGTCGGTCGCCCCGGCGCACGAGCTGGAAAAGACGACGCACGTGGTCGTGCCCGACGCGAGCAGGCGCGCCGTGAACTCGACCGCGACGAGCGCGGCATAACCCTCGTCGCGGAAGCGCGCCTCCTCGGGGAAGACCGACCGCTCGAGCCACTCGAGCAGGGAGCCGCTGGCGCTGCCGATGACGCGGGTCTGCGGGAAATGGACGTGCGCGTCGATGAAGCCGGGCATCAACACCGCAGGGCGCAGGTCGAGCACCGGCCCGCGGAAGGCGCCAGGGACGAAGGGCGCGACGTCGGCGATGACGCCGTCGCTGCCGACCACGAGCAGCGCGTCGTCGAGGTAACGGACCTGGGCGCCGTCCGACGGCGCGGCGAGCGGGGTGAGCAGGCGGCCGCGGTAGGCGCGCGGCGACTCCGGCGGCCGCGCGCTCATCGGATGGCGATCTCGCTCCGGCGCGCCCAGCCCATGAGCATGTTGCCCCCGTCGTGCTTCAGGACGAGCGCCCACGCGCCCGACTCGCGCACGACCATCACGAGCTCCCCCGCGGCGATCGCGCCGACCCGCGCGGCCGTGGGCCGCGGCTCGTCGAGCAGCGTGATGCCGCGCGAGGCGATGCCGGGCTGGAGGCGCGCGGGCGCGCCCGGATCCTCCTCGTCGTCGTCGAAGGCAGGGCCGTCGTCGTGAGGCGACCGCGGCTCGTCGGCGCCCGGATCCTCGTCGAACGGGAAGCGATGGTGGGCCTCCGCGCGCCCCGCGGCCGGGGAACGCCCCTCCAGGAGGTGCGCGAACCGGCTGGCGCTCTGCACCGGCGCTCGATCGCCGGCGACCGCGCGCAACGCGATCGGCGCCATCGGGAGCAGCGCGACGGCGGTGGCGGCGAACAGCACGAGCCCGGTCAGCCGATCGAGCCGGCGCGCGCGCGCCGGCGCAGGCGCGGCGCCCGGCGGCGGTTCCGCGCGGGCAGCGAGGCGTGTGCCGGCGCGCACGGCGCGCACGTCGCGGGCGCCAGGAGAGGCACCCTGTCCGGCGGGGGAGTCGTCCATCAGCGCAGAGGATACGCGCTGCGGCCAGCGCGGTCGACTGCGCGGCGGCGGCGCGCGCGACGCCGCCGCGAGCGCCCCGCACGCCGGCGAGCGCGTCAGCGGAGCTCGCGCGGCAGCGGGGCGGCGGCAGGGTCGCCGGAGACGGCGCGCTCCGCCGGCGCGGCGCGCGCGGCGCCAGGGTCCGCGCAGCAGCGAAAGCCCTGCTGGTAGAACATGTGGTTCTCGTCGTGCGAGCGGGTCGAGGGGCGGCAGCGCGTGCGGACCGGGCCCCAGTAGCCGCCCTTCAGGATGGAGGGGCGCTCGCCTTCGCGGACGGAACGGGTCCACTCGTCGATGTTGCCGGTCATGTCGTACACGCCGAAGGGGCTCCGGCAACGGGGCTGGGCGCCGGACGGCATCCCCTGCCAGAGCCGATCCATCTCGGCCATGGCGGCAGGGCCGCCCCGCGGGCGCAGCGCGGTCTCGATGAACGGGCGCCACGGCTGGTCGACGACGCACGCCTCCGGGTCGCGGACGTAACCGTAGGGGTAGGGGCTCGCCTCCTCGCCCTCGCAGGCGAAGGTCCACTCGGCCTCGTCGCAGAGGCGCTTGCCCTCCTCGTCGCAGAGCTCGTTCGCCTCGTAGAACGAGACGAGGATGACCGGATAGACGCCCTTCTGGTTGGGGTACTCGTAGCGATCGATGCAGAAATGCATCGGCTTCGTGTCGAGATCCCTCGACATCGCGAGCCACTTCTCGCGATCGAACTCCGCGCACCGCTCCGGGTAGTCCCTGCTGATCCAGTGCTTGCAGGTCGTCCGCTGCATCTCGTCGATGGAGCGCAGGTCGCCCTGGGCCTTCGGCGTGGGGTCGAGCTTCATGAGGCCGGAGACCTCCACCATGCCCGTCGGACAGACGCCGCGGTTGCCCTCGAGCTGGTCGGTCGCCTCGCGCGACTCGGCGGGGGACGACGCGATCTGCCAGTGACGATCGCGCACGAGGCGCCACTCGAACCGGAGGCGGCGCGGCAGCGCGCCCGTGATGGCGCCCGCGCCGAGCGTCAGCGGCACCGGCGGCGCCGCGGCGAGCCGCAGCACGAGCAGCGCGAGCGCGGCGACGCCCAGCGCGAAGCCGACGGCGACGGCAGCTCGCAGCGCCCTCGCGCGGGGGGGCGCGGGCTTCCGCGGCGAGTGGGCGAACCTGTGCATGCTCCCTCGCGTAGACTTTACTGCGCGGGAGACTCGAAGGCAGACAACTTTTCGCGGAGCCGCGCCAGGTCGTCGTCGAAGCGCCGCTCGCCGGAAAGATCGCGGGTCTCCCGGGGATCGCTCTCGAGATCGAAGAGCAGCATCCGGTCGCGCTTCTTGCGCTTGAGCACGAGGAGCTTGAGGTGCCCGTCGACGACCGCCGCGCGGCGGGCGGTGCGCGCGAACACCGGCCCGCGGGGCGCGCGGTCGGCGCCGGCGGCGATGGCGGCGAGGGAGCCGCCCTCGACGGCCGTGGCCTCCGCGCCGCCGAGATCGAGGACGGTGGGCGCGATGTCGGCGGTGCTGACCGGGTGCGGGTAACGGCCGGGCGCGGCGCCGGGGAGGGCGACGACGAGGGGGACGCGGATCGCCTCCTCGTAGAGCTCGACGCCGTGGCCGACGGTGGCGTGCTCGCCGAGGCCCTCCCCCTGCGCGCCGTGGACGAGGATCGCCGTGCGGCCGGCGCGGGGGCCCCTGGCCACGGCGTCGAGCAGCGCGCCGAGCTGCCGGTCGACGTAGGCGATCTCGCCGTCGTAGGCGGCCGTCCTGCCGGAGCCGAAGCGGATGCCGGGGTGGGCGAGGTAGCGCTCGTGGGCGTCGAAGAGGTGGAGCCAGAGGAAGACGGGCTGCGTGCGCTGGGCGTAGCCCTCGAGGAGCGCGATGGCCTTCTCGACCGCGAGGTGACCGGTCGCCTCGCGCTCGGGGTGGGCGTCGCCGTAGACGGTCTCGAAGCGGTCGAACCCCTGATCGAAGCCGCGCTCCTGGCTGATCCACGTGAACGAGCTGACCGCGGCGGTGAGGTAGCCGGCGCGCTTCATGCGCTCGGCGAGGGTGTCGTTCTCGGGCAGCAGCGTCGGCCACTCGCGGCGGTCGCGCGCCGCCCGGTTGAGGCGGCGGCCGGTGACGAGGGGCGCGATGGCCCGCTGCGTCTCGCTCGAGACGGCATAGGCGCGCTCGAACAGCACGCCGCGGGCCGCGAGCTGGGCGAGCCGCGGCGTGGTGTCGCGGCCGTAGCCGTACGCCGACGTGTGGTCGGCGCGGACCGTGTCGAGGGTGACGAGGACGATGTCGGGGCGCCCCGGCGCGGGCGCGGCGGCGGGGGCCGGCGCCGCGGCGGAGGTGGCGGCGGGCGCGGCCGCGACGGGCGCGGCGGCGGGCGTGACAGCAGCGGGGGAGGTGGTCCTGGTCAGGACGGCCGGGATGACCGCGCCGCGATCGTCGTGCGCCGCGGCGCGATCGTCGCGCGCCGCGGGCACGGCGGCGGCGGGCGCCTGCGCGGCCGAAGCGGCCGGCGCGGCGCTGGCCGGGGCAGGGAGGGCCGCGAGCGCCCCGGCGGGCCGGGAGGCGTCGCCCTCGGCCGCGTCGCCGCAACCCTGGTCGATGCCGTCGCCCGGGATGTCCCGCGCGCCGTGATACCGGGTGGGGTCGCCCTCGTCGCAGTCGAGGCCGCCGAAGTGCGAGCCCATCCCGTCGCCGTCGCGGTCGGTCCACCGCTCGAGCGCGCCGAAGAGGGTCGCCGCGAGCCCGCCGCCCGCGCGCACGGCCTGGCCGAGCCGGGGGAACGACTCGACCCGGGCGGTCGCGGTCATGAGGACCAGGGCGGCGAGCGGCACGCCCGCCAGGCCGGCGACGCGGCCGACCGCGGCGCTGAGGTCGACGCTGGAGACGAGCGCGGTCGCCACGAGCGCGATGGCGCCGTCGACGATGGCGGCGCGCACGGCGGCGCCGGCGTCGCCGGCGGTGCTGCCCGCGAAGGCGGCGAGCGGCGCGAAGGCGGCGACGAGGGGCAGGACGCCGATGGCGGCGCCGGCGGCGGCGAGGATCCACGGCTTCACGCCGCGGGCGGCGAGGCGGTCGCCGAGCGCGACCAGGCGCTGGGTGAGGAGCGCCGCGGCCGCCACGCCGGCGAGGCCGAGGACGCCGAAGGTCGCGCCGGCGAGGCCGCGGTGGTGGGTCGTCGCCTTGAGGAGGGCGGCGAGCGCGGCGAGCACGGGCACGGCGACGCCGATCCACAGCGCGACGCGGAGGACGGCGAGGCGCTCGCCGCCCGCGCCGACGATGCCGCGGAAGCCGCGGCCGGCGGCGCGCGAGAGGATGAGCGCGAGGGTGACGAGCGGGAGCAGGACCGCGGTGCCGACGAGGAGCCCGTCGAGGAACGACGCGCCGGCGCGGGCGGTGCGCAGCGCGGTCGGGACCGCGGAGAGCGACGCGACGCCGAGGCCGAGCACGCAGGCCTCGCCGAGGCGGGTGGTCCAGGCGCTGCGGCGCGGCGGCGGGGGAGCGGACCGCGCCGGCGGGGGGACGGACCGCGCCGGCGGCGCGCTCGGGCGGGCGGGCGGACCGCTCGGCGGTCGCGGCGGGACGCTGTCATGAGCGCCGGCGGCGCTCGGCGGCGGGGGACCTGGTTCGTCGGTGATCATGGGCACACAGGGGGAGGGCCGCGCGGGCGCCTCGCGAGGGCCTGTCGCGCCTGGCCGCGAGGCCGTGCGCCCTGCTGGACGGGGGCCTACCATCGGTGCACGGAACCGGAAAGTATCCTGCGGGAGCGGATGGGGCCGGAGGCGGGGCGCGCCCGAGCTCGGGCGCCGCGCGCTGGGCCCGCGCGGTGACGGGCGCAGGCGCGCTGGCGGGCTCCGGGCAGCTGCGGCACGATGGAGGAGCCGTGTCGCTCCCCGCGCGCAAGCTCGCCACGATCGCGGATCTGCTGGCCATCCCCGAAGCGCAGCGCTTTCACGAGATCATCGACGGCGAGCTCGTCCCGAAGGCGATGCCCTCGCCGAAGCACGGCGGGGCCCAGGCATCGCTCGCCGGGATCGTGTTCCGGCCCTACAACCGGCGGCCGGGGGGTCGCTGGCCTGGGGGGTGGTGGTTCGCTACCGAGGTCGAGGTGGGGTTCGAGGAGCACGAAGTCTATCGTCCGGACGTGGCGGGCTGGCGGCGCGAGCGCCTCCCCGAGCTGCCCGAAAAGACGCCGATCCTCGTGCGTCCCGACTGGGTCTGCGAGGTGCTGAGCGCATCGACCACGCGCAACGACGTCGTGAAGAAGCTGCGCACGTATCACCGATGCCAGGTGCCGCACTACTGGATCGTGGATCCCATGAACGAGGTGCTCACCGTGCATCGCTGGACGGAGGGTGGGTACCTGAACGTACTCACGGCCGAGCGGGGTGAGCGGGTCAGGGCAGAGCCGTTCGACGCGATCGCGTGGCCCGTCGGCGTGCTCTTCGGGGACGACCCGGACGAGGAGTAGCTCGGCGGCTCACCGAGGCCGTGGCAGCGGATCGCGCGCCAGCTGGAAGGTGAGCCAGCCCGGACGGCGTTCAGTCCGGGCGCTGCGCCGGAGCGGCCGAGCGCGCGAGGTGCGGCCAGGAGCCGTCGACCTGCGAAGGGTCGTCGAGCAGCTGCAGGATCTCCGCGTCGCCTTCGCGTCACCACCACGGCTGAAGACCTCGCGCGTCAACCCGGGTCGTCCGGCGCCGGCCGGGCAGCGATCACCCGGCTCATCACCCCGCGGAGGGCGTCGAGGTCGAACGGCTTGTCGAGCACCGCGACGGCGCCCAGCGAGCGCGCCAGCGCGTGGGTGGAGCTCTCGCCGAAGGCGGTGATCAGGACGATGGGGGGCCGGCGCCGCACCTCGGAGAGGCCGGCGAGCACCTCCATGCCCGTGAAGCACGGCATCTGGATGTCGCTCACGATCGCGTCGACGCGCGCGGGCGGCTCCCGGCCGGCGAACCAGGGGAGGAGGTAATCGAGGAGCTCCAGCCCGTTCCTCACCTCGACGACCTCGAAGCCGTCGCACTTCAACGTCGACGCCAGCAGCGCGCGCATCTCGTCGTCATCCTCGGCCACGAGCACCCGGCAGCCCGCGCCGTACCGGTCGGCGGGCGGAGGGGGCGGCGGATCGCCGCCCCACGCGTCGATGAGGCTCATGCACAGCTCCTTCCGCCAGCCATCCCGTGCCGACGAGGCCGGCGAGCACACGCTCAGTGCACGCCGCATGCCTCGTGCCGCCATGGCCCAGGAGCAGGCCTCGGTCAGGGGAGTTTTGCCCCACCCGGGGAGGTTCGGGACGGTCCCGTCCGAGCCGCACCCGACCTCGGCCGCGCATGACGCCGGCGGCCCCGCGCGGCTCGGACGGCGTCCCGGCGCGGCGTCCGAACCGTGCGCGAGCGAGCGCCGGCGCCGTGCTGCCCACGAGATCTCCTTGCCCAGGCCCTCCAGGCGACGCGTATCCTCACAAGGACGCTGCTCTTGCTTCGTCGTGTCCTGTCTTCGCCGCAATCGAAGGAGCTCTTCATGATGCTGCTGCGCCGCCGGGCCTCGAACTCCGCGCTGCTCGCGCTCGCCCTGTCCGCCTGCGGAGGCGACGACGTCGTGCGCGCGCCCGGGCTGTCGTGCGGCCCCGGCACGAAGGAGGCCGACGGCGTGTGCGTGCCGGCGGCGACGAGCCCGGGTGTCGCCTGCGGCGAGGGCACGGAGGACGTCGACGGCGTGTGCGTGCCGGCGGCGACGAGCCCGGGTGTCGCCTGCGGCGAGGGCACGGAGGACGTCGACGGCGTGTGCGTCCCGACCGCGCTCCAGCCCGGGCATTACCTGAGCCCGCTGGTGCAGCTCCAGAGCCTGCACGACGTGGGGAGCCACACGGATGAGGTCCGCATCCGCGACGACGGCTTGCTCCTCAACTGCAGCTACACGTTCAACGTCATCGGCGCCGAGGATCCCGCCGACATGGGGGTGCTCGCAGGGGGGCTCAAGCACACCATCCCCGGCGACACCCGCACACCGGGCTGCAAGCACCTCGCGTGGGACGACGACCTCGTCTTCACCACGCACCTCGGCAACATCCGGAACCCGGCCTTCCTCAGCGGCTGGGACATCAGCGATCCCGAGGCGCCGGCGCAGCTCCACGTCCTGCAGGAGCCGGGGGTCAGCTACGAGGGGGTCGACGTCGCCGACCACAACATCTTCGTGGGGCTGCACGGAGATGGCCTCGGCGTCTATCGGTATGACCGCGCGACCGGGTTCGCGCGCGTCGGCAGCCTGGGCGGCTTCACGAACGCGTGGGGCGTCGCGGCGCGCGACAACCATGTCTTCGTCGCCGACGGCGTGGACGGGCTCGTCACGGTCGACGCGACGGATCCGACAGCGCCGGTCGAGCTCGGGCGCGTGGCCACCGGCGGCCAGGCCAAGGGCGTCGTCGTGGACGGCGACTTCGCCTATGTCGCGGCGGGCTCGGCGGGCGTCGCCGTGGTCGACATCTCCGATCTCGAGAGCCCGGTCGTGGTCGGTCGCGCCGAGATGCCCGGGACCCCGCTCCGCCTGGCCTACTCCGAGGGCCGCCTCTTCGTCGCCGCGTGGAACGACGTGCGCGTCTACGACGTGTCCACCCCCGCTGCCCCGACCTTCGTCGCGGCCGTGCGCATCCCGAGGGCGTTCGAGTACGAGGATCCGGATCGCGAGCTCCCGACCATGCGCACCTTCGGCGTCGCCGCCCGGGGTCGAGACGTGTTCATCGGCACCTGGGAGAACCCGTATTCCTACCGCCTCGAGCCGGACCGCCTCGCCCCCAACATCCGTCTCCCCGAGGCCGCCGCCCGGATCGATTTCGGCCCGGTCGCCGTCGGGGACACGAAGGTCCTCCCGCTCGAGGTGACGAACCAGGGGACGGCGCCGCTCACGCTGGTGGACAACTGGGTCAGCGGCGCCGCGTTCAGCGTCGAGCCGCGTCAGGCCCGGATCGAGCCCGGGGAGAAGCTCGAGCTCCGCCTGACGTACCTCGCCTCGACGACGGACCAGGAGATCGGCTATCTCCACATCGTCTCGGACGACCCCGCGGCCCCGGTGCGCAAGACCTACCTCGTCGGCAACGCGCCCGGCGTGAGCGTCGGCGCGCCCCTGCCCGCGACCACGGGCACGATGCTGGACGGCACGACATGGACCTCCGAGGAGGCGGCCGGGAGCGTGCTTTTGCTGACTTACTTCGCCACCTTCTGCCCGGTCTGCGCCAACCACCTGCCGGACACCGAGGAGCGGTTCTGGCTCAAGTACAAGGACCGGGGTCTGCAAATCGTCGCCCTCAACCCGAGGGAGCCGGTCGAGCAGATCGGCCAGGTGCAGGCGTACTGCGAGAACATCGAGATCAGCTTCCCGACCGGGATCGAGGAGACCGCGAGCACCTACGCGGCGGTGACGTCCAGCTTCCCCGGGCCCAACCCTTTCCCGGTCGACGTGATCGTCGGGAAGGACGGCATCGTCCGGTACGCCACGCACGAGTACGACCCCGATGCCATGACGGCCGTCATCGAGCAGGCGCTCGCCGAATGACGCGCCGGGCCTTGCTCCTGCTGGCCGCGCTCGCCGCCCCCGCCTGCGACGGCGGCGGCTCGGTGAGCGGGGCCGGAGCCGCCGGCGGAAGCGCAGCAGCGGGTGGCGATGCGGCGGGCGGCGGCGGTGCGGCGGGCGGCGGCGATGCGGTGGGCGGCGGCGATGCGGTGGGCGGCGGCGATGCGGTGGGCGGCGGCGGTGCGGCGGGCGGCGCTGGCGAAGGGGGGGCTGCCGCAGGGCCGGGCGTGACCGGCGTGCTCGTGGACGAAGAGGGGAGGCCCATCGGCGGCGCCCCCGTGCTGCTGTGCAGCACCACGGTGTGCTACTCGGACAGCTCGATGGAGGATGGCCGCTTCACCTTCCTCTGCGGTGCGGAGCCGCCGGTCGACTTCGTGGTGAAATCGATCGAGGACGCGGAGACGACGCCGCGGCGGGCCGTGACCATGTTCCCGCTGCGCTTCCGCGATACGGCGGTCATCGACGCCGGGCCGCTCCTGGTGCCGGACCTGCCGGCGGGCGCCGTCCTCGGCCCGAGCGGCAGCGATCCGCAGACCCTGGAGGTCGGCGACGGCCTCCAGCTCACCGTGAGCCGCGCCGATCTCGCGGCGCCGCTCGGCGCGTCCCTCCACGACATCGCGGCCCGGAGGCTCCCGCCGGAGCGCGTGCCCCCGCTCCCCGGCCTGGGCGGCGAGGAGATCGTGGCGGTTTATGCGATGTACCCGTTCGCGACGACCAGCGGCGCGCCCATCGCGGTCCAGGCCCCCTCGGATCTGGCGCCCGGGACGCGCGTGAGCTTCCGCAGCATGAGCGAGTTCGATGGCAAGCTCTCGGCGCCGGCCGCAGGCGAGGCCGACGGCGCGGTCGTCAGGACGGCGCCGGGCGCCGGGATCGACGAGCTGACCTGGCTCGTGATCTCCAGGTGAGGCGCGCGCGCTCGATCCTGCGACGCCGAAGCGGCGCGACGGGACCGAGATCAGGCGCCCGGGCTCGTGGCGGAAGTGGTGCACCGGCAGGCCGGGCGTCGATCTGGGGGTGGTCACCCGGCCTCGGTAACTGGCACGCTCGCGGATCTCGATGTGCGCTCACGCGCGGTCCATCACTTCAGCACCGGCTTGATGTCGACGACCGGTGTTCCGTCGATGGCCTCGATGGGCCCGACGCGCAGGAGGTTCTCTTCGATCGCGCGCACGAAGACGGGGTGGAGGCCGAGCGGGTTCGGTCGGTCCGGCGATCGCGTCGCGAAGACGCCCGTGAGCGGGTTGCTCGCGTCGGAGCGCGGGTGGACCTGGAGGGCGTCGCGATGTGCCTCGTGAAACCACGTGATGACGATGATCTCGTCGCCGACGGCGAGGCCCTTCAGCCCCTCCGCCGCCCACGGGTGCACCTCGATCCAGGCATCGGGCGCGCCCTCCGAGCCCTGTCTGGGCGCCTCGGTGCGGCTCTTGAGCACGGACCGGAGCACGCCGATCGGATGCAGGTGAGCTCCGACCGACGCCGCCTCCATCGCCCCGGTGCTCATGTCATGGAGAAGGGAAGCGAAGCGGCTCGAGGATGTCAATGGAGAACCATCCTATCGACATTCACTGGCTCATGCCGGGCGAGCAATAACAAACGTCGTGCGGGTCTCGCGCGGTTCAACGTGGGTCGGGTCTTTGGGGTCTTGCTGCCGAGCGTGAATATCTCCCGCAACGCGGATTCTGCTATCGCGTCTGTCCCGCACACCCACGCCCGGACCGCACCGACACAGGCAGGCCGCCGGGCAGCAGAGCCGCGCGCTGGAAGGCGGCCGGCAGGCCGCCGGGAGGCGGCAGGTCGACCGACAGGCAAGACCGGCAGAACCAGCGAACCGGAAACCGCTGCGAACCCGCTTGACCCCCCGCGCGACCGCAAGCTATGTTCCCCGCATGACCCGCGCGCTCCCCGCGTCCTGCGTTCGCTCCGGCTCCGAGGTGTTCGTCCTCGGCGTCGCGTCGCGCGCGGCCGCCCACGTGGGCTCGCGCGAGGCCGGGCTGCGCTGGTGGCGCTGGTGCTGTACCAAGGCGGGCCCTAGCGACGGGTAATGCGCCTCCCTCCGGGGAGGCCGACCTGAAGGAAAGCAGAAATAGGGCCCGCCGAACAACGGTGGGCCTTTTCGTTTTTGTCCGCTATGCAGTGCGCCGCAGTTCGGCGCTCGAATCCCGAGGAGCAGTGTCTGCCGGAACGACCGTGAAGATGAGGAGCGAACCATGATGCATGCAGTGATCGACGCGCTCTGCGCTGGCGTGGACCTCTCCGCCGAGCAGACCGAGGCGCTGTTCCGCGACGTGGTCGCGGGGGCGCTGACCGAGATCGAGCTCTCCGCGCTGCTCGTCGCGCTCAAGGCGAAGGGCGAGACCCCCGCCGAGATCGCCGGCGCCGCGCGCGCGCTCCGGGGGTCCTCGGCGCCGTTCGCGCGGCCGGCCTACGCATACGCCGACTGCTGCGGCACCGGCGGAGATGGGCAGTGCACCGTCAACGTATCGACCGCCGTCGCCTTCGTCGCCGCCGAAGGCGGGCTCCCGATCGCCAAGCACGGCAACCGCTCGGTCTCCTCCCAGTGCGGCTCCGCCGACGTCCTCGAGGCGCTCGGCGCCCGGCTCGACCCGCCGGCCGAGGTCTCGCGCCGATCCCTCGACGAGGTCGGGTTCTGCTTCCTCTTCGCGCCGCAGTACCACGCCGGCCTCCGCCACGCGATCCCCGTGCGCCGCGCCCTCAAGGTGCGCACGATCATGAACCTGCTCGGCCCCCTCGTGAACCCGAGCGCGCCGCCGATCCAGGTCATGGGCATCTACGACCCGGCGCTCGTCGCCCCCGCCGCGCGCACGCTCGGGATGCTCGGGTGCCAGGCCGCGCTCGTCGTGCACGGCGGAGGCCTCGACGAGGTCGCGCTGCACGCCCCGACGCGCGCGGCGCGGCTCCGCGACGGGGTCGTCGAGGAGCTCACGATCGATCCGTCGGACGCCGGGGTCTCGCCCGCGCCGCCCGAGGCGCTCCGGGGCGCCGGCCCGGCGGAGAACGCGGCGTGGCTCCGCGATCTCCTCGCCGGCCGCGGCGAGCGCGCGCACCGAGAGGCCGTCGCCATCAACGCGGGGGCGCTGCTCTGGATCGGCGGGCGCGCCGACAGCCTGCGCGAAGGGACGGCCCAGGCGCTCGAGGCGCTGAGCTCGGGGCGGGCGGCCGAGCGGCTCGCGCGCTTCGTGGCGCTGAGCCGGGAAGGGTCTCAAGAAGCGCGCAAGGAGGCGAATCATGGCTGAACAAGGCAATGTCCTCGCGCGCATCGTGGAGCGGAAACGGGCGGACGTGGCGGAGCGCGAGCGGCGCACCCCGCTCGCCGGCCTCAGGGCGAACGCCCCGCCCACGTCGCGGAGCCTCCGGCGCGCGCTCTCCGCGCCGGGCGCGCGGTTCATCCTGGAGTGCAAGAAGGCGTCCCCGTCCGAGGGCCTCATCCGCCCAGACTTCGACCCGCACGCCGTCGCCGCCGCCTACTACGGCGTCGCGGACGCGGTGAGCGTGCTGACCGACGAGCCCTTCTTCCAGGGCAGCTTCGAGATCCTCCAGGCCGTGCGCGCGGTCCTGGACGTCCCGATCCTCTGCAAGGACTTCGTCGTGAGCCCCTACCAGGTGGTCGAGGCGCGGGCGCACGGCGCGGACGCGATCCTGCTCATGTTGTCGGTGCTCGACGACGCGACCGCGCTCCTCTGCCTGGGCGCCGCCGAGGCGCTCGGCATGGACTGCCTCGTCGAGGTCCACGACGAGGCGGAGCTCGACCGCGCGCTCGCGCTGCCCGCGCCCGTGATCGGCATCAACAACCGCGATCTCAAGACGCTCAAGGTCGACCTCGCCGTCTCGGAGCGGCTCGCCCCGCGCGTGCCGCGCGACCGGATCGTCATCGCGGAGTCGGGCGTCGAGTCGCGCGCCCACGTGGAGCGGCTCGCGCCCTCGGTCGACGGGTTCCTCGTCGGGACCTCGCTCATGCGCAGCCCCGACATCGCCGACGCCGCGCGCGCTCTCGTGAACGGCAGGGTGAAGGTCTGCGGCCTGACCCGGCCCGGGGATGCGCGCGAGGCGGAGCGGCTCGGGGCCCGCTTCGGCGGCCTCGTCTTCGCCGAGGCCTCGCCGCGGCGGGTGACGCGCGAGCAGGCCGAGGTCGCGGTCGCCACCGCCGCGGGGCTGCCCTTCGTCGGCGTTTTCTTGAATCAATCCGCGGGGTTCGTGGCCGACACGGCGAGCGCGCTCGGGCTCCGCGCCGTGCAGCTGCACGGCGACGAGGACGCCGCGTACGTCGAGGGGTTGCGGCGCGCGCTCCCCGAGGGGTGCGAGGTCTGGAAGGCGGTCCCGATGGCGCCGTCCGGCGAGGCGGCCGGCGCGGCGAGCGCGGGGGCCGCCGGCGAGGCCGGCGCCCCTGGCGCGGGCGCCGAGGTCGAGCGCCACGCCGATCGGCTCGTCTTCGACACGCGCACGGCCGGGGCGCGGGGAGGCACCGGGCGGACGTTCGCGTGGAGCGCGATCGAGGGCCACCCGGCGCGGGGCCGGAGCCTGCTCGCGGGCGGGCTCACGCCGGACAACATCGCCGCGGCGCGCCGGGTGGGGACCTGGGCGCTCGACGTGAGCTCGGGCGTCGAGAGCGCGCCCGGCGAGAAGTGCGCCGAGCTGCTCGCGCGGCTGTTCGACGGCGCGCGCGGCCCCTCGCGCCACGACGCTGGCCCCGCGGCCCCGGCGGACCGCGCTTCTTCCTGAACCGCATCTTCCACGACGCACAACGCACAACGCACCATCGATGATCGAGGCAATCACCATGCAGCAAAGCGGCCGCTTCGGCGCCTTCGGCGGCGCCTATGTCCCCGAGATCCTCGTGCCCGCGCTCGAGCAGCTCGAGCGCGCGTACCTGGAGGCGCGCGGCGATCCGTCGTTCGCGGCGGAGTTCAACGCGTTGCTCACGAGCTACGCGGGGCGCCCGACGCCGCTGACCTTGTGCCGCAACCTGACCGGCGACGCGCGGGTGAAGGTGTACCTGAAGCGCGAGGACCTGCTCCACGGCGGCGCGCACAAGACGAACCAGGCGCTCGGCCAGGGGCTGCTCGCGCGGCGCATGGGCAAGCGGCGGCTGATCGCCGAGACCGGGGCCGGCCAGCACGGCGTCGCGACCGCGATGATCGGGGCCCTGCTCGGGATGCCCACGCGCATCTACATGGGCGCGAAGGACGTCGAGCGGCAGCGGCTCAACGTCTTCCGGATGCGCCTCATGGGGGCCGAGGTGGTGCCCGTGACGTCGGGCTCGCAGACGCTGAAGGACGCCCTCAACGAGGCGCTGCGCTACTGGACCGAGAGCTACGAGGACACGCACTACCTGATCGGGACGGTCGCCGGGCCTCACCCGTTCCCCACGATCGTGCGCGATTTTCAGTGGGTGATCGGCCGCGAGGCGCGCGCCCAGATCCTGGAGATTGAGGGGCGCCTGCCCGACGCGGTGATCGCGTGCGTGGGCGGCGGCAGCAACGCGATGGGGATCTTCTCCGAGTTCATCCCGGACAAGGGCGTGGCGCTCGTCGGCGTCGAGCCCGCGGGCCACGGCCTGTCGACCAACAAGCACGGCGCGACGCTCCTCAAGGGCCGCCCGGGCGTGCTGCACGGGTCGGAGACCTACATCCTCCAGGACGAGCACGGGCAGGTGGCCGAGACGCACTCGGTGTCGGCGGGGCTCGACTACCCCGGCGTCGGTCCGGAGCACGCGCACCTCATGACGTCGGGCCGGGCGACGTACGTGGCGGCGACCGACGACGAGGCGCTCGACGCGTTCCAGCGGCTCGCGCGCAGCGAGGGCATCATCCCGGCGTTCGAGTCGGCGCACGCGATCGCGCACGCGCTGAAGATGGCGGCGGAGGCGGCGCAGGCAGGGCGAGAGACGGTGCTCGTCGTGAACCTGTCGGGCCGCGGAGACAAGGACATGGAGCAGGCGCAGAGGCTGCTCGATCCCGGGAGGTCGACATGAGTCGGGTGGCGGTGAAGACGCGCTACGATCGCGCATTCGAGCGGCTGCGGCAGCGGGGCGAGGGGGCGTTCGTCCCCTACCTGATGCTCGGGGATCCGGACCTCGCGACGAGCGCGCGGCTGCTCCGCGCGGCGGTGGAGGGCGGCGCGGATGCGGTCGAGGTCGGGATCCCGTTCTCGGATCCGATCGCGGACGGCCCGACGGTCCAGGCCGCCGCCGTGCGGGCGCTCGAGGCCGGCGTGCGGCCGGCCGACTGCATCGAGCTGCTCTCGCGGTTCCGGGCGGAGGCGCCGGAGGTGCCGGTCGGCATCCTGACGTACGCGAACCTGGTGAAGCACCGCGATCTCAAGGGCTTCTACGCGTCGGTGGCCGCGGCCGGGGTCGACAGCGTGCTCGTGGCCGACGTGCCGGTGAGGGAGTCCGAGCCGTACGTGGCGGCGGCGCGCGAGGCGGGCGTGGCGCCGGTGCTGATCGCGCCGCTCAACGCCTCGGAGTCGACGCTGCAGCTGCTCGCGGAGCGGTGCGCTGCGTACACCTACTGCGTCACGCGCAAGGGCGTGACGGGGGCGGACGAGCAGCTGCGCCTCAGCCATGGGGCGCTGTTCGAGACGCTGCGGCGGTTCGGCGCGCCGCCCGCGATCCTCGGGTTCGGCATCTCGAAGCCCGAGCACGTGCGCGATGCCCTCGCCGCCGGGGCGTTCGGCGCGGTCAGCGGGTCCGCGGTCGTCCAGCGGGTCGCGGCGAACCTCGGCGATCCCGAGGCGGCTGCGCGCTCCGTCGCGGGCTTCGTCCGCGAGATGAAGGCGGCCACGGCGCGCTGACCGCGCAGGCCGCCGCCGCCCCCGGCGGCTCGCCGCGCGGCGCGCCGCGCTCGCTGCAGCGGCCGCGCGGCTCGCTGCACGTCGCTTCCGCACACACGGCGGCCAGCTCCAGGATGGCCGTCGCGCTCAGGAGATCCCCATGCGGCTCACCACGAACACGACCGCATTCCTCGCCGCCGCGGCCCTCGGCGCCGCCGCGGCGCACCTCGAGGCCGCCGTCGCCCTTCACGCCGCGCCGGACGCCGACCGAGCCCCCGCGACCGCATCCTTTCATCTCACGACCGGCCCCGTGTCGATCGCGCTCCACGCGGCCGCGCTGGGCGGCCACCGCGAAGGGTGGCCGGCGGGCACGCCGGCCTGCGCCCACCTGGCCATCGGCGTGGCGCTCCCGGACCTCGGCCTGCACGCCGTCCACGGCGTGAGCTATGCCGCGCCGGCGCGCGCCGGCGCGGCGACCCGCCTCGTCGAGGAGCTCCTGGCGACCCCATCGCCGCCGAGCCGCCGAGGGCGTCCGGCGTCGTGAGGAGGCGATGCGGGCGTCGCGCGACGCCGCCCGTCAGAACAACCCTACGGAGAAGTGCAGGGCGCCGTCGATCTCGTCGAGCTCGTCGCGCGGGTCCAGGTTGAAGCCGTAGTCGAAGGCCAGCGGGCCGATGGGGGTGTTCACCCGCAGGCCCGCGCCGAGCCCGTAGCGGAGCCGCCGCGGATCGAGGTTCACGTTCTTCGCCCGGATCCACAGGTTGCCCGCGTCGAGGAAGAGCCCGAGCTGGAGCAGATCGGTCAGCGGGATGCGCAGCTCGGCGCGCGGATTCACCATCACCGTTCCGCCGCGGGGGATATCGTCGGTCGAGACGTCGGCGCCCTGGCCCAGCGCCTTCCTCGCCTCCTCGAGCCCGTCCTCCGGGTACAGCGACTCGGCGAGATGGGAACGGAGCGAGTCGACGCCGCCCAGGAAGAACAGGCGGTCCGGGTACGTCCCGCTCTCGGCGACGAGCGGGTGGATATACCCACCCGCCAGGCTCAGCGCGAGGGTGAGCCGCGACCGCGGCGCGAGGGGGATGTAGCCCGACACGCGGCCCGTGAACCGCAGGAAATGGCTCTCGGGGAAGCTCGACTGGGATTCGCCCGAGTCGAACACGTCGAACGCGTCGACGTGCTCCACCCCGCCGGAGAGGAGGAAGCCGCGCGTCGCGGCGAAGGGCACGTCCCGGGTGTCCCAGGACGCGTCGAGCCGCTGCGCCAGGGCGATCGTGCGGCCCTCGGGCATGCGCAGCTGGTCGAGGATATTCCGCTTGGTCGTGGCCGCTTCCTCCGGGTCGTCGGCGTCGTCGTCCTGGAAGAAGCCGACGTCGTTCAGCTCGGCGGAGACGGCGAGCTGCGCCGTCACGGCGCGCCGCGGCCGGTACGTGATCGCGGGGATGAGCGCCTGCTTCGCGAAGCCGAAATCGAGCTGGTTGTCGCGCATCTCGACGCCCGACAAGGACAGGCTGACCAGCGGGCCGAGGCCGATGTCCGGGAGCGTGACCGAGATCGTGTTGCGGCGCTCCAGCTGGTCGTCGTCGTCGAGGTCCTCGTAGTGGCGGCGCGCCGCCGGGTCGACGACCATGAACTCGAACAGGTAGCTGAGCTGGACGCGCATCGTGAGGCCGATGGCGAGGCCGCCGATGTTGCGGTGCCCGTACTCGAAGGCGACGCGGACGCCCTCGCCGGTCGAGAACCCGAGCTGCGGGTTGAGGTACTGCGGCAGCTGCTCGACCACATGGATGATCACCCGCTTGTTCTTCTGCGGGACCTCCGGGTCCTCCAGCGAGATGGACACGCTGGAGAAGGGGCCGAGCGTGGCGATGCGCTCCTCGCTCAGGCGGGCCTGCGTCTGCCGGAACGGCGCGCCCTCGCGGAGCAGGACGCGGCGGAGGATCAGCTGCTCGTCGGTCCGGGCGGCGCCCTTGACGACGATCCCGGTGACCATCACCCGATCCCGCTCCGACACGATGAACCGCGCGCGTGCGCGCGTGCGGTCGGGCGAGGGCTCGATGGCCGTGCGGACCTCGGCGAACGCGTAGCCGAGGTCGCGGTAGGCGTCGAGGATGCGCAGCCGCGCGGCGTCGAGGGCGAGCGTCGAGAGGGGCTCACCGACCTTCAAGTCCGCGACCTCGCTGAGCCAGCGCTCGCTGAACGGCCTCTCCTCGGCGCAGAAATCCCGATCCCGCTGGCTCAGGCCGGCCTGGCCGCAGAAGCCCTTGTTCCCCTCGAAGGCGAGATCGTAGAGCCGCGTCTGCGGGCCGGGATGGACCGGGATGCGGAGCGTCACCTCGGGGGCGCACGTGATGTGCCGCGCGGGGTCGGGCCGGCAGGTGAGGGCGGCGGGGACGGGCGGCTCGGGGAGGGGGAGGCCCAGCGCGTCGGTGCGGCACTGGGCCGTGACGCGCTCGGTGACCGGCTCGGGGATGCAGGCGCCCGGCGGAGAGCGGCGCGAGCAGGTGGCGCGGAGCACCGAGACCGGGCCGACGACGGCGTTCAGGTAGCCCTTGCTGAAGTAGAGGTCGCGCAGGTGCTTGAGGGCGCGCTCGTAGGTCTCCTGCGCGTACGTCATCGCCGGGATGAGCTCGACCGGGCGGCCCCGGCCGCCGGCGCCGCGGGTCGGGCCGAAGAGGTCCGAGATGCCGCGCGGGTCGGGCATCGAGAAGGCGTCGGCGCCGGGCAGGTCCTCCTCGAGGAAGCTCTCGATCTCGCGGCCGAGGTCGTCCGGGCTGAGGTCGCCGGTGAGGCAGGGAAAGACGCGCTTCGTGACGCGCACCTGCTCGTGCTCGCGGATGGTGAAGGTCAGGTAGCGGACCGGATCCTCCGGCTTGCCGCCCAGGGAGGGGGTGACCTCGACGTCGAGGAAGCCGCGGGCGACGTAGAACGCGGCGAGCCGATCGCGGAGATCGTCCGGCTGCGTCTCGGTGGTCTCGCCGAGGTCGAGCGCGCCCTCGAGGGCGTCGTCGTCGAAGGCGCGGTTGCCGTCGAAGGCGGGGACGATGCGCGCGCCGGGCTCGAGGTAGACGTAGAGGTAGTTGTTCGGGCCGACCGCGAGCACGCGGTGGGAGACCTCGGCGTAGTGGAAGCCGCTGCGGCGGAGGAGCTCGGCCATCTCGCGGTCGGCCTCGGCGAGGGCGGGCTCGTCGACGCGGGCGCCGACGCCGAGGCGGTAGCTCTCCTTGAGCGAGCCGAGCTCGCGGTCCGCGCGCGGGTCGACGACGAAGACGCGCTGGGAGACGACGCGCGGGGCGCCGGCCTCGATGTTGAGGGCGAGGACGATCTGCGAGGGCTCGTCGGTGTCGACGGCGCGGACCGTGACCGCGGCCGAGGGGTAGCCGTGCTCGGCGTAGAACGCGCGGATGCGGGGGCCGATCTCGGCGAGCGCCGCGGCGGTGATCTCGCCGTCCTCGGCGATGCCGGCGGCCGCGAGGGTGTCCTGCCGATCGAGCGCGCCGCCGGAGATCTGGACGGTCGCGATGCGCCGGCGCGGGACGACGATGATCCGGAGCGCGGCGCCGTCCTGCAGGAGGTAGGCCTCGGCCGCGGCGCGCGCGAAGTTGCCGGAGGCGAGCAGCTCGCGCATCGCGCGGCGCGCGGCGTCGGGGCTGAGCGGCTCACCGAGCTCGACGCTGGTGACCGGCGAAACGATCTGCCAGCGGTCGCCCAGCGCGGCGACGTCGATGCGGACGATCGGCTTTCCGACGAGCTCTCCGAGGGCGAGCGGCTGCTGGAGCGACGGCACGTCGGTGGCCTCGGTGCCGGCATCACTCGAAGGCCCGGCGCGCTCCGCGGGGCTGGGCTGGCCCTGGTTGACCTGACCCGGGTTGGGGCTGGGCTGGCCCTGGCTGACCTGACCCGGGTTGTGGCTGGGCTGGCCCTGGCTGACCCGACCCGGGTTGTGGCTGGGCTGGCCCTGGCTGCCCCGACCCGGGTTGGGGCTGCCGACCTCCACGTCGTCGGCCTGGGCCACGCGCGCCGGCGACTGGTCGGCGCGCGCCGGGACGGCGAGCACGCCGAGCGGCAAAAGGCCGAGCACCAGGGGAATCAGGGTGGAGCGAAAGCGAGCCATCAGGCGCGGAGCGACGGGGGACGAAAACGAAACGAACCGGCGCCGGCGTGCACGAGGAGCGCAGCGTAGCCCGGTTGGGCGCCCTTTGGGCAAGAGGCCGCCCGCGCGTCGACGCCGCCGGCGCGCCTCGCGCCGCCGCAGCGCGGCCGCCCGCATCCACCCGTCGCCGCAGCGCCCCACCCGTCGCCGCAGCGCCGTTCGCGCCCCAACACGCGACGCGCGGGCTCCAGCTCCCGAGAGGCCCAGCTCCGACCCGATCGACGCGCCGAGGTGCCGATGTGCGAGACGCGGGGCTCTCGGCGGGCGAACCTCGTGCTAGCGTCGCCGCCCGTGCGAGGCACCGGATGAAGGACCTGGCGATGCTGGTCGGCGCCGTGGCGCACGACCTCAAGGTGGTGACGCTGTGGGAGAGCCTGCGCGAGCACTTCCGCGAACACGGAATCCTGATTGATTTCGCGCTCTTCTCTACCTACGAGCGCCAGGTGGAGTCGCTGATCCGCGGGCACATCGACGTCGCCTGGAACAGCGCCATCGCGCACGTGCGGATCAAGCGGCAGACCGAGGGCCGGTCCCGCTCGCTGGCGATGCGCGAGATCGATCGCGACTTCCACAGCAAGCTCCTCGTCCGGCGCGACGCCGCGGTCGGGGCGCTCAGCGACCTCGAGGGCAAGGTGCTCGCGGTGGGGAGCGCCGACTCCGCGCACGCGCGCATCCTGCCGCTCCACTTCCTCCGGCAGGCGGGGGTGGCCGTGGACAAGATCCAGCTCATGCCGTTCGAGGTGGACCTCGGCAAGCACGGGGACACCGCCACGAGCGAGGTCCAGGCGCTCGCGGCGCTGCACGAGGGCAAGGCGCAGGCGGCCGCGGTCGGCGACGCGGTGTGGCTGGCCGAGCAGGCGAACGGGCACATCGATCTCCGCCGGGTCGACGTCCTCTGGACGACGCCGGCCTACGACTTCGCCATGTTCGACGCGCTGCCGGCGCTGCCCGAGGCGAAGGCCGAGGCGTTCCAGCGCGCGCTGCTCACCATGACCTGGAAGAACCCGAAGCACCGGCGCATCTTCGAGCTCATGGGCCACAAGCAGTGGGTGGCCGGCCGCGACGACCGGTACGGCGCCCTCGACGCGGCGCTCGCCGCGGCCACCTGACGGCCGCCGTTCGGCGCGTCACTCGAACTCGAGCCGCCACCTCAGGTCGACGCCCACGTTGCCGACCGGCGAGCTCGAGGCGTCGTTCGAGTTGTCGTAGGACCCCTGCACGCTCATGCGGTCGCTGAGCTTCACCTCGACGCCCGCGCGCACCTGGCTGCCCTGCGACAGCCCCGTCGTGACGTTGGCGCGCACCGCGTCCGTGATGCGCTTGCCCAGGGTCACCGTCGGCTCCGGGGCGCCGTTCTTCGACGAGTAGCCGGTGCCGAAGCGGAACTCGTCGATGATCGGGACGATGTTCTTCACCGCCTTGTCCGCGCCCGTCAGCGACGAGAGCGCCTCGAGGCCCATCGTCTCGCCGAGCGACGACATCACGCCCTGGTTGAGCTCGGCGCGCGTCATCCCGAGCGTCAGGAGCAGGACGATGTCCTCCTGGCTGAGCGGCGGATCGCTCGTCAGGTTGAGCTGCAGGTTGTCGGCGTCGCCCTGGGCGTGCAGCTTGATGCGCCAGTGCCCGCTGGGGTTCGCGCCGGTGCCGACGCTCGCGGGCGCCGGCGCCTCCGCGCCCGAGGACGGGTCCGCCGCGGCGCTGCTGCTCATCGCCGTGTAGCGGCGGTACTCGCTCTCGGCGCGCACGTCGACCTTCGGCGCGATGCGGAACGGGTCCTCGAAGCGGACGTAGCCCTCCCGCACGTTGAACTCGGTGCTCCGCAGCATGAGCTTCGAATCGGGCAGGATGCGCAGCGACCCGCGCGCGCCGAAGCGCTGGTTCGTGCCCGAGAGCTCGAGCCCCGTGGGCGAGACCTCGAGCCGCATATCCGCGAGATCGTTCGAGAAATGGAGCGGGTTCGGCGACAGGACGACGACGTTGAACCGGACCGCGTCGGCCGCGGGGTCGTAGGTCTGCACCGTCGTCCGCTGCCGGCCCGTGAGGTCGCCCAGGTCGACGCTCATCAGGATCGGGCGCGTGTAGTTGAACGACGTGAGCGTGATCTTGCCCTCGACCTCCGGGAGGTTCTTCTCGCCCGACGCGTCCTCCTCCACGCCGGGCTGGAAGCGCGCCACGAGGTTGGCGTTGGCGGTGAGGTTCACCCCGTCCGCGACCGGCAGCTTCACGCCGGTCGCCACGATCGACGCCGTCGCCATGCCGAGGTTCAGGCCCCGCACCGGCATGTTCCCGACCGCGCTCACCGTGCCCGTGCCGACCCGCGCGGTCGCCCGCGTGAGGCGCACCAGGTCGCCGCCGATCGCGATCTCCACGTCGATGTCGTCGAGCGACACCGGCAGCCCCACGACGTCGAGCTCCCCCTCCTTGAGCGTCGCCGAGCCCGCGTAGCGCAGCCCCTGGAGCGGACCCGTGATCTGGACCTCGGCCTGCACCGTGCCCCGCGCGTGCCGGATCTGCGGGATGTCGGCGCTGAGCCGCGCCAGGCTCGTCGGGCTGACCCGGATCGCGACGTCGAGGTCCGGCGCGGTGAACACCCGCTTCACCTCGCCGGACGCGGTGAACGCGGCGGACAGGCGCGAGGCGGTGTGCGCCTCGAGGCGCAGCTCCGGCACCGTGAGCGCGTTGCCCGCGAGGCGGATCGGCCCGCTCGGGGCCGTGAGGTGGAGCCCCTGGCCCTCCCGCTCGAGCTTGAACGCGCCGACCGTCAGCGTGAGCGCCGCCTGCCTCGGATCCGCGAGCGGGAGCCGCTCGATGTCGAGCGCCGCCGTGAGCGTGCCCTTCGGCGCCGCGGTCGAGAACGCGACGCCCGGGATCAGGTTCGCGAGCGTGCCGAGGTCGAGCGCGTCCATGCGCACCTTGCCGTCGACGATCTTGCGCTGCTGGCGCGTGACGCGGAGCCCCTCCAGCGCGACCTGCCCGCCGAAGAGCGAGCCGTTCGCGACGAAGGAGCCGTCGGGGAGGTCGCGCTCGAACTCCGCCGGGTCGAACGGCGCGCCCATCGGGTTGCCGCAGATCGGCGTCTTGCCGAGGATCTTGGGCGCCCTGTCCGAGGGCACGATCGTGAGCTCGACGCGCGAAGGGGGCAGGCTCGCGTGCGTGCGGCGGATGCCGACGCGCGAGACGTGGACGTCGGCGAACCCGGCCATCCTGCTCACGGTGCCGCCCAGGTTGGCGACGAGCGACACCGAGCCGTCGAACATCGAGCTCGCCGCCCCGAGCGCGTCGAGCCGCGTGAGCGGCAGGCCGCTCGCGATGACGCTCCCCTTCAGCGCGCCGCCGTGCGCGATGGACACGCTCGCCAGCACCGAGCCCGTGCCCTTGCGCAGCGACGCCGAGCGGACGTCGAGCCGCATGCCGTCGGCGCCGGCCGCCTGGTCGTCCCAGATCAGGTTGACGTCGACCTCGCCCTCGTCGAAGCGCTCCTCGAGGAGCTCGATGCCGCTGAGCCGCATCCCGGCGCTCACGGCGAGGTAGCCGCCGCCGCAGCGGTCCTCGGGGCCGCCGAGCGCGAAGTGGGCCCGCGCCGTCCCGCTCGCGGTCGCCTTGTAGGCGGCGAACCGCGGATCCTTGTCGAGGCGGAGGATCTCGAGGAGGTCGCGCGCGGCGAGGTGCGGCGCCTCGCGCGTGTCGACGGCCGCGTCCACGACCACGACGCCCGTCGAGCTGTCGAGCGGGCGGCCCTTCGGCAGGTTGCCCGCCGGGTCGAAGTCGACCTTGAGCGAGGGGACGCGCATGCGGCTCGCCCCGTGCCGGACGCGCGCGTTCTCGAGCGTCAGGGCGAGCGGCTCGAACGCGACCGGCGAGGGCTCGAGGTCGCCGATGGGGAACCCGGCGAACACGAACTTCTCGATGCCGACCTCGCCCTTGAGCTTCGGGTGCGCGTAGGAGCCGTGCATCGAGGCGCTCATCGTCGCGACGCCGCCGAGCTCGAGCGCGGCGAGCGGCGAGACCTCGGCGAGGTCCACCCGCGAGCCCGGGTGGACCTCGACCCCGAGCTGGTCGTTGAAGCCGAGCGAGACGGTGGTCCGGAGGTGCGAGCTCGGCGTGTCGATCGAGAAGCCGGAGAGCACGACGGCGTTCGGCCGCACTTGGAACGAGCCGCGGACCGAGCCCTCCTTGACGCCCATCAGGCGCTGGCGGGCCGGGTCCTTGGTCGGGCGATCGAAGATGTCGAAGCCGCGCGTCTGCACGGCGAGCGGGCCCTCGAGCGAGAGCGGGACGAGGGTGCCGCCGAAGCGATCGAACCGGCCCTCGCGCAGCGTCCAGGCGACGTGCGCCTGCGGGTGCACGGCGAGGTCCCGCAAGAGGCCGGGCAGCTCGATGTTGGCGAGGTCGATCGGCCCCGTCTGGAGCGGCACGCCCTTCTCGAACGGCTTGATCTCCGCGCTGGAGATCTTCAGCGTGCCGTCGGCCCAGGCCACGTCGGCGTCGGAGAGCTGCACCGCGTCCGGGGTCGTCGACAGCTTGCCCGAGAGGCGGGTCACGAAGACCCTGCCGTCCATGCCCGGCTGGTCGAGCGCGAGCGTCCCCTTCACGCGGGGGAGCGCCAGGCCGAGCGGCGCGGCCGCGGCGTCGTACTCGGCGTCCACGTCGAGCGAGACCGAGCCGGACGCGGGCGGCAGGCTGACGAAGCGGTGCACGATCGGCACCGGCAGGCGCGCGCGCACGCGCCCCTCGATCCGGTGGGGCATGCCGCCGCCGAGGCCCACGGCGCGGAGGGCGCCGAGCTCGAGCTCCACCCGGCGCCAGTCGCCGTCCGGGAGCGCGCAGGGCGGCGCGGTGCCGGGATCCGGATCGAAGTCGGCGGCGCCCTCCAGGATGAGCCGGCGGACGAGCGCCCGGTCCGGCTCGACGCGGACGCGCGTGTCGAAGCGGCAGACGACGTCCTCGTCGACGCTGTCCTCCTCGGCCTCGCGGCCGGGCGAAGGGTGCGTGTGGACGACCGAGACGAGGCCGGCGCGCATCGCGATCTCGAACGCGTCGGACGGCTCGGCGGAGACGTCGACGTCGACCTCGCGGGCCTGGACGCGGAGGTTGTCGATCGTCAGGTCGAGCCGCGCGTCGGTGATCGCCACCGAGGAGAGCGGCGCGCGGTCGAGGCCGCCGCCGCTGCGCTCGCCGGTCTCGGGGAGCTTGAGGTTCCGGAGCTCGCCGTCCTTCACGACGGCGCGGACGCGCGGGCCGATGATCTCGACGTCGCCGGCGTCGATGCGCCCCGCGAGAAGCGAGAACAGGCGCGGGCGGATCGCCACGCGCTCGAGCTCGAGGAACGGCGCGCCGCCGTCCGAGGAGTCGACGACGAGGCGGTTCAGGCCGACCATCAGGGGCCAGGCCTGGACGCGCACGTCGTAGCGGGCCTTGATGCCGAGCTTGCTCTCCAGCAGCGCGGCCGTCTCGGCCGCCGCCCAGGCCCGCACCGTCTCGGTCCGCACGAGGAAGCCGACCGCGAGCGGGATCGCCCCGATCACCGCGAACACGAGGCAGAGCGCGCGCACGAAGAGCCGCCCCCAGTCCCTGCGGGCGCTCGGCGGAGCTCCTTTTCTCCTCGTGCCGGGCATAGGGGGCGAAGCTTAGCTGAACCGCGGGCGCGCGCTTACTTGGGCGGGGTGATCCCGTACACGGAAAAGACCGGGGCGTGATCGCTGGCGTCGTCGATCGAGGGGCCGTGCGGGATCTGGACCGAGCCCGGTTCGAGCATGCTCCGGAGCAGGGGGTTCGCCATCTGGTGATCGATGAGCTCCAGCTGTCCGCGAAAGTCGTACGTCCACCGATCCACGGCCGGCGCGGCGGCGGCGACGTCTTCGAACGCGGCGTCGCCGGAGCCGGCGACGGCCTGGAAGGGCGGCGAGCCGGGGAGGTCGTTGAAGTCGCCGAGCACGGCGATCGCGGCGGTGGGGTGCTCGGCGGCGAGCGCGTCGGCGATGGCCCGCGCGCGCTGCGCCTCGGCGAGGCGCCGGTCGGGGTCGTCCGGAGACGCCTTCGCCTTGAAGTGCACCCCGAGCAGGATGACCTTGCGGCCGCCGCGGGTGAGGTGGAGCTCGAGGCAGTCGCGGGTGAACGTGTAGACAGGCCCCTGTGTTCCGCGCAGCGTGAAGCGGTCGTCCCGGTGCGACACGACCTTATCGAAGGGGATCTTCGAGAGCGCGCCCACGTCGATCCCGCGCGGGTCGTACGCCTCGATCAGCGCCGCGTGGGGGTACGCCCCGCGGAGCTCGACGCGGTTCAGGTCCTCGAGGACGCTCAGGTGCTCGACCTCCTGGAGCACCGCGACGTCCGGGTCGAGGTTCGCGAGCACCGCCGCGATCGCCTCGCGCTTCTCGCGATACTCCGCGGGGCTGAGCACGGTCTCTTCGCTGCCCTCGGTGTCGTCCCGATCGTTGAAGAAATCCTTGGTGTTCCAAGTGACAACCGCGAGCGGCGCGGCCTCGGGCGGCGGGTCGACCGATCCGCCGCCGCCGCCCGAGCCGCCGGCGCCATGGCCGCCCGCGCCGCCCGCGCCGCCCGAGCCGCCGGCGCCATGGCCGCCCGCGCCCGCGGCGCCGCCGCCCCCGTCCTCGCCCGACGGCGGCACGGTGAACGGCGAGCGGGTCTCCGCGGCGTCCCGGCAGCCGGCCGTCGTCGCGAGCGCGCCCGCCGCGGCGACCGCGCCGAGCCATGCGCGACACGCGCCCAGGGTGCTCCGGAGCATGGAGGAGGAGAGCTACTGCGGCCGCCCGCGTCGCGCCAGACCGGAAACGTGCTCCGGGGCTGGAACGCCGCGGGGCGGTGCGCTGTGCCTGTCAGCTCGCGGTGAGCTTGCGGTAGCGGAGCTTGCGGGGCTCGGCGGCGTCGGCGCCGAGGCGGCGCTTCAGGTCGGCCTCGTAGTCGGCGTAGTTGCCCTCGAACCAGACGACCTTGCTGTCGCCCTCGAAGGCGAGGATGTGGGTGGCGATCCGGTCGAGGAACCAGCGATCGTGGCTGATGACCACGGCGCAGCCGGCGAAGCTGAGCAGCGCCTCCTCGAGCGAGCGGAGCGTGTCGACGTCGAGGTCGTTCGTGGGCTCGTCGAGCAGGAGGACGTTGCCGCCGCGGCGGAGGAGCTTGGCGAGGTGCAGGCGGTTGCGCTCGCCGCCGGACAGGTCGCGGACCTTCTTCTGCTGGTCGCTGCCGGCGAAGTTGAAGCTCGCGACGTAGGCGCGCGAGTTGACCTCGCGCTTGCCGACGAGCAGGCGGTCCTCGCCGCCGGAGATCTCCTGCCAGACGCTGTTGTTCGGGTTGAGGGCGTCGCGCGACTGGTCGACGTACGCGAGCTCCACGGTCTCGCCGATCCGGAGCGCGCCGCCGTCGGGCTGCTCCAGGCCCATGATCATGCGGAAGAGCGTGGTCTTGCCGGCGCCGTTCGGGCCGATGACGCCGACGATGCCGCCGCGCGGGAGCGAGAAGGTGAGGTCGTCGATGAGCACGCGGTCGCCGAAGCCCTTGCGGAGGTGATCGGCCTCGACGACCACGTTCCCGAGGCGCTTGCCGGCGGGGATGTGGATCTCGTTCTCCTCGACCTTCTTCGACTTGTCCTCGGCGAGGAGCGACTCGTAGGCGGCGAGGCGGGCCTTGCTCTTGGCCTGGCGGGCGCGCGGGGCCATACGCACCCACTCGAGCTCGCGCTCGAGGGTGCGCTTGCGCGCGCTCTCCTGCTTCTGCTCGAGCTCGAGGCGCTTCTTCTTCTGCTCGAGCCAGCCGGTGTAGTTGCCCTCGTACGGGATGCCGGCGCCGCGGTCGAGCTCGAGGATCCAGCCGGCGACGTTGTCGAGGAAGTACCGGTCGTGGGTGACGGCGACGACGGTGCCCGGGTACTCGTGGAGGAAGCGCTCGAGCCAGGCGACGCTCTCGGCGTCGAGGTGGTTGGTCGGCTCGTCGAGGAGCAGGATGTCCGGCTTCTCGAGGAGGAGCCTGCAGAGCGCGACGCGCCGGCGCTCGCCGCCGGAGAGCTTGGTGACGTCGGCGTCGGGCGGGGGTAGCCGGAGGGCGTCCATGGCGCGCTCGACCACGCGGTCGATCTCCCAGCCGTTCGCGGCCTCGATCTTGTCCTGGAGCGCGGCGTACTCCTCGAGGAGCGCCTCCATGTCGGGGGGCGACTCGCCGAGCTTGGCGCCGATCTCCTCGAAGCGCTGGACGAGGGAGCGGACGTCGTGGACGGCCATCTCGACGTGCTCTTGCACGGTCTTGCCCGCCTCGAGCTGCGGCTCCTGGGCGAGGTAGCCGATGCGGATGCCGTCGGCGGGCTTGGCCTCGCCGAGGTACTCCTTGTCGACGCCGGCCATGATGCGGAGCAGGGTGCTCTTGCCGGCGCCGTTCGAGCCGAGGACGCCGATCTTCGCGCCCGGGTAGAAGGAGAGCCACAGGCCCTTCAGCACCTCCTTGTTCGGGGGGTGCACCTTCCGGACATCCTGCATCGTGAAGATGAATTGAGGCGCCACGGTATCTCCTGCGTGTGCGAGCCCGGCGGGCGGCGGGGAGGGGGTGGAGGCGCGCGCCGGGTCGACCGCGCGTCGACCGAGCGGGCCCTGGCCGCGTCCGGGATCAGGGAGACCGGCGTATGCGAGATTGCCGCGTGCCGGTCAAGAGGCGTCGATGGCGGGCGGCGGGGGCGGCGCCGGCGGGGCGGCGATCGTCGGTCATCGTCGGTCAACTCACACCGAGCGACCTCTGCGGCCGAACGCTTGCTGCAGGACCGCGAGATCGTCCCGGCCGACCTCGCGCGTGGCGACGAGGATCGCGAGGTAGACGAGGGCGACGGCGACGGCCTCGCCGAGGACGGCGATCTTGCCGAGCCACGGCAGCCGCGCGCCGACGGCGATCGCGGCGGCGAGCGCGACGCCCACGCGGAGCGCGGTCGCCGCGGGGACGAAGCCGCCGGCGGCGCGGTGGAGCAGGGCGCCGGCGACGACCGCGGAGGTGGCGAGCGCGAGCGAGGTGGCGGTCGCGGAGCTCACGAGCATGTCCGGGCCGAACGGGGCGCGGGGGACGGCGACGGAGCATCCGACGGCGACGAGGAGGACGGTGGCGGCGGTGAGCGCGGCGGCGATGCGCTCCTTGCGGAGGCTGGTGAGCGCGGCCGAGGCGACGCCGAGGATGGCGAAGGCGCCCATGCCGAGGGAGAGGACGCGGAGCGTGTCGCCGCCGCGGCTCCAGATCTCGACGGGGAAGGCGAAGCGCAGCACGTGGGGCGCGAGGCCCGAGATGGGGGCGCAGAGCAGGCCGGTGAGCAGGAACGAGAGGCGGACGCCGGTCATGGTGTAGCGGCGGACGGCGGCGCGGTCGTTCTCGGCGTGCGCGCGGGCGAGCATGGGGAAGAGGATGAAGGTGACGGAGAGGAGCAGCTGGTAGGGGAGGAAGGCGAAGAGCTGCGCGCCGCGGTAGACGCCGATGAGGTCGTCGGCGGCCTTGGCGCCGAGGGCGAGGTGGTTCGTGGCCTGGCCGAGGAAGCGGCGGAGGAGGAAGAAGTCGGTCTGGAGCAGGAAGTTGAGGAAGGTCTGCGAGACGGCGAGCGGCAGGAGGAAGACGAGGTGCTCGCGGATCGAGGGGCCGGCGCTGCCCGGGCGGCCGAACCCGGTCTTGAGGGCGGCGAGGGGGACGATGATGGCGGCGGCGGCGACGAAGCCGGCGATGGCGCCGAGGACGCCGCTCTGGCCGGCGCGGAGGAAGAGGAGGGCGCCGGCGGCGACGCTGGCGGTGCGGAGCGCGCCGTAGCCGATGTCGAAGCCGGCCTGGGTGAGGAACCGCCGCTGTCCGTTGAGGGCGCCGACGAGCGGGGCGTAGAGGCCGTAGAGGAGGACGATGAGGGCGGCGAGGCGGAGCGGGCCGGCGACGTGCGGCGCCTCGGAGAAGTCGGCGATGGCGCCGGCGAGGAGCGCGAAGGCCGAGGAGACGGCGACGGCGAGGACGGCGTGGAGGGCGAGGGTGCGGCGGAAGGCCTCGGCGGCGTCGCGGTCGGCGACGCTGGAGACGGCGCGGGAGACGCCCTGGATGCCGGTCGCGACGATGACGTTGTTGACGACGCCGACGCCGGCGAAGACGACGGAGACCGCGCCGTAGCCGTCGGTGCCGAGCAGCCGGGGGAGGATGAGCTGCTGGACGAAGCCGAAGACGATGAAGGAGACCTTGGCGCCGGCGATGGCGAGGCCGCCGCGGCCGGCGGAGCGGGCGGCGGAGGGGGAGGGGGCGGGAGACGAGGCCGGGGAGGGGGCGGGAGACGAGGCTGGGGAGGGCGCGGCGGGGGCGGGGGCGGCCTGCGCGGGGGTCGGAGCGGCCTGCGCGGGGTCCGGGGGAGCCTGCGAGGGAGCGGGGGCTTCGGGCGGCGGTGGGAGGGGCTCGGCGGCGCGCGGCACGGCGCGGTTGTCGCAGAAGCACGCCAGGCGGGCAATCTCGCGGGAGCGGGCGAGGGGGCTCGCGCTGGCAGGTCGGTGGGGCCGGGGAGGGGAGCGGGCGAACTCACCTGCCCGTCACCAAAGTGAAGCGCCGTGCGGATTCGCTTGACGGGAAGGGCTGGCCGACTATTCTCGCGCCCGTCTCCGACGCATTCCAGCTTAGCTCAGTCGGTAGAGCAGGCGGCTGTTAACCGCCGGGTCGCTGGTTCGAGTCCAGCAGCTGGAGCCAATTTCCTGTCGCGCCAAGATGCGCGATCCAGTGTTGAACGGAACCGCCGAGCGGCGCGAACTTCTCGGGGTTCCGCTCTTCTGGCGTGGTGGCGCGGGAGCGGCGTTTCTCCATCGGGCGCGAGGAGAACGCAGTGGGCGGCGTTTGTGAGGGGCTCGGGGGCGATAGGGGCGCGTTCTCGTGGGTTCTCCGCGAGAATGGGGCTCGCGGCGTGGGGGCCGTTTTGCTCAACGACCGGGTATTGAACGCCCCCCTTCTTCACGGCCAGTCCGGCGGGAGCGGGCGCCAGCCCTTCACCGGACGCCCGGAGTGGAAGGCCACTAAGCTCGCCAGCGGAATGTTGACATGTACCACGTCGTCAACGTCACGTTCGATGAGCCGGCAGAGGTCGCGTTCCCAGCGCTCCGAGCGCGGCGCCCACGCTCGGCAGTCCGAGTAGTGCCCGTTGTTCGCGATGGCGATGATCGAGTGCAACTGGAAGCCAGCCGACTGGATCAGGTGGTCGTAGGACGACGTGTCCGTGTTCCATGCTGGGCACAGGACGACGTCGACACGACCGAGGAGATCTGCGACGCGCCTCGCCTCAATCAGCTCGCTGCAGATAAGCACGGAGAACGAGCCCCATGGCGACTTCACCACGGTGCGGGGACGAGTCGAAGATGGAGGCGGAAAGTTTACCGGCGAAGGTAGCTTCGAGAGCTGGATGCCCTCCTCGCGAGCTGGAAGTCTCTTCGTCCAGGGCCAGGTCGCGACCGACGAAAACGGTCCCGGCAGCACCGCGAAGACCTGATTGCTGACGTGAGGATGCACAGTGTCGTGAAGGTACTCGAGGCCGACAACCAACCCGAAGCGCCCAAGGCGCACCACGTGATTCGACACCGCGCGAAACCAGCGGCGCGGAACCGACAACTCCGGCAGCACCAGAACGGCCGAGGAGCGGCCATGCGACACTCGCGCAGCCTTGTCGAGCACGCGCGCGATGCTTTGGAGCCGTGCCACACTGAGTGATGGATCCCCGAACGGCGACCCAGGTACCCGAGTGGCCGCCGCTTTCCACGCCGAATCGTGGACCACCAAATTGCCAAGAATAATGCGCGGATCGATGGGCGACGACGTTCCATCGGGCGGCTCTTCCGACCAGAACGACTCGATCGACACCGTGCTCCGGTCGATGACCGAGCCGACAGGATTGCGGTACTCGGTTCCACGTACGGCGTTGACGATGGCCAGCAAACGCTCGAACACTTCCGCCGCGAAGCCGTCCGTCTCGACCCTGTAGAGCCACCGGCGAGCGATGTCGAAGTAAGACGGTGGCCGAGTGCAGAGGAACAGTCGTGCAGGTGGTAGCGCCCACGAACGGTCTCCAAGCACTTCGCACTGCTTCACGAAGTCATCGATCGTGGCCAGTCGCGCCTGAAGGGACTCGTCGGCGCTCAACTCGGCTCGGAGCCATTCATGGTCGACAGGGGATGTGCGCACGTCGGGCTGCGCATCTTCCTCGCGATCTCGCGCGCGTAGATCGGACGACGCGAGGCATTCGGCACGGCGTCGCAGCGCTACTGCTCCGATGCGTGCGGTCCTCAGCACGACCCCACCGGGGAGTCGGCTCGCGATCTGATCAGCCGCCATGCCGATCGGGAGCGCCGAGCTGACAGCCTCGAGGCGACGCGCGTGCAAGTAGTTGCGGAGCCATGTCCACGGGCGCCCCCTACTCGCGTCGATCTCTCGACCACGGTAGTACAGCGTCGTCGCAGCCGAGCGGAGGGAGTCGACGGTCCCCCATACTCGGTCCATGCGCTCGTTCAACTCTGATGCCGATTTCCAGTCGCCCGTGCTGATGGCGAGCTTCAGAAGCCGAAGCGACACATCGAGGTCGTCGACCCAATTGTCCTCGGCATCAAGGACTCGGCCGATGCGTTCAAGGCTGCGACGAACCAGATCTCTGGCCTGATTATGATCGACGAGGCTCGAGACGCGCTCGAGCGAATGAAGGCTGGTGGAAAGCGCGAAGCGCTCGAGTCTCGCGCGGTCTGCGTCACGGAGCACACGCAGAGGGGAGCCCTCCGCCTCTCCAGCTCGAACGAGGTGAGTCGCGCCGTCGCCGAGGACGGTTGCAGAGTCGATGAAAGCGCGACGCTCGCTCACTGCCTTCGCAAAGTCTGATGCGACTGCATCCACGAAGTCCGTGCCGGGCACGCCGGCCAGGTGATGAACTCGGATCTTCGCCTTCTGCAGTTGGAACTCGGAACCTGACCGTCCCAGAGCGTCGACGTCCAACTGCAGCACGTCGTCAGAAGTCCCACGCAGCGGCAGGAACTCTCGCAGGATGTCGATGAGCCCACGCTCCTCTTGCCCGGCCTTGGCTACGATTACGATGTCGTCGACATATCGCCGATAGCAGAGGACGCCCGGCAACGACGAGACACACCGATCGAGCGGCGCCAGGGCAACGTTCGCGACGAGCCGACTTGTCAACGCACCGATCGGCACGCCGGTGGTGATCGTCGTCGCCGCTCGACGTGAGGCTTCGGCGCGGTAGCGGCCATACGCACTCAGCAGCGATGACGTCGCGTGCCGGTACTCGCCTACATCGAAGTTCTCCGCGTCGACGGCTCGCAGCTCGGCAACAAAATCGTCCATGAGCAAGAACGCCGGCGCGACCGTGTCGTAGAAGCTCGCGAGGTCGCCGCTGATGATAAGGACCTGCTCTCCATGCGCAAGAGCATGACTCGCCGCAGCCAGCGGCGCAGTTCGAAACTCCTGATATTTGGATGGCCAGTACTCGAACAGCCACCGTCGATGCGGCACGACGCGGCGCTCGCGGAGGTCGATGCGGTAGCCAAGGACTTCCTCCTTCGACAGGAGGGCATCGAGGTGCCCACCGAATCGCCATAGATAGAGCACCTCTACGACCGCGAAGGCCGGGTGCGGACTCAAGCGCAACTGGACGTCTACCGGGCGCCCGTCGGCACGGCTCCGAGGAGCTCCGATTCGAACGACGCCATCTCCGTCGACGTCTCTGTTGCGAAGCCGCTTGGGGACGATCCACGTCTCTCCCAGGTCGACATTGTCGAACCAAGACTGGTTCGCGAGCTTGGCTCGTAGCGCCCGAAGGTTGTTGGGCAGGTCCTGCTCGAACGCCGCGAGCTCAAGGAGGCCTACGCCGCGCCGTTCGAAGTACAGCGCGGTCTTGGCCTGGCGGAACGCGAGGTAGAGGTCCGCGATGGTGGGCGTCGGCGATGGTCGCATCAACGGAGGGCGGCCCCATCACATCCGGCGACGTACTGGAGCCGGCGGACGCCACGACCACCAGCCCGCGTAGCCGCTATAGGGGTGCGGGCGACGAGAGCGAGGGTTGTGCAGAGGCACGGCACCGGACCACGCTCTACCCGAGCGAAAATCTGAATACAAGCGTGGTCGGCGCCGCTTCGGGCGGTTTTTATCTCAGAGCCAGCGATCGTCTCGATCGCATTCTTGGTCATCGCCGTCCGGCTCCTGAACCCGAGCCTCTTCCACGCTGCGTCGAACTGCTCAACCTCGGCGGCGGTCATGCGGAGCGGCAGCACCTTCACGGCACCCACCTCGGCGGTCGAGCTCCGCTCGACGGGCCCGATGCGAATGCGGCCGTTCTGGGCCTGGCGGATCTTCCAAACGAGGTAGGCCGACTTCGTCGAGCTCGTGTCCTCGCAGATAACGTCGCGGTACATCGCCTGGAACTCGGCGACCGAGAGCTTCGTAAGCCGGATCTTCGTGGGTGCCGGGGGTGCAGGCGCGGCGGTGGCCTCCTGCTCGCGGGTTTCGAGCGCCTCGCCGATGCGGCGCAGGAGAAACTTCTTGTTAGGCGAGCGCGTGGGCTTGCCGACGGTCTCGGCGAAGCGCGCCTGCAGTTCGGATAGGCGCAGCTTGGCGAGGGACGCGAGGGTGCGATGGGTAGTGGCGTTCATGTCGGGCTCCTTGGTGGTGGTGCCCGGCTCCGCCGCCGCCCCCCCCGGCGTCACTACGGCGGCCTCGGTCTGCTAACGCCCAACGACGTGCACCACGGCCTGGCCGACCAACGGACTGCCCGCCGTGCCGCAGTCCCCGAGGTCGCCTGAGGCCCATCCCGAGGCCAGGAAGCTCGCGGAGGACCTGCAACGGCGAGCGCTGGAGGCGGCCCCCGAAGCCGGCGGCTCGGCCGCGGCGACCACGATTCGCAACCAGCTCCTGCACCTCATGGTCGAGCGGGTCGGCGCCATCCGGAAGACCGCGACCCACGTCTTCCGGCGCCACCCCGAGATCGCCCGCGAGGTGACGAGCGCCTACGAGCGGCGCCGGCGCACGACGGCGCGGAGCGAGAAGGCCCGCAAGGCCGCCGAGGCCGGACAGGCCAACGGCAAGCCGGCGGAGGCCAACGGTAAGCCGGCGGCGGCACCCGCGCCTGGGACCCCCGCGCCCGCGACCCCCTAGCACCAAACGCCCCCGCAGCCCTTCGCGCTACCAGAGCCGACTTCCGCAGCACGTGGCAGCACAGGCCGTGCGTCTGACGGCGTGCGGCTACTGGCGGCGAACCCCATCACGAGGCGGCGTCCGCCGAGCCACGGTAAGGCGATCTCCGCCGCATTGAAGCGTTGGATCAGCGGGCGGAGCCAGGCTCGACGCGGCGGGAAGGCCAGCACGACGAGCAGGTGCCGAGCTGGTGCGAGGGCGTGAGGATCAAGTCGGCGTCGCGCATCAGCACCCAACACCGCAGCGTGCGCGGGTGGGCGAGGTGGAAACGAGCGGGCAGGGCGTCGCCCAGGGCCCGGAGAGCGTCCCAGGCGAGCGCGGCGACCCAGGCGCAGAGCGCGAGCGGGCCTTGGCGAAAGCTCGGGCGGTCGGGCCGGCCACGCTTGGGGTAACCGAGCATCTCACAGGAACGAAAGGCTGCAGCAGCCAGGCTCTGGCGACGAGGATGCGCTGAGGCGGAAGCCGTCGGTGAACGCTCCGCGGAGCTCGGAGGCGTTCGGTGCTAGCGATGCCCCCCGCGAGGCGTGCGCCCGCGGGCTCACGTCACGCGCCTCGCGAGGATCACGGCATCGACGCCCGTCCCCGCGACCGCGCGCGGCCGCTCCTCCGCCACCGCGAGCTCCCATCCACTCCGATCGAGCCCGGCGACCGCGCTCTCGACGGAGACTTGCACCTGACTCGCCGCGGCCGTCGGCTTTCCCGTCGCGGGATCGATCGGACGGTGGCCGACCATGAACAACGTCCCGCCGGGCGCGACCCCGCTCGCCATGCGCCGCACCATTTCGTCCACCGATCCTGCGATATGAACATAGAGGCACACCACCAGGTCGAAGTGGTCGCGCGGCGGCGTCCACACCGCCAGATCGCCCTCGACCCACGAGATGCGCTCTGCGATCTCCGGTCCCAACGCCTCTGCCGTCGACCGAGCATGCGCGAGCGCGCTCGCCGAGAAATCGACCGCCGTGACTTCCCATCCGTGCGCGGCGAGCCACAGCGTCTCCGCTCCATGACCGCAGCCCGCGTCGAGCGCGCGCCCCGGACGAAGGCTGGCGACCTCGGCGATCAGGTGCGCGTTCGGCGGACGCTGCGCGACCTTGTCCGGGTGCTCGCGCAGCGTCTTTGCCCAGAGCTGTTCCCAGTAAGCGCGGTCGTGGCTCATGCGCAGCAGGTTACGCCGCCGCGCTTCCGTGTCGAGCGAAAGGCGCCTGCCGTCGAGGACCTCGACGAGCTCGGTCCCGATGTGCGCGCCTCTCGCCGCCGCGCCAGCCGGCGAGTCGATCCTGCGGTCGCTCTCGCGCGATTGTCCGCACGGCCGACGCTCAGGACGAGCGCGCGCCGCCGCGCGGCCGAGCGGAGGGCGGCTCGTTCTTGTCGCGGAACCAGTCGATGAACGCGCGCAGCTTGGGTGGGAGCTGCGTGCGGCTCGGGGTGTAGAGGAAGAAGGCCTCGCGGACGAGCTCGTACTCGGGCAAGACGCGCTCGAGCGCACGTGAGGCCAGGTCGCGCGCGGCGAACTGCTCGAAGACATAGGCGAGGCCGTTGCCATCGCGCGCCGAGCCGAGCACGGAGCGCATGTCGTCGAGGATGAGCTGGCCCGTGACGCCGAGCGTGCGGCGCTCCTTGCCGCGGCGCAGCGTCCACTCGAGGAGGCGACCTTCGCCGTGGAGTCGTTGGCGAATGCAGGCGTGCTCGAGCAGGTCCGCGGGCTGACGTGGACGGCCGGCCCGCGCGAGATAGCTGGGCGCGGCGACCACGACGAGCTTCTGCACGGGGCCGAGCGCGACGGCGACCATGTCTTGCTTGACGGCGCGGCCGGGGCGCACGCCGAAGTCGAAGCCGCGCTCGATGATGTCGATGGACGCGCTGTCGATGGAGAACTCGGTGGTGACCCTGGGATACGCGGCGAGAAAGCCGCAGAGGTGCGGCTCGAAGAGCGTCGCGTACGCCACGTACGACGTGCTCACGCGCACGGCGCCGGCGGGCACATCGCCCGCGCTGCGGACGTCCTCGACGCCGCGGGCCAGCGCAGCCAGCGCGGGCGCGGTGGCCGCCATGAGCTGCCTGCCCGCGTCGGTGAGCGAGACGCTGCGCGTGGTGCGGTTCAAGAGCCGCGCGCCGAGCAGCGCCTCGAGCTGCGCGATGGTCTTCGACACGGCCGTGGGCGTGACGCGCAGCTCCTCGGCGGCGCGCGCGAAGTGCAGGCGCCGTGCGACGCACTCGAACGTGGCCAGCGCCGGGAGGGGGAGCTCGGAGAGGCTCAGCGGATTATGCTCCATGGGTTCATAGTCTACTGAAAAAACGGAGATGGTCGCATGAATGTTTCGGCCTCACGATGCGCTCAACCAAGGAGTCATCACCATGTCCCTTCAGAATCCTCCCGCCCTCGACGCGTCCAGCTTCTTCGCCTCCATGCGCGGCCACCACGTGGCCGTGCGCGTGCCCGACTTCGAGGCCGAGAAGCGCTTCTTCGTGGAGAAGCTCGACTTTCGCGTGGTGCACGAGTGGCCCTACGCCGACCAGCAGCTGGCGTACCTCGCGCCCCCGAACGACGACCACTTCTACATCGAGATCCTGGGCGGCGGCACGCCCGGCCCCATCCCGAGGGCCACCTATGAGGACCTGGGCGACAGCCTGCGCCACGCCGGCTTCCACCACGCGTGCCTGCAGGTCGACGACGTGGACGCGACAGTGGCGGAGCTGCGCCGCCGTGGCGTCACCATCGTCACCGAGCCGTTCGACCTGGCGGTGATCCAGCGGCGCCTGGCGTTCTTCGCGGACCCGTACGGCAACCTGTTCGAGCTCGCCGAGGTGCGGAGCTGAGCCGCTCCTCGCGACCCCTTCGGATTCGCACACCAACGTCGAGCGTCGTGCGCAGGGCGATCTCCCAGAGGGGCTTGGAAAAGTCAAAGAACCCTTCCATGGGCGTCCTTCCGCTGGTACGGCCGCGCGCGTCAGCGCCCGGACGCGGAATGGAGGCGTCGAAACAGCTGGCGAACCTCTTCCGCGAGGCTCTGGATGGGGCCTTCCACGGGCAGCCCCGGGACGACATCGCGGATCGGCAGGCATCGCACCGGAGGGGCCGGAAGGCCCCACTCGGCGAGCCAGCCGGCCAGTTGTGCCGAAGAGCTCGCGTACACGATGCGGCCGAGCTGGACCCAGCCATGGGCCGCGGCGCACATGGGGCAGTGCTCGGTCGAGGTGAAGACCGTCGCCGCGGCTCGCTCGTCGGGGGCGAGGTTCGCGGCCGCCCAGCGCGCCAGCGCGAGCTCCGGATGGCAGGTCGGATCGCCGCCGCCCACGCGGTTGTGATCCTCGGCGAGGACCGTCCCATCCGCCGCGACCAGCACGGAGCCGAACGGCTCGTTGCCGGCCTCCAGCGCCAGCGCCGCGAGCTCGACGCAGCGGCGCAGGTGTCTCATCTCGGTGTGGCTCGGCATGGTCGTCTCCTCTGGGGCACGGGAGCACTGCTTCTTTCGCGCTGGAAGGCCCTCGCAAGAAAGGGACCGCTCCAGCGCCGCTCGTTCATCCGGCGATCGAGCGCCTCCGCGCCAGACGGCGGACGACGGGCGAGCGCGTCACGCCGATCGACGCCGAGAGCGACGCCGAGACGATGCGCCTGGCCAGCGTTCTCGACCGCTTCTTCGCTGTGTCCAGCGGACCGGTGGTGCGATAGCTTGCGCGGGTGCGAAATCCAGATGCCACAGGCCGAACGGATACCGCGTCGCTCGTCGTCGCAGCCCGACCCGACGCGGTCTACCGTGCCTTCGCCGATCCCGACGCGCTGATGGCGTGGCTCCCGCCCGAGGGCATGACCGGTCGCGTCCTCGACTACGACTTCCGCGACGGCGGTCGCTACCGCATCGAGCTGACCTACGATGAGGCAGCGCCCTCCGGTGCGGGCAAGACCACAGGGCGGACCGATGTCAGCACCGGGCACTTCCTCTCGCTGGAGCCGGGCAAGCGCATCGTCCAGTCGGTCGAGTTCGAGTCGTCGGACGCTTCGTTCGCGGGCGAGATGGTGATGACGTGGTCGTTCGAATCGCTGCCCGCAGGGACCCGCATCACCGTCACCGCGGAGAACGTCCCGCCCGGCATCAGCCAGGCCGACCACGACGCCGGCCTTCGATCGTCCCTGGAGAATCTCGCGCGCTACCTGGGGTGACGCCTGCCTGTTGCGCGGAGCGACCGGGCCGCGCGCGGGCCAGAGCCGGACCGGGTGGGTCCGCTGCCGCCGGGCAGCAGCGCCGCCGGGAGTGACGGAGATGAGCAAGGCACGCCGGGGCAGCGACCGTCCGATCCGGCTGATCGACAGCGCGCGCAGGCGGCTGAGCCGGCACGCGGTCGAGGTCTTCCAGGAGATCGACCTCTGCCGCGACCCCGAGCACACCACGTCGCCCGACGCGCTGCGGGCCCTGCTGGAAGCGCGCGGGCTGCCCGCCCACGAGGGCGCGCTCGAGATCGAGGGCCTCGCCGGGGGCACGCCGCTCCCGCCGGACAAGCGGCTCGGCGTGTTCGCCTCGCTGAAGGCGCTCGAAGGCGGGCGGCCGCTCGGGCCGGAGAGGCTGCCGCGCGCGGGAGGCAAGGTGCTGCTGCCGGTCGTGGCGAAGGGATACCCCTCGGTCTGGATCGGAGAGGGCGGCGAGGTGTACCTGGTCGACACCGAGGCCGCGGGCGTGGCGCCGGCGTTCGACGGGCCGGCGCAGTACCTCGAGGCGCTCGCCATCGAGCTGGAGACGGAGCCCTGGCCGCCCGAGCCGGAGCGCCTGCAATGGCACCACATCAGCGTTGCCGGCCTGGTCGGCGCCGCGATCGCCGAGGTCTTCTACGCGCCGCCGTTCGCCCCGGCGTCGGGTGCGCGCGGGGCCGCGTGGCTGCGCGAGCATCTCCACATCGTGGAGCAGAACACCCCCGGCTTCTTCGTTGGCACCCGGGTCACGACCACCGACGCGGACGAGGCCGTGGCGGCCCTGGAGGCGGCGCTCGTCACGAACCTGGAGGTGCGCTGGTCGGGGCCCCAGCGGCGGCCGCGCGCGGGGCAGCGGCCTGTCCTGTCGTTCACGTTCGCGATGGGGCAGAGCGCGCCCGACCGGGAGACCGCGGTGTGGGGCGAGCCCGGCGACTACCGCATCGCTTCGCGCAGCGTCGGCGAGCCGTGGCCGTTCCGGTGAGAGCGTCATGCCCTGCGCCGGCATGCCTGAGCACGCGCTGCTGTAGGGGATGCCTGAACCACACTTCGACCTGATTGACCCAACCAGAGCCGGATGCGATGCGGCTTCAAGCCGGCGCCCTCGAGGAATCCGGCTCGCGCTGCTGGATGGCGATGGTCCGACCAGGAAATTCTCTTCCGCCGCAGGCGAGAATCCGCGATGAGCGGCGTCGCCCCGGGCTCAGGTGAGCACACGAGCTTGTCGATGATGCGCGCGGCATTGTCAATCGACCGGATAGCCCCGCCACATCCAGCGCAGCGTGTCGGGGAGCGTCTGCCTGATCACTCTCCCGTCGCAGTGGCTGGCGCCCTTCGCGTAGACGAAGCGGTAATGATACCCCTTCTCCTTGAGGATCGCCGCCACGCGCTGGTTCGCCATCACCCAGTTGTGGTGGCTGGCTTCATCCCTGGTGCTGCCGAGGTCGTCCTCGCCGACCTGCAGGAAGATGCGCAGCGGCTTGCGCGGGTCCTCCCGGAGGAGCCCCTCCGTGTACTCCCAGGCGCCGTCGGGATACTCGGCCTCGGTGGGCGCGCGGGGGTTCTGCTGGTCGACGAACGTGCCGGAGTAGGTGACGATCTTGCGGTAGGTGTCGTGGCCGAACCACCCCATGGTCAGCGCCGCCGCCCCGCCCGAGCTGCATCCGTACGTGGCGCGGCCGTCCGGGTCGCTCGTGAACTTCAGGTTGGGGTACGCGGCGTGGACGGCCTGGTCGTTCTTGACCGCCTCGAGGAGCTCCGTATCGACGAACCTCTGATAGGCGTCCGACATGGTGTCGTATTCGAGCCCCCGCTCGCTGCCGTACGAGTCGCCCCCTCCGCTCGCGGCGAAGATGGCGATGACGCTCGGGAAACGGTTGTTCGGGTCCGCGACGAAGTTGTTGATCGTGTTGATGATCTCGTTCCTGTCGCGCGCGTCCTGGACGACCATGAACGGCGCCTCCGCGCCGTCGACGTACGTCGCGGGGATCGCGACCTCCACGCGGCGGTTGAAATCTCCCTTGGCGTTGTCGTTCAAGGTCGGATCGTGGCCGGTGAAGATCTCGCTCTCCCGGGATGACAGGGAGAACGTGAACGTCCGCCCCTGGGGAACGCCGTCGATCCTCTTGATCTCCGGGGCGTCCTGGTAGTCAGGCCCGATCTCGAAATCGCCGTCGCCCTCGGTGCCGACCGGATCGACCGTCCCGCCCTGTCCTCCCCCGCCGTTCGGGTTCGGGTCGTCTGTGCCGCCCGTGCCCGAGGCGCTGCCGCTGCTGCTCGAAGCGCTGCTGCTGCTCGAAGAGCTGCTGCCTCCTTTTCCTCCGCTGCCGCCCGAGCCGTCGGCGGCGTCGTTGTCGGACCCGCAAGCAGCGATTGAAAGCGCGACAAGGAGCGAGATACTGCATGTGCTCGAGCGGGTCATGGATCCTCCTGGGAGTGGGGTGCGTCGACGAGTCGACTCGCCGAGCAGAGGCAGCGTCCCCTCGGCGAGACGGTCGCGAGAGCGCGCAGGCGCCGCCGGGCAGCGCGGGTGACCGTCGACGACCTACTCGGTGGTGAACCGGAAGACGACCGTCTGCGCGTAGCGCTGGCCGGGCTTGAGGATGACCTCGTTCTTCCAGGCCGGGACGTTGATCGAGTTCGGGAACTTCTGCGGCTCGAGGCACAAGCCGCTGTACTGGCTGTAGACCGCGCCGCCCTTGCCCTTGATCGACCCGTCGAGGTAGTTGCCGGTATAGAACTGGATCCCAGGCTGATCGGCCTCGACCGTCAGCACCCGACCGGTCTTCGGATCCTTGACCCGAGCCGCCTCGCGGAGCTTGTGCGGGTCGCCGCCGACGACGAAGTTGTGGTCGTATCCGACCGGCTTGCCGCCCACGGCTTTCAGATCCCTGCCGATCGGCTTGGCGGCGGTGAAGTCGAGCGGCGTCCCCTTCACCGGCTTGATCTGGCCCGAGGGGATGTCGGCGGCGTCCGGCGGGGTGTAGCTATCGGCGCGCAGCGTCAGCTCCTGGTCGGCGACGGAGCCCGAGCCGTGCCCTCCCAGGTTCCAGTAGCTGTGGTGGGCCATGTTGACGATCGTGGTCTTGTCGGTCGTGGCCGACATCTCGACCCTGAGCTCGTTCTTGTTGGTGAGCGTGTAGGTCGCGGTTGCGTTGACCGTGCCGGGGTATCCTTCTTCCCCGTCCTTCGATACGTACGTGAGCTTGACGGACGGGCCGTCCGGCGTCTCGGTCGCTTCCGCGTCCCAGACGACCTTGTCCCAGCCTTTCTTGCCGCCGTGCAGCGTGTGGGCGCCGTTGTTCGCGGAGAGCTTGTAGGTCTTGCCATCGAGCTGGAACTGCGCGTTCTTGATGCGGTTGGCCACGCGGCCGACCGTCGCCCCGAAGTACGGGCTGCTCTTCAGGTACCCGTCGAGGTTGTCGTGGCCGAGGACGACGTCGCCCATCTTCCCTGCCTTGTCGGGGACATGGAGCTCGGTCACCGTCGCGCCGTAGGTCATCACCTTCGCGACCAGGCCGTTCGCGTTCGTGAGCGTGTAGAGGATCACCTCTTTGCCGTCGGCGTTGCCGAAGGGCGCCTTCGAGACGGAAGCGGGCTTTGCGTTCACGGCTTCACCACCAGGTGGCTCGGATCTGGCGGCCGGAGCCGCTGGAGAGGCGCCCGTCGCGGGGGTCGCCGCCGGCGCAGGCGGCGCTGCCGCAGGGGGCGTGTCGACGGTCTGCGCGCCGCCGCATGCGCCGGCGATGCTCGCCGTCATCGTCAATCCGAACCACGATCTCGTCCTACGACTCGCCATGCTGTTCCCTCCGCCAGGATTGGCTCACCTGGATCCGCTCCACCTGAGCGAGCCCAGCGCGGGCGAGCCCCCGCGATCTCGCCACGGCTTGCGTTCACGACACTCGAGCGGAGTCCGTGCAGAGATCGAGCCCGGTACCAAGGACCAAGAGTCCGGTGCGCACGACGGCTACTCGGGACAAAGCGGAAGGACGCCCTGAAACGAAATTGTGAGCGCTAACATTGCCCATGTCAACCCAAATGAACCGGCGCGAAGCGAGCCTCGATCCCGAAATTGGAATCCACATCGAACAATACCGTGGCCCTGCGCCCGCCCTCTTGACGCGCCGCTCCGGAGGAGACTTGCCAGCCATCCGATGTCGCGCTTGGCCGCGGATGGACAGATCCTCGTTGACATCAAAAATGTGAGCGTTCACAATGTGGTCTCCTACTTCGGCTTTGCCCTGAGGGGGGTCGTCATGCATACCGGCACCTTCGCCATCGGGATCGATCTCGGCTCCGACCCCGAGAGGCTCCACCTGACCATGCTCACGAGGGAGCTTCAGCGCCGATCTGGCGCGCCTCGCCGCGGACCCGCGCGTGGGGGGCTAAGTGGGTCCTCACCGCTGATTTGACAGCGAGCGGCGGAGGCCACGCGCCGGCGGCTTCCCCCGCGCGCGCTGATCGTAAAATCAGCGGTGAGGACCCACTTAGGAGCTCCGGGGAGGCGACTGCGTGGACCTGGGCGTCGCGTTCGTACCGATCGTGCGTGCGGAGGCTGCCGCGTCGATTGCATCGCGGCGCATTGGTATGGTTGCAACAGGTCTGCCCTCGAGCGGTACCTCGGCGAGCTCCGACGCGACCGGTCCGCCCGCCGACGCGGTCTCCGCCGTTCCCGAGGACGGCGTACAGGCCGCGCCGCTCGACTTCGTCAAGGTGTACCGCAAGCTCTTTCCCCTCGTCGGGCGGACCGTGCGCCGCCTCGGCGTGGACGCCTCGGCGCGCGAGGACGTTTGCCAGGAGGTGTTCGTCGTCGTGCACCGGCGGCTCCCGGAGTTCCGGGGCCGCTCCTCGCTGAAGACGTGGGTCTTCGGGATCGTGGTCAACGTCGTGCAGGCGCACCGGAGATCGCTGCGCCGCCAGAGCCCGGCCCACCGCGGGACAGGAGAGATCGTGGATCCCGAGCAGCTCGCAGGGCCGAGCAACCTCAGCCCCTACGAGGCCATGACGAGGGCGGAGACCGCGCGCGAGGTGCGCGACCTCCTGGCGTCGCTCGACGAGGAGAAGCGCGTGGTGCTCCTCCTCGCCGAGCTGGAAGAGATGCCGGCGGCGGAGATCGCGCAGGGGATCGGGGTGAACATCAACACGGTGTATGCGCGGCTGAGGGCCGCTCGACAGGCGTTCTCCGACGCGGTGCACCGCCACCACGCCAGGATCCGAGGAGGCCCCCATGGCTGATCCGGGAGCCGGCGAGCCGGGTAGCCCGAGGAGCAACACCATCACCGTAGTCTTCTGCGCACAGGGCACAGCCTGATCTTTGAGCGGCCGCCATGTCGATTTGATCACGAAAATCGCGCGCACCGGTCACTAGGGGGTAACAGCCGATTCTACACGCGGGAGCCGATGATGACGTTCCGATTGGACCGAGTGTTCGCGGTTCCCTGGCTCGCCGCCGGGGGATGCCTCCTGAGCATCTCGTGCACTGGCAACCTCGGGAGCGATGGCGCTTCCGAGCAGAGCGATGGCGCTCCGGAGCAGGACGCCGCCATTGCTGTAGACGGGATGCCTCTGCACCATATGACAGCCTCGGAGTACAACACGACTGTCGCCCACCTCCTGGGAACGAGCCTGAGGCCCGCGGACGGCTTCCCGGCCTTCGGCGCGAAGGGCTTCGACGCGAACGTGAGCGCGCTCTCGAACCTCTCGCAGGTCCTGGTCCAGGGGTATTACGACGCCGCCAGGAACCTCGCCGAGGACGCGTTCTCGAACGAGGCGCAGCGCGCCGAGATCCTCGTGTGCGACCCGGCGGAAGGCGCGGACGACGGGTGCGCGCGCGAGATCATCGAGCGCTTCGGGCTGCGCGCGTTCCGGCGCCCGCTCGACGCGGCGGAGGTCGAGCGGTACGCGGCGCAGTACACCCACGCGCGGACCGCCCTCGAGATGTCCCCCGTCGAGGCGGTGCAGCACGTCGTCCGGACGCTGCTGACGTCGCCGCATTTCCTCCTCCGGATCGAGCTGGGCCCCGACTCGGCGAGATCGCCGGGCGCCCTCAACGGCTACGAGGTCGCGTCGCGCCTCTCGTATCTGCTCTGGAGCTCGCTCCCGGACGAGGAGCTCTTCGACGCGGCGGAGGCCGATCAGCTGTCCACCGAGGGCGAGCTCCGAGAGCAGGTGGACCGCATGCTGGCCGACCCGAAGAGCGCCGCCTTCTTCCAGAACTTCTTCGGGCAGTGGCTCGGCACGCGCACGCTCCCCAGCCACAACGCCGACGCGACCCGGTACCCGAGCTGGAACGACGAGGTGAAGGGCGCAATGCTCGACCAGGTCAACGCCTACTTCGCGAGCTTCACGACCGGCGAGCGGCCTTGGTCCGAGTTCCTCACGGCGCCCCACCCGGCGAACCGGCTGGTCGAGCCGCTCTACGCGAACGACCCCGAGGGCGTGCGCGAAGGGTTCCTCACGCTCCCAGCGTTCCTGACGCTGTCGTCCCGCGCCGACCGGACCTCTCCCACGTCCCGCGCGAAGACGATCCTGGAGCAGCTCTTCTGCGTGCCCATGGTGCCGCCCGCCAACGTGGATATCCCGGAGCTCGGCGCCGCGGGCGGGGACGAGGGCCCCGTCGAGAATGTGCGCCAGGAGCTCGCGAAGCACCGCGCGTCGCCCGACTGCGCGAACTGCCACGACGTGCTCGACCCGATCGGGCTGAGCCTGGAGAACTTCGATCCGATCGGCGCCTACCGGACCGCGTACCCGAACGGCGACCCGATCGACGCGACGGGGGTGTACGAGGGCGTGACGTTCGAGGACATCTCCGGCCTCGTGCCGGTGCTCGTCGACGCCGCCCGGTCGGGGTTGTGCCCCTCCGAGCAGCTCTTCAGCTATGCCCTGCGCCGGCGCCCGAGCGCCGAGGACAGGACCAGGCTCAAGGAGATCGCCGCGCGCTGGGGCGGGGGGACGATCGCGGATCTGGCGAAGCAGGTGGTGACCAGCGATGCGTTCCGCCTTCGAGCGAAGGACAAGGCGCGATGAGGCCGCGCGCGTTGTTTCTGTACAAGACGAGGCACGAAGGAGCGATGGGCACATGAAACGCTGGATGACACGCAGGAACCTGTTGCGCGGCGCGGGCGTCTGTCTGGCGCTGCCGTGGCTCGAGAGCCTCGCGCCGCGCGGGGCGCGCGCGGGGGAGCCCGGCACCCCGAAGCGCTTCCTGCTCTGCACCTTCCCGAACGGGGCGCCCCATCACTGGTGGGAGACGGCCCCGGCGTTCGGAAAGACGTTGAAGGGCGCCGACTTCAAGCTGCCGAGGGTGCTCGAGCACTTCGCGCCGGTGAAGTCGAAGATGCTCATGATAAGCCGCCTCGGCAACTACACGTGGAGCACGGAGCAGCACCCCTACATCGAGCCTTCCCACTCGCGCCTCGGCGCGGCGCTCTCGACCTGCGTGGACGCCGATCAGCTGGGGAGGGAGGCGCGCCAGGACCTCGGCGAGTGGGTGGGCAACGGCGTCTCGGTCGACCAGCTCATCGTCCAGAAGGCAGGCCCGGAGCAGGCGACCCGCATCCCGTCGCTGCAGACGGGGCTCGGGGTCAAGCCCGGCTTCTTCGACCAGCGCAGCTACGCCTACAACCAGGTCGTCTCCTGGAAGAGCCCGCGCGAGCCGCTGAAGCGCTCGGTCAACCCAAAGGCGGTGTTCGACGCGCTCGTCGGCGCGGGCGCGGGGTCCGCCGTGCCAGGGCAGAGCGACGAGGAGGCCAGGATCGAGGCGGAGCGCCGCGCGGCGACCGAGAAGAGCGTCATCGACGGCGTGCTCGCGGACGCGAGCTCGCTCATGAACCGGGTCGGCTCCGAGGATCGCAAGATCGTCCAGCAATACCTGGACTCGCTGCGCGAGATCGAGAAGAACGCGACCCGCGTCCAGTCGACGATGACCCCGGGGCAAGGGAGCCTGGGCTGCGCGCCGATCAGCCAGCCCGGCGTGGTCCCCGAGCCGCCGGGCCAGGCGGAGGGGCTCAACGAGAACGACAACACGGGAGCCGGCCCGTACAAGCACGAAGATCACGCGAAGGTCATGATCGACCTCATGGTCATGGCCATTCAATGCGACGTGACGCGCGTGATCACCCACATGCTCGACGACATGCGCTCCGAGTTCGAGTATCGGTGCATCCCGGAGGACGTCCGCGCCAAGGTGGGGCTCGCGTACAGGAGAGAGAGCAGCCTGCACTACCACTCCTCCCAGCACGCCGCCGGCAACCTGGACCGCGCGACCCAGGATGGCCAGTACAAGATCATCCAGCAGAGCAACCTCGACTACGCGGCGATCAACTGCTGGCTCAACCAGAAGAGCGCGCAGCTCGCGCAGCGGCTGGACGCGATCCCCGAGGGCGACGGCACGGTGCTCGATCACTGCGTCATGGTGCACATGAGCGAGATGCGCTCGCACGATCACGACGGGTACGACCTGCCCATCGTGCTCCTCGGCGGCGACGGCGTCTTCTTGAACGACGCGCACGTCGCCTACGGCGCCCTCGGCAGCGATCGCCAGCTCCGCGATCTGTGGTTCACCATCATGAACCAGTACTACGGCCTGGGCGTCTCGTCGTTCGGCGAGGATCGCCGCGGCGAGCCGAACGCGTTGCTCGAGGAGATCCTGCGGTAGCGCGGTGACTCCCGTCTAGGAGCGCCCGCCTCCCGGCCTCCCCGCTCACCCCGCCACCCCGGCGACCGATGCAGCTGTCCCGGGCGGGGCGGCGGCGGCCGGCGCCGCCGGCCAGCTGGGGCAAAGGCGCTCAATCGCCCGGCTGGATGGCCACGGAGTATCCGCCGTCGGCCATCACGATGGAGCCGACCATGAAGCTCGCCTTGTCGGACGAAAGGAACGCGACGACCTCGGCGATCTCCTCGGGCGCGGCCGCGCGACGGATGGGGGCGCCTTTGCCGTGATCGCGCAAGAACTCGCGGCCGTCGGGCCGGATGTCGTTGAGCAGGTTCGTGACCACGTCGCCCGACCCGACGGCGTTGACGCGGACGCCATGGTCGATGGCCTCCAGGGCCAGGACCCGCGTCAGCTGCGCGAGCGCGCCCTTCGACGCCGCATAGGCTGCGATCTGCGGGAATCCGAAGAAGCACGCGTAAGAGCCGATGTTGACGATCGCCCCGCGCCTGTTCGGGATCATCGCCCGCAGCGCCTCGCGCGAGTGCAGGAACACCCCGGTGATGTTCACGTTCATGATCGAATTCCAGTCGTCCAGCGACATGTCGACCACGAGCTTGTTGATGATGCGCGCGGCATTGTTGACGAGGATGTCCAGCTTTCCGAAGCGCTCGACCGCGAGCGCGACCACGCGCTTGGCCGTCTCTTCCTGGGCGACATCCCCGACGAACGGCACGATGCGGCCGTCGCCGCGGGCCAGCTCGTTGACCGCCGGGTTGATGTCCTCGGCCACGACCGCGGCGCCGCGCGCCTCCAGCAAGAGCGCCGTGGCCCGACCGATGCCGCTCGCTGCGCCGGTGACGATCGCGACCCTGCCTTCGAGATCACGCTGTAGGTCTTCGGTCTTGCTCATGTTCTTCTCCCGAGAGCGTTGTGGGTGTGCTCCCCAGTCTCTCCTGGGGGCGTCCAGGGGAGGTCGCAAGTCCCCGAAGCCAGAGGCCCCGACCTCCTCGAGAGCGTCGTTCGACCTCCATCAGATTCGTGCTGCGCCCACGCCCGCCAAGCAATGCACGATCCTGCTCGGGGAATGCCTGATCCAGCGGGCTCCGGCGGCTATCTGTCGGGGCGGAGCAGGTCCGCGAGGCCGCCGCCCACGAGGCCCACGGGGCCGCCGAGGGCGACGACGGCCGCGAGTTCTTGCGCGATCACCGCAACGGCGCCCCGCGTGCGCCGCGCGTGCCATTGGCCGCCCTCGAGGCGGCGGGCTGAGCGGCAACACGTCGCACCAGGCGCCGCCCCGAGGGATTTGCTATCCTCGGGCATGACCGCATCCTCGCCGAAGGCTGCCCGTCCCGCGACCTTGGAGGATCTCCTTGCGATCCCGGAGGAGGCGCGGCGCCACGAGCTCATCGAGGGCAGCATCGTCGAGAAGGGGGCCGCGACCGGCGAGCACGGCGCCGTGCAGCGCAAGCTCTCCGCCTACGTCGACCCCTACGATCAGCGCCCCGGCGGGCGCAGGCCCGGGGGATGGTGGTTCGCCACCGAGGTCGATGTCTACGTCGACGCCGCGAACACCGTAAGCCCCGACCTGGTCGGCTGGCGGCGAGACCGCGTCCTGGAGCGCCCGCGCGGTATCCCGATCATGGTGCGACCCGATTGGATCTGCGAGATCCTCTCGACGAACAAGCGGAACGATCTCATCAAGAAGAAGCGCGTCTATCACCGGCACCAGGTTCCGCACTATTGGATCATCGACCCCGAGGAAGAGACGCTTGCCGTCTACCGCTGGACGCAGGAAGGTTACGTCGAGATCCTCGCCGCCGAGCGCGGCGAGCAGGTCCGGGCCGAGCCGTTCGAGGCGACTCCGCTGCAGGTCGGCGTGCTCTTCGGCGACGACGAAGACGACGAGCCCGTGCGGGAGCCCTAGTTGAACCGTGGTGCCCGTGGCGCATGTCAAGCTGGCGTGGCCAGGCGGCTCGCCATGTACCGCGCGGGCGGCGTCCCGAGGGCCTTGCGAAACATGGTCACGAAGCTGCTCGCGCTCTCGTAGCCGAGGTCCAGCGCCACGCTTTGCACTGTCGCGCCGCGGGAGAGCTTCTGGATGGCGAGGATGATGTGGAGCTGCTGGCGCCAGCGGCCGAAGCTCAAGCCCGTCTCCTCGACCAGGAGGCGGTTCAAGGTGCGCTCGCCGACGCCGATCCGCTTCGCCCACGTCTTCGTCGTCGCGCCGTTCGCCGGGTCGGCGGTCATCGCGTCCACCAAGCGACGGAGCCGCGGATCGATCGGCATCGGCAGGCGATGCTTCTCGATCGAGACCGTCGCGAGCTCGTCGAGGAGCACGCTCACCAGGCGCGCGTCCGGTCCTTCGAGATCGTAGAGCGCGGGACGCGTCGCCAGGCGCAGCAAGAGCTCGCGGAAGAGCGGCGTCACCGACACCGCGCAGCAGTCCTGCGGGAGGCCCGGCGCCGCGTAGGGCTCGATGAAGACGCTGTAGCCCTCGAGCGGCGCGCGCGCGCGGATCCGATGCGTCACTGAGGCGGGGATCCACAGCGCCGATCGCGGCGGCACGATCCAGAGGGCGCTCGACGCTTCGCAGATCAGCTCTCCGCGCACCAGGTACATGAGCTGCGATTCGCGGTGCGCGTGAGGCTCGCTCTCGAGCCCGCCGCTCGCCATGCTGAGCCCGATCGCGTTCACCGGCCGCGCGACCTCGGTCTTCCAGCGCCCACGCGCCTCGAGCGCGAAACGGCTCGCGAGCAGCTCGAGCGACGCCGCCGCGCCACGGGGCTCGCTCGCCACCTGGACGTCTCCATGAATCGTCCAGCCCGTCGGATGCGCAACCCGTGTCGCCCTCGAACTCCGCCGCTTCTCTGTCATGGCCGGTTTGAACAACAATTTGTCTCGATTGCGCAATGCGGTCAAGGCGCCCGTTGCTTATGTTCTCCGCCTCGAAAACCGCCGCTGGGTACCCGGCGACATCTACTTGGCATCAGGACGGAGGGGGTCTCCGGTGTTCAGCGCCAGCGGCAATGCCTGTGAGGAGGGCGAGCGAATGCTCCGAGAATGTGTGTCCTTGACCGGAGGCCGACCATGAAGTCCGATCCCTGCGACGTGCTGCCCGACGGGCGGGTGCGCTCCGTGCTGCGGCGCCTCCACGACGAGGCCGACCGGCAGGTGCCGGGCGTCGTCCTCCACTTGCTGCCGAAGCTGCCGCGGATGCTCCTCGGCCGCCGCATCGACGTTCCGGGCACGGAGCTCGACTTCGCCGACAAGTACCTCGCGCTCGGGCGCGATCAGGGCGCCTTCTGCTACCTGACGGCGCGGGCGCTCCGCGCCAGGACGATCGTCGAGTTCGGCACATCCTTTGGCGTCTCGACGCTGTGGCTGGCGGCCGCGGTGCGCGACAACGGCGGCGGCCGCGTCATCGGTACCGAGCTCCTGCCGGAGAAGGCGCGGCGCGCGCAGGCGAACCTGGAGGAGGCGGGACTCGCGTCGTTCGCCGAGATCCGCGTGGGTGACGCGACGGAGACGCTGCGGGCGGACCTCGGCGAGGTGGACTTCATGCTCAACGATGGGTTTCCCCTGCGGGCCCTCGACGTGCTGAAGCTCGTCGCCCCGGCCCTGCGTCCGGGCGCCGTGGTGGTGACCGACAACGTCGGCGTCTTCAAGGCCGACTACCGGGACTACGTCGCCTACGTGCGCGATCCGCGCCACGGTTTCGCGTCGATGACGGTGCCGTTCCGCTCGGGCACCGAGTACTCGGTTCGGCAGCCGGCACGCCCGGGCTGACCGGGGACCAGCCGCCCACGGGCTGCTCCAAGGCTACGCGATGGTCGAAGACGCCGGCGTCTCGCGAGCGGCCTGACCCATGAAGACCAAGCCCATGACCCCATCGACGTTGCTTACGCCGATCGAGCCAGCGCCACCGCGTCGGGCCCGGCCGGGAAACGGAGCTTCCCCGTCGCGTCGTTCGCGGCACGCCACACCACCTCGGCCACGTCGGACTCCCTCGTCACGGCAGATGGCTGCCCGAGAGAAGCGAAGATGCGCTGTGCGAAAGGCGCGTAAGCCTCGGGGATCAACCCCTGCATGCGGGCCCCCCCGTTGCTCGTGAAGCTCGTGCTCGGGCCATAACCCGGCTCGACCAGCTTCACGCGCACATTGAACTCCTCGAGCTCGAACGCGAGCGACGCGGTGAACCCTTCGATGGCCATCTTGCTCGCCGTGTACACGGCCACCAGCGGCATGGGCGCCAGCGTCGCGCTCGAGGTCACGTTCACGATCACCCCCGACCCGCGCGCGCGGAGCTGGGGCAGCACGGCCTGCGTCATCGCCATCACGCCGAAGGTGTTGGTCTCGAACACCTCGCGCACCGTGGTCATCGGCGTGACCTCGAAGGCGCCCAGGAGCCCGATGCCCGCGTTGTTGACGAGCACGTCGATGGGCCCGCTCGCCTCGAGCGCGGCCGCGATGCTCTCGGGCTTCGTCACGTCGAGCGCGACCACGCGCAGCCGGTCCGATCGGGGCAGGACGTCCTCGCGCGGCGCGCGCATGGTCGCGACCACGTTCCAGCCCTGCGCGTGGAAGTGGCGCGCGGTCTCGAGGCCATAGCCCGATGAGCAACCCGTGATGAGCACCGTCTTCATCGCGCTACCTCCCCGCGAAACATGCCACGAAATCCAACCGTCGCCTTCATGTCGACTCCTTCGCCGCGGCTCGCGGCGTTCATGGGGGGTAACCTAATCGCGGCGCTCCGGACGATCTATCATGTACAGTCCGTTTTTCGTTTGTTAGAGTCCGGGCGTGAACGACCCTCTCTCGGAAATCATCGCGCTGCTCCAGCCGCGCGCCGTGTTCTCGAAGGTCATCAGCGGCGCCGGCCGCTGGGGGGTTCGCTACTCGGACTTCGGCCAACCGAGCTTTTCTGCCGTGCTCGAGGGCCGGTGCCGCCTCGCTGTCGACGGCCAGCGCGCCGTCACGCTCGAGGCAGGTGACTTCGTGCTCTTGCCGGCGACGCCGGGCTTCGTCCTGTCGGGCTTCGAACCGGTGAGGCCGGAGCGCGTCGACCCCAAGGTCACGCCCGCGCCGGCGGGCGAAGTCCGCCACGGCACGCGCGGCGGGCGCCCCGACGTGCGGCTGCTCGGCGGCTATTTCGTCTTCGACTCGCCGGACGCGGCGCTCATGGTGTCGCTGCTGCCGGCGCTGGTGCACGTGCGCGGTGTCGAGCGGCTCTCGGTGCTGGTGCGGCTCGTCGGCGAGGAGTCGAACGAGCAGAAGGCCGGGCGCGACCTCGTGCTCACGCGGCTCGTGGAGGTGATGCTCATCGAAGCGCTGCGGTCGACTTCAGGGGACGACGCGTCTCCGGGGCTCCTGCGCGGGTTGGCCGATGCGCGGCTCGCGCCGGCGATACGGCACATGCATGGCCAGCTCTCGCGCTCGTGGACGGTGGCCGATCTCGCGAAGACCGCGGCGCTGTCGCGCTCGACGTTCTTCGAGCGCTTCACCCGCACCGTGGGCCTGCCGCCGATGGAATACCTGCTCGCCTTGCGCATGGCCGTCGCGAGGGATCTGCTCCGCCGCCACGACCTCGGGATCTCCGAGGTCGCCGAGCGCGTCGGCTACGGCTCGGCGAGCACCTTCAGCACGGCGTTCAGCCGACATGTGGGTCAGCCCCCGAGTCGCTACGCGCGTGCGGGCTAGAACAAAGGGGAGCTTGCGCTGGTCCCCGGCTGCGATACGCTCCCTCCATGGCATTCGCCTTCTTCCGGCCTCGCTGAGCAGGACAGCGCGTCTCCCTTGCGCCCCGCGCCTTCGCGCCGGCGCGCTGGTCTGCCGCGCTGTCGGCCCGTCCCTGGACCCCTTGTCGGAGGTCGGGGGCGTGATGCGCGCGCGGACGCGGGGGAACGCCTTCCGGTGGCCCTCGCCGCGATCTGCTCCTGCTCAGCGCTCGACGACCTCCTCGGACGTGTTCGCCGGAGGTCGTGTCATGCCTGCATCGAAGCGCTCAGACAGCGAGCGCCGCAATTCCCCTGTCCGCAAGGCGATCGTCATCGCCGCTCAGCTCCCCGAGGCCGCAGAGGCCGATGTCCATCGATCGCTCTCGGAGCTCAAGCAGCTGCTCCTCGGCCTCGACATCGCCGTCGTCGCGGAGGTCGTCCAGAAACGGAGCGTCCGCTCGTCCCCCACGTACCTCGGCGAGGGGAAGCTCCGCGAGCTCGCGGCCCTCACCGGGGGCACGGGCGAGGTCCCGCGGGGACCGGACGCGCGCCGGGCCGACCGCGCGGCGCCCCAGCGCACGGAAGACCTCGTCGTGGTCGCGGACGACGAGCTCAGCCCTGGCCAGGCGCGGAACCTGCAGGCGGCGCTCGGCGTCGACGTGCTCGACCGCACCGCCGTCATCCTGCGCGTGTTCGAGTCGAGGGCCCGCACCCGCGAGGCGAGGCTCGAGATCGAGCTCGCCAGGCTCGAGATCGAGCTCCCGCGGATCCGCGACGATCACGCCCTCGGCGATCGCGAAGGCGGCGGCGGCCGCGCGTCGCGCGGCCACACGAACGTCGAGCTCGCGAAGCAGCGCGCCCGGGACCGGATGGCCGCGGCGCGCAGGGAGCTCGAGCAGCTGAAGGCGAACGCCGCCCAGCGCCGCCTCGCCCGCGCGGACAGCTTCCGGGTGGCGCTCGTCGGCTACACCAACGCGGGCAAGTCATCGATCATGCGCCAGCTGACGGGCAGCGAGGTCCTCGTCGAGGACAAGCTCTTCGCGACGCTCGGAACGACCGTGCGCCCGCTCGCGCCGCCGGCGACGCCGGCCGTGCTCGTCGCCGACACCGTGGGCTTCATCCACCGGCTCCCCCACGCGCTGGTCGCCTCGTTCCACGCGACCCTCTCCGAGGCCCGAGAAGCGTGGCTCCTGCTCCACGTCGTCGACGCCGCGGATCCGGCGTTCCGCGCGCAGATCCGCGTGACCGAGCAGGTCCTCGCGGACATCGGCGCCGCGGACACGCCGGCGCTGCTCCTGCTCAACAAGGCGGACCGCCTGGGTCGCGAGGAGCGCGACGCGCTCGCCGTCGAGCACCCGGGCGCGCTCCTGATGAGCGCCCTCGATCGCCGCGACGGCGACGCTCTCCGAGCGCGGATCGACGCCTTCTTCGCGCAGCACCTCGTCGAGCGGACCGTCTCGATTCCCTACGATCGTCAGGGCGTCCTCGCCGAGCTGCGCGACCGGCTCCAGGTGGTCCGGGAGGAGTACGGCGACGAGCTCTCCGTCACCGTCCGCGGCACGCCCGAGGCGCTGGGCAAGCTCGCGGCGCGCCTCTCCAGCGGTTGACGGCGCGATCCCGCTACGCCCCGCCGCCGCGCGCCGACGCGACGAGCTCCTCCACGAAGCGCGACGCCGGCCTGGCCGCCAGCTCCTCCCACGTCCCGGCCTGCGTCACGCGCCCCTCCTCGAGGACGGCGATGCGCTGCCCGAGGAGGCGCGCGTCCGCCGCGTCGTGCGTGACCACGATCGTCGGGAGGGCGAGCGCCTCCAGGTACGCCGCCAGGAACGCCCGCACCTCGCGGCGGGAATGGACGTCGAGCGCCGCGAGCGGCTCGTCGAGCAGCAGCGCCCGCGGGCTCACCGAGAGCGCGCGCGCGAGCGCCACGCGCTGCTGCTCGCCCCCGGAGAGCGTCCGCGGCCGGCGCTCGGCGTGCTCGGCGATGCCGAGGTCGTGCAGCACCGCGTCCACCCGCGCGTCGACGGACGCGCCCCTCCGCCGCGATGGATCGCTCCTCACCGCGAACGCGACGTTCTCCCGGACGCTGAGGTGCGGAAACAGCGCGTAGTCCTGCGGCACGTAGCCGATCCCGCGCCGCTCGACCGGCACGTCGATCCCGGCCGCCGTGTCGAGGAGCACCGCGCCCCCGATCTCCACCCGGCCCCGCTCCGCGGGCAGCACGCCGAGCAAGAGCGAGAGCAGGCTGGTCTTCCCCGCGCCGTTCGGCCCCACCAGGGCCAGCGTCCCCGCTCCGGTCTCGATCTCCGCCTCGACGCGCAGCCGCCCGACGCGCGCCGTCACGCGGGCGCGCAGCCCCTCCGCGCCCGTCACGGCGCCGCCTCGCCGCCCCCGGCGGAGCGCCGCGCCGCGGCCCGCACGAACAGGAGCAGCGCGAACGCCACGGCGACCAGGACCATCGACAGCGCCTGCGCCGCGCGCATGTCCGACTCGAGCGCCGTGTAGATGGCGAGCGGCAGCGTCTGCGTCCGGCCCTGCAGGTTCCCGGCGAACATCAGCGTCGCGCCGAACTCGCCGAGGGAGCGGGCCCAGCTCATGGCCGCGCCCGCGACCAGCCCCGGGGCCGAGAGCGGCAGCGCCACGCGGAAGAACACCCGGAGCGGCGACGCGCCGAACGTCCGCGCCACCACCACGAGCCTCGGGTCGACCCGCCGGAACGCGCTCGTGGCCGCCTGCACGAAGAACGGCGCCGAGACGAACACCTCGGCCACGACGACCGCCGCCGTCGTGAACGTCACCGACCACCCCTCCGGATACAGCCAGCCGGCGAGCAGCCCGCGCCGCCCGAAGGCGAGCAGCAGCGCGACCCCCGCGACCGCGGGCGGGATCACGATCGGCAGCTGCACCGCCGTCTCCACCGCGCGCGCGAGGCGCCCGCCCGCGCGCGCGAGCGTCCAGGCGAGCGGCGTCCCCAGGACCACCACGAGGGCGAGGCTGACCGAGGTGGTGACGAGGCTCAGGCGCAGCGCGGGCCACACGAGGGGGTGCCGGAGCCCCTGCTCGACGTCCGCCGCCGTGGCCGTCACGAACAGCGCCAGGATGGGGACGGCGAGGAACGCCACGAGGACCCCGCCGATCGCGGCCAGGGCGCCTCGTTCGGCGCGGAGGCGCGCGCTCACGGGGCCGATCCGCCCCCGGACGGCGAGAGGAACCCGGCGCGCCGGAGCGCGCCCTGCCCGGCCTCCGAGCGCACGAGGTCGACCCAGGCGCGCGCGAGCCCGGGGTGCGCGGCGCCGGCCACGACCGCGATCGGGTACTCGGCGACGACGTTGACCTCGGGCGGGATCGCCACGACGGTCACGCCGTCCTGCGTCGCCTGCGCGTCGGTCCGGTAGACCACGCCGACCTGCGCCTCTCCGAGGCTCACCTTGGCGAGCACCTGGCGCACGTTCAGCTCGCGCGAGGCGACCTTGGCCTCCACGCGCGCGCGGAAGCCCGCGCCCAGCGACGCGGACGCGCGATCGAGGATCTGCAGCGTGTAGCGGCCGATCGGGACCTCCGGGGCGCCGAGGACGATGCGGGCCGCGCCGGGGAGGTCGGCGAGCCCGCGGATCGTCCCGGCGCTCTCGCGCGCGACGACGAGGACGGGCTCGTTGCGCGCGAAGACGACCGGGGCCGCCGCGCGGCCGGACTTCACGAGCTCGTCCATGTGGCGCTGGTCGGCCGAGGCGAACACGTCGACCGCGGCGCCGTGCTCGAGCTGCGTACGGAGCTCCTGCGTGCCGGCGAAGTTGAACGTGACCTCGACGCCGGCGTGCGCGCGCTCGAAGTCCTCGCCCAGCGCGGTGAACACCTCGCGGAGCGAGGCGGCGGCGAAGACGACGAGCCTGTCCTCGCGCGGGGCCTGCGCCGGCTCCGAGCGCCCGCAGCCGAACAGGGCGACGAGGCACGCCGCGAGGACCAGGAGCGGGCACGCGCGCAACAGCTGCCTTCGGGCGACATTCATCGTCAAAACTCCTGTGTTCCGCCTCTCCCCGCGCGCTCTCATGCCGCCCGCACCTCCGCGACCCGCTCGCCCGCCGGGCGGACGTCGTAGCCGAGGACCGACAGCTCGCGGCGGAACGACCCCGAGACGAGCACGTCGAGCAGGCGCTCGACCCGCGCGTCGGCGAGCGACGCGCGCGGGATCGCGAGGTCGTAGCGCTCCTCGGCCAGGGCCACGAAGCCGAGCCCGAACGCCATCGCCGCGTCGCGCGTGGCCACGCCGGTGTCCGCCGCGCCCATGGCCACGGCGCGCGCGACGTCGAGGTGCCCGGCGGCCCGGAGCAGCGGCCTGCGCGCGAGCTCGATCGGCAGCCCGCGGTCGCGCACCTCGCGCTCGAGGAGGCGCTGGGCGCCGGCGCCCGCCTCGCGCCCGACGAGGCGCAGGCCGGGGCGGCCGAGGTCGACCGCGCCGCGGATGCGGTCCGCGTCCTCGCGGCGGACGACGAGGCCCGCTTCCCAGCGCGCCAGCGTGATGAGGACGATCGGCTCGGCGTGCCCGAGCCGCCGCACGTCGGCGACGTTCGCCTCGCCGGTGCGCGCGTCGACGAGGTGGACGCCCGCGACGTGGGCGCGCTGCTTGCCGAGCGCCTGGAGCGCCGCGGTGCTCGACCGGGGGAACCAGAGGAACCGCCCCGGCCCCGGCCGCGTGTTGAGCCGGTCGGCGAGCAGCCCGAGCCCCGCCGCGCAGCCCATCAGGACGAGGTTCTCCTGGACCTCCGCGAGCGCCCGGAGGGGCTCGACGTGCGCCTTCCCGCGCCGCTCGCCGGTCACGATGCCGTCCGCCGCCGTCCGCGCCGCGTCGTTGTCGAGCGGGTAGGCGACCCAGCGGCCCGCGATGCGCGCCATCGCGGCGCGGCCCGACGCCGCCGGGGCGTCGAGCTCGGCGGCGACGGCGGTCTCCGCGCCGCCCGGCGCGCCGAAGAGGTCCTCGACCTGGCAGTCGAGGGCGCGCGCGATGCGCAGCGCGACGTCGACCGCCGGCGTGGCGCGGCCCGCCTCGATGGCGCCCACGCTCTGCCGCGTGAGCCCGGCGCGCTCCGCGAGCGCGATCTGCGACAGCCCGCGCGCCTCGCGCCGCTCGCGGACCTGGTTGGCTGCTCGGTCGGCCATGGCGCGTATTCTTTACATCGAGGAACGTACGCTTGTCACCGCCCGAGCGCGCGCCGTCGGCGATCCGGCCGAGCCGCCCTGCCCGGCAGCGCGCCGGAGCCTCCCGAGGGACAGCTTGCTCCCCGCGCCCCCCGGCCTAGTTTTTGAGCGGGACCAGCCACGAAGGCGCGATGGCCCTCTCGATCCGCTGGCCCCGTCGAGAGCAGGGAGGAACCCCGGTGATGCCGACGCGGACGCGCTTCGAGGCCACGGCGAGGAGGGGCTACGCCATCCTGACCCTGCTCCTGGCGATCGGCATGGCGTTCTCCATTCGACGGTTCTCTTCCGTGGCGGACGAGCAGATCGCGTGGCTCAGCGCGAAGGAGCAGAACATCACGCTCGTGGAGCGGCTCCGGTGGACCACCGAGCTCATCGTCTCTCACGGCAGGGGCTACCTCGTCTCGGGAAACCGTGAGCTCCTCGCCGAGGTCGAGGACGCCAAGGCGCGCTTCCGCGAGAACGTCCGCGCGCTCCACGGCGAGCCGCTCAGCCCGACGGCCCTCCAGCTGCTCGCCGAGGTCGAGCGGGCGGCCGGTCGCTTCATCGTGCTTCAGAGAGAGCTGCTCGCCGCCCGGGAGCGGTCAGAGGACACGGGGCTCATCGCGCGCCGCTTCGACGAGGAGCTGCGGCCGCTTCGCCGCGAGCTCGATCGCTCCCTCGATCGCCTCATCGACCACAAGGAGTCCGACATCGAGGCCGCCTATGCCGGCGCGAGGGCGGAGCGGGCCCGGCTCGCGCTATGGCTGTACAGCCTGCTGGGCCTCCTGGCGTCGGCCGGCCTCGGGATCGCGTGGTACTTCACGAAGCGCCTCGGCGGCCTGTACCACCAGGTGCGGGAGGCGCGCGAGGCCGCGCGCAAGGCGGTGATGACCCGCGACGAGCTCATGGGCATCGTGGCCCACGACCTGCGGAACCCGCTCAGCGCCATCACGTTGAAGGCCGCGCGGCTGCGGAAGGCAGCCGACTCCGAGGGCGTGCGGCAGCAGGCGGACTCGATCGAGAACGTCGCCAAGCGGATGGAGCAGCTCATCCGGACCATGCTCGACGTGGGGACGCTGACGGCCGGCAAGTTCTCGGTGACCCCGGCGCCGTGCGCGGTCGACGATCTCCTGCGCGAGACCCTGGAGCTGTTCGGGCCGCTCGCCGAGTCCAAGCAGGTCCGGCTCGATCAGAGCGTGAAGGCGCCCGGGCTCGCGATCTTCGCGGAGCGGGGGCGCGTGCTCCAGGTGCTGTCGAACCTCCTCGGCAACGCGCTGAAGTTCACGCCCCAGGGCGGCCGCGTGACCCTCTCGGTCGACCGGCAGGGGACGATGGCCCGCTTCGCCGTCATCGATACCGGGCCGGGGATCCCCCGCGAGAACCTCGCGAGCATCTTCGAGCGGTTCTGGAAGGACGAGGCGTCCGGGGAGAAGGGCACCGGGCTCGGGCTCTACATCGCCAAGGGGATCGTCGACGCGCACGGCGGCCGCATCTGGGTCGAGAGCGAGGTCGGGGGCGGCGCCCGGTTCTACGTCACGCTCTCGCTCGCCGATCCCGCCGGGCGCCGGGCTCCCGCCGCGGAGGAGGCCCCCGCGCTGCCCGCGGGGAGCGACCCTCGCCGACGCGGGTGAGGCGCCCGCCGAGCCCCGCGCCCCCGCCGGCAGGCCCGGCGCGTCAGGGCCGCTCGGCGGCCGGCGCCTCCTCCCGGATCCGCGCGTAGAGCAGGACGTCGCCCACCCGCCCGTCCTTCACCACGTGGCGGCGCATCCGCGCCTCGAACGTGTACCCCGCCTTCTCCAGCACGCGGGCCGACGCGGGGTTCCAGTCGAAGAGCCCCGCCTGGATGCGCTCGAGGCCGAGCTGCTCGAAGCCGACCCGCGTCAGCGCGATCACCGCCTCGGTGGCCAGCCCCCGGCCCCAGTAGGCCGCGCCGAGCCAGTAGCCGATCTCCGCGGTGCAGCGGTGCACGTCGTCGAGGCGCTCGAGCCCGATCGCGCCGGCCGCCTCGCCGTCGACGACGATCGCCAGGGCCTCGGCGGGCTGCGCGCGCGAGGCGCACAGCGCGATCCAGCCCTCGGCGTCGGCGCGCGTGTACGGGTGCGGGAAGCGATCCCGGAGGTTCGCCGAGATGCGGCGGTCGTTCGCGTTCTTCACGAGCGCGTCCACGTCGGCCGCGGTCCAGGGGCGGAGCGTGAGAGAGGGGGTCTCGATGATCATGGGGTCGGTTCCTCCGGTCGAGCCTCGCCGGCTCGGGGGGTGGGTCGAGCCTCGTCGGCTCGGGCGGTGGAGCGATCGAACAGCTTCACGACCCTCTCGGTCCCGATGCCGGTCGCGACCATCCGCTCGCGGCGGTTCGAGAGCAGCGCGCCGAGCCACGGCACCGCGCCCCCGTCCCCGATCGAGAGCTCGAGGCCGTCGTCCCGCCGGACGACGAGCTGGACGAACGGCCCGGCGTAGTAGCCGAGCCCCTGCAACCGCGCGAGATCATAGACGATCTCGACCTCCGGCCGCGCGCGCGCGAGCGGCTCGCCCACCTCGGCGACCCAGCGCTCGGCGCGCGCGAGGGGCTCCGGACCGAGGCCGAGCGACCGCACCGCCCCCACGTAGTCCGCCGCCGCGCGCGGCAGATCGACGGCGGCCTCGCGCAGGGCCGCCTCCGACGACCCGGGCTGGTGCGCCTTCGCCCGCTGCGCCAGCGCGTCCGCGTCGACGCCGCGCGCGCCGAGGCACGCCCGGACCACGGACGTGTCGGAGAGGACCACGCGCAGCGCCGCCGCGCGGAAGCCGGCCGCGGGGAGCGCGCGGACCAGGTCGGCCCAGACGATGAGGTGCTCGAGCAGGGCGCGCCGCTCGCACGCGTCGTCCTCGCTCCGGCCCGGCGAGCGGGCCGCGGTCACGAGGGCGAACAGGCGGAAGTGCGGCGTGAGGCCGGGGTGCTTCGTGGGCTGCATGCGCAGCACGCGCTGGCTGGCGCAGAAGCGCAGCGGCTCGCCGCCCCGGGTCTCGCGCCGGCGCCGCGCCGCGTGCAGCGCGAGCCCGGTGGTCGGGTCGGCGGCGACCTCGGCGAAGCGCACCGTCGCGAGCACGTTGTTCGGCTCGACGCCCGCGCACGCCGTGGCGCCGAGCGGGCCGACCGGCGCGAGATCCACCGCCTCGAACGCCGCCGCCGCCGCGTACGCCGCCGCGTCGAGGGCGTGGATCCGCCGGGCGTCCGCGGTCGACGCGTGGGTCATGGGCGCCCGCTCCGCGTGGTCCAGGACCTCGGCGAAGCTCCGCCGCAGCGCGCGCTGGCGCAGGCAATGGAGCAGCAGCGTGGTCAGCTCGTTGCCCGGCAGGCCCTCCGCGAGCAGCCGATCGATCGGCTGGCCGGCGTGCGCCTCGGCCGCGCGGCGCGCGATGCGCGACGACAGCTCGCCCGTCCTGCCGCCTTCCGGCGCCCGCGGCCGACGAGCGATGGCCTGCTCCGTTCGCGCGGTGGCCGGTGTCGTGAGGTCATCGGTGGTCGGCATGGCAGGCTCCTCGTCGACACCGTGACCCGGATCTGGCACCCTGGAAAGTGCCACAGCGGCCGGTTTCGATGGTGCCAGCACCCGATCGCCCCCACGCCCCCCGCGCCTTCCTCCGCCTGGAGCGCGGCGCGCCGGCGACGCTGGCCGCCCAGCTGGTCGAGCAGCTGCGCCGCGCGGTGCTCGAGGGCGTCCTCCAGCCCGACCACCTGCTGCCGTCGTCGCGCGAGCTCGCGCGGGAGCTCGGCGTGTCGCGCAACACCGTCGTCGCGGCGTACGAGGCGCTGGCCGCGGACGGCACGATCGTGGTCCGCGCGCGCCGGGCGCCGGTGGTCGCGCACGTGCCGGCGCGCGCGGGGGGGCAGAGCGCCGCCCGCGCCCAGCCCGCGGCGGCCCCGCCGCGCCTGTCGCGGAGCGCGCGGCGCCTCGCGGCGGTGGTGCCCCCCGACCGGCTCGACGCGCTCCTCGGCGGCCGCGCGCGCTCGCGCCCGTTCGGCGTCGGCCTGCCGGATCTCGAGCTCCTCCCGTGGCGCATCTTCGAGCGGTGCCTCGCGCGCCGCTTCCGCTCGATGTCGGCCGAAGGCGCGCTGCACCACGATCCGCGGGGCGCGCTGCTGCTCCGGCGCGCGGTGCTCCACCACGTCGCGGTGGCCCGCGGCGTGCGCGCGACGGTCGACCAGGTCTTCATCACGGAGGGCTCGCAGGGCGCGCTGGACCTCTGCTGCCGCGCGCTGCTCGACCCGGGCGACGCCGCGTGGGTGGAGGACCCGGGGCCGCTCGCCCTCCGCGCGGCGGTGCGCATGGCGGGCGCCCGGCCGATCGCGGTCCCGGTCGACGAGGACGGGCTCCGCGTGCGCGTCGGGGCGCGCCGGGCGCCGCGCGCGCGGGTCGCGTTCGTGTCGCCGGCCTACGCGTTCCCCTCCGGCGCGCGGCTCACGCTGCCCCGGCGCATCGAGCTCCTGTCCTGGGCGGGCGGGGCGGGGGCCGTGGTCGTCGAGGTCGACTACGAGGGCGAGCTGCGGTTCGACGGCTCCCCGCTGCCGTCGCTGCTGGGCCTCGACGTCGAGGGCGTGAAGGACCGCGTGATCCACGTGGGGACGTTCAGCCGCTCGCTGTTCCCGGGCCTGCGGCTCGGCTTCATGATCGTGCCGCCGGCGCTGGTGCGCGCCGTGGCCCAGGTGCGCGCGGCGTCGACGCGCTCGCCGCCCTACCTGCTCCAGGCCGCGCTCGCCGACTTCATCGACGAGGGCCACTTCGCGCGCCACCTGCGGAAGCTGAAGCAGGCGACGCGGCGCCGCCGCGACCTCGTGCTCGCGGAGCTCGGGCGCGCGCTGCCGGGCGCGGTGCGGGCGCGCGCCCCGGCGGGGGGCTCGGTGCTGATGCTCGACCTGCCCGCGGGCTCGGACGACGTGGCCATCGTCGAGGCGCTCGCGGCGCGGGGGGTGGACGCGCTGCCGCTCTCGCGCGGCGCGGCGGGGCGCGCCGGGGCGCCGCGCGCGCCGGGGCTGATCCTGGGGTTCGGCGCGCACGCGGAGCCGGCGCTCCTGGAGGCGGCGCGGACGCTCGCGGCGGTGGTGGAAGAGGGGTTAACCTCCCGTCCGGCCGCCGCTGCAGGCGCGCGCCGCGCCGACCGTCCTTGATGGCCTCGATCCGCCCCCATACCGCCGCTGTGCTCGCCCTCTTTTCGTCTGCGTGCGCCGGACGCGCCGCGACGGCTCCGCCGGCGGTGGCTCCGCCGGCCGACTCGGCTGCTCCGCGGGCCCCGTCGGCCTCTCCGCCGGACGGACCGGCGGCTCCCGCGGGGCTCGCGCCGCGGGCCGGTGCGCCCGGGACGCGGCCGCGCGCGGTCGCGGCCGGGAGCGCGGATCCTGCGTGGACGCCGCCGATCGTGCACACGCTGGCCGTGTTCACGGTGACCCGCACCGTGGAGGCGGTGCTGTGGCCCGAGCCGTTCGCCGACTTCCGCCTGGAGCGCTGGGGATACCACTACGGCGAGGCGTTCACGAAGCCGCCTGTCTTCGATGCCGATCAGCCCGCCTTCCGGTGGGATCACGACCCGTGGCCGATCAACGTGATCGGCCACGGCCTGCTCGGGAGCGAGATCTACTTCAGGGCGCGGAGCTGCCGGTTCGGCGCGCCGGCCGCGGTCGCCTTCGCCATCGCCGGCACCCACCTCTGGGAGTACGGCTACGAGGCCAACGGCGTCCGCCCCTCGGCGCTCGATCTCGTCTACACGCCGCTCGCCGGAGCGCTCCTGGGCGAGCTCCGCTATGCCACGTGGCGCGCGGCGGGGAGCATCCAGAGCGCGCCGGCGCGCCTGCTCGTGCGCGCGCTCATGGATCCGTTCGGCGAGATCGAGCGGGGCGTCGGGATCTTCGACTGCTAGGTCCGTGCGTGAGATCGCGAGGTCGCGGCCTGGCTCCTGGAGTGCGGAGACAGGCTGAGGGGGGATGCGGCTCCTCTGCTGTCATGCGACGGCGGAGGCGTCAGCGGGAGAAACGTCTATTATTTCAATAGGTTCCGGCTGACGCTTGGCCGGGTCGTCTGCGGGCGTGGCTCAACGCGGGCCCAACGAGCCGCCTGTGACGACGCCAGCGTCCGACGTGGCGGGGGAGGGGACGTCGTCCGGGGGCGCCGTCTGATCGGGCGGCGCGCCGGAGGCGGAAGCTTCGGCGCTCGTAGCCCGTGTCTGCTCCAGCGGACGCGGAATGGCCTCCCCCTACCGAGCCGCCCTTTTCTCTCAGCTCGGGGATCGCCTCGTCCAAGGGGCCAAAGTCGCCCAGCCCAAGCTCGGCGATCTTGGCGGCTTCGATGCGGGTGGGCACAGCTCTCCGTCAAACAAAGGACCGGCAGGGGTCCGAGACGGCTCACGGATCGTCTCCGTTCGCTCCTGTGAGCCGTCCCGGGGCGGAGGCGGTCCCTTGGGGTCGACCGGGACGCGCCGTCGCCTCCCCTGCCGTGCACCAGCAGCATCAGCGGTGTGGCAATGACCGACACCCGCTACAGCAACATCGGGAAGTGTATTCGAAGGAGATATGGAATGGAGCGATTCTTTGGCTTCATCATGATGGCGGCGTCGAGCATCGCCATGGTCGGTTGCGGCAGCAGCGGCAGTGATGCCGACAGCGGCGGCAGCGGTGCCGGCACGGGCATCGGTGGCGGCGGCGACAGCGGTGCCGGCAGCGGCGGCAACGGTGCCGGCACGGGCAACGGTGCCGGCACGGGCGTCGGTGGCGGCGGCGGCACATCCTCGCTGGACACGGACACCGGCTGCTCCGGCGTGTTCAACCCCGATCAGGTGCTGGAGTACGCCATCACGATGGCGCCCGACGATTACGCCGCCATCCTCGCCGACACCACGTTCTCGCTCTCCCTCCCCGGGGAATTCAGCTGCAACGGCGGTGCGCCCATGCAAGTCGCCATCGAGCGCAAGCGCTCGGGAGGCGCCACGAAGGTGGGCCTCAAGGTCGAGCTGGATGCGACGGTCGCCGGGCAATCCTTCCACGGCTTGAAGAAGCTGGGGTTCGACAACGGCACGAGCTCCGGCTCCAATCAGGACGATGCCACGCCGCGCGACGTGATCGCGGAGTATCTCGGCTGGCGCTTCATGCGCGCAGCGGGCGTCATCGCCAGCCGCAGCGCGCTGGCCAAGATCAGCATCAACGGCGGCCCGGCGATGGTGTACGTGCATGTCGAACAGGTCGACAAACGTTTCCTTCAGGATCGGCTGGGCGAAAACGGCGGCTGGCTCTACAAGAAGTCCGGCGGCGACGGCGACGGCCTGAAGACGCACGAAAACGACGGCGTCGAGAATCCGCACGAGGCCTGGTACTGCTTCCTGCAGAAGGGCGGCTGTGCCAGCCCTGACGACGCCACGCTGGCCGAGCAGCTACCCACGCGCGCCGACATCCCGCAGATGCATCGCCTGGGCGCCGTCAACGCCATCATCGGCAACACGGACGGCCTGCTCTACAAGGACAACAACTACTACCATTACGATTCCATCGACGGGAAGCGCACCTACATCCCCTGGGATCTCGACACCACCATGTCGGCTTCGGTGGACATCATCAACGACAGCGTGCCCGGCGGCACCACCGCCTTTACCGACGCGTTCTTCAGCCACTGGGAGGCGGACTACCTCGCCATCGTCCAGCAAATCCTCGACGAAAAGATCAGCGCGTCCTTCGTGGAGGCCGAGCTCAACCGCGTCCTCAGCGTCGCCGCTGCGGCCATCGACGCCGACCCCGCCCTCGCCGACGGCGCCGCCGACGCGGTTTCCACCCTGAGCGCCTGGTGGCAAGAGCGCCTCCCGGAGCTACAGCAACAACTCAAGTGAGCGCGGGGTCACGCAGCTCTCCCCCCCACCCCAACGCTGCGCAGTTCAGCGCGCGCCCGCCGACCTGGCAGGCCTTGCGAGCCGCCGGAGCCAGTGCACCGCGCGTTTTGTCATGAGTATTCGAGAATCGATGTTTACCGAACCGTGCTACGAATGGGAACGGCACGGTGCCCGAAGGAGAAGGAGTACAGCATGGAGCTCAGGGCATGGTGCGCGGCGCTCTGCGCAGGGATGATGGGTCTCGCCGGGTGCGGCGGGGACTCGGGGAGCGGCCAGGACATCGGCTCGCCTGGCGCCTCGGGCGGCGGATTCACCGGCGGGGGAGCCTCGGGGCAGGGCGGCGACACCTTCGGCGGGCAGGGAGGCGGCATCCTCGGCGCCGGCGTCGGCGGAGCGAACGGCGGGACAGGAAGCCACGGCGAGGGCAGCACGGGTTGCGAGCACATCGATGTCGTGTTCGCGGTCGACAACTCCAGGAGCATGCACGAAGAGAAGGAATCGCTAGGGGAAATCGTGTTCCCGGCCTTCGCGCAGGCGCTGCTCGACATCGAGGGCCTCACCGACTTCCGCGCGGCCGTGCTGGACGCCTGCCCCCTTCCCGCGAATTTCCATGCACGCGGCGCCTCCACGGAAGACTGCTCGTTCCAGAGCGGAAAGCCGTGGATGGATAGCTCGAGCACAAACATCACGGGCGAGTTCGGGTGCGCCGCAGATATCTACTCGGGCGACGCCCAGTGCAGCGGCGAGGACGACGACGAGCAGCCGGTGTCCGCGATCGCCGCCTCGCTGGAGGCGCCGTTCTCGACCGGCGACAACGCGGGCTTCCTCCGCCAGGACGCATTGCTGGTGGTGGTGGCGATCACCGACGAGGACGAGCAGCCCGTGCCGTCCCAGCCGCCGCAAGCGCTGCACGATCGGATCGTCGCCGCGAAGGGTGACGCCAAGAACGTCGTGTTCCTCGGCATCGGCGGGCGGAGCGCCTGCGAGGGGGCCTACGGGAGCGCGGAGCAGGCCAACACCCTGCAGGCGATCGCGGACACGTTCACCGCCGACGAGCGCGGCTTCTTCTGGGATCTGTGCGAAGGACGCCTCGAGGACGGTCTCACGAACGCCCTCACGGCGATCCGGGATGCATGCACGGAGTTCGTGCCGGTCCCGAACTGAAGCCGATGCCCACGGGGGAGACGCGCCCTCGACGATCGCGATGCTGGTGGATGGAGCGGAGGCGCGCCGGGAGCGAACCTGCTCCAACGCCGGCGGCCCGGCGACGTGCTCCTTCCCACGGCGCCCCGGAGAGCGCGGTGCGCGGCGCTTGACTTCGCGGTCGCCTTGCGTCCTCCTGGGTTCTCATGAGCGAGCCGAGCGAGCGCCAGCCGGTGCGCGTGATTCCCGTCGATGATTATCGCCTGACGGTCGAGCGTAGCGAGCACGGCTCGTGCATCCGGCTGGTCGATCGCGCCGGCGCGGAGCCGCTGCGGATCGAGCTGCGGCCCGACGGGCCGGTGCTGGTCCTCGGCAGCGGCCTGGCGATCGCCGTGGCCGGCGATCTGCAGTTCGCGGCCGAGCGCGTGGCCATTCATGCCCGCGAGGGCATCGAGCTGCACAGCGGCGGCGACACGCTGCTGCGCAGCGAGGGCGACCTGGTCAGCGAGGCGCGCGAGCAGCGGCTCAGCGCCCGGCGCGGCGACGTGCGGGTCGAGGCCAATGACGACGTGAAGCTGCTCGGAGAGCGCATCCGGCTCAACTGCTGAAGCGCCCTTCCAGACAGGCCGGCGCAGCTCCACGGCGCGGCGCACCGGCCGGCGCGCCCGTGAACGCCGAAGGAGCACCGGCTTGAGCGACGTCAACAACTGGATCGGGGGAGGCTTGAAGCGGCGGCCCTGGATCGGCGTCGCGCTCGGGCTGATCGCCGGCGTCACGCTCTGCGGGCTGGCGATCCAGGCATGGCAGCGGCTGTCGTCGTTCGGGGACGCGCCGGCGCAGCTGACCGCAGGAGAGGCGCTGCGTCGCGCCCGGACGCACGACGTGTGGGTGCAGCTGACCGACGCGCACTTCTCGTGTGAAGGGAGCGTGGAGCTCGCAGGCACCCGGTACGGTCGTCTGGTCGCGCCCTCGCTCGGCGAGGTCGTGGCCCTCGTGAGCGCGGAGGGGCCGCTGTGTCCGCCGCCCGGCCAACCGCTCACGGGCGCCTTCGATTCGCTGACGGGCCGGCAGCGCTCCTTGCTGGCGGACGGGGGCCTGCGCGAGGCGGCCGATGAAGCGGCGCTCGTGCTGTCGCTCAGGGACGGCCCGCGCAAGGCGCGCCGGGACGTCTGGACCCTGCTCGGCCTCGCCGCGATGTGCTTCGCGATCGCGCCCGTGGGCTACATGATCCGCCGCGCGGACGCGCAGGCAGCGCGGCGGGCCGCGGCCGCCCTGGCGCACGCGGGGCTCCGGCGGCGCCTCGACCGGGGCAGGCTGCAGCTTCGCCCGCGCTACCTCCTGACCGCCCTCGCGAGCCTCGTCTTCCTGGTTCCGCTCAACGTCGCGGTGATGGTGATCGCCGGCGTGGGCGCGGTCCAGATCGCTCGCGACGTGGTCGCGCAGCCGGGCCGCTGGGCCGCCGCGGAGCCGATCGCCGTCGACGGCCCCATCTCCGTGGCGCCTCACGGCCACACCGCCTGGACCGATGACTACCTCGCGGATGTGGTCGTGAGCTTCCGCGCCGCCGGAGAGGAGCACGAGGTCAGCTACCTCGTCGCCTGGGCGCCGGAGGCATTGCCGGACATCGAGGTGCGGAAGCTCGGACAAGAGCTCATGACCAGCGCGGAGCCGGCCCTGAGGACACCGCGGCTCCTGATCGCGGCGGGGAGCGCCGGGTTCGCCGCCGTCCTGCTGGCGCTGGCCGTCAAGCTGGTCGGCGAGACCTGGTCGAGGTTCCGCGCGCTGCGGAGGGCTGCGAGCGCTCCCGAGGTCGTTCTGCTCCGGTTGCGCGACCTCCGGGAGCGGCGTCATAACGGCATTCTCTCTGGATGGGAATGTGAGTACCTGAACGCGCACGGGGAGGTGCGCCGCGAGGAGCTCGGATATCGCCATCCTCCCGCGCTCGACGACGCGGGGGCGCACGTGCTCGCCGTCCGCCCGCGCGGCGCGCCGGGCGCGGAGCCGATCGTGGTGGCCACGGACGGTTACCCGTTCCGCATCGATCCATGAAGCAGGGGTGAGATCGGCTCGAGCGCGCTGCCTCGGTCCGGTCCGCGCTTCTGGACGGCAGGGCCGGGGGATCGCGCGCGCTCCTGTTGTCCCTGACGGGCGTTTCCGTGTCCCTGGCGGGGCGCCCGGGTGCCCGGGCTGCTAGAACCCGCGCGTGCCTCCCCAGCCGCTCGATCGCCTCCGCGAGCTCTTCGCCAAGGTCGACGCGTTCTTCGCGAGCGCGAGCGCGCGCCACGGCGGGCGGATGGCCTGCGCGACGGGGTGCAGCGACTGCTGCCGGCGGCGGTTCTCGGTGACGTCGATCGAGGCCGACGCGATCCGCGAGGCGCTCGCGGCGCTCCCGGAGGCCGACCGCGCGGCGCTCGCCGGCCGCGCCCGGGCGGGCGACCCCGGCGTGTGCCCGGCGCTCGACGGGGAGGGGAGGTGCGCGATCTACGCGGCGCGGCCGCTCATCTGCCGCACGCACGGCCTGCCCATCCGGTTCGCGCCGGCCAGCGGGCGAGCGCTCCCGGTCATCGACGCCTGCCCGCGGAACTTCGTGGGCGAGGACCTCCACGCCGTCGAGGCATCGACGGTCCTCGACCAGACGACGCTCTCGACGGTGCTGGCCGCGCTCGACATGGCCCACGCCGACGCGGCGGGGCGGCCGCGCGGGCAGCGCGCCGCGATCGCCGCGGTGCTCTCGGGCGAGGGCTGACGCCCGCTTCCCGACGCCGCCGATGCCGCCGGGCGGGGATCCTCCCCGGGAGCGCGCCGCAGCTTCTCGACGTGAATGTCTCGGCTGCGCGCGGCATCGGAGCGTCGCGTACCGGATGGAATCCGCGGTGCCCGGCGGGGAACACGGGGCATCGCGTGCGCTCGAGGAGATCGCGATGCGTCATGGCCGAGCCTGTTGGGAGCACGATCGAGCCGTTCAGCCGGCGCTCGCTGGAAGCGCTGCCGATGCGCAGGAGCGCGAGGGGGGCGCGCGCGGCGCTCGTCCGGCGCGGGCGCGGGCTTCCGCGCCGCGCGCTGCGCCGGGTGCGGCGGCGCTCGTCCTGCTGGTCGCGCTCGGGGCGGGCCTCGGCTGCGCTGCGGGCGACGGCGGCTCGCAGGCGCACGCCGCGCCGCCGGGGGCGCCTCCGGGGCAGGCGGCGGCGGTGCTCGATGGCGCGTTTCGAGGGCGGCTTGTCCCCACGCGGCTCGGCGTCGATGGCGCGTCGATCTCGCTCGGGTTCGAGGCCGGGCCGGGAGAGCCGCTCATCGAGCCGAGCTGGGTGGCGGCAGGGTCGATGACCCGGCCGCGTTTCGAGCACAAGGCCGTTCGCCTCCTGGACGGGCGGGTCCTCGTCATCGGCGGAGACAGCAGGGTGGGCTCCACGGAGATCTACGACCCGGCGACGGATACCTTCGCCCCTGCGGGCGCGATGACGGACGATCGATTCGGCTTCGGGGTCACGCTGCTCGATGACGGCAGGGTGCTCGTCACCGGCGGCTATAGCTGGCTCTCGAACAACACCGCCGTCCCCGTCGACACGGCGGAGGTCTTCGAGCCGGCGGCGAACACCTGGACGGCCGTCGCGTCCATGCCTCACACGAGGTCGGGACATGATGCGCTGCTGCTTCCTGACGGGAGGGTCGTCATCCCCGGCATGACCGGCGTTCTCATCTATGATCCCATCGCAGATACCTGGACGGTCGGGGCTGCGCCGGGGCTCGAGCGGTGCTGTACTACGGCGACGCTGCTCCCGAGCGGGAAGATCCTGGTCACGGCGGCCCCACCCTACTACGGTCTCAATGAGTCGGCGCTCTACGACCCGACGGCCGACACCTGGACGCCCGCGGCGGCGATGGGCTACCGTCACGACACGTCCGAGGCGACGTTGCTCTCCGATGGGAGGGTCCTCGTGGTTGCGGCTGCCGATGCGGACGGAGTCAACGTGGAAGTCTACGACCCCGCCGCCGACGTGTGGACCTTCGTCCCTGGGCTGCCCCACACGCTGCGGCCGCCGCATGACCCGGACGGCGTCGTGAGCCGCCGCCTGCAAGATCGGGCGATGACGGTCCTGCCGGACGGCCGGGTGCTGATTTCCGGAGGTATGGAGGAGTTCTTCGAAGACTGCTTCCCCGCGGGGCATTGCTACTACAACACGGAGTATTCGAACGCGACGTATCTCTACGATCCGTCGACGAACCTCTGGACGGCCGGACCGTTCCTGTCCGTGTGGCGCTCGGATCATTCGGCGACGGCGCTCCTCGACGGCAGCGTGCTCATCGCGGGCGGCATCTTTCCGCCCGAGCCCTACGCGTACGGAGAGCCCTCCGCGAGCGCCGAGCGTCTCTTCGTGGGCGGAGCTCCCTGCGCGTCATCCTCCGAGTGTGCGACCGGCTTCTGCGTCGACGGCGTCTGCTGCACCTCGGCGTGCGATGCAGGCCCGTGCGATGCCTGCTCTCTCGCCGCCGGCGCGGCCATCGAGGGAGAGTGCACGCTGCTCACGGGTCCAACGTGCGACGATGGCAATGCATGCACGGAAGCCGACAGCTGCGATGACGGCATCTGCAGCGGCATTCCGAGCGACGCTGGCGCGTGCGCGACGGGCGCAGGCGGCGCGGGCGGAGCCGGCGCGGGCGGAGCAGGTGGCGGGGGCGGGGGCGGGGGCGAGTCGACCGGTGCGTCGGCGAGCGCGGGCGCCGGCGGAGCGGGTGGTGCAGGCGGTGGGGGCGCGGAGGGCGGGGGCGAGGGCGAGTCGACCGGTGCGTCGGCGAGCGTGGGCGCGGGCGGAGCGGGTGGTGCTGGGGCGGGCGGGGACGAGTCGACCGGTGCGTCGACGAGCGCCGGTGCCGGCGGAGCGGGTGGTGCTGGGGCGGGCGGGGACGAGTCGACCGGTGCGTCGACGAGCGCCGGTGCCGGCGGAGCGGGTGGTGCTGGGGCGGGCGGGGACGAGTCGACCGGTGCGTCGGCGAGCGCCGGTGCCGGCGGAGCGGGTGGTGCTGGGGCGGGCGGGGACGAGTCGACCGGTGCGTCGGCGAGCGCCGGTGCCGGCGGAGCGGGTGGTGCTGGGGCGGGCGGGGACGAGTCGACCGGTGCGTCGGCGAGCGCCGGTGCCGGCGGAGCGGGTGGTGCTGGGGCGGGCGGGGACGAGTCGACCGCTGCGTCGACGAGCGCCGGTGCCGGCAGCGGCAGTGATACGCCCGTGACCGCCGGGGGCGGCTGCAACTTCGGCGAGACGAGGCCGATCTCCGCCCCCCACCTCGGCCTCATCGCACTCCTCTCCCTGGCGCGTCTGAGGAGGCGATGGCGCTTCGCGTCGAGCACATCGCCGGGCGCCGGAGCTACGCCGGCACGGTGAACCCCGCAGACGTCCGATCGCAGCCAGCACTCGAGCGCGGCAACGAGGCGAGGACACCGCACGCCGCTCCCCGTCTCCTGCCGCGCTGGTCGGAGCCTTGCTCCGCCGCCCAGGGGGCGGCCCGGCGTCGGGCGACGAGGCCGGAGCTTCGTCGGGAGGGTCAGAAAGCGTCGGTCTGGACGGTCACCACGGCTTCGTCGAAGATCTCGGGGCTCGAGAAGAACGGGAACGTCAGCGTCGAGCTGCCGAGGATCGCCTCGAGATCGTCGCCCACGGCCGTGAGCGTCACGCCGCTCCCCTCTCCCAGGCGGATGCCGGTGACGGCGTTCTCCTGGAGGATGTTGCCGTGCCACGCCGATTGATGCCAGTAGTTGAACGTGGTGAGCGGGCTCGACGGCGCCGCTGGATCAGGCAGGGTGATGGGGCCATCCAGGTCGAACGCGAGGCCCACGGGGCGAGGTGCCGAGATGGCCAGATCGGCCTGGGACCCCGAGACGTTCGTGATCTCGTACGACATGAAAGGAGCATACCGCGCGTTCACGCCGATGAGGCGGAGGCGCGCGGCGAGGAGCGGGTGGGTGGTCGCAAAAGCGATCTGGTAGAAGTTGCGATCCCCAGCGCCCGTCGGAGGGACGACGCCGACCCCGAGCTGCGCGAAGACGCCCGGCCGGGCAAGATGGCGGTTCACGCTGATCTCGGCGCAGTCCGCCGCCTGCGCGACCACGACGGCCATGCCGGGGGCAGCCTCGATCACGACGTAGTCGTCCGGCACGAGCGGCGCCACGGAAGCGAAGGGGGCGAGCCCCACCCCCGCGAACTCCTCGCAGTCGAGGTACCGAGCAGCGAAGTCGGGGGAGACGGCGATCGCCTCCTGCGCAGCGGCGATCCCCGGGGCGGCCTCATCGTCCGGATCCGCCGTCGCCCCGCAGGCCGTCACGAGCATCAGCGGAAAGACCGTCGCGAACGTGCTCTTCTTCATCGGTTGTGTGACTCCAGTCCGGGACTTCTCCCGGGCCAATGCTCCCATCGCGTGGTCGCCGCGTCGACCGCCATCGATGGGGGAGAACACATCACCGCAATGAATCTACCTCCAGGCTTCGCTCCGCGCGTCGCGCGACACGCCCGAGGCGCCTCATGCGACCCACCGCAGCTCGCGATGAAATAGCTCGCCCTCGAGCGAATCCATGCTCAGGCCTGTGTCCACCGCCGCCTCCGCCCCCGCGATGAAGCTCGCCACCTCCTTCACGACGAGGCTGTCGCGGAGCACGCGCCGGTGGCCCAGCCCCTGCGTCTCGTGGAGGCGCGCGCCCGCCCACGCGCCGGCCAGCGCGAGCCCGTCCTCGAACGGCACCTCCTGGTCCTGCCGATCGTGCACCACGAGCAGCTCTCCGCGCATCTGAGGGGCGAGCAGGCGCCCGTCGAGCTCGCGCAGCGCGATGCCGACCCTCGCCTCGATGCGCTCCTTGAGGCGGCTCGCGACGCGCGGATCCAGCCCGTAGAACGACACGAACGCCCCGATGAAGCGGCGCGGGTTGAGCGGCGGCGCGACGAACGCATAGCGATCCGCGCGCACGCCGCTCCGCTGCGCCAGGACCGCCGCCACGCCCCCGAGCGAGTGCGCCACGATCCCCTCGACCGGACCCGCCTCGCGCGCGACATGCACGAGCGCGTCGGCGAGGTCGGCCACCGTGGCGTCGGGCGCGGGGTGATCGCCGTGACCGGGCCCGTCGAACGCCACGACCCGGAGCCCCGCCGCGAGCAGCCGCGGGACGAAGGCCGAGAGCTGGCTCCCGCGCCCCTCCCACCCGTGCACCAGCAGCACAGCAGGCTCGCCGGCCCGCGGCCGGCGAGGGTGGAACGTCCACACCGGGATATCGCCCGCGCCGCTCGCCACGCGCGACGGCACCGCCGCCGCGAGCGCTTCTCGCTCCCACGCCGGCCGCGCGTGCCGCTTTGGCGTCCTGTAGATCCGCTCCGCCCACTGCGCCGCCGCCTCGGAGGAGACGGCCCCCACCGCGCGCAGGCCCGCGCGCACCGCCAAAAGGCGCAGATCTAAAGATCGAACGTTCGTGCTATTTGGGGTCCCCGGAATCGCCTTGCTCATGGTACCTCCGATGTCTCGTCAGCGCGCCGCGGCCGCGTCGTCGACCAGCCGCTCGAACGCGGCGCGGGCGCGCTCCTCTGCTCTAGGGTCGCGGAGCAGCCTGTCCAGGAAGTGAAAGCCGTACGCGATCGAGAACGCCTCGAACGCGAGCTGGTGCACGTCGAGATCCTTCCGGAAGTGCCCCTCGTCGACGGCGATGCGCGCGGCGTGCGCGAGGGTCTCGAGCCAGTCCTTCTGGCTGGCGACGAGCTTGTCGCGGGCCGGGCCGGCTTTGTCGTCGAGCTCGACGCTCGCGTGCACGAACACGCAGCCGCCAGGCAGAAACGGCTGATCGGTCCAGCTCAGCCAGCGATCGAAGAGCGCCCGGACGCGCGGGAGCCCGCGCGGCTCGCGCAGGGCAGGGCTGACGACCACGTCCACGAAGCGGCTCGTCGCCTCGTCGAGCACGGCGAGCTGCAGGTCCTCCTTGGACCCGAAGTGCGCGAACAGCCCGCTCTTCGACATCCCCACCCGCTCGGCGAGCAGCCCGATGCTCAGGCCGTCGAGGCCCACCTCGCTGGCGAGCGACAGCGCCTCCGCAAGGATCGCCCTGCGGGTATCCTCTCCTTTGGCCACGAGGAGACGATAGCACGACCGTTCGTTTTGTCAAGGCCGGCGCCGGCGGCGGCCGAGCTCAGACGACCTTCGAGACTCTGCAGGCGATCCCGCCGTCGAGCGGAGAGCCGGACGCTGCGCAGACGATGTCGTTCATCCAGGCGCAGCGCTGCGCCCCCGTCTCGAAGAGCGGTTCGTCCGAAAATAGTAGCGCGCCGCGTGCTCCGCTGGGCATAACGCATCGGGGCAGGGCTCCAGCGCGGAGTGAGCTGCGGAGGGACGAGGGGATGAAACAAGGATGTGCGACTGGCCGAAGCGCACCGCCGTCACGGGCGCTCCAGCGCGGCAGGATCGGGCGGAGCCGTGGGGCAGGCTCGGTCCTGGGGCTGGGCGCGCTGGCGCTCCTCGGCTGCACGTCGGGCGGACCGGGCGGCCCTGAGGAAGACGGCGCCGGGGGCGCGGCCGGGGGCGCGCCGGAGGCGGCGAGCGCCGGCACCGGCGCTGGAACGGAACGGACGCTCTGCGAAGAGCGCCTGTCCCAGGACGACTGCGAAGCTCAGCCATCGGGCAATGAGGGCCACACGTGCTCCTGGGAGCCGGTGTCCGTGAGCTCCGAAGGCGCGCCCTGCGAGGCGCTGACCGAGGAGCACCGCTGCCTGACGGTGCCGCCCGGCGGACCCGGGGGATGCGCCGCAAGCGTGGAGTGCGGGCTGGAGGACGGCCTGCACCTGCTGTATCGCCGGGTCGGCGGGACCGTCGAGCTCCACCGCTTCGATGGCGTCTGTGGCTTCATCCCCGTGGGCTGGGCGTACTGCGACTGGGGCGCGGATGGGACGCTCGAGGAGGGCCCGTCCTCGTGCGCGTGCGCGTGTCCCTAGGACAACAAACGGGTTGAACCCGCCCGAAACGAGCAGATTTTCGAACCGCCAAGGCGTTAAGGCGCCAAGACGCCAAGACGCCAAGACGCCAAGATATTTATTGTCTTCTTCTTGGCGTCCTTGGCGCCTTGGCGGTTTATCTCTCGCTCGATCAACGCGATCGGTGTTCTACGGGGCGTGACCGCTCACGCCTCCGTCAGGAACGTCATGTGAGGTAGCTTGGCGTTCGGGTCCTCTTGATGGATCTCGGCGTGGACCCGGCTGATGAGCTGCTTGCAGTGGCTCAGGTCGTCGACCCGCAGGAGGAACAGGATGTCGCTGGGATCGTCGTCGTTCGTCCAGATGTGCTCCAGGTGCATCCCCTGCTCAGCATGGCTGGCCGCGTCGGCCTCCAGCTGCTGCTTGACATCCTCGAGCGTTGCGCCGGTGAGTCTTGCCAGTACGTGAGCCATGTTCAGACCTCCTCAGGGTGGCGAGCTCCAGACACCCGCACGTCGCCCGGGCGGCCAGGTGCGGGTTCGGTCCGGATACCCTGTGGGTGTAGCCGACGTGGGCGTTCGTCGGGGGCGCTTTTCATCGAATCACGCCCTGATGAGGCTGCTCGAGCTCTGTCCACACTGCACGAGCGTGCGCGCGGTGCCCTCCAGAAAGCGCCTGTAGGCCGACCGATCTCCCGCGCGCCCTCGCGGGCGCCTCGGAGCGCGCCGCGGCGTGGGACCTTGGTGGAGCGACCGGCGAGGTGGTACCAGGACATGAAGGACGTGAGAGAGCGGCCACACCCCGAGGACCCGGCGCGCACGGCGCTGCTGATCATCGACATGCAGAACGACTTCCTCGCGGAGGGAGGCGCGTTCTCGAAGCGGCACTGCGATCCGCAGCAGCTCGCGCAGAGCGTGGGTTGGCTGGTGCGCGCCGCGCGCGCGCAGGGGCGCGTCGTGGTGTGGGTGACCTCGGTCTACGGCGAGATCGACGCGGCCCCGGACGCGCTCCGCGGGCAGACGCACACCGGCAGCGCGTGCTGCGCCCGCGGCACCTGGGGCGCCGAGCTGTTCCCGGCGCTCGCCCCGGCGCGCGCCGAGCGCCCCGCGGGGACCGCGGAATGGCACGTCGAGAAGCGCTGGTATTCGGCCTTCCGCGACACGGATCTGCACGCCCGGCTGGCGCAGGCGGGCGTGACCGCCGTGGCCCTGTGCGGCGTCGCGACCAACGTGTGCGTCCTCGCCGCGGCCCGCGACGCGCGCCGGCTCGGCTACGACGTCGAGGTCCTCGCGGACGCGACCGCGGCGGGGACCGCGGGCAAGCACGCCGCGGCGCTGCGCGAGATCGAGGGCCTGGGCGGCCGGCGCCGCCGCTGGGCCGACCTGCTCTCCGACGGGCCCGGGCCGGTGTGCGTCACCGGCATCGGCGCGGGCGGCACGGCGCTCTGGTGCGGCGCCCTCGACGAGAGCCTCGCCGAAGGCGCCGGCGCCTTCGCGGCCGTCGAGCGCGAGGTCGCGTGGACCACGATGCTCCACCGCGGCGGGGAGGTGCCGCGCCTCGTCGCGATCCAGGGCGAACGCGCGCCCGACGGCGCCGCGCCGCTCTACCGCCACCCGGTCGACGAGCAGCCCGAGCTCGGCGCCTTCACCCCCGCCGTCGACCGCATCCGCAGGGAGGTCGAGCGCCGCGTCGGACACCCGCTCAACCATTGCCTGCTCCAGCTCTACCGCACGGGGCGCGACTGGATCAGCGAGCACTCCGACAAGACGCTCGACCTCGTGCGGCCGTCATCCATCGTGAACGTCTCGCTCGGACGACAGCGCACCATGGTGCTCCGGCCCAAGCGCGCCGCGGACGGGGATGCCGCCCAGAAGGTCCCTCTGCCGCACGGCTCGCTGCTCGTCATGGACCTGGAGACGAACCGCCGATTCTATCACGCCATCCGCCAGGAGGGCGACGCGGAGGGCGAGGGGGACGGCCGGACATCGCGGATCTCGCTCACCTTCCGGCACATCGGCACGTTCCACGATCCGGCGAGCGGGGCTGTCTGGGGCGTCGGCGCGCCCTGTTCGGATCGCGCCGAGGCCGAGGCGCGCGCCCGGGCGCGGTCGGCGCTCCCCGAGGCGGAGCGCGAGGGGGCGGAGCGCGCCGAGGCGGAGCGGATGCTGCAGCTCTTCCGCGCCGAGAACCTCGACCCCACCTTCGACGCCGCCGCCTACCGGCCGGGCTTCGAGGCGCTCCATTTCCGCACGTTGCAGGAGCCCGGAGGCGACCGGTGAGCGCGCAGCGCGCCGTGTATTTCGTGAACGGCTCGATCTCGAGCTGGCGCGTGCTCATCGCCGTTCGCGAGAAGGGCCTCGCCTTCGAGCCCCGCCGGCTGCGCGTGATGCGCGAGCCGCGCGAGACGCGCGCCCCGGCGTTTCTGGCCCTGAACCCGCGCGGCCAGGCCCCGGTGCTCGTCGAGCCCGACGGCACCGTCATGAACGAGTCGCTGGCGATCCTCACGTACCTGGAGATGCGGTATCCCGACCCGCCGCTCCTCCCTCCGCTGGCCGAGCCCGGCGCGCTCGCCCGCGCGCTCGCCTTCGCGCAGGAGTCCGAGGCCACGGCGTGCGCCTACGACCCGCTGGAGAGCCTCTTCGAGGCCGGCCCAGAGCCCCTGTCGCCGGACCGGCGAGCGGCCGTCCTGGGCGCGCTCTCGGCGGTCGAGCGCGAGCTCGCGCTGTGGGATGCGCGGGCCGAGAGGGCGCGGTTCATCGCGTCGGACGCCTTCACGCTGGCCGACTGCGCGTTCTACCCCGTGCTCGCCTACATGCAGCGGCGCGGGCTGTCGCTCGCCGCGTATCCCGCGCTCGACGCCTACGAGCGCCGCGTGCGGAGCCGCCCGTCGGCGGTCGCCTCGTACCCCGAGGGCTGGTCCCACGACCGGGCGCGCCCCGACCTGTTCGCGCAGGCGCGGGCGCTCGCCGGTTCGACGTAGATCGGGAGCGGGGTGGGCGCTCAGGGCGTGGGCGCGGCGCTGACGATGTACTCGACCGAGAGGCTGAAGTTGCAGCCCCCGGTCTCGTAGTTCTTGAAATAGACATCGTTGGTCACGGTCAGCGCGCCGACCTCGGCGGTCTCTCCGTTCGCGATCGAGACCGCGGGCTCGCCGCCGGCCGACACGACCATCGCGCGCTCCTCGGTGCCGCAGAAGTTATCCTCGCTGTAACACGCGCGCTCGCCCTCGCCGATGGTGAGCCCGATGGGGTCGCTCTCGCCCACGGCAACCACGAGCTCTCCGTCCCGCTCGAGGCGAATGCGCGTGACCGGATCTCCGCCCCAGTCGAAGAACATCACGAAAGAGGAAGAGAAGTCGACGTCGAGCTCGTCGCCCACGACGACGGCGCTGGATGCGAAGCCCGGAACCGCGAAGCCCACGGTGAGCGCATTCCCGGTCTCGTCGGCGAGGTCGATCATGACCTCGGGCGCGGCGCCTCCGATCTTGCTGTGGCGAATCGAGCAAAGCTCGTCCGGGCCAGGCGGGCGTACGGCCGTCACCGTGCCGGAGAACGCGAACGTCCGAGGCGCAGTCCAGTCCTCCGGGTCCGGGAGGTCGACGCACGCGAAGACCCTCGGCTCGCGAGCCTCACAGCCAGTTTCGCCACCGGTGCCACCGATGCCATCGCCGCCGGTGCCAATGCCGCCGGTGCCAATGCCGCCGGCGCCGGAATCCGGAGTGCTGGCGCCGTCGCCGCCGGCGCCGGAGTCCGGGGTGCTGGCGCCGTCGCCGCCGGCGCCGGTGTCCGGGCCGCCGGCGCCCGCGCCGACGACGACGATGGTCTCGATGGTGCACGCCGCGAGCGGGGCGACGAACATCATGAGAGAGGCGAAGAGGGGCAAGCTGGTTCAATGGCGCATTCCTGCATCAGCAGCACACGATGTGCCAGCCGGGCGTTGCGCCGCGACGCAGGCCCTCTCCTTGCCATCCAGCTCGATGGTGGGCCTATGAGACCCGCGACGCACCGGCGCTGGCTCGGTCCGCGCTGTGCCATCATGTGCAATCTGACACACCCTCGAAGGTAGATCATGCGCCAGACGCCGACCGACGACGCCATCGACTTCGCCGCCCTCGACCCGGGCGCGCTGCCGCCCACGCTGGTGGAGCACGCGCGCCTCGTCTGGGCCGACCGCGTCCGCACCGAGTACCAGTCCATCCAGATCGCGACGCGCTTCCTCGGCGAGGCCCTCGCGGCGGGCGAGCCGCTCGAGGTCTCCCGCGCCGTCGCCGAGGCCATCGACGAGGAGATCCGCCACGCCGAGCTGTGCGGCCGCATGTGCGCGGCGCTCGGGGGCCGCGTGCCCGCCCCGCGCGAGGTCGCCGCGCCGCTCGCGGATCTGCGCGAAGTCCCGCTCGACGAGCGCGTGCTCGCGAGCGCCATCTCGCTTTTCCTGGTCTCCGAGGCGTTCTCGGTCGGCTACCTCCTGGACCTCGAGGCCCGCGCGGACCACCCGGTCACGCGCGCCGTGCTCAGCGCGATCGCGGGCGACGAGGCGGAGCACGAGGCCTTCGGCCCCGAGCTCGTCGGGCGCAAGCTCCGCGATCTGCCCCCGGCGAAGCAGGCCGCATGGCGCGGGTTCACGGGCCGGCTCGTGCGCGGGCACCTCGAGCGCGCCGAGCAGGTCCTCGCGCGCGTCCCGGCGGAGGACCGGTCGCTCGAGCGCTGGCCCGAGCCCGAGCGGGCGACGCTCGGGCTCCTCGGCGAGGTCCGGCTCGCGCTGATCTGCCAGCGGACCTACAGGGAGCGGCTCGCGCCCACGCTGGAGAAGCTCGGGCTCGGTTGAAGCGACCCCCGATCAACCGGTCACCTCGCGGAGATACCTCCGCACGTGCGTCAGCACCATCTTGACCTTCGGTATCTCCGCCAGCGCCTCCGGCACCGTCACCCGCACGGCCCGCTCGCGGCCCACGAGCTCCGGCAAGACCGTGACGAGCTCGTCCCCGGTGGGCTCATCGATCCTCGCGTCCGGGATCAAGGCGACGCCCAGCCCGGCCAGACAGCAATGCCGGACGAGGTGAATGTCGGTCGCGATCAAGGCCGGCGCCACGGGGAATTTGCCGCCATTGCGCGTGGGCCACTCGGACGCGTCCTCGCCCGGCGCTCGCCAGGAGAGGAGCTCGTGGCGGGCCAGATCGTCGATCGAGGCCGGCGTCCCCCGCCGCGCGAGGTATTCCTTGCTCGCGCACAGCCGCTCTTGAATGCGCATGATCACGAGCGAGAGCCAGGGCCCCCGCGGCGCGCCCTCCCCGAAATGCACGGCGACGTCCACGTCGACCAGCGACTCGGAGAGCGGGTCGTTGCTGAACTGATAAGAGAGGCGCAATCGCGGGTACATGCTCCGGATCGAGGCGAAGATCGGCGCCATGAGGTGCGGCGGCAGGCCGACGGGAAGGACCATGCGCAGGAGCCCCGAGGGCTCGCGCCCGAGCTCGCGAATCGACGAGACCAGCGCGCTCGCCTCCTCGACCATCGCCTGCCCCCGGCCCGCCAGCGCGCGCCCCGCCTCGGTGAGGGCGACGCCCTGCCGGCTGCTCTCCAGGAGGGGGACACCGGAGCGCGCCTGCAGCGACTCGACGCGGCGCCTGAGCGTCGTGCGCGGCACGCCGGTCGACTCGGCGGCCGCGTGAAACGAGCCGTGCTTGACGACATGCAGGAAGGCTTGGAGCTCTTCGAGATCCATCGGGTCCCCTCGTTGGCCGGAACGCGGCCCATGGGGGGCCGTCCGCGGTCATTGTGCGTGCAGCGGCGCAACCTATCCTGGATCCTGCGAGTTTTCAAAGGAGAACGAACCATGAACCGCTTTGCCGCCGCCTCGCTCCGAATCGCCTTCCCCGCCTTCCCCGCTCCCATGTTCTGCGCCATTGCCGCCCTCTCCGGCTGCATCGCGCTGCCTGAAGACGAGGGCTTCGAGGACGAGGCGATCGCCTCGCACGAAGAGGCGATCGAGACGTTCAACAGCCCGTTCCGGCTCATCCCGAAGCACAGCGGGAAATGCGTCACCGTGAAGAACGCCGATCTGGCCGACGGCGCCTACGTCTGGCAGATCGCGTGCGACGGCGCGAATCAGCGCAAATTCTCGCTGGAGCCCACGGGCGACGGCTATTACCGCCTCGTGGCCAAGCACAGCGGCAAATGCCTGGAGGTCTCCGGCTACGGCACCAGCAACGGGACAGCGATCCAACAGTGGACGTGTCGTGATCAGGACAACCAGAAGTGGAAGCCGTTGCCGCACGGCGACGGGTACTTCTCGCTCAAGTCCAAGCAGAGCGGGAAATGCATGGACGTCAGCAACGGGAGCACCGCCGACGCCGCGGGTATCTGGCTGTGGGATTGCCACGGCGGCGACAACCAGAGGTTCAAGCTCAGCCGCGTGGAGACGACGGGCAACCTCCTGTACGGCTACTGGAAGAGCTCCGGCGGCCGGAGCGCGACGAGCACGGGAAACCGGTCGTTCCTGGTCGATTATGCCGGCCCGACCCGCGCGGTCACGTTCGACCTGACCTCGCCCGTCGATGCGTATCTGTACCTGCTCGACGCGAACGGCAACGTGCTCGCGCAGGACAACGACAGCGGAGACGGCGCCAACGCGCGCATCTCGTTCACGCTCTCGACGGGCACGTACAAGCTCGTGGCCGCCACGTACGCCTCGGGGCGGTCGGAGGAGTTCGCGATCTCCTCCGACCTCGCGTCGCTGCGCTACCCGCAGGACCTGCGCGTCCAGCCGGCGACCCAGTTCGCCTGGATCTACGACGACGCCGGCACCGGCGCCGACCATGACGTCTCGATCTGGCGCCCGAACCTCGGCCAGCACCCGGGCTATTACTCGCTCGGCGACGTGGCCATGCCGAACCACGGCGGCGCGCCGCGGAGCACGTTCGTCGTCCAGGGGGACGGCGACGTGCTGGCGAAGCCGACCGATTACAACCTGGTCTGGAACGACAAGGGGTCCGGCGGGGATCACGACGGGAGCTTCTGGGAGCCGGTGGCGCCCGCGGGGTATACTTGCCTCGGCCATGTCGCGACGGGCAATTACACGAAGCCGTCCACGGATCTGATCCGTTGCGTGAAGAGCGAGTACGTGCTCTCCGGCAACTCCGCCAAGATCTGGGACGACTCCGGGTCGGGCGCGGACAGGGACGCCGGTGTCTGGGAGGCGACGACGAAGAACTACCGCGGTCTCCCGACCTCCACGTTCGTCGCGCGGCCGAGCCACGGCGACAACGGCGGCGCGGGCCGCTACTGGGTGCTGAACAAGAGCGCCACGGCGAACGAGGAGCTGCGCGGCGGGGCGGTGACCGGCCTCTCGGCCACGATGTTCGCGCCGAAGGTCCGGCTCGACCCGAGCGAGGCGTATTTCCCCTCATCGGCCGAGTTCTTCCTCGCGAACGTGCACGAGGACAACGGGTTCCTGGTGACGGACGAGTCGCTCGGCTGCAACAACTGCACGGATCCTGCCTTCCTCGACGGGCAGCGCCCGGATCTGGCCGGCGTGCCGGTGTACGCCGAGGTCGTCAAGCGCACCGGCGCGCCGGTCGACACCACGGACGTCATCTACTGGATGTTCTACCCGTACAACAATGGAAAGGTCGTTTGCCTGCTGTACGTGGATTACTTGTTCGGGACGACTTGCGGCAAGTCGATCCGGTTCGGCAACCACGTGGGCGATTGGGAGCACATGACCGTCCGCTTCATCGATGGGCGGCCCGCGGAGGTGTTCCTCGCCCAGCATTCGAACGGCGAGACGTTCGCTTACGGGCAGAAGCACCTCGGCATCGACGGCTGGCACGCCGAGACGTACTCGGCGAAGGGCTCGCACGGCCTGTACGCGGAGGCGGGCAAGCACGTCTACAAGGAGCTGCCGAACGGGGACGAGCTGGTCGACTACACGGGGGATGGCGTCCAGTGGCATACGTGGAACACGGTGGTGCCCTTCGAATGGCAGGAGATGGGCAGCTATACGGGCCCGCTGTCGTTCCTCAACGAGACGAGCCGCTGGGGCAACCGGAAGTCGGGCTGCGGCTTGTGGGAGCTCGTGGCGGACGAGTGCGAGCTGAACGACGGGCCGGAAGCGCCGATGGTGAAGGATTTCGCGGCGCCGTCGTTCTCGGCGCTCAAGTGAGGGGGGGCACGCCCCGCCAGGCGCACGTCGAACGCTGACGGGCCGCGTCGGGCTGACCTCGACGAGAAGCCGAGGTCAGCGGCTGGGCCGCGCGAGGAGCCCCGCCGTCCTCCCGGAGGTGGCCACGAGGGGCCGGACGAAGGGTAGGATGCGGGGGCATCATGAAGATCGCCGTTTACGGTTTCGGAGCCATCGGCGGGTTGCTCGGCGCCCGGCTGGCCAAGGCCGGCTGCGATGTCAGCGCCGTCGCGCGGGGGGAGAACCTCGCCGCCGTGCAGAGGCGCGGCTTGCTGCTGCAAATCGGGGAAGAGATCACCGGCGTGCCGATCCGCGCCGCGCAGGATCCGGCCGCGCTCGGCGCGCAAGATGTGGTGATCGTCGCGGTCAAGGCCACCGCGATGACCGAGGTCGCGGCGCGCATCGCGCCGCTGCTCCGCCCGGACACGATCGTCCTCCCCGCGATGAACGGCGTGCCGTGGTGGTTCTTCGCCCCCGAGAACGTGCCGTATGCCGGCGCCCGGCTCCAGTCGCTCGACCCGGGCGGCGTCGTGCCGCGCGCCATCCGGCTCCGCCAGGTGGTCGGCTGCGTCGTGCACATGTCGGGCTCCAGCCCGGAGCCGGGGCTGGTGCGCGCCGGCCTCGGCAACCGCCTGCTCCTCGGCGAGCCGGCCGGCGGACACTCGGACCGGGTCGGCGCGCTGGTCAAGCTGCTGCAGCGCGCCGGCTTCGAGGCCGTGGCCAGCGCCGATATCCGGACCGACATCTGGTACAAGCTGTGGGGCAACATGACGATGAACCCGGTGTCGGTGCTCACCGGCGCGACGTGCGACCGGATCCTCGATGATCCGCTGGTGCGCGGCTTCTGCCTCGAGGCGATGCAGGAAGCGGCGGCGATCGGCGAGAGGATCGGTTGCCCGATCGCGCAGAGCGGAGAGGACCGGATGGAGGTCACGCGCAAGCTCGGCGCGTTCAAGACATCGATGCTGCAGGACGCGGAGGCCGGCAAGTCGCTGGAGATCGACGCGCTGGTGACCGTGGTGCACGAGATCGGCAAGCTGACCGGCGTGCCCACGCCGACCATCGACAGCTTGCTCGGGCTGGTGCGCCTGTGCGGCCGCTCGCGCGGCCTGTATCCCGGGTGAGCCTTGAGCGGGCCCCGGAGCAGCGGGCTCTCGGCGAACCCCGAGCTTCCCCGTTGCTGAACACCGCCCGAGAGCGCATCACGGCCCCGCGATGCGCCTCTCGAGCACGACGAGGCCCCCGCGCCGCACGAACCCGAGCTGCTCGTTCAGCGCCAGCATGCCCGGGTTGTTCGACTCGACCGCCGTCGCGATCCGCGCGTAGCCGCGCCGCCGGCCGAAGGCGATCGTCTCCAGCTTGAGCGCTCGGGCCACGCCCCGCCCCCGGCTCTCCGCCGCCACGCCCGTGAACAGGTGGTCGAGGCACGCGGGGTCTTCCTCGTTCCGGTGCAGGATGCACAACCCGACGTACCGGTCGCCGTCCTTCGCGATGAAGCAAGCCTCGGGCAGCGACGCCGGCGACCCCTCCAGGTAGGCCGCGAGCTCCGCCGCCGGCAGCTCGGGGTCGAGGTGGTTCGGCAGCGGCACCTCCCGGTTCACGGCGAGGTAGAGCGCGTGCAGCTCCGCGAGCCACCCGGGCCGGCGCGCGCGCTCCTCCGGGAGCGGCGCGATCGCGATGCCCGGTGGCGCCGGGCCCTCCTCGCCGCGCGGCGCGCCCCAGCGCGCGAGATCGAGCTCGAAATCCCAGCTCCGGAAGAGCTCCCGGAAGCCGAGCCCCGCCGCGAGCGCGACCATCTCCGGCTGCGTCTCGCGCGCCATGGCGCGGAGCTCCCGGGCGCCCAGGCGCTCGAGGTCGCGCTCCATGGCGGCGAAGAGCCGGGCGCCGATGCCGCGGCGGCGGTGGCCCGGATCGCACCGCACCGAGCACCAGAACCGCGCCGGGTGGTGCGCCCACGGGACGTGGAACCAGTGCCCGTACGCCACGACCTCGCCCGTCGCGACCACCTCGGCCACGTGGCGCCCCAGCGCGTGGCCGCGCCGCGCGAGCAGCGCGTCGAGCTCGCGCAGCGCGCCGGGCGAGCGCGGCTCGATGTCGTGCCGCTCCTCGCGCGGGACGGCGGCGTTGAGGCGCGCCACGGCCTCCAGGTCTGCGTCGGTCGGCCGGGCGGCGCGGATCCGGATGGCCAGGTCCATGCGGCAGCTCAGCGCATTCCGGCGCCGCGCGCAAACTCCCCCGGGCACGGCGCCCGCCCGTGTACCATGGCGATTGCCAGCGAGGTGCTGTTCCCGCGCTTCAGCGGGGCGCGCTCACGATGGATCGACTCATGGAGAAGCGACCCATGCAGCAATTCGGAGCGGCGCCCGAAGCGGTTGGCGGGGAGCGGATGCGGCGCGCCGGTGCGATCGCGCAGAAGAGCGCCACTCGAGCCCTCACGCGGGACGAGCGCGCGGCGCACGGCGAGAGCGTCCGCGCGATTACCCCCGCGGTGCGGTCCACGCGCCTCCGCTCGTGGATCGCGGCCGCTCTCCTGCTGACCGGGTGTGACCGGACGCCGGAGGCGAGCCAGGTCGCGGCGCCCAGACAGGGGCCTGTCTCGCGCGCTGTCCCGGGGTGTGGGGCGGCGATTGACGCTCCGGAGGCCTTTCGAACCGAAGCGCCGGAGCGCCAGCACGAACACCTGCGCTTGCTCGGCCCCGGCGTGGTGACACTCTCGATCTCCTGTCTGCCCAAGCGCAACTCGGGGCCGATGACGTTGCCTGGGCTCGCGCAGTGGGTGCTGAGCGACGTCGTGAAGCTCGACGCCGCAAGCGGCGCAGGGCGAACGAGGAGAACGGGCGCGCAGCCGATCGACGGGCACCCTGTCCTCGCGCTGGAGATCGACCCGGACGCCGGTGACAGGCGCTCCACGCTGCTGTTCACCGAGCGGGCGCAGGCGTTCTACTGGGTGGAGGTCGCCTCTCCCGCCTCCTCGTGGGACAAGGGTACAGCGGAACGGATGACGCTACTCCGGTCCTTTCGCGTCACCGATCCCGACGCCGATCGCGGGCCGACGCGCTGGTGGCGCCCCGAGGTCAAGGAGGAGCCCCGGACGCTCGCCGAGGCGCGGGCGGCTTTTCGCACCAAGGTCCGGAAGGGCAGGCCGGAGAAGGCGTTCGACGGGCTACCCGCACCCGCGCCTCCGCGAGGGACGTTCGAGAAGGTGCACGTCAAGGGGCCGGTCGGGCGCTTGACGGCGTACGTCACCCCGGACCCGAAGGACTCGCGGAGACATCCGGCCGTCGTCTGGGCGCACGGCGGGTTCGGCGGCATCGATCGCTGGTTCTGGGAAGCTGCTCCCCGGAGCAATGACCAGTCGGCGCGCGCGTTCCGGGAGGCGGGCATCGTGCTCGCCGTCGGCTCCTGGCGCGCCGAGAACGACAACCCGGGCGACTATGAGCTGTACTACGGCGAGGTCGACGATCTCCTCGCGCTGCGAGATCACGTGGCCAAGCTCTCGTATGTGGACCCGGATCGCATCTACCTCGCCGGCCATAGCTCCGGGGGTACCCTCGTGCTGCTGGCCGCCGAGAAGAGCGACGGCTTTCGCGCAGCGTTCTCGATCGGCGGGGATCCGCTCTTCAGAGATCCGGAGAGCTACGATCGGTTCGGCGGGGTGCCGTTCGATCCGACGGACGCCGCCGAGGTGCTCCTCCGCTCGGCCGCGCCCTTCGTCCGGTCCATCCGGCGTCCAACCTTCTATTTCGAGGGCAGCGGCATCGGCCATGTAGGGCTCGCGCAGTGGATGGCCGACCGGGCCGCTCAGGCGGGCGTCCCGTTCAAGGCCTTCACCGCGATGCAGGCCGATCACTTCTCCATCCTCGCCCCGCTCACGGAGCTGCTCGCGAAGAAGATCGTCGCCGACACCGGCGTCGCGGCGAATATCGGCTTCACCCAGGAGGAGATCGATGGGCTTCGCGTGGAGGAGTGAGGGCATGCACGGGCAAAGCTCGAGGATCCGCAGTCGTGGGCGGATGGGACTCCGCCCCACGACCCCGGCGCGCGCGGCGAGCGCTCCGGGGCGACCCGGCGCGGAGAGCGCAGGACCGGGCTCGCCATGAGGGAGAGCACGACGACGGTCCAGTTCCTCGACGACGGCGAGGCGGAGCCGCGATCGATCGAGGTCGGCGACGCGCTGGCTGCCGCGATGGGCCGCGCCGCGGCGGTGAGCAAGGGCGAGGACCCTTTCCTCGTGTCGTTCACCTCGCTGTTCATCGGGCTGGCCGCGGCGGGCGACGAGGTCGGCGAGTGGCTGCTCGCGCAGCTCGAGCGACCCGGCGTCCACCTGGAGGTGCTCCTGAGCCGTTACAGGCTTGGTCGGGAAGACCTCATCCGGCTCGCAAGGGCCGACGAATCTGCGCTGCTCGCGCGGCCCCTCCCGCGGTCGAGCTCCGCGCGCCAGGCGATCGACGAGGCCGAGCGGCGCGCGCGCGCTCGCGGGGCGCCGGTCGACACGCGACACGTGCTGGCTGCGATCCTCGCCCTGCCGCGCTACCACGAGGACGACTTCCGCAAGCTGGGCATCGATCGCGCCGCCTGGGCCGCGGCGTTCTCGCGGTGGATGGCCGAGCGCTACCCCCAGGAGGCCCGGGCTGCCCCCGCGGCGAGCCGTCCTCCTGGGACCACGGCGGCCCCGCCGTCCGACGCGGCGGCGCCCGACCTGAGCGATCCAAGGCTGGCGCCCCAGGTGGTCCGGGCGCTGCGGGAGGCGTTCGCGCTGGCCGGCTCCGGGCAGGTGCTCCCGTCCCACGTGCTCACCGCCGTGGTGAACCTGTCCGAGGAGACAAACTCTGCGGCCTTCGAGCGCTTCGCGAAGATGGCGCCGCTGCCCCGACAACGCCGGTCGCCGGTCGCCGACAGCGAGCTCGGCCTCGACGCGGGCAGGCTCGACGAGCAGCTGCGCCGCCAGCTCGCGTGGGCGCAGCGCCCGCGCGCCGGCGAGGCCGCGCCGCGCCCGGTGTGGGGCCGCGACCTCGTGACCGCGGCCCTGCTTTGCAGCGACGAGGCCGCCGCGACGCTGGAGAAGGCGGGACGCTCGATGGACGTGGTGCGCGACCTCTGGCACGCGTTCGTCTCGTCGGACGCCGAGCACCGATCGCCCGATGAATGGAATGCGTGGTGGCGAGCGGCGGGCGTGCCGCTTCCGGGGCCCCGGCGCGCCGGGTACGCCACGGAGACCGACAGCGGCGATGACAAGCTCGGCATCGAAGCAGAGGCGCGGGCGTTCGCCCGGCTGATCCTCGACCGGGACGTGGAGGCGCCGCTCTCCATCGGCCTGCTCGGCGACTGGGGATCGGGCAAGTCGTTCTTCATCGAGCAGATCAAGAAGCAGATCGCCGCGCTCAAGGGAGAGCGGCGCCCCGAGCTCTACGCGAAGCCCGTGGAGATCGAGTTCAACGCCTGGCACGCGTCGGACGCGAACCTCTGGGCCAGCCTGGTCACGAACATCTTCGATGAGATCTGGGAGAAGATCGCGCCGCGCGACCACGAGAGATCGCCGGAGGAGGCGCGCCGCAAGCTGCTGGAGAAGATCGAGGAGGCCCGCGGCGCCGTGCACGAGGCGGAGACGCAGGTCGCCCTCGGGCGGGCGGCGCTCGCGAAGGCGGAGCAGGATCTGGAGCGGCGGCGCAGCAAGCTGGCCTGGTTCTTCCAGGAGGCCACGTCGAGGACCACGCGCGAGCGGCTCGCGAAGATCGCGAAGGACGCCGGGTTTCACGGGCCGCTCGAGACCATCAACGCGGTCGACGCCGCCGCGCGGTCTCTGGTCGACTCCGGGAACCGGCTGCGCCTCGTCGTCGCGGCGCTCCTGGAGAGGCCGCTCCGGTACATCGCGCTGCCCATGGCGCTGATGGCCGCGGTCGTGGTGGGGGTGTGGAGCCTGGCCGAGGTGGTTTTCCCGGCGCCGTGGGCCGCGCAGCTGACGAAGTGGGGGGCGGCGCTCATGGGCGCCGTGGGCGCGCTGGTGGGCCCGCTCCAGGCGGCCAGCGGCAACGTGTCGAGGCTCGCGGGCAAGCTCACGGAGATCCGCGACGAGTACGACCAGAAGCTCAAGCAGCAGAGCAAAGAGACGATCGACGAGCTCACGAACGCCCGGCGAGAGCTCGAGAGCGCCGAGGCCAGCGTCGCCGCCGCGAAGGCGCGGCTCGGCGAGCTGCTCAACCAGCAGGCCACGCTCGATCCCCGGCGCAGGCTCGGCGCGTTCCTGCAGGAGCGCGTTCAGTCGACGCAATACCGGTCGCAACAAGGCATCATCGCGCTCGTCCACAAGGATTTCCGCAAGCTCTCCGCGCACATGAAGGACCTGCGGGAATCGCAGCTACGGGAGGACGACCGCGAGCGAGCTCGGGATGATATCGAGCCCTTCGACCGCATCGTGCTCTACGTCGATGACCTCGATCGCTGCCGTCCGGACCAGGTGGTGAACATGCTGGAGGCGATCCACCTGCTGCTCGCGCTCGACCTCTTCGTCGTCGTGGTGGCGGTGGACTCGCGGTGGCTCATCCGCGCCTTGGAGGTGCATTACCGGGATCTGCTGATCGCGACCGATGGTCCGCTGCGCGCCTCCACGCCGCAGTGTTACCTCGAGAAGATCTTCCAGATCACCTACGCGCTCGGCCCGATGGATCCCCAGTACTTCGGCCAGTACGTGGCGTTCCTCGCGGGCGCCGGGGCCGAGGCGGGAAAGGTGAAGGTGGGGCAGGGCGCCCCTGGGCGAGCGACGGAGTCGCCGCGCACGGTGACCCAGGGTGCGGGCGCCGCTTCGGGGGGAACGCGGACGATCCAGGCGGAGCCGGAGCGGGGCGCGGCCGGGACGCCGCAGGCGCCGGTCGGCCCGGCGCCTGCGGCCCTGCCGGCCTACTCCGTGCGCATCGATAAGGGAGAGCAGGAGTTCATCTGCCGGCTGGTCCCGCTGCTGCCGACGCCGCGCATCGCCAAGCGCCTGGTGAACGTCTATCGGGTGATCAAGGCCGGCAAGAGCGCGGCGGCGCTCGAGCAGTTCGAGCGGGAGCAGCGGTCCGAGTCGTGCTTGCTCATGCTCGCCATCCTCTTCGGGCAGCCGGTCGTTGCCTCGGATCTGCTCCGCGCGCTCCACGAGGGAAAGGAGCCGTTCGACGATCGGGATCAGTCATTCGTCGAGGCCGTCGGAAAACGAAGGGCGCTCGGCGGCGAACCCGCCTACGTGCACGAGGAGTGGACGAGGCTGCACGCGACGCTGAAGGGCCTGAACGTGGCTGTCACGGTGGGGCAGTGCGCGCGGGAGCCGGCGGAGGTGGCGCGCTATTCCCTGGTGTCGGGCCACGACTGGCATTTATGGGCGCGGCCATCGCCCTCTCGATCCGGCGCGAGCAGCGCGGAGGCACCTTGAACAGGAGGGCCGTGCCACGTCGCCGGCGGCCGCCGGCCCTGGCGACGGGCGCGGGCGCCGGGCACACGCGCGCTCGGCAGGAGCTCAGCCCGCTGGGCGGGTGAGCGCGCCGAGGCTGGAGAGACCGCGACGACCGACCGATCGCCTCGCGCCGCCGTGGTTGCCGAGCGTACCGGCACCTCGAGCCGCGCCGTCGCCCTCGGGGATGAGGTGGCGGCCCGCGTTCTTTGCGAAGCGATCGGTCAGCTGCCCGGGTTGCCGGTGGCACCGGAGGGGCGAACGAGCTCGGGCCGGAGGTGGTGTAGGGCGCCGGCGTCGTTCAAGGAACACGATGGTGGCGCTCCACTCGGCCCGAGGGCGCGCGGCGGAGATTCGCTCTTGATCAATAATGGTTGTTCAGGCAGGGGCTGGTCTCCGGCGTCAGGATGGAGAAGCTCTTCGCGTTCAAAGTGATGACGCAAGCCTCCGGCGAGTCGTCCAGCTCGTAGTTGCATTGCTTGCCCGAGCGCGAAATGGTTTCGCCGTTCATCTCGAAGCTGATGTCCCACGAGTCACTTGACCCCGTCTGGCTGTGAAGCACCTGGGGGCTGGTGGCCTGCCCGGGGACCAAGGATTCGGCGACGATCTTGTTGGTGCTGCCGCCGCAGCTGTGTGCGACGACAACATTGCGTATGACGACGCCGGTGCAGTTCACCACCGTGTAATTGCCCTGATACTGGACAGCGTCAACCCCTTGCGGACCAGCCTTCATCTCGTTGATCATTGTTCTTCTCCCTTGGGTGATAGCGGTGAACGGTGCGCGCTCCGCCATTCGATATCCTGACGTCGCAGCTGCGGCGCCATCGCAATGTGAAAACCACCGGCGCCACATCAACACCCTTCCGGAAGCCGGGGCGGCGCTCCCTCGACGAGGTGAACCAGCTCTGGCACCTCCCTGCTGGGGGAGCCGCTCGATGCTTCCGGGTCTCCGTCAATGCACGGGTTGTGCCGGGGTAGCGGCGTGGATATCTCGGCTTGGATCGCAGGACATCCTCCGCGAGGGTGCTGCGTCGGTGTCATCGGGGGACGCGGCGCGTCCCTGGACGACACGCCCGATGGTCGTATCTGCCCAGCCTGCGCCAGCCGTGACGGGTTACCCTGCGGGGCCGTCGGGCGGACTAGCACGCAGCTGCGCGGGCGCGCCGACGTCAATCGATCTCCGCCGCGCTCCAGAGCTCGTCTCCACCGCTGGACCGGGCGGCGATCTACGAGCGGATCTTGCGACCGATGAAGCCGTGGTTCCTTGCCGGACCCGGTTCCCGATGACTGGCGAGCACCCTCGGATCCTGCTCGCCTGCCGCCTCGAGCCACGCCGCGGCCAGGGCGTGCCCACGCGCGCGGTCTGCCGCCGTCAGCGTGCTGTACGCCGCCTCGCACACGAGCGTCCGGCGAAATGCGAGCTCCTCCTCCCCCGCAAAACGGCTCGTTGCATGGCGCTCGACCAGCTTGTGCGCGAGGAGCGTGGCGAGCGCGCTCTCGGCGAGGGTCATCGAGCTGCCCTCGCCGAGCAGGTGGAGCACACCCCTCGTCCAGAACACGTCCCCGAAGATGCTCGCCGCGCGCAGAAAACGCCGCTCCGCCGGAGGGAGCGCGACGAGCCGCGCCTGCTCCATCGCGAGCACCGCGTCGGGGAGCTCGTCGCGGCGCCCTTCGCTCGCAGATCGGAGGAGCTCCTCGAGGTAGAACGGGTTGCCGGCCGCGCGCTCGACGAGCGCCGCGACCTCGCCTGGATCCGGGCCGCTGAGCGCGTCCTGAGCGAGCCGCGCCATGGAACGCGGCGAGAGCGCGCGGAGGTGAATCTGCTGGGCGCCGCGCTCGGCCCAGAGCCCGGGGAAGCGCTCGTGTACCTCGGGACGGGCGAACGCCAGCACGAAGAGCGGGCGGTCCTGGAACGTTCGCAGCGCGCGCTCGAGGACCTGTAATGAAGGCTCGTCCGCCCGGTGCAGGTCCTCGATGACCAGGACGAGCGGCCGCGCCTCGATGACCGCCTCGACGAGATCCACGAGCTCCTGGCCGAGCGACGAGGGCTGGGGCGACGAACCGCGGGCGCCGCGGAGCAACGAGCCGACCACCTCGAACGGCGCTCCCGTGTCGGCGCGGCCCGCCCAGACCGCCGGGGTGGCATCGATCGACGTCCGGATCTCGGAGATGTGCTGCATGGCCTCGCGGCGCAACCTCGACTTGCCGATGCCCGGCGGGCCGGTCACGAGCGCGGCCCGGGCGAGCCCCTCCTCGACGCACTCCTCGAAGAGATCCACAAGCTGGCGCAGCTCCACGTCGCGATCGAGAAAGGGGCTGGGACGGCCGAGCACCGAGCGAGCGTCGTCGCCGATCTCCCGCTCGCCGAAGAGCGCCCAGCCCGGGGGCTCGCGGCGGACGTCGAAGCGGGCGCCCAGGAGCGCCCGCGTCACGTCGTCGACGTAGGCCACCCCGGACACAGGCACCGGCGCGGCCAGCAGCGCCACGGCGCGAGCCAGCAGCTCCCCGACAGGGGGCTTGCCGGTGGCCTCGGCGCTCCCCGTGACGACCGCGATCCTGCGCTTCGCGGCGACTTCGCTCTCGGCGAGCGCCGGGCCGAGCGCGAGCGCGCACTGCGCCGCGCGCACGGCCTGCTCCCCCGGGCTCCCGGTCTCCCTCGGCGTCACGAGCAGCCGGTCGCCGGCGACCGGATCCACGCGCGCGCCGAGCCGCGCGAGCGCCGCCGCGAGCCGCACGCGCCGGGCGACATCGGCGTCGGCGCTCACGGTCTTGGCGGACGCGGCGTCGGCGGCGGGCTCCCGCTCGGCGACGACGATCGAGCATACGCGCTGCTCGGCGCTGGAGATCGCCTCGCGGCGTCGAGGTCCTCCGGGGCTCGCCGAGGCGGCGGCGGCCTCGTTCGCCAGCTCGCGGAGCGCGCTGGCGACCGCGGCCCCGCTCTCCGGCCGCGCACCCCGGTCCTTCGCGATCATCCGCGCAACGAGCGACGAAAGCCCCCGGGACACGTCGTCCCGCAGCGCGCACACGTCCGGCGCCTCGTCCAGCATGGTCCGCGCGAGCACGTCCACCATGCGGCCGCCGGCGAACGCGGGCCGGCCGGCGAGACATTCGAAGAGCACGGCTCCCAGCGCGAACACGTCCGACCGCGCGTCGAGCGGCTCGCCGTTGATCTGCTCCGGGGAGAGGTATCCCGCGGTGCCGATGATGGTGCCGCTGCGGGTGAGCGCCCGCGTCGCGCCGTCACGGCGAGCGATGCCGAAGTCGACGAGCTTGATGTGCCCTGGATCGCCGCCGATGAGCAAGATGTTCGACGGCTTGATATCGCGGTGGATCACGCCAGCGGCGTGGGCGGCGTCGAGCGCGTCGGCGGCCGCGATCCCGAGCGCGAAGGTCTCGTCCATCGCGAGGGGGCCCCGGTCGAGCCGGGCCGCGAGGTCCTCGCCCTCGAGCCATTCCATGGCGAGCCACGCTCCCGCGACCGCGTCGTGGCCGGCGGCGACGAACCGGACGATGCCGGGGTGCTCGAGCTGGGCGAGGATCCGGGCCTCACGCGCGAAGCGATCGGCGTGCTCCGGAAGAGCGTCGCTCAGGAGCTTGAGCGCGACGAGGCGACCGCGCTCCTGGTCCAGGGCCTTGTAGACGGTTCCCATGCCTCCTGCGCCGGCGAGGCATGCGATCGCGAAGCGATTCGCGACGACGGCTCCTGGCTGCAGCTCCGGCGAGGTCATCGATCTGGGCATGTTACACGACGAGGGAGCGTGATGCACCACATCCTCCGTGCACGCGACTCCCCGCGTCGTGGCCGCGTCCCCGGGCGGCCACTTCCCGTGCACGCGTCCCTCCGGGGGACCACGCGTCTTTCAGGGAAGAGGCGCGTCCCGGCCAGACCACCCGAGGAGCGCCGATCCGGGCCGGGTCGGGACGCAGGCCGGGCGTTGGGCCTGCTCGGCGTGAGGTGATCTGCGGGAAAACCGGCGCGAATCGCGCGGCCGCAGGCCGGGCCACCTGGAGCGGAACGGCACGGCACGCCGGTTGCTCACACGCCGAGGGGCGGCAGAGTCGTGCTGGCCTGCCAGTCGAGGAGATGCAGATGAGAGCACGTCGATGGATAGGATTGTACCCGCTTTTGGCCTGTGTGGCGCTCGCAGCGTGCAGCGCGGCCGACGAGGCAGGGGATGAAAGCGAGGAGCTGGGGAATGTGTCGGAGGCGGTCGAGACGGCGAACATGCTGTCCACGAACGTGCTCTCCGCGAACACGCTCTCCGATAATGCGCTGATCGCGAACACGCTGTCGAACAACACGCTGTCGAACAACACGCTATCAAACAACGCGCTGTCGAGCGACATGCTGTCCAACAGCATGCTGTCGGACAGCGCGCCGTCGAACGAAAGGCGATCGAACGACTCGCTGTCGGACGACACGCTGCCGGACGAAACGCCGTCGGACGACACGCTGCCGGACGACATGCCGTCGGACAACATGCCATCAAGCGACGCACCGCGGAATAACACGCCGTCAAACAAAGCGCTGAACGACAGGGAGATCGCGCACGATACCGCGTCGACGCGAAGGGGCCACCTCTCGCGCGAGCTTCTGAGGTACATCTACAAATGTGCGATGCCCAAAGACAAGAAGATGACGCTCGTCCTCGATGATCTGGAGCACCCGGGACAGACGGAGCTGGTCGATTTCGAGGGCGAGATCGGCCTCGCGCCTGAATGGGAAACAAGTTATTGCAACGAGGAGTGCAAGCAATGGGTCTCGGCCTGCGTGCTTGCTCGGGTGAATGGCTACCACGTCAAGGTCGACATCTCGCTTCGAGGCGCCCATTCGCGGCTCGCGGCTTCGGACCAGGAGAAGGCCGAGTACAAGAACTTTGAAGGGCGCTTCTGGGGCAACATCTTCGACGGACCCTCGCAGCAACGCCACCGGGCATGCAAAGGCCCCGGCGCCACCCTGGGCCACATCACGGGCCGCATCTGCGCATCCAACGGCGGCAACTGCTCGTTCGAGGTCGAGGAGGATTGCAGCCAAGCGTGTCCGGACGGCGAGATGTGCGAGGGCAGTCGCTCGGTCGAGGTTTGGCTCAAGGATCCACCCGCGTCGGATTGCGGCAACGGCGTCTGCCAGACGGGCGAGGACAGCAGCAGTTGCTCCATGGACTGCCCGGCGAGCGTGTCGACCACAAATCATGAGACGTTCGGCCATTATGTGAAGACGGTCGCGGCAGCCGCCCTCGACGCTGAAACCGTCGTGTACGCTGGGTTCACCGATGCGCCCAAGATCGCGGGGCTCGAAGCGCTCGATCTGGACCAGAAGTCGAGCAAGGACATCTTCGTGATCAAGGCCAAGGCAGACGGTACTTACCTGTCTGCGATGCGGTGGGCGGCGGAGGACGGCGATAAAATCACCGACGTGGATGCGAACGCTGTGATGGGGTATGTCGCGATCGCTATCAACAACAGGGTGCGAATCCTGGGATCCAACACGTTGAGCATGCTCGATGATGACATAATCACCGATCTGTCAAAGGTCCAAGGCATCTCCTTCTCGTACCACTCCGGAGGTAGCTGGTTAGAGGTCGTAGGTACGAACAGCCAGAACCAACCAGCATGGCGCGAGTACAAAGTCTCCAACGGCACCTACGGTCGCTCGCAGCTCGTGGACACGGCGATGGGCGAATGGACGCAGCGGGTGCTGGATTCCTGTAACGCCCTTGCCGCGCGGTCGCTCTCTTCCAGCGCGATCATGGTGCGGAAGTCCAGCAGTTGGGGAGAGGACGAGTCCTTCTGCGGCAACGGAAGCACGTGGTCCGTGACGATCGACGTTCCGGAGATCACCGACCCTATGCCCGTCGCTGCCCTGCCGGGGGGTATCGTCGCCGGCACCAATGGGAAGAAGACGCAATCGTTCATCGGGCGGGTGGTGTCTGGCCAGAGCTCCTGGGCATGGGTCAACCGATTGTCATCGCCGGATCCGGCGCGCGAGGTCAAGATCACGTCGGCCGAGGTGCACGGTCAAGTCGTGGTCGTCGCGGGGGAGTTCAGGGGTCCGATCGATTTCGCGGGCACGATTCCCTCTCCGCTCCCGGACAGACGGCTCGGCGTGAACTCCAACCGAGACGCGTTCGTCGCCGCATACGACCTCACCACGGGCGCGCTGCGCTGGGCGCGAACTTATGGCGGCCCGGGCGACGACGACGCGCTCGACGCGTTCACGTTCGACCACAGCGGCCGGCTGTGGGCGTTCGGCACCTTCGAGGGGACCCCCAACCTCGACGGCAAGTATGTGCCGGGCACCGACGGAGATACAGGGACCGACTCGATACGAGTGATCGTCGGACCGCTCCCCTTGAACGAACAGCAGGCCCTCGCGGTCGCGCCATGGGGGATGGTGGCGACCCAGACGGACGGCACGCTCTGGGCCTGGGGCGACAACAGCCAGGGGACGCTCGGTCCCCAGGTGTTGACGACCGTCCCGGGCCCGCTTCCCGTCGAGATCCCCATCACCCGTGCCGTCTTCGGTGCGGCCGCCGGCGGCACGCATGTGCTCGGGCTGGACGGCACAGGTGTCGTATGGGCCTGGGGCGACAACTCGTATGGCCAGCTCGGCGACCGCCCGACCGCGGACGGAACGACGCCGCTGCAGGTCTCTGGGATCCATGGCATCGTGGCCATCGCGGCCGGCCGGAGGCATTCGCTCGCGCTCAGGGGTGATGGCAAGGTGCTGGCATGGGGCCATGGCGCCGCCGGCCAGCTCGGCCATGGTGCGTCGAGCTCCACGCCGAGCCCGACGCTCGTCTCGACGCTCGACCGCATCACGGCCATTGCGGCCGGCGAGGAGCACTCGCTCGCGCTCAGGCAGGACGGGACGGTCTGGGCCTGGGGCAACAACGCGAATGGCCAGCTGGGCGACGGCACGACGACGTCGAGCCAGGTTCCGGTGCAAGTTCCGACGCTGAACGGTGTCACTGCCATCGCGGCCGGTGCGGGCCACTCGCTGGTGGTGCGTGGGGACGGGACGGTCTGGGCCTGGGGCAACAATACGCATGGGCAGCTCGGTGACGGGACGACGATCTCGCGCCCCGCGCCAGTGCAGGTTTCTAAGCTCGGGCAGGTGCTGCGCGTCGCCGGGGGCACCGGGCACTCGCTGGCATTGAAGGCAGACGGCACGGTCTGGGCGTTCGGCTCGAACAGCCACGGCCAGCTCGGGATCTCGACGGCCACGACGCAGCGCAATACGGCTGTGCAGGTGAGTAGCATCTCGAACGCTGGCGCCATCGCTTGCGGCGGGAATAGCTCGGCGGTGCTCTTGCCGACGGGTCATGTCCGCACGTGGGGTGAGAATAGCAAGGGGCAGCTTGGCGACGGCGTCCTCGGTCAGTCTCGTTTCCTGCCTACTCGTGTGAGAGGTGCCTTCGATTCCCAGACGGTGGCGATGTGGAATCAGGGTCTTGCAGTCAGAAAAGACGGAACGATCGAAGCCTGGGGCCGAAATGAATATGGCGAGCTCGGAGACGGTGCGAGGACCGACCCCCGCCCCGAGCCCAGGAGGGTGCCGAGTATCAGCGGCGTCAGGAGCGTCGAGGCAGGTCTTAGTTGGAGCATGGCGCTCAAGAAAGATGGAACCGTTTGGGCCTGGGGGAGCAATGGGTACAGCAAGATGGGCGACGGTGAGAACTGTGGGTCAAACGTGGTTTCGAGCATCCATACGCCGAGGCAGGTTCCTGGGCTCTACGACATCGTGCAGATTAATGCTTATGGGTTCATCGGCTATGCCCTTAAGAAGGACGGTACCGTGTGGGGATGGGGCCGGAGCAGATATCATTCCTTTGGAGATCTGTCCGGATGCCGGCCAGCTCAGATCCCTGGCCTGAGCGACATCGTTGCCATCGACGCTGGCTATTATTTCGCTCTGGCGCTCAAGAAGGATGGAACGTTGTGGGCATGGGGATTCAACAGCTGGGGGCAGCTCGGCGACGGCACGAGGATAGACCGCTCTACCCCGGTGCAGGTCAAGAACCTCACGAACGTCGTCCGATTTGGGGCAGGGGGGATCTCCAGTGCCGCTATCACGGCAGATGGGAAGATCTGGACCTGGGGCGGCAATCGGGAGGGGGAGCTCGGCGTCACTGGCACTTTGGGCAGAGCCCTGCCGGCTAAGGTTCCTGGGCTTTCGTCGTTCGTCGACGTCTCCGTGGGGCAGTATCACGTGCTGGGCATCAAGGCAGATGGTGCGGTTTGGGCCTGGGGAAGCAACAGTGGTGGACAGCTTGGTGATGGCACAACGGAGATGCGTGAAACGCCCGTGCGGCTGCTGTCTTCCGTTGGAGCCGCGAGGGTCTATGCGGCTCCAAATAATTCAATGATCATCCAGGCAAGCAGGAAACTCCTTGGTTCTGGTGCCAACGCCCATAAGCAGCTCGGACACCGGATGAGCACGAACGGCAGCACGCTCCAGAAATTGCTGGACATCCAATAACGCACAGCCCACCGCCTGGCCGGCGCCGCCCCCAAGGGCGGCGCCGCCGCAACCCGCGCCCACGCGCCGCGCCTGCCCCGCGCCGACCGGTCGTCCCCTCAGTCCCGCCCGAGCCACTGTCGCGCGAGCGCCCGCGTCCGCGCATGCGCTGGAACGCGCTGGAGGAAGCTGTCCCGCCACCGCGGATCCTGGAACTTGCTCGCGCGGACCATCAGCTCATCCGCCGCCGTCGCGATCGCCTTCTCCGCCTCGTCCCGATGCCCCGCCGCGGCGAGCGCCTCTGCATAGGCCAGACGGATCAACGACTGCCCCTCCTCCACACCGCCGAGCGAATCCAGCGCAGCTTGCGCCTCACACGCCCGTTCCAGCGCCTCGTCCGGTCGTCCCAATCCGAGCAGCGCCTGCGCCAGGAGGGCCACCGCCGCGGCGCGCAGCGGCGGCGCGACCTCGAGGACCTCCGCCGCAGCGCGCGCGTGGCGCTCGGCCAACGCGAAATCGCCGGCGAGCACGGCAATGTCGGCGAGGTAGGAGAGCGTGTTGCCCATGACGCGGGTCATCCCCATGCGGCGCGTGGCTTCCAGCGCGGCTCGCTCTGCAGCCTCGGCTTCCTGGAGCTTGCCCGCATGGGCGAGCACGTAGCCGAGGTTGTTCTGGATGATCGCGTTGACCTCGTGGAGCTCCATCAGCTCCGACTCTGCGAGCGCCGTGCGCAGGAGCGCCTCCGCTCCGGCGAAGTCCCCGAGCTCTGCGTGGAAATGAGCGAGGTTCATGCGCGCGGTGCAAGCATTCCGCCGGTCGCCAATCTGCTCGAACGCCGTAAGGACGTCACCGAAGCTTCGCAACGATGCCTCGGGCTCGCCCGCGAACACCGACCGCAGCGCGCGCGCTTGATGGTACAGCGCGAGCGCGTCCGGATCCAGCGCAGCCGCGCCGTGCAGCTCTTCCTCGGTGGCGCCGAGCAAGGCATCCGCGGTCGCGTACTCGCCTCGAAACACCATCGACGCTGCGCACTCGCTGAGGCACGCGGTCCTGGCGCCGAGCGCCCCAGCGCCGATCACCGCCTGCTGCGCGACGACGCTCCAACGCACGCAGTGGTCCACTTTGCCGAGCTTCTGGCATGAATTCGTGACGTGCGTCAACGCCAGGAACCAGCTCGCGCTCCCCTCCTGGAGCAGCCTCGCCGCCTCCGTCCCCCGCTCCTCGGCGAGCGCGAGCTCTCCCCGCCACACATGCGCCTCGGCCTGCACCAGCCGCAGCGCGCCCACCGTCTCCCTGGACGGCGCGCACGCGATCCCCCGCTCGGCCCGCTCGATCGCCGCCCAGAGGTCATGACCGCGCAGCGACTGCTGCGCCGCCCGCAAATAGGCCGCCGCCGAGCGCAGCGGCTCCGCGCCGCGCTCGAAATGCCCCGCGAGCACCATCGGGTCCGCGTCCCCCGTCCGCTCGAGCCAGTGACCGGCGAGCGCGTGCCCTGTCCGCCGATCCTGCTCCGTCAGCATTTGATACGCCGCCTCCTGGACCAGCGCATGCCGGAACCGATACTCGACGTCCTCCGCGCGCTGCTCGCTCCCGCCCCGCACGAGGAGCTCGCGTTGCTCGAGATCGTCGAGCCGCACGGCCACCGCCGCCGGGCCGACCAGCGCCTCGACGCCGCGTCGCCGGAACGCCTGCCCGAAGATGCTGGCCGCGCGCAGGAGCTGCCGCGCGCTCGGATGCAGCGCCTCGATCCGCGCCTGCACCATCACGAGCACCGTCTCCGGGAGCGCAGCCCCGGCGTCGCTCATCGCCGCCCGGATGAGCTCCTCCAGGAAGAACGCATTGCCCTCGGCGCGCTCGACCAGCCGGGCCACCAGCTCGTCGTCCGCCCCGCTCCCCAGCGCCTGCCGCACGAGGCGCTCGCTGGCCCGCCGGGCGAGCGGCGTGAGGCGGATCTCTTGCCGCAGATGGCCCTCCCAGAGCCTCGGAAACAGATCGTGCACCTCCGGTCGCGCGAGCGCGAGCACGAGGAGCGGCTGGTCGCCGAGGCGGTGCAGCGCCGCCTCGATCAGCGTCACCGTCGGCAGATCTCCCCAGTGCAGATCCTCGAGCACGAGGACGACCGGCTGCACCGCGCATTCGGCGCGCAGGTACGCTTCCAAGGCGGCCCGGAGCTGATCGGCCATCAGCATCGGATTGCGCCGCGCGGCGCGGAGCTGGACGTCGTCCTCGTCGGGGAACGGAGCACCGACGATCTCGCCGAGAAAGGAGGCGACCCGCGGCGCGTCGAGGCCCGCGTGACGCGAGACGCGCGCGAGCACCTTCTCGCGTCGCTGGGCGAGCGGCTCGCCGTCGACGATGCCAAAGCCGCTCCGGAGCGCGCCCGAGAGCAACGCGAAGGCCGAGCCGGCGCTCATCGGATCGGCCAGCCCGACCCAGATCGCCGGAGGCGCCTCGGCGCTCCGCGCCCTGCGCAACAGCTCGCGCCGCAGGCGCGATTTGCCCATCCCCGGGGCGCCCGTCACGAGCACCGCCGCCGCTGCCCGCTCCTCGACGCAGCGCCAGAGCTCGGCGACGAGCGTGGAGAGCTCGCGATCCCGCCCCACGAACTCCGTCGAACCTCCAGGAAGGCCGGCGGCTGGCCTGTCGCTCCGCTTGACGCCGCGGAGCACGCGCCCCGCCGCCGCCTGTGAGAGCTGGAACCGCGGCTCCAGGAAGGGCGCGACCATGTCGTCGACGAGGATCTCCGCCTCCGCCCCCCCCTCGCGGCCGCTCGAGAGGCGCCTGACGGCCCGCTCGATCAGCTCGCCCGTGTGCAGCGGCGCGCCGGCGTCGGATCGGCCCAGAACGACGGTCATGGGGGCATCGCCGATCACCTTCGCCATGGCGAGCGCGCAATGCGCCGCGCGCGCGGCCAGGTCCGTCGGCGCGGCGGCGCCCGAGAACGAGGCGAGGAGCCATCGCTCCTGCAGACGATCGAGCCTCCCCCCGTGGTCCTCCGCGATCTCGAGCAGCGCACGGTGACGGCCGGGCCTCTCGTCCTCCGGCCCGGAGATCGCTGGCGCGTCGTCCGCGAGGACGAGGCAAAGGAGCCTCCGCTCGCCGGTCGTGATCCGCTGGTCTGCAGGCGGCGGCCACGAGCGCGCCGCGCTCGAAGCGAGCGCACCTGCCTCGGCTCCCCTGATCCAGCCGGCCACGGCCTCGGCGTCCGCGGGCCGGCGGTCGGGCTCCTTGGCGAGCATCCCCGCGACGAGCTCCTCCAGCCACGCAGGCACGGACGCGCAGAGCTCGCGGAGCGGCGGAGGGTCCTCCAGGACGACCTTCATGAGCAGCGAGAGCGGGTCGTCCGCGAGGAAGGCCGGCCTGCCCGCGATGCATTCGAAGACCACGCACCCGATCGCGAAGACGTCGGCCCGCGCGTCGATGTGCTCCTCGGCGCGCGCCTGCTCGGGCGCCATGTAGCCGGGCGTGCCCAGGATGGCATCCGGCTGCGTGAGCTCCCTCCGCAGCCCGGAGATCCGCGCAATGCCGAAATCGAGCAGCGTGACGCGCTCGACCTCGCCGCCCACGAGCATGATGTTGCTCGGCTTGATGTCCCTATGGACGACCCCGAACCGGTGGATCGCGCCGAGCGTCGCCGCGGCTCGCGCGAGGATCGCCACGGTCTCGGAGACCGTCAGCGGCCCACGCTCCAGCCGCTGGGCGAGGGTCTCCCCGGCGAGCCATTGCATGGCGAGGTAAGGTCTGCCCGCGTCCGTCGCGCCGTGCGCGACGTACCGCACGATGCCGGGGACCTGAAGGGCCGCGAGCGCCCGCGCCTCGTGCTCGAAGCGCGCGCTGTCCGCGAGGCCCGAGCTGCTCAGCACCTTGACCGCGACAGGCTCGCCGGACTGCCCGTCACGCGCGAGGAAGACCTGTCCCATGCCGCCGGCGCCGACGTGGCGCTCGATCTCGAAGCGGCCGTCGACGACGTGTCCCGGCCGTGTCACGTCGGGTCCTCCGGCGTATCGAGCAACGCGGCGAGGTCCTCGTCGACCTTGCCGCCGACGACGCTCACGAGCTCACGCACGCGCTCGATCTCGCGCTTGTATGCCCGATGATGGTTGCGGCTCTTCAGGAGCGTCTGCTGCCCGAGCAGCGAGAACGCCGCGTCGCGGCCGCCGCGGCGCGCGACCGCGGCGGCGAGCACGAGACCCCGGATGGCCTCGCTCATCTCGAGCGTGAGCGGCGGGCTCGCACCGCCCTCGCGGCGCTCTGCCTCGCCGACGAATGCCTTCGCGGCGCGCCAGAGCTGGTCGAGCAGCGCGGCGTCCTCCGCGGCGGCGTCGTAGTCGAGCGCGCGCTCCAGATGGTGCCGCGCGAGCACGAGATCTCCGCCCGCGCCCCGGCGATCCGAGAGGGCAAGCGCATAGGCTCGGCGCACGATGTTGTCGAGCTGGCGCAGGTTGCCGGGCCATGGCGTCTTCGACAGGAGATCCAAGCCTTCACGCTCGATCCGCGCCGCCCCGTGGCCTCCCGACTCCCCATACCTGCGCGCGAGCATGTACTCGGCCCAGAGGGGGAGCTCGTCCAGGCGCTCGGAGAGCGCGGGCAGCCGCACGGGCAGCACGTTGATGCGGTAGTACAGATCCTCGCGGAATTTCCCCGCGCGCACGCACGCGCGCAGGTCGGCGTTGGTCCCGATGATGAACCGCACGTCCGCCCGCCGTGCGCCTCCTTCATCGCCTAGCGGCCGATACCGCCGCTCCTCGAGCACGCGCAGGAGGCCCGCCTGGGCCTTGAGCGAGAGCTTGTCGATCTCGTCGATGAAGAGCGTGCCGTTCGCTGCGCGCGCGATCGTTCCGGGGGAGTCTTTCATCGCGCCGGTGAAAGCGCCCCGCTTCCAGCCGAAGAGCTCGGCCATCTGCAGGTCCTCGGGCACGCTCAGCAGGTCGAGCGTCTCGAAGCACCGCCCTTTGCGCGATGATTGCTCGTGGCACCAGCGAGCGAGGCGCGATTTTCCAGCGCCCGTGGGACCGCTGATGAGCACGGTCTCGTCCTGCGCGGCGAAGACCCGCACGAGCTCGATCAGGCCGGCGGTGGCGCGTCCAATGACGGGCAGGAGCTCGTCCGTGGTGACCTTCGGGGCGGCGCGCGGCGGCAGGGTGCCGAGGTGCGGCGCCGCGATGCTGGCCAGGAGATCGAGCATGTCACGGCAATCATCCCAGACCGCCGCTCGCTCCATTGCCCCCTTGCACCTGGCCTCGAGCGTGATCATCCCGCTCACGCCGCCTCCGGGAGCGCACAGGGGGACGACGTGCACGTGCGTGACATCGCGGCCGAGCATATGGTTGCGGGTCTCTGACCCGATCACGCCCTGCGTCTCCGGCGGCTCGCGGTGCAGGGCGGCGCCCTCGGGCGAATAGGTGCTCAGCACGCCGAGCTGCACGCCGATGGAGACCGCACAGCGATGCTGGTTGACCCAGCGCCAGACATTCGCGGACGTGACGTACCCCGTGCCCTCGAGCGCTGCGCCCGTGGGGTGCTCGATGCCGAAGAGCCGCTGGTAGCCGTCATCGGGCCGGAGATGGACCGTCGCGCGAAGGAGGCGAGGGCTCTTCACGGCGGGGTTCTTGGCGAGCGCCGTCGATGCGCAATCGAGCATGGTCTTGAGCGCGGCGGTCGCGGCGTCCTCGAAGGAGGTCGCCGCCCTCAGGCGGGTCACGAGCGTCGCAAGCGGGGCGACGGCGGCATCGTCAGACATGAGGAAATCTTAGCGGAAAGGAGAGGAGGAGCGGTGGGCCGCGCGACGCTCGGCCGTGGACGTACCAGTCTCGGCCGGGGCTGCGCCAGTCTCGCCGGGGCTGCACCGAGCTCGGCTGGGGCCGCGCGAGGCTCGGCCGGGCCGCGCGCGAGGCTCGGCCGGGGCCGCACCAGGCGCGGCAACGGTGGATCCGGCAGGGGCGATGCCGGGCAGCTACGGCCAGGCGGCAGGATCGGTCCGGTGCCAGCGGCGGAACACGGGGGGAGCGCGTCCGGCGGGCGTGACGATGACGTGACCGGCGAGGGGGTATGCCGATGTCGGCCCGGAATACGCACCAAGGGAGGTTCATGAGTCCGCCTGGCATCTCGCGCGTCGCGAGCCCGCTCCACCGGGCCGACCTCGGAGAGGAGCATGACCTTCGGAGATACGCGCGGCCGCGCCGTGACGCCCGCGTCTCCGCGGCCCGGAGCATAGCGCGGGGCGGTCGATGCCGTTGCGTCCCGTCGGGACACGCTGCCTCCCGCGGAGACGCAGGTAACGACCATCTGGGCCAGCAGGCCAGCTCATCGCTCCCGGGGCATCAGCCAGACGATAGGGCTCCGCGCCTCTCTCGGTCCGGCATCGGCTTTGCATTTCCAACAGACGTCGACTGGGCCGATCCTCCGCTCGCTGGTCAAGCCAATGCCTCTCTACGGAGGAATCAAGGCCAAGCGCTCAAGTTCTACCGTGCCCTCCTCGACAAGATCGAAGCTTGTGTGAGGACGTGCTGAGTAGTTGCGACCCTCCCCAAGGAGAACCGATACCATGCCCGATTTTCAATTGACCCTCGATGCCTTCGTCCGCGCCGCGCGACGCCGCTTGACCGAGGAGCACGCTGCGCGACGCCAGCGAGCAGATCTCGGCGCGACGCCGCAGGCACCCACGCGGAGCGGCGACCGATACAACGTGCCGCTTGAGATGCTCGGCCAAGGCACCGTCGCCTTCGAGATTGGTAATTTTGCGCAGGCCGGCGTGGATCAGTACCGTGTGTGCCTTGCCGATGAGCATGGGAAATCCGTCTTCGAGGTGACCATCTCTGACACATGGATCGAGATCGCCCCCGCCAACCTCGCGGAGCGCGCGGCGCGAACGAGGGTACCCGAGGGGATGCACCTCATCCGTTTCTGCGCGAGCAGCATGTTTCTCTGGGTCTCGGTGGACCGAGCGAACGCGCGGATCAGCGTTGGACACGGCTACATGATGAGACGCAACGAGCTCTGCCTGCTCTCCGTCGCATCCCCAGCTCGGCACCGGTCGCAGCCCGCGCGCGAAGCGTCCTCCTCGAAGAACCCTGTGTGGCGCGTCAAGCAGGTCGTGATGGCCACGGACGTGAGGGTCGTGTCCGAGCCGAAGCTCGGCAGGATGCCCGTGGTCCAGGACGCAGCGCCCGCGCTCTCCGATCGCGACGCCATGGCGCTCGACAACATCTCCAAGAACGACGTCACCGCCTCGGCCGCGCTGCCCATCGAAGGCCAGGCGCTCTTTGGCACCGTCGGCGGTCGCGGGATCGCGCTGTCCGAAGAGGACGCCTCCGCGATCAATCACTCGCTCGACACGCCGGGTTTGACGCTCCATGAGCTGCTCAAACGGAAGCAAACGGAGTTCGGCGCCGATCCACGCATGGTCTATGTTCGCGTGACCATCGGCCCCGATACGGGCGACAGCCCGGGCGTGCCGTTCGTCCTCGAGATCTGGCCCAAGAGGTGCTACTCTCCAGTTCACAACCATGGCGCCACGGTGGCGATCATCAAGGTCCTCCACGGCACCATCCAGGCGAGCTGGTACAACCCGCTCGCCGAGGACGGTAATACCGAGGAGCCCGCGCCGTTCGACACCAAGTCGTTTCACAAAGGCCAGGTGACGTGGATCACGCCGGAGATGTACCAGACGCACCGGCTCGAGAATCCGCGTGACGACACCATGTGTGCGACGATCCAGAGCTATCGTTATCTCGACGACGATGCCGAGCATTACGAGTTCTTTGACTACCTGTCTCCTGGCGAGACGGCCCTCCGGCAGTTCAGGCCTGACAGCGACTTCGAGTACACGGCGCTCCTCGCGATCGTACGCGAGGAGTATGCGAATCGCTCGCGCACGGCAAAGGGAGGATGACCGGACCGGCGTTCGGGCTCCTCGGCGGCGCTGTGTGATCAGCGGCGGCGATCTGCCCGTCCTCGGAGTCGAAGGAGGACGGGCGCAGAATGGCAGAACGACCCACGATCCTGTCGTCCGCCCGGGTATTCAGCGTGCCTCGAGCGGTCTCGGTAAAGCGGTCTCTCCTCGTCGCCCTCGCGGAGGACGGGAATCGCCGGCCGCCCTCAGCGCCGCGCGGGCAGCGCGCGGAGGCAGACCTCGATCCCGGCGCGGAGGTTGCCGTGCGTGGTGACGCCGGAGAGGTCGACCCCGATGCCGCACATGGATTGGGCGACGGCCGGACCGATGCCGGTGAGGACGCCGCTCGCGCCGAGCAGGCGGATCGCGCGGACGATGCGGACGAGGTGGTCGGCCGTCGCGGCGTCGACGCCCTCGATGCCCGTGACGTCGATGATGGCGAAGCGAGCGCCCGTGCGCACGACCTCGTCGAGGAGCTTGCTGGTGACGTCGGCCGCGCGCGCGTCGTCGAGCGCGCCGATCAGGGGTACGGCGAGCACGCCCTCGGCGACCTGGAGGATGGGCGTGGACAGGGCGCGGATGAGCGCCTGCTGGTGCTGGATGACCGCGAGCTGATCGGCGAAGGCCTGCCTCTGCCGCTCGAGCTCGGCGATGGTGGCGGCCATGTGCTCCTCGTGCTCCCGCTGCGCCGTGATGTCCGTGCCGATGGCGAGGATGTGCGTCGTGCCGTCCTGCTCGACGAGGGGCACCTTGACGATGGACATCCACCGCACCTTGCCGTTCGGGCGCGCGACGGGCTGAACCCTCGAGACCCGCTGCATGCGCGCGAGCACCTCCCGGTCCATCTCGCCGATGGCGGAGAGCTCGGCGTGGGAGGGTGGCAGATCGGCAAGGGTCTTTCCTACCGCCCCCTCCGGCGTGGTGTCGTACAGCTCGGCGTAGCCCTTGCTGACGAGCTTCATCCTGCCGTCCCGATCCTTGACCGTGACGATGATCGGGATGGTGTCGAGTACGAGGCGGATGAACTGCCGCTCGCGCTCGAGGGCGAGCTCTGCCTGCTTGAGCTCGGTGGTATCGATCCGCAGGCCGACGAAGCTGCCGTCGGCGAGGCGGCTGCTCTTGAGGGTGAGCCAGCGGTCCCCGAACCGCCGCACGTACACCTCCCCAGGCCGGCGATGGTCCGCGAGGCGAGCGGCGACCCACTCGTCCTCGCTGAGGCCGCTGTGGAGGTGGATCCCTTTCCGGCAGCCCTCGCGGACGACGTCCTCGAACGAATTGCCTATCTGAATGGCGTCGGCGCACTCGGGGTAGAGCGATTTGTACGCCGTGTTGAAGAAGCAGAGCCGCTCGTCGGCGTCGTAGATGACGAAGCCGACGTCGAGCGCCTCGGCGGCCGCGTGCAGGCGCGCTCCTTGATCGCGCGCCGCCTGCTCGGCCCGGCGTCGCTCGGTCACGTCGCGCAGCGAGAGGAGCACGGCGGCGCACGCGCCTGAAGGATCGATGAGCGGACTGAGGTTCCCCTCGGCGAGGACGACGCGCTCGTTCGCGAGGTGGAGGGCGAAGTCGGGCGGCAGGGCGCGCGGGGCGCGATCGCGGAGCACCTGCTCGAGCAGCGCGCCGAGGGGCGGGTCGGGCCGCAGGGCCTCATCGACGGGCCCTCCGCACGCCGTCGCCCCGGGAGCGGAGGTGAGGCGCTCGGCGGCGGGGTTCAACGCCAGGATCCGGCCGTTTTCATCGAGCAAGAGCAGCGGGTCGGCGCTGCATGTGAACGCGAGCGAGTAGAGATCGACAGGAGCGTCGCTGGGCATCGAGAGGAGCGTAGAGCAAGATCTCCTCAGGGTGTCGGCCTCGGTGACCCCATGGCGCATCACAGGCAGCGGAGCTGCTGGCCGAGCTCGGCATTGGCTCGAGCCTTTGAGCCGCCGGACGAGGCGGCCGCCGGCGCGGCGTCACCTGGACCACGACGCGCCAAGGCACTCCGGCAGGCCGTCCTGGCCTTGCCGGCCCATGCACCCATACACTGTGCGATTCACCTCCTCCATTCCTACCTTCACCGAGGTCTTCACGCTCTTGCGCTGCGCCTCGACGTCAAGGCGGTTGTCGCGACCGCCTCGACCCGGGTTGCCGGCCCGAGCCGGGGCTCGGGACGGCGCCGCCGAGCTCGCTCGTACACCCCGGCGCGGCGCCTGCGCGGGGCGCGCCGGCGCTGCTCGGAGAGCTATTTCGCGCTGACGTCCAGCCGGAGTCGCTCGTTGCAGCCGGCGCCCGACACCACCACGTGATCTCCCTGCACCTTCACGTCGGCTGCGCCATCCGCCGGCGCGCGCAGCGCCACGAGCGCCCGGCCGGTGCGCGCGTCGTAGAACGTCTGCTCGCGGTAGCTCACGCCGTTCTTGCAGCGCCCTTCGTCGTTGACCTCTCCGTCGAAGACCGAGCCCCCGCCATCGAAGGAGCCGGTGACCACGAGCAGATCTCCCTCGATCGAGCCGCTCACGGAGCGACTCCCATGGCACCGCGCGGGCCAGCCGCCCGAGTAGCCGCCGTTCGCGACCAGGAAACCCGCGGGCTTGCGGGGAAAGACCACGTGGTTGACGTGATGGACATAGAGCATGTACTCGCGGGGGAAGACCCACGGCGGATCCCCGGCGCACGGGCCGTCGATGGTGCGCTTCGGCTCGGGCCCGCACAGGCTCCCTCGCGCCGCGGCCTCGCCCGCAGCCGCGCCGGGCTCCTCCGCGCCGGAGCCGACCAGCGCGAGGAGCGCGGCCCAGCTCGGGACGATCTGGGCGTCCTCGAGGCCCGTCTTGCGGATCTCGACGGTGCAGGTCGACCTGTCGGCCAGCTTGGCGCGGGTCGCGACGGAGGGCTTCAGCAGGTGCGCATTGGCGTAGGCGACCCGGGCGGCCTCGGCGTCGTTCGACCTGTCGCGCAGGAGACCGAGGTTATACCAGATCTGGGAGCGGAGCTCGGGGTCGCCCGCGCTCGTGAGCGCCACCTCGAAGTCGCGCGCCGCGGCGTCCTCGTCGCCCGCGGTCAGGTGGGCGAAGCCCCGCTCCGCGAGCGCCCGCGCGTCGCTCGGATCCGCGGCGAGCGCCTCGGTGAACGCCTGGATCGCCGCGTTGAAGTCCCGCTTCTTGGTCGCGAGCCGGCCCCTCGCCAGGGCGGCCTTGTAGACGGCGAGGGCCTGCTTCTCCTGCTCGGTGAGCGGGCGCGCGGCCGGCGCCGGTGGAGCCTGCGAGGCAGGCGGCGCAGGCGAGGCGGGCATCGCCGCGCCGCTCGCGGACGGCAGCGGGGCCGCGGCGCTCGTCGCGGCGGCCGGCGAGCCCTCGCTGGTGGCCTTCGGCGCCTCGCTGCGGCAGCCCGGCGCGAGGCACGCTGCGGCGAGGCCGAGGGCAAGATGGCCATGAGGGACCCGGAACGTGCGCGCGCGCGACATGGCGACGGCCTCTGTACCACGAGGAGCGACACGGAGCGGAGCAGTCCTTCGAGGAGGGTCTCGGCCCAACATCGATGCGGCGACGCCGGAGGCTTGCAAATGGGTTGTCCTCGCACCGCTCTTTGCGGCTCGTGGCGTCAGCATCCATCCTGCGGTCCCCATGCACGCTGTCATCTCCGGATCTCGGCCACGAGGACGAGCCGCCCGCCGTCGTGGCGGGCGCATACCTGGTAGTCGGGGTCGGCCCCGGGGCCCTGAGCGAGCGCGCTCGAGATCGCTCCGAGCAGGTTCGGCCATGTGCCGGCGGCGGCGATCAAGTAGGCAGCCCAGCCTGCCTCCTTGAACGCGGCGGCGACCTTCTTCGGGTCGTCGAAGCCCTTCCCCGGATCGCCGAAGGCCGCGCGGAGCGCGGGCAAGAGCTCCCTGGCCGTCGCGTCGCCGACGGCGCATCGCTCGGCGGCGAACGCCCTCTCGACGCCGGCGCGCGAGGCGTCCGTCAGGGCCCACGACCCGACGAGGCGGCTCCGCTTGCCCTGCACGGTGACCCCGAGGGTGCCGTCGCCGGCGAGCCTGCGCGCCGGCGCCGCGAGCCAGACGTTCTGCCCGACCTCGGCCAGGCCCTGGGCCGCGATCGCCGGCACCACCTTCGCGTCGACGGAGCCTCCGGAGAGCGCGCGCGCGAGCTGGCCGTAGCCGAACGTGGCGCCCAGCTCGCCCATCCGGTCGGGATCGAGGCACACCGACACGACGGGGCTCGCGTCGAACCTGGAGCACCGGTCCACCGGGCCCCCGAGCTCTTCGCTGAACGCGACGAGCTCCTTCAGGGCGGCCGGATCGGCGCCGGACACGAAGAGCGGCATCACGATGTCGAGCCGGAGGTCGGCGCCGTCCGCGTGGACGGCGACGGCGGTGAGCCCGCCCTGCGCCACGCCGAGCGGCGCGCGGGCGCCGAAGCCGGCGCAGCGCGCGGCGCCCGGGCAGGCGTCCAGCGGGGCGCCGCCCGTGAGCACGTCGATCGCGGGCGCCAGGGCGCGCCGCGGGTCCGCGCCGCTCGCGAGCGGGACGAGGAGCCGCAGCCGCGTCGCGTCCGACGCGCGCTCGCGAACCACCTTCTCGAGCGCCTTGCCCGAGGCTCCCTTGGCCATGGCGTCGACGACGGCGCGCGCGCTCTTCTCGGGCGCGGGCACCACGGCGCCCAGGATCGGCCTGCGCGGATCGACGCCGGCCTTCGCGAGCGTCAGGTCCGGCGGATCCTGGCTGCCGAGCGCGCCGTTCGCCTCGATCAGGATCTGGGCGAGCTCGGGCAGATGCTGGACGGCAACGCCGAGGTCGGTGTTGCGAAGCGAGACGTAGAGCGCGGCGCCCGGCGGGAGGCGCGCGATCTGCTCGGCCGACGGGGGCGGCAGCTCGGGCGAAGCCGCCCCGGGCGCAGCCGGGTCGCCCGCCGCCGCCTGCGGCGCTGCGGAGGCGCTCGCCGGTGGGATCGGCCGCGCCGGCGTCGCGGCGGCGGGCGGCGAGCTCGCGCCGGTCGAGCCTGGCCGCGCGGTGCAGGCTGCGATCCCTGCGCCGAGCGCGATTCCTGCGCCGAGGAGGACGACGGGGAGGAGCTCTCGGAGGGGCATGAACGGGCACCATGCCCGCGCCGCCGCCGCGCCACAAGCCGTGGGCCCGCGGCGGCGCCTCGCGCCGATTCGCCTCCGAGAAAGCGATCTCGGCATCAGCCCGCGGGCGGGGCGCATGTCTGCCTCGCAGCCCCGAGCGCCGCTCCCTGCACATGGCGCCGCCGATATGCGCCGCAGGCGGGCTCCTGTCATGCGGGCATGACATCCCGGCGTCATGCCTGCATACCAGCGTGACGACGCCGTACCACGTTGCTTGTCCCTGATGGGCGGAGATCCGGGCGATCCGCGGCGCGGGCGCGCAGGCACGGTGGATGCACTGCTCCGAATGCGCAGGGTACCTCACCAGAGACGGAGGGAAATATGTTCAACGACAGACGCATTCTGGGTGGTTTCGTCGCAATTACGCTGCTCGCAGCAGGCTGCGCGGTCGATACCGGCGAGTCGGGGCGAGCTTCGGAGGAGGCGCCGGCGAGCCAGGCCTCGCACGATTTCGGGCAGGCGACGCCCGAGGAAGGCGCCGGCATGAAGCCCGCTCGGGACATCGAGAGGGTCGAAAGCAAGGTGCTGAACCGATTCGTGGTGCCACGCGTCGGGACGGTATCGCTGATCGACGAGGATCCGAGCAGCGCGGTGCCCCAGATCGGCGTGCTGGTCGTCTCTTCGCCCGAGGACGACAAGCTCTTGCCGCTCGTCCACGCAGACGGGGCCGAGATCACGCCGGTCGAGTATCTGCTGAGCGCCGACGCCTCGGCCGACGTCTCGCCGCGGCTCCTCGAACAGCATGCTTCGCTCACCGGAGGCGCACGGATCCTCTCGGTGGTCTACGACGCGGGGCCGGAGGTGACCGCCGGGAACTGCGCGTCGGCCTCGTGGCAGAGCTACTTCGACAACCAGGCGGTCTCGTTCGGCGGCGTGGACGACTCCGAGCAGCTCCTCAATATGACCACGTCGTTGCCGAGCTGGACGGCGAGCGGCTACCTGGGCAAATACTCGCGCATCATCGCGGGAGCGTGCTTCGTCAGCCAGGGCGACGGCAACGACAACCTGACGGTGAAGATGGAACGACGCGTGGACGGGAGCTGGCAAACCGTGAGTGGCACGCAGGCCACGCTCAATACGTCGATCAACGGCGGCAAGGATCGCTATCTCTACATGAGCGGCTCGGTTTGTTATGACCACGAACGCCGCATCACCGTCGGGGGGCGTCCTCCGGGAGGCATTTACCCGCCGGACAAGTTCCACCTCTCGGGCGGGTGGGGAGGGCACGCGAACGGCTGCTCGATCACGTCGGGCGGCTGACGCGCGCACGCCGCTGCGCCTTCCGCGCGTCGAGCCGCCGCGCGACCATCTCTAGAAAGACCTCATGGCCCCCCGAGCGGAGGCTGGGCGTGAACGCCCGGGGTGGATGGCCGCAAGGCGGCAAGCGCGGCCTGGTAGACGGTCTGGAACCGAGCCTGCTCGGGCGCGAGCTCGGCGGCGCGCCTCAGCGGCTCTAGCGCCTGGTCCCGGTGGCCTTGCCGGACCAGGGCGAGGCCCAGCGAGTGAAGCAGCTCGGCCTGCTCGGGAAGGCGGGCGATGCCGCGCCGGAGCAGCGCGATGCCGTCCGCGTCGCGACCGAGCTCGCGATAGAGGTCGGCGAGGTTCACGTAGGTGGGGACGTAGCCGGGCTCGATGCGAAGCGCGGCGAGGTAGGCTTGCTCGGCGTCGCGCGGCTTGCCCGTGCGGGCGAAGACGAGGCCCAGGTTGTTTTGCGCTTCGGCTCGATCGGCGTGGAGGGTTTGCGTCGCGATGTACTCGCGCAACGCTCCGTCCAGGTTCTGCGCGGCGCGCTCGGGCAAGGCGCCGAGGTCGACGCCCGCGAGCACGCGCGCGGCTTCGACGCGCACACCGCGCACGGGATCGGCGAGGAGCGGCGCGGCGACGGCCGCGATGCGACGTGGGTCGTAGCTCTCCAGCGCGCTGAGCGCTGCGCGCCGCAGCAGCGGGTCGGGATCGGCGAGCGCGGCGCCGAGGACGGCGAGCGACGCGGCCGTCGGGGCGGCGCGCAGCGAGGCGAGCGCGGTGGCACGCGCGATGGCGGGTATGGCGCGGTCGTTCGCGAGCTGCTGGAGCTCGGCGGCGACGGCCGGATCGCCGGGCGCGGTACGCGCGCGAGCGAAGACGTCGGTATACGTCTGATGGCCCCGCGCGGGGCGGCCGAGCCACGCTCGCACGGCGTCGGCGGCCCAGCTCGCGGGCTTTTGCGCGTGGCAGTCGGCGCATGTGTCCGGGATCCCGAGGCGGACCGAGAGATCCGGCCGAGGCACCCGGAAGCCGTGATCGTGACGGACGTCGACGCCCATGTACGTGCGCGCCGGCATGTGGCAGTCGGCGCAGCGCGGAGCGGCGGGCGCGCCGGGGGCGGCGCCGGCGCTCGCGGCGGGCGCGGCGGCGGCGTTCGCGGCGTGGTGGTGATGCTCGGGGACGTCGAAGCGCGCCGGCTCGTGGCAGGACGCGCACACGCCGTTGCCCTCGGCGCGCAGGCGGCCGGAGTGCGGCTCGTGGCAGTCGCTGCACGTCACGCCGGCGTGCGCCATCTTGCTCTGCTGGAACGAGCCATAGGTGAAGACTTCGTCGCTCATCACGCCGTCGGGCGTGTAGAAGGGCGCGGTCAGCAGCTCGAGCGCGACGCTGTCGAGCAGCGGGGCGCCGTGCCGGAACGGCTGCGAGAGGCTCTCGCGGCGGCCGTGGCAGAACGCGCACGTGGCGCCCTCGGTGCCGCTCGAGGCGCTCTTGGCACGCTGCGCTGTGCCGCTGGGCAGCCGTGTCCACGTGGCGTTCCGGCGCTCGTCGAAGCGCACGTCGAGGCCCTTCGAGGGGTCCGGCGTCCGGGCCTCGGTCCAGTCGAGGTGGCGCGCGCCGCCGCCGTGGCAGCCTTCGCACCCGACGCTGATCTCGGACCAGGTGGTGGTGAATCGGTCCGCGGCCGCGTCGTACCCTTTCGTGACGTGCGTCGAGTGGCACTCGGCGCACATGTGATTCCAGTTCTGGCTGGCGGCGGTCCAGTGCAGCACGTCGCCGGCGCGCACGCTGTCGCGCTCGTGCAGGTGGTACCAGCGCTGCCCGCCGCGCGCCCTGGGGCGGGAGTCCCACGCGAACGGCAGCGCCTGCAAGCGTCCGCCCGGGCCCGCAACGAGGTACTGTTGAAGCGGCTCGACGCCGAAGGTGTACAGCACCTCGTAGCGGTGCAGCTGGCCATCGGGGCCGTCCGTGGTGACCCAGTATTTCCCGTCCTGATGATCGAAGCGGTGGACCTGCCCGGCGTAAACCAGGCGCGCCCCCTCGAAGTTCCCGAGCACGGCGGCGGCGCTCGCGTGCTGCATGGCCCGCGCGTGTTGCGAGCCCTTCCACGCGGCGTGCTCTTCGGCGTGGCACGGCGCGCAGCGGTCGCTGCCGACGAAGCCGGCCGCCGCGCGCTCTGGCGAGCGCTCCGCCGGGCCGACCGGCGCAGCGGCCGCCGGCGAGGCCTTCGCGGCGTCGCCGCGGTCCGCCCCTGGATTCGCCCCCGGAGCGCTCGCCGTGGAGGCGTCGGCTGGCGCGAGGGAGGATGCGCCCGTGAGCGCGCGAAAGACCACGAGCCCGGCGAGCGCCAGGGTCAGGACGGCGATGGGCCACCAACGAACGGGTCGGGAATCAGCCATGGGCGGAGCGGAGGCGAGCGCCGCCGCGAGACTCGGGTCGTGCAGAGGCGCCCGGTCTCGCGTGCGGCGCGGGGCGCGTTTACTCGGTGAGGATGACTCGGCGATCGGTGGCGTACTGCGTCCACGCGGCGGCGAGCTCGGCCGCCACGTCGGGATGAGCCGTGGACACGTCGTTGATCTCGCCGCGGTCGGTGGCCAGATCGTACAGCGTCCACGCGCGCGGCGTCGGGCCATAGGGCGCGCTGAGCCACAGGAGCTTCCAGTTGTCGCGGATCACGTAGCGGTGATTGCCGTGCTCCCAGATCAACGTCTCACCGGGCGCGCGCACGCGGGTCGCCCGATCTTCGAGCACCGGCAGGATCGAATGCCCGCTGATCCGCTCGACGTCTCTGCCCTTGTAGGTGCTCCCCGGATTGGGCACGCCGGCCAGCTCGAGCACCGTCGGCAGAAAATCGACCACGTGCGTGGTCCCGTCGAACTGCGGCTTGGCCTCGTGCTGTCCCGGCAGCCGGGCGATGGCCGGAACGGTGACGCCGCCTTCGGTCGTGTAGCTCTTCCACAGGCGGAACGGCGTGGCGCTCACCTCGGCCCAGCGGGGGCCGACGCCGATGTACGAGCCCGGTCGACCCAGGTTCTCGAGCGTGTTCACCACCGGTCCGGAGCGGCTCGGGTCGCTCTCGGCAAAGCCCTCGCGATTGCCGCCCTCCGCGCCGTTGTCGGACTGGAAGAAGATGAAGGTGTTCTCGTACTCGCCGACGCGCTTGAGGTACTGGATCAGCCTGCCGATGTTGGCGTCGAGGTTCTCGACCATGGCGGCGTAGATCTCCATGCGCCGCGCTTCGTAGATCCTCTCCTCCGGCGTCAGCTGCTCCCAGGTCTTCGGGTTGCTGCCGTCGCTCGGCAAGCGGGGGTTCGGCGTGAACGACTCGGGGATGATGCCGCGGCTCTTGAGCCGCGCGAGGCGCTGCTCGCGGATGGCGTCGTAGCCCGCGTCGTAGCGGCCGCGGTACCTGTCGACGTACTCGGGCGGGGCCTGAAGCGGCCAGTGCGGCGTGGTGTACGTCGCGAACGCGAAGAACGGCTTGCCGTCGGCGCGGTTGCTCTCGATGTACTGGATGAGCTTGTCCGTGTAGAGCTCGGTCGCGTAGAAGCCGCGCGGCGGCTGCGTGTACACGCCGTCCTCGCGATAGAGCCGGGTTTGCGCGGTCGTCGGCGGGTCGGCGTACTCGTTGAAGAACGTCGCCACGCCGCCGAGCAGGACGTACGATTTCTCGAAGCCGCGCGCCGGCGGGCTCTGATCCTCCGCGTCGCCGAGGTGCCACTTGCCGGCGATGTACGTATGGTAACCGGCGTCTCTCAGGAGCTCGGCGACGGACAGCGCGTTGTCGGTCAGGTGGCCCTCGTAGCCGGGCTGCCCCGCTTGCGGTCCAGTGCCGCCGCCCATGCGGCCCAGCCCGACGGCGTGGCTGTCGGTGCCGGAGACCAGCATCGCGCGGGTCGGCGCGCACAGCGATCCGGAGCGGTGCCCGGTGAGGATGCGGCCCTCGGCGGCGAGCGTGTCGAGGTTCGGTGTGCTGATCTCGCCGCCGAACGCGCCGAGGTCCGAGAAGCCCAGATCGTCGGCCACGATCGTGACGATGTTGGGCAGCTCGGCGCCCGCGCCGCCCCCGCCCCCAGCGCCACCGGCCCCGCCGGCGCTGCCCGAGCCCGCGGCGTCACTGCCGCCGGCGCCGCCCGAGCCCGCAGCGCCACCGGCCCCGCCGGCGCCGCCCGAGCCCGCGGCCCCACCGGCCCCGCCAGCGCCGCCCGAGCCCGCAGCGCCGCCGCCGCCTTCGCCAGCGCCGCCGCCTTCGCCCGAGCCGCCACCGCCGCCGGCGCCGCCCGTCGCGTTGCCGGTGCCGGTGCCGCTCGTGGAGCCGCCCGATCCGCCGCTGGAGCTGCCGGCCTGACCGGCGCCGCCGCCGCTGCCCGAGTCGTTGTCGCTCTCGCATCCGATCGGGCCGAGCAGCGTCGCGAGCAACCAGGGCCCGCTCGCGACCGCCGAGCCAATCCATCGATGACGTTCGAAGAACCGCTTCATACCTGTCTCCTTCGGAGTGCTGGAAGCGCCGCATGACGGAGTCGAACGTCGTCGGAAGCGAGCACCCGCCGTCATCCCGAAGGACGCCTCGGTGCGCGCGCTGGCGAAAGCTCAGCCGGGCGCGCCACGCGAAGGGCGGACTCTGACGGTGATGAGCCGCGCGGCTCGGCCGTCACGACGAACGGCAGCGTGGCGCGTCGCCATGGACGCGGGTGCGCTGCCCCGCTGTTCTCCTCGCCGCAGCTCGCGCCGCGGCGCATGCGGCTAACTACAGCAAGAACGACGAACGCCCGTTCGACAGCACGCGCAGGGGGCCGCCGCGTGAGAACCTAACGTCGGCGTGCCGACGAGGGGAGGATGCATGGATCCGTTATAACGGAATGCATGACGTTATACAAGACGATTCTTGTGCTTCGCGAACGCCCCGGACGCCTCGCCCGCCGGCGGCGCTTCACCGGCCCAGCGCGGCCATCTTCTCGTTCACCCAGTCGTCGCCCACGAGCGGGTGCACGCCGGCCCCGTCCTGCTCCAGGTCGATCCCCACCGAGAGCAGCCCGCTCTTCACGAGGAACGCGCCGAGCGGCTCCTGCCCGTCCGACTTCGTGAGCCGCCCGCGGATGGCGAGGTTGCCCCCCTGCGCCTCCAGCAGCCTGAAATCGACGTCGCTCTCCTTGCGCCGCACCGTCGCCGAGGCCTTGAGCCCCTCCATGGTGAGGAGCCCCGCGGCCCACCCGGGGATCGCGTCCTCGGCGTCGAGCAGCGTCACCGCGGGCCTCGCGTCCTTGCACTCGATCCGGATCGCCGCCTCCATCAGCCCCCGCCCCACCTTCGCGTCGTCGACGTCGATGCGGGCCCACCAGCCGGGCAGCGCCTCGCCTTTATGCTCCATCGCGAGGTCCTTGATCTCGATCCGGCTCTTCCCGAGCTTGGCCGTCGGGCCGAGGAGGTTCGCCGCGTCGACCGCCACGCGCGCCTCGATGTCGCCCTTCACGCGCGTCTCCTTCCACGCGAGCGCCCCGTGCTTGAGCAGGAGGCTCAGCGACCCCGTCCCCCGGCCGAGCGGGTCGACCTCGAGGCTGCTCCGCGCGAACGCGGCGCCGCCCGTGAACCGCGGCGCGTCCGGCCCGGCGCCGTCCGGGTTGAGCCAGCGCAGATCCGGGATCGCCGCGGCGACGACGTCCACCTTCGACGAGAACCCCGGCGGGAGCCGCATGAGGTGGAGCTCCGGCGCGTCGAAGGCGGCGCTCGCCCGCTCCACCACGATGGGCGGCAGCTCCTTTCCAGGGCGCTCGAGCGTCGCGCGGGGCACCGCCACCGCGAGGCGCGCCTGCCCGCGCTCGTCGACGCGGAGATCCACGTCCGCCGCGACGGCCGCCCGGAGCGACCCGGCGGAGGCCGCGAGGTGGCTCGTGCCGTACGAGAGGGAGCTGCCCGGCTCGACGTTGCCCCGGTTCACGACGAGGTTCGTCCGGAGCCCTCCGCTCCCGTCCTCGATCCGCGGCTCGGCGCCCTCGCCGGTGAAGAAGTGGACGAAATCGAGCCCGGGCAGCTGCGCGTCGAGGCGCACGCGCGCCCAGGTGGTGTCGAAGATGTCGAGCCCCTCGATGTCCCGCGGATCGAACGTGTTCATCGTCACGTCGATGTCGGCGTCGAGCCGCGCGACGACGCGGTCGGCGAGGTGGACCTCGCCCGAACGGAGCTCCAGCGCCACGGGCCCGACGCGGACCGAGCGGAGCGGCTTGTAGTAGAACCCGCCGCGCACGCGGCCGCCGCCGGCATACCGCACCTGCTGGATCCAGACCTCCTTGAGCGTCGTGTCCACCCCCTCCAGGTGCACGGTCCAGAGGTTGTAGCCCTCGTCCGAGCTCTCGAGATCGCGCTTCGGCGGCAGCTCCGGCTTGAGCGGCGGGTTCGTGAACTCCGGGATGGGGGGCAGCGCCTTGATGTGCGGCGCCTCCAGATCGCGCTCGCTCGTCGGATCCACGAGCAGCCGCATGCGGAACGTGAAGCCCTCGGCGCGGATGTCCTCCGCGTGGAACTTCTTCCGGAAGAGATCGGTCAGGTGGATGTCCGCGTCCACCTCGTCGAGCAGCACCGCCCACTCGAGCAAGCTGTCGGACCCGCTGAGCCGGAGCTCCTTCACGTGCACGACGCCCGGCCAGAGGCTCCAGGCCGACCCGTAGACCAGCGTCGCGTCGGTCGGGTTGTAGCTGACGAGCCGCGCCACGAGCTTCGTGCTCAGCATGATGTTGCCGATGACGACGTAGCCGAGCCAGAGCGCGATCGGCAGGATCGCCGTCACCTTCAGCGCCTTGATCATGCGCGGCCCGAGCCACGCTCCGAGCCCACGCGAAGACGTCACGGCCCCAGCTGCCTGCATGAACGGGTGGAACGCACGCGCCATGCCGCCGAGCTCACCCGCAGCGCGCCCCGGCGGGCGCCGGGCGCGCCGTAGCGATCTGCCTCGCGTGTGGCGATCGTCGCCAGGCGCGGCGCGCGGAGGTGCGCGATCTTGCCCGGCTTTCCCGAGAAATGCTCTGGTCGAGGCGATCGCCCCCGCCGGAGCCGGCGGGCACCCTGATTGCTACTGCCGAACGGCTGCGCTGCCGAGCCTGTCGCCCGTCAGCCCTCGCTGGAGCCGAGCTTCCAGCCATCACCCGAGGTCATCATGAAGCACACGGTCCATCACGACCTGAACGACGAAGAAGCGAAGAAGGCCGTCCTGAGGGCGATGGCGCAGTATTGCGAGCGGTACGCGGAGTACGCCCCCTCCATGCTCTGGAGCGACGAGCGGCGCGCGGATCTCGGCTTGTCGTTCAAGGGCTACAAGGTCGCCGGGCGGCTCGAGCTCCGGCCGAGGACCGTCGACCTCGAGATCGACGTGCCGCTGCCGCTGCGGATGTTCAAGCGGATGGCGATCGCCGCGATCGACTCGGAGGTGCGGCGGTTCATCGATGAGGCGCACCGCGAGCGGTCGCGGCGCCTCGCCGGCGCGGCCCTGGAGGGAGCTGTCTGAGCTGGTCCCGCCATGCCGAGCGCGATCGCCACGACCCCCCGATCCAGGCGCCGCCCGCGGAGCACGCCGCGCCGCGCGCGGCGCTCCACCCCGAGCGGCGCCGTCGTCCGGCGGCGCCGCGTCAGCCTGTCGGTCGAGACCGTCGAGACGGTCGAGCTCGCGCGCGCGGCGGGCGAGCTCTCCGCGGCCGCGCCGCTCACCCCGTCGCCGGTCGAGTCCGCGAAGTCGGCCGGGCTCCGGTACGTCAACGACGGTGAGCCGGGCATCTCCAGGCGAAAGGCGGGCAAGGGCTTCAAGTACCTCGACCCCGAGGGGCGCATCGTCAGGGACGAGGCGGCGCTCCGGCGGATCCGGCGCCTCGCGATCCCGCCCGCGTGGACCGAGGTGTGGATTTGCCAGAGCGACCGCGGGCACATCCAGGCCACGGGCCGGGACGCGCGCGGCAGGAAGCAGTACCGGTATCACCCGCGCTGGCGCGAGGTCCGCGACGAGACGAAGTACGACCGCATGCTCGCCTTCGGCGCGGCGCTCCCGGCGATCCGCGCGGCGACCGAGCGCGATCTCGCGCTGCCGGGGCTCCCGCGCGAGAAGGTGCTGGCGACCGTGGTGCGCCTGCTCGACGAGACGTCGATCCGCATCGGGAACGACGAGTATGCGCGCGACAACAACTCGTACGGGCTGACGACGCTCCACGACGAGCACGTCGAGATCAAGGGCGATCTCATCAAGTTCCACTTCCGGGGCAAGAGCGGCAAGGAGCACGAGCTGACGGTGCGCGACCGGCGGCTCGCGCGCGTCGTGAAGCGGTGCCAGGACGTGCCCGGCCACGAGCTGTTCCAGTACATCGACAGCGATGGAAAGCGGCAGCGCATCCACTCCGACGACGTGAACGAGTACCTGCGCTCGATCGCTGGGCAGGAGTTCACGGCGAAGGATTTCCGCACCTGGACCGGCACGGTGCTGTGCGCGTCGTTCTTCTGCGAGATGGAGATCGCCACCTCGGCCCGCCAGATGAAGAAGTGCGTGGCGCAGGTGATCGACATGGTGTCGGCCCGCCTCGGCAACACGCGCGCGGTCTGCCAGCGTTGTTATGTCCACCCCGCCGTGATCCGCGCCTACACCGAGGGCGCGTTGCAGACCCTGCTCGAGGCGGAAGAGGCGGTCACGGACGAGGCGATCGCGGCGCTCCGGCCCGAGGAGGCCACGATGCTCCGGATCGTCCGCGGCTTCAGCGAGCGCGACGCGGTGCCGCTCGCCACCCAGCTGCGCGAGAGCGTGCGCGCGGTCGAGGCGCGGCGCGCCGGCAAGAGCGCGAAGCGCCCTGCGAGCGTGAAGCGGCCGAAGAGCGTGAAGCGCCGTGCGAGCGCGAAGCGCCCTGCGAGCGCGAAGCGCCCTGCGAGCGTGAAGCGCCCTGCGAGCGTGAAGCGCCCTGCGAGCGTGAAGCGGCCGAAGAGCGCGAAGCGCCCGAGCGTGCAGCGGCGCGCCGCGGCCTGACCCGTCCCTGGTGCAACCCCCCGATCCCCGGCGCTCAGGGCCCCGCGCCGTGCCGCCGCAGGGTCGCCGACGAGAGCGCCGTGTCCCTCCGTCACAGCGTGGCCATCTCGCCGTGGCATTGTGCCCCGGGCGCGGGGCATTCTGCCGCCGAAATGTGAGCAGTTACGCAAACATCCTGCGATGGACGCGCCCGGTACGTTTCGTGTTCTGCGAAGGAGAAGCGAACGACGAGGAACCCTCAGCCAAGGAGATCTGCATGGCGAGCCAGAGGTTGGTCACCGAGATGGTGCGGACACGTGTGGAGGCCGAGGACGCCATCCGGCGTATCCTCGACAACGGGCACTCGCGCAGGGACATCTGCGTCATCGTGAGCGAGGCCGCCCGCCGCCAGCACTTCTCGCGTTCGCGCGTGCAGGGCGCGGCCGTGCACGGCAATGCGCTCAGCTCGATCCTCGCGGCGTCGGGCGCGGGGCTCGTGGTCCCGGGGCTGCGGCTCGCCGTGGCCGGCCCCATCGCGGTGAAGCTCGACGACGCGAGCTCGGCCGGCGCGACCGCCAGCCTGAGCAGCGTGCTCGTCGACGCCGGCATCCCGGAGCAGCGCGCGCCGGAGGTCGAGCGGCGCCTCAAGGAGGGGGCGATGCTCATCGGCGTGCTCGCGCGCGACGACGCCGACGCGGCGGCGGTGCAAGCGATCCTGCGCGGCGTCGGCGCCGGAGAGTCCTGCGGCACCAGCAAGGGCGCCCGCGTCTTCGCGACCCTCTGACCCCGCGCCGGGCCGCGCCCGGCCGCCTCGATACGCCGCCCGGAACAGGCGATCGCCAGGGCGCCAAGGACGCCAGGGGAGCCCAGAGTCGTTCTCTCGCTTCTCTCTTGGCGTCCCTGGCGCCCTGGGGCTCGGCTCCTCCTCGTCACCGCCATCACCTGAGCACGCTGTCCGGCGGGATGAGCTCGCCACGACGCGCGCGGGAATCAGTACAGGTGGAACGGGGTTTGAATAGAATCCAGAGAGCTCAACCGAGGCCGCCCCGGTCTGAGACGTGGATTACCCCTGAGGCACGATGGCCGTACGCTCTCCGCGGCGAGGTCGAACACCGGCGGTCTCGCTCATGGTTCTCGCGCGGACGTAGGTCGCGCTGGCTGCTGCTCGGGAGGTAGGGAGGAGACGAATCGGCGTTCACCAGCAACCTCAGGAGAGTACCCATGGAACCGATCGCATTCGCAGACGAGAGCGTGGGCCTGGACGGCCTGATCGACGACGACTCGATCGAGCAGCTCAAATCGTTCTGCCGGGGCGAGATGTCCGCGGTGGAGACCTACCGTCAGGCGATCGCCGCCGCGCGCGAGGACCGGGTGGTCCAGCAACTCCGGCTCAACCTGGCGTCGCACGAGGCGCGGGTGCAGATGCTGCGCCGGCGGATCGAGGAGCTCGGTGGCGACCCGCCGTCGAGCTCCGGGCCATGGGGCGCGTTCGCGAAGGTCGTCGAGCGGACCGCGGTGGCGCTCGGCCACAAGACGGCGCTCTCGGTGCTGGCCGAGGGCGAGGATCACGGCCTGAAGGACTACCGGAACGACCTCGAGGAGCTCGACTCGGAGTCGCACGTCCTGGTGCGCGACGTGATCCTTCCGCAGCAGGTGTCGACGCTCCGCTCGCTGGCCGACCTCAAGCGCCAGCTGCCGTGACGCGGCCGGGCCTGTGGATTGTTCCGGCAGGCGCGTCATGCGATACTTGCCGACGTATGACCAAAGCCGCCCTGGACATCGCCCGACTGAGCCGTGACGAGCAGCTCGACCTTCTCGACGAGCTCTGGGCTCGCCTCGGGCGAGACCCTGACGCGTTCCCTCTCAGCGACGCGCAACGCGTCGAGCTCGATCGGCGCCTCGATGAGCTAGAGGCCGATGGACCGGTTGGGCTCACGTGGGATGAGGTCGTCGCCCAGGCGCGCGCGCGGTCACGGTGAGGGCGTACCTCGTTCGGCCCGCTGCAGCGGCGGATATCGCGCGAGCATACGCCTGGTATGAGCGAGAGCGCGACGGCCTCGGAGAGGAGTTCCTGACCGAGGTCCGCTCCGCCATTCAGGCGGCCGTCGAAGCGCCCATGGCGTACGAGGTCCTGCACCGCCAAACACGCCGGGTGCTCGTCCGCCGCTTTCCCTATGGCCTGTTCTTCCGCCTGATGGACGACGTCGTCGTCTTCGTCGCGTGCTTTCACACGCGCCGAAGACCCGAGTCGTGGAAGCGGAGGCGTTGAGGGCGGCGCTGGCCGCTCGCGGGGAGAACACCCGCGCTCAGCCCTTCGCGTCGTACTCCGCCTGGAGCAGCTTCGCGATCGTCGACAGCTGCATGTTCGACGTCCCCTCGTAGATCTTCCCGATCTTCGCGTCGCGGTAGAGCTTCTCGACCGGATACTCCCTGGTGAACCCGACGCCGCCCATGAACTCGATGCACAGGGACGCCGTCCGCTCGGCCACCTCGGACGCGAACAGCTTCGCCATCGCGGCCTCCTTCACGAACGGCCGGCCCGCGTCCTTGAGCCGCGCGGCGTTGTAGACGAGCAGGCGCGCGGCCTCGATCTCCATCGCCACCCGCGCATACTGGAACTGCACACCCTGGAAGCTCGCGATCGACTGCCCGAACTGCTTCCGCTCGCCCATGTAGCGCATCGCGTGCTCGAACGCCCCGGCGGCCAGGCCGAGCATCTGCGCGCCGATGCCGATCCGACCCTCGTTCAGCGTCTCGATCGCGATCTTGTAGCCCTTGCCGACCTCGCCGAGCACGTTGCCCTCCGGCACCTCGCAGTCCTCGAGGACGAGCTCGCACGTGCTGGAGGCGCGGATACCCAGCTTGTTCTCCTTCTTGCCCACCGAGAACCCAGGGGACGTCCGCTCGACCAGGAAGGCCGTGATGCCCTTGTACCCCTTCGACGGGTCGACGTTCGCGAACACAAGGAACAGCGAGCTCTCGTTCGCGTTCGTGATCCACAGCTTGCGGCCGTTCAGCACCCAGCGGTCGCCCTTGCGCTGGGCCCGGGCCGAAAGCGCGAACGCGTCCGAGCCGGAGCCCGCCTCGCTCAGCGCGTACGAGCCGACCCACTCCCGGCTCAGCCGCGGGAGATACCTCTGCTTCTGCGCGTCGCTGCCCCAGCGGAGGAGCGCATTGGCCATGAGCGTGTTCTGCACGTCGATGAGCACGCTGACGCTCGGGTCGACCACCGCGAGCGCCTCGACCGCCAGGATCGCGTCGAAGAAGCGCGCGCCGGAGCCCCCGTAGGACTCCGGGATCTCGATGCCCATGAGGCCGAGATCGAACAGCGGAGGGAGCAGATCGCGGTCGAGCGCGCCCTGTTCGTCCATCGCCGCCGCGCGCGGCGCGACGCGCTTGCGGGCGAAATCGAGCACCGAGTCGCGGAAGAGGCGCTCCTCGTCGGAGAGCTGGGTGAGCGGAGGGTGGGACACGACGGTTTCTCCTTGTGGGTCCATGGCGCGGCGCGGCGGAGGCGACCGCGGCGCCGCACTATGCACCGCGAGGACCGCAAGCGAAAGCCGTTCGATCGCGCCCGCCGCGCCGCGCTGGGCGCCCCGGGCCGGCTCATCCGTCGTGTCGCCGCTCGCCCGCGGGCCCGATCGTCCAGGCTGCTACGCGCTCTCCCCGGTCCCGATGCTCACGCGCGCTTTTCGGCCGGCACGTCGCGCCGGCGGCACCGGAGCAGCGTGTGGGCGAGGCCGAGGCCGTCGATCTCCGCGTCGACGGCGAGCCCGGCCTCCTCGATGCAGCGCTTGATGTCGGCGGCGCTGTACATGCGGCTGTTCCCGTTCGCCAGGCACGTGAAATACAGGGAAGAGCCGTGCAGGCAGTGCACCGCCACCTCGTTCTCCTGCCGATCCCAGAACGTGTCGAGGATCCAGAGCTCCGTCTCCTCCCCCATGGCGGCGCGCGCCCGCCGGAGGATCTGGGTGATGTCCGCCTCCGAGAAGCACACGAGGAACTGGCTCATCCAGATGGCGTCGAACCCCGTCGGGAACGCCTGGCCGTGATCCAGGAAGTCGATGGGCGTGCCCATGATGCGGCCGAGCAGGCCGCGCTGCTGCACGTTGACGCGCGCGTCCTCGAGCTGGCCCGGCAAGTCGAGGATCGTGACCCGCACGTCGGGGTCGTGCGTGCAGCACTGGATCGCCCACCGGCCGGTGTTGCCGCCGACGTCGAGCAGCGTCTTCGGCCGCCGCTCGAACACGATCGGCAGCGCCTGCGGGAACGCCGAGTCGGAGTAGAGGTGATCGAAGGCGAACCAGCTCTCCCTCACCTTCGGCGGGAGCTCCGGGAGCGCCTCGTAGACCGTCGGCCAATCGCCGAAGACCTTCAGGCCCGCCGGCCGGCCGCCCTCGATGGCCTCGTCGAGAAAGCGCATGCCCTCGTAGCAGACGTCATGGATGAAATCCATGTTGATACGGGTCATCCGGTCGTTCTCGACGATGAGCCCGACCCGGGTGATCGCGTAACGCTCTCCACCTTCTCGCCCCCCTCCGCGGCCGCCGGCGAGCTCCGCCAGGCCGAAGCTCAGGCTCGCCTCCAGCAAGGTCTTGGCCGCATAGGCGGAGAGGCCGGTGTCCTGGGCGACCTCCGCCGCCGTCCGGCCGCCCTTGCCGGCGCGCTGGAGCGCCCTGAGGACGCCGCGGTTTCTCATGACGCGCGCCACCTGGAACACGACGGGCGCGAACGCGATGCGCTGGGCGGCGAGCATGGCGTCGAGGGTGGGATTCGGGGCGGGATCGTTCTTCATCGAGCTCCGGTCATCGGGGTGGGGGAGGAGGCTAGCGGGCGCCCTCGCGCTGGAGGAGCAGGGCGAAGCCGCCGAGGCCCGCGAGCAGCGCGCACTCTGCCCGGCCCTCGTCGGCGAGCGATAGCCCCATCACGCCGCAGGCGAGGCCGAAGGCGAGGGTCGCGACGCCGAGCCGTCTCTCATCGGTCGGCCGGGCAGACGGAGAGGACGGTCGCGTGCGGTAGGGGCTTGCCACCTCGGGATGATACCACCGTCCCCGCTGTCACAAGGACGCCGCGGCGATGTCGGTCAGCTCCTCGTCGGTGAGCGGCAGCGGGTTCGCCTTCATGCTGCTCGCCGCCCGGGCCTTCTGCACCACCGCCGGGAGGTCCGCCTCGCTCATGCCGTAGCGCCGCAGCCCCGGGATCGCGAGGTCGCGGCAGAGCTCGCGGACCCAGGCGATCCCCTCCTCGGCGGCGGCCCCGGCCCGGCCGGTGAGGAGCGCCGCGAGCTCATCGAAGCGCGGCAGCGCCGGGTGCGCCGGGGCGCGCGCGCGCAGCGCCCGCAGGTTCACCTCGAGGGCGGCCGGCAGGAGCGCGGCGCACACCGCGCCGTGGGGCGCGTCGAAGGTGCCCCCCACCGGCGCGGCGAAGCCGTGCACCGCCCCGAGGCCGGCGTTCGCCAGGCAGAGGCCGCCGAGCAGGCTGGCCACGGCGAGGTCGTCCCGGGCCGGCGCGTCCGGGCCCTCGAGGACCGCGCGGCGGAGCGAGCGCGCCGAGCGGCGGATGCCCTCGCGCGCGAGCCCGTCGGTGAGCGGGTTGCTGCGGATCGACAGGAACGGCTCGATGAGCTGCGAGAGCGCGTCGAGCCCGCTCGAGGCGAGCACCTCGGGCGGCGCGCCCGCGAGCAGGTCGGGGTCGATCACCGCGAGGCGCGGCAGCATGTGCGGGCTGCGCAGGCTCGCCTTCACGCCGGCCTCCCGCGACGCGAGCACCGCGTTGCGCGTCACCTCCGAGCCGGTGCCCGCGGTCGTGGGGATCGCCACGAACGGCACGGACGGCTGGGAAAGCGCTTTCCCCCGACCGATGACCTCGAGGTAGTCGAGCGGGTCGCCGCCGTTGGCGAGGAGCGCGGCGATCGCCTTGCCGGCGTCGACCGCGCTGCCGCCGCCGAGGGCCACGACGACGTCGCACCGCTCGGCCGCGCCCTTCGCCGTGCCCTCGCGCGCGATCTCCACGGTGGGCTCGCCCGCGACGGCGAAGGTCACGGCGCCGATCTTCGCCTCGGCGAGCGCGGCGAGGAGGGGCGCGGCGCGGCCGGGGCGCTGCCCGGTGACGACGAGCGCCCGCGTCCCGCCGAGGCCGCGCACGGCCGCGGGCACCTCGGAGAGCTTGCCCGCGCCGAAGACGATGCGCGCGGCGGTGGCGAACTCGAAGGCGAGGTGGGAAGGCGCGGAGGGCGGAGACGCCATGTCAATACCCCGCGTCGTCCGGGAAGACATTGACGTATTTCCGGCTGGTCCGCGGCTCGGCCATCATGTCGGCGACGGTGTCCCGCCACCGCTTGTAATGCTCCGTTTCCTTGTGCGCGGCCGGCGCCTCCTTGGTCCGGTAGACCTCGACGAGCACGAAGCGCGCGGGATCCTCGGCGTCCTGGACGACGTCGAACCGGGCGATCCCCGGCTCCTTGACGCTCTCGCGCGCGTTCTCGAGCGTCGCCTGGCGGAAGGCGTCGGTGTGCTCGGGTTTGACATGCACATGGACATGCACGATGAACAGGCTGTTGGGCATGGGCGCAATCTAGCTCGGTCGCGCTGCCGCGGGAACCCGGCTCGTGACGCGCGGGCGCCCGGGGCGCCGATCGCGTTGATCGAGCGAGAAGTGAACCGCCAAGGACGCCAAGGACGCCAAGAAGAAGACAATATCTTGGCGCCTTGGCGTCCTTGGCGCCTTGGCGGTTCGAAATTTTGCTCGTTTCAGGCGGGCTCAACCCGTTTGTCGCCCTAGACGCGCGGCGCCAGGGGTACCCGGCTCAGCGCGGGCGCGCGCCGCGGCGGGGGCTCGCGCGCCGCCGGGGCGCCCGCCGGCGGCGCGCCCTCGCCCCCTGCGTCGACTCCCGACTTGGCCCGGCCGGTTGGGACATTACGATCCACGTGAATCGGCGGGTGGCCGGCTGGTGTCGAGTCCATCAGCGCCGCGAGCGAGGAAGGTCGATATGGCGGATCCGACCACGGAGAGCCCGCAGCCCGATGCTGCGCGGTCCATCGCGCTGAATTCCATCGAGTTCGTGTCCGATCACGGTCTCCTGAAGGGCTGCGCGCGGGAGACCGGCTGGAGGAACGAGGGGGAGCCGTGCGCCCGGCCCGAGTGGACGCCGGAGCGCGCCGTCCCTCTGTCGATCTCGATGGGCCGGAGCGTCGTCATCCGGCTCGGGCTCTCGTCGAGCGGCGGGTCCGCCGCGGCGCCGGTCGAGATCCGCGGCGTCGGACCGGCGGGGATCACCTTCGCGAGCGGGGGCACCGCCGCCTTCGGCGCGCCCCTCGAGCTCTCGTCCTCGCGGAAGATCGAGAGGAGGATCCAGAAATTCGACCTCAACCTGAGCTGGTCGGCGAGCGGAGGAGCCACGTTGTCGCCCGGCCGGACCTCGAACGTCGTTTATGTCACGATGGGCAGGCCCCAGACGGACAGGCAGGATGTCTGGCAGGAAGACGGGGTGACCCTGAAGCGGATGGACAGGGCGGTGTCGTGGATCGCGCCGCTCAACACCCTCGATCCGCACAAAATCGTCGAGGCGATCATGGCGCGATTCCCGACGTACACGCTCCTGCCGAGCCCCAGGGTGCCCCGGGAGTTCCACCACCCGACGTACCTGAACGACCAGGGAGGGGCCTGGGCGATGACCGATTACGTGGAGGAGACGGGCGAGTGCCAGGCGATCGTCCGCCTCCTCCGCGGCATGCTGCGCCAGCTCGGGATCCCCGGGAAGGCGCGGATCGTCGTGGTCTGGGGCGACCCCAACGTGGGCGGCGGGCGCAAGACGCTGTCGGCCGACCTGGAGGAGCAGCCGTGGGCGGGGCTCGACACGACGCAGGTCGTGGGCGGCCGCGTGTGGCGCGCGGCGCTCATCGACGGTCCGGTCGAGGAGGGGAAGACCTATCCCGCCTCCCATACGCGCCTCCCCGACGGGACGCTCAGCCCGGGGCTCAACCGGTACGAGGCGTGCCTCGAGTTCTCGCACGCCGGCGTGACGCGGTACTACGCGGGCGGCGCCGGGGTGTTCGACAGCGTGGAGCCGATCCTGGGCGTGTTCTGGGGGCTCATCTGGTTCAGCTCGGCGCCGAACGACGGGTACCGGGTCGAGAAGATCGTGGCGACGTACCGATAGTCCGGAGGTTTTCGATGAACGCGCAGGAATGTCTCACGCTGGAGGTGAACGCGAAGGTCGCGGCGTGGCTCTCGGCCGTGGCGCGCGTGCCGCCGGACGGCTTCACGCCGCTCGAGCGGTTCGACGACGTACCGGCCCAGGCGCGCGCCGACTCGGTCTACTGGTGCGACTCCATCTTCAGGAGCGAGTTCAACCCGCACGGCGAGGCGTCGGGGGCGCGCCACGCGTTCCACGCCGCCACGGACGACACGCCCGACCTGCTCCGTCACGAGGTCGCCGCGGGCGGGCTCGGGCTCACCGTCACCGAGGGGCGGAACTTCGTGCTCGTCCAGGTCGACCGCGCGAGCCTCGATATCCTCTCCCTCTGCGGCGAGGACCGCGCCGCCGCCGCGCGCCGGGTGGCCGGGGCGATCTTCAACACGGGCGTCGCGTCGAACACCGTGGGCGTCCCGATGACCTCCGGCCCGGTGGGCTGTCCCGGCAACATGCCGGGGCTCGAGGAGGGCACGGCGTTCGCGAGCAACCCGGCCGTCGATCCGGATCTCCTCGCCTGCTGGAAAGACCGCACGGAGTGCGGTGTTCAGGGCGGGAGGCTCTACTTCCTCTGCTACAAGAAGTCGTCGCAGCGCGCAGGGTTTGCGAACGCTTGGCAATGGTTCGACGACGGGGGCGGGTGAAGCAGGGAAGGGGCGTGAGGCGGCGGAGGAGAGCGGGGTAGGGGAGGCGCAGGGCCGGGGAGGAGGGGAACAGAGGAAGGAGAGGGGGAGGAGAGGGCGGAGGGGAGAGCACAGGAAGGAGAAGGGGAGGAGAGGAAGGAGGGGGGAGCAGGTGCGCGCTGCGCCGGTATTGCGTCTGCGCGCCGCGCGCGGGATGTTGCGCGGGTGGCGGGAGCGCACCAGCCCAGGATCCTGATCTTCCCAGGCAGCTCCGCGGGCGCGGCGCAGGCGCTCGCGGCGGCGCGCGGCTACGTCGCGGCCGTGGCCCGGGACATCGAGGCGGGCCTGGATCTCCTGGCGACCCAGCCGTTCGACGTGGCCGTGCTCGGTGCCGAGGGGCCGCTCGGCGACGCGCTCGCGCTCTGCCGCCGGCTGCGCGCGGCGCCGGGCGGCGATCGCGTGGCCGTGGTCGCCGTCACCGGGAGCGCGGGCGCGGCCACGGCGCTGCTCGAGGCGGGCGCGACGGTCGTGGCGGCGGCGACCGAGCCGTCGATCGCGATCCAGCTGGACGCGGCGGTCTGGTGGGTGCGGCGGTCGTCGGCGCACGCGGCCGACCGGGCGCCGGCGGAGCGCGCGCTGCTCGAGCGCGCCGCGCGCTCCTTCCGCGACGCGTCCACCGAGGTGATCGGCCTCTTCGTGTGGGACGCGGCCGGGGGCATCCTCGACGCGAACGACGCGTTCCTCGGCATGATCGGCTACGCGCGCGAGGACGTCGAGGCGGGGAGCCTGAACTGGGTGGCGATCACGCCGCCCGAGCTCCGCGCCGCGGACCAGCGCGCGCTCTCGGAGGTCCTGAAGCACGGCATCTGCCCGCCGTTCGAGAAGGAGTTCCTCGCCCGCGACGGGCGGCGCTTGCCCGTGCTCATCGCCCCCGCCCTGGTCGAGGGGTCCCGCGATCGCGGCGTCTGCTTCATCGTCGACATGACGGCGCGCAAGGCCGCCGAGGACGCGCTCCGCGCGAGCGAGGAGCGCATGCGGCTCGTCGTGCGCGCCACGAGCGACGCCTTCTGGGACTGGGATCTCTCGTCGGGGCGCGTCACCGGGAGCGAGCGCATGCGGAGCTTCTACGGCACCGGCGGCGCCGACATCGAGGAGGACGCGGTGTGGTGGTTCGAGCGGGTCCACCCCGACGACCGCGACCGCGTGATGAACGGGCTCAGGCGCGCGATGGAGGGGGGCGAGAGCACGTTCGAGCTCTGGTACCGGTGCGTGCTCGCCGACGGCAGCTACGCCGACGTCCAGGACCGGGGCATCGTCATGCGCGACGCGTGCGGCAAGGCGTACCGGATGCTCGGGGCCGTGTCCGACGTCACCGAGCGCCGGCAGATGGAGGCGCGGCTGCTGCTCGCCGATCGCATGGCGTCGCTGGGCACGCTCGCGGCCGGGGTGGCGCACGAGATCAACAACCCCCTCGCGTACATGGTCGCGAACGTGGATTTCGCGCGCAAGGAGCTCCGCGCCAAGGGCGCCGCCGCGCGCCTCGACGCGCTCCTGTCGGCGCTCGACGAGGCCGCGGAGGGCGGCGCGCGCGTCCGGCACATCGTGAGCGGCCTGAAGACGTTCTCGCGCGCGGACGACGGCGAGCTCGGCCCGGTCGAGGTCGACCGCGTGATCCAGCTCGTGCTGCGGATGGCGCAGCAGCAGATCCGCAGCAAGGCGCGGCTCGTCGTGGAGCTCGGCACGGTGCCGCCCGTCCACGCGAACGAGGCGCAGCTCGGCCAGGTCGTCCTGAACCTGCTCGTGAACGCCGCCCAGGCGCTGCCGGACGGGAAGGAGGCGGAGAACGAGATCCGGATCACGACCGCCGCCGCGCCGCCCGGCCGGGTGCGCATCGAGGTGCGCGACACCGGGCCGGGGATCGCGCCGGAGCTCCGGAGCCGCATCTTCGACCCGTTCTTCACGACGAAGCCGATCGGGGAGGGGACGGGGCTCGGCCTCGCGATCTGCCACGGCATCGTGACGAGCTTCCGGGGCGAGATCGCGGTGGAGAGCGAGGTCGGCAAGGGCGCCTGCTTCCGGGTGCTCCTGCCCGCGTGGCCCGCGGGCGCCGGCGAGGCGCGCGACGGCGCGCCGGGCGAGGTCGAAGGCGATGTCCCCGAGGAGGCCGCGCAGTAGGCGTGGCGCCCCGTCCTCGACGGAGCGGGGATCGAGCGGGGCGGCGCGCCGGGCGCGCTCGTGCGGTCCGGGCGCCGCTTCGTGAAGCTGGCCGCTTGCGGCGGCGGTTGCGCGCGCTCAAGGTGCCTCACCGGCCCCATGAACGCTCGATCGGTCAGGGCCGCAGCTGGGCTGCTCGGCGGAGCAGCGGGAGGGGAGCGCGCCGCGCGGCGCGGTCCGGTGGTGAGGTTCGAGCATGATCGAGAAAACGGGCCGCATCCTGGTCGTCGAGGACGATCTGGACATCAGGAGCATCCTGTCGCAGCTCCTCGTGTTCGAGGGCTACGACGTCGAGGAGGCGGCGGACGGCGCCGAGGCGCTCGCGCTGCTGCGCAAGGACCGGCCGCCAGCGCTGATCCTGCTCGATCTGATGATGCCGATCATGGACGGATGGCAGCTCCGCGCCGAGCTCCAGCGCGACCCGGAGCTCTCGTCGGTCCCGGTGGTGATCGTGTCCGCCGACGTGCGCGCCGAGCAGGAGGCGTCGCGGCTCCGCGTCGCGGGGCTCCTGAAGAAGCCGCTCCAGATCGAGCCCCTGCTCGAGCTGGTCCACCGCATCTGCGGCGCGCCGGGTCGGTGAGCCGGGCGGGCAGGGCCGTCTGTCGACGACATGCCCTTACGGCGGTTCTTGACGATCGCGTTCAACTCTGATGCTCACCCCGCCTGCCCGACGCCGCGCTCCTCTCCCTCGCCGCGCTCAGGGGACCCTCCGTCCCCGCGCATGCGCTCACCTCTCGGCCTGACAGCCGCGATCCACGGACAGACATCGCGATGCGCGAGAACCGGTATTGGCCGGTGTGTTCTGTATTGCATCGATGTGTGAGTCTCCGCTCCAAGACTCGTCGCTTGCGCTCATGCGCCCTTGACAGAACGAAGCATGATGTGATGGCGTATCCCGCGGGGGAAGAATGTACCTTCGGCTGCTTGCCTCGCCGCATCGCCTCCGTCGAACGGGCGTGTGCACCGCGCCTCGCCGGCGCCGCATGCGCTGGGCGGAGACCGGGCTGGTCGTGGGGCTCGCGTGCCTTGTCTCCGCCTCATGCGCGCCGGAAGAACCTCATCACCCCGAGGATGCGCTCATCCTCGGGGCGCTCCTGCCCTTCTCCGGCCGCGAGTCGGCCATCGGCCGTAACCTCGAGCAAGCGATGTTGCTCGCGGTCGACGATCTGAACGCCGCGGGGGGCCTCGACGGGAGGCCGTTCCACCTCAGGAGCCGAGACAGCCACTCGAGCTCGGAGCGCGGGTTCGAGGAGCTGCTCAAGCTGCTCTACATCGATGAGGTCGACTACCTGATCGGGCCGGAGGAGAACTCGATCGCCCGCGAGATCGCGCAGGACGTGAAGGCGCTCGACGTGTTCCACATGCTGCCGGGGTATGCAGCGCCCGCCGTCGCGCGCAGCGAGGCGATGGGCGGCTGGATGCGGCTCGCCCCCTCCTCGTTCGACGTCGGTTGCACGCTGGCGCGCATCGCCTTCGACGAGGGGATCGACACCGTGAACAGCCTGGCCGCGCGGGACGACTACAACACCAGCGTCAGCAGCGAGTTCACGACCCACTTCGCGGCGCTCGGGGGGAGGATCCTCCCCTCGGTGACGTTCACCTCAGGCCAGCAGACGTATTCGAGCAAGATCGAGTCCGCCTTCGACGCGCGCGCCGGCCGGACGCTCCTCGCCTCGTATCCCACCACCGGCTCGACCATCGTGACCGAATGGGCCGTCTCCGGGCGCCCGGGCACCTGGTTCCTCGGCCCTGCGCTGCGCACCGAGGTGCTCCTCGCGAACATCCCGACTGGCTCCCTCGACGGATACGTCGGGGTCTCGCCGTCGCTCAGCCTGCGGAGCGAGTGCCGCACGACGGCCGAGGGCCAGCAGGCGCTCGACTGCACGACCGGGAACGCCGCCGCGTTCATCGGGCACTTCTCCAGCGCCTGGGACGGCGAGGCGCCGCTGCCCGCGGCGCACTTCTATTACGACGGGGTCGTCCTCATCGCGATGGGCCTCGCGTACGCCCAGGCGAAGACCGGGGTGATCCCGACCTCCGGACACGAGCTGCACGAGATCATCCGCGAGCTCAACGACCCGGCCCACGAGGCGGCCTCGTGGCGCGACCTCCCGGCGGCGATGACCAAGCTCCGCGCGGGCATCCCGCTCCGCTACGTCGGCGCGGCCGCCGAGTACGAATTCGATAACTACGGGGCGAACAGGCATTACTTCATGCAGCTGTGGACCGTCGACGGCGACGCCTTCGTCGATCTCGCCCCGGTCGCCGTCAGCTGCTTCGGCGGGCGCTGAGCCCGCCGCGAGATAGAGCTTCACGCAAGAATACCGCGCACGACCGACGAACCACGGACCATAAGGGGGTCTCATGAACAGGATTGGACGACGCTGGGTGGCGGCCTTCGGGCTCGCGCTGATGACCGCGGCATGCGGATCGGGCGACACCACCGACGAGCGCGAGCAAGCCTCGCCCATCAAGCGTGCGCAGACGCCCAAGAGCGAGTTCACCGCGAAGGAGATCGAGGCGACGCTCGACGCGCTCGTCGCCGAGCTCAACGAGGGCGCCATCGAGCCCATGCAGATGGCGATCCTGCTGAAGGCCCTCGGCGGGTTCTTCACGCCGATCACCACGGGGGCGAACCGAGCCATGGGCGAGCTCGGCGTGACGGGGAACGTGGTCGGGCCCAGCGGAACGGGGGCCGACCAGCAGCAGAGGGCGGAGGCCCAGAACGATCAGATTGGACAGGCGGTGACGGACGGCGCCGAAGGGATCGGCGTCTCGCCCTTCGGCGACGCCGTCGCGGCCGGCATCGATGACGCCGTCGCCGACGGGGTTCCTGTGGTGACGCTCGACACGGACGCGAAGAAGTCGAAGCGTGCCATCTATGTCGGAACCATCAGCGAGTCGGCCGGCGTCACGGCAGGAGAGACCCTGCGCAAGCTGCTGCCCCCGGCGCCGGGCACCGTGGTGATCTACGGCAACGCCGACCCGTCCTGGGTCGACGGATTGAACCGAATGCTGGGGGCTCGGGGCGTCCTCGAGCAGGCCGACTACACGGTCGTGGTGCGCCAGATCAACTGGGGGCCGCCTGGGGAGGTCGATGACGTCGAGTGGATGAAGACCCAGATCGAGACCGCGGACCCGCCCGTCGTGGGGCTCATCGGCCTGCACGACATCTCGTACCGGTGCGCGATGGCCGTGGAGGCCGCGGGCGCGCCGGAGCTCCCCGTCGTCGCCTTCGACTTCGATCCGAAGACCGTCGAGTACATGCGCCAGGGGCTCATCCAGGCGACGCACACCCAGCGCCAGTACTACGCCGGGTACCTCGTGCCCTACATCCTCTACGGCATCAAGACCATCGGCCTCGAGGCGACCAAGGACGCTCTCGCCCCTCGGATGTTCGATGACAGCCGGCTCGACGTCGGCCTCGACGTGGTCCCGGGGAACAAGGTCGACGAGTACAACGCCTTCCTCGACTCGATCGGCGCGACTCAGTAGCGGTGCCGTAGCTCGAGGAAGACCTCGCGCGGCGACAGCGGGTACTCGAAGCCCGAGAACCCGGGGTCCGGCCCGGTGGCGCCGAGGAGGTTCTTGGCCCGGAGCGCCACCGTCGTCTCGTGACCCGGAATCACCCACAGGTTGCGCGCCACGAGGCTGGCGTTCCAGAGGAAATACGGCGGCAGGTCGAAGCCGCCGCCGTTCTCCAGGATGCTCGCGTCCGCGGCGCGGCGGGGCCCGACGACCATCCCCTGCGTCGAGAGCTCCAGCGGGATGGAGCTCGGCGACGGCAGCTTCACGTAGGCCCCCGCCCGGGCGATCCAGCTCGGGTAAGCGACCATCGCCGAACCGACCAGGTCCGCCTGGTAGCCCACCTGGCCGGAGTCGCGGACGGAGTGCACGGTCTCGAACGACCCGTAGCCGCCGTAGTCGTCGCCGCGCCGCAGCTCGGCGCGGGTCGCCCAGATCAGGGACGTCTGGCTGGCGACGTTCTCGGCCGTCTGGTTGATGCCCCGCGGGATGAACTCCGCCTTGTCGTTCAACAGGCTGTACGACACGCCCGTGCTCGCCGAGGCCCAGGCGGCCGGTCGCCACGTCACCTCGGCGTCCACGGTGTGGATGAACTGAGGCCTGAGGTCCACGTTCCCGATCACGTCGCCCGGGACCAGGGGCTCGGCATACAGCAGATACGGGGACGGCGCCTTGAAGGCTCTTCCGTACAGGAGCTTCGCCACGACCGACTTCCCCAGGTGCGACGTCGCCCCGAAGCGACCGGTCAGCTGACTGCCATATTTGCTGTGGTGATCGTAGCGGACGCCGCCCGTCAGCTTCAGCCAGGGATCCAGCACCTTGAGGTTGGCGCTGAGCAGCGCCCCGACGTCGACCAGCTCGACCGAGAGCTGCTCGCGCTCCGGCGAGCCGAACGCCTCGCCCGTGAGCTTGCTGATCCGCCGGAAGGACGGCAGGTCCTCGTTGTCGTAAACGGACTCGAGGTTCAAGATGACGTTGAAGCGGTTCCATGGAACCCACCGGAGCTCGACGTTGGCGTCGACGCCGCGGTAGGCCATGCGCCGCTCGATGTAATACCAGCCGCCGGCGACGTCCACGCGGTCCCCCGGGAGGACGCCGCCCTGGAAGTACGTGCCCTGCACGGCGAGCGCGAGCTCTCGGTTCAGCTGGACGAGCCCGTCGAGCGCCACCCGGCGTTGCTGCAGGCTGATCACGGTGCCGGCGTCGAGCCCGAAGGCGTCCGTTCCGCCCGTGAGCTGCGCCCATTGCGCGAAATCGCCGCCGCGCCGGAAGCCGGACCAGTACGCGCTGAGCACGAGGTGGTGGCCGCGGTCCGGATCGCGGAACGCGATGCGCGAGCCGACCACCCCCGAGAGGCGCTCGAGGTTCTGGGCGTGCACGCGCCCGGCGTTGTACGTCGGGATGCGGGGGGCCGGAGACTGGTGAGGCATCTCCAGGCCGCTCCGATCGTCGAGCTCCCCCGCGGCCGTCAACATCATGTCGAAGCGGCCGTTGCTCCACCCTCCCACGACGTCGAGGCGGCCGCTCGGGTTGTCCCTCGTCACGCCGGCGTGCACCGTTCCGTCGACGAAGGGGATGTCCTCGGGCGACAGGGTGATGATGTTGACGACGCCGAGGAACGCGTCCGCGCCGTAGAGCGCCGACGCCGGGCCGCGCACGACCTCGATCTGCTTGATGGCCGACAGCGGGATCAGCTCCGTGCCCAGCCAGTTGCCGCTGGTCGTCCGGAACGCCACCGATCGGCCGTCGATCATCACCTTGATCCCGCCGCTCTCGGCCCCGAGCCCGCCCGTCATCCCCTGCACGCCGGCGTTCGGCAGGATGTGATCGTCCGTCAGGTAGAAGCCGACGACGTGCTGGAGCACCTCGCCGACGCTCTTGTACCCCCAGCGCCGGATCTCGTCGGCGGTGATCGCCGTCACGAGGGCCGGCGCGTCGTCGAGGGTCTCCAGCGTCTTGGTGGCCGTCGACACCTCGACGTCGAGCAGCCGCAGCAGATCGACGCCCTCGAGCGCGTCATTGCGCCGCTGTTCCCCCGCGTCCTTCGGCCCTCCCGGCGCTGTCGCGGCCGTCGGCTGAGCCCACGCGGCGCCTGGCATCGCGGCGATCGCCAGGGCAACAATCCACTTGGTGTCGATCGAGGCGAAGGTCATGCGGGTCCGGTTCGTTCTGAGCCTCTGCGATGGTGCGGTCGGTCCAATCGTCAGCTCGCCTTGGCGGTCGCGGCGAGCTCCTGCTCCAGGGCGACGCTGACGGAATCGAACTCCTGCCGTAACTGCGCCAGGTCGCCCGTCCGCGGCAGCTCGCCCTCGCGCGCGGCGAGCTGCATCTTCTCCGCCAGCTCGGCGACGCGCGCCGCGCCGATCGACAGCATGCTGCCTTTCAGCTTGTGCGCGCTCGCCATCACCTCTCTGGTCATGGCCTCCTTGAAGGCCGACTCCAGGCTGTCGAGCTGCACCGGCACGTTCTTGAGGACGAGCTCGATCAGCTTCCGCGACCGCGGGACCTCGGGATCGAGCACGGGCAGCACCGCCGGCGCTTTGGTGGCGTCGGGGAGCGGAGCGCCCGGCTCCGGCTCGTCCCGGTTCAAGACCACGTGCCGCCACAACGTCTTCTGCAGCGACTGAGGGCGCACCGGCTTGGCCAGGTAGTCGTCCATCCCGGCGGCGAGCACCCGGTCCCGCTCGCCGACAAGGGCGTGCGCGGTGAGCGCGATGATGACCGTGTGGCGGCCGATCCCGCGCTCCCACTCGCGGATCTTCTGGGTGGCGGTGTATCCATCCATGACCGGCATCTGGCAGTCCATGAGGACGGCGACATACTGCTTCTGCTTGACGTACTCGAGCGCCTCCAGGCCGTTGCTGGCGGTCTCCACGCGCAGGCCCAGCTGCTCCACCTGCTCCATCGCCACGTAGCGGTTGATCTCGTTGTCGTCGACGACGAGCACGGGGAGCTTGCTCGCGATCCGGCCCGGCTCCACGCCGGGCTTGCTGACGGGCGCGGCCGCGGCGCCCGTCAGCGCGCTCTGCAGCGTGTTGTAGAGCTCGGACACGCGGAGCGGCTTCGGCAGCTGCGTGACCACGCTGGAGTCGAGCCCGCTCAGCGCCACGCTCGAGCCCATGTGGTAGAGCGCCACGATCGGCAGGGAGCGGAGACCGGACACCGACTGGATGGTCCGCACGAACTCCTCGAGGCCGAGATCGTCCATCTGGACGCCGACCACGGCGGCGCTGAACGGCCGCTTCTCGAGCAACCCGAGCTCCAGCCGGTTGATGGCGTCCCTCGCGGAGGCGGTCGACTCGGCGTCGAAGCCCCACGCCACGAGGTGCTCCACGACGACGTCGCGCCAGCTCTTGCTGATCTCCACCACGAGCGCGCGGCGCCCGCTCGCCCACTCCGCAGACCGGATCTGCTCGCCCCCGGCCGTGACCCCGACCTTGATCGTGAACCAGAACCGGCTGCCCTGCCCCGGCGTGCTCTCGAGGCCGATCTCGCCGCCCATGGCCTCCACCAGGTGCTTGCTGATCGCGAGCCCGAGGCCCGTGCCGCCATGCTTGCGGACCATCGAGCCGTCCACCTGCGTGAAGGCGGAGAAGAGCTTCTTCTGGTCCTCGGCGGCGATGCCGGGGCCCGTGTCCACGACGGCGAGCTTGACCAGCGCCGAGGCCTTGTCCTGCTGAGCCGTGCTGGCGTCGATCAGCACCTCTCCGCGATCGGTGAACTTGATCGCGTTGCCGACGAGGTTCGTGAGCACCTGGCGGAACCGGTCGGGGTCGCCGACGACGCCGGTGGGGACGCGGCGCTCCACGCGGTACACGAGCTCCAGCCCCTTCTCGTGGGCCTGGCTCGCCATCAGCTCCGCGACCTCCTGGACGACCAGGCGCAGGTCGTAGGACACGTGCTGCGCCACGTATTTGCCGGCCTCGAGCTTCGAGAAGTCGAGGACGTCGTTGATGATCGCCATCAGCGTGTTCGCCGAGGCGTCGACGGTCTCCACGTAACGCCGCATCTTGCCGTCGAGCGCCTGGTTCTGCATGAGCCGGATGACGCCGAGGATCCCGTTCATCGGCGTCCGGATCTCGTGGCTCATGTTGGCGAGGAACTCGCTCTTCAGCCGGGACGCCTCGAGGGCCTGCTCGGTCTTGACGCGCAGCTCCTCGAAGGCCTGCTCGTTCGCCTCGACCATGCTGTTGAACGCGGCGCCGAGCAGCTCGAGCTCGTCGCCGCTCGCGATCTGCACGCGCTCCCACTTCTTCCGCCCGACGCCGGTCGACTCGGCGACCGGCGCGTTCGCGCGGAGCCCGGTGGCGATGGCCCCCGCGGCCGAGCGCAGCGCGAACAGCGGCTCCGTGATGTGGACGGCGACCCGCTTGACGAGGAAATAGCTCGCCGCGACGCTGCCGAGGATCAGCGCCACGATGAGGCCGAGCGTGGTCGCGAGCCGGCTCGCGGCGAGCTCGCGGGCCTGGGCCATCCGCTCGGCGACGCTCTTCGTGCTGATGCCGTAGATCACGGTCCCGGCCTGGGTCCCCTCGGAGACGACCGGGGCCGCGACCTCCAGGACGTCCGCCCCGCCCATCGGGTTCGCCCGCCGCTTCAGCGCCGGCCGGGGCTGGTGCTCCGTGCTGATGCCGAGCGCCTGCAGCTCCTTCGCGGTGGGGCCCGGCGCGTCCTTCGCGCCGGTCGCCTGGCCGAGGCCGCTCGCCGCCCAGACCCGGTTCTCCGAGTCGATGAACAGGCCATAGGCGATGTCGCTGTTCTCCGAGACCGTCTGGTGAATGAGCGCCTTGACGTCGCCGAAGAGGTTATCGGCCACCAGGCTGCGCAGCGCCAGCGACTGATTGAAGCCGAGCAGGCGCGCCTTCTCCTCGAGGCCGCCCAGGAGCTCCTGCTCGCGCTTGGCCTGGACCTCGCGATCCGTCGAATAGATGAGGGCGCCGCTCGACAGGAGCGTGGCGCCGCCGAGGAGCAGCAGCGCGCCGAGGATCAGGCGCAGCAGCTTGTTACGGAGCGAGCCGTGGGCGTTCGGGGTGGGCATGACTCAGCGTGGACGCCGCGACGAGGCCGGAGGCGGCGGGGAGAGGGTCGCCGTCGACGAGGGCGCGCCGCCCTTCGCGGCGCGCGCGGCCACCGCGCGCTCGATCGCCGGCGCCAGGGCGACGTGCAGCTTGGATTTCGAGACGATGCCGTCGGCGCCGACCTTCTCGCCGATCGCGCTCAGCTGCTCGACGTCGCAGCCGGAGACGAGGACGATCCCGAGGTTCGAGAGGTGCGCGTTCTCCCGGAGCAGCTTGGCCAGCTTGTCGCCGTTGATGGTCGGCATGTTGATGTCGAGCGCGACCACGGTGATGCCGTCCCGCTTGATGACCGACGTCGCGCCGATGGGCGTGGCCAGCTCCGAGACGACGAAGCCGGCCCTGACCAGGACGTTGCACATCGCCTCGCGGGCGATCTCGTCGTCGTCGATCACGAGCACGCGGATCATGAGCGCATCCTCCACGGCCGCCGGCCGCGCGCGCGATGGCCGGCCGGTGGCGCGGACGAAGGGCTCGGGCAAGGGCGTTGGAGGGCGCGAGCCGGCCCGCGGTTTCGGGGACCTGTATCCAGTTGAATCGGCAACGGCATGGCGTCTCCAGTCCCCCCCGAACCGCGGTTATCGACCGATGAGAAAGTCAACCTGTCCGAACTGGCTGGAATCGAGGCCGAAGCGCCGCGCGAGCCGCACGTCGACCAGGCGCTTCACGGAGATGGGCAGGCGGACGTCCGACGCCCGGAGCTTCCAGTCCGCGTCCCCGAGCTCGTAGAGGAGATCCGCCGCCTGCAGCGTGAGCGCCTGCGTGTCGGGGATGGCCGCGAACGTCCCGAACTCCGCGTGCTCGTTCACGAGCGAACGCACGGCGACGACCACCGGCGCGCCGAGCCGATCGACGTACGGGAGCCAGACGTTGGTCAGGAACGTCGGGTTCAGCAGGCCGTTGTCGTTCGGCAGCCAGATCGCGTCGACGTCGGAGCGCTGGAGGTTCACCAGCGCGGCGCGGAGGTCCTGGACGCGGGGCTTGTTCGAGAGCTCCTCTTTCACGAACGAGAGCTTCTCCACCTGCATGAGGGTCTCCTGCCGCGCGATGTGGCTGGCGAAGCCCTGGCGGTACACGACGCCGACCCGGCGGACGTCGAGGCCCAGCGTGCGCAGCCCCACCATGGCGGTGACCGCGGGCACCTCGTACGAGATCGCCACCGAGTTGGGGACGGTGCGCTGGAGCTCCTCGGCGAAGGACGCCATCAGGATCAGCGCGACCGGCGGTGTCGGGGTGGTGCGCACCCAGTTGCGGTAGAGGAGCACGGTCGAGTTGTTGACCAGCACCACCGCCCGCGGGCGGTCCCTCGACACGATCCGCCCCACCATCTCGGGGCTCGACTCCTCGATGCGCAGCGGCGAAATGGTGACGCGGTATTCGTCGGAGAGCTCGACGCGGAGCGATCTCAGCATGTCGTCGAGCTGCGAATCCGCGGGAGCGATGATGGAGATGACGGGCCTGCCGTCCGGCGGCGGCGTCTCGGAGAGCGGGGCCGGATCTCTGGCGCCGGTCGAGGTCGGGCCCTGCGAGCAGCTCAGGGGCACGACGAGGCAGAGGAGGGCCGAGGCCCAGAAGAGCGAGCGCGGACAGCGGGGACGCGTCGACATCATCTCCATTCGTCCACCCCCAGATCGGCCAGCACGTGCTTCGGGAGCTTCCGGATCGCGCTCTCGATGGCTGGACGCTCGCTGAGGAACGTGACCGCCACGAGCCCGACCTTGGCCGTCGAGAGACTCAGGATCGTGAAGCTCATCTTGCTCTTGGACTCGAAATCGGCGCGGAACCGCTCCGGGAGGAGCACCGCGTCGGCCGTTTGAAACTGGAGCAGCTGAAGCAGATCTTCGATCTTCGTGACGCGCTGGACCTCCGGCGCGTCGCTCACGCCGAGGAGCCCGGCGACGAACCTCGGGAGCGACTTTCGCTCGACCAGGTCGACCATCCCGTACCGGAAGGAGGAGAGCATGTCCCTGGTCAGCAATTTCGTCGAGACCAGGAGGTATTGCTCGGCGTCGCTCCCGGCCTTCACGCCCTGGAGGTCGACGCTCCGGTTGAGCGACGCCAGGACCGGCCTGGGCGACAGCGCCGCGTTCGGCGGGCTCGTCTCGAGCGCCGTCTTGAAATCGCTCAGCTTGCCGAACACGGTGACGTCGACGCCGGGCATCGAGTCCTCGATCTTCTGCTCGAGCGCCCGAGCGCGGAGCGGCGTCACGGCATAGACATAGAGCGTCGCCTCGGGGCCGGCCGTGGTCGGCGGACTGAGCAGCAGGAGACAGCTCCCGAGGAGCAGCGCCGCCATGAGCAGCACCGCCGGCGCGCGCCGGGGCTGGGCGGTCCGGCGCCGGGCCTGCGCGAGCCGAGCGCAGGCGGCGAGAATCTCGGCGAACCAGCGGAGTGGCCAGGAGCGGACAGGAGCCTCCAGGTGGTTGTTTGGCGGCGCACAGGGCGAACTCCAACGGTGCGCGATCCGCGCTAAAGATGCGAGGTGCCCCAAGGCTCGCTCGACCGCTGACCGCGGCCCCCGTGTGGAACGCCTGCGACTCCTTTCCACCCGCTTCATGCCCTCCCGGTCATCGTAAGAGGACAGCGTAACCGACGGCCAACCCTCCTTGTCAAGCGCCCCAGTGCGCGCGCCCTGTGATTGACGAGCTTGGCGAAAGGCGGGCCTTGGAGAGGGGAACAACACCCTCGCGGCCGCTGTCGCGTAAAAATTGCTCCAGCGTGTTCCTCGCCGGCATCGCCGCTTACGCGAGGCGCACGGGGCGCGCCTGACGCGCGCTGCTGTCTCAGGGCTCGATGTCGCGCGTCGCGCGCCACCGTCTGCGCGTGCGCTCTATTGCGCGCAGCGTAATGGCGGCGTTCCCGCTCGGCGGAATCGGGCGTTGGCGACCCGGAGCGCCGCGACACATCGTGCCTCGTTGACCTACATGTGGAGCGATGAGGCAGGTCGTGTCAGAGCATTCACCTGGTCGCGCACCCTCCGTGGAGAGGATGGATTCGCCCGCGCTCCCCGGCGCCGGGGTGCAGCCGGCGCTCGGATTGCCACGTTCGCCCGATGAGCGGCGCCGGCGGGGCCTCGTCGAGCGGATGGCGCCTGTGGCGCCGCGCTACCTGGCCGGCAGCGCCGCGAGGGGCGCCTTTGCCTCCGCGGGCCTCTCTGCGCCGTGCTCCTGGAGATACTCCTCCAGCCGGCGGTCGGCCTCGTCCCCGAACAGGATCCGGCACGCCTCCCGGAGGCCGGGCGATCTCGCGAGCTCGTCGCGGCGGACGAGGAGCGAGATCTTCGTGCGCCGCCGCAGGAAGTCCTCGAGCTTGACGATCATCTCGTGGCGCGCCGCGTGCGCGATCTCGCACCGCACGTCCTCCGCCCCCTCGACCAGCGCGTCAGCCATCCTCGGGTCGCGCTGGATCTCCTCGAGCAGCTCGCGCGCCCGCGCGCCGTACCGGCGCCACAGGCGCGCGCTGAGCTCCTCCGAGGAGCGCGGCGGCGTCATCGCGTCGAGGCCGGCGACGCGCGCTCTTTGGAAGAACTCGTGACGAACCTCCCCGCCCGGCTCGCCGTACCAGCGCTGCGCCGGGCGGGGCAGCGCGACGCCGAGCTCCTGCACGGCGGCGCAGATCTCCTCGCCCACGTTGATGCAGTCGGTGAGCTTGCCGCCGAAGATGCTCACGTGGGCCTGCGCGCGGTCCACCTCGATGGCGTGCTTGCGCGAGAGCTGCAGCCAGTCCTCGCCGCCGCCGCCGTTCGCCACCGCGAGCGGGCGCACGCCGCAGCGCTCGGCGATGACGTCGGCATCGGCGAGCGGCCGCGGCAGGTTGAGCCGCTTGTTGATGTTCGACAGCACGAAGCGCCGATCCTCGGGCGTCACGACGGCATGAGGGCTCTCGACGCGGGTGTCGGTCGTGCCGATGCACGTCCTCTGGCCCATCGGGATCACGAAGAAAAGCCGGCCGTCGTCGGCGAAGAACGTCAGCACCCGGCGGCTCGGGGTGAGCCGATCCACGATGAGGTGGATGCCTTTCGAGAAGATGTGCCTGTGCCTCGTGCGCTGGCCCGTGAGCGCGTTGTGCGCGTCCACGAACGGCCCGCAGGCGTTCACGAGCACGCGCGAGCGGATGGTGAGCTCCCGCCCGGTCGCGACGTCCCGCGCGCGGGTGAGCCACGCGCCCCCCTCGCGCCGCGCGCCGAGCGACTCGACGTAGTTGGCCGCCCGCGCGCCGTGATCGAGCGCGGCGCGGACGAAGCCCCAGACGAACCGCGCGTCGTTGTCGACGAGGTACGCGTCGGAGTACTCGAATCCTCCGTCGCAGCCGTCCAGGTTGATGATGGGCTCTTCCCGCGCCATCGCCCGGCGGGAGAGCAGGCGGGGGATCTTCGTGAAGAAGCTGCCGATGATCCAGTAGAGCCAGGTGCCGAGGAAGAGCTTGAACAGGCCGTGGCGGAACCCCCGCTCGTGCGCGGTATAGAACCGGATCTCCTGCACCGTCGACGGATAGCTCCTGAGGAGGAGGTTCCTCGACTTGCAGAGCTTCCGCACCAGCGGAAACTCGAAGCTTTCCATGTACTTGATGCCGCCCCAGGCGAGGTTCGACGACTCCTGGCTGGTGAATCCGGCGAAGTCGCCGCGGTCGATCAGCGCGACGCTCACCCCCTTGGCGGCGAGGGCGGCGGCGGCGACCGCGCCGTTGATCCCGGCGCCGAGGACGAGGACGTCGAATGTCTCGCGGCTCAAGCTGTCGATGTTCGTGGCCCGCAGCATCGATGGCGATCCGGCGTGAGGCGCGGCTCCCGCGCCACCGCAGCTCTATCACGTCTCCGCCGCCCCGGGGCGGCTGGGCGGGCCGAAAAGCGAGGCAGCGGCGGCGCGTGGCGACAGGAGGGGCGTGCGGCGCCGGCGCGCCGCTCCGTCCGGCTCACCCCATCAGGCCATCGGCCCACAGGCCGTCGTCGCCCCGGAGCGCGTCCGGCGACGGCGCCGGCAGGGCGCGCCGCGGGCCGCTCTTCGGCCCGCTGGCGTGGCCGGTGTGCAGGTGCTGCCACCGCGCCATCTTGGTGTAGACGCCGTCCCGGCGCAGGAGCTCCGCGTGCGCGCCGCGCTCGACGATGCGGCCGCGCTCCATCACGAAGATCTGATCGCAGTCGACGACGGTGCTCAGGCGGTGGCTCATGAGGAGGATCGTCCGCTGCCCCTTCAGGGCGCGGAGCGCCTCGCCGATGGTCCGCTCGTGCTCGGCGTCGAGCCCGTCGGTCGGCTCGTCGATCACGAGGACGGGCGCGTCCGTCAGCAGCGCGCGCGCGATGGCGATGCGCTGCCGCTGGCCGGTCGACAGGTTCAGCCCGCCGTCGGCGATCTGCGTCCCGTAGCGGTCCGGCAGCGCCTCGATGAAGCCCGCGGCCCCCGCCATCTCTGCCGCCCTCCGGATCTCGGCGTCGGTCGCGAAGGGGCGGCCGTAGGCGATGTTCTCCGCGATCGTCGCCGGCAGGAGGATGCTGTCCTGGAGGACGAGCGCGATGTGCCGGCGCAGGTCGGCCACGCGGATCGCGCGCGTGTCGATCCCGTCGAGCCGCAGCGCGCCGCGCGTCGCGTTGTGGAACCGCGGCAGCAAGCTGAGGAGCGTCGTCTTGCCGGCGCCGACCGAGCCAACGAACGCGACCATCTCGCCCGGCCGGATCGTCGCGTCGATCCCGCGCAGCACCGGGTGACCAGGGCGGTACTCGAACCCGACGCCGTCGAGCGAGAGGACGCGCGGCTCGACCGGCAGCGCCGCCGCGTCGTGATCGTCGGCCACCGCCTGATCGCGGTCCAGCACCTCGAAGACGCGCTGGGCGCCCGCGACGCCGCCCTGCACCGCGGCGCCGGCGCCGGTCAGCTTGCAGAGCGGGTCGTAGAGCATGCCCAGGTAGCCGAGGAACGCCGTGAGCGCGCCCAGCGTCATGCCGGAGCGGCCGCCGCCCGTGCGGGCATCGACGACGAGGTAGCCGCCGTAGCCGAGCACCAGCGCGCCGCCGAGCCCGAGGATCGAGCCCACGGTGAGCATGTGGCGGAGCTCGTCGTGGTGGAGCCTGAGCCACGCCTTCACGCTGTTGCGCAGCGTCGCGTGGAAGCGCGCCTCCTCGTCCGCCTCGCGGCCGAACGCCTGGACGAGGCCGATCGACGCCATCGAGCGGGTCACGGACGTCGTGAGCTCGCTCTCGACCTCCTTCGCCTCGGTGCATTTCCTGTGCAGCACGCGCCCGAACCGATCGTTCGTGAGCAGGAGCGGCGGCACGACCGCGAGCGCGAGCAGCGTGAGCGCCAGGCTGCGCGAGGCCATGATGCAGATCATCACCGCGAGCGTGAGCGCGCTCCCCAATACAGAGACGGCCACGTTGAGGATCCCGTGGAACCCGGCGGCGTCCTGGTTGAGCCGGTAGAGGGCGTCCCCTTGCGGCTGCGCCCGGTGATAGCCGATGTGGAGCGCCTGGAGCTTCCTGTACACGTCGCAGCGCACGCGCGTGAGCCCGCCGTAGCCGATGCGGAAGTTGATCAGGGCGCGGCCCATGCCCACGAACTCCTGCGCCACGCGGAGGACGAGCGTGATCGCCGCGAGCCCGAGGACGCGGCCGAGCAGGCTGTCCGGGAGCGGCGCGAGCAGGATGCGATGCATGACGTCGTCCTTGCGCGGCCCGCTCGAGATGAGGTCGACGATCACGGCGACGGGCCACACCTGGAGGAGGCTGATCGCGATGGAGGCGCAGACCAGGACGGAGAGCGCGCCGATGCGCGCCCACTCGTCCCTGAAATAGGTGCCCACGCGGAGGAAGAACCGGAGCCGCGCCGCGCCGGCCGAGCGGCTCGGCGCGGCGCGGCGCTCGTCGACCACCGCCGGGGGACGCCTCGATAGCCCGATCGTGCCTTCGCGCCGCGGCGCCGAAGGGTGGTAGTTCTTGCGCTGAGCCTGTGCGCTCATGGTTCGCTGAGCTCTCTCCTGTCTACGGCTGAGGTGGCCGCCGGCGGCCCGGGGGTCGGGCCCCGCCTGACGGTCCATCGGTTCCGACCGGTAGCGAAGTATCAGCGCAGATGTAACAGCCCACCGCGGCCGCGCTCTCTGCAATGTGATGGTGATGCGGTGAGCTCTTGCTGATTTGCTGCGCGGTTGTCCGGGACTCCAGGGCTCGCCGCCGCGGCGCGGTCACGGCACAGGCCGGCGGCGCGGCCGGCTCTCCGCGCCTACCTGAGCGTCCGTTATCCGGTCAGCGCGAGGCGGCGGCCGAGCGCGCGCGCCGGTGTCAGATCGAGCTCGCCCGAGCTCGCCCGGGGCGGGCCGTCGCGGCGCGCTGCCGTGTCCGCCGGATCCATCTGCGCGCGGGCGGGCGGCTGGATCAGGACTCCATGGTTGAGGAGGGAGACGATCATCGCCTGGAGCACCGCGCGCTGCGCCCCCGCGATCGGCGAGGGCGAGCAGAACACGGACGCCACCTTGCCGGCGAGGTCGCCCGAGAGCTGCCTCGCTCCGTCGAGGAAGCGCCGCAGCTCCGCGCTCGTCGTGCCGTAGCGCGCGGGCGAGCCGAGGGCGATGCCGTCCGCCCAGAGGAGGTCGTCGTGGCGCGCCAAGGGGACGCAGGCGAGGTGTTCCCGGGTGGCACGGATCCGCTCACTCATCCTCCAGCGATCGTGCGGCGCCGCGAGGGCGGCGATCCGCCGGAGCCGCACGGTCGCCCCGGCCTGCTCGGCGCCCTCCGCGACCGCGGCGGCGAGCGCGGCCGTGTCGCCATAAAGGGAATAGAAGATCACCGCCACCTTCATGGGGCCCCAGGGATGCAGCGCCCGTACCGCGGCCGGCGCGCTGCGCCCGGATTCGGACGAGCTCGCCGCGCGTACCGTCATGAGCGTTCGTCGTGGGCGATCCGCCCGCGCGCCGCGGCGCGATTCAAATTGCGCGCTGTGGGGGAAAGCTTTATGGGGCCTTGATGGCCGCGAACGGACCGCGCTCGGGCGATGGCGAGGGTGCCCCGCGCGATCTCGAGCAGGGGGGCGACGTGGGTCCGGGCGAGCCGCCCGCCGCGCTGCCGCTCGCTTCGCGCGCCCCGCGGCGCGGCGCGGAGGGCGGCGCCGCGCGACCGCGGACGATCCTCGTCATCGAGGACGACCAGGGCGTCAGCGACGCGCTCGTGGGGGTCCTGTCGGCCGAAGGCTACGAGGTGATGACGGCCAGGAACGGCGCCGACGCGCTGGCCAGGCTCCGCGAGGCGCCGGCGCCGGCGCTCATCGTGCTCGATCTGATGATGCCGTTGATGGACGGGTACGCGTTCCGCGCGGAGCAGCTGCGCACGCCCGCGATCGCCGGTATCCCGGTGGTCGTGCTTACGGCGGGGGCGGCGCCGCGCGCGGCCGAGCTCGGCCCGGTCGACATCCTGAAGAAGCCCGTCCACCTCGTCGCGTTGCTCGACGTGGTCGGGCGCTACGTCTGACCCGGCGCGCGGAGGCCGACGCGGCCGCGAGCGCGGCGCGACGGCCGCGTTGACGGCGCATCGCCGCATGCGCGCCGGCTCGACCGGCGCGGCGGCGGCGCGCGACCCGCGCAAGCGCGCGAGAACACGCGGGTTCTCCGCCGGGCGCGGTGGTAGGATCCGTCCCCACGCCATGCTGTGCGCGCATCATCGCTTGTCTTTCCTGATCCCTTCGCTCGCCGCCGCCGCGATCGGCTGTGCGGCCGATCGTCCGTCTCAGCCCGAGGGGTGGGACAGCGCGGTTGCGCTGCGGCCGGCGCGCGATCTCGACGCCAGGCCGGAGGTGGTCGAGGTGGACCTGACGGCGCGCGTCCACGAGGTGGAGCTCGTGCCCGGCAAGCGGACGCCCACCTGGACGTACGACGGCGGGCTGCCCGGCCCGCTGATCCGCGCCAGGGTGGGCGATCGCGTGATCGTGCATTTCCGCAACGAGCTCCCGGCGCCCACGACGATTCACTGGCACGGCGTGCGGTTGCTGGCGGAGATGGACGGCGCGCCCGGGCACAGCCAGCCCGAGACGCCGCCGGGCGGCGGCTTCACCTACGACTTCGTCGTCCCCGACGCGGGGCTCTACTGGTACCACCCGCACGTCGACTCCGCCGTGCAGGCGGGCAACGGCCTTTACGGCCCGCTGCTCGTCGAGGACCCGGCCGAGCCACCGGAGCTCGGCGACGAGCTCGTCCTCGTGCTCAGCGACATCAGCGTGCGCGACGACGGCGGGCTCGAGGATCCGGGCGTGGGCGGCAATCTCGGCACGCTGTTCGGGCGCGAGGGCGACCTGTTGCTCGTGAATGGGCGGGTCAACCCGGTGATCGAGGCGCGCGCCGGGCTCCGGCAGCGGTGGCGCATCGTCAACGCGGCCAAGTCCCGTTATTACCAGCTCATGATGGCGGAGCACCGGTTCACCCGCATCGGCGGCGACGGCGGGCTCCTGGAGCGCCCCGTCCTGTCGGACAGGATCCTGCTCACCCCCGGCGAGCGCGCCGACGTCCTCGTCGTGCCGCGCGGCGCGCCGGGCTCGACGCTCTCGGTGCGCTGGGTGCCTTACGACCGCGGTTACGGCGCCACCTTCGCGCGGCCCGAGGTCGAGGCGTTCCGCCTCCGCCTCGCGGACGAGGCCGCGGCCGACGACGCGCCGCTCCCCGAGATCGGGCGGGACATCCCGGCGCTCGACACGGCGGCGGCGACGCGCGTCGATCTGAAGCTCACGCTGCGGGAGGGCCCTGGCGACGTGGTGATGGGGATCAACGGCGTGCCCTCCTGGGAGGCGGAGCCGCTCGTGGCGGCGGTGGGCGAGACCTCGGTGTGGACCGTGGAGAACACGATGGCGTTCGATCACCCGTTCCACCTGCACGGCTTCTTCTTCCAGGTGCTCGGCGCCGACGGGGCGCCGGTGAGGCCGATGGAGTGGAAGGACACGGTGAACGTGCCAGTCGACGGCGCGGCGCGCTTCGCGGTCCGTTACGACAACCGGCCGGGAATGTGGATGTTCCATTGCCATATCCTCGACCACGCCGATGCCGGCATGATGGGGATGCTGAACGTCGTGCGGTGACGGCGCCGGGGGCGGAAGGGCCCCTCCGCGCGGGGCGCCGTGGCCCTGCCGCGGCTTCCGGTGGTAACCTCGCGGCATGTCGGATCTGCCCGTCTCGTTGCGGCCGCTCGACGCCGCCGAGCTCGATGCGTTCGTCGACCTCGTGGCCCGCTCGTACGCGGACGAGCGCGCGAGCGCCGTGGAGGCGCAGACGGAGGACGCGCTGCGGAACGCGCGCTCCCAGGTGGAGACGTTCCTGTCGCAGGGGCTCGCCACCCCCGACCACCACCTCTTTGCGGTCCTGGAGGGGAGCGCGGTGGTCGGCCACCTCTGGATCGGGTTGACCACCGTGGACGGGTTTCGCAGCGCGTTCATCTACGATATCCAGCTGCGCGAGGGCGCCCGCGGCCGGGGCCTCGGGCGCCGGGTCATGGCCCTCGCCGAGGAGACCGCCCGCGGCCTGGACGCGCGGGACGTCGAGCTGCATGTCTTCGCGCAGAACACGCGGGCGCGGCGGCTCTACGAGTCGCTCGGCTACCGGATCACGAGCGTGGGCATGAGAAAGCGCCTCGGCTGACGTCCGCGCCGGGCCGCCCGTCGATGCATGGAGAAATTGTTGTTATAGCGTCGCTTTTCAGAGGGGCCGGATCGCACAGAGGAATGTCCTGCCAACCCGGGGCAGGTCCCGCGGTTAAGGCTTGACGTCTTCGAAGCGTTTGGATTTCCATCTCCCGGCTGGCGAGACGTTGCTGCGGTGTCGTCAACATGATTCATGCGCGATGGCAGCGCAGGACAAGATCAACAATCAAGGAAAATTCCAGGCAATCGTCGGGGGAGGCGAGCCTGCTGCCGATCATTCGACCAGCGCAATCCGTGGCCCGACCATCGAAGGTCTCCCGGTGCACGGTGCGTCCGCTGGCGAGGGGCTCGCGTCGGCTTCTTCCTCGGCATCACAGGGAGAGAGTCATGCGTCGGAAACTCACAAGCATATTCGTCAAGACACTTGCGGCGGCCATCGTCGTTCCGGCAGCGCTGCTGGCCGGTGGCGCCTCCGCCCAGCAGCAACTTCCCGCGCCCACCGGGTTGCGCTCGGGGCTCATCGCGGCTTGCGCCTGGCAGGCGAGCTGGGATCCGGTGTCCGGCGCCACGTATTACGTCGTCCGCGATACCGCGGGAACGGAGACGCCGACGACGAACACGTACGCATACGTATCGTGTCCGTACGGCAGCCCCGAGGCCAACAAGCCGAAGTGGGTCAAGGCATGTGACGCCGTCTCGTGCAGTCCCCGATCGTATTTCTGAGCTCGACCGCGCCGGCGTGCCGGGGTGTTCCGGCATGTCGGCGTCGGCATCTCCAGCGGATCGTCTGGCGCGATCGTCGTGACGTCCTGGGCTTTCGGGCCGACCTGGCGACCCCAGCGCGTTTACAGGGGCCCCCGCGCGTGGTGTCATGACGGCGACGGGGCCGCTCCCCAGGGCGACCCCCCGGAAGGAGACTCTCGTGGCCGAGCTGTTCGCGGGCCGTGGGGCGGAGCGCCGTACGGGCCGCTTCGCAGGGGTCTGGACGACGACATTCGGGACGCTGACCATCGCGCAGAGCGGCAGCGCTGTCCGCGGCACGTACACGCACAAGGGCGGCCGCGTCGAGGGCGAGCTCGAGGGCGGCGTGGCCCGCGGCCGGTGGTTCGAGCCCGAGCACGGCAAGGAGGGCTCGTTCGAGCTCACCATCGACGACGGCGGCAATACGTTCGGTGGCTCGTGGAAATACGCGGGCTCGGCGGGCTGGGACGGGCCATGGAACGGCGTGCGGCTCGAGCTCCCCTCCGAGGCGGAGGGCGGCAATCCGGGCGGATGGAACAGCCATCCGGAAGGCCCGCTCCTCGCGGGCCCGATGGTCGGCGAGGTCTCCGAGACGGAGGCGCGCATCTGGGTCCAGGCGAGGGACACCTCCCCGCTCTCGATCTCGCTGTTCTCCAGCGACGGCGAGGAGATCCGCGCCGCGCTCACGCCCGAGCGATCCGAGTGGCTCTGCGCCGCCTTCCACGTCACGGGCTTGCGCCCGGGCCAGCGCTACCGCTACGAGATCTCGAGCGAGAACGGCCTCACCGGTCGCCATGAGCTCCGCACCGCGCCCGAGGCGGGCGCGCGCAGGCTCAAGATCGGCTACGGCTCGTGCTTCTGGGACTACTCGAACGCGCGGCTCACCATCTTCGACGCCATCGCGCGCGAGGGCGCCGACGTCTTCTTGATGATCGGCGACACGTCCTACTGCGCCGATCTGGACGCCCGCTCCGAGCACACGCTGATGCTCACGCACCTCCGGAATCGCAACAACGACGCGATCCGGCGGCTCTTGGCCGAGGTCCCCGTGCTCGGCGTCTGGGATGACCACGACTTTGGCCCGAACGACGCGGACGGCCGCTACGAGGGCAAGGACGCCTCGCTGCGCGCGTTTCAGCGCTGCTGGGCGCAGGCCCGCTTCGGGCTGCCCGACGTCCCCGGCGTCTTCTCCTCCGTCCGGATGGGCCCCGCCGAGATCTTCCTCCCCGACTCGCGTTACTACAAGCGCGTGTCCGGCGCGGAGATCCTCGGCCGCGCCCAGCTCGATTGGCTGCTCACGGGCCTCCGCGAGAGCGCCGCGCCCGTGAAGATCATCGCCTCGCCCACGCAGGTGCTCCCCGAGCACCCCGTCAAGAACGGCTGGGACAGCTTCCGCACCGACGCCCCCGGCGAGCTCGAAGAGATCCTCTCGTTCATCGCGTCGAACGACATCCGGGGCGTCGTCTTCGTGAGCGGCGATCTCCACATGGCGAACCTCATGCGCGTGCCCGGGCGCGACGTCGGCGGGCGCGCGGGGCCCGACTTCTGGGAGCTCACGTCGAGCCCCCTCGCGAACGCGCCCTGGAACGAGCCTCAGCTGGGGAGGGGCATCGATCGCTATCTCGTGAGCGAGGTGTTCGACCGCACGAACTACGGCGTCGTCGACATCGATCTCGACCGGACCGGCGAGGAGATCGCGCTCGTCCTGAAGGGCGAGCACGGCGAGCCGTTCCTCCGGCAGCCCATCGCGCTCGCGGATCTGCGCGCGCGCTGAGCCGGCCTCGATACGCAGGGGGCGGCGTCGCGCGGGTCACGAAAGCGCGGGCGTCTCCAGCAGGTCACGCCGCTACGGCCGAGCTCCTGCGGCAGGTCCTCCCGAGGGACGCCGGTGCGCAGAACGAACACGATGTCCGTCGGCGCGACGCGGTCGGGCGTCCTCGGTCCGCCTCGTCGCGATCGGCGCCGCGGCTGGGAAGCGGAGGTTCGGGCTCTACCTGCGACCTGCCATCGATCAGCGACATCCAGAGCTGGATCCCCCGCGCCGGGCAGGTAAGGTCAGCAGGCGCCGCGACCTTCGAATGGCACGGCGGATGCGAACGACGAGGCATGTTGATCCCCGTGCTGATCGTAGGCGCCGGGCCCACCGGAATGACGGCCGCTCTGGAGCTCTCGCGTCTGGGTATTCCAGTGCGCTTGATCGAGAAGGTGCCTGCTCCGCCTCCGGCTGCGGCTCCGCCGCCCGAGCGGTCCCGGGCCATCGGCGTCCAGGCCCGGACGTTGGAGCTGATGGAAATGAGAGGATTGTCGGAAGAGATGCTGCGGAGCGGCCATCCGACCGCCGGGGTCAGCATCTACAGCGGAGGCAAGTGCCTCTTTCACCTCGACTTCAGCCAGATCGACAGCCGGTATCATTACCTCCTCTTCGTCTCGCAGATGGAGACCGAGCGAATCCTCCGCGAGGCGATCGAGAAGCTCGGCGTGGCGATCGAACGCGGCGTCGAGCTCGTCGGCTTCGTGCAAGACGGGCTGGCCTCCGACCCGAGCCCGGTCAAGGCCACGCTGCGTCACCTAGATGGCAGGCTGGAGCAGGCGCGGGCGCCCTGGCTCATCGACGCCGAGGGCGCGCACAGCGCCGTTCGGACCACGCTCGACCTCCGCTTCGAGGGCCGGACGATGGACGAGACCTATGCGCTGGGCGATCTGCACGTCGACGGCGACCTCGCCGAGGACGATTTTCACATCTTCTCCACGGAGTACGGCTTCATGGGCCTGTTTCCGCTGGGCCACCGGCGCTTCCGCATCATCGCCGGTGTGCCGCCGAGCAAGGCGCGCAAGGATGCCGCCCCGGCGATGGCGGACCTACAGGCGATCTACGACGAGCGCTCGCCCGTCCCCGGGCGATTCAGCGACCTGCGCTGGGCTTCCTGGTTTCGCATCAACAGCCGCATGGTGCCGCACCTCCGGGTTGGCCGCGTGCTCCTCGGCGGCGACGCGGCGCACATCCACAGCCCGGCGGCCGGTCAAGGGATGAACACCGGCATCCAGGACATGATCAACCTCGCCTGGAAGCTCGCCCTGGTGATGCAGGGGCAGGCCCCGGAGGCCCTGCTCGACACCTACGAACAGGAGCGTGTGCCGGTGGTGCGCAACGTCCTCCGCAAGACCGAGAGGATCACGGACCTCATGACGTCCCGCCGTCCGATCGTTCGCGGTCTGCTCCGTCACCTCGCCCCGAGCCTCGGGGGAGCCCGGACGCTCCAGCGGATCGTCCCATTTCGAATCAGCCAGATCGCGGTCGCCTATCGCCGGAGCCCGCTCTCCGCGCACCACGGGCGTGCCGGCCGGCTGCGTGCCGGCGATCGCGTGCCCGACTTGCCCGTCATGAGCCGGGTCGCCCACGGCGATGTCTGGCAGGAGAGACCGCTGTTCGGCCTGCTGGATCCATCCCGGTTCACGCTCCTGGTCGTGCATCCCGAGGTCTCCGACGCCGCGAGCGTGGACTGGCGCGAGGCCGTGCGGCCGTGGCCCGCCATCCGCGTCGTCGGGATCGCCCCGCCCTCGGAGGACGCCGCCCGCGCGCGATTTCACGCGATCTTCGGCCGATCGAGGGGCGTGTTCCTGGTGAGGCCCGACGGCTATGCCGGGTTCGTTGGCGGCAAGAGCGCGTCGGCCAGGCACCTCGAATCCTATTGCCGACGGTGGCTCATCACGCGGCAGGAGGCGCGAGCTCCCGAGCAGCAGGCGGCGCTCGGGTGAGCGCAGAGGTCGCCATGGAGAAGGGGAGCGCGGCGTCCGCATCGCCGGGCGCCTCCAGAGGGAGGAGGCTGCCGGAGGCTTGCCGCTCACGGGCACCCGCAGGCTATGCGGAGATCGCCAACGATCGATGTGTGGCCGGCGGCGGCGCTCCAGAACGCCGATCACGTTGATCAAGCGAGAAATGAACCGCCAAGACGCCAAGACGCCAAGACGCCAAGAATTTTTTTTCTCTCTCTCTCTCTCTCTCTTTACTTGGCGTCTTTTTGGCGTCTTGGCGGTTCGAATTTCTGCGCTTTTCAGGCAGTTTCAGCCCGTTTGTCGCTCCAGCCCTCGAGCTTCGCGCCGCTTCCGCCGTTGCCGGTGACCTGGGTCTGGTACAACGCGTGGTAGGCGCCACCCGCGGCGAGGAGCTCCGCGTGCGTGCCGCGCTCGACGATGCGGCCTGCGTTCATCACGAGGATCACCTCGGCGTCGCGGATCGTCGAGAGGCGATGTGCGATCACGAAGCTCGTGCGCTGGGCGCGCAGGGCGGCCATCGCGCGCTGGACGAGCACCTCGGTCCGGGTGTCGACCGAGGAGGTCGCCTCGTCGAGGATCAGGATCGCCGGGTTCGCGAGGAACGCGCGCGCGATCGTGATGAGCTGCTTCTCGCCGGCGCTCAGATTGCCGGACTCCTCGTTGATGACCGTATCGTAACCGGCGGGCAGGGCGCGCACGAAGCGGTCGACGTGCGCCGCGCGCGCCGCCTCCTGGATGTCGGCCTCCGTCGCGGCCGCGTTGCCGAACGCGATATTGTCGCGGATCGTGCCCGAGAACAGCCATGTATCCTGCAGCACCATACCGAGCTTCGCGCGCAGCTCGCGGCGAGGCGAGCGCGCGATGTCGACACCGTCGATCAGGATCCGACCGCCGTCGAGCTCGTAAAACCGCATCAAGAGGTTCACGAGCGTGGTCTTGCCGGCGCCGGTCGGGCCGACGATCGCGACCGTCTGGCCTGGCATGATCGTGAGGTCGAGGTCCTCGATCAGGGGCTCGTCGGGCTTGTAGCGGAACGTGACGTGCTCGAACCGGACCTCGCCGGTGACCCTCGGCAGGGCCGCGGGCGGGGTGGCGTCGGGCGACTCGCCCGGTTCGTCGAGCAGCTCGAACACCCGCTCTGCGGAGGCAACGCCCGATTGGAGGACGTTCGCGACGGACGCGAGCTGGCCGAGCTGCTGAGAGAACTGGCGCGAGTACTGGATGAACGCTTGCACGCTGCCGAGCAGCATCGCGCCCGACGCGACGCGCAGGCCGCCGACGACGGCGATCGCGACGTAGGTCAGGTTCCCGACGAAATTGACCGCCGGCATGAGGGTGCTGGACATGAACTGCGCGCGGAAGCTGGTCTCGAACAGCTCCTGATTCGTGGACTGGAAGCGCGCCTCGACGTCGCGGCGTCGCCCGAGCACGTTGACGAGCGAGTGGCCGGTGAACGCCTCCTCGATCTGGCCGTTGAGCTTGCCGACCTGCGCCCACTGCGCGACGAACTTCGCCTGCGCGCGCTTCGCGACCGCTGCGGTCGTGAGCACCGAGAGCGGCACGGTGAAGAGCGTGATCACCGCGAGCACCGGCGAGATCACGACGAGCATGACGACGATGCCGACGAGCGTCAGCGCGCCGTTCATGATCTGCGTCAGCGCCTGCTGCAGGCCCTGCGCGATGTTGTCGATGTCGTTCGTGACGCGGCTCAAGAGCTCGCCGTGCGGGCGGCCGTCGAAATAGGCGAGCGGCAGGCGGGCGAGCTTGTCCTGTGCCTCGGTGCGGAGCTGCCGCACGGTGCGCTGCACGACCTCGTTGAGCAGGTAGCCCTGCAGCCAGGCGAACAGCGATGCGCCGACGTAAAGCGCCATCACGAGCAGGAGCAGCTCGGCGAGCTCGCGGAGCTGGATGCCGCGGCCGGGGACGACGTCCATGTGGCCCACGAGCTCGGCGAGCCGCGCCTGGCCGGAGCGCTGGAGCTCCGCGACGGCCTCGGTCTTCGTGGCGGCGGCCGGGAGGCGAGCGCCGATCACGCCGGAGAAGATGATGTCGGTCGCGCGGCCGAGCAGCTTCGGGCCGGTCAGGCCGAGGCCCACGCTGAGCAGCGAGCACGCGATCGCGACAGCGAGGCGCGCGCGCTCGGGGGCGAGGCGGCCGAGGAGGCGCCGCGCGGAAGGCGCGAACTGCTTCGCCTTCTGCGGCGGCGCGGCCCCCATGCCGAAGGGGCCGCGCTGAAGCATCGGGGAGCGCGCCCCCTCGGGGGCGGCGGGCGGGGAACCAGCGCGACGCGCGCTCATGCGGCCACCGCCGTGTCGCGCTGCGACGCCACGATCTCCGCGTACGTCGGGCACGACGCGAGCAGCTCGCTGTGCTTGCCCTGGCCGACGAGCTCGCCGCTGTCGAGCACGAGGATCTGGTCCGCGTCGACGATGCTCGACACGCGCTGCGCGACGATGATCACCGTGGCAGCGCGCGTGCGCTCGGCGAGCGCCGCCCGCAGCCGGGCCTCGGTCGCGACGTCGAGCGCGGAGAAGGCGTCGTCGAACAGGAACACGCGCGGCCGGCGCAGCAGGGCGCGGGCGATCGACAGCCGCTGGCGCTGGCCGCCGGAGACGTTGGTGCCGCCCTGCCCGATCGGCGTGTCGAGCTTTTGCGGCATCGCCTCGACGAAGTCGCGCGCTTGCGCGGCGGCGAGCGCTGCCCAGAGCTGCTCGTCGGTCGCTGCGGGGTCGCCGTAGCGCAGGTTCGAGGCCACCGTGCCGGAGAACAGGAAGGGTCGTTGCGGCACGAGCCCGATGCACGACCACACCGCCTCGAGGGCGAGCATGCGCGCGTCGACGCCGTCGAGCCGGACCTCGCCCCTCGTCGGATCGATGAGCCGCGCGATCAGGTCGAGCAGCGTTGTCTTGCCCGAGCCGGTGCTGCCGATGATCGCGGTGACCTGCCCGGGGCGCGCGACGAACGAGATGCCGCGCAGGACGGGCAGCTCGGCGCCCGGATAGCGGTACTCGACGTCCCGCAGCTCGAGGATGCCGGTCGGCTCGACGAGCGTCACGGGCTGATCGGGGGCGCGCACGGACGGCTCGGTGTTCAGCACCTCGACGATGCGCTCCGAGCACGCCGCCGCGCGCGGCAGCATGACGGCCATGAACGTCACCATCATCACTGCCATCAGGATCTGCACCAGGTAGGCGAGGAACGCCGTCATCGAGCCGATCGCGAGCCTGCCGTCCGCGATCCGGTGCGCGCCGAACCACAGGACGGCGACGCTCGAAGCGTTGAACACGAACATCACGGTCGGGAACATCATCGCTTGCAGGCGCCCGATGCGCAGCGCGGTCTCGGTGAGGTCGCCGTTCGCGCGATCGAAGCGCGCTGCCTCGGCGCGCTCGCGCACGAAGGCGCGGATCACGCGCACGCCGGTGATCTGCTCGCGCAGCACGCGGTTCACCGTGTCGATGAGGGGCTGCATCAGCCGGAACTGCGGCACCATCCGCGACATGATCGCGACGACGGCGCCCGCGAGCAGCGGCACCGCGATCGCGAGCAGCCAGGCGAGCGACGCGTCCTCGCGCAGCGCCATCACGATGCCGCCGACGCACATGATCGGCGAGAGGACGAGCATCGTACAGCCCATCATCACCACCATCTGCACCTGCTGGACGTCGTTGGTCGTGCGCGTGATGAGCGACGGCGCCCCGAACCGCGACAGCTCGCGCGCGGAGAACTCGCCGACGCGGTGGAACACCGCCGCGCGCAGGTCGCGGCCGAAGCTCATGGCGGCGCGCGCGCCGGCGTAGTTCGCGGCGACCGAGCACACGATCTGGACGCCGGTCACCGCGAGCATGATCGCGCCGAGCTGCAGGATCCGCGACGTGTCACCGAGGGCGATGCCCTGATCGATGATGTCGGCGTTCAGGCTCGGCAGGTACAGCGATGCGAGCGTCGCCACGAGCTGGAGCGCGACGACGATCGCGAGCGAGCGCGCCTGCGGGCGCAAGAAACGGCGCAATAGCTGCCTCAGCAAGGCTCCTCCTCGTCGGGGCGGCGGCGGATACCATCGAGCAGGATCGCCACGACCTCCGCGGCGGTCAGGGGCATGCCGTCGGTGATCCGCGGGTGCGTGCCCGCGAACGACATCATGCGCAAGAGCCGCGCTGCATACGCCGGATCGCAGCGCAGCTCGTCGCGCGACGTCTCGAACAGGCGCTCGAGCTGCTTGCAAATCTGCTCGTCTTGGCGCGGCGTCTGAGCGCACTCGGACTCGGGGCGCCTTGGCGGCATGCTCAGGCCGAGCATCGATATGAGCTGCCAGATGAGCTCGACGCGGCGCTGCAGCACCTCGACCGCCTGGATCAAGCGCTCGCGCAGCGGCGCCGCGAGGTCGATGCGCTCCAGCTCTCGCAGCGTCGGCGTCGGATCGAACAGGGTCGCGATCGCGGCCTGGATCAGCGACTCCTTGTCGGGGAACACGCGGAACAGCGTCCCCTCCGCGGTGCCGGCAGCCATCGCGATCTGCGCCGTCGTCACGTTGCGGCCGTACAGGCGCAGCAGCGGGATCGTCGCAGCGATGATGCTGGCGCGACGCGCCTCCGGGGGCAGGGGAGCAGCTCGCCGGCTTGGTGGTGCCATGCGTCCCCTGTACCGGAGTGAGCGCTCACTCGTCAAGAGTGAGCGCTCACTCACTCGGTCTGAAGACGGCCGGTTGGGTCGGGCCGGTTCGCGGCCGGGCGGGGCGGTCGCGAGGCCTATGGAGATCCTGCCCGAGAAGGCAGGAGAGGGCGGGCTCGGCGGGGCTCGCACGCGTGGTGCATCCCGGCGCCACGACGTTGGGCGCAGACGTGCCGAGACAGAGCGCGGCGCCGACGGAGGCTCAGTAGCACGCACGCCGCCGACATGGACGGCGCAGAAGGCGGATCGATGCCTGACCGCCGCGCAACGGAGGTGGTATTGTTGCTCCTGCCCAGGCCAGCGATGCTCATGACGTGTCCGGAAGCGCACGCCGCGCTCACCCATCCACCGCAGCCGGTGATTGGACAGCCCGACACGGTGGGTATAGCGACCGAGGTAGGCAAAGACCTGCTCGGGCCCAGCGAAGGGCGGCTTGGCGTAGAACCACCCAGGGTTTGCACACGTCGACATGGCCGCTTAGCACCGCGGTTCCCCCTGGCGCCTCCAGGAACTCGTCGTACGTCCCGTTGATTGAGCTTGTCCGCGCGGTTCAGGTTCATGTCGAGCCCCGTAGGGAGGCGCAGCTCGCGGAAGCTCTTGGCGAGCTCCTCCACGGTCCTGAAAGCGGGTCGCCGCGGGGCTGCGGCGGAGGTCATCCAGCGTCGCCTCAGGCACATCGATGGGGAAAGGGCGCATTGGCACCCTTCCACGCTGGACGGGTCCGGGGGCGAGGAGCACGCGCGGGCACGCTCTCGCCGCCCGGAGGAGCGGCCCGGGTGCTCGGGCCGTTGCGCTCAGTGGATGCGATCGATGCCCTTGGCGATGAAGGAGCTGCGCGCCTCGGGCAGGCTCCGGAGCGCGGAGGCCCCCGGCACCGCGCAGAGCAGCTGCGACAGATCGTTTGCCCGGCGCGCGAGATCGTCGAGGTGCCGGACGGTGACGCCGTCGACCGGATCCAGCACGTCGGTGCCCTCCAGGAAGGCCGAGATATCGGCGGGGAAGCCCGCGAAGCGCGGGGTGATGTGGAGGAAGACCGTTTGCGCCTCCGTGCCGTGGCAACCGTTGCAGGTGTTGAGGGAGAACTTGTGGCGAGCCTCGTTGTTGGCGATGCCGGGGGCGTTCCACGGCGGGCGAGGGAAGTCGTTGATGGAGCTGCCGCCGAGGAAATTCAGCCCCTGGAAGACGTCAGGCACCGAGTGCGTCTCGGTCAAGATGGACGCCTCGTTCTGGTTGATGAAATCGGCGACGATCGACTGCCCCATGAAGCTCACGTCCGGCGTCAGCTTCACCGTGTCGGGCTGGAGGAGCCCCGTGGCCGGCGACAGCGTGAACTCGCGCAGCTCCCAGGGGCCGGCCAGGGCGATCTCGTTGGTCCGGAGCTGCGCCAGCGCGCTGCCGTTCACGCGGCCGGGCTCCGCGTCGCGCCCGGCGAACCGCTCGGTGATCTCGGCGAGCTTCGCGTTGTACGCCGGCGAGCCGAGCGCGAGCGCGTGGAGCTCGTGCCAGTGGCTCGCCCAGTCGAGCACCTCGGCCTCGGTGGTCGCCGGCAGGCGATACTCCAGGATCATCGTGAACTGCAATGGAGCGCCGCTGCTGTCGGTCACCCCGAACACGAACCGGCCTTCGCCCGCCTTGCCGTCCGCGAGGTTCCGGACATCCAGCCGATTCACGATGGCGAGGAGCCGGAGCGGCGCGCGCGACAGGTCGAGCGCCCCGTCGACCCTGGGCCAGGAATCGAGCACGAGCGGCCCGATTTGCGGCCGCGCAGGGACGACGTGACCGTTGATGGTCCGGTCGGCCAGCCAGCTCTGGAACACCTGCTCGACCATGGCTGGCGCCTGTGACGGGGTGGGCGCCATGGCCTCCATCAGGTGCTTGAAGGTCCAGACGCCGTCGCCCGTGGTCCGGACCGGATCCTCGACCACGGCCACGTCCCTGATCAAGAGCTCCTTGTTCTCGTCCACCTCGGGGCAGGACGGCAGGGTGAAGAGCTCGCTCATGTCGGTCGCGGTGACCGGCTGGGTCGACACCCACATATCGTCGATCGCCCCGAAGAACTGACGGGACGAGCCGCCGTTCGTCGCGGGCGCGCCGCCGATCTCCAGCTCGCGGGCCGAGCCGTTGATCGGCGCCGGGCTCGAGAAGCCGAAATTCGTCGTGCTCACGAGCTGGCCGTTGATGAAGAGCCGGATCGCCGTGCCGTCGTACGTGGCGCCCACGTGCATCCAGCCGGGCGACAGGCTCCTGCCGAACGCCGCGCCCCGGATGTTCACCAGCGAGTTCGATCCGGGCATCTTGACGTTCAGGGTGAGCTCCAGCGTGCCGTTCGCGATCTGGAACGCGACGATGTCGCTGTTGCCGCTCCCCTGGCGGAGGATGGTGCGGACGCTCGCGGTGTCGATGCTGGTCGGGTTGATCCAGGCGGCGACCGCGAAGCGCGTGCCGAACTCGTACGCCGCGGCGCCCGGCGTCGTGATCCGCTCCCCCTCGGCGTCAAGCGCCACGGCCTTGAGGCCGTCGGGGCGATCGACGCATGCGGCCCCTGGGGCTCTCGTGGCGTGGAAGGACGAGAACGTCGAATCCTTGAGCGTTGCGCTGCTCGGATCGCAGTCGTTCATCCTCCAGAAGCCGACGGCCGAAGCCAGCTCCTGGCTCGCCGTGCCGATGACCTCCGTGCCGGTGTCGCCGGCGCTGCACCCCGCGAGGAGCAAGCCGGCGATCGTCCATCGGGAAATGTGCTGTTCGAGAAGACGCATGATGACCCCTGTTGTGTTCTGTCGAGAGCCCCGGTTCCGCGACTGCAGATCTCGAGCGTGGGGACGTGATGAGAGGCGCTCCTCACCTGCCGCCCCGGGCAAGAGCCCCCGGGGGCGTCAGAGCCGGCAGGACCGCCCGGCCCCTGCGCTGCGCGCAGACACCGGCCGCGGCCGCGCTGAAATCGAGCGCTTCCACCTGGCAGCTCGCGCTCCAGGCGACCGACGACGGTCGATCGCTTAGCGGACTCAGCCGCTCAGTTCAATACGCCAGCACTTCTGAAGCAAGAACCTGACATCGTTGACGAATCTTTGCAGTTCTCCAGTCCGGCGGGCCAACGTCTAATCGCTGAACGGCCCTCTTCCAACTCATCGTCATCATGTGGCTCATGCAATCAATTCATGTTACCTCGCTCGGGGACGGCGCATCTCCCCTGACGCCGCGCGGCGGCGGCCGGACGGCGCGCGGCGGCCGATCACGCCGCGGGGTTTCGGGTATGCTCGGGGCTCTGTATGTCCTCCGGTGCCCCCGTCCTCCACACCGAACGCCTCGTGCTGCGGGGCCACCGCCCCGACGACTTCGACGATTGCTTCTCGCTGTGGACCGATCCGCAGGTGGTCCGGTTCATCGGCGCCCCGGCGTCGGGGCGCGAGGAGGTGTGGAGCCGGCTGCTCCGCTACATCGGCCACTGGACGGTGTTCGGCTACGGGTTCTTTCGCGTCGACGAGCGCGCGACGGGGCGGTTCGTCGGCGAGGTGGGCATCGCCGACTTCAAGCGCGACATCTCGGTGAGGTTCGACGGCGCGCCCGAGGCGGGCTGGGTGCTCGCCTCCTGGGCGCACGGCCGGGGCTTCGCCGCCGAGGCCATGGAAGCGGTGCTCTCGCGGAGCGACGCCGCCGGTCATCCTCGCACGGTCTGCATCATCGATCCCGCCAACACCGCGTCGCTCCGTGTGGCCGACAAGCTCGGATATCGCGCGAGCCTCCGCGCCGCCTACAAGGGCAAGGAGGTGATCGCCCTCGAGCGCCTCGCGCGCCGCGGAGCCGCCGCCCCCTGATCCGCGTCAGGTTCCGGTGACGAGCGGAGGCCGGCCGCCCGATTGCCTGCCAGGACACCGATCGGGTCGAGCGCGTCAGGCGCGGCTCTCGCCGGTCATTGGCTCGCCGTCGGCGAGCAGCCGCTTGAGCGTGGTGAGATCGACGGGCTTCACGACATGCTCGTCGAACCCGGCTCCGCGCGTTTTCTCGCGGTCGCCCTGCTGCCCGTAGCCGGTGAGCGCGATCAGATAGACGTCCTTGTGCTGGGGTTTCTCGCGAACGCGGCGCGCGAACTCGAGGCCGTCGATCCCCGGCAGCCCGATGTCCACGATGGCGACGTGCGGGAGCACCTCGTCCATGAGCTCGATCCCCGAGATCCCGTGGTCGGTCGAGTGGCACTCGAACCCGGCCCGCTTCAGGAGCGCGCAGAGCGCCTCGCGGCTGTCGGCGTTGTCCTCCACGACGACGATCCGCGATCCCCTGGGGAACTTCCTGAGGGGCGAGCCGCGTGTCGCCTCCTTCTCGGACGATCGCTCGGCGATCGGCAGCCGCACCTCGAACTCGCTGCCTTTGCCCTCCCCGTCGCTCCGCGCGCTCACGGTGCCGCCGTGCTTTTCGACGAGGCCCCGGACGAGCGTGAGCCCCACGCCGAGCCCTCCCGCCGACCGGTCGAGGGTGCGGCTTGATTGCACGAAGAGCTCGAACACGGTGTCGAGCATCTCCTTCGGGATCCCGACGCCGCTGTCCTTCACACGGACCACGGCGTGTCCGCCCACGCGCCTGGCCTCCAGGGTGACATGACCGCCCCGCGAGGTGTACTTTGCAGCGTTGTTGAGCAGGTTCACGTGAACCTGCTGGAGCCGCGCAGGGTCTCCCTCGACCCAGATGGGCTCGGGATCGACCACCGTCGAGAAATCGACGCCGCGCGTGTCCATGAGGTTCCTGACCGCATCGGCGGCGTCCTTCACCACGGAGCCGAGGTCGAGCACGCTCCTCCGAAGCTCGATCTTGTTCTGCGTGACGCGGCTCGCCTCCAGCAGATCATCGAGCAGGCGCGCCATTTGCGCGGACTGACGCTCGAGGATCTGGAAGACCTTCTCGTCGACCCCGGAAGCGCCGTTCGATGCGGAGCAATCTTCCTTGAGCAGCGCCGTGGCGTGGACGATCGCGCCGAGGGGGTTACGGAGCTCGTGCGACAGCATGGCGAGGAACTCGTCGCGCCTCCGTACGGCGTCCTTGATCTGTTCCTCCGACCGTTTTTGCTCGGTGACGCTCCGGAAGATCCCGATGATGCCCACGATGTGGCGCGCGGCATCGATGAGCGGGAGCCGCGTGACGAGATCCCACTCCACGACGCCGTCCGGCCGCACGCGCTTCTCCAGCTTGTAATGCTGCGCCTCGCCGGTCCGCAGCACCACCTCGTCCTGCTGGTGAACGGCGAGCGCCGTCTCGTACCCCGGCAGCTCGAAGCCGGTCTTGCCCGCGGCCTCGCGCGGATCGGAGAGGCCGAGGCGCTCCGCCATGGCGTGGTTCGTGCGAATGAACCGGCCGCGCGCGTCCTTGAAGTAGATCGCGTCGGGTACGCTGCGGAGCAGGCTATTCAGGAGATAGCGCTCGTGGAAGAGCGCGTCCTCCGCCGCTTTCAGGCCGCTCACGTCGATGAGCGTGAGCACGACACCCGCAATGGTGCCCTTGGCGCGGTAGGGGAGGATGCGAAGAAAGAACGACCGATTGTGACGATCGCGCAGCTCGCGCTCCACGCGCTCCCCCGTCGCGAGCACGCGCTTGAGATCTTCGGTGAGCTCCGGGTGGTCGACGGCATACGTGAACGTCTCGATCGGCCTGCCGACGTCCTGCAAGAGCAGGTTGAAGCTCTCCGCGATCTGCGGCGTGAATTTCCTGATCTTGAGCTCCTTGTCGAGGAAGATGGTGCCGATGTCCGTGCTTGACAGGAGGTTCTCCATGTCGTTTCCGAGCTCGGTGAGATCAGCGATCTTCCGCTGGTACTCCGCGTTCACCGAGTAGAGCTCCTCGTTGACGCTCTGGAGCTCCTCGTTCGTGCTCTGCAGCTCCTCGTTGGAAGCGAGGAGCTCCTCGTTCGCCGCCTGCAGCTCCTCGTTGCTGGCCTCGAGCTGCTCGGTCGTCGCCTGCAACGTCTGCTTCGTGTAGCCGAGCTCCGCCTCGAGCGCGCTGAGCTGCTCGCGCGAGACGTCGTCCAGGTCGATCTCCTTCTCCGGCATCGCCGCCCGTCGCGGCGCCCCCTCGATCGGGTCGAAGGTGATGAGGACGTGGGGCAAGGTGCCTCGCCGGCTCTCGACCCGGCGCATCGTGATCTTGTAGACGCCGCCCTCCGCTTGCACCCCCTTGAACACGATCGCCGTGCGCTCCTTGACGACGCGCTGCAGGCCTCCCGTCAGCACCATCTTGAGGTCGCAATCCAGCATATCGAAGGCGTCGAGCCCCTGTCGGCCATCCTTGACCTTCAGGAACCGGCTCGCGCCCCCGAACGCGTGGACGAGCTCGCCTGCGTCGTTGACGAGGAGGCTCGGAGGCATGAACTCATCGAGCAGCGCATCGTAGGTCCCGAGCAAGTGCGACACCGGGTGGCGCGCGACGGGCGCGGCGATCGCCGAGCGCGGGGCGCTCTGGCCCTTCGACGACACCGGCTGAAAGCGGGGCTCGACCTGCATCCGCCGGTCGCTGTACTTCCGGTAGATCCGCCATTGCTTGTTCACGATCTCGAAGTCGTGCGCGAGGTGCCCCGGGCTCTCGCTGGGCCCGAGGAGGACCACGCCCCCGCGGTTGAGCGCGAAGTGAAAGAGGCTCAGGACCTTCTGCTGCGCCGCCGGCTGAAGGTAGATGAGCATGTTACGGCAGCTGATGAAGTCGACGCGCGTGAACGGCGCGTCCTTGATCACGTTGTGGTGCGCGAAGACGACCGCCTGGCGGAGATCCGGGACGACCTGGTAGCTGCGCCCGCGCCGGATGAAGTACCGCTCGAGACGCTCGGGCGAGACGTTCACCACCGCCTCTTCCTCGTAGAGCCCGCGCGTCGCGAGCTCTAGCGATCCGTGGTGCACGTCGGTCGCGAAGATCTTGAACGGGCGGTGGCCACTCCTGGACGTGAGCTCGTGGAGAAGGATGGCGAGCGAATAGACCTCCTCGCCCGTCGCGCAGCCGGCGACCCACACGCGGAACGGCGCGTCGCGCGGTCCCGCTCGCAGGAGCTCGGGGAGCACCTCCTGCTCCAGGATGTCGAATGCTTCCTCGTTCCGGAAGAAGCGCGTCACGCCGATGAGGAGGTCACGGTAGAGCGAGTCGAGCTCGCTCGACTCGCTCTTCAGGCGCTCGACGTACTGCTCGAGATCGTCCGTATGGGCGAGCTGGATTCGTCGCTCGATGCGCCGGGTGACGGTGCTCGGTTTGTAGTGCGTGAAGTCGATCCCGAACTGCTCCTCGAGCATCTTGTAGACCGCGCTCATCCCCTGGTCGACACCGGCCGCGTCCCGCGCCGGCCGGCGCCCCTCGGACCTCACGTGCTCGAGGAGAACGCGCGGCATGTCCTGCGGAGGCAGAACGCAGTCGGCCACGCCGGCGTCACGGGCGGTCTTCGGCATCCCATCGAACTGCGCGCTGTCGACGTCCTGCACGACGACCAGCCCGCCCGCCTCGTGGACCGCGCGGATCCCGCGTGAGCCATCGCTCCCGCCCCCGGAGAGGACCACGGCGATCGCCCGCGGGCCGCAGTCCTGCGCGAGGGATCGAAAGAACACGTCGATGGGCAGCGCGAGCTCCTGGTCGCGATCCCTCTCGCTGAGGAGGAGCCGGTCGCCGGAGATGATCATCTCCTTCTTCGGCGGGATCAGATAGACGTGGTCGGGCTCGACCAGCATGCCGTCCTCGACGAGATGAATGGGCAGCTCGGTGCGGCGCCCGAGGATCTCGTCCATCAGGCTCTTGAAGTCTGGCGACAGGTGCTGGACCACGACGAAGGCCATCCCGCTCTCCTTCGGGATGTTGTCGAAGAAGTGCTCGAGCGCCTCCAGCCCCCCCGCCGAAGCGCCGATCCCCACCACGTAAGGCGCCACGGCTGGCCGGGCTGCGCGGGTTCTCGTCTTCGTGGCATCGCGCGTCTCGTGTTCGGTCGACATAGCGATCTCAACGGCAGCAAGCGTGCCCAGGCTGTGTCCGTTCGCAAATGCCTTCGCCCGGCCGAAATCCTCTGAATTCAGGCGCCGGGCGGGCGCCGGGCGTGTGGCAAAATGCCGCGCCGCGCGCCCTGTGTGGTGATCTTGCATCGTCGGAGCGGCGACCAACCCTGCGCTCCGGGCCGGTGGACGTCTAGGTAGTTGTCGCAGGCGCCTCGGCTCAAGCTACGAGCGCCTCCTTGCCTGAGGTCTCCCTGGGTTCGTCAGGTTTCCGCGGTCCGAGGCGGATAGCGCCAACCGGCGTCGAGTTGCGCGTCTGGCCCGACCAGCGCTCGGGATAGCGCCGCCGGGCTCGCTCGTCCACGCGCTCGCGGGCCGCGAGCAGGGCGACATCGCGCCCTGCTCGTCAGCGCCGCCATGGACCGGCTGCTCCACCGATGACTCCCACCGACGAGACCCCACAATCGCAAACTGAATCCAGCGCGTTCGAATTCGATTTGCATCATTTGCCGGAGAGGGCGTGGCGCGGGCTCACCGACCCCGTACTGCTCGCGGAGTGGCTCCTGCCCGTCGTCGGTCTCAAGCTCGAGCCGGGGGCAGCGTTCACGTTCAAGGCGCAGCCGCTGCCCGGATGGGACGGCATCGTGAATTGCCGGATCCTCGAGATCGAAGCGCATAGGAGGCTCAGCGACGCGTGGGTCGTCGGCGACATGGACACCGTCGTGACGTTCACGCTCACGCCCACGGCGTCGGGCACGGAGCCAGCACCCCGCAGACAGCCACGACCTGATCCGCGTCCAGGGCGCCCGGGAGAACAACCTGAACGACGTCAGCGTCGAGATCCCCAAGCGGCGGCTGACTGTGTTCACCGGCGTCTCGGAATCGGGCAAGTCGTCGCTGGTGTTCGGCACCCTCGCGGCGGAGTCGCAGCGGCTGCTCGTTCCAGAGAAGGAAATCCAAACGCGATCCGAAAATCGAGCTCCTCGTAGCGGCCATCCCATCGTACAGCCACGCTGCACGCGCGGCTGTGTCAGCAGCAACCGTCGGCCGTTCCATGGACGCGCGCCGCCACCGCTTGAGCACGGCGGCCAGACGGCGGCGCCCCCGACGGAGCCGCGAGAACGCGGTCCCGGTCGGCACCCCGATGCTCCGGGCGATCTCGCTGACGTGCTCGCCCTCGCCCATGAGGATGAGCACCTTCCGCTCCCTGGGCTCGACCATCCAGAGCAGGTCCAGGAGGGCGCGCGCCTTGACCTCCCCGTGAGGAGACGGCGCCCGGCCGGTGACGGAGGCCCGCGGGTCCGGGACGGCGACCTCGTGGCGGCGGTAGGCCTTCTGGTGGTACCTCCCGTCCTGGTGGACGGCAATCCCGACCAGCCAGCGCTGGAGGATCCGCCTCGGGTGCAGCCCTGGCTCCGGGCGGTAGCTCCCCTCCCGCACGACGACGACGGCGCCGATGAGGCACTCCTGGAGCACGTCGTCCCGATCGCGCGCGGGCACGCCGCACCGGGCGAGCATGGCGTGCAGGAAACCGCTCTCGGCGAGGATCGCCTCCGGCGGGATCGTGGTCGGCGGCGGGTTCTTCGGCGCAGCGGACGGGCGGTTGGCCCCGTCCGCCGTACAGAGGCGCACGGCGGGCGACTATCGGCACGGGCTCGCTTGCCCCTCCGGAGCTGGCGCTAGGCCGAGCAGCTGCCCGATCGCCTCGTGAACCACCCGGGCTGCCTCCGTGTCCCCGAGAGCGACGGCATGGCTGAGGGTGCCGGCGAGCGAGGCGACCACGGCGGCCCGAGGCGACGGATCGACCATCGCGAGCTCGCCGGGCCCGGGGCTCGTGGGTTGGGCCCATGCCTTGCGAGGGGGTGCGATCGGTGGTCTGGTGCCCCCAAATCGCGGCAAATGCGACGGATCGCAACCCCTCGAGAGGCACAGGCCCAACCCGGGCCCAACCGGGGAGCCTGGAGCGTGGAGAGCTCGCGCGGGCCGATCCGTCGCCCAGGGCCGCCTTGGTTGCTGAGCTTGCCAGCACGTCAGAGCACCTGAGCGCGCTTCCCGCCTGAGCGCGGTGAAGGCCGCCGTGCTCGCGGCGCCGTCCATCACGACAGCGGACGCCAAGCCGAGAGAGCCCGCCGGCCGCCAGCCGGGGGCGGCGAGGTCGAGGTGCTTCCCGAGGTGCTGGAGGCGCCGCCGGCACCCGTAGGGGAGGTGGACGAGCCCGCGGCGGACCCGGCCGTCACCGGCTCTCGGATATCCTCCGCCGGCTGCTCCACCACCGCTTCGACCCGCAGGGCGGCCGATCTTCGAGACCGTCGCGTACCTGCCCGACAGGAGGCTCCCGCTGGTGCGCCTCGGACGCTTCAAGCGATACTGTCCAGTCATGGCGCGCACCGCTCCGGTCCCGCGGTGACGCCGAGAACCTGCTCGGGGTCCGGGATGCGCTCGGCGAGCTCCTGCGCTTCACCTACGACGAGCGGGGGCTGCGCATCTTTCACGAGAAAAGGAGACGTCCATACACCGATGCAAGCTCGTGCGGCCAAGTCGTGAAGTTGATGAGCGCGTCGTCGCCGTGCGTCAACTGGTCGATCGAGCCGACCGTCACCAACTCGCGCAAGCGATCGTCTTGGATGGATGCCTTGCAAGCTTCAACGAACTTTCCCGCATCCAGAACGCGGTATGGCCGCACAGCGCCGTTGATGCCCACCTGGAAGTCACCGATAATTACTTCCGCAGGTGCGGCAAGTCCGAGGCAATTGTGCCGCTCGCCCAGGATTTGGGTCACGCCGACGACAGCGTCTGCCCGCGTCCGGTGATCGGATGTGGTCAGGATCTCGTCGAACAGCGGCGCCAGCGTCGAAGCGATACCGAGCCGAGTGAAGGCCGTGCCGAACCATTTCGGATAAGGCCAATACCTGCGCTCCTGGAGAAATCCAAGCTCCGTTGCAAGACGAACCATACGGCTGGCGATGAGCGCAGATCCCAGTAAATCAGAGGCTTCCGCTGTCCTGCCAATCAGCGGTGCCGAGTTGCCGATCAAATGCCATTGCGACGCCATCATCCACAGCCACACGTCGCTCGGATACCATGCGAGCTGCTTCCTTATTGCGGTCAGTTGTCCCGAATCGTCTCGAAACACCGCTCCCGATGTCACTTGCAGCAGATTCTGTTGCGAGACGGCCAGCCAGCGCTCGGTCGACATGCCTGCACGGGGATCGAAGCCAAGCTGCGATCGGACCCAGCCGTCCAGGGTGGTGACGTCGACATGATGTCGGACAGATTTGCTCTGCCACGAATAAAACCGCACCGGCCACCCCATGAAGGTAGACGGCAGAACCCGGTCGACCGCCTGCTCGACAGAGCTGACTTCGGCCGCGTCGACGAATATCTGCAGGCGTGGTCCCCACGCGTGATCTGTGGAGCGAGGTTGATCATAGCCCAAGACTTCCGAACCTTCCCCTAGCAAGCAGGCTGCATGGGGAACGTCGATCGCGCTCTCCACGACCTCGGTGTAGAACTTGCGGGCTAGATCGAGGCCTGAAATGAACGTGGGCATATCATTCCCTTTGCGTCTTGCGTGCACATCGTAACCGACCGCGGAACGTTGAGCGCGGCATCAAACCGCGCGCCTGCAGGCTGGCTGCTTCGTTCAGGCGGCCCCTTCGATACATGGAGAAATTGTTGATATAGCGTCGCCTTTTCCAGGGGGTGTCGGGTCGCATAGACGAAGGTTCTGTCAACCGGGGCAGGTCCCGCAGCTGGGGCTTGACGTTTCCGAAGCATTGGGGTTTCCTTCTCCCTGGCTCGTGGATCCGCGCACGCAGACCCTGGAGGTATACCGCAACGAGAGCGCCCGCTCGACCCGCGTCGGCGCCTGGCGCGGCACGGCCACGGTGCGCGCGGAGCCGTTCGACGCGGTGGAAACCGAGCTCGGCGTGCTCTGGGAGGATTGATGCTGCGTACCCTGGATCAGGGGCCTCTGGCCCCTGCGCTCCCGAGGATCGCTACCCCGCTCAGGTCGACGCCATGATCGCGGAAGCTCACCTGACCCTGCGAGGACGCCGGTTCTCGTTCCTCGACTTCGGCGGGGCCGGGACGCCCATCCTCGCGCTGCACGGCCATTTCGGCCGGGCCCGCATGTTCGCGCCGCTCGCCGCCGCGCTCGGCCCCGGACACCGGCTGGTGGCGCTCGATCAGCGCGGCCACGGGCTCAGCGACCGCGGCGGCCCGTTCACCCGCGAGGACTACATCGAGGACGCCGCCGAGTTCCTGCGCGTGCTCGGCCTCGGCGCGGCCGTGGTGCTGGGCCACTCCATGGGCGGCGTGAACGCGTACCAGCTCGCCGCCCGATACCCCGAGCTCGTGCGCGCGCTGATCATCGAGGACATCGGCGCCGTGGTGCGCGAGCCGGAGGTGCAGCACCCGGTCCTCGACGTGAGCCGGTGGCCCGTGCACACCGCGACCCGAGAGGCGCTCGAGGCCGCCATCGAGGCGCAGGGCATCCCCGACGCGAGCTACTTCATGAACAGCGCGATCGAGGACGCCGACGGCTGGCGTCTGCTCTTCGATTACGCCGACATGATGGCCTCGCAAGAGGCCCTGCTCGGCGATTTCTGGAATGACTGGCTGGCGTCCTCCTGCCCGGCCCTGCTGCTGCACGGGCAGGAGAGCCCGCTGCTCTCGGCGTCGATGGCGAGGACGATGGCCGAGCGCAGGCCGCGGACCGATTGGAAGACGTTCCATGGGTGCGGCCACTGGATCCACGACGACGACCCTGCCGGCTTTGCCGAGGCCATCCGGGAGTTCCTCGCCCGGATCTGACGAGGCGTGTGGCGCTGACGAGCCGCCACGACGGCGCCGCCCTGTGCAGAGGGGCGGCGCCGTCCCGCTGCCGCGGTCAGCCCGCGCTCGGCGGCGGCGCCTCCTCGCCGTCTCTGGTCCTCGCCGTCTCCGGCATCAGGCAGCCCGGCGCCGCTCCGCACGTGGATGCGGCGGTACGCCTGGAACTCGCCCCGAGCGCGTCGCGCACCAGCCGCTTGAAGCCGCGGTACGCCTTCCAGGCCGGCCCGAACGCCTGCGCCCGCGCGTTCCGCGCCCTCATCGTCGGGAGGCATGGACCCAACCCGGGCCCAATGGTCAAGCCCCGGGCCTGGGGAGCTCGCCGTGACCGATCCGTCTCCTCGGGCGGCTGTGGTCGCCTCGCTCGCCAGCACCCTGAGCCGCGCCGTCGCCCTCGGGGATGAGGTGGCGGCCCGGGTCGTTCACGACACGATCGGTCGCCTGCTCGGGGTGCAGGTGGCACCGGAGCGGTGAGCAAGGCGTTCAAGCGCTCCGGCAACACCGTCTCGCTCTCGGTAACCGAGGCGTCGCACGGGCCGGGCGGTCAGCCATTCCCGACCACGCTCACCGTGGATCCGTCGACGGGCGCTCTCGTCGAGGCGGGCGACGGCGGCGCGGCCTGCTCCTACCAGCGCGCCGGCCGATAGGCGCGCTCCCCAGGAACACCCACGCATGGAGGTCGGAGGCGGCGCCGCTTGGCCGGAACGTCGGAGGTGCCGGCCGGCGCCTCGTCGTCACGCTGGAAGCGAGCCGAAGAGCGACGCCCATACGGCGCGCGTCCGGACCGTCAGCGCGCTGGCCGCCGGCACCTCGATGGCGTCGTCGGGGACGAGCACCTTGGCGTAAATCGCCTCGTACACCCGCTTCACCTCACCCGGCCGGACCATGTCGCGATCGTGAGCCGGCATGATCCCGACCAGCCTGTATCTCTGCCGTTCGGCCAGGACCTGCTGATGGGGTGATTTCAACGTCGCGAAGTAGTACGCGAGCTCTGCTCCGATCGCGCGCCCGAGCCTCTCGAGTAGCATGGGGCCGAGGAGCGCGAGGGACGGGCCCCGATGCGCCGGAGCGATCGCGCCCATCCGGCACGTGATGGTCCTCGCGCTCGCGTTCTTCTCGAAGGTGGTCATCGCCACGATGGCGCCCTGGTGCCTCGCGACGATCGGGAGGATCGGCCGGTCCTCGGCGACGTCCGCGAGCATCGTCTGCTCGTAGTAGAACTCCGGCGTCAGGTGGCATGACTCGGCGCCGACGACGATGTCCGGGTACCACCCGCGGAGGTCCTCCACCAGCGCGAGGACATCGGCTCGCCGGAGCTGCACCAGCTCGTAGCCGCTCGGTGCCTTCGTCTCTTTGAGCGTGGCGCGCGCTCCGTCCCAGTTCATGTGACATGCCCCTCGGTCAAGTGAGCCGTTCTTTGTTGAAAGAGATACGGATTCCGCCTGGACCTAGCCGGCCACGCGAGCGCCCCGCGCCGTCGAGCTCTTCCCTTGCGCCGGAGCTGCCCTGCGGGTAGAAACGCGGGCGCGACGCGGAGTCAAGCGCCTCGCCCGGCCGCGGCCCCGGCGCGCCGGTTCGCGGGAGGGCGCCCGCGTGCGATGCACCGCCGCTTCGATAAGCTCCGAGAGCGAATCCGTCGGCGCAGGCCGGCCGTTCACCGCCGCCGAGCTCGACGCCTGCCTGAAGGTGCTCGAGTCGCTGGTCGCTGATCGCGCGCTGCTCGCGTCGGTCAGCGCGGAGGACCGCCGCCGGCTCCTGCTCGCCGCCGGCCGCGTCTCGCGCCTTGAGCGCGCCGTGCAGCGGGAGCTCGCTCGGGCGTTCCGCAAGAACGACCGGCGCGCCCAGAAGTCCGCGGACGCCGCGCTCCTCGACGCGGTCGGCATCCGCGCCGCCCGCCGCGAGCCCCTCTTCCGCACGCCGGACGCCCCCGCGCTCACCCCTCCGGCTGCGCCCGGCCCGCCTGCGCTCGCCGCGCCCCCCGCCGGCCCCGCCGCGGGAGCGTCTTCCGCGCGTCCCTTGCCGGCCAGCTCGGGGATCACTTCATCCAGGGGGGCGAAGTCGCCCAGCCCCAGCTCGGCGACCTTGCGCGCTGCGCGCTTGTAATGATGGATCTGGCCGCTCGACTTGTGCCCGGTCCGATCGGAGATCCACGTCTCCGTGCGGTCGTTCGCGAGCTTGATGGAGATGAAGGTCGCGCGGGTGTCGTGCAAGCGGATGTTCAATCGTGCTTCAGTGGTCTCGAATAGCTCAGGCCGGGCGATTCCCGCGCGTCGGAGGTGGAATCTGAAGCGCTCCGCCCCGTTGTTCCCCGGCAACGGGTTACCCCACTTCCCTACGAAAACGCGTACCTGGTCCGGGCACATCTCGCGCCACTTCCGGAGCGCACGCACGACGTCGGGTGAAAGCGCCCACGCCCGCGGATCGTCCGTCTTGTTCTCATCGAGAACGACGGCTCCCCGGTCGAGATCCACATCCGACCACTCCAGCTGTCCGGCCTCATCGGCCCGCATCCCCTCGCGAACGAGGAAGCCGTAGTAGATCCGGAAGCACAAGGGGATCACCTGACTCCCCATGAGGCGCTGTTCCTCGTCCGGGTACAGGTACCCTTTTGCCTTGTCGTGATCTGCCTTGGGAACCCATCCGCGCGGCAACGGATTGCTACCTATGAGGCGCGCCGGATACACAGCCAACGACAGGATGCGGTGAACGACCATCGCAACGTTTCGGCGCGTGCTAGGCTCCAGGTGCCCCGGCAACAAGGACATCGCGCGATCGGCATGGTCGATCGTGAGGCGCACGAGAGGCACGGGACCGAGCACGTCGAGTACGTGGGCCAGCCGCGATCTGTAGTCATCCGCGCTGCGAATCGCCTTCACATGATCCGGATACTGTTCGGCCAGCTTTCCCGAAAGCACCCGCTCAGCGAACTCGGCGAAGGTGGTTTCTCCGGTTGCGCGGGCGCGCGCTTCGCCCTTGCACAGCTGGTCGATGGCAAGCCGGACATCCCGGAGGGCGTTTCCCTCGCGTGCGGCAGCCTGCTCCAGCAGCGGCATACCGAGCACGATCTGCCCGGCGGCAAGCAGTCGCCCCGCAAGCTCCGACAGCACCTGCAGTCGCGCGTTGGCTTCTTGCTCCGTACGGCACGTCGGCAGGGTGAACGTGGGTCGACCGGCCTCGCCGAGGCTGAGTCGTGCGGTCCACGTCTTCCCGCGCAACCGGACGGAGCCGGAGCCGTTGGCGCGCTTCTCTCCTGCAGACCTGCCGGAGGTGCGGGCGACCGGCTTCGGGCGTGCCGTCGAGCTGGCCGAAGCCGGCGGGCCCGCTTCAGGCGCGCCAGCCTCCTCTCGCGGCGCGGTGCGACCGGCCGAGCGGCGTGCATGAGTGCGCCGCTCGGTCGACCCTGCGGCAGGAAGGGACGAGGCGGGGAGCGAAGGCGAGCGCTTGGCGCGCGCCCGCAGCTGAGCTACGTCAGTCATGGGTCGGTTCTCCGGTCGCGTCGGGGTTCGATCAAGGGCTCGTTCGGTGTCGCAAGCACCGAGCGAGCCCGTTCTACTTCGGCGGCAGCCTATCACGGTTCGCGCTTTCGGCATGAGCGCTCGGCCGGCCGATGCGTGCACGCGGGACAGATTCGAGGCCGGCAGCGGCCAGCACTGCTGCAACCCGCGTGCGCTCCTCCGCGTCGGCGTCACGCCGCAACTGCGGCTCACTGGCCAGCGCCCGAAGGTGGGCAACGAACGCTCCTCGCTCGACCAAGCGCAGCTTGCCCAGCTTGGTGACCGGCAGGGGAAAGCCCGGCGCGCGGATCGTGTCGAGGAAGACGCGCGCCGGGATGCCGGTGACCGACTCGACGTTCTTCTGCGAGAGCATCTCCGGAGGCGGCGCCGTGATCGTGAGCCCGTCCAGCGGGATCGCGAGCGTCGCCGTCGCCGTCGCGGACTGGTCGCGCGCCCTTGGGCTGCACGGTCCGTTAGCGGGCGCCTCCAGGAACTCTCTCTCGACCACTCGGACGATGTTGTCTGCCTGACGTAGAGCAAGGGGTGCCGAACCACGCGCGAGATCCGCTCGTGCCATGCCGTACCTCCATCGTGTTAGGTTGGCGAGCAACCGTGACCGAGGCCGCCGAAAGAGGCCCGAAAAGGTAATTCTGCGCCTCAGGTAACTCGACTCGAATTACCCGGAGATGGGCCTGGGGAAAACATGACGTCCTGTCGCGGGGTTAGGTGCTCTGGGAAGCGCCGCTGAGGGGCCGAAAAACGGGGGGAGCGAAGGGCGCGATTTGGTAATTCTGCGCGCCCGTCGGTGTCGCGCAGGAAGGCGACACGAAGCAGGGCCCCACGGTAGGGGTGTCGGGCAGAACGCGAGCAGCGCCCGCGCTCGTCGAGCCATGCTATGAGCAGCATGGTCTCGTCGTGACGCCTCCGGGGGGCTCGCGTAAGACGCCTGGCCACTCGCGAATGGCGGAGCGGCCGCGGCGTCGAGGAGGACGCCGGCGAGTACGGAGCGGCCGTGCAGGTCGAGGGCGGCATCGGGCGCTGGTGACTGGATACCGGGGCTCAGCGCCGGCGAGCTCGGGGCCGTCGCCGTCCACCTGGCCGAGCTCGGCCACGTCGCGGCGCTGGACACCGGCGAGCTCGCCATCGTAGAGGGCACCCGAGCAGATAGCGGCGTCGCGGCGTCGAGGAGCATCGCGGCGTGATCCGCACCTTCCGGCGGACCGGAGGGGGCGGCTGATGAGAGGATGGGCTGCCTGATGAAAAGAGCGTGTTCTCCTGGGTGCGGCGCGGTGGCCGTCGACTTCAGCTCGGATCCCCGGGATTGGGTGTGGGTCGTCGTGGCCCTGCTCGTGCTCGTCGGCATAGGCGCCGCGCTCGTCCGCCGCTCCCGGCGGCGCCGTCGCTGATCTGGTAGGCCGGATGTACCCCGCAGGCGACGCCGCTCGCTTGGGGCGGCGCCAGGCGGGGGAGCGGCCGCAGGGGCGAGGTGAACGCCCGCAAGCCTCGGGCTCGGGGCCGGCGGTGTCACCTGGCCGGGCCGCGGAGCGGTCGCGGAAGTCGGCGGAGCAGTCGCGAAAGTCGAGGGATGCATCGGGCGCTGGCGACCGGCCGTTCGCCGTTCATCGACCAGCTCGCTGGCGACACCCCCGCCGCGTGATCGCGTGCGCCCCGCTCACGCCCGGGACGGGGGGACGACCCGCATACATTCCGGTAACATCGCGGAATTTATCTTTGACGCCCACGCCACGCTCAGACAAATGGCCCGCCGTTCTCAGCACGCTGCGCGCGCAGCGGCCAAGGGCTTCCAACCGGGGGAACGGTGAGGGTGTCACAGCGACGGATCTCATGGGCGGCAGGGGTTCTCCTCCCGCTCCTTGTTGTCCCGGCGCGTGTGGAAGCGGCCGAGCTGAGCGCCGGTGTGAGCCTCGGGTGGTTCCAGGCCGGCACCGTTCCGCGCCTCGCGGTGGGGCCGCACGCGGGCATCGCGTGGCCCATCCAGCGAGACATCCTGTTCACGGTGCACGACCTGTGCACGATCTTACCCGCGACCCAGGAGGACGGGTTCGGGGTCTACAACCAGACCTCGGTGGACCTCGGGTACGCGTGGAAGGACGGCAACGTGAGCGCGGGGCCCTCGGTCGCGTTCTACCTCATGCCGGCGTGCGGTATCACCTTGTGCGGCCGCGTCGGTGGCTTGGCCGTAGGCGGCCACGCGCAGACCAACGCGTACGTTGCCGGACCGCTGGGGGTGTCGGTGAGCGTCAACGTGGATTGGGTCGGTCGGGGCAGCCTGGTGCTCCCGGGCTACGTGTCCGTCGTCGTTGTTGCTGGTCCTGTGTTTCGATGGAGTGCCAAATGAACGCGAAAAGATTCCTGTTGTTGATCGTGGCAATATCGGTCTGGGCGCTGGCCGCGTGCAACTGGACGATAGGAGACTGCTATCCTGTCGGGGAAAGAACTTCGGGGGCAGGTGCCGGTCCAGGCTCGGAGCCCCGCCCGGTCTACACCTCCGCGGGATCCGGTGACTTCGGGGCGGAGCCGCCGGATGGACCGAACGACGGCAGCGAGCGCAAGATCGCGTGCAACGAGTGGGAGCTCGAAGACGAAGAGGAGAGACCGAGCGACAGCTCGGAGACCCCGACGACATATAGCCCGGAGAGCCCGCGAGACCAGTGCCCCGGATTCGGCGATGTAGCCGGAGACGGGGCGACCTTCTGGAACTGTGGCGGTGCATGCAGCTCGAAGTGTCCGAAGCCTGGGATGGCAAGCTTTGTTTGGGTAAATTTCGAGCAGTCAGATTTTCCTTTTGTTACGATTGTCAACGATGACGGAACGGATAAAGGCGGAGGGTACCAGCAAGCCAAGGCAACCCTGAGGTTCGAGGACAGATCTCGAGACGGCATCAGAGAGTGGTACTGTTCTCTCACCATCCAGATGCCGCTCCGGACTGAGGCCATGGGGAAGATCAGTCCGCTCCGTGCAGCCGAACTCAGTGAAGAGATTACGGAGGAGGTCGGAAAGGTCATGAACTACAAGCTCCCGCCGGGGATCTTCTGCGAAAGGTTTTACCGCGCGGTGCACGCTGCGTTCAACTTCAAGTACCAGGGGCTCGGCGCCTCGGTGACGAAATGATGGTAATAAACCGCTCGGAGTTGCTCGATGTCGTCTACCGTTTCTACCCGCGGGGCGTGCATAATTTCGAACGCAGGCACGTGCCTCCCAACGAGCCCTTCTACGACGACACGGAAGAGCACCGGCGCCTGGTGGAAGCCGCAAACCGCGGGCGTGCGGAGTACCCGACGTGGAAAGCGATGATCCGCCGACTGGGGGACCGATACGGCCTTCAAAATGAGTCGCTCAGTCTGGTGGCCGGGGGAAGCGCCCCGGCGTACTCAGCCCGCATCTATCGCCCCAAGGACTTGGAGCCCGTCCCCTCGCGCCAAATCAGGCCTTCGCTCAGCTTCCACGTGAGCCTCCTCGGGCCCTATTACGGGATCCACGATACGGGCGAGCCCGACGAGCTACCGGCCGCGGTTGCAGCGGAGATCGAGGCCACGTATCCCGGTTACCAGACGATCCCGCCGGAGCTCGGGAACGAGGTGGTTCCGGACGTGGCGATGGACGGGGCATTGATGGGCGAGGCGACGATCTACATGTGCCTCTTCTCGAACGTCTGGACGTGGGTGGATCCCCCTAGCTACCTCCCTGTGTGAGCCCGGGGACTGGAGTCGGGCGCGGCTCCTTCGACGCGGACCGCGAGCGCGGCCGCCGCCCCGTCGCGGCGAAGGTCCGCGTCGAGGAGGATGGGGGGACGCCCGTCTCAACGATTGCAGCAGAGCACGTGCGTGTCACCGGGCTCGATCGTCCCGCTCACCACCGTGGAATCGGTCGAGGGGGCGCAGGTCGCATCGTCCTTCAAGAAGATCGACCGCACCGCGCCGATCCGCCCCTGGATCGTGTTGGTGCAGAGCGGCTTATCCAGCCCGGATATGAGAACGGTTCCGAGATCTTCGGAGCAGTCTACCTGCGGGTGCAACGTGGTCTGCACGCGGCAATCGCCGCCGCTCGGCTCCCCACAGGAGCATGGGCTGCACGCGCGCGTGTCGTTGTAGAGGGGGAACTCCCACTGGATCTCGTGGCCGGCCCAGCACTCTCCGTTCGGCTGCGGTGGATAACAACGGCTGAACCCCGTGAGCACGACGTCGATGTCTGGACCACAAGCCCGGACGAAGTTCATGTTCGTATGCCGCAGCGCAGGCACTTCGGGGATAGGCTGGCAGTCCGTCACAAGGGGCGGGTGGATGGTCACAAAGGCATAGGCATCGCTCGGAATCGGGTCGGGAAGAGGGAAACAAGTCCCATTCCAGGAGCTGCCCGGATCGATCCTGCTTACGAGGTCGCTGAGGGCGCAAACCGACGACGAGTGTACGTCCACCGTGTGCGAAAGCACGCATCGCGCCGGTCCACACGTGCAGGGCTCGCACTCCTCCTGCCCAGGTGTCCCTACCCACCCTTCCCACAAGAGGTTGCCGTCGCCGTGTGGGTCGCATCGTGGCGCGTACTCGGGCGCGCCGCTATAGAGCAGGATGAGCTGGCTCGGATCTGGCTCTGGTAGGTTGTCGGGGGGCACCGGCGAGGAGCAGCCGATCGGCACCCACGTGGCCAGCATGGAGAGCGCAACCAAGCGCAGCGCGGCTGCCACCCCACAGCCTTGGTTAATTGTCAGCATTGGCATGAATCACCTCCATCAGCGCCGCGCTGGAGCAGCAGAACGTTCGGGTCTCGCCGTTCTCGATCGTGCCTTCCACCACGGAGACATCGGTCGTTGGCGAGCATGTGCCCGGCTCGTCCTGCGCGAACGCCACACGTACCCCTGCCAGAGGAAAATCTTCATGTGTTGCATAGCAGGGTTCCTCTCTTGTGCCGATTAGGTTGCCCGAGTACAGCATGTCAGAGCAGCCCGCGTCGCTGAAGAGCAGCACGTCCACCACGCAGCTTCCACCGACGGGTGCGCCGCACGCGCAGGGCGTGCAGGTACGCGCGTCTCGAACCTTCTTCTGAAACTCGAAGCGCGCGGCGAAGCCCGGCCGGCACGAGCTGTCGTCTTCGGGGGCGATGCACACCAGCCCTTTGAAGTCTGACTGATACTTACCGGTCCACGGGCAAGCTCGTGCAAATGTCCCGGTGAGGGGCGGCAGAGCGAGCTGCGCCGAGGATTTGCACTCGCCAGCCATCGTAGGCGGCTTGAGGGTGACCGCGGCGAACGCATTGCCCGGGATAGGGGACGAGAGGTCGACGCAGTGTCCCGGCGGGTCGGCTGCACCAGCGAGGTCGATCTTGATCCCTTCTTGGCCCGCGCAAAAAGGCGCCTCGTGCACCATCATGCTGTCCGGAAGTGCGCACGCGGCGGGGCCGCACGTGCACGTCCCGCATTCGTTCTGGTACGTAGGATCCGTGCGCACGTCGGCCCAGCCATCCCAGTAATCAAGCCGACCTTCCGGACAGATGGGAAAATCTGGCGTGTCGCCGATCCACAACAACACCGGGTTGTCATCGGTCCGGGGCCTGGGGATCTCGAGGTCCTCCCCGCAACCGAGCAGCGCAGCCATGCTGAAGGCAAAACAAGATGTCCACCGCATGGGAACCCCTCCGCTGCTCAGTAAAAGTCCTTCTGACAAGGGAGCAGACCGTCACAGAGATCGGGCTCCTGCGCTGGCGTCTTCATGGTCTGCCGTGTGGGAGCGGCGGGCCGGGTCGTGCGCGGCCGCGCCGCGACGGGCGGCGGGGCGGCCCGTGGGAGCGGCTCAGGGCAATGATCGAGCGGTCGAGCTGAGGGCGGCGGGGTGGCTCGACCCGCTGCGGCCTGGATTACTGGCCCCAGGCGCTGCACGACGTGACGCGGGGGCTCCCACCGCAGGACCGCGGCCGCGCTGCCCAGCACGAACACCAGCGCGAGCACCGCGCCGAACCAGCGCGGGGGCGAGCGTCGCCCCGGGGTGCGGCTTGGACACGGAGGGGTCGAGGGCACCGGCGGGACCGGCAGCAGCGGAGAGCGCGGAGGGGTCGAGGGCACCGGCGGGACCGGCAGCAGCGGATCGAGGTCCGGTAGCTCGGGCGCTGGAGGCGACCGCAGCGCGACCGGAGGCGCGTGGGCGACGTTGTCCCGTGCGTCCCGCGGCGGGATCGCGCTCTTGAGGGTGGAGGGCGTCTCGGAAGGGCGCCGCGTGGCGACCGGAGACGCGTCGGTGACGCTGTCCGCCGCGTCCCGCGGCGGCGCGCTCTTGACCGTGTCGGGCACGTCGGAAGGGCGGGGCGTGGGAAGCTCGCCACCTTGGCCTCCGTCTTCACCCGAGGCGAACGGGCTCGCCTCGTCCTCCACGAGGATGGGCGCCGCCTCGTCCGGCTTGTGCCGAGCGCCGGACGGCCCGGCGACGCTGTCCGCGTGGGGAGGGTCCGGCGGTGCGCCAAGCTCTTCCCACGCGCGGGCAAAGGGAGTCAGGACAGAGAGCATCTTGTCGATGCTCGGCTGCCGTCGCTTGGGATTCTCCTCAAGGGCCCTTTGCATCATCACCTGAAGCATCGGAGGGATCCCGCTGGGAAAGCTCGGGGGTCGGGTCCACGGCGAGAGGGCGCGTTTGCACAAGAGCTCGTACATGATCGTGCCGAAGCCGTACACGTCCGCGCGAGGTCCCAGCGTACCACCCGAGAAGAGCTCGGGCGGTGCGTACCCGTACGGATCTTGACGAGCGTCCTCCGGGCCGAGCTGAAAGAGGCGGGCAAATCCGAAGTGGGTGATCGCGTATCGGCCATCGCCACCGAGGAAGACCCGGTCCGGACTGAGGGCGCCGTGGATGAAGGAGAGCTCATGAGCGCGCACGAGACAACGGCCGACGTCGATCAGCACCTCGAGATCCGCCGGCCCGAGATCGTTTCCGCGCGTGGCCTCGATGAGCGGGATCGCGTCGCCGAGCACAGGCGACGCCGCCCACGCGACATCGCCGTTCACCCCTCCGTAGAGCACGGGGACGACCTCCGGGACCTCGCCTGCGAGGCGCTGCAGGCGCGCGATCTCCTCGGCGAACAGGCCCGCATCGAGGTGCGCGCCCTCGTGGACGTGCAACCAGACCAGAGCCCCCGTGTCGCCGACCTGCCGCGCGAGGAAGTGACGGAGCAAGCCGCGCTCCTCGTTGAGCAGCTCGTGGCCTTCCCAGACGTCGCCGGCGGCTACCATACGAACTTGACCTCCGCGCCCGCGCCTCTCGTGCGGATCTCCGCCTTCCGCGGCCAGACGACGTACACGACCGTTGCGGCGCCGAGCGCTGCCCCGACGACGAGCGCAGCCGAGCCGAAGCCATGGAACAGGCTCGCTCGTGTGTTCGCCGCGTGCGCTTCGTCGTAGGTCTTGCGGAACTGCACGCTGCTCGGGAGCATCGAGCCGTCCGAAAGGCGCGACACCTTGGCGGCTGTTTCGATCTCCGCGGCGTCGCCGGCCAGGTGAAGGCCGACGCCGGCGCCGAGCAGGGCCGCCGAGGCGGCCGCGCCGGTGCCGATGGTCCACGGGTTGCGCGCCCGCGCTGGAGCGCTGGCGGCCTTCGGGGCCTCGAAGGCGAGGGCGACGCGCCGCGACTGCCCCGCCGTCACCTTGACGCGCGCACGGGCTACCTGCCCCTGCTTGCCCGTCGCCGTGACCTCGTGCTGTCCAGGGGCGACGAAGACGGGGCCGCCCGCCCTCACCTCGCGACCGTCCACCAGGAGCCGCGCCGTGCCCGGCGGGGCGCTCACGTGGAGCTCGGCCACCCGTTGCCGGACGGCCGCGAGGTCGGCGCGTCGGACCTCGTAGCGGCGGCGCTCGACGTCGTTGGTCGGCGCGGGCATCTGCGCGACGCACGTGGAGAGCTCGGCCGCGGCCTCCTCAAGCCGGCCGAGGCGCAGGTCGAACACGCCGAGCTGACACACGGCCATCGTCGAGGGCTCGAGCTCGTTGATCCGCGCCCAGAGCTCGCGGGCGCGAGCGAGGTCGAGCCGCTTGGCGGCCTTCTCCGCCTCCTCGATGAGCTCCTGGACCTCGCGGGACCGAGGAGGCGGGTCCGCCGCCGCGGCCTGTACGGGCAGCGCGGAGGCAAGGACGAGGGCCAGGGCCGCCGCTTGCCGTGGATGAAGCGGTAGAATAGAAGCACGCACGGTTCACCTCGGGGCAAACGAGGGGGACCACAGCGCCGCGCTGGCCCATCCAGCGCGGCGCTGCTTTTCATACCACCGCGGCGACGCGGTCGAGCGTGCAGAAGTGCCGCGTGTTCCGGAGCGTGCATTGCGATCGAGTGACGAAATTTCTCGTTTCTGTCTTAGAAAAGCGCTGCGACCGGTGAGGACTCTCGTGGCGGTCCATGACCACGAGAGCGGCGAGGCGCGCTGCACCGGACATGCGCGTCCAGGCCGTCCGCCCGCGTCGTCTGGTATGCTCGGCGCATCCGTCCCGCCCGCCGCCCCTGCTCCTTCGCGGAGATTCTCCGCTCTGTCCCGCCGCAGGACCGCAGCTCAGCGAAGATCGCCTCCGGCGACGGGCGCTTCCCGGGATTTCGCGCAGCAGGCGAGCGGCGAGCCCCTTTCCCTAGGCGCTTCGCCCGCGCCTCCGCGATCCCTCTGGGGTAACCGCAGGCCGGCGGACAGGTCTGCGGGGCGGACAGCGGACGTGCGGGGGCCCGTCCGCAGGTGGATCGGTTCCTTGGCCCTCCGGGGGGCGGAGGCATACAACGGACATGTCGGACCTCGCGCTATGGTGATTCGGCCACGCCGCCCGGGGTCTTACCAGCACCTGCGGGATGCACTTTACCTCTCCGGCGAGCTTAGAAGGCCAGCATGAGAAAAGCAATATGGACTCGTGCTCGGCCATCCCTAAATCGAACAGTACGGACTTCTGACAACGAGACGGTCGTCTCGTTGTCAATCTTCGCGAACGCTCTGGACTCCAAGCATGACGACGCCGCCCGTACCCTCCACAGAACGCTCCAACGGGAAACCATCGCGCTTGGCGACCCTGGAGTATCTCGACCGCGACGCCGCCCTCGCCCCACCAGGTAGCAGGATCCGCGGGGTTGCCGATGCCCCGCCCTCGCCGGGTCTCCGCAGCGGCGGCCTATCTTCGGAGATGCGCAGATAGGTCGCGGAAGTCGCTGCCTATTCACGGGAATACGCAGATATGCCGCGGAGCGTCGCGACCTATTCGCGGGAATACGCAGATATGCCGCGGCGCTTCGCCGCCTACATGCTATAACCCGCCGCTAGGCCCTGCGACGCAACTGATTGCGACGTTCGGCGGCGGAGAAGGAGCTCTTGGAGGAGGACGGCGGAGGGCGTAGACGAAGTCGGGTCGGCTCGTACGTGAAGCGCGCGCGCCCGGCGCGACACGGACCGCCGCGTCGTCGGGTTAGGGAGCCGTAGGACCAACTCGCCTCGGACTCCGCGGGTGCGGGCGAGCTACCGGATGCGGGCCAGGAGGGTCGAGCCCATCGGGATCGTATACCTGTGGCCGGCGACGGGGTGGGGTGCGTCCCGGCCAGGGCAGCAAACGCGCGGGCGCGACGCGGCACAAAAGGATGACCCGCGACGCCGGCTACGATAAAGTGGGGCATGTCTCTGCCGACGGCCCTCCTTGTCTCGCGGTACCGCGCGTTCGCGGCCGAGGAGGCCCTGCCCCTGCGGCCGCTCACGCTCCTCTATGGTCGCAATAACGCCGGTAAGAGCGCGCTCGCCCGAGCCCTGGGGATCGTCGGCGCATCGGTGGCCGAGAAGGCTGGCGCCGCCTTGTCGTATCCGCCCGGTGTTCCGCGCACGGTGGACATGAGCGACCTGGCCTGGCAAGGGGAAGCGGGCGACTACTCCATGATGCTGGGCCTTCGCTGGGGTGAGGGCGAGGTTCGAGAGGCGCGCTTCACGCTGGACGGGGGCCCTGACCGCCCGGCGTACGTGAAGGAGCTGGAAATCCGCGGCGAGGGCGGCAAGCTCCTCTGGTCGGGGATTACGCCTCCCGAGCGGCCCATGCGGCCTTTGCCCGGACACCCCGGCGACGAGGTCCTCTTCGACGGCCTCGTCCCTCAGGACCACGAAGTCTCTGCGGTTCGTGTGCTGGGCGAGCGGCTGCGAGCGCTCCGCGACAGGGTGCGCTGGCTCGACGGCGTCCGCGTACGTCCTCCTCCGGGGTACATACAGCGCAAGCCCGTGCCTGGGCACGCGGGGGACGGCTCGGACGCGTATGCCCACCTGGTCGCGGACCCGGGGCTGGTGGCCGAGGCGAGCCGCTTCTACGCCAAGCTCGATCCGCCGCGCGAGCTGGAGGTCAAGGAAGAGCTGGACGCCGGATACCGGATCCGGCTGAACCCCAGGAACCGACCGAGCTTTCGTATCGACCTCGCGGATACGGGGGAAGGAATGGTGCAGGTTCTCCCTGTCCTGGTCGCGGCCGCACTCGCGGCGCAGGAGGGATCGGGGGCGATTCTCTCGGTCGAGGAGCCTGAGAGCCACCTGCACCCGGACGCCCAGTCGAAGCTGGCTCAGTTCTTCTGCGAGATCGCCAAACGCGAGCAGCCCCCGTGCATCGTCTTGGAGACGCACAGCCGGATCTTCCTCCTTGCCATGCAGCTCGAGATCGCCAAGGGAGATCTTCCGGCCGATCGGGTGGGATTGGCGTGGATCGATCAGGACGCCGAGGGGCACAGCCACGTTACGCCGGTGGAACTGTCCCCGAGCGGGCACCTGCGCGCGGGCTGGCCTTCTGTCGCGCTCGGGGAAGACCTCCGGCTCGCGGGTGAGCTGGCGCGGCTGAGCTTGCGGAAGAGCTGAGCCGTGCGCCTCATCCTGGATCGCGCTCTCTTTGCACCGCAGTCTGCTCGGGAGGCGCTCGACCTGGTGCAGATCCTCGCCACGGCGGCGGAGGACCCCCAGCACCACGCCGTGCAGACGGATCCTCCCTACGTGCTCGGGGCAAACAACCAGGAGGTCGACGCCTGGCTCGGCCAGAGGGGCCCGGAGGAGGCCGCTGGGCTGCAGGCCGTCCTCGCGTCTGGAAACATCGTGGCCGCGATGGCCCCGCGGGTGGGGCGCGCGCAGGATCAGGCCGTGTCGCCGTGGTGGCACATCGCGGAGTCGTTCGACGTCGTGGTGGAGCGGCGCGCCGCGAGCGACTGGCCCAACCTGCGTCTCACGCTCAGGGACGCGCTGGATCTGTTGCAGGAGCCTGTCCACCTCGTGCTGGAAAACGAGTGGAACGACTTCGCGTTCGTCGCGCACCTGGCTGGCCCCACTGACGGTCCTGTGCTTCGGGCGTTGAAGGCGACCCCAGGGAGGCTCCACGTCCACGGTGGCGGAGGCAGCGCGGCCAAGACCTGGCTCAACGCGGTGCTCGACCAGCCACTCACCGCCGAGAAGTGGCGCCGAGTGCTGCGCGCCTGGGTCCTTTTCGATCAAGACGCAGGGGACGCGGATGTGCGAGAGCCGTCCGCCGATGCGGGTCGGATGAGGCAGGTCTGCGAACAGGTCCAGGTAGCGTACGCGCACCGTTTGTCGTGGGCCTGCCTGCGCCGGCGCGAGATCGAGTCCTATGTCCCCGATGCCGGGCTCCAAGCGATCCAGGCAGCCCTGCCCGCCCGTGCGCCGATGCTTCAGAAGATCCTGGACTGGCGCCGTGACCCGGCGTTCGTTCGGCACGCGTGGGCCTTTGATTTCAAGAAAGGGCTGCGTGGTGACCTCGGGCAACACGTGGCCAAGCCTGTTCGTGATGCCGTCAAGAACGGGCAATCGCCGCTCGGCGCGGCGATGCTCAAGGTCCCCTTCGCCGCGCTCCCCCCTCAGGAAGTGACCACCCTCGAATCCGGGTTGGGGGACAGGTACGTCAACCAAGCCTACAACGACGCGCCCCCCTGGACCGCCGGGATCACGGCCGAGTACGACCGCGGGCCTCACGGCCAGGCGCCCGACCCGGACCAGGCGCCCCGCGTCGGGCTGATCCAGACCCTCATCGATCGGATATAGCGATGGAACGTAAGATGTTCGATACGCCGGTGCTCCCCCGCCTGGCAACCATCCTGGCCGAGGTCAAGACCGGCGACCTCGTGGTGCCGGCCTTCCAGCGCCCGTTCGTATGGGACGACGAGCGGCGCCTGAGCCTGCTCGACAGTATTTCCCAGGGCATGCCGATCGGGAGCCTTCTTGTTTGGCGCACGAGCCGGTGGGACCTGGCGACTCAGGAGGTGGTGGGCGGCGTCCGCCTCACGACCGCGAAGCAGAGTGGCGAGAAGATCAACTACCTCATCGACGGTCACCAGCGCGTATCAACGCTCTTCGGCGCGCTCCAGGAGGGGCCACGCGAGCCCGCGAGCCCGGACGACGACACCCGCTGGCCGCTCTACTACGAGCTGGGCGCGAAGGAGCGCCCGGCGTTCCGGCTCGCGCCCCGCCGCGGCGATCCTCCCAAGCACTGGCTCCCTCTCGACATCCTCTTCGACGGCGACAAGCTCTTCGATTTCACGCAAGCGCTGCGCGCGGAGGGCAAGCGCGACCTCGCGCGTCAAGCAGAGAACCTGGCGAACATCTTCAAGGATTACATCATCCCGGTCGTGCCTCTGGTCACCGAGGAACTGGACACGGTGACCGACGCCTTCGTGCGCATCAACAGCCAAGGCAAGGGGATGAGCGAGGCCCACATGCTGCGGGCGCTGACGCACCTCAAGGCGACCGACACGGAGCGGCGCTTCGCCGAGATCCGGGCGCGCCTCCAGGCTCGCGGCTGGGGGGCGCTGGATGAACAGGTGCTCGTCAACGTCCTCAAGGCCATGCTTGGGCTCGACGTCTACGCGGCCGGTGCCCGGCGCGTCCATGAAATGCTGGCTAAGGATCCGAAGCCGCTCGATGCGCTTGACTCGGCGGTGGAAGAGGCGGTCGAGGCGCTGTCCCGGGTCGGGGTGTGGGGCCCGTCGGTGTTGCCTTATGCTTATCAGCTCGTGGCTCTGGCCGCCGTCGCGGCGAGGGCTCCCGGCCTGCTCTCGCAAGCGGGAGCCGCAAAGCGACTTGAACACTGGTTCTGGACCACCACGTACACGGAGTACTTCACGGGGGCCACGGGGAACCGGATCCGCGAGGCCATCAAGGAGCTCGGTCTGTGGCTCAAGGGTTTGGACGACGCGGCCCCGATCATGACGGAGGAAGTAGAACCGCTTCATACGTTCACGCTCCCCTCGGTCCGTGCGCGAGCCTTCCTCCTCTTCCTCACGGAGCTCATGGGAGATGAGCAAGCTCGTCAACAGCGTCGCAAACTGCTGGCCCTCGACGACGTGCGGACCGCCCCGTTGCTCTACCCCGGTGAACTCGCCACGAACCCTGGCAACCGCGTGATCGCTGCGCCCGACGAGCTGCGAGAGCTCAGAGCAGTGCTAAGGAACGGTCAGGGCCTCACCCCGGACATCGCCTACGAATTCGCCATCCCGGCCGATGCCGTGCGCGTCCTCCCCGACCAGGATGCCTTTCTGAAGGCGCGACGCGCTTGGCTATTCGAGCGAGAAAAGGAGTTCATTGCCAGCTTCTACCGGCTCCCTTCGTGAGCGCGATGAGGGGCGGTCCCGTCCGCCCGCCGCTCGGGGGAGAGTCGCCCCTCCCCGTGACCGCCTCCCTGCCCCAGCGCCCCGCGCCGCCGCCGAGCTTCGGCTCTACCAGGACTGGCTCGGCTTCGTCAGCTCAGCGGCCTCATTGTCGCCTTCCCCTTGACTAGGTCGGGCACCAACTTGGTACCTCAATGAGGGGGCGCAGAGCGTCTGGGTCTACGAGATCCTGCGGCCGTACGCGGAGGAGATCGTCGTGACCGCGATGGCGGAAAGCCGCGGCCCGAAGAGCAACGAGCGGGAAGCGTTCGGGCTCGCGGAGAAGCTGTGCACCGGCGCGATCAGGCGGCGCGTATTCAAGGAGGCCGGGGAGTACCGGAAGCTGTGCGAACTCGCGCGGACGCACGCGATGGTGACCCAGGACTCGACGCGTGTGATGAACCGGATCCGCGCGCTGAACCGATTGCGCGGCGTTGCGGTGAACGACAGCGCGGCGGCGCCATGGCGGCGCGCGGCTCCGTCACCGGGGACGCCGAACAAGCCGATGAAGCTGGCCGGCTTCGCCGGCAGCTTATCGTCGATCGTTAGGCCGCTTACGCGCCGGAGTGCTCGACCTCCTTGTCTCTGCTGCAGCGAGCAGCCGCCCGATGGTCTCGTGGGCGATGCGAGCCGCCTCGATGTCGCCCGCGGGTAGCGCCGCTCTGGCCGGCGCTACCCGCCGCGGCGAACGCGCTCGGCGGCGAGGTCAATGACGCCGGCAGCATCGGCTGCCGGCGCGCCGAGCAGCCGCCCGATCGTCTCGTAGGCGATGCGAGCCGCCTCGACGTCGCCCGCGGCGAGCGCCGTCCCTACGCCTTCCGCGAGCTGGCCGAGCAGCACCGTCCGCGGGTCGGCCGGTTTCGTCCGGGATTCGTCCGGCTCACGAGGTTTCGCGCACTTAGCCGCCGTCAACAGCACGGTTGCCGCTCCCGACCCATGCGGAAACCCACGCGATCCCTGCGGATCCCCACCCTCGGCAGGCGTTTCGATTCCCGGCGCCTCCACCCAGAAGGCACGGCGAGAGCCGTGTCTCTTTTTTTGGTGTGATCTGCGTGTGACCTGATAGATTTCGACGATGCTGGATTGGGGACGGATCCGGCGTAGGCGGGACTACAGGAAACGGGCGCGGCGGGTGATGCCAGCGTACGAGACTCCACGGAACTCCACGGTGGCCGCCAGGCCGGCTGGGGCGGATCCCGGGTCCGAGTCCGCGACGCTGGAGCCGCCACGAGACGAGCGAGCGGACCCGAATCCGTGGATACAGCCGGCGGCTTGGGCTCCCTCGGCGGCCGGACCCCCGGGGGACCGTGGCCGCAGCCCCCTGCCGGGCGGGCTCCTCTTGACACGGGACGGCATCTCCGCTGGCCTCACAGAGCGCGCTGGCCATGTGAAGGGCTAGCAGATGCAGGCGGTGTAGCAGTGAGTGACGAGCACAAAACTGCCCGGTTTGGCTTGGGGACCATCGATCCAGAAGGCGACTATTACGCCATCACGCTCAAGGCAAACGAAAACGGTGAGCCCACCCATACCGTGTTTTCACATTGGGTTGGATGGGCAGATGGAGAGCCTCGGCGCGAGCTGCGCGAGCCATCGCTTGTCAAAGCCGAAAGAATGGCGCAGACATGGGAGCGGCTCCGCATGTCCTACGTCGTTGTAAACACCGAAGACCAGTTCCTGGCCTATCAGTCGCTCATAGGCGGACACGCACTCGTGCGGCGAGAATTGGTAGAGCAGCTGTGGCCGGACTTGCTCATGCCCAATGAGTGCATCCGGCGGGCACCGCTGGGCGAGTTTGTTAACGTGGGAGCTATTCCCAAGCAGTCGTTCAGGCGCGTTCCGACGCCTAAGCTTCGAATGAGCGTCTTCAAGCGCGACCAATACCGATGTAAGGTCTGCGGAAGGCGCCCAGATGATCATTTAGATCTAGAGCTGCACGTGCACCATATTCGGCAGTGGTCAAACGGTGGACTCACCGAGGCGTGGAACTTGATCACTCTATGCAGTACATGCCACAAGGGTCTTGATCCGCATGAAGAACCAGGCCTGTGGAACTTCATCGGTCAGCCAATTGTGCCAGGTGTCGATGAATTTCGCAATGAGTATTACGAAGGTGTTCGTCGATTTCAAGTGCGACGATTACAGGAAGCACGAAGCGACGCTGGAAAGGCACGCCCGTCACGACGCCGACGAACGAAGAAGTAGTTCACTCTACCTCTGCACAACAGCGCCAGCCCCGACGGGCAGCAGTCTGCGAGATCCTCGAAGCCAAGCCCGCCGCGGGAGAGCAGTCTCGATAGGCATCCCCAAGCTACGGACGACCTAGGGCACCTGCTCCCCTCGCCGACGACGATCAGCTCCCGACGCTCCCGGGCTTCACGAGCCATAGGAGCGCCGGTAGGACGCGCGTCTGGACTTAGCCATGGGAGCAACGATGGGTGGGAATCTTCGAACGGTGGTCGGAAAGGGGTGCAACCGCTTGCTGGTCGCTGTTTTGAGGGGAATTGGGAGCGGCTGACCGGAAAGGAGTTGACGTGGCCCCGTGGACGCCATCCCCCTCGGTGCCGAGCCGACGCGGAGCGAGCCCCCTCCATGATGGCCATCTTCGCTTCCCAGAACTCCTCACCATCACGCAGCATGCTCGATGCGAGGGGCTGGAGTATCAACGAAACTGGGCGGTAATAGCCGCCGATGCCTCTGCCGGGCCCGAGTCGTCGGCAAGGCGCCGGAACGCACGGGTCGACCGAGAAAGCACCGAAGAAGCGGCACCAGCGCGCCAAAGCCGGCGGGCGGCGACAGCGACGACAACGAACTCGGCCTGTGGCATACGTGTGGCGGCGCCAACGCGGCGGAGCGTGGCGAAGCGCTCGTTGCGTCGGTGGCGCGGACTACCGCCTGTGCAACCTGCCAAAAAGAACCGCATCAGCCGCGCTTCGCAAAGACGCCGCCTTCACCATGGAGCAGCGTATAGACGTGGGTTGGGATCCCGTCATTGCGTAGCTTGCGCTCAAAGAACCGCGCCTGGCCTGCATCATGGGTAGCAAAAATGATCTGAAAGCCATTATCGGCGATCACGTCGCGCAGCACATCAAAAACCGCCGATGCGTGGATGATGTCGTGATGCTGGGTTGGGTCGTCGAGCAGCAACGCCCGCCAGTGGCACCATCGGTGATTGATCGCGAGGGCGATCAGGAACGAAAGCTGGACCTCCGTGCTCTGCGCTTCGCTTGCTATTAGGCTGACGGGAATGGTCTTTTTATGAAGAGGCACATGAGTCTCGGCGAGCTGCTTGTTGTACGATTGCTTGAAGGAGACCTTCGTCTCGCTAAACCGCGGGTCCCGTGCCATTCTGCGAAGGAGCATTTGCTGTATGGGGATCACCGGCTGAATAACAGTTGTACGAAAGGAATCTAGTCGTTGCCGTAGCAACGAATCGAGCTCTGTCAGTGCGTTAGCGATGCTCTTTGTGTCTTCTTCGTTCCGCTCGGCGCGCTCTAGCTCCTTTCGCAGCCGTTCGTCACAGGCTTGCTCGTCTTCGCCGTCCATGCAGAGCGCGGCGACACGAGCCTCGTTCTCCTTGAGCCGCTCTGCCGAGACCCAGCGCGCGATCTGGAAGCTCGCCGCATCGAGGCGCGTGCGCGATTTGGCGGCCTCCGCGGTGACCCCCTCCTGCTCCAGCCGCGCCTGCTCCAACCCTGCTGCCGTGGGGACCCCCTCCAGGCGGTTGGCCCTCCACGTAGATATCGCTTCACGAAATCGATTCGCAAGAACATCGATCACAGCGCTGCGCTCCGCAACCTGCTGTTCTAGGCGCGCCAGTCCTGCCTCTGCCTCGTCGAGCAGCACTGCACGATTCGTCTTCGTGGCAAGCGCCGCCGCGACCGCCTGATCGGCAGCGGCGACATTCTGAGCTGACTCGTTTTCATCAACGGGAGCATGGGTGTTCGGCGGGACGGCGAGTGCGTCGACGCGGGCGCGCCCCTGAGCGAGCCGCGCTTCGCTCTCGGCTAGGTTGCGCTTGGCTTTCTCGCTCGCGTCCCGCGCTAGATTCAGTGCTTCGGTGAGTGACGTCCAGCTCGCTCGCGCGCCGCTTTCGTCGGGGGCGTTTCTGCGCTCCTCTGCGAGTGTGCGGCTGCCTTCATCAAGTTTTACGGCGCGCGTGCGGAGGACCTCCTCCGCGGAAGCGCGCTCGACATTAACCAGGAGCGGATGTTCGCGTGCCGCGTTCACCACCGCGTCCGACGAGCGGAGCTTGCCGAGCAGCGTGTCCAGTTCTGCGGACACGGTGGCCTGGGCTAACTCGGCGTCGCGGAGTGCGCCGCTGGCTTCGCTCAGGTGCCCTTCCGCGTCGCGCAGGCGCGCTTGCGCTGCCGCGATCGCAGGGCTGAAAGCCAAGGACGCCTCTTGTACCCGTCGCTGCAACTCTTCCGTACCGTGCGGCCATAGGCACACAGGACACGTGCCTTCTCCTGGAGGCAGATGAGCAGCCACGTTGGCGACGGCGCTCCGCAGCGCATCGGCGGACGCTCCGATCTGAGTCAACTCTTCCCGTAACCGCTCGACGACCGCCGCCCGATCCCGGTGCGATGCGGCGCGCCCGACGACGAGCGACGTCGCAGATTCCAGCGCCTGACGTGCCTGAATGATGCGCGGGCCGAGCTCCTGGCGTTCGGCCTCGGCGGCCGTCCACTGCGCCAACGCCGTCCGGGCGTCGTCGAGCTCGATAGTGGCACGCTGGAGCTCAACGTCACGCGCCCGGATCTGCGCCAGCCGGGACAGCGTACGCTCTACGTCGGCGAGGCGCTCTCCGGCGGTCTTGAGTCTCTCTTCGGCTTCAAGGGCGTTGGTTGCTGCCTGTCGGTGCGCGCGTTCGAGCGCCAACGCATCATGTTGCGCTCGTACGATGGTGGCCTCGCGCTGACATCGTGCGAGGTGCTCACCGGCAAGTCGGAGCGCCTCTTTGGCATCATCGCGCATCGCCAACGAAGCGTTGCGTGACGTTCGCAAGGCGTCGAGGCCCCGTCGCTCGTGGGTTTCTTCCCGAGCGAGCGCGTCGTAGCTTTTGACCAATTCATCTAGCGTTTCGAGAAAGACGCGCTTCTGATCAAGCGTGGAGGCAAATAAATTTAGTCGATCGGAAAGGGATTGAGCGACCGCCTGTAGAGCGGGTGGACTCTCCGCCGAGGCGACCAAGGTTCGGTCGCCCCAGGGTTGCGACGCCAGCACCATGAGCTCGCGGCGGAGCACGCCCAGTGGCGTGAGAGGAACATCTCCTTCAAGCTCCCGGCGTGCCGCGTCGCGCTCTTTGACACGTTGCTGCCAGTCATCGAGTCTTCTTTGGGCCCCCTCGACGGCTATTCGAGCTTCTTTCAAGCTGAAGGTGAGCGCCCGCTTGGTAGCGGACATCGCGCTCGAAGCGGCGAGGGTGTCCCGCGCTGCGGGCAGCGCCGAAAGAGCATCCCCCCCTTGTTCCGGATTGGATCCGACGAACCAGTGCCGCTCGCTCTGGTCCATGAGGTGTGTTAGTCGTAGGAGCGTGGCGAGATCGTCATTCGTCCCAGCGCCGAGAGCCGCTACGGGATCCCCCTCGGTGTGAAGCGGTTCACTCGCATCTCGATTGGCAACGGAGACAACAATCCGCGACGTACCGTAGAACGCTTGTACCTCCGCCTTCGGCTCACCATCGCGGACCAGCGCCGCGACGCCAGCCTTACCCAGACGTCGGACCGCGCCAGTCAACGCCAGTTCGATCGCTTCGAAGATCGAGGTTTTCCCTGTGCCGTTTGGTGCGACGAGCAGGGTCGCGCCCGGCTCATCGGGAAAATCCAGCACCGTCTTCGAGCTGAAACGGCGGAAGTTCGACAAAACCAGTCGCGTCAAGAACGTCACGACGGCGCCCGTCCCGTCATCCAATCGCTCCGAAGCTGCTCAGCGAGATCCTTGCCGCCGTGTATGGACGCGAGTGCCGCGCGCCAACGCTGCGCGACCGGCGCACTCAATAGCCCCTTCTTCACGACGTCGTTGAGGGCGGCGGTGAGCGGATCCACCAGCGTGGCATTGACGCCGTTGGAGGCGGCCTGCCAAGCCAGAAACGATCGATTCAGGAATTCATCCAGGGACGCCTCTTCTCGTACGACCAGCTTCCGGCAAAAATGCTCGTTGGCCTCGATCGTTTCGCGGTCGAAGTCCTTCAAGCCCGAGCCGGATAGAAGGAGGTAGAGATCGCTCGCCTCGGGCTCGGGCAACGCTTGGCGCACGTCGGCTGCCCAGCGCAGCGCGTGCTGATAGTCCTCGCGTGCCGCAATTGTGGCGAGCAGGAGCGTGCGCCAGCCCGCGCCATGACGGCTGGTGCGGCTGAGGCGGAGAACCCGTCGCTGCGTAAGCGCAGGCGGGCTCAGGTCGGCCAGGCGCGAAGGGGCGTCTCCGCTCCCGTCGACGACGAACCGGCCGTTGACGCGCTGCTCGATGGCGCGAGCAAGCTCGTCAGACACGGGCACGGGCCGCCTCCGTCAGGTCTTTCTCGATGAGAGCTCGGCACGCGGCGGAATACCGTTCGCGCCGTGCCTCGATATTTTTGCGAACTTTATCAATATCGTATCTTGCGCGCAGAAAAACAGACATGGTGAAAACCACTTCAGGAAATGTTGCGTGGCCTATGCGCGTCGAAGTTGCGTCGTCATCCGCAAGACTATCCGGTAGCAGATCATCGGGCGATGCGTCGGTCCCCGATAGCAGCACTATGGATGCGCTCTCTCGCGACAAGAGCGTCTGGGCTTGTGAGGTTACCTCCTTGCCCTCCTTCGACGAATCATCAAGATCTGAGCACCGATGTAGAGCGATGGTATGGGTGTCCTTCCCATTAATTTTGTTCCATGTCCCGTCTTTAGGGTCCAGGACGGCGACGAGCGCCAAGTTGAGCAGCACGCCCTTCGCCATCAGCTCGATGGTGCGCGGTCCCACCCGCATCGCAGGAAGCGATTGGTTTCTGCGCTCCCCGTTCGCTTGCAGGAGTTGACGCATCAGCTCGGCTTGCTGGTGAGGCTCGCTTAGCGCATCGGCTCGCCACCGCTTCCAGACCTCAACCATGGTTTTCTTCAGTTCCGTCCCGCCATATTCAGAAATTTTCCCATTCACAGCCTTGACCAATGCAGCCCATGTGTGGGCATCCATTCTAGCTGTGAGCGCTTGCGCCGCGACCTCGTCTGTCGCCTCGTCTCCTGGCAATGGTTCGCAAGCTACAGTGAGCGGATCGTCGCTGTAAGCGCGCCAATTGACACCGATTTTGTCGTTGCTTTCGACGCCCAGGGTACCACCAACCCAGTCGAGTACTCGAATTTTCCATTCGCTGTGCTCGGTAAGATGTACCTCGGTCTGAGCGATCTCCGCATGCGTCGCAAGCCGGAGAAGCGATCGTCGCAGAGAACATGCGTTTTCGTGCTGCGCGGCGATGTAAAGCTGGCGTTGCGCTTTGCCACTAGGCGTCCAGAGGGTCTCCACGATCTCGGCGACCGATACGGGATGCGGACCGCGAAGTCCAATGGTCCCCGCGATCCACCACGCAGGCTGTTGCGCATCGTGACGGTATAGGACCCATCGCCGATAGGTCTCGTTAAGATATTGCAAGACGCACGGGAGCAGAAGTCGCGGGGTCGTCGCCTGAGTTCCGTCCGCGTTGCGCTTGAGAAATTCGTAGATTGCGCGACGTGCCTCGGTGGGTTGGGTGAACAGAGGCTGCAGCTTGTCGTCCGTCTGGGCTTCGAGATCGATCCTGGTACCGATCGTGAGGATGTCGACGTGAGGAAGGGCGCGGAGAATGTGGCGAGTGTCTTCGAAACCGCACGAGGTCGTGAGCCAGGAGATGCATGTGCGAGTCGGCCCGTCGTCCGCCTTACCCATCCATTCCGCAACCTGACCTTCCTTGTGGCATCGCTCGATGAATTCTGTTAGATGTGCGAGCGTTAAGTCTTTCTTTATCTTTGGCACATTTGCTGGGACCGCGAGGGCGAAGCGACGGCGTCGGCTCGCTATGAAGCCGTCCCATTGAGGGTCGCGCGATGCTGCCGCGATCTTCTGGAACGCTTTGTCAAGTATGCTTGTGTCGGTGCTCGCGGGCTTCGCCTGCGGCACTCTTTCGATGGTTGGTTCGAACAGCTTGCGCTGATTCGTAGGTGTCACCACTGATTTGGTCGCGATTTTTGCGTCGTGGAGCCCGTCCCCGTGGTAGTTCCGCTTTGTGTCTATGCCTTGTGGCGTTTGTGGTCGCCTCACGGTGACGGTGTCGAAGTCCGTGTATTGGTGCTTTACCTGGTAGTGGACGCGCGTCCCATCGTGTTTTTCGACTACGACGTCGTCCCATCCATCAATGGCAAAGTGCTCGCAGGCGATGAGACGCGGTCCTGCCCGTCTATCCAGCCAGGCCATAAGCATCTCGGCAGCATGCTTTGTTGCGAATGCGTACGCATAATCATCGTGCCACGTGAGACGGAGCTTCTCGATCATGATGCTGCCGGGAGACTTTCTTCGTGCGCTTGGTTGCCTTCCACAGTCATTTTTACGCAGACGTTGCTTCACATCGCATAAAGGTCGTGCTCCCGTGGACCGAGGGCTCATTGCCGCTGCGGAGCACCAAAATGAAGACCATGTTCTCGCAATGATCCCACATCATCCTGCCTTGGTTGTCCGTTCGGTGTCAAGAACCGTAAGGAAATACACCGGAGCCGGCAGACGCATGACCTCCTTCCTTTTGGACCTGGGATCCGGCATCGCCCATATGGTGAACCCACTGCACGGACGTGCAGTTTTTTTGGTTCGACTCGCTTGTTTCTTCGATGGGGCGTGGGTACGCCGCCGCCCTGGCAGCCGAGAGCGCGACCGTGTTCAACAAGAGCTTCGGCGAGCTACCGCGGCTGCGCTCCCCGCGGCTGCGCGGGTACGCCGCTCGAACGGCGCAGGGGCGCCTGGCGTGGCCTGGGGTGTAAGGCAAGCCGGCGCACGGTACGCCGCCGAGCGCTGCCAGCGGACAGGGAACGTACACGTGCCCGATGCACCCCGAGGTCGTCCGTGCGGAGCCGGGCACCTGCCCTAACTGTTGGATGGCCCTCGATTTGCGCACGGTGACGTTCGAGAACGCGCCGAAGCCGGAGCTTTGGACACGTCCCGGCGCTTCTGGGCGAGCGTCCGGCTGAGCCTCGCCGTCCTCGTGCTGGGGATGTTCGAGATGATTCCGGGCCAGCCCGTGTCGTCGGCGGCACCGTCAACGGCGCGCCGGTCAGCGCTCCGGCACCTCGCAGAATCCGACGTCGGCGGAGCGATCAGCCAGCGCTGGAGGACGCGCCTACGGTCCAGCCCGGGCTCCGGCCGCCCTCGCGGACGGCCACGACGGCGCCGACGAGGCACTTCTGGAGCACGTCGTCGCGCTCGCAGGCGGACACGCCGAACCTGGCGAGCATGGCGCGCAGGAACCCGCTCTCGGCGAGGATCGCCTCCCGCGGGACAGGGGCGGCGGTGATTTCGTCGGCGCGGGGGGCGGGCGCTTGGCCCCGCTCCGGCGCTTGCTCGTACGCGTCCGCCCATCGCCATAGGCCCGACCCTTGCGGCTTGGGCTGGCGTCGACGATGGTGGGGCGCGGGCAGCGTCGGCCCTTCCGCCCAGACGGGCATGTCGGGATGCTCGGCGTAGCGCGCTGCATGGATCCAGCGGCTCGGGAGGTGATCGTGCCGGCAGGGGAGGCCCCGCACGTGCTGGTGCGGATGATGAGGGAGAGGGAGAAGATCTTGAGGGGATCGAGGAGTGGAAAGCCGCGCTCGAGGGGGGCGCCCGCTGTGGTCGATGTGGGCGCGCGGCGGCTGGAGAAGGAAGTGCGGGCACGGCCGGCTGACCTTCACGGCTTGGTGCAGCGCCATCGGGAGGAGGCCCGGGAGGCGCTCGGCGCGCTACTGCGAGAGCCGCTGGTATTCAGTGCAGTCACGGTGTCGCCGCGGCCCTGCCGCGCAGGGTCATGCTGGCTCCGGGCTGGGAACGAGAGATGGGGTGGCGTCGAGGTGCCGGAGCACGGCCGTTCTGGCACTGGGTCGCCGAGATGCCGGCCGGCGGGCGCGCGCGCGGGACGCTCTACTATCCGAGCGACGACAGCGGGTTCCCATGGCAATGCTAGGGTTAGATCCCGCTCAGCTCGGACCTGACGAAAATGCTGGAGAAGCCGTCATTCGCTGCGACCTGCCCATGGGAGGAGACCCACAGATCCTCACGAAGAAGCACGATGACCCCCGACCCAAGGGGTCGCCTTACAGCGACCACCTGCCCATCGAGCTCGGGCTGCGCCTCTCCGATGGGGGTGACCTATGAGCGCGAACGATGTCCAGGCGGCTCTTGAGGCCGCACTCAAGACCCAGGTCGAACTGGACCCGAGCGATCAGCCAGCCCTCGATGGGGCCGGGGGCATCGAGAGCATGGAAGATCGGTCATCGTCCACCCTCGCCTGGAGAGATCTCGCGCCGCTCGATCCGGTGCAAGCACGCCGGATCGAAGCCGAGCACCGGGGCTTCCTCTATCAGCACCTTCACGCGGTCGCGTGCCTGCTCCTCGCACCGCAGAGCGGCACGCGAGCCGTCCGCGTCGAAGGGGACGAGGACATCGAGCTCCTCCGCGAGGACAGCGTCGTCTATCAGCAGGTGAAGACACGGGCGAAGCCCCTCTCGCGCGCCGACGTCGATGGCGTCCTTGATCGCTTCGACGCCCTCCGAGACGCCCATCGGACGGGGCGCGAGGGCGCGGCGATGTTCTACGTCATCGCGAACGTCCCGCCCGCGCCCTCCCTAGCGACGGACATTGCGACCACCTGGCCAGCGGACGTTCGGTTCCGTGGCCCGGGAGACGACGGGCCGGAGGCCTTCTTGCCTCCTTCGTTCGGCTCGGTCAACGACCTCTTCCGGTGGTGCGTCGCTCGAGCGGAGACCGTCCCTCTCCGGGCCGTGGGCGCCGATACGCTCGTCTGGAAGCTCGCGGCGATGGTCCAGGCCGCGTGCGCGGGGGAGCGGCGCGGCCACACGTTCGTCGCGAGCGATCTGCCGGAGCTGTTCGAACAGCTCGTGGTCCAGCTCCAGCAGTTCCCGGCGTCGCCCAGGCCCTATCGCCCGCACGAGGACGAGCCACCGTGCGTGAGCGACGCGCGCGTCCGCCTCGTCGTCGCGCCCTCCGGCGCCGGGAAGAGCGCGTGGGCGGCGCACGTCAGCGAGAACGCACCCGAGTCCCTCGTATACTACGATGTGGCCCTGGGGCAGGGCGGGGCGCTCGCAGCGGGCATCACGCGCGAGATCGCCGCGCGGCTCTTCGAGTCCGACACGGGCGCGCTGCGCACCGTGCTCCTGCCCGGAGCCACGGGTCTCGAAGCTCTCACCGCGCTCGGCAAGCTCCTCGCTGCCCGCTCGGCCCGCGTGACCGTGTTTCTGGACAACGTCCATCTGGCGGACGTCGCAGAGCTGGCATCCGTGGTCGGCGCCGGCGAGGAGGCCATCCGCTGGGTGTTGCTCGCGCAGCCCTGGGCGGGGTGCAAGGAAATTGAGGCGCGGGCCGCGATCTCGTCCGAACGGCTGGAAGGTTGGTCCATCGAGACGATCTCGGCCGCTTTCGCCGATCAGGGGGTGACGGTGTCTCCCGAGGTCGCCGTGCGCGTCTACCGCCTGACCGGAGGTCTTCCACTCTTCGTTCGCGAGCTGGTCCACCTCGCGAAAGGCCGGGCGCAGGCGGTCGACGTGCTGTGCACGGAGCTTGAAGAGCAAGCTCACCTTGAACAGACGCGGCAGGAAGCCATCCTGCTTCGCACGCTCGCGCAGGCGTCCGCCCCGGCACGCCTCGCGGCGACCGCGCTCGCCAGCGCTGATATTCCGCTTGAACCGAGCGAAGTGGCGACGCTCCTGCAGGACGCGGGGAGCCTCGCGCCTCCCGACGCGACCCGCGCCGTGCGCGAGCTCGGCGCGCGCGGCGCGCTCTCGCAGCATCGTGATGGGCGCGTTGCGGTCCACGACGCGTTTCGCCTGGCGATCCTCGCGGCAGAGCAAGACGGGGCGCTCGTGCGCCGATGCCGCCGGGCGCTCCAGACCATCCTGCTCGCGTCCCTTCGCCGGAAGCTCGACGCCGACCGGCTCCTCGCGTTTTTACGGCTCCTCCCGTCGTTGGGAGAGCTGAAGGCCTTCGTCGACATCGTGTCAACACATGGGGAACAGATCCACGAGCTCGGGTTGACCCCGGCGATCGAGCGATTCGTCCGCGCCGCCGCGCAGGACCCGAGCCTCGCCCCGGAGGATCGTTTCTGGGCGTTCGACGTCATCGCGTTCCTGTCCGGTGCCAAAGAGAGGAGCGACGCGCTGGCCGCCATGAGCCAGCTACTCTCTCTCGCCGGGGACGCCATCGGGCGCATCGAGCGACTGTCCTTCCTCAACAAGACCATCATCGAGCGGGCGGAAGCGGGAGAGCTCCGAGAGGCGCGCGACGCTTTCGCCGCCGCGATGCAGGCGGCGGAGACCCGGACCGAGAAGCTCATCATCCGCTACACGCTCGCGCATGCGTGCTTCATCTGCGAGAGATGGCGCGAGGTCGAGGGCAGCGCGCTGGAGCTCGTCGCCGAGTATTACGACATTCTCGGTCTGGAGCAGTCCGATGTTCGCTTCCAGAACCCCGGCAAGATTCTTCTGAAGCTGCCCGTGGAGAACGAGGACCTGATCGCCGACCTCAAGCGCGTCGCCGACTGTCACGCGCTCGTGGCCATGTCGCGCGAGCGGCTGCAGGTCCACCCCGGGTTTGCCCGCATCGACGCGATGAAGTTCTACGAGATGGCGCAGGCTCCGGTGTCTGCCGTGCGCATGGGGCTTGACGCCGCCAGTGATTTCCTCCGGTTCGGAGACGACCTGGAGGGGGCCCACGCGATCCTTGACAAACACGTCGAGCCCTTTGTCAAACGCTTTCGACTCGCCGGATTCGTCGCGCCCCTCGGCTCGATGCGGGCGGTCCTGCTCGCCTACGAGGGAAGGTCGGCGGAGGCGCGCGCGCTGATCGAGCGCCTCACCCCACTGGCGGACGGAATGACCGGCCCGGAACGTGACAATTTCATGGCGCAAAGCGCCCTAGTGCGCGAACTCGCTGCCGATCCACGCCGCTGGCTTCGCCGGTGACGGAGTGCCACACGTCCCGTGGCGAAATCGAGCGTGTCCGCCGCCGCGTCGCTCCCGGACGGTTACCTTTGTCCTGCTCTCCGGCAGCTCGATCAGCCTACCAAGCGCTTCGTGAACGACCCGTGCCGCCGCCTCGTCCCCGAGCGCGACCGCGCGGGTGAGGGTCGCGGCGAGCGAGGCGACCAGAGCGGCCCGAGGCGACGGGTCGCCTGGCGCCAGCTCTCCCAGCCCAGGTCTCGGCGGTTGGGCCTGGGCTGGGTCAATGCCTTCCGAACGGGTGCGATCGGCGGTCTGATGCTCCCAAAACCCCGGGTGAAGCGACGGATCGCGACGGTTCGACACCGCAGATTCGTTCCTCCAAGCCGCCGGCACTGGAGGCCCAGCGCGTCCGCGAACGTTACCGCCCGGCAGCAGTAGGCCTCACCTTATAGGATAGGCGAGCGCACTCGTCCCTCCGGCAGCGGCGGCAGCTCAAGCAGCCGACCGATCGCCTCGTGAACGACCCGGGCCGCCACTTCATCCCCGAGCGCGACCGCGCGGGTAAGCGTCTCAGCGAGCGAAGCGACTACGGCGACTCGAGGCGACGGGTCGGCCGGCGCGAGCTCCCCCAGCCGACGGGTTGCCGGTTGGGCCCGTGCTGGGTCCATGCCCTCCGAAGGGGTGCGATCCGTGGTCTGGTGCCCCCAAAATCGCGGAGAAAGCGACGATTCGCAACGGTTCGCCACAACAAAATCGTCGCCCAAGTTCGTCCCTGGTTGTGGAGAAGGTCTTGCCGAGCTGCTCGGCCCCCGGAGCCCCTGTTCGTCGCGCGGCGCGGGGCCCCGCCGGAATCGCCTGAGCGGCTCCGCCGTCACCCGACGGCTGCCGGCCCGAGGATCGCCGTCCACGCCGGGTGCCCCGCCATCTCCGCCGGCGACCGCGGCGGCGCGGGCGCGCCGTCGGGGGCGCGCAGGGCGAGCCGCCACCAGCCGACGTCGCGCCACGCGCCCTGCTTGAAGCCGACGTCGCGGTAGACGCCGACCGGCTCGAAGCCGACCGCCTCGTGCAGGCCGACGCTGGCCGGGTTCGGCAGCGTGACGCCCGCGTGGGCGACGTAGAAGCCCTGGAGGCGCAGGAGCTCGAGCAGCGCGCGGTAGAGCGCGCGGCCGACCCCGGTGCGGTGGTGAGCGGCGTCGATGTACACGCTCGTGTCGACCGACCACCGGTACGCCGCGCGGTCGCGGTGGCGCGACCCATACGCGTAGCCGACGACCGCGCCGCCGCGCTCGAGGACCAGCCACGGCGCGTGGGCGAGCACGCCGGTGATGCGCGCCGCCATCTCGCCCGCGGTCGGCGGCTCCAGCTCGAACGAGGTCGGCCCCGCGACGCTCGGGGCATAGATCGCCGCGATCGCCGCGGCGTCGCCGGCGTGCGCCATCCGTACGGTGTCCATGGCGGTGAAGCTAGCGGCCGGGCTACGATGCTTCAATGCAATCGAAGCAATGGTTCGCATCGATGATCTCGATGGGAGCGCGCCCGTGGACGTCGCGCAGCTGACCGCCTTCCTGCGCGTCGTGCGCGAGGGCAGCTTCACCCGCGCCGCGCGGACGCTGGGCATCGGCCAGCCGGCGGTGAGCGCGCGCATCGGCGCGCTCGAGGCCGAGGTCGGCGGCGCGCTGTTCACCCGCGGCCGGCGGATCGCGCTGACGCCGCTCGGCGAGGGCTTCCTGCCGTTCGCGCGCCGCGCGACCGAGGTGCTCGACGAGGGCCTCGAGGCGGCGCGGCTGTCGCGCACCGGCCAGCGCGGCCGCGTCACGCTCGCCTCGCTCGGCTCGGTGGCCGCCGGGCTGGTCGGCCCCGCGGTCGCGACGGTGGCCGCCGCGCACCCGTCGCTCGAGTGGCTGGTGCGTTCGGCCGCGCACGAGCAGGTGCTCGCCATGCTCTTCGACGGCCTCGTCGAGCTCGGCGTCGTCGTGTGGCCGTGCCTCGACACCGGTGCTGCCGACCTGACCCGGCTGTTCCTCATGCGCGAGCCGATCGTGCTCGCGGTCGCGCCGGAGCACCCGCTCGCCCGCCGCCGCCGCGTCGGTCGCGACGACGTCGCCCGCCTCGGCCGCCCGTTCCTGCGCCTGCGCTGGTGGCGCGCGCATCACCCCGAGATCACCCGGCTGGCCGAGCGCGCCGCGATGTCGATGGACGTGCCGATGGAGACCGCGCGGTTCCTCGTCATGCGCGGCGCCGCCGTGGGCTTCTTCCCGACCACGTACATCGCCGACGACCTCGCCGAGGGAAGGCTTGTCGCCGTGCCCGTGCACGATCTCGCGCCGCTGACGCGCGCGATGGCGCTCGTGCGCGGCCGCCGGCCCGCGCCGCCGGCGCCGGCGACCGCCGCGGTGATCGCCGCCCTGCGCGAGCAGGCCCGGGCGCTCGGCATCCTGCGCGGGTGAGCGGTCGCGCGGCGCCCGGTCGAAAGGACGTCGTGCTCCTCGAGCTCGTCCCGAGCGTGATAGGTTGAGCGCAAAGGAACACCACCATGATCATTCACCACACCGGAATCGGTGTCTCCGATGTCGCCCGTTCGGCCGTTTTCTACGACGCCGTCCTCGGCGCGCTCGGTGTTCGGCGGGTCATGCAGCTGCCGGAAGACACCGGCGCCGATGCCGTGGGTTACGGCATCGACTATCCGGCGTTCTGGATCGACCGGTTTCACCCCCACGGCACACGGAACCATACGGCGTTCGTGGCGCACAGCCGGGCGGAGGTCGACGCCTTTCATGCGGCGGCCTTGACGTCGGGCGGCACGGACAACGGCCCGCCAGGGCTGCGCGATACCGCGCAAGGATATCCGCCCGGCTATTACGCGGCGTTCGTGCTCGACCCCGACGGCAACAACATGGAGGCGCTCTTCATGGAGAGCGGCTCACCGGCGCCCTAGCGTCGCGCCGGGCTTGCCTGGCTGCCCTCTTCCTCCATCCGCGTCCGCTCCGCCCCGCCCGCGACGCCGAGCCTGGCGCTCGAGCAGGCTTCGGAGGCTGACGGGGAGCGCTGACTGTTCTCCAGCGAGAACCGTCCGTTCGCGGAGGCGCGCTTGTCGGCCGATCCGTCGCGGGCCAGAGTCCGCGCATGGCTCGATCTCGCGTGAAACGATCTTGGCTCTCGCAACGGCTCTTCCTCTTGACCTGCGCGGTCGTCGCCGGCTGCGCGCCCCAGGAGGCGCGCAGCCCGTCGTCGAGCGGTCGCACGACCGAGGAGGAGCGCCACGAGATCGCCGTGCGCCGTTACTTCGACGAGGTCTGGAGTCGGGGCCGCCTCGAGGTGCTCGACGAGCTGCTCGCTCCCGGCTACGTCAACCACACACCGAGCACGCCGAACCCGCCGCCGGGCCCCGGTGGCCTCAAGCCCATCGTGGCCGCCTTTCGCGCCGCATTCCCGGACCTCCACTTCACCATCGAGGACCTCGTCGTGAAAGGGGACCGCGTGGCGGTGCGCGTCAGGATGGAGGGGACACAGGACGGACCGCTCTTCGGGATCGCCGCGACCCATCGCCACGTGAGCGTGGAGCAGATCAACATCGAGCTGTTCCGCGGCGGGAAGATCGTCGAGCACTGGCGCGTCACCGACGAGCTCGGGTTGATGCGCCAGCTCGGAGTCGTCCAGTGAGCGATCCGGAGGGAAGGGGGCCTCGCCGAGCGCCGACGCTCCCCTCCCCGAAGAGCGCGTCGAGGGCGACGACCCGGATCAGATCGATCGAGGCGAGATGCACGGAATGCATGGGGCCCATGCTGTGAATGAGCTGGAAGCCCGCCATCGGCCGATCTAAGCGTCTTCCATTGATCGGCACGATTGCAGGCCCCGCCGAGGGAGCGGTCAGGGGATGCGGCCGGTCGTCGTCCCCTTGTCTCGCTTCGGTCTCCATCGCTACGTGGAGCTCCCGCGCATCAACCCGGCGCGGCAGGGCAGGGAATACCGTTACGGGTACGGAGTAGCGACGATCCATCGAGCCGTTCGAGCCCGGGGCGCGCAGCGCCGGCCATCGCCCGCCGGACCGCGCGGCGCGTGTCCCGCTGTCGCGCAGCGTGGCGCAGCTGCTCTCGCCAGACGTCGTCGATGCCCACCCTGGCTGCCTCGATGGCCCCGTGACAGGCCTTCAGGTGAGGCCGGGCCGCCTGGGGGACGCCCCACCGCGAACTCCCCAGCTCATCCGCCGGATTCACATTGTTTCAGCAAAAACGATTGCTGCTTGGGGTGATACGAAATTGGAATTCCGCCTGTCGATGGCACAACCAGGCTCAAGCGTGGTCATGGATGTCAGAGGCGGAGCGCGGCGGCCGACATCAGAGCTCCAATTTTATCTTCCAGGCGCCTCGGCCCTTCTTCTCCATGGCCTGAATCGGAGAGGCCGACGGGGACCGGGCCGGGGCACGGGCGCGAGAGCACCGTCGTGGCACGATGCTTCCATGGCGCCGCGAGGTCTGCGGAGTTTCGTTCATTGAAGAAGTGTGAACCAGGAGAGGCAGGGAGCGATGGCAGCATATGATGCGAGCACGCAGGACGGCGCACTCCTGCGGCTGGAGTCGAACGGTCGGATCGCCGAGGGGCCTCCCGTGAATGGGAAGGAGGCCGTCCGCGTGAATCCGCGGCTCGTCGGTCTCGTCCTCGGAGGCGCGGCGCTGGCCGCGTGCGGCGGCGAGCCGAGCGCGGAGGTGGTGGAGCGCCAGACCCAACGGCTCGAGACGCCTCCGGAGGAGGTCCCCGAAGGCGAGTGCGCGGACGCGGACGATTTCTTTCCCGACCCGCAGCAGCCGAAGATCCCGCTCGGCTCGATCCGCGTACCCGAGCCGAGCAACCTGGGCGACTTCGTGAAAGACAAAGCGGTCGCCGTCGCGCTGGGCAAGGCGCTCTTCTGGGACATGCAGGTCGGCAGCGACGGCGTTCAGGCCTGCGCCACCTGTCACTTTCGCGCGGGGGCCGACCCGCGCTCGAAGAACCAGCTCCATCCCGGCAACCCTCACGCCGAGAACGAGGAATTCACGTTCGGGGGGCCCAATTACCAGCTTCGCGCGTCGGACTTCCCGCTCCGCAAGCTGGTGGACGCGGAGGACCGCACGTCGGCCGTCGTCCACGACAGGCCGGAGATCGTCGGCTCGCAGGGGATCGCGTCCCGCACCTACGTCGGCGTGGTGCCTGGCGAGGGCGTCGAGCTCGGGGCTGCGCGGCCGGACCCCGTGTTTCAGGTCGGCGGCGTCAACGTCCGCCGCGTCGAGCAGCGCAACACGCCGACGATGATCAACGCCGTGTTCAACCTGCGCAATTTCTGGGATGGCCGAGCGCAGGCGTCGTTCAATGGCGTCAACGGATGGGGCGACCGCGATCCGGACGCCCGGGTGCTGCGCGCCTCCGAGGCGCGCTCGCTGGAGTTCGTGCGGGTGCGGCTCCTGGACTCCTCGCTCGCCTCGCAGGCCGTGGAGCCGCCGCTCAGCGACCGTGAGATGTCGTTCTTCGATCGCCCCTTCCGGGACATCGGCAAGAAGCTGGTGAACGCCGTCCCGCTCGCTCAGCAAGAGGTGCATCCGCGCGACAGCGTGCTCGCCCCGTACGCAAAGGACTCGCGCAGCCCTCGTCCGGGGCTCCGCCTGAGCTACCGGCAGCTCATCGAGCGAGCGTTCCACGCGCGCTGGTGGCAGTCGGACAAGATCGTCCGCGTCGACGCCGGAGGGCGGCCTCAGATCGTCGCTCGCCCGTCGCGCCCGCTGGCGTCGAACGAATACACGATGATGGAGTACAATTTCTCGCTGTTCTTCGGCCTCGCCGTCCAGGCGTACGAGGCTACCCTGGTCTCGGACCAGGCGCCCATCGACCGCTTCATGGGCGGCGACACGTCCGCGATCAGCGCCCAGGCTCGGCGCGGCTTCGAGCTCTTCGAGAACGAGGCCGGGTGCATGGGCTGCCACAGCCCGCCGGAGTTCTCGGGGGCGACCGTCCAGAAGCTGGCGGAGCGCTGCGACGACCAGGCCGCGCGGACCTGTGAGCCGATCGAGCGCATGCACACCGCCAACTGCCAGATCGGCCTCTATGATCAAGGCTTTTACAATATCGGCGTGCGGCCGACCGAGGAGGACCTCGGCGCTGGCGTGAACGACCGGTGGGGAAACCCGCTGTCCATGGCCGTGCTCGCGACGGAGGGGCGCTTCGGGCTCGGGTATCCCTACGCGACGACGCCGCCCAACCTGGTCGGCGGCCGCCCGGCGCTGGAGCCCGCGGTCGCCGGGGAGCGCACCATCGACCGCGGGATCTTCAAGACACCCAGCCTGCGGAACGTCGAGCTCACGGCGCCCTACTTCCACAACGGCGGCCAGCTCACGCTGCGTCAGGTCGTCGAGTTCTACAATCGGGGAGGGGATTTCAACGAGCACAACAAGGACATGCTCGATCTCGGCATCGGGCGTCGGGACCTCTCCCCGAGCGAGATCGACGACGTCGTCGCGTTCTTGCTCACGCTCACCGACGAGCGGGTGCGCCGCCAACAGGCTCCCTTCGATCATCCACAGCTGTTCGTGCCCAACGGCCACCGCGGCGACACGGCGGCCGTGCGACCCTCCGAGCGAGGCGATGCCGAGGACCTGGTGCTCCAGATCCCCGCGGTCGGCGCCGAGGGGGGGCCGCTGCCGCGCGGCTTCCTCGAGTGATGCCGCAGCCCGCGGGCCGCGCGCAGCTCGCGGCCCCGTAGCCGAACGGCCGTGTAAAAGATCGACCTCGAGGAGGATCGGGGGCATGCTTCCGCGCCGTGGCGAAGCCTCGCAGCGCGTCTCGGCCGTCGGACTCGGATCGGGCGGCCTGGGAGCGGGCGCCGCGGCGGATGCTGGTGGCGATCGCGGCGGTCGCCGTCATGGCGGCCGTGGTCATGGCGGTGATCGCCGTCTGGGCGCTGGATCAGCGGGCCGCGGCGCGGGATGCGGGAGCTGCCGCGCGAAGGGCGGAGGACGCGGCGAAGGCTGCGGAGCGAGAGGCGACGGCGCGAGCGCGCGCTCTCTCGCTGATGGCCGACGCGCGTGAGCTCCTGGCGAGAAGCCAGCCGGGGCCAGCGGTGAAGCTGCTGCTCGAGGTAGGGGACGCGGAGAGAGTACGCGGCTGGACCGACCTGACACGCGATGTGCTGGCCTCGACGCCTCCGATCCTCACGATGCGCGGCCATCGGGGCGACGTGTCGCTCGCTGACTTCAGCCCCGATGGGCAGCGCATCGTCACCGCCTCGCTCGACGGGACAGCGCGGGTGTGGAACGCGGACGGCAGCGGCGCGCCGGTCGTGCTGCGGGGCCACGAGGCCGCGGTGGGTTCCGCAATGTTCAGCGCCGACGGGCAGCGCATCGTCACCGCCTCGCTCGACGGGACAGCGCGGGTGTGGAACGCGGACGGCAGCGGCGCGCCCGTGGTGCTGCGGGGCCACGAGGCCACGGTGGGTTCCGCAATGTTCAGCGCCGACGGGCGGCGCATCGTCACCGCCTCGAGCGACAAGACGGCGCGGGTGTGGAACGCGGACGGCAGCGGCGCGCCCGTGGTGCTGCGGGGCCACGAGGCCGCGGTGGTTTCCGCGGCGTTCAGCGCCGACGGGCAGCGGGTGATCACCGCCTCGCACGACAGGACGGCGCGGGTGTGGAACGCGGACGGCAGCGGCGCGCCGGTGGTGCTCCGAGGCCACGAGGCCGCGGCGGGTTCAGCAGTATTCAGCGCCGACGGGCGGCGGGTGGTCACCGCCTCGCTCGACGGGACGGCGCGGGTGTGGAACGCGGACGGCAGCGGCGCGCCCGTGGTGCTGCGGGGCCACGAGGGCCCGGTTTCATCCGCGGTGTTCAGCGCCGATGGGGAGCGGGTGGTCACCGCCTCGCACGACAAGACGGCGCGGGTGTGGAACGTGGATAGTGACCGGAATAGCCCTGTTCGCGCCGAGGATTCCGATCGCGCGCGAGCCGATGTCGACGACCACGGGCACGCGGAGGAGAGAGACACGCCCGTCGTGCTCCGCGGCCACGAGGCATGGGTCGTTTCCGCGGCGTTCAGCGCCGATGGGCAGCGCATCGTCACCGCCTCGCACGACAGGACGGCGCGGGTCTGGAGCGCGGACGGCAGCGGCGCGCCCGTCGTGCTCCGGGGGCATGAAGCCCCGGTGAGCTCCGTGGCGTTCAGCGCCGACGGGCGGCGGGTGGTCACCGCCTCGCACGACAGCACGGCGCGGCTGTGGCACGCGGACGGCAGCAGCATGCCTGTCGTGCTCCGGGGGCATGAGGCCCCGGTTTGGTCCGCGGCGTTCAGCGCCGATGGGCGGCGGGTGGTCACCGCCTCGCACGACAGCACGGCGCGGGTGTGGAGCGCGGACGGCAGCGGCGCGCCCGTGGTGCTCCGGGGCCACGAGGACCGGGTGTGGTCCGCGGCGTTCAGCGCCGACGGGCGGCGGGTGGTCACCGCCTCGCACGACCAGACGGCGCGGGTGTGGAGCGCGGACGGCAGCGGCGCGCCCGTCGTGCTGCGGGGCCACGAGGCAGGGGTCACCTCCGCGGCGTTCAGCGCCGACGGGCAGCGGGTGGTCACCGTTTCGGACGACAGGACAGCGCGGGTGTGGAACGCGGACGGCAGCGGCTCGCCCGTCGTGCTGCGGGGTCACGAGGACCGGGTGCGGTCCGCGGCGTTCAGCGCCGACGGGCGGCGGGTGGTCACCGTTTCGCACGACAGGACGGCGCGGGTGTGGAACGCGGACGGCAGCGGCGCGCCCGTGGTGCTCCGGGGCCACGAGGGCTCGGTCTGGTCCGCGGCGTTCAGCGTCGACGGGCAGCGGGTGGTCACCGCCTCGCTCGACGGGACGGCGCGGGTGTGGAGCGCGGACGGCAGCGGCGCGCCCGTGGTGCTCCGGGGCCACGAGGGCTCGGTCCTGTCCGCGGCGTTCAGCGCCGACGGGCAGCGGGTGGTCACCGCCTCGCACGACAAGACGGCGCGGGTGTGGAGCGCGGACGGCAGCGGCACGCCCGTCGTGCTGCGGGGTCACGAGGCAGGGGTCAGCGCCGCGGCGTTCAGCGCCGACGGGCGGCGGGTGGTCACAGCGTCGCACGACAGGACGGCGCGGGTGTGGAACGCGGACGGCAGCGGCACGCCCATCGTGCTCGGGGGCCACGAGGTAGGGGTCAGCGCCGCGGCGTTCAGCGCCGATGGGCAGCGGGTGATCACCGCCTCGGACAAGGTGGCGCGGGTGTGGGCCATCTCTGCCGACGCCCTTCGGCAGGCCCTTCGCGCCGCCACCACCGACTGCATCTCCCAGGAAATGCGCCGAACCTACCTCGACGAGAGCGACGACGCCGCCCGGCGAGGCTACGAGTCCTGCGAGCGCGCCCACGGCCGGACGCCGTTCTACCCGGACGCTGACGCGCGGTGAACGACGCCCGATCCGCTGCGACGTCACCCCGCCGGCGGCGCCGCAACCCGATCGGCGCGACACGAACGGATGGCGCTCAGCGCGCCGGTCCTCGTCCGTTGTCGATCCAGCTGGAGATCTCCTTCTGCGGCGCCGCCTCGGTCTCGAGCAGCTCCCTCAACCTCGACTCGAACGACACGGGCGGCCGCCCGAGGACCGCCCCCAGGAGCGGATTCACGATCGACGCCTCGCCCGCCTCCAGCGCCGGATACGTGGACGCCCAGAACCTCGCGACGTCTCCATTCGCGCTGTTCCGCCGCACGAACTCGTCTCGGCTCACCACCGAGAAGCGGATCTCGCGGCCGAGGATCGATGAGACGAGCGCGGTCGTCTGCCGCAGCGTGTATGCCTTTGGCCCAGCGAGGGTGATCGTCTCGTCTTCGTATCCGCCGCCGGCGATGATCCTCGCCGTCGCCTCTCCGAGGTCGTCCCTCGCAGCCCAGGCGACCCCGCCGTCGCCCGGCACGATCACCTCGTCGGCTCCGGCGCCGAAGAACCCGAGGAAGACGGGGTAGCTCTCCATGTACACGCCTTCTCGAAGGATCGTGTACGTGACCCCGCGCGATCTCAGGTACGCCTCCGTGTCGAGGTGCGCTCTCATCACGGCCGCCTTGCTCTCCGGTCCGAAGGCGAGGGAGGTGTAGTAGATGTGCCTCACCCCTGCCTTCACCGCCGCGTCGATCGCGTTCTTGTGGGACCTGACCCGCAGCTCGTCGGAGAAGGACGGGTGAGAGACGATCAGCAGCCTGTCTCCGCCCCGGAACGCCTCTTCGAGGGATCCGGGATCGGTAAAGTCTCCCTGCCTCACCTGCACGCGCGTCTTCTCGATCTCCGCGTGGGCCAGGCGGTTGTGCAAGGAGACGATGATCTCGGAGGGGGGGACCAGCTTGAGGATGTGCTTGAGGACGGACGCGCCGAGGTTTCCCGTGGCGCCTGTGAGGATGATCATGGCGGAGAGCCTATGGCCCTGCCCGGGGTGCGGCGAGGGCGAGGGCTGCGCTTCTCTTGCCAGATCCTGCGGTCCGGCGCGCTACGCCTTCCGGAAGCGCTCCGCGTAGACGCCCGGCGCGGCGCCGAAGGTGCTCTTGAAGTCGCGGGTGAAGTGCGAGGCGCTCTCGTACCCGGCGCGCCGCGCCGCCTCGCTCGCGCGCACGCCGGAGAGCAGGAGGGCCCGCGCGTGCTGCAGGCGCAGCTGCTTCAGGTAGCGCATCGGAGAGACGCGAGCGACGGCGCGGAATCGGTGGGCGAAGTGCGAAGGGCTCATGGCGACGTGCCGCGCCACGTCGTCGACGGACAGCGGCCGCTCGACGTTCGCGCGGAGGAAGCGCATCGCCGCCTGGATCCTGTCCGCGTCGGGATCGCGCCCGACGGCGCTCCGGACCATCGCCGCGGCCTCCGAGCGGAGCAGGCGAAAGACGAGCTCCTCGAACGCCAGGGGAGCGACGATCCGGCGCTCCACCGGGTCGCGGATCGCGCGGAGCAGCCGGACGACGGCGTCGTCGATCGGCGTGTCGAGGTCCGAGACGACGGCAGGAGCCGCCTCGGCCGCAGGCTCGGCGCTCGCGTCGGCCAGGGCGAGCACCATCCTGGCGATCGCGTCCGGCGGGATCTCGAGGTTCATGGCGAGGTAAGGAGAGGTGCTGTCGGCCTCCGTCACCGCTTCTTCGAAGGCAGCTTCCCTCGCAACGATGGCATAGCGCGAGGCGTCGTACTCGATCTCCTGCTCGCCGAACCGCGCGGTCGTCCTGCCTTGACCGATCACCATGAGCGTCGGACCGAGGGCGTGCAGGAGCCGGCAGGTCGACGGGCGCGACACGCGGACGAACCTCAGGCCGGGAAACGCCGCGTCCGTGCATCCTTCGGCCTCCGCCTGGCTGGCGATGAGCGCCGAGCGCTCGCCGGCCGGCGCCGCGCGACCGAGCCCTGCGGCATGCGGGCCCTCGGACCCGCGCCCGTGCCGAGCCTTGGATCGTTGCAGCATGCTTCCAGCGTACACCACGCCGCGCAGCTCACAAGGCCTGCAGGTCACCCGAGACGAGCGCCGCGGTTCGCGATTGACCTCTGCGAATCGGCCTGTTTTTGTCTCTCCACGATGAGCGACGATCCCAAGCGCATCGTGGCGGATGGATATGATGCCATCGCGCCGCGCTACCTGGACTGGAGCGGCAGTCATCCATCGCCGGAGCGCATGCGCTACCTGGACCGGCTGCTCGATCTGGTGCCGCCGGGCGCGAGCGTGCTGGAGCTGGGCTGCGGCGCGGGGGTGCCCGTCAGCCGTGCGCTCGCTGCGCGTTGCCGCCTCACGGGCGTGGACATCTCGGCCGCGCAGATCGCCCTCGCGCGCCAGCACGTCCCGGAGGCGACCTTTCTCCAGGCCGACATGACCGCGCTCGAGCTCGCGCCCGCGACGTTCGACGCGGTGACAGCGTTCTACGCGATCACCCATGTGCCGCGCGACCAGCACGAAGGCCTGTTGGCGCGCATCGCCGCATGGCTGCGCCCAGGCGGGCTGCTGCTGGCGACGATGGGCGCGAGCGACTCGCCCGACACGGTCGAGGCGGACTGGCTCGGCGCGCCCATGTTCTTCAGCCACTTCGATGCGGAGACGAACCGCGCCCTCGTCCGGCAGGCGGGGTTCGACCTTCTGGACGCCGAGGTCGTCCACGAGGACGAAGACGGCATTTCCGTACCGTTCCTGTGGGTGGTGGCGCGCAAGCCGGCAGGCGGCAACCGGGGCTGACGCAGGCCTTGTGGGTGGGTGATGCGCAGGTCCTTGGCGGAAGGCGCTATCGCCGCCCTCTCGCCGCCGCCGTCGCATAAGGCGGCTCGCGCCCGGCGCGCACCGCGGCGAGGTCGGCCCGCATCGTCCTCGCGTCGGGGTACCGGTCCTGCTTGAGGAAGGCGAGGGCGCGGTCGACCACGGCGCACAGGCCCGGCGGCGCCGTGGGGGCGTACTGGGCGACGGGCGGCGCCTTCTCGGTGGAGACGGCGATGAGCAGGCGCGCCTCGTCCAGGTTGCCGTGGATCGTGCGCCCCGCGAGCAGGCGGAACATCGTCGCGCCGAGGCCGAACAGGTCGGTCCGGCCGTCGATCTCGCGGATGAGGCCCAGGGCCTGCTCGGGCGCCATGTAATCGTCGGTGCCGATCGACACGCCGGTGCTGGTCGTCGTCATCTCGGGCACGCCCGCGACGTCGTCGAGCAGCGGATCGAGGACGCGCGCGAGGCCGAAATCGAGCACCCGCACGCGCCCGTCGTTGCCGATGTGCAGGTTCTCGGGCTTGAGATCGCGGTGAACGATGCCGTGATCGTGCGCCACGATCAGCACGTCGAGCACCCGCTCGGCGAGCGCGATCACCTGGCCGACGGGGAGCGTCCCGTGCCGGACCATGCGGTCGAACACGGTCTCTCCCTCGAGCATCTCCATGGCCATGTAGACCACGCCGTCGTCCGTGGCCCCGGACTCGAGCACCTGGGGGAGCCCCTCGCAGAGCGGCGCCACGGCGGCCAGCGCGTTGCCGATCGGCCCCTCGCGCAGGAACCGCTTGCGCACCTCGTCGATGCTGGCGAGATCGGCGTGCAGGACCTTGACCGCCGCCACGCACCCGTCGGCGCGGCGGCATAAGAAGACGCTCGCCATGCCGCCGACCCCGAGGACGCGCTCGACCGCCCACGGGCCGATCCGCGTGCCGACGCGCTGCTCTGCCAGCTCCTCTTCGGTCACCATGGGGCGATGGTATCACCGGCACCGTCCCGCGGGGGCATGCGCTCCCTCCCGCCTGCCCACCGTCCCCTCGCGGACGCGCTCGCGCTCGGCCCGGCCCTGCTCGCGCGCGCCCGCGCCGCGCCGGAGGCGCCGTGGCTCGCCGCGAGCCTCGTCGAGGGCCCCGCGGTGGTGCTCGGGGCCGTCCAGCGCGCCGCGCGCGTCGTCGACCTCGCGGCCTGCGCTGCGCGCGGCGTCCCGGTCCTGCGGCGCGCCACGACCGGCACCGCCGCCTTCCTCGGCGGGCGCGGCGTCGTCTGGACCCTGGCGCTGCCGCACGTGGCCGCGCTCGCGCCGGACGCCACGGCCCGGACGCTCCTCAACCGCAACGTGCGCGGCTTTCTCAAGGGCTTCGCCCGCGCCGGCGCGCCGGCCCACTACGGCGGGCGCGAGTGGATCGCCCTGCAGCGCCGCCCCGCCGCGCTGCTCGGCGTCGAGGCCGCGCGGGACGGCGCGGTCCTCATCGAGGTCTTCGCCGGCCACGACGCGCCGCTCGCGATCCCCGCGGAGCTCGCGGCACCGGAGGAGCGCGCCGTCGACCGCTGGCTGGGCAAGGCGCCGGCGGCGCTCGCCGAGGTCCTCCCGGCGCGCCGCTCGCTCGAGGCGCTCGCGCAGGCCGTCGCCGAGGCGCTCGCCCTCGGCGCGGCGCTCCCGCTGGTCGACGGCGGCGAGGCGCCGGAGCTCGCCGAGGGGCGCTCCCAGCCCATCGCCGCGCCCGACGACCCGGCGCCGCCGGGCGCCGGCGGCGCGGTGCTCGCGCGCGTGCCCATCGGCTGGATCGAGGCCGCGGCGCTCGGCGGCGCGCCGGCGCGGGCGTGGCTCGGCGGCGATGTCCTCACGGGGCGCTGGCTCCTGGAGGATCTCGGCCAGGGCGCGGCCCCTGCGTCCCTGGACGCCGGGACGTTGCCGCTCGAGGGGGCGAGCCTCTCCGACCTGCGCGCACTCGCGCACCGCGCTCTCTCCGCGGAGCGCGCGCCCGACCGCTGAGCTCGCCGCGTGTTACACCGAGCGGGACCGATCGGAGATCATCGCCATGCTGCGCCCGGCGACGGGGAGCGGCTGTTCGTGATCATCGAGGACCTGTGAGGCACGGAGGCAGCTCATGAAGAGGCGAGGCAGGGTGGATCTCTTCGGGCCGGCGGCCGCGTTCGGCATCGCCATGGCGGCGGCCGGTTGCGGCGGCGGAGCGGGGGCGCCGGGCGGGAGCGGCGGCGCCCATGGCGACAGCGGCGGCTCCGGAGGCGCCGCCGGCACCGGAAGCGCCGCGGGGACCGGAGCGGCCGCCGGGACCGGAAGCGCCGCGGGGACCGGAGCGGCCGCGGGGACCGGGGGAGCGCCGAGCGGCGAGCCCTATCCGACGGAGAACGCCGGCCCGGCGACCCGCGGAGGAACGATCACGTTCCAGAACATCGGCGCTCCCGGCTACTGGGGGCGGCGCATCGAGGCGGAGCCGGGCGACCCGCGCTGCGACGTCGAATCGACGACGCTCAATTTCTCCTGGGGCGACGAGTTCTGCTGCCGCACCCGGCACGAGGTCACGAGCGCGGCGCTCTCGCCCTTCAACGAGCAGATGACCCTCATCTTGCGCGGTCCGCTCCGCGTCAAGCAGCTCGCCGTCTACCGGCCGGGGGAGGGCGGCGATCGCTGGGTGCGCCGCTCTTTCTGGGATCGTCGCGCGCCGGCGGCGCTCGTGGATCTCAAGCTCACCGGCCCGGACGGCGCGGGCGCGTTCACCGGCGATCTCGGCAATGCGTGCCACTGGTATGCGATGCGCGACGCGCCGTTCCCCTGCGGGCCCGGCAGCGATCCGTACTGCCCCTCGGGCGGGCCCGACGTGAACTACCACGGCTGGGAGGGCTCGAAGCTCGTGGTGCTGCTCGCGTCGATGCCTTATGCCGACGATCCGGCGCTCGCCCCGCTCAGCTGCGCGGACGACCCGAACGACGGCTGGACCGACGCGCCGTGGGTCGGGTTCTCCGCGTCGGAGCTGATGCGCGACGGCTGGGGCAAGTACCACCCGTGCCATTGCTATGCGAACACCAACCCCGGGGTGGGGGACGGCTGCGGGGAGATCAACGTCTTCGAGACGGTATCGGAGGCCGAAGGGCTCGAGTACGGCAACCGGGATATCCTCAGCACCGGGCTCCGCTCGTACCAGGTCGGCCACCTGGGCGGGAGCGTCTGCGGCAAGCAGAGCTGCGACATCGCGTCGTTCCCCGACACCGCGGATCTGCTGGACGCATGCGGAGAGGCCGCGCTCGCCTCCGGGGCCGTCCTCGACGCCGAGGGCCCCGGCGGAGGCTGCCCGGTGTGGCGGCGCCCCCTCGACGATCGGTTCTTCTTCATCCTGCTCGACGAGGCGAAGCGCGCGGTCCAGGTCGGCATCGTGCACCCCGCGGCGATCCCGGCGAGCGCCTCGGAGATCTTCCCCGGCTTGCCGGAGGCGGTGAGCCAGGCGTCGATGGATCAGCTCGCCGCGCTGCGGCTCCCCGAGCGCTGAGAGCCGCGACAAGGCGCCGAGCGCGGGCCGGCGGCTTCATCGCCGAGGACGTCGAGATCAGGCACAAGAAGATGAAGCTCCGCTTCAAGCGCCAGGGCGCGGCCCGCCGCCCGAACTCGGCCCAGCTCGCGCCCGCCGAGGCGAACCTCGAGGCGCAGTTCCCCGGCGGCGAAGGCATCTTCCTCGGCCAGCCCCTCGGGCAGGCGGTGTCGGTGGTGCTCCGGGGGACGTGGGCGAAGAAAACCTCGGTGGAACCTCGGTGGAGGACCAGCGTCATTGGATGCAGCCTGAGCCGACAACGCCGGGGTCCGCCACGGCGCCGGTGACCGCGTCTACATGTATTTGGACGTAGCGTTTATCTTCGCATTCGTCGCCCCAGCCGACGCCGACTACGTATGCGAGCGTCTCGTTGGCAATACCGAACATCGGCTGGCTCCGGGACGTCGCGTCGTCCGGCGCGCCGTGCAGGCACCGCGCCGCGAGCAGCCCGACGCGCTTCGCGTCCTCACTGGACATCGTCGTCGTCACCTTGGAGAGGTCGAAGAACGGCCCGACCGTGATCTGCGCGCGCAGGCCCTCGGGCTCGTTGCCACGCTCCATCTCGTACGCTTGCAATGCACCGTCGAGGTCGCTCTTGTAGTAGACGAGCTGTGTCCCGCGGTAGGATCGGGAGACGTGGATGGTCAGGCGGTCCGGCTGCTGCCGCAGAACGGGCGGCGCGTCAGGCGTCAGCCCGAGCGCGGTGAGCACGCTGGTGATGTCGCTCTCGGCGCGCGAGCCGTCGAGGGGCGTGAAGTGACGCTTGCTCCACCAGCGCAAGAGCAGGAAGCGCCCGTTTTCGTCGTTGTAGCGCTCGACGCGCCCCTCGCCCGTGTCCCAGCGCGTGACCGGACGCCCCGTGAAGTCGGTCGCCGCGCGCGGCCCCTGGGTCACGGGGTCACCCGCGGCCTTCGCGAGGGCCCGCGCGAGCGCGTCGGGCGAGCCCGCGAGCATGCCGGCCAGGGGCGCGTTGCGCGAGAGGCGCGCGGCGGCGAGCGCCTGGCAAGTTGTGAGCGCGGACGTCGCCGGCGGAGCGCAGCCGGCGAGGAGCAGGACAAGCAGAAGTGTGGCACCAATGGGATGACAACGACTGGTGGCGACAGCCAACATGATGTCGAAGTCTACCTGTCCCGGGGAGGAAGCGAAAGTCTGACCGGCTGAGCTCAACAGCAACGGCGGCGGCGATCTCATCGGCAACCGGGGAGTCGGGGGCGCCTGCAACTTCCTCTCGGGGCGGCTCGGCGGCGCGTCCTCCGGGACGTCCGTCGAGATCTACCAGGACGGGGCGGGCACGAACGGCAACTCCGTCACCCTCTCGCCGTCGCCGCTCAACAACGGGACCTGGCACCACGTCGCTTACACGCGCAGCGGGACCTCGCTGAAGATGTTCGTCGACGGGGTGCAGATCGGCAGCGGGACCAGCGCCGCGACGACCAACCTCACGGGCGCGAGCTCGTTCCGCATCGGCCGCAGCTTGCCCTCCTGCCGTGGCGGGCGACGAACGCCGCGCGGAGCGAGCGCGCCGGCGCCCCCGACGCGGCGACGATGTCGGCGAGCCCGATGGGCTCGTGCGCGTGCGCGGCGATGTACTCCTCGGCCCGGCGCACGCACGGAGGCGCGGCGCGCGCTGCCCCGGCCTCGAGGAGGCTCGACGCGCTGTGACGCGTGCCGACCAGCAGGCAGGTGAACAGCGCGTCCTGGAGCGACGCCAGCACCACGGGCGAGGTGCCGGCCCGAGTCGCTTCGTGCCGCAGCGCCTGGGTCACCCCGAGCAGCGCCGGGCCGACCCCGCGCTCGAGATCCACGGGAGCCTCGAACCGCCGGGGCCCCTCCACCGCGACGCCGGTGAGCGCCGCCTGGTGCGCCTCGAGCGCCCGGCGCTCGATGGTGAGGCTCCGGCCCTCGAGCCCCGGGTCCGTCAAGATCTCGACGCCGCGTCCCGGCGAGAGCATCGCGGCGCTCCTCCCGGGCGCGACCGTGAAGTCCTCGCCACCGTGCGTGCCCGTGGCCGTCCCCCCCGCCGCGAGGGTCAGGACGTGGCGGTCGAGGCGCGCCACGAGCGCGCGCGCCCCGCCGCTCCATGCCCCCGTGATGACGTTGACCGCGCCGCATCGCGCGGCGTCGAGCGACCAGGCGACCACACCCCCGGCCGCCTGGTCGAGGGGCGCCTCGCCATAGAGCTGGTTGAAGACCAGCCGGGCCTCGTCGACGTCGGAGGTGCGGAGCCGTGGTATGACCCGTGGAGCGGGCGGGTCGAGCGGGGGCTGGGGGTGGGCTGGAGATCGCGTGTCGCGGACCCCGGGAGCATACCCCGCGCCGCACGCGGACAGGGCTGCTAGCCGCATGGCCAAGTCCGCCGGCGCCCACGAGCCGGGCGGCCCATGGGCGGATCTGCGCGGGGCGCGGTCCGTTGTCCATCGCGCAGACGGCCGCCGTTGCTCCTGGCCTCCCTCGGTCGCTCCGGCCGAGACCCGAGGTGCGGGAGGGCCCGCGCGGGGCGGCGCGCGCGATTTGCCGTGACAGGGCATCGTGCCGGGCGACCATCCCAGGCTCACGAAAGGGGCATGCATGGCAAAGGAAGCAGCTCGCGAGTCGCTCCTCGATCTTCACGTCTTCACCACGGGCCGGCGGGTCTTCGCGCTCCAGCAGGTGCGGCGCGGTCGGCGCGAGCGCGGAGATGTCAGGCTGCGGCGCGGAAACCCGCCACGATACCACGCCCGCTCTTTCCTGACAATCCCCACAAGGTCGGGGTACCGGCCGGCCGGCTCCGCGATCCACCCTACGCCGTCAGTCGCTTCCCGGCGTTGCCCGGCCCTCCTGCCGGTGCCCGACCCGGGAGCTGGAGAGCGCCCATGAACCGTGAAAGAACGCTTCTGCACACCGCCTTCCTCCTCCCCGCTTTCGCCGTGAGCGGCCTCGTGCTCCTCGCGGGCGGCTGTTCGCAGCCGGCGGGGACCGACGAGCACCACGGCGCGGACGAGGCCGCGCTGACCGCCGCGCAGTGCAGCTACTTCGACGTCAACGGCGAGACCACCATCTGCCACCACACCGGCTCGGCCAAGCACCCCTACACCATCGTCAGGACCAGCGAGCAGGGCTGCATCAACGGGCACGCCGGCCACGCGCACGACTACATCGCCGTCGGCGATCCGACCTGCCAGGGCGGCGGCTGTCTCCCCGTGAACGCGCCGTGCGACGCCACCCTCCCGTGCTGCGAAGGCCTCTTGTGCCAGAGCGGCACCTGCATCGACCCCTGCGCCTCGGCCCCCTGCCAGAACGGCGGCGCCTGCGCGGCGACCGAGAGCGGGTACACCTGCACGTGCGCGCCCGGCTTCACGGGGACGAACTGCGAGATCGACATCGACGAATGCGCCGCGAATCCGTGCGTCACCGGCGTCTGCACCGATCAGGTCAACGGTTACACCTGCGACTGCGCGCCCGGCTGGACGGGGACGAACTGCGAGATCGACATCGACGAATGCGCCGCGAGCCCGTGCGTCAATGGCGACTGCGTCGACGGAACCAACCAGTACGAGTGCCTCTGCTATCCCGGCTGGACGGGGACGAACTGCGAGACCCAGCTCTGCGTCCCCACGACCTGCGCCGCGCAGGGCGCGACCTGCGGCTCGATCGCCGATGGCTGCGGCGGGACGCTCGACTGCGGCTCGTGCGGGGCGGGCTTCACCTGCCAGAGCGGCACCTGCCAGCCCACGGGGCCGACGTGCCCGTGTGAGACGCTGGACGCGTGGCAGGCGTTCGTCGCCAATGAGACGGCGTACGCTGATTGCATCGACTACGAGTCATTCAACTACCCGTTCGTCTATCTGAAAGGTCAAACGCACATCACCTGGAACGGAGGAGACCTTGGGACGGGCATCGGCGCGTCGCCCGCGAATGAGCAGCTCGGAGAGCCGCAACAGTGCTCGGGGGTGTGGGCGGGCTACGGCCCCCAGTCCCTGCCGGTCAACGATGCGGAACTGCAGGTCTGCTTGGACCGCATCAGGGAGATCGCCGCCTCCCGCGGCCTGACGTGCGGCCCGTGAGCTGCCACGAGCGCCGCCCGGCGGCGACGCAGGGGCCGAGATCCTCCGCTGATCTCTCGGCGCGGGCGCGGCGGCCTGCTTCGCCCGACGGAGGGGCGCGGGCTCCGCGCTCGCGATGCGCCCCGCGCTTCAGCGTCTCCAGTGGGCTCTCGCCGAGGTGCGCGGGCCCTTCGCGACGGCGGAGCAGGCGCGCGAGCAGGCGCAATCGCTCGTGACGGAGCCCGCCGGCACCGCGGCGTGAACGTCCCCGGCCGCATATGCCCTTGATGTCAGGGTCCGAGCTTCGCCACGAAGATGCCCGCATCTCCGGCGCTGGTGAGCGGGCCGGTGACGAAATCGATCGTCCCGAAGAAAGAAGAAAGAAGTACCCCGCGAAGAGCGTGTTGCCCATCGCGTCGGCTCCCACGCCCTGCGCCGACTGGTAGAAGGACACGTCGCCAAGGCCACTGGCGCACATCGGGGTGAGGTCGGCCACGGCGAGCTTGGCCACGAGGACGTCGCGCCCACCCGCGCTCTTCGACCGCAACCCCCCGCGAACTGCCCGACCGCGTCGCCGAAGCGGGAGGCCCAGGTGATGGTCATGCCTCTCATCGAGACCATGGATGAGCAGCGTGCCAGGCACGTGCTTGAATCTGCGCTCTCTGGCGCCGAGGCGCATGGTGCGCGTGCCGCCTCCGTGCCAGCATGCAGGAGCCGCTTCGCCGCTCGTTTTCCCACCGCCCTCCGCGGCGTCCGCAGTTCCGCCATGGCGTCGCCATGCAGCATCGCGGCGAGAGAGGGTCGTCGCCTGCGCACGCCGCCGCGCTTGCCTCCCGGCACAGGCCTGGTGCTTGCCGGCATCACTTTCCGGATGCCTCCGGGGCGCTTCGGCACGCAACCGCCGCGCGCGGGCGATCCCAGTAGAGCCTGCGGGCACTGGCGAGCGGCAAGGCTCCGGGGTGAAGGGCTCGTGGCAGCGTGTGGCACGGTGGGAGGCGAGCGGCCTGAGCGCCGCAGCGTTCGCGGCGCGCGAGCGCATCGAAGCGAAACGGCTGGTCTGGTGGCGCTGGACGCTACGATCGACACCGCCGGCAGGTTCGGCGGCAGCGATCGACTTCCTGCCCGGCCGGGTCCTGGACGCGCAGCCCGCTCGACCGAGCCCGGCCGGCCCCATCGCAGCGTACGGCGCATGCTCGCAGCGTACGACGAGACCGTCGCAGCATACGACAGGTTCGTCGTCGCGCACGACGAGTACGTCGTGGGGCACGATGAATACGTCGCCGTGCACGAGTACCCGTTCCGCGCCGCCCGTCCGAGATGGCCATCGACATGCGCCCGGATTGGATGTTGGGCGCGTCGCCGACGCAGCGCTGCTGGCCGCGCCGGCGGTCCAACGTCACGAGCGGCGTACAGCGCCTGGTACTCACTCGCGGGCAGGCCGCCGCCATCGGCCCGCTCCGCCGCGGAGGACATGAGCATCGCAACGAGGGCCGTCTTGTGCGCCCACGCTGCGATCGACGCGAGTTCGCGCGGAACCCCATTGGACCTCTTGTTCTCCCAGCAGGCAGCAGCGTAGCCGTCACCGGCGGACCGGAGGCCGCAGTCCATCCATGAGGAGGTCCAACAGGCGACTGGCAAGAGCTTCTCGCTGGGGCTTGGGGGCCACCGTGAAGATGCCGATGAGACTCGCGGCGATGTCTTCGGCGGTGACGTCTCGGCGGAGGTCATCCACCGCGCGGCCGGCGTCGAGGATTGTGGTGATGGCCGCGAGCAGCTCGATTCGGGTCTGGTCGTGGGCGATCTCGCCTGTCTCGATCATCGCCAGCAGTGTGTCGAGCATGCCGTTCTTGGTCGCGATCCAGTCGCCGAACAGGTCCATCCAGCGCCGCATCGCCACGGCCGGCGGCAGTTGGTCGAGCAGCTCGCGGGCGCCGGTCGTCAGCCGCACGACCTGGCTCCGGTAGACCGCATCGACCAGCGACTCTCTGGTGGGGAAGTGCCGGTAGAGCGTGGCGATGCCGACCCCGGCCTCGCGGGCGATCGCACGCATCGACGGCTCGGTGTCAGCCGACGCGAACACGCGGGTCGCCACCGCGAGCAACTGATCGCGGTTACGGGTTGCGTCCGCCCGCGGTGCGCGGCTCTCCGCCTCCGTCAAAACGGAGCGCGCTCCGTTTTTTGTGTTGCGGTCATCCATGGAAACGGAGCATAGTCCGTTTCAGTGCGTTCCGTCATTCCAAGGGGCGAGGAGAGCATGCAAAAACCGAGCGATCAGCGATCGACGAGCAGGAGCCGGGCGGTCCGGCTCGATTCCTTCGGCGGCCCCGAAGTCCTGGAGATCCGTGAGGTTCCAGCTCCGCAGGCCGGACCGGGACAGGTGCGTGTTCGGGTCACAGCGGCCGGGCTGAACCCGATGGACTGGTTCATGACCGCTGATGCGGACACCGCCGTCCGGTTCGGCTTGAGCCTGCCGGCCGGGTTCGGGACCGACTACGCGGGAGTCGTCGACCAGGTCGGTGACGGGGTGACCGGCTTCGCACCTGGCGACCGGGTGTTCGGCGGCGCCCTGTCCCGCGCGGTCGCCGACTTCGTGGTGGTCGACCCGACCGGGGGCATCGCGGCGAACGAGGCCCATCACACCCCCGACGGCGTCGACGACCGCACCGCCGCCACCCTCACGATCGCCGGACGCACGGCATCCGCCGCCCTGGCCGTGGTCGAACTTGGGCCGGACGACACCGTGCTGATCGGCGGCGCGGCGGGCGGAGTCGGGGTATTCGTCGTCCAGATGGCCCGGATCGCAGGGGCGCGCGTGATCGGGACGGGCTCGGCGACATCGGCCGATTTCCTGCGCGCTCTCGGAGCCGAGCCGGTCGCCTACGGCGACGGCCTGGCGGACCGGGTCCGTGCCCTCGCTCCCCGCGGTATCACCGCTGCGATCGACCTTCATGGAACGGAGACAGCGCACGCCGCAAGGGCACTCGGCGTCCCTGACACGCGCATCACGACCATCGCCGCCCAGGTCGACGGGATCACACCAACCAACGGCGCCAACGCCGCCCCCGGCGCCCTGGAAAAGCTCGCTCGCCTGATTGCGACCGGCCGACTCCGGGTACCCATCGCCGCGAGCTTCCCGGTCGAGCAAATCCGCGCCGCGGTCGAGCTCCAGGCCGGCCGGCACGTGAAGGGCAAGGTCGTCATCGACCTCTAGGAAAACGGCCTGCTCCTCTCACCCGTCGCCTCAGCCGCGCTACGTCGCCCTTCGAGAAGCCGAAGACGAGGGGCCGACGATCGCGATCGAGTGAGCGGCGCTCCTGGATGCCGGTATGCGCTCCGCCGGCGCCGGCGCAGGAGCACGCGGATGGAGCCGTGTTCGATGCCCGGCCACAGGGGGCCATCGATCCGCGTCGATAGAAGACACGGCTTCGACCCGCCCGCAGGTTGTGGAGCGAAGGCGGCTCCCTAGATGCATGGATGAGTCGTTGATGCCGGCGTCGTTCTTCGAGGGGAGCCGCCCTCCTGCCGGGCGCGCAGATCCGGCGACACAGGCGCCGAGCGCTCAGACCTGCGCGATGCCGCCGTCGACGAAGAGCTCGCTACCGTTGGTGAAGCTGCTGTCCTCGGAGGCGAGGAAGACGGCGGCCTTGGCCACCTCTTCCGGCAAGCCGAGCCGCCCGAGGGGGACGCTGGCGACGAGGCTCGCCTTGAGCTGCTGCGCCTGCTCCTCGGTCGCGCCGAGCCCGTGCAGCCCTGGGGTGTCGATCGGCCCCGGGCTGATCACGTTGACGCGGATGCCGCGGTCCTTCAGGTCGAGCGCCCAGGTGCGCGCGAAGCTCCGCACCGCGGCCTTTGTCGCGCTGTAGACGCTGAACGCAGGGGATCCGGTGGAGGCCGCCGTCGAGCCGTTCAGGATGATCGACGCCCCGTCGCGCAGCAGCGGCAGCGCCTTCTGGACCGTGAACAGCACCCCCTTGACGTTGATGGCGAAGGTCTTGTCGAAATGCTCCTCGGTGATCGCGCCGAGCGGGGCGAGCTCGCCGCCGCCGGCGTTGGCGAACAGGACGTCGATGGGGGCGCCTTGCTGCTTCACCACCTCGAAGAGGCGATCGAGATCGGCGAGGCTCGAGACGTCGCTCCGGACGCCGGTGGCCCTCTCGCCGATCTCCTTCACGGCCGCGTCGAGCTCCGCCTGCCGCCGCCCGGTGATGAAGACGCGCGCGCCCTCCGCCGCGAACCGCTTCGCCGTCGCGAGGCCGATCCCCGTGGTGCCGCCTGTGACAATCGCTACCTTCCCCTGGAGTTTGTGGCTCATGGTGTCCATCCCTTGATCGCGGCGCTCAACGTCGCCGGTCCCCTGGCGTTAGAGCCGAAGCGGGGGGGCGGCCACCCGGCGACCGTGGCACGCTGCGTTCCGCTAGCAGAACGAAGAGATCACCGATGCTGGCCGCGACGCCCACGTGAGCGCGCTCGTCGGCGCGGCCGTGCTGCTCTCGGCGCGCAGGACCGCACCTCTCCACGCTCGCTCCAGGGGAGCGGCCGCTCGCGACCGGGCCCCTCCCGGGCCGGCGCGCGCTATCCTCGCGTTGTCGTGGTCAACCTCCGCACCCTCGCGCCAGGCGACGAGGCCGCCCTCGAGGCGTTCCTCGTCCAGCACGCCGACAGCTCGATGTTCCTGCGCTCCAACGTGCGCGCCGCCGGCCTCGCCGACCTCGGCAGACCTTACGAGGCCACCTACGTGGCCGCGTTCGAGCAGGACCGCATCGCCGCCTATGTGTCGCTCGGGTTCACGCCCGTCGGCGATTACGGGCTCTTCTTGCTCGCCGGCGCCTGAGCGGGCCCATCCCGCCCGGCCCGGTGTTCGATAACGACGCGCCTGCGCGATGCGCGTCGCTGGCCGCGCCGCTCGACGGCGTGCGGCAGGTGAACGGCGCGCTCGCGCTGCGGGCCTCCCTGGACGCGAGGCGGCTCGCGAGCCGCCCTTGCCTCTCAGCTCGGAGATCGCCTCGTCCAGGGGGGCGAAGCCACCCATCCCAAGCTCGGCGACCTTGCGCGCGGCGCGCTTGTAAGGGTGGATCAGACCGCTCGACTTGTGTCCGGTTCGGTCGGAGATCCACGTCACCGTGCGACCATTCGCGAGCTTGATGGTAATGTCGCTTTCACACGCGATCGGTCAGCAAGTGGATCGCATCGTGTAGAATGTCTCCCAGGAGAGCTATTCCCATGACCCAAGAGCTGCGGAAGTTTGATTTATTCGCCCCCCATTTCCAGGCGGACCCATTCCCCACCTACGCCGAGATGCGCCGCTCCGGGCCGGTATGCGTGCTCGAGCCGCTGGGCGCCTGGGCGGTGAGCCGGTACGCCGATGTCATCGCCGTCCTCAAGAACCCTCAAAAATTCTCGTCCGCCGGCAACGTCGACGCCTTTCACCCGCCTTGGCTCCCGAGGCAGCCGGGGGCGCACTCCCTGCTCTCCATGGACCCGCCGGAGCACACGAAGCTCCGGAACCTCGTCAGCCGGGCCCTGGGTCCCGGGATCATCACGAGCATCGAGCCCATGGTCCGCTCCATCGCCGAGCGCCTCACCGACGCCCTGCAATCCAGGGGTGAGTCCGATTTCGTCGCCGACTACGCCGTCCCGATGACAGCGGGTGTCATCGGCGAGCTCCTCACCCTGGATCCTTCCCTCCACGCCAATTTCAAGCGGTGGGCGGACGATATGCTCAGCGTCACGCCCGTCCCGCAGAGCCCCGAGCATGCCGAGCGCGTCCGCGCGTCCGTCGCCGAGATGGAGCGCTACCTCGGGGACGTCCTCGAGGCGCGGCGGCGAGCTCCCGGCGACGATCTCGTGAGCGCGCTCCTCCAGGCCGAAATCGACGGCCAAAAGCTTACCCCGGAAGAGCTCATGTCCTTCGTCTTCGTCCTGGTTCCAGCGGGGTTCGACACCACATCCACATTGATCAGCAAATCGATCATCACCCTCGCCAAGCGCCCCGCGGACACGGAGCGGCTGCGCGAAAACCCGGCGCTCATCCCTCGATTTATCGAAGAAATGCTCCGGTGGGACCCGCCTACCCATAACCTCTTCCGCAAGGCGATGCCCGGAGCGGAGGTGGGCGGCGTCAAGGTGCCCGCCGGCGCTCCAGTGACGGTCATCCTCGCGTCCGCCAACCGCGACGAGGCCGCGTTTCCCGACCCCGACGAGTTCAATATGGACCGCGATGTGCCAAAGACCGGGGCGGGGGCGTCGGTCGCGTTCGGGCACGGCGTCCATTTCTGCGTCGCCCACCTCCTCGCGCGCCTGGAGGCGAGGGTGGCGCTCGAATCCTTGCTCGCTCGATTCAAGCGAATCGATCTGGTCAACCCCACCATTGAGTGGAGCACGATGGTCTTCGTGCGAACCCCATCGCGGCTGCCGGTCCGCGGCGTCTTGCCCTGATCGAGGACCTCCTCGCTCGGGCACCGCTCCGGTCCGGGGCGAGCCGAGCGCTGCGAGGCGCGCTCACACCACGGCGCGCGCACTGTCCCGGCGTGATGCCGACGATGCGCTTGAAATGCCGGTTGAGCTGGCTCTGGTCGTAGAGGCCGACGCGCGCGGCGATCTCGGACGGCGGCACGCCCCGCGTGAGGAGCGCTCGGGCGCGACCGATGCGCAGCTGCGTCACATAGGCGCGTAGGTAAAAGAAGCCGGATCGCAGCGCGAGGAAGTGTAGCGCAGCAAACCGAAAGGGTGGGACCGCGAGCGTCGTGATGGCTCGGTCCCGGGTCGAAAGAGCGTGGTCCGGGCGGCGCCGAGCGCGCTACGGGGGCGCATCGGCGTGCCGTGGGCACATGTGTCCGTCCCCAAATCCCGGGGCAGGCGACGGATCGCGCCGGTTCGCCCCCGCGGGACAGTGCCGCCAGGAAAACCGGTCGATGACGAGCGATCGCCGGAAACAGCTGCAATCTTGATAGTTTTCGCCTGTTTCGCCGCCGAGGGTGGCTCCGGTGTGGCCCAACGGGGCGCCCTGCGCCGCCGCGTCGGCCGCGGTGAAGGGTTCGTGGCATCACCGATCCCACCGTACGGCCACGCTGCACGCGCTGGCTGACATAGAGAACCTTACATGACCGCCTCAGTCGGCGGGATCGCACCGGCGCAGGACGGACGTACGCGGCCGAGGCGCGGGCCATGGGCAGCTTGGCCACGGCGGGATCCAGCCCCGTAGAATCGACCGTTCGCTGGCCACCAAACGTCCCGGCGCGCCGCTGCACGGCGCCGTTGCGCTCCACGAGCCCGGTCGGTACCCTCAGGGGGAAACGTGACCGGGCCGAACGCCGTGGCTTCGCAGACCGATGAAAGGAGTTCTGACGACATGAAGAGGTTCTTGGCTCTTTTTGCCGGCTTGGGTTGCTCCCTCGCCACTTCGCTCGTGCTCGCGGCTCCTCTCCCTGTGACCGGCCAGTGGCGGACGATCGATGAGCAGGGGGTCGAGCAGTCGGTCGTAGAGATTTACGAGAAGGGCGGGAAGATCTTCGGCAAGATCGTGAGCCTGAAGCAGCCGCTCGACGAGAAGGGGAAGCCGAAGCTCTGCACCGCCTGTGAGGGTGCCGACAAGAACAAGCCCCTCGTGGGGCTCGTCATCATCAAGAACATGGTCCGCGATGACGATGAGTACGATGACGGTACGATCCTGGATCCGAACAACGGCGAGACCTATAGCTGCAAGCTCGAGGCGATCGAGGGCGGGAAGAAGCTGAAGGTGCGCGGCTTTCTGGGCATCTCCCTCCTCGGCAGGACCCAGACCTGGGTGAAGAAGTAAAACCTTCCCCCCGGGCGCGGCCCATCCTGCGCGTGTTCACGCCGGACCCGGCGCACGGCCGGCTCTGGTCCGCGCTCGTGTTCGGCTCCGAGCTCCGCGATTCGCTCACCGAGCCGGAGATGGCCGTCCTCGCCTTTCGCGGCGGCGCCGTCTCGCCCGTGACGAGCCACGTCGCGAGCGCGCCCGGAGAGCGTCCCATGACCGTGAGCCTGGGAGGCGGCACGGGAGGAGGAGCCAGCACCTGCGAGGGGCTCGGGCGCGGCCCTGGGATCACGCGTTCGGTCGTCGGCCGTCGCCGATGTAGAGCGGCTCGTCGTCGGGCCGAAGCTCGATCGGCCGCGGCGGCGCGCGATGGCCGTCCCGCTCGTCGTTCGCGTCGAGCCGGCTCGAGACCGCTGCGGTGCCCGCGACGAGCACGGGCTGCCCCACCTCGATGACCGTCTCCCGATAGCGGACCGCGCCGTGGAAGCCGGCGAAGAACGACGCGCGCTCGTGGCCGTGGCGCTTGCGAAAGGCGTCGACGTGGTCGGCGGCGTCCGGGGGCGGTTCGGCGTCCGCGAGGTCGAAGCGCACGTGGCCGCTCGGGCGGACGAGCGCCTGGCCCGTGCCGTCGTCGAGGGCGAAGTCGGGGGCCCACTCGGCGTCGTCGTCGACGACCCAGACGAAGCCCATGTTGTTGCGGCCGAAGCCGCCCTTGCGCTCCTGCCGCCAGCGCACGACCCGGAAGGCGACGCACGGGCGCCCGCTGAAGGGCGAGACGAGCGGCTCGCCGACGGGCACCGCTCGGCCCCTCGCGGCGGTGAAGCGGGCTGGCCGCAGCTGCGCGATCGACTCGACGCACGCCCGGCGCCGGCGCTCTCGCTCGGCGCGCCGCAGCGCCCATCGAAGCCCGGCCCCGCCGAGGCCGAGCGTCAGCGCGACACCCAACGCGGAGAGGAGCAGGGCTTCCACGAGGGGCATGATCGCCCAGACGGCCTCGCCTGGCCAGGCCGTCGCCCGTTCGCGCGAGGCGGCCGACGGGAGCCGCGCCGGGGATCTCCTCGAGGAACACACGAGAGACCCTCGGGCGGCTGCTCGCTGCAGCAGAAGCAGAGACGAGGAGGTCGAGCACTCCGGCGCGTAAGCGGCCCAACGTTCGAGCTCACCCGCTCGCGGAAGCCGCCGAAGGCGGCCGTGGCGGGTCGGGTGCAACGAAGGGTCAGGCCTCGGGTTCGTGGCAAACCACTTCGATGTTGTGCCCGTCCGGACCGATGACGAAAGCTGCATAATAGTTCGCGTGGTAGTGCGGGCGCAGACCAGGCGCGCCGTTGTCTTTGCCACCCGCCTCCAGAGCCGCGCGGTAGAAAGCTTGGACTTGCTGGCGATTCTCGGCCGTGAACGCCAGGTGAAGGTGCGCCGGCTTCTCGTCGGTCTGGTACAGGCACAAGGAAGCCTCGCCCTTGGAGCTGAGCTCGACACCGTACGTCGGCGGCCCCTCCGAGACAACAGCTACGCCGAGCGGTTCGAGCGCCTTGAGGAAGAACGCTTTGCTCGCCGCATAGTCGCTGACTCCGAATTTGACGTGGTCGAACATGAGTTCTCCTTGAGTGTGTGGGCCTGCGCGAGGCCTGACGTCGCGATCCGTTGCGCCGCAGGGCCTGGGCAGGCGGGCTACTTTGCGATCTTCCGGATCTTGCCCTCGCCAGCCCAGTAGACGCCCGTGCCGTCCACGGCGAGGTTATAACGCTCGCCGGTGGACGCCAGGACCTGGGTGCCGGTGCCGTCCTTGCACATCGCCCGGAGGGCTGTTCCATCGAGCCAGTAGATCCTCTCGTCATCGACGACGACCCTCGTCCCTCCGGTGGCGAGCTGGACGGGGGTGCCGCCGCTCTTGGGCATTCTGTAGACCCCGTTGGCGGCGTAGTAGACGTTGGCCTCGTCGAAGTCGAGATACCAGCTCAGACGAGGTATGAGCCTGGTCGGCGCTGCGGCGCCAGACTTGGGCGCCTTCATGATGCCAGATGAGGCGATCTCGCGATAGTACAGGCTATCGCCGTCCTCGAACAATGACGTCCGCAGCCCGCCCCCACCAGGGACGACCACGGAAGGGGTCCCGCCCGAGAGCGGCCGGGCGTAGATGTCGTAACGGTTGTTGCCGATCCAGTAGATACGGGTCGAGTCCACCGCCACCCCCGACGGGTAGCCGCCGGTGATCGGCAGCGCGGTGATGGTGCCGTCCGGGTTCACCCTGTTCAAGCTGCTCCCGAGGCCGGGATCGCTGCCGGCGAAGTAGGCGTATGGGCCGCTTCCCACGAGCTCGGTCACGTACGTGAGCCCATCGATGAGGGTGCTCTTCGCGCCGCCGGCCTTGGGGACCCTGCCTACCTCGTCGTCGCTGACCTCGGAGCCATAGCCGCCGCCGTAGTACACGTACTGGTCCGTCAGCGCGATTTCAAGTGCGCCGTTGGTGTTGACGGTCGCGAGATCGACGGGGGTGCAGCTCCCGTCGCACAGCGGCGCGCACGCAAGCGTGCGGGCGGGGGTACGGCCGCCGGGGGCGGCGTCGTCCCCTGAGCCATCGCGGCTCTCGAGCGCGCCCTCTGCCTGGCCTTCCTCCACGCTCGCGCCGGCGACGTCCACCTCGTCGAGCGAGCCGCTGCAGCCGGCCATGGCGGCGGAGAGGAGGAGGGCCGAAGCGGCGTAGAACGAGGTCCTCGTTCGGGCGAGGGCTTCGGCTCGGGAGGATCGGGGACCTGCAATGAGTTTTTTCATGTACACACCTTGTGGGAGATTGCGCGTCGCGCGGCGATGAGGAGGCATGAGCCTCGGTGGAACAGGCGCGTAGGAGTCGCCAGCGCCCCTGCCGCCATGCACTCGTTGTATCCGCCTGTAAATTTCCATCGTGACGACAGGATCATCTACCGATGGATGAGGTGGACTTACGAGTGATAGCGCGCGCAATTGCGCGCGCAACTAGGTGGGACGTCCGCGACCGCCGGAAGCTCGGCGTCCTGCCAGTCGGCGGGGTTAGCCGCCTCATGCCCCGATAAAGGCCGCCAGCTCGTCAGGCTTTCCCATAGGAAAGGCTTCCTTCAAGTGGTCGAGGAAGGCGGATACACGAGCGCTCAGCAGCCGCCGGGACGGATAGAGCGTCCACAGGACGATGTCTGGGCCGTCCACGTCGCCCCAATGCACCAGAGCTCCAGCGGCCAGATCGTGACTTACGAGTGAAATGGGGAGGCGTCCGGCGCCGACGCCCGCTCGGACGGCATCGCGGACCATGATGAGCGACGATAGTCGCAGGACTGGCTCGACCGCGATGCGTGATCTTCCAGCTGGCGCCATGACATCCCAGGCTGCAGTCCGGTCGCCTGCCCCCCGCACCACCGCCGGAACAGCGAGGTTGTCCGCCGGTCGAGCGAGGCCCGGGCTCGCGACGACCACCAGCCGATCGCGCAGCAAGACGCGTCCGACGAGGCTTTCATCCGGAGCCGGATTGACCCGGATCACCAGATCATAACCTTCCTCTACCATGTCGACGGTCCGATCTTCCGTCGTGACCTCGAGCCGGACCTCCGGATATTTCAGCGCGAACCCGGCCGCGAGCTTGCCCATCGCGATCTGCGAGAAGAGCAAAGGCGCGCTGATTCGCAGCTTGCCTCGCGGCCGGGCCCCACCCGAGGCGATCGCCGCCGCAGTCTCGTCGAGCTCGGTGAGCAGCGCCCCCGTTCGCTCATAGAGCGCCCGTCCTTCCTCGGTGAGCTTCAGCGTGCGCCCCCCGCGCTCGAAGAGGCGCAGGTCGAGGGCGGCCTCCAGCTCCGCGACCCGGCGGGACAGGGTCGCCTTCGGGCGCCCCGCGGCGCGCGCGGCTCGTCCGAAGCCCCCGTGCCGGGCGACGAGGCTGAAATCGGCGAGGGCAAGCAGATCCATGCGTTCCACCAGTGAGACGGTCTGTCCCAAGTTAACGTCTATCGGCACGAATGTACATCGCTAATTTGCAGGGTGTCTTCTGACCCAAACCGGAGTGACCCAGTGACCATCCTCGTTACCGGCGCGACCGGCACAGTCGGCCGCCAAGTCGTCGAACAGCTCGCGAAGCGCGGCGCCGGCGTGCGCGCGCTCGTCCGCGATCCCGCCAGAGCCAACTTCCCGGCGGGCGTCGCCGTCGCGCAGGGCGACCTGCTCGACGTCGACTCGCTGCGGAGCGCCTTCTCGGGCGTCTCCACGCTCTTCCTGCTCAACGCCGTGGTGCCTGACGAATTCACCCAGGCGCTGATCGCGCTCAACCTCGCCCGCGAGGCCGGCGTCGAGCGGATCGTCTACCTGTCGGTGATCCACAGCGACCTCTACGTGAACGTGCCGCACTTCGCGGGCAAGTTCGCCGTCGAGCGCATGATCGAGCAGATGGGCTTGAGCGCCACCATCCTGCGTCCCGCGTACTTCATGAACAACGATCTCACGATCAAGGACGTGGTGACCGGATACGGCGTCTACCCGATGCCGATCGGCGGCAAGGGGCTCGCCATGATCGACGCGCGCGACATCGGCGAGATCGCGGCCATCGAGCTGATCCGCCGCGAGCGGGCCGCCGCCCCGCTTCCCCTCGAGCGGATCAACCTCGTCGGCCCCGACACGCTGACCGGCGCGGATGTCGCAGCCATCTGGGCGGAGGTCCTGGGGCGCCCGATCGCCTATCCCGGCGATGACACCGCCGGGTTCGAGCGGAACCTCCGGCAGCTCATGCCGAGCTGGATGGCCTTCGACATGCGCCTGATGAGCGAGCGCTTCCTCACCGAGGGCATGCTCCCCGAGGCCGGCGACGTGGCACGTCTCACCGCGCTCCTGGGACGCCCCCTGCGCTCCTACCGCGACTTCGCCGCCGAGATCGCGACCTCGGCCTGACGGCCGAGCGGACCTCAACACTCACGACAAGGAACATCATCATGATCTATTCGACCGCCACCGTCCCTGTGAACCCCCAAGGCGAGACCGAGCTGACCCGCGCGCAGGCCTGGGAGGGCCTGGTCCTCAAGGCCCGCGACGCCCGCCTGTTCCTCCCGCCCGGCCTCTGCACCCGTTGCGACGTCGTCGAGGAGAGCGGTTCTCACATCGTGCGTGAGGCCACGATCGCAGGCGACGACCTGCGCGAGATCATCACGTTCGAGCCGCAGAGCAAGGTCACTTTCTTCCAGGCCACCGGTCCCCGCGAGGGCGCGATCATCAACGAGCTGTTCGAGGACGCGGACGGCGCGCTCCAGCTCCGCTTCTACTGCTACCTCGGCCTGCGCGGCAAGGAGCCGAACGGCCCCGAGGAGCAGGCCGAGCAGGCGTGGATGAACAGCGATAAGGGCTACAAGGGCGCCTTGCTGTCGACGCTGAAGCGCACCCGCGAGCTGCTCGCGGAGGGCCGGCTCTGATCGCCACGAGGGACATGAACGACGGGACCGCCTCTCAGGAGGCGTCCCGCTCTCCGAGGTAGCTACCATGCAGAACTCCGTAACCGACGACACCCGGACTGCCCAACCGAAGATACTGGTCCTTGGAGCCACCGGGGCCACCGGCCGCCTGATCGTCAGCCAGGCGGTGGCGCGAGGGTACGATGTCACCGTGCTCGTGCGTTCTGCCGAGAAGGCGGGTGACCTCGAGGGGGCGAAGCTCATCGTCGGAGACGCCCGCGACGAGAGGGTCCTGCGCCAGGCGCTCAAGGGCCGGGACGCCGTGGTCAGCGCGCTCGGCACGCCCGCTAGCCCATTCCGTGAGGTGACCCTTCTGTCGTCCGCGACGCGGGCGCTCGTGAGCGCAATGAAGCTCGAGCAAGTCTCGCGTCTGGTCTGCATCACAGGGATCGGCGCCGGCGACAGCGCTGGGCACGGCGGCTTTCTCTTCGACAACGTGATTTTCCCGCTTCTTTTGCGCAAGGTGTACGCCGACAAGAACCGGCAGGAGGCTATCGTCAGAGATAGCGGGCTCGACTGGATCCTCGTTCGCCCCTCCGTCCTCAACGACAAGCAAAGCCGCAACACGATCCGCGCGCTCACGGATCTCTCCAGCTTCCACGGCGGAACCATATCGCGAGGAGATGTTGCGAGCTTTGTCTTGGACCAGGTGCGCGACGACGCCTGGGTGCATCGTTCCCCGTTGATCACCTGGTGAAAGCAACTCAGCGCGATCAGGCCTGTGGTTGTCCGTGATGAAGCATGAAATCAGTCCGTCGGACGTGCAGGCCACGCAGGCGGTGCGTGCCATGTTCGCAGCGCCGGAGCTCAAGTTCCAGGCCGGAAGTCGCGCCGCGTTCGACGAGATCATCGGCCGCGCGCGCCCGCCCGAGACGGTCAGCTTCGCGCAGGGAGAGGTAGGCGGCGTACCAGGCTGGTGGTGCCGTCGACGCCGCGCTTCCGAACGACAATCGCCACCTCTGTGCAAACGAGCCGGTCGAGTGTCGAACCATGTTCATGCTTCCCGAGCGGCGAAAGATTACTCGGGCGCAGGCGGATGTGGAGGCTTATAGCGCACCAAAGCTCCGCGAACCTCGCGGCGCCTCACGACGTCTCCCCCGGCGCCACGCGGCCAGGCCAAGGCCGAACAGCGCGGCGAATTGCCAGCGTTCCGACGAAGCACGACTGAGATTGCAGGAACAACCCGAACTGCCCTGGTCCGAGGTGCCACCATCCGCGCCCCCGGATCCACCGGAGCTGCCCTCGGACGCGCCGCCAGTCGAGCCGCTGCCAGTCGAGCCGCTGCCAGTCGAGCCGCTGCCAGTCGAGCCGCTGACAGTCGAGCCGCTGCCAGTCGAGCCGCTGCTTTCCGAAGACGAGACGCTATCGCACAGCTTGCCAGTTCCAGGAGGGGGCGAGCATTCGCCATCGTCTGGGATGTTCTCACCCGCCGTCCCAGTGAGACGGAAGTAGATGCCGTACCTATCTGCGTATCGCTGATAGTGCGGAGTGAACGTTAACGTGCTATCGGAATCTGTGTTTCGCAGCGTGAATTCCACCGTGCCCGGGGTTTGGACCAAGTTGTTCTCGATGTCGGCGATCCACTCGTTGATCGTGATGCCGCTGTTGATACCGATGGTGTCTTTGATGACAACACCAGGGGGAATGGTCGCCTTCTCGGATGCCCATTGGGGCTCCGACAGCATGCTTTCCGTCCCGAGGCCGGCGCTCAAGACGACCGGTCCGTAGACGAACGCCACCGCATTGGGGTTGTCGGGAAGTCTCGATACCTTCACCTCCATTGGCAGCGTGAGCTCCACCTTGTCTCCGGGCTTCCAGGTGCGATCTACCGTAAGATAGCCGTTCGCTTCCGTTGCGTCGCATGCCTGACCGTTGACCGTAATCGTCACGGGCTGACACCGAGCAACCCAGGACGGCTTTCTGAAGTTGATCGTGACCGCATCGGCCGGGGCGGCGGTAATCTCGAAAACCGCCTTGTTGGAAAGAGGAATATTGGAGGTCTGTTTCAACGACAGACCCCGCGCTGACCAAGTCAACGTCGAGCTGAGGAACATGTTGACGTACAGATCCGTGTCGTTATGGAAGTACAAGCTGTCATTGAGCTTGGTGTAGTTCTCCATACCGGTTCCGTTGCAGCACCAGAAAGTGTCCTCCGGTTTGCCGAACACCTTGAAAAACCCAGTTCCCATCGGTTTGAAGTAGGTCGTCATTCCGTTCGTCGGATTGACGGCAGACATGATTTCGTTGATATGGGTCTGCTCGTAGTAGTCGGCATACTTGACGTCCCCCGTGGCTTTGAAGAGCCCTCTCGAGAGCTTCAGCATGTTGTACGCGTTGCACGTCTCGTTGTTCACGTTGTCTCTTTGCGCGTCCAACTGCCTGGGTTCGTGAAAGTGCTCGAGTTGGCTATTCCCACCGGTGACATAGGTGTGATCCCTCAACACGATGGTCCAGAACTTTTCTGCCGCGGTGTAGTAGAAGTTCTCCGCTTCGCCCAGCGTCCGATAGCGGTTCAGAGCGCCGATGAACTTGGGGATTTGCGTATTGGCGTGCTTGCCTGGCAGGATGTTGTTGCCTTGAGAGATCGGAGTGAAGAGCGAATCCTCGTCGAAAATGTGGGCCGCCGCCAGGTGATTGGCGTTGTTCGTCAGCCTGTACAGATCGTACAGGCAGTCGTTCATGCCGCCGTACTCGACGCCCAGGACCTTCCTTCGAAGGTCCGCATTCCAGGTTGAGCTGCGATTGTAGGTCCAGTCCCCCAGCTTGCTCGCGATTTCGAGGGCTGTCGCATTCCCTTCGAACTCGTGGACGTCGATGAGGCCTGCGATGATCTTGTGCATCGTGTACCATGGCGCCCAGCTGGAGCCGCTGGCCTTCCCCTCGATGACGTCGAAATGCGTCTCGGGCGACGCGAACAGGTATCCTTTGGGACTCGCGTCTTGAAATGATTTCAATTGGCTGATCGTGTAGTCGATCTTCTGCGCGATGGCGGCGCTTTGCCCCGCGTCGGAGCTCTTGAGTTGCTTGTACGCTCGCGCCATGGCGGACAAGTAGTGGCCTATCGTGTGCCCGCGCAAAAGGCTCCAGCCACCCTCCCACCCTCCGTAGAGATTGATGCCCGGGGAATTCCCAGGGTCCTTTCCTTCCGACACCGCCTTGAAGCCCGCTAGAAGTCGGTTGGGGTCGAGGCTCATGATGTACGCGATCTCTTTCGAAGAGATGTTCTGGTAGTAGGCGTCGGTCACGCTCACCTCGTCCAGTTCGAACTCCTGCAGCTTCTCGACGGAGTCCGAGGCGGACGCCACCCCTGGAGTGAGGGCTCCGAACAGAAGCGAAACAGTCAGCGCGGTGGCGCCCGAGAGCGAGCGCCGGTACTGCAGGATTCCCTTGCTCATGATAGCTCCTTTCAGATCTCGAATGCGTTGTATCTAGGAAATTCAAAACGAGGCTACGCCGCCGCGTCACCCTTGATCAGGCCGACCAGGAAACGCAGGCTGCGCGCCGCGTCGCGACAGACCAGCACCCCCGAGTAGAGCGCGATCAGGAGGACCGCGGTCAACCCGATGAAGAGGAGGATCCCGATGCCCGTGGGGTTGGCGTTCGTGGGCGCCGCTTCCGTGATCTTTGCAAGCATCGGGCGGAGCCTCCTTCTGATGGGCGATAGCCTGGATGATCGACAAGGGCGTCACCGACTCTCCCGCGAGCTCGCCCTGCTGCTTGCGGTCCCTCAAGACCACCACCCTGGAGCAGCTGCGCGCGATCTCCTCGAGCTCCGACGAGATCAAGACCGTGGCGACCCCCTTCTCGCTGAGCGACTTCGCCAGCGACTGGAATAGACGCCGTGCATGGGGTTGCACTCGACCGTCGCGTTCAGCTTCCCCTCCATCATGGCCTCGAACGCCGGCTTCACGGCGTCGATCGGATGATCTTCATGTCCGGATGTTCGCGATGGCCTCGGCGAAGCCGGTCTTGCTCATCACCGCCACGTCCGCCGCCGGCGTGCCCACGAGCTCGACGATGCGCGCGTCGCCGATCGTCCGCTTTGCGAGCCACTCCTCGCGGGAGCAGCCGGCGGCGACGGATGCCGAGCCCAGGATGGCCAGGGACATCCCCCGTGACACGTGGTTTTGAGGGTTCATGCTCCTCAACATAGATTACGCCGTCCCCGACGGTTGTGATCCGGTCACGTCGCCAGCACCGCCGGATCTTTGAAGGAATCATCTCCGGTGAACAGCACTCGAGATTTCACGGCAGCCGCCGAACAGGCGCGGTATGCCGTGTTCTCTGGTGGAGCCCCCTCGGCCCGATGCCAATCCCCATCGTTCAGCGATCGCTTCCGCGACGACCGAGCCGACAGATTGGTGACAAAAATCGATCAGACGACGAAGGCCCCGGTACGCGTGGCGACCCGAGCAATGCGCAGCAACAGGGGTACCCCTCGGCGGGAATGTGAACGATCACATGGCCACCGTCAATGCCAATCGACAGGCCCGTGAGTATCTCGATCCCGAGGGAGCACGAGGCTGGCGGGCTCCTCCGGAGCGCAGCGGCAAGAGGGGCGGGCGCCTTCCGCGATCATCGCCGGCCCGATCGACGAACTCGAAGCCGATCAGCGCATCGGCGGCTGGCGCGGGACGCGGCGCGTGGCGTCCGCACCGCCAGCTCGAGGTCGCGGAGCCGCGCGCCGGTGGTGGCGGCGCTGCTGCGCCTGTGTGACCGCGGCCCGATCCCCGCCCCTCTTGACGCGGCGCTCCGGGAGGAGACCTGTCTGCCATCGGGGCGCGAGGGCGGTCGCCGGCGGTCGTTTGGAATTGACATCCGATTTGTTAACGTTAACATTACGGCTCTGGGGCCGCTTCGGCGCTGCCCAGGACCAGGGTCGTCATGCTGAGACAGGAGCAGCGGCGGAGGCCCGGCCGAGCCCGTGTTTCACGTCTTCCTCCTCGGGCAATCGAACAGGGCGAGATGCCGAGCGTCGGCGGCAAAGGCGGTGACGGATTGCCCGGCGGCGCGGAGGACGGGCGCGACGGCGAGCCGACGCCGACGCCGACGCCGAACCCCGGCAACTACGGACGGCGGGGACGCGGGGACGTGGCCGACGTGCGCTGCACGGACGGGGACTACGGGATCTACGGCGCGCGAGGCACCGTCGGCGCCCCCGGCCAGGGCATCGGGCACATCAGCGAGGCCGGCTGGGAAGCGGACTGGGCCGGCGACGGCGGCCGGGGCACGCCGGGCCAGGGCGGCGTCGGCGGCCGCAGGGGAGGGCTCGGCGTGTGCGGCGCGGCGTCCAAGGGGGGCGCGGGGGGGGCCGGCGGCTGCGGTGGCCGAGGCGGCAAGGGGGGCGAGAACGGCTCCCCGAGCATCGGCATCGTCGCGCTGCACGCCAGGGTGACCCTGCGCGACAGCGAGATCGAGACGTCCGACGGCGGCCCGGGCGGCGACGGCGGCGAGCCCCAGCGCGGCGGACGAGGCGGACGGGGCGCACCGGGCGGCGTGCTGGAGGACCGATCGGCCTATTCCTGCAACGGGGGCCCCGGGGGCGACGGCGGCGAGGGCGGGTATGGCGGCCCGGGGCGCGGGGGCGACTCGATCGGCATCGCGTACCTCGACGAGGACCGGCTCACGGTCGAGGGGGTCACCTTCACGCTGGGGCCGCCGGGGAAGGGGGGCATCAGCTGGGACGAGCAGGGCGAGATGATCTCGGGGGAGGATGGCGTCGCCGTGGAGATGCGCCGGTTTGCTGAATAGGGCGTCCGGGCGGAGGGTCATGGCCTATCCGGTCGACCACCCCGGTCTTTACCCGCCCAACGCATTGCGGGTGTGCTGACGGTGCGCCTGTGCCGCGCTGCACCGGCACAGGCGCACCGTCAGCACCAGCCGCTCGTTCGGCGGCGGCGCCGCAGCTAGGGTCGCTGCGCAGGTCGAATCTCGAAGATCTCACGTGCCCGGAAGAAGCACACATCGAATTCCAGGAAGAAGTTTATCTGGCCCAGAATGACAGGCACGGTGTCTACTCTTGCCCAGGCGAACGCCAAGCGCACCGGAGCGAAGCCCGCAACGACCGCCGACACGAGGACGGCGCGCGCCTCGGCGATCGCCAGATTCCCGCTGAGCTGCACCGCGGTGCTCTGCTGATATCAGTCGAACCCAAGGTTGACACCGACCGTGCAGGGCAGGACACTGACAGCAGCCCCCGTGTCGAGCAGGCCCAACGCTTGCCGCTGCGCCTTCCCACCAGCGTCAGCGGGAGCATCGGCGCAAGGCTTCCGGCGACATGCTCAGAGGCGCGCGCCAGGAAGGGGAACTGCTGACCCGTAACGGACACGTTGCGTGTTCCTATTCGGTGCGCAAGGTCTGGAGGAGCGTCTCGGCCGCCGCAAACGCCTGGTCGGGCGACCACACGGAGTAGGACTGGCCCGCCCGGGGCGCAGGTGGCTCCTCCGCCTCCGCCAGCTCCTGTGCGAGGAACTGGATCAGCTTGAGCTTGTCAGCACGCGGCAAAGACTGGATATCCGGGAGCAACTCCACGAGCGACATGACGCGTTACCTCGGTTGGTTATTAATTATACCATGGGTCACTCATCGCCGCGAGCGTTGCCGCCTCGGCGAGCAGCCCGTCGGGCCGGGCTCGTGTCCACCATCCATCGGTTCGATCGACACCACTACGCCGCTCGCGATGCTCGAGTGGCCCAGTTGGCTCCGCTCCGATACGTGGTTACTGGGCCTGTCCGACGCGCCTTTGGAGCAGGGCGAGAAGCTGCTGACAGTCACGCATCGCTCCGAGGGACAAGCCGGATTCAGCCTTGCGAGAGACCGCGTCGAGGTCCGGCCGGTGGCTCCGGTGGCCCAGCCGGTCAGTTCGGCGTTTCGGAAGGGGGGCAGCTGCGTGCCTGTCGCTTCTTTGATGAGAATCTGTGGCAGATGGCCAGAATGCGGGTGCCGTGAATCCATGGACGTCGTCGTCCCTCATTGCCTACGCGGAGCGAGCCCCCTCCATGATGGCCATCTTCGCTGCGCAGAACGGCTCACCATCACGCTGCATGCTCGATGCGAGGGGCTGGAGCATCAACGAGACTGGGCGGCAATACTCGGCAGCTTCACGAGGCCGCGCGCATGCTCCATACCTCCTCTGCCTGAAGCTTGAGGAGGCTGAGCATGTCGTTCAAGCGGACGACCTCGGCATACTCTCTGTGCTCTTCAGGCGTGAGGACGCCGCTTGTGCTCTTCTGAGCGAGCTCCTCGACGCGGGGCGCCAGGTCCTTGCTGACGGCGTCGAGCGCCGCCGCGAGCTGCTCGACGGTTCGCTTCTCCATGAGTGTCTCCGTCTTCAACGCCTCGCGTCAGCATGTCATCCGTCTGCCGTCGGTTCAAGGTCCGCCACGGCCCTTTGGCCGTGCAGCCCAGCCGCTGGGCAGGCTCGATCGTGGCCGACGTGGGCTGCACGGACGGCAACTACGGCATCTACGGTGCGCGAGGCACCGTCGGCGCCCCCGGCCAGGGCATCGGGCGCATCAGCCCGCTCACGCCGCGCGCTTCGAGCCCACGCGGCCGAGGTGCGTGTCGCCGAACACCGTCCCGTACTTGAGCCCATAGCCCAGCATCCGATCGAAGCCGATGTGCCCGACCCAGATCGCCGCGCCGAGCAGCAGCGCCGGCGAGCCAAGCGCGACCGACGCGACCGCGAGCAGCGCCGGAGCCAGATGGCTGTGCCCCGCGTTGTAGGCCACCGCGCCCACGCTCGGGCCCGCAAGGTAGCCGAGCAGCGACAGGTCGGGCAGGAGGAACAGCGCCGCGAACCATCCCCAGCTCCCGCCCAGGTGCGCGTAGGCGAGCAGCGCTGCTCCGAGCACGAGCGCGCCCTCGAGCCGCAGGAGCGCGCGCGGCATGCCCTTGGCCCCGCCCGCCGAGACCTCGCAGGTGGGCTGCGGCACGGGGCGGCGGGGAGAGGGAGCAAGGTCGAGCGCAGGGAGCATCGCGGCGGTGGTCATGGTCGTTCTCCTCGTCGTGCGTACCGGCGCGGGTGCCGGCGACGTGGAGAGCATGGTCGCTGCGGGTGCTCATGAACATTGTACAAATGCGTCCATCCGCTCATCATTTTTTGATGAGCCCAGCCGAGCCCTCGTGGGACCTCTACGGTGCCTTCCTTGCCGTCATGCGCACCGGCAGCCTCTCCGCCGCCGCGCGTGCCCTCGACGTCGCGCAGCCCACCGTGCGCCGCCAGATCGAGCAGCTCGAGTCGCAGCTCGGCGTCGTGCTCTTCACCCGCGCGCCGAACGGCCTGGTGCCGACCGAGCTCGCGCTTGCCACGCTGCCCTACGCCGAGTCCATCGCCGCGAGCGCGCGCGCCCTCGTGCGCGCCGTGTCGAGCCCCACCGATGCCGACCGCGGCACCGTGCGCGTCACGTGCAGCGAGGTCGTTGGCGCCGAGGTGCTTCCCCCGATGCTCGCCGCGCTCCGCGTTGCTCATCCGCGCCTTCAGATCGAGCTCGTCGCCACGAATCGCACCGAGGATCTCCTGCGCCGCGACGCCGATGTCGCCGTGCGCATGGCGGAGCCGACGCAGGCCGGCCTGGTGAGGCGCTGCGCCGGGCGCGTCGAGCTCGGCCTCTTCGCCACCAAGGCGTACCTCGCCGCGCACGCTGCCCCGACGTCGCTCGCGGGGCTCGTGCCGGACCACGCCCTCATCGGCGCCGACGGCTCCCGCGCCATCATCGACGCGCTCGCCGCCGCCGGGCTCGTCACCGCGCCGCGCGATTATGCGTTCCGCAGCGACAGCGACATCGCGAAGCTCGCCGCGGTGCGCGCCGGCCTCGGCATCGGGGTGTGCCAGCTCCCGCTCAGCCGGCCGGCGGCCGGTGCCGCTCGTGCGCGTGCTGCCCGCGCTCGCCTTCCACCTGGACGTCTGGGTCGTCATGCACGAGGATCTGCGCGGCGTGCGCCGCGTCCGCCTCGTCTTCGAGCACCTCGTCGCGCAGCTCGGTGCATACGCGACCCAGGCACGCGAAACACGGCCGGCGGCGGCGAAGGCTCGGCCGCCGGGCACGCGGAGAAGGCCCAGCTCGGGCTGAGCGGCGAGGACCCGTTCATGACGACTGAGGTGGGGTCTCCCACCTGGCTCACGTTGACACTGCGCCCGCCCGCCGAACGTCGCGATCCGTCGCGTCGCAGGGCCTGGCGGCGGGTCCACAGGCCCAGGGGCAGCGGCCCGCCGCTACAACCGCGGGGGCAGAGCCGGGGTTGGCTCGTCGCTGGACGTCCAACCATCGGCTTCCGCGAGTGCGGCTGGCAGGACCTCAACGAGCTTCACGACGGCCGTTTGCAGCCGCCAGGATGCGGCGCCGGGCTTCCGGCCAGGGGACCGGCGTGACGACCCCGGCGTCGACGTCGGCGAGACGTCGCTGGATCTCCTCGGTCCACGCAGCCTCGACCTCCTCGGTCGTCTGCTCGGGCTCGTCGAGGCTCTGGATCAGCGCGGCCGCCACGGCCGCTCGGTCCTCCGCCGACAGATGCAGCGCTACGGCCAGGACATCCTCGACGTCGCTCATGATGCAGGGAGCTTGCCGCGAGTTCGGCCGGGTCACGAGCGGGACCCGCCTCGATGCGGGTCCTGGGCGAGGGGCCATGGCTCGCGACGGTCCCTGTCCTTGGGCCGCTGCGGGCGATGCCCGGCCTGCAGGTCACGCAGAACGGAGCCTGGCTCCTTCCCGACCAGACGCCGCTCGTACCCGAGCTGGAAGCGTTCCTCGCGGCCGGCGAGCCGCCCGTCTACGTCGGCTTCGGCAGCATGCCTGTGGCGGCGGCGACTCGATCGGCATCGCGCATCGCCTACCTCGACGAGGACTACCTCGACGAGGACCGGCTCACGGCCCTGGGCGTCACCTTCTCGCTGGGGCCGCCGGGCAAGGGCGGCATCCGCCGGGACGACCAGGGCACGGTGATCACGGGCGAGGGGGACGTCGTCGTGGAGACGCTCCGGTTTGCTGAATCGCTGGATTGGCGCTCGCCCAGCGAACCGCGTCGGTGGAAGCCGGCGCGTCCACTGGCCCGGGTGCAGCGGCGGCCATGGAGTGATCGGTCGAGTACCCTAAGCGCCCCCCACCACCCGGGGCCGCCCCGTCAGCGGGGCGCGCCGGCGGGAGGCGCCGGCCCCCCTCCTCGAACACCTTGTGTAAAGCGTGGCGCGCGGCTCCGGCGCGGCCCACGGGCTACTAAACTGCGCCTCCTGTCGCGCTAACCCAGCCTTGTTTTTACTCGCAGGCGGCCGGCAGGCACCTCTCGACCGCTCGTCAGGTGTAACATAGATTTTCCTGCATCCCTCTTTACGTGTACACACCCACTGCTCACGAGGCTCGATCTCCTTACGCGTCGCCTGGCGGTGGGAAGTTTTTACACTCGTGCTACTGAGCCATAACCCAGACGAACTGTCCACTATCGGTCTGGGCTCTCTGAACCGTCTCATTCAGGGCGATCGCTGCGCTCGCCCCAACCGGGCGCATCGTCACCAAGACACTGCCCCGATTCGTCGTTATATGCTTCAACGACTCGACCGATCCGGCGTAAATAGATATTGCTCCAGGCCCGTTGATAATTAATTCGTTGGGCCCTTCAATGATCATGCCACGGGGCGCAGCACCCTCTTCAGCCATGGGCCTTCCTGCGAACGAATCGCGTTCAAAGACAAGCGAACGATCGTGTCTTCGAAACGAATACTCGCTTCGCATTGATGATAAGGTATTGTGACGCGTCGATCTGACCGCGGAGCAAGGTGCATGCTCATCTTCAGGCCGAGTGGCCCGCCTAGTCTTTGAGGAAATTCATCTATCCAAATGTCTGTCACCTCGCAGTCGGGTACGAGTTCAAGAGGCATTGTCATCCGTAGAATGTCCTCTCTTCTCGCGCTCCTCACCGCTGTGGCCTCTCTCCAGGGCATCTCTAACGAGATGAGAACTCCTTGCTGTTTTCCGTGGAGCGGGTTTTGACAAGGTATGGCGCTCGCTGGGTGTCGAAGAGCATCGCCGTCAGCATCTTGTCCTGATAGGGGACATTGACGTGAGTGATCAAGTCAGGTGCCATGCCGGCGTCATGGTGAGACTTTACCTGTGAGTACCACTGCGACATCTCCTGAGCGTCAGCGCCGGTGACTCGCCGGCTCTTGTCGTGGATGCCTATGATCCAGAGGATATTCTCTCCGCGTGCAGCGTTGGCTGCGCCGGCAAGCTGTCGAGCAGCTTCGTAGCTGTCTTTGGGCCATTCGCTCTTTAGCTCTACAACAGTATCCTCGATCGGGTGATTGTTGATGACTTGATCGGCAATCTGGATGGTTCGCGCTTCAAGCTGGCGGGAATTCATTATTGTTCATCCGAGATTCGCGAAGGTGGTGGGGAGCGAGTCGATCCCACTTTGGTGGCAGTACATAACGCCCGTGGCTTCCTCGGTGAGTAGGCCAACACGCGCGAAGTAGCTCGGTGCTGCGGATATTTCAAGAGCGAGATTGAAATGGTTTCACGTTCCCTCGCGCGCAGGGCCAAGAAATCGATCCGCCCTCCCGCCCCCGCCCCGCTGCTCGCAACCGGCTCGCCCGACTGCCCAAACCCCTTCATCACCATCGCCCGCACCCCCCCGTCTACCTCGACCCCACCGCGCTCCTCGAACAGCGCCCGCTCATCCGCAGCACCCTCCGCGCCCGCGGCGTTCTCCCCGCCGATCTCGACGACCTCACCCAGGACACCCTCCTCGGCGCCTGGCGCAGCCTGCGCGCCGGCCGCTTCCGCCCGTCCCCCGCGCTTCCCCCGCCGACGCCCTCCGCCGCTGGCTCGCCGGCATCGCCTCGCGGCAGGCCTCGCACTACCGCGACAAGGCCCACCGCCGCCACGAGCTCCCCGCGGTCGACCTTGACCGCCTCTCCGCCTTCGCCGCCCCCTCTCCCGAGGCCCGCCTCGTCGCCCGCGGCCTCCTCCGCGCCTTCCACCGTCTCCGCCCCGAGCTGCGCGAGATCCTGTCGCTCGCCGCCACCGGCCTTTCCTCGCTCGAGATCGCCGCCTCCCTCTCGCTCCCGCGCCCCACGGTCGCCACCCGCCTCCGCCTCGCGCGCCGCCTCTTCGCCCGCGCCCTCACCCGCGCTCGGAGGTGGCCCCGATGAGCCCGATGAGCCGCGCCCCCGTCGACGCCCCCGCCGAGACGCTGGCCGAGCTGCCGACCGCGACCGAGGCCGCCCTCATCGAGATGGTGCTCGGCCTGCCCGGCGTCGGGCCGCGCCTGCTCGGCACGGCCGCTCTCCCCGCGCTCGGCCGCCTCTCGCCCGCGGCGCTGGCCGAGCGCACCCAGATCGCCCTCTTCGACGCGACCCGGCTCGCCGCCGCGTTCGAGCTCGGCCGCCGCACCCACGCCGCCCGCGCGCGCCGGGGCGCGCTTCTCACCGACGCCGTCCGCGTGGCGCGGTACTTCGGCCCGATCCTGGCGTCCCTGGTCCACGAGGAGCTCTGGATCGCGGCGCTCGACGCCCACGGCCGCGTCCGCGAGACGCGCCTGCTCGCCCGCGGTGGCGCCGACGTCCTGTACATCGACCGCGCGACCGTCCTGCGCACGGCGCTGGACATGGCCGCCCACAGCTTCGTCCTGGCCCACAACCACCCCAGCGGCGACCCGAGGCCGACCCGCGAGGACGAAGCGATGACCCTGGAGCTGCGGCACCTCGGCTCGGAGCTGAACGTCCCGCTCACGGCCCACGCCATCGTCACCCCCAGCGGCCGCTACGCCTCCGTCCACGAGTAGGCCCTCGCCACGCGCAGCACCCCTCCGATGGGCGCTGCGGCACCGCGCATCCGGCCGCCAGCGCCAGCGCACCGCCCCGGCCGGCAGCTCCGCAAGCCTCAGGCAGCGGCGGTTCAGGCTGGCGGATGGCGCCCCCGCCCCACTTGGTCCGGCCTGGTGGATGGCCATCGCAGAAGTCTCTTGTCACAACACCGGGCAGATCGCGCAATGACGGCCGGCGAGACGCCTGGCGCCGCATGCCTGGATGGAGTGCGGCACAGCCCGCCGCGATGCGGGGGCTCGTCCGTCGCATCCGTGCGTGATAGGCTCCACCCAGGATGGTAGATCCTGGAGCGGCACCTCCGGTCTACGATGTCGTGGTAAAAGCAGACTTCCTCGACCCTCCGAGCAACCAAGGACGGAACATGGCAACTCGACAGATTGTGGTTGATGTGCCCGAGAAGGTGCTCCTTGCGGAGAAGATGGATGAAGCTGAGTTCGCGCGAGAGCTCCGCACCCTCGCTGCGGTCAAGCTGTACGAGCTGGGGCGGCTCTCGTCCGGCCGCGCTGCGGAGCTCGCCGGCATGGCGCGGGTCGAATTTCTGTTGAGCCTGGGTCGCTACAAGGTTTTCCCTCTCGACGCCGAGCTCCGCTCGCTGGAGGCCGCGGTTGGCTGAGGCGATCAGCAATACCTCTCCCCTGCTCTACCTTCACCGCATCGGTGCCATGGACTGGCTCGCCGAGATGTTCAAAGACGTCTGGGTCCCCAGCGCGGTGGATCGTGAGTTGAAGGAGGGGCGACGCAAGGGGTATGAGGTCCCCACGCTGAGCACCTATGGGTGGCTGAGCATCGTCGACCCCCAATCCATGCCATCGGAATGGCTCGCGCTCGACCTGGGGACGGGAGAGCTTGCTGCCATGGCCCTGGCGCTGGAAAATCCATCCCGTGTGATTCTCCTCGACGATGCGCTGGCACGACGCACGGCTCAAGCGGCAGGTCTGGTCGTCTGGGGAACGCTCAAGATCTTGCTGGAGGCAAAATCTCGAGGGATCACACACAGCGTCGGGCCGTGGGTCGATAAGCTCGCCGATGCGGGCATGTGGCTTTCTGGCGAGATCCGCCAGAGGATCCTGTCGCTGGCTGGGGAAGGGGATGAGCCGCCGCCTTAGATGAGTCCTCGATCGCCGAAGCGCTGACGAGCCCAAGGCCAACCTCCGCCTCTGCGCCCGCGCCCTGACCCGCGTTCGGAGGTGGCCCCGATGAGCCCGATGAGCCGCGCCCCCGTCGACGCCCCCGCCGAAACGGCGGCCGAGCTGCCGGCCGCGACCGAGGCCGCCCTCCTCGAACCACCCCAGCGGCGACCCGACGCCGACCCGCGAGGACGAAGCGATGACCCTGGAGCTGCGCCACCTCGGCTCGGAGCTGCACGTCCCGCTCACGGCCCACGTCATCGTCACGCCCAGCGGCCGCTACGCCGCCGTCCACGAGTAGGCCCTCGCGGCGCGCTGCGCCCCGCCGCCGGCGCGCTGCGCCCCTGCGCATCCGGCCACCACCTCCCGCGCACCGCCCCGGCCGGCAGCTCCGCAAGCCCCGGCAGCGGCAGAGGCGCTGGACCGCGTGAAGCAACCGACCGTAGCTCGGCTAGCCCGAGCTCGGTTAGGCCGCTCCATGCCCGCGCCACGCCAGCCAACGTCGGCCATCACCCTCGTCGCGGCATCTCCTCACCGATGGGGCAGCGCGCCTGGGCAGCCTCCGAGCCTCGCGGTACAATCCCCCCGTGAACCTTCCCGAGCTGGAAGCCGAAGCCCTGAAGCTGCCCGTCGCGGAGCGCGCACGTCTCGCGGAGACGCTTCTGGAAAGCCTGGATGAGCTCTCCGAGGAGGAGCACAGGCGCCTCTGGACCGAGGAAGCGACGCGCCGGGACGCAGAACTTGACGCAGATCCGTCCCGGGGGCGACCGGCCGAGGACGTCTTTCGCGACGCCCGCGCGCGGCTCCGGTGACGCTTCCGGTCCTCTTTCACGATCTGGCTGAGGTCGAGCTGAACGACGCCGCCGCCTACTACGCTCGGGCACGTCCTGGTCTTGGTGACGCCTTCCTCGCCGAGGTCCAAGGCGCAGTCGATGCCCTGGCCGCATCACCGCTCGCGGGGAGGGCTGTGGAGAACGATGTTCGCTGGTGGCTCGTGCGGCGATTCCCCTACAGCGTGCTGTACCGGGTACGCGGCGATCACATTCGTATTCTCGCGATTGCACATCAGAATTGGCGGCCCTTCTACTGGCGCGGGCGCGAATAGTCCGCCTCGGCGCCTGCTCGCCCGCGGCGGCGCCGACGTCCTGTACATCGACCGCGCGACCGTCGTGCGCACGGCGCTGGACATGGCGGCCCGGAGCTTCGTCCTGGCCCACAACCGCCCCAGCGGCGACCCGACGCCGACCCGCGAGGACGAAGCGATGACCCTGGAGCTGCGCCACCTCTCGGCGGAGCTGCACGTGCCGCTCACGGCCCACGTCATCGTCACCCCCAGCGGCCGCTACGCCGACGTCCACGAGTAGCCGAGCCATCGAGGCGCGCTGCGCCCCTGCGGCGGGGCGTCCCGCCCCCGCGCATCCAGCCGAGAGCCTCCAGCGCACCGCCCCCGCCCGCATCTCCGTCGCCTCCGCCGGCCACACAGCGAGCTGGAGCACGCGGAGCCAAAGGCCGTGGCTTGGTTCCCCCGACCTCGGTCGGGTACCTGCGGTTTCAGTGATCCGAGATGACCACCCCTGCGTGGGCGCATGCGGCGAGCTCCTCGTCGGTCGGGAAGGACTCGGTGTCCTGCAGGACGCGCACAGGGCGGCCCGCGGCGGCAAGCGGGCGCAGGAGCTCGCAGAAGCGCTTGGTCGAGGTGGCGATGAGCTGGAAGTAGGGGTCGAGTCCCAGGACCGCCTTGCGGTGCCGCAGCATGAAGCCGGGGCCGGCATGATAGGTGTGCCCGAAGGTGTCGAGCTTTCGCTCGGCTGCGCCGTGCAGCTCCTTGAGCAGGCGCTCGGCGCCTTCGCGCTGGAGGAACCCGCCCATGCTGGCCTCGGTGCGCCAGCGCTGGAGCCTCCAGTCGAGCGCGAGGCGTAGCAAGGCCGACTCGATGTCGTCGCCGCCGGGCTCGATGTCGTCGCCGAGGCTCCCTGTCACGTAACAGCGCCCCTCCTCGTCGATGCAAAGCCAGCGCATCTTGTCGACCTTGCCTACCTGGCGCACCGGCTTGCCCTGGATATCCCTGATCCGCTGGTCGACCGAAACGGTCTCCGCGACGTACCCAGGCGCGATGAGGGGCGCCACGCCGAGCAGACTCCACGGCGCGAAGTCATCTTCCGCGATGACGCCGCCGCGGTCCCGCTCCACCGCGGAGAGGACGGGCCAGAGGTCGTCGCCGAAGAGCCTGCGCAGGTCCTCCTCGGAACGTCGGAAGCGATCCAGGCGGTGGATACGCCGGGCGAACAGGTATTCATGCAGCTCGGGGATCGGAGCAAACAGCTCGGTCGCCGGGCGCGTGCGCTGGACGAGGAGCTCGCCGTCCTCCCACTCCGCTCGCTCGGTGGCGACGTCCCCGTAATGGAGGGCCTGCACGATCCGCCGCCCTTCGGCGATTTGAATGGAGATCTCCGCGATGTAGGCCGCCTGGTGGAGCTGGGCGCCCCCGGGCACGCGCTGGAGATCCTCGACGAGCATCGCCTCGGCGCGGCCGTCGTGCAGGCCAAGCTCCGCGCCGGCGGCGCGGGCGGCCGCGAGCAGCGCGGGCAGGTCCTCGAAGCGGCGGGCGGCGGCGCGATCCCGGACGATGAACCAGCGGTCGTCCGACCAGCACGTGTCGTGCGGCGCCGATGCGGCGCCATTCTCCGCGGCGCGGAGCTTGTTCGCGAGCTTCCTGGCCTCGTCCCCAGCGCGCCAGTGGATCGAGAAGCCAACCAGGGCGGGCGTGGGAGAGAGCTCGGCGGCGAGGCGTTCCAGGAACGCGCGCAGATCGCTGCAGAGGCGCTTCTCGTACCGGCCGAGGTACACAGCGCCCTCTCGCTGCGTCAGGAGCACGCGCCGGCCCGAAGCGTGCCTTGCGATCACCAGGTCGGGCGGGCCCGAGCGGTGGCGGCGGAAGCTGCAGTCGAACTCGGCGAGGGCGCCGAAGTCGTAGTCGCCGAGGAGGGGCAGGCCTCGGTCCTGAGTCAGCGCGAGGAGCAGGTCCGCCGCCTCGGTCCAGCGGGGCGGGCAGCCGGGCGGCGCGAGCTTCGCGAGCGTGCGGCGGTCACAGGCGCGGCGGATGGGCGCGCGTTCGGCCAGCGCGCAGAGGGCCTCGGAGAATCCCTGGACAGCGCTCATGGTTATGTGACCCTCTGGAACCGATCGCCCACCACCCTCCAGGTGCCCACGTTCTGGATGCCTCCCGGGCGGTTCGGTCGTGTGAGGCGGTTGCTTGGGTTATCGTGATACGTGGGGTTCTGCGGGTTCATGGCCCCGCCGACCTCGCTCGGGCGCGGCGGCTTGCGGCCCGCCATGGTCCACAGCCGAGGGATGAGCTGGGAGCAGTTGGGGCAAGCCGGGATGTTGCTGGTCCCGGTCTCGGACTCCATGCCCTGCACCTCGCCGAGCGCTGCGCGAAGGTTGCGCCGCCACCCGGGCTGACCCGGCGTGCATGACCTGCCGGTCCGCTGCTCCCACTCCCGGAGGTGGTCGCTCAGCACGTGGGGCTCGGCGCACTGCTCCGCAGGCTGCGGCTCGATCGGGTGCCGGGCCGGCTGCCGCGGCAATGCCCTCTCGACGGCCGGATGAAGCCGGCTCGGGCTGCCACCGCTGCTCCTCGTGATCGGATCGCCGACCGTGCGCGTGAGTGTGCAGCGAACGAGCGCGTCGATGTCGACGTGCTCGACCGGCATGTTGTCGACATAGGCGTAGGGCTTGAGGCTGCCCTCGATACGCAGCGGCTCCGGGCTCAGGTAGGAGCCCGTCTCGGGATCGTAATAGCGATTCCGGTTGTAATGGATCCCGGTCTCCTCGTCTGCGTACTGGCCCGGGAACCGAAGCGGGGTCCTGGGCTCGTCGTCGACCTGTCCGTACAGGGTAGTGGCGAGGGTCTCTAGCAGCGCCCCATCGTTTGCAACGAGCGCCTCGGGCGCGCCGTTCGGGCCTTCGACGTAGTACAGCAGCTCCGGCGGTTGCCCGGCCCCGGTCTCGCGCTGTGCCAGTGGCAGCACCGTCCCTGGCAGCACGACATAGGTCCGCTCCTGGACGATGGGATCGCCCGCCGCGCGCGCAGTCTCATGGATCTCGCGCACGAGGGCGTCGCCGTACCAGGCGTAGCGGGTCACGCTCTCGACGCGTCCGGCGCGCTCGACGCGCTTCTCGGTCCGCCGCGCGAACGGATCGTACGCGAAACGGACCGTCCGCCCGTCGGGTAGGCGCACGGCCATGAGCTGGTCGTCGTCGGCCCAGATGAACGACCACGCTTTCCCGTCGGGCGCCCGCTTGTGCGACACGCGCCCCAGCGCATCGTAGTCGTACTCGACCTCGCCCCGCCGGACGAGGCGGCCTCCGGAAGCGTACTCGCGTGGGGCGGTTGGCTCGTAGAGATCGCCGCTCGCGCCGTAGCCGTACGACTCGGCGACCGCGTGCTGCGCTCCCTGAACACGACGCTTCTCGACGACACGCCCATTCGCGTCGCGCCGGAGCTCGACGCGGACGCCACTCGCGTCGTCGACGGCCGCGAGCAGGCTGGCCGGCGAGTAGTGGTAGCTACGCGCAAAGGTCTCGCCGAGGGGGATCTGGCCGACCCACGCCGGCTCGCCCGGCCCGACGTGCGGCGCGACGTGCGGCGTTGCCCTGGGGCTCAGGACCTGCACGCGGGCGAGCATGCCGTCGGGCGTGAAGCCCTGAGCGATGCGTCCGCCGCCAGGCAATACCTGTTCGACGACGCGGCCAGTGGGGTCGTAGTGGAGCTGTATCGGCGCGATGTCGCCGTGGTGGATCCGTACCGGGCGGCCGGCGACGTCGCGCTCAACCGCGATCGCGCCGAACGGGCCCTCCGCGCGTACGGCCTTGCCCATCACGTCGTACGCGGTTTCGACCGTGGTGGTAACGCCACGGTCGACGAGGCGCTCGCGCAAGATCCGGCCGCGGGCGTCGTAGGTGTACTCGCAAACGCTATCGCCGCTCTCGACGAGTACGACGCGGCCGAGCGCATCGTACTCGATCCGCTCGACGCGCCCATCGGAGAAGCTGCGCCCGACGAGGCGGCCGCAGGGGTCGTAATTGAGCTCCGTCAGACGCGCGTCCTCGCGGATAGCGAGGATTTGTCCGATGGCGTCGAGCCGGTAGGAGATGGCGCGGCCGTCGAAGGTGCGCTCGCCAACGATGCGGCCCTCGGTGTCGCGCTCATAGACGTGTTCTTCACCTGCCTCGTTGATAATCCGTGCGAGAGCCTGCTCGCGGTCGTAGCGATACCGGACGATCTGACCATCGGTGCGCATGACCTCCGTAACCACGCCGATGCCTCCCCAGCGGAGCAGGGTGGCACGGCCATCGGCGTCCAGGATGCGCGAGACGTTGCCGTCTGCGTCGTACTCGTAGACGACCTCAGCGCCCCCGGGGGTGCGCATGCTGCGGGTGCGACCGCAGGCGTCGTAGGTGAAGAACGTCTGAAGCCCGCGCTCGTCGGTGAAGCCCACCACGCGGCCCAGGTAGTCGTACCTGATGTGGCGTGTGGCGCCGTGCGGCTCGACGACGGAGGTCCGGTTGGCGAGGGTGTCGTACTCCATGCGGGTAACACCGCCGTTCGGCAGGGTGGCGGTGACGAGGAGGCCGCGGGGGTCGTAAGCGAAGGCGACGACCAGCCCGAGCTCGTCATGCACGGAGAGCACGTCGCCCCAGGCGTCGCGCTCATACCGGGCGACGCCACCCAGCGCGTCGCGCATCTCCACGACGTCTCCGCGCTCGTCGTGCACGTGATCCGTCACCGCTCCGGTGGGATCGACGGATCGCAGCAGGCGGCCTTCGCTGTCCCGCTCGGCGCGTGTGACGTGGCCAAGCGCGTCGATGTACTGGGTGGGCTCGCCCGCGTCGTCGTACGTGTAGCTGTGCACGCCCCGTGACCAGGTGACCAGCGTGGGCTGGTCGAGCGCGTTGCCGTGTACGCGCCGGATACCGCGCGAGGTGACGACTTCCGTGCTGTCGGGGCCGTACTCGAGGCGCACGTGGAGGAAGCCCTTGGCCCGCGTGGTGTGATCGGCGAGAAACTCGGGGATGGAGGCGTCGAGTCCGTCATTACCTTCGCGGCGACACCAGCTCTCGTAGCATCGGCCTTCCTGGTCGTAGCGGAACTCGGCGACCAGCCCGCCGGGCTCGGCGCGCCGGAGGAGGCGGTGGTCGACGTCGTACTCGTAGCGCGTCGGCTGGCCCTCCCCGTCGACGGCCGCGACCAGGTCGCCTCGGTCGTTGTACAGGTACGTGCGGAAGGATACGCGGCGGCCCTGGGCCTTCGCGTTCTTGACCTCGAAAGCGGCGATGTGTCCGTCCGGGTGCCTGCGCACGGTGACCACCCTTCCCACGCTGTCGAGGACGGTCGCGAGCTTGCCGCGTTCGTAATGGAGGCTGATCGCGTTGCCGCGCCGGTCGACGATGCGCGACAGCTTCCACCGCGAGCCCTCGACCTCGCCGAAGAGGTATGCGAGCCCATTTCGATCGATCACGTAGCCCCAGGGGTGTCGGGTGAGCTTGCCGCAGGGCAGGCGCACCGATGCCCCCTCGGCTGGGCGCGGCGTCTCTGTCGGGTTCGCTCCCGGCTCGATCACGAGGATCGAGCGGCGGCGCTCGTCGATAGTCCAGGCGAGCGCGTGGGTCCAGCCGAAGCCGAGGCCGAGATCCTCGTGGGCCAGGGAGCTGCTTTCGGGCATCCGCCACCGCTGCCCTGCCCGCAGGAGCCCGCGTCCTTGCCGCCGCCGCTCGCGCCGCTGCCGCCATTCCTGCCGCCGGCACCCTGTTTGCTGCCGCGTCCGCGACCGCCTCGCCCGTTGCCGCCGCCGCCACCACCTCCTCCTCCCATGATCCAGGTGCCGGGGTTCATGCCTGGAATGGCGGGGATGTTGGGCACGGGAGCGGTGCGAGCCACGGCTCCATCTGTCGCCGAGCGGGTGCAGGTGTCAACCCGGTCTGGTCCGATCGGATCCTCTCCGCAGCTGGATCGTCGCCGGGCTTATGCGTCGCGGGACCGTGGGGGGGGTCGGGCGTTCGGGTCGTGTCAGGGCGTCGCGTGGGCGCAGCCCGTGTCGCTGGACGCGGCGAACGCGGCGGCTAGCCCGACCCGAGTCGCCCCGACCTGGGTCGGGCTGCTGTCCGCGCCGGTCACGCTACGCGACAGCGACCGGCTCGGCCGTGGTCGGCTCGGCGTCGACCGGCTCTGCCGGCTTCCGCTTGCGGGCGCCGCCCTGGCGGAAGGTCCCGAGGAACATACTGGAACGGGCATCGTCGGAGCCTGCGGGCTCAACCCCGGAGCATGGCTCGGCCAACGTCCAGCACGGGTTCAGCAACATCGTGAACGGCCAGGCGTTCATCTGCGCCGCCGCGAGGGCCCCGCACGAGGCGTCCCCTCGGCCCGCGTGGCGCGGTACTTCGGCCCGATCCTGGCGTCCCTGGTCCACGAGGAGCTCTGGATCGCGGCGCTCGACGCCCACGGCCGCGTCCGCGAGACGCGCCTGCTCTACATAGAGTTTCAAGAATGTCGATGTATTGCGGGGCTTTGTCCAGCTCAGAGCAGCCTTGACGGCAATCCTGATAAGTCTCCACAAAGCCACCCGGGTAGATGCAAGCACATGTGTGCGTACGCAAGGTATGCGATCTCCACTGCGGCCGCCGGTGTGGTTCGGGCTTGCCACCGTGACCGGACAGCAGGAGGGGATGTGGCGCCATCTACATGAATTTGCGATATTTTTTTTGCCCAGACGAACGGAACGCAGATGAGGTCTTATGTCGATGAACCGCTGTCGATGAAAAATTCTTGACACGTCAAAATAGCTTTGGACCGCCTGTCCGCCCGCTCCCGAGCACGCGCTCCACCCACCATGGGTCGATCCACGTGCCGACGCGGTGCTCTGCAAGCTCTTCCTCGGTCGCCATGAGGCGATGGTATCGCCGGCGGTCACCCCGCGGGGCGGCGTCGGGAGCGGCCTTCTCGGGTGCCTCGATCGCCCGGGAGCGAGCGCGACGAACGGCGTCGAATGGATCGCTCCCGCGACCGTCGAACGCCGCGCCAGCGCGACCCCCGGCGACGAAAACGTGCGCCGGCGGGCGCGTACAGGTCGGCAGATCGGAACAGGAGAGTTGTATGCGGCTGAATTGGTTGGGGAGCACCGTCGTGGTGATGTCGATGATCGTCGGTTGTGGAGGCGACGACAAGGGCGCTGGGGGGCAAGCGCAAGGGGCTGGGGGGCAGGCGCAAGGGGGCGAGGGCGGGGCCGGCGGGAGCGCGGGCAGCGAGACCGGCGGGGGCGGACAGGGGCCCGCCGACTGCCCAGCAGCGCAGGTGTCCTGCAATGGCGCGTGCCTCCCCGTGGGCGTGTCGGCCGGCGGCTGCACGGTGCTCGCGCACGCCGGGAAGCACGTGTCCATCGATCACGGCATCGCGGTCGACGCGTCGCACGTGTACTGGGTCGAGCAGCTCACACACACGGCCGTCGCGCGCGTGTCGAAGGCGGGGGGAGGGCGCGAGGAGATCTACGATTCACCCTATGTCCCCCTGTCCGTCGCGGTGGACGAGAAGAACGTGTATTGGGCCGAAAACTCGGTCACGCACTGGGTCCGCGCGATGCCGAAATCGGGCGGTGCCGTGATCGATCTGGTGACGTTCGCCGACGACTTTGGCGGCATCGAGGACGTCGTGACCGATGGCGAGCGCGTGTTCTTCACCCAGCAAGTGCGCTCGGGGCCGCTCGAGGTCAGGAGCGTCGGGCTCGACGCCGGGGACGAGGTCGTGCATGGTCCAGCCGGCGACATCGTCAGCACGACGCTGGCCCTGGACTCCGGGTTCGTCTACTGGCAATCCGCCGAGTCCGTCGACAAGGACGAGATCCTGCGCTCCCCCCGGACCGGCGGCGAGCCGCAGGCGATCGTGACCGTGGACCGCGGCACCATCCTGGGCTTCGCGATCAGCGGCGAGTTCATCGATTACATGAGCCCCGGCGCGATCTGGCGCGTGCCCGTGTCCGGCGGCGATCCGACCGAGGTGCTCTCGTCCCCCGACGTGGAGGGCACCTTCTTCGTCGCCCACGCACAGGCGCTCTACTGGGCCTCGTCCGGAGCGCTGTGGCGCGTCGGCGTGGACGGGAAGAATCCCACCCAGCTCGTCAAGACCGACGATTCCATCTCCCACATCGCGGCCGACGCGAGCGGCGTCTACCTCGCCATCAACAAACGACCGGGCTCGACGTCGGACGGGTTCATCGTCAGGGCCGAAGACGGAGGGTGAGGGCAGGGGGCCACCCGCCGAGGGGGCCACCCGCCGAGGCGGTGGCCGAGCTCGAGATGGTGCTCGGCCTGCCCGGCGTCGGGCCGCGCCCGCTCGGCACGGCCGCTCTCCCCCCGCTCGGTCGCCTCTCGCCCGCGGCGCTGGCCGAGCGCACCCAGATCGCCCTCTTCGACGCGACCCGGCTCGCCGCCGCCTTCGAGCTCGGCCGCCGCACCCACGCCGCCCGCGCGCGCCGGGGCGCGCTGCTGACCGACGCCGCCCGCGTGGCGCGGTACTTCGGCCCGATCCTGGCGTCCCTGGTCCACGAGGAGCTCTGGATCGCGGCGCTCGACACCCACGGCCCCGTCCGCGAGACGCGCCTGCTCGCCCGCGGCGGCGCCGACGTGCTTGTGGGCTGAGGAGCTTCGCGTCGATGACCTTCTCACTCGCGCGCAAGCTGAGACCGCTGCGAAGCTCGGCTCGCAATAGCTTGCTTGAGGGATGGGCCTCGCACCCAGAGCGCCCGTTCGACGGCCTGCGCGTAGGGCATGGGCGTGAGCGGGATGATGGCGCGGATCGGCCCGACATCGCCGACGAGGTCGGCGTCCAGGCCCAGCAGCAGGTCGGCGAAGGCGCCGCGGGGCAGGCCAGCCAGGCGCTCGAAGAGCCCGGCGAACGGCGCCAGCAGCCAGGGCAGGAGGTGCAGCTTCCACGGCGGGCGCCGGCCGAGCACGCGGGCCGCCACGTCGACCATCTCGTCGGCGGTGAACGCCTCGTCGCCGCCCACGTCGAAGGCCCGGCCGAAGGTGCGCGGCTCGTCGAGGCTGCGCACGAGGTAATGGACGAGATCGTCGAGCGCGATGTTCTGCATGCGGTTCCGGCCGCTGCCGAGGATCAGCGCCACGCGCCGCCGCGCGTTGGCCAGCGTGGTGTCGAAGCCGAAGCCGCCGCGTCCGACGATCTGCCCCGGCCGGAGGATGGTCACGTCGAGCCCGCTGCCGAGCAGCATCTGCTCGGCCTTCCAACGACCGCGTGCCCAGATCGAGCGCGTGTCGGGCGTGATGCCCAGGAAGGTCACGTAGAGCACGCGCCGCACGCCGTGGATCCGGCAGGCTGCCACCACGTTCTCCACGCCGCGCAGCTCGGTGTCCACGAAGGTCTCGCCGGGCGCGGCGCCCTTCTGCGGCGAGAGCGTGTGCACGCAGTTGAACACGGCCTCGCAGCCGCGAACCGCTTCCTCGATGGAGGTGCGGTCGGCGATGTCGCCGCGCACGAGCTCGGCGGCGGCGGGTAGTCTGGCGCGGGCGGCGTCGAGGTCGCGCACGGCGCACCGGACCAGGAACCCTTCCTGGAGCAGCACTTCGACGAGGCGGCGGCCGGTGAGCCCGGTGCCGCCGAGGACGAGCACGGTTCGCATGTCCTCATCGATAGCGATGGCCTGTCGAACGCACCATGCGCAAGCGTGCCGATGACTGTCGCGAGCGTACGAAACGATCGGACGAACTTCAGCCGCGCGCTTCGTTGCGGTAGTCCCGCGGCCGCTTGCCGGTGACACGCTTGAAGGCCTGGCTGAAGGCGCTCTCCGACGAGTAGCCGAGCGCCGCGGCGATCTGCGAGATCGGCGCTGCCTCGTCCCGCAGCCGCCGCTCCGCCAGCCGGATGCGCCACGCCGTGAGGTACTGGAGCGGCGCCACCCCTGCGGCCTCCTTGAAGCGCACGGCGAAGGTGGTGCGCGACATGGCCGCGGCGCGGGCCAGCTCCTCGAGCTTCCAGTCGCGCGCCGGCTCGCCGTGGAGGAGGCGCAGCGCCGCCGCCAGCCGCTCGTCGCGGATCGCCCGCAGCCAGCCCGCGGGCAGGCGTGGCGCCGTGGCCAGGTGGGCGCGCAGGATCTGGACGAACAGCAGCTGCGCCAGCATCGATGCCGAGAGGAAGGCGCCCGGCGCGTCGCGCGCGGTCTGCTCCGCCAGCAGCTGCTCGATGAGCCAGCGGATGGGGGCTGCCTGGGGTGCGGTCGCGCGCACGTGCAGAAAAGCGGGAAGCGCGCCCTGCACGAGGTCGGCGTGGCGCGGATCGAGGGTCACGCCGCCGGCGAGGATCAGCACCTCGGAGCCGTCACCGATGGTGGAGAAGAGGTGGCGCTTCTGGGCCAGCAGGCACATCACGTCTAGAGGTGGGGCCGAGAGGTCGCTGCCGACGAGGAACCCCTTTCTCCCGGGCAGGAGGACCGCGTCCCCCGGCTCAGCACGGATCGCCTTCTTGTGGCCGTCCAGGCGGAACCAGCAGCCGCCCTTGGCGACGACCGAGATCTTCATCTCGCCGGGCGGCGGGAAGTGGACGGCCCATCGGCCACCGGCGGCGATGCCTCCGGCCATGACCGACGTGGCCTGGGTGAGCCGCAGGATGTCGGTGAGCGGATCGCCGGCAAGGGAGTGGGTGACAGCGTCGAGCGACACGTGTCGCACTATGGCGCATGCTGCCAGGCGAAACTACCGCGCGATCGTTCAAGCGTGTGAGCGGCCATCGGGATCCGGGGAAATCCGGCGCGTTTCGGCCCACGACGTCGGTCCGCGGAGCATTCCACCCGAGCCATGCTCCGGAATGGATGCCAGCCCGCACCACGAGCGCCGGCGGCCCCACACTCGGAGCTTCCTCATCGAGCGCTTGTAGGAGCGAGCGCGCGCGAGCGTCGTCCGGTTAGCCGGGGGGGGGGCCGCGTGCGTCGTCGGGGAGAAGCAGCACAACGAGGCGTGGAAGGCCCCGGAGATCGAGCCGCCGTGTCCGGACTGCCTCGCTGCGCGCGGCGCGAGCCGGGGGGAGGAGCTCTGGTGCGCGCGGCACAAGAGCCATGTGCATACGCATGTGGACTCGGGCGCAGCGTCGTCGGTGTCGTCGAGCCGCGCCGTGGCCCCGAGCCCCCCGCGCGGTGACCCTGCGCGCGTCCGGTGCGGCTCGGGACCTCAGCAGCCGGCGCCTCGCTCGACGCCGGCGCCGGCCCCGAGCCTCGCCTCTCGATAGATCGCAGTTCGATCGTCAACAGAAACATTGACGAAACGAAGCCCCGTTTACATTCCGCGGGACGTCGAGGGAGCTCGATCGCTCCGGCGCACGCCGGGGCGATCCGTTCGCGCTGCCGCCCAGGCCGCGCCGGACAGCGCGGCGCGGCCAGCCAGGGGCGGGCGCGCCAAGCTCGAGTCCTCTCGCCAGTCCCGTCTTCACGGAGGAAAGCCAAGCTTATGTCCTATCTGGCGCCGACAGAATTTGTCACCAAGATGGTCGATGCGGGCGAGTCCAAGGTCTTCATGTCGACCCGGGACACGCTGATCCGCGCCTACATGGCCGGCGCGCTGCTCGCGCTCGCCGCCGTCTTCGCGGTGATGGTCACCCAGCAGACGGGCTACCCGATCATCGGCGCGATGCTGTTCCCGGTCGGCTTCTGCATGCTGTACCTGCTGGGCTTCGATCTGCTCACGGGGGTGTTCGTGCTGTCGCCGCTGGCGCTGATCGATCGCCGCAAGGGCGTCACCCTGGGCGGCGTCCTGCGCAACTGGGGCCTGGTCTTCACGGGCAACTTCGCCGGCGCCTTCACCGTCGCCGTGATGATGGCGATCGTCTTCACCTTCGGCTTCTCCACGGAGCCGAGCGCCGTCGGCAAGGCCATCTCCGGCATCGGCGAGGCGCGCACGCTCGGCTACAAGGAGTATGGCGCCGCCGGCATGCTGACGCTCTTCGTGCGCGGCGTGCTCTGCAACTGGATGGTCTCGACCGGCGTGGTCGGCGCGATGATCTCCAACACCGTCGGCGGCAAGGTGACGGCGATGTGGATGCCCATCATGCTGTTCTTCGCGATGACGTTCGAGCACTCCGTGGTGAACATGTTCCTGTTCCCGTCGGCCATGCTCATGGGCGGCAACTTCTCGATCATGGACTACATCGTGTGGAACGAGATCCCGACCGTCGTTGGCAACATGCTCGGCGGCATCACCTTCACGGGCCTCACCCTGTACGCCACCCACCTCAAGACCGCCCCCAAGCTCGTCCCCGCCGCCAGGGAGCGCGAGCTCCCCGCCGAGCCGCTCCGCGCCTCCGCCAGCTCCGCCTCCTGACGCGCCCGCAAGCAAGCGGCCCGCCCCCGGCGCTGCGCGAGGTGATGGCCCACATCGTCGGCGACTTGAGCTCATCGAGGAGGCCAAGGCAGCCCATGGTCACCGACTTTCGGCGCGTCGCTGGAGCCTCGCGAGGGACCGGCGGCGAGCCCTTCCCGTGCGAGCGGTTTCTGCTACTCATGTTGTATGTCGATGGCCGACACCTCTCCGCAAGCGGACGCGCGCTACCACGAGCTGCTCCGGCGCATGCCCCCGGAAAAACGGCTCGAGGCTGCGATGCGGCTGAGCCAGGCGGTCCGTGAGCTCGCCCTCGCGAGCATCCGTGCTCGCCACCCTGGGGCGGACGAACAGGAGCTTCGCGTTCGCCTCACGGTGAGACTGTACGGGCACGACTGCGCGCGCCGGCTGTTCGGTCACGTGCCGGCCGACGCCGCGTGACGTCATGAGCAGCTCGACGGATGTCATCTCCGCGCTCGACGTGGCGTTGCGCGTCGCCGCCGCGCTCGAGAGCCTTGGCTGCGAGTAGTTCATCGGCGGCAGCCTCGCGAGCTCCCTCCAAGGTGAGCCGCGCGCGACGAACGATATCGATCTGGTCGTCGCGATGATGCCCCGTCATGTGCGCGCGTTTGCGGAGCTGCTCGGCCCGGACTTCGAGGTGGATCAAGACGTGCTTTGCGACGCCCTGACCCGCGGGAGCTGCGCGAACATCTTCTACCTGCCGATGGTGACGAAGATCGATGTCTTCTCGCTCGGGCCGAGCCCCTACGATGAGGTCGAGTTCAGTCGCCGGCGAAAAGTCAAGGTCCGCGCCAGCGGAGAGGAGTTATTTGTCAAGGCTCCGGAAGATACCATCCTCCGGAAGCTGCTCTGGTACCGCGAAGGTGGTGAAGTCTCGTCCAAGCAATGGCGTGACATCGTCGAGGTGCTTCGAGTCAGCGGGGCCGAGATCGACGATCAATATCTCAGCGTGTGGTCTGAGAAGCTTCGCGTCGATGAGCTCCTCACTCGCGCGCAAGCTGAGGCCGCTGCGAAGCTCCGCTCGCAATAGCCTGCGTGAGAGATGGGCCTCGCATCCCACCGTCCTGCGCACGGCGCTGGACATGGCCGCCCACAGCTTCGTCCTGGCCCATAACCACCCGAGCGGCGACCCGACGCCGACCCGCGAGGACGAAGCGATGACCCTGGAGCTGAGCCACCTCGCCTCGGAGCCCCCCTGGAGAAAAAAGACACAATATCGATCATCTATCCATGCATCGAAGGCGCCGCCTGAAAACGATGCAGCCTGCGGGCGCGCCGAAGGCGATATCGCGCTCGGGCGGCGAGAGATCGCCCTGGAGGGAGAGGTGAGCGCGTGCGCGCCTTCGCCCTAGCGGGCGAGGGGCGCGCGCGACCGTGGCGGCCCGCGCGCGCAGGTGCCACACTCGCGTGCGAGCACGTGCGGCCTTCCACACGCCTGTCGCGTGCGCCCACGCCCCGTGTCGCAGAACGTCAGCCTGCAGCTGCTCCACCTCGCGCAGCGCGTCCGCGCGCGCGACGCGCACGTCGCGCGCGCGCCCGACCCCGCCCTGCAGGCCCTCAGCCCCGCGGCGCCGCTGCGGGCGCTCGTCGCGGAGCGCGCACGCGTCGGTGGGCTCGGCGCCGTCTTCGCGCTGGGCGACGGGCTCGACGCGCTGACCTTCTCGCCGACGCTCTACCTGCTCGAGAGCGCCGAGAGCGTGGCGCAGCTCGCGCATCGCTGGAGCGCGCTCGAGCGCGCGTGGGGCGTGCGCCACCAGACGCGGTTCGCGCTCGACGGCGCCGGCGCCCTGCAGCTCGCGGCGCAGCCGTACGACGGCGCGCTCGCCCCCGCGAGCCAGACCGTGATGATCACCGGGGTGCTCGCCGCGTTGCTGCGCCGGATGGGCCACGGCGAGCTCGTCGTCGCGGCGCGCGCCGCGCGCGGACGGTGGCGCGAGCTCGCCTGCGACGCCCGCTGGCTCGGGCCCGCGTCGCTCGCCGAGCCGCCGGTCGCGCTCCGCCTCGCGTGGTCGCGCCGAACCGCGCCGGCGCCGTCCGCGCGTCTGACGTTGCACCCACCGAGCGCCGCGGACGACCCGGTCGCCGCCACGCTCGCGGCGATCGCGCGCGAGCCGCACGCGCCGTGGACGCCGCAGGGCCTCGCGCACGCCACGCGCCAGTCGGTCCGCACGCTGCAACGCCGGCTCGCGGCGCACGGCACCACGGCCTCGGCGCTCGCGCGCCGCGTGCGCACGCGCGACGCCACCGTCGCGATCGCCGGCTCGCTCCGGCCGCTCACCGAGATCGCGCACGCGTACGGGTTCAGCGACGCGGCCCACCTGGCGCGCGACTTCCGCGCCGCGTCGGGCATGCCGCCGAGCGCGTACCGCGCGGTCGCGCGCACGCCCTAGCACGCGCCCACGGCGCGGTGCGCGCGCTGCGGGCGACGATTGGCGCGCAGATTCAAGCCCGCCGCGCGCCCCGCTGCGAGGGTGAGCACGCACCGGCGAGCGACCATGCCCCCGGTGCAGAAAGGCACGCCCCCTCCACATGAACCCCGAACGCAACAAGCAGATGCTGCTCGAGCTGTACGACGCCGTGGTCGGCAGGCACTGGGACGCCGTCCGCGCGCTGTTGACCGCCGACTTCGTCGACCACAACCCCGACGCGCGCGCCGCGCCCGGGATGAACGGCTGCGAGGCCTTCATCGCCTACTTCCGCGACGGCGAGACGCCGCTTCACGGCGCGCAGGTCGAGATCCAGCGCATGATCGCCGACGCCGAGTACGCCGTGGTGCACTACAAGCTCGTGAACCCGCGGCGGCCGCGCGGGGTCGCGGTGGTCGACATCTTCCGCGTCGCCGACGGGCGCTTCTGCGAGCACTGGGACGTGCTGCAGGACATCCCGGCCGACGCGCCGAACCCCCGCGCCATGTTCTGAGCGCGCCGCCTCGCACCCACGGCGGCGCGCGCCTACCCCTCGCCGAGTCGACAGCCGGTCACCCATCGGCGCACGACACGCCACGCCGTGCGCAGCGACCGGGCGCGTCGGTAAAAGAAGCGCGATCGCGGGCGCGGGGAGGTGTGGAGCGGCGAACGGATGTGGTACCTCGGAGGGCGGCGTGCAGAGGGTTCCGGAGCACTTCAACAAAGGAGAACCAATGAGCACCGCCACTGCCGACGCAGCGCTCCGCCCTTCGCTGGGCAAGCGCCTTCTCGCAAATACCTTCGTCCGCATCCTGCTCGCGGTGCTTGCCTCCATCGGCACCATGGCGCTGCTGCTGATGCTGTCCGAACTCGCGCCCAAACCCATGCGCGTGGTGTGGCCTACGCTGCTGGCCGCGGCCGGATGCATCGCAGGCTACCGCTTCTACGTGCGCAAGGTGGAAAAGCGCGAGCCGCTCGAAGTTGCCGGGCCACGCATCCTGCCGGAGCTGGGCATGGGCTTCGGCATCGGCGCGGCGCTGGCGGTCGGCGTGGCCGGCCTGTTGCTGCTGTGTGGCGCCCTGCAGGTGCAGGGCCTGGGTGACTGGCGCGCCATCTTCAAGCCGCTGCCGGAGCAGATCACGGTCGCGACCTTCGAGGAGCTCGTGTTCCGCGCCATCCTGTTCCGCATCGTCGAGAAGCGGTGGGGGTTCGGCATTGCCGTGACATCGAACGTGCTGCTGTTTGCGCTTGCCCACCTGCCGAACGACAACGTGAGCGTCCTCGCGATCCTGGCCACGGCATCGGCCGGCGCCGGCCTGCTCGGCGTCTACCTGCTCACCCGCCGCGTATGGATCGCCATGGGCATGCACTTCGCCTGGAACTACCTGTTCGATGCGCTGATGTCGGTGCCCGTCTCCGGCCATGCGGCGCGCGGCTGGATTCAGGTGACGCCGGCCGGTCCAGCGTGGCTGAGCGGCGGTGCTTACGGCGTCGAGGGTTCGGTCGTCACGCTGATCGCGTGGACCGCTGCGGCCATCGCGCTATTCCGTGTGGCGGGCCAGCGCCCAGCCAACGTGCTCCCGGGCTAGCTCCGAAGGATGATCGCGTTCGCCGCCGGGGAGCGGTTGGGTGCGCGCCGCGGCATCGGCGGTCAAGAACACACCCGCGTCCCCTCGGCGCCGCCGAGAGCGCGGCCTTATGGCTGGGGGACGACCTCGTTCGTGGGGTTGCCGTCGATGTCGCCGACCACGTTGTTGGACCAATCAGCGTACGTACATGTCGCGCACGACGTCGTGTAACCCCAGTGGCTCGGGCCGAAGACGTTGTTGCGCAGGATCATGTCCTTGCCGTCCTCGGGGTAGAAGTCGTAGGCGCCGAGCGAGATGACGTTGTCGTGGACATCGTAGTTCTGCAGCGTCGAGCCATCGACGCCCTGGGTGAAGAGCACGGCGGTGATGGCTTGCCAATAGTTCGGCACTTCCTTGCCCGTAGCGGCGTCGACGCCCGGCTCGAGTCGGTTGTGGCTGATCTCGAGCGGCCCGCTGCCACCGTACGGGAAGACGCCGCCCGTATGCGCGAGAGAGGGGTCCGCCAGGTGCGCGATGTAGTTGTCGTGCAGCCAGCTCTGCTCGATGATGGTGTTTTGGCCGCAAAGGCACATGCCGCCGGTATTGGCCACGTCCACCCGGGTCAAGCGGATGGTGCACGTCGCACAGGCGTTCACGGCATGCTCGGTGAGGGCGGCGTTCATACCTCCGAGACCGACCGGCTCCGGGCGAATGGTGGTATCGCTGATGTTCAACGTGAGCGGCGCGGACTCGTCGGCGTTGACCAGAATGCTGCGGTTCGTGGAGCCGGGCGGCGGCGCGATGATCGAGTTGGTGATGTTGACCGTGCCGTGGCAGCCGGTGCCGATGTAAATGAACGCGTGAAAATACATGTGGTCCAGGTTGACAGTGCCGTCGCAATCGTACAGATCCCACTCTTTGCTTTCGTCGTCGCTGGGCCACACTTCCGTGTACCCGGGCGGCACCGGGAGCTGGGGATCGGATTGGGCGTAGGTGCCTACGCCGGGTGCGCCGACGGTGAAGCGATCGGGGTAGCCCTTGTTGCCTGGCGCGTCGCCGCCTCCTGCTCCACCGCCGCTTCCGCCGCTCGTGCCTCCGCCGCCGCCGCAGGCGATGCAGCCGCCGCTGCCTCCGCTGCCTGAAGACATGGATGAGGAGGTGGACTTCACCTCGTCGTCACCGCACCCTGCGAGGAGGGCGCTCAGCAAGACCACCCCCGGCAAGCTCGGTCCGAGGCCTGCTGCAGGACGATTGGCCGCTCTCTTATCGATCATTTATCCATGCATCGATGATGAGGCAGCCCTGGGTCAAGGGCTTGAGCCCTCTCTTCGCGCGTGCGACCCGTACTCCGACGCCCTCTCGGCTCCATCGGACCCGCCAACTTACCGAAATTGGGCATGTTTCCGGCGCATCGAGACGGCGGCGCGCTTCGGGCATCATGTCAACGGGCATGTGGGGCAGGGTGGTACTGGACCGCCGGAAGGCGTTTGGACGCGCTACCCTCCTACCCTCTACCCTCTTTTCCGCGACAGCGTTCGGCGCGCGCTCGAGGGTCGACCGGCGCTAAGGTCGCGCTCATGACGTCCACCGTGACCCGCAACGCCGGCGCCACCATCAAGTACGCCGTCATCATGGCGGTGCTCGCCGGCCTCTCGTTCCTCTGTTTCCGCGCGATGATCGACCGCTCCGGTCTGCTGTGGCTGCTCTGCCTCGTCGGCGGCATCGGGTTCGCGGTGTTCGCGTTCGGGGCGCTCCTCGTCGCCAGGGACCTGGCCGGCACCGCGACGTGCCCGCGCTGCCAGGCGAAGCTCGCGGAGATCGAGCTCAACCACACCGAAGACCCGGCGTTCTGCGACGAGTGCCAGGCCGCGTACCTCGTCCACAAGCGCGTCCTCACCGTGCTCGCCGACGACTACGTCCACCCGCAGCCGGGCTTCCCGGTGCCGGTGACGAGCGAGGCGATCCGCTGGCCGGAAGGCTGCTGCGTGTGCGCGAGGCCGGCGACTCGCGGCATCGAGGCGAAGGCGCACGACGGCCAGACCGGGACCAACGTGGCCGTCGCCGCGGCCGGGCTCGCGCTCGGGGGCATCGCGGTGCGCACCGGCGGCGGCACGAGCTACACGCTGCGCATCCCGCACTGCGCCGAGCACGACGACGGCGCGAAGCTCGAGATCAAGATTGGCAACGAGCCGCCGCTGCAGATCCGCTTTCGCTCGTACGCCTACCAGCGCCGCTTCCTCGAGCTCAACCCGAAGCCGGCGAAGGCCGCGTAGATCCGCTTCAGCCCTTCACGTTCGCGCACGTCTCTCCCGCGCGCGGCCGGTGACCACCGTCAGCGTCGACGAGGGCCCCGCCCGCCGCGCGTCAGAGGCGCTGGTCTGTGCGGCGGACGCGCGCGCCGAGCTCCTCGATCCGCGCGACGACGCGCGCCGGGTCGAGCACGCTCTCCGGGAGGTAGAGCCCCGGGCCGACGGGGGGACCGCCCGCGAGCCCCAGCAAGCGCTCCGTCGCGATCGCGGCGCCGTACGCGCTGAGGCGCGTGAGGCCGTCGTTATCAACGATGTCGTAGCGCAGCCGCGCGCCCGCGCCGTCGTGGCGCCGCCCCGACACCTCGACGACGAGCTCCGTCACGTGACCCGCGCCGCCCTTCGCGGCGTCGCGCGTCGCGATGTCGACGCGGATCTCTCGCGCGTCGGTCGCCGCCGCGAGGCTCACCACGTCGGGGAGCGGCATGGCCCGGCCGACGCGCTCCACGCCCTCGGCGTCCGCGAAGCGCCGTGTCGCCGCGTCGCCGAGCAACCAGGCCCATTTCCCGCCCTGGAGCGCGAGCGGAGCCTGCCCGGTCTGCGCCTCTCGCTCGAAATCGGCCTGCAATGCGGGGCCGCCGCGATCGTCCGCGTCGACCACGCAGCCGATCGCGATCGCGTCGACGCGCTGGAGCTCCTGCGCGAGGTGCAGCGCCGCCAGCGTCGCCGTGCCGCCGAAGGCGTGGCCCAGCATGAGGATGGGAGCGCGCGTCGGTCGCGCGATGTAGTGGGCGACCACGGGGCCGATCTCCCCGACGGCGTCCGAGAAGGCGACGTGGGGCACGCCGTCCGCCAGCGCGCGCTTCACGGCGTTCGACGCCTCGTCCTTGACGAGCGCGACGACGGCGCTGAACGACGCGCCTCGCTCGAGGCCGAGGTCGTCGCGGCCGACGTCGGCGGCCGTCGCCGTCGTCGGGCCGCCGACCTCCGCCGCGACCTCGGACGCCCTGCGCGCGTCGCGCCCGGCGATCGCGATCGGGAGGTCCGGATGCAGGCGCCGGAGCGCCTTTGCTGCGCGCGCGCCGACCTGGCCGGAGCCGCCGAGCAAGAGAACGGGTGACATCGTTCGTGTGGCCATCGGAATGAACTCCTCCCGCCACGGGTGCGGGCGCGCCCGAAGCGTGTCAGGTGGTAACCTACTGTTGGTAACTTGCCTTCGGGAATATGTGCGCGCTCGTGGCAGCGTCAAGGCGAATGGCGAAATCGAGCGCTACAAGACCCGCGGCCCGGCCGAAGAGCGACGCCGCCCGGCCGAGGAGGTACGTGATGATCTATGAGGACGCGCTCGCGCCGTTCGCCCACCGCTCGAAGCGCGATCTGCACCTCCGCTGCGTCGCGATCATCGGCGCTGCCGAGGCGCTCGCCGCCGACATGTTCCGCGGCCGCACCGACGAGCCCGCTGTCGCGAAGGCGCTCGAGTCGCTGATCGCGCAGTGGCTCTCGAACGGCGGCTGACTTGCGACAAACGTGACCGGTGAGGCTGCATCCTACCGAACGCAGAGGGGAGGGACGCGACCGCGGCTCACGGGCAGCAGGTGAAGAGCGCGCTGATGGCCCAGGCATGGGGGCAGTGCAGCACGCCGGTCCCGTACCCGATGTGGAAGAGCTGCTGTCCGGCCTCTGCGCACAGGGCGCCGGCCTCTTCATCGAGCGTCTCCACGGGCTGGCACACGTCGCCGTGGTCGATCTTGCTCGTCCAGCACGCGGGCGAGGGGAGCGGCTCCGCCGCCGGGCAGCACTCGTAGAAGGCCCTGGCCGTCGTGTCGCCGGAGCAGCCAGGGCTGTCCCTCTCGACATCGAACATGGCGAGGTCCGCGCCCTGGTTCCTGCACGTGATGTAGGCCTGATCCTTCAGCTCGATGCCGTGAACGCACGTGAGCCCGTCGCCCAGCTCGCCGCCCCAGCACGTCTCCGGCGGAGGAGGGGGAGGCGGCAGCTCGTCGCCATCGCAGCTCGATCCGCGATCGGCGCCGGCGCTCTCCACGCCCGCGGAGCCCGCGCCGCTGTCGGGGGCCGGAAGCTCGGGGCTGATGCAGCCTGTGCCGGCGAGGAGGCCGAGAGTCGATAGGTTGAACATGAGACCCATCGTGAAGAAAGAACGCATGGTGTCCTCCGTCGAGCCCGGCTCCGGCCGGGCAGCGTCGATGCGCGCGCCGCCGGAGCTCCGGTCGCCGCGCTCTCTTCATCGTTCCGCGCTGGTTCAACCGCGACCGGCCTGCCGGTTTCCTCCGTCAGGCCACCTCGCGATCGCGGCTCACGGGCAGCAGGTGAAGAGCGCGCTGATGGCCCAGGCATGGGGGCAGTGCAGCGCGCCGGTCCCGTACCCGATGTGGAAGAGCTGCTGGCCGGCCTCTGCGCACAGGGCGCCGGCCTCTTCATCGAGCGTCTGCACGGGCTGGCACGCGTCGCCGTGGTCGATCTTGCTCGTCCAGCACGCGGGCGAGGGCAGGGGCTCCGCCGCGGGGCAGCACTCGTAGAAGGCCCTGGCCGTCGTGTCGCCGGCGCAGCCAGGGCTGCCCCGCTCGACATCGAACATGGCGAGGTCAGCGCCCTGGTTCCTGCACGTGATGTAGGCCTGATCCTTCAGCTCGATGCCGTGGACGCACGTGAGCCCGTCGCCCAGCTCGCCGCGCCAGCACTCGGTCGGCTCGCCGTGAGCGCACGTGTGCTCGATGCCGCGGTAGCCGCCGTCTCTGCAGGGATCGAGCAGCCTGACCTCGCCGAGGGCGAGGCCCTGTGCATCGCAGCTCGCCTCGGCCTCGCGCCACAAGGCCTTCGCCGTCCGGCAGCTCGTCTCCTCGTGCGGGGGCTTCGGCTCCGCTGTTGCGGATTCGTCCGGGCCCACGGCGCTGTCCTCGGCGCCGTGCTCCCGGTCTTGTCCGGCCGCCTCCGCAGGGGCGGCTGCGCCGCCGGAGCCGCGGTGCCACGAGGGGGGCTGTCCGCGCGATGCGTGAGGGGACAGGCCTCTCTCCGGGTCGTCGACCCATGCCCGGCTCGACGGGAGCGCGACGGCCGGCGGCCGGGTATGCGCGCGTGGCGGCGGGGGCGGGCCGTTGTCGACGGGGAGCTCGCCGCGGCGCCGCCCCACGGGCGCCTCGCGCGCGTCCGGCGGCGCAGCGGAGCTGTGCGGCGGAGGGGGCGAGGTCCTTGGCGACGGGGCGATCGGGCGGGACGGGCCTCGGAGGAGCGGGGCGGGGATCCGGGGCGGCATCGCCTCGTGGTTGTCGGCCGGCGTGCGCTCGGGGAGGCCGCCGTCTCCGTCAGGGCGATCGCCGGTGATGCCGGCCGCCGGATCGGCGGCGGGGCTGCGCGTGGAGACCTCGGGGGGCGCTGGGCGCTGGACGGCGGCGCCGAGGGCGACCGCGGCCGCGCCTGCGGCGGCCGCGAGCGCGAGCGGGCGTCCCACGCGCCCGACGAGGGAAGGGCGCGCCCCGCGCAGCCGCGCGAGGACGCGCGCCTGCAGTCGGGGCGGCGGCGTCGCCGCCCCGAGCCGCTCGTCCACCTCGCGCAGCGACGCGAGCAGGTCGCGGTCTCGCGTCATGGCTTCACCTCCCATCCGGCATCGCGGAGCCGCGCGACCGCCCTCTGAATCAGCTTGCACACGTACCCTTTGGAGTGGCCGAGGACGCTCCCGATCTCCTCCTGCTCCTTGCCGTCGAGATAGAACATCGAGAACGCGACTTGCTCCTTGGGTGGTAGCTTGGCCAGCGCCTCGAGCGCCCGGCGAAGATCGTCGCGCGCGATGGTCACCTCTTCCAGCGCCGGGCGCAGATCGGCCTGGTCCTGCCCGAGCAGCCAGCGGATGGGCGCGAGGGCGAGGAACCGGTCCCGCCGCAGGCGGTTCAGGCATCGATTCGAGGTCGCCCGGTACAGCCATCCTTCCAGGTTGTCTCGATCGCTCAGCGTCGCGAGCGCCTTCATCAGGTCGAGGAACACGTCCTGCGTCACGTCCTCTGCCCAGGCCACGTTGCCATGGCCGTAACGGAGGGCGAGGCGGTACACCAGGCGATGGTGGCGGCGGTACAGCGCCTCGATCTCCAGCGCCGCCGCGCCCGAGGGCCGCGCCGTGGCCGGGGTACCCGGCGGCGGCGGACTGGCGCGCTCGGTCGGGTCGTCCCGCCCGCCGTCGCCCGGATGGGAGAGCATCTCGTCGGCCCCGGCCTGTGGGCCGAGCTGCGATCGCGCGGCGAGGTTCACGGGAGCCTCCGCGGGAGGGACCCGTCCGCCGCGACGCACCATGAGCCGACCACGAGCTCCACCATCTAGCCCTCTACACAACCGAGCTCGCCGTCGGTTTCCTCTCCGCGCGCCGGCGGCGGCGATCGCGCGGCCGGACCCGGGGGCGCTCGCGGCGCGCGCCCCTCGCGGAGCGCGCGCCCGGGCCGCGGCGGTCCCGGCGCCCTCCGGGGACCGCAGGGCTTCCGGGGCGCGCCGAGGGTGGCGCCGGCGTGGCCGTCGCCGGGGGTCCTTGTCGGTGCTCCGGTGCCTGTCGCCAGGAGTAGCGGCACGCATCGACCTGTCTCGCTCGCGATGCTTCTATGAGAGAACTGGGCTGATCGCCGCTCCGGAGGTCTGTTGCATGGTTCGCTCGATCTTGGCTGGTTCCTTGATGATCCTGGCCCTCCCCGCGTGCAGCGACAGTGAGACCCCGCCGAAGGGCGGAACCGGCACCACGAGCAGCGGCAGCTCCGCGGGGGGAGGCCAAGGCGGGGAGACGGGAGGGACCGGCAGCGGGGGGACGGGAGGGACCGGCGGCGGGGGGACGGGAGGGATCGGCAGCACGACGGTGACGTCGAGCAGCGGCGTGGCGGGCAGCGGCGGCGCGGGCGGCGCGCCTCTCCCCGTGGATCAGGACGGCGACGGCTGGACGGTCGCCGACGGCGACTGTTGCGACGTCGCAGGGATCGCCTGCGCTGAGCCCGAGCTCGTCAACCCGGGGGCATTCGAGTACCTCGGCAACCAGCTCGACGACGACTGCGATCCGGCAACGCCGGACGACGTCCCGGTCGCGGATTGCGGCGGCGCCCCGCTGACCGTGCCGACATCGAGCCTCGATCTGGTCAAGGCCCTGGACCTCTGCCAGGTCACGAGCGAGGACGCGCCCCTCCCCCAGAGAAAGTGGGGGGTCATCTCGAACGCCCTTCTCACGGCCGATGGCGCCGGGGTCCATGTGCCCAGCGACGCGCAGGTGGGCGTCCTCGGCGACTACGGGAGCCAGGTCTCCCCCAGGAAGGGCCGGACCATGGTCGCCCTCTCCTCCGGCACCGCGCGCGACCCCGGCGACCCGGGGCACGTCTATCCGCAGAACGGCCTCGAGCCGGGGCAGGTCGGCAACTTCGACGGAATGACGCAGACGAGCGCGCCACCCGACTACCTCCATGCCCACGGCGGGGCCCTCCCGTCCGCGGCGGCGTGCCCGCCCTGCGCAGGCGCGAGCTGCGATCAGTCGTTCGACTCGGTGAACCTCAAGGTGCGCATCCGGGTGCCCACCAACGCAAGGTCGCTCTCGTATGATTTCAAGTTCTACTCGGCAGAGTTCCCGGAGCTCCTCTGCGGCAACTACAATGACTCCTTTGTCACCCTGCTCAGGTCGAACGAGCCCACCATCCCGCTCGACAGGAACATCGCCTTCGACGCGACGAACAGCCCCATCTCAGTGAACAACGCCTTCTTTGAGGTGTGCTTCCCACCGATGGGCTCCCCGCCCGGGACGTGCCCCTCGGGCACGCTGGAGCTGGTCGGGACAGGCATGGGCGGTTGGGGCAACCGCCTCACGGACGGCGGCGGCACCCCCTGGCTGACGAACGACGCCCCGGTGGTCCCGGGGGAGACCATCGAGCTCGAGTTCATCCTCTGGGACGCGGGCGACCAGAACGTCGACTCGCTCGTGCTCCTCGACAAGTTCCGCTGGAACCTCACGCCGTCGGCCGTCCAGGTCCACCGTTAGCCGCCGGAACGCCATGGCGACGGCGATCCGTCGCCGGAGGGCGTTCGTGAACGGCGGCGCGCTCACGACGCGGAGACGATGCCGAGCGGCGCCCGAGCGCGGCGCGAGGACGAGACGAGCGGCAGCAGATCCTCGCCCACGCGCACCGCCTCTTCGAGGTTCGGATACCCGGAGAGGATGAAGGTATCGATACCGAGCGCCTCGTACTCGGCGATGCGCTCGGCCACCTGCCGGTGGCTCCCGACGAGCGCCGTACCGGCGCCGCCGCGCACGAGCGACACGCCCGCCCAGAGGTTCGGCGACACTTCGAGCTCGCGCACGCCGAGCTTCTTGCCCGCGTGCAGCGAGAGCATGCGCGCTTGACCCACCGACTCCATCGAGCCGAGCCCGCGCTGCGCCTCTTCGATCGCGCCGGGCGGGATGCAGTCGAGCAGCCGCTTCGCCTCGCGCCAGGCGTCCTCCTCGGTGTCGCGCGTGACGACGTGGACGCGCAGCCCGAAGCGAATCGTGCGGCCGAGGTCTTCCGCGCGGCGGCGCATCGAGGCGATGCGATCGCGCACCATGCTCGGCGTCTCGCCCCACAGCAGATACACGTCCGCGTGCTTGGCCGCCACGCGCTCTGCGGCCTCGGAAGCGCCGCCGAAGTAGATGGTGGGACGCACGGCGAGCGGCTCCACCAACCCGCCGTTCTCGACGCGGAAGTGCGCGCCTTCGTGGTTCACGCCGGGGCCGCCGAACGCCTTGTCGACCACCTCCAGGAACTCGGCGGTCCGATCGTAGCGCGCGTCGTGATCGAGGAAGTCGCCGTACGCCCGCTGCTCCTTCGCGCTCCCGCCGGTCACGACGTTGAGCAGGAGACGATCGCCCGTGATGCGCTGCATGGTGGCGACGCTCTGCGCGGCCACAGCCGGATACATCTGCCCGGGTCGGAACGCGACCAGCAGCTTCAACCGACGCGTGTGCTGCGCGACCGCCGCGGCCACGAGCCACGCATCCTCGCAGCGCGAGCCCGTGGGGATGAGCGCCGCAAGGAAGCCCGCGCGCTCCGCCGCCAGCGCGACTTGCGTCAAGTAGCCGATGTCCGGCGCTCGCTGTCGCTGCGCTTCGGCCTCGAGGTGGTGTGCGCTGCCGATCAAGTCGCGGCCGTCGCCGTGCGTCGGCAGATACCAAAGAAAGTCGCTGCTCACCGGAACCTCCTAGAGTGACAAACGGATTGAAATTGCCTGAAAAGCGCAGAATTTCGAATTGATAGACGCCAAGGCGCCAAGACGCCAAGACGCCAAGACGCCAAGACGAGAATTATATCTTGGCGTTCTTGGCGTTCTTGGCGTTCTTGGCGTCTTGGCGGTTCATTTCTCGCTTGAACGACGTACTCGGCGTTCCGAGGTGCGCCGCCGGCCTCAGATCGCCGACTGGCAAGGCGCGAGCTGGCCCGCCAGGAGCCCGAGCGCCGCGCCGGCCGTGCCCCCGGCGAGGAGGCCGCCCAGCGCTGGGCGGGGGCGCGGATCCGGCTCGGGAACATACCGCCCTCCGTCGACGCGATATCGCCAGCGGGGGCCCCGGGCGACGAGATCGGTGATCGCGCCGAGGAATCGCTCGATGTCCGCGATGCTGGTGCCGACGCCGAAGCTCACGCGCACCGCGCCGGGCACCGCCGCGCCGCCCGACGCCTCGGGCGCGCCGGCGCCGACGAGCGCGCTCATGAGCGGGTGCGCGCAGAACGAGCCGTCGCGGACGCCGACGCCGTGCTCGGCGCTCAGCGCCGCGGCGACAACGCCGGGATGGACGCCCCGGACATTGAACGTCACGACGCCGATGCGCGGGCTCGCGGGGCCCCACATCGCGAGCCGCTCGACCTCCGGCAGGACGCGGAGGCCGCGCGTCACGCGGTCGAGCAGGCGCTCCTCGTGCGCCGCCACGGCGGACATGCCGACCTCGGCGAGCGCGCGACACGCCGCGGCCAGCGACACCGCGCCGACGACGTTGGGCGTGCCGGCCTCGTGGCGGGGCGCGCCGCTCGCCCATTCGACGCCGTCGACGGTGACGCGACGGACGGCGCCCCCGCCGGCGAGGTAAGGGCGCGCGGCGTCGAGCCAGTCCCCGCGACCGACCAGCACGCCGCCGCCGAAGGGGGCATACAGCTTGTGCCCGGACAGCGCGAGGTAGTCGGCCCCGATCGCCGCGAGATCGATCGCGCGGTGGGGCGCGAGCTGGGCCGCGTCCACGGCCAGCCGCGCCCCGCGGCGGCGGGCGACCGCGGCGAGCTCAGGCAGCGGCCACAGCTCCCCGGTGACATTGCTGGCCCCCGTCACCGCGAGCAGCCGGTGGCGCGAGGGCGCGCCGCGCAGGGCGTCGTCGGCCCGCGCGATCGCCTCGTCCGCGCTCGCGGGCACCGGGAGGACGACCGAGAGGCCGCGCCGCCAGGGCAGCTGATTCGCGTGGTGCTCCGAGGCGAAGGTCACCACCGTCGTGTCCTCGGGCAGCGCGGCGGCGAGCAGGTTGAGCGCATCGGTCGTGTTCCTCGTGAACACCACCGTGTCTCCGTCGCGCGCACCGACGAAGTCGCCCACCGCCTGGCGAGCGGCGGCATAGAGCTCGGTCGTGACCGTGGACGCGAACCCCGCGCCGCGATGCACGCTGCTGTACCAGGGGAGCAGCGCCCCGACCGCATCGAGCACCGAGCGGAGGCACGGCGCGCTCGCCGCGTAATCGAGGTTCACGTAACCCACCTGCTCGCCGGTAACGAGCGGCACGGAGAGATCCGCGCCGACGACGGGCAATGGGAGAGCGCCGGTTGCCAGCGGCGCCGGCGCGGCCGCATCAGGACGCCAATCCACGACGGGAGCGATCGACATATCACCTCACGAGTCCAGAGCGACTCCGGGCGACCAGAGTCCGCGCTTGCCAGCCGCTCATGCGGCCGGCCAGGTCCTCACCCGGGACACCCCACCGCGGTTCGGAGGGTTGTCGGCCAGCGAGCCGGGGCTACGCGCTGGCGCTCATGACCTGCCGCCACCGTACCGCGATGACCGCCTTGTGGCAAGGGTCTGCTTGACATCGCGGCTGATCGCTCGATCGCGGGCCGGCAGCGGGCGCCGGTACGGTGATTGCATTGTGATTCTCCGGTAAACGGCGATCTCCACATCGCGGCTCCTGAACAGACCCTCACGGCCGACCTCGCCGCATGAGGCAGAACGCGCCGGTGCGCCCCGCGCCCTGGCGCTTCGCGAGAGAACCCATGAAGACAACCACTTCCGTCGTCGGTCTCCTCCTCCTCTGCGCCGCCTGCAGCCCGAGCGAGAAGCTCGCTCCGGTGGGCGCCGGCGGCGCGGCGCCGGACGACGCGGGCGCGGTGCCGGACGCCACCACCGGGGGCGGCGCCGAGGCCGAGGACGATCCGTTCGCCCAGCTCCCGAAGATCGCGCCGACGGCCACCGGGCAGCGCGGGGCGGCGGCGACGGTCGATCTCCGCGGCACGCTGGCCGCCATCGAGGTCCTGAAGCGAGGCGGCAACGCCGTCGACGCCGCGGTGGCCGCGGCGGGCGTGCTGGGCGTGACCGACCCGTTCTCCTGCGGCATCGGCGGCGGCGGCTTCATGCTCATCTACCTGGCGGACGACCACGAGGTGATCGCCCTCGATCACCGCGAGACGGCGCCGTCGCGGCACGAGGCGCGGCTCTATTACGAGGACGGCGCCCCGGTGGCCTTCAACGAGCTCGTCACGAGCGGCCTGTCGGTCGGCGTGCCCGGCACCGTGCGGGGCTGGACCGACGCGCTCCGCCGCTATGGCACCCTCGGGCTCGGGGACGTGCTCAAGCGCGCCATCCAGGTCGCGGAGGCGGGGTTCGACGTCGACCAGACCTTCTTCGATCAGACCAGCCGGAACCTCTCGCGCTTCCAGGCGATCACGAGCACCAAGGCGCTCTTCCTCGGGCCCGACGGCCAGCCGTGGCCCGTCGGCGCGATCTTCAAGAACCCCGATCTGGCCGGCACCTATCGTCTCATCGCCGAGGGCGGAGAGAAGGCGTTCTATGAAGGACAGGTCGCCGAGGCCATCGTCGCCGCGGTGAAGCAGCCTCCGGTCGAGCCCGGGAGCGCGCTCAAGGTCCGCGCCGGGGTGCTCGAGCTCTCCGACCTCCGGGATTACGAGACCCGCGTCCGCCCGGCGCTCTCGACCACGTACCGGGATTACACGATCTACGGCGTCGGCCTCCCGAGCAGCGGCGGGATCACCGTCGCCGAGGCGCTCAACCTGCTCGAGGGCTATGACACGGCGACCCTCACGCCGGTCGAGGTGCTCCACCGCTACCTCGGCGCCTCGCGGCTCGCGTTCGCCGATCGCGGCGCCTTCCTCGGCGATCCCGAGTTCGTGGACGCCCCCGTGAAGGGGCTGCTCTCGAAGGACTACGCCGACGCGCGGCGCGCCCTGATCGACCTCGCAGCGGCGCCTTCGGCCGCCGCGGAGCCGGGCGACCCCTACGCGTTCCAGAGCGATCCGAGCCCCGCGCCGGCCCGCGCCCGGGCGGGCAGGGGCGGGCGCGCCGGCCCGAAGGACGCGGATGACAACGAGACGACGCACATCACCGTCAGCGACGCCGCCGGCAACATCGTGTCCTATACCTGCACCATCGAGTACGAGGGCGGCAATGGAATCGTGGTCCCCGGCCACGGCTTCTTGCTGAACAACGAGCTCACCGACTTCACCATCCCGCCCGACCCGAGCGCGCCGCACCCCAACGTGCTCGAGCCGGGCAAGCGCCCGCGCAGCAGCATGAGCCCGACCCTCGTCCTCAAGGACGGGAGGCCCGAGCTCGCGCTGGGCTCGCCGGGCGGGTCCACGATCATCACCACCGTGCTGCAGATCCTCGTCAATTATATCGACCTGGGCCTCCCCATCGACAAGGCGCTCTCGGCGCCGCGCCTCTCGCAGCGCAACTCGGGCGACGGAGCGACCGACGCCGAGACGGCGTTCCTGAGCGCCCCCGAGGTCGAGGGGCTCAGGTCCCTCGGCCACGTCATCTCCGACGCGGCCACGCTGGGCGGCGAGATCGGCGCGGCCACCGCCCTCCGCTTCCACGGCGACGGCACCGTGACCGCGGTCGCCGAGCCCGTCCGGCGTCACGGCGGGAGCGCGATGGTCGAGCGGCCGCGGTAGGCGCGGCGCGCTCGACCCGCCGTCAGGGGGGAGCCCGGGCCAGAGGGCCGCGCGGCGCGCCGCGAAGCGCGCCGCGCTCACCGCGCCGGCGGCCAGGCGCCGATCTGAGAGAATGCGGTGAACCAGTCTTCGAGGTGCCACGTCCGGGTGATCCGGCCGTTCTTCAGCTCGTGAAAATCGTGGCACACGATGCTGATCTCCTTCCCGGTCGCCGCCACCCCCATGAAGGCGCCCCGGTGGGTCCCCGTGAGGATGGACCGCACCGCGGCCCGGCCCGGCTCCTGGAGGATGTCCAGCACCGCGATGTGCACGTCGGGGAAGGCCTCGAAGAAGGCGTGCAGGATGGGCTTGACGCTCTCCGGGCCCTGACCGAGCCCGGGGGGCAGCGGGATGTCTTCCCAGTCCTGGGTCACCGCCTCGGCGATGAGCTCTGGGCGTCGCTCGCTGAAGGCGCGGTAGAACGTCAGCAATGCCGCGCGCTCGGTCTCGGCGGCCGGCGCCGCGTCGCCGGCAGGAGCAATCAGATCAACGACAACAGGGTTCGCCATGGTGGCCCCTTCCTTCCCCGGGTGGTCCGGACGTTCACGCCCCGACAGCGAGGCCGTGCCGGTTGGCAATGCGCGCGCCAGCGGTCAGCTCGCCCTCCCGCCGGCGCGCCCGTCGCGTGGCCTGCCCGATCGAGGCGCACGTCCGGCAACCATCGCCGCAGCATTCGACGAAGTCTCCCGCAAGGATCGGCTGCTGGCGGAGCAGCAGGCGATCAGTAGGGGTGTTGCTGCAGCAGCAACCGGACGGCGGATCACGATTTTACGAAAATTCACATCCGCCCGGCACGTCCGTAGCGAGGTCGCGGCATTGCGGCCCCGAGGAGCACGCACGAAAGGTGGGCAACGGATCGGCGCGAGAAGCGACATTGGACGACAGAGGGTATCTGGATCCGCGGCACGTTCCTTGTTTGCAGCCGGCGAGCTGAGCGAAGGCGTCGGCGTCCTCGGTCGCCCGGGTGAGCGTCATCGGCTGGCCACCCCGCGGTGGATTGCTCGCCGTAGCAGGTTTTCGACGCTGCGTTCTCCGGCGCAATTTCAACCCATCGGATTCGAGGGCGGAGCTTTATGAAGGCGCAGATCATCGATGTGGTCAGCTTCATGCCCGAGCGCAGGGTCGTGAACGAGCCGCCCGACGGGAGCTCGCAGGACGCGCTCGCGGACAACGCCTTCTTCAGCGGCGTTCACGAGCGGCGGTTCGCGTCCCCGGACTACCTGTCCGAGGATCTCGGCGTGCGCGCCGTGCAGCGGCTCCTGGAGAAGACCGGCGTCCGCCCGGAGACGATCGATCTCATCGTGTGCTCGTGCATCTTCTCGGACACGTTCTGGCCGGGCATCGGCCCCGCGATCCAGCACCGCGTCGGCGCCAAGCAGGCGACGATCCTCAACATCGACACGAGCTGCTCCTCGTTCCTGTCGGGGCTCAACGCGGCCCGCGCGTTCATCGAGTCGGGGCAATACAAGCGGATCGTCGTCGTGACGGTGACGAATTTCATCTCTCGCCTGCCCGAGTTCCAGAAGTCCCGCCGGTCGTCCGTGCTCGGCGACGGCGCGTCGGCGACGCTCGTCATGCCCGGCGAGGCGTCGATCATGGCGCGGTACGAGCGCTCCCACGGCGAGTACTACGGCCTGTTCCGGTTCGAGCCCGACTTCGTCGACGGGCAGTTCAAGAACTACTGGGAACGCGGCTGCGGTCCGATCACGGTGAATTTTTCCAAAGACATGGTCGATGCGATCCGCGCGAACGCGCTGCAGCTCGTGCCCGACGCCGTCGGGCGGTGCCTTGCGGAGGCCCGGCTGTCGCCGAGCGACGTCAACCTCCTGATCACGCACCAGCCGAACGATACGTTCCTCAGGGAGTGGCGCGCGCGGATCGGGATCCTCCCGCCGCGCACGCACGACACCCTGGCGCGCTACGGCAACCTGTTTCAGGGCTCGATCCCGGTCACGCTGGCGGACGCGCTCGAGACCGGCCGCGTTCGCCGCGGCGACATCATCGCCCTCGGGACGTTCTCGAACGGCGGCGATTTCGTGAGCTCCATGGTGCTGCGCTGGCACTGACGGCGGGAGGTCGCCCCGGGTCCGAAGCTCTTGTGCTGGCTCGCTGCTCATCGTCGAGGGCTCATCTCAGGAAATTGCGTCGATTCATGGGTTTGCAGGCCGCGCGTGGCGCGACGTCGCCCGTCCGCGATCCCACCCGCTCGTCGATGCGGCGGGCTGTGGGGGGCGCGACGTCGTCGGACGCACGGAAAGGACATGCAGTATGAAATTGGCCGATGCGCTGGTCCAGACTCTCAGAGATTGGGAGGTCCAATACGTCTTTGGTGTGAGCGGCGCGAACATCGAGCACCTGCACGACGCCATCCACCGACACGGGGAAGGGAAGCTGATCTCCGTCCTGGCGAAGACGGAGACGGGCGCCGCGTTCATGGCGGACTGCAGGGCGAGGGTGCACAAGCGGCTGGCCGTCTGCTGCGCCACGGCCGGCGGCGGGATGCTCAACCTGGCCGTCGGGATCGCCGAGTCCTACGCCGAGGCCGTCCCGGTGCTCGCGATCGTCGGCCAGCCCCCGACCTCGCTCGAGGGCCGGGGGGCGTTCCAGGACTCGTCCGGCATCGGCAACTGCGTCGATGCGGTCCAGCTCTGGCGCGCGATCTCCAAGTACGTCGGGAAGATCAGGACACCTCACGATTTCTGGCCGATGCTGCGCGACGCCGTGGTCGCGGCGACGTCGGGCCGGCAAGGGCCCGCCGTGCTCCTCGTGCCGCGGGATCTCTATGATCAGGAGGTCGGCCCGCCCCCGGCCGACTGGCCGGGAGACCTGGCGAGCTTCTGCCGATCGCGGCCGATCGGGATCGGCGAGGTGATGCCGCTGCTCGAGGCCATCCGGAGCGCGCGCCGCCCGCTGCTCCTCATCGGCCAGGGGGCCCGGCGCTCGGACGACGGCGGGGCCGTCGAGGCCTTCGCGCGCGCGACCGGCATCCCCGTGGTGACCACGATGTCGGCCCGCGGCGATTTCCCGAACGACGATCGGCTCTACCTGGGGACCATCGGCGCGGCGGGCCACCCGTCGGCGCACGCGTACCTGCGCGACGAGGCGGATCTCATCATCGCCGCGGGCGCGACGCTCGACATCATGACGCGCTCCGCGGTCGAGCGGAGCTTCAAGGACAAGCGCTTCGCGGTCGTCGACGTCGACCCCGAGGCGATCCACCGCATCCTGCAGCCCGAGATCACCCTCTACGCGGATGTCGGCCGCGCCTTCCGCGCGCTCCTCGATCTGCTGGAGCGATCTCCGATGTCGCCGCTCCCTCCGGTCGAGGGGTATTCACGGACCCTCTACGAACCCCGCCTGGCGCCGGCCATCCCGGGCGACGAGCCGGCCGCCGCGAGGCCCGACGCCCTCCTGCAAAGCGAGGCCCTGGCCATCCTGGGGGCGTACCTGCCGACCCAGGGCCACGTCGTGCTCGACGCCGGCAACTGCGCCGCTGCGGCCATGCACTACCTCTCGGTCCCTCCGGGCACCAGCTCCACCATCGCGCTCGGGATGGGGGGAATGGGCTACGCGATCCCCGGCGCGATCGGCGCGCAGCTCGGATCGGCGCCCGGGACGCGGACGACCGTCATCTGCGGCGACGGCGCGTTCCTGATGCTCGGGCTCGAGGTGCACACGGCCGTCGATCTCGGGCTGCCCGTGCTCTTCGTCGTGTTCAACAACGCGATGCACGGCATGTGCGTCACGCGCCAGCAGCTCCTCTTCGAGTCGAGGATCGAGGCCGTGCGCTACCCGGGCGTCGATTTCGCGACCCTCGCGCGCGGCCTCGCCCCGGAAGACCGGCTCTGGGTCGGCGCCGCTTCTACGCCCGAGGAGCTGCGCGAGCGCCTGCGCGATTATCACGAGAATCACACCCTGTTGCCCGGGGTGCTCGATCTCCGGCTCGTGCGCGAGGAGATCCCGCCGTTCGCGCCGTTCCTCGGGCCGGACGCGCCGACGATCCCGGCGCCTTCGTTCGGCGCTGCCTAGCGCGGCCGCTCCGATGCGCAGCGCTGTCGATCGGTCTCGTCGCTCTTGAATGGGAAATTTCATGTGTTGTCGTGACCGTGTTTGAGATTCGCACCTTTGTTGTTGTGTCCCTTGTGATAACGCGATTGGTCATTATCATGGTACGACCGCCGACGCTTTGGTCGGCGGCCTGAGGAGGCTTTCATGTACGCGCGTGGTTCCATGAAGTTCCTGTCGCTTGCTTGCATCCTTGTCACCGGTTGCGCCGTGGACGCCGAAGACCATGAGATCACCGCCGAGGCACAGCAGGAGATCCGGGCGTTCAGCGTCAATTTCACGAACGTCGTCGAGACGATCGGCCTCGATCTCGTCCCGACCGAAGAGGCCCGGGCCCTCGTCCCGGAGGAGTTCGTGCTCGCCGGCGAGGCGGACCCGGTCACCCCGATCGCCGTGAGGACGGCGCACGCAGACGGCATCTCGGTGAACGGCGGGACGCCCACGCCGGGCTCGGTCGTCCAGATCGGCCTCGCCGTCGCCTCCCCCGACGGGACCGGCGACGTCAACAGCTATACGCTGTGGTATTACACCGACCACGCGCTGCTCGCGGTCAAGCTCATTCAGGCCGGCTTCCTGGCCCAGTACGTGCCGAACCTCGAGTACGAAGCCTCGCTGGTCGACAACGACATCTACGTGCGCGTGCCGTTCCCCGGCTACCCCCGCCTCGTCGTCGAGGGCTCGATCGCGCCCTCCGGCGCGCCGCCGGCCCCGTTCGTCTCGAACTGGTGGGTGTCCACCTGGCACGGCCCCGTCAAGCAGACCACGACCATCTCGAGCCTCGTCTTCGGCGGCGCCGACGTCACCCTGGAGACCAACGCATCGAACGCGCTCGGGTCCTTGATCGGCGGCTCCACCGCGGGATTTGCGGTGCTCGACAGCTTCAACCAGTTCCCGAGCGCCGAGACCTCCGTGGCGCTGGCGCCGTTCTAGCTCGACCGCAATCGCGATGTCGAACCGAAGGAGAGCACGATGACCGCACATGACGATAGAGGGCCGTGGAGCCGATCCGGGCTCGTGAAGAACGGGATCTCCAGCAGGGAGATCCCCGGGCTGTACGTGTCCGAGGATCACTCCATCGAGGAATGCGTGAAGCACCTCGAGGGCATCACCAAGGAGACGTACTCGCACAACGAGATCTTCGGGCAGTACTGCCACCTCGGCGAGTACATCCATTGCCCGGTGGAGATGGCGTACGAGTACGCGGCGAACGTCTACAGCCTCGAGGAGTGGACCTTCAGCCTGCGGAGCCTCCACCACCTCGGCGGCGGTCTCTACAAGGGCAAGGAGTACCTCGCGAAGGACACGACGATCTACGTGCGCGCCGAGGCGTACCCGGACAGCCGCGTCGTCGACTACCCCTGCGCGTGGGACCAGGGAGACGAGCTGTGGATGCGGTATTACTTCCGCTTCATCGACGCGAGGCCCACCATCCGCAAGCCGGGCACGATCGTGCTCTGGACCAATTGCAAGCACCCGTATTACGATCGCGCCACGACGGAGCTCCCCGACTACATCAGCAAGCCGCGCGCGCGGACGGATCGCGCCTGGGTCGGCGACATTTGGCCGCATTTCGACGCCATCCACAAGATCGAGATGGCCAATTTGAAGGCCATCCTCGAGTACCGGTACTCCAAGCTGTAGCGTAGTCCAGAGAGGCGCATCCCCCGATTGACGAGGCCGGCCCCGCCGTCCCGCGCCCCCCTGCCGGCCTCGCGACGGCCGTCGCGGCGGCTCGCCGGCGGCGGGCCGCCGGCGTCCACACCGTGATAGGAGCTCTGTGAACTTCATGCATGAAAGGCGCGGTGTCTGGGCCGCGCGGCTGGCCGCGGCGGCCAGCGTGCTGGTCTCGACCTCGGCCTTCGCCACCGGCTCCGGCGTGCTCACCGGCACGGTCCTCGACGCGTCGACGAAGACGCCCGCGGCCGACGTTGTCGTGACCGTGACGTCCCCCGCGCTCCAGGGCGAGCAGGTGGTCGTCACCGATCCCTCCGGTCAGTTCCGGATCCCGAACCTGCCGCCGGGCGCCTACACGCTCCGGCTCGACAAGGAGACCTACCGGCCCTACAGCCGCGGAGGCATCGAGCTGCGCGTCGACAGCACCATCCGCGTGAACAGCGAGCTGCTCCCCGAGGCGCTGAAGGCCGAGGAGATCGTGGTCGTCGGCAGCGCGCCGACGGTGGACGTCGGCTCGAGCGCCACCGGCGTCAACGTCACCTCGGAGTTCGCGAGCCGCATCCCGCTCATCTCCACGGGCTCGAAGGGGGCGGCGACCCGCTCGTTCGAGGCGCTCGCCGAGGTGGCCCCCGGCGCGAACGCCGACCAGTACGGCGTCTCGATCAGCGGGACGACATCGCCCGAGAACCAGTACGTGATCGACGGCCTGTCGGTGAACAACCCGGCGTTCGGCGTCATCGGGACGCCGCTCTCCGTGGAGTTCATCAAGGAGGTCAAGGTGATCACCGGCGGGTACATGCCGGAGTACGGCCGCGCCACCGGCGGATACCTCGACGCGGTGACGAAATCGGGATCGAACGAGTTCCGCGGCGCCGTGTTCTTCAGCCTCACGCCGGGCATCTTCGAGGGGGCGCGGGAGCAGGCGCAGAGCGAGGCGAGCACGATCAGGACCGACACCCAGCTGTCGTCGCTCCGCGACGTCGGCGCCGAGCTCGGCGGCCCGATCCTGAAGGACAGGCTCTGGTTCTTCGCCGGGATCTCCCCCTCGGCCGCGACCTACCGGCTGGAGCGGGAGCTGCGCTTCAACGGGACCGAGCCGCTGCCGGGCACGCGCCAGGTCTTCTACGCCACCCAGCACAGCCTCCAGTACCTCGGCAAGCTCACCTTGCTGATCGACGCGGACAACACCGTCTCGCTGTCGGTGTACGGCTCGCCCTCGACGTCGGGCGGCGACGGCAACTTCGGCATCAACCCGAAGGACGGGACCGTCGAGCTCAACAACAGCTCGAGCAACAACGTCATCAACGGCAGCTACGGCGCGCTCGCGCACAAGTACATCTGGAGCGCCACCGACGCCGCGCTCAAGTGGTCGTCGGCGTTCCAGAACAAGACCTACCTGCTCGACGTCACGCTCGGCGTCCACCACGAGGACAACGCGATCCGCGCCTCCGACGGCACGAGGATCGCGAGCGGCAAGGGGCTGTCCAACATCGCGCAGGTCCACTGGCAGCGGACCGATCCCGGGTTCCACTCCATCAACGATTTCGAGCCTTCCGAGGCGACGCGCGACTGCGAGCCGGCGGGCGCGCCGAGCGCCCAGAATTGCCCGGTGTCGACCTACTACAGCGGCGGACCGGGGGCGCTCAACGAGACGACGCTCGACCGGTACCAGGGCAAGGCCGTGCTCACGACCCTGTTCACCGCCCTCGGGCACCACATCGTGAAGGCCGGCGTCGATCTCGAGCTGATGCGCTACGCGTCGTCCCGCGGCCACTCGGGCGGCAACATCTTCGCCGAGACCACCGACGGCACCGCGTACACCGGTTTCCGCCGGCTCGGCTTCCTGGCCGGCCCGGACGACGCCGAGCCGCTCGACAAGTTCGAGACGGTGTCGAAGTCGACCACGATCGGCGGCTTCGTGCAGGACAGCTGGAACATCCTCGACAAGGTCACCCTGAACGCCGGCGTCCGGTACGACGCGCAGCTGCTCTACGGGGGCGACGACAAGCTGGCGATCGCCCTGCCCAACCAGTGGTCGCCGCGCGTCGGCGTGATCTACGACTTCACGCAGGCCGGCCGCTCCAAGCTGTACGTGAATTACGCGCGGTTCTACGAGAGCGTCCCGCTCAACATCATCGACCGCGCGTTCCCCGGCGAGCGGCAGGTCTTCTCCTTGCACGCCGCGGCCCTGTGCGACCCCCGGGACGTCGAGCAGCAGCGCGACGCGTGCGATCGGAACGAGAACCTCATCCCGACGAGCGGCCCCAACAGCCCGAACCAGAAGTGGCGCGTCATCGGCGGCGACGGCGGCGTCGATCCGGATCTGGAGCCGCAGTCGACGGACGAGATCGTGCTCGGCGGAGAGCTCGAGATCTACCCCAGGCTGCGCGTCGGGGTGCAGTACACGAAGCGCTACCAGAACCAGGTCATCGAGGACATCAGCCGGGACGAGGCGAGGACGTACCTCATCGGCAACCCCGGCTACGGCGTCGCGAAGGATTTCCCGAAGCCGGTCCGCGATTACGACGGTTTCACCCTCCACGCCGAGAAGGCCTTCGCCGACTCGTGGCTCGCGCAGGCGAGCTACACGATCTCGACCCTGCGCGGCAACTGGGCCGGCCTCTTCCGCGCCGAGACCGGGCAGCTCGATCCGAACATCAACGCCGACTTCGATCTGGTGTCGCTCCTGCCGAACCGGACGGGGCCGCTCCCCGCGGATCGCAGGCACCAGTTCAAGGTCTTCGGCGCCAAGGACTTCACGTTCCAGAACGGCGTGATCGTCAGCGTGGGCGGCACGTACCGGTCCGCCTCCGGCACGCCCACGAGCTACCTCGGCTCGCACCCGCTCTACGGCTCCGATCAGGTCTACATCCTCCCGCGCGGCAGCGGCGAGCGCCTCCCCTGGGTGCACAACATCGACGCCCACGTCGGCGTCGGGGTGCAGCTCGCCCGGGAGAGCACCCTGACCATCACGGTCGACTCGTTCAACATCTTCAACTTCCAGGCGGCGACGGCCCTGGACCAGCGCTACACGCAGGCGTCCGTCCTCCCGATCGTGAACGGCGACAAGGACGATCTCGGGCAGCTCAAGAACGTCGACGGCACTGCGTTCAATCCGAACAACAAGAACCCGAACTTCGGAAAGCCCATCGCGTACCAGGCGCCGCGCAGCTTCAGGATCGGCGCCAAGGTGACGTTCTAGGGCGATCGCTCTGCGAGACAGATGACCATGAAACGAATCCTCGGAACATCTCTCGGGCTCCTCGCGATCGCCGCGCTGGTCGCGTCCTGCGAGCAGCGGAGGGTCAACTGCACCGCGGCCCACGGCGGCTTCGCGGCGAAGTACACGCTGAAGCCCGGCTCGAAGCAGGGCGAGGGCGACTGCGACACGCTGAAGGGCGAGGTCGTCGGCATCGAGAAGTACAACCCCCGGCAGGCCGGCAACCCGAAGCGCCCGGATCCGACGCGGGCCCACCTCGCCGTCCGGGCGTCGGGGATCGCCTATCCGGCCTTCGCGGCCCTGGGCGCGCAGGTCGAGATCGACGCGGTCGCGCTCGACTCCCTCGGAGACTTCGAGTCCGTCGATCCGGACGAGGACGACGTCTGCGCGGTTCCGTCGTTGACGGAGGCGAGGCTGAGCATCCCGGCGTACGAGGAGCCTCCGCCCCCCGACGCTCCGGAGGATACGCCGCCCACGCAGCACCCGGAGGTCGACATCCGCTATGCGTGGAGCAACCTCCGTATCTACGTGACGGCCGCCTATCCGGGCACGCAGATCGTCGGCGATCTGACCTACACGAAGGACGGCTGCTCTGCGTCGTACGGCGTCGTGGGCCTGTACCCAGCGGTCGAGTGCGCGCCCGACGGCGTGCCGGATCCGACCCTCTGCAACCCGCACCCCGATCTCGCGAAGGGCCGCGCGTTCGGCTCCGGGATCAACCCCGATTTCGCGGACCGCGTGACCTGCGACGCCGAGACGGGCCTCTGCGTCCTCACGTCGCTGCCGGACGCGCTGCAATAACGGAAGCAGAGTTTTTTAACCGCCAAGGCGCCAAGGACGCCAAGAAGAAAAAATATCTTGGCGTCTTGGCGTCTTGGCGTCTTGGCGTCTTGGCGGTTCATTTCTCATTCGATCAACGTGACCGGTGTTGCAGGACGATGGCTGTAGTAGCAGCGCAGATGGCCCGCGGTCCGCGGGAGGCGGCGCCCCGCTGGCGTCGATCCAGCGGGGCGCGCGCCCGGCGAGGGCGGCCCGGCGACCGCGTGGGGGTTATCGCCCCGCGTCGCCGGGAGGTCGGTCCTGCGCGACCGCGCCCCTCACTTCACGCCGACGACGAACGAGTCCGACCCGATGAGCCGCTCCGCCCGGACGTCGCGGAAGCCCTGCTCGCGCAGCCAGCCCGCGCAATCGGCGCTCGTGTAATCGAATCCCTCGGGCGTCTCGAGGAGGATGGTGAGGCTCATCATGAACCCGGCGACGTTCTCGCTGCGATTGTCGTCGATCATCGCGTCGTAGACGATGAGCACCCCTCCTTCGGAGAGCCCGTCGTACGCCTTCTTGATGAAGCTCTTCTTGTCCGCGAGGTTCCACCCATGGAGGATGTGCCCCATGGTGATCACGTCCACCGGCGGGATCGCGTCCTTGAAGAGATCGAACACCTGGAAGCGCAGCCGATCCGTGAGCCCGTGATCGCGGACGTAGTCCTCGAAGACCGGCTGCACGGGCGCCAGATCGAGCCCGAGCCCCTTCACGTGCGGGTGCGCCAGCGCGACCTGGACCGGCAATCCACCCTGGGCGGTGCCGACGTCGGCGAAGGTCTTGTATTTCCCCCAGGGGAACTTCGCCGCGAGCGCCCGCGCCGACGGCAGGCTGAGCCCCGTCATCGCCTGCGTGAACTCACGATATTTCTCGGGCGTCTTGGCGAGCCACGTGAAGATGTCCTCGCCCTGCGCGACCTCGTTCTTCGGCTCGCCCGTGCGCAGCGCGTCGGTGAGCGAGTTCCAGATCCGGTAGAGCCGCGCGTTGGACATCTCCAGCATCCCGCCGATGTACGACCGCTTCGCCCGGTCGAGGAAGAGGTCCGTCTCCGGCGTGTTCGAGTAGCGGCCGTTCTCCCGACGCAGCAGGCGGAGCGCCACCAGCGCGTCGAAGAAGTCGCGCGCCCCGCGGGGGTGGATCCCGATCCGCTCGCGCAGCGTCTGCCAGTCCAGCGGCTCCTTCGCGAGCTCGGTGAACACGCCGAGCTCGACGGCGCTGAGGAGCGTCTTCGACTCGGCGTAAGCCATTCCGAGCCGTACAATCGCGTTGTGATCGATCTCTTGTGCCATATGGATCACCTGTGTTCGTGCTTCGGGGGAACGCCTATGTATTGCATATAGGAGCCACAAAGGCTCTCGAAAAAGTCATATGGATTGCCGCCGTTTGGCCTCGGCCGTGCTGGTCGCGAGGCGCGAACGGTGCATGGATTGGTGTCTGCGCTGTCTGAATGGATTCGATGCGAATCGAGTCCGCTCTGGAGGATGTATGAGGTTGATTAGGCTCTATCGGGCAGGCTGGATCGGCGTCGCGGCGCTCGCGGCTTTCGCGAGCTGCCAGGGGGATGATTCGGTGAGCCCGGCGCCCGTCGCCGCCGCGCCGGCCTGCGCGGCCGTCGACGCCGAGCTCGAGGCCAGCTTCGACGCGCTGGCCAGGCTGGTGGCCGCCGAGACCTACCGCGCCGAGCAGTTCGCCAACGAGGACGCGTTCGTCGCGAGCATGCAGGCGATCGCCCGTGACCTGAACGCCCAGGCGCGGCAGTTCAACGCGGGCCAGAAGACCCACAAGCTGGAGCCGTGGGAGTGGAAGGTCGAGAGCGGGAGCGCGACCGAGCCCCGGTACTACTGGGTCTTCGGCTTCCGGCTCGGGAACGGCCCCCGCAAGATCTCGCTGAACACGCATTTCGACACCGTGTCCCCCGGCGACGCCGACGTGTGGGAGCCGTTCAAGCTGACGAAGGGCAGGGGCGCGACCAAGCATGGCGGTGAGCAGGACCTATGGGTTGGCCGCGGCGCGATCGACGACAAGGGGCCGGCGCTGGCGACGTTCCTGGTGCTCAAGGACATCGCCCGGGCGTACGACGGCAGCCCGCTGCTCGACGACATCACGGTGGAGCTCATCTTCGACACCACCGAGGAGATCGGCGGCATGTCGATGCGCCGCTACCGCGAGGAGAACGCCGAGGAGGCCGCCGACCTCGAGGTCATCTTCGACACGTTCTGGTCCGTGCGCGCGGAGAAGGGCATCGAGCGCCCGGTGTTCACCCTCCCGCGCGAGCCTCCCCCCGAGACGGGCGTCTGGATCGACGCGCTGAACACGCCGTCCGGTCCCGTGAATCAGATCCCGGACCGCGCCGAGGCGATCCTCCGCAGCGACTCGCCGGCGGAGCTCGAGGAGCTCGCGCAGCGCATCGAGGCGGACTACGCCGCCCACCCGTTCGACGATCCGTCGTACCGGCGGGCCAAGCTCACCGTCGACACCTCGGGCCTCCCGGACGAGCTCAAGCTGATCACCGAGGTCGCGGGCGCGCAGCACGCCTCCGTACCCCAGGAGAACCGCGAGAACGGCGCGAACCCGCTCGTCTCCCTGGCCAACTTCCTCGGCGCGCTCTCGGAGGCGCAGGTCGTCGCCGACAACGACGTCGCCCGCATGTGCAGGTTCATCGAGTTCACCTGGGGCACGAAGACCTTCGGCGAGGCTCACCCCGAGCTGCTCGAGCGCCACGACGAGGTGTTCACCCAGGGCAACGGCACCACCTACGCGCTGACCAGGCTCTACACCGAGCCCGCGCCCGGAGCGATCACGCTCAGCCTCGATGTCCGCTACGCCGTCGGCCACCACAGCCAGCCCTGGGACGGCGAGAGCGAAGGGCTCCTGTGCGGCGAGAAGAGCGAGTTTGCGGGCATCTTCGCGCAGATCGTCGACGCGTTCAACGCTGCCTCCGGCGGCGAGCCGATCGCGTTCGAGACCGTGACTCGGGTGGCGCCCGACGTCCGTCGGACCGACGGCCCCACCTTCAGCCGGATCAGCGGCGCCTTCGAGGAGGTGACGGGCAAGCCGGCCCCCGCGGTGGCCATGGGCGCCGGCACGGACGCCAAGGCGTATGTGAAGGCCATCGCCGCTGGCGCCCTGTTCGACACCACCTTCGGGGCGCCGGTCAACTACCATGGGATCAGGGAGGCAGCGCCGGTCCGCGACCTGGCCCTGAGCACCAAGATCCTCTGCCACGTCGTGGACCGGGAGATCAAGCACGCGAAGGAAGAGCAGCCGGAGCCAGTCGCGGGCACGTGCGAGGGCGCCGGCGCGCGCCAGCGCTCGTCCTCGGTCCACAGCGACGACGGCGATCACAGCGACCACTGACCACGCTCCGCGGGGAGAGCGGCGACGCGCGCGCCGCCCTCCCTCACGGGAACGACGCGGCGAAGGAGGCCACGGTGGTCTCCGGCTTGCCGAGCTCCTTCCAGGTCGCCTCCGCCTGGAACGGCTCGCGCGCGTTGTTGATCGCGTCGGAGATGTGCCAGACGTAGTTGAACGTCGGGGAGAACAGCCCGAGCACCTTGAAGACGCCGAGCGGCGCGGCCCCCACCGCGAGCTTCTCCTTCGTGTAGTGCTTCGCGAACTCCTCGGCCGCCTCCTTCGCCGTGAGCGGCTCGGGCCCCTGCACCACGTACTCTCGCGAAGCGTCGCCGGGGAGCGCCAGCGCGCGCGCGACCTGCTTGCCGTAATCGCGGGCCGCGATCCAGTACGCCTTCTCGCGCGGGCTGCCGGCGAGGTTGATCCGCTTGCCCTGGCGGCTCCGGTACGGGATCGACTCGATGAAGTTCGACGGGTAGAAGACCGTGCTCGGGATCCCGCTCTCCTTCAGGATCTTGAGCGCCTCGCGCTTCATGTCGAAGACCCACCAGCTGAAGCCGTCGTATTTATGCAGGAGCGACGACAGGTAGGCGACGCGCTTGATGCCCGCCTCCCGCGCCGCGGCGACGATGTTCTTCATGCCCTCCGACTCGACCCGCCACGCGCTCGCCGACGCGGTGACGGGCACCGCCAGGCTCACATAGACGATGTCGTGCCCGCGGAAGGCCGTCGTCAGCGACTTCACGTCGCCGACGTCGCCGGCGACGAGGCTCACGCCGTCCGGCAGCCGCTTGCTCGCGCGGGTCGCGCTCGGGTCGCGGACGAGGGCGGTCACGGCGTAGCCCGCGGCCACGAGCTCTTGAGTCACGGGGGCGCCGAGCATGCCGGTGCTCCCAATCACGACGATGCGAGGGGAAGCGCTACTCATGAGGAGTTCTCCTGGGTTTCGGGGGTACGACGGACCCCATCGACGTTGATCGCGGCGCCGACGGCGCGCGGCGCCTTGCCCGCTCCGGCCCGTCGAGGGGGGCCGGGGGCGCCGGACATCCATGGCTTTGTAGTGGCCGCGCGCTGGCGTATCCATGCGACTTTGGCTCGATCACTTTCGAAATCGTCTACCGTGGTGCCGACTTGATGGACGCTCTCGGGTCGTCTACCCTGGCGTCCACTGCATGGACCTTCTCAGCGAGATCGTCGGCGAGCTCCGCCTCGAGAGCGTGTCGTACTGCCGGCTGGAGCTCACCGCGCCGTGGGCGCTCCGCTTCCCGCCCGGCGGGCGGGGGATCCACATCGTCACGCGCGGGAGCTGCTGGCTCGAGGTCGACGGCCCGCGGGCGCCCGTCCCCATCGCGAGCGGCGATCTCCTCGTGATGCCGAGCGGCCGCGGCCACGTGCTCCGCGACGCGCGCAAGCCGCGCAAGGCGGTCCCGATCGAGGATCTCGTCCGGAACGCAATTCCCGGTCGCGCCATCGAGCATGGCGGCGCCGGGGTGCCGACCACCATCGTCTGTGGGCAGTTCCGCTTTGGCACCCTCGGGCACCCTGCGCTCGAGGCGCTGCCGCCCGTCCTTCACCTCCGCGGAGACGAGCGGGTCGGCCCCTTCATCCAGGCGCACACGCAATGCATCGCCGAGGAGGTGAGCGCGCCGGCCGAGGGCGCGGCGATCGTGACGGCGCGCCTGTCGGACGTCCTCCTCGTGCAGGCGCTGCGCGCGTATCTCCGCGACGTGCCCGCGGACGAGCGCGGATGGCTGCGCGGCCTCGCGGATCCGCAGATCGGCCGCGCGCTCGCGCGGATGCACCGGAATCCGGAGCTCGACTGGTCGGTGCTCACGCTGGCGCAGGAGGCGGGCATGTCGCGGGCGGCGTTCTCCGCGCGTTTCACCGAGCAGATGGGCGCGTCGCCGGGCAAGTACCTCGCGGAGTGGCGCATGTACCGCGCGAAGGTCCTGCTCCGGTCCGGGGCCGCGCTGGTGGCGGAGGTCGCCGCGGAGGTGGGCTATAGCTCGGAGGCCGCGTTCTCGTATGCGTTCAAGAAGCTGGTCGGCACCTCGCCGTCGGCTTACCGCGATGGCTGCCGCGAGACCGGCAGGCCCGCCGGACAGGGCGACTCGCTCGGCCGATCAGGATGACCGACCGACACCGCGCGGCGCGCCGCCGGTCAATGCGCCGACACGCTGTTGCTCGAGGCCGCGGGGCGGAGCCCTTGCGCTCCATCGCGCCCGGGCGACAGCTTGAGCAGCCTGCGCACCTGAGCGCGCCCGAGCCCGAGCGCGCCCGCGGCGACCGCGGCCGCCCACGGCTTGCCGAGCGACCGCTCGATGACCTGATGCATCCGCGGAAGATCGGTGAGGATGGGCGTGAACGTGGTCGGATCGTTGAAGTTCTCGACGAAGGCGTTCGCGAGGACCTGCTGTCCGCTGCGGTTGTCGGCTCGGCCGTCGCTGCCGTACTGCGACAGCAAGAACTCGATCGCGGGCCGGTCGAGCGCGCCGAGCAGGAGGTTCGTGAATTTGTAGGCGTCGTGCCCGTGGCCCCGATAATGGCGCTCGAAGGCGTCGGTCATCCACGCCGCGTCGAACGGCCGGCCCTCGTGCTCGGCCACGCGCTCGACCAGGCTGCTCACCATCTTGTTGCCGTTGTTCGCGCCCTGCGCGCCGATCGGATCGAACGACATCGCCGTGTCGCCGAGCGGCGTCACGAGGCGGCCCGACGGCAGCCGCCCGACCGGCGTGCGCACCGTCGGCGTCAGCTTTCCCACGAGCCACCCGTGGCGATCCGACAGCTCGGCGTCCTTGAACCAGCCGTAATGCCAGGGGATGTATTCCTTGAACAGCCCCTTCGCGATGGAGACCACCTCCTCTCCGCTCTTCGCGCCCTCGAAGCGGTCCAGCGGGCCGTTCGGGATGGCCTCGAAGAGCACGCTCCAGCTCGGGCCGACGTCCTTGTGGTAATAGGGGATGTAGAACGCCTCGCCGATCCCGGGGAGGAGGTTGCTCACCACGGGGAGCAGCGAGAGGCCGTCGAACGCGAGGGGCGGGCCCTTCACCATGATCATGGCGAGGTTGCGCGGCGGCCGCTCGAAGACGCTGCGGGTGGGGTCGCGCGGGAACAGCGACGCGAGCTCCTTCCGCCCGGTGGCGACCAGGGTGAGCTCGTTCTCCGCGGCGATCCGATCGAGCCGCTCCAGCGTCACGGACTCGATCTTGATCGTGCCGCCGCGGGCCGTGAGCTCGTGCATCCAGCGGTGGCTCTGGAGCCGCAGATCGATCGCCATCGAGGGGCTGTTGAGCCGGCCCGTCAGCGCCGGGATGCCGTACCCCCGCGCGGGGCTCACGATGAACTGTCCGCCGTCGGTCTTCGGCGCCTCGTCGTGCCAGTGCGCGAGGCCGAGGTCCCGCTCGTACTTCAGCGACAGCTCGGCGCGCCCGGCGGTGCCCGTGGGGCGCGCCTCGTCGAGCCATTGATCGGGAGTCCGATCGGAGTAGAGTGTAACTTCATGGCCCGCTCGCACCAAGGCGTGGCCGGCGAGCAGACCGGTCTGACCGGAGCCCACGATCGCAATCTTGCGCATTAGGGTACCCTCACTTGAGCGATGGCTTCTCGGCTCCCCTCGAGGGGTGACCGAAGGTCGCACTCGGTCGAGCGTCTGGCCTACGGCGACGCGCATCGAGCACGAAGAGCGCCTGACGATGCATCCTATCATCTCGCGTCTCGGCGCCGCGCCGGCGAGATCGTGCGGCCGGAGCGATTGCTGCTCGGGCAGCGATCGAGCAGCAGCGGTGCTGCGCAGGAAGCAACGCGCCGCCTGACGGCGGCGGGCGCGCTCGCCAATTTGCGATGAGCCTGGAGCGCGCGCCGCCCGCGCGCGACAACCTCTGCCGTGGGCGCGGAACTTGGATACGCGGGGGCCGGCGGGGCCGGCGGGGCCGCGGCGGCCAGCGAGGTGAGCACACCGGTCCTCGCGCGCGCCGAAACCCTCGCGCCCACGAGCTCCCGCTCGGATTGGAAGAGCCGAACCCCCATGTCCACCCGCGAACCCGCGAAGACGCCGCTCACTGCATACCAGTGGCGGCTCCTCGCGTTCCTGAGCGTCGCCTCGTTCTTCGAGGGCTATGACCGCCTGGCGATCACGCAGATCCTCCCGAACCTCGGCGCGGAGATGGGGCTCTCCCCGAAGGGGGAGGGGCTCCTGATCGGGGTCATCAGCCTCGGATCGATGCTCGCCTTCCTCCTCGTCCGCAAGGCGGACCACTGGGGCCGCAAGCGGCTGCTCACGATCACCATCGTGGGCTACACGGTGTTCTCCCTGCTCACGGGCCTCGCGCCGAACGTGGTCGCGTTTGCCGGCTTCCAGCTGTTCGCGCGCATCTTCCTCGTCGCCGAGTATGCGGTCAGCGTGGTTTACGCGGCCGAGGAGTTCCCGAAGGACCGGCGCGGGCTCGCGATCGGCCTCATCGAGGCGTTCTCCAGCCTGGGCACCATCACGTGCGCCGGCCTCGTGCCGTGGTTCCTCTCCACGTCGCTCGGGTGGCGGACCATCTATTTCGTCGGCGCCGTCCCCCTCGTGCTCGTCGCGCTGGCCCGGCGCGATCTGCGCGAGACGGCGCGCTTCGAGCAGCTGGCCGCGCAGCGGAAGCGAGAGGAGGCGCAGCCGTTCACGCGCATCCTCGGCTCGGCGTACCGCGGGCGGATGCTGAAGCTCGCCCTGATCTGGGCGCTGATGTTCGTCTGCATCCAGAACGCCGTCACCTTCTGGAAGGCGTTCGCCACCCGGGAGCGCGGGCTCACCGACGGTCAGGTGGGCACGAGCATCATGATCGCGGCGCTCGTCGCCATGCCCTTCGTCTTCACGTCAGGCAAGCTGATCGACGCCGTGGGCCGCCGCAAGGGCGCGGTGATCACCTTCACGCTGGCGGCCGCCGGCGTGCTCGGAGGGTACTCGCTGCACTCGCACGCCGGGCTCACCGCATCGCTCGCGCTGTCCATCTTCGGCGGGAGCGCCGTGCTGCCCGTGCTGAACGCGTACACGACCGAGCTCTTCCCGACGCACCTGAGGAGCGACGCGCTCGCCTGGTCGAACAACCTGCTCGGCCGGATCGCGTACATGCTCTCTCCGATCTTCCTCGGCGTCGCTGCGGAGCGGGTCGGCTGGGGACCGGCCATGTCGGCGACGGTCATCTTCCCGCTGATCGCGCTGGGGCTCATCCTCTGGTTCTTGCCGGAGACCCGGGGCAAGGAGCTCGAGGAGACGGCGCGCGTCTGACCGCTTTCATCGAACGGACCAAGAAGGAGCTGAACTCATGAGCACGCACGATCTCAAGGCGCTGTACCGGGAATACGTCGAGGCGGTCTGGCACAAGCGGAACGTCGCCGCGGCGGACAACTACTTCGCGGAGGACGTGGTCGACCACGCGGCGCCGCCGGAGCAAGGGCCAGGGCTCGCGGGGCTCAAGAACACGTTCGGGATGTTCCTCGAGGCCTTCCCCGATTTCCGCATCACGATCGAGGACCTGATCGCGGAGGGGGACAAGCTGGTCGCCCGCGTCTCCTTCACCGGCACCCACCGCGGCTCGTACCACGGGATCCCCGCGACGAACCGCCGGATCGAGTCCGGCGGCACGCACATCGTGCGCTTCGTCGGCAAGAAGGTGGCCGAGCACTGGGCGCACAGCGACGACCTGCGCACGCGGCAGCAGCTGGGCCTCATCCCGACGCCCGGGCAATAGGGCGTCACGAGAGCAGAGCGAGCACCCGGCGGACAGCGGCCGTCCGGTATTCGGCCGTCGGAATCACCACCTTCAGGAAGGCTTCCATCATGAGCGCCACGCTCGAAGTTCCCAGTCTAGACGATCGGCTGCTGCGGCAGCTGTGCCTGTCGATTTACCATGCTCCCACGGTCAGCGCGGCGATCGAGCTCGACCTGTTCACGCTCCTCGAGGGCGCCCCCGCGACCCTCGAGGAGGTCGCCGCGAAGCTCAAGCTGAGCCCGCGCGCGGCGGAGGCGTTGCTCGCCACCCTGTCGTCCCTCGGGCTGCTCGCGCGGCGGCAGGGCAAGTTCGAGCTCACCGAGCTCTCGCGCAGCTACCTGCTCCCGACGAAGCCGTATTACTGGGGTCACATGCTGCGCATGCTCCAGGAGATCCCGGTCTCGCACACGAGGATCCTGGACGCGCTGCGGAAGGACCAGCCGGTCGAGGGCGGCGGCGACGGCAAGGCGCTCTCGGAGGTGTGGGAGGCCGTGGACGTCCCGCCCGAGCGAGCCACCCTGATCACCCGGGCGATGCACAGCGTCTCGATGGCGACGGCGGTGGGGCTCGCGCACCGGGCGGACCTCTCGGGCGTGCGCCGGCTGCTCGACGTCGCGGGCGGGTCGGGGTGCTTCTGCATCGCCTTCGCGCTCCGCCACCCGGAGGTGCGCTTCACCGTCGCCGATCTGCCGGCCGTCGGCCGCGTGGCCGAGGAGTACATCGCGGAGTACGGCCTGCGGGACCGGATCGATGTCGTCGGACTCGACATGTTCCGCGATCCGTGGCCTGCGGGGCACGACGCGATCTTCTTCGCCAACATCCTCCACGACTGGGACAGGGCGCGTTGCCTCCACCTGCTCCGCCGCAGCTTCGAGGCGCTCCCGCCGGGGGGGCGCGTCTTCATTCACGAGATCTTGCTCTCGGACGCGCAGGACGGCCCGCTCACGGCGGCGCTGCTCTCGGTCAACATGGTCTATCTGACCCCGGGGAAGCAGTTCACGGCGGCCGAGCTGACGTCGCTGCTCCACGAGAGTGGGTTCAAGGATGTATCGATCACGCCCGTGCTCAGCGAGTACTCGCTCGTCAGCGCGAGGAAGCCCGCCGCGTAGCGGAGCCGTGGAGCGACAGACGGGTTGAAGCTGCCTGAAAAGCGCAGAACTTTGAACCGCCAAGACGTTAAGAACGCCAAGACGCCAAGACGTTAAGAACGCCAAGACGCCAAGACGCCAAGACGAGAATTTTATCTTGGCGTTCTTGGCGTCCTTGGCGTCCTTGGCGTCTTGGCGGTTTATCTCTCGCTTGATCAACGTGAACGGTATCCTAGAAACGCGCAGAGGGCGCTCGTCGCGCCCTCTGGTCCACCGCGGAGGGCGCTCGTCGCGCCCTCCGGGCCGCGTCGCTACGCCGAGGTCACGCCTTCCAGGCGTCCTTGTGGTCCTGGGCGTACTGCGACAGGGTGCGCGGGGGCCGGCCGGTCAACGTGGTCACGCCCGGGCTGACCTGCGACGCCGCCCCCTGCCGCACGAACCCGAACAGCGCCGCGAGGTACTGGGCGTACGCCTCGGACAGGCCCGCTCGCGTCGCGCCCTGGATGAAGGACGCGTCGTCCGCGCTCACGTACTGGATCGGCCGGCCCGACACCTTGGACAGGATCGCCGCCGCCTCGGTGTAGGTCAGCGCCTCGGGGCCGGTGAGCGTGAACGCCTGCTTGTCGAAGCGGTCCGACCGCAGCGCCGCGACCGCCGACGCCGCGATGTCCCGAGCGTCGATGAAGGCCGTCCGCGACTCCGCCGCAGGGATGGGGAGCACCCCCGCCTGCACGATCGGCCCGCGCCAGAACGTGTGGAAGTTGTCCGAGAACCAGGTCGGCCGCAGGATCACGTACGGCGACCCCGACCGCTCGATGAAGAGCTCCACCTGACGCAGCGGGACCTTGTCGTCGTACTCCACGCCGGAGGCGGTCATCAGCACCAGCTTGCGCTGGCCGCCGGAGAGCGCCGCCTTCACGAAGGGGATCAGCAGGTCGTAGTGCGACAGCTCGCCGGAGGGCGACAGCAGGAACACCCGATCGACCCCCTCCAGCGCCCCGGCGAAGGTGCTGGGGTCGCGGAAGTCGAAGCGCACCGGCTCGACCCCGCGCGTCGCCGCCACCTTGCCAGGGTCGCGCGACCCCGCGCGCACCTGCTCCCCCGCCTCCGTGAGCTGCTCGATCAGGAGCTTGCCGACCGTTCCGGTGCTGGCGAGGACCAGGATCTTCTTGCCGCTGCTGCCGTTGCTCGTGCCCATCTCGTTCCTCCTCCCGGCGCGTGGGTGTGTTCGCTACGTCCGGATGCAGGGCAGTATCGGCCTGCCTCCTGAGATGATCCATGCGAACACGTCTCTATTTCATGCCCAATCGTCTCTCGGTGCGATACTCTCGGTGAGCCATGTCCACCGACGTCCTGACGGAGTGGTGCCGCGTGCTGTGCACGAAGGGGGTGCTGCTGGCCCGCAGCCGCCTGCCGGCGCCCTGGGGGATGCGCCTCGACGCCCGCACCCAGGTGACCTTCCACATCGTCACCGAGGGGAGCTGCTGGCTGCGGCGCGAGGGCGCCGCCCCGCTGGCGCTGCACCAGGGGGATCTGTGCCTCTTGCCGCAGGGGCTGGCCCACGAGCTGGTGCACGCGCGCGACGGCGAGTCCGAGCCGCTCGAGCGCCTGCTCGCGCGGCGGGTCGTGCCCCTCACCGGCGGCCCGATGACCACGGTGGTGTGCGGCGCCTACTGCCTCGACGCGCAGCTCGCCGAGCCGATGCTGCGCGGGCTGCCGCCGGTCGTGCACTTCTCCGCGACGCAGGTGCGCGCGAGCCCGCCGCTCTCGGCGGTGATGGCGCTGCTGACGGCGGAGCTGGATCGGCCCGGTCCGGGCAGCGAGGTGCTGGTGCAGCACCTGTTCGACGCCCTGTTCCTGTACATCCTGCGGGCGTGGGCGGACGGCGTGGCCGCGGCGGCGCCCGGGTGGCTGCCGGCGCTCAAGGACGCGGCGCTGTCGCGGGCGCTGGCCAGCATGCACGCGGACCCGGCGGCCCCCTGGACGGTGGAGACGCTGGCGCGGGAGGCGGGGCTGTCGCGCGCGGCGTTCGCGCGCCGCTTCACGGCCGAGCTGGGCGAGCCGCCGCTCGCTTACCTGACCCGCTGGCGCATGGGGCTGGCGTCGCGGATCCTGCTCCAGAGCGAGGCTTCGCTGGCCGAGGTGGCGCGCCGGGTGGGGTACGAGTCGGAGTTCGCCTTCAGCCGGGCCTTCAAGCGCAGCCGGGGGATGGCCCCGGCCTCGTTCCGGCGCAGCGGGGCGGGGGCGCCGGCGTTGGCGACGACGTGAGCGCGCCGGGAGGCCAGGGCTAGAAGGCCGATCACGTCGATCGAGCGAGAGATGAACCGCCAAGACGCCAAGACGCCAAGACGCCAAGATTTTTTTTCTCTCTCTCTCTCTCTCTTTACTTGGCGTCCTTGGCGCCTTGGCGGTTCGAAATTCTGCTCGTTTCAGGAAGCCGAGCTCACGGCCACGTGGAGGGGCTGGACCACCGCCGCGAACGCCGGGAGCGCCTCGCAGCGGGCCGCGTGCGCGGCCAGCGCCGGCCGCCGCGCGGCGTCTAGGATCGACGGGTGCGCCTCGCCGACGAAGCGCAGCGCGCAGCCGACCGCGATGTCGGCATGGCTGAAGGCGCCGAGCCAGAAGTCGCCGCCCCGGGCGGCGCGCTCCCGCTCCAGGAGGTCGAGCGCCTCGCCGATCTGCGCGACGCAGCGGTCGACCCAGACCGGGCTGCGGCGGTCGCTCGCGCGCAGCACGTGCTCGTAGAGCAGGCTCACCGCCTTGTCCGCGAGGCCCGTGGCGAGCGCGCACACCCGCAGCCCGGCGCGGCGCGCCTCGCCCGAGCGCGGCAGGAGCGCGCGCTCCGGCCCCACCAGGTCGTCGAGGGCGTCGAGGATCGCCGCGCTCTCCACGAGCGCCTCGCCGCCGTCGGTCACGAGCACGGGCACGCGCCGGAGCGGGTTGTATTGCGCGATGGACTCCGCGTCGGCCCACACCGACCACGGGCGGTGCTCGTACGCGAGCCCGTAATGCTGGAGCGCCACGGCGACGCGGCGCACGAACGGAGAGTCGTACTGGCCAATCAGGATCATGGCTCCTCCTCTATCCAAGAACGCCGGCCGCGGCTACCAGACGGAGCACGTCTTCGCCGGCCGCATCGGCGTGCCGGGCGCGCACTTGAAGGCATCGCCGAACTCCGGGAGGTTCGCGAGCGGCCCGTTCACGCGGAACCGCGGCGGGGAGTGCGGGTTCACCTGCACCATCAGCCGGAGCGCCTCGTCGCGCATCTTGCCGCACCAGGACTGCCCGTGCGCCAGGAAGAACTGCTGATCCTCGGTGAACCCGCCCGCGACCGTCTGCTCCGCCGCGCCCTTGCGCATCGTGCGGTACGCCATGAACGCGAGCTTCAGGCCGCCGAGATCCGCGATGTTCTCGCCCAGCGTCAGCTTGCCGTTCAGCTTCAGCCCCGGCAGCGCCTCGTACGCCGAGTACTGCGCCTCGACGCAGCCGGTCTTCGCCTTGAACGCGGCCGCGACCTCCTTCGACCACCAGTCCTCCAGGTTGCCCTTCTGGTCGAACTGCGAGCCCTCGTCGTCGAACCCGTGCGTGAGCTCGTGCCCGACCACCATGCCGATGCCGCCGAGGTTCACCGCGACGCCCGACTTCACGCTGTAGAACGGCGGCTGCAGGATGCCGGCGGGGAAGACCATGTGGTTGCGCTGCGGGTCGTAATAGGCGTTCACCGAGGGCGGGCTCATCTGCCACTCGTCGCGATCGAGCGGCTTGTCGATCTTCCCGAGATCCCACCGCGTGTGGAAGGCGCGCGCCGCGAGCGCGTTCTTCGCGTACGACCTGGGATCGACCTCGAAATCGTACGTCCGCCACTTGTCCGGATACCCGATGAGGTTCGCCATCGCGCCGAGCTTGGCGAGCGCGCGCTGCCGCGTGCCCTCATCCATCCAGTCGAGCGCCCGCACCTCGCGGGCGAACGCGTCGCTGATCTCGCGCACCATCGCCTCGGCCGCGGGCTTGCTCTCGCCGGAGAAGCTCGTCTTGACGAACGGCTGCGCGAGCAGCTCGCCGAGCGCGTTGTCGGTCGCGTCCACGCAGCGCTTCCAGCGCGGCCGGACCTCCTTTTGCCCGGTGAGCGCCGCTTGCAGCGTGAAGGCCTCGTCGACGAACGCCTTGGACAGCGCGGGCGCGAGGGAGCGCACCGCTTGCCACGCCAGGTAATTCTGCCACGCGGCGGGCTTCGCCGACTTGAGCAGCCGCGAGAGCCCCTCGAAGAACCGGACGGAGGTCACGTTGACCTCCTTGATGTCCGGGCGGCCGAGCCCCTGGAAATACGCGTCCCAGGGGAAATCCGGCGACGCCTTGGCGAGCGCCGCCCGGTCCAGCTTGTTGTAGAGGCCCGCCGGGTCCCGCCGCTCGACGCGCGTCTTCGAGATCTTCGCGAGCTCGGTCTCGATCTGCATCACGTCGAGCGCCGCCGCCTTCGCCGCGGCCTCCGTCGACCCGGCGAGCCGCATCATCCGCGCGACGTGCTCCTCGTAGGTCTTGCGGAGCGCCTTCGACTTGTCGTCCTCGCCCAGGTAGTAGTCGCGGTCCGGCAGGCCGAGCCCGTTCTGGTCGAGCTGGGCGATGACGCGCGTCGCGTCCTTCATGTCCTGCGCAGAGGCGATGTCGAAGAGCGCCCAGATGCGACGGCTGTGGAGCTCGGTGACGAGCGCCCCGACGCTCTTCGGGTCGCGCACCCGCCGCGCCTTCGCGAGGAGATCCGCGATCGGCTTCGCGCCGGCGGCCTCGACCGCGGCCTCGTCCATGCACGCGCCGTAGTAGGCCCCGATCTTCTTGCTCACCGGATCCCGGTCGCCGGCCTGCGCCGCCTCCTCGAGGATGCGCCGGAGCTCCGCCTCGTTGCGCCGCTCGATCTCGTTGAAGCTCCGCATCCAGAGGGCCTCGTCGCCCGGGATCTCCGCCTTGGCCAGCCATCCGCCGCAGGCGAACTGGTAGAAGTCCTCGCAGGGGTTGGCCGCGCGATCCAGCGCGGCCTCGTCGAGCCCGACGCTCTCGAGCTTCGTCTCGACGACCGGGAGGCCCTGCGGCGGAGGCGGCGGGGCCGCCGCCCTCGCCGCGGCCGAGGGGGGCGGAGGCGGCGGGCCCGCGGCCGGGCCGCAGGCCGGCAGCGCAGAGAGGGCCAGGGTGATCGCGAGGGGGGCTGCGAGCGGTCGTTGCGTGCGCATGCGGCGCTCTACCACGAACCGCCCGCTGCGCGGACACGGACCGCCGGCCGCGCGGAGCCAGCGATGCCGGCCGTCCTTCGCCGTCTCCGCGACCGTCCGCCGCCGTTCGCCGCCGCCCGCCGCCGTCCGAGGCGCGCGCGCGGACGGCCTCACTCCCGGTCGAGCTTCCCCATCAGGCTCAGGGTGAAGTAGGCCCCCATGTACTTGAGGTGAGGGCGCACCTCGAGGTGCACCCGGTACCAGCCCGCGCTCCCCTCCACCTCGGTCACCGAGGTCCGCGCCTTGCGGAGCGGCCTGCGCGAGCGCACGGCGGGCGACACGACATCCATGTCCGCGACATACTGGCTCAGCCAGGTGTTGAGCTCGCGCTCGAGGTCGCCGCGCTCCTTCCAGGTGCCGATCTGCTCGCGCTGCATCACCTTGAGGTAGTGGGCGAGCCGGCTGACGAGGAACACGTAGGGCAGCTGCGTGCCGAGCCGGTAGTTGATCTCGGCGGCGCGCCCCTCCTCGCTCTGCCCGAAGAACTTCGGCTTCTGCACCGAGTTCGCGGAGAAGAAGCAGGCGTTGTCCGTGTCCTTGCGGAACGTGAGCCCGATGAAGCCCTCCTCGCTGAGCTCGAACTCGCGGCGCTCGGTCAGCATGATCTCGGTCGGGATCTTCGTCTGGATGGCGCCCAGCGCCTCGTACTCGTGGAGCGTGAGCCCCTCGACCGTGCCGCCTGACTGCGGGCCGATGATGTGCAGGCACCAGCGGTGGCGCGCGAAGCTCTCGGCGATCCGGGTCGCGATCGCGTAGGTGGGGGCGCCCCAGCAGTACGCCGCGTGGTTGCCGACGACGTCCTCCTCGTACGAGAACGCCCGGACCGGGACCGTGCTCGCGCCGTAGGGCAGGCGCAGGAGGAAGCGGGGGAGGAGCAGGCCCACGTAGCGGGCGTCCTCGGACTCGCGGAACGCGGTGTACTTCACGTACTGCGGCCCCTCGAAGAGCGCCTTGATGTCGCCGAGGTGCGGCACCTTCCGGTAGTCGGTGAGCCCGAAGAACTGCGGGCCCGCGACGGCCAGGAAGGGCGCGTGCGCCATCGTCGCCACCGCCGCGCACTTCTGGAGGAGCGCGATGTCCTGGGGCCCGGGGCCAAACTCGTAGTTCGAGACGACGGCGGCGAACGGCTTGCCGCCGAAGGAGCCGAACTCCGACGAATAGACGATCTTGTAAAGGCCGCTCCTCACGATCTCGGACGAGTCCTCGAAATCCGCGAGCAGATCGTCCTTCGAGCAGTTGAGGACCTCGACCCGGATGTTCTCGCGGAAGTCGATGTGGTCGACGGCGAACTTGAGGCCGCGCCACGCGGCCTCCAGCCGCTGGAACACGGGGTGGTGCAGGATCTCGTCGATCTGGCGCGACAGCCGCTGGTCGATCTCGGCGATCCACAGGTCGATGAGGGCGTTGTCGAGCGCCGGGCCGGCGTCCGGCCGGCCGGCCACCCTGTCGAGCGCGGCCTTCACGCCGCGCTTCATGTCCTGGTACGCCTCGTTGGCCGGAGGGATCCCGGTCTCCGCCAGGAGCTCCTCGAGCAGAGAGCCGCCGCCCTCCTTCGCCGGCTCTTCAGGCTGCCCCGCTTGCATGTCCACGAATTTACCACGGTCGCTCGCCGGCTGGAAGCGACGGACACGCCGGCGCCCGCGCGCGCCGCGCGGCGCTCCCCAGGGCGCTCGCCCTCCTCTCCTCCTGTCCTGCCTACCCGCGCGAGCGCGCGTCGAGCGGACGGGTGACGGCGCTGCGCGCCTCGGACGCTCGCGCGGAACCGTACGGAACAGCGCGGAACAGCGCCAGACACCGAAGGAGGCTCGGTCAGCACGCAAGTCAGGTGTCGAGTGGACATGAAATGTACATGGCGATCGAGCGACTAGAGTGTTACAAATCATGCGTGGGTGCTCTCACGGAAGTCGCGGAACCAGGGGTTTTCGCTCGAAGGCGCCCTCCCACAATCCCGGATCCGGCGCCGCCGCACGCGCGGCGGCGCCCGTCCTGGCCGTGGCCGCGCAGCGCCGACATCGCGCGTCGCTAGCGTCCCGAACAGCCAAGAACCCAGGGAACAGACACAGGAGCACGGAGGGACAGAGCGCTTCTTCTGTCCCTCTCTCTCCGTGTGCTCTGCATCTCTTGCGTTCAAAGGCTCTGTCTTCCGGCGGCGCCGGCGCGCCCGCCGGTCGTGGATTTCGAGGAGAGGAGGGGGAATGGAACGCCTCGGGCTCGGCATCATCATCGGCGTGGGACTCGCCAGCTTGACCAGGATCACCCGTCCGACCGTCAAGAAGGCCATGCGGCTCGGCTTCGCCGCCGCCGACGCGCTCAGGAGCGCGCTCGGCGAGGGCAAGGAGCGGCTCGCCGACCTCGTCGCCGAGGTGAAGGAGGAGATGGCCCGGCAAGAGCAGCGCGCCGGCACACAGGCGGCCGCGCGCGCCGAGATCGAGCCGCCCGCGGCCTGACGAGTGGGGTGTTCCGGTGACCCGGCCCCGCCGGCCGGGAGGTGAGCCATGCCGAGCGATCGAGGGGTCTTCATCATCCACAGGGTTGCGGGGCGCGTGCGCCTCGGCGTCCCCGCGCTGCGCAGGGACCCGTCGAGGGCGGAAGAGATCGCGGACGCGGCGCGCGCCTGCCCGAGCGTCGTCGACGCGCGGGCGAGCGCGTGGGCCGGGAGCCTCACGGTCGAGCACGAGCCCGACGTCCCGCTGGAGACCGTCCTCTCCGAGCTCGCGCTCATCCCGGAGCTCTCGGACTGCGGCTGTCACCCGATCGACGCGCTCTCGCCGCCGCCGCCGCGCTGCGCCGCGCCCGTCGAGCCGCCGAGCCCCGGCCGGACCGCGCGCCTCGTGGTCCAGGCCGCGGACCGGCTGAACGCGGCGTCGCTGGCGGTCCCGCCGCCGCAGGTCGACCTCAAGCTCGTGGTCCCGGCGCTCCTCGTCGGCTCCGGGGTGCTCCAGGTGCTGCTGCGGCGCTCCCCGGGCATGCCGCACTGGATCACGCTGGTCAAGTACGGGGTCGACGCCTTCGTGGTGCTGAACCACGCCCGCATCCAGGGCTTCTTCGCGGGCTCGCGCGCGCCCGCCGGCGGCGAGGCGGGGTGACCATGGTGCCAGCGCTCCTGTCGAGCGGGGCCGAGGCGGTCTCGGTCGTCCACGCGATCCCCGGCAGGGTCCGCCTGCGGCTCCCGCGGCTCGGGCGGGACGAGGCGTTCGGCCCGCTGCTCGAGGCGGGGCTCGCCGCCGTGCCGGGGGTCCTGTCCGTGCGCATCGCCGAGGGCGCGTCGAGCGCCGTCGTCGAGCACGACCCGCGGCTCGTCGACGCCGGCGCCATCGCGCGCGCCGCGGCCGCCGCCGCGGCGGCGCCGGCGCCGCGGGGGGCGCTGCGCGCCGCGCGCGGCGCCAGGAAGGCGCGCCGCGCGGCGGCCCTGGCGAGGCGCCCGCTCTACCTCTCGAGCGCCGGCATGCTCTTCTCGCTCGGCTTCGTCTCGCCGCTCCTCGCGTACCCGTTCATCGCCGCGACGTGCGCGCCCATCTTCAAGCGGGCGTGGGGCTCGGTGGTGCGGCAGCGCAAGCTCAACGTCGACCTGCTCGACAGCCTGGCGATCGCCTCGGCCGTGGCGACCGGCGACGCCGTCAACGCGGCCGGCATCATCTGGCTGGTCACGCTCGGCGACCACATCCGCGATCTCACCCAGGCGCGCGCCCGGCGCGCGATCCGCGGCCTGCTCGGCTACCAGCAGGACCTCGCGTGGGTCGTCCGCGGCGACGCGAAGGTGCAGATCCCGGTGGCAGAGCTCGCCGTGGGGGACGTCCTCGTCATCTACACCGGCTCGGTGATCCCGGTCGACGGGACGGTCACGGACGGCGAGGGGCTCGTCGATCAGCAGACGCTGACCGGCGAGTCGATGCCGGTGCTCAAGGGCCCCGGCGACCGCTGCTTCGCGGCGACCGTCATCAAGGACGGCAAGCTGTACGTCCGCGCCGACCGCGTCGGCGGCGACACCACCGCCGCGAGCACCGCGCGGCTCATCGAGAACGCGCCGGCGCTGGAGACGCGCGCGCAGAACTACGCGGAGGTCGTGGCGGACCGGCTCGTCCCGCCGGCGCTGGCGTGCTCGGCGGTCGTGCTCGCGGCGACGCGGGACCTCGGCCGCGTGTCCGCCATCCTGACGATCGACTTCGGCACCGGCCCGCGCGTCTCGGCCCCGACGACGGTGCTCGCCTCGATGAACGCCGCGGCGCGGCGCGGGATCCTCATCAAGGGGGGCGCGTACATCGAGAAGCTCGCGAAGGTGTCGACCGTGGTGTTCGACAAGACCGGCACGCTGACCTCCGGCGTGCCCGAGGTGACCGACTTCCTCGTCCACGACGCCCTGTCCGAGCGCGACGCGGCGACGCTCGCCGCCGCCGTGTCCGCGCGGCAGACGCACCCCGTCTCGCAGGCCGTGCTCCGGCTCGCCGAGGCGTGGCGGCTCGCGATCCCGGACCGGGAGGAGTCCCGCTACCTCGTCGGCCGGGGCGTGCAGGCCAGGGTCCTCGGCAAGGTCGTGCAGCTCGGCAGCCCGCGCTTCATCGAGGAGGTCGGCGTCCCGTGCCGCGCCGAGGCCGGCGCGAGGCTGGCGCTCGAGGCCTCGGCGAAGTCGCTCCTCTTCCTCGCCGTCGACGGGCAGCACGTCGCCACGATCGCCTACCGCGACGCGATCCGGGCGGAGAGCCGCGCGACCATCCGGAGCCTGCGCGAGCGCGGGATCGACGACATCGTCATGCTGACGGGCGACAGCCGCGAGGTGGCCCGGCAGGTCTCGCTCGAGCTCGGCATCACGCGGTACTTCGCGGAGATGCTGCCCGAGGACAAGGCGGAGATCACGCGCCGGCTGACGCAGGAGGGCCGCACCGTGGCGGTCGTGGGGGACGGCATCAACGACTCCCCGGCGCTCTCGTACGCCGACATCGGCATCAGCGTGTCCGCGGGCGCGGAGATCGCGCGGGAGACGGCGGGCGTGGTCCTCGTGGAGGACGACCTGTCGAAGCTCGTCGAGGCGATCGACATCTCGCGCGGCGCCATGCGCATCATCCACCAGAACTTCTCGATGATCCTCGCCGTGAACGCGGTCGCGTACGCGCTGTCGATCCCCGGGCTCCTCAACCCGGTCGCGGCGACGCTCATGAACAACGGCTCCGCGGTCCTCGCCTGCGTGAACGGACTCCGTCCGCTCATGGCGGCGCCGCGCAGGAAGGCCCTCCCAGGCGGCCGGTGATCCGGCGCGGCGCGCGGGCCCCGCGGCGGCGGGCGCGCTCCGCCCCGCGCGGCGCGGAGGCCCGGTATGCGCGCTGCACGACGGATGGAATGGCCGGAATGAGGAGAGAAATGCGCGCTGGATCGAGGTCCTCCGCCGCGGGGGCGCGCGCGGCGCGCCTGGCTGTGCGCGGGCTGCCGGGCGCGGCGGCGGCGGCGATCATCGGCTGTGCAGCTTGTGCCCAGCCGCCCGCCTCGCCGCACGTGGCGGCGTCGAGCCCGGAGGAGGCGGGCCGGTACCTGATCCTCGTGGGCGGGTGCAACGACTGCCACACGCCGGGCTGGGACCGATCGAGCGGCAGGCTCCCGGCCTCGGAGTGGCTGACGGGCAACGACGTCGGCTACCGCGGCCCGTGGGGGACGAGCTACGCGGAGAACCTCCGGCTCGCCGTCCAGGACCTCAGCGAGGAGGACTGGGTGCGGATGTTCCGCGCGGCCGCGGGCCGCCCGCCCATGCCCTGGCTCAACTACGCCACCATGCACGAGAGCGACCTCGTGGCGATGTACCGCTTCATCCGGAGCCTCGGCGCGAAGGGCGCCCGCGCGCCGAGGGCGGTGGCGCCGGGGGAGGAGCCGGCCACGCCGTACATCCTCATGGTCCCCCAGCCGCCGGCGCGCAGGCCGTAGCGGCCCCTCGGGCCGGCGCGCGTCACGGGCGGAGGCCGCCGATCGACGCCGGCGCCGCGCGGCTCGCGGCGGCCGGCTCGCAGGGCAGCTCCACCGTGAACCGCGCCCCCTCGCCCGGGCGGCTGTCGGCGCGCACCGCGCCGCCGAGCGCCTCCACGATGCTCTTCACCACGTGGAGCCCGAGCCCGAGCCCCCCGAAGTGGCGGCTCGACACCGCGCGCTCGAACCGCTCGAACACGTGGGGGAGGCGCCCGGCCGGGATCCCGATGCCCTGATCCTGCACCACGAGCTCCGCCGCGCCGCCCTTCCGCGCCACCGTGATCTCGATCGGCTTGCCCGCGCCGAACTTGAGGGCGTTGTCGAGCAGGTTCGACACCACCTGCTCCAGCCGGCTCCGGTCCCACGATCCCACGACGGACGGCTCGGCGCGCACGCTCACGGCCGAGCCCGATTGCGCGGCGCGCTCGCCGAGCCGCTCCACGACCTCGTCGACGACCTCCGCGAGGTCGACCGGCTCGACGTGCAGCTCCAGCCGGCCGGTGTGGAGCTGCGAGACGTCCAGGAGATCGTCGATCAGCCGGGCGAGCCGCTGCACCTGCCGATCCATCCTGTGCAGGGCGCGCCCGAGGCGATCCTCGGGCGCGTGGCCGCTCCGGCGGAGCAGCGCCTGGAGGCCGAGGCGCAGGGAGGTGACGGGCGTCCGGAGCTCGTGCGACGCGACGCTGAGGAAGTCGTCGCGCACGCGGACCGCGTGCTGCGCCTCGCGGTAGAGGCGGGCGTTCTCCAGGGCGATCGCGATCTGGTCCGAGAGGAGCTCCAGCACGTGGACGCGGTCGCGCGTGAAGGCCTGCGTGGTGAGGTTGTTCTCGAGGTAGACCACCCCGAGCCGCGCCTCCTTCCGCTGGATGGGCAGGACCAGGACCGATCTCGAGCCGCCCTCGGCGAAGAGAGGATCGTGGCCCTGCTCCGGCTCGCTGGCCGCGTCGTCGAGCACGAGGGTCTCCTGCGCCCGGTGCGCGTGCTCGACGACCCGCCGCGGGACCTCGCGCGACTGACAGAGCGGCGCGCGCTCGACGGAGACCGGGGCAGCGACGGAGCCGAGGGCCCGGACGAAGAGCTCCCCCTCTTCCTCGAGCACGAGCGCCCCGCGCTGCGCGCCGGCGGCCTCCAGGCAGACGCCGAGGAGCTTCTCGAGCAGCCGATCGAGCACGATCTCTCCGGAGAGCGTCTCGGCGGCCTTGAGCAGGCTGAGCGCGTCGAGGGCGACCGCCGGCAGCCGCTCCTCGGCGAGCTCGGGCTCCTCGCAGGGCCCGGAGAGCCCGAACTCGTCCGCGAGCGCGCGCGCCTTCTCCGAGGCCCCCCAGCGGGCGAACCCCTGCCGCGCGGCGCGCAGGTACAGCGCCGCGATCCGCGCCCGCCCGAGCCCGTGGTAGAAGCGCCCGGCCAGCTCGTTGCCGAGCGCCGCCAGGTGGACGAACCCCGCGCGCGTCGCCGCGTCGATGGACTCGTCGTACCGCGCCCCGGCGGCCTCGACGTCGCGCGTGACGCGGGCGACCTCCGCGTCGACCAGGAGGCGCCTCGGGCGGAAGTTCTCCGCGCAGCCCGACTCCCACCGCCCGAGGGCGCGCTGGAGGTCGACCACGCGCGCGAGCAGCGCGGCCCGCTCCCGCTCGTCGGCCTCGTCGCACCGCGTGAGCAGCGTGAGCGCGGTGAACATCGCGTGCTGGCTCTCGGGGATGTAGCCGGCGACGAAGTGCATGAACGGGATCGCCGCGTCGGCGTGCGCGGCGGCGCGGGCCATGTTTCGGTACACGTACGACGCCTGGAGGCGCAGGATGTGGTACACGCACCGCGCCGGCGGCTCTCGCTGCGCCGCCTCGAGGAAGGCCCGCTCGTCGAACTCGGCGTCGTCGGCCGCGCCTCGGCTCGCCGTCAGCCCCTTGAGGCACCGGATCGTCTGCCGGTAGGCGAGCTGGTAGAAGAGCGTCGACTTGTTGCCGGTCTGCCGGCTGAACGCGAGCGCGTCGTTCAGGTCGACCAGCACGCGATCGAGCTCCACCCCTGCGGCGAACGAGTGCTCCACGAGCCCCGTGCGCGCGTAGGACGTGAAGCGGAGCTCGCCGGACGACAGGCCCAGGGCGACGATCTCGCGGAACGACCCCGCGCTCGAGGCGAGCGGCGCGACCCACGGGCGAACGAACTCGTTGACCATGTACCGGGCGATCGTCTCCTGCGCGCGATCCTCGAGCCTCCGCGCGAGCTCCACGGCGAGCTGGCCGAAGCCCTGGGCGCTCCGGAGCTCGCCCTCGGCCGCCAGGAGCATCGCGTAGCCTGCGTAGGGGAGGATCGACTCGCTCGAGCTGCCGTGCTCCAGCGCGAGGCGGACGCCGAGCGAGGTGAGGAGCAACAGCTGCTTCCGGTCCGCGAACCAGGCGGGGGCCACCATCTCGGCGAGGAGCCTCATGTGGGCCCGCTCCTCCGGCCTTGTCGCGCGCGGGAGATCGACGAGCGACTCGGGCGGGCGCGCCCCGAGGTGCCCGCAGATGGCCCGCCGCTGCGCCGCGATCTCCTCGTCGAGATCCGCCGCGGGCAGCTCGACCCCGAAGTCCGCGCGCAGCGCGTCGCGCCCCCAGCCGAGCGCCAGATCGTGCTCGCCGGTGATGGTCGCGCTCATGATCCGGAGCGCCTCCAGGTCGACCCTCTCGGGGATCGACGCCGCGTGGCGGAGCCCCTCCTCCACGAGCGCGCGGGCCATGGCGTGCCGATCGGTCAGCGCGGCGCACTCCGCCGCGTCGCGGTGGAGGGCGAGCCAGAGCGCGTAGCACGAGCGCGGGGCGGCCTCCGGCAGCAGGCGGAGGCCGCCGCGGAAGTACGCGAGCGCCGGGCCGTAGGCAGCGGCGCGGCGCGCCTTGACGCCGGCGCGGTGGTTCAGCTCCGCGAGGCGGCCGCGCTGCTCCAGGTCGAGCGGCGCCGGGCCGAGGTTCAGCTGGTCCACCGCGGCGAACAGCGCGCCGTCCGCGCCGCCGCCCGGAGAGGCCTCGAGGAGGAAGCGGCCGATCTCGAGGTGCAGCTGCCCCCGCCGCTCCGCCGGCGCGAGCTCGTAGGCGGCCTGCTGGACGCGATCGTGGGCGAACCGGACCGCGAGCGCCGCCCCGCGCTCGCGCGCGCTGTCCGGCAGGAGGAGGCCCTCGCAGAGCGCCCGGCCGAGCGACGCGAGCGCCTCGTCGACGGACCGCCCCGACACCGCCGCGACGATCTCGAGCTCCGCGCGCTTGCCGATGCACGCCGCGATCTGCAGGAGCTCCTGCGCCTCCTCGGGCAGCTTGCGGACGGACTCCGCCATCAGCTGGACCACGTTGTCGGTGGCCCCGACCCGCTCGATCCGGCCGAGGTCCCACGTCCACGTCGAGCGGCCCGCGTCGAAGAGGAGCAGCCGTCTCTCCTGGAGCGATCGCAGGAGCTGGCGGATGAAGAAGGGGTTGCCCGCGGTCTTGGCGAGGATGAGCTCCGCGAGCGGCCGCGCCCGCTCCGGCTCGCAGCGGAGCGCGTCGGCGAGCAGCGCGACGATCGCCTCGGCGTCGAGCGGGCCGAGCGGCAGGCGGGTGGTGGGGATCGGGGCTCGCCGGAGCTCCTCCAGCGCCCCCTGGAGCGGGTGCGTGAGGCCGACTTCCGTCGGCCGGTACGCGGCGATCAGCAGCACGTGCCGGCTGCCCGGATCGTCGGCCAGCGCGCGCAGGACGCGGAGCGACGCGGCGTCGGTCCACTGCAGATCGTCGAGGAAGATCGCGAGCGGCGGCCGCTGGGCGGCCACCGCGCGCACGAAGTCCTGGATCGCCAGCAGGAAGCGGCTCTCCGCGCGCCTCGGATCCGCCGCGGGCAGCTCGGGGGCAGCAGCGAGCAGGTCGGCGAGCTCCGGGCAGAGCTCGGCGAGCGCGCGGCAGGGCGCGCTCGCCGCTTCCCTGAGCGCTGCGCGGCTGTCCTCCGGCTCGGCGCGGAGCGCGGCCGCGAGGGCGCGCAGCGCCTCCGCCAGCGGCGCGTAGGGCACGTTGGCGGCGCGCAGATCGAACTTGCCCCCGATGAACCGCCCGCCCCGCTCGGCGACCGCGCCCCGGAGCGCCCTGACGAGGGCGGTCTTCCCGATGCCCGCCTCTCCGGTGACCAGCGCGAGCTCCGTCCGGCCCTCCGCGGCGCGGGCGAGCGCGCCGTGCAGCGCGGCGAGCTCGCGCTCGCGGCCGAACAGGCGCTCGGGCAGCGGGAGCCGCCGCGCGAGGTCGAGGCGGCCGAGCTCGAACGGCGCGACGTCGCCCGTGGCGAGCCATCGACTCCGCGCCTCGCGCAGGTCCTGGGCGAGGCTCTCGGCGCTCTGGTACCGCAGCTCCGGCATCTTGGCGAGGAGCCGCTGCACGAGCTCGGAGAGCGCCGCCGGCACGTAGGGGCTCACCGCGTGCGCGGGCACGGGGCTCCTCGCCACGTGGGCGTGCACGAGCGCGAGCGGATCGAGGTCCTGGAACGGCGGCGCGCCGATGAGCATGGCGTAGAAGAGCGCGCCCAGCGCATACAGGTCCGAGCGCGTGTCGACGAACCGGCCCGTGCGCCCGAGCTGCTCGGGGGACAGGAAGGGGAGCGCCTTCAGCTTCTCGATCTCCACGGCGCCGGGCGCGCTCGTGAGCTCGGCCGCGTCGACGAAATGGACGAGGGTGACCTGCCCGTCCGCGCCGAGGACGACGCGGCTCGGGGCGATCGCTCGGTGGACGACGCCGCCCGCGTGGATGCGCGCGCAGGCGTCGGCGAGCGCGACGGCGACGTGGAAGAACGCGTCGAGCGCGAGCGGCCCTCGGCCGAGCCGCCGCTCGAGGTCCTCGGGGCCAGCGTCCTCGAGGAGGAGCGTGGGCGCGCTCTCCGGGCCTTCCAGCGCGAGCGGCCGCGCGATCCCCGGCACGTCGAGCCGGCGCAGGAAGGCGTGCTCGCGCAGCAGGAGAGCCGCGGCGCCCGGGACCGGAGGGTTCCCGCGGACGGTCTTCTGCACGACCGTCCTGCCGGCGAGCGTGAGCCTGCGGAGCCGAAAGCGGCCGCAGCGGTGAATCTCGGTCGCTTCCGCCCGAGTCATACGCGTCCCCCTCGCGCACTTCGCGGGATCATAAGGCCGGGTGCGTGTGCGTGCTAGCCGAGAGGCCTCGGGTCTCACGACATCGCGGGAACATCGGTCCACTCTTCCTCGTCGGCTTCTTCGGCTTCAGCCCTCCTCGGCCCTTCGGGCGGGGCGGGGGGGCCACGCGGCCCTGTCGGCACATCGATGCTCGATCGGCCGCCCAGCGGACTCAGCGCTAGGGCCTGCGCCGAGAGGCCGCTCGTCCGGTTGTCCTCTCGCGACGCACAGCGCTCGAGATACCGGCGCACCCTTGGCGCCTTTGGGCACCCTTGGCGCCTCTTGGATCGAACGCCGTGGAACGGGCGCTCGATGTATCCCGTCCGGTCCCTCGCGGCGCGCTTGCTCGCGCTGCTCCGCGAGGAGGGGCGCGCTGCGCGGGGCTTCCGGGCGAGCGCGCGGGCTGCTCGACCTCGATCAATCCAGCGAGCGAAGGTGCTAGGATGAAGCTGCGCATGTCCGGGGGTGGGCCGCTGCCCCGCGCCGGTGCGCGCAGCGGGGAGCTTCGATGAACGCACCTGTCGTCGCAGGGGACGTGATCGCCGAGAAGTACCGAGTGGACCGGGTCCTGGGCAGGGGCGGGAAGGGGCTTGTGGTCGACGCCAGCCACCTCGTCCAGCCCGAGCGGGTCGCGATCAAGCTCCTGGTCGGCGACTCCAGCCCTGCGCTCGTGGAGCGGTTCCTCCGGGAGGCGCGCGCGGCGGTGCGGCTCAGGGGCGAGCACGTCGCGCGGGTGCTCGACGTCGGCCAGCTCGACTCGGGCGTCCCGTACCTGGTCATGGAGCACCTCGACGGCCGCGACCTCGCCGAGCTGCTCCGCGACCGCGGCCAGCTCGAGATCTCGGAGGCCATCGATTACATGCTGCAGGCCTGCGTGGCGATGGCCGAGGCGCACGCCGCGGGGATCGTGCACGGCAACCTCGATCCGGCGAACCTCTTCCTCACGGCGACCCCCGGCGGCGCGACGCTCCTCAAGGTGCTCGACATCGGCATCTCGACGGAGCCGTCCTCCGCGGGCGAGGGCGACGGCGGCGCGACGGCGCAGGAGGGGCTCGGCGTTTCCCTCTACCAGGCGCCGGAGCAGCTGCGGCCGTCGAGCCTCGTCGATGCGCGCGCCGACATCTGGTCGCTCGGCGCGATCCTCTACCGGCTCCTCACGGGTCAGCCGCCCTTCGAGGCGAGATCGCCCGCCGATCTCGCGCTCCGCGTCGCGAGCGCGGAGCCGGCGCTCCCGAGCGCGCTCCGGCCCGACATTCCCCCCGCCGTCGAGCGCGTGCTCCTCGGCTGCCTCGAGAAGGACCCGGCGCGGCGGCCCACGAACGTGGCCGAGCTGGCGATCGCGCTCGCCCCGCACGCGTCGGGGGGCGGCCAGGAGTACGCGCAGCGCGCCGCGCGCGTCCTCGGCGCGACGCTGCCGCCGCGCCCTCGCGCCTCGCTCCCGACGATCGGGCTCGGGCTCAACGCGAAGCCGCGCCCCGCGCCGCGCCTGCAGCAGGGCGTCGAGCCGGCCGTGCCGGCGCTCTCGCGGGCCATCGAGCAGGACGCGCCGCACAAGGGGAGGCACGCGGCGCGACTCGCGCTGCTGGCGGCGCTCGCGTCGCTGCTCGCGATCCTCGGCGTGGCCGCGGCGCAGCTCAAGTGAGCTGGCGCCGATGGCGCCCCCGGCTCCGTGGGGAGCGCCTCCGCCCCTGGCCGGGGCTGTCGCCTCGGGGCGGGCGGCATGGGGAAGCCGGCGGGCCGCCCCATCGACGCCGGGCGCACGCGCCGTCGCGCGCAGGCCCCCGCGGCTGCGCCGAGAAAACGTGACAGCAGCCCAGACCTGCTGTCGTAGTATCCGCCGCATGCCGCATTCTCTCCCACATTCCGGGGGCGGTTCCGCTCCGCCCGGGCGCATCGGCAGGGTCGCATTCCTCGGCTATGGCCGCTTCGGCGCGGCGCTCGGGTCGCTGCTGGGCGACGCGGGGATCGCGGTGCGCGCGCTCGACCCCGGCGCCGAGATCCACGGCGCCGTGCGGGCCGGCTCGCTTCCGGAGCTCGTGGACGGCGCGGACCTCGTCCTCGTCGCCGTCCCGGTGCCGGCGATGCGCGAGGCGTTCGTCGCGCTGCGGCCGCACCTCGCGCCGGGGCAGATCGTGGCCGACGTGGGCAGCGTCAAGACCGTGCCGGCGCGCGCCATGGCCGAGGTGCTCGGCGAAGGCCAGCCCTGGGTGGCGACGCACCCCCTCTTCGGCCCGGCGAGCCTCGCCCGCGGCGAGCGCCCGCTGCGCACCGTCGTCTGCCCCAACCCGGCCCACCCGGACGCGGTGCGCCAGGTCGTCGCGCTGTTCGAGCGGATCGGGTGTCAGGTGCTGGAGCAGGCCCCGGAGGAGCACGACCGGGTGATGGCCTTCACGCACGCGCTCGCGTTCTTCATCGCGAAGGGCATGCTCGACGCCGGCGTGCCCGCCGGCGCGCCGTACGCGCCGCCCTCGTTCCAGGGGATCGCGCACACGATCGAGACGGTGCGCGTCGACGCCGGGCACCTGTTCGCGGCGCTGCACCGCGAGAACCCCTTCGCGGGCGAGGCGCGCCGCCGCCTCATCAACGCGCTCCTCTCCGTCGATCGCAGCCTCGACATCCCCACCGAGGACGCCGCCCCCGAGGACCTCGCCGCGCTCTCGATCCCCGATCTCGGCTCGCTCTCCCCCGAGCTCCGCGAGACGCGGGAGCTCATCGACGAGCTGGATCTGGAGCTCGTCGAGCTGCTCGCGCGCCGCTCCGAGCTCGTCCAGCGCGCCGCGCGGGCCAAGGCCACGATCGGCGCCGCGGTCCGGGATCCCTTGCGCGAAGCGCGGCTCATGGAGTCGCGCCGCCGCCGCGCCGCCGAGCTCGGCCTCGACGCCGACGGGGTCGCCGAGGTCTTCGAGGTGATCCTCCGGCACTCGCGTTCCCTGCAGGAGCGGCGCTCTTCCACCTAGCCAGCACCTGGCCAGGCGGCGGCGCGGCGCGAACGGCGCATCGGAGGAACTCCCCACCACGGAAACACGACGGACACAGGGAGAGTCAACAAGAACGGCGCGGCCCCAGTCCGCCTTATGGCGTCGGCGCTCGCTTCCGCTCTCGCTGCTGCGTCGGTCTCGCGTCGGTCTCGCCTCTTGCGTTCCAGGTCGGGTTTCGTGCAGGTTTCCTTCGAGGTCTCTCGCGATTCGCGATCTCCCTCACGGCCTCTCGGAACCTCTCCGACTCGAAAGGGGAGCGCGCCTTCCAAGGGCGCCGCGAAATCCTCTTTCCACGCCGGCGCGCTTCGGTGTAGGTTCGATGTGCGGGGATCATGGAGCAGCATCGGGAGCCCCCTTATTGGCACTGCAGGCCAGCCCTGGGTCGCGGGTAAGACAGCGCCTAGACTACGATACGGGCTCGTCAGTGCAGTCAGGGAGGGCTGGAGTGGATCAAGGGAGCGGCCATGCCGAGGAGGCCGAGCGTTCCAGGGCCGGTCGCGCCGGGAGCGCGGTCCGCGCGCGCTCGACCGCGGCGGGGGGTGCCTTCCAGCGCGCGGGCGGCGGCGCAGGCGGCCGCCCGGTCGTGACGCAGCGCGGGGCCGTCCCCGGCCGCGCGGTCGCGCGGCGCCGCTCGGACCACATCGTCTCCATGCGCCTCCTCGAGCGGAACCCTGAAGCAGGCGCCGTCGGCGCCGCCCGAAAGCGGTGGACACAGAAGAGTTCCTGAGGATGCTGCGAGGCTGGCCGCGGCGCTGCGCCGGGCAGGAGGGCAAGGAGACGCGGGATGAGGGCAGAAGTAGGCAAGGTCAACATCCTGGTCGTTGACGACAGGCCTGAGCAGCTGCTCTCCCTGGAGGCTGTCCTCGCTCCGCTCGGCGAGAACGTCATCAAGGCGGCGTCCGGCAGGGAGGCGCTCCGCTGCCTGCTGCAGGAGGAGTTCGCGGTCATCCTCCTCGACATCAACATGCCCGAGATAGACGGGTTCGAGACCGCGACGCTCATCCGCAAGCGGCGGAGCACGCTGCACACGCCGATCATCTTCCTGACGGCGCACAACGATCGCGTCTATGTCGAGCGCAGCTATTCGCTCGGGGCCGTCGACTACATCATGACCCCGTTCGCCCCCGAGGTCCTGCGCACCAAGGTGTCTGTCTTCGTCGATCTCTTCAAGAAGACGCAGAAGATCAGGCTCCAGGCGGAGTCGCTGCGCGTCCACGCGGAGCAGCTCCAGCGGCTCAACCGCGCCGCGCTCACGATCAACTCGGCCCTGTCGCTCGACGCCATGGTCGCGGCGATCACCGACGCGGCGCGCGACGTCGGCGGCGCCCATCACGCCATGACGCTCGTGAAGCTCGAGAGGCCCGGCGAGCGCGCGCGGACCGCGGTGTCGCTCTCGGAGCGGTACGCCACGTTCCAGCAGGAGGCGCCGCCCCCCATCGCCGGCAGGCTGTGCGCGTACGTGTGCGGCAGGAACAGGCCCCTCCGGATGACGCAGCAGGAGCTCTCGCAGCACCCGGAGTGGCTGGACGACGGCGGGCAGAGGCCGCCGCCGCGCGGGTACCTCGCCGTGCCGCTCACCGCGGCCGACGGCCAGAACATCGGGACCATCCAGCTCTCGGACCGGAACGACGGCGAGTTCTCGGACGACGACGAGACGGTCCTCGTGCAGCTCGCGCAGCTCGCGTCCATCGCCATCCAGAACTGCGTGCACGCCGAGGCGCGCGAGGCGAACCGCCTGAAGGACGAGTTCCTCGCCACGCTCTCTCACGAGCTGCGCAGCCCGCTCAACGCGATCCTCGGCTGGACGCACCTCCTGCGCAGCGAGCCGTTCGACGAGCAGCGGGTGTCGCACGGCCTCGAGGTGATCGAGCGCAACGTGGCCGCGCAGACGAAGCTCATCGAGGATCTCCTCGACGTCTCCCGCGTCGCGACGGGCAAGCTGCGCATCAGCGCGGCGCCCATGGCGCTCGCGCCCGTCGTGGAGATCGCCATCGACGCGATCCGCCCGGCCGCCGAGGCGAAGGGGCTCACCATCGACGTCTCGCTCGACCCCCTCATCGAGGTGGACGGCGACGCGGATCGGCTCCAGCAGGTCGTCTCGAACCTCACGTCCAACGCGCTCAAGTTCACGCGTCCCGGGGACCACATCCTCGTCTCGCTCCGGCGGGCCGGCGGCTACGCCGAGCTCACGGTGCGCGACACGGGCGAGGGGATCGCGCCGGATTTCCTGCCCTTCGTCTTCGAGCGTTTCCGCCAGGCCGACAGCACGAGCCGCAGGACGCACGCGGGGCTCGGCATCGGGCTCTCGCTCGTGCGTCACATCGTCGAGGCCCACTGCGGCTCGGTCGTGGCGGAGAGCCCTGGGCTGCAGAGGGGGTCGACGTTCGTGGTCCGGCTCCCGCTGCTCGGGGTCGAGCGCAGCTCGCTGGTGGCGCCGAAGGAGGCGCGCTCGCGCTCGTTCTCGTCGCCGGAGGCCGCCTCCGATCTCGGCGGGCTCCACGTCCTCCTGGTCGAGGACGACGAGGACGCCAGGGAGCTCCTCCAGGAGGTGCTCTCGCAGCACCGCGCCGAGGTGACGGCGGTGGCCTCGGCCAGGGAGGCGCTCGCCGCGTTCTGCGCGGCGCGCCCGCACGTGCTCGTGAGCGACATCGCCATGCCGGGCGAGGACGGCTACGAGCTCATCCGCATCATCCGGCAGCGCCCGCCGCACGCCGGCGGCGATCTGCCCGCGCTGGCGCTGACGGCCTACGCTCGCAAGGAGGACCAGAAGCGCGCGCTCGACGCCGGCTTCCACATGCACGCCACGAAGCCGATCGAGCCGGCCGCCCTCGTGGCCGCCGTGGCGAGCCTCGCGGCCAGAGCCCGCGCCGGCGAGCTCACCTGCGCCCGGGAGCGAGGCTCCAGCGACGAGCTCAACCCGTGAGCCGCGTGGAGGTCGAGGGCGCTCGGGCGCTCTCCACCTCTGTCGTTCGACCAGGCGGCGGGCGGTCCGGTGAGCGAGCGACCTTTGCCGCGAGCGCCGTCGCGTCGCCATGCGCTCGCGCACCACACCTCATTTCGGAGGCCGCGCCCGAGCGAGTTGGGAGACGCGCCCGAGCGAGATCGGTCGGGCTCGATATGGAGTCTCGTCGGCGCGCCCGCGCTCATGAACAGGACAAGGGCGCTCGTCAGGTAAGCCCCGCAATTTGCTCTCCGTGATTTCCGGACCCTCCACCCGCGCGACCTCATGGTGGCGGTCCTCAAGGGGGCAGAGCGTCACGATGGCTGCCGGGGCCGGCGCCCGACCGCCTGGACCTCCGCGGGTTCATCCATCGACGGCGACCGCGGCGCGGAGGCGGAGCCCCGAGCCGTGACGCGCGGCGGGCCTGGGACTTGCACCTCACGCCACGCAACATGTCCTCCTGGGCCAGACGGGGAGCCAGCCCCACGCGGGGAGCTGGACGACGCGCACCCGCGCCGCGACCGGACCGCGGGTTGCGTGCTGCGCGGCCAGCGGCGCTCCTCCACGTCGATCAGCTCGGTCACGCGAGCACGCGAGCACGCGAGCACGCGTTGACTCAGGGGGCTTCACCTTCGGAGGTTTATCCGATATAGCGGATGTCGCGTCAGGCGCAGTCGCTTTTCCTATTTCGCATGCGCGAGCGCGCCTCGGCGAATGCGCTTGACCGGCGGGTGCTCGCGGTGGGCCATCCACCTGCAATGATGATGCAGTGAGACAAAAAGCTTGCGTAATCCAGTATGGTGGCCTATCATCCACAATAACGGAATCACCATGGAGCCGACACCGAACCATTGCATTTGAGGCGCGCGTGCGGCTCGCGGGCGCACAATTTGCGCGATTTTCGTCGTAAAATGAGTCGCCGCGGCGGTGTGGGGCGGTGATCGACGCAGCGCTTTGTGCCGAGTCATTCTTTGGGGGGGAACAACCCAAGGGAGAGAACGATACATGAAAGCTTCGATGAGCATCTTTGCAAGCGCGCTGCTGCTTGGCGCGACCATGATGATTGGCGCCGGATGCGGCGATGACGAGGACAACAGCACCGGAGGGACGACCACCTCGACCAGCTCGGCGACGACTGGCGGCGGCGAGGGTGGCGAGGGTGGCGGCACCGGCGGCGAGGGTGGCGGCACTGGCGGCGAAGGTGGCGCTGGTGAGGGCGGCGCTGGCGAGGGCGGCGGCGCCGGCGGCGAGGGCGGCGCTGGCGAGGGCGGCGGCGCCGGCGGCGAGGGCGGCGCTGGTGAGGGCGGCGCTGGCGGCGCCTGAGGCGAGCGCCTCTGTGATGCGCTTCCCTCGCCCGACCCGCATCGCGGGGGGAGGGGGAGCGATCCCGTCGTAGTTCGAAGGGGATCACGGGAAGGTCGGGAGACGGAAGATGCTTTGCGTCTTCCCTCCTTCCCGTGAGATCCGGAGCACTCTCATCTCAGCTCATGGTCCTTCTGGTACCGGCCTATCCGGTCTGAAGGATCGCTGCGCCAGGCGCTCTCTGCGCTGGTTGTCGCGCGGGTCTGCCGCGCCGCCACGCGCTCTTCGCGCTGCTGCGCGCCTGTTTCGCGTCGCGGCGCTCTCCTTCGCGCTCCGACGCGCCTCGGACGGAGCCCCGGCGCGCAGCTCCCAAGCTATGCATGATTTGCGGCCCGCCCTGATTCCGGCGTCATGGTTCCGTGACGAGATCTCCAACGCGTGAGCCGGGCGCAGCGTTGCCCGGCCGTCCCGGTTCATGGAGATCTGGGCCCGAGGGGACCTCGTTCACCGTGGAACGAGATCCGCTGTCCGAGCCCGCACCTGCGGAGACGGTGCAACCGAGGAGACCTGGTTCACCGAGGCCCGCTGTCCGAGCCCGCAGTCACGGAGACGGTACGCCCGAGGGGACCTGGTTCACCGAGGCCGGGCACCTCGGCAGGCCCGCCGAGCGGCGCGCCCGCGCCGCGCGGAGCTACCGTGCGTCGCTGCAGCGCCGCAGCTCGCTCCAGGGGCTCTCCGCGTCGCGGTTGCAGGCGCGGAGCTCCTCGGTGAGGCGAGCGACCTCCGCCGCGAGCGCCTCGTTGCAGCGACGGAGCTCGCTCGAGGCGCTCTGCGCCTCGCGGTAGCGCAGCGCGTTGTTCACCGCCACCGCCGCCTGCGACGCGAGCAGCCCGCAGGTTTCGAGCTGCGCCGCGCGGAGCGCCCCGGCGCCCGCGTCGTTCTCCATATAGAGCACGCCCGTGAGGCGGCCCTGGTGCGTCATGGCCAGGCACAGGATCGATCGCGCGCCGGCCTCGAGCAGGTAGGGATCTTGCGCGAACCGCTCGTCCGCCGCCGCGCTCGCCAGCACGACCGGCTGCTGCGTCTGCGCGACGTGCTGGACGACGCTCGCGGCGAGATCCGAGGCGCACTCGAGCGGCGTCGCAGCGTCGATGCGGACCCCCTCGGCGTCGCCCGCGAGCTCGGCCTCGACGGTCAGCGCGCCGTCGCGCGCGAGGAGCAGCACGGCGCGCCGCGCCCCGGTGCTCTCGCGCAGCACCCGGAGGAGCCGCTCGAAGAGCCGCTCGAGCGCGAGCTCCCCGTGCAGGGCGCGCGAGGCGCGGAGGACGCCGAGCGCGTCGAGCACGCCAGGGCGCCGCGCGCTCGCCGGGGAGGCGGCCTCCGGCGGCCGGCTCGCCTGACCGAAGAGCGTGGTGCGCGCCACGAGGTGTGGGTACTTTCGAGACAGCTGTCGCACTTTGGCCGTCGCGCCCCACCGCAGGTAGCCCTCGTGGGCGTCGGTCATGTAGACGTGGGCGATCCGCTCCCTCCCGCTCGCCAGGTGGAACTTCGCGCAGAGCTCGCTGGCGAGCGCCTCGTCCCGGACGAACCCGTTCACCTTCGCCGCCTCGATCGCCTGATCGTAGAGCTTCATCGCCGCGAGCTCCTCGCCGGCGGCGCGCGCGGACTCCGCGCGGACGAGGAGGTGCTTGTGCCGGTAGTTGTCCGGGCACCGCTCCGCCCACGCCGCCAGCCGATCCCGGTAGCTCGGCACGGACACGGGGGTCAGCTGCCGGCCGCGCGACAGCGCGGGCGAGAGCAGCGTGAGGCAGGTGTAGAAGAAGACCTCGGTCGCGAGGTGATCGTCGACGCCGCCCTGCATCTTCGCCTCGGCGAGCGATCCCATCCGAAGCGCGCCCTCGTAGTCCTCGACCAGGAAGCAGACCTGCTGCCGCAGCGCGTAATAGATGCGCGCGACGGCGCCGTAGGCCGGCGCCGAGATCTTCTCCTCGAACGCCGCGGTCGCCTCGTCGACGACGGGCTCCGGCGCGCGCGACGCGCCGACGGGCGCCGTGCTCATCAGGTCGTCGAGCGCGCGGCGCACCGCGGTCAGCGCCGCCAGGGCGAGCTCCTCCCGGCCGCGCTGCGCGAGCGCGAGGAACCCGTCGACCTCGGCCCGCACCGCCTCGCACTCGTCGCCGAGCCCGAAGCGAACGAGGGCGGAATGGACGCACGTCTGCGCCACGTACGAGACGTCGCCCGCCTTGAGCCCGGCCTCGTGGGCCTCCTTGAAGAGGTCGAGGCTCGAGAGCAGGTGCTTGGTGAAGACGCTGATGTGCGCCCCGAGCACGAGGCGCAGCCGGCACGAGAGCTCGTCCTGTCCGGCCTTCTCGTTCATCTCGAGCGCGAGCTCGCCGACCTCGAAGGCCTCGTCGTAGCGGCGGAGCACGCGCGCGGCCATCCAGGCGTAGGCCATGTAGCCGTAGGGGGAGACGCCGCCGTGGCCGCGCTCCAGCGACAGGTTGACCTGCCTGGCCGCGATGAAGGTGCAGAGCGGCGGGCAGATCAGCGCGGCGGGCATCGTCAGCGCCATGAGGAGCCGGAGCGCCGCGCGGGTCCGGGCGTCCGACGTCTCGGGCTCGTCGAGCAGATCCCTGAGCCGGCGCGTGCCGAGCGCGGCGCGCGCCGCCGCGAGCTCGGCGTCCGCGGCCGCCTTCCGCGCCGGCCCGTCCTCGGGGAGGGGGACGCCGAGCATCGCGAGCGCCGTCTTCCCGAGCGAGAGCGCCTCCTCGAGCCGGCCCTGCGTGGCGCACAGGGCGATGCGCAGCTCGTAGGCCCGGGCGCGCTCGAGGTCCGACCGCGCCTCCGCCGCGAGCTCGTCGAGCAGCGACCCCGCGCGCTCGATCTGGCCGCCGAGGTACGCGCGCTCGGCCGCCTCCGCGTGCAGCGAGAACGCGAGCTCGGCGTCCGGGCGCGCGTCCTGGCGCCTCAGGTACGCCTCGACATCGACCTTCATTACCTGAGCGCCCGGATAGCGCTCGTCAGCCGATTTGCAGAGGAGCTTCATCGCCATCTCCGAGGCGATCGCGGGGGGGCGCCGGCAGCGGGATCGGAGGAGCCGGCGTGGGTGTCCGCGCGGTGGCCCCTTCGCTCGCTGGGAGCTCCGTCGTGATCGTAGATGGATAGGGGGTCATGGAGGGGCCGTCGCCCGCGACAGCGGGCTCCTCCAGCGGCGCGACGTCCGCCGGAGTCGTGCGTCAGCATTCTACCCCAAGTGGGCAGGGGTGCGCTACTGTGGCAGTGTGCCGGCTTTTCTTGGCTGCGCGCGCCACGCCCGCAGGAGCTCGGCCTCGCGCTCCGGGGAGAGCCCCGCCCGCGGCTTGGATTGCCGCTCCGGCGGAAGAGTCTTCCACCACGACAGCGTGTCCTTGACGGTGTCCTGCACGGGGCGAAAGGTGAGCCCGGCTTTGCGCGCGCGCTCGGCGCTGCGCAGGTGGAAGGCCCGCGTCTCGCCCTCTGCGGGCGCCCAGATCGGCAGGTCGACCGGCTCGCCGCCGGGCTTCTCGAGGAACTTCGCGCTGACCCAGGTGAAGCGCGCGCTCGCGCCGCTGCCGAGCGCGGCCTTGCACGTGTCGAGCAGCCCGCCCATCGTGAGCGGCTCGCCGGGCCCGGCGGCGTTGAAGATGCCAGTCGCGCGGGCCTCGACGGCGGCGACGAGCCACTCGGCCAGATCGCGGACATCGATGATCTGGATCGGGTCGAGCGGCGTGCCCGGGGCGAGGACCTCTCCGCCCCGCTCGACGCGAACGGGCCAGTACGTGAATCGGTCGGTCGGGTCGCCGGGCCCCACGATGAACCCGGGGCGAACCCTCGTGACCCGGCCGGGCATCGCCGCCTCGGCGGCCTGCTCGCAGAGCGCCTTGAGGGGGCCGTAGTTCTCGAAGTCCTTGCCCATCGCCTCGACGGTGGGATCCGGCATCGTCGCGACCGGGGCCGTCTCGTCGGCTCCAGGGGTCGTGTGGCTCGCGTAGACGGAGAGGCTCGATATGAACACGTACTGCTGGACGTTCGGGGCGAGCAGCTCCGAGGACGCCTTGACGATCCGCGGCACGTATCCCGAGTTGTCGATGACGGCGTCCCACCTGCGGCCGGCGAGGGCCTTGAGCCCATCGCCCTTGTCCGGATCCCGGTCGCCGTGCAGCTTCTCGATATCGGGGAAGAGGTGCGGCCGCGTCTTGCCGCGGTTGAAGAGGGTGATGGTATAGCCGCGCGCCTTCGCCGCCTCGACCACGGCGGGCCCGAGGAAGCCTGTTCCACCGAGGATGAGGAGCGTCTTCTTCCCGGGATCCCCTGCAGCCGCGGCCGGCTGCGGCGACGCCGGCGGGGCGGGCGCGGGCGCGGGCGCCTGGCCGCCGCCCGGAACGGCCCCGCCGCCGGCTGCAGCGGGCGGCCCGAGCCTCGCCGAGGGCGAGCAGCCGAGCGCAGCCATCGAGCCTGCCGCGGCGGTGAGCGAGAGGAAGTGGCGGCGTGAGGGGGGCATGAAGCGGTTCTAACCGATCGCGCGGCCTCCCGTCCCCGACGAGTTCGCAGAGCGAGATGATAAGGATGAGGTTTTCGTACTTGCGAGAAGTTTGAAATGGAATGGTCATGGTCCACATCCTGCAGTGTTTCCAATCTGCCCGCGTCGACGCGGGAGAGGAGAATGCGGTATGCGGTCTGTCTTGGGGGCGCTGGGCGCGCTCTGTGGCGTCATCTGCTGGGGGGCTGGGTGTGTCTCGGGGGCTGCGGGCGGCGCGGCGGAGGGGGAGCCGGGGCGCGACGGCGCAGGTCCGGTCGGGGCGAACGCGGAGCACAGATCGCCATCCGCAATGTGCGGGACGGGGGCAGCTGGCCGGGACGGTGTGTGTCGGGACGCCGCGGTCGAACGCGACGGCGGCGCGTCCGGCATGGGCGAGCTGGTCGCGGCCGCCCGGGCCGAGCCGGGGTGCCGGCGGCGGCCATTCAGCCGGCAGTTTCCTGCCACGGGCGCGACCTTGCGCGGGTTCGCCATCGAGAAGACGGGCGGCGCGCTGCTCGCCGGCGGCTTCGACGGCGATCTGACCTTCGGCGACACCCGGCTGGAGAGCGCGGGCGCGGCGGACGTCTTCGTGGCGAAGCTCGACGCGTGCGGCAATCCGCTGTGGAGCAAGCGGTTCGGCGACGCCGCGGCGCAGGGCGCCATCGACGTCGCCGCGGGCAAGGGGGGCCACGCGCTCGTGCTCGGCGAGTTCTCCGGCACCCTCGATCTCGGGGCGCGCCGGCTCACGGCGGCGTCGCCCTCGGGCGCCGATCTGTTCCTCGCGAAGCTCGGCCCGAACGGCGATACCCGCTGGGCGGCGCAGATCACCGCGGAGGAGGACACCATCCTGAGCGGCACGGCGCTCGCGGCCGACGGCGACGGCGGCGCGCTCGTGCTCGGCAGGCTCGAGGGGGCGGCGAAGGTCGCCGGCGCGCGGATCGAGCGGCGGGCGATCGGCGCCTTCGTCGTCCGGCTCGACGCCTCCGGCCGCGTCGCGTGGGTCAGCCTGCCGCCGAGCGGCGCGGACAGCGACGAGATCGGCATCGAGGTCGACGACGACGGCGACGTGTTCATCGCGAGCCAGGACGGGCGCGGCACGGCGACGTTCGTCACCAAGCTCGACGACGACGGCCAGCTCGAGTGGCACAAGCGGTTCCGCGGCTCCTCGGATCAGCTCGAGATGGCGTTCGACCTCGCCGTGGATCCGGACGGCGCCCCGCTGCTCTCCGGCAGCGGCGTGTTCGGCGAGCCCGGGCTGCCGGGCGGCCCGCGGCCGTTCGTGGCCAAGCTCGACGACGACGGCGACGTGCTCTGGGTGAAGCGCTTCGACGCGCAGAGCCCGCGCCAGGTCACGGCGAGCGACGAGCGCGTGGTGCTGGCCGGCGACGCGCTGTGCGAGGCGGCGGAGGATCCGGCGTCGTGCAGCGCGTGGGCGGCCGGGCTCGGCCCCGGCGGGGAGGAGGCGTGGACCCAGCGCATCGGCGCCGACGTCCGGGTCTCAGGGCTGGAGATGGATCCGTGGGAGCAGCCGGTGCTGGCCGGGTGGTTCCAGGGCACGATCGCGGTGGGGACCGGCGAGCTCTCCAGCGAGCAGGGCGCGCTCTTCGTGGCCCGCCTGTCCGAGCCGGACTGACCGCGCAGGCGCTGCGGCCCCGCGCAGGCGCTGCGGCCCCGCGCAGGCGCTGCGGCCCCGCGCAGGCGCTGCGCGGGGGCTGGCCCGGCTCACAGGCCGAGCGCGCGGCGGATGGCGGCGGCGATCTCCTCGGGGGGGCCGCCGATGTCGACGCGGATCGCGTCCTCCGGCGGCTCCAGCGCGGCGAGCTGCGTCGCCAGGAGGCCGGGCGGCATGAAGTGACCCGCCCGCGCCGCGAGGCGCGCGGCGATCAGCGCGGGATCGCCGGTCAGGTGCACGAGGCGCATCCGCGCGGGGTCGACGAGCAGCTGCGCGCGGTAGGCCGCCTTGAGCGCCGAGCAGGCGAGCACGGCGTCGCGCCCCTCGTCGAGGAGCTCCCGGATGCGCGCCGCGAGCGCGGCGAGCCACGGCGCGCGATCCCGGTCGTCGAGCGGCTTGCCGGAGCGCATCTTCTCGATGTTCGCGGCGGGGTGGAGATCGTCGGCGTCGAGGAACGCCCACCCGAGCTCGCGCGCGAGGCGGACCCCGACCGTCGTCTTCCCCGCGCCGCTCACGCCCATCACGATCACGATCACGGGCGCCGCGCCCCTCCGGGGGCTCTCTCTCGGGCTCTCCGCATGCGGGCCGCATCTTATCATGCGCGGCGCCGCCCCACGCATCGCTCGCCGGCGCCCGCGCCGCGGCGGGCCGGCACGCCGCCTGCTGCGCCGGGCGCATGCGTAGGTCTCCGATCCCCGCGGTCCTGTTGCCATTTTCCCTGATGTTCGCCGGTTGCGCCTCCGACGGCGGCGCGCCGGCGCCGCAGCCCTCGCCGCCCGGTTGCGGCGATCCGGACATCGCGGGCTGCGTCGTCGCCTCGGACAAGCAGCGGATCCGCGAGCCCGACGTGCCGGAGGCCGACGCCAAGGAGCTCGCCTCCGGCAACACGGCCTTTGCGCTCGAGCTCTACCGTCAGCTCGGCGCCGAGCCGGGCAACCTCTTCTGTTCGCCGTACAGCGTCTCGATCGCGCTGGCGATGACGTACGCGGGCGCGCGCGGAGAAACGGCGGCGCAGATGGCGCGCGCGCTGCGGTTCACCCTGCCGCAGGAGCGGCTTCATCCGGCGTTCAACGCGCTCGATCAGGCGCTCGCGAGCCGCGGCGAGGGCGCCGCGGGGCGGGACGGCGGGGGGTTCCGGCTCAACGTCGCCAATGCGATCTGGGGGCAGGTCGGCTCCTCGTTCGCGCCGCCGTTCCTCGACGTGCTCGCGGAGAGCTACGGGGCCGGGCTGCGCGTCGTCGACTTCGCCCAGGCGCCCGACGAGGCGCGGAGGATCATCAACGGCTGGGTGGCCGAGCGCACCGAGGGCCGGATCGAGGACATCCTGCCCGAGGGCGCCCTCCAGCCCGCGACGCGGCTCGTGCTGACGAACGCCATCTATTTCAACGCGGCATGGCAGTTCCCGTTCGAGGAGGAGGCGACGGCGCCCGGCGATTTCACGCTGGCGGACGGCTCCACGGTCTCCGTGCCGATGATGACCGGCAACGCGCAGGTCCGCTTTGGCGAGGGCGACGGCTACGAGGCGCTGGAGATGCCTTATGACGGCGGCGAGCTGTCGATGGTGCTCGTGCTCCCGTCGGAGCTCGGGGGCTTCGAGGCGGGGCTCGACCGGGAGCGGCTCGATGGCGTCCTCGCCTCGCTCGGATCGCGGAGCGTCACGATGACGCTGCCGAGGTTCACGATCGAGTCGACCCTCGATCTCGTCCCGCCGCTCAGCGAGCTGGGGATGCCCATCGCCTTTTCCGGCCTCGCGGACTTCTCGGGGATGAACGGGCAAGGCGGGCTGTTCATCAGCGACGTGCTCCACAAGGCGTTCGTCTCCGTGAACGAAGCGGGCACCGAGGCGGCGGCGGCGACGGGGGTGGTCATCGGCGAGACGTCGGCGCCCGAGCCCGCCATCATCCATTTCGATCGCCCGTTCCTCTTCTTCATCCGCGACCACGCGACCGGCGCGATCCTGTTCGTCGGCCGGGTGGCCAATCCCGCCATTCCCTCCGGTTGAGCCGCCGAGCCCGCCTATCCCTGGGGCGCCGCTCGGAGTCGACGCCTCGATGCGGCGCGCTTGCGCCAGGCGTGGCATTATGTCGCGCAGCGCCTCCGGGGGTGAAGCGGCGCCGGCGCGTCGTCAGTAGATGCGGGGGATGAGCCGCGCGGAGGTCCGGCGCGCGTAATCGTCGTATTCGGGGAAGGTGTCGCGCAGCACGCGCTCCTCGTACCCCATGCGGAGGATCTGCAAGACGAGCTCGACCGTGTAGAGCGAGAACGCGGCGATGGACGGATAGAGCACGATCACTCCGGCGCCCTGGAGCACCGACGCCAGGTACACCGGATGGCGCACCAGCCGGTACGGGCCGCCCGTGACGAGGCGGCGCGCCTCCGGCATGACGCTGAACGACTTGCCCAGCCAGCCGAGGCTGGTCACCGCGAGCGAGAGGCCCGCGACGAGGAGCAGCGTCCCCGCCATCTGACGGCCGGGCGTCGGGGCAGCCTTGGGCAGCCACGCCAGGGTCGCCGGCAGCAGACCGGCGGCGAGCGCGGTGATGCGGGGCACGATGCCGCTCAGCTTGCGCACGGGGCGGAGGCGAACCAGCGTGAGCGCCGCGACGAGCAAGAGGTACGCCTCGGTGGCGAGGAGCGAGGCCAGCGTCGTCCCGTACGTGAGCCCCATGGGCCCGCGCCAGAAAGCCAGGTGAGCATAGATATCCAGCCCGACGAACAGGGCGTTATAGAGCATCAGGACGGCGAGCGGCAGCCGCATCGCGAGGTCGTAAAGCACCGCGCCATTCATTGTGTTCCCCCTTACGTTGGATGGTGAGAGGGGGCGCGGGCGCGGTCAAGCCAGCGCGGCCTGGTGCCGTCTCGGATCTGTCATTCATCCATTGTGCATCCATCGCGGGCGCAGCGCGCCGCGCGGCGGCGAGCCGGCGGACATACGGGCTGCCGGTGGAGGGGAGCTCGGCTCATCCCCCTGTCGGCGCGCCGTCGCACGCGCCCGTCGCCTCGACGGCGACGCCGGCCATCGCGGCCAGACAGGCATTCGCGTAGGTCCGGCCGTCGCAGCCGCAGACAGGCATGTTCTCCTCCGTGCAGGACGCAGGTCGCTCCGCGCAGACGCCTGCCGCGTCCGCCCAGCCGCACCTGTCCTCGAGCGCGTAGCTGCAATAGAGCCCCGTGGCGCAGACGGGCGCGGGACCATCGGTGAAACCGCCGCAGCTCTCCCCCACCTCGGCGATCGGCGCCTCGTCGGACGCCCCGCAGCCCAGCGCCGTGAGCGCGAGGAGCGCGCTCAACCCGTGGAATCGTCTCATGTTCAGCCTCTCCGATCCAAGGAAGCCAACGGCGCGCCGCGAATCGCGAACCAGGGCCGACCCCTTGCCCCAGGCGCGCGGAACCCGCCGTGGCCCGCTGGGGACCTGCGCCCTCGCCTGCTGCCTCGGACCGGCGATGTCGTAGAACGTGAGAAATGCTGCGTCAAGCGAGGTTTGGGAATGCCCGCTCCGGCGAGAGGATGGAGGGTCCCTCCGAGGGCGCCATGAGGAGGAGCGTGTTTGGCCGCCCGAGGTCGCGGCGAGCGGGAGCGACCGGCGGGCGGGGAGGAGGGCCGTTCAGCCGTATCGGAGCTTGAGGATGAACACGGTGCCCGAGAGGACGAACGTGATCGCGTTCGCGACGATGATCGGCATGTCCCCGGTGAGCAGGCCGTAAACGAGCCACAGGCCGACGCCGGTGACGAAGGCCGCGTACATACCGACCGAGATCGAGCGCGTGTCGCGCGTGCGCAGCGTGCGCAGCACCTGGGGGAGAAAGGAGATCGTGGTGAGCGTCGCCGCGAGGAGCCCGAGCGCGGTCGTTACTTTTGGATTCATCGGGTGGTTGCTGTCCCTTTCGGTTCGCCCCCGCTGCATAGGGTAGCCTCGCCCGGACAGACAGGGAGAGACTGAGGTTTTGTGATGGGCCGCCGTCGCCCGGGATGTGGGAGCCGCCCTCCGGACCGCGGACGATCGGAATCTCCGATCTCTCGGCCGCGTTCGCTGGTTCCACGCGGCCCAGCAGCGCTCCGTCCGGTTGCCCGCCTGGCCGATCACAGCGCTTGGACCATCGCACACGTTCTACGCGCGGTTCGGGTTCCGCGATCGCGCGGAGCTGCCGCCGCCGTTCAGGTCGACCGAGGTGGTCCTCGCCAGGGGCTGAGGCCGGAGCGGCGGCGAGGGCGCGAGGCCGCGCGCCTGCGCGATGGCCTGCGCGAGGCGGCGCACGGCCTCGCGCGCGCGGGCGGCGGGCAGCGCGGCGAACCCGAGCAGCAGCCCCTCGAGCCGCCCCTCGGCCGCGTCGGCCTGAAAGCTCGACAGGGCTCTCGGGGCGAGGCCCAGGAGGCCCGCGCGCTCGACCACCTCGCCGTCGCGGGCGCCGGTCAGGCGCGCGAGCAGGTGCAGCCCGCCCGTCCCGTCCTCGATCTGGAGGTGCGGCGACGAGAGCTCCTCCAGCGCGCGGGACAGCGCGCCGTGCCGCTCGCTGTAGAGCGCGCGCATGCGCCGCACGTGCCGCGCGAAGTGCCCCTCGCCGAGGAAGTCGGCGGCGGCGCGCTGCACGGCGAGGAGCGGGGCCGGGTGCAGCAGGCCGGCCACGCGGGCGAGCGCGTCGCGCGCGCCGTCCGGAACGACGAGGAAGCCGAGGCGCAGCGTGGGGAACATCGACTTGCTGAAGGTCCCCGCGTAGAGCACCCGGCCCTGGTCATCGAGGCTCTTGAGGGCGGGCAGCGGCGGCGAGGCGCGCTGGAACTCGCCGTCGTAGTCGTCCTCGACGACCCACGCGCCGGCGCCGCGCGCCCAGGCCAGGAGGGCGAGCCTGCGGGGCAGCGAGAGCGCCATGCCGAGCGGCATCTGGTGGCTCGGGGTCACGAACACGAACCTGGCGCGCGGGGCGAGCGCGGCGCCGCGGGCGACGTCGAGCCCCTCGGCGTCCACCGGCACGGCCGCGAGCCGCAGCCCCGCGAGCTCCAGCGCGGCCCGCGCCCGGTGGTAGCCGGGATCCTCGAACCACGCCCAATCCCCCGGCCGCGCGAGCGCGCGGGCGAGCAGGCCGAGCGCGCCGTGGTAGCCGCCGGTGATCACCACCTGCTCCGCGCGCGCGACGACGCCGCGCGAGACCGCGAGGTGCGCGGCGATCGCCTCGCGCAAGGCGCGGTCGCCGCACGGGTCTGCGTGGGCGAGATCGCCGGCTCGGGCGCGCCGCGCGTGCCGCCCGAGCAGCCGCGACCAGGTCGCGACGGGGAACGCGTCGACCGCGGGGACGCCGACCTGGAAGGGGCGGGGCGCCGCGCGGGCGCGAGGCTCCCGGCGCGGCGGCTCCTCCGGCGCCGCGGGGGCGCCGGCGGAGGCGATGGGGAGCGGGGTCGTGACGAACGTGCCGGCCGCGCCGCGCGCCACGAGGAACCCCTCGACGGAGAGGCGCGCGTACGCGACGTCCACGGTCCCTCGCGAGACGCCCGCCTCGAGCGCCATGGCGCGCGCCGAGGGGAGCCGAGCGCCCGGGGAGAGCGCGCCGGAGAGGATGGCCTGGCGGATCCGGTCGTACAGCTGCGCTTGCAGCGTGCCGGCGCTGCGCTGCCGCCGGCGCGACGTGGGGAGCCTGGCTCCGCGGCGGGTCACGATGGCCTACTCGCTTTCGCAGTTCTTGGCACTGTCGCTATACCATCACGAACGTATCCTGCCGGGCCATGGCAACCGAAACTTCCCGTCTCGATTATCCGGGCTTCCAGCGCCTCGCCCCCGAGATCGATCGCGCGCTGCGCGCGGTCTCGGCGGCCGCGAAGCAGAGCGCCCTCGGCGCGGAGCTCATCCAGCTCGTCAAGGTGCGCGCCTCCCTGGTGAACCGCTGCTCGTTCTGCCTCGCGATGCACCGGCGCGAGGCCCGGAGGCTGGGGATCTCGGGCGAGCGGCTCGATGCGCTCGCAGGCTGGCGCGAGAGCCCGCGCTTCACGCCGCCCGAGCGAGCCGCGCTCGCCTGGACCGACGCGCTGACGCAGCTCTCGGACGGCGGCGTGCCCGACGAGGTGTACCGCGAGGTGTCGGGCTCCTTCTCCGACGCCGACCTCGCGGCGCTGACGGCGGTCGTGGCGACGATCAACGCCTGGAACCGCATCGCCGTGGCCTATGGGTTCCCGGCGGCGCGCGACGCGGAGGGCGGCCAATGAGCGAGCCTCGATCCAGCGCGGCGCGGTTCCGAGCGCTCCACGCGCCGGGGCAGCTCCTCGTCCTGCTCAACGCGTGGGACGCCGTGAGCGCCCGGCTGGCCGAGGCCGCCGGGGGCGCCGCGGTCGCGACCAGCAGCGCCGCGGTGGCGTGGGCGCACGGCGCGGCCGACGGCGAGCGCCTGCCGTTCGACCGGCTGCTCGCCTCGACCGGCGACATCCTCCGCGCCGTGCGCGTCCCGGTGAGCGTCGACCTCGAGCGCGGCTACGCCGCGAGCGCCGAGGGGGTCGCCGACGCCGTCTGCCGCCTCGCGGAGGCCGGCGTGGCGGGCGTCAACCTCGAGGACGGGGCCGAGCCGCCCGAGGCGCTGGCCGCGACGCTGACCGCGGCGCGGGGGGCGCTCCAGCGCGCGGGGCTCGATCTGTTCCTGAACGCGCGCACGGACGTGCTCCTGCGCCGCGCGCTCTCCGGCGCCGCGGCCCTCGACGAGGTGGTGCGCCGCGCGAAGCGCTACGTCGACGCGGGCTGCGACGGCATCTTCGTGCCAGGCCTCGCGGCGGCCGAGGGGCTTTCGCGCGTCGCCGCGGAGGTGCAAGCCCCGCTCAACGTGTGGGCCTCGCCGGCGCTGCCGCCGATCGAGCAGCTCCGGGCCCTCGGCGTGCGCCGGGTGAGCGTCGGGCCGCGCCTCGCCTTGACCGCGCTCTCGGCCGCGCGGCAGGACGCGGAGCAGCTCCTCGCAGGCCGGTGGGCGCCTCCGTCGCACGGGGCGCCGCTGACGTACGCCGAGATCAACGCCTGGTTCGCGTGAGCGCCTCGATGAGCGGCACCCTGCCGGGATCCAGGCCCGACCTCGAGGTCGACGGGATCGTCGACAACCCAGCGCGCCACAGTGGATTCGAACCACTGGCCTTCGGCTCCGGAGGCCGACGGAGAGAGCTCAGAGGAGCCTCCAAGTACCGGTCCTGCGCCGATGGCGCAGGACGAAAGCGGATCAGAAGAGCTCACAGCGGGTCACGGCGGATCAGAGTTTCGGCTTTTTCTGCCACAAGGATCAGGGGCGTCCTCGGCGGCGCCGCGTGTTCCGCCTCACCGTAGCGAGCGGGCTGGACAGCGGCTGGAAGAGGGGCTCCGGGTGGTCATGGGCCCCGGGGTCGCGTCCGTCCGCGAGGAGCGGGTCCTCGATCTGCTCGCCGGCGCCTGTGCCGACCTGGGCCTGACCGGCGCGGCGGGAGGTGGCCGGTGAGCCGCCTCGTCGACGCCATCGTCCGCGCCGGCCTCGCCGCGCTCACGGCCCGCATCGCTCCGCCGAAGACCTTCGGCGGCAACGCCGGCCCGTACCTGAGCCGCTGGACCCTGCTCGATGCCGGGGAGTACCGCTGGCGCCTCTGCCTGCATCACTTCCACCGGTCCGACGAGGACCGCGAGCTCCACACCCACCCGTGGGCCTGGGCCGTCGCGATCCAGCTCGCGGGCGGCTACCGCGAGGAGCGGCGCGAGCGCTGCCCGGTCTGGGGCGACGTCGTTCGGGTGCGCGTGCGCCGACCCGGCCACGTCGTCTTCCTCCGCGCTGACACGGCGCACCGGGTCGACGTTCTCGACGAGGCGGGCGGATCCTGGTCGCTGATCCTGACCGGCCCGGTCGTCGCCTCGTGGGGCTTCTGGGATCGCGACACCGGCGCCGAGACGCCGTGGCGCGAGTTCATCCAGCAGAAGGGTCTTGTCCCGCTGAAGCCGGAGGTGCGGCCGAGCGCGCCCGTCCACCGCTGCAACGAGAGCGACGGCCGCTCGATCCAGATCGTCTGCGACGACTCCTGGGACATCCCGAAGTGGGGCGGGCAGCCAACGGCTCTGCCGGAGGGCGCTTACCTCCGCGACGACGGGCGCCTCTACACGTTCAGCGCACCGCTGGTGACCTGCGCGGCCTGCGCGGCGCCGAATGGAGGCGCCTCGTGATGCGTCCCGTCACCGACTCGGAGTGGCTCGACGCAGCCGGCGGCGCCGCCTGCCCCTGCGACCACCACGACCCCGAGCTCTGCTCGCGGCGTATCGGGCGCGACCCGTGCGCCTGCGACTGCCACTACCGCCCCGACCTGCGCCTGGTGCCGAGCGGCGCCGCGCCGAAGGAGAGCTGCATGCGACGAGAACGACCCAGGACCTTCGAGCGATTCGAGCGACTCTACTCGCCGCGCGGCTACGTGGCACCGCCGGCGGCCTGCCCGGAATGCCGCCGCAAGGGCTACAACCACGAGCGGTGGTGCCCGCGCATCCGCGGCGTGCAGGTCGGCGCCGCCCACCTCGGCAAGGTGCACCAGCGCTCCCCGCGTCGCGATGGCCGGGCCGGGAGGCGCGCGTGATGTACGCCCTGGCCTTCCTGCTCTTCGTCGCCGCGCTGGGCGAGCCGCTCGCCGAGGCATTCGGCTGGAGGGCCGAGCCATGAGCCTCGCCGCCCTCATCGACCGCGCGCAGGATGCGCATGCGGCCGCGCTGTTCCGCCGTGGGGTCACCGCCGCCGAGCTCGAAGCCGCGCCCGAGGCGGACCGCGAGCGCCTCGGCCGGGTCCGCGGCTTCGCGAACGAGGAGCGCGTACTCGCCGCCATGCACGGCGCGGCGCTCCCGAACTGGATCGCTCACATCCGAGCCGGCCGGACGATCGAGGACCGGAGAGGCGGGGACATCGCCGTGCTCTGCGACGACGGCCGCAGGTACTGGCTCCAGGTGAAGAGCAGCGTCGAGGGCGCGCGACGCTTCTCCGAGGAGGCGCGCCGCCGCGGGCGCGTCGGCGTCATCGGCGTGGTGGTCATCCCCGACGGGCTCACCGACCGGCAGATCGTCATCCGGGTGCTCGCGGCCCTGATCGGGATGCGTGCGGCGCGCGCGGGAGGGACGTCGCGATGACGCTCGACGACCTGCACGTGGCGGTCTGGGCCGAGCTCCGCGCGATCGGCCACGGCGACGACCTCGCTGCGCTCGACGGCTGCGCCGATGACGCTACTCGCGCCCGGGTCCTCTACGACGCTGCGACGGCTGTGCAGTTCACGGGCCGCCTGCACTTCATCCGGAGCGCCGGCACGTTCGCGAGCCATGCGCTGCGCCGCCGACGGCGATCTCGCGAGCTCCGAATGGTGGCGCGGCTGCGCCGTCGCGGAGCTCGACCGGTACCGCGAGCCCGGGCCGGAGCTCCACCCGTACGTCGTCACCGTCGGAGGCATCTCGTGACCCAGCTTGGATTGGCCTTCTCATTCGACACGCCGGCCGAGGCGCCGGCGCCCCCGTCAACCCCCCGTGGGCGCGCCGCGCGCCGCCCAGATCGGAGACCCGTGCAGCAAGAGCCGGAGACGCAGCAGGAGCAGCCCAGCATCGCCGAGGACTTCCTGTCGATGCTCTCGGCGGAGGATATGCGGCTCGCGCAGGCGCACTCCGACAGGGAGGCGCGACGCGCCGTGGAGCGAGCCCGGGGCGTCCACGACACGCCCGAGGAGCAGGACGGGCAATTCCGGCTCTACACGGCCTTCGTGCTGCTCACGGGAGCGAAGATGGCGGCGCTCGCGCAGCGGGGGATCGGCGTCGCGTCGACCGCCGGGGAGCCGCGGGACGAGCCGATGGCCGATGAGCCTGCCGCTGCGCCGCAGCCGCCCGCGCAGCCGAAACGCGGCCCCGGCCGGCCCCGCGGCCAGCGCGCGCCGGGCGGCCCGATGCCGCCTCCAGCGCTGCGTGCGCGCCCCGCGGCGGAGAGCGCCGCGCCGGTCCCGGCGGCGCCGCGGAAGCCCCAGCCGACGGCCGAGGAGGTCCTGGCCCACCGGCCGGCGAAGCCGCCGCCGCGGCGCGCGACGGGAGGCGAGGGGTGATAGCCAACGTCGACGCCAGCGTCGCCATCGACGGCGAGCCGGTCATCCGGACCGCGATCCGCGTGTTCCGCGACGACCTCGGCGCCGTCCAGGCGGAGGCCGACCGGATCGTGGCCGAGGAGTTCGTCGCGGCCGAGGGCGCGCACATCGGCCCGGAGCTGCTCTATCGCCTGGAGCACGCCGCGCTGCTCCACCTGCTCGTCGGCGCCCGGCTGCTCGCCCGCGTCGAGCAGATCGAGGCGGAGGGCGCGCTCGTCGAGGACCGGTCGAGCGGGTGGTTGCGCCGGCGCGCGCCGCTCCGGCGCTGGTACGAGCGGCTGCGGACGCTCGCGTTTGCGGAGAGCGACCGCGAGGGGCGCCCGCGGGTGCGGTGCCGCTGCGTCTGCGGGGAGTACGTCGCGCCACTGGCCAAGGACGTGCGGGGCGGGCTCACGGGTAGCTGCGGCTGCCTGCGCGACGAGCTGACCGCGACCAGGAACCGCGAGCGCGCGGAGCAGGGGAGGGCGGCTTGATTTTGCCGGGCTTGCTTTGGCCGGCGGTCTACGCCGGCACCGTGATCGGCGCGAACCTCGCCTTGCAGCGCTGGGGGATCGTGCCCGTGGGCTTTGGGCTCGAGGCGCCCGCCGGGGTCTACTTCGCCGGCCTGGCACTCGCCGCCCGCGACGCCGTCCACGAGCGCCACGGGCTGCGCGTCACGCTCGCGCTGGTCCTCGCAGGCGCCGGCGTGAGCGCGCTGTTCGCGCCGAGCATCGCGCTCGCCTCCGCCGCGGCGTTCCTGGTCTCGGAGCTCCTCGACGGGCTGGTCTGGTCGAGGCTCCGCCGCCGTGGCGCCGCCGTGGCCGTCGCTGGCAGCGGGCTCGTTGGCGCCGCCATCGACACGCTGCTCTTCCTGACGCTCGCCTTCGGGTCGCTCGGAGGCTTCGCTGGCGGCGTCTTCGGCAAGCTCTGCGCGACGGCGGTAGCAGCGGCCGCGGTGGTGCTCCGGGAGCGGACCCGCGCTGTCCGGAGGGCCGTCTGATGCAGCTCACGTTCGCGATGTCGGAGCCGCCGCGGCGGCGTGTCGGCGACCTCGTGCGCTTCTACCTCGGCACGCACAAGCCGAGCTGGCTCTCGACGGCGGGCATCCCGCTCTTCATCTCGCGTCGGACGCTCGCCCCGATGCGCTCTCTTCCGCGCGCCGTGGCGCCGTGGGCGCTCGATTCCGGCGGGTTCACCGAGCTCCAGATGCACGGGCGGTGGACGATATCCGCTCGCGCGTACGCCCACGAGGTGCGGCGGTTCCGTGACGAGGTAGGCCGGCTCGACTGGGCCGCCCCGCAGGACTGGATGTGCGAACCCATCGTTCGCGCCGGCGGGCGCGCCGGGCGCGTCTCGTTCGTCGGGACGAAGCTATCCGTGCTGGAGCACCAACGCCGCACCGTCGAGAACCTCGTCGAGCTCCGCGCCATCGCCCCCGACGTGCAGTGGATGCCCGTGATCCAGGGGTGGACGCCGGGCGACTACCTCGACTGCGTGGAGCTCTACGCGCGCGCCGGGATCGACCTGACGCGAGAGCCGATCGTCGGCGTCGGCACGGTGTGCCGGCGGCAGGGGACCATTACCGCGACGATGATCATGTCCGAGCTCGCGGAGCTCGGTATCCGAATCCACGGCTTCGGCTACAAGGTCGAGGGGCTCCAGGCTGCAGCTCGACACCTCGCGTCGGCCGACTCGCTCGCGTGGTCCGAGCACGGCCGACACCGACTCATCCCCGGGCATGACCGGCCGGGAGACGGCCGCCGAACCGGGCACAAGAACTGCGCCAACTGCATGGAGTTCGCGATGGATTGGAGACGCGACCTTCTGGATCGGAGGGCAGCATGACTGGCATGTTCCTTGTGCTCGAAGGCCCGGACGGTACCGGGAAGTCCACCCAGGCCCACCGCCTCGTCGCCGCGCTCGCCGCCTCCGGCCGCGACGCCGCCCTGGAGGTCGAGCCCACCTTCGGCCTTATCGGCCGCCGCATCCGCGAACTGACCCGCGCCGGCCGCGACGCCGACCCGCGCGAGATCGCGCTGCTCTTCGCTACCGACCGCCAGGCGCACAGCCACCAGATCCGCGCGCTGCTCGCCGCCGGCGTCATCGTGGTCTGCGACCGCTACGCGCTCTCCACGGCCGTCTACCAGGGCGCCGCGTCGGGCAATCCTGCGGTGGAGCGCTGGGCGGACCAGCTCTCACGCTTCGCCTGCCCGCCGGACATCACCGTCGTCCTGGAGGCGCCGTTCGAGGTCTGCGCCGAGCGCCTCCGTGCCCGCGGGCGCGCGGCCGACCTGTTCGAGCAAGCCGAGACGCAGCGCCGGGTCCACGAGGCGTATCGCCGCGCCGAGGGCTTCCTGTGGGGCGACAAGGTGGTGCGGGTCGACGCCGCCGGCACGGCCGACGAGGTGGCGGCGCGGGTGCTGGCGGCGGTGGAGCGGAAGCTCGGGGAGGGGCGGCCGGTGCGGCTGGTCGCGGAAAGGAACGCGGGGTGATGGGACTCAAGCCCTCGCCGACTCGACATCTTCTCCCGTGGCGCCTCCCGTCCGGAGATGCCATATCACCCGCTCCGCGCGCTGCCGTCCAAACCGACGACGGACGACGCGCGCGCCCAACCGTCCAGGAGATCTGCTGTGCTGGATGAGGCCACTACGGTTCCCCTCGCGCGCCGTCGCGCCCACCACGAGATCGCCTCCCGGGTCGGCCTGCCCGCGCCCGGCGCCGGAGCCATCCCGGCGGCGCCCGCGATGCCGCGCCGGCTGCCGGTGCTCGCGGAGCCGGTAGCGCCGGCGGCGGTCGCCTCGGCCGAGGACCGCGTCCGCTGCGAGCGCCTGCGCTGCACGATGACTGCGGGAGCGTGTGCCGGGCGGCAGAAGCTCGCCCACACGCGGAAGTACCACCGCGGGCACAAGCTGGACCGCTACCAGATCGGCGAGGCCGCCATGGCGCCGCAATTCGCGATGTGCCGCCGCTGCCCGACCGGCCGCCAGATCGCTGCGCGGCTCGGTGTCCGCATCGTCGAGTCGAGCGGCAACGGGTACGTGGACGACCGGGTGTTCGGCGACGACGCGCCGCGGGCCAGGAAGGGGAGGAGTCGGTGAGCGAGCATCGGAGCTGGTGCCCGGCGCACCCGAGCCGACAGGATGGACGATGCGCGTGCGCGGAGACGGAGGACACGCGGACGCTCGACCTGTTCGCAGGGGTGGAGCAGCCGGCGGTCTCGGCGGCGCTTGCCATCGTCGAGGAAGCGGCCGAGAGGGCCTCACAGGAGGAACCGTGAGGCGCGCCGCGTTCCGCCAACGCAAGGCTGCCGCCGCCCAGGGGGCGCCGGCGCCCGCGAAGAAGCCGCGGAAGCCCACCAAGTCCTTCGATGCGGCTGCGGCGCTCGCCTTCGTCGACGCCCGCCTCGCCGAACCGCCGCCCCCGGAGAAGAAGCTCAAGGGCGGCCGCGTGCGGCCCGCGGTGGAGCGCGTCGAGGGCGTGGGCTCCCTGGTGCTCCGATGCGTCCTGCCGCTCGATGATGCGCCGACCACAAACCGCCTCGTCGAGCTCGGGCGCGTCGGCCCGTGGGCGCTGAAGAAGCTGAAGGAGCGCGTCCTGAAGCGCATGCTGGACCAGGTGGGGGCGCGCGCCGCGGCTCCTCTCCCGGGCCGCCCGATGGTCCGCATCGTGCGGTTCAGCGGCCGGGTGAAGGACTACGACACCGGGTTCACCAAGATCCCGCTGGACCGGCTCCAGGTGGGGCGGCGGAAGCGGCCGGAGCACTTCACGAAGGAGGCGTGGGCGGCGATCGAGCGGCAGATGGGCCCCGCCGAACTCGGGTATCTGCGCGGCGACTCAAACGGCGAAATCGACCTTGCCGCCTGGGTCGAGACGGCGCCGCCCGGAAATGGCTGCGTGCTCGTTGAGGTGTGGACGGGGAGGCAGGGGTGACGGAGCCGTTCCGCGTGCTGCTCGCCGACCCGCCGTGGCTCTTCCGGGACAAGCTCCCTGGGCGCGGCCGCGGAGCCTCAAAGCACTACAGCTGCATGAGCATCGAGGCGCTGAAGCGCTTCGAGCTCCCGCCGCTCGCCGACGACTGCGCGCTCTTCCTCTGGCGCTGCTCGGCCATGCCGCAGGAGGCGCTCGACCTCATCAAGGCGTGGGGCTTCACCATCAAGAGCGAGATCGTCTGGGAGAAGTGCCGCCCGTGCGGCCCGTGTCGCGGCGCCGGCGCGGTGGTGAAACGCGGCGCTAAGACGAAGTGTCGCGGATGCGATGGCCTCGGAATGCGCCCGTTCTTCGGTATGGGCCGATACGTGCGCAACAGCCACGAGACGTGCCACATCGCCGTACGCGGTCGGCCGCAGCGACGCAACGCGACCTCGGCGCGGAACATCCTGTCGCGGTTCGCGGCCCCGATGCCGATCGGCGCAAACGGCCGACCGATCCACAGCGCCAAGCCCAACGCCATCCACGGGCTCATTGAGCGGATGTACCCGGGCCCGTACGTGGAACTCTTCGCGAGGAGGCACCGGCCGGGGTGGACATGCCTCGGGAACGAGCTTCCGGAAGACAAAAGCGAAACGCCGACGGGTGGAGCCGCCGGCGTTTCAGGTGCGGAGGTGGTGCAGCGATGAAGGTCTTACAGCACAAGCCAGAGCACGTCAAGGCGCTCCGCATGCGGCTGGAGGAGATGCGCGAGCGCGGCATCTACGACATGGCCCGTTCCATCTGCGTGCGCGAGGGCGCCCTCGTCGAAGAGCTCTTCGGCGAGAGCCGGTCGCTGCCGCACAGGCGTGCCCGGCAGTTCGTGTGGTGGGAGCTCAAGGATCGCGGCTGGACGTACGCCGAGATCGCGAGGTTCTTCCAGCGCGATGAGGAGGGGGTCAGGTCGGCCATCAAGCGCGCGGCGCTGGCTTTGGGGCTCCTGAGCGGCGCCGGCGCGAACAGGAGGGCGGCGTGAGTGGGAGCGGGCAGGAGAGGCCCAGCCGGAAGGCTCGGCGGCTACGTGAGCCCGGCGCGACTCCGGCTCTGGAGGGGCCGAAGCGAAACGGGCCGGAAGATGGGCCCGTACCGATCGGCGACGTGCTCGCCGAGATGTTCGGGCGGATGGTGCTGGAGGAGGCGGAGCGCCGCCGGGGGGACAGCTGATGCGGTGGGAGCACGCCCAGTGGAGGAAGCTCTATGTGCGGGAGGAGGGATCCTTCGCGATGCTCCCGCTGTACGTGCGTGCGTTGGCCGCAGAGCTTATGAAGTTCTGCGACGACCAGGGTCGCATCTTCGTTGGCGACCGGGCCCCATGGGATGCCATCGCGCGCATCGCGCGCGCGGACATGGGCGAGCGGCGCCTGCTCAAGCAGCACATCCCGATGCTCATCGCCGACGGATACCTCGTTCAGGATGGCCAGCACCTCGTCATCAAGAACCTCGAGCGCGCGCAGGAAAGGCGCAGGTCAGGCCATCCTGGTCAGGGTCGTAACGAGGCGAGCGCGAGCGGAGAACAAGACGACGACGACCTCGACACGAACCTCGAACGAGGTCGGAACAAGACGACGACGACCTCGACACGAACCTCGAACGAGGTCGGAACGAGAAGTGGACCAAGTGCTCGAAATGATTCAGAGTCGCCCCTCGTGCGCGCGGGCGCGCGCGAAGAAGAGAGTAGAGAAGATCAGAGTAGATCCGAGGAGATTTTTTCATCGGCTGCTCCGCGCGCGGGAGAGGCGGGGGATGGCGCACCCGCCGACGGCGAACCTGGACTCGACCCGGACGCCAAATCGCCACGCACCCCAGCGCCATTGCCGCATCGGCCAGCCTCCAGGCCGCTGGCCGAGATCCCGCCAGCCCAGCCGGGCCCTGACCTTCTCGCCATGGCGCAAGACCTTGCCGCATCGGGAAACAGCTACGGCCGGCAGATGCTGGACTGGGCGGCCCGCGGGAATACGTTCCGAACGCGCCAGCGCGAGACAATCGAGAAGCTTCACGCCGAGCTGCTCGAAGGCCAGGCGAACGCCGAGCGCGCACGCGCCGCCAAGGCCGAGCTCGACGCCGGGCCGAATACGTCGCGCTCCCCCGCGGACGCAGCGAAGGCTGAGGCGGACGCCATGGCCCTGTGGCAAGAGCTCTGGGGGCGGCAGCACGGCGGGGAGGCATACCCCATCACCGACCGCGACCGCGCGGCCATGCGCAAGCTCGTCGTCCGCGCGCAGGCCAGGGCCAAGGCGGTGGGCTGCGAGCGCTTCCGCGACGTCTTGGGCCATTACTTGACCAGGTACCTGGCCATCGACGACCGGAAGCTCGTCGCCGAGCGCTACCCGCTGCCTCTGCTGGAGTCGCGGATGTCGGCGATCGGGGACTACCAGGCGACCAAGACCAGAGCGCCGAGGGTCGCCCCGGCGCCCGAGCCCGCGGGCACGCCCGCGCCGCCAGAGGCGCTTGCGGCCCTTGCGAAGGGTCTGTTCGTCCCGCCGGCTACCAGAGTCGCCGGAGGCCCGTTATGAGGCGCAGGAGCAACCTGGCGAAGGTTCTGCGGCTCGAGCCCCGAAGGGGGGCCGTGCCGCCCAACAACCTCGACGCCGAGGGGGCGGTGCTTTCGGCGATCCTGAACCAGCCCGAGCGACTCGACGAGGTGGTCGGTCTGCTGAAACCGGAGCACTTCTACTCGGACGCGAACGGCAGGATCTTTGAGGCGATGACCGAGGTGTCGACATCCGGAGCGGCGGTCGATGCCGTGTCGGTGGCCGACTGGCTGCGCGCCCGGGAGCTCCTCCAGCGGATCGGCGGCGTGCCGTACATGGTGCAGTTGCGGGACGCGGTCCCGTCGTACGGGAACATCCTGACGCACGCCAAGATCGTCCACGACCTGTGGCGCCTGCGTCAGCTCGCGACCGCGTGTCACCGCGGGGCCGCCGGCTGCTATGGCGACGTGGGCGATGTGCAGGCGTACGTCGACGACGTCGAGCAATCCATCTACGACCTCGCGCACGTCAGCGCGACCAGCGATGCGCAGCCGGTCGGCGCAGTGCTTACGACGGTGTTTCAGCAGCTCGTGGCTTTGGCCGAGAGCGGCGGGCGCATCTCCGGCCTGTCGACCGGCTTCTACGACCTCGACGAGATGCTAGCAGGGCTGCACCCGGGGGACGTAACGGTTGTGGCCGCTCGCCCGGGCATGGGCAAGACGACCAAGGTCCTGAACATTGCCGTCAATGTCGCATCGTCGCGCGAGGAGCGCCGCGAGTACGGAGAGATGGTGACGATCCCCGGTGAGGCGGCCGTGGTGTTTTCGCTTGAGATGCCGCGTGACCAGCTCGCGCAGCGCATGCTCTGCACGGAGGCCCGCGTCGATAACCGCAAGCTCCGGAACGGCCGGCTCCAGCCGGCGGACTGGAACAGGCTGACGGAAGCCGCTGCCCGTCTCGGGCCGCTGCCAGTGATCATCGAGGACACGCCGGCGCTCGGCCTCATGGAGATCCGGGCCAGGGTGAGGCGTCACCAAGCAATGTGCGCGCGCAACGGTATCAAGCTCGGGCTCGTCGTCATCGATTACCTACAGCTCATGAAGGGTCGGGAGGATGCCAGGAGCCGAGAGGAGGAGATCGGCGAGATCTCCCGCGGGCTGAAGCAACTCGCGAAGGAGCTCAAGGTGCCGGTCATCGTGCTGTCGCAGTTGAACCGCGAGGTGGAGAAGCGGAGCGCGAAGACGAAGCGGCCGCAGCTATCCGACCTTCGCGAGTCGGGCGCGATCGAGCAGGACGCCGACAACATCATCTTCATCACGCGCCGCGAGTACTACGAGGAGGACGACACGCCGAGCGACTGGAAGGGGATCGCCGAGATCGACGTGGCGAAGCAGCGCAACGGGGCCACGGGGCGCATCTACATGCGCTTCGACGGCTCGTGTACCCGTTTCGACAACCTGGCTCGAGAGGATTGGCCGCAGACGCCGTGGAATTGACGCTCTCGCCTTGCGCCCAACTCTCCACCTGCTACACCACCAGCGCGCAGCCGGGAGACCGTGAGCGCGGAGGAGACGTGATGCAAGCGACAGTGTCGACGGCATCGATCATGCGGGACGAGCGGGGCCGATTCGCCCGCTGCTACAGCACTTCACATCGGGGTCGCCGGAGGGTGCTCCATCCCTGGAGATGCGCGGGGTGCGGCAAAACCTACTGCGCGACGTGTTCTGGCGGGGCCGACGACATGCCCGACCACTGCGACAGCTGCTGGGCCGAGGCGCACCGCGCGCCGGAGGCTACATCCGCATGACCGTCTCCGTTGTGGCCCCCGGTCCGCTTGACGCGGAACCGCCTGTCCCCCCCTCCCCCGACTCCCTCAAGGACGCCGAGGCCCTCGCCTTCCTCGCCGGCCAGCCCGCCGACGTGCGCGCCGTGTGGCAGCGGCGCTGCGGGTGGATGCGCGAGGTTGACCGCCTGTCCGAGGCCGACCGCTGGGTGCTGGGCCAGTTCCTGCGCTCGTGGCGGCGGAGCGAGTACCTGCGCTGCGTCCCGGACCCGCTCGATCCGCACGCGGAGCTGATCCGCGGCATCGGCCGCGCGTGGGCGCCGGCGTCGCTGTTCGAGCGCGACCGGTCGCTCGAGGCGTGGTCCTGCTGGCTCGACGCTCTCTCCGCCGACTACGGCCGCTCCCTCGTCCCCGAGACGCTGGAGCAGCACGACGCCATGGTTCGTGACGTCGGCGGCTTCTTCCGTCTCTTCCCGTACCTGACGCCGGAGCAGTGGGAGAGCGCCGCCGCGCTGGGCGCGTTGGACCAGGCCTGGAACAACGTGCGCGACATCGCCGAGGACGCGGCGGCTGGACGGTGCTTCTTCCCGGTCTCGACGCTCGGGGACTTCCAGCTGAGTCGCCACGGCGTCATGTCGGGCAGTGCGCGTCGAACCCGCGCCTGGGCGGACTTCATGTCCTTCTGGCTCAGCGAGCACCTCCCCTCGCTCGCCGACCGCGCCCGACCCTTCATTGAGGCCACCGACCTGCACCCGTCCGTCGCCGCGCTGCGGGCCTCGTGCCTGCGGCGGTACGCCCGGGTGGAGCAGGTGCTGCGTGCGCTGGAGTTTGACTACCGCGCCTTCCCGGAAGCGTACTGGCCCGAGGTGCGGCGGGAGCTGGCGGCGGATGCGCTGGGCGGCGGCGCGAAGGAGATCACGACATGAAGAACGACCCGCATGCATTCCACCTTGTCGCGCTCATCTTCGGCGAGTCGCCGGTGGCGATCGCCGATGCGCTGGAGCTCTACGCGAGGCGCATCCGGAGCGGCGAGACCAGCCCGGGCGGCTCCCCGGATGCGCTCATCCTCCGGCAGGGTGACCGCGGCGGCTGCTCCGAGGACGCGGCAGTGTGCCGGATGCACGGCGTCTACCTCGCCGAGAGTTACGAGCCCAAGCCGGTGGCCATGTTCTCGGATCCGGAACTGGCGCGCCGGTTCGCGAACGGAGAGCCGCTGTACGACGAGGGCAACGAGCCCGGCGGCGACCTCTGCGTGATGCGCACCGACATCGCGCTCTCGGCGTGGAACCACGTCGACCAGGAAACGGACCCGCACGCCGAGGAGACCCCCTGATGGACATCACGCTCACCATCAAGTCCGACTCGGCCGCGGAGATCGCTGAGGTGACGCAGGCGCTGGCGGGCAAGGACGTGGCGGCCGAGGACCGCGAGTCCGCGCTGCGCCTGGCGAGCCTGCTGCATCCGCTCGACACGACGCGGCTGTACGACGCTGCGGCCTACGAGATCGACCGGCAGCGTCAGGTCATCCGGATGGGCAACGACCGGCACGTCGAGGACGAGCGGCGGGTGGCCGAACTTCGGGCGGAGGTGGAGCGGTTGCGCGCGGAAGTAGCGCCACTGCGGGATGGGACGAAGGTGCTCCGCGAGGCGCTGCGGCGGATGGTTCGCTACGTCGAGGTCAGCGGCGTCGGTGGGTACGCGCGAGACGACTACCACGCGGCGCGGATGCTCGTGGGCCGTGCCGAAGGCAACTGGGACGATGCTGCTGCGGGGCGCGGGATGGAGAGCATCCGGCGCGAGGCGCTGGGTGTGGAGGAATCGCCGACGGGCGGAGAGCCGGGGCCGGAGGGGAGCCGACCCGCCGCTGGCGCCTGCCCCAATCCGGCCTGCATCGAGCGCGAGGTGCTACAGCCCGCCGACGGCCACTGCCGCTGCGGCGCCGAACTCGTCCCGATCGGGCTGGTCGCCCCCGCCGACCGCCAGCCCCCCGTGGACCGCGCGGCGCTGCTCGCGCTGGCGGAGGGGTGGGAGGCCGCGGCCGCGACGCACGAGGACCTCTGCGACAACAACAGCGCGAGCGGGTTCAACGTCGCAGCCGCCGATCTCCGCCGCCTTCTGGACGCGCCGCGCGGGCCCGGCGGGGGAAAGCGGGAGTCGTGCGGCGGCAAGCATCAGGATCTTGAGCCGTGCGACCGATGGGCGACGTTCCGCGCCGGAGCCGAGGCGCCAGCGGACTGGACGTTCGTCAGCGGCCCCGCCACGCCCAACCACGGAGCCTCCGAGGTCGCGCCCGCCGGGCTCGCTGCCGATGACGCAGAGGTCCTGCGCGCCGCCGGGTGGTCAGAGCATGCTGGCCGCTGGCACCACCGCGGCTCTCTCGCGGCGTGGGACACGACGAACGCCGCAGATCTACGCACGCTGCGACGCGTCGCCGCGAATCTGCGCGCTGAGACACCGCCGCGCCCGATAGCTCCCGCCGACGGCCTCACCGGGGCCGACGCTGGAGGGGGACCGTGAGCCTCGACGACGCCATCAAGGCCGCCGAGGAGGCGGCGCAGCGGCTCCGCGAGGCGCTGGATGCGCTGGACGACGAGGCGGTCGCCGAGCTCGGCTCCGCGCCGCTCGCGGCGACCTACCTGAAGAAGCAGGTCGCGGAGATGACGCTCGGCGGTGTTCGGCGCGCTGCGGCTGAGGCGCGTCGGGCGAAGGGCCCGTCGGTGACGCTGGAGCTCGTGGGCGGCTTGCGATCGAGCGCCGACAGGACGCCGCTGATCGGTGAGGTCATCCAGCGGACCAAAGCGCAGGTCGTCGTGAGGACCGAGCGCGGGACCGACTACTACAAGCTGAAGGACGGGAAGCCAGCGCGCAGCGGTACGAGCGGCTTCTACGGATACTGGCGCGTCCGCGAGGCCGACCTCCCCGCGATCCGCGAGATGCCCGTTGGCGAGAACGCCGTGTCGCGAGCGTTAAAGGCCATCGAGGCGGGACGGTACGACGAGGTGAAGCGATGACGGGCGGTGCGGACTACGAGCTCGGGTTCGGTGGTGCTCGTACCGTCGAGCAACGGGAGCGCCTGGGTCGGCTCCTCGACTCGCGCCATGCGCTCTGGTCCCGCGACGGCGAACTCCGGAGCTTGCCCAGCGTCATCGCCGGCAGCCGAGACAGCTTCGTGTCGTCGGATCCGGCCGTCGCGGAGCCGTGGCCCCCGGGTCGCGCGCTGACACGAGCTGAGCGGCGAGCGTCGGCGCGAAGGTGCAGCGGTCGCGGGAGGCGCGCGGCGCGCTCCGTGCCGCGGCGCTGGCCGAAGGTCATGCCGGCGATCGAGACCGTCTACCGTGGACACCGGCTGAGCGATGGGCTCGTCGAGGTGTTGCTGTACCTCCCCGAAGGACAGCGTGTCGAGCGGCAGCACCTGGACGACGTGAAGCGATGGCTTGCGCGCAGCGATCAACAGGAGGCCCTGTGAGGCGCGCAGCTGCCCTGCTGGCGCTGCTCTTCCTGCTCACCGCGCCGGTGGCCGGCTGCCTGCTCGGGCGCGGCCGGGCGCAGGCGGCGGCCTTCGCGTCCGGTTACGCGGTGGTGCTCGGGATCGCGGCGCTCGCGCTGTGGGTGGCGGCCGAGGCGGTGAGGTGGCGGCGGGGAAGAGCGCGCGGGAGCGCGGGAGGATGGCGGTGAACGCGCTGAGGTACAGCGGCTGGCTGCTCCTCTACGGACTGCTTCACGCCGCGAAGCTGCTCGTCGACTGGGCGATCGAGCACGTGGAGAAGCGCATCAAGGGCGACGACAAGGACGAGGAGAAGGGCGGATGAGCCTGGAGAGGTACTTTCAGCGGGCGCACGACGAGGCGCGGCGGCTGCTGCGGGAGAAGGCGTGGCTGGCCAGGCTGGAGCGCGGGCCTGGCACGTGGTGGCACGTTGACGCCAACGAGGGCGAGGACGTGTCATTCCTCATCCCGGCGACGACGCCGGAAGATGCTGTGCGAGCTCTCCTCTCCAAGCGCGGGCGCAGAGCCATGAAGCGGACCGGAGGCAAGCGGCTGTCGAAGATGCCGCCGACCGTCATCCGCTGCGTGTATCGGGTGCACCCCGAAAGCTTCATGCGCATCCTCGACCGCGCCATGGTCGACACCGACGGCTCCCCGACGCTCGCCGCTGGCGAAGGCGCCGAGGCGCGGCGGCTGCTCGAGATGGTCGCGTGGGACGCCGTGCCGCAGGCGCGCTGGCCGGACGTGTTCGACGCGCTCCGGATGGCCGCCGCGGCGCGGGAGGTCGGGCTCGCCCCCGACCCGGTTCGCTGGGAGGCGACGCTGCTGGAGCAGCTGGACGAGGACGGGTGGCTCGCGACGGCGGAGAGGAGCGCGGCGTGAGCAACATGATGACCGCCGCCGATCTCGCGGTCGCCCTGCGCGCCCGCTACAAGGCTCCGGAGTACGCGATCCTGTTCGAGGTCCGCAACGGCACCGGGTGGCAGCGCGCACCGCGGAGCGCCGACGCAATGGCCATGTCGCTCTGGCCCAGCCGCGGGCTCGAGCTCATGGGTTTCGAGGTCAAGGTCTCGCGCTCCGACTGGTTGCGCGAGCTCAAGGACCCGGCGAAGGCCGAGGAGATCTCGGCCTACTGCGATCGCTGGTGGGTGGTCGTCGGGGACAAGAACATCGTGCAGCCGGGCGAGCTGCCGCCGACGTGGGGCCTGCTCGTCCCGCGCGGCAAGGGGCTGGCCGTCGAGACGGAGGCGCCGAAGCTCGCACCGAAGCCGGTTGACCGCCCGTTCCTTGCGGCAATGCTTCGGCGCGCGCAGGAGGCGTTCATCCCGCGCGACGAGATCGACGCCGAGATCCGCAAGGTGCGCGAGGAGGAGCGATCACGCCTGGACGAGGCCGTGAAGCAGCAGACGCAGTTCCTCCAGCGTCGGCTGGAGGAGCTCCAGAAGAACGTCAGCGACTTCGAGATGGCGTCGGGCGTCACCATCGGGCGCGCGTGGGACGCGGGCAACATCGGCGCCGCGGTGAAGTTCGTTCGCGACGGCGGCCTGGAGGCGTCGCGTCGGGAGATGGAGCGGATACGCGAGCAGCTCCGGAGCATGCTGGCGCGGTTCGACGAACAGCTCGGGGTGGCGCAGGAGGAATCGGCAGCATGAGCGAGCGGCACGAGGTGACCGTCTACGACCGCGTGCCGGCGACGGCGGCGGTGAGCGTGAGGCAGGTAGAAACGTACCTGCATCGGACCGGCTGGCGCGCCATGGGCCGCGATGCGGGACGAGGTCTCACGTGCTGGGGGCGCGGAAAGCTGACGGTCTGGACTGACCACGACCCAAATAGGTTGGCTGATCGCATTGCTGGCATCGCTGTCGCGGAGCAGCGCCAGCCCTCCGCCGTCATTGCCGACATCGCGCAGGAGAAAGTCGACCATGCATGAGCCCCTGACGGCCGAGGACCTCGCGACGTTCGCGCGGCTGGCAAAGACGGCGATGGAGCGTCCGCGGGACACGGGCCATGGCCAGGCCTGCGGCTGCGAGGACTGCGCGGCCGTTTGGCGAGGCGCGGGCGCGATGCAGGACGCTCGCGGCAGGCTCGCCGAGCTCGACGCCGTGGGCCGGCTGCTCGCGGAGGTCGAGCGTGTCCGCGCGCGAGATGCCGAGCTTCTCGGCGCGCTGCGCGCCTGCGCGGCGCACGACGCGAACCCGCACAGCTCTCAGCCCCGCGTGGACGACCTCGCCGCCCGGCTCACCAGCCTCGGCGTGACCGCGGGCGGCCTGGAGCGCGACGGCGCCCGCCACGTGGCCGAGGTGCTGCTCGACGTGATCGAGCGGCAGGGCGAGACGATGCAGCGGATGGGCAAGGTGGTGGGCCAGAACTGGAAGGACCTCACAGCGCTCCGCGCCGAGGTGGAGCTCGACCGGCAGGCGGCGCGCGAGGTCCTGGACGCGGCCGAGCGCGGCACCGCCGCCGAGACGCAGATGGCGCTCGGCAACCTGCGTCACCGAGCGGCGAGCTGGAGCCGCGGGCCGGTGGTCACCGTGGCGGATCAGGCGCTGGCGCAGGAGGTGGCGAGGCTGAACGCGGAGAACGAGAGGCTGAAGGAGGCGCTGGCCATCAGCGAGCGCGACGCGAACGCGCTCATGGATCGGCTCGCGGAGCCGGCGCCCTCGGACAAGGCAGCGGCGGAGCGATCGGTGTGCGTCGATCAGGAGAGGGGCGGGAAGGCGGTCAGCCTCCAGTCCACGCCGGACAACTTCATCGTCCTAGCCCGCGGGCTCGGGGACCATGACGCCGACGTCATCGCGGGCAGCATGCAGAACATCCTCGAGGGCATCCTCTCGGACCACGTGGCGCAGCTCCGCGCCGGGCAGGCCGCTGACCGGGCCGCGGTGAGGGCGCTGGTGGAGGCGCTGCCGGAGTGCTCCTGGTACGACGGGCAGAACGGGTGCTCCACTAGGTCGCTATGGGACGGATGGGGTTGGGCTCGCTGCCATGAGCACATGGAAGAGCCTGATGCTGCGCGCGATGCTCTCCGCGCGCTCCAGGCCAGGATGGCGACGTGGGGCGAGGCGGCGACGGATCCCGCTGCGTCCGACGCCGACCTGTCCGCCCACGACTACGACGTCGCCAAGATCCGGCAGGCGCTGGACCCGGACAGCGAGGTCCCCGTCGAGAACGCGATCGATTGGGCTGCCTTCTGGCAGCGGCGCGCGCGGCTCGGCAAGGCGGCGGAGGCGATCGAGGAGCCGGTCGCGGCGACGGTGGAGTGGATGGCGCAGGAGCGGGAGGATCGGCATGGCTGAGGGGATGTGGCGCGCGCTGGCGATGCATTGGCTGTTCAAGCAGTGGTCGATGCGGGACCGATTCAACGAACTGTTGCGGCCGACCGGCTGGCCTGAGGACCCTCCGTCCACCCGCCGCGAGCCGTCGAGCCTGCCCGCGACGCCGGGGTACCCGCCCGACGAAGGCGACGACCCGCATTACCGGATGATGGACGTCACGCACGACCCGTTTGGCGAGGGCGAGCCCGCGGCGCCGGATGACGACGAGGAGAGCGTCTCCGACGCCGAGGCGGCGGAGAGGGCGGGCGATCGGTTTCGCGAGCGCGCGCGCCGCGCGGGGCCGCTGCCTGGGTCGATGATGGCGGTGGACGCCGAAGATGGCGCGGAGGGGGATCGATGATCGACTCGGTCATACTGTTCGCCGAGCTCGTCGTGGTCCTCGGATTCTGGCTGTGGCGCGCTGGTGCCTGGGCGTGGAGCGCCGCGCGTGGATGGGCGGAGCGACGAGCGGCGGCCGCGCCGGCCGTCCCGGAGCACGTCGGCGGCTACAGGGTGGCGGCACCCGATGGCCGGCCGGAACCCGAGGACATCCTCCGGTCGCGCGGGTGGCGCGAGGGGGATGCCTCGCTCGAGGTCCGCGACGGCATCCTGTGGGCCCACTCCAGATGGCACTACGACGATCCGACGACGCCGGCCAACCCGGACGCGGTGATCCGTGATGTGGCCTTGGGCAGCGGCGGCCGGATTCGCCCCGGCCGCGACATTCGCCTCGGCCCGCTCTGCGCCCACGTCGGCGACGGCGTGTGGGGGGGGCGCGCCTCTGGGAGCGCGGGCCGGGCGTCGCCGTGAAGGACACCAGCAGGCGGAGGCTGCTCTTCAGCGAGCGGAACGGGCGCGGGGTGCGGCTCGGTCGCTGGCTGGTGAAGCGGCTGAGGTGGGAGAGGGCGAGATGAGCGACGAGAACAGGAGGCGACGGCGATGAACAAGTACCACGGGAACTCGATCGACAACCTGGACCCGGGTATCCGACGGACCGTCCACTGGCTGCGAGAGAACGGGTTCGAGACCACCGACAGCGGCGACGGGGTGAGTAAGTTCCAGGACGACGAGCCCATGGAGGGCGCGCTGGAGTACCCGCACGTCGTCTGCATCGTGGACGGCGAGCGCCTGACGAGCGAGGCCGATCGGCTGGCGGATCTCGTCGCCGAGCGCGGTGTCGAGGTGGTGCCCAACGGCCGGCGCGAGCCCGGACAAGCCGAGGTGCAGGCGAGCTACGACCCAGCGGACGAGGGCGGCATCCTGGTGCTGGCTGGCGTGGGCGATGCGGAGCTCTTCCCAGAGGGCCCGTGACCCCCGCCGACGTCCGCGACCGTGCCGTGGCCCTGCTCGTCGCCGCCGCCGGGCGCGCCGAGGCCTGCTGCGCGCGGGCGCTGCTCGCCGTGGCCGACGAGGTGCGGGCGATCCGGCTGCCGGAGGCGCCGCCCCCGCCGGCCGAGGCGACTCGGCGCCGGGACGTGATCGTGCGCTCGCTCGAGCGGTGCGCCCGGCTCCTCCGGCGCGGCCATGAAGTGCGCTCGATCGCGGTAGCGATCGGCGGGATCGCTCGGCAGGTGAAGCGGCTGGTGCTCGCGGGGGAGGTGCCGCCGGGGCCGGCGCCGTCGCCGGGGAGGCCCGCGAACTCGGCTCCCGCGTCGGCGCGCCCCGACGGCCGGTACACCTTCCTCGACGCGGAGGCGGCCATCGAGGAGCCGGGGAGCAAGCGGAGGAGGGGACATGGTGGGTGAGGTCGTCGCGGCGTTTGCGGCAGGTGCGGCAGTCGCCTCGGGCGCCTTCGGCGTGCTCTTCGTCTAGCAGGAGAAGAGGCACGCCCGAGAGCTCGAGGAAGCGCGCGCCGGGGCGGAAGCGGGGCCGCCGCCGGCGACGCGCATCGAGGAGGAGCGGCCGGGTCAGGACTACCCTCCGGAGCCGGAACCCGCGGTGATGAGGGCGGCGACGGGCGCGGGGATGGGAAGGTGATGGCGGCCGTGGCCAGGTCGAAGAGGACCGTGACCACGGCCGCCAGCGGCGGCTACAGCTTCGACTTGACCCACGCCGCGACGAGGGCGCAGGCCGCCTTCTCCACGAGCTGGAACAGCGCGCGCCGGCAGCTGAGCCAGCGGATGAGCCTGTGGGCGGGTTTGGCGCCGCTGATGGCGAGCAGGGCGAGCGCGACGAGGAGCGTGAAGCACAAGACGATGGCGAGGGCCTGGATCATGCCAAGAATCACTGCGATATCCAATCATTCGCCACGAGAGGCACAGCGAGGTGTGCATGGCCGGGCCGCAGCGACGAGGGGCGCCGTCCACGCCCCTATGCGGCTGCTGGTGGGGATCGCGGTGATTCCGGAGGTCGCGGCGCGCCGATCGGGCGCGAATCGTGCCGGAAGCGAGGCAGATCGCGATGACTGATCCGTCGGTCTTCTATTTCGGCGACCCGCGCCTCGAGCCCGGTCCCGGAGCGGGGCACCACCTCTGGGCGCCGGCCTACGGCTACGTCGGCTGGGCGCGACTCGAGGAACAGCGGAAGCTGCCGTGGGGCCTCGCTGAGCTGGACGGCCGCCTGGCTGGTCATCCGGCGCTAGCCGACCCGCGCGAGCGCGGCTGGTGGGCGAGCAAGGACCAGCCCGAGGGTATCGTCCGGCTGCACCACCGCGGCGGGTGGACGGCGATCTCGTTCTGGGATCGGTCGGGCGACGGGAGGCACGGCTCCAGCTCGACGTTCGTCGCCGCCGGCGAGCATACGGCCCGGGAGATGGTAGAGCTGTTCCAGCGGAGCTTCCCCGCGCTCTGGGCGCGGGTCACGCGGCGGTTTCAGCTGGTGCTGCCGGTAGAGGCGGCGAGGCCAGAACCGGCGCCGCGGCTGCGGATCGAGGCGCCGGCGATCCGGGTGGCCGCGGAGACGGGCGATCGGCTGGAGATCGCCGACGTGGCAACGGAGGAGGACGGCACGGCGGAGAGCGCGACCGGGCGGAGAGCTGCGGTGGTCGACAGCGCTAGGAGGTCTGGGTGAACGAGCCCCGCAGGACCTTCGAGGACGTGCTCGCCGAGCGAGAGGCGAAGCTCCGCGCGGTGCCGCGGCCCGTGGCCGGCTGGAAGGTCGAGCGCCTCGCTCAGCTCAAGGCCACGGTGGACGGGCGCCTCGGGATGAAGATCGCGCCGATCTCCGGCGTGGTGCTCGCGGTGGTGGACGACCGGCGCGCCGCCGGCGGCTGGGTCGCCATGATCCGGTGGTGGAACCCGTCGACGCAGCGGTGGAGGTGGGACACCCACGACGCGGAGGACTTTCGCGAGGACGCGGGTACGTTCCGGGTCAAGATGAAGGCCAAACGATCTGTCTGGAGGCGCACGATGCGAAAGAAGCGGCCAACGAGAGCGGAAGCCATGCGGGCACGTGAAGCGGCGAGGATCGCGGCACCCCCTCTGGACCCGTCGAGGTCGTGGCGGCTCACGGTGAATGGCGGCGCCTACGGCGAGTTCGATGAGCCGGGAGCGCGGGCAGATCTTGCCAGGGCGCTGGCCACAGAGGTGGCGATCCCATCGGAGTATTACGGCGACCCGTTCGGTCGCATCACGAAGGCCACCGTCGGGCTGCAACGGTGGGACGGAAACGGCTGGGTCGCGGTGCCAGATACGTTTCGAGACATCGTGGTCAGTGTGTCGCTGAGCGGGAAAGCACCGCGGTGAAAGCGAACGGACCGAACGACGATCCGGGCGTGGCGCGACCAGAAGCGGGCGAAGGCAGGAGGTGCCAGGTGAGCGACAGTGAGAGGCAGCGAGGCCGCAAGGCGGCCGTGACGTGGGGCGGCGACACCAGCGGGGCACGCCAGACGGCGCTCCGCATCCTGAGCAGCGTGGGCCGCGTGGCGAGGGCCGCTGACGGGGTGCAGGGGTTCGCGGATGGGCTGCGCGAACTCGCAGCTGAGATGGACAGGATCGCGTCGGAAGCGCGGGATGCATCAACCGCGTCGTGGAAGCCGCGTCCTGGCGAGAAAGTGACCAGAGAGGTGGACCGCCTCGCCGGATCGTCGATGGAATCATTGGCGGTTGAACGGACGATGCTGTCCGGAGAGGTAATCAGCGTCGAGAGCGGCGCTGCGTGGTCGGCGACCGTCAAGTGGTGGGATCCGGTGCGGCAGGTCGCTATCGAGGAGGCGCATCCAGCATCCGATTTCGACCACGGGTCGGGCCTGCGACGCATCCGCCTGGTTGAGTCTGTTCAAGAACCCGCGGTGACTACGGTGCCACCTCTACGGCAGGAGCACTTCCGCGGCGTCATCTGGCCGCGTGGGCTGTATGAAGGGTCTTATCGATACGCCGTCGTTGGCATGCTGGTGACGGACAGCCCGGTCCAAGGTCTCTTCGGCAACGAACTCGTGCTGAACGGTGCCGGGAACGGCGTCGCAGCCGCGCTGGCTTCGGTGCCACAGGCGCCGGCGGCTAGGAAAATCGGCGACGCGAACGACGTCCTGACGGGGCTCGACACCCTGGTGAAGGTGCCTGGTGCTTGAGCGCGGATTCACCATCCCGGCGGAGGACGTCGAGGCGGCTCTGGGGAGAGGCGTGCTGAGGGCGGTGGAGCGGCGACGGCTCGACGACGCCAGGCGAACGCTCCTGGACGCGATGGCGAGGCTCTCCTGGCTCCGGGCGTTCGAGAAGATGCGGGCCAGCCAGCCAGACCCGCGGATCGTGGGGGCGTTCCAGTGCAACGTCACCGTGAGGACGGCGCCGCTGCTCCGCATCCAAGGAGACTTCGGTGGGTAGCTCGACGATGTTGCCTGGGACCTGGGACGAGTACCCGCGGTGCGCCCAATGCGCGCGTCCGGTCGAGCGCTTCTTGGCCGACCACGACCTGGTCGCGAGCGAGTACATCCTCGTGGCCGCGTGTCACGGGGAGACGCAGACCGTCCGGGTGACGGAGGTGGAGGCGATGGCGGGCTTCTGCATCGGTGAGGCGCTCGCCGACGCGCCCGAACTGCCGCCGAGGTCGACGCCGCTGCTGGCGGGACAGGCGGTGGCCGATGGGTAGCCTGTGCTGCGCGGTTGGCGCCCGGCATGATGCCCCCGAGATCGACGCGGCGCTCCGTGCTGGCCAGGGACTCGGGACGGTAGCGAAGCGCCACGGGCTGGTGAAGGGGACCCTGGGCCGGCACCGGCAGAAGTGCCTGGGCATCACGGTGGCGGGGCCGCCGGAGAGCCGCGAGACGTCCGTGGAGACGGGCGAGACGGCACCTGAGACGCCGCCGACCCCGTCTCCGGACGGGTCTCGTAAACCTGCGAGATCGTTGGCTGAGACCGTCTCAGAGACGCCTCGTCCACTGGCTGGCATACCTCGTGCTCCTGACGAGTACCGGGACACGTCGCCCCGTGAACTCATCACGGCCGAGATCGAGAACCAGTGCATCGACCTGCGGGTGCGCGGCCGGACCTACGAGCAGATCGCCACCGAGCTCGGTCTCGGCTGGAACGTCGTGGTTGCGGCGATCGACCGGGTCTTGACGCGGACCCGCGACAGGGCCGACGCCCGCGCCGAGAAGGCGCGCGAGATCGAGCTCCGGCGTTGCGACGCCATCATCGCGAGCTTCTGGGAGCGGGCGACCGACCCGAACATGGCCAAGGTCGACGTCCCGGCCGACACGGAGACCGGGGTCAAGGCGTACGACGGGCAGGACAAGGCGGCAGACCGGCTGCTGAAGGCGATGGAGCGCCGGGCGAAGCTGCTGGGCCTCGACGCGCCTGCGACCGCCGTCCAGGTCAACGTCCTCCAGGCCCCGCCGGTCCAGGAGTTCGCCGTCGCCGTGGCCACGCTGCTCGCGGCGCTGTGCCCGGAGCACAGCGACGTGGTCGACGCGTGGCTTGCGGACGTGGACCGGGACGTCGACGGCGCGCGGAGCGACCCGGCGCGCTGGCTCGAGCGGCGTCGAGCCGTGATCACCGTGGAGCCGGAGCGGTGAAGTCGGCGCTGGCAGGGACGGGGGTAGTAGGGGGAGAAGCGCGAAAACTTGTCAAGAGAAATCATCATAGCGTCGGAGGAGCGATGAGCGCGCGGGAGTGCAAAGAGCAGGCGGGGCTGATCTGGATGCGGTGGGAGCGTCGGCGCCTCGCGCGGGCCTGGAGCGCACCCGGGCGCCGGTCTTCGGTCCGGGTCTCGTCGCGCAAGCCGTGGTGGGGTGGAACCCGCGGCGACGCCGAGCGCGCCGCCGTGCTCGCGGTGCCTGGCCTGCGACCGCGTGACGTCGAGGTAAGCACGCCGCAACGGGGTCGCGTCCTCGTGCGGCTCTTCGGTCCGGCAGCGTCGGAGCGGACCGCGGCGGCGGTCCACCAGGCGCTCTGGCGCCGCATGCCAGTGGGGGTCGAGCTGCGCGTGGAGGCCGTGGTCAACGTCGAGGCGACCGCGTGGGCGTAGCGCCACCATCAAACCTTGATGTGCTGCTCACCCGTTGCGCCTCCAAAGTTTGGAGGTATGCTCCGAGCATGAACCCGTTCGCCTGCCCGCACATCGAGGATCTGGCGTCGCTGCGCCGGCGCGCTGAGGCCGCGCGGCGTCTGCGCTCCGAGGCGCTCGCAAAGGTGCGTCAGGGCCGCTGGGAGGAGCTGACGCCCGAGGAGCGCGGCTGGGTCGTGTCGGAGCTGTCGGCGGCATGCCCGGACGCGTGACCGGGTGGACGTCCCGGTCTCGGCGAAGGCAGCCCTGCTTCAGGAGCTATCCCGCGGCCCCGGCGTGGCGTACGAACTCGCGCGCCGTCTGCGGCAGGCAACCGGCGGGGCGCTCGCGCTCCGCGAGGCGAGCCTCTACGCCGCGCTGCGGGCGCTCGAGGACGAGCGGGAGGGGCTGGTGACGTCGGCCGAGGAGCCGCCGCGGGCGGGCAGCACGAAGCCGCGGCGGGTCTACCGGCTCACCCAGAAGGGGCAGCAGGTGGCGCAGGCGCACCGGGCCATGGTGGCGGCGGTGTTCTTCGAGCTGCAGGCGCCGGCTGTCGAGGCGCGCCGGTTCGACGCCGAGCCAGCGCCTGCGCCCGGCGATCGCTGGGTGGAACGAGAAGGTGGAGATGACGAAGAAGGAGACCGGTTTGACCCTGCTTGAGCACATCGATCAGAGAGCCATGCTCTCGCTGTTCCGGTTCGGAACGGAGCTCCTCGGCAAGCTGCCGGCTCGTGGCGATGGGATCGCCGGGGTGCTGGTGAAGGGGCTCGCAATCGCGGACGCATGGGAGAAGGTCTACGGCGCGAAGTCGAGCGTCTACACGAGCATCTTCGCGAAGTACGACCTCCGGGAACGCACCAGCGAGCCGTTCGTTCGGCTGTTCTTCGGCACCGACCTGGGGTCGGCCTACCAGCTGCGCCGGGTCGGCGTCTCGGAGAACCTCGAGCTGATCGAGGTGGTCGCGCCCGACGGCGAGCGGCTCATCTTCCAGGAGCACCGCTACGGCCGCCCGGAGGTCTCCAGCGAGTTTTTCCACACCGCGGGGTTCGACTTCGCCGGCGTCATGTCGGTGCTCTGGGATCGGCACCGCGACGGGCTCTTCCTCTCGGTGGCGCCGGGCCGCGGCGGATGGGGGCACGAGGTGACGTTCTGCGGGCTCTCGCCGGACCCGACGGCTTGCCGGAGCCGGAAGGCTGCCGCGCGCATCACGGAGCTTGCCGACAGCCTGCTCGAGGCACCGCGCACCCTGCTGCTCTACGGGCCACCGGGGACCGGGAAGACGAGCATGGTGATGGCGGTCGCGCGGCTCTGCGGCGGGCGGCTGCTCAAGGTCGACGCGTCGAGCCTGCCGCAGCTCGGGGTGCAGGAACTGGGCTTCCTCCTGGACGCGCTGCGGCCGCGGTTCCTGCTGATCGACGACTTCGACCGGGCGCCCATCGAGGAGACGCGAGCGAGGACCCTCTTTCTCTTCGAGCGGCTGAGGGCCTGGGGCGTGAGCGTCTTCGTGACGGTGAACGACGCGACGAAGCTCGACGTCGCGCTGCTCCGGAGCGGACGCATCGACGAGCCCATCGAGTTGGGGCTTCCCGACGCTGAGGAGCGCGCTGACATCCTGGGGCGCATGGGGCTCGGGCCGGAGCTGGTCGAGGCGACCGATGGCTGGTGTCACGCCGACCTGGACGCGCTCGCCGCGAAGGCGCGGTCGACGCCGGTGGACACGGTGCTCGCCGGGATGCAGCGGCTCCGCGCCCTCGCGCAGCGAGCTGCTGCCGCGGCTGGCGGGCCCGGGGAGGCAAAGGCTGTTGCTCCAGCGTGAGCGCATGGCCTTGACCGGCGAGCCCGCGGGCCTCGGCGAGCTCGTGCTGCGGAAGCGGCGCGAGATAGGGGCCAAGGCGAAGGCGCTGCCGAAGTGGACGCCGAATCCCGGGCCGCAGCGCCAGTTCATCGAGAGCCCAGCGCGCGAGATCCTGTACGGCGGCGCAGCTGGCGGCGGTAAGACCATGGCGCTCGCCGCGCTGCCGCTCCCGTGGGCGCGCCGACGCGAGCTCGTCTGCCTCTATCTCCGCCGCACGAACCCCGAGCTCGAGGACCTGAAGCGCAAGGCGGAGGAGATCTACCAGCGCGGCAAGGAAGGGAAGTTCGCGCCGGCCTGCCCTGAGGCGACCTACCGCGAGGACAAGGGGACGTGGACGTTCCGCTGGGGCAAGGACCTTGGCGCCACGGCGATCTTCGGGCACTGTAACGACAGAGACGACTGGAAGCGGTACGTCGGGCAGGAGTACCAGATCATCAGCTTCGATGAGCTGACCTGGTTCACCGAAGAGCAGTACGACGAGATCTGCAAGCGGCTCCGATCGAGCGCAGCCGGCCTGCCGCGCATGATCCGAGCGACGAGCAACCCGGGCGGCCCGGGGCACGGCTGGGTCTTTCGTCGCTGGGGCCCGTGGCTCGACCCCGAGTTCGCGATGCCGGACGAGGAGATCGAATGGTTCGACTCGGCCGGCGAGCGCCACGTCGCCGTCACTCGCGGGCTACACACCCGCATCGAGAACGGCCGCCGCGTGCCGCCCGCCAAGTCGGGGCAGGTCCTCTACGTGGCCAAGGTCGGCGAGCGCGAGGTCTTCTCGACGGAGCCGTTCACGCTCGAAGGCGCCGAGGCGCTGAGCCGCACTTTCATCGGCGCGAAGCTCAGCGACAACCCTCCGCTGCTGAAGGAGGACCCGAACTACAGGGCGACGCTGCGCCAGGGATCCGAGCTCCGGCGCCGTCAGCTCGAGGAGGGAGACTGGTTGGCCAAGCCGGCGGCGGGGATGTACTTCAAACGCGAGTGGTTCAAGCTCGTAGAGCCGCGCGAGGTGCCGGAGACGCTGGTCTGCTGCCGCTCGTGGGACAAGGCCGCGACCGAACCGAACCCGAAGAACACCGACCCGGACTGGACGCGCGGGCTCAAGGGCGGGAAGTGCGCCGACGGCTTCTACTGGCTGCTCGACCTCAAGAGCCTGCGGAGCAATCCGGGCGACGTCACGGCGCTCATCAAGGACACCGCCGAGGAGGACGGCTACGAGGTCCGCATCACCGTCCCGCAGGACCCTGGCGCCGCGGGGGTGCAGGCCTCGGCCAGCGACGTGCAGGCGCTCGAAGGCTACATCGTCACGGCCAAGAAGGCTTCGACCAACAAGGCGGCGCGCGCGGAACCGGCGGCAAAGCAGGCGCACCCGCAGTCGACCGGCGGCATGCATGGGCGCTTCCGCATCGTTCGGGCGCCGTGGACCGAGCCTCTGCTCTCCGAGCTCGAGAGCTTCGACGGTATCGACAACAACGGCGAGCACGACGATATCGTGGACGCGCTGTCGGACCTCTACGACGAGCTGAAAGGCATCGACCTCGACGAGGACTGGAAACCCATAAAAGCGGGCAGGCGCAGATGGTGAGTCGTGCTAGAGTGGCGGCGGAGGCATCGAGTGCAGGTTGACCTGAGCCAAATGATGCAGGTGGCGATTCAGCACGCGGTGGCCGAGGCTCTCAGCGAGAGAGAGCGCGCCGAGCGCGACGCTGAGACCATCGCGACGCTGAAGGCAAAGCTGCCCGGGGTGCCGCTGTACAAGACCCACGTCGATGACGCACTGCTCGTGTTCCGGCCGCCGACGGCGGAGAAATGGGCTGCGGTCGAAGCAGCCCACGCGAGCGGCGTATCGCAGCGCAAGGTGATGCTCGAACTGGTGCAGGGATGCATCCTCCACCCGTCGTGGGACGCAGTGGAGGAGCTCGCGGAGCACCGGCCGGCGCTCCTGGTTAAGCTCGCTGAGCAGTGCATCAAGCTGGTCGGGTTGGACGACGGGCTCAACTTCAAGAGGGCGCGGTGACAGGCGCCCAGTCGCCCCGCACCGCTCTCCCCCTGCTCGGCCCGTGGGCGCCTCCGATCCAGCGTGGGGACATCGCCATCACCTACCACGACGGCCGGACCGAAGACGTGACCGAGGAGGAGCTCCGAGCGCGCTTCGGTGCGCACGTGACCGGACCGACCGCTCGGTACACCTGCCTCGAATGGGTAGATCGGGCCATCGCAGTGCGGCGCTTGGCTGACGTCTGGAGGCCCTCGTGACCGCCCGCTGCCACGCGCCGGAGCGCCACCCGGACGGATGCGCGTGCGTGCGGCCGGGGGAGGAGCCGGCGACGTGGCCGTGGCTGACCCTGAACGGGCAGCGCTTCCCACCGGAGGGGCTCCGGGTAGAGGCCGAGGCGCTGCTGCGCCAGATGTCCGAGGCAGGCGAGGTGGTGATGCTGCCGGAGGGCGCGGAGATGCGGCTGGTGGGGAAGGAGGAGCGGTGAGAGACGAGAGCGAGCGAGAGGTGGTGCTGGGCTTCCTGCCGGATGGCCGCTGCGAGGCGCTCGGCGTCCCGCTCGTGTCGCCGCTCGCGCGGGCTGGCCATCCGGACGCGGTGAGCCTGAAGCAGGCGATCGACGCGGTCATGCGCCGAGCCGCAGCAGGCCTCCGCTGGCGCTCGCCGGATGGCGAGAAGAAGAAGGCCGTGGCCGTCGAGAACGGCGGTACGCGCGTGCTGGGCCCGCGTGGTCACCTCGTCGGCATAGCCCCGGGGCCAGACGGTCACTTTACCCGGTGGTCCGACGGTACGAGGACGCCCGCGCGCGAGGTGGCGGATCCGCGCATCGGGTGGAAGGCCATCCTGGAGGCAGAGGGGCGATGAGCAGTGAGAACCACGCAGACGACCGTGAGCAGGCCGTCACCGAAGGCCACCGCCTCGCGCTGACCGGCGTGATGATGCACTGCGCGCGGGAGCTCGGGCGCGAGGACCCCATGGCGCGACTCGCTGTGCTGGAGCAGGAGCGGGCGCACGCGGTCGCCACGCTTCGGCGGGTCTGTCGCGACCATGGCGACAACGACTGGTCGGACAGCCTGAACCTGTCGGATATCATCGAGAAGCACCTGGAGCGGCACCTGCCGGAGGATGGCGGCAGCGAATTGTCGACAAGAACCGCGGCGCTCCGCTCACTGCGCGAACTCTGGCAGGAGAGCGTCCGCTTGTGCGGGAGCGTGCCTTTCGACAGGTCTCGCGCGGACGCTGGGGATGGCATCAGGACGGCGGTTCTGCGTGTTGCTCGATCGATTGGGATCGACGGTCAGGACTTGGAGGGCCAGCGCCAGGGCTGAGCCTCACAGCACAACGCCCGCCACCTGGCCAGAGGTGACGGGCGTCTCGGACATCCCCGGGCGGGCTCGTCCCACGCAACAACTGCCACGACGGCCGGGCGCTGTCGAGGAGGAACGCTGTGGGACGTACGCAGAAACGTGGGGCCACGGACCCACTGGCCGATGAGCTCCGCTGGTACTGGCAGCATTCCGAGAGCGACATGGGGGTGCAGTCCTCCTTCGGCGCCTTCGTCGACATGGCCATGTCGGGCATCCAGCCAGGGGGCCGCAGCAACGGCGCAGAGCGGCGCGCGGCGGCGATCGCCAGCAGGCTGGACCGCCCGGCGCAGCGGCACCGGGAGATGCGGCGGCGCATCCAGGCGCTCGGCGCGGTCGACCCGCTCCATGTCCGGGTGCTCCACGCGGCGTACGGTCCGGTGAACTGGACCCGGATGGCCGACGACGTGTTCGGCCGCGGCACCGGGGAGCGCCTCGCGCGGGCCCTGGGGGCCGAGCACATCGGGGTCGCGCTGCTGACTGAGCGCCTCGCGCGGCACATCGCCGACGACGCGCCGTGCCCGGAGTCGGTGTGCGTGGACGGCAACCGGTGGGACCTGGCCGCCTTCTCGCCTGACGGCGAGGCGCTCTACCGCTACGCCGGGACCACGATGATGGTTCACGACGTCAGGACATGGGAGTGCGACGAGAGCCTCAGGCAGCGCGCGCTGGAGGCTGCCGGCGGACCCCGCACGGACGTTGGAGCCGACATCGTGGCCGCATCCGGGCGCGACCTGGACTACGCCGCTCGCGTCGCCGGCGTGCGCCGCCGCAGCCGCACCAGCAGGCAGATCCTCGCGACGGGCAAGGCGACCCGGGACGATCGGCGGGTGGACCCGGGAATGGCGCTGGTGGCCCTTGTGCTCCGGGCCTGCCCGACGTCCGTGCCGAATACGCCGGCGAAGCGGGCGCGCGCCGCCGAGGCCCTGCGCCGGGTCAACGCCATCCGGGACGAGGCCGTGCTGCTGCTCCAGCGGGCCCGCGTGGCCCTGCCGCCAGCGGAGGGGAGGCCGCGCAGGGCGCCGGCGGACAGCCAAAGCGACGTCGCGGTGGTGCCGCCTGCGCTGCGGCAGAGGTCTCGACCGGTGGTGGCGTTCGAGGCGTTCGCCGTCGTCGTGGATCACGTCGCTCCGGCGCAGGCATCAGCGTCGAGGTGGATGTGACGGAGCACGAGGCCGAGCAGACCGCGGGGCGCCGCCGCGTCCCGATCTACCGCGGATGGGACGCCATCTCTCAGGCGCTGGACGTCAGCGTCGACACGGCCATGGCCTACGCCGCGCGCGGGTTCGACCCACTGCCCATTCAGTACGACCATGCAGGCCGGCCGGTGATCCCCGTGTCCGCGCTCGAGGACTGGGAGGAGCGCAACTCCCTGCCGTTCCACGCCTACCACCACCTGAAGCAGGCCGGGAAGTTGCCGGCGCAGATCGCGCAGGAGATCGAGCGCAAGGCGGCGCAGCGCACGAAGGTAGCGAGGAGGGGTCCGAGGAAGTCCGGTGTTCGGGTCGATTCGGATCGTGGCGCGCAAGTGCGCGGAAACGCTCGAGAATAAAACGCACTTCATCGGCTCAATTCGGCGTTGCGGATTCTGGCGAGGGCAGGTCATAGTTCTGCTCACGCTCGCGAGAGGCATCCCCGCACGGATGCCCTCGTTCCCGACACCGGCCCGCTCCCCAGCGGTGAGCCGGCGTCGGCGCTTCCGGCGGCGAGATGACCGGACGGGAGCCGGCGCCATGCGCGCCGGCTGATGCTGCGGCTGCCGCTCTGGGGCGGCGTCGGCCGCGGCGAACCTCCAGCCCAGCCCCAGACTCCCGATACCGCATGAGCATGACCAGGCTGGCTCCGCTGACGGCGGACTTCTTCTGGGTCGTCCATCGGGCGACGAGCTCCCGCTGACCCTCGACAGCGTTCCGCCAGGCGCGCGCCTCGCCCACTACGCGATGGCCCTCGCGGCGGCTCGGCATGGTGACCCCACCGCCCAGGTTCCGGTCCCTGCCGGCCTCTCACCGGAGGACGTCGCGCGGGTCGAGCAAGAGGTGGCCGGGATCCTCGGTACGTGATGAGGCGGGAGCGCGCTAGCGCCCTCTGACGTACCTAGCTGGCGTCACGACCACATCCCCGATGTCTGCGTATCGCCAGGTCGCCGAGGTGCCGGACGTCGTCGCCATGCGCCCGGTCCGTAACGGCGATCGGCTCCCTGTCTCAAGCGTGGTCGGCCTGATGCACTGGCTTCTCCCCGCGATCTCCAACGAGGAAGCGGATGCGCTGGCGCGCGCCGCGAAGCGAGAGCTCCTCCAGGCCTCCACGCGCGCCATTCGGGCGTTCGTTCCTCGCGCGCTGTCCACTATCCGCGGCCGCGTCGTCGAGCTTTGTGAGCTCTCCGTCGAGGAATTGGCCGCTCTTCCGAGGTGGGACGAAGCGCTGGACCGCTACGACCCGTCCTGACGCTCCAACTCCCACATGCCCCTCATCGACCGCGCGCTCAGCTGGTACGCCGCCGCGCGCGGGATGCTCGCGCCCGATGCGGCACCTGGGGCGGGCGCGCCGTCGGTCGCATCGGTCCTGCCCAAGATCGGCCTCGCCGATCTCAAGAAGGCGCTGGCGCCGTACAGGAAGAAGGCGCCCGTGGACCCGGCCTGGGAGGCGCAGCGCCTCGCGACCCTCCACGCTGAGCCGTCGGTCCGCACATACCTCCGCTGGACCCCGGCCGACCTGACTGCAGCCCTCCACCAGGCCGATGGCGGCAACCTGCGGCTCGCGGCGGACCTGTGCGAGGCAATCCTTGGCGACGACCGCGCCAGCGCCGTGCTCAACACGCGGGTCAACGCGGTGCTCGGCTCGGAGCTCTCGTTCGAGGCCGGGCGCGGCAGGTCGAAGAAGAGCGCCGTGAAGGCCCTCGAGGCCGGCGAGGACTGGTACGCCGCCTGGAGCGAGGCCGTCCTCGGCCAGATGCTGCTCTGGGGGCGCCTTCTCGGCATCGTCCCGGCTCAGCAGTGCTGGGCGGAGTTCGAGGACCACGGCGGGCGCCTGATTCCGGTCGTCGAGCCGTGGCACGCGCGGCACCTGCGGAAGGGCCCGGGCGACTCCTGGTGGGTCAAGGTCAGCGAGAGCCTCGAGGAGGTCCACGCGCGCCCAGGCGATGGCAAGTGGATCTTCTTCACGCCGTACGGCACGAACCGACCCTGGGCCCACGGGCTCTGGCGTGGTTTCTCTCGGCTGTGGCTGCTGAAGCAGTTCGCGATCGACGACTGGGGGCGGCACAGCGAGGCCCACGGCAACCCGATGCGTCTCGGGATTCCGCCCAAGATCGGCGAGTCGAACCACGGCAACAAGAAGCTCAGGAAAGAGCTGGCGCAGGACCTCGCAGAGCTCGGGGCGAACAGCACGCTGGTGCTGCCGCCTGGCTTCGACTTCAAGCTCGTCGAGGCGACGGCGAACACCTGGGAGATGTTCCGCGCCCAGATCGACATGGCGAACAACGCCATGTCGGTGATGGCTATCGGAACGAACCTCCCCACCGAGGTGGGTAACAGCGCTGCGACCGGGGCGACGGCACAGAACCTCGTCAGGATCGACTACAAGCGCGCCGACGCCGAGGCGCTGAGCACGATGGCCCACGACCAGAACCTGGTCTGGTGGGCCCAGTTCAACTTCGGCAACCGCGGGCTCGCGCCGTGGCCGCTGTGGGACGTCGTCCCGCCCGCTGACCAGAAGGCCAGAGCCGACGTGCTGAGCACGTTCGCGGGCGCCCTCGACAAGCTCACCGAGGCGAATGTGCCGGTGGACATACCTAAGCTCGCGGAGGAGTTCGAGGTGCCGCTCCGCGAGGTGGCGGAGTCCCGTGTCCAAAGCCCGCGCATCTTCGAGTACCACCTCAAATACGGCATCCTGACGAAGAACGAGATCCGCGCGTCGCTCGGGTACGACCCGGAGACCGGCGGCGACGTGGTGCCTGAGCCGATCGTGCAGGTGCCGGGTACGAAGCCGACTGCGGCCAGACCCGAGGAAGTCGAAATGGCCGCGGCGAACGTCGCCTACCTCGACGCGCTCGCGGAGGCCCACAACGCCGCCCACGCGGAGCGGCACCGCCGCACGACGGCCGCGGCGCTGTGCGCCGTCTGGCAGCGCGGAGCCTCGCTCGCCGGCATCGCCGACCGCGACTCCTGGGCCATGGGGCGCGTGGCGGCGTTCCTGCACCTATTGGCCGCTGGCGCGCCGGAGCACCCGGCGTACATCGCCGACAACGACCTGCTGCCGGAGGGGCACGAGCGACACCAGCGCATTGCGGCGCTCGGCTCGCCTAGCCAACCCCGTGACTACCACGGCCGCTGGACCGACGGTCCAGGCGGGGCCCCCGATGCGCCGCGCACAGCCAAGCGCTCCGCCAACCAGATCGCCCACGAGGAGGAGACCCGCAAGGAGATCGTACGCTCGACCGCGCGCGCGGAGAAGCTCGAGGCCAAGGCGCGCGCGACCGAGGCCAAGGCGGAGCAGAAGCGGGCCGCCGCGGAAGAAGGCCGCGCCCGCGCCGCCGAGCGCGAGAAGGCGCGAGACGAAGCGCGGGCGCGTGTCGACAAGCACAAGGACGAGATCGACGAGGCGGAGAGCAACCTCGACGAGGCGAGAGATGCCGACGCCGAACATCGCCGCGAGGTCGACGAATACCACGCCAAGCGGCGGGCGCGGTCGCCGGAGGACGAAGAGGACGACGACGACCCGGCACCGGAGCCTCCCGAGCATCCGCCCGTTCGCGACCTGGAAGCGCGGGTAGCGACCGCCCAGCGGGAGCACGCTGCGGCGGAGAAGGACCTCGCTGCCGCGGAGAAGGCGCTCGACAAGAGCGAAGCCGTGGCCCACCGCCTCGACCAGACCGCGGAGGACTGGGCCCTCAAGGCGAGCGATGCGCGGGACGCCGTCGCCGAGGAGCGCGCCAACACGCAGAACCTGCGGGAACACGCCGACCTACTCACCAGGAGCCCGGACGATTACCGGGCCGGCGTGAGCGCGAAGGCGCGCGAGGCGGAAGCCGAGTACGAGCGCGCTGGTGCCATCGTGAAGGAGCGCCGCGCCAGGACGACCGAGGCGCACACCGAGGAGTCGAACGCTCATGGCGACCCACGCATCTTTCGGGACGGCCCGGAGCGCACCGCCGCCGAGGCGCGAATCCGCCTTGCCGAGGAGCGTGCGCGGCGCGAGTCCGAGCAGCTCGAGCAGGCCGAGCGGGACCTCGGCGTCGCCCGCAACAAGCGGGATTTCTGGGACTACGCGGCGCGCCGTGCAGAGGACACGGTAGGCGATGAGCTGGACGACGTCATCGACTACGGCCCGGTGGACGGGGACGGCGACGGGCTGGTGAACGAGGGCGACGATGACGAATGAGGCGCGCGTGAAAGTGGAGCTTCGAGCGGTGCCGCCGGACGGCGCAGAGGTACCCGATGGTGAGCCGGTGGTGGACGCCCGCGGCCGCGTCTTCGTGCTGCGCTGCCCTGAGAACGCCACCAAGGCGGACCGCTCGCGCCACGCCGAAGAACTGAACGCGATGTGCGGGCCGGGAGACGTGTTCTTCGTGTTGCCGCACGGCTACACGCTCGAGGTCTACCGCGTGGTGGAGACCGATGCCTGCTGACGACCTGGGCTATCGCCCGGCGCCGCTGCCGCCGTACCTGGCGCCCGTGACGCTCGCCGCGCGCGCGCCGGCCGTCCTATCGGCCGCACGCTCCGCCGTGGGGCCCGCCGTGTCGGCGCAGCTCTACGTCGACCGCGTGGTGGCCCGCGGACTGCGTGCCGCCCCGGAGGCGCTGCGGGAGACCCTCGCCGCCGTCATGGGAGCCATCGAGGGCTCGCGATCGTACGAGGAGGTCGAGGCGCTGCTCGTTGAGCTCGCTCCGGGCGCCGTGGAGCGCTCAGCAGACTTCGCCGCGGTGGTCGAGGGCGCTGTGATGCTCGGCATCGGCGCGGGCGCGTGGGCGACGGGAGAAGAGGCGGACGTGTCATGACGCGCGCTGTTCTGATGAGCACGTCCATGTTCCTGAGCGGCGCGGGGCTCACGGCGGCGGCACTAGGCTTCCCAGTGCTGTGGGGAGCCCTGTTGGCGGCGTCCGCAGCGGCGCTCGTCGGAGCTGTCACCCGGCCCGCCTGACACCTACTCGTGCTCGTCGCTCTCGACACCATCGCGCCCGGCAGGGCGCCCGGCCTCCGTGTGTCCGCGGACCCGGTGCAGCCGCGCGAGGCGATCGACTGGTTCGGGAAGAAGACCCCGCTCGACAAGAAGGCGTGGCTGAAGCTCAGCGAGGAGGCCCGCAAGCGCGCCTTCACCGCCGCCTGGGTCACCGACCTCAACGTCCTCCAGAGCGTGAAGGACTCGCTCCGGCAGGCCATCGAGTCGGGCGAGAGCTTCGATAGCTGGAAGAAGCGAATCCGGTCCGAGCTGGGCGCGAAGTGGGACCGGAGCAACGCCTACCTGGAGACCGTCTTCCGCAACAACGTCCAGAGCGCCTACGCCGCCGGCCGGTACAAGGCCCAGACGACCCCGCCCATCCTCAAGATGCGGCCGTTCTGGCGGCTCGTGGTGCTGCTGGATGGCCGCACCTCGGCGTTCTGCACGGCGCTCGCGAAGCCGCCGACGATCCTGCCGGCGGAGCACCCGTGGTGGGCGACCCACTGGCCGCCTCTTCATCACCGTTGTCGCACGACGGTGGTGTCGATGTCCCGGCGCCAGGCCGAGGCAGCCGGCATCCTGACAAAGGCGCCGTCGACCCGCGCGCAGGACGGTTGGGGCAGCACCGCTGGCCTGGGTGAATGGCAGCCCAGCGGCGAGGGGCTCGCGCCGGAGCTCTTCAAGCCCGCCGAGAAGGCGGCAACCAAGGCACTCCCGAAGGCGGAGCCGGCCGTCGAGCCGCCGGCGAAGGTGGTGCCGCAGGTCGTTGACGGGCCCGAGGCCCAAGAGCGGCCAGCGCCGCCCGCGGAGGCGCGCCGAGCCCAATCAGAGGCCGGGCCCCCGGCGCGCGAGGCCGCCGAGAGGCGTGCTGCAGGACAGCGCACCGCGCGCGAGTCAGCACGCAGGCCCGATGTCGACGCCGACATCGTCCCGGCCTGGACCAAGGACACCGTCGGCAAGCGCCGAGTCCCCATCGGCCGCGACGTCGCGCAAGCCTCCAAGAAGGTGTTCGGCGGAAGGGCCCCATCGTTCGACGCACTGGAGAAGGCGTGGTCGGGCGCGGGCGTCAACGCGTCCGTCGCCAGCGTGCACTGGGACGACGCCCTGCAGACGCTCCAGGTCAACGCGACCGTGTCCGCCAACGGCGAGTTCGTCGGTCGCATGACGCGCTCGTTCCGCCGGAAGGCCGGCAAGCTCGCCGTCTACCACGACTATCTCGAGCTAGACCGAAAAGCTCAGGGCCACGGCTATGGTGCGGCCGCGCTGAAGGCTTCGATTCTGCTGTACCAGGCCATCGGCGTGGCGGAGGTCGGGCTCGACGCCCGCTGGGTCGGGCGGTACACGTGGGCCAGATTCGGCTTCAACTGGGACGAGCGCACCGCTGCCCAGATCCGACCGCAGCTCGTCGAGTACCTCGTGCGCTCTGGCGTGCCTCGCGCAGAGGCCGAGGCGATGGCTGCGGCGACGTACAGGAGCGCCGGCGCGGTCGCCGGGCTGGAGTACAAGGGGCGGACCGTCGGGAAGGACTTCCTGCTGAGCGACGCGCTGAGCAGCTGGCGCGGCACCCTTCACGTCGACGATCCAGCGGACCCTGGCTACCGCCGCGCCGAGGAGCGCCTCGGCCTGTGAGCGACCGCATGGGTCGCCGCCGCGACGACCTGGCAAAGGACCTGTTGCCGCTCGCCGAACGGCGGGAGACGGGGGCGGCCGTGCCTTGGGTTGCCATCGGCGAGATCGTGCAAGAGGCCGAGGAGCTACAGCGTCGTGGGACGCTCTCGCACGGGAGCTTCGCATCGATGCGGCGGCGGGCGCTGGACCTTGTCGTCGACCTCCCAGGACACAGGCAGACCGAAGCGTTGATGTCGCTCGACGCACTAGACCCGCGCCGCACTTGAGACCGCGCGCAGGCGCATAGGACACCATGAGCACCATCGAGACGCTCGCCGTCGGCGAGGACCTCCCGCTCCAGCTTGTCAACGGGCAGGCGCCGCGGGAGATCCGGCTGTTCCGCAAGGGCGAGAACCCGAGCACCAAGGGGGCGTTCCTCTTCGACGACGTCGCCGCGAAGCAGGTGATGTCGACCTACGAGCGCATGGGGCGCAAGTGGGTGTCGATCGACTACGACCACGGGAGCCTCCAGCGCAATCCGGTCGACCCGAGCCGAAGCGCTCGCAGCGCGGGGAAGGCCTCGCTGGAGCTCCGAGACGGCGAGCTTTGGGCCACCAACATTCGATGGTCCCCGGCGGCGAAGGCGTCCATCGAGGCCGAAGAATGGCCGTCTGTGAGCCCCGCCTTCTCCCATGGCGAGGACCGGCGCCCCACGTGGCTGATGAACTTCGGCCTCACCGGCAACCCCGCCTTGCATGCGCCCGCGGAGCTCATCGCGGCCAGCGCGCTGCGGGCGATCTTCGACCCGACCGATCCAGATGATCCGGAGGTGGCCGCCTCCACCAACACGGGCGCCGAGCCCGCACGGACCGAGGCTGCGGCCAAGGTCATGGAGAAACTGAACATGAAGACGCGAACGGCGGCCGAGCTGGCCGAGTTCCTGGGGTGGACCGAGGAGGAGGCTGCGCAGGCGTTGGTGATGTGGCGCGGCCGCAAGAAGGCGCTCAACGGCTCGGCCGTGGCGCTGAGCGTGGGGCTCGCGGCGGAAGCGGAGGAGCCGGCGGTGCTCGAGCGGCTGCACGCCCTCGCTGGCGTCGAGCGCCGGATCTTCGCCGCACTCGGCGCGAAGGACGAGGAGTCCGCACTCGGCGCGATCACCGGCCTCCAGAAGGCCGCGAAGGACGCGGAGACGCTGGCGCGCTCGCTGGCCGACATCCAGACGAAGCAGATCCGCTCCGAGGTGGACGCGCTGCTGAACTCCGGGAAGGACGCCAAGAAGCTGACGCCCGCCGAGATCGCCGACGAGAGCGAGAACGGTCTCCGCGCCACGGCGCTCAGCAAGGGCGACAAGGCCTCCACGTGGCTCAAGGCCCACATCGACCAGCGCCCCGTGATCGAGGTGCTCAACACCACATACACGCAGCCGGATACCAAACCGAAGACCGATGGCGAGCCGAAGAACAAGGTCGACCTCGGCGGGAAGACCTACGCCCAGCTCTCCTACATGGAGAAGGACGAACTCGCGCGTCGCGACCCGGAGCAGTTCGCGAAGCTGCGCGAGGAGCACCTGAACTCGCTGCCCACGCGGGGAGCGTTCCCGATCGGCGACAAGCCCGGCTCGCTCTTCCGCGACCTGTGATCCCCGCTCCGCGGGGCTGAACCACCACCACAAGCCAACTCATCATGGAGCGGCTCGCTGCCCGCTGATGCGGAGATCTGCGCGCCGAACGACTCGCCATGGCAGTCACCCGACGTTCCGATCTCATCAACACCGCGATCCTCATGGAGGCCATCCAGGCCGAGGTCGCTGGCGCCGTCGCCCTCTATGGGTCGCCGGCCGTCGTCCAGAACAACTCGCTCCCGATCAACACGATCAGCGGCGGCAAGATCAAGGGCGGCGACACCGTCCAGGTGCCCTACTTCAACAGCCTGGGAGAGCTCGACGAGATCGCTACCGACGGCGACTCGCTCACCCCGGTCGCGCTCACGATGTCCGACGAGAGCGCGACGGTGCGCCACTTCGGCAAGGCCGTCGAGATCACCGCCTGGGCGCAGCTCAAGGCGATGTACGCCGACCCGTACAAGGAGGCGGCCCGCCAGTTCGTCGAGATGTCGAAGCGCTCGTGGGACAGCGTACTCATCGAGGCCTCAGGCGACGACCTCCCCGCCGACAACATCCACGACGTCTGGAGCGCGTCGTCCCCTGTCCTCGTGAACTGGGACGCCCTCGTCGACGCGAAGCTGAAGTTCGGCGACGAGCAGAACAGCATCGTCCTCATGACGGTCCACTCGAAGGTCTACGGGGACCTGCTGAAGCTCAAGGACAGCACCGGGCGCCCGCTCCTCGTCGACGCGAACGACGGAACGCTGCCGCGGTTCATGGGCATCCCCGTCAAGGTCAGCGACCGGAACACCAAGGTCCCGGCCTCCGGCAGCAACCCGGCGAAGTACAAGACCCGCATTCTCAAGGCCGGTGCGCTCGCCCTCTGGACCAACGGCCAGCCGACCGTGAAGGAGGACGAGGACATCCTCAAGGACTCGGACCTCATCGCGATCCACCTCTACTTCGTGGCCCACCGCTACAAGCGCACCCCGGGCGGCACGCGCCCTGGCGTGGTCGAGCTCGTCACGAACTGACCATGGGCGTCGCGTTCCACAGGGTCGCGCATGCCAGGCGTCGGGACCGTGCGCAGGTACTGCCTCCTGAAGGAGCAGGCGGCCTGGCGGAGGGGGGACGAGGAGATCGCGCTGACGTGGCGCGGGAAGAGGCAGTCGGAGCCGGGGACGGATCTCCCAGCGGGGTTCCCGGCGGCGACGGAGTTGGCGGCGCTCACGCCGCCGTACACGGCGGTGGAGGACCTGCTGGGGCCAACACCCGAGCAATCGGCGGACGTGGAGGAGCTGGCAACGGCGGGCCTCCCCCGCAAGCTGGCGCGGGCGGTCATCGCCGCGCTCACGGAGCTGTGAGATGAGCGGAGAGCGCTACGATAGGCCCGGCCAGAACGGTGCCGGGTACTTCGACAGCAACAACCGGTTCGTGTCGGTCGGCAATGTCGTACTCGCCGGCGCCGTCACGCGCACCGCCGACGGCAACGGCGCGACCGTGGAGATCGGCGATCAGGGCACGCTGCGCCTTCGGCTCAACGTGACCGCGGCATCGGGCACCTCGCCCACGCTCGACATCACGCTGCAAACCTCCAAGGACGGCGGCAGCTGGCGCACCCTCGGCACCTTCGCGCAGGCGACGGCCGTCGGCTCCGAGAGCAAGAGCTTCTCCGGAGCCGACCGCTACGTGCGCGCCAACGCCGACCTCGGCGGGACGACCCCGAGCTTCACCTACACCATCGACGGCGAGACCGTCTGAGGACACCACCATGCCTGTCTCCCCCGAAAGCTTCGTCTTCACCAGGAACGTCGGCAGCGTCGTCGTTCGGATCCACACGCCGCCGCATGTCGTCGCGCGCCTCGCGTCGACGGCGAACCTCGCCGACCTCTCCGCCGTGAGCACCACGATGGACGGCCAGACGATCGTCGCCGGCGACCTCATCCTGCTCAAGGACCAGACCGACGCGTCGGAGAACGGACTCTACGCGGCCGGAGAGGTGTCCGGAAGCACCGTGCCGCTCACGCGCATGTGGCCCATGGACGAGGGCCAGGAGGCCCACCACGGCACGCTCGTGTCGGTGCAGCAGGGCACGGCCGGCGCCGGCGACCTGTACAAGCTCACGAGCACCGGCACGCTCACCATCGGCACCAGCAACCTGGCGTTCACGCTGGTCTGACCGCACCTCATGCCAGCCACCACGGCCATCATCCCGCTCGCCGCCGCGGAGCGGACCGGCAACGGGACAAGCGCCGTGGTGGACCTCGGGGCCGCGTCGACCGTGGACCTTGTGCTGGACGTGACGGCGATCTCCGGGTCGCTCATCGTCTACGTCGAGACCGCGCGGTTCGAGCTCTCCGGCAGCTGGGAGAACGCGGGTACCTTCGCGGCTACGACGCGGACGGGCACCCGCGTCCAACCGTTCGTGGACCTCGAGCGCTACATCCGGCTGCGCTGGGAGCTCCCGGGGTCCGCCACCTTCGGCGTCGTGGGGGAGGCGGTGTTCGTCTACTGCCGCCCGCGCGACATGAAGCGGGTCGTGGCCGCCCGCGGGCTCTTCGGGCAGCAGGGCGACGCGTTCACGCCGGCGCAGCTCGACGCGTACGCCCGCGATGCCACGGACGAGATGAATGGATCGCTCGGGGCCATGTTCACCTTACCCATTACTGGATGGGGTGGCGATGTGCGCCGCAAGGCTGCCGAGCTCGCGGACTACCACGCGCTGCTGCACCGCGGTTTCTCGCCGGACGACGAGGCCGGCAAGGCGTACCGCAAGATGCACGACGACGTGCAGACCTGGCTCGACCGCGTGAGAGACCAGGAGATCGAACTGCAAGGCGTGACCGACAGCACCGTGGCGATCGAGGACGGCGGCGCCTACATCGTGACGGACTCGCTGCGTGGTTGGGGGCGGCCGTGAGCGCGAAGCTCGACGCGCCGACGGCCGCATTCGACCGGCTTGCCGCCAAGCTCGAGAAGGCCGCCAGCGGCGAGGGTTTGCGCGAACTCTACACGCTCCTCGCCGAGGAGGGGCGCACTCTGGTGGTCGAGCGCTTCGAGGCGCAGGCGGACCCGGACGGCGTGTCCTGGGCGCCGCGCAACGAGGCTTTCGGGCGTCGCCCGGGCGGGCAGGTCATGCGGGTCACGGCGCGGTTCCAGAACAGCTTCGTGGCAGAGCCGACCAGCGACGGCTTCCGGGTGGGCTCGAACTTCGTCGGCGCGCGCGTGCTGACCCAGGGAGCGACCATCACGCCGAAGCGGGCCAAGCGCCTCCGGGTGCCGCTCGCCGCGGGCGGGTTCGCCTTCCTCAAGAGCGCCAAGATCCCAGGCCGTCGGGTCATCCCCACCGGTGAAGCCGGCCCGATCTGGGGCCCGCGCCTCGTCGAGGTCATCGAGGACTACGGCGAGGCGATGCTCGGAGACGCTTCCTGATGCTCGACACGCGAGAGCCCGAGCGCTACCCGCTCGACGACATCATGGCCCAGCTCTGGGACGACATGGGCGTCATCCCGATCGAGCAGGCCAGCGACGCCGACTTCACGCCGACGTGGCAGAAGGGGTCGAGCGTCCTGCTCGACAACCGCCGCCGGCCGCCGAGCTACGTGTGGTTCCGAGGCGACATCGACCCCGCCGCTGGATTCAAGGGCGACATCGGCCAGGAGGAGGCGGTCGCCACGGGCGTCGAGACGGTGTTCGTCCACTCCTGGGGCGGCAGCGAGGCCGCCAGCTGGGCGATGCAGCACAACCTGGTCTCCGCGGCGCGCGAGCGTTTCGGGCCCGACTGCACCTGGCGAGGTAGCCAGTGGAACGAGCCTGACGCGCAGGGCCACGGCGCCGGCTTCATCACCCGCCTTCAGTTCAATGTGCCTGTGATCGCCAAGCAGTACGCCATCGCCGTCCCGCAGGACGTGCGGAACCAGGCCTTCATCACCATCAACGGGGTCGACACCCCGGTAACCGGAGCCTGACCTACATGGCAGACCAAGAGACTCCCGGGGCAGCCGCTCCGGAAGAGGGCGAGCGTGCGCCCGATGGCGGAGGCGCGGCGGGTCCCGCGTCCGGTGAGGATGCGGGCGCGCCGCAAGAAGCCCCGGCCGGACCGCCGCTGGAGCAGGCTCCGAGCCAGCCGATGGCTCCGCAGGAGCCGGCGAAGGACGCGCCGCGGCGGGCGTTCGAGCGCTGGGCCGTCGAGAAGTACGGCGTCGTGTTCAGCGCGCGCAGCCGCGCCTCCGGCGTGAAGCACGGCAAACCGATCCGCGGTGGCACGCGCGCCGCGGCGATCATCAACGCGGCGCGGTCGCACCACGGGATCCCCGTCGGCAAGACGATGACCGAAGCCGAGTTCGACGACGCCATCCGCGCCACGCAGGCGCTCGAGGTGAGGTGACATGACGCTCGCCGAAGTCAGGACCGAGATCCTCGACGGGACACTCGGCCTGTCGCAGCAGGACTTCTCCGCGATCTCCGCGAAGGTGGGCATGTGCTCCACCGGAGATGTGAACACGATCCGGCAGTACTCCAAGCCTCGCGACATCAAGAGCCGGCTCGGGACCGGGCCGCTCGTCGAGGCCGGCGCCTACCACGTCGCGCGCTCGAGGAAGTCGGTCTACCTCTGCCGCGTCGACGGCAGCGTGGCCGGCACCACGAGCTCGGTCACGAAGAGCCGCTCGGCGTCGCCGACGATCACGGTCAGCGGCGCGCCGCTCGACACGTACGACGTGAGCATCCGGATCACGCAGGACGCGACGATCGGCAGTGGGACCGGCAGCGGCGCGTTCGTGTACTCGGTCGACGGAGGCGACGCCGAGAGCCCGGAGATCGCGATGCCTGCGGCGTCCGAGGACGTGGCCACCGTGACCGGCACGGAAGACCTCTCCGCGTCCGGGCTCTACGGCGGCGGCGGGACGCTCAACGGCGCCGGCATGACCGTCAACGGCGACCAGGTGACGTTCACGGCGCCGGCGAACGCCGCTGCCGTGGCGGCCGCCATCAACACCGCCGTGGGCGAGAACGTCGCCACCATCAACTCGCAGAACCGGCTGGTGCTCACCCACGGCACCTCCATCGTCCTCGCGGCGGGCTCGCCCAGTGGGGCGCTCGCGCTGCTCGGGCTCACCGCCGGGACCACGAACGCGACGCCCGGCACGGCCACCTACGCGCTCGGCGACACGGGACTCACCATCACTTTCCCCCAGGGGAGCTACCTCGTCGACGACACCTACACGTTCACCACGACGGAGCCGAGCTTCACGCTCTCCGACCTCCAGGACGCACTCGACGTCTTCCTCGCCGACCACCAGAAGGAGTGGTTCTGCCTGCACGTCGTCGGGGCCCCGGCGACGGAGACGGCGGCGCGAGCGATGGCGGACCTGCTCGACACCTACGCGGCCGACTTCGAGGCGGTCCACCGCTTCATGTTCTTCGTCATGGAGACCGCGCCCGACTCGGACCCCGACACACTCGAGGAGGAATTCTCCGGTTTCGAGTCGACGCGGGTGGCTGTCAGCTTCGGAGGCCTCGAACTCACGAGCGAGGCCACGCGCGACACCCTGCGACGGCAGTTCCTCCGGCCGGCCGCGTGGCCGATCGTCGCCCGCTGGGCGGCCATCCCCATCAGCGAGAAGGGGGCCTGGGTCGGCCGCGGGAAGCTCGACGGCGTGGTCTCGGTCGACCAGGCCACGCTCGACGCTGCGGACCAGATGTCCTCGGCGCGGTTCCTCGCCGTCAGGGAGGTCATCGGCAAGGCCGGCTACTTCCTCGCGGACGACGTGATGATGGCGCCGGTCGGCTCCGACTTCAGCCTCGTGCCGTACCGCAGGATCATGGATGTGGCCTGCCGCGTCGCGCGCGAGAAGCTCCTCAACTACCTGCACGCGAGCATCCTCGTCGACAGGGACACCGGCTTCATCGTCGAGAGCGTCGCCCAAGCGATCGAGGACGACGTGGACACCGCGCTCCGCGCCGCCCTCGTGAACCCGCGCCCACAGCACGCGACGTCCGCGGAAATCACCATCACGCGCGACAACAACCTCCTGAGCACCCAGCAACTGCTCGCCGAGACTCGCGTGGTGCCGCCGGGGTACGCGCGCGACATCGTCCACACGATCGGCTTCCTCAACCCGACCGTCTCCACCACCACCTGAGGGAGCCATGGCAGAGCTCGACTATCCGCTCGTCAACAACCGCCCCGTGTCGTGGGCGCGCCTCAAGGTGCAGCTCTCCGGAGCGAACCTCAGCGGCTCGAGGGCGCTCCGCGGCTTCCGGGCCATCAGCTACAAGGTCACGGTGGAGCGCTCGCCCGTCCGCGGCGCCGGGCGCAAGCCGTACGGCCACACCGACGGCAACGTGAGCTACGAGGCCAGCCTGACCTGGATCTACGAGACGTGGGTCCACCTCATCCGGGAGCTCGGCAACGGCTTCATGGACAAGGAGATCGTCGTCTCGCTCGCCTATCGCCTCGGCATCGCCACGAACAACATCAGCACCGTCGAAATCGTGGCGAACGGGATGAAGGAAGCCGGCGGCGACCACAGCGAGGGCACCGAGGGGCTCGAGATGCCCATGCCGCTCGACGTGACCAGCATCAAGATCGACGGGAAGGACCCCGTCGAGGATCCGGAGTTCTGACGCAGATGGCGACGATCGATTTCGACCTGACGGAAGAGCAGAAGACGCGGCGCAAGCAGCTCGAGTCCGAGCACAAGCGCGAGGTCTACTTCATCAAGGCTGGCGGCGTGGAGGCCTGGTACAAGGGCCCGTCCGAGGAGGACATCGACGCCTTCATGGCCGACTCCTCGGACCAGAGGACGTCGGGCAGCGCAGCGCTCGACCTCGCGCGCAAGAACCTGATCGATGGCGAGGCAAAGCAGGTCTTCGCCAAGCGTCCTGGCGCGATTGTCCCCCACGCGAACGCGTACGCGAAGGCGTGCGGCATCGCGGCCGACGGCTACCTGGGAAAATAAAGCGCGCTCGCGCCCGGGCCAAGAACAACATGTACCGCGCCGCACGCAACCTCCTCGCGGCGCGCGGGGTGCGGCCCAGCGTGATGGCGATCGCGGGCGCCTGGGACGAGGTGGAGCACCGTCGCAAGGTGGACGCGCTCATCGACGGGCTCTGTCAGGGCGGGAAGAAGTAGATGACCGTCGTTCAGTGGCAGCTCGATCTGCAGCGCACGGGCCTCGTCCAGGCTGCGCGGGAACTCCGCCAGATCGGCCAGTCTGCGCGCGCCACCGTGCCCGAGGTGGCCAGCGTGGGTCGGGAGCTCGAGAAGGCTCGAGCTGCCGCCAAGGCTGCGTCCGCGCCGACAGACCTCGAGAAGATGAGGTCGTCGGCGATGCCGGACAGCCTGCGGCAGGTGAAGGAGCTGACGCTCTCCCAGCGCGCCCTTCGCCGCGTGCTCCAGGAGGTCTCGTCCTTCGGCAGCGGCCGCGGGCTTGTCGCGATCAATGCGCTGGTCGATGGTTACGAGCGGGTCGCCCCCGTGATCGATCGGGTGCGCAACGCCGCGAGCGCGGCCATGCCTGCGGTGCGCGCGCTGGGCTCGGCCGCCATCTTCGCTGGGGGAGCCGCCGCGACGCTCGCCGCTGGGGGCGCGGTGGGCGCAGGACTTTTCGGCAGCGCGGTCGTCAAGGCGCAGGCCGAGCGCGAAGGCCTGATGAAGGGCCTTGAGATCCAGCTCAAGAGCGCCGAGGCCGGGCAGCAGGCGATGCTCCTGGCGACCCGCACGGCGGACCTCATCGGCGAATCCAGGGCGGCCACGGTCGGCCAGTTTAACGACCTATTGGCGAAAGGGTTCACCGTCCAGAAGGTCGACGAGCTCGTCAAGCGTATGGCCGACATGAAGGTCGTCGACCCCAAGGCCGACATGGCCGGCATCACCCGCGCAATCGGCCAGATCGCTGGCACCGGCCGGCTCCAGGGGGATGAGCTGAACCAGCTCGCCGAGAACGGGCTGGAAACCGGCGCCGTCTACGACGCGCTGGCGAAGCGCCTGGGCAAGACCCGCACCGAGATCATCAAGCTCAAGGAAGCCGGCAAGATCGACAGCGACACGGCCATCCAAGGGATCATGGACGCCATCGCGAACCAGACCGGCGGCAAGGCCGCTGGCGTGGTCGCGAACGAGAAGAGCCAGGGCCTGGGCGGCATCCTCAAGCGGTTCGAGAACCTGCCCGGCAACATGCTGTTCAGCATCGGCGTCAACCGCGAACTCGACACGCTCAAGGCGACCATGAACAGCCTCCTCTCGTACTTCGAGACGACGGGCGCGGGCAAGGTCGCCGACGCGCTGGAGAGCACCTTCGGCGCGCTCGTGAAGGGCTTCGCCGGCATCGACGTGAACCAGGCCGGCGGCATCACGAACACGATCGACCTCATCCTGGCCGGCATCGTCGAGGCACGGCCGCAGATCGAGTCGTTCGCGCGCGGAGTGCGCCAGGCCTTCGAGATCGGCGGTGCCATCATCAGGGTCGTCGGGTGGTTCTCGCAGATGGGCGAGTCTGCCGACCGACTCGTCGCGAGGGTCGGACCCATCGGGACCGCGATCCGCGACGGCATCTCTGGGCCGTTCAAGGCGGTGCCGGACCTCGTGATGGGTGCGGTGTCCGCCATCAACACGCTCTCGTCCATCGGGCTCGGCGGCTGGGTGGCGAACATTCAGGCGGAGATCGGCGCTCTCGCGATGTCGGTCTACACCTGGGCGTCGGACATCGGGACCCAGATCGTCGCGGGTATTGAGGCGGGCGTCCTCGGCGCGTACAGCCGGGCGATCGACGCGGTGTCGAACGTCGCGTGGGGCGCCATCTCGGCGGCGAAGACCATCCTCGGCATCAAGTCCCCCTCCAAGGTCTTCGAGGAGATCGGCGCCTTCACCGCGATGGGTTTCGAGCGCGGCATCGCGGCGAACGACACGGGCGCGCTGTCCGCGCTCGTCGCGCCGCCCGACCTCGCGGCCATCGCCGGTGGCGCGGCCGCTGTGGCGGGTCGCGCTACAGGCGGAGGCGGCTTCTCCGTCGGCGACATCTATGTGGACGCGCGCGGCGCACAGGAGCCGCAGCGCGTGGCCGAGCTCGTGCGCGAGGAGGTCGTCCGGACCCTGGAGAGCTTCGCGCTGAGCTCTGGAGCGGCGGCCTGATGGCGACCATCCCGTGGCCGGAGACCCAGCCTGGCGCCTGGGACACGCTCTTCCTCGCGGGCCGCGTCTTCCCCGGGCTCGCGCTCGTGAAGGTGAAGGGCGGCCAGAAGATCGACCGCAAGGACGCCCCTGGATCGGATGGCGAGACGACGGTCCAGCAGGGCGAGAAAGCCAAGGACGTCGACATCGTCCACCGGATGTGGCTGCCGAAGCAGTGGGACGAGTACGAGGAGTGCTTCCTCCTGATCGAGCCCGTTGTGGAGAAGCGAAGACCGGTCGACATCGTGACCAGCCAGACCGCATTCCGCCTCATCACATCGGTCATCATCGAGGAGATCGATGGGCCGAACTGGGAGCAGGACAAGCGGTGGATGGAGTTCCGCTACAAGTGCATCGAGCACAAGCCGCCTCCGCCGAAGAACACGACGAAGAAGAACGAGGCGAGCAACGCTGGGCCAAATGCGGGCGTGACGTCGAGCTTCAACGCGGGTTCGTTCGGCTCCAACGGCCGCCTCAACATCTTCGGTGACAGCCGCGCGAGCGTGAGCCTGGGCTTCGCGCGCAACGGCCTCGACCCGGCCGTGCACTTCGGCAGCGGTTCCTGATGCTGGTCTCCTGCAACGGGATCCGCGTCAACAGCGGCGAGATCGTCATGCCGCGGGTCGGCGCCTGGCTGTCCGACCTCGCGCTCGACGCTGCGCCGCCCACCGGGGCCTGCACCATTAGCGTCGCCGACGGCGCTGTGACCTTCCGCGGGACCGTGGTGCGCCGGAACTCGTTCCGGGAGCGGCACTCGGTGCTCATCGTCGGCGGCGCGGGCGGGCTCTCCGGCTACATCCCGCACATCCACCAGCGCGCGGTCCCGGTCGAGACCCCGCTCAAGGCGATCCTGCGGGATGCGGGGGAGACGCTCTCGTCGACCTCGGACGCGGCCACGCTGCGCAAGCGGCTCGACGCCTGGAGCCGCCGCGCTGGCACCGCGGGCGACGCACTGACGGCCCTCCTGGACGACATTGGGGCCTCGTGGCGCGTTCTCGACGACGGAACGGTCTGGGTCGGCGCCGAGACCTGGCCGGCCGTCACGGTGGCGATGCAGACCACGGGCGACGGCGGCTCACAGGACTCGGCCGAGGTCGCCACCGACCTGCCGGTGCTACGGCCCGGCGTCGCCGTTGCGGGCCGCAGGGTCTCCACGGCCATCCACCGATTCGAGCCGTCGCGGGTCCGCACGCGCCTGCTCTTCGAGCGCAGCGGCATGGACAGGCTGCGCGGGGCCCTGTACGGCCTCGCTCGCCAGGCACTCGTCGCGGTCGACTACCACCCGTCCTACGCGGCCACGGTGGTCCAGCAGCAGGGCAACGGGGACCTCGCGGTCCGCATCGACGACGAGCGCTTCCGGCGCGCCGATGACGGCACTGGGACCGCCGGCGTGAAGGCGTGGCCCGGGGTGCCGGGAATCAGCTACCTCCTGCGGAAGGGCACCCGCGTGCTCGTGGGCTTCCTCGACGGCCGCGGCGAGGTGCCGATCGTGACGGGCTGGCGCAGCGGGACGCCGGAGCGGGTCACGCTGGAGGCCGACCGGATCGACCTCGGCGAGGGCGCAACGCGAGGCGTGGCGCGGCTCAACGACACCGTGGCCGCTGGCACGCTCACCGCGGTGGCCGTGCCACCGAATGGCGTGACCATCACATACACGCCGCCGAACGGCGGCGCGCCCGTGGCTATCGCGCTTGTCGGAACCGGACTGACGGTGACGCCGGCGAGCGGCGCGGTGACCGGTGTCATCAGCTCAGCATCCTCCAAATCCTTCGCGGAGTAACATGCCCGACGAGGACCTCGACATCCGCATGTTCGTCGACGGCGAGGGGCCGCCTGACCTCGACCCGTACTTCGCGGAGATCGTCGGCGCCGAGGCGATCGCGCAGAGCATCGCGCTCCGCTGCTACACGCCCAAGGGCTACGCCGTCGGGCACAACATCGACGCGCCGAACGACGGGATCTTCCTACCCGACTTCGTGCAGTCGACGGTGACGAAGCAGACGATGTTCACGGTCAAGACCCTCGTCCTCGGCGAGGTTCGCAAGGACGACCGCGTCGAGAGCGCCAGGGTGGACGTCACCTACGCAGCAGAGACCCAGACGATGCGCGTCGCCGTCGAAGGGGTGGCCATCACCGGCGAGGCCTTCGCCTTCGGTCTGGATGTCACCTCCAACGGCGTGACCGTCGCCGAGACCACCTGATGGCCGTCTCCTTCGCGCAGCTGCTGACGCCGGTCACCGAGGCCGAGGCGGAGAGGCTGATCCTTGCGCTCCTCGAAGCGCTCGGGTTCCCGGCGACCGCGTGGAAGAAGTTCCGCGTCCCGCGCACGTTCGTCAGGCTGTTCGCGCAGCTCTACGCGGAGTCGCGCACCGGCCTGACCAACGTCGTCAAGAGCAGGCTGCTCGGGTACGCGCGCGGCGACGCGCTGACCTACCTCGCGCGCCACTTCTTCCAAGTGGAGCGCGATCCGGCCGTCGCGACCGAGGGCGTCTTCCTGCTCACGGACGACGGCGGCGCCCCCTACGACATCGAGCCTGGGCAGCTCGTCGTCCGCGTCACCGCGAACAGCTCGCTCAGGTACACCAACACCAACGCCGAAACTCAACGCCTCGAGGTCGGCGACACGCTATCGCTCCCGTTCAAGGCCGAGCAGACCGGCGCGGGCTACAACATCCAGCCCGGCACCGAGCTGGAGTTCGCGGAGACGCTCGAGGGTGTGACCGTCAGCGCGGAGGCCGACCCCGGCACCGGGACGTGGATCACGACCGTGGGCGCCGACGAGCAGGGCGACGACAGCCTCATCCAGGAGTCCCAGGCGAAGTGGGCGACGCTCGGCGCCGGCACCGAGGACTCCTACCGCGCGTGGGCGATCGAGGGCGCGCCGACGCTCACGAAGATCCAGGTTTACGGGGACGAGATCTCCGAGCCCGGCATCGTGGTCGTGATCCTCGCGAACGACGCTGGCGCGGCGACCACCGCGGAGGTGTCGGCCGCCGACGAGATCATCCAGTCGCGCCGACCGGTGGGTCTGCGTGCCGTGAACGTGTTCGCGGCGAGCCCGCACACGGTGACCATCAACGCCACGGTCAACACGTACCTCTCTGAGGAGGTGTACATGGCGGCGCTCATCGCGAACGCGACCGTGCTCCAGGGGGAGCTCCAGATCGGCGAGCGCCTCTACCTCACGCGCATCGAGACGCTGCTCCACTCGCCAGGTAGCGTGCGAAACGTCGTGCTGACGACTCCGGCGACGGACCCGGTGATCACCGACGAGGAGATCGTCATCGTCCAGCTCGGGACCATCACGGTGAACAAGCTGGTGCGCCCGTGAACGTGGCCCAGATCGCGGGGCTGCTCAGTCGCGGCGTGCGCATCACCTACGAGCAGTACCTCCGGGATGTACTCGCGCCGGCGCACCTGCGCGGGCCGTGGTCGCAGAAGTGGTTCACCGCCTTCGGTGCGTTCGCGGAGATCATCTGGACCGGCGCCCAGCGCGCCGCCGACGTGGGCTTCCCGGCGACGGCTCCAGACGATGCGCTCGACGAGGTCGGGTACAACGAGAACATCGAGCGTCTCATCGACGAGCCTGCGGGCACGTACCGGGACCGGCTCCTTTCGCCCTTCGACACCTGGACGGCCAGCGGTCGCATGGACGGCAGCATCCAGGCGCAGCTCGAGGCGTACGGCCTGCAGGACGTCGAGGTCTACGACCTCGGGACCGGCTGGGACCCCGGCGACGGGAACACGTACAGCTTCAACCGATTCTGGATCGTCGCCAGGGCGCCGACGTCGTGGCGCCTGCTCCTCGCGGGAGAGGACGTGTCCGCTGGAGAGGAGGTGTACGCGGGCGTCGTCGGTATGAGCGAGACCGACGCGCGGAACATCCGTCGCATCGTCCACAAGTGGCGCTCGAAGCACAGCGCTCCAGTGTCGCTGTACCTCATCTTCTCCGGGACGCTCGCCGACACGACCGTGGCAGCTGCCGAAGCGCTGGTGGCCGCTGGCGACGCTGAGGAGATCCCCATCACGGCGCCCTGGGCCGCCGACGACATCCAGGCATCCGACGAGCTCACCGCCGGCTGGTACATCGAGCCGATCTGAGGGTTCATGCTCACGAAACCGTTTACGTTGTCGCCCGCGCCCGCGTGGCCGACGGGTCTGCGCTACATCCAGAACGGCGACGCCCTCAACACGGGCAACCACGAGACGCAGGCGGCCGACGTCGCGCAGGCGCTGAGCCACCTCAAGGGGGCCATCAGCGGCGACTCCGCGGTCGCGGTAAACTTGGCGCCGACGACAGCGAACGACTTCACGGCGACGGCGCCCATCAAGACCGACATGGGCAGCATCACGCGCGTGATGCAGGTGCATCCAGCTACGGACAACGCGTCCGTGTGGACGATCGGCATCACGGGAAATGCAGAGCAGGCGTCATCGACAGTCGCCAACCTCATCTACTGGCTCGACATCCCGAACGGGGCGACGCTGACTGCGGTGAGCGTTGACGTGACCGGAGCGACTGGGCACAGCTCGCTGCCGACAGGCACCGACCGCGCTCACATCGAGGTCGGGTATGTGTCGTCGCCCAGCGGTGGCGGTGGCCTCGGTGTCCAATACGACGCTTCTGCCTCGGTCGAGGACTACGAGGAGGCTCACCAGATCACGTTGTCTGTCTCGTCGCATGTGGTGAACAGGACGTCGAACCGGTATTACGCGCTGGTTCGCGGAGAGCGCGGCGGTAACTACGTCGCTGGATTGCAGGTGCGCAACGTCCGGTGCACCTTCACTCCAGCGTCATACGACCCTGGGTGAGGAGGACACAGTTTCCGGCGCCGTCGCAGACCTTGCCCGGATCTTCGCAAGGGACACCTGGATCATACGGGGTCCACTCCACGCCGCTCCGCGTGCACCGCGGCGACGCACAGCTGTTGACCCCATACGGGGCGTCGGTCGGGTCGTACCACGAGCGAACGCTTCCCCCGACGTCGCACACGTTCTTGGCGCAGTCGCCGTCGACCTGCTCGTCCGTCGGCGTGCCAGGCTCGGGCGTCTCGATGCCGCACCGGCCCTCGATACAGGTAGGCCAGCGGCACGCCGAGGGCACGACCGGGCAGTCCTCTGGCGCGTGGCACTGGGGCTCGTCCTCGCCGCCGGCGCCACCGCCGCCCTGCGCCGACCCGCCAGCGCCGCCTTGCCCGCCGGAGCCAGCGCCACCGGCTTCTCCGCCATGGCCACCAGCGCCTCCATCCCCGGCCCCGCCGCCGGCCTGACCGCCACCGCCGTCCACCGCGGCGGGCTGCGGCCCTGCGTAGAACAGGGTGTAGACGGAGGGATCGGGCGCGCACCCGGCGACGAGAAGTACGGCGGCGACGACGCGGTGGCGCATGAGGGCAGGGGATCAGGCTACGCACGTGGCATGACTTTCGCCACTGCGCCCGCGTTCAGCGTGTAGGCGGACCTACAGACCGTCGACGACGCCCTGCGCTTTCTTGCCGGTGTCGAGGCTGGCGCCGTCGTTCATCTGGAGGAAGACCCGGGCCTTCTGGTTGCCGTAGCGATGCGGTCCAGCGAGCATCGCCATGGCCTTGAAGGCTTCGACGGTGGCCGAGTAGTCTTCGTCCGCGGCGAACGTGAGCACCTGGCCCGTCTTGCCTGGGACCTCGACGAGGTCGAAGTCGTACTTCTGCGCGGCGCGCGCGGTCAGCGCGAGCGGTTTCGACTCCCGGCAGTTCTTGGCGATGCCGGCAGCTTCGAGCTTGGCACACACGTCGGCAGCGGCAGGTTTCGCGGAACAACCTGAGAGCACAAGGCCGAAGACGAGCGGCAACACGGCGCGAGCGAACATGGGGGTCCCTCCAAGGCCAGGCTACGACTCACCCATCTCGTGTGGCAAGGACCGCAGCGCGGCATGACGAGGCTGTGCGCTCGTTCAGCAGACGGGCGCACTGCGACACGCGTACGCTGGCCCGCATGGGGCATGGGGAACGCGCGGTCGGGAAGGGGTGCGCGGTCATCGCCGCGCTCGCAACGGCGGCCGTAGGGTCCTGCACGGCGTCGCTGCTCTTCTTGAGCCCAGGCGCGCGCCCGGAGTCGAGGACAGAGGCCCAACCGCAGGCGGCGCAGGTCATCGCCGCGCCGACGACAACGACCAGCGCGACGTCGCACAACGGCCGGATCGGCATAGGGCAGGCTCCACAGGAGCCGGCGCCGCCCGAGAGCTCCGATCCGCGCTGGCAGCACTACCGGGCGATCGGACCATCGGCGCGCGAGAAGGCGCTACGGAATGCCTGCCCTAGCGGGCTGTGCAACCCCGAGCTGAAGCGCCTGATCATTGCAGCGGCGAACAGCCCGATCGAGGCCGCCGCACTGCGGAACATGGTCACGCAGATGGAGTACGCCGCGTCGGAATCGGCGCGCGAGGGACAGCGCGCCTCCGTACGAGCCCGTGAACCGCAGGCCCCCGCCGCGCCAGACGTCGGTCGCGTCTGCTGCTGCGACGGCAGCGTATCGCCTACATGCACCACCGTGCGGCGTGGGTGCTGCTCGCGCCACGGCGGCGTCTGCGCGTGCCAGTAGGCACCACCGCGCCCGGCAGCCGAAGGTGCCGCCGAAGCGTGGGCAGTTCCACCTCGGCCTGAATGACCACGCCGGGACGACCCCGGTTTACAACCCACCTCGCACAGCGGCCCGCCTCTCCGGAGCGCGGGCCGCGCGCATTTATGGCAGACCAGTCCAGTTTCCTCGTCCCGCTGCTGCTGGAGATGACGTTCGGCGTCGACGCCTGGAAGAAGCCCGTCAAGGTCGTCGCGACCAGCAACATCACGCTGACCGGGCTCCAGACCATCGACGGCGTGCTGCTCGCGGCTGGGGACGAGGTGCTTGCCACCGCGCAGGGCAACGCGGCCCAGAACGGCATCTGGACCGCGGCGACGGGCGCATGGGCGCGCCGGTTCGATGCCACCACCAGCGAGCGCCTGTTCGAGGGGGTGCGCGTCCCGGTGACCAGGGGCACCGAGAACGCCGGGTCGGTGTACCGCCTCGCGACAACGGGCAAGATCAACGTCGGGATCACGGCGCAGATCTGGGAGCTCGACTCGCAGGGCGGCGGCGCCTCCGGCGAGGTGGACCCGGACCCGAACACGGTGGCTCAGCGCGGGTCCGCGGGCGAGCTGAAAGCGGTGCGGGTCGAGCTCGCCAGCAGGCGCCTCCTTCCCGCCACGCCGACGCAGCTCGGCGACATCGGGTTCCGATCGAACGGCAGGCCGATGGGGTGGAACCCCGCGACCGGGGCGGCGGAGGACTTCGTCCTGCGCAGCGATGTGCTCCGTGATGCCGGCTATTCCCACCCGGGCGATGGAGACCCGAGCGACGAAACGACTGCGATCCTAACCGAACTCCTCCACGCCCCGCACGTGGTCGATCGGGCCATGGTCCTTCCACTGGACGACCTCGTGGCCGATGACACAGATTTCGCGACGATTCGCGTGGTCACATATCCAGGGCTTACCGTGGTGGCACAGATCACGACTGAGACGGACGGATCCAGCGATTGGTCCGGGCTCCTCAGTGGGTCGATGTCGACGTTCCTTCTCTCGTTGACCGGTGCGACGGTGCCCACCGGGGCTTGCCTCATCCTGCAAATTCTCAAAAGCGGCTTGGGGGTGGCGGTGCCTCGGTTCTCTCTCTTCCTGAAATACCGCGTCGACCCTGACTACACAGCGTGAACCCACTCGACCAGCTCAAGGCGCTGCCGACGTGAACTGGCTCATCGAGCTGATCTCCCGCAACCCCAGCGGGGCGTGGGCGATCATTACCACGGCTGCGTCCGGCGCCGTGGCGGGCACGATAAAGCTGGTCGAGGTGGGGCTGCGGGTGAGCAAAGACATCAGGGCCCACCGGTTGCAGAAGGCAACGCTGGCGCTCCAGGCGGCGGCGAAGCGGTCGGCCGACTCGGAGCCGCCCACGAGCGAAGAGCCGACCAGCGACACGGCGCCGGCGACGTCGCCGCGGGCCGCGGCCGGGGCGCGCCGGGCAGAGCGGGCGGGGCGGAACTCGCTCCCGTCGGTCCCGGAGGGCGTGGCCTGGCGGGCGGAGGTCGACACGAGGCTCGCCGACCTGCGCGCGGAGATCGACGCGCGGCTCGAGCACGTGCGCACCGAGGCCCTGCGCGAGGTGGGCGAGGCGAAGGCGGACGCGCGGGCCGCGCAGCGCCACGCCGAGCGCGCCCACCGGCTCGCGACGAAGCTCAAGGACATCGTGGAGCGCTGGATGCGCGAGATCGCCGAGCGCCTGGCGACGCTTGAGGGCTGGATGGACGGGTGGCTCCACCGCGGAGGCGGTGCGGGCCCCGGGAGCCGGAGGCGCGGCGGATGACCGACGACCACGAGCCGTCCACGGCCGCGGAGAGCGAGCCGCCGGACGCCGACGAGGAAGCGAGTCTGCTTGAGCTCGAGGCCCTGGGGCACCGCTGCGTGCGGAGCCTCGACAGGATCGTCCGGATGGCGTCGCGGCACCCGCCGCCGGCTCGCGACCCCGCGCCGTCCGCGCCGTCCGCGCCGCCGGGCTAGAGCGGCGCCTCCGGCGACCCGGCGCGCTGCGGGCGCCGCACAGCCACCGCACGCGCCTGGTCGGAGGCGGCGTCCTGCTCCAGGGCGAGGCGCTCGAGCGGGGGACCGTGCTGCTGCTGCCAGGCTTCGAGCCGAGCTTGGCGTGCCTCGAGGCGGCGGACGCGGCGGAGCGCCACGGCCTGCATGCCCGCCGACGCGGCGAACCCCGCCACGATGCCGCAGAACATGACCCGCGACGTCCACAGGAGCTCGGACATCTGCGTCTGGAGCTCTCTCAGCGCATCAAGCTCTGTCACGCCGCCTCCCTGAACTTCCGCACCTGATACCATAGCAGCCAGGCATACATCCCGCCGTGGACGAGCCGGGCGATGCTCCAGAAGAGGTGCGGCTCCCCGCTCGACTGGATTCCGACGATCACCGCGAGCTGAGCTGCCATGATGAGCACCATCGCCTCGTGCGACGGGACCGGGTCGACGTCCTTGCCGCGCCTGAATGCCCAGCCGGAGGCGACGAGGCAGATGGCAGCGATGCCGGCTTCGGCCCAGGCCTGCGGCTTGCGCCCGAGGTCCGGGTAGGCGGCGCAGAGCCAGCCGGCGGCGAGCCACCAGGCCGGCAGCGCCCACCACGCCCGGCGCCGTAGAAACACCGCGAACGCGGCGGCGAGGATGGCGAAGGGCCAGGTGGTCCGCAGCGCGAGCTCGCCGAAGTACGCGAGCCGCGCCGTGCCCTCGTACGGCGCCCCCGGCCCGATCGCTGCCCGCGCCGGGTTGAGCACCCAGTGCTGAAGCACCCCGCGCGCGAGCGCCGTGACGCACGCCCACGTGAGCAGCAGAGCGACGGCTCGGTAGAACGGCCACCGGGCGCGCCGACGCCATCCCCGGGTGATGGCCCAGGCGACGACAGCGCATGCGATCAGGATGGCCGTGAGAGGGGAGAGCGGCGCCACGCCGGCGAGGTTTACCACGGGCCGGTGCCGCGGGTGTGGTCAGCCGGGGTCGGGCGGCGGGTCGATTGGCGCTGGCGCTTTGCGGAGCGCGCGGCCGGGGTCCGGGGGCGGGTCGATGGTGACGGGCCGCTTCATGAAGTAGACAAGGCTATCGCCGATGGCGACAACGGAGAAGGCCTCCCAGCCTTCCTCGCCAGCCGCCTTCACGCCCCTTTCGACGCCGAATTGCAGGAAGCCGTAGGTTTCTGCCTTGGCGACCACCTGTTTGTACTCCCACCGCTGCTCCACGCGGCTCTGATGCAAGGTGTCTTTCTCGGTCATCTGAGATCGATAGCACACAGCGACTGCGTCCGCCCAGCTCGCCCATTCACGCCGTCGCGCGCTGCTACTGGACACGGGCCCATATCTTGCCCGATAGGACCCGGCTGACTGTTGGGCGGCTAACGTTGACCCTGAGCCCGATCTCGACCATCGAGAGCCCGGCGCCCCTCAACGACCGTATCTCGCGGACTCGGTCCGCGGTGAGCTTCGACCATGGGTGCCGCTCGCCCCTCCGTACGCTCTCCGGCTTCACGGTGGCGCCACCACGACGCTTTCGCGCCATGTCGGCCATGTTGTCGGCGTTTGTTCCCAGGAACAGGTGCGCTGGGTTGCAGCACGGCGGATTGTCACACCGGTGACATACCAGCAGGTCCCCCGGAGAGCCGTTCGCAAGCTCCCACGCGGTTCTGTGCGAAAGAACCGACGGCATTCGCTTTCTGCCGATCCCGTGCTTGCCGTATCCACGAGCGTTTCGGCTGCCAGTCCAAGGCCAGCAGGCGTCTGGTCCGCCGGACTTGTCCACCTTCGCCCAGAATCTAACGTCCGCAGAGAGCTGTGGCCTGGGCTTCCCGTAGCACTCCGGTGAACAGAACCTGGCCTTGTCGTACCTAGATGGCTGCACGTGGAACTCGATTCCGCATGTCTCGCATAGTTTCGTTCCTCGGCGGCTCGTGCTCATAGCGATGAAGTTAGTACACAACACCAACGTTGCCAGTCCGCATCGTTAGTAACCATCACAGGATATGCGCATAGATCTATTCGGTACCTGCAAATTCGACACCTGCCAGCGCGGCGCGTGCTGCCCGCCCGGGGTGCTGCCGCCGGTCGCCGAGCCGCCCACGGGGGCCGCCACGCCCGCGGCGCAGCTGCCGGAGAGGCGGTGAGCGCGATGCAGGTCAAGAGCTGGAAGACGACCCTCGCCGGCGCGATCGCCGGAATCGCGCTCCTCGCCCAGGCCGCCGAGCTCCCCGCGTGGCTCCGCCTCGTCGCCTGGGCCCTCGCCGGCCTCGGCGCCGCTGCGCTCGGCGCGCTCTCGCGGGACAACGACAAGAGCTCCGAGGAGGTCGGCGCCGCGAAGACGGTGACCGCGCGCGGTCTCGCCCCGGGCGAGGTCCTCGTCGAGGTCGAGAGGCCCGGTGCCCCGGCCGTCGTCGGGGAGGTGCGCGCCGCCGCGCCGCCGGCGCCGCAGGACACGCTCCCCGACGTCACCCCGCCGCGGGAGGGCCAGTGAGCCGCGCGCTCGCCGTGCTGGTCGCGATCGCGCTGGCCCTGCTCTCCGGGTGCGGCGCCGCCGTCCAGGAGCCCGCGCAGCAGCCCGTGGCGCCGCTCGTCGTGGCCGCCGATGGGCTCGAGAAGGCCGGCCGCTTCCTCGACGAGGCCCACGCCGTCCTCTCCGCCGTCCACCGGGACGCCGCCGAGCGCGCCCGCGCCGCGGCCCCGGACGACGCCGCGAAGCACCGGGCGATCGACGCGGTGCAGGCGCGCCTCCAGCCGGTCTGGGACGCGTACGAGCGTGCCCGGACCGTCTACCTCGCCCTCGGGGCCACCGTGCGCGCCGCGGAGCTGGCCGCGGTCGCGGGAAGGCAGCCCGATCCGGAGCGGATCGCCGCGGCAATCATCGCGCTGGTGGTCGCTTGCGAGGCGCTCTCCGGCGCCGCCTCGGCCGTGGGCGTGCCCGCGATCGGGGGTGGCCCGTGAGCGGCGAGAAGTCCCGCGTCGACTGGAGCGTGTTCGTGCTGCCGGTCATCGGCCTGGTCACCGCGATCGCGCAGGCCATCACCGCGCTGCGCGGCCCGAGGCCGGCGCCCCCGCCCACGCAGCCGCGGCAGCCGTCCGCGCCGCCTCCCGTGCCCCCAGGGCGCGCCGACGCCGCCATCACCGCCGAGCAGCACGAGCTGGTGCGCCAGGAGGCCGCGCGGCGCTCCACGCTGCCACCGCCCGCGCCGGCGCCCGCCCCCGGCTCCGCCCTCCGCGGCGAGGTGCCGGTGGACCCCGACGCGACCGAGCCAGACGCGCCGCCGAGCGACCCCGCGATCGAGCCGAGGGACATCCAGTGACCGCACGCATCATCTCCGCTGGCTCCGGCGAGCGCCGCGCGCTCGTCCTGCTCTTCTTTGTGCCCCCGATCCACCGCCCGGGGGACCCGCACCTCGACGACCAGATCCGGGCCGCGCTCCCGGGGGCGTGCGTCATCGGCTACAGCACCCCCGACGGCGAGCCCGTCGCCGCGGCCGAGGCGCGCGCCCGCAAGGTCGGCTGGGTGGGCGGGCCCCTGGCGATCTGCGGCTTCTCCGCCGGGTGCCTCCGAGGCGTCCGGGCGCGGCTGCTCGATGGGGCCCAGCCTGACGCAGTCCTCGCGATCGACGGCACGCACGCCAGTCTGCCGCCAGCGGCGTGGCAGCTCGACGTCTGGCGCCCGATCATCGCCGACGCGCGCGCCGGCCGCCGGCTGTTCGTGGCGACCGCGACGCAGCAGCTCTACGTCGAGCAACTCCCGGGCGAGCAGCGGTACATGGCGACCATCACGCTGCTCCGCCGGCTGACCGGCTGGCCGCTCGCGAGCCCCGGGCCGCTGCCGCTCGGGGAGCACGTCTCCGAGGGGGACTGCCACGTCCACAGCTACGCGAGCGCGGCGATGGATGGCAACGCCCACAGCGACCAGCAGACCCGGGTGCTGCCGGAGATGCTCCGTCGGCACCTCGCCCCCTGGCTCGCCCGGGTCATGGCCGCCGCGCCCGCGCCGAGCGGTGACCGCGCCGCCGAGCCGCCGCCCACCCAGCGGGAGCCGCGGCGCGTGCTCCGGCGGGGCGCGAGGGGCGGCGACGTCGTGGACTGGCAGGAGCGGCTCGGCGCGCTCGGCTACGACCCTGGTGCGCCCGATGGCGTGCTCGGCCCGCTCACGGAGCGCGCGACGCGGGAGCTCCAAGCCGACGCCGGGCTCGCCGTCGACGGCGTGGTCGGTCCGAAGACCCGCGCCGCCGCGGAGCGCGCGCAGCCGGGGACGTTGCCGCCTGCACCACCGGCAGGGCTCGCGGCTGCCTTCCTCGCCGCGGCCCTCGCCGACCTCGAGGCCGGCATCGTCGAGGAGGCGCCCAACGACGGCGAGCGGATCCGCCAGATGCTCGCGGCCGTCGGCGTGACGTGGCCGGACCACTGGTGCGCCGCCGCCGTCACGGACTGGATCCGGCGCGCCGCCGCGTCGCTCGGCGTCTCGCCGCCTGTGCGCGGGAGCGCGGGCGCGCTCGCGCTGAAGGCGCAGTTCCAGCAGGCCGGCCGGTTCATCTCCGCGGCCGAGCTGCTCGAGAACCCCAGGCTCCTCCAGCCGGGCGACGTGGCGTTCTGGACGAGGGGCGAACCAGGCTCAGGCAAGGGCCACACGGCCGCGGTGAAGACGCACGCGACCGGCGCGCTGTTCACCAGCGTGGACGGCAACGGCGGCCAGAAGGGCGACCGCCTCGCGCGCACGCCGCGTGACCTCCGCGATCCGCGGTTCCTCGGCGTCGGCCGGCTCGACGGATGAGCGACTTCAGCCCGCTCTCCTGGGAGCGCCGCTTCATCGAGAGCCCCGAGCCGCGCATTCTCCTCGAGGGCGAGGTCCGCTGCGGCAAGCGGCGGATCCTGCTCCAGGCGGCCGCGCACCTCATCGAGGTTCCCGGCCGTCGCACCGTCATCCTGGCGAGCTCACGGGAGGCCCACGCCGAGATCGTACGGGAGACCGACGCGCTGTACGGCGATCTCCCCGGCCAGTACATGGCCGAATTCGCCGAGTGGCGCTTCCTCTCCGGGGCTACCATCCGCGTCGCCGTCGGCGTCGACGAGGCCCGGGCCGCGGAGCTGTACGATCGGGTCTGCATCGACCACGTCGAGGAGTTCGGCTGGGAGCAGTTGACCCAGGCCGTGGGGCTCCTGCGACACGGCCCGGGCCGGAGCCCGACCGTGCGAGGCACCCGGCGCGTCGAGCGGGAACTCCGGCACATCTTCCCCGTCCGGATCACCTTCGACGTCGGGTCGCCCGACTTCGGCTGGAGCAGCATGTCACCCGCGACCGCGGCGCTGGAGGAGGTCGTTGTCGCGCTGACGCAGCACCTCGAGGCCACGCACGACGGCGTGACCTGGAGCAATGTCGTCCGCGCCCGCGAGCGCGTCCCCCGCGCCGACCTCGTCCCCCGCGAGCGGGAGCTCCGGGAGCTCCTCCAAGCGATCGACGCGGCGGAGAATGACCGGAACACGCTGCTGTCGCTGCTCGAGCGCGCGCGGCACCGGCTCGCCGAGATCGAGGGCGCGACCGCTGGCGCTTGCCACCGCACGTGCCCGGCGACGTGCTCGCTGCGGCCGCGCCGCTGAGCGCGCGCTGACCACCTCGCGCTGACGCCCTGTTGCGTCGGCGCGCCATCGGCTCACGCCGGCTCGGCCGGATCGAAAGGACACGCATGCGCGTCTCGACCGCATCCCGCAACACCATGATCGACGCGTGGACCGCGCTTCTCAACGGGGGCTCGATCCGCATCTACGACGGCTCGCGCCCGGCCACGCCGGAGACGGCGGTCTCCACGCAGGTGCTCCTGGCGACCCTGACGCTCAACGCGACGGCGTTTGGGGCGGCGGCGAGCGCGAGCGCCACGGCGAACGCCATCACCTCCGACAGCTCGGCCGACGCGACGGGCACGGCCGCTTGGGCTCGCGTGGTCACGAGCGGCGGCACGGCCGTCGCGGATCTTACGGTGGGCGCAACCGGTAGCGGCGCGGACATCGAGTTCAATAGCGTGGCCTTCCAGGCCGGGGCGCAGATCTCCATCTCGGCGTTCGCCGTCTCGATGCCGATCGGATCATGAGCGCGCGCGCCAGCGTCTTCGCCCTCCGCCACCAGCGCGGCGGCATCGTCCTGGACCCGCTCTTCACGGCGCCGCCGTCACCGGAGCGCCTCGCCGCCGAGCAGGCGCGCCTCGACGGGCTGCACGGCCCCGGGTGGCTCCGCGTCGTCCCCCTCGCGGTGGACCTCGCTCCCGAGCACGCCGACCTCTCCGCGCGCCTCGCGCCCGCGCCGGAGCAGGCTGCGCAGCCTGCGCCCGCCGCGCCTCGCGCGCTGCCGGGGCTCGTCTTCAAGGCCACAGGCCACGTCACCCAGCCCGCGCCCCGCTGACCCATGGCGATCCGCACCAGCAGAGTCGAGTACGGCTGGACCACCGACGCGACCGCGCTCAACGCGGCCACGCGTCGGGAGTTCTCCGCGATCACCGTCGACATCGCCGAGACGTCGAGCCGCACGATCGTGTCGGCCTACCTGGAGATCGCCTGTCGCGGGAACGAGACCGCTGCCACGTCGATGACGTCACGGCTCATCGGAATCCGGGTCGACGCCGTGGCGTGGAGCGACGAGTCGAAGAGCGAGACGATCTCCACCAGCGGCGACCAGGACTCGTTCCGGTTCCGGCGCGATGTCACGTCGTATCTCCAGACGAACCTCACCGGCGCCTCGCACTCGGTGCAGGTCGCGCTGCAGTTCGGCACGCTCGCGACGATCAACCACAGCGCGCGGCTCGTCATCAACTACAGCTACGACGACGCGAGCGCGAGCACGCGGACGAAGACGGTCTGCATCCCGCTGGAGAGCATCACCGGGACGCTGACCGACGCGCTCGCCGAGGTCGGGACGAGCCAGATCCCGCAGCTGACCGGCGTGGGCGGCTTCCTGCCCGAGGCCGGCGTCAGCATCAAGGACATCTTCCTCGTGGTGATGGCGAACGAGGGGCACACGTCGGGGACCACCGACTTCTCGCTCGCTGTCTCGCTCGACGCCGAGAGCGAGGTGACGCTGGGCGTCTGCGAGCAGGCCCTCGACAGCTCGCCCTGGTACGAGGGCGTCTGGAAGCGCACGGACATGGTCACGTCGACTACGCACGCCTTCAAGGCGCGCGGCACGGTGACCGGCAAGTTCCCGCAGATCTGCGCGCTCCTGTACGTCACGTACACGTACGACCACGACGCCACGATGAGCGGCGATCTCGACGTGCTCCAGAGCCTCGACATGCCCATGCCGACGGAGCCAGGGGTGTTTGGCGGGGCGACGTCTGCGCTCCAGAGCAAAGTGTCGATGGTGGTGCCGATTCCCGAGCCGGGGACCATCACGCTGCGGCAGAGCGCCGTGATTGCCAGCTACAACATGCCCAACAGCACGTTGAGCGGCTTGAACATCGCTGTCGGTTCGCAGGCGCATCGGACCTACGCGCCGTCGACGCTCTACAACAGCCCGGCCGGCCAGCAGACAATCTGTCATCGCTTCGACGGCGGCGCAGCAGCGGGCTCCGGGGTGACGCTCGCCCACGGCGAGAACGAGATCACGCTCGCCTGGTACCGCACCAGCACGGGCAGCGGCGGCGCCGGGTACGGCTGGAACGCGCGCCTGATCCTCAACTATACCTCGAAAATGCACCCCGACGGCGCGGGTGCGCACACCCATACGATCGACCTGTGGGGCGGCGGGACTGATGCCGTCGGCGCGGGGACGGTGCGCGACTATACGTTCGCGCCGGCCATCCCTGAGAGCGAGTACTGGCTGACCTGCGTCGGCTTCAAGGTCGACTACCTCCAAGCCGGTCGTGGGATGTTCGGTCTCCTCGCAGAGCGCCTGTCCGGCGAGGGCATCGGGGACGGGTGGGAGACCCTGCGCGTCAACGGATTCTGCGTGAGTAACGAGACGTCCGTCAACACCCTCTGGTGCAACGCCTCGCAATACTTCTACAGGCACCCCGCGGACCCTGACCCGCAGCGGCTGGAGCTCGAGGCGTCGCGGACGTGGCGCATGTCGTCGTTCCTTGACGGGACGAATTCCCACGGGGGCTTCGCCTCGTTCGTCGCGTCGCTCACGTACCACACGATCACCGTCACCGAGAGCGGCACGCTCTCCGATTTCGCCAGCGAGGGAGACGGGTCTGGCGCCGTCATCAAGGTCCACCGGGCCGACAACGACGAGCTCCTCTACCAGACCGCGAGCGCCGTCGGCGGCGGCTACTCGTTCACATTCTACAGCGATACCTTGGAGCTGTACGCCCAGACGGAGTACGGCACGAAGTCGGGTCGCACCCCGCCGTTCACGCCGACCTGAGCGATGGCCGCGCTCGACATCGCTCTACGCGGCCCCGGCGCGGGGCCGCTCGACCTGCCGCTCGGCGATGCGCCGCCGCCGGTTGATGGCGCGGCCGAGGCGGAGCTCCCGACCCTGACCGCCGCTGGCGTCGGCCAGCTCGTCTTCGCGGGCGTGGCGGCCGTGGCGCTGCCCGCGCTGGCGGCCGCGGGGGAGGGGGAGCTCGCCTTCGTCGGCACGGCCGCGGTGGAGCTCCCGGCGCCCGCCGGCGAGGCCGCTGGGGCGCTCGGGTTCTCCGGCACCGGGGCGGCCGCTCTACCGGCGCTCGCCGCCGACGGCGACGGCCAGCAGGTCTTCCACGGCGCCGCCGCGGTCGCTCTCTCCGCGCTTGGGAGCGCCGCCGCCGGCGCGCTGGCCTTCGCCGGGAGCGGGGCCGCCGCGCTCCCGAGCCTCGCCGCGGGTGGCGCCGGCACGCTCGCCTTCTTGGGCGTTGCCGCGCCCGAGCTGCCCGCGCTCGCCGCCGCCGGGGTCGGGAGCTCCACGCAGGTCTTCGCCGGCACGGCGGCCGTCTCGCTGCCGGCCCTTGGGGGCGCCGCCGCGGGCGCGCTCCGGTTCGTCGGGGCGGGCGCCGCGGCGCTGTCGGCGCTCGCTGCCCACGCGGTCGGATCGGTCACCGGCTCGGGCGACGACGACCGGCCCGGCTTCATCACGCTGCCGCGCGCGGGCGCGCTCTACGAGCTCGCGCTGTCCGCGGTCGCCTCCCTCTACCGCATCACCCTCACGAGGCCCATGTCGAGGCTGCACATCGGCGACACCGCCCTGATCTCCGGCGTCACCATCACCGACCGCGACGGCGAGCTCGTCGACCCGACGACGCTCACCGTGCTCGTGCTCACGCCGAGCGGCTCCGAGGTCGAGCTCGTCTACGGCACCGCGCCGACGAGCGGTGCCGGCGACGCCATCATCCGGACCGGGGTGGGGGCGTTCGACGTCCAGATCGAGATCACCGAGGAGCGCGGTGCGGGCGTGTACGAGTACACCGTCGCGACCACCGGCGCGCGCGCGGCGGAGACGGCGAAGTTTACCGTGTACGCGAGGGCCGTCTGATGGCGATCCGCACGCTCCACCTCACGATCCGCGTCGCCGACGCCGACCCGGCCCGCACGCCCACGGAGGCCGAGTGCCTCGCCGTAATCGGCGCCGACCGGTGGGACAACGCCCGCAACGGCAACCGGCCGCAGAACGGCGCCTACCTCGTCGGCTACCAGACGGACCTCGGCCGGCGCGGTGATGAGCGGGATGCCCGCGGGGCTGCCCACGCCGAGGACACGGGGTTCAAGGGGCGGCCGCGGGAGAACCAGGGCGGCGGGAACCCGGGAGGGGGCCAGGGTGGTGGCGGCGGAGGCCGCGACAACGCGGCGCCGGGAAAGCCGATCGGGTAGCCAGTCGAGAAGCAGCAGAGCGAGCGCCGCCGGGTACGCCCGGCGGCGCTCTTCGCGTTTTGTGGGCCCGCCGGCTACCAGCTCACGACGCCGCCGCCGAGGAGACCCACGCTCGGGCCCTCCCATGCGGACGTGTCGATCCACTTGACCCGGACCTCGGCGGTCAGCCGGGCGACCTGATTCCCGTAAGCGAGGCGCCCCGCCGCGCCGGGGACGACGCCCCGGTACCGCAAGCACAGGCCCCAGTCCGTGCAGGCCGGGACCCGCCCGTAGTCGAGGCTCGCGGCGATGCCGCCGGTCAGACCTTCGACCGGCAGCCGCCACGTCGCGCCCACGACCGGACCCACGAGCACACCCATCCAGCGTGAGCTGCCCGCGAAGCCGAAGGCCTCGCCGCTGACACCGGCGTCGAACGTGGCGCCGTCGCCGAGCCGCCACGCGCGGCGTGCCCCGCCGGTGATCGTGAGGCCGCCGGTGGGGCGCTCGCCGCCGATCCAGATGTTCCCGACGCCGAGATGGGCGCTCCACGGCTTCTCTTCGCGCCCTTCGTACGGCTCGCTCGCGGCGGCAGCGGAGGAGACGAGCAGCAGCGCTAGCGTCAGCGGCGAGGCGCGCATCAGCGGTCGCCCTCGTCGCCCGGGCCGGGCTGCTCCTGGGGGATGCCAGGCGCGCCGGGGTCGTCCGGGCACAGCACTGCGTCGGAGAGCGGGCAGAGCAGCGGGCCCACGCCGATGACCGGCAGTGCCACGATCACGCCGCCGATGACCACCACCCCGATGATGGTCATCAGCTGCTCGTGCTCCTGGAGGAACTCCTTGTTGAGCGTCGGCAGCCAGTAGGCGCTATCGGTCGACTCGTCGTCGTCCTTCCGCGCGTCGGCGAGGTGCTCGTTCAGGCTCTCCAGCGCGCCGGGTGCCCACGTGGTCTTGCAGCCGTCGTTTGGCTGAACGTGCTTCAGAATCTCCTCGAGACGATAGCCGTACCACTGGGCGTAGTTCAGCGTCTCCAACACGTCGCGCCGCGCGATCTTGTTCTTGTAACCGCCAGGGCATTCGTACTCCCCGATCTCCTCGTCGAGGTTCGCTCTGGCCCAATCGCGGGCCCGCTTGTTGACCTTCTCGTTGCTCAGGAAGTTCTTCTCGGCGTCCGTCTTCGCGTCGATCGCCGCAGCGATCTGCCCGATGTCGTCGCTGTCCTCCACCATGAGGTTGTCGCACGCGGCGGCGCCGCAGCTGAGGACCATCACCGCCGAGATCAACCAGCTTCGCATGTCGTTCCCTTTCATCGCCCGCATCATCGCGGGCGCCCGACCCCGCACGCAGGGGCAGGCGTCCGCGGCGCCTTGCCGGCGCGCGGAGACACAAACAAGAATCGGACCAAGTCCACGCCTCCTGAATCCGCGCAGATATCTGCGGTCCGCCGCGCCGACTCGGTCACTCTTGGCCGACTCCCGGCCAAATTTGGCCCGCCGGTGGCGAAACTTGGCCGCGACCGTCGTCGCCGACGGGCGACGCTTGGCCGCCTACGCCAGCGCCGCGCCCACCGCCTCGATCGCCTCCCGCCACCCAGCGGCGCCCGCCTGCTGCACCAGCTCGCGCCCGCGCTCCGTTCGCCGCAGGACGCCGCCCAGGCATCTCACCAGCTGGTCCACCGGACGCCCGGGCAGGCTCTCGCCGGCATAGACGGTGACCTCGAGCCCGAGGTCCACCCAGCCCGCCACCACATCGGCCACGGGCGCGGCGTCTCCCAGGGCCACCACGCGGCCGCCCGCCTCAGCCCAGAACACGAACCACCTCCGCCACCTCGACGGCCTCGAACCGCTCCTCCCTGCCGGCCACGCGGACCCGCGCGCTGCCGTCCGCCGCCAGGCCGACGAGCTCGCAAGGGATCTCCACCACCTCACCGCGGCACCGGACCGCGAGCGCCCCGCCACGCTGGACGCGCAGCCCCTGCGCACGCCACGCCGCTTCCACCGCCTCGACGCTGTTCCCCACCATGACGCCCCTCCCGACGCGGCAAGCCCGGTCTGGCACGGCCAGCCGAGCTGCGGCGTGATGGGCCGTCGGATGGGGCGATCAGGCGGCGCTGCTGTTGGCCAGTTCCGGCGCCGGCAGCGCGCAGGACGCGGGGTGCGCGATGTCGCTCGCCCGGTACGGCAGCCCAGGGCATGAGGGACCCGCGCAGCGGTAGAGCGTCCACTCCGGCTCCGCCGGCGTCTGCCCCAGCTTCCTCCACAGCCGCGACGCCCTGGCGATCACGTCGCAGGCGTGCTCCGTCGTGGTCACCGCGTACCCGCCGCGCGACGTCTCGACCATCACCTCCGGACAGCGCTCACCGAGAATGGTTGCTTGCCCCGCCGACGCCAGGAAGTGGAAGCGGACCACGTAGCCACTCGGGCTCTCCAACCAGACCATGATGTCGCCGACCTGATCCATCACCGCCTCCTCCGCGGCACCGTGCCGCTCCATGCCGGACATCATGGTTATGACTGTCTACACAGTCAAGCCTGGCGTCCGTCTTTTTTGCGTTTTGTGGCGCGCGGCACGGCTTGACTGTCTACACAGCGTGGCCTACTCTTTGCTGATGCCCAAGCGGGACGAGTGGAAGCGGCCGACGCAGGAGATGAGGAAGAGCAAGCAGCGGAACGTGACGCTGTCACCGGAGGTGCACGAGGCGCTCGACGCACTCCCTCCAGGGACGGTGTCCCCGCACGTGGACGCCGCCTGTCGCGAATACTTCGGCATCCCACCGCGGGACGACGCCCCGCCCAAGCCTCCACGGAAAACGTAGCAGATGCCATTGACTGTCTACACAGTCATGGCCATCATATGGCCATGCCCCGTCGCCCCGCATCCCAGGACTGGCCCGGCTCTCCTGCGAGCGCGCTCTCGCTCCTCCGGGCGGAGCTCTCCTTCCTGCGCGCCGTGCCGGCCCGGCTCTCCGGCGCGGCGGTGGAGCGGACCGCGGCGCACGCCTTCTGGCTCGATCGCATCCCCGGCGACTACGCCCGCAAGCTCGGCGTCCTCTGCGCGGCGGCGCCGGCGGAGCTCCGCGAGCGCGTCAAGGCGGCGTTCTCGGAGGTCCTGAGCCCGGAGGACGCGGCCACCATGCGCGGCGTCGCAGACGGCACCGAGTACGCCTTCGAGGTGGAGCTCCGCGGCGCGCCGGGCTTCTACCCGGCCGACGAGGTGACGCTCGACAGCGCCGGGGGCGACGGCGTGCGCCGGCTGGCCTACTGCCGCCGGGTGCCCGCGGACCGCGAGAGCGCGCAGGCGCTCCGGGAGCAGATCGAGCGCGAGGCGTACGCGGCCGGCGCGGAGCTGGTGCGCGTCACCGTGAGGGCGGCGTGATGGCGCCCGGAGCTGCGCTCGCCGCCGCGCGCCGCTGCATCGCTGGCGCCATCAGGGACCCGGACGCCGCGGGGCGCCTGCTGGACCTCGCGATCCGGCACATCGCCGCGGCGCTCAACAGCGTGACGCCCGCGACGCCGGAGGCCGAGCGCGACGCCGTGCAGGCCGAGGCGGACGAGTTGTCCACCTACATCCAATGCTTCGAGTGAGGGGAGGACGACCATGGACATCGCCGAGATCGAGACCCGGGCCTGGGAGCTGCTCACGGAGATCGCCGACGATGTGCCGCGCTACGGCGGGCGCCTGGAGGTCTTCGCCAGCTCGATCGACTGGATCGACCGCGCCTGGCCCGAGGCGCTCCGCCGGCGCGCGGCCGAGATCGCGCAGCTCGTGGGGCCCGCGTCCGACGAGCTCGTCGAGCGCACCTGGCTGGCGCTGGCGTGCGCCTGCACCGGTGACGCGTACGCCGAGCGGGAGATCGCGGGGCGGTTCCGCTCCGGGGTGCGCCGGCTGCGCGTGATCGCCGCCATCGAGCGCCACCCGAAGCGGGATCGGCACGGGGCGCTCGTCGCCGCCCTGGAGCGCGGCAGGTTCACCGCGGAGCAGTGGGCCCGTGCGCAGCGGCTCGCGAACGAGGCGCCGCCGGCCGCCGCGGGTGCGCCGTGACGGCCACCGCCTTCCTCCTGGCTTCCCACCGGCGCCTCGTCGTCGGTCCGCGCGACGGACGCCCTCGTAAGCGCCGGCACACCATCGTCGGTGCGCCGTTTCGGCCTGGCCAGCGCGTGCGCGTGGTCGCGGCGGTCGACCCGTGGGTCCACGACGTCACCGGCCACATCGGCGAGCTCGGCACTGTCGACTACCTGGAGTACGACTGCGGCGCCGGGCAGAGCTTCCCGGATGACCCGATGGTCGGCGTCGTGCTGGCCGATGGCGCGGCGGAGGAGTTCTGGCGGGAGGAACTGGAGCGCGCATCATGACCGCTGCCTTCCGCATCGCCGCTCACCAGCACTTCGCGCATCGGGCCTGCCGCGGGCGGCTGCTCCTTCAGCTGGCCTACGTGGCCGACGCGGAGGCGCGCGCGATCTGGGACCCGTACGCATGGCCGCCGGTGCGGTGGTGCGATCTCTCGGACGAACAGCGCGCGGAGCACGACCGGCTGTGCGCCCAGGGGAAGGACCTCGCCGCGGAGGCCGCCCGGCTCGGCGTGCGCGGCGGGGCGGACGAGGCCTTCCGCGACGTGTACGCTGCCGCGGCGCCGCTGTTCGAGGCCGGCGCCGAGCGCGAGCACTTGGTCTGGGAGGTGGCGCGGGCGCTCGAGGCGGGCGCGATCCTGATGGCGCCGCGGTGCTCGGTGGGGCCGCTCGGGGAGGCGGTTCCGAGCGGGCGGGCGGCGTTCGCCTGCTACGTGGACCCGGGCGGGGTCATGATCAACAACGGGCGGTTCAGCGCAGACGTTGCCGCGGCGGCGTTCTGCGGAGAGCGCGGGGCGGGGGAGGAGGCTGCGCGGGCGGCGCTCGAGGGGTGGGAGAGCAGAGAGGAGGAGCGAGCGGCATGAGCGAGCAGAGGGAAGAGACGGTAGACGAGTGGGCGAACGCTCTCGAGGCGTGGCGGCGGGAGTACTGGGACACCTTCCGGAAGAGCTGTGACGCATGGAGGAAGCGCGGCGAGGACGAGCAGAAGGCGCGCCGGCTCAAGAAAGAGCACGAGGCCGCGGCCGCTGCGTTCGCGTCGAGCGATGCAGAGGCGCAGGAGCTTCAGCGGCGCGTGGACGCCTTGCGCGCAGCGGGCCACGAGCGCGGGTTCAGCACGTGACCAAGCCGCTGCTGAAGTTGCCTGCCATCATCCCCACCCTCGCCACGCACCCCATCTTGGCCGCCTCTACCCAGCGCGCGCAGGCCCGCGAGGAGGCCATCGCCCGGCTCGCGCTGCTCGTGGGCGACCGAGGCGAGGCGCAGCGCGCAGTCGAACTAGCGGAGCGGGTCGGCTTCGACGCCAGCACCGTCTACAACCTCGCCGCGCGCGGGGAGCCGCTGCCGAAGACGGCGGAGGAGCTTCTGGCCACCGCCGAGGCTGGCTGGCGGCGCGTCGAGGACCTCGCGCGCATCCTGGGGCTCGGATGACTGCCTCCTACTCCATCGCCTACCTCCAGGACGGCCGCGACCCGGAGCACGGCTCGATCCTCCACTGGTACGTCTGGGCCGCCTGGCTGGACGAGCCCACCGGGCGCCCGTGGACGACGCCGATCGCGACCGGGCGCGTGCTGCACATGGGCTACAGCCAGGGTGTCTCCCACGCCGACGAGCACGCCGAGGTCGAGGCCGACGACGCCATCCGGGCGCGGCTCGGGACCAGCGTGGAGACCCGGCGGCTCGACGACAGCTTCGCCCGGGCGGCGTACCGTGAGGCGAAGGGCGGCGCCCCGAACTGGCGACCGAAGCGGCAGACGAGGACCAAGTACGCCACGCCGCGGGGTTTCTCGCGCGCTCCGGGCGTGCCGGCGCGGGCCTTCTTCGCGGCAGCCTGGGCCGCGGACGAGGCGAAGGCCCGGGAGGTGGAGGAGCTGCTGCGGCGCGCTGATTGGGCGCGATCGGGCCACGGCTTCGACTGGATGCGCGGCCAGGTGCAGGCGTCGCCGGCCCTCGCTACCCTCGGCCTCTCGCCTGGCGCCACCGCGGCCGACGTGCGGCGCGCCTACCGTCGGTTCGCGCTGACGACGCACCCGGACCGCGGCGGCTCGGCGGAGGCGTTCCGGCGGATCACCGAGGCGAAGGACGAGGCGCTCCGGGCGGTGGGAGGCCGCTGAAGAGATCGACCATGCCCGCGGTGGATCCTCCCCGGAACGGCATCCTCTTCCTCAGGAGGGCGCATGCCGAGGCCGAGGACGTTCGAGCAGTGGGAGGCGACGCAGCGACCCCGGGCGAAGGCAACGCGGGAGCGCTGCCCGTGCGGTGCGCCGGACCGGGACCACGAGCGGTGGTGCCCCGAGTACCGGCGGCTCGGGGCGGCGGGAGCGAGGCGGATCGCGGACGAGAGGGCGCGGGCCCTGGGAGGAAGGTGGTCGGGACGGGCTTCTGTCTGCGTCTGCGGACGTAGGCGGGAGCGCGCGCCGACGTGGCGGCGAAGGAGAAACGACTGTGGGCAAGTACGCGACAGATCAGGCATTCGGTGGGCAGCGCGCGAGCATCGGGCGCGAGGTGGTGGTGGCGGAGCGGCTTGCAGACGAGGACGGCCAGCTGACCGGCGAGGTCATCATCCGCGCCGGCAAGATCGACACCATCCACGTCGGCGCCGATAGGCCGGTCATTTGCACATGGAGCGGGAACGTCTACCACCCCGACGGCGCGGAGCTCACGTTCGTGCCTTGCACCACGCAGGCCGAAGTGGAGGCGCTGCCGGCCGACTCCTGGACGTGGCCTGCCCGTGTCTGATCGAGCGATGGCGCCTTGCGCGACGGGCAGCGTGGCCACGCTGGAGATCCGCGAGGCGACGCCCGAGGACTGGGCGTGGGCGCTGGACGTCTGGAACGTGCCGGCGCTCTGCCCCGCCGCTGGCATCCGCCTGCTCGTCGCCATGGTGGATGGCAAGCGCGCCGGCTACCTCGCGTGGGACTGGGGCGGAGGCGGCGCCATCGACATGCTGTACGTCGCACCGGCCCACCGACGCCGCGGGGTTGCGACGGCGCTCCACGGGGCCGCTTGCGCAACGGCTGGGCGATGGCTCGACGGCTACAAGCACTCGCCGGCTGGGCGGGCCCTGATGGATGCGCTGAAGACGCGCTGCCAGGGTCAACCCGATCCACGTGGGCCGCTTCGGTACACGTCCAGCATCCATCCGCCCGGAGGGAACCTCCGTAGCAGATCCATCACCTCCTGCGGCGACGGCTGAAGGCCGGTCCCCTCACAGAGCCAACCCGGCGGCAGCACCATGAACGTCCAAACCGATTGGTCCGCGTGCACCTCCGTGAGTGCGCCTGGCAGCGCGGACGCCACCGCTTCCATCTCGCTGTCGCCGGACGTCGGCGGAGAGCGCACAACATACATTGTACCAGGAATATCCTTAATGCACGCTTCGCCTTCAGGCGTGGCTTTGATCCGAATCGTCGTCATGGTGAGTGAGATACCACGCGCCTGGATGCTCGCCAGCGGCCGGCCAGTCTGGTTATGTCGCCGGCTGGGGGCGCGCCGATGAACGAGCTACGCGCGGCTCCCATTGACATCTGATATCGCGAGTGATATCAGTAACCCATGGACGGCGCGCGGCGCCGGGAGGGCTCGAGCATGGCGAGGACTGTGAGGCTCACGGGGTGGACGGCGATCGAGGCGGCGGAGCGGAGCGGGCTCCGCCTGAGCAAGGCGGCGGATCCGACGGAGAGCGCCCGCGACGATCTCTCCGTGGAGGAGGCGCGCGCCGTCGCGGCCGAGGACCCGTCGCTCGTCTACGTCGAGGCGCCGGTGCCTTCGGTCCGCGAGATCCGGGCGGCGCTCACCGAGGCCGGCATCACAGGCCTCAACGTCATCATCTACGCCGACGGCGCCGGTGCCGTGGTCAGCGACGGCGATTGCCTGTGGACGTGCCGCCCGGAGCGGCTGCTCACAGCGGCCGAGAGCCTCGTCGAGGACGGCACCACGGAGCGGCTCCGCCGGGTCGATGGCGAGGACCAGGCTGCGCTGTACACAGATCTGTGCCGCCGCGCCGGCTACCTGGCGCGCGGGAGCGCGGCGGACCGGGCGCTGCACGAACGGGTCGTCGCCGACTGGCGGGAGGAGAACCCCGGCCACGACGGGAACTGGTCGTGACCCACATCCTCAGCGTCGGACAGCTTTACCACCCGGGCCGCACCCGCTGGCCCGAGGCCGTGCAGTACCAGCTCCGCGGCGGGACACACGAGCTGGTGATGTTTTGGCCGGGCCTCGCGGTGCGGGACATTGCGGCCGTGCGGCGGGGGCCATGCGAGTTCGCGCTGCTGGTCCAGCAGCCGGTGATCTGGCTGCTCTACAGGTTCGACGGCGCCTGTGACTGGAGCGATGCGCCGTTCTCGGTTCACCTGGTCCCCGAGGCGGAGCGCGGGCCCGCCATGGCGGTGGACACCCTGGGCGCGACGACGCGGGCGCTGCTGCACGTCGTCTTGGTCGACGCCGGATCGGGCGTCGTTCGAGCGCTCCGGCAGGTATCCCTGTCGCCGGAGTTCACGGCGGCGCTCCACGCGGGCATTAACGAGCAGCTCGCGGCGCCGTGGGACGAGCGCGCCTACGACGCAGCTCTCCAGCGGGGCTACGAGGCGTGGCCGACGGCGGAGGCGATGCTCGCGGCGGCGTTGGCGCGATGCCCGGGAGGCGCGTGATGACAGCGCGAGCCCCCAGCGCCGCCGCCGACCCCGCCGCCATTACCGCCGACCTGCGTCGGGATATCGCCGCCGTCATGGCCACGGCCGGCCTCTCCCAGCGCCGGCTCAGCGCCGTCTCGGGGGTCGCGCAGCGCAACATCAGCCTGGCGCTCAGCGGCGCGGCGGACCCGCACGTGTCCACCGTCCTCCAGCTCCTCGAGGCCACCGGACACCACCTGATGGTCGGCCACCGGCCGCTCGCGGAGCTCCTCGACGGCGCATCGGATCCGCCGTTGTCCGCGGTGGTCCGGCTCCTCGACGGGCTCGGGTACATGGTACGCGTCGCGAAGATAAGCGATGAGCCTTGACGCGTGATATCGCGCGCAATATCATTGTGGAGTTGGCGGCGCGCTGCGCCGGGAGGAGGGCGAGATGGCGAAGGCATGTGTCGACGGTGGAGACGAGACGCGGGTGCTGCTGTGGGCCTCGGAGACGGACATCCGGTCGACCGACCGTCTCTCCACAGAGGGGGCGTGGTCGCTGGCGGAGCACTGGTCGGCCGTCTCGCTGCAGCGGGCACTGCTGGAGCGGCAGGTCACCCTCTTGCTCCAGCAGCACGGAGCCATCGCCGAGGTCGAGCAACTCGACGGGGCGCGCGCGTGGGTTCGGGCGATCGCGGCTGGTGAGACGCCCGAGCAGGTGGCGGGTAAGATCGAGGCGACGCTTCGCGCGATTCCGCCGACGTCCTGGACTGCCGTCTACGGCGACGACGACGCTCGCCACGCCTTCGAGCGGCGCAGAAGCGAGGTGACTCTTCGCCTGGCCGGGGCGCTGCTTATGGCGCGCACCGCGGAGCGGCTGAGCGACGACGAGGTTGTCGCCATCCTCACGGACGTTACGGCGGCCTGGACGAACGCGATGCTCTCCGCGTGGGCGGCGCGCTGGGACGATAGGGGTGACATCGGCTGACCTGCGTGAAGCGGGCGGTTGACGCCGCTGCCGACGGCACGATCCCGACGGCAACCCGCAGCGCACCCTCGCCGACATCCCCGGGCATGCACACTATCCGTCCACGCCGCCGGGCGCAGCCCGCGCAGGTCATCCCCGCGCTCCGGGACCTCCACGCTGCCGTCCACCTCCTCGCCGAGGTGCGCGTCCATCTCGGCCAGGCCCGAGCGGCGCCGAACGCCTGGCGACGAGCCGACGCGATGCGGATGGTCTGGATCTACCTCACGGAGGTCGAGAAGAGGCTCGCCGTCCTCGCCGTGCCAGGGCTGCGCCGGCGCGCCGCGGAGCTCCGGCGGGAAGCGGACCGGCTGCAGCTCGAGGCGACCGTCACGGCGGTGGAGCTGAGCCGGCGGGAGCGCGGCGGGGAGGTCGTCGACCTGGCCGCGGCGAGGGCGCGGAGGGCGGAGCGGTCCGGCGGACGACCGCGGCGCTGATCCGGGCAGCCGCAGCACGACCCCGACGCAACCGGCGCCGTGCCGGCGTCGACCGTCCGGACATGGACGACCTCTCCCCTGACGACCTGGAAGCCCTCGCCACGCTCGCGGAGGCCGCCCTCGACGAGCTCGTGGAGACGCTCGCGCTGCCTCACCCGGCGGCGCCCGGCGTGCTGCTCGAGGTGACCTTCGACGGCGCCGGCATCGTCGCGGCGACGTGGCGCTGCGGCAGCTGGTGGCGCGTGGCGGAGGTGTGGGAGGGCTAGGACGCCCGCTTTGCAAGCAAAATGCGCTCCAACCGTCAAGTGGAAGCGGATTTTGCTGGACGTGCCGCGGTACCGCGGGTTTGACTCTGCCCAGACGGCGACACTCGGGGCCCGTAATCCTGCGGGCACGGGCATCGTGCGTCCTGAAAGCAGAAACCCGGTCCCCCATCTCCGGCAAGAGCTTGGGACCGGGTCCGTGGAGGTCTCCGTGACGAATCCCGAACGACCGCCGAAGAAGAGGGTATGCGACGATGACATTGATGGCAACGGGCATCATGCCCTAGGTCGACAGGACGACCGGATGGAGGTCGCCCGCGCGGCATGGATCCTCCGCATCCTGGGTGAGCTGAAGCTGACCGGCCTTGCTGCCCTGGTGGTAGCCAGCAGCATTGCCGCGCTGATCTACAGCCTCGCCCAAGGTCTGGCCGCCAAGTAGCCGAGCGCGAGCCGGAGGCGTCAGCGCGGCGCCTCCGGCTCGCCGCCTCACCACCCCATCCCGATCTGCCTCGGCTCGCGCCCGCGCCGCGCCGTGGGCGCCGGCCTCTCCGCCGGCGCTTCCTCGCGCTCGCCCCGGGTGAGCATCTCGTAGAGCAGCCTCCCCAGGTCCCGCCCGGCCAGCTCGTCCGCGGCCCCGACGCCCGCCGCCTGGAGCGCCGCGGTCGCGTCGAGCCCGTCGGCCGCCTCGCTCACGCCGACCTTGTGCAGCAGGAGCCGGTGCAGCACCTCCTGCAGCGTCCCCTTGTAGACCGGGGTATAGACGCGCGCCTGGAGCCGCTGCCCGATGCGCCGCACGCGCCCGATCGCCTGCCGGCGGATCAGCGGGTTGCAGGCCGGGTTCTCGTACCAGACGACCGAGGCGAAGTGGACGAGGTTGTTCAGCCCGGTCTGCACCGCGACCGGGTTCACGACGAGGATCCGCCGGCCCTTGCCGACGATCTCCCGGTCGATCCACGCCTCGCGCTTCTTCGGCGAGACCTTGTCGGCCCACAGGATCGGCGCCTTCTCGCCCGTCGCCTCCTCCAGCAGGCGCGCGAGCCGCGGCATCAGCTCGAGGTGCCAGCAGAAGACCATGACGTTCCGGCCCTCGGCGAGCTCTCGGCGCACCACGTCGACGAGCCACGCCTCCTTCGGGAGCAACTCGCCCGCGGGGAGCCCCGGTTGCTCGGCGACGACGCCCCCGCCGACCGCCTCGGGGTAGCGGATCTGGTAGGCGCCGCCCTCGGCGTTGCCGACGTCGTCGGTCGCGCGGTCGAGGTACGACGGGAGCTCCGCGAGTTGCCCGAACAGCCGCCCGGCCAGCTGGGAGAAGCGGTCCCGCTTGATCTGCTGGAGCAGCGTCCGCTGGAGCGCCTGGTAGCGCCGGCCGAGCTCGGGGCCGGGCTCGACCTGCTCGACGATCTCCTCGGCAGGCGGGAGGTCGATCCCGAGGTCGTCCACGTGGAGGGTCACCGCGATCGGGAGCAGGTGCCGTAGGAGCAGCGCGGGCAGCACGCCGGGCGCCTGACCGGACGTCCGCTCGACCCGCTCCACCCGGTCGCTCATCGCCCCGTACGACACCGGCTTCTTCGAGTCCTTGTCGCGCAGCTCGACCACCTGCTTGAGGTAGCCGTAGCGGCGGACGAACTCGCCCTCCTCGTCCCGGCCGAACTCGGCCCGGAAGGCGCCGGAGAGGCTCCAGAGCAGGATGAACAGGCTCGATGCGTACCCGTTCATGACCGAGCCGGTGAGCGCGATCGTCGGCCGGCGGAGCTGGAAGAGCTGCTGGGCGGCGAGGCTCTGCGCGCTGTCCTGGCACCCCGCTTCGTGAACCTCGTCCACCACGATCAGGTCGAACAGCCGCGGGTGCCGGCGCGCGATGTAGTGCGCGAGCGGGATGCGGCGCGGCTCCGGGATCGCCTGGAAGAGCGGCTCGGCGCAGGGGGCCGTCTCGACCCAGCGCCCGTGCGCCGTGAGCTTGGCGAGCGCCGCGTGCGCGGCCTCGGCGGAGCCGACGGGGAGCTTCTCGATGCAGACCCGCCCGTCCAGCAGCCGGTACGCGCGCCAGACGTACTCGCTCTCGCGTCCGGCCACGTGCCGCCCCCAGCTCTCCCACGACCCGCCGCCGTACGGGGCGTCCTCCACCGCGTGGCCACGGAGCTCCTCCGCAAGCGCGCGCTGCGCCTCCCCGCCGGGCGGCAGGAGGAGCATCAGCTCGCGGGCGATCTGGCGAAACCGCGAGCCCCAGCCCCACGCCCGGGCGTCCTTCAGCGAGGCGAGGTAGATGCCGCGGGCAACCCGCACCGTGGTCGCCTCGTCGTCCGCGGCAAGCAGCAGGTGGGTAAGGATGTCGACGGCCTCGCGCCGCGGCTCCCGCTCCTCGCTCATGACCCACGTCCCCACCCGGCGCGCGAGCGGCGCGAGCTTCGGCCGGATTGCCGGCCACGGGTCCGCACCCTCCGCCCGGCGCTGCACCAGCACCCCGAGAAAACGCTGCGCGACCCGCCCGCGGATGAGCTGGCGCACGCCGGCCTGGTCGGGGAACACGGGGGCGAGCAGCGCGGCGAGACGCTCGGCCATCCTGGCGACCCGGCCGCTGGGGACGAGCTCCGTGTGCTCGCAGCGGAGGCGCTTCCGAGCGTTCTCGTCGGCCTCGGTCGCGATCGCAGTGCCGCACCGGGGGCACCGGCCGGAGATCCCCGCCCATGCGTGGCCGAGCTTCGCCGCCTCGCGCGACAGGATCCCGATGGCCATGCCGTCGGTCTGGTCGACCGCGAACGCCTCGACGGCGGCGACGTCGTCGAGCACCACCGTCCGCGCCCAGGGGACGACGGCGGCTGCCTGGTCCACCCAGGTCTTCTGGAGGTGCGGCGGGCACATCACGAGGACCCGGCGCGCGCCTCGGGTGGCGGCCGTCGCGAGCGTCACCGTCGTCTTTCCGCTGCCGACCTCGCCCAGCAGGATCGCCGCCTTATCCGGCCCGTCGAGCAGCCGGCAGATCGCCCTCACGGCGTGCTCCTGGGCCGTGTAGAGCTTCCGCGGCAGCGCCGGGAGCTCGATGCTGCCCGCGTCGCGCGCCGGGTCGTACAGGGCCGGGCAGCGCTCGCGGAGCGTCGCCAGGAGGGAGCGCCCGTAGCTCGCGAGGAGGTCCCCGGCCGTCATCCCCGCGACGTCGCGCGCGCCGGTGACGGCCACGTCCGCGCCGAGCCGGTGGTAGCGCCCGCGTCGGAGGTCGAGCGCGGTGATCTCGAGCTCGGGGTGCTGCACCTGGATCTCGGCCGTGACGTCGCCGTCCTTGTTCGTCCGCTGGTCGACGGTCTGGAAACGCTTCCTGAAGGTCCCCTTCACCAGCAGCGACGGCAGGCCGGCGCCGGCGTCGTCCGGATCGAGGCGCGCGCCCGAGAGCGCGCCGGAGGCGATGCCCGCGGCGATGTGCGCCGGCTTCGGCGGGCAGGCGAGGGGGAACGTCGGGGCGAGGAGCTGGTCGAACGGCCCCTCGGGGAGCACGCCCGGGATCGGCGCCAAGCGCCCGCCGCGGTCGGTGGCGTGCCAGGGCTTCATCTGCCCGAGCAGCCCGCGGACGTCGAGCGGCGCGACCTCCCACCGGGCGAAGCCGGCGCCGTCGATCGGTGCCACCTCGAGCACGGCCGGGCCCTCCGCGGGGAGCTCCGGGATCGCGCTCGCGTCAGCGCCCCAAGCGCGCACCTGGGCCTCGACGGCCGCGTCCGACCCGAGCAGCGCCGGACGGCGGCGCGCCACGAGGACGGCCTGCTTGTAGACCGCGAAGTGCGGCGCGGGGACACGCCAGCAGGAGAGCTCCTCGAAATGCGTCGCGAGCGTCGCGGCCGACGCCGGGAGCGAATCGAACGGGACGAAGAAGAGCAGCGCGCCGCCGACGGCGATCGCCGGGACGAAGCGGCGCAGCCAGCGCTCCTCGAGGCGCCCGTGCTCGGGGTCGAGGTCGTAGGGCGGATTGAGATAGGCCACCGTCGCGCCGCCCACGCGCCAGCGATCCTCGCCCCACTGCAGGTAGAACGCGTCGCCGTGGACCAGCTTCGACTTGCGCTCGCCGCTCTCCCTCCAGAGCCGGTTCTGCGCCGCCCGCGCGCGCGTCTCCTCGAGCTCGCAGGCGTATAGGTGGAAGTCGTCCGCGGCGAAGTCGAGCCAGCAGCGCGTGAGCCCAACGAGCGCCGCGGCCTCACCCGCGCACGGGTCGACGATCGCGTGCTCGCAGCCTTCCTCGGTGCGCAGCCGCACCAGCGCCGCGATCGACGGGATGAGCTCTTCCGGGGCCGCGAAAAATCCGCCCACCTCAATACTGCCGGGTCGCGCCATTACCGCCTCCTCCTCTCGAACAACACCACCTGCTCCGCGAGCAGCTCCTCGAGCTGCGCGTGGCTCACCCGACACGCCACCCCGGGCGCGAGCCCCACCGCCGCCGCGTCGACCTCCCGGAACCCGAGCGCACCCACCTCACCGAATGTCCCCGGCTCCGGGTCGCCGTGCCGGGTCGAGATGCCCCACGAGGCGATCCCCGCGGCGAGCGCCGCGCAGTAGAGCTGCGCCCAGAACCGCGGGTCCGGCGGGATCGGCAGCGGCGAGCGCCGCGCGAGCGCCGCGCAGAACAGCGCGGCCATCGGGGCCAGCCAGCACCAGAGGCGCGGGTCCTCGCTCTTGTGCCCGAGGCGCCGCACGTGGGCGTCGACGGCGCGCCGGTCGAACCGCGCCGCTTCCGCCTCGAGTCGCGCGCGCGGCGGCATCAGGACGAGCCGCGCGCCGTTCGGGTCGACGAGCCCCGGGTCGAAGACGAAGAGCTCGTGGAGGTACGCCGTCAGGATCACGCCCTCGGCGAACCGCTGCTGTCGGAACACGTAGCCGGCCGAGCGGAGGAGCTCCACGCGGTCGCCCTTCGACAGGCAGTCCTCTCCGCGCATGACGGCCTTGCGGCCGCCCTGGAGGTTCGCGAGCACCGGCCGCGCCTCGGCCTCGCTGCACGCGAGCTGGAGGAAGACGGGGCGGATGGCCTCCGCCGCGCCGCCCTCCCAGAGACCGCTGGCGGTCGCGTAGGCGAGCACCGTCGCCGAGAACGAGCGGCCTTTGCTGCCGTCGCCGGTCTCGATCGTTAGGACTCGCATCCAGCACGCTCCTTTCACCGTGAAAGGTAGTCCCGGATAGCCGTACGTCAAGAATAATTCTTGACCAAAAGATGCGCTGACTCCATGCTCCAGGTGTCGGCCATGAAGGGCCGCAACGGAGGCGCCATGAAGCGATTCCAGGCGAGGAGAAACAACGGAAGGTTCACGCGGAACACGCTCGAGAACACGTTCGGCCTTCATGCCGACGCATGCGCCTGCGGCGCGCTGACCCCGTACGGCATCAACGAAGTTCCGCCGGACGCATGTCACCGCTGCGGCGCGGTCATCATCCGTGAGCGGTGCGCACAGGGTCGCTGCGCGGACCGGTTCATCGACCCTGAGACGTTCCAGCGGGGCGGCTACCGCGAGTGCGGGAAGCCGGCCGTGGCGTGCTCGGTCGATCGCCGTTGGGGCATCTGCGAGGAGCACCTGCCGGAATGACGCCTGCTTGCCCGGAGCGCGCAGATCCTGCGACCCTCCGCGCCGTGCCGACCCGCAGGCCCCACCCCGTCCAAATCGCCACGGTGCCCGGCGGCTTCCGCGTGACCCGCCCCGGCGCCCGCTACGCCCTGGAGCGGCGCGGCGAGGAGCACCCGGGGGACTGGCTGCCCGAGGATGACCCCCTCCCGAAGGGGTGGGCCGACACCTTCCCCGAGGACCTCGCCCGCGCCGTGGTGCCGCTGCTGCGCCGGCTGGAGGGCGCCGCGGCGGGGAAGGGAGGGCGCAAGGCGGCCGCGCCGACCACAGCCGACGGCCGGCTCGTCGCCCGTGCCTGCAAGCGCCTCGGGCTCACCGCGGCGGCTCTCGCCGAGGCCATCGGCGCCCACGAGAGCGTGCTCTCCAGGGCGCGCCACGGGGGCCTCCCGGAGAAGCACCGGGAGGCGATCGCGGAGCTCTTGCGGCGGGCAGCGGAGGGCGCGGCGGCGCCGGCTCATCGGAACGAAGTGGCGAAGCGCCCGCGAAAGCGGCCGGCTACCGGGTAGGCTGCCGCCGGCGCACACCGGCGATGCTAGGGGGCTACCGGGCATCGCCGGTGTCGTGGAGGATCCATATGTCGAACAAGCTGTCCCACCAGATCGTGCGTAGTTTGTTGCTGGAGTGTCTGAAGAAGAGCCCGACCGGGCAGTATAAGGTGGTTGCGCATAATGTTGCACAGCTAGCGCAGGCAAAGGGATTCATCGGCAGCGGTCACAACAGCCTGGCGTTCGCCGAATATGCCGCGCTGCAACATGTTCGCGAACTGTTGTGGCAGTTCATGTCCCAAGGCATCCTGGCATTCGGCATGGATCCGACGAATGATTCGTGGCCTTTTTATGCGCTGACCGAATACGGCAGAAAGGTCGTCAGCGAGGCCGCTCCGCAGCCGTATGATCCAGACGGGTTCCTGGCGGAATTCAGGAGCAAAGTGCCGACAGCCCACGCGACGGTCTTCGAGTACCTCGCGGAGGCGGTACACGCCTTCAATGCTGGGTGCCCAGCGGCGGCGGCCGTGGTCCTGGGCGGCGCATCCGAGATGGCTATTGTTGAGCTCATCGAGGCAACCCGCGACGTTATAGACGATCCAAACAAGAAGGCTCGCTTTGTGGAAGCGACATCGTCACGTCTGTCGATTACTCGTAGGTACAAGGCGTTGAAAGAGAAGATCGATGGCATGATCGGCGCCGGACTCCTCGACGTCGACATGCACGACACGGCCCGGAGCGATCTGGACGGTGCGTTCAGCCTCATCAGGCGACTGCGCAACGATGCCGGACACCCAGAAATGCCGCGCGACGTCAGCCTAGATAGCGTGTTCCTCACCCTCAGGCTATTCATCGAATATGCGCGCATGGTCTACGTGCTCATCGGACGAATTCGCGCCTGTTCCGCGACCCCGGGTGTTTCAGCGTCCTGAGCACAGCGCGAACCTCACCGCCAGCATCCCGCCGCTGCCGCTATGCCAGGCGCGGCCGTCTCCACCGCCGCCAGCAGCTCCGCCTGCGCGGCGCGCAGCGCGGCCACGACCTCCCTGCCGCTCCACCCGGCGTCCCGCTCCAGCACCTCGGCCGGCACCGGCGGCTTCGGCCCGCCGCGTACCCGACTCGCGTCGATGCCATCCAGCTCGAGCAGCGCGCGCAGCCGGTCCACGTCGACCCCTCCGAGGCGCATCGCCGGCAGGTTCCACCGAATCGGCGCGTCGGCGCGCAGGGTCACCAGCTGCCGCGACAGCACCGCGGCGCGCGCGTGCGCCCGCAGGCTCTCGCCGGCCTTGCCTGGCACGCTGCCGGCGTTCCGTAGCAGCCGCGCGAGCCCGCGGTTCGGGCGGAGCAGCGCTGCCGCCTTCGTGGGCCCGATGCCGGGGACGCCGGGGACTCCGTCCGTCGGATCGCCCGCGAGCGCGAGCAGGTCGCCGAGGAGCTCGGGGCCGACGCCCCACCGGGCGCGCACCTCGTCCGGGCCGACGACGGCGGGGCCGTTCTGGCTCGGGAACGGGTTCCAGATCGTCACCCGGTCGCTGGCGAGCTGGCCGAGGTCCTTGTCCGAGGCGATCACCACGACGCGCAGCCCAGCGGCGAGGGCGCGGGCGGTAGCCGCTGCGATCGCGTCGTCGGCCTCGAAGCCGGGCGCCTCGAGGATCGGGATCCCCATCGCCTCGACGATCTCCCGGACGCGTGCGGCCTGCTCCAGGAGCTCGGGCGGCTTCGGCGGGCGCGCCGCCTTGTAGGCCGGGTAGAGCTCGTGGCGCCAGGTCGCGGCGCCGCCGTCCTGGCGCGGGCACTCGACGGCCGCGGCGAGGTACGCCGGCGCGGCCTCGTAGGCGAGCCTGCGGATGCAGGCGATGACGCCGCGCACGGCCGCGGAGACGTCGCTGCGGCAGGCGTGGTGGAAGCGGTGGACGAGGCCGGGCAAGTCGAGGAGGTGGGCAACGTCCGGCGCGCCGGGGGCGGGGAGGGTGGTCATGACCAGAACAGCACCACGGGCCAGTCCGGCGGTAGCGCGGCCACGTACGCGAACGCAGCTCGGTTCCGCGGCGCGGCGGTGACCTGCGGGTGGCCAGCGAGCTCCGCGAGATCGCCGGCGCGCACCCAGCGCAGCGGGCCGCCGTAGCTGTCCTCCGTGACTTCGCCGAAGACGGCGTGCTCTCCGTCGTCGGTCCTGGCCAGGCGGCAGCGGAAGTGCCGCGGGACGTCGCGCGCCGGGAGGGCCTCGAGCAGGTCTGGCAGGTCCCGGCGCTCGGCGCCCCAGTCGAGTTCGACCTGGAGCAGGTCGTTGGCGCGGGCGTCCCGGTCGCTGTTCGTGGCGTACGGCAGCAGGTGGAGGCTTAGGCTCATCAGCGCGGCATCCCGACTCCGGCCGCGGCCATCGCGCCGAGGCACCCCTTGCAGAACGGCGTGAACAGCGGCACCCGGACCTTGCCGCAGGCGTTGCAGACGGGGCTCGGCCCGTTCGCGACGGGCGGCGCCTCGTGCTCCGGCTCAGGCGGCGGAGCGTTCGCCGCGAGCCACGCGTCGATCTCGGCCCGGGTCGCATTTGGCGGCGGAAACGCCGCGCTCGTCTTCACCGACATGGCACCTCTCCTCCGTCCACCGCGCCGAGCGCCGGCAGGATCTCCGCGCGCAGGATCGCCCGGTGGCAGCGCGCCGGGTCCGCGCAGAAGCAGCAGGCCACAACGTGCTCGCGCGCCAGCAGCCGCCGCCACGCCTCCGGATGCGGCCGCGCGCCGCGCTCCCAGGCTTCCTCGGCGAGCGCCCGCGCATCGGGCGGCTGCCGGGCCCAGGCCGGCGTGCCGCGCGCGAGCCCGTAGCTCACCCTGGCCTCGGCCTTGTAGCGGGGCGCGTACCAGGACCAGAGATCCCGCTCGATCTGCTCTGCCTCCTCGGCCAGCGCTGCCGCGTGCCGCTCCCGCGCCTCCACGTCGGCCCTGGTCTCGCCGAGGTCGAGCTGGCGCCCCCGGAGCTCCGCGGCGGTCTCCCGCAGCTTCTCGGCCTGCCCGCGCGCAGCGAGCGCCCGGTCGAGCAGCGCCTCGCTCGGCGCGAACGGCATCCCGGCCGGGTCGCAGCCGTCGCCGCGGCGGGTGATCTGGAGCCGGCCCGGGCCGGAGTAGCTCACCCGGGCCGAAAACACGAGCAGGGCCTCCTCGGACAGGCTCCGCGCCGGGTGCATGCGAACGTCGAGGCCGGCCTCGCGGGCGATCGTCACCGTCTCCGCGAGCGCCGGATCGCCGTCCCACGGGAACGCCTCGACGTGCTCGACGCACGCGTCGGCGGGAACCGGGTGGACCTCGACGGCGAGCCCCCGCTGCCGGGCCGCGAGCGCCGCGACGTCGCCCTCCTGCTGGAGGACGAGCGTGGTGCCATCGGGGAGCTCGCGGACGCGCCGCCAGACGGCGGCGAGGGCGCGGTGGCCGCGCGCGCCGATGAAGGCAACGCGGGTCACGCGCGCTCCCAGAGGGGCCAGGCGTCTTCGCTGTCGGGCGCCCGCGTCGGCGGCTTCAGCGGCAGGACCGCGGCGACCTGCGCGGTCGCCGGGTGCCGCGTCGGGGCTGGCGGGGGCGCGACCAGCTTCGCGCGCGGCGGTGCGCCCGCGGCGAAGACCTGGGACGACGGCGCGAGTTCAACAGCGGGCGGCGCGGGCGGCGGGGTAGGGGAAGCGGTCGCGCGCGGTGGAAGCGGTGGGAGGCGCCGGCGCGCGGGGCCCTCAGGCGGCTCGGCGCCCCAGAGCACGGCGTCGTCCTCGGCCATCAGCTTGCGCAGGGCGCGCTCGAGCTTCGCTAAGGCCTTCGCCTCGATCTGCCGGATGCGCTCGCGGGTTAGCTCGAAGCGGGTGCCGAGTTCGTCGAGCGTCTCTGGCTCGTCGGCGATGACGCGCCGCTCGACGACCTCTCGCTCCCGCGGCGTGAGCCACGTCATCGCCCGGGTGATCAGCTCACGCCGGCGCGCCTGCGCGTCCTCGTCGGCGACGACCGCCTCCGGGCCAGCGTCGGGGCCGGGGGTGAGGTCGCCGAGCACGGTGCCGTCGTCGTCGTACCCCAGAACGGGGGCGTCGATGCGGCGCGGGTCGAGCAGCAGGCGCGCCGCGGCCGCCTTGTCCGACAGGCCTACGCCGGCGCGCCGCTCCTTACGGATCCTGGTGTGCATGTGCACCGGAACGCGGATGTCGGACCCCTGCTCATCGACCGCGCGCTGGAGGTGCTGCCTCATCCAGATGACCGCGTACGTCGCGAGTTTCGCGCCCTCCGCGTCGTCCCACTTCGTTGCCGCTCGCAGGAGCCCCATCCGCGCCCACTGGATGAGGTCGTCAGCGTCGAGCCCGCGATTCCGGTACCTCATGGCCTGCGCGAGGATGAGCCGCTCGTGGGCCTCGAGGAGCGTGTCGCCCGCGCGCCGGTCTCCGGCCTGCCAGCGCCGGATCAGCGCGACCTCCTCGTCTCCGGCGATGTCCGTGTGGGTCAGGCGGGGCTTCGGCGGCGCCGTGTCCGTGGGCGGCGTCGCACGCGGCCGGCGCTCCCGCTCCGCGCGGTGCTCGCGCGGGGCGGGTACCTCTGCGCGCGGCGGGCGTGCCTTGGGGGCGCTCGGCGGCGGGGGAAGCGGCGTCGGCTCGGCCACGGGCGGCGTGGGTGCCTCCGGAGCCACCGGGGACGGCTGCACCGGAGCTGGCGCCTCGGCCGGCGGGAGCGGGGCGGGAAGGGCGGGTGTCGTCTCGGCGGCCGGTCCGGGCTCCGCGGCCGGGGCCGGCGGAGCCTCCCCGAGGCCCACCTGGTCATCGTAGAGGTTCCGGATCGCGAACCGCGCGGCATCCTCGAGGAGCCAATCCATCTCGGCGGCCAGCCGGCGGAGCGCCGCCGCGGAGCGCGCGTCGAGCTCGACCGCGAGCGGCACTGTCTGCGGCTCGCGCCCCCAATCCTTGCGGTACGCCGCGATAAGCCTGGCGTTCTCGGTGCGCCAAGCCCGGGCGTTGAGCCACGGCTCGCAGCACTGAATCGCGGTGTCGACGGTCGCCGACACGGGTTCGTCCTCGCCGGGCTCCTGGGAGAGCTTGTGCCGGTGGAGCCGCTCAAGGAGCGCGTGCTCGGTCGGGGTGAGCATGATCCGGATGAGGTGCTGCGCCGCGCGGGGCCGCGCCTGGGGCGTCGGCGCCGGAGCTGGGGCGCGCCGCGAACGAGCGCACCGCGAGGCCGGAGCGGACGCAGCGACAGGCGCCGCGACGGCGGGCTGGGGCGCCACCGGCGGCGGCGCCGGTGGGATCTCCGCCGGTCGCGCCGGCCGTACCTGGTCGCCGGCGCGCGTCACCGAGATCCAGCGCTCGCCGCGCGGCGGTTCCGCCCGTCCCACGCGGACCTCGATGACGCGCTCGACGATCACTGCAGGACCTTGACCTGCCCGCCGATCTCGAACCGGCCGTGCTGCCCCTTCTTCTCGGGGCGCCACTCGCAGATCCCGACCGAGAACCCCGCGAGCGAGATCAGGTTGAGCAGCTGCTCGAGGCTGATGACGTTGGCGTTGTACTGGACCTTGAGCTCGCAGCTCCAGTCCTGGTACTCCGCCCGGTAGCGCAGGTCCGCGGTACCGGTGCCCGGGCCCTTCCCGCCGACGCGCACCATGTCCTCGCGCTGCACGCAGCGCTTGGACTTGATCGGCACGAGGTCGTCGATGAAGAAGACCGAGCCCGTGATCTTGGTCATCGGGATGCCGTCAGCGAAGCGCCCCGAGGAGATGATCGCGTTCCGGAACGCGCCGGCCGGCACGCAGTCCTCGCCCTTGTCGTTCAGGTACTTCGACGCCTCGAAGTCCGCCTTGGGGTCCTTCGCCTCCTTGGCCATCTTCGCGGCCTTGGTCTGCTTGTCGCGCATCTGCTTCCTGGCCTTCTCGCTCCACGCGTGAACGAGAAGCGGCGAGGTGCCCCTGATGGGCACCACCACCGTCCGCACTTCGAGCTTCGGGAGGACGATCGCGTCCCCCGGCTCCTGAGCCGCCTGCTGCTGAGTCGTCTTCTTTGCTGCCATTATCGCTCCTTACCTGCCAATCCGCGCCCTGACCGTCCAAGCCTGGCCCTGCCTATCCGGGCCATGTCGCTCCTGACCAATCCTGCCTTGCCGTGCCAAGTCGAACCCCGCCCCGCCAATCCGCTCCCACCCAGGACTTGCCCTACCTGCCTCGCCCATCCTAGGCTTGCCTTTCCACGCTACGCCTGACCGCACCTAGCCTCACCACTCCTGCCATGCCGTAACGTGCCGTGGCCGTTCGAGACCCGCCTAGCCACTCCAAGACTTCCTGGCATACCAGGCCGAACCCATCCTGCCGATCCGTGCCTGGCCACGCCCCGCTTCGCCATGTCGAGCAGCCCGAGCCACACGTGCCATGCCTAATCGGGCCAGTCCTGTCCACGTCTGGCCCTGCCGCGCCGAGCCGTCCATGCCGGGCCGTTCGGCAAACGGACTATGACACCGTCTCTCTCGGGCGCAATCGCAGTTCGCCTATCGCCTCAGCGCGGCTCGTACACCACCACCCGCTCGCAGCGCATCCGCTCCGCCGCGGCCAGGATGAGCGGACGCACGTCGGGCCAGGCGAGGCCGCCTTCTCCGCAGCCAAGCGCCGGAATCGCAATGCTGGGCACCGCGAGCTCGTGCCCGAGCATGTCGACCAGGTTGTCGAGCCCGCGTCGGATCCACTCGATGCGGCTCATCGATCTCCAGTGGTCCTTGGTGGCCACGAACAGGATGAGCGGCTCGCCTCCGTCGTCGAGAATCACGTCGCCCGGCTGGATGCGGCGCGTCTGACAGGCTCGCTTGTATCGACCGCACGCGTGCGGGTACCGGCGCTGGAAGGCCAGCGCGAGCCCCTTCCCCTGGGCGCCCGTCGTGTCGACGGGGTTCACAAGCGCACTGCAGCCGCTCTCGAAGATGTCGCCGGTGCTCTCGATGATCTGCGGCATGCGATCCTCAGAAGTCGACGTCGTCGCCGGAGCCGTCCTGCGCTTCTGGCTCCACGTCCTAGCTCGCGTCCTCCTGGGCCTCGTCACGCATCGAGGCCGCCGGGAGCTCCCACCGCTGCACCGGCTCCGGTCGCCCGAGCCTCGCCACGGCGCGCGCGGTCTTCTCGTCCGTCGGCGTGACGCAATAGAGGGTGGTGTCCTAATTTGAGGACTCTTGTCCTAGTTTGACTCCGGATCTCGCGCGAGCGGTTAGGCTCGGCCGGAAGTAGTGCAGCCCGCGAGCGTTGGCGCGCTCCGGGCTGCGTGGCCGAACCCCGTTCACTCCGAGGTCCGACAGTGCAGCTATACCTGATTCCACCGGACGGTGGGCAAGGCGAACGTGCGTCCGCGCGCCGCCGTCCCCGTCCGTGCCTCTCCCTCACCCCGACCCAGCGCACGCGGCTCCGCGCCGCGCTGCGCAACCTTCGCAAGGCGTACGGCTCGTGGGGCTGCCTCGCCGCCGTCATGGGCATGGCGGTCGACAGCCTCAAAGGCATCGCGTACGGCCGCGACAGCGGCTCGCCCGGGACCGCGCAGCGTGCCGCCAAGGCGGCCGGTGTCACCGTCGAGCAGCTGCTCGGCGGGCTCGTCGCGGCTGACCGCTGCCCGACCTGCGGGAGGAGCGCATGAAGCGTCCGCGGAAGGGGGCTCGCCGCCCGCCTGCCGCGCGACATCGCCGGAAGCGACCCAGCATCGAGGCGCTCCTCGCAGAGCGCGGCGTCATCGTCGCCGTGCTCATCTCCAGCGGCGTGCCGCTGCGCGACCGCGCCGACGTGGAGCAAGACATCCTCCTCGGCGCGTGGTGCTCGGTTAAGCGCGGCATGTACCGGCCCGACCCCGCGCAGGACGCCCGCAAGGCGCTCCGGGCGTGGCTGTACGGCATCGCGTGGCGCAAGACGGGGCACTACCTGCACAGCGCGTGGGTGCGGCGGGCCGTGCTTCATGCGCAGCCTCTCGGCAGGCTCCGCGAGCTCGTCGGCATCGACCTCCACGCCCAGACAGAGGCGCGCGAGGTCCTGGAGGCGCTGGCCGACCTGCCCGACTGGCAGCGGGAGGCGCTGCTCTCCGTGGACGACCCGGAGAGCCTCGTTGCGTACGCCCGGCGGCGCGGGATGAAGCCGGGCACCGCGGCGTCCCGGCTCCGCATCGCCCGCGAGGCGCTGGCTCTGCGGCTCCGGAGGCGCCGATGAGCCTCTACGTCCCGCTGAAGTTCCGCGACCCGCAGCGTCGCGTGAGCCTCACTCTCCCCGCCCGACCGGTCACGCGCTGCGTCTCGCCCGCAGACATCGAGCGCTACCTGAGCGCGCGCGGCTACCGCGCGTTCCTCGTCTCCATCCCCGTCCGGCCATGGTACGTCGCCATGCTGTGGCTCCCGCCCATCGGGCCGGATCGCCAGCCGACCTACCACGACCCCTTCGTGGAGGGGCCGCAGCTCAGCGCTCACCGCCTGGAGGACGCCGTCGAGGCCATCGCCCGCATCGAGGGCCGCGCCGCGGGCGAGGTCCTGCGCGAGATCGCCGTCATGGCGCAGGTGGACGAGGGCGGCGAGTAGGTCGCCGCGCCCGTACTCCGCCATGGAACCCCGAGCGCCAGCTGGCGGACGTACTCGACGTTTACCTGAACGCCAAGATCAAGGTCGACCGCGAGGCGTCCAGCAAGCACTCGGCGCGATCCAGGTGCTTGACACTCTGACCCGGCTGTCCCTCTGGCCAGACGAGTAGCCCGCCCCGAAAGCGCAGGCCCGGCGACGTCGGCTCGCATATCTCGTCGGCAATGGCCGCGATGTACGTGCGAGCTACGCATCGCTCGCCAGTCGAGCATGTGCAGTTCTTGGCAGCTCGGCTTTAGACCCGCGGCTATAACGCACCCCGCTCGGCTCTAACCTCGGTGCGAGCAAGGAGACGGTGGACGACGGCGCCCCCTCAGGTATTATTCAGCGCGTTTCACGCTCCGCTGGTCCGCTAATAGCAGCGGCACCATTGCTGTCCACCTCACCAATTAGCCTTGCTGCCTGCATTTCGGAAGGTAATGATGCCTGTGGAGTGACATCATTGGCACTAGCGCTGTTGTCTGGCATGGCGCGGGCCCCATCCGCCACGCCGCCCGGCATACGAGTCGCCTTCTGCCACCGTGCCAGTTCGTCCTTGGACGAGCCGAGACCTTTGGTCATCAACCTGTAGAAACCATCAATCCCGCATGAGATGATCTTTTCAGACAGAGAAAAGCCCCAGTGCTGATAGCGATCAACCACGGTCTCATGCGACCAAAGGGACATTTGGGTGCATCCACTGGCGCGGGCGATTGTTTCAGCGTAGCGGAGCAGAGCTCCGGCATTGCCGCCTTTGGTATGACCGATGGCGGTAGCCAGCTCATCAACATGGAGATCTTGGCTTTCGATGTGTAACGTAAACGTGATAAATGAAGTAATCTCTCCGCCTACCTCACACACAAACACTCGGCGCTGAGGATTCGTTTTAACCTCGAACCATCGATCGCGCCACAATACTCTATTGATAAACTCTCTCTCGCAATTAAAACTAGGTCGTGACAGGTCGGACTCTTGCAGCGAACGATAGATGCCGCTTGGCGTGAGTCGATTGTTCGGGCGATGATTCTGCCAGTGGAGAAACACCCGGTCATTCGCGCCAATGGTCAGCGCAAAGATATTTGGAATAACTGCCGACGACTGCCTTACAGCCACCGCGTATATCGCGACGGATCGAGGTGGCTCGGCGGCAGTCCTAAGCACTTCAATGGCACTGAGCATGGTAGTGCCACTGTTCACAACGCTGTCGACTAGAAGGATGCTAGCGTTCCCGATGGCTTCGGCGTCTGCCGCATTCTCGAACCTGTGGATCTTGGCCTCTGGATCCCATCCAAGCGGGAGAATAGAGACCTGCTTGTGCCACGGTCGGGGTGCGCATGTCGTACGATCGATAATCGCCTGGACCACCCGACTTCCAGAGTTGCCAACTGGAATCCAGATTAGTGGTCTATTGGGCTCAAGATCGAGTCGTTGGAGGAGATCGTCGGCGAATTTGGCGAACGATGCTTCGCTGATATCGTGGACGTGCATGAGCTGTTGATGTGCTCGCGTCCTGGGTGGCTATCAGCGACGGCCCGGGGCGCCGATGGGTGATGTGTCGATAATAGCGCTCAGGGCATCATAGTAGCAGTCGCTGCATCGCACACCTTCGCTACTGTAACGGTACCCTGTGATATTCTCCCTCAGCTCGCAGGCGCATTTGACGCATCGCGCCTGCCTATCGCCCGGCGACAGATCGGCCTCTGCGCGCAGGTCAAGGCGAGCAAACTGAGCCATTGTGTAGGCCACGGCTACCTCCGATCTTACAGTGAGGATTGATAAGTGGACACTGATCCAAAAGCGTGGTAAGCTTCTGGTCTGCCCGTGCGCCAGATGGTCTGGTAGGCGCACATGCGGCATGACAAAGCAGGGCATGAGGGGTGGGAGCCCTCCGCCCTGCTGAAATCGGAAACCGGCGTAGGCCGGTTGGTTTTCTTGTTGCGCATCTCGACCGACCCGTCAAGTGGAAACGGCCGAGGCGCCACCAGGAACATACAGGTTTCTCTGATTTTCGTGCGAATTTTTGTTCGCGCTGGCCAAGCTCGGCAGCCGCCCTCCACGGCTCCGACGCGGACGGAGGCCCCTGACGTGCGGCGCCGGCTACCCCGCGCCGTCCGGCGGATCGCCGAACAACGACAGTTGCGCCGGGGCTCTCGGCTTCGGCCGCCACGCGAACAGATCGAGCTGGCCGGTCGCCTCGGCGCCGGACGGAAGCTGCACCATGGGTCCCCGCACGTGTTCGGTCGCCGCCACCACAGGCACGGCAACCAGAGGTGCCGTCGGGGAAGCGGTGGGCGGCGTCGGCGGCCCGGGTTTCGCGCTGGTGCTCCCGCCGTCCACCACGCGCAGCCATCCCCTGCCGCCGGGGAGCTCCCTGGCGGGTCCCTCGGGCTTCGGGATGGCGAGCGGTCTCGGCTCTGGCTTCTCCCCGGCAGGCTCGGCCAGCGCGGCGACCATGAGCGTCTCCAGGCTCCACACGTGGTCCGTGACGCCCGCTGCCATCGCCGGGGTGATCCGCATGTTCCGCGGGATGTGGCAGAGGTTCACGTAGACGTAGTGCAGCGCGATCGCTGCGCAGTGCCGCGAGAGCTTCTTCGAGAAGGCGAGCGTACGGCGCCGAAGCCGCGCGTTCCACTGCCGCGCGGTGAGGTTGCTCCGCTCGATCGCGTAGTTCGTCGCCTTCGCCGGGTCGGGCGTGCCGAACACGGCGCGCTTCTGGATGAAGTCGACGCCACGCGGCACCGCGTACTTCTCCGAGACCCCAGGCTTCCCGGGGCGCGAGGAAAAGTTCTTGACGGTCTGCATGTACGGCACGGCCGGCCCGAAGTTCGCCGCGATCGGCTGGGCGTAGAGGCCGAGCCCGTCTGTCGTGATCTGCGGCATCACCACCAGCCGCGCATGCACGTCCTCCACCAGCGCGTCGGCGCTCTCCTGGTCGCGCCTCCCCACGTGCCAGGCGATCACGAGCTTGCTGGTCCGGCAGATCGCGGCCCACGTCCACTGCTCGCCGACCTCGGCCCCGTCGCCCTTCGCCGCGTCCACCTTCACCTGGCGCTTGCGGCACCAGCTGTGCTGCTCGTCGAGGTCGACCAGCGGGCACGTCAGGTCGCGCACCATGCGGTCGTGAAGCCGCACGCAGCCCTCACCCATCGCCTGCGCGAAGCGGCCGATCGTGTCCCGATGCACCCCGGTTATGCGCTCGGCTGCGCGGATGCTGGTTCCGTTCACGAGCGCGGCCAACACCTCTAGCCGCCGCTCCGCTGGGAGCACGTTCGCCATGGGCCTTGCACCTCTCCGGACGCGAGCCCATGATCGCAGTGCGTAGTGCGACGGGTGGCCCAACCATCCGGCGTTCCGCAGCCCCGTCTCGGGTACCAGCCGAGACGGGGCGCTTTGCCTGTGCAAGTGAGTATAACCCTTGTTTCCTGCGTCTCCAGCGCAGCTAGGACAGCTGCTGTCCTAGCCTCCGTTGCGAATCCAGCGTCAAACAAGGGGTTTTATCCACAGTCAAGGGGAACGGCTGCGCCGTGTGACGCGATCCGTCCTACGGGCAGCGGGGCGCGATGTCCGGGCTGTGCGCGGACCGGGCGCCATGCTACCGGTCGGGGATGACCGATCACATTCAATGGGAGTACGAGGAGCTCGACACCGCCGACACCTACGCGCGCAAGGAAGACTACAAGGATCGCCTTAAGAAGCTGGGCGAAGAGGGCTGGGAGGCTTACTCAGTCGTGGCCTTTGTCAGCGGCGGGATGCGCTTCTTCCTGAAGCGCCCTATCGCCGCCCGCACATCGCACGACCATCGCTGATGGTCTCCTCTCGGCTCGCCCCATGGCGAGATCTCGTGGTGAGATCAGGTGTGATAGGTGATGACGATGACGCGGGGCGCGTCGACACTGACGCTTGCGGGCCGTCAAGTGGCCGATGGCCCGTCTGTCCTAATTAGGACACCACCCAATAGAGCGCGCCGCCCGAGTAGAACTGCGTCGCCATGACGGCGTCGCCCTCGCCGGGGACATCGAGCCGAAGCTGCGTCGCCCCGTACTGCGTCACCTCGCTCACCCGTCCGGCGAGCCGCCGGTGCCCCATCAACTCCACGATAGCCCATCCCTGATATGCAGTCGAATCGCTCATGTTATGCTCCTTCGTCGAATTCCGCACCAACCGCGAACCGCTTGTACGCCTCGCTGGCGCCGTGCTCCTCGATGCAGCGGAGCGCCTCGGGCGAGAGAGCCTTGATGGCATCGTAAATGCAGCCGCTCTCGGAGCGACCCTTCGGCCAGCCGTAGAGATAGATGAGCGTGAGCAGCGCATCGAGCGCGGCGGCCTTCGCCTCGGCGTCCGGGCTTAGCGAGCCGCCGGCCACCAACGCATCGCCGATAATACGGCTCACCGCGTGGCTCCTCCGATGCGGTCCAGAATGGCAGACACGTCGTGTGCCACCGCGTGGGCGTCGAAGGCGCCCGACCCGTACGTGCACTCAAACCGCTCGATCGGCACGCCAAGTTTCCTGCGCGTCACATCGTCGAGGATCTGGCGCACCTCGTCGCGGCTCAAGAAGCGCTGCGTCTCGACATCCGCGGGCGCGCTCACCCTGCCTCCAGCACGCTCGCCGGCACCGGCCCGAACTCCGCCGCCAGCCGCGCGCCCAAGTCGAACCACGCCATGGGCAGCCCGTCGCGCTCGGCGATGGCGCGCTCGCCGTCCCAGCCGTGCTCGATCGCGTCGTACTCGGGAGCGGAGACCTCCGGCAGCTCAGCATCCTCGTCAGCGGTGAGCCCCAGCGCCGTCCACGCGCAGCAGCCGACGAAGACGCCGGCCGCCGTCACGCCGGGCGACTCCCGCACCAGCACGAGCCCCTGCGCCCGCGCCTCCGTGCACGCCGACCGCAGCGCTGCCTCCGTCGCTTCGATCCGCTGTGCGTCGGTCATGGAGCCTCCGCGTCGTGGACCTTCACGCCGAGCGCCGCGAGCTTCTCCAGCTTCGCGGCCTGCTTCGCCAGGCTCTTGAGCTTCTTCTGCGCCATCTCCTTCGCTCGCGCCTGCGCCGCTTCGAGCGTCTCGTGCGCGTCGATGCGGTAGACCATCACGCCGTAGCTAGGTGCTCCTGGCCACGCGACGTAAAACCATCTCGGGTCCTCGCTTCTGACCTCGCATCGACGGATCCCGTCCGTCAGCGCGTACCGCGTCACGTAGACCATCTTCGGCTTGCTCATGTCCTTGCTCCTCACCACGCGATGACGTCCTGCAAACGCTCCCGACTCTCGAACGGGCCGACGTACTCGACGCCACCTCGGAGACCCCACCAGCCGTCCACCTCGGCGTGCTCCAGTGGAGCCGGCTGCGCCGCCTGCCGCGTGGCCTCCTTCTCGGCGCACTCGCCATCGCAGACCGGGCGGCCGCCGACGTCCTGCCAGGCGAGGGGGCGGCGCCGGTGGACGAAGCTCTCGGTCACCCCGCAGAAGCTGCATCTCTGCGCGCTCATGCCGCGAGCGCCTCCAGTACGCGCGCACGCTCCACGGCAAACTCGCCGGGCATCCCCCGCTGCGCGAACGGCCGCCGGAACGGCCAGCAGCGCTCGATGACCATCGCCTTGCGCCCGGGCGCCCAGAACCAGGCGCGCTCCTCGTCCTCGGGCACGAGCGGCCGGCTCTCGCCGATCATGACCAGCGCGAGCGCCTGCCCGCGGATCTCGAGCAGCGGCAGCGCCCAGGCCGGCACGCGGGGGAGCAGGCGCGCCGTCCACTCGGCATCGGCCTGGAGCCCAGCACAGACCACCAGCGGGCCCGGCGCGGCGTGCAGGCCGAGCGAGAGCTGCCCGGGGAGCGCGAGGGCGGGGAGGTTCGGCGAAGGCTTCATCTCGCCTCCGTGACGGACCCGCCGTCGGCCGGCGGGCGGCGCTTCCGTCGAGCCTGCGGGAAGCTCGGCTTCACCGGCTGGGTGAAGGCGCGCTCGACATCCCAGCCGGAATCAAGGCGCTGCCTGAGCGTGTCGTATGCGACGCCGAGCCTCTCGGCCCAGTCCGCGAGCAGCATGGTCTCGCCACGCCACTCAACCCGACGGTTGTTGCGCCGGTTACGCTGCTGCTCCCGCGCGGTCCTCCACGCGCAGTTCGCTGGCTCGTAGTTGCCGTTCGTGTCGAGCCTGTCGATCCAATACCGCAGCGACGGGCGCGGCCCCATGTCTTCGAGGAACGCCTCGAAGCTGTCGCGCCACCGATCGCACACCGAGACGCCGCGGCCGCCGTAGTAGGCGAAGTCCTGGTTGTTCGGGTTGAGGCACCGGTCCTTCATGCCCTGCCAGACCTGGTATTCCGGTGATGCGTGTCCGCTGCTCTTGGCCCCGTGCCGGTAATTAACGGTCTTCCACGCATCCTTGGTCTCATCCCTACGGCAGCCGCAGGAGACGCGCCACCCGGACATAAGGGACACGTGCGGGGCCTCGATTCCGGAGGTGCCGCAGTCGCAGTCCGCCAGCCAGACGGGTCTTCCCTTGTGGTCCCGCCTCAAGAACCGGACTACCAGAAGCCATCCGAAGCGAAGTCCAGTCAGGTTCGCTGGACGGACCACGCGCCCTCGCCTGTTGAGGTAGTGGAGGGTCGAGCCGTCCACGCCGAGCGCATCATCCCTTGATGCGGGGGCGACAGTGGGTGAATGCATGCGACGGCTCATCGCACCCCCGTCGAGCCGTAGCGGCCGGTGCCTCGTGCCGTAACCGCGAGTTCCTTCGCCTCCTCCAGCTGCACCTGCATCGCGGGCACCACCACGAGCTGAGCGATCCTGTTACCGTGGGCGATCTCGACCTCTTCGCTCGACCGGTTCTCAACGTGGATGCCAACGACGCCGCGGTAGTCCGGATCGATCACCCCGTGGGCGACGTATACCCCACGCTCGGTCCACCCAGAGCGCCCCATCACCAATCCGACGTAGCCCGGCGGGATCTCGAAGGCGAAGCCGCACGGGACCGCGACGCGGCAGCCGGCCGGGATCCGGAGGTGCCCGCCCTGCAGGGCGCTCGAGTCGAGCATCGACAGGTCCGCCCGCAGGTCGAGCCCAGCGGCGCCGGCGGTGGCGTACTCGGGCAGCTGCAGGTTCGGGTCGCCGACGCGCTTCACCCGCACGACGGGGCGCCCGGCGAGCTGGGCGCGGAGGTCCCGGTTCTCCTGGACGACGCGGGTGTTGCAGGCTTGGAGCTCGTCGCGCTGCCGTCGCAGGTGCTCGATCTCCGCGGCGGCGCGCTCCAGCGTGGCGCGGTCGGCGGAGGAGAGCGCGGCGGCGAGAGAGCGAATGGCGGGGAGGAGGTCGGTCATGGTTCCTCCGTGGTTCGGGGAACCCCGGCCTGGAACCTGCCCAGCCGATCGCGCGCACCAGGCGCACCGCCGTGCTCACGTGCGTGCTCCGAATTGGTGGTCAGCTCCAAGTTATCCAGTCGATTGTCGGCACGCTTGCCGTTCCGATGGTGAACCACCTCGTCGGGCCGAAGTGGACGTCCGATGTGGGCCATCATCATCACGATGTGCTCGTATGCGTACTTGTAGCGCTTCAGCCTTGGCGGACCCCATGCGTGGGGGTGGTCCACCGGGACCTTCACGGCGATGTAACCGTGCTCGGTCACGAGCCTGTCTCCCGACCACCGCGCATTCCGGTCGCCCGTCGCGTGGTTGCCGTGCCGCCCGCGCATGTCGACGTTGGCAGCGTCAGGACCGTACTTCTCGATCTTCTTCTTGAGCAAGTAGCGCTTCTTGCGCTCCTTTGCGCGATCCGGGTTACGCGTTGCCATGTGGGAACTCCCTAATCGTGACGTCGTCTGGAAGCTCGGCCAAGTCGCCACCGCTCCTGTGGGCGAGGCGAAGCGTGAGACCTCCGTCTACCGGGCGCGATCCTCCCTGCTTCATAAACGCAGCCGTATTCGCCGCGCGGCACTGCTCCAGCAGATGGCGCGCCCACGCGAGATCGAACGGCCGAGCCCTCGGCCCGCTCTCGCCGCCGACGATGACCCACCCGACGCTGTCGACCGGATGGGCCGCGTCGCCGCGCGAAACGATGCCGCCGAGAGCGTCCAGCGTCCACCTGGATCCATCCGGGTACTGCCTCCTGGCTACGTGCGCGCGCCGTGCCTCGTCGAGCATGATGGGGACGTCGGCTCCGATGTCGATGCGGCACAGGTTCAACGCCTCCAACAGCGGCTCGCAGCTCAAAAACCGCACGCGCGCCGGCACGCGGAGCAGGTGCGGGATGCGCTGCTCGGCCATCTCCTGGTTCTCGACCGTGGTGCCGACCCAGACGTTCACGGGCAGCCCATCGCGCCACCGCTCCGGAATGCGCCGCATGATCTCCTCGGGGCGCTTCGTCAGCAGCAGCCAGTCGAGCGCGGGCGTCGTCTCGATGAGCTCCCAGAGGCGCGCCCGGTGCGGGTCGAGGTCGTCGCGCGCCTCGAAGACGTCGGCCATGCTGGCGCAGAAGACGCGGTGGCGCTCGCCTGCCTTCTCGGCGGCGCGGTTCCACTTGATGGGCTCCTCCCAGTGCTTATCGCCGAAGAAGCGCCGCGGGCTCGCGTCGCCGCCCCAAACCGCATGCCCGGTCCGCTTCGCGAACGCCTCGGCGTAGCAGTGCTTGCACGCGGGTGAGACCTTCTCACAGCCCCACCACGGATTATACGTATGATGCGTCCACTGGATCTTGCTATCCGACCCCATTCCAGGCTTCTCCTCTCGCGATCTTTGAGACCATGGTCATGGTGACGCCGAAGCGAGGCGCGATCTCTCGCAGGCGCAGTCCGTCGCGGCGCAGCGCACGGATCTCGGCCACCTGTGCCGCCGTCAACTTCGCTGCGGCGTTGGCTTCTCCGGCGTTCGCGCGACCGTGGCGGCGCCTGTCCTCCCAGTTCGCCTTCGGCGTGTCCCAGCGCAGGTTCTCGATTCGGTTGTTCGTAGGGTCGCCGTCGTTGTGGCATCCCTCCATTCCCGGAGGACACGGCCCTACAAATGCCTCGAGTACGGCGCGGTGGACGAGGAGCTTGCCGCGGCGGCCGTGGCCATAGACCGCAACCCGCAGATGACCCTTGGGGCTCTGGAACGTGGGCAGTTCGCGCCACGTGGCGGTCAGCTTCCTGGTACGGCCGCCCTTTGACCAGCACGACTCCACGATGCCGTCGCGGCTCACGCGGTATCCCGGCCAACCGACGATGTCGGCCCAGTGCCTGGTGACGACGCTGCCCGAGTCGTCAGCCATCGATCTCCTCCTCTCCCGCCCGCGGCGGCTCCCCGGACGCCAGCGCCTCGGCGCGGTCGATCTCGCGGATCGCAGCGATGGCCCAAGCGGCACTTGCAATCAACAGGTCGCGTCGGCTCTCCGGGTCCTCTCCGAGGCGCACCCCTCGGGCCGTGCGGGCACACTGCTCCGCGAGGCTCATTGCGCCGATTAGGCACGACTCTCCGCGTGCGCCCTCAGCAACGAACCGGGCGGCCTTACCCAGGACGCTGGCGAGCACGCGGTCAGCGTCAACCACGCGCGTCGCACGCAGGCGCTGCACCTCCGCCGCCAGCTTCGGCAGCACGGCCTGCGCGCAGGCGTGGCACAGCGGCGTGGCCTCTTCGCCTTCGCTCCGGTCCGGGCTCGCCATCGTGCGGCGACAGCGCAGGCAGTCGCGTTCCTCGTCGGGCTCGGCCAGGGCCAGGAGCGCCAGATGCTCGACGTCCTCGGCTTGGCCTGGCGCCAGCTTCGGGGGCTCGCGCAGCCGCCGGATCTCGGCCGTGGCAGCCTGGAGAGCGGCGGAGAGCGCGGAGACGTCCTCGCGGGCGGCGGCGATGAAGGTGGCGTTCTCGTGCGGCCCGCCGATGTGAGGCTCCAGAACATCGGCGATGTCAGGGCCCGACTCGTCTACCGTCGACACCAGCCCGCGCGACGGCCCATCCAGGGCCTCCCACGGCCCAGCCGTCGCCTTGCTCGCCCTCTCCGCCGCATCCCGCGCCCGCCGGTCGAGCTCGTCGAGCCGCTCGGCCGTCAGCTCGGCTGGGGCCTTCTCCGGCGGAGCGCAGTCCGCGCCGCAGAAGCAGCACAGCCAGCCGTCGCCCGACACCGGCGCGCGGTCGTCCGGCGGGTGGAGGCACGCCGCCCGCTGCTCCGGGGAGGCCGCCGCGCGGCAGGGGGCGAGGGGTTGGGGGGTGGATGTCATCAGCCGTTCGCCCCGGCCAGCATCCGCGCCACGGTGGCCGGGTCGTCCTTCCGATGCGGCGCGCCGTCGGGGTCGCCCTCGCCGTACTCGACCCGGTAGTTCATGAACTCGTCGGCGAGCACCGACACGTCGGCCACGAAGCGCGCGTCGAAGCCGAGCTTCTCGGCCTCCCGCGCGTACGCTCTCAGCGCCTCCTCGGCCGCAGGGTCCTTCGCGCCAAGCACGAAGCTCGGCCACTCCGGCACGGTCCCGTCGCGGCGCGCGATGAGGTACTTGCCGCCGGCGATCCCGTTCTTGCGCCAGAGGCCCATCTTCTCGCCGGTCTTCGGCGGCACGGGCGTCGGCTCGCCGTAGACCTCCGCGACCGCAGGACCGATCTCCTCGTCGCCCCAGGACAGCACCGCTGACAGGATGCCGCGGAAGCCCTGCTCGTCGGCGTACCCGCGCCCGTGGTTGACGCCCATCGCCTCGTTGATGAGGGTCTGCGCCTCCGCTTCGTAAAACCCGTCGCCGATCAGGTCCGCCGCGATGCGCAACAGCTTCGCCCGCGCACGCTCCACCGGCCATTCTCGCTTCTCCATCGCGCCTCCGTTCATCTCCACAGCCCGCCCACCTCAGCGCCCCGCAGCGCCGCATCCACCGCGATCTCCGCCAGCCAGGCGTCGCTCCGCTTGAGCCCGTGGTCGCCACGCAGCACCCGCAGCCTGCCGAAGAGCTCCTCGGCGGCAGCAAGGTGCTCGGCGGAGAGGCGCGGGTAGAACTCGCGGACGGTGGTCACTGCGCGAGCCCATCGCGCGGCGCCGCACCGCCCGCGACCCCAACCGCCGCTCGCCGCACGGCGCGGCCACGTCGCTTCCCGACCCGAATCCTCGGCGCCCGGTCGTCGAGGATGGCGACCTCGCCCGGCGCGAGCTTGTCGGCGTCCTCCTGCCGGACGCGGCGCACCCCGGCTCGAAGGAGCGCCGCGCGATGTTCCGGCCGCACCCAGAGCCCGCTGCCGCCGCCGAAGAGGAAGAAGCAGCCCTGGTCGGCGGCGAGCCCGGCGCGCAGCATCTGGTCGGCAATCGCGGTGCCGACCGGCACCGGAACGGCGTTCCCGATAAGCTGACGCTGTTTCGTCGCGCCCTCGCCGAAGTCGAGCGGCGCTCCGTTGTGCCGCCACGGCATGCCTTGGAGCACCGCGAGCTCCAGGGTCGTCAGGGGCCGGTGCCAGGTGCCGTCCTCGGAGATCAGGACCAGGGGGACGACCTCCTTCCGGTGAGCCCGCTTCCCGTTCCTCCCCTCCGCCTCGACCCACCGATACGGCGGCTTCTGCATGTCGTCGATGATGGCAAGCGGCTCGTCGGGCCGCGCGGGATCGACCACCGCGAACGGCGCCCGCACGTGCCCGTCGGCGACGCGCTTCGCCTGCTCGAAGGAGAGCACCACGAACGGCGGCGCCACCGGCTTCGGGTCAGCGATCGCCGCAGCGCTGTTGTCGATCTTCGCCGCAGCGATGACCGTCGGAGCGACATCCCCGATCACCCCGTACGCGCCCGCGTGCGGCTGGCAGCGCAGCGCCAGGTCGAGCGGCTTCGGCACGCGGTCGGTGATACTGTACGTCCCGCAGCCGACCGAGGACGTCGCCGCGATCGCGTGGCTCGGCTCGCGCTCCCGGTCGATGACGGCGTAGCCCTTGTCGAAGCACTTCTGCTCCGGCACGAGGTCGAGCGGCACGGGCGCGGCGTAGCTGAAGGGCCCCGTCGCGTGGCGCGCGTTCCCGGTGACCGTCCCGGCCTCGCCGTCTGCCGCGAGCACGGCCCAGGCGCCGCGGTAGCCCTTCGCGGCGAGGGGCTGCGCGATGGACTGCGCGCCGCTGCCGACGCGGGTCGCCCCGTGGACCGTCAGCGCCTCTGCGCCCCACGGGCGGACCGCGTACTTGTCGTAGTGGAGCTGGGCATTGCCGGCCTGCGGTTCGAGCGGGAGGGGCAGGGGAGCCGCGTAGCTCGGCGCGCCGTTCCCGGGCCGGGTCGCCGTGGTCACCGTCGGCGCGACGCCGCCCTGGCCGGCGATGACGTAGTGGTTCGCCGGGGCCGCGGGGTTGATGCGCATCCCGAGCACGCTGCGCTCGTCGGCGATCGCGAACCGGCCCGTCGACGGGTACGCCTCGGCCGTGACGGAGCCCGCCGGCTCGTCGGCGCGCAGCACCCCGAGCGAGCCCTTGAAGCGCGTCGGCTCCTCCGCCCTGGGGTCGGCGACGCCGCACGGGCCGTTGCTCCCGGTGCCGCCGATCGTCACGCTGGGCTCGTCCCACCGCTCGATATGATGCCGCCGGAAGCGCGCGCGGCGCGGCGTCCCGTCCTTCGGGAGAAGATCGCGCCAGTCCCCGCCGGCGGGGATGGCCCAGAGGCGCCACCAGTTCAGCGCGCTGATTGCGGGGAGCTCGTGCATCGGGCCCCCGGCCGGGTCTCCAGGCATCGGGAGCTCGTTGAGCACGTCGCCGCAGACCTTTCCGGGCTGGTGCGGAGGCAGGTAGAGGAACGCGGACACCTTGCGCGGGTTGCGCGCAACGAGAAACCAGCGCTTGCGCCTTTGGGCGAGGTTGCCCACGTGACGAGCTTCGTGGAAACCATCCTGGAGCACGTAACCGGCGCGCTTGAGCAAGCCCCGCACCTCGCGCAGCATGCCCGGCGCGCGAGACGTGATGTTCGGCACGTTCTCGTACAGGATGAAGGCCGGTGGGCTGTCCGGCCACGCGTCGAGGATCAGGCGGGTGTTGACGAGGGCGAGTTCGTTCAGGAGCTCGTACTTCGCCGTTCGGCTCTTCGCCGTCGAGAGTAGTTTGCTAGCTCCCTGACAGGGAGGGGACGAAAATAGAGCGAAGGGCGCCTCCTCGCCGTAGAACTCCCGCATCATCCCGGGCGTTACCTCGCGCGCGTCGATGCAGGTCTGCGCGACGCCGGTCATGTACTCGAAGGCTTTGCAGGCGTACGGGTCCTTGTCGAAGCCGCCGACGAGCTCGAATTCCGACGTCTGGCCGTAGAGCTCGGCGCGCGCCTGCTGGAATCCAGCAGCTCCACCACCGCCACCGCCGAACGTGCATACGAGCCGTTGCCGCTTCGCCAAAATAGCCTCGCTCCGCCCGCGCGCCTCTCGGCGCCGTCAGGGCCACCTACGATATCACGCCTTTACCAGAGTGCCACTCTCGACCTGTCGAATCGGCATCACCAGCGCGACCGGAATGCCGCTGACGATCGCAAGCGCGTGCGCCACGGGCTTCAGTGCGGCGTCGGCCCAGTACCAGCCGACAGCCCAGCTCGCGCCTGGGAAGAGCTCCGCCGCCAGCATGAAACAGCTCGCCGGGATCACGGCCCAGCTCACGTGCACCACATCGCCGCGCGGCTCCGGCGCCTCGGCCGGCCGCGGCCGTGGCTCCACAAGGCCTTCCAGCAGGTCGGAGCAGCGCGGGCGCTGACCGGTTGCCGGGATGCCGCTGTCTATCGCCGTGGCGCCGTCGCAGTACCAGAGTGTGCCTCGGACGTGCAGCACCCGAAGCTCGGCGCCCGGGCGCGCGCCGAAGCCGTGGCGCTCGCCGGCCTCGCGGAGATGCGGCGGCAGCCGGTCGAAGGGCGAGGGGAGGAGCGGCGCGGCGTCGGACATCAAGCGCTCCAGAACAGCTGCCGTTTCCGCACCTCGGCCACGCAGCGCCGCCCAGATCACCGGCGCCTCCTCTCCACGCGGACGCTGTGCTTCCGCTTCACCTTGCCGTCCGCGCCGAGGTCGGTCGGCAGCATCCGTACCACGCAGTCGCCCACCTCCTCGACCTCGCCCGCGTCCATCTCGTCCGCGAGCGCCTCCCGCAGCGCCCGGTCTTCGGCGAGCAGCGGGGCCATCTCCTGACGCAGTTCCACCAGACGACGCGCGCGACCAGCCCGCGTGATCGGGAGCGGCCGTGGGCGCACGCCGCTGCGCTCTGTCTCGCGCTCGTCCCAGGCTAAATCGATCGCAGATGTGTCGACGTAATCGCGTTGAGCGTCCATGCCGTGCCTCGCCGCGCCCCGCCTAGCCTGCCCACGCCAGGCCTTGCCAGTCCCAGCCGCGCAAGCCTTATGCCGCCTTCCGAGCCTTCACCTCGCTCCAGTGGTCGAGGACGAAGAGCCCGTATCGGGGTCGCCAGTCGCCTAGGCCCTTGAGCTTCCCGGCGTCCTCGATGGCGTCCCTTACGTTCTTCTCGCCGATGCCGGCGCCCAGCACGATCTGCACCGTGAAGCTGAGGGCCCACTTCGGGAACCGCGGGCGCGTCCGGAGCACCACACCTTGCCCACGCGGCTTCGCCTGCTTGCGAAAGCGGAAGATGTGGCCGAGCGGCCCCTTTGCGTCGAACATCTCGTCGATGTCGGTCGGGCCGTCGTACTCGATCGGAACCACGTCCTCACCGAGGCTCACCGTCGCCTCGATCTTCTTCCCGTTGCGTTGCTCCGCGCCGCCGTCGCGGATCGCCCGGAGGATGTTCTCACTCGGGATGACCTGCCGCTTGTTCTCGTCGAGGTACATCGAGCCCTCGAACTCGATGCGGGCGAGTTTGAGCTGGATGTCCTCCTGCTTCTTGGCCTTGGAGCTCATCGCCGTTAGCTCACTGATGCGGCGAGTATAATCATTCAATGGATCTGCAAGCTGCACGTTGTGGACGATCAGCGGACGAACACCAACGATCCTGCACTTGAACTCTTTGATCTCGGCCATGATGTCTCTCCTGTTCTGCTTTCAGCATCCTTGCCCAACCGCGCCGCGCCGCGCCGAGCCGAACGAGGCCCAGCCCCGCGAGGACCAGCGTCGCCGCGTCACGTTTTCCCGAACAACCTTGCTCGCGCCTCCACGCGCGAACGCGCTTCCGCTGCGCGCTCCTTCGCGCGGGCAGCAATCTCATCCCCGAGCCCGGCCAGTACGTTGCGGCCACGGCTCGCGAGCTCCTCAATGGCAACCGACCGAGCCATGTGCTCGATTCGACGGACGTGCCGGCCGCGCTCCGCCTCCGGAAGCTGCTCCAGAGGCACGCTCGACGCCACGTCCAGCGCGCGGAACTTCTTTCGCTTGGCCTTCACGGCCTGCTTCTGGGCGTACCGCGCCTGCTCCGACGCAGCGAGCACGATGAGCCGGCCGTCCTTCGTCACGATCTGCCGGCCGGTGCGCTCGCGGAACATCTCGCGAGCCGACCAGAGCCGCTGACGGAACTCCTTGTCGTTGGCCACGCCGAGCAGATCGGCCAACCCTTGCTCCGTCACGCCGAGGTCCACGCGCTCCCAGGCTGGCGCGGCGCGACCGCTCCACTGCGTGTCGAGCAGCGCCGTCACCGTCTCCACCTTCAGTTCGCCGCGCTCATCCATCGAATCCTCCTCCAGAATCCGCTTTAAGCGTCCTTGCCGGGCCCGGCCGCGCCCGGCCACACCCCGCCGAACCGGGCCTCGCCTCGCGTCGCCCAGCCGCGCCAGCCATCGCCATGCGGGCCGTACTACTCGTCGTCCTCGCCGGGCTGCCGGTCGTCCTCGCCGCGGTCGATGGCGCGCGCCTGATCCTCGTCGCTCGGCTGGCTCGGCGGCGGAGGAGGCGGCGCCGCGCCCTTGCCGGCCGGCTTCTTCTTCCCGGCCGCCTCCAGCTTCTCCTTGAGCTTCGCCGCGCGCGGGTCCACCTTCGCTCCACCGGGCGTCTCCCCGCGCTCCGCGGCCAGCACCTCGCCCCACGTCGCCTCGCCGTCCTGCACGCAGACGAACGCCGCGCGCAGCTTCGCGATCTCCGCCGGGCTCGACGCGTCGATGCGGTGGCCGAGGAACTGCTCGAGGTCCGACGGCTTCACGCCGATCTTGGCGAACGCGTCGCAGATCTTTTTGATGGCCGCCTGCGGGTCCGACGCGTCCCGGCGTTCCTGCGTGTCAAGGATCCTCCGCTTGCACTCCTCGATGATGTCTCCAGGGATCAGCCCCAAGACGACCTCGCGCTTCGCCTTCGCCACCTCGGCCTTCTGCTTCGTGAGGATCTCGCCCTCGGTCCCCGGGACGATGTGCACCACCTCGCCGTAGGAGTTCACCCGCGACCGCAGGGGCTTCTGGCCGCTCTTCAGCGAACGACGCTCGACCGTCTTCTCGATCGTCACGTCCACCGACTCGGAGATGTTCGATTCCAGGTCCGTGGCCATGACGCGCACGGTTCTCTTCTCGATGTCGTCATAGACGACGGTCTTCGCGACGTGAATGTTCCCGGCTGCGCGGTGCGCGGCCTCGGCGAACCGGATGCTGAGCCCGTCGGCCGTCTTGCCGCCACCGATCGGCTTGCGGAACCACGCGACCTCGGCGAACCCAGGACGGTCGCACTCCGCGAGCAGCGCGGCCCTCGCGTTCAGCCAGTTGCGCGGACGCTGGAGCGCCATGACGTAGCGCGCCTCGACCTCCGCTCTCGCCTGCGCCGCCAGCGCGGCCACGCCGACGTCCGCCGCCCGGGCGAGCTCCTGCGCGCCGAACTCCTGCCGCGCAGTCAGTCCCGCGCTCGGCCCGCTGCGCTCCATGTCCGCTTCGTCGTACACAACGGTCATCGTCATCGTCACGCCTTCGCCTTCTTCGGGTAGATCCCGAGCCTCCGATAGCCTTCACCGCGGTGTCGCTCGACCACGTCGTCGGGGATCGCGCCGCCCGTCACTTCTTCAGCGACCGCTTTCCAGTCGACGCGACCGGCGATCGCCGGCGCGGACACCGAGCCCCAATCGCCACGCGCGCCGCGTCGCTCACCGAGTAACTCCAGGATCTGGTTGTCGGCCCGCCGCTTCTGCTCCTCCGCGGCCTTGACGGCCTCAGATGCGCACAGAGCAGCGGTCACAGCATCCTCGATCTCCGGGGTCGACTCGATGGTCTCCCCGGTCGGCTTGCGATACCTCGCCTTGAGGTAGCGCGCGCGGTCCTCCTCGTCGACCGGCGGGGGGGCGGTGTCGCCGAGCACGTAGTCGCGCCAGAAGGCGTCGCAGATCTCGAAGATCCCGCGCTCCACCTCCTCGTCGCGGTGCACCCGGATGATGTGCCGCTCCGTGCCGATGAGCGCGGCCACGTCCCACCACTCGTAGTCCAGCACCATGAGCTGCCACTGCGCCTGCGTCCGCACGAAGTCCGGCAGCCCGTCGCGCCAGTACTCCGCCATGTCCAGGCCGACCACCTTCGCTTCGACGCCGCCTCGCTGACCCACCACGAGCCGATCCGGCGTCGCCATCATCCAAGCGCGCGTTTTGCTGACGTGCGTGAACGACCGGCGGAGCTTCACTCCCATGCGACGCGCGTACATGCGGCACACTGCCTCTTCCAGCTCCTCGCCCACCTCCGTCTGCTCGCTCGACATCGGCTCGACCAGCGGTGCGCGGGACGGCGTTCGCTTTGTGCACCAGACGTCGCAGGGCGTCTTCCACGGGTTGACGCCGACGATCGCGCTCACGTCGGATGAGCCGATGCCGTTCTCTCTCAGCTTGTGCTGGTCAGCCGTGAGAGCCACGGATCGCCTCCGCCGCTTCGGTCGGGAGCCCGCAGACCTCGAAGACGAACGCCGCCGCCATGCGCAGCGACCGGCCGCGCCACCGCTGGTACGCCGCATCCTCGTCCACGACCGCGCGCGACTCCGACCTCTCCGCGGAGTCGACGAGCTCCTTCGCGATCTGCGCCAGGCTCCTGTTGGCCTGACGAGCCGGATACTCGGCCCGATACCCTCCGCCGCCATCTTGCGGCAAATTGCTCGCCTCAGACATAATCGACCCTCCGCGGCCCGACGCCGCCCTGTTACTTGCCGGCCCCGTCTCGCCCTCACAGCCGGTCGCCGACCGAAAGATACTGTAAATCGCAGATGTAGAATCACCAGGGTTCAGATTGATGTTGAATCGCCAGATCTGCGCATCTACTCCTCCAGCAAGAACCGCTTCCGGTTGAACCGCTCGTGTTCGACGATCGGGCGCAGGCCGGGCGTGCGCTCGAACAACGCGACCAGCGAGGCCGTCGACCTCCGGTATCCCTCCACCGTCAGCCGCCCAGCCACGTACTCTCGGCGGATGAAGACCCCCGCGAGCTGCCCGCAGTCCTGCACGTTGTACGCGCGGATCTCCTCCCAGCAGCCGGCCTCCACCATCTTCGCCACGTCCCCGCCGTCCACGCCCATCTTCCCCGGAAGGCCGATCCGCCGCGCGTAGGCGTCCTGGCGAGCTCGCCGCGCCGCTCCGTACTGCGCCAGCGTGTCGCAGAGGTCCTCGTGGCCATCGACGCCGTATCGGTACGTGACCTCGCGCGAGAACAGCCACGGGACCGGGACGCCGTGCTCCATCGCCGCCGCGCTGATGACCCGCAGATCGAAGCCACCGCCGTTCCAGGTCAGCAGCCTGGGCCCGTGATCGAAGGCGATCGCGAGGTGCTCAACGATCGCCTGCTCCTCGTTCGATCCCCTTCCGAACGTGACGGCGCGCGTGGCCTCGAACCAGCGCTCCTCGTCCTCCTCCTGGTCCGTCGGATGGCGCCGGCCGCGCGGCTCCAGCACCACGCCCGCCGCCGCGACGATCCGGTGATGCGGCGCCGCCGGGCAGCGGTCCTCGTCGTCCTCCGGCGCCGGCACGTCCGGGTGCCGGATGGTCTCAATGTCGATGGAGAGGATCATTGCTGCGCCTCCAGCGGGCTCCGCGCGAGCGCCTGCAGCACGAGCGCGCACTGCTCCGCGGACATCATCCCGACCTTAATCCGCTTGAGCCCGAGCACGCCCGCAGCCCAGCGACGGGCATGCGCGACGTCACGCTCTCCGGTCCCGTACCGGACGAGCAGCGCCTCTCGGAGCTCTCGCCGCAGCGTGGCGAGCCGCGGGTTCTTCTCTGCGTCCAGTTCCTCGCGGGCCCGCTGGAGCTCGATCGAGGCGAGCCCGTCGACCGCGACGTTCAGCCACGCCTGCGTCCCGTCCGTCGGCCGCTGGTGGCCTTTCACCCACCGCGCCTCGATCTCCACGCCCAGGCCGTCAAGCTGCTCCAGCAGCGACCTCACCAGCGGATGCTTCGCCAGCGAACGATCGCGCTCGATGTGGAGCTTCACGCCGTCGCAGTCCGACACGACGATGGCGGCCGAGGTCTCCGGCCACGTTGCCTTCGCCAGCCGCACGCCCTCGACGCATGCTTGCAGCTCGGCCTGAAACGACGTCGATACGGCGGGAGAACAGCGCCCAGACCCCTGCACGCGGCCCTTGTCGGACCTGCACCATGCCCCCCACGCGCCGATCATCCTCCGCGAGCAGAAGCCCGCATCGGTGTAGACCGTGACTCTCATCGCATCGTCCTCCTCAGCACAGCCCCACCTCGGCCACCCGGTACACCGCCACGCCGCCATCCCACCCGAGCCCGGCGCGCAAGCAGAGCGCCGCCTGCGGCACGACGCCGCCGATGCAGCCGGGCGCCGAGCAGGTGACCGTCCGCCAGGCGCGCCAGCTCATGGCGCGGAGCTCCTCGACGATGCGCCCGGTGCCGCGGCAGGCCGGGCAGGTGACGGCGACGGCCGTCATTACCTCGCTCCCTTGCGTCGCAGTCGCGAGCGCTTGAGGTACACTGGCGCGGTGCGCCGGTACGCGTCGGCGATGTACCGCGCGACGCCATCGCCGCTCATGAAGTCGAACCGGCCGCGGTGCGCCTCGTGCTCCAGCTGGTCCGCGGCGTCCATGAGCGTGTCGGCGCACTCGCTCTTGGAGAGGATGGCTTCACGCCTGGAAAGGTGTGCATGTCGAATACGGCTCATCGCTGCTGCTCCTGGGCGCACTCGCGCACGATGGCGTCGAGCTCTCGCGCCGTTTGCATGCGAACCGCATGCGCCTCTTCGCTTCGACCAGAGTCGTAGTGCCTCATGGCGTTCATGGTGTCCTGAGACAGGCGCCCTTCAGTCGTCGCCTCGATGTACGCGTCTCGCAGATCGGCAAGCGCGCCCTGGAGCGCTGCGGCGGTCCGCCGGTCCGAGTCCGACCTCGAACGCTCGAACGCCACGCCGGCGTCGAGCCACTCGCCGAGCTTCTGCTGCACCAGCGCGCGGATGCGGCCGGCGAGGTCGCGGGGCTGAGCTACCGCGACCGGTACAAGATGACATCCGCAGCCGCACGGGCTCACCAGCTCCTCGGCCCACCTGCGGCACTCCTCACGATCGTAGTGCGTGCAGCCGCATCGGTATTCGCAGGCGTCCCACTCCGGCGCGGTCACCTTCCGGAGCGCCACGGGGCCGGCGAGGTCACGGGGCTGCGTCGCTCGAGTCGCGGGCGCCACGTCGAGCGCGTCGACAGCCTCGGCCAGATCGATGTCCGCGGCGATCTGCTCTTCCGCTGCGCGACCGGTTCTACGCGCCTCCGCGGCCCATCGCCGAGCCGCTCGAAGCAGCGGAGCGACGCGCTCCCGCTCCGCGTGCAGCCGCGTCAGATCCGCCTCGACCTCGCGCATCGGGTGCTTCTCGCAGACCCGAACGTGCGCCGTCAGAACGCCGGCGCCGTGGTCCGGCGTGCCCGGCGGGTACGCCTGCCCGCAGTAGACGCACGTCAGGACGCGCTCCGCGGCGGTGAGACGGCGAACCCACGCGCGGGCTTCGTCGCGCTCGGCCTCGAGCTGCTCCGCGCGCGCCCGCTCGGGGGCAGCGCCCTCGGAGCGGCTGCGCTCGATGAGACCCTCCAGGATGAGCCGCACGCCTTCCGCGTCGAGTTCGGCGCCGCGCTTCGTGCCGCAGTCCTCGATCCCCACGTCCGCCGGAGTGCCTCTCCGTCCGGCTCCCTTGATCCAGAACTCCCACCGCCCCTGCGCGTTCTCGACCGACTCCGGCACCATCTCCCGCGCGATCTCCTCGGCGGGGCGGAGCGGGGTGGGGGAGGCGGGCTCGATCGGCCACCGCACGCAGATCTCCTGCGTTCGGTTGCGCTCCATGCCCATCGTCGCCACGTGCTCGCCGTTGAAGTGGAGGCTGCACGTCCATCCGTCGCGCTCGGCCTCGCAGGTGTGGCCGAAGCCCACGTTGCGCGGGCAGTCGACCAGGTGCTCCGTGTCGCCTCGCTTCTCGATGCGCATCTTCCTCCCGCCGCGCTTCGGCTTCTCGCTCGGCTGCGACTTCACCCAGCGCCGCTCGGCCTTGTCGAACACGAGCCTCCCGGCGCGCTTCTCCCTCTGGAGGGCCCCGTCGAGCGCGCGCGAGTCGCACGGCAACCCGAGCCTCTCCCCGATCTGCGCGAACGTCGCGCCGTCGCCCACCGCGAACAGCAGGTCCGCCGTCGAGATGTCCTTGCCGGTCATCTTCTTCTTCACGCCGCCCTCCTGCCGCCGAGCCGCGCGTGCTCTGCGTTCCAGCCGTCGCTCCACGCCTTCCGGCGGTGCGTCCCGATGGCGTACGGGTTGTGGGCCGCCTTCATCCCGGCGCGCCGCGCGACACCGCCCTCCTGGAGCGCCTCGGCGATCTCTCGCGCCCGGCGCCCCTCGGCCTCAGCCTTCGCCGCGTTGCCGTCCAGCCGCGTCCGCAGCGCCCGGAATGCCGCTCTGCTCAATCGCTTCGACATGGCTCCTCCTCAGCCGCACGCGGCGGCACTCTCCTCATCCTCCGTCTCGTCGTCCGTCTCCTCCTCGTCGTGGTCATCGTCCGGGCGCCTGAGCCGCAGCCCGATCGCTTCGAGGTACGCGTGCGGGTCCTTCCTGTACTTCTCGAAGGCGTACGACGCCGCGATGCCGCGCGGGTCCACCGTCATGTGCATGGTTCGCCTGGTCTTGCCGTCCGCGTCCGGCACCGCCACCTTCGACATCGCCTCGTCGTGCTCGGCGACGAGCCGATTCGCGACCAGCATCTCCTCCAGGCTGCAATCCGGCAGCGGGACGTACGTGCCGTCCTCGCTGCCGAGGATGAACTGCATCCTGTTCCTCAGGCACTGCGCCGTGATCTCCTTCGCTCGCTCCAGATCCACACGCACCTCCTCGGCGGCCGCAGCCGCTCTCATGCCGCTCGCGGGACGAACCGCACCACGCGGCTCCCCGGCGCCTGCACCCGCACCGGCCTGTCGCGCGCCTCGGCCTCCAGCGTGCGCTTCCGCTGCTCGACCAGCGCGAGCTCGTCGAGGCCCAGGAGCCGCGACGCCTCCGCGGCGATCTCCTCGACCTCCTCCGGCGTCTCGGCCGCCCGGAGCGCGGCGACGAGCGCCACGCGCGCCGCCTCGACGGCCTGGACCAGCGCGGACGGCGCGCTCACGAGGCGCCTCGCAGCCGCTCCAGCGCCCCGCGGAGCGCCGAGCAGGTGTGATGCGCCTCGTCGAGCACGGCCTCACCGACCGCGTTGACGCAGCCCTTGGCGACGATGGCGCCCACCCAGACGGCGGCGCCAACGGTGCCCACCGCGCGCCAGAACACCGAATCCGGGTTGATGTTGAGTCGCATGTTCCCCTCCTAGGCCACTGTACCAAACCGCGTTTAGCGTCCTTGCCTCACCCAGCCCAACCGCGCCGCGCCCAGCCGTGCCTAACCCGGCCCCGCCGGGCCGCACCCAGCGCGGACTATGCCGCCTTCCGAGCCTTCACCTCGCTCCAGTGGTCGAGGACGAAGAGCCCGTATCGGGGTCGCCAGTCGCCTAGGCCCTTGAGCTTCCCGGCGTCCTCGATGGCGTCCCTTACGTTCTTCTCGCCGATGCCGGCGCCCAGCACGATCTGCACCGTGAAGCTGAGGGCCCACTTCGGGAACCGCGGGCGCGTCCGGAGCACCACACCTTGCCCACGCGGCTTCGCCTGCTTGCGAAAGCGGAAGATGTGGCCGAGCGGCCCCTTTGCGTCGAACATCTCGTCGATGTCGGTCGGGCCGTCGTACTCGATCGGAACCACGTCCTCACCGAGGCTCACCGTCGCCTCGATCTTCTTCCCGTTGCGTTGCTCCGCGCCGCCGTCGCGGATCGCCCGGAGGATGTTCTCGCTCGGGATGACCTGACACTTGTTCTCGTCCAGGTACATCGACCCCTCGAACTCGATGCGGGCGAGCTTGAGCTGGATGTCCTCCTGCTTCTTCGCCTTCGCGCTCATCGCGGTGAGCTCGCTGATGCGCTTGGTGTAGTCGTTCAGCGGATCCGCGAGCTGGACGTTGTGAACGATGAGCGGACGGACACCAACGATCCTGCACTTGAACTCTTTAATGTCAGCCATGATTCCTCTCCTGTTCTGCCTTCAGCATCCTTGCCGCGCCTGGCCGTGCAGGGCCTGGACCAGCCGTGCCGCGCCCGACCTAGCCTGGTAAACCTATGCCAACAAAACCTTCACCCCGCGTGCCTTAAGCACCCATGCCGCGCCCCGCCAGAACCTACCGGGCCGGGCCGTGCCTCGCGATGCGACACAACGCCTCGCCTCACGTCTTTGCTCCGAAGAGCCGCGCCCGCGCCTCCGCGCGCGACCGAGCCTCTTCCTCGCGTTCCTTCGCGCGAGCAGCGATCTCGTCCCCGAGCCCGGCCAGCACGTTGCGCCCGCGGCCCGCGAGTTCCTCGATGGCGACCGAGCGTGCCATGTGCTCGATCCGGCGGACGTGAGCGCCTCGCTCCGCCTCCGGAAGCTGCTCCAGCGGCACGCTCGATGCCACGTCCAGCGCGCGGGTCTTCTTTCGCTTCGCCTTGACGGACTGCTTGTGAGCATAGCGCGCCTGCTCCGAAGCAGCCAGAACGATCAAGCGTCCATTCAACGTCACGATCTGCCGCCCGGTGCGCTCGCGAAACTCCTCGCGCGCCTGCCAGAGGCGCTGGCGGAAAGCCTTGTCGTTCTGCACGCCAAGCGCGTCGGCGAGCCCCTGCTCCGTCACGCCGAGGTCCACGCGCTCCCAAGAAGGAGCCGCGCGCCCGCTCCACTGCGTGTCCAGGAGCGCCGTCACCGTCTCGACCTTCAACTCGCTTCGTTCGTCCATCTCTACCTCCGTCGAATCCGCATTAAGCGTCCATGCCCCGCCAGGCGCCGCCTAGCGAGACCTCGCCACGCCAGCCCTCGCCGGGACTCGCACCAAAAAAACTGTTCCCCACGTCCGCATGAAGCGTCCTTGCCAGGCCGGGCCTGGCCGAGCCCCGCTGCGCCCAGACCAGCCATGCGAATCACTCCGCCGCCAGCGCCTCACCGGCGCCCGGCTCGTCGAGCCCCTCGATCTCCACCGCGCGAAACGCCATAGCCGAACCGATCGCGCGCTCCAGTCGCTCCATCTCCGCCCGTAGCTCCGCCGCGTCCTCCGGCTCGACGACCACCGGCTCGCGCTCGACGCCCTCCTCGGCCAGGCGCGCCGATAGCCGCCGGATGCGGCCGCGGAGCCAGGCCGGGTCGGCCAGCAGGTCGCGCTTCATCCGGGCCTGCTGCACCCGGAGCCACGGCCGCGGATCGCCCACCTCGTCGAGGAGCGCCGCGTCGGGGCCGAGGAAGTGCGAGGCCTTCATCAGCTAGCCCCCTTCGAGAGCGCGCCCGCGAGCGCGGCGACGAGCTCCGGCGTCGGCAGCATCTTGGCCCCACCGGGGGCTGTGACCGCGCACTCCCCTGCCTCAGCCAGCAGCCCTGCCGGAAGCGTCGGCGCGAGCCGCACCGCGCCAGCAAGGGCGCGCTCCCACCCGGGCAGGTCGCAGAGGCGGCCGGCGGCAACCGGCGGCGAGACGCGGCGCAGCGGCAGCACCCCGTGAGGCTCCCCTGCCGGCCCGGCACCGTCTCCGGTCAGCAACCATTCCGGCGAGACGGCGAGCGCCTCGGCGAGCTTCGCCAGGGTGTCCGGCCGCGGGTAGTGTCGCCTCGACGCGCGGATCTTCGAGAACATCCCGGCCGGCAGCCCGTGTGCCTCCTCGATCGCCTTGAACGACGGCAGCGCGCCATCGGCGCCCCTCGGCAGGTTGCGATAGGCCGACAGGACGCGTTCAGCGAAGGGCGAGAGCCCCGGTGCGGCGGCGCACGGCGGCGCCTTGTCGCTCCCGTCAAGCGCAGGCGGATCGCCGTCGCCATTCAGGAGCCAGTCCGGGGAGACACGGAGAGCATTCGCAAGCTTTACCAGTGTATCCGAATCGACCGACGCAATGGTCCCCCGCGCGAGCTTGGACATGACAGCCAACGGAAGCCGGTGCCCGACCTCCAGGCTCCGGTACGACGGCGACCGATTCCGATGGTTCAGAGGAAGTCTTTGATATGCCGCCACCACGCGCGCGGCGAACGGCGAGAGCGACGCCGCGGCGGAGGGGCCGTTGAGCTCGCGCGCGTTCACGCCGCCCTCGCGTCGCCGAAGAGCAGGCCTGTCCCGTCGCAGCCGCTGCACCCGAATGCCTCGCACGCGTCACAGCTCGCCTTCTCCTCAGGCAGCGAGACCAGGTAGTTGCGGAGGCAGCGCGCGAGGTCGTAGGCGCGCCCCCACGCCTCCTGGATGCCGGGTCCGCTGACACGCGCCATCCCGGTGCGCGCGTCGGCCAGCAGGCCACCGCCGCCGTCGTAGCCGCCGAGCGCGTAGACCCAGACGTCGCGGGCCCCGGGCGCGTCCAGGGGCGGCATATCCTTGAGCGCGATGACGTAGATGTCGCTGAGCCCGCGCGTCGCCTCGCGCACGGCGGCGATGAGCTCGGAGCGGACGTAGTAGACGGGCACCACGGCTCAGCTCCTTACGGCGGGTTGGTCGTCCCACCACTCGACCGACTCGGGCGCCGGCGGCTCCGTGGCAGCGCCGTACGCCTCCTCGAGCGGCGGCAGCGTGTCCGCACCCGCGCACGCCATCCACCCGAGCGGCACGTCCCCGGACTCCGGCGGCAGCGTGTCGCCCGTCGCGGCGCGCGCGGCCCGGTGCTCCACGGCCTCCTCGTCGCCGCGCCCGGAGGGCGGGGGAGGGGTCTCCGGGCGGCTCACGGCCGCCGCCGCAGCGCTCGCCGCCGCGATCACCTCGTCGGCCGCCAGCTCGGAGAGCTCCTCCAGCGCGTCGGCCACCTCCACCGGCGCGACCTCGCTGTGGCGCAGCGAGTAGGCCAGGACGAGCAGGCCGGTGCGCATGACGCCCGCCTCGGCGAGCCGATCCAGCGCCGCGAGCGCGTCAGCGGCGCCGGGGAGGGCGCGCGCGTCGTAGCCGCGCCTCAGCACGGCTTGCAGAGCCAGGAGGGCCTCGGAGGCGTCGCCGATGGCGCTCATGCGGCCTCCAGAGCGGTCGGGGCCGCCGCAGCGAGGGCGGCCAGCAGCTCGTCGATGAGCCGCAGGGATTCGACGCATCCGGCCTTGCGCCGGTCGTCAAACTCGTCCGCGAGCAGCGCCTCGACCTCGCCGTGGATGCGGCGGAGCTCCGTGGCCCAGCCGCACGTGCAATCGTCGTCAAGGCTCCAGCGAACCTCGTCCCGGAGGGTGCCGTAGCGCCCCTCGGCGCGATAGAGGGCGTCAGCGAGCGCGTAGCGGAGCGCGTCGAGCGGGCTCACTGCGTCACCCGGCCCTTGCAGATGGTCAGCCGGCCGAGGCCGGGGCAGGCCAGCACCCGGTAGCCATGCCGCTCCATCCACACCGCCGCGCTCTCCACGGCGGTCCGCTGCGAGCTCCAGGGCGACTCGACGAGCTCGATCCGCACGCGGCCGGACGGCAGCGTCTCGGCATACCAGCGGAGCGCGCCCACGGGACGACCGCTGCGGTCAGCGGCGCGCTCCCCGCCAGAGCGGAGCAGGACCTCGACGGCTCGGTCAGCGAAGGTGGCGGTGGCAGCCGGCGCGCGGCGCGGCGCAGAAGCAAGGGGGGCGGAGACGGACAGCATCGGGCCTCCTCGGGCGCGGCGGCGCCCTGATGGAGGCTATGTTGAGTTCAGTGAACTTAACTGTCAACCGGAAACGTTGGGCGTGCCGAACATTCGCCGCTGCTGCCGCTCACGCCGTCTTCAGCGTCTGCCGCGACCACCACCAGCGCAAGAAGTGCTCCGTGGTCCACGTCTGCCGGCGGATCGTCTCCTCGATGCCGAGCCGGATCATGAGGTCGGGCGGGGCCGCGAGGCGCCCCGCGAGGTCGTAGGCGGCTGCCTCCGACCTGGAGGCCCCGCGCTGGCCGAGCAGCGTCACCGCGATGCCACGGAAGAGCCTGGTGCCTCGGATCCGCTGGTCATGGTCCCAGGCAATCCACAGCACCCGGCCGTCGCTGAGCTGGTCGGCTCCGCCGGGGAGAGAAGGGACCTCGAACACGATGAAGGAGAGCGCTTCGGCGAGCGCAGCCGGCACGGGGAACACGTCCTGGTGGCGCGGCTCGGGGTCCAGCTGCTGCGTCGAGCAGGGGATGGCTGCCAGAGTGAGCCGGCGCCCGGATCGTTCGGTCCTTCCTTCTCTCACTGGCCACCCCCTCCGGAGCCATGGCAGGTCCGGCGCGCGATAGGTCAGCGAAGATGATATCGCGAGCGGTTCAGCTCTTCGACGACTTTTTGTCTGTGACGTGTCCGCGCACTGTGCTCGCGATCACGGAGGCGGGCGGGACAGCACTTTCTCGCTGCTCCGTGCTCCAAATGACGCGGGCCATCTCCCCGACAAATTGCGCGTCGATGCGGCGGGTCACGTCGTCGAATATTTTCCCGACGCGATCGAAATACTCCGGGGGGATGTCCGCGTAGAACGCCCGAGCCGCTTGGATGGCCGCTGCCCACTCGGGGCGATCTTTTAACCGCCTCCATGGCTGCGCTCGCTCGGGAGCAGCCTTGCCCTCCGGGGTGTCTTGCCACGCTTCCGCTTCACGCTGAAGCTGTGCGTACGACATCCCCCAGTACTCCGCGATTTTGTGCGCAAAATCCTCCCCCACGTTGCCCCTCCCGCTGATGATCGCGGAGATGGTGGCTTTGGAGAAGTTCGTCGCGCGGGCGATCTGGGCGGCCGTGCCGCGGACGCTGCACTCGCGTTCGAGCCGGGCGGCGACGTACGCCGTGACGGCCAGCCTTCTCGCCTCGGATGGTCTCATCGACGCACCTATAACATGCGGATTGTTCACAGGAATTGACGACAAGAGCGAGCTACCCCTTGCGCGCGTCGTTATGTTCAGTTAACTTTCCGTCATGGCAACCAAGAGGCGCCACGTCCCGGCGCACGAGAAGCTCGCCGCACTCGTCAAGAAGCGCGGGCTCACCCACGAACAGGCCAGCGTACAGCTCGGCGTAAGCAGGGTCACCGTTCTTTCCTGGGCCAACGGGCACTCGCGGCCGGACTACGGGCGCAGGCTCGCGATCGCTCTGTGGTCGGTTGAACCGGACAGCGACGGCGCACCGACTATCGAGGTCGACGAGTGGATGAATGAGGAGGAGCTCCGGCTGACCCTCAGCCTCGAGCAAGCACGTCAGCAGGCCGCGAGCTGACCTATGCCGATCTACTTCCTTCAGCCTGACCGCGGGGGGCCGATCAAGATCGGACGGGCGGCCCACGTACAGAATCGCGTCTTCGCGCTCCAGGCGGCGTGTCCCTACGAGCTGAAGCTGCTCGCGACAATGCCCGGCGGAACACAAGAGGAGCGCGCGCTTCACCGTCGTTTTGACGCTTACCGGGAGCGGAGCGAGTGGTTCCGCGCGTGCCGTGAGCTGTGCGACTTGGTAGCCAGTCTCGGCGGGGCCGCTATCCCGGAGGACGAGGCGGTCGTCAATCGGTGCGAGGCCCCGGAGCAGGAGCCCACCACGCCCGGTGCGAGGCTGCGCGCGCTGCGCACGGCGGTCGGCCTGCACCAGCACAGCTTTGCAGATGCGGTCGGCATTGACCGGGTGGTCATCTGCAAGATCGAATGCGACAAGCACAAAGTCACGTCGTACCGGTATATGGCCGGCCTGGCTCGCGTGTTCGGTCTCTCGACCGATGAATTCGCCGGCTTTCTCGACGGTCGTATTCCGCTTCGCGACGCGCGCCTTCGGGCCGTGCCGCTTCGCGCCCAGGAGGCCCGCTGACCCATGCTCGCCCTCGCTGACCTCCGCGCCCTCGCCGAGCAGCTCATCGTCTACGACGACCGCGACCCGCGCCGGGTGACCGTCTACGGCTCGGCCGTCGGCGTCAGCCGCGGGCTCTCCCGGCGCGACGCTATCACGGTGCGGGCGGCGCTGCGCGTGGCCCTCCGCCGGATGCTGAGCGCCGCGACCGGCGCGGAGGAGCCGTCGCTCGAGCCGCTGATCGAGCGGCTCGTCGTCACGCAGGCCGCCGAGGAGCATGGCCGGCACGACGTCCTCGTCTGCGGCTCCGAGCTCGTCGGCCAGGAGGATTCCGTCTCCGCCGAGAGCCGCGCCCTGTCGATGCGCGCCGTCCTCGTCGCGGAGCTCCAGCGCGCCATCGACGACACCATGCCGCCCACGGAGCGCCGCTCGTCGCCGCCCGTCAGCGTGGTGGGGAGGTAGCTCGTGGAGACGCTCGTCCAGCAGCAGAATTACGACGCCGATGTCACAACCAGCGCGCCGCCGCTCGACGGCATCCCGGCCGGCGCCGACCTCGAGGAGACCTGGGACGGCGACGACGAGTCCATACCGGTCCCGGCGACCGTCTCCCCGCGCGGTCGCCTCAATGCCGCCCTCGCCGCCGCCGCCCTGCTCGCCTGGGGCCACGACGACGAGTGCCCTCACCGGGACTGCGACGGCGAGCCCGGCAGCGCGTGCGACCCCTGCGACGCTGACGCAGAGCCGCCGTGCGCCTGCTCCGGATCCGTGGCCCTGGAGTTCATCGCCGCCGCGCGCGCTCGGGTTGCCGACCTCGAGGGGCAGCTCGCTCGCGCCGAGGCGCACGGCCTTTTCTACGAGAACCTGCTCGACCTCCTGGCCGAGACGGCCGACGCGGCCGACGAGCGGCTCGACGTCCGCGTCCTCGGAATGCTTGCTCCGGCCGTGCGTGCGGGTATCGACACCGTGCCCGCCGAACGTCGATTCGTCGCGGTGCGCGCCGCCATCATCGTGGGCGCAACCGCGCGCGCCCGCATCGCCTCGCTCGAGGCCGACCTCGCCGCCGAGCGCGAGCGCGCCGCTGCCTGCGTCACCCACGGCACCGCCGGGCTGACCGACGCCCAGGTAGCCGAGGAGTTCGTGCGGCGCTTCAACCCTGAGCGCGTCGAGCTCTGGGGCGCCGCCGGCCGGGGGTGCGCCACCATCGAGTTCCGGCGCTGGGTCGCGTGGGACATCGAGGCCGGCGTCGAGTGCGCGGGCGCTGCCGAGGCGATCGTCCGGGCCAAGGAATTCGCCGGATACGTCACCGGGGTCCCCGGCGTCCTCGCCGACGTCACCGCCGTCCACCATGGGCCCGTACCCGCCGCCTCCGTCCTCGTTTGCCGGGACGATGCTGGCGATCACGCGAGAGAGGATGCTGCCCAGTGACTCGGGCGCGTCATCAGCAGTCAACCGTCTGCGGGGGAACGAGGTAATATGCCCGGAGACAAGAGATTCCCTGTCGGCCTGGAGCGCCTCGCGGCAGCCCCGCCGAATAGCGGTGTCGACCATATCGATGTTGCCCAGCTTGCAGCGCGCGCTGCCACTGCGCACGCCAAAGCCGCGTCTCGCCGGCTCACTGAGCGGCTGCACAGTGAGCCGCGGAAGCTTCGTCTCCAGGAGACGGCCGGCATCCTCGGCGTATCGCTCGACGTCACAGGCTCGACGTACGGCGACCTCGCCGCCGCTGTGGACTGCTCCGAGTCTCGCGTTGGGCAGTGGGTCCGCGCCGAGGCGAGCGTGCCCTCCGATGTCGTGCTCGTGATGTCCGAACGGCTTCCAGAACCGGTGGTGGAAATCCTGTATCGCGTGGCCGAAAGGCTGCCGATGGCGGCGCTCGAGGCGCTCACGAATCGTCTGGTGGCGCTGGTCGATCGGCGCCGGGAGGGTGACAAATGCTTGCGCTTCTAGTCGTCGGTGTCGCGGCGTTCATCTTCGCTTCCGGCGTGTTCGTCGGATCGATCTTGGAACAGATGCAGTGGCGGATGGGCCTGCGGCGCACTGAGCTCCACGTCGCCGTGCGTCAGTACCTCGACGTCGATGCTGTGGTCGCCGGCAAGCGGCCCACCATGGAGGAGTGGAAGATGTACTCCGCCGCCCACCACCGGCTCGCCGCCATCGTCGGGTGGGAGCGCCCGTCTCCGACGTCGAGCGGCGTACACGTTCGCGGCTCAGCCATTGCACGCGAGGAGCGCCGCGTATGCTGAAGTCCCGCATACACGCAGCGGCATGGGTCGGCGTCGTCGGCCTGCTCGCCGCCTACTACGCCTGCGACCGCCATAGGCGACGCGAGGTAGCGCACCTGCGGATCAGGCTCTGGCGCGCCCTCACGATCGCGCGGCGGTTCCGGAAGGAACGCAACGCGGCGCGCACGAAGGCTCGCGAGGTCGACGCGGCGTTTCGTAGCGCCGTGAAGGACTGGGAGAGCGTGAACGCTGGAGAGGAGGCTGGGGCATGGGACGTGAACTGACGGTGCCGCATGTGTTCGAGCCGGGGGTGCGGGTTCTCTCGCGCGACACAGGCAAACTGCATGTCGTGCTCGGACACGACGGCCGTTGGTGGGGCGTATCCGGTCTGGGGTATCGGTTCGATGATGCGCCGCTCGCGTTGCACTTCACCGTCGTCGCGCCGGCGCCGCGCGCAGGCCAGCGGTGGGAGTCAGGTGGCTCCGAGGGCGGCACGTGCTGGGTCGACCGCGAGGATCCTGTCGAGATGGCCCGCTGGCTCCTCGCCAACGGCTACTCCTACGCCGGCGAGGTCTCCCCCGCGCTCCCGGCCCCGCCGCCGGTCGCATCGCTGGAGCCGCTCGCGCCGCCGCGCGCCCCGTCCGCACCCGCGACGTGGACGCTCGCCGACGCGCGCCGCGCCATCCTCGACGCGATCGCCGACGCCGCGCCGCGCAGGCCGGCCGCGTTCACATCGGCGCTCTGCTCGCTCGCGGAGGCTGACGCGCCGATGCTCTGCACCATCTTGGCGGCGAGCGCCGCGCTGACCTCGCTGGAGGAGGAGCTGCCGGAACACGGCGCCCCGGCCGAATGGCAGGCGCTGCGCGCGCGGAGCCGCGCCGACGAGGTGTTCCGCGTGGCCGCGCAGCTCGACCACGTGCCCGCCTCCGTCGAGGGGGCGTTCGAGATCTACTTGGACCGGAGAAGCTGCGCCTGATCGGCGCGAAGGAGAGCGCATGTTGACGAAGAGCTTCATCAAGGCGTCGGAGCTGGCCGCGTACTGCGAGGTCGACCTCAAGACGATTCACAACTGGGCGAACAAGGGGCACATCGTGCACTTCCGCACGCCGGGGCGGCAGCTGCGCTTTCAGCCGGCGGCCGTCGCGACGTTCTTGGAGAAGCACGGCTACCCGGTGCCGGCGGATCTCGCGGCGGCGCGGGTCGAGGTCGCCCAGGCGCCGACGGGAGCGGCGGCGTGACGGACCAGGAGGAGCAGCGCCGCGACGGGCGCGCGGGCGACGCGACCGATGGCGCGAGCGCGCGCTGCCCGGAGCGCGAGAGGGCGGACGTGGAGCGCGGGGCCTGCGAAGAGCAGGTGCCCGAGATCGGGTGGATCCCGTGAGGAGGAGCGAGATGGATCAGCAGCAGAAGCCGAAGCAGCGCCGCGGGTTCGCGGCGATGAGCGCCGAGCGGCGCAAGCAGATCGCGAGCATGGGTGGGAAGGCCGCGCACGCGCAGGGGCGGGCGCACCGGTTCACCACCGAGGAGGCGCGCGCCGTCGGAGCGAAGGGCGGCGTCGCGGTGAGCCAGGACCGGGCCCACATGCAGGAGATCGGCAAGCGCGGTGGCGCCACCGTGAGCTCCGACCGCGAGTTCATGGCGGAGATCGGGCGCAAGGGCGGGGCCGCCGTCGCGGCGCGCCCTGGGCACATGGCGGACATCAGCCGGAAGGGCCTCGAGGCGAGGCGAGCCCGGCGCGAGGGGACGGGGAGCTGAGGAGGGGCCATGGGGAACGCGGCGCACCGCTCGTCTCTGGATGAAGGCGTCCTGCTTCACCGCCTGCTCTGGTGGTACCAGGCCGTGGCGGAGGAGCATCAGAACGCCGCGAACGCCATCGCGGCCATCCTGCATCGCGACCCCAGGCCCGAGGCCCGCCGTGTGGCCGCGAACGAGACGGAGCCGCTCTCCGCGGAGGAGATCGAGCGCGCCCAGAAACTCGCGCCGCGCTACTTCGTCGAGCCGCCGCGCGAGGACGGGCTCGTGTTCCCGACCATGCCGCCGCACTGGATCTGCAACCACGAGGCGTGGGAGCTGTCGCAGTCCACCGAATCGATGACCATCGAGGCGTTCGCGCACGCGATCGGCGTGAAGCTCGGCACGGTCAAGCGCTGGGGGTGGGAGGGCATGCCGGTGAAGCGGCGGCGCGTGGTGCCTCGCGACGCGATTCGCTGGATCGTGAAGCACCGGAAGGACTCGATCGCCTTCGGCCGGAAGAGCGTCGTCTACTTCGTCCGCGACCATGCCGGCCGTATCAAGATCGGCCTCAGCTCGGACGTGCAGCGGCGGCTCGTCGAGATCCGCAAGATGGTGAATGGGCCGGTGGAGCTCCTCGGCACCATCGAAGGCGACAAGGAAGTCGAGCTGGCGCTGCATGAACGGTTCGCCTCCGATCGACTCGAGGGCGAGTGGTTCTGTGCGTCGGAGGCGGTCATGGCGGCGATCCCGAAGCAGAAGGAGGCCGACGATGCGTGACGGCATGGTGGACCAGATCGTCGACCGCGTGATCGCGGTGCTGCGCCCCGAGCTCGAGGCCATCCGCCAGCTCGTCGAGCGCGCGCCGGTGTCAGCGGAGAGCGCCGAGCCGGCCGGGCCGCTCCTCACGCGCGAGGAGCTCGCCGCCTCGCTTCGCCTCAGCGAGGCGACGCTGAAGCGCTGGGACCAGCAGGGCTGCCCGCGCGTGCTCATCGGGGAGCGGCTGCCGCGCTACCGGCTCGCGGACGTGCTCGCCTGGCGCAGCGCGATGCCGCAGAAGGTGGCGACGCCCGCGCGAGCCAAGCCGGCGCCCGTCCGGCTGCTGACCAGGGGAAGGAGGTAGCCATGGGCCGACCGCGCACCGGCAGCTGGAAGCTCATCAACGGCACGTGGCACGTCCGGAACACGGTCGCGCCCGGCGTGCGCAGGACGTTCGACATGGGGACGTCCTCGCTCACCGAGGCGAAGCGGCTGAACCGGAAGATCCTCGCCGAGATCGCCAAGGGGAAGAACCCGGCGGAGCTTGCGGAAGAGGCGACCGCGCCGGGCACCTTCGCCGAGTACGCGAAGACGGTGAACGACCGCCGGCGCGCGCGCGGCATCGTCAGCGCGACGGACGAGTGGCAGCGGTTGAAGGACTACGCCTTCCCGGTCCTCGGCGGCATGGCCCTTGGCGACATCCGGCCGCGTCACGTGAACGACGTACTCGAGGCGGCCGTCGCGCGCGGCGCGGCGCCGCAGACCGTGCGCCACATCCGGACCGCCATGTTCAAGGTGTTCCGCTCTGCGGTGGTGGACGAGTTCGTCGAGGAGAACGTCGTCGCCAAGGTCGACGCGCCGGCGGTGCGACGCCTCAAGAAAGAGCGTGTCCAGCTCACGGACCACGAGTTCACGACGCTCATGCGCCACATGACGGCGACCGTGCAGGAGGAGGACGCTGCGACGCGATCGGGGGCCGCGCCGACCTGGCAGCGCAACGAGCGCACGCGCGCCGCCGCGACGAAGTGGTTCCCGCACGTGAAGGCGTGCGCCGAGACCGGCATGGATCACGTCGCGTACGCGAAGGCGAACAGGCTCCGGTCGGACGTGCTGCTGCACTGGATCCGCCGCGCGAAGGAGCACACGAGCCGAGAGCAGGCGCGCGTCTACGGTCGCCGCACGCCAGCGGCAGAGCTTCGGATGCTCTCGGTCAGCGCGCGCATCGTCGGCGGGCAGCGCACGGGGGACCTCATCCGGGCCGACTGGGTCAACCTCGACATCCCCGCGTTCACCCGGGCCATCATCGTTAACAGCAAGACGCTGAAGCCTCGGCGCGTGACCATCCCGGCCGCGGCGCGCCCGTTCTTCGTCGACTGGTGGCGCCGCAGCGGGTGCCCCACGTCGGGGCCCGTGTTCCCGGTGCTCCGTGGCCCGCGTCTTGGGCAGCGGCGCCGAGAGCGCGGCGTCTCGTTCGCCGCGCGCCTCCGCGCGGCGTGCATCGAGGCGGGCCTGACGCGCCGCGAGCTCTTTGAGGAGACCGACTACACCATGCCCATCGACTTCCACAGCTTCCGTGGCGCCTTCGCCCGCGCCGCCCGCCGCGCGAACGTGCCGGCCGACGTCGCAATGAAGCTCACCGGGCACTCCAGCCGCGAGATCCACGAGATCTACGTCGGCGACGACCCGGCCTTCGAGGTGATCCCTGACGCGATGGTCCCGGAGCTGCCCGCGCTCGAGCTGACGCCGCAGGTGGTGCCGCTGACGCTGCCTGGGGCTTCCGGTTCTGCCGCCGCAAACGGCGAAACCGCCTCCTCCCAGTCAGAAACCTCGCGCGCCACAGTGGATTCGAACCACTGGCCTTCGGCTCCGGAGGCCGACGCTCTATCCAGCTGAGCTAGTGGCGCACTCTCGCGGGGTTCGCGAGGGCCCCGAACCTAGCCGGGGCCGGGCTTCCGCGCAACCCCTTCCAGCAACGTCGTGCATCGTCGCCGCGGCCGCCGAGCGGCGAAGGCCAAAACTTGGCCACCCGCCCGTCTGTCCGGCATCCCCGGGGCATGGACGCCCGACAGCGAAGCTCCGCGAACCCGGCCCCCGCGCGCGGTCTCCTCCCGCCCGCCCTGGCAGTCGCCGCCCTCGCCCTGCCGGTCCTCTCGGCCTGCAGCAGCGGGGAGAACGCCACGCCCGAGGGCATCATCAGCCTCTCCGCGGGCGCGGCCCAGACGTCCGCCGAGAACGACCCCGCCACCGTGCCGCGCGCCGACGGGCCCCGCATCGGCGCCGTGCAGATGGTCGCGCCCATCTACGAGAAGGCGGACCGCCGCTCCGCCAAGCTCGGCTACCTCCGCGCGGGCGGGACGGCGCCCCGCGGGGAGAAGCCCGTCGCGTTCGACGACTGCCAGGGCGGCTACTACCGCGTGCTGCCCGCCGGGTACATGTGCGCGGACGGCGACGCCACGATCGACATGCAGCACCCGATCCTCCGCGCGCTCACGCGGCGGCCCGACCTGTCCAAGCCGATGCCGTACCCGTACGCCTTCGTCCGGGCCATCGCGCCGAATTACTACCGGATGCCGTCGATGAAGGAGCAGTTCCAGTACGAGATGAGCCTGGAGCGGCACCTCCGCAGCTACAAGAAGCTCAAGAAGAAGTGGGACGAGATCAAGGTCGGCGCGAACGACGTGCCGCTCGACGCGCAGGGCAACGCGACCGGCGACCCGCCCGCCGAGCCGCCCGAGCTCGGCGACAGCGAGCTCTTCGGCGGCAACGGCGACGACGAGATCCCCTGGTTCTTCAAGGGCGGGCGGCAGCTCCCGAACATCTCGTCGTTCAAGGTCCCGGGCTACGCGATCATCACGAACCGGATCGCGCGCAAGGCGGGGCTCGCCCTCATCGACACCTTCATGGGCGACGGCGGGCGGCGCTTCGCCCTGACCACCGACGCGCGGCTCGTGCCCACGTCGAAGCTCAAGCCCGCGCGCGGCTCCACGTTCCACGGCGTCGACATGACCAAGGGGTGGGAGCTGCCCCTCGCGTTCGTGCACCGGCAGGACGCGAAGCGCTACGACATCTCGGGCGGCGAGATGGAAAAGGCGGGCGACCTGCCCTGGCACACCGCCGTGCAGCTCACGGGGCGCTCGAGGAAGGTCGGCGGCGCGCGCCTCGTCGAGGCGAAGGACGGGACGTGGGTGCGCGACTCCGACGTCGCCATCGCGGTGAAGCCCTCGGAGCTGCCGTCGTTCGCGCAGGGGAACGTGAAGTGGATCGACATCTCGATCCTCAGCCAGACGCTCATCCTCTACGAGGGCAAGCGGCCCGTCTACGCGACCGCGGCGGCGACGGGGCGCGACGGGCTCGGCGACCCCAAGAAGACCTTCTCGACCGTGCGCGGGACGTTCCGGATCCGCGACAAGCACGTCACGACGACGATGGACGCGCACGAGGTCGACAACAAGTTCGAGCTCCGCGACGTGCCGTGGGTGCAGTACTTCGAGGCGGGCTACGCGATCCACGCGGCGCCGTGGCACGACGACTACGGCAAGCCGCGCAGCCACGGGTGCATCAACCTGTCGCCGATCGACGCGCGCCGGGTGTTCCTCTGGACCGATCCGCCGGTGCCCGACGGGTGGCACGGGGTCAGCGCGGGGAAGGCCACGGGGGAGGGGACCATCGTCCACATCCACCCGTAGCCCGGGCGCCGCCCCCGCTCAGTCCTCGTCGGCCTCGACCTTGAAGCCGCTCTCCTTGATCACCTTCTCCTGCACCGACGGCGGGCAGACCTCCAGGTGCTCGACGCTCATCGTGAACGTGCCCTTGCCCTGGGTCATGCTCTTCAGCTTCGACTCGTACTCGAGCACCTCGGCGAGCGGGACGAACGCGTTCACGATCGTCTGATCCTCGACCGAGTCCGTGCCGATGATCCTCCCGCGGCGGCTGTTGATGTCGCCGATGACGTCGCCCATCGCCGCGCTCGGCACCGTCACCGAGAGCCGCACGATGGGCTCGAGCAGCACCGGCGCGCACTGCGCGGCGGCGGCCTTGAACGCCTTGCTGCCCGCCATCTGGAAGGCCGCGTCCGAGGAGTCGACGTCGTGGTACTTGCCGTCGAAGAGCCGCACCTTGACGTCGACCATCGGGTAGCCGGCCAGGACGCCCTTCGACATCGCCTTGACGATGCCCTTCTCGACCGAGGGGATGAACTGCCGCGGCACGGCGCCGCCCACGACAGCGTCCTCGAAGACGAAGCCGCCGCCGCGCGGCAAGGGCTCCATGTCGATGTAACAGACGCCGAACTGGCCATGGCCGCCGGTCTGCTTCTTGTGCTTGCCCTCGACGTTCGCGGCCTTCCTCGAGATCGTCTCCTTGTAGGCGATGTGCGGCGGGCCGAGCCGGCAGTCGATCCCGACGCGCCGGCGGATGCGCTCCACCGTGATCTCCAGGTGCAGGGCGCCGAGGCCCGAGACGACGAGCTCGCGGGTCGACGCGTCCTGGTGCACGCTGAGCCCCGGGTCCTCCTCGGTCAGCCGGTAGAGGGCGTTGCCGACCTTGTCCTCGCCGCCCTTCGCGTCGAACCTCACGCCGCGCGAGAAGAGGGCCGGCGGCAGCTCCGGCGCGCTGAAGAGGAACGCGTGCTTCTCGTCGCAGAGCGTGTGCCCGCTCAGCGTGGCCTTCAGCTTGTGCAGGGCGACGATGTCGCCGGCGCGCGCCTCCTCCACCTGCTTGTGGTCCTTGCCGACCACGGCGTGGATCTTGCCGAGGCGCTCCGAGCTGCCCGTGCTCGCGTTGAGCAGCGTGGCGTCGGGCCGGAGCGCGCCCGAGAGCACGCGCGCGAACGAGGTGCGGCCGGCGTGCGGATCGATCGACGTCTTGAAGACGAACGCCGCCGCCGGCGCGTCCGCCGACGGCGGCCGCTCGGCGGCCTGCGGCGCGGCGCCAGGCTTGCCGCTCGGGACGACGCCGGCCCACGCCGGGTGCTCGGTCGGCGGGGGCACGAGCTCGACGACGCCGTCGAGCAGCGCGGCGGCGCCGCTCGGGCGGACCCCGGAGGCGAAGTAGACCGGCACCAGCGCCCCCCGCCGGACCGCGGCGCGGAGCCCCTGATCGAGCTCCTGCTGCGTGAGGTCGCCCTCGGTCAGGTACCGCTCGGTGAGGTCGTCGTCGCTGCCGGCGACGTCGTCGACGAGCTTCGCCCGGGCCTTCTCGACCGCCCCCGCGACGTCGGCCGGCACGGGCGAGCCCGCGGCCGCGGCGGGCGCCTCGGGCTTGTCGAGCCATGCCTTCTTCGTCCGGGTCGCGACGACCCCGCGGTACTGGAGCCCCTCGCCGATGCGCTCCTCCATCACGGCGAGCGGCGCCTTGAGGCGCGCGCGGATCTCGGCGAGCACCTCGTCGGGCCGCGCGTTCTCGGCGTCGACCTTCGTGACGACGATCATGCACGGCAGCTTCGCCTCTCTCACCCAGCCGAAGACACGCTCGGTGATCGGCTGTACGCCGTCCTTGCCGCTCACGACGAGGATGGCCGCGTCGACCGCGGCGAGCGCGAGCCGCGTCTCGGCGAGGAAGCTCCCCTCTCCAGGCGTGTCGACGAGGTTGATCTTCTTCCCGCCCCAGGAGAGGTGCGCGACGCTCGCCTCGAACGAGCAAACGTGCTCTTTTTCCTCGGCGGTGTCGTCGAGGACACTCGACCTGTCGTCCACCTTGCCGAGCTTGGCCGTCGCCTTGGCGACGTACAGCATCGCCTCGGCGAGCGATGTCTTCCCAGCCCCCTTGTGTCCGATGATTGCAACGTTCCTGATGTCCCCTGCCTCAGTCGTTGTCATTCCTCGTTCGTATCAATCCCCGTCGGGATCGAGAAGGCCGGCACGCGATTTTTGCGGTGTTTTCCGCGGCGCAGCAGGACAGCGAAGACGTGCACCGAGTCGCTCATCCGAGCTCTGCCGCGACGCGCTGCGGCGTGCTCGAGCGAACAGCGCTTGTCCGGCGCGGCCTGAGCGGATCGCGCGTCCGGGATCTCCGCGCGCGACATGAGCACTCTCCGCCTCGCAATCCAGATGGTGCTCGGCATCGCGCTGCCGCTCGCGCTGCAGCGGTGGGATCGACGGCGGCTCACGCCCGAGCAGCGCGCTGCTTGCTGGAACGGAGCGACCTGGGGCGCGGCGCTCTACGCGTTCGGCCCGCTATCCATGCTCGGGTGGTGCTGGGTCACGCGCGGCGTTCAGCACGGGCGGTCGGACGCCCGCGGGCCGCGGCGCTGGCGCGCGCTGAAGGCGCTCGGGCTCGGCGCGGCGTCCGCCGCGGCGCTCGTCCTCGTCCTGGCCGGCGTCGACGCCCTGGTAGCGCTGGCGCTCGGGCTCCCGCCGTGAGCCGCGTGGACGGCCGCTGCGCAGGGCGGCGCGGCGAGGCGCGTGGCACGGACGGCGCACCGCCGGAGCGCATGGCACGGACGGCGCATTGCTGGGCCGCATGGCTGGGAATGTCTGGGTGGCGAAGGGCGATGGATCGGCAGCGTCGGCTGCGGCGATGGATGGAGGCGGGCCGGCCGGCCGGCCAGCTGGCCGGCCAGCCAGCTGCGCGCAGAACGGACATCCCCCCGTCGTCGTGGTCGGCAGACGACACGTCATGGACGCGTTGCTGCACTTCGGATCTGCTATTCAGAGGGCAGGTTATGACCCGGTTCGCGGAGCGCGCGAACCCCATCGAGGCAGTGCGTTGACGTCGCTGAAGGCCGGAGGAGAGGATCGCGCGGCCGCATGGGAGCGGACCGACGCCGAGCGTGCGCCGCGGACGGCCGAGGGGGGCCCGGAGGGGCAGGAGCTCGTCGCCGGCAGGTACGCGGTGGAGGGCCGGCTCGGCGTCGGCGGGGTGGGCATCGTCCAGCTCGCGACGGATCGCATGTCCGGCCGGCGGGTCGCCCTCAAGCGCGTCGACCCCCGGCTCACCGCGAACCGGCACGCCATCGAGCGGCTGCTCCGGGGCGCTCACGCCGCGCGATCGCTCTCGGGCAGGTACGTCGCGCGGATCGTCGACATCGGGGTCGACGGCGGCGCGCCGTTCGTCGCCAGCGAGTACCTGGAGGGCTCGGATCTCGCGAGCTACCTGCAGCGCCGCGGGCCGCTGGGGGTCAGGGAGGCGGTGAAGTACCTCCTGCAGATCTGCGAGGCCGTCGCCGAGGCGCACGGCGTCGGGCTCCTCCATCGCGACCTCAAGCCCGAGAACCTGTTCCTCAGCTTCGGCGACGGCGCGCCGAGCATGAAGGTGCTCGATTTCGGCGTGTCGGCCGTGGCGTGCGGCGTCGAGAGCGAGGGCCCGAACGCCGCGTCCGGCGCCATGCGGACCTCGCTGCTCTACATGGCGCCGGAGCAGATGCGGTCGGCGGGCGGCATCGACGAGCGCGCCGACATCTGGTCGATCGGCGCGGTGGCCTACGCGCTCCTCTGCGGGGCGAGCCCGTTCGAGGCGCCGACCGAGCTCGAGATCTGCAACAAGGTCCTGAACGATCCGCCCGCACCCTTCCCGCCGCGGTTCGAGGCCGCCGAGCTCAAGGAGCTCGTGCTGCGCTGCCTCGACAAGGATCCGGAGGCGCGCCCCCCGGACGTCGCGAAGCTCGCCTTCGCGCTCGCGCGCTTCGGGGGCGAGGGCGCGGAGGACGCGGCCGAGCGCGTGTGGGAGGCGCTCCGGGCGGAAGACGAGACGCTCCGCATGGCGGCGCCGGCGCCCGCGCCCGTCGAGGACGATTGGGAGGCCGACACGCTGGCCGATCTGCCGAGGATGTCGCCCGACGATCTCCTGCGCGACCTCGAGACGACGGCCAAGTGGGACGCGCCCGGGGGTGGCCGCCTGGGCGAGGTCACGCTGGTGTCGCACGCGGGCGCGTCGTGGGACGGCGGCGAGCAGCTGCGGCCGAGCCGCACGCCGCCGCCGGTCCTGATGGTGAGCCCGCCGGCGCTCCCCGCCGACCTGCAGGCGGGCGGGGCAGGGCAGCGCCCGGCAGGTCGGACGCCCGTTCCGCTCGAGCGCGAGGTCGCGCATCGCGTCAGCGCCGACCCGGCGCCGCGCGTCACGCCGGCCGAGGCGCGCGTGCCGGCCGAGACGGAGCGGCTCACGCTGGTGCACCGAGGGCCGTCCCCGTGGCCGCGCCGGCTCGCGATCGGGCTCGCGGTGCTCGGGATGCTCGCGGGGGTCGGCGGCGTGTGGCTCGTGCAGACGGGGGCGCTCGACGCCGGCGGGAGCGCCGTGCCGGCGTCGAAGGGGGTGGCGATGCGCGCCGCGAAGGCGGCGCGCTCCCACGCCGCGGCGAGCCGGGCGGGCGCGGCCGTGCCTGCCGCGCCGGAGCCCTCGATCGAGCCCGCGGCGGCCGGGCCGGACGCCGAGAGCGCTCCGGGTCCGGACAGCGGAGCGCTGCCGGTCGTGCCGTCGGGGGGGCTCCGGTACCAGCCGCAGCGGCCCGAGGTGATCTACGACGAGGTCGAGCGCGAGCGGCGGCGGCGCGAGAAGATCGAGCGCGAGCGGCGGTGGCGCGAGGGGACCGAGCGCGCGCGGCAGGAGCGCGACGCGATCGGACGCGCGCCGCAGCCGCCGGTGGAGGGGGCGACGGCGCCGCGGCCGCCGGAGGAGGCGGCGACCGCGCCGCGGCCGGAGGAGGGGACGGCCGCGCCGCAGCCGCCCGAGCAAGGCCACGGCGCGCCGCGGCCCCAGGAAGCCGACGGAGGCTGACGTCCGCGGTACCGCGAGCCGCCCGCCTGGTATAAGGCGTCCCCGTGCCAGCGATGAGTCGAGAAGTACGCGCGCTCGCCGGCGCCGCGGGCGCCGCCCTCGCCATGTCGGCGGCGGCTGTCTGCGGTCCGTCGCGGCCTGCGAGCGCCGCGCCGCGGGTCGCGCAGGAGCCGCCGCGGATCGCGGCGGAGCCGCCGCGGATCGCGCCGGAGCCGCCGCGGATCGCGCCGGACGCGCTGAGGGTCGCGGCGAAGGCGCCGCCGATCTCGCCGGAGCGCCTTCCGTACGGCGCGACGGGGTGGGCCGATTCGGGCTGGGGCGGCGTGCGCGGCGTGACGATCGGGCCGATCGAGAACCTCCGGCACCCGGGCCGGGGTTACGGCACCGCGGCGAGCGGGCGAGCGATGGACGAGGCGGCGGCGATGGGCGCGACCTGGGTCAGCCTGACGCCGTTCGGCCGCGTGTGGGACGGCAAGGGCACCGGGGTCGACCTCGTCTTCGAGGCGCCGTTCGCGGAGAACCGGCGCAACGTGCTCGCGGCGATCGCGCAGGCGCACGCGCGCGGGCTCAAGGTGCTGCTCGTCCCGCACCTCTGGGTCGAGAGCGGCGAGTGGCGGGCGCTGATCGACCCGGGGGACGACGCCGGCTGGGCGCGCTGGGCCGAGTCGTACCGCCGGTTCCTGCTCACGTGGGCCGAGGTCGCGCGCGAGGGCGGCGCCGAGATGCTCAGCGTGGGCGTCGAGCTGCGGAGCTGGGTGACGACGCCGCGGGCGTCGAGCTTCCTGCCGATCATCGACGCGGTGCGCCGGGTGTACCCGGGGCTGCTCACCTACTCGGCGAACTGGGACGACGTCGAGCACACGCTGATCTTCGACGCGCTGGACCTCATCGGCATCAACGCGTTCTATCCGCTGGCCGAGCGCGAGGGCGCGTCGTTCGAGGAGCTCCTGCGCGGCGGGCGCAAGGTGGCGGCCGGGGTGGACGCGGTGGCGCGCGCGTGGGGCAAGCCGGTCCTGCTCACCGAGATCGGCTACACCACGCGGCGCGATCCCGCCGTGCGCCCGTGGGAGTGGCCCGATCGCATGAAGGACGTGATCGTCGATCAGCGCTCGCAGGCCGAGGCGTACGCCGCGGTGATGGCGCCGTTCCTCGACGCGCGCACCTGCGCCGGCTTCTTCGTCTGGCGGCTCTACGCCGACCCGGATGACGTCTCGCAGGAGGCCGAGTGGGGCTTCTCGCCGAGGGGCAAGCTGGCGGAGCTCGTGCTGCGCGACGCCTTCTCCACGCGCTGGGCCGCCGACGGCCCCTGGCTCCCCGGCGAGGTGCTCGGCCGGCACCGCGCGCGCACCCCCGGCGTCTTCGGCTGGGAGCTCGATCCGGACGAGCCTTAGCTCCGCGCGCCAGGGATCGCCGGCCCGCGGAGCGAGGACGGCAGGCGCAGGGTGAACGTCGAGCCCTCTCCGGCCGCGCTCGCGACGTCGATGCGCCCGCCGTGCGCCTCGGCGATGCGGCGCGCGGCCCACAGGCCGAGGCCGACGCCCGGGGCCACGCAGCTCGACGACGGCGCGCGCCAGTAGCGCTGGAACAGCCGGCGCTGGTCCTCGGCCGCGATGCCGACGCCCTGGTCGGCGACCGCGATCGTGACCTCGGCGCCCTCGCGCGCGACGGCGACGTGAACGGCGCCGCCCTCCGGCGAGTATTTGATGGCGTTCGCGACCAGGTTGTTGAGCACCTGCTCGATCCTGACCGGATCGCAGCGCAGCGGGACGGGCTCCTCCGGCAGCGACAGCCGGATCTCGTGCGCCGTCGCCGTCGGCCGGTAGAGCTCCACGACCTCGCGGGCGAGCTCGCGCGCGTCCCGGGTCTCGTGGCGCAGCTCGAGCTCGCCGCCCTCGATCCGCGCGACATCGATGAGGTCGGTGAGCATGCGATCGCAGCGCGCGGCCTCCTTCCCGATGCGGGCCAGCATCGGCCGGAGCCGCTCCTCGGGCGGCAGGGGCCGATCCGGCCGGAGGCGGTCGACGGTGAGCTTCAGGGCGGCGAGCGGGTTGCGCAGGTCGTGCGCGACGCTCGCGAGGATCCCGAGCTGCTTCCGGCGCTGCTCGGCCAGCGCTTCGGCCATCTCGTTGAACGCGACGGCGATCTCGCGCAGCTCGTCGAGCCCGCCCTGCGGCGCGCGGGCGTCGAGCGCGCCGGCCCCGAAGCGGTCGATCGCGGCGCGGATCGCGAGGAGAGGGCGGTAGACACGCCCGCTCACCTGCCAGAGCGCGAGCAGGACGCCGGTGAGCAGCATCGCGGCGGCCCCGAGGCTCACCGTCTCCGAGAGCCGGTTCACCTCGTCGACCCGCTCCCGGGCGATCCGCGCCTCGTCGAGCTTCGCGGCGAGCAGCTGCTCGAGCGCGACGAAGGCGCGATCGACCTCCTCGGGGGGCCCGCCCTCAGCCCCGGCGTCCGACGGCGCCGCCGCGTTCGACTGCGCGCGCGCGGCGAGGTAGCGCTCGAGCGCCTGCTCGGTCGCCCCGAAGACGTCCAGGTTGTCCGCGCTGACGGGGGTCTTGCGGAGGTCCTCGAGCCACCGCTCCACCTCGCGCCTGGCGGCGTCGCGCGCGAGGGCGTGCTCGGGGAGCTCGGTCAGCGCGACCCGGGCGCTCTCGCGCTCGTACGAGAGGAGGTGGACCTCCAGCTCCATGATGGAGCGCACCTCTCGGACCATGTTGAAGAGGCACGCGACCTCGCGGTCCATGTATGCGGTGCTGAGCGTGAGTCCGCTCGCCGTCAGCAGCGCCAGGGCGGCGAGCCATGCGGTGCTCGCGGCCGCGAGCGTCTTCAGCTTCATCGTGGTCCCCCGATTCCGGCCCTGGGCGTGCCGAGATCGCGCAGAGCGTAGCGCCGCGGGCGCCCGCAGACCGTCGGCTGGGCGCCGCGGAGCTCCCGGTGCCGCTCGCGGAGGCGGCGGGCCAGGGCCCGTCGGGATCGATGCCGGCACCCGGCGAAATCGGCGCGCCCGCGATCAGGTCGCGGGCGCCCTCGGGATCAACCGGGCGTCTTTTCCAGGCCGTTCGGCATCGTCAGCGCCGCGCTGGCGATGGCCATCTGCCGCTCCAGCTCCTCTGGCGACGCCGGCGTCTCCAGGATCAGCGCCGCGTCGGCCGGGACGTGGGCGGCGAGCCGCTGGAACGCGTGCGCCGCGCTCTGGCTCAGGGCGTCGTGGCGGCTGCCCGCGTTCACCTCGCTCACGTGGAGCTGCCTCAGCCGCGTCCTGTGCGCCTTCACCAGGAAATGGGCCTCCGTCATCGTGCGATCGACCTGGTGCGCGTGGCCGATGTCGAAGCAGAACGACGCGTCCGGCAGCGCGTCGAAGAACGGCCCGAGCTCCTCCACCGTGCGGCCCGTCCGCTTTCGCTTGTCCATGTTCTCGAGCGCGAGCAGGCCGCCGAGCTGCCGGAAGGCGCCGACATCGTGGATGGTGTCGGGGTGGAGGACGACCAGCCAGCCCAGCGCGGCCACCTCCGCCATGGCGTCGGCGACGGCGCGCTCCTCCGCCGCGTCGAAGCGGCTCGGGGCGTGGAACGAGACGTAGCGGTACCGCGACAGGTCCAGGGATCCGAGGCGCCGGAGCAGCGGCTTGAGCTCCGAGATGCGCAGCGCGGAGAGCTCCACCGCGGTCGCGGAGCTCCCTTCCAGCATCGCGAGCGCCCGCTCGACGTCGCTGAGCGCGAGCGCCCCTGTCGAGTAGCCGATGGGTCGCATCAGAACACCCCGTACGTCTGGATGAGCTTGCGGAGCTCCGGATCTTCCTCGAAGAAGAGCCGGTTGAGCCCGCCCTGGAACTCGCGCCCGATGTCGCGCACCCGCTTGAACGTCGGATCGCGGCCGAGCTGCTCGTCGAGCGGGAGCTGCTTCAGCCGGCCCCGCTCCTCCTCGTTCGAAAGGAGCTCGAGGAACGCGTCGTAGCTGTCGAACAGCGTCCGCGCCGTCTCCGCGGAGACCGCGGGCCGGAGCAGCACCTCGGCGAGGCTCTCCAGCGGCGTCACCCGGATGCGCTCGCGCAGGAAGCGCACGAGCGCCGGCGTCGAGATCCGTTCGCCGTCGTCGGCCCACGCCGCCCGGTCCTTGCCGAACAGCTCGAAGCCGAAGCAGGTGATGAGCCCGCTCACGAAGATGAGCTTGCGCGACATCCTGAGCTTCGCGTTGCGGAGCGCCCAGCCCGAGCTGCGCTCCCGCTGCTTGTAGACGAAATCGACGGCGACGGTGCGCCAGTACCGGACGATGTCGTTCAGGAGGAACATCGGGATGATCTCGCGCTTGCTGCCGTAATGCAGCCCGCGGTCGTCCTCCACGTAGCGCGAGAGCACGAGCCTGAGCACGCGCTCGTGGGCGTCCGGCTTGCCGATGGCGAGCGACTCCAGGAGCAGCAGGATGCGCTGGGTCGTGTTCTTGTTCGTGTCCTCCTGCCCGCCGATCTGGTGGAGGATCGGGTGGCTGAAGGCCACGTTGCCGAACACGCCCGTCGGGCCCGGCTCATGGAACTTCGCCTCCTTCAGGATCTTCGTGATCGCCTGAACCTGGCTGAAGTGGCCCTCGTCGGCCTGACCGTCGATGAGCAGCGTCCAGTCGAGATCGCTGCCGCTCGTGTACTCGCCCCGCGCCAGCGAGCCGAAGACCACCGCGCTCGTGTCGCACGGGATCTGCTCGCGGAGCAGCGCCGCGAGGCGGGCCCGGGTCTCCGCCGAGAGCCGCGCGGCCGCCTCGATGCTCGGCCATGACCGCCCCGCCTTCTCGCCGATCCGCTCGATGGCGCTCCGCGGCGCCCCGCCTTCTTCTCGAGTCATCGATCGCACCTCGCTCGCGCCCGCCGCCTCACGCCCCGCTGTCGCCCGGGAGGGAGAGCCCGAACCACCGATTCACGAGGTCATGGTGCTCCGCGAGCTGCTCGCGGTAGCGGGGGGTGCCTTCGAGCGCGGCCCGCTCGAAATCGACCCAGTAGAGGGCGCCCGTCTTCTCGCCGATGAGCACATTGCCGAGCTTGACGTCGAGCGGCGCGACGCCGCGCGCGTTCATCGCCCGGACGATCTCGTCGATGCGGCCGCGGTAGGCCTCGCCGCCGCCGCTCGCGAACGCCTCGATCTCGCGCCGATCGCGCTCCGGATCGAACAGCTGCCCGAGCGGCGCCAGGTCGATGTCGAGGACCTTCTGTCCGCGCTCGGCGACCTGATGCTGCAGCGTCTGGCCGCGCACGTAGTCGACGAACAGGGTGCGCGTGGTGAGGTGGAGATCGCGAATCCTCGGGACGCTGGGGAGGTCGCGCAGGCGGAGGAGCGCGGCCGCCTCGTTGTAGAAGAACAGCCCGAGCAGGGAGGAGAGGTGCGCGCTCGCGGGCGCGTTCCGCGGCTGGCCGATAAAGCGCTTGCGGACGCAGACGTAGCCGCGGCGCAGCACGACGTGCAGCCGATAGCGCAGCCGCGGCATCTTCTCGCTCCGCCGGTTGAAGAAGGGGACGTCGGCCGGGTGGAGCGCGAAGGCGAAGCCGTCCTGATCGAGCTCGGCGAGCACCCTGTCCCCCGGTCCGAGCTCGGCGACCGACGGGATGTCGCTCGGGGTTACGGCGTCGGGCACCGGGAGCGGGTTCTCGTCGAGCCGGCGCGCGAGGAGCGCCTTGACGGTCTCGAGCCGCACGGCCAGCAGCCTCGCCGCGGCGTTCATGCCTGGCACGCGGCGCAGGCCCTGGTCCAGGGCGCGCCGAAGTTCAGGGTTCATGCCCGTCTAGTAGCCGCTTCCGCTCGCCAAATCAAAAGTGCGGTGACGGCGAGGCGAGGTGGTAGGATGATCCGGCGATCTGCGGCGCCACCGAGAGCGCCACCGAGAGCGCCACCGAGCGACGCCGGCGGCGAACGAACGACAACCAGCACGGCTCGGCGCGGCCGCGCGAGGGCGAAGAGCAACGATCACGGCTCGGCGCGACCGAGCGCCAGACGCCGCGAGCGCCGGCGCCCGGCGAGGCGTGTTGGCAACGTGGGTGACGGCGCCCGGTGCGGTTTGCGCTTCAACAGGAGACCCGATTCGGGTAGCAACCCTCCATGGGGACTTCGACGCTGCGGATCGTCCATGTCGTGAGCAGCCTCAACGGCGGAGGCATGGAGCATTTCGTGCTGCGCATCGCCGAGGCGCAGCGGCGCCACGGCCACGAGGCCTCCATCCTCGCGCTGCGCGGCGGGCCGCTCGCGGAGCTGGCGCGGCAGCGGGCGCTTCCGGTCACGGTGCTGGGCGGGCGCCTGCCCGCGCGCGTGGCGCACGCGGGGCTGGCCTTCGCGCGCGGGCGGCCGCACGTCATCCACGCGCACAACCCCACTGCGCTTCACTACGCCACCGTCGGCAAGCTCCTCACGCGGGCGCGGCTCGTCTTCACCGATCACGCCCAGACGCGCGGGATCATCCGCGTTCCATCGCGCTTCGAGTGGCGGGCGACGGACGCCGTCGTCGGCTGTTCGCAGGACACCGCCGACAAGAGCGGCGCCGTGGGCGTGGCCGGCAACATCTCTGTCATTCACAATGGGATCGACATCACCCCCGCGCGGCGGACGCGCGAGGAGGTGCGCGCCGAGCTCGGCTTCGGCGCCGAGCCGGCGCCCGCGGCCTCGTCCGGCTCATCGAGCCCGTCCGGCGGCGCGTTCCTCGGGATCATGCCGGCCGCGTTCCATCCGGTGAAGGCGCATGACGTGCTGCTCCGGGCGCTCTCGCGGCTGCGGGACCGCGGCGTGGCGGTCACCGTCCTCATCGTGGGCGACGGGGACGAGCGCGACCGCATCCACGCGCTCGCGAGGGAGCTCGGGATCCACGGCAAGGAGGCGCGTTTCCTCGGGTTTCGCAAGGACGTGCCCGATCTGCTGCTCGCCGCCGACTTCTTCGTGCTGCCCTCGCGCGACGAGGGGTTGCCGCTCGCGGTGCTCGAGGCCATGGCGCGCAGCCTGCCCGTCGTGGTGACGCCGGTCGGCGGCGTCCCCGAGGTGGTGCGGGACGGGGAGCACGGCCTGCTCGTCCCGGTGGACGACCCCGGCGCGCTCGCGGGCGCGATCGAGCGGCTCGCGCGCGATCCGGCGCTCGGGCGGAGGCTCGGCGAGGCGGGGCACGCGCGGGTCCGCGACGACTTCTCGTTCGAGAAGATGACGCGCAAATACGAGCAGCTCTATCTCGGCCTCGGGTGACCGGCGAGCGCGCGATGAAGGTACTCGTCTTCACCCACCATTACCCTTCCGTGCGGCTGCCGACGATGGCGCCGTACAGCTATCACACGTACCGGGCGCTCGCGCGCCGCTGCGAGCTCAGGCTCGTGGCCCCGACGCCCTGGTGGACGCGCGCGCGCGGGGCGTCGCGGGAGCTCCTCGGCGGCACGCGCGAGTCGCACACCGGCGTCGACGCGCTGTTCCCCACCTACTGGTCGATCCCGGGGCTGCCGCGCCTGCACGCGCGGGCGATCCACGCGTCGCTCCGGGGCACGATGGCCGGGCTGCGGCGCGAGTTCCCCTACGACGTGATCCTGGCGGCGTGGGCCTACCCCGACACGGTCGCCGCGGAGGTGTTCGCGCGGGAGGCGGGGGTGCCGCTGGTCACGACGGTGCTCGGCAGCGACATCAACGAGCAGCCGAGGGACGCCGTGCTGCGGGCGCAGATCGCGCCGGCGCTCCAGCGCTGCGCGCGGGTGGTGGCGGTGAGCGGGGCGCTCGGCGAGCGCCTCGTGGAGCTCGGGGTGCCGCGGGAGCGCGTCGTGGTGCAGCTCAACGCGGTCGACGGCGCGCGGTTCTCGATCCGAGACCGCGCCGCCCCGCGGCAGCGCCTCGGCCTGCCTGCCGACGCGAAGGTGGCGCTCTATGCGGGCTACCATGTGCCCGAGAAGGGCGTGGACGTCCTCGTGGAGGCGATGGCGCGCCTCGCCGAGGCGGGCCGCCGCGACGTGCACCTGATGATGGTCGGCGGCGGCGAGCTGCTCGAGCCGCTGCGCGCGCGGGTGCGCGCGCTCGGCCTCGCGGACCGCGTGCGGCTGTTCGGCTGGGCGCTGCCCGCGGAGATCCCGGAGTACATGGCGGCGTGCGACGTGTTCTGCTTGCCGAGCCGCCGGGAGGGCTGCCCCAACGTCGTCCTGGAGGCGCTCGCCTCTGGCCGCCCCGTCGTCGCGACGCGGGTGGGCGGCGTGCCGGAGCTCGTGCGCGAGGGGCAGGGGGGCAACGGCCTGCTCGTCCCTGCCGGCGATCCGCAGGCGCTCGGGGACGCGCTGGTCCGTGCGCTGGACACGGCGTGGGATCCGGCAGCGCTGCGGGGCAGCGTGGGCGCGCTCTCGTGGGATGTCGTGGGGGATCGTTATCATGCGCTCCTCGAGGAGGTCCTCGGGGAGCGGCGCGGGGCGGGCTGAGGCCCTGTCGAGCTGCCCGGCCCCTGCAGTCCGTGTCTCCCGCCCGCGTCAGCTCGCGCAGGGCGGCGGCTTCAGCCGGTAATCCCTGTAGTCACCCGGATTGCCCGTCTTGCCGTCGAGCGCCGCGATCGCGATGTTGTACATCTCGCGCGCCGTCACGTAGTGGAGCATCCACTCCTTGCCGTCGTTGTACCGGGTGGTGAGCTCCCGGTGCAGCGCGTGGCCCCCCGCGCCGAGCAGCGACTCCGCCTGATCCTCGGGCGCGCCGTGCGTATAGACCTTGACGAACACCCACTCGGGCCTCCCCTCGATGTGGATGTTCTGATCCACCCACGTCTTCACCCGGTCCGGCGTCGGCGGATCGACCGCCTGCAGCGCGCCGTACTCCATCCGCACCCGCACCCGGTTCCCCCGGCGCGTCAGCGCGAGCGCGAGCGGACCCTCGATCATCAGGATCCGGTCCTCCAGCACCTCGCCGACCTTGGCCCGGGCGCCCACGGCGTGCGCCTTCCGGCGCGCCAGGTTGCCGGTCGGCCAGTAGATCTGGTTCACGATGCCGTGCTGCGACTCGTCTGGGGCCGACGGGAACGTGTAGTCGGCATAGCAGCCCGTCTCGAAGAGGAGCGGGAGCTCCGCGTCGACTCCGCAGTTCCGCGAGTCCCGCCCGGAGTTCGCCAGACACCAGTTGCCGTGGATGAACCCGTATCGCATGCGCCCGCCAGCGTCGCGCGAGAAGTGCCCATGCTTGCCGAGGATCGCCAGGTACCTGAGAATGTCCGCGCGCAGGTTCTCCTCCGTGTCGTTGTGGTGGTGCAGGTGCAGCTCCACCTCGCCGAACCCGCGGCGCGTGAGATCCGCCAGCGCGTCGAGCCACCCGGGCGTGTACTGCTCCCCAGGGAAGAAGAAGCTGTGGCGCGGGTGCTGGCCGTCCGCGTCGCGGTAAGCGCCGGCCATCTCGGGATATCGCTCCGACCAGGCCCTCACCCGCGCGTCGCCGACCTCCGGTGTGGCGTTCTCCCACCCCGGCTCCCAGTGGTCGCAGACCGCAAAAAGGAGGTGCCGCGGGCCGATCGGACGCGGGCTGCGGGCGTTCTCGATCCTCTGGCGAGCGTAGCCGCCGAGCCAGTTGTGGAGGTTCTTGTTCTTGAGATACTGGAGCTTCGCCTGGAGTGTTCCGATCATGAGCTTTCTCGACCGCGACGCGTTGGACCGGCGGCCCCGCGGCGGAGCGGATACTAACCTGGCCCCCCTGGGCGCTGCTACAGCCGCCTCGTGGTCGACGCCGCGGCCGAGACGGCCTCTCCCGTTTCACGCGGCCTGCCCTCCAGACGCGCGCGACCGGCTGCGTCGCCCGGATCCGCGGCGCGCGAAAGCGCCGCACAGGACCTCACACGTCGCTTCAGGCGCTCGAGTCAAGGCGAATCAAGGCGAAGAGCACTGAAACGGCGATCGAGGCGGCCGGAAGGGAGCCGACAAGGCGCGCAGCGCCCCACCGACGCCCATCGACGCCCCATCGACGGCGGATTCCGGCGCAACAGCCGGCGGATGTCGTGGCAGCCGTGCTCGCCGCGGCCCCCGGCAGCGGGACCCGCGCCGGACCCGAACGCCCCACCGCCAGCCCAGGGACGGCCGCGCCGGACCGGCGTGAGGCCGGGCAGCCACCGAGGCAGCGCATCGGCAGGCGATCGGAAGCCCAGCCGCGCCCCAACCACGAGGTCGCATGTCCGTCCAGGACAGCCACGGTCGTGTGCCCACCCCCACGGCGCGCAATGTGCCTACAATTTTGGCGCTTGGCTATCCAGGGCACCGAGCGCCTGCCGCTGTGGGGACAATTCGCCCCATCTGTGGCGACTTTGTTACCCCAAGGCCTGCCGAGCGGCCGCCGACCGTTGTGTCCGCGGTGGGCGTCCACACGGAACTGTTGCTGGCATGATGCCTGCTCTCCGTGGTAGCTGACTGTAGGCATCACCGATATCGAAGGAGCCAGGCATGATTTCAACCCCGATGACGCCGACCGAAGATCTGGTCCCCCTCCCCCCGCGGAGGGCCTCCCTCGAGTCATCAGCCTCGATCGCCGAGGCGTGCGAGCTAGCCCGGCGGCTCGCGGACATGATCGAGCGCATCAGGTTCGGCACCCCGGAAGGCGACCAGGCCCAGACCCTCCGCATCGCCGAGGGGATGGCGCGGAGCGTGGCGGACGCCGTGACCGACGTCATGCACAGCCGCCGCACGCACGTGGCCTAGCCCGCCGAACACACGCCCATCCATACAAGGCCGAAGCGGGGGGGCCCACTCCCGGCCTGGAGAACACATGAACCAGAAGCGCAAAGGACTTCGACCCGGGGATCCGTACCCGCTCGGCGCGACGTGGGACGGCGTTGGAACGCAGTTCGCGCTGTTCTCGGAGAACGCCGAAGCGGTCGAGCTGTGCCTCGTCGACGACGAGGGGAACGAGCAGCGCCTGCCGGTGCGCCACCGCACCTCGCTCGTCTGGCACATCTACGTGCCGGACGTCGGACCAGGGCAGAAGTATGGATATCGCGTGCACGGCCCGTGGGCGCCGGAGCGGGGGTTGCGCTTCAACCCGCAGGCGCGCCTGCTCGACCCGTACGCGAAGGCGCTCGCGTCGCGGGTCCGGTGGGAGGCCAACGCGTTCGCCCACAGGAGCGGCGAGCCGGACGGCGATCTCGTGATGGGCGACGGCGAGGTGCTCGGCCCCCCGCTCGGCGTCGTCATCGATCCCTCCTTCGACTGGAGCGGAGATCGCCGCCCGTGCGTCCCGTTCCACCGCAGCGTCATCTACGAGGCGCACGTCCGCGGCCTGACGATGCTGCACCCGGAGATCCCGGAGGAGCTCCGCGGGACGTACCTGGGCATCGCCCACCCCGCCATCATCGGGTACCTGCGGTACCTCGGCATCACCGCCATCGAGCTCCTGCCCGTGCACGCCTTCGTGCATGAGAAGTTCCTGCTCGACAAGGGGCTGCGGAACTACTGGGGGTATCACTCGATAGGCTTCTTCGCTCCGGACGTCGGGTACCGCGCGGGCGCCGAGGTGGCGTCGGAGGTCCGGCAGTTCAAGGAGATGGTGAAGGCGCTGCACGCCGCCGGCATCGAGGTCATCCTCGACGTCGTCTACAACCACACGGCCGAGGGCAACCACCTCGGCCCGACGCTGAGCCTGCGCGGCATCGACAACCCGACCTACTACCGGCTCGTCCCCGGCAACGAGCGCTATTATTTCGATTACACCGGCACGGGCAACACCCTCAACGTGCGCCACCCGCAGACGCTCCAGCTGATCATGGACTCGCTGCGGTACTGGGTCCTCGACATGCACGTCGACGGGTTCCGGTTCGACCTGGCGGCGGCGCTGGCGCGCGGCCTCCACGACGTCGACCAGCTCTCGAGCTTCTTCACGATCATCCACCAGGACCCCGTGCTCAGCCAGGTGAAGCTCATCGCCGAGCCCTGGGACGTGGGCCCCGGCGGCTACCAGGTGGGCAATTTCCCGGTGCGCTGGGCGGAGTGGAACGGCCGCTACCGGGACACGCTGCGCGACTTCTGGCGCGGCTCCGGCGGCATCGCCTCCGATCTCGGGTTCCGGATCACGGGGAGCAGCGATCTCTACGAGAACAGCGGGCGCAAGCCGTACACGAGCATCAACTTCGTCACGGCCCACGACGGCTTCACCCTGGCCGACCTCGTCTCGTACAACCACAAGCACAACGAGGCGAACGGGGAGGGCAACTGCGACGGCGCGGACGACAACCGCTCGTGGAACTGCGGCGCCGAAGGCCCGACCGACGATCCCGAGATCCTCAAGCTTCGCGCGCGCCAGATGCGGAACATCATGGCGTCGCTCCTCTTCTCGCAGGGCACGCCGATGGTCCTCCACGGCGACGAGCGGGGGCGAACCCAGGAGGGGAACAACAACGGGTACTGCCAGGACAGCCCGCTCACCTGGCAGCCGTGGACCTGGGACGAGCCGTCGCGGGCGCTCCTGGAGTTCACGCGCAAGTGCCTCCGCATCCGGCACGAGCACCCCGCGCTCCGGCGCTCGACCTTCTTCAAGGGGCGCGCGATCCGCGGCGGCAAGACGTACGATATCCAGTGGTATCGCCTGGACGGGGAGCTGATGACCGACGAGGACTGGTCGAACCCGTGCACGCAGTGCCTGGGGGTGTTCCTGTCCGGAGAGGGGCTGGACGACGTGGACGAGTCCGGCGACCGGCTGGTCGACGACGATTTCGTCCTGCTGCTCAACGCCTCTCCCTGCGATCTGCCCTTCGTCCTCCCCTTCGCCGACGATCCCAGGCCGTGGCAGCTCCTCGTGGACACCCAGGACGACGCCGCCACCGAGACGCGGAAGGGCGGGGAAGAGACGTCGCTCGTCTCGCGCTCGCTCAAGCTCTTCCTCCGGAGCCGGCGCGGCGCCTGAGCGGCGCGCGCCGCGCCCTCAGAACCCGTTGTAGGCGCCGAGGAACAGGGGGGGGCCGGCGAACGCCGCGTCGAGGAGCGCGGCCGCCTTGGCGCTGCCCACCACGAAGCCCTGGCTCAGGAGATCGCGCGCCGAGGTGACGCCGAAATAGATCTGCGTGAGCCGCTCGATCGACAGCGAGAGGCGGTCGCCCGCCGCGCTGCCGGGCGCCGTCTGGACGCCGCGCGCCGCGAAGGTGACGTCGAAGGCGCGCGGCGCGTCCGTGAACACGGGGTCCTCGACGTCGAGGCCGATGGCGCCGCGGACGCCGTGCTTCCGCGGCGACGGGTGGAGCGCGAGCGCGGCGGCGACGTCGACGATGCGCCCCATCGCGCCGGCCGCCGTCAGGCCGAGGACGTTGCGGCGGTGCGCCACGTGCACGGGCGGGCACAGGCCAGGGTGCCGGGCCGCCGTCTCGAACGCGATCGGCTCGTCGCGGATGCCCGGCTCGTCGAGCAGCGGCGCGCCGTAGCCGCGCGGGAGCATCAGCTCCACGACCTCGTACTGATCGCCGAGCGCGCCGAGGAAGCCGATGAGCCCGCGGTAGGCGCCCGGCGTCGGCGCGCGGAGCTCGCGGACGAGCAGCTGCTGGACGCCGTAGGCGCCGCCCTCCGGGACGTCGAAGAGCAGGTAGCCGGCGATCGCCTTGGAGCCCGGATCGACGTAGACCGCGCCGCTCGGGGAGCGCTTGAACACGCGCACGTCCCACCAGTACTCGCTCCGCGAGAGCTGCCCCGTGGTGTCGGCCCGCGCGAGATCGTAGGCCTGCTTGATGAGCGGCTCGTCGCGGGGGCGGGAGAAGGCCCGCACGTGGCGGCGCAGCACCGAGTCCGGGAGCCGGTCGGGCGAGGTGCGCACGACGTCCCGGAGCTCGCACACGCCGAAGCCGAACCTGCGGTAGAACGAGAGCCGGAAGGGGTGGAGCAGCGCGAGCGCCTCGCCGCGGCGGCGCATGCGGCGGAGGCTCTCGCGGACGAGCCGATCCGCGATGCCCCGGCGCCGGAACTCCGGGAGCACCGCCACGGACGCGAGGCCCTGGAAGGGCACGTCCGCGCCCGCGAAGCTCATCGTCAGGTCGAGCGAGGAGACGTGCCCGACGAGCTGGCCGTCGGTCTCGGCGACGATCACGTTGTCGAGGGCGAGGTGCGCGTGCTCGGTGAAATACCGCAGCCACGCCTCCGGATCGCCCGCCTGGAACGCGCGGTAGGCGACCGTGGCGAGGGTGCCCTCCTCGCCCTTGCGGGCGCTGCGAAACACGAGCTCGTGGTTGGAACGGCTCGGGATGCGGGCGCGCGCCATGGCGGCTAGGCTAGCCCGCTTCTGGAGGCGTGCCCACAGGGCTCGGCGGCCCGGCGACGGCCCGCTGCAGCGCGTCCGCCATCTCCTCGGCGGTGCCGAAGCGGCCGGTCGGCTCGCGGGAGAGCGCCTTGACGAACCACGCGTCGACGGCAGGCGTGATGTCGGCGGAGCGCTCGCTCGGGAGCGGGAAGATGCCGACACGGATGGCGCCCAGCAGCGCCTCGAGCCCCTTCTGCTCGAAGGGCGGAGCGCCGGTGAGCGCCTGGTACGCCATGACGGCCACGGACCAGAGGTCCGAGCGGCCATCGACCCTCTTCGGGTTGAAGAACTGCTCCGGGCTCATGTAGACGAGGTTGCCGACGACCGCGCCCGTGGCGGTCAGCGTCGTCCCGTCGGGGTCGACATCCCCCCTGGCCACCCCGAAATCGAGGAGCTTCACGCAGGTGCTCCCGCCGGCGTCGGCGAGGAAGACGTGCTCCGGCGTGATGTCCCGGTGAATGATCCCGAGCTTGTGCGCCGCGGTGAGCCCCGCGCAGAGCTGCGAGACGAGGGAGACCGTCTCCGGCAAGGAGAGGCGCCCGGCGCGCGTGAGGTGGTCGGACAGCTCCTCACCGCGCAGCAGCTCCATCACGATGTACGGCAGGCCGTCGCCGGTGACGCCGTGCTCGTACACCTCGGCCACGTGAGGGCTCTTGATCCTCGCCATGAGCGCGCCCTCGCGGTGGAACCGGGCGACCGCGATCGTATCGGTCGCGAGGGACGCAGAGATGAACTTGACGGCGACGTCCTTGCCGAGCCCGAGGTGGTGCGCCGTCCAGATGCTGCCGACACCCCCCATGCTGAGGAGGCTGACGAGCGTAAGGTGCGGCGCTATGTGGGACCCAGGCTCAAGCCGCATAGACGGTCAGTATGCATGATGGCCCCTTGTCCGGCCACCTGACGGCGGGCCACGGAACGCTCCGGCGCGGCGGGGGAGGAGCGCAGGCGCACCGCGGCGCGCGGGTCAATACAGCCCCTCGGGTGGCCGACCATCGGACATGAACTTCTTCGCCACGGCCGCGATGCGACGCACGCGGAGCTCCCGCCGGAGGGGCACGACGTACGTGAGCAGCGCCTCGAGGTACGCGCCGTCGGGCTGCGGATCGGACGACTCGAGCCGCGCCAGCGCCTCGAGCGTCTTCACGGCGTGCGCCGTGAAGATCGGCGTCACGGCGGCGTCGAGCGCGGCGAACGGCGCGAGCTCGGCGAAGGCGCGAAGGCGGCCGCCGGCGTCGAGCTCCCGCGCGATCGCGAGCGCCGCGCCGACGTCGCGCGCCTCCGCCGCCTGGACCAGCGCGCCGCCCGGCGCGCGCGCCGCGGCCACGGGCGGCGCGGCGGCGTCCGCGCGCCGGAGCTTGCCGACGAAGCCGGCGGCGAGCACGGCGAGCTGCGCGGCCTCGCGCGGGAGCGCCTCCCGTCCGAGCGCGGCCGCCGCCTCCGCGAAGGTGACGGCGTGGGTGACGTCGAGCACCCCGACCTCGGCGTCGAGGCGCTGCTCCCAGGCCGGGTCGAAGCGCGCGAGGCGGACGGCCGCGGCGTGGCCGATCGCGCCGAGCAGCGCGAGCGGGCCGGCGCCGCGCGCGAGCCAGCGCACGGTCGCCTCCACGGCCGGCCGCTCGCCGGCGAGCACCTCCGCCTCGAAGGCGGCGCGCTCCGCGGGATCGAGCGGCGCGGCGGCGGCGCCCGAGGCCGCGGCGCCCGACGGCGCCGGCTCCGCGGCGGCCTCGGGGCCGGGCAGCGGCAGCTCGGCGAGGCGCGCGAGCGCGGCGCGCGTGGCGGCGAAGGGGGGCAGGCTCGTGTCGGCGGTGGCCCAGGCGAGCTGCACCGTCGAGGCGGCGAGGACCTCGTCGGCCGCGGACGAGAACCGCTCGGCCAGCTCGAGCGCCTTCGCGAGGAAGATCGCGCCGTGCCCGTAGTCGTAGAGGTGCTGCGCGACGAAGGGCAGGAGCGCCCGGCGCGCGCCGGCGGCGCCGCGGACCTCGACGAGCTCGCGCATCCGCGCCTCGGCCTCGTCGCGCCGCTCCGCCGCGAGCGCCTCGCTCACCTTCGCCGGCTCGTCGAGCTCGAACTCGACGATGCGCGCGAGCGGCGAGCGGGCCGTCGCCTTGCCGGCGCCCTTGCCGCGCGGGCCGAGCCGGGCCGACGCCTCGCCGATCGCGTGGGCGGCGACCACGAACGCCTCCTCGGCGGGGACCCAGCCGCGCTCGACCCAGCCGCAGAGGTCCGAGAGCAGCGCGAGGCCGTGATCGAAGCCGTACTCGGCGCGCTCGGCCCCGTCCCTGGCGAGCACCTCGAACGCGAGGTGCAGGTCGCCGAGGCCGGTCTCCATGCGGTGCAGCCCGAGCGCGCCCAGCCGGAGCCCGTCGCGCAGGGCGCGCGCGGGGTCGTCGCGCAGGGTCGCCTCGCGCAGGCTGGCGACGAGGCGCCGCACCTCGGCCGCGGTGTCGACGGCCCGGTTGAGCAGCACGCGGCCGCCGTCGACGCGGGTGGCGTAGCGCCGCACGGGCTCGCCGCCGAACGTGCAGGCGCCCGAGGCGACGTCGAACTTCCAGTTGTGCCACGCGCACGTCAGCACGCCGCCGCGCAGCGCGCCCTCCGAGAGCGGATAACCCTGGTGAGGGCACCTATCGTCGAGCGCGTGGACCTCGCCGCCCCGGAGGACGCAGGCGAAGCGCCGCCCGGCGTCGTCCTTGCGCAGCACGGGCTGCTCCGCCGGAAACTCGGAAACGGGGCCCAGATCGATCCAGTCGGACTTCATGACATCCCTGCGCTGCGGCGCGCGGCACGTTCCATTGCGGCGTGCGTCGCGCCAGCCACGCGCATGGTAGCCGAGAGCAGGGCGGGAAGGGATCGCGAACCCCGGGCGCGCCCGGCCGAGGGCCCGGCCCTACCCGCGCCGGGGATCACCCCTTCACGCACAGGACCTGCCGGAGCTCGGCGACGATCTCCACGAGATCGCGCTGGTCCTCCATGACGCGCTCGATCGGCTTGTAGGCGGAGGGGATCTCGTCGAGGACGCCGCCGTCCTTGCGGCACTCGACGCCGGCCGTCTGCGCGGCCAGGTCCTTCGTGGTGAAGCGCCGCTTCGCCTCGCCGCGGCTCATCTTGCGGCCCGCCCCGTGCGACGCGCTCTCGAACGCCTCGGGGTTGCCGAGGCCCCGGACGATGTACGAGCGCGTGCCCATCGAGCCGGGGATGATGCCGAGCTCGCCCTTGCCGGCGCGGATCGCGCCCTTGCGCGTCACGAGCACCTCCTCGCCGAAATGGATCTCTTCTGCCACGTAGTTGTGATGGCAATAGATGGCTTCCCGGATCTCGAGCCGCGGAAAGTGCCGCCGGAGGACGCCCTCGGCGAGGTGGAACATGGCCTCGCGGTTCGCTCGGGCGTACCGCTGCGCCCAGAAGAGGTCGTGCCGGTAGGCCTTCATCTGCGGGGTGCCGGCGAGGAACACCGCGAGCTCGCGGTCGGGCAGGTCGCGGTTGTGGGCGAGCTTCTTCGCCGCGGCGATGTGGATCTCGGCGAGCTCCTTGCCGATGTTGCGAGAGCCGGAGTGGAGCATCAGCCACACGCCGCCGTCCGCGTCGAGGCAGAGCTCGATGAAGTGGTTGCCGCCGCCGAGCGTGCCGAGCTGACAGCGCGCCCTCGCGAACAGCCCTTGGACCTTCGGGGTCAGGCTCGCGAACTCGTCCCAGAGCGGCAGTCCCGCGAACCCCTTGAGCGGCGTGTCGTGGGCGGCGAACCCCACGGGGATCGCCCGCTCGAGGTCGCTCCGGATCCGCTTGAGGTCGTCGGGGAGGTCGGCCGCGGTGAGGTTCGTGCGGAGCGCGCCCATGCCGCAGCCGATGTCGACGCCGACGGCGGCGGGCGCGACCGCGTCCCGCATCGCGATGACCGAGCCGACGGTCGCGCCCTTGCCGAAGTGGACGTCGGGCATCGCGGCGACGTGGTGGAACACCCAGGGCAGGGCGCTGATGTTGCGCAGCTGCTCGAGCGCGACCGGCTCGACCTCCTCCGGCCGGGTCCACAGCTTGATGTCCACGTTCTTGCCCTTGATCTGCGCGGGTCCCATCCGGGGAGCGTAGCGCGCGGCGCGCCGGGCGGCGAAGGATGGGAAGAGGCGAGGGACGCGTCCGATGTGAGCATCGATATGCGGCGACAGGGGCGCGATCGCCGGACCGCCGGGGTGCCGCGCGCCCCGTTCGGCCTTGCGGGGCCTCGGGGTTCTTGATACGCGTCGATATCGCTGCTTCCGGGGTACTTCTCCATGCCGCCTTCACGCGCCCTCTCCATTGCAACCCTGGCGGCCGCGGCCGCCGTGTCCTCCGCGCTCGCGATCGGCTGCGACAGCCGCAAGCCGGCCGAGGAGGCCGCGGCGGGCAAGCCCGACGCCGCCGCGCCGGCCCCGCCGGCCGCGGCGACCGGCGCCCCGGAGGTCCGGAAGGCCGCCGCGACCCCGGGCGACGACCGCTTCGCGGCCGAGATCGCGGCGAACCTCCCGCGCGTGCCCGACCCGGCGATCCAGGTCCCGGAGGGCGGCGCCGCCAGCGCCGAGCTCGACAATGGCACCTTCCGCGATCGCACCGTCGCCTTCGTCCGCCAGGTGGCCGCGGGCGCCGACAAGGTGACATGCGATCTGTCCCTGCCGTCCAAACGTCCCTTTCGCGCCGTCGTGATCGGGTTTCAGGAAGGGAAGCAGATCGCCCGCGGGGAGTCTTCGGACGCGGGGCTCTGCGTCGCGCTGAAGGAGGCCGCGCGCCGGGCCGTGGCCGCGGCGGGGGGCGCGCGCGAGGCGCTCGCCGGCGCGCGGCTCGTCGTGGAGCTGCCGGATCATCGCGAGTCGATGATCGAGAGCGCCGAGCGAAAGGGGAAGGGCGTCGAGCTCACCCAGGGGCTCGTGCCGGTCCGCGCCCTCGACAAGGCCCTCGTCGCGAAGCGCATCGAGGACGGCAAAGGCTACCTCCTGCGCGTCATCGATCCCGTGCACAAGGGGGTTCACAAGTACTATCACGCGCCCGCCGACCGGTTCGAGGACGAGCTCCACACGATCTACACCGCGTCCACGGCGCTGACGTTCCTGAAGCTGCACGCCTACAAGCCCGACGCGCGCCTGCTCCGTACGGCGACCGAGGCCGCCGGCTTCATGATGGGCATGCAGAGCCACGAGGCGCGCGATCGGACGGCCGGCGCCTTCTTCTACGCGTTCGATCTGGAGCGCAAGCGGCCCGAGCGCCGGCTGGTCGTCGGCACGGCGTCGAAGTCGATCTTCACGCTGATCGAGCTCCACGGCGTCACGAAGGAGAAGAAGTACCTGGAGTCCGCCGTCATGGCGGCCGACTGGCTCATCTCGATGCAGCGGCCCGACGGCAGCGTGCGCTCGGCCCTGGTCGGGCAAGAGGGCGGCACGTGGAAGGTCCAGGGGAAGGAGTCGACGCTCTACACGGGACAGGTCCTCTCCGCGCTGTCGCGCACCTACCGGGCCACGAACAACAAGAAATACCTCGACGCCGCGGCCCAGACCGCCGACTTCCTGCTCGCCAGGATCGCCAAGAAGGGCTGTTTCCTCGGCGACGAGTACAGGAAGCCCAACCCGATCTCGAGCTCGTGGGCGGTGCAGTCGCTGCTCGATTTCGCCAAGGCGAGCGGCGACCCGCGCGTCGAGCAGACCGTCTTCCGCTGCGCCGACGACCTCGTGAAGCGGCAGTGGCGCAGCCCCGAGGACGCGTACCGCTACGGCCGCTGGCAACGGTCGCTGTCGAGCAGCGGGAGCGGGTGGCTCGCCGAGGTGATGTCCGAGGTCTATCACCACTGCCACAAGAAGGGCATGGCGGGCTGCGACCGGTACAAGGACGCGGTGGTCGCGGCGATTCGCCAGATCTTGCAATACACCTACGGGCCCGAGAACTCCTTCATGGTGAAGAACCCGCAGGCCGCCGCCGGCGGGGTGTTCTGGAGCGCCCGGGACCGCTACGTGCGCACCGACTCGGTGTGCCACGCGATGAACGCGTATCTCAACATGATCGGCGAGCTCGGCGCCGGGCCGCTGCTCGCGCTCCCCGAGCGGCCGCTCGCCGAGCGGATGGCGCTCGCCGCGGAGGCGGAGGCGGCGAGCGCGGGCGCGGCGGACGCCGGGCTCGCCGAGGAGGATGACGAGGAGAGCGATGAGCCCGCAGCAGGGCAGTCCGGGCCGAGGGGCGACGATCCCGAAGAGTGAGGGCGCGCGCTGACGGGGCCGGCGGCGCAATGGGCCGCGCGACCCCGCGCCGCCTCGCCGGACTGAGCAGGAGATTGGCGGGCGATCCTGCGGAGAGCGCCACGCCCGCGGTCGAAACCGGACGGGCCCGGCGCGGGGTGGTGTATAGGGATCTGGCTGATCGACCCGACCAGGGGCACGGCAGGAGGTCCAGATGCCGATGAGCAACAGCGACGTGGACAGCGGGCCCGGCGCCCTTTCCGGCGCGAAAGAGGCTCCGGGGGCAGGCCGCGCGGGCGCTCTGGGGGCGGCGCGGTCGATGAAGATGGCCACCGCGTCGTCCACGGCGGGCTCGACTGGAGTCGCGTTCGCCGAGGCCATGTCCGCGCTCCGCGCGGGCCTCGGCGGCGAGCCGGATCACCTCTTCCTGAGCTACACCGAGGGCCACGATCTCGGCGAGCTCGCGCGCGCCACGGCGGAGCTTCCGCCGTCGGTGCGGGTCCACGGGTCGAGTTCGTGTCTCTCGGTGATGACCGCCGCCGGGGTCCACGGCGCGCCGGGCCCCGGACTGGCGCTGTTCGGCGTCGCGGACGCGCTGGGCGCCTACGGCGCCGCGGCCGAGCCGATCGGCGAGTCGCCGCGCGCCGCCGCCGCCCGCGCGGCGCGCCGCGCGATGGAGGACGCCGGCCGGGCGGGCAAGCCGCCGGCGCTGTTCTGGGTGACCGCGCCGCTCGGGGTGGAGGAGCAGGTCCTCTGCGGGGTCGAGGACGCGGTCGGGGCCGACGTGCCGGTGTTCGGCGGCACTTCCGGGGCGAACTCGCTCGACGGGGTGCTGTCGCAGCTCGGGCGCGGGCAGGCGCACGGCGATGCGGTGCTGCTGTCGGCGCTCTACCCGTCGGGCGAGATCGCCTATGCGTTCGGCTCCGGCTACACCCCGACCGAGCACCGGGGCTGGGTCACGCGCTCGGAGGGGCGGCGGGTGCCCGAGATCGACGGGCAGCCGGCGGCGGAGGTCTACAACCGCTGGACCGGCGGCCGGTTCGCCGCGCAGCTCGGCGGCGGCTCGATCGCGGCGGAGAGCGCGCTCAGCCCGCTCGGCCGGCCTTCCGGCTGGGCCGGCAAGGCTCCCCAGTTCCTGCTCATTCATCCGAACGCGGTGGACCAGGACAACGCGCTGACCTTCGGCGTGCACATCCGCGAGGGGGACGAGCTCGTGCTCATGAAGGGATCGAGGGAGGGCCTGCTCGACCGGATCCAGGCCGTGGCGGGCGCCGCGCTGGAGTCCGCGCGGCCGTCGTTCCAGCCGCAGGGCGCGCTGGTGATCTTCTGCGCCGGGTGCATGCTCGCGGTGCGCGACGACATCGATCGCGTGGTCCAGGGGATGACCGCCGCGCTGGGGACGACGCCGTTCCTCGGCAGCTTCACGTTCGGGGAACAGGGGTGCTTCGTCCGCGGCAAGAACCAGCACGCGAACCTGTCGATCGCCGTTGTCCTGCTCGGGCAATCGACATAGAAGGAGCCGTGATGGCCGGCGGGCGCAGCGCCGCTCGAGGAGAGATTCGATGTCTCAGGTGAAGATCTACGGAATCAAGGACCGGCTCAACCCGGTGAAGGAGCAGCTGTCGCGGGTGATCCACGCCTGCGTCATGGAGGCGCTGCAGATGCCGCAGGACAAGCGGGCGCACCGCTTCTTCCCGATGGAGCGCGAGGACATGCTGGCGCCGGGCGGGCGCACCGACGCTTACACGATCATCGAGATCTCGATGATGACCGGGCGGAGCGTGGAGACGAAGAAGAAGCTCGTGCGGCTCCTGTTCGACAGGATCCGGGACGAGGTCGGCATCGATCATCAGGACATCGAGATCTGCATCTCGGAGTCGCCGCCCCACGACTGGGGCTTTCGCGGCATGCACGGCGACGAGGTCAAGCTGAACTACAAGGTGAACCTCTAGAACAACCAACGGGTTGAACCCGCCTGAAACAAGCAGAATATCGAACCGCCAAGGCGCCAAGACGCCAAGATCAAATTCTCTTCTTGGCGTCTTGGCGTCTTGGCGCCTTGGCGGTTTATTTCTCGCTCGAGCAACGTAATGGGTATTCTAGTCTCGCCCGCGCCGCCGCGGCCGAGGCTCACGCCGTCCGCTCGCCGCTCGGCGGCGGCTCGACGTCGCGCCCGAGCCACGCGCGCGAGAGCTCCCTCACCCGCGCGTTCGCCGGCACCTGCTCGATGTAGCGGAGCCGCGCGGCCGCGTCGGGGATCTTCCGGGCGCGCTCCTCGACCGCGCGCAGCGCCTGCTCGATCGCGGCCCGCGCGAGCGCCGCGTCCCCGCCGGCGAGGCGCGCCTCGCTGACCGCGAGGCGCAGCGGGATCTCGCTGTACCCCACCGAGCCGCCGAGCGACGCGAGGCAGCGCAGCCCCTCCTCCGAGGCGTGCCGGGCGGCCTCCACGCGCCCCTCCCGGAGCAGCGCCTGGATGATCGTCCGGTGGACCAGCGGCCGGTAAAACCGGTCTCGCTGCAGGGCCGCGAGCGCCTTCTCGGCCTCGTCGAGCGCCTCCGGGAAGCGGCCCCGCGCGACGAGGACCCGCGCCAGCGCGCCGTGCGCCGGCCCCACGGTCGCCTCCATGGCGCCGATCTTGAGGAGCTGGTTCGCCAGGTCCGCGATCTCGTCCAGGTGCTCCGGCGCGCAGCACTCCGAGAGGAGGATCATCAGCCAGACTCGGACGCTGGAGAGCGTGAAAGCGTCGTTGATGCGCAGCGTGCGCTCCAGCGACTCCCGCAGCTTGCGCTCCGCCTCGGCGTGCTCCCCGAGCTCCGCCATCGAGAGCGCGGTCGAGCTCGCCGCGAACTCGCGCCAGCGCCAGGGGCTCACCTCGAAGAAGACCTCCTCCGCGCGCCGCGCGTCCTCGTACGCCTGCCACGGATCGTCCCCGAGGAGCCGCAGGAACGTGGATCGGCTGTAGCGCAGCTGCGCGTGCGCGAGCGGCTCGCCCTCGGGGACGCGCGCCGCCAGCTGCTCCAGGCGAGCCAGGAGGCGCAGCGAGAGATCGCGCATGCCCCAGTGGCTGAGGGCCGTGACCGCCGTCGCCACGGGCATGCACCACGCCGCCTCGGCCCCGGGCTCGGGCTCGCTGCTCATGATCGCGCTCACGAGCCCCTCCAGGTCGTCCGCCAGGCCGAGGTGGCCGGTCATCACCACGAGCCGGCCCACCGCTCTGTTCCAGGCGACGCTCCCCCGCGGCAGCACCGACAGGGCCTCTCTGCCGATCTCCAGGCCAACCTGCCAGTCCTCGCGCAGGAAGCACACGTCGAGCTTCATCCCGAGGAGCCGCCCCAGGATCTCGCCGCGCGGCGCGCACGTCATGCCACGCTCGACGCGCGAGAGCATGCCGTCGTAATCGTTGCTCCGGTACGACTGCTCGGCCGCGCGCAGGTAATACAGGGCGGCGCGATCGAGATCCCCGCCGAGGTGCGCGTGCTCGGCCAGCACCATGGGGTCCGCCTCGCCCGCCCGCTCGAGGTGCGCCCCGGCGAGCCGGTGGCCGAGCCGCCGATCCTCGGCCGCCAGGAGGCCGTACGCGGCGTCGCGCACGAGGGCGTGGCGAAACCGGTACTCCGTGTCTCCGGGGAACCGGCTGCTCCACTGCACCTCCACCATCTCGGCGCGGACCAGGCTCTCCAGCCAGCGATCCGCCCCGTCGCCGGCGGCCGGCCCGCGCTCCTGCCCGAGCATGGCGAGCACGCCGCCGCGCCAGAACGTCTGCCCGAAGACGCTCGCGCTGCAAAGCACCTTGCGCGCCTCCGGCTCGAGGCACGACAGCCTGGCCTGGAGCATCGCCAGCACCGTCGCGGGCTGCCCGTCGGTCTTGCCGTCGACCACCCCGCGGATCAGCTCCTCCAGGAACAGCGCGTTGCCCGCGGCCTGCTCGACGATGCGCGAAAGGAGGGCGGCCGGGACCTCGGCGCCGAGCACCGCGACCACCAGCCGCTCGGCCGCCTTCTTGGTCAGGCCGGCGAGCGGGACGCGGTGCACGACCCGCCCCTGCCACAGCTTCGGGAAGACGTCGTGCACCTCGCGGCGCGCGAAGGCCAGCACGAAGAACGCCCGCTCGCGCAGCTCGAGCAGGGCGGCGTCCACGAGCTTGACCGTGGCCGCGTCGCCCCAGTGCAGATCCTCCAGCACGAGCAGGCAAGGGCGCGCCGCGGCCTCGGCGCCGAGCAGATCCAGGAAGGCGCGGCGGATCTGCTCGCTCATGATCTTCGGGTCGCTGCGCGCGGCGCTCAGCGAGGCGCTCGGCCGCTCGACGGCGATGCCGCACAGGGACGCGATGAACTCGCTCACGCGCTCGGCGTCGGCCGGCGGGACGCGCTGGCTCACGCGCCGGCGGACCTTGGCCTCCTGCTCCGCGGGAGGATCCCCGACCCGCACGTCGCAGAGGCGGCGGAGCGCCTCGCCGAGCAGGCCGTAGGGCGAGCCGGCGCTCATCGGCGCGCCGCTCGCGAAGAGCACCTCGACGCTGGGCGACCGGGCGCGCAGGCGCCGGAGCAGCTCGTGCCGCAGGCGGGATTTGCCCATGCCGGGCGCCGCGATCACCAGCGCGCCGCACGGCGTCGCCTCCTCGATGCACCCGTCGATCGCGCCGAGCAGCATCGAGAGCTCCTGCTCGCGGCCGACGCAGGGCGTCGGGCGGCCGAGCAGCGGGCGCGACTCGTCGACGCTCGCGCGCTCGCCGGTCAGCATCAGCTGACCGGCCAGCGTCGTGATCAGGAAGCGCGGCTCGAGCAGCTGCGAGCTCAGCTCGTCCAGCCAGATCCCGGGCTCGAGCGCCGCGCTCTCCGGGTCCGGCTCGGCCGTCACGGTCGGCTCCGCCCCGACGCGGAGCAACGCCACCGCGCGGTCGATGGCCTCTCCGGCGGGGACCCCGCCCTGGAGCAGCCCGCGGCCGGTGGTCAGGGCGATGCGCGCCTCGGGCCAGTGCTGTTGCACCTCGAGGGCGCAGCGGGCGGCGGTCGAGACCTGATCGAGCGCGCTGCTCAGCGGCGACACGATCACGATCAGCGAGCCGTCCGCCAGCCACTCGGCGCGGCCGCCGAGGCGCGCGAGCCGGAAGCGCAGGGCGTCGCGCGTCGGGCGGGTCCAGGTCTGGGCCGTCGCGGGCGGCAGCGTCTCGCCGGGGTGGCCGGCGGCCGGCATGGCGAGCATGACGCTGAGCAGCTGCATCGCCTCGCCGGTGAGCACCCGGGGCGCCGGCGTCGCCGCGGGCGCAGGCGCCGGCGCCTCGTCGTCCCCCTCCGGCAGCGTCAGGGCGGCGATCTGCTCGCGGAGCGCCGCGGCGTCGGGGGGGCGGCGGTGCGGGTCCTTGTCGAGCATCCGCGCGAGCAGCTCCGCCAGCGCGGGCGGCGTGTCGGGGCGCAGCGAGCCGACCGCGGGGACCTCGTCGAACAGGATCTTCGCGAGCACGCCGACCAGGTCCCGGCCAGCGAACAGGTGCTTGCCGGTCAGGCACTCGAAGAGGACGCACCCGAGCGCGAAGATGTCGGTGGTCGGCCCGAGGTCGCGCTCGCCCCGCGCTTGCTCCGGCGCCATGTAGCCGGGGGTGCCGACGAAGCGCCCGGTCCGCGTGAGCGTCATGCCGGCCGCCGCCCGGCGCGCGATGCCGAAATCGAGCACCGTGACGCCGTCGACGCGCTCGTCGCGCAGGAAAAGGTTGCTCGGCTTGATGTCGCGGTGGACCACGCCCCGGCCGTGGGCGACGGCGAGCGCGTCGGCGACGCGCGCCATCAGCGTCACGCACTCCGAGATGCGGAGCGGCCCGCGGTCGAGGCGCTCGCCGAGCTCCTTCCCCGACAGCCACTCCATCGCGATGAACGGCCGGCCATCCTGGGCCTTCCCGTGCGCCAGGTACGCGACGATGCCGGGGTGCCTGAGATCGGACAGGAACCGCGCCTCGCGCAGGAAACGCTCGGTCTCCTCCGGGCGCGCGGCGTCCGCGTGCAGCAGCTTGAGGGCCACCGGCGCGCCGGTCGTCACGTCCCGGGCGCGAAACACCTCGCCCATGCCGCCTCGCCTGGCCAGCGTTTCGATGAGGAACCGACCCGCAACCAGAGACCCTTCGAGGAACGACACGGATCGAGCCCTCCACCACCACGGCCGCGCCGGGCGCGCGGCGAGATCGCCCGGTGCGCAACCGAGGATACCCAACTGGGTAGCCGGGCGGATCGGTCTTTGCCTTGTTGCTGGGGCCGGCATTGCACTACAGCGATCGGCGCGCAGGTGGACGGATTCAGGTCCAGGTGTGCTCCTGGAGGCGTGCGCGCACACGCCTTAGGGCGTGCGCGCACGGCGCTCGCCCCGCGGCCGGACCGCTGCGGCGCGCGCGCGGGCGGGTGCTTCGCGGCATGAACGATGCCTGATCGCGGGAGCGATGCTCACCCCGTGACGGAGGTGCGTTCCTTCATGCGATCCCACGATGCCGAGTTGCTGCGCGACAGCTTCGAGCTGGTCGTCCAGCGTGATCAAGAGTTCCCTCGCCGCGTCTATCAGGTTCTGTTCGAGCGGCACCCGCAGGTGAGATCGCTCTTCACCCGCAACAGCCCCGGGGCGCAGGGCACGATGTTCGAGCGAGCGCTCATGGCGGTGCTCGACCACCTCGAGGACGACGCCTGGCTCTCCGAGAAGCTCGCGCGGCTCGGCGCCCAGCACGCGGCCTACGGCGTGACCCCGGAGATGTACGAGTGGTTCGGCGAGGCGCTCGTCGCAGCGCTCTCCGAGGTGAGCGCGGCGGACTGGACCGAGGCGCACCGGGACGCGTGGACCCGGGCCTACCGCGTCATCGCCGCCCGGATGCGCGCGGGCGAGCGCGCGCCGGCGCGGGTCGCGACCGTCGCGTGAGGCGAGCGCCGGCGGCCGCGCCCGTCGCGTGAGGCGAGCGCCGGCGGCCGCGCCCGTCGCGTGAGGCGAGCGCCGCGGGCCGCGCCGGCTCAGCCCTCGCTCGCCTCCTCGTCCGGCCCGGCGATGCCGTGCCGCTTCATGAGCCGGTAGAGGGCGAAGCGGTTCTTGAGCCCCAGGAGGCGCGCCGCGGTCGTCACGCTGCCCTGCGCCTCCACGAGCGCGGCCTCGATCTCCTGGCGCCCGAGCGAGCCGGAGTCGGACGGCTGGGGCGGGATGGTCTTGCCTGGATCCGTCTTGGGGCCGATCCGGGGATCCGTCTTGACGTCGCCCGCGTCGGGGCGGAGCACCGCGTTGAGATCGGGCGTGAGGGAGAGGAAGTTGTCGTGGCTCGACCTGAGGGCGATCCACATGAGCCGCTCCAGCTCGCGCAGGTGATGCGTGTAGGGGTGCCGGAGGAGCGCCTCGATGAGCGCCGGCGCGATCCGCGGCTCGGCGAGCCGATCGCCGCGGCGCTCGAAGAAGCGCTCGGTCAGCTCCGGGCTCTCCCGCGCCGCGGCGGCGAGCAGGTGCCGCAGCAGGAGCGGGATGTCCTCGCGGCGATCGGGCAGCCCGGGGACGCTCACGGTGATCATGAAGCGCGCCAGGAAGTCGTGCTTGAGCGACTCGACGGGGCGGTTCGTCGCCGCGATGACGCGCAGGTCCGAGCGGCGCACGCGCGACTCGCCGAGCCGCTGGTACTCGCCGTCGCGGTCGAGCACGCGCAGCAGGTGGGCCTGGAGGTGCGGCGGGAGCTCGCCGATCTCGTCGAGGAAGAGGGTGCCGCCGTCCGCCTCGCCGATGAGCCCGGGGCGCTCGGGGCTGCCGACGTTGGGGTAGCCCCTGGCCGTCCCGAACAGCTCGGCGTCGACCAGCCCCTCGGGGAAGGTCGCGGCGTTGCGGGCGACGAACACGCCCGCGCGGCGGCGGGAGAGCGCGTGGATGGCGCGCGCGGCGAGCTCTTTTCCGGCGCCGCTCTCGCCGCGCACGAGCACGTGGTTGCCGGACTGCGCGGCGAACGCGAGGGCGCTGCGCAGCGCCCACACGACCGGGCTCTCCCCGACGATCCCGTGGGCGTCGGCGTCGCCGAACGAGAACCGCGGCGCCTCCTTGAGCGACTGGATCACCTCGAGGCTCCACCTGCGCCGCACCACGAGCAGCACGAGGGCGTTGTGCAGCGTGAGCGTGTCGCCGGCCTTCACGAGGCCCTGAGTCGCGGGCACGCCGTTGATGAGCAGGGGGCAGCGCCCGATCGATCGGACGGCGAGCATCCCGTCCTCGGTGGGCGTGAGCTCGAGCTGGAGGCGCGAGATCCGCGGCCCCTCCAGCGGCGGCATCATGGCCCAGCCCATCGGGCGTTGCCGGTGGAAGGCGAGGCGCGGGGCGCTGTCCTGCGACTGCGGCCCGCCGCGGCCGAGCACGCAGCGCCCGTCGACGAGCGCCGCCTCCCCGACGCGGTGCGGCTCCTCGCGCGACCAGGCGATGACCAGGTGGAAGAACTCCGGAGGCGGCTCCAGGTCGTTCCGGCCCCACAGGAGGCTTCGATCGGTCAGGGTTGTCGTGGACGTCACGGAGGGAATTCCGGCGAGATTTTATCACGGCACGCGGACACCGACATCGGTAACCTTCCCGGGGGCCGCGCCAGGCCGGGCCGTCCGTACTGCGCGGGCGGCCGTTGCCGCGAAGGCCGCGCCTGTGCGCGCCTGCGCGGGGCGCTGGATCTGCCCTGGAGAGACGCTCCCCCGCCGAGCCGGACGTGCTCGGCGAGGACGAGGCGGATCGCGCAGCGCGGCGCCGTCAGCGCGCGCCGCGCGCGCTGACGGCGCCGCGCGCCTCGATCGATCGGCCTGCCTACCGCCCGTGCGCCACGCCCGTGCGCCACCCGCGTGCGCTACGCCCGTGCGACGCGTTCTGCGTCCCGCCGGCGGGGAGGGCGGCATTCGCTCGCGCCGCTGTGCTCGTCCGTGCGGCGGAGGTTCAGGGCGATCATCGCTCGTCGTCGTCCTCACCCGGGGCGACGTCTTCCGGCGCCGCGTCTTCTCTATCGCCTTCGTCCGGCGCGCCGTCCTCCGTTTCGCCCGTGTCGAGCGCGCCGTCGTCCTCCGCGCCGTCCTCGCCTTCCTCGTCGCCTCCGGCGGGCGCGGCGCCGCGGGAGACGGGGAAAGGCGCGTAGTCTTTCATCGTAGCGGTGCCTGCGTACCAGTACTCCGCGGCGGCGCGCAGCCGTCGCTCGGCGTTGACGACGAGCGTGTACGCGGCGTCGCGGAGCTTGCGCGAGCGCAGCGCCTCGGGGGAGAGCGTCTTGTCGGCGAGCATGCGCGCGAGCAGCAGCGAGAGCTCGCGGAGGCGGGCCACGGCGGCGGCCTCGCCGCGAGGCGCCTTGTCGATGGCCTCGGCGTGCTCGGAGCAGAGCAAGAGGAGGTCGGAGACGTCCTGGACCAGATCCGCGTCGCCGCTGCCCGCGCGGATCGCCATGAGCCGCTTTTGACCTTCAGGGCTCTTCTTGAAGCGGAGGTCGAAGAAGCGGAGGAGCGTTTGCCGGTGCAGGGCGGCCTCGGCGGCCGGCTTCGCGAAGGTCGCGGCGGCCCGCTCCTGGCGCTGCTGCGCGGCTTGCCAGCGCGATTGCGTGACGCGCAGGAGCTCGACCTTGTCGCGGAGCCCGTGGATCTCCTCGCGGGTGAGCGGCGGCTCGTCGTCGGGGAAGGGGGTGCGGACGAGATCGGCCGCGTCGCGCTCGGCGGCGAGCTGGATGCGGCTCGCCCAGATGACGCGCCGGGCGAGCTTGCCGGGGAAAAGCAGGGTGGTATCGCCGAGCGACTCGGCCTCTCGCAGGAGCTCGGCCTCGCGGGCGGCGCTGAGCGTGTATGCTGCTGCGTTTGCCGAGGAGCGAGGCGCGCGCTGTGCGACGCGCGAAGAGCGCTTCTTGGAAGCGCTGTTGATCCCGGATGACGTCGCGGTGGGTGCCTTCGTTGCCATGGTAAAGATACGCCTCCTTGTCGGGGCCAGCGCCCCTCGGAATGAGGGGCCGGAAGATCGGCGAGGGTATTGGCGGGTGAAGGCGCGAGCCAGGGGAGAGCACGTTTCGTTCACGTCGCGAGGGAAATACCGGGATTGAGGGCGGAGAGAGGCAGTCTGCCGCGGAGTTGCGCCGGGCGCCGTGCCTGGTGCTGCGACGCGAGCAGCCGGCTATGGGGACGGCGGGGGATGCGCAGGAGGGGGGAGTGTTGCGTAGGACACAGAAAGGGGAGCGCAGGAGGGGACGGGGGCTGCACAGGAGGCGGCGATGGCTGCGCAGGAGGGGCGGCGGGGATGCGCAGGAGGGGCGGCGGGGTTGCGCAGGACACAGAAGGGGGTGCGCAGGAGGGCGGCGGTGGATGTGCAGGAGCCGAACGGTTGTAGTGTAGTTCACCGAATGGGGCGCGCGGGAGGGCGGCGGAGTTGCGCAGGAGGGGCGGCGAGGCTGCGCAGGAGGAGCGACGAGGCTGCGCAGGAGGGGCGGCGAGGCTGCGCAGGCGGGCGGCGGGGATGCGCAGGGGGGGGCGTCGAGGCTGCGCAGGAAGGGCGGCGAGGCTGCGCAGGCGGGCGGCGAGGCTGCGCAGGCGGGCGGCGAGGCTGCGCAGGCGGGCGGCGAGGCTGCGCAGGAGGGGCGGCGAGGTTGCGCAGGCGGGACAGGCGCTCGTCGACCGCGTGGTCCGTCTCGCTCCGGCAGATCCACATCGCCTGTCGGCGCCCCCGTCGAGCGCGGTGATCGAGCGGACAAGCACTCGCGCCGCGCAGGTGGGCGCGCAACAGTGCACGTCCCAATGCCGCCATGGCCGCCGTAACAGGCGGTGAACTCATCCGCCAGCTTTCCGGCCGGTGCGCCTCGGCCGCCTCGGCCGCCGTCCTGGGGTTCCCCGCCGTCGCCGCCCCTGCCGCCAAAGTCCGACGTGATCTTGGTGTCGCGCACGGTCAGTCGGGCTCGCGGTGGCACGAGCCGAACGATTCCACGCTCGTCTCGCGGCCGCAGCTCCATCGCGGACGGCCACAAGCGTCGCGACGGAAGGCAGCCCTGTCGTCTGCTGCATGTACGTCGCTCGCGCATTGCCCTCGGCCCACTCGTGCCCCGTAGGCGCGAAATCCACGCTAAACCGAAGAGTGGGGTCAAGCAGGTCGACCGGCTGCTGAGCAATACCGGCATCGACGTGCTCCATTCCCTGCGGTCGTGGGTAGAGTTCGTGATCGGGGTCCGCAAAGAGATCGTTGTCGCGTTGGACTGGACGGATTTCGAGAAGGACGACCACACGACGCTCTGCGTCTACCTTGTGACACGGCATGGTCGTGCGACGCCGCTGGCATGGAAGACTGTGAAGAAGTCCGCGTTGAAAGGTACCCAGAAGGACCACGAATACGAGCTCATCGAGTGGCTTCATGGCGCCATTGACGAGACGGTCGAGGTCGTTCTGCTCGCCGACCGGGGCTTCGGCGATCGCAAGCTCTACGACTTTCTGGAGTTCATCGGCTGGAACTTCGTCATCCGCTTCCGCGGGTGTATCGTCGTCGAGAACGTGGTCGGGGAAGCGAGGCCCGCCGACGCCTGGGTGCCGGCGAGCCGCCGCGCCACGATGCTGCGCGAGGTGCGCGTCACGGACGACCGCGCGAAGGTTCCAGCCGTCGTCCTTGTTCACGCGCCGAAGATGAAGGAGGCGTGGTGCTTGGCCACAACGCTTTCGGATCGCAAGGCGGGCGACATCGTCAAGCTCTACGGCAAGAGGTTCACGATCGAGGAGACGTTTCGAGACATCAAGGACAACCACTTCGGGATGGGCCTCTCCGCCACGCACATCAACAACGCCGGCCGGCGCGATCGCCTGCTGCTGCTCGCGGCCATCGCCCATGCGCACTTGACGCTGCTCGGCGCTGCGAGCGAGGAAGCCGGCCTCGATCGGTACCTGAAAGTCAATACGGTCAAGCGCCGCACACACTCGCTCTATCGCCAGGGGCTCTACTGGTACGACTGCATTCCCACCCTGCGCGAGGACTGGCTTCGGCCCCTCATGATTGCCTTCGACCGCATCGTCCGGGAGCACGCCGTCTTCCGCGAGATCTTCGGCATTATTTGAGGGGATTCCCCAGGGCTATCACCGAACGTCCCGGAGCCCTTCGGAGCGTTCACCCACGACCTCCGCCTGAGCTGCTGACCCCTGCCTGGTCCTCCCTGCGGCGGTCCGGCGTCCCGGTGGGGCATCCGGCGTCGTTCATGGCTTCTGTCCCGAGACGAAGTCGCTCGCCGTTACAGGCGTAGCGCTCCCGAGGTTGAGCGTGCACGACGGGCCGGTGAATGAATAGGAATAGCTCGAGCAGCTGGGGGTGTGCTCGCAATACAAGGCACACTTGCGGCTGTGATCGACCAATGGAACGGTAATGAAGCTGCTCGACACGAGCCGAACGCCCACCTGGCGGGTCATCCCTCCGGTATAGCCGATGTTGCTGAGGACCCAGTTCAGCCGGTACGCGATGCTCGTGTACTTCGTCTTCCACGTAAGCCACTCGTCGACGGCCGAGGCTGCCACGCCGTGAACGACGTATCGGCCCGGCGTGCTCGCCCAGACCAGGAAGGGGCCTCCGGAGTCGCCATGGCTCACGTTCGGCCAATCTGTCAAAAGGTGCCCGTCATTGACCAAGAAGTGCCCGTCATTCACGTCGCTCGAATACGTGGTCTCAGAGCGCTTCCGCATATCCCAGTCGTCGTCGTTCGGCTGATTGTCGTGGTATCCGATGCCGACCATGTACCCGGACACATCGTTGCCGGGGTAGCCCAGGGGGAGCAACGCCGGGCGCGTATAGCTCGGGATATCCGAGTCGAGCGTGAGTATCGCGATGTCGGCGAACTTGCCGTTGGTGTCCCGGCGGCCGTCGTCCGAATGCGATCCCAGCTCGACCCCGCTCGGCGCTACGGTCGCGACCACCGTGGCGAAGTCCCCCGTCGGCAGCGGACCGTTATAGAACGTCACCGTGGTGTCGCCCGTCGACGGAATGCAGTGCGACGCCGACAGCACGTGCCGAGGGCCGACGATGACCCCCGTGCAGTAATCTGCCAAATCCAAGCCCGGGGGGAACCATGATGGATGCGTCGTGGTTTTGACTCGAACCGTCGATTTGGCCAGGGGGCTGGTTTCGGCAACAGGGGACTCGCCGTTGGTAAGTGCTTCAGCGTGCTCGTTCGTAAGCTCGGCTCCGATGTGCGTGTCGGTGCCATCGGGGGCATCGAGGACGCAACCGGAAATAGAATGGGAGACGACAACAATGATAGCTGCGAGTGATTTGTTCATGATGGCTCTCCGTCCTGAGCGTCGTGCGTGAGCAACAACCATGCCGGCACGGGTCGACCGGCGGTCGCTGCGTCGATCCGCGTCGATTTCCGGGAGAATGTGATCCTGGGGATGAAGGCGTGTGCGCCCGTCGAGCGTTGGATGGAGGAGGCGACGGCCTCCATCTGGCGGCTCCACCCATCGGCACATTTACAGTCATAGCGAAGCCTTCGACGCCGACGCTGGCGCCGGATGCCGGCTTGGGACACAGCTTCACAGCCATGGCGAAGGCGTGGCCGCGTATTCCGGGCCTGCCCCTTCTACCGCCCAGTCGCCGGTTGTCGGGGCGCCTCGGGTCGGTCGGCGCTGCGCGGCCGAGCGCGTTTGCCGCGAACCTGTGGCGCGGGCAGCGCCGCGGGCGCACGTCGGCGTGGACGCCGGCGTTGCGGGCGCCAGCGGGCTTCGCCTTCGGCGCTCACGCCGCTTCGCAGTTCGGGCTCCGCGCACGCGCGATGGGAGGCGCCTCGCTCGGGAGCCCGAGATGCTTGAGGATGGCGACGATGACCTCGCGCTCGGAGATGTCGGCCACGAACCTCCGCCGCCCGCCACACGGGCAGGCCAACGCGTTCTCGAGGTACACCCTACGGAGCAGGCTCGCCCAGTCGATGCGCGCACCGACTGGCTTGGTGACGCCGGCGCCGACGCTGGTGCGCGGATCGCTCTGCGCGGCCGGGGCACTCGCCTCCGAGGGGGCGCGAGCGGCGCGCCGTCGCGCTCCACGCTCACCGGCGCGTGGAGCGCGCCGTCGCGCTCCACGCTCACCGGCGCGTGGCGCCGAGGAGCGGGGTCGACACCGCGCCGAGGCTCAGCTCAAAAGGTTGAGCCTGCGGCGCGCTTCGGCCACCGGGAGCGGCAGCAGGGGCCAGAAGTCCCAGTGATCCGACAGGTCGGTGTTGAGCTGGCCGCCGCGCCTGATCGCCACCAAAAGCTCGTCAGCGAGGCCGGGCCTCTCGAGGATGCCGACCACCTGCGGCTGCGGCAGCGGCGTGAGGTTGATGCCGGCGCTGAAGGTGAGCATCACGAAGAGCAGCATATAAATCGACTTGGTGCGGCGGTAGCCGGCGATGAAGGCGCCGATCTTCAGCTCGCCGGCCGGATCGGTGCCGTAGCCCGAGAGGACGTGGGTGAGGTCGTGGTACACGGCGGCCTCGGGGAACCCGTGGCGCTCGCCAGGGAAGGCAAACCCGTTATCGCGATAGTGCCGGACCAGCGCGTGGCCGAGGGTGCCCTCGGGGAGCCGCTCGAGCGCGTGATAGCGGGCCGCGAGCTCGCGGTCCTCGAGCAGGCCGCGCAGGCCGAGCAGCGCCTTCACCGAGCCGAGCAGGCCGGTGGCCTCGTATTGTTGCTTGACCATGTCGCCGAGGTGACCGCGGCGCAGGAAGTCGAGGTAAAACAGCAGCATGTGACGCTTCGCCAAGAGATCGATGTCGTGCAGCGCCTCCGAGCGCACGCCGAGCGCCTCGGCGAACGAGCGCACCAGCTCGAGCTGAGCCGGCGATGGCGGCCCGTCTGTCAGGCTCAGCACCAGCATGCTTGAGACGAACTGCTCGCGCAGGGCCGGGTCGACGAAGCCTTTGGCGAGCGCCTCCGGCGCGATCGGTGGCAGCGCGTCGAGGTCGTAATCGGTGCGCAGGACGTGGCACTGTGCCGCCATCAACAGGTTGCGCGCCGCCGCGCTCAGGTCGCCGTCGCGGCTGGCGATCATCTTCATGGCTCGCAGGCCTATCCGCGCTTCTTCGGGGGAGGGATGGAGCAGTCGCATGGGGATACCTCGCGTGGGTGTCGGGAGCGGGCACCACGGACGCGCGCCTGGAGAGCCGATGCGCGTCGAGCCGCGTTGGCCGCCGCAGACAACATTGCGGCGCCGACCCGCGTCGGCCTTGACCTGGCGTGCCAGTGTGTCGACCGTGCCTGCCAGCCCGCGCGAGCCGCTCAACCGGCGCGGGGGCCCGGAGAGCGGCGATAGGCGCCGGGGCTCTCGCCGGTCCAGCGGCGGAACGCGCGGTGGAACGCGCTCACCTCGGAGTAACCGAGCAAGAACGCGATCTCGGTCAGGCTCAGGCGTGGGTCCCGCATGTGCTTCAGCGCGAGGGTGCGCCGGACCTGCTCGACGAGCGCCTGAAAGGTGGTCCCGTGCTCCTTTAGCCGGCGGAAGAAGCTGCGTTGGCTGAGGCCGAGCCGGCGCGCGACCGTCGACGCCTCGGGCGGGCCATCCTGCAGGCTCTCGGTGATCTGACGCCGGACCTGGTCCACGATCGTCTCGCTGGTCGGCAGCCGGGTTAGCTGCTCGCTGGCGTGGCGATCGAGCAGCCGACCGAGCTCGGGGTCGCCGCCCGCGGCGGGCCGCTCGAGCTCGGCCCGGTCGAAGCGCAGCTCGGTCCTGGCCGCGTGGAACCGCAGCGGCGCGGCGAAGCACCGATCGTGCGCCGTCGTGTCCGCGGGGGCGGCGTGAACGAACGCGACCTCGACCGGCGAAAGCGCGCCGACCAGCCGCTGTCCGTAGCTCAAGATCAACGCTAGCCCCCACTCGCTCAGGTGTCGCAGCGCATCGGCGCGGTCCGGCGTGGGCAAGAGGTGCACGACGCTGGCGTCGCGCTCGCCGAGCTCGAGGCGCACACCCGCGGCGTCATGGAGGAGCCGCTGGTAGCGCAGCAGCCGGCGCACGCAGCCGCCGAGGTCGGGCGCGTTCAGCAGGGCGTAGTCCATCAGATCGAAGTCGCCCGCCCGGTGGCGCTGGGCCAGCCGCACGCCAAAGGCGTCGTCGCCGAGCCGGCGCGGCACCTCCTGCCACAGCGTTATCAGCAGCTCGTGCGGCGCGCGCCCGTCGAGCTCGGCGAGCGCCGCCTGGGTGCAGCCGAAGCGATCGAGGATATCGGTCACCTCGACGCCCCCGGCCCGTGCCGCTTCGACGAGCATTCGCACCAGCATGATCGATCCGGTCGCGCCCGCGTGCATGTGGAGGCATTGTCGCCGACGCGGCCGCCTCAGGGAAAGGCTAGGACGTCGAATGCCCCTTCTACCGCCCGGTCGCCGGTCGTCGGGGCGCCTCGGGTCGGTCGGCGCTGCGCGATCGAGCGCGTTTGCCGCGAACCTGTGGCGCGGGTCAGCGCCGCGGGCGCACGTCGGCGTGGACGCCGGCGTTGCGGGCGCCAGGGGCGGACGCCACGTCGTGATGGGCTTCGCCGCGAGGGGGCCGCCGCTATCAGACGCGCAGCTTGTGCTGCCAGAAGTGGTAGAAGTCGGTTCTGGCAGCGCGAAGGGCTGCCTCATCGTCGGTGCTAGCGCGCGAGAAACCCGCGGATCGCCGCGTTGACGATCTCGGGCTCCTCGTGGACGATCCAGTGGGTCGCCTCGGGCACGCGCATCACCTTCGGAGCGGGGACGTAAAGCTCGATCCCCGCGAGGTTGCTTGCGGGCAAGAGGTACGGGTCGCGCTCGCCCCAGATCACGAGGACAGGCACCGAGACGGCGAGCGAGCGGAGCCCTTCCGTGAGGTTGCTCCCCCCGACGGGCTGTCCCGGGCCTGGAGGCCCGATCCGCGCCGCGCGGTAGACGTTGAGGCCGCCCGTCATCGCGCCCGGCTGCGCGAACGCCTCCAGGTAGGCACGGGCGTCCGCCTCGCTGAAATACCCTTGCGACAGCCCCGGCTCGAGGAAGGTCTCCCTCAGAAAGCCGTAGTTGTTCCGGGACAGGCGCTCCTCCGCGGCGCGGCTCCGGAAGAGGTGCATGTACTGGCTCGCGGCCTGCTGCGCCGGGTCCTCCCGCAGCGCCCGGTCGAAGCACGCCGGGTGGGACATGTTGATGGCGACGAGCTTCTCCACGCGCTCGGGGTGGCGGAGCGCCACCGCCCAGGCCACGGCCGCGCCCACGTCGTGGCCGACCAGCACGGCCTTCTCCTCGCCGAGGTGCTCGATCAGCGCCTTGATGTCGGCGGCGAGGAGGTCGATGCCGTAGGCGTCCACGGCCGACGGCTTCGACGACAGGTTGTAGCCGCGCTGGTCCAGGGCCACCGCGCGGCGGTGGCGGCCGAAATCGAAGAGCTGGCGTTTCCAGGCGTACCAGTGCTCGGGGAAGCCGTGAATGAACAGGATGAGCTTGCCTTCACCCCTGGACGCGTAATGGAGCCGGACGCCGTTCACCTCGGCGTGGGCATGCGCGATGTCGCTCCTTGACAGCATGGCCATGACCTCACCCGCACCGGAGCCGCGCCGGCTCTGCTCTCGACGGCGCGCGCTCGCGCCCGGCGCGGGGGGCCGCCGGCTCCTCGCGGCGAGCCCCGTTCCGCTCGTGGCGGAGCTTCGAACTCGCCTCGTAGACCGCGCGCCGCGCGCGGTTCAGCCCGCCGAGCGGCCGGTGCGCCGGCAGGGCGTGCCAGGGCGTGAACGAGAGGTTCTCCTCGAACTCCGCCTGTCCCGGGAGGTCGAGCCGCTGCGTCGGGATGAGCATCGTCGCGACCTTGTAGAACGGCGACAGATCCTCGCTCCAGCGGATGGTCGGGTCCTCGATGGGCGTCTTGGTCGGGTGGGCCTGGAGCTGCACGAGGAAATCGAACATCCAGTCTCCCTGATCGAGCTGCCGCGCCACCGCCTGCTTGAGCGCGTCGTCGCCCGGCTCGACCTCGACCCGGGGCGTGCCGCAGGGGCGGGGGACCACGGAGAATTTCATCGCCCGCTCGCCGAGCAGGAACGGGGTCTGGCTGAAATACCGGGCGTGCAAGGGGTTCTCGACCGGCTTGAACAGGACAGAGAGGTAGTTCACGAGCTCGCGCAGCCGGAGGCGGGGCGGGCTGAGCGAGCAGAAGTACGAGAGGGGCTTGCCGGCGCTCATGGCGGTCATGAGCGCGGCGTAGTCCGCGACGTTGCGCGAGAAGAACACGTCCGTGTTCCCCATCAGGAAATCCTGCGTCGTCGCGTCCTTCTCGTCGTCGAGGAGCTTCTCCCCCTCGACGCCGAGCAGCTTGATCGCCATGCAGCGGGAGTCCCGCTTCGTGTCCGACTGGACGCGCGGGGAGGTCGACGAGAAGCGGACCCACGCCGGGTAGACGCGCGGCTCCCGGAAGACGCCGTGCCGGAGCTCGCTGGGCAAGCCCTCGTCGACGATGAAGTGGGCCCTCACGCAGCCGTGCGACTTCGGGTGCACCCCGCGGAGCGCCGGCGAGGCGCCAGCGGGGTAGTCGCGCTCGTATTTGCGCCTCATGATCTCGATGATCTGGCGAATGCTGTCTTCCTCGCCGGGCGGCGGGTACTCCTCGTGGAGCTTGAGCGTCGTGTTCATGACCGAGATCCTCGATGCCGTTGGGGGTTTCAGGAAGGCCTGGCGACGGGGCGCTCGCGCGCGGGGAGCGGCAGGGCGGGGCTCGCGGCCCTCACGGAGGACGCGCTCTCCTGGCGCTTCCTGTGCTGCACCTCGTTGCGCATCTGGATGAGCCGAGCGAATGTGGTGACCCAGAAGGGCGCTCCCAGGGAGAGCATCCCGCACGAGAAGGCGAGCCCGGCCAGCCAGAGCAGCGTGTCGCGGAAGAGCTGGATCGAGGTCGGCGCGGGCGCGAGGAGGTCTCCGCGGTACGCGCGGAACCGATCCACGATCCAGCTCTTCTGCCAGCCGATGCCGAGGTTCGCCTCGTCGAGGAGGGTCGCCGTCTTCTGCGCCTCGAGCCCGAGCTCCTCGAGCGTGGTGTCGGGGAGCTCGTCCGGCGCGCCGGCCGGGCGCTCGCCCAGGCGCGCCGCGGTCACCATCACGGTGTCCGCGTGGGCGGCGACCTGCGCGCGCGCGGCGCCGCTCTGGTGGAGCCGCGCGAGCACCTGGAAGCCGTCGAAGTTGAAGAGGACGACCAGCATCATCGAGACGAGGAGCGTCAGCTGCCGCACGCGCTGCTTGAACGTCTGCGACGCCGTGCCCTCGAGGGTGGGGAACCAGCGGCGCACGTAAGCCGAGAACTGATCGAGCGTCGCGTAGCGCTTCGGCGCGCCGTAGCCGCCCTGGCCGCAGCTCACCCAGCGGCTGGGCAAGAGGAGCTCGCGCCCGTCCCCGTCGGCCGCCACCGAGGCGCTGGTGGCGATGCTGATCAGGTCCTCGACGTCGATGTACTCGACGAGGAGCGCGAGCCGCTCGGGCTCCGAGCTGTACGTGAGCTTCGCGCCGCGCGCGTGCAGGACCGGATCCGAGAGCACCTCGTGCGCGAAGCGCAGCTCACAGGCCTCGTTCCTGGCGAGCATGCCTTGCGCCGGGCGCCCGGTCGCCGGGTCGACGACCTCGGGGTCCCTGTGGGACGCCCGGAACCCCTGCATGAGCGACCGCAGCATGTGGATGAGGACACAGGAACGGATGTGTCCGACGTTGACGATCACCTGCACCACCGCGCTCACGAACAGGCTCGCAGTGAGCATGATCATGGCGAACGCCAGTGCGGTTTCCAGGAGGGGGATCATCGCTCAGCTCCTTCTCATCCGGTTCGGTCAAAGGGTCTTGAGGTACTCGACGAGGGCCTCCCGGTCGTCCGGCGGGAGGTCGGCGCCGTACGTGTGGCCCTCGTTGCCGTTGCCCGGGATCGGCGCGTCGTTGTCGTCGACGGTGCGGTAGAGGAAGAGCGCGCGATCGCCCTCCATCGGCTCGGTCGACGCCCAGCCGACGTTCCGCGCGTCGAAGCGCCGGCTGCCGCGGTAGAACCGCTTCGGCCGGAACTCCTTCGCCCTCTCCGGAGCGAGCTTGCCGGGCGGCGCGGGCGGCTTGAGCAGGTCGGCCAGCGTGGGCACGGAGCCGTTGTGGAGGTAGGGGGCGCGCGCCCAGATCCCGTCGAGCGGCCCCGCGAGGTACTCGCCCGCCTGCCTGACCGGGCGGAACGCGTCCTTCTCCCAGAGCAGGCGCCGCTCGCCGTAGCCGTTGAGCGCGTCGGCGGCCGGCTTCATGAACGCCTTGGAGCGCTCCGCGTCGGTCCCCGTGTCGACGCGCTCCATGTAGAGGCTGCCCTCGACCTCTCGTACCGTCCGCTTCACCGGGTCGTAGATTCCGTGGCACGAGGCGCAATGCTCGGTGAAGACCGCGAGGCCGCGCTGCACCCGCGCGGGCGCGGGCTCCGCGAAGGGGTATCTCGGCGCCGGGAGCTCGCGGTCGAGCCAGCGCCCGATCGCGTCGATGGTGTCCTTGTTGAGCGACATGGCGACGGCGCCGACGCCGATGGCCGAGCCGCGATTGCGGGCCTTGGAGCTCCTCGTGTTGCCGTCGACGTGGTGCCATTCGCGGATCTCCGCGCGCTGGTTCCACAGCGAGGGGAAGTCGATCTGGGCCGCGGTGCTGTCGTCGGGCGCCTTGAGGACCTCGAACTTGACCGCGTTGAACGGATCGATGCGCCCGGGGCCGTTGTCGGCCCGGAGGTCCATCCAGTCGCTCACCCCGGAGCTCCCCCGGTTCTTCAGCTCGACGAGGAGGATCCGGTAGAGCGCCTGCTCGCGGGCGGTGAGCGGGGCGGCCCCTTCCTCGGCGAGCGCGGCGTCGATCTCCCGGATGAGCCGATCGCCGGTCATGCGCTCGTCCTGGAAGGCGCGCGCGAAGAAGCGCTTGAACCCCTGCAGATCGGCGGTGTGGTTCGGCATCCCGTCGACGTAGACGGGCTCGCCGCGCTCGTTCAGGTACTCGCCGCGGTGGCATCCCGAGCAGTTGATGGCGACGCGCTTCAGCGCGAAGCTGGTGCGCAGCAGCGGGATGTTCAGGGTGGAGTCGGCGAGGAAGAGCCCGCGGCCCACCGGCCGCGACCGGTAATAGGTGGTGTCGTCGGCGCCGAAGCCGAAGCGCTCGTAGCCGCGCCCCTTGAACTCGTCCTCGAAGATCTTCGGCATGACGCGGAAGATCCAGTAGGGGACGCCGCCGCCGAACTCGGTGCCCGTGGCGCCGTACCGGAAGCGCCACACGACGTCCTCGGGGTCGATCTCCTCCACGCCGGGCGCGAGCTCGTCCTTCGGAATGGCTCCTTCCGAAGGGAGGTGGAGGTCGACCTCGACCGTCGTGGCGAGGTGCCCTGGCCGGAAGATCAGGATGGTGAGCAGCACGACAAAGATGCCGAGCGGGATGCAGAAGGCGGCTCGGCTCGTGCTCAGCCAGCCCGCGGCGCCCGTGATGATCTGCCGGATCCAGGCGCCGCGCGTGTCGGCGCTTCGGGGGGCGATCTGGATCTCTACCGGCTGCGGGGGGGAGCTCTCGATCAGGGTGCGGGACACCTGCTCGTATTGCCGGAGGGTGATGGGGGACATGCTGCTCGGAATCAGGCGATCGTCGTCGGTGGGCATCGCGGTGCTCTCCTTGGCAGCGTGGGGCGAGCGCGGCTTCAGTCCTGCGGGACCGCGCCGGGCGGTACGCCTCGGCCAGCAGGGGGCGTGGCGCAGCGGAGTGCGCCACGCTGCGTCGTCTGCTTCGCCCTAAGCACGGTGTGGGCCACCGTGTGGGACGGCGAAATGTCGGGGTTTGCTGGGAAATCCAGGGGCGAGCGCACGGAGCGCACGTGCACGCACGCACGGGACCCGCACGCCGCTCTGTCCAGAGGGCCTCGGGCGCGGGCGCACCCCGGGCGCGAGTGTCAGCGAGCGCACTACCTTCTTTGTCCGGCGCGTCCCTATCGCCGGTTCTCCGCTCCGTCGCGGCCGGTCCTCGTGCTTCGTTCGTCGTCCCTCGCCGCGCGTCGCCTCGGCGTTGGGGAGCGGCGCCGGTCGCGCGGTGTGCGGCGCCGCCCTGCCGCCGCGCCGCCGTGCCGCCGTGCCGCCGTACCGCCGTGCCGCCGTGCCGCCGTGCCGCCGTGCCGCCGCGCGAGCGTCCGGGCGCTCGCCCCCCGAGCGCACGAAATCAGCCGCCTAGTCTAGAGCGACAAAGGAGTTGAAACGGCCTGAAAAGCGCAGAACTTCAAGACGCCAAGACGCCAAGACTCCAAGACGCCAAGACGCCAAGAATGCCAAAATAGGATTCTCTTCTTGGCGTTCTTGGCGTCTTGGCGTTCTTGGCGTCTTGGCGGTTTATTTCTCGCTTGAACAATGCGATCGGTGTTTGGGGCCGCCCGCGGAAATCGATTCATGGGAAGAGGGCCGCAAGGGCGCAAGGGGCGCAAGGGGAAGAGAAAAATAGGATTCCATCTCTGTCCCTTTGCGCCCCTTGCGCCCTTGCGGTCTCTCCTCTTGCTGCATGCCGTGCTCTTTCAGCTTGCTCCTCGGCGGACCCCACGCCGAAGAGCGCGCCCGAAGATCGCGACATCGATGTTGCTGCCGCGGCCGCGGGCCGTGTGTCATCCCTCTGCGTCGGCGGCGGAGCGCCGCGCGCACCGCCGGCAGGAGGAGAGGAGTCCCATGTGCCCTGCGTGTCTCGCGTCCGTCGGATTGGTCCTCGCCAAGGCGGCATCGGCCGGCGCCGTGGCGGCGGTCGTCGTCAAGAAGCTCCGGAAAGGGAAGGCTGCCGGCGCCCCCGCCTCCACAGGAGGGCGCGGAGGAGCCGCAGGAGGGCGCGGATGAGCCGCGCCGAGGCGCCGGTGCTCCGCGGAGCGCGCGCTCAGCGCGCCGCGGCGGCGGCGGCGACCTGGACGCCGGCCGCCCGGCGCGCCGCAAACCGGTTCTCCGGCCGGGGAAGCCCGTAGTGGTCCCGAAGCGTCGTGCCCTCGTACTCCGTGCGGAACAGGCCGCGCCGCCGCAGGATGGGCACCACGTGATCGACGAACGCCTCCAGGCCGGAGGGGAGCAGCGGCGGCATCACGTTGAAGCCGTCCGCTGCCCCCTGCGTGAACCACTCCTCGATCGTGTCGGCGACCTGCTCCGGCGTGCCGGTGAACGTGCGGTGTCCGCGGCCGCCCCCGAGGCGCGAGAGCAGCTGCCGCACGGTGAGGTTCTCCCGCCGCGCGAGATCGGTGACGAGCGCGAAGCGGCTCTGCGCCCCCCGCACCGCCTTCACCTCGCCCACGGGGGGCAGCGGCCTGTCCAGGTCCGCTTCGGTCAGCTCGACGCCGATCAGGCCGGACAGCTGCTTCAGGCCGTAGGCGGGCACCTGGAGCTCGGCCAGCTCGTCCTCGCGCCGCCGGGCCTCCTCCTCGGTGCCGCCGAGGACCGGCACGATCCCCGGGAGGATCTTCACGAGCGCCGGGTTCCGGCCGAACGCGGCGACCCGCCGCTTGAGGTCCGCGTAGAACGCCTGCCCCTCGGCCAGCGTCTGCTGCGCCGTGAACACGGCCTCGGCGTACTGGGCGGCGAACTCCCTGCCGTCCTCCGAGGAGCCGGCCTGCACGAGGAGCGGGTGGCCCTGCGGCGTGCGCGGCACGTTGAGCGGACCGCGCACGCGGAAGAACCGGCCCTCGTGGTCGATGCGGTGGATCTTGTCGCCGTCCGCGAAGCGGCCTGTCGCCTTGTCGCCGATCAGGAAGTCGTCTTCCCAGCTGTCCCAGAGCTTGAGGCACACGTCGACGAACTCCGCCGCGCGCTCGTACCGGTGCCGGTGCTCCGGCACCTCGTCCAGGCCGAAGTTCTGGGCCGCGTCGCTGCCCGCCGTGGTGACGATGTTCCAGCCGGCGCGGCCCCCGCTGATGTGGTCGATCGTGGCGAAGCGGCGGGCCAGGTTGTAGGGCTCGTTGTACGTGGTCGAGGCCGTCGCCACGAGCCCGATCCGCTCGGTCACCGCGGCCAGCGCCGGCAGCAGCGCCGTGGGGTCGAGCCGACCCACGGGCCGGTACCGGATATCGCCCTGCAGCGCCGGGCCGTCGCCGAAGAAGATCGAGTCGAACGTCCCTCGCTCGGCCACGCGGGCGAGGTGCTTGTAGTGCGCCACGTCCCACGTGCCGGTCAGGTTGCTCTCCGGGAAGCGCCACGCCGACTCGTGGTGTCCTATCGTCATCAGGAACGCGTTGAGGTGCAGCTTTCCGGGTCGGTGGGGCACGGTCACGGGAGACTCCTTGTCAAGCTCGGGGGGCGCGCGGGCGTCGCGCGGGGAGGGGGCCGCGGCCGGCGGTGCCTGAGGGGGCGCGTGGCGAGCGGCGGGCGGGAGCGATGAGCAACCGGCATGCCGCAGCTCCGCTGGCGGCATGGCGGCGGCCGCCGGTCGGCGCGCGCCCGCGGGCGCGCGGTGCCGAGCTGCGATGAGCCCGGAGCGCTGCTGGTGCGCTGCTGCCACAGCAGCAACCCGGGGCGATCTGCTGCTCGGGCGCGAGCACGAGGTGCGTCATGGCCCCCTCATCGCCTCGGCCGGCGGTTGCTGGTGAGCGCGCCGGGGCCGCTGCGGCGCCTGGAAGACTTCACACCCGGGGCGGCTCGAAGGCGGCCGCTCGGGGTGGCCCGTCCACGGTGAGCACCACGTTCCCCCGCTTGCGCCCGCTCTCGACATACCGATGCGCTTCCGCGGCGTCGGCCAATGGATACGATCGATCGATCACCGCGGTGAGCTTTCCGGCCTCGATCAGGCCTCGGAGGTAGGCGAGGTCGCCGGGCGTCCAGTGGAAGTTGGAGGCTCCGCCGAGGATGCGCTTCCCTCCGACCAGGGACGTCCAGAGCATCCCCACGATCTCCCGGATGCCGAACACGGTCACCAGATAGCGGCCGTTCGGACGAAGGCAGCCCTCGACCTGGGCCATCGACGTGCTGCCGATCGTATCGAAGACGATGTCGTAAGCCTGGCTGCTCCTGGTGAAGTCCTGCTTCGTGTAGTCGATGACCTCGTCCGCGCCGAGGGACGCGACGAGGGCCAGGTTTCGCCCGCTGCAGACCGCCGTGACCCGCGCGCCGAGGGCCTTGGCGATCTGTACGGCCGCCGTGCCGACCGCCCCCGAGGCGCCATGGACGAGGACGTGCTCTCGGGCCTTCAGCTTGGCCATGTTCCTCAGGTACACGAGGGCGGTGAGCGCCCCGTTGGGGATGGAGGCCGCCTGTTCATGGCTCATGTTCCTCGGCTTGGCGGCCATGATCGCGTCCTCGCGGACGCAGATGTACTCGGCGTGGGCACCCAGGCCGACTCCGGTATAGCCAAAGACGGGATCTCCCTCGCGATAGCGGGTGACGTCCTTGCCCGCCGCTTCGACCTCTCCCGCGAACTCCATGCCCAGGATCGGCTTTCTGGGCCGTCGAAACCCGAAGAGCACGCCTATCGGGAGCCAGAGCAGGGGCGGGTGCTTGAACGCCCTCATCTTCGGATCCTCCGCGGTCACCGTGGTCGCGCGGATGCGGACGAGCACGTCGCGGTTCCCGGGAGCGGGCTTGTCCACCTCGGCGAGCCGGAGGACCTCCGGGGGACCGTACGCGGTGAAGACGATGGCTTTCATCGATGTTGCCTTTCTGTCGGGGGCGCGGCCGGGCACGGAGGCGCCGCGGCCGAGCCGGCCGCGCGCCGTGCCGGTGCGCTGTTTCTCCCCACCGTGGCACCCGCTGGCGCGCGCGGCCGCTCCAGGACGGAGCATCTCTGCTCCTAGCCGGCGGCATCGGTGCGGCGCAGGCGGTGGGAGCGCACGCGAAGGGGAGCTCGCGGCCTGGCGGCTACGGCGGCTCCGGCGAGAGGGAGGCTCGAGACCTCCGCCCAGCGGCGCTCGAACGCCGATCACGTTGATCGAGCGAGAGATGAACCGCCAAGACGCCAAGACGCCAAGATTTTTTTTTCTCTCTCTCTCTCTCTCTTTACTTGGCGTCTTTTGGCGTCTTGGCGGTTCGAATCTCTGCGCTTTTCAGGCAGTTTCAACCCGTTTGTCGCTCTATGTAATTTGCGACGGAGGGACGCCGAACCGCTCGCGAAACGCGGCCGCGAACTTGCTCGGATTGGCGTAGCCGACCCGCGCGGCCACCTCGCTCACGCTGTACCGCCGCTGGCGCAGGAGGCGATGGGCCTCGTCCAGGCGCCGATCGCGGAGGTAACCGTAGACGGTGTCTCCGAAGAGCGCGCGGAACCCGGCCTTGAGCTTGGCCTCGTTCAGCCCCGCCAGGCGCGCCAGGTCGGGCAGGCGCGGCGGGTCCTCCAGGCGGGCGAGCACGATCTGCCGGGCTCGCTCCAGGCGATCGACGTCGTGCGCCGAGAGCGCCGACGACGCCGCGCGTTCGCTCTCCTCGAGGCGATCCATCATCACGGCCAGGAGCTCGAGCCCCTTCGCTTCGAGGTAAAGCTGGCGCGAGGGGCCCCGAGCATCGCAGTGGACGAGCTCGTCGATCAGCTGGAACAACGCCGGCACGACGGGCTGGGCATCGCTCGGATAGGCGCGCGGGCTGGACAGCACGCGCTCCACCGCGGCGGGCAAGACCTTCGTGCCGAGCAGCTCGCTCAGCCGCGCGCGATCGATCTCGAGCGACAGCTGCTCGTGATCCCTGTCGACCTCGCGGTCGTCGAAATCGAACCGCAGGCGCACGGGTCGCTTGATCTGGCCGACGTGGAAGGTGCCCCCCTCGAGGAGATGGCGCTCCCCCTCGCTGGTCGTGAGCCGGGGCCCAGGCCCTCGCAGCACGACGAACTTGAGCCGCGAGGCCCCATGGTCGAACGCCATGGACCACGAGCGCTCCCACCGGAGCTTCGTGACCGTCAGCCCGATGCCCGAGCGCAGCGCGGTGGACCGGGTGAACCCCGAGCGGTCGTCGAAGTTCCAGGGCATCTGCCGCTCGACCGGGCTGAGCGCCTCGACCGCCGTGGCGCCGTTCAAGACGCGATCCGCGAATCGATCGAGGTCCGCTTCGCTGCCGTCGAGGGTCACCGCGCCCACGCCATGGAGCCTACCACGAGCCCCACCGCCGGTTGTCTGGGGTTGGCGCTGGCCCTCGGTCTCCGCCTGTCCGAGCACCGGAGGGCGGACCACGGCCTTGGCTAGAGTCCCGGTGCGGGCCCCGCGGGAGGCCGCGGTGGGCGGCGCCAGCCGTCGATGAGGAGGACGAAGCCGCGGCTCAGCCCGAGCGAGCGCGAAGGCCCGCGAGCGCCGCGTCGACGATCCCGGACTCCGGCGCGACGAGCTCGAGCTCCGGGGGCGCGGTCCTGCGGGCGCGCTTATCGGCCTCGGCCATGTGCCTCGCGTCGTCGGGCGGCTCCACCCAGGGGTGGGTGAGGCGCTCGGGGTGCACCGGCGGCATGGACGGCCGCGGGTCCGCGGTCGCCTGGCGCGCCTCCGCGGCCGCGATCTCCAGCAGGCTCTCGCGGCTGATGCTCACCAGCTCGAAGTGCAGCGACTCGGGCATCGAGCCGGCGCGCGCCGGCGGCTGCAGCTCGGCCTCGATCGCCGCCAGGGTCTCGTGGCCCACCGACGCCATGCCCAGCCGGATCTCGGGCATGGACGACAGCCCCCCGCCGAGCTCCCGCGCGACGGCCGCGTGGGGCTCGCCCCCGGGCGTCGCCTCGCCGGCGCCGAGGTCCGCCAACGACGCCGACGGCCGGGGCGCGACCTCGGGCGGCGGGGGCGCGTCGCGGAGCATCACCGGGCGCGCCAGCGAGCGGGGCGGCCCGCCGTTGGCAAGGAGGACCAGGCCCGCGACGGCGCTGCGCCTGCCGGCCGGCGGCGACGGCGGCGCGGCGCGCCGGGTGGGCGACGGCGGCGGCTCGCAGACGGCCGCGACCGAGCGGGTGGACGGCGGCGGCTCGCGGACCTCGGCGACCGGGCGGCGCGCCGAGGAAGGCGCCGCCTCCGCTCGCGGGCGCGACCGGGTGCGCCGGTGCCCCTTGGGGGCCGCCCGCGACGCCGCCGCGGCGGCCTCGTCGATGGCGCGCAAGCCCTCCTCGAGCGCCGGCAGCACGCCTTGCCGGTCCGCCCACGTGGGCATGACCACGCAGAGGATCACCTCGCCGGCCACGCCGAAGTACACGTCGACCGGCGCCGCGCCCCCGTACGGGACCAGGTCCTCGCGCGACAGCTCCACGTGCCCGAGCCGGCTCCGATCCCCGAGGCTCCGCGCTGCCTCGACGATCCGGCCGCGGCCCTCCTCGGGCATGCCGCCCGGCGCTCGCCGGGTGACGAGCCGCCCCCGCCGGGTGATCACGAAGGCGAAGTCCGCACCCGCAGCCACATAGGTTTGGTCCGAGATCGCGTCGAGATTCACCACGCTCGCATCCTACACGATCCTTGACGGGAACGTCCGATGATCGTGCCTATCCAGGTCGATCGGGCCCACATGAGCGAGAGATCAGGGACGCTGGTTGGAAGATTGCCAGTAGAGTGCAATGCGACGCGCTCCCTGCGGAGCCTCACAGCGGCAGACCGTGAAGCGCCGGATGCAGGCGTCACGACAGCGACATCGACGTCGAGAGCGATCACCACCGCTTCGTCGAGATCGTGAACGCGGCGAAGAACGCGGGCGCCCGATTCACGCGACCGGCGCGCGTGTCCGCGGAGCTCACGAGATCAAAGGCCGATATCGTGAAAGGCTACCTCGGCAGGCGACCCCCGCAGGCCGTGCCTCGTGGCGAGACAGCGCGATGCGCCCTGGCCAGCCCGCGCGGCCGCGCTCCCGGCGGCCTTCCCGCGCGGCGCCGGCGAGCGTTCGATCCCTTCTTCTCCAGCCCACGTCGGCTATGCTCCCACCGTGCTCGCCATCGAAGCCGCCGCGCTCCGCAAGACCTATGCGGGCCTCTTCCGGCGAGAGGGACATCAGGCCCTGGCCGGCCTCGATCTCGCCATCCCCCGCGGCGCCGCGTTCGGCCTCCTCGGCCCGAACGGCGCCGGCAAGACCACCTTCATCAAGACCTTGCTCGGCGTCGTCCGCCCCACCTCCGGCGCCGTCCGCGTCCTCGGCGGCGCCCCCGAGGACCGCGCCGTCCGCGCCCGCATCGGCTACCTCCCCGAGCGCCTCCACCTCCCGCACGCCTTCACGCCGGTCGCCTTCCTCGCCAGCGTCGCCCGGCTCAAGCGCCTCTCGATGACCGAGGCCGCGCTCCTCCGCGACCTCGCCCGCGTCGGCCTCCGCGACAGCGCGGAGCGCCGCATCGGCGGCTTCTCCAAGGGGATGAAGCAGCGCCTCGGCCTCGCCGCAGCCCTGCTCGGCGCCCCCGACCTGCTCGTCCTCGACGAGCCCACCGACGGCATCGACCCCCTCGGCCGCGCCGAGATCCGCCGCATCCTCACCGAGGAGCGCGCCCGCGGCGCCACCCTCTTCCTCAACTCGCACCTGCTCTCGGAGACCGAGCGCGTCTGCGACCGCATCGGCATCCTCGCCGGCGGCCGCCTCGTCCGCGAAGGCGCCCTGGAGGCGCTCTGCGGCAGCGCCACGCGCTTCCGCGTCCGCTTCGCGCCCGGCTGCGATCCGGCCGCGCTCCTCCCGCTCGGCTTCGTCGCCGGCGAGGCCGAGGGCGCCTTCACCTGCGACGCCGCCAGCCCCGAGGACCTCAACGCCCTGCTCGACCGCGCCCGCGCCCGGGGCGCCCTGCTCGTCGAGCTCGCCCGCGACATGCGCGACCTCGAGGACGTCCTCGCCGAGGCGCTCTCGGCGCAGGAGAAGCCGAGCTCCGGAGCGTCGCCGTGAGGACCGTGCTCGCCGTCGCGCTCGATCTCGTCCGCGAGGCCGCCTCGCGCAGGTGGTTCCTCGCCCTGGGCGCCGGCATCACCCTCCTGCTCGCCGTCGCCGGCCTCACCCTGCGTATGGACATCGTCGACGGCGCCCTCGCCGCGACGCGCCTGTTCGGCCAGGTCGTCCCCACCGACATCCGGTCCGTCGACCTCGCCCTCCGGCCCGTCTTCCGGGCGGCGGCGTACGTCATTTTCTACGGCGGCCTCGCCTTCGGCGTCGTCGCCTGCGCCGACTTCGCCCCGAGCCTGCTCGCGCCCGGCCGCATCGAGCACCTCCTCGCGCTCCCCGTCCAGCGCTGGGAGCTGCTCGCCGGCACCTTCCTCGGCGTGCTCGGCCTCGCCCTGGTTGGCGCGCTCTACGGCGCCGGCGGCTTCGCGCTCCTGCTCGCCGTGAAGACCGGCGTCTGGACGCTGCGCCCGGTCCTCGCCGCCCTCCTCGCGAGCGTCACCTTCGCCGCCCTCTACGGCGCCATGCTCGCGACCGCCGTGTTCGCGCGCAGCGCCGCGCTCTCCGCCGCCACGGGCGGCGCCCTCTTCGTCGCGGGCATCGTCGCCGGGTACCGCGATCGCCTCTCGACCTTCTTCGAGGACGGCGCCCCGCGCGCGCTCTTCCGCGCCGTCACGTCGCTCCTGCCGCGCGTCTCCACGCTGGCCGACACCTCCGCCGATCTCGCCGCCTCGGCGCCGATCGAGGCGCTCGATCTCGCGAGCCTGCTCACGGGGATCGCCGTCTTCGGCCTCGCCGCCGTCGCCTTCGGCATCTGGGGATTCGAGCAGAAGGATTTTTGAATCGATGCGCCATCGAGCCTGGCTCCTCGCCGCAGTCCTCCTCCTCGGCCTCGCCGCGTGGCTCATGACGCGCGGGGACGGCAAGGCCACGTCCCCGAAGAAGGCGCGCGTGGAGTTCCCGCGCCGCCCGCGGGAGCCCGAGATCGAGCGCAGCCTGCGCCGCCGCACGCTGCCGCCGCCGCCGGAGGTGGAGCCGAGCGTGGAGGCGAAGCCCCGGCGCGACCCGCTGCTGACGGCGCTGCCCACGGGCAAGGCCACGTCGGCCGTCGTCTTCGAGGCGAGCGCCATCAAGGAGTCGCCGGCCGGCAAGCTCTGGCTCGACTGCATGCTCGCGAACCTCGAGATGGACAGCTTCGACGAGCTCAAGGACGAGTTCGGGATCGACGTGCTCGAGGACATCGACCGGATCGCGGCGGCGTCGGGGGCGCTCGTGGTGGTGTCGGGTCAGTTCCCGTCGGCGCGCCTCGACTCGCTCCGGGGGAGCCGCCGGGCGTACGGCGCGCGGGGGACGCTCTTCGAGGAGGAGGGGCGCTCGCCGGTGCTCGGCCGCTGGGGCGACGGCCTCCTGCTCGCGGGCAGGGACGCGCAGGCGGTCGAGGCCGCGATGGACAGGCTGGAGGACAAGGTGGCGCCTGCGCCGCCGGCGATCCCGGAGTGGGCGAGCTACGGGGATGCGTACGGGGTGCTCTCGGCCGACGACGTGGCGGAGCTGCTCGAGAGGAGCGAGCCGGACATCGCCGAGCGCCTGCGCGGCGCGGTGAGCCAGGTGGAGCTGCACGTGGACGCGTCGGAGGACGTCGCGATCGTGGCCGACGTGACGGGGCCGGTGGCGGCCGACGTGGACGACCTCGGCAAGACGCTCGGGGCCGCGCTCTCGCTGGGCCGGCTGAAGGCGCAGTCGGACGGGGAGGGCGAGCTCCTCGAGCTGCTCGACCTGGCGCGGGTGAGCCCGCGCAAAGGGCGCTTCTCGATGGAGTTCGCGCTGCCGCTGCCGATGATCCAGAAGGCGTTGGGCGGCTGCCTGGAGGGCCGGAGGGACGGCGGCGCGCCGGGCGAGGAGGCGGAGGGAGGGGAGGCGGAGGGAGGGGAGCGGGGAGAGGCGCGTTGAGGGGGAGCGACCGGACGAGGTTGGGTGGCCCGAGGACCCACGTTGAACCCAGGTCGGGTGGCCGGCGCAGGTCGGTTCTGCCCGCCGGCTCCTCGCCCGGCCGGCATCCGTTATAACGGATGAATTGCTTGACAGGAGCCCCCTCGAGTCATCGACAATGGGGAGCATGAGCGTCATCGACGAGCTGCTCCGCGCCAACGAGGCCTACGCGTCCCAGTTCACCAAGGGTTCCTTGCCCCTGCCGCCGGGCCGCAAGGTCGCGATCGTGGCGTGCATGGACGCGCGCCTCGACCCGGCGCGCGCGCTCGGGCTCGAGGAGGGGGACGCCCACGTCATCCGCAACGCGGGCGGGCGCGTCGTGGAGGCGCTGCGGAGCATCGCCATCAGCCAGACGCTCCTCGGCACGGAGGCGGTGGTCATCGTCCACCACACCGATTGCGGGATGCTCACGTTCACCGACGAGGCCATCCGTGGAAAGCTGCGGCAGACCCTCTCCGCCGACGCCGATCACGTGGCCTTCCTGCCATTCTCGGATCTGGACGCCTCGGTCCGGGACGACATCGCGATCTACCGGAGCTCGCCGCTCGTGCGAAAGGACATCCCCGTCCGCGGGTTCGTTTACGACGTCCGCACCGGGCGCCTGCGCGAGGTCGAGGCCAGCCGCGCGTAGGCTCGACGCGAGACCAGGCGGGTCGACGGCGTTCGCCACGTCAACGACGAGACACCCCTGAGACGGGTTCGACCATCAGCGCGGCGAGGATCCGCTCGCCCTCGGGCCATGGCCCGAAGCCAGCGTCGGTGTTGATGTGCCCGCGCGGTCCCACATCGATGAATCGGCTCCCCCAGGCGCGCGCGAAGGATTCGGCTCTCTCCAGGGTGCAATAGGGGTCGTTCGAGCTCGCGACGACCGTCGAGGGGAACGGGAGCCTGAGGTCGGGCAAGGGATGAAATGTCAGCGCATCGCGCGGGTAGCTCGGAGACTCCGTGTCGGCCGGCGCGACGAGCAGCGAAGCGCGCACGGGCCGCGCGCTGACGGCCGCCCAGTGGACCACCGCGCTCACGCCGCAGCTGTGCGCGATCAGCACCGGCGGCTCAGCGCTGGCGGCGACCGCCCGGTCGAGCGCCTCGACCCACGCGCGCCGGTCGGGATGATCCCAGTCGGGCATCTCCACGCGGCGCGCGGAAGGGAGCTTCTGCTCCCAGAGCGTTTGCCAATGGCGAGGGCCGGAGCCGGTGTAACCGGGCACTATGAGCAGCGGCAGCATCGCGCGAAATTCCTCCTGGAGAGGAAGAGCGTACGGAAGAAGGAGGTGCAGATCACCCCGCCATTGCCCCGGAGGCATGGGCGTGAGGGTGGGTTGACCAGGCCGGGCCTGGTGAGGCCCATGCGCTGCCTGCGAACGCGGGCGTGCGTGCGATCGAGAGCGACCCGACCGACGTTGGGGGCGCCGACGGTCCGACCCGGGGCGGAGTCCGCCCGGCTGGGCGGAGTCCACCCTGCTGTCCGCAACGGAACTCATCGGCCCGCGGGAGCTGGCGCTCCCGTCAGCCCGCTGGTGACAGCGCAGCCGCCGGCCGAGTTCGACGCCGAAAATCGGGCCACTTGTTCGCTCCGCCCGTTCGATGCCTCTGCAACGGCAACGTCGACTTTCTCGAGAGCGGCAGGGATGGCATCCTGCTGAACATGACCGTCGACCAGATCGTCGCCGCCATCCGCGCACCTGTCACCGATCGGCTCCGCGTGATCGAGCTCGTCGCGCACGAGGCGGCGAGCGACGTCCCTGCGGCAGAGGAGCCAGCTCGCCGTGGGGGCGTGATCTTGACCGAGCGGCATGGTCTCCTCCTCGTCGACACCGACGCCACCGTGCCAGTCGATGCGTTCGATCATCGCCCGGATCGCGATGCGCGGGCGGAGCGCATCCAGGGCGACTCGTGAAAATCGCCTTCGATACGAGCGCCCTCGTCGCGGGACTGCACCGCGCACATACGCACCACCGTCGCGCCGTCGTCTGGATCGATGCGGTAGCCGAGGGACGGGTGACCGGCCTCGTCACCTGGCACACCCTCGCGGAGCTTTGGTCCGAGCTGACGCGCCTGCCGATCCCGGCGCGGGCCACCCCGGAGCAGGCCTTGGAAGTCGTGGGCCGGGTTCGGGGCGTGTTCGACGTGCGCCCTGTGGATCCGGCCGTATACGATGAAGCGATGAAGCGATGAAGCGGTGCACCGAGCGCAAGTTCTCCTCCGGCGTCCTCTTCGATGCCCTGCACCTCGTGGCCGCCGAGCATGCCGGCGCGGATGCGCTCGTGACGTTCAACGGCTCGGACTTCCTCCGGCTGGCCGCCTCGACCTCGCCGCGTATAGCGATTCCTCCAGACCCGCCCGCTTCACCCTGTGACTCATGACAGTCCGAGCCGACCCAGGCCGCGGCTCGCGTCCGGCCCGTCGCTCGCGTCGCCCGACCCGACACACGCCGGTTCCGGCGTGGCCTCGCGGACCTCGGCGGCCGCACCCTCCCCCTGTTCCACCTGGCGCGCCCCGGTGCGAAGCGCTACCGTCCTCATTCTGGGTGCGCAGGGGCGCCCTCCCCGCCGGAAAGAAGCCTTTCACCCTGCAACGCGACGATCGCGGGTCACCTCGCACCGTCATGACCACGTCGAGATCCTCGGGCCGAGGGAGCGGGCAGCGGCCGATGCAAGAGGAGACGTCCATGATGGATCCCGTTTGCGAGCTGAAGACCCGCGCCGAGCTGCTGCACAAGCGGCTCGCGTCGAACGACGCCGAGGCGCTGGCGCGCCTGCGCGCGCTGCCCGAGCTCGCGCGCGCCGACGAGGCCGCGCTCGCCGCGGCCGCCGCCGGCATCCGCCGCAAGCACTGCCTCGCCGTGGTGGCACGCGAGTGCGGCTTCTCGAGCTGGGAGCGCGCGCGCCTCGCCCTCGCGGGAGAGCCCGGCGCGCCCGAGCTCGGGACCTTGCTCTACGGCCGGGATGGCGCCGTGCTGCACCACTGGTTCGCGACCTACGACGAGGCGCGCGCCCACCTCGAGGCGCTCCCGGAGGCGCCGCGCAGCGTCCTCCTCACGTACAAGCGGCATTTCTTCGTCGCCGATGGCGCGTTCCTCGCGTCGCTCGGGCTCGATCCCGACGACCCCGACTGGCGGGCGATCGGATGGGACTGGGCGCGGCCTGCCGACCTCGCGGCGCGGAGCCGCCTCTACGCGAAGCGGCTCGCCGCGATGCGGCGGGCGGCATGAGCCCCCCGGAGCTGCATCCCGACCTGTCCGCCGCGATCGAGGCCGCGTTCCCCGGGCGCCCGGCGGAGGACCGGACCTCGCTCTCCGGCGGGTTCTCCGGCGCCACGCTGCTCGCGTTCTCCGTCGACGGCGCGCCCTACGTCGCGAAGCGCTGCGCGCTCGATCCGGGCGATCCGGGGCGCGCCGCGCGCGAGATCGCGTGCATGCGCGTCGCGTCCGAGCGCGGCGTCGCCCCGCGCCTGCGCTTCGCGGACGCGCGGACGGGCGTGACCGTCATGGACCGCATCGCGGGGACGCCGCTCCGCCCGGCGCGCGATCCGGCGCTGCTCGAGCGGGTCGCGGCGACGCTGCGGCGGCTCCACGACGGCCCGCCGTTCCCGCGCGGCCCGTCGCGCAAGGACCTCCTGCGCTCGCTCGACGCGCAATGCGCCGCGCTCGCGGGCGTGGGGCTCCCCGCGGAGCTCGTCCGCGCCGTCGACGAGCTCGAGCGGGCGAGCGCGCCCCACGCGCACGCGGCCCCGTGTCACCGCGACGTCAACCCGAACAACGTGCTCGTCTCGGCCGACCGCGTGTACCTCGTCGACTGGACCACCGCGGGCGCGGGCGATCCGCTCGTCGATCTCGCGCAGCTCGGCGTCTTCGCGTGCCCGCGTCCCGAGCAGCGCGAGGCCCTGCTCGAGGCGTACCTCGGCAGGCCCCCGAGCGACGGCGAGCGCGCGCGGGCGCGGGTGGCGCGCGCCATCGCCCTCGCCTTCTACGCCGCGGGCTTCTTCGTCGGGGGAGCACGCCTCGGCGCGCCGCCGCCCGCGGACGAGGAGCCCCGCCCGCTCGCGGAGGTCCTCGCCGCGTTCGGCGCCGCGCCGGAGCGCACGCACCCCGGCGTCGTCGCCGCCGCCCTCCTGCGCGAGATGCGCCAGGAAACCCAGGACGCCTTGCGCGGTCGGCCGTAGGAGAGAGACGGTCGAGCCATCCTCGCCACATTCTCGCGCGGCAGGAGCGCAGGACGCATTCCGAAGTTGCGTCTCACTTTCTCTCTCTCCGAGTCGTTGTTCGCCGTCGTGTGTCTGCTGGCCGCGATCCGCGTGACCGACGCCGAGCCGATCGAGGATGCCAATGGTCGAGCCCGCCGTTCGCCTGGATCCGCGCGCTTGACGCCGCAAACGGCGGGTCCGCATAATCGCGCCCATGACCTACATCGACGGCTTCGTGACTCCGGTACCCACGGGCAACAAGGCAGCTTATCGCGAGGTATGCGCGAAGATCGCGCCGCTCTTCCAGGAGTATGGCGCGATACGCATCGTCGAATGCTGGGGGGACGACGTCCCCGACGGCAAGATCACCGACTTCAAGGGCGCAGTGAAGGCCGAGCCAGGCGAGACCATCGTGTTCTCCTGGATCGTTTGGCCGTCGAAGGAGGTGCGCGATCAGGCTGGCGAGAAGATGAGGAACGACCCGCGCATGCAGCCGACAGGCGACGCCCCGTTCGACGGCAAGCGCATGATCTGGGGCGGGTTCGAGGTCCTCTTCGATACGAGCGGAGAGGAGCGCAAGGCGAGCACCAGGGTCCAGAAGATCACGCCGCACCTCTGGTACGCGAAGGAGGCGGAGGAGGCGGCTCGGTTCTACGCGTCGATCTTCCCCGACTCCCGGGTGGACCGGGTGACCGCGCTGCCGAGCGAGTCGCCGAGCGGCCCCGCCGGCTCGGTCAAGGTCGTCGAGTTCACGCTGTGCGGCCAGCCCTTCATGGCCATCAGCGCCGGCCCGCTCGACCCGTTCAACCACGCGATCTCGTTCCTGGTGAGCTGTGACGACCAGGCCGAGCTGGACCGCTACTGGGACGCGCTGCGCGAGGGCGGCTCCGTCGAGGAGTGCGGCTGGCTCAAGGACAAGTTCGGCGTCTCCTGGCAGATCGTGCCCGCCGTCCTCGGCGACCTGATGGCCGACCCCGACCCCCAGAAGGCGCGCCGCGTCTCCGAGGCGATGCTCAAGATGGTGAAGCTGGACATCGCCGGCCTCAAGGCCGCCCACGAAGCGCGCTGAGCCGCGGCCCAGGGCGCGCCCCCGAAGAGCTCGGTCCGACCAAGGCGACCCGCTTCCCGGGCAAGGCGCGCTCGGGGACCATGCTGCCACCGAGCACGTTCCGGCGATGGGGCGCGCCTTCGTCGAGCTCGCGCGCAGCCTCCCCAACCAGCGCTGATGTGGGCGCTCGCGGAGACCTCGGGTGAAGGAGCCTCGCAACTCAGGTTTCCACCCGGAGTGCGCTGAAGGCGCCTGGCGTCTGATCGGGCGCCAGGCGCGGCGAGCGGCGACCGCCCCGGTAGTCGGCAGCCCACGCGCTGCGCCGCTTCGATCGCCACAGGTCCCACTTCTTTGGTATAAGTCCAGGACGGAACCAGAGGCCCGGATGACCTGTGATGCGGATTACGAGGAGATCGCTGCGGAGAACCAGCACCTGAGGCAGCGCATCCGGGAGCTAGAGCAGGCGGAGGAGGAGCGGGATCGCCTTCGGGAGGCGCTGCGCCGGAGCGAGGAGCACGTGCGCCTCTTTGTCACCTACACACCGGCCGCGTTTGCCATGTTCGATCGGGACATGCGCTACATCATGGCCAGTGAACGCTACAAGGCGGATTTCGGCTTGAGCGATCGAGAGCTCGTCGGCCGGAGCCATTATGAGATCTTCCCCGACGTCCCCGAGCACTGGAAGGCCATCCACAAGCGCTGCCTCGCAGGGGCCTCGGAAGGGAACGACGAGGAGCCCTTCCCGCGCAGCGACGGGCACGTCGAGTGGGGGATGTGGAAGATCTTCCCGTGGTACACCCCGACCGGCGAGATCGGCGGGATCATGCTGTTCACGGAGGTGATCACCAAGCGGAAGCAGCTCGAGGACGCGCTCCGGAGGCAGGCGAAGACGCTCCTGGAGCTGTCGTCGCCCATCGTGCCCATCAGCCAGGGCGTCCTCGTGCTGCCGCTCGTGGGCGCGCTGGACGAGGCGCGGGCGGAGCAGATGATGCAGAACCTGCTGGGCAAGGTGGTCGAGCGGCAGGCGCGGGTGGCGATCATCGACGTCACGGGCGTGCCGCACATCGACACGGCCTCGGCGAGCGCCCTCCTGCAGGTGGCGCGGGCGGTCCGGCTGCTCGGCGCCCAGGTCGTCCTGACGGGCATCCGGCCCGAGGTGTCCCAGGCCATCGTCGACCTCGACATCGACCTCACCGGCGTCGTGACCCGCCGCGACCTTCAGAGCGGGATCGCCTTCGCGACCGCGACGAACCTGCCAGCCTCGTCCCCCTCCCTCCGATGACGCACCCTGCCCGAGGCTGCTGCTGGAGCAGCACCCCCGCAGCACGCGCCTGCTGCTCCAGCAGCACAGGGTTGTCCGGTATAACGGATTCGCGTCTTTTGAAGCGGACATAAGCCTGGTACGCCGCGTGCAGAACGGAACCCACAGCGGAGCATCGATCCTCGATTTGCTTTCCTGACAGGGTGCGCGGCGCGTGCTGCGCTCCGCCGATCTTCCTTCGCCACCGGGAGGCGCCGGGTTCTTCGGGCCCTCTCTGTCTCTCCCCCGGGACGGCGCTCTGGAAAGAGCGGGCGCGGCCGCAGCGCGGAGCGCACCTCTCGGCTTCCGCCCGGTCTGCCCTGCTGGATCGGGTGAAGGCTTTGGTCCGCGCAATGCAACGCGTCAGGTCGAGTGCTCACCTGAAGACAGCCATGAAAGATCCACTGATCGCGCTCGACGCGATCTCCCCCATCCTCGCCAGCACGATCGTGACGAACGCCCTCCCGGGCGCGCCGGCCGTCGTGGGCTCCTCATCGCTCCTCCGGCGCTCGCCGCGGCCCGCGCCCCGCCGGATCGTCGCCGACGTCGAGCGCTGGACGGCCACGCGCTGTCCGGGCGCCGCGCACGCGGCGCTCTAGCTCGAAGGCCTCTCAAGCTCAGCAGAGGAGCGGGCGCCCCCTCGGCGCGCCGCCTCCTGCGCCCTGATCGCGGCTGCGCGGCGCCGAGAGCGCCCGCGCACGGCGCGATCGCACCCTGGAGACATCGTCATGAGCATCTCATCCTCTCACCTCTCGCTGAAAGACGGCAAGAAGACCTCCCGCTCGCGGGCGGTGCGCGACAAGCTCGATTACCCGGTCATCGACACCGATCTGCACACGATCGAGTTCGCCCCGATCCTCGAGGATTACATCGCGAAGTACGGCGGCGCGAAGTACGTCGACGAGTTCCGCCAGGCGATCAACCGGGGCTTCGGCTACCTGAGCAACGAGTGGTACGAGCTCACGCCCGAGCAGCGCGCCGCGCAGCGCTCGGTGAGGCCGCCGTGGTGGGCCCTGCCGACGAAGAACACGCTCGATCTCGCCACGGTGTCGCTGCCGAGGCTGCTGCACGAGCGGCTCGGCGAGTCGGGGACCGACTACGCGGTGCTGTTCCCGAACGTCTCCACCTTCGCCACCCACGTCGGCAAGGAGGACCTGCGCCGGGTGCTCATCCGCGCGGTGAACGCGTATCACGCCGACGTGTACCGGCCGTACGCCGACCGCCTCACGCCGGTCGCCGCGATCCCGCTGCACACGCCGGAGGAGGGGGTCGAGGAGCTGGAGTTCGCCGTGCGCGAGCTCGGCCTCAAGGTCGCGCTCATCCCCGGCAACCTCCGCCGGCCCATCCGCGCGGTGGCCGAGAAGTACCCGTCCCGCCACCATCCGGACGTCGCGCGGCACGCCAACTGGCTCGACACGTTCGGCGTCGACAGCGAATACAACTACGACCCGTTCTGGGCCAAGGCGGTCGAGCTCAAGACCGTGCTGACCACCCACTCTGCCGGGATGGGGTGGACCAGCCGCAGCTCGGTCTCGAGCTACATGTACAACCACATCGGCCACTTCGCCTCCGCCTCCGAGGCGCTCGCGAAGTCGCTCTTCTTCAGCGGGGTGACCCGGCGGTTCCCCGATCTCCGCGTCGGCTTCCTCGAGGGCGGGGCGGCGTGGGGCGCGACGCTCTTCGCCGACCTCGTCGGCCACTGGGAGAAGCGCAACGGCCGGGCCGTCCAGAACTACAACCCCGATCTCATCGACGCGAAGCTGCTCTACGCGCTCTACCAGCAGTACGGCGGGCAGGAGGTCGAGGCGCGGCTCGGCGACATCAACGCCGTGCTCGGCGGGGCGCTCGGCGTGTCGAACAACTCGCGGAGGCAGCCGCAAGACCCGGCCGCGCTCGACGATTTCGCGGAGGCGGGCATCGAGCGGATCGAGGACATCCGCGACCGGTACGTGCCGAACTTCTACTTCGGCTCGGAGGCGGACGACCCGACGATCGCGTACGCGTTCAACACGAAGGTCAACCCGCTCGGCGTGCAGCTCAACGCCTTCTGGGCGTCGGACAGCGGCCACTGGGACGTGCCGGATCTGACCGAGGTCCTCGCGGACACCTGGAGCCTCGTCGAGCGCGGGGCGCTCACGGAGGCGAACTTCCGCGATCTCGTGTTCACCCATCCTTACAACTTCTTCGCCGGCAAGAACCCCGGCTTCTTCGCGGGGACCGCGGTCGAGCAGAAGCTGCCGAAGAGCAAGGCGGCCTGACGGAGATGCGCCGCGCGGGGCTCGCGGGAGCAGCCCCGCGCGGCGGTGATCGCGAATCAATGAACCTCTTTGGATCCATTCATGCGTCTGCTTGACCGTTCAAGAACACCTGTCCCCACGATCCTCGCCGCGGCCATCGCCCTGTGCGCGACCCAGGCGAGCGCCCAGAACCCGCCCGGCAGAGCCCAGGGGGAGCGACCGGCGCAAGCGCCTGCCGGCGCGGCCCCTGCGCCCGCTGGTGCGGCCCCTGCGCCCGCTGGTGCGGCCCCTGCGCCCGCCGGCGCGGCCCCTGCGCCCGCTGGTGCGGCGCCTGCCGGCGCGGCGCCAGCGCCCGCCGGCGCGGCGCCAGCGCCCGCCGGTGCAGCGCCAGCGCCCGCGGGAGCGGCGCCAGCCGCCGCGCCGGGCGCCGCCGCTGCGGCTCCAGCGGCCCCCGGCGCAGCCCCGGGCGTGCCGTCCCCGGTCACCTCGCCGGCGGGAGATGCGGCCGCGGAGACCTTCGTCGAGCCCGATCCCAACGCCGTCACGCGCGACGACCTGCAAGGGCTCGTCACCGACCTCGAGAACTTCAAGTTCCAGTGGCAGCGCGAGCGCGACCTCCACACCGCCATCTCGACGCGCTCCCTCACCATCGGCGGCGTCGTCCAGACGCGCGTCGGGTGGACGGAGCAGCCGGTGAACACGGCGACGTCGAACGATCGCAAGGTGACGTTCGACACCGGCGCCGCGCTCCTCTCGTTCAACGGCATCCTCTACAAGGACTACGAGGAAGGGCGCAACCTCACCTACTCGCTCCGCTTCGGCGCCTCGCCCCAGCAGGCGAGCAACAACAGCTTCCTCAACCTGCTGGACGCCCAGCTGTCCTACTCGGTGCTCCCCACCCTCGCCCCCGAGGACTGGGTCTTGCAAATCACCCTCGGACAGCAGCTCTTGCCGTTCGGGCTGGAGGTGCCGGCGAGCGAGGAGCTCAAGCCCGTCATCACCAACGCGCAGTTCACGACGAGGCTCGGGCTCAACCGGCGCGAGCTCGGCCTCATCATCCGGGGCGACATCCTGCCGCAGGTTGACTACGGCTACAACTACCGGGCGCCCATCCTCGCCTACGCCGTGGGCCTCGTCAACGGGAGCGGCCCGAACACGCCCGACGACAACAGCGAGAAGGACATCATCGGCCGCCTGGCGTTCACCGTGCCATCCGACTACAACTCCATCCTCCGGCAGATCACGCTGGGCGGGAGCGTGTACATCGGCTGGCAGAACACGTTCCTCAAGGACGAGAAGAAGACGCTGTCCGGCAAGGGCGCAAAGCGCCGCTACGGCGGCGATATCTACTACAATCACTATCCGATCGGCGTCACCTACGAGTTCATCTACGGCCAGGACGACGTCACGCTCGGGACGACGCTGGACGATCCCCAGAAGACGAGGCTCTCGAGCCTGTCGCACGTGGCGACCTTCTTCTACAACTGGGGTGAGCAGTTCCTGAGGGGCTACCGGAACCAGGGGCGATACGACGACTGGTGGCCGAAGACCTACCAGCCGTTCATCCGCGTCGACCTCTTCGACCCGAGCACCGAGGTGCCCGAGAACCGGGTCGACGTCTACACGCTCGGGTTCAACGTCTTCTTCGCGGAGACGACGAAGTTCCAGCTCAACTTCAACCGCCGGGACGACCGCACGAACACGGAAGGGGCGCAGCACGAGCTGCTCGCCCAGCTGCAAGGCGGCTTCTGACGCGGCCCCGCGGTGCGCGGCAATGGATTCGGAGAGGAAATCATGAGACGAGCTCTTATCATCGTACAGATCTTCATCGCGGCGCTCTTGACCTTCTCGGCGCACGTGGCCCGGGCGGACGCGCCGCGCGTCATCCGCATCGCGTTCGCCGGCGTGGGCATCGGCAACCGTCCCTTCGTGGGCGGCAGCAGCCTCAGCGTGGTGCACGCGCGCGGGCTCCTCGAGGAGGAGTTCAAGAAGGACAACATCAAGATCGAGTGGTCGTTCTTCAAGGGCGCCGGCCCCGCCGTCAACGAGGCGTACGCGAACAACCTGCTCGACTTCGCGCTCCAGGGAGATCTGCCGTCGAGCATCGGCAGGGCAGGGGGGCTCAAGACGAAGCTCCTCGCGGGGGTGTCGACGCGCCAGCACACGTACCTGGCGGTCCCCTCCGACTCGCCGATCTCGTCGCTCGCCGACCTCAAGGGGAAGAAGGTCGCCCTCTTCAAGGGCACGAACCTCCAGCTGGCCGTCAACAAGATCCTCGCGGGGAGCGGGCTGTCGGAGCGCGACCTCCGGATCCTCAACATGGATAGCGCGACCGCCAAGGCGGCCCTGGCCACGAGGGACATCGACGCCGCCTTCGGCGGATACGACCTCCTCACGCTCCAGGACCAGGGGATCGCGAAGATCGTCTACACGACGAAGAACGACTCGCCGGCTTACCTGCGGCACGCCCACCTGATCGTCACCGAGGACTTCGCGAACAAGTACCCGGACGTGACGAAGCGCGTCGTGAAGGTCGTCGTGCAGGCCGCCCACTGGATCGCGCAGAACGAGGCGAACCCGGCGCCGATCTACCAGCTCTGGTCCAAGTCGGGGGTGCCGTACGCGAACTTCAAGGCGGACCAGACGGGCGACTCGCTCAAGGTGCGCGCGAGCCCCCTGTTCGACGAGTACCTGATCTCCCGCTACAAGGCGGCCGTCGCCGACGCGAAGCGGTTCGGCCTCATCAGGAACACGTTCGACGTCGACTCGTGGATCGACCTCCGGTTCCTGAACTCGGCGCTCAAGGAGCTGAACCTCGAGGGCTACTGGCCCGAGTTCGACGCGAACGGGAAGGTCAAGCACCCCGGCAGGCAGTGAGGTGCGCGCGGCGCGCGGCGGGAGCGCCGCGCGCAGCGGCGCGGCGGAAGGCCACGAGAGAAAGGCAACCAAGATGACGCAGCAGGGAATCCAAGAAGGCCAGACCCAGGCCGCCTACAAGCTCGCGGCGCCGGAGGTGGCGCTGCCCGCGGGCGGCGCCGCGCGGCTCCTGTCGCGGCGGGTGGGCAACGTCGCCGTCGGGCTCATCTTCCCGGCGGCGCTCCTCCTCGCGTGGAGCTACGCCTCGCAGCGCGAGCTGATCCCGGCGCAGATCCTGCCCGCCCCGGGCCTCGTCTTCCAGACGCTGACCGAGCTCGCGAGCTCGGGAGATCTGCACTCGAACATCGCCATCAGCCTCGGGCGCGTCTTCGGCGGCTTCGCCGTCGGCGGCGCGGCCGGCCTCTTGCTCGGCGTCGCCATGGGGCTCTCGCGGCGGATCGAGGACTACGTTCACCCGCTCTTCAAGGCGCTCGCGCAGGTCCCCGTGCTCGCGTGGCTGCCGCTGTTCATGATGGTGGTGGGCATCGGCGAGTCGCTGAAGCTGATCCTCATCGCGCAGGCCAGCCTCATCCCCGTCGCCCTCAACACGCTCCAGGGCATCAAGAACGTCCCCCGATCGTACATCGAGGTCGCCCGGGTCTTCCGGTTCAGCAATGCCCAGCTGCTCCGGAAGGTCGTGCTCCCCTCCGCGGTCCCGTCGATCGCGGTCGGGATCCGGTACGGCCTCACGCAAGCGTGGCTGTCGCTCGTGACCGTCGAGCTCCTGGCCTCCTCCGAGGGCGTCGGGTTCTTGATCGTCTGGGGCCGCCAGCTCTTCCAGCTCGACGTGGTGCTCGCGGCGATCCTCGTCGTGGGCGTCCTCGGGCTCGTCCTCGACAAGGGGCTCGAGAAGATCGAGGCCCGCCTCCTCCGCTGGCGGCGCGCCGCCCTGTGACACCCGCGAGGTCCGAACGATGAGCGCCATCACGCAAGCACTGGTCCAGCCGCGGCTGCGCCGCGGCCTGGTCCTGCCCATCTTCGTCGTGTTCGCCTGGATCGTGGTCTGCCGCTACGATCTCGCCAACACCCGCATCCTGGTCCCGCCGCTCGCCGTCTGGGAGGCCGCGAAGGCCCAGCACGAGAGCGGGGAGCTGTGGGCCCACCTGCGGGCCAGCCTGGGCCGGGATCTCCTCGGCTTCGCGCTCGGGACGCTGGCGGGCACGGCGGTCGGCGGCTTCCTCGCGCTCTCGCGCACCGCCGACAGGCTGTTCTCCCCGAGCTTCCACGCCGCGAAGCAGGTGGCGCTGTTCGCGTGGATCCCGCTCATGTCGGTGTGGCTCGGCGTGGGCGAGCAGGCGAAGGTCGCGTTCATCGCGCTCTCCGCCTTCTATCCCGTCGTCGTGAACACCTACGAGGGCGTGCGGAGCGTCGGTGTCGAGCACATCGAGGTTGCGCGCGTGCTCCGCTTCTCGCGCTGGCAGATCGTCCGCAAGGTCGTCCTGCCGTCCGCCGCGCCGTCGCTCTTCTCGGGCGTCCATCAGGCGCTCATCTACGCGTGGCTCGGCACCCTGGGCGCCGAGTACCTGCTCGAGCCCGCGCCGGGCATCGGCAGCCTGATGGTCGACGGGCGCGAGCGCTTCGCGATGGACGTCGTGCTTGTCGGGCTGATCGTGTCCGGCCTCGTGGGCTTCGGCCTGAACCTCTTGGCTACGGCCGCCGAAGAGCGGCTGCTCCGCTGGCGCGTCCGCGGCGTGTGAACATCTTCGAGGAGGAATCCATGAGCTCGCCTGGAGTCATCAACATCCGCGATGTGAGCAAGAAATATGTGGTCAAGGACGAGTCCCTGCAGGTGCTCCAGGGGATCGGATTGACCATCCACCCCGGCGAGTTCATCAGCGTCGTGGGCACGAGCGGTTGCGGCAAATCGACGCTCCTCCGGCTCCTCGTCGGGCTGGACGCCGACTACGAGGGCGACATCCTCGTCGGCGGCGCGCGCGTCGAGGGGACGAGCCTCGACCGGGGCATCGTCTTCCAGGAGCACCGGCTCTTCCCCTGGCTGACCATCGAGCAGAACGTCGCGCTCGGGCTCGAGAACTCGACGTGGACGCGGGCCGAGAAGGCCCGCGCCGTCGACGATCACCTCGAGCTCGTGGGGCTGTCGGCGTTCAAGCGGGCCTACCCGCACCAGCTGTCCGGCGGGATGGCGCAGCGGGCGGCGATCGCGCGCGGGCTGGTCAACCGGCCGGGGATCCTGCTCCTCGACGAGCCGTTCGGCGCGCTCGACGCGCTGACCCGCACGCGGCTGCAGCAGGAGCTCCAGCGCATCTGGCAAAAGGAGCAGATCACCATGATCCTCGTCACGCACGACGTCGAGGAGGCCGTGTTCCTCGGCGATCGGGTCGTGGTGCTCGAGCCGCGGCCCGGGCGGATCAAGCGCGTCGTCCCCGTCGGCGTGCCGCGCCCCCGGTCCCGCACCGATGGCGACATCAAGGCGCTCACCGACGAGGTGCGCGGCTACCTCCTCGAGGCGTAGCACGAGCGGCCCCGGCTCCGTCCGGGGCCTTCGGTCAGGCGGCGCCCGAGAAAGATCTCTGGCGCACGCCATGGTCGTCCGTTATAATGGACGGAACATCCGCTATCATGGTGAGTAAAGCCCGATGACGATGCCGTTGCTCACGCTTCCCAATCCGAGCTCGCTGGCTCTTTCCCTGCGCGCCAAGGCGCTGGTCTTCGAGGATCCCCGCTCGCAGGCGCTCCTCGACCGGATCCGGCAGATCGCGCCCAGCGACGCGACGTTGCTCGTGACCGGCGAGACCGGCACGGGCAAGGAGCTCGTGGCGCGTCACATCCACGCGCTCAGCCACCGGCGGGGCCGGCCCTTCGTGGCCGTCAACTGCGGTGCCTGGTCGGAGTCGCTGGTCGAGAGCGAGCTGTTCGGCCACGAGAAGGGGGCCTTCACCGGGGCGACGACCTCGAAGGCCGGGTGGTTCGAGGCCGCGGACGGCGGCACCCTGTTCCTCGACGAGATCGGGGATCTGTCGCTGCCGCTCCAGGTGAAGCTGCTCCGCGTCCTCCAGGAGCGGGAGGTGGTGCGGCTCGGCTCGCGCCAGCCGATCCCGATCGACGTGCGGCTCATCGCGGCGACCAACGTGAACCTGGAGGAGGCGGTGATCGCGCGGAAGTTCCGCGAGGATCTCTTCTACCGGCTCAACGTGGCGACGCTGTCGCTCCCGCCGCTGCGCGAGCGGCCGGGCGACATCCTGCCGCTGGCGCGTTATTTCCTCGAGCTCTACGCGCAGCGGCTCGGCTCGGCGCCGGCCGTGCTCTCGGCGGAGGCGACGGCGCGGCTCCTGGAGCACCCGTGGCCCGGGAACATCCGGGAGCTCGAGAACGCGATGCACCACGCGCTCTTGGTCTGCAAGGGCCAGGAGGTCACTCCGGACGATCTGCGCCTCACGGCGCTCCAGCCGAAGGCGGGGACGAGCCCTCCTCCGTCGGATCGGGCGGGAGCGGAGGCGGTGTCCCAGGTGAGGCCGACGCCGCAGGCGACGTCGCTGGAGGGCGCGCTGCTCGCGCTGTTCGAGCAGAACCTGCCGAACCTGCACGAGCAGATCGAGGAGACGATCATCCGGACGGCATACCGCTATTGCGATCGCAATCAGCTCCAGACGGCGAGGCTGCTCGGTATCAGCAGGAACATCGTGCGCGCCCGGCTCGCGCAGTTCGGGGAGCTGGCGCGCTACCGCGCGGTGCGCGGCGGGGCGGCGGCCGCGGCGTTCGCGCGGGGGGAGCCGAGCGCGCCGTCGCGCGCTTCGGGGACGGGCTGAGGGGCGCGCCGCCGGGGATGGGGTGCGCCGCCGGGGATGGGGTGCGCCGTCGGGGATGGGGGGCGTCCGCCCGGGGAGGGGCGGGCGCGTCCGCTCGGGGAGCGAGCGCTTCCATGGAGCGTGGATCGGTCGCTCTGGCGCGGCCGGCGCGGCTCAGGAGCGCGATGTGGGGGCGGGCCGGGAGCGAGCCGGCGTGCGGGGGCGAGCCCTGGCGGCCTGGGTCCGCGTCCGGAGAGCGTCGCGCACCGTCGTGGCCGTCGCGGCCTGCGCGATCCACCGGTCGAGCTTCGCCGCGTCGGCGCAGGCCCGGATACGCGCCTCGTCGTCCTGCGAGGGCGAGAGCCCGCGGGCGCGCAGCAGCGTGAGCAGCGCGTCTTGGCGGCCCTCGGCCCGGCCCTTGGCCTCGCCCTCGGCCCGGCCCTTGGCCTCGCCCTCGGCCCGGCCCTTGGCCTCGCCCTCGGCCCGGCCCTTCTTCCGCCCCTGCGCTTCGAGGAAGAGGCGCAGCTTCCTGGCGGCGGGGGTTTCCGGGATCTTGTCGGGGTTCATCGAGGCCTCCCTGAGGAGCTCCAGCATCCGCTCGCTGAGCACGGAGAGGATCGCACGCTGCTGGGCCCGTCGCAACGCGCGCGGCAGCCGCTCGGTCAGCTCGAACGCCCGCTCGACGACGGCGCGCGCCCCGGGCCCGTGGCGGTGCTGCATGGCCCAGGCCGCGAAGAGCGCGAGCTCCGGGTGGCGCTCGTCGAGCAGCGCCTCGCTCTCGCCGGCGCCGAGGTGGAGCACGACCGGCTTGAGCTGGAGCAAGGTCCCGAGCCGCGTCCGCACGCACGCCACGCGCTCGGCCCAGCGGGCGACGGCGCGGCGCGCGGTGATCACGATCACGTCGCCGAGCGCGCCGGTCTGATTGAAGAGCAGGCTGGCCGCGAGCGGCCACCGGCGGCGCTTGGCCGGGTCGACGCCCCGCTGCAGCTCGACCAGGACCCAGCGGCGACGGCCGCCCTGGAGCACGAGATCGAGCCGCAGCTCTGCAGGCTTCACGAAGCGGAGCGCGGTGTCGGCCGGCTTGAGGCTCCGCGGCAGCTGCACGCCGGTGAGCCTGGAGACGAGCGCGCCGAGCAACCCCGGTTGCTCGCGCAATGCGACGATCAGGACCTCGTGCGGTGTGCTCGGCACGGCGCCGTGACTACGCCGAGAGGGTGGTGGTCGGCCAAGTTCTGCTCGCCCCCAGCCCCACCCCATTGCCGCGCATCGGGGCCACGCAGAAACCCAAATGAATGCGTCAATGGGGGTGGAATGCAACCAGGGGCTTTACAGTCAGCGATCGGGCTCCAGGGTGACATCATGAAACCCACGAAAGAGCACGCAGGACCGAGCAAGCAGGCTGAGCAGCAGGTGGGCAGCGAGCAGCAGGAGCCGGGGGCGCCGACGCGGCAGCTCAACGACGAGACGACGCAGGGATCGAGCGACGTCGAGCGGATCGCTCGCCAGCAGGGCGCCTCGCAGCGGGGATACACGGCGGACGGCCCGCACGAGGACCGGCCGGCGCAGTTCGATCCCGCGCACCCGGGCGGGCGGCCCGAGGGCGATCCGCGCCGCTGACGCGGAGGGGCTACCGCGGCGGGGCCTCACAGGCCCGCCGCGTTACCTCGTGGCGATAGTCGAACATCCGCTCCAGCTTGCGCCGGACGAAGCGGCCGCCGCCGATCCGGCCGAGGACCCCGAGCGGCAGCTCGTACTCCACGTGGTCGGTGAGGTAGCAGCCGCCTGAGCCGTCGGGGTCCGTGCGGTGGGTGTGGACCCAGCGCTTGAAGGGGCCGCTGCGCTGCGCGTCCTGGAACATCCGGCCCCGCTCGTACTGCGTGTGCTCCGCGACCCAGCGCACCGGGACGGGGCCGACGCGCGCTTCCAGGACCACGCGCGCGCCGACCAGGATCCCGCCCGTCTTCTCCAGGATGCGCGCCTGCTCCCAGGGGGGCGTGAGCCGCTCCAGGGCGTCGGGCTCCTCGTGGAAGGCGAAGACCCGCTCGGGGGGCGCGGCGATGCGCGTGCGCTTCTCGAAGATGGGCATGGCGCGAGCATGGATCGCGGCCCGCCGGCGCGCCCGCGGGCGCCGTCGCCGCCTTCCGGACCGACGGCACGCGAGAGAGGACGGAGATGTCGCCTCGTTGTTTCGCGCAGGACACAGTCGCACACGAACATGTGGAGAACGTCCCAGCTTGAATTCATCCACAGAGGGAGTGCTCCATGATCAAGAAGAGCGCCAGAATCGACACCGCCTTGGCGCTTATCGCGCTGCCTGTCGTCGCGACGAGCGCTTGCTCCGGCGACGAGTCGCTGCAGCCCGTGAGCCCGCCGGATCCTCCGTCCGAAGAGGCCCCGCCGCACAGCGTGCAGCTCGGCCCGCGACCGTACTACCTCGTCGAGGACATGGACGACGGGGAGCTGAAGGAGCAGCTGATGGCGTGCTCCGAGGGGCCCTTCGAGCGCACCGATTTCTCGATCGGTCACCGCGGCGCGTGCATGCAGTTCCCCGAGCACACGAGGGAGTCGTACGAGGCGGCCGCTCGCATGGGCGCTGGCATCGTGGAGTGCGACGTGACCTTCACCAAGGATCGACAGCTGGTGTGCCGTCACGCGCAGTGCGATCTCCACACGACGACGAACATCCTCGCCATCCCGGAGCTCGCCGAGAAGTGCTCGGAGCCGTTCGTCCCCGCCGACGCGGAGGCCGGCACGCCCGCGTCGGCGAAGTGCTGCACGAGCGACATCACGCTCGCCGAGCTCAGGCGGCTCTGCGGGAAGATGGACTCGGCGAACCCGGACGCCGCTTCGGTCGAGGAGTACATGGCGTCGACGCCGGATTTCCGCACGGACCTGTACGCCGCCTGCGGCACGCTGCTCACGCACGCCGAGAGCATCGAGCTCTTCTCGAGCCTGGGCGTGAAGTTCACGCCCGAGCTCAAGGCCCCGGAGGTGGAGATGCCGTACGAGGGCGACTACGAGCAACAGGACTACGCGCAGCAGATGATCGACGAGTACAAGGCGGCCGGCGTCGACCCGAAGAGCGTGTTCGCGCAGTCCTTCAGCCTCGACGACGTGCTCTACTGGCTCGAGGAAGAGCCGGAGTTCGGCGCGCAGGCCGTGTACCTCGACAGCCGCGTCGACACGCCCGAGGGTTATGAGGAGGCGGTCTCCGGGATGCAGAGCCTCGCGGAGCAGGGCGTGAAGATCGTCGCGCCGCCCCTGTTCGCGCTCGTGACGCTCGACGGCAAAGGGCGGATCGTGCCCTCGGAGTACGCCGACGCCGCCAGGGCCGCGGGCCTCGACATCATCACGTGGACGCTCGAGCGCTCGGGCCCGCTGGCGAGCGGCGGCGACTACTATTATCAGTCGGTCGCGGATGGCATCGACAACGACGGCGACACGATGGTGATGCTCGACGTGCTCGCGCGCGACGTGGGCGTCCGCGGCGTCTTCTCCGACTGGCCGGCCACCGTGACGTATTACGCGAACTGCATGGGCCTCTGAGGCGAGCGCCAGGGCGGCGGCGCCGGAGCTGGTCGAGGCGGAGAGCGTCCCCTAGAGAAGATGCGCGGGACGCGCGGCGCGCGGTGCCCGGGGCCGGCGGCCGACCGGCCATCGGACAGAAAGGACGGCGGCATGGCGTTCAGAGGGCTGGATCAGCTGATCGAGTCGCGAATCCAGGGCGCGATCGCGCGCGGAGAGCTCGACCGGCTCCCGGGGCAGGGCAAGCCGCTCAAGGAGGACGACCTCAGCGGGCTGAGCCGCGACGAGCGGATGGAGGTGCTGCTCGCGCGGTGCGCGGGGAGCGCGCCCGAGGAGGTGCAGCTCCTGCGGGAGATCGCCGAGCTGCGCGAGGCGATCGCGCGCGCCCCGGCAGGTCCGGCGCGGCAGCAGCTCGCGCAGACGCTGCGGGATCGAGCGCTGCGCCTCTGCCTGCTGTTCGAGACCTCGGGCAAGCACGTCCTGGTCAGCCTGGTCGGCGATGCGGCGCGGGTCGGCGCGGAGCTCGCTCCGGGGACCGGCGCCGGGCCGCGTCCGCCGCGCCGCCGGGATCGGTAGCGGGCTCGGCCGGCGTCCGCTCGTTCAGAACGTCCACGACCAGGTGAACGCCGCGGGCTCCGGCGTCGGCTCGGGCAGCGGACCTGCCGCATACCGCTCCTTGCTCGGCGCGATGGGGTGGATGGCCGCGATCGCGAAGCCCGTCACGTGGCCCAGGATCATGCCGGCGCCGACGTCCTGCCACGAGTGCGCGCCCGAGCCGATCCGGAGCGCCATCGTCACCACGGTGGCCGCCTCGGCGATGGCGAGCGCGCCGAGGCGCGGCGCGGCGTCGCCGGTCGTGCGCAGCGCGAGGTTGAGCCGCGCGCCCGCGACGGCGGCGACCGGGGTCGTGTGGCCCGACGGGAAGGCGTCGAAATCGAGGTCGGTGTCCCCGCATCGATCCGTCCGCCACGAGCGCGGCCGGCACCGGCCCGACAGGCGCTTGATCAGGCTCGAGAGGCCGGTCGACAGCGCCGCGGCCTCGACCTCGATCAGCGACGTCCTGAGCGCCCGCGAGAAGGGGCGGCGGACGCCGGCGCCCGCGAGGTAGCCGCCCTCGAGGGCGTACCCGCTGCCGAGGACGAGCAGCGTGCCCACGGCGGCGCCGGTGATGTCGCTGGCGAGGCCGATGGTCTCGTTGCGCTCCTCGCTGGAGGCGGCGCCCCACGCCGAGCGGCGCTGGGGGAGCAGGTACGCCGCGAGCGAGGCGGTGCAGGCGGCGGCAACGGCCACCTCGCCGCCCGGCGCCCCGAACGCCCAGTCGGGCGCCGCCGGGCCTGCCTGCGCGGCGGCTGGCGTGGTCCACGCCAGCGCGCCCACGCAGGCGAGCGGCACCGCGTATCTCACGGCTTCTTCGCTGCGGGGGGCGCGGCGGGCGCGGCGGGCTTGCCGGCCTGGGGCGCGGCGGGCGCGGCGGGCTTGCCGGCCTGGGGCGCGGCGGGCGCGGCGGGCGGCTTGCCGGCCTGGGGCGCGGCGGGCGCGGCGGGCTTGCCGGCCTGGGGCGCGGACGTCGCGCCCGGCGCCTTCTGGACGGTGACCTCACCGAGCTGCAGCGCCGACAGCTGCTCGCGGACGGCGCCGGCGTCGCCCACCAGGACGACCCGGAGCTGCTCGGGCGCGAGGTACTTCTGCGCGACCCGCTGCACGTCCGCGGGCGTGATCCGCTGGATCCTCGCCGGCCGCGTCGCGAACTCGTCGAGCGGCAGATCGTAGACCGCGAGGCCGGCGACCGTCGACGCGGTCGCTCCTGCCGTCTCGAAGCGGGCCGGCAGCTGGCGGATGAGGTTCGCCTTGGCGTCCGCGAGCTCCTCGATCGTGACCGGCTCCCTGCGCATCCGCTCGATCTCCGCGAAGATCTCCTTCACCGCGGGGCCGGTGTTCTCCCGCACCACGGCGCCGCCCGCCGAGAACGGGCCCGCCCCGTGGCGCATGTCGAAGCTCGAGCGCGCGCCGTAGGTGTAAGCGTGCTTCTCGCGCAGGTTCAGGTTGAGCCGGCTCGAGAACTGACCGCCGAGGAGGGTGTTCATCACGAGGAGCGCGTCGTAGTCCTTCGTCGCGCGCGGCACGCCCGGCAGCGTCACCGTCACCGACGACTGCGTGAGCCCCGGCCGGTCGACGATCACGACGCGCGGCGCGCCCGCCGCGAGCGCCGGCGGATCCGCGGGGAGCTCCGCCTTCGCGGCGGGCGGCGCGGCGGCCGGGCCCTTCCAGGCGCCGAAGACCCGCTCCACCTCCTTCACCGCGTCGGCCTTGGTGATGTTCCCGGCGATGGAGACGGTCGTCAGCTCCGGCCGGAACTGCGCGGCGTGGAACTTCGCGAGGGCGCCCGCCGTGATCTTCTTCAGCGCCGCCTCGGTGCCGAGCAGCGGCGCGCTGTACGGGTGGCCCTCGGGGTAGAGGACCAGGCCCTGGGCGATCGAGAGGAGCGACGCGGGCCGGTCGTTCATCTCGGCGAGCTGGGTGATGCGGCGCGAGCGCTCGCGCTCGATCTCGGCCGGCGCGAACGCCGGGTTCATGTACGCGTCGCCGAGCAGCGTGAGCATCTCGCCGAAGCGCGGCGCCAGGCTCTGGCCCTGCACGCCGCCGCCGTCGAAGTTGACCCCGGACGAGAAGTTCGCGCCGAGCTTGCCGAGCGCGTCGCTGAACTGGAGGGCGGTGCGGGTCTTGGTGCCCTGCGTGAGCATCGCCCCCGCGAACGCGCCGACGCCCGGATCGGCCTGGTCGGCGCCCCGGACGGTGGTCACGTCGACCGCGATGATCGGCAGCTCGTGCCGCTCCACGACGAGGACGCGGATGCCGTTCGCGAGCTTCGCCTCCTCGATCCGCGGCGGCACGAAGACCACCTCCGGCCCGGGGGGCGGCGGCGACTTGCGGAAAGCGTCGGCCGGCGCGGGGGGCTGCGCCGCGGCGGAGGGCGCCGAGGGCGGCGCCTTGGCGGTCGCGGCGGGCGGCGCCGGCGGGTTCGAGGCGCAGGCGGCGAGCGCCGCGGCGGCGAGCGAGACGGAGAGGATTCGTTTCATGCGCATGGCTCAACCCCCCTTCGGCGCGGCCGTGCCGGCCGCGGGCTTGTCGACGGCGGGCTTGTCGCCCGCGGGCTTCTTGATGGCCGGCGCCGGCTCGGGCCGGTCGGCCGCCGGCGCTGCCGGCGCCGCGGGCGCCGCCGCAGCGGGCTTCGTGCCCGCCGGCGCTGCGGCCGCGGGCTTCGCGCCCGCCGGCGCTGCGGCCGCGGGCTTCGCGCCCGCCGGCGCCGCGGGCGCGGTCTGCTTCACGAGGCGCCCGGCCTTCGGGGCGCCCGGCTTCGGCGTGACGAGCGCGATCACGCGCCTGCCCTGGGGCAGGAGATCCGCCGTCGCCTTCTGCAGGTCGGCGGCCGTGACCCGCTCGTACCTGGCCACGTCCTTCGGGAAGTACCCCGGATCGCCGGCGAGCTGGTTGTACCAGTTGATGGCGTTCGCGCGGGCGGTCACCTGCTCCATGCTGAAGATCAGATCCGAGAGCAGCTTCGCGCGGGCCCGCTCGTGCTCGTCCTGCGTCGGCGGCGCCTTGCGCAGCTTCTCGAGCTCGGCGTCGATCAGCTTCAGCGCCTGCTCGGGCGACTTGCCCTTCTTCAGCGTGGCGGTGATCTGGAACGTGCTGGCGAGCTGGCTCGACTGCTGCCCCGCGAACACGTCCTGCGCGATCTGGAGATCGTAGACGAGCTTCTTGTAGAGCCGGCTCGTCTTGCCCGAGGCGAGGACGTTGGCGACGAGGTCGAGCTCCGCGTCGCCGGGCGCGAAGCTCGGCGGCGTCACCCAGCTGATCGTCACGCGCGGCAGCTCCACGTCCGCCTCGATCTCGAGGCGCTTCTCGGTCGCGAGGTCGCCGGCGTCGGGCTTCGACACGACGGGCGGCGCGGCGCCGGTCGGGATCGGGCCGAAGTACCTCTGGATGAGCTCCTTCGCCCGGTCGCGATCGATGTCGCCCGCCACGACGAGGGTCGCGTTGTTCGGAATGTAAAATGTCTTGAAGAAGGCCCGGACGTCCTCCATCCGCGCGGCGTCGAGGTCCTCGGGCGTGCCGATGGTCAGGAGGTGGTAGGGGTGGCTCTCCGGGAACATGGCCGCGCGGAGGAACTGCGGCACGAGGCCGTAGGGCGCGTTCTCGTAGTTCTGGCGGCGCTCGTTCTTCACGACGTTGCGCTGGCTCGCGAACGTCTCCTCGTTCGCGTGATCGAGCAGCCACCCCATCCGGTCGCTCTCCAGCCAGAGCGCGAGCGCGAGCTCGTTGGCCGGGACGGTCTCGAAGTAGTTCGTGCGGTCGGCGTTGGTCGTCCCGTTGCGCTCGCTCGCGCCGGCCCGCTCCAGGTACTTGAAGAACATGTCCTCGCCGACGTGCTTCGAGCCCTGGAACATGATGTGCTCGAAGAGGTGCGCGAAGCCGTTCTTCCCTTTCGGCTCGTCCTTGGAGCCGACGTGGTACCAGACGTTGACGGCCACGACGGGCGTGCGGCGATCCTCGTGCAGGATCACCTCGAGCCCGTTCTGGAGCGTGTACTTCTCGACCGGGATCATGACGCTCACGCTGCTCGTGGCCGGCGATGACGCGGCCGGCCTGGCCGCCGTCGCGGGCTGCGCTGCCGCCGCGGGCTGCGCGGCCGCGGCCGGCTTGGTCGCGGGTTGCGCGGCCGTCGCGGGCTGCGCGGCCGCGGCCGGCTTGGTCGCGGGCTGCGCCGCCGCGGCCGGGGGCGCCGCGGCCGGCTTTGTCGCGGGCTGCGCCGCCGCCGCGGCCGGGGGCGCCGCGGCCGGGGGCGCGGCGTAGGCGGGCAACGTCAGGCCGAGCGCGGCGACGAGCGCGCTGGACAGGGACGAGAGCGCCCGGAGGCGCCTCCGTTCGGACGGATGGTTGGCTCGCATGGGCGCGGTTCTACCGCAGATCGCCCGGGGCCGAGCGCAAAGTTCGCTCGCGGACAGGGAGGGGCGCCGCCGCACGGGTCACGCCGGCGGCGCGCCCGGTCAGAGGAACTGCGTGACGAAGAGCTGGTACGGCCCGAAATCCACCGGCGTGCGTCCGCTCACGGTGATGGAGCCGAGGCCCCCGCCCAGGCGCACCCCGAAGACCGAGGCGTTGGCGCCCTCCGGCGCGCCCGCGCACGCGTTGGCCGCGGTGGAGCACTGGACGTTGATCGGATTGCAGGCATCGTCCGCGGTCTTCAGCCTCATCGGGAAGTCCGCCAGGCCGCACGAGGACACCAGGATGGGGACCCCCGGGCATACCGGGATATAGTACGGCTGCTCGGGGCTGCTCGGGCCGCACGCGGACGCCGGGGGGATCGGCGCCCCGGTGGTGTCACCGCCGACGAGGCCGCTGCCCGCGATCACCTCGGCGCCCTCGCCAAGGCACGTCGGGCGCTCGAACCGGAGGCGCACCAGGCCGGAGTCCCCGGGCCTCGCGGCCTTGACCACCACCGTGTAGGTACCGGCCGGGAGCTTCGCCGCGAAGTGCGCGCCCAGCGCGCGATCCCCGCAGCTCCGGGCCGCGCAGCCGACGGGGGCGCCGCCGCACCCGTCGCCCTCGAGCACCGCGAGCACCGTGTCGATCTCGGACTCCAGGGTCCCGAGGTACACGACCTGCTCGGACGGCAGCGTGAACCGGAAGAACACCTCGCCGCCCTCACCGCCGCAGGACAGGGCCACGTCCGACGTGTTCTCCGCGGTGATCGCCGCGGCGTAATCCATCGACTCCGTGAGCTCCCCCGGCGTCTCGCAGCTGTCGGCGCCCGGGATCGGCGCGCAGCCGTCGTCCGGCACGCCGTTGCAGTTCTCGTCGACCTCGTTGCCGCACACCTCGGGCATCGGCACGGTGCACCCCACGCCGCCGCAGCCGTTGTCGGGGATCTCGTCGCAGTCCTGGTCCACGAGGTCCCCGCAGATCTCCGGCTCGGGCACGCAGGGCGCGTACGCCGGGACGTGGACGGGCACCTCGACCACGTTGTTCTCGATCGACTGCTCGGCGACCGCGCCGGTCGGGTTGACCGCGACGCGGAGGATGTAATCCCCCTCGGGCACGTCCGTCACGTCGACCCACTGGCACGGCGTGCCGACGCCGTAGATGTCGGCCCACCCCGAGCTCAGGAAGTTGCACCCGGTGCCCCCCGAGGTCGGGAAGCCCGGCGTCGCCGGGGACTCGGGATCGAGCGGATCCATGTCCATCAGGCAAAACGCCTGCTTGTGGCCCTGCGAGACGAGCTCGCCGTCCGCGTCGATCAGCCGGTAATCGGTGAACTCCTTGAAATGGAAGTGCCCGTGGCACTGCGCGTACTCGAAGAGCGGGTTGTCGAACTCGGCGCCCGGGTCGAGGTGGCCGGGGCCTGCGTTCTCGATGCGCCCCTCGAACTGGAGGAGGTGCCGCCGGCCGGGGCCCCCGATGCACCCTTCCACGATCTCGCAGGAGTCCGCGGCGAACGTCTGGTACGAGAACTGGACCGTGTCGACGATGCGCTCCTTGTTCGGGCGCAGGTCGGGCACCATGCAGACGCCGTCCGTGCACGCGTGGCCGGCCGGACAGCACGCGCCGCCGCACATCGTGCCGTCGCAGGCGGGGTAGTCGACCGGCAGGGAGATCGTGTTGTTGTCGAAGCGCGCCTCCGCGATCGTCCTGTTCGGGTTGACCGTGATCTCGAGCTCGTAGAGCCCGGCCGGCACGCCGGTCACGTCGAGGGCGTTGCACGCGACGGTGCCGGGCTGATCGATGAGCTCTCCGGGGCCGAGGCCCTGCGCGCTGCAGCTGTACCGGCCGCCCCGCATCGCGACGCAGCGCGCGTCGAGCTCGGCCTCGGCGACCGCGGCCTCGCCCTGCTTGAGGCGCGCGCGGAAGAAGCGCGGGACGACGTAGCTGTCCTCGCAGAAATTCGGCTCGAACACGTCGCTCTCCGAGGGCACGCCGAGGTCGAGCGGCACGTCGCCGGCGTTCTTGAGCGCGACGTTGAAGCGCATGAGCGCCCGCCGTCCGCTCGCGCCGACGCAGCCGTGCAGCACCTCGCACGCGTCCTCGCCGACGGTGATGGCGGCGAACGTGACGGGCTCGCCGCTCTGCGCGGGCTCGAGCACGAGGTCCGCCGCCTCGCAGCCGCCACCCACGCACGCGGCGCCGGGGCTGCAGCACGACGAATCGCCGCAGGCGCGCGCCTCGTCGCACGCGGCCGTGCAGCCCGAGGGCTTGCCCTCCGTGTCGATCTGGCACCGCGTGCCCTCGGGGCACACGAGGTCCGAGCCGGGGCAACGGATGCCCTCGGGGGCGCCGCCGGCGGCGCCGTCGCCGACGTCACCGCCGGCTCTGCCGCCGTCGCCGCCGTTGCCGCCGGCTCCGCCGCTACCGCCGTCGCCCGAGCTGCCGCCCCCTCCCGTGGCCGAGGGCGGCTCGGTCGGCCCGTCGTCGCCGCACGCGGCGGCCGCGAGAAGCCATGATCCCATCAACAGCGCTCCGACAACTTTCTTCATGTGCACCCTGGTCAGGAGGAGCCGACGCGCAGCGCGCGCCGGGCGGCGCCTGCCGCTGCGGCAGGCCGCCGGGCAAGCTGCGTATCCTAGGGGTGCGCTGGGAGGAAATCAGTACGGTCGAAGGGGGGCGCAGGATTTCGACCGGTCAGGGGCTCGGCAACGTCACGGGGATGGCCGCGGGGGCGATGCCGAAGCCTCTCACGAACACGAGCTGCGCGGCGCTCGCTGGGTCGGATGAGCTCCAGTCTCCCAGGAGGACAGCGGCATACCAGTACGTTGGCAGGGTTCTCGCAACGCTCCGGATGGCGTCGGCCGAGCCGGCCGGTCGAACTCCTAACCATTGCTGGTCGGCGGCGCGCGGCGGCGCGAACTCGACGCCGGTGATGGCGCTCGCCGACGCGTACGCGACGTCGGTGTGCACGGGTGTGAAGGTGTCGCCTCGGGTCCCGTCTGCATTGACCGACCAGTAGCCGAGATCCACCGAGGGCGCCGTCGCCGAGGCGTTGATCAACAGGACGCGCGGGGTGGTGAACGTCCCGGTCAGGTCCGGCTGAACCATCCACAGCTTGAGCTGCAGCGCCTTGTCGCCCGTCTCTCCGGTGGTGCCGAGCAGGCCTCCCAGGTAGATCGCGCCGGGCTCCAGCGGGCCCGTCCGCTGACCGTCGACCACCACGGTGTCACCCGCGCCCCCCTCGCCGGTGCCAGAGCCGGGCGCGACGAGCGAGAGCGTCGACTCCCCCGGCGGCAGATCGGTGTACGTCGGCACCTGCGCATACTTCAGGTTGATGGCGATCCTCTCCGCGCCCGAGTACACCACGAGGGACGACGGCGTGGGCGGCGGCGATGCATGGAAGAGGTAGACGAGCGGATCCCGCTTGATGAACACGGCAGGCGAGTCGTCCCCCGCCGGGACGACGAGCAGCCCGTGTGCGCGCGCGTCGTTGGCGACGCGGGTCGGATGCCCGGTCTCGATGACGAAGTACGAACGCCCACCGACGAGCGATGCCGCGGAGAGCGAGAACGGCGCCTGACCGGTCGGACCGAAGTTCCTCGACGCGGTGACCGTGATCGATCGGGTCGACAGGGGCACGAGCAGGCCTTCTGGAGCGCTGGCGGTGAACCAGCCGAGGTCCGCGGCGGCCGTGGCGCTTCGGTCGATGTAGAACGATTTCGGATTCGAAGTGTTGTAGTCGGCGCTCACGAAGCGCAGGGCGACCTCGCTGCATGAAGGTGTCGTGAACTTCTCTTCTGCGATGAGAAGCCGCGGCGTCGTCGGGTTGCTCGTGCCCGGGACCCCGACGGCCACGATCGTATAACGTGCCCCAGGGGCGACCGTCAGCGGCTCCGCCGAGATCGTGAGCGCGTCGCCACCGCTGGTTCCATCGTCGGTCCGTGCCGAGAAGGTGATCGCGCCCGCCGTGACTTTGGCGTACCTCGTGACGGACGCGGCGACCCTGTTGGGCGAGACTGCCTCTATGTCGGGTACCGGCGCCCCGTTCACGTAGAGGCGGAGCGCAGGCGGGTCGCTGACCCCCACCGGGGTGTTCACGCGATTCGGCAAAAGGGCGTTGATGAACCGGACCTTGGGTTCAGGGTCGGTGTCCGGCGGCAGACCACACTCCTCCGGATCGCCGCCGCCCGTGCCGCCAGCGCCGCCCGTGCCGCCCGCGTCACCGCCGCCGCCCGTGCCGCCAGCGCCGCCCGTGCCGCCCGTGCCGCCCGTGCCGCCCGCGTCACCGCCGCCGCCCGTGCCGCCAGCGCCGCCCGTGCCGCCAGCGCCGCCCGTGCCGCCAGCGTCACCGCCGCCGCCCGTGCCGCCAGCGCCGCCCGTGCCGCCAGCGCCGCCCGTGCCGCCAGCGCCGCCCGTGCCGCCAGCGCCGCCCGTGCCGCCAGCACCGCCCGTACCGCCGGCGCCGCCCGTGCCGCCGCCGCCGCCAGAGCTACCGCCCGACGACGTGCTGGCGCTGGCGCTCGTGGTCCCACCTCCGCCTTGCCCCGACTGTGGTGAGGTATCGTCGTCCCCGCAAGCGCTCGTGAAGATCGAAAGCCCGGCCAGCGCACCCACTATGATCAGCCATCGTTGATGCATGTTCATCGTAACACATCTCCGTGTAGCGCGTCGCACGCGCCAGAACGATTCACTACCTCGGGAACTTCAGCTCGCAGGCGTCACGCGGAACCGCGATGACTCCATTCGTCAGCTCGTCACGCATGTAGATGTAGGTCATCACACCGGCGTTAAAGACCGCTCTCCGGAGCCATGCATCGACCTCCGGCGAGCTCGCGTCCGCGGCGCGGAGCTCCTCCGTGAGAGGGTTCCTGAGCGTGCACACGTCCCTCCACATGGGCACGCCGAACTCCGGCGCCACCGCATTGCCCAGGATACTGCTCCAATTTCCGCTCGCGGCCGCGGCGTCGTAACGGGCTCCGAACCGATGAGCATCGGTGCGGATCTCGTCGCAGGCGGCGCGCGCGACGCCGAGCATGTTCGCCTTCGAACGCTTGAAAGCCTCCTTCGCGCTCGCCAGATCGAGCGGGATCGGCACCGCGGTTACGATCCGATTGTTGACGAAGACGTTGAAGAAGGTCCTCTCCTCCTCCGGGGTACGGCCGAACGAGACGGTGGTACCCCCCGTCGCCATCCAGACGAGGTACTTCGCCGCTCCGCCAGGGCCGAGGTCGTCCTCCCCTGCGTCGGGCCCATGGAACGTCGCGAGGTTCTCGTTGGGTGCCCAGCGCGGGCCGAAGAGCCCGTCCACGAAGCTCGCCACCCTCGCCCCGGAGGTCGCGCGGAGCGCTCTGGCCGCGCCGGTCTGGGCATCTCCGTAAATCCCATGGCAATTCGAGCAGATACCAGCGTAGATATGCTCCCCCGGGTTGGCCCAGTAGATCGCGCTCCACGGCCGGAGCGGCCTCCCGGTCCCCTGATTGATCATCCACTGCTCCACCGTATCGGGCTCCGGTGCGTCCCCCGGGAAAGCGCAGCCTGGGACGAAGAACCCCTGAGCGTAGGCCTTCTTCGCCAGCGCCTCGTGCTCGCTCGTCACCTCCTCCGCGCGTATCCAGTCGTCGAGCTTCGTCTTCCAGTCGATGTTGCGCGGGACATACGGATAGCGCTCGGTCGTGTCCTCGAGCACCCACCCGATGGAGCGATGCTGCTCGCAGTCGTGAAGGGCGCGCGCCTCCGCGGCGTCCGCCGCGCGCATGGCGAGCTCGATCGCCTCCGGATCGTCCGGGGCCTCCTGTCCCCCGTGCTCGTAATCGCGCGGCACCGACGCCCACCAGCGCGCCACGAGGACCGGCAGGCGGCAGTCCACCGACGCCGTGTGCATCGGCATGTGAAGATTGAAGAATGCGCTTATCTCCTCGTCGCTCACGGGCAGGCCGAACTCGCGGGGAGTCCACGCTCCCGTAGGCAGGACGACCCGACGGTAGATCCCCCCGTTCGGGATGGCGTTCTGCATGTTGAGCTCATTGAAGGGCGTGGGCATACGAGGGAAATAGAGCGCCCCGTCCGAGCCCACGGTATCCATGCGAAACCCGAAGATGCTCCCGCCAGGCGACATGTCCAGGCCTCGCAGCGTCGCCTTGCTCGCCACCGCATAGCCGCGCGGGTTATGGCAATGGGCGCAGTTGCCCGCCATGTAGGCCTGCATGTTCAGCTCGTCGGCGTTGCGCGGCAGGCGGGGCAGCGCAGACTCCTCCAGCTTGGGGAAGTCGTCAGGCGTGAGGGTCGCCAACGTGCCGCGCACGACACCGTACGCGAGGAGACGCTCGAGCTGATTGAGCTCGTCGGCGAGCACGTCCGGCGTGTAGACGCCGCCTTCTCCTTTGGGTCGCTTGTGGAGCTGGAAGGGCGTGATGCCGAGGATGAAGCTCTTGCTCTCCGAGCCCGAGTGGCACGCCACGCATCGCGTCGCGCCGGGCACGGCGTAGCTCTGCACCGCCCCGGTGGTCTCGTCGGCCGTGTAAGGGCGGACGTAGTCGGGGAACGGCTCTCCGTTCAGGTAGAGCTCCCTGCTGTCCGGTGACGCCGGATCAAGCCCGGTCCCGAGGAGCTTCGCGCCCGTCTCCTCCGCGTTCCACACGTACGTACCGAAGATCGCGTCCTCGGCCCGCTCGCGCGTCACGATGATGCGCGTCTCCATCTTGCGGTATCGCGTGACCCCGTCGGGCTCGACCACGGTCCTGAAGAACGTCTTGTAGAAGCGGGTGTTCGGGGGGATGCTGAGGCTCTTCGTCTCCGGGTCGTACGTGATGGCCTGTCCCGCCGGGACGTGCACGAAGCGAAGCTTCGCCGCGTCGTCCGACCAGAGAGGGTAGGTCGGCGCGTAGGCGAAGGTCCCCCTGCGCGCGAGCACCTCGGCGTCTAGCGAGACGAAGTCGGTCTCCGGCAGCTTGACCGGGAGGTCCTCGAACGATCGCATCGCGGCGAAGCGCTCGTCGAGCTCCTCGTCCCGGCCGGCGATCTCGGCGTCGGGGATGCAGTTCCCGAGCTCGGTCAGCGCGTCGCCGACCTCGCGCGGCGTCACGATGCCTCCGCCCGGATCGTCCTCCATGTCACCCTTCGGGAGGACGTACGTGCCGGCGGGGCACCCCTGCTCGATCCACGCCTGCAGCCGCAGGCCGAGCGCCTCTTGCCCGCCGATCATGTAGGGCATCTCCCCGCTGAGCATGACGTCGACGGGCGTCTTGCCGCTCTTGCCGCGCGCGTTGCACAGGTTCTCCGGAGTGCCCGTGTAGGAGAAATCTCCTTGCTCTGCTGGGGCCTTGTGGCAGTTGCCACATTGAATCTCGATCTCCCCCGAAAGGTTGCTGAAGGTATCGAGGGCATCTTCGACCGTCGCCGAGCGGCGCTGAGGGATCTGTTCGTGCGATCGGGCCGGGGCGCATAGACGCGGCTGCGTGCCCCCGCCGGTGCCGCCGGTGCCGCCGGTGCCGCCGGTGCCGCCGGTGCCGCCGGTGCCGCCGGTGCCGCCGGTGCCGCCGCCGTCACCACCGCTGGTAGCGCCGCCGCCGCTCGTGCCCTCCGGGGGCTTACCGGTGTCGTCACCTCCGCAGCTGTACCCGGCCACGGACACGAGCCCGAGCAACAGCACCATCGACCTCATCGTCACCCAACGCCGACCTTGACGCATCGCTGCCAACTCCCCGGGCTCGCAGCGGCGAACCCCTTACCGTCGCGGCGGCGAAATGCCACCGGTGAGCTCCTGGAACAACCGTGAATGCCGGCTGTCACGGACCCGTGACGCCATCGCGGTCCCATCGACGTAGATGATAGCTCTGTCATCGATTTACGCGCCGCAAGCTCGCCTCTCCCGCCGGCCGTTCATGGGGAGTCAGCGTTCACCGGCCAGACCTCCTGCGCTGGGCGGTGTTGCGGGGTGGGCTGCCGCTCGGGCTGTCGGTGCCGAAGCTGTATTGCGCCATAGGACGCCGTGTCGAGCTCGGAGTTCGGCAGCATTGTTCGTCGGCTCGACCTCCACGACATGCCGCTCAGGAGGCACCAGCTCCCGGGCGTGCTTCTCATGGCCAGACTGCCCCCGCGCTTGCGGCCCGTTCGCATCGGCTTCGCAGGCTGAGGCGCGCCAGGTGGATCGGACGTGGTGGGTCGAGAGGAGTTGCCCGAATACCGCGCGAGCAGTGCCTCCAGCTCTCGGAGCCGCGCTTCCAGCTGCATGACGCGTCGTTCGAGCGCTGCGATCGGCCGCCTCTGCGCCTCGATGATCGCCTGCTGCTCGCGATTTGGGGCATGGAGCGCGGCGTTCTCCCGCTCCAGTTCATCGATGCGTTCGTCTCGCCAGTCACGTGCCACGATGAACGAACTCTGGTACTACAGTTGCAGTTCGCTGCCTTGCGAGCCTGCCCGGCCCTCCGACGTACCGGGAGTCCGATGTCGAGCTCGGCGAGCGTGTCGCGTCGACAAGGATCCGGTCCCTGCTTCCAGCCCTCCCGGAGCATGGGGCCGTGGCTCAAGGAAGTGTCACTGCGGCTCCCGGTCAGAAGGGTTACCAGGGCTCCGCTCGCACACCGGCCTCTGCCCACCCGGATGCGCCCCCCGGCCATCCGGACACTCCTCGGGCCATCCGGACACTCCTCGGGCCATCCGGACACTCCTCGGGCCATCCGGACACTCCTCGGGCCATCCGGACATGCCGCCCCGCCATCCGGACATGCCGCCCCGCCATCCGGACACGTCTCCCCGCCATCCGGACACTCCTCGGGCCATCCGGACACTCCTCGGGCCATCCGGACGCGCCCCCCCGCCATCCGGACACGTCTCCCCGCCATCCGGACACTCCTCGGGCCATCCGGGGACGCGCGCCCCCGCGCTCCGTACGCCGCGGCCCTACCTCATCGTCCCGGGCGTCCCCCGCTCGCGTCCGGACCAGCCGTTTTCGTGCTGGACATCTCCGCGAGCGAGCTCATCCTTGCTGCTTCGCGCCGCGCCAGGAAAGGCGCGGGACACAGGAGGAGGGAACAAGCAATCGCCATGGCAAAGCAGGGAAAGGATTACGATCGCTGGGTCAAGGCCGCCGCCGAGACGGGGCGGACCGACAACCCGCTGAAAGTGCCGTACGACATTGCCGTGCGCGAGGCGGTCGCCGCCGCGGCGTTCGTGGAGAAGTACTGGGAGCCCGACGGCGATCGCCCGGGCCTCAAGCGGGTCAAGAACCGCCTGCCCGCGTCGACCAGCGAGGACCTGCTCTCCATCGTCCACGCCGTGCAGGAGGCGCAGACGCGGCTGCTGCTCATCGTTGATCCGGCCGTGGCCGATCTCGGCGAGCGCGCCCGGTTCGTCGTCGATGAGCTCGAGTCGGCGCTCGAGTTCCTGCTCGACGACGATGTCGACGAGCCCGCCGACGCGCAGCTCGCGCGCATCAAGGAGTTCCACGCGCAGGACGGCCAGCGCTCGAGCGCCCTCTCCCAGGCGCTCCGCGATTGCGCGGGGCTCGCGGAGTCGCTCAAGGACCGCCTGGTCGAGGCGGACGAGGCGTTCGACGTGCGCCTCATCGCCGAGGCCAGGAAGCTCGCGGAGGATCTGCAACGGCGAGCGCTATCGGCCGGCGCTCGGCCGTCGTAATCCCGGCCGGCTCATCACCCGCGCGGAAACTGCGCTCCGCGGCGCGTCCGCTCCCATCCACCATCGCCGTTCGCAGCACTTGGAGACGACGCCGGAGGTTTGGGGTGCGCTGGTAGGCGGTCGTCGTGCTGGTAGGCGGTCGTTGCGCCGGGCGGCGGCGGCTCCGGTGGGCGGCGGCGGCTCCGGCGAGCTCAGGCGATGCAGCAGAAGGTGGACGGCTCGGCCGGTTGGAGCTCGCCGACAGGCTCGCCACCCTGCGGTGCGCACGCGCCCGGCTCCACCGCCACGACCGCGGCCGACTTGCTCCCCAGGCCGACGCCGGGCGGCATCACCACGCAGAACGGGACGCTCGAGCTGACGAGGCTCGACGCGACCAGGTCGGTGCATGCCGCGTCGCGGTACACGGACGCCATGATCGTGCACGAGGCGCCGGTCGGATCGCCGCAGCTATAGGGGGTGCAATCGCGGCCGTCGAGCACATCCTTGTAGAAGACATGCCTCTGGGCGTAGCCCTCCGGACAGTCGGCGTCGCCCTCGTGATAGATGCAGGTCAGGAACGCGGGCGGCGCTGCCGGCGCGCACGTCGTCGCGTCGGCGCACGCGGTGTGCGCCCCGGCGACGCAGGCCGTCGCGCGCGTCGCCCACCAGAGCGTGTTCTGGGGGATGGGCTGCGGGACCTCGATGCGCGGCGTACACGCGCCGGCCGTGATCGAGGGCGCCGCGATCGTCAGCGACTGCACGCAGGGCTCGCCGTTGCAGTCCTGATCGGCGGGGATCGCGCCATCGGCGGTGCAGGCGCCGTCCCATGCGTCGGGCGCGGCGAACGGCGTCGCGACGGCGTCGGGCTCGTCGGCGGGGCACGAGGACGACGACGCGGCGGCCCACGCGGTGGGGAGCGCGCACGAGACCTCGGGCGGGTCGCACACGCAGGTCGGGCACGTCTCCGGCACCTGCTGGAGATCGGCGAAGCCCTCGTACCCGAGCGTCGGCGCGTCGGCGGGGCAGTCGGGGGTGGCCTCCGGCGGGCCAAACCAGAGGAGCGCCGGGCCGGACCAGCCGAGCGGCGCGGGGGGGACGCACTGGCCGGAGCACAGCGCGCTGTGCGCCTCACCGCCAGCGCCGCCCTGAGCGCCGTCGCCGCCCTGAGCGCCGTCGCCGCCCTGAGCGCCGTCGCCGCCCTGGCCGCCGTATTTCTCGCCCACTCAGGATAGTGGGCGCGCTCTTCGTCCGTACATGGACCATAGAGGATGCCTGGGGCTTGGGTGCAACCAGCGCTCAACAGCACTCCAGCAAGGGCAAAGCTCGGCACGCGCATGCGTGGTACCCTAAATGAACGATGGTCTTCAGCGCAAGGCGGGAGTCTCCCTGCGAGCCTCGTAAGGCTTGAGCATTCCGCGGATTGAGGAAAATTTCTCATGCTTTCTCACCTTCGGGGACGGCAGATGTCCTTGCCGCCGGATCCCCCTCACAGGTTCAGTTGTAGACCCATCCCGAACGCCACACCGAGCGCGGGAGCGCTCCAGGCCGCGCGTTCTGATCCAGCGATGCCTCCACGGCGGAGGAGTGACCAGGCGACCAAGCGCTGAACCGCCTCGGTATACCCGTACCCAGAGAGGCTCTCTGAAAACGGCCACGTGGCGCCCGCTCGCGCGCCGATTCCGGCACGAAGACCCAGCAGCGATTCGTGATTGGAACCTCGGGCACGGCACGGAGCACGCCGAGCTCTCCGACCCCGCACGCGAAGAGAAAATGCCGGTGAAGGCACAAGGCAGCGTTCGTGGTGAGCGCCGATGTCGCCACGCGCACGCTATCTACGTTTGGCGACAGCGAGGAGAGCCCGCGGGCTTCCAGCGCGACCGACCATGCCGGCCAGCGTCCCGTGACCGCCAACGTCGGTCCAACCGCAACGCCGGGCGTCAGCCCCAGCGCCATCGTGGCGCCGGCGCCAACGCTCCACCGGAAGCGCTCCGCCGCAGCTTGCTCCGCGCGGCGGAGGGGCGGTGCCCGCAAGGGTGGCAGCTCGCGCGTGGGCGGCGCCTTGCTCGGCGGGTGCGCGCGCGGCGCCTCGCTCGGCGGCGGCGCCGGCTGCTCCGCGCACGGGCGCTCGGGGGAGCATGGCGCCTCCGCCGACGTCGCGGGCTCCTCCTGCGGGGCCGGCGCTGCTTGCGGCGGCGGGAGCTCGCCCGTGTCGTCGAGCTGCACCGCGATCGATAGGGCCACCGTCGAAACCAGCGTCTTGCAATCGCCGCGGGTCCTGTAGCCGTCGGCCCAGAGCACCAGGCCGCGGTGATCGCGGAGATATATCGACGCAATGAGCTCGCCCTGCCCTTGTTCTATCGACGCCGCCATCGTGAGCGGAGCCTCCACGTCGAACGGGTCGAAACCCATGCGCCGGGCGGTCTCCGCGCGCAGGAACTGCTCGTCGGGGCAGCGCTCGGTGCCTGGGCCGCGCGTCAGCTCGATCCGCACGCGGGCCGGGCGCGGTCCGGAATCGGCCCGGACCGGCGCGGCCGTGAGCAGCGCGACAAGGGCCGCGACCATCGAAGTGAACGCTGCGCGCCATGCCTGCTTTCCCCATCGCGGGGCGTGCGACGCGACGCGCGCGTGATGCGCTCATGGCCGATCGTGCCTCGCCGTGCCGCCGGTCGTCGTCACCGGCAGCGCGTCCGCCCTCGACCGAAGCCGCTCGCGCAGCAACGTCAGCCGGCTCCGTGGAAACCGCTGCGCGTGCGCATCGATGTGCTCGAGGGCGGCGGCGCGCTCGCCGTGCAACAGCGCCTCCTCGGCCGCGTCGAGCAGCGCGAGCTCCTCGTCGAGCCGATCCTGGCTTTGGTCTGCAGGCGCCGGGGCGCGCCTCGCGGCGGCGGGCTTGCGCTGGCCTGGCCCATCGGTCGTCCGTGCTGCGGGCGCTCGAGGGCCCTGGCTGTCGTCGGAGCGCGTGGAGTCGTCGGAGCGCGGCGCTTCACCGAGGACGCCTCGGGGTTGCGGCTCCGGCGCCGGGGCCGGATGTGTGCTCCGCGCGACGAGGAGGGGTATCGCGACCGGGCCGAGGTGGCGAGCCCAGGTCACCGGCGCTGGAGCGAGCGCCGTGGCCAGGAGCACGCCGCTGCCGACGCCTGCCGCACCCCACCCGAGCGCCGGGCGAAGGGCCCGCGCGAGCGGGCGCGCGAGGCGCGCGAGGCGTGCTCGCCACTGTGTCCTATCGAGGCGTGCCCGGAAGCTCGGCGCGGCCGGGTCGCTCGCGGGCAGGATCGTCTCGGAGAGCGCGCGCAACGAGGTCGCGGAGAACAGCGGGAGCACGAGGACGCTGGACCGGAGCGCCCGTTTCTCCTCGGGGCGCAGCCGCTTCTCGGCGGCTCGAGAGGGGGTCCCACTGGAAGATTGCCTCGGCAATCGCCGGGCGCAGCGTGTCCGACCCGAAGAAGCCAAAGCCGCACGGCCCGGTCAGCTCATCCTGCGACTCGCCCAGGACCAAGACCTCGTCCGTGCCGCTGGCGGCGCACGCCGCGAGGCCAAGGACCGAGAGCGCCGAAAAAACAACTTGCCCGTTGTGTTCATGTTCATCTCCATGGTTCAGAGTGATGGTGCGCCAGTGCACCTCGATCGTCACGGCGCACCGGCGCGTATCGATGGAGCGAGCATGCCGAGGAAGATCGCCTGACGGATGAAGCGCTCGTCGGCGGACGGTGAACTCGCTAGACGGTAAAGTCGCCATCTCTCGCGGTGCACGGCGCTCAGCGGGTGATGAGATGGGGGACAGCTACCTGCGTAAGGTCATGAATTTTTGAGGGCTCTGCGCGAGCTCGCGGTGGACGCACGAGAGCTTGCTATCGCCGGCCAGGCTGAGAGTGAGGTGATTGAGCGGCTGCACGACGTCAAAGACGATCCGAGCAACGCTGCTCGCCGACCAGGGATGCTACTGGTACACGGCCACTCCCACCAGATGGCAAGAATGACGCGTTCAGCTCATGAAGCCCGGCGCACGGCGGGGTGCTCCGCGAGCACGCGGCGACCGGCGAGCTCTCAGGACAACAGGAGGAGATGAATCAGGGGCAGGAGCAGTCGAGCGGCTGGTGGCCCGGGGCCGACGGATCCGTGCACGCGATGAAGTCGTGGTTCACCAGAATGTCCTCGAAGGCCTGGGGGTCGAGGATCAGGGCCCAGTCCAGGAAGTCCGCCTCGTCGAGCGATTTAGTTCCGCTGCCCTCGTTGAGGTACAGGAAGCGAGCGTAGTAGTAAGCGCCCGAGCGGATGTTAGCGTCGGTCGGCGGCACGCTGTCGATCTCGAACGCCTGGTTATCGGAGTTCTCCGCCTCGAGGCCGGCGTACACGAGCGCGTCGTCGCATGTGGCGATCTTGCCCAGGCACACGGTGACCGAGTCGCTCACCGCGCAGATGGGGCTCGCCGGGCAGTTGGCGAGCCTGTTTGGTGTGCCTACGCCCGTGAGCGACGAGGTGTTCGCGGCGTCGCTCAGGAGCTTCGGTCCAACCCCGGGGCCGCCGTCCTCCACAACCTGGATACCCGGGCAGAAGGGATTGGCGATGGTGGTGTCGCAGTCGCTTTTCTCCTTGAAGACCTCGGTCGTGCCCGACTTGTCGTCGCGGCGGAAGAGCCTGAGGTTATTCGAGGGGTTGCTCGCACCCGCATCGAGCTCGCCCCACGTGTCGACCGTGCATCCGGTCCCGTTCCTCTTCACGCCCGGGCCGGGGCGGGTCCCGCAGAACGCATCTGACATAAGGTCATGCGTCGTGTCGTCGGCGGTATCGGTGTCCGTATACCAGAACGCGACGGCGTCCTTCGCGATGCAATGGTTTACCTCGCCGGACACCAGAGGGGTCTTCAGGGCCCGGGACATCGCGGCGATCCCCTGATCCTTGGTCCCGTTGCAATACGTCACGCCGTCATAAACCACCGGTTGGCCGCGCATGCACTTCTCGCCGTTGCTCGACCCGCTACCGTAGTAGGTGAGGCTCGACGTGGGGTCCCACGCGATGAGTGCGTCGACAATCGCGGGGCGCAGCGTGTCCGACCCGAAGAAGCCAAAGCCGTTCGGCCCGGTCAGCTTCTCCTGCGACTCGCCCAGGACCACGGCCTCGTCCGTGCTGCTCACGGCGCACGCCGCGACGCCAAGGACCGAAAGCGCCGAAAGAAACAACTTGCCCATATTGTTCATGTTCATCTCCATCGTTCTGAGTGACGGTGCGCCCGTGCACCTCGATCATCTCGGCGCACGGAGCGCATCTATCAAGCCAACAATTCAGCGAAGGCCGCCTGGGCGCCGAAGCGCTCGCCGGCAGGCGGTCAAGTCTCTACCTCTCGCGACGCGTGCCGCTCAGGGGGTGGTCACCGTACGGATCTTGCCGAGGCGCTTCCCCAGCCGCTCGGTGAACCAGATGTCGAGGAGGCCGCAGCCCCGGAGCGACGGGAGCAGCGTGATCCCGAGCGGACGAGAGTTGGCGACCGGGAGATCGAACTCGGTGACGACGCCGCTCGTGGTGATGCGTCCGATCTTGTTCGCGAGCTGCTCCGTGAACCAAAGATTGCCGTCCACCCCGAGGGTGATGGCACCGGGGCCGCGGTCCAGCGCGGGGAGCGCGAACTCCGTCACGGTCCCGTTGGTGTCGATGTTCGCGATCTCGCGCGCCGTGGTGAACCAGATTTTGAGGTCGGGCCCGAGCGTCATCACGTTGGGGCTCACGGCCGAGGGCGACAGCGGGTACTCGGTCACGGTCCCGGACGTGCTGATCCGCGCGATCTTGTTCGCGAACGACTCCGAAACCCAGAGGTTTCCGTCGATTCCAGCCGCGATCCCGCGCGGTTGGCTGCCGGCGGTCGGCAGCGCGAACTCGGTGATCACCCCGGCCGGCGTGATGCGTCCGACCTTGTTGCCAAGGACCTCGGTGAACCACACATTCCCATCGAATCCCAGCGTGATCGCGGACGGGACCGCGTTGCTCGTCGGGATAGCGTACTCGGTCACGACGCCGCTCTTCGTGATCGCCCCGATCTGGTTTCTCCCTGAATCGGTGAACCAGAGCCGGCCATCCGGACCGAGCGTGATGGCGATCGGAGTCGCGCCGGCCGCGAGCGGGTACTCGGTCACGTTGCCGCTGGAATCCGCGGCCGCAATCTTGTCGGCGGAGGGCTCGGTGAACCAGACGCGGCCGTCAGGGCCAAAGGTGATGTTCCCCGGCGTGGCGCCCGAAGGAATGGCGTACTCCGTGATGTCTCCCACGGACGCCGCCGGGCAATACCCGGCGTTCGCGGGCTCCGCCTGCGCCATGAGGGCGGCGCCGACCATCATCGACAAGGCAACAATCGACTTCTTCTTCATTTCATTCTCTGTCAGGGTTGGAGGTTGAGAGCGTCTCGCGAGATCTCCTGTCACGAACCTGTGGATGCCGCGGCTGCGCCGCGCGCCGGCGTTGCTCGTCGAGCGCGTCGCAACGCGCGCTCTCGACCGCTGCCTTCTCGCGCTCACGCTCGTCAGCGGCCCGTCACGATCCCGCTCGGCGCCCCGTTCGGAACTGCGTTGGCAAACTGCGTGCACACACGGTGCGTCCCCCATTCCCTCCCCGGATATGGATTCCGTCCTATGTCGATTCGCACCTGTTTGCTCGAAAGATGAGCCCTGTAGCCGCGGAGCGAATCACGTCCCGCGGTTCGGTGGGGTGTCGGCGCCAGGCGCGCGCGATGAGAACGCAACGCCGAGACCGCGCGCCGGCCGGACCCGCCAAACAGGTTGTACGAACGGCCATCTGATGGCCGGACCCGCTCGGGTCACCCCCGCGATCGCGAACGGCCACCGCGGCGCTGCCAGTCGGCGGAGCGAGGATGAGCCGCGCTTCTGCCTCTGCTGGTCACCCCGCGTCCGAATGCACTGGGGACGCGCTCGAACGCTCAAGCATCTGCGCGGTTCGGGCGCGTCGATGCAATCGAGACACTCACGTCATAGCTCGCTATGCGGGGAGATGGCAGCCTTTGCCCCCCGGCGGCTTCATGTGCGGGGGAATATAGTCGGCGCACAAACGAAATGCGCGAAGATTGTGTGACGTGTTACCGACGCTTCGCCTTTGATTATGACATAGCGGTGTTATCCTCGATCGGCGCAGCGGATGCGTTCGAAATCGATCTGGCTGGCATCTCTGCGACGGTCCTGTGCCGAGTCGGTATAGCGTCCGCGCGTGACACCGCCGCTCCTGGGAGCGCGGGCGCCGCGCCGTGAGGGCGCTGCGTCCGAGATCGGGGACCCGGGAGCACGGATGCCGGCCGCTTGCCGTTGCCCGCGCTGCCAGCGGCTGGCGGCGGGCGGCCGCCGCCAGCAATTTTCCCCGCGCCGTTCGAAGGGCGTATACTCCCGCCGACATGGCTCCCGTCGTCGTCATCACCGGTGCATCCAGCGGAATTGGTCGATCGCTCGCGTTCTCCTGGGCGAGGCGCGGGGCGCGCGTGGTGCTGAGCGCGCGCGGGCGCGAGGCGCTCGAGCGCGTCGCCGAGGAGGTGCGCGCGGCGGGCGGTGACGCCCTCGCCGTGGCCGGCGACGTGACCGCGGAGGAGGACCGCAAGGCGCTCTGCGAGCGGACGCTCGCCGCGTACGGCCGGCTCGACGTGCTCGTGAACAACGCGGGGCGCGGCTACTACACGCCTTCGGTGGAGATCGACCCCGCCGAGCTCGAGGCGATCTTCCGGCTCAACGTCATCGCGCCCGTGCGCCTCGCGCAGATCGCGATCGAGCCGCTCGCGGCCGCGAAGGGGACGATCGTCATGGTCTCCTCGATCGCGGGGCTCGTCGCCGCGCCGCGGATGGGCGCGTACGCCTCGTCGAAGTTCGCGCTGGAGGCGCTCTCGATGTCGCTCCGCGCGGAGCTCGCGTCGCGGGGCGTGCGCGTGCTCGTGGTGCGCCCGGGCCCGGTCGCGACCCCGTTCCACGCGAACGCCGTGGTGACCGGCGACAACGTCGGCTACCGCCCGCCGGGCCACAAGAAGCAGAGCCCCGAGGAGATCGCCGAGGGGATCGTGCGCGCCGTCGAGGCGGGCCGGGACGTCTGGGAGACGAGCCTCTTCGTGAAGACGGCGAGCCTCGCCGCCCGCGTGGCGCCCGGCCCCATGCGCTGGTTCTCGAAGCGGATGGCGCGCCGCTCGGGGCTCTGAGCGCACCGCCGCCGCCGGGACGCAGGGCGGGGCGCGCGCTCGAGCAGATCGACAGGAAGGGGGAAGGCGGGCGCCCGGAGCGAGCGCAGGGACGGGCGCCCGGAGCGAGCGCAGGGACGGGCGCTCAGAGCGAGCGCAGCGACGGGCGCTCCGAGCGAGCGCAGCGACGGGCGCTCAGAGCGAGCGCAGGAAGGCGACCACAGCGTCGCGGTCCTCCCTGGGGAGCGCCACGAAGCGCTGCTTCGCGGCCTCCGCCTCGCCGCCGTGCCACAGGATCGCCTCGACGACATCCCGCGCGCGGCCGTCGTGCAGCAGCTGGGTGTGGCCGTTCACCGCCTCGAGCAGCCCGATGCCCCACAGCGGCGGCGTCCGCCACTCGCGCGGCCCCGCCAGGTGATCGCTCGTCGACGTGTCCGCGAGCGCCTCGCCCATGTCGTGCAGGAGCAGATCGCTGTACGGGTGGATGACCTGATCGCGCAGCTCGACGAACGGGTGAGCGCTGCCCGTCCTCATCGACGGGACATGGCAGCTCGCGCACCCTGCCTGGCTGAACAGCACCTCGCCGCGCTGGACCGCCGGATCCGCCGTGTCGCGGCGCGGCGGCACGCCGAGCGCGCGCATGTAGGCCGCCATCCTGTCGAGATCCTCGTCGGAGAGCTCCGGAGCCCCGCTCGCGCCGGCCTGGCAGGCCGCCTGCTCCTCGCCGCACTCCTCGACCGGGAACAGGCTTGTCGTCACGCCCATGTCCGCGACCAGCGCGTCGGCGACCTGGTGGGGCACGCTCACCTTGCCCGCCTTCCACCCGAAGCGCCCTATCCGCAACACCCCCGAGGCCGGATCCGGGATCAGGTTCGGGCGGCCCGAGATCCCGTCCTGGTTGCAGTCCATCCCGTCCGCGCGCTCGAGCACCGCTTCCTCGGCGATCGCCTCGAGGAGGCCCATGCCCACGACCGGTCGGGCGACGCGGACCGAGTAGCTCGCGATCTGCCCCGCGGAGAGCCCGCTGAAGCGGAACGTGGGCTTGCGCAGGACATACGGCGTGCCATCGAGGAACTGCCCGGGCTCCTCCGTGTAAGCCACGGTGGCCGTGCCCTCGCCGGGGCTGCCGTCGAGCCCCTTGTCCTGCAGCTGCCGGCCGTAGGTCGGGTCCGCCGCGGGCCCGCCGTCCGCCCTCGCCCCGGCGCCGAACAGCTTCACGACGGCGGTCTCCATCGCCTCGCCGGGCTCGGGCGGGGCGCCGCGACCGTTGTGGATGTGGCAGCCCGCGCACGTGGTCTGGTTGGCGAGCGGCCCCGCCTTGCCGGCGTGCTCGTCGAAGACGGGATTGCCGCCCTCGGTGTGCTCGCCGGTGGCGAAGTCCGTATGGAACAGGCGGCGCCCCTCGAGGAAGCGCTGGATCGACGCCTCCTGGATGTTCAGCGCCATCTGCTCGTAATAGAGGTGGGGCTCCGCGTAGATGTACGGGATCGTCCCGTCCCCGCCCGACAGGGCGGCCTCGTTCGGCTCGTCGAACGGCGTCAGCTCGCCGCTGCCGACGCGGTAGCGGAACGTGTCGCTGTAATAGCTGGTCCTCCCCTCGACGGTGTTCGGGTCGAGGAACACCCCGAACTCGAACTCGAGCAGATCGCCCTCGCGGATCTCCCTGCCTTCCCTGGCGTTGCGGTCCACGACGAACTCCCAGTGGGTGCTCGTGATGCGATCCATCCCGTTGTTCGAGTGGAACACGTTGCCGTCGCCCGTGTACCAGCAGCGGAAGTTGATCGTCTGGGTGTCCGACGCCTTCGCGCTCGGGAGCCAGGTGAACTTGACCGTGCTGCCGCCCGCCGGGATCGTGTCCTCGACGATGAACTTGTAGCTGCGGTTCTCGAAATACAGCGGCTGGAACGGGCTGAACTCTTCCTCTCGCTCGTGGCGGCCGCGCACGCGCCCCGCCCCCTCCAGCGTGATCGTCCCGTCCGCGGCCGCCGTGGTGATCGCCTTGCCCCCCGCGGCCGCGGGGAACAGCGGGGCGATGTCGCCGCTCACGCCGGAGCACTCGCCGGGGGTGACCTCGCCGCCGCCGCAGGTCGCGGCGGGCGGCGCTCCCGCCGCGAAGTAGGCGTAGATGGCCTCGATGTCGCCCGCCCCGATCTGCTGCTCGCCGAAGGCCGGCATGCGGTCCTTGCCGGCGCGCACCTGCTGCGTGAACTCCTCCAGGGAGCCGTCGAAGGCGAACAGGTCGGGAAACCCGCCGGTCGGCTTGCCGTGGGCGCTATGGCACCCGCCGCAGTTGAGGGCGAACGCCTGCGGCAGCGCCGGCCCGTCGCTCGCCTCCTCGCAGGGCGCGCCGGGTTGCCCGCCTCCGCCGCCGGGCGTCTCTCCCGGCGGCGTCTCCCCCGGCGGCGTCCCTCCCGGCGGCGCCTCCCCCGCAGGAGACAGGTCGCCCGTGCACCCGAGCCCTGCTGCGCCGATCGCGAGCAGCCCGAGCGCGAGGTTGAGACCCCCAGATACCCATCGACGTGACCGGCGTTCGATCATCGCGCTTGACCTCCGGCGTGAGCCCTTTCATCGAGACCGTGCTTCACCGCGCTACCGCAGGATCTCCTCGAGCAGCGCGTTCGGCTCGCCGCGGCGATCGTCGCCGAACGACGTGACCCCCAGGCCGTAGTACTCGTTCATGATGGTGAACCACAGGTCGCGGAGCTGGCGATCGCTGCCGAGGGCGCCGTAGGCGACGTGCGCGTCGTTCAGGAAGACACCGTCGCCGCCCAGGAGGACGATGGGCAGATCGTACGAGTCGTGATCGTGCGTGCGCATCTCGCTCATGTACACCATCACCGAATGATCGAGCACCGTGCCGTCGCCCTCGCGGATCGCGTCGAGCCGCTGCGCGAGCTGCGCCGTCTTCTGGCCGAGCCAGCAGTTGATCGCCGCGAAATCGAGGTTGCTCTCCTCGACGATCGCGTAGCGGCCGCCCTCGTCGGTGCTGCCCAGGTTGCCGGGGCCGTGCTGGCAGGAGTGATAATGCAGGCTGCTGCCCTCCCTGTACTCGAGGCCCACCTTCGCGCGGACGTCCGCCGGGATGCACCGGTACTCGAACTCGGAGCGCGCGTCGTCGAGCATGTGGGTGATGACGCGGGTCACGTCGCATTGAATCGCCATGACGATCAGATCGATCATGACGTTCGCGTGATCGTCGTGCTTGTACTCGCCGGCCTCCGTGGCGTCGTTCTCGTTGAGCCCCTCCTGCTGGCCCGGCGGCTCGGGGACCACCCCGGGCTCGGCGATCGGCGAGCAGCCCAGGCTCCCTTGGCCCGGGGTCATCGTCGACTGGACGCGGGTCACGTTCTTCTCGATCTCGCGCAGGGAGTCGAGGTATTGCTGGACGATCTTGCGATCGTCGCTGCCGACCCGGTTCATGAGCGAGTTCGCGTCCGCGAGCACGGCGTCGATGACGCTCTTCTCGGTCGCCGCGCGGCGCTCCGCCTCGATCCTGGCCTCGTCGTCGGTCTGCCCGGGCACGGGCGCCGAGGGCGCCGCGCCCGCGTTGACGAGCGCGTCGAACACCGCCTTCGGGTTGACCGAGCGCTTGAGCGGCTCGCGCGGGCTCTTCCAGGAGACGGCCTGATTGTAGGCGTAGCTGCGCCCGTCGAAGAAGCCGGGCTTGACCCCGAGCCCCGTCTGCAGCGACGGGATGCGGGTCGCCTGCTCCGGGCCTGCCTTCTGGACGATGAGCTGGTCGACCGAGACGCCGTTGCCCACCCACTCGCCGAGGTCCTGCCCCGCGGCTCTCCCCAGCTCGTCGGCGTCGACGCAGGTCGACAGCGCGGCGGCGCAGCGCGAGTGGGACGGCTCGATGAACGGGTTCTGCTCCTTGCTCCAGGTGTAGTTGCCGAGGCGGCTTATCATGAGCATCTTCGACTTCACCGGCGCGAAGTGCTCGAGCACCCTCGGCAGCTTGAAATCGGCGCCCTTCAGCGTCTTGCCGAACGCGGGCGCCGTCTCCCACCAGTGGTGGGGCGCCCCGTTCGGGAAGGTGCAGAGCAGGAAGCGCTTCGGGGTGCCGGGCTCCCCCGCGCGCGCCCGGCGCGGCGCGAGGCTCTCGAGAAACGGCAGCGCCAGACAGACGCCCGCGCCGCGCAACAGGTTCCTGCGTGTCATCAAGCGTTTCATGTGCCCATCGCTCCTTCGTGTCCGGTCGTCTGCAACGTCTGCAAAAAGAAAGGCGACAACGGCGACAGCAGCGCGCGCGGCCTCACCGCGCCTCGCCCTTCGCGCCGCGGAGGCGGAACGCCCCGTGGGTCACCACCTGCTTCACCAGGTCCGCCATCGTCCCGCTGTCCCAGCGCGCGGCGATCTCCTTGAACGTGGCCCTGTCGTCGCCCATCGGGCGCCGGCGCAGGGCATAGGTGAAGAGCTGCTCGGAGGGGCAGATCCCGAGCTGGGGGTCCTTCCGGAGCTCCGGCAGGAGGCCGGAGATGTCCTGGAAGTCCGCGTCGTAGTACGTGCCCGTCGCGTCGATCGGATCGCCGCTCGGGTACGCGGTCCGGTAGCCGCCGATCGGGTCGAAGTTCTCGAGGCTCAGCCCGATGGGGTCGAGCACGTCGTGGCAGTTCGCGCAGTCGGGCGACTCGCGGTGCTTCTCGAGCTTCTTGCGGACGTTATCGGTCGCGCCCGAGCCGGTGTCCGCGGCGTCGAGCTCCGGGATATCCACGTTGGCGGGCGGCGCCATGGCCACGCAGAAGAGCTGCAGCAGGATCGTCTTCGCGCGGGACGTGGGGGAGGTCCGATCGGCGCGCGACGACAGCGTGAGGAACGCGGGGAGCGTGAGGAACCCCTCGCGCACGCCCTCGGGGTCGTTCGCGTAGAGCGGCTCGAGCAGCGGGCTCTCCGGGTGGGGCGCCGTGAGGAACTCGGACCACGGCCGCTCGCCGGTCGTGAAGTCGGCGAAGTAGGCGTTGGCCTGGGCGACCATCGCGGCCTTCACCTCGTCGTTCCAGACCGGGAACAGCGTCGTGTCGACGTTGTGGCTGGGGAGCGTGCGGGTGCCGAGCCACTGCCCGAAGAAGTTCTGGAAGAAGGCGGCGCTCTTCGGGTCGGCCAGCATGCGGTCCACCTGCTCTCGGAGCTCGTCCTCGGTGGCGAGCTCGTCGCGCGCTGCCGCGTCGAAGAGCTCCTCGTCCGGGAGCGAGCTCCAGAGCAGGTACGAGAGGCGCGAGGCCATCTCGTAGCCGTTGAGGGCGCCCGGCGATCTCACCGAGTCGGGGCCCGCCTCGATCCTCAGGAGGAAGTGCGGCGACAGCAGCAGGCTCCGGACGACGTGCTGCACCGCCTCGACGGGGGACATCTCGAGGGTGGTCAGCGCGTCGTCGTACTGCGCCGCGTACCGCTCGACCTCCGCCGCCTCGAGCGGGCGCCGGAAGGCGCGCAGCCCGAAGCGCTCGATGATCTCGCGCGCGCACGCGTCGTCCGCGCCCTCCGCCGGGTCGCACACGAGGATCTTCTCGCGCTGCGCCGCGCTCGAGAACGCGTCCGCCGCGAGCTTCTTGGCGGCGTCGTAATACCCCTGGACCAGGACCTGCGAGAGGCTCGACAGCGCGCTGACGCTCGCGTCGAAGCCCTTCGCGCCGAAGGCCGGGAAGCTGTCCGCGGGCCTCTGGCTCGTCCCCAGGAGGTGGGCGACGGTGTTGTTGTACTCCGATGCTGTCATGTGATGCAAGGGCATCCCTCCTGGAGCGATGGGGGCGTGCTGCTCCGGAGGGTCATCGCTCCCGAGGATGCCAGTGCACGAGATGCTGAGGAGACATCCCCCGGCGGCGAGCCACGGACTCGCGAACACTCGGTCAAGTCGTAACGTCATCGTCGTCTCCCGCGTGTGGAATCGGCAGTTACCCCCTCGTGGCCGGGGCGCCTGGCTTTCGTGATCAAATCGACCCTGCTGCCGCGCTAAGATCGGCGCCGTGCCCTATCCGCAGAAGACTACGGTGATGGTGTTGCTCCTCGGGCTGTCCGGGTGCGGGGCCGACGCGGAGATCGCGGTGGGCCGCATGAACCCGGTGGCGAGCGGCGGCGCGGCGAGCGGCGGCGCGGCGGGCAGCGGCGGCGCGGCGGGCGGCGGAGGGGTGGGTATCGGCGGCGCGGGGGGGATCGGCGGGGAAGGGGGCAGTGGTGGGATTCCCTGCGATGCGCTGCCGTCACCGGTGCACCGGTATACGTTCGACGGCGTGGGAGAGGTCGTGACCGATACCATCGGCGACGCGGACGGCGCGATCCTCGGCGGCGCGAGCCTCGATGGCGGCGGCGGGCTCACCCTCGACGGAGAGGACGATTACGTCGATTTGCCCGCGGGGCTCCTCGCGGGATCGAGCGATGTCACCGTCATGGCCTGGGTCTCCCGCGACGGCGGGGGCGCCTACTTGCGCGTCATCGACTTCGGTTTCGGCAGCGGGGGCGAAGATCCCGCCGAGGGCGGCGGGAGCGTGGGGCAGTCCTACCTGGTCATCACCCCCTCGACGGGCTTCGACGTGCGGGGGATCGCCGCGCTCGCGAGCGACAGCGGCGTGGAGGGCGAGGTGGCGATCCCCACCGACCTGACGCTCGAGAACAGCCAAGTCTACCAGGTCGCCGTCGTCTTCGACGGGGCGGCGTCGGCCCTGGCCCTCTACGTGGACGGCGTGCTCCTCGGCAGCGCGCCGGTCGGGTTTCCGCTCTCGGCGATCCAGGACGTGAACAACTGGCTCGGGCGGTCCCAGTTCGATCAGGACCCGTACTTCGGAGGGCGCTACGACGAGCTGCGCATCTACCGCGAGGCGCTGGCCGGCTGCGCGATCGAGGCCGCGTGGTCCGCCGGCCCGGATCGGCCCTGAGGCTCAGAAGGCCAGCGCGAGGCCGAGGCGGGCGCTGACACCTGCGGCCGGGGGGCGATAGACGGTGCCCTCGAGGTTCTCGACGACGAAGCGGGGCCGCTCCAGCGGGACGAGCGCGTGCAGCGCTCCCTCGACCTTCAGCGGGGCGGAGATGCGCCATTCGAGCAGCGTCCCGAGCCCGGCCGCGAGGATCGGCGCCGTGCGGGAGAAGGCTTCATCGACCTCCTGCCCCTTGGCGTGGAGCCAGTGCTGGCGGCCGAGCGCGCAGACGTACACGCCGATCGGGCGCCCGAGGGCGCGCGCGCACGCGTCGACCTCGACGAACCAGAGCCGGAACTCGGCGCCCGCGGCCAGCCCGGCGATGCGGCTCGAGCTCGACGGCACCACGCCGGCCGCGCCGTCCGCGCGGAACCAGCCGCTGCGGATCCCGCCGCCCGCGGCGACGCCGACGCCGATCGCCGGGACGAGCGCCTGCTCGACCTGCGCGCTCAGCCAGAGCGCCCCCTCCACGTCGCGCTCGGCCGGCGGAGGCGGCCGGACCGCCGCGGGCGGCGGGCGGCGCGGCGCGCGGCCGCGCAGGGCCGGCGGCGGGCGCGGCGCGTCCGCCGCCGGCCGCGCGGGGCCGGCGGCCGCCTGGGGCGGCGCGGGTTGCGCGGGTTGCGCGGGCGGCGCGGCGGCGCTCCGCGCGACGGCGTCGGGGTCGATCGACATCGCGACGATCAGCGCCGCGGCCCGCGACATGGACGCGCAGTCGTCGCCGCGGATCACGCGCTCGCCGGGCGCCGGCGCGCGGATCCGCAGGGCGAGCCGGAGGCGCGCGCCGCCCTCGCGGGCGACGGCGATCTCGACCGCGATCGGCTGGCGTCGCTCCGATGCTCCCAGCAGCCGGGCGATCTCGCTCCGCACCTCGTCGGCCGGCGGGCACCCGTCCGGCGCTTCCCAGCGGAGATCGATGGCGCGCGGCTCGGCGGGCGCAGCGCGCGCGGGGGCTGGCAGGAGCGCCGCCGCGACGATCAGCGCCTGCAGGGCCGGCGGGGCCCAGGCCGAGCTTGGAACGTGCACCCGCGCACTGTACTACTCCTCCTGTCCGCACGCGGCGCGCACGCGCGTCGCGAGCGGCGAGCCCGGGCTCTTCGCCAGCAGCTTCGCCGCGATCGCCTTGCCGGACGCCGCGCGGCCCGAGCGGCAGAGCGCGATCGCGCGCGACGCCTCGCGCTCGGTCGAGAGCACGCCCCTCGGGTACCGGCTCCCGTGCTCGTTCAGCTTCGAGAGCGCCTGCGCGAACTGGCCGGCCTGCAGCGCCTGCTGCGCGTCGCGCAGCAGCGCGATCTCCGCGTCGAGCCCCTCGGCGCCCGGCCTCGCGGCGGCGGCCGAAGGCGGCGGGGGCGTGCGCGATGCCGGCCCGCGCGACGCGGTGGCCGCCGTGGGCGAGGCGCTGGTCCCGGCGGGGGCGCTGGCCTCGGCGGGGGCGCTGGCCTCGGCGGAAGCGGTGGCCTCGGCGGAAGCGGTGGCCTCGGCGGAAGCGGTGGCCTCGGCGGGGGCGCTGGCCTCGGCGTGCGGAGGCGCCTCGTCGCGCGGCGCGCCGGGGGGCGCGGCGTGCGGCGTCCGGGGCGTCCCGTCGGCGATCCCCGCCGCTTCCACCGCGCGCGGCGCCTCGGGCGCCTCGGCTGACGCCGGGAGGTAGAGCGCCGCGCCCGTCGCGAGGCCCACGACCAGCGTCGCGAGCCCGAGCTTCAGCGGGGCGCCGAGCAGCGTGACGGCCGCCCCCTTCGCGACCGCCGCGCCCGCGCCCGCGGCGGCGGGGCCGACCGCGAGCGCCGCCGCCCCGGCGCTCGCGGCGCCGCCGGCCCCGGCGCTCGCGGCGCCGCCGGCCCCGGCGCTCGCGGCGCCGCCGGCCCCGGCCCCCGCGGCGCTCTTGGCGCTCGCGGCCACGGCCGTGGCCGCCGTCCCGGCGAGGCCGAGCCTCGCCCACACGGCCGCGCGCATCCGCCGGCGGTCGTCGTCGGTCGGCTCGTCCGCGTCGCGGAGGGCGCTCAGGAGCGCCCGCTCCCCGGGCCCCAGCTCATCCATGGCGGCCTCCTCGGATCCTGGCGTGGTGCCGGCGCACCGCGTCGGAAAATGCCTGTCGAGCGGCCCTCAGCCGCGCATACACCGTGTTGATGTTCACCCCGATACCCTGCGCGATCTCCGTCGCCGGCATCTCTTCCAGCTCGGCGAGGAGGAGCACCACGCGCTTCTCCTCGTCGAGCGACGCCAGGAGGTCGTGCGCCACGCGCGCGGCCTCCGCCCTCGTCATGGCCTCGTAGGGGCTGAGGTTGCTCGGCCCCGCGATCTGCTCCGGATCCACGATCTCTCCCGTCCCGCGGTGCGCCGGGCTCTTGCGGCGCATCGATCTCCGGTGCGTTTGCACCACGTTGACCACGATCCCGAAGACCCATGTCTTCAGCGACGAGCGGCCCCGGAACTCCGGGAGCCGCCGGTGCACGACGACGAACACCTCCTGGCACACGTCCTCGTGCGCGGACGCGTCCACGCCGAGGCGGCGCACGGTCCGCCAGACGAAGGGGAAGATCTCGTCGTAGACCTCGGCGAAATCGAGCGGCGCGCCCTGGAGGGCGGCGGCGGCGACGGCCGGGACCGCGCCGGCGGGCGGAGGCGTCGACGGAGCGACCGCCGCGCGGGGGGTCACGGACTGCACCTCTCCGCGTGGGGCAGCGAGACGTAGAGCTCGCCGAGCGCGGTGAGCTCACCGCTCGCGCCGAGCAGGTCCACGTTGGGGATCGCGTCGGTCCGCCCGGCGAACCAGGCGTACCGGAAGACGTCGGGGTCCGATTCGAGGAGGGGCACCGCTTCTCGCATGTACGCGGCCTGCGCTTCGGGCGATCGATCCGCGCCGTCTCCGCACGAGAACTCGGTCAGCCAGATCGGGCGCCGGTAGCGCTTGAGCTCGCCGAGGTACCACTCGAGCGCCGGCCTGTCGCAAGCGTACCAGTGCGCCGCGATGAAATCGACGCGGCAGCCCTCGCACGCGGCGAAGAAGGCGTCGAGGTACGCGAACGGATCGGTCTCGTGACAGCCGCCGCCGCAGAAGTTGACGGCGGGCGAGACGAGCTTCAGCCCCTTCTCGTCGGCGATCCCCTCGACCTCTGGCCACAGCGCTGCGGCCTCCGCGGCGGAGAGGTTGGCCTGCGAGTAGAAGTTCGGCTCGTTGAACCCGAGCAGGTACTTCGCCCCGCTCGGGATCGCCGCCTTGACCTGATCGGCGTCGAAGCGGCCGCCCCAGACCATCGGGACGAAGTCGACGCCCAGGTCGACGTAGGCGCCGCCCCGGAGCGCCTCGTCGGGGACGGTCGCCCAGTTGTACCACCAGCCGACGCTGGCCGAGAGGGCCGAGAGGTCGGCGACCGAGTGGTAGCCGTACGCGATGCCGCGCTTGCACGGGCGCCCCGCGTCCGTCCTGCCGCCGCCGTCGCCGGTGCTGCCGCCGTCGCCGGTGCTGCCGCCGTCGCCGGTGCTGCCGCCGTCGCCGGCGCCGCCGCCACCGGCGCCGCCGCCAGCGCTGGCGCTGTCCCCCGCGCCCGAGCCATGCCCTGCCGCGCCGCCGGTGCCGCCTGAGCCCACGAGGCCCGCGCCGCCCCCGCCCGCGCCGGGTGTTTCGTGGACATTTTCATCGTCACCATCGCCGTTCGCATCTTGGTGGAAAGATTCCCCCACGCAGGCGACGGACAGGAGGATCCCGAGCAGTGGGCTGATGCCGCAGAGGAGGGGTTTGGGGTCTCGACGCATGGCTCGAGGGGGCTGGTGACCGGAGCCGCCGCCTTCCGTGATGGAAAGTGGAGGAGGGGATGGGCGCATCGGGCGGTCGCCGGTGGGCTGGCGTTTCGCGGCCGGCGTGTGGGAGGATCGTCTCTGCCGCGCACCGCGGCCGACAGCTCGCACCTCCGCGCGCTTGACGGCCGCGAGGAGCGCGTCGAGGAAGACCGGATGACACCCCCTCGCTGGCTTGCCGCGCTTGCGGCGCTCACCGTGCCGTTGGCGGCCTCGGCGACGGCCCTGACCCAGGACGCCGCTCCCCTCCCGCCGCCACCGCTTCCGTCTGCCTCCACGCAACCAGCGCCGCCGCCATCGCCATCGCCATCGCCGTCGCCGCCGCCCTCCCCGTCGCCGCCGCCCTCCCCGTCGCCGTCACCGGTCCCTCCCGCGCCCGCGCCGCCGCCTCCACCTGCGCCGACGCCGCTCCCGCCGCCCTCCCCGCCGCCGGTGCCGCCCGCGCCCGCGCCGCCGCCGGTGGTGCCCGCGCCGCCTCCCCCCGTCGCGCCCGCGCCGGCGCCGTCGCCCTATGCGCCCGCGCCGCCTCCGCCGGTCGCGCCGCCGCCGTATGCGCCAGCGCCGCCGTACTCCCCAGCGCCGCCGTACTCGCCAGCGCCGGTGGCGCCCGCGCCGCCTCCGCCGGCCGCGCCCGCGCCGCCTCCGATTGCGCCCGCGCCGCCTCCGCCGGCCGCGCCCGCGCCGCCGCGTCCACCCCGGAGCCGGCCGGCGCGGCCGAGCGCTGCGCCGCCCCCGGTGGCGGGCCCGATGACGGTGGAGGAGCCCGAGCCTTCACCGGCCGAGCCGGAGGAGAAGGAGCAGGACAAGGAGCCCGAGGACAAGGAGGACGAGGATCACGACGGCGTCCGGCTGCGCTACGGCAGCACGCTGGGCGGCGGGATCATCAAATCGCCGACGGGCACCGGCGGCGTCTTCGCGTGGACGGGCCGGGTCGGCATCCAGATCAATCACCTGTTCGGGATTTACTACCAGAACACCCCCATGCTGACGCTCACCCCCGAGAGCACCGACAACAGCGCGGGGTTCGACGCGGGGTTCATCGATTACAACTCGCTCCTCGCGAGCTTCACCCTCTTTCATGTGCTCGACTTCGGCGCAGGGCCGTCCATGGACTACGTGGCCGTCGCGACCTGCTCCGCGACGCTCGCGGGCCTCGAGTCGGGCGCCGGCTGCGCCAGCACCTCGGACTGGTACTTCGGCGCGCACGCGCGGGGCGCCCTCATCCTGGGCGGCCTCTCCGGCGACGGCCCGCGGCGCAGCGGGTTCGCCGTCGCCGCCGAGCTCCACCCGGTGTTCCTGCCCGAGGGCGCGACCTTCAGCTTCACGCTCGGGCTCGGCGGAGAGTGGTACTGACGAGCGCGGGCTCCGCGCGCTCGCCGCCGTATCTCAGGCCCGTCCCCGATTCAGGGAGTGCAGAAGCTCACGAATGGCGCGATGATGCGCCCGGGTGACGATCCAGCGAAGGGAGCCGCGCTCGGCTCTCGCGCGACGCGCAATGGGGGGATCGGTGCAGACGGCAGCTGGCGACAACGAAGAGAGCTTGTGCATCGATCCGCGGTCGCTGATCGAGGCCCTGGACGACCCCGCGCTCGTCATCGACGCGCGGGGCGCCATCCGGTGCAAGAACGAGCCGCTCGAGCGGCTCCTCGCGGGCCCGGGGGCGCCGCGCCTGCCGCTGTCGCCGGAGCGCGATCATCTGCTCTTGCCGCCGGCCCCCGCGGCCGTCGACCTCGCCCGGATCCAGGCGCTCCTCTCGGGCGAGATCGACCGCGTCGAGATCGAGCTGCCGGGCGACGGCTCCGGCGCGCCGCGCTGGGCGATCCGCGGGCTCTCCTGCGCGATCGGCGGCGGCCGCGGCGCGCTGCTCCGCCTCGTCGACCTGGACGAGCGCCGCGCCCGGGAGCACCAGCGCCGCTGCGCGCAGGTGATCGAGTCGATGCCGCTCGCCTGCACGTTCCTCACCCTCGAGGACCCGGCGGATGACCGGTCGCTCCGGTACATCTACAGGAACCCCGCCGCCGAGCGGATCTCGAGCAGGCCCACGGCGGCGATCGTCGGCCAGACCATGGACGAGAGCGTCCCCAGCCTGCGCCGGATCGGCCTTCCTCAGCGCTTCGCGGAGCAGATCCGCAGCGGCCGCGCCGCCGAGGACGAGATGGCCTTGCCCCCGGAGGAGGGCTCGCGCGTCTTCTCGACGTGGTCGTTCCCCATGGGGGAGCGGTGCCTCGCCGTGCTCTACGAGGACGTCACCCAGCGCCGGGCGACCGAGGCGTCGCTCGAGGGCACGCGCGTCCTCCTCGACGCCATCATCGACAACCTCCCGCTCATGCTCTTCGTCAAGGAGGAAGCGGAGCTCCGCTACGTGCGGACGAACCGGAGGTTCGAGGAGTTCCACGGCTACGCGCCGGGAGAGCTGATCGGCAAGAGGATCGCGGACTACTTGCCGAAGGAGCTGGCCGCGAAGGTCGACGCCGAGAGCCGCGCCGTCCTCGCGGGGGGCGTGCCGGTCGAGATCCCCGAGATCCACATGCCCTCGTCGCGCTTCGGGGCCCGCCTTGGCCACGCCCGGTGGATCCCCATGGAGGCCGCCAAGGGGAAGGGCCGCTATCTCCTCGGGCTCATCGAGGACATCACCGAGCGCAAGAAGATCGAGGACGCCAAGCGCCACGAGACGATCCTCCTCGAGACCCAGCGGCGGCTGCTCGAGCTCATCCGGGAGCTCTCGACGCCGAGCATCCCCATCCACCCGGGCATCCTCGTCGTCCCGCTCGTCGGCCAGATGGATAGCTCCCGCGGCGCTCAGCTGATGGAGTCGCTCGTCCGCGCGGTCGAGCGGCACCAGGCCGAGTTCGTCATCATCGACATCACCGGCGTCACCTCGGTGGACACCGCGGTGGTGGGCCACCTGCTCCAGGCCACGCGCGCCGCGCAGCTCCTCGGGGCCGAGTGCAGCGTCGTCGGCGCCTCGCCCGGCGTCGCCCGCACCGCGATCGATCTCGGCCTCGAGCTCGGCAACCTCGCCACGCACCGGGACCTCGGGGCCGGGTTCCGGTACGCGCTGGCGCGGAAGGGATATGCGATCACGCCGCGCGCGGCGCGGAGGGGCTGAGGCGCGCCTCGGGCCGCGCGCTGCTCGCGGGCGAGCGGCAGCGCGAGGACGCAGCAGCTCGACCCGGGTTGGGGGGCCCGCAGGTCGGGGGACCCACCCCCATGGCGAGCGCGCCCTGAGGTGTGGCCTCACGTCGGCCTCGATGCGCGCTGGATCGGTGACATGTCACGGGTCGAGCGTGACATGTCACGTTGGATCCGCGTGACATGTCACGCTCGACCCGTGACATCCCGCCGGCCTGCTCTCCATATTCCCGGCGCTTTTTGCGTGAACGAACCTGACACGCCCTTGACCGGGGTTGGCCCGAGGATTGCTCTGGGGCCGCGCGTCCGAAGGGGTCGCCGGCATGGCGAGGGCAGGTGGAGAACCTTCCGCAGCGTGCGTGAGCGATCCATGTCCAACAGCACGGTTCACGGGTGCGATCCCGCGGTGGGGGACGGCCTCAGCGCCGTGGCTCTGCAGCGCCTGCGGGCGCTTTGAGGCATGCAATGTCGTGGTTTCGAATGGCATCGGTTGCGCTGTTGGGCGCGGCGACGGGCATCGTTGCCGCCGTCGTGGCTGGCAGAGTCGGGTTGCTGGGCGCGTCCGACCCTTCCGAGGGTCCGGCCGCGATGGTCACCCAGGAGCCGACGGGCGGGCCGCGTCCCGACCGTCGCCCCCGGACCGAGGACGCCCAGGTGAGCTTGCGGCTCGCGCGCCTGGAAGGGGAGCTCGCGGCCCTGCGGGAGCAGGGGGCGCCCCAGCCCGAAGAGCCCTCCACGCAGGAGGCCGTGGACGAGAAGGCCGAGGAGGCTCGTATCCAGAAGAAATTCGACACCGCGCTCGCGGCGTTCGAGTCGGCGACGGCGGATCCGGTCTGGGCGCCGCAAGCCTCGAAGTCGCTGCAGGCCGATCTGGGCGCGCTCTCCGAGCGGATCGGATTCGACGTCGATGACGTACAGTGCAAGGATCGACGCTGCGTGGCCCAGATTCGATGGGACACGTACCAGAACGCGCTCCAGCGGTACGCTGCGGTCGCGCACGCCGAATACTCCGTCAACTGTGCCATCGACGTGATGGTGCAGAGACCGAGCGGCGCATCGGATGAGGTCACGAATCCCGTCCTCTTTTCCAAATGTAAATAGCTTGCCGTTCGTGGTGAACGGGCGCGGCGCGCTGCTGTCGTGCGGCATGGCGCGACGCGCGGTTGTGTGCGTGTGACGTGTGTGCTCACGGTGAGCGGAAAGCGGGTACAAGCGTATGAAGGCCAAGGCATTCCTGGTCGCCTCTTTTGCGGTCGGGTTCATCGCCGCGTCGGCGTCCTACAGCAGCGCATTTACCAAGATCAGGAGGTATAGCAAGCATACTTGTGAGGCTGTGTTGTCTAGCACCATGGAGGGGCAGGCCGCGGGTCATATAGATGGGTGGGTTTGCCCTCATGTGACCTCGGAGGACTTCACGGCCACCGAGGCGCACGAGGTGCAGGTGGTCACGTTCTGGGGAACTCCTGGTGCCATCTCCACCAGGAGGCCGTTTGCGAAGGTCTGCTCGCAATTCACGACGGCCCCGGACTCGAGCTCTATCTCGTGTAGCAGCTCGAATTCTGTTGAGGCAGGCGCGACGCAAAATACCACGCAGCAGCTCGACTTTCGGTGGGATCTGCTCGACGAAAATCAGCTGGAGCCTTGGCACGACAATCCTACTGCTTTCCCGTATGTGTATTACAGCACCTATTACACGAACGGGTCTGCTCTGACTGGTGTCAAGGTGCTCAAGGACTGACAGCGTCTCGTCCATCGGGACGAGGCCGTCCTCCTGGCGGAGGGTGACAGCGAGCAACGGCACGACGGCCCACGTCATGTGGATCCAGTAGGCTCCGGCGGCGGCTCGACGCGAGCGGCGGGCTCGACGCCCGGCCCAGGCTCGCTCGCCCCGCCGGTGCTACCCCGCATCGCGAGCAGGTCGCGTCCAGCGAACCCCCCCGCGCGACCCGCCGCTCGCGCTCCGGCGCGTCCCCCGCGCCGTCACCTTGCGCCCCCGCGCCCGCCTCCGCGGTGGTATCCACGACCGCGCACCGCTCGGGTCCCGACGGCCGCCCTCCGGCCCTCGGCGAAACCTTTGCGGATCGCCCGTGTCCAAGGAGACGTGATGCGCTCGACCCTCCGCCCGCTCTTCACCGCCCTCGCCGCCGCGACGGGCCTCTCCCTCGCGGCGTGCGCCGCGGCTCCTCCGCCCGCGGCGCACGCGCCCGTCCCGCCGGGCGACGCCCGCGCGGCGACCCCGCCGCCGCCTCCGCTCCCCGAGGACGAGGCCTTCGCCGTCCACGGGACGCTCAAGGACGAGTTCCTGCCGCTCCTCAAGCAGGCGCCGTTCGACCCGAAGGCCGCGCTGGTCCCCCCGGCGCCGGCCGGGGTGCCCGCCCCGCCGGCCGCCTGCGAGGCGTTCGCGCGGCGCGCCCCCGTCGCGCCGGCGCAGCCCTGCGGCGACGCCCGGGGCGCCCTCGACGCGCTCGACGCCGCGCTCGCCGAGGAGGACGCCGCGAAGCGCGACGCGCGGCTCGCGGGGGTCGAGGCGTGCGCGGGCCTCGAGGCGGGGCTCGCGCGCGCGCTCCGGGCCGAGCTCGCGCCGGTCGGGTGCGGCGACGCCATCGCCGCGCCGTACCTCGAGGCGCCGCCGGCCGCGCTCAAGGGCGACCTCTACCAGGTGCTGCTCGGCCTCACGCTCTCCGCCCGGCTCGCGCGCACCGCGACCGAGCCGCCCGCGCTGCGGCCGCCCTACGACGTCCAGCGCGTCGTCGCGTTCACCAAGGGGCCGCTCATGGCGTGGGTGACGGACCAGGCCCGCGCGATCGAGGATCTCGGGCGGCTCGGGATCGAGCTGCCGTTCTACGCGAAGGGCATCGTCGCCGTGGAGTCCGGGCGGGCCGACATGCGGCTCGTCGAGGCGGTCAGGTCGGCGCCGCTGCCCGACGCCATGCGGAAGGACGCGGAGCTCAGCAACGTCTACTACGGTGAGCTCGATCAGCTGCTGGAGCCCTGGAAGAGCCGCGGCCGCGACGCCGCGCTGGTCGGCCTGCGCGAGCTCTCGTCGGTGGGCGTGCTCCGCGACGCGCGCGTCGACGGCGCGCGCGCGATGCTCTCGCGCCTCTACGGCGGCCGGCGCGTCGACGCGCTCGACGCGCTGGAGCTGCCGCCGCCCCCGGCGGCCGCGCCCGCGTCGGCCGTCGAGCGGCTCGCGGCCAGGCTGCCGACGTACTACGCGGGCCGCCTGATCCCGCCCGAGGCGGCGGCGCGGCCCGAGCTCCTGCGCGCCTTCCTCGGCCGCGGCGTCCCGCTGCAGCACCGCGCGGCGCTGCGCACCGCCGAGCTCTCGCCCGAGGCGCGGCTGCTCTACGCGCGGGCGCGGATCGAGCTCGGCCGGCTGTACTGGCGCGCCGTGGACTTCGACCAGGCGACGGCGCTGCTCGCGGCGTGGCCCGAGGGCGCCCCGCGCCCGCCCGAGGCGACGATGCTGCTCGCGCTCGCCCTCGGCCTGCGCAACGGCCCCGAGGACGCGGCGCTGATGATGCGGCGGGCGCCGCTCACCGGGCTCGGGCTGGGCGATCTCGCGGCGCTCGACTGGGTGGCCCGCGCGAAGCCCGCCTCGCCGTACGCGGGCATCGCGGCGTACGACGCGGCGCTGATCAAGCAGATCGCGGCGCCGCAGGGCGCGGACCCGAGCTACTGGGCCGACGTGGCCGCGCGCTTCCGCGAGGCGCAGGCGCAGCTCTCGGGGCCGCTCGCGAAGGCGGCGGAGGAGCGGGCGCGGGCGGCGGAGGAGATCGGGCGGGCGGCGCGCTGAGGCGGGGCGCCGAGGCGCGGGCGGCGCTGCGCCGCGGGCGCTGCGCCGCGGGCGCTGCGCCGCGCGGAGGTCCCGGCGGGCTGCCCTCAGGGGGCGGGCTCGCCGGGACCGGGAGCCTTGTACTCCGTGATCTGGCCGGTCGCGACGAAGCCCACCTGGGCGTAGAGCCCCAGCCCGTCGGCCGACGCCTGGAGGATGGCCACCCGGAGCCCGGCCGCGCGCGCGTCGAAGAGCGGGCGCAGCGTCAGCGCGCGGCCGATGCCCTGCCGCCGGTGGGACGGGACCGTCGAGATGTTGTACAGGCCGGCGACGCCGCCGCCCACGGCGAGCTCCGAGGTCGCCACGGGCGTATCCCCGAGGTAGCCGACGTAGAGCCAGAGCGGCGCGTCGTCCGACAGGAGCGCCGGGGCCGCCATCTCGTAGAACCGCGCCACGAGGGGATCGGGCGGGGTCCAGTTGGCCGCGAGGAGGCGCGCGAAGTCGCGCAGCTGCGGCGGGGTCCTGACGCGCGCGATCTCGAGGCCGCGCGGCGGCGTGGGATCGGCGGGGAGCGCGTGGAGATCGGCGGCCATGGCGACCTCCGACTCGGCGGCCTCGAGCCCCGCGGCGCGGAGGAGATCGCCGAGGTTCTCCGGCTCGTCCGCGGGGCCGACCCACCACGAAAAGGGGCGGCCGGCGCGGCGGAAGTGGTCGATGGCCCGCGCCACGCGGGCCTCGGCCGTCGCGGCGTCGAGGCGGGCCCGGAGGACGAAGTTGAAGGTGTCGCACGGCAGCCCGGAGTCGACGAGGACGAGGCCGTCGTCGCGCGCGACGTGGGCGCCGGGGAGCCGCTCCTGCGCCCAGCTCGAGTGGACGGCCATGTTGTCGTCCGCGGCCGCGGCGAGCTGCTTGGCCGGGATGCCAGCAAGCGAGGTGATGCTCATGAGGGCCCTTCATGACACGAAACGACGGGACCGCGCCATGGCTGCGCTGGGTCTCCGCAGCGGCATGGCGAGAGCCCGACCCCGACCACCACACGCCGAGCACGGCGAGCTCCTCGCAGGACCGTATGACCACGGCGGGTGTCGCTCTCCGGTGCACCAACGCTTGTTTGAGTTGTGAGAAGAGCTCGCACCCTGGCGGCGTGTGCCAGCGGTGCTCACGTCCAGCGGGCCCGGCGAGTGCTGCGCGGAGGGCGAGGAAGCGCTATGAGCGGCACGAATGATGTGGTTCGCCTGGAATACGCGAAGCGCCGGCGCGGCGGCGATCCGCCGGTGTCGGAGGTCTCCGGCGTGGTGCTCGTCGACAACATCGCCCACGACAAGCAGGTGCTCATCCATTACCGGGACGCCGCCGGCGAATGGCGCGCCGCCCCGGCCAGGTACGACTCCGCGCCGCCGTGGGGCTCCCCCGAGCGGTGGGTGTTCTCCGGGATCGCCTATCCCGCCGACTATCCGGAGCCGGCGCGGTTCGCGATTCAGTACCTCGTCGCCGGGCGCGAGTACTGGGACAACAACCGGCAGCACGATTACCTGCTGGATCCGGAGGGGATCGTGTTCGGCGATGCGCCGGTCTTCGGCGTCGACCGCCTCCAGCGCATCGTCGAGTTCGTGGGCTGGCGATACCACATGGACGTGATACGGATCGAGGAGGCCATGCCGATCTCCGGGCGCGGCCCCATCTGGCGGTACAAGGTCGTGATCGGGCGAAGCCTGGGGCCAGGCCGCTATGCCCATGCGCGATGCGTGGGGATCGCCGTTCGCGGCTCGGACGTCAGCGTCCTGGGCCAAACCACGTGCGAGTCCATTCCTCCGGTCGAGCTGATCAATCCTTGATCCGGGCGCCTCGCGGGCCGGCGCGCCACGGCGCTGGCCGGCCCGGCAGGCGCGCCGAGCTACCCGACGGTGGATCTCACGGGCCGCCGCCCGAGCCACCGGTGCCTCCGGTGGCGCCAGTACCGCCGGTGGTGCCAGTACCGCCGGTGGCTCCCGCTCCTCCCGCTCCCGCATCGCCGCCGGCCCCGCCGGTGGCTCCCGCGCCGCCGGCGCCGCCCGCGCCCGCATTGCCGCCGGCGCCGCCCGCGCCCGCATCGCCGCCGGTGCCGCCCGCATCGCCGCCGGTGCCGCCTGCATCGCCGCCTGCCCCGCCGGTGCCGGTGGCTCCTGCGCCGGTGCCGTTCGCGGGAGGATCCAGGATGGGGCCCGGATTGAGCACACCCCCGCCCATCGTGGCGAGGTCATAGATGCGGTACGTCGCGAAGTAGATCCCGACCGGCTTGAGCACGACGCCGGAGCCGACGACGATGCCCCCTGCCGGACCGACTCCCAGGTTCCAGCCGCCGAGGCTGACGATGTCCCAGGTGATCTTCTGGAAGACGGGATAGGCCGAGACGCGCGCGTACGCCGCCGTCGGGACGAAGTAGATCGTGCCGGCCTGAAGCGTGACGCTCTCGCTCACGCTGAATCCAACGGCCGCGGAGATGTCCGAGAGCGTCGGCCCGCAGCCGCCTGGTAGGCCCAGCGCAGCGCCGTTGAAGGGCGCGCCGTCGCCCGGCATGTTCGACGAGGGCTGTCCGTTCGAGGGTGCGCCGTTGCCCGGCATGTTCCACGAGGGCTGTCCGTTCGAGGGCGCGCCGTTGCCCGGCATGTTCCACGAGGGCTGTCCGTTCGAGGGTGCGCCGTTGCCCGGCATGTTCCACGAGGGCTGTCCGTTCGAGGGCATGCAGCCGCCTGGCATCCCCCACGCCGGCTGGCAGTCCTCCGGGGCGCGGGTGCCCGGCGTGCCTGGTCCGCCCGGCGAGAACGGTATGCCAGGCCCGGTCGAGGTGCCCGGCGGGAACGGCGGGAATGGCGGGAACGGCGCGCCAGGCTGGCCCGGGAACTCGGTGATGGGAGGTAATCCCGGGATGCCCGCCGTGCCCGCCGCAGGCTGGGCGCTCGCGGACGGGAAGGTGCCCGTGGCGGTCCCGGTGACGTCCACGGAGGGCTCGACGCTCGACGCCACGGAGAGCTCGAGCGTACGCGGCCCGAACCCCTCCGACACGCTGAGCAGGTGGGCGGCATCCTCCCAGTGATACGTCTCCGGGTACACCGTCACGTTCGCGATGATCAGGCCCTGACAGAGGGCCTGGCGCGCCTCGCCGGTGCCGGCGCGCGCGCCGCCGCCGGCCGCGGACCCCGGCGCCTCGCGCGGGCCCACGCAGGTGAGGGATGGAGCGAGCATCACCGCCATGACGAGCGCAATCTTTACGTCGGGTGCGAACATCCTTGAACCTCGGGGTGCCGTCAGAATCGCAATGATCCGAGCTGCCCAGGCGTGGAGAGCTCCGGAGGAGGATCGCCTCCGCGGCGCTCCTGCGCCCCACGAGGCCGCTCCTCCGGAGACCGGTGATCACGGCGCAGACGCCGGATCGCGAGACGCCGCATGCGTCCGGATCTCTGGAGAGCGAACCGCCCGATGAGCACAGAAGGCCTATGCGACGACCCGCCATGCAAGAAGCGGGGAATGCCAGGCTTAGCTCGCATGTGGGCGCCGCGCCGAGATCCGGCGCATGCGCGGAATTCGATGGACCGGCGCTTGCCGCCATCGTCGCGCGCGTGACCGGCGCGCTCACGGGACCGGATCGGCGACGCCAGCGCACCATTCATGAACCGCGCGCGAGGCGCGAGCGAGGCGAGCATGAGAGAGCCTGCTGCTGTCGTGAGGGTCGCGATCGCGGCCTGTGCGGTCCTCACGCCCATCGCCTGCGCGCAAGGCGTCGAGCCGCAGCGCGAGGCGCCTCCCGTCGGGGCTCAGGGATCGGCCCTCGGCGCCGCGGGGCAGCGGGCCGACCCGGTCGGATGGCAGATCACCCAGGCGATCGACTTCAACGCCGACGGCATGGCGGACGTGCTCTGGAACGACGCCGAGCGGAGCCTCGTCGCCGTGTGGTTGATGGAGGGAAGCCGGCTGCTCGCGCCGGGGCCGTTCATCCCGGGGCCGCCCGGCGGCGGCTGGTTCGCCAAGACGAGCGATTTCAACGCCGACGGCATGGCGGATGTGCTCTTTCGTCATGAAGAGCAAGGGATGATGGCGGTCTGGCTGATGGAGGGAAGCCAGCTGCTCGCGCCCGGGCCCATCCTCCCGGGACCGGGCGGCGGCGGCTGGTTCGCCAGGGCGATCGACTTCAACGCCGACAACATGGCGGACGTGCTCTGGAGCCATGGGGAACGGAGCGTGATGTCGGTGTGGCTGATGGAGGGAACTCGGCTGCTCGCGCCGGGGCCGCTGATCCCGGGGCCGCTCGGCGGCGGCTGGGACGTCGCCGCCGTGGGGGACTTCAACGCCGACGGCATGTCGGACGCCGTATGGCGCCAAGGCGAGCAGAACCTGATGTCGGTGTGGCTGATGGAGGGAACTCGGCTGCTCGCGCCGGGGCCGCCGATCCCGGGGCCGCTCGGCGACGGCTGGACCATCGTCTGGGGCGCCGACTTCAACGGCGACAGCATGGCGGACGTGCTCTGGAACAACGCCGAGCAGAACCTGATGGCGGTGTGGTTGATGGAAGGAAGCCAGCTGCTCGCGCCGGGGCCGTTCCTCCCCGGGCCCCTCGGCGACGGTTGGGTGGCGCGCACCGCCGCCGACGTCAACCTCGACGGCATGGCCGACGTGGTCTGGCAGCGGGACGGGGCGAGCCAGATGTCGGTGTGGCTGATGGAGGGGAGTCAGCTGCTCGCGCCGGGGCCGGTGATCCCGGGACCTTACGACGGCGGCTGATCGCGACGCCCGCGCCAGCGGCAGGAGAGATACGTATGCGAGGCCTCGTGGTGGTGCTGGAGCGCCTGGGTGCCGTCTCGGTGCTCCTCGTTGCGCTGGGCTGCGCGCCCGACGCCGTCCAGCGAGACCGAGGGCCCCGCGCGCTGGAGGCCCCGGGAGCGCCGCTCGGCGCCGCGGCTCAGCGCCTGAACGGCAGCGCGTGGAAGGCCCTCCAGGGCGCCGACTTCAACCTCGACGGCATGGCGGACGTGGTCTGGGATGACGCCGAGCAGAACCTGATGGCGGTGTGGCTGATGGAGGGAACTCGGCTGCTGGCGCCAGGCCCATCCATCCCGGGGCCGATCGGCGACGGCTGGGTCACCGCCGCGGCGGCCGACTTCAACCACGACGGCCTGTCGGACGTGCTCTGGAACAACCCCGAGCAGAACCTGATGGCGGTGTGGCTGATGGAGGGGACTCGGTTGCTGGCGCCAGGCCCATCCATCCCGGGGCCGATCGGCGACGGCTGGGTCGCGGTCTCGGCGGCCGACTTCAACCTCGACGGCACGGCGGACGTGCTCTGGAACAACCCCGAGCAGAACCTGATGGCGGTGTGGCTGATGGAGGGGACTCGGTTGCTGGCGCCAGGCCCATCCATCCCGGGGCCGATCGGCGACGGCTGGGTCGCCGTCCCGAACCTGTTCGACCACAACCGCGACAATATGGCCGATGTCATCTGGAACAACCTCGAACAGAACCTGATGGCGATCTGGCTGATGGAAGGAAGCCAGCTGCTGGCGCCAGGGCCGTTCATCCCGGGTCCGGCCGGCGACGGCTGGAAGGCGATCGGGGCCGGGGACACCAACTTCGACGGGATGGGGGATGTCGTCTGGAACCATCCGGAGCGGAACCTGGCGGCGGTGTGGTTGATGGAGGGAAGCCAGCTGCTCGCGCCGGGCCCGGTGATCCCCGGGCCGGCCGGCGCCGGCTGGGTCGTCGTCGCGGCGAACGACTTCAGCGGCGACGGGGAGGCGGACGTGCTCTGGACGAACGCCGAGCAGGAGCTCGTGGCCATCTGGCTGCTGGAGGGGAGCCGGCTGCTCGCGCCGGGGCCGTTCATTCCGGGGCCCCACGACGGCGGCTGACCTGGCGCCGCCGCCCGCCGCGGGGCGCGGCGCGGGTCAGTGTCGCCGCTCGTTCTGGACGCGCGACTGCGGCAGACCGGCGCGGTTCTTCTGGAGGTAGCCGATCTCGACCAGCGTCGGCCACAGAGGTGGATGGTCTCGCCCACGTCGCGCAGCCGGTACGTGGGGATGACGAAGCGTGGTGGTCTGTTCGGCATGACGGGGGCAAAGCTAGAACGCCGATCACGTAGATCAAGCGAGAAATGAACCGCCAAGACGCCAAGACGCCAAGACGCCAAGACGCCAAGTTTTTTTTTCTCTCTCTTTACTTGGCGTCTTTTGGCGTCTTGGCGCCTTGGCGATCCGAAGTTCTGCGCTTTTCAGGCAGTTTCAACCCGTTTGTCGCTCTGGGGCCGCGGGCGTCAAGGAGCCCTCAAGAGGCGGCCTGGCGCCGTCAAGAGATCATCGAGGCAGAGGGCGCTCGCAGGCCGGTCCGCGGCGGGCCCCCGTCGCTCGCTCGAGCGCGCCGGGCAGAGGCCGAGACGCGCGGTCCCGACGCCTCCTTGATACTTTCTTGACGTCGCGCCCCCCCGGTTTGACGTCCCCTTGACCCGCGGCGGACTACGTTCTGTCCCGCTCGGCCGGCGCGGGCGTTGCGGCGCCGGTCGCTGCCGATGAGGTCGCCATGGACATGGTCTACCTGGGGCTGACGCTCCTCTGTTTCTCGCTGTTTGCAGGGCTCATCAAGCTCTGTGAAAGGGTCTGAGCGCCATGACTGCGTTCACCTGGATCTCGGGCGTCCTCGCCCTGGCTCTCCTCTTTTATCTGATCTTCGCCCTCCTCAAGCCGGAGAGCCTGTCATGACCGCCGGCAACGCGCTCCAACCAGCGCTCTTCCTGGCCGTCCTCATCGGCCTCTCCGTCCCGCTCGGCGCGTACATGGCGCGGGTCTACCAGGGCGAGCGCGGCCCCATGGTCCGCGTCCTCGGGCCGCTCGAGCGGCTCATCTACCGCGCCGCGGGCGTGCGCGCCGACCAGGAGATGCGCTGGCAGGACTACGCCTTCGCGGTGCTCGCGTTCAACCTGGCCGGGCTCCTCGTCCTCTATGCCCTGGCGCGGCTCCAGGGCGTCCTCCCCCTGAACCCCGAGGGTATGGCCGCCATCCCCCCCGATCTCGCGTTCAACACCGCCGCGAGCTTCGCCTCCAACACGAACTGGCAGGCGTACGGCGGCGAGTCGACGCTCAGCTACCTGACCCAGATGGCCGGGCTCGGGGTGCAGAACTTCGTGTCCGCCGCCACCGGCATGGCCGTCCTCGTCGCGTTGATCCGCGGGATCACGCGGAAGACCGCGGACACCGTCGGGAGCTTCTGGGTCGACCTCGTCCGGAGCACCCTCTACATCCTCCTGCCGCTCTCGCTCGTGCTCACCGTCCTCCTCGTGTCCCAGGGGGTCGTCCAGGGCTTCGGCGAGCACCAGAGCGCGTCGCTGCTCCAGGCCGCCAAGGACCAGAGCGGCGCGGCGGTCGTTCATCAGGTGATCCCGCTCGGGCCCGCCGCCTCGCAGATCGCGATCAAGCAGCTCGGGACCAACGGCGGCGGGTTCTTCAACGCGAACTCGGCGCACCCGCTCGAGAACCCGACGGCCCTCTCGAACTTCCTCGAGATGCTCGCGCTGCTGCTCATCCCCGCCGCGCTGTGCCACACGTTCGGCCGGATGGTGGGCGACCGGCGCCAGGGCTGGGCCGTGCTCGCCGCGATGACGGCCATCTTCGTGATCCTCCTCGTCCCCTGCATCGCCTCGGAGCAGGCGGGCAACCCCGCGCTCTCGCGCCTCGGGGTCGATCAGGCGGCGAGCGCGCTCCAGGCCGGCGGCAACATGGAAGGGAAGGAGGCGCGCTTCGGCGTCACGAGCTCCGCCCTCTGGGCCACCGCCACCACCGCGGCCTCGAACGGCGCCGTCAACGCGATGCACGACTCGTTCACGCCCCTCGGCGGCCTCGTGCCCCTCTGGCTCATGCAGCTCGGCGAGGTCGTCTTCGGCGGGGTCGGCTCCGGCCTCTACGGCATGCTGATGTTCGTCGTCATCGCCGTCTTCGTGGCCGGCCTGATGGTGGGGCGCACGCCGGAGTACCTCGGCAAGAAGGTCGAGGCGTTCGAGATGAAGATGGCCTCCCTGGTCGTGCTCTTCCCGGCGATCACGGTCCTCGCCGGCACCGCCGTCGCCGTGACGACCGAGGGAGGGCAGAAGGGCGTCTTCAACCCCGGGCCGCACGGGTTCAGCGAGGTGCTCTACGCGTTCTCGTCCGGCGCCAACAACAACGGCAGCGCCTTCGGCGGCCTCGGCGCGAACAGCCCCTTCTACAACACCGCCATCGGCGTCGCGATGCTCGTCGGCCGCTACGCGGTGATCGTCCCCGTGCTCGCGCTCGCGGGCTCGCTCGCGCGGAAGAAGCTCGTCCCGGCCGGCCCGGGCACCTTGCCAACGCACACGCCGCTCTTCGTCGCGCTCCTGACGGGCACCGTGCTGCTCGTCGGAGCCCTCACGTTCGTCCCCGCGCTCGCGCTCGGGCCGATCGTCGAGCACCTGGAGATGACGCGATGACCATGAACCTCCATTCCGCGGCCGAGGCGATCGCCAGGCGGGACGCGCCCGCACCTCCGCCGCCCCCCGAGCTGTCGCCGCCGCCGAGGCCGCGCCACCCGTCCCGCGACGTGGAGGGGAAGAAGACCGCTGCGAGGCCGCTCCTCGACCCCACGATCCTCAGGCCGGCGATCGCCGCCGCGCTCCGCAAGCTCGACCCGCGCCACCAGGTCCGCAACCCGGTGATGTTCGTGGTCCTCGCCGGGAGCGCGCTCACCACGGCCCTGTTCGTGCACGCGCTCCTCGGCGAGGGCGAGGAGCCGGCCGGGTTCATCCTCGCCATCTCGCTCTGGCTCTGGTTCACCGTGCTCTTCGCGAACTTCGCGGAGGCCGTGGCCGAGGGGCGCGGCAAGGCGCAGGCGGACACGCTCCGCAAGGCGCGGCGCGACGTCGAGGCCGTGAAGCTCTCCGCCCCGGAGCTCGACGCGGCGCGGACCGCCGTGCCGGCGTCGAACCTCCGGAGGGGAGACCTCGTGCTCGTGGAGGCAGGCGCGATCATCCCGGGCGACGGCGACGTCGTCGTCGGCGTCGCGTCCGTCGACGAGAGCGCCGTCACCGGCGAGAGCGCCCCGGTCGTGCGGGAGAGCGGCGGCGACCGGAGCGCCGTCACCGGCGGCACGCGCGTCCTGTCCGACTGGCTCATCCTCCGCATCTCCGCCAACCCCGGCGAGGCGTTCCTCGACCGGATGATCTCGATGGTGGAGGGGGCGAAGCGCAAGAAGACGCCGAACGAGATCGCGCTCGACATCCTGCTCGCCGCGCTCACCATCGTCTTCCTCCTCGCGACCGTGACGCTGCTGCCGTACTCGGTCTACGGCGTCCGGGCGGCGGGGCAGGGGACCCCGATCAGCATCACCGTGCTCACGGCGCTGCTCGTGTGCCTGATCCCGACCACGATCGGCGGGCTGCTCTCGGCCATCGGCATCGCCGGCATGGACCGCATGATCCAGGCGAACGTCATCGCCATGTCGGGCCGCGCGGTCGAGGCCGCGGGCGACGTGGACGTGCTGCTGCTCGACAAGACCGGCACGATCACGCTCGGCAACCGGCAGGCGACGGAGCTCATCGCCGCGGACGGGGTCGAGGCGAGGGCGCTCGCCGACGCCGCGCAGCTCGCGTCGCTGGCCGACGAGACCCCCGAGGGGCGCAGCGTCGTCGTGCTCGCGAAGGAGAAGCACGGCCTGCGCGAGCGCGACCTCGGGGCCCTCGGCGCCCGCTTCGTCCCGTTCACCGCGCAGACCCGGATGAGCGGCGTCGATCACGGCGCGCGCGAGATCCGGAAGGGCGCCGTCGACGCGATCGAGGCCTACGTCAAGGAGAAGGGCGGCGCGGTCTCGGCCGCTGTCCGCGCGGCGACGGAGGCCATCTCCCGCAAGGGCGGCACGCCGCTCGTGGTCGCCGAGGGCGGCGCGGTGCTCGGCGTCATCCACCTCAAGGACATCGTGAAGGGCGGCATCAAGGAGCGCTTCGGCGACCTGCGGCGCATGGGGATCAAGACCGTGATGATCACGGGCGACAACCCGCTCACCGCCGCGGCCATCGCCGCCGAGGCCGGCGTCGACGACTTCCTCGCGCAGGCCACGCCCGAGGCCAAGCTCGCGCTGATCCGCGAGTACCAGGCGGGCGGGCGGCTCGTCGCCATGACCGGCGACGGGACGAACGACGCCCCCGCGCTGGCGCAGGCGGACGTCGCGGTCGCCATGAACACGGGCACCCAGGCCGCCAAGGAGGCCGGGAACATGGTCGACCTCGATTCGAACCCCACCAAGCTCATCGAGATCGTCGAGATCGGCAAGCAGCTCCTGATGACGCGGGGCGCGCTGACGACCTTCAGCCTGGCGAACGACGTGGCCAAGTACTTCGCCATCATCCCGGCGGCCTTCGTCTCGACGTACCCCGCCCTCGGGCGGCTCAACGTCATGGGGCTCGCCACGCCGCGGAGCGCGGTGCTCTCCGCGGTGATCTTCAACGCGCTCATCATCGTGGCGCTGATCCCGCTCGCGCTGCGGGGCATCCGCTACCGGTCCGTCGGCGCGGAGCGGATGCTCCGCAGGAACCTGCTCGTCTACGGCCTCGGCGGGCTCGTCGCGCCGTTCGTGGGGATCAAGCTGATCGATCTCCTCCTCTCCGCCCTCGGCCTCGCCTGATCGCCCAAGGAAAGAACGCTATGCTCGCGCACCTGCGACCCGCCCTCGTCCTCCTCCTCGTCCTCACCGGCGTCACGGGGCTCGCCTACCCGCTGCTCTCGACCGCGATCGCCCAGGCCGCGTTCCCCGAGCAGGCGAACGGCAGCCTCGTGGTCGTGGACGGCCGCGTGGTCGGATCGAGCTTGCTCGGCCAGCCGTTCGACGATCCTCGCTATTTCTGGGGCCGCCCCTCGGCGACGAGCCCCGTGCCCTACGCCGGGCAGGCCTCCGCCGGGAGCAACCTCGGGCCCACGAACCCCGCCCTGGCCGAGGCGGTCAAGGCCAGGATCGACGCGCTCCGCGCCGCGGATCCGGAGAGCGCCGCGCCGGTGCCGGTCGACCTCGTCACCGCCTCCGGCAGCGGCCTCGATCCGCACATCAGCCCCGCGGCGGCGGCGTACCAGGCGCGCCGCGTGGCGCGCGCGCGCGGCCTCCCCGAGGACGAGGTGCGCCGGCTCGTCGCGCGGCACACCGAGGGGCGGCTGCTCGGGCTCCTCGGCGAGCCCCACGTGAGCGTGCTCCTCCTGAACCTCGCCCTCGACGGCGTCCGCTGAGGAGGGCGCGCGCGGTGGCGGACGCGGGCGACGACCGGCCGGATCCCGAGGCGCTGCTCGCCGCGGCGCGCGAGGAGGAGGCGCGCGAGCGGCAGGGCAAGCTCAAGATCTTCTTCGGCGCCGCGCCCGGGGTCGGCAAGACGTACGCGATGCTGAAGGCGGCGCGCTCGCTCCGCGACGAAGGCGTCGACGTCGTGGTCGGCTGGGTCGAGACGCACGGGCGCGCCGAGACGGAGGCGCTCCTCGAACAACCTCCGCGGCTGCCGCGCCTCTCGGCGATCGAGGTCGAGCACCGGGGCAGGGCGCTCCGGGACTTCGACCTCGAGGCCGCGCTGGAGCGCCGGCCGGCGCTCCTCGTGGTCGACGAGCTCGCGCACACCAACGCGCCGGGGCTCCGGCACCCGAAGCGCTGGCAGGACGTCATGGACCTCCTCGAGGCCGGGATCGACGTCTACACCACCGTCAACGTCCAGCACGTCGAGAGCCTGAACGACGTGGTGGCGCAGGTGACCGGCGTCGTGGTGCGGGAGACGGTGCCCGACTCGATGATCGAGCGCGCCGACGAGATCGAGCTCATCGATCTCCCCCCGGACGACCTCCTCGAGCGCCTGCGCGAGGGCAAGGTCTACCTCTCGGAGCAGATCGAGCGGGCGGCGAGCAGCTTCTTCCGCAAGGGCAACCTCATCGCCCTGCGCGAGCTCGCCCTGCGGCGCACCGCCGAGCGCGTGGACGACCAGATGCGCGGCTACATGCGCGCCCACGGGATCCAGAAGACGTGGGCCGTCGCCGAGCGGATCGTCGTCTGCGTGGGGCCGAGCCCCATGTCGGCGCGGCTCATCCGGGCGACGCGGCGGATGGCCGGCGGCCTGAAGGCGGAGTGGCACGCGGTCTACGTGCAGACGCCGGCGCAGGCGCGGCTCTCCCGGGCCGATCGCGAGCGGGTGGACCGGCACCTCGCGCTCGCCGAGGGCCTCGGCGCCGTCGCGGTCCAGCTCCAGGGCGCGGAGGTCGCCGCGGAGGTCCTGCGGTACGCGAGGCGCCACAACGCCTGCAAGATCGTCGTCGGCAAGCCGACCCACCCCCGCTGGAAGGATTTCGTCTACGGCTCGCTGCTCGACGACCTCGTGCGCCAGAGCGGCGACATCGACGTCCACGTCATCCAGGGGACGGCGGAGGCTCCGAAGCCGGATCCCGGGCCGCCGGAGCGGCGCCCGGCCAGGCCGCTCTCGTACGCCTCGAGCGCGTGCGTGGTGGCGCTCTGCACGCTGGCCTCGTGGCTCATGCGCCCGTTCTCCGACCTGGCGAACCTCATCATGGTGTACCTGCTCGGGGTCGCCTTCGTCGCGGGCCGCTTCGGCGCCGGGCCCTCGGCGCTCGCGTCGGTGCTGGGCGTCGCCGCCTTCGATTTCTTCTTCGTGAGCCCGTACCTGACGTTCGCGGTGGGCGATCTCCGGTACGTGCTCACGTTCGCCATCATGCTGGGGGTGGGCCTCGTCATCGCCAGCCTCACCGCGCGCATCCGCCGCCAGGCCGCGAGCGCCAGCGAGCGCGAGCAGCGCACCGCGGCGCTCTACGCGATGAGCAAGGAGCTGGCCGCGCTGCGCGGGATCGACAAGCTCGGCCAGGCGGCCGCGCGCCACGTGCGCGACGTCTTCGACGCCGACGCGGCCGTCCTCTTGCCCGGCCCCGACGGGCGGCTCTCCGTCCGGGCGGGCACGGCCGGCGATCTGGCGGCGAGCGAGCAGGAGCTGGCGGTCGCGGCGTGGGCGTATGCGCGCGGCAAGGCCGCGGGCGCGGGCACCGACACGCTCCCGAGCGCGGGCGCGATGTACCTGCCGCTCCAGGGCTCGTCCGGCCCGATCGGCGTCCTCAGCGTCCGCCCGCGCCTGCCGTCGTCGTTCCTCGACCTGGGCCGGCGCGAGCTGCTCGGCGCCTTCGCCGCGCAGACGGCGCTCGCCCTGGAGCGCGCCCTGCTCGCGCGGGAGGCCCAGCGCGCGCAGCTCCGCGCGCAGGCGGAGGAGCTCCGCAACGCCCTCCTGAGCTCCGTCTCGCACGATCTGCGGACGCCGCTCGCCACGATCACCGGCGCCGCGGGCGCGCTGCTCGACGACGCCGACGACGGGGCGGCGCTCGACCCGGCCGCCCGGCGCGATCTGACGCAGACGGTGCTGGAGGAGGCGCAGCGGCTCGAGCGCCTCGTGCGCAACCTGCTCGACATGACGCGGCTGGAGTCCGGGGCGCTCGCGGTCAGCAAGGAGTGGCTGCCGCTCGAGGAGGTCGTCGGCGCCGCGCTGAACCGGGTCGAGGAGCGCCTCGAGGGCCGGGAGGTCTCGATCGATCTGCATCGCGCGACCGGGCTCGTCCCGATGGATGGGGTGTTGATCGAGCAGGTGCTCATCAACCTGCTCGAGAACGCGCTCAAGTACTCGCCCGCCGGCAGCCCGATCGCGATCCGGGGCTTCACCGAGGGGGATGTGGCGGTGCTGGAGATCAAGGATCGCGGTCCCGGCATCGCGCCCGGCGAGGAGGAGGCGATCTTCGAGAAGTTCTACCGGGGGCGCGGTCAGGGCCGGCAGGGGCTCGGCCTCGGCCTCACGATCTGCCGCGGCATCGTGGCCGCGCACGGCGGGCGGATCACGGCGGAGAACCGGCCTGACGGCGGCGCGCTCTTCCGCGTGGCGCTGCCGATCGAGGGCCGCCCGCCGGATCTCGCCGGCCCGGAGCTGCCCGCGGCCGGGGGCGATTGAACCGGTGGCCGGGCGAATGTCGGACGCGTCCCCCCTCGTGCTGCTGATCGAGGACGAGCCGCAGATGCGGCGGTTCCTCCGCGCGATGCTGGCGGCGCGGGGCTACCGGCTCGTCGAGGCGGAGACGGGCGGCGAGGGGATCGCCCAGGCGACGACGCGCAATCCGGATCTCGTGCTCCTCGATCTGGGGCTCCCGGACATGGACGGCCTGGAGGTGACGCGGCGGCTCCGCGAGTGGAGCGCCGTCCCGATCATCGTGCTGTCGGCCCGCGGGCAGGAGCAGGACAAGATCGACGCGCTGGACGGCGGCGCCGACGATTACCTGACCAAGCCGTTCAGCGCGGGCGAGCTCCTGGCGCGGCTGCGCGTGGCGCTGCGCCACGCCGCGCGCGCCGCGCGCGGGGCGAAGGTGGAGAGCTCGAGCTTCAAGGTGCAGGACATCGAGGTCGATCTCTCGAGCCGGGTCGTGCTGCGGGCGGGCGAGGAGATCCACCTGACGCCGATCGAGTACAAGCTGCTCACGACGCTGATCCGGCACGCGGGGAAGGTGCTGACGCACCGCCAGCTCCTCGGCGAGGTGTGGGGCCCGGCGTATGCGGGGCAGACGCATTACCTGCGCGTCTACATGGCCCAGCTCCGGCACAAGCTGGAGCGCGATGCCGCGCGCCCGCAGATCCTCATCACCGAGCCCGGCGTGGGCTACCGGCTGAAGGGGGGGTGAGCGAAACGCCGATCGCGGTGCGTCAAGGGTGCTGGCAGGATCCGGACGACAGGCGACAGGCGTCGTGAGCGTGCGTCTGGGTTGCGCAGCTACCTCGCGGAGACCGTGGTCGGTGGCGGAGGGAAGCTCAGCTATCCCGCGGAGACCGTGTCCGGTTCGGGCAGGAAAGCTCAGCTACCCGATCCGGACCGATCCCGGTGGCCGAGGGAAAGCTCAGCTACCCTCCCGGCACCATGTCCGGTGGCCGAGGGAAGCTCAGCTACCCCGTCCAGACCGATCCCGGTGGCCGAGGGAAGCTCAGCTACCCGATCCGGACCGATCCCGGTGGCCGAGGGAAGCTCAGCTACCCGATCCGGACCGATCCCGGTGGCCGAGGGAAGCTCAGCTACCCCGTCCAGACCGACCCCGGTGGCCGAGGGAAAGCCGAGCTACCCCGGGCCGCCGGGCGCCTGCGACAACAGGTCGCATTTCCGAGGGATGGCGGCCCTACTAGAGTGCGCGAGCTTTCCCCGGTGGAGGTGCTTGAGATGAAGAGGGTGTTGCAGAGCTGCCTGATCGTTGCAGGCTCATTGTTCGCCGCGACCGCTGCCCGCGCGCACATCTCCGTGTCCGGCCCCGCGTTCGCCGGCGCCACGCACGAGGCCACGTTCGGTGTCGGCCATGGCTGTGACGGCGCAGACACCTACCGGGTAAAGGTCCAGATCCCGGCCGGGGTGACGTCGGTGCGGCCGCTGGACAGCACGTTCGGCAAGGCCGTCCTGGAGAAGGACACCGAGGGCAACGTCACCGCCGTGGTCTGGACCAAGCCCGTCGCCGAGGTGCTGCCGGCGGACACCAACTATTACAAGCTGACCGTGCGGTTCAAGGTCCCGGACGCGCCGTTCAAGACGCTGTTCTTCCCCACCATCCAGACCTGCCGCACCCCGGACGGCACCGAGACGGTCGCCGAATGGTTGGATACCTCCGGCGAGCACGGAAGCCACGACGCGGACGCGGGCACCCCGGCCACGAATCCAGCGCCGTCGCTGACGGTCCTTCCGCCGCGTTCGCCCGGGTGGAACAAGTACACGGTGAACGAGCATGTCCACGACTTCGCGGTCTTCAACGACGCGCTCATCGTCTGGGCGGGCAAGGCGGCGTACAGCCCCAACCCGAACACCCAGAGCCTGATCATGACGGAGCCGGATACCGAGGTGCTGACGGCGATTCATCCCGGCACCGAGATCTGGGTCAAGTACTGAGCGGGGGAGCCGGACGATGCGAGCGTGGCTCCTCCTGATCGCCGCCTGCGCGCTCTGCGCCTGCACCGACGACACGCGCCCGCCGCCGGGCGCTCCGGGAAACGACGCGGGAGACAGCGGCACGCCCGGGGACGACGCCGGCGCCCAGCCCGACGGAGGCGGCCAGCCCGATGCGGGCGGCCAGCTCGACGCCGGGCCGGACGCCGCGTCGCCGGGGTCGCTGCTCGAGCGCCCGCCGGAGCTGCCGCGGCCGCCGGCCGGCAGGCTGCCGGACGACCTGAAGCCGCCGGTCCGCTGACGCGCGGGACGCTAGAGCGACAAACGGGTTGAAACTGCCTGAAAAGCGCAGAGATTCGAACCGCCAAGACGCCAAAAGACGCCAAGTAAAGGGAGAGAAAAAATCTTGGCGTCTTGGCGTCTTGGCGTCTTGGCGGTTCATCTCTCGCTCGATCAACGTGATCGGCGTTCTAGCGGTCTCCTGCGCGGGTCCACGCGATCTGCCGCTTCAGGAAGAGATCGGAGGGTGGATCTCACGAGCCGCCGCCCGAGCCGCCGGCGCCGTCGGCTCCGCCTGTGGCCCCCGCGCCGCCCGCGCCGGCGCCGCCTGCGCCGCCACCTGAGCCGGAGTCCCCGCCCGGGCCGGCTCCGCCGCCACCGGGATCCAGGATCGGGCCCGGATCGATCACGCCCCCTCCAATCGCGCTCAGGTCATAGTCGCAGTACGTCGCGAAGTACACGCCGATCGGTCGCAGCGCGACACCGGAGCTCACGACGACGCTCGCTGGCGTTGCGCCTCCCCAGCTCCAGCCGCTGGCGCTGACGACATCCCAGGTGATCTTCTGGAAGATCGGGTAGGCCGACACCCGCGCAAACGCAGCCGTGGGGACGAAGAAGGTCGATCTCGCGGTCAGCGTGCTGACCTCGGTCACGCTGAACCCGAGCGCCTCGGAGAGCAGCGAGATCGAGGGCGCGCAGTCGCCCGTGATGCCCGAGGAAGGCTGCCCGCTCGCGGGTGCGCTGCTCCCCGCGGCCCCCGACGACGGCTGCGGGGTCGCGGGCGTGAAGGTGCCGGTGCCGATGACGCTCAGCGTGGGCACGACGCTCGCCGATACGGCGAGGTTGATGATCCGCGGGCCGAACCCCTCCGCCGCATCGATCAGGTGGGCGGGATCCTCCCAGCGGTACGTCTCCGGGAGGACCGTCACATTCACGATCCTCTGGCCGTAACAAAGGGTCTCGCGGGCCTCGCCGATCTCGGCTCGCTCGCCGCCGCGGTCGGCGCTGCCCGGCGCCTCCCGCGGACCCACGCACGCGATGGGGGAAACGAGCACCATCGCCGTACCAAGCGTGACCTTTACGTCAGGAACGAACATCCACGCTCCTCCGGGGTCTGATCAGAGCCGCAATGAACCGAGCCGTTCTCGCGTAGAGAGCGCCGATCGACGGGCTGTTTCCCTCGGCGCCCCGCCGTCTCGAAGAGAGATCCTTTCCGGGGGGGCGCACCCGACAACCCAGCTCGCAATGCGCGGCGAACGCCCGGAGCCCTGGAGTGCGACCTGCTCGATGAGCATGGACGGCCTATCTCTCGACCCGGATGCAAGAAGCGGGGAAAGGCCGGGTAACCTCCCCTGTGGGCGCCGCGAGCTGGTCCGGCGCAAAGGATGGCTTCGATGGACTGGCGCTTGCCGTCCTCCGTACGCGCGTGAGCGGCGCGCACAAGGCGCTGGATCGGAGCTGCCCGGGCCGGCGGCCATGCCCCGCGCGAGGCGCAAGAGAGGCGAGCGTGAGGAGCTCTGTGGTCGTGATGAGGTGCCTGTGTGCGGTCGCCATGATGCTCGCCGTGCTCGGCTGCGCGAGCCTCGTCGACCCGCTCGACGAGGGGGGGGCCGCCGCGCCTTCAACCTCCTCTCCCGGGGTCGCGGCACAGCGGTCCAGCCGCTATGGCTGGAAGGGCTTCCTGGCGCTCGACTTCAATTTCGACGGAATGGCGGATGTCCTCTGGGATGACGAAGATCGGAGCCTGATGGCGGTGTGGTTCATGAACGGAACCGAGCTGCTCGCGCCGGGCCCGATCCTCCATGGGCCGAGCGGCGAAGGCTGGCTCGCCGTGGGGAGCGACTTCGACGCCGACGGGCTCACGGACGTGCTCTGGCACCATGATGAACGGAACCTGATCACGATCTGGCCGATGGACGGAGGCCGACCGCTCGCGCCGGGCCCGATCCTCCAGGGGCCGAGCGGCGGAAGCTGGGATATACGGCCGAACGATTTCAACCGCGACAACATGTCGGATGTGCTCTGGTACGACGCCGCGCAGAACCTGATGACGGTGTGGCTGATGAACGGCACCGAGGTGCAGGCGCGGGGACCCTTCCTGCCGGGGCCGAGCGGCGGCCGCTGGAACGTCGGCCCCGTGCCCGACGTCAACTTCGACCGCATGGCGGACGTGATCTGGTACGAGCCCGAGCAGAACCTGATGACGGTGTGGCTGATGAACGGCACCGAGCTGCTCGCGCCCGGGCCGGTGATCCCCGGGCCGAGCGGCGAGGGGTGGGCTCTCTTCTGGGCGAGCGACGTCAGCGGCGACGGTGTCCCTGACGTGCTCTGGATCAACGAGGAGCGCGGTCTGATGACGGTGTGGCTGATGAACGGCACCGAGCTGCTCGCGCCCGGGCCGGTGATCCCTGGTCCGAGCGGCGACGGCTGGAGAGCGTTCGCCGCCGGCGACGTCAATTTCGACAGGATGGCGGACGTCGTGTGGCAGCGCGCGGGAACGAGCGAGATGGTGGTGTGGTTGATGAACGGCAGCGAGCCCCTCGCGCGAGGGCCGTTGCTCCGGGGACCTTACGGGGGCTGACCCGACCGGGCGGCCGCGAGGCGCGCTCCGGAGCGCGCCGGGCGGGCGGTCGACGGTCGGGGCGGTTGATCCCGGCGCGCTCCCGGGTTGCGATCGCGCCCCTGCGATGCGCCAGATCCTCCACATCGACATGGACGCGTTCTTCGCGTCGGTCGAGCAGCTCGACGACCCGTCGCTGCGGGGCCGCCCGGTCCTGGTGGGCGGCGCGTCGCGGCGCGGCGTGGTGGCGGCGGCGTCGTACGAGGCGCGCCCCTCCGGCGCCCGCTCGGCGATGCCGATGGCCGAGGCGATCCGCCGCTGCCCGCAGGCGATCGTGGTGCCCCCGCGGCACGCCCGCTACGCCGAGGTGAGCGCGCAGGTCTTCGCGATCTTCCGCCGCTTCACCCCGCTCGTCGAGGGGCTGTCGCTCGACGAGGCGTTCCTCGACGTGACCGCGAGCCGCGCGCTCTTCGGCGACGGCGCGGCGATCGCGGCGCAGATCAAGCGCGCCATCCACGGAGAGGTCGGGCTCACGGCCTCGGCCGGGGTCGCGCCGTGCAAGTTCGCCGCGAAGATCGCGAGCGATCTGCGGAAGCCCGACGGCCTCGTCGTGGTCCCCGAGGACGTCGCGGCCTTCCTCGCGCCGCTGCCGCTCGAGCGCATGTGGGGCGTGGGCCCGCGCGCCGCCGAGCGCCTCCGCGCGGCGGGGCTCGCGACGATCGGCGACCTCGCGCGCTGCCCGGCGCCGCGCCTCCACGAGCTCCTCGGCCCCGCGTGGGGCGAGCACGTGCGGCTGCTCGCGGCGGGCGTCGACGACCGCGCGGTGGTCCCGGGCCGCGCGGCGGAGTCGATCGGCGCGGAGGAGACGGTCGAGGAGGACCTCCGGGGCCGCGAGCCGATCGAGCGCTGGCTGCTCGAGCTGTCGGGCCGCGTGGCGCGGCGCCTGCTCAAGGCGGGCCTGTCCTGCCGCGCGGTGACGGTGAAGCTCAAGTACTCGGATTTCACGCTGCGGACGCGCCAGACGACGCTGTCCGAGCCGGTCGGGGACACGGACTCGATCTACGCCTGCGCGCGGGGGCTGCTCGCGCGGTTCGACCTGTCGCGGCCGGTGCGGCTCGTCGGCGTCGCCGCGGGCGATCTGACGAGCCAGACCGCCGGCCCGACCCTGAGCCTGTTCCCGGTCGCCTCCGAGCGCCGGCGGCGGCTGGAGGGCGTCGTGGCGGAGGTGGCCGAGCGCTTCGGCGGCCAGGGGCTCACCCGCGCGGCGCTCCTGGAGCGCGGGCCGCCGGGCCAGCGCGGCGCGGTCGCGGGCGGGCGCGGGGGCGCGCGGGAGAAGAAATAGAGCGCGGAGCTCGTGTAGAGTGGAACGATGGCAAGGATCGTCGACACCCGATGCCCGCGATGCGGCGCCCCGCTGCCGGTTCAGCCGGGGATGGACGCCGTCACCTGCCAGTACTGCGGCGCGCGGTCGCTGGTCGATCGCGGCAGGAAGCCGACGACCGCGCCGATCCCGCAGGGCATGCACGTCGTCCGGGTCGCCCCGCCGTCCGGCAACGTCGCGGTGTTCGCCGTGCTGGGGGCCGTCGCCGCCATGGCCGCGGCCGGCGCGGTCGCCGCCTACGCCACGCTGGGCGCGCCGGGACGCCCGTCCGGCGCCGGGTCGCGGCCCCTCCTCGGCGTCGGGCCCAGCCTGTACTTCAAGGATCGGCCGATGCTCGCCGACGTCAACGGCGACGGGGCGCCCGACGTGATCGGCAAGAGCGGCGTCCCCGCCGGGGAGGAGTGGATCGCTGCCTTCGACGGCCGCGACGGCAAGCAGGTGTGGAAGACGGCGGTCCTCGCCAAGGACGCGACCGGCCACGAGGCGCGGCGCGCGGTGGTCTTCGATCGGGTGATCTCGATCGACGGGCTGGGCAAGGCGCAGGCTTACGATCTGCGCACCGGGGCCCCGACGTGGTCGGTGTCGCTCGGCGAGAAGCCGAGGCGGGTGTGTCAGGGCGACGGCGTGATCGTCGTCGAGACGGTCGACGACGCGAAGCACGGGCTCGTGCCGGCGAGCGGAGAGCGGCGCGCGCTCGCGAAGGGCGCGGCGTGCAGGCCGGTCCCGAGCTCGAACGCCGACGAGGCGCCCGGCTATCGGCTCGTCGGCTGGTCCGATTTCGACGAGCTCGGGTTGCCCGAGCTGCACGCGATCGAGGGCATGTCGGCGCACCACGCGCTCGTCCCGAGCGGGCCCGGGCCGCGGTTCATGCTCGGCCGCCGCAGCAAGGGCAGCCAGGTGAGGATGGTGGCCGCGGTCGACAACAAGAAGAAGGTCCTCTGGAAGGACGTCGTGCCCGGCGTCGACCCGCTCACCACGAGGGTGGCGGGGATGGAGGAGGCGGCCTACGAGGGCGGGCTCCTGGTCGTCCCGTACGACATGAACGATCACAACCAGGGGACGCGCCTCGCCTGCTTCGACGGGGCCACCGGCAAGCGGCTGTGGGACGTGCAGGTCCACAAGAAGTCGCAGGTCTCGTCCGGGATCTCGACTTCGGCGAGCGACGTCTTCTTCGCCACGTGGACGGCGGTCTACGTGATCTCGCTGAAGACGGGGCAGCTCAGGTACATGATCGGGACCGAGTTCTAGACACCGATCACGTTGATCAAGCGAGAAATGAACCGCCAAGACGCCAAGACGCCAAGACGTCAAGAATTTTTTTTCTCTCTCTCTCTCTCTTTACTTGGCGTCTTTTTGGCGTCTTGGCGGTTCGAAATTCTGCGCTTTTCAGGCAGTTTCGATCCGTTCATCCCTCTAGCCAGGACCGCATCGCCCAGCGAGGCCCTCAGAACGCGGCCCCCAGGCTGAGCGCGCCCAGGGCTTGAGCGATGAGCGGAGCGGAGCGCTCCTCCTCGACGGCGATGATGGGGCGCGGCAGGAGCGTGAGACAGGTGAGCTCGAACCCGAGGCTCAGGCTCGAATGAAAGAAATAGTGGACACCCAGCCCCGCGTCGGCGGCGAAGCTGAAGAATTCTTCGCTTCGCCCCACGAGCGGCAGCTCGACGTCGCCGGTGGCCTGGAGGTGATACGCACCGACGCCGAGGAGCGGCCCCCACTCCCAATGAGGACCGGCCGCTGCTGGCCCGAGGTTCCAGCTGGCTCGGAGGAGCGCGAGCTCCTGGCGCACCCGGGCAGCGCCGCCTCGCGCATGGAACGCGGCGCCAAAGACGGGACCGCCCACGAGCAGGCCGAACCGGAAGCGCTCGTCGAGGCCGTAGTGCGCCCCGATCTGCACGCCGGCGCCGCCGCCGACCGCAGGCGTGAAGAGGACGAGCCCACCCGTGCGCACGTGAAAGCGGGGCGGCTCCCGGGAGAAGCGGAGCACCTCGGGGGCGGGCGGCCTGGCCTCGACGCCGAGCACATCCGGAGCGGGAGCTTGGCCCGCGCCGACCTCGAGCAGGCTCGCGCGCAGGAGATCGACGGCGCGCACGGCGAGGAGCATCGGGCCATCGCTGGAAGGATCGATGAGGAGCTTGCGCGTGGTCGTCTTGCCGGTCACGCGATCCACGATGCACACCTCGGCGGCCGTGCCGCTGCCGTCGCGCCGCAGCGCGATGGCCGCGAAGGCCTCGCTCTCCTGCGCCTTCCGCTCTAGCTCCTCGGCCCCGGGAGAGCGCGCGGGGCTCCCGAGCACGATCACCTCGAACGACTGCAGCTCGAGCTCGGCGCTGAGCCGTCCGAAGGCCTCGAAGAGCGTGGCGTCGCGCGGGGGCGGCCGCACGACGAGCACGCGCTGCGCCCAGGCCGCTCGAGGGCAGACGAGCAGCAGCAGCAGGACGAGGAGCGTTCGCACCCGCCGGCCCACGGATCAGGGCTGATCGGCGAGCTGCCGAGCCGTCTTGGCGTGGACCCCGCTCGGATAGAGGCGCAGATACTCCTGCGCCACCGCGCGCGCGGCGGCGGGCCCCTCGAGGATCTGGACCGCGCGCATCTTCCCCGCGAGCGCTTCGGCGGCGAAGGCGCCGCTCGGCGCCTCGCGGAGCGCCGTCTCGTACCAGACCCTGGCGCGCGCGGCGGCGCCGCGGCTCTCCTCGAGGCGCCCGAGCAAGAAGGCCGCGCGGCTCCCCGCTATACTCGCGTAGCGCGCGCGCAGGGCGATCAGGGCCTGCTCGGCGAGCTCGCCCTGCCCCACATAGCGAGCGGCGTCGGCCAGGGCGTTCAGATCGGCGGCGTCACAGGAGGCGAGGCAGCTCTGCGTGCCCCGCGCCGCGGCCTCCTCGACGACGCGCCGGAACTCGCCCTGCGAGACGAGCTTGGTCCAGGACGGTTTGCCGGCCGGCGGGGCGGCCGCGGGCGCTGGGCTCTCGGAGGAGCTCGGCTCCGGGGGAGCAGCGGCCTCCGGCGGCGCCGGCGCCACCTCGGCTCCCTGTCCCTGCGCTGTTGTGGGGGGCGCGGGCTCGGGGCCTTGCGCCGCGCTGTCGCTGACCAGCAGCGTCCTCGCCAGCGCGTCCCCCACGAAGCGCTGCCCGGCGCGCACGCTCACGGCGCCGGAGCCCGAGTAGCCCTCCACCTCGACCGAGCCCTCGTGCAGGATCACCTCGATCCGCTCGCGGTCGGCGTCCCAGAGGAGCTCGAAGCGCGTGCCCACCACGCGGACCACGAAGGGGCCGGCCGCGAAGCGCCAATCGCTGTGCCCGGTGTGCGTGACCTCGGCCTCGATGCGGCCGCGCTCGACCGAGATGCGGGCGCCGCTCTCGTCCTTTGTCTCGTCGATGCGGAGCCGCGCCCCCGCCGCCGCCCGGATCCGCGTCCGATCGGAGAAGGTGATGGAGGCCGGGTGATCGACGGGCACGCTCACATAACCGCTCTCGTCCGCCGCGCCCTCGACGACGTAATCGAGGCCTCGCTCCGATCGCCAGAAGAAGAAGACGAGCAGCGACACGCTCGCGGCGAAGGCGAGCGGCGCCGCCCAGCGCACGACCACCCGCGCCTTGCCCGCGCGAGCCTGCTCCTCGTCGACGCGGCGCAAGAAGGCGGCGCGCGCCTCGAGGCGCTCCGGCTCGCTCAGCTGCGCGGCGCGCTGAAGGAGCGCCGCAACGGGATCGAGCTGTCGTTCGGGATCGCTCATGGCCAACGTCCTTCACGCCGGGACAAGAACTCCTGGAGGGCTGGCTCGCGCGCCCTGCGCAAGAGCTCGCGGGCGCTCTCGAGCTCTCGGCGCAACGTCGATTCGGAGACGCCGAGGGCCGCGGCCGCCTCGAGCATGTCGAGGCCTTGCATGTGGCGCAGCACGAAGGCCATGCGCCGGCGCGTGCTCAGCTTGTCGAGCGCGCGGTAGAGGGCGCGGAGCACCTCGCGATGCTCGAAATCGACGCGCTCGAGGGCGCGCTCGGGGAGCTCCCCGCTCGGGGAGAGGCCCACCCAGCGCCGTATCTTGCGCTTCCGGATCTCGAGCGCCGCCTGCCGCGCCGCCACGGACGCGAGATAGCCGCGGAGGGCCGCCCCGTCCTGGATGCGCGCGGCTCCCTGGATCAGCCCCAGGAAGACCTCCTGGACCAGATCTTCGAGGCTCGTATCGGGACCGAGGGCGCCGTGGAGCACACCTCGGACGAGACCCGAATACCTGTCCCAGATGATGGCGAGGGCCTCGCGATCTCCGGCGGCGGCGCCGGCGACCAGGCTCGCGTCCGACCGCTTGTCGGCGGGGAAGCGGGCCACCGTGGGTCCGGGCGGCGGGACGGAGCGCGTGGGGTGAGCCACTCCTTCCCTAGTAACTTGGGGGCATCTCGACCCGCCAGAAAAATTCACGGGGCTCCGGAGCGCTGGATCGACGCAGGAACGCGGAGCATTGGGCTTGCGCTCTGCGGCGCCGCCCCGCAGCTTTGCCCTGTTCTGCATGCGCCTCTCCCGCAGCACCTGGCTCCTCGGAGCCGCCGCGCTCTCTGCCTCGGCCTCAGGGCTCTCCTGTGAGGACCAGATCCTCCAGACGGCCACCCGGCTTCCGGGGGACGCGGGCCTCGGCGGCAGCTCTCCTTCTCCCACGGACCTCGCTTGCGACGGCGAGCCTCCCGAACATGAGCTCCCTCCGGGCGCCGCCTTCGGGGAAGGAGAGGAGCTCGCGCTCTCGCCGCTCGTCGGCAAGAGCTATGGCGCGCTCGAGGGCCCCGGTCTCTTCATCGCGGCGCGCGATGCATTCCGCGTCTATGTCAACGGCGATCTCATCGCCGTGAGCGCGTCGGCGCGCGCTCCGCTCTTCGTGCCCCTCTCCTTGCTCCCGGGCGAAAACGTGATCGCCGTGAGCGTCCACGCCGCGGCGGGGACCCCGGCGGCGCTCGTTTACCTCGATGAGCTCGAGCGCGGCCATGGGAGCGGCAGCGACTGGAAGCTGAGCGCGGCGCCGGAGGGAGACTGGACGGCGCTCGGCTACGACGACAGCGGCTGGACGGCGGCGCGCGAGCTGGGGATCGCTGGAGATCTGCCGGGCTGCGATCCCGAGGCTGCCTTTCCCTCGAACGCGGCGGCTCGCTGGATCGGGCCTGCGCCCGGGACGAGGGGGCCCATCGCCCTCCGGAGCGTGATACGGGTCGAGCCGATCGGCTTTGGCGAGGGCACCACGGGAGGCGCGGGCGCGACGCCCGTGCTCGTCTCGAGTTGGGCCGATCTCGAGCGACTCGCCCGCTCCGACGAGCCGGCGGTGCTCCTGCTCGCCGAAGGCGTCCACGACTTCCGCCGCAAGGGATCGGAGGTCGAGGACATCGAGGTCTGTCCGAGCGCCTGCCCGGAGGACCCCGAGAAGACCTTCTATCGGGTCCTCGTCGGGGATGCGACCTGCGAGCGTCCGCTCGTCGGCGCGACGCGGGACGATCGCAAGCTCCGCGTCGGTTCCAACAAGACCCTCGTCGGGCTCGGACGCGGCGCGGCGCTGCGGGGCGTGAGCATGGATCTCGGCGAGAGCCAGAACATCGTCGCGCGCAACCTCGCCCTCTACGATCTGAACGCGAGCATGCACGAAGCGGGCGATGCGTTCACGCTGGCGCGGCCCTCCAGGGTCTGGATCGATCACGTGACCGTCAAGTGGATCAGCGACGCCTTTGCCGACGTGCTCGAGGGCACGAGCGGGGTCACCTTCTCCTATGTCGACTTCGACGGAGGCACCGAGGGCGAGTGCGGCGGCCGCGAGCGCTGGGCCTGCACGATCACCGACGCCGAGGTGACGATGCACCACTGTCGCTTCGATGAAGTGAGCACCCGCGCCCCCGTCGCCGTCGGCTCCCTGGCGCGCGTCCACCTGTTCAACAATGTGTTCTCGAACATCTCGGGCTGGGCGGTCGGCGCCTCCTGCGAGGGGCAGGTGCTGCTCGAGGCGAGCGTGTTCGAGAACGCCGAGGCGGCGACGCAGCGCTCGACCTGCAGCGACTCGACGGGCCGCGGCCTCCTCCTGGCCGTCCCTGGCTCGAACCTCTACGGCGACGAGAGCGGCGTTCACCTGGGCGGGGGCGAGGAGCCGGCGGATCAGGTCTTCACGCCGCCTTACGCCTACAGCCCCGAGCGGGCGAGCGACGCCTTGCCCCAGGTGATCTCTCGCTCCGGCGCGGGCGGGCCCTGGGCGCTGCCGCTCGCGCGCGAGTGACGGGGCGGGGCGGGGCAGGCCGCCTCCGAGACAGCGCTCTCCCGGGGATCGCCGCCCGGCGTCGAGCGCGGCTCCGCTCCCTCCGGGGGCCTCGATGGCGGCTCCGCCGGGGGGCGCTCTTTTTCTGGCGGGTCTGACCTTCCTCGAGCAACTCGCTCTCCTGAGGTGCACGTCATGCGCACGTGCCTCTGTTCCGGAGAACTTCCCTATGCCGCGTCCTCGCGTCTACCTGGCACTCCTTTCCCTTCTCGCAGTCCCTTGCTCGCTCGCCTGTTCGAGCGAGCAGGGCGCCGATGAGCCGGCCTCGTCCGGAGGAGGTGGCTCATCCGCCGCCTCCGGCGGGCAATCGAGCGGCACGACCGGCGGCGGCGCGGTGTCGTCCGGCGGCTCGAGAGGTGCGAGCGCTGCAGGCACTGGCGGCGCCGCCAGCGCCGGGACCGGCGGCGACGGCGGCGGCGGCGGTTCAGATGCAGGTGATTCAGGCGGCGGCGGTGCGGGCGCGGGTGGTTCAGGCGGCGGCAGCGGCACGTCCGACTGCAACAGCGTGACGGATGGAGCGATCCTCGAGGTGAGCCGGGATGGATCGGGTGATTTCACCTCGGTTCAGGCCGCGATCAACAGCGTCGCCCGGTCGAACACGACGCCCACCATCCTTCGCATCGCCCCCGGGACCTACGCCGAGAAGCTCGTCGTCGACCGTCCCCACGTGACGCTCTGCGGCCGGACAGGTCAGTCGGAGGCGACCGTGCTCACCTACGGCGACAACGCGAACACGCCGAACGGGACAGGGGGCACGCTGGGCACGTCGGGGAGCTTCAGCGTCAATATCTCCGCGAGCGACGTCTCGGTCGAGAACATCACCTTCGCCAACAGCACGGGCCCGGGCGTGCAGGCCGTGGCGCTCCTCGTCTCCGGCAGTCGGGTCCAGTTCCGTCACTGCCGGGCGCTCGGTTACCAGGACACCCTCTATGTGAAGAGCGGGACGCAGTACTTCAGGGATTGCACCATCGAGGGCAGCGTCGACTTCATCTTCGGCGGCGCCACGGCCGTGTTCGAGGACTGCACCATGCATAACGCCGCGGGCGGGTCGGCGATCACGGCGCCGAGCACCGACGAATCGATCCCTTTCGGGATCGTGTTCCTCGGGGGGCGGGCGACCGCGGCCGGATCGGTCCGGGCCGGTTCGGTCGCCCTCGGTCGCAACTGGAGACCCTACGGCGCGACGACCTACCTCGGAACCGAGCTCGGCGCGCACATCTCGCCCGTGGGCTGGGTCCGCATGGGCGACAACACGCTCGCGACCGCGCGCTTCGCCGAGTACATGACCACGGGACCCGGCGCGACGCCGAGCGAGCGAGCCCGCGAGTCCAAGCAGCTCAGCGCGGCCGAGGCTGCAGACTACACGGTCGAGAAGGTGCTCGCGCCCTGGAAGCCCACCTTTGCGGACTGAGGGCGTCTCTCATGGATGCTTGCCCCTTGAAATCAGAGAAAAGAGTCATGACGCAGAACCTCTTCGCCTCCTTCCTCCTTGCCCTTTCTCCACTCGGCTTCGCCTTGGCCTGCGGGTCTTCGGAGCCCGGCGGCCCGGGGAGCGTCGACTCGCCGGCCGGAGGCAACGGGAGCGCGAGCTCGACGACGGGAGGCGCGGCCAGCGGAGGAAGCGCGGCCACGGCAAGCTCGGCCGCTGGTGGAGACGGCGGCGATCCGGGCTCCGGAGGCGCGGGCGGCGGCGGTTCGGCGAGCGGCGCGGGCGGAGCGGGGGGCGGCGGGTCGAGCGCCGGTCCGGGTGGCACGGGCGGCGACGGCGCCGGAGGCACGGACGGCACGGTCGACGGCGAGGGGTGTCCCCTGACCCTGGAGGGCTTTGCCAGCGTGAGCGGCGAGGGCCAGGACGGGACCTATGGCGGACGAGACGGAGAGACGGTCACCGTGACGACCCAGGCCGATCTCGAGCGATACGCCGGCGCGTCCGAGCCCTATGTGATCCGAGTCCAGGGAACGATCGCGATGTCGCCCAAGGGCAAGGAGATCTCGGTCGCATCGAACAAGACCATCGTTGGCGTGGGCGCGACGGCCGAGATCTCCCAGGGGGGGGTCTTCCTGGGCAGCGGCGTGCACAACGTCATCCTGCGGAACCTGACCATCGGCGACACCTTCGTCGAAGGAGACTGGGAAGGGAAGACACAGGACTTCGATGGGGTCCAGATGGACACGGCCCACCACGTCTGGATCGATCACTGCCATTTCCACCACATCGGCGACGGCATGATCGACAGCCGCAAGGACACCTCCTACTTGACCGTGTCCTGGAGCATCTTGAGCGACCACAACAAGGCGTTCGGGATCGGCTGGACGGACAACCTCACCGCGCAGATGACCATCCACCACAACTGGTTCCGCGACCTGAACCAGCGCAACCCGAGCACGGACAACGTGCTCCGCGCCCACCTCTACAACAACTGGCTCCAGCGCATCGACTCCTACGGCAACTACGCGCGCAACCGCACCAACATGGTGCTCGAGAACAGCGTGTTCGACACGGTGAATCGCCCCCATTATCATGACGACGGCACGCTGGTCGCCACGGGCAACATCTACCGTTCCACCACGGGGACCAAGGAGTCGAGCGGGTCCGCGTATTCCTTCTTCGATCCGAGCGACTTCTACGAGTATTCCCTCGATCCCGCCGACGATGTCGAAGCCCTGCTCGCCAGGTGCGCAGGGCCGAGACCCGAGCTCGGCCTCTGAGCCGCATCGACGAGGCCTTCAGCGCGCGCGGCGCGCTCGCGGCCCGCTCACGGATCGGCGACCTTGATGAGCTGCTTGCCCGTGTTCGCGCTGGTGAACAGGCGATTCAGCGTCGCGGGCGCCTTCTCGAGGCCCTCCTCGACGTCCACGCGATTCTTGATCTTGCCCGAGCTCACCCAGCCGACGAGGTCGGAGAGCGCCTCGTTCAGGTGGCCGAAGTGGTCGGTGACGATGAACCCTTCCATCCGGCCGCGCCGCATGAGCAGGTTCAGGTAGTTCTTCGGGCCGGGCGGCGGCTCGGACACGATGTAGTCGCCGATGGCCCCGCAGAGCACGACGCGCCCGCGCATCGCGAGCTCTGCGAGCGCCGCGTCCAGGATCGCGCCGCCCACGTTGTCGAAGTAGACGTCGATGCCGGCGGGGCAGAGCTCCCGGAGGCGGGCGGCGACGTCCTCGGAGCGGTAGTCGATGGCCGCGTCGAAGCCGAGCTCCCCCGTGATCCACGCGCACTTCTCGGGGCCGCCTGCGATCCCGATCGCGCGGCAGCCCTTCACCTTCGCGATCTGACCCGCCATCATCCCGGTCGCCCCGGCGGCGCCCGAGACGACCACGGTCTCCCCCTCCTTGACGCGGCCGATGTGGAGCAGACCGATGTAGGCGGTCAGCCCGGTGATGCCGAAGACGCTGAGCGCGAGCTCGGGCGGTATGCCGGGCGGCAGCTTCGTCGCCGGGACCAGATCGCGCGTTCCGGCCGTCAAGAGCGCGTAGTCCTGCCAGCCGAGGAGCCCCTGGACGAGGTCGCCTGGCGCGAAATCGGGGCTGTTCGAGCGCACGACCTTGCCGACGCCGCCGGCGCGGACGACATCGCCGATCGGGACCGCCGGCATGTACGAGTCGCGGGCGAGCCATATCCGCTGTGTGGGATCGACCGACAGGTAAAGTGTACGCACGAGGATCTCCCCGTCCGCCTTCGGCTCCGGGATGGGCTCCTCGTCGAACGTGAAATCGCTGTCTTTGAGCAGGCCGACAGGACGCGAGGCAAGGCGCCAGCACCGATTCACATCGCTCCTCATGGCTGTCTTCTCCTTCGTGGGCCGACGACGCTACCAGCGCATCACCAGCACGGCAACGGGGGGCCTGGAGTCGGCCAGCCATGGTCAGGGCCGCACGACGCGGTGTGCGCTGGCGTACACAGGCGCTCTCGTGCGTTGGGGGCGCGTGGACCAGCGCGGGAATCGTCGGGCTCGAACCGCTAGTCAAGCGAGCGAGTGCATGCTACGGTCGCCGGCGACGCCTGACCCGCGTCGATCATGGTCGCTCCTCGCTGACGCCATCTCTCTGTCGCACGGCCGTCCGTGGCGAGCCGTCCATCGCCTTCTTCGCGATGGATCTGCGCCCGTGGTGCCGTGGAGTCGCTGTCAGGCCAGCGCCTGCGGATGCTCGCATGCGTCCGCGCCGCAGGTTGGTTCCGAGGACGAGGAGGATTGCATGAGAAAGATCGTTTACGACGTCGCCGTGACGCTCGACGGTTTCATATCGCACGAGGACGGCTCGGTCGACGGCTTCCTGATGGAGGGAGAGCACGCCGCGGAGTACGCCGAGCGCCTGAAGGGCTATGGCACGGTCGTGATGGGGAAGAAGACGTACGAGTGGGGGTATCCCTTCGGGCTCGTCCCGGGCAAGCGGCCGTACCCGCACATGGATCACCACATCTTCTCGCGGACGCTGCGCTTCGACGAGGGCGCCGAGGTCCAGGTCGTCGATCGCGACGAGGTCGCGGCCGTCGAGGGGCTGAAGGCGGCCCCCGGCGCGGACATCTACCTCTGCGGGGGCGGCGCCTTCGCCGGCTTTCTCCTGGATCACGGGCTCATCGATCAGCTCGTCCTCAAGGTGAATCCCATCCTCTTCGGCCACGGCGTCAGGCTCTTCGGCGGCAGCACCAGGAAGGTCGAGCTGGCGCTGGCCGGCTCGAAGGCGTACGCGAACGGCGCGGTGCTCCTGAGGTACGACGTGAAGTACGGGCGCGCGGCGCCCGGAACCGCGTAAGCTCGCCCCCTCCCGTCATGCCGTCGGTCCAGCGGAACCCCTGGCTCATCTGCGCCTACTACGGCGCGCATTCGTTGATGTTCCCGGCGGCCATCTTCCCGCTGTTCTGGACCAGGGACATCGGCATGAGCGTGGCCACGATGATGAGCGTCCAGGCCTCGTTCAGCCTGAGCCTCGCGCTCTTCGAGTTCCCCTCCGGCTACATCGCCGACCGCCTCGGCCATCGCCGCGCGCTCGTCCTCGGCTCCGCGAGCATCTTGCTCGGCTGGCTGCTCTACGCCCTCGCGCACGCCCTCTGGTCGGTGCTGCTCGCCGAGCTCGTGCTCGGCGTCGGGTTCTCGCTCGTCTCCGGCGCCGACTCCGCGCTGCTCTACGACTCGCTCCGCGAGCAGGGCAGGGAGCGCGAGTTCGCCCGCTGGTACGGCCGCATGCGCTCCATCTCGCAGATCGCCTCGGGGAGCGGCGCCCTCGTCGCGGGCCTGCTGTACGCGCGCTGGTCTCGCCTGCCGTTCGTCTTGGAGGTCGCGGCCTGGGTGCTCGCCCTCGGGATCGCCCTCCGGTTCGGCGAGACCCAGCGCGCGCAGCCCAAGGTCGAGGACCACCTCGGCCGCATGCGCGCCATCGTGCGCGACGCGCTCCTCGATCGCGCTGACCTCCGCGCCGTGCTGCTGCTCGGCGTCGCGTTCGCGCTCGCGTCGTATCTGCCCACCTGGCTCATGGCCCTGTACGCCACCGAGTCCGGCGCCGACGTCGCGTGGATAGGCCCCATGTGGTCCGTCGCCAGCTTCACCACCGCCCTCGGCGCGATGCTGAGCGAGGGCGCCGGCCGCCGCCTCGGTATGGCGGGGATGCTGCTCGCGTGCGTCGCCCTGGTGGCGGCCGGGTACCTCGGCCTCGCGCTCTCCCATCACGCGTTCGGGTTCGCGTTCTACTTCCTGCTCACGTTCGTGCGCGGCCTCCACATGCCGCTGCTCCACCACGAGGAGCAGCGGCTCGCGCCCGACGGCGATCGCGCGAGCTGCGTCTCGCTCCGCAGCTTCCTGTTCCGCTTCGCCTTCGTGCTGCTCGCGCCCGTCGTGGGCATGGGCGTCGATCGCTACGGACAGCGCCCCGTGCTGTGGGCCTCGGGCGCGCTCGTGACGGCGCTCACCATCGCGGCGTTCTGTCTGTTCCTCACCCGTACGGCGCGTCCGCAGCGATCGTGAGCGGGGCGCCGCCCGCGTCGCTGCGCGGGGGCGCGGATCAAGCCGACTTGGCGACCTGCATGCGCATCAGGTGCCTCAGCTCCTGGACGGCGCCGACGACCATCGCCGGCGCGAGCGGCGCTTCGCCGGCGGCCATGTGCGCCGACAGGAATGCCGCCGAATCGACCACGCGCCCGCTGAGCCGAAACGGGACGGGCGTGCTGGCCAGCATCATGAGCCCGGTCGCCACGCTGCGCACGGCGGACGCGAAGAAGCCCTGCCCCTCGCACGCGACGGACACGCCGCCGACCGCGCCCGGGTACTCATTGAAGACCCGCACGATGATCTTTCGTATCTCCGGCGGCGGCAGCGGGGTGCCCGGCTCGATGACGGCGAGGTGGCCGATGCCCACCCGAAGCGCGAGATCCCGTCCTTCATCTCTCGATAGAACGTGTGGGCCTCGGCGACGCCGTTCCCTCGCCAGACGGCGACGTGGAGCCGGTCGACCCAGCCCATGGCGCAGATGTCGTTGACCAGCCGGACCTCCACGGACATGGCCTCCAAGGTTAACCAGCGCGCTCGCCGGGGTGCAAGGCCGGTCGTGCCGGCGTCGTGGCCGTTTCAACCGATGGTCGTGCAATGATTGCGCCGAGGCCGCCGGCTCGCCCGTGGATGGTAGGGTTGAACACGCAGCTATGGGGGCCAGGATGCTCTCGCGCTCCTGCGCGATCTGCGCGCTCTGCGGGCGACGGCGCGAGGGCCATGAGGCGCGGGCGCCGGAGTGCTACGGCGTCGGTCATGAAGAAGGTCGCGCGAGAGGAAGAGGTGGAGCGGTTCATCAAGCTCGTCGGCGCCGAGGCCTGGGAGGTCGTGCACGGGATCCTGGAGCGGCAGTTCGCCGTCCTCCATAACCGCGCCCAGGTGCTCATCGGCCTGTGCGGCATCGTCATCACCACCACCGGCTTCTCGGGGCGCCTCATCGCCGGCACCAGCCGCGCCGCGCAGGGGCTGATCATCGCCGGCGTGGCGACCGTCCTGCTCGCCGCGACGCTGATCGTGTGGGGCGTCCAGCACATCCGCTGGCTCACCCAGCAGCCGGGCAACGACATGCGCGGCTGGCTCCTCGTCTCGCTCGCCTACCGCGATCGCAAGACCACGATTTACCGCGTCGCCATCGCGTTCCTGCTGGTGGGCCTCTCCTTCTATGTCGTCGCCATCGCCATGATGCTACTCGACCCCACCGCGGCGCCGGCCGTGGGCGGGCGCTGAGCCCTGCGCCCTGACCGGCCCGCTGAAGACGGCGCCGCCCTCGCCTCGACGTCGTCGCGCCGCGATCGAGCAGCCCTGATCGCCGGGCCGTCGGCGCCGAAGAGCGCGCCGCGCTCCGGGCGCGACTCCACAGGTGGTTTGATGTGGCTGCCGCCCTCGCATTGGATCCAGCGTCGAAAATCGTGAAGCGCGTTGTGCTCCCGACTACGGATCCACCCGTCCGTGCTGTTGTGAAACGTTTGGGTACTCGATAGCCTCGCGAGGTGTGGGGTTGGCTCGGAGGAGCTCGGGTGCAGTGATGACCGCTGCGGCGAACGGCGGCTTCGGCCGCGCAGCCTCGCGGCGTAGATGAAGGAGGGTTCGGATGAGAACCGTTCATTCTTTGGCGGTCGGCGGTTTGCTGTTCGGCGCGTTCGCCGTGATGGGTTGCGGTGACGACGCCGGGTCGGGCGGCGGCGGCGCCGGTGGGAGCTCCTCCAGCACGTCGTCGACCTTGACGGGCGGGACTGGCAGCTCCACCGGCGCGGGGGCCGCGGGCGGCGGCGGTTCGGGCGAAGGCGGCGGCGATACCGTCGACCCGGGCGAACAGTGCCCAGGCTGCGCGCGGCTCTCCGTGCCGCTCACGCGCGCGGGGCAAGCGACGCAGTTCTTCATCGGGTTCGACGAGGCGATCGATCTGACCGGCGCCGTCGTCACGTTCCGCGTGAAGGCTCATACCGGCACCAGCGGCGGCGTGCAGCCGTTCGTACAGAACGGGGGCGAGCTCTTCTGGGCGAACATCGGCTACACATGGAATCCGGTCGCCGGTCTGGAGGAGTGGGCGGACCTCACGATCGATGTCGATGCCGCGGCCGCGGCGTCTCCCTTCTTCAACCGGACTCTGGTGAAGCTGATCGGGATTCAGGTCACTGCGGGCGACACCGGGCCCTGGACCAACCCGACCGTCATCTATGTCGATTCCATCACGGTCACGAAGGCCGGGAGCGCGAGCGGCGCGCGCGGCGCCGGGGGCCCGATCGGAGAGCGCGGCGCGGGCGGAGATGGCGCGGGCGGAGATGGCGCGGGCGGCGGCAGCGGTGACGGCGTGGGCGGCGCGGGCGGCGGCAGCGGCGCGGGCGGCGACGGCGTGGGCGGCGACGGCGTGGGCGGTGTAGGCGGCAGCGGCGTCGGCGGAGCAGGCGGCGGCAGCGGCGTCGGCGGTGCAGGCGGCGGCAGCGGCGTCGGCGGTGCAGGCGGCGGCAGCGGCGCGGGCGGTGCAGGCGAAGGCGGCGCGGGAGGAGGCGCCACGAGCGGCGAAGGCGGCGCGGGCGGCGGCAGCGGTGCGGGCGGCGCGGGCGGGGTCGGCGGCACCGGCGGCGCGGGCGAAGGCGGCGCGGGCGGGGTCGGCGGCACCGGCGGCGCAGGCGAAGGCGGCGCGGGCGGCACGGGCGAAGGCGGTGCTGGCGGCGAAGGCGGCTCCGGTGGAGAGGTGATTCATGTCGTGGGCCCGTTCGAGTTCACGACCGGCGTGGAGCCCCTGGTGATCGGCGACTACATGCCCGTAGCAGGCTCGACGCTGCTCCACATCGCCGAATGATCGCGGCCCGGCCCGCGACACCCGCTGCTCCTCACCAGGGAAGCGCCCGGGGCGCGCTGGATCATCGATCCGTCGATGGGGGATGATCCCGGACGCGCCGACCGGAGGTTCGTGGGAGAGCGCGGTTCGGCCTTCTCGGGCTGCGACGTTCGTCCCATCGACCGGATCTTCCTCGATCTGAATCCCCTCCTCATCCGGGCGGCCTCGAGCGAGCGCTGAGCTCCTTCGCCGTGGCGCGCGCGCTGGGGCGAAATGCGCCACGCGCGCGCTCCGCGGCGGCGCAAGAGCGCAGGGCCGCGCGGCGCCGCGCGCTGCTCCCGGCGAGGCGCAACGCGGCACGGCGCGTGCTTTGATCTCGCAGAGAGCTGACGACCACGGAGAAGAGAGCTGACGACCACGGAGATGAAGGAGGCCGCCGCGAGCCGTCCCGGCGAAGGGGCGCTCCGGTCTCTGCGAGGGTGATTGCCATGCACGACATCGGTTTTGATGCTGTCGAGAACGACCTTCAGGCGCGCCGCGGGGACGGCGAGCCGCTGCCCCCCGGCGTCCCGCCGCAGACCTCCAGCCTCGCGAAGGCCGCGGCCGGCGCGCTCGCCGGGGCCGCCGCGGGAGCGGCGGTGGGCGCGATCGCCGGCCCACCCGGGGCCGTCGCCGGCTCGGTGATCGGCACCCTCGTGGGGACCGTCGCCGAGGTGGTCGTCGCGCGCGATCGGCGGCGGGAGGCGCAGCGCGACGCCGCGCTCGACGCGGAGATCGGCGTGGTCGGCGGGCACATCGGCGAGGCGCCGCCCGGTCAGCCTCCGGCGCAGCGCGCGGCCTTCTCCGCGCCGGCCGCCGGGGTCTTCGGGGGCGTCGACGTCGGGCCCGGCCCGGCCGGCGGTCCGATGCAGAACGTCGAGCAGGCCTGAGCGCTCCTCGCTCCCGGCGCCGCTCGATCCGCGCCCCGCGCTGCGCCCGGTCAGGGCTCCTGGCCTGTCTTCCTGCGCCGGTGCTCCGGTGATCTCCCGCGTTGATGGCGAGCCCGACCACCGATGATCGCGCGGCGCGCCGAGCTGCATTTCGTCGGAAAATGTCCACCTGCACCGTTGAGAAAATTCCGGCTTCGGGATAACGTCGCGCCCGCGCGGCGGGTTCGGAGAGGTCGGGTACGGCAAGAGCAGGTGCGGCGAACGGCGATCTCGGCCGCGCGGCCCCGCGTGAGACAGATAGAGAGGATGCCATGAGATCAGGTCTTTCTTTGGCGATGTGTGGATTGCTGGTCGGCGCGTTCGCCATGACGGGCTGCGGCGACGACGACGACAACGGCAGCGGCGGTGCCGGCGGCGGGGGCGCCTCCTCCAGCACGTCGACGAGCTCGACGAGCGGACCTGGGAGCTCGACCAGCACGGGGTCCGGCGGCGAGGGCGGCGAAGGCGGCGAAGGCGGCGAGGGCGGCGCGAACGAAGGCGGCGGCGGCGCCGGCGGCGAAGGCGGCGCGGGCGGCGCGAACGAAGGCGGCGGCGGCGGCGCTCCCGACATCGGTCCTGGCGAGGACGAGAGCTGCTCGGGGTGCGCCCGGCTGGCCGTGCCGCTCACCGCGGCGATGACGGGGACGCTGTTCCAGTTCGACTTCCCGGCGCTCGTCGACCTGACCGGCGCGACGGTCACGTACCGCCTGAAGGTTCACGCCGGCACCGGCGGTGGCGTGCAGACGTTCGTGCAGAACGGGCAGGCACAGAACTGGATCGGCGTCCCCTGGGCGTGGACGAACCTCAGCGCGCTGGGCGACTGGACGGAGCTCACCATCGACGTCGATGCCGCCGCTGCGGAGGAGACGGACTTCGACAAGACCCAGGTGCGGCGCATCGGCATCAAGGTCGATGCAGGCGACACGGGGCCCTGGGCCAACCCGACCGTGATCTACGTCGACTCCATCACCGTCACGAGGTCCGGCGGCACGAGCGGCACGGGCGGCGCGGGCGGCGAGGGCGGCACAAGCGGTGAGGGCGGTGCCGGCGGCACGAGCGGCGAGGGCGGTGCCGGCGGCACGAGCGGCGACGGCGGCGCGGGCGGCACGAGCGGCGACGGCGGCGCGGGCGGCACGAGCGGCGACGGCGGCGCCGGCGGCACGGCGGGCGCCAGCGGTGAGGGTGGCGCGGGCGGCACGAGCGGCGACGGCGGTGCCGGCGGCACGGCGGGCGCGAGCGGCGAGGGCGGCGCCGGCGGCAGCACGAGCGGCGAGGGCGGCGCCGGCGGCAGCGCGAGCGGCGAGGGCGGCGCCGGCGGCGGCGAGGGCGGCGCCGGCGGCGGCGCGAGCGGCGAGGGCGGCGCCGGCGGCGGCGCCAGCGGTGAGGTGGTTCATGTGATCGGTCCGTTCGAGTTCACGACCGATGTCCAGGGCTTCCTGCTCGGCGACTACATGACCGTGTCGGGATCGAGGCTGGATTACCTCGGCGAGTGAGCCAGGAGGGCCTGCGGCGCTCGCTCTCGCGCTGCCTGCGCGCGAGCGAGCGTCCGGCCCGCCTCATCGATCATCGAGGGCGCACCTTCCGGTGCGCCCAGCTCCCCCGTTTCACGTAACTGTTCACGCAACTGCGCGCCTGCTGTAGGCGCGGGCCGCGGCGTCGCCCTGCGAGGGAGCGGCGGCATGTCTGCAGCGGTGCGCTCTCAGATTTCGCACGTGCCGAGCGCGTCCCTGCAGACCCCGGCGACGCAATGGCCCGCGCAATCGGTGTCGGTGGCGCATGTCCTCCGCACGCACTGGCCCGCATCGAGGTCGCACCTGAAGTCGACCGGGCAATCCTCGTCGGAAGCGCAGAGGCTCGGGACGCAGCGCTGGCCCTCGCCGCAGGCGCTGCCCGCCGGGCAATCCGCGTCCGCGGCGCACGGCGATATGCAGACACCTGGCCCCTGCGGCGCGCACTGGAAGCAGAGCAGGTCGTCCTGGCAGGCACCCTCGAAGCACGGCGGGAAGAAGTTGTTTCCCGCGTTGAAGCACGGATCCTCGTAGGAGACGCATTCGCCGTTCGGGAGCGGCGGGCTGCACTCGGCGGTGTCACGGCACGCTGTCGGTACGCTGTCGCCGTCGCCTCCGCCGTCCCCGCCGGTCGCGCCGCCTCCGCCGGTCGCGGCGGCGCCCCCATCTCCGCTGGTCGCGGTGGCGCCCCCACCTCCGCTGGTCGCGGTGGCGCCCCCACCTCCGCCGGCCGCGCCGGCGCCTGTGCTTGTGCCACCTGTGCCAGGTTCGTCGTCCGAGCAGCTCGAGGCGGCGACGACGGCAAGGAGGGCGATCCCGACGATCGGTATGCGCGAATCCATGAGATTCCTTTCTTGTGGCCGCCCGCTGTGCCCCGGGGTTGCCCGCCGTCGCGCGGGGCGACCGCGACGGCTCCGCAAGGCTCATGCCGGTACACCGGCGCTGCGGACGGCGCCGCGCGATCGGAGGCCGGCCGCAGCCGTTCGCCGGAAGGGCGCGCGACGCGCTGGCATCGAGCGCCGAGATGTCGTCAACTGCCGCCGTCCGACCCGAGGGGCGCTGTCCGAGAGGTCGCCAAGGTCCGCATGATCCGAACGGTTCACACGACCCGCTACGTCACCCCGCTCCGCGAGGGCGGCTCGCTGCCCGCGATCGTCGAGGCGGACGACGACGGGCTCTACGTCGTCAAGTTCCGCGGCGCCGGCCAGGGGCCGAAGGCGCTCATCGCGGAGCTCGTCGCCGGGGAGATCGGGCGCGCGCTCGGCCTGCCCGTGCCGGAGATCGTCTTCATCGAGCTCGATCCGGAGTTCGGGCGCGCCGAGCCGGACCCGGAGCTCTCCGACCTGCTCTCGGCGAGCGCCGGCCTGAACCTCGCGCTCGACTACCTGCCCGGGTCGCTCGCGTTCCAGCCGCTCGCCGGCGCCGAGCTCGACCCGGCGCTCGCGTCGGCCGTCGTCTGGTTCGACGCCTTCGTGAGCAACGTCGACCGGACGCCCAAGAACACGAACCTGCTCCTGTGGCACCGCCGCCTCTGGCTCATCGACCACGGCGCGGCGCTCTACGTGCACCACGCCTGGACCGACGCGACCGACCCGCTCGCCGACGCGCCCGACCGGTTCCCCCTCATCCAGAACCACGTGCTGCTCCCGTTCGCGCGCGACATCGCGGCGGCCGACGCCGCGCTCAGCGCCCGGCTCACGCCCGCGCGGATCGCGGAGATCGTCGCCGCGATCCCCGACGCGTGGCTGGTCGAGCCGGAGCCGCCGATCCGGCTGGTCGGAGAGCGGCGCGCTTCCGCGTTCTACAGCCTCGTCGAGGGCGAGGCCCCGCCGCCCTCCGCCGCGCCGAGCGCCGAGGCGCGGCGCGCCAAGTACGCCGCGTACCTCACCCACCGCCTCGCGTCGCCGCGGGGCTTCGTCGAGGAGGCGCTCGATGCCCGCGCCCGGCGATAGCCCGCCGCCCGCGCGCGACGCCTTCGACTACGCCGTGCTGCGCGTGGTCCCGGCCGTGGAGCGCGGCGAGCGCGTCAACGTCGGGGTGGTCCTCTTCTGCCGCGCCCAGGGCTTCCTCGAGGCGCGGAGCGAGCCCGACGAGCGGCGCCTCCTGGCCCTGTGGCCCGCGCTCGACCTCGAGGCGGTCCGCGGCCACCTCGACTTCATCCGCCGCGTCTGCGCGGGCGACGCGGCCTGCGGCTACGTCGCCGGGCTCCCCCAGGCCGAGCGCTTCGGCTGGGTGGTCTCCCCGGCGAGCACCATCGTCCAGCCCTCGCGCGTCCACGCCGGCCTCGGCGCCGACCCGGCCGCGGCCCTCGACCGGCTGCTCGCGGCCCTGGTGCGGCCGGGACAGGGCTGATCCGCGCGGCGGTCGGTGTCTCCCGCCGCTGCGGCGCGGAGGCGCCGCGCGACGCCGCGGGGCGCGCTCACGCCTCGTGCGCGTCGCGGCCGATCGCCCGCTTCACCGCGGTCACGACGCCGAGCACCACCGCGCCGGCCAGGACGCCGACCACGGCGTTGGCCAGCGACGGCACCACCGCGCCGAGCACGGGGCCGACGCCGCGGGTCATGTCCTCGATGTGGTGGTGGAGCCACGGCACGCCGTGCGTCAGGATGCCGCCGCCCACCAGGAACATCGCCGCCGTGCCGGCGACCGACAGGCCCTTCATCAGCCAGGGCGCCGCCTTCAGGATGCCGCGGCCCAGCGACTGCTGGAACGCGCCGCCCTGGCGGCTCAGGTGCAGGCCGGCGTCGTCGAGCTTGACGATGCCGGCGACGAGGCCGTAGACGCCGACCGTCATGAGCAGCGCGATGCCGCTCAGCACGGCGACCTGCGTGCCGAACTTCGAGTCCGCCACGGTGCCCAGCGTGATCGCGATGATCTCGGCCGACAGGATGAAGTCGGTGCGCACCGCGCCCTTGATCTTGGCCTTCTCGAACTCCACGAGGTCGACCTTCGGGTCGGTGAGCGCGTGCACCAGCTCGGCGTGGTGGGCCTCGTCCTCGTGCTCCGTGTGCAGCAGCTTGTGCGCGACCTTCTCGAACCCCTCGTAGCAGAGGAAGGCGCCGCCGATCATCAGCAGGGGGGTGATGGCCGCGGGCACCAGGGCGCTGATCGCCAGCGCCGCCGGCACCAGGATGGCCTTGTTGATCAGCGAGCCCTTGGCCACGGCCAGCACGACCGGCAGCTCGCGGTCGGCGGTGACGCCGGTCACCTGCTGGGCGTTCAGCGCGAGGTCGTCGCCCAGCACGCCGGCGGTCTTCTTGGCGGCCACCTTGGTCAGCACGGCGACGTCGTCCAGCACGGTGGCGATGTCGTCGATCAGGGCGAGCAGGCTGCTTCCGGCCATGGCGTGAGGTCCTCGTCGAGTGGGTGGGGTGAGCGGCGTCGCGGCTGCCGAGAGGCGGCCGCCGCGGCCGGCATGGTAGCGGCGCCGGCGGTCGCCGGTCGAACATCCTGGGCGTGCGCGTCGACCGGCGAGCCTACCATGCGCGGCTTTCTCCGCGCGCCGCGATCGCCGCGCCGGCATGGCCGGGGGGCGCTCGTCCAGGCCCACCGAGCGCCTTCAGGTCGGCCGCGCCGGCCGCCCGCGCGGCCGCGCCCGGACGACGGATTGGACACTGTCCAACGTCTTGGAACGCCGGCTGACGGAATGGACACCGCCGCTTATCCTGAGGGCATGTTCGTGGCTGGAGGGAGCCATCATGAAGATAGGCATTTTGCTTGGCAGCACCAGGGTCGGCAGGCAGTCGCACAAGGTCGCGCTTTACCTGGAAAAGAAGCTGAAGGAGCGGGGCGTCGCGGCGGACCTGATCGATCTCGCCGATGACCCGCTGCCGATCCTTGAAGAGCACGCCGGCAGGAGCGCGCAGGTGCAGGCGCGGGTTCAGGCCCTGAGCGCGCGCCTCCGCGAGGCGGACGGGCTCGTGTTCGTGACGCCGGAGTACCACGGGAGCTTCTCGGGCGTGCTGAAGAACGCGATCGACCACTTCTGGGAGGAGTTCAACCGAAAGCCGATCGGCGTGGTCGCGGTCTCGGCGGGGAAGCTCGGAGGCATCAACGCGTCGACCCAGCTCCAGCACGTCGTCCTGAGCCTCGGGGCCTTCGCGATGCCCACGAAGCTGCTCGTCTCGGAGGTCCAGGGCGCGTTCGACGAGTCGCTCCAGGTGAAGAGCGAGCAGGTCGTGAAATCGACCCAGCGCTTCCTGGACGAGTACCTCTGGTTCGCCCGCGCGATCGTCCAGGCGAAGCAGCCCGCGGCGGAGAGGGCGGCGTAGCGCGGGGGCGTGTCGATCGCCGCGCCGCCGCTCAGGCGCTCTCCTCGATCCCCGAGGGCGTCTCCAGCCCCGGCGGCTCTTCCAGGCTGATGCGCCCGAGGCGCCCGGCGCGGAAGTCGTGGACCAGGATGTCCGACGCCTTGTGCAGGTCGATCGACCCGCCGCTCCGCAGGCAGCCGCGGCGGCGGCCGATCTCCTCGATCAGCGCGGCGGCCGTCTCCGGCAGCTCCTTCAGCTTGTAGCGGGCGACGAGGAGCTCGGGATAGCGCCGCAGGAAGTACCCCGCGGCGAAGAGGGCGACGCTCTGGTAATCGAGCGCCGTGTCCGGGATCGCCCCGCCCACGGCCAGGCGGAACGAGGCCGCCTCGTCGTCGATCTTCGGCCAGAGGATCCCCGGGTTGTCCGAGATGGCCATGCCGCTCTTCAAGGTGACGAGCTGCTGGCTCTTCGTGACCGCGGGCTCGTCGCCGACCTTGGCCACCTTGCGCTCCATGAGCGCGTTGATGAGCGTCGATTTGCCGACGTTGGGGATGCCGACGATCATCGCCCGCACCACCTTGCCCGGGCCGTTCTTGGGGGGCACGAGGCGCTTGCAGAGCTCCGGGATCCGGCGCCGCGCCTCGGACGACTGGGTCGCCGAGATCGCGATCGCGAGCACCTTGCCGCCGGGCGGCGCCTCCGGCGGAGCGTCACCGAGGAGCGCCGGGTGCTCCGCCTCGAAGTGGCGGAGCCACGCCTTCGTGACGTCCGGGTCCGCCAGATCGCTCTTGTTGAGCACCTTGATGCACGGCTTCTGGCCGCGCAGCTCGGCCACGACGGGGTTCTCGCTGGCCCGCGGCATCCGGGCGTCGAGCACCTCGATGACCACGTCCTGCGACGGCATCGACTCGGCGATCATGCGCCGAGCCTTGGTCATGTGGCCGGGATACCATTGAATCGCCATCCGTCGCGCTGCTCTATCACGCCCGGCGGCTCACGCGCACCCGTCCGGGCCGCAGGCCGCCCCCTCGGCGAACGCCGGGTCGGGCTCGCCGGCCGCCTCGTCCCACGCCCGCTGGAGCACGCCGAGGAGGACCTCCGCCGGCTGCGCGCCGGAGACGCCGTACCGCCCGGCGAACGCGAAGAAGGGGACGCCCGTGATGCCGATCGCGCGCGCCTCGGCCTCGTCGGCCCGCACCTCGGCCGCGAAGGCGTCGCCCGCGAGCGCGGCGCGGACCTCGGCCGGGTCGAGCCCCGCCTCGCCGGCGAGGCGCGCGAGCACCTCCGGCTCGCCGATCGCCTCGCCCTCGGTCATGTAGGCCCGGAGCAGCCGCTCCTTCACCGCGTCCTGCGCGCCGCGCTCGGCCGCGAGGTGCAGCACGCGGTGCGCGTCGAAGGTGTTGCCGGGCCGGACCTTCTCGAAGTGGAAGTCGAGCCCGTCCGCCGCGCCCACGCCGGTCATCTGCCGGATCATGCCCTCGGCCTTGGCGACGGGCGCGCCGTACTTCCTCGCGAGCCGCTCGGCGTAGGAGACGCCCGCGTCCTGGACGCGCTTCGCCGAGGGGTCCAGCTCGAACGCGCGCCAGACGACCTCGACCGCGGCCCGGTGCGGGAACTGGGCGAGCGCGGCCTCGAGCCGGCGCTTGCCGACGTAGCACCAGGGGCACGCGATGTCGGACCAGACATCGACACGGAGCTTCTTCATGGCGGTCAAGGTAGGTCGCCGCGGCGCCTCGGGCCAGGCGCGTTCGCCGCCAGCCCGGCGCGGGCGCCCGCCGCGCCTTGGGTTGCTCGTCCGCCGCGCCCCCGGCGGGCGCCGCCCGCCGCGTCGCGCCGCGCCGCGCCGCGCCGCGCCGCGCCGCGCCTCAGGGGCGCCCGATCGTCGCCGCCACCTTGTCCTCGATCCCGGCCCAGGACGCGGGCCGATCCTTGGTCGAGTAGGCCTGGAGGACCACCTCGCGGTCCCCGAGCACGACGATGTAGCTCACCATCTGCACGCCGTTCTTGAGCTCGTTCCTGACGGTCACCGCGCGCCGCCCGCCCAGGTCGACGAGCTTCGCCGGGCCCCTCGTGACGGTGTTCGCCGGCCGGTGCTCGTCGAGCGTCTTGCGCTCCTGCTCGAGGAGCTCGTCCACCTGATCGGGCGGCACCTCGCCGTCCAGCGGGAAGACGGCGACCTGGAAGACGACCGGCGTCTCGGGCAGCCGCCCGTAGGTGTGGAAGCCGATGCCGTTCAGAGCCTCCACGGACGCGCCCCTCGCGAGCGCCGCCGGCAGGTCGAGCGCGACGCCCGTGTCCGCGACCGCGGTGCGCGTCAGCGCCGGCGGCGCGCCGAGCTCCCACGGGCGGCCGGCGGCGAGCGCCACCGCCACGGACGCCGCCATCGCCGCGGCCATCAGTGCGGCCGCCGCCGTGAGGAGGGGGCGCGGCCCCGGCTCCGCGTCCGCCGCGCGCGCGCGCTGCTCGACCGGCGTGAGGCCGCGGGGCAGGACCGAGACGACGAGCGCGAAGCCGACGACGCCGCCGCCGAGGTGCGCGAGCAGGTCGACCCCGGGCTGGAAGCTGTAGACGAGGTTCAGCCCGAGCGGCCACCACGCGCGGCTGCGCATCTGCGCGATCATCGCCGGGGGCAGGAGCCCGTGGGGCCGGAGCGCGACGCCGATGCCCGCCATCATGAGGCCCCAGATCGCGCCCGACGCGCCGACGCTCCACCGCTCCTCCAGCATCGCGCTCGCGAGCGATCCGCCCAGCGCCGAGGCCCCGTAGAGCAGGAGGAAGCGCCGCGGGCCGAGGAGCGCCTCGAGCATCGGGCCGAACGACCAGAGCGCCAGCATGTTGACGAACAGGTGCAGCGGGTCGGCGTGCAGGAAGGCCGAGGCGAGCAGCCGGTAGAGCTCGCCGCGGCGCACCGCCTCGCCGCTGTTGGCGCCCATGCGCCAGAGCGCCGCCTCATGGGTGCCCGAGCCGAAGGCGTAGCTCACGGCGAGGAGCGCGGCGCACGCGATCACGAGCGTCGCCGTGACGCGGCGGCTGCCCGTCAGCCTGTCCACGATCGCGCGCTCCTGCTGCGCCAGCGCCCGCCCCTCCGCGAGCGCCTGGGCGACGGCGTCGGGGCCGAGCGGGCCCACGTCGGCGAGCCGCCGGTGGGCGTCGTCGAGGGCCGGCAGGGACGACCCCTTCACGCGCGCGAGCGCGCCCGCCGCGTCGAGGTGGTGGAAGCCCATCCGCACGGGCTGCACGATCGGCGCCGCCTTGGCGAGGGCGGCCCGCCCGGCGGCGGCGTCGCCGCCGACCACGACGAAGTGCGCGGGCGGCCCGCCGGGGCGCACCGCCTTCACCAGGGGCTCGAGGTCGGCGCGGATCTCGTCGGCCGAGGCGCCGGCGTCCGCCGTGACGAGCACGATCCGGAGGGGCGCCGCCCCGGAGACGAGCTCCGCCACGTCCGCGTCGCAGCGGAGGAGCACGAAGGCGTCCGGCCCGTGGAGCAGCGCGGCGAGCAGGCGGTCGCGCCGATCCACCGTCTCGTCCCCGGGCGCACCGTCCCTGCTCGGCTGCTCCACCACGCTCTCTTCTCCTCTCGTGCGACCGATCGCGCAGCGAGCGTAGCGGAAAGCCGGCGCGCGCTGGATCGCGAAGCGCGCCCGGCGCGCCCCGGGCCGCCGCGCGCGGCCTCACCGCGGGGAGGTGGACACGGCCCGCGCCGCGTGCGCCGCCGCCTCGCGGCGGAGCGCCGCGGCGATGCCTGGCAGCTCCCTGAGCCAGTCCCGCTTCGGGCGGTTCCGCATCAGCCAGGCGATGGCGTCGTTCATGGTGCTGAACACCTCGTAGCGGAGCCGGGAGCGGCTCAGCAGGATGAACTCGATGGCCACGTTGCGCAGGAGCGACGCCTTGAAGCCGTGGCCCTCGTACACCAGCGCGGCGCACATCCCGCGGGCCGCGAGCTCCCTCGAGAGCTCCGCCAGCGAGCTCCGGACCTCGGGCCCGGCCGGGATGGAGTTCTCCTCCTCGAGGACGACCAGCGTCGCCTGGAGGTCGCCGCCGTGCTCGCGCAGGACGCTCCGGACCCCGCGCACCGCCGCCGCCGTGGTGCGCCGGCGCCAGATCTGGAAGAGGACGCCCTTCCAGGTGGCGACGCAGTGATCGTCGTCCATCGCGTGGACGAGGGGCCCTGCCGCCTCCCCGCTGCCCCGGCCGAGCGGCAGCGCGGAGCTCGCAGGCGGCCAGGGCTCGAGGGGCTCCGGCGGCGGCGCGGAGCTCGCGTTCCTCGTCCGCGGCGCCTCCATGCGCGGCGCCTCCATGCGCGGCGCCTCCATGCGCGGCGCCTCCGCAGCGCGGGGCTCACCGGGCCGCGGCTCGCCGTCGGCCGCCGCGGCGACCTGCTCGTCCGGGTCTCGGAGGCCCGGGAACGTGATCGTGCTGCCGTAGGCGTCGATCGGCGCGGGCGTCCCCTCGCCGCCGGCGCCGGCGGCCTCCGCCGCCGGCGGCGAGGACGACCCGCGGCGCCGCGCCTCCGCGGCGGAGGGCGCCGGCGCCGGCGCCGCGGGCGCGGCGGCGTCGAGCAGGCGCTCGATGGCGGGCCACATGGCGGCGGCGCTCGTGAAGCGGGCAAACGGATCGCGCTCGACGCAGCGAGAGAACCAGGCGTCGAACCCTGCGAAGAGGGGCGGCAGCCCGAGCTCGGCCGCGCGCCGGCTCGCGGCGGGGATGGGCTCGATCGCGATCTCGCGGAGCAGCGCCGGGAGCTCGCGACCTCGCCAGAAGCACTTGCCCGTGAGCACGAAGAACGCGAGGAGCCCATAGGCCCAGACGTCGCTCTGGGGGAGCGCCGCGTAGCTCACGTGGGCTTGCTCGGGGGCCATCCAGAGGGGCGTGCCGATGGCGCCGGTCATGGTGGCGCGCGCGTCGGCGATGATCTTGGAGATGCCGAAGTCGAGGAGCTTGACCCGCGGCGCGGCGCCGCCTTCGGTCTCTTCCAGGAAGACGTTCTCGGGCTTGAGATCGCGGTGGACGATGCCCGCGCCGTGCGCGGCCTCGAGCGCGCGCGCGAGCTGCTCGAGGACGCGGCGCGCCTCGGCCGTCGGGAGCGGGCCGGCGCGCTCGACGCGCGCCGAGAGCGTCTCGCCGCGGAGCAGCTCCATCACGAGGTAGGGCAGGCCCGACGCCGCGTCGACGCCGGCGATGAGCACCTCGACGATGTGCGGCGACCCGATGAGCCCGGGCGCCAGCGCCTCCCGCTCGAAGCGGCGGCGCTCGCCGGGGTCGCTGGCGCGCACCGGGTGCATGACCTTCACGGCGCGCTGGCGCGCGGTGCTGCGCTGCCGGCACAGATACACGCTGCCCATGCCCCCGGAGCCGAGGGGGCGCACGACCTCGAAATCGCCGCCGATGATGCTGCCAGCGTGCAGGCCGTAGGGGGAATCCATGGCGCGGGCCGAAGCGATGGCCTAGCGGACCTCACCGGATCTGTCACGCGCGGTCGGGGCACCCCAATCATCTCCGCGGCCGCTTTGGGGTCGGAGCACACCGAGCCTGCCTGTGCCGTTGCAGTGGTGTTGTTCGGATTCGATCCGGTCGCACCGGCGTGCGGTGAGCCGCTCGGCGCCCTGCTCGAACCGTGCTTCGCTGTTGCCGCGCGAGGGCGAAGGGGAGCGTGGAGGGCGCGAGGCGGGGGCGTCAGGCGATCTCGGCGACGACCGCGTGGTGGTCGGACGCGGCGCCGACGTCGATGACGTCGGCGAGCGCGAGCCGGCCGGAGAGCCGCGGAGAGAGCAGCACGTAGTCCGTCCGCGTCTCCACCTTCGCGCCGGCGCGCCCGCGCAGCGCGGTGGCCCAGCGCGGCGAGCGCGGCCGGAGGAGCAGGGCGTCGGCCCAGCCGAACGCCTCGAGGGTGTCCATCGTGTCGAATCGCGGCGGGCTCCCGTACTTCTCGATGCCTGCGGCCGCGAGATGCGCGTCGAGATCCGCGGGGTACGGGTCGCGCCGCGAGAGCGCGTTGAGGTCGCCGGCGAGCGCCCAGAGGCCCGCCGCGAACCGGGCGGGCGGCACGAGGGAGAGCAGCCAGCGGGCCTCGGCGAGCCGGCGGTCCTCGCTGCCGGCGTTGAGGTGGGTGCCGAGCACGAGGAGCGGCTCGCCGGCGAGCGACAGCTCGACCTCGACGAGGCAGTGGGCCAGCACCTCGGGCGCGTGCACGCGCGCCTTCACGAGCGGCGCCCGGCTGACCACGCCGACGTGGTTCCGCCGCCCGCTCGGCCGCGGGTTGGCGCTCCCGAGGACGGCGTGCCTCTCGCCGGCCGGCGCGCCGAGCGCCTCGGCCACGGCCCGGAGCCGCGCCCCATCCTCCCAGCCGACGCACTCCTGGAGGACGAGCAGGTCCGGGCGCGCGGCGGCGACGATCGCGAGGATCGCCTCGAAGCGATCCTCGCCGCCGGAGAGGACGTTGAAGGTCATGATCTTCACGGTGGGATCAGGCTAGCTCGTCCGAGCAGAGCAGCTCCAGGGCGCGCTGAATCCGGTGGACGCGGCGCCCGTGACAGCGCACGAATCCGACACGGCCGGGCGCGGGGCCGCGCCTCGGCCCTCACGACCCATGGACACGACGATCGACACCGAGCAACGAGGCTTCCCGTGGGCAGCGCAGCGCGCCGCCCGCGCCACCTTCGCCGGGGCGGCCGCCCCGGCGCGCGCCGGGGCGGCCGCCCCGGCGCGCGCCGGCCTCGCCGGCCGGGCCCCCTCCGCGGCCCCGGAGGGCGCGTGATGGCCGGCGAGATCGTCCCGATCCGCAGCGACTCTCCGCTCTACGCCGGGGCGCTCCGCCTGCGCTACGAGGTCTTCGTCCACGAGCAGGCCGTGCCCGCGGACATCGAGGTCGACGAGCTCGACGAGGGCGCGCAGCATTTCGTGGTCCTCGACGGCGACGAGGTCGTCGCGACCATGCGGATCGTGCCGTACGAGGACGCCCTCAAGGTGGGTCGCGTCGCCGTCAGGAAGGATCTTCGCGGCGCCGGCCTCGGGCGGCGGCTGCTCGAGGAGGCGATCCGCATCGGCGCCGCGCAGGGCGCGCGCGCCCTGGTCCTGAACGCCCAGGTCGCCGCCGCGTCGTTCTATCGCAAGCTCGGCTTCGTCGAGGAGGGGCCGATCTTCGACGAGGCCGGGATCCCGCACACCAGGATGGTCAGGCGGATGACCTGAGCGCGCTGTAGATTCACAGCGTGCGTGAGCGGCGCGCGGGCCGGAGCCGCCGTGAGACCCGAGGGTCGCCCGGCAGATCGCGCGATCCTTGACGTCGACGCCGACATGCTGGAAGGCATGGTTCGCTGCGCGGCTGGGCGGGGAGGGGCGGAGCGCTCCCCGGCGCCGCGCGCGGAAGGAGCGGGTGACCCGATGACTGTGCAGCGGATCCTCCTCGCCGGCGCCACGGGCGCGGTCGGCTCCGAGCTCTTGCGCTTGCTCGGCGGCCGGGGTCGCTTCGTGCGCACGCTCTCTCGCGATCCGGGCAATGCCGCGCGCGTCCGCGACCTCGCCTCGGAGGTCGTCGTCGCCGACGCCGCCGAGCCCGGGGCCGTGACCGGCGCGCTCGACGGCATCGACACGATCGTCTCCTGTCTCGGCGCGAGCGTCTCGATGACGCTGCGCGAGCGCAGGAGCTATTACGAGGTCGACGTGGTGGCGAACACGCACCTGCTCGAGGCGGCGAAGCGGGCGGGGGTGAAGCGCTTCGTCTACCTCTCCGCGCACCCGGGCCCCGGTTATGCCCACACCCGTTATCTCTCCGCCCATCTCCAGGTGGAGGAGCGTATTCGCGCCTCGGGCATCTCGTTCTCGTTCGTGCGCCCGACCGGCATCTACTCCGCGCTGAGCGACATGATCGCGATGGCCCGCGCCGGCGTGGGCGCCGTGCCCGGCGACGGCCTGGCGAGGACGAACCCGGTTCACCCCCTGGACGTCGCCGAGGCCCTCGCCGAGGTGCTCGCCGGCGGCCCCGACGTGGTGCCGGTGGGGGGGCCCGACGTGATGACCCGCGACGAGGTGATGCGCCTGGCCTTCGACGCCGTCGGCAAGGAGGGGCACATCGTGCACATCCCTGCGGGGGTGTTCCGGTCCACGAGCGTGCTGCTGGAGGGCGTTCATCCGCGGATATCGGATCTGCTGGAGTTCGTGGCCGCCGTCATGACGTCCGACTCGGTCGCGCCCGCGCGCGGGACACGGCCCCTGCGCGCCTGGTTCGAGGCGCTCGCCAGGTGAGCGCCGCGCCGGCTCCGCCGGACGAGCGCCGCGCTGGCTACGGCCGTATCGCGTGAGCCCGTGAGGCACCGGCGGTCGAGGCCGTCCGCTGCTGCCGGGCGAGCGGGGCAGATCGCTCCGCAGACCCGCAGGCGCCTGGTCCGCCGCCCGCGCTGAGGAGCCCGCTCGGCTCGACACGCCCGAGCGCCGCGCATTCGGCCCGGCGCCGCGCTCCGGCCCGCCAGTTTGCCTGACGCCGCCTGAGCCAGCGTCTACACTGGCGCGGTGGGCCGATGCCGTGCGTACGCGGGGAGGCGGTGCCCATGAAAAAGCAGAAGATCGAGGACAGGAGCTGGCTTTACGTCGATTACCGCGGCGTCATGCGGAGCTACGAGCTCGGCAAAGGCCTGATGCTCTACGTCTGTCGCGGCCTCCAGATCGGAGAGTTCGCGCCCCATGTCATCGCGGACGGCGAGCGGCAGATCCGGCAGTTCCAGCGGTGCATCTACATGGTGGACGCGCTCGAGTCGCCCAGGATGGACACCGATTTTCGCGACCAGATGACCGAGTGGTTGAAGAAGAACTGCCCGCGCGCCGAGGCCCACCTGCTGATCCGGTCCAGGCTCTTGCAGATGGCCGTCAACGTCGCCAACCTCCTGATCGGCGCGACCATGACGCACGCCTATACCGATATCGCGACCTGGGAGGGCGTGGGCCAGCGCACGATACCCTGGTTCAGGCGTCGGCCGCTCGTGCTCCCCGACGACGCGGGCGAGCCCCGCGCGCCGTCGTGACCTGGCCGCTCACCCCTTGTGCCGCGCGCCCTTGGATCTCCGGTACTCCTGGCTGGAACGCCGTCGGTATGGCCGAGGCGCTGGCGGCCGGGTCTGAAGCCCCACGAGACGGGAGAGGTCACGGCATCTCGAAATCGTCACACACGAATACACTGCCGGGAGAGTTGAGGCAGTTGCCGCTCGCGCACTCCTCGTCGATGGTGCAATCCTCGCGAGGAGCCAGCTTGCATTCTCCTTCGCCATCGCAGACCGTGGCTCCAGCGCAGTCCGATCCGTCCTCGGCTCCGGGCGGGACGTCCGCGCATATGCCCACCCAGCCCTCCAAGTTGCAGGCCTTGCACGCGGCGTCGCATGCGGTGTCGCAGCAGACGCCGTCAACGCAGCGTCCGCTCCCGCAGCCCTCCGCAGCCGTGCAGATTTGGCCATTCGCGGCCTTGCACGCACCCGCGGCGTCGCACGCCTGGTCCTCCCCGCAGCCCAGGCCCGGCGTGCCAGGCGGAGCCGGAGCGCAGGTGCCCGTCTCCCGATGGCAGAGATGGCACCGCGCGCAGTGCCTGTCGTCCGCGCACTCGGTGAAGCATGCGTTGGCGTCAGGATCGCAGCTGAACGTCTCGCAAGACGTCGGCTCGCCGGGGGCGCACAGGACGCTCGTCCCGTCGCAGGTGCCAGCGATCTTCGCGACACCGTCGGTGCACGTCGGCTCGCCGCAGGAGCTGTTCGCCTTCGAGGGGCCGCACGTACCGTCAGCCTCGCCCGACTCCTTGAGCGCGGCGGTGCATGCGTCGCAGTCCGAGTCGCAGGCCTGATTGCAGCACAGGCCATCTGCACAGTTCCCGGTATAACAATCGGCGCCCGTGGTGCAGAGCTTCCCAAGCTTGCAAGGCAGGCAGTCGCCGCCGCAGTCGACGTCGGTCTCGCCGCCGTTCTTGGTGCTGTCATCACACGTCCCGTCGCGCCCACCGGAGGGATCGGCCTCGGTATACCTCTCCCACTCCGCGCCGATGATCTGCGCGCAGCCGGCGACCGCAGAGGCTGCGACCCCTATCAGCGCCACCGCCGCCCACGCGCAGGCCGACGTGCCGCGCAGCATGGCGATCATGCGCAGCCCTCCGGCGCTCCAGACCTCGAGAGATCGGACAGAGCACACCTCGGACGTCCACGATGCGCGACGGTTGCCAAGGGAGCCTCCGGCGCAACGTCGGTCGAAGCGAGGGGGAAGCCTTCCTGCCGGCGAGCGTCTCACGATTGGCACACCGGCTCGTTCGCTGCATCACAGGTGTAGGCGCACTGCTCGCAAATGGTGCATTTCGCGATGGCGTCGTAGATCTCTACCGCGGTCTCGTGATCCATGCGGCACTCCTCAATGCACGAGGCGGGATCGTCCTCTTCGGAGCAGTCTCCGACGCAGCCGAAGAGAGCAATACAGTCGTCGTCAGCCAAGCAGGCCTCCCGGAATTCGTAGCACGGACCAGCCATGGCGCACTTGAAGCAGCCCGTATTGGTGTCGCTGCCGCAGGTGTCCGTCTCGTCATCACAGGCGGGCGTCCCCGCTGCGGTTGAGCTCGTGGCGCCCGTAGCTGCGATGCTGGTGGAGCTGCCTGCGCCGATCGAGGCAGCGGAGCCGGTGGATCCACCTGAACCACCGCTGCCGCTCGCGCCGCTCCCAGCGCCTTGCGTGCTTCCAGCTCCGCTGCTGGTGCTGGTCCTCTCCTCGATTTCGCCCTCTCGGTCTGGGGAAGGGAAGCAGCCGATGCATGGTGCGACTGCCACGCACCAGATCCAGACCGCCATCGCGGACCGTCCCTTGCTCTCCATGCCGTTGCTCGTCATGACGCGGAGCCTCTTGCGGCGCGCTCTGGGCGTCAAGCCGCGCCGAGCGCGCACGTCGCACGGCCACGAGCGCCCGGCTCGCCGTAAGGTGGGAAGTCCCCCTCTGTGCCCCATGCGACTCGGGAGCGGCTGCCCGGGACTCACTCAGGGGACCTGAAGGGAGCGCGCGACGGCGGTTCGCAACGGACAGCGAGGTTGGGAGACCCGCTGTCGTCCGCTCACCCCTTGTGCCGCGCGCCCTTGGATCTCCGGTACTCCTCGAGCTCCTCGCGGCCTTCCTTCCCGTTCCGCTCGAGCGTCTTCAGCCACTCGTCGCGGTGTTCCCGCATCGCCTCGAGCACCGTCTCGGCGACGACGAGGTTTCGGTACCACTTGGCGTCCGCCGGGACGATGCACCAGGGCGCGTACTTGGTGGAGCAGCGCCGGAAGACGTCCTCGTAGGCCTCCGTGTACTCGTCCCAGACCTCGCGCTCCTTCCAGTCGTTCACGTTGAGCTTCCAGGCGGTCGAGGGGTTCTCCTCGCGCTCCAGGAGCCGCTTCTCCTGCTCCTTCTTGCTGATGTGCAAGAAGAACTTGATCACGATGGTGCCGTGCTCGGCGAGCAGCTCCTCGAAGTCGTTGATGTGGTCGTAGCGCTCGCCCCACAGCGATTTGGGCGCCAGGTCGTGCACGCGCACCACGAGCACGTCCTCGTAGTGAGAGCGGTTGAAGATGGCGAACTCCCCCGCGCGCGGCGCGTGCCTGTGAATCCGCCACAGGAAGTCGTGCTCCCGCTCCTCCTTCGTCGGCACGCCGAACGAGCTCACCGAGACGCCGCGCGGGTTGAGCGCGCCGACGACGTTCTTGATCGCGCCGTCCTTGCCGGCCGCGTCGCGGCCCTGGAGGACGATCAGGACGCTGTGCGTCCTCGCGCCCCACATGAGCTCTTGCAGCTCGAGCAGCTCCTTGCCGAGCTCGTGGAGCCGCTCGGCCGCCTCCTGCTTGCTCGCGTCGCGGGGCGGGTCGGTCGAGACGTCGTCCAGGCGAAACTTCGAATCAGGCTTCGTGAGTCGCGTGATGGGCATACGCGCCAGCCTACACGATCCCCCCGAGCCCACCGCCAGCGCGGCGTCGGGCGCGCGGGCGCCGGCCACGCCCGCTCGCCGGCCCCTCACGCCGGGCGCAGCGTCGCGCTCGCCAGCCCGCCGCGCCGCACCGCGAGCTCCTGGAGCAGCGCGATCCACGCCCCGGGGTCGCCCAGCGTCAGGTCGGGCTCGACCCCGGCGTCCGGCCGCTCGGACGAGGCGATGTACACCCCCACGCCCCCGTTTGCCCGGGCGTAGGCGAGCGCCGGCTCGTCCGTCGTGTCGTCGCCCGCGTAGACCAGGAGGGTCCCCGGCGGCAGCCGCGCCATCAGGAAGGCGAGGGCGCCGCCCTTGTCGTGCGCGGCGTCCCTGGCCTCGTGGATGCTGCGCCCCTTCATGACCACGAGCCCCTTGCGCCGCGCCGCCTCCGACCACGTCTCGAGCGCATCGAACGCCGCCGGCCGGTCCTCCGCCGCGACGAGCCGCCAGTGGAGCGCGATCGAGCAGCGCTTGCGCTGGACCCAGAGCGCGGGGACGCGCCGCGCGACCTCGTCCCCGTCCCGCTCCAGCGCGTCGAGCGCCTCGGCCGGCGCCGCCGCCTCGTACACGAGCGCCCCGCCCGGCGCCGCGATCTCGGCCCCGTGCTCGCCCACGCGCCAGGCCGGCTCGAGCGCCGCCGTGCGCGCCGCGACGTCGTGGACCGTCCTGCCCGACACGATCGCCACGACCGTCCCCGGCGCGCGCGAGAGCGCCTGGAGCGCCTCGAGGGCGCCCCGCTCCGCGACCGCCCCGCCCGAGACCGCCGCGATCTCCGAGATGGTCCCGTCGAAGTCCGTCGCGAGGAGCAACGACGGCGCCGCCGCCGCGCGCTCGATGAGCTGGCTCACGTCCATACTGTTCCGGATCTTACCGCGATCGGGCCCCCAGGGAGGATTTTCAGGCTGCCGGATCGGTAAATTTGTAATCAATATAACATTCCATCGAGGCGTCCTTCGCGTCACCGGACAGCGACCCCGATGGCGAAGATCGAGAGGGCCTCCGGGGCGCCCACGGGCGGCAACAAGCCTCCAATCTCTGCGTCTCTCTTGGCGCTCTTGGCGCCTTGGCGGTTCATCTTCTCTCCTCTTCCGCGCATCCGCTCCAGAGAGGCAAACCGCCTCGATGTGACGTTGCGCCACAGCGGCGCGCCGCCGGTGAGGGCGATCCCGTTTCGTTTCATCGCGGATCCGGCCTGGCTCGCTTCCTGCGTCGAGCCGGCGCCGAGCCCCGCCATGAACATCGTCGTGCTCACGTACATCGAGGCCCCGGATCAGAAGCCGGATGTCGTCGTCGAGCAGGTCGCCCGGGCGCTGCGGAACGGCGGACACGAGGTGTCGGTCGTCGCCGAGCACGGCGACGTGGCCCGGCTCGTCTCCGCCCTCTCGCGCGCGCGCCCCGATCTCGTCTTCAACCTCATGGAGATGTTCGGCGACAACGTGCTCGGCGACGTCTCGGTGGCCGGGCTGCTCGAGCTGCTCGGCCTCCGCACCACGGGCTCCGGCCCCGCGGAGCTCTCGCTCGCGCAGGACAAGGGCCTCTCCAAGAAGATCCTCGCCTTCGAGGGCATCCTCTATCCGAGGTTCGCCGTCTTCTCCAAGGACGCGGATTTCGAGACCGGGGGCAACCTGCACATGCCCCTCTTCGTCAAGCCGCTCCGCATGGACGCGTCGATCGGCATCGACAAGAACGGCCTCGTCCACGACGCCCGATCCCTCATGAAGCGGGTCCTCGCCATCCACGAGGAGTGCGGCGACTCGGCCCTCGCCGAGGAGTTCATCGAGGGGCGGGAGCTCTACGTGGGGATCCTCGGCAACGCGCAGGCCACGGCGCTCCCGCCGATCGAGATCGATTTCACCGGCTTCCCCGAGGGGCGCCCGCGCATCCTCGATCAGAAGGCGAAGTTCGACGAGCAGAGCGCCGAGTACAAGGGCACGAAGGCCGTGGTCGCGGACCTGCCCGACGAGCTCCGGGCGAGGCTCCAGAAGGTCTCGCTCGACGCCTACCGGGCGCTCCGCGTGAAGGACTACGGCCGGGTCGATCTCCGGCTCACCGAGGCCGGCGACATCTACGTGATCGAGGTCAACGCGAGCTGCTATCTCGAGGCCTCGGGGGAGTTCGCCATGGCCGCCGCCGCGGCCGGCGTCGGGTACGACGCGCTCATCCAGCGGATCGTCGACCTCGCGATGCAGCGCTACGAGAAGTAGCTGCCCGTGCGCACGTGGTTCATCGCGAGCGCCGTGACGAGCGCCGCGACGGCGATCGCCGCCGTCCGCTCGTTCGCGGCGCGGTACGCGAGCCCGAGCTCGCCCGCGCGGCCGGCCAGGTGGCGCACGAGCGGCCGCGTCGCCTCGGGGAAATGGCCTGTCGAGCGGTAGACGCTCGCGACGAGCTCGCGCTCCATGTCCAGGATGAGCCCCGCGGCGGGCCGCTCTGCGCCCGCGTCGCCCGGCGCGTCGAGCTCGTCGAAGATCGCCCGCAGCGCGCCGTCGAGGCCCCGCGGCAGCTCGCCTTCGCCGGGGAGCGCCGCGCCGTAATACTCGTCGAGCGACGTGCCGAGCTCGGCGATGTCCTCTTCGAGCGCGTCGTCGGTCACGACGGGGTCGCGGTCGCGCAGCGCGGCCATGGCGCGGTCGCAGTACTCCAGCTTGGCGAGCGCCTCCGGCCAGTCGGCATACTCGACCCGCCACGCGCGCCCGGGCGTCATCCAGACGGCGAACGTCTCGGCCCAGTCCTCGTCGGGGTGCTTCTGCGCGTACCAGCCGGGCAGGTGAACGACGTGCCGGCGGCTGAACGGGATCGGCCGGTAGCTCTCGTGATAAGGCGCGTCGATCGCGCCGAAGCGCTCGACCCACTCGGGCTCGCCGTACAGGCGATAAGCGTAATTGACGACGTGCCCCATCTCGTGGCGCAGGTAGCGCAGGCAGTCCGCCCGGGAGACGCCCTCGACGTGCCCTGTGCGCGCGCCGTGGAGCGCTGTCAGATCGGGCCTCGCCAGGTAGAACGGGATGCCGATCGCGATCGTGTTGAACGGGACTCCCCACTCGGTGGAGAGGTAGAAGCGCGGGCGGACCCGGCGGATCCCGGCGAGATCGAGCTCCGCCGTGAACTCCGCGATGATGGCCTCGAGGCGGGTGCCCGCGATGGTGAGGCCGAGATCCCGGAGCGGCACCGGCCCGAGGGCGGGCTCGTGAAAGGCGGGCTCGGCGGGGGGAACGGCGGCGGGCATGGCGCCAGCATACGGCCGCGCCGGCGCAGGCGCTCGCTCGCGCTCCACGCGTCCCTCGGTCTTCTCCTGGATAGCGCTCGCGCTCTCCAGCTCCCGCTGCTCCGGACCGAAGGCCGCTGTCCGCGCGGACCCGTCTTGGGCGGCGCAGGGGGGCGGACGCCGCGCGCGGCGGCGATCGGGCCGGCGGCGCGGTCCTGCTTGCGCCGGAGCACCGGATCATCACCGGCTGCTGCCGGGGCAGCAGCGCGCAGGCAGGCGGCCTCGCCCCGCGGCGCGCGGCGGCGCGGCACGGGCGTTGCTGACCATCGCGGGCGACGCGGACACCGCGGACACGCGGTGACGGCCGCTGATCGCCGGCGCGGATCAGCAGGCCTGATTCGAGCCGTGCCACGAGGTCAAGCTGCGCTCCTTCATCGACAAGAACCGCTTTCTTCTGGTGTTCGCGGCGCTGTCCTCGGTCATGGGCATCAGCGTCGGCGTGGCCAAGGTGACCACGACGCTCTACGCGCTGGAGCTCAGGGCGAACGAGGCGCTGCTCGGGCTCATCGCCGGGTCGCAGAGCGTCGGGGTGCTGCTCATGAGCATCCCGATCGGGCTCCTCGTCGATCACCTCGGGCCCTCGCGGCTGTTCGTGCTGGGGAGCCTCGTGGCGGGGACCCTCTACATGGCCTTGCCGGCGGTCCCGTCTCCGGTGTTCCTGCTGGCCTGCACGACCGCGATCAGCTTCTTCATGCCGATGCGCTTCGTCTCGCTGAGCACCGTGTTCATGCAGCAGCTCGAGACGGTGGGTGAGGGCAAGGCCGGCTGGTACCGCGGCACCCATATGGTCGGCATGTTCCTGCTCGGCCCCGTGATCGCGGCCACCCTCACCAGGTCCCTTGGCTTTCAGGGCACCTACTGGCTCATCGGCGCGTGCTTCCTGGTCACGGTCTTCATGTCGCCGATCGTCTTCGGCCGTTACGCCGCGCGGTCCACCCCGCGTCGAGCGCTCCGGCTCTCCGGCGTCCGGTCCGACCTCGGCCTGCTCGCGCAGGACGTCGAGCTGCGCGGCGTGTGCCTGATCGAGTTCGCGGCGCAGTCGGTCAACTCGTTCTTCATGTTCTTCATCATCCCGATCGGCGTCGCCGTCGCCCAGCTGACGGCTGCCGACGCCTCGGGGCTGCTCGCCTGGCAGGGCGTGACCTACATCTTCGCGCTGTTCTCGCTGGGCGGCCTTGTCGGCCGGGTGGGGCACGAGCGCGTCTACCTCGCCAGCCTCGTCCTCGTCCCGATCGCGCTCCTGCTGCTCGGCCTCTCGCGCGATCTGGCCCTGCTCCGGGCCGGCGGCCTGATCCTCGGCCTGGGGCTCGGCCTCTTGCAGATCGCGAACCTCACCCGCATCGCCCGGATCGGCGCGCGCGTGGGGCGGGGGAAGGTGGCCGGCCTGCACGCCCTGGTGGGGCCGTCAGGGGGCCTGTTCGGCAGCACCGTGGGCGGCCTCGTGGGCAAGAGCCTGGGGCTCCAGTCGATGTTCCTGGTCCTGTCCGTGCTCTTCGGCGTGCTCCTCGCGATCGCGCGCAGGACGTCGAGCGCGGTGGCGGCGGCGCCCGCCCCGACCGAGCCGGCGGCGGCCGAATAAGCCCAAGGAGCGGCGCGCGCCGCCGCGTCGTCGACGATGTCCCAACGGAAGAGGGACGATCCAGATCACGCGCCGACCTGCGGCGCACCCAGAGGCCTTCTACCCATGCGCGAACTCGAACAGCCCGCCCCGTTCACCGCCACCCGCCGCGCGTTCGTGGCGGCGCTCTGCGCCGCGCTCTCGCTCGCGGCCTGCTCGAAGGTCGAGCCGGGCGGCGGTCAGGGCGACAGGGCCGCCGGCGATCACGAGGTCCTGGAGCTGCGCTATCAGGGGTTCTCCGGCATGGTCACGCTGCCCGAGCTGGCCGAGGACCTGGGGTACCTCGCCCCGCTCAAGCTGAGCTACGTCGGCAACACCATCAGCGGGCCTCAGGACATCCAGACGGTGGTCACCGGGGACACCGATTTCGGGCAGGCGTTCAACGGCGCCGTGATCAAGCTGATCGCCGCCGGGGCGCCGCTCCGCGCGGTGGTGGGCGGCTACGGGGTCGACGCGAAGCGGTGGAGCGGCTTCTACGTGACCGAGGACAGCGCCATCCGGGCGCCGCGCGACCTGCTCGGGAAGAAGGTCGCGATGAACACGCTGGGCGCGCACCACGAGTTCATGCTGAAGGAGTACCTGTCGCGGAACGGGCTGACGAGCGCCGAGATCGCGCAGGTCACGCTGGTGGTGCTGCCGCCCGTGAGCGCGGAGCAGGCGCTCCGGCAGGGGCAGGTCGACGTCGCGGTCCTCGGCGACATCCTGCGCGACAAGGCGCTCGAGCGCGGCGGCATCCGGGCGCTGTTCTCGGATCACGAGCTGTTCGGCGAGTTCACCGCCGGCAGCTACGTGCTGAGGAAGCGCTTCCTCGAGGAGAGCCCGAACAGCGCCCGCAAGCTCGTGGAGGCCGTGGCGCGCGCCATCGAGTGGTCGCGGAGCACCCCGCGCGAGGAGGTGGTGGCCCGCCTCGAGCGCATCATCGAGCGGCGGGGCCGCAACGAGGACGCGTCGGTGGTGAAGTACTGGACCAGCATGGGGGTCGCCGGCAAAGGGGGTGTCCTGTCGTCCAAGGAATACCAGGTCTGGATCGACTGGCTGGTGAAGGACGGCGAGCTGAAGCCGGGCCAGATCAAGGCCGAGGACCTGTATACCAACCAGCTCAACCCGTTCGCGACGACGCCGGCCCAGTGACGGCGCCGCCCTCCCGCTACCACTTGCGGTAGGGGAGGAACTTGCCGTTCATCACCACGCGCACGCGGTCGCCCTTGGGATCGGGCACCTTCTCGATGCTCATCTCGAAGTCGATGGCGCTCATGATGCCGTCGCCCATCTTCTCGTGGATCAGCTCCTTCAGCGTCGTGCCGTACACCTGCACGATCTCGTGAAAGCGGTAGATGAGCGGGTCGGTCGGCGGGTTCGGGCCGAGGGAGCCCTTCGACGGCGGCACCTGGAGGAGGAGCACCTCCTCCTGGCTGAGGCCGAGCAGGTTGCCGGCCGCGGCCGCCTCGTCGGCGCTCATGCACTGCTGCCCGAGCAGCGCCGAGGTGGTCCACACCTCGCTGCGCCCCACCGCCTCGGCCAGCTGCTTCCAGCTCAGCTTGCGCTCCAGCTTCGCTGCGACGATCTGCTCGACAAGGTCCATGCGTGTCATGGCGCCACGGTACGCGGGCGCAGGTTTCGCGGAGCTCTCCGGCGCGTGAACTTCCGGAGAGCCCGCGGCTCGCCGGGGCGGCCATCTCGCGCGCGTCGCGGCGGCGATGCCGGCCTGCAAGCCGCTGTAGGTGGCCATGCCGCACGGCGCCACGCCGCGCTGCGCCAGGGCATGAGCCACCCACGGTTCAAAGGCCGGTGCCCATCACGCGGGCCCCGAGGCGCCTCACCGCCCCACCACATCGGGTGAGGTGAGACGTGATGTGAGTAAGCACCTGCATGTGCAAACGCCGCACGCGAGGGCTCGCGTCGGTCTCCGCTCGACGGATAAGGCCCCATTTGCTAGGCTGCTTCAATTGGCCGGCGAGCGCTCCGAGCGCTCGCGAGCGCGACGGCCATGCGATACCGGAGTGGGCACGTGACGCCGGAGGCGCCGCGCCGGCGAACGAATCGCCATCTCCCGATTGTAAAGAGAGGAGACTTACCATGAGAACCACCGCGAGCTTATCGACTTTCTTCGCCGGCTGCCTGGCGACGCTGCTCTGTGCGGGCAGCGCGGCCGCGACCGAAGGCCCGTTCAGCGACGACGTCGGCGTGGCGTCCAGCACGAGCTGCGACGACGAGAGCGTCTTCCTGTTCCCGAGCATCGGAGAGGACCAGTATCTGACCTATCAGAGGGTCCTGATCGACGCGCCCATCAGCGAGGTCTGGCCGGTGCTCCGCGACGTGGAGTGGTTCGTGGAGGCCGTCCTGCCCGACGTGGCGCCGACGTTCGTGTGGCTGAACGGCGGAGGCCCGGAGACGATCCCCTCGACGTACCAGTTCACCTCGGGGGGCGTCACGCTCCTCGAGGAGATCATCTACCGCTCCGAGGCGCACCACCAGATCCTCGTCCGGCTCCTGGCGCCGGCGTTCGGCATGGAGCAGTACTACGCGCTCGGGGATCTCACCCCGTGCGGCGATCAGACGGTGCTGGAGTACACCCGGTATCTCGAGCTCGCGCCCGGCACGGACATCGAGTTCTTCAGGGCGCTGTTCACGCAGGAGTTCATCGACATCCCGGCCTATTTCGCCGACTGAGCCCCCGCCGCGTCCCTGGTCCGCGCCCCGTCACTTGAGGACCTCGACCGCCATCCCGTCGGTGAGCTCCGCGCTCGCGAGCTTCACGATGCGCTCGCTCCCGTCGAGCCCCGTCGACACGTGGATCGTCGCGCCCGTGTCGCGCTCGACGGTGATGGGCGCGAAGCGGATCTTGTCCCCGGGGTCCACGACGGCCACGCGGAGCCCCTTGGCGTCGTTGTAGAGCGCCGTCGCCGGGATCTCGAGCACGCGGTGCGGCGTGGGCAAGGTCAGCGAGACCTCGGCGTACATGCCCGCGAGGAGCCGCCCGTCGGGGTTCGGCACCCGCACCTCCGTGGTCATCGTCCGCGTCGCCGCGTCGAGCGCCCCGGCCGTGCGCGCGATCGTGCCCTGGAACGGCTGCCCCGCGAACTCGCGCACCGTGACCTTCGCGGGCGCGTCGACCCGCACGCTGGGCGCCACGTCCTGCGGGACGCCCACGAAGACGCGCACCGGGTCGGTCGCGGCGATCCGGAAGAGCGGCGTCCCGTTGCCCGCCGTGACCAGCGCCCCGCGATCGATCGTCCGCGCGGTGACCGTCCCCGCGAACGGCGCGGCGATCTTCGCGAACTTCTTGAGGTCCAGGATGCGCTGGATGTTCGCCTGCTGCGCGGTGATCGCCGCCTGCGCCACGGTGACGCTCGCCTCGGCGACGTGCGCCTGGCCCTGCCGCTGCTCGAGCTCCTCCTGCGGCGCCACGCCCGCGGGGACGAGCTGCTCGTAGCGCTTCACGCTCGACCGCGACACGTCGCGGTTGGCCTGCGCCTGCACGAGGCCGGCGTTCGCCTGCACGAGCTGCGCGCGGGCCTGCGCGAGCTCCTGATCGAGCTCGGGCGTGTCGACCTCGGCGAGGACCTGCCCCTCCTCGACCTTGTCGCCGATGTCGACGCTCCACTTCCGCACGTAGCCGCTCACGCGCGGGTAGACGACCGTCTCCTCGAGGGGCTGGACGCTCCCCGGCAGGACGAGCGCCCGGTCGCTCGACACCGGCTGCGGCGCGACGACCACGACGCGCGGGGCGGCGCCCTCGGCGGCCCGCACGCCCTCCTCGAGCGAGGCGCGGGCGCTCCGGCGCGGCAGGTAGGCCGCGGCGAACGCCGCGCCGAGCGCGACGGCCAGGCCCACGCCGATGGCGAGGCCGCGCGTCCGCGTCATCGCGGCGGGCGGCGGCAGATCGAAGCCGAGATCGTCGGCGGGCGGGGCCGGGGGGGGCGTCTGGGCGGGGCGTTCGGGGGAGCTCATAGGTCCTCAGCGAGCGGGTCTCTGGCCGGAGGCTTGCTCCGGAGGAGGCTGTACATCACCGGCACGAAGAAGAGCGTGGTCAGCGTGGCGACGAGCAGGCCGCCGATGACCGCGCGGCCCAGCGGCGCGTTCTGCTCGCCGCCCTCGCCGAGGCCGAGCGACATCGGCAGCATGCCGAAGATCATCGCGAGCGCGGTCATGAGCACCGGCCGGAGGCGCGTCATGCCCGCGGCGAGCGCCGCCGTGCCCGCGTCGCGGCCCAGCTTGCGCTGGTCGTTCGCGAACGTCACGACGAGGATGCTGTTCGCCGTGGCGACGCCGACGCACATGATCGAGCCCATGAGCGCGGGCACGCTCAGCGTCGTGTGCGTCATGAAGAGCATCCACGCGATGCCCGCCACCGCGCCCGGGAGCGCCATCAGGATGATGAGCGGGTCGAGCCACGACTGGAAGTTCACGACCATCAGCAGGTACACGAGCACGACCGCGAAGAGCAGCCCGTAGCCGAGCCCGGTGAACGAGGAGTCCATGCTCTCGGCCTGCCCCTTGATGGTCACCTTGGTCCCGCGCGGCATCTCGGGCCTGAGCTCGTCGACCACGCGCGCGACCGCGCCCGCGACCGAGCCGAGGTCGGTGCCGTCGACGTTCGCCTGCACGTCGAAGGTCCTCGCGACGTTGTAGTGCGTGATGTTCGCCGGCCCGGTCGAGCGCGACAGCGACGCGACGTTCGACAGGAGCTGGGGGCGGCCGTCGCCGGTCGACAGCGGCGTCGCGTTCACGTCGTCGATCGACCCGATCGCGTACTGGGGCGTCTGCACGGCGACGAGGTACTGCACGCCGCGCTTGTCGAGCCAGTAGGTCGGCGACGTCTGCCCGCTCGACGAGAGCGAGACGAGGACGTCGCTCGCCACGTCGCGCTGGCTGAGCCCCAGCTGGTCGGCCATGGTGCGGTCGACGTCGATGCGGAGCTGGGGCCTCGCCGGCACCTGCGCGAGGTGCACGTCCACCGCGCCGGGGATCTTCTCCACGCGATCGGCGATCCGCCGCGCGACCGCGTAGGTCTCGTCCTCCTTGCCGATCGGGCCCACGACCTGGACGTTGATGGGCGCCGCGAGGCCGAAGTTCAGCACCTGCGTCGAGATGTCGGGGGCGAGGAAGAAGAACGTCGTGTCGGGGTACGTCGCGTTCAGCTTGGCGCGGAGCTTCCGCACGTACTCGGCGGTCGGCCGGTGGTGCTCCTCGAGCGCGATGAAGATCTGCCCGTCGGCCGACGAGATCTGCGCGCCCTCGCTCAGCGACAGGTTGATGCCGCTCGCCGGGATCCCGATGGTGTCGAGCATCGTGCGGATCTCGCCCGGCGGGATCACCTCGCGGATGGTCTCCTCGATCTGGGCGAAGCGGCGCTCGCTCTCCTCGAGGCGGGTGCCCGGCGCGCCGCGCACGTGGAGCTTGATGAGCCCGGCGTCGACGCTCGGGAAGAAGTCGCGGCCGAGGAGCGGGACCAGCGCGACCGAGGCGGCGACGAACGCAAGGAACGCCCCGACGAACGCGGCGCGGTGCGCGAGCGCCCAGGCGAGCCACCCGCCGTAGGCCGCCCGCAGCCGGTCGAAGGCGCGGTTGAACGCGGCGAAGACGCGCCCGAACACGCTCTTCGGGCTGCCGTGATTCCCGTGGGCGTGCTCCGCCGCCTCGCGCTCGAGCAAGAGGCGCACGAGCGTGGGGACGAGCGTCCGCGACAGGAAGTACGACATGAGCATGGCGAAGACGACCGCCATGGCCATCGGCACGAAGAGCGACTTCGCGGCGCCGGTGATGAAGGCCACCGGCACGAAGACGATGCAGATGCAGAGCGTCGAGACGAGCGCCGGGACGGCGATCTCCTGCGCCCCGTCGATGATCGCGCGGATGAACGGCTTCCGCTGCCCCAGGTTTCTGTGGATGTTCTCGATGGCCACGGTCGCGTCGTCGACGAGGATGCCGACCGCGAGCGCCATGCCGCCGAGCGTCATCACGTTGAGCGTGTGGCCGAGGGCGTTGAGCGCGATGATCGAGACCAGGATCGAGAGCGGGATGCTGATGACGACGATGAGCGTGCTGCGCCAGCTCCCGAGGAACAGCAGGATCATGAGCGCGGTGAGCCCGGCGGCGATGAGCGCCTCGTGCACGACCCCGTCGACGGCCGCGCGGACGAACAACGACTGATCGAAGAGCAGCGAGACCTTGAGCTCCTTCGGGAGCTTCTCCAGCGTGCTCGGCAGCATCGCGTGGATGCGCGACGTGACGTCGAGCGTGCTCGCGCTCCCGTTCTTGAGGATGCTGAGGAGCACGCTGCGCTTGCCCTCCACGTGCACCATGTTCGTCTGCGGCGCGTTCCCGTCGCGGACGCTGGCGACGTCGCGGAGGACCACCGTCCTCCCGTTGACGGTCTTGAGCGGCAGCTTGCCGAGCTCCTCGAACGCCTCGGGGCTGCTGTTCATGATGACGGGGTACTCGTTCTCCCCCATCTTCGCCGTGCCGGAGGGCAGGATGACGTTCTGCAGCCCGAGGGCGGCGTTCACGTCGCGCGGCGACAGCCCCCACGCGAAGAGGCGCTGCGGGTCGATGTCGACCATGATCTGGCGCTGCTTGCCGCCGTAGGGGTACGGGATCTGCGTGCCCCGGATCGTGGCGATGTCGGCGCGGATGAAGTTGACCGCGTAATCGAAGAGCTGCTGCTCGCTCAGCGACTCGCTCTCGAGCGCGGCCTGGAGGATGGGCACGCTGGAGGCGCTGTAACGGATGACGAGCGGCGGGCTGATGCCCGGCGGCATCATGCGGATGGCGGTCTGCGAGACCGCCGTCACCTGCGCGGTCGCGGCTTCGATGCTGGCGCCCGGCTGGAGGAAGATCTTGATGATCGAGATGCCGGTGAGCGATTGGCTCTCGATGTGCTCGATGTCGTTGACTGTGGTCGTCAGGAAGCGCTCGTAGTTATTGACGATGCGCTTCTCCATCTCCTCGGGAGGGAGGCCGCCGTAGTTGAAAATGACGGACAGGACCGGGATGTCGATGTCGGGGAAGATGTCCGTCGGCATCCGGGTGATGGTGAACACGCCCAGGATGACGATGAGCATCGACATCACGATGAACGTGTACGTACGTTGCAGCGCGATCCGGACGAGCCACATGGGCCATTTCCCGTCCCCCTCCAGGGCGCCCCGGACGGGGCCGCCGGAGGGCAGGCTCCGCATTTAGGGTGCCCCTGACGTTCGTCCAATCTATTATTTCGTATCAGACGATACCTTCAAGGTATGGACCTGCGCCACCTCCGGTACTTCACGGCCGTCGCCGAGGAGCGGCATTTCGGCCGCGCGGCGCAGCGGCTCGGCATCGCCCAGCCCCCGCTGAGCCGGCAGATCCAGGATCTCGAGTCCGAGCTCGGGTTCTCGCTCTTCGACAGGTCGCGGCGGCGCGTCGAGCTGACGCCCGCGGGCGCGGTCTTCCTGGCCCACGTCCGGCGGGTCTTCGACGCGCTCGAGCTCGCGGTGCACGAGGCCAGGCGCGCGAGCGTCGGCGAGACCGGGCGCCTCGTGGTCGGGTACCTGTCGTCGCTCGCCTACAGCGGCATCACGGAGCTGGTCCGCGCCTTTCGCACGGATTTCCCGTCGGTGGAGCTCGCGCTGCGCGAGATGCCGCCGCAGGAGCAGATCGATGCGCTCAAGGACGGGCGCATCGACGTCGGCTTCGTGAGGGCGCCGCTCAACGACCCCCGGCTCGCCTCCGAGTGCGTCCGGCGCGAGCCGCTCCTGGTCGCCCTGCCGGCGGATCACCCGCTCGCCGGGCGCAGGCGCATCTCGCTCGAGCTCCTGTCGCGCGAGCCGTTCGTCGTGTTCCCGCGCCAGCGCGGGTCGGCCTTCTTCGACCTCGTGGTGGGGCTGTGCCGCGAGGCGGGCTTCACGCCGCGCATCGTGCAGGAGGCGCTGCACCTCGACATCCTGAGCCTGGTGGCGGCGGGCTTCGGCGTCTCTATCCTGCCGGAATCCATCAAGAATATCCGGCGCGGGGGGCTCGCGCTGCGGCCGATCGTGGGCGCGCCGGTCACGGACCTCCTCCTCGCGTGGCGCGCCGACGACGCCTCGCCCACGCTCGGGCAGTTCCTCGCGTTCGTGCGCCGGGTGGGCGTCAGCAAGAGCAAGCCGCGCGCGGCGCGCCGCGCCCCCGGCGAAGGCGAGCGCGGCCCCGCCGAGCGCGGGGACGAGCCGGCGGCGCCGGACGTCGAAGGATAGAGGGGCGGCTGGGGCTCAATCGTATTGCGAGCAGCTCTGGACCTGCTGCTCGAACGTGTCGCACATCTCCAGGCACACGTCGACGGCGCGCCGGCAACAGCCGGCGTCGGTGCACTGCACACCCACCGCGGCAAACCCGCCGCTGCACCGGACCATCCAGCGAGGGCAATCGTCGGCGGTGTTGCACCCGATGGGCTCCTCGTCGCACTCTTCGCCTGCGCACCCGCTGGCGCCGGTGACGAGCGCGCCGATGTGCATCGCGACGGCCGCGAACGCCGCCGCGGCGGACAGACGTACCAGGTTCGACATGGCTTCCTCTCCCTCCGGCGGCAGCGTCGTCTACCTGGCGCGATCCGGTCAACGACAAGTTGCGCCGATGCGGGGCGAGGTCGGCGCCGGTCGTCGCGCGGTCAGCCTCTCCGGAGAGCCCCGGGCCGCGCCGGGCTCTGCGGGGCGGCGGCTCAGGCGCGGGGCATCCGCGGCCCGGTGAGCGGCTGCCGCCTGCGGCGCAGCGCCGAGAGCGCGCTGCCGAGGGTCGGGTAAAGCGTCATCCCCTCGAGGTCGATGCCGAGGTGCGTGAACTCCTGCGCGACCTGCGGCCGCATGCCGACGACGATGACCTCGGCGCCGAGCAGGGTGGCGGCGCGGGTCGTCTTCCTCAGCGACGCTGCGACCTGCATGTCGGCGAAGGGCACGCCGGTGATATCCATCAGCAACACCTCGGCTTCCTGGCGGCTGAGCTCCGCGAGCACCACCTCGAGCACGTGGCTCGCGCGCTCCGGATCGATGGCCCCGACGAGCGGCACGAGCAGCACCCCCTCGTCGAGCGGGATGACCGGGCACCCGAGCCGGCGCACGGCGTCGGCGAGGGCGCGCTCGCGCTCGTAGGCGGCGCGCGCCTGCTTCTCCTGCTCGATCAGCGACGCGATCAGCGATGCGCGCTCGAACGCCGCGGTCAGCATCGCCACCCACATGTCCATGTCCCGGTGATCCAGCCCGAGGGGGCTGCTCACCGGAGCGCAGATGGCCAGGACGCCGCGCTCCTCGCCCTGGCTGCGGAGCGGGATGAGCCGGATGACGTGATCGCCGGCGACTTGGACGGCCGGAGGCAGCCAGTCGCCGCGCGGGAATGCCGCCGCCGCGACGCGCGTGTCCGCCGCCGGCGAGGCGGCCGGCTCTCCGGGGCAGGAGCTCTCGACGATCCGCAGCATCGGCCCCTCGTCTCCCGGCTCTTCCCACACGGCGAGGCAGCCCCAGCTCATCTGCACCGCGGAGAGCCAGCTCAGCTTGCTCCCGCCGTTGTCCGCGTGCTCCAGGAGCGTCTCCCGGACAACGAGGTTGATGTCGAGGAGGCCATTCAGGTAATCGGCGCGGGCCGCCTCGATGGCCACGCGGCCCTGCATCATGTCCTGGCGGGCCCTCCGGATGTACGCGGCGACGCGCCGCTCGGCGGCCGCGTCCCCCGCGCCGCGGAGCATCGCCTGGCCCGCTTGTTCCAGCCGATCGATCATGGCCAGGAGCAGGTCGATATGGGGCATCTGCTCCGCGGCCTCGCGCCACGCCCGCTCCAGCGCCGCCGGCGGGGGGCCCGGCTTCCCCTGGACGGCCGCCTCGAGCCCCAGGACCACCTCCGTCACCCCGGGCCACGACTCTGTCGGCGGCGCGCTCCGGTCGAGCGACGACGAGAAGGTCGCGAGGGCGACCAGCTCCCGAGCGAGCGAGTCGGCCTGGCCGGCGGCGCGCTCGGCCGGCGCGGCCGCCTCGCGCTCGGCCGGCGCGGCCGAGCAGCCGCAGGAGCGGCGCACGACGAGGAGCGTCGGCGCGATGTGCCCCGCGCGCGGGACATCCCGTCCGGCGAGGCGATCGATGAGCAGCTGGGCGGCCGTCCTGCCGATCCAGTCGAACTGCTGGCGGACGGTCGTCAGCGGCGGCGAGGCGTACCTGGCCGCCTCGATGTCGTCGAATCCGACGAGGGCGAGGTCCTCGGGGATGCGGAGGCCCACCTCGGCGAGCGCGTCGATCAGCCCGAGCGCCCCCTTGTCGGTGGCCATGAACATCGCGGTGCAGGAGGCGCCCGCCTCGGAGAGGCGTTGTGCGGCGAGCCGCCCGCTGGACCGCTCGTTGTTCGGGAGCTCGAAGACGAGGGCGGGGTCGAACGGAATCCCGTGCTCGTCGAGCGCGTCCCGGTAGGCCTGGAAGCGCTGCCGGATATCCTCGTGCGCCATGTGGCCCGCGAAGGCGATCCGCCTGTGCCCGTGATCGATGAGGTGGCGCACGGCCGCCAGGGCGCCGCCGTGGTTGTCGGGCAGGACGTACGGGCAGCGCTCGTCCCTGGAGCGCGCGCTGAGGGTCACGACGGGCCGGCCGTCGTCGAGGAAGCGCTCGATGTCCGTCGGATCGATCATGGCGATCCACCCGTCGATCTTGTCGCGCCCTAGCTTCAACCGGTGAACGTCTCGCGGCGACGACTTGACGGCGATCACGCGAACTCCCGCGTGCGCTGCAGCCGACTGGATACCGCCGAGCACCTCGCAGAAATACGCACCCCAGATGTCGTGGCACATGAGGCCGATGGCCCTATCGAGCGACATGGTGGCAGAATCCTCGGTCGTCCTCAGCTCCGGCACTCCGCCGCGCCGCCGTCATCAACGGATCCGTGTAGCACGGAACGCGCGCGCCATGCCGCGCGGCGGTGCCTCGCGGCGGGAGCGTGGCAGTTCGACCTCTTGCCGGGAAACTTCCCGGCAAGCGGACCGGGGAGGTGCGGTGTGTCGCCGCGCTGACTGGGCGAGATGACGGCGAGCGCCGGGGCGAGCTCTCTTCGCTCTGCCCGACGGCGCCTCGACCTGGGCTCAGGCGCCGTGGGGCGAGCGTTGCTCGGAGTCGCCCGTGAACGGGAATGCCTGCTGCTCGAGGGGCACACGCCCCTTGCGCTTCGGCCGGCGCGGCTGCGCCTCGGGCTCGGCCGGCTCTGCCTCGATCCGCTCGGCGCAGCGCGGGCACGGCGCCGGCTCCGGCTCGTCCCGCTCCGGCGCGGCGGCGGGCGGGGGCGGCTCCGGCGCCGCCTCGAGCCGCGATGGCGCGAGCGGCTCCGGCTCGTCCCGCTCGATCTCGGCGCGGCCGCGCGCGTGCTCGGCGGTGACAAGGGCGCGGAGGGCGCGGGCTGCGGCGCGGTGCTCGGCGGCCGCCCGGCGCAGGCGCGCGACGAGCTCGAGCGCCGCGCGCGTGGGCGCGTGGAAGCGGGCGCGCTCGCGGTGCGCGCAGCCGTCGTGCGCGCCGCCGCTGCCGCCGCAGTCGATGCAGATCCGATCGAGCGAGGGCGACCCTCCGGCGGCGGAGAACGCCTCGTCCGCCGCGGCGTCGTCGGGCGGGATCGCATCGACGGGTTCCTCGTCGGGCGGGAGCTCTTCGACGACGACGGCGGCGGCGGCCTTGCGGGAGCGCATGCTTGTCGGCTAGCAGATGAATGAACGGATGTACAGTGCTGGCCTCGTGGCAGCCATGCCGTCACGGTCCTTCTGCTGACGCCGTTCGCGCAGCGGAGCGCGCCGACGCGGCCAGCCCGGGGCTTCCGGCGCGCGCGCGGGGCCTGCTCGCGCTGGCCTGACGCTCACTCCCGGCGCAAGAGCCCGTAGCGGGCGAGCTTCCGGTAGAGCGTCGTCCTCGGGATCCCGAGGCTCCGCGACACCTCGCACACGTTCCAGCGGGCGAGATCGAGCGCGGCGCGGATCCGCTCCGCCTCGGCGCCGCGATAGTCCGCGCGCGACCGGGCCCGCGGCGCGGGCGCCGCCGCGGGCAGGTGGATGTCGGCGGGGCCGATCTCCGGGCCCGGCGCGAGCACGCACGCGCGCGAGAGGACGTTCTCGAGCTGCCTCACGTTGCCGGGCCAGCCGTACGTCATGAGCCGCCGGAGCGCGCCCCGCGAGAGCCGGAACGCCGGGCGGCCCTGGCGCGCCGAGAGCTTCTCGACGATCGCCTGCGCGATCGCCGGGATGTCGTCCGGGCGCTCGCGGAGCGGCGGCAAGCGGATCTCGATGACGCTGACCCGGTAGTAGAGATCCTCGCGGAATCGCCCCCGGGCGACCTCCTCCCGCAGATCCCGGTTCGTCGCGCAGACGACCCGCACGTCGGCGACGGAGACGCTCCGGTCCGACCCCACCGGGCGGATCGAGCGCTCCTGGAGCGCGCGGAGCAGCTTCGCCTGCACGCCGACCGGCATCTCCCCGAGCTCGTCGAGGAACAGCGTGCCGCCCCGCGCCGACAGGAACAGGCCGCCGTGATCCCGGACGGCGCCGGTGAAGGCGCCCTTCACGTGGCCGAAGAGCTCCGACTCGAGCAGCGCCTCGGGCAGCGCGGCGCAGTTGACCGCCACGAACGGCCCGTCCCGCCGGGGCCCGCCCGCGTGGACGGCGCGCGCGACGAGCTCCTTGCCCGTGCCGCTCTCGCCCGTCACCGTCACCGTCACGTCGCTCTCCGCCACGCGCTCGCAGAGCGCGAGCACGGCGCGCATCGGGGCGCTCCTCCCCGCGATCTCCGGGAAGTCGCGGCGCGCGTCCGCGCGGGTCCGCTCGAGCTCGTGCGACAGCCGCTCGATCTCGTCGGCCTGCGAGCGCATGAGCTCCGCGACCCGGCGCTGCTCCTCCTCCAGGGCCCGGGTGCGGTCCCTGAGCTCGGCCATCAGCCGGCCGTTGTGCAGCGCGACCGCGATCTGGTCCGCGAACGCGCCGAGCAGATCCGCGTCGCCCTCCGCGAACTTGCCGCGCTGGAACCGGTTGTCGAGGTAGACGGCGCCGAGCACCGCGCCGTGCGCGCGGATCGGCACGCACACGATCGACCGGAGCCGCAGGGCGTGCACCGACGCGTTCCCGTGGAACCGCGCGTCGGCCAGCGCGTCGACGGTGAGCACCGCCTCCCCGCGCTCGACCACCCGCTTGGCGATCCCGTGGCTGAACTTGAGCTGGCTCTTGCCGACGCGCTCGCGATCGAGGTTCCGCGCGACCGCGACCTCGAGCCTGACCTTCCCTGGTCGTCCGGGGGAATCAGACGCACAATCGGGCGCATCCAGCGAAGGCGACGTGAGGATCACGAACCCCCGCTCGGCGCCGGTCAGCTCGATCGCCGCGTCCATGGCGAGGCGGAGCACCTCCTCGGCGTCGAGCGTCGAGCTCAGGCGCCGGTTGATCTCGAGGAGCTTCAGCACGAGCTCCATGCGGGCCGCCGGCTGCGCCGGTCCGCCGCGGAGCGCGGCCCGCCGGGGGTGCCGCCAGAAGACCTCGGCGAGCTCCGCCGGGAGCGTGCTCCCGATGCGCTCCCAGCACTCGATCGCGGCCGTGCGGTGCCGCTCGGCCAGCGCCGTCGCCGACCTGCGGCGGAGCACCTCGGCGGACACCTCCTCGTGCTTCGCGTGGAGCTCGAGCTGCGCTGCCCGCGCCACGAGGCCCGCGCCCCGCTGCGCCGCTTCCAGGGCCGCGTCGGCGTCGCCGAGGGCGAGCGCGAGCTCCGCGCCCGCCGTCGCGTGGCGCAGCGCGAGGTCCGCCGCGTCGATCTCCCGGAGCAGCGCCGCGGCCTCGGCCAGCCGGGCGCCCGCGGCGGCCGTGTCCCGCGCCGCGAGCGCGACCTCGGCGGCGTGGATCGTCGCCTCGCACGCCTCGCGCTTCGAGCCGCGCGCCGCGTGGCCGGCGCGGGCCTGCTCGAGCAGCCGCGCCGCCTCGCCGAGCGCGCCGCGCGCCTCGGCGATCTCCGCGGCGAGCCCGAGCGCCCCCGCGGCGATCTCCTCGGGGACCCTCGCGCCGTCGGGCGCGCGCAGGCGCGCGACGCCGAGCTCGGCCCGATCGAGCAGGCCGACGTCCGCGTGGATCTTGGCGAGGTTGAAGCGCAGCGTCGCCTCGGTCCGCTCCTTGGCGAAGGCGATCGCCGCCCGCAGCCCGCGCTCGTAGCAGCGCAGCGCCGCGCCCCAGTCGCCGAGCTGGTGCCTCGCCGTCCCCAGGTTCAGCGCGGCGGTCGCGAGCAGGTCGCCGAGGCCCTCGGCCTCGGCGAGGTCGAGCGCCTCCTGGAACCCGCGCGCCGCGAGGGCCGCGTCTCCGGCGCGGTAGGCGTGGAGCGCGTGGTAGCTGAGCGTGCGGGCGCGGGCGCGGGGCGAGTCCGACGCGGGCCGCAGCGCGACGGCGCGCGCGAGGCTCCGGAGGGCGCCCTCCTGGTCGCCCAGGTACCCGAGCGCGAGGCCCAGCGTCTCGGCGAGCTCCGCGGCGGACGAGGCGCCCGCGCGGCCCGCCGCGAGCGCGCCGTCGGGCTCGGCCGCCGCGAGCGCGCCCTGCGCCTCGCGCCGGGCCTCGTCGTAGCGGCCGAGGCGCAGCAGGCAGCGCGCGGCGAGGCTCGCGAGCCGCCCGCCGGCCGGCCCGGGCGAGAGCGCCCGCGCGCGCTCGAGCTGCGCGAGCGCCCGCTCGACCTTGCCGAGCTTCTCGTAGCAGCGCGCGGCCCGGTACGAGAGCTCGGCGACGGCGTCGGCCGGCGGCCGCGCGCGCCTCGCCCGGGCGAGCAGCGACAGCGCGCGCCTCGGATCGCCGGCCGCCTCGAGCGCGGACGCGGCGGCCACGAGCGTCCGCGGCGCCGGCTGGACCGCGCAGGCGGCGTCCGCCGCGCGCACCCAGGCGCGCGGCGCCCACTCGAACATCGGCTCGGACGCGGCGAGCGCCCGCCGCGCGGCCTCGTGCTCGCCCGCGAAGACGAGCGCCCTCGCCCGGTCCGCGGCGCGCCGGCTGCGGAGCGCCGGGGCGAGCGCCGCCTCGCCGTCGCCGTCGAGGTGGGCCGCCATCGCCGCCGCGACCTCGCGCACGACGCCCGCGTCGAGCCAGGGCAGGAGCGCCCGCGCTTGCCCGGGCTGGCCGAGGCGGAACCCCTCGCCGTCGAGCCGCGCGAGCCCCGCGGCCTCGAGCGCGTCCAGCGCCGCGCGCCCGACGCCGAGCGCCGCGGCGGCCTCGGGCTCGAGCGGGTCCAGGGCCGCGAGCGCCGCGAGCGCGCGCGCCTCCTCGGGGGCGAGCGCGGCGACGCGCCGGCGAAGGAGCTCCGGGGCGCCCGTCGTGGCGACGAACCGATCGAGCTCCGCCTCGCTCAGGCGGCGCTGCCCCAGCGCGGCGCAGAGCTCCTTGAGCGCGCGCGGGCGGCCGCCGCTCGCGCGCAGGAGGTCCGACACGCGCGCCGCGGTGGCCAGGGGCGCGGTCCAGACCCGGACCGCCGCCTCGCCGAGCGGGCCGAGCGGGAGCTCGACGATCGCGCCGCCGCCCACGTCGAGCCGCTCGGCGGAGGCGATGAGCCAGAGCAGCGCGTCGGTCGGCGCGGCCGATCGCACGAGCGCCTCGAGCAGCGCCCGGTCGTGCGCGGCGAGCCTGTCGGCGTCGTCGATGGCGAGCACGAGCGGCCGGCGCGGCGCGTGCGGCGTGTGCGGCGCGCGCGGCGTGTCGAGCACGCGCCCGCGCGCGCCCGCGAGCTCGGCGCGGGCGTCGAGCAGCGCGTCGACGCCGGCCGGGAGCGCGGCGCGGCCGAGCGCGCGGAGCAGCAGCGCGCGGAGCGGCTCCTCGCCGCGGGGCGCGCCCTCGAAGACCGGCGCGCTGAGCTGCGCGCGCCACTTGAGCTCGCGGAAGAGCCGCGACTTGCCGGCGCCCTCCTCGCCGGTGATCACCACGGCGCGCGGCCCGCGCTCGCCGCGGAGCAGCGCCTCGAGCGCCGCGCCGAACGCCTCGACCTCGCGCTCCCGGCCGACGATCTCGCCCGGCTCGCTCACGACGGCGGGCGCGCGCCGCGGCGCGCCGCCGGCGGAGAGGGCCTCCAGGACCTCGTCGACGCCGGAGGGCCGGCTGGCCGGATCCTCCGCGGTGAGCCGCTCGGCGAGGCGGCGCAGGGCGGCGGGCGGCGCCCCGGTGAGGAGCGGGAACAGGGCCTCGAGCGTCCTCCCCACCGCGAACAGATCGGAGCGCGCGCTCGGCGGGGCGCCCCGGAGGAGCTCGGGCGCGAAGAACCGCGCCGTGCCCGAGAGGTCTCCCGCCTCGGCGCGCATCCTCCGCGCCGCGCTGAGATCGATGAGCACGCCCGCGCCGTCGTCCCGCACGAGGACGTTCTCGGGCTTGAAGTCGCCGTGGACGATGCCGGCGCCGTGGAGCCACCCGAGCGCGTCGAGCGCGTCGAGCAGGACGGGGAGGGCCGCGTCCAGGGCGCGCCCCCGCGCGTGCTCGGCCAGCGTCCGGCCCCGGATGAGCTCCGTCGTGGCGTACGTGAGCGGCGCGCCGCCGCACGTCGTCCGGGCGAAGTCGTACGCGCGCGGCAGGCGCGGGTGAGCGCAGGCCGACAGCAGCGAGAACTCCCGCCGGAACGCCTCGGCCGCGCCCGCGGAGTCGAAGCGCAGCGACTTCAGCGCGACGGCGCGGTCGAAGAGCCGATCGCGCGCCTCGACCACCGAGCCGAGCCCGCCGCGCCCGAGCGCGCGCACGACGTCGTAGCGGCCGTCGACCACGGCGCCTGGCGCAAGCCCGTCGTGTACCATCGGTACAAGATGGTACAGAATGGTACAAATGGGAGCCACGTTTCCCGCGAAACGCCGCGGATCGCGCTGGCACGGCGGTTGAACAGCTTACCGTCCGACGGAATGGTGTCCTGATGCGCTGGCTGGCGGTTCTTCTCGTTGCTTGCGTCGCCGGGTGCGGGGTGAACCCCATCCCGGAGCCGCCCTCCGCGCCTGCGCTCGCCGGGGACGTCGTCGGCGCCCTGTGCGACGAGTGCGACGGCGCGCTGATGGATGTCACCGGCGGGCCCGGGAGCGTGAAGGGCGCCGATCTCGTCTGGGCGGTGAACCTCGATGGGACCGGCGGGCCCGTGGTCGCGCCGGTCGAGGAGGACGGGAGCTTCGCGCTCCAGATCGATGCCATCCGGGGGCAAGAGCTGCGCCTCCAGGCGCGGCGCGGCGCGCTCCGCTCCGCGCCCGCGGATCTCGTCGCCGGCGGCGGTGTCCTCGAGCCTGCGCCCCGCCCGTTCGCCGACTGCTTCCGGCTCCAGCAGGAGCTCGCCTTGCCCGAGACCGCCGTCGGCGCCGTGTCCACGCGCACCCTCCAGCTCGTGCACACCTGCGCCGCGCCGCTCGCGATCGACGCGATCGCGCTGCGCGCGCCGGCGCCCGGGTACCTCCTCGAGGGGGCGACGGCGCCGGCGGTCCTCGAGGCCGGGGATCTCGCCGAGGTCCGGGTGGTGTTCCAGCCGGTCGAGGACGAGGCGCGCGAGGAGGTGCTGCTGATCGAGGTGTCCTCGCCGGAGGTCTCCCGGCGGGCGGTGACGCTCTTCGTCCGCGACGCCCCTTAGCCGGCCCGAGCTCTCTGCTCCTCCCGGGGGCCCGCGGTGGGCCTCGAAGGGGAGGTGCATCTCCACGGATCAACCCTCTTGAAGAAAGACACGGAGACGAACATGCGAGTCTATGCCTTGTTGTTCCTTGCGGCCTCTTCGATCGTCGGACAGCTCGGGTGCGGCCCCTCGCCGGGCGGCGGCGGGAGCTGCCCGGATCCGAGCGATCCGGGCGTGCGCTACATCTCTCACGAACCGAGGGAGTGCGCCGTCATCGACTTCGACTGCTCGCCGCCGGAGGAGCTCTTCTCCAACGAGTGCGGGTGCGGCTGCGTCGGCCCCGGGCCGGCGGCCTGCCCGGACCCGGGCGACCCGGGAGTCCGCTATATCTCTCACGATCCGTGGGAGTGCGCCGCCATCGACTTCGCTTGCTCGCCGCCGGAGCAGCTCTTCTCCGGCGAGTGCGGGTGCGGCTGCATCGATCCCGAGCCCGAGCCGGAGGCTTGCCCGGACCCGAGCGACCCGGGCGTCCGCTACGTGTCGCACGATATCGAGGAGTGCCACCTCATCGACTTTTACTGCGCCGAGGAGCAGGCGCTCTTCTACAACGAGTGCGGGTGCGGCTGCATCAGCCCCGAGACGGTGGTCTGTCCCGACCCGGGCGATCCGGACGTCCGCTATGTCTCTCACGATCCGGAGGAGTGCATGCTGCTCGACTTCGCTTGCTCGCCGCCGGAGGAGCTCTTCTCCAACGCGTGCGGGTGCGGTTGCATCGGCCCGGATCTCCCTGTCGGTCACGCTCGCTGAGGCGCGCGATCGCGCCCGCGCTCAGCTGCCCTGAGAGAGGCGCTCGCGCGGACGGCGCGCGCGAGCGCGTCGCGACGTGATGAGCTCCTCCGACGGCTCGGCGCCCCGCGTGGGGCTCCCCACAATCAACGCGCGTCCCGCCCACGACGCCTGCGTGGCGCAGGAGCCTCGGTGACGTCCACCGCTCTGGCAGGGCCGTGCAGGATTATCTACATCCACGCACCGCGGAGCATCGCGCCGTATCGCGCAGTACCGTTTGCCGGTGCCGAAGTTATCCAGTTGCTTCGTCGAGGTCGGTGATAGGCTCGCCCGCTGGATGGGGGCGAGGACACGACCGGGATGAGCACGAGGCCTGTCGACCAGCGCACGCGCAACGTGATCGGGGTCGCGTCGGTCTTCGTCGACAACTCCTTCAACGCCGTGGCGTTCGCCGGCATGCACCGCGCCGCGCGGGAGCGCGGCTTCGAGCTCCTCATAATCTACGGGCCTCCTCGGGCCGTCCTCGAGCGCGGGATCGGCCTCGACCGGGTGTCCGGCTGGATCGCGATGTACACCATCGATGGCCTGGAGGAGCTGCTCTCCGACGGCAAGCCGGCCGTCATCTTCTGCGCGCCCCCGCTCGGCTCGCGCTGCCCGATCGTCCGGGCGGAGAACCGCGACTCGATTCACCGGCTCGTCGATCACCTCATCGGCCTCGGCCATCGCCGGATCGCCTACATCGGCAAATCGACATCGGACGACTTCGTCGAGCGTGGCAAGGCGTTCGATGAGGCGATGAGGGCGCGCGGGCTCGAGGCCGATCTCAACCTGCTCTCCGAGTTCGAGGAGTGCACCATCTTTTACGCCGAGCACCGCATGCGGGAGTTTCTCGAGCGCGACGGCAAGTTCTGCACCGCGCTCGTGGCGGGGAACGACGAGATGGCGATAGGCGCCATCCACGCCATCCGGGCGCGCGGCTACCGCGTGCCCGAGGACATCGCGGTGGTGGGGTTCGACGACATCAGCGCCGCCCAGCACTGCGATCCGCCGCTCACCACGATGCGGCAGGACCCCGCGCTCCTCGGGAGGATCGCCGTCGAGCGGCTCATCGATCTCATCCACGGCATCCCGCCTCCGGAGCCCGTGACCCGCGGCTCGGCCGAGCTGGTGGTGCGGCGCTCGTGCGGCAGCGCCGCGTGGGACGCCGCGCCGCCCGCGCCGGACGCCGACGCGGCGCGCGACGACTGGCAGCGCGGGCTGTCCCGGCAGCTGTGCCGCACGCTCGAGGGGCCGGCGCCGTCGCCGCGCGACGACGTGCCCCTCGTCTGGCCCGAGGCCGAGGTGATCGCGCGCGGCCTCGGCGCGGCGCTCGCCGGGGCGGAGCTCCTCGACGTGGGGACGCTCGAGCGCGCCTTCGCCCGCGCGGTCGCGCAGAACGGCAGGATCGAGGTCCTCCTCGCGGCGGTGATGCAGGTCGAGGAGGCCGCGGCGCGGCAGCTCGCCGGCGCGACGGATCCGGACGCGGCGCTGCGAGCGCGGGCCTTCCTCGGCCGCGTGCGCCTCGCGCAGCAGCGGGCCGTCGTCGCGTCGGAGCGGCACAGCGTGCATAGCCTCGAGCGGCTGGTCCGCGCCAACCTGGACATGAGCAGGCTCCTCGCCTCGAAGCAGGTGTGGACCGACGAGCGCCTCGGCTGGCTGCGGCACACCACCGTGCGCGTCGGGTGCCTCGCGCTGTGGGCCGACGACCCGGGCCCTCGGGGGCGAGAGGTCCTCATCGACAGCGTGTACAGCGGCGATCCGGGCGTGGTCGCCCTCGTGGGGCGCCGGGTCCCGGCCGGCCTGTTTCCGCCGCCCGAGCTGCTCGACGCCGCGCGGCCCGACGCGCCGAGCGGCCATTGCGTGGTGATCCCGATCGCCACCGCGGGGCGCGACTGGGGCACGCTGGTGCTCGGCGGGCTGCACACCGAGAGCTTCGCGGACAACCTCCAGCCGCTGGCGATGTGGATGTCGCTCCTCGTCGCGACGTTCGAGCATCGCGACATGGAGGCCGCGCTGCAGGCGGAGCGCGACATGCTGGCCGCCGCCTACGAGCGCGAGCGCGCGCTCGCGAGCACCGTGCGGGAGCTCGGCTGTCCCGTCATCCCGATCTTGCCCGGGGTGCTGCTCATCTCGCTGATCGGCGCGATCGACGCGGCGAGGGCGCAGCAGATCCTCGAGTCCGTGCTCGCGGGCGTCGCGCGGGAGGGCGCCCGGTGGGTGCTGCTCGACGTCACCGGCGTGCCGCTCGTCGACGAGGCGACCGCGGCGGCCCTGGTCCAGACGGCGCAGGCCACCCGGCTGCTCGGCGCCCGCGTGAGCCTCGTCGGCGTGGGGCCCACGATGGCGCAGGGCATGGTCGGCCTCGGGATCGAGCTGCACGGCATCGCCATCTTCCAGTCGCTCGCCGCCGCGATCCGCCGGCTGACCCGGCCTGAGCGGTGACCGGGCGGGCAGGACAGCGCCGCCGGGCGCGCCGCGCACCTGCCGGCCGGCGCCCGCGAGGATCCCGGGTGCCGCCGCGCGGCGCATGGTATCTCTCGGCGGCGATTCACTCTGGAGTGGGTGCGAGTCAAGATGAGCGATAGCGCGCGCGGCGATCATGCGTTCACGGCCGAGGACCTCACCGGCGTCTCGTACGAGCCCTTCTATGCGGGCGCGCTGTCGTTCCTGCGCCGGAGGTACTCGCGCGATCTGAGAGGGGTGGACGTCGCGGTGACGGGGCTGCCGCTCGACACGGCGACGACGAGCCGCCCCGGCGCGCGCTTCGGCCCGCGCGCCGTGCGGGAGGCGTCCGCCATGCTCGCCTGGGCCCCGCCTTACGGCTGCGAGATCAACCCGCTCGAGCGGCTGGCGATCGTCGACTACGGCGATTGCCACTGGGATTTCGGCAGGCCGCTGGACGTCCCTGAAGCGATCGAGGCGCACATCGCGGGGATCCTCCGCGGCGGGGCCGCGCCGCTGTCGATCGGCGGCGACCACTTCATCACGCTGCCCGTGCTGAGGGCGCTCTCCAAGCAGCACGGCACGCTCTCGCTGATCCACTTCGACGCCCACTCGGACACGTGGAGCGTCGGCGACGACGCGGGGAGGATCGATCACGGCACGATGTTCTTCCACGCCGCCCTGGAAGGCATCGTCGATCCGGCGCATTCGGTGCAGATCGGGATCCGCACCTACAACCCGGATACGCGTGGCTTCCAGATCCTCGACGCGCCCTGGGTGCACCGGAACGGCGCCGCGGCCGTGGCCCGGCGCGTCCTGGAGGCGGTCGGGGGGCGCAAGGTCTATCTGACGTTCGATGTGGACTGCCTGGACCCCGGCTTCGCGCCGGGCACGGGCACCCCTGTCTGCGGCGGCCTGAGCACCGCGACCGCCATCGAGATCCTGCGCGGGATCGCGGGCGTGGACCTCGTCGGCATGGACGTCGTCGAGGTCGCGCCGGTCTACGACCCCGCGGGGATCACGGCGCTGGCCGCCGCGACCATCGCCTACGAGCACCTCGCCCTCTACGCGAGCCGGCCGGGCGCCCCCGCCGCGGCACCCGCCCGGTAACCCCGCCGTGGCGTCGCCCTCCCCGGGGCTGCCGAGCTGCCAGGTTTGCAATTGGCGCTCTCAGGATTGAAAGACCGCGAGCGCTGCCCACGGGAAGGATCCCGCGAAATGCGTCAGGATGAGCCTGGCCCGCATCCTGCTAGTGTGGACAGAGCAGAGCGCCTGTGACGGCTTCCCCCCCCCGCCGTCGAGCAGGCGCTCTGTTTTTTTTGCCCTGCCCGCGGTGGCGGGGGTCGAGCGCAAAGGCGGGAAGGTGGGAGGTGCGATCAACGCTCCTCCGCCTTCCCGCCTTCATGGGAGCTGCCGCCGGGCGCGTGCGATCATGCCCGCGTCGCTCCCAGAAACTCCCGGATGGCCGCGAGCGCTTCCGCGCGCGCGTCGTCGAGCACGGCGTGGCCGGCGTGCGGGAAGTGCCTCGCGTGGACGAGGTCCCCGGGCAGCGCCGCCGCGAGCTCGCGCGCGTCCGCGCTCGTCGCGAACGGGTCGAGATCGCCGGACAGCACGAGGGTGGGGCAGCGGACGCGCGCGAGCTCCGCGCGCAGGTCGTAGGTCTGCATCTCGCCCGCCACGAAGTAGCCGCCGACGTCGAGGTGGATGACGGTGCGCTGGAGCGCCCCTTCCTCCCCCGGCGTCTGCCGGTAGAGGGGGAGGCAGGTGCGGATGTAGTCGGGGAAATTGGGCATCGGGTCCGCGAAGAACCGCCGGGCGATGTCCGCCGCCGGGGCGCCCCCGAGCCGCTCGAAGACCGGCAGCATGCGATCGAGGCGGAGCTTCGCGGTCGTGCTCGTCAGGATGAGCTTGCCGGGGTGATCCGGATACCGCGCCGCGTACGCCTGGGCCACCATGCCGCCGAACGAGTTTCCGAGCACCACGGGCCGCTGGATCTCCAGCGCATCGCAGAACGCGCGCACGTCGTCCGCCCACGTCTCGAGGTTCCACCGCTCCGGCCCGCTGCGGTCGCTGCGCCCGCAGCCGCGGTGATCGAGGTAGACGACCTGCGCCACCTCGGCGAGCGCGGCGCCGAAGCCCAGGAACTCGGTGTGATCTACGCCCGGCCCGCCGTGCAGCAGGATCACGGTGGGGCGCTCGCGCATCGCGGGCCCGTCGGGGACGAGCTTCGCCCCTTCCACATCGAAGAACAGCCGGACGTCGCCTGCCTGGACTCTCATCGTGATCCACTGAAATCACAGACAGGCGCGCAGTTCCAGCGCCGCACGCCAGCGCAGATCGCACCACGTGGGGTAGATCGCCTCGTGCCCTTTTGTCGGCGGGAGCGACCTCACGGCCCGCGGTCATGGCTGGGCTCGCCTCGTCGCCGCGCTACCTGGACAGCGCCGGGAGCACGCGCTCGCCGAAGGCGTCGATGAAGGCCTGCTGGTTCAGGGTCACGTTGTGCACGTAGATCGTGTCGAAGCCGAGCTCCGCGTCCTCGCGCAACCAGGCGGCGTGCCGCGCGGTGTCGGAGGAGACGCGCACCTGCGCGGCCACGTCCTCGGGCCGCACGAAGGAGGCCGCCGCGTCGAAGTGCTCGGGCGCCGTCAGGCTCGCGAGGAGCCGCGGCGGGAGCACGTTGGTGCGCCACTGCGCGTGGGCCTCGCGGAGCGCGGCGCCCTCGTCGGCGTCGTAGGCGATCTTCGCCTGCAGCACCATGGGCTTGCCCTCGCCGCCGCCCTCGCGGAAGCGGCGCACCACCTCGCGGAGCTGCTCTTTGCCCTGCGACACGGTGATCAGCCCGTCTGCCCACCGGCCCACCCGCGCCGCGGTGGCCGCCGAGATCGCCGCGCCGAGGAGGAGCGGCGGCGCCGCCGGCCGCGTGTAGAGCTTCGCCCCCTCCACGACGACGCGCCCCCGGTGCGTCACCGCCTCTCCGCGCCAGAGGGCGCGGAGGATCTCGGCGCACTCTTCCAGGCGGGCGGTCCGCTCGGCGTGATCGGGCCATCGCTCCCCGGTGATATGCTCGTTCAGCGCCTCTCCGCTCCCGATCGAGAGCCAGAAGCGGCCCGGGTACATCTCGGCCAGCGTGGCGGCCGCCTGGGCGATCACCGCCGGGTGGTAGCGGTATCCGGGCGCGCACACCGTCCCGAACGACAGCGACGTGGCCTCCAGCGCCGCGCCGAGCCACGCCCATGCAAAGCCGCTCTCGCCCTGATGTTCACTCCATGGATGGAAGTGGTCCGAGCACATCGCCGCCGCGAACCCGGCCTGCTCGGCGTGGCGCACGTGCCGGAGCAGGGTCGAGGGGGCGATCTGTTCGTGGGAGGCGTGATAACCGATCGCGAGCTTCCGCATGAGTCCGCCGGGCTCCTTGTCGGGCGTCGATGCCAGCCGTGAACAGCAATCGGCGCGCCAAAGGGCCCGTCGGTGATCCGGGTCGCTCGTCCGCTGCGCGGCGGTCTCGCGTCACTCGGTCGCGAGATCGGCCGCGGCGAGCGCGACGGCCTGGGTCAGCCGCCGCATGTAGTCCCAGTTGAGCCGATCGACCGTGTCGCAGCGCGCGTGGTAGCAGGGGTTGCCGTCGTCGCCGAAGAAGTTCTGCGACACGGCGACGGCCGGCGCGCCGTACCGCCAGAACGCCGCGTGATCGCTGCGGTTCGTGCAGGCGTCCACCCGGGTCAGGCCGAGCTCGCCGTGCGCCGCGGCCGACTCGACAAGGGCGGCCAGCTCGGGCGACGTGTTCTCGTTGCAGTGGATGACGTGGTAGTGCCCATCGTCGTTGGAGTCGTATCCGGTCATCTCGAGATCCAGGACGCCGACGACCTGGTCCAGCTGCCCGTTCCGGTCGAGCATGCCCGCGTAGGCCTTCGAGCCGAGGAGGCCGTTCTCTTCTTGATCGAAGGCGACGACGCGGAGCCCGATGCTCAGGTGTGCGTCCTTGAGCGCGTGGGCGATGGCGAGCGACGACACGATGCCGGAGCCGTCGTCGTCGGCGCCGGCGTTGCTCACCGAGTCGTAGTGGGCGGATAGAATGAGGACGCGCGACGGATCGGCCCCGGGTTTGTCCGCCGTCACGTTGACCCCCTGGCTCCAGCCGCCTCGATAGGGGTGCTCTTGCACGGTGAACCCCAGCGCCTCGTACTGCTGGCGCAGCCATGCGCGGGCCAGGGCCCGCCCGTTCTCGGAGCCGCGCTCGCGGAGCGCGACGGTCCGGCCGCCGAGGGTCACGGGCACGGCGCCGGAGAGCTCCTTGAGGCGCGCCTCGAGGAACTCGGCGTCGATGTGGACGTCTCCGGTCTCCCCCTCGAACGCCCCGCGCCGCCCGGCCGGCGCGGGGGCTCCCTGTCGGCTGCGCGCGCGCGACAGGACCACTTCGTCCTCTGCGATCGGCTCCGCGTGGTAGCGGTGCGAGCCGAGCCAGCCGTGGGGCTCGTGGCCTTTGGGGATGGCGACCACGGCGATCCCGCCGACGCGCGCGCGTTCGCCCGGGAGGGCGGCCGCGGGCAGCGGCCCTTCGACGAGGTACAGCGACGACTCGTGATCTTCCGCCAGCTGGGCGCTCTCCCAGGCGTCGGGGGCGGCGGCGCGGGTCACGACGACCTGGCCAGTCTCCGTCGCGAGCCGGTTCAGGAACGTGCTGACCGTGTCCTTGCCCACATGCGAGATGTGGATCGTCTCCGCTGCCGGCGCGCCCGGGTCTCCGGGCGCGCACGACGCCGAGATCAGCGCAAAGGCGGCACATCCAGCGGCGGCGCTCGATCGGTTGCGGCATGTTGCCATGGCGTCTTCCCCTTTCGCGGCCACCGTACGGATCTCATCTGAAAACTCCAAGAACTATCTCGCGATGAGAGCGTCATTCGAATCGAGTCGCTTCAGATGCATGGAGGAACACAGGGACGCTCCGCCGCAGCTGGTGAGTCACGGCCCAGCTCGTCGGTTCGCAGGAGGGTTGACGAGGCCGCGCGGCTCACTCCCTCTCCCGGGACCGGGCGGCTCGGAGCGCCTTGGCCGATGTCAGACAGGCGCCCGGCGGCGCGCATCAGCGCCCGCCCGCGTCCGCCGCGGCCTCCGCCGGCGCCGCGAGCGCCCCGGGCGGGGCGCCGTCGCGCAGCGCGAGCTGCCCGCGGCGGCAGGTGTCGATGGCGGACGCCAGGATGCGCATCGCCTCCTGGGGCGCGTGGAACCCGGACGAGTTCTCCGCCTCGGCGAAGTCGACGAAGAACTGGCACTTCCGCTGCGCCGCGCGCGCCTCCGCGAGCGCCTCGTCGGCCCTGCCCGCCCCCTTCGCGCGCCGGATGTCGCCGATCAGCGCGGTCACGGCGTCCATCGCGCGGTTCCGCGTCTCGAAGTGGCGCTCCTGGATCGTCTCCACCCGCTGCCGGAGCTCGCCCTCGGGCCACTTGTGGCACGTCTGGCACGCCCGGTTGATGTTGAGGAGCGGGCTCTGGATGTGATGATCGCTGACCTTCGCCGCCCCCACCCGCTGGTACGGCATGTGGCAGTCCGCGCAGGCGACGCCCGAGCGGGCGTGCACCCCCTGGTTCCACATCTCGAACTCGGGGTGCTGCGCCTTCAGCACCTTCGCCCCCGACTCCGCGTGCGTCCAGTCCGCGTGGCCCGTCTCCTCGTAATAGGCATAGATCTCGTCGACCTTGATGCCCTTCGCCCACGGATACACGAGGCGCTTCTCCGGGCCCTTGAAATGATACTCCACGTGGCACTGGCCGCAGACGTACGAGCGCATCTCCTGGCGCGTGGCCATCGTGTTGACATCGTAGCCCTCCTCGCCCATCGACGCCTTGAGCGCGCGGATGCCCTCGAGGAACCCGGGCCGCGTCACCCGGAGCTGCATCGACTCCGGGTCGTGGCAGTCGATGCACGAGACCGGGTGCGTCACGAGCTTGCGCGCCTCGGGGAACGGCATCTGGTTCATCGCCTCCCACCCGCGCATGAGATCGCCGCCGCCGAGCTTCTTGTACGGCACGTACACGGACGCGTGGCAATGGATGCAGGTGCCCGGCTGCTTCGTCGCGATCTGCCGCTCGGTGTACACCTGGTCCTCGAGCATGTAGGCGTGCCCGCGCTCCTCGCGGAAGTCGCGCGCGAAGGCGTAGCCGGCCCACATCGTCTTCAGCCGCCCGTCCTCCTCGAGCTTCGATTGCGCGACCACGCTGCGCGGATCGGCCGCCGTCGGCGTGCGCGGCACGGCCTCGCTCCCGCCGAAGCGCGTGCGCTGCTGGTCGACCGTGCGCCGGTAGCCGTCGTACTGGATGGGGAAGTTCTTCCCCCAGACCGCCGGGTCCTCCATCGTGTCGTCAAGCTCGACGACGCGATAGAACGGGCTCTTCGCCTCCTGCTTGTGCTCGAAGATGTTCACGAGCAGCGCCGCGATCCCGGCGGTCGCGGCCGCCGCGACGATCGTGATGAGCGGCAGGTAGCGCCGGAGCGCCGGCGCTCGCGGTCTCTCGGTCGTGGATCCTTCGTCCCTCTGCTGCGTCATCGTCTCCATCCCTCGAGCGGCGGGCGCGCCTCAGTGAAGGTGGCCCACCGATTCATGGCAGCGCACGCACGAGAGCCGGGGCGCCCCGCGGTGCTCGCTGTCGATCGCATGCACGACGTCGCCGTGACACCCGCGACAGGCCTCCTCCGTGATGCGCAGATTGCTGGGCTTGATCCGGATCGGGTCCGGGAAGCGGCCCGTGGTGAAGGCGAAGGAGTGCCAGAACCCGTTCGACGCCTTGGTCGCGTATTTGCCCAGGAACGTGTGGGGCGCGTGACAGTCGTTGCATCCTGCCACGGCGCGGTGGCTGGACCGCTGCCACCCGTCGAACTGCTCGTTCATGATGTGGCAGTTGGCGCACGCCGCCGGGTCGTTCTGCAGGTACGAGGCGCCCTTCGCGTAGAGGAACGTGTAGCCGCCGAGCCCGACGGCCGCGCCGAGCGCGACGCAGAGCGCGAGCGGCAGGCCCCACGAGAGGATGCCGCGCGCGCGGCGCGCTCTCCCGCGGACCGGAGTCACCGGCCCTTCGTCTCCCTGTCGCCCCTTGGTCACGGCCTCCGGCGGATCGGTCATCGGTCGCGGCGCCGGGCTGCAAAGCAGGTGCCACCGCGCGCCGGAAGCGGCGTGATCGGCGGCCCGGCGACAGCCCGGCGGCGGACGACGTGCGGACTCAGCATGAGGGCGCGCCGGGGCGCCGGAGCGCGGCGCCGCGGTGTTGCCGCGGCGCCGCCCCCAGAGTGCAAACCGTGCGCCGAGGTGCAGATTCGGCGCCGGCGTGCTCTCCCGACGACGGCTGTTCCCGCGGCGGCCCGGCTGCGCTAATGACCTGGTGAGGAGACTCCCCCGTGCACGCCCCGCTCGACCCGCAGCCCGCCGCCGGCCTGCCCCCGGCGAACCACCGTATCCGGCTCCCGGACTTCACGCTGGGCGGCGCGCTCACGGCCGAGCAGCGCGATTTCCTCGACACCCACGGATTCATCCGCTTCCGGGGCTTCGCCGGCCGCGACACGGTGCGCGCGCTCGTCGACGAGGTGGAGGCCATCGATCGCCGGCTCGCCGGGGAGGGGAGGACGCACATCAACGGTGTCCCCCTCATCCTCGGCACGAGGAAGGACGGCTCGCGCTACATCCAGCGCATGGTGTTCGCGTCGCTCTTCGGCGAGCGCCTCGGCGCGTTCCTGCGCGATCCTCGCTTCGGCGCCATCCTCGACGTGGCCGGGCCCGGCTACCGCATCGCCGAGCGGGAGCGCGACGGGCTCGTGATCAACCACTATCGCCGCGAGGAGGGGTCGACGTACCAGCGCCTCGGCTGGCACACGGACAGCCTGCGCGACGTGTTCTATCTCGAGCGGCCGCGCCGCTACCTGAACGTCGGCTTCTATCTCGACGACTCGCCCCTCTCGAAGGGCGGCGTGCGGCTGATCCCGTCGTCTCACAACCAGGGCCTCTTCGAGATGATCACCCGCAAGGCGTACTTCCTCGACCACCGCCCCGACCCGGACGAGTACGCGCTCGAGGCCGAGGCGGGCGACCTCACGATCCACGACGGCCGCATCTGGCACCGCGTCGCGCAGGCCACGGCCACGGGCGACGCGAGCCAGCGGCGCGTGATGTACCTGCCGCTCATGTGCGGCCCGCTCAAGGAGAAGCACGAGAACAGCCCAACGCCGCTGTATTTCCGGCTCAAGCGGCTCGCGGGGTACTGAGCGCCTCGATGTCGATCGCGATCGAGGAGGCGAAGAGCGCCGCGGATCTCGCCGACGTCCTCGACCTGCCGCTGCGCCTCCACGCGGCCGATCCCTGCTACGTGCCGCCCCTCCGCCCGCTCGTCCTGCGGCGGCTCGACCCGAAGAACCCCTTCTTCCGCGAGGCGAGCCTCCGCCTGTTCCGCGCGCGGCGCGGGCGCGAGACGGTCGGCACGATCTCGCTCCTCGTCGACGGGCGCCACGACCGCCACAGCGGCGAGCGCGCGGCGTTCTTCGGCTTCTTCGAGTGCGAGCGCGACCCCGAGGCGGCGCGGGCGCTCTTCGGCGCGGTGAGCGAGCGCGCGCGGGCGCTCGGCGCGACGTCGCTGCGGGGCCCGCGCAACGTCACGCGGGTGGAGGACATCGGGCTGCTCGTCGAGGGGTACGGCACCCGGCCGCCGATGCTCGCCGGCCATCACCCGCCGTATTACCGCGACCTCGTCGAGGCCGAGGGGTTCTCGAAGCGCTACGACATGCTCGCGTACGACACCCCGCTCTTCGACGCCGCGGGGCGCCGCCGGGAGCTGCCCGAGCCCCTGCGCCGGAAGGCGGCGTCGGTGAGCATCCCTGGCCTCGAGGTGCGCCGCGCGTCGGTCCATCGCATCTCGCGCGACATGGCGATCGCCCACGCGGTCTTCACCGAGGCGTACCGCGGCGTGCCCGAGGTCGTCCCGATGTCGCGCGCCGAGTTCGCGAGCCTCGGTCGCGCCTTCGTGCTGCTCGCGGGCCCGCGCCTCCTGCAGATCGCGACGGTGCGCGGCGAGCCCGCGGCGTTCGCGGTGTGCCTCCCCGACCTGAACGAGGCGTTCGCGGCGGCGCGCGGGCGGCTCCTGCCGCTCGGCTGGGCGCGCGTCGCCGCGGCGCTCCGCCGCGTCCGGACGGCGAGCTTCAAGCTGATCGGCGTCGTGCCGGCGTTCCGGTCGACGGGCCTCTACGCGCTGCTCGTGCAGCACGTGGTGGACGGCCTGCGGGCGGCCGGGTATGAGCGGCTCGAGGCCTCGTTGATCCACGAGGACAACGCGCCGATGCGGCATATCGTGGAGTCGGCCGGGTGCGCCGTCTACCGGCGTTATCGCGTCTACGAGCGCCCGCTCGGAGGGAACAGGTGATATGACGACAGCCGCCCCGCACCCGAAGACGCCGTTCACGCCGTACCAGCGCCGGCTCTTCTGGTTCCTCAGCGTGGCCTCGTTCTTCGAGGGCTACGACTACCTGGCGCTCACGCAGATCTTGCCGAACATCGGCGCGGAGATGGGCCTCGCGGCGCGCCACGAGGGGCTCCTCGTCGGGGTCATCAACACGGGGACGATGGTCGCGTACCTGCTCGTGCGCAAGGCGGACGAGTGGGGCAGGCGACGGGTGCTCACCATCACGATCCTCGGCTACACGCTCTTCTCCGTGCTCACGGGGTTTGCGCCGAACGTCTATGTCTTCGCCGCCTTCCAGCTCCTCGCGCGCATCTTCCTCCTCGGCGAGTGGGCGGTCAGCATGGTGTACGCGGCCGAGGAGTACCCGAGCGACCGGCGCGGGATGGTGATCGGCGTCATCCAGGCGTTCTCGAGCCTGGGCTCCATCGTGTGCGCCGGGGTCGTGCCGCTGCTCCTCTCGACCTCGTACGGCTGGCGCAGCGTCTATTTCGTAGGCGGCATCCCGCTCCTCGTCATGGCGGTGGCCCGGCGCGGCCTGCGCGAGACCGCGCGGTTCGAGCAGGCGGCCGCCGCGCGGGAGGCGGAGGGCGCGCAGCCGTTCATGCGCATCTGGCGCTCGCCGTACCGCGGGCGGATGCTGCAGCTCGCCCTCATCTGGGGGCTGACGTACGTTTGCACGCAGAACGCGGTGACGTTCTGGAAGACGTTCGCGCTCCGGGAGCGCGGGTTCACCGACGCCGAGGTGGGCGCCAGCATCACGTTCGCCGCGCTGGTCTCGATGCCGCTCATCTTCGTCTCGGGCAAGCTGCTCGACGTGATGGGCCGCCGCGCGGGCGCGGTGATCATCTATCTGGTGGCGGCGGCCGGCGTGCTCGGCGCCTACTCCCTGGGCTCGCGCGCCGGGCTCACGGTGGCGCTGGTCTTCGCCATCTTCGGCGCGAGCGGCGTGTTGCCCGTGCTGAACGCGTACAACGCCGAGCTCTTCCCGACGCACCTCCGGGGCGACGCGCTCGCCTGGTCCAACAACCTGCTCGGCCGGATCGGCTACATCCTCTCTCCGGTCGGCGTGGGCCTCGTCGCGGAGCGGATGGGCTGGGGACCGGCGGTGTCCGCGACGGCGATCTTCCCGGTGATCGCGCTGGCGCTCATCCTGTGGCTCATGCCCGAGACGCGCGGCAAGGAGCTCGAGGAGACGGCGCGGGTGTAGCCGCGATCGCGGGCGCCCTCCTCACGCCTTCAGCGCTCCACGCGTCGCGCGTCGCGCTGCCTTCGCCTGGCACCACGGCCAACCTGCGCAAGGTCCAGCGCGAGCTCGGCGACGCCGTCGGCAGGGACGTGCTCATGGACTCGTTCACGCTCAAGCCGGAGGCGGACACGCCCGAGGCGCTGCGCGCGTACGCGGAGGCCCACGGCGTCGGGCCTGGCTGGCTGTTCCTGACGGGGAGTCCGGCCGATCTCACGCTCCTGCCGCGCCGCGCTCACGGCGGCACGAGCACGGCCGCCCCGGAGAAGCGACCGTTCCGCAGATCGTCGAGCGCGTCGTTGGCCGCCTCCAGCGGGTAGACGTTCACCTCCGTCCGCAGGGGCACGCGCGGCGCGAGCGCGAGGAACTCCTCGCCGTCCCTGCGCGTCAGGTTCGCCACCGAGCGCAGCACCCGCTCGCCCCACAGGATCGAATACGGAAAGGAGGGGATATCGCTCATGTGGATTCCCCCGCAGACGACGGTGCCGCCCTTGCGCACGGCGCGCAGCGCGGCCGGCACGAACTCGCCGGCCGGGGCGAAGATCAGCGCCGCGTCGAGCTCTTCGGGCGGCGCGTCGGCGGATGAGCCCGCCCATTCGGCCCCCATCGACAGCGCGAACGCCCGCGCCGCGTCGTCGCCCGGCCGGACGAACCCGAAGACGCGCCGCCCCTCGAAGCGGGCCACCTGCGCCACCAGGTGGGCGGCGGCGCCGAATCCATAGATCCCGATCCGCTCCGCGTCCCCCGCCATGCGCAGCGTCCTGTACCCGATGAGCCCGGCGCAGAGCAGCGGCGCGGCCGAGAGGTCCGGCAGGCCCTCGGGGACGGGGAAGCAGAAGCGCGCGTCCGCGACCGCGATCTCCGCATAGCCGCCGTCGATCTGGTATCCGGTGAAGCGCGCCTTGTCGCACAGGTTTTCCCGCCCTGCGCGGCAATGCGCGCACGCGCCGCAGGTCCACCCGAGCCAGGGCACGCCCACGCGCGCGCCGCGCGCGAACCGCGGCGCTCCGCCGGGCGCGGGCGCCTCCTCGAGGACCTCGCCGACGATCTGGTGGCCCGGCACGAGCGGCAGCCTGGCATCGGGCAATTCGCCGTCGACCACGTGCAGATCGGTGCGGCACACGGCGCAGGCGCGCATGCGGAGCAGCACCTCGCCGGGCCCCGGCCGCGGGGCGGGCCGATCCTCCAGCACGAGCGGGCTCTTCGCGGCTTTCAGGACGAGGGCGCGCATGGCGTGGCACCAGTTTACGCGTCCGGCGACGGGCGCGCGACGGCGCGTGCATCCGAGGATTCCCGGCGTCGCGCGGCAGGCGATCGGGCAGGCGCGCGCGGCCGCGCGCCGCTCCGTGAGCGCGGCCGCTCGCTGATCCCCGTCGGAGCGGGTCTCGTGGTCCGGCGTGCGTGGCAGAGCGTCGCCGATGGTTTCATCGAGGCAGGAAATGTCACGCATCGATGCATTCTCAACCCATCCGTCACAACACCACCACGAGGCGCACAAAACGACCGATCGAGAAGACCCCGGGAAGATCATCTGACGGGTTGCTCCGCATGGCGGCATCAAGCTTGGTGGGCTCTGCCATGATCGCCATCCTCATCGCGATGCAGGTACGCCGCGCGCAGCACGCTGAAAACGAGTTGGCCATGCTGCAGCAGGCGAGGCGACCGTCGGCCACCACTCTCCTCTGCTGATCAAAGGAAGACCCACGATGTTGCTAAAATCCACTGCCGCTGCTTCCAGGCTGTCGATTCTCCTAGTTGCCATCGCCGCGAGCGGACTCGGGTGCCTTGGCCCCGGATCTTCGCACGATGAGGCCGATGTCGGGCGCGGTGATCTATCTCTTCTCCGCGAAGCCCGTGGGCGGGTCGCCCGGCGCCACGGGCGCCGTCTACTGGACGCCGCCGGGCGACGGCCGAGGCGCGGCGACGAACCTCAACGCAGACATCCAGTACGCACGGACCACCCAGGGGCGCAAGATCATCCTCTCCGTGGGGGGCGCCGGCGCTGGCATGAGCTTCGAGACGCGCGCCAAGTCGCAGGCGTTCGTCGACAGCGTGGTCGACATCCATAGCAGCCTGGGTGGGTTCGACGGCATCGACTGGAACACGTTCGAGGCCAATCAGGCGCCCGACACCTCCGAGATGATCTGGATCAGCCTGGAGCTGAAGCGGCGCTTCCCGGGTTTCATCATCACGGCGCCGCCGGCGCCGTGGAAGGACGTCGACAAGACGTTCTGCGAGGAGATGGTGGCAGCCGGCGCCATGGACTACGCGGCCCCGCAGTACTACGACGGCCCGGATCTGGATCAGCAGGAGTACATCGTGAACAACGTGAACGACTGGGTCTCGCGGCTCGGCCCGAGGCACGTCGTCGTGGGGTTCGGGATCTGGGATCAGCCGAACTACATGTCGATCGACGAGGCGATCCCCACGTGGAACGAGCTCGAGAGCAACCACCCGGCGCTCCGCGGGGCGTTGGACTGGCAGATCCATATCGACGAGAGCCTCGGGTGGCCGTTCGCCGACCGCGTCGGCCCTCTCGTCCTGGAGTGAAACCGGGCGCCGCGCCGCCCCGGCCCGCGCCCCGCCTCGGCCGGGGTCGGGGCGCCGCCCGGCGCCGGCGACCTGATCCGACGCCGCCCGGGCGAGACGACAAGTGACCGGCGCCCGCGTAAAGCCGTGTAAGCGGCTGTAACGATCCCCGCCTTGCGGCCGTCGCCGCGGTCGAACAGAGAATCCTCGTCCTCGCCGCGCCGCCGGCGCCCTCGCCTCTGGGGGCTGCCGGCGTTGCTCGCGGCAGGTCGGGTCGGCCGAGCGGCTGCGCCATGGGGCCTCCATGCGCAGCCGCGTCGTCCGCCGAGGTGTTGTCTCGCCATCCATCAAGGAGCTTCGATCATGGCATTCGCGTCCTCCATCGCCTTGAAAGCCGGCATGACGGCCGGCCTCCTCGCGGTCCTCTGCGCCTCCGGATGTACCCAAGAGGTCTCCGACGGCGCGCAGGGCGCGCCCCGGGACGATCTCGCCGAGCCCGTGAGCGGCGTCGTCTTCGGCGCCCCCGAGGAGGTCCGCGCCGCGACGGGCATCGTCTCGTACCACCTGCGCGAAGAAGGCGGCTACTCGCGCCTCGACGCGTTCGACGCCGAGGGGCGGACGGTCATGACCCTCAAGAAGCAGGAGGAGGGGGCGTCCACGCACGGCATCATCGAGATCGGCGCGAAGACCATCGATCTCACGTTCGCCACCGACGAGGCCGGCGACCTCGCCGTGCGCGGGCGCATCGGCGACCATGACGTCGCCTCCGTCATCCCGCTCTCCGAGGCGGGCGCCGGCGACGCCGCCCCGCGCGGCGCCGTCGCGCCGGCGCTGTCGTCGTCCGAGCTCGCGCTCCTCCGCGACGGCCTGCCGGCGATCGAGGCGGCGTCCTCCGAGTCGGCGTACACGTGGTCGTGCTGGCAGTGCCACCTCGCCGCGCTCGCGCTCTCGGCGGGCGTCACCGAGTGCATCGTGCTGCCCAACCTCGGCTGCCTGTCGCTGCCGCTCGCCCTCGCCGAGTACGACAACAACTGCCGCAACCCGGACCCGTGTTACACCTGCAGCACGCCGCCCTTCTGCTTCTGAAGCGCCGTGTCCCGTGCCGCGATGCGCTCCATGGCCCGGCCGCGCGCGCCCTCCTCCTCGCCGGCCTGGCGTGCGCCGCGTGGCTCACGCCCGGACCGGCCCGAGCCGCGCCTGACCCGGAGCTGGGCCGGCACCGGGCGGCGATCACCGCCGGGCGCCCCAGCGAGGGCGACGGCGCCGTCGTCGCGTTGACGCGGCGGGGCGGGGCCTTCTGCACCGGCACGGCGCTGAGCCCGCGGGCGATCTTGACGGCCGCGCATTGCCTCGTGCGGCCGGCCGAGACCGAGGTCCTCTTCGGCGACGACCCGGCGGCCGGCGGTGCCCTGCGCCGGATCGCCGCGGCGCTCGCGCACCCGGGCTACGACCCGCGGACGCGCGCCAACGACATCGGCCTCCTGTTCCTCGATGCGGCGGCGCCCCGAGAGGCCGCTCCGGCGCCCGCGCTGCGCGCTTCGCCGCTCGACGAGGCGTGGCGCGGCCGGGCGCTGCGCATCGTCGGCTTCGGCCTCGACGGGCGGAGCGCCGGCGCCACGCTGCGCAAGCGCGAAGGCGAGGCGTCGCTCCACGAGATCGACGCCTCGACCTTCACCTTCCTGCCGTCTCCTTCGCAGACCTGCTTCGGCGACTCCGGGGGCCCCGTCTTCATCGACGTCGATGGGGTCGAGCTCCTGATCGGCGTGGCGTCGTCGGGCGATCGCCGCTGCGCCGAGTTCGGGCGCGCCGTGCGCGTCGACGCTCACCTCGCCGGCTTCCTGGTCCCGCTGCTCGAGCGGGCCGAGGGCGCGCGCGGCGAGGTCGGCGAGCGCTGCCTTTACGACGAGAGCTGCCGCGGCGGCCTTTGCCGCGTCGCCCCGGACGACGGGCGCGTGCGCTACTGCTCTGCCGCGTGCGCGCGCGACGTCGACTGCCCTGCCGGCATGCGCTGCGACGGCGGCGCTGCGCGGTGCTCGTTTCCGGCGCCCACGCCCGGCGCCGAGGGCCACGCCTGCGAGGCCGACGGCGAGTGCGCGTCGGGGCTGTGCGCCGACGACGGCGCGAGCCGGGCCTGCCGTACGCCGTGCTTGCCGGGGCCGCCGACCTGCGGCGCCTCGTCGCGGTGCGCGCCGGCGGAAGGCGCGCCGGCTCGCTTCTTTTGCCGCGCCCACCCCGCGGCCGAGGCCGGGAGCGGCGGCGCCTGCGCTCTCGCCGGCGCGCCGCGCCCGGGGGCGTCCATGGCGCTGCTCGCGCTCGGCATCGCGGGCGCGGCGTGCGCCCGGCTCGGCTCGAGGGGACGCCCGCGCCGGTGAGCCGGTCCGCGACCCGTTACGACCGCACGCAGCGTCTCCCGTCATGCTCCCGCGACCAGGGGATCGCGGGCGCTCATTGCATCGCCGGCGCGGTCACGCGCCGACGGGCTATTGCGTGCGCGATGTATTTCATGGCAGTCTGTGGTTTGGCCTGGTATTGGTGCGCACCAACGTTGTCGCTGTCGCGGGAGGTTCGTTGGCCCGTTGGCAGCGCGGAGCGTGCCTCGCTGGGCCGACGAACCGGAGGCAGCCGCGATGAGTCCCCCCATTGACGTGTTGGCGCCAGATCTGCGTGCGAACCCGCATCCCTACTATGCCGAGATGCGGCGATCGAGCCCGGTTTGCCAGGTCGATCCCGGTGGGATGTGGGCGGTGACCCGGTATGAGGACGTGCTCTTCGTGATGAAGAACCCGGGGCTCTTCTCGTCCGAGGGCTTCAAGGTGGCGTGGCAGCCTCCCTGGGTGGGCTACAACCCGTTCGCCAACTCGATGCTCGCCATGGACCCGCCGGCGCACACGCGGCTGCGCGGCTTGATTCATCGCGCGTTCGGGGCTGCGACCGTCGCCCGGATCGAGCCGCGCCTCCGCGCCGTCGCGGCCGAGCTCACGAGCCGTCTCGCGGGGGAGATCGACTTCGTCGAGGCCGTCGCGCACCCGCTGCCGGCGTTCGCCATCGGCGAGATCCTCGGCCTCGATCACGCGCTCCACGCCAGGTTCAAGCGCTGGGCCGACGACATCGTCGCGATCACGCCCGAGCTCCCGAGCCCGGAGGAGGCCCAGCGCGTGCGGACGACCCTCGCGGAGCTGACCGGGTACCTGATGGAGGTCATCGCGAAGCGGCGGCGCGCTCCGGTCGACGACACGGTGAGCGATCTGGTCCGCGCCGAGCTCGACGGGCAGCGGCTGACGGACACCGAGATCGTCGAGTTCCTGGTGACGCTCCTGATCGGCGGCCTGGAGACCACGACACACCTCCTCAGCAACTCGCTGCTGTTCCTCGCGGATCATCCGGACATGATGGAACGGCTGCGCGCCGAGCCCGGCCTGATCTCGCTCTTCGTCGAGGAGATGCTCCGTTACGACGGCCCGGTCCAGACGCTCCCGCGGATCGCCACCGCGGATGTCGTGCTCTCCGGGGTGACGGTGCCGCGCGGCGCGCTGGTGCTCCCGATCGTGGCCTCGGCCAACCGGGACGAGGCGAGGTTCAAGGATCCTGATCGGTTCGATCTGCACCGTGGCTCGCAGGGCGGCCTCCATTTCGGGCACGGCGTCCACTTCTGCATCGGCGCGGCGCTGGCCCGGGTGGAGGCCCGGGTGGCGCTGGAGGCGGCGATCGCGCGCATCGAGCGGGTGGAGCGCGTCCCTGGGGAGCTCCGCTACAACCGCACGCTCACGGTGCGCGGCCCGATCACCTTGCCGCTCCGGTTCATTCCTGCGAGGGGAGCGGGGCAGCAGGTGAGCTAGCTCGACGTGCCGCCCGTGTGCCCGGGCGACGACGGGCCAGGGCTCGCCGAGGGCCCCGGCGTCTCGCTGCTTCGCCGCGCGAAGGCGGGGCGTCGAGGTCGGCAGCACCGATGCCTCATTCGCTGGAGTGTGTGGTCTTGGGGGTGGTGCGGTAGGAGGAGCTCTTGATCCACGTGGACGAGCGATGGGTGACTGTCTCCTGGGAAGCCGAAATCCAGGCGGTGCTGGTCGAGTGGAAGGGGTTTGCTGCCAGCAAGGATCTGCGTACGGCGCTCGATGCCGCGCTCGATCTCGTCCACAGGAAGAAGGCGACCCGTTGCCTCGGGGACTGCCTCCGCGCCGGGCCCACGTCGCAGGACGACCAGCGGTGGGCGAACGAGAGCTGGCTTCCGCGCATGGTCGCGCAGGGGGTTCGCCGGATCGCTTACGTGATGCCGCGCTCGGCGATAGCGCGCATGTCGTTGACGCGGACCGTGACAAGGTTCGAAGGCCGGGATCTCCTTCAGGCGCAGTTCGATGGCATCGCCGAAGCCCGCGCCTGGCTCATCTCCGCGAGCTGAGCGCCGCGACGCCCTCGGCTTTCGTGAGCATGCGGCCGCGCTGGCGCGGCGCGACGCGGTCACGCTCGCCCGAGGCGTGGTCGCGGTGCTGGTGGGTGCGCTCGCGGCGGTGCTGGGGAAGGAGGCGGGCTCGGCGCGGGCACGGGAGTTGTTAGGCGCCCTCTGGGCCCCGCATCGATGCGTCCAAACCCCGCGCAGAAGCGCCTGCGTGCGCAGCCGATTTCGCGTCGTCAGCGAATGGCGCTGACCGGGGCGTGCGCGCTCCTTACGCAGCTCGGCGGGGCCGGGACCGCGCGCGGCGGCGACGAGCCGGGGGCGAGCGCCGCGGCTGGCGAGGACGCTTCTCCGCGCTCGATCGCGATCGTGAAGGACGAGCGCTGGGGAGCGTCGCTGTCGCTGGGCGTCGACGCGCTGGCCGCGGGGACGCGGGGCGATGGCGCGCGGGGCGGGCTGCGGCCCTATATCGACGGCGAGGGGTGGATCGGGTGGACGGCCGCGGAGCCGGACGCGAGCGCGCCTGGCCTGGGCCTCTTTTCGCCATCGACGCTCGATGCGCGCCGCGGCCTGATCGTCCGCGCGGGCGCGGCTGGCCTCGCCGCGGCGCGATCGTCGGGCGGCGCTCGGGCCTTCGAGTGGCGCGTGGCGGAGAGCGCGACGCTTCAGCTGACGCCGGTCGTCCTGGAGCAGCGGTTCTCGTACCAGAGGCCCGTGGAGTTCACCGATCGCTTCTGGCGATCGCAGCGCGGCGTGATGTCGGTGGGCGGCCGGCTCGCGCTCCCGGGCATGCTCACGGTGCAGCCGGCGAAGGTGAACCTGATGAGCCTCGCCGTCGAGGCCGACGTGCTGCGCTTCGAGGAGGGGACCATGCAGCGCGATCTCGGGGTCGAGCTGGTCGCCATCGAGTTCTTCGACCGGAGCCCCGAGCAGCCGGTCCGTGCGGCGGTCATCGATTTGAAAGTGGCGCAGCAGAACGCGCCGTTCGAGCGGGGGGAGGAGAGGCGCACCGATCTGCAGGCGCTCACGATCGAGCTCGATGTGCTGTCGCTCGCGGGCATCTCGCTGTCGAGACGGCTGTCGCTCGGGGCGCGGGGCGGCGTCGGTATCGCTGTGCCGACGCATCTTTATGACGCCACGCTGCCGCCGGAGGCGCCGTCGTCGGAGGAGGGCGAGAAGGAGAGCGTCCCGAGCGTCTTGATACCGAAGATCTTCGGGGATCTCGTCTATCGGTCGACGGCGCTGCCCTTCGTACCGAGCTGGAGCTCTCTCGACCGGTATGTCGCTGGGGAGCGCGGGCCTGGCGCGGCGATCGGCGCTGGGACATTCTCGCGGCTCGATCCGACGGGGAGCGCGGGCGACGTGGGGGGCCAGATCGCGGCGGAGGGGCGGGTGGCGATCACGCGCGAGATCTACGCGGGCGGCAGCGGCACGGTCGTGCTGGCAAAGCGGGTCGTGGTGAGCGATCTGGGCGTGCCTGAAGGGGCGCCTCGGGCGGGGGAGTCGATCTTGCTGACGCGCGTGGCGGCGCAGCTGGAATGGGAGCTCACGAGGGGGGTCACGCAGCGCGCGTCTGCGTTTGTCGAGCGGAGCGACCGCGATGATCCCGTGGGCCTCGGCGGCGCGCCGTCGGCGAGCTTGCGGCCGAGGTGGGGAGTGACCGTGTCGCTCGCCGCGACGGTGTTCTGAGATCCGCTGCTGCGTCCGTGGGGTCCTCCCCCGCGATCGAGCGGGCGGGCGGGGCAGGCCGCAGCAAAATAATCTGAAGGATCGATCCCCGTGACGGCATCAAGAGCAGTGAACAGGAGCTTTCGCCGCCAGGCAGCCGATATCGGTCGCGTCGCGTCGTTGCTCCTCGTCGCCCTATGTCCGTAGGGCTCCTCGGCGCGCCTGGCGCTGCGCCCAGCGTCGGCCGCCTGGCTTGGTCCGGTTTTGTTCGGCGATCCAATTCGACGGGGTCAATATGAAATTTTACACTATTCTTGCTTCGTCAGTTCTCCTTTCGGCGTGCATGGGAGAGGTGGACGACAACTCCACCAAGGGGACGGACGGCAATTCCGCCGCCATCATCGGAGGCGCTGCCGATAGCGCGCCGCTTTCGGGGGAGCGCCCGCCGACGCGCGAGGAGGCGGAAGCGATCCTCGAGCGCGTGGTCGCGCTCTACCAGGACCACGCCGCGGCCGCGAATCCGGCAGGTACCCACAAAATCTCGTGGAGGATCGACTGGGACAGCGATGCGGCCAGCGCCCACGTGCTGCTGAGCCCCGGGGAGGACTGGACAGTTGAAGTGAGCAAGGGATGGCTCACGGTCTCGAGCATGACGACGGAGGTGTTCGCGCTGACGATGTGCCATGAGATGGGGCACTTCATCGGCGGGTTCCCGTTCAAGACCTCCCGCCGCTCGGACAGCACCGGCGCGCTGGGCACGTCGATCTCCGCCGAGCTGCAGGCCGACTACTTTGCCACCAAGGATTGCTTGCCGCGGCTGTGGGCGAATGAAACCGAGGCCAACGCCGCGGCGTTCGCCGAGCTCGACCCTTCGGCGCGCGAGCGTTGCACGGCGGCATACAGCGACCTGGCGAGCCAGGAGCTCTGCGGCCGGATCCTGCTCGCCAGTCTGCAGACCGGGCGGCTGTACGAGGAGCAGGCCGTGCTGCAGGCTCCCAGGGAGCTCGTCTACCCGCGATTCGACACGCCGGACACGACCGAGGCCGCGGTGACCAAGGAGGGCCATGCTCCGTCCCAGTGCCGCCTCGACACGCTGGTGGCGGGAGCCGTGTGCAGCGTGAAGGCGACGGGGACGGGGATCCCGGGGTTCGTGCCGCCGTACGGCGAGTATAGCTCTGCGAGCGAGGAAGCAGCGCGCCCGTTCGCGTGCCAGACCGGCCCCGGGGCCCGACCGAGGTGCTGGTTCCAGCCGGACACTGTGACCACCGACTGCTCCGAGCTCGGTGAGTACGCGTGCGTCGTCGAGGACGGGGTGCATGGGGTCCGGTACTGCGACACGACGTTCGGTGTGTCCTATTACTGGTGTTTCCAGGACGAGGTGTGCAAGACGAGCAGAGACGGTTTCGCGAACTGCTATGCTCCCGACGTCGATCCCGATGAGGGATCTCCCTGATGCGATCGACCGATCTCGGGGCGTCGCGCGCGTAGCGAATCCATGCTGCGAAGAGCCGGATGCGGTAGCCCCGCACGACCGGATCTGTGGGGGCCCTGGGCGAGCGATCCCCCAGGGCTACCCGAGCGTTGCTCTCTCTCTCTCTGGATCCCTGGCCGGGCTGCTGGTGGGTGGAACCAGGGCAACAAACGGGTTGATCCCGCCTGAAACGAGCAGAATTTTGAAACGCCAAGGCGCCAAGGCGCCAAGGACGCCAAGGACGCCAAGGACGCCAAAAAAAGACAATATCTTGGCGTCTTGGCGTCTTGGCGTCTTGGCGTTTCATTTCTCGCTCGATCAACGTGATCGGCGTCCCAGTCTAGAGGGCGATCCTCGTGACGGCGCCGATCGCGAGGGCGACCGATGCGTGCGCCGCCCGCGGGGGTATGCCGCGGGCTCTCCTGGGCTGAGCAGAGCTCAGCGGTCCGGGGCGCCCGAGCAGATCCAGTCGTTGATCGTCTTGAGCTCGGCCTCGGGCAGCGACGAGCCCGGGGGCATGCTGCTTTCGTCAGGATCGCACAGGGCGACGTCCTTCAGCTTGTTCATGAGGTAGCTGTTGCTCGGCATGAACGGCACGACGAGCGCGTGCTCGCTGGAGCACGAGCCGGCGTCCTGATTGACGAGCGCGCCGACCGCCGTGCTCGTGCGCAGGTCGAGCCGGCCGGCCGGCGAGGTGGGGTTCCCGTGGCAGTACTGGTTCGAGCAGCTCTTCTCCAGGATGGGCGCCACATCGGCGAAGGTCGCGGTGTCCGGGCCGCACGCCGGATCCAGCGGCGGTGCGCCGCCGGCCCCCGTGGTGGTAGTGCCGCTGCCGGCGCCGCCCTCGCCGCCGCCGGTGGTGGTGGTGGTGCCGCCGCCGGCGCCGCCCTCGCCGCCGCCGGTGGTGGTGGTGGTGGTGGTGGTGCCGCCGCCGGCGCCGCCCTCGCCGCCGCCGGTGGTGGTGGTGGTGCCGCCGCCGCCGGCGCCGCCCTCGCCGCCGCCGGTGGTGGTGGTGGTGGTGGTGCCGCCGCCCTCACCAGCGCCGCCTGCCCCCGTGTCGCCGCCCTCGCCGCCGGTGCCCGCGGAGGTGGTGCCGCCGCCCTCGCCGGCGCCGCCGGTCCCCGTGGCGCCGCCCGACCCGGCGCTGCTGCTCGCGGACGTGCTCGTGCTGGCGCCCGTGCCTCCGCTGCCGTCGACCGCGACGACCGTCGGCCTCCCGGTGCCGCTCCCGCAGAACCCCCACATCGTCGAGGCGCCCGGAGCCAGCTTCCCGTTGTAGGCCTCATTGACGGCGTTCAGCTGCCCGTCCGACGGCGTGATGCGCGCGTTCCACGCGTGGTTCAGCGTGGAGCCGTTGAGCCCGATGACCAAGCCCCACGAGCTCGTCTGGGCGGTGCCCGAGTTCCTTATCGTCACGCTCGCGCAGTATCCGCTCTTCCAATCCGACGGCACCGTGATCTCCGCCGTCATCGTGCCATCCGGGCTCGTCAACGCGGAGCTCAACGAGCCGCCGTCCTCATCGCCGCTAGTTCCAGCGCCGCAGGCGAGCAGGCTGCATGCCAAGGATGCGGAGAGGTAGCCAAGTAAGCGATTCATACGCATTAAGGTTCTCCAGGTCAGGTCGGCGGAGTCGCGGGGTTCTGCTGAAGATGAATAAGTGAATCAGAAGGCACCCGCGGGCTCTGCCGCTTCTTGGTTCGATTTCGTCATTCCCTGCCAGCGATCTCTTGATCACGGCCGTGCTCGCCGGTTTATCCCCGGCGCGCGCGACATTGTAGCCCTCGACGCGCGTCGCGCACACGGAATATCTGCATGAGGCGGGTTCAAAGATGAATCGATGTCGAATGAGCTGGTTCAAAGATGAATAGATATCGGATCAGCTCAGGCACGCTTCCTTGCAATTGCAAACAGCGCGCCGGACCTCCCATCGACACGCACCCTGCGTCGAGCGCCGCAGGAGCCGCCCGGCGCGGTGGCGGCCGCGGCGCGGGCTGCGCCGGACGCGTGGACCGCCGGGCCGACGTGGCCCCGCAGAGGCCGCCGGGCCGGCGCCGGCCGCCCGCGGTAAAAAAAAGAACAGCGCTCGCGCGACCGGTGTCGATCCGAGGGCGCGTCGGGCAACCATGGGCTGGGCGACGCAGTTTTCACCAAGGCAGCCCAGAGCCGGAGGTCCCATGAAGTACGTATGTCTCGTACATTTCGCGCCTGAAGCGCTGAGCTCGTTGAGCGACGAGGAGAAGCGCACGCTGGATGCCCGCTCGCTCGCGTACGACGAGGAGCTCGCCGCCAGCGGTCACCTGGTGGCCGCGGAGGCGCTTCAGTCCGCGGACAGCGCCGTGCTGGTCAAGGTTCGGGCCGGCAAGGTCTCGACGACGGATGGCCCGTTCGCCGAGACGAAGGAGCAGCTCGGGGGCTTCATCCTCATCGATGCGCGCGATCTGAACGAGGCGATCCGCATCGCGTCGGGCATCCCGCTCGCCGCGCTGGGCACGATCGAGGTGCGCCCCATCTACGAGATCCCGACGCCGGAGAGCGCGAGCCCGTGATCGACGTCGGGGCGCTGTATCGCGCGGAGTCGCGCCGCGTGCTCGCGACGCTGATCCGCCTGCTCCGGGATTTCGACCTCGCCGAGGAAGCGCTGCACGACGCCTTCCTCGCCGCGGCCGAGCAGTGGCCGCGCGACGGGGTGCCGCATCAGCCGCGGGCCTGGCTGGTCGGGGCGGGCCGGCTCTCGGCCCTGGCCCGCCTGCGCCGGCGCGCGCGGTTCGATCGCCTGCAGGGAGAGATCGCGCGTCAGATGGAGGAATCCATGCCGATCGAGCTCGATGCTCCAGCCGTCGACGACGATCGTTTGCGGCTGGTGTTCACCTGCTGCCACCCCTCGCTCGGGGCCGATATCCAGATCGCCGTCACCTTGCGCGAGGTTTGCGGGCTCACGACCGAGGAGATCGCGTCGGCCTTCCTGGTCAAGCCGGCGACGATCGCGCAGCGCATCGTGCGCGCGAAGCGGAAGATCCGAGAGGAGGCGATCCCCTACGAGGTCCCGGGGACGGCAGAGCTCCCCGAGCGGCTGGACGTCGTCCTGCACGTCATCTATCTGGTGTTCAACGAGGGATATGCCGCGTCGTCCGGGGCGCGCCTGACGCGCGGCGACCTGTGCGCCGAGGCGATCGAGCTCGCGCGCTTGCTCGCCGAGCTGCTGCCCGAGCCGGACGCGCTCGGGCTCCTCTCCTTGCTCTTGCTCCAGGACGCGCGCCGCGAAGCGCGCGTGTCGAGCACGGGAGACGTGGTGTTGCTCGCCGACCAGGATCGAGCGCGCTGGAATCGCGCGCAGATCGCCGAGGGGGTCGACCTCCTGCGCCGCGCCTGGGCCCGCCCCCCTGTCGGTACATACACCCTGCAAGCCGCGATCGCGGCCAGGCACGCCAGCGCGCCGGACAGCGCCTCGACGGACTGGGGCGAGATCGTCCGCCTGTATGATCTGCTGCTGATCGCCGACAGGACGCCTGTGGTCGAGCTCAACCGAGCGGCGGCCGTCAGCCAGCACCGCGGCCCCGAGGCGGGCCTCGAGCTCATGGACGCGCTCCTCGAGCGCGGCGAGCTCCGCGATTATCGATTCCTGCATTCGGCGCGCGCCGATCTCTTGCGAAAGCTCGGCCGTCGCGACGACGCCCGCGCGGCGTACCGTCGCGCGCTCGAGCTCACGACGCAGGAGCCGGAGCGGCGCTTCCTGGAGCGGCGTTCGAGAGAGATGGAGGAGCCATGCTGACGGGCAGCTGTTATTGCGGCCTCGTGCGCTTCGAGGTCGATGATGCGTTCAAGTACGCCTTCTACTGCCATTGCTCGAGGTGCCGGCGGCGCACCGGCGCCGCCTGCGCCGCCGTCGGCGGGATCGAGCTCGACAAGGTCCGCATCGCGGCGGGTCGCGAGCACCTCCTCAAGGTCGACGAGTCCGAGGAGGGGTATCGCTGCCTCTGCGATCGATGTTTCTCGCCCCTCTACGACATGGTCCGCGGGAAGACGTTCGCTCACGTGCAGCTCGGCGCGCTGTCCGGCGCGCCGCAGCGGCCGCCGGATCATCACATCTACGTCGGCTCGAAGGCGCCGTGGCACGCGATCACCGATTCCCTCCCTCGGTTCGAGGAGCTGCCGACGTAGCGGGGCGGAGCGCGCGAGGGACCCGCGCGCGATCGCTCGACGCGCGGGGCCCCGCGCGGCGGCGCTATTGCCCGAACGCGAAGTACGTTGCCGAGATCCGCCACACGCCGCCCTCCGCGACCGCCGAGATCCCCCACTCGAGCGTGTGCGGCCCGGGCACGCGCAGCGCGTCCGCGTCCCACGTGAACGGCGGCGACTCGCTCCCTGGGCACCAGTTCGCCCGCGACGCCCGCACGCTCTCGATCGCTCCGCACGGGTTCTCCAGGCAGTAATCGAACCCGCCGTCCTCTGGCCCGTAGTGCGTGAGCGTGCAGAGCGCCTCGCAGTCGGTGCGCCACGGCCTGATCCGCTCAAGCTCGCTCCCGTCCACGAGCAGGGTGTGCGTCCTCCCGCAGAACTCCTCCGCCGGTCCGATGCACCCCGACACGATCTCGCCGCCGCCGTGGCCGGTGACCCGGTACTCCACGCGCGAGCTCACCGTCCCTTGCGGCACCTCCACGGCGAGCGGCCCCGGCCCGTCGGCGGTCGTCTGCGACCCGTTGAACAGCGGGATCACCGCCAGCACCTCCCTCGGCGCCGGCCCGGGCACGGCCTCGACCGCGGCGCTCACGTTCCACCCGCCGTTCGAGCCGCTCACCTCGCCGCTCGCGTCGGACCATGTCGGGATCACCGCCCTCAGCCGGTGCTTGCCGGCCGGGAGCCCGTTCGCCACGTCCGTGATGTCCACCTCCAGGTGCAGCGGCCCCCCGAACGGCGTGATCGCGCGGACGAGCTCGATCCCGGGCGGATCGACCGCAGGGTCGACGGGATCGTCGAGAGAGAGCTCGAAGTTCCGGTCGAACGCGTCGCAGTCCGCGGGCCAGCTCTGGCCCTCCGGCGGCGGATTGTCCTCCCATTTCTCGAACGGATAACAGGTGCTCTCCAGATCCACGACGAGCTTCACGCTCGCGAACGGCCCGTCGCGGAGCTCGATCTCCGCGTTCGCCTGCTGGAAGTTCGGCTGGCCCTCGGCGCTCGTGATCCGGACCTTCTCGAGCGCGGTGATCGTGTAGGCCGGCGCGTGAGAGGGCGCCTGACCGCCGCCGGCCCCGCCGCCCCCGCCGGCGCCGGTCTGCGCTTCTCCGGGCGCTTGCGCCGCGTCGTCGCTGCAACCGGGACCTCCCATGACGAACGCGGACACAAGCGCCCCGACGAGGGCGCGTCGCATGCAACGTGAACCCGACATGAGATCCTCCGGGTCATGCCTGATGGCGAGCGCCCACGGTAGCCCGCGCGGAGCCTGCCGCGGTAGCATTCTTCTGTCATGGCATTCCATGTCGATCGCGTCGTCCCGTGGGTCGAGGATCCGCGCCGCGCCCTCGAATTTTTCCCCCGGGTGGTCGGCTTCCCCAGCGTCCGCTCCGGTGATCGCCGGTAGCCGATCGGGGCGCGCCGCGTCACTCCGCGGGAACGAACGCCCCGAGCTCCTCGAGCAGGCGCGGCGCGACAGGCAGGCTCGGATCCGTGTACGCCGCTTGCTGCGACGCCTTCGAGAGCGTCGCATCCTTGAGCGTGTGGCTCATCCCCTCGATGAGGACGAGCTCCGCGTCCGGACGCGCGCCGGCGAGCCGCTCGGCGTCCTGCACCGGGACCTGGATGTCGGTCGTCCCTTGCAGCAGGAGCACCGGGGCGGTCACGGCCTTGAGCTCGATCGCGGGGTCGTGCTTCATCCAGGAGATGATGTACGGCTGCACGCTCGGGCGAAACAGGCTCAGGAACAGCTCCGTTTGCGGGACGTCCTCCACGAGCTCGCCCGCCTCGAGCCGGCCCAGGATCTCGTACGCCCTGTCGCGATCCTCGTCCGGCAGGCCGGCGAGCTGATCGCGGAGCACATCGCCGATGGGCCGGCCAGCGCCGGCGATCGAGACGTAGCCGTCGATCGCGGTCGCCTGGGCGACCAGCATGCCGAGCAGCGAGCCCTCGCTGTGCCCGACGACCGTGACCGTCGCGAACCGTCCATCGCCGCGGAGCGCCTTCACCCACAGGACCGCGTCGTCGGCGCCCATCTCGAAGCGCATCTCCAACTCGCTGCGGGGCGCCGCGGAGACGCTCCCGCCGATGCCGGCCTTGTCGTAGCGGATCGAGGCGATGCCCCTGTCCCGGAGGCCCTCCGCGAGGAGCTTGTACGAGTCCGTGACGACGCCCGCGGCGACCTGGTTGCCATCCCGGTCGGTCGGTCCGGAGCCGGGGATGATCACCACCGAGGGGAACGGCCCGCACCCGGCCGGCACCTCGATCGTGCCTGCCATCGCGCCGTAGGCGTTCTCCACGGTGAGGTCGACGCTGGCCGCCTCCGGGCACGCCGGCCGATCCGGCGCCGGAGGCGGCTCCGTCACGCCCGGTTGAGCGCCGTCTTCGCCGGCAGGCGACACGCCCTCTCCGGCGCCGCAGCCGGCGCCGAAGGCCGACCCCGCGAGCGCGACCCCACACGAGAGAACGGACGCGGCGCGGCGCGCCGGGATCAGGAGATTCGAACGCAGTGACATGACGGTCCTCCAGGAGAAGAGGGGGCGAGAACCAGCGCCGCCCGGGCGCACCGGTGCGCCCTCGCGGCCGAGCGAGCATTGCTGAGCGCGCGCCGCCTGAGCCGAGGCGGCGCGTGTGGAACGGCCGGATTCAGCCGAGGCGCGCGAGCGCGACCTTCGAGACGATCTCCGAGACGAGCACGAGGCCGATGAGCCCCGCGACCAGCGGGGCGCCCCGCAGGCCGGAGGCGTTCTTGAAGCCCTGGGTCAGGAGCGTCAGGAACCACACGAGGCAAAGCGTGGCCAGGACGGCGAAGGCGGCCAGCGCGGGCGTGAGCACGGGCCCGCCCGCCGGCGGCGCCGGGGCGAGCAGGCCGAGCGCGATCGCCGCGAGCGCGAGCGGCGCGCGCGAGAGCCCGGTGACGCCGAGGAAATCGACGATCCGCACGCGGCACCGCAGGAGCCGCGCGTACGCCCAGAAGAGCAGGGCGGGCAGGGGCCACACGACGACCTGCTCGAGGAGCGCCGTCGCGAGCGGGATGGCCTCGGGCGCCGTGTGCAGGTCGAGGAAGCCGTCGAAGCGGACGCCGAGCCGCGTGATGGCGACGCTGAGCGCGGCGACGGCGAGCCCTGCCGCGGCCGCGGCTCCCCCGCCGAAGCGCTCGAACGGGTTCAGCGCGAGCCGCCATCCGGTCCGCGGGGGCCGCGGCGACATCGTCGCCAGCAGCCGCTCGCCTTCCGCGGGCTCGATCACGTGGTCGCGCACGAGCGCGCGCACCCTCTCGTCGGGCGTGATCCTCATCATAGTCCCACCTTTCTCAGCGCCTCCTCCGCCTCCTTCGCGGAGAGCCGCCCGTGCTCGAGCGCATCCAGGATCTCGTGCCGGCGCCTCTGAACGCCCTGCTCCAGGGCTTCCAGCCGGCCGATGATCTCGTCGAGCCGGTTGCGCACCGTCGGGTAGCTGATCTGAAGGAGCTGAGACATCGCCTTCAAGCTCCCCGACGAGCGGACGAAGGCGGTCACGAAGGCGAGATCGTCCGGCGACAGCTGGAGCAGCGCCGGGATCTCGAACTGACCGTCCAGGTTGGTTCCGCAGGCCTGGCAGCCGAGCCGCGTGGCGCGCAGCTCGCCGTCGCAGCTCGGGCATCGAACGACAAATCTTGCCACAGGACGATGCTAGTATCGTCCGCGGATCAACAATGTCAATGCACGGCTAATAAAAATTGATTCGAGAATCAATTTTGTGAAGTGCGGGCGAGCTCATGGCCCGCCCGGCGTGGGCGGCGCCTGGGGCCGCTCGGCGCGGCGCGCGCCGGCTCAGCGCCGCTCGCGCCGCCGCGCGAACGCGAGCGCGACGGCGAGCCCGGCGAGGGCGAGCGTCGCGGGGGCCGCGGGCGCGCCGGCGGCGCGGAAGCTGCAGCCGCCCTCGTCGCCCTCCTCGTCGGCACCCTCGTCCGCGCCGCCGGTCCCCGCGCCGGTGCCGGAGCCGCCGGCGCCGGAGGTCGCGGCCGCGGAGGTCGACGCGACCGAGCCGCTCGTGGCGCCGCCGCCGGCGCCCCCGCTGCCGCTCGTCGCGCTGCCCGAGCCGCTCGCGCCGCCCGCGCCGCCCGCGTTCTCGCCCCCGCCGGTCCCCCCGCCGCCAGCGCCCCCGGCGCCGCCTTCCCCGGAGGAGGGCAGCGCGGGGCGGACGTCCTCGAGGGTATCCCCCTCCACGGCGTCGTCGAGGATGATGATGGGGCTGTCCGTGAACTCGGCCGGGTTGCGCAGCAGGCCGAGCTGCGTGAAGTGCGCGTTGCCGTCGGCGAGGGTCTGCGCCTGGCCCCCGGTGACGACCTGCTCGCCGTCGAACCACACGTCGACCGAGCCCTGGCTCTGGTTCGTCGACCACTTGATGTGCAGCGCGATGCGGTGCCACACGCCGGGCGTCACCTTGCCAGCCGCCTCCCAGTGCACCTTGTTCGCGGGCTTGCGGGTGGCAAAGCTGATGTTCTGTCCCACGACCTCGAACGACATCATCTGGTTGTAGGTCTGGTCGGACTCCCAGTACCCGATCTGCGTCGGCGGGTCCGCCGCGAGCGCCTCGGGGAGATAGAAGCTCCAGGCGAAATACGTCTCTTTGCCCTCGGCCGTGCGCCCGGCGGCCGGCTTGTGGTTCAGCTCGACGCGCTTGATGCCGTTGGGCCAGCGGGCGTCGTTGGTGAGCTGGATCTGCCCGGCCCGCGTGCCCTGCAGGACAGGCGACGTCACCACCGAGATGTGCTCGCCGTTGAGCGACGTGTCCCACTGTTTCAGGTCGCCCGTCTCGAAGTCTCCGGTCCAGACCGGCGCCGCGGAGGCGCCGGTCGTGACGGTCGCGGCCAGCGCGGCGGCGGACAAGGCGGAAAGCAGGACTCGCGGCCGCCGCCCGAGCAGCGCGCGGCAGCGGTCAAGAAGGGGACGATGTACGGTAAGGTGAGTTGTAGAAGTCATGGGCTGGATTCCATGCTGTTTCCAGCCCGCCGTCAACCGCGAAGCCCCGCGGCGTGATGGCCCGCCGTCGCGATGGCGCGTCGTGAGGGTTCGACGTCGCGATGGCGCGGCAGCCCGCGGCGGAGCGCCGCTGGAGAGAGGCGCCCCGGAGGAGGGAGGCGGCGGGGGCTCAGGAGGAGAGCTCGATCCACAGCGCCCGTGTCTGTCGCGGCGGCAGGTGGATCAGGCGCTCTCCGGTGTTGAGGGCGTTGCCGGGGCAGGTCCAGGGCTCGAGGCAGACGAAGTCCTTGCCTTGCAAGGTCCACACGACCCAGTGGGTGAACTCGGGCGAGCCGCGGACGGCGATGCGCGCGGCCCGGGGGCCCTCGATCGAGAGCGCGCTCTCGGTCGAGCCGTGGTCGAGCAGGTGGAGGTCGACCTCGGGCCGGGTCAGGTCGAAGCCGGAGAAGGGCACCTCCTGCTTCGTGGTGTTGTCGAACGCGCGCGTCGCGCGCGTCTCGATCGAGGCCCGGGGCTTGTCGGCCTGGGAGACGGCGAAGTAGGGGTGGAACCCGACCCCGAACGGCATCGGCGGCGCGCCCTCGCCGGTCTCGTTGGTCACGCGCACGTCGATCCGGAGCGACCTGCCGCGCAGCGTGTAGGTGAGCTCGGCGCGGAAGTCCCAGGGGTACTGCGCGCGCGTCGCCTCGCTCGAGCGCAGCGCGAGCCGCGCGTAGGCGCCGCCGGGCGCGGCGGCCCCGCGATCGTCGAGCGACCAGGGCAGGGCGCGGGCGAAGCCGTGCTGCCGCATCTGGCCCTGCGCGCCCGAAGACGACCAGGCGTCGCCGGCGAGCTTGCCCGGGGAGGGGAAGAGCACGGGGTTGCCGCCGCGCACGTTGGCGCTGCGATCCTCGAAGGTGGCGCGATCGAGGTAGAGCAGCTCGCGCCCGCCGAGGGTCAGCTCGGTCAGGATCCCGCCGCGGGCCGGGGCGAGCACGGCGCGGCTCGAGGCGTCGCTGTCGACGAGCTCCACCGCGGGGATCGCACCTTCGATCTGCTTCACGCTGAACATGACGCCTCCGTTCTCTCCATCACCTGCGCAGCCACTCGAGCAGCCCGACGAGCAGCGCGAGCGCCGCGATCGGCAGCGCGATCCACCCGAGGACCATCGCCCAGCCCCGGCGGAGCGAGCGGCCGCCGCGATCCTCGCACGCGAGGCAGATCGCCCAGACCCGCGCGCCGCCCTCGGTGAGCACGCAGCAGTCGCCGCACACGGGCGCGCGGCAGCGCGCGCACGGCCCCGCCGCCTCGGCGCCGCAGCGCCCGCAGCGCGCGACGGGCCCGCCGCCGCCGTCGTGGAAGATCAGGCCGCCGGACATGGGGCGCGGCTACCCGGCGACGGGCGAGCGCTCGTCGAGCGGCCGCTCGTCGGGCGACCGCGAGCTAGGGCAGCAGATGGACTCGTCGACGGGCACGGGCGCCTCCTCCGCGCCGATTCTGCAAGCTTTGCGGGCCCGAGACAACAGAGCGCGCCGCGTTCCCCGCACGACGGCGCGCGGCCCTTCGTAAGCCGACGTCAGCCGAGCGCGCCCGCCGGCGAGTCGCCTCCGGCTGCAGTGTTCCGGGAAGCTGGTAAGATCGCGCGGAGGAAGCCCATGCCGTACGCCAGCGAGACCTCGCTCGTCCCGATCCCGCCGCCCGGTGAGGACGAACTCCCCCACGACGACGGTGAGCCCATGGAGAGCGATCGCCACCGCAAGCAGATGCTCCTGCTCATCGAGTCGCTCGACCTCTTCTGGAAGGATCGCGACGACGTTTGCGTCAGCGGCAACATGGCGATCTACTTCAGCGAGCTCCAGACCATGAAGAACGACTTCCGCGGGCCGGACGTCTTCGTGGTGCTCGACACGGTCCGCCGCGACAGGAAGTCCTGGGTCGTGTGGCAGGAGAACGGCAGGACACCGGACCTGGTGATCGAGCTCCTGTCGGAGAGCACCGAGTCGGTCGACCGCGGCGAGAAGATGCGCATCTACGCGAAGCTGCTGCGCGTGCCGGAGTACTTCCTGTTCGATCCGATGAAGAACGTGCTGGAAGGGTACGCGCTCGACATCAGCTCGCGCGCCTACAGCCCCATGGTCTCGAGCGCGGAAGGCGAGCTCGTCAGTCAGCAGCTCGGGTTGCGCCTCGGTGTGCGGGACGGCTCGTACCTCGGAAGCGAAGGGAAATGGCTCCGGTGGCTCGACGCCGAGGGGCGACCGCTCCCCACGGCGGAGGAGCAAGCCCGCGCGGCGGAGGAGCAAGCCCGCGCGGCGGAGGAGCGGGCGCAGGCGCTCGCGGAGAAGCTCGCGGCTTACGAGAAGCGCTTCGGGCCGCTCACCTGAGGTCCATGCCCGCGGGGGGGGGCCTCCCTCGTCAGCGCAGCCCGGGGAGGGGCAGGCCCGGCAGCGAGTTCCCGATCACCGTGACGAGCTGCTGCTGCGTGAGCGTCCCCGCCAGGCGGAACGGCAGGTCCACGTTGAGCGTCTCCCCGCCGATCGCGACGGTGCCGTTCACCTGGTACGGGACACCCCGGCCCTGCGCCGCGAGCGCGGCGATGCTGGTGAGATCCTGCCACTTCACCGAGAGCGGCGCGTCGATCCGCGTCCACTGCTTCGCCGGCAGCTTGAGCGGCGTGGGCACGGTGACCGTGCCGACGTCGATCTTGCCGTCGAGCAGCACGGTCGCCTTCAGCGAGCGCGTCGAGAGATCGATGCCGTTCGGGTTGTACGCCTGGATCTGGACCCGGAGATCGATGCCCTGGGCGGTGACGGCGGTCACCGCGGCGACCTCGGGCTTGAGCGTCGGCGGCTCGGGGCGCGAGCACGCGACCAGGAAGAAGGCGGCGGCGAGGAGCAGCGATCGCACGGCGGAGATGTGGCGCGGATCTCGTTGGCGCTCAACGGAAATCGGGCGCGCCCCGGCCGCGCGCCCGCCCGCGCTTCCGTCCGCGCGAGGACCCTCGCGATCTGCTATGCCCGGCGGATGGGCATCCTCCCGCTCGCCGAGCGCCTCGCCAAGGAGGCGCTGAACCGCTCCGGGGTGCAGAGCCGCTGGGTCGACACGTCGATCTGCCGGCTGCACCTCTACGACGCTCCGGGCACGGGCCCGCTCCCGACCGTGGTCCTGCTGCACGGCATCGGCTCCTCGGCGCTCCCGTACGCGCCGGTGCTCCAGCGCCTGCGGCGGCGCGCCCGCCGCGTCATCGCCGCGGAGGCGCCGGGGCACGGGTGGAGCGCGGCGCCCGCGTCGGCGTTCACGCCGGAGTGCCTCACCACCGCCATGAACGAGCTGCTCGACCGCGAGCTCGACGAGCCGGCCGTCGTCGTCGGCAACTCCCTCGGCGGCGCGGTCGCGGTGAACTACGCGCTGAGCTCGCCGGACCGCGTGCGCGCGCTGGTGCTCGCGTCGCCGGCCGGCGCGTGCATGGAGCAGGCCGAGCTCGCGGCGCTGCTCGGCGTCTTCAAGCTGCGATCGCGGGCCGACGCGCGCGCGTTCTTCGCGCGGCTCTACCACCGCGTCCCGTGGTTCACCCCGCTGGTCGCCGGCGACGTCGTGCGGATGTTCGCGCGCGAGACCATCGTCTCCTTCACGAGCTCGACCCGGTGCGACCACGCGTTCACGCCCGAGCAGCTGCGGTCGCTGTCGATGCCGATCCTGCTGATCTGGGGCCGCTCGGACCGCCTCATGCCGGGGGGCAACCTCGAGTACTACCGTCGGCACCTCCCGCCGCACGCGGAGATCGAGGAGCCCGAGGGCGTCGGCCACTGCCCGCACGTCGACGACCCGCGCCGCTTCGCCGAGCGGGTCGCCGCGTTCGCGCGGGCGGTGATCTCGAGGGAGGCGGGCGCGCCGGCGGCGGCTGACGCGGGCGGCGCGCCGCCCGCGTCAGCCGTCGTCGGGGAGCGCGCCGTGACGCTCGAGCAGGGTACGGGGCAGGCCGCGACGTAGCGGCGCGAGCCGCTCGTTGAAGTCGATAGGCCCGTCCGGCGGGATGCGGAGCCCGCCGGTCGCCGTGCGCCGCGCCTATTCCCGCGGCGCCGCCGCGGCCGACGTGGTCGCCGCCGCCGCGGGCGCGCGCTCGCCCTCCGAGAAGTCGAGGTCGATCCCCACGATCTTCATGAGCCGCAGCGCGTTCGCGCTCGTCACGACGCCGGGCTTCAGCTTGTAGTCGAAGGTCATCCGGTCATCGACCACGAGCTCCTCGAAGTGCATGTTGCGCACGCGGCCCGAGGTCTCCTGCTCCAGCACGGAGAGCCCCATGTCGTGCGACGACACCGCGCCGATGACCCCACGCTCCACGAGGTGCCTCACGACCGCCCTGGCCCCGATCTGGCGCTCCCGCGCGTTCGTGCCGTGGAGGATCTCGTCGAGCAGGAACAGCACCGGCTCGCCGCGGTCCGCGCCGTCGACGACGCGCTTCAGGCGGGTCAGCTCGGCGTAGAAGTGCGAGACGCCTTGCTCGAGCGAGTCCTTGATCCGCATGCTCGTCCGGACGCGGACCGGCGACAGCGACAGCGACGACGCGCAGACCGGCGCGCCCGCCAGGGCGAGCGCCGCGTTCACCCCGATCGCGCGCAGCAGCGTGCTCTTGCCCGACATGTTCGAGCCCGTCACGAGCAGCGCGGCGCCCGCGCCCTCGAGCGAGACGTCGTTCGTCACCCGGCGGCCGCGCGGCAGCAGCGGATGGCCGAGCCCCGTCGCCGCGAAGCGCGGCTCGCCGCCCCTCACCTCGGGGTAGGCGTAGTCCGGGTTCTCGTGCGCGAACGTCGCGAGGCTGGCGAGCGCCTCGACGTGACCGAGCGCCCGCATCCACGCCTTCACGTGCCGGCCCGCGCGCAGCTTCCACCGCTCCAGGGCGAGCGCGCACCACACGTCCCAGAGCAGGAAGAGATCGGCGACGAGGTGGATGAGCCCGCTGTGGCGCAGATCCGAGTAGCCCACCCGGGTCTCGAGCGCCGTCATCTCGCGCGAGGCGAGCGCGCCCGAGGGGCCGGCGAGCTCGGCCTTGAGCTCGTTCAGGAGCGCCGACGAGAACGCCTGCTGCTCGATGCGCGCGAGGAGCGGCCGGTACCGCGCGAACGGCGCCTCGCGCGACGACGCGGCGGCGAGGATCGGCTCGATCGCGGGCCGCAAGAGGAGCAGCACGAGGAGCTGGGCCGCGAACGGCAGGAGCCAGGCGTGGCGGAGCAGCCCGAGCTGCTCCCCCGGGACGATCTGCGGCGCCGCGAGGAGCGCGAGCGTCAGCGGCACGAGCACCTTCGCCGCGGTCAGGAGCGCGCTCGCCGGCAGGCCGCCGGCGCGCGCCTCGGCGCCGAGCAGCGACGGGGGCGCCTCGGCCCACGCGATGAGCGGCCCGGCCTCGCGGCCGCGCGCCCCCGCCTGCATGCCCACCACGGCGAGATCCTCCCGGAACGCGCCGAGGCCGGCCAGCTCGCGCACCGCCTCCTGCCGCGCCGCCACGGCGGCCTCCGCGGCGGGCGCCGTGAGCCAGGCCGCGAGCGTGGCCTCGCCCTCGCCGGTCTGGGCCACGTCGAGCAGCTGGAACAGCGACGCCTGCCCGAACACGTCGAGATCGCCCGCGTAATCGTGGTCCGGCGCGGCGAAGCGGTCGCCCCGCTCGGGGAAATCGGCGAAGTCGCCGGCGACGCGCCGCTTGCCGCGCTCGTAGAGGCCGATGCGCTGCTCGAGCTCCGTCATCCGGGTGACGAGGCGCGCGTGCGCCACGAGCAGCCCGAGGAACACCGCGGTCACCGCCCCGGCGGCGTACGCGACCCACCGCGGCACGTCGCCGAAGAGCGCGTACCCCCCGGCCACGGCCGCGGCCACGAACGAGACCCCGCGCAGGAGCGAGAACGTCCTCGACCGGCGATCGAGCGCGCCGGCCTCGGCGCGCAGGACGGCCAGCCGATCGTCGTAGGCGGACAGGACGCGCTGCGCGACGGCGTCGGGGAGGGGCGGCTGCGCGACGGCGTCGGGGGTCGGCTGCGCGACGGCGTTGGGGGGCGGCTCCACGGGGCGCTGTCCATAGGCCACCGCGGGCCGTGCATCCAGCGGCAGGGGAGGCCCCTCGCACGAACGCCACGAAAGCTTTGAAGCGTCCTGCCTGGCTGCTCGTACAATGGCGCCATGGACCAGAACCTGCTGGAGCGCCTCAAGGCTTACACCGTCGTCGTCGCCGACACCGGCGACATCAACTCGATCGAGAAGTTCCGCCCGCAAGACGCGACGACGAACCCGTCGCTCATCACCGCGGCCGCCCAGATGCCCGAGTACACCGACATCGTGAGCGGCGCGCTCGCCTGGGCCCAGAAGGAAGCGGGCCAGAGCAAGGAGCCGGGCGACGCCGTGAGCCTCGCGTTCGACCGGCTCGCCGTCGATTTCGGCTTGCGCATCCTGAAGATCATCCCCGGCCGCGTCTCGACCGAGGTCGACGCGCGCCTCTCCTACGACACCCAGGCGACCATCGAGAAGGGCCGGCGCATCATCCGCCTCTACGAGGAGGCCGGCGTCTCGCGCGAGCGCGTCCTCATCAAGATCGCCTCGACGTGGGAGGGCATCCGCGCGGCGGAGGTCCTCGAGAAGGAGGGCATCCACTGCAACCTCACGCTGCTCTTCGGGCTGCACCAGGCGATCGCGTGCGCCGAGGCGGGCGTGACGCTCATCTCGCCGTTCGTCGGCCGCATCCTCGACTGGTACCTGAAGGACACCGGTCGCACGAGCTACCCGCCCGCCGAGGACCCGGGCGTCGTCTCGGTCACGAAGATCTACAACTACTACAAGAAGCACGGCTACAAGACCGAGGTGATGGGCGCGAGCTTCCGCAACATCGACGAGATCAAGGAGCTCGCCGGCAGCGATCTCCTGACGATCTCGCCGAAGCTGCTCGCCGAGCTCGCCTCCGCGCGCGGCGAGCTGCCGAGGAAGCTCGATCCGGACGCGGCGCGCGCCATGCACATCGAGAAGCTCACGATGGATGAGGCGACGTTCCGCGCGATGCACGGGAGCGACCGGATGGCGAGCGACAAGCTCAGCGAGGGCATCGACGGCTTCGCGAAGGCGCTCGCCGCGCTCGAGGTCCTGCTCCGCGAGCGCCTGCAGAAGGGGGCCGCCTCCTAGCGCCGGCGGCCCGGGCGCGGCCCGCGGGGCGAAACGCCGGGGAAGATCGCCCCGGCGCCCCGCGCCCCGCGCGGCTGGCCCGGGTAGCCAGATGGACGGCGGCACAGGAAGAAGGCGGAGGGCCCGCTTGCGTGTGGGCCTTCCCGTCTTCTAGGATTCGTGGCGCTGGATGGCACGCAGATCGCATTCAACCTGCCCGACCAGCCGCGGTGCGGCGGTTCGAATGCGATCCTCCGGGGAGGCTCGTCGTGGAGACGCCCCTTCCGTCATGGCAACGAGGAGGCGACGTTGAAGCTCACGTCACAGGAGTACTGGGAGAACCATTGGAAGCTCCACGCCGGCGCCGAGGACATGGGCGGCGGCTGCGAGCTCTACGACGACATCGCTCCCTTCCTGCCGCGCGGAGAGGGTTTGTCGTTCCTCGAGATCGGGTGTGCGCCGGGCCGCATCCTCGCCGATTTCTGCGGGCGCCTCGGGCTCACGGCCTACGGCCTCGACTACGCCTGCGACCCGGCCGTCGTCGAGCAGGAGCTCACGAAGCGCGGCGTCAAGGTCGGCAGGATCGAGAAGGGGGACTTCTTCTCCTGGAAACCCGAGGAGAAATTCGATATCGTAGCTTCCTTCGGGTTCATCGAGCACTTCGATGACGCAGGGTCGGTGGTGGATCGGCACTTCGAGCTGGTGAAGCCGGGAGGCACCGTGGTCGTGGCCATGCCGAACTTCGCCGGCGGGCAGAAGGCGCTCCATTGGCTGTTCGATCGCAAGAACCTGAACGGCCACAACACCCGCATCATGAACCTGCCGTTCCTCGAGGCCGCCGCCCGCCGCAACGGCGCCGAGATCGTCCAGGCCCGCTACACGGGCGGCCACTTCGATTTCTGGCTGGACGACGAGGCGCCCCTCTTGGCGCGGCGCGTTGTCTGGAAGCTCGTCCCGCCGATCCGGGCGCTCGCCAGCCGGGTGGTCCCGGGCGAGACGAACCCGTGGTTTTCCCCCTACCTCTTTGCAATTTACAGGGCGCCCGCACGGTCGGGAGGAACGCCCGACGCTTGAACTTCCCCGATGAGTGATCCCAGCCCGAACGTCATCTCGCCGCCCGCTGTCCGGGACGCCGACGCCGATCGCCGCTTCCGCGAGTGCGCCCAGCGCAACGGCTGGGATCCGGACGACACCTTCGTGGGGGGGTACGTCGACTGGGAGTGGCGGCACAGCCGCCACGCCTACGACGACCTCTTCACGTCGGTCCGTGGCAAGAAGGTGCTCGAGTTCGGCTGCCACCTGGGCGGGACGGCGATCGTCCTCGCGACCCTGGGCGCCGACGTGACGGCGATCGACGTCGATCCGTCGTACGTCGAGCTGACCCAGCTGAACGTCGAGCGCCACGGGATGTCGGACAGGGTGCGCGTCCTCCACGTCCCCGACACGACCTCGCTTCCGTTCGGGAACGCGGAGTTCGAGCTCGTCTCCTGCAACAGCGTGCTCGAGTACGTCCCGCCCGAGCGCCTGCCCGCGGTCCAGCGCGAGATCGACCGGGTGCTCGCGCCGTGGGGGTTCATCGTCATCCTGGGCACGAGCAACCGCCTCTGGCCGATCGAGCTCCACAGCCGCCGTCCGCTGATGAACTACGTGCCTCGCTCGCTGCGCCCCTTGTTTCCGGGCCAGTCGCTCTACAGCGTATTTCCCTGGCAGCTCCGGCGCGGGTTCGGCGATTATGCGGATATCTCGCAGCAGGATCGGGGCCGGCTGATCGTCGATCTGAAGGCCAAGATGGGCATGTCCGGGCCGCGGCTCCTGGCCTTCTCGGCGGCGAACCGGCTCCTCGGCCCGCTCGGGATGCACGTGGGCTTCGTGTCCCCGACGATCACGATGGTTCTTCAGAAGCGCGGCGAGGGAGGAGCAGGCGATGGCTGACGGCAGGACGCGGGTATACATTACCGTGGACGTGGAGTGCGCCGAAGAGCGCATCACGGGCGACAGCAAATCTCCCGCGATGGGCTACGACCTCCGCATCTGGGGCCGCTTCGTCAACCAGCGCGAGCCGCTCGGCATCGAGCTCATCATGCGCGAGCTGGAGGCGCACGGTCAGCGCGGGACGTTCTTCGTCGAGGCGATCGGCTCGTACAGCTTCGGGATGGACGGCCTCACGAACGTGTGCCAGGCGCTGCACGGCCGGGGCCACGACGTGCAGCTGCACGTGCACCCGGTGCAGCGGCGCGCGGACTGGCACACGCGGGGCGAGGCCCGCGTCTCGGACGACATCGCCGACTACCCGGTGGAGGAGCAGGCGCGGCTGCTCCTCGAGGGGCGCGACCTGCTCGTGCGCGCGGGCGTCCCCGCGGGCGAGCTGCTCGGCTACCGCGCCGGCAACTTCGGCGCGAACAACGACACCTGGCGGGCGATGAAGCTGGCGGGGCTCGTGCTGAGCAGCAACTACAACCCCTGCTACTTCAGCAAGAACTGCAAGATGCAGTATCCCGGCGCGCGGCTCGGCCTCTTCGAGACGCCCGAGCCGGGGGTGTACGAGCTGCCGGTCACGAACTTCATCGAGCCGACGAAGCGCTTCAGGCACCTTCAGATCACGGCGGTGACGCTCGACGAGATCAAGCATTGCCTCCTCCGCTACCGCGCCCTCGGGGTCAAGGAGGTCACGCTGGTGACCCACTCGTTCGAGTTCTACTTCCTCGACTCGGCGGAGGCGCGCCGCGGCTACCCGAACCGGCTCAACGTGGATCGGCTCCGCGGCCTCTGCCGCTTCCTCAAGGAGAACTCGAGGGACTTCGAGGTCGACACCGTGGGCGCGCTCGCGCGCCGGCTCGCGGACGCGGCGCCGGAGGCCGACGCCGAGCCGCCCTCGCTGCAGTTCCCCCACTCCAATGCGATCCACCACGCCCGCCGCGTCGTGGAGCAGGCGTACAAGCGCGTCGCGCAGCGGCTCACGTTCGGCTAGCCACGCGCCACGTCGGCGACGAGGCCAGCCGGCCAGGGACGTCCTCCCGCGGGGCGGCCTCGGCGAAGCGCGTCCGGCCGGCGCCGCCTCGGCGGCGCCGGCGCGTCGGCCGCCCCCCGGCGTCGCTCCGGTGCTAAGGAGCGCGCATGCGGCTCATCGGACAGATCCACGTATCGCTCAAGGGCAGCATCATCCAGCGCGACCCCACCCTCTGGGAGAAGCTGAAGCGCGGCTTCGGCGCCAAGCTGGACCTCGACACGGATCGCATGCGCGTCGAGCTGGAGGCCACCGCCGTGGTCGATCAGGTGCGGCGGGCGCTCGTCCAGCTCGGGGTCGGCAACGCCCTCTCGCTGGTCATCGACGACACCGTCATCTTCCAGGACACCGACGGGAAGCCGGACGATCTCCCCGATCTCGTGCTCGCGCTGTCCGAGCATTCCGCCGTGTTCGGGCGCGGCTTCACCGAGCTCAAGTTCGCCGCCGAGCACGAGGAGGCGGGGCTGCACCTCGTCATCGAGACGCGCGCCCGCACCGAGCACGCCGAGGACGAGCCGGCGGGGATCGTGTCCGTCGGCGGGCGCCTGCGGGATCTCGAGCCGCGCCCCGGCGAGGCCGCGGACGACTACCGCCGCCGCGTGGAGCCCCTCGCGAAGGACCAAGCGCTGTTCGAGACGGCGCGGCTGCAGTTCGAGTCGTTCGTCGGGCGGCTCGAGGGCGCCCTCAAGGCGTCGATGCCGGAGGCGCGCGTGGAGCAGCGCCACGCCGAGGCGCGCGTCGTGCACGCGCCTCCCGGCGACGGCGCCGCTGCCGGGCCGCACCCCGCGAGCCCCACGCACCCGGGCTACGACCCGTTCATGGTCTATTACCCTCCGAGCCCGCTCAGCGTGATGCTGGACGTGATGCTCATCTCCTCGTTCATGCACATGCTCTCGCCTCCCCATGTGCTCTTCGTGAGCCCCGCGGGCGTGCCGCTCGGCACGGCGCAGGAGGCCGCCGCGAATCCCGATCTCCTGAACGACGCCGATCGCGGCGGCGACGGCGCGGGCGACGAGGGCGATGAAGGCGACGGGCCGGACGACGGCGACCCGTGGGGCGATGACGGCGGCGCGGCCGATGACGGCGGCGGGGTCGATGACGGCGGCGATTTCGGCGATTTCGGCGATTGAGCCGCTCGCGCAGGGCCCGCGGGCGCGGCCGCCCGCGCCCTGAGTCGTCGCGCGCCGCCCCGCCGCGCGCCGGCCAGCGCAGGCGCGCCGCCGCGCCGAAAGCGCGCTGATCCAGCGGTAGAGCGCGCTCGTCCGGCATGGACGGCGAATGGCAGCCATGGTACGGCTCAGCCCGGCCGTGACCGGCGCCGGCATGGAAGTCCTCTCGCGCCGGCGCGCCGAAGGTCGCGCGCGCCGAACCCTGGACTGGAGAGCGCGATGAAGAAGAGCGAGGCGGCGCTGCAGAAGCAGCCGCAGGCGGCGGGCGGGGGAGATCCGGAGATCGCCCGCGAGGTCCGCACCATCATTGCAGAGCGATGTGGAATGAGCGTCGACGCCGTGACTCCCGACCTTTCGCTCGAGAACGGCCTCGGCGTGGATTCGCTGGCGCTCATCGAGGTCAACGTCGCATTGGAGGAGCGATTCCAGATCGTGGCGCCCGATTTCGCGGCGCCGGATCAGGCGCAGATCAGCACCGTCGGCGACGTGATCGCCTTCGTCGAGGCGCAGCTCGCCGCGCGGGGCGGCCGGGGAGGGGCGTCGTGACAGCGCCGCGCACGCGCGCCGAGCGCGAGGCCGCCGCGCGGACGCCCGAGGAGCAGCGGGAGCACGAGCGGCGGGAGGTCGCCGCCCATTACCAGAACGATCCCGAGATCTTCTCCATGGTCCTCGACAGCCGCCTCGCCTATGCGACGGGCATCTTCCTCGATCCCGGGGAGAGCCTCGAGGCGGCGCAGGAGCGGAAGTACGACTGGGTCCGCCGCGAGCTCGACATCCACCCCGGCGAGCGCGTCCTCGACGTGGGGTGCGGCTGGGGCTCGAACCTCATCTATCTCGCCGAGCGCACCGGCGGGAGCTTCCGGGGCGTCACGCTGAGCGACAAGCAGCGGCAGGAGGCGCTCCGCCGCGCCGACCGGGCGGGCGTCGCCTCGCGGGTCCGCATCGACCTCGCCCATATCGAGGACGTCGACCTCGAGCCCGAGTCGCTCGACGCGGTGCTCTTCGTGGGCAGCATCGTGCACATGCACAACCGCGAGCGGATCCACCAGAAGATCGCCGCCGCGCTGCGCCCGGGCGGCAGGCTGCTCATCTCCGACTGCTATTTCCCGGCGCGCGCCCGCGGCGACCGGGAGAGCTCCGCCACGCAGTACATCTTCGTCCAGGCGCTCGGCTATTGCCGCCTGATCTCGCTCGCCGAGGAGCTCGGGATGATCGAGCAGGCCGGCCTCGATGTCCGGCGCGTCGAGGACCTCACGAGCTCGTACGTGCACACGGTCGCCCGGTGGATCGACAACGTGCGCGCGAACCGGGCCAAGATCGACGCGCGCGCGCCCGGCTTCTCGCGGCTGCTCCAGACGTACATGACCGTGGGCCGGCTCTCCTTCGCGCGCCGCACCGCGCTCGAGTACATGATCGTGGCGACGAAGGGCGGCGGCCGCGAGCGCCTCGGCGTCGCGCCGTCTCCCGAGCCGAGGCGCGCGACGTGAGCCGCGGCGTCGCTGCGCGCACGGTCGCGGGCCTGCTCCGGGCGCGGGCCGAGGCCGCGCCGGATCGGTTCGGCTTCTACCACAAGCATCAAGGGGAGTTCGTCGGCTGGACGTGGGCGGAGTACTGGCGCCGCGCGCGCGCGGCGGCGGCGGGGCTCCTGGGGGCGGGGGTGCGCCCGGGCGACCGCGTGCTCCTGCTCGTGACGGACGTCGAGGTGGCGGTGCCGTGCCTCTTCGGCGTCTGGGTGCTCGGCGCGGTGCCGATCCAGGTCGGGGTGCCTTACCGGCTCACGGACGTCGCGGCGTTCCTCGGCGAGCTCCGGCGGACGGCCGCCCGGGTCGGCGCGCGCGCGCTCGTGGTCTCGTCCGCGCTGCTCGGCTTCGCGCAGGGCGAGGGCGGCGCGGACGGCCTCGCGCAGCTCGCCGCCGAGCCGCTGCTCGACGCGCCCGCCGACGCCTCGCTGCCCGATCCGGAGCGCGCGCCCGGCCCCGCGCTCATCCAGCTCACGAGCGGCAGCACCGGGCACCCGCGCGGCGTGGTCATCCCGCACGAGCGGCTCATGCTGCACCTCGACGCGATGAGCGAGCGCCTCCCGGTGCGCGGCGACGGCGCGGGGGGCGTGTCGTGGCTGCCGCTCCACCACGACATGGGGCTCGTCGGCGGGCTGCTCTTCCCGCTCTTCAACGACTTCCCCGTGCACATGCTGTCGCCGCTCGAGTTCCGCACGCGGCCGTTCTCGTGGCTCGCGGAGATGTCGCGCATCCGGGGCGTCATCTCGCTCGGGCCGCCGAGCGCCTACGCCATCGGCGTCGGGCTCGCCCGCCGCGCCGTCGAGGCGGGGCTCGACCTCGGCGCGTGGCGCTGCGCGATGGTCGGCGCCGAGCCGATCTCCCCCGCCTTGCTCCGCCGCTTCGCCGAGGTGTTCGCGCCGTGCGGCTTCCGCATCGAGGCGTTCTTTCCGGTCTACGGGCTCGCCGAGGCGACCGTCGCCGTGACCTTCCCCGACCTGCTCGCCCCGCCGCGCGTCCTCACCGTGGATCGCGGCGTGCTCGAGCGCGAGGGCCGCGTCGAGGAGGCCGCGCCGGGGCCTCTGTCGCTGGAGCTCGTCGGCGTCGGCAGGCCGATCCCGCGCACGGAGGTCCGGATCGTCGACGCCGGGCGCAATCCCGTCCCGGAGCGCGCGGTGGGGGAGATCGAGGTGCGCTCGGAGACCGTGATGGAGGGGTATTTCAACGAGCCCGAGGCGACGGCCGAGGCGCTCGTGGGCGGCTGGCTGCGCACGGGCGATCTCGGGTTCCTCGATCGGGGGACGCTGTTCGTCACGGGCAGGAAGAAGGAAGTGATCATCAAGGGCGGACACACGATGATCCCTGCGGTGATCGAGGAGATCGCGTCCCGGGTCGACGGCATCCGGGCCGGGTGCGTGGTCGCGGTGGGGCTTTACCTCGAGGAGCGCCAGACCGAGGCCGTCTACGTGGTGGCCGAGACGCGGGCCGAGGCGTCGGAGCACGCCGGGCTCACGGAGCGGGTGCGCGAGGCGCTGCGGGCGAACGGGGTCACGGTCGACCAGGTCGTGCTGCTCCCGCCGGGCGAGCTGCCCAAGACGACCAGCGGCAAGCTGCGACGCCGCGAGGTGGCCGAGCGGGTGCGCGCGGGGGGGCTTCGCTGAGGGCCCGGCCCCTCCACGGGGCCTATGGTTGGATTCGGGAGGAGCCCGCAGCGCAGCCGGGTTTCCGGGGGGACATGGTGGTCGCGCATCGACCGTCCGCGAGAGGTCTCTTCCGTTCACCTCAACGATGGACAGACTTGCCGCGGCTCGGCCGATTTCGCGGGCGCTGCAGGGGGCTGCGCGATAAATCCCGGAGTCGCTCTCCGGAGCACAACCGAATGGAACCGTCCATGTTGAGTCGCCCGAGAGACCACAAGTCCACCTGTCCCGCCCCGCTGTCGCCCGAGGCGCGCGCATGGGAGATCGAGCAGCTCCGGGCCTTCGGCCTCGAGGACGACGACTGGAGCTCGCATGAAGACTGCCCCTTCTGTGCCGGGCGGCCCCTGTCCGTGGAGAGCCAACGAGAGCGCGGGTGAGCGGCGAGGCGAGCTCGCGCTCGGCAGGGTCTGACGTCGGAAGGGGCGGGAGGCGGCCCCCGCTCCGCCGGGGTCGCCGGAGGAGCGAGGGCGATCGGTCGGGTCCAGGTCACCGGGGCGAGCGCCCGGGGGCCCGCGCGCGGATCACTCCGCGATCTTCGACTTCACCCACTTGCCCGACTCGGTGAGGTCGTTGTCGGTCCAGTTGCCCATGGTGTTCGCCCTGGGCTTCAGCGCGGAGCACGCCTCGTCCTTGTCGCCCAGCGACCAGTTGGCCCAGCTGATGTTGTTCGTGTCGAGGAAATTGAGCCAGGTCCCCGCCTCGCCGAGATCGAGCCCGCCGTTGCCGTCGGCCTCGCACGTCCCCCACTCGGTCACGAACAGCGCCAGGCCCTTGTCCATCGCGCGCTGGGCCTTCTCGCGCAGCGCGCCCTTGTGCGTGGCGGCGTAGAAGTGCAGGGTGTACGCCACGTTCGGGTCGTTGAGGGGGTTGTCCGCGGCGATGTCCGCGTCCTGCGACCAGTTCGGTGAGCCGACGATGACGAGGTTGTTCGCGCCCTGGCCGCGGATCTCGCCGATCACCGCCTCGGCGTACGACTTCACGGTCTGCCAGCTGTGCGAGTTGAGCGGCTCGTTGAAGACCTCGAAGATCACGTTGGGCACGTTCTTGTAGGTCTGCGCCACCTCGCGGAAGTAGCTCCTCGCCTGATCCAGGTGGTTGTTCGCGTTGTGATCGTGCCAGTCGAGGATCACGTAGAGGCCCTTCGCGATCGCCGCGTCGGCGATGGCCTTCGCCTTGGCCTTCTGGCCGCCCGCGTCTTCGAGGTACCCGCCTTCGTTCTCGATGCCCATCGCCGCGCGGACGAGGGTCGCGTTCCAGTTGTCCGCGAGCGAGTTGACGACGTTCGCGTTGTAGTAATTGCTCCACTGGCTCCAGAACAGGCTCATGCCTTTGAGCTGGACCGGGACCCCGTGCTCACCGACGATGTTGCCGTCCTTGACCCGGAGCTGGCCGTGGCGCTCGACCGGCGTTCCGTCCGTGGGCACCACCCCGCTGCCCGTGCTCGTCGTCGACGAGGTCGTACTGGCCGCCGTCGTGGTCGAGCTCGCCGAGCTCGCCGAGGTCGTCGAGCTCGTCGAGCTCGCCGAGGTCGTCGTCGAGCTCGACGACGGCCCCGTGGTTCCCGTCGTCGTTCCCCCGCCGCCGGCCCCGCCGGCCCCGCCGGCGCCGTCGTCCGTCGACGCGTCGCCGCAGCCGATGAGCACGGCTGCTTGCAGGGCGACCGCCGCAAGGCCGAATGACCACGTCGACCTGCCAAGCACACCGCGAAGCGAAACGCTCTTCATCCTGTCCTCCAAGGGAAGTAACCGTATGGGCGCGGCATTAAAAGGGCAGCTCAGCGCCATGGCAAGCCCTCTATGCATGAAAGTTAACCGTCAAAACGAAGTTCGAGTATGTGGGCCAGAACACCATGTGCCGGACGCAGCGCACGAATGCGGGCGGCCGTCAGCCACCGGCGAGGGCGTGAAGGGGAGGCCATCACGGGCGCCTGTGTGCCCGAGCGGCGGTGTGCAAGCAACTGAAAATTCCGCAAGACGCATGCCAATCCGCTGGACCTGCGGATCGAGCGATGCTGCCGTGCGTCTGTGGCCTGCGCGAGCGCTCTTTCCCGCGAGGATCCGCGCCGGCTACGGTGCTCCCCTTGGTGGTCGGGCGACCACCCTGGTCAACCGCCCATCCATGCGTAGGGCGTCGATATCGCTCATGAAATAGAGGGCGAACGCGCCCGAAATGTCAAGCCTCGGGCGCGCCCCCTCGGCGCTCTCTGTGCCGTCCTGGTCCACCCGCCGGCCAGTGCCAACGCTTGCCAGTGAGCCTCTCACGACAGAGCCCACTCCATTCACCAGCACCGGAGATCGCGCACGCCGCCCTCACCCCGAGGGCGCCCCGTCACCTCGGCACAGGCACCGGCGGCGGCTCGTCGTCCGGCGTGATGCAGGCCGAGAGATCGAACAGCATGAAGAGCAGCGCCTTCTCCTGGGCGGTCAGCTCATGGATCTCCCCGTCCCGGTCCTCGCACCCGCTCGGGAACGGCGCCCCGGCCACGTCGGTCGCCGCCACGTGGATGTCCGTGTACACGAACCGGCCGCACTGCTGCTCTTCCGGCGCGCCGATCGGCGTGTTGAACGTGAAGTACTTGACCCCCGCCCGCGCCTCGAAGGCCGGATCGGCGTCGTTGTAGAGCCACCGCGTCGCGATCTCCTCGTTCACCGAGTTGACCCAGTGCTGCGGATCGTCGATCTCGATCCGCCCGGGCACGGTCGACGCCCCTACCGTGACGAGCCAGTCCCGGAGCGCCGCGCCCTTCGGGAACGTGGTGTCGACCAGCACGGGGAGCCCGTCGTCCGGGTCGCTCTGCTCGTCCCAGTCGGCCGTCTCGGGGAACCGCTCCGGCCCGAGCCGCAGCCAGGTGTTGTGCCAGTGCGACGCGAACACGCGACCTCCCGCCGCGGCGTAGTCGAACATCGCCCGCAGCGCCGCCTCCGGCTTGTCGGCCTTGAACTCCGACCCTTCGCACGACAGGATCACCATGTCGTACTGCTGCAGGTTGTCGAGCGAGCTCCAGAACTCCGGCGCTGGGGAGAAGGCCGCTCCGTCGTTCAGCCCGTCGCGGTACCGGCTCGTCGCGCTGTCCCCCTCGATGGCGCGCCCGACGAACAGGTTCACGCGACCGTCGCCCGCCTGCGGCGTGAACTCCGACGCGTCGATACCCATCTTGTACAGCAGGCACTCCAGCACGTCCGCGCCGCCGGTCGTCAGCGCGATCTTCGGGAGATGGCCCTCCGACCTGTTGCGCGGCAGCCGGATCTCCCCGTCCACCGTCGGGTTGTCGACGCACGCTTCCACCCTCGGCAGCGTGATCCGGCGCCGCCATTTGCCGAGCTGGACGACGAGCGGGATGTCCTCGCCGACCGGCACGTCCTCCAGCACGAACCGCCCCTCCGTGTCCGTGAGCGCGGTCGCGATCGGATCTCCGGAGAGCGTCACGCCGCATGGATCGCAGCTCGCCCCGTCGGCGATCGGATCAAGCTCCTTGTTCGGAACGTACACGATGACGTTGTACAGCGGGAGTTTGCCCGCAGGCGCGTACACGGTGCCGCTCACGGTGGTCTTGCCGCCGCCCGGACAGGCGATCTTCTGGCATTCGAGCCCCTCGCACCCGCCGCCCCCGGCGCTCGACCCGCCGCTCCCCGACGGGAACGGGTCACCCCCGAGGCCGCTCGCCGTGCCCTGCTCCGCGCCGCCGCCGGCCGACGCGCTCGCGCCCGCGCTCGTCCCGCTCGAGTCGCCGCAAGAGCACCCGGCGGTCACGGCCGGCGCCACGGCCGCCGCGGCCAGGAGCCACCCGGCGCTGCTGTGCAATCTCACCATTCGAACCCTCCGGGCGCGGCGGGGCGAGGGTGCCCTGCTCCTCCCATTCCGAGGGTAATCGACGCGAGGGGGAGCCGGGAAGGGACAACCCCGCAAGGCGGCGAGCGAGGACACCTCACCGTCGCTACCGTCGCTACCGTCGTTACCGTCTCGCCTTGCCGTCTTACCTCGACTCTCGCCTCTCCTCGCTTACGTCGCCGCCAGAGCGCGGCCGCGAGCCGCCCGGCGTCTCGAGCGCCGCTCGGCCCATGCGACCCGAGCGGATCGTGAGGAGACAGGCGACAGCGGACCCAACCGCCGTCCTCCGACCACAGCGCCACGCGATCGCGCGGCGCCTGCGCGCCGCCCTCGTTCGCGCGCGGCGGAGCGCGCCGGCGGCCGGCGCTCGCCGTTCCGTGCTCGGCCGTGGCGAGGTGCACTCCGGCAGAGTAGGATGCGGCGCCTTGCAATCGGTCATTCCTGCGCCTTCTCTCCCTCGCCCCCGCCTGCTCGAGATCACCTGGCCCATCTTCAGCGAGCACCTCTTGCACATGCTCGTCGGGGTGTTCGGCGTGTGGCTGGTCAGCCGCCTGTCGGACGAGGCCGCCGCCGCGTACGGGCTGTCCAACCAGATCATGCTGACCTTCATGATCACCTTTCGCTTCGTCAGCGTCGGCGCGAGCGTGGTGGTCACTCAGTACCTCGGCGCGCGCGATCGCGCCGGGGCCGAGCAGGTCGCGCGGGCGTCGCTCGCGGCCAACGTGTGGCTCGGGCTCTTCAGCTGCGCCGTCATCGCCATCGGCGCGCGGCCCCTGCTCGAGCTGATGCGCCTGCCGCCCTCCCTGTTCCCGATCGCGCAGCCTTATCTGATCGCGGTCGGCGTGATGCTGGCGTTCGACGCGGTGAATTTCTCGATGGGCTCGGTGCTGCGCGCCCACACGTACACCCGCGACACGCTGCGCCTCATCGTGGTCATGTACGTCGTGCAGCTCTCGCTGAGCCTGCCGCTCATGTTCGGAGTCGGCGCGTGGCCGGGGCTCGGCATGAACGGGCTCGCGCTCGCCGCGGTGATCGCGCGCGCGTTCTCCTTCTGGATGCACCGGCAGCTGTGGATCGCGCGCCTCCGGATCCGCTCGACCTTCGAGGACTTCTGGCGCATTCGCATGGACCGGCTCCGCGAGATGCTGCACATCGGCCTGCCGGGGGCGGGCGAGAACGTGGTCTATCGCATCAGCTTCATGATCATCCTCGCGATGGTCGCCAACATGGGGCAGACGGCGCTCACCACCCATACGTACACGATGCAGATCGTGCACTTCCTGCTCCTGTTCGGGATGGCGATCGGCTTCGGGACCGAGATCGTGGTCGGGCACCACATCGGCGCGGGCGAGCTGCACGGCGCCGACCGCCAGGTGCGCGGCGGCCTGGCGCTCGGGTTCTGCGTGTGCGTGACCCTTGTGCTCGCCACCGCGCTGCTCGGCCCGCGCCTGCTCGGCCTGTTCACGAGCGATCCGGAGGTGATCGCCACCGGCTCGAAGCTGCTCTGGCTCACCCTCCTGGTCGAGCCGGGCCGCACGCTCAACCTTGTCGTGATCAACGGCCTGCGCGCCGCTGGCGACGCGCGCTTTCCGGTCGGGTTCGGCGTCTTCTCGATGTTCGCCGTGGCCGTCGGGCTGTCGTGGCTGCTCGGCGTCTACCTCGGCTGGGGGCTCGCCGGCGTCTGGGTGGCCTACGCCGCCGACGAGTGGGTCCGCGGGCTCGCCATGTCCGCGCGCTGGCACTTCCGTGGCTGGGTGCCCCACGCGCGGCGCACCCTCCGCCGCGTGCGGCTCAACAGCCGTCCGGTGTGAGGCGGGTCGCGCGGCGCCACGCCCGTCTCCTCGCCCCAGGTGGCATGTCCATTGCTCGACCTCGCATCGACAAGGAGACACGCCATGGCTCAAGACGAGCGCACGATGCAAGGACGAGGGCCCGAGAGCCCCGCTGCGAGCCCGCCCGGCTACGGCGGGATTTCCGAGGGGACCGTGGGCGACCCGAGCGCGGCGGGGCAGGCGGGGCAGAAGGGAGCGCCTGCGAAGCCCGCGGCGCCGCAGGCGGACGAGAGCGCCCCGGGCGCGCGCGAGCAGGCGGCGAGCGGCCAGGACGTCGAGGAGGGCGACGCGTCGCCGGGGCCCGTGGATGCGCCGCGCGGCGGCGGGTCGAGCAACGAGGCGATCCCGGGCGTGTTCGACGGGAGCAAGCCGCTGAATCCGGAGTCGAGCGCCGAGCACAAGAGCAGCTGGCCCGACGAGGGCGCGACCGGCGAAGCGGGCGCGGGCTAGGGCTCCGAGCACGTTGATCGAGCGAGAAATGAAGCGCCAAGACGCCAAGGCGCCAAGACGCCAAGACGCCAAGACGCCAAGACGCCAAGACGCCAAGACGCCAAGACGCCAAGACGAACATAATATCTTGGCGCCTTGGCGTCCTTGGCGCCTTGGCGGTTCGAAATTCTGCTCGTTTCAGGCGGGTTCAACCCGTTGGCTACCCTGGCGAACGCCGGGGAAAGGCCGGACGCAAACCAACTATCCTGTTGGCGGGCTCACCTTCTCGGTCACCGCCATGCAGAGCGCGGCCACGCCGCGCCTCGGCACGGTGACGAGCTTGTCGCGGAACGCGGCGCGCTGATCGGTGTAGAGCTTCGACACCTTGTGCGACAGGATCGTCGAGCTCCAGACGGCGACCACGTCGGCCCAGCGGAGATCGGCGTCGGCCTTGGCCGCGTTGCGGTGCCCTTCGCCGTCCACGATGCGGATCTCGACCTCGCCCGCGAGCAGCTGCCGCAGGTCCTCGGCCGTGCCCGGCCCGCCGCCGACCACGAGCAGCCTCCGGAGCCCCCGCGCGTGGAACGCCCCGATCATCGCGAGCGCCGCCCGCTTGTTCGCAGAGCTGCCGCACATGTCGCAAACCGCGTCGGTCCCGACCTCGACCACGCGGACCCCCGCCTTGGCGGGGAGCTTCGCGCAGTCGGCACAGCGGCGCTCGACCGGCTCCGGCGCCGACGCCGGCTCCGGCGGCCGAGCGAGCGCCTGCTGCGCGCGCTCCGCCATCTCCGCGGGAAGGAAGTCCGCCGGGTGCCGGATGTCCGCCGCGGGCGCGTGCTCCGCCAGCCAGACGAGCAGTTCTGTTTCGGAAATGTTTAGAGATCTTGCGAGGTTACGCACACGGAGGGGTCGCGCCATTGCGCCGCGACTGTGACATGGGGGAGGCGGCGGCGCCCTCTCGTATCGCGGGGACGGGCGCGCGATTTCCCGCGGTCCGAGGGCGGGGCTGCGCCGCTCAGTCGAGGGCGGCGGCGCGGCGCAGCCCGTGGCGCTGGAGGAGGCGGTGCAGGTACATCCGGTCGAGCCCCGCCTTGCGCGCGGCGCGGCTCACGTTGCCGTTCGACCACTCGAGCAGCGCGGCGAGGTAGTCGCGCTCGAACCGGTCGATGATGGCCTCCTTCGCCTCCTTGAAGGGCATCTCGATGTTCGCGGCGGGCGCCTCGCGCGCGGCGCCCGGAGGCGCGGCGTCCCGGGGCGCGGAGCCCGGCGGCCCGGAGCCCGGGGGCGCGGAGCTCCGCTCGGACGGCGCCGCGACCCCCATGGCGGCGCCCTCGCCGAGCACGACGCGGCGCTCGACGTAGTTCCTCAGCTCTCGCACGTTGCCGGGCCAGTCGTAACGCTTCATCTCCTCGATGACGTCGGGCGGAAAGAGGTGCACCTTGTCGACGGCGCCGAGCTCGTTCAGGAAGCAGTGGACGAGGAGGCCGATGTCCTCCTTGCGCTCCCGGAGCGGCGGGACGCGCACGGTGAGCACCGAGAGGCGGTAATAGAGGTCCTCGCGGAATCGGCCGTTGTTCACCTCGCGCTCGAGGCGCCGGTTGGTGGCGGCGATCACCCGGATATCGACCTTGCGCACCCGGCTCTCGCCCAGCCTGCGCACCTCGCGCGAGGCGAGGGCGCGGAGCAGCTTGGGCTGCATCTCCAGCGGCAGCTCGCCGATCTCGTCCAGGAAGACGGTGCCGCCGTCGGCCTCCTCGAAGGCGCCGGCGCGGTCGCGCGAGGCGCCCGTGAAGGAGCCGCGCACGTGGCCGAACAGCTCGCTCTCGATGAGGTTCGGCGAGATGGCGCCGCAATCGACGATGACGAGCGGCTTGTGGGCGCGGGCGCCGCGCTGGACGAGCTCGGTGGCGATGACCTCCTTGCCGGTGCCGTTCTCGCCCTCGATGAGCACGTCGGGCGCGCTCTTCGCCACGCGATCGAGGATGGGGAAGAGGCGCCGCATGGGGACCGACACGCCCTGGAGCGCGCCGAAGCTGACGGCGCGCGCGAGCTCGGTCTCGGCGACGGCGGCGGCGTCGCGGATGCGCACGACCGACTCGCCGAGCTCGATGCGGCACTCGGGCAGGAGGGCGTCGGCGTCCCGCACGCGGACGCCGGCGATGGAGGTCCCGTTGAGCGAGCCGACGTCCGTGAGCCGGAACGTCGACTTCACGCGCTCGAGGATGCAGTGGAAGCGCGACACGGCGCGGTCGGCGAGGACGAGATCGTTGCTCGGGTGGGAGCCGATGCGGATGAAGTCGCCGTCGAGCACCATCACCCGGCTCGCGGGCTTGCCGGCCTCGCGCTCGACGCAGAGCTCGAGGCGGGGCACCGCCAGCACCTCGGCCTTCATGCGGGGCTCGGTGGCGGCCGCGATGCTGGTCGGGCTCGGCTCGTCGGGCGTGGCGGGGGGGCGCGACATGCGCGTCATCTTACGCGGGAGCCTGCGGCCGTTCCAGGTGACCTTGCTCTCCGCTGACGGCGAGGTTCACGGCGAGGTGTCGCTGTCCGCGGCCTTGAGCCACACGACGGTCGCGCCCCACCCGCCGCGCGAGGCCGGCGCGTCGCGGAAGCCGTCGACGGCGGGGTGGCGCGAGAGGACGCCCCGCACGACGCGGCGCTGCACGCCCTTGCCGCGGCCGTGGATGACCCGCACCTCGCGGAAGCCGCGCCGCTGCGCCTCGTGGAGGTACTCCTCGACCACCGAGGCGACGTCGCGCGGGGCGAAGGTGTGCAGATCGATCGCGTCCTCGATCGGCATGACCACGACGCCGTCGGGGCCGGGCGGCTCGGGCTCCGGCGGCTCGGCGGCGGTGTCGGGCGGCGCGGGCGGCGGTGTCGGGCGGCGCGGGAGCGCGCGATCGAGCCAGGCGAGGAGTCGGCGGAGCATCCGCGCGGTGTAGCCGGGCCCGCGGCGGCCGCCACCGGACCGCGCCGCGCCCGCGCTCATAGAACACATTGCACATATGACACGTGTGGCTTATGATAGGTGTGTCATGTCCCTCCGCGGCGCCCTCCTGGGCTTCCTGTCGCTCGAGCCGACGAGCGGCTACACGCTGAAACAGCGGTTCGACGGGTCGGTGCGGTCGTTCTGGTCGGTGACCCAGAGCCAGATCTACCGGGAGCTGCACGCGATGGAGCGCGAGGGGCTCGTCGAGGCGACGACGATGCCCGGGGACGGCAAGCCCGACCGGAAGGTGTACGCGCTGACGGAGCCCGGCCGAGCGGCGCTCAAGGCGTGGCTCGAGGAGCCGCTCGAGCCGCTCCACCTGCGGCACCCGCTCCTGCTCAAGCTGGTGTTCGCGGCGCAGGTGCCGCCGAGGAAGCTCGACGAGCTCCTCGCGGGGTACGCCCGGGAGATCGAGGCGACGAAGGCCGATTACGAGGGGAGGCTGGGGGACGAGCGGATCTTCGCGCTCGCGCGATCCTCGCGCGAGCGCGAGCTGTGGCGCCTGAGCATCGAGCACGGGCTCGCGTGGTGCGACGCGGAGCTCGGGTGGATCGAGCGCGCCCGCGGCGAGCTGTCGGCAGAGCGAGGAGGACAGAGGAGATGGAACCGAAAGGCAAAGTGATCGTCGTGACGGGCGCTTCCTCGGGCATCGGGCTCGCGAGCGCGAGGGCGCTCGCCCGCGAGGGCGCGCGCGTGGTCCTCGCCGCGCGGTCGATGGCCAGGCTGTCGGCGGAGGCCGACGGCATCGCCCGCGAGGGAGGGAGCGCCCTGGCCGTCGAGATGGACGTCACCTCCGACGCCTCGGTCGGGGCGGCGGTGGCGTCGATCCTGGAGCGGCTCGGCCGCGTCGATGTCGTCATCAACAACGCCGGCAACGGCGGCAAGATGTCGCTCTGGGAGTCGACGGACGGGGCGTTCACGCGCGGGATGTTCGACGTGCACGTGTTCGGGATGGAGCGCGTCACGCGGGCGGTCCTGCCGGCGATGCTGGCGCAGGGCTCGGGCACGGTCGTGAACATCGCCTCGACGGTGGCGTGGGTGCCCATGCCGGCCGCCGCGGCGTACTCCGCGGCGAAGGCCGCGGTCGTCGCCTTCTCCGAGTCGCTGCGCGGCGAGCTCGAGGGGCGCGGCGTCCGGGTGACCGTGTTCGCTCCCCCGCACACGAGCACCGCCGCCGGCAACGACTGGCCGCTGGAAGGGCCGCAGATCTTCGCGCCCGAGTGGGTGGCCGAGCAGCTCGTGGAGACGCTCCGCCGGGACAGGCGCAGCTTCCTCGCGGGCGCGTCCAACCGCAGCCTGCTCGTGCTCCAGCGGATCGCGCCCGGCCTCGCGGCGCGCATCATGAAGGACATCGGGCTGCGCGCCGGGGCGAAGAGCGCCGCCCTGCGCGGCGGCGCCGCCTAGCGGGCGCCGATCGCGCTGATCGAGCGAGAAATGAACCGCCAAGGCGCCGAGGACGCCAAGATATTGTCTTCTTCTTGGCGTCCTTGGCGCCTTGGCGGTTCGAAGTTCTGTTCGCCTGCAACCTTCCCCTCCCGGTCACGCCTCTCTCACGTGATCCGGCGGTCCGCTCACAGGCAAGCTCAGCCGGAACGTCGCTCCGTCGCCCGGAGGAGAGTTCACGGTCAACGTGGCCCCGTGGGCGGCGGCGATCCGGCTGGCCAGGTAGAGCCCGAGGCCCATCCCCGGCGCCTTCCCGCCGGTGACGAAGCGGTCGAAGATCCTGGGGAGGAGCTCCGGCGGCACGCCGGACCCGTGGTCGACCACATCGACGTGGGCGCACTCCTTCCCCGAGCGCAGATCGCTGCTGAGCTTGATGAGGACCCACTTCCCCCGGGGCGAGTGCTTGATCGCGTTGCTGACGAGGTTGTCCAGCGCCTGCCGGATGCGCGCCTTGTCCGCCACGACGACGAGCTCCGGCGGGCCCTCGACGCGGACCTCGACGCCCGGGGACCCGAGCGCCCGGGCGGTGTCCTGCGCCAGCGCGACCAGATCGACGGGCGCGGGCGCGATCTCGAAGAGCCCCTGCTCGAGGCGCCCGACGTCCAGGAGGTCCGAGACGAGCTGGCCGAGCCGCTCGACAGCGTCGGTCGCCCGGTCGAGGTCGCGCAGGTCGTCGTCCCTGCCGGCGAGCTCCGCGCGCCGGTGGAGCAGATCGAGGCGGTTCATGAGCGGGCCGAGGTGGTTGCGCAGGTCGTGCGCCAGCACCGTGATCAGCTCCTCGGCGGCCTGGCGCCGGCCCTGCGCGACCGCGGCCGTCGTGACCTGCTCGACCAGCTCCGCCCGGTGCGTCAGCGCGCCGATCCAGTGCGACACCGCGCTCAGGAAGCGGAGATCGCCCTCGGTGAAGAACTCCGGCCGGGCGGATTGCCCGGAGATCACCCCCCGCCGCTCGCCGTCGACGACGAGCGCGACCGCGATGTGCGAGCGGACCCCGAGGTCGTGGATCACGCCGGGGAGCTCGCCGGGCGTCTGGTCCGCGTGCCCGGTGATGTAGGGCTCGCCGGTCGTGAAGACGTGGGCGATCGACCCGCCGTTGGCCACCGCCTGGACGTCGAGGCCGAGCGCCTGCTGGAGGCGGCCCATCGGCGTGTTGCTCGTCCCGGCGGCGCACAGCGTCTTCCGGCTCGGATCGAAGAGGAAGATGTCGAGCTTTTCGGCGTCGAGCGCGCTCCCGAGGAGCTCACTCGCCTGGTTCAGCGATTGCCGGAGATCGGCTGCGGGGAGCTCGAGCAGGCGCTCGAGGGTCGCCATCAACCTGCCCTCCTTCGAAGGGGGTTCCATTCCGGGCATGCTCCTTGTTTTCTCCGTCAAACAACTCGAATGCGTGTCTCGAGGGCGTGGCCAGAGCCGGCCCAGGCGTCCTCTGCAGCTCGGCTGCAGCGGGCGCAACCCTCTGCTAATCCTAGTCCATGGGACTGCGCGAGTACCGGCGCAAACGCGACTTCTCCATCACACCCGAGCCGCGGGGACAAGAGGCCGCCGCCGCGCCCGCCGAGGCCGAGGAGCGGACCTTCATCATCCAGAAGCACGCCGCCTCGCACCTGCATTACGACTTTCGCCTCGAGCTCGAGGGCGTCCTCAAGAGCTGGTCGGTGCCGAAGGGGCCGAGCCTCGATCCCGAGGTCAAGCGGCTCGCGATGCATACGGAGGATCACCCGCTCGAGTACGGCGATTTCGAGGGCATCATCCCGAGAGGGCAGTACGGGGGCGGGACAGTGCTCCTGTGGGACCGGGGCACGTGGGTGCCGCTCGAGAACCCCCACAAGGGCTATCACGCCGGAAAGCTGAAGTTCCTCCTGCGGGGCGAGAAGCTCCGCGGCGGCTTCACCCTCGTGAAGACCCGCGGGCGGGACGACGACGAGGGGCGGCGCTGGCTGCTCATCAAGGATGACGACGCCGAGGCGCGCGCCGCGAAGGAGTACAGCGTCGTGGACGCCCGGCCCGAGAGCGTGGCGAGCGGCCGGCAGCTCGACGAGATCGCCGCGGCCAAGGACCGGGTGTTGCACTCGAACCGGGCCGAGAAGGAGAGCAAGAAGGCGGCGGCCGGCGGGCGCGGGGCGCGGGGCGAGGGCGGCTGGGCGCGCGTCGCGCGGCGGGTGGAGGGCGCGCGCGAGGCGGCGATGCCGAAGAAGGTGCGGCCGCAGCTGCCCGAGCGGCTCCCGGCGCGCAAGGCGAAGGGGAAGCCGCGGGGGGCGCCGGAGGGCGGGGGGTGGCTGCACGAGATCCAGGTCGACGGCTGCCGGATCATGGCCCGGGTCGAGGACGGGCGCGTGCGGCTCGTGGACGAGAGGGGGAAAGAGCAGGAGGGCCGCTTCGAGCCCATCGCCGCTGCGATCGCGGGGCTCGGGTTGAAGAGCGCGCTGCTCGACGGCGAGGTGGCGGTGCTCCGGCGCGACGGCACCACGGCCCCGCCGCCGCCCCGCGCGAAGGCGGCCGCCAGGGCGGGCGAGATCGTCTACTTCGTCTTCGATCTCCTGTACCTGGAGGGCCACGATCTCATGGCGTCGCCGCTCTCGGCGCGGAAGCGGGCCTTGCAGCGGCTGCTCCGCGGCTCGGGCGGGGGCCCGCTGCGCTACGCCGATCACGTCGAGGGGTCGTGGGAGGAGGTCGTCGAGAAGGGGTGCCAGCTGTCGCTGAAGGGGATCGTGTCCAAGCGGATCGACGCGCCCTACGTGCCCGGCCGCGGCCCGGGCTGGGTCCGCGCGTCGTGCGGCAGCGCGCCGGCCGGGGAGAAGGGGAAGAGCGTGAAGGCGGCGGCGGCCAGGTCGAGCGAGCGCGCGGCGAAGGGGGCGAGCGGGCGCGCGGCGAAGGGGGCGAGCGAGCGGGCCGCGCCCAGGAAGAGCGCCGGGGCGCGCTCGCGGCAGGCGCGGGACGCGGAGGACGACGAGGGCGCCTCGGTCGCGGGCGTGCGCCTGTCGCACCCGGATCGGGTGCTGTATCCGTCGCAGGGGATCACGAAGCGCGAGCTCGCGCTCTATTACGCGTCGGTCGCCGACTGGATGGTGCCGCACGTGAAGGGCAGGCCGCTCACGCTGGTGCGCTGCCCGGAGGGCGCGGAGAGCGAGTGCGTCTACGTGAAGCACGCGAAGGTGTGGGGGCCGTCCGCGCTCCGGCGCGTGACCATCCAGGAGAAGACGAAGGCGGGCGAGTACCTCGTCGCCGACTCGGCCGAAGCGCTGGTGTCGCTCGCGCAGATGAAGATCCTGGAGATCCACACGTGGAACTCGACGACATCGCGGCTGGAGAAGCCGGATCGGGTGGTGTTCGATCTCGACCCGGATCCCGCCGTCGCCTGGGAGCGCGTGATCGCGGCGGCCCTCCTGCTCCGGGAGCGCCTCGCCGAGCTCGGCCTCGAGAGCTTCGTGAAGACGACGGGCGGGAAGGGGCTCCACGTCGTGGTGCCGCTCGCGCCGTCGAGCGGGTGGGACGAGTGCCTCGCGTTCACGAAGGCGCTGGCGGGGGACATCGCGCGGCGCGAGCCGAAGCGGTACACGATCGCGGTCTCGAAGGCGCAGCGGAAGGGGAAGATCTTCATCGACTACCTGCGCAACACGAGGGGCGCGACGTCGGTGGCGGCGTACTCGACGCGCGCCCGGCCGGGGGCGCCGGTGTCGGCGCCGCTCTCCTGGGACGAGCTCGGTCCCGAGGCGCGCTCGGACCGATTCACCCTCAGGAGCCTGCCCGAGCGCCTGGCCGCGCTCCGGGCGGACCCGTGGGCCGGCTACGCGGAGGTCCGACAGAAGATCACGGCCGCGATGCGGCGAGCGCTGGGGATGCAGGCGTAGGCCGGCGGGCGGGCGGCGGTCCGGCGCGCTTGCGGCTCGACGCGCGCTTGCGGCTCGACGCGCGCTTGCGGCTCGACGCGCGCCGGAGCGCTGTCACGCTTGCCGCGCCGGTTCATCAACACCACATCCCTCCCCACCTGCATGGCTTCAGAACGCAAGACCCACCGCGCCCTCACCGTCGTCGGGCTGATCCTGTCCCTCGCCATGGCCGCCCTCGAATCGACGGTGGTGGCCACCGCGATGCCCACCGTGATCGGCGATCTCGGCGGCATTCATCAGTACGCCTGGGTCACCACCGCCTACCTGCTCACCTCGTCGGTGCTGGTGCCCATCTGCGGCAAGCTCTCGGACATCTACGGCCGCAAGCCGGTGATGCTGTTCGGCATCGCCGTGTTCTTGATCGGCTCGATCGCGAGCGGCGCGGCGCGGTCGATGCCGCAGCTCATCGCCTTCCGCGCGCTCCAGGGGGCGGGCGCCGGGGCCATGCAGCCGATGGCGATGACCATCTCGGGCGACATCTTCGACCTCAACGAGCGCGCGCGCATCCAGGGCGTCTTCGGCGCGGCCTGGGGGCTGTTCGGCATCATCGGTCCGATGGTGGGCGGGCTGATCGTGGCCTATTTCTCGTGGCGCTGGGTGTTCTACATGAACATCCCGTTCGGCCTCGCATCCATCGCGCTCGTGGCGAGCGCGTTCCACGAGCGGATCGACAGGCGGCGGCACGCGCTCGACTTCCTCGGCGCGGGGCTCCTGTCCGCCGCCGTGGTCGCGCTGCTCCTCGCCACGGGGAGGCTCGGCGGCGGGACGACGCTGTTCGCCGCGATCGCGGCGGCGGCGCTGCTCGCCGCGTTCTTCGCCGTCGAGCGCCGGGCCCCCGAGCCGATGATCCCGCTGCCGCTCTTCCGGCGGCCGGTGATGCTCACGTCCAACGTGGCGGGCGCGATCCTGGGCGGCGCGATGATGGGCACCATCACGTTCGTGCCGCTCTTCGTGCAGGGCGTGCTCCGCGGCACGCCGACGGACGCGGGGAGCGCGATCGCGCCGATGCTGATCGGCTGGCCGGTCGCGAGCGCGATCGGCGGGCGGCTCATCCCGCGCGTCGGGTTCCGCCCGCTCATCTGGGCCGGCCTCGGCTTCACCGCGGCGGCGGGGCTCGCGCTCGCGATCGGCGGGGTGCACGACACGCCGCTGATGCTCCGCGCGACGACGCTGGTCTTCGGCGTGGGCATGGGGCTGTCCAACGTCGCGCTGCTCATCGCGGTGCAGAGCAGCGTCGCGTGGGATCAGCGCGGGATCGCCACGGCGAGCACGATGTTCTCCCGGCTGCTCGGCGGCGTCGTGGCGGTCGGCGTCATGGGCGGCGTGCTCACGGCGGAGCTCGCGAAGGACCCGTCGATCCCCGCGGACGCGGCGAGCAGGCTCCTCACGGCGGACGGGGCGCAGGGGCTCGATCCGTCGATCCTGCAGCACCTCGGGGAGGCGCTCACGTCGGGGCTCACGACGGTGTTCTGGATCATCGCGGCCATGGGCCTGGTCGGCTTCGTCGTGGCGCTGTGGTTCCCGCACGTGCCGCTCCAGGCGGCGGACGACAAGGCCGTGGCGCCGCCGAGCGAAGCCGGTATCGGATGAGGCGCACGCGGATTCCGAGGCGGGGGCCTTCCGTTGTAAAGGGGGGTATGGGGGAAGAGCGGGTTTCCGGTCGTGCGTGGAGATAGCTGGCTTCGGGGGATCGCGGGGGCGATTTTGCTCGCGCTCGGCGGGGCGGGGTGCGAGGACCAGCACGTCGTCATCGGTGCGCTCGCGACCGGGCAGGGCGGAGGGGGCGAGACGGAACGGCCGAGGTTCGATGCGCCGACGGCGGTGACGGAGATCAACAGCAGCGAGAGGGAAGAAGACCCGACCCTCACGGACGATCTTCTCGAGATCTATTTCATGTCCGATCGCGGGGGGAGCCGGGACATCTGGACGTCGCGGCGGGCAGGGGTGGGCTCGCCCTGGGACGCGCCTCACGCCGTGGAGAACATCAACCTGGCCGAGAGCATCGAGGATACCCCCTGCGTCTCCGGGGACGGGCTCCAGATCTGGTTCTACAGCACGCGCGAGCCGCAGGGCATCTGGCTCGCCGAGCGCGCCAGCCGGGACGACCCGTGGGGAACGCCGGTGTACGTGGACGCCCTCGCCGTCGAGGGCGCCACGGTGATGGGCCCTCACTTCGATCCGCCAGGGCTCCACGTCGTGGCCGGCGTCATGCCCGCGGGCGCGGAGACGTACCTCGCGATCGCATCGCGCGAACGCCCGGAGGACGACTGGAGCGCGCTCGTCCCGCTCGCCGGGCTGGACGGCCCAGGCGACGAGGGCGGCCCGTTCCTGTTCGATGACGGCAAGCAGATCCTGTTCCGATCGAGCCGCGAGGGAGGGGGAGACCTGTTCTGGGCACGGCGGGCCAGCGCCGAAGCGGCGTTCGAGGAGGCAGTGCCGCTCGAGGAGCCGGTGAACCTCCCCGGGGAGCGCGAGACCGATCCGCACCTCTCGCCGGACGGCTCCGTCCTGTTCTTCGCGTCGACACGGACCGGCGTGGCCGACATCTACGAAGCCCACCGCGCCGCGCCATAACCCCGCAGGCTCAGGCCCCGCGCATCGCGGGGACAGCCCCGGAGCCATGCGCGGCGCACGCCGGCGGCGCTGGAGGAGCCGCCCGCACAGGCGACCCCTCCGTGGGACACGCGCACGACCGCGTGGCGCCGAGATCGCCTCTCTTGGTGTAAACTTATCATTGTACGAGAATGCTCTGCGCCGATCACGAGAAAATCGAGCAATCCGTGATTGATTGCGGGCGCTCAGATCCACGTGGGAACGAGGGAGGACAGGTTCCCGATGGCGTTCGAGGTCAGGAAAGAGAGCCAGCCCCACCGTCGCTCCGCCGGAGAGCGCGGGGGCGATGCGGGACGCCCGATCGCGGGGGAGCACTCGAGGTCCATGCGCTGACGTCAGGGGCAGTCCATCGATGAGCGATCGGTCAGGGGAGCTTCAGGAGATCCAGATGCGCTTCATGCTTTGCCGGCTGCGGTTACGAGGGGTGTCTGCGCGCGCGTGGGGCCTGCTCAGCGTCGTCGCGTCGCTCCATTGCAGCTCGGAGGCGCCGGGATCGGGCTCCGGCTCCGGTGGTCAGGACAGCGGCACCACCGGGACCACCACCTCGGCGACAACCGCTTCCACCTCGTCGAGCGGCGGCGCGGGAGGCGACGCCGGCGCGACGGCCGGCACGGGCGGCGACGGGGGCGCGGGCGGGGCCGGCGGCGCAGGGGCGACCGGCGGCGCAGGGCAGACCGGCGGCGCGGGAGGGACCGGCGGCGGAGAGGCCGGCGACCGGTGCGCAGAAGCGATCCTCGACCCGGCGAGCCCGCCCGAGGCGCTGCGTCTGTCCGGAAACCTGGGGACCCACGACCCGGTGATCATCAAGGCGGGCGACCGATACCACCTGTTCCAGACGGGGGACAGGCTCCCCATGAAGATCTCCTCGAACCTCATCGACTGGCAGGATGCCGGCCGGGTGTTCGACGCGAAGCCCGCCTGGCTGGGCGGCAAGGTGCCAGGCGTGGACCACCTCTGGGCGCCCGATATCTCCCGCTTCGGGGACACCTACCATCTGTATTACTCCGCCTCCACGTTCGGCAGCAACGAGTCGTGCATCGGGCACGCGACGAAGGCGTCGCTCGACACCCGAGAGCCCTGGACCGACCGCGGCGCCGCCATCTGCTCGAACGACGGGGCGCGCGACGACTGGAACGCGATCGACCCCAACGTCGCGATCGATGAGGAGGGGACGCCGTGGCTCGCGTTCGGGAGCTTCTGGAGCGGCATCAAGATGGTGAAGCTCACCCCGTCGGGCGAGCGGGCCGACGCGGAGCTCCACGCGCTCGCCTCGCGCCCCGACGCCGGCGGGGCGCTCGAGGCGCCGTTCATCGTCCGGCGCTGCGGCTTCTATTACCTGTTCGTCTCGTTCGACGCGTGCTGCCGCGGGACGGACAGCACGTACAAGATCGCCGTCGGCCGCTCGACGCGCATCACCGGACCGTACGTGGACAAGGAGGGCAGGGAGATGAGGTCCGGCGGCGGCACCCTCCTCGTCCAGGGCGACTCCCGATGGCGGGGCCCCGGACACAACGCGGTCGTGTTCGAAGGCGGCCAGGCCTACAATATCTATCACGCCTACGACGCCGACGCGAACGGCGCCCCCACGCTGCGGATCTCGGAGCTCGTGTGGGACGACGACGGCTGGCCGCGCTCCGGTGGGCCATGACATGCGAGCCGCGTTCAGCCGACGGAGGCGACAGCGGGGGACGTGACGCGCGGCGCGCCACGCGAGCACGGCGGCTTCGCTCGAGCAGCGATGGGGATCACAACACGGGTGTTTCCCTGGTCACCAACATCGACAATCCGGTCCCCGCTGGCGAGCGGCGCGGGCAACTCGGCCCTGTGCAGCTTCGGCGCACAGCTCGTCATGAACAGCACCCCAGACAGCTCCCGGGCGTCACCGCCGGCCTGGGGGCGCCCGGCGCCCTCGGTGTGCCTTGACCCGCTCTTATGGACTCGTGCATCGTCCTTGACGTGCGAAAGCCCGCAAGCGATCTCCTCGCGCCGCCGGAGGGAGCGCCTCCGAGGTCGGACGACCTGCTCGGGCTCGCGCGGGCCGCGGCGGCGCGCGACCCCGCGGCCATCCGGACGCTCATCACCGAGCTCGGCGGGGCCATGCTGCGGAGCGTGAGGAAGGTGCTCGGCCCCCATCACCCCGACGTCGAGGATGTCACCCAGGAGGCCGTGCTCGCGTTGCTCCAGGCGCTGCCCTCCTTCCGCGCGGAGTGCACCGTGCTCCATTTCGCGAGCCGCATCGCCGTGATGACCGCGCTCGGCGCGCGCCGGCGCCTCCGCGCGCGCGAGCGCTTCGACGAGCCGGACGCGCCGATCGAGGTCGCGCCGGACGAGAGCGGCGCGTCGCCGTTCGCCGAGACGGTCTCGAACCGGCGGCGCGAGATGGTGCTCGAGGTGCTCGACAGGATGCCGGAGTCGACCGCCGAGGCGCTCGCCCTTCACTTCGTGCTCGGCTACACGGTCGACGAGATCGCGGCGCTGGGCCGCGTCTCTCCGAACACCGTGTGGAGCCGCCTCCGGCTCGGCAAGGAGGCGCTGCGGCGCGCGCTCGCCAACAACGCGAAGCTGGCCGAGCTGTTCCGGGGGAGGGAATCATGAGCGCGGACTGCAGGAGCGAGCTCCTCACGCGGGTGCGCCGCGGCGTCGCGACCGAGCCCGACCGGCGCGCCTTCGACGCCCACCTCGGCTCGTGCGCGTCGTGCCGGATCACCTGGGAGCTGGCGCAGGATTTCGATGCCGTGGGGGCGGCGGAGCCCGGGGACGCGGAGCTCCTCGCGCGCATCGCCAACGCCGCGATCGGCGGGGTCGCGCTCGACCTCGGGCGCGCGGGCGCGGCGGTGTGGCCCGCGGGCGCAGGCGCGGAGCGCGCGGGCGCGGCGGTGTGGCCCGCGGGCGCGGGCGCGGAGCGCGCGGGCGCGGCGGTGTGGCCTGCGGGCGCGTCCGTGCGACCCGACAACGACGTCCGGCGCGGAGACGACGGCGCGCGACCCGAGGGCGGGCCCGCGAGGCGGCGCCGGGCTGGATGGCGGCGCGGCGTCTGGCTCTACGCCGCGGCGGCCGCCCTCGCCTGCGGCGTGGCCGCCGCCGCCACGGCGCTCGTCCGGCCGAGCCCGGAGGCGCCGCCGGGGCCGAGCGCCCGCGCGTTCGAGCCCTCGGTGCGCGCGGCGTTGTCCCGTCGGCGCGCGGCGGCGCTCCCCGAGGCCGCTCCGCCTGCCGGCGAGCCCGCGCCTGCCGGCGCGCTGCCGGCGCCGTCGAGCGCGCCGGCGGCATCCGGAGCGGCGCTGCCGGAGCTCGCGGCGCCTGCTCCGAGGCCGCGCGACGCTGCCGCGCGCGGGCCGAGCGCGGCAGCGCCGTCCTCCTCCTCGACGGCGGAGCAGCTCTTCCGGGAGGCCAACGAGGCGCGGCGCGCCGGGAGCTCCCAGCGCGCGATCGAGCTCTATCGCTCGCTCCAGAAGGGCTTCGCGACGTCGCCCGAGGCCACGCTCTCCCTCGTGTCGCTGGGCAGCCTGCTCCTCAACACCGGCTCGCCCGCTGCGGCGCTCGCGCAGTTCGACCGATATCTCGGCGTGGCCGGCGCGCGGCCGCTCTCGGTCGAGGCGCTCTACGGCCGCGGGCGCGCGTTGCGGGCGCTCGGCCGCTCCGCCGACGAGGCCCAGAACTGGCGGCGCCTGCTCCGGGAGCACCCGGGCTCGCCCTACGTCGAGCACGCCCGCCGACGTCTCGCCGAGCTGGGAGGGTGATCACGCGGCGGACGATCACGAAGCGCGCGGCCGTCGGCCTCGCGGCCGCGGCGGCCGCCGCGCTCTCCACGGCGAGCGCCCTGGCGGGCGGCGAGGCGGCGTCGCCCGGAGCGCCCGGAGCGCCGGTGTCCGGGGCGCCGGTGTCCGAGGCGCCGGTGTCCGGGGCGCCGGTCGTGGAGATCGTGCTCACGGGCGCTGCGGACCATCTCGGCGCGATCCGGACGGCGCTCGAGTCCGAGGCGCTCTCCGCGTTCGCGGTCCGGTTCCGGACCGCGCCGAGGTTCGACGCGACGGCGCTCTTCGCGACGCGGGCCTCGTCCGGCGTGAGCCTCTCGTGCTGGATCGACGTGAGCGATCCGCGCCGCGCCGCGCTCTACTTCACGGATCCCGTGGCCGATCGCTTCCTGGTGCGCTCGATCGAGCTCTCGGGCCGCTTCGACGAGCTCGATCGCGAGTCCGTGGCGCAGGTCGTGGAGCTGTCGCTGCGGTCGCTGCGGATGGACGCGCGCGCCTCGCTGGATCGGGAGCAGGCGCGCGCGCTCCTCCTCCGCCAGGCGGCGCCTCCCGAGGCGCCCGCGCCCGCCGAGGCGCCGGCCCCCGCGGAGCCGGAGGCGCGGCAGCGCGCGGTGGAGCTCGGAGCCTTCTATGGAGTGACGGCGCATTCGGCCGAGATTGGCGTGACGCACGGCCCCGGCGTGCGCGTGGCGCTCGGCGGGGGCTGGGGGCGGCACCGGCTCGCCCTCGATGCGCGCTTCCAGTACCAGTTCGAGCGCCGTTACGAGGAGCCGCGCATCGGCCTTGATCTCCGCACGATCACGCTCCGGGCGGACGCCTGCTGGCTCTATTCCCTGGCCGTGGGCGTGACGCCGATCGAGCTCGGCGTGCGGCTCGGCGCGGGCGTGGATCACGTGGACGCGGTGCCGAGGCCGGGGAGCGCGGGGGCGTCGGGGTTCGTGCCTGCGGAGGCGAGCGCCTCGAACGCGCTCGTGCTGGTGGCCGGCGTGGTGGCCAAGCTTCCGCTGGGCCGGGATCTCCGGCTGTTCACGGAGCTCTTCGTCGAGCTCGATCCCGCGCGCGTCCGCTACGACCTGTCGCTCGATCAGGGGACCGAAACCGTCCTTGCGCGGTACCGGCTCCGGCCAGGCGTGCTCCTCGGCGTCGAGCTCTGACGGCCGCTCACCCCGGGGGTGAGCTGACCGTGGTTGGGTTGACCGACCGGGGTTGACCCGACCGGGGTTGGCCCGACCGGGGTTGACCGACCGGGGTTGAGGCCCCGGGGGTTGGGTTGACCGACCGGGGTTGAGATTGCGGCTGCGGTGCAATTGTGCATCCCGAAGCGACGTGCTCGGTTCTCGCGAGAAATTCGGACAACCCGTGATTGATCGCGCCTGCTTCGGCCCACGTCGCCCGCGCCTACGCGCGCTTCGTCCATCGGCCGTCTTCCTGCAGGAGCCCGTCATGCGAACTCGCACCATCTCCCTGATCTTCGCGCTTCCTCTTCTCGTCGCCGGCCTCGCCGCCGGCGGCTGCGACCCAGCGGGCGCCGACGACCCGCCCGCCGCGCAGAGCAGCAGCAGCACCAGCGCGGGCGGCGCGAGCGGCGACGCCGGTGCCGGCGTCACGGGCGCGGGCGCCGGCGCGGGCGGCGCGGGCGGCGATGGCTCGGCAGGAGGTAGCCCGGCAGCAGGCAGCGGCGGCGCAGCCGGAGGGCCCACGAGCTCGTCGAGCGGCTCCGGAGCTGGCGGCGGCAGCACCGCCCTGCCGGACGTCGCGGTGTACATCGCCGGCGACTCGACCGTGCAGACCTACGTGAACAGCCCCATTCATCAGGCGGGCTGGGGTCAGATGCTCGGAGAGTTCTTCGACGCGCGGGTGCACATCGAGAACCGGGCCATCGGCGGCCGGACCGCGCGCCGGTTCATCGACGAGGAGCGCCTGGCCGACATCCTCGAGGACATCCAGAGCGGCGATTACCTGCTGGTGCAGTTCGGCACCAACGACAGCAACAGGAACGCGACGTACGAGCACGACGGCGCCACGATTCCCTACTACCTCGACCCTGCGACCGACTTCAAATCGTACCTCACGCAGTACATCACGGGCGCCCAAGCGCGCTCCGCCATCCCGGTGCTCGTCACCCCGCCGCCGCGGCGATCGTGCACCGGGGACAGCCACGATTTCGGCAACGGCGTGGGCGCGTATGCGCAGGCCATGCGGGAGCTCGGGGGCGAGCTCGACGTGCCCGTCATCGATCTCAACGAGAAGACCCTCGCCCACCTGAACTCGATCGGCTGCATCGCGGCAGGCGAGGACTTCTTCCTCGTCCGCGCGGACGGCTCGGTCGACGGCACCCATTTCAACGAGACCGGCGCCCGCACCATGGCGGGCTTCGTCGCCGACGGCACCGCGGACGCCGGCCTGCCGCTCGCGCAGTACCGGAAGTGAAATCCCGGCCCGCGGCACCCGCCCCCGGGCGCGTCGCTCAGCGGGTCGCTCGCACGGCGCCTTGACCGCTTCGACCCCACGCCCTCGCGCGCCGGCGGGCGGGCCGCGCCGCGACCTGCCCGCCGTGCGCGGTCGGCGTCACCTGACGTGGATGTCCGGCCTGGGGGGCGCCGCCATCCCGCCGCCGATGTGGAAGCTCGGGTGAGGCGGCTGGTTGTAAGCGGTCTGCTCCGAGGTGACCTGCATGCGGTACTGCGGATCGTGCATCAGCGTGTAGATCCGCCGCGCCGTCACGTTCGTCGTGGTGTACAGCCGCAGCGCGGCGTCGTTGGACTCACGCCACACGATCTCCTCCCGCCAGTCGCCGAGCAGGTCGGCCGTGAGCGCCGGCGTCGACTTCGTGCCGTTGTTCGAGGCGCACTGGCTGCAGCTGAGCAGCGAGCCTCCGCCGTACTTGGTGATCGACGTGTTGTTCTGCAGCTCGCGCAGCTCGTCCGCGTCCCACCAGATCAGGAAGTTGGCCGAAGCGGGCTGGCTCCCGACGTTCGACCCGCTCGTGGCGGACAGGAGCCCTCCGGTGGAGTTGGTCCACATCTCGGCGCCGGCGTTGCTCGCGAGCACGTCGCCCGCCACGCCGCGGCCGGTGTCGGCCCCCGTGACCGGCCCCTGCTTGAGGACCGCGCAGGTGTTGGCGTCGTGGAGATCGAAGGTCGGCTTGCTGCCGTCCTCGTGGGGCATGAACACCTCGAGCCCCGGACGCGAGAGGACGAAATCGCTGACGTGCAGCGCGTCGCCATGCCCGAAGTTGGTCGAGCACTTCCGGGTGCCGTTGCTGTCGATCGTGGAGGCCCCGTAGATCACCTCCTGCGCGCCGTCGGAGTCGACGTCGGCCACCGCCATCGAGTGGGCGCCCTGGCCCGTGTAGGCGGTGTTCGCGTTGCTGTCGGCCTTCCAGATCTGGGTGAGGCTGCCGTCGCGGAAGCTCCAGGCGGTGATCGTGGCGCGCGTGTAATAGCCGCGGGCCATCAGGATCGCCGGCCTGCCGCTCGCCTCCTGACCTCTCCCGAGGTCGCTCACGAATCCGGCGCTCGCGAGGAACCGATCGACCCGGTTGCCGTACGAGTCCCCCCAGGACGAGACCGTCCCGCGGGCCACGTCGAACGCCACGGTCGCGAGCTCTGCGCCGTTGTTCCCGCCGAACACGGTCAGGTACTCGGGGCCGCTGAGCACGTACCCCGCGGCGTTCCTGTAGTCCGCCGCGTCGTCGTCCGAGGCGGCGGGCCCTCGGCGCAGGTACGCGCCCGTCCCGTCGCGCGTGCCGGGCGCGGTCTTCACCGCGACCTCCGCGCTCCCGTCGCCGTCGAAGTCGTACACCACGAACTGCGTGTAGTGCGCGCCTGCCCGGATGTTCCTCCCGAGATCGATGCGCCACAGCCGCCGCCCGTCGAGCTTGTAGGCGTCGAGGTACACGGGCCCGGTGCAGCCGGCCTGGGAGTTGTCCTTGGCGTTCGAGGGGTCCCACTTCAGGAGGATCTCGTATTGCCCGTCGCCGTCCACGTCTCCTGTGCTCGCGTCGTTCGCGGAGTACGAGTAGCTCTCTCCCGCGTTGTCGCACTTCGAGGGCGTCGTTCCGCCGGCGGGCTTTTCGAGCGGGATGCGGAGGTAGTTCTGGCCCCAGGTGGCGACGGCGGGCGAGGCCGCCTGAGCGGCGCCGCCCACGACGGCCTTGATGGCGTACGTCGACGAGGTGGTGCCCGCGGTATCGAGGTAATTGGTGCTGTTGGTGACGTTCGCGATGCGCGTGCCGTTGCGGTACACGTCGTACGAGATGGCGCTCGGGTTTGCCGGGTCGTATTCGTAACCGAACATCCTCCACCCGACGTAAACGCCGTTGGAGACCTTGACGGCGACCACGCCGCGATCGAGGTCCTCCATCTGGTAGTGGCCAGCCGGTGCGGAGCCGCCGGAGCCGCCGGAGCCGCCGGCGCCGGAGCCGCCGGCGCCGCTGCTGGTGCTGCCGCCGCTGCCGCCCGAGCCGCCGGAGCCGGAGCCGGAGCCGCCGCTGCCGCCGGCACCGCTGCTTGCGCTGCTGCTGCTGCTGCTTGCGCTGCTGCTGCTTGCGCTGCTGCTGCTGCTGCTTGCGCTGCTGCTGCTGCTTGCGCTGCTGCTGCTGGACCCGCCCGCCGTCACGCTCGCAAGCGTCGGGCGCTGCGTAGGGCCGCTCGCCGTGGCGCAGAAGCCGAAGCTCGTCGACGCACCCGGAGCCAGGCTCCCGTTGTGGGCTGCGGGCGTCGCGATCAGCTGCGACCCGCTCACGCTCGTCACCACGTTCCAGGCGTTTGCCAGGGTGGCGCCGCTCATGTCGATGCCGATCCGCCACGTGGTCGTCGCCGCCGTTCCCGTGTTCCGGATCGCGACGTCGGCGCAGTACCCGGTCCCCCAGTCCGACGCCGTTGTCAGCGTCGCGGTCAGCCCGTCGCCCGTCAGCGGCTGATCCCAGGCCTCCTGTTCCTCGAGCCCTCCTTCAGGCCCGTACGCGTCATCCATGACACACGCTCCGAGGAGCACGAGGGCGGTGGCCGTTGCTGCAGATAAGCAAGCTCGCATGGAAAAATCCTTTCAGAGCACGCGGCGCGCGAGGCGAGCCGCGAAAGGTCCTCGTTCGCTGGAGCCGGCGGTTCATCCAACCGACGGCCCCGGCGATCGAGGAAAGTGAGCGACCTCCATGTTGCTCCGGCAGCTCGGACTCAATCACCAGAGTCTCGAAAAAGCTGAGTGCTTTCGGCAGATCGGAGTTTTTGCGGCGCACGAGAACGCCCCAGGATCCCGCTGAACCCCGATGACGGGTGGTGGGGTCTTTTGAACCGCCAAGACGCCAAGACGCCAAGACGCCAAGAAAAACACAAAGATCTTGGCGTCTTATGGCGCCTTGGCGGTTCCATCGTCCCGGCAGGGTGGGAGAATTTTCCCACCACCCGATGACGGCGAGGGCCTTGAAACCCGACCTTGTCCGAGGCTCCTCGACATCCCCCGCAGCCCTCGCGCAGGCGGCCGACCGTGCTCTGTCAGGAGGAGCCTTGTCGCTGCCGGCCGGGACGGCTCCGGCGCCGCGGATCCTCCTCGGAACCCGCACTGCAGCAGCTCACGCGCCCTGGCAGCGTGCAGGTTCGATCTGTCCACAGAAAATCCACACCTGTGGACAGATGTGCAGTGGTCGTGGCCGGGCGCGGCTGCCGGGCTGGTGCGCCTCGGCGCGGACGTTCACCCTGGGCGGGGGCTCGGTCAAGGGTCGAGCGCGCGTGCGAGCCGGGCGTCGCCCGCGCGCCGCTCGAGAGCGAGCGCCATGCGTGACGGAGCCCGGGCGCCGCTGGGGACGGCGCCCGACCGGCGTCAGGACAGCACGCGGATGTCCATCTCGATGGGGCCCACGGCCTCCGCGTAGCGGAGCGCCAGGTCCTTGGCGTCGTCCAGCGTCGGCACGTCGACGATGACGTAGCCGCCGATCAGCTCCTTGGACTCGGCGAACGGCCCGTCCGTCACCTTGTGCTTGCTGCCGGTCGACACGATGCGAGCGCCCTTCGCGCTCGGCTCCAGCGCCTCGGTCGCGAGCAGCACGCCGGCCTGGCTCATCTCGTCGATGAGGCGACCCATCTCCGCCATCAGCTTCGGCGAGGGCGGCGCGCCGTCGTCGGCCCCGTCGCGGTAGTGGACCGCCATGTACCGCGTCGTCGTGAGCCCCTCGGGCATCGGCATCACGCCGAGGTCCCAGGCCTCGGTCACGGGACGGATGTCGATGTCGACGTCGCCGATCACCTCCGCGAAGCGCGACGCCCAGCCGATCGCCTCGTCGAGCGACGCGACGCGGAGGATCGCGAAGCCGGCGGGCAACGCCCGCGCCCCGCCGAAGGGCCCTCGGGTGACGGTACGCTTGCCGCCGGCGAACTGGAGGCGAACGCCGTGGGAGCTCGGGCGGAGCCCCTCGCCGGCGCGCAGCACCCCCGTCTTCGCCAGATCCCCCACCATCTGCCCCACACGCGCGATGAACTCGGGGCTCGGCAGCGCGCCGGCTTCGCTTTGCGCATCGGCCCTGTGCATGATCATGAAACGCATGTCCACATCCTCCTTGGTTCTGGGTCTCCGTCCGGGGGTGGTCACCGGGGGGAACCCCGGCGCTCAGCAGGGCGACGAACGGGGGCGAGCCGGATCGACACGGGGGCGCATTTTTTTGTCGCGCCGCCGCGGGGACGCGCCCGGGCGCGAGGGCCTCGTCTCGCAGAGCATCGGAGGGCCGAGCGTCACAGCAGGGTGCCCCGCAGGACGATCTGCGCGACGTTGAAGTAGATGACGAGCCCCGAGACGTCGACGAGGGTCGCGACGAACGGCGCGGAGGCGCTCGCCGGGTCGAAGCCCAGCCGGCGGATCGCGAAGGGCAGCATCGAGCCCGCGAGCGTTCCCCAGGTGACGATGCCGACCAGGCTGACCGCGACGGTGGCGGCCACCTGGAGATAGTGCTCCCCGTACGTGTGGAAGATGGCCTGCCACACGAGGATGCGGACCAGGCCGATCGTGGCGAGGATGACCCCGAGCGACAGCCCGGCGGTGAGCTCGCGCCGGACGATGCGCCACCAGTCCTTGATCGTCACCTCGCCGAGCGCCATCGCGCGGATGATCAGCGTCGTCGCCTGGGACCCGGAGTTGCCGCCGCTCGAGATGATGAGCGGCACGAAGAGCGCGAGCACGACGGCCCTCGCGATCTCCTCCTCGTAATGCCCCATGGCGCTCGCGGTGAGCATCTCGCCGAGGAAGAGCGCCGAGAGCCAGCCGGCGCGCTTCTTCACCATGGCCAGCATGCTGGTCTGCATGTACGGCGTGTCGAGCGCCTCCATGCCGCCGAGCTTCTGGATGTCCTCGGTGGCAGCCTGCTGCACGACGTCGACGATGTCGTCGACCGTCACGATGCCCTTCATCCGGCCCTCGGCGTCGACGACCGGGAGGGCGCTGAGATCGTGGCGCGCGATGACCCGCGCGACCGCCTCCTGGTCCAGCGTGTCGGGCACCGAGACGACGTCCCGGCGCATGACCTCGGACACCAGCTTGTCGCCCGGCGCGACGAAGAGGTCCCGGAACGACACCACGCCCTGCAGCCGCTGCTCCTGGTCGAGCACGTACGCGTAGTAGATCGTCTCCAGCTTCTCCTGGGCCTGCCGCTGGAGGTAACGGATGGCCTCGCCGACCTGCATGTCGGGCCGCAGGCGCGCGAACCGCGGGCTCATGAGGCCGCCGGCCGCGTCCTCGGCGTACGCCAGGAGCGCCGCGACCTCGCGCCGCGTCGGCTCGTCGAGCATCTCGAGGAACGAGGCGCGCTCTTGCGGCGGAACGAGCTGGATCACGTCCGCCGCGTCGTCGGGCGCGAGGAGGCGCATCCAGAGCCTCCGCTCGCCGCTCTTCATCGCGAGCAGGATGGCCGCCTGCTCCTGCCCGGACAGGCTCAGGAAGAAGCCGTGGACCTCGCTCCGGTCGATGTGCTCGAAGCTCTCGATGCGCTCCTCGGGGGACAGGACCGCCCAGATCTCGCGGAGCTCGGCGGCGGTGAGACGGTCGTCAGGCATGGCTCGCCTCCACGAAGAGGGGTTGGTGGGGGAGGGGCAGGACGTGGAGGTCGAGCCGCGGGCGCCCGGCCTCGACGCCACGCGACGGCACGGCGCCGCGCCCTTGTACACGAGCCCAGCCGCGCGCGGGAGGCCTCAGCGACGCCCGCGATCCATCTCCTTGAGGGCGAGCTTCGCGATCGCCCGCAGGGTGTCGAACACGCCGCGGCCGCTCGCCGCCGCGGCCTCGAACTCGGGCGCTCCGCCCGGGTTGAGCTGCGCGCGGAGCTCCGCGACGTCGGCGATCCCGCCGAGATCCCGCTTGTTGTACTGGATCACGAGCGGCAGCCGACCGGGCGAGCGCCCCTCTTCGGCGAGGTTGTCCCAGAGGTCCGCCATCGACTCCTGGTTCGCGTCGAGCCGGGCGCGCTGCGAGTCCGCCACGAACACGACCCCATCCATCCCCCTCAAGATCAGCTTCCGGCTCGCTCGATAGAAGATCTGACCCGGCACGGTGTAGAGCTGAAGGCGCGTCCGGAAGCCGGACAGCCCCCCGAGATCGAGCGGCAGGAAATCGAAGAACAGCGTGCGATCGCTCTCGGTCTTCAGCGAGATGAGCCGCCCCTTGGCGCTCGGCACCGTCCGATCGTACACGTATTGAAGGTTCGTCGTCTTGCCGCAGAGCCCGGGCCCGTAATAGACGATCTTGCAGTAGATCTCCCGGCTCGCATAGTTGATGAACGCCATCGGCGTGCTCCTCCAGAGTCGACGTTCGAGGGGAGGCAAGGCCGGTCCCCGCAGTGGAAGCGAATGCGATCAGCCGCTGTCGCATTGGAAGCGAAGGGAGCGGCCCGACATCGCACAGGAAGGGAAGGCGACCGCCGGCCCTCGCGACCGGGGAAGTCGACGGTCGGCCTCCGCCCTCGGGAGGGAGGGCGACGGCCGCTCCCCCTGTCGAATCCCGCGTCGAGCGCGGCGCGCGCCGCCTCGGCGTGGCGCCGCGGCGCCACGGCGCCAGCGCTCCGCATCACGTCACGCGCCGCGGGGCGCGAGCTGCGATGTCGCCGCCGGCGCGGCGGGCGGCGCCGCGCCGGCGGCGCTCAGCAGGACGCGTCGGCGATCGCGTGGAGGGCGGCCACGAACCCCTCCAGCGAGGCGTCGCGCGCGTCGCTGTGCTTCACGAGCCGCTCGTTCACCGCGATGAGCTCCGCGACGTCCTGGCTCGCGCCGGGCAGCCGCCGGAGCTCGTGGACGGCGCGGCTCACCCGCGACGGCGGGTCGAGGCACGCGAGCGCCGACAGCGCCGCCGCCGCGCCCGCCTGGTGGCCCGCCGCGAGCGCCTCGCGCGCCATCCCGAGCAGGACCAGCGCGAAGGCGACCAGGATCGCCTCCAGGAAGCCGCGGGAGACCTCCTTGCCGCCCTGGCCGGCCTCGCTCCACGCGAGGGTCACGAGCTCGCCTATCTCCGAGAAGGCGCGCCGCGACATCAGCGCAGAGAGCGTCTCCAGGCCGTGCTTGTCCCAGGCGGCCCGCGTCGTCAGCTGGCGCGCGAGCCAGGGGAGCACGGCATACGCGTCGCCCCCCGCCCGGATCGACCCGAGCGCGATGTCCAGCAGCGCGGCCCGCGCCACGCCGTGCACCTCCAGCCAGCCGAGCAGGTTCGCCCGCTCCGCCCCCCGCGGCGTCCGCCGCGCCTTCTCGAGGATCGCGTCCCGGAGCACGGCGGGGAAACGGCGGATATCGACGCTCCAGTCCTCGTCCGAGCCGCGCGCGCGCTCCATCGCCAGCGCCGAGAGCGCGCCGTCCTCGATCGACAGCACCCCCGCCCGCCGCGCCGCGAGGATCTTCGCGACCGGCAGATCGCGCAGCGCGGGGCGCTCGGCGTTGAGGCCGTCGAGCTCGTCGCCGTCGAGCAGCGGCGGGAGCCCGCGGTGGACCCCGGGCGACAACACGAACCCCGAGGCCCACTGGACCGGCTCGCGCCGGCAGCGCGCGAGCACGCGCTCGTAGATCCCCGCCGGGACCTTCCCGCGCACGAGATCCGAGAGCTCGATCCACTCCTCCTCATCGAGCGTGAGGCGCGGCTCGCTCAGCACCTCGTGCTGGAAGTGCGCAGGATCCCGGATCGCGAGCCGGGCGAGCTGCTGGATCACCGGCCCGCTGAAGCCGCTCTCGCACCGCGCCCTCCAGCGCAGGAGATCGGATGTCCCGAGCTCCTCGATGTGCTCGGACAAGAAGGCATGATCGTCCGGCTCGAGCGCCGGCTGGCGAAGCACGTGAAAGAACGCGACGGGACGGGCACGGCCCTGATGCGCGCGCACCAGGGCGTCGATTTCCGCCTTTCGCATGGCGCGACCTCGTCATCCCCGGCCATCGGCGGCTCGGGGACATCCTTGAGTCTATCGTCGCCTGGCGCTTGCGCGGCCCGTCATGACTCGGCGGTCGGTGGAATGACGGATCCTGTTCCTGACCGGTGTGGCGAGGATAGCGCCGCCGTGTCCTCTGTCAAGATGGCAGCCGCGGAGGGGCCTTTGCCGCGCGCGATGTTCTCGCGCGGATCACGCCGGCCCGGCGATGAAGCGCAGCGGCAGGGCGACCGGGCCGCGGACGGTGAGCGTGCGGTTGTAGACGATCTCGCCGGGGCCGCGCTCGATCCGGGGACAGCGCGCGAGCAGCGCGTCCAGCGCCGCGCGGGCCTCCATGCGGGCCAGCGCCGCGCCGATGCAGAAGTGGATGCCGTGTCCGAACTGGAGCCCTCCGTGGGAGCCGCGGTGCAGATCGAACCGGTCCGGCTCGGGGTACTGCCGCTCGTCGCGGTTGGCCGAGGCGACGAGCGCGAGCACGAGCGCTCCGGGCGGCAGCGTCGCCCCGGCGAGCTCCACCTCGCGCGTGGTCAGCCGGGGGACGGACTGGCTCGGACCGTCGTACCGGAGCACCTCGTCGAGGAAGAGCGGCACGAGGTCGGGCGAGGCGCGCAGGCGCCGCACCATGTCCGGGTGGTCGGCGAGGAAGAGGAGCGCATTGCCGAGCAGGTGGGTTGTCGTCTCCAGCCCGCCCAGGAGGAGCAGGACGAGGAAGTCGACGATCTCGGTGTCCGTCAGCGCCTGTCCGTCGGCCTCGGCGCGGATCAGGTCGCTCACGGTGTCGTCCGCCGGGGCGCGGCGGCGCGCCGCGACGACGTCCCGCAGGTACCCGGTCAGCTCGGCGATCGTCGTCCGGACGCGCCCGGCGTGCGCGGGGGGCTCCGGCCCGGGCGTGACCGAGAGGATGTCGTCGGCCCATCGCTTGAAGTGCTCGCGCAGCCCGTGGTCGAGCCCGAGCACCTCGCCGATGACGAAGGCGGGCAGCGGCATCGCGAACGCGTCGATGAAGTCGAGCTCTCCCGCGAGGCCGCGCGCGAGCTCCTCGGCGACGGCGCGGACGCGCGGCGCGAGGCGGGCCACGGTGCGCCCGCCGAACGCCCGGTGGATGAGCCCGCGCAGCCGGGTGTGCGCCGGCGGATCCAGGGCGAGCATCGAGTTGGCGAGCGGGTTGTACCCCACCCAGGGCGGCTGCCACGCCGCCTTGAAGCCGTGCGACGAGAAGAGCTCCGGGCTCCTGAGGACGAAGAGCACGTCCTCGTGCCGGCTCACGGCCCACATCCCGCCCGGCTCGACCTGGCAGACCGGCGCCGCGCGGCGCAGCTCGGCGTACCGGGGATACGGGTTCGCGCGAAACTCGGGCGAAAGCACGTCCATCCGATGATGCATCGCAGGTTGCCTCCCGGGCCCCTCGGCCGGGCAGCGCCCTCGAGGGCTGCCGCGGGCGAGCGGACCACGGAGGCGTCCCGGAGCACCCCGGAGGCCACGCCGCGATCGCCGGATTTCACGGCCATCGCGCGGATGGAGCTCCGCGCTGGCCGGTCAAGATGACCTGGTAGTCGGTCATTTTGACCGAGCGAAGCCCGGGAGGCGGCGCGCCTCCCGGGCTTCGTTCTCTCGTGGCGCCAGCGCTCCGCGCTGCGTCGCGCGGTCCGCTTTACTTGACGAACACGAGCAGCTTCTTCACGCCGTCGATGTCGAAGACCTTGACGCCGACGACGTCGCTGACGTCGACATCGTTGTTGCTGAGGACGTCGCCGACCTTGATCCCGTTGGCGACATCGACGTCCTCCAGCACGTTCTGAAGGTTGAGGATCTGGAGCTTCACGAGAAGGTTGTTCAGCGAGTTCTCCACGACATCGATCTCGGAGCCGTTGAGGATGTCGGTGAGGTACACGATCTTGATGCTGTCGATGTCGACGACCTCGTCGTTCAGGTCCAGGACGTCCGTGACCTGGATCAGGATCTTGTCGAGCAGGTCGGTCACGGTGACGAGGCCGTAGATCGGGAGGTCCTGCTTGACCGGCGTGTCATACGACGCCAGCGCGGGGGCCGACAGGCTGAGGGCAACGAGCGCAGCGCCAACGCCGGAGAGAACGCGAGACTTGAGCGACTTCATGTTTGTTTTATCCTCTTGGTGACAGGTTCTTGGATCGTTTGATTTGTTTGCCGAGCGTAAACACCGGTTCGTCATGAGCCAGTTACGAGTCTGTCGATAGATCGCATGCTTGGGCGCGTACTCGGTCGCCCGCTCGGGCGGCCCCGTTCGTTCGGCGCGCATCCGCTTCGATCGATCTCGACCTGTGGTCGCCAGCCGGCGCTCTCGCGCCGGTTTCGATGCTGCCATGTTGTACCGAGCGGGCTTCGACGAGGAAGCCCTCCCGCGCGGCGCGCTGCTGCGAACAGCCCTGCGCGCCGCATATCGATGTCTGCTCATGCCGTCCCGGAGCTCACGCTCTCTCTCTCGAAGAGCCGTTCGGCCTTCGCATCGGAGCTTATTCACGGTTGATGCCAACCCCGGAGTCGGCGCCAAGGCGGCTGAACCATGAAAGAGTTCAGTGGCTCTGTCGTCCGGGCGACAAATGTGCCTCACCGGGGCTGTGACATTGAGACAAGACACAACAGGCTACGCGAAGCCTCATGGTCTCTTCGTCGTAGTGCGCTTCTGCCGTTGTCTATCTCGAGCACACATGATATCAATTTAGATTTGCCCGCGCAAGGGGAGGAGGCGGCGCGTCGACGCAGCCGGGCGCGGGGTGGTCACTTTCATACCGCCTCCGCGCGCCTGCACCTGCCTGCTCGGGCATGCAGGCGCAGGCTTCAGCAGGCAGGCGCGAACTCGGCATGCAGGTGCAGGCTCGGGCATGCAGGTGCAGGCTCGCGCCTGCGGGTGCAGGCTCCAGTAGGCAGACGCGACAGTGGAGCGCCTGAGGCCGCTGGCGCGGCTCGGTCCGGGCGCGCCGCTGACCCGGGGAGCCGCGCGCTCGGTGCGGACGGACCGCCCGCCCGTCCTGGGGGGCAAAAGGACATGAGGGTAGCGCGGCGCGCGGCGGCGCCGCGACAGGGCTGCTCCGTCGACCTCCTGTCATGGCAGCGAATCCGTGACGCTGCTCTCCAATCGATCCTCTCGACCACGAGAGCTGTTTGGCAGGAGACAGATCGGAATCGGCGAATGAGCGCGGCGGGCGGGGTAGCGGGCAGATCGCGGGGCTGCCCTCGACCCAGCTCGCGTGGAGGCATCCTCTCGCGCTGGCCGTCTGACGTCGTGGGGCCCACATCGAGAGGTGCCGCCCGCGTCGATCCAGCCGCTCGGGCGCGCCGCCGGGCGGCGCGGCAGCGCCGGCGGAGCCGCGCTCGACCGCGCTCGACCGTGCTCGAAGGCAAGAATCCGCCCTCGCCCCGAGGCGCGGTCGAAACCGTGCTGTGCATTCGTCCACGCTCGTCCACGGGCGTCCTGGATGTCGGCGGGAGCGCACATCTGCTTGCGTCATCCCGCAATCGATTGCGCTTCGATTCGCGCCGTGCCAACTCAAATGGGAGAGGCGCGCCCAGCCGCTCGGCTGAAAAGGCAGCGAGATAGTCGATGTCGCCGGCGATGCAGCAGGAGGAGAAGAAAACAGGCAAAGCTGGCGTGCAAATTGCGACTCCTCGCGACAGACGCCCACGTTGAATACGCCTCCGGCCATGCCGGGTCGACAGCGTGGATCCATTCGTTCTCCATGAAAACAAGGTTGGGAAGAGCCATGATCGATCAACGACGAGCCTTCAACCGCAGGCAGTTCTTGCAAGGGATGACCCAGTTCGCGGCGGTGGCCGCCGCGGCGCCCGCGCTCGGCTCGGATCCGTGGAGAGGCGTCACCTGCACCACGCTCACCGCGGGGCAGCCCGAGGACGTGAGCATGAGCTCCGAACGGCTCGAGGACGTGTTTGCGCGGATACAACGGCGGGTGAGCGAGGGCCTGTTTCCCGGCGCCACGGCGCTGGTCGCGCGGCATGGCGTCGTCGTGGGGCACCGGGCCTTCGGCAGCAAGGTCGCCGGCGCCGACGAGCCGGTGACGCTCGATACGATCTTCGATCTGCAATCGATGACCAAGGTGCTCTCGACGGCCGCGTCGGCGCTCGCGCTCGTGCAGGAGGGGGTGATCCGGCTGGGCGATCCGGTGGCCAGCTACTTGCCGGAGTTCGCCGCCAACGGAAAGGGGGCCGTTACCGTCTACGACATGCTCCGTTACTCGGCCGGCCTGCCGATGGACAACCAGCGCCTCGACGAGCCGGACGACGAGGTCGTGTGGCATATCATGGCCGAGACGCCGCTCGAGTACCCGACGGGCACGTCGGTGCTCTACAGCGATCTCACGTACCGCCTCCTCGGCCGCATGATCGAGGCCGCCGCGGGGGAAGATCTGGATAGCTTCGCGCGCGCCCGCATCTGGGAGCCTCTCGCCATGAACGACACGATGTACTGCCCGCCCCCGGCGCTCGTCGAGCGCATCGCGGCCACGGGGTACTCGAGCCTCCGGGACTGCGTCGTCCGCGGCGAGGTGCAGGACGAGCAGGACTTCGCGCTGGGCGGCGTCACGGGCTGTGACGGCGTCTTCTCCACGGCGATGGACATCGCGGTGTTCTGCCAGATGATCCTGAACGGCGGCGCCTACGGCGGCGCCGAGATCCTGCGGCCCGATCTGGTGCGAAAGATGAAGAAGAACAACACGCCCCAGGTGACGGCCGCGGCGACCGACACCTCGCCCATCAACAACCTGCTCTACACCCCGAAGGGCCTCGGATGGGAGCTCTGGACGAGGCGCTTCTCGAACGGCGGCATGCGCCTGTCGCCGCGCTCGTACGGCAAGGCGGGCGGGGCCGGCACGTTCATGTGGGTCGATCCGGATCTCGAGATCATCGGCGTCCTGCTGACCAACCACGGCCTGCCGCAGCCGTTCGACGACATCGGCTGGAGCCGGATGCTCGATAACATCGGCTGCGCCGAGTTCTTCGACGGCGTCATCAACGCGGTGCACGGCTGAATCCAAGGCGCCCGGCCCCTCGGGGGGCGCCACCGTGGACGAGCGGGGGAGGAGCTCGGGCGACGCGGCGCGCGCTGGCCTGCCGCGCGCTCGATGTGCCTCAGCCCGGATCGAGGGCGTAGACGAGCGTGGTCGTCTTGCGGCCCGTGAGGTTGCGCTCGCCCAGCGCGCGCAAGGGGAAGGCGTCGCCGGCGAGGGCCCGGGTCGCCTCCGAGACCAGCACCTGGTTCGGCGCGGCGATCGCCTCGAGCCGCGAGGCGACATTCACCACGTCGCCGATCACCGTGTACTCCATCCGCTTGTCAGAGCCGATGTTGCCGACGATCGCCTCCCCGGAGTTGACGCCGATGCCGAGGCGGATCTCGATGTCGTACTTGTCGCGCCACTCCTCGTTCGCCGTCTCGAGGAAGCGCATCATGTCCTCCGCCGCCGCGAGCGCGCGCCGCGCGTGATCCGCCTGCGCGAGCGGGGCGCCCCAGACGGCCATGACGCAGTCGCCGATGAACTTGTCGACCGTGCCCCCGTGCCGGAACACGATCTCGGTGAGCATCGAGAAGAGCTCGTTGAGGAGGGCGACCATCCGCTCGGCGTCGCGCGACTCGGCGAGCGGCGTGAAGCCGACCACGTCGGCGAAGAGCACCGACACCGCGGCGCGCTTGCCGCCGAGCGCGAGCGGGTGCTCGCCCCGCACGATCGCGTCGACCACGGCCTTGTCCATGAACCGGCCGAGATCGCCGCGGAGCTTCGCCTCCCGCGCGATCTCGGCCTCCCCCCGCTCGAGATCCTCGGCCATGCGGCCGAGCGAGGCGGCGAGCTCGCCGATCTCGTCGCGCCGCCCGCGGAGCCCCCCGCCCAGCGCGATCTCGCGCCAGCGCCGGGCGCCGATGAGCCGCGCCTGCGCGACGAGGTGGAGGATCGGGCGCGTCACGTGGCGCGCGGTGAAGACCGCGAGGACGAGCGCGAGGACGAGCGCGCCCGCGGCGACCGCGAGGCCGCGGCGCCGCATCTCGTCGAGCGCCGCGAAGGCCACCGGCTCCGGGCGCCAGATCGCGACCGCCCAGCCGAGATCGGGGAGCGTCTCGATGGCGCCGATCATCCGCTGACCACCCTCGTCGTGCGGGCCGAGCACGCTGATCTTGTCCGTCCACACCGCGCCAGGCGGGAGCTTGCCCCAGAGCGGCAAGGCCGAGACGTCGCTGCCCGGGGCGGCGAGAGGCACGCCGAACGCAGCGATCGCCCGGCGATCGTGGCCCGCGATGAGCAGGCGCACCTCGCGGCCGCCGAAGCGGCGCTCGGCGATCGCCGCGAGATCGCGCGCGAGCGCGTCGAGCGCCACCTCCGCGACCACGTAGCCGGCAGGGCCAGGCGGGGACGGCGGCGCCGCGCCCGCCGCGCCCGCCGCGCCCGCCGCGCCCGCCGCGCCCGCCGCGCCCGCCGCGCCCGCCGCGCCGGCATCGCCCGAGGACCGCACGCGGGCCACGAGGAGGCCGCGGGCCGGGCCGACCACGCCGAAGCCGACCCCGCGCTCGTCCGCGAGCCGGCGCAGCGCGGCCGGCGCCGCGGGGACGTCCGCGCCGGACGACGCCTTGCGGATCACGGTGCTGATCCCCGCGTCGGGCACCTCCAGCCGCACCGCGTCCACCAGCGCGCGCGTCGCGACCAGGGCGCGCACCGACGCGACCGCGTCCTCGTCCCGGATCGCGCCGCCCGCGGCGTGGCCGAAGATGGCCGCCGCCGCGACCACGTCGCTCTCGACGTCCCGGACGAGCTGGATCGAGGCCGAGGCCACCTCGGAGAGGATCGCGGCCTGCAAGGCCTCCTCGGACGTCCGCACGGCGCGCCGGTTCACGTCGGCGAGGAGCGTCACCGCGACGGCCACGGGGACGAGCGCGACCCCCGCGAACAGCGCGACCGCCTTCGCCTTGAGCGAGAGCGCCCTCACGCGGCGACCCCGGCGCTCGCCCCGCCGCGGCGAGCCGCGCTGCGCGCCGGGTCAGTCAACGGGGCCGTCCTTCCAGCCGGCCGCGCCCTCGTCCGTGCGCTTGCGGATCTGGAACTCCACCCGGCGGTTCCTGGCCCGGCCGTCGGGGGTGCGGTTGTCGGCGATCGGCCGGCGCGCGCCGAAGCCGCGCGCCTCGAGGCGGCGGGCGTCGATGCCGTGCGCGGTCAGCCACGCGACCACGGCGAGCGCGCGGCGCTGCGAGAGCCTCAGGTTCGCCTGATCGTTGCCCTGGTTGTCCGTGTGGCCGTCGACCGCGACCCGGGCGATCTCGGGGTGCTCCTCGAGGACCGCCGCGACCTCGGCGAGCAGCTCGAAGCTCTCCGGCTCGATCTCGGCCCTGCCGGTCGGGAACTGGACCTGCTGCAGGATGACGATCTGCGAGCCCTCGATGCGCACCGCGAACGGGCAGCCGTGCGTCGCGCGGTCCTCGCTCGGCTTGCCGCGCTCGTACGGGCAAGCATCCGCCGCGTTGGGGATGCCGTCGCCGTCCGTGTCCGCGGGGCACCCGTGCCTCGACGTGGGCCGGGCCCCCGCGCTCCCGGGCGCGCCGTCGGCGGCGGCGCTGCTCACCCCCGGCTCGTCCGGGCAGCGATCGTCGACATCGTAGATCCCGTCGTCGTCCCGATCCGGCGGGCAGCCGCGCCGGAACGCCGGCCGGGCCCCCGCCGCCGCGGCCGGCGGGCGCGCCTCGCCGATGACCCGGGGGCACGCGTCCTCCGCGTCAGGGACGGAGTCCCCGTCGAGATCGGCGACCGGAGCCGGGGCCCGCGCGGCGCCCCGGCCGCCGCCCGCCGCCGCAGGCGCGTCCGCGGGGGCCCGAGGGGCGGCCGGGGCCGGCGCCGGCACGACGTCCGCGGCGACGCCGAGCGCCGCGAAGAAGCGCGCCTTCGGCGTGCCGGGCAGCCGCCCGAAGCCGGGGCCGGCGCCCGCGTCCACCGTGAGCGGGCCGAGCGACCAGCGCGCGGTGAGCAGGAGCTCCGCCCCCGCGCGGCCCGGCACCCGGAGCGCCGACGCCTCGCCGGCGGCCGCCCACACGGAGAGCTCCGACCCGAGCTGCAGCGGGCCTTTGCGGACGCCGGCGCCCGCGGCGAAGAAGACCTCGCTCCCGGTCAGGCTGTCCGCCGAGGCCGGCTGGAACCGGCCCCCCGCCGACGCCGACCAGCGGAAGCCCGGGTGCTCCGCCCCCACGATCACCCGCGGGGCGTAACGCGCGGCGCCCGCGCCGCCGAACGCCGACGCGTCGCCGGTCGGCAGCCAGACGGAGAGCCCGAGCGCCGCCGCCGGCCAGAGCCCCTCCTGCGGCAGGAGCGTCACCCGGCCGCCCGCCTGGAGATCGGCGAGCGCGGCGCCGCCGTCGGGCGCCGTGACGCGGACGTCCCCGAGCGCGCCCGACGCGCCGCCCTGGTCCAGCACGAACGGTACGTCGAGGTCGAGCTTGACCCGGCGCAGGAGCTCGACGCTCGCGAGCGCGTGGAGGATCGCCTGCCGCTCCACCCACGTGACCGCGCCGGCGGGCGCTGTCCCGCGCAGGCTGAGCGGTTGATGAGAATAGGAGAGCAGCAGTCCGACCGCCGGCCGGAGCTCGCCCGATACGCCGGCAGAAGGGACAGTGGACAGGCCGTCGCCCGCGGGCGCGGGAGCGAGCCTGTCGAGCGCGGTGGCCTCCTGCGCCGCGGCCGGCATGGAAGCCGAGGCCGCGGCGACGAGCAGCGGGGAGGCCAGGAGGGGCGCGATGGCGCGCGCCGACCAAAACGCCATCGGTCTGCTCGTATCCCATTGCCTGGTCCCTTGCAACGCCGATCTCGATCCGGTAGCGTGCGGCGGGCGTGGCATCGTCAAGTGGCCAGTCCGTCGCTATCGCGGTGCTCCTCGGCTGCGCCAGCCACGTTGGTTACGTCGGCGCGTCGAGCGCCAAAGAGCCGACGCCCGGATATCCAGAGGCGGTCATCCAGTGGGGCGTGCAGCGGGGAGAGACGTGCGATCACATCGCAGAGGTCCTCTACGGCTCGTCCAGGCATGTTGGCCTCATCCAGCGATATAACCGCGTCGCGTGCGGCCCGGGCACGGCGCTCGCGGAGGGGCTCACGCTGGTCCTCCCCGCCGAGGTGACGTCGATCCCCGACGCGAAGATCCGGTCGATGCACCCGGACGTGCGCGCGCGCCCGGCGGGCGGCGCCTGGTCGCCCGCGGCGTCGGGGATGCCCCTGCTCGCGAACTCGAGCGTCAACACGCTCGATGAGGGGCGGGCAGACATCGAGTTTGTGGATCGGACTCGGGTGCTGCTCGCGCCCAATACGCTCGTCGTCATTTACGGTACGGCGAGCCGAACGCGGGTATCGAAGACGCCGCCGTCGGCCGTGGAGCTCGCGGACGGCGAGGTGAAGGCCGCGCTCGCCGCGCTGCGCGGCCAGTCGGTCGAGGTCGCCACGGGCGGGGGCGGCCGGGTGAGCGCGTCGTCGCGGGACACCGTGGTGCAGCGGCGCGGGGAGCGGACGACGGTCGCGGTGTTCGACGGCAAGGCGGGTGTCAGCTCGGGCGGCGTCTCCGTCGTGGTCCCGAAGGATCATGGCACCCGGTTCGCGGACCGGGCGCCGCCCGCGCGCCCGCGCCCGCTGCCGCCGCCCCCCGAGTGGACGACCGCCGACGCCGCGCCGATCGCGCTCGCCCCGGCCGGGCTCGGCGTCCTGTCGGCGTCGTGGAAGCCGGCGCCCGGGGCGGCCGGCTACCGCGTCGAGGTCGCGCGCGATCCGGAGCTCAACGACCTCGTCGTCCGCGAGGAGGTGAAGCCGGACGTCGTGTCCTTCCGCGCGGAGAAGATGCCGGCCGGCGCCTATTTCCTCCGGGTCCGGGTCATCGATCGGGAGGAGTACCTGGGCGTCGGCGCGGTGCGCCGCTTCCACCTCGTCGCCGCGCGGGTCTCCGGGGGCGTCGCCCCGGCGGCGCGGGAGATCACCGCGAACCCGTACGGGATCATCGAGCTCACGCCGTCGCCCGCGCTCGAGCTCTCGCTCGACGACGGGCCGTTCGGCCCCATCCCCGAGCGCATCGACCTCCTCCAGCGCGCCCCGCGCGAGCTCCGGCTGCGCGAGCGGGGCAGCGCCGCGGCGGAGCGTCGGCTCGACGCGGCGACGTCGCTCCCGGTCCGGTACACGAAGGTGGGCGCGACGGTCCAGGCGGCGCGCGTGGCGACCGCGGGCGGGCCGGCGCTCGAGGCCCGGGTGGCGCTCGACGGGGTCGCGGAGGCGGAGATCGACGTCGCGCAGCGGGTGGCGCCGCGGATCTTCGCCCACCTGCCGGGCGGGGTGCGCTCCGCCGCGCTGACCGGCGGCGAGCGCGGCGGCGCGCTGACGGCGCGCATCCCGCTGCCCCCGGAGGCGGCGCGCTCCGGCGAGCCGCTGCGCGTCCGGCTCGACGTCGCGGACGGCCGCGGCGGTGTGCTCGGCACGAGCGACGTCGAGCTGCCCGCCGCGCCTGGGCCGGCGCGAGCGCCGCAGCCGGCGCCGCCGGCCGCGCCCGTGCTGGGCGCGTACCTCCCGCACCTGCCGGTGTCCGTGGCGTCGGACGTGCTCTGGCTCGCGCCCACGCCGCCCGCCGTGGTCGCGGTGGGCGCGGCGGCGGTGCGCTCCGGGGGCGGCTGGGTCGCGGCGGGGCAGGTGCGCGCGAGCGGCGCCATCGGACCGCTGGGGCTCGACGTCGCGCTCCGCTCGAACCCCGCCGGCGACGGGGAGGGGGCGGGCAGCGCCGGGTGGCTCGGCGCGCGCTTCCGGGCCGTGCGCCTCGAGCGCTCGGCGCTGGAGCTCGGCCCCACGCTCCGCCTGGGCGTGCCGCTGGCCGACGCGGGCCCGCCGGTCCGCGTCGAGCCCGGGGTCGCGCTGGGCGGCGCGGCGGGCCGGCTCACGTGGGTGGTCGACGCGGGCATCCGCATCCGCGCAGGGGGCGGCGGCGAGGGCGGCGAGGACGGCGAGGGCGGCGCGGCGGATGGCGAGGGCCGCGGCGCGCCGGCCGCGCCGCCGTCGCAGGGCTTCCTGCTGGCGGGCGCGGCGGCCGACGCGGCGTCGTGGCTCCGGCTGCACGGCGCGTTGGATCTGCACCTCGTCCACCGGGACGACGGGGCGAACGACGTGCTCGGCGGGCTATCGGCGGGCGCGGAGGCGGGCGGCGCGCTGTTCGGGGCGCTGTCGGTGCGGGTGAGCCCGTGGCGCGAGGCGGGCGAGGGCCCGGTGACGGCCCAGATCGCGGTCGGCATCCGCGAGGCGCCGCCGTGAGCGCCGGCGACGGCGCGCGCCCGCCGCCGGACGAGGACCCCGGCCGCACCGTGCTGAAGGGCGCGCGCGCGCCGGCCACCCAGCTGGCGCCCGACCCTCACCCGGCTCCCGTCCGCATGGCCGACGCGGCGACGGTTGCCTCGGACGTGCCCCCGGCGGGCCCGTCGCCGACGGTGGGCGTCGGGCGGGTCCTTGGCGGCAAGTACAACCTCGTGCGGCTGCTCGGCGCAGGGGGGATGGGGGAGGTCTACGAGGCGGAGCACGTCCTGCTCGGCGTTCCGGTCGCGGTCAAGACGATGCACCCGCACATCGCCCTGCTCCCCGAGAGCCGGCGGCGGTTCCTCCGCGAGGCGCGCGCCGCCTCGCGGCTCGTGCACCGGAACGTGGTCAAGGTGCTCGACCTCGGGGGCGACGAGGACGACGAGGACGGGATCATCTACCTCGTGATGGAGCTGCTCAAGGGGCGGTCGCTCGCCTCGCGGCTCCGGGCGTCGCGCGAGCTCATGGACCTCGCGGAGGTGGCGGCCATCTTCGGGGACATCCTCGAGGGCGTGGGCGCCGCGCACGCGTGCGGCATCGTGCACCGCGATCTCAAACCGGAGAACGTGCTGCTCGCCGAGCAGGACGGGCAGCGCATCGTCAAGGTCGTCGATTTCGGCCTGGCGCACCTCGACGATCCGCTCGACGCCGGCCCGACGCTCACCTCGAACGACATGGTCGCGGGCACGCCGGAGTACATGAGCCCCGAGCAGTGCCGCTCGCTCGTCGTGGGCCCGAGCTCCGACCTCTACGCGTGCGGCTGTATTCTTACCGTGATGTTGCAAGGAACGCCGCCGTTCACCGGGCTTCCGGCGATCGAGCTGATGGCGATGCACATGTTCTCGATCCCGCCGCCGCTGGCCCGTCCACCGGGGGCGCCGCCGGTCCCGCCGCTCCTGGAGCGGCTCCGGCTGGACCTCCTGGCGAAGCTGCCGGAGCGGCGGCCGGAGAGCGCCGCGGCGGCGCGGGCGCGGCTGGATGAGGCGATGTCGCGGGAGGCGGAGGCGCGGCGGCTGCCCGAGCGCAAGGCGGACGTGCCGATCGGGGAGCGGGGCGAGGCCGCGCCGCCGTGGCCGCTCGGCGAGACGGCGCGGCTCGGGTCCGCGCCGGAGCGCGCGGTCGCGCTGCTCCGGCTCGCGCCGGCGGGCCAGGGGCTCAACGAGGCGTGCGAGATCGGGCTCGACGCGCAGGGGATCCACCTCAACGAGGTGGCCGACGCCGCGGCGCTGGTCGAGTCGGGGCTCGGGGTGGTCGTGGTCGACGCCGGCGACGACGTGGGGGCGGCGTGCGCGCTGCTCGAGACGCTCGGCCGCGCGGCGCCCGGCGTGCGGGCCGTCGTGTGCGCGGCGGGGCTCTCCTCGGACCGGATGAACGCGCTCGTCGCGGCGGGGGCGGCGGACGTGGCGCGCTATCCGGTCGCGCCGGACGCGCTGTCGCGCAAGATCGCGCGGGTCGTGCGCCGGGGGCGCTAGAGCGAAGCGACCTCGGCGGGCAAGGTCATCACTGTTCGCAGGAGGTCTTGCGGAGCGGCCCGGCCCCCGTGGAGGGAGCTCGTCGCGCGGCGCGCAATCAGGGATGTCCTTGGACCTCCGCTGATGCGGGGGAGCGGACGGCGGAAAGGGTGGGAGACCCACGTTCTCGGGGAGAAGGGCGTGCTGCGCACGAAGCCGCGCTCGCGGCGGACGGCGTGTGACTAGGGTAACAAACGGGTTGAGCCCGCCTGAAACGAGCAGAATTTCGAACCGCCAAGGAGCCGACGCCAACATATCATCTTCTTCTTGGCGTCCTCTTCTTGGCGTCTTCGGCGCCTTGGCGGTTCATTTCTCGGTCGATCAACGTGATCGGTATTCTCGGAGGTCTTGGTGATGATGACGCGCAGCGGTTCGAGGGAGCTTTGGGCGGTTCTCGTCGCGGCGCCGTGCGCGCTCGCGGCGGCGACCGCGTCGGCGGCGACGCTGACCGTGGGGCCGGGGAAGACGCACGCGACGCCCTGCGAGGCGATCGCGGCGGCGAGCGACGGCGACACGATCGAGATCGACGCGGCCGGCGACTACGTCGGCGATGTCTGCGGCTGGTCGAAGAACGGGCTCACGTTGCGCGGCGTCGGCGGGCTCGCGAAGATCGACGCGGCGGGGAAGAGCTCGGGCGGCAAGGCGATCTGGGTCATCGCCGGGGACGACACGGTCGTCGAGAACATCGAGCTCTCGGGCGCCGCGGTCCCGGATCGGAACGGCGCGGGCATCCGGCAGGAGGGCGCGAACCTCACGGTCCGCGGCTGCTACTTCCACGACAACGAGAACGGCATCCTCGCGGGCGACAACGCGGCGAGCACGATCCTCATCGAATACTCCGAGTTCGCGAGGAACGGCGCGGGCGACGGCCAGTCGCACAACCTCTACATCAACCACGTCGCCAAGCTGATCTTCCAGCACAATTACTCGCACGCGTCGAACGTCGGCCACCTGCTGAAGACGCGCGCGCTCGAGAACCACGTGCTCTACAACCGCCTCACGCAGGAGGACGGGACGGGCAGCTATGAGATCGACGTCCCGAGCGGCGGCCTGACGTTCATCATCGGCAACATCGTCCAGCAGGGGCCGGACACCGGCAACGGCTCGATCGTGGCGTATGGCCTCGAGTCGAACGGGGCGAACGAGAACACGGAGCTGTTCGTCGTGAACAACACGTTCGTCAACGAGCGCCCGAACGGCGGCACGTTCCTCAACATCGGCTCGAGCGCGGTCCCCGCGGTCGTCCGGAACAACATCTTCGCTGGGCCGGGGACGCTGACGAACCAGGGTAACGCGAGCCTCGGGACGAACTTCCAGGGCGATCCGATGCTCGTCGACCAGGCTGCGTTCGACTACCGGCTGCAGGACGGCTCACCCTGCGTGGACCAGGGCGAGGCGCCGGGGATGGGCGGCGGGCTCGATTTGACCCCCAAGTTCCACTACGTGCACCCGGCCGGTTCCACGGGGCGGACGACGGTCGGCTCGATCGACATTGGCGCCTACGAGGTCGGCGGTGAGGGAAGCTCGGGCGGCAGCGGCGGCGCCGGCGGGAGTGGCGGCGGAAGCGTCGCCGGCGGCGGAGGCGCGGGCGGAAGCGGAAGCGCCGGCGGAAGCGGCGGCGCGGGCGAGAGCGGAGGCGCGGATGGAGCCAACGGCGGCGGCATCGACGGCGGCGAGGATGGGAGCTGCGGCTGCCGGGTCGTCAGCGGCGGCGCTCGGTACTCGGTCGGCTGGATCGCGGGCCTCGTGATCGGCGCGGCCGTCGTGGCGCGCAGGGGCCGGCGGCGCGTGGAAATCTCGCGTCCCTGACCGCAAAACCACGATCGCGTGGCGTGCGCGCGCCGGGGCTGTCAACTGCAGGGGGCGCGGGAAAAAATCGACCGAGGCCGTGTCGGGTCCGCGGGACCTTTGCGGGAGTAGGGGAAAGGGGGCGCGCTCCGCGCCCCGACGAGCCCCTTTCTGCCCGAGGTCCACGCCATGAACAAGCCATCGTCGCTCCCCCTTTTCCTCTCGCTCCTCCTCGCCGCGGCCGGCTGCGGCAGCACGGAGCCCGTTGACCTGCACCGGCTGCCCCTTGCTTCAGAGCCTGCGATACGTATCCCTTGTTCGAAGCGAAGTACGAGAGCCTGGCGCGCAGGCAATGCAATCTTGCTTACGACGTCATGCGCCACATGGAGCATCCTTTCCGGACGTGGGGAGTCGATCCCGAGATGCTCGTTGGCCTCTTGCGCGAGCATCTCGGCTTATCGAGGGACGCCGCGCAGTCATCGGATCACGGCGTCGTGGCGGGAACGTTCGCGCCGGTGTAACGCGAGCGGCGCGGGCGTCCGTACTCGGCGTCGCCCTGCGTCGTCGGTCGCAGAGAGGGGGACCGGCGCTCAGCCGCAGCCGCCCCAGTCGCCCCCGCCGCCGCCGCAGTCGTCCCCCTCGACGACCCACAACCCGGTCGCTCCGTCGCAGTCGGCGATCGCTGTGCCGCATTCGGTGTCGTAGTTGCACGGTCCCACGCCGTCATAGCCCTCGCAGCTCGTCCCGCTCTCGGGCAGCGCATCGGGGCACGGATCGCACTCCTCGACCCACACGCCGTCGATGCATCTGCTCCAGCAGCCCGAGCAGGCGTTGTCGCATATCTCGTCCTCGTTCGCGCAGGCCGCTCCCGGCTGAGCGCCGCCTCCCAACTGGTCGCACTCCACGGGGCCGCCGCCGGTATCGCCCGACGCGCTCGACGACGTCTCGGGGGCGCCGCCGGTGCCGCTCGACGCGCTCGACGACGTGGTTCCTCCGGACGAGTTGCCCCCTGAGCCGGTTTCCGTGGGCTGCTCGACGGGATCGGAGCAGGCGAGCACCTGGAGCAGCGCAACGGGGATGAGCCATCGAATCGAGGTCTTCATGCCGTGCCCCTGGAGCACGTGACGTGCCAGTGCCAATCCCGAGGTTTTCCGCGTGATGAGGATGTGCCTGTGCCAGAGTGAGTCTTCTTGCGCTCCGTCCCAAGCCCGCCCGGGCTGCGGGAACGCCAAGCCGACGCCGGCCTCGACACCCTCGATCGTGTCGTTCTGCTCCCCCGCGCCGCGCGACGAACACCGCCTCTTCGGGCCGGGCAGCTCCGCAAGACCTCGCCCGCCGGTGTGCAGCCCGAGCCCAGCCGTCCGCTCTCCCGCGATCCCGACCCTCCCGCGCAGTGCAGTTTGCTCCGGTCGACCCTGCCGCACCTCCTGGCCCCGCGCTTGTATCCGCCTCTCGCGCAGTCCAGCGGCGGGTCATTTCGACCCGCGAGGGACCCGGGGGATTTCATGGATCCATCGGCGGGCGCGCCCCTCTCGGGGCGCCTCTCGCTGCGCCCGCTCGCCGAGCGGCCGCGGTGCAGCATCGTCATTCCCTGTTACAACGAGGAGCGCTACATCGAGGACGTCCTCCGCTGCGCCCTGACGCAGCGCTATCCGCCCGATCTCCTCGAGATCTTCGTGGTCGACGGCGGCTCGACCGACAGGACCCGGGAGATCGTCGGCCGCGTGGCGGCGGAAGATCCGCGGGTGGCGCTCCTCCACAACCCCGCCCGGATCCAGGCCGCGGCGATGAACATCGGCATCCGCCGGGCGGATGGCGACGTGATCGTCCGGATGGACGCGCACGCCGACTACGCCGACGATTACGTGGCCGCGTCGGTCGCCGCGCTCCGGAGGACCGGCGCGCTCAACGCCGGCGGCGCGGCGCGGCCTCGCCACCGGAACGGCTTTCAGCGGGCGCTCTGCGCCGCGCTCTCGAGCCCGCTCGGCGTGGGCGGCTCGGCCTACCGCGACCCCTCGCGCGAGGGCTTCGTCGAGTCCGTGTTCAACGGGGCCTTCCGGCGCGAGGCGTTCGAGATCGCCGGCCTCTACGACCCGGCCGCGATCACCAACGAGGACGCCGAGCTCAACCAGCGCATCATCGAGGCCGGCGGCGCGGTCTACCTGGCCCGGGAGATCGTCGCGTACTACTACCCGCGATCGTCCCTCCCGGCGCTCGCGCGGCAGTATTTCGCCTACGGCAAGGGGCGAGCGCGCACGCTGCTCCGCCGCCGGAGGCTCCTGTCGCTCCGGCCGATGCTGCCGTTCTTCCTGGTGACCGCCTTCGCGCTGCTCGCCCTCGCGTCCGCCCTGTTGCCGTCCGTCCGCCCCGCGCTCGCGCTCGCGTCGCTCGCGTATGCCGCGCTCGTGCTCGCGGAGTCGCTCCGGCTCGCGCTGCGCGCCTCGCCCCGCGACGTCCCCGCGCTCTGCGCCATCTTCCCTACAATGCACGCCGCGCACGGGCTCGGGTTCTGGGCCGGCCTGCTCCGCGGCGCGCGCGACCGCGCTGGACGGCGCGAGGAAGGCCGCCTGCCGACGCCGTGACGCGCGCGGGCGGCGGGGCGCCGAGCGCGAATGCCCAGGACTCCCCGGCTCGCCGCCGGGGGGGGCGCGTTGCTCGGCAGGGCTCGCTTTGGTATGGTCGCGCGGTGAGCGCGCGCGGGACGTCGGTGTCATCGTTCTCCTCGGTCGCGGCCGAGCTCGTCGAGCTGTCCCGCTGGTGCTACGAGCGCGGCTGGACGCCGGCCACGAGCGGCAATTTTTCCGCCCGGCTCGGCGAGGGCACCTTCGCGATCACGGCGTCCGGGCGGCCCAAGGGCGCGCTCGGCCCGTCGGACATCGTGGTCGTCAACGCGGACGGCCGCCTGACCGGGCCGTCCGCGGCCCGCCCGTCGGCCGAGACGGCGCTGCATTGCCAGCTCTACCGGCGCTCCAGCTCCATCGGCGCCGTCGCGCACACCCACTCGCGGGCCGCGACGGTGCTCTCGCGCCGGTGCGCGCAGGAGGGGTACGTGACCCTCACGGGCTACGAGGTGGCGAAGGCGCTCTCCGGGGTGACGACGCACGACCGCACGGTGCTCCTCCCCGTCTTCGTCAACACGCAGGACATCCAGAAGCTGGCCGAGGACGTCGAGGCGTTCATGTCGGCGCACCCGCCGGTGCACGGCTACCTCATCGCCGGCCACGGGCTCTACACGTGGGGCTCGGACATCGCCGACACGAGCCGCCATATCGAGGCGCTCGAGTTCATGCTCGATTGCGAACTGCTGGAAGGGAGGATCTGATGAGCTTGCTGCGGGTATACCGGGAGAGCGATCCGACGAAGGCCGAGGAATACACGACGTTCGAGGACATCGCTCGCATCGCCGCCGCGTCGCAGATCCGCTTCGAGCGCTGGTCCGCCGAGCGCCCGCTGCCGCCTTCGGCCTCGCCGGAGCAGGTGCTCGATGCGTACGCCGGCCCGGTGAAGCAGCTCTCCGAGGCGTGCGGGTTCGTCACGGCGGACGTGATCTCGGTCTCGCCGAGCACGCCGAACCACGCGGATCTCCGGCGGAAGTTCCTGGACGAGCACATCCATACCGAGGACGAGGCGCGCTTCTTCGTCGAGGGGCGAGGGCTGTTCTGCATCCATCAGGGCGAGCGCGTGCTCTCGTTCCTGGTCGAGAAGGGCGACCTCATCAGCGTTCCGGCCGGGACGCGGCACTGGTTCGACATGGGGCCGGCGCCGTCGTTCACCTGCATCCGGTGGTTCTCGGACCCGAAGGGGTGGGTCGCCGAGCACACCGGGTCGGACATCGCGTCGCGCTTCCCGCGGCTGGCGGCGTGAGCATGGCGGCGATCCCTGCGCGCGCGGTGCTGGTCGACATCGAGGGGACCACGACGGACGTGCGCTTCGTCCACGAGACGCTGTTCTCGGTGGCGCGGCGGGACCTGGCCGCGTACGTGTCGGCTCACGCCGGGAGCCCGGAGGTCGAGGCGGCCCGGAGGGCGGTCGCGCGCGAGCGGGGCGCCTCCGAGCAGGCGGTGAGCGACGGCGAGCTCGCGGCGGCGCTGCTCGCGTGGATCGACCAGGATCGCAAGGAGACGGCGCTGAAGGCGCTGCAGGGGAAGATCTGGCGCAGCGCCTACGAGTCGGGGGGGCTCCGGGGCCACGTGTACGCGGACGTGGAGCCGGCGCTGCGGCGGTGGCGGGACCTCGGGGTGACGCTCGCCGTGTTCAGCTCCGGGTCGGTCGAGGCGCAGCAGCTCCTGTTCCGGCACACGACATCGGGGGACCTGACAGGCCTCTTCACGGCGTTCTTCGACACGACGACCGGGCCGAAGCGGGAGGCGGGCGCCTACCAGCGGATCGCGGAGGCGCTCGGGGTGCCGGCGGGAGAGGTGCTGTTCCTGTCGGACGTGGTGGCCGAGCTCGACGCGGCGGCGGCGGCGGGGATGCGCACGGTGCAGCTGCTGCGGCCAGGGACGGCGCGGGATCCGGGGAGCCGGCATGCGGTGGCGGAGCGGTTCGACGAGATCGCGGTGGAGCGCGCGAAGTAGGCGATGGAGCCAGCGGGGGAGGGCGTGCGGCGCGGGCGGGGGCGGCGGGGCGGTCCCACAAACTCGCGCCTTTTGGTGGCTATGGCCAGCTGAGCGGGTGGGGCGATCGGGGAGGGGGTCGCTTCGCCGCGGGCCGGCGCTCGGGTTTGTGGGGGCCTGCCCCGCCGCCCCCGCCCGCGCCGCACGCCCTCCCCCGCTGGCTCTTTCTGGTTGTTGAGAGACGTGAAACCGGATCGCAACCGCTCGGAGGGCAGGGACCCCAACCCGGGGTCGGGTCTCGGGCAGCGAGATCCAGGGCTGGCGCGACGACGCCGGCCGCGTGACCGAGGTGGTCGATCACGGATCGCGGCGGGCGTTGAGCCACCGTAGCTTGTCGGGATTGGCCACCGCACGGATGGCGCGCACCACGCCGCCGTCGATCTCGAGCATGATGACGACGCGGATCGCTGCGTCCGCGCGGGCGCGCAGGAGGAGCGCCGGCTCGCCGTTGATGTCGCCGATCGCAGCGTCGAAGGGGCCGGCCGGAAGCCGCGGGGTCGAGGCGACGAAGCGCGCCACCGCCTCGCGGCCGCGCAACGGCGCCAGCACGGCGCCGGGAAATCGGCCGCCGCCGTCGGCGTCGAGCACGACGCCCTCGGCGAGCAGGTCGACGAGCCCGCGCAGGTCGCCCGAGCCCACGCTGCGGGCGAAGCGCGCGACCAGCTCGCGGTGGGCCTCGGGGGTGGGCGGAGACCGCGGCCGCTGCCGTTCGAGGTGCTCGCGGGCGCGAACCCCGAGCTGCCGGCAGGCGGCGGGCGTGCGCTCGACGATCCGCCCGATCTCGGCGTAGTCGTAGTCGAACAGCTCGTGCAGGACGAAGACCGCGCGCTCGAGCGGCGAGAGCTGCTCCAGCACCACCAGAAACGCCACCGACACCGACTGCCAGCGGGCCAAGGGAGACGACGCGTCGAGCGCGTCGGCCTCGCTCCAGGTCGGCTCGGGCAGCCAGCTGCCGACGTAGGTCTCGCGCCGGCGGCGCGCCGAGCCCAGCAGATTGAGGCACAGCCGCGTGACGATGGTGCCAAGCAGGGCCTTCGGCGACTCGACCTCGGCCTCGGGCACGGCCAGGTAGCGGACGTAGGCGTCCTGCACCACGTCCTCGGCGTCGGCCGCGCTGCCGAGCATGCGGTAGGCGATCGCGAACAGGAAGCGGCGGTGGATCTCGACGTCGGGTTTCATGGTTCTTGGCGCGCCTCGATCGTGGGACAGCGCAGCCATCGCGGATGTGACATCGGCCCGGATGTCACACGACGACCAGCTGCGTGGTCTTGCCGGCAACCATGCGCAATCTCATCCTGTTCGTTCTCGTCCCGCTGTTCTCCGCCTGCAACGGATCCTCGTCGCCGTCGGGCTTCGAGGGCACCTGGAACTACGACCTGCCCGACCGCGCCAGCGGCACCAACCTGGCTCACGTGTCCTGTCCAGCCCAGGGCGGCGCCCCCGCGGTGGAGCTCGACATCCCGCAGATCGGCAATCTGGTGCTGGCCCCTGACGGCGACCAGACGCTCGCCGGCCGCACCGATCAGGGTTGCTCGTGGACGTTCCACGACGCCGACGGCGAGCGCGCGAGCTTCGCATCGGCGGAGGCGACCTGCGACAACCCGGTCATCGGATCGAGCTACACCATCACCCGCTGGACCCTGGCCCGCGACGGCGCCGGCGCCGCCGAGGTCGTCGACGCCATCAGCCACCGCCCCGGCGGCCCCGACTGCGCCTTCGTGCTCGCCACCGGCAAGCGCACCTGGGTCGACCCCGACGCCGACGACGATCCCGCCGCCGCGTTCGTCGGATCGTGGGCCTACGCCCCGCCCGATCCGCTCACCCGCACCAACGTCGCCACCGTCGCCTGCGCCGACGCCGATGGCAACCCGCTGCCGCCGAGCTACGAGCCCCAGCTCGGCGGCATCGCGATCGAGCGCACCGGGCCGCATACCGCCGCCGCCACCGACGGCGACGGCTGCACCTGGACCTTCGGGGTCCACGGCAACACTGCGCTGCTCGACCCGCCGGCGCAGAGCTGCGGCCCGCTCACGCTCCATCACTGGGCCCTGGCCGGCGACGGCAGCCACGCCTTCGAGGTCCGCAGCGGCGAGCGCGCCGGCTGCCGCGTCCTCCTGACCGTCGGCGAGCGCACCCGCCAGTGAGAGCTCATCCGGCCCTGAGCATGCCGTCCTCCTTGAGCCCCCGGCAGGCCGTCGCGTGAACGCGGCACCATGCGATACATGGATAAGCTGTTGATACAGCGCCGCTTTAGACTCCAGGGTCTCCTCCTCCAACGCAGCTTCTGGTTCATGTGCCTGATCAGCAGTGCACGACTGGATGGATCAACCAATGAGGGCGATGGTAACAAATCGATTTGTTCTCATGCACGCGTCCAGTGCTAGACGCGGTCCACCGTCGGCTGACTCGGTCCGGGGCATCCGATGGTAGCCCCAGGCCGCCGATGATCGTCCTAGGCGTGCTGGGACAGGCGCGACGGCCTCACCTGGGCTAGGCTCGGGCATGCCCAAGGAACGCATCGACAAGCGCGTCGGCGAACCCATCGCCGTCCGCCGCTACGGCGTTGCAGGCCAGCACGACCGGGAGAGCTAGCCACGCCGCTGCGCGCGAGGGGCGCGCCGGCATCAAGGTGCTATAGCGCTTCGGCGCTGAGGTACTGGAGTGCTCTGGCGTAGGGGTACGCGAGCACGGCCGCGGCATCGAGGTGAACATCGGCGAGCTCGGGGCCGTCGCCGGCGGCGAGGCTCCTGCCCGCCCTGGCCGGCCTGGGACGTGCTCAGGTGCGAGTGGAGCCCGGATCTGGAAAGAGAACCGCTCCGAAGGGGCGTCGCTGTACTTCGAAGATCCGGACGGACACAAGCTCGAGATCCACGTCGGCGACCTCCGGACGCGCCTCGCGACCTACCGCGAGGAGCCCTACGAAGGGATGGAGTTCTTCGACGACGGAGAAAGTGAGACGCCGGCGCGGTGAAGAGGCGCATCGGCACGGCGGCCCCGCGCGCGTCTGATGACGCGCTCGTCGCTCGCTGCTCGCTGCGCGCTCGACGCGGTGCGGCCATTCATCTCCGTGCTCGGGTGGGCCTCCACCGTGCGCTCGTGCGCACCTCCCGGCATCGGCGCCGTGATTCACGTACAGAGATCGCGGTCTCCATACCTTTGATTGCATGTCAAGCCGGCGTGAGCGTGTATCAAGACCACGAGGTTTCTCGCCTTGACAGCCCGGTCCTCGTCGTGGTGCCATATCATGTAACTTGAACATCTCCCTGAGAATGCCTGCCGCTCTGCGACGCTCCCGTCGCGCCGACGCGTGGTTCCCTCGTGGCAGGCGGCGCATGCGCGACGTGCAGGCCGGGCTGCTCGTGGGGCTCGCGTCCCTGTTCTCGGCGTCATGCTCGCCGACAGCGCCCGATCACCCCGAGGAGACAGCGCCTGATCGTCCCGAGAACGCGGTTGTCCTGGGTAGCCTCCTGCCCCTCTCCGGTAGCGAGTCGGCCATCGGCCGCAACCTCGATCAAGCGATGTCGCTCGCGGTCGAGCACGTGAACGCTGCGGGCGGGATCGACGGGCGGCCGCTCGACATCCTGAGCCGAGACAGCCGCTCGAGCTTGGTGGGTGGGCTCGAGCAGTTGCTCGAGCTGCTTTACACAGATCATGTCGCCTACCTGGTAGGGCCCGAGGAGAACGAGCTCGCCCGCGGGATCGCGCGCGATGTGGAGGCGCTCGACGTGTTCCACATGATCCCGGGTCATGCCGAGCCCTCTGTGGCGCGCAGCGAGGGGAGGGGGGGCCGGATGCGGCTCGCCCCATCGCCGTCCGCCTTCGGCTGCGCGCTGGCGAAGATCGCAGTCCGCGAGGACATCGAGACCGTGAACAGCTTCGCCGATCGGAAAGACTACCACGCCAGCATCAGTAGCGAGTTCACGACCAGCTTCGCGGCGTTCGGGGGCACGGTTCTCCCGTCGGTGGCGCTCACGTCGGGCGCACCGACGTACACGACCGAGATCGAGTCCGCCTTGGCGTCGGGCGCCGGTCGCACGCTCTTGACCACCGATTTCGCCACCGCCGCGACCATCGTGACCGAATGGACCGATTCCGGAAGCCCGGGCACCTGGCTTCTCGGTCCTGCGTTGCGCGCCGACGCGCTCCTGGCCAAGATCCCCGCGGGCTCTCTCGACGGATACCTCGGGGTCTCGCCCTCGCTCAGCCTGCGGAGCGAGTGCCAGCCCGTGGACGAAGCTCAGGCGACGGTCGACTGCACGGCCGGCAACGCCGCCGCCTTCATCGAGCAGTTCTCCCGCCGGTGGAACGGCGAGGCACCGCTGCCCGCGGCACACTTCTACTACGACGGCGTCATCCTCATCGCGATGGGTCTCGTGTACGCCCAAGCGACGAGCGGGACGATCCCTGCCTCGGGACATGAGCTGCAAGCGATCGTCCACGAGCTGAACAGCCCTGACCACGAAGCGGCCTCGTGGCGGGATCTGAAGACGGCGATGACCAAGCTCCGCGCGGGGATCCCTCTCCGATACGTCGGGGCGGCCGCCGAATACGAATTCGACAGCTACGGGGCGAGCCAGCATCATTTCGTGCAGGAGTGGACGATCGACGGTGACGCCTTCGTCGATCTCGCCCCCGTTTCCGTCACGTGCCAAGCCTCGCGATGAGGTCGCAGCACGATCGAGCCTGACGCAGGGGTACCCTGCAACGAGCTCGGCAACGACTGTGCAGAGCGCGTAGGTAGCGCGTAGGTAAAAGAAGCCGGATCGCAGCGGTAAAAGAAGCCGGATCGCAGTGGTCCTCCCCCGGTTCCGCGGACAGTCTCACTATGCCGCGCGCGCGGCCACGTAGGTCTTCAATTCGAACTCGATCGGGCTCATGTAGGCGAGCCGTGAGTGCCGGCGTTTCAGGTTGTAGAAGTTGTCGATGTAGTCTCTGACCGAGGCGGTGGCGGCTGCTCGCGTCGGGTAGCGCTCGTGCTCGACCAGCTCCGCCTTCAGCGTCGCGAAGAAGCTCTCGGCCACGGCGTTGTCCCAGCAGTCTCCAGCGCGGCTCATGCTCGGGATGAGCCCGTGGGCCCCGAGCACGAGCCGGTAGTCGTCGCTGGCGTAGGGGCTGCCGCGGTCCGAGTGGTGCACCAGCCCAGGCGCCGGCCGCCGCGTTCCCAAGGCGAACGCGAGCTCGGTGAGCGCCAGGGCGCGATCGTTGAACCCGCTCGCGGCCCAGCCGACCACGCGGCGCGAGAACAGGTCCAGGATCACGGCCAGGTACAGCCAGCCCTCGCCGGTGGGAATGTACGTCACGTCCGTCACCCAGACCTGGTTGGGCGCTCGAGCATCGAATTGCCGCTCAATCACATTCGGGGCGATCGGGCCGTTGTGCCGCGAGTCCGTGGTGCGGCGGAAGCGCCGCTTCCTCCGAGCCGCGAGCCTGTGAGCGCGCATCAGCCGCTCGACCCGTTTCTCGCCGACACGCATGCCGCGAGCACGCAGCTCCGCGTGGATGCGCGGACTGCCGTAGCGGCCACGGCTCTTGTGGTGCAGGGCCCTGATCTGCGCGCTCAGTTGAGCGTCGGACTTGGCCCGCGCGGACTCCGAGCGCTTGGCCCACCCGTAGTAGCCGATGCGCGAGACCAGCAGCACCGCGCGCAGCACCAGCACCGGGTAGTGCGCCTTCTCCGCGTCGATGAACTCGAACCTCACTCGTTTTCCTTCGCGAAGAAGGCCGCCGCTTTTTTTAGGATCTCGCGCTCCATCTCCAGCCGCTTCACGTCGCGGCGCAGCCGCTGCAGTTCCTCACGCTCTGGCGTCGTCAGCGCCCCCGGCGGGCCGTGGCCCGCGTCGGTGTCCGCGCGCTTGATCCAGTCGCGCAGCGCCGTCTCGGTCAGGTCGAGGTCCTTCGCCACCTGGCCGATGCTCCGGTCGCTCGCCTTCGCCAGCCGTACCGCCTCCGCCTTGAACTCGGGCGTGAACGCCCTCCTCTTTCTCCGTCCCATCCCTGCTTCCTGGTGCCGTCGGGGGTGTCGACGGAAGCGGCTCGGCATTGATCGGATCTCGATCTTCTGCGGGAATTTGAGCCGCGGGCGGGTCGTTCCGGGCCGCCATGAGCGACGACAGTCGGGCTGAGGCAAGGAACTGGGCTTACGAGGAGTTCAGACACGCGGAACTGGGCGACGCACGCCGCACCATGCGCCTGGTGCGCATGGCAACCGCGGCTGCCCTCCGGCCCGGCGGCACGGTTCTCGAGGTGTTCCTCAGCAGCGCGGAGCGCCAGGCCGCCTACGACTTCCTGGCCAACTCGGACATCCGGCAGGAGGACCTCCTGACGGCCATGGCCGTAGCGACGGCGAGCCGATGCGAGAGCCATCCCTTCGTGTTTGTGGCCGTGGACGGCACCAGCCTCACGCTGACCGACCGTGAGCGTACGAAGGACTTCGGCGCGATCGGCTCTACAGCCAACGGAGCCAGCGGAGTGAAGGTGGTCCACGCCTACGCGGTCTCGCCAGCGGGGGTTCCCTTGGGGCTCCTCGACCAGCAGTGGTGGAGCCGTACGCGGCAGAAAAAGCGCAATGACTGTCATGACCGTCCTGTGCAGGACAAGGAGACGCGGTACTGGCTGAGTGCGATCGAGGCGAGTACCGGTCGGCTCGCAGGTCTTCAGACAAGCGCGTGGTTTCAGGTCGATCGTGAAGGGGACCGCTACGCAACGCTCAAGACGCTGCACGGCTCGGGGCAGTGGTTCACAGTACGCTCGACCTACGGCAGCCGCTTCGTCCTGCAGGGCGCCCGGCGCCGACGCCTGGCCCAGGTGCTGCGGCGCGCTCAGGCACGTGCTGTCCATCGGCTTGACGTACGAGCGCGCGATGACCGTCAGGAGCGCATTGCGACGCTTCGCGTGCGGACCGCGCGGGTGGTCCTCGACATGGTCGAGCGGCCCACCAAGGAGCGCTGTGCACTGCCCGTAAACGTGGTCGATGTGCGTGAAACCGGCACGACGCCTCGCGGCGAGGAGCCGATCCACTGGCGGTTGCTTACGAATTACCCCGTCGACACGGAGGAGGACGTTCAGCGTGTGCTGTTCGGGTACGCACAGCGGTGGCGCATCGAAGACCCGCACAACACGTGGAAGTCCGGTGCGTGTCGCGTCGAAGACACACAGCTGCGCTCGATGCGCCGGGTTGTAAAGTGGGCCATCCTCATGGTCGCCACCGCTGCCCGCATCGAACGCATCAAGCACCTCGCCCGCACGGAGCCGTCTCGACCCGCCTCGGTCGAGTTCGAGCCGCACGAGATCGAGGCCACCGTGCTGATGAAGCGGCAGAACAAGCGGCGCAACGAGCGGATCCCGAAAGGGATGCCCACGATCGGGCAGGTCACGCTCTGGCTGGCGGAGCTCGGCGGCTATACCGGCAAGTCCTCGGGAGGTCCGCCAGGATCCATCACCATCAGGCGCGGCCTGGATGTCGTCCTACCGGTAGCTTCAGCGCTCGAGCATCTTCGGAAGGTGGGGAAATTGCGATGAATGCCGAGACGGAAGCGGGGGAGGACCACTTGGGGTGGTCCCCCTGGCCGGGCGGTCCCCATCCCTGCGGTGGCTGCTGCTGGCTCACGGCGCACCGCACTGACGTTGGTGTGAGCGACAAGTTGCTGTCATCATGCGAGCAGGATAATTGACCGCTGTACTTACGTCACCTTTCTAAGCCTGGGTCAGTCTCGCTCAGCTGCCGAACGCTCCGGCGACATCCATCACAACAGCCCAGCGCCGACCCAGAGCCCCGGCTCGTACGCCACGAGCACATCCACGTCGCTCGAGCCGAGCAGGAGAAAATTCACCGGAGAGAAGCCGAGGAACAGGTGCGGCGTGATCGGGAACTGGATCCCCCACGCGAAGCGGCCCCCGAAGGCGCCGACGCTCTCGAAGTAGGGTGAGTCGAAGAAGATGCGGTGATAACCCGGCGTGATCCCGACCGACATCTCGACATGCGAGCCGACGCCCATGACGAGCCGGAGCGGCACGCCGACCGCAATCTGGTCGACGTCGGTCGTCGAGACGCTCCGGAACTCGACGCCGACCTCGAAGCGGCGCGTCTCGCTCAGGCGGAGGCGCGCGAGCACGTCGAGATCCACGGACACCCCATCCTTGACCGCAAAGCGAGCCGGGACGAAGTAGCCGGAGATCCCGAGCGAGAGCGCCATCCGGCGCGCGTTGGCCTCCACCTGATGGCCGGTCGCGGGCTTCTCGGCCGCGGGCTGCGGGGGCGCCTCCGGTGAGCGATCGGGCGGCTTTGCGGCAGCCGCGGCCGAGGGCGGGGGAGCCGCGGGGGAGCCGCCCGCCGGGGGCGGCGCGTACGGGTAAGGCGGGGGAGGACCGCCCGCCGGGGGCGGCGGGTACGGATAGGGCGCGGGGTATGCACCTGCCGGGGGCGGCGGGTACGGGTAGGGCGCCGGATATCCGCCCGCCGGGGGCGGCGGGTACGGATAGGGTGCAGGATAAGCGCCTGCCCGAGGCGGCGGGTACGGGTAGGGCGCGGGGTATGCGCCTGCCGGGGGCGGTGGGTACGGATAGGGCGGGGGATACCCGCCCGCCTGGGGCGGCGGGTACGGGTAGGGCGGCGGCGCCGGAGCCGGCGGTGGCGCCGCCGCGGGCGCCGAGCTCGCAGGCGCAGGCTTCGCAGGCGCAGGCTTCGCAGGCGCAGGCTTCGCAGGCGCGGGCGACGCGGAGCCCGCCGGCTGGGCCGCAGCCTCGCCCGCGGCCAGGCTCAGGGCGGCGAGCGCCACCAGCGCGGGGGCCGCGGCGGCGCCGCCGCGAGCGCCGCGAGCACGGCGCGCGCGCAGGACGGCCGCCGCGAGGCCCAGCAGGAGCAACAGCGAGACGAGCTGGGCGGTGCTGAGACCCCCGTACACGCCGCGCCCCGCGTCCCCGCGGAGGAGCTCGACGCAGAACCGGCCGGCAGCGTAGAGCGCGAGCCAGGTCCCGAAGGCGCGGCCGTCCCGGTGCCCCCGGACGAGCCAGAGGGCGGCGACCGCGCTCGCCAGCACCCCGAGCGCCGCCTCGTAGAGCTGCGTCGGGTGGACGGGCAGGCTCGGCGCACCGAGGCTCACCCAGCCGGCCGCAGCGTGGTCCAGGGCCGCAGGGCTGCCCGCAGGAAACCGGACGCCCAGCGCGCCCGCCGTGACGCGGCCGTAGTCGCACCCCGCGAGGAAACACCCGGTGCGCACGCAGGCGTAGGTGATCCCGAGCCCGGGCACGAGGCGGTCGAGGAACGGGAGCACGGGCGCGCCGCGGCGGAGCAAGACCAGGCCGGCGACGGCGACGCCCGCGAGGAGACCCCCGTACGCGGCCCGGCCGGCATGGAGCACCGGAACCCACGAGCCCCGCGCGAGCGCCTCGGGCGCGGCGCGCAGCGCCTCGAAGACGTAGCCGCCGGCGAGCGCGGCGACGTAGCCCGAGAGGAGCGCGCGACCCTCGATCTCGACGTCGCCCCGGTCCCGGCGCACCAGCCAGAAGAACGCCGCCGACCCGAGGAGCCCCGCGACGGCGACCATCACCACGTAGGTCGGCGAGAGCCACGCCGGCAGGCCGTGGCGCTCCAGCCAGAGCATCACCGCCCGGCTCACGCCCGCCTCCGGATGCGCAGCAGCATGTACCCCGCCGGCACGAGCAGCCAGAACGCAGCGCCCAGGGGCGCGGGCGCGCCCGGGGCGCCTCCCCCGGGGTCGCGCCGGCCGGCGCTCAGCCGGCAGGTCGTCGACGGATCGCCGTCCCTGCAGTTCCGGCAGTCCTGGTTGCAATCGCTGCAGTTCTGGTTGCAATCGCTGCAGTTCTGGTTGCAGTCGCTGCAATTCTGGTTGCAACCGGCGATGTCCTCGTTGCAGCCCGCGCAGCCGCCGCCGCAGTCGCTGTCGCCCGTCGAGCCGCTCGGCGTGCCCATCGGGACGCCGGCCGGCGTGGTCGGCTCGCCGTACTGGAGGCAGCGGTCGAGCACGGCCATGCACGCCGCGTCCGCGGCGAAGGCGAGCGCGTCGTCGCGGTCCGCGATCGGCAGCGCGGCGCACGCGCCGCTGCCCGCGGCGAGGACGCACTCCTTCACCCCCTCGATGCTCATCAGCGCGAGCACGCAGAGCGCCTCGGCGTTCATCTCGCCGGCGTTGACCCACGAGCACTCCTCCTGCGCGTCGGCGAACCGCGGGTCCGTGCGCTCGTGCTCGCATCGCCCGCCCTGGGCGCAGGTGCACACGTCCCGCACGCCGGCGGCGCACTCGGCGACCGACCCCGGGAGGTGGTACGGGTTGGCGCGCACGGACTGCGGCTCGCTCCGGGGGAGCTCGACCAGCGCGACGGCGCCGCCCTGCGGGCTCCCGAGCGCGGGCGCGTCCGAGAGGGCGCTCAGCGCGACAAGCCACGCGGCGTTGACGTACACCGCTCGATCCTGGGCGACCACGCCCGCCGGCAGCCCGGTGACGCGGATCAGGTCGCGCGCGCCCGCGCGCCGCGCGAGATCCGCCACGATCGCGCCGGCCCGGCCGCCGAGCGCCGCGTCCTCGAGACCCGCGGTCTCCGGCGACGCCGGCGGCCCCGCGAGGACGGGCCGCGCGGGCGGCCCCTCGGCCCCGCGCTCCGCCGCGAGGGAGCGGAGGACGAACCCGCCCGCGGACGGCTCGAGCGCGCCGAGGACGATCGCGTCCTTTCCGAGCTCCTCCCGCGCCGCGTCCGCGCCGCGGACCAGCGCCGGCACGCTCGCGATCTCCGCGTCGGGGATCGCCGTCTCCTCCCCCTGCTTGCGGTGCGCCTCCTCCAGCCGCACCGCGACGTCGTGGAGGGCTTCCTCGGGCAAGGCCGCGAGGACCTCCGGCGCGGCGCTCAGCGCGTCGCGCAGCGGCAGCTCGTCGTAAGGCGGCGTCTCCGCGCTGCACGCGCCCAGCGCGGAGATCGCGAGCAGCACAGCGGCGCGGCGGATCGCTCTCTCGATGACGACGTTCGTTCGCATGCCCCCCCTCGCTCCCCGGAGCGCGCGGACCCCGACTGGACACGTCGCGCTCAGCTGGCGCGGGCGCATCGCCGGTGAGGACACCGCCGCGAGGAGACCACGACGAGCGTGCCAGAAGGCGCGGCGCTGGCCAAGGCCCATGCGGGGTGCGCCGAGACGCGGGCTCGCCCCGATCGCGAGAGGCTCCTTCGATAAGATCGATCCCGGACTCCGACATCAGGTGGGCCTGGTAACCTGGTAGGATACCGGCATCGCAGCGATGCGCAGGGGCGCTCCTCGCTCGCTCGATACCACCCTCCGCCACGCCCTCGCCGGCGAGCGCCCGCTCTCCGAGCCCCCGGGGTGTCCGTGAGCGCCAACCTGGATTGGGCTGGAGGCAACAGCCGTGTGCGTCATGACGACCTGGTAACGATGATCACTGCTGGGCCGGTCTCCGGTCTCCGGTCTCCGGTCGCCTGGCGCGCGCCTCGCGCCGGGGCTCCGCCGGCGTGTCGAATTTCGGTTCACACCCGCGCCGGCGCGGGTCTGTCTCGGGGAACGCCGGCGGAGGGCCGGCCTCACCCGAGGAGCGGAGCCATGACTCGCATCGATCCGAGAGCACACCTGTGGACCAAGGCGGCGCGGACCCTGACGGCGCTGGGCGGCCTGCTGGCCGCGACGGCGGCCCCGGCCAGCGCGCGCGCCGAGATCCTCGCTTATGACGAGCACGACGGGGACGCGGGCGGCGCCGTCGGCTGGGCCAACGACTGGCCCTTCGCGCGGGCGGGCGGCGAGCTCGCGCAGACCGGCGGCTACGTTCGCCGCCGGTTCGCTGCCCCGCTGTCGGCCGCGCACGCCACCCGGTGGATCGCCGTCACCGGGCGCATGGCCGCGCCCCCGGTCGGCTACGCGTACCACGTGCCGATGGGCGTCAGCTCCTGGACGACCGCCCACCAGCACCACGGCCTCCATTTCGACACGTCGAGCCCCGCGGGCCTGCTCGTCGACGGCGCCGGCCCGACGAGCGCCATCGCCGGGACCACGCAGCAGACGTGGCTCGCGCGGTACGTCTTCGGCCCCGCCAACGCGAACGGCCGCTACAGCGCCACCGTGAGCATCTGGGCCGGATCCGGCGCCGGTCGCCGCATCGCTCCGGGGGCGCCGCCGGCCGTCGTCCGCACGCTCGCCGACACCACGCTGGACAGCCTCTATGCCGGGCAGAGCCACGCTCAGGACATCTTCTTCGTGGAGCGCGAGAGCGTCGCCACCACGGCCCGGGAGGCGCTCGCCGCGCCCGAGCGCGATCTGTACGTGGTCGCGCACCAGGACGACGATCTGCTCTTCATGAACCCCGACATCGCCGATTCGATCCAGGCGGGGAGCTTCGTGGAGACCGTCTATGTCACCGCGGGCCTCGGCGGCAACTGCCTGGACGTGATGGGCGAGCGGGAGGCCGGGATGAAGGCCGCATATGCGGCGATGGCCGGCCTCGCCAATCACTGGAGCTGCGCCGAGGCCGACGTGCTGGGCAAGGAGCTCGTGCGCTGCGCGCTCGACGGGAGCGCCGGCCGCGTCGGGCTCGTGTTCCTGCGGCTCCCGTCGTCCCCGGACACGGCGCTCCTGAGCGACCTCTGGGATGGGAACGCGATGACCGTGAAGCGCGTCGACCGCACCGGCGACCAATGCTCCTACAGATGCCCCGGCGACGACCTCGACGACGACGATTGCGCCGACGTGGTCCCCGCCGCCGAGGCCGCCGTCGATTACACCCGCGAGGAGCTCATCGCCGTCCTCTCGCGCCTGATGTCCGATTTCCGCGCGAGCCGCGTCGGCACGCTGAACAGCGATCACGGCCACGCCGGCGACCACACCGATCATTATCATGCGTCGCTGTTCGCGTTCGCCGCGCACCAGGCCTACGCCGCTGGGCACGCGCTCCAGACCTACCGGGGTTACGACATGTCGAACGAGCAGGCGAACGTCTCCGACGAGGAGTTCGACATCACCTGGGACGCATTCCGGTGGTATGCGCAATGCGACCGGTTCACCTGCACGGACATGAGCGCATGCGGCACCGGGACCACCTGCGACCCGGACAAGGAGGACTATCGCGCCTGGGCGCGCCGCCGGTACGTGGGCTCGGCGCTCGCGGGCGTCTCGGGCCGCCTCGGCGCGCTCGGGGGCAAATGCCTCGCGGCCGGCGGCGCGTCGAACGGCGCGCCCGTGGTCCTCGCCGATTGCTCCACGGCCTCGGCGCAGCCATGGACCGTCGCCGAGGATCGCATCGGCGGCCCCGGCGGCCGCTGCCTCGGCGTCGCCGGCGGCAGCGCGTCGAACGGCGCGCCCGCGGTGCTCGAGGGCTGCGCCGGCACCCCAGGCCAGGCGTGGACGATGCTGGACGGCGGGCAGATCCGCGGCCTCGAGGGGAGGTGCCTCGCGGTCGCCGGCGGCAACACCGCGAACGGCACGCCGCTGCAGGTGGTCGACTGCAATGGCGCCGAGGCGCAGCGGTTCGCGATCCAGCTCGCGGCGCCCACCCGCTGGTCGTACGGCAACGACTTCTCCGACGCCCAGATCGGCACGAGCGAGTCCTATGCCCGCACGGTCCGGCTCGGCGACGTGAACGGCGACGGCAAGGCCGACGCGTGCGTGCGGCGCGCCGACGGCGTGTATTGCGCGCGCAACAGCGGCGCAGGCGGGTTCCTCCCCGCGCAGCGGTACACGACGCAGTTCTCCGACGCGAACGGCTGGAAGCCCGCGAAATACGGCAACACGATCCAGCTCGCCGACATCGACGGCGACGGCAAGGCCGACGTCTGCGGCCGCGGCATCCACGGCATCCTCTGCCAGGTCGCGAACGCCGCCGGCGACGCGTTCGCGACCTCCGGCAACGTCTGGTGGACGCACAGCTTCTCCGACGCGGAGGGGTTCGGCGACGCGCCGAGCCATTACCGCTCGATCCACCTCGCCGACGTGGACGCCGACGGCCATGCCGACGTGTGCGGCCGCGGCGCCGACGGCCTGCGCTGCGCGCTCAACACGACCGCCGGGAGCTTCGGGGCGGCGACGCTCTGGCTCGCCGAGATGTCCGACGCCAACGGCTGGCTGCCGGAGCCTTACGGCGCCACGGTCCAGCTCGGCGACATCGACGGCGACGGCGCGGCGGACGCCTGCGGCCGCGGGCCGTCGGGCGTTGTGTGCGCCGTGGCGAGCGCTTCCGGCCCCGGGTTCGTGCGGCCGCACATCTGGTCGTACAGCCGCGGCAACGCGCCCGATTACGGCGACGCGTCCGAGTTCGACGCCGCGCCGGGCCACTGGGGGAGCCTCGGCCTCGGCGACGTCGACGGCGACGGCGACGCCGACCTCTGCGGCCGCGGCGCCTCCGGCGCGCTGTGCGCCATGTCGAACCGCCTCGGTTTCGGCGCGGCGCGCCCCGCGTCGCTCGGCGCCTTCGGCGACGCCCAGGGGTGGCTCCCGGCGCGGTACGGCGCGACGGTGCAGCTCGGCGACGTCGACGGCGACGGCCGCGCCGACCTCTGCGGCCGCGCGCCGGACGGCCTCTGGTGCGCGCTCGCGCCGAGCGCGCCGTGAAGCCATGCAGCGCCGCGGCCCGGCGGCGGCATCGTCGACCGCGGAGCCCCGGCGGACGGTGGTATCCTCGGCGCCGCGATGTCCGTCGATCGAGAGCGCCTCGAGCGCGAGGTCCGCGAGCGCTGCGACAGCGGCGCCGTCGCGCGCGCCGCCGAGCTCGCCATCCGCGGCTACGGCCCCGAGATCCTTGGCTTCCTGACCGCGCTCCTCCGCCGCGAGGAGGACCCCGACGACGTCTTCTCGCTGTGGTGCGAGCGCATCCTGCGCGGGCTGCCGACCTTCGCGTGGGAGTGCTCGCTGCGCACCTTCGCCTACACGATCGCGCGGAACGCGGCGAAGAACCACGCCCGCGACAGGCGCGCCCGCGAGCGGCGGGTGCGCCCCTCGCTCGGGACGACGGAGCTGAGCGCGATCGAGCAGCAGGTGCGCACCGAGACGCGGCCGTACCTGCGCACCGACGCCAAGGACAAGCTCGTGGAGCTGCGCGAGGCGCTGCCGCCGGACGATCGGATGTTGCTCGTGCTGCGCCTCGACAAGGGGCTCGAGTGGAAGGACGTGGCGCGGGTGATGCTCGGTGAAGAGGCGGCGGACGAGGCCGCGCTGAAGCGGGAGGCGCAGCGGCTGCGCAAGCGCTTCCAGATCGTGAAAGACCAGCTCGTCGAGGCGGGCCGGCGCGCGGGGCTGCTCGGCGAGGGGTGACCAGCTCCTCGCGTCAGCAATCCCGCCAGAGAAACCGGCTGATGACGAGCGGTCGCCGGAAAAAGTAGCAATTTTGATAGCTTACGCCTGTCTCGCCGCCGAGGGCGGCTCCGGTGCGGCCCAACGGAGCGCCCTCCGCCGCCGCTTCGCCCGCGGTGAAGGGCCCGTAGCATCGCCGATCGGGGTCGGCGCCGGGACCGGCGGCAGAGCGCCGAACGAGTCTCCTCCGCTCGCCGCCCCGTTGCCGGACCCTTCGATGCGCTGCCGCCTGTGTCGGGATCGTGCCTGCGTCCCCGCACTCTGCCGGTCCAACGTCAGCGTTCAGCGGCGCGAGTCTTCGAGCGTCCGCTGGAACGCTTTGTTGGCCGTGACGAGCGAGGCAGCTCCTCTCTGATGACACGACGAAGCACGAATTCAGTCACCGGCCGCTCTGTCTCAGCCAGATATGCTCTCAGAGCATCATTCATCATCGTCTGATGCCCGCCACCAGCCTGCTCGGCTCTGAATCGGAATTCTTCGAGCACGGCGTCGTGAATGTAAATGGTGATGCGCGTCTTGCCCTTCGAGGGGAGGAGCGCACCGCGCCTGGCTTTCACAAGCGATCACCGGGCGATTTGCTGCGGGGCGAATGATCACGGCGCGATCGGCGAAGGCGCGGACGCCGTCGCCGCGGAGCCTACCCCGGTGCTGCGCGACGTGAAGGCGATGTCCGGCGGCGGTGGCCACTCGTGCGCGCTGCGCGACGACGGCTCGACGTGGTGCTGGGGCTGGAACCCGTACCGGCAGGTCGGTGACGGGACACGCGAGGACCGGCTCGTGGTCGTGGAGGTCCTGGTGGAGTGAGATCGGGCCTTCCTGCTGTTCGCTCCGCGGGAAATCGCCCGTATCCTGTCGCCATGGACTGCCCCACGTGCGGCCGCTCGAACCCTGAGGCCTATGTCTTCTGCCCGGACTGCGGCGCCCGGCTCCCCCGCGCCGCGAGCGCGCCCGTCGCGGATCCCGTCACCGATCCCCACGCCGCGAGCGCGCCGGCGGAGCGCTCCCTCGAGGAGCGGGTGGGGCGGATCGAGCGCGAGATCCAGGCGCTGCTCGAGCGGCGATCCGCGTCGATGCGCGACGAGCTCCGCTGCCCCGCATGCGGCGCGAGGAAGATCCTCCACGCGCCCAAGGTCCTCGACGCGGACGGCGGCGGGGGGAGCGAGCTCGCCATCGCGCAGCCGAGCGTCTGGCGCAGCCGGAGGGTCGGCAAGCTCGAGGCGTACATCTGCGCGGGCTGCATGCTGGTCGAGTGGCACGTGAAGGAGCTCGAGGGGCTCGACGAGCACGTGGACGTGTCGGTGCTCGATGGTGAGGCGCCGCGCCAGGGACCGTATCGTTGATCGATCGCGTCCGCCCGCGTCGTGAAGCCATGCGAGGTCGCCCGTGATGGGCGCCTGGGCCCTCCGGCTCGACAGACCCCGGGCGGCCCCATGAGCAGGAGGTGATGTCCGCCCGCCGCGGCGATCCCGAGCCGTTCTCGCCGATGAAGAAGGTGACCTTGGGGTGCAGCTTAAGGGGATCGGCCAGGTCACGGACCGCCGGCAGGGTGAAGGGGTACGCCGCCCACGTGGCGGGGTCGAGGTCGGGCTTGAGGCCCAGGCGGGTGACGTACTGGGTGTCGATCCTGCGTGCGTGGCGACTGCCATGAAGCGTTCACCCGATGGTGGCGAAGGCCACTGCACGGTGCTCAGCCAAGCTGCTCGGCAAGCGCCACGATGATCCCCTCGGGCCCGCGGATGTAGGCGAGCCGGTAAGAGTCACCGTACCGCATCTCGCCGATGACCTCCGCCCCGTGCGCACGCATCCGCGCAAGCATGGCGTCGATGTCGTCGACGGCGAACATGATGCGACGCAGACCGAAGGCGTTCACGGGTGCATCCACGGGCCCGAACCGGATCGCTGCGGGCGTGTGGAACTTGTCCAGTTCGATGCCTTGCCCATCGGGGGTCCGCGGCATGGCGAGGGTGGCGCGCACGTCCTGGAGCCCGATCAACCGCCCGATATCGGGCCCTTCGACCCTTGTCGGCCCGCCGCGCGGCCGGGATCCAGGCGCGGCGCCCGCCTGGAGGACTCCATGAGTGACGTCATCATCCTCTTCGGAAGACCCCATGTCCCTCCGTTCGCCGATGATCGCTTCGAAATCGACGTGCTGGCCGCCGAGGAGCTCGGCATCGAGTCGTACGCGATCCCTCTCGACCCCGTCGTGAATGGCGAGCCGGAGCGCGCCTTGCGCCGGCTGCCGAAGCCCCGGCACCGGACGTGGCTCTACCGGGGGTGGATGTTGAGCGAGGAGGAATACACCGGCCTGTACGAGGCCATGCAGGGCCGCCGAGCTCGCGGCCGTGCCGGCCGGGCGGCTCGTCCCGCTCCCCGACGACGTCGATGCGCGCCGCGCCGCGGCCGCGCTGATGCAGGGTATGGCGGCGCACTACCTGTCTCACGACGCCTATCCGCTCCGGCCGGGCGACGCCGCCCTGGTGTATGCGGCGAGCGGCGGCGTGGGGGCGCTGCTGGTGCAGCTCGCCAGGCGGCGCGGGGCCACTGTGATCGCCGCCGTGTCGCGGCCGGAGAAGGCCGCCTCCGCCTGGGCTGCGTGGAGGCGGAGCCCTCCGCTCGCCTTCCACTTCCGAGCTTTTCGGACATCCACCGGCTCCGCGCCCCCGGAGGGCCGTGGCCCGCGTCGATGTCGGCGCGCTCGATCCAGTCGCGCAGCGCCGTCTCGGTCAGGTCGAGGTCCTTCGCCACCTGGCCGATGCTCCGATCGCCTGCCTTCGCCAGCCGTACTGCCTCCGCCTTGACCTCGGGGGTGAACGCCCTCCCCTTTCTCCGTCCCATCCCTGCCTCCTGATGCGATCGGGGGTGTCATAGAGGCGGGGGGAGGACCGCTCCCGGCCGGCGCGCGTTAAGCTGCGCGCGATGTTGGACGTCAATCGCCGCACCTTCATTGCCGGCGCCGCGGCCGCCGGAGCGCTCGCTTCGTTTCCCCGCCTCGCCGAGGGCGCGGATGGCAAGGTCGTCGACCTCTCGCCGGTGTACGGCAAGATCACCGAGCAGCTGAGGCAGTCGATCGGGCGCATCCAGCGCTGGATCCAGCAGCCGTCGATCTCGGCGCAGAACGTCGGCATCACGGAGTGCTGCGATCTGACGATGGAGCTCCTGCGCGACGCCGGCTTCGGCACGGTCAAGAAGATGAAGACCGACGGGCATCCGGGCATCTTCGCGACGCTCGACGCCGGCGCGAGCCGGACGATGGGCTTCTACCTGATGTACGATGTACAGCCGGTGGAGGAGAAGGAGTGGTCCTCGCCGCCCTTCGCCGCCAAGCTGGTCGACAAGGCGGACATCGGCAAGGTCATCATGGGGCGCGGCGCGGTGAACCAGAAGGGGCCGCAGGGGGCGTTCCTGGCCGCGCTGCACGCGGTGCGCGCCGCCGGCTTGAAGCTGCCGGTGAACCTGGTGGTGGTCGCCGAGGGGGAAGAGGAGCTCGGCTCGCCGCATTTTTCGCAGGTGGTGTGGAACAACGAAGTGATGAAGGCGCTCGAGAAATGCGAGGGTGTGATGATGCCGTCGGCGCAACAATCGCTGTCCGGCACGGCCAACGTGGAGCTGGGCGCGAAGGGCATCGTCTACGTCGAGCTGGAGGTGAGCGGCGAGGCGTGGGGGCGCGGCCCGCGCGGCGCGGAGATCCACTCCAGCATGAAGGTGGTCGTCGACAGCCCGGTCTGGCGGCTCTTGCAGGCGCTCGGCACGCTGGTCTCGGCGGACGGCAACGAGCCGATGATTGACGGCCTCGCCGACGCCGTGCGCCCGGTCTCTCACCAGCAGAAGAGCCTGCTCGACGACCTGGCAGCGAGCTGGGACGAGGCCGACTGGAAGAACGTCTTCAAGGTCGACAAGTGGGTGAACGACCTCGACGAGCGCGCCATGCTCGAGCGCTACGTCTCGCGCCCGTCGGTGAACATCGACGGCCTGTATGCCGGCTACATCGGCGAGGGCTCCAAGACCATCCTGCCGCACCGCGCGGTCGCCAAGATGGATATCCGGCTGGTGCCCGACATGACCGCCAAGGACGTGCTCGCCAAGCTGCGCAAGCACCTCGACAGGCGCGGCTACAGGGACGTCGTGATCAAGAACCTGGGCAGCTACGACCCGACGGACACCGCGCTCGACGCGCCGCCCATCCAGACCCAGCTCGCCGTCTACAAGGCCGCCGGCCTCGACCCGGTGATCTGGCCGCGCATCGCCGGCTCCTGGCCCGGCTACCTCTTCACTGGAAAGCCGCTCGAGCGCCCCGCCGGCCACGTCGGTCTCGGCCACGGCTCCGGCGCCCATGCCAAGGACGAATACTTCGTCGTTGAACCCGCCGCCGGCAAAAAGTACCTCGGACTCGACGGCGCGACCCGCTCCTTCGTCGACTTCCTCTTCGCTCTCTAGAGGCTAGGACGTCGAATGCCCCTTCTACCGCCCAGTCGCCGGTTGTCGGGGGGCCTCGGGTCGGTCGGCCCTGTGGCGTCCGCAGGTCCGCCATGCCGTCGCCAGGCATCATCGCGGCGAGAGGTTGATCCCCGCGTACGCCCTCGCGCTTGCCTCCCCGGCACAGGCCTGCTGCTTGCCGATGGCACTTCGTCGGCGGCCTCAGGGGCGCTTCGGCACGCAACCACTGCGCGCGGGCGATCTCAGCACGGCCCGCGGGCGCGGGCGAGCGGCAAGGCTCCGGCAGCGAGTCCACGCGAGCGGCGCCCTCGACGTTCGGTCCAAGCTTGCTCACCGCTCCGGTGCCACCGGCAGCCCGAGCAGGCGACCGATCGTCTCGTGAATGACGCGAGCCGCCATCTCATCCCCGAGGGCGACAGCGCGGCTCAGGGTGCCGGCGAGCGAGGCGACCACGGCCGCCCGAGGCGGCGGATCGGTCACGGCGAGCTCCCCAGGCCCGGGGCTTGACCGTTGGGCCCGGGTTGGGCCCATGCCTCTCGAAGGGGTGCGATCCGTCGTCACGCCCTCCCCGAATCCCCGGGTATGCGACGGATCGCGACGGTTCGCCCCCGCGGAACAGTCCCGCCAGAACGTCTTCTGGGCCTTCGACAAGCCCCCGCTGCTCATCGAGCCGCGGATCCGCTCGCCGCCGGGAGCGGGCCGCGGGCCATGGGGAGGGCGCGGCGGTCCAAAGGCTCGTCGTCGGTACCGCTCGCGGTGCCCTTCAGCTCGGCGAAGTAGCGCTTGCGGAAGATCAGCGTGGGTGCGTCGGTGCGGACCGAGCGCTCCTCGCCAGCCGGGGGGATCTCGACCGGGAAGGAGGACTCGACGATGGCGCGATCCTCGCAGGCGATGCGCGCGTTCATGCGGTGGAAGAAGAAGTCGAAGAGAGGGCTCGTCAGGAAATCGCGGGCCATGGTCATGAGCATGCGCGTGCGCTGACCATCGATGGGGACGCAGGCGACGAGCATCATCATGCGCTTGTTCGGGATCGGGATGTGCAGGTTCATCTGGTTGGGCCAGCGGAAATCGAGCGAGCCGGCCTCGGGCTCGCCGTCGATGCGAACGTGGGTGTGCGCGCCCCAGGGGCGCTCTTCCCAGGCGATATCCATTCGCGTGTCGCTGCGGCCCGCCATGCTCTTGCCGATGGTCTTGCGGTGGACGAAGGGCAGGTGGGGCCAGTCGAGCATGTTCTCCATGGCGCGGGTCCAGTGGGTGGCCCACGCGATCTGAAAGCCGGAGATGCGGACGCCCGGGCTCGAGAGCGCCGCGTGCGCTTCGGGCTCGGTGGCGGGACGGTCGATCGGCGCGGTGTAGACCCAGATCTGGCCGGCGAGCTCGCGCGCCGGGAAGGCGACGCCGCGGAGGGTCGAGAGCTTCGCGTCGGGGTTCCACGGCACGTGGCAGACCTGGCCGGATGCCTCGATCTGCCAGCCGTGGAAGGGGCACTCGAGGCGCCCGTCCTTCACGCGGCCGAGCGAGAGGGCGACGCCGCGGTGAGGGCAGCGGTCGAGGAGCGCAGACGGTTTGCCCTCCCTGTCGCGCAGGAGGACGAGCGGGGTGCCGGCCACCTGCACGGCGAGGCGCCGGCCCGCCTTCGGCGATCGATCGGGCGCGGTGGCCGAGGCGCTGCGGACGGTGCGCACGAGCGCGGCGCAGTACATCGCGACGGTGGCGGAGCCCGGCGATCTCGGCCTGCGGGAGTCGCTGATCGGGCTCGGGTCGCGCCTCGCGGCGGCGTGGGTGCCGACGGGGGTCGGGCAGCTCTTCTCGGCCGGGATGGCGGCGGGGCTCTTCGACGCGGTCGCCGGCCCCGGCTACCTGGACGGGGTGCTCGAGCCGACGGTGCGCGCGATGGAGGAGCGCCTGCGCGTGCACGCGCGCCGCGGCGAGGCGCGCCTCGATCCCGAGGACGAGCTGTCGGTGCGCACGGCCGCGCTCGCGTTCCTGTCGCCGCTGCTCCTGGCGCTCATCCACCAGCACGGGCTCTCGGGCACCACCTGCCGGCCGCTGCCGATGCAGCCGTTCCTCGAGAAGCTGGTGGACGGCTTCGTGGCGGCCTACGGGCACAGCGAGGGGCGGAAGTCGCGGGCGTGAGCGGGCGCGACCGTGCGCCGCCCGTGATGATCGACGGAGACGCGAGGGCGAAGCCGGCGGCCTGCGCGACCTTCACCGCCTGCGCGAGCGCGGATGGATGTGCGGTGGCTCCCGTGAAAGCTGAAGGCGGGGGGACTCGTCCGGCCTTGTTCGGGCGCCCTGCGCGCTCGCCGCGCCGCGACGAGCGGCAGTTGAGATGTGGAGCGCTCGGAAGAAAGAACTGCCTATGGCCATGGCTCGGGGCCTTGCGGCGGCCACCCCGCGGGGAGGACAATCGGGTGCGATGGAGACCTCCTCCTCGTCGGTGAAGGTCGAGTTGCTGGAGCGGACGGACGTATACGTGGTGGCGACCTGGCGGCGGCTCATGCTGCTCGTCTGGCGCAGGCAGGCCAGCGTCGCCGGCGTCGAGCGTTCCCGGGCGCTCTTCCAGCCCTGGGCGGAGCGCCAGCTGGGAGGGGCAGCGTTCCTGATCGTGGTCCCCAGCCAGCGCACCGGGCCGCCCGACGAGGCGACCCGGGCGGCGATGCAGCGGGCGGCGAGCGCTCCCGGGGGGTACTTGAAGGGCATAGCCACGCTCATCGAGGCCGAGGGGTTCATCGCCGCCTCGGCCCGCGCCATCATGATGCGGCTGCAGCCCCGCGGGACGCAGGGGCCCGCGCCGAACGTCTTTCGGACGCCGGCCGAGGTCGCGGCCTGGGCGGCGGCGGTGCTGCAGGACCGGGAGATCACGCCAGAGGAGCTGGCGGAGGCGATCCGCGTGGCGCGCGAGGGCTGAGCGCGCGCCACGCCGCCTCGCTCGCGTGAGGAAATCCCAGCGGTCCAGCGCGTGGGCGGCCTGACGTTTGAGGTGAGCCGCCCGCGGAGGGCGCGGCCCGGAGCGGGTCGGCTTGGCCGGAGGGGTAGGCCGCAGATTCGTGCTGAGGCCGATCGCCCTGGTCATCGGCCGGCAGGCGGCTGCCAAAGTTCTACCTTGTTTCCTTCTGGATCGATGACCCAGGCGAACTTCCCGTACTCGGAATCGTCGATCTTCTCGAGGACGTTGCAGCCTTCTTCGCGTAAGACTTTGACGAGGGCGTGGAGATCCTCGACCCTGTAATTGATCATGAACGTGGCAGCGCCGGGCGCAAATTGGTCACCTTGCGCCGAAGCGATGGACCAGATGGTCGTCCCGGCGACCGGCTTACCGTCACCGTCGGTCCAGGTAAAAGCCGCGCCACCCCATTCCTGGACATCGATTCCGAGGTGCCGCTTGTACCAAGCCTGCAGCGCCGGAGCGTCTTTGGCTTTGAAGAAGATGCCGCCGATGCCAGTGACTCGCTTCATAGGACCTCCGAGGACGGGTGGTGGTGAGGGAGAGCGTGTTTTCTGCGGTCTAACGCCCGAGTTGCGCCGCGCCGCGGAGCGGCGCCGGCTCGAACGATCCGTTGGCTATCGCTCCATGGGTTGGCGGATGATGGTCTTCCACTTGGCTGGATCGGCGCGCCTGATGTCGCTCAGGTACACCTCGTGGTGCTTTCCTGCGAGCGCCGAGCGCGCCTCGATGAAATCATGGACGCGCTGGATGGTCGGTCCTTCTTCAGTGAAGGGGCCAACGTGAAGTATCTGAGCGCACGACCCTTCGGTGAAGTTCTCCAGCCTGAGCGCGTCCAGCGCGGGGAGCGCCTTCTTTCGCCTCACTTCCGCCATGGCCGCCTGAATCACCGCCTCCTCCACGAAATGAGGCTGCATGATCATCATCGTCCATTTCCACCTGGACCTGTCGTTGGAGGTGAAGACGGACATGTCGTCCGACCACCAGAGGCCTTCGAGAGGCATGACGGCATAGTCGATCCCTCGCGGCCCCTTCTTCACCATGAACTTCGTCGTGTAGGAAACGGAGAACAGCGCTTCCACCGCCGCGGCATACTCCCGTGATGTGTTGGGGTCGCCCTCGCCGTCGATCATGAGGAACTGAAATGTTGGTACTTCAACCTGAGCCACCTCCTTCGCGGATGCCTGGTAGAGATGTTTGAGTTCCCTCTTGAGATCAACTTTCGGCACGAATGCACCCGATGATAGGTAACGGACCGGCGGTTCACCCGCGAGTCGTGCGGCCGTCGCTGGACGAGGCCGCCGGCTCGATCGTCGGCTCACACACGCTTCATCATGGCTCGCTCGCCCAGCTCGCGAGACGGACCAACGTCGACGAATCCGTGGCGAACGTACAACGAGATGGCGCTGAGATTGTGCTCCTTCACGTCGAGGCGGAGCTCACCTGCGCCCTGCTCGCATGCCCACCGCAGGATCTCCTCGACCAGCGCGTCTCCGACCCCGCGGCCGCGCACCTCCGGCGCTACCCACATGCTGATCAGCTCGTAGGTGCCTTCGATAGGCGCGCCTGTAGCGATGCCGACCGGCTCGCCGTCGACGTAGGCCACGAGGTTGTGGGAACCAGGCAGCTCCAGGCGCGCGCGCCAGCGCTCCTCGGATGCGTTTTTCCATTCCTCCAGCGTCGAGCCGAAAGCATAGGGAGCGTCCGCGAGCGCGCGCAGCCTGACGTCGCGCCAGACGGCCCAGTCTTCGGACGTCAAGGCCCGCAAGTCGATCACGTGAATCCCTCATGTGCTGGTGGCGGACTGCCCACGCCGAACAGCTCGGTGGCCTGCATCGGTCTGCACGACGTCGCAATCAGCTGTGCTGCGCAACCTATCCTAGTGCTCTCGACCGCTGACCGCCGCTTCCGCGTGGAGCGCCTTGAACTCCGACCCCACCCCCTGGTGCCGCTCCCACGCATCATGGAGAGATAGCGTATCCGACAACTGCCCCACCTTGTCAAGGAGGCCAGCGCAGGACGCATCCTCGGCACGGCTCGGCGCGATCTCGGCCGTCAGCTCGCTCGAAAGGGCTTCTTGTCCGTGCTGCGCACGCTCTCGCGGGACATGAGCCGCTCGTGCCACGCGCGGAGGCGCGGGTGCGGCTCGAGGAGCGACGCCTCGGGCGTGAGGAGCAGGTAGTGGACGAGCGGCACGACCATGATGTCGGCCAGCGTGAACCGCTCGCTCGCGAGGAACGCGCGGTCACCGAGGGACCTGTCGAGCTGCGCGAGGCTCGTCCGCACCACGGGGATGGCCGCCCGCACGGCCTCCTCGTCGGGCGGGCCACCGCGCAAGGAATCGGGGAACAGGCGGTTATACAGGATGCCAGGGGCGACCGAGCGCCAGAAATACGCGTCGACGATGCCGATGATCTGGTTCATGCGCGCGGCCTCGCGCGGATCGCTCGGCTGGAGCGGCTCGCCCGGAAACACCTGATCGACATACCGCAGGATGGCCTGCGTCTCGTAGAGCGTGAAGCCGTCGTGCTCGATCACGGGGACCTTGGCGAAAGGATGCCTTTCCAGGTGCGGCGACACCCGGTGGGCCCCGAAGGCGACGGCGGCGAGCTCGTAAGGGACCTTCTTCTCGGCGAGCGCGATCTCCGTGCTCCAAGTATACGACGATCCAGGCGTTCCGTGGACGACAAGGGCTGTCATGTCGAGCTCCTCAGACAAGGGGAGCGGCCTCGACGTCACCGGCGAGGCGGCGCACGAACGTCGACGAGCCACTCTTGATTGGTAAGTCGAAACTTACTCATCGTGTTCGGCCGGTCAAGGTCTTTCTGCTTGCCGGGGTGGAGGCGTTGGCGCATGCTTACGGTGTGGACCCGGTAGGCCAGGTGCTCGCGGCGCTCGCCGATCCGACGCGCCGTCAGATCCTCGAGCGGGTGCGCGGGCGCCCGCTCTCGGTGGGGGACATCGCGAAGACGGTGAGCGTGAGCCGCCCTGCGGTCTCGCAGCACTTGCGGGTGCTGCAGGAAGCCGGGCTCCTGCGCTGCCACAAGAACGGGCGCCAGAACTTCTACGGCGTCGATCTCGGGGGGCTCACCGCGCTGCGCTCGTACATCGAGGGCTTCTGGGATGACGTCCTCGACGCGTTCCAGGCCGCGGCCGTCCAGGAGGCCGAGCGAAAGAGGAGGCACTGAATGGTAGATGTCACGGCAAGGTCGCCGGGCTCGCCGGCGGGAGGCGCCGCGGTCGACGAGGGAGGCGTGCGGTGAGCGCGATCCCGCCGATCCGTCGCTCGGTGATCGTCCCGCTGGATCCGGCCGCCGCGTTCGATCTGTTCGCGCGGCGCATCTCGGCCTGGTGGCCTCTCGCTGCGCGCTCGGTCGGCGCGAGCCCCGCCGTCTCGTGCGCGATGGAGGAGCGCGTCGGCGGCCGCGTGTACGAGCGCGGGAGCGACGGCAGCGAGACGCTCTGGGGGACGGTGCTCGCCTGGGAGCCGCCCGCGCGGCTCGTGATCACCTGGCACCCCGGGCGAGAGGCGAGCGAGGCGCAGGAGATCGAGGTCCTGTTCCTCGCGCTCGGCGCGCATACGCGCGTCGAGGTCGAGCACCGCGGCTGGGAGCGCGCGCAAAAGGACGCCGCCGCGCTGCGCGATCGCTTCGCGGGCGGGTGGCCCTCGATCCTCGCGCGCTTCGAGGCGCTGGCCTCGGGAGAGCCCATGCCCGAGGTGACCGGCCCCGGCTGCCAGGTAGGGCGGTGATCACCGCCCCGCCGGTGGGGCGGTGATCACCGCAGGTCGAGCCGTCGTGCGGAGCGGGTCACGGAACGAGGCCCGGCAACTCTCGTGGATGGCGCGGCAGCTCTCCGGCGCTACCAGGCGCCCAGCGCCCCGCCGTGCGCGCCCGCGGCGACCCGATCGGCGCCGTCCTGGCCCAGGCAGCCGGCCGTGAGCGCCGGCGAGCCGGCGTTCAGGTGGAAGTCGCCCGCGAGCAGATCCGCGAAGAGCGGGTCTGCGTCGACGTTCCCGTCCTGACCGGGCACGATCACGTTGCCCAGCCGCTCGTTCTCGAAGAGCACGTTGCACCGCACGCGCCCGCGCTGCACGTGCTCCTGCTCGAGCGCGGCGCCGTTCGCGATGAGCACGTTGTTGAGGACGTCGAGCTCCGCGGCGTCCGCGGCGATCGCGTGCTCGCGGTTGGCGTAGAATACGTTCTGGGCGACGACCGCATGATCCTGCAGGTGGCTCCCCACGAAGCCATGCGTGTTGTGGATGAACACGTTGTTGCGGACGACGGCGAGCGCGTGGAAGTAGAGCATCACGCCGACCTCGTTGCCCTCGATGACGTTCTGCGTGAGGAGCAGCGACGGGCGGTCGCAGTCTTCCCAGTTGTCCCCGCTGTGGCCGTCCGCGTAGACGGCGGCGGAGTACCAGTTGCCCGAGCAGTTCAGCACGTCACGCGAGCAATCCCCCGCCGATCCCACGTTCCGCAGCGTGAAGCCCCGGACGACGGCGTTCTGGGCGCCGGTGTAGTCGATGAGGTTCTCGCCCAGCCCCTGCCCGTCGAGCACGGTCCTCGTCGCGCCCGCGCCGACCAGCTTCACGCCCGAGCGCAGGCGGAGGTGCTCGTGGTACTCCCCCGGCTGGACGAAGACGGTATCCCCGTACGCCGCGGCGTCGATGGCCCCCTGGATGCTCGGATAGGCGTCCGGCACCACGAGCACGCGCTCCTCGCCCGGGGTCGGGAGCGAGCACCCCGCCGTGCCCGTGCTCGCGTCCAGCACCTCGCCACCCTCGTCGAGCGCCACCGCCGACGCGAGCGCCGCGCCGTCGGTCGCCAGCGTGATGGTCGGGCCGGTGGCGCTCTCGACGTCCAGCACCGCCGGAGCGTCCGAGGTCACGAGCAAGCTGTCGAGGGTCACGCGCTCGCCGCCCGGCACGCGGAGCCGCAGCGCGGAGGACGCGCCCTGCGCGGAACCGTCGGCATCGCCCGGCGCGTCGTCCGGCCTGCTCGCCCCGGTGGACGGCTCGGGGCTCGAGGGTCCCTGGAGATCCCCCGGTATCGAGACCTCCGTCCCACACGCGGCGATCCACGCCGTGGCGCAGATCACTCCGAATCGAGAGATGGTGTGCATGGCGGAGAGAATGGCAACCGCCATGCCATTTCCTGAAGAAGAGGGCGACGACGGTATCGGCCGCGATCGAAGAGGCGTGTGTGCCACGCTGAGCCACGCGCCCCGGAGGGGTGAGCAAGCTTGGGCCGAACCTCGGGGTCGCCGAGCCGCGGCGGCCTGGCCGTCCGCAGCCCCGTCGGCGGGCGCTTCGGTCCGAGAGGGTGAACGGACCGGGTTGTGTCCGGCGACCGTCCGATGAGGCGGCCCCGCCGAGCTCCGGCGTTGCCGGTACGCCCGGATGCGCACGCCGCTCGTCGTGGCGCGGCGCATGAGGTAGGACGGACCTCCTCTCTGCAGCTGCTGGCAACCGGTTGTCACGCTAGCCTTGCATCCAAGGAGGCTGATTTGGAAACGGAGCAGCTGATCGAATACGGCGCCATGACCGACGACGTGTACGCGAAGCTGCGCGGACACGCTTACGTCGACGACCGCTACGCTGGGCACGTCTTCCAATACCTCGTCCTTCCGTCGTTTGGCGCCCCGGTTGCCTGGGATGTGTTCAGGCGCCGACGTGAAGGGTACGATGACGACCACGTCCTCGTGAGGACAACATGGGACTGCGACGCGGACCGCGGCAAGTTCCGCACGCCGGTCGAGCGCCTCCGCCATCCGTATCCCCTCGTCCCGACCATCGAGGTGCACCAGCTCGCGGCGTCGTCCGACACGCTGCGTGAGCTCGCCGTCGAGCTCGCGGGGATTGAGATCCACATCGGCTCACTGGGGGTGGGCGGCGTCGACGGGACGACGTACGAGATCGCCCTTGACCAGCCGCCCCACCACATCCCATTTGCGGCGAAATGCCGGCTCTCTTTCTGGCACGAGCCGCCCGCGGGCTGGAGAGGTCTCGGCGCGTGGGTGTCGCGCGCCGAGCGCGTCTTCACCGAGGCGTGGAGCTCGCATGGCCCCGCGGGGCGAGTTCCGTTGCCCATCCGGGCCATCGACGACGGCGCTGCTCGGCAGGAGGCGCAGCGAGCCTTCCACGCGGGGAGCCATGCCCGAGCCGCCGAGCTTCTCGCGGATGTCGCCTCGCGCGAGCGGCTCACGCCGGCCGAAGCGAAGATGCTCGAGTTGGCCTTGAAACGCATGGGTGGCGGCCGTGGAGGTTGAATGGCACCGTGGCCGCACCGGGCGCACAACGAGGTGCCTGCACCGCGGGTGAGGCCCAAGCCGACCGGCGGAGCGCAGGAGCCGCGCGTCTCCGGGCTCCAGCTGTGGGGGTCGCGCGAGCCGGAGGACGCTCGCCACGAGCGCACGTCCCAGCTACAATCAAGCTCATGGGCAGGCGCGCGATCCCGAAGACCACGGCATTCACGCGCAAGGCGACGGCAGACGAGGCCGCGCTGGGGTCCGCAATGGCGCGCGTGGAACGCTTCGTCGAGACGCTGCGGGACCGTTGCGAGGCCGCCGGCGCGAGAGTCGAAGCCGCGGCGGCGGGAACACGCTCCGCGGCCCGCGCTCAGCGGGAGCTTGAGGAGATCTGGGCCGACTACGAAGCGGCCCAGCGCCTCCGTAACACCGTTGGGGCTGCCGTGGCGAGCGCGCAGGCGAAGGTGGCCGTAATCGAAGCCGACGCCTGCGCAGCGGTCGCGGCCGCGTTCACGCGGTTCAAAGAGGACCGGAAGTGGACGCGTCGAGCTGCCATCAAGCGCGCCGCCAAACGTCGATCTCTGCGAGCCGCCGCGAGACCGAAATCGCCAGACGAGCTCGCAGAAATGGTCGCGGTCGCGAAGGAGGCCGTCGTGCACGTGTTGATCGATAGAAACCAGCTCACCCATCGACTGGTGGACACGCGAGCGGCGGCGGCGGAGCTTCGTGCACGACTGACGAGCGCCGCCGCTGAGGAGCTTCCGGAATGCGCTCTCATCCGGCAGCGCATCGAGCTATGTGAGGGGCACGTGACGTATCTCGAGCAACAGCTCCTGGCGAGCGCAACCGCCGCACAGCAGCTTCTGCTCGGATTACGCGAGCTGACTCAAGGGCTGCCCGAACCTGTCGTGAGCGCGCTGCCACGCGTCGAGGCACGCCGAGGGTTCGGGAGGGATGAGAGGGATGAGAAGTGATGGGCGCCTCGCTGCTTCGTGAACACCCGCCCAGCAAGGGCTTGCTGACCGACGCGTGGGTTCGCTGCGCGTCACGAGGAGCTCCCTTCGTGCCCTCCTCACCGGGAACATGGGCGTTGATTTGAACCGCATGGCGGTGTTCGTGGCCGTGGTCGAGCACCGCTCGTTCACGGCGGCGGCGCAGGTGCTCGGGATGACCAAGTCGATGGTCAGCCAGCACGTCCGCCAGCTGGAGACGAGCCTCGGTGTCACCCTCATGCAGCGCACGACGCGCTCCATGTCGCTGACCGAGGCCGGCGAGATCTACCACGCGACCGCCTCCCGGATCCTGCGGGACGCGGAGCAGGTGCACTCCCAGCTCCAGAGCCTCAAGCGCGCTCCGTCCGGCGTCCTGCGCATCACCGCGCCGGTCGACGTCGCGGTGACCGCGCTCATCCCGGCGGCGACCGAGTTCATGCGGCGCTACCCGCGCGTCCAGATCGATCTGGTGACGAGCGACGAGATCCTCGACATGGTCGAGCAGCGCCTCGACATGTCGATCCGCGTCGGCTGGCTCGCCGACTCCAGCCGCCACGCCGTCCCGCTGGGCGGCTTCGCGCAGATCCTGTGCGCCTCGCCGGCGTACCTCGCGCGGGTGTCCGTCCCCGTGGTGCCGGCCGATCTGGCGAGCCACGAGTGGGTCGCCCACGCGGCGCTGCCGAGCCCGAACCGCTGCACCTTCCGCGATGCGCGGGGGAACGAGCAGACCGTGTCGATGCGCGGCCGCGTCGTGGCGAACCACGGGGCGGCCGTGCGCGCGTTCTTGCTCGCCGGGGCGGGGATCGGCTCGCTGCCTGACTACCAGGCGCGGGAGGACCTGCAGGCGGGGCGGCTCGTGCGCGTCATGCCGACGTATACGCTCCCGGAGGGCGGCATCTTCGCCGTGGTGCCCTCACGGCGCCACGCGCCCGCCAAGGTCAGCGAGTTCCTCCGCTTCCTCAAGGCGGAGCTCGGGGAGCGGGCCGGGCGGTGAGCGCCTTCGCGCAGCCTGGAGCGCCGGTCACGGCGCCGCCTGGCTGAACGCCGCCTGGGCGCTCAGCTGCAGGATGATCGGGAGGTCGAGGTCACCATACCTCTCCAGCATCTTTTGCTCGACCTCGTCGGCGCTCGCGCTCGCGGCGACGGCGCGGTTGAACTCCTCGATGTACTCGCCCGTCTCGGCGATCGCCGCCAGGCTGTCGTCGCGCGCCGCGTCCTTGTGTCCAGCGATCACGGTCTCGAGGGGGAGCGCCGAGAGCTCCTTCAGGGTCGCGATCCACGCGTCGCGCTGCTCTCGGTCGGAGTCCACCAGCCAGGTGTGGACTCCACTGTATACGGTGTCCCCGGCGATCAAGGCCTTCAGCTCCGGCACGTGGATGGGGAAGCTATGCTCGATGTCGCCCTGCAACGGACCGAGGATGCGGAGCTCGTGGCCCTCCAGGTCGAGGGAAGGTTGCGTGGTGGGCTCGGCGTCGACCAGCGTGTCGGCGAGGTCGTCCTGGTACACCGGCTTCCACTCGGCGAGATCCTTGGGTCCCTCCGCCTTCATCTCCTCGGCCACGGCCGGCCTGGCGAGGACCTTCGCGCCGGGGAACCGCTCGCGGATGATCTCGAGCCCGAAGCGATGGTCCGGATGCGCGTGGGTGATGTACACGGTGGTGAGCCGCTTGCCGGTCTTCTCGATGGCGTCGCTCAGGAGCCGCGCCTGGCTGCGGGTGAACTGCGCGTCCACGAGGATGGCGTCGCGCTCGCCCGAGATGAGGGTGGAGGTGACGTTGAAGCCGGGCTCGTCGGCCGTGAAGACCTGCAAGGAGAGGGGGCCCTTGCCGTCGCCGTCGCTCGCGTCGTCGCTGCTGCACGCGGACACGGACATCGCCTGCGCCGTCAAGAGCGCGGCGCCCATCAAGGACTTCATGAGCGTGTTCATGCGGATCGTCTCCAGATAGCTGAAGGGCGCCGCGGACCGGCATGGCGCCGGCCGAGGCGCGAGGTGATGGGGGCGCTCGACCACCATTCCCGCGGGCTCTCCCGGGGCGGCCGATCGGGCGCTCCGTCGTTCGACACGTGATGAATAGCTCGCCGAGGGCAGGCTGATTAGACGGCGCCCCGCGCTCTGACTGTGTAGCCCACACGAACAATCGGGCGCGGCCGCCTCCCCGGGGGTGCGGCCCGGCGCGGACCCGGCGCTCTACCGCCCCCCTCGCGGCCGCGCGCTGGCTGGCGCACGCCCACGTGGTCGCGCGGATCGGCGACGCGCGCCCGAGCGTCATCAGCGACGAGCTCGCGCGGCGTGGGCTGGTCCGCCGGGGGAGCGTCGAGGTGCCGTCGTTCTGCCGTCGTCCCTCGGCAGCGCAGCTCGACCCGTTCTCGTGGAAGCCCTGGGCGCGCTCACGGGCCCCGCCGGGGGCGCGTTGCCGCTGTTCTGGGGGGCGCCGGCCGAGTACGATGCGGCATGGCCGATCGCACACCAGATGCGAGCGCTGCTCCGAAGGACGAGGTGATCGCGACCATCGGACACCCGCATGGCGGCATCGTGGCGTGGAAGGCGCTGCTGGACGATGCCCGATGGAACCACCGAGACAACCCGGCTCGCGCCGACGAGCTCGTTGGGCAGGCCATTCGTTGCGCGGAGGCGGAGACCGAAGAAGCGGAGCGCGCGCGCGCCTTCGAGGCGATCGCCGACTACCTTGACGGCCGAGCGAGGTGGGCAGAGGCTTCGGCGCTCTACGGTCGTCTGATCGACCTGCTGCGAAAGGAGCACGCTTCACCGGATGAGCTGGCAGCGCGGCTCGCGCGCCGCGCCGAAATCGAGGCGAGCGCCGGCGGCCCGGAATCTGCCGCGAAGCTGCTCGTGGAGGCGCTGAGTCTTTGGCGCGAGTCGTCACGAGGTACGCTGGAGCGGGGCGCCGCATGGTATGAACGGCTGGCCGAACTGCGAGCGTCAGCAGCGCACCTCGCCGCCGCGTCCGTGGCGCGGAGCCGCGCTACCGAGCTGCGCTTCGAGGCTTCCGGCGAGTACTACGAGCCCCGTGTGATGCGGCATGCGAGGAGCGACGGGACCGTCGAATACGCCGTCCACGATGTCTATTTCTCGTTGTATGGCGACGTCGAAGGCTACACCAAGCACGCGCGCTCACCGCGGATGCCTTCCGTGGCCGCGCTCCAAGGGTGGCTGGAGGAGACGTTGCCGATGGCGGCAGCAGGTGTAGTGTGCGGCGATCTCGGCCACGTGCACTACGCGCACCATCTCGCTCGATGGCTCCGGCATGTTCAGGAGGAACCTCTGGACTTTGAAGGCGATCCGGAGGATACGGTCTGACGCTCGGCGCCGCCGGGAGCGTCACGGTGCCCTTGGCCGGGCGCTTCCGGCGGGGCGGCGCATGTGCTCTCCGCGCTGGCAAGGCGGGCTCCGGGAAGCGTCGAGAAGAAGGCGCCCCACCTGCCTTCGGGGGAGGCTGGCACGACTGCGGGAGGTCCATCGCGGAAAGAGAGGAGCCGCCAGGCAGCTGTGAAGCCGCCAGGCAGCTGTGAAAGGGAGCGCCAGTGCAGATCAAGCCGCCGCGGCAGCCTCGTCGTCCTGGCGGCCCGTGACCTTGCCCAGGCTTCGCCTGACACACTGGCTCATCTTTGCCTTGACAGGTGAACAGTACTGCGCAAAAGTTTGCCCGGGTAGGCCTGCGCTCGCGCCCCCTTCTGAAGAGAGGAGATGACAATGCCCATCATCGGACGACAGTGCACACGCGATGGCAGGACGGTCTGCCTTCGGATGAGTCAGGCCGGTCTGCCGGTAAATCACGAGGGGCCCGGGCTCACGCTCGTTTACGGATGGTCGAGCGAGGAGCGCCGCGCGCAAGGGCTCCCGGCCTCGATCCAAGGCATCGAACTCCGCACTGACTCGGGCAAGCTCCTCGCGTTCAACTACTGCCCGTTTTGCGGCGAGGAGCTCGTGGGGAGCGCGACGACCGTCCGAGCGACCGTGGCGCGACGCGCCGCGTCGGAAGGGGCCCGCGCCGAGTCGCCGCCGGTGGGGGGCGAGGGCGCGCAGCGGGGTGTGCGTGCGATCGAGGTCGTGCCGCCTCGCCCTCCGAGCGCACCGACGCGCGAGCAGGCGACGACGGGCGCGACGTCGCTGAAGGTGCTCCGCGAAAAGCTCGGGCTCTCGCAGGCCGAGCTCGCCGGAAAGCTCGGCCTCGCGCGCAGCTCGGTCGCCAACTACGAGAACGGACGGTCACCTCTGTCGCAACGGCTCCGCAAGTGGATCGCAAAGCACGAAGCGAAGCTCACCGAAGGGGGAAACGGCGCAGCCCGCCGCGGGAGCGCGGCCGCGTAGCGTAGAAGGTCACCGGGTCCAGGCGCGCTCGGACACGTGGAGCTAGCCCGCGAGCGCGGCGGCGAAGCGCGCCGGGCGCCGCACGCTGCGGGCCTCCATCCAGGCGTCCTCCGAGGCGACGAGCGCGCGCCCTTCGCCGCCGCCGAGGCAGATCCCGCGCGCGCGGCGCGCGGCGACGGCGAGGGACGCGAGGGCGCGCAGGGGGTGGAGCTCGCCCCGCACCTGCCGATCGCGACCATGCCGGAGCCGATGAGGGGCGGCGTCCCCGCCAGGACGAAGCCCAGGGCCGCGGCCGCGTCGCCCTCGTGGAGCGCGATCCGCCCGCGGGCGAGGACCTCGCGGAAGCGCTGGAGGTGACGGCCGGCGCGCGACCAGCGCTCCATCGCGGCGCCCACCGTGGCGCGCGCCAGGGCCGGCCGATCGGCGGGACCTCAACCTGGGTCGGTTGCGCCGCGCAAGAGCGAGGGGGACCGGTAGCTCTTAACCCCGTCAAAGCGGTAGCACTCTGACGTATATCTGCTTATGAACCGCGACCGTGACCGAGAGTAGGCTGCCGGAAGGGTTGCCAGGCTCCCCGAGGTTGCCCTTGAATCAGCTCGATACGCTCAATCTTTTCGTCGATTCTGCGCAGCGTTCGATACGCTGAGCCATAGAATACATCATCGCTGAGCGGATTCGACCTGGTGGCGGTCCGCACGTGGTTCGTGCGTCCGTCCTGGCTCATTGTAGCCACGACGTCGATTCCCTCTTCCGAGAGGCGCTTCAGCTCGTCGAGCCGCCGCTCATCTGGCGCCGCGATCAGACGCACGTTCCAATCACGGATCCATGCGCCGTCGTCGCCCTGAATCCATTGCGGAGCTGCTATGGGAAACAGCTGCTCTGCTCGATATTGGTCCGTCATCATTCCTCTACGGTCGACCGCTCGTCATCGACCGGCTTCGGGGCGGGATTGGTGACACGCGGGGCTAGCCCGCGAGCGTGGCGGCGAAGCGCGCCGGGCGCCGCACGCCGCGGGCCTCCATCCAGGCGTCCGCCGAGGCGACGAGCGCGCGCCCCTCGTCGCCGCCGAGCCAGATCCCGCGCGCGCGGCGCGCGGCGGCCGCCATGAGGGCGGCGCCCAGCCGGTCGAGCGCGGCCTCGGCGCCGCGCATGCGCTCGGCGGCCTCGGCCGCGCGGCCGCGCTGCGCCGCGACGCTGGCCCGGATCATCTCGGCCACGGGCGAGCCCCAGAAGACGTCGCGCCGATCGAGCGCGCGCGCGTCGGCGAGGGCGAAGGCGCGCAAGGCGACCGCCCGCGCGCCGCCGCGCGCGGCGACCGCGAGGGACGCCAGGGCGCGCAGGGTGTGGAGCTCGCCCCGCACCAGCGGGATCGCGACCATGCCGGAGCCGATGAGGGGCGGCGTCCCCGCCAGGACGAAGCGCAGGGCCGCGGCCGCGTCGCCCTCGTAGAGCGCGATCCGACCGCGGGCGAGGACCTCGCGGAAGTGCTGGAGGTGATAGCCGGCGCGCGACCAGCGCTCCATCGCGGCGTCCACCGTGGCGCGCGCCAGGGCCGGCCGATCGGCGGCGAGGTCGACCAGGTACGCGCCGTTGAGGCGGATCATGGTCTCGCGGTAGCGGTCGCCGCGCTCGCGCGCCTCGGCGAGGAGATCGGCCGTGGTCGCGGCGAGGCCGGGGATCTCGCCCCGCAGCCAGAGCACCGTCGCCAGGAGCGCGTGCGCGAAGCTGGCGCCGCTCCCGCTCTCGCCGCCGTACGCCCCGAGCGCCCTGCTGCTCTGCCGCAGGAGCAGCTCGGCGCGCTCGAGCTCTCCGCGGGCGAACGCGGCCACGCCCTCGGCCAGCCGGTGAAAATGGCGCGCCTCCGGGCGCGGCGAGCGCGCGGCCACCCGCTCGAGGAGCGCCAGCGAGGCGGCGGCGCGGCGGCCGCCGTCGCGCCGGCCGCCGCGCATCGCGGCGTGGATCGCCTCGACGGTGAGCGCCCGCGCGAGGCGGTGCGGCTCGCCGGCGTCGAGCGCGAGGAGCAGGTGCCTCGCCGAGAACGGCGCGCTCTGGATCGGCGCCGTCACGGCCAGGCTCGCGGCCGAGTGGCAGGCGTCCATGGCGAGCAGGTCACGGTCGGGGACCTCGCTCTCCGCGCGCTCGCGGAACGCGAGGCCGCGGGCCCGCAGCCGCGCGCGCAGGGCGGCCGCCTGCGCGAGCGCCTCGAGCGTCGACGCCGGCCTGGAGAGCCCCAGCTCCGCGAGGACGCCGTCGAGCACCGACAGCCCTTCGTCCACGTACCCGCCCGCGAGGAGCAGCTGCATCGCCTGCCGCCGGTGGGAGAGCGCCTCGCGCGGCGGCTCGCGCGACGCGAGATCGAGGTACGCCTCCGCCGCCTCGCGCGATCGGCCGGCGCTCGCCAGCGCCGAGGCGAGCGCGAGGCGGGCGTCGCGGGCGACGGCGGCGTCGCGCTCGCCCAGCGCGAGCGCCTCGCGCGCGAAGCGCGCCGCCTGATCGAAGGCGAGGGCCGCCTGCGCCTGCGCGGCCGCCTCGACGGCGCAGGCCGCGGCCTCCGCGTCGAGCCCGGCCCCGCGGAGGTGGCGCACGAGCAGGGACGGCTCGGCGCCGCCCTGGCCCTGCAGCGCGCGCGCGAGGCGCAGGTGGCGCTCGCGGCGGTGCGCGCCCGGGAGCGCGGCGAGCACGGCCTCGCCGACGCGATCGTGGTACGGCAGCAGCTCCTCGCGATCGCGCGCCTCCCGCACGCGCACGACCTGCGCGGCGACGAGCCGCGAGAGCGCGTCGGGCTCGTCCAGCGCCTCGCCCTCCACCTCCGCCGCGCGCGCCGCGGTCCGCCGCGCGATCGGCTGCCCCGCCACCGCGACCACCTCGAGCAGCCGCCGCGCCGGCGCGGGGAGCCGAAGGACGCGCCCCGCGAGCAACGCCGACAGATCGGGCGCCGCGCCGCCCGGCTCGCCGCTCTCGCCCGCGAGGCGCGAGAGCTCGGTGATGAAGAGCGGGCTGTTGTGGGCCTCCGCCGCGATCCGCGCCGCCGCGCCGCGCGGCGCGCCCGCGCCCGCGAGCAGCGCGCCCGCGAGCGCCGCGGCGTCGTCGGGGGGCAGGGCGCCGACGTCGATCTCGTGCACGCGCACGTCCGCCGCGAGGCCCTCGCGCAGCGCCGCGAGCAGCGCGCGGAGGACGGGGCTCGTGGCGGCCTCCTCCGCGCGGTACGAGGCGACGAAGAGCAGCGGCGGCGCCGCGGGAGGGCGCATCAGCTCGACGAGCAGCGCGACGCTGTCGAGGTCGCCCCACTGGAGATCGTCGACCGCGAGCACCAGCGTGCGCGCGCGGCCGAGGCGCGCGCACAGCCCGCGCAGCGCGGCGAAGGCCCGGCGCCTGCGCTCCGCGTCGTCGGGCGCCGCGCCCTCCCGCGGCGCGGCCGCCGCGATCGCCGGCACCTCCCGGAGCACCGGAAAGACGCGCCCGAGCTCGACCACGTCGTCGGGCAGCCACGCGGCGAGGTCCTCCGGCGCCGCGCGGGCGAGGAGCCGGCCGAGCTCGTCGACCACGCCGTCGAGCGCCTTGTACGGCACCGACTCCTGCTGAAAGCAGCGCCCCGCGAGCGGGACGGCCCCGGGCTCACCGCTCGCCGCCTCGAGGAACCGCTGCAAGAGGGCGCTCTTCCCGATCCCCGACGATCCGCGGAGCAGCGCGACCACCGTGCGCCCCGCGCGCGCCTCGTCGAGGGCTGCGTGGAGCCGCCCGAGCTCGGCCGCGCGGCCCACGAACGGCGCCGCCGGCGCCGGGCGCCGCGCGATCGGCGCGCCGGCGGCCTGGCCGAGGAGCCGCGCGGCGACCTCGCGGGCCGTGGGTCGGGCCGCGGGATCGTGCGCCAGGAGCTCGCGGCAGAGTCGGTCGAGATCCTCGGGCACGGCCGTCGCGGCCGGTGGCGGCGCGGGCGTCGCGCCGCCTTGCGCGGGCAGGCGGCCGGTGAGCGCCTGGTGGAGCATCACGCCGACGGCGTACATGTCGGCGGCCGGCCCGACCGCGAGCCCCGCGGCCTGCTCCGGCGCCATGTACCTGGGCGTCCCCGCCCGCACGGGCGCCGTGGGGGCGTCGCGATCGGCGACGAGCCCGAAGTCGAGGACCTTCACGGCGCCGGCCGCGTCGACCATCACGTTCGACGGCTTGATGTCGCGGTGGAGCTTGCCCGCGTCGTGCAGGAAGGCCAGCCCCTCGGCGATCTCCCGGAAGGCCGCGCGCAGGCGCGCCTCGTCCGGGCCTTGCTCGCCGCGCACGTGCGCGATCACGTCCGTGCCCGAGACGAGCTCCATGGTGAAGAACCAGCGCGCGTCGTCCCGGTGCAGCTCGTAGAGCCGGACGAGGCGCGGGTGGACGATCCCGGCCAGCGCGCGAAACTCTTGCTTGAACAGGTAGATGGCGCTGGGGTCGGGGCGCCGCAGCACCTTGAGCGCGACGAGCGCGCCGCGCTTCCCGTCGAGGGCCTCGTACACGGTGCCGAACCCGCCGCTCCCGAGGCGCCTGCGGAGCGCGAAGCGCGGCGGATCTTCGCCGGCGGCGAGGAAGGCGCCGCTCTCGTCGGCGTCGATGGAGGAGGCGGGGACGACCTCGGGCGCGCGGGCGATCTGGCGGAGGAACGCGAGGGACGGCGAGGAAGCGGTGGAGCCGCCGCCGGAGAGGCTGTCGGCGCCGGCCGTGGCGCCGGAGGATGGCTGGGGATCGAGCGTGACGCCGGAGGATGGCTCCGATCGGTGGCCTTCGGAGGACAAGCAGGGGCTCCTGGGGGGAGGAGCATACCGCGGGCGCGCTTTACGATGCAGGCTCCGCCGGCGCGAGCGCGGACACGAGGGCGCGGTTTCGCCGCCTCACGCCGGGCCTTTCACCATGCCTGGTGCCAGACCTGATCGCGGTCGGCCACCACGCCTGCGCTCGAACCATACAGGACGTTGACGTGGCCGTCGTTGTCGTCGCCGCCGCGAGAGATGTCCTCGCCGGGCGCGCCGATGGCCAGGTCGGCCTTGCCGTCGCCGTCGAAGTCGCCGGAGGCCAGCGCGTAACCGGAGCGGTCATCGTCCTCCAGGCCGCCCTCCACGCCCGGGCTGTCCTGCGTGTACGTCGGGTCGCCGAGGGTCGACAGGCCCGTGGAGGTGCCGCGGAAGAGGTGCGTCACCCCGGCGTCGGCGTGGGTGTCGATGTCCTCGTGCGGCGCGCCGACCGCCAGGTCGGCCTTGCCATCGCCGTCGAAATCCCCCGACGCAAGGGCCCAGCCGAAGTGATCGCCGTCCGCGACGCTGCTGCCCACGTTCGGGCTGTCCTGATTCAGCAGCGGATCCCCTGCGGCGGAGAGGCCCGAAGCGGTGCCGCGGAAGACGTGCACCACGCCGCCGCCGCCGTGCCCGGCGAGATCCTCGTGCGGCACGCCGATCGCGAGGTCGGCCTTGCCGTCGCCGTCGAAATCGCCCGAGGCGAGCGCATAACCGAAGTAATCGCCGTCCTCCACGGAGTCGCCGACGTTCGGGCTGTCCTGGTGGAACATCGGATCGCCGGCGGCCGACAGGCCCGCCGCCGTACCGCGGAAGACGTGCACCGCGCCGCCGCCGCCGTGCCCGGCGAGATCCTCGTAGGGCGCGCCGATCGCCAGGTCGTCGAAGCCGTCGCCGTTGAAGTTGCCGGCGGCCACGGACCAGCCGAAGCGATCCCCTTCCTCGACGCTGCCGGCCACGTTCGGGCTGTTCTCATGGAACATCGGATCACCGACGGCCGACAGGCCCGCCGCCGTACCGCGGAAGACGTGCACCGCGCCGCCGTCATCGTGACCGTCCACGTCCTCGTCGGGCGCGCCGATCGCCAGGTCGTCGACGCCGTCGCCGTTGAAGTCGCCGGCCGCCAGGGACCAGCCGAAGTGATCGCCGCCCTCGACGCCGCCGGCCACGCTCGGGCTGTCCTGGTCCCAGCCCTGATTGCCAGCGCTCGTGAGCCCGGACGGCGAGCCGTAGAGGACGTAGACGGAGCCGCCGTCATCGTCGCCGCCGATGTCCTCGCCCGGCGCGCCGATCGCGAGATCGTCGAAGCCGTCGCCGTTGAAGTCGCCGGCCGCCAGGGCATGGCCGAAGCGATCGTCGGCCTCGGCGCTGCCCACCACGCCCGGCGAGTCCTGGTGCCACAGCTGGTCTCCGCCGCTCGTCAGCCCGAGGATCGATCCGTAGATCACGTTCACGGCGCCCGCGTCGTCCGCGCCGCCGATATCCTCGTAGGGCGCGCCCACGGCCAGGTCGGCGTAGCCGTCTCCATTGAAGTCCGCCGTGGCCAACGCCCGGCCGAAATGATCGTCCTTTTCGGCTTTGTCCTCGGTGTGGCCGTCGGTGATCCGCTGCGCCGGCACCACCACGCAGCGGTAGCTCGGCGCCGAGCCCGGCGCGACGTCGGGCTGGGTGCCCTCCGGGCAAGGATTGACGGGGTAGGGGTGGTGCGACGGCGCCTTGACGTCGGCGCAGTTGCCCACGCCGTAATGGTCGCAGTCCGAGGTCGTGTACGCCGTGACCTGCACGGGGACGCCGCCCTCGCTGTGAACGGCGCTGACATCCATGCTGTCGCCGTCGAACTGGACGAGCAGGAAGTAGCTGTACGTCGCGGAGCCGGTGCGAAACCACGGGATCTGGACGCCGCTCACCGTGATGTTCCCCCTGTGGCCGGCCTGCGCGTGGATGTGCCCCGAGAAGATGCCGAGGACGTTGTATTCGAAGCCGGTGATGGCGCCGATGAACTCCCCGTCGGTGGTCGACATGTCGTCGCCGAAATCATGCATGTTGATGACGACGCGCTGCCCTTCGCCCACCGCGTCGGCGAGCTGGTTCCGGAGGAAGTCGATCGATTTCGAGATGTGGAAGTCGGGCTCCTCGTAGGTCGGGTAATTGTGGAGCTGGATGAAGCGGATCCCGTTCTTCACGAACGAGTAGGCCACGCTGCCCGGATCGTACGCCTCGATCTGGCCGCGGTGCTTCTTGATCCAGCGCTCCATCCACCGCCGCGACTCGTTGCCGCAGTAGTTCGAGCCCTCGCCCGTCATCCGGTCGCACTCGGCGCACCCCTTGTCGCAACCGGAGCAGGCACCCACGAGCTCGCACAGGTCGCAGCCGGTGCCCGCCGCGCAGTAGCCGCAGGCCTCGGCGATGTCCTGCGCCGAGGCGCCGCACTTGCCGTGCACGTTGCTCCCGTAGTCGTGGTTCCCCAGCCCCGGGAAGGCGTCGACCAGGAGGTCGCCTTCGACCTGGTCCTCGTACGCGTCCCACTGGTCGGGCCGGGCGAACGAGGTCAGATCGCCGTTGACGACGACCGCGCTGGGCGCGCTGTAGCCGGGGGGCGTCGCGCCCTGGACGAGCGCGTTGATCGCCCTGACCTGATCCCGGTTGGTCTTGTTGCCCAGGGCCTTGATGTCCGCCGGCGAGAGCTGGGCCTCCGCGGCGTCCTCGCCCACGAGGTCGTCCTCGCTCCACCAGTATTGCGGATCGGAGGCGATGACGACCGAGAACGGCGCCACGGCCTCGAGCGGCGCGGGGGCCTCTGCGATGGGGGCGGGCGGCTCGACGTCGGCCGCCTCGCAGGCGGCGAGGCCCATGGCGGTGATGGACAGGAGGATCGGCGCTGCGCGTTTCATTCGGGTCTCCTTTCGGGTGTCGCTGAGGCAGACCCGGCCCACGGAGGATGTGAAGGACCCGATGCTCTGGAAGGCGGCGCGGCCGCGCCCCGGGGTCTGGGCCGCGGGCCCCCGCGCCGGCGGGGCCCCGGGCGGGTCGAGCGGCGCGCGCGCCGATGGAGCGACGATGGCGGCGGTTCGCCATCGCAGGCGCGCCCGGAGCCTGGCGCACGGACGCGGCCGGAGCGGGACCCTCCGGGTCAGCTCGCGCTGGGGTCGGCGATGCGGCCGACGAACAGGATGCTGCCCGTGGCGTTGTCGCGGATGAGGAACAGGAACGGATTCACGAGCGCCAGCGACGCCGGCACGGGCGCCGACTCGTCGCCGACGATGACCGCGGTCGCGGCCGCCGCCTCGGTGCCGGCCTCGTTCACGCCGACGAACGCCTTGTGGAGGACGTCCTGGATGTAGGGCTGTCCGCCGGCGTTGATGCCGGTGAAGTCCGCGACCCCGGACGTGAACGCGATCTCCATCCCCATCGCCTCCAGCGTCTTCTTGAGGCTCAGCTCGTATTCGAACTTGAACTTGGGCATGGTGGTGTCGACCAGGTGCTCGCTCATCGCGCCGACGATGCCGTCGACCTTCGCCGCGTCGAGCGACGCCTCGAACGCGTCGAGCGTGCCCTTCGCCGGCAGGAGGATCACCATCGACAGCTCGTTCCCGTCATAGGGCATCGCGACCGCCTGGTAGCCGTCGCCCTCGGCGTACGGCATCTCCAGGCTGCCGCGCATCAGGGGCACCGTCACCTCGGTCCCATCGGCCGTCTCGAACGGGCCGTCGGTCGTCTCGGTGGGCTCGAACGGGGTGCGCCACGCCGCGTTGAAGTAGATGGCGTTCGTGAGGACCAGCACCGTCTCGGGGGTGATCGCGTCGACGGGCACCAGCTTTTCGATCTTGCCCTCGGTCTGGTCGCTGACCCAGCCGTTGATGAGGTCGACCGCTTCCTCCTTGTGGCCCAGGAAGTCCACGATGCGCATTCCAGCGCCGTAGTTCAGCCCGAGCGTATCCAGGAAGGGCGTCTCGAACCCGTAGCCGATCTGCCCCCAGAGCGCGTTCACCACGTTGAGGCGGAATCCCTCTCCGTCGGCGCCCTGAGCGCCCTGACCGCGGCTATCGAGCTCCTGGTCGATCCAGTTGAACGCCGGGTGGAGCTTGTCTTGTCCGAGGTCGAAGTGCAGCGTGTCGGCCATGGCCGTCTCGGTCTCGCCCTTCGCGCCGGCCCACGTCATCGCGAGCGCCGTCGAGATGCTGTAGGGCGAGTAGAAGACGTTGCCGGGCTTTTGGCGGAGCTCCTGGTAGAGGTCGAGCGCGAACGCGGAGTTGCCCGAGACGAGCGCGGTCTTGTCCTCCGGAGGGACGTCCGGGGTCGAGATGCGCTGTTTGTCCGAGGCGACCACGCATCCGGCCGTCTCGGCGTCGCGGCACGTCTCGCCCCCGGGTTCGGGGCCTGGACCCGGGTTGGGATCGGTGGACGCCTCGCAGCCGAGGAGCGCGGCCAGGGACAGGAGGAAGAGCGGAGCGCAGGTTCGGAGGGTTCGCTTCATGCCGGCCCGTCCAGCATCGGCCGTGCCGCGTCGGTGCCCGGGTCGCGGGCTCGCGCGTTTCCGAGGCGAAACGCGCGGAGCGCCCGAGCCGCCGCGCGCCGGGCGCCGCCGATCCCTGACACCCGGGGAAGAGCTGGCCCGTTCTGGCACAAGAGGCCCCGCCCGGGGCCGGAGCAGGCGGGCGCGTGTCATGGCATCCTTCGCTCGTACGGGGGTACCTCCCGAGATGCCTTCCGTGAGCACGAGAGACGATGTCATGAAGCGTGCCCAACCGAGAGAGCCGCGCACCATCCGCCGAATGTCGGACCGTGACGACAAGGAGGCCGTGGCAGTCAGCAACGCCTTCTACTTGTTGCGTGAGATGATCTCTGCCCACAGGCCATCAACGACAGCGGATGAGGCCAGCTCGCCGGCTGTGCTCCACGTGACCCGAGCCCACGACGCGCGGTGGACGTTCCCGCCGCGGAGAGCATCCACGGGAGGGGTCGTCAACGCAGCGGATGGTCCTGGGGCCACATCCGCGGCGAGGAGGACGAGCATCGCGCTCGGACCGAGCCCCGCGAGCACCGAGCTCACCCGGAGCCAGAGGCCGAGGAGCAAGCTCTCGCGCCGTGATGGCGGCGAGGAGCGTGAGCGAGTCCGGATCGCTCACGTCGGTGCGGATCGCCCAGACCGCGTGCTCGCGCGCGCCGCTCACGTCGCCGCGCCGGAGGAGCACGTGCCCCATGAGGGCGAGCGCGCCGGCGTGCTCAGGCGCGGCCTCCAGCGCGGCGCGCGCCCAGCGCTCGGCGTCGTCGATGCGGCCGCGCGCGAGGTGCGCATCGCCGAGGGCGACGAGCGTCTCGACGTCCTCCGGGGCCAGCTCGAGCGCCTGGGTCAGGAGCTCGACGGCGCGATCGTCGCGAGCATGGCACCGCTCGACGGCGGCGAGGCCGCGGAGGGGGCGCGGGATCCGATGGAGCGAGGCCACGGGCCGTGGCAACATGCTCGCACGCCATGCTCGGCCTCCGGTGCGCGAGCAGGACGCGGCCGAGGACCAGGTGCGTGAGCGGCGCCTCAGGGGAGAGCCGGCGCGCCGTCTGCGCTTCGATGCGCGCCGCCCCGAGCCGCTTCAGCCGCAAGAGGGCCACGGCGAGCAGCGCGTGCGCGCGCGGCTCGTCCGGATCGAACGTGAGCGCCCGGCGGAACCCGTCGATCGCGGCCGGGAGGTGACCGCGATCGAGCGCGCTCACCGATTTCACCTGAGCGAAGCACCCCGCGCGCCTCCCCGCGGTGCTCACGCCGACCGAGGGGAGCGCTTTCCTGGATCGTATGACCGGCGTCCCGCGACGCATTGCCGCCCGCCTCCACGGCGCCGGCCACCGTCTGCTTAACTGCGCCGAGCTCCGCGTGAAGGACCTCGCCCTCGAGCGCCGCGAGATCCTCGTTGGCGACAGCAAGGGCAGGAAGGATCCAATCGCGATACTGCCGCTCCGCCTGGTCCCCCCGCTCCGCGATCACCTCACCGCCGTGCGCGCCCAGCACGCCGCCGAAGTCGCGGCCGGCGCCGGCTGGGGGGCCTCCCCGACGCCCTGGACCGCAGGCATCCGATGGCCGGCCGGGGATGGCCCTGGCCATGGGTCTTCCCCGCGACGCGCCCCTGTCGCGACAGGGAGACAGGCCAGCTCCGGCGGGATCCTCTGCACGAGACGGTGCTCCAGCGCGCGGTGCGAGAGGTCACCCTCGCCGGCGGGCTATCGAGGCGCGCGAGATGCAACACCCTGCGACACTCCTTCGCCACGCACCTGTTGGAAGCCGGCTATGACATCCACACGATCCAGGAACTCCTCGGCCACCGCGACGTGAGCACGACGATGACCTACACCCACGTGCTGCACCGCGGCGGCCTGGCCGTCTGCAGCCCCCTCGACGGTCCCTTCGGTCCGAGGTTGCGAAAGGACCAGTATGTGTCCGGCAACCCTCCGATGAGGAGGCCGCGCCGCGTCATCCAGGCGCGACGCGGCGCCACGCCTCCGGCTGCCCGTCCGCCGCGCCCCTCCAGGCGCCTCCGGCCCCCCGAAAGGCGGCAGCTGCCGCCGGTGCTAGACGGATCTGCCCTATGGCGCTAGACAGCATCTGGGCCTTGAGGCGCAGAGCCCATCCGTGAGATTCTTCGTGGGAAAAATCACAAAGTGCGACAATCCAGACAGACCTGGTCCGGCGGCTTTGGTTGACCACTCGACTGATAGTCAGACTGGCGAGTCCGACCTTTGCGGACAAGGCGTGCAACTTGCCAGCCTACGGAGCAAGAGATGAGTGTCGGTATTGATCGATCTGGTGCGCGGTGGTCTTACGAGCGCTTGCGACTCTCGCAACCTCAAGTAGATACTCGCGGGCTCTGGTACTTGAACGGGCATTTCTTCGTCCATTGCCCTAATCTCGCAAACGAGCAGCCGAGCGGCGGCGGCGCGTCGTTGATGGCCTGGTTCGCCAGCCATCGAGCCATGTGTGCGCCGATCGACCTCGTCGCCGAAGTGCCACCTGGGGCGGAATTGGTGGAGCCGCGATCCATTGAGGAGATCAGTACCTGCACTGGAGAACCGCGAACCCTTGGAGAGTTGTATCACGACCTCGCCCTTGCGCTCCCGAACGAGTTTCCCGACTTTGCGATCTCAGACGATTCGATGAGTATTCACGTTGCAACGGACCGAGCCCTCGATCCTACGGAGGATTTGGAGTTGCGACGTGCGTTCAACTCTCTGCAGACGGGGCTCAGCCTTACCACTTCGGTTCGTCGGCGCGCGGATGACGAACGCGAGCGATATCAGCTGCCCATGATGTTGCTGACAAGCAAAGCTGTGCGCGCACCTCTTTCCAATGAGGTAAGGTGGGTCATCGAAGCCGACGAAGATTTCTGGGTTGATGAACGGACGCGTTTGCTTAGCGCTCCGGACCAGTCGCCGCAATCCGTTCTGCCGACGGAATTTCGCAGAGGATCAAGCTGCTATGTCGGGCACCTTGCAGCAAAGAACCTGCGCGTCTACTTGCCAATTTACAAGCGCGTACAGCTTGAGGTGCCGATTCGAGAGCATCAAGAGCGTTGGCTCGCAGCGCTTCGGGTGTCATTGGCGGATATTATTGCGCTCGCTCAAATGGGGCGCGTGCAGCTGATTCTTCCGCAGTCGTTCCATCGATATGATGCGCCAATGCTCAACGCCTTCGTGTCCGAGGTACCCAAGGCGCTCCTGTTCTCGCGGCGCCTCGCGGGTGCGTGCATTGTCGATTCGTCCAGGCGCATCCTTCTTCAGCCCGGCGTGTCGTTTGAGCACCGAGCGATGTGCATTCGTGTGCTTGATGATGCGACCCGTACTCTTTCGGATGGCAATCAGCGTCGTATTGCACAAGCGCTCCGTGATGCATACCAAGACGCGTGGCTAGGAGCGGAACGAGCTTGGAACAGGATGGGGGCCATGGCTCCAATATTCTTCGGAGTTGGTCATTTTCTGGCAAGCGTATACAAGTCGATGAGGGACATTGATTTGACGATCGAGCTGTCTGCGGCATCGCGAGACGTCATGTTTGGGGCGGCACTCGGATCGACCGTCTTTCCGATCGATGACCAGAGCTATAGCGCGCAAGTGGCAACAGAATTGTGTGCGAGCACGTATAGCGGAGTTCCAAATCAACCAATTCCGACAAATGTTGGCGACGTAGAGACCGTTGTTTCTGGTCTTCTTGGGATTGACGACGATGTGCCGATTGTAGATATGGCAAGCAATATCGATGGCCGAGACGTCGATCGATTTCGAGATGTTGTGACGCGGATCGGTGAGTTTAACCTCGATCCCGACTATCTCAACGCTGCTATTGGTGAGCTAAATGCCCGGGTGCGCGATTATGAGCGCAACGTACAAAAGCAGGCTCGGTTTGATGTCGTGACTGTGGCGGGCGTTTTCGGTAGCGCTGCAGGTGCGGGCGCACTTTTCGGTGTGCCCGGAGCCGTCGTTGCCGCCGCTTCGCTGTTGCCTCTGGGCGCATGGGTCCTGGCGCGTCTCGTAGCGCCGGACGCCGGCGGCGGCCCGGGGGGATGGCGAGACTCGATTCGCGCTTTGAATGCATTTACGTCACGCGATGCGGTGCTCGTTAGCCGCCTTCGTAAATATGTGTCTTGAGGTGCATTCGATCGCCGTTTGGGGGCGACACTCAGGCGGCGTTCAGTAGTTATGGTCTAACAAAGAATGGAGCCGCCGGCCTTGACCCGCGGCTCATTCCCGGCCGTTGGGCGGGCGGCTGTCGAGGCGGTCCCACGCAACGTGGCTGCCGCATTTGCCGCGAGCACGTCGTAAGATCACGCCACAGGTATCCATTAGATGGCGCTGTCGCGTATGACCCTGATCGAGCCTGGTATGTCGCTTCGACGTACGAGGCACACCCTACGTAACTAGGCTCACCACGGCTGATGGCAAGGTCGGCGGTCGGATGGCTCTCGTTGCACGATGACCGCTCGCGCGCAACAAGCTCAAGCTTAGCTCGCTCGTCCTCCCATGCTTCCGCTCGGGCAGGGGAGCGGTCACGGCGATCCCGCGCGCGAACCTACGGCACGAAGCGCATCGTCTCGGCAGCGAAGCCGTCGCTGCCTCGGTTCGCCTTGTCGCGCGTCTCGTCCTCGACATCCGCGATGCCGCCCCGGCCCCCCGGGCCGATCTCGAACGTGACGCGATCTAGGGTGAGCTGCTCATCGTCGGCATAAGCGATGCCGATCGAGGGCCCGCCGGAGCCCCCGCCGCCGTAGCCGCCCGTGCCGCCCCAGCCGCCGTAGCCTCCTCGGCAGGCGTACTCGCCTCCCATGGCCGGCGCTCGCCCCGGCGGGCCTCCTTGTACACCCTGCCCGCCCATCTGGCCTCGGCCCCCTCCGCCTCCGGAACCGCCCCCGGCCGTGACTACCCGGGTCTCCCGCAGCGTAAGCTTGCTGCCCGGATGGACGAAGATCGCGATGCTCGCGCCGCCGGGCGCGCCGCCGCCGCCGCCTGTGCCGCCGCAGCCGCCGCCGCCGCCCGAGCCGCCCGACGCACCGCCCAGCGCCGCGTTGCCGCAGGCGCTCCGGCCACCCGGCGCGCCGCCGCCGCCACCGCCCCCCTGGCCGGGCGCTCCCGTGCCGCCTTGGCCGCCGGGCACGCCTTCCCACCCGGCCTCGGTGAGGCGTCCACCCTGGCCGCCGGCGCCGGGCGCGCCCGGCGCGCCGTCATCCCCACGGCGACCGTCCTCGCACGTGGCGCCGACCTTCGCGCCTGCGCCGCCCAGGCCTGCGTCCCTGGAGTTCGGGGTCGGCAGCGGCTTGCCGTCCTCGCCATTGCCGCCGCGGTCCGGGGTCCCGTCGCCCCCTTTGCCGCCGGTCGATACCAGGTCGCCGCACATGGACATCACGGCGGGCCCGCCGGTCACGGTGGCTGCCGAGCAAGCGTCCTTCCCGATCGCGCCGATCTCCCCGTACGCTGCCGATCCCGGTGGGGCAAGGTTCGCCCCGTTCGCGCCGTCTGCGCCTCTCCGGCCGTAGCTCGTCTGGATCACGCTCCGAAGCACCTCGGCGACCGCACCCGGCCAGAGCCTCATCGCGACGGTAGAAGGGATCGACTCCTCCGGTGCAAAATCGGCGATCACGTGCACGTCCACGATCGTGGATACACCGTCGGTGGCTACCTCGCCGTCGTCCTGCGCTGCCACCACGGTGAGTGGGGCGACCTCGGACGATGATCCTGGCTGGATCGATGCCACATACTCGGGGCTCAACGTTTCCGTGGCGTGTTTCCATCCCGCCCAGCAATTGAAGCCGCCCCACAGATCGATGCCGGACGGTAACGTGACATCATGGAGGAAAGGCTCAGTGCAGGCGAACACCCGCCCCCGTGCACGCGGCGCGAGCGCGATTGCGCGGGCAAGCGTCTTCACGGGCTTGTCCATAGTGCCGGGGTTGTCGTCGTCCCCCTGGGTCGTGCTCGCGAACACCCCGCAACCATCTTGCACACGCAGCGCGGCAAGGCTTTCGAGACACGCCTCCTCCGAGGGCTCGGCGTTGCAGGTGCCCCCATCGACGCACGGTGGGGTCGACGTCTCCGCTCCGCACCCCAGGACGGTCGGAGAGGATAGCAGAAGGACCCATGCACCGACTGTGAATCTCATGATCCTCCTTCGTTCATCCCCGTGCGAACCACCTCATTGGGGCGGCACAACCAGCTCGGGGAAATCCCAGAGGGGAGAGCTCATGCCGGGCTGCCCTTTCGCTGGCTCCTCGTCCGGATCGGGCCCGAATCCACCGGCACCAGGGGCGCCTGATGGGCTCCAGCGAGCGCTTTCCGTGAGGTGAACGCTGCTGTCCACGCGTGCGACGGCGACGGAAATGCCCCCGAGCCCTCCGCCGCCATGGCCGCCTTTGCCTCCGGTACCGCCGAACCCACCCTCGCAGGCAAAGTACGCCGTGCCTGGGATAGCGCCAGGGGCGCCGCGTGGCCCGCCCTTGCCACCCTCTTGCCCTCTCCCGCCGTTGCCGCCGCGCCCCCCATTGCCGGTGATGATGTCGGTCTTGTCCACCAGGACGTGAGCATGCAGGGCGATGATCCCGAAGCTACCGCCCCCGTAGCCGCCCCCCCGGCCGCCACGCCCGCCGCAGCCGCCGCCCCCGCCCGAGCCGCCGGACGGTCCGCCTTGCGGATCCACAGGGCGGCACTGCCCGTTCGGTCCGACGCCGCCCCCGCCGCCGCCGCCCTGGCCGATGCCCCCGTTTTCGCCGTCCTGTCCCGAGAACCCCTGCCAGCCGTGCGCGCTGATGCTCCCGTACTTGAGCGGCTCCTCCAATCCTGTCCCGCCGCCAACCCCGTTCGCGCCAGCCTTCCCATCGCCGCCCCTTTTGCCGGGCGTACAGCTCATTGCCCCGCCCTTTCCCCCTTCACCATCGTCCACCGAGCCAGACCCCGGTGCCACGTCAGGCGCCGGTGCACCTTCCGCGCCGTCTCCGCCCGCAGCGACGTCACCGTCGCCGCCCGCGCCGCCGATGGACGTCGTCCCGTCCTCGCACACGGTCGTCGCCGGCGGCGCGCCCTCGGCCCAGTCCGCCAGGCACCCGAATTCGCCCGGGTTGCCACCGGCCCCATCCGGCGCCCGCCATGCTTGGGGCGCGCTCTCTCCATCCGCCCCATCGGCCCCGTCCCCCGCCAGGATCTCGCTCGACACCACCTCCACCGCGGCGCCCTCGGCCACGATCATCCCGATGGACGACCCGCTCGTCCGGACCGCGTCCGCCGCCACGAGCCGCACCCCGAACACCGCCGACGTCATGCTCGTCTGGCGCGCCTCCACCGTGAGCGGCACCCGCCCCGGCTCTGGCGTGATCCCGGTGAAGCTCTCCGCGCCGCCCCAGGTCCACGCCTCCGCGCCACAGTCCCGGCCTCCCCAGATCGCGACCCCCGACGGCAGCACGACCGCCTCCTCGAAGTCCTCCGCGCACGCGTACACCCGCCGCGTCCCACCGGGCTCCGCCGCCTTCTCCACCGCGCGCCGCAGCGTCCTCACGGGCGCCTCCCTCGTCCCGTCGCTCGCGTCGTCCCCGCGCCGCGCGACGAACACCCCGCACCCGTCCTTCGCCGGGCTCGTCGCGGGATCGCCGTCGCACGGCGACGCCGGCAGTACCGGCGGCGTCTCGCCGGGGAGCGGCTGGCACGTGAACGACCTCGCGCAGTCCTCGGCATAGGAACAGCCGGCGCCCCCCGCGGCGCTTCCGCAGCCGAGCGCGAACAGCGCGACCGAACGCAGCCTTGCTCGACCTCGCCCCCTGCGCATCCGCATCGCCTCTCCTCGCCTCACCACACGCCCTGAAGGACGAGCCCGGCCTGCGTTCCCGTCGCGCTCGGCGCCACCTGCACGCCTCCGCGGACCGGCGTCTCGTGGAAGATCCACCCCTCCGCGAAGAACGACGCCGCCGTCGCGACCCCGAACACCGCCCCCGTCGCCAGCGCCACGTTGCCGAGCGTGGCGAACAGATCCCGCTCGGCCAGGTCGTTGCGGATCTCCGCGCAGGCCGAGGGCGCGTTCAGCCACCAGCACGTCGTCGGCGTCCAGCCTTGCCCGCGGAGCACCACCTCGCGCTCGCCGGCATTGCCGTCGATCACATGGGCCCGCAGCAGGAACACCGTGCCGGCCGCCACCGCGGCCGTCGCCAGCGCCGCGCCCCCGATCCGCAGCTCCGTCAGCGGCACGGCGGGCCGCGCCGCCGCCGGCCGCGCCGCGCCGGCGCTGGCCGCCACCGCCTCCCGTGCGCCGCGCTCCGGCGCGCGCGGCAGCTTCAGGGCCAGCGAGATGTCCTTGCCTGCCTGCCCCTCGAACGCGCTCACCGCCTCGGCGTGGCCGTCCAGCCGCGCCCGCACGGTGTGGTGCCCCGGCTCCAGGAACAGCTCGTAGGTCGGCGCCGGGCGCCCCAGCGCTTTGCCATCGACGAACACCTCGGCGTCGGGCGGATTGACACCCAGGTAGACCGTCGCCACGCGGCGCTCCGCCTGGAGCAGGCCGTCTTCCGCCCGTTCCCGGAGCGCGCGGCGGAGCCCGTCGCGGTGCCTCAGGCTCTGCGCCAGGTGGTCCGCCGCGTCGCGGTACCTGCCCAGCGCGAGCTCGCACAGGCCGAGCTCCGCGGCGATCTCGGCGCGTTCCGCGTCGGTCGTCCACGCCGCCTCAGCCGTCTTGAGGGCCGCCTCGTACGCCGCCGCGGCCTCGACCCACCGTCCGGCGTCGCGCGCCTGCCGGGCAAGGCGCAGCGGATTCGCCGTCGTCGACGCCTCGTGCGCGCCCGAGATCGCATGGGGCTCACGTGCGCCCGCCACGCCCTCCGGCGCCGCGACGACACCAAGGAATACGCACGTCACGAAGGCGCAGCGCGCGCGGCACACCGCTCGGTGGATACTCCTTCGCGCGGGCCCATGTCAACGAGCCGGTTCCCGGAAGCGCCCTGCGTTCTCGATGGCGTTCAAGACGGCCAGAATCGTCGCTGGATCAACGAATGAACGAGAATCGGAGCATCAATGAAGTAATGCCGTGATTTCACCGCGGGGGACCGGAGTCAGAGGCCGGAATGGGGAAGGGGGCCACGGCGGAGCTGGGCAACGGCTCAGCTCCGCCGGCGGGCTGGAGCTGCGCTGGAGCTGCAAGGAGGACATCTCGCCGGGCCCGTGTCCCGGCTCGCCGCCAATCGTGTACGTGGCGCCGCCTGTCCCACACGCCCTTTCGCGGGCTCGGTCGATTTTTGGACCGTCGGGCCGGGCTCGGATCGTCTGGTGGGTCGTGGACCGAGCAACGCCGACCTGCCTTCTACCCGCCCGCGTGAGATCGCTCGCCAGCTACGTCGGGGTGCCCTCGCGGGACCTCGACGACGTCGTGCAGGACGCGATGGTGCGGCTGTGGGAGAAGCGAGAGCAGGCGCGCTCGGCCAGGAACCCGGGCGCCTTTCGCGACAGCGTCGTCCTGAACGCGGCCCGCGATCACCGGCGGGCGGCGCGCCGGCGCGAGGAGGCGCTCACGGGCCTCGACGAGGCGGCGCTCTGCGACGAGCGAAAGAGCCCCGAGGAGCACGCCATCGCGCGCCAGGAGGCGGCGCTGGTGCGGCAGCTGATCGGCGAGATCGCCGAGCGGCGACGCGGGGTCTTCATCGCGTGCGAGCTCCTGGAGCGGCCGATCGCCGACGTCGCTCGAGAGCTGGAGATCCCGCTGGACACCGCGCGAAGTCGCCTGCGCCGTGCCTGGGAGGAGTTCGAGGCGGCGGCCGCCCGCTGGGAGGCGAGGCAGCGGGGTCGCGGCGCGCGGCGGCTGCGTGCCGTGCTGTTTGCGCCCTGGCTCCTGGAGCGGCGCTCCTTCCGGCGAGGTCATCCCTCGCGCAGGATGGCGCCGGGCTTCGCCATCGCCTGTGCGGCGGCGCTCGCCACGCTGGCCACGGGCCCGACGGAGCCCATCGAGCCGCTCCGCACCTCCATGTCCAACGTGGTCTCCCGGAGGACGACCGGGCCGGCGACCGCGCCGGCCGGGCGGGATCCCGCCGAGCCGGCGCGCGTGGGCCAGGCGCTGGACGGCGCGGTGGCGGCGCCTCCGGGGCTGGCTGCGGCGGAGTCGGCCGCTGCTGCCAGCCCCATGCCGGCAGGCCGGCCCGAGGCGCAGCGCCCGGCGATCGGCGCTCGCGAGCGAGATCTGGTCGCCCGCGCACGGACGGCCGTGGAGGCCGGTGATGTCGCGTCGCTCGTCGAGGCGCGGCGCCTGCTGGAGGAGCACGGACGGAGATTCCCGCGGGGCCGCATGGCGCGCGAGCGCGAAGCGCTGATGGATCAGCTCCGGTGAGGACCGCGCTGCAGGCCATCGCCGAGCGCGAAGCGGCGTTCATGGCGAGGGCGGCGGGACGGCCGGGATCTCGGCAGAGCGAGGTGAAGACCGCGGCAGCCCGCGACCGGGCGGACGCGTTTCACGATCTCTTCCGGGCCGAGACGGCGCGGCGCGTTCACCGGTGGCTCGGGAAGCTCCGCGTGCCCGAGCGCGATCGTGGCGATCTGAGCCAGGATGTCCTCCTGGCGGCCGTCATGAGCTTTGGCAGCTACGACCCTTCGAGCGCCGAGGTCGCGCGGTGGCTGAACGGCATTGCGGTGAACGTCGCTTCGCATTACCACGCGAAGGCTTCTCGACGGAACGAGGTCATCACGGATCCCGCGGAGCTGTGCGATGCCGGCGGCGGCGTGCCGGCGATCGAGCTCCTGCTCGCGGCGGAGCGGCGGCGCCTGCTGAGATCACTTGTCCTGGCGTTGCCGTTCGAGCTGCGCTCGGTGCTGGTCCAGCACGACCTCTACGAGATCTCCATGAGAGACATCGCCGAGACGAGATCGATACCCCTCAGCACGGCCTACAGATGGCGCACGAGAGCGCTCGACGGCGCGCGGGAAGCGCTCGGGAGGCGCCTCGCCGCGGAGGCGGAGCGCTGCGCGCAGGACGAGCCCTGGACCGCGCAGGAGGACGCCGAGATGGCGCAGCAGGGCCGCGGCGGTGCGCAGGCGTCGAGATTTGGTTGCACAGATTACAACCAGGGGCGCTCTGGAGGGCAGCGTGGCGGCGCAGGAGCCGCGCGTTTGTAACGCAGGACACTCACAAGGGTGCGTAGGAGGAGCGCCGTGGCTGCCCAGGAGGGCGCCCGGGGTGCGCAGGAGAGGCTCCGTGGCTGCCCAGGAGGGGCGCCGTGGCTGCCCAGGAGGGCGCCGGGGGTGCGCAGGAGGGGCGCCGTGGCTGCCCAGGAGGGGCGCCGAGGGTGCGCAGGAGGGCTCCGTGGCTGCCCAGGAGGGGCGCCGAGGGTGCGCAGGAGGGCTCCGTGGGCTGCCCAGGAGGGGCGCCGAGGCGTGCGTGGCCTCGGAGTGCGTGTGCCGGAGGCGCCGGCGGTGGGAGCCCGCGGCGCTGGAGTGCGCAACGAGCTCGTCATCCCCGGGGGCGTCCCCGGTCTCGCGCGTGCGGCAGGTGTGTCACTCAACGCGGAGCAGCTGGGGACGGTCATCATGACGCGCCCCCAGCGCTTCTTTGCGTCTCTGGGCTTCGACGTTCGCTAGGTGAGAGCACCGGAGCCCGGTCCCGCTCACAGCGCGATCCGCGCCCTAGAAACGGGAAAAGCAGGGAGGGAAGCGGTTGTCGGGGAACCTGCGGAAGTCGCGATCAAACGGGAACTTGCAGCAGAAGAAATCGTCGAAATCGAACGGGCGCCTGTGGCAGAAGTCGTGGTGGAACGGGAACTTGAAACAGCAGAAGTCGAAATCGAACGGATTCCGGCGGAAGAAGTCGTTGTCAAACCGGAACCTGTCGTTGCCCAATCCGTCGTCCCAGCCCCAGTTGCGCGCGGTCGCCCCCGAGCGGCTCTCCGGCGCGTCGACGTCATCCACGTTCGCCGACGTCTCGTCGCCCGATTGCTCCGACGATAGCGCCTCATCCGCCTCGTCGAGGGCGACTTCTCCCGCCATCTCGTCGTCGTATCCTTCCGTGTCGGCGGTGCAACCCACCGTCTGAGCCATCGACACGAAAATGACCATCGCCATGGTGCTATGAACCGTTCGCATGTGTCCTCCTCGATGCCTCGCAATCGCCTGCGGCTCAAGGCATCTCGATGGCGGACAGAGCAGGTCGCATGCCGGCCCCGCTTTGTGTACTGGAGGGCGAGCTGCGCGCACAGGCAGCCACGCGTTGCTGGCGAGAGGGCATTCGTTGGAGCCGCCCGAGCCGGGACTTCCGCGTGATCCAAACGAACCTGAGCTCGCGGGAGCCGCGCGTGCTCGGGGTGATCCCTCCGCCTCGTGGAGCCTTTTTGCGCCCAGAGGACGATGGACGCTGCCCGTCCCGCACGCAGACAGGGGGGATCGGACGGCTCGGTGCGCGCGATGCGCCGGAGTGGCCCGCGGCTCCGTGTCGCTGAGGTCCTGATCGCCTCATTGGCTGTCTCGTCCCGCGCGGTCGGAGCGCGGCCGCCTATCAAGCCATGGACGGCGGAGGGGCGCCCCGACGCGACCAACGGCGCCGTCCGCGGAGTACGCCGATGTTCGGCACCGACCTGCGCAGCGTCCTCACCCGCTGCGCATTTCTCGCATCGGCGTGCCCAAGACAACCACGTTCATCGAGCCGCGCTGGATCGGTATGCGTTCGACGCATCGACGCGCCCAAGACGACCCGCTCATCGCGTCGAGCTGGATCGGTATGCCGGAGGCGCCTCGGGCACCGCTGCGGCGTAATCTCACGTCCGAACGGGCGCGCTCGCTAGGGGCTGGGCCCTCAGCGAGCGAGGGGACCTGATCGCGCTCATCGAGGCGCTCGTCCAGGTTCGTCCCTGTTCCCGCTTCACCGGTAGGCCCCCGGCGAGGGTGCTCGTCGCGCGGAGGCGGGGTGGGGATGGGCCGATGTCTGAGCCCGATATCCCTCTCTCCGCTGGCGGAGAGAGGGATATCGGGCGAGTTCGGCGGGGCCCCACCCCGCCTCCGCGCGACGAGCACCCTCGCCGGGGGCCGGGCAACGCCCGCGTTCGGCACATGGAGGCGTTGGAGCAGAGCGAAGGTCTAGCTGGTCTGGGCCGGCGCAGCGCCGGGCTCGTCCGCCTCCGGCGGGTTCAGCGGGAGCTCCACCACGAACGTCGCGCCCGCGCCTGGACTGCTCTCCACCCGGATGGATCCGCCGTGCGACATCACGATCGAGCGCACGATGTACAGCCCGAGGCCGAGGCCGCCGAAGTTCCGCACCGACACCGCGCGCTCGAAGCGCTCGAAGATCCTGCCCTGATCGGCCTCGGCGATCCCGATCCCCTGATCCCGGACGACCACCAGCGCGCGATCGGCCTGCCGCCGCACGCCGACGAAGATAGGCTTGCCTGCGCCGTATTTCATCGCGTTCGACAGGAGGTTGATGACGACCTGCTCCACGCGCGACGGATCCCAGCACCCGACCACGGGCGCTTCCAGATCCAGCTGCGTCCGGCAGCAGGACTCGGTGAGCTGCGGGCGCATCCGCTCGACGACCTCGCGCGCCAGCGCCGTCAGATCGACCGGCGCCCGCGCGAGCGTCAGCCGCCCGGCGTTCAGCCGCGTGACGTCGAGCAGCTCGTCGATCAAGCGCCCGAGCCGCAACGTCTGGCGGCCGAGAATCTGGAACATCCTCTCGAACCGCTCCGGGGGGACGTCCGCGAGCGAGCGGCTGCGCAGCACGCGCTCGACCGCCTGCACCTGCATCTGCAGAGAGGTCAGCGGGGTCTTGAGCTCGTGAGACGCGACGACGAGAAAGTCGTCCCGCCGCTGGATCGCCTCCTGAGCCTCGGTATACAGACGGGCGCTGTCGAGCACGAGCGCCGCGCGGCGCCCCAGCTCCTCGGCCAGCTGCAGGTCGGCGGGACCATAACGGCGCTCGGGCGCGGTCGCCAGCAGGGTCATGACGCCGAAGTACCGGTCGCGCGCGAGCAGCGGAACCCGCAGGAACGAACGGACGCCGAGCTGATCCCAGGGGGGCTTGATCCGGGGGTCGAGCGAATGCACCTGCTCCAGCAGCGGCGTGGCGCGGCCACCTTCCCCCTCGGACCCGGCCGGCGACGCCTCTGCCAGAGCGCGCAGCGCGCACTTCAGCGCTTCCAGCTGCTCGCCGGGCACCCCTGCGACGGCCGTCGGGCCCGGCGTCCTGTCCTCCAAGAGCACCTCGACGACGCACTGGTCCGAGAGCTCGGGCACCGGGAGCTGCGCCACGCTCTCGAAGGTCGCGCCGTAGCCCAGCGTCATCAGCCTGCGGCTCGCCTCGGCCAGGAAGCGCTCGGCCTGCTCGGCCCGCTTGCGCTCGGTGATGTCGGTGGAGATGCCGCAGACCGCGCGCGACTCAGCGCCCCGGCCCAGAGGGAACTTGACGGAGAGCGCGGTGCGCAGTCCGCTGGCGAACGGCACCGTCTCTTCCCACTCCATCGGCGCGCCCGCCTCGAGCACCTGCCGGTCGTGCTCGCGGAGCGTCGCGGCGACGGGCGGAGGGAGGAGCTCGGCGTCGGTCTTCCCGAGGATCTGCTCGCCCGGCACGCCCAGGAGGGCCGCCACGTGCCGGTTGGCGAGCAGGTAGCGGCCCTCGTGATCCTTCACGTAGACGCTCGCCGCCGAGTTGTCGACGATCGCCTGGAGCATCTCCTGGTTTGCGTTGAGCGCCTGTTCCGCCCGCCGCCGCTCGGCGTTCTCCTGCTCCAGCTCGGCATAGAGCATCGCGTTCTCCAGCGAGATCGCCGACTGCGAGGCGAGCAGCTCGATGACGCTGAGCCGCCCGGGGGTGAAGGCGCCGGTGATGAGGTTGTTCTCCAGGTAAAGCAGGCCGATGAGCCGGGCCTGGCGCACGATCGGGAGACACAGCACCGATCTCGGGCGCTTGCGCCGGAAATACTCATCCTCCATGAAGGGGTGCCGGGCGGCGGCGTCGTCGAGCAGCACGCGCTCGTGGCTCCGGCGAACATAGTTGAGGACGGACTGCGGCAGCGCGGCCGAAGGCGCCTCGCCCGCGCCGAGCAGCCGCACCTCGCCCCCTGGCGTCTCGATTGCCGCGGTCCATAGCCGCCCATCCCGGACGAGGAGGACACAGCCCTCCTCGGCGCCCGCGTGCTCGACCACGACGCGAAGCAGCGTCTCGAGCAGGCGCGGGAGCTTGAGCTCGCCGGAGATGCCCTGCGAGGCCTTGACCACCGACAGGACGTCGAACTGCTCGGCCCGCACGGCGAACGTGACGGTGGGGGCGATCGGCTTGCGCTCGACGAGGTGGGGGTAGCGCTGATCGAGCTGCTCCACCTTGGCGTGGGCGCCCCACGTGAAGTAGGCGGCGCGGGCCTTTCGCAGGTGGGCGTCAGCGGACGTGGAGAGGCCGCGCGCGCGGTAGAGCCCCGCGGCGAGCTCGCAGGCGATGGCCTCGTGCTGGACGAAGCCGCCCTCCCGCGCCGCCGTGATGGCCTGCTCGTAAAGCCCGATGGCCTCCAGGTCCTGCCCACGGAGCCGGGCGAGCTCGGCGCGCACCAAGGCGTGCTTGTGAAGGAAGTTATCGGGGCCGCTCCTGGCCAACTCGCCGAGCTGCCGCTCGCACTCGAGGAGCTCCTCGGGGAGCGCCCGCAGCGGGGATGGCTGCGCCTCGTGCGCCTCGTGCGCCTCGTGGAAGAGGGCCGCGAGCGCGAGCGCGCGATAATAGAGGCTCTCGGCGATGAGCGCGTGCGGACTGAACCTGGGGGCGTGCTCGGCGATCGCGCGGGCCGCCGCCGCGAGCGCCTCTCGGGGAGAGCCGAGCACGAAGAGCGCCTGCGCCTTCAAGCTGTAATAGAAGTCGCGAGCGGCCTCCAGAGCCCCACCCGCCTCCAGCCGCGCCTCGAAGGCCGGCGGATCCAGCTCGGACCCGTCCGGCATCGAAAAGCGGACCGGCCTCCCGCGCAGCGTCTGGATCATGGCGTAGCCGCCGAGGAGGGCGTTGTGCGGGAACGCGTAAGCGACCCTGCGCACGAAATCGAGGCGCTCTTTGACCTCGTGAAGCACGTCCTCCAGCGGCTCGCCAGAGAGCAGCGGGAACAGCGCGGCCCAGATGCAGTTGAGGCACGCGTTGTTCAGATTACCGGACTCGACCGCGGCGCTGAAGCCGTCGCGCGTGTACGGATACGTCTCTCGGTAGTGGCGTGTCCAGTAGACGACATAGTGTAAGAGGATGACCACCACCGATTTCGTGGTGAGGAGGCCGCTCCGGTCCGCCAGCTCGTGGCCGAGCCTGCCGAACAGGTAAGCCTCCTGATATCGCGCGAACCTCGAGCTGATCACCATCGCGAAGGCGGCGTACGCGACAGCGGAGTGCTCGGCGTTGCCGTGGCGCAGGCTGAGCTTGACCATGCGCATGACGACGAGATTGTACAGGTTCGGGTCCACGAAGAACGCGGGGAGGGACACGCTCTGCAGCCCGCCCATCGTGGTCTTGATCTCCGGGTCCTTCATGGGGGGCAGGAGGATCAGGTCCTCGATGGCCCGATCGCCCAGGGCCTGCCAGATGCTCTCGGTCTCCTCCTCAATCTGTGCGTCGGTGGGGTGGAGCGGCAGATCGACGTCGCACGCGCGGAGGCACGAGAGCCCGATCTCCACCGCGCGGGCGTATTGCCCGCGGGTGACATTCAGCGCGACGACGAGCTCGACGACGGCGGCCGTCTCGCGCCGGGTCCTCGCGCGATCCTCGAGCTCTCGCAGGCGCCGCTCGGCTTCCTCGAAGCTGCCGGTGATGTACGCGATGTGCGCGCGCTCGAAGGCCAGGTCGTAGGTCAGCTCGTGACGCGTCTCCCAAGAGGCCGGCGCGAGCAGCGAGAGGCCCGCGGCGAAGAGCGCGGCGGCGGACTCGAAGGCCGCGGCGGCCTTGGCCTTCCTGCCGGCGCGGAGGTTCAGCGCGGCGACCTCCTCCCGCTCCGCCCGGGAACGCAGGCGCGCGGCGCCGCGGTTGAGGTGGCCGACGACGTCGAAGAGCGCGTCGTCGCGCTCCTCCGCGCGCTGCGCCGTGAGGAGCAGCCGCCCGATCCCGAGGTGCATCTCGGCGAGCTGTCCCGCCGGCATGAGCGAGTAAGCGGCTTGCTGCACCCGGTCATGGAGGAATCGATAGGCGCCGTCTCGGCGGAGGAGCAGCCCCTCCCGCACGGCCTCCTCGAGCGCGTCGCGGAGCTCCGCCGCCGGACGGCCCGCGACCACCGCGAGCGTGTCGAGCTCCAGGCTGCTGCCGAGGCACGCGGCGAGCTTGAGCGCCTCGCGCGTCGGGGCCGAGAGCCGCTTCAGCTTGCCCGCCATCAGGTCGACGACGTTGTCGGTGAAGCCCTTGTCGCGGATCGCGGCGATGTCCCACCGCCACCCGCTCTCCTCCGCGTCGAAGGTGATGAGCCCCTCCTGGTGCAGCGCGAGCAGGAACTGGAGCACGAAGAACGGGTTGCCGCCGGTCTTCTCGTAGACCAGCCACGAGAGCGGCTCGACCTGCCCTTCGGGCGCGTGGACCGCCTCGGCGACGAGCGCCCCGACATGGGTGGCCGAGAGCGGCTCGAGGACGAGCTCGGAGACGGCGGCGCCGCGCTTCCGCGCCTCGGCCAGCGTGAGCCGCAGCGGGTGCGCGGGGCCGACCTCGTTGTCGCGGTAGGCGCCGATCAAGAGGAGGTGCTCGGACCCGGCGTAGGTGGCGAGCTGTTCGAGCAGCTGGAGGCTGGCCGCGTCGGCCCACTGCAGATCGTCGAGAAAGAGCGCCACGGGGTGCTCCTTCTGGGCGCACGCCGCGACGACGCGCTGGAGCATCGCGTGCAGCCGGCTCTGGGCCTCGGCGGGCGGCAGCTCGGGCACGGGCGGCTGGGGGCCGAGGAGCAGCTCCACCTCGGGGAGCACGTCGGCGAGCAGCCTCCCGCTCGGGCCGAGGGCCTCCCGGAAACGCTGCCTCCAGCGCTCGACCTGCTCCTCGCTCGCGCCGAGGATCTCCTGTATCAGCGCCCGGAACGCCTGATGGAAGGCGCGGTAGGGGATGTCCCTCGCGGTTTGATCGAACTTGCCGGAGAGGAAGAACCCCCGCTCCCGCACGATCGGCCGGTGCAGCTCGGCGGCGAGCGACGACTTGCCGATGCCCGAGTAACCCGATATGAGCACGAGCTCTGGCCGGCCCTGCGCCACCACCCGCTCGAACGCGGCGAGCAGCGCCTCCACCTCGCGCTCGCGCCCGTACAGCCGCTGCGGCACCTGGAACCGGTCGGAGAGGTCGCGCCCACCGAGCGCGAAGGGCTGGATGGCGCCGCTCGTCCGCCACCGGGCGAAGCACTCGTCCACATCGTGCCGCAGGCCGGCCGCGCTCTGATAACGCTCCTCGGCGGCCTTGGAGAGCAGCTTGAGCACGATGGCGGACAGGAGTGAGGGAATCGAAGGGACGAGCGCGTGCGCCGGCGGCGGCTTCTGGGCGATGTGGCAATAGACCCACTCGACGGGATCGCTCGCCCGGAACGGCAGGGCGCCCGTCAGCATCTCGTAGAAGACGACGCCGAGGGAGTACAGGTCGGTCCGCTCGTCGACCCAGCGGTTCATCCGGCCCGTCTGCTCCGGGGCCATGTAGGCAAGGGTCCCCTCGATGAGCCCGAGGTGCTCGAGGTGCTGGAGCTGGCGGGGTATCCGGGACGCAATCCCCAGGTCGGTGATCTTCACCTCGCCGGTGGTGGGGTTGAGGAGCAGGTTTTGGGGCTTGATGTCCTTGTGGACGACGTCGTGCCGATGCAGCCCGGCGAGCGCCTCCACCAGGCGGACGGCGAGGGGGAAGAAGCGTTCGAGCGGCATCGGCCCTTCCAGGAGCCGATCGAGCGACACGCCGCCGAAATCCTCCAGGACCAGCGCCGGCTGATCGCCGAGCATCACGAGCGCATAGGGCTTGACGACGGCCGTGGCGTCGATCGCCCGGGCGACTTCGTACTCGTGACGCAATCGCTCGAGGGCGCGAGGGCTCGCGTGATCGCGCCGGAGGACCTTGAGCACCACGGGAAGGCCGTCGTCTTCGCGCACACCCCGGTAAAGAAGGGTGTCCGAACCCTCGCAGAGGACCGCGATGATGGCATAACGGGACGACGCCCCGGGATCGGAGCAGACGGGAATGGTGGTATCCACATGAGCCCCACAACGGGTAATGCGAAGCATGCTGCCATGGTCGGCGCGCATCGCCATCACCTTGAGCAGGCGAGGCGCCGGACTCATCCGTCCTCCTCCGCGAACCAGCGCGCGCCGCGCCCCACACCGGAGCCACCCTGTCGATGACATCGTGACAGGGCTCGACGAAGAAGATGCCGACCAGGTGGGCTCGCGAGGGCGGTGAGACACGGGGCGCTCGCTCAGCGCAGCGCGCAGGCGAGCCCGCCAGGTGGGCTCGCGAGCCTGGCGAGGCGGGGATGCGCTCAGCTCACCTCGATGCGCTCAGCTCATCTCCAGAAACAGCCGGTCAGGATCCTCCAGATACCCGATGATCTCGTAAGCGAACGCCGCCCCCACGTGACCATCGATGATCCGGTGGTCGAACGACAGCGACAGCAGCATCACCTCGCCGATCACGATCTGCCCGTCGCGCACCACCGGCTTCTGCTTCATCTGGTGGATCCCGAGGATCGCGACCTCGGGGAAGTTCAGGATCGGCGTCGCGAACAGCCCGCCTTGCTGGCCGAGCGACGTGATCGTGAACGTCGAGCCGCCGAGATCCTCCGGCTTCACCCGCCCCGACTTCGTGTCCTCGCCGAGCCGCGCGATCTCCTTCGCGATCTCCAGGACGCTCCGGCGATCCGCGTCGCGCACGACCGGCACGATGAGCCCGGCCTCGGTCGCGGAGGCGATGCCGATATGGTAGCGCTTCCGGACGACGATCTCCTGCGTGGCCTCGTCGAAGGTGCTGTTCAGCGTCGGGTGCTTCTTGAGCGCGGCGACCACGGCCTTCACGAAGAAGGGCAGGAAGGTCAGCTTGACGCCCGCCTTCTCGGCCAGCGGCCGCAGGCGCGCGCGGCGCTCCTTCAGCGCCGAGACGTCGCACTCCTCGACGAAGGTGAAGTGCGCCGCCGTGTGCTTCGACCGCGACATCCCCTCGAAGATCCGCTTGCGCACGCCGCGCAGCGGGATGCGCTCGTCGCCCGGCGCCGCCGGCAGCCCGCGGCCGCGCTCGCCCGCGGGCCGGGCCGCCGCGGGCTCCCGATCCTCGTCCAGCAGCTCGGCCGCCGCGCCCGCCGCGCGCTCCGCCACGCCCGCCGCGCCCGCCGGCCGCTTCGGCGCCGCCTCGGACAGCGCCGGGGCCGCCGCCGGCGCCACCTCGGCCGCCTCCGGCGCCTCCAGCGCCCGCACGTCGTCCTTGGTCACGCGGCCCCCCGGGCCGGTCGGCGGCACGCGCCGCAGGTCGACCCCGAGGTCGCGCGCCAGCTTGCGCGTCGCCGGCGTCGCGAGCGGCTTCTCGTTGAAGTAGGCCGCCGCCCGGGGGCCCGTGCTGCCGTTCGCCCACGCGGGCCGCGCCGGCGCCACCAGGTTCATCCCCGGCAGGTCCTCCCGGATGTCGCCGACCGCCGTCGCCGCAGGCTCCGCCGGGCCGGTCTTCGCCGCCGACTGGCGCATCCCCGTCCCCGACGCGGGCGACGCGGGCGACGCGGGCGACGCCGGCGGTGCGGGCGGCGCGGGCGGCGCGGCAGCCGACCGGTCGTCGAGGTCGAACACCACGAGCACCGAGTGGACCGGCACGACCCCGCCCACCTTGCCCCGCGTCTCCACGATCCGGCCCGAGCGCGGCGACGTGATCGTCACCGTCGCCTTGTCGGTCATCACCTCGACCATCGGCTGGTCCTCGGCGACCACGTCGCCCGGCGACACCAGCCAGGTCACGATCTCCCCCTCCGTGACGCCCTCGCCGATGTCCGGCAGCCTGAACTCGTACTTGCCCATGCGTCAGTACCTCGCCGTCTCGAGGATCGCCGGAAGGATACGATGCGAGAGCGGGAGGTACTCGTTCTCGAGCGTGTAAGGGAAGGGGGTGTCGAAGCCCGTGACCCGCAGCGGCGGCGCCTCCAGGTGGAGGAACGCCTTCTCGTTGACCAGCGCGACGAGCTCGGCCCCGAAGCCGCAGCTCTTCGGCGCCTCGTGCACCACGATGAACCGGCCCGTCCGCTTCACCGACTCGACCACCGTGTCGATGTCGAGCGGCCACAGCGTGCGGAGATCGATCACCTCGCACTCGATGCCCTGCGCGGCCGCCTGGTTCGCCGCGTCGAGCGCCTCGTAGAGCATCGCGCCCCAGACCACGAGCGTCACGTGCCAGCCCGGCCGGACCACCTTCGCCTGGCCGAGCGGGACCGTGTAGTCGCCGTCGGGCACGTCCCCCTTCGCCGCGCGGTAGATGCGCTTCGGCTCGAAGAACAGCACCGGATCGGGATCCCGGATCGACGAGAGCAGGAGCCCCTTCGCGTCCGCCGGGTTCGACGGGCACACGACCTTCAGGCCCGCCACGTGGATGAACTGCGCCTCCGGCGACTGCGAGTGGTAGTGCCCGCCGCGGATGCCGCCGCCCACCGGCGTGCGGATCACGAGCTTCGACGGGTACTCGCCGCCCGAGCGGTAGCGGTACTTCGCCAGCTCGGACACGATCTGGTCGTACGCGGGATAGATGAAATCGGCGAACTGGATCTCCGGGATCGGCACGAGCCCGTAGAGCGCCATCCCGATCGCCGTCCCGACGATGCCGCCCTCCGAGAGCGGCGTGTCGATCACCCGGTCGTCGCCGAACTCGTCGAACAGGCCCTGGGTCACGCGGAACACCCCCCCGACCTTGCCGACATCCTCGCCGAGCACGACGACCCGCGCGTCCCGCCGCATCTCGTGGCGTAGCGCGTCGTTGATCGCCTGGACCATGTTCATCTGAGGCATGCTCTTCGTCTCCGTCTCTCGGCCAGAAGGTGGAATGCAACCTCACAGGCGCCCCCGCTCCCCTGGGGACCCCATCGATCGCGGGCGGCGGCGCCACCCCGGCCATCGGCGCCGCCCGGCGAGCCGCCCCGCCGACCGCGCCGTCCGCCGCGCCCGCACGCGCTAGTGGCCGCCGTGGCCCTTGGGCCTCGGGCCCGCCTTGAGCTGCTCCCGCTGCTCGACGAGGTGCCAGGGCGGCTCCGCGTAGACGTCCTCGAACATCGAGTCGAGCGACGGCGGCGCCACCTTCTCCGAGACCGCGATGCAGGCCTTGACCTCCGCCTCGAGCGCCGCCTCGATCTCGCGATCCTGCGCCTCGGTCCAGCCCGCGGTGCGCTCGAGGTGCCGCCGCAGCCGCGCGATCGGGTCGAGCCGGCGCCAGGGGTCGAGCCACGCGTCGGGGCGGTACGCCTTGGGGTCGTCGCTCGTCGAGTGGCCCGACAGGCGGTACGTCATCGCCTCGATGAGCGTCGGGCCCTCGCCGCGCGCGGCGCGCGCGATCGCGTCGCGCGTCACCTTCACCACCGCGAACAGGTCGTTGCCGTCGACCCGCACCCCCGGGACGCCGTACGCGACCCCCTTGCTCGCGAACGTGTTGCTCGCCGTCTGGCGCTCGGTCGGCACGCTGATCGCCCAGCCGTTGTTGCGGCAGAAGAAGACGACCGGCACCTTGAACACGCCCGCGAAGTTCAGGCCGTTGTGGAAGTCCGACGAGCTGGTCGCCCCGTCGCCGAAGTAGACCAGCGCGGCGAGCTCCTCGCGCTTCAGCTTCGCCGCCCACGCGAAGCCCACGGCCTGCGTGATCTGCGTGCCGATGGGCGAGCTCACCGAGCCGAAGTGCCCCTCGCGGTAGGTGTAGTGGTCCGGCATCTGCCGCCCCTTCACCGTGTCGTTCGCGTTGCCGAACATGTTGTCGATGTACCGCTGGAGCGGCAGCCCCCGCCAGAGCGCGGCGCCGAACTCGCGGTAGCAGGGGAACACCCAGTCCTGCGGCCGCGTCGCGGAGACGCTGCCGAGGACCGCCGCCTCCTCGCCGAGCGAGCCGATGTGGAACCCGATGCGCCCCTGCCGCTGCAGCGCGACGAGGCGCTCGTCGAGCTGGCGCATGCGCACCATGAACTTGTAGAGGGCGATCACCTCGGAGGGATCGAGCTTCGGATCGTGCGCGGGATCGAGCGAGCCGTCGTCGCGCAGGACCTTGATCACGTCGTCGGCACACGTGTCGAGCGGGTGCCGGGCGACGGCAGCCTGCGGCTCCAGGCTTGCCCCTGAGACGTTGGGCGGGCGGTCGGTGGAGTACGTCGCGGTGCTCATCGGCTCGCGTGGACACTAATCAAAGGCGCTGCCAGAGACCAGTGCCGAGACGCGGCGTTCGCTCATTCGCTTACGCGTGACGTTGGCGTGACGTTGACTCGTCGCATCGATCGCGTCGATCGCGTCGCAAGATTGACTCGCCGCGGCGATCCCGAGCCAGCGCGCGTCGCGCACCGCACGCCGCGGTGCCGATGTCCTGGCTAGACGTTCCCGGGCTCGGCCGCCTGCGCGAGCGCCTCGTCGACCGCGGCCGCGTCGAGCTTGAACCCGCGCGCGAGCTGCTCGAGCACGCCGCGCTCGTGGAAGCTCACGCCGCCGGAGGCCTGCGCCATGAACGCGGCGACGCGGAGCACCTCGCGCTGGTGCTCGGTCCGCCCGATCGTGCGGGCGACCATGGTGATGCGCTTCTCCATGCCGTCCTCGGCGAGCATCTCGCCGAGGTCGGCGAGCAGCGCCTCGAGCTGCTTCTCGTGGACGAGGTTCTGGCAGGCGTCGACGACGATGCCCTGGAAGCGCCTGCGCTCCGCCTCGTCGAAGTTGCCGTCGGCGTTCGCGACGAGGAACGCGGCCTCGATGATCGTCTCGAAGAGCGCCACCGCGGCCGGATCGAAGCCGGTGGGCATCGTGATGTCCTCGATCGGAGGTCGCGCGCTGTAGGCCCTCGCCGCCTGGGCGATGATGGATGCCACGCGCGCGCGGGGCGTCTCCGCGCCGAGGCGCGAGGCGCCCGGAGCGATGCCGCCCGGAGCGATGCCGCGGGGGCGCCTGTCGATGGGAGCGGACATCGTGGTCTGTGACCCTCCTGCCTCTTCACGCTCGGCCAATCGGCGGGGAGCGTCAAGGCGCTTGCGCCGACCGGCCCCGCGCGCGGCGAATCCGTTCAGTTTCTCGCTCGACCCGGCGCGCCGCTCTAGCGGCGCACGAGGGACGCCGCAGGAACGAGCCGCGCGGCGGACGCCGGCGCCGGGGCGCCGGGCGGGCGGACCTCGTCGGGGGCGAGCTCCGCCTCGATCCGGGCGGCCTCGCGGCGCGCCACGGCGAGCCGCTCCTCGAGGAGCGCCTCGACGTGCGCGCCCTCCGGCGCGCCGCCCTCCGGCGCCGACGCGCGGCGGTCGATGAGGCTGCGGACGAAGACCTCGGCGGCCTTGTAGCTCGACCGCACGAGCGGCGCGCTGGCGGCGTACAGGAAGCCCATCTCGAGCGCCGCCCGCTCGAACGCGGCGAACGTGTCCGGCTCGACGAAGCGCTGCACGGGCGCGTGCTTCGAGGAGGGGCGGAGGTACTGGCCGATGGTCACGATGTCGACCCCCGCCTCGCGCAGGTCGCGGAGCGCCTCCAGCACCTCGTCGTCGGTCTCGCCGATGCCGACCATGATCGAGCTCTTCGTGAGCCGCCGCGGCGCCGGCGCGCCCCGCTCCGCGGCGTCGGCGGCGAGGCGCCGCTGCCGGTCCTTCGCGCGCCGCAGCACGGCGAGCGACTGGTCGTAGTTCGACCGGACGTCGCGGATGACGCGCGTGATGCGGCGGACGACCTCGACGTTGTGGGCGAACACGTCGGGCCCGGCGTCGACCACCGTGTCGACGGCGCTCATGTGGCCCTGGAAGTCGCCGACAAGGGTCTCGATGAGCAGGTCGGGGCGGAGCCCGTGCAGGCGGCTCACCGTGCGGGCGACGTGATCGGCGCCGCCGTCGAGCAGATCGTCGCGGTTGACCATCGTCATCACGACGTACTGGAGCGAGAGCCGGGCGATGGCGCGGGCCACGTGCTCCGGCTCGCGCACGTCGACCGCGCCGCGCGGGTCGCCGGTCGTGACCGCGCAGAAGCGGCAGCCGCGCGTGCACACGTCGCCGAGGAGCATCACCGTCGCGGTCCCCTCGCGCCAGCACTCGCCGACGTTCGGGCAGCGCGCCTCCTCGCAGACGGTGTGGAGATCGAGCTTGCGGAACGTCTCCTTGAGGTGGTGGTAGGTGTCGCCTCCAGGAGCGCGGACCTTGAGCCATTCGGGCTTGGGCGAGAACTGCGCCATCAGGGGTGTCCTTAGCCCATGCGGCGCGTGCGCGCGAGGGGGAGGCGGCCGGCGTCAGGCGGTCGGCGGCACGGAGCGGCTGATCTCGCGCGTCGTCAGCTTGCCGCGCTCGGTGAAGATGGCGGTGACGAGCTCCGCGGGGGTGACGTCGAAGGCCGGGTGGCGGACGGGCACCCCGGGCGGGACGATGCGGCGGCCGCCGACGACGGCGACCTCGTCGCGGCTCCGCTCCTCGATCGGGATCGACGCGCCGGTGTCGGTCGCGAGGTCGATCGTGCTCCACGGGGCGGCCACGTAGAACGGGACGCCGTGGTGGCGCGAGAGGCAGGCGAGGCCGTAGGTGCCGATCTTGTTCGCGACGTCGCCGTTCCGCGCGATGCGGTCGGCCCCGACGACGACCGCGCCGATCTCGCCCTTCTGCATGAACCACGCGGCCATCGAGTCGGAGATCACCTCGACGGGGATGCCGTCGCGCTGGAGCTCCCAGGCCGTGAGGCGGGCGCCCTGGAGGTACGGGCGGGTCTCGCACGCGAGCACGCGGATGTTCTTGCCTTCGGCGACGGCGGCGCGGATGACGCCGAGCGCGGTGCCGTAGCCGCCGGTGGCGAGCGCGCCGGCGTTGCAGTGGGTGAGGACGGTGCCCGACTCGGGCAGGCGCGCGGCGCCGGCGCGGGCCATCTGGTGGCAGGCGGCGACGTCCTCCCGGTGGATCTCGCGCGCGAGCGCGGCGAGCTCCCGCGCGCGCTCCTCGCCGCGGCGGCCCGCGTGCTCCAGGGCGGCGGCGATCGCGCGCCGCACCGCCCACCCGAGGTTCACGGCGGTGGGCCGGGCGGAGGCGAGGTGCTCCCCCGCCGCGCGCATGGCGGCGACGTAGCCGGAGGCGCCCTCGCTCCGGGCGGCGCGCGCGGCGAGCGCCATCCCGTACGCGGCGGCGATGCCGATGGCCGGGGCGCCGCGGATCACCATCGTCCGGATGGCCTCGGCGACGCCGGCGGCGTCGGTCACGGTGACGTAGCGCTCGCGATCGGGCAGCTCGCGCTGCTCGAGCAGGAACACGCGGTCGTCGCCCTGCGCGAGCTCGACGGCCGAGTACTCCGCGCCGGAGATGGCCTCGGCCGGCGCCCACGGCGGCGCCTGCCGCGCGCCGTCGCCTGCCTGCTGCGACCTCTGTTCTGCTTCGAAGCTCGTGCTCATTCAGCGCCTCCCGTTCGAGCGTGACGGTTCCCCCTGCGATCCCGCGTCCGTCTGAGCCCCCTCGGCGCTCGCGGCGAGCCGGCCGCGGATCTCCTCGGCGACGGTCGCGAAGTCCTCGGCCGCCTCGGCCTTGCGGCCCGCGACGTAAGCGCGGAGCGCGTCGGCGGCGAGCAGCGCGAGGCTCGTGTTGATCCCGCGCGAGGTGAGCGCGGCGATCACGTCGCCGTTCTTGAGCAGCGTCTCGAGGTCGTCGAAGACCGCGGCCAGCTCGGGATCTGGGTCGATGCCGCCGGCGGCACCGGGGGGGGTCTTCCTGTCGTCCTCGCGGCTCACGCGTCGCGCCTCATTTCTTGGTGGTGGTCGCCTTGGGGATCGCGCTGAAGGGGAAGTGCGGCGGCTCGACGCCGGGCACGCACTGGTACCTGGAGAAGTCGGTGACGCCCTCCTCGCGGAGCAGGGCCTCGTCGATCCACGCCTTGCCGGGCCGGGCGGACGGCTCGCGCGAGAGCAGCGCCAGCGTCGCGTCGGCGAGGATGTCCGCCTTGCGCCAGAGCTCCGGGCCGCCCAGGCCGAAGTTCATGGTCGCGTAGCTCTCGATCGCCGTGGCGGGCCAGAGGGCGTGGGCCGTGACGTTGTGCTCGGCGTACTCGCCGGCGATCGCGTTGGCGATCATCGTCATGCCGAACTTCGAGACCGCGTAGGCGCCGTGGTGGGCGCAGGCCTCGGCCTCGACGGGGGGCGACATCATGATGATGTGGCCGTACTTCCGCGCGATCATGTGGGGGAGGACGGCCTGCGAGAGGGCGAACGACGCCCGCACGTTGATGCCCATGATGAGGTCGAACTTCTTCATGGGCGTGTCGACGACGTCGGCCCACCAGAGCGCGCCCGCGTTGTTGATGAGCGCGTCGACGCGCCCGAAGCGCTCGATCGCCGCGGCGACGGCGCCCTTGCAGGCCTCGTCGTCGCGCACGTCGAGCTTGATGGGCAGCGCGCGGCGGCCGAGCTGCTCGACCTCGCGGGCGACGTCGTGGATCGTGCCCGGCAGGCGCGGGTTCTCGGCGACCTCCGTCTTTGCGGCGACGGCGATATCCGCACCTTCCCGCGCGCAGGCGAGGGCGACGGCCCGGCCGATCCCGCGGGAAGCTCCGGTGATGAAGACAACGCGGTCCTTGAGGCGCATGGATGGCGGTCATAGCACAGGAGCCGGCGAGGGTGCGGCCTCGCGGCGCGCGGTCGCGTGATCGCGCGCGGCCGTCCGTCTACGCCCACGCCCGCGCGATGCGCGGGGGCACGCCGCGCATCGCGCGAGGCGCAGGGACAGGCTCTGCCGTGGACGGGAACGGGCGAAGGGCGCGGGGCGAAGCGCCGATGAGCCGTTGGCGCCTCGGATGTCAGGCGGCTTTCAACCCATGACGTGCAGCTCGCCCTGGACGAGCGCGCCCGGGTTCGAGGCCGGGCGTCGGAAGCGACCTCCGGCGGCCGAGCCACGCTGACGTCCGCTGGCTCGGCGCTCGGCGCTCGGCGCTCGGCGCTCGGCCCAGCGCGTCGGTGGACGATCGCGACGATCGCGACGACCGCGGCGCCCGCGGCGCCCGCGCGTGTGCGCGCGGGCAGGCAGGCAGGCAGGCAGATCGACAAGACCGCTCCCGTCGAGCGTCGAACGATGGCTGGGCCGGCGTGCCAGCAGGTCAGTCGTTGCCTCGCTGACACGGTGTTGGCGATATCGACGGATCGCTGGTCTCGGTCTCCTCTCGGAGCACGAGCACCTACCCTTCGGCCCATGGGAGATGGGGTGTCCTGCTGGCGCCCTGTCGCGTACCGGCCTCGACTGAAGAAATCCCGTCTCATGAAGCCTTGTGAACGTCGGTTTCACAGCTCGTGAAAAGGTTCAGTGATGCGGCGGCAAAACATGCGTATGGGAGTGTTTCGTATCTGGACATGCCAGCGGTCAGGTGACACCGTGTTGTGAGCGAATCGAAGGGAGGCGCTGCGCTGCGTGGGATCGCGCTGAGCGCTACTCCGCCCCCTGAACAACGCTGTACTGGGGCGGCCCGTCGTGGCGCCGCGTGCCCCGGCGTACCTGCCGGCGCGCGCCGCGGCGCCGTGGCGGGCCGAGCTCAGACGGGCTTATCGATAAGGAGCATGAATATGAGCGCTTTGCACCGGACGCTTGTCCTCGCCTTCATCGCTGGCTGTTCTGCCGTCGGTTGTCTCGGATCGACCGAGGTCGATCAGGAGCCGTCCGGCGAGTCGTCCGAGCCGGTCGAGGGGGCGGTCTGCGATACGGCTCCGGAGGGCTCGGACATCTCGCTCGCCTGTCCTGCCGGGGAGGTCATCACGGCGGTCGAGTTCGCGAGCTATGGCACGCCGCGGGGGGTCTGCGGCAGCTTCCGCGCGACCTCGTGCAACGCCTCGACGTCGAAGGCGGTGGTGGAGCGCGCGTGCCTCGGGCAGTCGAGCTGCACCGTGCGGGCGAACAACGCGACCTTCGGCGATCCGTGCAGGAGATCCACGAAGCGGATGTACGTTCAGGTCGCGTGCGCCCCCGCGGAGCCGGACGGCGGCGCGGGGGGCTCGACGGGCGAGGGCGGCTCGACGGGCGAGGGCGGCTCGACGGGCGAGGGCGGCTCGACGGGCACGGGCGGCTCGACGGGCACGGGCGGCGAGGTTTGCAGCGGCGCCGGGCCCAGCACCACGCCGCTCGACGCCGAGGAGCAGGCGTTCCTGTCCATCATCAATCAATATCGCGCGCAGAACGGCCTCGGGGCGCTCTCGGCCTGCACCGCGCTGAACCGCGCCGCCCAGGGGCACAGCGAGGACATGCGCGATCACAACTACTTCGATCACGCGAGCCAGGACGGCCGGACGCCGTGGGATCGCGCGGCCAACGCCTGTTATGCGTCCGCCGGCAGGACCGCCATGGCCGAGAACATCGCCGCCGGCAACTCCGCGGCGCAGGCGACGTTCAATCAATGGAAGAACTCGGACGGCCACAACAAGAACATGCTCGGCTCGTCCTACAGGGTCATCGGCATCGGGCGGGCGACCGGAGGCGGGACCTACGGGTCCTACTGGACCACGGTGTTCGGCGGCACGTCGGACGCGAGCTGCAACTAGCGCCGAGCCTCCGTGGCGCCGCGCACCCGGCGGCGGCCTGTTCGGAGCAGCCTGTCACGCGTGAGGCGTCCTGCCACAGCGGCGCGGCGCGATCTGGGCTGGAGAGGCCCGGGTCGCGCCGCGCGCTGCAGCTGGAGAGCGGCGATCGCGAGGGCGGCCCGGCGATTGCTTCACGCTGGGACGGCGGAACGGCAAACCACCGCGCAAGTGAAGGGTCGGGGACGGGCCGCGTCCCGGGCGAACGCGCTGCGCGGGTGGACCGCCTCGAAGAGCCCATGGCGGAACACATCATCTATCTCCTCGGTCCGTATCGAATTCCCGGCTTTCAGGGGGAGCGCAACGTCCGCGTCTACCTGCCCAGCGAGGGGGCGGGCGCGGCGCCGTCGCCCGTGCTTTTCCTGTTCGATGGGCAGAACGTCTTTCACGACGACCCGTCCTTCAGCGGCGGCTGGCACCTGCACGAGGCGGTGCGCGATCTCTCGGATCGAGGCCTCGTGGCGCCGGTCCTCGTGGGGATCGATCACGGCGGGAGCGAGCGGCTGACCGAGCTGTCGCCGTTCGCGGGCGACGGCAGCGACGGGAGGCTCGACGACTTCCTCGGCTGGATCACGTCCGAGATCGTGCCAGCGGTGCGGGAGCGCTTCGCGGTGCGGCGCGACCCGGCCGGCACGGCGATCGGCGGCTCGTCGATGGGGGGCCTCGCGGCGCTCTACGCGCATTTCCGCCGTCCCGACGTGCTCGGGGCCGCGCTCTGCATGTCGCCGTCGCTCTGGTTCGCGGGGCGGAAGATCTTCGACGTCATCGCGGCGCAGCCCGTCCCGGCGGGCTCGCGGCTGTACATCGACGCCGGCGCGCAGGAGGACGGCGGCTCGGTGCTGCGCGACGCCGCGCGGCTCGTGGAGGACCTGCGCGCGCGGGGCTACGGCGAGGCCAACCTGCGCTTCTGCCCGGACGAGGACGGGACCCACTGCGAGGACGCGTGGCGCCGGCGCGCGCCGGGGGCGCTGCAGTTCCTGTTCGCCGAGGCCGCCGGGGAGCGGCAGGGCGACGCCGGGCAGCCGGAGGGGTCGCAGCAGGCCGCCTGAGCCGAGGGCGGCCGCCTGTCAACCGCCGGTTGACACGGTGGTCAACCCATGTGACGGCGGCGACCGCGACGTCCGACCGGAGCGGACGAAATACGGCTCTTCGGCGGAGAAATACAGCGGAGATGCGCGATCCGGACCAGCGGCGCGCCGTGGCCCGAGCGTTGCCATGAGCGCGAGGACGACGTGAGGCGAGGGCGAGGCCTCCTTCCTCGGCACCTCGCTCACGGCGAGTCCATTCCCCGCCTGGGCCCAGCGAACCAGCTTGAGCTGTGCCACCGTCAACCAGCTTATTTTTATATCCCCTGGAGATCACATGCAACACCGGGTCCTGTGCGCGCGCGCCATGCCGCTGCGCGCGCTTTCTCTTGCGGCTTTGCTGGCCGCTCTCGCCGCCTGCGGTGGCGACGCTGCCGGCTCCAGCTCCGATGGCGCCTCGTCCAGCAGCTCCAGCGCTTCTTCCGGTTCCGGCGGTTCGAGCGCGTCGTCCGGCGGTACCGGCGGTTCCGGCCCCTCGTCCAGCAGCGCAGGCTCATCCAGCAGCTCCAGCGCTTCGTCTGGCGGCGCGAGCTCATCCTCCGGCTCCGGCGGCTCCGGCGATCCTGGAACGTCCGCGGGCTGCATCGACCTGGTGACCAACCCCGACGTCAACTGGCGCGAGTCGTCGTTGCAGACCGATCAGGAGATCGTCCAGTGCCTGGCGGACACCCTGGGGCGGCCGGTGGGCTACGGCGAGAAGGCTCGGGGCGGCTTCGATCCGGGCGGCAACAGCCGCCTGACGGTGATCACCACCCGCTCCGACGTCTCGGTGGAGCAACAGGTCTACGACGCGATCACCGGCGACGAGCACAACTGGGTGGTCTTCGATAAAGACGATTTCAAGGAGGATCGCGACATCGCGATGTACCGCCTGCAGTGCGGCGATCCCGCGGTCCTGGCCAAGCTGGGCGCCACCGAGCGGCAGTGCGTGAACTACCAGGAGTGGTGCAGCGCCAAGGGGGTGGCGGCGGCCGACTGCGACCACCAGTTCTTCAACGTCGCCCTGAACGACGCCAGCCTGCCCATTCGCAACGTGGTGATCGGCTCCAACACCACCATCGATGGTCGCATGAGCCGAGCGGTCTTCCGCTTCAGCGGTTTCGCCATAGGCCGCGACAGCACCGGGTCGCCGACCCAGACCTCCGAGAGCGTGATCCTCACGCACCTGAGCTTCAAGGGGGCAGGGCACGTGGAGGACCACGGCCTGGATCCGGACATGATCCGCTCCACCGGCGCGTCCCACGACATCTGGATCCACAAGAACAGCTTCAGCTTCACCGGGGACTCGGCCTTCGACGTGAAGGTGGGCGCGCACGACATCACCATGTCGTTCAACCGCGTCCTCGACGTGAAGCGGGCCACCCTGCACGGATCCAGCGACAGCCACACCATCGACTCGCAGATCACCACCACCATGCACCACAACGCGTTCATCACCAGCGCGTCCTTTTACGACGAGGGCCGCGGAACGGCCCGCAGGGTGCCCTTGCTGCGCCGCGGCGCCTCGCACATGTTCAACAATGTATTCGTGAACTATTACAAGGATTTCGCCAGCGTGCGGGTGGGTGGCACTCTGCTGTTCGAGGACAACGCCTTCCTGGGCGGAACGCCGATCCAGAGCGAGAAGAGCGATCCGGCCGCCGCCTTCGACGAGTGGGTGACGAGCCGGCTCTCCAACAACGTGGTGGACGACGGCACGTTTACCGCCGCCGGCTCGTTCGCCTGGTTCTCGGATGACGAGTGCAACATCGACTCCACCTACGAAGCGGCGGTCCTCGGCGGCGGCGCGGCGCGGGATCTGTCTCAGGACTACTCGGAAGCGTCACGCGCGCTGATCGGGATGCACAAGCTCGGCGCCGGTCAAGACCTGGTGGACTACGTCAACGCGACGGCGGGCAACCACGGCGCCGTGCCGTTCAACTCGCCCCTCTCCGAGGGGCGCGACGCCATCCTCGGATTGCCACGCGAGGCCTGCGTTCGCTAGAGCGGCTATCACGTTGAGCGAGCGAGAGATAAACCGCCAAGGCGCCAAGGCGCCAAGGCGCCAAGGCGCCAAGATATATATTTTTTTTTTTTTTTTTTCTTGGCGTCTTGGCGTCTTGGCGTCTTGGCGTCTTGGCGGTTCGAAATTCTGCTCGTTTCAGGCTGTTTCACCCCGAGCCGCGGCCCTACCGCCGCCCCTTGCTCCGCTTGCGCGTCCCCTGGACGATGCGCGACGGATCGCGCGGCGGCGGTGCGCTCGCCGAGAGCGCCGCGGCGAGCCGGTCGGTCTCCGCCTCCGAGAAGGACCCCTTCCGGAGCGCCGCGATCGCCTGCGCCACGACGTCGCGCGACTCGGGGCGCTCCGCCTGCGTCTTCTCCTCGAGCCAGCGCACGACCTCGGGGAAGCGGGCGCCCAGGACCGCGATCTGCCCGGGCATCCCCTGCCGGAGCAGGCGCAGCCCCTGCAGCCGCTCGTCGGCGCGCGGCGAGCGGTCCGAGATCGCGAACGCCTCCTCGAGCCGCGCGACCACCTCCGCGCCCGCCGACATCCCGGCGAGCAGCGTGCGGTCCGCGAGCGCCTCGAGCGCCACGTACGCCTGCAGGTAGCCGTCGGTCCAGGACGAGAGCTCGACGACCACCGCGTCGCCGCGCGCCGCGATGACGGCCCGGAGCGCCGCCACGACCCCGTCGCGCACGACGCGCCGCGGGTCCTCGGCCAGCTGCCCGAGCTCGTCGAGCGGATCGAGCCCGCCCCGCCCGCCGCGCGCCCGCGCCGCCCGGCCCGCGCCCGCCGCGCCGGACGCCCGCGCCCCCTGCGCCGCGAGCGCCGCGAGCGCCTGCGCCGCCACGATGAGCGCGTACTCCTCGGCGCTCGAGCAGAGCGCCCGCACGAGGCGCTCGGCCGGCGCGCCGCGCTCCGCGATCGCCGCGCCGACCGCCCGCGCGAGATCCAGGTTCACGCGCGGCAGCGGGGCGTTCGGGCCGAGGTCGGGCCCGGGCGCGCGTCCCCCGCCGCGCCGGGCAGGGAGCCCGGAGCTGCGATCGAGCAGCGCGAGCAGCTCGGCCGGATCGCCGAGCTGCACGGCGCGCTCGATCGCAGCGTCGATCTTCGGGTTGCGCAGCGCGCCCGGGGGCATCGCGCCCCGGCGCAGATCCGACGTGTCGGCCATTCAGAACCCCAGGGAGAGGCCGACCTCCGGAGAGAGGACGGCGGTCACGGCGGGAAAGGTGAGGCTCGCGCGGAGCGCGAGGTTCAGCGAGACGGCCTCGATCGGCGCATAGGCGACGCCCGCGCCGACCGACGCGAACCCCTGGCCCGCTTGCCGGGTCGCGGAGAGCGTCTGCTGGCGCTCCTCGACCCTCCCGCTCCGGCCGGGCCTCGTGCACGGGGTCGTGATGTCGGGCGCGGCCCCGCACGCGGCCGCGTCCTCGAGGACCTCCACGTCGACCTCGACGTCGACCTGCGCGACCCCGGCCGCGGCCAGCACGAACGGGCGGGCGCCGAGCTCCTCGAACGGCCGCGCCATCAGGAAGTACTGCGCCCGCGCCTCGAGGTGGAGCGGCAGGAACGAGGCGCCGCCGCCCGTCGTGCCGCCGGCCGCGAAGCCGACGCGGCCGCCGACCGTGAGGTTGTCGAGGACCAGCCGGTCGACCGCGAGCGAGACGCGCGACGTCGCGAGCGCGAACCCGAGGTTCACGTCGTTCGCGACCCCCGGCGTCGGCGTGCCGTCGTACCGGGTCCCGTCGCCGCGCAGGCAGACGAAGTTGTCGCGCTCCTGCGACGCGAGGGAGCACACCTCCCGGCCGGAGAACAGCGCGACGTCGGGAGAGAAGGTGAGCCCGACCCAGTTCCTCGGGACCTCGGGCGCGGCCTCCACGCGCGGCCTAGCGACGCACGCGCCGCGCACGCAGGCGAGCCCCCGGCTGCACTGCCGGTCGTCGATGCACTGGCGCGGCCGCTCCTGCTCCGGCGCCGCGCACATCGTCGGCGGCGCGTGGCCGGGCCAGCGCGGCAGCGCCGATTCGATGCGCGGCTTGAGCGCGGTGGAGAGCGGCGCGTCGCGCGCGCCGGCGGTCGCGAGGATCGCGCCGTCCTCGTCGACGGCCGCGACGTGATAGCGGACCGTCCCCTCCGCGCCGACGGCGGAGCACGGCACGTTGATCCCGAACCCCTGGCCGCGCAGCTTCTTCATGACGAGCGGGCGGTACTCGCGATCGCCGGGCGCCTGGTACCAGAGCGTCACCTGCTTCACGCTGGGCAGCAGCTCGGCCGGGACCTCGACATAGATCGGGATGGGCGTTCGGACGCGCTGCTCGAGCGGCGGCGCGATCTGGAGCCCGGGCTCGGCCGGCGCGGGCGCCCCGGCGCCGGTCGCGGCGCGCGCCTGCTCGAACGCGAACGAGACCTCCGGCGTCGCGAGATCCGGGTTCAGCTTCGCCGACGGATCGACGCGCAGGGCGTCCGCGAACGCGTCGCGCGCGTCCCCCAGCTCCTTTCTGCCCTGGGCGAGCACGGAGCCGAGCGCGATGAGCAGCCTGGCCTTGACCGCGGGCGAGCACTCCGACGCCCCGCAGGCGTCGATGGCGGCCCGCAGCTTGCGCTCCGCATGATCGAACCGGGTCTCGAGGTAGTCGACCCCCATCGCCTCGTTCAGGACCGCCTCCGCCTGCGCGTCCCGGGGAGCCGCCTGCGCGGCGGCCGTGCCCGCGAGGAGCCACCCGGAGAGGCCCCCCGCGGCGATCGCGAGCAGCACGCGCGGCGGCCAGGGAGCGGAGCCGTTGCGAACGGGCATCGGCCCGCAACGTAGCCCACCGGTGTTACCGCGAGCGCTACAAAAACTCCGGAGCAAGCCTACCGTCCAGCCGGCCTCCGCCGCCCCGCGGGCGCAGCACGGACAAATAATCCACAGGTTGTTCCCAGCTTGTGGAATACCCGGACGGGGTCCCTGGCCTCATCGAGGAGCTGCCCGGGTCCTGCGCTGTTCGCGGGGCGGCAGCGCCTCCAAGCGCCGGCGCCGGCCAACGCCAGCCCGGGCATGGACGCGCCGCCCACGCCGACTTCATCGATTTTTTCTGCGATCTCGGGCACTCCGCGGCCCGACGCGCCGCAGAACTTCCGGGCGCTAAACTCCCTCCTCCGGAACCGATCTGCAACCCAAAAATCACGCGTCTGAGCCGTGTTTGAAAGCCCAACCGCTTGTCCACAGCTTGGCCACCCGATGACCCCAGACAGCGCCCAGATTTCGTCCCGGTTGTGGGGAGTCGAAGGCGATGCATGGGCCCGGCTGTCGGGTCGTCCTTGACAACCGGGTGACGACCTGCGGAGGCGAACCCACCGGCGCCGGGGCCCGGGCCGGGGGGCTCGGCGAGGGGCTCCCTCCGGCGGCCGTCCGGTCGCGGGCGTCGCGCCGGGCATGGGGCGGCGGTCGCAGGGCCGCGCGGCGCCGAGCGCGGCGTGCTAGCTGGTGCGCATGCGCGTTCCGGAAATCCCCGAAGAGGGCGCGCCGGCCCTCCCCGCCGGCGACCCGCCGGCGCCGGCGCCCGTCCCGGCGCGCCCGCTGATCCGGAGGAGCGCGCGCGCCGGCGCGCGGCTCGCCGACCACGACGCCGCCTCGCTCGCGGAGCTCCTCCGCAAGGCCGGCGGCACGGCGTCCGCCGCGCGCGCGGTGGCCGGCAAGGTGGTGCGCCACGCCTTCGGCGCGGAGCCGGGCGCCGAAGTGGCCGCGCCGGCGTGGGACGCGCGCGCGCTCGCCGCCCTGGGCGTCGGGGCGTGGGCGCACGAGGCGCTGCTCGCGCTCGATCCCGGCCTGTCGCTCGAGATCGCCGAGCGGGCGCCGTCGGAGGACGACACGCTCCGGCTGGTCCTGCGCGCGCGCGACGGCGCGCTCATCGAGTCGGTGCTCATCCCGGGGCCGGCCCGCACCACGCTCTGCGTCTCGAGCCAGGTCGGCTGCGCCCGGGCCTGCGCGTTCTGCGAGACGGGGCGGCTCGGGCTCGCGCGCCAGCTCGCCGCCGGCGAGATCGTCGATCAGGTCCGGATCGCGCTGGCGATCGCGGCGGAGCGCGGCGGCGCGCCGCTCAGGAACCTCGTCTTCATGGGCATGGGGGAGCCGTTCGACAACCTCGGCGAGGTGCTGAAGGCCATCCGCCTGCTCACCGACCCGCGCGCCTTCCGGTTCGCGCCGTCGCACGTGACCGTGAGCACCGTCGGGGTGGCGGACAAGATCGAGCCGTTCTTCCGCGAGGCGCGGGCGGAGCTCGCCGTCAGCCTCAACGCCCCGGACGACGCGCGCCGGCAGGCGATCATGCCGGTGAACGCGCGCTTCTCGATGGCGGCGCTGAAGGAGGCGCTCGCGCGATCGCTGCCGCCGGGCCGGCGCGTGCTGTTCGAGTACGTGCTCTTCGATCGGTACAACGATGCGCCGGAGGACGCGGACCTCCTCGCCGCGTACGTCGCCGGGCTCCGGTGCCGCGTGAACGTCATCCCCTGCAACCCCGGCCCGGATCCGGCGCTGCGCCCCCCGTCCGCGGAGCGGCTCGACGCCTTCGTGGCGCGGCTGTCCGGCCTCGGCGTCACCACGCTGGTGCGGCGGCCGCGGGGGCGCGACGTGGGCGGCGCCTGCGGTCAGCTCGCGGGGATGGCCCGCCTCAGGCAGCCAGCGTGAGCGCGGCGCTCCGGACGAGCGGGGCCCCCACGCGGAGCGCCCCGTTGCCCGCCGAGAACGTGCGGGCGACCTTCCCGGAGCGCTGGTTCATCCGGACGATCACCGCGCGCTTGGCCATCTCGTCGGCCGTCTCGACCGTCTCGAGCAAGCAGAGCAGGTCGGTCCAGACCCGGTCGCGCCAGCCCTTGAGCATGAAGAGCGCGACGCTGGACACGGTGCGCTGCACGTCCTTCGTGAAGGTCGCGATCCGGGCGAGCGGGCAGCCGTAGCGATCGCTCAGGATCGCGAAGATTTCCGGCATCGCCGCCGCGAGAATTTCATTCACAAGGTCGTGGTCGTGCCGGTAGCGGCGGAGAAGGCGGGCGTCCTGCGCCGCGCCGTGCTGGACGATGTTCCGGTAGAGCCCGAGGGCCAGGTCGTAGTTGATGTGCGCGTTGATGCCGAGCAGCGCGTGCACCGCCGCGGCCGTCCCGTCCGTGCGGCTGCACGAGAACGCGACGTCCCACGCCTCGACCTCCGTCGAGCGCCCGTCCAGCGACGCCGCGAGCGCATTCAGGTAGTACTCGCAGAAGATCCCGGCGAGGCGCGAGATCCACGCGGGCTCCAGGAACCGCCGGTCCGTACCGTCGACGACCGCCTCCTTCACGCGGCGCGTGATCACGGCGTAGACGTCGGGGAACACCGCCCGGGGGTCGTTCCTCTCGCGCAGCCTCGCCGCGACCGTCTCCAGCGCCACCAGCGCTTCCGCGACGTTCGCCGGCTTCATCGTCACACCCTGCAAGATGGCGTGACGCGCGGCGGACTCCGCGGGACGGCACGCGGCCGACGACCGCGTCTGCTTGCTCACCATCGCCAGGGGCCGATCTGAAGTAAGGGTCTTCATGGCTGCGCTGAGCGAGCGAATTCAAGGATCGTGCCCGTATGTCCGGTTCGCAGTCGTACACCGTGTTGCGGTGTGGTGGGTCGCGCCGGGCGGAGCTCGAGCGCGCGCCGTCGCCGCAGGCGCGCCCGTCCGTCGCGCCCCTACTCGCGGGATTTCCCGCGAATCCAGCGAAGCGCGCCGGACCGAACACGCGGGCGAGCGCGCGAGGTCACCGGCGGTGGCCCGCGCTTATCCGGAGCAGGAGCGGCGCGCGGTGGGCACGGCAGCGCCATCTCCCGACACGGTGAGAGAGCTGACCGGCGCGCCAAAGTGCCCCATGGGGCAGTTTGTTACGCGCGGACGGATAACCTTCACTCAAAATGCGGGAAGCCCTGATGCCTCGCGCGTTTTAGTGACTTGACGCCACAGTGTGTGACGCGTCGAGCTGACGTTTCGCGTTGACGCGCCGGGCCGACGTTTCGCCTTTCGGCTCGCCGGGGGATGCGCCGTATCCTGGGCGGCGCGATCGCGCGCCTGCGCGCATCCATCGACATCGACCGGCGCGCGGAGGGGCGAGCTCGCCCCTCCGCGGCTGCCCCTGCCGAGCACCATGAGCTTCCTCAAGATCGTCTGCTCCGAGCCCAAGAACGACCTCGCCTCCTTCCTCCAGTCCCTGCCGATCGAGCCCGCGGAGCCGGTCGTCGCCCTCGTGCTGAGCACCGCGGATCTCGCGTACCCGCAGGTGGCCGCGCGGACGTTCGTCGCCTCGGCGAGGGAGGTGGGCGCGTCGCACCTCCTCTGGGTGGCGCCGTACCTTCCACCGTCGAGCCGGCTGGGGCAGCAGATCCGCGACGCTGAGGCATTTGTACGCGCCGCCGGTCACCGGGTGACGGCCGTGTGGCACGGGCCGCTGCTCAGCGCGCTCCACCTCTGGCGCGAGGACATCCGGCTCCGTCGCACGCTGCCGTTGCCGCTCGGGCGCGGCGCGCTGCCCTGGGTGGCGCCGGCCGACGTGGCCCGCATGGCGATCCGCGCGCTCGAGCAGCCCGGCGTCCAGGCGCCGGTCGTCTGCGGACCGGCCGCGTGCACCGGCGCCGAGGTGGCGGCCGCGCTCTCCCGCGCCGTCCGGGCCGCCCTCGCGAGCGAGCGCTTCGCCTGGCGGAGGTTCGAGGAGATCGATCGCGACCGCAACCGCGCGCTCAGCGAGGACGAGCTCCTGCCCTACCTCACCGGCCTCGGGGTCCCGGCCGACGAGGCGAGGGCGCTGCTCCTGGCCGCGGACACGACCGGGGACGGGACGCTCGATTTCGAGGAGTTCACCGCCGGGCTGCGGGGCCCGCTCGACAACCTGGTGCAGCAGCTGCTCCGCGAGGACGCCTTCGAGATCCGCTACGTGGACACGCCGGCGGACAAGGCCGTGGCGGCGCTGGTCCAGGCGGGCCTGCGGCGGGCGGCGGCCGAGGCGCTGATCGAGGGCTGGGCGAGCGTGGCCGCGGAGGGGATCCCCGCGGGGGCGGCCGACGAGGGCTGGCTCGAGCTCCCGCCCGCGAGCGTCGACGCATGGGCCGAGCGGCACGCGCTCGATTGCGTCAACGTCCACCTGCTCCCCGGGCAGGGGCTCCTCTCGCAGCGCGAGGGGACCATCGAGGACGGCGCCGCGATGGGCGCGCTGGCCGGCAAGCAGGCCGCGGTCTCGTCGATCGTGGACAGCGGCGGCCGGATCCTCTCGCTGTTCCGCGCGCTCGACGGGAGCGGCGTCTCGGCGCGGTGGCTCGACGCGCCCGCCGCGAGCCTCCGGTGGGTGGCGTGCGGGGACCGCGACAAGCGCCGCGCGCTGCTCGTGTCGAGCGGGCAGCTCGCGGGGCTGCACGTGGAGGGCGAGTGGCAGGACCTCCCCGCCGCGATGCGGCTGCTCATGGCGCGCGCCCCGCTGCCCGGCTGGCAGCTCGCGACGTTCCGGGAGCTCGGCGAGCTGAAGCTCGATCGGTCCGCGGCGCTCTACGAGCCGAACGAGGTCGTGTGCAACTGCGCCGGGGTCAAGCGCGGGCAGATCTCCTCCCTCATCGAGGCCGGGTGCGCGACGATGGCCGAGCTGTCGGAGCGGACGCGGGCGGGGCAGATCTGCGGCGGCTGCGTCCCGGCGGTCGAGGAGATGTTCGGCGGGTCGAGCCTGGTGCAGGCCGAGGTGAAGGCCGCGCGGGAGCTCGCCCCTGGGATCTTCCAGATCGCGCTGTCGCCGGTCGGCGGCGCGCCGGCGGCGTCCGTCCCCGGGCAGCACGTGCTGGTGCAGGGCTACCTCGATCGGCGCTGGGTGGCGCGCGCGTACACGCTCTCGGCGCCGGCGCGCGCGGGCGGCGACTACGAGATCACGGTGAAGCGCGAGGAGCTCGGGGTCTTCTCCCGGTGGCTGTGCGAGCGCGCCGCGGCCTCGCTGCTGCGCGCCTCGGCGCCGCGGGGCAGCTTCGTGCTTCCGGCGCCGCCCGTGGAGCGGGTGGTGTTCCTCGCGGGCGGCATCGGCGTCACGCCGGCCATGGCGATGCTGCGGGCGCTCGACGGGCGGGCCGGCCGCCCCGAGGCGCAGGCCTTCCTCCTCGACTGGTCGGCGTCGCGCGCCGCGGATTTCGCCTATTTCGAGGAGGAGCTGCGCGCGCTCGCCGGCCGCACGCCCGGCGTCGCCTTCCGCCTGCGCGCGACGCGGGCCGATGGGCGGCTGTCCCGGGAGGACGTGGCCGAGCTGTATCCTTACCGGCCGGGCTCGCGGGCGCTCGTGTGCGGGCCCGAGGGCTTCATGCGCGACGCGCACGAGCACCTGCGCGCGGCGGGCTGGCCGGCGGACGCCGTCCAGCGGGAGCTGTTCACCTCGAACGTCGACGCCGCCGGCGCGATCCGGCAGGCGCCGCTGCGGCGGGCGGGCGCCGTTCGCGCGGCCGGCGGGGTCTGTCCGGTCGAGCACGGGTCGTTCCACCTGACCCCGACCGCGCCGGCGGCGGTGCCGACCGAGGCCGAGGCGTTCCTGCGCCAGTGCTACGCGGAGCTCGGCGTGCCCTCGGCCGTGGACGAGCGCTGGCAGGAGGTGCGGGCGAGCCTGGAGAAGCACGGGACCTACGCGCACCTGCCCGACGAGCTCGCGTACGGGGCGCGGCTGGCGTGGCGGAACAGCTCGCGCTGCATCGGGCGCTTCTTCTGGTCGACGCTCCACGTGCGCGACCTGCGGCACCTGACGACGGAGGAGGAGATCTTCCAGGCGCTGGTGGAGCACCTCGATCTGGCGACGAACGGGGGCGACATCCGGGCGACCATGACGGTGTTCCGGCCGGGGGAGCCGCGGATCCGGATCTGGAACGGGCAGCTCATCCGCTATGCGGGCTACCGGCTCCCGGAGGGGGGCGTCCTGGGCGATCCGGCGAACGTGGAGCTGACGGATCAGGCGCTTTCGCTGGGGTGGCCGGGCGGGGAGCGGACGCGGTTCGATCTGCTGCCGCTGATCATCCAGATCGGCGACGCCCCGCCGCGGTGGTTCGAGCTGCCGCGGGAGCGGGTGCTCGAGGTCCCGATCGAGCACCCGCGGCACGCGTGGTTCGCCGAGCTCGGGCTGAAGTGGCACGCGCTGCCGGCGGTGTGCAACATGGCCCTCGACCTCGGCGGGATCCACTACACGGCGGCGCCGTTCAACGGCTTCTACATGGGGACCGAGATCGGCGCGCGCAACCTGAGCGACGCGACGCGGTACAACCAGCTGCCGCTCATCGCCGATCGCCTCGGGCTGGACCGGTCGCGCAGCGACACGCTGTGGCAGGACGCCGCGCTGGTCGAGCTGAACGTCGCGGTGCTGCACTCGTTCCGGCAGGCGAAGGTGCGGATGCTCGACCACCACACGCTCTCGGAGTACTTCAAGAAGTTCGAGCAGCAGGAGCGGCAGTGCGAGCGCCCGGTCTACGCGGACTGGTCGTGGATCGTGCCGCCGATGTCGGCGTCGACCATGGCGGTGTTCCACACCAACATGGAGAACAAGATCCTGAAGCCGAACTACTTTTATCAGGACGATCCGTGGAAGCCGCGGGAGGGATAGCGGGGCGTTGCGGGGCGGGATCGGGGGTGTTCCAGGGCGCCGCCTGGGCTTTCCGGATCGGGGCCGCGGGCGGTTTTGGTAATCTCCGCGCGCGATGATGATGGACGACGAGGAGCTCGCGGCGCAGCGCATCGGCACGCGGATCGGCACCTGGACGGTGGAGCGCGTGCTCGGCGGCGGCGGGATGGCGAGCGTCTTCCTCGGCCGGCGCGCGGACGGCTGCGTCGCGGCGGTGAAGGTCCTGCACCCTTCCCTGAGCCAGATCGAGGAGCTCCGGAAGCGCTTCCTGCGCGAGGGCCCGATCGGCAGCGCCCTGGCCGCGGTCGGCCCGCTCTGCGAGGGGCTGCCGCTCGTGCTGGAGTCGGGCGTCGCGGACGACGGCGCCGCCTACCTGGCGATGGAGGTGCTCGAGGGCGAGACGGTCTTCGACCGCATGGCCCGGCTGGGGACGCGCCCGGTGGGCGAGGTGCTGGCGCTGGCCGAGCGGGTCCTCGATGTGCTGGTGGTGGCGCACGCGCACGGCGTGGTTCACCGGGACATCAAGCCCGAGAACCTGCACATCGGGAACGACGGGCGGGTGAAGGTGCTCGATTTCGGGATTGCGCGCGTGCTCGATCCGCTCCCTTTCGGGATGGGGGAGCTGCCGGAGAAGACGGCCACGAGGACGGGGGTGGCGCTCGGCACGAGCGAGTACATGGCGCCCGAGCAGGCGACAGGGATGGTCCGCGAGATCGACGGGCGGACCGACGTCTTCGGCCTGGGCGCCACGATGTTCCGGCTGCTCTCCGGCCGGGCGATCCACGGCGAGGTCGCCGACGCGCGCCTGCTCATCGCCGCGGCGACGGAGCGGGCGCCGTCGCTCGCGCTGTGCGGGCCGGACGTGCCCTCCGAGGTGTGCGACGTCGTGGATCGCGCCCTCGCGTTCCACAAGGTCGAGCGTTACCCCGACGCGGCGACGATGCGCGCCGACGTCCGCGCGGTGCGGGCGGGCCGCCTGCCGCCGTACGTGGTCGCCGTGGAGGAGGGCCGGATCCCGGCGGGGGCCCCGCTCCCTCGCCGCTGAAGGGCGCCTGCCGCGCGGCGGGCGCCCTGCCCGGCTCGCGGCGCGCGTCAGCGGCGGCCGCCGCAGCGGAGGTGGCCGTTGTCGTTCTCGATGTCTCCGCGACACCGCCGGTAATCGACCATGCGCGTCCTGCGGTAGTTCCCCCTCCGGTCCTTGCACATCGCGTGCAGCGAGCCTCGGTCCACTCGGACGTCCCTGCACGTCCTGAGATAGGAGCCTTCCGGCGGCCGTCGTTGCGCTTCCGCCGTGTCGCTGCCGGACAGCACGGTAGACACCGAGAGCGCGCCGAGGACCAGCGCGACGAGCGTATTCTTCATGATTCCCCCCTTGGCGCACCGCCTTACAGGGGCGATGCTCGGGGGATCTCATGGGGCTGCCGCTCGAAAGCCGCCATCCTGCTGGAGCTGCGAGCGATCGAGGTATGGGTGTGAAGAATTGAACCATAGAGGCACAGAGGAGAGAGGAGAGATAGGAAGGCCGGACCTCTGTTCTTTTTCTCTGCCCTCTGTGCCCTCTGTGGTTCAATTCTCTCTTTGTCTTCCCCGGCGTCGCGCCGTTTTCCTCGAGTCGGGGCCGTGATATGCCGGGATCGATAGAGGGGCGGACGACATGACCACATCGCGCAGATCCTGGTCGGAGCCGGGCCTCCGCGCGCAGGTCCTGGCGCTCATGGACGCGGTGTTCCCCGGCATCGCGCAGGTCATCGATCGGGCGGGCGCGCTGGGCGCCGCCTGGGAGGACGTGACCGCGCCGTTCGTCGCCTCGGCGGAGGGCGAGCCCGTGAGCCAGGTCAGCGTGATGCGCTTCGCCATGGTGCTGGACGGGACACCGACGGACGTGGGCTGCCTCCACGCGGTCTGCACCCACCCGGCGCACCGACGGCGGGGGCATTACGCGTCCGCCATGCGGGCCGCGCTCGCGTTCTGCGACGAGCGGTTCGCGGCCGAGCTGCTCTGCACGGCGCAGCCCGAGCTCTACGAGCCGTTCGGCTTCCGGGTCGCCGACGAGCACAAGGCGGTCGCCGCGGTCGCGCCGCGGCTCGACCGGCAGCCGATGCGGCCTTTCCGGCTCGCGGACGAGGCGGATCGCGCGATCTTCCAGCGGCTCGCGCCGCGCCGCGCGCCCCTCTCGACGAGGCTGGGCATCACCGGCCCGGCCGCGGTCTTCGTGGTCAACGAGATGGACCGGCCGCTCTTCTACGCCGAGGACCTCGACGCCATCGTCTCGCTGGAGATCGCCGGCGACGTCCTCTGCCTTTACGACGTCGTGGCCGCGGAGCTGCCGCCGCTCGACGAGATCCTCCGCCGGCTGCCGGCGAGGGTGCGGCGCGTGGAGCTCTTCGCGTGCCCGGACGCGCTCGGCATGACGGCGACGGTGGAGCCGCACGTCTTCGTGGATGGCGACGACGCCATCGGCGGCGCGGGGGCGGTGCGGCTCATGGTGCGCGGGCCCTTCCCGGAAGGGCCGCTCATGCTGCCGCGGCCCTTCCGGTGCTGAGCGCCGTCGGCGGCGCTCACCGCAGGGCCTGAGAGCCGCTGGGCGCGGAGAGCGCCTGACCGAACCACCGCTCCAGCGTCGCGAGGTCGGCGCACGCGTCGATGCGCGCCTCGTCCTCCGAGGTCAGCGCGAGCTGCCGGTGCGCGAGCACGCGGCGCAGGGCCGCGCGCGCCTCGACCAGGCGGCCTTCGAGGCGACCTTCGTCGACCAAGCGCTGTTTCATCTGGGGATTGGCCGAGAGCAGGACCTCCAGGATGCGCTGCTGCCGCGCGTCAATCTCCGGGTCGTCGGTCTTGGCGAACCTCCACAGGAGCTCCTCGCGGATATTCGTCGACATGGGTAGGTACTTTAGCATGGACAGCACCCATTCAAGCGGCCGGCGATGTGACACCCAACGGGCGAACTCGTCGAGCGGCTGTCCGGAGCGGGCGACCAGGAAGGGCACCAGCTCGTCGCGCAGCGGGAGCTCGTTCGCGGCCACCCAGACGAAGCACCACCCCAGCGGCTCGATGAGGTAGAAGCCAGGAGCAAAGCGACGGGGATGGCGCGCCTGCCTCAGCCACTCCGGAACGTGCGGAGCCGCCAGCCAGAGCGGCGTCTCGCCCGGCCAGGACGGAGCCCGCTCCTCGACCCGTTGCACCTGCCTGGCCTGTCGGCGAAGCAGCGCTCGCTCCACCGCGCTCATGTCCAGATGGTCCCCCGCGAGCTTCAGCTCGACCACGATTTCCTCGTACGCCTGCGCGGCCGGCCACGGCGCCGGCAAATGCGCGAGGTGCCCCGGGCGGCGGATCACGAGCAGGCCGTCGGCCTGCACCTTCTCCAGCCTGATCTCGTGCGGATCTCGCCACATCATCGCTCCCTCCGTGACCCGCTCAGTCTCTTCGGCAAATGTCCGCTTCGCGAACAGGTCCGGCTGACCCATTGTAAGGCCAGGCGGTAGCAGACCGTGAGCGCCGCAGCCAGCGTCATGTGCAGACACATCCCAGCCGGACAGTGTGTCAGAACGACGCCCGCTCGAAGCATGCCGAAGGGGGCAATTCTCGAACGAAAGCGACGCTATCCCCGTAAGCCGTCTGGCAGGCACACCGCCTGCGTCTCTCTCGACGGCCCGCAGCGCCTTTATCCGCTCCTGCGCTCCTCGCCCGCGAGCAAGCCTGCCGCCTTCACGAGATCCGCCTGGAAATGCGCCCGCGCCGCCGCGCGCGCCCCCTCGTCGGGCATGCGCAGGAGCGCCGCCGGGTGGTACGTCGCCATCCACGCCTCTGCCCACGGCGTCTTGAAGACCTGCCCGCGGCCCTGCGTGATGCTGAATCGGCCGCCGAGGAACGAGCGCGCTGCCGTCGCGCCGAGACACACGATCACGCGCGGCCGCACCGCCTCGACCTCCGCCTGGAGCCAGGCGCGACAGGCCTGGATCTCCGGGCCGACCGGCTTCGCGTGCAGCCGGCGCTCGCCGCGCGGCTCCCACTTGAAGTGCTTCACCGCGTTCGTCACGTAGATGCCGCTCCGCGACAGACCCGCTCCGGAGAGCGCCTCGTCGAGCACGCGACCCGCAGGGCCGACGAAGGGCCGCCCGCAGAGGTCCTCCTCGTCGCCCGGCTGCTCCCCCACGAGCATCAGCGCCGCGCCCGCCGGACCCTCGCCGAACACCGTCTGCGTCGCCCGCTCGCACAGCGCGCACGCCCGGCAGGACGCCGCCGCCTCGCGGAGCACCGGGAGCTCGCGCGCGCCGGGCACGTACGCCGCCGCCGCGCTCGCCGCCCCGCTGCGGCCCGCCTGCATCGCGTCCACGCGCGACGCCGCGTCCCGCACGAGCTCGCTCATCACCGACGTCTCGGGCAGCGTGCTCCAGTGCCTCGCTGGCATCTCGGCGCGCATCGCCCGGAGGTTCACCCGCGCCGGGTTGTAGATCGCCCGGTAATAGGTGCGGAACAGCTCCTCCAGCTCGTCCTCGCGCGGCGCCGCGTCGCGCGGCAGCCCAGGGCCAAAGCGGAGCTCGGCGCCGTCCCAGTGCGCCGACTCGTCCGGCGTCAGGATCGACCACGCCATCGAGGGAAAGCGCCGCTCGAAGAACGGCGCGGCGAGGCGCACGATCCGGTGGTCCGGGCGGTACCACGCGACGTAACGCTCGCCGCCGCCCGCGTCCTCGACCCGCCGGAAGCGGACGAACGCGTGCATCTTGTGCTCGTCGCGCCGCACCGCCTGCTCCAGGGCGCGCAGCCTCGCCACGTCGGGATCGGCGGCGACGTCGAGCAGGTAAGGCTCGCCGTGGGTCAGGCGGAACAGCGCGCGGTAGAGCAGCGCGAACCGCGCGGGATCCCGGTGGCAGGCGACGGCGCTGGCGAGGCGCATGAAGGCGGCGGGGACGCGCGGCCGAGGCGCGTCCGCGGCCGGCGCGGGGAGCGCGGCGCGCGGCGCGCCGAAGAGGACGCCCTGGCCCTCGACGACATCTTCCCAGAAGACGTCCTCGGGCGGCGCATGGCGCGCGAGCAGCGCGCGGGCGGCGTCGCGGAACGCCTCGAACGTCGGCGGGATGGGCGCGCGGATCACAGCTCCCCGGAGCGCGCCCCCGCGCGCGCCTCGAACAGGCCGAGCTGCGCCGGCGGGCGGACCCGCGCCGCGAGCCCGGCGCGGTCGAGATCCCGCGCGGCGCTCCGGTGCTCGTCGGCCGTGATCAGGAACGGCGCTGCGCGGGCGACGGGGACGCGGAGCCGCGCGAGATCGGCCATCCGGACGGCCCGGTGGCGGCGCATCGCGAGCACGCGCTTGACCGTCCGCACGCCGAGCCCGGGCACGCGCAGGAGCGCCTCCCGGGGCGCGGTGTTCACGTCGACCGGGAAGAACTCGCGGTGGGCGATCGCCCACGCGAGCTTCGGATCCATCGTCAGATCCAGGTTCGGCGAGGCCGCGCTCAGGAGCTCGCCCGCCGAGAAGCCGTAGAACCGGATCAGCCAGTCCGCCTCGTACAGCCGGTGCTCGCGCGCGAGCGGCGGGGACTCGGCCGGGAGCCGGGCGTCGGCGTGCGGGATCGGGCTGAACGCGGAGTAGTAGACGCGCCGGAGCCCGTGCGCCGTGTACAGCCGCGAGGCGGTGGCGAGGATCTCCTGGTCGCTCGTCGGCGTCGCGCCCACGATCATCTGCGTGCTGTGCCCCGCGGGCGCGAACGCAGGCCTCTCCGGGCTCGGGTCGTCGCGCGTCTCGGCGATCTTCGCGTGGATCTCCGCCATGGCGGCCTCGATGGCCGGCATCGTCTTCTCGGGCGCGAGCGCGGCGAGATCCCGCTGCGTCGGCAGCTCGACGTTGACGCTGAGGCGATCGGCGTACCGCCCTGCCACGTCGAGGAGCTCGGGAGAGACGCCCGGCGCCGCCTTCAGGTGGATGTAGCCGCCGAACCGGTGCTCTTCCCGCAGCGACCTGGCCACGGCCACGAGCTGCTCCATGGTGTAGTCGGGGTTCTTGAGGACTCCAGAGCTCAGGAACAGCCCTTCGATGTAGTTCCGCCGGTAGAAGTCCAGGGTGAGCGCGACCACCTCTCCGGGGGAGAAGCTCGCCCGCTCCACGTCGCTGGACAGGCGGTTCACGCAATACTGGCAGTCATAGATACAGACGTTCGTCAGCAGGATCTTGAGCAGCGACACGCAGCGGCCGTCCGGCGTGTAGCTGTGGCAGATGCCCATGCCCTCCGTGCTGCCGATCCCCTGCGGCAGGGCGGGGCGGCTGGAGCCGCTGCTGGCGCACGAGGCATCGTATTTGGCGGCGTCCGCGAGGATCGCGAGCTTTCGCTTGAGCTCCATGAACCGGGCGAACCTTGGGCGCGCCGTCCACGTTGGCAAGGCCCGCGCGGTCCTGGCCTTCGGACCGGAACCGCGATGTGGCCAGGCGAGCGGCGCCCCGGTCCACCGAGCGCATCCGCGCTTTTGCGGCGCGTGATGCATAATGACGGGCGATGTATTGATGGGTCTGCTCGTCCGGGCTCGCCAGCCTCGATGAGGCTGTGTTACTTCGGAGGCGTGCGCGCCTGTTTCACGATCGCGATCGCGGTGTCGGTCACGTCGGCGGCCGCCGGCCTGAGCAGCGCCGGTTGCACCGACGATGTCGCTCCCCCGGCGGGCAGCCCGTCCGGCGCGGGCGGCCTCGGCGGCAGCAGCAGCGGCGGCCTCGACGGCTCTGCTGGGAGCGGTGGCGACGGCGGCCTCGCTGGGAGCGGCAGCGGCGCCGGCGAGGCCTCGTCCGGGTCGAGCAGCGCCGAGGTGTCCAGCTCGGCCGGCGTCGGGGGCGGCGAGGCGGGCCGCCTCGACAGGTTCGGGATCGCGATGCTGCGGCCCACGCTGCCCTCCGGCAAGGCGTGGTTCTCGACCTGGGACAACGGGGTCGCGCGCACGTTCTCGGGGATCGATCCGGCCGATGCCTGGTTCGACGCCGATCACGGCGACGCCTCGTACGACACCGACGGCCAGGGCATCCTCAGGATCAGCGGCAGCGTTCCGCGGATGTACGTGCACGACCCCGCGCTCGACGACCAGTGGCGCGACGTCGAGGTGACGGTGTATTTCCTGCGCGCCGCCGACGACGGGACGCCCTACGGAGGCCTCGTCGCCATGACGCGCACCAACCACGGCACGATCGGCGACGAGGACGACAACAAATGCGACACGCGCGGGATCGCCGCGCGCATGCGCTACGACGGCAGGATCGATCTCGAGAAGGAGACGAATCACCCCGATTCGGTGGCCATCCTCAGCAGGACATACTGGGAGGGCGGCATGCCGGAGCAGGTCTGGATCGGGTACAAGCAGCTCGTCTACGACCTGCCGAACGGCGATGTGAAGCAGGAGCTCTGGATCGACGAGACCGACGGCGCGAACGGCGGCGCGTGGGTGAAGATCCTCGAGCACGTCGACCAGGGGACCGACTTCGGCGTGGGGGGCGAGCCCTGCCAGCCGGGCATCGATCCCGCGATGAGGCTCACCCGGGAGCCGACCCGCCCTGGCTCGGAGACGGGAAAGCCCAACATCAGCGTTTACTTCCGGAGCGATGGGGTAGGCCCAGACGGGCTGCGCTACAAGAAGGGCAGCGTCCGCGAGATCGTGCCCTGACCGGCGCCCGCGCGTTCGCTCGCGGATTCGACCCGCAATGGGCGCGGATCGGCGGGGGCCAGGCGGCGCGCACGTCGGTCTCGCGTGTCCGACACAGGGTCACGAGGCGCTCCTGGCGGCCTCGCCCGGGCTCACCGAGGACAGCCAGGACACATGCATCGACTGCAATCCATGAAGCACGATGGATCATGCTCCCCCATCCCCGACACCTCGGCTTGGTCAGTGCTCTTCAATTTCGGGGGTACACGCGGACGTCGTGCCTGTGTCGACCGCTCGGCGCCTGCTCGAATTTTGATCGTCTGGACTCCCTTCTGGGTCTGGTGATGGACCTCGGCCACGTTTCCGCTGATGACGATCACCAGCGCAGCACCCTTCTCGGTTTCCTCGTACCTTCCTGTGGTGACCGGCTTGCTGATCAGCGTGTGCGGCGGGGGCGTGTCCTTCATCGCCCGGCTCGATGCAGGCAGCTCCGCCGGCACTGCTGGACGCAGAGGCTGGCTCGTGTCTTGCGCCGCGTGAGGCGGTAGCTCTCCGGGCCTCCCGTCCCTGTAGCAACCCACGAGGGCCATGGCTGTCATCAGCGCGCTCATGCCGAACAACGATCTTCCGTTGCTGCTCATCGATGATTCCTCTCTGGCTATATGCGCGTAGTCGTCGTCGGTACCCTCGTCTCCCATCAAGGGGAGCCGCGAGGTGACGGCGCTCTCACAAAAACTCGGCTCCCGGAGCGATGACCTGCGACGTGCGCAGGTAGTTCACCGGCTCGTGATCGGCCCAGGAGAAGGGCAGGGCTACCCCGCGGAGGATGGGGATGCCGGACAGCTGCTGCGTGGCCCAGGCCGTCACACCGATGAGCATGCTGCCCACGAACGTGAGCACCTGGCTCACGGATTTCGCCTGGTAAACCCATCCCTCCTGGGTCGATGTGTACTCCTCGCCGAAGTGCATGAAGCTCCCCACGGTGCGCGGCGGGAGGCGCGGTACGATGTCCCTCCCGTACACGTGCCGGAAGAGCTTGGCCCCGAACTCCTTGTCGAACCTGCGCGTGAAATCGGCGCGGCCGACCATCGGCTGCCCGAACGTGTAGACGCCCCGCAGCTGTCGCCGGATGCCGTCGAGCGAAGGGTCCACGTGAAGGAGCGCAGCGGCGACGACGGCGAGCGCCCCGCCCAGGCTGTGTCCGGTGATGTAGAGCGCCTTCAGCTCGTTCTGGGCTTCCGCCGCCGGCAGCGGGGGGAGGTGATCTGTGCTGCTCCTCGAGACCTCCACATCGGATCGGCGCTCGACGCACCTCTCTTCTGGCGAGGCCCCCACGGTGCAGTGACGATATTCTGATGTCAGCCGCGCGCTCGCATCGCAGATGGAGTAGCCCTTGAGCGCGCTGAAGAGCAGCGCCTGAAGGGGGCCCCACAAGGCCAGGGCGCCGCGGTGGAAGCCCCCGTGCACGTACCCCGCGGAGAGGAAGAGATCCTGGCGAGCGCTCGCGTCCGTCAGCCAATCGGTGAAGTCCTGGAGCTCCGTGCCGGAGAAGCACAGGATCGCCAGCTTCCTGTCCGAGCTCTGGAGGACGTAAGCGGTCGTGTCCACGCCGAGCGCTGGGTTCGTCGTCGTGATGCCGACGATCTCGCTGACGGCCAGCCGTAGCCTGCAACGAGCTACCCTGGCGAGCGTGTCGATGTCGGAGTACGCCCACGACGACAGCGTGCCGAGCATGTGCGCGACGGCGCGATCGTGCACCGCCTCCCTCGCGTGGATTATGTAATCGACGGCGGTGTACCCGGACATGTATCCGCAGGCTCCGATGTAGTCTCGTTTTGGTATGGCTACCCGGGGGGCCGTGGGGTCTGCTCCGCGCCCTTCATCGCTGCCGATACGCACTATCTCTATTTTCATCTGTGCATCGCGCTCTCTCCGGCGCGCCTCGGGGAAGGCTGAAGCAAGGCTGCGGCCGGCGTGCTCTCTGCCGCCGTTGGTCCGCTCCTGCTGCGCGAGCGCTCCGTGCAGTATCCCGGCAGGAACGGTAGAGACAGGTGTGCGATGGCGGAGTATGCGACCAGCGGGACGACAGGGGCGCCAAGAGCGAGAGACTCGATGGACGGGGCATCGCGGGCGACGATGGCCATCGTCTCTCTGTGACCATCTCTCCTGACCAGCGCCCGCCGCCTCCGGCGCCCCGCGCCGCGAGGGCAGCGCCAGAATCGTGCGAGACGGCGAGACGGCGAGACGGCGAGACGGCGAGACGGCGAGACGGCGAGACGGCGAGATCGACGCGCTCCACGAGCCTTTACGCAGGGCGCGACTTCGCCGATCCTGGTGCGATGAACCTACGTCTTCTTTCAGCTTTGGCGTCGGCGGTCGCGCTCCATGCCTCCGGGTGCTCCGACGCCGGCACCGCTCCCGGCGACTCCGGCGCCGGCGCCGGTCACGGGGGCACGGCCGGCGGCGACGGGGGCGGTCCCGGGGAGATCGCCGGCGGCGGCGGGGGGACCGGGCTCTCGAGCGAGGTGAGCGTCATCATCACGGCCGACAACGCGTACGGCTTCGGCTACGGGACCGGCGACGAGCTCCTGAGCTATTTCGGCGGCGTCGAGAACGTCTTCGCCGACGAGATCTTCGACTGCCCCCTCGGCCATGGGCCCGAGTCGTACACCGTGCCGGCGGCGTCCGCGAACGCCGGACACTACCTTTATATCATCACGTATGCCGACAAGCTCACGACGCAGGGCGTGCTCGGCCAGTTCTTCCGCGAGGGGGCCGAGCCCGTCTACACCGGCAACGGCGCCTGGGAGGTCTGCGCGACGGGCGAGGACTACGACCTCGGCTCGTCCGGGCCGACGCTGGAGACCATCAACCAGCACATCGCGAGCTGCAACCGCGGCGGCCTCGACCCGCAGACGACCAGCGCCGGCTGGGCGACGACCGAGGCGTCCGCGCACGGCCACGTCGTGTTCGGAGAGGCGAACGACACCCCTGGCACGGACCCGGTGCCCGGCAACGAGTTTCCCATCGTCTGCGGCATCGACGAGGAGGCCCGGTGGATGTGGTACGAGTGGGAACCGGACCGCCGCAACGGCAGCCCCTTCCTGTGGCCCAACGGCGGCGAGGGCAACGTCACCAAGGACTTCCTGATCTTCCGCCTCGGCGCCGAGTTCGTCCCCGAGGTGCCGCGCTAGCGACGCGCGGCGCGCCCGCCGTCCTGGCGCCCGTCTTCGGGGTTCGCGTTCGCGCCGTTCGTCATGGGGCTCCGCGCGACCTCGCCGGGGGAGGGGAGGGGCACGCGGCGGAGAGGAGGGGCCTCGCTGGAGGCTCAGGCCTGCCGGACGGCGCAGGCCGCCGCAGGCGCCGCGCCGCGGCCGCCGTCGAGGGCGGCCGCGACGCCCGTCACTTCGCCTCGACCTTCACGTTGGCGTTCGCCTTGAAGCTCGCCTTCGCCCCCGCGCCCCCGTTTCCCTCGTCCACGGGCGTGGTCGCCTTCAGATCGAAGGAGGGCGGCGTGTTCGGATCGCACTCCGGCGGCGGGCCGAAGCCGTCGGCGTTGAACTTCCACGCGACCGACCCGGAGGCCGACGGATCCTTCCGGATCGCCTTGATCTCCACCTCGTGCTCCCCCGCGCGCGCCGGCGTGCAGTACGACAGGAGGTAGAAGCGCTTCATGTGCGCCTCGATCTTCGCCGCGATCTTGTCGAACGACTCCTTGACCTTGGCCTGGTCCGCCGCGAGCTCGGTCCCGTCGCGCCCGATCTCGTCGAGCCGCGCCTTCTCGATCTCGGCGCCGACGCCGACGACGAAGATCTGGTAGTTCTCGTAGTCTTCCTTGTCGAGCTCCTTCAGCATGTCCTCGCGGCTCACGCGGTTCGCGCGATCCGTGCCGTCGGAGAAGACGACGAGCGTGCCGAACTTGAGCGGCCGCCGGTCCCGGTCGAGCTGCTTCTTGAGCTCCCGGATGCCCTCGACCACGCCGCCGTGGAGGTTGGTCGACGTGTCCTTGGGCTTGTAGCTCCGCAGCCCCTCGAGCCCGCCCTGGACCGAGCCCTGCGCCTCGGTGAACGGGACGACCGAGTGGATTTTTGCCTCGCCGTCGAACGCGTAGACGCCGACCTTCTGGCTCTTGCCGACCCGATCGCTGAACGACTGCGCGGCGTCGACGAGGGCGTCGGCCTGGCCGGACTCGGTGATGCTGCCGCTCATGTCGACGAGCAGCATCGTGTACATGACCGCCGCGACCTCGGGGTTCTGGATGGTCTGCTTGCTCTCGAACGTCGAGACGAGGTCGCCGTCCTCGTAGATCTCGAAGTCGGCGGCCGTGAGGCCGCCCACCGGCTCGTCCTCGCCGGCGTCGACGCTGAAGAACACCCAGACGTTGTTCGGCTTCTTCTGGGCGGAGTTGATCCGGGTGACCCGCAGCCCGCCGCCGCAGGCCACGCTCGAGAGCGCGAACAGGGCGGCGAGCAGGATCCGGAACGCTGGAGAACAAAGGAGGATTTTCACGCGCGCGATTAGCGCGCATCGGACGCCGCGCTGTCAATTCGCTGCCGCAGCCGGGGCCCCGGGAGGCCGGCGCGACGGCCGGGCGCGGCCGCGCCGCAGGCAGGGCAGCGGGCTCCCCGCCGGGGGAGCCGGCCCCGCAGATCCGCGCCGGAAGGCGCTCGCGCAGGTTTACACCGGGAAGGAGACCGCCGTACATAGGCCGGCGCGCCTCCGAGGAGCGCGCGCGCCTCGGAGACGAGCCGGGCCGTCAGCGAGTTGCTCCCCCCCGGCCGATTTCCGTTACCCTGTCGCCGACATGGCACGCATCCTGATCGTCGAGGACTCGCCGGCAATGCGGGCGTACATACGCTCGACGCTCGAGGACTGCGTGCTCGGGCTCGAGGGCGACGTCGACATCGTCGAGGCGATGAACGGCTTCGACGCGCTCCGGCTCCTGCCGCGCGGCGCGTTCGACCTGGTCATCACCGACATCAACATGCCCGACATCAACGGGCTCGAGCTCATCCGCTTCGTCCGGCAGAGCGATCGCTACCGCCGCGTCTGCATCCTCATCATCTCGACGCAGGCGACCGAGCGCGACGTCCAGCGCGGGCTCCGCCTCGGCGCCGATCGCTTCCTGCCGAAGCCGTTCACGCCCGAGGCCCTGCGCGACGCGGTGGTCGCCTGCCTCGACGGGCGCGCCCAGGTCGCCGATACCGACGCCGCGCCGCCGGCCGATCGCGACGCCGACGAGGCCGGAGCCCAGCCGCCCGCCCGCGCCCCGGAGCCGGTGACCCGCACCAAGCAGCCCGGCTCCGGCGAGGAAGGCGGCGGCTGATGGTCGACAGCGGCGATCGAGCGCGAGAAGAGTTCTTCTCGGAAGCGCAGGAGATCGTCGAGGGGCTCGGGCGCGACCTCCTCGCGCTCGACGAGGCGGTGCGGACCAACAAGGTCGACCCCGACGTCATCAACGACGTCTTCCGCGCCGTGCACACCCTGAAGGGGCTCGCCGGGCTCTTCGGCGCCACCCGGATGGCCACGCTGTCCCACGAGCTCGAGGAGCTGCTCGACAACCTGCGGCTCGGCCGCATCGAGATCAGCGCGTCCGTCCTCGATCTCCTGTTCCGCAGCGTCGAGCTCTACGGCCGCATCCTCCAGAACGAGAAGGACGGGCGCGACGCGCCCATGCCCGAGGTCGACGACCTCCTGCGCCAGCTCCACCAGGACGCCGGCCCGAGCGCGGCCGGCCTCCCGGACGACAACTACGATCTCGATCCGGGGCTGCTCTCGGTGCTCACCGAGTACGAGGAGCACCGGCTGCGCACGAACATCGCGAGCGGGATGACCCTGTTCCGGCTCCGCGTGCAGTTCCACCTCGCCACGATCGACCAGGCCCTCGACGACCTGAAGATCACCGCGAAGCCGTACGGCGAGATCATCACCTACCTGCCGACCGGCGCGGGCGCGGACCAGGACTCGATCGAGCTCGACATCCTGATGGCCTCGCGCGCGCCGCTCGAGGAGCTCCAGCGCGCCCTGCACCAGGCCGGCGCCGCGGTCGAGGAGATCCCGCGGCGCAACAACAACGGGCACGGCCGGGTCGCCCCGCCGGGCATGCCCTCGATGTCCGCGGCCCTGCGCGGCGGCGCGCCGACGGGCGTGTCGCGGGCGGTCGACCTGACCGGCTCGATGGCGGCGAGCCCGCCGTCGAGCGCGCGCGGCGGCCGCAAGGGGGAGCTCAGCTCCATCCGCTCGGTCGCCCAGACGGTGCGGGTCGACATCCACAAGCTCGACCGGCTGATGAACATCGTCGGCGAGCTCGCCCTCGTCCGATCGGCGCTCGGCCGCCTCGTCGAGCGGCTCCGCGCGGCGCCGACCGAGCGCGAGCTCTCCCTCGATCTCCACCGGCTCCAGCGCACGTTCGACCGGCACCTCGCCGCCATGCAGGCGGGCATCCTCGAGGTCCGGATGGTCCCGCTCGGGCAGGTCTTCGACAAGCTCGCCCGCGTCGTGCGCCAGATCAGCCGCGACGCCGACAAGCTCGTGAACCTCGTCATCACGGGCGCCGAGACCGAGGTCGACAAGCTCATCGTCGAGGAGCTCAGCGACCCGCTCATGCACATGATGCGCAACGCCATCGACCACGGCATCGAGTCGAAGAGCATGCGCGAGGCGGTGGGCAAGCCGGCGGTCGGCACGATCGCGCTGAACGCCTTCCAGAAGGGCAACCACGTCGTCATCGAGATCGAGGACGACGGCAAGGGCATCGACGTCGACAAGCTGCTCGACGCCGCCCTGCGCCGCGGGGTCATGACCCCGGAGGACGCGCGGACCACGAGCTACCGCGAGGTCCTGAACCTCATCTTCCAGCCGGGCATCTCGACGAAGACCGACGTGAGCGAGCTCTCGGGGCGCGGCGTCGGGATGGACGTCGTGAAGACGAACATCAGCAAGCTCGGCGGCGTCATCGACGTGCACAGCGAGCCCGGCATCGGCACCAAGATGACGGTGACCCTGCCGATCACGCTGGCGATCATCAGCGCGCTCATCGTCCGGGTCGCCGACCGGCTCTTCGCGATCCCGCTCACGAACGTGCAGGAGGCGGTCGCGCTCGACGAGAGCACGGTGCGCCAGATCGACGGCCGCGAGATGATCACGCTGCGCAACAGCACGCTCCAGCTCTGCTACCTCGCGCGGCTCTTCGGCCTGAACGAGGAGGAGGAGCTCAGCGCGCGCATCGCGGGCCTGCTCGGCGGGGCGCGCGGCGGCTCGTCGGCGCGCGCGGCCGTGTCCGGCGGGCGCCGGGGCGACGGCGGCCGCGCGACGCTCGGGCTGCAGGGGGGCAACAAGCGCAAGTACATCGTGGTGGCGTCGGTCGGCGCGCGCAGGCTGGGGCTCGTCGTGAGCACGCTCATCGGCCAGCAGGACGTCGTGATCAAGGCGCTCGGCCCGTCGCTCTCCTCGGTGCGCGGCTTCTCCGGCGCCACGGAGCTCGGCGACCAGCGCATCGCGCTCGTCCTCGACGCGCCGGCGCTCATCGAGGAGATCCTCCACGGCGGCGGTGACCGGCAGCGCAGCGACCCGCGGAGCACCCATGGCTAACCTCTCCCGAAGGCCCGCCCGGATACCCGTCTCGAAGAGGAACCCGCGCGCGCAGGCGAGCGGCCCGCGGACCGAGTACCTCGCGTTCACGCTCGCGGGCGACACCTACGCCGCGCCCGTCTCGCTCGTGCGCGAGATCCTGAAGCCGCCCCCGCTCACGCCGGTGCCGCGCGCGCCGGACTCGACGATGGGCATCGTCAGCGTGCGCGGGCAGCTCGTGACCGTCATCGATCTGCGGCGGCGGATGCGGCTGCACGAGGGCGCGCCGCAGCGGCGGGCGCGCATCCTGCTCGTCGACGCGGCGAACGGCGAGACGCTCGGCCTCTTCGTCGACGAGGTCCAGCAGGTCTACCGGCTCGCCGACGCCGAGATCGAGCACGCCGCGACGGCGCTCGGGGGCGACGTCGCGGGCTACATCGCCGGCATCGCGCGGCCCATGCACGGGGCGAGCGCGTCGGACGGCACCCAGGGCGAGGCGCAGCCGCGCGTCATCATCCTGCTCGACCTGCAGGCCATACTCGCGTCCTAACGGACGAATCGTCCGCGCCCGGGCGGCTCGTAGAGCCCGGGCGCTCGGAGGCTCAGATGCCGTTGACTGGAGAGCGCAGCCGTCCCGACCCGCAGAAGAGCCTCGTCGGCTTTGTGGTCGGCGACGTGCAGTATGCGATCGACATCACGCGGGTGCGCGAGATCGTGAATCCGCTCGAGGTGACCACGCTGCCGCACACGCCCCCCGAGGTCGCCGGCGTCGCGAACCACCGCGGCGAGGTGGTGCCGGTGATCGAGCTCCGCGTGCGCTTCGGGCTGCCTCCGGTCGAGCCGAGCCGCAGCACCAAGTGGATCCTGGTCGACGTGGGGACGCACACGGTGGGGCTCGTCGTCGACGCCGTGACGGAGGTCTTCGGGACGAGCGGCGACTACCGGCCGACGCCGCCGGTGGGCGGCAGCAGCGATCTGCGCGGCATCGTCGGGGTGACGACCCACGACGAGCGGATGATCTTCGTGCTCGACGTCGGGCGCTTCGTCGAGCTCGCGCTCGCGCTCGCCGCGTCGGGCGCCCTCCTGGAGGCGCCGTGAGCCGCGCGTTCGACGATCTCGGCCCGTACGGGGGCCCGCGCGTGAGCGACGCGGGCCCCTGGCCGACCGAGCCCGAGTCCATCTCGCCCAGCGTGCGGAGCACGCCGATGCCGATCGCGGCCATCGCCGTGGCGCTCGCCGCGGACGACGCCGAGGAGCGCCGCCAGGCGGCCGCGCGGCTCGGCCGGGCCGACGTCACCGAGGCCCTGCCGCTCCTCCTGCGGGCGCTCGGGGATCCCGACTGGCGCGTCCGCAAGGAGGCGACCTACGCCTGCCACCGGCTGATCCAGGCCGGGGCGCCGCCGGCCGCCGAGGGCGAGCGGCCGCCCGCGCCGCAGGGCGGCGCCGAGGGCGAGCGGCCGTCCGCCGCGCAGGTCCTCGTCGGCGCGCTCCTCGACGCGCTGCGGACGAGCGACGACGTCGGCCTCAGGAACGCGGCCATCGAGGTGCTCGGCTACTGCGGCCGCGACGCCACGCCGGCGCTCGTCGGCGCGCTCGCCGAGCTCAAGGGGGACGAGCGCAAGCTGGTCGTCGACGCGCTCGGCCGCACGCGCGACCCGGCGGCGCTCGACGCGCTGTACGCGGCGCTCGCCGAGAAGGACGACAACCTGCGCCAGAGCGCGATCGAGGCGATCGCCGGGATGGGGCTCATCGCGCGCGAGCGGGTGACGGACATCCTGTACGAGCGGCTCGGCGACCGGGATCGCTTCGTGCGGCTGACCGCGCTGAACGGGCTGAACGGCCTGGAGGCGCCGGTGCCGTGGCGGGTGCTGTCGCAGCTCATCGACGACCCGATCCTCCGCTCGGCGGCGCTCTGCGCCGCGGCGCTCGCGGAGAGCCCGGAGGCGCCGCGGGCGCTCGTCACGGCGCTCGCGACGGCGCGGGGCGGCGCGTTCGCGCAGCTCGTCCGGGCGCTCGCGCGGCTCGTCGAGGGGCCGCTCGCGTCGCACGTGGTCGACGCGCTGCGGGCGGCCCCGCAGGAGGTGGGCGCTCGCCTCGTGCAGGCCGCCGCCTCGCCGGGCGCGGGCGCGGGCGCCGCGGAGCCCCCGTCGTGGCGCGGCCTCGGCGCGGATCCGGTGAGCGGGCGCGCCCAGGCGCTCGTGCTCGCGGCGATGGCGCGCGCGCCGGGCGCGGCCGACGCCGCGGTGCAGGCCATGATCGAGCCCGCGCTCGTCGAGACGGCGCAGCGCGCGCTCGGGCTGCTCGGCGGGGAGGCGCTGCCCTCGGTGCTCGCCTACCTCGAGCGGCACATCGATCCCGATCCGGATCTCTGGGAGGGCCTCGACGACGCGACGGCCGCGCTCATCGACGGCGCGGTGGCGATCGCGGAGCAGCGCGGGCGCGAGGGCGCGCCGGCGCAGCCGCCGCAGCCCGCCGCCGATCCGACGCTCGACGAGCTGCTCGGCGCGGTGCGGCGGTCGGTCAAGAGCCCGTCGACGCTCGTGGCCACGAGCGCGCTCTACGGCCTCGCGAAGATCGGCGCCGCGGACGATTTCTCGCTCGTGGTCTCGCAGACGCGCGCCATCTCGCTGCCGGTCGCGCGCGCGGCGGAGAGCGCGCTCGCGGGGCTCTCGGAGCGGTACCCCGAGTCGGCGCGCGCGCTCGCGCGCCGGCTGATGCAGGCCGAGGAGACCCACCTCGCGGCGGCGATCGTGATCGAGGCGCTCGGCACGGCGGATCGGGAGGAGATCGCGTTCCTCACGAGCGTCGCGTCGGTGGGGGACGTGCGCGCGCGCCGCGCGGCCGTGACCGCGATCGCGGCGGCGGCGGGCGTCTCGGCGCTCGACGTGCTGAGCGTCTCGCTGGCGGACGAGGAGCGGGAGGTCCGGCTGGCGGCGGCGCGGGCGCTCGGCCGCCTGTACGCGTCGCTCTCGGACCGGGCGGGCGACGAGCGGGCGCGCGCGCGCGAGCTGCTCTCGCTGGTGCGCTCGTCGGGGGAGCCGGAGCTCATCTCGGCGGCGGCGCAGGGGGGCGCGCCGTTCCGCTCGGATCCCCCGTGGAGCGAGGCCGGGGATCGGCTGAGCGCGCCCGTCTCGATCGATGGCGGCGAGGGCCCGACGTCCCCCTCGGGGATGTCCGGCGGGCCGCCGTCGGGGAAGGTGCCGTGAACCGGCGGCGGGACGACGAGATCCGCCTCTTGCCTGACGAGTTCCAGAGGCTGCGCGACCTGTTCAACAAGCACTGCGGGCTCCAGTTCGGGCCCGAGGCGCGCACGTCGATGGAGCGCCGGCTCCGCGAGCGGGTCGTGGTGCTGGGGCTCTCCTCGTTCGCGCAGTACCACGAGTACCTGCGCTCCCACAGCCGCGGGCGCGCCGAGCTCGACGAGGCGATCGAGCTCATCACGGTCAACGAGACGTATTTCTTCCGCGAGGACTACCAGCTGCGCGCGCTCATGACCGAGATCGTGCCGATGATCGTCAAGGCGGGGGGCGCCAAGGGCCGGCTGTCCATCTGGAGCGCGGGCTGTTCGACGGGCGAGGAGGTCTACTCGATCGCGATCGCCGCGCGGGAGTCGGGCGCCGCGGATCGCCGCGAGGTCCGCATCTTCGGCAGCGACATCTCGCGCCGGTGCGTGGTCGCCGCGCGCAAGGGGGTGTACGGCCCCTCGGCGTTCCGCGCGACGCCCTCCGAGCTGAAGCGGCGCTACTTCACGGAGCGGCCGGACGGGTTCCACGTCGTGGACGAGCTGCGCTCGCTCTGCCAGTTCGGCCACCTGAACCTGCTCGACTCGTCGCGCGCGGCGGTGGTCGGGCGGGTGGACGTCATCTTCTGCCGCAACGTCCTCATCTACCTGGACGAGGAGTCGCGGCGCCGGGTGATCGACATCTTCTACGAGCGCCTCTCGCCCGGCGGCTTCCTCCTGCTGGGCCACTCCGAGTCGCTTTTGAACGTCACGACCGCGTTCGAGATCGCGCACCTGCGGGAGGATCTCGTGTACCGCAAGCCCGCGGCGACGCTGCGCCTGGGGCTCGCGGAGGCCGCCCCGGAGCGGGGGGGCGGCGAGTGGTGGGGGGGCGGCGAGCGCGGGGGCGGGGAGCGGGGCGGTGGATGAGGTGCCGACGAAGTCGAGGCTGCACGGGCGACGGGTGGTCCCATGGCGCTCCGGGTGGGGTAGAATGAACCTCCGGCGGAAGGTTTTGCGCTCATGACATTCGCTCCCCTGCGCGTGCTCGTCGTCGACGACTCCGCGTACAACCGGCGCAACATCGCCGAGATCTTGAGCGGAAGCGACGAGATCGAGGTCGTGGGCAAGGCCGGAGACGGCGACGACGCGCTCCGTCAGGCGGCCCAGCTGAGGCCGGACGCGATCACGCTGGACCTCGAGATGCCGCGCATGGATGGCTTCACCTTCCTCCGCATCCTGATGGCGAGGCAGCCCACGCCGGTCATCATCGTCTCGAGCTACAGCCACAAGGAGAACGTCTTCAAGGCGCTCGAGCTCGGCGCCGTGGACTTCGTGGCGAAGCCGGACCGGCAGTTCACGGCGGACGCGCAGATCCGCAAGGAGATCATCCAGAAGGTCCTGCTCGTGCGCTACCTCCGGCCGCGGTCGCCCATGCCCGCGGCGCCGGCGCGGGCGTCGCAGCCCGCGATCCAGCGACCGGTGCAGGAGCCGTCGCGGCTCGGGGTCTCGCTGCGCCACCTCGTGGCGGTCGGCTCGTCGACCGGCGGGCCCACGGCGCTCCTCGAGATCTTCAACCGCATCCCGGATCGCTTCCCCGGCGCGATCTTCATCGCGCAGCACATGCCGGACAAGTTCACCCGCACGTTCGCGGAGCGGCTCGATCGCAAGGGCGGGCTCCGCGTGGTGGAGGCGCAGAACGGCGATCAGGTGGTGAGCCGCAAGGCGTACGTATGCCCTGGACGGATGTGTATGGAGATCGCGGTGACGCCGGGCAGCGGGGTGGGGTTGAGCGGCGACATCCGGATCCGGGTGGGGGCGCCGGCGCCCGGCGATAGGTACGTGCCGAGCGCGGACCGGCTGTTCCGGAGCGTGGCGCAGGTGGGCGGCAGCCGCGCGGTGGGCATCATCCTGACGGGGATGGGGGACGACGGGGTGAACGGCGCGCGGGCGATCCGCGCGGCCGGGGGCACGGTGGTGGCCGAGAGCGAGGACTCGGCGGTGGTGTACGGCATGCCCGGGGCCGCGGTGCGCGCGGGGGTCGTGAACGAGAGCCTGCCGTTCACGGCGATCGGCGACTTCATCGCGCTGCTCTCCTAGAACACCGATCGCGTCGACCGAGCGCGGAATGAACCGCCACGCCGCCGAGGACGCCAGGATAGACGCCCAGAGGTCTGTGCCTCTGTGGTTCAAATTCTCTCCCTTCATCACACCCACGCCGGTGGGGATGTGCTCCAGCCTCCCGTCTCCATGGAGGTCCGCGGCAGTTCCGCCTGACTGCCAAAGTTGACCCCTCGGGCGCATCGTGAGACAGGTCGGTCGCTGACATGCGGATCCGACGCGCCGCACGCAGGCTTGTTTGTCTTGGCTGGATGGCCGCCCTCTCGGGGGTCGCGCTCGACGGCCTCGCGGCGCCTCCGGAGGCCGCTTCGCCGGCGGCGGCCGAGCCGGCGAAGGCCGAGGCGAAGAAGGGTGCGGCGGCCGACGGCAAGGCGGACCGGCCGGAGGCGAAGAAGGCCGGCGCTGCCGAGGCCAAGCCGGAGAAGCCTTCGCCGGCCAGGCCCGCCGCCGCGGATGGCGGCAAGGGCGCCGCGAAGCGCGTGGCCGCCAAGACGCCGGCGAAGCCGGCGGCGCGATCGAAGGCGCCGAAGAAGGGCGCGACCAAGATCACGCGCAAGCCGGGGGAGCCCGGCACCCCGGACGAGGCCGCCCGGCGGGTGATCGCCGGCACCGCGACGCCGGCGGGGGCGAGCGTCGCCGAGTCGCCGGAGCTCCGGACGATGCGCGAGATCGACCTGGCGCTGTTCCCCGGCGCGACCCCGAGCGCGGGGCCCGCGTGGCCGGTCGACGGCACGCTCCTGCTCGGCGCGGGCGAGCCGCGCCTCGAGGCCTCCGGCCTGCCGCCCTCCGGGCTGCCCGTGGCGCCGCCGAAGGCGGAGGAGACCCGCGACATCTCCTGGCTGCGGCAGCTCGATCTGCCCGAGATCCCGGTCCGCTGGGACGGCCGGGTGGTGCGCTACCTCGAGTACTACAAGGACGACCCGCGCGGCCGCTCGGCCGTGGTCTCCTGGATCAAGAAGAGCGGCCGGTACGGCGCCGCCATCCGCCGGGTCCTCCGCGAGCAGGGGCTCCCGGAGGATCTGCTCTGGCTCTCGCTCGTCGAGAGCGGCTTCGACCCGACCGTCCACTCGCCGGCCGGCGCGGCCGGCCTGTGGCAGTTCATGCCGGAGGGCGCGCGCATCTACGGCCTCACCGTCGACCGCTGGGTCGACGAGCGCCTGGACCCGGAGCGCTCCACCCTCGCGGCGGCGCGGTACCTCTCGGATCTGCGGCGGCGCTTCGGCGGCTGGGAGCTCGCGTTCGCGGCCTACAACATGGGGTACGGGGGGCTGCTCGCGTCGATCCGGAAGTACAACACGAACGATTTCTGGGAGCTGTCGCGGCTCGAGGCGGGGATGCCGCTCGAGACGGCGCTCTACGTGCCGAAGATCCTCGCGATCGCGATCGTGGCGCGGAACCCGAAGGTGTTCGGCTGCGACGAGGTCGAGCTCGATCCGGCGGTGACGTTCGACAAGATCTCGCTCGGCTCCGGGGTGTCGCTGCAGTCGGTGGCGGCCGCCGCGGGGGCGGGGGCGCCGGAGATCGAGGCGCTGAACCCGCAGCTCGTTGCGAAGCGCACGCCGCCCTTGCCGGTGGACGCGAAGGAGCAGGCGCGCTGGGAGGTCCGGGTGCCCGCGGGGGCGGGGGCGCGCGCGGCGAAGGCGATGCCGAAGCTCATCGAGCGCGAGCCGAAGCTCGAGCGCTACCTGGTCCGCTGGGGCGAGTCGCTCGACGACATCGCGACGTTCCGGGGGACGACGCGGTGGACGCTGCAGACGTTGAACGGCCTGCGCCCCGGCGAGCCGGTGCGCCCGGGGGCGCTGCTGTTCGTCCCGGCGGCGGAGGGCGTGGGCGTGGCGGCGGCGGAGCACCTGCTCGCGAACGGCGCGCCGCTGTCGTCGGAGGCGAGGCCGGTCGTGGTGGTCCCGGCGCAGCGCTTCTCGTACGAGGGGCGCCGGCGCGTCTTCTACCGCGTGGTCGCGGGCGACACGCTCCGGGATCTCGCGGCGGTGATGTCGGTGACGCCCGACGAGATCTGCCGCTGGAACACGCTCTCGCCCGGGGCGTCGCTGCACGAGGGGATGACGCTCCAGCTGTTCGTCCCGAGGTCGCAGCGCTACGACGGGGTGTTCCTCCTCGACGAGGCCGAGGCGCGCGTCCTCTCGGTCGGCTCGGAGGAGTTCTTCGCCCACTTCGAGGGCCTGAAGGGGCGCAAGCGCATCGAGATCGCGGTGCGGGAGGGGGACACGTTCAGCAAGCTCGCGACCCGCTACGGCCTCAGCGTCGGCAGCCTGGAGCGGATCAACCAGCGCTCGAGGCGGAGCACGCTGATGCCCGGGGATCGGCTCGTGGTGTACGTGCCGACGTCGCGGCCGGACGATCCGGCGCCGGTCGAGCCGCGCGAGGACGAGGTCCGCGTGGCGTCGGCCCCGGCGGCGGGCGCGGTGGACGACGGCGACAAGGCGGCCGCCGCCGAGCCGGTGAAGCCGGTGTCGTCGTCGGCGCCCGCCGCGGCCGGGGAAGACGGGCGCAAGGCGGCCGCCAAGGACGGGAGCAGCGCGCCGGGAGGCGCGGCGGCGGCTGCGGCGGCGGGCGAGACGAAGGCGGCGCGGGTCGAGAAGGTCGAGGCGGCGGCGGGCGAGACGAAGGCGGCGCGGGCCGAGAAGGCCGAGGCGGCGGCGGGCGAGACGAAGGCGGCGCGGGCCGAGAAGGCCGAGGCGACGGCGGGCGAGACGAAGCCGGCCAAGAGCGAGGGGGCCAGCGCCGGGGCGGGCGAGACGAAGCCGGCCAAGAGCGAAGGGGCGAAGGCGTCCGCGGGCGAGACGAAGCCGGCCAAGAGCGACGGGGCCAACGCCGGGGCGGGCGAGACGAAGCCGGCCAAGAGCGACGGGGCGAAGGCGGGCGCGGGCGATCAGGCCGGCGCGGCGCCGGAGGAGAAGAAGGCCGCCGAGGGCGACAAGAAGCCGGCGCCGGGCGGCGCGGACGAGAAGAAGCCGGCCGGGCGCGCCAAGGGAGCGCAGGACAGCGAGAAGCCCGCGGCCGGCGCCGGCACCGCGCTGTGAGCCGAGTCGCCCGGCATCCCTGGTGAGCTCGTCCAGGCGGCGGGCACGGGTGCCGGCGTCGTCCTCAGGTTTTGCCTGAATGCCGCTTCAGGCCTCGTCGCGTCCGTGGACGCTCGCGGGCGGGCTCGTCGCCTCCACCGCGGTGAACGGTTCAATGATCTTGTAAGAATGCGATGAGCCTTTAGGCACGGTCCAGGAGTCGCCGGGCTCCAGGCGCACCATCTGTCCCTCGATGTGCAGCTCGGCTCGCCCCTCGATGACGAACCCCACGGTCTCGTAATCGCGCACGGTCGGCGGTTTGGCGTCGCCCGGCGGCTCGCGCTCCCAGAGTCGCATCGAAACCTGGATTCCGGAGGCCAGGTATTTCTGGCCCATCTGGCCTCTCGGGGAGCGGCCGGAGGAGACCTTCATGATGGTTGTGTCGCCCATGTGCGCCTCGCTTTCCTCGCGTCCTTCGCCGGGTTTGGCAGCAAGCGTGGGCGCGATCGTGGGTCCGATCCCGACACGATCGAATCGGGCTTCTCCCGCTTTCCTGGTCCGTCGTTCGTCGTCCGTTCCTCGTTGCAGAGAACGTATCGCGCCGGGGAGAACTGCTGTAGGATGCCCCGCTCAGGAGGCGCGTCCCGTGGACCTGGGAATCGGATGTTGCGTCGCGCGGGAGCAGGCGCATGAGGGAGCGGCGGGCCCGAGCGCCGGGCGGTGGGGACGTCGGGCGCATGCCTCGGCTCGCCCCGCTCCGCTGGCCGCGTCCGCCCGGGCGTGCTCCGTGATGCTTGGGCGTGCCGTGCCGCCGGAAAGGCGCTGATGTCGTCGCCGAAGAGCTCGACGCTGCTCGCTTCCGGCGTGCTGATCGACAAGAAGTACCGGCTCGTGCGCCAGATCGGCGAGGGGGCCATGGGCGTCGTCTGGTCGGCGGTGAACGTGGCGACCGCCCGCGAGGTGGCGCTGAAGCTGATCCACCGCCCCGAGGCCGAGTTCCGGCTGCGGCTGCAGCGCGAGGCGCGCAACTGCGGGGCGCTGCGGCACCGGAACGTCATCGACATCTACGACATGGGCGAGACCGAGGCCGGGGAGCCGTTCCTCGTGATGCAGCTGCTCACGGGCGAGACCGTGGCCGAGCTGCTCGCGCGGCGGCGCCGGCTCGATCCGCCGGCAGCGGCGTCGATCGGGCGCGACGTGGCCCGGGGTCTCGCGGCGGCGCACGCGATGCACATCATCCACCGCGACCTGAAGCCGGCGAACATCTTCCTGCACCGCGAGCCGGACATGGACGAGCCGGTGGTGAAGGTGCTCGATTTCGGCGTCGCGAAGAACCTCTCGGTCAACGACGGCCTGCACACGGTGCAGGGCGGCGCGGTGGGGTCGCCGCTCTACATGAGCCCGGAGCAGGTGAGGGCCGAGCCGAACGTCGATCACCGGGCGGACATCTGGGCGCTCGGGGTGGTGCTGTTCGAGATGCTGACCGGCATGCGGCCGTTCCAGGGGGACGCGCAGGCGGTGTTCATGGGGATCCTCACGGGCGAGATCCCCACCGTGTCCAAGTACCTGCGGCGGGTGGACCAGGGGCTGGTGGATCTGATCGCGCGCTGCATGCGGCGGGATCGCGCGGAGCGGATCGGGTCGGCGGCGGAGATCGCGGCGCAGCTCGATCGGTATGCGGCGCGGGGCGTCGGCGCCGGCATGGACGCGGCGCTGCGGCAGACGTCGCCGGAGGTGCAGGGGCTGCTCCCGGGCGAGGGCACGGACGCCGGCTGGCCGGGCGCGCAGGCCGGGACGGCGCAACCCGGGTCGGTGGCGCAACCCGGGTCGGTGGCGCAACCCGGGTCGGTGGCGCAACCCGGGTCGGTGGCGCAACCCGGGTCGGTGGCGCAACCTCGGTCGGTGGCGCAACCCGGGTCGGGGAGCGCCGACGTGGGCGCGGGAGCGCTGCCGCTGGCGTTGCTCGGCGGCGGGCCGCGGGCTCCGATCCCGGTGCAGGAGCCGCCGGGCGCGGGCGGGGCGCCGTCGGTCGGCCCGGGGCAGGTGGCTGCGGGTCAGGCGGCGGGCCTGGGCCAGGCGGCGGACGCGGGGCAGGCGGCGGTCGCCTCGCCTCGGCGCGCGGGGAGCTCGGGGCAGCACATCGCCGTGGCGTCGGCGGGGCGCGCCCTGTGGGAAGACGACGTGGCGACGCTACCGCTCGCGCGGGGGGGCGCGGAGGCGGGCGGCGCTGGCAGGCAGCGCCTCGGCTCGGGGCAGCACCCGGCGGCGGGACACCCCGCGGCTGCGCTGCGGACGCCGCTGCCCACGGCGGCGTCGTCCGCGGCGTCAGGGCTGTCCCACGGGAGCGCGGCGCAGGCCGCGCCGGGGGCGGTCCCGGAGCGCGGACCCTGGGGAATGACGGTGCGCATGACCTCGCCGTCGGTGCCGGAGGGAATGCCCGCGCCGGGGGGCTTCGGCCCTGCCGGCGCGCAGACTTCCGGCAGCGGCGGCGCGTCGCCGAGCCGGCTCCCGGAGTCGACGGTGAAGCTCGCGCCGGAGGCGGGCGCGAGCGCGTCGGACTCCAGGCCGGGCGCGAGCGCGTCGGACTCCAGGCCGGGCGCGACCACGGGCACGGGCGTGCCGCAGCAGGCGGGGAGCTCGTCGACGACCCCGCTCGTCTCGAACCACCCGTCGGTCCATCAGACCGGGGCATACCTGGCCCAGGGCGCTCAGGAGCCAGCGCCGCAGGGCGACGATCAGAAGCGCAAGCGGACGGCCGCGACGCTGGCGATCGCGGCGGCCGCGCTGTCGCTGATCCTCGTGGGGATGCTCATCGCGCTGCGGTCGCAGGAGCCTGCGCCCGCAGCGCCGGCGCCCTCCGGGAGCGCGCTGCTTCCCGGGATCACGCCGGGAGAAGGCGAGGGGGCGCCGCCGGAGGGCGGTGGCGTCCGGCCGCGGGACGACCGGCCTCCGGAGCAGCCGGCGGGCGCGCCGTCGGGCTCCGCGGTGACCGCGCCGCCCGAGCCGACCGCGCCGCCCGAGCCGACCGCGCCGCCCGAGCCGACGGCGGCGCAGAGCGCCGCTCCGGTGAGCAGCGCCGGGGCGGCGACGAGCGCCAGGGCCGGGACGGCGGCGGGCGCCGGCAGCGCGCCGGGCATCGGCGCCGGGACAGCGCCGGGCGCCGGCAGCGCGACGGGCGCCGGGACGACGAGGGGCGCAGGCGCGGCGGCGGGGAGCTCGCCGGGGGCGGCGAGCAGCGCGAAGCCGCGCACCGTGCCGAGCTCGCCTCCGCCTGCGACGGCGCAGATCGCCAAACCGCCCTCGAACCCGTGCGCTGGTCTCAAGTTCATGGAAAAGCAACGGTGCGAGGCGAGGTACAAGAAATAGGTCCTCTCTTGTCCTGTCTCGCGCCGCATCTCCCGCGCTGACACCGCGGTCGCGCCGGCCGCGCGCGCGAGGAGCGACGCGAGAGAGGCGCTCCGGCGCGCGAAGCGCAGGCCTCGCAGGAGCGCGCCGGCCCCGATCGCGCGCTCACGCGGCCCGGGCTCGCGCCTTTTCTTGACCGTGCGCTACCTCACCTGCGACAATTGCCCCCAAGCGTCTTCGACCTGTCTCCGCGTCCGCCCTCAACGCGAGCCCCTCCATGCCATCTCCCTCGCCTCCTGCCGCGCCGCCGCCAGGAACGCTCGTTTGCGGCAAGTACCGGCTGCTCCGTCGGATTGGCGAGGGGGCGATGGGGGTCGTCTGGGCCGCGCACAACGAGGCCACCTCGCGCGAGGTGGCGCTCAAGCTGCTCGTGCGGCCCGACCCGGAGCTCCGCGTCCGGCTCCTCCGGGAGGCGCGGGCCTGCGGCGCGGTGAGCCACCGCAACATCGTGGATATCTACGACGCGGACGAGACGGAGGACGGCGATCCATTCCTCGTCATGCCCCTGCTCTCGGGCGAGACGCTGTCGTCCTTTCTCAAGCGCAAGCACAAGCTGGAGGTCCCCGAGGCGTCGCGCATCGCGCGTGACATCGCGCGCGGGCTCGCCGCTGCGCACGAGCGCGGCATCATCCACCGGGACCTGAAGCCGTCCAACATCTTTCTCCACACCGAGCCTGGCGAGAGCAATTACGTCGTCAAGATACTCGACTTCGGCGTGAGCAAGGTCCTCACGGGGCCTGATCAGGTCCGCACGGCGACAGGCATCCTCATCGGCTCTCCCGCCTACATGAGCCCGGAGCAGGTGCGGGCGCAGGGCGAGATCGATACGCGCGCGGACCTCTGGGCGCTCGGCGTGGTGATGTTCGAGATGCTCACCAGCCGGCGGCCGATCCAGGGCAGGGCGCACGAGCTCCTGAGAAACGTGCTGCAGGGCGAGATCCCGACGCTCTCCCAGATGCTCCGGCAGATCGACCCTGCCCTCGACGCCCTGGTGGCGCAGTGTCTCCAGCGCGATCGCGAGCGCCGGCCGCGCTCGGCGGCGGAGGTGGCGGCGGCGCTCGAGCCGTTCGTCTCGCCGCCGGCGCGGCCGCTCAGCGCTTCGTCGCCGGGCTCGTCGCCGGATCTGCCGCGGTACGACGTGCCGCAGCAGCCGGGGCGCGGGTCGTGGGGCGGGGCGCCGCCTGGGCCGATGCCGGCGACCACGACGCCGCTGCCGGCGTCGATGGCGTCGCTGCAGCTCCCGCACGGACACGCGAGCGCGGCGGCGACGCCGCTGCCGCGAGGGGCGGGCTCCTCGCCGGGGCCGCTGCCGTGGGGGGCAGGGGCCTCGCCGGGGCCGCCGCGAGGGGCGGGGGCCTCGCCGGGGTTGCCGCCGCGCGGGGCGGTCGCATCGCCGGTGCCGACGCCTCCGGCGAGCGGGAGCCCGGCGGGGCCGGCGCCTCGGCCGCCGGCGTCGAGCAATCCCCTGCTGGGGCAGAACGGGACCATCAAGCTCTCACCGGCGGACGCGTCCGTTTTTCGGCAGGCGCCCGGCCTCGCGCAGGCGTCGCCGCCCGGAGCCCTCGCGAATCGGCCCGCGCCGGCGCTGCCGGCGCCGGGCAACACCGTGCCCCTCGGGCCGAGCCGCCCGCAGGCGCGATCGACGCCCGAGCTCGCTCGGCCGCGGGCCGCGTGGATCGCGCTGGCGTTGCTCGCGGCGGTGATCCTCGTGGGGATCGGCATGGCCGCGGGGTATCTCCTGCTGCGCGCCGGGGCGGAGAGCGAGGCGGGTCGCGGTGGAGCGCGTGTTACCTCGTGGTGACACACTTTCGTTCCGCGGTACGTCACGATACCTTGCGCGCCGCTGCGCTGCGCCCCGAACAACCCTCTTGAGCTCGATGTCCAAGTCCTTCACGCACATCGCCGCCGGCCTGGTGATCGCCGAGAAGTACAAGCTGGTGAGGAGGCTCGGCGAGGGCTCCATGGGGGTGGTGTGGGCGGCGCTCAACCTGTCCACGTCGCGCGAGGTGGCGCTGAAGCTGATCCACCGGCCGGATCCCGAGCTCCGGCGGCGGCTGCAGCGGGAGGGGCGGAACGGCGGGGCGCTGCGGCACGGCAACGTCATCGACGTGTACGACATGGGCGAGACCGAGTTCGGCGAGCCCTTCCTCGTCATGCAGCTGCTCACGGGCGAGACGCTCGCGGATCTGCTCCAGCGCAGGCGCCGGCTCGACGCGGACGTGGCGGCGGGGATCGGGCGCGACGTGGCGAGGGGCCTCGCCGCCGTGCACGCGGCGCACATCGTCCACCGCGATTTGAAGCCGGCGAACATCTTCCTGCACCGCGAGCCGGACATGGACGAGCCGGTGGTGAAGGTGCTCGATTTCGGCGTCGCGAAGAACCTCGCCATGAACGACGGCATCCGCACGGCGACCGGCGGCGCGGTGGGGTCGCCGCTCTACATGAGCCCGGAGCAGGTGAGGGCCGATCCGAACGTCGATCACCGGGCGGACATCTGGGCGCTCGGCGTGGTGCTGTTCGAGATGCTGACCGGCATGCGGCCGTTCCAGGGGGACGCGAGGGCGGTCTTCACCGGGATCTTGAGCGGGGAAATTCCGAAGATTTCCAGGTACTTGCGACGGGTGGACCCGGGGCTCGTGGAGCTGGTCGCGCGGTGCATGGCGCGCCACCGGGACGAGCGGATCGGGTCGGCGGCGGAGGTGGCGGAGCTCCTCGACGGGTACACGGCCGCGGGCGCGCGGTCGGGCGGCAGGATGGGCGCCGCTGTGGGGGGCGGAGGCGGAGGGGGAGGCGGAGTGGCCGCGCCGGCGGAGGCGCCGGCGCAGCGGGCGAGCGTGGCGCCGGCATCGCCGCGGGGGCTGGGGGCGAGCGTGGTGCCGGCGGGAGGGCCGGCGGCGCTGGGCGGGAGCGTGGTGCCGGCGGCGCTGGGCGGGAGCGTGGTGCCGGCGGCGCTGGGCGGGAGCGTGGTGCCGGCGGCGCCGGGCGGGAGCGTGGTGCCGGCGGCGCTGGGCGGGAGCGTGGTGCCGGCGGCGCTGGGCGGGAGCGTGGTGCCGGCGGCGCTGGGCGGGAGCGTGGTGCCGGCGGCGCTGGGCGGGAGCGTGGTGCCGGCGGCGCTGGGCGGGAGCGTGGTGCCGGCGGCGCTGGGCGGGAGCGTGGTGCCGGCGGGAGGGCCGCCGGCGCAGCGGGCGAGCGTGGCGCCGGCATCGCCGCGGGGGCTGGGGGCGAGCGTGGTGCCGGCGGGAGGGCCGCCGGCGCCAGGCGCGAGCGCTGGGGCCGAGCCGGTGTGGAACGCCGAGATGACCCAGAAGCTCGATCCGGAGGTCATGGCGGGCGCAGGCCCTGGGGCGGGCGCCGCGCCGACGTGGGGTCCGGAGGAGCCGGGGCGCTCGGGGAGCTCGCCAAGCACGCCGCTCGCGCCGGGCCCGGAGGCGGGTCGGGCGGCAGCGCAGCCGTCGCCGTGGGCAGCGCGCGCGACGCCGCCGCCGATGCCGCCGCCGGAGCAGCAGCGGCGCCCGAGGCGGAACCAGGTCCCCGGCGCGATCCTGGCGCTGGTGGCCGCCTTCGCCGCCGGCCTCGTGGGAGCGGTGCTCTTCTTCGCCCTGCGCGCGCCCGCGAGCAGCGGCGAGGTGCCCGCCGGGCCGGACGCGTCGATGGAGGCCGGCGTCGAGCGCGAGAGCGGCGAGAGCAGCGCCGCCCAGCCGGCCGAGGCACCGCCTCCGACGGCGGCGGCACCCGCGCCCCAGGCGCCGGCGGCTGAGCCGAGCGAGGGCGACGCGGACGCGGGCGCGGCGAGCGACGCGGAGCGCGCGGAGGCGGACGCGGCGACGTCACCGGCGCCGAGCGCGCCGGCCGCGGCGGCGACAGCGGCGGCGGCCGTCACGGCGGCGGCGACGACGGCGGCAGCGCCGGCGAAGACGGCGCCCGCGCCGGTGGCGGCAGCGCCGGCGAAGGCAGCGCCCGCGGCGGCGGCGCCTGCGTCGCGGATCGCCGTCGCCGCGCAGCCCGGGGGCAAGGCCTCCGGGAAGACGGCTGCGCCGCCGCCTCCGGCGCCGCAGCAGCCCGCCGCCAAGCGGCCCAAGGTGGATCCGTGCGCGGGCAAGACGGGGTTCATGCGGACCAACTGCCTGCGGGAGCACGAGAGAAAGCGGGATCCGTACGCGCCCTGAACGGCGCCGGCGCTGAGCGGCGCCGGCGGCCGGGGCGTGGGTTCCGTGATTCCGATCGCGCGGGAGCGATGGTAAGCCCGCGCTCGGCGGGCGGCGCGACCCGGGGGGGATATGTCGGAACCGATCGAGGCGTACAGGCTGCTTCCGGGCATGCTGCTCGCGCGGAAGTACCGCCTGAGCCGCAAGATCGGGCAGGGCGCGATGGGAGTCGTCTGGGCCGCGAGGAACGAGGCCACCGGGCGCGAGGTGGCGCTCAAGGTGATCGCTCGTCCCGATCCGTCGCTGCGCAAGCGGCTCCTGCGCGAGGCGCAGTCCTGCGGGGCGCTCCAGCATCCGAACATCGTCGACGTGATCGACGTGGCCCGCACCGAGAGCGGCGAGCCGTGCCTCATCATGGAGCTGCTCGTGGGCGACAGCGTGGCCGCGCTGCTCGAGGCGCGGCGCCGCCTGGAGGCGCCGCTGGCCGTCCGGATCGCGCATGACGTGGCGGGCGCGCTCGCGGCGGCGCACGCCGTGCAGATCGTGCACCGCGACCTCAAGCCGGCGAACGTGTTCCTGCACCGGCCGCCCGAGGCAGGCGACTTCGTGGTCAAGGTGCTCGACTTCGGCGTGGCCAAGAGCCTCGCGGCCGCGAGCGGCGCGACGTCGACGCTCGATGTGGTGGGCTCGCCGGTCTACATGAGCCCGGAGCAGCTGCGCGCGGACGAGGACCTCGATGCGCGGGCGGATCTCTGGTCGCTCGGGGTGATGCTGTTCGAGATGCTCACCGGCGTGCGGCCGTTCCAGGGCGAGGGGCCGCAGCTCCTGTCGCAGATCCTGTCGGGGGAGATCCCGAAGGTGTCTCGGTATCTGCGGCGCGTGGACGAGCGGCTCGTGCGGATCGTCGACCGGTGCCTGCGCAGGGAGCGGCAGGAGCGGTTCGGGACCGCGGAGGAGGTGGCGCGGGAGCTCGCGGCGTTCGCGAGCGTGGCGGCGGCGCTCCGGGAGAGCGCGGGGGAGGCGGAGCGCGGGGCGCTGGGCACGACGGGGGAGCGCGAGAGGCTGGGCACGACGGGGGAGCGCGAGAGGCTGGGCACGACGGGGGAGCGCGAGAGGCTGGGCACGACGGGGGAGCGCGGAGGGCTGCGCACCACGGGAGAGCGCGTTACGCCGCCGCCGGGGAGCACGGCGGAGCAGGAGACGGCGGTGGCGCCGGCGCGAGGGCAGGGGAGCGCGCCCACCGCGGAGGAGCTCGCGACGACGGTGCCGCTGGCAAGGCCGGGAGCGCCGGCTACGGAGGGCGGCGGCGGGAAGGCTGGGGTGAGGCAGGGCGGGCCGGTGATGCAGACGGCGCTGGTGGCGCAGACGGCGCACGCGATGCAGGGAGCGCAGGCGGGGGCCCAGGGCGCGCACGCGATGCAAACCGCGCACGCGGTGCAAGGGGCGTGGTCGGCGGCGCAGCGCGCGCACGCGATGCAGGGCGCCCAATCGATGGCGCAGGGCACGCATGCAATCCAGGGCGCGCTCGCGGTCGGGCACGCCGTGCAGGGAGAAGCCGCGCCGGGCGGGAGCATCGGAGCCCCGGCTGCCGGAGCCGGACCCATGGTGACGTCGCGTGGGACGGTCGTGATGCGAGGGAAGGAAGCCGAGGCGCAGCAGCAGGCGATGGCGATGGTGCGCGCGGCGCAGGCGCAGCAGGTCGGCGCGCGTGCCACGAGCGCGCATGCCGCGGGCACGCAAGCCGCGAGCGCGCAAGCCGCGGCGAAGGTGAAGCCCGCTGGCAAGGCGAAGCAACGGGGAGGGAGGGCCACGGTCGTGGCCGTCACGGCGGTGGTGGGCGTCTTGGTGGGCGCGATCGCCGCAACGTGGCTCGTCGGCTGGGGAGAGCCGTCACCGCCAACCGCAGCCGACGCAGGCAGCGGACCCGTCGTGGGTCGGGCGGAGGCGACGCCGCGCGAGAGGGCCACGGCTGCGGCGATGGCGACACCTGCTGCAACGGCGGCACAGCCGGCGGCGGCGGAGAGACCCGCGGAGGGCGCGGACGCAGGGCGCACAGGCGCGGCGCCGGTCGAGCAGGGACACCCCAACGCGAACGCAGCCCCGGTGGAACCATCGCCGGGAGCTGCGCCGCAAAAGGGCGCGGTTCCGCCCGTTCCGCCTGTTCACGGAGGGACAGCGGTCCAGGCGAGACCGTCGCCGACGACGGGTGCGGCAGCAGCGACGACGGGAGCGCAGATGGCGCCGCCTGGGGGGCCGTCCGTCCGTGGAAAGACGTCAGCGGCGCGGGAGGTGGTGTACGACGACGACCCGCCGCAACCTCCGCCGCCTCCCGCCCGCGCCGCATCGCCGGCTGGCGCCACGCCGACCGCGGAGAAGCAGAAAACCGTGCCGCCTCGGCCGTTCTGAGGCGGGGGACGAGGGCGCTCTGCCCCTGTCCAGCCCGCCTCGACGCCGGCCGCGCCACGGCGCCGCTCTCGAGCTCGCCTCGGTGTGCGTCCTGCGCGCCGCGCCCTGACGCCGCGCCGTCGCGCTCGGCTGCGCGATCGGCGCGCGATCGGTTACGCTGCTCCCACCCGCAGGAGGCGCCCCGGCGCATGCAGCTCGAATCAGGCTCGATCATCGCCGGCAAGTACCGCCTGGAGCGCGCGCTCTCGGCGGGCGGCATGGGCTCGGTGTGGGTGGCGCAGCACGTCCAGCTCGGCACGCACGTCGCCGTCAAGTTCATGGGCGTGGCCTACGCCGGGTCGCCGGCGTTCCGCGCCCGCTTCGAGCGCGAAGCGCGCGCGGCGGCGCACCTCCGGAGCCCCCACGTCGTGCAGGTCCACGACTTCGGCTTCGAGCAGGGGGTGCCGTACCTCGTGATGGAGCTCCTGCGCGGCGAGGACCTCAGCGCGCGCCTCTCGCGGGTGCGGAGGCTCCCGCTGCCGGAGACGCAGCGCCTCCTGGTGCAGGCCGGGAAGGCGCTGCGGAGCGTCCACGACGCCGGGCTGGTCCACCGCGACCTGAAGCCGGCAAACCTGTTCCTCGCGCGCGTCGACGGCGAGGACGAGGACATGCTCAAGCTGATCGACTTCGGGATCGCGAAGGAGACGGCGACGAAGCTCGTGTCGGAGGCGTCCACGACCGGCGAGGTGATGGGGTCGCCGCACTACATGAGCCCGGAGCAGCTCCGGGCGGAGCGCGACATCGACGCGCGGAGCGATCTCTGGGCGATGGGGGTGATCCTGTTCCGGATGGTCACCGGGTACCTGCCGTTCCCGGGCGAGGTGCTGGCGCAGGTCATGACGCGGATCCTCGTGGAGCCGATCCCGTCGGCGCGGCAGCTCGCACCGGATCTGCCGCCGGCGATGGACGCGTTCTTCGCGCGGGCGCTGGCGCGCGACCGGAACCACCGGTTCCAGAGCGTGCGCGAGATGGTGGAGGAGTTCGGGCGGGCGGCGGGGATGCCGGTGTTCACGTCGTCGGGCGTCGGGGGGTCGAGCCCGTTCGGGTGGACGGCGGTGGGGACGCCTGTCGCGGGAGGGGCCGCGGCGCTGGGGGGCGCGGGGGCAGCAGGGCCGGCAGCTGCGGCGGGTGTGGCGATCGCGGGGACCGCGGCGGCGCCCGGTGGCTATGGAGGTGGGGCCTATCCGGCGGGATCTGCGCAGGCGCCGGGCGGCGGAAGCGGCACTGCGGCCGCGGCGCAGGACTCCTCGTCGGGCACGCTCACCGATGCGATTCACGTGTCGGCGTCGGCGCGGCCGCGCTCGCGAAGGGCGCGCGTGGCGTGGATCGCCGCGGGAAGCGTGGCGATCGTCGCCGTCGGGGTGGGGCTGGGCGTGCTGCTGCGGCGCGTGCTGGAGGTGCCCGGAGGACCGGGAGCCGAGGCGGGCGCGGCGGCCGCAGCGAGCAGCGTGAAGGCCGAGGCGAGCGCGGAGGTCGGCGCGAGCGCGGCGGCGGAGGTGGCGGCGGCGGAGGTGGCGGCGGGCGCTGCGGCGCCGGCCGCGGGCGAGCCGGCGGCGCCGAGGGCGGCGGAATCCGCGGCGGGAGCGGGGGCGCAAGACGCGGGGGCAGAGCCGGCGGTCGTGCCAGGGCCGGAGCCAGCTCCGGCGTCGACGCAAGATGTGTCGGGTGGCGCTGCTGGAGCGAGCGCGGCGCTTGAAGGGGCGCAGGTTCCCCGGGCAGCGTCGCCGGCGACGAGCGCCGCCCCGGCTGCCCCCAGGGAGGCACCGACTGCCGCGTCGAAGCGCGAGGTGGCGCCACGCATGTGGTCCGAGATCAACGGGAAGAAACCGGCGAGCTCGGGGACGTCCCAGGGGAGCCCCAAGCGGGACTGGGGGTTTTGAGGGAGATATCGAGGGGTGAGCGGCTCGGGTTGCTTCCTGCGTGGGGGAGGTTTGGGCCACGAGCGTCGCGCGCTGCAGGCTTCTTGGTGCGGCGGGCTGTCAAGGGGCAGCCCAGGAAGATCGATGGGGAACATCGAAAAAACGATGTGCGGCATCGAAAAGCCGATGCGCGACGGCCAAAGATCGAGGTGCGATCTCGACGGGCCGGGGGCTCACTCCGCCGGGCCGAAGGTGTGCGCATCGACGGCTCGATATGTAACCTTCGCCGGGCGCCATGGAGCATCGGTGCGCGGCGCCGGAGCGTTCAGGGGGAGGTGAGCTCGGGCGAGCCCCACGCCGGCCGCGGCGCTTGATGCAAGCATTGCAGCGGAGCCTCGGACGACGGGTGAGCCGTCGCGAGTGTTGAAACGAGCAGCGCGGCGGGTGGTCAGGGTGGATCGGCGCCCGAGGAGCGCTGCGAGGCTGGCGAGGTGCCCGTTGCGTGCGTTGACCGCGCTAATTGCGCGGCAGAGAGGTGATTTCAAGCGTTGCAGCGAGCCGTAGTGTGCCGGCAGCCGGTGGGATCTCGGCGGAGCGTCGGTGGTGCTCGTCGCGGGGGCAAGTGTATCGGGGCGGTCTAGTTGAAGGCGAGCGTGTCGGCCGCGATGCCGGTGTCGGCTTTCTGGCCGGTGTCGCCATCGCCGCCGAGGCCAGCAGCTCCGAACTGGATGGTAACACCGCTGAGGGGCGGCGGGGTGCCGTTGAAGGCGATGCCGAGAGAATGGCCACCCTGCCCGCCGCCGCCCTTGCCGCCGTCGCCGCCCTTGCCGCCGCGGCCGCCAGCGCAGCCGCCGGATAGGCCTCGAGTCTCGTCCGGATCAACCGTTCCGCCCTGACCGCCCGCGCCGCCCTCGCCGCCCAGCTGTCCGTCTCCGCCGTTGCCACCACGGCCGCCATTGCCGGCCTTCAGGACGACTGCATCGAAGGAAAGTGTGGCATTGACGCTGATGAGCGCGATGCTGGCGCCGCCCGGGAGGCCACCTCGGCCGCCCAGGCCGCCGCAGCCGCCAGTCCCGCCGGAGCCACCGGCCGCGCCGGCGCGGTCTTCGCTGGTGTCATCGAGACAAAGATAGAGTGTCGAGTCCGACGATTCGCCTCGTTCGCCGCCGCCGCCACCACCGCCCTGTCCAGGCGCGCCACGGCTCCCAGGGGCTCCGGAAACGCCGGCATAGCCGGTCATGGAGATGCGACCGGGGCCCTCTGCGCTTGCGCCGGGGGCACCCCCGGGACGGTTGTTGCCCGGTTTGCCATTGGTGCAGCGGCCCGATGAGCTCCAGCCTGTGCCGCGGTTTTCCTCATCGCCGCTCGCCGGGAGAAGGGGTAGTCCGTCGCCCCCAGGGCCTCCCATCGCAGGCCAGCTCCATCCGCCGAATCCACCAGTCGAATCATCGGTCGAATCGTCGGGGGTGCCGCACCGATTTATTATGGCGGCTCCGCCGGGGGCGCGCTTACTATCCGTGCGGGTACATGCGTTGCTCCCGGTCAGCCCTTGTATGCCTGACATGGCCGGCTCCGTGAAAGCCGCTCCAGCCGCGCCCGGCGCTGCATCTCCGGCCTCCAGCTCGCAGCGCACGAGCTCCACGGCCGTGCCGTGTGCGATGGCCGCGATCGACGAGACCCCTGCGCTGTTCTGTTGCTGCTGGATCGACCTCGCCACGACGTGCAGATCCTCGATCCGGACGGTTCCCGATGGCCCGCCCATGGTCAGCGGGATCATGCCTTCGTCCGCGGTCAGCACCGTCTTGGTCGCCTCGCCGGCCCAGATCCAGCCGTTCTTGCAGTCGAGCCCGCCGTAGAGGGTGACGCCGCCCGGCACCTTGACGACTTCGCTGAACTCCTCACCGGCGCCGGCGCACGCGTAGACGCGCCCGGTTCTATTGTGCTGGGCTCGGTTGATGGCCTCCTGGAGCGAGCCGAGCGGCTCCGTCTTCGTTCCTGTGCCCACGGAGCCGGCGCGGCTCGCCGACACGAACACGCCGCACCTGTCGTCCACCGCGCCGGTGCTCTCGCGGGGCACGCACATCTCGTCCGTCGGGCCCGAGTCCGGCGGTCCCGAGTCCGGCGGGTCTGCGTCCGGCGGTCCCGAGTCCGGCGGTCCCGAGTCCGGCGGGTCTGCGTCCGGCGGTCCCGCGTCCGGCGTCTCGACCGGGGGCCCGCCTGTGGCGCCAGCAGGGCAACCTTGATGCCGGTCCTCGCAGTTCCCTAATGGCGTATCGTAGACACAGCTCGCTGTCTGCATCACGCCGACCACCGATGCCATGATCAGCGCCGAAGCCCCGTGTGCGGCGAGCCGCATCGCCCTCTTGGTCTTTCGGTTCATGGATCCCTCGACTCAGAAAACGCCGCCGGCGGCGATACCCCCACCGACTGGGCTCACAAGCGGAATGACGCGCACGTGCTGCTCCTCCGGCGCGCTCGACCGGCTGGCAATCCAGTAGCCGAGTGTCCCGAGCGCGGCGACTCCTCCGCCGACGAAGCTCCACAGCGCCAGGTTGCTGAACAGGTCTCTGTCGTCGACCAGCGAGCTCAGCTTCCGGCAAGCCGTCGCCGGATCTCCTGAGGCGAGGTTCATGCAATCCACATTGCCACCTTGGATGGCATCGACCGCTCCCCACTGCCTCCTCACGGCCCTCTCCGTACCGTTCGCGGCGAACGTGAACACCACCCCCGCGATCACCCCGGCACCGGCCGCCGCGCCGCCGGCCACGAGCACCCCCACGTTCGAGCGCTTCGCGTCGCCCCGCGGCGGAAGGGCTGGGCTCGGCGGCGCGCTCACCGGCGGCCTTTCGAGCTCGAAAGCGCGCTGGATCTCGCTCCCCGCCGCGACCTCCACGGCGGTTTCCTGCGGCGTATACCCGTCATGCCGCACGGCAATCGTATGCGGCCCCGGCTCCACAAACACCGGATCGAGGAGCGGCGTCTTCCCCACAACAGAGCCGTCCACCACCACCGCCGCCCCTGGGACGTTGGCGCGGACGATCACCGCGCCGACGTGCGCGCGCGCTTCCGCGTACGTCTCGGCGGCGGCGGCGCGCTCTTGCGGGGTCGCGGTCGCGTCCTTCTCGAGCTCGCGCACGTAGACCGCGAGGTGCTCGGCAGCGTCGCGGTAACGCTGTAGCATCAGCTCGCACGTGCCGATTCCCCCGAGGATCGTGTAGTGTTTTTGCAGCGCCCATGCCGCGACGAACGACGCGTGAGCGTCCGCCCACCGCTTCTTCTCCGACGCGGCCACGCCCTCAAGATAGAGCTTCCGCGCCTTGTCGCTCACGGCCTCGCCGGGCGCGCGCTGGACGCCTGGCCGAGGCCCGGGCTTGGGCTGCGCGCTGTTTCCCGTCGGAGCGTTGCCCTGCGGTTGCGCCTCGCTCGGCGAGGTGGATGCGAGCAGGCCGAGGAAGCAGAGCAGCGGAGCCACCGGGGTGAGGCGCATGCCTCCATCTTACCCGCGGTTCGAGCGCTCGCCGCCGTTTTTGACGGGCCGCGCCACGCGGCGGACCGTGGGGCTGCCGACGTGGGGTCCAGCGGAACTGGCGACGTCGTCGGCGTCCTTGCTGCCTGGACAGGCTTCACGTGCTGTCGTGGACCGGCGCTCGCGGGTCCGGCGGCGGCGGCCTCGTGGACGGAGGCGTCTCGCGGAGGCTCCAGGCGGCCCGGGGATGAGGGGACGCCGACGGGGGCTCGCGCCACGAGGAGGTCAGAGGTTGGCGAACTCGAACGTGGCGGTCGCGACGCCAGGCTCGCCGTCGTATTTGGCGTCGCTGTCGTCACCTTTGCCGCCGTCGCCAGCAACACCGTACTCAATCTCGACCCCATTGGTTGGTGGCGGTGTGCCATGGAAGGCAATGCCGATGGAGTGACCGCCGAGCCCGCCACCACCTTTTCCACCTTGGCCGCCGTCGCCGCCTGTACCACCGGCGCAGCCGGCGCTCAGGGGTCTGTTGGGGATGCCCTTGCCGCCGTCTCCCCCGGTGGCACCGCTTCCGCCGAGCTGGCCCGAGGATCCGGCGCCGCCATTGCCACCGGCCTTGGCGATCAGGCGAACCTCCTGAAAGGTAAGCGCTGCATCGATGCTGAGAAGGGCGATGCTGGAGCCACCTGCTCCACCGCCGTTGCCGCCGTTGCCGCCACAGCCACCGGTCCCGCCGGAACCGCCGCTCGCTCCGCCAAAGTCTGCTGAGGCGCCGGTGCAGGCTCCCTCACCCTTGCCACCTGCGCCACCGCCACCGCCCTGGCCGGGTCTCCCGAGTTGGCCCGGTTCCCCAAGAGCGCCCTCATAACCGGCGCTGCTGATGGTCCCTGTTCCAGTGGCGCCCAGGCCTGGAACTCCGGGGTCACCAGCCTTGCCCATGCCGCCGACGCCGCAGTCTCCGTTCGCTAGGCGAGGGCTGCCATTGGCAATGCCGTCGGGAGAACCATTGTAGCCAGGGTACGCTTGGTCACTCGCGCCGATCCCGCCCACTCCCCCCTTTGATTCAACAGCGGAATCCCCGGTCATGCAGGCCTTGCTTGGCGCTGCGTTAGGGGCCACGACCTCCATCGTGCATGCAGCGTTGCCGGCGGTGCCCGGCTTCCCCTCCATCGCGCTGTCCGGCGGATCGGCGGGCGCTCCCGTGGGTCCCGGCGCCGCGTCGTCCGCTTCGAGCGTGCAGCGCACGAGCGTTATGCTGCCGCCCTCGGCGATCGTGGCGATGGACGACGTTCCACGCATCGCGGCATCCTGCGGGTCGATCTTTTCTGCTTTGATATGGAGGTCCTCAACTCGAGCGCTTCCGCCCTTCGCGCTGATCTTGAGAGGAACCGTTCCGGCCTCCGCCGTCAGGACGGTCTCCTTGCCTTCTTCGTCGACCCGTATCCAATTGGCGTCGCAGTCGAGCCGTCCGTAAATCGTCACGCCTGCGGGTACCGTAACGGCTTCCGTGTAGGTCCCGATGCACACATAAATGCGCGGATTCTCGCTGCCCACCACGCGATCGATCGCTTCCTCGATCGATTTGAGCGGGGCCAGCTTCGTGCCAGCGGCGCCGTCGACGCCCGCCTCGGACACGAACACCCCACAATCGTCGCCGACACCGTCTTTCGCTGTTCCCGGGTCACACCCCGCAGGCGGAGGGTCGATCCCACTACTGCCACCGTTTCCGCCGTTACCACCATTTCCACCGGAGCCAGATGCGCCAGTGAGCAATTTGTCATCGCCTTCTTTTACGCACCCGCTCACGTGGAGCCCCATGGCCACGGCGGTCAGGAGAAGCGTTGCCGCGAAGCGACAACGAAGACGATGACCCATCCTGCTGCCTTTCCGGTCCATGATGCCTCTGCTCAAAACTGGCCGCTCAAGGAAAGACCTGCCGAGCCCCAACCCACATGCGGCGCGACCTGCACGCGACTGGCCGGTGCGGCAGGCCGATCCACGAGAGCGTAGATCACCGTCCCCGCCCCGACTGCGCCGACGATGAAGCTGTAGATGGCCGCGTTGAGGAAGGTGTACTGGAGGTCGACCGTATCACTCAGCTCCTTGCATACCGGCGGGTACTTGGTGCTCGGGCAGCGCCCCTTGAGCGTGCGATCGGAACGGACCGAATCGCGCAAATTCTCCGCGTCGCCTTCCTTTCCCAGCGCGAGGAACGTGAACACCGTCCCCGCGATCACACCTGTCCCTGCCGCAGCTCCGCCGCCGATGAACAGGATCTTTTGCCGATTGGCTTGTGAAGCGGCTGGCGTGCTGCGCGTCGGCGTGGCTTCTGGGGATGGAGGCGTCAGGTCGAGGATGATGTAGCGCTTCATCCTCTCGTCCAGCCGGAATTTGGTTGTCACCGGAGGACGCCCTGGCTCGACGCCGACCAGCGTATGCTCGCCGGGGTCGCGCTGCACGGGGGTGGCCGGGGCGATGCGCTCTCCGTCGAGCGTCAGCTGCACCGTGCCCTGCGCCGTACCAGCGAGTGCGACCTCCAGGGTCGGGATGCGCCGAGTGAGGGCGGCGAGCTCGGTCTTCGCTTCGGCCTGGGCCTCCTGGAAGGCGCGCGGAGCGGTGGCTGCCAGCGGCTCGTCCAGGACGCGCTGGTAGAGCGAGCGCGCCTCGAGCAGCCGGCCGAGGCGCTCACACGAGCGCGCCGCCATGACCACGAGCGGAGGGGCGTGGACCAGTGCCTCGGCGCCACGAAAGGCCGTGAGAGCGTCCTCGTAGCGGCCGGCGTCGAAGAGCTCCACGCCCTTGTTGGCGAGGGCGCGAGCCGCGAGCTTCGCCTCGGCGGTCGGCTGAGACTGCTGAGATTGCTGGCCGGCAGCGGTGGCCGGGATGGCCAGGAGCGCGAGCCCGAGAAGAAGGCCATGAGTGAGCTGCCGGCAAGACCTCACAACAGGCATCGCATCACGGAGATGCCGTGGGGGGGGCGAACTCGTACGTGTCGGCCGCGACGCCAGGCTCGCCGTCGTATTTGGCGGCGCTGTCGTCACCCTCGCCGCCCTTGCCAGCAGCACCGTACTCAATCTCGACCCCATCGGTTGGCGGCGGTGTGCCATGGAAGGCAATGCCGATGGAGTGCCCGCCGAGCCCGCCACCGCCCTTTCCGCCTTGACCGCCGTCGCCGCCTGTACCACCGGCGCAGCCGGCGCTCAGGGGTCTGTTGGGGATGCCCTTGCCGCCGTCTCCCCCGGTGGCACCGCTTCCGCCGAGCTGGCCCGAGGATCCGGCGCCGCCATTGCCACCGGCCTTGGCGATCAGGCGAACCTCCTGAAAGGTAAGCGCTGCATCGATGCTGAGAAGGGCGATGCTGGAGCCACCTGCTCCACCGCCGTTGCCGCCGTTGCCGCCACAGCCACCGGTCCCGCCGGAACCGCCGCTCGCTCCGCCAAAGTCTGCTGAGGCGCCGGTGCAGGCTCCCTCACCCTTGCCACCTGCGCCACCGCCACCGCCCTGGCCGGGTCTCCCGAGTTGGCCCGGTTCCCCAAGAGCGCCCTTATAACCGGCGCTGCTGATGGTCCCTGTTCCAGTGGCGCCCAGGCCTGGAACTCCTGGGTCACCAGCCTTGCCCATGCCGCCGACGCCGCAGTCTCCGTTCGCCAGGCGAGGGCTGCCATTGGCAATACCGTCGGGAGAACCATTGTAGCCAGGGTACGCTTGGTCACTCGCGCCGTTTCCGCCCACTCCCCCCTTTGATTCAACAGCGGAATCCCCGATCATGCAGGCCTTGCTTGGCGCTGCGTTAGGGGCCACGACCGCCGCCGAGCATGCCTCGTTGCCGGCGTTGCCCGGCTTCCCATCCATCGCGCTGTCCGGCGGATCGGCGGGCGCTCCCGTAGGTCCCGGCGCCGCGTCGTCCGCTTCAAGCGTGCAGCGCACGAGCGTTATGTTGCCGCCGTCGGCGATCGTCGCGATGGACGACGTTCCACGCATCGCGGCATCCTGCGGGTCGATTCTTTCTGCTTTGACATGGAGGTCCTCAAGTCGAGCGCTTCCGCCCTCCGCGCTGATCTTGAGAGGAACCGTTCCGGCCGCCGCCGTCAGGATCGTCTCTTTGCCTTCTTCATCGACCCGTATCCAATTGGCGTCGCAGTCGAGTCGTCCGTAAATCGTCACGCCTGCGGGCACCGTGACGGCTTCCGTGTAGGTCCCGATGCACACATAGACGCGCGGATTCTCGCTGTCCGCCACGCGACCGATAGCTTCCTCGATCGATTTGAGCGGGGCCTCCTTCGTGCCAACAGCACCGTCGACGCCCGCCTCGGATACGAACACCCCACAGTCGTCGCCGACACCGTCTTTCGCTGTTCCCGGGTCACACCCCGCAGGCGGAGGGTCGATCCCACCACTGCCACCGTTTCCGCCGTTGCCACCGTTTCCGCCGGAGCCAGATGGGTTGGTGGACAATTTAGCATTATCTGGCTGTGATATGCACCCGCTCACGTGGAGCCCCATGGCCACGGCGGTCAGGAGAAGCGTTGCTGCGAAGCGACAACCAAGACGATGCCCGATTCTGCTGACTTCCCGGTTCACGACGCCTCCGCTCAAAATCGTCCGGTCAAGGAAAGACCTGCCGAGCCCCAACCCACGTGCGGCACGACTTGCATGTGGCTGGTCGGTGGAGCAGGCCGATCCACGAGCGCGTAGATCACCGTCCCTACCCCGGCTGCCCCGACGATGAAGCTGTAGAGGGCCGCGTTGATGAATGTGTACTGGAGGTCGACCGTGTCACTCAATTCTGCGCAGACTGGCGGTGATTTGGTGCTGGGACAGTATCGTTCCGGCGCCTCGCCGGAACGAACCCTGTCACGCAGGTTCTCAGCGTCGCTTCCCTTACCCAGCGCGAGGACCGTGAACACCGTCCCCGCGACCACGCCCACCCCCGCCACGGCCCCTCCGGCGATGAGCAGCGTCTTGTTCGGCCCGGGGTCGACCACGCCCCCGTCCTTCCACGGCGCCCCCGGCTTGTTCCCCTGCGGCGGCTCGCTCGCTCGAGCGCTCGTCAGCTCGACGCTGCGCTCGATCTCCTGCCCCGCCTTGAGCTCCACCGTGACGTCCGCCGCCTCGTAGCCCGGGCGTCGCACCGTGATCGTATGCGTCCCCGGCTCCAGGAACACCGGATCCAGGAGGGGCGCCGTTCCAACGACCTCCTGCCCGACGGCTACCTCTGCGTTCTCCACGTTGACGCTCAGCCGGACCGCGCCCACCTTCGCCCGCGCCTGCGCGTACGTCTTGAGCGCGGCGGCGCGCTCGTCCGGCGTCGCCGTCGCGTCCTTCTCGATCTCGCGCACGTAGATGGCGAGGTGCTTGGCCGCGTCCGGGTAGCGCTGCAGCATCAGCTCGCAGGTGCCTATCCCGCCGGCGATCGTGTAGTGCTTTTGCAGCGCCCAGGCCGCCACGAACGACGCATACGCGTCGGCCCATCGCCCCTTCTCCGAGGCGGTCACGCCCTCGATGTAGAGCTTCCTGGCCTTGTCGCTCATCGCCTCGCTGGGCGCGCGCGGCGCCTGGATCGCCGTCTGCCCCGCCGCTCCCGGCTGCCCCGCGCCCTTCGGCGAGGCGCCGCCCCGCGGTTGCGCCTCGCTCGGCGAGGCGGCCGCCATCAGGCCGACGAAGCACATCAACGGAACACTCTGCGCGAGACGCATGATCAAAATTTTACCTTCGGTTGAATCGCGCCCACCGGTTTCTGGTCCTCTGGATCGCGTGGCTGCTGCTGCGCGCCGGACGGCCTCGACCCCGACCTCCCGCCGCCGGTCCTCCGTTGCTGGCTCGCCGTCGGCGCCGACGCCGGCGGCTTCGCCTGCGCACCCTGCTCGGCGCTCCCCGCCTCCTCCGGCGGCGCCGCTCCCGCCGGCGCCGACGCCGCCCCCGTGGCCTGCGGCGCGCCCGTCGCCCGCGGCGCCGCCGTCTCCGCCCCCTTCACGCTCGTCCCCTGCGTCCCGCCCACCGCCGCCGGGTCCGCCGAGGGCTCCACCGGCGGCGACGGCGCCGGCTGCGCGCCCGGCCCCCTCGACACCACGGCCCACGCGACCGCCCCCACCGCCGCGGCGCACCCGAGCCCCGCCACCGCCCAGAGCGCCTTCCGCGACTTCCTCGGCTGCTCGACGACGATCGGGATCTCCCCGCCGTCGTCATCCCCCGCATTGCTGCGCGCCACCACCGGTGGCATCGCCGGCGCCGCCTGCGCCACGCCCCTTCCCGCAGCCGTCGGCAAGGGCGGCGGCGGCCCCGCCCCCGGCCGACCCGCCTCCACTGCCCCCCTCGCGATCGGCGCCACCCCGCCCACCGCCGCTCCTCCAGCGACCGCTCCCCCGATCACCGCATTGCCCGGCCCCGCCTCGACGAGCCCCGCGTCCCGCAGCAGCTTCTCCGCATCGATGACCAGCGTCCCCTTCGGCCCCATCGCCTGCGACGCCGCCCCCGCGCTCGCCACGTCCGCGTGCGCCTCGCCCCACTCCACCCGCCGCGGCGCCGGCGGCGCCGACGGCACCCGCCGCTCCGACACCGGCCCCGCAGGCGCCGCCCCCCCGGCGGTCTGCGCCAGGTGCGCCGCACCGCCGGCCTGCTGCGCCGCGTACCGCTCGCGCCATCCGCCGAACTGCGGCTTGTCCCCCTGCTCGCCCTGCGGTCGCGCCCCGAACACCTTCCGCGCGATCTCCCCCTCGTCCTCCGCGACGTCCTCGATCCGCAGCAGCGCCCCGTGCCGATCCTCCATCGTCACGTCGCGCTCCCGCACGAACCGCACCGAGACCCCGCCCGGGATATCCGCCTCACGACCGCTCGTGATCGACGTCCACTTGATGTTCGACCTGTACAGCACCGTCGCGATCTTCGCCGCCGCGTGCGCGATCGCCCCGAACGGCTCATCGTGCTTGTGCACGATCACGACGCGCTTCGGCAGCGCCCCCTCGTCGGCCACCCAGTCCCACGTCGCGCTGCTCCGCCGCAGGTACGGCAGATCCCCGAACTCCTCGACATACCGCTCCAGCACGTGCGCCACCCGCTCGGGCGCGTCGCGCACCGCCCCCACATACTCGCGGTAAAACATGCCCGCCGACGAGTTGACCTCCGTCGCGTTCATCACGTGCCGGTAAAACGTCGCCGACGCCTCCAGGAGCGACGTGTAGCCGAGGTCCCGATCCACCGCGACGATCCCGTGCGCGAACGGAGGATTCCCCCGCCCGGCGTGATCCATCGCTCCGCCGATCCGGAACCCGAAGATGAGCCCCACCGCCCCGTGCCCGGGCTCATGCTGCGTGTCGTCCCGAGAGAGATTGCCGATCGCGAACGCATGCGTCGCCCCGGTCGCCGGCTCGATGTACTTCATCAGCCGCGCCAGGTGGCTGAAATGCGTCGTCGTCAGCGCCCCCTGCGGCACCTCCGGGCAGTACATGAAATCGATCTGATGCCCAGGGATGTTCCCGTGCAGCACGTGATACCACGACGCCTCCGCAGGCGCGCGATACCGCGGGATCACATACCCCGAGGCGCCCTCGCTACCGTACATTGGGCCTGACCTGCTGCGGCATCTGCGGGGCCGGGAGCTGCGCGGTCCGCGACAGCGAAGGGTTCGGCCCGATGTCCTGCTTCATCCGCTGGAGCAGCTGCGGATCGTACGCGTTCTTCGGGAGGATGCGCTCCACGAAATGCGAGAACAGGTGGTGCGTGCTGTGCCCGTAGCTCGCCGACCCGACCAGCACCCGAATGTCGATGTGGTTCTTGTACCGCTCCAGGCTGTCGATGAGCGGCTTGTAATACCCGCGCGCCTCCTTCTCCACCTCGGCAGGCGTCCCGGACAGAACATCGGACTTGTTGATGAACAGCACCACCGCCTTGCACGACGCCAAGGTCTTCGGGCTGAAGAAGAACTGCAGCGACTGCGGCTGAAACTCCCGGAGCTGCTCCTGGATCCGCGACGGCTCGAGCTTCTGCCCGTCCTTGCCCGCCAGATCCACCACCATCAGGAGCCCGTGGATCTCCTCCATGATGAGCTCCTGCTGCGCGTCCACGATGTGCTCGCCGCCCCAGTCGCCGATCTCGAACACGTGCTCCGTCAGGACCTCTTTCGTCATCACGTGGCTGACCGTCCGCTCGTAACGCTCGATCTTCGTCCCCTGCAGCGTGCCGAGATCCACGAGCGGATTCGCCCACTTGAGCGTGAGCGACGTCTTGCCGGTCCACTTGATGCCCAGCGTCAGGATCTTGTAGCGCTTCTGCGTGATCTTCGGCCGGCTCTCGAGCTCGCTCTTGTACCAGTCGATCTCCTTCTGCTGGGCGTCGAGCCAGTCGACCTTCTGCCGGTCCTCGCCCCGCGCGATCTCGAGCGCCTGCTGGAGCTGACCGTACTGCCCCCGCAGCTGCTCCAGCTGGTTCTTGGCCTGCCGGAGCGCCTCGATGTGCTGGTTCGCGTCCTTCAGCTGCCGCTTCAGCGGCGCCACCTGCATCAGCAAGAACACGACGCCCGCGCCGCACGCCACCGCAACCAACCCAAGCACAATCGGTAGAACAACCTGCATGGCCCTCAAACCTCGCGCCCCGCCGGGCGGCTATCCCAAGCTGTCCTGTCCCGTGCGGCCGGAAAAACGGCCAGCGCGGGCCGGCCTGAGTCCTGAGCTCTCATCAGACCACGGCTCGCCGCAGCGGACAAGTCCGAGGTAATCCTCGGCACGAGCAGCGCATTCACGGCCCACCACCGCCCGCCATGGCCCCACACACCCGCGCCCTCCGCCCCATGCCGCCTCTCGCGACGCCCAGGTTACCGGGCTGTGCCGCTCACCTCGCCCCGCCGCCCTTCCGGGTCACCCGCGGCAGCGCCGTCCTCGTCTCCGGCGCGAGATCCAGCGCGTCCCGCTCCCCGGCCGCGAGCCGCAGCGCGCCCGCATACGCGATCATCGCCCCGTTGTCCGTGCAGCTGGCGAACGGCGGGACGAACAGCGCGAGCCCGCGCCGCTCGCACGCCGCCGCCATCCTCGCGCGGAGCCCCCGGTTCGCCGCGACGCCCCCGGCCAGGACCACCCGCTCGACCCCCTCGACCCGCGCGGCCCGCACGGTCTTCTGCACCAGCGCGTCGACCACCGCGCCCTGGAACGCGGCGCACAGGTCGTGGAGCGCCTGCCCCTCCGGCCGACCCCGCTTCGCCACGTGCCGCGCCACCGCGCTCTTGATGCCCGAGAAGCTGAACTCGAGCGACTCCTTCCGCGCCATCACCGCCGGCACCGCCTCCGCCGCGGCCGCCGGATCCCCCGCCGCAGCGAGCCGATCGACCACCGGGCCGCCCGGATACCCGAGGCCGAGCAGCTTCGCCACCTTGTCGAACGCCTCGCCCGCCGCGTCGTCGCGCGTCGCGCCGAGCTCGCGGATCGCGCCGAGCGAAGGCCCGTCCACCCGGTAGATCGCCGTGTGCCCGCCCGAGGCGAGCAGCGCGACGTACGGGAACGACGGCCGCTCCTCGGGCAGCGGCGCGCCGGCCCGCCGCAGGAACACCGCGAGCAGGTGCCCCACGAGGTGGTCGACGCCGACGAGCGGCTTGCCCGCCGCCCACGCCAGCCCCTTCGCGGCCTGCAGGCCGACGAGCAGCGCCCCCGCGAGCCCCGGCCGCGACGTCACCGCGACGCCGTCGAGATCCGCCGCCGCGACGCCCGCGCGCGAGAGCGCCTCGCGCACCACCGGGACCACCGCGCGCGCGTGATCGCGCGCCGCCACCTCCGGCACGACCCCCCCGTACGGCGCGTGCAGCGCCACCTGGCTGCGCACGACGTCGGAGAGGACGTCGCCGTCCTCGGTCACCACCGCCGCCGCCGTCTCGTCGCACGATGTCTCGATCCCTAGAACCCGCATGTCCCCGTCCGACGCGTCAGCCTGAAATTGCCGAACACCTGCCGCTGTCCCTCCGCCGGCGCCTCGCCCGACGCAAGCGGCTCCCGGCCCGGCCGGAGCAGGCGGACCTCGACCGAGTCGTCCGTGCGCAGCGACAGGATCGCCAGCAGCGGCTCCGCCGCAGGATCCGACGCGCTGACCGCGTAGATCGCGTTGCGCTCCCGGCCCTCCCCGAACTCCAGCCGCGACAGCGGGTCGTGGGCGAGCGCGCCGATCGGGCGCAGCGGCGCGCCGTCGAGCAGGCGCCGCTCCGACGCGGCGCCGTCGGGCGCCTCGTAGGTCCACAGCGCGCCCGGCGGATCCGGCCCGTCGAGCGCGTCCGCGTCGAGCGACAGCCGCATCTGCACCCGCGGGCTCAGGCCCGCGCGGAACGCGCCGCCCAGCGTGATCGCGCCGCAGTACGCCTCGCCGTCGGCCGTCGAGAACCGGCTCACGTCGTCGCAGCCGGCCGCGCCGACCGCCGCGGCCGCGCTCGCCGCGCCGGCCAGGACGAGCGGCGCGAGCCGCAGCGCGACGCGCCGCGGCCCGGGCGCAGCGGCAGACCTCACGGCGCGGCGCTCCGCATCAGCTCGGTCGCCGCCTGGCGCACGCGCGGCTCGGGGTCGCGCGCCGCGAGGTGCTTCAGCACCGGCGCCGCCGCCGCGCGATCCGCCGAGGCGAGGGCGCGCGCCGCCGCCTCGCGCACGAGGGCGTACGCGTCGGAGCGCGCCGCCGCGCCGAGCGTCTCCGCGACCTGGCCCGGCCTGCCGCCGGCCGCGCCCCCGCCGCCCGGCGCGCCCAGCCGGCCCAGGGCCTCGGCCGCGCGCACGCGGAGCGGCCAGCTCGGCGAGGCCCGCAGGAGCTCCGAGACGGCCGCGATGGTCGGCCCGTGCCGGACCGCGCCGAGCGCCGCGAGCGCCGCGCGCCGCACGCTCTCCTCCGGGTCGCCGAGCGCGTCGACCACCGCGGCCTGCGCCTCGGGCTCGGGCCGGGTCGCGAGCAGCTCCACCGCGCGCGTGCGCACCTCGATCGCCGGGTGCCGCACGAGCGCCACGAACCCGCTCACGACCGCGGCCGCGACCCCCTCCACGGCCGCCTCGACCTGCCGCCGGAGCTCCGGGGCGAGCTCGGCGCGCCCGTCGGTGAACGGCGCGAGCCCGAGCGCCGCGCCGCCGGCGGCGCCGCGATCGCCGCCCGACGCGCCGGCGCCGCGCGTTGCGGCCGCGCCGCGCGAGAGGAGCGCGTCCGCGACGACCAGCGCCCGCTCCGGCGACGTCGCGACCGCGGCGACCGCCGCCTTCTGGAGCGCCGGGCCGAGCGCCACGAGCGCCGCAGCGCGGTCCTCCGGGCCGGGCGGATCCGGATCGAGCCCCGCGAGCACCTCTTTCACCGTCAGCGCCCCGTCCGGCACGGGCAGCGGCTCGCGCGAGCGCGGGTACGCCCGCCGCGTGAGCGCGACCGCCGCCGACACCGAGGCGGCGCGCAGCCCCTCGTCCGACGAGAACGCGCCGGCGGCGATCGCCTGCGCGGCGCCCCCGGAGGCGGGCGCCTCGGCCTCGCCGGGGGCGCCGCCCTTCGAGGCGCCGCCGCCGAGCCGCGCGAGCGTGATCAGCGCCGCGCGGCGGAGCTCCGGCTCGCTCGAGTCGGCGAGCGACATGAACAGCGCCGGCCCCTCGCCGCCGCCCCCGAGCTCGCCCAGCGCCCGGACCGCGGCCGCGCGCGGCATGGACCCGGCCTCGGGCGCCCGCGCGACCGCGGACAGCGCCGCCGCGTGCTTCCGGTCGTGCGTCAGCCCGAGGCCGACCGCCGCGATCGCCCGCACCTCCGGCGCCGGCGACGACAGGAGCCGCGCGAGCAGCGCCTCGGCCTTCGCCGCGGGCCGGCCGCCGCCCGCCGCGAGCCGCGCCACGCCCCAGGTCGCCGCGACCGCGACCGCGTCGTTCGGCAGCACGCTCGCCGCCGCGTCCCTCGGCGCGAGCATCTGCTCGTAGCGCTCCAGCATCGCCGGGTCGCGCAGCGCGCCGCACGCGATCATCGCGCGGGCGCGCAGGCCCTTGTCCGCCTGCCCGATCGCGAAGTTGTAGAGCGCCGGCCCGGCGCTCTTGTTCTCGACGTACGCCAGCACCTCGATCGCGATCTTCTGCTGCGACTCCTTGTCGTCCGCGAGCGCGTCGAGCAGCGGCTTCACCGCGCGCGCGCCGATCTTCGCGAGCTCCGCGCGCGCGGGCGCGCTCGCCGCGCGGCCCTCGGCGCGGACCTTCTGCATCAGCGGGAAGGTCATCGCCCCGTACAGCTCGACGAGCAGCCGCCGGTAGAGCGGCTTCTGCGGGTTGCCGACCGCGACCGGCAGGAGCTCGCGCTCGAGCACCTCGAGCGAGCCCCTGCCGAGGTTCACCTGCATCGACATCCGCGCCGCGCGCGCGACGAGCTCCTCGTCGTTCGACGCCCGCACCACGCGCCGGAAGAGCCGGTCGGCCTCGTCGGCCTGCCCCGCGGTGAGCAGGAGCTCGGCCAGGTCGAAGTAGACGGGGAAGAGCCGGTCGTTCTTCGCGAGCGCCTGCCGGTACTCGGCGATGGCGCGCGGGAAATCCTGCCGCCGCCGGTACATGTCGCCGAGCTTCTGGTGGCCGCTCGCGTCCTCGGGCGACAGCTCGACGGCGCGCGCGGCGTAGCGGATCGCGTCGTCGTCGCGGTAGAGCTCCGCGGCGTACTGCGCCATGCGCTGGTAGAACTCGCGGGCCCGCTTCGGGTTCACCTCGACGAGCTTGCCCAGCACGTCGATGGCGCCGAGGAGGTTCTGCTGGAGCACGAGCACGCGCTCCAGCGCGAGGAGCGAGTCCTCGTCGCCCGGCGCGGCCTGGACGAGCTTGCGCAGGGTGGCCTCGGCGTCGGGCAGCCGGTGCAGCTTGCGCTGCACCTCGGCGAGCAGCCGCCCCGCCTCCAGGTCGGGCGGGGTCGCGTTGAAGCGCGCGCCGAGCGGCCCGACGCGGCTCGGCAGCTCGTGCGTGAGCGACCAGAGGCTGACGATGTGCGTGCGCGCCTCGCGCGCGAGCAGCTTGTCGTTGCCCGCGCCGGCGAGCAGCTGCTCCCAGAGCTCGCGCGCCTCGGCGTAGCGCGGCCCGGCGTTGCCGAGCGAGCTCGCGGTGCGCTCCAGCGCGATCGCCAGCGCCTTCTTGTAGCGGGTGTTCGCGGGCTCGAGCTGCGCGGCCTCCCGGAGCGCGGCGAGCGCCTCGGCCACCATGTCGTGGTCGAGGTACACCTCGCCGAGGGTCGCCGCGGCGCGCGCCCGGCTGGGCACGACCTGCTTGATGCGCGCCCACGTCTCCAGCGCCTTCTTCTTGTCGCCGGCCTGGAAGTACCGGTCGCCGAGGTCGACGAGGTGGCTCGGATCGCCGCCCGCGGCCCCGGCGAGCCGCTGGAGCACCTTGAGCGCCCGGTCCTTCTCCTCGACCCGCTCGTAGAAGTCGGCGACGGCCGCGAGCGTCTCGGGCTCGTCCGCGACGCGCCCCTCGAGCTGGGTGAGCAGCGCGAGCGCCTTCGGCCGGTCGCCCCGCTGGATGAGCGTCTCGCACAGCTCGAACACGAAGTCGGCGTTGTTCGGGGCCGCCTTGATCAGGAGCTCGTACTCGCGGATCGCGGTGTCGAGCTCGCCGGCGGTCTGGAGCAGGTGGACGAGCCGGAGCCGCGTGTCGATGTGCTTGCCGTCGAGCGCGAGCGCCCTCCGGTAGATGGCGATCGCCTTGTCGACGTCGCCGGTCTCCTCGTAGAGCGCGCCGAGCGTCGCGAGGCGCTGGAAGTCCTGCCCCCGCTCGGCCTCGAGGATGGCGATGAGCTCCGCGAGCTTCCCCTCGGCGCGGAACGCGTCGGTCATGATGAGCAGGATCTCGGCCCGCACGCCCGCGGCGTTGCCGGCGATGGAGAGCGCCCGCTTCAGCACGGCGAGCGCCTCGTCCATCTTCTTCTGCCGGGCGAGCGCCTGCCCGAGGTCGCGCAGCGCCGGCGCGAGCGCCCGGTTGTCGCCGGCCGCGGCCTTCACGAGCTCGCGGAACTCGGCCTCGGCGCGCGCGTGGTGCCCGCGCGCGGAGAGCTCGCGCCCGAGCTCCGCCTTCACGAAGAGCGAGCCCTGGGCGTTCTTCACGAGCGCGTCGTGGTGCGCCTTGGCGGCGTCGAAGTCCGAGAGGTCGAGGCAGAGCGCGAGCAGCGTGCGCCGGGTCTGCTCGACGTCGGCGGCGACCTTGAGCAGCGGCAGCGCCTTTTCGTAATGCGCCCGCGCGCGGGCCTTGTCGCCGCGGTCGGCCTCGAGCTGGGCGAGCGCCATCATCGCGGCCGGGTCCGCCGGCCGGTCCGCGATGGCGGCCTCGTACGTCTTGATGGCGTCGTCGTAGCGCCCGTCCTGCTTGTAGATGCCGGCGAGCACGACCTTGGAGGCCCAGGCGTCGGCGCCGGGCTGCGCGGCGCGGCGCTCGAACTCCTCGACGAGCTTCTTCAGGTTCCCGTCGCGCTCGCGGTAGAGCTGGGCGAGGCGCTGGAGCGGGAAGGGCGCGCTCGGCTGGCTCATGACGATGGCCGTGTAGCGAGCGATGAGCGCGTCGCTCGACGGCCCGCCCCGCTTCGCGTCGCCGCCCTCGGCCGGCTCGGGCTTCGCCTGCGGCGCCCTCTCGGGCTGCGGCCGCGGCCCGGGCTGCGGCCGCGCGGCGGGGCCCGGCTTGCCGCCGCCGGGCTTCGGGGCTTTCGGCTTGCGCTTGCCGCGGCCGGAGGGATCGAAATCCGCGGCCTCGGCGTGCGGGATCGCGAGCGTCGCGGCTGCGGGGATCAGGACCGCGAGGCAGCCGGCCAGAACGAGGGATCGCACGGGGGTAGGGTAGATCGGCGGTGCGCGGCGGGCCACGCGGAGCGGCGGCGGGGCCGGGGAGGGGCGCGGGCGGGGCGCCGGGCGGGTGAGCTCGGCAGGCGCCGCTGCCCTCTCGGCGGATCGCTTGACGAGCGAGGTGCGGCCGGGGACAGTCCCGCTGCGCTTCAGGACCTCCCATGACGTTCGTCCCCGCCCTCGGTCAGTCCGATTTTCGCGAGCTCCGTCGGGCGGGCGCCGGGTACGTCGACAAGACCTCTTTCATCGGACAGCTCCTCGCCGATCCCGCGCAGGTCGTTCTTTTCCCGCGGCCGCGTCGCTTTGGAAAGACACTGAACATATCCACGTTCGCGTACTTCCTTGGTAAAAGCGACGAGGATCTCTCCCCGCTGTTCCGGGATCTCGCCGTCTGGAGCGACCTTTCGGCCCAGGCTCATTTCCAGCAGCACCCCGTCCTGTTTCTCTCGTTCAAGGACATCAAGACCGCCTCCTACGAGACCGCGCTGGAAGGGCTTCGCAGCGAGCTCGGCGGCCTCTACGCGAAGCACCGTTATCTCCTCGACGAAGGAGCGCTGGAGCCGCACGAACGTCGGCAGTTTGAGCGTATCCTGCACCGCGAGGCGACGGAGGAGGACTGCCGTCGCTCGCTCAGGGACCTCTCGGATCTTCTCGCGCGCCATCACCGCGGCAAGGTGGCGATCCTCATCGACGAGTACGATACGCCCATCCAGTCCGGCTATCTGAATGGCGTCTTCAAGGAGGTGACGCACTTGTTCCGGAACTTCTTATCCGCCGCCCTCAAGGACAACCCCTCGCTCTTCAAGGGGGTGCTCACTGGGGTGCTTTGGGTCGCCCTGGAGGACCTCTTCTCCGGTCTGAACAACATCATCGTCTCCTCGATCCTGAACGATCGCCGTTACGCGACCTCCTTCGGCTTCACCGAAGCGGAGGTCGCCGGCGTCCTCGAGCAGGCGCGAGCCGACGGCGGCCCCACCGGACAGACCGGCTCGCTCCCCGATCGAGCGCCGCCGCGCCTCGATGAGGTCCGGGCGTGGTACAACGGATATCGCTTCGGCGGCGAGGTCATCTACAATCCCTGGTCGATCCTCAGCTGTGTGGCCAGCGGCGCCCTCCGGCCCTACTGGGTCAACACCGCCTCGAACGACCTCCTCCAGGATCTCATCGCCCGGCGGGGGCTCGGCCTCTCGACCGAAACCGAGGCGCTGCTGCGGGGCGAGCCCGTCGAGGCCCGTATCGACGAGAACATCGTCCTGCGCGATCTGGACCAGCAGCCAGAGGCGCTGTGGAGCTTCCTCCTCTTCTCCGGCTACCTCACGCCCAGGGCGGTGCGCGAGGAGCTCGGCAGGGTCATCGCCTCGCTTGCCATTCCCAACATCGAGGTCCGCGTCGCGTACCGCGATCTCTTCGACTCCTGGCTCCGGCGCGGGCTGCCGGAGCGGAGGCACGCCGAGGGGCTGCTCCGCGCGTTGCTTGCAGGCGACGCGCCGTCCCTGGAGGCGCTGCTCGAGCGGCTGCTCGTCACCGTGATGTCCTATCAGGACCCCGCCGGCCGCGAGCCGGAGAAGCTCTATCACGGCTTCATCCTCGGCCTGCTCGTTCACCTCGAGGAGGAATACGACGTCCGCTCGAACCGCGAGTCCGGCCTCGGCCGCGCCGACGTCCTCGTGAGGCCGCGGACGCCGGGGCGTCCAGGGGTCGTGCTGGAGCTCAAGGTGCCGCAGCGCGGCGAGACGCCGGAGCAGGCGCTCGTCGCCGCCGCGCGGCAGGTCCGCGATCGCCGCTATGCGGCAGAGCTTGTCGCGGCCGGCGCCGCGCCCGTGCACGAGCTGGTCGCCGTCTTCGACGGCAAGCGCGCCTGGGGGCGGCCGGTCGATGATGCCCTCGCCGGCGTCGAGAACGGACGCACGCCAGGCTGACCGCTCCGGACACGCGTCTGGTGCGACGCACAACATCCGGCCCACCTTCGCTTCGCCCCGCGGCAAACCTCACCCGACATCCGGTAACGGTTACCTGCCTCACAGCACAAATTGCTGCCTGGAAGCGGCGCGGTTCTGGATATCCTCGGCCACTGCGATGGGCTCGTCCGACGCACTGCACTGGCGAGCCCTGCGGCTCCCGGGGCCGCCGCAGGGGTACCGCTGATGCGCGCAGGGGACATCGTCGGCAACCGCTTCGAGATCGAGGGCCACGCCACCGCCGGCGGCATGGCGCAGGTCTTCCGCGCCCGCGATCGGCTCACCGGCGAGCCGGTCGCGGTGAAGATCCTCCAGCGCAGGGGCCCCCAGGAGACGCACCGCTTCCTCCGCGAAGCGCAGGCGCTCGCCACGCTCCGTCACCCCGGGATCGTCGGCTACGTTTCCCACGGCGCGACCGAGGGCGGCGACCTCTTCCTCGCCATGCAGTGGCTCTCCGGCGAGACCCTCGCCGAGCGCTTCCTCCGCGAGCCGCTCACCGTGCCCGAGAGCCTCGCGCTCGGCGTGCGCGTCGCCTCCACGCTCGCCGCCCTCCACCGCCTCGGCATCGTCCACCGCGACCTCAAGCCGAGCAACCTCCTGCTCGTCGGCGGCTCCGTCGACGAGGTCACCCTGCTCGACTTCGGCGTCGCGCGCGTCGCGGAGGCCGGCCAGGAGCTCACCATGCCCGGCGTGATGCTCGGCACCCCAGGCTACATGGCCCCCGAGCAGGCGCGCGGCGAGCTCACCATCGACGCCCGCGCCGACGTCTTCGCCCTCGGCTGCGTCCTCTACCGCTGCCTCACCGGCCGGCCCCCGTTCGTCGGCAACGACGGCCTCTCCGTGCTCGTGAAGGTCCTCCTCGAGGATCCGCCGCGGCTCCGGGAGCTCCGCGGCGAGGTGCCCGCCGCGCTCGACGACCTCGTCTCCCGGATGCTCGCCAAGGCCCCGCGCGATCGCCCCCGCGACGGCGCGGCCGTCGCCGCCGAGCTCGCGTCGCTCGGCGATCTCGCGCCCGGCTCTCGGCGCGTCCTGCCCTCGCCGATCGGCGGCCCCGCCCCCGAGCTCACGACCGGCGAGCGCCGGATGATCTGCCTGCTCCTCGCCCGCGACGGCGCGCTCGACAGCGACGCGACCCGCTCCGAGGGCGAGGACGCGCTCCGGGTGCGCGCGCTCAGCGCCCTGGCCGAGCGCCACCAGGGCCGCCTCGAGATCATCGAGGCGCGCTCCCCCGTCGTCGTGCTGACCGGCGCCGTCGCGCCGACCGATCTCGCCGCCCGGGGCGCGCGGTGCGCGCTCGCGATGCAGGTGCTGCTCGGCGGCGCGCCCGTCGCGCTGGTCTCGGGCCGCACCGAGCTCACCGCCCGCTCCCCGATCGGCAACCTCATCGATCAGGCCGCCGCGCTCCTCGCCGGCGACGCGGCGCGGCCCGGCGTCGTCCGCATCGACGAGGTCACGGCCGGCCTGCTGGGCGCGCGGTTCGATCTCGGATCCGATCCCACCGGCCACCTCCTGCGCGGCGAGCGCGACGACCTCGAGGTGGTGCCGCGCCTGCTCGGCAAGCCGACGCCGTGCGTGGGGCGCGACCGCGAGCTGTCCCTGCTGGAGGCGACCTTCGTCCAGTGCATCGAGGAGCAGACCCCGTCGGCGGTGCTGGTCACGGCCCCCGCCGGCATGGGCAAATCGCGCCTGCGCACCGAGCTGCTCCGGCGCCTCCGGGCGCGCGGCGAGCCGATGGAGGTCTGGATCGCGCGCGGCGATCCGATGAGCGCCGGCGCCTCGTTCGGCCTCCTCGCGCAGGTGCTCCGGCGCGCGCTCGGCCTCGCCGACGGCACGCCGGCCGCGGCCGTGCAGCGCACGATCCGCGAGCGCGTCGGCCGCCACGGCGAGGGCGGCGCCCGGCTCGCGCCGTTCCTCGGCGAGCTCGTGGGGGCGCCCTTCCCGGACGAGGAGAGCGAGGCGCTCCGGGTGGCGCGCCGGAGCTCGGTGCTCATGGGCGATCAGCTGCACCTCGCCTGGGAGGAGTTCCTGCGCGCCGAGTGCGCGGCGCAGCCGGTGCTGCTCGTGCTCGAGGACCTGCACTGGGGCGACCTGCCCACGGTGGCCATGATCAACAGCGCCCTCCGCAACCTGCGCGACGCGCCGTTCATGGTGCTCGCGCTCGGCCGGCCCGAGGTGCGCGAGATGTTCCCGAAGCTCCGGGCCGGCCGCGGCGTGCAGGAGGTCGAGCTCACGGGCCTCTCGCGCCGCGCCAGCGAGCGGCTCGCGCGCCAGGCCCTCGGCAACGCGGCCTCCGACGAGCTCGTGGCCACGCTGGTCGAGCGCGCCGACGGCAACGCGTTCTTCCTGGAGGAGCAGATCCGCGCCGCCGCCGAGGGGCGGGGCGCCGCGCTGCCGGAGACGGTGCTGGCGATGGTGCAGGCGCGGCTCGAGGCGCTCGATCCCGAGGCGCGGCGCGTCCTCCGGGCCGCGAGCGTCTTCGGCCAGAGCTTCCGGCCCGCCGGCGTGGCCGCGCTGCTCGGCGGCGCCGACGCCGAGGTGGCGGACCGGCTCGCCGAGCTCGTCGAGCGCGAGGTGATCGTCCCGAGGCGGCAGCCTGGCCGGCGCGGCGCCGACCTCTTCTCCGCCCTGTCCTCCCCGCGCGCGGCGCCCATCGACGGGCCCGAGCGCGACGCGCGCGACGCGCCGATAGCGTGCGGGGCCGCGGCGCTCGAGCTCGACCCGCCGAGCGAGGCGGGCGCGGCCGAGCCCGAGTACAGCTTCCGGCACGGCCTCGTGCGGGAGGCGGCGTACGGGGCGCTGACGGACTACGACCGGCAGCTCGGCCACCGGCTGGCGGGCGAGTGGCTGGAAGGGGAGGGGAAGGGCGACGCGGCGGAGCTCGCGGAGCACTTCGAGCGCGGCGCCGAGCCGGGGCGGGCGGCGGCGTGGTACCGGCGCGCGGCGGAGCAGTCGCTGCGCGGCAACGATCTCCTCGCCGCGATCCGGCACGCCGAGCGCGGCCTCGCGTGCGGCGCCGCCGGCGCGGAGGCGGGCGGGCTGCTCCTCGTCGAGGCCGAGGCCCGCGTGTGGCGCGGCGACTTCGCCGTCGCCGAGCAGCGCGCGCTCGAGGCGGTCGCGCTCTTCGAGCCGGGCTCGCCGTCCTGGTACTCCGCCGCGACCGAGGTGGTCATGGCCGCCGGCAAGCAGGGGGCCCTCGACCGCGTCGAGTCCTGGGTGGCGACGGCGCGGGGCGCGTCGCCCGGCGAGGGCGCGCTCACCCGGAGGGACATCTGCCTCGTCGAGGGGGCCCTCTGGCTCGTCTTCGGCGGCCGCTACGCCGCCGCGGACGGCATCATCGCCGCGCTCGAGCGCAGCGAGGGGGAGGGCCGGGCGCTCGCCGTCGAGGTGCTCGCCAGGCTCTACGAGGCGCGCGCCATCCGCGCGATGACCTCCGGCGATCCCGGCGCCTGCCTGGAGGGCATCGAGGCGGCGCTCGCGGTGTTCGAGCGGAGCGGCGATCGCCGCAACGCCTGCTCGCTGCGGGTGAACCTGGGCGCCATCACCATGGAGCTCGGCGACTACGAGGGGGCCGAGGCCGCGCTGCGCGCCGCCCTGCGCGCCGCGGAGCAGATGGAGCTCACGGATCTGGCCGCGTTCGCCCGCAGCAACCTGGGCAACGTGCTTATCGCCCGCGGCGATCTGGAGGAGGCGCGGCGGTTCGAGGGGGAGGCGATCGCGACGTTCCAGCGGCTGGGCGATCCGAGGGCCGAGGGCGTCGCCCGCGCCTACCTGGCGAAGGCCGCGCTGCTCGGCGGCGACCTCGCCGCCGCCGAGGCCGAGGCGCGCGCCGCCGCGGAGCTCCTGCAGAGCGCCCCGCCGTTGCGCGCCGCGGCGTGGGCCCTCTCCGCGCGCGTGCTGCTCCGGAAGGGCCGCGCCGACGAGGCGCTCGCGCTCTCCGGCGAGGCGCTCTCCCTCCTGGAGTCGCTCGGCGCGGTCGAGGAGGGTGAGTCGCTGATCCGGCTCGTCCGGGCCGAGGCCCTCCTCGCGAGCGGCAGGCGCGATGAAGCGATGACCGCCATCGCGCGGGCGCGCCAGAGCGTGCTCTCCCGCGCCGGGCAGATCTCGAATCCTCGCTACCGGGATCGCTTCCTCTCGTCGCCCGACAACGGCGAGACGCTCGCCCTGGCGGCGCGCTGGCTCGGCGACAGCGACGCTCGGTGAGGCGCGATAACGATGCGATAGCGACGTGACCCGCCGAACGTAGGACTCCCTGCCATCAGCTCTCCCGGAGTCCGCGCCCCGCGCACGGGCGCGCCTGATCGGCCGATCCATCGCTGTTTCCACGAGCTCACCGCAGGTGAGGAATTTCGAGGTTCCTCCCGAAAATGCATTGAGGAAACTCCTGAGTCGTGTTTTGATTGATATTGAGGGGGCTATGCGGAATCGTACTGTACTCGCGATCTCGGTCCTGGGCCTGATGAGTGTCTGTTTGCCGGCCTGCGTGAGCGAGGCTGACCCCTTCGAGGAAGACAGCGAGACGGCGGCGCAAGAGGTGTTCACGCGGAACGCGTTCACGAAGAACGCGCTCACGGCCAGCGCGCTCACGACCGACAGGCTCGCGGCGGGGGCGCTCACGGGCAGCCCGCTGACGACCGCCGCGATCGCCCGCAGCAGCGATGTCCTGAGCGCGCTCCGGGATCCCCTGGCCCGCGAGTTCCTGAAGTACGCGGCGGGCTGCGCGCTCCCTGAAGGGCAGTCGGTGGAGGTCTCCCTGGACGGCGAGACTCACGTCTTCGAGGGGGACGTCGGTCTCTCACCCGAGTGGGGCAGGGCGCACGGGCACTGCAACGCGCGATGTCAGGGGTGGGTGTCGGCCTGCATGCTGGCCCGGGTCAACCACCTCGGGGAGAGCGTCCCCATCTCGATGCGCGGCCAGAACAAGGCCCTCGATCTGGAGCCCGCGGAGCGGGAGTCCTTCCCTCACCGGGAGGGGGCCTATTTCGGCGATCTCTTCGCGCCGGAGCAGCTCCGGTTCGCGTGCAGGTCGCCCGGGTCGACGCTCATCCGCCGCGTGTGCGGCGGGACCGGCGAGGACGCGCAAGGCTGCGTCGTCGAGGTCCTCGGCGAATGCGACGATCACTGCGGCCGCCCGGCCTCGGACGGCAGCTTCAAGAACTGCTCCGGCGGCGGCCATACGATTCCGACGACGGTGACGATCTTCCGGCAGTAGCGGGATCACGTCCCTGCGGCTCGCTCCTCGGCGTTCCCGAGCAGGACGCCGCGGGCAGCTCCACGGCCTCGAGCGGCTCGGCGCGCGCGCGGTCGCCCGGGCCCCCGCTTTCGTACTAGAGTCGCGCCGCCATGAACCGACGGCCGCCTGCCCTGCTCGCCTGTCTGCTCCTCGCCGCCTGCGCCTCCCCGGAACCCCGGCCGAAGGAGCCCCTCGGCCAGATCCCCGAGGCGACGACCACGGCGAAGCCCGAGTGGCTCCCCTTCCGCATCCGCGCCGGCAAGGGCGTCGCCCCCGACCCGCGCGAGAAGCACCTCGCCGACCTCCGGCAGCTCACCTTCGGCGGCGAGAACGCCGAGGCCTACTGGTCCCCCGACGGCCGGAAGCTCATCTTCCAGTCGACCCGCGACGGCAACGGGTGCGACCAGCAGTACGTCATCGACCTGGAGAGCGGCGAGGTCCGCCGGGTCTCGAACGGCCAGGGCAAGACGACCTGCGGCTACTTCCTCTTCCCCGCGCCCCCGGCCCCGGCGCAGCCGCGCGTCCTCTTCGCCTCCACCCACGCCGCCGCCGAGGCGTGCCCGCCGAAGCCCGATCACTCGCAGGGTTACGTGTGGCCGCTCGACGAGTTCGACATCTACACCGCGAACGCCGACGGCTCGGATCTCCGCCCCCTCATCCAGGGCAAGGGCTACGACGCCGAGGCGACCGTCGCGTTCGACGGCTCCCGCTTCGTGTTCACGAGCACGCGCGACGGGGACATCGAGCTCTACACCGCGAAGCTCGACGGCTCCGACGTCCGGCGCATCACGAGCACGCCCGGCTACGACGGCGGCGCCTTCTTCTCCCCCGACTCGACCAAGCTGGTCTGGCGCGCGAGCCGCCCGACCGGCGCCGCGCTCGACGACTACCGCGCGCTGCTCGCCAAGGGGCTCGTGCGCCCCAGCGCCCTCGAGATCTTCGTCGCGGGCGCCGACGGGCAGAACCCGCGCGCGGTGACGAGGAACGGCCGCGCCAACTTCGCGCCCTATTTCCTGCCGGACTCGCGGCGGCTCGTCTTCGCCTCGGATTTCAGCACCCCGCAGGGCGCCCGGGGCATGCCGAACTTCGACCTCTACCTGGTCGACTCCGAGGGCCCCCCCGGGCCGGACGGCGTGCCGCCCGTCGAGCGCGTGACGTTCTACGAGGGCTTCGACAGCTTCCCGATGTTCTCGCCGACCGGCGAGCACGTCGTGTTCGCCTCGAACCGCTACGGCGCGAAGCCCGGCGAGACCAACCTGTTCGTGGCCCGCTGGGTCGAATGACCGCCCCGCCGTCGCGGACCCGCGCGCCGATCGCCCTGGCGTCGGCGTGCGCGCTCGCGGGCTGCTCCAGCGCCCCGGCGCAGCCCGCGCGCCCCGCCGCGGCCGCCCTCCCGCCGGCCGACATCGCGGGCGCCGCCTACGCCTCGCCGGCGCGCTGGAGCTACCACCCGTCGCCGCCCGAGGCCGCGGTCGCGTGGGCGCCGTTCGCCGGCGGCGGCTGCGTCGTCGTGGCCCAGGGCGGCCAGCGCTGGACGGTCACGCCCGATCCCCGGACGGCCGCGCCGCCGCCGAGCGCCGCCGCGCAGCCCGCCCGCTGCGCGGGGCAGGGCAGGACGAGCGCCTCGCCCGCGCCCGAGGAGCTCACCGCCATCGTGCGCCGCTCGGCGGCCTCCTGGATGTTCGTCGGCGCGAGCGGGTCGATCTACGAGGCCTCCTCGCCGCTCGGCCAGCTCACGCGGACGCTGTCGCCGCCGGAGCCGCTCGCGCAGCTCGCGGGCGCCGGCGGCTCGCTGCTCGGGGTGACCCGGGGCGGCGGCGTGCTCCGGTGGCGCGAGGAGCTCGGGTGGAAGCCGGTCCTGCTCGACGGCGCCGCGGCGCAGGCCGGGTCCCCCCCGCGCGCCTTCGGCGTCGCCATGGCCGAGGGGGGCCGCGCCCTCGCGCTCGCGGTGCCCGAGGCGCTGTTCGCGAGCGAGGACGGCGGGGCCACCTGGGCGCGCGCGCCCCTCCCGGCCATGGGGCTCTCGCGGGTCGGCGTCCTCGGCGGCGAGCTCCTCGCCGAGGGGCTCCTCGCGTCGGTGACCTGGGATCCGCGGCGCGCGCCGGCGTTCTCGCGCGGCGCGGCGACGCTCCCGCGCGCCGACGTCGAGCTCGCCATCGCGGCCCCGCGCGCCCCCTCCGCCTCCTCGGTGTGGCTCGGGCGGGCGGCGATCGCCGGCGACCGGTACGTCGAGGCGGTGCGCCCGGACGACGCCGGCGCGCCGTGGATCCTCGCGAGCGGCCCCATCGACGGGCCGCTCAAGGAAGCGCCGCTGCCCGGCACGGGCGAGTGCGGGAGCATCAAGCTCGGCGCGAACGGCCGGCGCGTCGTCGCGGTGTGCTCCGAGCCGGACGGCGACCGCATCGTCGCGCGGGTGCTCCGCAGCGAGGACGGCGGCGGCGCGTGGTCGCCGGCCGCCACGCTGGAGACGCTCGACATCGACCAGGTCGGCGTCGCGGTGGCGCCCGAGGGCGCGGCGCTCCTGACCGGCGTCTGCAAGCCGACCGACGGGGGCAGCTGCAAGCCGACCGCGCCGCTGCTCCTGACCCGCGACGGCGTCCCCGACGCGCGCGACGCGGTGACCCTCGCGGCGGCCCCCACGCTCAGCGCCCCCGCCGTGCTGCCCGCGTTCTCGGCGGACGGGCGCTCCGCCTACTTCCTCGGCTACCGCGGCAAGGACGAGCGCCTCGCGCTGTTCGTCTCGCACGACGGCGGCGAGACCTTCGCGCCGCGCTCGCTCGACGCGACCGCCGCGGCGCCGCCGGTACCCCGGGCCGACGGCGCCGAGGACGAGGACGAGGACGCGGAGGGCGGTCCGGGCGACGGCGCGTCGTCCGAGGGGCTCGAGATCGTCGAGGAGAGCGCGCTCCGCCCCGCGGACGACGGCGCCGTCGGCCTGCTGCTCTCGGACCGCGGCGCGCTCACGTACCTCACCGCCGACGAGGACGGCCGGGTGCTCACGGCGGCGGTCGCGCCGGCGGAGAGCGCGGCGCTCGCCGGCTTCGGGCGGCGCGTGGTCGCGCTCTCGGCGCGCGCGTCGCGCGCGCGTGCCGACGGCGAGGACGTCGCGGCGCTCTGGGAGTCGCTCGACGGCGGCGTGACCTGGGCGGAGCTCCCGGAGATGCCGGCGCTCTCGCGCGAGCTCGCCCAGGCCCCGGTCCCGATCGCGTGCGGCGCGAGCGGCTGCCTCTTCGGCGACGCGGCGACCCGGGTCGGCTGGGGCGGCCAGGCCGAGGGCGCGCCGCTGCGCGCGCCGGAGCCCGCGCCCCGCGCTCAGCCCGCCGTGCGCGCGCCCATCGTCTGCGAGACGCTGCCGTCCTCGAAGTGGACGCGCATCGACCACGTCGACTCGAGCGGCCTCGGCCTGCCCGACGCCGACGAGCTCCTGCGCGGCCGGTCGGTCTGGTCGTTGCTCACGCGCGCCCCGAGCGGCGCCATCGACGTCGTCTCCGCGATGCTCCCCGAGTCCGGCGCCGGCGAGGCGCGCGTCGTCACGCGATCGCTGCTGCCCGCGGTGCCGGCGGGGCTCGGGCGGGCGCGGGTGGCGACCAACCTCACCGCCCAGATGGAGGGCTACGCCGCGGCGCGCGTGCGGATCCCGGGCGGCGCGGCGAAGCCGGGCGCGCCGATGCGCAACGTCGAGGTCGCGTGGGAGAACTGGCTGGACGGCACCTCGGGCCGCGGCGTCATCCCCGACGCGGGTCCGTTCGAGCTCGGCGACGTGAAGCCCGCGCCGGACGCCGCGCGCCAGCCGTCTTCGAGCGCGCGCCCTCAGCCCGGCCCGCGAGGCGCGGCCCCGCGCCGCGCGCCGCCCCCCGAGGATTTCTACGATCCCGCGCTCCTCTCCGTCTCGCTGCGCGGGATCTTCCTCCGCCCGCACTCCGGCAGCGCGCACTCGGCGCTCACGTTCTTCTACGAGCCGCCCGGCAAGCTCCAGCGCTTCGATTTCCCGTCCTGGCCCGGGACGGGCCTCCACGGCAGCCTCGACGTGCGCGCCGACGCCGTCCTCGCGGACGGCCAGCCCGTCGGCGTGGGGATGGTCCGCCAGGCGTCGAACGGCCCGGTGACCGCGATGCTGCTCGCTCACCGCCCGGCGCCCTCCGCCGGCGCGCCCGCCCCACCTGGCCCGGGCGCCGCGTGGGCGATCGACGCCGTGACCGTCGCGCCTGCCGCGGGCCGCGATCGGATCGTGCTCACCGACTGGACCTACGCGGGCACCTCGATCGGCGTGACGACGCTCGTCGCCGATCCAGGGCATGCGATCGCCTGGGCCATCTTCCAGCCTTTCCGTGGGGACGGAACGCTCGGCCCTGCGCGGCCGCTGCCGACGCCGTTCGATCTCGGCGACGCGCCGCGCCCGTGCTCTGCCGCCGATCGCGCCGCGACCGCGCGCCATGAAGCGCCGCTCTTCGCGGGCAACGAGGCGCTGTTCCCGGGCACGCGCCACCCCGTCGTCGTCACCGACGCCGCTGGCGCTTCGGGCGCGCCGGAGGTGATGGTGCTCCTGACCGCCTCCACGGTGCTCCACGGCACGCCGGCCGCGCCGTGCGTCGCCGGCTGGGAGGCGCGGGCGATCGGGCGGGCTCCCCTGTCCGCGATCCTCCCCGGCGATCTCGCGCAGTCGTGGCTGTTCCGGGCTGCAGCGGGCTCGTCGGGGGCGAGCGGCGCCGGCGGCACGGCCGTCGAGTTCCGCCCGATGACCTGCCGCTTCGATCCGGGCGCGAAGGTCCCGGAGGCGGTATGGAACGAGCCGGCCACGGCGCGCGCCGGGCGCTGAGCGACGTCTGAAAAAAGGACGAATGAAACGCAGCAGATGGTGCGATGAAACGCTCCCGGATCCCGGCTCGCGGTAACCTTCTAGCGGCTCGCGTCTGCGCTTCCGCGCTTGCGTTCGTGGTCTCTGGGGCGATAGCCTGGCCTGCCTGAAAGGGAGGCGGCATGATCCGGAAGCGACGGCGGTTGGAGCTCAGGAAGACGCTGTTCCTGCTTCCGAACCTGATCACGCTCTCATCGATATTCTGCGGCTTCGACTCGATCCGGCGCTCGGCGACCGCGCAGTCGGAGGATGATTTCTACCGCGCCGCGCTGCTGATCGTCTTCGCGATGTTCTTCGACACGCTCGACGGGCGCGTCGCGCGGATGACGAAGACCCAGAGCGCCTTCGGCCTGCAGATCGACTCGCTGGCCGACATCGTCTCGTTCGGCGTGGCGCCGTCGATGCTCGTGTATCAGTGGACGCTGCACCGCTTCGATCTTGCGGGGCTGCTCGTGTCGTTCGTCTTCACGGCGTGCGGCGCGATCCGGCTGGCGCGCTTCAATGTCCTCTCCATGGGCGAGGCGGGCAAGCCCACGAAGCCCTCGAAGTACATCGTCGGCCTGCCGATCCCGGGCGCCGCGGGGATCCTGGTCTCGATCGTGGTGGCCAACCACGCGGCCGCCGGCGAGATCGGCAGCGAGCGCTACGCGCCGGCGATCCTCGTGACCACGACGATCCTGTCGCTGCTGATGGTCTCGACGATCCGGTTCCGCTCGTTCAAGGATCTCCGGCTCAACGTCCGCACCGTGCTCTTCGTCGCGTTCGCGATCGGCTCGAGCGCGGTGATCTCGACGCAGCTGCAGCCTGCGTTCGTGCTCGTGTGGCTGCTCGGCTTCTACGTGCTGCTCGGGATCTTCGAGTCGCTCTGGCACCTGCCGGCGCGCCTGCGCGGCCTGTCGCGGGACTCGGCGCCTCCGCCCCGGGTGCCGCCTCCGGCCTGACGCCGGCCTGGCCGCTGGCCGACCCCTGGACGCCGGCATCGCGGCCCAACCGCTCGGGCCTGTTTTTGAGTAGACTGCGCGCGATGAAGAACCGCGTGTTCTTTCCGCAGGCCGCGCTCGACGACTGGATCGCGAGCGACCGCGTCGATCTGAACAACGACGAGCTTCTGATCAAGACCGAGGGCCGCCGCTACAAGATCATCGAGGCGATCCGCGTGCTCCGCGAGGTGACGGGCTCGGCGGACATCCACGAGGTCCTCGGCCGGGTCAAGACGCGCGCGTTCCTGCGGGAGCTCGGGGCGGAGATCCTCGAGGGGTCCATGATCATCGGCGACAACGCCTACGACGTGATCCCGGGGTTCATCGGCGCGCCGGTGGGCACGTTCGCCGAGCACCGCAAGGCCGCGCCCGCCTCGACCGCCACGAACAGCAGCCTGACGAGCGACGAGGAGCTCCTCGCCGCGTTCCTGACGAGCAAGATGTAGCGGCACTGCATCGCGGCGCCCCGGCGCCTCGGGTCTGGCGCCTCGACGCCCCGGCGGTCGGGGATCCCGTTGCTCCTCGAACCGGGTCTTCCGCGGTGTCGGGTCGGCTCCGACGAGAGTACGCGTCCGCCTCCGAGGCCGGCGGGCCATCCCCGGTAAGGCAGGCTATAACGGGGGCCATGCCCGAGGTCATCTCCGGGATCAGCTTTGCGCTCGCGCTCCTGTTCTACGGCGCCGCCAGCGCGCTCTTCTTTCTGGACGTCGCCCGCAGCCGCGCGCGGCTCCCCTCCGCGGGCGATCTCGCGAGCATCCTCGGCGGGGGAGCGCACGTCCACGACCCCGCCGCCCGGCCGAGCTCCGCCGTCGCCGCGCCCGCCTCGCGGCACGCGCCCCTGCTGCTCGGCCTGGGCGCCTTCGGCCACGCGACCTACGTCACGCTCGCCAGCTTCGTCGCGCGCGTCTGCCCGGTGCACTCGGTCCACTTCATGCTCTCGGTCGCGTCCCTCCTCGCGATCGCCGTTTACCTCGTCGCCCGCCGTCGCTTCCGCATCGACGCGCTCGGCCTCCTCATCGGGCCGCTCGGGCTCGCCTTCCTGCTCGGCACCTTCTTCCTGGGCAAGCCGCACCCCGAGCCGAAGCTCAGCCCGCTGTTCATCGCGGCCCACGTCATGGCGAACCTGCTCGGGATCGCCCTCTTCCTCCTCGCCGGCGCCGCGGCCGCGCTCTACCTCGTCCAGGAGAAGCGGCTCAAGCGGAAGCGGCACGTCGAGCGCATGGGCAGCCTCCCGCCGCTCGACACGCTCGATCGCGCCGTCCACCGCTTCCTGAGCGCCGGCTTCCCCTTGCTGACGCTCGGCATCGTCACGGGGACGTACTGGGCGCACCGGCTCGAGATGGGCAACACCGAGGAGGTGATGCGCGCCGTCTTCGGCTACGCCACCTGGCTCCTCATCGCGCTCGTGCTGCTCCTGCGCGCCGCCGCGGGCTGGCGCGGCCGCCGCGCGGCGTACGGCACCATCGCGGGGCTCGCCTGCGCCGCGGCGGTGCTCGTCATCTACCTCGTCCGCCCCGCCGCCGGGCTCGGAGGGTAGCGCCGGTGATCTTCGTCGGGCTCTCCCACAAGACCGCGCCCATCGAGGTCCGAGAGCGGCTCGCGATCGGGCGTGACCGGCTCCCCGAGGTGCTCGGGCGCCTCACCGCGCACCCCGCCATCGGGGAGGCGCTCGTGCTCTCCACCTGCAACCGCGTCGAGGTCTACGCCTCGCCGCGGCAGCAGGCGCCCGGGGTGTCCCGCCCCGGCGGCGCCCCTCCGCCGCCCGACGAGGATCTCTCCCTCGACAACGAGGCGCTCCGCGCCGCCGTCGGGGTCCTCGTCGGCCTCGGCGGCGACGGCGTCCGCGGCCACCTCGCCGGCCGCGTGGGCAGCGACGCCGTCCTCCACCTCTTCCGCGTCGCCGCGTCGCTCGACTCGATGGTCGTCGGCGAGCCGCAGATCCTCGGGCAGATGAAGGAGGCCATCGAGATCGCCCGCGGGGCGAAGGCCCTCGGCGCCCACCTGGGCCGCGCGGCCCACCGCGCGATCAAGGTCGGCAAGCGCGTGCGCACCGAGACGGCGATCGGCGCGGGCCAGGTCTCGGTCTCCAGCGTCGCCATCGATCTCGCGCGCCAGATCTTCGCGGATCTCGCCGGCCACACGGCGCTGCTCATCGGCGCCGGCGAGATGGCCGAGGCCGCCTCGAAGCTCCTCGTCCGCGCCGGCGCCCGCCTCGTCGTGGTCAACCGCAGCCCGGATCGCGCCGCCGCGCTCGCGCGCGAGGTCGGCGGCGAGCCCCGCCCCTGGGCCGAGCTCGAGCGCGCCGTCATCGACGCCGACATCGTGATCTCGTCGACCTCGAGCCCGAGCTACGTCGTCACGGTCGATCTCGTCCGCCGGGCCCGCAAGGCCAGGAAGGGCCGGAGCCTGTTCCTCATCGACATCGCGGTCCCGCGCGACATCGACCCTGCCGTCAACAAGCTCGACAGCGTCTACCTCTACGACGTCGACGATCTCTCGCAGATCGTGGCGCAGTCCGTCGAGGGGCGCGCCGCCGAGGCGGCGCGGGCCGAGGCGATCGTCGAGGACGAGGCGCACGCCTTCGAGACGTGGACGCTCGAGCGCGCCCTGACGCCCACGATCGTGGGCCTCCGGGCCCGCACGCGCTCCATCCTCGCGGCCGAGGTCGAGCGCAGCCTCGCCGGCAAGCTCCGGCACCTCGGCCCGGCCGAGCGCCAGGCCCTCGCGCTGATGGTCGACGCCGCCACGAACAAGCTGCTCCACGTGCCCACCACCCGCCTCCGCGCCATGGCCACCGATCCCCGCGTCGCCGAGCACGTCGACTCGCTCCGCGAGCTCTTCGACATCGACGCCGCCCCCGCCGACGGCGCCGCCGCGCTCGCCGAGGGCGAGCTGCGCGGCGCCGCGGACGGCCCTCCCACGCCGCGGTCCGCCCGCGGGGCAGCGCCGCCCGCCTCGGGCGCGCGCGGCGCCTCGCCCCGGCAGGCCGAGCCGCGCCCGCAGGCCGCGGAGGACAACACCCTCTACGCCCGGCAGCCCGGCGCGCGCCCCCAGCCCGCCGAGGCCGGCGTCATGGCCGTCGCGAATCCAGCCGCGGCCGTGCGCGCAGCTGGGTTAAAGGGAGCGTGACCTCATGGAGCTCACCCTCGCCACGCGCCGCTCGGCGCTCGCCCTCGCCCAGTCCCGCGCCTTCGCTCGTTCGCTCGAGGCGGCGGTGCCCGATCTCTCCCTCCGCGAGCTCGAGGTGGTGACCTCGGGGGACAAGACGCAGGATCGTTCGCTCCAGGACATCGGCGGCAAGGGGCTGTTCATCAAGGAGCTCGAGGAGGCGCTGCTCGACCGGCGCGCTGATTTCGCGGTCCACTCGATCAAGGACGTCCCCGCCGAGATCGCCCCGGCGCTGTGCCTCGCCTGCATCCCCGCGCGGGAGGATCCTCGCGACGTGCTCGTCACCCGCAGCGGCGCCCCGCTCGCGGGGCTGCCGGCAGGCGCCCGGGTCGGCACCTCGAGCCTCCGCCGGGCGGTCGCGCTGCGCGAGGCGCGCCCGGATCTCGTGATCGAGCCGGTCCGCGGCAACGTCGACACCCGCCTTCGCAAGGTGTTCGACGGGTCGTTCGACGCCGTGGTGCTGGCGCTCGCCGGCCTGAAGCGGCTCGGCCTCGCCGATCGCGCCACCGAGGTCCTCTCGCCCGAGGTGTCGCTGCCGGCGATCGGCCAGGGGGCGCTCGGCATCGAGTGCCGCGCCGAGGACGCCGGCGTGCGCGACGTCCTGGCGGCGCTCGCGGATCGCGAGACCACCGTCTGCGTCACGGCGGAGCGGGCCGTGATGGCGGCCGTGGAAGGCAGCTGCCGGACGCCGGTGGCCGCCTACGCGGTGCGGGACGGCGACGCGCTCTGGCTGCGGGCGCTCCTCGCCGAGCCCGACGGCTCCCGGCTGCGGCGGGCGGAGCGGCGCCTCTCCTGGCCCGGCGACGCGCGCGAGGCCGCGCGCCTGGGCGAGGACCTCGGGGCGGAGCTCAAGAACGGCTGAGGCGAACCGGCCGGCGGGGGAATTCGAGCGTCCAGGGCGATTCAAATTTGGAATTCCTGTGACGGTCCGTCGACGGAACGATAGCTTGAACGAATGAAGTTCAAGGACGGCAGGGCCAAAGCGAAGTCGAGCGCCGGGACGGACGCGCAGAAGAAGGCGCAGCGCAAAGGTGCGTCGGACGCAACGCGCGGAGGGGAAATCGCCCGGGTCGAGCGCATGCTGCGGCTCAGGCGTCCCCTGACCGACGTGCAGCGCGCCGCGTTCCGGAGCCGGTTCTCGGACGCGCAATGCGACGAGCATGGCGGCCGGGCGAAGAGCGGACCCGTGTTCCGTGAGGCGCTCGACTGGGCGGCGCGGATCCAGAAGACGCTCGCGGGGCCCCACGAGGGGCTGCGGTACTCCGAAGAGCGGTTCACCTGGCTGCTCGAGTGCCTCCTCGCGCTCGCGAAGGAGCGCGCGCTGTACAAGAGCGCGCAGGGCTCGCCCGACGCCGCGCGCTGCCTCGGAGAGCAGGCGCGGGCGGCGTCGCTGGAGCTCCGCGACGACCTCCTCGGCATGCTCGCCGAGCTGGCCGGCGGGGTGGAGGCCGAGGCCGAGGCGCTCGCGAAGGCGCAGGGGACGGCCGACGACGATCGCGAGCTCGCCGCGTCGCTGCGCGGCCTGGCGGGCCTCGCGGAGGACTGGCTGCGCCGGGGAGGCGACGTGGAGCGCGCGCTCGTCGCATCGACCGGCCTCGCTCAGGCCCACGCGCAGGCCGCCTGGCGGTCCGCCGATGAGCTCGAGCGTGCCGCTGGCGACGTCGTCCGGGCCGAGGGCGGGGAGGCCGAGGCCGCGAGCGGCGGCGCCGCGCCGGGCGAAGGCGGGGAGGGGGATGGGGGCACGCGCGACGCGACCGCGGTGGCGCGCGCCGAGGGGCGGCTCCTGCGGGAGATGGCCGTCGCGATGCGCAGCTTCGCGGAGGCGCGCCGCAAGAACCGGGCGATCCGCAAGCTCGTCCCGGGCCCCGCGACGCGCGGCGTGCTCAAGCCCCGCAAGGCGCGGGCGCCCGAGCCCGAAGCGCAGGCACCCGAGCCGGAGGCGCCGCCGTCCGAGCCGGAGGGGACGTCCGCGGCCCCGCCTGCTCCGGACGGCGACGTCTCGCATCACGCCGCGCTGAACGGCCACGCCTAAGACGCCGACCACGCTGATCAAGCGAGAAATAAGCCGCCAAGACGCCAAGGACGCCAAGGACGCCAAGATAGGATTCTCGTCTTGGCGTCTTGGCGTCTTGGCGTCTTGGCGTCTTGGCGTCTTGGCGTCTTGGCGTCTTGGCGTCTTGGCGGTTCGAAATTCTGCGCTTATCAGGCAGTTTCGATCCGTCTGTCGCTCTAGACGTCGGCGCCTCGCCGCCCGCGCATCCGGGCGAGCCATCGGCCCGCGCCCCGCGCACGCTTCCCACCCCGGGGCGCCCGTGCGAGACCGAGCCCGCCGGCGGTCTCCCGCCGCCCAGCGCTCATGCCGGGCTACGTCGCCCTCGTCCTCCACGCCCACCTGCCGTACGTGCGCCACCCCGAGCACGCACGCTCGCTGGAGGAGCGCTGGCTCTTCGAGGCGCTCTGGGAGTGCTATCTCCCGTTGCTCGGGGTCCTCGATCGCCTCGCCGCCGATCGCGTCGCCGCCCCGCTGACCGTCTCCGTCTCGCCGCCGCTCCTCGCGATGCTGCGCGACGAGCTGCTCCTCCGCCGGTTCGAGGATCACCTCCGCCGGCTCACCGCGCTCGCCGCCCGGATCGAGGCCCGCTTCGCCGGGAGCGGCTTCGCGGCGGCCGTCGCGTTCTACCGCGCGCGGCTCGCCGACGCGGCGCGCGCCTGGGAGGCGCTCGGCGGCGACGTCCCCGGCGCCCTCCTGCGCCACGCCGCGGCGGGCCGCGTCGAGCTCCTCACCACGGCCGCGACGCACGCGTACCTGCCCGGCCTGCTCCCAACGCCGGCGTCGATCCGGGCGCAGCTCCGGCTCGGCCGCCGCGCCTTCGCGGCCCTCACGGGCGCGCCGGAGCCGCGCGGCTTCTGGCTGCCCGAGTGCGCTTACGCGCCCGGCATCGACGCCGATCTCGCGGCGGCCGGCGTCCGCTTCACCGTGCTCGACGCCCACGCCCTCACGCTCGCCGCGCCGCCTCCGTCCGCCGGCGCCGCCGTCCCCGTGCTCTCGCCGGCCGGCGTCGCGTGCTTCGGGCGCGATCGCGACAGCGCGCGCGAGGTGTGGTCGCGCGACGCCGGCTACCCGGGCCACCCGGTCTACCGCGAGTTCTACCGCGACGTCGGGCTCGACCTGCCCGAGCGCGAGCTCGACGGGGAGATCGGTCCCGGCGGCACCCGGCTCATGACCGGCCTCAAGCTCCACCGCGTGACCGGGCCCGGCCCCGACAAGGCGCCCTACGACCCCGCCCGCGCGTCCGCGCAGGCGCGCGCCCACGCCGCGGAGTTCGTGGCCCGCCGCGAGGCCGCGCTCGCGTCGATCCGCGGCGCGCCGGCCCCGCCCATCCTGGTGGCCCCGTACGACGCCGAGCTCTTCGGCCACTTCTGGCTCGAGGGGCCCGAGTTCCTCGAGCACGCCCTGCGCCGCCTCGCCGCCTCGGATCGCGCTGTCCCCATCGCGCTCGGCGCGTACCTCGATCGCCACCTGCCCGCGGAGGTCGTCGCCCCCGCCGCCTCGACGTGGGGCGAAGGCGGCTTCGGCGCGTTTTGGACGGGCCCGAGCGCGGCGCGCCTGTGGCGGCACGCCCACCACGCCGAGCGCGCCGTCCTGGCGTCGCTCGCGCGCCGCCGCGGCGCGGGCGGTCTGCCCGGCCGCGCGCTCGACCAGGCGATCCGCGAGCTCCTCCTCCTCCAATCGAGCGACTGGGCGTTCATGATGTCCGTCGGCGACATGGTCCCCTATGCGGAGGCGCGCGCCCGCGCCCACGCGGCCCGCGCCCGCCGGCTCGCGGGCCTGGCCCAGGCGCCCGCGGCCGCTCCCGACGACATCGCCTGGCTCGATGCGCTCTGCGCGCTCGACCCGTTCCTCGCCGAGCTCGCGGGCCCGGCGCTCCAGGACGCCTTCGACCCGTGGCGATGAGCGGCATTCCCACCATGTCGCCCGCCTCCGGACACCTCAGGAGGTCAGGGACTGAGCCGCATCCGGAACAACGAATCTGCTTACACTGAATTATTCGGTGGCGGAATTTGCGGCAACCGCTGGCGACCCGCTCGAAAGCGCAGCACCCTTGCGCCCGCGGAGGGCGCATTCGCGCGGCGCCTGGGCGCTCGGCGCCGTCTTTCCGGTCGATGACCGGCCATTCACCTTTACGTTTCTTTGCCGAGCGCCGGCCGGAGCAACCCCGGAGCGCGGCGCGAAGCACGTTTTCCTCGGCGGTGGCAGCATAAAGTGCGAGAGGGACGGAGACATTGGCCGGATCACCCCCTTGATGACCGGCCGGTCAGCACCCTACTGTGGTGCCCGCCAGCTTTGCTCCTGGACCGCACCGGCAGGCGCTGGCAAAGAACCGGGCGGACTCCCCATGACACATCCTCCTTGCGGACCCGAGCGCCGTATCGCTCGACGGGTTTTCGGCGCTCGTAGCGCCGCCTCGAATCACCCCCGCGCCGCCGTCGTCGCGGCGCTCCTCGTCGCGCTCGCGGCGACCACGCTGACCGCCTGCAAGCGCCCGGACGCGGAGGCCAAGCCCGCGCCCGCGCGCGACACCGCCGCGCCCCGCGAGAAGCCCGCCGTGCGCTTCGGGAAGGTGACCGCGCGCCCGCTCGCGCAGACGCTCGACATCAGCGGCACCCTCGTCGCCGACGAGACCAGCGAGGTGGCGACGCAGGTCGCCGGCTCGGTCGTGAGCGTCGAGGTCGACGTGGGCTCCCGGGTCAAGAAGGGCGACCCGCTGGTCGTGCTCGACGCGCGCAACCTCGCGCTCCAGTCGCAGGCGGCCTCCGCCGCCGTGGCCCAGGCCCGGGCCAAGCTCGCGCTGGCCCAGGGCGCGTCGCCGAAGGAGATCGATCCCGACCAGGTGCCGGAGGTCCGGGCGGCGAAGCAGAGCATGGAGCTCGCGAAGGCCGAGGCCGAGCGCGTGAAGCAGCTCTTCGATCAGGGCGCCGTCGCCCAGTCGACCTGGGACGCGGCGCGCACGCAGGCGCAGAACGCGACCGCGCAGTACGAGGCCGCGGTCAACGGCATCCGCGCGACCGTCGCCGCGCTCTCGTCGGCGCAGGCGCAGGCGGGGCTCGCCTCGAAATCGGTGGCCGACACGACGGTGCGGGCGCCGTTCGACGGCGCCGTCGCCGAGAAGCGGATCAGCGTCGGCGAGTTCGCGAGCCCCGGCCGCGTGGTCGCGGTCGTGGTCCGCGACAACCCGCTGCGGCTCCGCATCGACGTGCCCGAGGCGGACATCGCGAGCATCGAGGTGGGCAAGCCGGTCCGCATCTCGGTCGCCGCCTTCCCCGATCGCACGTTCCCGGGCGTCGTGAAGCGGATCGGCGCGAGCCTCAAGGCCTCCTCGCGCACGCTGCCCGTCGAGGCCGAGTTCGACAACAGCGAGGGCAAGCTCCGGCCCGGCCTCTTCGCGCAGGGTCAGCTGGCGCTGACCGGCGAGTCAAAAACGGCGATCCTCGTGCCCGAGGCGGCGATCGGCACCTCAGGGACGAGCGCGCGCGTGTTCGTGAGGTCCGGCGACCGCGTGACGGAGCGGCTGGTCAAGACCGGCCGTAAGGTCGACGGCCTCGTCGAGGTGATCGGCCCGATCTCCGAGGGGGAAGAGGTCGCGATCGACAAGGTGAGCGAGCTGGCGGACGGCATCGAGATCGCGGCGGCGCAGTGAGCCGAGCGCACCGCGCGTCCCATTACTGAAGAAAGGTAGCGACCATGCAATGGCTCGCGGCAATCTGCATCCGTAGGCCGGTGTTCGCCTCGGTGATCGTCCTGCTCCTGACGGTGCTCGGGGCGTTCTCCTACTTCGGCCTCGGCGTCGACCGGTTCCCGAAGGTCGAGTTCCCGTTCATCGTCGTGACGACGGTCCTCCCCGGCGCGGCGCCCGAGGAGGTGGAGACGGAGATCTCCGACAAGATCGAGTCGGCGGTCAACACCATCAGCGGCATCGACGAGCTGCGCTCCGCGTCGGTCGAGGGGCTGAGCCAGGTCATGATCTCCTTCCAGCTCGAGAAGGACGTCGACGTGGCCGCGCAGGAGGTGCGCGACAAGGTCGAGGGCGTCCTCGCCGACCTCCCGGAGGGCATCGACCCGCCGGTCGTGGGCAAGCTGGACCCGGACGCCGCCCCGATCCTCACGCTCGCCGTCTCGTCGCCGAAGGCGGACGTCCGCGAGGTGACCGAGTTCGCCGACAAGACGCTGCGGCGCGAGCTGGAGTCGCTCGCCGGCGTCGGCCAGGTGCTGGTCATCGGCGGCCGGAGCCGCCAGATCAACATCTGGATCGATCCGGAGAAGCTCGAGAAGTACTCGCTGACGGGCGGCGTGGTGGCCCAGGCGCTGGCGAGCCAGAACGTCGAGATCCCCGCCGGCCGGATCGAGCAAGGGGGCAGGGCGCTCACCCTGCGGACGCGCGGCCGCGTGCAGTCGGTCGAGCAGATGGCCGACATCGTGCTCGCGAACCGCGACGGCTACTCGGTGCGGCTCGGCGACGTCGCCGAGGTCCAGGACGGCATGGCGGAGCCGGAGTCCGCCGGCTTCCGCGGCCTCGACCCCGCCGTGCTCCTCAGCATCCGCAAGCAGAGCGGGACGAACACCGTCGAGGTCATCGACGGGCTGAAGGCGCGGATCAGCGACGTCGAGAAGCGCCTCCCCCCGGGCTACCAGATCGTCATCGCGCGCGATCAGTCGGAGTTCATCAAGAACTCGGTCAACGCCGTCAAGGAGCACCTCGTGCTCGGCGCGCTGCTCGCCGCGATCATCGTCGCGCTCTTCCTCGCGAACGCGCGCAGCACGATCATCTCCGCGATCGCGATCCCGACGAGCATCATCTCCACCTTCGCCCTGATGAAGGTGGCGGGCTTCACGCTCAACGGGATCACGCTCCTCGCGCTGACGCTGGCGGTCGGCATCGTGATCGACGACGCGATCGTCGTCCTCGAGAACTGTTACCGCTGGATCGAGGAGAAGGGCGCGAGCCCGTGGGAGGCTGCGCTCCAGGGCACGCGGGAGATCGGCCCCGCGGTGCTCGCGACGACGCTCTCGCTGGTCGCGGTGTTCCTCCCGGTCGCGTTCATGAGCGGCATCGTCGGCCGCTTCCTGAACTCGTTCGGCCTCACGATGGCGTTCTCGATCCTCGTCTCGCTGATCGTGAGCTTCACCCTGACGCCGATGCTGTCGGCGCGGTGGCTGAAGAAGCCGGACAAGGACGGCTCCCACAGCTCCAAGGAGTCGCGCTTCTACGGGCCGATCGAGCGCGGCTACATGAGGCTCCTCCGCTGGTCGATGGCGCACCGCTGGGTGATCGTGCTCGCCTCGGTCCTCGCGCTGTTCTCGATCCCGGTCCTCGGGGGCCTCGCGAAGTTCAACTTCCTCCCGGTCGAGGACGAGTCGCAGTTCCAGGTCACCCTGCGCGCGCCCGAGGGCGTGAGCCTCGACGGGACGCGCGTCATCGCCACGCGGCTCGCCTCGGACATCGAGAAGCTCCCGGGCGTGAGCTACACGCTGACGACGATCGGCGACGATCCGCAGAAGACGCCGAACCTCGCCAACATCTACGTGAAGCTCAAGCCCGCGGACGAGCGCCAGCTCTCGCAGCAGGACCTCATCGACCGGGCCCGGCGCGAGCTCCAGCCGAAGTTCGACGCGGAGAAGCTCCGGGCGAGCATCGGCGTCGTGCCCGCGTTCTCCGGCGGTCAGAGCGCGCAGATCGCGTATCAGGTGCAGGGCCCCGATCTCCAGAAGATCGGCCTGTACTCCGACGCGCTGCTCCAGAAGCTCAAGGCGATCCCGGGCGTCGTCGATCCGGACACGTCGCTGCTCGTCGGCAAGCCGGAGATCCGCGTGAACATCGATCGCAAGAAGGCCGCCGATCTCGGCGTCCAGGTCGGCGACGTGGCCAGCACCCTGCGCCTCCTGGTCGGCGGGTACAAGGTGTCGACCTACAACGAGGGCGGGGAGCAGTACGAGGTGCGCGCGCGCGCGCTGCCGAGCTTCCGCTCCGACAAGGAGGGCCTCGCGAAGATCACGGTGCCGTCGACCAAGCTCGGCGCGGTCACGCTCGACAACGTGGTCACGTTCAACGAGGGGACGGGCCCGTCGCGCATCGAGCGCTACAACCGCCAGCGGCAGGTCATGCTGACGGCCAACCTCGAGGCCGGCTACTCGCAGCAGACGGTCGTCCAGGAGCTCGACAAGGCCGTGTCGCAGATGAACCTGGCGCCCGGCTACTCCGCCGGCCCCGTCGGCGCGTCGAAGGAGCTCGCCAAGATGATGAAGAGCTTCCTGGTCGCGCTGCTCCTGTCGTTCGTCTTCATGTACCTCGTGCTCGCAGCGCAGTTCGAGTCGTGGCTGCACCCGATCACGATCCTCCTGTCGCTGCCGCTGACGGTGCCGTTCGCGTTCATCGCGGTCATCATCTTCCGGCAGTCGCTCAACATCTTCTCGCTGCTCGGCATCGTCGTGCTGTTCGGCGTCGTGAAGAAGAACTCGATCCTCCAGATCGATCACACGATCAAGCTGCGCGAGCACGGCTTGCCGCGCGCGCAGGCGATCCTGGAGGCGAACCGCGACCGGCTCCGGCCCATCCTGATGACCACGCTCGCGTTCGTGGCCGGCATGATCCCGCTCGTGGCCTCGAGCGGCGCGGGCTCGGGGACCAACCGCGCGACCGGGTTCGTGATCATCGGCGGGCAGACGATGGCGCTCCTCCTGACGCTGCTCGCCACCCCGGTCGCCTACTCGCTCTTCGACGACATCTCGTCGTGGCTGAAGCGGATCCTGCCGTTCATGCGGGGCAACGACGATCCGGGGGAGCCTCGCGGGGCGGGGGAGGGCGGCATCGCGCCGGCGGGCGACGGGGTCGTCGCGGCGGGTCATCATGGCGCCGCGGCGCGCGCCGCGATCGCGCACGAGGGGGGCCGGCCGGCGGGGGCGCACCTCGACTAGCCGCCTGACGGCGCTCCGGGGCCGCGGCGCGCCGCGCCCGGCCCCCGGAGCGATGCGACGCGGCGCCGCTCACCGCGCGCCGCGCCGGCGCGGCGCGCGCTCACTGCGGGTCGCCGTGCACCTTGCGCAGGATCACGTCCAGCAGACCATCGAACGCGTCGCGCATCGCCCAGGCCTGGGCGGCGTTGTCGTCGAGCCCGGCGGCCTTGCGGCGGCCCTCGGCGAGCGCCTGCCTCGGGCCCCTGCACGCGGGGCCGAGCCGGCGCTCCATGTCGAGCGAGGCGCCCTCGTAGATGTGATAGCAGGACGCGAAATCCCCCTGGTTGTAGAGGGGCGAGCCGACCTGGATCGCGCCGTCCATCGTCCGCGCCAGCACGAGGAGATCCCCCTCGGTGCAGCCGCGGAGGATCGTGAGCGCGTGGTGGGGCACCGAGCGCTTGACCGCCGGCAGCGCCTGCTCCTCGTCGGCCGTCTCGGCCGCGAACGTCGAGAGCGGGACGGGGTCGGGGTGCACGAGAAGACTCTTGAGGTAGTCGGCGGGCACGCCGAAGTTGAGGTTCTGCCCCTGGGTCGCGACCGCGGCGGCGACGCCGATCACCTCGCCGCGCTCGTTGAACAGCGGCCCGCCCGAGGAGCCCGGCGCGATCGGCGCCGAGATCTGCAGCAGCGTCAGCGCGGGATCGACCACGCGGACCGCGCTCACGAGGCCGTTCGACACCGTGTCCGCGAGGCCGAGCGGGTGCCCGATCGCGACGACGGGATCGCCCGGGCGCACCGCGCGGCTGTCGCCCAGGGACAGCAGCGGGAGCTTCCGCGGCGCGTGGATCCGGACGATCGCGAGGTCCCGGTCCTCGTCGAACGCGAGCACCTCGAGCACCGGATGCTCGCTCTGGTCCCAGAGGACCACCTTGAGGTCCGCGCTCCCGGCGATGACGTGGTAGTTCGTCGCGATCCAGCCGTCCTCGCGGACGAGGAAGCCCGCCCCCAGCGAGTCGTCGCCGCGGATCGTGACGACCGCCGGCGTCGCGCGCGCGGCGATCTGCGCCGGCGTCATCGCGGCGGGCGATGGAGCCGAGCTCGCCGGCTGGCCGGACGAGCCGGCGCCGCAGCCGAGCGCCGCGAGCGCCGCCGCGGCGAGGAGCCCGGAGAGGCGCGGCCAGAGACGCCGCCGCGGCGGCCGGGAACGCGAGGGAGGGGCGGCGCTCGGGCGCCGGTCGTCGTCGTGGAGCTCGCCTCTCAGGCTGCGGTGGTTCATGTCGCTCCCCGGGGCCGCCCCGTGAGCGGCCTCCCTCCACAAGCGTAACGAAGACCCGACGGGTCGTCTCGCGCGCACGGAGAAAATCCGGGCGCGGCCGCCTATGCTGTCGCGGTGACCCAAGACCACGACGCGCGCGATCCGATCTTCTCCCTCAGCGACGAGTTCGTCGAAACCTTCGCCGTACAGTGTCCTGCCCACGCCACCCTGGCGGGCATCCCGTGCGACGACGGCGCCTGGAACGACTGGAGCCCGAGCGGCGCCGCGTCCTGGGCCTCGACCGTCGCGTCCTTCCAGGAGAGGCTCCGGTCGCTGCCGCCCGCTGGTCGCGGGGCGGAGGCGCAGTGGGGTCGCCTCGCACGCCGTGTGATGGCCGATCACCTGGACGAGCGGCTCGACGATTTCCGCCACGGCGAGCACCTGCGCGACCTCAACAACATCGAGTCGGCGTTCCAGCACCTCCGGATGGTCTTCGACCTCATGGACGTGCGCAGCGCCGCCGGCTGGGACGCGATCGCGTCGCGCCTCGAGGGGCTCCCGAAGGCCTTCGACAGCTACCGGGCGTCGCTGGAGGAGGGGCGCCGGGCGGGCCAGGTCGTCGCGCGCCGCCAGGTGCGCGCCGTCATCGAGCAGGCGCGCCACCAGGTCGGCGAGGCGTCGTTCTTCCTCACGCTGCCCGCCGCCTACGAGGCGTCCGGCTGCGCCACGGACGCCGGCCGCGCGCGCCTCGCCGCCGGGGTCGAGCGTGCGCGCGCCGCGTTCGGCGCGTTCGCCGGCTACCTGGAGCAGACGTACCTCCCGAGCGCCAGCGCCGCGGACGCCGTGGGCGAGGAGCGCTACCTGCGCATGGCGCGCCGCTTCCTCGGCGCGACCATCGATCCGATCGAGACCTACGCCTGGGGGTGGTCCGAGGTGCACGACATCGAGGCCCGGATGGCGCGCCTCGCCGCCGAGATCCTCCCCGGCGCGTCGCTGCCCGACGTGATCGAGCTGCTCATGACCGATTCCGCCCGGTGCGCGCACAGCGCCGACGAGTTTCTCCGCATCATGTCCGAGCGCCAGCGGAAGGCGCTCGCCGAGCTCGACGGCGTCCATTTCGACATCCCCGAGCCCATTCGCCACATCGAGGTGAAGCTGGCGCCGCCGGGCGGCGCGCTCGGCGCGTACTACGTGCCCCCGAGCGACGGCTTCAAGCGGCCCGGCACCGTCTGGTACGCCCCCGGCGACAAGCAGACGTTCCCGCTCTACGAGGAGATCACCACGGCGTACCACGAGGGATTTCCCGGCCATCACCTGCAGTGCGCGCTCCAGGTGCACCTCGATGATCGGCTGAGCAGGCTCCACCGCTTCCTGGTGACGTGCTCCGGCTACGCCGAGGGGTGGGCGCTCTATGCCGAGCAGCTGATGTACGAGCTCGGTTATTTCGAGCGCCCCGACTACGTGCTCGGGATGCTCGCGGGCAAGCTCGCGCGCGCTTACCGCGTCGTCCTCGACATCGGCATGCACCTCGATCTGCCGATCCCCAAGCACGCCCCGCTCCACGCCGGGGAGCCGTGGCGCTACGAGATCGCGGTCGAGTACCTCCACCGCCGCGCCTTCCTCTTGATGGATCACGCGCACAGCGAGGCGACGCGCTACCTCGGCTGGCCGGGGCAAGCGATCTCTTACAAGGTCGGCGAGCGGGTCGTCCTGGAGCTGCGCGAGGAGCTGCGGCGCCGTCAGGGGGAGGCCTTCGATCTGAAGGCGTTCCACGCCAAGGTGATCGGCTCGGGCTCGGTCGGGCTCGACCACCTGCGCGAGATCGTCCTCGAGGGCGCGTAGGACGGGGAGCTGCCCGCCTCCCGGCTCGACACGCGGCCGCGAGCGTGCCAATCGAGGCGGGTGAGCTCTCCCCCGGCGAGCGAGACCCTCGAGGCGCGGCCGAGCGGCTCGGACCTGTGCACCGCGTGCGGCCTGTGCTGCACGGGGCTGCTCTTCGACGTCGCGCCGCTCGAGGAGCACGAGCTCCCGCTCGCCGAGAAGCTGCGCCTGCCGCTCGCGTGCAACCAGTACCACGACGCCTTCACGCTGCCGTGCCCCTGCCACCGCGACCGGAAGTGCACCGTCTACGAGACGCGCTTCGCCGTGTGCAGCAGCTACGAGTGCGGCCTGCTCCGGCGCTGCAAGGCGGGCGAGGTGCCGCTCGGCGAGGCGCTGTCCCGCGTCGAGCGCGTGCTCCGCTTGACGGACGCCGTGCGCCGGCGCGTGCCGCCGCTTGCGCCGCCGCGCCCGCTCTGGGACGAGGCCCGCGAGCACCTCCGCCGGCGCGACGCCGAGGACGCGTCGCCCGCGTGGCGGAGCGAGCGGGAGTCGCTCGTCGCCGCGCTCGCCGAGCTCAGAGCCGCCTGCAGGGAAGGGCTCGATCCGTAGCGCCGGCGGCGCCGAGAGGCCGCCGGTTCACGGCAAATCGGGGATCGGTCTGCCCTCGGCTCGCGCTGGATCGAGCCGCGGCTCACGCGCGGCGCTCCGGCGAGATCTCCGTTCGCAGCGCCCTCGCGAAGAGCGCCGAGGCCCGCCATCAGCATCTCATCGACTCCCGTGCTTCGCCCTGGTCGAGCGCGATTCGTCCGCGATCTTCGCGCGTCGCGCCTCGATCCGGCGAGCTCGTCCGGCCTCCCGGCGACCGGCGCCGCGCCGTATATACGATCGATGGAACCGAAGATCCGCCGACTGACCAACAAGTATTCCGCCATCGCCGCGGTGACGAGCTTCGTCACGCAGCCCATTCCCGGCGCAGACGAGCTGATCGTGGTTCCCATCCATTACTGCTTTTCCGTGTCGCTGACGCGGGCGCGGGGCGCGCCGCTCCTCAGGGCTCCATGGCTGCAGGTGAGCAAGATCATCTGGGGCGGAGCGGCTGTGCGGCTCTTCGCCAACTTCACGCTCGGCCTCGTCCCGGTCGCCGGTCTCTTCTCCAACGCGATCACCGCCGCCGCGCTGACAGAGCTCCTCGGCCGTTACCTCGACCGCGCGCTGAGCAGTCCGGCGCCGCCTCCCCCGATCTCCCTGCGGACCATCCGCGGCGTCGTGATGGGCTCGCGCCGAGCGAGGAGATCTCGGCAGACGTGGCCCGCGATCCGTCAGGCCTTCCGGGGATCTGTCCGCGAGCCGACCCCTGCTTGAGCCGCAGCGCCCCCGTCGCGGGCCGCGGCGCCCGCGCGGCGCGGTCTCTCCTGGCGATCGCCGCCCAGATCGAATAGATCCCCGGCCATGCTCTCCGAGACCCGCGAGAAAGTCCTGGACATCAAACGGCGCTTTGAGGCGCTAAGGGGGCATCTTTGACGTCCCCAAGCTCGAACGGATGCTCCAGGACCTGACCCAGACGACGCTGTCGTCCGGGTTCTGGAACGATCAGGAAAAAGCCCAAGCCGTCCTCCGCAAGCGCGCCCAGGTCGAGTCGAAGCTCGAGATGGCGCAGAAGCTCGGCCGCGAGATCGAGGATCTCGCGGAGTACCTCGAGCTCGGCGCCGCCGAGGGCGACGAGGGCGTCATCGCCGACGCCGACGCGCAGGCCGACGCCATCGCCGCGCGCCTGCGCAAGGCCGAGCTCGATCGCATGCTGTCCGGCCCCGCCGATCGCGGCAACGCCATCGTCAGCATCCACCCGGGCGCCGGCGGCACCGACGCGAAGGACTGGGCGTCCATGCTCCTCCGCATGTACCTGCGCTTCTGCGAGCGCCGGGGCTACAAGACGGAGATCATCGACTACCAGGACGGCGACGAGGCCGGCATCGACGCCGTCACCTTCACGGTGGCCGGCGACGCCGCCTACGGGTACCTGCGCTCCGAGGCCGGGGTCCACCGCCTGGTGCGGATGAGCCCGTTCAACGCGGATCACACGCGCCAGACCGCGTTCGCCGCCGTCGAGGTCACCCCCGACAGCGACGACGAGATCAACATCCAGGTGAACGAGAAGGACATCGAGATCACGACGATGCGCGCCGGCGGCAAGGGCGGGCAGAACGTGAACAAGGTCGAGACCGCCGTTCGGCTGCGCCACATCCCGACCGGCCTCAACATCGTTTGCCGCGCCGAGCGCAGCCAGCACCAGAACCGCGCGATGGCGATGAAGGTCCTCAAGGCGAAGCTGTACGAGATGGAGCTCCAGAAGCGGGAGGCCGAGGTCCAGGCCTACAACGCCGCGAAGAGCTCCATCAACTTCGGCAGCCAGATCAGGAACTACGTCCTCGCGCCCTACCGGCTCGTCAAGGACGTCCGCACCTCCACCGAGGCCACCGACGTGGACGCCGTCCTCGACGGCGATCTCGAGGGCTTCATCGAGGCCTATCTGCTCGCCGCGGCCGGCGGCTCGCTCAGGAAGGGCGGCTCGGTCGCGGAGGACGACGCTCCGTGAGCCAGCAAAAAGACAGACCGAACGACAAGAAGACCGAGCGGCTAGCGAAGGAGGCGGCCGAGGCCGCCCGCGCCGAGGAGACGCTGATCGCCACCCGCAAGGCGAAGGCGGCGCGCCTCCGCGCCCGCGGCGAGAACCCGTTCGCCAACGACGTCACGACGGGCGAGCCGCTCACCGAGCTCGCCGCCGTCCGCGCCCGCTTCGACGGGGCGCGGGCCGCGGCCGAGCCCCGGCCGGAGGGCGCGGCGCCGGATCGGCCCGCCGCCGCGGATCGCTACGATCCGGCGCGCGTCGAGCCGCTCCCGTTCCGCGTCGCGGGCCGGGTCCTCTTCGTGCGCTCGTTCGGCGGCGTCACCTTCGTGCGGCTGCGCGATCGGACCGGCGAGCTCCAGCTCTACTGCGAGCAGGGGAGCCTCGCCGATTTCGAGCGGCTGGAGGACATCGATCTCGGCGACTTCGTCGAGGCCCACGGCGTCGCGATGGCCACGCAGAAGGGGGAGCTCTCGATCCGCGCCGGGCGCCTCCGGCTGCTCACGAAGGCCTACCGCCCGCTGCCGACCAAGACGAGCTTCAAGGACGTCGAGTCGCGCTACCGCATGCGGTACGTCGACCTCGTGGCCAACCCGCACGTCGCGGGGGTCTTCCGCGCCCGCAGCGCGATCGTCGCCGCGCTGCGCGAGTTCCTCGACGCGCGCGGCTTCCTCGAGGTCGAGACCCCGACGATGCACACGCTCGTCGGCGGCGCGGCCGCGAAGCCGTTCAAGACCCACCACAACGCGCTCGATCTCGAGCTCTTCATGCGCATCGCGCCCGAGCTCTTCCTGAAGCGGCTCGTGGTCGGCGGCTTCGAGCGCGTCTACGAGATCGCACGCTGCTACCGGAACGAGGGGTTGTCGACGCGGCACAACCCCGAGTTCACGATGCTCGAGTACTACCAGGCGTACGCGACGTACGAGACCCTGATGGACGCGACCGAGGCGATGCTCCGCCACGTCGACGCCCGCCTCGCCGAGCGCCTCCCGGCCGAGCACGCGGCCTGGGCCTCGCAGCGCGCGTTCTCGCTCGAGCGCTTCGCGCGCGTGCCCATGGCCGAGGGGCTCGCCCGCGCCCTCGCGAAGGCGGGGCTCCCGGCCGACGTCCCGCAGCGCGTCGCCGCGGACGACGCCCCGATCAAGGAGTGGGCGAAGGCCGCGAAGGCGAGCGGGCGCGAGATCGACTGGACGAACTTCCGCGCGGGCGCGAAGAAGTGCGAGTCGCCCGGCGAGCTCGTCTTCTGCGCCTACGAGTACGTGGTCGAGCCGTTCCTCACGAAGGACTACCGCACCGAGGCGGGCGACAAGAGCGTCCCCGTCTTCATCATCGACTATCCCTTCGAGGTGTCCCCGCTCGCGCGCAAGAAGGACAGCGATCCCTCGCTGGTCGACCGCTTCGAGCTCTTCATCGAGGGCCGCGAGCTCTGCAACGCCTTCAGCGAGCTCAACGACCCCGAGGACCAGGACGCGCGCTTCCGCGCGCAGGTCGCCAAGAAGTCGCGGGGCGAGGAGGAGACGATGGATTACGACGCCGACTACGTCCGCGCCCTGGAGCACGGCCTCCCGCCGACGGCGGGCTTTGGCATGGGGATCGATCGCCTGACGATGCTCCTCACCGGCGCGACGTCCATCCGCGACGTCATCCTGTTCCCCCTCCTGCGCCCTGAGACCGACGCGTGATCGAGCTCTCCGGACCCCTGCAGGCCGCGCTCCTCGCCGCCGTGGCGCTGGGCGTCCTCTTGCTCGTCTGGCGCGGGTACACCCGCTTCGACAAGAAGGGTGAGCTGGAGCCGCGGCGCCCCGTCGTCGCGCGCGTCGGGCTCGTGCTCGCGCTCGTGGGCGTCAGCTTGCTCGCGCTCACGTCGCTCGAGTCCAGCGGGGTCTTCTCGTCCAGCGAGCGACTGAAGACCCTCAGGCTCATCAGCGCCCACTTTGCCAGCGACCCTTGGAAGATCGTCAATCACCTCGCCGAGCTGGCCGCGATGAGCGTCGCCCCGCTGCTCCTCTTCGAGGTCGCCCGGCTGCTCCTCACCAGCTGGCGGATCTTCGGCAAGGTAGGGCCCAAGCTGGGCAGGCTGTTCAGGGTTCTCGCCGCGCTTTGCCTCCTCGTCACGCTCGCCCTTCTCGTCACCTTGGTCGCGGTCCTGCCGATCCATCCGATTCCAAAGTGGGTCCTTGGAGGGATCCTGGCCGGCGCCGGCGTGGGCTACACGGTCGCCGGGAGCCGCCCTGTCCGCAACGGGCTGTACCGCGCGCTCTTCTGGTGGTGGGGCTCGCTCGTGGGCGTGACGTTCGGGGTGACGGCGGTGCTCACGGCCAGGATGCCGCCCACGGGGCGGCTCGCGCCGGTCAACCCGACCGATCAGATCATCCGCTTCACCGCGCTCGCCTCGAGCATCGTCTTCCTGTACTTCGTGCTGTCGGCGCTCTTGCCGATCATCCTCGACGCGCTCGAGCGCGGGCGCTTCGTGCCCTTCGTCGGCGCGCGCCACGTGCGCGCCTCGAAGAGCGGCTTTCTCACGGTCATCTCGGTCCTGTCGATGGCCGGGGTCGGCGTCAGCTCGTGCGCCCTGTGCTCGGTGACGAGCATCATGGGCGGCTTCGGCGCCGACCTGAAGCGCAAGATCCTCGCCAACAACGCGCACATGGTCGTCGACGTCAGCCGCCCCGGCGGCTTCGGCAACTGGGACGACAAGCTCACCAAGGTGCGCGTCGCGCTCGCTCCTTACGGGGGCGCGGCGACGCCGGTCGTGGCCGGCGAGGCGATGGGCTCCAGCGCCTCGAACACCGCCGGCGCCCTCGTCCGCGGCATCGATCCGGACACGATCGGGCAGGTCATCGATCTCAAGAAGAACATCGAGGTCGGCGATTTCGACTACCTGCGCGACCCCGAGAAGCTGACGAGCCTGCCCCCCGAGGAGATCATCGGCCGCGGCCCGGGCGGGGAGCCCTACTTCAAGGGGCCGGACTTCCGCCAGCCGCCGGAGGTCGACCCGTCGGTGCGCGACTTCCTGAAGCAGCAGACGCGCGTGTACCCGGGCGTCATCATCGGCCGCGAGCTCGCGAAGTCGCTCCACGTGCTCGTCGGGGACGAGGTGACCCTCCTGTCGCCGATGGGCGAGCTCGGTCCCACCGGCGTGATGCCGCGCTCCCGCAGGTTCCGCGTCGCGGCGATCTTCTATAGCGGCATGTACGAGTACGACGTCTCGCACGCGTACGTCTTGATGGACGAGGCGCAGAAGTTCTTCAGCCTCGACGACAAGATCACGCACATCGACATCAGGGTCCCGGACCCCGAGCGGGTGCAGGAGGTCCGCCCGGCCGTCGAGGCGGCGGTCGCCGCGAGCGCCGCGCTCGACGAGGCGCCGGAGGGCGGCAAGCCGCCTCCGCAGCTCCGCGTCCGCGACTGGATGGAGATGAACAGGAACCTCTTCAGCGCGCTCATGCTGGAGAAGATCGCGACCTTCATCATCCTGTTCATCGCCATCGCCGTCGCGAGCTTCTGTATCGTCTGCACGCTGCTCCTCATGGTGACGGAGAAGGGCAAGGAGATCGCCGTCCTGAAGGCGCTCGGGGCCTCGGACACCGCGGTGATGCGCGTGTTCGTGCTCGAGGGCGTGATCATCGGCGCCATCGGCACCGTCTACGGCGTCGCCACCGCGCTCGCGGCCTGCACGGGCCTGTCCTGGTTCGGCGTCCCGCTCGATCCGGACGTCTATTACATCGAGCGGCTGCCCGTGAACGTGAACCTCCCCGACTATGGGATTGTCGCGCTCGCGTCGATGCTCATCTGCACCATCGCCACCATCTATCCGGCCCGCGCCGCATCGAAGCTCTCCCCGGTCGACGGGCTCCGCTACGAGTAACCCTTCATGTCCACTCCGCTCGTCGTCGTCGAAGATCTCCGCAAGACGTTCGTCCACATGGGGCGCGAGCTCCACGTGCTCTGCGGCATCGATATCGTCATCAACCAGGGCGAGGTCGTGGCGTTCGTGGGCCCCTCCGGCGCCGGCAAGAGCACGTTCCTCCACTGCATCGGCACGCTGGACCTCCCGACGAGCGGCCGCATCCGCCTCGGCAGCGACGAGCTCACCGGCCTCCCGAGCTCGCGGCTCGCGGCGATCCGGAACCGGATGATCGGCTTCGTCTTCCAGTTCCACCACCTGCTGCCCGAGTTCAACGCGCTCGAGAACGTGATGATGCCGGGCCTCATCCAGGGGAAGACCCGCCGCGAGATGGAGCCGCTCGCGCGCTCGCTGCTCGGCGAGGTCGGGCTCGCCGCGCGCGCGACGCACCGGCCCGGGGAGCTGTCGGGCGGCGAGCAGCAGCGGGTGGCCCTGGCGCGGGCGCTCGTCCTGTCGCCGAAGCTCCTCCTCGCCGACGAGCCGACCGGGAACCTCGACACCGCCACGAGCGACTCGATCCACCAGCTGTTCTTCGAGATGAACCGCAAGCACGGCACCACGGTCGTCGTGGTGACGCACAACCTCAGCTTCGCCGAGTCGATGCCGCGCGTCGTGACCATGCGCGACGGGACGATCGAGAGCGACCGCATCGGCAGCGAGCGCGCCGCGGCCACCGGGTACCGCGGCGGCTCAGCCGGATAGGCGCTCGCTCAGGAGCTCGGCCGCGCGCAGCGACATGGCCATGATGGTCATCTGCGGGTTCACGCCGAGCGACGAGGGGATCGCGCTCCCGTCGCACACGTAGAGCCCGGCGACGTCGTGCGCCTGGTGGTCCGGCCCGAGGCAGGACGACCGCGGATCGACCCCGATGCGGCACGTCCCGAGCGGGTGGAACGCGGCCACGTCGAGGTCCCCGGCCTTGATCTGCCGGCCCTTGAGCCGCGCGAGGTCCTCGGGGCCGTTCACCTCGTCGCAGCCGGCGACGAGCGGCAGGACGCGCCGCGCCCCCGCGGCCAGGAACACCTCGCAGAGCAGCTCGATCCCGCGCTGCATCTTCGCGACGTCCTCCTGGTTCATCGTGTAGAGCACGAGCGGCGTCCCGCCGAGCCCGGGCCTCACCTCGCCGCGGCTCGTGTCCTTGATCATGAACCCGAAGGTCGCGAGGTGCGGGTACCGCTCCATGAGCTCCGTGTAGCGGTGCCCCGTCCAGGGCACGGCCAGCGCCGCGACGTCGAACGGGAGCGAGCCCCCCTCGAACATCAGCCCTTCGTCGGCGAAGTGATCGATCTGGTAGCCCTGCGGGATGCCTTGCCACTGGTCGATCCGCTCGTCGAAGAGCGCCATCACCTTCGACGCCGGGTGGATCGACAGGTTCTTCCCCAGCATGCCGCTCGGGAGGCACGCCCCGCTCCGGCGCAGCAAGAGCGGCGTCATCAGCGCGCCGCCGGCCACCACGACGGCCTCCGCCCTGACCGCGAGCCGCGGCCGCCGCCGCCCGCCCTGCGCGCGGCCGCCGCGCTCGCCGGCCCTCGTGTCGCCGCCGAGCACGGCCGTCGCCCCGCGCGCGCGGCCCGCCACGACGTCGATCGTCCTCACGCGCGCCGCCGTGATGAGCTGCGCGCCCCGCTTCAGCGCCTCGGGCACGTAGCTCACGTCGGTCGAGCGCTTGGCCCCGGTCGGGCAGCCGAAGCAGCAGATCCCCTGTCCGTCGCAGTCCGGCGCGTTGCGCTGGAGCGGCCCGTGCTGGAGGCCGAGCCGCTCCGCGCCGCGCCGGATGATCGGCCCGATCGCCCCGAGGTGCAGCGGATCGGCGGGGGCGACCTGGAGCATCCGCTCGACGCGCTCGTAGTAGGGCGCGAGCCCCTCGGACGAGAACTCCGCCGGCAGCCCCATGCCGTCCCGCCACGACGCGAAGGTGGTCTCCGGCGCCCGGTAGCAGGTCCCGGAGTTGATCACGGTGCTCCCCCCGACGGCGCGCCCCGCGAACACCGGGATCCCCACGTTGCCGATCGCCATGTCGAGCCCGTGGTCGCGGTACATCTCGCGGTACGCGCGCGCCGGCCGTCCGGTGAAGCTCGAGCGGCGGTGGTAGTCGCCCTCCTCGAGCATCAGCACCGCGTGCCCCCGCGACGCGAGCTCGTAGGCGGCGGCCGCCCCGCCGGCCCCCGTGCCGATCACGAGCACCTCGCACTCGAGCTCCAGGTCCTCCTCGACCTCGCGCCCGTTCGTCACCTGCGCGAGCCAGCGGGGGGTCTCGTCGCGCACCGTGGGCAGCTCGTAGCGGCAGCCCACGTGCTTGAACATCTCGGGCCGGTCGTAGTGGACGAACCGGAGCGGCGTGAGCACGGCCCGGAGCAGCGACCGCAGCGCCAGCGCCCGGCTCTGCTCGAAGCCGCGGAGCACGTCCATCCGCTCCTCGAGGGGCAGCGACGACAGCGGCCTGAGCCGCATCGGCACCGGCGCGAGCTCGATGGCCCAGAGCGCCGCGCGCAGCCCCTGCGCGAGGTGCGGCGGGATCGACGACAGGAAGGCCGCGAGGCGGGTCGCGGTCGCCGCGCCGGCGCCCTCGAGGAAGCGGCCGGGCGGCATGGCCGCCTCGGCGAGCGCGGCGGCGATGCGCAGCTCCCGCTCCGAGAGCCCGGGCTCCGCGCCCGCGCCGCCCGCCGCCGCAGGCGCGCTCTCCGCGCCGCCCTCCGCCCGCTGCGCCGTCCCGGACCAGCGCCCCTTCCGCTCCAGCGCGGGCCAGCGCCTGAAATCGAGGTCCAATCCAAGGGTCATGGTCGTCCGAGCCCCTCGCGAAACCTTCTGTTAATTCTGTAGCAACAGAATCGTCGCAATGCAAGGCGGCCCGGTCCGCTCGCTCCTGCGCGTTCCGGGCGGAGCGCGCAGGGGTGCCGGTCACGGCATGGGCAGGACCCAGATGGGCGAGCGGGGCTGAAGGGCGAGGTGGTCCCAGGCGTCCTCGGCGATCGCCAGGCCGCGCTCTCCCTCGTCGCGGAAGTGCGCGGCGACCGCGCGGAAATAGGGGGCGTCGGGGCGCTCGAGCGCGACGATCCCCTTCGGGTCCGACGGGCTCGGCGCGAACGGGCGGCCGGCCTTCGCCCGGCGCGTGTCGCTGACGAGGGAGATCTCGTCCATGCGGGCGGTGAAGTGCGGCCCGCCGTCGAACGGATCGACCCTGTGGGCGTAGCGGAAGCCGATGCGGCGCAGGAGCTTCTCCACCCCCCGGGTCTGCGACCCCACCTTTCCGATCACGCGCTGCGCGTCCTCGGGCAGCAGCGAGGCGTAGATGGTCCCCTCCGGGAAGAGCCCCTTGATGAACTCCTTGTTCTTCTTGGAGAGGAGGTCTGCCTCGGCATAGCTCATGTCGGTGAACTTGCGCCCGAGCGCTTCCCAGAGGTGGCTTGTTCCATCCGGCTCGAGCGGGGGCATCAGCTCCGCGAGGATCTCCTCCTGGAACAGGTCGGGGCGCGCGGCCATGTAGAGGAAGCGAACATACGAGATCATCGTGCCGAGCCGCTCGGGCCCCTGCCGGTAGTCCGGCATGAGCACGAGTCCGCCGATCTCCGTCGGGCCGTTGTACGAGTAACCGATGCGCAGCACGGTATGATGGAAGTGCTTGTCGATCGTGGCCGAGTACTTCTCCTCGTCGAGCACGTCGAAGTAGATGTACGGGACGCCGCGCCGGCCGAGCTGCGCGATGATCATCGAGGTGCCGACGATCATGCCCTTGTCGCCCTTCGTCAGGTCGACGAGCACGAACACGTATTGGCGCAGGCGGGGGTCCTGGATCGCCCCGCTGAAGCTCCGGTGGCTCTCGGCGACGATCTCGTGGATTGCGTCACGGTTGTTCGGCAGGTTGACCGAGTTCAGGTGGCGCGCGACATAGAGGAGCTGCTCCTCGTCGCCGGTCACGGCTGCGCGTATTTCAAACGAGATCATCGGGAGAAGCCTACGCGTGGCGCTCGCGCTTGGCCATTGCTCAGGGCGCCGCGCGCGAGCCGTACAACCGAGGTCGCCGCGCGCCGCCGCCGGCCCGGCGGCGCGCGTCAACCGAGCTGAGCGCGGAGCGCTTCGTCCATGGCGTCGAGCGGCGGCTCCCGCCCGGTGTACAGCCGGAACTGCTCTGCCGCCTGGTGGAGGAGCATCCTCCCGCCGTGAACGGCGGTGGCCCCGCGCCGCCGCGCCGCCTCCACGAGCTCCGTGATCATCGGCTTGTACACGATGTCCATCACCAGGAGACCCTCCCGCAACGCCCGCTCCGGGACAGGGCTCCGCGGGTCGATCTCGGCCATGCCGCGCGAGGTCGCGTTGACGAGGACGTCGTGGTCGACCGTGAGCGCCCCCTCGTCGAGGGGCGCGGCCTCCCCGCCGACCGCCGCCGCGAGCTGCCGCGCCTTCTCGAGATCTCGGTTCGCGATCGTGACGCGGGCGCCGCGCTCGGCGAGCCCGAACGCGACCGCGCGCGCCGCGCCGCCCGCGCCGAGGAGCAGCACCCGCGCGCCCGCGAGCTGCGTCACCTCCTCGAGCGCCCGCACCGCGCCGATCCAGTCGGTATTGTAGCCCCGGAGACGCCCGTCGTCGTTGACGATCGTGTTCACCGCGCCGATGCGCGCGGCGATGGGATCGATCTCGTCCAGCAACGGAATTACCGCCTGCTTGTAGGGCATCGACACACCGAGGCCGCGGATCCCGAGCGCCCGCATCCCGCGCGTCGCGCCCTCAACATCGGTCACCGTAAAAGGGATATAGGTAAAATCGAGCCCCAGCGCGCGGTAGCCGGCGAGGTGCATGGCGGCCCCTGTCGATACCGGATGACGCGACATTGATCCGCAGAGTGTGAGGCGGCCCAGAGCTTGGGAGAAGGATGCAGTCGACGAAGTACAGCCGTGCATGCAGCGAAGCTGGCCTGTCTGCAGCGCGGATGCTAGCCCCGCCAGCGATGAGCGAGCCCAGCTCCCCGGGGCCGGCGGCGGAGGCGGCGACAGCGTGCCTCGAGCCCGCCAAGGCCGGCCTGTTCGTGCCCCGATCCGATCGCGCGCTCGCGCGGCGCGCCTACCAGACGGTCGCGCCGCTCGGTCGCAGCCTCCTCAAGGTCCTCGCGGTCCTCGCGATCCTCACGCTGGGTCGCTCGACCCTCGCGGACCAGTACCACGTGCCCACCGGCTCGATGTGGCCGACGATCGCCCCCGGCGATCGCATCCTGGTCGACAAGGTCGCCTACGGGCTCCGCGTCCCGCTCACGGATCGCTACCTGTTCGAGCGCAGCGGGCCGAGCGCCGGCGACGTCGTGCTCTTCGCCGATCCGCGCGGCGGCTCCACCCTCCTCGTCAAGCGCGTGATCGCGCTCCCCGGGCAGACGGTGATGCTCCGGAAGGGCGTGCTGTACGTCGACGGCGCGGCGCAGGCGCTCGAAGAGCTCGGCGACGGCACGCGGGTGGAGCACCTCGGCGCGGTCACGCACGCGGCGGGCGAGCCGGACCTCGAGGCGTTCGGGCCGGCCGTCGTGCCTCCGGGCCACCTCTTCGTGATGGGCGACAACCGCGCCGCCTCGCTCGACAGCCGGGCGATGGGGGCGGTGCCGCGGGAGCTCATCCGCGGCCGCGTGCTCAGCGTCGTCTATCACCACGACGCGGAGGGCTTCGACATGTCCCGCGCCCTGCGGGGCGTCGACTGAGCGCCCGCGTCACGCCTCGCCTCGCGCCACCATCGCCCTGAGCTCATCGCCTCTCAGGGTCTCGACCTCGTAGAGCCTCGCGGCGATGCGCTCGAGCGTCGCCCGGCGCCCGCGGATCATCGCGCGCGCCCGCGCCTCCGCGTCCGCGAGGATCCGCGCGACCTCCGCGTCGATCTCGCGCGCGGTCGCGTCGCTGCACTCCCGCCCCGCCCCGGGCGGCGGCCCGCCGCGCGGCTCGCCCAGGAACGACAGCGGCCGGCGCGGCTCCAGCGCCGAGAGCCCCACCCCCTGGCCCATCCCGAGCTCGCGCACCATGCGGCGCGCGAGCTCCGTCGCGTTGAGCAGGTCGTCCTGCGCGCCGGTCGACAGGTCCCCGACGGCCTCCGCCTCGGCCGCGCGCCCGCCGAGCAGCACGACCAGCCGATCGAGGATCTCCTGCCGGCTCCACAGGTAACGGTCCTCGCGCGGCTGCTGCATCGTGTACCCGAGCGCCCCCGGCCCGCGCGGCACGATCGACACCTTGCGCACCGGGTCCTGCGTCGGCAGCAGCGTCGCCGTCAGCGCGTGCCCGACCTCGTGGTAGGCGACCACGAGCCTCTCGCGCGCGCCGAGCCGCCGGCCGCGCCGCTCGAGCCCCGCGAGCCCGCGCTCGATCGCGGCCTCCAGGTCGATCTGCCCCACCGCGTCGGCCCGGCGCCGCGCCGCGAGCAGCGCCGCCTCGTTGACGATGTTCGCGAGGTCGGCGCCGACGAGCCCCGCGGTCTGCGCGGCCACGGCGTCGAGATCCACGCCCGCGTCGAGCGCCACCTTCCTCCCGTGCACCGCGAGGATCTCCCGCCGCTCGGCGAGGTCGGGCCGGTCGACCTGCACCCGGCGATCGAACCGCCCCGCCCTGAGGAGCGCCGGGTCGAGGATCTCCGGGCGGTTCGTCGCGGCGATCACGACCATGGTCGCGCGCGTGTCGAACCCGTCCATCTCGGTCAGGAGCTGGTTGAGCGTCTGCTCGCGCTCGTCGTGGCCGCCGACGGAGCCGCCGATACCGCGGGCCTTGCCGACCGCGTCGAGCTCGTCGATGAACACGAGGCAGCTCCCCTTCTCGCGCGCCTGGGAGAAGAGATCGCGCACGCGCGCGGCGCCGACGCCGACGAACATCTCCACGAACTCCGACCCGCACGCGCTGAAGAAGGGGACGCCCGCCTCTCCCGCGATCGCCCGCGCCAGCAGCGTCTTGCCCGTGCCGGGCGGCCCGACGAGGAGCACCCCCCGGGGCATCCGGCCGCCGAGCTTCTCGTAGCGCTCGGGCGCCTTGAGGAAGTCGACGATCTCGCCGAGCTCGGCCTTCGCCTCGTCGCTGCCCGCGACGTCGCGGAACGTCGCCGTCGCCCCCGGCTCCTCATAGAGCCGCGCCTTGTTCTTGCCGAAGGCGGTCGCGGCGCCCGAGACGTTCCCTGCCGCCGTCGCCCGGCGTGACACGAGGTGGGCCATCGCGGCGAGCGCGGCGAGCGGCAGCGCCAGCCAGAGGTACGGCAGCAGCCCCCGCTCGTCCGCGGCGCGCGTGTACGGGGTTCCGCGCCGGTCGAGGGCGGCGAGCAGATCCTTCTCGGTCTGCTCGATGCGCCCCGTGCGGTAGCTCCGGGGCGCGTCCACGCTCAGGCCGGGCGCCGCTCGCCCGATGTAGACGTCGTCCCGGATCTCGACCTCGGCGAGCTCCCCGCTCTCCGCGAGCGAGCGGAAGCGCGCGTAGGGAATGCGGTTGTCGGACGCCACCACCACCTGAAGCAGCAGCGCCGAGCCGAGCACCAAGACGAGAACAATCCAGAGGGATCGCATGGCCTGCCTCCGCGCGAACAGGCGACGTCGCCGGCAGGCCCGGCGCGTCGCCACGGTGCGCCCTGCACGGAGCCTGCCAAGGCGGCGCGCGCACGCAGGCGAGGGGCCGCTCGACCGAGGAGCAGCGCCGAGCGCGCCCGGCGCGGCATGGACGCACGGCGCGAACCGATCAACCCTCGTCCCATGGGGAGAGCTCTTTTCTTGATGATGGGTCCGTTGACGATGGTGCTGCTCGGGTGCGGCGGGGCTCCGCCACCTCCGGCCGAGCCGCCCGAGCCCGCGCGGCCGGAGGAGCCCGCGACGGGCGCCGAGCCCGCGCCGGAAGCCGCCTTGGGCGCCGAGGCGCACGAGGCGGAGCCCGCTCGGGCGACGCCGTCCGCCGCGCCGGCGGCGCCGCGGCGCGACGACTCGGTGCCCGACGACTACGCGCTCATGCACGGCGACTGCGTGGAGCTCGGCAAGCAGCTCACGGTGCTCACGCGCACGGAGCAGGTCGCGGCGCTGAGCGCCAAGCTGACGCCCGAGCAGCGGGGAGAGACCGAGAAGAAGATCGACGCCGTCGCGGCCACCCTCGGGGAGCAGTACGCGCAGTCGTGCGAGCAGAACGTCGGCAAGCACGTGGATCCGAGGTCGCTCAAGTGCGCGTTCGACGCGCGGAGCGTCAGGGCGTTCGAGGCCTGCCTCAACGCGCCGCCGGCCAAGTGACGCCTCCGCATCGCGCGCGCCGGGTGACGGCGCGCGCGATGCGGATATAATGCCGTCTCGCATGGACGCTTCGCTCCTCGACGACCCCTGGATCGCCGCTCAGGTCGACGCCGCCGTGGCGCCCTACGTGGGTCGCCTGCCGGCGCACGAGGTCGCGTGGATGCGCGAGCAGCTCGCGGAGGTCTTGCTGCACGACGAGGAGGCGAGCCGCCTCCTCCGGCGCGCGCACCCGCGCGAGGTCGACGAGAGCGGCGAGCGGGCTTTCGGCGTGCCCGGCGCAGCGGGGCGCGCCAAGGCGGGTTAGCGGTGCGCACTCCGGAAGACCGGCTGCTCGCCGAGGGGCTCGCGCTGCTCCAGCTGGTCGCGAAGCGCATCGCGCGCCGCCTGGGCCGCCGCATCCCGGTCGAGGATCTCGTCGCGCTCGGGCACCCGGCGCTGCTCGAGGTGGTGCGGACGTACGATCCGGGCCGATCCTCGTTCGAGGCGTACGCCAAGCAGAAGATCCGGTGGGCGATCTTCGACGGCATCCGGCGGGAGACGCGCTGGCGATCCGCGGCGGCGCGGGCCAGCGCGCTCGCCGCGTCGGCGCGGTTCGCGGAGGGGCGAGGGGCGGACGACGAAGCCGACGCGCCGGCCACGCAGGAGGCCTACGCCGCGCGGCTCGGCAGCCTGCTGGCCGGGCACGCGGCCGCGATGGCGCTCGGCCTGCTCTCGGCCCAGGGCGACGTCGCCGCGGTCCCGGACGCCGACGACAATCCCGAGGAGCGCGCCTCGCGCGCCGAGCTCGCGCAGGCCGTGCGGCACGCCGTGCGCGAGCTCCCCGAGCGCGAGCGCGCCCTCGTCGAGCGCCACTACTTCGACGACGAGCGCTTCGATCAGATCGCGCAGGATCTCGGGATCAGCAAGAGCTGGGCGAGCCGCCTGCACAGCCAGGCCATCGAGCGGCTGGGCGAGCTGCTCCGCGCCGTGCGCTGACGCGCGCCGGGGCGCGGGCGCGCCGCTTCCCCTCGGGCGCGGGCGTGGCGCTCTCCGTACGACGGATGGCTGTTAGCGCTGGCGGCTCTGGACCGAGCGGAGGTACGGCGCCCGCTCGTCGTCGCTGACCGCCTCGGTGCTGATCACCCGGTGGTCGCGCGGCATGAAGTGCACGAGCCGGACCATCATGTGGTCCTTCGCGACGGTCAGCTTCCCCTTGCGGCGGAGCTCCGCGGCTTCCTGGAAGGTCTGCACCTTGGGATCGTAGGCGATCATGTGCAGGTCCCGCCCGAACGGCTCGGGCAGGTCTTCGACCTCGACGATCTTGTAGATGCGGATCCCGCCGCTCTTCTCGGCGGCTGCGACGACGGCCCCGACGACCAGATCCTTGCCGGTCGGATCGGAGGTTTCGGGTACGGGGGGCGCGCGGTCACAGGCCGGCGCGAGCGTCAGGATGCCGGCGCACACGGCGGCGGCGAGCGCGATCGACCTCATGGGCGCTGAATAACATCGATGCGACCCGGCGCAAGCGGCTGCCCGCGCCGGGCGCGGAGGAGCGCGCCGCGACGTCGTCCGCCGCCTCGTGGCGGCGCCGTGGTAGACGCGCCTCTGGAGACAGTGGCCGGGAGCGATCCCTCGGAGGAATGCGATCATGCGACTCGAGGACACGAAGTTTGTCGTCACAGGCGCCGCCCAGGGTCTGGGTCGCCACTACGCGCTGCGGCTCGCGGAGTTCGGGGGCCAGGTCGCCGCGGGCGACGTGAACGGGGAGGGGCTCGCGTCGCTGGTCGAGGCGAGCCAGGGGATGCCCGGGAAGATCCACGCGCGGCCCTTCAACGTCGCGGTGGAGGCGGAGGTCGAGGCGTTCGTCCGCTTCGCGCACGAGGCGATGGGCGGCCTGAATGGCCTCGTGAACAACGCAGGAATCCTGCGGGACGGTCTCCTGGTCAAGAAGGACCGCCAGACGGGGGCGGTGGTCAAGCTGAGCACGGCGCAGTGGCAGGCCGTCATCGACGTCAACCTGACGGGCGCCGCGCTCATGGTCCGCGAGGTCGTCGCGAAGATGGTCGAGACCGAGCAGAAGGGCGTCATCGTCAACATCAGCTCCATCGCGCGCCACGGCAACCGCGGCCAGTCGAACTACACCGCCGCGAAGAGCGCGCTCGCGGCGAACACGAAGACCTGGGCGCTCGAGTTCGCGCCGTTCGGCATCCGCGTGGGCGCCGTCGCGCCCGGCATGATCGAGACGCCGATGACCCAGGGCATGAACCAGAAGGCGCGCGACGCCCTGGTGGCCATGATCCCGGTCGGCCGCATCGGCGTGCCCGAGGACATCTGGCAGGCGGTGCGCTTCGTGATCGAGTGCGAGTACTTCAACGGCCGCTGCATCGACGTCGACGGCGGCCTCACGATGTGACGCCGCGGCGCCCCTGACGCCGCAGCGCTCCTCCTGACGCCGCAGCGCTCCTCCTGACGCCGCGGCGCCCCTGACGCCGCGGCGCCCCTGACGCCGCAGCGCTCCTCCTGACGCCGCGGCGCTCCTGACGCCGCGGCGCTGCGCCTCCCGTGCCCTCGCCGCGTCGCTGCGTTCGCGCCGCGTCCCTGCCGACGCGCCTCGCCTTTGGCTCCCCCACGGCGCTTCCCGAGGCCATCCGTCGACACCCGCCCTCATCGGCGGCCTCGCGTCCCGCCCGGTGCGGCGCCTCCCTCCGGCACCTCGAGGTGCGCCGATCCCCGAGGGCCCGGGTCCACGAGAACGCCCGGCGATCCGCCCAAGAAACATTCGCGCTTGACGCGCCGATATTGAAAGCTATGTTCAATATCAGCCTACCCGTTAACGTTGCCGGGGGTTCTGCATGTACGTGTGCCTCTGCATGGGCGTTTGTGATCGAGAGATTCGCGAAGCGATGAACGAGGGGGCCTGCTCCGTGGCGGAGGTGATGGAGTGCACGGGCGCCGGTACGCGGTGCGGCTCCTGCCAGCCGACGATCGCCAAGCTCATCGGTGCTAGCGAGCCCGTCTCCGCCCCGCGTCGCCTGGCGATGGCGCCAGCCTCCAGCGCGGCCTGATTCTCTGGATTCCCCGCCGTGCTCCGGTTTCCCGGGCGCTGGCGGGGCGCCGCGCCCCTTTCCTTAGAAATTTCTTGCGCACTTCCGCCGACCTTGCGCATTTGACCTGGGCGCTGGCGCTCCAGCCGGCGCACCGCCGCCGTGAGAGGCGGGGCGGGCACGAGGGTCACGAGCGCGAGAGGGTCCGATGAAGGGTGCGAAAGATGTCGTCGACGCGTTGAACGAGGTGCTCGCGGCGGAGCTCGTCGCGATCAACCAGTACTTCCTGCACGCCAAGATGTGCGCGCACTGGGGCTTCGTCACGCTCGCCGCTCGCGGCCGCGCCGAGTCCATCGACGAGATGAAGCACGCGGACGCGATCATCGACCGCATCCTCTTCCTGGAGGGGCTGCCCAACCTGCAGCGCCTGGACACCCTTCACATCGGGCAGACCGTGCCGGAGCAGCTCAAGAGCGACCTGGAGCTCGAGTACCACGCGGTCAAGCGGCTCAACACGGCGATCGCCCTCTGCCGCGACAAGGGAGACCGCACCTCCGAGGAGCTCCTGGCCAAGATCCTCGAGTCCGAGGAGGAGCACATCGACTGGCTCGAGACGCAAATCGGTCTAATCGAGAAGCTTGGCGAGACGGCCTACCTCTCCCAGCAGATCCGCGAGTAGGGTAGGGCGGGGCTCGCCCCCGCGCCGGCGGCGCACCCCCGCGCGCCTTCTGGCGGCGGAGGCCGCGCTTGACGTACGATACTCTGGACGCATGTCCAAGGCGCCGCGGACGACCGCGCTCGCGCGGTTACGCGCCGGCTCGGTGCGTCGGTCGTGATCGTCGCGCCGCGCCCGTCCCTCGAGGAGGATGAGCGCGGCGGGGGAAATCCATGTCGAAGATTCTTGTCGTCGATGACCAGCGGAACATGCGGACCACGCTCGCGATGATGCTGCGTGGCGCCGGGTACGAGGTCGATGAAGCGGGCGACGGCAGCCAGGGAGCCGACCTGGGCGCCAAGGGTGCGTACGACGTCGTGCTCACCGACCTGCGGATGGGCGGCTTCGACGGCATCGGCGTCCTGCGCGCGGTGAAGGAGTCGAACGCGAACACCGAGGTCATCGTGATGACCGCGTACGGCACCATCGAGAGCGCGGTCGAGGCGATGCGGCTCGGCGCGTTCGACTACATCCAGAAGCCGTTCTCGGAGCAGGAGCTCCTCGTGAAGGTGGAGCGCGCGATCCAGAACCGGAAGCTCACCGGGGAGGTGCAGCTGCTCGCCAGCGAGTTCAAGGAGCGCTACCGGTTCGAGAACATCGTGGGCCGCTCGCAGGCGGTCCGCGAGGTGCTGGGCCGGATCGTGAAGGTCGCGCCGACCGACGCGACCGTGCTCATCACCGGCGAGAGCGGCACCGGCAAGGAGCTGGTCGCCAAGGCCATCCACGCCAACAGCAAGCGCGCGGATCGCCCCTTCGTGCCGGTGAACTGCGCCGCCATCAGCGAGACGCTCCTCGAGAGCGAGCTGTTCGGCCATGCGCGCGGCTCGTTCACGGGCGCGATCTCGGCGAGGAAGGGGCTGTTCGAGGAGGCGGACGGGGGCACGTTCTTCTTCGACGAGATCGCCGAGACGCCGCTCACCTTCCAGGCGAAGCTGCTCCGCGCGATCCAGGAGAACGAGATCCGCCGCGTGGGCGAGAACAAGCCCATCCGCGTCGACGTGCGCATCATCGCCGCGACGAACCAGGAGCTCCTGACCGCGGTGGCGGAGAAGCGGTTCCGCCAGGATCTTTACTACCGGCTGAACGTCGCGCGCTTCGTGCTCCCGCCGCTGCGCGCGCGGCGCGAGGACATCCCGATCCTCTGGGAGTTCTTCCTGGAGAAGTACAACCGGAAGATGGCCTGTCGCGCGCGCGCCGCGGACGGCGTCATCGAGGCGCTGACGCAGTACGACTTCCCCGGCAACATCCGCGAGCTCGAGAACATGGTGGAGCAGGCGGTGGCCCTCTCTGGGGGCGGCGTCATCAGCGTCGACGACGTGCTGCCCGCCGCGGTGCAGCCGAAGCGGGCGCCCGAGGGCGGCGGCAGGCTGCTCGCCGACGTTGTCGACTGCGCCGAGCGCCAGGCCATCGAGGCCGCGCTGCGGGAGTGCGACGGCAGCCGCGAGCGCGCCGCCGAGGTGCTCGGGATCAGCGCGACCACGCTGTGGCGCAAGATGACCCGCCTGACGATCACGTATCCCCCGGGTTGAGCCGTCACCTCCCCCGACCGGCTGCCCCTCGTCGTTGACGACCAGGCTCAGCAGGGCGTCCCCGCGGGGTACAGCGGGCGTCCGCAGACCCGGCCGAGCAGCCCTGTGCTCACCTGGTCGAGCATGCTGCTGCCCACCGACCTCAGCCAGCTTGTGCCTGTCCGGGGCTCGACCAGCACGTACGACCAGGCTGAGCAACAGACCTGACTCGGCAGCAAATCAGGGCAGCTAGCCCACTTTTGATTGCATCTTTGCAATGGTGGAGCGTCGGGATTTGCCTTAGTGCAATGGGTCAGCTGATGTAGACTGTGCGCGTCTGTTTCACTTCGGCGTCGGTAACAGCAACTCGGTGATTCGGCGGCTTGGCCCGACAATTGCTAGACCGTAAACCGATAGGCGTAGTCATGGTTGCGGCGCTCGCCGCAGGAGGACGCTTAATGGCCCGCATGCTGATCGTGGACGGTGAGAATTCCCAGCGTCGCGCTCTTTCAGCCGGGCTAAGCGTCGAGGGGTTCGAGGTGGCGTTCGCCGCCTCGTTCCAGGACGCGCTGCACCTCCTCAGCTCGTCTCCGATCGACGTGGCGATGATCGACCTGATGATGCCGGACCTGAACGGCCTGGAGCTCGCCCGCCATATCCGGCATGCCTTCCCGAGGGTGCGGGTCGTGCTCTCCAGCCCGTATCACCTCTCCGCGCGCCAGGTCGAGCGCGCCGACTGCGGCGCCGTGGCCTTCGTCCCGAAGCCTTACAAGGTGGGCGAGATCTGTCGGTTCCTCCGCGCCAAGACGGACGTGCTCACGCCCGCGTCGTGCTAGTAGCGCGGCGTGCGCTGCGAGCTGCTCGACTACGAACTCCCTGAAGCGCTGATCGCGTCGCGCCCCCCCGAGGAGCGCGACGGCGCCAGGCTCCTCCTGGTCGATCGCGGCCGCGGGCCCGGCGAGGTCGAGCACGCCGCGATCCGCGATCTCGACCGGTACATCGAGCGCGGCGCGCTCGTCGTCGTCAACGACACGAAGGTCGTCCCCGCGCGGCTGTTCGGCAAGAAGCGCGGCACCGGCGGGCAGGTGGAGCTCTTCCTGCTGCACCGGCTGGACGAGGCGCCCGGCGGCGGGGAGGGGCTCGCCAGCGGGCCGCGGGAGGGCGCGGCGCGCCCCGAGCGCTGGCGCGCGATGGGGCGCGCGTCCAAGCCGATCCGGCCGGGAGCGGTGCTCGATCTCGGGCGCGACGGGGCGCTGGTCGCGGAGGTGCTGGAGCGCGCGGAGGACGGCGTGCTCACGGTGCGGCTCTCCTCGCCGGCAGGGCTGTCCGTCGAGGCCGCGATCGATGCCTACGGGCACGTCCCGCTCCCGCCGTACATCGGCCGCGGCGACGACGCGTCCGATCGCGAGCGGTACCAGACCATCTTCGCCCGCGTCCCGGGCGCGGTCGCCGCGCCCACGGCGGGCCTCCACCTCTCGCCCGGCCTCGTCGAGCGGCTCCGCGCGAACGGGGTCGAGATCGCGAGCGTCACGCTGCACGTCGGCCTCGGCACGTTCCAGCCGGTCACGGTCGACGATCTCGACCTGCACCCGATGCACGCCGAGGTCTACTCGGTCCCCGACGCGACCGCCGGCGCGGTCGCGGCCGCGCGCGAGCGCGGCGCGCCGGTGATCGCGATCGGCACCACCGTGGTGCGCGCCCTGGAGAGCGCGGCCGACCCGGCGCGCGCAGGCCTCGTGCGGGCGCAGTCCGGGGAGACGCGCCTCCTGATCCAGCCCGGCTACCGGTTCCGCGTCGTCGACGGGTTGCTGACGAACTTCCACCTGCCGCGCTCGACGCTGCTCGCGCTCGTGTTCGCCTTCGCGGGCCGCGAGCGCGCGCTCCTCGCGTACCGCGCGGCGATCGACGCGGGCTACCGCTTCTATTCGTACGGCGACGCCATGCTGATCCGCGGAGCGAGCGCGTCATGAGCCGGACGCCCGGCTTCGCCTTCTCCGAGCTCGCGCGGGACGGTCATGCCCGCACGGGCGTGCTCTCCACGCCGCACGGCGACGTGCCGACCCCGACGTTCATGCCGGTCGGCACCCAGGGCAGCGTGAAGACCCTGACCCCCGCCGAGGTGGCCGCGACCGGAGCGAGGATCGTCCTCGGCAACACGTACCACCTGTGGCTCCGCCCGGGCCCGGAGCTCGTCGCGCAGCTCGGCGGGCTGCACGCGTTCACCCGCTGGCCCCACGCGATGCTCACGGACTCCGGCGGCTTTCAGGCCTTCTCGCTCGCCGAGCGGCGCACCCTCGTGGAGGACGGCTTCGTGTTCCGCTCGCACCTCGACGGCGCCCGCAAGGCGCTCACCCCCGAGGTGGCGATGGAGGTGCAGGGCCTGCTCGGGGCCGACATCGCGATGCAGCTGGACGTGTGCCCGCCCGGCGGCGCGCCGCACGCCGAGGTCGAGGAGGCCTGCCGTCTGACGACGCGCTGGGGGAAGCGGTGCCTCGCCGCCAAGCGCCCCACCCAGGCGCTCTTCGGCATCGTGCAGGGCGGCACCTCGGTCGCCCTGCGCACTTCGCACGCGGACGAGCTCGGCGCCCTGCCGTTCGACGGGCTCGCCCTGGGCGGCTTCTCCGTGGGCGAGCCGATCGCGCTGATGCACGAGGTCGTCGCGCAGATCGCGCCGCGCCTCGATCCTTCGCGCCCCCGCTACCTCATGGGCGTCGGGACGCCGCTCGACCTCGTCCACGCCATCGGCGCCGGGGTGGACATGTTCGATTGCGTCCTCCCCACCCGGAACGCCCGCAACGGGCAGGCGCTCACGCAGCACGGCAAGATCGTGATCAAGCAGGCGCGCTACAAGGAGGACCGCTCGCCGCTCGACCCGACCTGCGCCTGCCCGACCTGCGCCGGAGGGTACAGCCGCGCGTACCTGCGGCACCTCTACATGGCGGGCGAGATCCTGGTGCTGCGCCTGCTGACGGAGCACAACCTCCACCTGTATGGCCGCCTGATGCGCGAGGCGCGCGCGGCCATCGCCGAGGGGCGATACGCGGAGTTCGCCCGCGCATGGCTCGGCGCGCCCGATCCGACCGAGTAGCCGCGCGACCGCACCGCCGCGCGACCGAGTGACCCTACATCGTCTCCATGGCCTCTTCGACGCGCTCCTGCCGCGGGCGCGGGGGGCGCGGGCGGGGGGCGCAACGCCCGCGCTTGTCCGGTGGGTTCCGGAGTAACATGGGCGGATGGTGAGCCCTCGCCCCCGGCATCGTCCCGCGCGCTCGCATCCGTGCGCGCGGGGCCGCGCCTCGGCCGCGCTCGACCAGGCCGCAGGCCCGAGCCGCCGGCGCAGGAGCCCGAGCCGGTCGCGCCCGACGAACGGCCGCCTTCGCGCGCGGGTCGCGTGCTTGCCCGCGCTTTCCTCGTCCATTAGCCTTCGGACTCGGCCCGCGGAATGACGCAAGACGCCAACAAGAAGCCGCTCGGACGCATCCTCCTCCAGCAAAGGGCGGTCACCCAGCCCCAGCTCGAACAAGCGCTCCTCGAGGCGCGCGCGAAGGGGGTTCCCCTCGCCACGAACCTCATCGAGAGCGGCACCGTCTCCGAGGTCGCCGCGCTGAAGGCCCTCTCCGAGCAGAGCGGCGTTCCCGGCATCGATCTCAACCAGGTCTGCATCAAGCTGAGCGACCTCTCGATCCTGCCCCGCGAGATCGCCGCGAAGCACAAGCTCCTGCCCGTGCTCGTCCGCGAGGATCGCATCCTCGTGGCGATGGCCGCGCCCGCCGACAAGAAGGTGATCGACGAGCTCGAGTTCGTGACCGGCAAGCGCGTCTTCCCGTACATCGCGCTCGCGGGCCCCCTCGTGCGGACCATCGCGGCCGCCTACGACATGAAGGAGCAGGGCGAGCCGTTCTACGTCGGCGCCAAGTGCCCGCCCGAGGTGCTGAAGCGGGCCGGGATCGGCGCCGCCGCGTCCGCTCCCGAGGCGCCGCCCGCGCCCACCCCTGCGCCGCCCGCGCCCGCCCCTGCGCCGCCTGCGCCGCGCCGGCCTGCGTCCGCCGTGCCGCCGTCGACCGTCGCCCAGTCCCCGGCCGCGCCCGCGCCGACGCCGACGCCCGCGCCCGCGCCCAGCGCCGCCCCGCCGGCGAAGCCCGCGCCCGAGCGCGCGCGCGACGACGCCGAGATCTCGTTCGCCGATCTCTCCGATGACCCGAGCCCGCCCGCGGCTCCATCGCCGGCCCGCATCTCCTCCGCGGGGCCGCCGCTCGTCGTCGACGATGCCATGCGGAGGGCAGCGGCAGCCGACGAGCTGACCGACACCGATTTCGGCACCGCCGATCGCGATCTGTCCGTGGTCGAGTCGCTCCCGGGCGCGGGCAAGGCGCCGCAGGGCGATCAGACCACGATCCTGGTCGTCGACGACGAGCCCGAGATCCGGAAGCTGCTCCGCCGCATCTTCGAGGAGCGCGGGTACCGCGTCGAGGAGGCCGATCGCGGGCTCCTCGCGCTGCGCATGGTCAAGGAGCATCCGCCCGACGTGATGATCCTCGACGCCATGCTGCCGGAGGTGCACGGCTTCGACATCGCCCGCCGCATGAAGGGCACCCAGCGCTACGGCCACATCCCGATCATCATGATCTCGGCCGTGTACCGCGGGTGGCGGTTCGCGGAGGACCTGAAGTCGAGCTACGGCGTGGAGGCGTACATCGAGAAGCCCTTCCGCGTCGCCGACGTCGTCGCCGCCGTGGAGAACGCGCTCCAGGCGCGCTCGATCCGCGGCGATCAGGACCGCATCTCGGCCGAGGCGGAGCGCCTCCTCGCCGCCGGGATCGCGGCGTACCGCGCGGGCGATTTCGACAAGGCCGTGCGGCACCTGCGCGAGGGCACGGCGATCGATCCGCTCGCCTACCGGCTGCACTTCCACCTCGGCCTGCTCTACGGCAAGCAGGGCCAGCTCTACGACGCCATCCAGGAGCTGGAGACGGCGCTGCACATCAACGGCAAGCACTTCCCGGCCCTGAAGAACCTCGCGGTGCTCTACCAGAAGGCCGGGTTCCGCAACAAAGCCATCGAGACGTGGGAGCGCGCGCTCGGCGTCGCGCCCGATGACCCGACGCGGCAATCCATCAAGGAGCACCTGCTGGGGCTGCTCTGAGCGTCTAGCCCATGTCACCCAGGGCCAAGCTGTCGTAGACTGCGCCGATTCCACCGGCAGGCGCGTCCTTGGATGAAATTCATCTGCGATAACTGCAAGGCCAAGTACCAGATCGGCGACGAGAAGGTCGCCGGCAAGATGGTGCGGATGCAGTGCCGGCGATGCGGGCACCTCATTCAGGTCAGCGCGAGCGTCACCGAGAGCTCCGTGGCGCGGGCTCTCCCGGTCGAGCCGCCGCGCGTGGCGGGCGACGACGCGCAGCTCGCCCCTCCGAGCGACGAGGCGCCGCACGTCGGGGCCGGCGCGCCGGGGCACGACACCGGTGCCGCCGGCGCCCCGAAGCCGCCGCCGTCGTCCCGGGGCCAAGGCGCTGCGCCGTCGCCGCCCCGGCCGGCGTCGCAGGCCCTCCCGCGCCCGGGGGGCGCGCCTCGACCTCCGGTGGCGCCGCGCGCCGCGCCCGGGCCTGCGTCGAACCCGCGCCCGGCGCCCGCGCCGGCGACGCCCGCGGCGGCGCCGGCCGCCCAGCCGGCGCCCGCGGTGGGCCGGGCCGCCCAACCGGCGCCCGCGACGGCGCGGGCCGCCCAGCCGGCGCCCGCGACGGCGCGGGCCGTCCAGCCGGCGCCCGCGGCGCGGACCGCCCAGCCGGCGCCCGCCGGTCCGGCGGCGTCCGCCGCCCGGGCGGCGGAGCCCGCGCCGCCGGCGGGCGCCGCCAGCGTGTTCAAGCAAACGATGTCGAACGACCGGCCGCTCGGGAAGGCGCCGGCCGTGCGCGCCACGGCGAGCGAGGACTGGTACGTCGGGGTCGGCGGTGTCCCGCTCGGCCCGGTGCGGCTCGCCGTCATCCGCGAGAAGGCGCTGGCCGGCGCGGTGGACGGCGACTCCCTCGTCTGGCGCGAGGGCTTCGACGAGTGGCTGCCCCTCAAGAACTTCCCGGAGCTGCTCGAGATCGTCACGCAGGCCCAGACGACCCGCGTGTCCGCGCCCGCGCGCCGCATCAGCACCACCGGCTTCTCCGTCGTTCAGCCGCAGGTCCCTCCCTCGACGAAGTCCCCCTCGTCGTCGCGGGTCCCCCCGATCGCAGCGGCCGCGCCCGCGCGCTCGGCGGCGCGCGAGCCGGAGGCGCCCGGCGTGAGCGAGCGGTCCCCGGCGGTGGCCGGCGCGGTCGCCGCCTTCACGGCGGCAGGGACGCCGGCCGCGAGCCCGCCGGCGGCGTCCGCCGCGAGCGCGCCGGCCGCGTGGCCCGACGTCTCGGGGAGCGCCGGGCGGGCCCACGCCGCGGGCGCTGCGCCGGTCGAGGTGCTCGCCGATCCGTTTGCGGCCGGGCCGGCGGCCGCCGCCGTCTCCGCGCCGAGGGCCGACCTGGCGCCGTCCGCCTCGGCCGAGGTCGCTCGCGCCGCGGGCGGCGTGGCCCTGGGCGGTCCGGCGCCCGCAGGTGCCCTGGCCGCGGCCGGCCCCTCGCCCGCGACGTCGCGCGCGGGCGGCGTGGCCGTGGGCGGCTCGCCGTCCGGGCCGGCGGCGCCGGCCGGCGCGCTTTCCTCCGCCGAGCCTGCCCCCCTCGTGGCCACGCCCGCCAGCCTGGTGGAGACGGTCGCGCCGCGGCGGCGCTCGGGCATGAGCCCGATCGCCTACGCCTTCATCGCCATGGCAGCGGCGTTCGGCGGCGTCTCCGCCTACGTCCTCCTGTCGCCCAAGCCGCAGACCACCGTGCAGGTCGTGACCGCGCCGCCGAGCCACCCGGCCGACCTGCCCACGGCCGCGCCTCCGCCGCCGCCGAGCGTCGAGCCGGAGGCGCCCCCGCCGGCCGAAGCGGCTTCTGCCAGGCCGGAGGCCGCCTCGCCCGGCAAGCCGAGCGCCGTGACGAGCCAGCGACCTCCGACGGAGAAGCCGGTCGCTTCCGCGACCGGGGCTCCGATCGACCGATCCGGGTTCGGCGCCGGGGTGCCCGGCCCGGCGTCGGGGCCGGGCAGCCAGGGCGCCGGCTCCGGCTTGAGCCCGCTCTCCCAGGGGGAGATCTCCGGCGTCGTCGAGGCGAACCGGCCGAGCGTCCGGCGCCACTGCTGGCAGCCCGCGCTCGACGCGCGCGACCGCAACGCGTCCACCACCGCCCGCGTCTCGGCCTCGGTGGTGATCGGCGCCTCGGGCGCCGTCCAGTCCGTCTCGGCCGGCGGCTCGGAGAAGGACTACCCCGGCCTGGCGAGCTGCATCGCCTCGCGGATCAAGTCCTGGCGGTTCCCGCCCTCCTCGGGCTCCACGCCCGTGACCATTCCGTTCGTCTTCGCTGCCCAGTGAGCGCTCGCCGCCTGGAAGGGAGCCGCCCGGGCGCTGCGCTTTACGCATGCCCGGGCAGGCGGTAATCGACGCGATCATGGCAGAGCGCAAAGTCCGAATCCTCGTGGCGAAGCCCGGCCTGGACGGCCACGACCGCGGCGCCAAGGTGGTCGCCCGGGCACTCCGCGACGCGGGCTTCGAGGTGGTCTACACGGGCCTGCACCAGACCCCCGACATGATCGCGTCCGCCGCCGTGCAGGAGGACGTCGACGCCGTGGGGCTGTCGATCATGTCCGGGGCGCACAACACCCTGTTCCCCGCCGTCATCGAGGCCCTCCGCAAGCACGGCGCCGAGGACATCGTGGTGTTCGGCGGGGGCATCATCCCGGACGAGGACATCGCGCGCCTCCAGGACGCCGGCGTGAAGGGCGTCTTCACCCCCGGGACCACCCTGAAGAGCATCGTGGAGTGGGTCCAGGCCAACGTGACCCCCCACGGCTGACCGCCGCGGCGGCGCGCCTCCCCACGCTCCCCCACCGCTCGCTTCCCCGGCGGCTCACCGCCGGCCACCGGTCCGCTGAGCCCGTCCGGTAACCCGGGCGCGCACCCGTCTGCCAGCGCGTGGAACCGCGCGTCCGGGGCGGCGATCCGCCTCGCTTCCTTTCCACCTTGCCAGCCTCCTCCAGGAGGCGGTCCCGCTCACCGTCGAGCAGCTCCCCACTTCCTCCCACGGGCCTGGAGCAGCGGCCGGATCGCGAGAAAACGCGGCGATTTGTGGTGAACTACCTTGTAGATAAAGACCCTACATAGGTGCCGGTTGAGGTCCAGAAATCTCCCAAACTGTTGACACTCGGCACCTCCCTCCGTAGCGTGGCGGAGCTTCGTGGGAAGAAGTGGCAGAGAATGTCACGACGCGGTGAGCGCCCGGTGGGGCAACGCGTCGCCAAGCCCTCGGCAGGACAGGCCAGCCGGAGCTGGGGTCGATGAGCACGATGTTTCGCGGTCACTTCGAGCACGCGATCGACGCGAAGGGGCGCACGAGCCTCCCTTCGCGCTTTCGGGACGTGCTCGCGGCCGCGAACGACCTGCGCATGGTCATCACCCCGGCCCTCTTCGACCCCTGCCTGCACGCGTACCCGATGAAGGCCTGGGAGGAGCTGGAGGCTAAAATTGCAGCTTTGCCGCAATTCGATTCCAACGTGGTCGCGTTCCGGCGCCGCTACCTGTCCGCGGCCGTCGAGTGCGACCTCGACAAGCAGGGCCGGATCCTCATCCCGCCGTCGCTCCGCGACCACGCGAGCCTCACGAAGGACGTGCTGTGGGCGGGGATGGGACAGACGATCGAGCTCTGGTCGAAGGAGCGGTGGAAGGCCGCTCAGCAGATGAGCGAGGTCGAGCTTCAGAGCTTCAAGACAGCAATCGCGGAGCAGTTCCGCCTATGAACGTCGTCAATGTAGTCCCCATGCACCTGCCCCCTCCGCCGCCCCGCCCGCGCGGCGAGCAGCACGTCTCCGTCCTCGGCCGCGAGGTGCTCGCCGCCCTCTCGCCGGTCAGCCAGGGCGTCTACGTCGACGCGACGCTCGGCGCCGGCGGCCACACCGAGGCGATCCTCGAGACGCCCGGCACCCGGGTCATCGGGATCGACCGCGACGAGCGCGCCCTCGCCATCGCGCGCGCCCGGCTCGCCCGGATGGGGGAGCGGGTGACCTACGTTCACGGCGCGTTCTCCGAGATCGAGCGGCACCTCGCCGCCCTCGGCGTCCCGCAGGTGGACGGCCTCCTGGCCGACATCGGCGTGAGCTCCATGCAGCTCGACGACCCGGCCCGCGGCATGAGCTTCCGCGCCGAGGGGCCGCTCGACATGCGGATGGACCCGAGCCGCGGCGAGACGGCGCTCGAGCTCATCGAGCGGCTCAGCGACGAGGAGCTCGCGGACCTCATCTACCGCTACGGCGAGGAGCGCCGCAGCCGGCGGGTCGCCCGCTGTATCAAGCAGGCAGCCGAGGCCGGCGAGCTCGCGACGACGCTCGACCTCAGGCGCGCCGTGGTGCGCGCGGTCGGGCCGGCGCGCATCGGCGGCGTCGATCCGGCGACGCGCACGTTCCAGGCGCTGCGCATCGCCGTGAACGGCGAGCTCGACGAGCTGGAGGCGCTGCTCGAGGCGGCGCCCAGGATCGTCGCGCCCGGCGGCGTGCTCGCGGTGATCTCGTTCCACTCGCTCGAGGACCGCATCGTCAAGCGCGCGCTGCGCGAGCCGGAGGTCTGGGAGCCGCTCACGAAGAAGCCGGTGACCGCGGGCGACGACGAGATCGCCGACAACCCGCGGGCCCGCAGCGCGAAGCTCCGCGCCGCGCGGCGCGCCTCCGGCCCGGAGGCGCTCGCGTGACGCAGCAGCGCCCGTTCCTCGTGCTCTGGACGCTCGCGGTGGCCGCGACGGTGGCGGCGTTCGTCGTGCACCTCGCCCTGCGCGGGCGCACGGTCGACCTCGGCTACCGGCTCGGCCGGGCGCGCGCCGAGCAGGCGCGGCTGCGCGAGGTGAAGCGGGTGCTGTCGCTCGAGGCGGCCAGCTACGAGACCCCGCAGCGCGTGGAGATGGTCGCCCGCACGCTGCTCGGCATGACGCCGCCGCCGCCCGAGCGGGTGATCCCGGTGCGGGGCTACGCGGCGCCGCCGGAGCGCGATCCGGCGAGCGGGGAGGCCGGCAGCGCGCCGCCGAGCGGGGGGCAGCCGGAATGAAGAACCTCGACCCCCGGCGCGCGCGGTGGATCCGCATCCGCATGGGGCTGCTCTGCGGCCTCATGGCGCTCGGCCTGGGCGGCGTCGTGTCCGGCGCCTACCGCATCGAGGTCGAGGACGGCGACGCCTGGTACGACCTCGCCGAGCGGCAGCGCCAGCGGCGGCTCCACATCACGCCGAAGCGCGGCACGATCTACGACCGGAACGGCGCGCCGCTCGCGGAGAGCGTGGAGGTGCCCAGCGTCTCGGTGGACGCGGTCGAGATGCTCCGCGGCGTCGACGAGCAGTACATCCCGATGCGGATCCAGCAGTACGCCGAGCGCATCGCGCAGGCGCTCTCGCTGCCGGTCGAGGACGTCGCGGAGAAGCTCGGCCGCCGGCGGCGCTTCGCCTGGCTCAAGCGCCGCATCTCCGAGCAGGAGGTCGAGAACGTCCGCGCGCTCGGGGACCGGACGCAGCGCTACCCGGTGCGCGGGCTCGTGATCGAGGGCGAGGGGCGCCGCTTCTACCCGAACCGCGAGCTCGCCGGCCCGCTGCTCGGCTTCGTCGCCACCGACGGCGAGGGCAAGGAGGGGCTCGAGCTCAGCATGGAGCACGAGCTCCGCGGCAACGCGTCCGAGGTGCGCGGGCTCCGCGATCGATCGGGCCGGCTCATCTTCTCGGAGGGGATCGAGGACGAGCAGGCGCTCGCGGGGCACAACGTCCACCTCACGATCGACAAGGGCATCCAGTTCACCGCCGAGCGCGAGCTCGAGGCGGCGATGAAGACGTACGAGGCGCTCGGCGGCTCGATCGTGGTCGTCGACCCCGAGAACGGCGAGATCCTCGCGATGGCGAGCGCGCCGGGGTTCAACCCGAACGACTACTCGCAGAGCGATCCGGGGGCCCGGCGCAACCGCTGCGTGGTCGATCGCTTCGAGCCCGGCTCCACGATGAAGGTGTTCGCCATCGCGAGCGCGCTCGCGGCGAAGAGCGTGTCCCCCAGCGCGACGATCTACTGCGAGGAGGGGAACATGGCGATCGACAACGTCGTGATCCACGACACGCACGTGCACAAGTGGCTGACGCTGCCGCAGATCCTCGGCCAGTCGTCGAACATCGGCACGGCGAAGATCGCGCTCGGGCTCGGCGAGCAGCGGCTCTACGAGGGCTTCCGCCGGTTCGGCTTCGGCGACCTCACCGGCGTGCCGCTGCCGGGCGAGTCCGTGGGCGTGCTGCGGCCGCGCGGCCGCCCCTGGGTCCAGGTGGAGACGGCGTCGGCCTCCTTCGGGCAGGGGATCAGCGTGACCACGCTCCAGCTCGCCATGGCCATGGCGTCGATCGCCAACCGCGGGCGGCTGCTCGAGCCCATCCTGATCAAGCGGATCACCGACGGCACCGGCGTCACGCTGTCCGAGACGTCGCCGCGCGTGCGCCGCGACGCGGTGCCAGGGCCGATCGCGCGGATGGTGTCCGAGATGCTCGTCGCGGTGACGGAGGGCGACGGGACCGGCGTCGAGGCGACCATCCCGGGCTTCCGCGTCGCGGGGAAGACGGGCACGGCGCAGAAGATCGATCCCGCGACGGGCAGGTACACCGACACCCACTACGTGGCGTCGTTCGTCGGCTTCGTCCCGGCCGAGCGGCCGCGGATCGCCATCGCGGTGGTGCTCGACGAGCCGCTGGGCGGCACGTACGGCGGCGGCTCGGTCGCGGCGCCCGTCTTCCGGCGGGTCGGCGAGATGGCGCTGCGCTACCTGGGCGTTACCCCGCGCGGGACCGTGCCGATGAAGCTGTCGGAGGTGGCCGAGCAGTCGGGCGAGGACATCGCGGCGAACACCTACCAGGTGCTGAGCGAGGCGCGCGCCGCCGCCGCGCCCATCGCGACGGGCGTGGTCACGCCGTCGGCGCCGCTCAAGACGGGGGAGCTGCGCGTCCCCGACCTCACCGGCCTGCCGCAGCGCGAGGCGGTGAGGAGCGCCGCGGCGCTCGGGCTCGACCCGAGCGTCGAGGGCACGGGGAGGCTCACGCGCCAGGAGCCCCCGGCAGGGACCGTGCTGCCCAAGGGATCGCCCCTGAAGCTGATCTTCGAGCCCCCCACATGACGGCGCGCGACCACACGGAGGCCGGCGTGCCCGAGGTCGAGCTCGCGCTCCGCCTCGGCGACGTGCTGCGCGAGATCCCGGGCGCCGCGGTCTCCCCCGCGGACGCCGCGGACCTGGTCGTGACGGGCGTGCACCTCGACTCGCGCAAGGTGGGGCCGGGGGACATCTTCGTCGCGCGCGCGGGCGCGCGCGCGCACGGCGAGAGCTTCATTCCAGAGGCCGTCGCGCGCGGGGCGCGGGCGATCATCCTCGCGCGCGGGAGCGCGGCCGACACGCTCGGCGCCGCCCGCGTCGAGGTGCCCGACGTGCCGCTCGCGCTCGCACTGGCCGCCGCGGTTGTCTACGGGCATCCGACCTTCACGCTCGAGGTCGTCGGCATCACCGGCACGAACGGCAAGACGACGACGGCTCACCTCGTGCAAGCCTGCATCGATCGGTGCGGCGGCCGGGCCGGGATCGTGGGGACGCTCGGCTACCGCTTCGGCGATCTCGACGTGGACGCCTCGCACACGAGCCCCGAGGCGGACGAGCTCGCCCGCGTCGCCGCGGGGATGGTCCAGCGCGGCGCGACGCACCTCGTGATGGAGGTCTCGTCGATCGCGCTCGCCGCGAAGCGCGTCGACGCGGTCCGCTTCCGGACCGCCGTCTTCACGAACCTCACCCAGGATCACCTCGATTACCACGGCACGATGGAGGCGTACGCGGCGGCGAAGGCGCGCCTGTTCGTGGATCTCGGCCCCGGCTCCGCGGCGATCAACGTCGACGACCCCTTCGGGCGGCAGCTCGTCCAGAGGATCGCCCCGGGCGGGCTCTCGCGCCCGGTCGCGTCGACGCTCGCGCGCTACTCGACCGAGGTGGGCGCCGGCCCGGAGGCGGCGGAGATCGCCCCGATCGAGCTCGCGCACGACGCGCGCGGCATCTTCCTGCGCGCCCGCACGCCCGCCGGCGAGGTCACCATCCGCTCGCCCCTGCTCGGCGCGCACAACGCGTCGAACCTGCTGGCCGCCCTCGCCGTGGCGTACCTGCTCGGGTTCGACGTCGGCGACGCCGCCGCCGCGCTCTCGTCGCCGGTCCAGGTCGCGGGCAGGCTGGAGCGCTGTGACACGCCGGGCGCCGACGACGTGATCGTGCTCGTCGACTACGCCCACACGCCGGACGCGCTCGCCCGCGTGCTCGCGAGCGTCCGCGCCCTCGGCGGCGGGCGCGTCCGCTGCGTGTTCGGGTGCGGCGGCGATCGTGATCCGCTGAAGCGGCCGCGGATGGGGGAGGCGGTCGGCCTCGGCGCGGACGTCGCCATCGTGACCAACGACAACCCGCGGAGCGAGGATCCGCGCGCGATCGCCGACGCCATCCTGCCGGGCCTCGCCGCCGGGCGCGCGCGCGTCGTCGTGGAGCTCGATCGCGCGCGCGCGATCGCGCTCGCGGTGCTCGACGCCGAGCCCGGGGACCTGGTCCTCATCGCGGGCAAGGGCCACGAGCCGTACCAGATCATCGGCGGCGTCACGCTGCCGTTCGACGATCGCGACGAGGCCCGCCGCGCGCTCGCCGCCCGCCGCGCTCGGGCAGAGGCCGGGCGCGAGCCGCACGGAGGTGCGGGGTGATCTACGAGCTCTTCTACCCGCTCAAGTTCCACTACAGCTGGCTGAGCTGGCTCAACGTCCTGCGGTACATCCCGTTCCGCACGATCATGGCGACGATCACCGCCATGGTGCTGACGTTCGTGCTCGCGCCGTGGTTCATCCGCGAGCTGCGGCGCAAGCAGATCGGGCAGGTGGTCCGCGCCGAAGGGCCGGAGACGCACAAGATCAAGGCGGGCACGCCGACGATGGGCGGCGCGCTCATCCTGCTGTCGCTGCTGCTCCCCACCGTCCTGTGGGCCGACCTCAGGAACCCGTTCGTCCTCGCGACGACGGCGGTGACCGCGGGCTACGGCGTCATCGGCTACCTGGACGACTTCCTCAAGATCAAGCGGCGGAACAGCGGCGGCCTGCCGGGCCGCTACAAGCTCATCGGCCAGGTGCTCATCGGCGGCGCGGCCGTGGCCTACACGTTCCTGCTCGCGTCCAAGCTCCCGCCGGACTGGGCGGAGATCCGGACGCGGCTCTCGATCCCGTTCCTCGCGTTCTCGAAGTACCACATCGAGCTGCCGCTCTACGCCTACGTCCCGTTCGCCGTCTTCGTCGTGGTCGCGACGTCGAACGCGGTGAACCTCACCGACGGCCTCGACGGCCTCGCGATCGGCCCGGTGATCATCAACGCGGGGACGTACCTCATCCTCGCGTACATCGTCGGCGCCTCCATCGCGAACTTCTCGCTCGCGACCTACCTCGACATCCCGGCGATCGCGTCGGCCGGCGAGCTGTCGGTGTACTGCGGCTCGGTCATCGGCGCTGGGATCGGCTTCCTTTGGTACAACACGTACCCCGCGCAGGTCTTCATGGGGGACGTCGGGTCGCTCGCCCTCGGGGGCGGGCTCGGGATGCTCGCCGTCTTCACCAAGAACGAGCTCCTCTCGATCATCCTCGGGGGGATCTTCTTCATCGAGACGGTCAGCGTCATCACGCAGGTCCTCTCGTTCAAGCTCACCGGCAAGCGCGTCTTCTTGATGGCGCCGATCCACCACCACTACGAGAAGAAGGGGTGGGCGGAGCCCAAGATCATCGTCCGCTTCTGGATCATCTCCATCCTCCTGGCGCTGGTCTCGCTGGCGTCGATGAAGCTGCGGTGAGGGCATGATGGACGTCCGCGGGCGAACAGTGATCGTCGTCGGGCTCGGGCGGAGCGGCGTCGCGGCCGCGCGCCTCCTCTTGGCGCGCGGCGCGCGGGTGATCGCGAACGACGGCGCGCCGCGCGAGCGGCTCTCCGCCGCGGCCGCGTCCCTCGAGGCGGAGGGCGCCGTCCTCGCGCCGGGCGGGCACGACCCGGCGCTGTTCGACGGCGCCGACCTCGTGGTCGTGTCGCCGGGCGTGCCGTCGTTCCCCGCGCTCGACGCCGTCGAGCGCTCCGGGCGCGAGGTCATCGGCGAGCTCGAGCTCGCGTCGCGCTTCGTGTCGGCGCCGATCGTGCTCGTCGGCGGGACCAACGGAAAGAGCACGACGACGGCGCTCACGGGCGCGATGCTCGAGCGGGCCGGCCTCCGCACCTTCGTCGGCGGCAACTTCGGTACCCCGCTCGCCGAGGCCGTCGGCGAGGCGTGGGACGCCCTCGTCCTCGAGATCTCGAGCTTCCAGGCGGAGCGCGTCCCGACGCTGCACGCGCGCGCCCACGCCCTGCTCAACATCACGGACGATCACCTCGATCGCTACCCGAGCTTCGCGGCGTACGCCGACGCGAAGGGCAACCCGTTCGAGCGCATGACGCCGGAGGACGTCGCGGTCGTGCCGTTCGGCGACGAGCTCGTCGCCCGCCAGGCGGCGCGCGGGAGCGCCCGCGTGGTGACCTTCAGCGCGCGCGACGCCCGCGCCGACGTGAGCGCCTCGGGCGGAGCGATCGTCGACCGCGTCGCCGGCGCGCGCTACCCGCTGGAGCGCGTCCGCCTCGCGGGCGCGCACAACCTCGCGAACGCGTGCGCCTCCGTCGCGCTGGCCGCCGCGCTCGGCGCCTCCCCGGCGGCGATCGCCGACGCGCTCGCGCGCTTCGAGGGGCTCCCGCACCGGACCGCGCTCGTCGCGGACGTCGAGGGCGTCCGCTACTACGACGACTCGAAGGGGACCAACGTCGGCGCCTCGGTGGCCGCGCTCTCCGGCCTGCGCGAGGCGAAGGCGGTGCTGATCGCGGGCGGGCGCGACAAGCTCGGCGACTACGCGCCGCTCGTGGCCGCGCTGCGCGAGCGGGGGCGCGCCCTCGTCGTCCTCGGCGAGGCGGCCGACCGCATCGCCGCCGCGGCCGACGGCGTCCTGCCGATCGCGCGGGCGGGCTCGATGGATGACGCGGTCCTCGCCGCGCGCTCGCTCGCCCGGCCGGGCGACGCGGTGCTGCTCAGCCCCGCGTGCTCCAGCTTCGACATGTTCCGCGACTACAAGGACCGCGGCGACGCCTTCGTCCGGGCGGTCCGCGAGCTTGAGCGAGCCGCCGGTGGGGTCGCCGGGGAGGTGGCGTCGTGATGTCGTGGAGCGGCAGGTTCGGCGCGGGCGAAGGCGCGCCCAAGAACCGGCACATCGGTCCCTCGGAGCAGGACAAGCCGGCCCCGGGCGCGGCCCTCGCGGCCGCCGAGGCCTTCTGGAAGGGATCGAGCCCCTCGGGGCCCGTCGACGCCCTGCTCGCGGCCGTCGTCACGGCGCTCATCGGCTTCGGCGTGGTGATGGTCTACAGCGCGAGCGCCGTCGAGGCGACGGTGCGCTACAAGGACGCGCAGTTCTTCCTCAAGCGCCAGGCCGTCTACGCGGTCCTCTCGATCGCGACGATGTGGATCACGAGCCGCATCGATCATCGCCGGATCAAGGTCCTCACGTACCCGGTGCTCATCGCCGTGACCGGGATGCTCGTCGCCTGCGTGGCGGGGCTCGGCCACAAGGCGGGCAACGCGTACCGGTGGCTCGCGCTCGGCCCGGTCAACGTGCAGCCGGCCGAGGTGGCGAAGCTCGGGATCGTCCTCTGGCTCGCCTACTCGCTCTCCAAGAAGGCCGACCGCATCAAGTCGTTCTCCGTCGGCTTCCTCCCGCACCTCATCGTGGTCGGGCTCCTGATGCTCCTCTGCCTCAAGCAGCCCGACTTCGGCAGCGCGGTCGTGCTGCTCTTCCTGACCTTCACGCTGCTGTTCGTGGCGGGCGCGCGCGTCCCGTACATCGCCGCGTTCTCCATGCTGCTGGCGCTCGCCGGCGCGGCGCTCGTGCGCTTCAGCGGCTACCGCTACGCGCGCTACCTCGCGTGGATCGACATGGACGCCAACCGCGCCGACCTCGCGTACCAGCCGTTCCAGTCGGTCATGAGCTTCGGCTCCGGCGGGGTCTTCGGACTCGGCCTCGGGCGGGGGCTGCAGGTGCTCTACCTGCCGGAGGCGCACACCGATTTCGTGTCCGCGATCGTCGGCGAGGAGCTCGGCTTCGTCGGCATCGTCGGGCTCTGCGCGGCGTACCTCGTCATCGTCTCGCGGGGCGTGAAGATCGCCCTCGAGGCCGACGACGACTACGGCAGCTTCATGGCGTTCGGCATCGCGACGCTCTTCGGCGTGCAGGCGATGACGAACCTCGCCGTCGCGATGGCGATCCTCCCGACGAAGGGGCTCACGCTGCCGTTCATCAGCTACGGCGGCTCGTCGCTGCTCGTGAACGCCGCGGCCGCGGGCATCCTGCTCAGCATCAGCCGCTCGCGGACCGCGGTGGCCCCCGGGCAAAGCGGCGCGGCGGGCGCGTCGCCCGTCCCGAACGCGCCGAGCGCGTCGGCCGTGGTCGCCGCGTCGGCCGAGGGGGGCGGCGCATGGTGACCGTCCTGATCGCCGGAGGCGGCACCGGCGGCCACGTCTTCCCGATGGTCGCCGTGGGCGACGCGGTCCGCGCCGCGGCGCGCGACGAGGAGGCGCGCGTGGTCTACGTCGGCACCGCGCGCGGCATCGAGGTGCGCGTCATGCGCGAGCGCGGCGACACCCTCGAGCTGCTGCACGTCCTGCCGCTCCGCGGGGGCGGGCTCTCCGGCTTCGTGCGCGGCGCCGCCCGCGCGGGCCGCGTCCTGCCGGAGGCGAGGCGGCTCGTCGAGCGGCTCGACGCCCGCGTGGTGCTCTCGCTCGGCGGGTACGCGGGCGGCCCGGTCTCCCTCGCGGCGCGCTCGCTCGGCGTGCCGGTCGCGATCCTCGAGCCGAACAGCGTCCTCGGGCTCTCGAACCGGCTCCTCTCGCCCATCGTCGACCGCGCGTACGTCGCCTTCCCGGAGGCCGCGCGCGCGCTGCGCCCGAGCACGGTGCGCCTCTTCGGCGTCCCGCTCCGGCGCGCCTTCGCCCGCGCGCCGTATGCGCCGCGCGAGGGCAAGCTCCGCCTGCTCGTGCTCGGCGGCAGCCAGGGCGCGCTGGCCCTGAACGACGTCGTCCCGCGCGCGATCGCGCAGGGCCGCGGGCGCGGCGTCGATCTCGAGGTCGTGCACCAGACGGGCAGGGACCGCGAGGCCGCGGTCCGGTCGCTCTACGCCGAGCTCGGCCTCGAAGGGCGCGCGCGCGTCGTCCCGTTCATCGATGACGTGGCGGAGGCGCTCGCCGCGGCCGACGTCGTGATCGCCCGCGCGGGCGCGTCGACGCTCGCCGAGCTCTGCGCCGTGGGGCGCCCGTCGATCCTGATCCCGTACCCGTTCGCGGCCGACGATCACCAGCTGAAGAACGCGCGGTCCCTCGAGCGGGCCTCCGCCGCGGTGGCCATCGCCCAGGCCGACGCCACCGAGGCGCGCCTCGCCGCCGAGATCGCGCGGCTCGCGGCGGCCCCGGCGCTGCGCGCCCGCATGGCGGACGCCGCGGCGGCCATGGCCGCGCCGGACGCGGCGGCGCGCGTCGCCGCGGATCTGCTCGAGCTCGCGCGGGCTCCGCGCCACCGCGCGCTGCGCTTCCCCATCGTCGGCGGCCGCGCGGAGCGCGGCGGGGAGGCGGCGCGCCGCGTGATGGAAGAGGCCGCGCCGCTCGGTGCTGCCCTCGGTCAGGAGGAGGCAGGCTGATGTTCCGCGGTCGGGTTCGCCACGTTCACTTCGTCGGCATCGGGGGCGTCGGGATGAGCGGCCTCGCCGAGATCCTGCGCTCGCTCGAGTTCGAGGTCTCGGGCTCGGACCTCAAGGAGAGCTCGACGACGCGGCGGCTCACGTCGCTCGGCGTCCGGATCGACATCGGCCACCGCGCGGAGAACGTCTGCGGCGTCGACGTCGTCGTGTACTCGAGCGCCATCCGGCCCGACAACCCCGAGCTCACCGAGGCGCGCGCGCTCGGGATCCCGGCGATCGGGCGCGCGGAGATGCTCGCCGAGCTGATGCGCGTGAAGTACGGCGTCGCGATCGCGGGCTCGCACGGCAAGACCACCACGACCTCCCTGGTCGCCACGGTCCTGCGCGCCGCCGGCCTCGATCCGACCGTCGTCGTCGGCGGCAAGATGGCGGCGCTCGGCACGAACGCGCGGCTCGGCGCCGGCGACCTGCTCGTCGCCGAGGCCGACGAGAGCGACGGCTCGTTCCTGCGGCTCACCCCGACGATCGCCGTCGTCACCAACATCGACCCCGAGCACCTCGATCACTACGGCACGCACGAGCGCATCAAGGACGCCTTCGTGGAGTTCGCCGCGCGCGTGCCGTTCTACGGGCTCGCCGTGCTTTGCCTCGACCACCCGCACGTCCAGGATCTGCTCCCGCGCATCCCGCGCCGCCACGTCACGTACGGCGTCTCGCCGCAGTCGGACTACTCGGCGCGCGGCATCCAGTTCCGCGGCCTCGAGACGAGCTTCAACGCGTACCGCCGGGGGGAGCCGCTCGGCGGCTTCACGGTGAAGATGCCGGGCGCGCACAACGTCCTGAACTGCCTCGCCACGATCGCGGTCGCCGACGAGCTCGAGGTGCCGCTCGACGTCACGAAGCAGGCGCTCGCCACGTTCGGCGGCGTCGCCCGCCGCTTCACCATCGTCGGCTCGATCGGCGGCGTCACGCTGGTCGACGACTACGGCCACCACCCGGCCGAGATCCGCGCCACCATCGACGCGGCCCGGCGCGCGTTCCCCGGCGAGGACCACCGCGTCGTCGTGGCCTTCCAGCCGCACCGGCACACCCGCACGCGCGACCTCTTCGACGAGTTCACGCGCGCCTTCAACCAGGCCGACGTGCTGCTCGTGACGGACATCTACCCCGCGGGCGAGGCGCCGATCCCCGGCGTGACCGCCGAGCGCCTCGTCCAGTCGATCCGGGAGCACGGCCACCACGACGCGCGCTTCGTCGCGGACAAGGCCGACCTCGCGGAGGCCCTCGAGCAGATCGTCCGGCCGGGCGACGTGGTCATCGCGCTCGGCGCGGGCGACGTGAACGCCTGCGTGCGGGAGCTCAAGGCGCGGCTCGAGGCGAAGGCCCCGCCGCAGGAGGGCGGCTCATGACCGAGCGCCCCAGCGCCCCGCCGCCGAACCGCCGTCGCGCGCCGACGCCGGTGCCGCCGGCGCCGCCTGCGCGCGCGGCGCCGGCGCGCGGCTCGAAGCCGGAGCCCGTGGCCGCCGCGCCCGCGCCGAAGAACGAGCGCGTGCGCGCGTCGACCCCGTCGTCGCACGAGTCGCCGGCCCCGCCGGCGACGAGCGTCTCCGTGCGCCCGCCGCGCCCGCCGGCCAAGGGCGGCGCGCCCGGCGAGGCGCGCCCGCCTCGGCCGATCTCGCGCCACCTCCGCGCGCTCCAGCTGCTCGCCGGCGCCGCCGTCGTGCTCGTCGCCTCGACCGCGGTCGCGTGGGGCGCGCGCCGCTACATCGTGTCGAGCCCGCGCTTCGCCGTGCGCACGGTCCTCGTCGACGGCGTCCAGCGCCGCAGCGCCGAGCAGGTGGCGAGCTCCGGCGGCATCGAGGTGGGCAAGAACATCTTCACGCTCGACCTCGAGCTCGCCAGCGCCTCGATCTCCACCGATCCCTGGATCGAGAAGGCGACGGTCACCCGCCAGCTCCCCTCGACGGTCCACGTCAGCGTCGTCGAGCGCGAGGCGCAGGCCCTGGTCTCGATCGGCGGCGATCTCTACCTCGCGACGCGCGACGGCGAGCTCTTCAAGGAGCTCGCCGAGGACGATCCGTTCGATCTCCCGATCGTCACGGGGATCACCGGCGAGCAGGTGGCGCGCGATCGCGCCGGCGTCGTCATCGCGGTCCGGCGCCTGCTCGACGTGGTCGAGGACATGGAGCGCGCCGGCGTCGCCCGCCGTTATCCGATCCAGGAGCTGCACGTCGAGCGCGACGGGTCGGTCGTCGTCACCGTCGGCAAGGAGGGGATCGCGCTCCACCTCGGGCAGCCGCCTTACCGCGACAAGGTCGGCCAGGCGGCGCGGGTGCTCACCGAGCTCGCCCAGCGGAAGGCGAGCGCGTCGGTGATCTTCCTGGACAACGACGCGCACCCCGAGCGCGTCGTTGTGAGGATGAGATGACCGCCGTCGCCCCCGCTCTCCGCGCCGGCGATCGCCGAGCAAAACTTGGCCGGTTCTGCTGGCTCATGGCAGCGTCGTGCCCGCCTGACACGCGCATGGGGCTCGTCCCCGCATGAGGTGGTGCACGCAATGAAGAGCCGGATGGAGACTACTGAGATCGTCGTCGGCCTCGACATCGGGACGACCAAGGTCTCGGCGGTCGTGGGCGAGATCGACGCTGATGGGATCACCATCCTCGGGGTGGGCAACGTCCCGTGCCGCGGCCTGCGGAAGGGCGTGGTGAGCAACATCGACTGGACGGTGCGCTCGATCGCCGAGGCGATCGAGGCCGCGCAGACGATGGCGGGCGTCGAGATCCGCACCGTCTATGCCGGCGTCGCGGGCAGCCACATCCGCTGCCAGCAGTCCGACGGCGTCGCCGCGGTCTCGGGCGGCGAGGTCACGCGCCTCGACGTCGAGCGCGTCCTGGAGGGCGCGCGGGCCATCCCGGTCGACGCCGATCGGCAGATCCTGCACGTCCTGCCGCGCGAGTTCACGGTCGACAACCAGGACGGCATCCGCGACCCGGTCGGCATGAGCGGCGTCCGGCTCGGGGTCAAGGTGAACCTCATCACCGCGGCGACCTCGTGCGTGCAGAACGTCGTCCGGTGCGCGGAGCGCTGCGGCCTCACCGTGGCCGACGTCGTGCTGGAGCCGCTCGCCAGCGCCGAGGCGGTGCTCTCCGAGGACGAGAAGGAGATCGGCGTCGCCATCATCGACATCGGCGGCGGCACGACCGACCTGCTCCTCTACGTGGACGGCGGCATCGCGCACGCCAGCGTGATCCCTGCGGGCGGAAACAACGTGACCGCGGACATCGCCGCCGGGCTGCGCACGCCGATGGGCGAGGCCGAGCGCCTGAAGCGCAACGCCGGCTGCGCCCTCGGCCGCATGGTCGGCGACGAGGAGGAGATCGAGGTCCCCGGCGTCGGCGGGCACCTGCCGCGCAAGGCGGCGCGCCGCGTCCTGTCGGACATCATCGAGCCGCGCGTCGAGGAGATCTTCGCGGTCATCCGCAAGCGGATCGAGGACACCGGCATGCTGGAGCAGCTCTCGGCCGGCGCGGTGCTCACCGGCGGCGGCGTCCTGATGGAGGGGATGACGGAGTTCGCCGAGGAGATCCTGGGGATGCCGGTGCGCCTCGGCGTGCCGGTCGGCGTGCGAGGTATCACGCAGCTCGTGGCCGGCCCGCAGTACGCGACGGGCGTGGGCCTCGTTCAGTACGGCGCCAACGCTCTAGCGCAGGCGCGCGCGCTCACGCCGGTGACGGTCGAGGCCGCCCACGCGGGCCGCGCGGAGAGCCGCCGCGAGAAGCTCCGCGAGCGCGAGGCGCGCCGGGAAGTCGTCGAAGAAATGCCGATTGAAAAGAGGTCGAGCGGGAGGTTCTGGAACTGGCTTCGAGCAGCATTCTAGGCATGACGTAGCAAGAGAAAGTTGTTAGAGAATTGGGTTTGAGAGGGTCGGAGGACGCGCCGGCATCCTCTTGAGCGCAAAGTCAAGAGGGTCTGAAAAACGGCGTTCGCAGGGGAAGAGGCGCCCCTCTGAACGCCGTCCGGAGCGAGGACGTCCTCGCGCAGATTAGGGTTCCGCGCCGCTCGACCTCCGCGAGGGTCGGCGCCGGGCCGAGCGGCTAGCTGTACATCCCCGGGAGGAGTTCATGAGTTTCTCCATCGAGTTTGCCGACGAGCACACCGGGTACGACGCCCGGATCAAGGTCATCGGTTGTGGCGGTTCTGGCGGCAATGCAGTCAACACGATGATCAACTTCGGCCTCGAGGGCGTGGAGTTCATCGTCGTCAACACCGACGCCCAGGCGCTCGGAGCGAGCCTCGCGCCGACCAAGCTCCACATCGGGGCGAGCGTCACGCGCGGTCTCGGCGCGGGCGCCGATCCCGAGAAGGGCCGCAAGGCGGCGCTCGAGGACGTGACCCGGGTGAAGGAGTGCATCCAGGGCGCGGACATGGTGTTCGTCACCGCGGGGATGGGCGGCGGCACCGGCACGGGCGCCGCGCCGGTCATCGCGCAGCTCGCGCGCGAGGAGGGCTGCCTGACCGTCGGCGTCGTGACGAAGCCGTTCTTCTTCGAGGGCAAGCAGCGCTCGCGCCGCGCCGAGCTCGGCCTGGCGATGCTCGCGGAGCACGTCGACACGCTCATCACGATCCCGAACCAGAAGCTCCTCTCGCTGGGCGACGAGGATCTCTCGTTCGTCGAGGCGTTCCGCAAGGCGGACGAGGTCCTCTACCAGGCGATCAAGGGCATCAGCGATCTCATCACGCAGAACGGGATCGTGAACGTCGACTTCGCGGACGTGAAGACGGTGATGTCCAACATGGGCCGCGCGCTCATGGGCACCGGCTGCGCGAAGGGGCAGGGCCGCGCTCGCCTCGCCGCCGAGATGGCCGTCAGCTCGCCGCTGCTCGACGACATCTCGGTCGAGGGCGCGACGGGCGTGCTCATCAACATCGTCGGCGGCCCCGACATGCGGATGCGCGAGATCGAGGAGGCCGCGACGCTCGTGCAGGAGCAGGCGCACGAGGACGCGAACATCATCTTCGGCGCGACGATCGACGAGAACATGGGCGAGATGATCAAGGTCACGGTCATCGCGACCGGCTTCGATCACCTCGTCGCCGAGGTCCCCCAGCAGCTCGCGAGCGCCGCGCAGCCCCGCGCCACCGCGCACTCCATCGGCGCGTCGCTCGCCGCCGCGGCGGGGCCGATGTCGGCCCGCTCCGCCTCGAGCGCTCCTCCCATGACGCAGCGCCAGCCGCACCGCCATGAAGAGGTCGCGTACCCGACCACCCGCCGTCCGGCGCCGCAGGTGCAGTCGGCGGGCGGCGGCGGCGGCCCGCGCGATCGCGCGAGCTTCGTCCCGCCGCTCGACTCCGACTGGGACACGCCCGCGTTCCAGCGCCGCGGCCAGTAGCAGCGCCGCGGCCCGCGCGGAAGACCTCGCGACCGCGGGCCGCCGTGGGCGTTCACGCTGTATTACGCGTTGACAGGCGCGGACGAAGACTTATGGTCTGCCGGCGCCTATGCCCCATGCCGGGCAGGATCGACGCGGCGGTCCACCATTCATGAGTGAAAAGCGCGACTTCTACGAAGTTCTTGGCCTCGCGCGAGACGCGACGCCTGACGACATTCGCAAGGCCTATCGTCAGGCTGCGTTGAAGTACCACCCGGACCGAAACCCCGGCGATGCGTCGGCGGAGTCCCGCTTCAAAGAGGCCACCGAGGCGTACCAGGCCCTCTCCGACGAGGAGAAGCGCAGGCGGTACGATCAGTTCGGCCACGCCGGCCTCGAGGGGATGGGCGGCGCGGCCGACAGCGACATCTTCTCGCACTTCCAGGACATCTTCTCGGAGTTCTTCGGCGGCTTCGGCGGCGGGCAGCGCCGGCGGCGGGGCCCGGCGCGCGGCCAGGACATCCGGGTTCAGCAGCGGCTCTCGCTGCGCGACGCCCTGCTCGGCTGCAAGCGTGAGGTCGTCCTGCGCACGCCGGTGGCGTGCGAGGAGTGCTCCGGCACGGGCGCGAAGCCGGGGACCAAGCGCAAGCCGTGCGGCACGTGCGGCGGCGCCGGTCAGGTCTCGACGTCGCGCGGCTTCGTGATGTTCACCCAGACCTGCCCCGAGTGCTCGGGCGAGGGGTCGGTCATCAAGACGCCGTGCGCCGTGTGCAAGGGGTTCGGCGCGGTCGAGAAGACGCGGAAGGTCGTGGTCAACTTCCCGGCCGGCATCGACGGCGGCCAGCGGCTGCGGGTGCCGGGCCAGGGCATGCCGGGCGCCCAGGGCGCGCCGCCGGGCGATCTGTACGTCGACGTCGATCTCGCCGCGGACGAGCGCTTCGAGCGCGACGGCCTCGACCTCATCACGCGCGTGCCCATCTCCTTCGTCGACGCGGCGCTCGGCAGCACGGTCAAGATCGACCTGCCGGACGACACGGCGGTCGACGTCGAGGTCCCGGCGGGCGTCCAGCCCGGCGAGGTGATCTCGGTCAAGGGCAAGGGAGCGCCCCGGATCGACGGCCGCGGCCGCGGCTCGCTCCAGGTGATCATCCAGGTCGAGGTGCCGCGCAACCTCTCGCCCGCGGCGCAGGAGCTGCTCCGCAGGTTCCAGGACGAGGTGGCGAAGCACCAGCCGGCGGCGAAGGCGGCGACGGCGTAGCGCGGGTCGCGCGAGCTCCGGTCCGCGCCGGGCGAACGCCGGGGATCGAGGCTCCAGGAGCGCCGGGGCAGGGCCGCTCGCGGCCCGCTGCGACGCGGCGGGCAGGAGCCCGTCAGGCGTCCCGGCGCGCCGCGCTCAGCGCGTGGTGCCCATCCAGGCGCCCGCGCACGCGAGGCTGAAGGCGATGGGGGCGAGCGCCGTCGCGAACACGACGGCGACGGGCGCCGCGAGGCCGAGCAGCACCAGCGTGCCCACGATGGCGAGCGCCGCGGAGGCGGCCGGCTCGAGGAGGCTGCCGGTCGACGAGGCGCGGGCCACGAGGTAGCCGGCGAGCGGGAACGCCGCGATCGCCCCCGCGACCAGCAGCAGGAGCGGCGCCGCCGCGGCCGTCGAGGCGTCGCCCCGATCCACCGCCGCGAAGTCGACGCCGAAGCGGTGGCCGAGCGCGATGGCGATGGCGAGCGTGGTCGTCATCACCCCGACCGTGACGAGCGCGCCGAAGGCGATCCAGGTGAGCATCACCGGCCGCTCCGTGCGCCTCAGCGCCTCGCGCACGGTGCCGAGCGAAGGCGGCGCGATGTTGGGGAGGAAGCGACGCTCCCTGCGCTGCGAGCTGTGGGGCGACGCGCTCCGGCGGAGCAGATCGCGCGCGGCCAGGAAAGCCACGAAGCCGATGCCGAGCAGCACCGGCGCCGCGAGGAAGAGCGCGACCGGGCGGCACGCGAAGACGATGTAGTCGTAGGCGCCGTTGAGCACCATGGCCCCGAGCCACGCGGCGTTGAAGCGACGCCCGCCCAGCGGCCGCTTGCGCTCGCGGCCCAGCGCGTAGCCCCAGAGCGAGGCGAAGGACAGGTGCGCCGGCACGGCGAGCAGGGCCCGGACGATGTCGATCGACGACAGGGGCCGGCCCCACAGGTAGACGGCGTTGTGGGCCGACACGAACCCGAGCGCCGCGGCGGCCGCGTAGACGAGCCCATCGAACGGCTCGTCCACGGCGCGCAGCCGCGCGATCGGCGCGACCGCCGCCACCTTGAGCCCCTGCTCCAGCGGCGCCGCGACGGCGAACAGGTAGACGAGCGTCACGGCGTCGAGCGTGCCGGCGTTCTTGTCGAGGCCCTGCCAGCGCTGGAGGAAGCTCTCGAGCAGCAGCGCCGGCACGAACGCGACCGCGCCGAGCAGCGCCGTCCCCACCACGAACCGGCGCCTGCCATAGAGGCGCTGCGACCCGAGGAGGAGCGCGGCGAGCCCTCCGACCGGCGCGGCGACGGTGGCGAGCCAGAGGAGCACGGAGACGGCGTTCATGGCGCGAGGGGCAGGGGCGGCGAGGCGGCGTCGCGGCGGCTAGAAGTGGAGCCCGGCGACCGCGGTCAGGGCGAGCGCCGAGCCCACGCTGGACCCCTCGGCCGCGAGCAGATCGGCCTTGGCCTGCTGCGGCGTGGCGGCGGCCTCGCCCTTGATCCGGTCGATCTGCGCCGAGGAGAGGCCCGGCCTGGTCAGCGCCAGGAGCTCCCAGCTCGCGTTCGCGCCGATCGAGAAGACCGGCGACAGATAGATGTCGAGCCCGCCGGAGATCCTCCCGTAGAAGCCGCGGATCGCGATGGCGTCGGCCGCGCCGCTCACCGCGCTCTTGAAGCTGCCGAGGCCGGCGTAGCCGAAGCCCAGATCGACGTGCGGGTCGAGCCGGCCGAGCGGGAGGTGCATGCCGACCTCGCCGCCGACGCTGAAGAGCTGCCAGTCGTTGAAGAACCCGACCCGGCCGCGCGCGCCCAGCGTGAAATACAGGAGCCGGAGGCCCACCCCGGCGCCGAGGACGCCGCCGTTCGCCGAGCTGGAGATGAACCCGGCCGTGAGCTCCTCCTCGTCGATGTTGAACGTCTGGAGGCCGACGTTCTGGTAACCCCCCTCGACGTTGAGCCAGACAAACTCGAGCCCGCGGCCCGAGTCCTCCTTCTTTGACTCCTCGAGGCGCCGCTCCGTGTCGTCGTCGGGCGACACGGGCTCCGGCTCGGGCACCGTCATCGGAGGGGGTGGCGCCAGGCCTCCGGCCTGCATCGACGGATCGTACGGGTTCGGCTGCGTGGGCGCGGCACCCGCGGGCGAGGCGGCGTCGCCTGGCGACGCGCCCAGGGCCGGCTGGCCCTGCTGCGCCGCGGCGGTGGACGCCGCGGCGGCGGACGCGAGAACGGTGAGCAAGCAAAGCGCGCGGCGAGCGATCATTCGTCCTCTTCCTGGATGTGGCCGTCGAGCCCGTCTGCCCGTCCCTTCGACTCCAGGGCGTCGGCGTCCGCTGTCGAGGAAACGGGCGGGCCAGGCACCCGGTAGCTGCCATCGAGCCAGCGGCCGAGGTCCACCAGCTTGCACTGGGGCGAGCAGAACGGAAAGACCGGGTTCTCGGGCCTGGGCCCCGCCGACTTGCGGCAAATCGGGCACCTCGCGCCTGCCAAAGCTCCCATGCGGCGTAACGTAGCAGCGTCCATCGCGGGCATGTAGCCCGCCTCGGCGCGCCGGACCGCGCTCGCGCGAGCGGCGCGCCTTCAGCGCGTTCAGCGCGCCGGGACAGCGAGGTACCGGGTCGCGCCGTTGCGCCGCACCCGGAGCAGCAGATCCTGGCGTCCGGCCGCGCGCAGGCGCGCGTTCAGATCGGCGCCGCCGCGCACCGGCGCGCCGTTCAGGTCGAGCACCACGTCGCCGACCTCGAGGTGGCCGGCCGCCGGGCTCTGCGGCGCGATCGACTCGACGCGCGCGCCTTCGAGCGCGTCGCTCGCCAGCACGCCGAACGGCGGCTCCTCGGCGTCCCTGTGGGCGCGGTCGTCCGGCGCGCGGCGGCTCGGCGGCGGATCGTGCCGGGCCGACCGCTCGAGCTTCACCGTGGCGCGCCGGTCCGCGCCGTCGCGCTTGTAGGTGAGCTTCACCTCGTCCCCGGGCTTGGATCGCCGGAGCGCGCGCGCGAGCTCGCGGGCGTGATCGACGCGGCGCCCCTCGACCGACGTGATCACGTCGCCGGGCCTGAAGCCCAGGCGCGACCCGGGGCTCTCCGGCTCGACCTCGGTGATCAGCGCTCCCATCCGGCCGGGGAGCCGGAGCACCCGCGCGAGCTGCGAGGTCACCTCCTGGAAGCTGATCCCGATGCGCCCGCGGTCCACACGGCCGGTCTCCCGCAGCTCGGGGAGGATCTCGAGGACCTCGTCGATCGGCAGGGCGAAGCTGATCCCGCGGCCGGCCTCGTGGATCGCCGTGGCGATGCCGATCACCTGTCCCGCCGCGTTGAAGAGCGGCCCGCCGCTGTTTCCCGGGTTGATGGCGGCGTCGGTCTGGAGGTAGCCGTCGAGGCTGCCTGCGCCCATCGGCCTCGACGTCGCGCTGATGATGCCCCGGGTCACCGTCGGTCCGAGCCCGAACGGGTTGCCGATGACGAGGACGTCGTCCCCCGGCCGGATCGGAGCGCTCGCTCCGAGGGACGCGACGCGCAGCGACGCCGCCCCGCGCAGCTTCAGCAGCGCCACGTCGAGCATCGGGTCGCGCCCGACCACGGTCGCCTCGAAGGCGCGCTCGTCCGGGAGCTGCACCTCGATGTCGAACGCGTCGGCGATCACGTGGTCGCTCGTCAGCACGAGCCCCTCCGGGGCGATCACGAACCCCGATCCGATCGCCCGCTCCACCTGCGGCGCACCGCCGAAGGGGTAGGTCGGGGTCACGCGCCCGTCCGGCAGCGAGGTCGCGCGCAGGGTGGCGACGGTCACCACCACGGACCGCATCTGCTCGATCCGCGCGGGCAGGGGCAGCGCGGGCGGGGGCAGCGCGCCGCCGGCCGCCGGAGGCACCTCGTCGCGCGGCATCGAGCACGGCGCGCTCGCGGCCGGAGGGGAGGGCGCGGCCGCCCGGTCGTCGCAAGCAGCGAGCGGTACGGCGCCGAGCAACCCGACACACGCCCATACGGCAGCGCGGAGCCGTCTCACGCGCCGGACGTAGAGCTTCGAGGGGAGACCGCAAGGAGCGCCAGGACCGCGCGCTGGAGAGCGCCTCGCGCGCAGCCGCGCGACGCGGCGATCCGGCCCGGGCGAGGCGGCGCGACGCGCTCAGCCGGGAGGCGCGCCCCGCGCGGCCTCCGTGCGCACCACCTGGACGACGACCTCGACCAGGCGGCCGCCGGGTTGGGCGAACGACGCCTTGCCGCGGCCGCCTTCGAAGCGCCACGCGAGATCGGCCGGCGCGCCCGTCTCGCCGTCCTCGGCGCCGGCGCGGATGACGGCGCTGACCTCCAGCGTCTGCTTCCCGGCCGTCACGGCGCCGCGCGCCACGGCGAACGTCCCGCGGCCGAGCAGCGCGATCGTCCGCTTCGCCAGGTTGCCGAGGTGCCGCGCGGCCGGCTCTTCCCCCTCGGGACGCCACGACGCGATGTGGCCGGCCTCGTCGATGTCGATCACGAAGCGCGCCTTCCCGGCGCTCCCCAGCGGCAGCGTCGCCCAGATCGGATCCGCCTGGCACGCCGGCGGAATGGCCCTCGTGAACGCGCGCCCGAGGCTGCGCACCGCGCTGGCGCCGGCCGCCCCGAAGTCGCCCTCGCCGCCCTCGCCGGCGCCCGCGCTCGTCCGCGCGGCGGCGGAGCGCGCCGTGCCGCCGGCGGTCTCGTCCGCCGCGGGCTCCCGGCGCTCGTCTGCGGGCCGAGGCGCCGCCCTGGGCCGAGGCGCCGCCCTGGGCCGAGGCGCCGCCCTGGGTCGAGGCGCTGCCTGGACGCGCGGCGCGGCCGTCGCGGGCGGAGCGGGCCTGCTGTCGGCCTCCTCGCGGTGCTCCGCGGGCGCCGGAGGCCGCGCGGCGTCTGCCGGCGCGTGCGTCGCCGGGGCGCTCTCCGGTCCGGTGCGAGCGTCGGCCGGCTGCGTGGAACCGCCGCTGCCCGGCAGCGCCGCGGTGGTCCCGGTCCAGAGATCGATGGGCTCGCGCTCCGCCGTGGGCACGGCGGGAGCGCTCTCGGGCGCCGCCGGCGACAGCCTCGCGGACCCCCACGCGCCGAGGTGGACGAGCGTCGACACGAGGAGCGCCGGCAGCATCGCTCGTTGATCGCGCATCGGCTCGCACTCCGCGCTCGGGCCCGGTCGCAGGGGCCGCGGCTTCCAGCACCTCGCCGAAGCTCGTTGCCCGTGGCCCGTGGTTCTGCCAGACAGCATCGCGTCTGCAACGTTCCCGAGCGCGCCGTGAAGCTCCTCGCCCTCTCGACCTCGACCCCGCGCGGCAGCGTCGCGCTCTTCGATGCAGCGGACCTGGACGGTTCCGCCGAGGCGGCCGCCCCTCGAGGCGGCGCCCTCGCGACCGCAGATCGCGCGGCGGCGCCGCGCGCGGGCGCGCGCCTGCTCGCCGCGGCGACGTACGCCGACCTGCACGGGCACGCGGAGCGCATCTTCGGCGTCATCGACGAGGTGCTCGCCGCGGCGGGCGTGCCGGCAGCGGCGGTCGAGGCGCTCGGCTGCGACGTGGGGCCCGGCTCGTTCACCGGGGTCCGCGTGGCGGTCGCGGCGGCCAAGGGCGTCGCGCTCGCGCTCGACGTCCCGGCCGCCGGCGTCACGTCGCTCGAGGCGATGGCCGCCGCCGCCTTCGCCGGCGGCGCGGCCGCCCCCGGCGATCTGCTCGTCCCGCTGATCGACGCCAAGAAGGGGGAGGTCTTCCTCGCTGCCTTCGACCGGCCCGGCGCGCCGCCGGAGATGCCGCCGCGACACCTGCCGCGCGACGCGGCGTTCGACGCGGTCGCCGCGCTCGCCGCGGGTCGCCGGATCGTCGTCGTCGGCGCGGTCGCCGAGGAGATCGAGGCGCTCCGGCCGCTGGCCGCCCGTGGAGAGACGCTGGATTTTCCCGACGCCGCGTGGATCGCTCGCCTCGCGGTAGACCGGCTCCGGGCCGTCGCTCCGGGCGGCGAGCGCGGGAGGGCGGCCGAAGGGCACGACCCGGCGCTCCTCGAGCCGCTCTATGTGCGCGCGCCGGACGCGAAGCCAGCCGAGCTGGGATACACTGCGCCCCGATGACCAGCTCGTCTGAAGGGGACGACGTCGCACCCGACGCGGAGCGCGACGCCTCGAGCGCCAGCGACGCGGAGCGCGCGCCGCTGCCCGCCGCGTCGGCGCCTGCGCGTCCTCGCTCCATCCCCGCCGCGGCGCCCGAGGGGCCCGACGAGCTCGCCGCCCGCGCCGAGCCGGTCGAGTCGGGGCCCGATCCCGAGCGGCTCCGCGCGCGCTTCGGCCGCCCGTTCGAGGCGGGTGACGTCATCTTCCGCGAGGGCGAGCCCGGGACCGAAGCGTATCTCCTGGAGGAGGGGCGCATCCGGCTCATCAAGAAGGTCCGCGGCGCCGAGCGCAGCCTGATGGTGCTGAAGCCCGGCGATCTGTTCGGCGAGTCCGCGCTCCTCGGCGGCGCGGCGCGCTGGTCGACGGCGATCGCGCTGTCCCGCGGCGTCGCGCTCGCGCTCGATCAGGGCACGCTGCAGAACCTCGTCGAGCGCAACCCGGCGGTCGCCCTGCGCATCATCAAGCAGCTCGTGGGTCGGCTCCGCGACGCGGAGGACCAGATCGAGATCATGATGCTCAGCGACACGCAGTCGAAGGTGGTGAACGCGCTCCTCAAGCTCGCGCAGCAGTCGCGCGCCGCGAGCGGCGCCGCGTCGAACGGCGCTTCGTTCGCGATCTCGCCGATGGAGCTGTCCACCCGCGTCGGCCTCGACGTCGACACCGTGAAGCGCGCGGTGCAGCAGCTCCGCGAGGGCCAGTACCTGCGCGTCGCCGACGAGCGCCTCGAGATTCCCGACATCGACGCGCTGCGGAGGTTGTTCAGCCTGCTCGGCCTCAAGGACGAGATCCGCGGCGAACAGTGACGACCAGGAATCCCCCGCTTCCTCATCCTAAGCTGACCTGACATCCGCTGGAAGTGGAATCGCGATCGCGAGGACGCGCCGCGTCTACAGGGCAGATTCGCGGGTTGACGTGACCAGCGGCCTGGTTTACTCAGGGGTCCCCGCAGGGCAGGCAACCTCCCGCCCTGACGTGTTACCGCGCTGCGGCATTGCTCAGCAGCGGAATTCAAGATCGCACATGACATCGCAGCGACACATGACAGCAGCGACGCGCGCGGGGTGCATCCGCGGCGCGGCTGCCGTCTTGTCGCTCTGGTCGCTGTTGCCGCTTGCGCCGTTCGCGCTCGCGGCGTGCGGCGGCGCGCAGCCCGCGGCGCAAGCGGACGAGACGCGATCGCTCGCGGAGTACGACCTCGCGCGCGATGCGTTCCAGCACGGCCGGCTGCGCGAGGCGCTCGCGCATGTGGAGAAGGCGCTCGCGCTCGACGAGGGCAACGCCGATGCGTCCTATCTGGGTGCCCTGATCCTGCTCGGCTTCTGTGCCCGCGACGTCCATTCCAGCGACTGCCGCTTCGACAGCGCCGAGAAGATGGCGCGGCGGGCCCTCGAGGCGAACCCCGAGATGCGGGACGCGAAGAACGCGCTGGGGGTGATCCTCGTGCACCAGCGGCGCTACGGCGAGGCGATCGCGGTGCTCAAGCCGCTCACCGAGGACATCCTTTACGCCTCGCCGGAGAAGTCGTGGGGCAACCTGGGCTGGGCGTACCTGCTCCAGGGCAACAACGACGCGGCGATCGACGCGCTACGCCGCGCCGTCGCGGCGCAGCCCCTCTTCTGCGTGGGGCAGTACCGGCTCGGCCTCGCCTACGAGAAGCGGGGCGAGCTCGATCTGGCGCGCGAGGCGTTCACCAGGGCGGTCGAGACCGACCAGCCGGAGTGCCGGCGGCTGCAGGACGCGTTCGATGCGCGCGCCCGCGTCGCCGAGAAGAGGGGGCTTGTGGACGACGCGCGCGCCGATCTCGAGCGGTGCCGCGAGATCGACGCGACGACGCCGGTGGGGCAGCGCTGCGCTGCACAGTTACAGACGTTGCAATAGGCCCCTCGGCGCCCCCTCCCCCCGAGAAGGATCTCGGGGCGCGTTAAGGGGTTGAGCAACGGTTCTCGGGGTGAGTAGAGTGACGACCGAATGACGATGGGTGGAATGGGATGGAGTCGATCGGACGCTACCTGAGACGCACGCGTGAGGCCCGAGCCATGAGCGTGGAGGAGGTCGCCCGCGCCACGCGCATCCCCGTGATCTCCATCGAACGGATCGAGGCCGATCATTTCGATGACCTGCCCGGCGAGGTGTTCGTTCGCGGGTTCCTGAAGGCGTATGCCCGCGCCGTCTCGCTGCCGATGGAGGAGGTGCTGGCCCGATACACGGCGAGCCGCCGGATCGCGCTGGTGACGCCGCTGCCTATCGCAGCGCCCGCGCGCCGCACCCAGAGCCGGCGATTCGGGGTCGCGATCGCGTTCGTGCTGCTGCTCATCCTGTTCACGCTGGCGCTCAGCATCGTGCTACGGCCCCGCGGCCACGACATGCCGCCGGAGCTGTCGGAGGGCACCCTCGCGAGCGCTCGTACCTCCCTCTCGGCCTGAGGGCCAAATTTTCGCCGCGCGCTCGCCGCGGCTCGTGCATTCGCCCGCCGTTCCTGCCATCTCCTGCCATGCCCCGATCCGTTCGCCCGCGGACGGAGCGGCTCCGCACCGAGGCGCTCCTGGTCCGGCGTATTCCCTTCGGTGAAGCCGATCTGCTGGTCGGGCTCTTCACCGAGCAGGGCGGGCTCCTCTCGGCCACCGCGCGCGGCGCGCGCCGCTCGGCCAAGCGCTTCCCGGCGCTCGAGCCGATGCACCTGCTGCGCGTGACCTTGGAGATCCGCCCCGGCGCCGAGCTGGCGCAGCTCACCGAGGCCGCGATCGAGCGCCCGCGCCTGCGGCTCGCGGGGGATCTCGGGCGCCTCGAGGTGGCCGGGCGGGCGCTGCGCTGGGTGCGCGAGATCGCGCCGGCGCACACCGCCGAGCGGGCGGCGTGGCACGAGCTGAACCAGCTCCTCGACCGCCTCGATGAGGCGTCTCCGGCGCCTCCTCAGGCGCTCCTGGCCGAGACCGGCCTGCGCCTGCTGGCCGCCTTCGGCTGGGGTCTCGAGCTCACGCAGTGCGTCCGGTGCGGGCGCCCTTGCGACGCGACGCTGTCGGCCCACGTCGATCCGGCGCGCGGCGGCCTCGTGTGCCGCCAGTGCGGCGGCGGCCCGCTCCTGCTGCGCCCGGAGCCGCGGGAGCGCCTGCTCGCCGCGATGCTCGGCGGCACCCCGATCCCGGAGGAGGACGTCCCGATCGCGCTCGATCTGGTGGAGGGCGCGCTCACCGCGCACGCGAGCGGCAGCTAGAGAGCGCCGATCATGTTGATCGAGTGAGAGATAAACCGCCAAGGCGCCAAGACGCCAAGAACGCCAAGAAAATATCTTTTTCTTGGCGCCTTGGCGTCCTTGGCGCCTTGGCGTCCTCGGCGCCTCGAAGTTCTGCTCGTTTCAGGCGGGTTCAACCCGTTGGTTGCCCGAGTAGCCCGCGCGTCACGCCACTGCTCTCCAGAAGCGGCTCACCGCGCGCGGCGCGTCCGGCGACCCCTCGATCTCGACGTACGGCCTGCCGGGCGCGGTGCGCGGGAACGAGAAGCTGCCGGTGTTCGCGTACCCGTCGCCGAGCGCTTCCCGGTGCGTGTGGCCGAAGACGACCAGCTTCGCGCCGGTCGTCCTCGCCACGCGGCCGGCGCTCTCGGCCAGCCGCTCCGCGACCGTGCCGGCGTAGCGGTTGTGGCCGCTCGACCAGCTCACGCCCATCAGCAGCGCGCCGAGCCCGAGCGCCGCGGCGCCGGGCTCGCGCGCGCCGAGACCGAGCGCCGCGAGCCCGGCGCCCATCGACAGCGTCGCGATCACGCGATCGAAGTACAGCCGCGTGAACGTGCTCGCCGCGCTCTCGAGCGTCGGCGTGGCCGCGAGCCCGAGGAGCTCGTCGGCCATGGCGCGCGGCACCCCGAGCTCGTGCGCGAAGCGCTCGACGACCGCGGCCCCCACCGTCGCTTCGCCCCGCGCGCGGTAGAGCGGCCCGCTCTTCAACATCGCGCCGATCGCCGCGTGGAAGTAGCGGTAGATGACGTACGGCGCGCGGGGGCCGTACCAGGTGAACGCCGAGAGGAACAGCCGGAGCGGCGTCTGATCGTTCGCCTGCAAATAGCGGTGCGCGCCGGTCGGCGCGATGAACTCCTCGACGAAGTGAACGCCGAGGCTGCGCTCGCCGACGACGAGCGGGTGGGCGGGGGCGTTGTCCGGATCGTAGAGGTGCCCGTGCTCGATGTGGATCCCCCCCTCGCGGAAGAACCAGGGCGTCGTCCTGATCCGCGCGCGGGCCTCGCCGGTCAACCCGAGCGCCTCCGCCAGCGCCTGCGGGAAGTCGGTCGATCCGACCTCGGCGTCGTGGTTGCCCCCCGCGAGCCAGAGCTCGCCGCCCCGGTCGAGGTGCTCGGCGAGCGACGCCCGCGCGGTCGGATGCGCGAAGAGCGCCTCGCGCAGCGCGCGCGGCCGGGGCATCCAGGGCGACTCGGACGAGAGATCGAACAGGTCGCCCGCGACAACGATGCGGGCCCCCGGGTGGGCCGCCACGAACCGGGCGAGATCGGCGGTCACCTCGCCCGGCGTCTGGCGCACGAGGTGGAGATCGGCGAGTACGACCGTGCGGCGCTGCGTCATAACCCTCTCTATTCATCACGTCCGTCCAGACGCTGCAACTCGCCGCCCGTCGCGCGATCTCGCCTGGACGGAGGAACGCAGCGGGCGAGCTCGGCGCTCGATGCCGGCGTCGCGGCGCGGCCTTCTCCTGGGCTCGACGCCCACACCGCCGCGTCCCATGCAAGCATGTATGGAAGGCTCGGAGCGGACGCGACCTTCGGCCCAGCGGGTGAGCGGTGGGCTGCTCGCGGAGATCACCCGCGCGTTGAAGGGCCACGACATCGAGGCCCTCTCCCAGATCTACGCCGACGACGCGGTGATCGAGGAGGTGAGCGGCCGGCATCCCCCGGCCCACCCCAGCGTCACCACCGGGAGGCAGGCGATCCTGGAGCGGCTCAAGAACGAGCTCTTCCGCGATCCGGTCTCCGGCTGGTCGCGCCAGCTCGACGCGACGGAGATCCTGGACGGCATCGAGACCGACGAGGGGCTGGCGTTCACGGAGGTGCGGGTCTACGCCGCGGGCGATCGGGTCGTCGCGCAGCACCTCGCCCGGAAGAAGAACGGCCTCATCGGCCACGATCGCGTGGTCGTCGCCTGGGACGCGGAGTGAGCCGCCGCCGCCGCGCCGGCGCTGCCGCGCGGAGGCGATGTAGAGTGGCGCCGTGACCACCGCCGTCCTCCTCAGCTGCCACGGCACCGTCGAGCGGCTCGACGATCTGCCCGCGTTCCTCTCCAACATCCGCCGCGGCCGGCCCGCCCCGCCGGAGCTGATCGAGGAGGTGCGGCGCCGCTTCGAGGCGATCGGCGGCTCGCCGCTCCTGCGCATCACGCAGGCCCAGGCGGACGCGCTCGCCGCGCGGCTCGGCCTCCCGGTCGCGATCGCGGGGCGCCTCTGGCACCCGTACCCCGACGAGGCGCTCGCGTCGCTCCACGGGCGCGGTGTGCGCAGCGTCGTCTCGCTGCCGCTCGCGCCGCAGTCGGTCGACGTCTACCACGCCGTGGTCCGCGACGCGGCCGCGAAGCGAGGCGGCATGGAGGTCCGGTGCGTGCCCGCGTGGGGGCTCGAGCCGGCGCTGATCGACGCCTTCGTCGAGGTGATCGACGAGGCGCTCGCGCGCTTCCCCGACGAGCGCCGGGCCGAGGCGGCGGTGGTCCTCTCGGCCCACAGCCTGCCGCAGCGGATCATCGACGCGGGCGATCCGTACGAGCGCCAGTTCCGCGCGATGGCCGCCGAGGTGGAGCGCCGCATCGCGCCCCGGGGCAACCCGGTGCTCGTCGCCTTCCAGAGCCAGGGCATGACCGGCGACGCCTGGCTCGGCCCGGATCTCCGGTCGACGTTCGAGGCGCTCGCCGCGCGCGGCGCGCGCGAGGCGCTCGTCGCGCCGATCGGCTTCGTCGCGGATCACGTCGAGACCCTCTACGATCTCGACGTGGAGGCGCACGTCGTCGCCCGGGAGGCGGGCCTCGCTCGGCTGGAGCGGGCGCCGGCCGTGAACACGCGGCCGCGCTTCATCGACGCCCTGGAGGCGCTCGTCCGGCGCGAGCTCGGAGCGGCCGCGCCGTAGGCGGGCCTCTGCCGGCTCAGCGGCCTTCGCGCCCGCCCTTGCGCGGGATCCGCGCGACGGCCGCGTTGAGCAGCCCGGGAGCGTGCCTCGCGAGCGACACCCCGAGCTTCGCGTGGCCGGTGACGATCGCATCGGCGCGGCGCGCGACGATGGCGTCCAGGATCTGCCGCGCCGCCACCTTCGTCGGCATGACGAGCCAGCTCGGCACCGGCTCCCGGGCGCCGTCGCGGAGCTTGCCCGCGTTGTCGAGCCGGCGGATCTCGCTCTCCACGAACCCCGGGGCGATGTGCGTGACCGCGACGCCGTCGGCGTGGAGCTCGGCGCGGAGCGTCTCGGCGAGGGCGCGCAGCGCGAACTTGCTCATGGTGTAGGCGCCCATCGTGGGGAACGCGACGTAGCCGCTCGCGCTGCCGATGAGCGCGACGCCGCCGCGCGAGCGCTTGAGCTCCGGCAGCGCGGCCTTCACGGTGCGCAGCGCGCCGAAGACGTTCGTCTCGAACTGCCGGCGGACGTCGTCGAGCGAGAGATCCTCGATGCGGCCCATCACGCCGAACCCCGCGTTCGCGATGGCGACGTCGAGCCGCCCGAACGCCTCGCGCGCCTGCTCGACCGCGCGCTCCACGTCGCCGTCGCGCGTGACGTCGCACGCGGCCGCGAGCGCCTCGCCGCCGGACGCCCGGATCTCGCCCGCGAGCGCCTCGAGCCGCTCGGTCCGCCGCGCCGCGAGGACGACGCGGCCGCCGCGCCGGGCGACCTCCCGGGCGAGCCCCTCGCCGATGCCCGACGACGCGCCCGTGATCAGAACGACCTGCCCTGCGAGCCTGCTTGCCATGGCCGCCCGCATACCACGATCGCGCGGCAGCGAGCCCCCTGGCGCGCCCTCGGCCGCTCGCTCATGCTCGGCCCTCCACCTCTCGGCTAGGATGGCCTTGCACGGCCCGGCCGGGCGCCGCGTATCCAGCGGCAAATTCCGAGCGATCACGCACGGTTACGTGCGGTTACATACGACTGCGAACGACTGCGAACGATGGCGCACGGTTGCGCACGGGGTCTCATGCGAAGCCACTCGATCCGCCGCTCTCTCGCCGCTCTCCTCGTCGCCGCCGCCTGCGCGGCCCAGCAGGTCCCCGCGTCCGCCGAGGCGCCCCCCACGCTCGCGCGCGCCGAGGCGCTCCTCGCGCAGGGCGACTACGCGGGCGCGGAGAAGGTCCTCCTGGCGCTCCAGGGCGGGAAGGAGCGCGCCGCGGCGCTGGTCGCGAAGGCGCGGATCGAGCTCTTGACGGGCCGCTACGACGACGCGGCGAGTACGGCGAAGGCGGCCGCCGCGCTCGGCAAGGAGGCGAAGATCGCGGCCGCGCCGCTCAGGGCCGAGGCGCTCGCGCGCCGCGGGAAGATGGCCGAGGCGATCGCGGCGGCGCGCGAGGTCGAGCGGGAGGACGAGGCCCGCCGCGCGCGGCTCGTGCTCGGCGAGCTGCTGATCCGGTCGGGCAAGCGGGGCGAGGCGCGCGCGCCGCTGATGACGATCATCGACGACTACAACGACGACAAGATCACCGCGAACGACGCGGAGGGGCTGTCCCTGGTGGGGCGCGCGGCGCACCTGCTCCGGAGCGCGCGCGACGCGAACGACGCGTTCAACGCGGCCGAGAAGGTCGGCGGCAAGCTGCGGGTCGAGACGCTGCTCTGGCGGGCCGAGCTGTTCCTCGACAAGTACGACCCCGGCCACGCCGGCCAGGTGGTGAAGGAGGCGCTCAAGCTCGCCCCGAAGGACCCGATGGCCCGCGTCGCGATGGCGCGCGTCAAGCTCGACAGCGCGCTCGACTTCGGCGGCGCCGACAGCGAGATCGCAGAGGCGCTCGCCGTGAACCCGAACCTCGCCGAGGCCTACTTCGTGCGCGCCGGGCTCGCGCTCCGCGACATGGACATCGACGCCGCGGACGCCGCGGCCGATCGCGGCCTCAAGGTGAACCCGAGCGATCTGGAGCTGCTCTCGATCAAGGCGGCGGGCCGCTTCCTCGCCGACGACGCGGCCGGCTTCGAGGCGCTCAAGGCGAAGGTGCTCGGGCTGAACCCGGAGTTCTCGCGGTTCTTCCAGATCGTCGGCGAGTTCGCGGAGTGGGAGCACCGCTACGACGACATCGTCAAGATGATGGGGGAGGCGACGCAGGTCGACCCGAACGACGCGAAGGCGCACGCCACGCTCGGGCTGAACCTGATCCGCGCCGGCGACGAGAAGGCCGGCCTTATGGCGCTCCAGAAGGCGTGGGACAAGGACCGCTTCAACGTCCGGGTCTTCAACACGCTGAACCTCTACGAGAAGGACATCGCCACCCAGTACGTGACCGTGGAGGGGCAGACGTTCCGCGTCCGCTACCACAAGCAGGAGCGGGCGATCCTCGAGCGGTACGTGCCGCGGATGCTCGAGGAGGCCTGGGGCTCGATGGTGAAGCGCTACGGCTTCACGCCGAAGGTGCCGGTCTCGATCGAGCTCTACGCGTCGACGGAGAACTTCAGCGTGCGGACGAGCGGCCTGCCCAACGTGGGCATCCAGGGCGTCTGCTTCGGCCAGACGCTCGCGGCGCTGAGCCCTGCTGCGGCGGAGTTCAACTGGGGGAACGTGCTGTGGCACGAGCTCGGGCACGTCTTCGCGATCCAGCTCTCGAAGAACCACGTCCCGCGCTGGTTCACCGAGGGGCTCAGCGAGTACGAGACGATCGTGCGGCGGCCGGAGTGGCACCGCGAGGAGGACCCGGCGCTGTTCGCCGCCCTGAAGGGCGGGAGGATCCCGGCGGTCGAGGGGTTCAACCGGGCCTTCACGCACGTCGACGACATCGAGGACGTGACGATGGCGTACTTCGCGGCGAGCCAGATCGTGGTCTTCATGGTCGAGGAGTTCGGCTTCCCGAAGGTGGTGTCGATGCTGCCCCGGTGGGCCGCGGGCAAGCGCACGCCGGCGGTCGTGAAGGAGTCGCTCGGCATCGGCACCGAGGAGCTGGATCGGCGCTTCCGCGCGTGGCTGAAGCCCCGCCTCGATCGCTACGAGAAGCAGTACGTCCCCGATCTCCAGGCGCCGCCGCTCGACGAGGCGCGCAAGGCGGCGGCGCGCGCTCCGAAGGACGCGAGGCGGCTCGTCGAGCTGGCGCTGGCGCTGGACAAGGACGGGCAGCACCAGGAGTCCGAGGCGGTGCTCGCCGAGGCGCTCCGGGTGGACCCGAAGCAGCCCGACGCGAACTACCTCAAGGTGCGCGCGGCGTTCGCCGAGAAGAAGCCCGACGAGGCGGCGAGGCTCTTGAGCAAGATGGTCGCCGACGGCCACGACGGCTACGTCGTGCGGATGAAGCTGGCGGATCTCGCCGAGCTGAAGAAGGACGCGGCGAGGATGAAGGCGAACCTCGAGGCGGCGTCGCGGCTGGATCCCACGCAGGCCGAGCCGCTCCAGGGGCTCCACGACCTCGCGCGCCGGCAGAAGGACGCGGCGGGCGAGCTCTCGGCGCTGCGCCGGCTCGCGCTGCTCGACCAGCACGATCGCCGGGTCTGGCGGCGGCTGCTCCGGCTGCTCGTGGAGCGCGGCGCGTGGGAGGAGGCGCGCAAGGTCGGCGAGAGCGCGATCTATGTCGACGTGGCGAACCCGGAGATCCACCGGCTCTACGCGCGGGCGCTGGCGCGCACGGGGCGGCACGTGTCGGCGATCTACGAGCTGAACAGCGCGCTCCTCGCCGGGCCGAAGGCCGGGGACGCGGCGGAGATCTACGGGGAGCTCGCCAAGGCGTACGCGAAGATGAAGCGGGACGACTACGCGAAGCAGGCGCTGGAGTACCAGAAGGCGATGCGGGGCGCGGCGCCGCCGGCGCCGCGGGCGATGCCGGACTGAGGCGACCGGCTCGGGGCTCGAGGCTCGGCGCGAGCGGCGAGGGGAGGGGAGGGCGGAGATCCAGGCTGCACGCGCCGGAGGGGGTCTCCGCGCGGCAGGGCGCGGGTGGGCGCTCGGCCATCCGCCGAGGCGGGGGCGTGGGAGCTTACGCTGAGAACACCGCCCGGCATGTCTCCCTTCGGGCCTCGCCACCTGGGACGTTTCGTCGCGCGCCACACAAGGCGCGCCTGAGACGCGGAGCCCGCTGGGACCTTATGGCACCTCGGTCGGTGCTCGCCGCGCCCACCCGCGCCCTGCCGCGCGGAGACCCCCTCCGGCGCTCACGTGGTTCCGTGGCTCAAGGAAGTGTCATCGCGGCTCCCGGTCTAAAGTGCTACCAGGGCTCCGCTCGTACCAACCGGAAACGGTCTGGAGGAGGCAGCTGGGAGCTCCCGGCGAACCGGAAACGGTCTGGGGGAGGCAGCTGGGAGCTCCCGGCGAACCGGAAACGGTCTGGGGGAGGCAGCTGGGAGCTCCCGGCGAACCGGAAACGGTCTGGGGGAGGCAGCTGGGAGCTCCCGGCGAACCGGAAACGGTCTGGGGGAGGCAGCTGGGAGCTCCCGGCGAACCGGAAACGGTCTGGGGGAGGCAGCTGGGAGCTCCCGGCGAACCGGAAACGGTCTGGGGAAGGTAGCTGGGGAGCCCTTGAGGAACCGGAAACGGTCTGGGGGAGGCAGCTGTGACCCCTCGGGGGGACCGGAAACGGTCTGGGGGAGGCAGCTGAGAGCCTCCCAAGGAACCGGAAGCGGTCGCCTACCTCCTCCCTAGTGACACAGCACATGCTCAGGGCGCGACGCATGTGCGCGAGGATGGCTCTACGGCCCATTCCACGGCGCTTTGGCCGTCATGCGCCCGAGGCTTCGGCTGGCCTGGAGCGCGGGGCGCCGTCGCTCGCCGACGGCACCGCGGCTGCTTGCGCTCCCTGCTTCCGCACCGCGCGCGCAAGGAGGGGCGCCTTGCGCGCGAGGCCTTCCAGGCTGAGCTCACCCTCGCAGTACATCCGGTACCACTCCTGCCGGAACGAGACGACGTTCTCACCGTCGCCGAGCTTGAGCCGCTTCAGCATCGCCTGCGCGCGATCGCGGACCTCCGGCGGGCAGCGGTCGGTCAGCACCATCTGGCAGGACGGCAGGATGATCTCGAACCAGCCGTCGCCCACCTCGAACGGATCCAGGACCTGGTCGGAGCGGAGCGCGCTCTTGCTGCTGTTGATCCATGCCGCGGCGTACCGAAAGTTGGTCCACTCGTAGGCGAGGCTGGGATCTTCATCTCGCGAGACGAAGTGGTCGACCGTCCCTGGCGTCGAGAGCCACATCGCCGTGTAGCCGCACAGATCCTTGAAGGCGGCTCGGAGGTCGCGTGCCGCGCGGCGCCAGTACCCCGGCGTGTTCCTGGCGTCGCCCCTCGCGAGCCACCGCTGGCCGGGCTGTCGGACGCTGACGTCGAAGCCCGCGGGCTCGGGCGCGCGCTCGAACGGGATCATGCGCCCGCCCGCTCCCGGCGCACGATCCAGCGCGGCCAGAAGCGATCCTGATCCGGCAGGAGGCGCACGAGCTCGCGATGGATGTCGTCCTCGGTCCGGAGCCCTTCCGGCAGCACACCGATCTCGCCGCGCATGAACGCCTCTGCGGCCTCCACGGCGCGCTCCGCCTCGATCGAGCGCGCCTGCTCCAGACCGAACACCGGGGAGGTGAGCCACCCGATCGCGTCGCCGCGCTTCGCCCAGGGGAGCTCGCGTACGGCCACGTCGGCGCCGTCGAGCTCGAAGACGAACAGCTTGTCCCTGGCCGGCTTGAAATGCGGCTCCATCGACGCGAGCACGAGGGGCGAGTGCGTCGTCAGCAGCACCTGCGGACGCATCGAAGGGGAGAGCCCGCTCAGCGCGCCGAGGAGCGCGGGGACGATGTGGCGTTGCCACCTGGGGTGCAGGTGCGTCTCGGGCTCCTCCATCAGCACGACGATGCGGTCCGAGGGCTGCCAGCCGATCAGGCGTGACGCCTGCACGTGCTCCGACCAGGACCACGCGATGAGGTAGGAGAGCTCGAGGATCCGCTTCATCCCGGCGGACGCGTGGACGATGGGGATCGTGCCGTACGGGAGCTCGACGGTCGGGAACTTGCGCACGTCGTCGAGGTAGAGCCGCACCGGCTTGCCGGGCTTCATCTTCTCCTCGGGGTGAGAGAGCTGATCCAGCACGCGGCAGAGGAGCTGGAACGGGCGGGCCTCATCGCCGTCCGCCGCCTCGAGCTGCCACGTCACCCAGTCCTGGACGAGCCCGTTGCAAACGGGTCTGCCCTCGTGAGCGAGCCCGTCCCAGAGCTGTCTTGCCTCGAACAGGTAGGGCTGAGGATCGGGTGAAGGCGACGATGGCGACCGGTACAGGGCGCTGCCCATCAAGGGGATATTTCGATAGGGATCCCAGACGGAGCACGCGCCGTTCGTGCGGAGGTGAAGCACCGGGACCAGGCCGCGTGCCCACGAAGAGATGACAACCCCGGAAGGGGTATCCGTCCAGCTGCGGCCCATGTCGCGACCGAACCTGTCGCGCCACTGCTGAGCAAAGCGATCGTAGTTGCTTTCAAACCGAGCGAACTCGGTACCGGGCATGGCCTCACCCGCGATCCGCGCGCTCTCTTCCTTGCCCGGCTGCGGCAGCACCGGCCGATCCGTCCACGTTCCGGTGAGCGCCCACCATGCGACCTCGAGCACGAAGCTCTTGCCGAGCCCGTTGTCGCCGGTGAGCACGTTGAGCCGCTCGCCGAGCTCCAGGCCGAGCCGGTCGGCCGGCCCCACCCCTTCCAGGTGCAGCGATCGCAGCATCGTGGTTCCGCGTACCACACCCGCCGCGGTCCAGGCCATGCGTCGCGCTGCCGTCACGCCTGTCCCTAACGACGCCCGTAGCGCCGAGGGGAGGGTCTGCGCGGCGGCCGCGGGTGGGCGCGGCGAGCACCGACCGAGGTGCCATGAGGTCCCCGGGGGCTCCCACGTCTCAGGCGCGCCTTGTGTGGCGCGCGACGAAACGTCCCAGGTGGCGAGGCCCGAAGGGAGACATGCCGGGCGGTGTTGCATGCGCAAGCTCCCCCGTCCCAGCCTCGGCGGATGGCCGAGCGCCCACCCGCGGCCGCCGCGCAGACCCTCCCCTCGGCGCGGCCCCCCGGCAGGGCCCCGTCTCCGTCTCCGTCTCCGGCTACTCCTCGTCCGCCTCCCCCTTGTCCCCGCGCAACCCGAGCGCCTTGCACTTCTTGTAGAGGTGGCTCCGCTCGAGCCCGAGCCCCCGCGCCGTCGCGGCCATCTGCCCCCCGTAATGGCCGAGCGCCTCCTCCAGGATGGTCCGCTCCGCCTCCTCCGCGAGCACCCGGAACGGCACCCCCGGCCGGAAGATCCCGCCCTTCATCGCGGCCTGCTGCCCGCCGAGGCAGACCTTCACGTCGCCCTCGTCGATCGTCTCGTCCGGCGTCAGGATCACCAGCCGCTCGATGATGTTGCGCAGCTCCCGCACGTTCCCCGGGAAGCTGTAGGCGACGAGCATCCTCATCCCACCCTCCGTGAACGCCATCCCGGGCCGATCGTTCGCCTGCGTCGCGATCGCCAGGAAATGCCGCGCGAGCAGCGGCACGTCCTCGCGCCGCGCCCGCAGCGGCGGCAGCGACAGCGGCAGCACGTTCAGCCGGTCGTAGAGATCCGGCCGGAACTGCCCCTCGCGGCACGCCGCCTCGATGTCGCGGTTCGTCGCCGCCACGACGCGCACGTCGACCTTGATCGTCTCGTGCCCGCCCACGCGCTCGATCTCCCGCTCCTGCAGCACCCGGAGCAGCTTCGCCTGCATCGCGAGCGGCATGTCCCCGACCTCGTCGAGGAACAGCGTCCCGCCGCTCGCGCGCTCGAACTTCCCCCGCCTCTGCTTCGTCGCGCCCGTGAACGCCCCCGCCTCGTGGCCGAACATCTCGCTCTCGATGAGCTCGCTCGGTACCGCTGCGCAGTTCATCTTCTCCAGGGGCCCGCGCGCTCGCTTCGACGCGGCGTGGATCGCGCGCGCGACGAGCTCCTTGCCGGTGCCGCGCTCGCCCGTCACGAACACGGTCGCGGTCGCCTTCGCCGCGCGCGCGATCTGCTCGCGCAGATCGAGCATCGCCCGGCTCTCGCCGATGAGCTCGCCCACCTGGCCGGTCTGCGTCCGGAGCGCCTTCGCCTCCGCCTCGGCGCGGATGAGGCGCAGGGTGTTCTCGAGCACGAGCAGCAGCCGATCGGTGGACAGCGGCTTCTCCAGGAAGTCGATCGCGCCGAGCCGCGTCGCGCGGACGGCGGCGTCGACGGTCGCGTGGCCGCTCATCATCACGACCGGCATCTCCGACCCCGCGGCGCGTATCCGCTGGAGCAGCTCGACGCCGTCGCCGTCGGGCAGCGAGACGTCGAAGAGCGCGATGTCATAGCTCCGCTTCGCGAGCTTCTCCTCGGCCACGCCGACGCCGCCGGCGACGTCGACCGTGTAGCCCTCGAGCGACAGGGCCTTCTGGAGTGTCGTCAAGATCGCCCGCTCGTCGTCGAGCACCAGCACATGTCCGCGCGGCATGCTTGCCACCGTAGCGCGGAACCGCCGCCGACGACGCCCGACGGCCGCGCTGGCACACCCCGCCGCGGAGGAGAATGCGTCGAGCGCGCGTCGGCAGCGGCAAGAAGCCACGACGACCCGACGCGCGGAGGCCGCTGAGCCACGCCACGGACGCCGTCCCGCGGGCCTGGAGCGCCGACGCCCCCGCGACCCGCGACGCGCGACGCGCGACGGCGCCGCGCCTCCGCCGTCGAGCGCGGCGTGGAGAAAGGGGCTCCGGCTCCCGTGCGCTATGGTAACTTGGCGCAGGATGTCTGCGGACGGTCCCGCGACGGCGGAAGGAGATCTGGAGCGGACGCCGTTCGCTCACCTCTTCGTCTATGCCGTCGAGCACCGGCTGACCGGCGCGCTCATCCTGCTGGAGCCCACGGGCGCCGAGCACACCTTGCGGATCGTCCGAGGGTACCCGGTCAAGATCCGCCCGAGCGACGGCTACGCCCGGCTCGGCGAGATCCTGCTCGAGGAAGGGGTGATCTCCGCGGAGCTCCTGTCGGACGCGCTCGCGACGAGGGGCCTCCTCGGCGACGTGCTGCTGCTGACGGGGTGCCTCGACGCCCCGACCATCGACTGGCTCGCGCAGGTCCAGTTCGTGCGGCGGATGGTGCGCCTCTTCGACCTGCCTCCGGAGACGAAGTACCGCTACTTCGACGGCCTCGACGTGCTCGCCGACTGGGGGGGCGATCCGGCGAAGGTCGATCCGCTCGCGCTCCTCTGGGCCGGGCTGCGCGATCACGGCGAGCGTTCGACGAGGCTCCTGCGGACGCTCGAGCGCATCGGGGCGGTGCCCCTCCGCCTGCACCCCGCCCTCGAGCCGGGTCGCTTCGGTTTCAGCGAGAGCGAGCTCGCCGTGCTCGACGTGATCCAGAGCTCCGCGCCCCCGCTCCCCGCGCTCCTCCGGTCCGGGGTCGCGCCCGAGCCGACGGTGCGCAAGCTCATCTATGCCCTGGCCATCACCCGGTACCTCGATTTCGGCAAGGGCATACCGGTGGCCGCGGAGCCCTCGTCGAGCGTGCCGCCCGCCAGCGCGGCGAGCCTGTCGCTCGGGCGCATGCAGCTCCGCGCCACCGTGCACCGCGTGGGCGCCGCCGCGCCGGATCCGGCCGGCGACGGCGAGCGCGCGCCGGTGCTCGGTCGAGGTCGCCGCCGCGATCGTCTGTCCTCGGAGCCGTCGCCGGTGTCCGCCGTCGCGGGGGCGTCTCCGCTCAGCGGAGGCTCGCTCTCGGCCGCGGTCGCGGCCGAGCTCGCCAGCGCCGCTGGCATCGACGGCGGCCGCGCGGCCCGCGAGCCATCCGGCGCCGGCAGGGACGGCGGAGCGTGGGGCTCGCCCGCTCCGACCGACGAGGGCGCCTCCGGCGGCTCGCCGGTGACCGAGGACCCCTGACGACATCGGTCCGCGGCGCAGCTCCGGAACAGGCGAGGCCGCGCCGCGCTGGAAGGCGCGCTCGCGTTTCCTTATAGGCCGCCGAGCGATGCCGAGGTCCGCGCAACGCCTGCTGCCCGCTCAGGTTCACCTCCCGTCCGGCACCGTGGTGCGCCTGTCGGACGCCGCTGCGCGCGCCCAGGCCGCGAACGTCTTCGGCGCTCCCGCAGGCCGCGGCGACGCGCGCTCCTCCGTCGGCAGGTGCGCGCGCGACGTGCAGGTCCTCGCGGGCCCGTCGGTCCTGGCCGACGCCCGCGGCGCGGCGCTGGATCCGCTCGGCCTCCCGCTCGCCGACGCCCACGTCCTGCGCGCGCTCCTCGCGTCGGCCGGCGTCGTCCCCGAGGAGCCGGGCGCGTACACCTGCGAGAACTGCGGCGCCCCGTTCGAGGTCGCCCCGTCGAGCCTGCTCGAGGTCGGGCCGTTCACCGACGGCGAGCTCGATGATCCCGAGCTCGATCGCCCGTTCGATTTCGCCGCGGCGCACCCGATCCCGGCGCTGCGCGTGGGGCGCGCCGTCTGCCGCGGCGTGCGGCTCGTCGAGCGGACCGTCGAGGAGGCGATGCCGCTGCTCCGCCTGTCCGGCGAGGGCGCGCTCCGCATCACGCCGTCGCTGGTCGTGGCCATGGGCATCGCGGCGCTCGGCCGCGAGCGGCGCGCGCCGGTGATCGCCGACGCGCTCGCCGCGGCGCCGGACGAGGCGTGGGCGGCGATCGTCGATCTTTACCACGAGGCGCGCTACCCCGCGCGGCTCGTCGCGGTCCACCGCTGCCACGGCTGCGGCGCCCGCAACGATCTCGACGTGCCGCTCGAGCGCGAGCTCGCGCGCGCGCCGCTCCGCGCCCCCGAAGCGGGCGCGGACGATCCCGAGGAGCCCGGCGCCCCGGCGGGGACGGCGGGCGCCTTCCCGGATCTCGACGCCTTCGAGGCGCGCGTCCGCGCGGCGGCCGAGCGCATCTACGCGGCCCGCGGCGTGCGGAACATCGACCTCTTCATCGACGCGGGGGTGCCCGCCTGCGACGACGGCGGCGAGCCGCTGCTCGGCTGCTACACGCCCGGGACGCCCGCGGACGAGCTCGGGATCGCCCGCCCGCCGGAGATCCGGATCTTCTATCGAACGTTTCGGTCGGAAGCCCGCGCGGATCCCGGGTTCGACGTCGACGCGGAGATCGCCGAGACGATCGACCACGAGGTGACCCACCACCTGCACCACCTGGCCGGCAGCGATCCGCTCGACGACGAGGAGCACGCGCAGATCGAGCGCGACGAGCTGCGTCGGGTCGGCCACGCCGAGGCCGCGCGGCGCGCGCGGCGCGGGGCGCTGTCGGACCTCGCCGGCTTCGCGCGCGCGACGTGGCCGGCCTGGTTGATCGCGGCGGTCGGGACGGCCCTCGCGTGGTGCGAGGGCGGGCGTTGATGGGCGCCGCGCGGCGCGCGTGTGGCCGCGCGATCGCCGCTTTCTTCGAAGCGGGGGGGTGAGCTGTCTATACTCCGGGGACAGCAAGAAGATGTGCCGGGGAATACCGGCTCCTCGAGCGCCGCTGTGCTCCTGCCGAGGATCGTGAAGACGAAGAGCTCGCCGGCCACCACGGCCGGATCCACCAAAGCGCCCCGTCCGGCCAAGCGGGATGGCGGTGCGCAGAACAACCGCCGGGGAAGCCCGGATGCGGTCGAGAAGCGCCGGGCGGCGCGCCGGTTCAACGAGCTGCTCCTGGGCGGTGGCGGCCGCGCCGGCGACGGACGCACCGAGCGCCGGCGCCGGCGCCTGCTCGCGGAGCTGGCCGAGGGCGTCGCGCGGCGCGGCAAGCGGGCGCTCAAGCCGATCGACGTGCTGTCGCGCGTCGAGGAGCTCCTCGAGCTGGGCGAGCCGCTCGCCTCGATCCGCAAAGCGTACCCGCCGCCGCCGCCGGTCGAGGTGACGGCCGAGCTCGTCGAGGGCCTGCGGCACCTCCACCGCGCTTACGGCTTCTCCGCGGACGTGTACCGGTTCGTCGGGCTCGACGCGCACGCCTTGCGGAAGGCAGGGGTGCTGCGCGGCGGCGAGCGCGGAGAGCAGGGCGGCGTGTCCGCCGAGGCGGCGCGCCGCGGCGCGGCTTGACCTTGCCCGCCCGCGCGGGGATAACCCGCTCCGATGCGCGCGAGAACGGTGAAGCTCTCCCTCGCCGCGGCCGCCGTGGCGGCCGTGGGCGCGGCGTCGACCGGCCTGTCGCTCCGCGCGCAGGCCCAGCCGGCGGCCGGCGCCGCGGCGGACGCGGTGGTGGCGCGCGTCGGCGACCGGGTGATCACGGCGCCGGAGGTCGAGCGTAGGCTCGCGCAGATCCCCCCCTTTCAGCTCCAGAGCTTCGGGCGCAGCCCGGAAGAGATCCGGAAGAGCTTCGTGAGCCAGGTCCTCGTGCGCGAGCAGCTCCTCGCGCAGGGGGCCGCCGCGCAGAAGCTCACCGAGCGCGCCGACGTGCAGGATCGCATCCGCGGCGTCCTGCGCGCCGCGCTGCTGCAGCGGCTCCAGGCGGAGGCGGCGGCGAGCTCCCCGGTGACGGACGAGGAGGTCCGCGCCTACTACGAGGCCAACCGCGACAGGTTCAGCTCCCCGGCCATGGTCGCGCTCTGGCGCATCGTCGTCGCGACGCGCGAGGAGGCCGAGGCGATCCTGGCCGAGCTCAAGAAGGACCCGTCGCCCCAGCGGTTCAAGGACATCGCGCGCGACAAGTCGCTCGACAAGGCGACCAGCATGCGCGGCGGCGATCTCGGCTTCGTGGCGCCCGACGGCACCACGACCGAGCCGGGGCTGAAGGTCGCGCCGCAGCTCCTGGAGGCCGCCGCCCGGGTGAAGGACGCGGAGCTCGTGCCCGAGCCCGTGCCGGAGGGCGATCGCTTCGCCGTGCTGTGGCGGCGTCAGAGCAGGAAGCCCGTGAGCCGCTCGCTGGAGCAGGAGGCGCCGTCGATCCGTCAGATCCTCGCGCGCGGCAAGGCGGAGGCGCAGGTGAAGCAGCTCCTCGAGCGCCTGCGGGCGCAGGACCTCTCCGGTTACGCGCCCGAGCTCGTCGACCTCATCGACGTCACCTCGACGGGCGATCTACAGCCGCTGAAGCGCCCGGGCACCCTCGCGAGCAGCCGCCGCCCGGGCGCGCCCCCGCCCTCGCCCGTGCCGCGCAACGACATGCGCTGAGGACGGCGATCCGGCGTGGGTCGGGGCGCTGGGCGCGTCCGGAGCGCCGCCGTCGAGCCGAGGGCGAGCGTCAGCTCAAGGCGACGGCGAGCGCGATGGCGGCGAGGCCGGAGGCGATGGTGAGCGCGAGCGCGGCGATGCTCCCGGCGCGCCGGGCGCGCTCTGCCGCGCCGGGGTGGAGCGCATAGACGCCGAGGAGCAGCGCCGTGGAGGCCTTGCCCGGCACCCGGAGCGAAGCCGACAGCGCCTGCTCGGCGCCCTTGACGCCGCCGGTGACGAGCATGACCAGCGCGCCGAGGGGGCCGGCCATGAGGTCCCAGCCGCACGCGTAGAGCCCGAAGCGGAGCGCTCGCCGTCGATCTGGCCGCGCGCCCTGGCGGCGCGCGCCGAGGTCGAGCGCGGCGCCGTGCACGGCGTGCGCGAGCACCATCCACACGGTGAGCCCCGGGACGCCGAGCGCGAGCCATTGGAGGGCGCTCGCGCGCGCGGCCGGGTTCCGGGCGAGCTCCAACGTGAGGCTCGGCAGCGCCAGCGCGGCGATCGGCAGGAGCGCGACGATCATCGAGAGGATCGCGAGCGTCTCCGCAAGCAGGGCGAACCGCATCGCCGCCGAGATCGCGCCGTCGGGGATCGCCGCGAAGAACGTCTCGGCCCCAAGCGTGGTCGCCTTCGAGGTGGCCCAGAGCCGCGACCAGACCCCGTCGATCGTGCGCTCCCAGGGGATGATCGCGACGACCCCCGAGCCCTCGTCGCTCGCAGCGGAGCACCCGGCGCAATCGGGCTGGCCGCAGCACGCGCAGAGCACCGCTGCGGGGACGTCGAACACCTCGTCGTCCCGCGCGAGCTCACGGCGTACGCTGGCAGATCTTTTGGCCATTGCGCACCTTCGAGGAGCGGACGGAGGCCACTCCCATCAAGGTTACGTCGCACGGGCTGGCCTGTCGACCCGAGATCCCGAGCGCGCTCATCTTCCTGGTCCCCGCGTTCTGGTCCCCGCGTTCTGGTCCCCGCGTTCCGCGCCGCGCGCCGCGCGCGCCCGGGGCTCGACCCTCGGAGGTTCGTCGCCGGTTCATCGTGGATCGGGATCGGCGCCGCGCTCGGAGCGGAGAGCGTCGCGACGCCGGAGATCGACCGTCGGCGTGCACGAAAGGCGCTGCGTGCGCGCTGCGAGCTCAGTGCAGCACCTCGTCGCCTCGTCGCTGCTGTCCCGTGGGGAGGTCGTCGACCCTTCCTCCGAAGAACGCTGCGGTCACCAGCGCGAGGAGCGCGATCGCCCCGGTCGCGTAGAGCCCGTACCCCCACGTGAAGCGGACCGGACGGAGCAGCGTGCTGGCCGGCGTGAACAGCAGGCGCATCGCGACGGTGGTGAGGGCGACCGCGGCGAGGAACGCGACGGCCACGCGGGCGCCGCGCATCTTGTGGACCGACCGCCGCGTCAGCACGAGCGGGATCATCACGAAGAACGCGACCGCGGGGGCCCACATCCACCCGAGCCTGCGCGCGAGCCCGAAGCCGCTGAGGTCGCGGAGCTCGGGGGCTGTCTCGTGGATCCACGGCGCGAAGAACGCCGCGAGGCCGAGGACCGCGAGCGCCAGCAGGGCCCCCCGGCCGCGCCCGGCGTAGGTCCACGGGAGCGGCTCCATGTGCGGCGGAAGCGGCTCGTCGGGCTCCTCTTGGAGCGCATCGTACGATGGGGGGAGCTTCGAGAGCGCCTCCAGCCGGAGGCCGCAGGCGGGGCAGGTGGGCGCCTCTTTTGCCTCGAACATCTCCCGGCAGAAGGGGCAGGCGTAAAGCCCGGTCATCGCGGCGGGAGGTATAGCGCACGACGGACGAGCGCGCGGCGCGCGCAGCGTAGGGGGGGCAGGGCTCGCGGCGGAGGGCGCGCAGGGCTCGCGGCGGAGGGCGCGCAGGGCTCGCGGCGGAGGGCGCGCAGCGGACGGCGCTCGGGGGCGAGGTCCGCATTCGGGGTTCCACCGGGGCGGGGCATAGCTCATAGTTGCGCCCCATGGGCAAGCGTGATCGGCTCTCGGGCGATGAGATCGCCGGGTTCGTCGCTGCTCACCCGGGCTGGGCGCAGGCGGGCGAGCGGATTGAGCGGAGCTACTCGTTTCCGGATTACGGGGCCGGCGTGGGCTTCGTGATGCGGGTCGCCCTCCTGGCCGAGCGGCGCGATCATCACCCCGACATCGCGCTGTCGTGGGGCAAGGTGCGGGTCGCGTGGTCCACGCATGACGCTGGCGGTTTGACGGCGCTCGACCTGGAGCTGGCCGAGCTGACGGACCGCCTGAGCACGGGCTGACTCCGCGCGTGGGCAAGGTGCTGGCGATGCTCCCGAGCGAGCTGCTGCGACGTCTGGATCTCGGGCTGGAGGGGGAGCTGCCGCACCTCGAGGAGGCGCTGACGCACCCGAGCTTCTCGAACGAGCAGCGGGGCAGCCGGCGCGTGGACAACCAGCGCCTCGAGTTCCTGGGGGACGCCGTGCTCGGGCTCTGCGTGACGGAGCTCCTGATGGAGCGATTCCCGGGGGCGCGGGAGGGGGAGCTCTCGATGATGCGCTCGGCGCTGGTCAACACGGACGCGCTCGCGGCGTGGGCGCGAGGGATCGAGCTCGGCTCGGCGCTGCGGGTCGGACGCGGCGCGGAGGTCGCCGGAGAGCGCGACCAGACGAACGTGCTCGCCGACGCCGCCGAGGCGCTCGTCGCGGCCCTGTACCTCGACCGCGGCTTCGAGAGCGCGCGCGCGCTGAGCCGGAAGATCGTCGCGAGCCCGCTCGCCCAGCTCGCGAGCGGCAGCATGCTCGGGCGGGACGCGAAGAGCGAGCTGCAGGAGCGCGTGCAGGCGCGCGGCGCGGCGTCGCCGCGCTACCGGCTGATGGGCACGGAGGGGCCGGACCACGACCGCGCGTTCCTCGTCGCCGTGGAGGTCGATGGTCAGGTCATCGGCACCGGCCGGGGCCGGTCGAAGAAGCTCGCGGAGCAGGCGGCCGCGCGCGCCGCGCTCGTCGCGTGCGCCGCGCCGGAGCCCAGGGCCGCATCCGATGAACAGGCGCCCGCCGAAGCCCTGGAAGGGGCGCCCGATGGCAGAGGGGCCTCGCCAGCTGGCGGGGTCTCGTCCGAGCAATCCGAGAACGACCGAGGAACCCGTCGATGATCCGCCACCTGCTTCTTGCCTTCACCTTCGCGCTCTGCTCGCTCTTCGTCGCGCTTCCGGCCTGGGCCGGGAGCTACCTGGACAGGGCGAGCCTGCTCCTCGAGGAGGCGCGCCGGGAAGGCGACATGCTGCTGCCGCGCACCCATGACAAGGAGCTCATCATGGTGGTGCACGCGCTCGCCGAGGCGCGCGCCCGGGTGGCGAGCAAGATGGAGTGCCCTGCCTCTGTCTCGAAGGCGCACCCTCACCTCCTGCTCGTGCTCGAGAACAGCGAGCGCGCCGCCGATGCGGCCGCTCAGGGCAACTTCAAGAAGTTCATGGAACACCTGACCGTGGCGCGGAACGAGGACCGCGCGTTCCGGGCGCTCCTCTCCGAGCTCGGCTACGCGCTGCCCGACCTGAGCTCGAAGCGCTGAGGGGCTCAGCCGCGCGCTCGGGCCCGCGGTACGCGCCGGTCGAAGCGCCTTGGTCGCGGAGGCGGGGGGTCGCGGAAGCACGCTCGCGCTGCGGAAAGCGAGCGCACGCCGCGGAAGCCGGCCTGCACTGGAGGCACAGCCCGGACGTCCGGGCGCAGCGCGCCTCAGAACACGGCGCCGAGGCGCCTCAGAACAAGGCGTCGAGGCGCCTCAGAACACGGCGCCGAGATCGAGCGCCAGGGTCCACTGCGACCCGAGCCCGGCGAACTTGTTCTCGCCGTTGATCTCGTGGCTCGATCCCTGGTTCGCGTCCTCGGGGCTCATGAGGTCGGTGATGAAGTGCGCGCCGAACTTGACCATCTGAAACCGCAGCTGCGCGCCGAAGTGGAGCCGGTGGCGCGTCATGCGCACGGCGTCGAACACGACGGTGTTGTTGAAGTCGGCCTGAGAGCCGCCTTCGCACACCGGCTGGCCGTCGTGGGGGAGCGTCTCGCCGTTGGATCCCTGCACGGGGTTCGCGGGCGAGTTCAGCCCCCGGAAGTTGCAGTAGCTCACGGCGTCGGTGTTCGGGGTGAGATCGATGAGCCCCGAGTCGCCGAAGATATGGATCCACTGGTAGCCCGCGTACGGGGTGACGACCACGGTGCCGCCGATCGGCAGAGGCTTCGAGATCTGCGCGTCGAAGCCGGCGACCGTCAGCTGGAACTCCTCGGTCCCGGTGACCGTCCGGACGCTGCCGCCGACGGCGAACTCGGGGAAGATGGCGGGGATCCCCCGGCGGAACCCCTCGAACAGCGCCCAGCGCACGTCGGCGCCCCCGCTCACGAGGCTGGTGTTGGCCAGGAACCCGACCGCGCCGGTCAGCTCGAACCCGAACGGAAAGCCCTTGCGCACCTTCAGGGAGTAGTGCTGCAGGAAGGAGTCGGGGCTCCGGTTCTCGACCGAGAACTGCCCGCTCGACGGATCTTGCGGGCCCTGCGTGCCGCGCTGCCAGTAGTCCGCTTCGCTGTCAATCTTCGTGTAGTCGGCCTCGATCCCGATCTCGAACCCGCCGTAGCCCGTGGTCCGCGCCGAGTGCATCGCCGAGGGCGCCACCGCGAAGCCGTACTGCGCGATGAGCTTCGCGAACGCCGCGTCGTCCGTCTGGCAGCGCTGATAGCGCGACGCGGGGTTGTAGTAGACGCCGTTGTCCGGCCCCAGGACGCGGCAGGGCACGCCAGCGGCACCGGCGGCGCTCGGAGCCGGGTCGCGCACCAGCCGCGCGAGCGCCGGGTCCATGGAGTCTGCTGCCGCCAGCGAGGACGACGCCACCCCTGCGAGGGCAATAGCCGATGCGATCCAGCACGATGCGCGCATTCCGTGTCTCCGAGGCGGGAGGCTACGTGTCCGCTCGTACAGCCGTCAAGCGGGCAGAGGCGCCTTCGCCGGTTCCGATCGCGTTTTGCGCGCCGCGCGTGGGCCGGCACCCGGCGGGGCGGCGGCGGCGTCCCTGGCCGCGGGCGCGATCCCTCCGCTCGGGGGTTGCGGCGCGCGGGCGCGTCGCGGAAAGAGAGGGCGTGCTCAAAGATGGTCGCCCCCGGCTCCGCGCGGCGCCGCTCGATCCGCCGTTCCGGATCGTGCTGGTGGAGCCGGAGATCCCGCAGAACACAGGCAACATCGCGCGGCTCGCGGCTGCGACGCAGAGCCCCTTGCACCTGCTCGGGAGGCTGGGGTTCCGCATCGACGAGCGGAGCGTCCGCCGCGCGGGGCTCGACTACTGGCATCTGGTCACGCTCGAGCAGCACCTTGACATCGCCCACTTCCGCCACCGGCACCCGAACGCGCGGCTGCGCCTGTTCAGCGCGGTGGCGCAGCGGAGCTACCTCGACGCGGACTTCCGGCCGGGCGACGCGCTCGTCTTCGGCAAGGAGAGCGTGGGCCTCGACCCCGATCTCCTCGCGCGCATGCCCGACGACGTGTTCGGCATTCCCACCCTGGGCCCCGTGCGTTCCCTCAACCTGGCCAACGCGGTGTCCATCGTCCTTTACGAGGCGCTCCGCCAGGTCGGCGCGCTCGCGGGCGCCGCGCCGGCGTGAAACCGCGATCCGCGGCGACGGCGCGACGGAGGCAGCACCCGCGCGGCGGACGCCGACACCTGCGCGCGACGGAGGCAGCACCCGCGCGGCGGACGCCGACACCTGCGCGCGACGGAGGTCGGCGCCTGCGCGCGGTGAACGCTGGCCCGCGCGCGGTGGACGCCGGCGAGGCGTCGTTCTAAGGGACCCGGGCATGTTCATGCACCGGCAGCGCGCGCGACACGACGGCGCACGGGGGGCCGCGCGCCTCGTCCGGGCCGGCGTGGCCCTCGCGCTCTCCGTCGCGGCGCTCGCCTCCGCCGGATGCAGCAGGCGGCCTCCGAACGGCACACCCGACGGCGCCGTCCGCGAGCTCGTCGCCCGGCTGCGGCAGCTGCACGGCGACCCGGCGGACGCCAAGGCCGCCTTCGAACTCCTGTCCCGGCGCGCTCGGGACAACCTGGCCGCGCGCGCGCAGCGCTACAGCGCGGCGACGGGCAAGGCGATCGCGCCCGAGGCGATGATCACGCCGTCCCGCTTCGTCCTGCGCTTCGAGCCGCAGCGGTACGTCGCCCAGATCGCCGGCGCCCACGCCCTGGTGGACGTCGCCGGCCTGCTCCCGGGCGAGCGCGTCCAGGTGCCGTGCGTCTACGAGGACGCCGGCTGGCGCGTCGATCTCGCGCTGCCTCCGCTCCCCCCCGTCCAGAAGCGACCGGGCAGCGATCTCTGAGCGCGCCCGGCCCGCCGGGTCGGCGCGGGCCGAGCGCGATGTCCCGCGATCCCTTCGCGGGATCTCGGGCCCACAAAAGCCCGGAGGCCGGCAGTGCCGGCCTCCATCGGCAGCGGCCGCAGGGCCGCTAGCCATGAGGTAACGCCTCAGTTGGCGAGAAAGATCGCCTCGATCTCGGTCTTCACCTGCTCTTCCGTCTGGCCCCGGGCGATCGCGATCTCCTTGACGATCAGCGTCCGGGCGGTGTCGAGCATGCGGCGCTCACCGAACGAGAGTTGCTTGTCCGTCTTCAGGCGGTAGAGGTCGCGGAGCACCTCCGCGACGTCGTAAATCGAGCCCGTCTTGATCTTGTCCATGAAACCGCGGTAGCGGCGGTTCCAGGTCTGGTTGTCGAACGCGATGGTGCGCTCGCGGAGAATGTCGAAGATTTCCCGGATTTCCTGTTCAGAGATGACCTGGCGAAGGCCGACCGCGCTCGCGTTGCTGACGGGGACCATGATCTTGCGATCCGTGTCCAAGATGCGGAGAACATAGAATCGCTGGCGGTTTCCAGCGATGTCCTTCTCCTCGATGTTGACAACCTCGGCAACGCCTTGGGCCGGGTAGACGGCTTTGTCGCCCACCTTGAACTGGATCTCCGAACGAGCCTGCATATCGTCTCCTTTGCCTTCCACCCCGCCGTCTCTTTATTTTTTCGTCTGCCTCCCGAAATCCTCTTCGGGAAGCGTCCGTTGAACATGCGGTTGAACCTGGACCCGCAGAACCGACACACACCGTCGCGCATTCCTAGAAAAGAGCCATGAGCCGCTTCTCGAGACCGCTGTGCGAGAAGCAGAAGCGCGAGCACCACCGCCATGACCCTCGAGAGGTCGGTGCTCCGGCGTGCACAGTGGAATCTTGAGCAGCGGCGGTAGAAGCGGACGGTTCCGGGCGGAAGGGATTGAGGTTGGGGGAACGGCCCTCTCGAACGAGGGCCAGTTTGCGCCAGGCGCGCGCACTCTAGTGAGCCGGCCTAGAACCGTCAACGAAAATCCCCGTAGCTGACCCATCGTGGCGAGATCACTTTGGTTTTTTCCTTGGGTTCCGCCGGGGTCACAGTGTGTACCGATGGAGGCATCCGCATGGATGCGCGCTGGCTCACGCGCTCTAGTTTAGGGCAGAGCGGGCGTCTCCGGGAGAGGTGGCGGACCTGACCTGGGTGGGACGGGTCGAAATTATGGCAGCCACAACGGTATCGACCGTTGCGTCCGTCCGGGCTTCAACGAAGTCGATGTGCTCAGGCGGCGCAGAGGCGCTCGGCCAGCCCCCAGCGCACGCCGCGATCCGAGGCGATGAGCTCGACGGGCGCTCCGGCGAGCCTCGAGGCCCACGCGAGGATCTCCTCGATGAGCACGCTGCCCGCCACGATGACGTCGGCGCGGGCCGGATCCAGGCCACGCAGCTGCCTGCGCTCGGCGAGCGGCAGGGAAGCGAGGCGAGAGGTGGTCGCCACGATCTCCGCCCCGGATAGCCGCGCGCCATGCACGCGGACGCCGTCGTAGGGGGCGACGCCGCGGACGAGCGCGGCGAGGGTCGTCACCGTCCCGGCGACGCCGACCAGGGTCGGCGCGGCGAGCTGGGGCACGGCGGGGACCGTCGCCAGGGCGGCCCGGGCGTCCGCGCGGACGGCCTCGAGCTCCTCCCCGGTCGGCGGATCGGCGCGGATGTGACGCTCGGTCAGCCGGACGCTACCGACGTCGAGGCTCACCGCCTGCTCCACCGCCCCGCCGGCGCCGCCGACGATGATCTCCGTGCTGCCTCCGCCCACGTCGAACACGATCCGGGGACCCTGGGCCGGCAGGTCGAGCCCCGTCAGCGCGCCGGCGTACGTGAGCTCCGCCTCCTCCGGCCCGGAGATCACGCGGGGCACGACGCCGATGAGCTCGCGGGCGCGGGCGATGAACTCCTCCCCGCCGGCGGCGTCGCGCATCGCGCTGGTCCCGACGGCGTCCACGCGCTCCACCCCCTGGGACCTGAGCTCCTCGCCGTAACGGGCGAGGCAGGCGAGCGTCCGCTCCACGGCCTCGGGCGCGAGCGCGCGCGCGGCGTCGACCCCCTGGCCCAGCCGGGTGATGGTCGCGCGCTCGACGAGCGCGACGAGCTCACCCCCGCGGCGCTCGGCGATGAGCAGGAGGACCGAGTTGGTCCCGATGTCGATGGCCGCGACGCTCATGCCGGAAACCTCACTGGGTGAGCGTCTTCAGGTCGAGCATCTCCTCGACGTTCGGCAGGACCACGAGCTCGCAGCGCCGGTTGGCCTGCTTGTTCTCCGGGGTGTCGTTGGGCTTCACCGGGTCGGTGTCGCCGTAGCCGGAGGCGCTCCACTTCTCGGGCTTGAGGCCGCCGCCGCCCTTGTCCTGGGGCTGGAGCAGGAACGCCAGCACCTCGCGGGCGCGCATGACGCTGAGCCCCCAGTTGTCCTTGAAGCGGCCGCCGGCGAGCGGGGCGTTGTCCGTGTGCCCGGCGACCTGGAACGAGCGCGCCGACAGCCCGGCGTCGTTGCGGATGACCTCGGCCACCTTGAGCAGGATCTCCTGGCCCTCCTTCTTCAACGTCTCCCGACCCGAGTCGAAGAGGACGTCGCCGGGCAGCTGGATGACCATCCGGTTGTTGCGGACGGTCACGTTCAGCCCGAGCTTGGTGAGGGCCTGGAGCTTCTCCCGGAGGACCTCGAACCGCTTCTTGATGTCCTCCAGCTGCTGGGCGCGGCGCCGGAAGTCCTCGAGCGCCCGGGCCTGCTGCTCGAGGTTGGCGTTCAGGTTGGAGATGTCGACGCCCGCGGCCTTGAGCTGGGACTTGAGCTGCTCGATCCGGGCCGCCGCCTCGTCGAGCTCGCTCTTGGCTTTCTTGTTCTGCGCCTGCTCGGCGCTCAGCTGCGTCTTCAGGCCCTCGATCTCGCGGACCTTCGCCTGCATCTCCTCCTCCGAGTAGCCGCACCCGAGCGGCCCCGAGCCGGCGAGGAGCGTTGCACCCAGGAGCAACCACGACGTCGAGCGACGAACCAACATACCTTTCCTCCTAGAGACGCGCGGCGCTCGGCCATGAGGGGCGCCGCGCAGGCGGCGCGACCGTAGCGAGGCGAATGGCGCCGCACAAGGCTCTCTAGAGCCTGCGCAACGCTGGTGCTCCGTGCGACCATGAGCTGTCCGGCGCCGTTCGCCGCGCCGCGCGGGCGCGCGATCGCCAGGAAGGAGCGCGGAGGGCCAAGACAGACATTCGAAAAGTTGTCAACGAAAAACTGTTGTCCAGTGCGGTCTGGTTGTTTTCACCACGGCCTGATCCGGCGTTTACCCTCGCAACGCTTGCGGACCAGTTTGCCTGGAACACATGGGATACATCAGTTTAGGGCCTGCAAGATTTTCCTTGACCATCACCATGCGTGGCAATATACGTCGTGCAACATCTGTTGCCTCGGTGAGGAATTTGTAGCGGCGAGGACGTTGGGCGATGTCCGCCGTGCCGGGGCGAATGCAGGAGGATTTCCAATGGCTGCTAAGAAGACCGCGAAGAAGCCTGCGAAGAAGGTGACGAAGTCGGCCAAGAAGCCGGCCGCCGCGAAGGCCGGGAAGGTCGCGAAGAAGCCGGCGCGGAAGGCAGCGAAGAAGGCCGCCCCGAAGCGCGCCGCCGCCAAGAAGACCCCGAAGCGCGCGGCCGCCAAGAAGCCCGCCGCCAAGAAGGCCGCTCCGAAGCGCAAGGCGAAGGCGGCCGGCAAGCGCGCCGCTGCGCCGAAGAAGGCGGCCGCGCCCCGAGGCGGACGCGCCGCTGCGAAGCGGGCCCCGGCCAAGGGCGCGGGCGCCCGCGGCGCGCGCAAGAGCACGCCGGCCCCGGCTCCTGCGAGCACCGGGCCGTCCGACGAGTCGGAATAAGGCGCAGAGGGCGCGCCTCGCGTTTCTCTACGGCTCGAGGCGCCGCGAGCAGGCCTGCCGGCCGCGGCAAGACAATCCGTCTTATAAGACGTCCGGGGGGTGAGGACGCCGCGGAGCCGGCGCGCTGAGCCAGGCTGGAGGGCGCGCGGGTGGACGATGTCCCCGCGACGGCACCGCCGTCTAGGGCCGCGGCGACCGGCATCGGCGCGGCGCGCTGCGCGCTGCGCGCTGCGCGCTGCGCGCCGCCGCGTCGCTCGGGGCGGCGCTGGAGAGGCGCGCGGTGCGCGCGGCTCCCACCCGGCGCGGATTGCGGAGAGGCCTGCGCGTGCCGCAGGCGGCGATCGGGCTCCTGGGGTTGGAGCGGCGGCGCCGCCGGGGCGCTCGCCGGGCGGTCAGGTGCGCTCGCCGAGGTAGAGCCGGAGAGCGCGCGCGGCGCCCCTGCGGTCGAACGGGACCCCGGCGAGGTCCTCGCGCTTCGAGATCTGCTCGAAGAGCTTCATCAGGAACTCCGAGAACGCCTCGCACTCGCGGATGGCGGCGTCGAGCCGCTGGGGATCGAGCAGGTCGCTCTCCTCGAGCGCCGTCATCGCGGAGATGAACGCGTCGACGCGGGGGTAGTCGCCCACCCGGAGCAGCGGGTAGCCCATCGCGCGGAAGTACGAGAGGAACTCGCGGACGAACGCGAAGCTCGCGATGCCGGTCCATCGATCGGGCGCCGGGCCGGTGGTGCGCGCCTTGCTCGCGAACGCGCGGGCGATCTGGGCGAACATCCACACGTCGCGCCGGAGGCGATCGCTCGTCGCCCGCCGCGCCGCGTGGTCGTCGAAGACGCGGCCCTCCTCGAGCTTCGCGCCGAGCGATCTGCCGAGGAACAGGATCGCGTTCTGCAGCGCGGGGCGGAGGCCGTGCGCGACGGCGCGGAGGCGGACGCGGTACTCGGACTCGCCCACCAGCGCGTCGGCGGGCGGCAGGTCGTGCTCGAAGGCGCGGCGCATCTCGAGCCGCAGGTTCGCGGCGAGCCCGGTCAGGGCGGCCTTCGTGGAGAGCAGGCGGTGCCCCTCGGCGGCGAGCTCGTCGTGGCGCGCGACGACGTCGCTCGCGGGCACGCGCAGGAGATCGCGCTCGAAGCTGTCCGCGAGCAGCGCGCCCGCGCGGCGCCGGAGGTAGTTCGAGAGCGCGCGGGCGTCGCTGCGCAGGACCGCGAGCACGAGGTACCCGCGCCCGGCGACGCGGTGATCCGAGTGATCGAGCGCGATCGCGTCGAGCAGCCGGAGGTACCGGAGCATCCTGAACAGCGCGAGGAACGTGAGCGCCACGAGGCGGTGCGCCTGCTCGCCGGGCACGCGGTGGATCAGCTCGAGCACCTGCGTCGACGCGATGCGATCGAACTCCGGGCGAAACTCGAGCGCGTGGAGCGGGTTGAAGAACGTGCTCTGCGCGATCTCGCGCATCGCCGTCGCGAGGTGGGCGTAGAAGAGCCTGAAGTTGACCCGCGGCAGCCGGAGCAGCCCGCCCGCGACCTCGATGAGGTTCGTGAACCCGTGCCGCAGCACGAAGAGGCTCGACTCGGGCGACTCCTGCGCCATCGTCGCGTGCAGGAGCCGCGTGCGCGCGGTGTCCTCGGGCAGCACCGTCTCGAGGTAGCGCTGGAAGACGAAGGCGCGATCGCGATCGCCGAGCATGGCGCGCGTCAGCTGGACGACGCGCGCCATGCCGTCGCGCGCGTGCTGGAGGTGCTCGTGGAAGTCGTGGCTGACGATCGTCTGGCGCCGGCCCGCGCCGGGGTGGTTCCGCGGGTTCGCGAAGCAGGCGACGCCCTTCAGGAGGATCTCGAGCTCGAAGAGCGTCTCGTCCTTCTTGTCCGCCGCGAGGCGCGCGAACCACGCCTCGCGGGCTTGCTGCTGCTCCCGCCTCAGGCCGCGCGTGTCGCGGAGCAGCTCGGCGTAGGCGTTGCGGCCGGGGTAGCCCGAGCCGCGCAGGATCCCCGAAGCGTCGCTCGACACAGACGTGCTCCTCGAAGGCGGCGCGCTGCTAGTAGTTGCGTCGCTTGAAATCGAAGGGGTAGGTCAGGACGGTCTCCTTGCCGCTCGGCGAGCGCGCCCAGGTGATCGACTTCGCGAGCTCCTCCATGCAGGACTCGACCTGCGGCGCCGTCACGTCGCTCTTGTCGCGCACGATGCTCGCCTCCTCGAAGGTGCCGTCGGGCTTCAGCTTGAGCTGCCACGTGACCCTGCCCTGCGCGCCCGGGTGCTTGCGGGCGTAGAGATCGAAGCAGCAGCGGAAGCCGTCGCGCCTCGCCTTGATCGCGTCGACGAGCGGCTGCAGGCGATCGCTCGAGCCCGCGTCGGCCGAGGTCATCGCGTTGTTCATCACGACCCCGCCGTCGGGCGGATCGTTCGTGATCTCGGAGGCGATCACCTTGCAGTCCTCGACCGTCTCGGGGGCCTTCCTGCGCGCTGCAGGCTTGTCGCCTTGCGCCGGCGCGGGTGCGGCGCCCGGGTCGGCGGCGGCCGGGGCTGCGGCGCCCGGCTCCGCGGCGGCGGGCGGAGGCGACGCGGGCGGAGGCGACGCGCCGACGGGCGCGCTGTCCGGCGGCGAGGGCGGCGCGGTGCCGCTCGAGCAGGCCGCGAACAGGGTGGCGGCGAGGAGGACTCCAGTGAACACGGCGCTGGCGGTGGCGCAGGGACGCATGGCGCGCATACTAAACGGTTCGGATGAGCGGAGGCGAGGCGCCTTGCATTTTTCGCCCCCGCGCGCCGACAATCCGAGCTCTCCTCACGGCTGCCTTGAAGATTCCGCTCTCGTTCATCGCTGGCGCCGCCCTCGCCGCCCTCGCGCCGGCGGGCTGCGATCCCATCGCCGAGCCCGAACTGTGCGGGGAGATCCCCCAGGGCGGGTGCCCGATCGGCCGAGGAGGCAGCTGCGACGACGCCGTCTGTGGCGCCCTCTACGATTGCCTCGGCGGCGCCTGGACGGAGGTCGCGCGCTGCGACCGACCCGGCGAGCCGGCGCCGGACTTGGGAGCGGGCGGCGGCGTGGGCGCGGGCGGCGGCGTGGGCGGGGACGGCGGGTGCGAGGCCGTGACGCTCGATCGCAGCGGCGAGGCGCACGGATGCACGCCCGCGCTGCAGCTGCCGGACTGCCCGGCGGACGCCGCCGAGACCTGCGCCGACGCCGCGTGCCGGACCGGCTGCATCGACTTCTTCCTCTGCACCGAAGAGGAGGGGTGGAGAGCGGTCGCCTACTGCGACGAGCTGGGGGGAATCACCCTGCTCCCGTGAACGTCGCCCCGCAGGCGCCCCCCTCCGCCGGCAGGCGCGGCGCCGGGGCGAGGGCCGAGGGGGTGGTCAGCCGGCCTTGAGGAAGGGGCTCCACTCGTCGAACGAGTGCGGCAAGCCGAGCAGGATCTGCATTGACGCCGACCAGCGGGGCGGCACCGGCTGGCGGATGAGCCGCATGCTGGCCTCGTCCGGCGTGCGCCAACCCTTGCGGAGGTTGCACGTGCGGCAGGCGGTCACGAGGTTCTCCCAGGAGTCCTCGCCGCCGCGCGACCGAGGGAGCACGTGATCGATGTTGAGATCGCGGACGGGCGGGCGGCGCGCGCAGTACTGGCACTGGTGCGCGTCGCGCAGCATCACGTTCTTTCGCGTGAGCCGGATCGTCGGGCGCCGCATGCGCTCGTAGCGGCGGAGGTGAAGGACGCGCGGCACGCGGAGCGAGCCGCCGATCACGGGGAGGCCGTCGTCCTTGTCCCGCACCGGCAAGCGCCGCCAGGCCGAGAAATCGTGGAGCTCGCCGAGCTCGTCGATGGCGAGGGCGGCGCCGCCGAAGAGCAGCAGGAAAGCACGACGCGCCGTCGTGATCTGCACAGGCTGGAAGAAGCGGTTCACCACGAGGACGGGAAGATCGAGCGGCTCGGTCCTGCGCTCGCGGCGAAACCCTGAAGACTCGTCGCCGAGATCGAGCTCCTCGTGAGGAGAGCCCCCCGGGACTGTAGCTACCCCGTCCGGCACGATGGGCAGTGTAGCAACGAAAGCCCCCTTGAACATCCGGTGCTGCACCGCGGAAATTCTGCTGGAACGCCGCCGCCATTCGGAGGGCGGCGCGCGCCTCGGGGCCCCGCGTCGAGCACCGCGCCCGCTCCGCCGACGCTGGAGCGCCGTCGCGATGTCCCGGGGCCGGCGCGAGGCCCGGAGGCCGGCGCCCGAACACCGACGTCCCGGGGCCCGCGCGATGCCAGGGAGCCGGCCCCCGAACATCGCGGGCCGGCGGCGTCGCCCCGCGCCGCGGACCGCTTTCGGTCGGGCGCCGGTTTCGCTAAGACGCCTCCATGTCGAGGGACGGTCGCCTCCTGGGTCGAGCCGCCGGGGTGGGGAAGCAGGTCGGATGACGGAGCAGCGCGAAGGAGCCGAGCCGGAGCGGGCGACCGGCGCAGAGCCCCCCGCCGGCTCGCCCTGGGACGATCCGATGGAGCGCGCGCCGCTCGTGTTCCTCGATCTCGAGATGACGGGCCTACGCCCCGAGAGCGACCGCGTGATCGAGGTCTGCGCCGAGCGGGTGCGGGGGGACACGTGCGAGGACGCGATCGTGTCGCTCGTGCGGCCCGAGCCGGGCGTCTTCGGCAACGCGCACGTGCACGGCATCGATCCGCGGGAGCTCGCGGGCGCGCCCACGTTCGCCGAGCTCTGCGATCGCATCGATCGGGTCACGGAGGGCGCCGTGCTCGTCGCCCACGCGGCCGCGTGGGACGTCGCGTTCCTGGAGGCAGAGCTCGCGCGGGCGGGGAGGGCGAGGCGCGTCCCGCACTACCTCGACACGCTCGTCCTCTCCCGCCGGGCCTTCGCCTTGCCGAGCCACAGCCTCGCCTCCCTCTGCCGGGAGCTCGGCGTCCACCGCGAGCGCGCCCACCGCGCCGAGGACGACGTGCACGCCCTGCGCGCCGTGTTCCGCAAGATCCTGGAGGTCCTCGCCCCGCGCACGCCGCGCGACCTGTGGCACGTCCGGATCGGCGAGCGCCACGCCCGCCCGGAGCTGGTCGCCGCGGCGGTGCGCGCGGCCGAGCATTCCGCCACCGTGCGCGTGCGGTACCGGCCGGCGCGCCGCGGGCCGGAGGAGCTCGTCGTACGGGTGACGGGGGTGCGAACGGACCTCGACCCACCCCGGGTTCTCGGCTATCTGCTCCCGTCGCGCAGCCGCCGCGAGCTACGGGCCGATCGCATCCTGGCGATCGAGCCGATTTCGTCGGGAGAAATCGGCCCGGACGGCACGCCGCAAAGGGCCTGAGATCCACGTGCGAATCCATTCGAATCGAAACGCGCCGACGAGACGCTCCCTCGCTGTTCGCCTCGGCGGCCTGCTGACCGCGACCTTCCTCGCGTCGTGCTCGACGATGATCGGCCCGGAGTCCGCCCGCCCGCCGGCGGCGGAGAAGTGGCTCGCCCGCGCTCGACAGGAGTTTCAGTCCGCCGACGTCGACAACGCGCGCGACGCGGTCGCGAAGGCGCTGACGATCGTCCCGACCGACACCGAGGCCCGCCTGCTCGCGGGGCGCATCGCGCTGGCCCGGCTCGACTACGCCGAGGCGCTGCGCCTGCTCAAGGGCGTCGCCGGCTCCGAGGCCGCCGGGATCCGCGGGCGCGCGCTCTGGTACAAGGGCGACCTCGACGCCGCCGCCGACGAGCTCGAGGCGATGCTCGACGATCCGGATGTGGTCGACGACTGGGCGAAGTCGATCGCCAAGCTGGCGCGGCGGGGGGCGGGGCGCGCGCCGTTCACCCTCTCGGGCGGGCTCCTGGCGGCGATCGAGATGCCCCACGTGAGCCCCGCGGCGCCGTTCTTCGTCGTCCCGGTCGAGATCGACGGCGAGTCGGCGCTCGCGATGGTGTCGACCGGCACCGGCGAGGTGGTCCTCGACAGCAGCACGCGCAAGGAGCCGAGCTGGGTCTCCCTCCGCTTCGGCAAGCGGCTCGAGGTCAACGACGTCCCGGCGCTCACGCAGGACCTCTCGGGGATCTCCAAGCAGATCGGCGCGCCGGTCAAGGCGCTGCTCGGGGTGAACCTGATCCGGCACCTCAACGCGACCATCGACTACGGCGGCCGGCAGTTCGTCGTGCGCAGCTTCTCCCCGCCGGCGCCGCCCGACGCGACGCGCGTCGACGTGGCCTTCATCAAGGGCGGCGGCATGGTGCTGCGCAGCAGCTTCGGGCCCGACAAGACGGTGCAGGGGCCGATGCTCATCGACACGTCGATGACGTTCCCGATCGCGCTCGACAAGGAGGGCTGGAAGAAGGCCGGCTTCGAGGCCGACGGGCTGAAGCGGGTCGAGCAGGATCCGGAGCAGAAGCTGAAGCAGGGCGTCGTGCCGATGCTGCGGCTCGGCGCGCTGGAGATCCCCAAGGTCCCGGGCGTGTACGGGGCGCCGCTCCAGGCGGTCGAGAAGCAGCTCCAGCTCGATCTCGACGGCGTGATCGGCGCGGGGCTGCTCGCCTACTTCCGCGTCACGTTCGCCGACGGCGGCCGCCTCATGTGGATCGAGGACGACACCGCCGTGAACAAGATGCTCCAGGGCAGCGAGCCAGCGCCCGCGAACGAGGGGCAGGCGCCCGCCGCCCCCGCGGACGGCGCCGGCCCCGCGGGCGGGATCGGCTCGCCTGCGCCCCAGGCGCCCGCGCTCCAGGCGCCGCTGTCCCCCGCGCCGCCCGCGGCCGCGCCGACGTCGGCCCCGCCCGCGGCCGCGCCGAAGTCGGCCCCGCCCGCGGCCACGCCCAAGCGGACGCCGGACCAGTGAGCGCCATGTCCAAGGAACTGCTGGCGGTATACGCGGGGAGCTTCGATCCGATCACGTTCGGCCACCTCGACCTGATCCAGCGGGCGTCGAAGCTGTTCGATCAGGTGATCATCGCGGTCGGCCGGCATCCGACGAAGCACCCGCTCTTCACCTACTCGGAGCGCCTCGAGCTCCTGCGCCAGACCACGAGCGAGGTGACGAACGCGCGGATCGACTCGTTCGAGGGGCTGCTCATCCAGTACTGCCAGCGCGTCGGCGCGCGGGTGATCGTCCGCGGGCTGCGCGCGGCGACCGACTTCGAGTACGAGCTGCAGATCGCCCACGCGAACGCGGACATGCTCCCCGGCGTCGACACCGTGTTCCTGCCGACGCGCACCCATTACGGCTTCGTCTCCGCATCGCTCGTGCGCGAGATAGCGAGCCACGGCGGCGACGTCAGCCACTACGCCCCCGCCGTCGTCTGCGACGCGCTCCGGGCGAAGTTCGGCGCCGCGAAACCCTGAGCGCCGGCGCGCTCAGTAGGTCCCGAACGGGGTCGGCATCAGCAGCAGCACGAAGAGGAGCAGCGTCACCACCGCGATCGCCTTGCGCCCCGGTGAGAGCTCGCCGGGCTCCGTGGGCGGGTGCTCCCGCCCGCCCATCCGCAGCATCAGGTAGACCAGGCCGAACCACGTGAGCCACGGCATCCCGTTCGCGACGCCGGCGCGCAGCGCGTCGGAGAGCCCGTCCGCGATGAAGTACCGCGTGAAGTAGACGACGTTGCCGACGAACAGCGCGAGCATCAGGAAGTGCGCGGCGCGGCCGTAGCGGTCCTGCCGCCTGCCGAACAGCGCGTAGGCGACGTGCCCGCCGTCGAGCTGGCCGACCGGGAAGAGGTTGAACGCCGTGATGAGCAGCCCGGCCCACCCCGCCATCGCCGTGGGGCCGAGGAAGACGTCGTGGTTCTCCGGGATCGGGCCGACGGCGAGCCGCCTCAACAGGAGATAGAGCAGGCTGCGCCCCTCCTGCAGCGCGGGCCCCGACGTGGCGTGCACCTCCGATTGCAACAGGCCCACGAAGAGGACCGGGAGCGCCACCACGAGGCCGGCCAGCGGTCCGGAGGCGCCGATGTCGAGCAGCGCGTTCCGCGATTTGATCCTGCCCTTCATCGAGATCACCGCGCCCATCGTGCCGAGCGGGCTCACGACCGGGAGCGGGATGAAATAGGGGAGCGACGCCTCGACCCCGTGCGCGCGCGCCGCGAAGTAGTGCCCGAACTCGTGCGCCAGCAGGATCGACAGGAACGGCACCGCGAACGGCCAGGTCTGCGGCAGCGCCTTGACGAGGGCGAGCACGCTGTCGTCCTCCGGCGCGATCGGAGCCCAGAGGGTGCCGGCGACGAACACCGAGACGACCGTCAGGCAGAAGAGCGCGAGGTTCTTCTTCCAGCGGAGCGGAGGCGGGCGCGAGGCGGCAGCGCTCGGCCCCGGGGAGCTCGCCGCCGCAGGCGAGAGCTCGGCCTCCACGTCGAGCGCGCTCGGGGAGGAGAATCGGCGATCGTCGGTCATGCGCCGCTAAGCGTGGCCGTCTCCTCGTCGCCGCTCAAGCGATCCGCGCGATCCCGCGTCCGGCCGGGCGGCTCGCCGCGCGCCGCGCCTGCCGCGCTCGTCGCGCCGCCCGCCGCCGCGGCGCGCACGAGGGCAGCCCCAGCAGGAGCCGACAGGCGCGCGCGCGGCGCCGGATGACCTCACGCGTCACCCTTGCGCCTTCGTGCCCCGGCGGAGCCAGCCCGGCCGGCGGGAGCGGCCGCGCCGGTCTGGGCTCCTCGCGGGAGATCGCGCCGCGGCCGCCGATCGGTTCGGTGCGGGCGCGAACCTCCTGCCGCGCCCGCGCGCTGCGCCGGGCGGGGCTGCGCGCCCTTGTGCGCCGACGCTGCGCGCCTTTGCCCTTCGGCAGGCGCGACTGCGCTACGATCGATCCCATGCCTCCTGCTCGCGTCGCCGCCGAAGCGCTCGTGGGCAAGCTCCTCTGCAACAAGTACCGCGTCGTGCAGCTGCTCGGCAGCGGCGGGGTCGGGCACGTCTACCTCGCCGATCGCGCCGGCAGGCCCCACGAGGCCGCGCCGCCTCGCGTCGCGCTCAAGGTCCTCCGGGCGGAGCTCCGCGACGATCCGCTGCTCGTCGCGCGGTTCGAACGAGAGGCCGGTGCGGCGTCGCGCGTCCGTCACCCCAACGTCCTCCGCGTCGAGGCGCTCGAGCGCGCCGGCGATACGCCGTGCTTCGCCATGGAGCTGCTCGTCGGCCTCGACCTCGCCGACACGCTGAGCTTCACGCGGTCGCTCGTCCCCGCGCGCGCGGTCCGGATCGCCGTCGACCTCGCCGCGGGCATCGAGGCCGCGCACCGCGCCGGCGTGATCCACCGCGACGTGAAGCCCGAGAACGTGTTCCTCGTGCACGCCGCCGACGGGCGCGAGATCGTCAAGCTGCTCGACTTCGGGTTCTCGTTCATCGAGGGCCAGGGCGAAGGCGCGCTCCTCCCCGACGTCGTCGGGACGCCCGAGTACATGGCGCCCGAGCAGGCGCAGGGCGCGCCGGCGGCGCCCGCCGCCGACGTCTACTCCCTCGGCATCGTGCTCTACGAGATGCTCGCGGGGCGCGTGCCTTTCCAGGGGCCGTACCCGGCGATCGCGGAGAAGCACGCGCGCGAGCCGCCGCCGCCGCCGCACCGGCTCCACCCGGGGCTCCTCATGTCGCGCGAGCTCGACGCGGTCGTGCGCAAGGCGCTCGTGAAGGATCCGCGCGGCCGGTTCGCGTCGATGGCCGAGCTGCGGCAGGCGCTGCTCGCGACGCCGGAGGCCAGCGCCGGGGCGCCGCTCGCCGCCCAGCCCGACGCGGCCCCGCCGCCGGCCCCCGGGATCGGGCACTGGGGTACCAAACCGTGACGCCCGCTCGCTCCGGAGGCTTCCGTCAGCCCCCCTGCGCCTCGGCTTTGCTCTCACGGCGAACCCCTGCTAGACGGCCGTTAGCATCTCTTGTTCCGGGCGACAGCCGGATCCGCTCGTCAGGCCGATGCAGGCCGAGGCGAGCGAGCCGGCGCGGTTCGGGGGTCCGCGGGCGCGGGCCCCATCAGCGCGGGTCGGTTCTCCAGGGAGTACTGGATTCCCAGAATCGCGCGCCAGTCGTCCTCCACTCCCTCCAGGCGCTGCCTGGTGCTTTCTCGGTTGCTGATTATGGGTCGCGCGACCCCATCTCCTGATAACGGCACAGCGGCGCATCAAGACGCCGAACTCCCGATGTACGAGGTCCGCAGCGCCCCTGGGCTACGCGCAGGGCCTGAGGGCGAGCCCACGCCGACGGACACGGGCGCCCTCGACGGCGATCCGTTCCGGGTCGAGCTCGTCGACGAAGACATCCCCACCCCGCGCCGCTACCAGGTCGTCTTCGACGAGGCGCGGATCGATCCGGACGTCCAGAAAGTCGTCCGACGCCTCGTCCGCCACGGCTACCAGGCCTACCTGGTAGGTGGTTGTGTGCGGGATCTGCTGCTCGACCGCCGCCCGAAGGATTTCGACGTCGCCACCAGCGCCCGACCGGAGGAGGTCCGCGAGCTGTTCCGCAACTCGCGCATCATCGGCCGGCGGTTTCGCCTGGTGCACGTCCTCTTCCAGGGCGGAAAGGTCATCGAGGTGGCGACCTTCCGCCGCAACCCGAAGGAGGACTCCGAGGACGGGAGCGAGCTGCTCATCCGGAGCGACAACGCGTTCGGCGTCGCGCACGAGGACGCCCTCCGCCGCGACTTCCGGATCAACGCGCTCTTCTACGACGTGGAGGCGCGGCAGATCCTCGACTGGGTCGGCGGCATGGAGGACGTGCGCCGCCAGGTGGTCCACACGATCGGCGATCCCGAGACGCGCTTCCGCGAGGATCCGATCCGCATCCTGCGCGCGCTCAAGTTCGCCGGCCGGCTGGGCTTCGCGATCACCCCCGACGTCTACGATGCGGTCGTCTACTGCCGCGACGCGCTCGCGCTCGCGGCGCGCCCGCGCCTCTCGGAGGAGATCCTGCGCCTCCTGCGCGGCGGTCAGGCGCGCCGGACCATCTATCTCGCGTGGGAGACGGGGGTGCTCGACGTCCTCCTGCCGGAGGTCTCGGCGCTGCTCTACGACGATCGCGGCGACGACGGCCCGGGCCAGCGCCTCTGGCGCGTGCTCGACTACGTCGACCGGCGCACCGCCGCGGACCGGCCGCTCGACGACACGGTCCTCTGGACGCTCCTGCTCCTCGAGCCGATGAAGGAGGCCTGCGACGGGGTCCGCGATCGCGCCGCGGCGGTCGCCGACTTCCTCGAGCCGCTCATCGACCGGCTGGCGATCTCCCGCCGCTACGCCGACGGCATGCGACGCATCGTCGCCGTGCTGCCGAGGCTGGCCGGCGGCCGCGCCGGCCGCTTCGCGCGGACGGACATCTTCCAGCCCGCCCTCGACGTGCTGGCCGCCGAGCTGACCGCGCGCGGCGAGTCCACCGAGGCGATCGACCGGCTCCGCTCCGCCCCGCAGCCGCGGCGCCACCACGCCGATGCCGCGCAGTACCGGCGCTGACCGACGATCGACGGCGGCCGACGGCGGCCGACCGTGAGGGCCGGCGACGGGGGCGCGGACGGACGGGCCGGCGTGTGGAACATCGCCGCGGTTTCTGGTTTCATAACAGCCCCCTGATGTCCCCTCCGGCCGCGCGCCCGCGCCCTGCTGCTCTGCCCGCTGTCTCCGCCGTCCGGCGCCGGCTCGGCGGCTGGGCGCGCAGCCTGCTCGTGTTCGCGCTCGCCTGCGCCGTGTCGCCGCTCGCCGACGCGCAGGTGTCGCTCCTGCACGAGTTCATCGTCCCGGACCCCGCCGAGGACCTCTCGCTCGCCACGACGACGCTCGACGGCGGCCTGCCGGCGGCGATCCAGACGCCGAGCGGCCTGGCCACGGCGCCCGATCCGCAGCGCCCGCCGTCGAACCAGCAGCAGGTCTACAGCAACGTCGGCTCCGACGCCGGCCCCGAGGCGTCCTACGAGCCGGATCGAGACACCCGCCGGCCGAACATCGAGCGCTACGACGACCCGTTCTCCCCGGCGACCGCGCCGTTCAAGCGGCTGCAAGCCTACGACGCCGTGAGGGCGGACTACTCGCTCGTCGTCCGCGACAAGGCCCTGAAGGCGATCAACGCCGACAGCAAGGTCGCGGCGGGCGACGAGGCGTTCTACGGGGACATCGCGGTCGATCTGGTGCCGAACGAGCCGGTCCGGATCCCGACGGTCGGGCCGGACACGCGGCTCGTGCGGATGCACGTGAACCCCGACACGCCGGTCGTCTTGCTGCGCGACGGCGCCGACAACTGGTTCGCGCGCGGCACGAAGAGCGCGCGCGTGCGGCTGGTCGTGCAGCTCGCGATCGCCCGCGCGACCTTCGGCAGCGAGTTCGCCGACGTCGACTGGAGCAAGCTCGCGCCGTCCCGCCCGCCGCAGGAGCCCTCGCACGAGGCGGCGTTCAAGCAGGTCGCCCAGGCGATCGGCATCTCGACCGCGATGCGGCCGCGCGAGGTCGTGCAGAAGATGGTCGAGTACTTCCGGTCGTTCGCCCCGTCGGACGACCCGCCCAAGGGGTACGGGGACATCTACCTCGATCTCGCGCTGTCGCGAAAAGGCGTCTGCCGCCACCGCGCCTTCGCGTTCCTGGTCACGGCCCTGCACATCGGGATCCCGGCGCGGATGGTCGTCAACGAGGCGCACGCCTGGGTCGAGGTCTTCGACGGCTCGCTCTGGCACCGCATCGACCTCGGGGGGGCCGCCCTCAACATGGACCAGGAGGTCGATCCGAGCCGCCCGCCCTACGTGCCGCCGCCGGACCCCTACAGCTGGCCGGAGCAGCGCGACTCGGGCCAGGATCTCGCCGAGCGGACGCGCGCCGAGCAGATGCAGCAGGGGCCGCCCGGCCCGGGCGGCGCCGCCTCCGGCGCCGGCGCGACGCCTCCTCCGCCCCCGCCGGCGCCCACCCCCACGAGCGGCGCGACCGAGCGCGCGGCGGAGCGCACCGACGTGGTCGTGACCGCCATGGACAGGGAAATCCGCCGCGGTTTTCCGCTCCACCTGCAGGGGCAAGTGAGCAGCGAGGGGGCGCCGTGCGGGCACGTCCGCGTCGACGTGATCCTGACGGGGAACGCAGCGCCGCAGGGCGTGACGATCGGCTCGCTGTCGACCGACGAGCGCGGCCGCTACGACGGGGCCGTGATCATCCCCGGCGATATCGCCCTCGGCGACTACGACCTCGCGGTGGCGACGCCGGGCGACGCCCGCTGCAAGGCCGGCCGCACCGAGACGGCCGCCCCGTGAGCGACGCGCCTGGACGCGCCCCGGAGCCCCCGCGCGTGGCGGTCGGCGGCGTCGTGATCGAGCGCCGCGCGGACGCGCCCGATGTGCCGCGCGTGCTCCTCATCCGGCGCGCCAGGCCGCCGCTCCAGGGCTCCTGGTCGCTCCCCGGCGGCCGCGTGGAGCCAGGAGAGCGGCTCGCCGACGCCGTGGCCCGCGAGATCCGCGAAGAGACGGGCCTCGAGATCCACGTCGGCCCGCTCGTGGAGGTCGTGGAGATCGTGGCGACTCCGTATCATTACGTGATCCTCGATTACCTGTGCGAGCCGGCCGGAGGTGCGCTCTCTCCCGGAGACGACGCCTCCGAGGCGGCCTTCGTGCCGGTCACCGATCTGCCCGCCTATGGCCTCACCGACGTCGCGCTCCGCGTGATCCACCGGGCCCTGGCCATGGCGACCGCGGGCTGAGACCGCGCGATCCAGGGAGAGCCCGACTTGGCGCAGCCCGCGCCGAGGCGGGATGTCGCCCGAGGAGCGACTCTCCACTTTGTGCTTCGGTGTCCGGCAGCAAGAGCGTTATTTTACCGCTCCAGCGCTCACGACATGCGCCGTCGACAGCGTTACGTTTCCACGTGGGTGTCGGGATGCGCGCTGGTCCAGCGATCATGAAGGGCATGGTGGTTGTCGTGGCGGCGACCCTGCTCTCTGCGCCTCGGTGCTTCGCGCGGCCCGGCAATGACGGCGCAGGGCTCTTCGCGCTGCCCGCGCCCCGCGCATTGCGCGCCGGCGCGCCGCCCGGCGCGCATGGCGGCGAGGCCGATGGCCCGGGCCGGCTCGCGGCGAGGATCGCGCGGACGCTCTCAAGGACCGTCGAGCGGGCGATGCGCCTGGGCGTCGCCCCGATGTTCCTCGGCCTGCACGGGTTCGGTGTGACCGTGTCCGGTGAAATGTGATGAGCGCGGCTACCCGTCGATAAAGCGATGGCCGGCCGAGCGTACGCGCGCCGAACGCGCGAGAACGTCGGCTGCGCGATCGGCAACGCGATCGTGAAATCGAATTCGCACGCGATTGCCGCGGCGTCTGCATTGCGGCGCTTCTGGAGACATCGTAAACCGGGAAGTCGATGAGCTCGACGCGGAGAGCGAGGAAAGAGGAGCAGAAGGAGGAGCGGCGGCGGCTCATCATCGACGCAGCCTGGCAGCTGTTCCAGGAGACGCCGTATCTCGAGGTCACCATGGCTCAGGTCGCCGAGCGCACGAGGCTCGCGAAGGGGACCCTCTACCTCTATTTCACCACCAAAGAGGAGCTCTTCCTCGCTGTCGTCGATCAGGAGCTCGCGAAGTGGTTCCATGAGGTGGATATCCGCCTGACGCATTTCGGCGCGTCTCAGGGCGAGGCGGCCGCGGCGCGCCCTCGGCCGCCGCGAGCCCGCCGCGGCGCGCCCGCGGCGCCCGGCGCGGACGCCGCGGCCAGCATCGCCTCCATCCTGTCGACGACCCTCGTGGCGCGCGACGCGATGACGCGCCTGCTCTCCATTCTCCACAGCGTCCTCGAGCAGAACGTCAGCTACGAGGCCGCCCTCCGCTTCAAGCTCTCCCTCCTCGCCAACGTCGAGCGCACCGGGGCGCTGCTCGAGCGGTGCGTGCCGTCGCTCGCGCCCGGGCAGGGGGGGCCGATCCTCATCCGCATGTATGCCCTGCTCATCGGCATGCGCCAGGTCTGCGACCCCAGCGACGTGATCCGCGATATCCGCAGCCGGCCCGATATGGGCCTTTTCCGGATCAACTTCGGCGAGGAGATCCGGGCCTCGTTCGCCACCCTCCTGAGCGGAGCGACCGCGCCGCCGCTCACGCCCGAGCGGCTCGGCGGCCCCGCCCTCCACGGGATGACCTCCGTCGAGCGGCGCCGCTCGGAGGGGTGAGGGGCGCGCAGCTCACCACGGATCCCGCGCCGACATCGGCGGCAGGTGATCGGCGAACGGCTGGTTGAGGATGCGGGCGATGACCGACTTCCACGTGGTCGCGTCGTTCTCGAAGTCCTCGTGCCGCCGCGCCTCCGAGCCGTGGGGAGGGGGCCGCGTGTTGGGTCCCTTGATCCACTCCGCCCTCGGAAACACGGTGGGCCGATCGTCCCTGTTGTCGGTGAGGAGCGCGAGGACGTCGGCGTTCTCCGGGTCGAGCAGCCCCGCCTCCATGCCGAGCAGCGAGACGCCGCTCGTGCCGGGCACCCGCGGGCGCCGCTCGAGCGCGTTCGAGACCAGGTAGAGGAGCGACCTGCCGTACACCTCGCAGTGGTCCTGGAGCTCCGCCTCGTCCGTGAGCGTGAACAGGGCGAACCTCCGGACCATGCCGCTCTTGATCGGCGGCATGTACGTGTCGCGGAACGCGTCGATGGCGCTCGCCGGCGCGAGCAGGGAGAGCGACTCGATCGGGAGCCCGAACCCGAGCTGGCCCCGCATCGGGCCGCCCTCGATCCTCTTGCCCTTCTCCGAGGTGACCAGCTGGACGAGCGGCGCGAGCAGGAACGTGCCGCTGGAGTGGGCGACCAGGTGGAGCTCGATCCTCGGATCCCGGTCCATCAGCGACGCGAGGCGGCCGATCATCTCGCGGACGCCGCCGTGATCGGCGTCCATGGTCGCGTCGCCCGCGGCGAGCTTCATGCGATCCCACTCCGCCTTGCCGCCCATGCGCCGCACGAGCGGCTCCAGGGCGTCGTCGCGGCGATCGATCATGAACCCGAACGCCCTCGGGTCATAGCCGTCATGGCGGCGGCCCTCGGTGGCGCGGTGGAGGATCTCGAGGAGGCGCGGGTAGTGATCGGTCTCCCAGAGGAGCTCGAGGGGGTAGATCTCGTGGCCGAGCAGCTTCGGCCGGAGGCGCGACATCCGGTTGATCGCGTCGATCTGCCGGCGCAGCCCGCCGCCCGCGATGAGCACGAGCCGGCGGCGCCTCCAGCTCTCGGTCGCGCTCATGAAATCTTCTTCCATGATGATGCGGACGTCCTCCGACGACGTGCCGTAGGCGCCGCGCTGCTGGAGCTGACCGTGCATGTCGACGCTGATGAGGTGCGGCCGCAGGCTCGCGAACGTGCGGCTCGTGGACGTGAGCGGGCGCAGCGAGCGCGGCTGGTTCAGGCGGATGGGGACGCCGAGCCGCCCGACCCACGCGTCGAAGCCGTACTGGAGCCAGTCGTCGTAACAGAGCCGCCCGAAGCCGCTCTTGCCCCAGCCGAGGCCCCAGGAGTTCTGGAGCCAGAAGCCCTCTGCGTCATATCCCACGATCGCGAAGGCGTGGCCGCCCCAGGGGGCGATGAACGGGTTCGTCTTGTCGACCGGCGGGATGATGCCGTTCTTCTGGGTCCCGTAATACCAGCCGTTGAACGGGATGAGCGCCGAGGCCGCGATGATCCCGACCTCCGCGAGGGCGTTGTGCATCGCCGGGAGGTCCTTGTGGTTCACGCGCTGATACAAGCCGAGCGGCCGGAGCATCGCGTCCGTGGCGCGCTCCGGCGTGAGCGTGCCGTGGAGATCGTTCGGGTCCCACGGCCACTGCTCATAAGAGCAAATACCGTGTTTGTGCCAGCCCTTCATGGCGCCCCTCAGGCTGGAGCCCCTCGCGTCGTCCTCGCCCGGATACTCGTCATAGCGGCGGGCCATCGTGTACACCATGTTCTGGCTCACGAGGCCGTACTCCGGGCAGACCTTGCGCTTGCGCAGCAGGAAGTGGGCCACGGTGGCGACGGTGAAGCCCGTGCAGCCGTTGTTCCGGCCCTGGTCGAGCACGGGCACGCCGTAATCCATGAAGCGCTCCGGGGGCATGACCGGAGGCACCTCGATCATCGTGGGCCGATAAAGGGTGTCGCGGAAATCGAGGACGTCGGCGCGGGCGTCGGTCGTGATGTCCCCGTGACGCTCGGCGAAACGCTCGGAGTCGATCATGGTTTCCGATCTCGTGAAGTCGCCGAGTGTCGCACGGGCGGCGCTCCGGGCAAAGTCGGCTGCGCTCGCCCCTCGGACGAGGCCGCTCATGCTAGCGTCGCCCGAGGCGGCGCAGCCCGCGCCGTCCAGAGGTGGGATGAACGAGGACAGCCGCGCAGAAGGAGGAGGCGAGGGCGCGCAGGGCGACGTCGCGCCGCGGCTCGAGGCCGAGGTGCTCCGGCGACTCGCGTCGTTCCGGGGCCGGCTCGGGAGCGAGCTCGGCGCGCTGTTCGATGAGCTCGCCGCGCGCCTCAGGCTCTTCGAGGGCGAGCCGGGCGAGGGCTACTTCTCCCACCCGGCGGCGCTGCCGGTGCTCGAGCTGCCGCTCTGGGTGGCGACGCGGCCGGGCGGCCCGGCGAGAGCGCCGGACGCCGGATCGCGGGCGCTCCCGCCGCTCGCGGTCGATCTCGCCGAGGCGGCGGCGGTCGGGTACCTGCACGTCCGGATCGAAGACGACCTCCTGGACGAGGGGATCGGCGAGCCCGGCGCGGCGGTGCTCCTGTCCGGAGCGCTGTTCGCCCGCCACCAGGCGCTGCTCGCCCGCTCGCTGCCCGGCGGGAGCCCGTTCTGGGATCTCTTCGAGGAGGTCTGGCTCGGGTACGGCGAGGCGATGCTCCTCGAGCGGCGGCTGCACCGGGGCGCAGGTCCGCGCGACGCCGCCACGTTCCGGCGGGTGCTCGCCCGCTCGCGCCCGCTCGTGCTGCCGGCAGCGGCGGCCCTGTTCGCGCGGTCGCAGGCCGAGCACCTCGCGGCCCTCGAGGACTTCGTCTCGGCCCTCGCCGCAGCGCACCAGCTGTTCGTGGACCTGCTGCACGCCGAGAAGGACCGCGCGCTCGGGAACGCGACGTACGTGCTCGCCCGGCTCGGAGCGCAGATCGAGGAGAGGGACGCGGGGCGGCCTCGGCCGGGCGACGCGGCCCTCGCGGGAGGCGAGCCGCGCCACGATCCGGCGGGGCGCGGCGCGGCGGCCCTGCGCGCGCAGCTGTTCGCGCGCGGCGGCTTCGACGCCATCCTGGAGGAGGCGCGTTGTGAGCTCGCTCGCGCCGAGGCCGCCGCCGGGGCGCTCGAGCTGCCGGAGGCCGCGCGCTTCTGCAAGGAGCGCGAGCGGTACATGACCGAGATCCAGCGGCGCGTATTCCGCGCGTTCTTCGGCGCGCTCGCCGGCGAGCCCGCCGCGAACGGCGGCGCGCCGCGCTGAGCCGGCGCACGGGCGCGCGTGCTTGTACTTGCTAGCCGTTTGCAGGTCTCCTAGCCTCCCGAGCGAGAAAGCGAGGAGTCGTGACGTCGAAGAAAACAGAGGCAGAGCTCATCGGTCGTGCCGTTGTGGATACGAGCTTCCGCCAGCAGCTCCTTGCCGATCCTGAGCGCACCATCGAGGCGGAGGGGTACGAGGTCGGGCCGGAGACGCTCCAGCGCATCCGCGACGCCTCGACCTCGACGCCCGAAGCGGTCGATGCGGCCATCGCGGCCGCGGCGCGTGAGGGCGGGGTCGGTATGTGACGTTGTCCCCTGCCTCAGGGGCGACCGCCGTCTGGCCCTGGCTCGATCCGGACGACAAGGTGGCGTGCGAGCGCTCCTGGTCCGCGCTGCTGTCCGCGGGGGCGATCCAGCGCGGTGACGCGGCCTGGGGAGCGCTCGCGATCGAGCGCGGGGTGGGCGCGCCGCCGGGGCGCAGCATCCCGTGGGCCAGCTGGGCGCTCCGGCTTTGCGGCCGCGTGTCGTCGCCGGCCGCGGCCGGCGACGCCGCCGTGGCCGTCGCCGTGGTGGCTGCCGGCGGCGTCAAGGGCGCTCCCGACGCTCTGGCGCGGGGCGCGCTCGCGGCGCGCCTGCTCGCGCGTCACGCCGACGAGGCGCGCGCGGGCCGCTGGCTCCTCGACCTGGCCGAGCTCGCGGAGGCCTCGTGGCAAGAGAACCCGGTGGTCGTGGGCGAGGGGCCGGGCGCCGTGGCCGGGCCGGGGAGCGCCGGCGCCGCCGGTTCGCGCGAGGTCGTCGCCCTCTGGACGGCGCCCGCGCTCGTGGCCGGCGACGATCTCGCGCCCGCGCGCCGCTTCGGAGAGGCCGTGGCCGAGCCGCTCTGGCTCCTGGACGGGCTCGCGCGCCTCTGGCTCGATCCGGCCGCGCCGGACCTCGCGGCGCCGACGCTCACGCCGCTCTTCGCGCTCTGGCTCGGCGACGCGGATCTCGCGCCTCCGCTGCTCCGCGCGCTCGCGGGCGAGCGCGCGTCCCCCGCGCGCCGCCGCGAGATCCACGGCCTGCTCGCGGCGCGCCCTTACCGGGACGCGCTCGCCGGGCGCCTGCGCGAGGCGCTCGCGTCGGCCCGCGAGGCGGCGTCCAGCTCGCCTCGATCGCGCCCCACCGAGCGCGGCCTCGCCGACGCGCAGCGCGAGCTCGTCGACCTGCTCGGCGAGCGCCTCCGCTTCTTCGAGGGGCTGATGTCGTTCCGCGATCTCCTCGGCGCCGGCGCGGCGCTCGCGCCGCCTCGGCCGCAGGGCGATCTCGCGCCGCGCGAGGGCGCGGGCGCGGATCTGGCGGCGGCGGTCGCGTTCCTCGCGGAAGCGGCGCCGTGGCCGGAGTCCTGGGAGGTGCAGCGCTTCGGCGTGCTCGGGTCGCGCGAGCAGCCGGTCGGGCAGTGGTTCGTGCGGGCGACGATCCTGAAGGCGCTGCTCGAGATCGGGGAGGCCGGGCGCGACGTCCGCGCCGACGCCGCGGCGCTGCTCGACGAGATCCCGGCCGGGGAGCTCCGCTACTTCGGCGCGTTCCGAGACCTGCCGCCGGACGCCGACGACCTCGCGATCATGCTCGAGCTGGTCGCCGAGACGGGCGCCGCGCGGGGGCGCGCGGAGACGTGGATCGAGGTCATGCTGGCCAACGTGGGAGAGGATGGCGCCGTGCCGACCTGGTTCTACCGGGGGCCCGCGGGGCCGACCACGCCGGGCGCGGCGTGGGCCGGCGACGACTGCACCGCGGTCCGGTTGAACCTGCTCGCGGGCCTGCTCTCGTTCGACGCGGAGCGGTTCGCGCGGCTCATCGACGCCAACGTGCGGCGCGTGCTCGGCGCCGCCTCGGAGGGCGGGATCGAGGGCGCCTGCTTCTACGACGCCTCGTACACGGACCTCGCGTTCCTCCGCTTCGCGCGCCTCTACCGGGAGAGGGGAGGGGAGGCGCCGCGGGCCGCCGACGTCGCCGCGGTCGAGGCCGCGACCCTGTCGCGGATGCTCGGAGCGCAGCGGCTCGACGGCGGCTTCGGGACGCCGCTCTGCACGGCCGCGTGCCTCGAGGGGGCGGCGATGGCGGCATCGCCGGACCCGCTGCTCCTCGAGCGGGGGCTGCGCTACCTCGGCGAGCGCCAGCTCGTGGACGGCTCCTGGCCGGCCGAGCCGCTCTACCGGACGCCGATGAAGCGCGGCCGCGAGGGGCACCACCAGGGCAGGGCCCTGACGACCGCGCTCTGCGCGCGCGGGTTCGCCGCGGCGTGGTCCCGGCTCGGGCGCGGAGGGGAGCGGCGCGCATGAGCATCGAGAAGTCGCCGGAGATCGTGCGGATCCTCCAGGCGCAGGAGATGCGCGGAGAGCAGATCGTGAACCACGTCCGGTTCGTGTTCGCGCTGCTCTCCGCGTACACGTTCGCGCACGTGTGGACGGTCAACACGCCGGCCGCGAACCAGATCTTCGCGGTCCAGATCGGCGGGTACCTCGCCTTCTCGCTCCTGCTCTACGCGTTCTTCCACCTGCGCCCCCGGGCCTACGCGGGCTGGCTCAAGTACGTGAGCATCTTCGTCGACCTCGCGCTCCTGACGCTCACGGCGCTGGCGACGGCGAGGAATCACTCCGGGATGATCGAGTATTTCTCGAGCTACCTCGCGACCGTCTACGTGCTCTGGAACCTGATGTCGGGCTTCCGCTACAGCCTGGCGGCGTGCCTGTACTCGGCGGGGCTGTCGGTCCTCTTCAACTCGATCGTGCTCGCGATCACGGTCTACACCGGCGCGATCCCGATCAGCCCGGTGTCCGTCTACGGGCAGAACGCGATCAACATCGCGGACCAGTGTCAGCAGGTCCTGTTCATCGCGCTCCCGGGCGTCGTCGCCGGCATCATCGCGCGGATGTCGCGCAACCTGGTCCTCCGCGCCGAGCTCGAGTCGATGGCCCGCCTGCGGCTCGAGCGCGAGAAGCAGGAGCTCGGCCGCTACCTCTCGAAGGACCTCGTCGACTTCGTCCTCTCCGACCCGGGGCGGCTCAAGCTGGGCGGCACGCGCCGGCACGTCTCGGTGATGTTCACGGACATCCGCAACTTCACGCCGCTCACCGAGTCGGTCGAGCCGGAGGTCGTGGTCTCGTTCCTGAACGAGTACTTCACGGAGATGGTCGACATCGTGTTCCGCTACGGGGGCACCCTCGACAAGTACATCGGCGACGGCCTGATGGCGGTGTTCGGCGCGCCGCTGTCGGTCGAGGACGCGCCGAAGCGCGCCGTGATCGCGGCGATCGAGATGGTGCAGGCCCTCGAGCGCATGAACCAGCGGAAGCTCCTCGGCGGCGGCGAGATCAAGATGGGCGTCGGGATCGCGACCGGCACCGTCATCTCCGGCAACATCGGGTCGCTCCAGCGCATGGAATACACCTGCATCGGAGATACGGTAAACACCGCCTCGCGCCTCGAGCAGTTCAACAAGGAGCTCGGCTCCAAGATCATCATCTGCCAGGCGACGTACGCGAACCTCGACGACTGCGTCCCGGCGACGCCGACCGGCGCCCTGAGCATCCGGGGCAAGAGCCGCCAGGTCCACCCCTACATCGTGGATCACCAGGAGCTCTCGCCGGCGCGCCTGGAGGAGCTCCGGCGCGAGCTCCTCTCGAGGCCCCGCCGCATGGAATCGATGCCGCCGCGGGCCGACGCGGCGCGGGCGCCCGCCGCCCTGCAGAGCACGGAGCGCGGAGGGGCGCGGTAGCGCCGCGACGTCAGGAGGGCGTCGCGCGGAAGCGACGCACCCGGGCCGAGCCGGGGCCGCCGTCCTGCGTCGACAGGCCGAGCGCGGTGCGCGCCGGCGCGTGGAGGCGCTGGAGGACGCGATCGAGGAGGCGGAGCGCGCCGTCGCTCATCTTCACGCCGCGCGGCGAGCGGTAGCCGAACGCGACGCCGTCCACGACCTTGTAGGCGTTCTCCGTGGGCGAGGCGGGGCGCATCTCGACGACCAGCGCGCCGTCGCGCGTCTTCATGATGACGACGATCTCGCCCGGGCGCGCGGAGGCCTCCACGAAGGTCCACCCGCCGGAGGTCGCCTCCTTGATCCCGAGCTCGAGCACGCGCTGCAGATCCTGCCCCGCCGGCGCGAGCGTCGTCGCGCCCTCGACCCGGATCTCCCCGCCCGGCGGGACCACGCCGCTGCCGAGCGGCATCGCCGGCCGCCGCATCTCGCGCGGCCCGGGGAACGACCACATGTCCGGCGTGATCTCCCCGCCCTCGCGGTACGCCATCTCGATGAGGCGGCTGCGCTCGCGCGAGAGCGCGTCCTCCGACCAGCCGAGGCACGAGCGCATCATCAGCGTGAACGGGTCGAAGCGGAGCTCGAACGACGCGGGCGCGCGGGTCATGAGGTCGTCCGGGAGGACGAGGCTGTGGAAGATGCGGACCTTGCACGGGAGCTCGCGCGCTCGCTCGAGCGTGCGCCGGAAGGTGACGGGGCCGTCGCCCGGGAGGCCCAGGAGGATGTCCACCTCGATGTCCGTGAACGTCGAGAGCTCCTCGATCACCTTCGCGAACTTCGACTCGCGGAAGGGGCGCTGCGTGCCGTCGCCGGTGTCCTTGTTGAGCGGCGGCAGCCGCGCGTCCAGGCTCACGCGCGCGACGCCGCGGAGGAACTCGAGGTGCTCGTCGTGCACGTGCTCGGGATCGATCGATGCCGTCAGCGTCGCCTGCTTGAAGAAGCCGACCTGCTTCTCCGCGGCCACGAGGTTCCTGAACGCCTCCGCGTTCAGGTTGAGCGGGGCGTCCACGACCTGCGCGCCCGGGGCGCCGGCGGCGCGCAGCGCGCTCAGCTCCTCGACGAGGTAGGCCTCCGAGAAGACGCCGGCGGAGGCGTCGCCCGTCGAGACGCCGCACGTGGGGCAGCTCATGACGCCGCCGCGACAGATCTCGATCGGGGCGATGCGATCGGTCGGGAGCAGCTTCATCCGGATCGGCGAGGGGAGCTCGTCGGGCGCCACGTGAGGCGCTTCGCCCGTCGAGACCCAGCCGCCGGCCGTGAAGACGTGCAGCCCAGGCACGGTGCGCAGCGCCTCCGGGGAGCGCTCGCTGAGGCGGACGATGTTGCGGAACGTGAGCTCGTTGCCGTGCACGAGCGCGTCGATGATGGTCGCGGCGTCGCGCCAGGGCGCGAGCGCGAACATCGCGGGGCGCGCGAGGGGGCCGCAGAGGACGATCGTGCGCCCCGGCCGGTTGCGCTGGAGGTGGCGCGCGACCTCGATGAACGTGGGAAAGGACCAGACGTGCGCGGCGAGGCCGACCACGTCCGCGTCCACGGTCTCGACCTCGGCGACCCACGCGTCGAGATCCCTCGTCTGCGCGTCGATCACGTGGATCGGCACGCCGGCGAGCTCCGGATCGGCGAGCAAAGAGGCTTCGACACGACGGATTCCATGGCTGAACGGCGCTCCCCCACCGTCCGGCATGGTTGGCTCCATCGCGAGTAGCGCGACGCGGCGTTCGCCAGGCATCCATGGGAGTCTACCAGGGTGTCTCGCCCGTCGGGGAGTCCGTTCGCGCTCTCTGTTTGCTCCCACTCCTGGTCCGCTCTGCCGACGTCCGGGGTACCGTCCGGGCTTACGTCCGGCGTTGCGTCCGGAGTTGCATTCGGAGCGCGGCCGGGCTTTCATAGTGCCCGGGGCGAACAAGAGGGGGGAACGAACGCACCGGCTCGCCGGAGTGCGGCGGTCTGTCGAGCTGCGCGCTTCGTGTCGTGGACGTGGCGCGTCGCGGCGAGCACTCCGGAGTGCGCAGATCCGTTCGCTCGGGTGATCCGTCACGCCGGGCCGGTCATCGAGGGGGCCTGAGCTGCGCGGAGCGCGCAGATCCGTTCGCTGGGTGATTCGTCACGCCGGGCCGGTCGTCGAGGAGCCTGCGCTGCGGCGGCTCTCGACCGGTCGGGGCTCGCGCCGCGGCGAGCGCCGCCCCCCGAGCGCGGGAAACGAGAGCGCGCCGCCGCGAGGAGCGGCCCCGCTTCCGAGGAAAGCCGAGGGGAGCCATGCGTGGCAAGCACGTGATCCTGGTTGCAGAGGACGACGTCGACACGGCGGCAATGCTGGAGGAGCTCCTGACGCTGGAAGGGTACGAGGTCGAGCTGACCGCGACCGCGCGCGCGGCGCTCGACGCCCTCGCGGAGCGGCGCTTTCACGCGGTCCTCCTCGATCTGACGATGCCGGGCATGACGACGGATCGGTTCGTCTCGGAGATCGCTGGGCTCGGCACGCCCTCTCCCCTCATGATCTTCTCGGCCCGCCTGCCGCATGAGATGCAGGCGATCGCCGAGCGGCTGCACGCGGCCGCGCTCATCCCGAAGCCGGTGGACATCGACGTGCTGCTGAGCACCCTTTCGAAGGTGGTGCTCGGCGCCGCGGGCCAGGCAGGTTGACGTCGGCCGCCCGATCCGCGCCGCGCGCGGCCGGACGAGGCGGCCGACGCTCGGGCGGCGTCGCGCTGCTGCGCTCCGCCGCGCCGGTGGTACCATCGCGGGCTCATGACGTGGTGGAGCGCGACCGCGCCGCGCGATGCTCACCCTGGCTGGCCGCAGATCGGGCAGAGAGCGGCTTCGCCCGAGCGTCACCCTGCTGTAACATCGGGCTCGACCGCCGACGATCGAGCACGATGCGCACGCCCGAACCCCTCCTGCCAGACCCGTCCGGCTCCGGCTTGAGAACCGTCGACTCCGCGCGGGTCCACGGCGGGAGGGGCGGCGCTCGATCGGGCTCCGCTCCGAGGCGACCCCGCGGCGCTCCTAGCCGCAGAGAGACCTTCATGCGCCCCCTTCCTCGCAGAACAGGCCTGATCATGCGGACCCCGAGCAGGGATTCAGGGCTTTCCCTGTTTCGCCGTGACGTCAGGCTTTCGCATAGTGGTTGATGCACCGTGCCTGCCACTCCCTTGAAGAGGATCCTCGTTGTCGATGATGATCCGGATATTCGAGAGACGCTCGCCGAGCTCCTGCAAGAGGAGGGCTACGCCGTCGCGTCGGCGGCCCACGGCGGCGAGGCGCTCAGCGCTCTTCGGACGGATCCGAGGCCCGGCCTCATCCTGCTCGATCTCATGATGCCCATCATGGATGGCTGGCAGTTCAGGGCAGAGCAGAAGAAGGACCCGGAGCTCGCCTCGATCCCGGTGGTGATCATCTCGGCGACAGGCCGCGACGAGTTCGTGTCCTCGCTCGGCGCGGCGCAGTTCCTCAAGAAGCCGATCAACCTCGAACAGCTGCTCGCCGCGGTCGAACAGCACTGCCGGTGACGGCGCCGTGCCCCTGTTCGTCTATGGCACGCTGATGCGGGGCGAGCGCTCGCACGGGCTGCTCGGGCGCTCGCCCTTCCTCGGGGCCGCCCGCACGGCCCGATCGTTCGAGCTCGCCGACCTCGGCGCCTACCCGGCGCTCGTGCGCGGGGGCTCGGTCGCCGTCGTCGGGGAGCTCTACGAGCCGGATCGGGAGACCCTCGCGTCGCTCGACGTCTACGAGGGCTGCCCCGACCTCTTCCAGCGCGAGGCGATCGAGCTCGACGGCGGCGCGCGCTGCGAGGCGTACCTGATGCCCGCGGGCCAGGCGCTGCGCTGTCCCCGCATCGCCTCGGGCGACTGGCGGGCGCGCCGGCGGTGAGCGCGTCAGCCGGGGCCGGCGCGGCGCGCCGGGCGTAGCCCCGGCGGAGGTGTCTCGTCCTTCTCGAGTCCTGTCCTGTCCTCGACGACGAGCAGCAGGGCCGGGAGCTCGCCCTCGTCGGCCTGCAGCCGGAAGGCGGAGAACGACAGCGTCCTGCGGCCGGCGTGCGCGAGCACGGCCTCGAGGCGGAAGTCGACCAGCGCGGAGCTGCGGCGGAGCACGTCCCGGAGCCGCTGCTCCAGCTGCGGGGTGTTCCACCCGGCGTCGATGGCCGAGAGGGGCCGCCCCTCGATGTCCCCGAGCGGGACCATGAACAGCTCGCAGTAGCGCCGGGTGGCCGCGCGGATCCGGAGCTCGCCGTCGAGCAGGAGGAACGGGTGGCGCAGGACCTCGAAGATGGCGGAGATGCGGTCGCGCGCGCCCGCGAGCTCCCGCACCGCGCGCCTCGGCGCGTCGCCCTCCAGCCAGCAGATCACCGCGCCGTCCACCTCGCTCCCGGCGGTCCGGAACGGGCGCGCCCTCATGAGATAGACGCGGCCGTCGCGGTCCTCGACCTGCCGCTCGACGGTGCTCCTCGTCTCGAGCACCTCGGCGACGATCGGCGCGATGTCGGCCGCGCTCCTCGGCCTCACCTCGAGGATCGACCTGCCCACGTCGCTCGCGGCGAGGCCGAGCAGCCTGTCGGCCGCGCCGGCGACGCGGCGGATCCGGAGGTCCGCGTCGAGCATCAGCACCGGGATGCTCATGCTGCCGAGGAGGTTGCGCAGCTCGTCGTTGGCGAGCCCGAGCGCGACGTTGCTGCTGTGGAGCTCCTCGTTGATGGCCGTGAGCTCCTGGTTCGACGACTGGAGCTCTTCGCGGGCGGACTCGAGCGCGTCGTTCATCCGGTGCAGCTCGTCGTTGCTCGCGAGCAGCTCCTCGTTCGTGCACAGGAGCTCCTCGTTCGTCGCCTCGAGCTCATCGACGAGCGACTGGAGGTACTCCCTCGTCGTCACGAGCTCCCTGCGGAGCTCGGCGAGCTCCGCGTCCTTCTGGGCGTCGCTCTGGGCCGGGTCGTCGCCCGGCCGGTCCAGCCTCGCCCCGCCCGACTCGGAGAAGACGACGAGGAAGCAGCGCCCCTGCGGGAGCCGCACCTTGAGCGGCCACACCTCGATGTCGACGTTCCGGAGCTTGTCCCCCTGCCGGACCTTGAGCTGCTCCTTTCGGGCCATCGCCCCCGAGTTCATCGACGCGTCGATGGCGGCCCGGAGGCCGAGCAGGAGCCCCTCTCGGGCCATCTTGAAGAGGTGCAGGCTGGCGTCGCCGGGCGCCGGCTCGAGGTAGGGCCCCGTCTTGCCCCGGAACTGGACGATCTGCATCTCCTCGTCGACCACCACGCCGGCGGGCGCGTAGCGGGCCATGACGATGGCGTCGGCCTCCTTGCGCAGCGCGTCCATGATGAGCCCGTCGGGGCCCTGCGCCCTCTCCCTCTCCAGCGCGGGCGCGGGCGCGTCGGGGGGGGCGGGCGCGGCGAGGTCGTGCGAGCAGGTCGCCTCCGCGGCGCGCTTGCAGAAGATCCTGTGGGTCCTGTCGACGACCCCGAACAGGTCGGACATCGCGCTGACGCTCTCGGAGGAGCCGAGGAGCAGGAAGCCCGTGGGCTTGAGGGCCTGGCTGAAGGTGTGCAGCAGCCGGCGCTGCAGGCTCGGCTCCAGGTAGATCATCAGGTTGCGGCAGCTGATGAGATCGAGCTTCGCGAGCGGCGGGTCGGCGGCGGCGTTGTGGCGCGAGAAGACGCACAGGTCGCGGACCGATTTGTTGACCTGGAAGCCGCCGTGCACCCGGACGAAGAAGCGGCGCAGCCGGCCGGGCGAGACGTCGAACGAGATGCCGTCGATGTAGATCCCGGCCCGCGCTTGCTGGATGGCGGCCTCGCTCAGATCGGTGCCGAAGATCTGGATGTCGTGGTCGCTCGCGTCGGCCTCGAGGAACTCGAGCAGCGAGATCACGAGAGAGTAGACCTCCTCGCCCGTCGAGCAGCCCGGCACCCAGATGCGAACTGGGGAGTCCTGCGGCCTGTTGTGCATGAGCACCGGGAACACGTGGGTCTTCAGCGCGGCGAAGGCGCCCGCATCGCGGAAGAACGTGGTCACCTTGATGAGGAGATCCTGGTAGAGTTGCTCGATCTCGTCCGGGTGCGCTCGCAGGTAATCGAGGTACTCTGGCAGGGAAGCGACCCTGTGGAGCGTCATTCGCCGCTGGATGCGGCGCTTCAGGGTGCTCTTCTTGTAATGGCTGAAGTCCACCCCCACCGCGGCGTGGAGCAGCCTGAAGAGCTTGCCGAGCTCCGGGTCCGCCCCCAGCGACGCGCCCTGCGCGAGCCACGGGGCGGGCGGGTGGCCGGGGCGGCCCATCCTCGCGAGCTCCGCCGCGATCGTCTCGACGCCGAGGGTGAAGTCGACGCCTCCCGCCGCGATGGCGTTGCGCGGGAGCGCCGGCCGCTCGGCGGTGCGCGGATCCTCCGCGAAGGTGACCCCGCCCTCCGCCTTCACGTCCTTCAGCCCGAGGGCGCCGTCGCTCCCGGTGCCGGACAGCACGACGCCCACCGCGCCCGACCCCAGCTCGCGCGCGAGCGAGCGCAGGAAGGTATCGGCGGGGCCCGGACCCCCCTCGCCGCGCGGCGCGAGCTCGACGCGCACACCGTCGAGCGTCGCCCGCGTGTCCGGGGGCAGGACGTGGACATGACCTGGCATGAGCCTCGCCCAGGGCCGAAGCTCGGTCACGGGGCGCGGGCTGCTCTGCGCCGCGAGCTCGAAGACCGGGATCTCCCCTGGATCTGCGCTGTAGATCAGCACGAGGGAGAGGCTCGTCTCCCTGCTCGGCAGCCGCCGCAGGAGCTCGGCGATCGCGCCGCGTCCGCCGGCAGACGCGACGACGCAGGCGACCGGAAACCGCTGCTCGTTCGCGGGGTGCGGCTCGCCCACCGGGGCCTGCTCGCCGGCGTCCTCGAGCGGGTCCGGCGCGCGCCTCGACGCAGCCGCCCTGCTGGGCGCGGCGTCGCGGTGGCCCGGTGCCCTGAGTTGCGTCCGGCGTGACTTCTTCTGTTCCGACATCGTTGGCTTGAACCGTTAAGCGCTTTCTCAGGCGTCTCGCAGCCGCGGCACAGGGGAGAAGCAGGGTTCTGGCGAGCGGTCGGTCAACGTGCCTGTCCCGGCCTTCGCGGAGCGCCGGACACGGTGCCTGACGGCCACCCGACCTCAGCGCGCCCCTTCCAGGCGCTTCAAGAGTTGCTCGAGCTGCTCGAGGACAAGCGCCGATCGGTCGGACGCCATGCGGGCGGAGTCGTTGATCCTCATCAGCGTCATCTCATCCACCTTCCCGCTGTGCTGGAGCCTGTTCATGGCTTCCAGCGCGGCGTCGTGGCGCGCTCGGGCCACCTGCGCTGCCGCCATCGCGCGGCGCAGGCGTGTGCGCGGGGGCTCCGCGCTCCCGGCCGCGGGCGACCTCCCCTCCGGAGCCTCGCGCCGCGCCTTGTCCTCGGCCTGCGCCTCGCGCGCGGCGGGCCCTGCGCGGGGCGCGGCGGCCTCGTTCGCCTCGAGCAGCGCTGGCGCCCCGGCCTCCCACAGCGCTCGATCCGCCTGGTTCTCCGCGTCGTGCGCGCGCTCGCTGCGCTGCTCGTCGGCCTGGACGCGGCCGCTGATCTCCCGGTCCGCGCCGGGCTCTAGGGCCTCCTCCCACGCCCGCTCGTCGACGACCTGCTTCGTCGCGTCGTTGACGAGGAACACCTGATCCGCGTCGTGGAACCGCTCGGCCCGCAGGGACTGCAGCGAGCTGCGGGCCGCCTCGAGCGAGCGGATGTGCTTCATGAGCGCGAGCCGCCTGCCCCGGAAGCGAACGTAGATGCTGTAGCTGGTCTGGGGGGCCATCTGCATCGCCTCGTGGGCCTCGCCGCGTCATGCGGTGCTCATCGCTCTTCTTGACTCACTGCTGCTCCCAGCGCTCAGGTCGCCTCGGCGTCAGCGCGAGCTGGCGAGCGCTCCGCCTCGTCATGATCGCGCCGAGCCGTCGCCGTGAGCCCTCGGCGCGAGCTCCGGGCGCGCGCCGTGCGCCCAGCCTCACGCCTCCGGTACCGTCGTCAGCAGCACCAGCCTCCCGGCGGCGCGCTCGGCCGTCCTGCAGGCGGTGCGCACGAGCGGCCACTCTGCCTTCACGAGCTCCGCCATCAGCGACCCGTCCTGCGAGAGGGCTTTGCACAGGGACTCCTCGGCGTCGTCGCCGAAGGAGAGCACGCGTATCGCGATGGCGAGCGCGAAGTCCGTGGTCAGCCGGACGCGCAGGTCGACGTCCGGCGTGAAGACGTGGAGCGCGTGCTCGGCGAGGGCAGCCTCGAGCCTGTCCGCGATCGGCCTCTCCGTGTCGGCGCGCCACTCCAGCGAACGGCACGTCTGCCGGAGCAGCTCCTGGATCAACCGTCTATCGCAGCCCGATCGTGTGCTCATACAGCCCCCCTCGACAGCCTCGTTCCCCTGCGGAGAGCCGCCCGGAGGGCGCCTGCGATCGGCCAGCGCGCGCGATGGTCCACATGGCGCGGTTGAACGATCAGGACCGCTCCCCCAAGGCTGCGCTCTTCCGGGTCGCCCGGAGCGGTCCCCTCCGGCTTCCCGATCCACCCCCTCACTATCCCGAGGCCAAAGTCCCCGTTGACTGCTAGCTCTAGCTCAGCTGCAGCCCGACCGACCGCTAGGGCAATGAGGAATCACGGGTCAGGGATTCCCTGTACAATTTGCCCGGTCTGCACCAGGGATCCGTGTGCTTCGCTCAGGGAATCCCCTACGTCGGGCGCCGTGACGCCGCTGGCGCGCTCGGCTCGCCGGCGCCGGGCGCGAACCCTCAGGTCGCCTTGGCCCTGGAGCGACGGCGCTCGCCGCCTGGCCCTGATGCGGGCGCCGCGCCGGACGTCTGTCGAGCGCTGCGCGGCGGCGCTTCCGTGACCCACAGGTCAGCGACGGCGCGCGCCTCCGGGGTGAGCAGGCCGTGCAGGAAGAGCTGGAGCACCTGCCCACACCAGGCGACGATGTCTGGCTTGGAAGGCGCGTCGATGAGCTTGCGGACCAGGCGATCGAAGGCGCCCGAGACGAGCGCCGCGATGACGCTGGGATCGAGATCCCGCCGGTAGAGGCCGATGTCGATCGCGTACCGGACGCGGCTCTCGACGAGGCGCGCGACGCGCTGGGCGAGCTCGTCGATGAGGTACGCGTAGGGGGCCCCGCCGCCGCCCGCCAGCATCATCTTGAGGAGCGCCCGGTTCTGCCAGCAGAAGTCGAGCACCTCGACGTCGTGGGCGAGGAGCCGCTTGAAGTACTCGTCGACCGACGCTCGATCGACGCCCTCGACGGCGATGGGCGGCAGCTCCACGCACCCCGCGAGCCGCGCGATGAAGGTCTCGACGATCTGCTTGAAGCAGTCGTCCTTGCTCTGGAAGTGCAGGTAGAAAGCGCCCTTCGAGACGCCCGCGCGCTCGGTGATGTCCTCGACCCTGGCCGCGGCGAGGCCGCGCTCGGTGAACGCCGCCTCGGCGGCGCGGAGCAACTCGATCCTGGCGCGGCGATCGGCGAGGCGGGGCATTCTGACCGGCGGGTCAATTAGAGGGACTCGGGCACTATGGGAATGCGGCTCGGGGCCGTCAAGCCGGCTCGTCCGTACTGCCTCGCGACGCGCCGCGTTCGGGCGCGTCGCGAGGGAGCGCGGGTGGCACGCGCGATGCCCCTGGGGAAACCATGGCGACCGTGGCGAGGCGAAATGCAGCAGGGCGCGACGCCGGTGCCGGCGAGGCGACGGCGGCGGCCCTGGTCCCCGGCCATCCTTCGTTGCCGCGCCTGCGCGAAGCGGCGGCGGGCTGCCGGGCGTGCCCGCTCTGGGAGCGGGGGACGCAGACGGTGTTCGGCGAGGGCGCGGCGCGCTCGGACGTGCTCCTCGTCGGCGAGCAGCCGGGCGACAAGGAGGATCTGGCCGGCAGGCCGTTCGTGGGCCCGGCGGGGCAGCTGCTCGATCGCGCGCTCGAGGCGGCGGGGATCGATCGGCGCCGGGCGTACGTGACCAACGTGGTCAAGCACTTCAAGTGGGAGCCGCGCGGCAAGCGCCGCATCCACAAGAGGCCCGACGCGCGCGAGATCCGCGCGTGCCTCCCGTGGCTCGCCGCGGAGATCGCGGCGGTGCAGCCGGAGGTCGTGGTATGCCTCGGCGCGACCGCGGCGCAGGCGCTGCTCGGCAGCTCGTTCCGGGTCACGCGCGATCGCGGCCGGATCGTCGCGTCGCCGCTCGCGCCGCGCACGCTCGCGACCGTGCACCCCGCGTCGATCCTGCGCATGCCGGACGAGGCCTCCAGGCAAGCCGAGCTCTCCCGCTTCATCGAGGATCTCGCCGCGGCGGCCCGCGCGCTCGGCTGACGCGGCGCGCCCCGCTCCTCGCGGTGAGCGCGCGCGATGGAGTAGGATTCGCCCCGATGACGACAAGCCCACAGCCGGCCCCGGGCGCAGCGCGCCCCGCGGCGTCCTCGCTGGCCGATCGCGCCCACGGATCGAGCCCGAAGAAGATGTGGCCGCTGATGCTCGCGGCGCTCGGGGTCGTCTACGGCGACATCGGGACGAGCCCCCTCTACGCGATGAAGGAGTGCTTCAGCCCGAGCAGCCCGCACCACGTGGCTCCGACGCCGGAGAACGTGCTCGGCGTGCTCTCGCTGATGTTCTGGTCGCTGATGATGGTGGTGACCGTCAAGTACCTGACGTTCATCACGCGGGCCGACAACGAGGGGGCGGGCGGCATCCTCGCGCTCCTCGCGCTCGTCCCGAGCAGCGACCGCAAGGGCGAAGGCCGCGGCCTGCTCGTGCTCCTCGTCCTCTTCGGCGCCTCGCTCCTCTACGGGGACGGCGTGATCACGCCGGCGATCTCGGTGCTCTCGGCGATGGAGGGCCTCGAGGTCGCGACGTCGACGCTCAAGCCCGCCGTCGTGCCGCTCACCTGTGTCGTGCTGCTGGCCGTGTTCCTCGTGCAGAAGCGCGGCACGGCCGGCGTCGGGACGATCTTCGGCCCGGTGACGCTCGTGTGGTTCATGGCGCTCGCGCTGCTCGGGGCCAAGGAGATCCTGCACAGCCCCGGCGTGCTCCGGGCCGTCTCGCCGGCCTACGCGGTGAGCTTCTTCGCCGAGAACAACGTGCACGGCTTCCTGATCCTCGGCGCGGTCGTCCTCTGCATCACGGGCGGCGAGGCGCTGTACGCCGACATGGGGCATTTCGGCCGCGGGCCGATCAAGTACACCTGGTACACGATCGTCTGGCCGGGGCTGCTCATCAACTACTTCGGCCAGGGCGCCAAGCTCCTCGAGGACCCCGCCGCCGCGGCGAACCCGTTCTACGCGCTGGTCCCGTCGTGGGCGCTCTACCCCACGGTGGCGATCGCGACCGCGGCGACGGTCGTGGCGTCCCAGGCGCTCATCTCCGGGGCCTTTTCGCTGACGCAGCAGGCGGTGCAGCTCGGGTACTTCCCGCGCGTCACGGTGGTCCACACCTCGAAGGACGAGGCGGGGCAGATCTACATCCCCGAGGTGAACAGCGGGCTCCTGATCTCGTGCATCGTGCTGGTGCTCACCTTCAAGAGCTCGAGCGCGCTCGCGGCCGCGTACGGCATCGCCGTCACGGGCACGATGGGGATCACGACGGTGGTCTACTACGTGGTCACGCGGGAGACGTGGGGCTGGCCGATCTGGAAGTCGCTCCCGCTGGCCGGGCTCTTCCTCGTGATCGATCTCGCGTTCTTCACGGCGAACAGCGCCAAGTTCTTCCACGGCGGCTGGGTGCCCATCGTGATGGGCGCGGCGACGTTCACGGTGATGACGACGTGGAAGACGGGGCGCAAGCACCTCGCCGCGGCGATCAAGTCGGCGATCTTGCCGCTCGACACGTTCCTCGAGGATGTGAAGCGCACGAAGCCGCACCGGGTGCGCGGGACGGCGGTCTTCATGGCGTCGAACCCCGAGGGCACGCCGCCGATCCTGCTGCACCACGTGAAGCACAACCAGGTGCTGCACGAGCAGGTGGTGCTCCTCTCGATCCAGGTGCTGAACGTGCCGGAGGTGCCGGCGGAGCGGCGCACGACGGTGATCCCGCGGGGCGAGGGCATCTACCAGGTGACCGCGTGCTACGGCTTCATGCAGACGCCGAACGCCCCGTCGGTGCTGGAGGGGTGCAAGCGGCACGGGCTCCACATCGATCTCGGGCGGACGAGCTACTACCTCGGCCGGGAGACGCTGCTGACGACGGGGCGCTCGAAGATGTCCCGGTGGCGGAAGGGGCTGTTCGCGTTCATCTCGCGGAACGCGCGGCCGGCGACGGCGTACTTCGGCCTGCCGCCGAACCGCGTGGTCGAGCTCGGCATGCAGGTCGATTTTTAGGGCGCGGCGCGCGGGCGATCAGGGGCCCGTGTACCGGGCGCGGGGCCGCAGCATGTACCCGGCCTCCCGCTGCTCGAACGCGTGGGCGATCCACCCCGCGGCGCGGCCCACCGCGAAGAGCGCCGCCGCCGAGCCGGCCGGCAGGCCGAGCGCGGCCGCGATCGCGACGAGGCCCACGTCGAGCGACGGCGGGTCGTGGCCGGCGTCGCGCAGCGCGTCGACCAGCGCGAGCACCGTGCGCAGCGCCGCGCTCTGCGGCGCGAGCGCCCGGGCCGTGTCGAGCAGCGCCCGGGCGCGGGGGTCGCCCTCCGGGTAGAGCCTGTGCCCGAAGCCGGCGATGGGCTCCCCGCGGCGCAGCCGCTCGTGGACCGCGGCCGCGGCGCGCTCGGGGCGGCCTGCCTCGGCGACCAGGGCCTCCACGCGGTCCGCGGAGCCGCCGTGCCTCGGGCCGGAGAGCGCCGCGAGCCCCGCGCTGACGCAGGCGTAGAGATCGGCCCCGGTGGACGCCGCCACCCGGACCGCGAACGTCGAGGCGTTCAGCTCGTGATCGGCCGAGATCGAGAGCGCCCGGTTCACGGCGCGCTCGGCCTTCTTCGAGGGGCTCGCGCCGAGGGCGATGAGCAGGCGCCGCGCCGCCCCCTCGGCCTCGAGGGCCGCGGCCGCCCTGGCCGGGTCCCGCCCGAGGCCGACCAGCGCCGCGAGCGAGCGCACGAGCGCCCGCGCCCGCGCGCGCTCCGCGTCGCTCGTGGGGATGCGCCCGTCGCCCGAGGGCGCGCCCACGTGGCGGGTCGGGTCGTGCGCGCCGAGCGCGGGCACCACGAGCGCGAGCGCGGTGAACGGCGGCGCGCCCTCCGGGAGGAGCGCCGTGAGCTTCGCCGGGCGGACGCTCAGCCGGCCGGGTCGCCCCGCCGGCGCGCCCTCCGCCGGCAGCTCGCCGGTCCACAGGAGCTCGGCGACCGCCTCGAACGGCGCGTCCTCGAGCGCCAGCGCGACCGCCTCCTTGCCCCGGTAGACGGGCCCGCGCGGGCCGATCGCGGTGAGCGCCGACTCGAGCACCGGCTCGCCCCACCGGAGCGCCTCGGCGGCGACCGGCCCGTGGCCGGCGCGCGCGTCGTGCCGCGCCTTGAGCCGCTCGATGTCCGCCCGGAGGTAGAGCCGCGCGCGCCCTCGCCCGCCGGGCACGCCCCGGAGCACGCCGCGGCTCGCGTACGCGTAGAGCGTCTCCCGCTTCACGCCGAGCAGCTCCGCCGCCTCGGCGCCGGTCACGTACGCCGAGGGCCGCTGCTCCGAGTCAGGGTGATCAACCATGAAGGTCCATCAACATCAGGTCCAAACCCTGTCCATCGATCCACGCCGCGCGGCCCGCGGATCGCCGGACGCCCGTGTCCCTCCTAGCACTGGATTCCCCGCTTCTCGCCGGGATTCTTCGCGGCGGCGCGGCCTGCGCGCCGCCGCGCCCGACGCGACGCCGCGCGCGGGCGTCCTCCGCGCGCCGCGTCCCGGGCCGGCAGGCGCGGGCCGGGCGACCGCGCGGAGGACACCCGCGCGCGGCGTCCTCGACGCGCTTCGAGGCCGTGCATGGTTGATTGTACAATCAAGATTGATCAACCCCATGCGATGCCCAACATGTCCTCAGGCGGAGGTGATCGAATGAGGGATGTGGCGGCGCCGCTCGCGAGCGGCCTGGAGGGTGTGGTGGTGGCGGAGACGCGGCTCTCGGAGGTGGACGGCGAGCGGGGGAGGCTCACGCTCGCCGGCCACGACGTCGAGGCGCTCGCCGGCGACGGCGGGGTGACGTTCGAGGACGCGTGCGGGCTGCTCTGGGGCGGCGCGCTGCCCTCGGCGCCTGCGCGGGAGTCGCTCCGGGGCGCGATCGCCGAGGGGCGGACGCGGGCCTTCGCGCTGCTCGGGCGGCTCGGGGACGCGCTCCACGCGGGCGACGGCATGGACGCGCTCCGCGCCGCGGTCGCGCACCTCCGGGGCGACGCCTCGCCCGCGGCGATCGCCGGGGCGGTCGCGACGTTCGCGGCGGCCTGGGCGCGGCGCTGCGCGGGCGAGGAGCCGGTCGCGCCCGATCCGGCGCTCCGGCTCTCGGCCGATTACCTGCGCATGGTGCGCGGCTCGGCGGCGAGCGAGGCCGAGGCGCGCGAGCTCGACACGTACCTCGTGACGGTCTCGGATCACGGCCTGAACGCGTCCACGTTCGCGGCGCGCGTGGTCACCTCGACGGGCTCGGACGCGATCTCGGCGGTGGTCGCGGCGATCGGCGCCCTGAAGGGGCCGCTCCACGGCGGCGCGCCGGGGCCGGTGCTCGACATGCTCGACGCCATCGGGGCGGCGGGCGAGGGCGGCGCGCTGCCCTCCGGCAGCGCCGAGCGCTGGATCCAGGCAGAGCTCGCCGCGGGGCGGCGGATCATGGGCATGGGGCACCGGATCTACCGGGTGAGGGATCCGCGGGCGGCGGTGCTCGAGCGGGCGATCGAGCGGCTCGGGCGGACGGCTGGCGGGGCGCAGGGCGCCCGGCTCGCGCTGGCGCGCGCGGTCGAGCGAGCGGCGGAGGCGGCGCTCCGCGCGCGGCACCCGGATCGCCCGCTGCGCGCGAACGTCGAGTTCTACACGGCGGTGCTGCTCGACGCGCTCGGGCTGCCGCGCGCGCTCTTCGCGCCGACCTTCGCGGTGGGCAGGGTCGCCGGCTGGTGCGCGCACATCGACGAGCAGCGGCGCACCGGGCGGCTCATCCGGCCGAGCTCTCGTTATATCGGGGACGTCCCCAGAGCGGCCGCAGCGGCCGCTGCCCCCGGAGCGGCCGCCCCGCCGCACTGACGCCGGAGCGGCAGGAGCCCCGCCCGCGCGCCAACAGGGGCGCCGCGCCCATCCTGGCCCGACCCCCGGTCGACAGGTCGCAGGGGGACTTATTGAAGAAGTCCGGGCCGGGCATTGCCCTCAACCCCGCCGTCCTGCCATCCCCGCCGATCGAAGATCACCGACGAGGCCATTCAGCCGTCCTGGGAGGGCGAAACGGGAACGCACCGGGCGCAGGTAGGACGTTGTTCGTCCTGCAAAGTTGGCAGCTTCGCGAGGGGACTGTTACCATGTTCAGTATGTCGCCCGTCGCTCTTGCCGCTCCTCTCGCCCGGGACCTCCTGCGCCACACCCTCCCCGAGTTCGAAGCGCGCGCCAAGACGCTCCCGCTCAGTATACAGGAAATCAACGACGCGCTCCCGGAAGGGGGGCTGCCGCGCGGGGGGGTGGTGGAGCTCGCCGCGCCGCGGGGGCTCGGGCGTTCCACCTCCATCGCCCTCTCTGCGTGCGCGTCGGCGCAGGCGGAGGCGCGGCTGCGCGGGACGAGCGCGACGGCGGGGGCATGGTGCGCCTGGATCGACCCGAGCGGCTCGCTCTTCGCGCCAGCGGTCGCGCGCGCGGGGGTCGACCTGAGCCGGCTGCTCGTGGCGCGGCCCCCCGTGGAGATGCTCGCCAAGGTCGCGGTCCGGATGGCGATGAGCCGGGCGTTCGCGGTGCTCGTGATCGACGTGGCCGGGGTCCCGGGGGCCTTCGGTCAGGCGGCGGGGAAGGGGGAGCGGGGCGCGCCCGCGGCGGGGCGCCGCGAGGAGGACCTCGCGCGGTGGGTGAATGTGGTGCGCAAGCTCGCCCTGGCCACCGAGGGGAGCGACGGGACGATCCTGCTCCTCACCGACCGCCAGGCGGCACGGCCGATGCCTCTGCCGGTTGCGATGCGGCTGGAGATCGAGCAGGTCGCCGAGGGGCGGCTGATGGTGCGCGTCGCCAAGGATCGGCGCGGGCGCGTGACCTCGCCGACGCCGGTGGCGCTCGGCGAGCGATCGAGGGAGAAGGCGGAGCGGGCGGCGGGAAGCGAGCCGCGGCCCGCGCTGTCGCGGGCGTGAGGGAGGAGAGGCGATGGCGGCAAGGCGCATTGTGGCGATCGTGCTCCCGCAGCTCGCGTGCGAGCTGGTGAAGCAGCGCGGGCCGGTCTCACCGAGCGGGAAGGCGCCGCTCGCGGTGATCATCGGGGGCGAGGAGGAGCGCCGGGCCGCGCTCGCCGCGCGGTCCGATCGCGAGCCGCCGGCGCCGGTGGCCGTGATCGACGTCGTCGACGACGAGGCGCGGCGGTACGGGGTGAGGCCGGGGCAGAAGGTCGTCGAGGCGGCGGCGCTGGTCGCGCACCTCGCGATCCACCGGGTGACGTTCGCCGAGATCGACGCGGCGCTCGGCCGGGTCGCCGAGGTGGCGCTCGGGCTCGGGGCGACGGCGGCGATCCAGCTCGGCGAGCAGGGCGCTTCGCCGCGCGCCGGCGCGCGCGCGCCGGCGCCGCGGGCTCGGGGCGCCGGCGAGCGCGCCGCGAGCGCGGCGCGGAGCCCCTGGGGCGACGGCCCGTACGACACGGTGTGGCTCGACATCACCGGGGCGTCGCACCTCGTCGGCGGCGAGGAGGCGCTGCTCGGCGACCTCGGCGAGCGCGTGGCGGCGCTCGGCCACCGGGCGCGGCTCGCGATCGCCGACGGGCCGCGGCTCGCGCAGGCGCTCGCGCGCTTCGGCGCGCACGCGGACGGCGCGCCGGGGGCAGAGGCCCCGATCGCGCCGCCGGGCAAGGGGGCGCAGGCGATCGGGCCCCTTCCGGTGCAGGCGCTCCCGGTCGAGCGCGAGGTGGCGAGCTTCCTCGTCCGGCTCGGCGTGCTCCGCGTCGAGGATCTCGCGCGCCTGCCGCGGGCGCAGGTGGCGGCGCGGCTGGGCCCGCGGACGACCGAGGTGATGGAGCTCCTCGCCGGCCGCGATCCTGTGCCGCTCCTGCCTTACGAGGTGCCCCGGCTGATCGAGGAGGAGGTGCTCTTCGACGATCCGGTCGAGAGCGCCGAGTCGCTCCTGTTCGTGCTGCGCGGCATGACGTCGCGGATCGCGTCGCGGCTCGCCGCGCGCGGCGAGGCGTGCGGGCGGCTCAACGTGGCGATCGCCTACGATCGCTCGATCGCGCGGCTCCGCCTCGGCGACCGCGACGACGACGTCGCCGCCGCGCTCCTGGAGGACGAGGAGCGCGGCCCTTCGCTGCGCTTCCACGTCGACATGCCGGTGCCCCTCTCGGACGCGGGCGATCTGCTCCGCCCGCTCAAGGCGAAGCTCGAGCGGATCGAGCTCGCGGCGCCCGCGGTGGGGGTCCACCTCATCGCCTCCCGCATCGCGCGCGCCCGCCGGGTGCAGCTCGATCTGTCGCGCGACCGGTCGGTCGACCCCGATAGCCTGCCGGCGCTCCTGGCCGAGCTCTCGGCCGAGATCGGCGCGGAGCGGGTGGGCGTCCTGGAGATCGCCGACGCGCACCGCCCCGAGGCGCGCTCGCGGCTCGTGCCGGTCCCGGACGAGGCGGCCGCGGCGCGCACGCCCGCCGCGGCCCGCGCGCGCGCCGCGGCGGATCGGGCCGCGGCGGAGCAGGGGTCGGCCGCGGGGGAGCGCGCGGAGGGGGCCGACGCGCCGGCGCCGGAGCCCGCGCGGCTCCTCGCGCAGCCGATCCCGCTCGGCCGCGTGGGGCGCGGCGCGATCGTGGCGGTCGACCGGCACCTCTACGCGATCGAGCGGCTCTCGTTCGTGATGCGGCTCGACGCGGTGGAGTGGTGGACGCCCACGCCGGCGTCGCGCGACTACGCGCGCGCCTGGCTGGTCTCGGGGTCGCCGTCCGGCAGGGCCACCCCGGCGCGCCTCGGCGAGCTGCGCCCGCGCGACGGCGCGAGCGCGAGCTCCTGCGGCGAGGCGTGGATCTACGTCGATCGCGCGACGGGCGAGGCCTTCCTGCAGGGGTGGTGCGAGTGAGCGCCGGCGCCACGGTGCCGTTCGCGGAGCTCTGCGGCCGCTCCTGCTTCTCGTTCCTCGAGGGCGCCTCGCACCCCGAGGAGCTCGTGCACCGCGCCAAGGAGCTCGGCCTCGAGGGGCTCGCGCTCTGCGACCGCGACGGGATCTACGGCAGCGTCCGCGCGCACACGGCGGCGAAGAAGGTCGAGCAGCGGGTGATCGTCGGGGCCGAGCTGACGATCGGCGCGCCGCGTTCGGCCGTCGATCGCCCGGCGCCGCGCGCCGAGCGCGCGCCGGAGGTCCAGCCCTCGGTGGTCCTCCTGGTCGAGGACGGCGAGGGGTACGCGAACCTCTGCCGGCTGCTCACGCTCGCGCACGCCGATTGCGAGAAGGGGACGGCGAGCATCTCGGCGGAGGCGATCGCGGCGGCGCCGCGGGGCCTCTCCGCGATCGTGCCGCTCGATCCGCTCGTGCCCGCGGCCGTCTCCGGCGCGCTCATCGGCGCGCTGCGCGACGCGTTCGGCGAGCGCGCGCTCGTCGCGACCTGGAAGCACCTCGACCGCCGCGACGGCGAGCGCGTCGCGGCGGCCCTCGCGGCGGAGCGGCGCTACGGCCCCTGCGTGGTGGCGACCGCGCGACCGCTCTACCACCACCCGTCGCGCAAGCCGCTCGCCGACGTGCTCACGTGCATCCGGACCAAGGCCACGCTCGATCAAGCCGGGACGCGCATCGCGCCGAACGCGGAGGCGTACGTGCGGTCGGGCGCGCAGATGGCGGCGCTGTTCCGCGATCATCCGGCCTGGGTCGCGCGCACGGTGGAGGTCGCCTCCCGCTGCCGCTTCTCGCTGGCCGAGCTCCGCTACAGCTTCCCGAGCGACGCCCTCTGCATGCCGGGGGAGACGTCGGATCAGGCGCTGCGCCGCCTGACCGAGGAGGGCTGCCGCGACCGCTACCCGGAGGGGACGCCGCCGCAGGTGCGCGCGCAGATCGAGAAGGAGCTCGCGCTGATCGCGAAGCTCGGCGTGGCCCCCTACTTCCTCAGCGTGCAGCAGGTCGTGAAGATCGCCCGCGCGCGGCAGATCCTCTGTCAGGGCCGCGGGAGCGCGGCGAACAGCGCGGTGTGCTTCGTGCTCGGCGTGACGGCGGTGGACCCGGCCCGGTCCAACCTGCTCTTCGAGCGCTTCCTGTCGGAGGAGCGCAACGAGCCACCGGACATCGACGTCGATTTCGAGCACGAGCGCCGGGAGGAGGTGATCCAGGCGATCTACGAGATGTACGGCCGCGACCGGGCGGCGATGGTCTCGGAGGTGATCGCCTACCGCGGGAAGAGCGCGCTCCGCGAGGTGGGCAAGGCGTTCGGCTTCTCGGCGGATCAGGTCGACAGGCTGAGCGGCCTCGTGCTCCACCACGAGGCGGACATCACGGAGCAGCGGGTGAGCGAGGCGGGCCTCGATCCGGACGACGTGCGCGTCCGGCAGGCCGTCCTGATGGCGAGCGCGCTGGAGGGCTTCCCGCGCCACCTGTCGATCCACGTCGGCGGCTTCGTGCTGTCGTCGGAGCCGCTGCACAGGGTGGCCCCGGTCGAGCCTGCGCGGATGGAGGGCCGCACGGTGATCCCGTGGGACAAGGACGACCTCGACGATCTCGGCTTCTTCAAGATCGACGTCCTGGCCCTCGGCATGCTGACGGCGATCCGCAAGGCGCTCGCGTTGATCCACGCGGACCGGTACGCCGAGCTCGCGGGCCGACCTATGGATGCGGCTCGTGACTCCGCGTCCGCGGAGCCCTTGGCCAGCGCGGCTCGTGACTCCGCGTCCGCGGATCCCTCGGTCCACGCAGGCCGAAGCGCCGCGTCCGATCCGATCGCGGCGCTCGCGCAGCTCCCGCCGGAGGACCCGGCCGTCTACGAGGCGATCGGCCGGGCCGACACGGTGGGGGTGTTCCAGATCGAGAGCCGCGCCCAGATGGCGATGCTCCCGCGGCTGAAGCCGAGCAAGTTCTACGACCTGGTGATCGAGGTGGCGATCGTGCGCCCCGGGCCCATCCAGGGCGGGATGGTGCACCCCTACCTGCGCCGGCGGACGGGGCAGGAGCCGCCGGTCTCGCCGCACCCGTGCCTGGATCCCATCCTGGAGCGCACGCTCGGCGTGCCGCTCTTCCAGGAGCAGGTGATGCAGATCGCGATGGTCGGCGCGGGCTACACGCCCGGCGAGGCCGATCAGCTGCGCCGCGACATGGCGGCGTGGAAGAAGCACGGGCGCCTGGAGCGGCACCGCGCGCGGCTCATCCAGGGCTTCGCCGAGCGGGGGATCTCGGCGAAGTTCGGCGAGATGCTCTACCAGCAGATCCAGGGCTTCGGCGAGTACGGCTTCCCGGAGTCGCACGCGGCGAGCTTCGCGCTGCTCGTGTACGCGTCGGCGTGGCTCAAGGTCCATCACCAGGCGGCGTTCACCTGCGCGCTGCTCAACGCGCAGCCGATGGGGTTCTACAGCCCGTCGGCGCTGGTGCAGGACGCGCAGCGGCACGGCGTCGAGGTGCGGCCGGTGTGCGTGGTGCAGAGCGCGTGGGATGCGACCCTCGAGCCCGGCGCCGAGCCCTCGGCGGGCCCGGCGCTGCGGCTCGGCATGCGCCTCGTGAAGGGGCTCGGGGATGCGGCCGTCGACGCGATCGTGGCGGCGCGCGAGGAGGCGCCGTTCACGAGCCTCCCGGATCTCGTGAGGCGCACGGAGCTGAAGAAGAACGAGGTGGAAGCGCTCGCCGAAGCGGGCGCGCTCGCCGCGCTGGTGCCCGCCCGGAGGGAGGCGCTCTGGCGGGCGCGCGCGCCCCGCGTGGACGGGCTGTTCGAGGGCGTGCCGATCGAGAAGGACAGCGACGTCGGGCTCCCGCCGCTCAAGCCGCTGGAGCAGCTCGCGCTGGATTACGGGCGCGTGGGCCTGTCGCTGCACGATCACCCGATGCGTCACCTGCGGCCGGCGCTCAAGCGGCGCCGCGGGGGCGGGCGCGTGCGGACCGCCGAGGAGATCAAGGCGGCGCGCAACGGGGAGAGCGTGCGGGTCGCCGGCATGGTGGTCGGCCGCCAGCGGCCGGGGACGGCGAGCGGCGTGACGTTCGTGACGCTCGAGGACGAGACCGGCGTGGTCAACGTCATCGTCCAGAAGCAGGTCTTCGACGACCACTACCAGGTGGCGCGGTACGCCGCGCTCTTGCTCGTCGCCGGGCGGGTCGAGCGGCAGGGCGACGTGATCCACGTGGTCGCGCGCGAGCTGGAGCGGCTGGAGCTGCCGAACGACGAGGAGGTCACGCTGAAATCGCGCGACTATCACTGAAGGCGGGCCGAGGGCGCGCGCCCCCGGCGGCGCGCGAGGAGCGGAGCGCGCGCTTCAGGGCGCGGCGACGACCTCGTCGACCAGCGAGAGCAACGTCGCCGCGTCGAACGGCTTCAGGAGCAGCCGGGCGTTGACCTGCTGCAGGAACGCCTTGCTGCGCTCCGTGAAGGCGCCGCCGGTCAGGAACACGACCCGGCGCTGCTGCTCGGGCGCGTGCTCGGCGAGCGACGCGTAGAAATCCATCCCCGTCATGTCGGGCATCATCAGGTCGCACAGGATGGCGTCGTAGCGTTCCCCGGCGCGGATCCTGGTGAGCGCGTCGCGCGCGCTCGCGGTCGCGGTCGTCTCGTGCCGCGGCTCGAGCGTCCCCGCGATGGCGCGCGTGAGCATCGGCTCATCGTCGATGATGAGGACCCGCTGTCGCGGCGCCGCCTGCGGCGCGGCCGCGGCGGGCCTGCCGTTCTCGCGCCGCCCGCTCGACGCGCCGGGGCCGGCGGCCGAAGGGGCGCGCGCCTCGCCGCCCGCGGCGGCGGGGAGGACGACGCGGAACGTGCTCCCCTCGCCACGGCGGCTCTCCACCTCGATCCGACCCCCCAGCGCCGCGACGATGGCGTGGCAGATCGCGAGCCCGAGCCCGAGCCCTTCGCCCTCTTCCTTGCTCGTGTAGAACGGCTCGAAGATCCGATCGAGCGACTCGGGCGCGATCCCGGCGCCGGTGTCGCGCACCTCGACGATGACCCACCCCGCGGCATCGCACCGCGTCGAGAGCTCGATCGCGTTCTGCTCGGCGAGCCCCTCGGGGATCGCCTGAGCGGCGTTCACGATGAGGTTCAGGAAGACCTGCGCGAGCCGCTGCTCGTTCGCATCGACGGGCGGCACCTCCTGGAAGCTCCGGACGACGCGGGCGCGGTGCCGGATCTCGTTCATCGCCATGTGGACGCAGGAGTCGAGCACCCGCCGGGGGTCGACCGGCCCGCGGCGGTCCTCTTCGGCGCGCGAGAAGCTGTGGAGATCGCGCACGATGAGCCGCACCCGCTCCGCGCCCTCGCGGGCGTCCTCGAGCAGGCTCAGCACCTCGGAGAGCTCGCTCGACGGCCCGCGGCCGTCTGCGTGGGGGCGGGCCCACGGACCGCTGCGCGGCGCGCTGTTCCGCCGCTCCATCGCGCCCATGCGCCGGATCGCCGCGTCGACGTTCGCGATGACGAAGGCGAGGGGGTTGTTGATCTCGTGGGCGACCCCGGCGGCGAGGGTGCCGACGCTCGCCATGCGGCCGGCGAGGACGAGGCGCGCCTGCGTCTGCGCGAGCGCCTGGCGCGAGGCGGCGTCGCGCGCGGCGCGCTCGCGGGCGACGGCGAGCCGCGCCCGGGCGCCCGCGCCCTCGTCGCCCACGAGCAGGAAGTCGCTCGCGCCCGCCGCGAGGATCCCGTCGAGGTCCGCGTCGGCCTCGGCGATCGCGAGGAGGAACACCGCGTCGCCGCCGGGCTGCTCCCGCACGCGGCAGCAGAACGCCGCGGCGCCGGCCGGGTCGCTCCAGTCGACGGCGAGCACCAGCGGCGGCTCGCGCTGACACTGCGAGAGCGCGCGCTCGGGATCGGAGACGACGCCGACGTCCGGCACGTGGCGTCGGATCAGCGCCTCGAATCGCTCGCTCGCCGCGGCGCGCCCGCGGAGAAGCAGGAAGGCGCCCGACTCAGCGCTGCCCATCGACGTCCTCTCCGAATCCTTCGCAGGCCCTTTACCGCATCTCCATCCCGGCGTGCACGAAGGACGATCCGTCCCCCCGGTAGCTGCCGCTCACGGTGCGGCGCGCGAGGCGCTTTTGTTCCGCCCGCCTGGCGAGCCGCTGGCCCACCGGCGCCCCTGCGGCGGCTCGCCCGCCTCGCGAGCTAGCGAGGGCTCGCCGTCGCGTCGTCGTCCGGATCCCCGTCGTCGGCGACCCTCGACGCGCCGTCCGTGAGCGGCGGGTACAGGCTCTCGACGAGCTGCGCGGAGAGCCGCTCCGCGAGGCGGGCGTCCATCCGCGCCATCGCCTCGCGCAGCCGATCGATCTCCGCCGAGAGCGCCTCCTTGAGCGGCCGCCGCTGCGTCTCCTCCATCGCGGCGAGCTCCGCCAGCGCCTCCTCGAGGCGGGCGCGCGCCGCCTCGTCCGCGCCGCCCGCGCCGGATCCCCGGACCAGGTGCTCCGCCACGCGCACGCGCCCGCGGTAGCGCACCCGCGTCCGCTCGAGGAAGTCCCGGTACGGCTTCACGGCCCCGCTGAGGGCCTGCACCGCGGCCGCGAGCGCGCGCGCCTCGCCCCGCAGCGCCTCGCGATCGGCGCCTTCGAGCGCCGGGTTGTGCTCGACGTGGGCCTCCAGCGTGGCCAGCACCTCGCGGGCCCAGCGGAGGTGCCGGAGCCCCGAGGCGCCGCGCGACAGGCGCCCCCCGGCCGGCCCGCCCGCGGGAGGCGCCGCGCTCACGCCACCGCCGCCGCGGGCGTCGCCTCGCGCTCCGGCCGCTTGGCCGTCTCGTTGATCCGCACGCTGACGAGCTTCGAGACGCCGGGCTCCTGCATCGTCACGCCGTAGAGCACGTCGACCGACTGCATCGTGCGCTTGATGTGCGTGATCAGGATGAACTGCGAGTGGCTCGTCATGCTGCGGATCGCCTCGTTGTAGCGGGCCACGTTCGCCTCATCGAGCGGCGCGTCGACCTCGTCGAGGATGCAGAAGGGCGACGGCTTGAACTGGAAGATCGCGAAGATGAGCGACACGGCGGTGAGCGCCTTCTCGCCGCCGCTCATCAGCTCGATGTTCCCGAGCTTCTTGCCCGGCGGCTGCGCCAGGATCTCGATGCCCGTCTCCAGCATGTCGTCGGGGTTCGTCAGCCTGAGCTCCGCCTGACCGCCGCGGAACATCTTGGGGAACAGCGCCTTGAAGCGCGCGTTGATGCCGTCGTACGTCGTCTTGAAGAGCCGCTTCGACTCGCGGTTCATCTGGGCGATCGCCTTCTCGAGGTCGTCGAGCGCCTTCTCGAGGTCGGCCTTCTGGCCCGAGTAGTACGTGTACCGCTCCTCGGCCTCGGCGTGCTCGCGCACGGCGTCCAGGTTGACGGGGCCCATGCGGTCGAGCAGCTCCGTCAGCTCCTGGATGCGCGCGCGGTGCGACGCGTCGACGGGCGGCCGCTTGTGGTAGTCGCCGACGACGCGGGCGAGCTCCAGCCCGCGGAAGCGCTCGCGCACCCCCTCGATGAGGTGGGTGTGCTCGACGCGCAGCCGCTCCAGCGCGAGCTCGTGCTTGCGGAGCTGCTCCGACACGTCGGCGAGCTCCTGGCGCAGCCCGCGCAGGTCGGCCTCGCGCCCCGCGTGCGCCTGCCGCGCCTCGTCCAGCGCGCGCCGCGCCTCGGTCAGCGTCGCCTGCGCCGCGTGCGCCTCGGCGACGGCGTGGACCAGCGCCTCGCGCGCGATCACGATCGTCGCCGCGGCCTTCCCGGCGCCGATCGCGCTCTCCGTCCGCTCCTGGTCGAGCCGAGCGATCCGGCCCTGCAGCTCGGTGCACGACCGCGTGAGCCGCTCGATCGTGCCCCGCGCCGCGGCGGCGCGCTCGCGCACGCGCGCGAGCTTCACCTTCCGCTCGGTCACGACCGACTGCTGCCCGAGCACCCGCTCGCGCCACTCGGCCGCCACCTGCTCCGCGTGCTCGAGGCCGGCCGCGGCCGCCTCGCGCGCCGCGCGCCCGGCCGCGAGCTTGTCGCGCGCCGCCTGCTGCTCGCTCCCGCCGGCGTCGAGGTTGTCGGCGAGGTCCTCGAGCTCGGAGCGCACCACGCCCTCGCGCTTCTGCGCCGCGGCGAGCTGCTCCTCCGCGCGGCGGAGGTCCTTCTCGGCCGTCACGAGCGCGAGCTCTCCCTCGTGCGCCTCGCTCCGCGCCCGCTCCAGCGCCGTCCCCACCTCGGTGATCCGCAGGCGGAGCTTCTGCTGCGCGTCGAGCAGCGCCGTCACCTCCTCCGACTTGGTCGCGACGAACTCGTGCAGCGCGCGCATCTCCCGCTTCTGCTCGATCATCCCGGCCGCGACCGCGTCGCCCGAGCCGCCGCTCACCACGCCGTCCTCGCGGAGGACCGTGCCGTCGAGCGTCACGAGCGTGCACCCCGCGCCCTCGGCCGCGAGCCGCGCCGCGACCTCGGCGGACGCGACGACCACCGCGTCGCCCACGAGCGCGCGCGCCAGCGCCTCGTCCTCGGGCGCGAAGACGAGCCGGTCCACGAGCGGCCCGAGCACCCCCTCGCCGCGCGGCGGCCGCCGCGCGGCGCCGGCCACGAACGGTGGCCGCGCCGCGATCACGCTGGCCCGCCCGCGGTTGTTCTTCGACAGGTCCGCGAGCAGCGCGATCCCGCGCTCGACGTCGCTCACGACCGCGCACTGCAGGCGGTCGCCGAGCAGCCCCGCGAACGCCGCGGTCAGCTCGGCCGGCGCCTCGATCCGGTCGGCCACGAGCCCGAGCAGCGCCGGGTCCTTCGTCTTGAGGAGGTTCTTCACCCCGGCGCCGACGCCCTCCAGCCGGGCGTGCAGCTCCTCGAGCGCGCGGAGCCGGTTGCGCCGCTGCCCGAGCTCGTTCTTCGCGTGCTCCACGGCGCGGTCGCTCGCGACCGCTTGCTCCCGCAGCGCCTTCATCTCGGCATCGAGCCGCGTCCGCTCCTCCGCGGAGATCCGCTTCCCCTCGGCGAGCTCCGCCACGTTCCGCGTCAGCGACGAGCGCCGCCGCTCGAGCTCCTCCGACTCGTACATCAGCCGCCCGATCTCGTCCTCGAGCTTGGCGCGCCGCTGGCTCATCTCCGCCATGCGCCGATCGAACCCGGCGAGCGACGCCTCGGCGGCCGCGACCGCAGCGGTGGCCTCGGCGGCGCGCCGGCGGAGCGCGGCGACCTCGTGCTCGGCGGTGCGCTCGCCGTGCCGCAGCTCCTCGAGCCGCTCGTGCTGCTCGAGCGCGAGCTCGCTCTCGCGCGCCTCCTCTTCCTCGACGCCGGCGAGCTGCGCCTCGAGCTGCTCCTTCTCGGCCGTGAGCTCCGCGACCGTCTTCTCGAGCTCGCCCTGCTCCTTGGCCGCGGTGACGAGCCGCTCTTCCAGGTGCCGGAGGCGGTCGCGCGCCCGCGCGATCTCCGCCTCGTGGGTGCGCACCTTGTTGTCGGCCGCGAACGCCTCGTTCTGCGCCCGCTCGGCCCGCTCCTCGCAGGCGAGGGCCTCGAGCCGGGTGACCTCGATCTCGGCCTCGCGGGCGGCGAGCGCGGTCCGGGCCGCCTGCTCGCGCTCGGCGTGCTCGGCCCTGCCGATCGACTCGCGCTGCGTGAGCACCGTGATCTCGAGGAGCTTGTGCGACGCCTCGTGGAGCACGAGGTCCTCCAGCTCCTTGCGGTAGTTCACGTACCGCTCGGCCTTCGCGGCCTGGCGCTTCAGGGACGCGAGGTTCCGCTGGATCTCGGAGACGATGTCCCCCACGCGGAGCAGGTTCTGCCGCGTCTGGTCCATCTTCTGCTCGGCCTGCTTCTTCCTGGCCTTGTACTTCGTGATGCCGGCGGCCTCCTCGATGAGCATCCGCCGGTCCTCCGGGCGCGCCGAGACGATGAGCCCGATCTTGCCCTGCTCGACGATGGAGTAGGCCTTCGTGCCGACGCCGGTGCCGAGGAAGAGGTCGGTCACGTCCTTGAGCCGGACCTGGGTCTTGTTGATGAGGTACTCGCTCGTCCCGTCGCGGAAGAGCCGGCGCGTCACCGCGATCTCGGCGTAGTCCCGGTACTCGAGCGGGAGCTGCGACGCCGCCGTCGGATCGCTGTTGTCGAAGGTGAGCGTCACCTCGGCCATCCCGTGCTGGGCGCGGGTCTCGGAGCCGTTGAAGATGACATCCGACATCGACTTGCCGCGCAGGTGCTTCGCGCTCTGCTCGCCGATGGCCCACCGGATCGCGTCGACGATGTTCGACTTGCCGCAGCCGTTCGGACCGACGATGCCCACCACGTCCGTGTCGAAATGGACCACCGTCCGGTCGACGAACGATTTGAACCCGCTGATCTCGAGCTTCCGAATACGCATGACGTCCCCGGGACCGGCCGGGCGAGCTTAAACGTATCGTCACAGCACGCCACGTACCGTCACATCTGGCCTGGCCCGGGTCTACGTGGGCTGGCGCCGCGTGGCAAGACCGGATCCCGCCTCCTCACGCCCGCATGGAGGACCAGGTCTTGCCCCCACGTCGCCCGCGTCGACGGCGTGGAGGTCGCGGAGGTGGCGGACCGCGCGGGCAGCGCGGATGGCGCGGCGGCGCGAAGCAGGGGGCGCGTGTCGCGCGGCGAGGATCGACGTCGGAAACGCGATGGATGCTTTTGGCAGCCGCCTTGACAGGTGGCTAACGTGGCCATATCCCTCGCGTTGTTCCGAGGAGTAGAAACGCCATGCCCACTTACGAGTACGCCTGCACATCCTGCGCGCATGAATGGGAGGCCGAGCAGTCCATCAAGGAGGCGCCGCTCTCGGAGTGCCCGTCGTGTCACAACGCGACGGCCCGGCGGCAGATTTCGCGCGGCACGGGCTTCATTCTCAAGGGCGGCGGCTGGTACTCCGACCTCTACGCCTCGGGCTCGAACAAGCCGCCCGCGAAGTCGGAGAGCGGCTCGGGCAGCTCCTCAGGGTCCACGGGGACGTCAGGGTCCACGGGGACGAGCTCCGACTCCGGATCGAGCGGCTCCTCGTCGACGAGCGGCAGCAGCAAGAGCGACTCCAGCGCGTCGTCGGCCTCCGCGGCGGCCTGACGCGACCCCGGCGATCCGCGGCGAGGTGTGGCCAGCCGTGCGAGGCGCGGCGTCGCGGCGCTGCGCCCGGAGCGCTGCGTGTCCACCTGTGCCAGGGGCGGTGCTAGGGTGGCCGGGATGGATGAGAGAAAGCGACTTGAGGAGCTCCGCCGGCAGCTCACAGAGCTGGATCAAGAAATCCTACGAAGCATCGAGCGCCGGGCGCGCATCGCGCACGAGCTTGCCAAGCTGAGGACCGGCACGGCCCGGTTCGCCCCCACGGCCGACGCCGCCCATGTCCAGGCGCTCGAGCGCGCCGTGACGCCGCCGTTCCCGCAGCGCGCGGTGCGGCCGATCTTCGTCGCCATCGACGCGGCCTCGCGCGCGTTCGAGGTCGCGCCCCGGGTCGCGTACCTGGGCGCCGAGGGCGACTACGGCTGGACCGCGGCGCACGATCACTTCGGGGTCGGCGGCGAGTTCGTCCGCGCGGACAGCCCCGCCGCCGCCATCGAGGAGGTCGCGCGCTCGCGCGCGGACTTCGCCGTGGTCCCGTACGAGTCTCTCAAGGAGGGGCCGATTTTCCCGACGATCCAGGCGATCGGCGGCGCCGACCTCAAGGTCGTCGGCGAGCGCCAGCTGGTGCAGGCGCTCGACCTCGTGAACCGGAGCGGCAACCTCGCCGACGTCGAGCGGGTGTACGCCTCGCCCCAGGACCACGTGGCCTGCGTGCACTACCTCGAGCTCCAGCACCCGCGCGCGCTGGTGCTCGACGTGCGCTGCCCGCAGGCCGCCTGGGAGCTCGCGGCCGAGAACGAGGGCAGCGCCGCCATCGTGCCCCGCGGCTTCAGCGGGGTGCCGGAGCTCCGGGTCGCCCGCGAGAACGTCGGCGACGAGGGGGAGCTCCGGATCCGCTACGCGGTGCTGTCGCGGCTCCCCGCGCCGCGCTCGGGCCACGACGCCACGGCGATCCTCTTCAGCGTCCACGATCGGCCCGGCGCGCTCCACGACATCCTCCAGCACTTCAAGGAGCGCAGCTGCAACCTCCGGCGGGTCCACTCCCGCCCCGTCCCCGGCGAGGGCTGGGACTACGTCTTCTACGTCGAGGTCAGCGGCCACACGACCGATCGCGCGCTCGTCGCGGCGCTCGAGGGCGTGAAGCGCGAGACCAAGATGCTGAAGATCATCGGCTCCTTCCCGCTGGAGCGCCCCGACCCGCCGCACGAGCGACCTTGATGACGAACACGATGGTGCGGATGCTGCTGCATTCCCGGGGCGCCGCCGCCGTGCGCCGCGCGGCGCTCGCGCTCGCGATGGCGGCGCCCGCCGCCCCGGCGCTCGCCGGCTGCGGGGGCGCGGACGACAGCCTCGCGCTGGTCGGCGGCGAGAAGATCGACGCGACGGCGATCGATCGCGATCCCCTCGCCGTGCTGCCGAGCGGCGTGGTGATGCTCGGCTACCTCGACGCGGCGGCGATGTTCTCCTCCGGCCTCGGCGGCGAGGTCAACCAGCTCATCACGAACCTGCTGCCGCTGGGCCCCGAGTCGAACTTCGTCCCGTCGCGCGACATCGTGAAGATCTACGGCGGCCTCTACGCCATGCAGGGGGCCGACTTCTGCGCGGTGATGCAGGGCAACTTCGACGTCGACGCGATCCGCCGCTCCGCCGACGCCAGGGCGGTCACCGTCATCGGCGCGCCGCTCGTGAAGACGCGCTACGCGGACAACGATCTCTTCACGGCCGGCAACGTGGGCTTCGTCGTGCTCACGCCGCACACGATCCTCACCGGCAACGAGACCGGCATGCGGCGGGCCCTCGATCGGCTCCGCTTCAGCGCGCTGAAGCGCTCGGTGCCCTCGTGGATGGTCGAGCTGCTCGGCACGAAGAACGCGTCGTTCGTCGTGGCCGGCGACCTCTCGAGCCAGCCCGCGGTCGCGTCGGCGGCGGGGCAGCTCCCGTTCCTCGCGGGCCTCCAGTACGTGCGCGTCATCGGCAACTTCCAGCCGCCCGGGGTCAACTTCGCTGGCGCCCTCACGTACACGGACCCGCAGAGCGCGGCGAACGGCGCGGTCGCGCTCCGCAATCTCGAGCAGATCGCCAGGATCGCGAGCCTGCTCTCGTCGTGGGGCTTCGGCTACGGCTCCATCCCTCCGATGCAGGTGGCGCAGCGCGAGAGCGACGTCGGGTTCACGCTGCCCCTCGGCGAGGGGATCGTGCGCATGCTCCTCCGCACGGCCGCCGAGACGGCGAGGGCCGCGGCGCTCGTGCGCTGACTCACCCCTTGCGCAGCGGCGCGCGCGAGGGCGGCGCGGCGTGCGCCGGGTCGTCCGGCCACGCGTGCTTCGGGTAACGGCGGCGGAGCTCCTTCGCGATGGCCGGGTAGTGGCGCGCCCAGAACCCCGAGAGATCGGTCGTGACCTGCACGGGGCGCTGGTTCGGCGCGCACAGGTGCAGCACGACGGGCACCCGCCCGCCGGCGACGCGCGGCCCCTCGGCCATGCCGAAGAAGTCCTGCAGCCGGGACGCGAGCGACGGCGGCGCGTCCGCCGCGTACTCGAGGCGCGCTCGTCGGCCGCCGGGCAGGACGATCGACTCGGGGGCGAGCTCGGCGAGCGCGCGCGCCTGCGCGGGGCTCAGCGAGGCCCGCACGGCGCCGGCAAGATCCGCGTCGCGGAGCTCTGCGAAGCTCCTGCGGCCTTCGCAGAGCGCCTCGAGCGCGGCGAGCACCGCGTCCTCGCCCACGTCGGGCAGCCCGGCGTCCGGGCAGTGCGCGCGCACGAACGCGACCCGGAGGAGCCAGCCATCGAGCGCGTCGCCCTTCACGAACGCCCGCCACCCCTTCGCCTTCGCCTGGGCGGCGAGCTCCCGCGCCGCCGCCTCCGAGAGCGGGCCGCCCGCGCCGGCGGCCGGCCGTGACTCGTCGAGCACGAGGCCGTCGTAGGAGAGCCGGCGCACGACCTCGGCGCGCTCCGCGGCGGCGTTCCACGTCGCCTCCGTCGTGTCCCGGATCGCGTCCGTGAAGAGGTCGAGCAGCCAGTCGGCCTCGATCGCGCTCGCCGCGCGGACGACCGTGCGCGCCGAGCGGCCCTCGCTGCGCTCCTCGATGTCGACCGCGACGACGAGGTCGACATCATCGATGACGCTCGCCTCGGAGAGCGCGGCCGTCCCGCCGGCGGCCAACACGACCTCGCGCCCGCTCCGCCCCGACGCGTTTGCCGGGCGGCGGAGGCGACCCACCCGGTCGGGGTAGCCGGAGAGGATCGCGATGCGCTGCGCGATCTCGCGCGCCTCCAGGGTCTCCGGCGGCGCGGCGCGCCGGGCGTCGGCGAGCCGCGAGAGCTGCTTGCGCGTCCGCTCCACCGCGAGCGCGCGCGCCGGGTCGACGCCCAGCCACCGCAGGCGGTCCGCCGCGAACCGCGCGCGGTCCGCCTCCTCGAACGTCTGGAGCGCGGCGAGCAGATCGGAGCTGTGCCGTGCGTCGCCCCTCCGCGCGTGCGCGTCCCGCGGGCCCGCGGGCGCGCCGAGGTCGCGCTCCGCGACGAGCGCCGCGAGCGTGCACCCGTCCTCGGCGATGCCGCGCCGCTCGGCCTCGACGATCATCCTCGCCTGCCGCGGGTGCGCCGGGAAGCGCAGCATCCGCCGGCCGGACTCCGTCAGGCGCCGCGCTTCATCGAGCGCGCCGAGCCGCACGAGCAGCGCCTCGGCCGCGGCGAGCCCGGCGGCGGGCGGCGCCTCCAGCCACCCGAACCCCTCGAGATCCGTGACGCCCGCCGCGCACAGCTCGAGCACCGTCTCGGCGAGATCGAGCCTCCGGATCTCGGGCGCCTCGTGCTCCGGCCGCGCGGCGAGATCGCCGCGCGTGTAGAGCCGGAGGCAGCGGCCGGGCCGCGTCCGTCCGGCGCGACCCGCGCGCTGCGCCGCGGAGGCGCGGGCGATGGGCGCCACGCGGAGCGTGGGCAGCCCCGACCAGGGCGCGTGCGCGGCCACGCGCGCGAGGCCGCTGTCGACGACCGCCACGACGCCGTCGATGGTCACGGAGGTCTCGGCCACGTTGGTGGAGAGGATGACCTTGCGCCGGTCCGCAGGGCGCACAGCGCGATCCTGCTCCGCCGGCGACAGCGAGCCGTGCAGCGGCAGGAGCAGCAGGTCCGCGCTCTTCGCGAGGGGCGCGCACGCCTCCGTCGATCGGCGGATCTCCGCGGAGCCCGGCAGGAACACGAGCACGTCGCCGTCGAGCCCCTCCTCGATGAGCTGGCGCACGGACGAGGCGACCAGGCTCTCGAGCGTCCTGTCGCCCCAGTGCGCCGGAGCGCGGCGGTCGCCCGCGGCGTGGGCCGACGCGCTCACCCGGGCGGCCGGCAGGTGCTCGATCGCGACGTCGAACATCCGCCCCTCGGCGCGCAGGATCGCGCAGCGCGGGGACTCGGTCGCCGGCGCGCCGAGAGCGCCGCCGGCCTCGGCCGCGGAGGCGGGCTGCGCCTCGGGCGCGCCGAGGAACGCCGCGATCGGCCCGGCGTCGAGGGTCGCGGACATCACGACGAGGCGGAGATCGGGCCGCGCGCCGCGCTGCAGCCGCCGGAGCAGCGCCAGCGCGACGTCGCCCGCGAGGTGCCGCTCGTGGAACTCGTCGAGCACCACGGCGCTGACGCCCCGGAGCTCGCGATCGACCAGGAGCCGCCGCGTCAGCACGCCCTCGGTCACGAAGCGGATCCGCGTCGCCGGGCCGGCGGCCTCTTCGAATCGCATCGTGTAGCCCACGGTCTCGCCCACGCGCTCGCCGAGCTCTTCGGCCACGCGCCGCGCCGACAGGCGCGCGGCCAGGCGCCGCGGCTCGAGCACCAGGATCTCGCCGCGCTCCGCGAAGCCGGCGTCGAGCAGCGCGCGCGGCACGCGCGTCGTCTTGCCCGCGCCGGGCGGCGCCTCGAGCACCACGCTCGGGCGCGTGCGGAGGGTGGCGCAGAGATCGGGGAGGATCGGATCGATCGGCAGCGGCTGCATGGCTCCGGCGCTTCCCCCGCGGACGGCGCGGGGCCCCGGAGCCTAGCAACCCTTCGGGCATGCGGACCTGTGATACTCGTCGATTCACCGTGAGCGCCTCGGCCGATCCGACCCGCCTCTCCGCGACCGTGCTCTCCTCGCTCCTGGCCGCGCGCGAGATCAGCTCCGAGGAGGTCACGCGGGCGCACCTCGCGCGCATCGAGGCGCTCGAGCCGCGCCTCCGCGCCTTCACCCAGGTGCTCCACGACGAGGCGCTCGCGGCCGCGCGCCGGCTCGACGACGAGCGCCGCCGCGGGGAGATCCGCGGCCCGCTCCACGGGCTGCCGATCACCGTGAAGGAGTCGCTCGACATGGCCGGCATGGCCTCGACGCTCGGCGTCGCGTCCCGCAGGGGCCACCGGGCGGCCGGCGACGCGGGCGTCACCGCGCTGCTCCGCCGGGCGGGGGCGGTGATCCTCGGGCGCACGAACGTCTCGCAGCTGCTCCTGTACAACGAGGCGCGCAACCCGCTCTTCGGTCAGACGGCGAACCCGTGGAGCCTCGATCGCAGCCCTGGCGGGTCGTCCGGCGGCGAGGCCGCCGCCATCGCGGCGGGGATGTCGCCGCTCGGCGTCGGCACGGACATCGGCGGCAGCATCCGCGTCCCCGCGCACTGCTGCGGGATCGCCGGCATGAAGCCCACGCTCGATCGCTGGACCAACCTGGGGAGCAACACGGCGCTGCTCGGACAGGAGGCGATTCGCTCGCAGGTCGGGCCGATGGCGAGGAGCGCGCGCGATCTCGCGCTCGTCATGTCCGAGCTCGACCCCGCGAGCATGGCCGAGCTGGACGTGCGCGTGCCGCCGTTCCCGTTCACCGAGCCGGCGAGCGTCGAGGTGGCGCGGCTGCGCGTCGGGTTCTACTGCGACGACGGGCTCGTCCCGTCCTCGACCGCCGTCGCCCGCGCCGTCGTGAAGGCGGCGTCGGCCCTGCGCGCGCGGGGCGCCGCGGTCGTGCCGTTCACGCCGCCCGGCATCCCCGACGCGGTCTACGGGTACTTCGCCGCGCTCTCGGCGGACGGCGGCGCGGCGGCGCTGTCGCTCCTCAAGGGCGGAGAGCAGGGCGGCGACGCGGCCGACATCGACGTCTCGCTCCGCTCGCTCCGCACGATGGCGTCGCTCCCGCCGCTCGCGCGCCGCGCCGCCGCGCGCGTCGCCGGGCTCGCGGGGGAGCGGCGGCTCCAGCGCCTCCTCGAGGTCACCGGGCCGAAGTCCGTCGCCGAGTTCTGGCGCGCCACGCACGCGCTGCGCGAGGCGCGCGCCGCGATCGCGTCGGCGATGCGCGCCGAGTCGCTCGACCTGCTGCTGTGCCCGCCGTACGCCACGCCGGCGCTGCCGCACACCGCGTCGCGCGACTTCGTCCTCGCGGGCAGCGCCGCGATGCTCTGGAACCTCGCGCAGTTCCCGGCCGGCGTCGTCCCGGTGACCCGCGTGCGCGAAGGCGAGGCGCGCCGCGAGCGGCCGCGCGACCGGCTGGAGAAGCGGGCCGCCGAGGTCGATGAGAAGAGCGAAGGGCTGCCCGTCGGCGCGCAGGTCGTCGGCCTGCCCTTCAGCGACCACGTGGTGCTCGCCGCGATGATCGCCATCGAGGACGAGCTCGCCGGCGAGCCGGATCGGCCGGTCACACCCGTCTCACCGCCCCCGCTCGCGGGATGACGCGGTGAGCCCGCCGAGGCCGGCCGACGTGCGCGACACCCGGACGCGATGACGGGGCCACGCCGCCGTTGCCCGTCGCGTCCACAGTCGACAGGAACTGAAGCCCTACAAAGCCGAAAGGTCCGCCGGAGAACCTTCTCCGCCGGACCAGTCGGGGCGAGTGGATTCGAACCACCGACCCCTTGACCCCCAGTCAAGTGCGCTAACCAGGCTGCGCTACGCCCCGAGCCACTCCGCCGCCTCGTTTCGGTGCGGAGCGAGGGCGCACCGTAGTCGAAGCCTTGGGAATTGCAAGGGCATCGAATCGCAGATCGGAGACTCGCTCCGGACGGGGCGTCCGGCGCTGTCTGGACCCGGGCGCGCGCCGCGGCTGGCCCGGCGAGGACGCATCGCTTTCAGCGCGAATGCGCGGGCGGGCGGTCGTTCAGCGCGAGCGCGCGGGTGCGCGGTCGTTCAGAGCGAGCGCGCGCCCGCGCGCTCCGGGCGGCGCGGCGGGACGGCGCGGAGCGCGGCCGCGAGGCTCTCGGCGGTGCCATCCGCGACGAGGATCCCGTCGTCGTCCTTGGCCCACGCGACCACGTCGCCCGCGTCGCACGCGACGACGGGCACGCCGAGCGCGCGCGCCTCGCGGATCACCGTGGGGGCGGCCTCGTGCGACGACGGGTGCAGCAGCACGTCCGCCGCGCCGATCCACGCGAGCGCCTCGCTCCGCGGGAGCGCGCCGGTGAAGCGCACCGACGCGAAGGCCGCGCCCCACGAGCCCGCCGCGGCGCCGCCGCGCGCGATGCGCTCGAGCGCGGCGCGCTCCGGGCCGTCGCCGACGATGACGAGCCGGAGCCCGGCGCCCGCCGCGCGCGCCGCCTCGATCGCGAGCTCGACCCGCTTCGTCGGGATCAGCCGGCACGCCACGACGGCGAGGCGCTCGCCCGGGCGCGGCGCGAGCTCGCGCCGGAGCGCGGCCGCGCGTTCGGCGACGGGCGGCAGATCGATCGCGGGCGGCGCGACGCGCGAGGCGGAGGCGAGCGCGCGCGCCTGCTCCGGCGCGAGCGCGGCCGCGAGGCCGTCGCGCAGCGCGCGCGCGGCGAAGACGAAGCGCGCGTCGCGGCGGAGGAGCGCGCCCATCACCGCCGCGCGCGCGCCGCGCGGCGCGCGGAGCAGGAGCCTCACGTCGGCGCCGTGCGCGTGCACCTCGAGCGGCGCGCGTGGCAGGGCGAGGAGGAGCGGCCACGCGCAGGGGACGATCCAGTGCGCCGCCGCGCGATCGACCGGCCCGAGCCGACGGAGCCGCTCGAGCACCGCGGCCGCGAACGGACCCGCGGCGAGCAGCCGGAGCGGCGACTCGCGCGCGCGCGCCGCGGCGCCCGGCCACGCGAACAGCGCGCCCCCGCCGGCCCGATGGACGACGAGATCGCCGTCCCGCGCGGGCGGGTCGAGCACCGAGCCCCCGGCGGCGATCACGTGAACCTCGGCGCCGCTGCGCGCGAGCGCTCGCGCCGACGACCTCACGAAATGGCCCGAGGGATCCTCGTCGCTGCTCGGATAGGACGTCGTGACGACCACGGCGCGCATCGGGACCTCAGGGGCGGGGAGCGCGCCGCGGGCTCCGCCGTCGCGCCATCGCGTCGACGCGCGCAGCCCGCGTCGCGCCGCGCCGCCGGGACGGCGCTTCGAAGGAGACAAAACGACAAGACGCAGAGCACGCCGCGGAGGCTTGATTCAAGCGTCCGCGCGTCTTCTGCGTCTTGGCTGGCGACTCGCGCGAGGGGTGGTCGCGCTAGGCGACCATGTCCATCTTGGACCGCTTCCGGCGGCGGCGAGCGGCCTCGGAGGCCTTCTTCCGCCGCTTCACGGACGGCTTCATGTAGTGCCGGCGCCGCTTCAGCTCGCGGAGGATGCCCTCGGCGGCCATCTTCCTCTTGAGGTGCTTGATGGCGCGCTCGATGCCCTTGTCGCCCACGGCGACCTCGAGCGGTTTGCACTGAATGGCGTCGGTCGGCATGTCTGGAAGCGTCCTCTTTTTTAGCTGGGAAAAAACTTGCCCAGTTGGCGGGCGGAAATGCAAGCCGGCGGGGACCGGCGGCGCGGGGCGCGCACTATGACAGAGGCATTCCGGCCTCGCAAGAGCCAACCCCCGCAGGCACGACGCGCCTCGCCGCGGCGCGTCGTCCGGGGTCGTTTGGGCCCGATGCGGCAAATTTGCCGGATTTGAGCGCGATTCGCCAGGCTCATCGGTCGGTGATTGTTAGGACTTGCAACTGAGAAAGTTTCTAAGTATCACTCTCCGCCGTGGCCGCCTCGCGAACACCTGCCGCCAAGGGGGCTGCGCCCCGCGACGCTCGGGCGCGCGAGGCCGGCTTCGAGCGCGAGGGGATCGAAGAGGACGCCCGGGTCGCGTCCATGCTGGCCTGCGTGCGATCCTCGGGGCTCAAGCTGACGCCGCAGCGCCTGGCGATCGTGCGCGAGCTCGCGGCCGATCCGACGCACCCGACCGCGCAGGAGCTGTTCGAGCGGCTCCGGCCGGCGCTGCCGACGATGAGCTTCGCCACCGTCTACAACACGCTGGACGCGCTGGCGTCGGCGGGGCTCTGCGTCGCGCTGTCGCTGTCGCCCGGCGCCTCGCGCTTCGACCCGAACATGGCGGCGCACCACCACGCGGTCTGCGACCGCTGCGGGCTCGTCCGCGACGTGCCGTGCGAGCCCCCGGGCGGGCGCCCGGACGAGATCGTCCCCGCCCCGCTCGCGGCCGCGCCCGGCTTCGAGGTCCGCGCCGTCGAGCGGATCTACCGGGGGCTCTGCGCTGCCTGCGCGAAGGACAGGCAGGGAGACGAGGGCGCGCGGGCAGCGGCGCGCCCCGCCGGGCGCAGCGAGGAAATCAGTCGACTCCGCCCCGCAGGGGCTCGAGGGGCGCGGCGCCCCGAACGTGGCTAGCGGAGCCTCCGCGCCGCCGAGCTGACCTGCGCGGGCACCAGGGATCCATCGTCCCAGCCGTTCAACCAAGGAGAGCGAACACCATGACCACCAAGCAGCTTACGGGCACGAAGACGCACCAGAACCTGAAGGACGCGTTCGCCGGGGAGTCGCAGGCCAACCGCCGCTACCTGTACTTCGCAAAGGTCGCCGACGTCGAAGGTCGCCCCGATGTCGCGGGTCTCTTCAAGGACACGGCGGACGGCGAGACGGGCCACGCGCACGGCCACCTCGACTACCTCCGGCAGGCGGGCGACCCGGCGACGGGCCTGCCGATCGGCAGCACGGAGAAGAACCTGAAGGCCGCCGTCGCCGGCGAGACCCACGAGTACGAGACGATGTACCCGGGCTTCGCGAAGGAGGCCCGCGACGAGGGCTTCGAGGACATCGCCGAGTGGTTCGAGACGCTCGCCAAGGCCGAGAAGTCGCACGCCGGGCGCTTCCAGAAGGCGCTGCAGTCGCTCGATTTCTGATCTCGACCGATGCGTGAGCGCGAGCGCCCCGGATCGCGCCGAGCCGCCGGCGGCTCGACCCGGGGCGCACGCGCCGCCGCGGACCGCCCGGCGCCACGCCGCGCAGCCACCAGTCCCTTCGCCCCGTACTCCCAGAGGATGTTGAGAGGAACCGACCCGTGAGCGTCATTCGGCGTGCACCAGACCGTCCGCCGGCGACATCGCCGAACGACGAGCGATACCTCGATCCCCGCGACCTCGAGGCCGAGCTGCGGCGGACCTTCCAGATCTGTCACGAGTGCCGCATGTGCGTCGGGTACTGCGGCTCGTTCCCCGAGCTCTTCGCCCGCGTCGACAGGGACATCGAGGCCGGCGTCGCCGAGGGCGCCGAGGCGCTCACGTACGACGACTTCAAGGCCATCGGCGACGAGTGCTGGCAGTGCAAGCTCTGTTATATCAAGTGCCCGTACACCGCCGACGAGCACGCCTACGAGCTCCTGGATTTCCCGCGCGTGCTCGCGCGCGAGCGCGCGGCGCGCGCACAGCGGGAGGGCATCCCGCTGGTGGACAGGATCCTCGGCGAGCCGCAGCTGATCGGCGCGCTGGGCTCGGGCCCGGCCGCGCCGCTCGCGAACCTCGTGCAGGCGAGCCGCCTGCTGCGCAAGGTGCAGGAGAAGGTGACGGGGATCTCGTCGGAGTTCCCGCTCCCGGAGATGGCGCGCAAGCCGTTCTCGTCGTGGTTCGCGGAGCACAGCGCCGCGGAGGACGCCGGCAAGCAGGGCAGCGTCGTGCTCTTCGCGACCTGCTACGGCGAGTACAACACGCCCGGTGTCCCCGAGGCCGCGGTCCGCGTGCTCGAGCACAACGGCTACGCGGTGCGCGTGCCCGGCTGCACCTCCGCGGGCGATCCCGAGGACGCGTCGTCGGGCGCGCTGACGTGCTGCGGGATGCCGAACCTCGACGGCGGCGATCTCGAGGCCTTCACCGCGAAGGTGAAGCAGAACGTCGAGCTCCTCCTCCCGCACGTCCGCATGGGCAGGAAGATCGTCGTGGTCGGCCCGACGTGCGGATACACGATGAAGAAGGAGTGGCCCGAGTACCTGCAGACGGCGGAGGCGCGAGAGGTCGCGGCCGCGACGGTCGACATGATGGAGTTCCTCGTCCAGCTCGGGCGCGAGAAGAAGCTGAACCGCGAGTTCAAGCGGGGGCTCGGCACGATCGCGTACCACGCCGCGTGCCACCTGCGCGCGCAGAAGATCGGCTTCCCCGGCGCCAGGGTGCTCGGCGTCGTGCCCGACACCGACGTGCGCGTCATCGAGCAGTGCTCGGCCGTCGACGGCACCTGGGGAATGAAGGCGGCGCACTACGAGACCGGCCGCAAGTACGCGTCGAAGCTCGTGCGCGGCGTCGCGGGCGCGGACGTCATCGTCAGCGACTGCACCCTCGCCGGCCTCAGGATGGTCAAGGAGAACGGCGCGAAGGTGCTCCACCCGGTCGAGGCGCTCGCCCACGCGTACGGGCTCGGCCCGACGTCGTATCTCGAGGCCAAGTCGTGAAGGAGACCTGAGGGAGACGTAAGGGAGACGTCGGAGAAGGGAGAGAGGAGCCGTCATGCGTCCCATCGATCGCAACGAGGTGCTCGGGATCGGCGAATACGAGGCGATCCGGGAGCGATTCCGCAGCCGCATCATCGAGGAGAAGCGGCCTCGCCGCGTGCGGATCGGAGATCACCTGACCGCGGTGTTCGAGAACCGCGACTCCGTGCTCTTCCAGATCCAGGAGATGCTCCGCACCGAGCGGATCACGAGCGAGAGCGGCATCCTCCACGAGATCGAGACGTACAACGATCTCATCCCGGGGCCGGGGCAGCTCAGCCTGACGCTCTTCGTCGAGATCCCCGACCGAGCGCTGCGCGACCGGATGCTCGTCGATCTGGTCGGGCTCGAGGACGCCGTGTCGATCGAGGTCGACGGCGTCGCCGCGAAGGCGCGCGGCAAGCGCGACGGGTCGATCCTGGAGGACCGCACGACGGCGGTGCACTACCTCAAGGTGGATCTCCCGGCCGAGGCGCAGGCCGCGATCAAGGCGAAGAAGGCGGCGGTGTCGCTCGTGGTCGCGCACCCGCGGTACGCGGTGAAGGCGCCGCTCGGGAGGGCGACCCTGGAGAAGCTCGCCGAGGACCTCTTCTAGCCGCGATGGTCTCCCTCGATCGCCCGATCAAGTTCGAGGACGTCGACGCCGCGCACATCGTCTTCTTCGCGCGCTTCCTCAACTACGCGCACGAGGCGATGGAGCGGTTCTTCGCGCCGCTCGAGGGAGGCTACGCGCGGCTCATCCTCGAGCGGCGGATCGGGCTGCCGGCGGTGCGGGTCGAGGCCGATTACGCGGCGCCGGTGCGGTACGGCGAGGCGCTCCGGATCGAGACGTCGGTCGTCCACCTCGGCAGGCGGAGCGCCACGTTCCGGTACCGCATGATCCGCGCCCACGACGGCGTGCTGTCGGCCGAGCTCCGGCACACGGTGGTGACCACCGATCTCGTGCAGCTCTCGTCGGTCCCGATGCCGGAGGACGTCCGGGCCCTGCTCAGCGCCCACCTCGAGCTCGATCAGGCGCCCGCCGTCGCCGGTCAGCGGGCGTGAGCGCTCGGCCGGCGCGCCCGCGCGCGCGGGCGCGCAACGAGGAGGCGAAGCCGCGGACCCAGCTCAAGCGGCGGGTCGAGTTGACGCTCCTCCGCGACAGGGCCCACTACGACGCGCTCGTGATGGGCGCGGTCGCGAACGCGCGCGTCTCCGTGTGGATCGCGACGGCCAACGTGAAGGAGCTGCGCGTCGAGGCGCCCATCGGATCGAGGGCGCGGGCGCGCGGCCGGTACATGTCGTTCCTCGATCTGCTCGACGCGCTCGCCGCGCGCGGGGTCGAGCTGCGCCTGCTGCACGCCGGCGTCCCGTCGCGCGCGTTCCGCGCCGAGCTCCGCCGCCGGCCACGGCCGCCGATCGAGATGCGGCGCTGCCCGCGCGTCCACCTGAAGATGATCGCCGTCGACGGCGCGCTCCTGTACCTCGGCTCAGCGAACCTCACCGGCGCAGGGCTCGGCGCGAAGGGCGAGGGGCGGCGGAACTTCGAGGCGGGCGTGCTCACGGACGACGACCTCCTGCTCGACGAGATGCAGGCGACGTTCGAGGCGATCTGGACGGGCGCCGAGTGCAAAGGCTGCCGGCTCCGGCCCCTCTGCCCGGGGCCGCTCGACGAGATCGACAAAATCCCGTTGCGCTGACGGCCCCGATGGCCGATGAGCAGCGCATGAGCACCGCGGGACCGGACCCCTCCGACCTCGATCGAATCGCCGTGGCCGCGCTCGCGCGCGTGGACAGCGGGATGCTGCTCGGGCTCGGCACCGGGCGCGCGTCCGAGGCCTTCATCCGCTGCCTCGGGGAGCGCGTCCGCCGCGGGCTCCAGATCCGCGGCGTCGCCACGTCGGAGCGCTCGGCGGCGCTCGCCCGCCGCGAGAACATCCCGATGGTGCCGTTCGACGAGGTCGAGCGCCTCGACGTCGCCGTGGACGGCGCCGACGAGGTGGCGCCCGATCTCGGCCTCATCAAGGGCCTCGGCGGCGCGCTCCTCCGCGAGCGCGTGGTGGCCTACGAGGCCGCGCAGTTCATCATCCTCGTGACCCCCGAGAAGCTCGTCGAGAAGCTCGGCTCGCGCGTGCCCGTCCCGATCGAGGTGGTGCCCTTCGCCATCACGTCGGCGGCGCGGCACCTGACCGCGCTCGGGGGCAAGCCGGCGATCCGCAAGAACGCGGAGGGGTATCCCTTCCAGACCGACAACCACAACTGGATCCTCGACACAGCGTTCGGCCCGATGGACGCGCCCGCAGCGCTCGACGCGCGCGTCCGCAAGATCCCCGGCGTCGTCGACACCGGGCTGTTCCTCGACATGGCCACCCTCGTGCTGGTGGCAGACCCCGGCGCGGTCCGGGAGCTTCGTCGACAGCGTTAGCGCGGCGCGCACCCGCGGCGGGTGCGCGCTGCGCTGTGTGGTTCGAGCTGCCTAGCGCGCGTGCCGATCGAGCCGGCGGGCCAGGTCGTCGAGCGCGAGGTTGCCGGGGGAGCCGAGCGACACGCGCGCGCGGAGGCTCGCAGCGGCGTCGCCGGCGGGGAGCGCCGCGATCTCGGCCGCGACCTTCCGGTAGGCCTCGCGGAACGGGACGCCCTGCACGGCGAGCTCGACGGCGCGATCGGTCGCGAAGCACTCGGGCGTGATCGCCCGGGCCATGCGCTCGCGGTCGAACGCGAGCCCCTCGACGAGCCGCGGCAGGAGGCGCGAGGTCGCGAGCGCCTCGTCGAGGCCGCGCATCGTGGGGCCCTTCGTGAGCTGGAGATCGCGGTGGTAGCCGGACGGGAGCGCCACGAGCGTCTGCACCTCGGCGAGCGCGCCCTGCACGACGGAGCAGGCCGCGCGCATGAGCTCGACCACGTCCGGGTTGCGCTTCTGCGGCATGATCGAGGAGCCGGTGGTGAACGCCTCCGGGAGCCGGATGAACGCGAGCTCGCTCATCGCGAACAGGCTGAGATCCCAGGCGAGCCGGCGGATCACGGCGGAGACCTGCCACGCGGCCGCGAGGATCTGCGCCTCGATGATGCCGCGCGACGTCTGGGAGGCCAGCGGGTTCAGGGCCACGCCGGCGAACCCGAGCTCGCGCGCGACGCCGACGCGATCGAGCGGCAGGTTCACGCCGAAGCCGGCGGCGCCGCCGAGCGGGCAGCGATCGACGAGCGCCCGCGTCGCGCGGACGACATCGACCGCGTCGGCGAGCCCCTCGACGAACGAGGCGGCCCAGTAGCCGACGGACGACGGCACCGCCCGCTGCAGGTGCGTGTAGCCGGGCATCGGCGTGTCCGCCTCGCGCCGGGCGAGATCGAGCAGCGCGCGGGCGCCGGCCGTCGCGTGCTCGGCGAGCTCGTCCAGGGCGTCGCGCTCGTAGAGGCGCATCGCGACGAGCACCTGGTCGTTGCGGCTCCGGCCGGTGTGCACCTTCTTGCCCGCGTCGCCGATGCGGGCGACCAGCGCCGCCTCGATCGCGCTGTGACCGTCCTCGTCGTCCTCGGTGAGCCGCAGCTCGCCGGCCTCGTTCTGCGCCGCCAGCACCTCGAGCTCGCGGACGAGCGCGTCGCGCTCCGCCTCGCTGAGCACGCCGATCCGCGCGAGCCCGCGGACGTGCGCGATCGTGGCGCGCAGGTCGTACGCGAGCAGGCGCTGATCGAGCTGCCAGTCGTCGCGCGAGGTGTACCTCAGCATTTGGGCGTCGGTCGCGCCCCCTTTGTCCCAGAGTCGTACGCTCATTCAGCTCCCCAGGCTCTCGTCCACGAGAGCGCGGATCTCGGCGAGCTTCTTCGCCTTGCCTTCATCCAACGATCGCGGCTTCGCCGCGCCGGCCGCGGGCGCGAGCTCCCGCTCGAGCTCGCGCAGCTCGTCCTCCGCCGTCCGCGACGGCCGGCGCTTGCCGAAGCCGAGCGCGCGGGCCAGCCAGCTCCTCGACTCGCCGATCGCGTAGTCGTCCGCGGCGATCCGATCCGGGGCGGCGCGCAGCATGCGGACGAGCGCGATGTTGGAGCTCGCCCACACCGCCGACTCGTCGAAGTGGGCGCGCGGCGTCACGTCGAGGTGCCGCGCGGCGGCGCGGTCGGGCACCTCGTGTAGCCGGCAGAAGACGGCGAGCGCGAGCGCGAGCTCGTCGACCGGCATCTTGGTCGCCGAGTGCACCTGCACGCCGCCGCAGCCCTTCGCGTAGAGGTACGAGCCGTTCGTCGCGAGGACGCCGAAGCCGAGCAGCACCGCGGCGAGATCCACGGCGGGCTCGCGGTCCGGCGGCACGAGCGCGTCGAAGGCGCCGGCCTCGCTCAGGAACATGAACGACACGGCGCGCACGAACGCCGTGGTGAGCACCGTCGGGTTGCGGAGCTCGCCCGCGGAGAGGGCGACCCGGTAGCCGCCGTCGCCGCGCCGGGCGACCCGCTCGAGCTTCGTGTCGAGCGCCATCCCGCCGCACGCGCCGCTCGAGCAGCTCACGGTGCTGGCCTGCCCTTCCGGCGTCACCACCGCCAGCTCCACCGACAGATCCTGGAGCCCGGCGTGCTCCTGCACCCGAAGCATCAAGGCGCCCACCGTCTTCGGCGAGCCGTCGTACGGATCGGGGAAGAACTCGGCCGTCGGCTGCACCAGCCCGCGCACCGGCTCGGCGCCGTGCTGGAGGAGCGTGGAGGTCGTGCGAAGGATCCAGCGGATCTGGGATTCGTCCGGGAGGTCCATACGGCTACTTTATGCCACGGCCGGGCGCCGGTCGCGCGATCGCTGCGACAGGGCGGGGGACCCGCGCCGGCGCGGGCCTCGGGGGGCGATTTTTGGCGATTTTTTGTCCATGCCACTTCCTTTTCGACGGCGGTCAGCGACCGCGTAAAGTTGTGCCCCCATGACGGAAGAGGCGAAGGACATCTCCGAGAGGAAAGCCGACCACATCGAGATCTGCGCGACGGGTGATGTCGGATTCCGGGCCAAGACCACGCTCCTGGAGCAGGTCGAGCTGATCCACGACGCGCTGCCGGAGCTCTCCCTCGACGCGATCGACACCTCGGTGCTGCTGCTGGGCAAGCGGCTCCGCGCTCCGCTCCTGATCGCGGCGATGACCGGCGGGACCGAGCGCGCGCAGGCGATCAACCGGGAGCTGTCGCAGATCGCCGAGGAGCGCGGGTACGGCTTCGGCCTCGGGAGCCAGCGGGCGATGCTGAACGGCGACGCCACCGCCTCGTACGAGGTCCGCGAGCACGCCCCGACGACCCTCGTCCTCGGGAACATCGGCGCGGTGCAGGCGCGGTCGCTGTCGACCGAGGCGGTCGCCGAGCTCGTGGCCCAGGTCGGCGCCGACGCGCTCTGCGTGCACATGAACCCCGCGATGGAGCTGGTCCAGCCGGGCGGCGACCGCGACTTCTCCGGCGCGCTGGACGCGATCAGCCGGCTGGCGAACGGCCTCAGCGTGCCGGTCGTCGCGAAGGAGACCGGCTGCGGGATCGGCCCGGGAACCGCGTACCGCCTGGTCCGGGCCGGCGTCCGCAACGTGGATGTCTCCGGCGCCGGGGGCACGTCGTGGGTCGCGGTCGAGACGGCGCGCGCCAGCGGCGCAGCCCGCTCCCTGGGCGAGGCGCTGCGCGAGTGGGGCGTCCCCACGGCCGCCTCGGTGCTCATCGCCCGCACCATCCGTCCCCGCTTCAAGACGATCATCGCGACGGGGGGTATCACGAGCGGCCTTGACATCGCCCGTGCGCTCGCGCTCGGCGCGCACGCGGCCGGGATCGCGCGTCCGGTGCTCCAGGCCTTCGTCTCGGGGGGACGGGACGCCGCGGTGCGGTACCTCGAGGGCGTCGAGGCGGAGCTCCGGGCGGTCATGCTGCTCGTCGGGGCGCGCGACGTCGCGTCGCTCCGGAAGACGCCTGTGCTGGTCGGCCGGAAGCTGCGCCAGTGGACCAGGTTGCTGAAGCAGATGGAGAAGGCGTAGTCGTGGAGGCGGGGGTGGGCGGGCCGGGAAGGCGGAAGGCCGGTCCCCAAGGTAGGGCGAGCGCGCCCGAGCCGGCGTCGTCGACGGCGGCCGGGGCTGTGAGGCGCCGGGCGCTCGCCCCTGCGGGGGCGGATCCGGGCGGCGCCGGCGGCCCGCGCTCGACGCTTCCGTCCGGTCAGCCCCGCATGATACGGTCCGAAGCTCTGGAGAACCCCGGGATAAAATGACGTAGAAAAAAGGGCGTCCGAGCGATCGTCCCCCCGAGGACCTGAAGAAGGAGCGCGATGCCTTCATTCAGCAGTTCTTCCGCAAGGGGGCGCAGCTGACCGAGGAGCTCCTCCGCGAGAACGAGCGCCTTCGTGACAAGATCACCGAGCTCGAGTCGGAGAACGGCAAGCTGCGCGCGCACCTCGCGAGCGACTCGGCCATCCGCGACCTGCTCCGCAAGATCGAGGAGCTCGAGCAGGAGAAGCGCGACCTCGTGACGCAGTCGGTGCGGATGGTGGCGGCGTCGGACCGCTTCAACAGCCGCTACTCGGAGGCGGAGGGGGAGCTCGCGAACCTCGCGAACCTGTACGTCGCGCTCTCGCAGCTGCACGCGGCGCGCAACGTGCGCCACGTCCTCCGCAACCTGAAGGAGCTCCTGGCGCAGTTCCTCGGGGCGGGCGCCTTCTCCGTGTACCTGGCGTCTCCCGATGGTAAGGAGCTCGTCTCGATCGCGAGCGAAGGCGTCGCCGTCGAGGAGATCGCGCGCATGCCGGTGACCGAAGGGGTCGTCGGCCAGGCATTCTCGAAGGGGGAAATCTTCTTCGACGAGACCAAGGACGTCTCCAAGGGGAGCATCGAGGATCCGGCGGCAGTGATCCCGCTCGACTTCAACGGGCGCACCGTGGGTGTCATCGCGATCTTCAGCACGCTCCCGCAAAAGACGGAGTTCGTGAACGTGGACACCGAGCTCTTCAAGCTCCTCGGGGCCCAGGCCGCCCCCGCCCTCATCAACGCGCGGCTCTTCACCGACGCCGGCCGGAAGGTGCCCGGCGTCCAGGCATTCCTGGACCTGGAGGACTGATCATGGCCGAGTACTCGTGTCTGATCGTTGAAGACTCGCCCATGATGCGGCAGCTCTTGGTCTTCGCGCTGGCGCGCGTGAAGAACCTGCGCGTCACCGAGGCGGACGATGGCGTCGACGGTCTCCGCAAGCTCGCCTCGACCAAGTACGACGTGATCATCACCGACATCAACATGCCGATCATGGACGGGCTCAAGCTCGTCAAGCGCGTGCGCACCGATCCGGTCCACAAGGACACCCCGATCATCATCATCACCACCGAGGGGTCGCAGGAGGATCGCCAGCGCGCGCTGCAGCTCGGCGCGAACGCGTACATCACGAAGCCCATCCAGGCGCCGCAGGTCATCGCCAAGGTCAAGGAGCTCCTCAAGATCGACTGAGGGGCGCGGTCGGCCGCGCCCCGCGCCGCGCTGGCGCCCTCGCGGCGCGCGGGCGTGCCTGAGCACAGCTGCGCCCCGCGCGCGATCGCTCCGGCCGGCCCCGCCGCGAGCCCGGCGGCGGGCTTACGGCTTCGTGCCGAACTTCAGGAGCACGCGGTTGCGGCCGGTGCGCTTCGCCTCGTAGAGCGCCTCGTCGGCCGCCGCGATGAGCTGGAGGCCGCTCTCCACCGGGACCACGGGGTGCGCCGCGACGCCGACGCTGATCGTCGTCGGCACGCGGACGCCCTCGTGCTCGAAGACCGACCCTTCGATGAGGAGGCGCAGCCGCTCGCCGAGGATGCCCGCGTTCTCGAGCGCCACCCCCCGGCACAGGATCCCGAACTCCTCACCGCCGTAGCGCGCGAACACGTCCTCGGTCCGCACCGTGTTGCTCGCGATCTTGGCGATCCGCGCAAGGACGTAGTCACCGGCGAGGTGCCCGAACGTGTCGTTGATCCGCTTGAAATGATCGACGTCGAACATGAGCAGCGACAGGTGCGCGCTGTGCCGCCGGGCATAGGAGACCTCGGTCTCGAGCCGGTCCAGGAAGTACTTCTTGTTGAACGCCTTCGTGAGCGCGTCGCGCAGCGCGGCGTCGTACATCTGCTGCTGAAACGACTCGTCCAGGTGGTCGTGGTAGGTGAACTTGAGGATCGTCGTCGAGCCCAGGCGGATCTTGTCGCCGTCGTGCAGGGCGACGCGCGTCACCTGCTCGCCGTTCACCAGCGTCCCGTTGGAGCTGTTGAGATCCTCGATCAGCACCTGGCTGTCCATCTGGAGGAGGCGGGCGTGGCGCCGCGAGATGCCGTCGTCGTTCAGCCGGATCGTCGCGCCGGAGGCCCTGCCGATCACGATCTCGGCGCCCTCGACCCGGTACATCTCGCCGACGTTCGAGCCGGCGAGCACGATGAGGTAGGCGCGATCCTTCGGCGAGCGCGCCGGGAGCTCCTTCTGGAGTTCCCCAACGTTGGCCACCCGCGTGGCCTCGAAGTCATCGTCGGGGGAGTAGCTGCCCATGCTCCCTGAGGATGATCCTAAATCCTTGATATAGGTTCAAGCGGGAGGGCATGGCGCACGGGCTGTTCCTCGCCTGGTAGGATGCATGACGCGCTCCGCGCGTGGTTTGCGTGGGCTGTGTGGGCCGCGCAGGCCCGCGCGGCCCTGCGCGCGTGGCTCGGCGCGGCGCTCCCGCGCCCGGCGCGCTCAGGCCGCCCTGCCGAGCGGCACCACGACCTGCTCGACCCAGAGCTCGCCCGCCCGGAGCTCGATGAACGTCGCGTCGGCGTGCCCCGCGCCGTAGGAGACGGACCCGCTGCGCACAAGCTCGCCGGCAGGACGCGCCCCGACGCGCACCCGATCGACCTCGCTCCGCATCGAGCACGGCGCCTCGCCCACCGAGCCGACGTTGATGATGCGCACGCCGCCCACCATCCGGTCGAACGGGACGTGGGAGCCACCACAGATCACGACATCCGCCGGATCGTCGCCGAGGAGGGAGAGCACCTCTTCGTCCGTCATGTCGTGCGAGATCGGCTCCAGCGGATCCGCAGGGGAGCCGTGGACCAAGACGAGCTCGCCGCCGTCCTCGAGCGGCAGGCGGAACGTCGGGGCGAGCCGCGCCAGCCGGGCAAGGATCAGCTCGCCGAGCTCGGTGCGCGTCTGGGCCAGACGATCCAGCCGAGCCCGCTCGTGCTCGCTCCGCGGCCTGACCTTGTCGATGTCCAGCGTCGCCAGGGCGCGATCCGATACGCCCTGTACGCAAACCGCCTTGGCCTGCGTCAGCCGGCGCCACGTCTCGAGCGGCTTCGGGCCGGGAAAGCAGAGATCTCCGGCGACCAGGAGCTGGGTGTAACCTCGGCGCTCGGCGGTGGCCAGGACCGCCGCGAGCGCGTCGGCGTGGCCGTGGATATCCGAAACGCAGAGCAATCGCACCCGGCGAGCATAGGATCGGAGAGCGGCGCCGCCAAGGCGCGAGGTGAGGCCCAGCGGCGATAAACCGGCGGTCGGACGCTGCGGAACGGGCGTTCGCGTCCCCACGGTCTTGCTAGCCTCCCGGCATGCAACAGGTCTCGAGGCTCCTGGAGATCGCGAACGCGATCGATGAGCAACGCGTGAAGGACCGCGCGGCGCGGCTGTCGCCCCGCCTTCGCCCCGGGACGATGGCCTTCGCCATCGCGGCGCTCCTCACGGCCGCCTACCCCGCGATCGGCGCGACCATCGAGGCAAATCCGGACATCGCGGAGCGGCTCGCGGCGGAGGGGCACCAGACGGCCCGCGATCGCGCCACGTACCTGTCGCGGATCCGGAGCCGCGTCGGCGACGTCTCGGACGCCGATCGCGTCCGGCGGGAGCTCCGGCGCGTGGCGCGCGAGGAGCGGATCCGCATCGCGCTGCGCGAGCTGCTCCCGCCGTCGGCGGGGGGCGCGGACATCGACGTCACGGCCCGCGAGCTCACCGCGCTCGCGGAGGCCACCATCGAGGTGGCGCTGGCCGAGGCGGTCTCGGCCGTGACCGCGCGGTTCGGCGAGCCGCGCACCGCGACCGGCGCGCGATCGAAGTTCGTCGTCCTCGGCATGGGGAAGCTCGGCGGCGAGGAGCTCAACGCGGGCTCCGACGTGGACCTGATCTACCTCTACGACACCGACGAAGGGCAGGTGGGCCCCTCCGGCGACCGCGCCGTCTCGGTCACCCTGCACGACTTCTGGGCCCGCGTCGCGCGCCGCCTCACGGCGACGCTCGAGGAGGTCACGGAGGACGGGTTCGTCTGGCGCGTGGATCTCCGGCTCCGCCCCGAGGGGCGGAGCGGCCCGCTCGTCAACTCCCTGGCCGCCGCCGAGCGCTACTACGAGGCGTTCGGCCGCCTCTGGGAGCGCGCCGCGCTGCTCCGCGCCCGCGAGATCGCCGGCGATCTCGACTTCGGCGCCGAGGCGCTCGGGGTGCTCGGCCCGTTCGTCTGGCGGCGCCAGGTCGATCCGCACCTCGCCGTCGACATGATCGAGCTCGTCGAGCGCGCCCGCGCGGAGCTCTCGCACGACGCGTCGCGCGACCTGAAGCTCGGCCCCGGCGGGATCCGCGAGGCGGAGTTCTTCGTGCAAGCCCTGCAGCTCATCTGGGGAGGGCGCGAGCCCCGGGCGCGCGCGCAGGGCATGCTCGACGGCCTGCGGCGCCTGCGCACGCTCGGGTACGTGACCGACCGGGAAGGGCGGGAGCTCGTGGAGGGCTACCTCGCGCTCCGGCGCGCGGAGCACGCCGTGCAGTCCGCGACCGGCGTGCAGACGCACCTGCTCCCCGACAGCGAGGCGGAGATCGAGCGCCTCGCCCGGACGCTGCGCTTCAAGGACGCCGCGGCGTTCCTCGCCGACACCGAGCAGCGCCGGAGCCGGATCAAGGCCCGGCTCCTGTCGCTGCTGCCGAAGGGGAGCGCCAGGCCCTCGCGGTGGATCGAGGCGATGGCCGCGCTCGACCACGGCGATCGCGACGCCTTCGCCGAGGCGCTCGCGAAGCACGCCGTGATCGTCCTCGGCGGCGCCGCGGGAGAGCCGGAGGCCGAAGGCGACGCCCCCGATCTCGCCGCGCAGCCCGCCGGCGCGCCCCACGAGCCGGGGGCGAGCGCCTCGCTGACCGCGCGCTTCCGCGACGTCGCCGACGACCTCTTCGAGCTCTCGCGGCACCCGGACGGCCTGCTCGGGGCGCGCAGCCGCGAGGCGTCCTCGTCGCTCGCGGAGACGCTGCTCGCCGCGGTCGTCGACGCCGCCGATCCGGAGCAGGCCGCGCGCTTCCTCCGGCTGTGCTTCTCCCGCATCAGGCACTCCGCCGTCTATGCGCGCATGCTCGGCGACGATCCGCGCGCGCTCCGCAGGCTGATCGAGGCCCTCGGATCGAGCGCGTTCATCGGCGACGCCATGGTCAGGTACCCCGAGCTCGTCGACGTCGTCCTGTTCGCGCGCGGCGCGCCGAGCGCCGACGGCATCAGGCACACGATCGAGGAGAGCCTCAGCGAGGCGGCGCCGGACGACGATCCGGACGAGGCGCTCATCGCCGCGCTCCGGCGCGCGAAGGCGCGCGTCACCATCGAGGTCGGCCTCGCCGACCTGAGCGGCGAGGTCGGCACGCGCGAGGCGACGCTCGCGCTCTCGGACCTGGCCGACGCGTCGCTCGAGGCCGCGACGCGCTTCGCGCTGGGGACGCCGCCCGGGGAGCCGGTGCGCGGGCTCGCCGTGATCGCGATGGGCAAGCTCGGTGGGCGCGAGATCGGCTACGGCTCGGATCTCGACGTCTTCTTCCTGTTCGATCCGACGTGCGCGCCGTCCGGCGATCAGGGGCCCGGCTCGGACCCGGGCACGTATTACGCGCGGCGCGCGCGGCAGATCATCCGGCTCATCTCGATGTCGCACGCGGCGGGCCCCGGCTACGAGCTCGACACGCGCCTGCGCCCGTCGGGCAGCCAGGGGCTGCTGGTCACGTCCATCGACTCGTTCGCGCGCTACCACGGCATCCGCCGCGCCGGCGGGGGGGCTCAGGCGAGCGCGGAGCCGGAGTCGTCGCCCGGGGCGCGGCACATGCGCGCGGCGATCTGGGAGCGGCTCGCGCTCATCCGGGCGCGCGCGTCGGCCGGCGATCCGGGGCTCGGGGCGGAGGCGATCGCGATCGCGCACGAGGCCGCGTACCTCCAGGCGGACGACTTCGATCGGATGGCCGAGGAGATCCACCGGCTCCGGCTGCGCATGGAGCGCGAGCTCTCGCACGAGCGCCGCGGCCGCCGCGACTTCAAGCTCGGACGGGGCGGCCTCGCGGACATCGAGTTCGCGGTGCAGCTCCTGCAGATCCGCCACGGCGCCGATCCGCGCGTCCGGACCACCGAGACGCTCGCGGCGATCGACGCGCTCGCCTCGGCCGGATACCTCTCCGCCGCGCACGCCGAGATCTTCCGCGACGGCCACGCGTTCCTGCGCAAGCTGGAGCAGCGGATCCGCATCGTGCACGCGGACGCCTCGCAGCTGCTCGAGGAGAACGCGCCCGGGGTCCCGCTCCTCGCGCGCCGGACGGGCATCCGGGGCCGCACCGCGACCGAGGCCGCGACGGAGCTGCTCGCGCGCTACGGCGCGATCACCGAGCGCGTCCGCCGCGCGTACGAGGCCATCGTCGCGCGCGGCGCGGCGTCCGGCGGGGAGGCGAGCGCGCCGGCCCCGGCGCGCTGACGCGGGCCGCGAAGGCCCACGCCGCGTGGACGGTTGCCGTTGACCCTCGACGGGCGCGATGGAATGCCAGGCGATCCGATGAACACCCAGAGCGAGCAGAACACAGGCGCGGCGGCCGGGCGCCGCATGATCACCCAGGTGTCCACCCTCGACAGCCTCATCGGGGCGCACCCGGACGCGCTGAGGCAGATCTACAGGGCGGGGAAGCCGGCCGACCCGGCGGAGCTCGGCGACGCGCCGCGAGGGCGCATGCTCGCCCTGCAGCCGACGGCGGAGGTCCACCTGGCGACACGTCCGCTGATCAGGGCGCTCGCATCGGACTGGCTACCCTGGAAAGGGAACGAGTTCGACCATGGGGGCAACTCCGGCACGAACCTGGTCTTCCGGAGCAAGGTGTGCCGCTTCAAGGCGCGGCTCGCGCCCTCGGAGCTCGACGGCGAGCCGACGCTCGCGCTGACCTACGGCGAGAAGGCGTTCGGCAATCCCTGGCCGGTGAGCGCGCTCAAGGACGAGCTCAGGACCGTGGCGACCGGGCTCGCGATCGGGCCGGTGCTGCTGAAGTGGCAGCAGCGATGGCACGTCGTGCTCTGGTTCGGGCTGACGCGGGTCGATCCGCAATAACCGGCGATCCGGCCGAGCGGCCCGGAAGACTCATCCGCACGCGGCGCCTCCGCCGCGGCGTCGCTCGCCGCGCGGTGCGAGCGCGCGCAGCCGCTCTGCGGCTGACCGATCCCAATCACCCACGCGTCGATTTCTTGTGATCGGGTCGCCCACCATGTCGCAGGCGCGGAGATCCGGTGTCCGATCTGTCCCACGCCGCGATGTGCGCGTCCTGCGCGGAGGCGGTAGTCAGGGGTATCAGGGCTCACCCTAATCTACTATCGCTTCATCCCTGCTCTTTGCTGGACATACTTCCCGATTTCTACGCTCTGGCCTACGATAGAGACTGGGCGGTAGCAGAGTACCTTTGCTCGCACCGCCCGGGAGGCTCTAAATGTTGACTTGGTCGGGCAAGGCGGGAGTCTTGATGGCTGCGATCGCTGTGGCGCCGGGCGTCGTCGCCGGCTGCTCCTGCGGCGACACGGGAGGCACGGCGACCCCGGCAACCGGCGGCGCGGGGCCTGGAGGCGGGGGCGGGGGCGGAGACGGAGGCGGGGCCGACACCGGCTTCGGCGGCATCCTGGCGAATGTCGGCGGGAGCGGCCTGGGGGGCAACGGCGCGTGCGAGGGCCTCGAGTGCCAGCAGGTCCAATGCGAGAACGGGGCGAAGACCACGGTGAGCGGCACCGTCTACGATCCCTCGGGCAAACTGCCGCTCTACAACGTGATTGTCTACGTTCCCAATGCGCCGCTCGAGCCGCTCACCGACGGCGCGACCTGCGATCAATGCAGCGCGACGCTCTCGGGCTCGCCCCTCGTGACGGCGCTGACGGATACGAAAGGAAACTTCGTCCTGGAGGACGTGCCGGTCGGCGAGGAGATCCCGCTCGTCGTCCAGGTGGGCAAGTGGCGGCGCCAGATCACGCTCCCGGCGGTCGAGAAATGCAAGGATACCCCGACGGAGGCCGGGACCATCCGGCTGCCGCGCAACCAGGCGGAGGGGCACATCCCGAAGATCGCCCTCACGACGGGCGGCGCGGATCCGCTCGAGTGCTTGCTGCGCAAGCTCGGGATCGAGGAGAGCGAGTTCACTCCGGAGACCGGGACAGGGCGGGTCCACCTGTTCGCCGGCCGCGGCGACGCGGGGCACCCCGTGACGACGCGGTTCGCGGACGGCCTCAATCAAGGCGTGGAGTTCACGCCGGCCACGAGCCTCTGGGGCACCGTCGACACCCTGCGCCAGTACGACATGGTGATCCTCGCCTGCGAGGGCGATCCGCACGCCGAGGACAAGCCCGCGACGGCGCTCCAGGCCATGATGGATTACACCTCGCTCGGCGGGCGCGTGTTCGCCTCCCACTGGCACAACGTCTGGCTGAAGCGGGGGCCGGCGCCGTTCCCGACCACGGCGATCTGGGACAACTTCAACGAGGACCCGGTGAGCCCCCTCACGGCGCTCGTGGACACCACGCTTCCGAAGGGGCGAGCCCTGGCCGACTGGCTCTTCAACGTCGGGGCCTCGACCGTGAACGGCGAAATCGTGATCAACGGGGCGCAGCACACGGTGAACGGCGTGACCGAGGGCGTCTCGACCCGGTGGATCTATTACAACGAGCCCGAGCCGGCCGGGGTCCAGTACTTCACGTTCAACACGCCCATCGGCGTCGAAGAAGATCAACAGTGCGGACGCCTCGTGTTCACAGACATCCATGTCTCCGCGGGAGACCTCACGGGCCCGCCCTTCCCGGAGGGGTGTTCCACGGACGAGCTGACCCCGCAGGAGAAGGCGCTGCTCTTCATGCTGTTTGACCTGTCGTCCTGCATCGTGCCCGACGACGAGGAGCCGCAGGTCCCCATCCCCCATTGACGCGCCACCCTCGACTCCGCTCGCTCGCTTTCGCCCGCAGGCACCCCTCTGCCGGGGCGGCACGTCGAACATCAGCGTCTTCCTGACGAGCGTCGTCTCCCTCCCGAGGTGCCCGCCAACGATGCTCGGCCCCGGCCAGGAACCGAGCTGGAACCGAGCAGGACCGAGCGGGACCGAGCGGAAGGCGCGCGCCTCGCGAGCGTCGGTAGGTATCGGGGCCCACCTGAGCGTCTCTCCGGGACGCCCCGCTTCGATCCGCTGCGCGCGACGCGCGAGGCCCCGCGCGTCGGCGCCTCGGTCCTCGCATTGCGCGAGAGCGGCCAGCGGCTCACGCTGCCAGCCGCCGCGCCGGGCTTCCCAGCGCGGCTCGGCGACAGCGATTGAGCAGAGCGAGAGCGCGAGGAGAACGACAGCAGAGACAAGAGGCTGTCGCGGTGGGAAGCACCACGCACATACGGAATGTCATCCATGCATGACCCGGCGATCCTGCTACGATGAACCTCGGCCCCAGTGGGGTGCCACATCCCGAGCCTGGGTCGCTGGTTTTCGGCTCGCCCGAAGGAGCACTCCTACGATGGTCCAGCATCGCCCTACGCCAGCGGCTGCAGGTCGGACCATCGGGCGTGGGCTCGGCGAGGGCGGCCGCGCGCCGCGGTCGCTCGAGGCAGTTCAAGGTACCGGGCGCACGGAGGTGCTTCCGCCGCGAAGCGAGATGGGGGGTATGTGCGGAGCGATGGAGGACGATGAAGCTCTGGTCTGTCCTGCGTCCCTGCCGCCGTCCTCGCGCCGGTACCTCGTCGGCCGGCGCGGGGACGCGGGCTGCCCGCTCTGCGCGAGGCGCGCGCGCGGCGGGGCGACCTTGCCGGGACTCGGCGGGACGTCGTACCACTTCCTGACCGCCACCTGGGTGGTCCTCATGGTCGGCGAGCCGGCGCCGCCGCAGCCCTGATCGACGCCGCTGCGATGGGATAGCCCGTCCGGCGCCGCTGGGTTGGAGCAGCCCAGGTCGGGCGTCGCTGCGATGGAGCAACCCCGGTCGGGCGCCGCTTGGATGGGGCAGCCGCCATCGGGTAGTGCGGTGCTTCGGGAACCGCCAAGGCGCCAAGGACGCCGAGAAATCTCAATGATTTTGCGTTCTTGGCGCCTTGGTGGTTCGCCCTCTGCGGTCTGCCTGCGGTAAGTACCGCACCACCCGCGATCGGACGCCGCCGACATGGGGCAGCCACGATCGACCGGCCGTCGGGGTGGGAAAAATGCAATCGGGCGCTCCGCGATGCGCGGCGCGCCCGACGCTGCGGCTCAGCTGGCCGCCGACCGCCGGCCGGCGGTCGCGCGCTTCTGACCGGCCCGCTGCGTGCCCGGCTGCGCCATCCTCGCCCGACGCGCTCCACCGCGCCCGGCGCGCCCGGCGGCGGGCGTCTGCCTCGCCGCGCCGCCACGCTGCGGCGCCGCCCGCTTTGCGCCCGCCGCCTTGCGCGCCGTCTTCCGCCCGCCGGCCGCCGCCCCAGCCGCGCTCCGGCCGCGCGCCGCCGCCCCGCCGGCGGCGGCGCGCTTCCGCGTCGCCGCCGCCTTCTTGGCGGCGGTGCTCCGCGGCCGGCTCGTCTGGCCGACTGCCGGCTTCCTCGCCGTGCTGCCCGCCTTCTGCTTCGTCCCCGCCTTCGCGCCCGCCGTGGTGCGCCGCGCGGTGCCCGGCCGCGCCGCGGCGCCCGCGCCTGCCTTGCGCGCGCCCTTCCTGGCCTGGGTCGCGCGCCGGGTCGGGCTCGCTGTCTTCCTCGTGCCGCCGGCCGCGGCCCTGGTCCGCCTGCCCGACGCCGTCCGACCGGCCTCGCCCTGGGACGTCGCAGGCGGAGCCTGCTCGCGCTCGCTGCTCCCGACCCGCTTTCTCTGCTTGGACGTATCCTTTGCTGTCTCGCCTCTCGGCATGGAGCCCTCCCCCCGAGCTCTCTCGACATGAGCTCGCTCGTGGACTCATGGTGCCACAGCCTTTCCTCTTTCCCGGTCGGAAAGTCGGCGGGAAGTACCGGAATCGAAATCAGGATCTGCTGTAGCCCACCCCGGCGGAGGCGCCTATTGCGCGTCAGGCCCGCGGCAGATCAGCGCGGGAGACCCGCTCGAAAGCGCTCAGAAATCCCAGTCGAAGCCGACGCGCGCGCCGCCCTTGAGGTTCCACTGGGCGGGGCGACGGTGGGTCGCGATCACGTGCTCGACCGCGATGCCGAGGCCGGCCCAGGGCATGATGCCCCGCATCCGAAGGGAGGAGACGCCGACCAGCGCGCCGGCGCGCAGCCCGGGGCTCACGCGGGGGTCGTCCTGGGTGAAGTACGCGAGCGAGGCGAGCTCGCCCTCGTAGTGCCAGGTGCGGGCGTGATACCGCAGCACCATCGGCAGCGCGGCGACGAAGCTGATGGGAAAGCGGGTCTTCGTCTCCGTCTGCTCGAGCTGCGCCGTGCCGCCGAACTCGCCGCCGGCCAGGAACGTCCAGCGCTCGTCGATCCCTCGGCCGAGCAGCAGGCGCGCCGAGCCGCCGGCGCCGGGCAGGACCCTGCCGCCGGCGCCCTCGAGCACCGCGATGCCGCCCCCCTCCAGGTTGAGCGTGGTCCGGTAGGCGTCGGTCTCGCGCCCGCGGAAGGCCGGCGAGGGGCGGAGCCAGAACGGGCATTCGGCCGGCGCATCGCCGGCGCCGCGCGCGCGGCCCATCGCGTCGGCGAGGAGCGCGCGCACCCGCGTCGCGAACAGGAGATCGGCGACCTCGTCGAGATCTCCCCCGCGGCGCCGGAAAGCCTCCTCGACGGGCCCGCCGAGCTCGGCGATCCGGCGGTCGAGCGCGGCGAGCGCGGCGGCGCGCGCCTCCGGGGTCGCCGAGCACACGCTCATCAGCGCCGGCGACATGATCTCGTCGAGCTCGTACCGATCGATCGTCCAGCCGAGCGACTGCTGCACCTCGACCATCTTCTCGAGATCGGCGAGCAGGCCGATCACCGCGAGATCGCGCGGCGCGGCCTCGTCGGGCAGCGCCCGCGGCGGCGCGGCCTGGGCGACAGGCGCGGCGACGACGACGCTCGCCGCGAGCAGCGCGGCGACGACGACGCGCGCCGCTCGCCGCGCGGCGAGCGGCGCGCGCCGCGCCAGCGCGGACACCCCTCCCAGCGCGCCTCGCACGATCGCCCCTCGCATCGCCGCGTCAGAAGCAGGTGCCGCCGCCGCAGCTCCTGCCCACGCAGAGCAGCAGCTGGAACGTCTCCGGGCTGTTCATGCACTCGAACCCGCAGACCGCGGGGCCGTTACCCTCGTCGAGGCAGCCGAAGAAGCACGCCACGTCCTCGGCGCAGGCGGGGCTGATGAGGCACTGGTTGAGCTGCGCGCAGCAGCTCCCGGCCACGCAGCCCCCGCACTCGCTCCCGTCCGACGGGCAGGCGGGGCCGCCGCAGAGGCCGTTCTGGCAGTTGTCGTTGCAGCACTCGCCCGAATCCGCGCACGGCCGGCCGTCGAGCTTGCACTCGGCCACGCACCCGAAGGCCGGATCGCAGGCGCCGCTGCAGCAGCTGTCCGCCGAGCCGCAGCGCGCCCCGATCGGGAGGCAGCCGACGCACGCGCCCTCGAAGCAGCTGCCGCTGCAGCACGAGGCGTCGGCCGCGCACCCGCCGCCCTCCGGGGTGCACGGGGTCCGGCAGACGCCGTCCTCGCACGCGCCGCTGCAGCACGCGGCGTCGGACGCGCAGCGGCCGCCATCGTCGGCGCACGCGCCGCAGGTCAGCCCGCAGACCCCGGTGACCTCGTTGACGCAGATCTCGTCCCAGCTGGCGTCGCAGCAGAACGTGTCGAACCGGCAGATCTCCGCCACGCAGTCGCCGCAGGCCGACGCGAGCGGCGCGCCGATCTCGCAGGGCTCGTGCGAGCAGGCCACGCCGCCGCAGACGCCCCCCTCGCAGACGCCGGAGCAGCACGCGTCGGCCGAGCCGCACGCCTCCCCGTCGGGGCTGCACCCGCCGCAGACGCCCGCGTTGCAGCGCCCGGAACAGCAGTCCGCGCCCGCGTTGCAGCCGAAGCCGTCGGGCGAGCACGCTCCGGCGCAGACGCCGTCGCGGCAGAGGCCGCTGCAGCACGCGCCGCCCTCGGCGCAGAGCGAGCCGTTCGGGATGCACGGCGCGCGGCAAGCGCCCTCGACGCAGCGGAGCGAGCAGCACTGCCCCGCGAAGCTGCACGCGCTCCCGCTCGGGAAGCAGCCCTGCCCGCACGCCCCTGCCGTGCAGACCCCGGCGCAGCACTCCGCCGCGCTCTGGCACGGCGCCCCGTCGACCGAGCAGCCCTGCCCGCAGATCCCCTCGTCGCACAGCCCGGTGCAGCAGTCGCCCGGGGCGGCGCACGGTGCGCCGTCCTGCGCGCAGCCGCCGCCGCCGCAGATCCCGCGCGCGCACGCGGCGCTGCAGCAGTCCGCCGCGCCCGCGCAGGGGAGCCCGTCCTCCCGGCACACCGACGCGTCCGGACGTGCGTCGGGGGCGCCCCCTGCGTCCGCGAGCTCGGGCAACCCGACGAGCTGCTCGCGGGAGCCGCAGCCGAGGGCCAGAGCCGCGAGGATCATCCAGAGGAGCAGGGCGGGCGCTCGGGAAAGCACGGCCCGAGGCTATCACGGGCGCAGTTCACGACGGGCGGGCGTGACGGTGGGGAAAGCGGCGGAGAAGCGCGGGGGAGGGGGCGGGGAGGGGGCGGGAGAGAGGGGGCGGGAGAGAGGGGGCGGGAGAGGGGGCTGGACGGCGTGAGCTGCGGGACGGAGCGCTGGGGAAGGGAGCGCTGGGGAAGGGAGCCGTCGGGGATGGGACGACGACGGCGCGGGAGACCTCGGCGGCCCGCCGAACGTTCGGACCCGGGGCCGCTTCCGATGCTACACTCGCCGGCGTGTCGTTGAAGATCGACCAGGATCACGGGCGCTTCCGTCAGATCGTTCGCGGCCGCATCCGCGAGAACCTGCGCAAGTACATCTCGCAGGGCGAGCTCATCGGGCGAAAGGGAAAGGACCTCGTCTCGATTCCCATTCCTCAGATCGACATCCCGCGCTTCCGCTTCGGCGACAAGCAGCGCGGCGGCGTAGGGCAAGGCGACGGCAACCCCGGCGATCCCGTGGGGGGCTCGGACGACAAGCAGCCCGGCCAGGGGCAGGCGGGCAGCGGCGAGGGCGACCACATCCTCGAGGTCGACGTCACCCTCGAGGAGCTCGCCGGCATCCTCGGCGAGGAGCTCGAGCTGCCCGACATCCAGGACAAGGGCAAGAGCAAGATCTCGAACGCCCATGACCGCTACTCGGGCATCCGCCGGGTCGGCCCCGAGTCGCTGCGCCACTTCAAGCGGACGTACCGCGAGGCGCTGAAGCGGATGATCTCGAGCGGGACGTTCCGCCCGACGGCGCCGGTCGTCGTCCCCATCCCGGACGACAAGCGGTACCGCTCGTGGAAGACGATCACCGAGCCCGTCGCGAACGCGGTCATCATCTACATGATGGACGTCTCCGGCTCGATGGGCGACGAGCAGAAGGAGATCGTGCGCATCGAGTCGTTCTGGATCGACGCGTGGCTGACGCGCCAGTACAAGGGCCTGGAGTCGCGCTTCATCATCCACGACGCGATCGCCCGCGAGGTCGACCGGGACACGTTCTTCCACACGCGCGAGTCCGGCGGCACGATGATCTCGAGCGCCTACAAGCTCTGCTCGCAGATCATCGACAACGACTATCCGCCGGACGAGTGGAACATCTATCCGTTCCACTTCTCCGACGGCGACAACTGGTCGATGGACGACACGCTCTCCTGCGTGGACGTGCTCAAGACCCAGATCCTGCCGCGGGTCAACATGTTCGCCTACGGGCAGGTCGAGAGCCCGTACGGCTCGGGCCAGTTCATCAAGGATCTGAAGGAGCACTTCTCGCAGGACGACCGGGTCGTGGTGAGCGAGATCAGGGACAAGGACGCCATCGTGGGCAGCATCAAGGATTTCCTGGGGAAGGGGAAGTAGAGCGGCATGAGCAAGTTCGCGCTGAACACCGCGCTCCCCCGGTACCTGCGCACCGAGAAGGATCGCATCGAGAAGATCGCCCGGGACTTCGGGCTCGACTTCTTCCCGGTCATCTTCGAGATGCTGACGTACGACCAGATGAACGAGATCGCGGCATACGGCGGCTTCCCGAGCCGCTACCCGCACTGGCGGTTCGGCATGGAGTACGAGCAGCTCTCGAAGAGCTACGAGTACGGCCTCTCGAAGATCTACGAGATGGTCATCAACAACAACCCCTCGTACGCCTACCTGCTCGAGGGCAACTCGCTGACCGACCAGAAGCTCGTGATGGCGCACGTGTTCGGGCACGTCGACTTCTTCAAGAACAACTTCTGCTTCCGGTCCACCGACCTCGACCAGCGCGGCCCGATCGTCGACCCCGTGCGCAGGAGCGAGTCCTACGACCCGGACCGCAAGTGGATCGACAAGATGGCGAACCACGGCGCCCGCGTGTCGCGCCACATCGAGCGTTACGGCATCAACAAGGTCGAGGCGTTCGTCGACCACTGCCTCTCGCTCGAGAACCTGATCGACCCGTGGGCCCCGTTCACCGGCCGCCCGGCGCCGAAGGAGGAAGAGGAGCCGGCCGAGGAGCCGATGGACACCTACAAGCTCCGGGCCAAGGAGTACATGGACTCCTTCATCAACCCGGAGGAGATCCTCGCGGCGCAGAAGAAGAAGCGGCAGGAGCAGAAAAAGCCGGAGCGCAAGGTGCCGGAGCGCCCGGAGCGGGACGTGCTCAAGTTCCTGCTCGACCACGCGCCGCTCGATCGGTGGGAGCGCGACGTGCTCGAGATCATCCGCGAGGAGGCCTACTACTTCGTGCCCCAGCGCCAGACGAAGATCATGAACGAGGGGTGGGCCTCGTACTGGCACTCGAAGATGATGACCGAGAAGGTCCTCGATGCGTCGGAGATCATCGACTACGCCGAGAACAACGCCGGTGTCATGGCGACGGCGCCGGGGCGGTTCAACCCCTACAAGGTCGGCGTGGAGCTCTATCGCTACATCGAGGAGCGGTGGAACAAGGGCCGCTTCGGCCGCGAGTGGGAGGAGTGCACCGACCTCGACGCGAAGCGCACCTGGGACATGCGGCTCGGCCTCGGCCGCGAGAAGATCTTCCAGGTGCGCGCGCTCTACAACGACGTGACCTTCATCGACGAGTTCCTGACGCCGGAGTTCGTGATCGATCAGAAGATGTACACGTTCGGCTTCTCCGGGCGGAACGACAGGTTCGAGATCGAGAGCCGCGAGTTCAAAGAGGTGAAGGAGAAGCTCCTCTTCCAGCTCACGAATTTCGGCGACCCCTACATCCGCGTCGTCGACGCCAACTACGGCAACCGCGGCGAGCTCCTGCTCGAGCACGTGCACGGCGGCTTCGACCTGCGCGCCGACTACGCGCGCGAGACGCTCGTGGCGCTCGTCCGGTGCTGGAAGCGGCCGGTCGGCGTGGCGACGAAGATGGATAACAAGCCTGTGCTGCTCCGGTACGACGGCAAGGAGCACGCGATGACCCCGTACAAGCTGTGAGATCCTGCGGGTCGATCCGCCGGCTCGCGGTCCTCGTCGCGCTCGCCGGCTGCGCCGGCGCGCCGCCGGCGGGGCAGCCGGCGGACGCGCCCGCGCGGCCGGCGCCGCTCGATCCGCCGTCCGCGCCGCCCGCGCCGCCCGCGCCGCCCGCGCCGGCCGCGGCGAGCGGGGCAGCCGCGGGCGCGGCGGAGCCTCGGGCGACCGGCTCGGGCGTCCCGCTCGACGCGCCGTCCACCAGCGAGGCCGCGCCGGCGAGCCCGCCTCCGCGCGTCGCCCGCGGCACCGGCACGCCGGCGGACAGGAAGCTCGAGGAGGGCGACGCCGCCTACGCGAGGGGCGATTTCGCCGCCGCGGAGAGGGCCTATCGCGCCGCCGCGCTGCTCGACAGGAGAGACCCCGCGGCGATCGTGGGGACGCAGCGCGCGGCGATCGCCAGGGCGGGGGTGTCCTCCGATTACAACGGAGCGCCGGGCGACAAGACGCTGCTCGCCGCGATTCCGGAGCTGAAGCGCGCGGTGAAGCTCGATCCCGATCACGCGCCGGCGCACCTCGAGCTCGGCCGCGCCCTCCTCGTCCTCGGCCGCGCCGACGCGGCGCTCGGCGAGCTCGCGCGGGCCGCGGAGCTCGCGCCGGGCGACGCCGAGGCCCGCTCCGCGCTCGGCGTCGCTCACCTCGCGCTCGGCAACCTGCAGGACGCGGTCCGCGAGCTCGCGCGGTCCGCCGAGCTCGCCCCCGGCGACGCCGAGCGGCAGGCGAACCTCGGGACAGCGCTGCTCGCCGCGGGGAAGACGGCCGACGCGATCCGCGCTTACGAGCGCGCCGCCAGGCTCTCGCCGGCCGACGCGCGGCTGCAAAACGACCTCGGGACGGCCCTGCTCGCCGCGAACGATCCGGCGCGCGCCGTCCCGTACCTCGAGGCGGCGGTGGCCCGCGACCCGGCGCGCGCCACGTACCGATCGAACCTCGGGTATGCGCACCACCTCCGCGGCGACCTTCCGAAGGCGACCGCGCTCTACCGCGAGGCGCTGCGGCTCGACGACAAGCTCGGCAGCGCGTGGATCAACCTGGGCAACGCGCTCGCGCAGTCGGGCCAGCTGAAGGAAGCGCGCGCAGCGTACGAGAAGGCGCGCGCGGTGGACCCCACCGATCCGCGCGTGAAGGCCGTGATGGACGAGCTCGACGCCATCGAGCGGCGCGGCGCCGCGCCGCGGTGACGGCCGCGACTCCGTCTCTGCCGCCCGGGCGCGTGTCAAGCGCAATCGTCGCCCCGCGCGCGCTCGGCCTCCTGCGCTCGGCGCCGCGGGCGGAGAGAGCGAGTTGGCGGGCCAAGCGAGCTCACGGGGCGCGCGGGCCCACGGCCGCGCGCGCGCTCGCGGGGCCGGGCCCGGGGGCGCGCGCCCGGATCCGTACGTCGCTGTGAAATCACCCGCCGGAGAGGGCCACTCGCCTCCGCGCTCCCCGCCCGCCTCTGCACTGGGTAGGTCGCCCCACCGAGCTCCGCACACTTCCGTAGCGACTCGCGACCACACGCCATGAGTCATCTCGACAGTGCCAGGCGATGGCATGAAAGTGTTGACAGGACCGACGCGCTTTCGATTACCTCCCTTGACGGTGTTCTCGATGGCTTCGACGGTCGCAGGCGGCGCCGCCCAGGATCCGCGGCCGACGCGCGCCGCGGCGATTTCTACGTCGCCGCTGCACGGGGCGCGCGCGGCGGCTTGTGGACAAATGGGCCGGCGCGCGCCCGCGCCGCGGGCTCACGTCGAGGCGCCGAGCCCGGACAACAGCGTTCGTCGCGGTCCAGGCCCCGGAGAGCGCGCGGGAGGAACACCTTTCTCTACCTGGACGGAATATCAGCAACGAATAAGTGTGGTCTATATCACATTATCGTCTCGATCCTGTGGCAATCCGGGCACCTCCAAGGCAGTCCTCGTTAGCGCTGTGCTCGTCCGAGTCCACCGTGGCGACCTCGAACGGGAGCGCGATGCACTCGACGCGGCACCCAGACTCCAGGTACTCTGCGTCCTGCCTCCTCTCGCAAACCAACCCCGAGGCCTTGATGTCCGTTTCGAAGCCGACCGATGTAGCCCCGACGCTGCGACCACCGCCGGTCATGGCGCCGAGCGGCATGATCATCTCAGCCAACTTCTCGGTCACTGGCTTCAGCAAGCGCTGGAGCCACTGCCATCAGATGGCGAACTTCCTCGCGCGGTACGCGAGCGCAAACGAGGACGACCCCGAGCGCTACGCGACGCTGCTCTCGACCTTCTTCAACGAGCTGCTTGAAGCCATCTATCGCAATCACGCTCCGTCGGGCGACATCATCATCACCTTCCAGAGGAACAACGGTCGCATCAGCGTGACGGCTGAGGTGCCCGCCAGCAGCGAGAACGTGGCGTTCTACAAGCACGCCGTGCAGCTGCTCAACCAGCCGGATCCGATGGCCTGGTATCGAGAGCAGCTCGAGCACGACGTGCCCGACAACGATGTTACGACTCTAGGTCTGCTGGAGCTCGCTGTAGTTTACGGTTCGACGCTAAGCCTTACTGAACCCAAGAACGGGACCTCGCTGACACTCAACATCGAGCTGCCGTTTACTGAGGTAGATGAAAATGAGTGCTTCAATCTACCCTGAGAACGCTGTCCCGCCCTCGTCCTCATCGGGGAGCCTTCCATCGTGGCGCTCATCGGTGACCTTCAACATGCGGGTCGACCAGGACGATCAGGAGGTGGCCCTCGCCGGCATGCTCCGGCCGTTCGTGGGCGACCAGATGCGGGCGATCCGAGGGACGCTGGAGACCGCCGCGAAGAACGCGACAGGCGAGCTCACCCTCGACTTCAAGCGCCTCAAGTACATGAACAACGTCGCCTTCCTCGAGATCAACCGGTTCGTCCGGTGGGCCGTGGAAGAGCGGCCTAACCTCAAGATCCGCCTCATCATCTCGAGCGTCATCCCCTGGGCGATGCGGAAGTTCCAGGTGATGGAGGAGCTCTATCCCAACGTCTCCGTGGAGGTGTACGACAAGGCGCTCTACCCGATCCAGAGCGTCATCGAGGACGAGGATTTCGTCAGGGTCCTGCGGACCCAGGAGAAGATCGTCTACAACCACGAGCGCAAGCTCCTCCACCGCCACGGCCTCAGGCCGGGCATGAAGGTCGCGGACATCGGCTGCGGGCTCGGGGACTTCGCGGTGCGGCTCAACGCGGAGTACAAGCCGGAGTACGTCACCGCCGTCGACCACTCCAGGGCGTTCTTGAAGCACGCCCAGGCGCACGCGAGGAGCCTCGGGATCGAGAACATCGAGTATCAGTACGGCGACGCGGCCGCGCTCCTGATCCCCGACGATTCGTTCGATTTCGTGTCGTGCCGGCTCGCCATCCAGGTCTTCCACATGCCGGACCAGCTGATGAAGGAGCTCTGCCGGATCTGCAAGCCCGGCGGCCGCGTCTACATCACGAACGAGATGCTCGCGTGCGTCACCGGCTATCCGGATCAGGACCTCATCCGCATGGGGTACCGGCGGTACCTCGAGCTGAGCCGGATGGTCGGCATGGACTTCGACATCGGCGTGAGGACCCGCGAGCTGCTCGCGAACGCGGGTCTCGAGGACATCCGGAGCGACCTCATCGACATCAACAACATGAACACCGACCCGAACAACTTCGCGAAGGTCGTGGAGAGCTGGATCAAATTCTGCGGCGACGTCGCGGCGTCGGCGAACGCTGATCCGGTGATCTTCGAGGAGATTGGCATCGGGCTCAGGGCCCATGTCTCTGCGATCCTCAGCGACAAGGGGTATGCGAACTGGCCGATACTCGCCGGCTCCGGGCGCAAGCCAGAACGGCTGATGCGATAGCTTGAGTGAACTGGAGGGGCCGATGAGGCGCCGCGAGCCGACCTATGGAAGCTAAGGAGCGCAAGAAGTTTTCGATCGTTCAGTGGATCGTCGAGAGGTCCTCCGGGCGCTTCCGTACGAAGTTCATGCTCGTGGCCTCGTTCGGCGTCCTCATCGCGCTGGCTTCGAGCGCCGGGACGGCCCTCTACAACGTCACACGGCTGGAGCAGGAGGCGAGCGCCGAGGTCTACGGCGGGCTGGCTCGCGCGAACGACGAGTACCTCGAGAACTACATCGAGACGACGGCGCTCCGGCTCGACCTCCTGTTCGAGCAGACGTTCTCGGAGCTCCGGATGACGGCGTCGATGTTCCAGACGCTGATCGACAACCCGGACGCTGCGGAGGCGATAGGCAACCTCCCCGATCAATCATCGTTCTTCAAGGACGACTTCGAGGTCGATCCGAACGGCAAGTGGACCCAGAACAAGCCGGGCGAGCAGTCCGTCATGAGCGTGTGGCACTACATGCTCGAAAAGGACGGCTCGATCAAGCCGGACATCCTCAAGGACGTCAAGAAGAACGCGATCTTCGACCTGTTCGGCCCGGCCATCTTCAAGAACGGGAGCGAGAAGCTCCAGGTCTACTACGTGGGGCCGAAGGAGCGGCCCATCATGCGTCTGACGTCCTGGCTCGAGATGGCGCAGACGTTCGATCGGCTCTATCCGGGGCACACCGACAAGAACTTCTGGGACTCCTTCTTCCCCGGCATCTACGAGGGGTGGCAGCGGTGGCTCAAGGACCCGAGCAGCAAGCCGGTCGCGAAGACCGACGTGACCGGCTATCCTCCTTACATCGACGCGGCGACCGGCGGCAACATCGTCACCTTCTTCAATCCCCTCTGGACGAAGGACCGGACGGACTGCGCAGGAGCGGTCGCGATCGACATCACGCTGGATCAGGCGGTCGCCCTCATCCGGCACGTGCACATCAAGTCCTCGGGCTTCGCGTTCATGTCGATGTCCGACACGAACGTCCTCGCGATCAACAGCGAGGGGGAGAAGGTCCTCGGGATCGGGACGCGGGACGGGCAGAACGAGGGCGTGAAGGAGGTCAAGCGCCTCCTCAGCCAGAGCCAGTACCCCGAGGTCGCCAAGATCGCGATGCCGTCGAGCGAGAAGCCGGTCTTCCACCGGGTCTCGATCCAGCGGGCGCCGGGCGAGCCGGCGATGCCCTACGTCATCGTCCTGCGGCGCCTGCCCGGGATGAACTTCTACCGGGGTGAGAAGCCCATCGGGATGGAGTACTGGGTGCTCGGGTTCGTGGTGCCCGAGTCCGAGCTCTTCTCCACGGTGCACACGGCCCAGCGCGCCATCCAGTCGACGGCCGGGAACATCCTGGGCCAGCAGATCATCGTCGTCGTGCTGAGCCTGTTCGCGGTGCTCGTGGGCATCGCCTGGGTCGCGCGGAGGATCACGGCCAACCTGGTCGACCTCTCCGAGGCGGCGCACCGGCTGATGAACAAGGACTACTCGATGAGGGTCAACATCGACAGCCAGGACGAGATCGGCCGGCTCGGCATGACCTTCAACGCGATGGCGTCCGACATCGAGCGGTACACGACGAACCTCGAAGAGCTGGTCAGCGAGCGGACGATGGCCCTCGAGAAGGCGAACGAGGAGATCAGCGAGCTCAACGCCAAGCTCGCGCAGGAGAACATCCGCCTCGGCGCCGAGCTGAACGTCGCGCGCCAGCTCCAGCTGATGGTGCTCCCCGCGCCGAGCGAGCTCCAGGAGATCCCGGGCCTCGACATCGCCGGCTACATGGCGCCGGCCGACGAGGTCGGCGGCGACTACTACGACGTGCTCCGGAGCGACGGGCTCGTGAAGATCGGCATCGGCGACGTCACCGGCCACGGGCTGGAGAGCGGCGTGCTCATGCTGATGGTGCAGACGGCCGTCCGGACGCTGCTCGCCAGCAACGAGCGGGACCCGAAGAAGTTCCTGAGCATCGTCAACAAGGTCATCTACCAGAACATCCAGCGCATCCGCTCGGACAAGAACCTGTCGCTGACCCTGCTCGACTACAGCGACGGCCAGCTCCAGCTGACCGGCCAGCACGAGGACCTGATCATCGTCCGGAAGGACGGCACCCTCGATCGCGTCGAGACCATGGGGCTCGGCCTGCCGATCGGCATCGATCTCGACATCAGCGACTTCATCGGCAGCATCGAGGTGAAGCTCGAGCCCGGCGACGTCGTGACGCTGTTCAGCGACGGTATCACCGAGGCGGAGGACTCTTCAGAGGAGCAATACGGCATCGACCGGCTGTGCCAGGTGATCTCGCGCAACCACGAAAGGACCTCGAGGGAGATCAAGGACGCTATCATCGAGGACGTCTTGGCGCACGTAGGCTACAACAAAATCCATGATGACATTACGGTACTTGTCATTAAGAGGGTATGAGCAAGGGGGAGACTGGGCATTACCATGAGCGAAATCATCGGCGTCTACTCTTTAGACGATTCGTTCAGCGAGCACATGTCGCTGACGTTGTATCCCGACTCGTTCGCGGTGAGATGGAGCCTTTGTAACCTGACGGCGAATTTCATGGCCGAGTACTTCGGCGAGCTCTTCCCGGAGATCGACGGTGAGGACCGGCTCATCAGCCGAGACGAAGTCTCAGGCGCCATCGGTTACGTTCTGAACGAGCTGGTTGAGAACGCCGTCAAGTTCAATCAGCACGGTGACATCACCGTGACCGTCGGCATCGGGCGTGAGGACCTGGTGTGCCTCGTCAGCAACCAGATCACGAACGCCGCCGTCCCGTCGCTGCGCGAGAAGCTCCTCGAGCTCACGCAGGAGGACCCCGGGGAGCTCCTGCGGCGGCAGGCGGAGGCGAACGCCGAGGACGCGGAGAACGCCGGGTCGGGGCTGGGCTATCTCATCATCATGAACGATTACGGTGTCAGTCTTGGGTGGAAGCTGGACCCGATCTCGGTCAACAGCTTCAGCATCAAGACGATGGCCAGGATTCCTATTTTGAACGAAAGGTCGAGAATGGAAATCAAAGGTGGTAACTACCGTGTTTGGTACGATCCCTCTGAGGTGGTGGTGTACCTGGAAGGCATCCTTCGTCTTGGCGGCACCACCGAGTACGCCCCGATCGAGGAGCTGCTCGACAAGGTCCTGGCCACGAACCCTCCCACCATCACGCTCGACGTGAGGGCGCTGAACTTCCTGAACAGCTCGGGGATCAACGTCCTCTACAAGTTCGCGATCGCCACCCGCAAGAAGGGAGAGCTCCAGCTCATCGTCCGCGGATCGAAGTCCATCCCGTGGCAGGGGAAGTCGCTGCCCAACCTCAAGAAGTTCAATCAGAACTTCGAGATGATACTCTGTGATTGAGATCGGATGGGATCTTCCGTCCAACCCGAATCGCGTCCAGGTCGAGCCATGACTGCACCCAAGGACATCAGCTCGATGCACTCCAGAGGCTTCATACAGAAGCAGAGTAATCTGGATGCCATCAGGGCGATCGTGAAGGAGCGGCAAGCGTGGAATACTCTGCTGCGCGAGGAGGGGAACTTCACAGACTTCATGGAGCGCTGCGCTGCACTCTTGGAGTACGTCGATAAGCTGAAGCTCGACTTCGACGATCTCTCCCTGGTGCACGAGGCCATCCTGGAGCACGCGACCAGCATCGAGAACGAGCTCGAAGGGTACAACCGGGCCATCGACGACGACCTCGCGGTGGCGCGGCAGGTTCAGCGCGCCCTGCTGCCGGAGGCGAGCGGGGCCATCGCCTCGGCGTTCGACATGGCCATCTTCCACAAGCAGCTAGCGCAGGTGGGAGGGGACTATTATGACTTCTTCTATCTTCCCGGCGAGCGCCACGCGATCGGTGTTTACGATATCTCGGGTCACGGAGTATCGTCGGCGCTCGTCATGGCGTTTCTGAAGGCCCAGTTCGCCCACGCCACCAAGCGGCTCGACAGCCCCGGGGCGATCGTGGACTGGGTGAACCGGAGCGCTTACTCGTTCCTCCGGGAGGTTCGCCGGTACGCGACGGTGAACTTCGTCATGTTTACGGACCGATTCCTCCGCTACGTCTCGGGCGGAGGGTACGGACTCCTTGTCCGTCGCGGTACGCCTCGCTCGTTCAATCGGGTGAGCAACTTCATCGGTCTGCGCATCAAGCCGTTTCACGAGTTCGAGCTGCCGTTCGAGGAGGACGACGTCCTCGCCTTGTACACAGACGGGATGTTCGAGGCGCAGGACGCGAGCGGGGAGATATATTCCGTGCAACGTCTCAACGAAATCGTCGTCAAGCACAGCGAGGAGCCGGTGCAGGTCATCCTCGATCGGTGCATCGAGGACTACACGCGGTTCCGAGTGGCGGACGCCGACGACATCACACTGATCATCCTGCGAAGGTGCGCCTGATGAAGCCCGAGAAGAATCATTCGCAGACGTCGGTCGGTGCATCGATATATATATCCCCGATCGATCACATCACGGGCGACGTGGCCGGCCTGCTTGCGAACTTTTTGGACGCGCTGCTGGTGAGGTTCTACCCCAGACGGATCTGCCAGAAGGTCAACGTGGTCGTCACCGAGCTGGTCACCAACGTGATCCAGCACGGGACCGAGCGTGACAGCGAGGTACGACTCGATCTGAGCATCGACCCGGACCGGCTACTCATCAAGGTTTCCAACCGCGTTACGCCGGAAGAGTACCGTACCGTCAAGGCGGTATTCGACGAGATCTTCGCCGCGGAGGACCCGAGGGAGCTCTTCGCCAGGACGGTGCGCGAGCGGCGCAACGACCGGCGGAGGGGCGGCCTCGGCCTCATTCGGCTGACCGCTGAGAACAAATTCCATCTCTCGACGCAGTACGTCGATGGAATTCTCGTCGTCCAGGCTACTTTCCCTTGAAAAGGCTGCGTATGTTTTCCACGAAAGGTCGCGTATGAAGGCTCTCAGCTATGGAGAAATCACGGATGGCGGGCTGAGCGTCTTTCAGTCGGTCGCCCGGCTCGATGACGACAACCGCCTCGTCTTGACCTTCGAGGGCGCTATCCGGATCGACAACCCGTACCGGTACCTGTCCAGCTACCTCGACGAGCTGGCGCGAGTCCTCCCGCAGCATCCGATCACGTCCACGGTGATGGACTTCGTGAAGATGCGGTTCTGCAACTCGAACGGCTTCTACGTCATCATGGACATCGTGGACGCCGTGTACAACCTGGTGCCCGGGCGGGTGACCGTGCGTCGGATCCTCGACGACGACTGGCAGCACGAGACCCTGCCGATCCTGCTCAACCTGAACGAGGAGCACGTGGCCGCGCGGACGACGTTCGAGGATGTCAAAGAGCCGTAACCGTGGGGTGTGGGCTGGGTAAGGCGACCGGCGATGGACGCACCTGCGAACGAAGTGGACGTAGCGAGGTTCTTCGCTGTCTGTCCCGATCCGCTCTGCGTTCTGCGGATCGACGGATCGTTCCTCCGCGTGAGCGGCGCCTGGGAGAGCACGCTGGGCCTCGGGGCCGAGGAGCTGGTCGGCCGGAACCTGCTCGATCTCGTGCACCCGGACGACCTCGCCGCGACGCGGGAGCAGATGGATCGGCTCCGGGAGGGGCCCGTCACGCTCGGGATGGAGAACCGGTGCAGGAGCAGGAGCGGCCTCTACGTCTGGCTGTCCTGGTCGATGCTGTCGGTGTCGGACGAGGGGCTCGTCTACGCCTGGGCGCGCAACGTGGGCAAGCAGAAGCGCGTCGAGCGGGCGCTGATGCAGCGGATCGAGACCAAGATGCTGGTCGCGTCGATCTCGGCCCACTTCATCAATGTGAAGCTGGCGGACATCGACCGCGGCTTTCAATCGGCGCTCGCGGAGCTCGGCAAGGCGCTGCGCGCCGATCGGACGAGCCTGTTCCTGCTGTCGGAGGACGGGCGGCGGTTCTTGAACACGCACGAGTGGTGCGCCGAGGGGGTGCCGTCGCTGCTCGCGGAGCGGGCCGTCGTCTCGAGGGACGTGTATCCGTGGCTCGTCGAGCGGCTGTGCCGCCTCGAGGTGTGCGACGTGCCGCGCGTGGCCGATCTGCCGGATGAGGCAGCGAGCGAGCGGCAGGCGTTCGCGGAGCTCGGGATCGCCTCGTTCGTCCGGATGCCCGCGGCGTACGCGGGGCGGCTCGTGGGGGTCGTGGGGATCGACGCGGTGCGCTCGATCCGCGCGTGGGACAAGGGCGTGCGGGCGCTGCTCCAGGTCGTCGGGGAGATGTTCGCGATCACGCTGGAGCGCATGCGGGCCGAGGAGTCGCTGCGCTCGGTGGTCGAGCAGCAGGAGTCGCTGCGCGCGGTGATCGAGCGGCAGGAGTCGGCGATCGAGACGCTGTCGACGCCGATCATCCAGGTCTGGAACAGCGTGCTCGTGCTGCCGCTCGTGGGGAGCATCGATCGGCACCGGGCCAGCGAGATCACGGAGAAGCTGCTGCACACGATCGTCGAGACGAAGTCGCGGTACGCGATCGTCGAGGTGACCGGGGTCGAAGAGGTCGACTCCACGACGGCGCAGCACCTCATCAGCATGCTGCAGACGATCGAGCTGCTCGGCGCGCAGGGCGTCGTGGCCGGCGTGCAGCCGCAGGTGGCGCAGACGGCGTCGTCGCTCGGGATCGATCTGTCGTCGGTCCAGGTGCACCGGGACCTCCAGGAGGCGCTGCGGTGGTGCATCCGGGAGATCCGGGCGGACGGGCGGCGTGGGAAGCGGCGGCGGCAGGGGCGCGGCAGCAGGTAGCAGGTAGATCCGAGCGGCTCGGCCCCCGGGGAGGGAGCTCGTGGCGCGGCGCCGGCAGGACCGAACTCGCCTGGGACGATGCGTCCCCGGCGTGCGATGTGTCCGCTCGGTAGGCGCGTGGCTTGTGAGCGCGCGCGCTTGACGCGACCTTCGGGAGCGAATATTTCGTACACGAAGCATCGTGACCTCGACCCTGCCGCCGCCGGAGAGGCCGGAGATCGACGCCATCGTGGAGATGATCATCTATCTCTACACGGAGTCGCGCCGGCTCACGAAGGGCATGGCGAGCGGGTTCGGCCTCACCGGACCACAGCTCACCATCCTCAAGCTGCTCGAGTCCTTTCAAGATCTGTCGCTGTCCACGCTGTCCGAGCGGATCCGGGCGCAGAACAGCACCGTGACGGGGATCGTCGATCGGATGGAGAGGGAAGGGCTCGTCCGGCGCGAGCGCTCGAAGGCCGACCGGCGGGTCGTGCACATCCGCCTCAGCGAGAAGGGGGCGCGGCTCGCCCGCGAGATCCAGGTCGAGCCGATGGAGATCTTCCGGAGCGCGCTCCTGAGCCTGAGCTCGACCGATCTGCGCGACTTGCTCCGGATCCTGACCAAGCTGCAGAGACAGGTGGTCGCGCGGGTCGCACAGAGCGGACAGAGCGGACAGAGCGGACAGAGCGGACAGAGCGGACAGAAGAAGAGCGACGGCGGCGACAGGACGTGAAAGGGAGGCAGGGGGCATGAGAGAGAAGCCGACATTCACCGGGGAGCCGAGGAAGCCGAACGAGCGAGACCCCGATGTCTGCGTGGTGACCTGCGCGCTGTCCGGGGTGCTCGCCAGCCGCAAGCAGTGCCCCGCGATCCCGTATACGCCGGTCGAGATCGCCGAGGAGGCCAAGCGGGCCTACGACGCAGGGGCGGCGGCGGTGCACATCCACGCGCGCAACGACGACGGGTCGCCGACGTTCTCCCCGGCCGTGTTCGCGAAGATCAAGGAAGAGGTGCGGCGGCGGTGCCCGGTGATCCTGAACTTCTCGACGGGCACCCTCCTCGAGGACGTCAGCGAGCAATGCGCGGCCATCCGCGAGAGCCGCCCGGAGATCGCGGCCCTCAACATGGGCACCATGAACTACTCGAAGTACTCGCGCGCGCGGAAGAGCTTCGACTTCGACATGGTGTTTCCCAACACGTACGCGAAGATCGGAAAGCTCCTCACCGCCATGAACGAGGCCGGGACGAAGCCCGAGCTCGAGTGCTTCGATACGGGGCACACCCACGGCGTGTGGCCGCTCATCGACATGGGGCTGCTCAAGCCGCCGCTGCAGTTCTCGTTCATCGTCAACGTGCTTGGCGGCATCCCGGCGCACGTGGAGTCGCTCCAGCTCCAGACCAAGATCATGCCGCCCGGCTCGGAGTGGGAGGTGATCGGGATCAGCCACGGGCAGTGGAGGATGCTGGCGGCGGCGCTCGTGCTCGGCGGCAACGTGCGCTGCGGGCTCGAGGACCACTTCTACCTGCCGAGCGGCGAGATGGCGCGCAGCAACGGCGAGCTGTGCGAGGTGGCCGTGCGCATGGTGCGCGACGTCGGGCGCCGGCCGGCCACGGTCGAGGAAGCCCGGCAGATCCTGGGGCTGCACGGGGACGGCGCCGCCGGGACGGCGGAGGGGGCGGCCTCGTGACGGCGGGCGCGACAGCGGTCGTCCAGGCCGCGTCCGCGGGGGGCGTCCTCCGGCTCACGCTGAACAACCCGTGGCGCAAGAACGCTATCGGGCCGGCGATGGTGAACGAGCTGCTCCACGCCCTCGAGGCCGGCATGACCGACGAGGCGGTGCGCTGCGTGGTCCTGACCGGCGCGGGCGACGCGTTCTGCGCCGGCGGCGACTTCGCGCAGCTCGCGGGCGCGGAGGGGGCGCCGCCGCCCGAGCCGAAGGGCGACTACGCGGATCTGCTGCTCGCCATGGCGAACGCGAGCAAGCCGATCGTGGCCCGCGTGAACGGGCACGCGCTGGGCGGCGGGCTCGGGCTCGTCGCGGCGTCGCACTTCGCGATCGGCGCCCGCGGCGCGAAGCTCGGGACGCCGGAGATCAACGTCGGCCTGTTCCCGATGATGATCATGGCGGTGCTCCAGCGGCACGTGAGCCGCCGCAAGCTCCTGGAGATGATGCTCCTCGGGCAGCGCCTCGACGCCGACGAGGCCGCGCAGTGCGGCCTCCTCAACCGGGTGGTGGAGCCGGGCGCGCTCGACGCCGCGGTCGACGAGGTGACGTCGGCCATCGCCTCGAAGAGCCCGATCGCGGTGCGGCTCGGCCTGGAGGCGTTCGCGGCGCAGGACGATCTCGACCTCGAGACGGCGCTGCCGCTCCTGCGCGAGCGGCTCGCGGGCTGCCTCGCGACCGACGACGCGCGCGAGGGGCTGATGGCCTTCCTGGAGAAGCGGCAGCCCCGCTGGTCGGGCAGGTAGGCGCCCGGGGCGCGTGAGAGCTTTGCGGGGGACGGGAGAGCGCCGCACTCCGCGGCGCTCGCTGGCTCTCGGTTGAGGCGGTCCTGTCCGCCGCCGCGCGCCACGACGGCGAGGCGCGCGGCGGCGGGCGGGGCGCGCAGGATGAGGTGGCCCGTGAACATGCGAGAGCTCGTGAAGGACCTCGAGGCCCGCCGGGAGCAGGTGCGGCGGATGGGCGGCGAGGAGCGGGTGGCGAGGCAGCACGCCCGCGGGAAGATGACGGCGCGGGAGCGGCTCGCCGCGTTCTTCGACGACGGCGTGCACTTCGAGGTCGGGATGCACGGCACGCAGATGGGGCTCGCGGCCGGGCCGGACGGGAAGGACCGGCCGCCGGCCGACGCGGTGGTGTGCGCGTTCGGCAAGGTCGACGGGCGGATGGTGTGCGCGGCGGCGTACGACTTCACCGTGAAGGGCGGCAGCATCGGCCATACGGGCGAGGAGAAGGTGACCCGGCTGCGGCAGATGGCGCTCCGGGGCCGCTGGCCGATGGTGTGGTTCATCGACTCGGGCGGGGCGCGCATCGATCCCGGCTCGATGCACCCGGACAGCATCTCGCTGTTCGCCGGCTCGGGGCACCTGTTCCGCGAGCAGGTGCACATGAGCGGCGTGGTGCCGCAGGTCGCCGCGATGGTGGGGCCGGGCGCCGCGGGCACCGCGTACATCCCCGGGCTCGCGGACTTCGTGCCGATGGTCAAGGACGTCGGCTCGATGGCGCTCGGCGGCCCGCCGCTCGTGCGCGCGATGACGGGCGAGGACATCTCCGAGCAGGAGCTCGGCGGCAGCAAGGTGCACGCGACGAAGAGCGGCGTCGGCGACGCGGAGTACGCGAGCGACGCCGAGTGCGTCGCCGCGGTGAAGCGGTACCTCTCGTTCTTCCCGTCGAGCTGCGACGAGGAGCCGCCGCGCCTGCCGGTCACCGACCCGATCGAGCGGCGGGAGGAGTCGCTGCTCGACCTCCTGCCGGAGAGCCCGCGGCGCGCGTACGACATGCTGAAGCTCATCGACGCGATCGTCGATCACGGCGAGCGGTTCGACCTGAAGCCGCGGTGGGCGCGCTCGATCATCACGTGCCTCGCGCGCATCGGCGGCCAGCCGGTCGGCGTCGTGGCGAACCAGCCGACCCAGATGGGCGGCATCCTCGACGTGGACGCCTCCGACAAGGCCGCGCGCTTCATGCAGATCTGCGACGCGTTCAACATCCCGCTCGTGTTCCTGCAGGACGTTCCGGGCTTCATGATCGGCTCGAAGGTCGAGCACGAGGGGATCATCCGCCACGGGGCGAAGATGCTGCACGTCATGGCGGCGGCCACCGTGCCGAAGATCACGGTGGTCGTGCGCAAGGCGTACGGCGCCGGCTATTACGTGATGTGCGGTCGCGCGTACGAGCCGGACCTCATCGTCGGCTGGCCGACCGCGGAGATCAGCGTGATGGGGCCGGAGGGGATGCTCGGGATCGCGGCGAAGAAGATGTTCGGGGACGCGCCGCCGCCGCCCGAGGTGAAGCAGGGGATGGTCGACGCGATCCAGAAGAACATCGACGTGATGAAGGTCGCCGGGTGGGGGCTCATCGACGACGTGATCGATCCGCGGGACACGCGCAGGGTGATCGCGTGGGGGCTCGAGCTCGCGCGGAAGAAGCGGGTGGAGCGGCCGGAGAAGAAGCGGGGGATCATCCCGGTCTAGAGCACCGACCACGTTGATCAAACGAGAAACAAACCGCCAAGACGCCAAGGACGTCGAGATAGGATTCTCTTCTTGGCGTCTTGGCGTCTTGGCGTCTTGGCGTCGAAATTCTGCGCTTTTCAGGCAGTTTCAACCGTTTTTCGCTCTAGCGCAGGGCTCGGACGCGCCCAGCGCGGCGACCCGCTTCAGGGTTGCTCGCCATCGTCCTGCTCCGGCGCCTGGCCCTGCTCGGGCTTCGGCGTCGGCACGGCGCGGGGCGCGCCCGCGTAGAACGGCTCCGGGGCGCTCTTCACGCGGAGGAGCGTCGCGTTCTTGGCGGGGACGACGGCGGTGTACGCGTCGAGGCCGAGCTCGGTGCCCGGCTCGTTCGCGCGCAGCGTGGCCGTGACCTCGTAGAGACCCTCGCGGGCGAAGGTGTTGGCGGGGCAGACCTCCCGGAGGAGGAGCGAGAGGTCGACCGACGCGCCTGGCTTCAGCGTCCGGTACATGTCGCGCGGGATCGCCCCGGTCGGCGGGGACGCCTCGCACACGGTCGTGCCGTTCGGGCCGGCGATGTGGAACTCGAGCATCCGCGACCGGATGGCCACGGTCATGGGGCGCTTGCCAGCGTTCTTCGCGCTGACGCGGACGACGACCGAGCGGGGGCTCGCCGCGTCGGACCAGGGTTCGCTCTTGAGCTCCAGGCGAGGCGCGTTCGCGTCCACGATCGGCCCGCCCGGCGCGCCGGCGCCGTGGTCGGACGGCGCGCGCGGCTCGGCGGCCTCGCCAGCCGGCCTGTCCGCGGGGGCTTGAGCCGCCTTGTCGGCCGGAGGCTGCGCCGCCTTGTCGGCCGGAGGCTGCGCCGTCGCACCGGTCGACGGCTGCGTTTGCATGTCTGCCGGAGAGGACGGTTCGCCGTCCTCGGCGTCCTCCTTGCGAGGCAGCCCGTAGCTCAGCACGACGGTGGGCGCCGCGAGCCCGGGCGCCGGGGCGAACGCCGGCGGATCGTCGGTCGACTCCGCCGCGAACGGCGGCGAGGGCGCCTTCCTCGACCACTTGGGCGGCGGGCCCCAGCCGTACCACGCCCTCACCACCGAGCCGCCGGCGAGCGCGGCTTCGTCCTTGCCGAAGCAGAGCAGGCGCGGGTCGAAATGCTCCATGTACGAGTGCCCGGGCGCGAGCAGCAGCGCACGCCGCTCCGGAAAGCCGTTCGGCTTGAGCTCCGCTGGGGCGGCGCAGCGGACCGTCTTCTTCGTCCGCTTGTTCGGTATGTCGACCTCGAGGCGCAGCAGGCGCACGTCCGCCGGGATGCGCATCGGGCGCTCCCCTTCGTTGTCGATCCTCAACGTCCACGGCCCCTGCGGGGACGGCGCGATCAGCCAGACGCGCGCCGGCGCCGGCGGCAACGGCGGGGGCTCGGGCGCCTTCTTCTTCGCGCCGCCCGCCTTGGGCGCGCTCGCGCTCGCCCTGGGCGCGACGGCGCCGGCCCCGCCTGACGGGGCGGCGGCGCCGGCCTTCGGGCTGCCTGCCGGCGCGGCGGAGCCCGGCTTCTCCTCTTGCTGCGCGGGGCCCGACTTCTCCTCTGCGAGCGCAGGGCTCGACGCGAGCCCCAGAACGGCCATGGCGACCGACGCGGCCGACGTGAACAGACAGGCGATCCGGACGAGACGTGTGCGCATGGAGGATCCGTTCGGGAGCGAACGCTTCCGCTTTCTTTCTGGGGGCGTCAACCTTAGCGTAGCCGGCGAGCCCGGCCTCCCTCGGGGCGCCCGGGCGCTCTCCGATCGCTCGAAGCGTGGTCATGCGCGGTCTGTACGCCATCGTCGACACCGACTCGCTCGCGCGCCGCGGGCTCGATCCGGCGGCGTTCGCCGAGGCCGTCCTCGACGCGCGCCCCGGGGCCCTCCAGCTGCGCGACAAGCGCGGCGGGGCGGCGCGCACGCTCTCGCTCCTCCGCGCGATCCAGCCGCTCGCGGCGCGCGCGGGCGTCCCGCTGTTCGCGAACGACCGGGCAGATCTCGCGGTGCTCGCGCGTTGCGACGGCGTGCACGTCGGCCAGGACGATCTCCCCGTACCCGCGGTCCACCGGCTCGCGCAACGCGCCGGTGTCCGGCTGCGCGTCGGGCTCTCCACCCACACGCCCGCGCAGCTCGAGGCCGCGCTGCGCGAGCCGCCCGAGCACCTCGACTACATCGCGATCGGGCCGATCTTCGCGACCTCGAGCAAGGAGCGCCCGGACGCCGTGGTCGGTCTCGAGGGGCTCGCGTCGCTGCGCGCCATGGTCGAGCGGGCGCGGCCGGGGCTGCCGGTCGTGGCGATCGGCGGCATCTCGCTGGAGAGGGCGCGCGACGTGGGCCCGCTCTGCTCCGCCGCGTCGATCATCGCCGCGCTGCTGCCGGACCCGGGCGCGCCGGCGTCGCGCGCGCTCGAGGAGGTGAGCGCGCGGGCGCGGGCGCTCAAGGAGGCCCTCGCGGCCGCGGCGCCGCCCGGAGGGGGCGCGCGATGAGCCTCACGCTGCTCGCTGCGGCCGCCGCGGCGGTCGCGGCGACCGTGGGCTACATGGCGTCGCGCCGCGAGCGCGAGGCGCCGGGGGAGCACGGCGGCGAGGAAGAGCGCGCCGCGCCCGCGGCGCCGCCCGGGGAGTCGCTGTGGGACGAGCTGCCGTTCGGGCTCGGCGACGTGGTCCTGGCCGGGAGCGAGGAGCGCTGGCTCTCGGGCGCGATCGTGGCGCGCGAGCGGGGCGAGATCGTCGCCGCGGTGTTCCTCGCGCCCGAGGGCGCGGCGCAGCGGGCGGTGTTGGCTTTCCCCGCGCCGCGGCGCGAGATCCTGTGGCTCGCGCCCGCGGCGGTCGACTCGCCGGAGGAGCCGCCGGCGACGCTCGAGATCGCGGGCATGACCCTGCGGCGCCGGTCGCGGCTGCCGGCGGCGCTGGAGCGCCTGGGGCAGGGCGCGCCTTCGCTGGGCGAGGCGGGGATCATCGCCCTGTACGAGGGCGGCGGGAACGACGCGGCCGTGGTGCTCGCGAGCGAGGGGCGCATCCACGCCTGGGCCGGACGGCGCATCGAGGACGGCGGATACGAGCGGCTGGGCGGCGGCGGCGAGGGCTGACGCGGCGGGCGGGGACGGGCGGCCGCGCGGCCACCGCGAGGGCCGGCGCGGGCCCGCGCTCCCCGGCGACGCGATCGCGGCGGCCGTCAGCCGATGACGCCGCGCAGCTCCGCGATCAGCGACGCCATGGAGAGGCTCGGCGAGGCGTTGCGCTCGAGCTGCGCCACGGCGCGGGAGACCGCCGCGTAGCGCCTGGCCGAGACGACGGCGCGGCGCGGATCGGCCGCGACCGCGGCGCGGGCCTCGCGCGCGAGCGACGCGTTGAGCGCGCGGAGGTCGTCCTTGAGGGCGCCCTTGTCGCGATCCAGCGACTCGGCGAACGCGACGGCGGGCCCGAGATCCCGGGCGGCCGCGGCCGCGAGGATGCTCTTCACGAAGGCGTCGCGCGAGGCGGTCTGCTCCTCGTCCGCGAGCTCGAGCGCCGCGGAGGCGCTGCCCGCGGCGAGCTCCACGGCGAGGTCGTGCCGCTCCTCGGGCACGCCGCGATCGCGGAGGACGCCGCGGACGATCGGCTCGGAGAGCGGGGCGAAGCGCACGGGCAGGGTGCGCGAGCGGATCGTGTTGAGCAGGCGATCGCCGCGCGAGGTCAGCAGGACGAAGTGGGTGCCGGGCCGCGGCTCCTCGAGCGTCTTGAGGAACGCGTTCGCCGCGCCGACGCTGAGCTCCTCGGCGTCGCGGACGATGAACACCCGCGCGCGCCCCTCGTGCGGCGGGTAGGAGGCGCGCGCGAGCACGATGGCGCGGACCTGGTCGACCGAGATCTCGGTCAGCTCGTCGCGGCTCCGGCCGATGACGGCGGCGGGGTAGAAGTTCTTCGCGACGATCTGCACGTCGGGGTGCAGCGGCGCCGCGGGGCGCCCCTCGGAGCGCGCGGCCGCGCGCCGGCACGCGTCGCAGCGGCCGCACCCGAGCGGGTCGCCCCCGGTGCAGACGAGCGCCTGCGAGAGCGCGACCGCCGCGAGCTCCTTGCCGACGCCGGGCGGGCCCTCGAAGCGGTAGGCGTGGTGCACGCGGCCCGTCTTGAGCGCGCGCACGAGCGTGCCGACCGCGGTGTCCTGGCCGAGGATGTGGGAGAACGGCACGGACGGCTCTCTACCACGACCGGGGCGCGGCCGATCGCGGCTCGAGCGCGAGAGGCCGCCCGGCGCGCGCCTGCGCCGCGATCGCCGTCGCCCGCATTGCGCGCGGCGGTGATAGGTTGCCGCGCATGCGCGTCCTCGTGCTCGGTGGCACCCGATTCATGGGTCATTTCCTGGTCTACCGCCTCCTCGCGGCGGGCCACCAGATCACGCTCCTGAACCGCGGCGTGACGCCGGACCCGTTCGGCGGCCGCGTCGCGCGGGTCCGCTGCGACCGCGCGGCCGACGATCTCGGGGAGGCGCTCGGGGGCCGCGAGTTCGACGCCGCGGTGGACTTCACCGCGTACACGGCCGCGGACGGCCGCGCGGTGGTCCGGGCGCTCGGCGGCGGGCGCGTCGGGCACTACGTGATGATCAGCACCGGCTCGGTGTACCTGGTGCGCGAGGGGTGCCCGCGGCCGTCGCGCGAGCGCGACTACGGCGGCCCGCTGCTCCCCGAGCCCGCGGGCGAGGAGGATCGCGCGGCGTGGGCCTACGGCATGGGCAAGCGCGGCTGCGAGGAGGCGCTCGCGGCGGCCTTCCGGGACGATCGCTTCCCCGCGACCGTGCTGCGCATCCCGATGGTGAACGGGGAGCGCGACCCGCACCGCCGCCTCGAGCGCTACATCGCGCGCGCGCTCGACGGCGGCCCGGTGCTCGTCCCGGACGGCGGCGAGCAGGCCGTGCGGCACGTGTACAGCGGCGACGTCGTGCGGGCGATCGCGGAGCTCTTGCTCGCGCCGTCGACCTTCGGCGAGGCGTACAACCTCTGCATGGACGAGACGCCGACGCTCTCGGAGCTGCTCGCGCTCGTGGCCGAGCTGCTCGGCGCGCCGGCGCGCCTCGCGCCGGTCTCGTCGGCGGCGCTCCGGGCGCGCGGCATCGACCCGGTCGCGATGTCGCCGTTCAGCGACCGCTGGATGTCGGTGCTGGATCCCGCGAAGGCCAGGGCGGAGCTCGGCTTTCAGCACACGCCGCTCCGGCGCTGGCTGGAGACGGTGATCACGTCGCTGCTCGCGAACCCGCCGTCCGAGCCGCCGCCGGGCTACGAGCGGCGCGCCGAGGAGATCGCGCTCGCGGCGACGCTCTCCGGCGAGGCGGGGGCGGGGAGCGCCGGCCGCGCGTGAGGTAAGCTGAGCCCGCGGGGAGGCGGGCGGGCCGGGCGGCCTCGCGCCGCCCGCGCGCCTCGCCGTGAAACGTCCGAAGGAGGGAGGATCTCGCGATGCAGGATGCAGCACCCGGCCGGGTCTTGGCGGCCATCGACGCGTTCCTGAGCACGCCGCTCGACGCGGCGCTGTCGCGGCATCGCGAGGTCGATCCGGCGGCGGGCGCGCTCGCGTTGTTCCACGAGGTCGCCGCGACCGTCCCTGCGTACCGCCGCTTCCTCGACGAGCACGGCGTCGACCCGGCGGCCGTCCGGACGCCCGCGGATTTCGCGGCGCTCCCGGTGATCACGAAGCAGAACTACGTGCTCCGGCACCCGCTCGCGGACCTGTGCCGGGGCGGGCGCGTCGAGTCTTGCGACATGGTCGCCGTCTCGTCGGGCTCGACGGGCAAGCCGACGTTCTGGCTGCGCTCGGTCACGGACGAGCTCCCGGTTGCCCGGCGCTTCGAGCAGGTGTTCCACGACAGCTTCCGGGCCGACGCGCGCCGCACGCTCGCGGTGGTGTGCTTCGCGCTCGGCTCGTGGGTCGGCGGGATGTACACCGCCGCGTGCTGCCGCCACCTCGCGGCGAAGGGGTATCCGATCACGGTCGTGACGCCGGGCAACAACAAGGACGAGATCTTCCGCGTCGTCCTCGATCTGGGGCCGGCGTTCGATCAGGTCGTCCTGCTCGGATATCCGCCCTTCCTGAAGGACGTGATCGACACGGGGCGGGCGCGCGGGGTCGACTGGGCCCCTCTCCGGATCAAGCTGGTGATGGCCGGCGAGGTGTTCAGCGAGGAGTGGCGGAGCCTGGCCGGCGAGCGCGTCGGGTCGACGTCGCCCTGCTACGACTCGGCGTCGCTGTATGGGACGGCGGACGCCGGCGTGCTGGGCAACGAGACGCCGCTCAGCATCGCGATCCGCCGGTTCCTCGCGGGCAGGCCGGACGCCGCGCGCGCCCTGTTCGGGCAGGACCGGCTCCCCACGCTGGTGCAGTACGATCCGGCGGTGAGGTTCTTCGAGCAGCGCGAGGGGATGCTGCTCTTCTCGGGCGAGAACGGCGTCCCGCTCGTCCGTTACGCGATCCTCGACAGCGGGGGTGTCTATGCGCACGCGGACATGATGGCGGCGCTCGCGGGCTTCGGCTTCGATCCGCGGCGGGAGCTCGACGGGGAGCGCGGCGCCCGGGACTTGCCGTTCGTCTATGTGTTCGGGCGATCGGATTTCACGGTGTCGTATTTCGGGGCGAACATCTACCCGGAGAACGTGGTCGTGGGCATCGAGCAGCCCGGCGTGAAGGAGTGGGTGACCGGGAAGTTCGTGCTGGAGGTCCGCGAGGGCGCGGACAGGGACGCGTACCTCTCGGTGGCGGTCGAGCTCGCGCCGGGGGAGGGGGAGAGCGAGGCGCGGCGCGAGGCAGCGGCGCGGTCGATCGAGGAGCACCTCGTCCGGCTGAACAGCGAGTTCAGGAACTACGTACCGGCGGGGAAGCGCGCGCCGCGGGTGACGCTCCGGGCGGCGGGGGATCCGGAGTACTTCCCGCTTGGGGTGAAGCACCGGTATACGAGAAGGCCGGCTGGGTGAGGGCGTCGGAGGACGAGGATCACGCTCGGCGGCGGGCGGGGCCCGCGCAGCGCAAGCTGACGAGAGCCTTCTGGTGACCGGCCTTAAGCGTAGCCCGGGATGCCGAACACAGCCACTTGGGTTCGTCCTTGAACGCACCGCCCCGCAGTACACGAGATGTGCCGACCGGATCGTGAACCACTGTTGCCTGCGCCGTCCCCATGGTTCCATGAAGCGTCGATACGTAGACGAACTCTCTTATGTGGGGGCTATCAGGGGGCATCTCGTCGTCAAATTCGTCATACCTATCCCACGTCCATTCCCAGACATTACCGTGCATGAATCGGACCACCGTCCTTCAGAGATCGTCGCACCGCCTCCCAGAGATTGTTCTCTGCCGGCCGCACATCCTCTGACGTTCCCGGCTGCGCCCCACCCTTGTTGGTCGCGTCTCCCGCCGGTATCAGCGGCGTCCCCCCATCACTCCCCACCGCGCCCTTCAGCGCCTCGCAGAACGCCGCCACGTCCGGATACCGCTCGGACGCCTCGAACTCGATCGCCCTCTCGAGCACCTTCCGCACCGCGTCGCTGCACGGCAGCCGCTCGAGCACCCGCCCCGGATACCGCATCATGATCGGCGGCAGCTCCCCCCCGTGCAGGCAGAACACCGCCGTCATGCCGAGCCCGTACACGTCCGCGCGCGCGTCCGCGTCCTGCGGGCGGTGCATCAGCTCCGGCGCCGCATAGAGGAAGGTCCCCATCGCCCCGCTCCTCGTGCCCCCCGTCGTGTCGCGCGCCCAGACCAGATCGAAGTCGGTGATCCGCGGCAGCCCCTCTCCGTCGAGCAGGATGTTCGCCGGCTTCACGTCCCGGTGTACCAGCCCCCGCTCGTGGGCGAACGAGATCGCCTCTCCGGCGCCGAGGATCATCGGGATCACCCGCTCCGCCGGCAGCCGCTTCCCGACGACCGCGCTCTGCACGTCCTCGCCGTGCACGAGCTCCATCACGAAGTAGTGCCAGCCGCCGTCCTCGCCCTTCGGCTCCAGGATGCGCACCACGCCGGGGTGATCGAGCTCCGCCATCGCGCGCGCCCCCCGGAAGAACCGCTCCCGCCGCCCCTCGTCGCCCGCGAGGTTCGGGTGCAGCACCTTGATCGCCACCGGCTGATCGCCCCGCCCCGCGTCGAGCGCGCGCCACACGGTCGCGAAGCCCCCGCGGCCGATCCGCTCGAGCAGCAGGTACCGGCCCTCGCTGAGCTCCTCGCCCACGTGGAGCTGGCCACCCTCCCGGCGCTTGCGCCGGAGGTCGACGATCTCCTGGTCCACCTCCGCGGTGCTCGCGCCGGCGGCCTTCAGCCTCAGCCGCCGCTTCTGCGCCGCGGCGATCTGTTTGTCGATCGCGCGGATCGCCTCCTCGGCCTCGCGCTGGGTCGCCGCGAGCGCGCTCGCCGGCGCTGCCCTGGCCGCCCCCGCCTCCGTCCGCGCGCTCGCGGCGATCTCCTCCACCGCGGCGCGGATGTCCCGGACCACCTCGTTCCAGGCTTCGTCCGGGTTGGCCCAGCTCGTCACCGCCCCGCCGTCCCGCGGCAGCGCCTGGAGCTCCGCCAGCGCGGTGCCCTCCCAGTCGCACGCCCGCACCAGGATCGGCACCACGCGCGCCGCGCCCCGGCGGTGCCGCTCCAGCGCGGCGCCGAGCTCCCGCTCGTAGCAGCTGTCCGAGGCGAGGAACGCCTGGCTCACCAGCAGCACCACCACCTCGGCGGCGGAGAGCTCCGCCGCGATCGACTCGTCGCGCGCCGCGCCGGCGCCGATCCGGCCGCGGTGCCACGTGCTCACCAGGCCCTGCCGCTTGAGGGCGGCGAGCTGCGCCTCGAGCGCTTCGAGGTGCGGCCGATCCGCGGGGGCGTAGGAGATGAAGACGTTGACCGCCATGCGCTGGGGAGCGTCGCCGCGGCGGCGAACGCGCTGCGTCCCGGCCGCCCGCTCCGCGCCGACCAGGCTAACAGAGGCGGCGCCGGTATCGACCACCAGCCTCTTGCGGTCCGATGCCCACCGGCATCTCGCAGTCCGAACCCCTGGCCGCTGGCAGCCCGTGCGCCCGGGCGAGGCCGGTTGGCGCGTCATGCTGGCCGTGGCATGCTCGTGCGGTGCGGTGGAACCAGGACAAAAGCCGGCGTTTCCAGGAGCTCCGCGCCGCCGAATCGCAGGGGGCCCTGACCGACGTCGAGCGCGCGGAGCTCTGTCGCCTGATCGACGATCTCGATGCCGACGAGGCCGACGAGCTGCGCCCGGCACTGGAGCAGGCGGCGGCCCGCGCCGAAGATCTTGCCGCGGAAAAGGCGCAGCTCCTGGCCAAGGCCGACGCGCTCTCGCGCATCGTGGCCGAGCAAGAGCAGCTCCTTTCAGATGCCACCGCCTACCTTCGCATGCTGCGTGAGCGCAGCTCCGCCTTGGCTGAGGATTACCGGCGCCTCATGGGGCGCGAGCTGACGTCTGCCCGCTGAAGGCACCGCTCCTTGGTCGACCAGCTGCGCGCATCGGTGCGGGAGCGATTCAATGCTCGCTGCGCCTACTGCGACGTCCACGAGGACGCGGTCGGCGCTACGCTGACGATCGATCACCATCGCCCGCGCGCCCGCGGCGGCACCGGCGATCCGGAGAACCTCGTCTACGCATGCGCTCGCTGCAACGAGCACAAGGGGGCTTATTGGCACGAGCACGACTTCCCCTACGTCCGCTTGCTCCATCCCGGTCGAGACGACCTGACGCAACACCTGCGCGAGAGCGATGACGGCCGCGTCGCCGGCTTGACCCGCGAAGGCGAGTTCTTCGTCGAGCGTCTACGACTGAACCGCCCGCAGCTCGTCGCGGTTCGACGCATGCGCCGGTCGGAGGCCGAGCTCAACGCGGAGCTCGCAGCAACCCGCCGGCATGTCGAGGCGCTGGAGCGGACGGTCCTCGACTTGCGCACAGCGCTCGAGTCCGCTGCGGACGAGATCGAACGCCAGCTGAAGGGGCGTTCGTAAACGCAGCGGCTCACGTGCGTAGCAGAGCGACACGAACCCCGTCTTTCCTGGTTTCCTGGTAAAGGGCGCAACGACCATGCTCGATCCCTCCCCCCCGCTCGTCGTCCTCGGCTGTGGCTTCACCGGCGCGGTGGTCGCCGGCCTGCGGCGGGCGTCCGGCGGCCGCGTCGTCGCGACCACGCGCTCCGCCGAGCGCGCCGCGGAGCTCGCCCAGGCCGACATCGAGGTGACCGTCCTGCCGGCGCTCACCGCCGAGGCCGTCGACCGGCTCGTGACCGACGGCGCGGACGTGCTCGTCGCCTTCCCGCCCGACGGCGCCACCGACGCCGCGATCGCGCCGTCGCTCCGCCGCGCGCGCGCGATCGCGTACGTCTCGTCGACCGCCGTCTACGGCGACGCCACGGGGCGCATCGACGAGGCGACGCCCACGTCGGCCGACGGCCCGCGCGCCGCGGCGCGCCTCGCGGCCGAGGCCGTGTACCGCGAGCGCGGCGCCGTGGTGCTGCGCGCCGCGGGCATCTACGGCCCGGGCCGCGGCCTGCACCAGCGGCTCGCGCGCGGCGACTTCCGCATGACCGGCGAGGGCGATCGGCAGGGCAGGAACGTCGTCTCGCGCATCCACGTCGAGGACCTCGCGCGCCTCGCCCTCGCGGCGCTGGAGCGCGCCGCCCCCGGCGAGGTCTTCCTGGTCGCGGACGACGCGCCCGTTCCGCAGATCGAGGTCGTCCGCTGGCTGTGCGCGCGGCTCGGCCTGGAGCTGCCGGCCGGCGCGCCGCGCGAGGATCTCCACGAGACGCTCCGCCACGACCGCGCCGTGGACAACGCGAAGATCAAGCGCGCCCTCGGCATGACGCTGCTCTACCCGAGCTACCGCGAGGGGTTCGAGGCGTGCCTGGCCGTCGAGGCGGCGGCGCCGGCCCTCGCCGCGGCGGCGCGCCCGCCGGCGCATCGCGGGTGAATCGCGCGTGATCCGCGCGCCGGTCGCGCTGCGCCTACAGGACGTTCGAGCCCTGCCGGGCGACGACGATATCGTCACCTCCGCTGGCCCTGCCGCCGGCCGCGCGGGGACCGTCGGCCTTGCCGTTCTCGCCGACGCTGGACAGCGTATAGCCATCGCCGCCCGGGCTCCTGCTGTACACGAGCGGCCTTGTCCCACAAGGGTCCTGCGGGAGCGTCCGGAGCGCCTCCGGATAGCCGCCGTCCGCATACGCCCGCTCTGCCTCGACGGCCGCGCGGGCCAGCAGATACGACGCCCGCAAGGCGCAATCCTGCCTCGCGGTCCTCTGGAGACGCTCGGCGCGCAACATGGCATCGAGCCCCGTGGTCTCGACGGTGCGGGAATCGATCGCGACCTCCTGAAGTCGCGCGACCTGGGAAGCGTCACGCTGCGCGTCGCGCGCGATCTGCTCCGCGGCGCGCAGCCGCGCGTCGTCCGGCGGGAGGGCACGACCGAAGACGGCGCTCGTCGGGAGCACCAGGGTGAGCGCGAGGTAGCCGGTGGACGGCGCGAGAGGGAGGATCTCGTTGGGGAGCGGCCGCCCGTCGGCCAGATTCATCGCCACCTTGTGGAGGCTCAGGCGCTCCTTCCGCAGCACATCGGCGAGCAGCGGCAGGTGGCGCCCGCGCTCCTCGAGCGCCCGGTCCAGCTCGGCGAGCTCCGCCGCGGAGAGCCGGGGTGCGCCGGCGACGAGGGCCGCGGCGCTGCGGTAGGCGCGCCCCGCGTCCTGAATGCCGATCAGGCCGGCGAGGACCGAGCCCGCGGACAGGTCCGAGCCGATCTTGGCGACGGTGAGATAGCGATCCATCGCGCCGCGCGTATCCCCCCTGGCCGCGAGCCAGCGCCCTTCGAGCAGGATGGCGCGGTTCGCGTGCCACACCGGATGCATCGGGCCGTAGTCGACCCACGCGCTGTCCTCCGGCAGCTCGTAATGAGAGCACCGCGCCGCCTGCCGGAATGCGTCGATCTCCGGACGGTGCCGCTCGATCTCGGCGGCGAGCTCGGGGGAGAGCGGCGCGACGGGATCCGCCTCGAGCGCTCGCCTGATCCACTCGGGATGGACCTCCAGCTGGATCAGCGCCATCCCCGCATAGCTCGCCCCGCAGTCCGCCTGCGCGGCGCCCTCGCCGGCAGGCCGCGAGCGCTCGAGGATCCGCGCGCGCTCCGCGTCCCATTCGGCCTGGGTGGCATCCCGGTAGTCCCGGAGCCGGGACCGACCCCACGCCGACGCGCCGGCCCGGAACAGCGCGACGAGCGCGGCCGCCGCCGCGAGCCCGACCCCCACACGTCTCCACCTCCCGAGGAGGCGCCCCTTGCTGTCTGTCATCGGACGGGAAAAAGCCCGAGCGCGACGGATCATTCCGTGTCGTTTTGTCAACCGGATCGCGCGGCGCTGCGCGCGACTCGGGGTGAACGGAGACGGCCTCTCGGACAGCGAGGCTCGGGGATCCGCGCGTGAAAACAGGCGTCGACGCGCGCGAGGGGCGCGATTACCGTCGGCGACGGTGAAGGAGCATCGAATGAAGCTTACCTGTTGGACATGGCTTGTGCTGGCGGCGGTCGCGGCGGGCGCGGGCTGCGGGGACGACGAGGGCGGAACCGGCGGCGCCGGGCCGGGAGGCGCGGGCGGGGAGGGCACCGGAGCGGGAGGCGCGGGCGGGGCGGGCGCCGGCGGGGAAGGCGGGACGAGCGACGGCGGGGCCGGCGGGCAGCCCCCGGCGCCGCCGTGCGCGCCGCCCGACCCCACGCTGGCCGACCGCGACGCGGACGAGCTGTACGCGGCCGGCGAGGTCCCGCGCTTCGACTTCCACCTCCCGGACGAGCGCTGGGCCGAGCTCAAGGCGAACGCCCGCGACGAGGAGTACGTGGAGGCCGAGGCTTGCTACAAGGGCAAGAGCCTCGGCGTCGTCGGCCTGCGCTTCAAGGGCGGTTATGGCACCCTGGAGATGTGCTTCGACGCGGAGGGAAACCTCACCTGCCCGAAGCTCAGCATGAAGGTGAAGTTCGACGAGTACGTCGACGGACAGCGCTTCTACGCGCAGAAGCGCCTGAATTTCCATTCGATGATCTGGGACCCGACGAGGCTCCACGAGCGGATCGCTTATGGCCTGTACCGGGAGATGGGCGTCGCGGCCCCGAGGAGCGCGTGGGCCACGCTCCACGTGAACGGCGAGCCCCAGGGGCTCTTCTCGATGGTCGAGGAGGTGGACGGCCGCTTCCTGGAGAGCCATTTCCCCGAGGGGCCGGGCGGCGATCTCTACAAGGAAGCGTGGCCGGTCTCGGAAGACGCCGGCTATTACGCGGAGCGGATCGAGACGAACGAGGACCAGGCCACGCACGAGCGCTTCGTCGCGTTCGCGACCGCCCTCGCGTCGGCCGAGGGCGACGAGCGCCTCGCCGCGCTGTCGCAGTGGACCGACGTCGAGCAGCTGCAGCGCTACATGGCCGTCGACGAGGCGATCGTGAACTGGGACGGGGTCACGACCTTTTACGTCGACCCCTCCGGCGGCGCCAACAACCACAACTTCTTCATCTACGACGAGCCCTCCTCGGGCAAATTCCACCTGATCCCTTGGGACATGGACCAGACCCTCGGCGCCAGCACCTACTTTGGCCAGGTGCCCCGATGGACCGAGGCGCCGGCGGCCTGCCCCGCCGTGGTCCCGGTGTTCATGGGCGCCGAGCGGGTGCGCGTGCCGGGCTGCGACCCGCTGTTCGGCGCCCTGAGCCAGGATCCGGCGGGCTACCAGGCCGCGCTCCAGGCGCTGCTCGACGGGCCGTTCGGCGAGGGGCGGCTCGAAGCGCAGGTGGACGAGTACGCCGCGCTGATCCGCTCCGCCGTCGAGGAGGACGCGCTCGGGCCCGGGCTCGCCGCGTGGGAGCCGGCGGTCGCGCGCCTCAAGAGCGAGGTGCCGATCCTGCGCGAGCGCCTGCGCCGGTTCGCCAGCGGCACGCCGCTCGTGCCCTTCTCGTTCACCGCGGCGGGGATCAACGACTTCGAGGCGGCGGACACGCTCGAGCTGTACGTCGGCACGCTGCTCGCGACCAACGGCGCGTCCGGCGCCGTGCAGGGCGTCACGCAGGACGCGCCGCTGAACGGCGCGCAGAGCCTGCTCCTGAGCTTCGATTTCCGCGACGAGGCTTATGCCTGGGGGCAATACGTGTACTTCACGGTGCCCCTCGCCGAGGGCTCGGTCGACGTGACGCCGCTCGAGGGCGTCCGCTTCTGGGCGCGCGCCGACGCGGCGCGGTGGCTGCGCGTCGACGTCGAGAGCCCCGCGCAGACCAACGGGATCTCCGGCGTCCGCCACGGCTGGGACGTGCGGCTCGGCGCCGAGCCGCAGCTCATCGAGCTCAAGTTCGCCGACATGGCGCTCCCCGGCTGGGCCATCGACCAGGGGCTCGACCCCGGCGACGACGTGAACGACGTGCTCGCGTCGATCATCGGCCTCGCCTTCAGCCCGGAGATGAACGGCGTCGGCGCGAACGGCTTCCTCGGCCGGGGCAAGACCGACTCGGGCGCCGTCGTGATCGACGACGTCGAGCTCTTCGGCGCGACGTCCGGCGACCCGTGACCGGCTGAGGCGAAGGCCCGGGGCGAGCAGGGCGAAGCGTGACATGTCACGCCCAGAGGTGTGACGGTCACGTTGACGATCGTGACATGTCACGCCCGAGAACCGTGACACGTCACGTGAAATCGGGCCGCATTTCACGTCGGGACGCTCGAAGACCAGCGCGCGGGGCGCGGCCGACCGCGAATCCGGGCTATCCCTGAGCGTGGCACGGGGCATGCGATCGCCCGTTCGGTGCGTGCGCATGCTGTGACCTGCCATGGGACGATTGGGGCTGCGACCTCCTGCACGGACCGCGCACCGGCCCTTGACGGATCGCGTGCCGGAGCCGCGCGCGCGCTGTCACGGGAACGTCGTCCACGGCTGGTTCCCCCCGATGCTTTCGTGTCTGGTTGAGAGCCGCCACCTATCCCGCATCGGTGGCGCGCTGTGCAGCGGCCTCTGTACAGCGCGCCACCCGAGGCCGGATGACACGCGCCCGAGGAGGACGCTCGAGCACGGCCCGAGCTGACCGCAGGTCTGCGAGGAGGGAGAGCCCGGGTTGTGCTGACGGCGAGATGAATCGAAGCAGATTACGACGAGGTATAAATATGGCCATGATGTCCAGACGCACGATTCAAGCATCTAGCTGCGTTCTCATCGCTGCTCTGAGCGCCTGCGCGGAGCAGGACGTCGCAGTGGACACGCCGGGATACGTACCGACGTGGGAGGAGTTTCGAGCCAGCGCAGCGAGGGAGGTGGACGGGGATCGGTTCTACATGGTCGATTGGGACATCCCCATACGCTCCGAGGAGCGGCTGTGGAATTACTATCAGCAGACCTACCTCGACGAGGAGGTCGGCAGCGCCGCTCAGCAGACCTACCACGACGAGAAGATCGGCAGCACCGCTCAGCCGCTCATCGTCTGGCAATACGGCGGAGCGGACGATGTCTGGTCGCGTCAGGAAGCGGCCAATCTGACGTATTGCGTGAGCACGAGCTTCGCAGACTACCCGAGGGCCGTCGAAGAGATGCGGAAGGCTACGAGCGACTGGATGAGCGTGATCAACGTGCGGTTCACCCATGTCAGCAGCGAGGACTCGAACTGCACCAATGCGAACACCAACGTCGTCATCCCGGTCCGGCCCTGGAGCTCAGATGGAGCGTGCGCCTTCGTTCCTCATGATCCTGACGGGGCCTGCGTCGAAGACACCCTCGTGATAAACTACAGTGACGTCGATACCTATCCAGTGGTGCTGGGCACGCCCAATGTGACGACGCTGGGTGTGCTTCGGCACGAGCTGGGGCACGTCCTCGGCTTCCATCACGAATTCCTTCGGAGCCCGTCCAGTGTGAACGGGGACACCGGCAGCTCCTGGCGCGCGGTGACGGATTACGATACCTACTCGGTCATGCACTACCCGCATCACCCGGACGGCGCGGACGACTCGGATCTGTCCTTGACCAACAAGGACGACGCCGGCAGCATGTCCGTCTACGGCATGTCCACGGCGCTGATGACGGCCGTCCTCTGAGCCGTCCTCCCGCGCGCCCTGCCGGCGCGTGGACCATCTCGCCAGCAATCGAGTCCGTCGCCTTCCACCGAGATACCTTGCCTCGGCGCGAGCAAGGGGCCGATCTGGGTCGCGCTCGAGAAGATGCTCGGCGCGCAGCTCGTGCTCGGCGTCGACGCGGCCGGCGCTCGCTTGGGCGAGCGCAAGGAGTGATCGCTGGACGGCGATCCCTTCGTCGTCGGATGGACGCTCCGTTTTGGTTCGCTGGCGCGGCAGCGCCCAGACCCCTGGTTGCCGCGACGATCGTGCGCTCGTCCCGGCGGCGCGAGCGCGTGTGGTAGGGTCGCGGCCCCGTGAACCCCGCCTCTGACGAACAGCAGCCCGCTCCCGGCGAGGAGCAGTCCGCCTCCGACGAACAGCAGCCCGCTCCCCGCGAGGAGCAGCCCGCCCCCGCCGCGACCCGCGAACCTGGGACCTTCCCTCGCGCGTGGCGCCGGTGGTCATGGGTCGCCCCCTGCGCCGTGTTCGGGGCGATCATGGCCATGTCGCGCCCCTTCGTGGTCAACCAGAACACCTACCTCGTGCACGCGGCGCGGCGCTCCGGCGCCTTCCCGCAGCTCGAGGCGGACTGGTTCGCGCACACGGCCGATCCGACGCCGTTCTTCACCTGGCTCGTGTCCCCCCTGCTCTCGATCGCGGGCACCTTCGGCCTGCTCGCGCTGAACGCCCTGCTCAGCGCCGCGTGCCTCGCGGGGCTCGTGTTCGCGGCCGAAGCGCTGCTGCCGGACGCAGCGCCGCGCGCGCCGCGGTGGGCCGTCGCCTGCGCGGTCGCGGCCGCGTGGCTCGCGGGCCCCCTTCGCGAGGTCGCCTTCGAGGGGGTCGCGGGCCAGTACCTGCTCCGCGATTACCTGCAACCCTCGAACTTCGGTGTCCTCCTCCTCTGCGGCCTCGCCCTGTGGCTCCACGGGCGCCCGCGCGCCGGCGCCGCGGTCGCCGCGCTGGCGGCGGTCATGCACCCGACCTACGTGCCCTCGGTCCTGCTCATCGCCGGCACGGCGCTCGTGCTCGATCGCGACACGCCGTGGCGGCGGCAGGCGATCCCGGCCGCGCTCACCGCGGCCTTGCTCGCGCCCCCGCTGATCTGGACGGCCACGCAGTTCGCGCCCTCCGACGCCGGGGCGTTCCGCGCGGCGCAGGCGATCATCGCCGACGGGCGGATCCCGCACCACACCGTGCCCCAGCGCTGGCTCGACGCCGACGTCCTCTACCGCGCGCTCATCGTCGCGGCCGCGATCCTGCTCGTGCGGCGGTCGGCCAAGCTGCGCCTCGGCACGTTCGCCGCGGTCTGCGTGCTCGGCACGCTCGCGGCGGTCGCGCTCCCCCAGCTGTACACGCTCCGGCTCGCGTTCCCGTGGCGCATCTCCACGTGGCTCGTCCCGCTCTGCACCGCCGTGCTGTGCGCGGCGCTCCTCGGCCACGCGGCGCGCCGCGTGCCGCCCCGCGTGCCGCGCCTCGTCCCGCCGGTCCTCCTCGGGGTCGTCTGGGCGGTCGCGATGGCCGCGGCCGTGGACGGCGGCCTCCGGCGCATGCGCCGGCGGACGGACACGGGCGCGGCGCTGGCCCGCGAGGCGCAGCGCCGCGGCGCGGTCACGGACGTGGTCATCAGCCCCCCGTCCTGGGAGCACCTGCGCCTCAACGCGCCGGTCGCGATCTTCGCGGACTGGAAGTCGCACCCGTACGCCGACCGGGAGGTGCTCGAGTGGGACCGCCGCAACAAGCTGCTCCGCAAGCTCTACCCGCGCCGAGGCCCCCTGCAGTGCAGCGCGCTGGCGCCGATCCTCGCGAGCTCGCCCGCCCCCCGCTGGGTCATCGTGCCGAGGGGCTCCTCGATGTCGTGCCCCGGCGTCGAGCTCGCGACCAGCGACCGCGACGGCAGCCTCTATCGCATCGTCGAGCCGTCCCCGAGGTAGCGCGCGCGGGCCGGCCGGCGGCGCGCCCCGCGGCGGAACCCGAGGCCGACGGCGAGGAGCAGCGCGGCGACCCCGCCCGCCGAAGGCGTGTCGGCGCCGAGGCGGCAGCCGCAGCCCGACGACTCGCCGCTCCCGGAAGCGCCGGCGCCCGCGCCGGTCGACGGCGCCCCGCCCGCGCCGGAAGCGGAGCCCCCGCCCGATCCAGACGCCGCGTCGCCCGCGCCGGACGACGCGACGGTGTCGAGCCCCGCGCCGACCGACGTGGTCGTGGTGGGCGGCGGCGGCTCGGGGACGCACGCGCCCGCCTCGCACCGCTCGCCCGCGGGGCACGCGACCCCGTCGCAGACGTCGACGCACGCGCCCTCGCGACAGTAGGTGCCGTCGTCGCACGAGACGTCGGCGCACGCGGCCTCGACGCAACGGCCGCTCTCCATGTCGCAGCGCTCGTTCGTCGGGCACCCGCGGCAGTTGCACTGGAGCACGCACACGCCCCCTTCGCACACCTGGCCGGACGCGCACGCGACGTCCTGGCACGGGTCGATGCAGCGCCCGGCGCGGCAGACCTGGTCGTGCGGGCACACCACGCCGTCGCACGGAGCGCTGCACTCGCCCGCGCGGCACACCTCGCCCACCTCGCACACTACATCGACGCAGGCCTCCTCGACGCACAGGCCGCCCTGGCACACGAACCCTTGCTCGCACGGGAACTCCGCAGATCCGCAGTGGTCCACGCAGCGGCCGCGGTTGCACACCTGGTGCTCCGGACAGGGCGCCTCCTCGTCGATGACGTCGTCGCAATCGTTGTCGACGCCGTCGCACTGCTCGGCCTGGCTGCCGGGCAGGACGAAGGGGGTACAGATCACCTGCCCCTGCGCGTCGCAGTCGGAGATCCCGAGGCGGCACGCGCCGACGTTCTCGTCCACCTCGCACGGCTGGCCCGCCTCGGGGCAGGTGATGCCCGAGAAGCGGAACAGGAAGTCCTCGTAATCGAGATCGTTGCCGTTGACCCCCGCGGCGCCGGCCGCGTTCAGGAAGTCGAGATCCTCGAATGCCAGGTAAAACGTGTTGAGCAGCTCGTTCGATCGATAGATGAGGTCCGAGTACCACGGGCCCGGGGTCTCGCACGCCGTGCACTCCACGTTGAACCGGTGCTCGGTGTAGTGGTATTGCGTGGCGTTGTTGGTGCCGGTGCCTCTCGGGTTCGGGATCAGCACGAAGCCGATGAGCCCGCCGGCGTACGCGGGGCTCTCCCGGATCGAGACCGCCGTCAGATCGCGCATCTCGGCGGCCGGCAGCTCGGTCGAGAAGGGAAAGAGGATCTGGATGTCGCTCTCCGGCGCCGCCGTATTGAGGTTGGCGCCGGTGCCCAGAGGGACGTACTTCGGAGGGTCGTCGCTCTCGCGGCTGTCGTCGACGTTGTACCAGCCGACGGCGAAGTTGGCGCCGCCTCCCTTGGCGATGTACTTGCCGCTGAACTCGCAGAGCGGCGAGAACACCTGCGGCTCCACCGCGGCGTCGGCCACGACGTCGATCATCTCGTCGATACCATCGTTGTTCGCCGATCCGTTGAGCAGGTCGCTCAATCGCTCGCGGACCGCGGGGATGGTGGTGCCGTTCGGCTGCACGACGTCGGCGCGCGCAGCGCCGCTCGCGCCGAGCGCCGCCGAGAGGGCCACACACCACGCAAGAGCAGACGGTTTGCTGAAGATCGACCAGCGCATCGGGGCTCCTCTCCTTTCAGGACGCGTGAGTCCAAAAGGAAGAGTGGACGCCAACTCGGCCGCCTTGTCCAGCCAGGGCGCGCTCGCGCGGATTCATGATGGATGTGAACGGTCAGCCCACGTGAGAACACCGTGTGATCTGCGCGGAGAGTTCGCCCGCGCGAGGTGGTCAGTCCTCGCGTTTGCGCACGATCGCCGCGAGCTCACGGATGAGCTCGGTCACGCCCTCGCCCGTGGCGGCGCTGACGAGGTGGAGCTTCACCTTCGCCTTGGCGAACCGCGCCTTGAGCTTCGGGTAGGCCTCGCGCACCTCGGTCAGGTCGGCTTTGGTGAGGGCGACGACCTCGGGGCGCTCCGCGATCTCCGGGCTGAACTTCTTGAGCTCCTTGCGGAGCGCCCGGTAGTCGGCGAGCGGCTCGCGCCCCTCGCCCGGATCGATCGTCACGAGGTGGAGGAGCGCCCGCGTGCGCTCCACGTGCTTCAGGAACTGGATGCCGAGCCCGACCCCCTCGCTCGCGCCGGGGATCAGCCCCGGGATGTCCGCGATGACGAAGCTCGACCCGCCCGCCCGCACGCCGCCGCCGACCTCGACCATGCCGAGCGTCGGGGTGAGCGTCGTGAACGGGTAGTCGCCGATCTTCGGCCGGGCGGCCGAGACGGCGGCCACGAAGGTGCTCTTGCCGGCGTTGGGGAAGCCGAGCAGGCCGACGTCGGCGAGCACCTTCAGCTCCAGGCGGAGCTCGCGGGCCTCGCCCGGCTCCCCCGGCTCGGCGCGCCGGGGGGCCCGGTCGTGCGGCGACTTGAAGTGCAGGTTGCCGCGGCCCCCCTTGCCCCCGCGGGCGACCACGACCCGCTGGCCGTGCTCGGTCACGTCGGCGAGCAGCTCGCCGCTCTCCGCGTCGAAGATCTGCGTCCCCACCGGGAGCTTCTCGACCCGGTCGGCGCCGGCGCGCCCGTGGCAGTCGCTCCCCATCCCGTGCTCGCCCCGCTCGGCCTCGAGGGTGCGCGCGTAGGTGAAGTCGAGTAGCGTGGACAGGCCTTCGTCGCCCACGAAGACGACGTCCCCGCCGCGGCCGCCGTCGCCGCCCGCGGGGCCGCCGAACGGGATGTACTTCTCGCGCCGGAATGCGATCGCTCCATTGCCGCCATCCCCCGCGATGACCTTCAGACGGCACTGATCGACGAACCGCATGGTCGCGGCTCATAGCATAAAACTCAGGAAAGACCCCACAGCGGAAGGACGCCCCGTGCATCGGGCCGCCCGCCGGACCGCTCGACCAGGAGATCCCAGGTGCGCGCTCGAATCCTGATCGTGGACGACAACACGAGCCTCGCCGGAAACCTTCGCGACGTCCTCGAGGGCGCGCGCGAGCTCGACGTGGAGGTGGCCCTCGCCCCGAACGGCAAGCAGGGGCTCGCGGCCGCCCGCCGCGACGGCTTCGACGTGGCGGTGGTCGACGTCAAGCTCCCGGACGCGAGCGGCCTCGAGCTCATCGCCCCGCTCCGCGCCGCCGCCCCCCACGGCGAGATCGTCCTCGTGACCGGCTTCGCGACCGTGGACACCGCGATGGCCGCGCTCCGCGCCGGCGCCTTCGCCTTCGTCCTCAAGTCGTTCCGCCCCGAGGAGCTCATCTCCACGGTGGCCCAGGCGATCGAGAAGATCTCGCTGAAGCGGGAGCGGGAGGAGCTCGAGCGGCGGTACCGGGCGATCGTCGACGCGGCGGACGTGCTCATCCTCGGCCTGAACGCCGACGGCCGCGTCGCCCTCTTCAACCCGCGCCTGTCCGCGCTGACCGGGGTGGGCGGCGACGCCGCGCTCGGCATGCCGTTCTGCGAGGCGCTGGTCGACGAGTCCGAGCAGCGCCGGTTCAACCAGTCGTTCCAGAGCGTCGTCGAGGGCGACGCCGCGGCCGCCGAGGTCGAGGTCGGGGTCCGCGACGCGGTGGGCGCGATCCGCCGGGTGCGCTGGCACCTCTCCGGCGTCCGCAGCGGCGGGCGCGGCGGCCGGACCGACCTCGTCTACGGCATCGGCATCGACGTGACCGAGCGCCGCGCGCTCGAGCGGCGCGCCGCCGACGCCGAGGCCCTGAACGCCATGGCCCCGCTCGCCCTCGGGCTCGCGCACGAGATCAGGAACCCGCTGAACGCCGCGGTCCTGGAGCTCCACCTGCTCAGCCGCGGCATCGATCGCCTCTCCGACGAGGCGATCCGCGAGCCCATGAAGCGGCGGGTCGGCATCGTCGAGGCCGAGATCGGCCGCCTGGGCCGGCTCCTCGGCGAGTTCCTGGAGCTCGCCCGCCCGCGCGCGCCCCACCGCGAGCCCGTCGACCTGGCCCGCGTCGTGCGCGACGTCCTGGATCTCGAGGAGGAGGCGCTCGCGAGCCACCGCGTCGAGGTCGTCCGCGATCTGGCCGACGACTGCTTCGCGCTCGGCGACGTGGAGAAGCTCAAGCAGGTGGTCCTGAACCTCGTGGTCAACGCCTTGGACGTCATGTCCGACGGCGGGGTCTTGCGGGCGTGCGCGTCGGGGGACGCGCACGAGGTGTGGCTGTCGATCGGGGACACGGGGCCCGGGATCGACCCGACGATCCTCGCCGAGATCTTCGATCCGTTCTTCACCACGAAGGCGGCGGGCACCGGCCTCGGGCTCGCGATCGTCCGGAAGATCGTGGATCAGCACGCGGGTCGGGTGGAGGTGAGCACGCACGCCGCCGAGGGGACGACGGTCCGCGTGCGGCTCCCCCGCTTCACCCCCGAGCCCGTCTCCCGCCCCCCGACCGCCTCAACGCCGCCTCGAGGGGCTGGGATCTGAGCGGTGCTCGCTCAGCCGACGATGCGCATCGGGGGCTTGAGGGGGAGGGGGGGCTTGGAGCCGGGGGCGGAGGGGATGGCGGACGGGGCGGGCTTGGGGACCGCGTCGCCCTCGAGGGCGGCGAGCGCCACGAACAGCCGGTCCATGCCGTAGTCGAGGGCCACCTCGCGCTGGAAGACGTGCGCGACCTTGATGAGGCGCAGCGACGTCTGCTTGCCGAGGTCGATCTCGCGCTCGAGGAACGCCTCGAACGAGCCGTAGCCCTTCGCCTGATACAGCTCCTGCTGCTGGATCTCGGCGAGCACCACCCCGATATCGAAGAACCCCTTGTCGAGCCGCTTGCGGAGCGTGCGGATCTTCTGGGTCTGGTTGTGGAGCTCGGCGATCTTCGCCTTGATCTCCTCCGCGCCGGTGGGCACGCGGATGGTCGCTCGGGCGCTGCCGGGGGGCGCCGGCTCGGCGGCCCGGGCCCGCGCCTCGGCGGCGTGCTTCGCCGCGTGCCGGGCAGCCCAGGGCGCGGCGCCGCGGAGGCCGAGCTTACGCTTCGAGGCGCTTGACGCAGATTTCGAGTCTTCCTTGATTACCGGATTCACGGGTTTCGCAAGCTGAGCTTCAGCGCCCCCCTTGGCGCTCGAAGAGGCCTTCTTCTTCGTGCCCGTCGCCTTCTCGGAGCTGCCCTGCTTTGTGATCTTCGGCATGTCGCTGCGTCCCCCGCTGGGTACGAGATCGTCGCGGCCCTTCGCCACAAGCGCGCGCCGCCCGCGCGGCGGAAAGACCCGCACGGCTGTCAAGCCCAATTGGCTCGACAGGTCGTCGCCTTACCAAAAAATCGACCGCCCCGTCCACTAAGTTTCGGGGAGGCTCCTCGCTTTCCTGAAGGTCAGCATGACCCAAGATCGGCTCGAGAGCCAAAACCCATGAGCATCGCACGCTTGGGGCTCTCTCGAACAGCGGCAGGCCGCCGCGCGCGGTGTTTTGGCCACGTTGGCCTACAGCATGATCCCGACGGGCTCGGCGCTCGGTCCGGCGGGGCCGCCGCTCCGGCTCCGGCGGTCGCGCCGCGTCATGTTTTGGCCTTCCCGCGGTCTCCAAGCGCAGGGGTCGGTCGTGGTAGATCGCGATCCATGACCTCTCCGCCCGCAGGCCGCGGCTCCGATGACGTCTCCCACGCGGCTGATGCGCCGCGTCGTCCGGCCGACGTGCCGCGGGGCACGGCAAGCAACCGGATTGCCGTGGTGGTGAACGGCAACGCCAAGAGCGTGACCGCGGAGGTGATCGAGACGCTCGATCAGATCCTTGACACGGGGGATCTGTTCGTCTCGCGGCGGGTGGAGGAGAGCGAGGGCATCGCGCGGATCCTGGTCGACCGGGGCTACGGCACGATCCTCACGGGCGGGGGCGACGGGACGTTCACCGTGGTGGTGACGGCGGTGGTGAACGAGGCGAAGCGGCGCGGGCTGCCGCTGCCGCGGTTCGGGCTGCTCCGCCTGGGGACGGGCAACTCGCTGGCGTGGGTGCTCGGCGCGTCCGGGGGCGCGGGCGCGAAGCCCGGGCTCGCGGTGGATCTCCAGCGGCTGCGCGCCGAGGCCGGGAGCCGCAACCTCCGGCTCGTGGAGGCCGAGGACATCCTGTCGCCGTTCTGCGGCTTCGGGATCGACGCGGTGATGCTGCGCGATTACAACGCGGTGAAGTCGGCGCTCGCGCGCGGCCCGCTGAAGCGGCTCGCGCCGGGGCCGGTGGCGTACGCCGTGGCCGCGACGACGCGGACGATCCCGAGCTACCTGGTGCGGCGCACCCCGCACTGCCGCATCATCAACGAGGGCAACGACGCGATCCGCGTCGGCGAGAAGGGGACGATCCTCGGCGCGCCCATCAAGAGGGGCGGCGTCATCTACGAGGGGCCGGCGAAGATCGCGGCGCTGTCGACGATCCCCTATTACGGCTTCGGCTTCCGGATGTTCCCGTACGCGGACGATCGCCAGGACCGGATGCAGCTGCGCGTCTCGATGATCTCGCCGTTCAGCTTCGTGCGGAACTTCTCGAGCATCTGGAACGGGGAGTTCGACGACCTCGAGACGGTGTTCGACTACTTCGTGGACGAGGTGACGATCGAGATGGATCCGGCGACGAGCTTCCAGATCGGCGGCGACGTCCGCGGGGACCGCTCGCGGGTGCGCGTGCGGCTGACCGAGCCGATCCGGATCGTCGACTTCTACGCGCCGCCGCGAGGGTAGCGCCCGCGGGGCGCCGCCCGCCTGCGGTTCCATCCGTCCGCGCGCCGGTGCCGGTCCCGCGCCGAGCGCCCGCACCCCCGCGCGAGCGGCACAGGTCGACGCGCGGTCAATCTGGCACAATTGGCTGTTGTGCGCACGGCACATGCTGGCAAACGGGGGGGAGAACGGGGCTCTCTTCGCTCCATCGATGCATGCGAAATCAACGGCTTGCGCGGGCGGAGAGGGGCTGGCGCACGGCTTGCTCGAGAGCTGTGCCATGAACACGACCCTTTCACGGACTCGCTTGGGTTTCAGGGGAGCGCTCTCCTTCTCGCTGCTCCTCGCGGCGGTGCCGTTCGGCGCCGGGTGCGTCGGAGAGGTGATCACCGCGGACGGCGAGGGGAGCGACGACAGCGCGCTCGAGGGCGCGGAGGAGGTGAGCCCCGGGGACGGGGGTGGCAACGCGGGGAGCGGCGGGAGCACGCCCGAAGGCGAGGAGCCTGAGGCGGCGTGCACGATCGGCAACTCCCGGAATTGCACCAACCACGGGATGGGCGGCTTCGAGCTGTGCGAGGACGTGGAGGGGGTGCCGACCTGGACCGGGTGTCAGTCGAGCGCCGTCAGCACGCCGCTCGTGCTCTCGTTCGATCAGCGGCCGGTCGAGTACCTGACCGCGATGACCGGGGCCTTCGACCTGAGCGGGCTCGGCGCCACGATCGCCACCGACTGGCCCACCGCGGCGACGCCGTGGCTCGCGCTCGATCGGGACGGCAACGGCGCGATCGACGGCGGCGCGGAGCTGTTCGGCTCGGCGACGGTGCTCGCGAGCGGCGCCCGCGCGGACAACGGGTTCACCGCGCTCCGCGAGCTCGACTCCGACGGAGACGGCCGCATCACGGCGCGGGACGAGGCGTGGCCGCGGCTCGTGCTCTGGAGCGACCGCGACGCGAACCGCGCCTCGAGCGCCGGCGAGCTCGAGCCGCTCGAGGCGCGCGGGCTCGTCGCGATCGAGCTGTCGTACGGGCGCGAGCGGCGCTGCGACGGGCGAGGCAACTGCGAGATCGAGCGCGCCGCGTTCACGTTCTCGGACGGCGCCGCGGCCCGGACGGGCGCGGTCGTCGACGTGCACCTGCGCTGGCAGTGACGCCGCCGCCGGCGGGCGCTCCCGAGCTCCCGCCGCCCCGACGCGGCCGCCGTCGCGCCGCGGGCGGCGCGAGGAGGAGTCGAGTCGACCCCTCGATGCGCGTATGCCTCCACGGCGCACGCGAAGATGGCACCTGAAAAACATCGGCGCGACGCAACGAGCCCGGGCGGCGCGCGCAACCCCGCGGGATCGGCGGCGTGCGAAACCGCCACGGAGCCGGGAAACGGCGCCTGTGGGGGCTTCCCACGAAAGGCGGTTGCACCGAAGATGGCGCCGCGCGGGTGAGGTGGCACACCGCGCCATCGACGAGGGAGTCCCCCTCTCTGGAGCGACCGAATGAAACTACGATGGACGACATGCCTCCTCATGCTGGGGCTGACGGCGAGCGCCGCGGCGTGCGGGGACGACGACGGTGCCCCGAGCTCGAGCGCAGGAACGGGCGGCGACGGCGGCGCGGGCGCGACGGGGGGCGGTGACGGCGGCGCGGGCGCGACGGGAGGCGGCGACGGCGGCGCGGGCGCGACGGGAGGCGGCGGCCGGGGCGGCGACGGCGGCGCGGGCGCGACGGGGGGCGGTGACGGCGGCGCGGGCGCGACGGGAGGCGGCGACGGCGGCGCGGGCGCGACGGGAGGCGGCGACGGCGGCGCGGGCGCGACGGGGGGCGGCGACGGCGGCGCGGGCGCGACGGGGGGCGGCGGCCGGGGCGGCGACGGCGGCGCGGGCGCGGCGGGGGGCGGCGACGGCGGCGCGGGCGCGACGGGAGGCGGCGGCTCGGGCGGGATCGGCGGCTCGGGCGGCGATGGCGGCTCCGGCGGCGTGGGCGACGGTGGCGGCACGGGCGGGATCGGTGGCTCAGGGGGCGGCACTGGCGGGTCCGGCGGCGGTATCGGCGGCTCGGCAGATTCCGGTGGTGTGGGCGGCGCGGGCGGCTCCGGTGGCGGCACCGGCGGCTCCGGCGGGGGCATCGGCGGCGCCGGAGGTGACGCCGGCGCGGGCGGCTCCGGCGGAAGCGTCAACCTGCCCGACGGCGCCGCTTGCACCGACGACGCGATGTGCGCAGGGAGCTTCTGCAACCGGGAGGACCTCAACGGATGGCCCTCCGGCTACTGCATCAGCTCGTGCGAGCACACCGGCGGCACCTGCCCCGGCGACGGCGTCTGCATCGAATCCGGCAGCAACGGGCACCTCTGCTACGGGGCGTGCGCCACGTCGAGCGACTGCCGCCCCGGCTATGCCTGCGTCCCCGCCTCCGACGGGACGCTGAGCTGCCGGCCGGCGTGCACCGACGACGCGCAGTGCCCGGCGCGCGGCCGGTGCAACGTGCTCACCGGCCTTTGCAGGATCTACGAGGCGAGCTGCGACGACGGCGAGGACAACGACCGCGACGCGGCCGTCGACTGCGACGACGACGATTGCGACGAGCCCTGCGCCGCGATGGCCGCGGAGGCCTGCGCGGCCGCGCGCCCCGCGCTGCCGGAGGTCTCGGGCGACACCGCGCTCGGCACGAACGCGCTCGAGGGCGACTGCACGGGAATCGGGCGCGAGGAGGTGTACCTGTTCGTCCCGCCCGACGAACAGTCCGGCACGCTCTCGGTCGTGCTCGAGTCGGACACACACCAGGGGCTCTACCTCCGCGGCGCGTGCGAGGACCAGGCGACCGAGCTGGCGTGCGCCGAGCTCGCCGCCGGCGGGGAGGCCGCGTCGCTCGAGATCGTCCTGAGCCCTGGCGAGCCGGTGAGCGTGGTCGTCGACGCGCATGCGCCGGGCGAGGAGGGGCCGTACACCCTGCGCTCCACGTTCACGCCGGCGATCTGCGGCGACGGCGCCCTCACGCGGCCCGAGCAGTGCGACGACCCCGACGCCTTCGGCGCCTGCGCCGACGACTGCTCCCCGGTCTGCGAGGGCGCGCGGGAGGCCGTCCTCGGGCCGAACACCGGCGACACGCGGACCGGCACGATCGCCTTCCGGAGCGCGTGCACCCTGCCGGATACGCGCGAGGACGTGTACTGGTTCACGCCCCCGGCGGACGGCACGCTCACGCTCGTGATGTCGTCCGCCACCGATCAGGCGCTGTACGTGAGGTCGAGCTGCCTGTGGGCGAGCTCCGAGCTCGCGTGCGTGGACGCCGAAGGGGCAGGCGTCGACGAGACGCTCGAGCTCGAGGTGACCGGCGGCGTGCCGCTGTTCATCTTCGTCGACGGCTTCTGGTCCCAGGCCGACGCCGGGCCGTACACCCTCGACGTGTCCTTCGCGCCCTGAGCACCGGCGCCGCCGCCGGGCGTCCCACCCCGGCCCGCGCTCCGGCGCGCTCCGATCCCCCCTGACGACTCCCCCCTGGAGGGCGGTGCCTCCAGGCTGAGGGAGCGCGCCCTCAGCGCGCCGGGCCGGGCGCGGGCCGCCCGCCCCCGGGAAGCGCGCGAAGGCGCGCAAATGCCGGCGCGCGCGCGGTCCAGCGCCGGAAGAGGGGAGTGGCACGCTTCCTGTTTAAAGGCGTTGCGTGACGCTTGGCGCGGTCAAGCGGCGAGCAGGGCGACCCGGGCGACGGACGGATTCGACTCCATCGCATCCGCGGCGGCCTGCCCGCGAGTCAGGTCACGTGTCGTTCAATTAAATACCAGAAAGAGAGCTCAATCATGAAGCGTGCAATGATCCTCCTCGCCTCGTCTCTCGTGTCCTCGTTCGCGCTCGTGGGGTGCGTCGCCGACGCGACCGACCTCGACGCGGAGCTGGCCGGATTGGAGGACGTCGAGGAGACCTCGCAGGCGCTGTGCGTCGCCGCGCCGGCGGCCGACCAGAGCGCCGTCCAGTCGAACTCGAGCGACGTCGGCAGCTTCACGCTCCGCGAGTCGCCGGACAACACCTATTACAGCAGCAAGGGCAGCTACGTCGTCGAGGTCACGAACGTGAAGAACGCGTTCGCGTCGACCCAGACGGCGATGGCGTACAGCGTCAACGCCGCCAAGTCGAAGAGCATCTGCGAGCACACGACCACGACCGCGACGCTCTACGGCTTCGACGAGGTCGAGGGCTGCTGGGTGCAGATCGGCGCGACGAAGAGCAAGACCGGCGTGTACTCCCCGGGCGGCGGCTTCTTCCCGCCGAGCTGCGACGACGTGGTGAGCTGGTCCATCCCCAGGACGGTGACCAAGGTCCGCATCCAGGGCAAGTCGGTGCTCCAGACGCTGTTTGGCCCGGCCGGGCAGAAGATCGCGGAAGGCACGAGCTGGACGCACTGATCCAGCGCGCAAAGTGTGAGGGGGTACGGCTCGGCGACACGTAGCCCCGCCGCCCGCCGCCCGGCGCTCCGGCCGTGCCCCCTCGCGGTCAGTCGTAATACTCGTTGCCCAGGTGGGTGATGAGGTCCTCCCCCATGAGCCAGCGCATCGTGTTCTTGAGCTTCATCGACTGGATGAAGAGATCGTGCTCCGGGTACAGGGCCGGCGCGGTCATCGGGCACTTCCAGTAGAAGCTCAGCCACTCCTGCGTGCCGCGCAGCCCGGCGCGCTGCGCGAGATCCAGGAGGAGCGCGAGGTCGAGCACGATCGGCGCGGCGAGGATCGAGTCGCGGCAGAGGAAGTTGATCTTCATCTGCATCGGGTACCCGAGCCAGCCGACGAGATCGATGTTGTCCCAGCCCTCCTTGGCGTCGCCGCGAGGGGGGTAGTACTCGATCCGCACCTTGTGGAAGAGCTTTCCGTAGAGCTCGCCGTGGACGTGCGGCTCCAGGATGTGCTCGAGCACCCCGAGCTTCGAGACCTCCTTCGACCGGAACGACTCCGGGTCGTCGAGCACCTCGCCGTCGCGGTTGCCGAGGATGTTCGTCGAGAACCACCCCGCGACGCCGAGCATCCGCGCCTTGAGCCCCGGGGCGATCACCGTCTTCATCAGCGTCTGGCCGGTCTTGAAGTCCTTGCCGGCGATGGGGACCTCCTGCTTGCGCGCGAGCTCCCACGCGGCCGGGAAGTCGACGGTCAGGTTCGGGGCGCCGTTCGCGAACGGGATGCGCTCCTTCAGGCAGGCCCAGGCGTAGATCTGGGAGCTCGAGATCGCCGGGTGGTCCTCGGCGAGCCCCGCCTCGAAGCGCGCGATCGACTGGTGGACCTCGGCGGGAGCGATGTGCACCTCGGTCGAGCCGCACCAGACGGCGACGGCGCGCGCCGCGCCGCTGTCGCGCAGGAAGTCGCGGAGATCCTCCCGGACCTGCTCCACCATCTCGGCCTTGCTCGCGCCCTTCTTCACGTGGGTGCCGTGGAGCCGCCGCACGTACTGCGGGTAGAACACCGCGGGCATCGGCCGGATCCGCTCGAGCTCCTCGCGGACGGCGTCGAGGTGGCGGCGCTCGAGCACGTCCGCGTGCCGCGCCGACTCGTAGGCGTTGTCGGGGAAGATGTCCCACGCGCCGAACACCAGCTGATCGAGCGCCGCGAGCGGCAGGAAATCCTTGATCCTCGGCGCGCGGTGGTCGGTGCGCCGGCCGAGCCGGATCGTGCCCAGCTGCGTGAGCGACCCGATCGGCGCGGCGAGCCCGCGCCGCGCGAGCAGGGTGCCCGCGATGGTCGTCGTGGCGACGGCGCCCAGCCCCGGCAGCAGGACCGCGAGCTTGCCCTCTGCCTTCTTGATCTCTTTCGGCTGCTTCACGTGACGTGTTCCCCCCGGCTTCTGGTCGTGGGCGCTCGTCGGGCAGGGGCGGGGCATCCGCCGGTGCCGAGCGCGCGGCGCGCCGGCGCCCGCCGAGGCCGCGCGGCGCTGCGACCGCCGGGAGCATGAGGCCCGACAGCCGCGATCACCACGGCCCGGCGCGCGCGCGAGGGCGTTTCCGGCGCGCTCCCTTCACCGGCTTCCGGCGTGCCCTTCGGGCCGGCGCCTCGGACGGCGGCGGTCGGGCGGCCGGGAGGCGGCTGAAGACGGCGCGCGCAGAGGCTCCGCGGCGATCAGGCCGGACGCTCGCCCGCGCTCGTCAGCCGTCGTCGTCGCCGTCGAGCAGGCCGTGCACCGAGAACTCTCTCGTGGAAGCGCTCCGGCTCCGGGATGGCGAGGAGATCGGCGACCGTGGCGGGCGCCTTCAGCGCGGCAGGCGATATGGCGGGAGGATAGGGCTTCCGCTTGTGGGCAGCCATCCGGGGCCGGCGCCGACCCTCGCAGCGCGCGGCGAGTCAGGGCGCGGCCGGCGGGTAGCCGGCGGCGGGGGTCATCGCCGCGATCCAGGCGCGGACCGCCGCGACGCCCTCCTCGTCGACGCGGCGGGTCGCGAGCGGCGGCATCTGCTCGGGCGGCGCGCCGGGCGCGTCGCGCCGGGACATCGCGCGGAGCAGGGTGCTGCGATCGGGATCGCGGGGCCTCAGCCGGTAATAGCGCGCTTCCGGCGGCGCGCCGGGCGGGCGGACCTTCGCCGGCTGGTTGATCGCCGTCTGGTAGACGCGCGCGCCGCGCACGTCGCCCACCCGGCCCGCGGCGTCGATGTTGAGGCGCATCTCGAAGTGCGTGGCGACGCCGAGCGGATGGTGGCACGAGACGCCGCAGTTCGCGTGGAGCAGGCCGAGGGCGCGCCGCTCCGTCTCGGTCCCGGGCACCTCGAGCGCGGCCACGTCGGGCAGCGGGCCGCCGGAGGTCGTCGAGAGCAGGCCGCGCTCGACAAGCTCGGCGTACGTCAGGCCGCCGGCGCCCCGCGCGGCGAGCTGGATGGCCTCGAAGCCGAGCGGGTTGTCGGTCTTGCCCGCATGACAGCGGATGCAGTCGACCTGCGCCGGGATCGCGTAGCCGTCCGCGCCGGGCACGTGGGGGACGCCGGCCTTCACCTGCAGCGCGCTCGCGCCGTCCTCCGACCAGACGTAGGTGGCGCGCGTCCAGCGATCCTCGGCGGTCTTCCAGAGGAGCCTCGTCTCGAGCCGGCGGCTCCCGCCGGAGGCGGGCGTCCGGAACTCCTTCCACAGCTTGGTGCCGACGGGGAAGATCCAGTCGTTCATCCGGGAGACATCGATGGTCGAGCCCGGAGGGAGGTAGATCCAGCGGGTCTTCTCGGCGCCGTCGCTCCAGAGCTCGAAGGCCGGCTTGAACTCGCGGACGCCCGCCGCGAGCGAGCGCGCGGCGAAGTCGTCATACAGGCCGGTGCAGCGGAGATCGTGAGGATCGGTGTCGCCGTCCTTGCATGGCGGCCGAGCCTGAGGCGCCGCGAGCGCGCTCTCGGCGGGGCGCCCGCCCGCGCCGGCGCCGCGCGCGGCCGGGCCCGCCTGAGCGCTGGTCCGGTCCGGCGCGGGGAGGGGATCGGCCCGGGGCGTCTCCTGCGCGCCGCAGCCGCCGCAGCTCGCCAGCAGCAGCGATGCGACCACGGCTTGCCAGAGGTGGCCGCTCATGATGAAGGTGGAGAAGGAGGTGTCCGCTTGTCCGAGAGACCGACTCACCGGCGCGCCGCGGGGCGCGCTGCCTGCGTGACGAGAGCGTGCCATCGGACCGCCTGGTGCCTCCTGCTCGCGGGCAGTGTAGCCGCCTGCGACAGGCGCGTGCAGGTCCCGGGACCGCCCGAAGGGCCTCGCGAGGGCGGCGCCACCGGTCAGGCCGCGGCAGGGAACGCGGCCCCGCCGGGCCAGGCGGGCGCGGCGGCCCCCGGCCCGGCGCCCGCCGCGGCGGAGGGGGCGCCCGCGGCGCAAGGCGCGCCCGCGGCGCAAGGCGCGGCCGCGCCGCCGCCGGCGAACGCCGCGGAGCTCGCTCGCCCGGCGAAGTGCGGCGGCGTCCCGCCGCTGAAGCTCACGCTAGTCGCGAGCGGGCTCGACCAGCCGACGTACGTCGCCGCGCCGCCCGGCGATCCGGCGCGCCTCGTGGTGCTCGAGAAGGCGGGGACCCTCCGGCTCGTCAAGGACGGCGCGGTCCAGCCGGCGCCCTTCCTCGACGTGCGATCGCGCGTGTTCTTCCCGGCGCCGAACGCGGAGGGCGGCTTGCTCGGGCTCGCCTTCCACCCGGATTACGCGAAGAACGGGCGCTTCTGGCTCCACTATTCGTCGGCCCCGCGCGGCAACGTGGTGATCGAGGAGTGGAAGCGCGCGGCGCAGGGCGCCGACGCCGCCCACCCCGAGCCGGTGCGGTCGCTCGTCGACGTGAAGCACGGCGCCTGGAACCACGTCGGCGGCATGCTGGCCTTCGGCAAGGACGGCTATCTCTACGCCGCGATCGGCGACTCCGCGCGATCGCCGAGCCCGGCGGCCGATCTCACCTCGAAGCTCGGCAAGATCCTCCGCATCGACGTCGATCAGCCGGCCAAGGCGCCGGCGGGCAACATGACCAGCGGCGATCCGATGATCTGGGATTACGGGCTCCGGAACCCGTGGCGGTTCAGCTTCGACCGGCTCACCGGGGACCTGTACATCGGCGATGTCGGCCAGAAGAGCTGGGAGGAGATCCTGGTGGAGCGCCCTGGCCAGGGCAGGAACGATTACGGCTGGGAGGCGATGGAGGGGGCCCATTGCTATCCTCCGGGCGCGACGTGCACGCCGCGCGGGCTCCCGCCCGCGGTCGAGCACCCCCGCAGCGAGGCGGGCTCGATCATCGGCGGCTACGTCTATCGCGGGGCGAAGATCCCGTGTCTGCGCGGCCGGTACCTGTATGCCGACTACGTGACAGGCCGCTTCTTCTCCTTCGTGTGGGACGGCAAGGCCGCGACCGATCGCGTCGAGCTCACCTCCGCCTTGAGCCCGAACGGGCTCCCGTCCTCGTTCGGGGAGGACGCCGCCGGAGAGATCTATGTGGTGATGTTCAACACGGGGCGAATCTATCGAATCGACCCGGGGTGAGGCGCCGAGCCCGGCGCGAGCCCGCGCCGCCGGCGGAGCGCTTCACCCGGCCCGGGCGAGCGCGTCGCGCGCCTCGGCCGTGAGCTCGAGCGAGCGCACGCGCGCGGCGTGATCGAAGATCGGCGAGCTCACCATGAGCTCGTCGGCGCGGGTGCGGGCGATGAAGGCGTCCAGCCCCCGCCGCACGGACGCGGGCGAGCCCGTGACCGTGCAGGACAGCATCTGATCGAGGCCAGCGCGGTCCAGCGGGCTCAGCGTGCGCTCGAAATCGTCGACCGGCGGCGGCAGGGGCCCCGGCCGGCCGCGGCGCAGGTTCACGAACGCCTGCTGGAGCGTGGACGACAGCCGGCGAGCCTCCTCGTCGGTGTCGGCGGCGAACACGTTGATCCCCAGCATCACATGCGGCTGCGCGAGCTGGTCCGAGGGGCGGAACTCCCTGCGGTACAGCGCGATCGCCTGCGCCATCTGGCCCGGCGCGAAGTGCGAGGCGAACGCGTAGGGGAGCCCCAGCGCCGCGGCGAGCTGCGCGCCGAACAGGCTGGAGCCCAGGATCCAGATCGGCACGTCCAGGCCGGCGCCCGGCACGGCCTGCACCAGCTGGCCAGGCTCCGCCGGGCGGAAGTAGCCCATCAGCTCGAGGACGTCCTGGGGGAAGCTGTCGACGTCGCCGGAGAGGTTGCGCCTCAGCGCGCGGGCGGTGACCGGGTCGGTGCCGGGAGCCCGCCCGAGGCCCAGATCGATGCGCCCCGGAAAGAGCGACGCCAGCGTGCCGAACTGCTCGGCGATCACGAGCGGCGCGTGGTTCGGCAGCATGATCCCGCCCGCGCCGACGCGGATCGTCGAGGTGCCGCCGGCCACGTGCGCGATCACGATGGAGGTCGCGGCGCTGGCCACGCCGCCCATGTTGTGGTGCTCGGCCAGCCAGTAGCGCCGATAGCCGAGCCGCTCGGCGTGGCGGGCGAGGTCGAGCGTGTTGCGGAAAGCCTGCGCGGCGTCTCCGCCCTGGACGATCGGGGACAGGTCGAGAACGGAAAAGGGAGTCATGTTGGGCACCTCGCTCGACTGTTGCACGGCGAGGACGGTTGCGGGAGCGCCCCGGAGCCGGCGCTGCCCACGGCGCGGATACGCCCCCCTCCCGGCGCTCCGGTCCGCCCGGCGCCCCGCCCTGCGGCGCTCGGGCCGCCTGGAACGGCCATGACGCGGTCGCGCTCGCTGTACTACGCTGGGGTCGTGCGCCGTACCGTCTCGCCGCTGCGCCGGCTCCCGCAGGTCCTGCTCGTCGTCGCCGCCTCGGCCGCCGCGATCGCGCCGCCCGGGCACGCCGCCGCGTTCCTCTGGCCCAACGTGCCGGAGCAGATCGCGCGCGCGCTCACGTCGGGCGACGTCTCGGAGCGACGCCTCGCCGCGACGCGCGTCGGCGAGCTCGCCCCGGAGACGGCGATCGGGCTCATTCAGAGGGGCATGAGCGACCCGGACGTCGAGGTGCGGCTGCACCTGGCCGGGGCGGCCGTGCGCTTCCGGATGCCGCGCGCGGGAGACCTCGTGATCGAGTGGCTCGGCGAGGGCGACGCGCGCCTGCGGCTCGCGGCCTGCGACGTCATCCGCGCCGCGCCCACCGACCGCTCCGTCGTCGCCCTCGGGCGCGTGCTCGGCGATCCCGACCCGCACGTCCGCCTCGCCGCCGCGGCGGCGATGGGCGCGGCGGGGCTCCCGGACGCCGTCTCGCCGCTGCTCGGCCACCTCGACGACACCGCGCCGGAGGTGCGCGCGGAGGTCGCGCGTGCGCTCGGCCGGATCGGCGACACGCGCGCGGTCGTGCCGCTCATCGGCAAGGTGCAGGACTCGGTCCCCGAGGTCCGCCGGGCCACGGCGCGGGCGCTCGGAGAGCTCGGCGACGCGCGGGCCGTCAGCGCGCTCATCCTCGCGCTCCAGGACGCGTCCCAGGACGTCCGCGTCGAGGCCGTGACCGCCCTCGGCCGGCTGCGCTCCGACGAGGCCACGTCCGCGATCGCCGATCTCGTCGCGGCGTCGCCGGCGGCCACGGGCTCGTTCCTCGGCGCGCGGCCGACCGACAGCGGCACGTCGAGCAACGACGTGCGGGAGGCGGCGCTCCGGGCGCTCGGCCGCATCGGCTCGGACGCGGCGGTGAAGGTGCTGCTCGCGGCGCTCGCGAAGGACGACCCCGCGGCGCCCCGGTCCGCGGTCCGCGACGCCCTCGTCACCGCCGGGAAGCCGGCGGCGGCGCCCGCGCCCTCGGCGGCGGCGACGCCCGCGCCATCGGCGACGCCCGCGCCATCGGCGGCTGCGGCGCCCGCGCCATCGGCGACGCCCGCTCCTGCGCCCCCGCCCGGCGGCGGCGCAGGGAGCGCCGGCGGCGCGAACGCCCGGAAGAGCGCCGCCGTCCCCGCGCTCGTCGCCGCGCTCGCGGCCGCGCCGTCGGCGAACACCGCGGCGGGCGCCGCCCTCGTGCTGGGCGAGCTCAAGGCCAGGGAAGGGCTGCCCGCGATCGTCCGAGGCATGCAGCGCGGCGTCGTCCCGCTCCGGCACGGGCTCCGCGCCCTCGGGGCGCTCGGCGACCCCGCGGCGCTGCCCAGCGTGCTCGAGCTGCTCGGCGACGCCGACCCCTCCGTCCGCCGCGAGGCGATCCGCGCCGCGACCGCGCTGCTCGACCCCGCGCGGCCCGACGGGCGCGCGGTCGACCCGGCGCGCGCCCTGCTGGTCGACCCGGCGACCCCGCCCGACGAGAAGCTCGCCCTCGTCCAGCTCCTCGGGCGCACCGGCTCGCCGCGCGCCCAGGAGGTGCTCCTGCCGCTCGCGAAGGCCCGCTCCGCGCCGCTCCGCCTCGCCGTGATCGAGGCGCTCGGCGCGGCGCGCGCCGCCGGCAAGCTCGGCGCGGCCGTGGACGCCGCGCTGCTCGAGGCGCTCGACGACGAGTCGGCCGACGTGCGCCTCCGGGCAGCGATCGCGCTCTCCCGCGTCGCCGGCCCGGGGAGCGCGCGCGCGCTGCTCCAGCGCCTCACCGTCGCCGCCGAGCAGGACCGCGGCGCGCTCGGCATCGCCCTCTCGGGCGCGCTGTCGCGCGCGGCGGACGGCGCGAAGGACCCGAAGGACGGCGGCGACAAGGGCCTCGCCCACGACGTCGCGGCCGCCGTCGCGAGCGCGCCGGACGCCGCGCGCGACGCGCTGCTCGAGGGCCTCGGCCGCATGCCCGGGCAGGCCGCGGGCGCCGCGCTCGCGCGGATGGCCTCGGCGGCGCCCATCGACGACCGCCGCAAGATCGCCGAGGCGCTCGCCGGGCACCCGGAGGCCGCCGCCGCGCTCCGCAAGCTCGCGGGCGATCCGGATCCGGGCGTCCGCGCCAACGCCGTCTGGTCGCTCGGCGCGGTGGGGGACAGGGACGCGCTGCCGCTGCTCCAGCCGCTCCTCAAGGACCCCGACGCCGCCGTCGCGGGCAACGCGGCGGGCGCGATCGGGCGCGTCGCGGGCCGCGCCGGCCAGCCTGCGCGCGCGGCCGCGGCGCTCTGCGGCGCGCTCGCCGACGCGCGCCCCTACGTCCGCGCCAACGCGCTCGCCGGCCTCACCGTCGCCCGGGCGCGCTGCGACGGCGCCGCGGCCCGGGACCTGCTCGCGCGCGACCCCGCGGAGGCCGTCCGCCTCGCCGCCGCCGACCACCTCGCGCAGGGCGGCGCCGACGCCGATCGCCGCGCGCTCGCCCGCTGCGCCGGCGAGGACAGGAACGCCTCGGTCGCGTCGCGCTGCGCCGGCGCCGCCGCCCAGGGCGCGCCACCCTCCGGCGCCGAGGACGTCGCGGTCTTCGTCGTCCCGTTCGACGCGGGCCGGGCCGGCTCGCCCCGCGACGCGCCGGTCCCGCGCGCGCCCTTCGCGCTCGTGCGCGCCGACGGCCTCCTGCGCCTCGGCGTCGCCGACCGGCGCGGGGAGGTCTTCGAGCGCGGCGCTCCCCGAGGGCCGCTCCGCCTCGCCGTCCCGGCGCCGCTCGTGAAGTGAGCCCGCGCCCGCCGCGCTGAGCCGTTCGCCATGCGCAGCCGACCCGACGTCGAGCTCCGGATGTCCAGGACCGTCCACCCGGGCGACGTCGTCCTGGTCGAGCTCGTGCTCCGCAGCCGCGCGAGGACGCCTGTCGACTCGATCGAGCTCCACCTGGAGGGCATGCAGGTCGCCCGCGTCGAGGAGCGCGTCCTCGTGCCGCCCCATTTCCTCTCGCTCGTCGCCCGCCTCGCGGGGGAGACGACGCTCCCGGAGGGCGAGCAGCGCTACCGCGCGAGCTTCCCGCTCCCCGCCGACGCGCCCTGCTCGTACCTCGGCACGCGCGCCGAGATCCGCTACGGCGTCACGCTCTCCATCGCCATCCCGTGGTGGCTCGACGTCCAGGAGTCTTACGAGCTGCTCGTCACGCCGCGCCCGGTCACGCGCCCGGCCCGGTCGCCGGCCGCGGGCACCACGGCGCGCGGCGACAGCCCCTTCATCGAGGTCTCGCTCGACGATCAGGTGTTCGCGCCGGGCGACGAGATCTCGGGGGCGGTGGCGCTCGGCAACGTGCAGGGCCGCAGCGTGCGCGGGATCGAGATCTCGCTGGTCGGCGTCGAGCGCCTCCTCAGCGGAGGCCCCTCCGCGTCGAACCGCGCGACCGAGGCGCACCGCTTCACCGCCTTCCGCCGCGCGGACAGCCGCGACGAGGGGCGGGAGCTGCCCTTCCGGTTCCGGATCCCCCGATCCGTCGCGCCCTCGTTCGACGCCGGGTGGGTCGCCCTCGTCTGGGGGCTCGAGGTCCGCGTCGAGCTCGCGCGCTCGGACGGCATCGTCCACACGACGCCGCTCGTGCTCGGCGTCTTCGATCGGCCGCCCGGCCTCGGCGCGATGCGCCGGCAGATCGGCTCGGGGCGGTGGCGCGCGGTCTGGAGCGCGGTCGGCGCGCGCCACGGCCTGTCGCTCGATCCGCTGGAGCTGCGCCTCTCGGGCGCGCTCGCCGGCTGCGCGGCGTCGGTGTGGATCGACGCGGGCTCCTCGTCGAGCGGCGCGCTCGTGGGCGAGCTGCGCTGGCCGTCGTGGGGGCTCGATCTGGAGGTCGGCGTGAAGCGCTTCCTGCTCGCGCTCGCGTCCGAGGACGACGAGGGCTTCGGCCGCCGCTACCGCGTGCGCGGGCGCGACCCCGGCCAGGTCCGCGCCGTCGTCGCGGGGCCGCTGCGCCGGGCGCTGCTCGCCTTCGACGACGTCCGGCTCGACGACGAGCACGTGTCGGTACGGTCCCGCACGCCGGGCCACGACCAGCCGTGGCTCGGCGTGTTCCTGGCGCACCTCGCCGCGCTGGCGACCGAGATCAGCGCGGCGTCCTCGCGCATCCCGCCGCCCACGCCGATGGCCGGCATGCGCCCGGCCTGGGAGCGGTTCGCGGCCGAGGTCCACGGCCGCTTCGAGGTGGGCCGCATGCGCATCCGCGACGCGCAGCTCGACGGCGCCACGTTCCACATCGACACGTGCTTCGAGCGAGGCCCCTACCCCGAGCGCTCCGAGGTCACGCTGGTGCTCGACCCGCCCCTCGACGCGGCGTTCGATCCGGACGACCCCGATCAGCTGCGCGCGGCCTCGCCCGGGGCGCGCGAGGCGGTGAAGCGCCTGCGGGCCCGCACGCACGCGCTGCGGATCGCCCCGCACGCCATCGTGATCACGGTGCCGGCCCCGCTCGAGGACCCCGCGACGCTGCGCGACCTGCTCGGCGCGCAGCTGCACCTGTCGGCGCTCCTGCGCGGCCCGCGCGTCGCCCGCCCATACCGCTGAGCCGCGGCGGGCGGGCAGCGCGGAATGACGGAGTCAGGGACTCACGGAAGGAGCGGAAACAGCAGGAAGAGCGGATGGGACCCGCGGGCGCGGGAGCGCGAGCGCGGGTAGGAGCTAGGAGCCAGGAGCCAGGCACCGGGAATCCCCTTACGGCGGGCCGCGCGCCGATTCCACACAAAACGCCGGCGGATCCGGGCTAGAGTCTCCGCCCATGCTCGACAAGCTCTCTCGCGAAGAACGCCTCCAGCTGATGCGGTTCATCTGTTCGTTCGCCTGGGCCGACCTCCAGGTGCGCGAGCAGGAGCGCGAGTTCGTGCGCAAGATGATCCTGCGGCTCCAGCTCGACGAGGAGGAGACCAAGCAGGTGCGCAGCTGGCTCGAGGTGCCGCCCGCGGCCGACGACCTGGATCCGATGAAGATCCCCCGCGCGCACCGGCAGCTCTTCCTGGCGGCCGCGCGCGAGATGATCTCGTCCGACGGCGAGATCGGCGAGGAGGAGCGCGAGAGCCTGAGCCTGCTGGAGCAGCTCACGCGCTGAACGGGGCGCGGCGCGTCGGTCGACGGACGATGAGATGGTGATCGGTAGATCGGTAGAACGATGAGCACGATGGCGCAGAGAGGGGCCGGCGAGGACCGGGCCCCGACGGACATGGGAGCGAGCTCGACCGAGAGGCCCTGGGTCGGCGTGATCATGGGGGGCAAGAGCGATTACGAGCACCTCGCCGTGACGAGCGAGCTGCTCACGCAGCTCGGCATCCCGCACGAGGTGCGCGTCGTCTCGGCGCACCGCACGCCGGACCGGATGTTCGAGTACGCGAGCACGGCCGCGGACCGAGGGATCGAGGTGATCATCGCCGCCGCGGGCGGCGCCGCCCACCTGCCCGGGATGGTCGCCGCGAAGACGGTGCTCCCGGTCATCGGCGTGCCCATCCCCGCCACGGCGCTGAACGGTATGGACGCGCTGCTCTCGATCGTCCAGATGCCGAAGGGCGTCCCGGTCGCCACGATGGCGATCGGCAAGCCCGGCGCCGCCAACGCTGCCCTGTTCGCGGCGGCGGTCCTGTCGGGCAAGCACCCCGAGCTCCGCGAGCGCCTCGCCGCGTTCCGCGGCGCCCAGGAGGCGGCGGTGCTCCGCGACTCGGTCATCGTCTAGGCATCGTCTAGGCTCCTCCAGCCCTCGTCTCCACTCCTCGTCATCGTCGCAGGTCTCCAGAAATGCCCATCGCACCCGGCTCTACGCTCGGTATCCTCGGCGGCGGTCAGCTCGGCCGCATGACGGCGCTCGCCGCCCGCACGCTCGGGTACAAGGTCCACGCCCTCGATCCGGATCCGGACTGCCCGGCCCGGTCGGTGCTCGATCGCTGCATCGTCGCCTCGTTCGACGACGCGGCGCAGGCGGCCGAGCTCGCGTCGCAGTGCGACGTGGTGACGCTCGAGATCGAGAAGGTCGCCACGGCCGGGCTCGCGGCCGCCGCCCGGCTCGCGCCGGTGCGCCCGTCGGCCGACGTGCTGGCCATGGTGCAGGACCGCGGCGTCCAGAAGAGCTGGCTGTCGAGGAACGGCTTCCCCGTGGGCCCCTTCCGCGAGGTCGCGACGAGCGCGGAGCTCCTCGAGGCGACGCGCGCCATGGGCGGGGCGTGCTTCGTGAAGTCGTGCGTCGGCGGGTACGACGGCAGGGGGCAGATGCGGTTCTCGGCGGGCGCGCCGCCGGGCGGCGGCGACGACGCCGACCGCGAGGCCGCGGCGCTCTTCGGGTCGCTGGGCGGCCAGCGCTGCGTGGTCGAGCAGGCGCTCGACCTGGAGGCCGAGCTGTCGGTGCTCGTCGCGCGGAGCCCGAGCGGCAAGCTGGCGGTCTACCCGCCGGCCCTGAACCACCACCGCGACCAGATCCTCGACTGGTCGCTGCTGCCCGGCCCCCTCTCGGCCTCGGTCACGGGGCAGGCGGTGCAGATCGCGCTCGACCTCGCGGTCGGCCTGCGCGTGGAGGGGCTGCTCGTTGTCGAGCTCTTCCTGCTCAAGGACGGCCGCCTCCTCATCAACGAGCTGGCCCCGCGCCCCCACAACAGCTACCACGCCTCCGAGGTCGCCTGCGCGACGAGCCAGTTCGAGCAGGCGGTCCGCGCCGTCTGCGATCTGCCGCTCGGCTCGGTCGAGATCGTCCGCCCCGCCGCGATCGTCAACCTGCTCGGCGACGCGTGGCTCGGCGGCGAGCCGCCGCCCTTCGAGGCCGCGCTCGAGATCCCGGGCGTCCGGCTCCACCTCTACGGCAAGCGGGTCGCCCGCCCCGGCCGCAAGATGGGTCACCTCTCGGCCACGGGCCGCACGCCGGAGGAGGCGCTCGTCGCCGCGAAGCTCGCGATGGCCCGCCTCTCGGCGCAGGCCGGGCTGCCGCTCCCCGGCCGCTGACGGCCGGCAGCGGCCTCTCGCGCCGCGAGCAGGGCTCATCCGCTCATCACATCTCCCCACGTCCTCCGAGCACCCTCACGGCCGGTCGCCGTCGCGCCGATCTCGTTGCGTCGATTCCTGAGCCGCCGGCGCGCCGGGTCGCGACTGCTCGCCCAGGGACGGCCGGTGCGGGCGGGGCGGCGACGATCGCCCGCGCTGCTCGCCCAGAGACAACCAGTACGGGTGGGGCGGCGACGACCGCCCGCGGAGAGGCGAGACGATGAGAAGATCCTCTATCGTGGTGTCGGCGTGCGCGGCGGCTGCGCTCGGCAGCGCGTCGTGCGGGGGGACGGGGACGGACGCGGGCGACGACGCCACGCCGGGAACCCGCCCGCAGTTCTCGGTCGACGCTCAGGGCGGCGTCTTCACCGCGGAGGACGGCTTCACGATCGAGGTGCCGCCGGGCGCGGTCAGCGCGGCGACGGACGTCACCATCGAGCGCGTCGAGGCCACGCGCGAGGGCGCGGTGGGGCCCACGTATGTCCTCGGCCCGGAGGGGCAGACGTTCGCCAAGCCGATCGCGCTCACGCTGCCGATCACCGTCGAGCTCGAGGCGGAGCTCGGGGAGAACACCTTCCTCGACGCCCGTGGCTTCACCGCGCCCACCGGCTCCGACGACTTCGCGCCGATGGAGCGTCACGACGCCTCTCCCGCCGGCGTCATCACGGAGACCTCGCATTTCTCCAGCTTCTATGCCGGGATGCTCCCGCCGACGGCCATGGCGAGCCAGCATTACTTCCCGAAGGCGATCGCCGCCGACGACGCTTACCTCTACTTTGCGAGCGGAGGCACCGAGGACACCGCGCCCGAGGACTCGAACGACGGCTTCATCTATCGCGTCAAGAAGGGCACGACGGAGGCGGAGGCGATGACCCCGCCGGATCCCGACCCCACGGCGCTGTGGGTCAACGACACCGACGTGTACTGGGCGAGCGGCGGCGACAACGATCCGGTCATCCCCTCTGCGATCAAGCGCGTCAACAAATCCACCCTGGAGATGGAGACGCTGGCCGAGGTCGGCTACTTGCTGAGCCTCGTCGGCGACGCGACGTCGATCTATTTCGGCGACGGCGACGGGCACGCCATCTACAAGATGGCGCTCGACGGCGGCGAGCCCGTCGTCCTCGCGTCCGACGCCGGCAAGCCCGAGCACCTCGCGCAGGACGCAGAGCACATCTACTGGACCGGCGGCGCGGCGACCAACAAGGTCTACAAGGTGGCGAAGTCGGGCGGGGAGGTGACGGTCATCGCCGAGAACGAGGCGGAGCCGGCCGGGATCGCGGTCGACGCGGACTTCGTCTACTGGGCCAACGCGGGCGACGGCGGCGTGTTCAAGGCGCCGATCGCCGGCGGGGCCAAGGCGCTGATCCATCAAGGGGGCTCGATGGCGGGGCTGGCGCTCCGGGGCTCGACGCTGTTCTCGACGGACACCAGCCGGAACCGCAGCGTCAACGCGCACGATCTCGCGGGCGGCACGACCGTCGTGCTCGCGCTCGGCCAGCACTTCGCCTGGCGCATCGTCGCTCCGGAAGGTCGAGACGTGTTCTGGACCAATGGCGGCGATTACCGCTTCGAGGGCCAGATCGTGTCCTACAGCGCTCCCTGAGCGTGACAGTGAGGGCGAACGCGACGACTCGCGCGACGACTCGCGCGGTCCGGCGCTGGCCGCCTGGCGCGGATCCGATCCCCGCCAGTCATCCTGAGCCCGCCCGCTGGACCGCGCCAGCGCGGCATTGCCGGGCGCATTGACCGCGGCTTCCGTGATCGCGTACCTGTTGCTGGGGCCATGCAGATCACCCTCGCGAGAGCCAGGCTGCAAACCGCGCTGTTCGCCGTGATGGCGGCGGTCGCGGGCGCCGGGCTCGCCGTCGAGGTGCTCAAGCCGATCCTCAGGCTGAAGAGCCGCAGCGGCGTCGTCCCGCTGTTCTCGCTGAGCTACGAGCAGAATGTGCCCACGTGGTACACATCATGTCTCTTGTTCGCGTGCTCTCTCACCCTCGCGGCGATCGCGGCCGGCGCCCGCCGCGAGGGGAGGTTCGTGAAGCACTGGTGGGGGCTCGCCGCGGCGTTCCTGTACATCTCGCTCGACGAGGTCGTGGAGATCCATGAGGCGGCGAGCTCCTGGCTCGATCTGGGCGGGGTCCTGTATTTCAGCTGGGTGATCCCGGCGGCCGTCGTGGTGGCGGCGTTCGCGCTCGCGTACCTCCCGTTCCTCGCGCACCTCCCGCGCGGCACCCGGAACCGGTTCGTGCTCTCGGGGATCATCTATGTCACCGGCGCCCTCGCCCTGGAGCTGCCGCTCGGGTACTGGACCGAGCAGGCCGGGAGCAACAACCTCGTCTACGCGCTGATCGACTTCGTGGAAGAGTCGCTGGAGATGCTGGGCGTGAATCTCTTCCTGGTGTCCCTCGTCGATGTTCTCGCCGTGCAGGGGTGGACGATCGGCTTCTCGTCAGCAGCTCCGGAGGCGCGGTCCGCCCCGGTCGAGCGTGCGGCATGAGCGCCCGGGCCGAGCCCGCGCCGCCTGCGCTCCCCGCCGCGGGCAGGACGGCGTACATCGTCGGCCCCTGGTACGACTGGGCCTTCTTCCTGCTCCCGCCGCTGGTCGCGCTGGCCGCCGGCGCCTTGATCGCGGGGACGCCGTTCACCGACGCGCGGTTCCGGCTGCACGGGGAGAAGGTCACGTGGGCGGGGCTCTTCATCGGAACGCTCATTCACGGCCACCTCGCCGCGGTGCTCCTCCGGAGCCACGGCAACGCGGACATCTTCCGGCGGTACCGGCTCCGCTTCCTCGCGGCCCCGGTCGCCCTGTTCGCGGCGATGATGCTGTCCATGTGGGCCGTCGTCTGCGTGACGGTCCTCGTGGTGTTCTGGGACGTCTACCACTCGGCGCTCCAGACGTTCGGCCTCGGGCGCATCTACGACGCCCGCGCGGGGAACGCGCCGGCGCTCGGCCGCCGGCTGGATCTCTGGCTCAACCTGCTCCTCTATGTCGGCCCCATCCTGGCCGGCGCGACGATGCTCCTCCACTTCCAGAGCTTCGACGCCTTCGAGGACGTGGGCGCCGCCCTCTTCTCGTCCGTCCCGGCGCTGATGGAGTCGCACCACCGCATCATCCGCTGGGCCGTCATCGCCGCGGGGACCTTGTTCCTGGTCTATTACGCGCTCGCTTACCGCTCCATGTACCGGCGGGGCTACCGGGTGTCGTTCCCCAAGGTGTGGCTGCTCGTGAGCACGGGGCTCTGCTCCATCTACACGTGGGGGTTCAACCCCTGGGGACAGGCCTTCTTCATCATGAACCTGTTCCACGCGGTGCAGTACCTCGCGCTCATCTGGTGGTCGGAGGGCGGCCGCCTCCGCCGGCGGCTGCGCCTCGACGCGCTCCGCGCCGGCAAGCCGATCGCGGTGGCCGTCTTTCTCGGCGGCGTCCTCGTATACGGGGTCTGGGCCGAGCTCGCGCCTGCGGAAGACCGCGCGCTCTGGTCGCTCACGCAGACCGTCGCACTGATGCACTTCTGGTACGACGGCTTCATCTGGTCCGTCACCCGCAAGCAGGTGTGAGGCGGCGGCATGCTCGATCCAGCTTTGCCAAAGAGGGATGTATGAGAATCCAGGGTTGTCTCCGCTCCGTGCTCCTCTCGCTCGCGGTGGTCTCCACGGCGCTCGTCTCGCCCGCCTGCAGCAAGTCGCCGCAGATCACGGCGGAGAGCATCGAGGACAACTGGGCGCTGACGGAGCAGCACGAGCCCGGCTCCGTGGTCATGACCGTGGCCCAGGACGGGCAGGTGACGGTGCTCGTGAAGGATCGCGACGGCAAGCCCATCGAGGAGGGCGTGTCGGGCAACCTCACGGTCAAGGTGCCTGGCAAGGGCGGCGACCCCGTGAAGGCGGAGCTCGTGCCGGAGCCCAAGTCGGGCGGCGTCCTGCGCGCCAAGATCCCGCCGCTCGAAGACGACCTCACCGAGGTGGGCTACGAGTTCAAGGTGAAGGGCGAGCCGTTCACGGGCGTGCTGCACGTGCCGCGCGGCGGGACGCGGGAGCTCCAGGAGAGCGCCAAGCAGAACCAGGCGACCAAGGTCGACGGCATGAAGGGCCCGAACGGCGGGGTGCTCCAGCCCGTCGGGGACGACATCGTGGAGATCGTCGCCGACAAGGAGACGGGCGATCTGCGCGTCTACGTGCTCGATCCCAACCTCAAGCCGGTCCCGATCGGCGAGCGCGAGATCAAGCTGGCCATCCACACGGCGTCGGGCCCCGACGTCATCGTGCTCGCGCCCGGGCCCGATCGGCTTTACTTCACGGGCAAGCTGAACGTGAAGGTCAACCCGACCAAGATCACGGTGGTGGTCAAGGAGGGCGGGCACACGGACGTGGTCCTCTGCGGCTACCGTCCGGGCTCGGTGATCGTGGTCGGCCCGAGCGCGCCGGTGATCGGCATCCTGGTCGCCACCGCGTGGGCCGTGAAGGTCAACGTGAAGCCCACGGTGGTGGTGCACGACGACGATGACGACGACGGCCGCCGGGTCATCGTCATCCACAAGGGCAAGCACAAACACAAGGGGAAGGGCAGGGGCAGGTGGCACTGGAAGTGACGGGGGAGGCGCGCGCCGCGCCCCTCCGCGGCGTCTCGGCGAGGTGACGCGGCGTCCCGGCGCGGTAAGGTAGCGGCGCTGCGCCCGCGCCTCACCCGACGGAAAGCCCTTCTCCCCATGACCGAAGCGCCCGAGCTCCCCGACCTCTCCCGCGACGACTGTCACCCCCGGGCGGCCGCTGCCCTCGCCGATCCGTCCTTCTGGTCGCTCACCGACGAGACCGCCCCCTTCGGCAACGAGACGGCGCACGAGACGCTCACCGCGTTCCGCGACTTCCGCGACGAGCACCCGAAGGGGAGCCCGATCGCGCTGCTCGACGCGCTCCTCGCCCGCTGGGAGGTGGAGAGCGCCCACTGGAACGCCGTGGACGCGGCCGAGGTCCAGGCCCTCGGCGAGGAGGACGAGTACAGCCTGCTCACGCGCGATGAGGCGATCCTCGCCCTCGCCTTCAGCCAGATCGTCACCGAGGGCAGGCTCGATCCCGAGGTGCGCCGCCGCGCGCTCCTGGCGCTGGCCCGGCAGGCGCTGCCGGCCCTCCTCAGCGCCTTCGAGGGGCGCGCCCTGGAGCGCGCGCTCAGGATCGACCGGATGAGGGCCGTCCTCTCGGAGCGCTGGGAGTAGCGAGGCGTCGCTCGGGGGGGGCCGGGCTGCGCGAGGTCGTGAGGAGCTGCCCGGCCCTCGGAGCCCGTGGTCGCCGCGCGGCGCACGGAGGGCTGAACTCGCCTTTTGACCTCACTCCTCCGGCGGAGCCGGAGGAGTGAGGTCAAAAGGGCTCAAACATCAGCCCTCCGTGCGCCGCGCGGCGACCACGGGCTCCGAGGGCCTACGGCCTTCCCGAGGGAACGCCTTGGCGGTCAGGCGCTCGGGGCCGGCACCATAGATCTGCGGGAGTGGCAGGTATGTCCTCAGGCAAAGGAGCGAGCCCTCGAATCTGATCCCGGTCGCTCCGGACCCTCGTAGCGCCCACCTGCGCATGGGCGCCATGATGCCTTCACTCGGTACGCGCCCGAGACATGTCCACGATCTTGTTCGGCAAATCAGGCGGTACCCGGCGCTCGAAGAGCCCGCGTGAGCGCACCGCGAGCGGAAGGCGGCGCTCGTCGCGTGGGGGGTGGAGCTGTGAGGCCACGTGGTGAGCTGGCTTTCTTACGTGGGAGATGTAAATGTCCAGTGGACGGAGGATGTGCTCCTGAGGAGGCGCGCGGCTGAATTCCCGGAAAACACGGGGTGTGGACAAGGGTGATAGCCAGCGGGTGACGTCGATAACGTCCATCGTGTCCTCGCGTTATCGAACATCGCGCCGGCCAGGCACGCGACTGTCGCGGTCATCGATCATCGAGCTCATCGGTGCATGGATGATCAGGCCTCTCCCTATTCCTCGGCGCAAAGGCCCGGGAGGGGCGGCAACGCTCGTCGGCCGCCCTCGGCCGATCCCCTGGAGCCGGCGCTGCGCGTATGATACCATCCACGTTCCGGCGATCGACGTCGCGGGACCTTTTTACGAATACTAATACTTAGGGCATGGCGCCCCGAGGAAGAAGGAGTGCGGGATGGATCTCAGGGCATGGTGCGCGGCGCTTTGCGCAGGGATGGTGGGTCTCGTGGGGTGCGGCGGGGACTCGGGCACCAACCAGGATAGCGGTGCGGGCGCCTCGGGCCCGGACAGCGGAGGAAGCCAGGGGCAGGGGGGGGACATCTTCGGGTCGGGGGCTGGCCCCTCCGGGCAAGGGGGTGGCTCCTTCGGCAACGGGGTCGGCAGCACGAGCAGCGGGGCAGGGGGCAGCGGCGCGGGCAGCTCGGGGTGCCAGCACGTCGATGTCGTGTTCGCGCTCGACAACTCCTCGAGCATGAACGAGGAAAAGGAGTCGATGCGCGACGTCGTGTTCCCGGCCTTCGCGGAGGCGCTGCTCGATATCAGCGGCATCCAGGACTTCCGCGCGGCCGTGATCGACGCCTGCCCGCGTCCTGCAAATTTCCACACGCGCGGCGCCGCCGGTGAGTGCTCGTTCCAGAGCGGAAAGGCGTGGATGGAGAGCTCGAGCGCCAACATCACGCAAGAGTTCCAGTGCGCCGCCGATATCTATTCGGACGACGTCGAGTGCAGCGGCGACAGCGACGACGAGCAGCCCGCGTCCGCCGTGGCCGCCGCGCTGGAGCCGCCGTTCTCGCAGGAGGCGAACGCGGGGTTCATCCGCGACGACGCGCTCCTCGTCGTGGTGGCGATCACCGACGAGGACGAGCAGCCCGTCCCGCGCCAGCAGCCGCAAGAGATCCACGACCGGCTCGTCGCCGTGAAGGGCGACGCGAAGAACGTCGTGTTCCTCGGCATCGGCGGGAGGACCGATTGCGAGGGGGCCTATGGAAGCGCGGATGAGGCCGACAACCTGCAGCGGCTCGTGGACACGTTCGACGACGGCCGCGGCTTCTTCTGGGATCTTTGCGAAGGGCGCCTCGAGGACGGCCTCACGAACGCCCTCACGGCGATCGAAGCGGCGTGCGAGGAGTTCGTGCCCGTCGTGAATTGACGCGAGCCGGGGGCCAGGGAACGCCTGGAACGTTCCTGGCCCCGGAGCGGGCGGAGCGCCCGGCCCTGTCCCGCTCGCGCGTCGCGGCGGTAGGATCGCCGCCATGGACACCGCTTCCTTCCTCGCCGAGGTCGAGCCGCTCCCTCACTACGATCGCGTCCGCCGCGCCGTTGCGCTCGGCCGCGCCGCGGCGGGCGGCGACGCCGGCGCCGCGGGGCTCCTCGGCGCGCTCTCGGGCAGCGCTCAGCCCTACGAGCGCCTCCTCGCGCTCATGGCCGTGTACGGCTCGGGCGACGGCGCGCGCGTCCTCGCGGCCGTGTCGGACCCGTCGCGCCTCGTCCGGCGACGCGCGTGCCGCATGGTGGCCCGCTTCTGCGACGACGCGCAGGCGCTCGCGGCGCTCGGCGCCGTCGTCGAGCGCCGCGCCCTCCGGCGCACAGTTGCCCAGCTCGCGCGGCGGAAGCGCCAGGCGGTCGTCGACGCCTTCCTCGGCGCGCGCCTGCAGCAGGGGCGCGATCCGACGATCGTGGATCTGCTCCCGCTCGGCTCCGAGGCGCTCGTGTCGGCGCACCGGCAGGCCATCGACGAGGCGGGCGGCCCGCTCTGCCTCGCGCGGCTCGCCGGCCGGCACCCCGCGGACGCTGCGCGCTGGTTCGGGGAGGCGATCGCGCGCTCCCGGTCGCTCGACGTCCGCCAGCGCTACCGCCTCGCGCCGCTGCTCGTCCCGCTCGCCCGGCGCGCCCCCGACGCGGCCCTCCCGCTGATCCGCGCCCTCTTCGACCTCGGCGAGGAGCCCTCGTTCCTCGCCGGTCCGCTCCGCGCGCTCGCCCGATCGCGCCCGGCCGCCACGTTCGACCTCCTCAAGGCGCGCCACGAGAGCGGCCGTCCCGCACGGCCGCCCGGCGCCTTCGAGGTCGTGCGCTTCGACGCGGGCGCGCCCGCCCTCGGCGCCGAGCGCCTCGACTACCTCATCCGCAACGCCTGGGGCGCGCTGAGCGACGGCAAGCGGGGCCCGCGGTGGTTCCTGCGGCTGCGTCCCGACGATCAGAAGGCGGTGCTCCGCGCCTTCCTCCTCGGCGGGCGAGGGGGCTTCGGCGCCTTCCTGTTCCGCTACGTGAAGGCCGAGTCGGCCGAGGAGCGGGCGGTCCGGGAGCGGGCCTTCGAGCGCTGGTCGTGCGCCGCGCAGGCCGCCGACGGCTCGATCGCGCCCGAGGTGCTCGACGCCCTGCCCGGCGATCTGCGCGAGCGCGAGGCGCGGCGGCACCTCTTCGACTGCCCCGCGCTCGTCGCCAAGCCCGACCGGCGGATGAGCTACGCGCGCCTCCTGCCGTTCGCCGAGGCCAAGGCGGTGCTCGCGCCGCTCCTCGGGCACCCCGAGGGCGACGAGCGCGCCAAGGCGCAGGCGCTGCTCCTCGCGACCGTCCTGCACGACCGGGGCGCGCTCGCCGACGCCCTCGCGAACGTGCGGGCCCGCAAGTTCGAGCAGGACCCGGTGCGGCGCGCGATGATCGGCGCCCTCGCCGCGCTGCCGCTCGCCCGCTTCGGGCCGGAGCACCTCGAGGCGGTCTCCTCCGTGGCGCAGGACGCGCTCGACGCCGCGGACCTGTCCCAGGCCACGGCCTCGGCCGTCGAGCGGCTCGTGGTCAAGCTGTTCCGCGTCGACGGGGCGTGGGGCGCCCGCTGGCTCGCGCGGATCCTCGCCGTGCGCGGCTCGGTCTCGACGGCGGGGCTCGGGGAGGGGCTCACGCGGGCGGAGGCCGAGCGGCTCACCCCCGCGCTCGCGCAGCTCGCGGCCGCGTGGAGCACCGCCGAGCGGGCCGGGGCGGTGCTCTCGCTCGCGCAGAGCCTCGGCATCCGCCTCAAGGTCGTCGCGCCGCTGCTCGAGGCGCTCGAGCGGCTGTCCCGCGAGCTCCCGTTCGTCGGCGTCGCGGCCGGCGCGCTGGCGCTCCTCCGCGCCCACGATCGGCCGCGGTTCGCGCGGCTCGTGCCCGCGCTCCTGCGCGAGGACGCGAGCTTCGTCCTGATCGGCGACGTCGCCCGGCACGTGAGCCGGAAGCGCCAGGATCTGCTCGACCCGCTCCTCGACGGCCGGCCCATGGAGGGCAGGTTCGCGACCGGGCGGACGCGCTGGGTGATCGACTTCGGCGCGGGCCACGCTCGCTGGACGGCGCGGCAGCAGGCGCGGTACGCGGCCGGCCTCCGCGCGCTGCTCGCGGACGAGACGTGCGACGTCCCCACGCTGCGGTTCGCCGTCTCGACGCTGGTCCGGCTCGCGTACGTCGACGCGACGGCGATCACCCCGTTCGCCGCGGATCCGAGGCCGCCCCTCCGCGAGATGGCCATCCGGGCTCTGCCGTGGCTCGACGCCGGCCAGGGCGTGCCCGTGCTGATCGAGTGCCTGGGCGACGACCGCGCCCGGTGGGCCATCTACGCGCTCCGGAAGGCGTTCTCCGAGATGTCCCGCGACCGGGTGCTCGCCGAGCTCCGGGCCGTGCCGACCGCGAAGGTGACCGTGGCCAAGGAGGTCGTGCGTCTGCTCGGCGAGCTGGGCGGCGACGACGCCTACCGGGACCTGCTCCGGCTGGACGGCCCGAAGACCCACCGCGACGTGAGGATCGCCCTGCTCCGGGCGCTCTGGGACCACCTCGATCGGCCCGAGACGTGGGACGTCTTCGGCCGCGCCGTCCAGGATCCCGACTGGATCGTGGCCTCGAAGCTCGCGGACGTCCCGCTCGGCCGGCTCTCGACGGAGGCCGAGCAGCGTGTCGTGGGCCTGCTCGCCGCGATCCTCGGGCGCCCGGAGCCGGAGGCGCGGCTCGACCTGCTCCGGCGCGCCGCGCGCCTGCCGCTCCGGGACGAGAGGCGCGCGCTCTTCCTGCGGCTGCTCGGGCACCTGGACGTGCCCGCGCCCGAGGAGGCGGCCGAGGCGCTCGGGGCCGTGCTCGCCCGGATGCAGCCGGCGGAGGTCGAGGCCGTCGTGGCGCGGCTCCGCGATCTCTCGCCGAGGCGCCGCCACCTCGTGGCGTTCCTGCCGGTGCTCTCGGCGCGGCTCGGCGCCTATGCTGCGCGGCACCACCTGGCCGTCGGCGAGGGGCTGCTCGCCGCGCTGAAGGCGGACACCTTGGCCGTGCCCCAGTACCTCGGGCTCGCGGCCCGCCTGCTGCAGTGGCGGGAGCTCGGGCAGGCGCTCATCGAGCTCGGCCGGCGGGACCTCCTGCACCACGACGCGATGGTCGCGGCGATGGCCGCGGTGCACGGGTGCGTGCACCCGTCGCTCCTCGAGGAGGCGCTGCGGGGGAGCGGGGATCCGCGGCTGCGGCGGCTCGCGCTGGAGGCGCTCGTGCAGGCGGCGTCGCCGAAGAACGGGTGGACGGCGGAGCGGCGCGCGCTGCTGGTAGACCGCTACCGGAAGGACCCGTCGCCCGCCGTGGCGGGGCCGGCGTCGTTCATTGCGCCGCCGTGAGGGCGGGGCGCGGCGGGCGAGCCCACGGGGGCTTCGTAAGAAGCCTTAACGCAGAGACCGAGCACGCGCGGCCGGGCGCGAGAGATGCTGGAGCGCGATCGCGGAGCGAAGGGAAAGAGAGGAAACGCCAAGGCGCCAAGACGCCAAGACGCCAAGAAGAAAAATGGAAAGAAAAAGAAAAAGAGAGATGACTTTCTTCATGTCATCTCGCGGACACGCGAAGACGCCAGGGAATATGATTCTGGCGTCTTTCATTCCCTCTCTTGGCGCCTTGGCGTTAATTCTCTTCTTTTTCTTCTTCTTGCGTCTCGGTGGGCTGACCCCTCATGCCCGGTCCGTGAACCGATTCGAATGACTGGTCGAACAATCCGTCACTGGCAGGGCGGGTCGCCGAGCGCCGCGGCGCACAAGGTCGGATCCTCGAACGCGCGGCTGACGTGGAGCAGCCGGCAGGCGACCGTGGCGCCCTCGGCGCTCGCGACGGCGTAGCCGGAGTCGTGCCCCGCCCCCGACACCTCGCCGCAGTCGAGCTCGCACGCGGGCCGCTCCCCGAACAGCTCGTCGAACGCCTCCTTGCAGGCCGCCTCGAGCAGCGTGCAGTACGATTCGCAGTTGCCCGTGGTCGTGGCCTCGTCGTCGACCCCGCAATGGCCGTCGCCGCCCGGCCCCGCGTGCCCGCAGTGGGTGTCCGGCGCCAGCATCGCGCTGTAGGCGTGGTACTGGCGGCAGCCCACCGTGTTCTCGCTCTGGTCCTCCGTGCCGCCCGGCGGGAGCGCCCCGCAGACGGCGAGGCACTGATCCATGGACTCGTAGACGGCCAGGTCGCCATCGCAGGACGTCATGACCACCCGGCAGAAGTCCTCGCAGCTCGGCTCGGTCCCCTCCGGCTCGATGCAGGGCTCCACCGGCATCAGGCTCGCATGCGGGCAGTGCTCGTCCGGGTCCACCGTCGCGGAGCTCACGTGCACGAGGCGGCACTGCAGCGTGTCGCCCTCGTGGTTCTCGATGACGTCGAACATGTCGGCGTCCCGGAGCCCCGCGCACCTGGCGACGCACTCCTCCTGCGTGGGCAGCTCGGGCGAGCACGCCGCCGCCTGCAGCGCGCAGTAGCTCTCGCAGTTGGTCCCGCAGACCCCATCGCCGCCCGGGCCCGCCGCCGGACAGTGCGACGCGGGCTCCCCGGTGAGGCCCGCCAGCTCCGCCTGGCGGGCGCGGCACGCGACCGTGTTGTCCACCGGCTCCAGGGGATCGCCCGGCGGGAGCGCCGCGCATACGCCATGACAGGTGTCCAGCGTGGAGTAGACCTGGTGCTCGCCCGTGCAGTTCGCCATCACGTCGGCGCAGTACGACGCGCACGCCTCGCTCACGGGGGAAGGCTCCGGCTCCTCCTCCGGCGGGACGTAGGTGCGATCCTCGATGCCGGCGATGGCGTGACAGCCGAGCCAGCCGGAGATCGGGGCGAGCAGGACGAGCGACAGGAGCCCGGTCGTCAGGGTGCGCCTCATTCGAAGGTCCCTCCGACGCGCAGCCCGACGTTGCGCGCGCCCACCATCGGCCCCACCTCGACGCGCGACGACGACCGCGGCGCCACGACGAAATAAAGCACCGCGCCCCCGGCGACCGCCGCCGCCCCGAGCCCGAACGCGATGTTCGAGGCGGTGGCGGCGCTGCTGGCCTCCTCGGTCAGCGTCACGCCGCGCTGATCCTCGCACGTGCTGCCGCCCTTGCAGTAAGCCTCGGCGTCGCCGTTCTTCGAGATCGCCTTCACGCCGAAGTACGTCCCGACGCCGAGCCCCACCACGCCCGCGCCGCCCACGAGGAGGCCGAGCAGGCGCATCGTGTCGCCCCCCGACGCCGCCTGCGCCTGCGCCGGCGCAGGCGCAGGCGCAGGCGCGCTGGGCGCGGGCGCCGGCGCGGGGACCACCGCCGCGCTGGGCGACGGCGCGCCCGCGTCCGGCGGCGGCGCCTCGGCCCGCTTGAGCGGCGGCACGTCGACGTTCGCCGCGGCCTTGTTGCTCCCGAGCTTCACCGTCGTCTTCCAGGTCTCATGGCCCGGGGCGCTCGCCTCGATCGCGATCTCGCCCGGATCCACCGGGATCGCGATGCCGAAGACCGCCGGCTCGACCGTCTTTCCGGCGGAGCGCACCGAGAACCCCTGGAGGGCGAGGTTCTCCGGCGCGACGCCGATGCTCAGCTTGGACAGGGTCGGCTCCAGCCGGGCCGCCCTCGCCTGCGCCTTGCGGGCGCGCTCGGCCTGCCCGGCGGCCCTCGACTCCGACGCGGCCTGGCGGAACGTGGCCCAGGCGCTCGCCGTGCGGCCGGTGTTCTCGTAACACTCGGCCAGGTAGAGGAGCGTGCCGATCCCCGGATCGATGCGGTTGCTCTGCTCCAGCCGCGGGCACGCCTCCTCGTTGCGCCCCTGCTTCATCAGATCGAGCGCCGCGTCGAAGAGCGCCTCCGCCGTCGCCTTCTCGGAGGCGCTCGGCTCCGCCCGCGCGGGGAGCGCCCCGGAGATCAACGCCGCGCACAGACCCAGGCCGACGGGGTGTGCGATGCTTCGCTGATGCCGTCTCATTCGTCCTGTACTCTCCTCCAAGCTGGCCGCGACGGGGCCCGAGGGCCGTCGCCCGGTTGACGCGGGCGCCGCGGTCAGCGCCGCCCGCCGAAGTCGCTGATCGTGTTGGTCCGGCGCGGCTCCTGGTGCGCCCCCGGGCCGGGCTGCGGGCGGGCCGCGGCGCTCGCCGGCGGCGCGGCCGGCCGCGAGGCGGCAGGCGCAGGCGCGCTGGAGGCCGCCGGCGCGGCGGGGCTGCCGGCGGGCGCGGGCGGCTCCGCCGCGGCGGCCGCCTGGGGCAGCGCGGCGCTCGCGGGCGGCTCCGGCGCGGCGGCCGCCTCGGGCACAGCAGCGCTCGCGGCGCCCGCCGCGGCGGGGCCGCCGGCGGTCGCGGGCGGCTCCGCCGCGGCGGCGCCGGGCGACTGGGGCGCCGCGGGCGCTGACGGCTGCGTCGCCGCGGGCGCGGGGGGCTGCCCGCCGCCGGAGGTGGTCCCGAAGAGCAGGAACAGCACGGCGCCGAGCGAGAGCGAGGCCAGGGCGGCGCCGGCCGCGAGGGCCACGCCGACGAGCGCGCCCTTGCGCCCTGCGCGCGGCGCGTTGCCCGTGTTGCTCCACGAGCTCACCGCGGGCCCCGTCTCCGCGGAAGCCGCGGGGGACAGCCCGCCGTGCTGCGGTATGGACAACCGCGATCCGGCGCTCGGCGCGCCGGTGATCGCGCCGGGGAGCCCGAGCGTCGCGTCGGGCGGGCCCGGCGTGAAGCTGGGTCGGCTGAGCGACGGCGCCCCGGCGCCCGGGAGGCCGAGCACGCGGCGCGCCCGCTCGACGTGCACGTGGCTTCCGGCCGGACCGAACACGAGCAGCGCATGCGCCAGATCGCCGACGTTCCTCCACCGCTGCTCGGGGTCCTTGGCGAGGCAGTGCATCACCACCGCGTCGAGCTCGCGCGGGACGTCGGCGCGCACCTGCGCCATCGTCGGGGGCGTCTCGTGGAGCAGGGACGCGAAGAGCTGCGGCACCGAGTCGCCGTTGTAGGGAGTCCGCCCGGTCAGCATCTCGTACACGATGACGCCGAGCGCCCAGACGTCCGTGCGCGCGTCGACGTCCTTGGCGCAGCGCACCTGCTCCGGCGACATGTAGAGCGGTGAGCCGAGGAGGGTCGCTGTCTTGGTCAGGGCCAGCTCGTCGCGCGAGCTGCCGAGCATCGATTTCGAGATCCCGAAATCGAGGACCTTGATCATCCGCCCGCCGTCGGGCCTGCGCGCGAGGAACAGGTTCGCCGGCTTGAGATCGCGGTGCACGATCCCCGCGGCGTGCGCCTCGGCCATGGCCTCGATGGCCTGGAGGGCGTATCCGACGGCCTCCACGACGGGCAGCGCGCCTCGCGCGCGGATCTCGTCCGCGAGGTTGTTCCCCTCGAGGAACTCCATGACCATGTACGGCATCCCGTCCTGCAGCGAGCCGACATCCAGGACGCGCGCCACGTGCTCGCTCTTGATCCTGGCCAGCGCGCGCGCCTCGCGCCGGAACCGCTCCGCCGGGTCGCCGCCCTCGGTGCCGCGCGAGTGCAGGAACTTCATCGCGACCCGCTGATCGAGCTCCAGGTGCCACGCGGCGACGATCGTGCCCATCGCGCCTGCGCCAACGATCTGCTCCACGCGGTATTTGCCCGCCAGCACATCGCCCACCGCAACGGGAGCCGCCACCATGGCCCGTAGGCTAGCCGAGATCCGGGGGATCACATACTTCGGAGAGCGCCTCGTGTGCGCGGGACGTGACCATCGCGCGGGTCGTTCGCCACGCAGGGGGAACTGTGTGCTCGGGCACGCCGTGGGCGGCTGGAGGCGCTGCCCGCGCGGGGCTCACGGGCGCTCCAGCGCGACGCCCTCGACGCAGCGCCAGCGCTCGGTCGGCCCGTCCACGGCCCACAGCTCCAGCCGCTCCGCCCGCCACCGGTCGTGCGCGAGCGAGAGCACCCGCGGATCCGCGGCGAGCGACCGGCGGCGGTCGTCCGGCAGGTCGCCGTAGACGAGGCTCACGTGCGGGCGAAACGGGCCATCGCCGGCGCCGAGCGCGGCCTGGGCGGCGCGGCGCAGGGCCGCGAGCGGCTCGGTGGGCGCCACGTCGAGGAACACGCACTGGTGGCGGGAGGCGCCGGTGGCGGGGCCGCGCATCCGGAGCTCCACGGGGTGGAGCGCGCCCTCGAGCTTGCCGAGCCGCGCGGCCTGCGCGCCGCCGTCGCCGCGCAGGCCGGAGACCAGGGTGAGGTGCGGCGCGAACGCCGGCCCTCCGGTCTCCCGGGCGAGCGCCTCGATGAGCTCCTGGAGCCGCGCGCGCGCCGCGCCGTCGGGGACGAGCCACAGAGCGAACGCCGTGTCCTGCGCCATCGCCGACTCCTTGCGCCGCCGGGCCCTCGGCGGCAAGCGCGCGGCGCGCTCGGAGCAAGCCGCGGCGCTCGGCGCTCGGCGCTCGGTCGGGGATGCGCGCGCGCCGGCGCTCGGCGTCCGGTCAGCTCGTCCTGCCCGAGCGCGGGTCCAGGCGGAGCCACACGCCGCCGGACGTCCGCAGCGTGCCCGCGATGCTCAGCCGCGTCGTCCGCCCCGGCACCGCGCTCAGCCGGTAGTGCTGGACGATGCGGGCGAGGACGAGCGTACCCTCCAGGAGCGCAAACTCCTTTCCGACGCACTGCCGCTGTCCGATCCCGAACGGGACGAACGAGAGCGGGTGTCGTCCCCGCGCGCGCTCGGGCGCGAACCGGCCGGGATCGAAGCGCTCGGGGCTCTCCCAGATGTCGGGGTGCCGGTGGACGACATAGCTCATCACGCTCACCATGGTCCCGGCGGGGATGTGGAATCCGTCGATCTCGTCGTCCTCGACGGCGGTGCGAGGTATCCAGTACGCCGGCGGGTAGAGCCGGAGCGCCTCCTGGAAGACCGCGAGCGCGAGCCGCAGCCTGGGGACGTCCGCGAAGCGGGGCCGCCTGTCGCCGAGCGCCGCGTCGACCTCGGCCTCGAGCGCCCGCAGGACGTCGGGGTGCTCGACCAGCAGGTGGAGCGCCCACGCGAGGGCGACGGAGGTCGTCTCGTACCCGGCGAGGAACATCGTCACCGCCTCGTCCCGGAGCTGCTGGCTGGTCATCCGCTCGCCGGTCTCCGCGTCGACGCTGTCGCGCAGGATGGTGAGCAGATCGCCCCCGCTCCCCGGCTGCGCCCGGCCCTGCGCGATGAAGCGGAACACGTGCTCGTCGATGGTCTTCACCGCCAGCGCGAAGCGGCGCCGCCCGGGGGACGGCACCCAGCTCGGCAGCGATCGGAGCACGACGCCGAGGAGCAGGTAGTCGTTCGCGTACCGGAGCGCGCCGCCGACGACCGCCGCCTCCTCTTTCGTGATCGCCGAGCCGAACAGGGTGTTGAGGATGACCTTCATGGTGATGTGCGGGAGCTCCCGCTCGGCGTCGACCGGACGCCGCGCGGCGGCGGCCGCGTGGAAGCCGGACAGCCCGTCGTCGATCGCCTGCACCATGAGGTCGCACATCGCGGCGAGCCGGTCGCGGTGGAACTCCGGCTGGATCATCCGCCGCTGCCGCAGCCAGAAGTCGCCCTCGCTCGTGGGCAGCCCGTTGCCGAGGAGGTCGCGAGCCCCGTCCCACAAGGGGCCTCCTTTGCGGTAGTTGCGCGCGTTGTCGCGCAGGACGTGCTGGGCGTGCCGCGGGTGATTCAGCGCGATGAGCCGCGTGGCCCCGAGATCGAGCGAGTAGAGATCGCCGAGCTCGGCCCGGGCGGAGAGGAGGTAATCGAGCCGATCCTTGAGCAGGCGCGGGAGCGCGCCCACGAGCGGAAGGCCGCGCGTCGTCGGCGGCCGGCTCGTGCGGGCGGCGGCGCGGGGCGGGCTGCTGGCGAGAAGGTCTGACTGCATGGTGGCCTCGTCCGGGAGGGGAGCGCCGCCAGGCCGCTCGGCGGCCGCAGCGCCCGCTGGGGTGATCGGACGAGGGTACAGGAGCCCGGCGCTGGAAGAGGCGAGTTCGTAAATACGTTTTTATAAACCCGCCGTGTGCGGGCGTGGTGCGTCGCCAGGGGGAGACGTGGTGCGTGTGCGCAGGCCGCGCCCTGCGCGCGTCTCCCCGGGACAGCGCGCGTCACGCGCGCGCCGCGAGGCGCCGCTCGATGTGGCCGATCGCCGTCGCCACGCCGTCCTCGCCGCGGATCTTGCGGCCGAGCTCCTCGGCGCGCTCCCGCATGCCGGCGTCGGTCGCGGCGGCGTGGATCGCGGCCGCGAGCGCCTCGGCGGTGAGGCGCGGCCGCGGGATGGCGCGCGGGCCGACGCCGAGGTCCTCGACGCGCCGCCCCCAGTAGAGCTGGTCGCCGAGGTGCGGGACGACCACCGCGGGCCGCCCGGCGCGCAGGCACGCGGCCACGGTGCCGGCGCCGCCGTGGATCACCGCCGCGGCGACGCGCGGGTACAGCCAGTCGTGCGGCGCGGCGTCGATCCGCAGCACCGAGTCGGGGAGCGCGGCGTCGCCGAGCCCGGCCCAGCCCGAGAGCAGGACCGCGCGCCGGCCGCTCCGCACGACCGCGTCGACGAGGAGCCGGGTGGTGGCGCCGGGATCGTGGGACGTCATGCTGCCGAAGCCGACGGCGACGGGCGGCTCGCCCGCCGCGAGGAACCGCTCGAGCGCCTCGGGCGGCCGGTACTCCCCGCCCTCGTCGAGGAACCAGTAGCCCGTCGTGTGGAAGCCGGGCGGCCAGTCCGGCGCGCGCGGGACCACGTGGGCGCTGTAGCCGTGGACGACGAGCATGCGGCGCAGCGTGGCCAGGTACCCTCGCCGGCCCTGCGGCGGCAGGCCGAGCCGCTTCCGCACGAGGTTCGTCACGCCGCCGTACCAGCGCCACACCGCCGGCTCGATCAGGAGCTTGCCCACGAGGAGGTTGAGCGCGCTGTCGCCGCGCGGGACGGGGGCGATCGCCGCGGTCGGCCCGTGGCGCGTGGCGAGGATCGAGGGCTGGAACGGCATGCTGACCTGCACCGCGCCGGAGGCCTCGGCGATGGACGCCGCGTACGTGTCCGAGGTGAAGCTGCTCAGGATGAGCTCGGCGCCCTCGCAGGCGCGCAGCGCGTCCTCGGACATCTCCGGGCCGTAGCGATCGATGATCTGCTGCAGGATCCGCGGCTGGGCCAGCGGATCGGTGCCGCGCGACACCCACGCCTTGCCGAGGTCGCTCTCCATGATGTCGACCATGTCGACGCTGGCCGGGATCGCCGTGAGCCCGTGCGCCTCGATCCAGCCCTGGAAGCTCTTGCCGGCGAGGACGCGGACGGCGTGGCCGCGGGCGGCGAGCGCCTTGCCGAGCGCGATGGCGGGCTGGACGTCGCCCCGGGTCCCCACGGCGAGCACGGTGGTCTTCATGCGGGGCTCGCTCCCGTCAGAGCGCCTTCCAGGACGCCTCGCCCGCCGGCAGCCGCGGCGGCTCGACCGACAGGATGTAGTCGACGCGGCGGTTGCGCGGCTCGTCCACCTGGTCCGCGGTCTTCACGAGCGGCGCCGACTCGCCGAGCCCCTCGAAGGCGACCGGGAGCTTCAGGCCGCGCCCCTTGAACCAGGCGGCGATCGCGCGCGCGCGCCGGCGCGACAGGGCGAGGTTGTGCTCGACGCTGCCCACGGTGTCGGTGTGGCCGACGATGAACAGGGTGATCTTGCCGAGCTCGCTGGTCTTCGCGACGACCTCCGAGATCTTCTGGAGGCTCGCCTCCAGCTTGGGCACCTCGGGCGTCCGGATGACGTCGGAGTTGGTCTCGAACTGCACCTCTTCGTGGGGGATGCTCACGTTCCACGGGATGATCGCGACCCCTGCCCAGTAGCCCTGGGTGTCGTGGCCGTACACCTCGATGCGCGCGACGGTCTCGTCGCTCGAGGGCGTCCAGGTCACGGTGAGCGGCGTGCCGGCGGCGGCCCCGCCGAACGGCTTCTCCTCCTCGGCGAGGACGGCGCCCGACTGGCCGACGACCTTGATGCGCACCTTGGCGGCGGCGCGCGACAGCTTGACCTCGATCTGGCGGCCCTTGAGGTCCACCTTGGACCGGTCGATGGTCACCTCCAGCGCCGGCGGCCTGGGGTCCTGGGCGCCCTGCGCGGGCGAGGGCGCGGGGGCCGGGCCGTCGCCTCGCGCGGCGGCGGGGGCGAGCAGGGTGGCGGCGACGAGCAAGGCCGGGAGATGGCGCATGGGGACCTCATCTCGGAGGGTGAGGGAAGTGCGGAAGACGGGCCGAGTATACCACCGGGACGCTCGGCTCGCCTCGGTGTGCTGCCCTGCGCCGCGCCGGCGCGGCGGTGGCGGTCGCCGGCGCGATCCCGTAGTGTCCACGCGCGTCGAGAGGCGGTCCGGCGAGGGCTCTTCGGCGCACGAGCACACATGGCAGTCACCATTTTCGATCTCTTCAAGATCGGCATCGGGCCGAGCAGCTCTCATACGGTCGGGCCGATGCGCGCGGCGCGGATGTTCGCGGTGGATCTCGACGCGTCGGGGCTGCTCGGCCGCACCGCGGCGGTCCGGGTGGAGCTGTTCGGCTCGCTCGGCGCCACGGGCCGCGGCCACGGCAGCGACAAGGCCGTGCTCCTCGGGCTCATGGGCGAGACGCCGGACGGGGTGGACGTCGAGCGCGCGGGCGAGATCGTCGAGGGCGTGCGGCGGAGCGGCCGGCTGTCGTTGCTCGCCCGGCACGAGATCGGCTTCGAGGTGAAGGGACATCTGACCTTCCTGCACCGGAGCCTGCCGTTTCATCCGAACGGCATGCGCTTCACGGCGCTGGACCAGGGCGGCGCCCCGCTGCGCGTGCGCGTGTATTACTCGGTCGGCGGCGGCTTCGTGGTGAACGAGGCCGCGGCGAAGGGGGAGAATCCGATCGAGGAGGACGCGACGCCGCTGCCGTACCCGTTTCACAGCGCCGCGGAGCTGCTCGCGGCGTGCGCGGCGGCGGGCCTGTCCATCAGCCAGGTCATGCTGGAGAACGAGAAGGTCTTCCGTCCGGAGGCGGAGACCCGGGCGGGTCTCCTGCGGATCTGGGGGGTGATGCAGGAGTGCGTGCGGCGCGGCTTCCGGGAAGAGGGCGTGTTGCCGGGCGGCCTCAAGGTGGCGCGCCGCGCGCCGGCGCTGTACCGCAAGCTCATCGAGAGCCCCGAGGCGGGCCTGCGGGATCCGCTGACCGCGATGGACTGGGTGAGCCTCTACGCGCTCGCGGTGAGCGAGGAGAACGCCGCCGGGGGCCGCGTCGTGACGGCGCCGACCAACGGCGCGGCGGGGATCATCCCGGCGGTCCTGCACTATTACCGGCGCTTCGTGCCGACATCGACGGACGAGGGCGTCGTCCGGTTCCTGCTGACGGCGGGCGCGATCGGCCTTCTTTACAAGGAGAACGCGTCGATCAGCGGCGCGGAGGTGGGGTGTCAGGGCGAGGTGGGCTCGGCGTGCTCGATGGCCGCCGGCGCGCTGGCCGAGGCGCTCGGCGGCACGCCTGCGCACGTGGAGAACGCGGCCGAGATCGCGATGGAGCACAACCTCGGTCTCACGTGCGATCCGGTGGGCGGGCTCGTCCAGGTGCCGTGCATCGAGCGCAACGCGATGGCGGCGATCAAGGCGATCAGCGCCGCGCGCATGGCGCTGCACGGCGACGGGGCGCATTTCGTGAGCCTCGACAAGGTGATCAAGACGATGCGCGACACGGGCGCGGACATGGAGTCGAAGTACAAGGAGACGGCGCGCGGCGGCCTCGCGGTGAACGTGGTCGAGGTGCCGCTGGAGGTCGGGGTCCACCTGCCGGAGTGCTAGAACATCGATCGCGTTGATCAAGCGAGAAATAAACCGCCAAGACGTCAAGGACGCCAAGACGCCAAGATTTTTTTATCTCTCTTACTTGGCGTCTTGGCGTCTTGGCGTCTTGGCGTCTTGGCGGTTCGAAATTCTGCGCTTTTCAGGCAGTTTTAACCCGTTTGTCGCTGTAGGGCCGTATGGCCAACGTTCGTCCCTGGTGACCAAGGTCTCGCCGAGCCGCCCGGCCCCCGGGGAGGGTGTTCGTCGCGCGGGCGGGGACGGGCCTAGTACGCGAGCTCCCTGAGCGTCGCTCCCGGCGGCGCGCGACGCCTCGGCCAGAGCGTGACGGGGACCGTGACATGTCACGCCTCGGACCGTGACATGTCACGCCCTGGATCGTGACATGTCACGCTGGCTCGCCCGGCGCAGAGGTCGAGCCCTCGGCCCGGCGCGCGCCGCGGCTCGCTCCTTTCGGCCGGATTGGGCACGACGGCGCGCTTCCTCGGAGGGACGGGTCAGGGGCATGTCCCTTGCTGATTGCCCGTTGGCTCGCAACACACGCGTGCGCGGGGCGGCCGCGCCATCAGCCGGGGAGCGGAGCACCATGATGTCTGCGCCGATATCGATGACGACCATGGACCTCTTCACGAGAGCCATCTCGGCGGAGGAGCGGCTCGACGAGACGGTCCTCTGCACGAACGTGCCGAGCCCGCTGTCCTCGGTCGCATTTCATCAGGACGTCGAGTGCATCCGGAGGTTCTTCGCCGCGGGATTCCCGGTCCACCTGGCGGTCCACCGCGTGGAGAGGGCCGAGCCGGCGCGCCGGGACTACACCGCGCTGCACACCCACGACGGCCCGGAGATCAACCTGATCCTCCCCGACCCCGCGGGCCTCGAGTATCGCATCGAGCTCGGCGACAGCGTCCATCACGTCACCGAGAGCACGAGCATCTGGATCCCGCCGGGCGTGCCGCACTCCGCGAACGTGGTCAGGGGCTCCGGCTACCTCATCACCATGCGCCTCGATCACGGGGTCGCGACATGAGCTGTGACCTCCCTCGGGACATCGACGATGACACCGACGCGAGAATGCCCGACATGACCACAGGCCGCGCCGCGCAGGCGTACCGGAGAGGGAGCCTCTGGCAGAAGGGGCGCGGCGAGCGCCTCATCGAGCTCGCCCGCGTGAGGCGGGGCGAGCGCGTGCTCGACCTCGGCTGCGGCACGGGCGGCCTCACGCAGCAGCTCGCCGAGCTCGTGGGCCCCGGCGGGCGCGTCGTCGGGATCGATCCGGACGAGGCGCGGATCGCGCTCGCCCGGCACACCGCGGGGGCGCCCAACCTGGACTTCCAGGTGGGGTCGGCCGAGACCCTCGACGAGGTCGCCCGGGACCGCCCCTTCGATCTCGTGTTCTCGAACTTCGTGTTCCACTGGATCCGCGACAAGCGGGCCGTCCTCCGCCGGATGCGCGGCCTGCTCGACCCCGCGGGGCGCATCCTCGTCCAGTGCGTCTCGTCCCTCCCCGCGCTCGTCGGTGGGCTCTCGCGGCTCGCGGATCCTTCGGGGGAGAAGGTCCTCGGGGGCTTCGCCTTCGAGGACGCCGCGGCGCTGGCGCACCACGTCGAGGGCGCCGGCCTGCAGCTGATGCAGCTGGAGGAGCAGCAGGGGACCCACGTGTATCCGACGCTGGACGCGCTGCTCGCCTGGTGGCAGGCGACGACGCACGGCCGGTTCGACCCGCGGGCCATCGAGCCCGCGGCGCTCTCGCGGTTCGCCGAGCAGCACGGCGACGGCGGCGCGTTCCTGGTGCGAGAGACGTTCTGCTGGTTCGAGGCGCGGCTCGCGCCGGCGCACGCGTGGGGACGCAGCGGCTGACCCGGCGCCCCTCCGGCGCCGGCGCGACGCCCTCAGCGCATCAGTCCTTGCGCCCCCACAGCTCCTCGGTGGCGAGCCGCGCGCCCTGCGCGAGGGATTCGAACTTCGCCCACATCACGGACGGGTGAACGCGCTGGATGTGGTCGGCCTGGGCAAACCCGCAGTCCGACCCGGCGATCACGTTCTCGCGGCCGACGATCTTCGCGAACCGCACGATGCGATCGGCGACCACCTGCGGGTGCTCGACCGTCACGATGTGATGGGTGATCACGCCGGGAATGAGGATCTTCCCCGGCGGCAGCTTCGCCTTCTGCCAGACGCGCCACTCGTGCTCGTGCCGGGGGTTCGCCGCCTCGATCGAATACGCGCCCGCGCGCACGCGGAGGATGAGGTCCACGATGTCCTCCAGCGGCGCGTCGGACATGTGCGGCAGGTGCCAGCTGCCGAAGCACACGTGATAGCGCACGCGATCCTCCGGGATGTCGCGGAGCGCGTGGTTGAGCGCGTCCACGCGCAGCTCGGCCCACGCGCGGTACGCCTGCGGGCTCTGCTGCACGAGGTGGTCGTACATGTTCGCGAGCACCGCGTCGTCCACCTGGACGACAAGGCCCGCCTTGTAGATGGCCAGGTATTCCTCGCGCAGCGCCTCGGCGAGGGCGAAGATGTACTCGCGCTCGCTCCCGTAGAACTCGTTCACGCCGTTGAACACGGCGCTCCCCGGCGCGACGACCGTGAGGAACCCTTCCGCGACGTTCGCGCCCGCGAGCGCGGCCTTCAGGTTGTCGACATCCCGCGCCACGTCGCCCGGACGGTACCGGATGGCGCTCGTGCAGATATGCTGCATGAGGGTGCCGGGGTTGTCCTTGAACTCGAGATCGATGACTTCCTTGAAGCGGTCCTTGTCACGCCCGAGCCAGTCGCGCGGGCTCTTGCCGCCAGGCCGGAGCGCGAAGCCCGACACGCGCTCGAGGACGTAGTTCGCCCAGCTCGACTTGCCGTACTCTCCATCGTTCACGATGTCGATCCCGGCCGCCGCCTGCTTGCTGACCACCTCGGCCACCGACCGCCGCAGCAGCCTCGCGTAAGCCTCCGGGTCCTTCGGCGGGCCGATGCGCTGGCTCGCCATCTCGAGCATCGCCGCCGGCCGGGCGATGCTGCCGACGTGGGTGGTGAGGATACGGTCTTCGCTGCGTCTCATGACCCTCTTGGCTCCAACGATTCCGGCCGTCCACGACCTCGAACGAGCGCTCGCCCGGCATCCAACGCGCGATGGACGACAGCGCACGGCACGCGCCGATGCGCTCGTTCGGAAATGCCATCTCCCGCCCCGGGTCGGGCTCGCTCACGTGGCAACCGAGGTTGTCTCCGCTGGAAGCCCGAAGCGCCTGGGGCGAACGAACCGGATCTCCTTCCCCCCGACCCCTAACACGCTCTCCGCTCGCCGCGCAACGGTCAAAGGCGCCCCTACACACCTCGGCGGACACGCCCTTCCGATCCCTGCCTGAGGAGGATTCCCGTTCTCCGTCTCGGGCGAATTACAGCGAATTTTCCGGTGAGCGCGCAGCCCTCCCGTTGTCGTTGCGATGAAGTCGAAGAGATACAGCGGGACCTCGGCGCGCGTCGACGGGACGCGCCTTGATCGCCTGTTTGAGCGCCTGCGCGCGCCGTCGATCGCGGCGCGCTGCTCGGGGCGACCCCCTTGACGGCCCAGCGCGCTCGACGGGAGCTAACCGCTGCTTCGGGCCGCGCGGCCCGTGCCGCGGCAGCGGCGGCGCCGGGCGATGGACGCCCGAGGCCTGGTCGAGTAGGAGGTGCAACCCCCTTCGCGTCGCGTCGAGCAGCAGGCCAGATGGACAAGGACGAGATCGAGATCATCTCGCTGATCGATTCGGCGAAGTACATCGGGCTGCCGCTCGCGATCACCGTGCTCACCGTCATCATCATGCTGGTCGACGGCTTCGACCTGCAGGCGATGGCGTTCGTGGCGCCGGAGATCGTGAAGGAGTGGGGGATCGCCCGTGCGGCGCTGACGCCGGCCCTGACGGGCAGCATGGTGGGCATGGCCATCGGCTCGGTGGTGCTCGGCTGGGCCGGCGACCGCATCGGGCGCAGGGGCTCTTACATCGCCTGCATGGCATTCCTGGCCCTCGGGTCGTTCTTCAGCGCCCATGCCGGCTCGCTCACCGGCCTGGCGATCTGGCGCGTGGTGACGGGGATTGGCCTCGGCGGGGTGACGCCGCTCGCGGCCGCGATGATCTCCGAATGGACCCCGAAGCACGCCCGCAGCGTCGCCGTGGCGTGCGCCATGGTGTCCGTGCCGCTGGGCGGCATGCTCGGGGCCGGCGTCGCTCAGCGCGTCATCCCGCTGTACGGCTGGCGCGCCGTGTTCTGGATCGGCGCGGCGCTGCCGTTCGTGCTCTTCGTCGCGGCGCTGGTCCTGCTGCCCGAGTCGCCCAAGTACCTCGCGCAGCGCCCCCACCTGCACGGGCGCCTCGCGAAGCTGCTGAACCGCCTGTTCCGCGAGCGGCGCTTCACCGGCGCCGAGCGCTTCGTCGTGGCCGAGCCGCCGGCGCCGCCGAGCCACTGGTTCGCCACGCTGCTCGACCCCACGTATCGCTCCACCACGCTGCTGCTCTGGGCCGCGTTCGCGTTCAACACGCTCGCGCTGTATTCCTACGTGAACCTGCTGCCCACGGTGCTGTCCTTCACCGGAATGAGCACCGCGGAGTCGCTGCAGGGCTCGAAGTTCTTCAACTTCGGCGGGTTCTTCGGCGCGGTGGGCGGCGCCGTGCTGATCGGCTGGTGGGGCTCGCGCCGCGTGGGCACGACGCTCTCGACGATCGGGGCCGCCGCCACGTTCCTCATCGGCATGACCCTCCTGGACACCGCGGGTCGCCTCGACGGCCGGTCGCTCGCGCTGCTCACGCTCGCGGGCATGGCGATGAACGGCATGCAGAGCTTCCTCTACACGGTGGGCGCGCACTCCTATCCTACGTATATCCGCGCATCGGGCGTGGGCTGCGCGCAGACGGTGTCTCGCGCCGGCGGCTTCCTCGGCACCGTGGCCGGAGGCTCGTTCTTCGCGCTCGAGCCGCAGCCGCCCGTGAGCTACTTCTTCTACGCGGTGGCCGTCGCCGTCGCGCTGGTGGTCGTGAGCTTCTACGCGCTCCGCACGCACATCCCGGGACGAAACAGGGGCGCTCCGCTGCCGGGCGCAAGCGGCTGAGGAGGGCAGGGGGCGCTCGGCGCGCGGCGCGTCGAGCGCGTCGAGCGCGTCGAGCGCGTCGGGGGGTCGCGCCCTCGCCGGTTCGTGATGTCCATCTGTCAGCCCCCGGGATACTTCAGGAGGTCCGGCGCGGCCGCGCCTTCGCGCCCCTGGTCGCCCGCGCGCCCGCGCGGGGCGCGGCGCTCGCCGGGGCGGCGTCGGGCTCGGCCGGGCGCTGCATCCGGCCGATCTCCTCGGCCATCAGCGCGATCGCCTGCTCGAAGAAGTCGCAGATGAGCCGCAGCTCGGCGAGCGAGTAGCGCGAGCAGAGCACCGCCCAGCGCTCGCGGAACGGCGCGAAGAGCGCGCCGATCTCGGCGTAGCGCTCGGGCACCGGCTCGACCACCAGCTGCCGCCGATCGCTCGGGTGCTTCACGCGGCGCACGAACCCCGCCGCCTCGAGCCGGTCGAGCACCCCCGTCACCCCCCCCGAGGTCAGCCCCGTGAGCTGCACCAGGTCGCCCGGCGTGACCGGGCCCGCCTCCGCCGCCCGCCGGAGGACGTCGAGGTACTTGTGGTCGGTGCCCTTCAGCCCCAGCCGCTCGGCGATCGCCTGGTGCAAGAGCACCGACTGGGTGCTCAGCTCGCGGCCCAGCCGGTCGCCCAGGCTGTCGATCAGCTCGCTCACCGCCTTCGCGCTCGCCCGTTTCGCGGCCATCGCCTCTCGCCTCGATCCGCTCGCACTCAATCCGCTCGCACTCAATCCGCTCGCACTCTACCGAGCCGCCGCCGCCTTGACAAGCCGTGCTAACTATCTTACTTACTAAGAGAGTTATATCGCAAGGAGAGTTTCGATGGATCGTTCGACCGACGAGGCGGCCATTCGGCGCATGTTCGAGGCCCTGGGCGAGGCGTGGGCGCGCGAGGGCGCGAGCGCCGTCGACGCGTTTTACACGCCCGACTCCGACTACGTGACGTTCGACGGGTCGTGGCTGCGCGGCCGCGAGGAGAACCGCAGGGTGCACGAGGAGCTCTTCGCCGGCGTGCTCGCCGGCACCCGCCTGGTCGGCGAGATCGAGAGCGTGCGCTTCATCGGCCCCGACGCGGCCGTGATCGTCAGCACCGGCGCGCTGCTGTGGCCCTGGCAGAGGTCGGCGCCCGCGAGCCGGCGCTCGCGGCAGACCATCGTGGTGGTCCGGGGCGACGACGGGCGCTGGCGGGTGGCGTCGTTCCAGAACACCCGCGTGCGGCCCTTGCCCCCGTCCGACAGCCTGTTCATGCGCCTGTTCGCGGCCGTGCTGCGCATCCGCCTCGCCTGGTGGCGGCGGCGCTACCCCGAGGCCCTGGCGTCCTGAGCGCCCGGGGCGGCCGCCGTCGGGCCCGATACCCCCGTTGGTTCAGGGAGGTGAGCAGAGCGCCGAGCGAGGATTGGAACCGTCGCGGTGATCCTCGTCACGCGCAGACGGACCGCGCCATGGGGCTTGCATCATCCCGCGTCCAGATCGACCATGCGTCCGGAGCAGGGGGCGCGCGGCGGGCTCCGTCGCGCGAGCACGCGAGATGGCGCAGATCACCTTCACGCAGAACCTGGCGAGACATGTGGAGTGCCCGGCGCTCGAGGTCGCCGGCGGGACGGTGCGCGAGGCGCTGGAGCGCTACTTCGCGCTCCACCCGCGCGTGCGCGGCTACGTGCTCGACGACCAGGGCGCGCTCCGCAAGCACGTCGTGATCTTCGTCGATGGCCAGCAGCTCAGGGACCGCGCCGGCCTGAGCGAGCCGGTGCGCGAAGGGACGAGCCTCTACGTCATGCAGGCGCTCTCCGGAGGATAGGGACCATGATGAACTCGTTGCTCGTCGCGACCCGCAAAGGCCTGTTCCGGATCGAACGGGGCAGCGCCGGGTGGGACGTCGCCCAGGTGTCGTTCCTCGGGGACGCCGTCCCGATCGTCCTGCCCGACGCGCGCGACGGCGCGATCTACGCCGCGCTCGGGCTCGGCCACTTCGGCGTGAAGCTGCGCCGCTCGCGCGACCGCGGCGAGACCTGGGAGGAGCTCGCGGCGCCGGCCTATCCGCAGCAGCCCGAGGGCGTGAGCGACTCCCTGCCGGACGGGCAGCCGTGGCCCTGGCGCCTCCAGCAGATCTGGTCGCTCGAGGCGGCCCACCCGAGCCAGCCGAGCACGCTGTTCTGCGGCACCATCCCGGGCGGCCTGTTCCGGTCCGACGACGGCGGCGCCTCCTGGACGCTCGTGCGCTCGCTCTGGGACCACCCGAAGCGCAAGGAGTGGTTCGGCGGCGGCGCCGATCTGCCGGGAATCCACTCGATCTGCGTCGACCCCTCGCGCCCGGGCCGCGTCACGATCGGCGTGTCCTGCGGCGGCGTGTGGCAGACCGAGGACGACGGCGCCTCGTGGGAGCTGCGCGGCACCGGCATGTACGCCGAGTACATGCCCCCCGAGCGCCGGGAGGACCCCGCCATCCAGGATCCGCACCGCGTCGTCGCCTGCCCCGCGCGGCCGGAGCACCTCTGGGCCCAGCACCACAACGGCGTCTTCCGCACCGCGAACGGCGGCGCCCGGTGGCACGACGTCCCGAGCGCGCAGCCTTCGAAGTTCGGCTTCGCCGTGGCCGTCCACCCGCGCGATCCCGACACGGCGTGGCTCGTCCCCGCGCAGAAGGACGAGACGCGCGTGCCGGTCGAGGGGAAGGTCGTGGTCTCGCGCACCCGCGACGGCGGCGAGACCTGGGACGTGCTCCGCAACGGGCTCCCGCAGCGCCACGCCTACGATCTCACGTTCCGGCACGCCCTCGACGTCGACGACAGCGGCGATCGCCTCGCCTTCGGGTCCACCACAGGCTCGCTCTGGATCACCGAGGATCAGGGCGACTCGTGGCAGGCCATCTCCAGCCATCTCCCGCCGATCTACTGCGTCCGGTTCATGGCCTGACGCCGCGCGGCGAGCGCCGAATCGCCCGCGCGGCGAGCGCCGAATCGCCCGCGCGGCGAGCGCCGAATCGCCCGCGCGGCGAGCGCCGAATCACCCGCGCGCCTCTCCGTCGCAGTCGCCCAGGCCCATGGCGAGCGACGATGTCGGAGATTTGTTTACGTTTCTTTCGTAAAGAGCATTTACCGTCTTGCCGCGGCCGCCTGCTCGTGCGCATCTTGCGCGGTGGCGCGCCGGCGAGGATCGTCACTTCCGACGACCCCTGTCGTCGCGTCGAGAGCTTTCTTTTGGCAGTGGCGGCGCTGTGTCCGGGGGCAGCCTCGTGCTCGCGCGGCCTGCAGTGGAGATCAAGCGTCATGACCGACAAGAAGCAAGGAGCACGTTCGTCCGGCTCGGACCGCACGCGTCGCCAGGTGCTGAAGCAGGCCGTGGGCCTCGGCGCGGGGCTGGCCGCCGCGAGCTTGCTCGGTGGAGAGGCGTCCGCCGCGCCGCGCATCCGCTCCGGCACCTTCACGACCGACGACGGGGTTGCGCTGAACTACCTGGAGGCGGGCCGAGGAGAGCCGCTGCTCCTCTTGCCGGGGTGGTCCCAGTCGGCGGCGCTGTACAGGGCGCAGATCCTCGCCTTCGCGCGGCATTACCACGTCTTCGTGCTCGACTGGCGCGGCCACGGCGAGTCGGAGAAGGTCGACCACGGCTACCGCATGGCGCGCTTCAGCAGGGATCTCTACGAGTTCCTCCGCGGGATGAGGCTCAAGCGCGTCACCGCCCTCGGGCACTCGATGGGGTGCGGCGTGCTGTACAGCTACTGGGACAACTACGGCGGGCAGTACCTGGATCGCCTGATCCTGGTCGACGTGGGGCCGGCGATGACGGCGTGGCCCGACTGGTCGGAGGAAGAGAAGGTCGAGGCAGGGTCCCTGTTCACCCCGCAATCGCTGTACGACACGGCCGCCGCGCTGCGCGGCCCCGACGGGATCGCGACGACCCAGGGCCTCGTGGCCAGCCTCTTCAGCCCCGATTATCCGGCGGATCAGCTCGCCCGCGTCGTCGAGGAGAACCTGAAGCTCCCGCGCGAGTACGCGGCCAAGCTGCTCGTGGATCAGGCGGCGCAGGACTGGAGGGACGTGATCCCGCGGATCGACGTGCCCACCCTCGTGGTCGGGGGCGAGATCAGCATCTTCAGCCCGATCTCGCAGCAGTGGGTCGCCGACCAGATCCCCGGCGCGGAGCTCATCATCTTCAGCGCCGAGGAGGGGGGCAGCCACTTCATGTGGGTCGAGAACCCCGAGAAGTTCAACGAGGATGTCCTCGACTTCCTCGGCTGCTGAGCCGCGCCGCCCCTGAGCGGCCGTCGCGCGCGCCTGCGCGGCGGCGCCGCCGCGCCTCCTCCCCGGCACATCGCGCCAGCCGGCTCCTCCCCGGCACATCATGCATCGATGTGACCGCCTTCACGCCATAGCCAGCCTGCAGGCTCAGAGGCTGGAGCGGTCGGCGCGGACCGGGACGTCCTCCACCTCGACCCACTTCCCCGAGGCGTCCTGGTAGCTGTAGGATGCAGTCCCGGTGCTCCACGTCGCGTCGAGGACCATCCGAAGCTGAGCATTCGGCATCAGGACGGGGCCGGGGCCGACGAGCGGCGGCATGTGCACCGCCGGATATCCCGCGGCGACGACGAGGACGTGCGTGTTCTTGGGCATCACGGTCATGTACGTGAACGAGCCGCTCAGCTCGGTTCGCACGTCCAGAGGCGGATTGACAGACTTGGTAATCCTCCCCTCGCCGCCAATGCGCTTGTCGACGGCGTTGACACCGAGCGCGATCTGAAAGCGCTGCGCGCCTGGAGCTCCGCTCCCGATGTCGAGCTTGAGGAGAAAAACACCGGTATCGCTTGTGGTTTCGTTCATGATGATCTCCCTTTCGTGCTGATACTTGGTCGAGCCGATGGAAGAGCGGTCCACGACGCCCTTGTCGATTGATCTCACGCATGGAGGTGCAGTACGCCGGAGCTCGTCTCCCGGTCGTCCGTCGGCGGTCTCAGATTGGTGCGAGACTCGTGCCACGCGCCTGAATGGCTGCGACGGGCAGGTGATCGCTTCGGCGTCGCGGCTTGCCCGGTACCGCGAGGCTCAGGCTGTCGCCGGCGGTTTCCCGGAGGGACACGGCGCGTCTCGCGCGGACGCGTGGGCTCCGCCGCGGTAGGGTAGGGTCAGATCTCCCTTCCCAGGGGCGTAGGGTGACGGATAGACTCGCCCGGAGCTGACATGCACAGGATCCTCCGCTTCAAACCCCACCTGCGTGTCGAGCTCGCTGGCGACGGGATGGTTTTCCTCGTCGGTGAGCACGAGCGTTTTCTGCTGAAGGGCCGCGTTCACGAGCATGTCACGCCGCTCGTCGACGGGCGTCGGACGGAATGGGAGATCATCGAGGCGCTCGGAGGAAAGATCTCGCCGCCTGAGGCTTACTACACGCTCAAGACGCTGGAAGAGAAGGGATACCTGACTGAGGTCTCGGCCGACGTACCTGTCGAGATCGCAGCGTTCTGGCACACGCTGGGGGTCGACGGCGTGCGCGCGGCCGAGCGGCTCGCGGCGACGCCCGTGGCCGTGACGGCGGTCGGAGATGAGGAGCCTGAGCCCGTCGTCGAGGCGCTCGTCGGCGCCGGGGTGACCGTGCGTGAGGACGCGGCGCTGCGTGTCGTGTTGGCGGGCGATTACCTTGACAGTGCGATCGAGGGGTTGAATCGACGGGCGCTCGCCGAGGGCGGGCGGTGGATGCTCGTCAAGAGCGCGGGCGCGACGGCGTGGCTCGGACCCATGTTCGGGAGGGAAGGGGGGCCGTGCTGGGCCTGTCTGGCGCAGCGCATCGCTGCCAATCGCCCGGTGGAGACCTACGTGAGGCGGCGGACGGGACGCGGCGGGCCGGTCACGCCTCCGCGGGCGGGTTTGCCGACGGGCGCCCGCGCGGCGCTGGACATGGCGGCGCTGGCGCTCGCGCGGTGGATTGTGGAGGGGGGAAGGGGAGAGATGGACGAGAAGCTGCTCGCCATCGATGTGGCGCGGTTCCGGATCGACGCGCATGCCGTGGTACGGCGGCCGCAGTGCCCAGCCTGCGGCGACCCCGAGCTGCTCGTGAAACGCGCGCAGGAGCCGGTGGTGCTGGAGGCGCGGCCCAAGCGGTTCACGGACGACGGGGGATATCGGTGCATGACGCCGGAGGAGACGTTCGCGCGTCACGAGCACTTGATCAGCCCGATCACGGGGGTGATCACGAGCGTCGGGCCGGTGCCGGGGCGGGATCATCCGCTGCGCCCCGTCTACTTCGCCGCATATCTCAACACCGTGCCCCCGGAGCAGCCGGCGAATCTGGACGACTTCACGCGCTGGGGCTTGGGCAAGGGCCGCACGGCAGCACAGTCCCGTACCGGGGCGCTTTGCGAGGCGATCGAGCGCTACAGCGTCGTCTTCCGGGGTGATGAGCCCCGTATCCGAGCCCGATGGTCCGATCTGGCCCAAGAAGCGGTGCATCCTCGCGAGCTACTACAGTTCAGCGATACGCAGTACCAGAGGCGGGAGGAAATCAATCTCCGGCTCCGTGATCCACGCCGAGCGGTGCCCCTGCGGTTCGATGAGAACGTGTCCATCGACTGGACCCCCGTCTTTTCTCTGACAACCGGCGCCCGGCGCTACGTGCCCACCTCCTACTGTTACATGGATACCCCCGTCGAATCCGGCGGGCAGTTCTGCTCCCTGAACCCGAACGGGCACGCTGCCGGGAATTGCCTGGAGGAAGCCGTTCTGCAAGCCTTCTTCGAGCTGGCCGAGCGGGATGCCGTCGGCATCTGGTGGTACAACCGGGTGCGGCGCCCCGCGGTCGACCTCGCGAGCTTCGGCCAGCCCTATTTCTCGGACCTCCTGGCCCATTACCGAGACATGGGGTTCGAGCTCTGGGTGCTCGATGTAACCAATGACCTGGAGATTCCTGCGTTCGTCGCCCTGGCGCATCACGCTGGGGCGGATCGATGGTACATCGGCTTCGGCTGTCATGCGGAGGCGAGGCTCGGGGTGCAGCGCGCGCTCACCGAGCTGAACCAGATCTTCGAGCCGGCAGGGACCGCTCGCGCCCCCTGGGGCGAAGAGCCCCTCTCAGACGAGTCGTTCCTCTACCCGGATGATAGCCAGCCACGCCGGCGCAGAGGTGATCATCCGGAGTTTCGGCGTGACGATCTGCGTGACGACGTGCGCGCCTGCGTGGAGCGCGCCGCGCGTCTAGGCCTGGAGATGCTGGTGCTCGATCAGACGCGACCCGACATCGGCCTGACGGTCGTCAAGGTCATTGTGCCTGGATTACGGCATTTCTGGCCGAGGTTCGGCCCTGGGCGGCTCTACGACGTACCAGTGCGAATGGGTTGGATCGAGCAGCCGCTCGAAGAGGCGCGGCTCACCCCTGTGCCTCTGTACCTATAGGGATGGGGAGGACGTATGCGCGAAGGGTACCGGATCATCGACGCGGATCGGCACGTGACCGAGCCGATCGACATGTGGAGAAAGTATCTCGATCCCGAGTTCCGCGATCACGCTCCTTATCTAGACTACATCGGACCACGCGAGTCACCGCTGGAGCGCCTGGAGCGCCTGGGCCCCAGAGGTATGGTCCCGGCTACACCCGCGCTGATGGTGGTGGGGCAGCCGGTCATGCACAAGCTATCGGAGCGCGCGCAAATCGAGCTCGCGCTCGCTGCCCAGCGTCGTTCCGGCGACGTCGCGGCCGGCGCGAGCCCTCAGGCTCAGCTCCGGGCGATGGATGAGGCGGGTATCGATGTCTCCTTCCTGTTTCCGACATTTGCGTCGTATCTGGTCAGCATCGATACGATCGATCCCAGGCTCGCGGGAGCATTTGCCAGAGCGTACAACCGCTGGCTTCACGATTACTGCCGCACATCGCCGGACCGGCTCCGCGGCGTCGGGCTCATCAGCCTGCACGATCCGGCCGGCATGATGGAGGAGCTCGAGCACGTCGTCGAGCTCGGCTGGAAGGGCGTCGTCCTGCGGCCCAACCCGGCCAGGGGACGGACCCTCGCCCACCCGGCGTACGAGCCGTTCTGGGGTGAATGCGAGCGGTGCGGCATTGCCATCGTCATTCACGAGGGAACACATGCACGCCTGCCCACTGCTGGCGCCGACCGATTTGAGACGCGCTTCGCCCTGCATGCCTGCTCCCACCCGATGGAGCAGATGATGGCGCTGCTCACGCTCATCGAAGGTGGCGTTCTCGAACGCCACCCAGACTTACGGGTAGCGTTTCTCGAGGCTGGGTGCGGTTGGCTTCCTTACTGGCTCTGGCGCCTTGACGAGGTCGAGTACCGGCATATGGCGGGCGAGGTGGAGGAGAATGTCCGGATGGCACCGTCGGTATATTTCAGGCGGCAGTGCTTCGTCTCGGCCGAGCCCGATGAACCGCTGCTCGCTCAGCATGCGCGCTTCATCGGGGAGGACCTCCTGCTCTTCGGCACGGATTTTCCGCATCTCGATCACGAGGGTGACGTCGTAGGGCAGGTGCTCGCGCTACGGGGCGAGCTGGGCCAAGTGGGGCTGGAGAAGATGCTGTGGAAAAACGCGGAGCGCTTTTTCGGATTGGAGTGACGGTCGCCCATTAGGGCGAAGGCTCATTATCAGCAAGTGAAGAGCGTGAACGGATAGCTTCTACCCGATTCCGAATAGGCTCCCAGTGCGATGGCTCCTTCTGATGGCAATTCTGGCTTGGGCGGAAGAATTAGCACTAGCTCGACCGGCCACAGATGAGGGACTGAATCACTGTCCTTATTTACGCAATCATTGTCGTTAGTTGGATCACTATTTGAGCTACCGGCTTTATGCTCATTTGGATCGGTGAAATTCACGGTTAGCTCGACCCCTCCTGGTACCTGGAAACCGAATGCGTTGTACAATGCCAAATCTGGAGCTTTCTGCAAGTATGTAGCAAAATTTGAGTCATTCCACGCGAGTGCCACCGCCTGCGGCCAGATAGTGAACCATCGGATCATCGTTTCGAAGGCAGGGATCGGACTCTCCGGTCCCCCGAACAGGTCGGTGGCGCCGGGTTTGGCTCCGATTGGCTGAATAGGCGCTTCGAGCTGTACTAGAAGCGATATGTAATCGGAGAGTGTATTGGCTAGTTGATCGTCGCTCGGTTTGTGTGGCACTCTCAATGTGAGCCTCGTGCATGGTAGGGTCCAGAAATGCATCCGTGGTACCCACTTGGATTCTGGTGCCTCTTCGACACTGAGCTTGACCCACTTAGGAAAAGGAATTTCTTCGTTAAATTCGGTTTTTACTAGCTCTCTAACGCTCTCATTTTTGTCAATCAATTTTTTTCTGAAACTATCTTGGCTCCACGCATTGGCGATGATTCTTATCCACAGGATTTGCCACTGAATCATGGGCTGCATTTGACTCTCCTTGTTTCGCTGATAGCGGATTTGCTTGTCGGAACACCGATTTCGCATTGCTTGAGCAGGTCGCGTGCCATTTTCATGTCATTCAGCTCGTGTCCCTCAGTGAACCATTCGTAGATGGGCTGAACAAGCGCTCTCGCCGCGTCCGGAAAACCCCTGTCGCGTAGTATGCTGCCTAGGGTCACGCTGGCGCGGAGTTCCAGTGTTTTGGCGCCTTGTCGACGCGCTACCTCGATGGCGTTGCGGAAACACTTCTCCGCTGTCGCCTCCTCGATGGTATCGCACGCCATCAGGTAGATCCCTTTTAAGCGGTTGATCTCGGAGACAAAATAGCACTCGCCCGTCTCGGCAGCAAGTTGCTGACTCTCTTTTATATGGTTGAGCGCGATGGCGTAGTTCCCGTGGGCAGCCTCTATGTCGGCCACCAACGCGCTCCAGTATGTCATTCCGAGTTTTTCGCCGGAGGCGCGTGCCGCAGAGATGCACCGGCGTGCTGCCTCTAGATCGTTCGTGGCCCAGGCGCGATAAAGACCGCAAAATACCTCTACCCCACGGCCGCGCCGGTCTGAGTCGTTCATCAAGAGTGCGGTTGTTTCGGCAACTCTTTGGTGGTCCTTTCGGATGTAATGCACCGTCGTCAGGTAGAGCAAGGCGTTGCTCATGCTCACAGGGTGATCGACTTCGTTTGCCCAAGCCACAGCGGCCTGCGCGTGGCTCAGGGCTTGATCTGGGTACCCCATGACCGACATGACCCCCGCGAGGAGAGAGTGAGCGGATACCTTAGGGTCGAGCCCGTAGTTGAACGCGCTTTTTATGTGAAACTGAGGGTTGTAAAGCACAAGGATGCGATCGAGGTGTGCTCGAGCCTCATCGAAGCGACCTTCGACCCAGCGGCAGAATCCGAAAAGCGACAACAGTGCCGCTTCCTGGATCACGTCCTGCGTCCGCTCGATAAGCCGGAGCAACTGCGAAGCAATAGTCCCCGCTTTGTCGGCACGCACATGCATGTAGTACAGGAGGAGTCGCCATAGCGTCGGCGCGGCGTTTTCGTCATCCCCGTGCCGCTCCACGAGCTCCAGCGTGCGTTGAGCGATGCGTGCCAGAGCTGGAGCGCCCAAAGGGCTATTTGCAACTAGGATAAAGAGCATGAGGCTGCACAGGTCGAGCTCAATCTTTTCGCGCTCGGAGACATCGACGATCGCGTCGACCCAGCCGATGGCCTCCTCCGCTTGACGGACGGCATCGACATGCGCTGACCGCTCAAAAGCCCTTTGCGCCGCTTGCCGCGCATACCCGATCGCCTCCCGCTTCTGCTCCGCCTTGGCGTGGTGCTGCGACAGCAAGTCAGGCCGCGCTTCAACGATGATCGGAAACCGCTCCTCCATCGTCAGTGCGATGCGCGCATGCACCTGCCGCTGCGCTGCCCGGGACAGCGATTCGTACGCCGCATCCCGCACCAGCGCGTGCTTGAACACGTACGCCGACTCCCTCACTCGCCGCTTCCGAAACACCAGTCCCGCGCCCATCAGTCGGTCCAGGTCCTCCTGCACCGCCGCGGCCTCGGCCGGGCTCACCGCGACGAGCACCTCGACGCTGAACTCCCGTCCCAGCGCCGCCGCGAGCTGCGCCGTCTCCTTGGCCCGACCCAGCCGGTCCAGGCGCGCAGTCAAGAGCGCGCGCAGCGTGCTCGGGATCTCCACGTTCGACAGCGAACCCGCGAGCTCGTAGCGATCGACCCGCTCCACCAGCACGCCCGACTCCACCATCATCCGGGTCAGCTCCTCTACGAAGAGCGGCACCCCGTCGGTGCGGTCCACGACCTGATCGATCACCTCGGCCGGCAGCGACTTCCCGCCGAGGAGCGCCGTGACCATGGCCTCCATGTGCGCGCGCTCGAGGCGGCTCAAGGGGACCTGCTGCACGCCGGTGGTCGAGAACGGGGGTGAGAATTCGGGCCGCGCGGTCATGATCACCGACACTGGAACCGAAGGGGCCTCCTGCACGAGCTGCGCGAGCAGCTCGAGGGTCGTGGTATCGGACCAATGCAAATCCTCTGCCACGAGGATCAAGGGGCGCTCCTCGGCCATCCCGAACAGCAGTGACAGCACGGCGTTCAAGGTCAGCTCCTTCAGCCGCTCCGGAGAGACCTCGAGCGGGGCGTAGGGGGGCGCCATGGGCAGAGAGAAGAGCGGCAGAAAGAGCGGCATCACCTCTGCCGGCGTGAAGCCATGGCCCGAGAGACGCGCCTCGATCCGCGCGATCCGGCGCTCGGGCGAGGCTTCCTGATCGAGCCCCAGCGCGCGCCCGAGCATCTCCACGACCGGAAAGAGCACGCTGTGCTGGGTATCCGGCGCGCAGCGGAGCTCCAGGAAGGTGTGGGGATCGTTCGCCACCCGAGCGCGCAGCTCGCGCGCGAGGCGGCTCTTGCCGATGCCGGGCTCCCCGGTGATCAGCGTGCATTGCCCGGCGCCAGCGCGCGTGCGGCGCCAGCGCTCCAGCAGGATCGCCATCTCCTGCTCCCTGCCGCAGAGCGGCGCTCCACGGCCGTCTGCATCGGGCGTCGGCTGATCCCCTCGCTCCGACCGCAACAGGAAGACCTCGCCAGGGGCGCTGTCCCCCTCGGCGCGTCGCGGTCCTCCGCGCTCCAGCTCGAAGGCGCTCCGCAGCAGCCGCTGGGCCTCGACCGACACGGCGACCTCGCCCGGCTGCGCGAGCGCTGCCAGGCGCGCGGCCGCGCGCGGCGTCGCGCCCAGGCTGAGCCCTGCGTGGGCGCGGAGATCCTGCGCGACGAGGACGCCGGTGTGGACTCCGAGCCGCGCCGCGAGCCGTATGCCTCGCGCCGCGAACTGCTCGCCCTCGGCTTGCGCCGCGGCCGCGATCTCCAGCGCCGCGCGGGCGGCGCGCCGCGCATCGTCCTCGTCGGCCCGCGGATAGCCGAAATAGATCAGCACACGATCACCGAGCGCGGCGGCCACGTGCCCCCGGTAACCGCGCGCGATCTCCGTGCAACGCCTGATCTGCGCGCGCAACAGCTCATCGGCCTCTTCCACGTCGAGCGGCCGGGGCGCGCCGTCGAGCACCTCGATCGCGCAGCACACCGCCGTGACCTGCCGTCGCTCCCCCTCGGCGGTCGGCTGGGGTATGGAGCCGGGCTGGGCCACCGCGGTCGGCGCGAAGAAGCCGTGCACCGGCCCCGGGCCGCCAGAGGCGCTGCCCGCGAAGGGCGCGCCGCCCACCATCATCTCCCGCGACAGCTCGCCGAGATCGCAAGCCTCCAGTGCGGCGACGAGCGCCGCGGCGCGCGCGTCGCGGGCAGCAGGGTTCTTTTCGGTCACGTGGCGGAGCAGCCCGCCGAGCCAGTGCCCCTCGAGCGCGGGCGGGATGGGCACCGGGTCCGGGCTGAGCTGCGCGTACAGGATCTCGGCCATCGAGCTCCCGGCGAACACGGGCGTGCCGGTCAGGCACTCCAGGTAAACCAGCCCCCACGAGAACAGATCGACGCGCGGCGTCGGCTCCAAGCCGCGGAGCTGCTCGGGCGCGGCGTAGCCGACCGTGCCGAGCGCCTCGTCCGTGCCGGTCAGCCGCGGGTGCTGCTCACCCCCGGCGCCAGCGATCGCGCCGATGCCGAAGTCGAGCACCACCGCGTTACGGCGGGCACCCGAGGGGAGCACCATGATGTTGCGCGGCTTGAGGTCGCGGTGGATCACGCCTTGCTGATGGGCGCACGCGAGCGCATCGAGCACCTGGAGCATGAGGTGCCGCGCCTCGCGCGGCGTGAGCGCGCCCTCCCGGGCGAGCACGTCCGCGAGCGTCTCGCCGGGCACGAAGGAGAAAACCGTATAGAGTAGCTCCTCCCCGGCCCGCCCGGCGTCAACGAGCTGGACGATGTTGGGGTGGTGGAGCTGCGCGCAGAGCTGCGTTTCGCGGAGAAACCGCGCGATACGCCGCTCGAGCCGGGCCGCGCCGCCTTGCTCCGGAAAGCGCATGATCTTGAGCGCCACCGGCTGCCCGGTGGTGAGCTGCCGCGCTTTGTAGACCGCGCCGAAGCCGCCCACCCCGAGCTCCGAGAGGAGCTCGTATCGATCGGCGAACGCAGCCCTACCTGCCAGCAATGGATTGCTTGGATCCATCCCCACTCCCTTGGTGATCGATGCTCGCGCTTCCCCGTGCGACGCATCGCCAGGAGCGCCGCGAGCATATCAGCCTTCGATGAGACAGCCGCTTCTCGTCTGGTGTCAAGATTGACGCGCGGCTCGTGCGTCCTTTTTGCGGAGCTGCGTGTGCTCAGCGCCCTTCCGCTGATGCGTCCGCTTCCTCCTCCAAGAGCGCGGCGAGGTCGCGAGCGATCTCGCCTCCGAGTTTGTCGGCCAGATCCCGGACCCGGTCGAGCTCCCGCCGCAGCGCCCGGTGGTGGTTGCGGTTCTTGAGGAGTTGCTGTTGGCCGAGCAGCGTGAACGCCTCCTCGCGGCTCCCCGTCCGCAGCACCGCCGCGCCCAGCACGAGCCCGCGGAACGCCTCGGCGAGATCGAGCGGCAGGGGCGTGCCGTCGCGCGCGCGCCGCTCTGCCTCCTGCACGAAGGCGTGCGCCGCGCGCCAGAGCTGCGCGAGCATCGCGCCCTTATCTGGCGTACCCTCGTAGGCGAGCGCGCGCTCCAGGTGGCCCCGCTGGAGCACGAGCTCGACGCTTGGGCCGCCCCGCTCGGCCAATGCGAGCGCGTAGGCGCGGCGCATGATGTTGTCGAGCTGTCGCAGGTTGCCCGGCCAGGGGACGTCGAGCAGGAGCTTCACCGCCTCGGGCCCGACGCGCGCGGCGCCCTGGCCGCCCCCCTCGCGGTGGCGCCGCTTCAGCATGTAGTCGGCCCAGAGCGGCAGCTCGTCGAGCCGCTCGGAGAGCGGCGGGAGCCGCACGGGCAGCACGTTGATCCGGTAATAGAGGTCCTCGCGGAAGCGGCCCTCGCGCACGGCTGCGCGCAGGTCGGTGTTGGTGCCGATGACGAAGCGCACCTCCGCGTGGCGCTCGCTCCCCTCGTCGCCGAGCGGACGGTAGCGCCGCTCCTCGAGCACGTGGAGCAGGCCCGCCTGGGCCTTGAGCGAGAGCTTGTCCACCTCGTCGATAAAGAGCGTCCCCTGCGCGGCGCGCGCGATCGCGCCCGGGTTGTCGCGGACCGCGCCTGTAAACGCGCCCCGCTTCCAGCCGAAGAGCTCCGCCATCTGCAGGTCCTCGGGTACGCTGAGCAGGTCGAGCGTCTCGAACCGTTGCCCGCGGCGTGCCGACTGCTCGTGACACCAGCGCGCGAGCCGGGACTTTCCGGCGCCGGTCGGACCGCTGATCAGAAGAGTCTCCTCCTGCCGCGCGAACACATCGAGCAGCTCGATGAGGCTCGCGGTGGTGGGGCCGACGACCGGCAGGAACTCGTCCGCGCGCGCCGCGCTGGCCGGGCGTGGCGGCAGCGCACGCAAGTAGGGCGCCGCGGCGCCGGCGAGCAGCTCCAGCCCCTCGTAACACCTGCGCCATACGAGCTCGCCCCCGATCGCCTGCTTGCAGCCGACCTCGAGCGCGATCATCCCGTCGACAGCGCCGCCTGGCGCGCGCAGCGGCACCACATGGACGTGCGTGGCGTCGCGCCCGAGCATCCGCTCGCGCGTCTCAGTGCCGGGCAGGCCGGTCCCCTCGCGCCGCTCAACGTACGCGGGTCCGCCGTCTGGCAGCCAGGAGCGCAGGACGCCGAGCTGGACGTCGATGGAGACTGAGCAGCGGTGCTCGACGAGCCAGCGCCAGACGCTGCCCGAGGTGAGGTAGCCGGTCCCCTCGACGCGCACGCCGCTCCGGTGCTCAAGGCCGTAGAGCCGCTGGTAGCCGCCGTCCGGGCGGAGGTGCACCACCCCGCGAAGCAGGCGCCCCTGCGCCGCGAGCGGGCTCGCGACGAGCGCCACCTCGGCGCTGGATAGCATGGCCTGCAGCACCGCCGTCGCGGCGTCCTCGAAGCAGGTAGCCTCCATGAGCTGGGTGATCAGCGCGGGCAGCAGGTCGTGGGGCATGGAGGCGTGTGCCAGGGTACACCGCGGCATGTGTGATCCCTACCAAAAAATGCGGCATATCCTTATATCGACACCTGGCCCGCACGCCGGCCGATCTTCGTCCGGAGCCGCCGGTGTCCCGAAGAGACGCGCGCGCGTTCCGTCCGGACGCATGAGCTCGTCTGCTTGATTGCATGACGAGCGATCTCATCCTTGGGCCGGGTCGAGGGCCCCGTTCGGGGTAGCTGTTTCGGGGATCTGGAGCCCGAACAGACCTGCAGGTTCATGGAATCGATGGTGGCGCGCTCCGCCGAAGCGATCAGGTCCGCTATTGATCCGGCGAGAACGTGACGTAGTGCTTCCGCCCCGTCCGCGACCGTAGCGCAGCCCCGATTGCGTCGACGAGGAGCGCAAGCTGGTGGGGCGCATGCCGGCGGGAGAGAACAGAGCCCATGTCGTGGGAACGGAGCCGTTGTGGAGCTACGGCAGGGGCGCCCAGATGCCGACCACGGGCCGAGTGCTGTACGCGTCGGTGGTGCGCTAGGACGGTTCGGAACCTCCCATTGGTTGCCTTAGCCGCCGTTGGCGAGGCGCTGAGCTGCCCGACCCGCTAATCGGTCGGCATCGGTGACGGGTCTGCGTGCCGTCAGGGGGCGGACCAGAGCGGCGACCAGACCTCGTCGTCGAGAGAGCCTGAAGCTTCCGCGCGAGCACGCGGCAAAGCTGCTCGTGGACCAGGTGGCGTAGGACTGGAGGAACGTGACCCCGCGGATCGACGTACCTACCCTCCTCCGCTGAGCTGCGTCGCCCCTGAGCGGCCGTCGCGCGCGCCTGCGCGGCGGCCGCTTCACGGGACATCGGCGGCCGGATCCTCATCCGGTGCGGCGCAACGGGCCCGATCGGCCCCTCGCCGTCAGGGGTCGCGCGTCAGCCGGACGTTGTAGAGCTGGCCCCCGAACAGGATGCTGCCGTTCGCCTCCTGCCCGTCGACGGCGACATCGAAGCTGATTCCATTGCTCGGATTGACGGCGCACCCGGACGCATCGCAACTGCAAACGCCGAGCCGACACAGCTCGATGTAGCCGCAGTCGGCGGGCTGCTCGCCCAGGAAGCATGTCCCGTCGGCCTCCCACCTCGTCGACTCGTTGGGCATGCACATGTAGCTGTCCCCTCCGGGGGTCATGGGGTACGACGTCTGAAGATCGCACCAGCTCGCCCAGAGCTGCCGGGGATCGACGGTGAAGAGCAGCCGCCGGTCGGTGAGCTGCGCATCGAGGATGGTGAAATCGAACCCTTCATGGGGCTCGAAAGGATAGTAGGTGGACTCCGGCACGACGGTCTGCCCGGCGAGCGGAGGATAGCCCACGTCCGGATCCACGACCGGGGGGACCGAGGCCCCCGCGCCGAAGCGCACCGTCCCCTGGATCGACGTGCCCACCACGCTGTCGATGTCGATCTGGATCACGTCCGTTCCCGAGGGGAATTGATAGTTCTCGACGTATCCCTCCCAGCGCGCGACGAGCAGCGCGGCCGCGCTGGATCCCTCGTTGTCGGGGTCGGGTTCACCGCCGCCGATGGGCAGGTCCTGCGACTGACAACCGGTGTTCCCGAGAGCGGCAGCCGTGAAGAGCAACGCGAGCGCGACGCGAGTCGAACGATTCATGGTTCCTCCTGTCTCTTGCGGTCCATCGGTACATGGCCGGCGCGAGGAACATCCGTCTCTGTCAGTCGATATTTTCTCGGAACGCGCACGAGGCGCGGACGCGGCCGACGTGCACCGAGTCCGGCGCGTCGCCGAGGAGCCGCTCGGCCTCCGCGCGCGCCTCCCGCGCCCGCCCGGCGGCGCAGAGGGCGAGCACGCGCGCGGCCATGCGCTCCTCGCGGAGCTGGCCCTCCGGAAACCGGGCGCCGAGGTCGTCGAGGCGCTCGAGCGCGGCCGACGGATCGCCGTCCCGCACGGCGTCCTGCGCCTCGCGCAGCAAGGCCATCTCCGCGGCGAGCGTGCTCGGCCTCGCCGGCTGTCCGCCGCGCGGGCGCGCCGGCTCGCGCGCGCCGCCGCTGGCGGGCGCTCGCGCGGCGTCCTCCGCGCCCGGGTCCAGCGGCCGCGGCGGTGCCGGCGCGACCGCGCGGGCGGCGCTCGAGCGCGGGGGCGTCGAAGGCGGCGCCGGCGCGGCGTCCGGAGCCGCCGCGGGCGGAGCCGCCGCGGGCGGAGCCGCCGCGGGCGGAGCCGCCGCGGTCGCGCTGGCCGGCGGCGGCGCGCTGGCCGGCGGAGGGGCGTCGACGGTCGCCCTGCCGGTGAAGAAGCCGCCGGCGAAGGCGACCGCGCCGATCAGCGCGCCCGCCGCGATCGCCTTGCCCGAGAGGACGCCGCCGGCCGCCTTGCCCGCGAGGACGCCGCCGCCTGCAAGCGGCGGCGGGGGCGACGTGGGCGCCTCCCCGGACGGCGCTTGCGGCGCTTGCGGCGCGCCGGCCGAAAGCTTCCCCGCGAGCGCCACGCGGAGCCGCGCCTTGTCGGACGGCGCGAGCCCGTCCGCTCGGGCCGCCCTCAGGAGCGCGCGCGCCCTCTCGCCCGGATCGCTCATGGCCATCCGCCCCCGCTCCGCGCCAGCGCCAGCTCGAACTCGCGGCGCGCGGCGCGCAGCCGCGAGTAGACCGTGTTCAGCTTCACGTCGAGCGCCGCGGCGATCTCCGGCGCGCTCAGCCCCTCGATCTCCGCCATCACGAGCACCGCGCGCTTGTCGTCGTCGAGCTCCGAAAGGAGCGCGTCGACGAGCTTCAGCGCCTCGACTTGCTCGAGCCGCTCCGCCGGCCCCGGCGCGCGGTCCGCCACGGCTCCCGGCAGCTCCTCGAGCCCTCCCTTGCGCCGGACGAGGCGCCGGTGATCGCGCGCCACCCGGCAGAGGATCGCGAACAGCCACGCCTTCACGCTCGACCGAGGCTCGAACTCGCCGAGCCGCCGGTGGACCACGACGAAGACGTCCTGGAAGGCGTCGTCCAGGCTCGCCTCGCGGACGCCGAGCCGGCGCAGGCTTCGCCAGACGAAGTCGGCGTGCTCGTCGTAGACCGCGTCGAAGTCGAGCTGGACGGGCGCGTCGTGGACGCCGGCGCGCGGATCGAACACGGACCCCGCGAAGGGGAGCGCCGACGCGGGGGACGTCCTCGTCACGCGCAGTACATGGCCGGCGCCGTCCGGATCCGTCACGGAAACCGCACCTCGACCCCCAGCGAGGCGCGGAACGTGGCGGCGGCGCTCCGGTGGACCGCGCCGATGCCGACGAGCACGAACCGATCGCGCGTCACCGGGAACGGGACGTCGATCGCGAGCGGGACGCGGATCCGGTCCGACAGGGCGAAGGACGCGAGCGCTCCGGGGTACGGCGCGACCCAGAGCGCCCGGTTCGAGCCGGGCGACGCCGCGCCGATGCTGGCCGCGCTCATGACGCCGACCTCGACGCCGGCGCACGGCCCGAGCTCGAACGCGCGATGACGCATTGCGTAACACAGGCGCAGCCCGCCGGTGATCAGATGGACGTCGCCGCCCATCGTCGTCCGCTCGACGAACCCTTGCTGCGCGCCGAAATAGGTGCCGGACAGCTCGGCGCGGACCGCTCCGAACAGCACGCCCGCGGAGATGGCGGCGCCCGGGGCGACCGCCGGGAGCGAGGCGGTGTCGAGGACGCCGGAGGCCCTGAGCGTGCCGCGCAGCTCGAGGGGGCGCGACGGGCGCGCCGCGCGCTGCGCCGGGGCCGCGGGGGCGCTGGCGCCTTCCGGGGGCGAGGCCGCGGGCGGCGGCTCGGCGGCGGTGGGCGCGCCCGGAGCCGCGTCCACCTCCGGCGCCGCGCCGGCGCTCGGAGCTACGCCCGCGCCCGGCTCCGCGCTGGAGATGGCGCCTGGCCCCGCGCCGGCGCCCGGCGCCGCCTCCAGGGGGCCGCGGTTGGCTGCGTCGGGATCGATGGCGAGCGCGATGATCAGCGCCGCCGCGTCGGCGAGCTCGGCGCAGGTCTCGCCGTGGAGCTCGCGCGACCGTGTCGTCTCGCCGAGCGTCGTCGTGAGGCGGAGGTCCCACGACCCGCGCCCGTTCCGGGACACCACCGCGCGCGCCTTCAGCAGCGGCTCGCCGTCCTGCTCGGACGGCCGCCCGAGGCGCTGCTCGATCTCGGCCAGCACGCGCCCTCGATCCGCGCATTCCCCGGGCGCGATCCAGTCGAGCTCGACGCCGCTCGCGCTCGCCGCCGTGTCGGCGCGGGCGTCGCCCGCCATCGCGGCGAGCGCGGCGAGCATGGCGAGCGCGAGCGCGCCGGGCGCGGAGGAGACGAGGCAATCGGCGGCAGCGAGGATGTCCCGCCGGCGGGGGTCGAGCTGGCCCATCACGTCCTACGGATCGCAAGCGACGGTAGCGCCGGGCTCGTTCGCGATCGGCAGGAGGGTCCGCGCCCGGCTCGGGATGTTGACATGGTTCGACAGCCGGAGAGAAGGAAATCCAAACGTTTCGAAAGCGTCAAGCCCCAATTGCGGGGCCTGCCCCGCGTTGACAGAACATCCTTCTATGCGATCCGGCCCTCCTGGAAAGCGACGTTGAATCAATAAATTCACCCATGTATCGAAGGGCCGCCTTCACTTTATCCGAGCGTCTCCCTCACGAGCCGTGAGCGCAGAGGACCGCGCTCGCGTCACTGAGCCTGCATGGCTCGATTCTCCCGCACCAGCGGGACGAGCTCCGGCGGGAGCGCGAGCCACCGCCGATCGACAGACATGTCACGTGACATGTCATGTGACATGTCACGGAAAATGGGCCCGGATGTCACGCTGAAAAGCAGGATATCTGCGCGCGGAGCGCGAAAGATCGGGGATTTTGCCTACTGCTGAGCCTGGCATGCGGCGTGCAGTTGCCCTCGCCGCGGACGAGCAAAGGCGTCGCTCACCACGACGACGATGCGCCGAGCTTGCGGGATCCACAACGCTTCGGAACGCGTCGGGCAGCTCTGGCAAGCAGGACCATAAAAGAGGCTGAGCCAGCGCTACGCCGACCAATCGTCTGACTTCTAGGGGATCCTCGAACTGACACTCGATCCGAACCACATAAAACTGAGGAGAATATCATGCTGAAGCGAGCTCCTATCATGTCTCTTCTGGGTGCAGCTGTTCTTGCGATGACCTCGAGCGCGTGGGCGGGCTGGTGGAGCTCCTATGGCGCGATCGATTACCTCGATACGACGCCGGGGGTCGGGTACCGGGTCTATCACCCCTACAGCGGGAACGTTAACGGGAACCCGGCAAGCTGCGCGAACACCGGGTATTTCGAGCCGTTTGCGTCGGCAACGGCGACGGAAAGGGAGCTCATGGACAAGACGCTCCTGTCAGCTTTCCTTGCCGGACGGAAGGTCAAGATCAACATCTCCAACTCCACGTGCTCCGCCGGTGGCTACCCGGTCTACATCTGGGTGCAGCTGAGCAAGGACCAGTGAGCGATCGCGCGGCCCCGCAGGCGCCGCATCGCCGTCTGGTCGACGCCGGCGGGTGCTGCGAGCGGCCCAGGGACGGCCGGAGCTGCGATCTCCTGCGCGGACCACGCACCGGCCCTTGGACGGATCGAGCGCCGGAGCCGTGCGCGTACCGTCACGGGATCGTCGTCCACGGCTGGTTCTCCCCGATGATCTCGTGTCTGGGTTGAGAGCGACACCTATCCCGCATCGGTGGCGCGCTGTGCAGCGGCTTCTGTATAGCGCGCCGCCCGAGGCCGGATGATACGCGCTCGAGGACGACCCGAGCTGGGCTGCTGGCCATGCGAGGAGGGAGAGCCCGGGCCGTGCGGACGGCGAGATGAGTCGAAACAGATAACGACGAGGTACAGATATGGCTATGATGTCCAGACGCACGATTCAAGCATCGGGCTGCGTTCTCATCGCTGCTCTGAGCGCCTGCGCGGAGCAGGACGTCGCAGTGGACACGCCGGGACACGTCCCGACGTGGGAGGAGTTCCGCGCCAGCGCGGCGAGGGAGGTGGACGGGGATCGGTTCTACATGGTCGATTGGGACATTCCCATACGATCCGAGGAGAAGCTGTGGAATTACTACCAGCAGACTTACCTTGACGAGGAGGTCGGCAGCGCCGCTCAGCCGCTCATCGTCTGGCAATACAACGGATCAGACGATGTCTGGTCGCGCGAAGAAGCGGCAAATCTGACCTATTGCGTGAGCACGAGCTTCGCGGACCACGCGAGGGTCGTCGAAGAGATGCGGAAAGCCACGAGCGCCTGGATGAGCGTGGTCAACGTGCGGTTCAGCTATCTCAGCAGCGAGGACTCGAACTGCACCAATACCAACACCAATGTCGTCATCCCGGTCCGACCCTGGACCTCGGGCGGAGCGTGCGCCTTCACTCCTCATGATCCCGCTGTCGCCTGCGTCGCTGGCACCCTCGTGGTGGACTACAATGACTTCGATACCGATCCATTTTGGCCGGCGAACGCGCCCAACATGACGACGGAGGGCGTGCTTCGGCACGAGCTGGGTCACGTCCTCGGCTTCCACCACGAATGGTTTCGGAGCCCGTCCAGCGTGAAAGGCGACACCGGCAGCTCCTGGCGCGCGTTGACGGATTACGACACCTACTCGGTCATGCACTACCCCCATGACCCGGACGGCGCGGACGACTCGGACATGTCCTTGACCAACATGGACGACGCCGGCAGCATGTCGATCTACGGCATGTCCACGGCGCTGATGACGGCGATCTTCTGAGTCATTCGCCCGCGCGCCCTGCCGGCGCGTGGGCGATCTTCGCCCGCAATCGAGTCCCTACGTCCTCCCCGAGATGCCCTGCCTCGGCGCGAGCGAGGCGCCGACGGGACGCTCAGAACTGCCAAGTCGCGCCCTTCGCTCCTCCATCTCGGCCCCTCAGCGCCCCGCCGCGCGGGAGGCAGCCGAAGGCGACCGCCCGTCGGTCACCGCGCGCGCTGCCAGGCGACGATCCGCGTCACCGCCTCGTCCACCTGCTCGACCGGCGCCGCGAAGGACAGCCGGACGTACCTCGCGCCGTCCACGCCGTCGAAGTCCGTGCCCGGCGTCAGCGCCACGCCCGTGTCGGCGAGCAGCCGCTCGCACCACGCGATCGAGTCGTCCGTGCCGACGTCGGCATACAGGTAGAAGGCGCCGTCGGGCGGGGCCACCTTCCAGCCGAGCTCGGGCAGCCGCCGCAGCAAGAGGTCGCGCGCGGCCGCGTAGCCCTCCACCAGCCGGTCCGCCTCGGCGTACGCCTCCGGGGTCAGGGCCGCGAGCGCCGCGTGCTGCGCCAGGGCGGGCGGGCACAGCGCGAGGTTCCCCGCCAGCGCGTCGACCGGCGGGACGAGCTCCGGCGGGAGCACGAGCCACCCCAGGCGCCAGCCCGTCATGGCCCAGTACTTCGAGAAGCTCGAGACGACGATGGCCCCCGCGTCGCCGTGGCGCGCCGCCGTCGCCTGGCGCCCGGCCCACGCGCCGTACGTGAGGCCGTGATAGATCTCGTCGCTCACCAGCCGGACGCCATGCTCCGCGCACCAGCGCGCGATCGCGTCGAGCTCCGCGGCGTCGACCATCGTGCCCGTCGGGTTCGCCGGGCTGGCCAGGATCAGGCCGTCGAGCTCTCCGCCGTCGCGCGCGGCCATGAGCTGCGACACGGTCGGCTGGAAGCGGCTCTCCGGGCCGCACGGCAGCTCGACCACCTCCACCCCGAGGGAGCGGAGGATGTTGCGGTACGCCGGGTAGCCCGGGCGAGCGAGCGCCACGCGGTCGCCCGGCTCGAACGCCGCGAGGAACGCGAGCAGGAACCCGCCCGACGACCCGGTGGTGAGGGCGACGCGCGACGGGTCGAGGTCCACGCCGTACCAGCGGCCGTAGTGCTCCGCGAGCGCGAGGCGCAGCGCCGGGATGCCGAGCGCCTCGGTGTACCCGAGGTCGCCGCCCGCGAGGAGCGCGGCCGCCCGCTCGCGGACGACGGCGGGCGCCCCTGAGCCCGGCTGGCCCGCGCACAGGCTGATGACCGGCTCGCCCGCCGCGCGCCGCGCGTTGGCGGCGGCGAGCACCTCCATGACCGCGAACGGCGGCACCTGCGAGCGGCGGCTGATCCTCATGGCGACGGCGCGCTCGCTCAGGCGATGAGCGGGGCGATGAGGAGCGACACGACGCCCATCACCTTGATGAGGATCGAGATGCCGGGGCCCGACGTGTCCTTGAAGGGATCGCCGACGGTGTCGCCGACGACGGCGGCCTTGTGGGCGTCGGAGCCCTTCGCGTGGCCGTCGAGGCCGCCCTTCTCGATGTGCTTCTTGGCGTTGTCCCAGGCGCCGCCGCCGTTCGCCATCATCAGCGAGAGCACCGCGCCGACGACGAGCGCGCCGGCCAGCGTGCCCGCGAGGACCTCGGGGCCGGCCAGGAAGCCGACGACGACCGGCGCGAGCACCGCGACGGCGCCGGGCGCGATCATCTCGCGGATGGCGGCCGACGTGGCGATGTCGACGATGACCTTCGGCTGCGGGTCGACGCCCGGCTTGCCCTCGAGCAGGCCGGGGATCTCGCGGAACTGGCGGCGGATCTCCTCGACGATCGAGCCGGCCGCGCGGCCGACGGCGGTCATCGTGAGCGCGCCGACGAGGCAGGGGAGGAGGGCGCCGAAGAGGAGCCCCATGAGGACCTTCGCGTCGGTCAGGTAAAGCACGAGTTCCGGCAGGCCCTTGGCGCGGCGGACCGCGTCGACCTCCATGTTGAAGGCGGCGAACAGCGCGACGACGGTGAGCACCGCCGAGCCGATCGCGAAGCCCTTGCCGACGGCCGCGGTGGTGTTGCCGACCGCGTCGAGCTCGTCGGTGATCGCGCGGACCTCCTTGCCGAGGCCGGCCATCTCGGAGATGCCGCCGCCGTTGTCGGCGATGGGGCCGTACGCGTCGACGGTCATGACGATCGCGGTGCCCGCGAGCATGCCGACCGCGGCGAGCGCGATGCCGTAGAGGCCGAGGTAGTGGTTCGAGATCCAGCCGACGGCGCAGAGGGTCACGAGGGGGATCGCGACGCTCTCGAGGCCGACCGCGATGCCGCGGATGACGTTGGTGCCGGGGCCGGTGACCGAGCTCTGGGCCACCTTGTGGATGGGGCCCATCGACGTGTAGTAGTCGGTCACGAGGCCGACGATGCCGCCGCCCGCCGCGCCGGCCGCGAGGGTGATGACGGCGCCGGAGCTGAAGCCGAGCTCCGGGAGGATGCCGGCCGCCGCGAGCACGACGAGGAACGGCGGGACGATGAGCGCGAGGCGCAGCACCCGGGCCGGCGGCAGGTTCTTGAGCGAGCGCGTGATGAAGATGCCGACGACCGAGACCGCGAGGCCGATCGTCGCGAGGAGCAGCGGCAGCGACACGGCCATCGCGCGGAGCGCCTGCTCGCTCGCCGACGGAGCGAGCTGCTGCAGCTTGGCGATGGGCATGGTGAGGCCGAGCGCGATCGCGGCGACGACCGCGGCCACGTAGCTCTCGTAGATGTCGGCGCCCATGCCCGCGATGTCGCCGACGTTGTCGCCCACGTTGTCGGCGATGACGCCCGGGTTGCGGGGGTCGTCCTCGGGGATGTTCGCCTCGACCTTGCCGACGATGTCGGCGCCGACGTCGGCGGCCTTTGTGTAGATGCCGCCGCCGATGCGGGCGAAGAGCGCGATCGAGCTCGCCCCGACGGCGAAGGAGTGGACGATGGTCGCGAGGTGCTCGTGGTTGCGGAACAGGGCGTAGATGCCGCCCAGGCCGATGAGGCCGAGCCCCGCGACGCAGAGGCCCATGACGGCGCCGCCGTCGAGCGCGGTGACGAGCGCGGTGGGCTTGCCGTGCGCGCGAGCGGCCTCGGCCGTGCGGACGTTGGCGTACGTCGCGGCCTTCATGCCGAAGAAGCCGGCGACGAGCGACAGGAACGCGCCGGCAGCGAAGGCGCCCGCGGCGAGGAGCCCGAGCGTCGCGGCGAGGAGCGCGAAGACGACGGCGGCGTAGACGGCGAGCACTTTGTATTCGCGCGCGAGGAAGGCCATCGCCCCCTCGCGGACGTAGCGCGCGATGCGCGCCATCGTCTCGTTGCCTTCAGGGGCCTTCTTGACACGCACGTAGAAGGTGCGTGCGACCATGAGCGCGACGGCGCCCGTCACGAGCGACTGGTAAGACAATGCATCCACGGGTGATGGTCCTCTCGCTCGCCCCCGGCCGGAGCGAGCGCCGGCTCACTGTTCCGTCCATGACGGCGGATCAAGTGGGAAATTGCCGTGCCGCGGTTTCCGTGGGCCTCTCTGGGCGAAACCGGGAGCCGGCGTCCGGGAATGCGGCGTCCGCAACGTCGTCCTGCCGGTACCCGCACCTGCCGACGTGACCGTCACATTGGAATATTACAGATAGGGGCGACGTGGGCGACGCGTACCAGCGATGTCTGGACGTGGCCCGGGTGCTCCGCTGGGGCGCCGGCGGACTCGCGCGAAGAGAGAGGGAGAGGTCGACGATGAAACCCGGGTCGAGGGCACAGGGTGGGCGGCGCGGCCCTGGCGCTCGGCGCGGGAGGCGGGCATCAGCGCACGCGAGCTCGGGCGGATCCTTGGTCCCGCGATGCTGTCCGTCAGCACGCGCAGCCCGCTTTCGTCACTGCGCGACGCAGTTCGCCTTCATCGTTTCCCAAACTGCATCTCCGGTGGCGATGCTGCCGGCAGAGGTGGGGTGGATACCGTCTTGCGTGTATTCGTTGTGTCCGTTCCAGGTCGGACGAAGGTCTAGCCAGTAGCACTTCGGCGACGTGAGCCCGTCGCACAATTCTTTCATCTTCGGTCGGAGCGCATCGAGGCAGGTCTTGAGCGATGCGAACTGGCTTCCGATGGGGTCTGGATAGAAGAAGTAGACCACCTTTTCGACGTTGTCCGCCGCCATCGTCTCGAACAATGACTCCGCCGCCGCGAGGGCTGCGTCGCCGTCCCCTCTCAACAAGCAGTCGTTCCCGCCCCCGTCCATCAGCACGTACTTGATCATGCCGTTCTCCGCGGCTTTGCGGTACTGGCTGGGAATTTGATCGTTGGCCAGCGTCGTGCCGCTGACCGAGTTGTCGATGTAGCGCTCGTTCTCGGCGAGGGAGCCGTTGGCCTTGGCCTGCTTCTCGATCTGTTGCGTGATGCCGTGAGTCGCGGCGATGAACGATTCGCCGATGACCGCGACTTGCTCTCCCCTGGTTTGGCCCGTGACGCACTCGCCCGAGCCCCCGCCTGTGCCGACCGTTTCTCCGCCGCTGGCCGAGCTGCTGGCCTGCGCGGTGCTCGCGGCAGCGCTGCTCGAGGTGCTCCCGGCTCCTGAGCCTCCGGCGCCGCCGGCGCCCGTACCGCCCGAGCCGACCGTAGCCATGGCCCCCGTGCCGCTGGTGGCCCCATCCGAGGTGCCTCCGCTGGTCGAGGACGTACCACCGTCATCCGCATCGCCGCAGGCACAAATGCCGATGCTCAGGAGACCGAGAACGCTCAGGTTCGTGGCAACGTAGTGACGTATTGACCGCATTTTATCTCTCCAGTGTCCGCTTGGTGCCGAGGTTTCAAGGCGCGAAAGGCCCTCATTCGCCTTGTGTCGACAATTCATCCATGCATCGAAGGGACCGCGTTCACTCCACAGCCTGCGGGGGGATGCCGAGCGAAGATCGGTCGGTCAGCACGACTCGAATCATCGTCGTCAGGTGCGGCGAGGGTGTGCTCGCGCGCGTGCCCCTGGCATCGATGCTGAAACGGCGGCTCGTCGGCGCCGCCGACCACCCCCGACGAGCCGCCCGTCGCCGACGAGCCGCCCGTGGCGCCGGAGCCGCCGACGCCGGTCCCGGCGCTGCCGCTGCCGGGCGGTGCCTCGGTCGTCACGCCTCCCTGGCTTGGAGCTGGCCAGCGCCGCGAGCGCAGCTACCCCTGGAGCGGTCGTGCAGAAATTGCGAAGCGCCTCCATTCGCCCTCGCCACTCTGTTCCAAGATCGCCGTCCGTCCTCGCATCGCCCGATGCAAGTGATTGCCACGACTTCGTACCCGAGCCAGCTGGCCCGAGGTATAGGCATACCCGCCTATGCCTCGATGCGAGGCGTCACGACCACGTTGGTGGACTGAATAATTCGGGCGAGAGTCGAATTCGGTGTTCACCACAAACGGCGGGACCTAGGGCCTGTCCCTAAATTCGTCGATGGCTGAAAATTTGGCCCGCCTGGCTCGAGTGTGCTGAGGCGGGGCAACGATGCCGGTGCGCGTGCAGCTCGACGATCGCCAGTGGGCGAAGGCGGATGCTTTCGGAGATGGGCGCCAAGACGCAGGGGGGCTCCGTGTCCACCACCTTGCGAGGCATCTCATCGCCCGAGGATCTTTTTGCCGAGCGACGTGAGCGGTGCGCGAAGAGAAATGGAGACGCCGACGATGAAACCTGGGTTGAGGGCATATGCCGGGCGACTGTGCGCTGGAGCATGCCTCACGCTGTTGGCAACGACGGCGGGGTGTGGCGAGCCTCCGATTGGAGAGGACGACGCAGGCTCGACAGCATCCTCCGGCGGCGGGGGCGGCGCGGGCTCGACAGCGCCGTCCGATGCGGGCACCTGGCCGAGGACGGTCACCCTGACGGCGAAGGAAATTGGGACCGGCGACTACGTGCGCCTGTCGGATGGGACCGTATCCGATGCTGGAGACCTCGGTATCCAATCGGCGATGGTCATCTCTCTTCGATCGGCTGCGCCCGAGTCGATCTGTGAGCGGGGAACGTCCTTTGCGGCGCTGGCGGACGTCCCGACCGACGTGGCTGGCTGCTCGAGCTGGGCTCCAATCGCATACCTGAGCGGGACGACGATCCATGAGAGTGACGAGTCGTACCGCATCGGGGTGGGGCTCCTCGTGTGGGATGCCGAGCATGTCACGCTCTACCGGCTCCGCGTGCTGGGCGATTCGTATGACGTGACCGCCGGTTCGACCGCCACGTTCGAGTACGAGCCGGCGCCTTGACCGCCGCCGTCGTCAGTTTACGCACCTTCGCACCGTGGGGCCATCCGGGGTAGCTCCCTGTCCCTGCGCCTGACCGTTGCGCCAAGCGGCATGGGTGCAGCCCAGCTGTATTCATCCGCTGGTCTGGGCACACGAATGAGCTACACATTGCGTCATGTCATCCCAGCCCTCCACGCCTGCTGTCTCTCCGCCTCCTCCGCCCAGCCAGGTCGCCGCTCGGCCCGACGCCGACGAGCTCGCGCGGCTCGTGCTGCGCTTCTGCGACGCCTTCAATCGGGAGAACCTCGACGAGGCGATGACGTACTTCCACGAAAATGCCGTCTACGTGCCGATGGACGGCAAGCGGCACCAGGGGCGCGCGGCCATCCGGGCGGCCTTCGAGCCGCAATTCCAGGAGGCGCGCCCGCGCAAAGGCGGCTGAACCAACGTCGTCGACGCCATCTTGCGCGCCGCAGCGTCGCGCGGAGAGCGCGCTCTCCAAGGACCTGGCCGTGGCGCACGCGCACCTCGACCTGCATACAGCAGCTCCTTCGGGATCGCCGGCCCAGGTGGGTAGCCGATGTTGGGCAGCCGACCCGGCTCGGATAGCCTCCTGCAGGATAGGAGGGCGCGACCATGCTCGAATCGTTCGATCCTTCATCCACGGCTGCCTCACCCTCGGTTCGCAAGCCTCCGCCGCGTGCCCGCGGCTATCCGGTGGTAGGCCTGCTCCCCGGGCTGATGCACGACGCGCCCAGCCTCTTTCTTCAGCTCGCGCGGCAGCACCCGGGCGCGCTCGTCGAGCTCGATCTCGGCCTCATCCGCGCCTACCTGGTGACGCACCCCGATCAGGCCCAGTACATCCTCAACGACAACTGGCGCAACTTCACCAAGGAAGGCGGGATGTGGAAGCCCATCGGGAGGTTCCTTGGCAACGGCCTCGTCACGGCCAGCGGCGACGAGTGGCTCCGGAACCGCCGGCGCATGCAGCCGCTGTTCGCGTCGCGTCAGCTCGCGGGCCTGGTCGACCTCATGGTCGATGTCGTCGAGAGCGAGCTGCCGCGGCTCGAGCGGCTGGCGCGCACCGGCGCCGCCGTCGACATGGACAGGGAGATGATGCAGCTCACCCAGCGCATCATCCTCGCGACCATGTTCGGCGTCAGCATCACCCCCCGGGAGGCCGACAGCCTCGGCGAGGCGCTCTTCACGACGTTCCAGTCGCTGAACGCGAAGATGTTCCTCTACTTCCTGCCCGAGCGCCTGCTCCCGGGCGAGCGCGCGTTCCGGGACGCGATCGCCAGGATCGACGAGACGATCCTGCGCATCGTCAGGGAGCGCCGCCGGAGCAGGGAAGAGCGGCACGACCTCCTGTCGCTGCTCCTGCACGCGCGGGACGAGTCGGGCTCCGGCATGGACGACCGCCAGCTCCGGGACGAGCTCGTCACCATGTTCGTCGCCGGCAACGAGACGACGGCGATCACCATGACCTGGCTCTTCTACCTGCTCGACAGGCACCCCGAGATCGATCGCAAGCTCCGCGCGGAGATCGATCAGGTCGTCGGCGACCGGCGGCCGACCGCCGACGACCTGTCGCGGATGGACTACGCGAAGATGGTGATCCAGGAGGCGATGCGCCTCTATCCACCCTCCTGGCTCCTCCCGCGCGTAGCCAAGGAGGACGACCAGATCTGCGGCTATCCCGTGCGCGCCGGCGCGACCGTCATCGTCAGCCAGTACGTCATGCACCACGACCCGGCCTCCTGGGAGGCCCCTCTGGCGTTCGACCCCGAGCGCTTCACGCCCGAGCGCTCGGCCTCCCGCCCGCGCTACGCGTTCATGCCGTTCGGCGGCGGACCGCGGCAGTGCATCGGCAACCTGTTCGCGATCATGGAGGCGCAGATCCTCCTCGCCGTCCTGCTGCGGCGGCTCCGCGCGCGCCTCGTGCCCGGTCAGACGGTGTCGCCCCAGGCCGTGACGACCCTCCGGCCGCGCCACGGCCTCAAGATGACGCTCCACCCCGCCTGATCGGATCGCCCTGATCGGATCGCCCGCCGTCCGCGCGCTCCGCTGGAGCGCGTCCGCCCGCTCGAGCGCGCGAGGCCCGCAGCGACAAGCTTGCCAGTACCTCGGCGCGCCCGGGTCTCGTAAGATGGTGAGCTCATGCCGCGACCGCCGGCACGACACGGCCACCCCCGGCGCCGCACGAGCGCACGGGCGGACCCGACAGGCGCGGAGCCGAGGAGACCCACGTGAGCGCTCGAATCCCTCTTCCGCCTTTCCCGAAAGGCTGGTTCCAGGTCGCCTCTTCGGAGGAGCTCTCCGGAGGCGGCCCCCTCCCGCTCCGCTGCTTCGGGCAGGACCTGGTGCTGTTCCGGACGCAGGACGGCGAGGCCCGCGTCCTCGACGCCCACTGCCCGCACATGGGCGCCCACCTCGGGGTGGGAGGCCGCGTCGAGCAGCGCGGGATCCGATGCCCGTTCCACGGTTGGGTGATCTCCGGCGAGGGGGCGTGCGTGCACATCCCCTACGCGGACACGATCCCCCCGAAGGCGAGGGTCCGCTGCTGGGAGGTGCGGGAGCTCGACGGCGCGATCCTGGTCCACCACGCGCCCGCCGGCGAGCCCCCGGCGTTCGAGATCCCGCCGCTGCCCGAGGCGCGCTCTCCGGAGTGGTCCCCGGGCATGAGCAAGCGCTGGAGGATCCGGACGCACGTCCAGGAGACGCTCGAGAACATCGTGGATCCGGCCCACTTCGTCGTCGTGCACAGCATGCCGGCGCCGCCCCGGACCGAGCTCGAGGTCGAGGGCCACGTCATCCGATCCCGATCGGCGGTGAAGCAGAAGGGCCCGGGCGGGCAGGTGGTCGACGGCACGATCACCTGGGAAGGCCACGGCATGGGCTACGGGACGATCCGCTTCACCGGCATCGTCGAGCTCCTCTTCGTGAACGCGGTCACCCCGATCGACGACGAGCTCGTCGACGTGCGCGTCGCCTTCTGGCTGCGCAACGACGGCGCGCAGCGCCTCGCCCAGGCGCTCGCCGCCGAGGTGTGCCGGCAGATCGAGGAGGACATCCCGATCTGGGAGAACAAGATCTACCGCCCCCAGCCGGTCCTCTGCGCCGGGGAGAAGACCATCATGACGTTCCGCAAATGGAGCAGCCAGTTCCTCTGAGCGGCGGCGCGCGCGTCGGCGTCGGGTTCCGCCCCGAGCTCGCCGCGGATCTGCTCGCCGCGCCCTCGGCCGTGGACTTCGTCGAGGTCGTGGCCGAGGCCTGCTTCGCGAGCCCGGCCGCGCGGCGCGAGGCCTCGGCCATCGCGCGCATCTGGCCGGTGGTGCCCCACGGGGTGAAGCTCTCGCTCGGCAGCGCCGAGGGCGTCGACCTCGATCGCGCCCGCCGCCTCGGGGCGCTCTGCCGGGAGCTCGCGGCCCCCGTCGTGAGCGAGCACGTCGCCTTCGTGCGCGGCGGCGGGCGCGAGATCGGGCACCTCACCGCCCTGCCGTACACGAGCGAGGCGGCCCGCGTCGTCGCGCGGAACGTCGCCGCCGCCCGGCGGGCGCTCCCGGATATCCCCCTCCTGCTCGAGAACGCCGCGCGCACGCTGCGCTTCCCCGACGACGCCCTCGACGAGGGGAGCTTCTACGCCGAGGTCGCCGCCCGCACCGGCTGCGACCTCCTCCTCGACGTCGGCAACGTCTACGCGAACGCCGTCAACGCCGGCGTCGATCCCGGAGCGCTCGCCCGGTCGTACCCGCTCGAGCGCGTGGCGATGATCCACGTCGCCGGCGGCGCCCTCGAGCACGGCTTCTACTTCGACACGCACGCCCACCCCGTCCCCGAGCCGGTCTTCGCCCTGCTCGCCGACGTCCTCGCGGCCACCGGGCCGGTCCCGATCCTCCTCGAGCGCGACGGCGGCTTCCCGCCCTTCGCCGACCTCGCCGCCGAGATCGCGACCGCCCGCGAGCTCGCCCGGTCCGCGCCGCCCCGCCCTGCGCCGCCCGCCCCGAGGGACGCGTCGATGCAATTTCCCACGGGCGATCCGCCCGCCGAGGCCCCGGCGCTGGCCGCGGTCCAGGCGCGCGTGGCCGAGCTGCTCACCGACCCGCGCGACCCGTCGCCGGCCGACGTCCGGCCTTTCGCGGCCGACGAGGTCGCGCGATCGCGCGGGATCCTCCAGCGCAAGCGGGTCGACGACGCGCTCCCGCTCCTGCCGCGGCTCGCGTCGCACCGCGAGGAGGCCGCGCGCCTCGGGGCCCGGTGCGTCGAGGCGTCGCCGCGGGCCCCGCGCCTGACCGCGGTCGCCGACGCGCTCCGGATCGCCGCCGCGGCGGCGGCCGACGAGCGCCTCGCGGCCGAGGCGCTCGTCGATCGCCTCCTCCTCCGCGCCCGCTTCGTCGGGCCGGCGGGCGACGGGAGCGTGCGGCCCAGGGTCCTGCCGTTCATTCGGCGGGAGCGGTTGCCTGGAGGTCGGGTAGTCTGGGCGATCAAGGGGATGGGCTCGAGCGCCGACGTCCGGCTCGTCGAGCCGCGAAGATAGCCTATGAAAGAAGGATCGAACGCCACGGGGAGCGCCGTCTCCAGGCTGCCGGCGCCGGTGCAGGCGCGGCTCGTCGAGCTCAAGGAGAGCCTGGAGCGGGCGCTCGGCGGCGCGCTGGCGTGCCTGCTCGTCTACGGGAGCGCGGCGCGGGGCGGCTACCGCGACGGCCAGAGCGACGTGGACCTGATGGTGGTGCTCGAGGAGGCGTCCCGGGAGCGCCTCGACGCGATCGCCAACGCGCTCCGGCTCGCGCGCTACGCGGCCCGCATCGAGGCGATGATCCTCACGGCGGCCGAGATCCCGCAGGCCGCGGACGTGTTCCCGCTGCTCTACGACGACATCCGCCGGTGCCACGTGCTCCTCTCGGGCCGCGACCCGTTCTCGGCGCTGGTGATCGACGGCAAGAACCGCCGTCTGCGCGTCGAGCAGGAGCTCCGCGAGGCGCAGATCCGGCTCCGGCGCGCGGTGGTGGACGGGATGGGCTCGGACGACGCGCTGCGGGGCGCGGTGCTCCGCAAGGTGAAGCAGATCCGCGGCCCGCTGCACGCCCTGCTCGGCCTGCACGGGATCGACGGCGACGACGATCTCGGCGCGGTGCTCGCCGGCGCGGGCAAGCTGCTCGGCGTGGACGTCGCCCCGCTGCAGCGGGCCCACGAGGCGCCGGGCGCGGCCTACGAGGCGCTGGCCGAGCTGCTCGCGGCCGCGGTCTCGGACGTCGATCGGCTCGAGCACGGGGAGGCGGCGCGATGATCCACGAGATCTTCGACTTCTTCCCGTTCAACATCGCGTCGGGGCCGGAGTTCTTGCTGTTCTACTTCGTGCTGTCGGCGTCGGGCCTCTTCTTCGCCGCGCTGGCGCGAAAGGCGCTCGGCGCGTCCCTCGATCGCTCGGCGCAGCCGGGCGGCGCGCCGGCGGCCGCGGCGGCCGCGGCGGGCACGCCTTACCGCTTCCACGCGCCGCCGCCGCCGCCGCGGCAGCGGCTCTCGGTGGGCTGGATCCCGCAGCCGGACGAGTACTGGGCGATCGCGTACCTCCGGGAAGAGAGCAAGGGCGTCGCGGCCACGCTGATCGCGGTCGCGATGGCCGCGGGGTGGCTCGTCCCCGCCGGCGAGGCGACGGGCGAGCCGAAGTCGTTCCAGGTGGTGGGCGGCACCCCGCCGCGGGACCGGGTGCTCTCGGCGTTCTTCGGCCTGCTCACGTCGCTCCGCCCGGGCGGCGACCCGAACGCGGCGCTCTCGGTGGAGCAGGTGCGCTCGGTCGCCGAGCGGATCGCGACCACCTTCGAGCAGGAGCTCCGCGAGGAGCTCGCCGCCGCCGGGATGATCCGGCCGCGCGGGACCGTGGCGATCCTCTCGGCGGTGGTCTGGGCCGTGGGTATCGCCCTGCTCGGCGTGGGGCTGATCCGCGTCCTCCGCGCGGAGGAGCTCCACCGGCCCCACACGTTCCTGGTGGTGGAGATGATCGCGCTCCTGTTCGCCACGTGGATCGTGGCGAGGCGCACGAGCGCGTACAGCGCCCAGCGATCGGCCTACCTGGCGTGGATCGAGGACTCGACCGTCTCGCTCCGCGCCGACGTCGCCGGCGGCCGCCGGCGGGAGGCGGTGGACATCGGCCTGACGGTGGCGGCGACCGGCACGGCGGCGCTCGCGATGTCGCCGCTCTTCGGGCCGATGATCTTCGCGATCACCCCGCCGCGCGTGATCTCGACCGAAGGCGGCTCCGGCGGCTCGGGGTGCAGCTCGTCGAGCTGCGGCGGCGGTGGCGGCTGCGGCGGCGGTGGCGGCTGCGGCGGTGGCGGTGGCTGCGGCGGGTGACGCCTGCTTCGAGGTGCTCGACGCCCTCGGCCTCTGCCGGCTGACCCGGCGCACCGGCGACCTCGACGGCGCGGTGCCGCTCCGGGTGGCCAAGGCGTGCGTGCCGCTCCTGGAGGGCAACGCGTTCGGCCACCAGATCACGCTGGCGCGGCCGATCGAGGTGCGGCGGCGGCTCGGGTCGCTCCGCGCCGAGCCGGCGGGGGAGCACCGCGAGGCGCTGCTGCGCGCCCACCGCGCCGCGCTGCCGCGGCTGGTGTCGCAGGGCTTCCTGGCGCCGGAGGGGGCGTGGCACCGGGCGCTGCGCGGCGGCCTCGCCTGGACGTGCCGGACGGGGCTGGGTCGGCCGCGCCTGCGGCTGTGGACCGGGCTCCTGGTGCGCCCGGACCGCGGCCTGTGGCTGCGGGTCGCGGGCGCGGCGAACCGCCGCAACGCGCTGATCGAGGTGAGCGAGGCGCACCTCGCCGACGACCGCGCCTTCGTGCCGCTGGTGGTCGAGCTGCGCGTCCGCGACGAGGCCCCCGGGAGCCTGCGGCTGGAGGGCGAGATCGCCTGCCTCGCGCCGGTGCGCCCCGACGTGCGGATCGAGGCCTGCGCGCTGGCGGACGCGCCCGAGGTGGGGCGGGCGCACGCGGAGTTCTACGACGCGAGGTACTTCGCGGCGAAGAAGGGCGAGGTGACCCGGAAGTACCGGCGGCTCGTGGGAGGCAGGGCGGGCGCGGGGAAGGGGCGAGCGGGCGAGGCAGGAGAGGGGCGAGCGGGCGAGGCAGGAGAGGGGAGCGCGGGCGAGGGGAGCGCGAAAGCAGGGGACGTCGGCGAGGGGCGTGCGGGCGAGGAGAACACGGGCGAAGCAGGAGAGGAGAGCGCGGGGCCGGCGCGCGTGCAGCTGGTGGTCGCCGGGCCGGCGGCGCCCGAGATCGTCGAGGTGACCGAGGTCACGACCGCGGCCGGGCCGGATCCGGTCCCGTGGCGCGGGGGCGCCCGGCGGCTCGCGTCGCTCGTGGTGAGGAACGCGGTGCCGTTCCGCGCGACGTTCGACGGGCACACGCTCGCCGTCGCGCCGGAGGCGCCGCGCCTGGCCGAAGGGGCGGCCGCGGTGGAGCGCACCTTCGCCCGGACCTTCGGCGAGGGCTTCATCGCCGCGAACCGCGGGGCGCTCTGGTACCTGACGAAGTACTTCACGCCCCACCCGCCGGGCGAGCCGCACTTCTTCGTGAAGCCGTGGGCCTTCACCCGGACCCCGCCGGGCTGGTCGAGCCTGCTCGACGGCGTCCACGGCGACGGCTACGACGTGATGCGCGGGGTGGTCGCGACCGACGTCTTCTTCGCGACCCCGGCGGTGTTCCACGTGCGCCGGATCGGCGCGCCGATCGAGGTGCCCGAGGGCGCGCCGCTGCTCCGGGTCCTGCCGATCCCGCGGGACCTGCTCCGGGCCGGCTTCCGGGAGGCCCGCTTCCTCGATGCGTGAGCGGCGTGGACGGCGCGGTCATCTGGCTCGTATGTACTGGATAAGTATGAAGATTTTGCCCTTCGAGCGCCCGCGCGCGGCGCGCCCGTTCCCGCGCGCGCCGCGCCCATGAGCGAGCGATGGATCTGGCCCGGCGCGGAGCGCGGTCCGGCGAGGCTCCTCGACGAGCTCGCGGCGCGCGGCTTCTCGGTCCTCCGCGGCGACGCCGCGCTGGCCCCCGAGGAGGCCGCGCGGGCGCCGTGGAGCTTCGCCGAGCGGCTGCTCGGGGCGAGGCCGCGCCTTGTCGAGCGGCAGCCGATCAAGGCCGTTCCGGGGGGCAGGTCGTTCGCCGCGAGCTCCGCGGCGGCGCCGCTCCACACGGACAGCCAGAGCTTCGCGGGCGCGCCGCCGGCCGTGCAGATCATGGCCTGCGTCCGGCCTGCGGAGCGCGGCGGCGCCTGCCTCCTGCTCGACGGCTGGGCGCTGGTCGCGGCGATCGAGCGCGCCGATCCCGAGCTCTTCCGCGCGCTCTTCACGGCGTACCGGCGCATCCCCTTCGTCTTCGGCGACGTCCACGGGCCCACGGTGGCGCTCCGCGACGGCGCCCTCGCGTTCACGCACGCGCCGGTCGTGCCGCCGGGGGACGCGATCGCCGCGCGCCTCGCGCGGTTCGTCGAGGCGTCGCGCCGCGAGGTGATCGAGCTCGAGCTCGGCCCGGCGGACATCCTGGTGGTCGACAACCGGCGCATGCTCCACGGGCGCCGGGCGTTCGAGGGCGGGGCGCGCGAGTTCGTGCGGCTGCTCGTCTGGATGGAGGCGCGGCTCCCGTCGCCGCCCGCGTACCACGCGCTGGCCGCCCAGGTCGCCGAGTCGGCCTCGCGCCGCCTCGCCGCCGCGCCGGAGGCCGCGCGGCGGCGGCTCGGCCTCGGCGCGCCGGCGCCGCCCGAGGCGCGCCGCCGCCTCGGGGTGATCCTGGAGATGCTGCGCGGCGTCCCGCCGGGGGTGCTCGCCGCGCGCGAGCGCATCCCGGAGCCGGAGCTCTACCGCCTCCGCGACGCGGCGCTCGCGGCGGCCGAGGCGGCGCTCGCGGGCGAGGCGGAGGGCGCGGGCGACGGCGCGCTCGCCGAGGCGATCGCGCGGATGGGCCGGGGGTGAGCGGCGCGCGCGCTTGCCGGCAGCCCCTTCGCCCTGAAGCGTCGGAGGGCGGGGAACGGCGCCGCGGGGAAGGCGAGCCGCCGTGGCTCGCGACCTGCATGCATGCTGGGCCGCGGAGACAGGCCGTGCGCAGCGGTCGATTGCGACGCTGGGCAGACGACGAGAGGAGGGCAGCGTTGGATCCCGATCGGTTGCTGGACGAACTCCGGAGTGCTCTCGCCGCGTATCCTCGGAGTTATGGGTACTACCTCGTGAAGATGGTCGCGCTCGACGCGCGTTGGCGGGAGGACGAAGAGACGGCGCTGACGGCCGCCTTTCAGGCCCTGGACGACCACGAGTGGCCGGCGCCAGAGCTTCGTCCGAACGACCAGACGTGGGCCGATTACGAGGTGATCGAGCGACGCGCGCGCGAGCTCACCGTCGACGCGCTCGTGGGAGGCGCTGCGGTCGGGCACGCGCGGGACACGATCGATCGGCAGGAGGCGCTCGCGCTGTGGCTTCGCTTCCGAGGGCTGTTTGCGCCGCAGGCTCGTTTCTTCTGCGGCGTCGGCTTCGGAGACTCGAACTACGTGTTTTCCGGTGGCGCTGTCATCGTCGACGACGTCAAGGCCGGCTGCCTGTTCATCATCGAGAACGATTAGCCGCGCTGCCCGGCCGGCGCCGCTGGCGCGGCTGCAGGCGGTGCTGGTCTCGCTGCTCGGTGCGATCCTCGGCGGGTGAAGCCCGTCAGATTCATCACCTTGTTGGGCCGCATCCGTCAGCGGTCAGGAGAGCACTTCGGCGGCAGTCTTCGCCCCAAGGATGTTATCGATCCAGCGGTCGAGGGTCGCAACGTCCGTGCATGCCTGGATGCGCGCGCTCTCGTTGTCGGTGAGCACCATCTCTGCACGCGCGAGCAGCCGCAACAGCGTGTCCTTCTTGCCCTCGAGCTTGCCTTCACGCATGCCCTCGAGCTTGCCGCGATCGATGAGCTGCTGCACGAACGGGGGAAAAGTCGCCTCGCCTTCGATCTGCCGTTCCATGACCAACGCCTCCAGAGCCTGCCGCATCGGCTCGCGCAACCCGTTCCAGATGAGCTGAAAATAGACCATCGCGTGCTCCTGGTCGAGCCGGCCGAGGGCAGCAAGCGCCGCCTGGACCACGGTGAGCCCGTTCGGCCCGTTGCCGTGCGCCACCGCCGAGAGCACGGCGAGCTCGATATCCGTCTCCGCGTCGACTGGGTCGGCGATCTCGGGGACGACGGCCGGACCGAGCACCAGCGGCTCGACGCTGCCGAGGCCCAGGCCGAGGTCGATCTTCTCCGCCGCCCAGGCAGCCACGCCGGCGTCCGGTGCGATCACGAGGACGACCGTGCGGCAGCGCTTCTTGGCGCGCACGACCGTGACGTACGTCGGCCACGAGAACTTCTTGTTCGGATCCACGTCGCGCTGGACCTCGAGGACGATCGCCAGCACGAGCGCGCGGCTCGCGTCTCGCAGCTCGAGCACCAGGTCAGCGCGGAACTCCACGGGGATGAGCTGGTCGAGCGACGACTCGACCACCGCGACAGAGGCGTGCGGCGGCACCTCGACATGGAAGAGCGTCGCGAGCAAGCGGGGGGCGAGCGCCGGCTCGCCACGGAACATCTCCACGAGGGCGTTGTGCTCGAGCGTCGGCATGACGCTCGGCCTTGAGCACACCGCATGCCGACACGAAACGACGGGAAAACGCGAGGAGACAGCCAGCTCAGGGGTGGCGGCGCCATGGCGGACAAACGTCCATGCGGCAGCCCAAGGGCGTCGTGATCGCCGATCCGCGCCACGCTGCCGAGTTGTAGGGCGATTCAGGGAGCGCCGCTTGTAGAGCGGCGGCGAAATGATTCCCTCGCGACAGTACAACTACCCCTCCTCCGCGCCAGCGCGGAGGAGGGGTATGGAAATCATGGGCCTGGACGTGGTACCTCTCGGCGTGGTGATGGGCTCGGCCCCCGGCCAGCGCACCGATCCCAGGAGGAGCGAAATGACGAGCTGGTGCCTGGATCCTGAAGCTTTGCGCGGTCGCATCGCGGTCGTCGCCGGGGCGACGCGGGGGGCCGGCCGCGGGATCGCGGCCGCCCTGGGAGAGGCCGGAGCCACGGTGATCTGCACCGGGCGCAGCAGCCGCAGCCGCTCCCTGCAATCCGACTACGACCGCCCCGAGACGATCGAGGAGACCGCCGAGCTCGTCACCTCGCTGGGCGGCCACGGCATCCCCATGGTCGTCGACCACCTCGACGCGGCCCAGGTCGAGCGCCTGGCGGACCAGATCCGGGAGGCGCACGGCCGCATCGACATCCTGGTCAACGACCTCTGGGGCGCGGAGCGGCTCAAAGGTGGACCCTCCGAATGGAATACGCCCATCTGGCGGCACGACCTCCAGAAGGGGCTCCGGATTCTCCGCCTCGCCATCGATACGCATCTGATCACCTCCCACCACCTCCTCCCGCTCCTGATCGCTCGCCCGGGGGGCCTCCTGGTCGAGGTGACCGACGGCACCGCCGACCACAACGCCTCGCGGTACCGCATCTCGGTGTTCTACGACCTGGCCAAGGCTGCGGTGAATCGCCTGGCCTTCTCTCAGGGACACGAGCTCGCGCCGCACGGGGCCACGGCCGTGGCGATCAGCCCCGGATGGCTCCGATCCGAGATGATGCTCGAGAACTACAAGGTCACCGAGGACACCTGGCGCGCCGCGGCGGCTCCGCCCGGGTTCGCGGTATCGGAGTCGCCTCGCTACGTGGGACGCGCGGTCGTGGCGCTCGCGACCGATCCCGGGCGCGCGCGATGGAATCAGCGGTCGGTGACATCGGCCGAGCTGGCGGCCGAGTACGGCTTCACGGACCTCGACGGCTCACGCCCCGACGTGTGGCGATACAACCAGGCCGTCGAGGACGGCGACCAGGACGCGAATCCGAGCGACTACCGGTAGCGTCGCCGCGGCGCGCTTCGGCCACGGAGCGCCGCGCGCCGCCCTTGGCTCGGAAGCGCGCGAGGCCCTGGACGCTCCCCGGAGACGCAGCGTGCGCCGCAGCGATCTCGCCGCGAGGCTCCGCCGCGCGATCAGCGCACCCCGCCGCGCCGCCCGCCCGTTCTTCTGCGTTGGTGCCCCGCGTCCGCCGGGATACGCTCTCGAGGCATGGCGTCACGTCCCCTCGGAGCGGCCTCGCTGTGCGGGCTCGCCCTCGGCTGCGCGGCGTGCCAGCCGGCGGCGGAGCCGCTGCCGGCCCATGTGCGCGTCTCGATCGACGGCGCCGTCATCAGCCCGGCCAAGGCGGATGGCCGGCAGTGGGACGGCATGGGCACGGTCCCGGCGGGGGCGCTCACCGCCATCGGCGACCTGCTCCGCACGGCGCACCCGGCCGCGGCGGCCGCCAGCGTGGCGGGGTTCGCCGCGGAGGCGGCGGGGGCCGGCACCGAGCCGCCGGAGCCGTTCGGCACGGCGGAGCTGTTCGTGGGCGGCCGGTCGCTCGGCCGGCTCGCGCTCGATCGCTCGGGGCAGCGCGACACCTGCACGCCCGGATGGAAAGGCCCGCCGACCTGGCGCCGCGTGCCGCTCGCGCCGGACGTCCACGTGAGCGGTGAGCTCATCGACCGGGACCTGGTGAGCGACGACTTCATCGGGAGGTTCGCCATCCACCACGATCACCTCGTCGAGGCGCTTCGGGCGCGCACGGTGTATCCGGTGGCGGTCGGCAACCAGGCCGCCGGACAGGTGCTGTTCGTCTGGATCGAGGTCTGGCCGGAGTAGACCGGCGTCGAGGCGCCTCGTTCATGGGTCCGTCCGCCGAGCTGTCGAGCAGCGCGATCGCGATCGGCCGCCCGGTGCGCGCGTCCGGCGGCGCGCCAGCCGTGACGCCGACGCGCGGTCCCGGGCGCAGCCCGACGCGCGGCGCGCGACGTCACGCCGCGCCGGACGAGCTCGCGCTCTCGGTCGGCGACGCGCTGGCGAGCGGGGCGCGCTTCTCGCCCGCGAAGGCCTTCTCCACGAGGTAGTCGCCCGGCTCGCCGCTGTTGCCCTCGTCGAAGCCGCGCGACTCCAAGAGCGCGGCGGTGTCGGCGAGCATCTCCGAGCTGCCGCAGAGCATCAGCCGGTCGTGCGCGGGGTCGAGCGCGGGCAGCGCCAGATCGGCGAAGATGCGGCCGGACTCGATGAGCGCGGTGATCCGGCCCTCGGTCTTGAACGCCTCGCGGGTGACGGACGGGTAGTAGCGGAGCTTGGGCCGCACGATGTCGCCGAGCAGCTCGTCCGCGATGAGGTCGCGCTCGATGTAGCGCGCGTACGCGAGGTCCTGCACGCGGCGGCACGTGTGCGTGACGACCACGCGCTCGAAGCGCTCGTACGTCTCGGGGTCCTTGATGACGCTGAGGAACGGCGCCAGGCCGGTCCCGGTCGCCAGGAGCCACAGGGTCCGCCCCGGCCGCAAGTTGCCGATCGTGAGCGTGCCCGTCGCGCGCTTGCCGACGAGGATCGTCTCGCCGACGGCGATGTGCTGCAGGCGCGAGGTCAGCGGGCCGTTCGGCACCTTGATCGAGAAGAACTCGAGCGTCTCCTCGTGGTTCGCGCTCGCGAGGGAGTAGGCGCGGACGAGCGGCTTGCCCGCGACCTCGAGCCCCATCATGCAGAACTGCCCGTTCGCGAATCGGAAGCTCGGCGAGCGGGTGGTCTTGAGCGTGAAGAGCCTGTCCGTCCAGTGATGGACCTCAAGCACCGTCTCTTCTGTGTAGCCGGGTACCATGTCGTTCATCCTTGTCAGTGCGAAAACATCGCCGCGTGGCGGTTCGAAAGCGCGCGTTTCCCGGTCACGACAGCGGGGCGGCGCTCTAGCGCGCCGTCACCTGCTGCGTGCAGCTCGTTCCATCGCGTCGAGAGCGCCGCCGCGCCGCCCGCGAGCGCGGCGCTCTCGAGCGCGACCAGGTCCACCGCGAGGTCGTCTTCCATGAGCTCGCGGCTTCACATAGCATTGGTGCAAATGATAATCAAGATCATTAGAGCGGCGACCTGCTTGCGGTCCGCACGGCAGGCCGCGGTCCGCACGAGTCCGCTCGCGACGTGGAGGTTGAACCCGGGAAGGCGCGCCGGACGGCGCGGGCGCGCTGCCGAAGCTGCGCATCCCCCACGCGCCGTGGGGCAGAAGGGCACCAGCACGGAAACGCCGCGCGATGCCTGCGAGCCACCGCTTGCGTTGCAAATGAAAGTCGTTATCATCAATGGCGCGGACGGCTCGGCGAACGCTCGCTGGTCGCCGGCACGGTGCCGGCGCGGACTGGCTGTGCGAACCGATCATCCCGTCGCAGGAGATCACGACGGTGTCAGAGAGCTTCTCACCAGCCGTATTGCCCGCTCCCTTGGTCATTTATCAACTCGCGATCGGTCACTATCGATCGCGCGCGCTCGCCTTGGTCGCGAAGCTCGGTGTCGCGGACCTGATCGCCGCAGGCCGGCGGAGCGTGGACGAGCTGGCGAGCGCCACGTCGACACAACCGCAGGCGTTGCGGCGCGTGCTGCGTCTCCTCGTGAGCGCCGACGTGTTTCGCGAGGACGACGCGGGAGCCTTCGAGCTCACGGCCGTGGGTCGGCTCCTCCGATCCGATGTGCCGGGTTCCATGAAGGCGCTCGTCGCCACGTTCGCGGGCCCTCCCATCCAGGAGAGCTGGCGGGAGCTCGAGTACTGCGTCCGCACGGGCCAGCCTGCGTTCAAGAAGGACGACCCGAACGCCGATTGGACCACGCGCTTCGCGGCGGATCCCGAGACGGCGCAGAACTTCGACGACGCGATGGCGACCGGGACCGCGCTCGCCGCGCCGGCGGTCGCGAGCGCCTACGACTTCTCGAGCTTCACCACGATCGTCGACATCGGTGGAGGGAACGGCGCGCTCATGGCGGCGATCTTGAGCGCGCATCCGAAGCTGCGCGGCACGCTGTTCGAGCGCCCCGACGTCATCGAACGAGCCCGCGGCGCGCTCGCTTCGAGCCCGTTGCAGCCCCGGATCGACCTCGTGCCGGGGAGCTTCTTCGAGGCCGTCCCGGCGGGCCTCGACGCGTACCTGCTCAAGCACGTGATCCACGACTGGAGCGACGCCGACGCTCGCGCGATCTTGAAGGTGTGTCGCCGCGCCATGCCGACGCACGCGAAGCTCTTGCTCGTGGAAGGGATTTACCCGCGGCGCGTCGAGCCGTCGCTCGAAGCGCAGGGCGCCACGGCCAACGACGTCAACATGCTGGTCTGTACCGGAGGCCGCCAGCGCTCCGAGGCCGAATTCCGAGAGCTCCTGGCGGCCGCATCCTTCCAGCTGACGCGGATCATCCCGGCCTCGATGGGCGCCTGCGTCATCGAGGGCGTGCCCTGCTGAGGCTGCGCCGTCGTCCTCGCCACGGACGACGTGAAGCTTGCTGCGGGATCTTGGGGGATAACCCGCACAAGCCGGGAACAAGGCCAGCGCGACGGACCCATGGATCCGGGCGGCGGCGCGTCCAGCCGAAGGGCCCACGACCTCGTCTTTTCCCAGGCCGCAGAAGCAAACCTGCTCCGCCGGTTCCTCGAGGCGCCGGCCCATGTATCCTGCCTCTTGCCGCCCGTGGGACTCCGGGGCGATTTCCGAGCCCAGTCTGGTAACTGTCGTAGGTTGATCGCCCCACCATTCCCCGGGCGGCTCCTCTCATGTCCCCCGCGTCAGCCGCGCCACCCGCGCCCCCCGCACGTTTCCACACCGAGCGCGTCGAGCGCGAGGACCTCGTCATGTTCATCAACGCCTGCTTCGCGTGCAGCGGGCAGGCCGAGTTCTACGGATCCTCCGGCGGCCAGGTCGTCTCGGTCGAGTTTCTCCACGAGTACATCCTCGGCAACTACCGCCGGCTCTACGCGCGCACGCTCGCCGCCGGCATCAACCACTTCAACCAGGCGCTCATCGCCGCGAACCTCCTCGCGACCGGCGCCGAGACGCCCGCCGAAGACCGGCGCGAGGAGGGGCTGCTCATCGCCGCGGCGCTCCGGGAGCTCCCGCCGCAGCGCGCGCTCCGGGCGCTCCGCATGCTCCGGGAGCGGCGCGTGAACAACCGCCGCGCGCGCGCCGTCGTCCGCGACTACCTCGCCGGCAGGCCGGACCCGGCCTTCGACGCCGTGAAGTACCGCGCCCACGTCCGCGCGCTCGCCGTGCACGCCCACCTGCGGCTCCCCGGCGAGATCGGGCCGTTCCTGTTCGAGCCCGGGCGTCGCGCGCCGTTCGAGGCGCCGCTCCTCGAGCGCGCGCGGCAGGCCCGCTACGCGAAGGAGGCGATCTTCGACCTGCCCCTGACCGTCGCCGAGGGGCTCGCCGCCGCCCGCGGCGTCGCGCGCGACGAGCTCCTGCGCCGCGCCGCGCCGCGCATGACCGAGGGCGAGCGCCTGCGGCTCCAGCGCGCCGCCGGGCGCGAGGACGTCGACCTCGCCGTCGATCTCGGCCGCGCCCCGCTCACCCGCGTCGCCCTCTATGCGCTCTCCCTGCCCGAGAAGGCGCGGCGCGACCGCCGCGACGAGCTCCACGCCGCGCTCGAGCGCGCCGCCGCCCGCGCGCTCCGCCGGAGCCCCGCCGCGCTCGGGCGCGTGGCCGCCGTGCTCGACCGGAGCTACTCGGCGTCCGGATCGAGCGAGAAGCGCCGCCGCCCGCTCGCCGTCGCGCTCGGCGTGAGCTGCCTGCTCCGCGCCGCCGCCCGCGAGTACCGCGCGTTCTGGACCGCGCCCACGCCCGACGAGATCCTCGTCGACGCGCGCGGCCAGACCGATCTCGCGACGCCGCTGCTCGACGCGCTCGCGTGGCGCCCCGACGTCGTGATCCTCGTCTCGGACGGCTTCGAGAACGACCCGGCCGGGGCCGCCGCCGAGGTCGCCCGGTGCTTCCGGGCGCGGCTCGACCCGGGGCAGCGCACGTCGATCGTGCACATCAACCCCGTGTTCGACAGCGAGCGCTACGCGCCGCGGGCGCTCGGCCCGTCGATCCCGACGGTCGGCCTGCGCGACGCCGAGGATCTGCCGACGGTCCTCGGCTTCGCCCGGTTCGCCGAGGGGACGGCGCCGCTCGCGGAGCTCGAGCGCTACCTCGCGCAGCGCGCGGCGGCCTTGCTCGCGCGGCACGCCCGGAGGCCGAGCGCCGGCGGGACGGCCGAAGCGCCCGATGCGATGATGGCGGAGGCAGAGGCGCCCGCCGCGGCGCTCGAGGCGCCCTGATGGCGAAGGGGCCGGCCCTGCTCCAGTCGCTTGCGCTGCGAGGCCTCACGGCCACGCACGCCCAGGTCTTCGCGGGGGTGCGCCTGGTCCCGCTCCTCCGGGCCGCGCCGCGGGACGACCTGCGCATCGCCCGCCGCGGGTACGACGACCCCATGGCGTTCGTCGACGTGGGCGGCGGCATGTTCTACGGCTCGAGCTACGTGCCGCACGCGCTCGTGATCGGGTGGACCGAGGACGGCTCGCCCGTCGCGTCCTACGGCGCGGCGCTCGCGGGCCCCGCCGATCGCCACCCGCTCGCCGAGCGGTGCCGCGGCGTCAACCTGCTCCACCGCATGGTCCGGCGCGAGACGCGCGGCGAGGACCCGGCCGAGCGGAACCGCCTGCGCCTCCTGCCGCAGCACCTCGCGATGGAGGGCTTCCTCGCCCTGCACTTCAACGCCCCCGAGATCGCCTGGTCCGAGTACTCGCGGCGGGCGATCTCCCGCGGCCTCGATCCGCGCACCGAGGTGTCGCTCGCCGGCCGGGCGATCCCGAGCCTCGAGGACGCGCTGCGGGTCTTCGAGATCCACGAGGGGCAGAGCGGCCTCCTGCTCTTCGTCGGCGAGCTGCTCGCGTCGGTGTTCGTGGTGTCGCACCCGGGCGACTACCGCGCGCTGCACCGCACGCTGATCGAGGACTTCTACGAGCACACGCTGCTCCACGCGGCCCGGCACAACGGCGACAGCCAGGCGTTCACGCACACCTTCGACGCGGCGCAGATCGGCTCGCTCGACGATCTGCGGGCGGCGCTCGGCCGGGCGCGGTCCGAGGCCGGCGCGCTGCACGTGGACACGGCCGCGGGCCTCCTCGGCCGGCCGATCGCGGCGCAGCGCGTGTACCGGGCGGGGCCGTTCTCGCTGCAGCGGTTCATGACCGAGCTCGATCCGGCGCTCGACAACCACATCGGCGAGGCGATCGTGCGCGACGACGGCACCTTGGAGTACGCGAAGACTTACCGCCTCTCGGCCGGGCAGGTGCGGCGCGCGCGGCTCCTCGAGCAGCTCGCCGCGCACGGGTGGAACCTCGACGCCACCGCGGCGGCGCTCCGGATCCCGCGCGACCAGCTGCTCCGGCGGATCGACGGAGAGGGGTTCGGCTACCTCATCGCGGAGCACGTCCTCAAGGCGGCGCTGAAGCGGACGCGCTGAGCGCCGCGCGTGCCGGCGGGGCGCACCGGCGCGCGCCCCGCCCGGCGGTCAGAAGCTCGCGCAGAAGCTCGCGTAATCCAGCGCGACCTGGTCGGCGTAATCGAGCGCGATCGAGCGCACCTTGGCGCGGAAGCCCGCGTGATCCCCGTCGGTGAGCGCGTCGATCTGCACGTCGACGGAGCCGGGAAACACCGCCGCATCCCAGTCGTTGTCCGCGCGCGCGTGCTGCGTCGCCAGGATCTCGCCCCACTGCTCGGCGAGGTTGGTGAAGCGGGTCATCGTCGAGAGGCTCGCGGTGTCGAAGGTGTCCTTGTAGGGCGAACGCTCGCGCACGCTGTAGCTCTGGCCGTCGGAGAGCGTCATCCAGCCGAGCAGGTCATCGACCCTGTAGCCGAGCGCCTTGTACGCGAGCACGGTCCGGTAAGCCTGGTTGCCGCCGCTCGCCGCGTCGGTCTGCGAGGCGGCGGCGGCGATGCCGGCGAACGCGCTCGGCGCGCCCTGGGCCTTGACGTCGAGGAGGCGGTCGTCGTCCTGTCCCGTGGTCGGCCCCTCGATCAGCACGTAATACCGGGTCACGCCGAGCGAGCCGATGCCGCTGTGCAGCCGCTGGGCGACGCTCTTGACAGCGAAGTAGGCGGCCGGCAGCCCGGCGCCGCCGCCGCTCAGGGTGGCGCGATAGGCCGACATGTGGCCCCGGACGTCGGCGTCGACGGCCGCGGTCACCGGGGCGAGATCCGGATTGCCGCCCGTGTCGAGCGTGCGCACGCCGCCGATCTTGATCGTGAAATCGTCGAGCATCTCGACCCGGCTGTTCGACGCCTCGACGTCGTCGAGGAAGTCGTCGAGCAGGCCATAGGTGTTGCTCGCCGTGAACTTCCGCGTGGTCTCCTGGCTGTTCCCGGCGTAGCTCGCGATCGCATCGAGGTACGCCTCGGTGAACGCGTCGAGGAGCGCGCTCTGGTCGGAGAGGCTGTAGCCGCCGTTCTCGCGGGCGACCAGCGCGAGGCTCGTGGCGAGCCGCCAGACGTCGAGCTGGTAGTCGCCGATGACCGCCTCGTCGAAATCGTTGATGGCGTACACGACGTCGCCCCGGTCATCATCGAACGAGCCCATGTTGTTGACGTGCATGTCGCCGCCGAGCCACGTCCGGGTGGAGCTCGCGCCGCCATACGTGAGGAGCTGGGTCGAGCTGCCGAGATCCTTCCAGTAGAGGTGGTTGGATCCGCGGAAGAACGTGAACGGGGAAGCCTTCATCTCCGCGTACTTCTCGGCCCGAGCGCCCGAGGGCAGACCCGCGTTGGCGCTCGTGATCTCGGCGACGACATAGCTCGTGCGGCTCGATGCAGCCGCGCCGGGCGCGGCGGCGAGGGCGACCGCGGAGAAGGCGGCCGCGATACAAGAGCGGCGCGCGATGAGCGCTCGAATCGACGGGTTGGACATGGGCTTGCTCCCGGGGGCGATCGCGGCGTCGTACGTCGAGCGCCGCGCGCACAGCAAGAGCCCGCGCCGGGTGACACGGTCTTGAAGCGCCATCGTCGCGTCGTCGCAACGGGCGCGTCGCGCCCCCGCAAGGGGGGAGGACCATGCTCCGGCGGATCGACGGGGAGGGGGTCTGTATCTCATCGCGGAGCACGTCCTCAAGGCGGCGCTGAAGCGCCCGCGCTGAGCCTGGGGCGCGCGGCGCGAAGCGATCGAGCGAAGCGCCTTGTTGAGGTGCCTTGTCCGGCGGGCGCATCACATCGGCGCTCGGAGGTCCTCGTAGCGCGGCAGGTCACCATAGTTGAGCCCGACGCCGAAGTTGAAGAAGACCTCCGGCCCCTCGAGGCTCTTCAGCATCGTGAGCTCGGGGTGAAGAGCGAAGCCGCCGTCGGTCCGGAACTGGAGGCCCAGGCTGCCGCGCAGGAGGAGGCCGTCCGAGGCCGACACGGCCTTCTCCTCTTTCTCGATGGGGGCCAGCGCGAGGCCGTAGCTGATGCCGGGGGTCACCACGACCGAGAGCCAGTCCGCGGGGTTCAGGCCGAGCATCACCGGCGCGTGCAGGTAGACGATGGGGGCGTTGGCGAAGAAGAACTGGATCCCGGGATCGACGGCGAGGTCGAAGGCGCCGCGGACCGGGTTCACCTTGAAGTCGACGCCGAGCGTGCTGAGGCTGTGGAGGTGTACGCCCATGTCGAGCATGTCGGTCAAGCCGTGCCGTTGCTGGTACGAGGGATACGTCGGCGTGAACCCGCTGGTCGTCGCCGCCGTCGTTTGGCCGGTAGCCGGGTCGGTCCGGGTTTCCCCGGTCTCTGCGATGAATCCGTGACTCTCGAGGGAGATCGTGTATGCGGTCTCGCCGGGCGCCACGGTCCGCGGCGTCGCGTAGGTGTTCGGGTTGGGGCACCCAAGGCGGTGCGTGCGCGGGAGGGCCGGAATGGTGCTCCGCGGAGCGTGGAGCGCTCCCGGGATCGAGACCGGGGCGCGAGCGACGTTGCGGCATGCGGCGACGCTGCCAGCCGTGCAGCCATGTCCTCAAGGCCGCGCTGAAGCGGACGCGCGGGAGCGCTCGCCGAGGTGCGCCGGCGGCTCGATCAGCTCAGGTGAACTGGAAGCTCTCCACCGTCTCGCGGAACACCGCGCGCATTTCAGCGAGCGTCTGATCGCGGCGGGGGCTCGCCCTCGCGACGCAGCCAAACAGGGAGACATGCGCCACGCGATCGCCAGACTCGGCGCGGATGACGCCGTTCGCGGAGACGCCGTCGATCGCCGGACCGCTGAAATCGAACGCGAACCCCGCGGCATCCCCGGATAACACGGGGACATCCGCCGTTCGGCGGCGGACGTCGCCCTCGTTGGACGCAGGGAGCGCCTCCAGCTTGTTCACGATGCCGTCGCGCTCGGCGGCGACCTGCGCAGCGGCGCCGCGGGACAGGGTGACCGAGAGCGTCGTCGCGCACGTGTTGCCGCCGAGCTGCGCGAAATGCTTGGCGGTCCGGAGACCAGACTCCTCGATCTCCTCCGAGCGGAGGAACCAGGTCGCCGGGTACGTGAGCGAGAACGCCTCGTGATCAACGCGCTTCGGGTGTGAGAAGTCCACGAAGTCGTCGTACGAATCGGGCATGCTCCCCTGGGGATCGCTCCACCCGAACGAGGTCACGGTGATCGGGTTCTTGACGCCGTCGATCGACAGGCAGGCCACGCCCGTCAGCATCACGCGCGGGTTGAGATCGTGGTGCTTCCGGACCTCGGCCCCCGGGATGGGCGTGACGAGCGGGTACGCCCGGTCGATCCCGCACGGATAGCGGACCTCGCGCGCGGCACCGCCCAGAGCCTCCTTCGCGGCGCCCCAGCGACGCACCAGGAGGAGGTTCATCGCCATCGACGTCTGCATCTCGGGTTGCTGGACGAGCGTCTCCACGTCGGCATTCCCGTTCATGGGGGCACCACGGACCCGCTCGACCCGGCCCGGCGTAGGGTCGGGCGTGTCCGGAGAGGCCCTCGGATCGGAGCGGAACCAGGCCGTGCACTCGCCGAGCGGGGTCTTGAAGTCTGCGGAGAGGGCCCAGGATCCATCGTCCATCTGGCCGTGGAGGCGAATCGCCATGGCCGTCCAGGTCCCGTCCTCGCGCTCGAGGAAATAGCTGACATACTGGCCGGCTCTCCACGGTGGATGGATGGGCTGACGCTTCGATCCGAGACGCCTCTTGAGCCAGTCCAGCATCGTTCACCTCCGGTACGAGCCCTCAGGGCCCTCGGCGCGCGACGGCATCACCGGGTCACTCTACCGCGAGAGGCCGTCGAAAGGAACAGGGGGCGTCACCAGGTCGTCGAGGCGGACAGAGTCGCGTCGACGGCCCGACGACCCGAGGCCCGACTGCTGATCTTGAAGCTCAAGACACCGGGAATCCCCCCCGGCAGCCTAATTCCGCCGTCGAGCTCCGCTCGCTCGGCGTCCTTGACGCCTCGGCGTTCCTCTCGTCTGGGTCGCCGTCCCGGACACGGTCGAGCCCTGCTTCAGCCGGCGAGCACCTCGGACACTCTTGTTTTGGAACGGACGAACCAGCTCATGGACTGAATCGATGAGAGCGCCCGGGACGGTGCCTGTGCTCACGGCAGCGCACCGGCGGACGCCGTAGACAACCGCGGGCCGTACAGGCATCGTCCTCGATCTCGGCGCGTGCGTCGGCTGCGTCGCACGGGCCGCCACGGAGGGGTGCATGCGCGCAGACCTGGACGCTTTTCCTGAGCCGCTCGCGGTGCTCGATGCGAATCTGCGGCTGCGAGAGGCCAACGTGGCATGGCGCGACGCCTTCGGGGACGCCGCGGTCCTCGCGCCGCAGGTCGAGGAGGCCGCGTGCGCGGTGCTCGGCGGGGCGCTGCGCCGGATGGAGATCGACGCGGAGGCGGGCGACGGAGCGGGCCCGCGGCGCTGGACGTTCCTGCGCTGCGCGAGGGTCGAGGGCGACCCGCTCGTCTTCGTGCACGCCCGCGCGCAGGACGGCGCGGCGCAGCGCCGCCGCGAGGAGGAGCTCGCCGAGGAGGTGGAGCTGCTGCGCAGCTTCCTCGATCTCGCGCCCAACCTCATGTTCATCAAGGACCGGCGCAGCCGCTATGTCCTGGCGAACAGCGCGCTCGCGGCCTGCTATGGGATGACCCCGGAGCAGGTCGTCCACGCGTCCCAGCATGAGCTCACCGCGAGCGCGGAGGAGGCCGCCGGGTTCGCCAGCGTCGACCGGCAGGTCATCGATACGCGGCAGCCGGCGGTCATCGAGGAGAAGGAGACACGGCCGAACGGCGAGGTGCACTGGTACGAGACCGTCAAGAAGCCGATCGTCCGCAGGAGCGGCGAGGTGCAGGTCGCGTGCTTCAGCGTGGATGTCACCGAGCGCCAGCGCGCCCAGGAGGCGCTCCAGAGCTCGGCGCGCGAGCTCCAGGCGATGGCCGCGGCGGCCCGGCGCGAGGCGGACGAGAAATCGGCGCTCGCCGCCGAGCTCGACCGGAGGCTCGCCGTCATCCAGGCGCAGCACCGGCAGATCCTGGCGCTCTCCGCGCCCATCCTGGAGGTCGCCGACGGCATCGTCGGCGTGCCCCTCATCGGCGCCATGGATGAAGAGCGGACGGCGACGCTCACCGAGCGCTTGCTCGACGTCATCGCGACGCGGCAAGCGCGCAGCGTCGTGCTCGATCTCTCGGCGCTCGAGGCGATGGACACGCGCACCGCCGACCGGCTGGTCGGCGTCGTCCGCGCGATAGGCCTGCTCGGCGCGCGCGCCGCGATCACGGGCATCCAGCCCGCGGTCGCGCAGACGATGACCTCGCTGGGCATCGATCTCTCGAGCATCGTCACGACGCGCACCCCGAAGGACGCGATCCGCCTCTTCTCGACGATGGGCTGAGCCCGCGGGATCGGCTCGGCGCGTCACATCGGCGCTTCGAGGTCCTCGTCGCGAGCCCCCGGGGAGCGCGGAGTCCGCGGCTCGATCGTCGGGCTCGGCAATTTCGCGGCGAACGGGGTCATCATATTCAATCGCGATGGGACGCTGACCGCCACGGAGTCGGGCAATCTCGAGGGCTCGTACTTCACCGACACCTTCACGGGCACATGGACGCTCGACGCAGGCGGCACGGGCACCTTCACCACCGTCGACTCGGCCGGTGGCGTCAGCGTCTTCGACTGGGTGCTGACGGCGAAGGGGCAGCGGTCAGCAGGGACGCGGGGGACGTCACGCTGCTCAGGATGGAGCGACAGTAGCCTGAACAGGCAGCCTGCCGCGGCTACCGCGCGGATTCCCCGCCGGGCGGCGCCGGCTGATCCCGCTCGAGCGCCTCGATCCGCCGGAGGAACGCGCGCCCCCTGACCGGATCCGTCATGTGCACGAACGCCGCGAGCCCCTTGAGCTGCGCGAGCGTCTCCCCCTTTCCGGGCCTCCCGAGCTCCCGGTTGCGGATCGCCGCGCGCAGCGCGCGCACCCGCTCGCGCGGGACCCGCGCCGCCGGAACGGGCTCGCCCGCGCCGTTCACGACGAGGCCCGTCACCTTCTGCCGGCTCCCCTTGCGCATCACCACGGTCTTGCTCGGGTGGAGCCGGAAGCCCTCCGCGCTCAGGATCTCTCGGACCCCCCGGAGCAGCGCGCCCACCGGCGCGCGCGGCCGCGCGGCGCCGGCGAGCCTGGGCGCCTCCTCCGGCGCGCGATAGGAGAAGGTGAGATCGTCCGCATACCGCGTGTAGCGAAGCCCCAGCTTGCGCGCGAGGCCGGACATGCGCCGATCGAGCCGCAGGCAGATCGCGTTCGTGATCGCAGGGGAGGTGGGCGCCCCCTGCGGGAGCACGCGCGGGCCCGTGGCCACGTAGAGCGTCTGCCCGCGGAACTGCACGACCTCGCGCGGCGCCTCCGTCGCGAGGAGCGCGACGAGCGTCGCCGGCCCCTCGGCCACGCCCGCCTTGCGGAGCAGACCGCGCACGCGACGCCACGTGATCGTCGGGAAGAAGTCCTTGATATCCACCTTGACGATCGTGTCGGCGCCGGCGTGCGCGGCCGCGTTCGTGACGATGGAGCGGCTCGCCAGAAAGCCGTGCGCCGCCGCGTGGACCGGGAGCTTCTCGAACAGGTTGCGGAGCGCCCAGCGCTGCGCGCGCTTGAGATCCCGCTTCGGAGACGAGATGGCGCGCGCGCTGCCGTCGCGCTTCGGGATCAGCCAGCGCCGGTAATGAGTGCCCGTGTCGACCTCGCGGTGGTACGCGAGCCAGCGGAGCCGCGGGATCGACAGGCCGAGCGCGCTCGCGAGCTCGCCCGCGCCCGGGAGGTCAGGGAGCCCGCGCGACCGCGCGCGCTCGCTCAGGCCCGGGACATCGAAGCCGTCCGGCCCGGCGCGATCCCGGAAGTGCACGCCCGCGCCGAGGTGGTTGATGTGCGTGGCGAGGTACGCCTCCCAGGCGAGCCGGCGCAGCGAGCGGCGCTCCCGGGCCTCGACCTTCTTGCGCTCCTTCCACTGGGCGCGCTCCCGGTCCGACATCGCCTTGGGATCGCCGGTCGCGACGGCGCCGCGCGCCACGAGCTCCGCGCTCACCCACGCGTCGATGCCGCCCGCCTCGGCGATCGCCTTCCAGCGGGCGACGCGCTCCTCGTGGGCGAGCCGGCGCTCCTCGACGCCGCCGCTGCCGCGGGCCGCCGCGAAGGGTGCGGGCGGCGTCGCGAGGGGGAGAACGACGGGGGCTCGGGCTTGGACGGTCGCGTCGATCTTCGCGGTCATGTCTCGATGGATGCGTGCCTGTGAGTCGCGATGGACGCGGCCGGCGGCCCACCGCCGCGCGCGGCAGGAGCGCCCTTCGCCGATCGCGGGTTCATGTCGCCAAGAGAGGCCCCGAGCGCATCACCTTCTTCCATGGGGCACGGTAGCCTCACCGGTTCTCCGGCTAGACCAGCGCTACGGCGCCGGGAGAAACGGCGTTTGCGAGGTTGTCTCAGCTCTCCCGGCGCCGTAGCGCTGGTCTAGCCGAAGAGAACCAAGAACAGGCTACCTTGCGGAGAGTGACCGGCGGTTCCTCCAGAGCGGCGCGACGCCGCTCCTGCGCTCGAGGCGCGGAGGCTGGTGCGTTCAGAACCTCTCCTGGCAACACGACGTGTCTTATTGAGCTTGACCTCCTCCCCCCGCTTCACGCAGACGACGCGTCGGCGTCGACGAACCCCGACGATGTTAACGCATCGAGGCGCTTGAAATACGCGTCGCGCGCTTCGCCGTCCGTGTCAAACCAAATGCGCTGATGGCGAGGGTCCTTGCCGCGCGCGGCCCACGACAGGTGCACGACACGGTCGTCCAGCGAGACACGGTAGACCACCTCCGCGCCCGAGGCCTCGCGGCGCACGTAGGTGCGCGTCTCGGCGCGGATGAGCGACCGCCCCTCGGCCGTCTGGCGCTGGGCGTCCCGCGCGGCGCGCTCGCGGGCGTAGGCGACGCGGAGCGCGATCATGTGCTCGCACGGCCCCTCCCGGAGGCCGCTCCGGCGGAACGCGGGGCAGCTGCACCACGCGTCCGAGACGCGGCCTTCGAGGTCCATCGTGAACCGGGGCGAGAAGCCGCGGTGCGCCTCCCGGTCCGCGACCTCGCCGTGGATCTCGGTGCCCTCGCCGGCGATCTCGTGCACCTTGGTCGGCCGCACCGCGCCGGGCGCGGCGAGCAGGCGGTGGGCCGCGGCCTCGCGGGGCGAGCTGTAGCGGATCTCGCGCTCGTCGACCGGCTCGGCGAAGAGCTCGCGCGGGCGGTAGACCCGGCGCGCGACGTCGTAGAGCACCCGGCCGCGCAGGCACTCGAGCTGGAGCGCTGCGCGGGCGTCCCCGGCGCCCTCGCCGGCCGCGAGCGCCGCGAGCGGGAGCGGGCCCCGCTCGCGGAGCAGGGCGAGCTGCCTCGCGGCGAGCGCGTCGAGCGCGCCGCCGCCGCGCTGCCCGTCGCGGGGCATCAGGGCGTCGAACGAGGCGGCGCTGGCCCAGCTCGCGTCGGTCCAGCCCGTGAGGGCGACGGTCAGCGTCGCGCGGCCGAGATCGAGCACCCAGAAGACGGGCAGCCCCGGGCCCCGGAGCTCGGCGCGGGCGCTCCGCACGTGCGGCAGGAGGCGCGAGAGCGCGAGCAGCCGCTGCCGGCCGAAGGTCCGGACGACGCGCGGCGGGCCCTCGTACGGAGGGCCGTGGCCCTCGAGGAGGATCTCCCAGGGCTCGAGGATGAGGCGCGGCGGCTTGCCGGGGACGAGCTCGAAGCGCAGGCCGCGGGGCGGCTTCTTCGCCTTGCGCGTGCGGAGCACGAAGAGCGCGTTGTAGAGATCGATCGGGGCGAGGTCGCAGGAGACCGCGGGGAGCGTCGCCGCCGACTGGACCTGGAGGAAGCCGCGCAGCCACGTGGCCGGGACCTCGAGCGAGCGCTCGATCAACGTGGGCGCCGCGGCGCGCGGCGCGCCGGCGTCGAGCTCCACCTTCGTGTAGACGCGCAGGCGATCGATCTGCTCGATGATGCGCGGCGAGAGATCGACGAACGCGGTGCCGTGCGCCGCCTCGCGCCCCTCGAAGAGATCGCTGGAGAAGGCGAGCCGCGCGTAGGCGCTCTCGTCGCGCGAGAAGACCTCGATCGCGACCTCGTCCGGGTGCACCGTGAGCACCGGATCGAGCGCGCCGGCGGCCTTGCGCTTGTCGGAGGCGCCGTCGCCCTGGCCCGCGGCGCCGCCGCCGAGGGCGCCCTCCAGGTACGCCTTCTGCGCCTCCCAGATCGCCGCGGTCGCCTTCTTGCCCTGCTTCATCAGGTAGGCGAGGTACGCGGTCCGGTCCCTGCCCTTGTACCGGAGGTCGCTCTCCAGGAGAGCCGCCAGCGCGGCCATCGCGTCGCGGAAGAGCGCCGCGTCGCGGAGCGTGCCGCGCACGCCGACCGGGCCGCGGGCGGTGTCGAGGGAGAGGCGCACGCTCGAGTGGAGCGGCGCGGCCGCGAGCTCGCTCGGCGCGGCGTACCGGAGGTGGATCGGACGTGCGAGGGCTGCGGTCATGCGTTGACTCCGTCGGGGGGCCCGGGCTCGGCGGGCGCGCGCTCGTGCGCGGCGCCGCGCTTGGCGCGGCGGTATGCCCGGTACGCGGCCTTGCGGACGGCGACGTCGGCCGCCGCCTTGTCGAACGCGAGCGCGGCCAGCGCCTCGAGCGCGCGCTCGCCGCCGGCGCGGCCGAGCGCCGCGATCGCGTCGAGGCGCGCCGCGGCGTCGCCGCCCTCGCCCCGCGCGAGCGAGACCAGCCGGGCGATCGCGGCGGCGTCGCGGCGCGCGAGCATCGCCGGGAGCGCGAGGCGCCTGCCCGGCTCGCTCGCAACGAGCGCCGAGAGCGCCTCGGGCGAGGCGGCGCGCGCCGTCGGGCCGAAGGCGACCGGGTCGAACGGCCGCGCCGCCGCGGCGCGCGCGGCCGAGCCGTCCGGCGCGAGCGCCGCGAGCGCGGCCGCCGCCGAGGCGCGGACGCCGGCGTCCATGTCCGCGAGCGCGGCAGCGAGGGCGTCCACGGCGCCCGCGGGCGCAGCGCCGCCGGCGGCCGTCGCGAGGGCGCCGAGGGCGCGCGCGGCCTCGCGGCGCACCTCGCCGGGGGCGGCGCCGTCCGCGAGGAGCGCGCAGAGGGCGGGCGCCATCTCGGTCGCGCCGGCGCGCGCCGCGGCCCAGAGGAGCTCGCGCCACGCGGCGGCCTCGGCGTCGCGCGCGTCGCCGTGCGCGGCCGACCAGCGCTCCGCCGTGCGCTGCGCCGCGGCGGCGACCGCAGCGGCGAGGGCCCCGCGATCGCCGTCCACGGTCCCGGCCGCGATGAGCCGCGCGGCCTCCTGCCGCACAGGGGCGCGGTCGTCCTCGAGCATGGAGCGGAGCGCGGCCGCCGGCAGCGACCCGCGGCGCAGCAGGCCCATGGCGAGGCGCTGCCGGAGCTCCTCGTCCTTGAGCGCCGCGAGCCGCGGCAGGAGCTCGGCCGGGTCGGCCTCCGCGGCGAGGTAGCTCGCCGCCGGGCTCGCGATGTCGTCGTGCTCGCTCGCGACCGCGAGGAGCTCGACGCGCGTCCGCTCGCCCGGGAAGAGCTTCTCGAGCGCCTTGCGGGCGCCCTTGCGGACGTCGGGGCTCCACGCGTCGAGCGCGCGCGCGAGGGCGAGCTCGGCCGCGCGGTCGCCGAGCTCGCCGAGCTCGTTCACCGCGACGAGGCGGAGCCGATCCGGCGTGTCGCCGGCGCGCACGAGCTCCTCCAGCAGCACGCGGGCGCGCTCGCCGCCGATCCAGCGCACGCCCCGCGCCGCCGACTCGCGGAGGTCGACGGCGTCCGCGTGGAGCGCCTGCTCGACGCGCTCCGAGGCGCGCCGGCGCAGCTCGGCGCTCTCGAGCTTCGGGGCCATGCGGCCGAGCGCCTCCGTGGCGGCGGCCTGCATGGTCAGCTCGACCGGCGCCTCCTTGGTGCCGCCGGCGGCCACCGCCTCGAGCTCGTCCAGCGCGCGGGCGTCGCCGAGCGTGCCGAGCGCGAGCAGCGCCCGCTCCCGCTCCCCGGGCTCGCCCGCGCGCACGACCAGCATGAGCGGCAGGAGCGCCGACGCGAGGCCCCGCGCGGCCACCCCCTCGGCGGCCGGCAGCACGAGCTCGCGCGCGCCCGCGCGCAGCACCGCCTCGAGCGGGCCCGAGGGCGCGCCCCTGTCCTTCACGCGCTTCGCGTACGACGTGACGGCCGCGACCCGCGTGGGGAGATCGCGGTCCGCGAAGAGCGGGACGAGCAGGTCGTTCTGCGCCGGATCGTCGCCGAGATCGAGCTCGCGCGCCGCGGCGAGGCGGAGCGCCGGGTCCTTCGCGCGCGCGGCGGCGGCGAGGAACGCGACCGCGCGCGCCGCGTCGCGCTTGTCGCGCTCGCGCCCCCGGTCGACGATCTCGAGGCACGCCTTGAACGCGCCGCTCCGGACCTCGGCGGCCTCGTCGTCGAAGCGCGCCGCGAGCGCGGCGATCGCCTCCGGGTTCCGCGCGCTCCCGAGGGCGCGCGCCAGCGCCGCGCGGTCCGCCGGCGCGGCCGCCTCGTCCATGCGCGCCGCGAGCGCCCGCACCGCGGCGCCGCTCGCGAGCGCGACCAGCGCCTCGCGCGCGCGCGCGCTCGTCGCCGGCGGGGCCGCGCCCTCGCGCAGGAACGCCGCGAGCACGTCGACGGCGCGATCGTCGCGGCGGCGGGCGAGGAGCTCCGCCGCGCGCAGGCGGAGGTCGTCGTGGTCGCTCTCCATCGCGCGGCACAGGGCCGGAACGATGCGCGGATCGCTCGACGACGCGAGGCGCTCGAGCACGCCGAGGCGCAGGTCGGCGTGCTCGCTGCCGAGGGCGGCGAGCAGCGGCTCGAGGCTGCCCTTCGGGCAGAGCCGCTCGAGGAGCTCGAAGGCGTAGCGGCGCACGTCCGGCAGCGGCGAGCTCAGCGCGCGCGCGATCTCGGGGCGGGCGCCGTCGCCCCGCGCCGCGATCTCGTCGAGCGCGGCCCGCGCCACGTCGGCCGAGGCCGACGCGAGCCCGAGCGCGAGCGGCTCGCTGGCCCCTGCCGGGAAGAGCGCCTTGAGCCCGGCGAAGGCCGCCTTGCGGACGAGGTGGTGCGGGTCGTCGAGCGCCCGGACGAGCGGCGGGATCGCCGCCGTGCCGCTGACGTGCCCCTTCTGGCAGGCGTCGACGATGCGGTCGATGGCGTCGCGGCGGGTCCGGTGCGCCTCGTCGTCGCCCGGCGAGACCTGCCGGAGCAGGCCCATGTACGCGCCGAACGCGAGCCAGCGCAGCCGCCGCTGCTCGCTCTCCGGGACCGCGTCGCCGCCCGGCCTCGCGCCCTGCTTCTCCCCGGGCTGCGCGAAGAGGCGGCGGAGCCACCCCTTCGCGGGCCTCGCGTCGGTCTCCTCCGCGGCGCGCGGGGTCGTGTCCGCCGCGACGGGCGCGCCCGCGGGGCGCAGCGCGGCCACCCGCTTCGCCTCGCGGAAGTAGTCGGCCGGCTTGCGGCGGATGCGGAGCACCTGCGCTGCCGCGTACCGCTGCTCCGGGTTGTCGCTGGCGAGCGCCTCGGCGAGCCCGACGAGGATGCGGCCGCGCGCGGCCTCGGGCGGCCAGTCCTTCGTGCCCGCGGGCCGCTCGCCCTCGACCGCGCCGTCGCGATCCCGGTCCGGCTGCGCCGCGGCGTCGGGGCGCGGGGGCATGAGCACCTCGATGAGGTGGGCGAGGTACGCCTCCGGATCGGTGCGCAGCTCCAGCGCGCGCGCCGCGGCGAAGCGCACGTCGGAGCGCTGCGACGAGAGCGCGCTGGTCAAGAGGTCCGGCGGATCGCCGCGGCGGAAGGCCCTGAGGTCGCGCGCGAGCACGATCGCGAAGACGAGCTCCTGGACCTCGCGCGAGCTGTCCTCGAGGCCCTGCAGCATGCCCCCGTAGCCCTCGGGCCCGAGCGCCGCGAACGACATGATCGTCGCGACGCGGATGGGCGGGTGCTCGTGGCGCAGCGTGCCCGTGAGCACCGGGAGCGCCCGCACGTCGCCGAGCCGCGCGAGCCCGTCGGCGGCCCACGACCGCACGGCGACGTCGGCGTGGCCCATGGCGTCGAGCAGGTAGCCCTCCTCGCCGCGGCGGGCGGCCATCGCGAGCCCGCGCGCGGCCTGCTCGCGCACGTCGGGGTACTCGTCCTTGAGCAGCTCGGTGGCGAAGTACTTGACGAGGCGCGGCGAGCCGAGCGTCGCCAGCGCGGTCGAGGCGCGGGCGCGGAGCGGGCCGAGGATCTGGATCGGGAGCTCTTTGAAGAGGGATTTGTCGGCGAGGAGCGCCCGCATCGGGTTGATGAGCTGCTCGTCGCGGCGCGCGGCGCAGAGCTCGGCCGCGCGCACCCGGAGGTCGAGGTGGCTCGACTGGAGGCCGATGTGGAGCGGCCCCGCCTCGCCGGGCAGGAGCTTGTCGAGCGCCTCGATCGCGGCCGTGCGCGGCCCCGCGTGGTCGTCCTCGAGCAGCCGGATGAGGGCGCTGCGGCTCGCGTCGCTCACCGGCGCGCGCCCGGCCCCGCGCGCGCCGCTCTGCCGGACCGACGGGTGGATCGACGCCATCGCGGCGAGGTGCGGCTCGGCGGCGTCCTTGCCGCGCAGCTTGACGATCGCCTCGTACGCGGCCTGGGCCACGCCGTCGTCGCGGTCGCCGATCGCCGCCTGGAGCCGCTCCGCGGCCCACGGCTTTTCGCCGTGCGCCTTGAGCTCCTCGACGGCGCGCAGGCGCAGATCGGGGAAGCGCGCGCGCTGGGCGCGATCGAGCGCCTTCTGCGGATCCGAGGCGTGCCACGACCAGAGCGTCCGGAACGCCTCGCGGCGGACCTTGGGCGACTCGTCCTCGATCGCGTCGGCGAGCAGCGCCTCGGCCTCCGGGGGCCTCGGCCCCTTGCCCTCGCCGGCGAGCGCCACCAGCCGGTCGAGCCCGCGGACGCGGATGTCCTCCTGCGAAGAGCGGAGCGACGCCTCGGCCACGGCGAGCGGGGCCGACGGCTCGAGCCGCGCGTACGCCTCGAGCGCGGCGGCGCGCACCGCGCCGTCCGCGTCGTCGAGCATCCAGATGAGCCGCTTCTCGGCGCGGGCGTCCCGGAGCTCGGCGAGCGCGGTCGCCGCCTTCTGGCGCAGCGACGGGTCCTGCTCGCGCGTGAGCTGCAGCAGCGCGCCGAGGGCGCGCGTGTCGCCGAGCTGCGCGAGCCCGCGCGCGCCGCGCACCGCCGTGTCCGGCGTGCGGCACGCCATCGCGGTGAGCAGCGGCTCGAGGTCGGCCTCCGCGGGCTCGCCCCCCGGGCTCCCCACGCCGGGGATCCGGGCGCGCGCGGCCTGGATGACCGCCTCGTCGGGCGCGCTCGCCTTGGCCTTCGCGTCCACCGCCGGCGGCGCGCCGCCGCCCTCGCGCGCGCGCCGCAGCACCTCGGCCGCGCGCCGCGCGATGTCGAGCGCGGCGCGGCCGAGGTCCTCGTCGCGCGCCTCGAGCGCGTGGGCGAGCGCCCGCCGCTCGATCACCTTCGCCGCGAACGCGATGCGGCGCACCTCGGCGTCCTCGTCGTCGAGCGCGCGCGCCGCGATCGGCGCGAACGCCGGGGCCGAGAGCCAGCCGGCGAGCGCGGCGCGGATGAGCGCCTCGACCCGGAGGTCGGCCGGGCCGCGCTCGAACGCGGCGCGGAGCGGCTCCGGGCTGCCCGGGTGGAGCTTCTCCAGCTGATCGAGCGCCGCGAGGCGCACCGACGCGTCGCGGGCGGCGAGCTTGTCGGCGATGAGCCCCGGGATGAGCGGCGAGCTGCCGTGCAGCTTGCCGAGCTCGACGAGCGCCCGGCGCTGGACGTCCGCGGCGCGCGCCTCGAGCGCCGCCCGGAGCGGCGTGAGCGGCGCGTCGCGGTCGATCGCGCGGAGCGCCTCCAGCGCGGCCAGGCGGACGGTCGCGTGCTCGTCGTCGAGCGCCTCGCGGAGCTTCGCGCGCGCGCCGCGGCGCGCGTGCGCCCCGAGCTCGCGGGCGGCGAGCGCGCGCACCTCGGCGTCGCGGTCCGACCGGAGCGCGCGCGCCGCGGCCTCGAGCGCCTCGGGCTCGTCGAGCGCCGCGAGCGTCTTGACGGCGGCCTCGCGGGCAGGCCGCGCGCCGGAGAGCGCCTGGGCGAGGACATCGAAGCCGTGCGCGAGCTCCGCGGCGCCGTCCGCGGGCGCGCCCGCGGCGTCGATCGGGAAGCGCCACACGGTGCGCCGGTCGCCCGCGGCGAAGAGGGCGCCGAGCCCGTCCTTCGCGTCCGCCTGGCCGCGTCCGCCGGACGCGCGCGTCCCTTTGCGCCCGGGGGCGCCCCCGGCGGGCGGCGCGAACGCGAGCGCGTGGAGCGGCAGCGCGCTCGTCTCCAGCGAGCGCGGCTTGCGCCGGTCCTCGAGCCGGTGGACGCGGATCGCGCCGTCCGCGCCCGCCGACACCAGGCGATCGCCGGCCTCCTTGCCGTCTTCCTGCGGCGGCGGGGTGGGCAGGCACAGGAGCGCGCGGACCCCGCCCGCGTGCCCGCTCCCGTCCGCGCCGCGCACCTCGCACTCGACGTCGCCGGCGAGGTACCAGAGCCGCACGGTGCCGTCGTCGCCGCCCGACGCGAGGCGCCCGTCGCGCGGCGTGAACGCGAGCGCGGCGACCGGCCCGTCGTGGCCGGGCATGTCGCGGCGGGCGCCGGTCGACAGGGTGATCACGCGGACCACGCCGTCGTCGCCCGCGGCCGCGACCATCTCGCCGGCGGGGTCGAACGCGACGGCGCGGAGCGGCGCCGCCGAGAGCGCGAACGACGCGACCTCCGCCGCGGCCCCGGGCGGCGGGGCAGGGGAGCCGGCGCCCTCGCCGATGCGCCACACGCGCAGCGCGCCGTCGGCCCCGACGGTCGCGAGGCGCGCGCCGCCCGGCGCCGCCGCGACCGCCGTGGCGCCGCCCGGGTGCGCGTCGACCGCCCGCGCCTCCGCCGCGCCGCCCGCGACGAGGCGCAGCGCGCCGTCGGAGCATGCGATGGCGAGCAGGTCGCCCGCGAACGCGAGGCCGAGCACGTGCGCCGGCACGTCGATCGCGCGCACCGGCTTGTTCGCCGCGTGGTCGAACAGCGTCACCTGGCTCGCGCCGGCGGGCGATCGCGCCCCCGGCGCGCGCACCCCGCCGACCGCGAGCAGCCGCGGGCCGACGGCGAGCGCGCGGACCTTCTCGTAGTGGCCGATCGCGTGGCTCATGCGCGCTCCTGTCCGGCGCCCGGCGCGGCGAGCCCCTCGATCGCGAGCCCGGGGTGCGCGCGGCGGAGCCGCATCAGCGCCGCCAGGCACGCCTGCCACTCGCCCTTCGCGATCGACCCGGTGAACTCGGCGATGACCGGGGCGACGAGCGCCGCGAACGCCGCGTCCTCGACCGCGAGATCGCGCACGACCTCGATCACGTGCCGCTTGGCCTCGCTCGCGGGGAGGCGCCGCCGCGGGCCCGCGTCGTCGCCGGCCTCCGGCGAGCGCCCCGCGGGGATGCCGGAGAGCACGTACCGCAGGAAGGCCCGGAGCGCCTCGACGTCCGCGAACCGGCCTGTGTCCTCCAGCGCCTCCGCCGCCGGGCTCGTGTCTTCCTTCTTCTCCCCGCGCGCGGCGCGCGGCTGCCAGCCCGGCGGCAGATCGCGCGGCCGGTGCTTCTCCCAGAGCATCCGCACCGCGAAGAGGCGCACCTCCCGGTCGGCGCTCTGCATCAGCCAGCCGAGGCGCTCCGGGCCCCCGAGGCGCGCGTAATGCTTCAGGATGAGCGACAGGCCGAGCTCGCGCGCGCTCTTCTTCAGGCTCTCCGTGAGCGCGAAGACCTGCGCCGGATCGAGCTCCTCGAGCGTGAGCGTCATCGCGGGATCGGCCGACGGATCGCCGGCCTTGCGGAGCGCGTCGAAGGCGATGTTGCGCACCTCCTTCGCGTCGCTGTGGGCGAGCTCGTAGACGCGGGTCTGGTAGCCCCACGCCCGCAGCTCCGCGCGCGCGATCAGCGCGGCGAAGCGCCGGACGTCGTCCCGCTTGTCGGAGAGCGCGGGCCAGAGCCGCTCCGCGGTGAACGCCGAGCGCTTCAGCGCCGGCTTCAGATCGAGCTCCTTGGCCTCGCTCTGCTCGGGCCCGAGCGCCGGGTGATGGCAGCGCAGGTAGGTCTGCGCGAACGCGCGCATCGGCTCCGGCTCCTTCTCGCCGAGCGCGAGGGCGAACAGCCGCGCGGTGCCCGCCTCGCGATCGCCGCGGCCGCTCGGGTCCTGCCCCGCGTCGAAGTCCTGCGGCTTCATGTGCGCGAGGAGGTACCGGCGCGCGAAGCCGTTCAGCGTGGGATCCGCGCGCCTCGCCAGCGCGAGCAGCCAGGGCAGGGTCAGCTGCCGCGGGGTCACGATCTTCGGGTTGCCGAGCACCTCCAGCGCGACCGCGCGCGTCTCGGCGCTGAAGACGAGCCCCTTCAGGCGCTCGACGCCCTCGGCGGTCAGGTCGGGCAGGGCGTCGGCCTTCTGGAGCCATGCCGCGACGGCGTGCCCGATGCTCTTCCGCGTGAGCGCGCCGAGCAGCCACGGCGTCCCGATCGCCGCGACCGGGTGCTTGCCGAGCGCGTCGAGCGCCATCTCCGTCGCGCGGTCGTCGTCCTCGTGGCGCGGATCGTCGAGCACGCGGATCCAGAAGGCGGCCCCGAGCTCTCCCGGCCGGTACTTCGCCTTGAAGTAGGCGGCGGCCCACCGCTTCTGCGCGCCCTCGCCGTAGATCATGTCGACGAGGAAGGACTCGGGTAGCTCGGCGCGGTCGAAGCTCTCGCCGAGCGCCTTTCCGGCCCAGGCCTCGGTCTCGCTGCGCTCGAGCAGCCGCCCGAGGAACGCGAAGCCGAGCGCGCGCGGGCTCCTGCCCTGCAGCGCCGACGCCGCGAACGCGCGCGTGTCCTTGTGCTCGGAGCCGAGCAGCGCGGCGAGGCGCTCCGGGTCGAGGTCCGTCGCGTGCGCGCGGGCGTACTCGATCGCGAACGCGCGCGCCTTCGCGCTCGGCGAGTCGAGCAGCGCGAGCGCGGCGTCGTGCAGCCCGAGGCTCCGCAGCTTGCTCTGGTGGAGCTCCGGCGAGCCGAGCAGCGCCTCGATGAGGAAGTCGTGCGCGCTCGCGAGCGGGCGGTAGGCCAGGCGCGCGAGCCACGCGGGCGTGACGCCCCGCAGCGCCTCGGCGAAGTCCTTCTTGAGCCCCTGGATCGCGAACCTCGCCGGAGGATCGGCCTGGCAGGTCGAGAGCAGGAGCAGCAGCGGATCGGGCGAGCGCTTCCACGCGTCGCCGAAGGCGCGGTGCTTCACCATGTCGCTCGGCGGGACGCCGCCGTGGAACGAGCGCCCGTCGTACTTGCCCGCGCCGTGCGCCCAGATGTGGTTCGCGACCCAGAGGTCGCGGAAGCTCGTGTCCGGCGTGTAGTGGCGGAGGACCTCGACCGCGAACTGCGGGTAGAGCTGCGGCGTGCTCCGGCCGAGCTCGCGCAGGAAGCGCCACGCGCGGCGGCGCATGTAGATCAAGGTCCCGCGGGAGACCTCGCGCCGCCCGCCGCGCGAGAGCTCGGCGTCGAAGCGGTAGGCGAGCGCGCCGAAGACCTCCGCGTCGAGGCGCGCCTCGGCCAGCTTGTAGATGCGCTTGAGCCCGCCCCACGCGCCGAAGACGAGCGGCGCGCTCCTCGCGACGTCGCACAGCGCGCTGCGCCCGGCGTCGGTGCCTTCCTCGTAGACGCGGACGAGCAGATCGGCGAGCTCGAGCCGCGGCGGCGGCGCGGCGTCGACCTGCGCGAGGAAGCGCTTCCACGCGTCGGTCGCCTGCGCGCGCCGCTGCTCGGGGGTCCCCAGGCCCTGCGCGATCGAGAGCAGCCGCAGGAACGCCGCGAAGGTGAGCGCGCCCTCGCGGGGCGGCGCCTCCGGCGCGGGATCCGGCTGCTCGAGGTAGGCCTCGAGGATCTCGGCCAGGGCGGGCGAGCCGCTCGCGGCGAGCTGCTTGACGTTCGCGATGTCGATCGGGTTCGGTGAGCTCGCCAAGGCGCCTCCCGCTGCGGGATGGCCTGAGAGAATCGCGAGCCCTGCGGATCAGGTCAAGCGGAGTCGATCCGGCGGCGGCGGATCCTCCGTCGCGCGCGGCGCGCGCGGCGTACCTCGTGTGGCGCATCCGCCCACGTCGGCGCCGCGCGCCGGGCGCGGCCCGGGGAGGCGCCGCCCGCGCCGGGGCGCGCCGCGCGCTTCCGATCGAGGCGTCGCTCGCGCGGCGCGGCGCAGGTCACGCCGCGCGCATCCGGGCGATGCGCTGCGCGACGTGCGGGTCGCTGCCTGCGTCGATGCCCGCGAGGTACTCCTTGAGCGAGCGCCCGCTCTGGGCGAGGTGCGCCTCGAGGTAGGGCGAGAGCGCCTTCCACCGCCGCGCCCACCCGGCCTCGGCGCTCATCGCGCCGTGGTGCGGCCGGTCGACGAGCAGCGCGCCGAGCCGGAGGCCGAGCTCCGGATCGCCGAGCTCCTCGAGCTGGCGCTTCAGGACGGCGAGCGCGCCCGCGGCCGGCGAGGTCGCGGGCGGGGCCTTCCAGGTGTCGCGCACCGCGCGCGCGAACGCGGCGGCGTCGAGCTCCGAGAGCAGCTCGATCGCGCGCACGAGGGGCAGCCGATCGGCAGCGCTCGGCGCGACGACGCGGGCCATGAGCGCGTCCAGCGCGGCGGACAGCGCCGCGTCGGTGGCGGGGTCGAGCCCGCCGAGCGGCTCGAGCGCGCGGCGGGCGCGGCGGACGGCGCGCCCGAGGGCCCAGCTCCGCCGTCCGCGCGCGGCCGCGAGCGCCGAGAGCGCCTGGACGGCGGCCCTCCGCTGCGCCTCGGTGGCGTCGCCGGGCCGCACGCGCGGCGGCAGATCGAGCTTCGCCGGCGGGGCGGCGGGCGCGGCGGCGGCGGCGGGCGCGGCGGCGGCGGGCGCGGCGGCGGCGGGCGCGGCGACCTCCTGGTAGCCCTCGCGGAGCTTCTCCGCGATCTTCTTCTCGCACTCGCGCGCCGCGGCCTCCGCGGTGGGGAACGCCTTCTCCTTGCGCTGGCCGGCGGTGCCCAGCCGGCCGTAGACGACGACGAACGTCCTGTCGTCCACGTCGGCCATCCAGAACTTGGCGCTCGTCCCCTGCACGAACTCGAACCGGCGCATGCGGGCAAAGTATCACGCCGTCGCGCCATGCTGCGCGCGGGCGCGAGGCCCGCGGTGCTGCGCGCGGGCGCGAGGCCCGCGGTGCTGCGCGCGGGCGCGAGGCCCGCGGTCGACGGGCCGCCGGACGTGCGCTCATCTCCCACGAGGCGCCTCCTCGGGGGTCGGGCGCTGGACCCGTGCCGGTCGCTCGGCCGTGCGGTCGCCCCGCGGGGGATCCGCCCGAGCGCCTCAGGAGGGCGGCGGAGCGGCTGGCCGGCGCACCAGCACGAACGGCGCGACCACGAGCGACAGGAAGCGCAGGTCGACCTGGAGCGGCCAGCGCGTGAGATCTTCGGCCGTGGGCTTGGTCAGCTTGCCGGCCGCGATCCAGGCCTGGACCTTGGCGGCGTCGTTCGCGGCGACGGCCTCGCCGACGTCCAGGAGGTCGAGGTCGTCCGCGACGAGGATGACCCCATCGCGGACCGCGTGGGCGCGGAGATCGGTCCAGAAGACCTCCCCGAGCGTCTTGGCGAGCTGTTCGCGCATGCGGGCAGCATAGAGCCCGGACAGCGGCCGCCAACCCGGCGAGGCGCCGGAGGCGGCGGCGCGCCTCGCGAGCGCCGAGCCGCTCCCGGTAGCTCCTCGTGGGGAAGGAAAGGCGTGGGTGGGGGAAGGGAGAAGGCGTGGTGACGCGCCGCGCTGAGCCGCGCAGCGCCGGCGGCGCGCGACCGGCGGGGCCTCGGCGCGCGTGCTACCAGCCCATGTTGTGGTGAATCCAGCAGTCGATCTGCTCCCATCCGAGCGGCGTGCCGCGATGGCCGTTGAGGATATGGCCCGTGTCGGGGACGATCGCGGTCGTGACGCGCGCGGCGCTCGTGTAGAGCGCCGCGTCGGCGTCGATGTACGACGCCGGCTGCAGCTCGTCCGTCTCTCCGAACTGGATCAGCACCGGGCTCTTCACGCCCTGGATGCCGGCGAGCGAGGGGTTCCCGGAGACGGCGAGGAGGCTCAGGAACTGCCCGCGCGTGTACGTGTCGGCGATGCTGGCGTTGTCGAACTGGATCAGCGCGGGGTCCGCGTTCGCCGCGTCGTAGAAGATGTCGGCGCGGATCTCCGGCGGGATCTCGATATAGGGCGTCTGCAGCATCGCGGAGATCGCCTCGTCGGGGACCGGGATCGGGTGCGGCGTGAAGGTGAAGCCGGTGTTCACGAGGACGTCGGCGTCATTGTAAATGCTCTGAACGAAGGTGCTGATGATGGCGCCGTTCGAGTGGCCGACGAGCGCGATGCGCTTGAAAGGCGTCTTGAAGACCCCGCCGCCGTTGCGCATCTCGGTGATGACCTGATGCACGCTCTCGGCCGTCTGGGCCAGGTCGAGGAAGTCGCCGTCCGGCCGGCTGCTCTCCCCGGCTCCGAGCATGTCGAGCGCCAGGACGGCGTATCCCTCCTTGGCCATGTACCGGGCATAGGAATAGTCGCGTCCGCCGATCGACGGGATGTCCCAGTACGCGTGCGTGTACGTGAGCCCGTGGACGAGCACCTGGAGGGGGCGATACTTGTAGTGGCCGCGATAGTAGAGGTAGCCGACGACCTCGTACGTGTTGCCGTCGGAGAGGGTCACCGGAAACACCAGACGCTCGACCTTCGTGTGCTGGCTCGACGACGCCTCGGCCTTGCTCGCGGGGAGAGAGGTGGCCGCGAGCGTCGCCGAGAAGAGAACCGTGTTGAGTGTGCGGGAATACAAATTCATCGCTTGACCCTCATGGTTGCGGTAGGTGCTTGGAGGTGAGGCAACGTCTCTCGCGGTGCGATGCCCCGTGGTCTCTCAGCTCCAACACCACCTCCCAATGCTCGCAAACATTGGACCAGTAAAACGTCTGATCCACCAAGATAGCGCACGCTCGCCGCTCGCGCCGCCGTTCATCGATATTTCTTAACGCTCTTTATTGTTGGCTCGCGGGCTCGCGGGCTCGTGGGCTCGCGGGGGCGATGTCCGTGTGAACCGCTGGACGCGATCATCCGGGCGTTCGGTGCACACCCTCCACGAGCCCACGAGCCCACGAGCCTCACGAATTGTTGCGTTATGCCGCAATGATTTGCGTCCGCGGATGACGCGGAGGAGCGCTTCCGAGCAGATGCCGGAGCCCACGTTCCGGTTCCGTTGCTGTGCTGGCAGGATTTTTGTCGCCACACTTCACGGCTCCTCGCCGTCCGTCATGGCCAGGAGCCGCTGTCGCCGCATCATCCCGGGGCAATGCGCTGGTGCGCGATTTTCGCGGCCGTACTGCATTCATCGCCCGTGGAGGGCTCGGCCCGAACGGGCGATTCGAGGGATCCTCGGCCTCGACACGGCTGAGCTCGCCGGGGGCGCGGCGCGCGGCGCAGCAGGGCGTAGCAAGGCGAATGCCGCTCAGAAGCTCGCTTCGCCGCCGATGCTGGGGATGACGATGGGCCCGAGCTCCTCCGGCTCGCAGCCGCGCAGGAGCGAGCACTCGTATTGAAGCGTCTCTTTGCCGGCCGTCGCGTTGAGCACCTCGACGGTGAGCGAGATGGTGCGCCCCTCCCTGAGCACCCACCGCTTCTCGAGCCGCAGATCCAGCCGGAAGAACGCCGGCAGCCGCTCTGGCAGGCTCAGCCCTCGTACGTACCGGGCGATCTGCTCGCGCAGCCGCTCGCGGCGCCGGATGTCTTCCTCCGTGTCGGGGCGGTCCTCATCGTCGTTGTCGGGTCGCTGCCCGTTCAGGCCGTCGTTCCCCCAGAGGTCGTAATCGAGCGTCATCGGAACGCCGCTGTAGAACACCGCCCTGCCCCCGAGCTTCCAGCCGCGGCCGAGATCGACCGCGGCGGCCGCGTTGAGCACGTGGCGGCGGTCGAAGGCCGAGTCGAACGTCTCGCGGCCGACATGGCGGACCGAGCGCGAGAGCGTATAGGACACGAACCCTCCGACCCGCTTCGACAGGCTGCGATGCGCGTAGAGCTCCAGCCCGTGGGTGCTGCCGGTGCCGCGCAGCTCCGCCCGCTGCGCGAGGCCGACGTCGGTGCCGGGCAGCCGGTTGCCGAGGGCGTCGCTGAGGCCGAAGAACCCGCTCCGGAACGCGGTGACCGTCGCCTTGATCCCCTCGGGGAGCCGGAGCTCGACCCCGACGCTCGAGAGCAGCCCCGTCTGCACGCCGCCTTGCAGCCCGCCGATCTGCAGGCCGGGCACGGCGCCGAGGAAGCTCGGCGGCTGGTGGGTGACGCCGAAGGCGCTCAGCAGGGCGACGTTCCGCGTCGCCTGCAGCCGCGTGGCGAGGCGCGGATCCACGGTCGCCTCGGTCTCGCCGCCCGACGAGAAGAAGTCGCCGCGCACGCCCGGCACGATCTCGAGCTCGGGCACAGGGCGCACGACGACGTCGGCCCAGAGCCCGGCGGCGAGGTCCTCCCGGCTCGTGAACAGGCGCGCGAGCGCCCGGTCGTTCCGGCTCGGGAAATCCCCGTCGTTCTCGCGAATGTCGATGTCGAACCGCTCCAGCTGCGCGTCGGCGCCGGCGCGCACGGTCAGCCGCTCCCCGACGGGCGCGGACAGCTCGACGCGGGCGCCGAGGAGGCGCGTGCTCCCGGCCCGCTCCCCGTCCTGGTTCGAGCTCTGCTCGTACCCGAGCGTGACGGCGTGGCGCAGGCGGCCGCCCCCGCGGAAGAACCGGTCGTAGCGCAGGTCGAGCCGGTGGAAGTCGCCGGCGAGCACCACGTCGGTCTCCCCGTCGTCCTCGATCTCGGCGAGGTAGTCGTGCGACCCGAAGGCGAAGAGGCCGACCCGGTCGTACGGCGAGAAATCGTAGGTGGCGCGCGCCTGGTAGTCCCAGTACCCGAGCTCCACGCCGGGCGAGAAGAGCGAGAGGATCGCGCCCGGGTACGCGTAGCGGCCGCCGACGAGCGCGGTGCCGCGGCCGTCGGCCCAGGGCGCCTCGACCAGGACGCCGGCGTCGAACAGCCGGACGTTGGCCTCGCCGTGGAACAGGCGCGACGGCTCCCTCGTCTCGCCGGCGATGACGCCGCCCGTGTAGCGCCCGAAGCGCGCGGGGAAGCCGCCGGGGTAGAGATCGACCCGCTCCACGAGCGCCGGGTGGATCACGCTGGGGCCGAGCGCCACGTGGTAGAGCAGCGGGACGCGCACGCCGTCGACGAAGTAGCCGACGTTGCCGGGCGGCGCGCCGCGCACGAAGAAGTACGGCACGCCGGAGGCGATGGGCGTCACGCCGGGCAGCGCCTCGACCGCGCGGAACGGGTCGCCGAACGCGCCGGGCATCTGGCGCACCTCCTCGCGGGTCATCGACGTCGTCATCGGCGCCGCGCGCTCGCCCACGACCACGACGTCGATGGCCTCCGGCGGCGGGGGCGGCGCCGGCGCGGGGCTCGCGAGGGGCGGCAGAGGCCCCGCGGGCGACGGCGGAGGCGCGGGGGGCACAGGGGGCGCGGCGGGCGCGGGGGGGCGAGGATCGCGGAACGTCACGCGGAACAGGATGCGCGCGCCGATGGGCCGCCCGTCGCGGCGCGCGGGCTCGAACCGCCACGACGGGGCCGCGCGCGCGGCCGCGCTCGCGAACGGCTCCTCGCCCTCCGCCTCGACCGCGCCCACGGTGCCGTCGGCGCGCACCGTGATGCGGAGCACCACGGTCGCATCGCCGACGCCGCCGGGCGGGTAGGGCGGGTCCGTGGGGCCGATCGGCGATGGCATGGTGACCCGATCGGCCTGCGCCGGGGCGGCCGGAGTGGCGGCGGCGGCCTGCGCCGGGGCAGCGGCCTGCGCCGGGGCGGGGGCCTGCGCCGGGGCGGCGGGGGCCCGCACTGGGGCGGCGGGGGCCTGCACTGGGGCGGCGGGGGCCTGCACTGGGGCGGCGGGGGCCTGCACTGGGGCCGCGGCAGCCTGCCCCTGAGCAGGCTCTGCCGTGGCCTCGCGGTCGGCGAAGGTCAGGAGCGCGCCCGCCGCCGCGGACGCGGCGATCGCCCGGCGCCCGCGGCGCAAGGGGCGGCGCCCCGCCGCGGAGAAGGCGCCCAGCGCTGCGATGGCCGCGGCGCCGGGCGGGCATCGGCGTCGCAGCTCCCTGTCCTCCGGCTCCTCCATCGGCGCTCCAGAAACCATGGAGAGTCGCGGCGGCATGCTCAAGCGAAACGTGGCGCCTCCGTCGCGCGCTCCCCGGGGTCGGTGCGCTGCGCGCGCCATTGGGCGCGCTGCGCCGAGCTCGCCGAGCTGGACGCTGGCGCCCTCGCTGCCGTAGAACGCTGAAGCGCCGACGTGGGCTCGAACAGGAAGCGACAACGGAGGTCCTGGGGCTCGCGGGCGCTCGTCGCGCTCGCCGTCGCCGGCCTCAGCGCGGCCGGGGTCAAATGCGGCCTGGAGCGCGGGCTCGAGGAGCTCGGCCTCGGTCGCGGCGAGGACCGGCCCTCCAGGCCATCTCCGTCGTCCGGGCGATCATCCAGCAGTCCCTCGCCGACGAAGGGCGCTCCGCCGAAGGGCGCGCCCTCGCCGCGGCCGCCGGCGCAGAGCGCCCACCTCGAGCTCGGCGTGCCGGTCCGCACCGGGGCGCGGGCCTCGGCCGCGGCGTCCGACGATCACCTGATGATCAAGCCCCAGTATGCCCTCTCCTACAACCGCTCCAGGAACGTGGCGAACTGGGTCAGCTGGCGGCTCGACGCCGCGTCGTTCGGCGACGCGCCCCGCCATCGGGGCAAGTTCATCGCCGACGCGGCGCTGCCGGACGGCTGGTACCGCGTGCAGCACGACGACTACACCGGCTCCGGCTTCGATCGCGGCCACATGGTCCGCTCCGAGGAGCGGACGCGGACCCCCGACGACAACAAGGCGACGTTCCTCCTCACGAACATCCTGCCGCAGCGGCACGACCTCAACGCCGGCCCGTGGCTCCGGCTCGAGGAGGCGTGCCAGGAGCTCGCGCAGAAGGAGCGGCGGGTGCTGTTCGTGATCGCCGGCGGCCTGTTCGACGAGCGCGGGCGCCCGCAGACCATCGGCAAGGGCGTCGCCGTGCCGGAGGCGTTCTTCAAGATCGCCGTGGTCCTCGAGCCAGGGCAGGGGCCGGACGACATCGGTCCGGCGACGCGGGTCATCGCGGCGGTGATGCCGAACGAGACCGGGATCCTGGAGCAAGGCTGGGGGCAGTACCGCACGACGGTCGACGAGATCGAGCGCCGCGCCGGCTACGATGTCCTGACCGCCCTGCCCGAGGCGGTGCAGCGCGCGCTCGAGGCGCGCGTCGACGACGGGCCCGCGGGCGGCCGCTGAGCGGCGCGATCAGGTCTCGACGACCTTCGTCTTGAGCCCGAGCCACGCGCCCGACGGGTGGCGGCCGACGACGTAGACGTCGATGTCGACGCTGCCCGCGCGGTAGACGCGGAGATCGGTCAGGTCGCGCTCCAGGAGGTCCACGAGCCGCCGGTACCGCCCCGCCTCGGCGAGCGCCGCCTCGCCCGCGTCCTCGGGCGGATCGAGCACGGGCGCGAAGAGGTCGGCGACGGTCGTGACCTCGACCGGCGTCTCCGCGGCGAGGCCCTCGGCCGCGCGCAGCGCGGCCGGCGAGGACGCGTCCCCGCGCGACCGGAACGGCTCCAGCGGGTGATCGGACTCGCTGGGGAACAGCAGGTTTTGCGCGGCCTCCCCCAGGGAGGCGAGGAGCTCTTCGGGCGACGCGGGTTGGGCCTGCATGGGGATCTCCGGGCGGCGCGGCGAGCGCGGGCTCGCCGCGGGAGGGTCACTCTACCGTGAAGCCGAAGGCGTACGGCGCCTGCATCGGCACGCCGTCCGTGCCGAGCGCGCTCATCACGCCGGACACCACCACCTCGTAGGCGCCCGGCGCGAGCGGCTCGGCCGGCGTGAAGATCAGGAGGCCCGGCGCGGTCTCGGCCACGGCGCCCGCGACCGGCTCGCCGTCGCGCGCCACCTGCACCGAGCCCTCGTAGCCGCCAGCGCCCTGCGGATCGATGTCGCGCGAGAAGCCGACCTCGATGGCGGGCGCCGCCGCGACGACGGCGCCGTCCCCGGGCGCCGTGGCGGACACGAGCGGATCCCGCCAGGAGCGGACGCCTTTGTCGATGTCGGCGACCGCGCCGTCGTCCCACGCCGTGGAGGTGTTGTCGACGACCTGGGCGCCGCCGCCGAGCGGGATGGAGACGGCGCGGTTCCGGACCCCGGTGATGCTCCCCCACCACTCCACGCGATCCCACGTGCCGCGCGCGTACTTGTACTGGAGCTCGGTCCCCTCGGGGATCTCGACCGTGGTCTGCCAGATCCCGCCGCCCACGCGCGCCATCGGCACCAGGCCCGGGTTCCACGGGCCGAGCGCGTCGATGCTGCCAGGCACGTAGACCGTATCGAGGGAGGGCGTCTCCGGCGGGGCCCAGACGCGGAACGTGACGGGCACCCGCCGGGGCGTCGCCGCCTGCACGATCTCGTTCGAGGCCGGCGACTCGGCGCCGTCCGCGTGGACGGCGCGGACGATGTAGAAGTAGGTCTGGTCGGCGGTCAGCCCGGCGTCCGTGAACGTCGTGAGCGCGCCGTCCACCTCGGCGTGCGCGGCGTCGCCGTAGAGCCCGCCGGGGAGGTGCCGGTAGATGCGGTACGCGACCGCCCCGGCCGCCGCGTCCCAGGCCAGGCCGATCGAGGCGGCGCTCGTGCCCGTGACGCGCAGGTCGGCCGGCGCCGGGGGCGCCTCGTCCGGCGCGATCACCGTCACGGTCACGGGCGCGGCGTCGCCCACGGCCACGCTGACCGGCCCGCGCCCGGAGAGCCGGATCTCGAAGGCGACCGTCGCCGTCGCGTCGGCGTTGATCCGGAGGAAGCGCGCGTCGACCGGCGCGCCGCCCACGATGAGGTCGACCGTATCGCCGCCGACGAGGTTGCCCAGGTTGGTCACCTCCGCGGTCACCGCGACGACGTCGCCCTCCACGGCCACCGCCGGCAGCGCCACGTCCTCGACCACGTAGCGCGGCTCCCGGTAGTCCTCGAGGGTCGCCGTGTCCTCGGCGGTCGCCGGGCGGAGGCGGACCGCCTGGCCGCCGCCGGCCTCCATCGCCGCGACCAGCGTGTCGGCGGGCCTGACCAGGAACCGGCTCCGGGCGACCAGGGTCGGGCGCGCATCGTAGTCGGCCTCGGCGTCGTCCGTGTAGGTCTCGGCCACGAACGCCCCCTCGCCGAGGAAGTCGAGCGGGATCCGGAGCGCGCGCGGGGTGCTGTCCGTGCCGCTCCCGAGGTACCAGTCGGTCCCGTTCCGGCGCGCGACCGTGGTGTGCTCGCCGATCGCGGCGTTCAGCACGCGGGTCTCGTCCCAGGTCACCGGGACCTGCTCGATGAAGGCGAACTCGGGCTGCCCCTCGTAGTGCTCGGGGATGTCGGTCACCATCTGGAGCCCGCTGAGCAGGATCACGTAGAGGGCGAGCTGGTGCGCGCGCGTCGTGTGCACCCGGGCGGGCGGGTTCCCGGCGAAGGGGCTCTCGGGGATCTTCTCCGGCGCCCAGAGGACCTCGAAGATGCCCGGGTTGTAGTCGACCGGGCCGCCGAGCATGCGGGTGAAGGGCAAGGTCAGCGTGTGCGAGGCGGGGTTGCCGTCGCTCCACGCCTCGTACTCCATGCCGCGCAGCCCCTCGCGGCTCATGAAGTTGGGATACGTGCGCTCCTCCCCGGTCGGCTTGATGGGCTCGTGCGCGTCGACCATGATCTTGTGGTCCGCGGCCCGCCTCGCCACCTCGGCGTAATGGTTCACCATCCGCTGGCTGTAGTGGTGATGGCCCGGGATGTTTCCGACGTATCCTGTCTTGATGGCGTGGATGCCGAGCGACTCGTAGAGCGCGAACGCCTCGTCCAGCTGGTCCTCGAAGCCGTCGACGTTGGCGCCGGTCTCCATGTGCGCCACGAAGCCGACCCCGCGCGCCGCCCCGTACGCGACGACCGCCTCGAGGTCGAAGCGGTCGTTCGACGCGGTGTAATCCATGTCGGTCCAGCCGCCGTCCCAGCCCTGGTTCCAGCCCTCGGCGAGGACGTACGGGATGCCGTGCTCGCCCGCGAAGTCCATGTAGCGCTGCGTGTTCTCGGTCGTGGCGCCGACGTGCTCGCCGGGCTCCCAGGTCGACAGGCCCTTGTGGATCTCCCACCAGACGCCCATGTACTTGCCCGGCCGCAGCCACGACAGGTCGCCGTCGCAGATGGCGCACGGGTCGTTGAGGTTGAGGATCAGGTGCGATTCCAGGAGGCGCCCGGCGCCGGTGCCGATGGTCAGGGTGCGCCACGGGGTCTCGAACGGCGGCGTGACCCGCGCCTTGACGGCGGCGCTCTCCGCGCCGCTCTGCGCCGGCACGAGCGCGCTCCGGAACGCGTGCGGCGCGCCCGGCAGCGCCTCCAGGGTCATGGCGGCGTAGTCGTCGAGATCGGCCTCGTGCAGGGCCACGTAGAGGTCCTCCGCCAGCTGGACCGTCATGGGCGTATTGGCATTCTGGACCGCGCTGAGCGCGCCGCGGTTGTACAGCGACTCGTCGCCCTCGAAGTCCGCGCGCGTCCACCAGGCCGTGCCGTCCGAGGCGAAGCGAAACTCGGTGTCCTCGGAGGTGATGGCGAGCTCGCCGAGGCCCTCCTGCTCCGGGATGACGTACCGGAGGCCCAGCCCGTCGTCGAAGACGCGGAACACGATGTCGAGGCGCCTCGCCGGCGCGCTCGACTCCAGGTGAACGGTGAGCTCGTTGTAATGCTCACGGATCTCGGAGGCGGCGCCCCACACCGGGTTCCAGGTCGAGTCCACGGCCCGCCGATCGGCGCCGGCGACGCGCGCGCCGCGGCCGAGCGGCCCGAGATCGCCGAGGGCGAGGCCGAGCGCGGAGTCGTCGAGGATGGCCCTGCCCGCGCGCTCGACCGAGTAGACGGGGACTCCGCCCTGAACGTCGAAGGTCACGACGATCTCGCCGCCGGGCGACGTCACCCGATGCGCCTCGCCCGGCTCTCCGCCACCGCTTCCCCGGCCGCCCTCGCCGCCGAGACCACCGCTGCCGCCGAGACCGCCGACGCCACCGAGGCCGCCGCTGCCGCCGACGCCACCGCTACCTCCCAAACCACCCTCGCCGCCCAGGCCGCCGCTGCCACCGAGGCCGCCACTGCCTCCCAGGCCGCCTTCGCCGCCAAGGCCGCCGCTGCCTCCCAGGCCGCCTTCGCCGCCAAAGCCGCCGCTGCCTGCCAGGCCGCCTTCGCCGCCGAGACCGCCGCTGCCTCCCAGGCCGCCTTCGCCGCCAAAGCCGCCGCTGCCGCCCGGACCGCCGCTGCCTGCCAGGCCGCCTTCGCCGCCGAGGCCGCCCCCGCCGGCGCTCTGCCCGCCTCCGCTGCCGCTGGGTTGATTGTGCTCGTCATCACCACAGCCGGCCACCAGCGGGAAGAACGACGCAACCAGGCCGAGCCAGGCGACCCGAGAGCGAATCCTTTTCGCGATCGTTGCGCATTCGATGGTCAAAGGCATGCGTCCGGCATGGCCCACCTCCCCGGCGGCGTCAATCGCAAGGCGCCCCCTGAGTCGATGTTAACTCATTGAAATCGAAAGGCTTTTCTCCGGTCGAGCCCTGGCGGCGGCCGGGTGCGCTGGTTGCGCTTGACATCTCGGGAAGGTTTCGAAGCAGCTTCGTCAGGTCGTCAACCGCGGTGACGCGATGCTTCTAGTCCGCAGTCGCCGCACGGGAGAATCCGCTTGCTCCCGGGGCTTCGGCGATGGTACCGGGACGCGCCCGCCCTGGGGATCCGATCCACCCTTCCGCTTTCCGCGCTCGCGTTGCATGCTCAGCGCAACCCGAGCAAGGAACAAGGATTCAAGGTGCCATGTCCAAGATGAAGCTCAAGCCCGGCGTGATCACTGGTTCCGCTCTTCAGGAGCTGTTCGAGTACATGAAGAGCGTGGAGTGCGCGCTGCCGGCCGTGAACGTGATCGGCTCGCACAGCACGGTCGCCGCCCTGCAGGCGGCCCGGGAGGCCAAGAGCCCCGTCATCATCCAGTTCTCGAACGGCGGCGCCCACTTCTTCGCCGGCAAGTTCCTGGACAACAAGGGCGAGAAGGCCGCCATCGCCGGCGCGGTCGCGGGCGCCCACTACGTGCGAAACCTGGCCGAGGCCTACGGCGTGCCGGTCATCCTGCACACGGACCACGCCGCGAAGAAGCTCCTTCCGTGGATCGACGGCCTGCTCGAGCACGGCAAGAAGTTCTTCGAGAAGAACGGCGAGCCCCTGTTCTCCTCGCACATGCTCGACCTGTCCGAGGAGCCGCTGCACGAGAACCTCGAGATCTGCCAGAAGTACCTGCGGCAGATGGCGGCCATCAAGATGACCCTCGAGATCGAGCTCGGCGTCACGGGCGGCGAGGAGGACGGCGTCGACAACAGCGGCATCGACAACGCCAAGCTGTACACCCAGCCGGCCGAGGTCCTCGCGGCCTACGACGCGCTGAAGCCGATCGGCAACTTCACGGTCGCCGCGTCGTTCGGCAACACGCACGGCGTCTACAAGCCGGGCAACGTGCAGCTCCGGCCGCCCATCCTGAGGAACTCCCAGGACGCGATCCAGAAGGAGCGCAAGACGGGCGCGAAGCCGGTCGACTTCGTGTTCCACGGCGGCTCCGGCTCGTCGCGCGAGGAGATCCGCGAGGCGGTGTCCTACGGTGTCATCAAGATGAACATCGACACGGACACGCAGTGGGCCTTCACGCAGCCGATCAAGAAGTACATGGACGACAAGGGCGCCTACCTGAAGTCGCAGCTCGGCAACCCCGAGGGCGAGGACAAGCCCAACAAGAAGTACATCGATCCGCGCGGCTGGCTCCACCTCGGCGAGAAGGGCGTGGCCGCGCGCCTCGTCGAGGCGTTCAAGGACCTGAACTCGTTCGAGAAGTTCGAGTTCTGATCCGCGGCAGCGAGGGCCCCGCCCGCCCGGGCGGGGCCCGAGCCGCCCGAAACACCGCACATCGCAGGTCGCGCCGTTCGCCAGCGCGGCTCACCTCCTTGCCGCGCGGGCTCGCGTCTCCGTGGCATCACGGGACGATATCACCGCTCCGCCAGGTCCCATGTCGCGCTCCGCGGCCGATGCGACCCTCGCGCGCGCGTCGCGGTAGATCGCTTGTCTCGGCGGCGCCGCCGGTCCTCTGCCCGTTCAGGAGGGCGACGGGTGCGCCTCGCGCAGCGAGCTGACGGAGCGGGCCGCGGCGGGGCGGCGGCGCGGCAGTCGGGAGAGCGGCAGGCCGAAGAGGCCGAGGGCGGTGAGCTCGATCCCGAGCACGGGGACGAACGAGGACCCCGCGAGCTCGCTGGCGAGGAGCTGCACGAGAACCAGCGGGGCCGCGATCGCGACGAGCGCTGTCCGGTAAGGGATGCCGTGCAGCAGCGCGAGCAGCACGCCGACGATCCCCGCGGTCAGGCACCCGTCGGCGGCGGGGAGCAGCGCCAGCGCGCCCGGGGTGCGCAGCGCGGCGCGGAGCCACAGGAGGGCCCCGCTCCCGAGGAGGAGAAGCGCGATCGGCAGATTGCCAGAGGAGCGGGTCGTGATCGTCTGGGTCTGGAAAGCCATGAACACCGGGCGAGAGCACGCGATGTGCCCACGACGGCTCCCAAGTGAGGACGGCTGCCCGCGCGCCGTGCGATGCACGTGTTGCGCGACGGCGCATGCTTTGCGCCTCGCGCGCGGCCGGTGGCGTCATGGCGCCGGAGGGCCGGGCCGGTCGCCGGGGTCGTCGGCGCCGGCGCGCTCGCCGCGCGGCGCGTGGATTGCACAAGACCTCTCATCGGCCGATGGCCGCGGGAGGAGGTCGCGATGTGCTGTCGTGTGGATGCACCGGAGAAGCTGGCGTGGCTCGAGATCGAGGGGGGCGGCGTGGAGCCACGAACGGTGCGCTGCCCGCGGCGAGAGGAGGCGAGCGACGTGCGGGCGTGCGTCGCCTGCGAGCATTACGCGACGCTCGCGATCCATCCGAGCGGGAAGAAGATTTATGTCGTGTGCGAGCCGTTCGACGACGCGCCGGACGAACGTGCGTAGCGGCGCGAGGGAGCGGCGCTACGTGCCGGCGCCGGGAGGCGGGCGGGCGGTGCGGCGCACCTTGAACGCCCGGCGAGGACGTGCGAAAGCCTGGCGAGCCACGAAGGCGTCCGGAGAGCGTCGCGATGACCCCTCGCCCCAAGCCCACCCGCTCGGCCTGCTTCCAGCCGGACAACTACATCGATCTGGCGCTGTTCACGAACCGGGAGGAGCTCCTCAGCGACCTGGTGGAGAGGCTGAAGAGCGTCCTGGAGCCGGGGGGACCGGGGCAGGCGAGGATCCTGGTCCGCGGGCATCGCGGGGTCGGAAAATCGATCCTGACCCGCAAGGCGCTCGACACGGTCATCTCGTCGCCCGGCGCGCTCCGGGTCATCGTGGACGGCGCCCAGACGGGCCACGGCCCTGACGCCGTTCTCAAGCGCATCGCAGCCGACCTCGGCCGCGAAGCCACGGAGAACGCGAACGACCCGGCGCTGCAGAAGGGCGCGGAGCTGCTCCAGCGGTTCGCTGCGCTCACGAAGGTCAGCGTCAAGGAGGTTCGCCAGTGGTCGCGCAACATCCAGCTCGGCGCTGCGGTGAAGTCCAAGCTCGTCGAGAGCGTGCAGGTCGAGTTCGGCATCAGCGGCGCGGCCAGCCGGGTCCGGACCGTCGAGGAGTCGTACGAGCGCGCGATCGACGCCGATTTCCTCAGGGACAAGGTGCAGGACTTCCTGAGCGATTGCCGCGTCGCCGGGGAGCACGTGGTCCTCTTCGTCGACAACCTCGATCAGGTCGGCTACGCGGAGATCGAGGAGGACGTGCGTCGGGTGACCGATCTGGCAAAGGCCATCCTCGGCTTCCGGGACTGCGTGGTCGTCGCGAACCTCCGGACCGAGTTCGTGTCTGCGGACCTGCGCAAGCTGTACTCGAACGAGGTCGTCGTGAAAGGCCTCGAGCCCGAGGAGCTCCTCCGGATCGCGAAGACACGGATGGGCACGGCGGGCCCGGACAAGCGCCTGGCCCTCAGGGAAGCGGGCTTCGAGAAGCTGGCGGCGAAGCTCGCCTCGTGGACCACGAACGCCTGGGGGTATCTCTCGTGGCTCGCCGATCTCGACTACGAGCGCATCGACTTCCCGCCCGAGGACGGGGATCGCCTGCGCGAGGCCCTGCTCCGGATCGCGGAGAATCGCTTCGCTGGGCTGCGGGGCGAGGAGATCCGCCGGGTCGCGGCGGCGTTCAAGCACGCGCCGCATCAGTTCCTCACCGGCGTCGAGCTCGACACGCACGGCGTGACGCAGGAGCTCCGCGAGCGCGCGCTCCGCTATGGCGCTCTGGTTCCCGACTGGCTGCTCAGCCCCGATCGTTACATGCTCTCGCCCGGGCTCCACTTCCTCTGCGAGCACGCCGCCGGCCAGGCTCCCTGAGGAGGCCGCGTGCGCCTGTTCGCCGGCGATCACTTCCCGCGCCTCGCCGTCCAGAGCGGTGATCTGCCGCGGCCGTGGGTGATGCCGCTCGGGCTTCCGCGCGCGCACCGCGATCGCCTCGCGGAGCTGCTCGCGCAGGCGCTCCGGGCGCTCGAGCCGGATTTGAAGCTGGTTCAGCTCCGCTGGGCGGAGCGGCACGCCCTGCTGTCCGGCCGGATCAACCTCCCGAGCCCGGTGCTCGTGTGGTGGCGTGTCGACGCGGTGCCGGTGGTGGATCCGCAAACGGTCGTCATCGACGGCAGCAAGATGACGCCTGGGCTCGCGCTGTACGACTTCGATCAGGAGGTCAGCCTGCCGGCGGAGGCGTGGCTCGGGCCGCTGAAGATGGGGGTGCTCCATCGCCTCATGGATCGGCTGCTCGACGAGCGGCCGGTGAGGGGATACGAGGAGATCGCCGATGCGGTCCGGGACATTTCGGCAAAGCTGATCAGCCCCATCGACCTCGTCGACGCGGCTGAGGCCATGGTCGAGGCCGAGGCGCAGGGCGAGGGGCTCGACGCGGCGAAGGCGGAGGCGATCGGGCGCGTCGTCGCCGGGCGATTCGCGACCGGATCAGCAGAGGCCGCCGTGCGCGCTCTCGTCACGGTCGGTAGGGGCGAAGCGCTCGGAGCCGAGGGGCGCGAGGCGCTGCGCAGGGCGGGGTTCACGGACACGGGAGGGATGCTGCCGATCCTCGACCTGCTACGCGACAAGGAGGTCCTCCGGCGGACGCTATTGCACGTGGCCGCGCTGCGGCGGTTCGAGGGGTCGATCGCGGAGCTGGCCCCCGGGCTGTTTCCCGAAGCGGAGGGGCGGGCGGTGCCGACACAAGCTGGCAGGGACATCGTGGCTACCCAGGTGCCGAGCCCCGTCGAGGCGCGCTCGCCCAGCCTGCCCGAGCCCCATGCCATGGCTGTCCGCACCGCGCTGAAGCTCGTCGAGGATGGTGATGCAGAGTCGGGAGCTCGGCTCCTGCTCCGATCTCGCCAGCAACGCGACGACAGCGTCTGGTCAAACGACGATCTGCATGTCGCGGGGCTGGTCCTGTACGAGTTGGCGATGGACGAGAATGAGCGGCTCGGGGAGAACAGGGATGCCGCGACCATCGAGCGGCTTTCGACGCTCTACGATGCAGCGGTAGAATGGCTGGAGCGCTCCGGCGCTGCGACCGAAGTGGTCGTGGCGGCCCTCTTTGGCGCGGGAGCGGTCCGGGCGACACTCCATCAGTGGGATGCCGCCGCGGTGCAATTCGAGCGCGGACGCAAGCTGGCGGCAGCTGCTGGTTATTGGAAGGGCCTCGCGTTCTGTATGAAGCACTTGTCCCAGATGAAGCTCTGGACGGGGCGTGCGCAGGAGGCGATCGAGGATGCGGAAGAGTCCGTGCGGCTCTTCCAGCGCCTCGGCATGCGGGGCGAGGAAGGCTCCGGATTGGCGACGATCGGAGATGCCAGGGTCCAGCTCGACCAGCTCGATCAAGCACGGGCGGCCTACGAGCGGGCGCTCGCCGCCTTCGAAGACGCCGGGGATCCGAACGAGCGCGCTGGCACGCTCCTCTCCCGTGGGCGGTTGTGGCAGCTCGAGGGCAACGTCAAGAATGCTCGCCAGGATTTCGAGGAAGCCCTGTCGCTCGCCAGGGAGCATAAAAACCGGCTCTACGAGGCCGCTGCGCATGAAGCGCTCGGGGAGCTTTCCCTGCGCCGGAGCGAGCCGCTCCGGGCTCGGGAAGCTTACGAAGAGGCCGCACCGATCTATCACTCTCTCGCCGACCGAGCCGGGGAGGCAAGGGCCATCGAGGGGCTCGGCGATGCGTGCGCATCCATGAATGATGTGGCGCTCGCGCGAGACGCTTACCATGCGGCGCTGGAGCTCGCACGTGAGCTGAGAAATCATTCATGGGAAGCGGCCCTGCTCTTCAAACGCGCACGAGTGCGCCGTCAGGGCGGCGATCATGACGGCGCTTTGCGAGAGTATGAAGAAGCCGCGCGCCTCTACGAACAAGCGGGGGATTGCTCTGCTTCGGGACGCGCGCTGATGGAGCTCGGCAATATCAAGGTCGAGTCCAGGGATTGGCCCAATGTTGCCGCCTGGTACGAGCTGGCCGTAGCCCGCTTCCGGGAGGCGGGCGATCGCGCACGTTTGATCGACGCGCTCCATTCCCTCGGCACGGCGTTGTTCCTCGGGGAACAGACGGAGAAAGCGCGACAAGTGCTCCTTGAGACCGTCGACGTCGCGCGGGCCGACGGCAACGAGCAACTCGTCGCTGACGTGAAGCGTCTCCTGGACCACATGGATAAGGAGACCGGGGCACGACCCGGTGTCGCGCGGAGCTGACCCCGCATCAAGAGCCTCTAGGACGCCGAGCGCAGAATCTCTCCTCGGCGTTCTCGGCGCCTTGGCGGTTCAATCTCTACCCCGTTCATCGTTTCCGAGGCGCTCATCGCTTCAGGCGAGCCCCTCGACGCCTCCCGCCCTGGAGGCAGGCCGCGCGCGGCGCGGGCGCCTCAGATCGCGTATCTTCTCCAGCTCGAAGAACCCCGCGAACGCGATGCCGAGCAACGGGTAGGGGAACAGGATCGCCATGGTCAGCAGCACGCCGAGGTGGAAGAGCCACGCGGCGCCGCAGAAGACGACCGCGATGCGCCGGCTGAACAGGGCGAGCGGCGCGCCGAGCTCCATGGCCAGGCTCCCGAGCGCGAGCGGCGGGAACAGGAACCGGTAGCGGACCAGCGCGCCGCCGAGCGGGGAGTGCGTGTCGCCGAGCGCGATCTTCCGCACGTTGTCGTACGCGATGTAGTTGCGGAGGATGTCGCTGAACGCCCAGTCGAGCCCGCTGTTCCGGAGCTTGGTCACCCCCGCGATGAAGTACGAGGTCACCGTGATCGCGCAGAACAGCCGGATCGGCCAGCCGTAGCGGCCGTCCGGCGCCGGCGGGGCAGAGCCTGCGCGGCGCGCGGCCCGCGCGTCGAGCGAGTACGCGTCGGCCGCGGCCCCGAGGCTCAGCGCGATGACGTGGAGCACGAGGAGGTTCTCGGTGTGGAACACCATGCCCCACGAGTTCCGGTAGGTCAGCACCCAGAGCAGGAGCGCGCTGAAGAGCGGACCGGCGACGCGGAACCGGTAGCCGGCGACGAAGGCCGCCCCGGCCGCGATCGCCGCGCCGATGAGGCCGCGCACCGCCCAGAGAGGCAGCGGCGCGGACAGCACCGAGACCACGCCGATCGGCCTGAAGCTCTCCGGAGGCAGGTGGCCCACCCGCTGGAGGTGCACCGCGCGGACGCAGAGGTACACGAGGGCGAACGCGCCCACGAGCAGCCGCAGCAGCGCGAGCCGCTCGGCGGGCGCCTCGGCGAAGAAGGCGCGGTCGAACCGATCGAGGAGCCGCCTCATCGCGCGCCCACCTTGCAGGTCGCGTGGAGCTTCGAGTCGACCGGCGTCTCCTGCCCATCGAAGAACGCCACGGCGTCGAAGGTGTCGGTCCGGAGCTCGACCGCGACGACGTCCGCGTAGCGGTCCTCTTCCGCGACGCGCGCCGCGATGCCGCGGCAGAGGGCGCGCGCCGCGCGGGCGCCCTGGCGGATGCTCTGCGCCAGCGTGGCCTTGGCCTGCAGCACCTCCTCGCTGCCCACGAGGCGCGGCGGGATCGGCCGCCGCTCGCCGCGGGAGTCCACGCCGACGGCGCGCTCCACCGTGGTGCGCGCGTCGTGGCGACCCCACGAGAACATCGGGTAGGTCGACAGCGGGAAGCTGTCGACGGGAGGCCGGCGGAACAGCGGGGCGAGCATGAGGAGCACGAGCCCCGCGGTGACGCCGTACGCGTAGGCCTTGCGCTCGCCGAGGCGCGCTCCGCCGCCCGCGGCCGCGCTCGCAGCGGTCTCGCCGCCGGCGCGCGTGCTCACAGCGACCTCGCCGGCAGCGCGCTCCGCCCGGGCACGAGCCCCGGCGGGGGAGTGCTGTCCTGGAGCTGAGCCGGGGGTGTGGGGGGGTCGGTGTCGGGCGCCTGCATGGTGCGACGACGCTTACCACGATGGCGGTCGAGGACCCCCGGGGTTCGAGGCGATCGGGGCTCCACGCCGGGGGGACCCGGGGGGGCGTGGCGCCCGGGGGCACCGCGGAGCGGACAAGGGCAGCGCTGAAGCCGAGAAGGGCGGCGCTGAAGCCGAGAAGGGCGGCGCTGGAGCGGTTGGGGGCGGCGCTGGAGCGGTCGGGGGCGACTGGCGCTCTCGTCGTCAGGGTGAGCTCGCCCCAGGTCGCCTCGGGGCTGCCCCGCCGCGCGATCAGCGCGTCCCGCCGCGCCATGCGATCAGCGCGTCATCGAGGCCGCCGGCGGAGCGCGAGCGGACCCGGCTGTTCGTCCTGAGGACGGTGCCGCCGGCGAAGCTCGCGATGCTCGAGGCGGCGGCGCCTTCGGAGCACGTCCACCTCTGAGCTGCTGTCGCGTCTCCCGGGGACGAAGCTGCGGTGCCGGAGGTAGTTCGATCCATTCATGAGGCGCGGCAGCCAGGGGGCGCGCCGTCGCGGCGTGTCTAGAATGCCGATCACGTTGATCAAGCGAGAAATGAACCGCCAAGACGCCAAGACGCCAAGAATTTTTTTTTTCTCTCTCTCTCTCTCTCTCTCTCTCTCTCTCTCTTTACTTGGCGTCTTTCTGGCGTCTTGGCGGTTCGAAATTCTGCGCTTTTCAGGCAGTTTCAACCCGTTTGTCGCTCTTAGGCTAGGGGAACGCCACGTCGACGTCTGTCTGCTCGGGGTAATTGAAGGTCACGGTCTTCACGATCTCCGACCCGGCCCCTGCATCCTCGATGTCGGTGAAGGCGCGCACCTCGATCGTGTAGGACCCCGGCGCGGCGTCCACATACCGCTGGCAGTCTGACGAGCAGAAATCGTCGTTCTCCACGGCGGGGCAGTGCTTGCCTGCATCTATATCGACGTCGTAAGACAAGATGCCATCCCATACGAACCTCGTCTCGGCCCCCGCGGGGAACAGGACGACGCCCATGCCGTCGCAAATACCTGGGCATACGCCGGAGCTACCATCGCACATCACGTCGAACTCGCTGGGCAGGCGCCCGCCGTCGGGGGAGGTCAGGGACCACGGAAGCCAACCACATATGCCGTTGGGAATCGCGAGACCCGTCGCGCCCGTGTTGCGGATATGAAACGTCACCGGCGTGTCGCGGCCCAGGGCGGTCGAGCGGCAAACTTCCGAGCCCCCGCTGCCGCCGCTGCCGATGGTGGCGACGCTGCCGCCGCTGCCGATGGTGGCGCCGCTGCCGCCGGCGCCGCCGCTGCCGCCGATCCCGTTGACCACCACCGGGTCGCAGGCGAAGAGGCAAAGCGAAAGCAAGGCTGAAATCGTCAAGCGGTGTGGATGAAAGCGCAGGTTCATGATGTCCTGTTCTCCTGAGCGACTATCTCGCGATCACGCAGGGTAGTGGCGGCGATGCCCTCTCCAGAGCTCACGAAAGTGCGCCGCCTCGATCGCGGAGGCGAGATCGCTGTCCAGCGCGCCCAGGCGCTAAAAGATCGCGCTCAGCCCGATGGCGAATATCCCCGTCACGGCGCCGGCGCGCCCGGCCTCGACATGAAGGATGGTGACGACCGGCTCGGGAGTCCCGACGATCGCGTCGATCTCCGCCACGGCCTCGAGGCTCCTCGAGATCCGCACCCCGAGACCGGCGCCGGCCGTCAGCCCCACGGTGAGGGCAGTGTGGTGCTCGCCGTGAAAGGGAGCTCTCGCTCCTGGACGAGATCCTCGATGTCGCCGCCCGGCCCGAGCGCGCGGCGGAGCAGCCCACGCACGACCACGGCGTAGCGATCCCAGACCGCGGCGGGAGCGCCGGCCTCGCCCTCGATCAGGCTGCGCGCCAGCGCGGCGTCGTCGAGCTCGGCGACCCGGACGCTGCGCACGAGCGCGAGCCGGTGACCGGCGAGGGGGAGAGAGCTGGAGGACACGGTTGCGCGGGGAGTGGCTGCGGGCCGTGTCCCGTGGCTCAACAAAATGTCCCCGACCGGGCCGGCTCCGGATCAGCGCGCGACGTGCCCGGGATCAGCGCGCGACGTGCCCGGGATCAGCGCGCGACGCGCCCGCGATCGGCTGCGAGCGCGCAGCGCCCATCCCTCCGACCGCCGGCCGACGGCAGCCGGAAGCGCGCCCCTCGGGAGCCCGTCAGTTACCGGCGGCCCACGCCGAGAGGAAACCGGGCCGGCGAATTGCAGCCCGCTGCCCACGAGGCGCGGCGGGATCGGCCGCCGCTCGCCCCGGGCGTCGGCGCCGAGGCGCGCTCCACCGTGGTGCGCGCGTCGCGGCGACCCCACGAGGACATCGGGCGGCGCCCGCGCTCACCGCGGCCCCGCCGCCGGCGCGCTCCGCCCGGGCACGAGCCCCAGCATCCGGCCCCCGTGGCCGAGCGCGGCCCAGGCGTGCTGCACGTAGTCGATGCGGATCCGGGGAGACGCCATGCTCTCGCTGAAGCCGCCCTCGATGATCACGTCGCGGCTGCAGGCGAAGCACGTCGCCCGCGACCACTGCTGCCGCACGAGGAACCCGAGCACCCGCTCCATGAGCGCCCGCTCCCGCGCGAGATCCTCGCCCCGCGCCTCCTTCACCGCCATCGCCCCGGCCAGCGCCTCGCCGAACCCCGCCGTCGCCGTGTTGTGCGGCGGCAGCACGTTGCCGAACCCGTAGCCGCCCACGAGATCGGGCGCGACCCCGCTGTCCTCGTCGAGCACGAGCCGCGACTTGAACGCCACGTAGTCGAGGCAGAACCGCTCGTAGTCGTCCCGGCGGTGGTGGCCGAGCGCCGCGCGCGCGGCGAGGCAGTGCCAGTTCTCTTCCATGTACACGAAATCACTGGCGAAATGGTCCCAGTAGCGGTTCGCGTAGTAGTCCATGGCCCGGTCGACGGCGGCGCGCACCTCGGCCGCGGGCGGGAGCTCGGGCCGCGGCTCGCGCGCGGCGAGCGCCTCGAGCAGCGTGAGCGCGAGCACCGACTGGCCGCCCTCGTAGAGCTGCGTCGGGCCGAGGATCGGCGCGACGCGCGCGAGGTCGAGCTGGGGCGCGAAGCCGCCGTCGTCCCGCTGCGTCGCGAGCACCATGCGGGCGAGCCGCCCGATGAGCGCGCCGTTCGCGTCGCCGACGACGTCGCGGCACGAGAGGAACGCGACCAGGGTCAGCGCCGTGGGGTTGAGGTTCGCGACCATCCCGGGGGCGTCCGCGGGGTAGAAGAGCGCGCCGACGGCGCCGCCCTCGCCGGACTTGCGCTCGAGCTTCGCGAGCAGCCCGAGCGAGCGCTGCACCGCCTTCCTGAGCTCCGGGGGCGCCGGCGCGCCGCCCTCGCCGCCGCCGAGCTCGCACAGGGCGAGCGTGGTGCCGGCCTGGCGCGCGATCGAGAAGCCGTCGAACGAGGCGCGCCCGGAGAACGGGTCGACGATGTACCGGAACATGCCGTCCTTCCGCTGCGCGCCGAGGATGTAGCGCTGGGCCGCGGCCGCCGCCTGCTGGGCGGTCGCCTCGGTGAGCGGGACCGACGGCTCGCCGATCCGGGACAGGAGGTGGAGCGCGCCCGCGGCGTCGACCGCGTAGCTCAGCGTCTCGATCCGCGCGAGGCCGCTCCTCGGCGCGGCGCCGTCGGGGCCGCGGCCGCCGGGCGGCTCGGGCTCGCCGAGGGCGCGGCGCAGGACCGCGAGGTCCACGCCGAAGCGGAAGTCGGGGACGCCGGCGAGCGGCGCGTTCGTGTTGAACGCGTCGAGCGCGATGAGCTGCCACGGCATGAGGCACCGCTCGGCGAGGCAGAGGCCGTCGAGCCCGGGGCGGAGCGAGAGCCCGACGAGGCCGGGGCCGGGCGACCCGAGCGGCTGCACGGCCGAGACGACGTCGATCTTGAGGGGGCCGCGCAGCGCCTCGGCGAGCGCGCCGCGCAGCGCCTCGGCGGGGTCCTCGCCGGGCGCGGGCTGGAGGCAGCGCGTGGCGGCGGCGGCGCGCTCGGGGTCCTTGGCGCGGGCGAGGTGGGTGACGACGAGGGTGGGGCGGCCGGGCTCCGGGGGCGCGGCGCACGCGGCCGGCGCCGTGGTCATGAGCGACGGCGCCTTGGCCGGCGGCGCGGGGAGCGCGTCGAACGACGAGAGCGCCTCGCGCAGCGCCGCCCCGGTGCCCGACGGCGCGCCGCCCGGCACGGGCAGGACGTCGGCCTTGGCGACCCGGTGGCGGAAGAGCAGCGAGAGCGCGGCCAGGAGCGCCAGCGCGCCGAGGGCGGCGAGCGCTGGGGAGGGCCGGCGGTGCGGGCGGAGCAGGCGGAGGCCGCCGGTCGAGGCGACGCCCCAGCACGCGAGCGGCAGCGTGAGGAGCGCGACGACCGCCCAGACCGCGAGCAGCGCCGCGGCGATGCCGGCGCCGAGGCCGCGGTTCAGCGAGGCGACGTAGACGGCCGAGGAGAGGAGCCCGTAGCTCAGGAGGGCGAGGTAGCCGAGCGAGGCGAAGGACGTCGCGCGGAAGGCGCGCGGCGCGAGGGGGTGGGGGAGGAGCGAGAGCACGGCGGTCGCGGCGTGGAGCAGCGCGAGCGCGGCGGTGACCACGGCGAAGAGCGTCCACGGGCGGAAGGGGAGCGAGAGCGCGGCCCAGGCGAAGACGGGGGCGTGGAGGGCGCTGAGGAGCCCCACGGCCCATCGGCGGGGCGGCGAGGCGGCGCCGCCGGCGGGGCGCGCGGGGGGGTCCGCGACGGGCGGGGCCGGGGGGGCGCTGTCCTGGAGCGGCTCCGAGGGCGCGGGGGTATCGTTGTCGGGCGCCTGCATGGTGCGGCGACGCTTATCACGGCGCCCGGCGCGCACGATCGCCGCCGTGGCTCGACGGCGGCGCGAGCTGCGGGGGACGCACCGAAGCGGCGGGCCCCCGCGCATTCTCCCGCGCAGCGGAGGAGCCCGCTCGCGTCCGCGCAGATCCTGACCTGTTCAGCAGGCGCGACGCCAAGAGCGACCTGCGGGCGCCACGGCGGGCTCGCCCGACCACGCGCGCGGTCCATCTGACCCATGTCGACGTGCGGCTGTCCTACGAGAACGCAGATCACGTTGATCAAGCGAGAGATGAACCGCCAAGACGCCAAGACGCCAAGACGCCAAGTTTTTTTTTTTCTCTCTCTCTCTCTCTCTCTCTCTCTCTCTCTTCTTGGCGTCTTTTGGCGTCTTGGCGGTTCGAATTTCTGCGCTTTTCAGGCAGTTTCAACCCGTTTGTCGCCCTAAGCCTGAAAGATTTCGCGCACTCGGCCGATCTCCGCCGGCTCCGCGAGCACTTCGAGCCTATCGCCGGCCTCGAGGATCGTCTGGCCCCGGGGCACGACGATCCCGCCCTCCCGGTGAATGGCGCGAATGAGCACGCCGGCAGGCAGGCCGAGCTCGGCGATACGCTTGCCGACGACGGCGGCCCCGGGCACGAGCTCGAACGTGCGGGTCCTCGGCGCTGCGCCGGCGAGGGTGTGGGTCGTCGGATCGTAATGCCCCGCGAGCTCGTTCACCACGGTCTCGGGCGAGAGGGGCGTGTTGGTCGTATAACCGGCGCGAGCGAGCAAGTGCGTCGCCACGGGCATCGTCAGCGCCACGAACGCGATGATGACGATGGCCCGGGTGGTGACGGCCGGGTCGCCGAAATGAAGGGCGGAAGCCGAGATGATGCACGTCATCCCGAACACCGAGGCCTTCGATGTCACCTGGAGGCGCGTGAACAGGTCCGGCATGCGCAGGATGCCCACGGCCGCGAGCAGCATGAAGATGCACCCGATGACGAGGAGCGCGCCCTCGACGATATCGAGGATCACGACGCCTCCCCCTGTCGCTCGAGGTAGTACGCGAACGCGATGGTGCCGAGGAAAAAGATGAGCGACAGCACCATCACCGCATCGAGGAGGACGCCATGTTCGGTCACCATCGCGTAGAGGGCGATGCCCCCGCTGCCGACCGTCGCCATGAGGTCCATGGCGACCACGCGGTCGGGGAGGCTCGGCCCGAGCAGGAGGCGGATGAACGCGACGGTGAACGCCACCGTGACGACGGCGATCGCGACGAGCAAGAGCGGGGTCATCGGAACAGCTCCTTCACGCGGCGCTCGAGGTCGTTCTTGATGGTCGCGCGCAGCGCGTCGGCGCTGTCCACGAACATCGCATGGACGTAGAGGACCGTGCGGTCGCTCGAGACGTCGAGGCCAAAGGTGCCGGGCGTCAGGGCGAGGAGGATCGTCAGCACCGTGATCTCGAGATCGGTCGTCAGATCCAGGGGGACCGCGACGATGCCGGGGCGGCTCTTTCGCCTGATCGAAATGACGTCGCGGGCGACCCTGAGGTTCGCCCGCACCATCTCTTTCGCATAAAAGAGCATGAACGACAGCACCGCTGGCAGCTTCTCGAAATAGGTCGTGGGGCCGATCAGGCGCCGGAGCCCGAAGAGCAAGACGTACCCGAGGAGGAAGCCGAAGGCGAGGCCCCCGGCGGTGACGCGGCCGGTCAGGCTCACCCAGACGATCGCCAGGAACAGATTGAGGACGAGGGCCCTCATGGGCGACCCTCCCCCAGCACGGCGCGCACGTATTCGGTCGGATCGGCGAGCTGCGCGGCGGCCCGCCGGACGACGTCGAGGAGCGGCTCGGGCGCCATCCCGAGCGTGAAGCCCAGCGCGGTCAAAAGGACGACCGGCACATAGAGGGGCGCGCGACGCCGCGTCCCGCTCTCGCGCGGGGCGAGGTCGGCGGGCGCGGGCTTCCAGAAGGCCTCGTTCCATATCTTCGTCATCGAAATGAGGGTGACGAGGCCGACGGCGAGGCTCGTGGCGACGACGGCCGCGGCCCCCCGCGAGCCGACCTCGAGCCCCGACCGCACCAGGATGAGCTTGGCCCAGAACCCCGACAAGGGCGGCATGCCGGCGAGGGAGAGCGCCGTGACGAGGAAGCAGGCGGAGAGCCCGGGGCTCCGCGCGAGGAGCCCGCCCTGAAGGTCGAGGCCGGCGTCTTTCCCGTCGGGTCGCATGATCCCGCTGATGAGGAAGAGGTTCGACTTGATGATGGCGTGGTGCAAGACGAAGAAGATCGCCCCCGAGAGCGACGACAACGTGAACAGGCCGAGGCCCATGACCATGTAGCCGACCTGGCTCACGCTGTGAAACGCGAGGATCCGCCGGACCTCCCGGTGAGACACCGCGCCGAGCACGCCGACGGCCATGGTGAAGGCCGCGATCCCGAGGAGGAGCGCGTGGGCGGCTCCCCCGTCGCCCACGAAAATGAGGGTGAAGATGCGCACGAGGGCGTAGACGCCCACCTTCGTCAAGAGCCCCGCGAACAGCGCGGTGACCGTCACGGGAGGCGTGTGATACGAGTCCGGCAGCCAGAAGAAGAGGGGGAAGACAGCGGCCTTGATGCCGAACGCGACGAGGAAGATCATCGCGAGGGTGAACCGGATCGGCGGCGCGAGGCTCGGCAACTTGAGCGAGAGGTCGGCCATGTTGAGGGCGTGCACGGATCCGTAAAGGACGCCGATGCCGGTGAGGAAGAGGGCGCTCGAAATCAGGTTCATCGCGACGTACTTGATCGCGCCCTGCATCTGCGGCCGCTCGTTGCCGAGCACCAGGAGCACGAAGGACGCGATCAGCGTCACCTCGAACCAGACGTACAGATTGAAGAGGTCGCCGGTGACGAAGACCCCGTTCGTCCCCGTGAGGAGCACGTGCATGAGCAGGTAGAACCCGTGCGCCCGCCGTTCCCGGTCGATGTCCGACAGGGAGTAGATCGACGTGACGACCGCGATGATGCCCGAGAGCAGGACCATCAGCGCCGAGAAGAGGTCGACCACGAAGGTGATGCCGTACGGCGCGGGCCAGCCTCCGAGCTGGGTCGATTGAATGCCTCCCCGGTGCACGGCGCGGAGCAAGGCGATGCCGACGGCGAGCTGAAGGACGCTCCCGACGAGGCCGAGCGCGCGCTGCCTCCCCACGCGCCGGAAGGAGAGGAGCGAGAGGGCCGCCGTGGTCAGGGGGACGAGGACGGGCAGGACGAGGAGCGCCTTCATGGGCGGGTCGATTCGAGAGAGTCGATATCGTCGCTGCCCATGGTCCGATGAACGCGATGAAGGAGGACGACGGCGAACGCGACGACCGCGAAGCTGATGACGATCGCCGTCAGGATCAGCGCCTGGGCCACGGGATCGGCCGGCGGCGCGTGGAAGGCCTCTCCCCCCTTGGGGATCAGCGGGGGACGGCCGCGGACGACGCCGCCCGCCGTGAAAATGAGGAGGTTCGTCCCGTGCCCGAGCAGCACGAGGCCGAAGGCGAGCTTCACGATGCTGCGCCGGAGCATGAGAAACAGCCCCGACGCATAGAGCCCGCCGACGACGATCGCGAGGAGGACCGTCATGAGTTCATCTCCGCGGCCATGAGGAGGATCATGAGCACCATGCCCATCACGGCGGCATACACGCCGACGTCGAACAGCACCGGCGTCCCGACCGCGACGTCGCCGAGCCCCGGCACGGGGACGGTCGTCCACACGCCTTGCAGGAAGGATCCGCCGGCCGCGAGCCCGATGACGCCCGAGAGCAGGCTCGTCGACAGCCCGAGCCCCATGAGCGTCTGGGGCGCGACGCGGAGCAGCCGCCGCGTCGAGGGGACGTCGTACGCGAGGACGTGGAGCGAGAACGCCGACGCGATGATGAGCCCGCCGAGGAACCCGCCCCCGGGCTCGTGGTGACCGCGGAGGAGCGCGTAAATCGAGACGATGATCAGGAGCACCATCAAGACCGGCGTGGCGGCGCGCAGGATCACGGAGGGCACGGCTCAGGCTCCCTTCCGCGCACGGGTCGCGAGCAGCGCATAGACCCCGATCCCGGCCACGCAGAGGACCGTGGACTCCCCCAGCGTGTCCATCGCCCGGAAATCCACGAGGATCACGTTGACGATGTCCCGCCCGTGGGCCTCGGCGTACCCCTTCTCCACGAAGAACTCGCGCAGGATCGGCTCCGGGGAGAGCGTCGACGACATGAGGATCAACAGGGTCACCGTGGCCCCGAAGATCGCGGAGACGATCGCGTCCGGGATCCACACGCGCGCGGGGGATCGGGGCACGAAGCGCGGCAGGTGGTGCAGGACGAGGACGAAGATGACGACCGTCAGCACCTCGACCATGATCTGCGTCAGCGCGAGATCGAGCGCGCTGAAGATCACGTAGACGAGCATGACGCAGATGCCGATCGCGCCGAGCGCGGCGACGACGGCGAGGCGCGATTGCGTGCGCGTCGCCATGGCCGCGGACGCGAGGATCACGCCCGCGAGCACGAGCTCCGGGAGCTCCACGGTGAGCGACGGGATCGTGAAAGGGAGGCTCCGGAGCAGAGGCGCCCCGACGAGCACGACCGTCGTCAGGACCGTGACGACCAGGTAATGGCGCAGATGCCCCGTCTGGATGCGCCTGGTCAGCCGCTCCGCGAACCGGAGGAGCCCCGCGAGGGCAGCGTCGTACACGCGCGCAGGGCCCCAGGCCCCGAGGCGCGCGGCGGCGTCGAGGAGGCGCCCTTCCCGGCCGGAGAGGACGCGGAAGAGCCAGAGGCCGGCGAGGAGGGTCGCGACGCTGAGCCCGAGCACGGGGGTCAGGCCGTGCCACAGGTGCAATTCGAGCGGCGCGGGCCGGCCGAGGATCGCGGTCGCCGCCGCGCCCGGGAGGCCGCCGAGGAGCCGCGGCGCCACCCCGAAGGCGAGGCTCGCCGCCGCGAGCGTGGCAGGCCCGAGCCACAAGGACAGCGGCGCTTCGTGGGGGAGCGCGGGCGCCGCCGGGGGACCCCCGAAGAAGGGACGATGGGCGACGACCAGGCTCACCACGACCAGGAGGGCGCTCGACAGGACCGCGGCCCCGGCGAGGAGCGCGGTCATCGAGGGCGGCGCGAGGACGGCCTCGTAGAAGAGCTCTTTCGACAGGAAACCGAGGAGGGGCGGCGCCCCCGCGCTCGAGATCGCCGCCAGCACGGCCGCCGTCGCGGTGATCGGCATTCGCCGCGCGAGGCCCCGCAAGCGGGTGACGTCGCGGGTTCCGGTCTCGTGGTCCAGGGTCCCCGCGGTCATGAAGAGCGCGCCCTTGTACAGCGAATGCGCAATCAGATAGACCACCGCCGCGGAGACGGCCGCCCGGGTGCCGACGCCGAGGAGCATCGTGAGGAGGCCGAGCACGCTCACGGTCGAATAGGCGAGGATCCGCTTGAGATCCTCCTGCGTGACCGCGAGCACCGCGCCCGTCACCATCGTGGCGGCGCCGAAGCCGGTCACGACGAGGTACCATTCGCGCGTCGCGCCCAGCGTGGGATGCAGGCGCGCGAGCAGATAGACGCCGGCCTTCACCATCGTGGCCGAGTGCAGGTAGGCGCTGACCGGCGTGGGCGCCTCCATCGCCCGAGGGAGCCAGAAATGAAAGGGCACCTGCGCCGATTTCGTGAAGGCTCCCGCGAGGACGAGGAGCAGGATCGGCAGGTAGAGGGGGCTCTCGCGGACGACGTCCCCCGAGAATCGCGAGATCTGCGTCTCTCCGGTGACCACGACGAGGAGGACGAGGCCCGCGAGCATGGCGAGCCCGCCGCCGCCCGTCACGAGGAGCGCCGTCAAGGCGGCTTTGCGCGCCTCCGGCCGCTCGTGGTCCCACCCGATGAGGAGATACGAGCTCACGCTGGTGAGCTCCCAGCACACGAAGAGGAAAATGACGTCGTCGGCGAGCACGAGGCCCGCCATGGATCCCGTGAACAGGAGCAGGTAGGCGTAAAACCGCCCGAGCCGCGGGTGCGAGCGCAGGTATTCGCTCGCGTACACGAAGATCAGCGCCCCGATGCCGCCGATGAGCCCGAGGAACACGAGCGAGAGCCCATCCAGCCTCACCGCGAGCTCCACGCCGAGCGACGGGATCCACGGCAGCGACGCGCGATGGGCCTCCCCCTCGGCGAAGAGCCTCGGGGCGAACTGCATCGCGACCACGAGCACCTCGAGCGGGAGCGCCGCGAAGAGCCAGCCGGCCGGGCGCCCGAGCCCGCGATAGAGGGCCGGCGCCAGCAGCGCTCCGACGAACACGCTCAGGACAGCCCACAGCATCGCGGCAGGTTCCCCCTTCGATGCCGGCGAGGGCCCGAGGCTTTCGAGAATACGGCCTACCGAGCGAGCTCGACGCGCTGTTTGCCTCCTTCCCGCGGCACGGCGCCACGATCGCCGGACCCGGCTGGCGGCCCGGCTGGTCCGGCGGGAGACGCATCCGCAGCTCGTCCATGCGCTTCAGGCGCTCGCGCTCGAGGTCGGCTGAGGCGTGCCGGACGAGGGCGCTCGATGCGCGGACCCTGCCGGCGCGCTGCCAGCTCGCCTGTCCGTGCGTCGCTGGCACGTATTCGCAGCTCTGGATCGGGCGCGGTCCTTGCGCGCTCAGGGCGCGAGGATCGCGCCCCGCGTGGGGCCAGCCAAGGGAGGCATCGAATGTACGTTTTCCTCATCCTGGTGCTGCTCGGCGCCGGAGCAGCCCTGGTCTCGTGGGGGATGTGGACGCGCAGGCGCCTGCACGTCGCGGCGGGAGCGCTGCTCGCGACAGGCACGCTCGCGTTCTTCGGGTTCCTGAGCTTCTGGGGCGAGTACCTCTGGTTCGCCGAGCTCGGCTATACCGCGCGCTTCTGGAAGGCGACGCTGGCCCGGTTGATCTCGGCGCTCGTGGCCGCTTCGCTCGGCGGGCTCCTCGTCTTCCTGCTGACCCGCCCTGCGCGGTCGCTCGGCGCGCGCCGCATCCCGACGCTGCTCGGCGCGGCGCTCGGCGCCCTCTGGGGCTTCTTCGGCTGGGAGGTGATCCTGCGCTTCCTCGAGCGCGCGCCCACGGAGCTGCGCGACCCCATCCTCGGCCGGAGCACCTCGTTCTACCTGTTCTCGCTGCCGTTCTACGACGCGGTTTACTTCCTGCTGTGGGCCCTCGCGCTCTTCGCGCTCGCCGGGGCGGCGGTCGACGCGGGCCTTACGTCGGTGCGCCGGACGGTCCGTGATCCCGCCGCGGAGCACGTCGCGGCGCCTCCTGCGGAGCACGTCGCGGCGCCTCCCGCGGAGCACGTCGCGGCGCCTCCCGCGGAGCACGTCGCGGCGCCGGACATCGCGGCCCCCGCCGCGGACGGCGCGGCGCGGTACCGCGCGGTCTTCTTCTCTCTCGGAGCGCTGGCGCTCGTCGTCGCCTGGGGGCGGTGGCTCGCGGCCTATCACCTCATGTACTCGTCGCGGGGCGTGGTCGTGGGCCCGGGCTGGACCGACGTCCACGTGCGCCTTCCCGCCACCCGGATCATCGCCGTCATCGCGGCGCTCGTGGGCGTCGCGCTGTTCCTCCCGCCCGTGCAGCGCGCCCTCTGCCGCGTCGCCGCCGTCGAGCGCAGCGCGGGCCGGCGCGCCCTGGCGAGGCTCGCCGCGCTGCCGGCGCTCCTCGTGGCGGTGCCGTGGGCGCTCGGCATGCACGCGCTCCCGGCGCTCGTCCAGTGGCTCAAGGTGGTGCCCAACGAGCTCGCGCTCGAGCGCCCCTACCTCGCCCACAACATCGCGTTCACCCGCGCGGGGTTCCGCCTCCACGACGTCGAGGTCACCGAGTTCCCCGTCTCCGACCGGCTCACCCGCGAGACCCTGGCGAACAACCAGGATCTGCTGTCCGAGGTGCGCCTCTGGGACGCGCGCGCGCTCGAGGCCGTGATCCATCAGTTCCAGGCGATCCGCCTCTATTACGAGATTCCTGGCATCGATATCGATCGCTACGCCGTGGGCGACCGCTACCGGCAGGTCATGCTCGCCCCGCGCGAGCTCAACGCCGAGAACCTGCCGCGCGAGCACCAGACCTTCGTCAACCGTCGCTTCAAGTACACGCACGGCTACGGCGTCGCGATGGCCTCGGCGCACGACTTCACGCGCGACGGGCAGCCGAACCTGCTCGTGAAGGACATCCCGCCCGTCTCCGCCTCGCCCGAGCTCGCGGTCGAGCGGCCGGAAATCTATTACGGAGAGACCACCCACGGCTACGTGGTGGTCAACTCCAGGGAGCCGGAGTTCGATTATCCGAGCGGCTCGGAGAACGTCTACACGCGCTACGCGGGCGCCGGCGGGATCGAGCTCAACGGCTTCTTCCGCAAGCTCCTGTTCGGGTGGAAGCTCGGCGGCACGAGCCTCCTCGTGTCCGGCATCCCCACGGACGACAGCCGGGTGATGTTCCGCCGCGAGGTCCGCGAGCGCGTGGGGGCGATCGCCCCCTTCCTGGCCCTCGATCGCGATCCGTACATCGTCGTCGCCGGCGGGCGGCTCCACTGGATCGTCGATGCGTACACCACGTCGAGCTACTACCCCTACAGCGAGAGCTTCTTCTCCGCCGAAGGCACCGGGATGAGCGGGGCGCGCGCGCCGGGCGACGCGGACGGGCGGGCAGGGTTCACGCATCACCTCCGCCGCGCGAACTACGTGCGCAACTCGGTCAAGGCGGTGGTCGACGCCTACGACGGCTCGGTGCGGCTCTACGTCTTCGAGCCGGACGATCCGATCCTCCAGGTCTACAGCCGCATCTTCCCCGGCCTGCTCCGGCCGCGCGAGGAGATGCCGGCGGAGCTCCGCGCGCACGTGCGTTATCCGGAGGATTTCCTCCTCGCGCAGGGGCTCGTTTACGCGAAGTACCACATGAAGGATCCCGAGGTGTTCTACAACCAGGAGGACCTCTGGACGCGCGCGACCGAGAAGTACTACGACAAGGTCCAGCCGGTGGAGCCCTATTACGTGATGTGGAAGCCGCCGGGCGAGGGGCGGCCCGAGTTCACCCTGATCCTGCCGTTCACGCCGAAGGACCGGCAGGTGCTCATCGGCTGGATCGCCGGCATGTCCGACGGCGACAACTACGGGCGCATGCTCGCGTACAAGTTCCCGAAGGACACGCGCGTGCTCGGCACCCAGCAGATGGACACGAAGATCGATCAGGATCCGGTGCTGTCGGCGCAGCTCTCCCTGTGGAGCCAGCGCGGTCAGAAGGTGATCCGCGGCAACGCGCTGGTCATCCCTGTCGAGGACACGCTCCTCTACGTCGAGCCCATCTTCCTCCAGGCGGATACGGCGGCGTATCCGGAGCTCCGCGTCGTGGTGGTGATGCACGGCGACCGGATGAGCTACGCGAGCTCGCTCGACGCGGCGCTGCGCGGGCTCGTCGAGGGCGGGCCGCCCCCGCCGCGAGCCGCGGCGGGCCTGCCTGGCGTGCCAGAGGCCCCCGGCGCGCGCGGCGTGACCGACGCGCTGGCGCAGCGGGCCAACGACGCGTTCGCGAGCTACCTGCGCCTGCTCGGCGAGCGTCGCTTCCTCGAGGCCGCCGCGGCGCTCGAGGCGCTGAGCCGGACGCTCGAGGAGCTCCAGGGCCCGTCCGCCCTGCTCGACGAGCGATAGCGGGACGGCGCCGCGGCCGGGACGAAGAGCCGGCCCGGCGGCCGGCGCGCCCTCGCCCGCCTCGCCCTGGGCAACCGCCGGAGATCCGCGGCCGCGCACGACGTCCGGCGCGCGCGATCGCCGCCGTGGCTCGACGGTGGCGCGAGGTGGGGCGCCGGCTCAGCCGAAGGCCTGGGCGACGATCCGGGCGACCTCGGCGTGCGCGGCGTTGCGCGCGTCGGCGCTCGCCGACGGCGCGTCGACGAAGCACGCGATCACGATCGGCGCGCGCGACGGAGGCCACGCGACCGCGACGTCGTTCGCGATGCCGTTGCCGGTCCCGGTCTTGTCGCCGACGACCCAGTCCTTCGGCAGGCCCGCCCGGAGGCGGGCGAGGCCGGTGGTCGCCCGGACCATCCACGAGGCGAGGCGCTCGCGCGACGCCCGCTGGAGCCCGCGATCGCCGACCAGGATGGCTCGAACCGTATCGGTCATGGCGTCGGGGGTCGTCGTGTCGCGGAGATCGCCGGGCACGTTCTCGTTGAGGGCAGGCTCGTTGCGATCGAGGCGCGTCACCTCGTCGCCGAGGCCGCGGAGGTAGGCGGTGAGGCCGGCGGGGCCGCCGATCTGCGCGAGGAGGAGGTTGGCGGCCGTGTTGTCGCTGATCTCGATGACGGCGGCGCAGAGGTCCTCGACGGTCAGGCCGCCCTCCTTGAGGCGGGCGCGCGTCACCGGTGCGTGCTCGAGCAGATCGGACTCACGATAGGTGACGCGGTGATCCAGCCTGAGCTGGCCCTGATCGACGCGCGCGAGGACGCTCGCCGCGAGGAGCGCCTTGAAGGTGGAGCACATCGCGAAGCGCTCGGCGGCCCGGTGGCCGATGCGCGCGCCGCTCGCCGTGTCGAGGGCGGCCACGCCGAGGCGGCCGCCGACCTGCGCCTCGACGCGCGCGAGCGCCGGCGCGGCCTGCGCGTGCGGCTCGGGCGGGGTCGCCCCTGGAGCGGTGGCCGGAGCGCTCGCCGCCGCGGGGGGCGTCGTCGCCGAGCCCGCGCTCGAAGCTTGGGCGCCGGCCGGTTGCGGCTGCTGTGCTCCTGCGCAGCCGAGGAGAAGGATGGAGGCGGCTCCACCGAGGAAGCCGCGGCGTGATGATCGAGGGTGGTCTTGCATGCGGGCTGCCGTACGCCTGCGGAGCGGAGCTCATTCCCGGGAGGAGGACAAGCCGGGGCCGACGCCGCCTCCGAAGGTCGCCGTGTCGGCGGCCGCGCCGTTCGCGCCGGGCGCGCTGCGCGACGTCCGGCTCCTCCGCCCGCGCGACGGGCGCGGCGCCCCGGCGCCGCTGCGCGCGAAGCCGCTCGCGGTCTGGCCCCGGGGCCGCTCGATCCGCGGGACCTCGACACAACGATTCAGTCTGGACCGGCCATGCGCTGGAACAAAACCCTCGCAGCGGAGGGAACGACGAGGTTGCTCCGAGCGGTCGGGGTCGGTCGCCGCCCTGCGCCGGGTGGCGCTGCCGCGATGCGCGGCGGTCGGTGGGCATCGGATGCCGTATGGATGCGCAGCGCGCACAGGCGAGGCCCACCGCCCGCCGACAGCTCGCGGCGCTGCTCCTCGCAGCGCCGCTCCTCTGGACGAGCTGCGGCCGTCCGCCCGCTCGGGTGCCCGCGGCGCGCCGCGTGGAGCCGAGCGTGCGGGCGGTCCTGGAGGCGCACGTCGCCGCCGCGCGCCCGGCGCCGCCGGCCGAGGGCTCGGTCCCGCTGCTGCTCGTCGCCGACGCCGCGCCGAGCGCGCCGGCGCAGCGCCCGCCAGCTGCGACGCTGCCGGCGCAAGCCGACGTATCTGCGGGCGTGCCGTTCGCGCCTGGAGCGCTGCGCGACGTCCGCCTCCTCCGCCTGCGCGACGGCCGCGGCGCCCCGGTCCCGCTCCGCGCGAAGCCGCTCGCGGCCTGGCCCCTGGACGGCTCGATCCGCAGCGCGCTCGTCGCGTTCCGCGCCGCGCTCGCGCCGGGCGAGCGGGCGATCTACACGCTGGAGTTCGGCGCTCCTCCGCGCCCCGCAAAGGGCGCTCCGCCCGGCGAGGCCCCGGCGGGCGCGCGGCGGCCCCACGCGCAGGCGGGCTCCCCTGGGCAGCGGGCGGACGCGCCGGGCGTCCAGAGCGCCGCGCTCGACGAGGCGCTCCTGCCGAACCCGGACGGTGCGATCGCCGCGGTGCTGCCGCCGTCGTGGTACGCGGCGAGCCAGGTGTGCGGGCCGCAGCTCCCCGCCATCGACGACCGCCGCTTCCCCGGGTTCGAGAGCGGCATCGAGCGCGCGCTCGCCCGCATGACGCCCGCCTACGACGCATACGGCGTCAGCTGCGCGGGCGCGCACCGCACGTACTACGACGGCCCGCACGCGCTCTACCAGCGCTTCCTCCGAAACGGCGACGCCGCCCGCTACCGGCGCGCGCGCGCCGAGGCCGTCTGGTACCGGCAGCATGAGCTCCGGTTCTCGCCCGACCGACGGCTCGCGGTCCACGTCTGCGAGAAGGAGGGCTGGACCCCGGCGGCGCCGCTCTCCTGGGAGGTCCTCCGGCGCATGCTCGGCCAGGGGATGCTCGACGACTACCTGCTCACCGGCGACCCGGCGGCGAAGGAGGCGGTGCTCGCGATGGGCGAGGCGCTCCGGCTGAACCTGGCCGCGCTCACGGGCGGGAGGGAGGACGTGCTGCGCGCGACCGAGCGCAACATGGCCTGGGCGATGATGACGCTGTCGAGCTACTACGCGCTCGACCCGCGGCCGGAGCTCCTCTCGGCGCTGCGCGGCCTCGCGGATCGCACGGTGGCGTGGCAGCAGCAGGGCGCGTCGGGGGCGTTCGAGCACGACCTGAGCCGCGCCGACCCGACCGAGTGCGAGCGCGGCCCGCGCGGCGGCTCGCCGTTCATGACCGCGCTGCTCGTCGACGCGCTCATGGACTACCGCGCGCTGACCGGCGATCCGCGGGTCCGCGACGTGGTGGCGCGCGCGGCGGGCTGGCTCGCGGAGCGCGCGATCACCTCGGACCGGCGCGCGTTCCGGTACCTGTGGGGCTGCGAGACCGACGCGTACGACGACAGCGGGACCGCCGACCTCAACCTGCTGATCGTGCCCGTGCTCGGCGCCGCCTACGCGCTGACGGGCGATCCGCGGTGGATCGACGTGGGGGACGCGCTGGCCGACGTCGGCGTGAAAGAGATGTGGGTGAAGCAGCCCAAGCACTGGAACCAGGCGATGCGCGCGTTCGGGCGCTACCTCGGCTACCGCGCGGCGCTCGCTGGCCCGGTGGCGGCGGGGCGGCTGTCGGCGGGCCGCTGAGCGCCGCGCACTGCAAACGACCGAACGGCGCTCGGCAACGGCGTATCAGCGCGACCCGCGGGGCGCGCGCGCTCGCGACCCGAGTCGGCCGGGAGGCGAGAGCTCTACCCAGCGACGCCCGGTAAGTGCGCAGAATTATCCAGGAATTTGTAGATTAAAGTGAGCTGGATTGCTCCATGGACGCATTGTGTCTAGCCTCCTTCCGCCATTTTTCTTCCGTCGCACTCCCGCGATCACGAGGTCGAGGAGGCGCTCATTCACCCCGTGGAGGCTCATGGCCCTGCCATCATCTGTCGCACGTAATGTCGTCTTCCGCCTTGCCACGGCGTCGGCCCTGCTCGCGTGCCTCGCGGCCGGCCGATCGGCCGAGGCGGCGTCGCCTTTCACCCTCTTCGAGAGCGGCCATGTGCGCCCGCTCGCGCTCTCGCCGGACGGCAAGCTGCTGTTCGCCGTCAACACCCCCGACAACCACCTCGAGGTGTATCGGGTCAAGAACAACGGCCTTGAGCACCGCGCCTCCATCCCCGTCGGCCTCGAGCCGGTGGCGGTCGCGGCGCGGAGCGATACCGAGGTCTGGGTCGTCAACCACCTGTCCGACAGCGTGAGCGTCGTCGAGCTCACCCAGGGGGCGCACACCGGCCGGGTCGTGCGGACGCTGCTCGTGGGCGACGAGCCGCGGGATATCGTCTTTGCGGGGCCCGGGAGGGGCCGCGCCTTCATCACGACGGCCCACCGGGGCCAGAACGTACCGTTCGACCCCCAGCTCACCACCCCTGGCATCGGCCGGGCCGACGTCTGGGTCTTCGACGCCGGCAACCTCGGCGCGACGCTCACGGGCACGCCGCTCACGATCGTGACGCTGTTCAGCGACACCCCGCGCGCGCTGGCGGTGACCCCGGACGGCAGCAAGGTCTACGCGGCGGCCTTCCACTCCGGAAACCGCACCACCTCGATCCACGAGGGCGTGGTCCCGAACGGCGGGGAGGCCGCGGGCGGCGTGCCCGGGCCGGCCACCAACGTCGAGGGCATCCCGCACCCGGAGACAGGGCTCATCCTCAAGTTCGACGGCGCCCACTGGGTCGACGAGCTGAACCGGATCTGGGACAGCTACGTCCGGCTCTCGCTGCCCGACAAGGACGTTTTCGTGATCGACGCGAACGCGAGCCCGCCGGCGCAGCTGCCCGGCGCCGCCGGGTTCTACACCGGCGTCGGCACGATCCTCTACAACATGGCGATCAACCCGGTGAGCGGGAAGGTGTACGTATCGAACACCGAGGCGGGGAACGAGAAGCGCTTCGAGGGGCCGGGGATCTTCGCCGGCCACAGCGTCCGAGGCCACCTGCACGAGAGCAGGATCACCGTCCTCGACCCGGCCGGCGGCGTCGCGCCGAGGCACCTCAACAAGCACATCGACTACGATGCGTGCTGCGCCCCGCTCCCGAACGTCGAGAACCAGAAGAGCCTCGCCCTGCCGCAGCAGATGGCCGTCACGAGCGACGGCAGCACGCTGTACGTGGCGACGATCGGATCGTCCAAGATCGGCGTCTTCAGCACCGCCGCCCTCGAGAACGACACGTTCACGCCGAGCGCCGCCGACCATATCGCCGTCCCGGGCGGCGGCCCCACAGGCCTCCTGCTCGACGAGACCAGGCAGCGGCTCTACACGATCACGCGCTTCGACAACGCGATCTCGATCCTCAGCACGGCGACGAGGTCGGAGATCGCGCGCGTGGCCATGCACAACCCCGAGCCGCCGAGCGTGATCGCCGGCCGCAGGTTCCTCTACGACGCGTCGCTCGGGTCGAGCCACGGGGACTCGTCGTGCGCGAGCTGCCACGTCTACGGCGACTTCGACAGCCTGGCCTGGGATCTCGGGAACCCGGACGAGCTGGTCGTGGACATCCCGGGCCCCTTCGAGTCACACCCGCTGGATTTCGGGATACCGGACACGCACCACCCGATGAAAGGGCCGATGACCACGCAGAGCCTCCGCGGCATGGCGAACCACGGCCCGATGCACTGGCGCGGCGATCGCACCGCGGGCGCCGAGGCGCCGAGCGCGCACCCGGACAGCGGGACGTTCGACGAGGTGGCGGCGTTCAAGAAGTTCAATCCAGCGTTCATGGACCTCCTGGGGAGGAGCGCGCTCCTCCCCGAGGCCGACATGCAGGCATTCGCCGACTTCATCCTGCAGGTCACGTATCCGCCCAACCCCATCCGGGGGCTGGACGGCTCGCTCACCCCGGACCAAGAGGCGGGGCGCGACTTTTTCTTCAACAACGTATCCGACTTCAGCGAAGAGGGCACCTGCGAGTCGTGCCATGTGCTCGACCCCCACGCGAACGAGGAGTTCGGCGTCGCCGCGCCCGGCTTCTTCGGCGGCGACGGCCGGTATACCTTCGACCTGGAGACGGAGGCGTTCAAGTCGCCGCACTTCCGCAATCTGTACCAGAAGGTCGGCATGTTCGGGATGGCGAACAACGAGCTCTTCCCGGGCAGCGACGATTTCATGGGCGACCAGGTCCGCGGCTTCGGCTTCAACAACGAAGGGGGCGTCCCCACGCTGTTCCGCTTCGTCAGCTCGGCGACCCCCGACATGGGGTTCAACCAGTCCCCGCTCACCCCGGGCGGGTTCCCGCCGGGGCCGCAGGGCGACGTGATGCGGCGCCAGCTCGAGCAATACCTGCTCGCGTTCGACAGCAACCTGGCGCCGATCGTGGGACAGCAGGTGACGCTCACCGAGGGGAACGAGGTCGTGGCCGGGGCGCGGATCGACCTCCTGATCGCGCGCGCCGACGCGGGCGATTGCGATCTCGTGGTCAAGGGCCTGCACGTGCACGAACAGGAGGGCTTCCTCTACGTCGGCGCAGGCCTGTTCGTCGGCAACCGGCTCAACGCGCCGCCGATCACCGACGCTGCGCTGCGGCAGCGGGCCTGGAACAATGGCGGCGAGCTGACCTATACGTGCACCCCGAAAGGCTCGGGGGAGCGCATCGGCCTCGACCGCGACGGCGACGGCTTCCGCGACGGCGACGAGGAGGACGAGGGCAGCGACCCGAGCGATCCGTCGAGCACGCCTTGACGGGGGCGAGGCGCGTCGCGCTCAGCGCGCGACGCGCCCGCGGCTAGCCTGCCGGCCGGAGCCGGAAGGCGCCGCACTCCGGGTGCTCGATGCGCCCGGCGAAGAGCGAGCCGTCGAGCGCGAGGTCGCCCTTCATGCTCACGGTGACGTAGTTGGGAGGGCGCTCGAGCCAGGCGCCGGGCGAGAACGCCGCGGTCCGCGTCTCGGGGTCGTAGCGGCCGGTCATGAGGTATTTCCCGGATGCGCCCGACTCGGCATGATGGAAGTCGAACACGGCCTTGATCCGGTCGCCATTGACCTGGAGGATCCGGAACGTCATTCCGGTCGTGCCCTGAGGGCAGTCGTAATCGCCGATCCAGGTGCGCGTCCGCGCGAACGGGTTGTCGCCGCGGGCCTCGTCCGGCACCCAGCCGTCCGCGGCCACCGTGGCTTCGGCCGCCGGGGGCGGATCGTGGATGACGATGTAGACCGTCTCGGCGGGGGGCGGCGGCTCCGGCGCGCGCGGGTCGGCCAGCGTGGGCGCGGGGCCGCAGGCGGCGAGCAGGAGGGCCGCGCAGGGGGCGCAGCGCAGGGCAGAGCGCCGTCGAGGGGCGGGGGCGTTCGCGGTACCCATGGGCGGGAGGGTACCACAGGGCGGGCGCGACGGAGGCCGCGCCGGCGCGCCGGCGGGCGGCGTGTGACGCGGTCGACCGGAGCATGCCAATGGCTCTCTCGACGCCTGCGGGGAGCAGCGCTGCGGGGCTCGTGCGCCGGGCTCGACGAATTGCCCTTTCAGGTGGTGCGGCCTGGCCGTCCGCTCGCGGCGCGGCGCCGGGTCCGCGCGGTCAGCGCGGCGGCGAGGAGGGTGAGGCTCAGCCCGGCCGCGCTGCTGCCTCGCGTTGGTGCGGACGCGCCGATGCCGCACCCGGGCAACGATGGGCCACCGCCGGAGCCTCCGGCGCCCGCGGTGGAGTCCCCTCCGGCGCTGCCGGCCGATGCGGTCGCAGCGCTCGTGGCGCTTCCGCCGCCCGACATCGCGCTCGACGATGACGCGGCATCCGTGCCGCCCGAGCCGGCTGTCGTGTCTGCGCCAGCTGTGCCGCCCGCGCCACCAGCGCCGGCCGTCGTGTCTGCGCCGCCCGAGCCGGCCGTCGTCTCTTCGCCGCCTGTGCCGCCCGCGCCACCAGCGCCGGCCGTCGTGTCTGCGCCGCCCGAGCCGGCCGTCGTATCTCCGCCACCAGCGCCGGTCGTCGCGTCTGCGCCACCAGCGCCGGTCGTCGCGTCTGCGCCACCAGCGCCGACCGTCGCGTCTGCGCCACCAGCGCCGACCGTCGCGTCTGCGCCACCAGCGCCAGCTGCACCGGACGTCGCATCTGCGCCGCCAGCGCCACCCACCCCGGCCGTGGTGCCTGCGCCTCCCTCTCCCCCGCCGCCTTCACCGCCACCTGCGCCGCTCGACCCACCGGTGACCGCGAACAGCGTGTCGCCGAGGACGGTGTACCACGCGCCGTTGAACCAGCGAGCATGCGCATGCAATATCCCCTGGTCATACACCGCCCCGATGTCTCTCGGGAGCACCCCGGGAGCACCAAGATAACGCCTGTTCTCGTGGGTGAAGATGACCTCCCCCGTGTCGCTGATGAGGTCGTGCCCGCGCCTCCAGTTCGATTCGTCGATCCGCGAGGAAGCTCCATCGACGCTGACCTGGTGCTCCTCTCCTCCGGGCGTGCGCACCCAGACCTCGTGCGTGCCGCTCACGGTTCGAGCGAACGCCGTGTAGCCCGCGCGCAGCTGATACGACTCCGGAGCGTGCAGCTCGTACGGCTGCTTCTTGACATAGGTGCCGAGCGGCACCTCGCCCGCAGGCGTGGACAGCAGCGTCGAGCAAGACGGCTCGTGGCACGTGGTATAGGCGATGTTGATCCCATCCGTCACCGGTGAATAGCGCCCGCTGCTCGACAGCAAGGTGGTCACCCCGGCCTGATACCGGTAAACACCGCCTTCCCCCCGATAGACCACGGCGCCGCCCTCCAGCAAGTCAGGCGTCGACACGATGTCCTCCAGCCGTACCGTATCGCCCGTCGCGAGGTTCGTCAGGAGATACGCGTCGTAGTGTGTCCAGAGCATGTAGTCGTCGACCACGCCGACAGGCTTGCCGACGTTGAAGTCATCGGCGAGGGTGGAGAGCACCCCGTCGCGCCACGCGTACAGCGCCATGCGCCCCGACCAGAAGTCGAAAATGGACCGCGCGTAGATGACGGCGCCGGAGCTGGTGAGGTAGCCATACGGCACGACGTACGCGTCGACAGGCCGCTCGACGTACATGACGCTCGTGCTCGCGTGGGTCGCCCGATCGACGATGACGATGTGTCCCTCGGCGTCCACGCAGAGGAGGCGCGCGTCGTCGAAGTCGAGGATCGGCCCGGGGCCCTCCGCGACGGCCGAGAGGTTGGGGCTGTCCTCGGCGAAGATCCCCTCGATGTACGCGCCGATGCCCGCCGCGAAGGTGACGTCGAGCGGCATCTCGGCTGCGCTCAATGGGCTAATGTCGATGTCCGCGAGGAGGCGATCCGGGCTGCTGGCGGTGACGTAGATCTCGCCGCCTCCCCAGCTGCGGATCGTGGCATTCAGCTCGGCGCAGCCCCCAGGATCGTCGTCGGTGCAGGTCGCGTCGAGATGGAGCGTGGGGTGGGCGACGTCACCCCAGCGCGGGGACGTCACGACGATCTCGGCCGGCGCATCCTTCAAGAAGCTGACCTGCGCCACCTGCGAATCGCCTGCGATGTCGGTGGCCGTGACGGTCAGCGTGTAGGTGCCGTACGGCCGCGGGGACACGCGGAGCTCCCCCAAATACATGTCGCTTCCTTCGGGACGAAGGGTGGTCGTGGCGCCGTCGATCTGCGCCGTGACGCTCGCCAGCTGCAGGGTGGAGGTCACGTGGGCTCGCACTGGCATCGAGTACCACCGCGTGGCGCCCGGAGGGGGATCGGTGATGCTCACGGTGATGGCCGCGGACGCGAGGCTGGCCGGCAACACGACGAGCGCGCCGCTCAGGGCGAGCAGCTGCAGACGGAAGTGGGACATCGTTCTCTTTCCTCCCACGGCCTTCGGTGCGCGCGGCCCCGGGAGCGTTCAGCCCTCGAGCGCGCCGCCGTGCGGCGGCGTAGCCTCGCGAGGACGAGGGCCCAGGCCGTCCGCGGGGAGCTCGCGCCGGAGCGAGGGGTGTCGGGGCTCGCGCGAGAGCCGCCGTCCGCCGCGACGGCCGCCCGAGCGCGACCCGGGGCGGCTCGCCGCGCGCCTAGATACCGCCGTCACACGAGGACGGCGCCGCCGTCGACGACGATCGACTGCCCGGTACAGAAGCCCTCGCGCATCAAGAAGAGGTACGCCTGCGCCACCTCGCTCGCCTCGCCCACGCGTCCGACGGGCAGCGCGGCGCCCGTTTGCTGGTACATCGCCTCCCGATCCGACGCCGTCATGTCGGCCCACAGCTCGGTCCTGACCACGCCGGGGCAGACCGCGTTCACGCGGATGGGGGCGAGCTCGACGGAGAGCGCCCTTGTCAGCGACTCCATCGCGCCGCAGATGCTCGCGCCGAGGGCCCAGCCGGCGCGCGGGCGCAGCGCCGCGATCCCCGAGGTGAGCACGATCGAGCCGCCCGGCCTGGTGTGGTCCTTGCCGTACTTGGCGGCCATGAACGCGCCCCAGTAGCGGAGTTCGAAGAACCGCCGCGCCGCGTCCACGTCCGTGGCGCCGATCTCGCCCAGCTGGAGGCTCTCGCCGGCGGTGAACACGAGGTGATCGAAGGCGCCGATGCGGCCGAAGAGGCCGCGGATCTGCGCCTCGCTGGACAGGTCCACGGCGTGGCCCTCGGCGCCGCCCGGCAGCGCCGCCACGGCGCGGTCGACCCGCTCCTTTCGGCTCGACACGACGACGACCGCGGCGCCCTCCCGCGCCGCAGCCTCGGCCGTCGCGAAGCCGATACCTGACGTCCCTCCGAGGAGGACAACCCGCTTGCCGCTCAAGGTCATGGAATTGCTCCTTTGCTCTGGCCTTCAACAGCAGGGCGAACTCGCCTGCTGGGCCGAACATGGGCCTTGACACGCGCTCTCGCGAGCGCTTCTTTGTCACGGCAAGCATGACGGAAAGTCAACGCTCCCATGCCGTTCGATGACCGCCTGCTGAGCGGCATCGGCGTGCTCGCGGCCGTGGTCGAGGCGAAGAGCTTCGCGCGTGCGGCGCAGGCGCTCGGGCTCACGCAGTCCGGCATCAGCCGCGCCGTGGCGCGGCTGGAGCAGCGCATCGGCGTGCGGCTGTTCGATCGCACCTCGCGCGCGGTCGTGCTCACGGACGAGGGGCGCCGGTTCTACGAGCAGGTGGCGCCGCTGCTCGCGGGCATCGAGGACGCCGCCACGGACGCGGCGGGCTCGTCGGCCACGGTGCGCGGGCGGCTCCGCGTCCACGTCGATCCCCTGTTCTCGCGCCTCGTCCTCGCGCCCCGCCTCCCGGGGTTCCTGGCGGCGCATCCCGGCCTGGCCGTGGACCTCTTCGTGCGGGATCGCCTGGGTGACCTCGTCGCGGAGGGGTTCGACGCGGCCGTGCGCTTCGGCGAGCCTGAACCGTCCGCGCTCGTCGCGCGGCTCTTGCTGAAGACGCGGATACTGACGTGCGCCTCGCCCGACTACATCGCACGGCACGGGCGGCCGGCGCACCCCCGGGAGATCGGCGAGGGGCGGCACGAGTGCATCCTGTTTCGCGACCCGGCCACGGGGCGGCCCTTTCCGTGGGAGTTCCACCGCGGGGACGAGGTGTTCGAGGTGCCTGTCTCGGGCCGGCTCACCCTGAACGACTCGACCACGCTGCTCTTCGCGTGCGCCGCCGGGCACGGCGTCGCGCAGGTGATGGAGATCGGCGTGGGGGAGATGATCCGGAGCGGCCGACTCGTCGAGCTGTTCCCGGAGTGGGGGGAGGAGCGGTTTCCGCTCCATGTGTTCTATCCGTCACGGCAGCTGCCGCCCGCGAAGGTGCGGGCGTTCGTGGATTTCGTGGTCGCTTCGGTCGTGAGCTGACTTCGGGTGGCGTGTGGGACCAGCACGGCGAAAGTCGGCCCGCACTTGTTCTTGGCGCTCTTGGCGTCCTTGGCGGTTCAGAATAGGTCGCGGCGTCGCGCAGAACCAAATCGAACCGAGGATGTCAGAATCGAATCGCCGCGCTCACCTGAGGTAAAGGATAAGCAGACGATCGACAAGCGATTGCGCCGCCGCGCGCGTGACGCCGCCGGTGGCGGACGCCCGTGCGCGGCTGCGCGATTGTCCGTTTGGACGGAGCCGCGCCGCGGCAGCCGGGGGCGGGCTCAGTGGGCTCTATGCAGGTTGCCAGGTCAGCAATCCGCCCTGGGCCGCGCGAGACGCGGTCGGACGGAGCCCCAGCGCCGGGTGAGCGGTGAAGAGCGCGTCGCGCCGCTCTCCGCAGGCACGTCTTCAGGATGCCGTCGAGCCCCGCGAAGAGCGACAAGCCCTGGTCGCGAAGCCACGGCCGTGGCGGGCGCGAGCCACCGCAACGAGCTCAGCTTCAACGGTGGCAGGTCGCGCGCTCGCGGAGACGCCACGCTCGACGACCTTCGCCACCCTGTCCACGTCGGCGCGCGGGTGCGTGCAATCTCAGTCTTCCGAGCGAACGAGCCAGTACCAGTGGGAGGAGAGCAGGCGCCGCCGGCTCGTGCGCGCGTCGTTCAGCCGGAGCTGAGGCGCGAACACGCGCTCCACCGCCGCGGGCGACAGCGCGAGGCCGCTCGGCGAGCGGTCCAGCGCCCAGATCAGGTGCGTGCCGCCCGGCCGGAGCAGCCGCGCCACCTCCGCCACGTAGGCGCGCTGCCCGGCGCCGTCGAGGCAATGAAAGCAGCCCACGTCGTAGGACACATCGAACGGTCCGGTCAGCATGTCCAGGTGCGTCACGTCGCCGACCAGGAACTCCGGACGTACCTCATCCTTCGCCACCCTCTCCTTCGCCTTGGCGACGGCCACCGGCGAGAAGTCGACGCCCGTCGCTCTCACCCCGCTCTGCGCCATGTACCGCGTGAGCCGCCCCACCCCGCACCCGAGCTCGAGCGACGTCTGCGGCCGCTCGGAGCGAACGAGCGCCTCCAGCTCGCCCGGGATGCGGATGTCGCCCCACCACGTGACAGGCGCCTGGTAGGCACGGTCGAAATATGCGCTGGTCGTCGGTGCACCCATCGGATACCTCCTCGAGCGCGCGTCGCGCTCGGTCTCCACCCAAAATAGATAGCATGCTATGAATGTCAAGGCGAAGGCACCCTGGGAGCCGCAGACCACCCCCACTTTCTGGATCAACCACGCGTCGCGCCTGCTGATGCGCCACTTCGAGCGGCGGCTGCGCCCGCTCGACTTCGGCATGGCCTACATGCCGGTGGCCGTGGCGCTCGAGGAGAACGGCGCGCTCCTGCAGCGGGAGCTCGCCGAGCGCGCCCACGTCGAACAGCCGACGATGGCCGCCCTCCTCGGCCGCATGGAGCGTGACGGCCTGGTCAAGCGGACGCCGCACCCGGGCGACAAGCGCGCTTTCCACATCTCGCTGTCGGCGAAGGCCGAGGCGCGCCTGCCGCTCGCCAAGGAAGCGCTGCGCGAGGTGGCCGAACGGGCGTTGCAGGGCTTCACCGACCGAGAGCGCGCGACCTTCCTGGCGATGCTCCGGCGCGTGGTGGACAACCTCACCGGGCTCGGTGACGACGAGGACGGCGCCGAAGCCTAGAGCGACAAGCCGGTTGGAACCGCTCGAAAGAGCAGAAACTCAAACCGCCAAGGCGCCAAGGACGCCAAAATCTTGTCCTGACCGACGTTTGGTTGACCGCCATGGAGGCGCGCCACGCGGGTCGCGCCATGCGATATCGAACGCGGTGGTGGGCGACTCGGGCAGGGGTGGGTCCGCGGCGCCGCGCCGCAGCGGAGCCGCCGGCGGCGCTCTCGCGATCACTGCGCAGCGGGCGGAGGAAGCTCGATGTCCGCAGCGTCGCATGACGTGCAGGTGGGGCCCTCGCCGTTGGGCTGGAGTTCACCGTACAAGATGCCGCGCTCGAAGCTCACGAGCTCGCGTTCCGTGTCGGTGTCGATGACGCTGACCGAATAGACGTCGCCGTCCTCCAGCTCCGTGTCGACGTCCGCCGAGAAATTGATCACGAGCTCCCACAGCGCGTTGGTCGGGTCGAGGTCGAAGAGCGAGAAGCCGAACCGCCCGCCGTCGACGACGGCGTTCGCGCTGTTTGTAGGGCCCAGCGAACCACCCGGATCCGAGCTGAGCGTCGCTTCCCCGCAGTGCCCGTTCCAGCAGGCCCGGACCTCGATGTGCGCCGACGCGTTCGCGGCGAGCCCGATAGGCCCCGAGATATGGGCGCCATCCTCGCAACCGACGTCCGTGCCGTTGCACAACGGACATCCGGCGATGAGCGCGGCGAGCGCGAGGAGGGCCGTCCCGGCGGCGACCGCGCGCAGCACCGCCCGGCCGCGCCAGCCGCCTCCCGTTCGGGTGTCCCCACGCCGCGAGGAGGGCGGCTCGAACTTCCGGATCGCTGCGGCCAAGGTGCCGGTTCCTTTCATGATCCCCTCTGACGCTGGCGAACGCGCCGTGGGCTGGCCGGACCGCCGATGCGGGGTAAGGCCAGCCGGGTTGGTGATAAGCAGGTGTCGAGGATCCCACTCACGCACGGGGCGAGCAAGTTCGATCCACGCCCGCGGGGCGCAGCGAGGGTGGTCCAGCACGGTTCCGGCAGCGAGGCGCGAAGGGGCGTAGGGTCCAGTGGGGTCCAGGCGGCGGGCGGCGTTCGGAGCGCGTCGAGCGCGGCGCGCTCCCGCCGCGCTCGGGTGCTCGGCCGCGGCGGCTCAGCGCGCGAGCCCCGCCAGCCGTGGCGGCGCGGCGCCCCTTGACGATCGGCGTCGAGCGTCTATCTTGAGCCCCGCTGCTGCGGTGTGCGCCTCCCTCGTGCGCACACCGGGTCCACATCGGGGGAAAGTGAGCCGCGGCCCCTGCGCGTGATCGCGTCGGCCGCGTGCGTCCTCGTGAACTGGACAGCAGCATGGTTGGCAAACTTCATCTCGATGCGGTGGTGCGTCGCGTGGATGGCGCGACGGCCCGCATCGACAATCCGTTCGGGATCCCGATCACCCTCGTGGCTCGGGAAGATGTCGTCGTCGAGGCCGACGGCATCGAGGAGCTCCTCCTTTTCGCCTCGCTCGAAGGCACCCTTCGCGATCTCCACGCCTGGGAGAAGGCCGGCAGGATCGCCCCGTTCTGGGGCGGCGCAGCCGGCGAGATCCGATCCATCGTGCTCACGCCGGATTTCCATAAAGGCGCGGGCATCCCCGTGGGCACGGTCGTGGATGCGCGCGGGTTCGTGGTGCCGCAGGCCGTCGGCAACGACGTCTGTTGCGGCATGCGCCTGCTCGCGACGGACGTCGATCGGGACGAGCTCGCGCCGCACATCGGCGCCTTGAAGCAGCGGCTCCGCGCCATCTTCTTCCAGGGGCAGCGCGATATCCCCATGTCGCCGCGCCAGCGCGCGGCCATGCTCCGTGACGGCCTCGCCGGCCTGCACGAGACGGCGGCGGACAACGCCCGCACGGGCCTGTGGGCCCATTACGACCCGCGCGCGCAGCGCGAGGATCTCGAGCGCGTGCACTTCCACGGCGCGCTTCCCGCGCGCGGGACGTTCGCGTTCGACGCGTACATCCGGGCGTCGGGCCGCGCGGACGGGCGCGACATCCAGATCGGCACGGTCGGCGGCGGCAACCATTTCGTCGAGATCCAGGCCGTCGACGAGCTCGTCGACGGCGGGACGGCGCGCTCGTTCGGGCTGACGAAGAACGCTGTCACGATCATGGCCCATGCGGGCTCCGTCGGGCTCGGACACGCGGTCGGCGGCCATTTCAACGAGCGCGCCCGCGCGCTGTACCCCTCGGGGGTGCCCCATCCGGCGCACGGCTTCTATGTGCTGCCGGCGGTCGGACCCCACGCCCGCGAGGCCTCGGTCTACCTCGACGCGATGCGGAACGCCGCGAATTTCGCGTTCGCGAACCGCCTCTTCCTCGGCCTCATGGTGGTGCGCGCGCTGCGGGAGGTCCTCGGCCGCGAGGTCGCGAGCACGCTCGTCTACGATGCGCCGCACAACCTCATCTGGGAGCCCGACGGCGCCGAGCCGCGCTATTTGCATCGCAAGGGCGCGACGCCCGCCGGAGGACCCGACGGGCAGGGCGGTGCGTTCGCGTACACCGGTCACCCGGTGATCATCCCCGGCTCGATGGGCGACGCGAGCTGGGTGCTCGCGGGCGCGGGCCACGCGAAGCTGCTCGCGAGCGCGTGCCACGGCGCGGGCCGCAGCCTCACGCGCGGTCGCTCCGCGCACGCCGACGAGGAGCTCTACCGGCGCGCGGTCGAGAAGCTGCATGTCGTGACGCCGCTCGATCCGGATGCGCCCGCCGTCCGGCGGCGGCGCGACATCCTCGCGAAATACCACCAGCGGATGAAGGAAGAGGCGCCGTATGCCTACAAGCCGATCACGCCGGTCGTGCGCTCCGTCGAGGACGCGGGGATCGCGCGGCGCGTGGCGCGATTGTGGCCGCTCGTGACGGTCAAGGGATAGGGAGCCGGTCTCGTGGTCGCCAGGCGCCGGCGACCTTCCCGGCACCGCGCTCATCTCCGGGGCCTGGCCTTCCAGCAACACGCGACATTCGCGGAGCCTTGGCGCGGGACGCCTGCTTCTCATGGGCGCGGCTCAGCTGCATGTACGGAGTGAGCCCACGGCGCACCCGGCGCTCGAGCGGCGTCGGTATCAGGAGAAACGATGGACATTCGCGCTTCGGAGACGATACGTGAGCCAGACGAAGAGCGCTTCGCCGGTCCCGCCGCGCTCCCGGCCCTAGCTCCCACGCGCGACGGTGAGGGCGCGCCGCGGTGCGGTCCCTGCGCTCTAGAAACGCCAGCTCGATTTCGTGCTCGCCGGCGGCGACGTCAAGGGGCTCGCGCTTGCCGTAGCGACCAGCGCCATCCATGCTCCGCTCGAGCAACGGAGGAAGTACCGGGGACGGTTCACGCTTGAGGGCGGCCGCGCATCCGGCATATCGCCTGGTCCGGCGTTCGTCGAGCGGCCGGGCCTCGTGGCGCTAGATTCTCGAAGGAGGCATCCGTTGATGCGGCACCCGTTCCAATGGATACCAGCAGAACAGCGTACCCCGCTCCTCTGGTCGCTGCTCGGCCTCGTCGTCGCGGGCGGCGCGGCGGCGGCGGCCGTCGACAAGCGCCTGCGGACGGAGACCGCTCCGTGGGGGATCGTGTCGTTCGAACTGGCGGGGACCACGGAGCGTGCCCGCCGCATCCTCGCGTCCTGGGATGACGCTGCGCGTGCCAGCGCTGCGTTCAGCCTGGGAGTCGACTACCTCCTCCTGGCGGGCTATGCCAACGGCCTTGCGCTGGCCTGTGTGATGGGAGCCGACGCCCTGAAGAAGCGCGGCCTGCCGGGAGCGGGCCTCGTGGCGCCGCTCGCCTGGGGGCAGTGGCTCGCCGGCCTGCTGGATGCGACGGAGAACGCCGCATTGCTCGGGATTTTGCGCGGATCGGACGAGGCGCTCTGGCCTGCGCTGGCGCGCCGATGTGCGCAGGCGAAGTTTTGCCTGGTGGGCGCCGGGATCACCTACGCGCTCCTCGGCTTCCTTGCGTACCGCTGTAGAGGCGGACGTCGACATCCAGGATGATGAGCGCATCCTCCGTCAATCGCGGAGCATGACGCACGAGTCGAACGACGACAATCCGTCCTGTCACGAGCGTCCACCGATCGACCGTCAGCCCGCCCTGGCTCCGGCCCCTCGCGACGAGTCAAGGGGCGAACGGGTCGCCTTCGCTCCACTGTCGGCGGGGCCATGGCGGGAAGAGCGCTCGTTCCTCGGAGGCAAGGCCGGCGCTGCCGGGGTGAGCATCCAGAGGCGAGTCTGTAGCACGACGGTTGCATGACGCCTCACCGACGTCTCGGCCCAGAGATGTCATGAGCAGACGAGGTACAGGATGAGCGACCCGAAGAACCCCCAGAAAGTCCGCGGAACCACGAAGAAGCCTGCTGCGAAGCGGCCTCCCCCCAAAGGAGCAAAAGGAGTAGCCGCCGCCAAGGGGATCGCCCCGCCGTACTGCTGTTTCTACCAAGAAAAGTCCAACTGGTGCTGGGCAGCGTGCATGCAGATGGCGATAAACCGATTCCTTGGCAACAAAGTCGAACAATGCGTCATCGCAACGACGGTGCTCAACGCCGCGCAGCGCGGACCTTCGATGTCCGGTTCTTCTAGGAATCTGCTCAAAGAGGAAGATTGCTGCTCACATCGCGGGCCCACGACCGGTAACAGCAGAGAACCGGCAAACGTCGACAGGTGCGCCACAGAATACCATTGTTACGAAAGTCCTCCAGTCCCAGGGGAGGACCCACGTTTTAGGACCACGCCAGAACCGCAATGCGACCAGTGCAACGTGGCGCTCCGCGTCGAGCACATCTTGGAGGCATATAGCAGCAAGATTCTGAGCCGCCTCACGCAGACCACGAAGGCAATACAGGTCAGCTCCGCCAGTTTGATAATAGATCCAGCCAAGGAATCCGATGCGTTCAAGCGGATCCGTACGATGCTCCTGGGTAGGGGGCGACCCGACGAGCGCCTGCTGGAGGTCTCGATGTCAAACTACACATTTCGGTTCCACGTCGCGATCGTGTACGGAACCATCGAAGTCGACGGTGTGAACGGAGAGAAGCTGAAGTTCTTCCATGTCTGCGATCCGTACCAGGGCAGCATACAGGTGGACTGGAGAGAATTGAGCACGGCATACACGAACAGCGACAGCGGAACGCTCGACAGGGATGCGTGGAATTTGAGCGAATGACCAGCGGCACTCGAGCATCAATATCACGATCGAGGACATCGTCATGATCAAGGCAGAATCGATACCCATGGATCTCGGCGAGATGAACACCAGAGTAGTGGAGCACTGGATTCCATTCATGATGAAGCAGGATTCCCGGGGCCGGAGCGCCGAATCGACGGTGCTCGGCAGGATCTTCTCCTGGTGGACTCTGAACAAGGAGGCCGTAGTGGCGACCCAGACCCATCGGCAGCCATTCACGAAACGAGGGTACTGGCAGGAGGTCCTCACCGAAGGCGATCCGTTCGCCTTCGTGAAGACGGATGTCACGCCCACGGGGAACGTGGTCGTGCGCGGCAGCGGGATCTCTCGGGTGGTGCCGAGAGTACATGCCGCGTTCGATTGGCTGGAGGAGAACGAGCAGCTACAGCAAGGCGCCTATCTGGCGCGCTTGGTCATTACGACCGAATTCTATCTGCACTCGTTCTGGATCACCGGCGCGTGCGAGCTGATCTTGCCGATCGACCCCGAAGGCTCCCACCTCAGCGAGAGCCTCCGGAGTGGAAGGCTGTACACCATCGACGAATTCATCGGCGCTGCCCGCGCCGCGGTGGAGAAGGGGCGCAACGAGGGTCAGCGCGCGGGGGTCCGGTGATTTCATGTGAGCTGGCTCCGCGCCAGGTGGGGCGAGAGGGGGTTGTTCGAGAAAGGAGAGCACCATGGGCGACGAGAGAGAAGAAGCAAGGCGTGCAGACGACGCGGCGGACGCGACGGCTCCGACGGGCGAAACCGAGCCTCCTCGGCCTCCCTCGATAAGGCGGATGAATGTCGTTCTCGAAGGTGGAGGAGTCAAGGGGATCGCGCTCGCGGGAGCCCTGCAGGGGCTCGCGGAGCAGGTCGACGAATACAACGATAGCGTCGAAGAATTCAACAGAGTGAACCCGGCCCGGTTCCACAAGCCGAAGCTGTCGCTTGAAAACGCGCGCTACGCCGGCACTTCCGCGGGGGCGGTCATCGCAGCGCTGATGGCGTCAGGCTACAAGCCGAGGGAGATCGAGGAGATCATCGTCGGACCAGACATCGCACGCATCGCGGACCGTGGATGGCTCAGCAGAATCCCTGTGATAGGCAAGCCAGCCGACGTGGCGATCGGGGTGCTGGGCCGACTGGGGATGTTCAGGGGAGACTACCTCCTCGAATTTCTTCGCGCGAAGCTGCGCGACAAGGGGGTGAGGACCTTCAGCGACCTGGTCATCGACCCCAAGGAGACCGATCCGCGCCGCAGGTACAAACTTTATATCACGGCGTCCGACATCACGCGAGGGCGCATGCTCGTCCTGCCCGCGTCCATGAACAGGTTGGACTACGGCAAAGATCCCGACGAGCTCGAGGTCGCGCTCGCGGTGCGCATGAGCATCAGCGTCCCCTTCGTCTTCCGGCCTATCATGCTCCAGGGAGAGAGCGGCCTCACGAGCTTTATCGTCGACGGCGGGCTTCTCAGCAATTTTCCGCTGCAGATATTCGACCCATCCATCGAGGATCCGTCGACTCTCTCACCAGCGCGCCCAGCGACTATCGGCATACGCATCCTCCGCCACCGATATCACTCGATCAGATTCCCTGGCCTCACGGTGCGCGCCCTCTACGCGCTGGCGTCGACGGCGATCGAGGCGCACGACTACGACTTCTCCAACAACGCGATTGACGAGCTCAAGTGGGCAAGATCCATCGAGATCGACACCGAGGGCGTCTCAGTGCTGAGGTTCAACTTGACGCCGTTGGAGAAGGAGATGCTCCGGAACGATGGGTACGTGCGCATGAAGAGAACGGCGAGTCCGGAGTTCTTTGAGCAGCTCCTGAAGATCGAGCGAACGCTCGGCAGAGCGGTCTATGAGCCGGCAGCGGGTGGGCCAGGCGGCGCCGGACGGCCGACGAACGTGTTGCGGCACAACTTCAAGCCCTGAGAAGCGAGACCGCCGACTCCCGGAAGGCGGGCTGTTGACGCGTCGCCAAGAGCGCCCAGCCCGTCCTCGGCCGACCCACAGAGCACGACCTCGTACTTGTTGCGAGGCCACCGTGCGCTCGTGAGACTCTGGTCGCGCGCGAGGTCACCTCGGAGCTCCAGGGCATCAACGTTGGTCCAGAGCTCGCCGCTGGTAAGCCGTGGCGATCCTGAAAAGTCAATCCGGTAGCCCGGTCTGCACGCAAAATGTTGATCCGCGAGCAATGGTGCGTCGTCCGGTCGATGGCTCTTCTGCGCCGCGCCGCCATTGGTATACACGATTGCCGGCGCTGAATGCGGCGCGATCCCATCCGTGCGGATCGCCGTATGTCGCCCGTGCAAGAAGGTCCAATCATGCAATCCCTCTCCAGACCGGGCCTGCGGAGCCCGCTGTTGCTCCTCGTTGCGCTCGCCGCCGCGATCTCGGCGGGGGCGTGCTCCGATCCGGACGACGTCGAGGACGACACCCCCTCGGCCGGAGCAACCCCGCCCATCGTCGCCTCGGCCCTGGAGGCCGACCTGGCGGCGGCCGGCATCGACACGACGGACCCACCCACGTGGGAGGCCCTCGCCCAGCAGGTCTGGGTGCCCAAGGAGTCCGCGGGCGAGGAGGAGCTCCTGGCCGCCGCCACGCCGGTCATGGAGCTATTCACGAAGTCGCTGGGCGTGGCGTGCGAGGACTGCCACTCGTTGCCCTATTACGCGATTCCCCCGGAGGTGGAGCGCGTCGTCACCGGCATGTGGGACCAGTGGGTCCACGGCCGCCGCTTGCGGGATGGGAAATTCCTCTTCTGCGACTCGTGCCATCAGGGCAAGAAGGAGTTCCTGGTCCGGGACGACGGCGCGCTCGCCACCTGGATGCAGGACAATTTCGTCGCCAAGCTCGAGCACCCCGACGGCCAGGCACACAACTGCGCGTCGTGCCATGGCGAGCCATTCCAGCCCGATTTCCTCTCCGCGTGGGCCGCCGCCAACTGAACGGCGCCCGTCGAGAGCTCGCGAGCCCTCACCCCCCGCCGATCAGCGCCCGCAGCGCCTCCGCCTCCCGCTTCGCCCGCGCCGCGATCGGCAACAGCCCCACGAGGCACGCGGCCGGCACCTCCCGCGCCAGGATCACCCCGTTCTGGCTCCGGAACACGCGCACGCCGCGCGCCCGCAGCCGCGCGGGGCTGATCTCGAGCATCACGTCGACGTTCGCGCGCTTGCCCACCGCGCTCTCCAGCGCGTCGGTGCAGTGCACGTGCGTGCGCGCCGCCGGCCGGATCCCCTCGCGGGCGATGCTCCGGACCGCGGCCACGCTGGTGCCGTGCCAGATCGACGCGTCGTCGTGCACCTCCTCCCACGACGCCTCCAGGCCGGCGAGCGTCACCGGCATCCCCTCGCGCGAGTGCCCCTGCGAGGCGCGCACCCGGTCGCCCCGGATCTCGAGGCGGTTCTTCGTGTTGTGCTCCACCACCTCATCGAGCAACGCGCGCGGGATCCCGAGCGCCCGGAGCACGTCGTCCACGGCCACCCAGCCCGCCTCGTCCATGGGGACGCCCAGCGAGGGCGCCCCGTGGCGGAGCAGCCAGGAGAGCTTCTTGCTCGTATCGGTCAAGCGATCGCGGCCCATCGTCAAGCTCCATCCTTCACAGCCGGGGCCGCGATCCGCGCTCGATCCGCGCGGCGCGCCCCGGGAGAGATCCTGCTCGGCGCAGGAGTCCGAGCACCGTCGGACGAGAGGAAGCATAGACACCCCACTATCGTCCGGAAGAAGTATTTCTGGATGCGCTATCGCGTTTCGCGATAGCGTCCCGGCATGCTCAACCTCGACTGGCTCGGCGCCTTCGTGGTCTTCTCCGAGCACCTCAACTTCACCCGCGCGGCGCGGGCGCTCCACCTCTCGCAGCCGGCGCTCCACGCGCAGATCGGCAAGCTCGGCGAGGCGCTCGGCGTCACGCTCTATCAGCGGCGCGGGCAGCGGCTCGAGCTCACGGCGGACGGCAAGCGCGTCGCCGCCTTCGGGCGCGAGGTGGGCGAGCGGACGCGCTCGTTCCTCGACGTCCTTCGCCACGGCGAGAGCCGGGAGCCGGTGGTGCTCTGCGCCGGCGAGGGCTCGTACCTGTACCTGCTCGGCGAGGGTATCCGCGCCTTCACCGCGCGCGCCGCCGCCCCGCTCCGCCTGCTCACGCGCGACCGCGAGGCCACGCTCGACGCCGTCGTGACGGGCGAGGCGCACCTCGGCGTCGCGCCGCTCGAGGGCGCGCCGGACGGGCTCGCCGCCGACCGCCTCACCGAGGTCGAGCAGGTCCTGGTCGTCCCCGAGGCGCACCCGCTCGCCCGGAAGCGCCGCGTCCAGCTGCGCGATCTCGAGGGGGCGCGGCTCGTGGTCCCCGGCCCCTCGCGGCCTCACCGGGCCCAGCTCGCGCAGGCCCTGCTCTCGGCGGGCGTCCGCTGGGAGCCGGCGGTCGAGGCGAACGGCTGGGAGCTGATGCTCCACTTCGTCCGGCTCGGCGTCGGCCTCGCCGTGGTCAACGCCTGCTGCCGCCTCCCGCGCGGCCTCGTCGCCCGCCCGCTGCCCGAGCTGCCGCGCAAGGTGTTCCATGTCCTCCGCCGGCGCGGGATCGAGCTCAAGGGCGCGCCCGCGGAGCTCCGGGACGCGCTGCTCGCCCACGGCGCGGCGTGGCAGCGCAAGCACGCGCGCGGCGCGCCGGGCGCGCCCGACGTCACACAGGGCGCGCCGGCGCGCCGGCGCTGAGCCGCTTGCGCGCGGCCTGGGGCGCTCAGGCCGCCTTCCTGGACCTCGACTTGCCCTGCTTCGCCTGCTTGCCGCCGAGGTCGTCCGGGCGGCTCACCAGCTTCGAGAAATAGCTCGGCTCGCCGCTCGCCTTGGCCTCCTGGTACACGAAGGCGAGGTTCGACTCCTCGAACTTGGCGAAGAAGTCGTCCCACGAGATCTCCTCGAGCGTGTCTTCCCCGCTGAACCCCGGGAAGTCGATCCGGAGGACGCCGGGCTCGCCGTTCTTCTCGGTCCGCGTGACCGTCGCCGGGCGGCCGCCGCGCGCCTCGACCCACGCGCGGATCTCGTCGTGATCGATCGTCATGTGGGACGAGTGGTCGTCCTCGGCGCCCTTGCCGCGGGCCTGCTTCCCGCGAGAGCGCTGCGCGGCGCCGCCGCTCTCCTCCTCCTCGTCGAGATCGATCTGGGCCTCCACCTCGATCTCCTGCGCGCCCTCGCCGGCCTGCTCTCCGCCCTTCGCGCGCGCCTGCTTGCCGCGCGACGGTTGCTCGGCGCCGCCAGGCTCCTTGTCGAGATCCATCTGGACCTCCACCTCGACGTCCAGCTCGCCGCCGCTCCCGGCCTTCGCGCCCTTCGCGCTGCTCGCCTTGGCCTTGCTTCCCTTCGCGGCGCCCGACGTGGACTTGCCCTTCTGGACCATGTCGTCCGGACGGCTCACCAGCTTGGAGAAGTTGCTCGCCTGCCCGTCTGCCGTCTTCTCCTGGTACACGAAGGCGAGGTTGGACTCCTCGAACTTGGCGAAGAAGTCGTCCCACGAGATCTCCTCGAGGGAGCCCTCCCCGCTGTAGCCAGGGAAGTCGATGCGGAGGATGCCGGGCTCCCCGTTCTTCTCGGTGCTCTTCACCGTCGCCGAGCGGCCTCCGCGCGATTCGGCCCACTGGCGGATCTCGTCGTGATCGATGGTCATCTTCGATGAATTGGCCGACATGGTCGTCTCTCCTGTGCTCGTACGTCGATTGCACCGAGAACGGCAACGTGCGTGCCAGAGGACCTGAGAAGATCCGCGCGGGCGGTGGACGAGCTCAGCCGTCTGCGACCTGCAGCGGCGCGCGCGCGTGGCGAGTACGAGCTCGTCCCGCCGTCGGGCGCTGACATCGCGCAGGCGATGCACCAGCGCGCCCGGCGTCACGAAGCCGAAAGCGACACGACAAGGAAGGGGCCTCTGCCGTGGTCGAGGGCAGGCGCGACGAGGCAATCTGCCTCGACTGCGGCGAAATGCTGCCGATCTGACCAGGTCCTCACCGGGGCGGCCGTCGAGCGCGCCGCCCCGCGAGCGACGATCTCCGCCGCGCGCTCGCTCGCCCGGCCGCCGTGGCGCGCGGGCCGCCGCGCTCGCCGAGCGGGAGGCCGGTCGCGGTCGAGACGGAGCGCCGCCATCGAGGCCGTGTCGGGCTCGCGGGAGACGCCGGCAATCGTCCTCATGGACACGGAATGATCAACGAGGAGGCGTGTTCCGTCCGTTTTGTAGTGTCGGGATCCGGTGTTGAGCGTACGCGGACACGGCGCTTGACCAGCTCGCCGGCAGGGTTTTAGCTGCCTGGTGGGAGGCTGCGCGCGTTGCGCGGAGTTCGATGAACATGCAATCAGACCAACTACGAGAGACGCCCTCCTCGAGGAATGCGCGCCCGCTGCGCCGCGGGCACCGGGGGCTCGTCGCGGCCGCCGCGCGCGCCGCGCTCGCGTCGAGCGCGCCGGTGCTCGCGCTCGGGTGCGTGCTGGAGATCGACGTCCCTGGCGCGACCGGCAGCGGTGGCGCCGGCGGCAGCGGAACGGCGAGCGGCGGAAGCGGCGGTACGGCGGGCGCCGGGGGCGGCGGCGGAAGCGGCGGTACGGCGGGCGCCGGGGGCGGCGGCGAAGGCGGAGAGGGCGGCGCGGCGAGCACCTCCGCGTCGGGCGGCGGCTGCCCGGGCGGCGCCGCCGACTGCTCCGGCGCGTGCGTCGACACGGGCTCCGACCCGGCGAATTGCGGCGCGTGCGGCAACGCGTGCGCAGCAGGGGAGTCGTGCTGCGACGGCGCGTGCGCCGATCTGAGCAGCGATGGGCTCCACTGCGGCGCCTGCGGCCACGGCTGCCAAGGTGGGCTGTGCAGCGACGCCGCGTGCCAGCCGGTCGTGCTGGCCGCGGCGGCCGGCAATCCCCTCGCCATCGCGGTGGACGCGACCCACGTCTACTGGACGCACGAGGATACCGGCGAGATCATGAAAGCGCCCATCGCGGGAGGGTCGCCGGTCGTGATCGCCGACAGCTGCCCGACGCCCGGGCTCGCGGTGAGCGCGACGCACGTTTACTGGACCTGCTCGCCCTACAGCGGCGTCGAGCACGCCGTTCCCATCGGCGTCTACAGCGCGCCCCTGGGCGGGGGGACCCCGGCGCTGCTCTCCACCGCAGGGCTGGAAGATCCGGTGGGCCTCGCGCTGGACGCGACAAGCATCTACGTGGGCGACAACTACTCCGTAAGGAAGCTCCCCATCGAGGGCGGGGCCGCGGAGGAGCTCGCCCTGGGGAGCGGCTCCCGCCGGGTCAAGGTCGACGGAACGCACGTTTACTGGACCAACGCGGACTCGAGCACCGTCCGGAAGGCGCCGAAAGCTGGGGGCGCGTCCGTGACCCTCGCCACCGGGTTCTTCGAGTCGCACGAGGTCGTGCTCGACGCGACCCACGTGTACTGGACCACCCCGGGCGAGGGCCCGAGCGTGGGCTCCGTGAACAAGGTGTCCAAGGCGGGAGGCACGCCGGCGGCGCTCGCCACGGATCAGCCGGGCCCGTACTATCTCGCGCTCGACGAGACCCACGTATACTGGGTCAACGTGAGCGCAGGCGAGATCCGGAGAGTGCCTGTCGGCGGCGGTGAGTCGGCCGCGGTGATCTCGGGGGTCGCGCCGAACGACCTGGCGGTCGACAGCACCAGCGTTTACTGGACGGACGACAGCGGTCTCGTGATGAAGCTCGCCAAGTAGGGTGACGTCCGCGCGCCGCGAGCGCGGGAGAGGGCCGATGTCCTGATCGGCGGGCCGGCCCCCTCGCGGGCGCGGCGCCGGCGGCGGGAGCGGGTGGCCGCGCCGCAGCGCGCCAGGGCGGCGTCCGCTGCGCGAGCGCCGGGCGGGTGCTACCTAGAGTCGAGCGCCGCGATGCGCGCTGCCGAGGCCGATCCAGTGACCGCCGCGTACCCCCTGCTCCTCCGAGTTGCCGTGCTCGCCGCCGCCACGGCGACCACGACGGCGGCGGTCGCGCGCTCGCCCCGGCCGGCGCCGGAAGCATCGGAGGGGCTCGCGCCGGCGCGCGCCGCCGCCACCCCGCGCGCGTCCCGGCCCGCGCCCTCGCCGCAGCCCGCGCCGCGGTCGGCGCGCTCGCCCCGGCCTGCGTCCACCCCGCCGTCGGCGCGCGCCTCCCGGCCCGCGCCCGCGCCGCCGTCGGCGCGCGCCCCGCAGCCCGCGCCCGCGCCGCCGTCGTCGCGCTCGCCCTCGCCTCCGCCGGCCCCGCCGGAGGCGCCCCCGCCTCCGCCGGTCGCGGCCGCGCCCGAGCCCGTGGCCTGGCGCGCCCTCGTCGTGGGCGGCGGCCCGCGGCCGCCGATGAACCAGGTGGCCATCGAGGGCCACATCCGGTACTTCCAGTCGCTGCTGCCGGCCACCGCGGAGCGGCGCGTCCTCTTCGCCGACGGGCGCCGGGGCACGCGGACCGTGCAGTTCCTCGACGGCGACCGCATTCGCTACCGCGCGCCCAGGCTGCCGCGCATCGACGGGGCGACCACCCGCCCGGGGTTCGACACGATCTGGCGCAAGTTCGTCCGATCGCGCCCGGCCGACCCGCTGCTCCTCTACTTCGCCGGCCACGGAAGCCCGGATCCGCGGCGCGATCTCGACAACAACGTGTTCGACCTCTGGGGCGGCGGCGGGCTGTCCGTGCGCGACCTCGCCGCCCGCATGGAGGAGCTGCCCGACGACACGCCCGTCGTCCTCGTCATGGCCCAGTGCTTCTCCGGCGCCTTCGCGAACCTCCTCTTCGAGGGCGGCCGGCCCGACGGCGAGCTCGTCGAGCGCGACGTCGTGGGGTTCTTCGCGGCGACCCGGGACCGCCCCGCCTCGGGCTGCACGCCCGAGATCAACGAGGCGGACTACACCGACTTCAGCAGCTACTTCTTCGCCGCCCTCTCGGGCGTCGATCGCCTCGGCAATCGCGTCGACGGCGCCGACTTCGACCGGAACCGGTTCGTGGGGATGAACGAGGCGTTCGCGTACGCCCTCCTCCACCAGGCGACGGGCGACGTGCCGGTCGCGACGTCCGATGTGTTCCTGCGCCGCTTCGTGAACAAGCCGGATCACGAGACCATGGCGACGCCCTATTCCAGGGTCCTCTCGTGGTCGAGCCCGGCCGAGCGGGCCGCCCTCGAGGGCCTCTCGGACGCCCTCGGCCTCCGCGGCGAGCACCGGCTGCGGGCGGCGTACGACCGCGAGTTCGGGCCCGGCGCGGGCAGGAGGGACGTGGAGGACGTGACGTCGGCGCACCGGCTGCGGTTCATCCGGCTCGCCAAGAGCGTGGTGCTGGCGAGGGCGCTGCGGCAGAGCGGCGACCGCGCCCGGATCGAGCGCTTCGAGCGGCTGCGCGCCGCCGAGGCGCGCAACCCGCTCGCCGAGGCCAGGGCGGCGAGCCAGGCGCGACGGGACACGAGGCGGCGCGCCGCCCGGTGATCCGGCGGCGGCCTCGCGTCGCCGCGAGGCGCCGCGCGCGTCACCACGTCGTGCGGGTCTCCTCCAGGTGCATCGCGAACAGATCCGTCACGCCGGGGTCGATGCCCATCTGCGTGAGCAGGGTGGTCACCTGGCCGCGGTGGTGCGTCTGATGATTGAAGCAATGGCCCACGGCCCACCAGAGCGGAAACGTGAGGACCGTCCCGTTCCGCGTGAAGGTCAGGTCGCCCGAGAGCGCCTGTTCGTCGATCTGGTGTATCCAGGCGAGGATGTCCGCGTCGGTCCTGGCGCGCTCGCGGGAGAGATCGTCGAAGTTTGCGTAGAGCTCCTGCGAGAGCGCGGTGATCTCGATGGCCTTGCCGCTCGCGTCCCGCGAGGCGAACCGCTCCTCGTCGCCGGTGAAGCGCCCCATCCACCTGCGGTCGGCGAGCAGGAGGTGGTTCAACGTGCCGTGGATCGACCTGAAGAAGGCCCCGCGATCGCGCTTGCGCTCCACGTCGTCGAGCTTGCCGACGAGCGCATAGATCTTGTCGTTCATCCACCGGTTGTAGCGAGCCAGGGCACGGTACTGGTCGATCCACGTCATGAGCGAACCCTCGTTCAAGAGCCGGCGCGCACGCTACCACGCCCGCCCGCGACCGCGAACCCTTGGCCATCGCCGCCTCGATCGCCCGCAACGTCACGAGCCCTCGCCCGCCGCCCCAGGGACGGCGCGCCTCGGACGCATCGCTGTCATCGCGCGCAGCGACCGAGATCGGGCTTGCTCGGTCCGCTATGGCGGACTATTGTCCTCGATAACAGACATGCGGTGCTCGGCGAGATCTCCCTGTTCGGAGCCGCCCTATCGCCGATCTCTACCTCCTCTCTCAAGGAGCCACGATGGTCAGCCTTGCGCTCGATTCAGCTGTCCTGGCCGAGACGTACGATCGCGTCAGCGATCGGCAGTTCAACCACGGGAAGCTGCTCATCGAAGATCTCCAGATTTCCCCGGGCGAGCGCGTCCTCGACGTCGGGTGCGGGACGGGTCGCCTCGGGGCGTATGTCGCCGAGCTGGTCGGCCCTTCGGGCGAGGTGGCCGGCGTCGATCCCCTGCCGCTCCGCGTCGAGCTGGCGAACGGAAAGCGCCGGCCGAACTTCCGCGCCAGCGTCGGCCAGGCCGAGGACCTCTCGCAGTTCGCCGACGGGAGCTTCGATGTCGTGTTCCTGAACAGCGTGCTCCACTGGCTGCCGGAGAAGCTCGGCCCGCTGCGCGAGGCGCGCCGCGTGCTCAAGCGGGGAGGGCGCCTCGGCATCAGCTCGGCCGCCAAGGAGCGCCCGCACGAGTCCGAACGGGCGATCGAGGGCGTGCTGTCGTCGCTCGGCCTGACCGGCACCGCGGAGACGCTCGGCAACACGACCTACAAGGTGACCTCCGACGACCTGAGGAGCACCCTCCTGCTCGCCGGCTTCGAGGATCCGAGGCTGCAGATCCGCTCCTTCACGGATCACTTCGCGGACACGGACGACGTGATCGCGTTCTACCTGGCCAGCTCGTTCGGCAACTTCCTGTCCGGCCTCGAGCCGGCGGACGCCGCGCGGTTCAAGGACGCGCTCGCGGCCGAGCTCGAGTCCCGTCGTGCGCCGGAGGGGATCCGGCTGCAACGTCACCTGATCTTCGCCGTCGCGCGCGCGGGCGGCTGAGCGGCAGCGCGGCAGCGCCGAGCGAGAGCCGGCCTGCTCGCCGATCGCGGCGATGCGACGCGCGAGGAGCGCCGGTCGCGGTGCTCCGCCAGCAGCACCGGAGCAGCAGGCGCTGCTCTCGGCACAGCAGCCGGCGCCGCCTCGCCCGGCGCCGGTCCGTCGGCTCCCGGGCGCCACTCCGGCACGGCCCCTGCTTTCCCGTAGAGCTTCCTGCAAAGGACCGGCCACCGTCGCTTCACGTGCCGGACAGGCATTCCCACCCAGCGCTGGCCGCGCGCAGCGCAAGGAGCTCACCCATGGAGTATACCAATCTCGGTTCGACCGGCCTCAAAGTCTCGCGGATCTGTCTTGGCGCCATGACCTTCGGCTCGCCGAAGTGGCGGGACTGGGTGCTCGACGAGGCGGCGAGCCGGCCGCTCATCAAGCGAGCGCTGGACCTCGGCATCAACTTCTTCGACACGGCCGACGTCTACTCGCTCGGCGAGAGCGAGGCGGTGCTCGGCCGCGCGCTCAAGGATCTCGGCCCCTCCCGCGATCGGCTGGTGATCGCCACCAAGGTCAACGGCCCCATGGGCGACGACCCGAACCAGCGCGGCCTCTCGCGCAAGCACATCAAGCACTCCATCGACGACAGCCTGCGCCGGCTCGGCACCGATTACGTCGACCTCTATCAGATTCACCGCTTCGACCCGAACACCCCCATCGAGGAGACGCTCGATGCCCTGAACGAGGTCGTGAAGGCGGGCAAGGCGCTCTACCTCGGCGCGTCGTCCATGTACGCGTGGCAGTTCGCGAAGATGCTCCACGCGTCGGACCGGCTGGGCCTCCACCGGTTCGTGGCGATGCAGAACCACTACAACCTCGTCTATCGGGAGGAGGAGCGCGAGGTGATCCCGCTCTGCAGGTCCGAGGGGATCGGGGTCATCCCGTGGAGCCCGCTCGCGCGCGGGTTCCTCGTGGGCAACCGGAGCAAGGACGGCAAGGGGGAGACCGTCAGGGCCAAGAGCGACGAGTTCGCGCAGCGGCTCTATTTTCAGGACTCCGACTTCGCGGTCGTCGACAAGGTGACCGAGATCGCCGCGAGGCGCGGTGTCTCGAACGCGCAGGTGGCGCTCGCGTGGCTCCTCCAGCAGCCCGGCGTCACCGCGCCGATCGTCGGGGCGACGAAGCTTGCGCACCTCAACGACGCGGCCAAGGCCGTGGAGCTCAAGCTCGACGCCGAGGAGCTTCGCGCGCTCGCCGATCCGTACCGGCCGCACCCGGTCCTCGGGCACACCTGATCGCGCGGCCGCGGTAGAGCCGCGGCCGCCGCGCGACCGGCCTTCGAGGCAGGGCGACCCGCGACCCGATCCGCGCGAGCGCGCGGAGGTTGCGTGGTCGCTCGCCTCTGCGAGGATACGGCGCCGAGAGGAGCCGGGAGCCCGGCGAGCGCCTGCGCGGCGCCCGGCGAGGCGAGCCCGCCTCCCGGAGGCCAGGTGAGCGAACGACTCGACATCAAGGTGCTGCACCGCCGCGGGGAGCTCGAGGCGCTGCGGGAGCCGTGGAGCGCGCTGTGGCAGCGCTGTCCGGCGGCGGCGACGTTCCAGCGGCCCGAGTGGCTGCTCCCGTGGTGCCGCGAGCTCGGGCCCGAGGAGGTGCTCTCCCTCGCCTTCTGGTCGGAGGCGACGCTCGTCGGCCTGGCGCCCCTCGCGATCCACCACTACCGCGGGGAGCGCCTCGTCGCGCTGCTCGGCGCCGGCATCACCGACTACAACGATGTCCTCGCGGCGCCCGGATACGAGCGCGCGGTCGCGGAGGCGGTGCTCGCCTTCCTCGACGAGCGCGCGGATGCCTGGGACGTCGCGGATTTCCACGATCTGCGCGGGTCGTCGCCCCTGTTCGCGGCCGAGGCGCCCCCCGGCTGGTCGGACGAGGTCGAGAAGCACGAGGCGTGTCCGGCGGTGATGCTCCCGGAGGGCGCCGGGCCGGACGACCTGTTCTCGCCGGGGATGCGCGCGCGCGTCAGCCGCGCGCGGAAGCGGCTCGCGCGGGCGGGGGCCCTGCGCGTCGACGTGGCCGACGCGGCGAGCGTGGACGAGCTGCTCGACGCGCTGTTCGCGAACCACCGTGCGCGCTGGATCTCGCGCGGCGAGGGCGGCGTGCTGGACGAGGCGCTCCGGCCGTTCCACCGAGCGGTCGCGCGGGAGCTGTGCGCGCGCGGCGCGCTGCGGCTGTTCGGCCTGCGGCTCGACGGGCGGATCATCGCGTCGCTTTACGGGCTGGTCGAGCGGGGCGGGCTCGCGTCGTACATCACCGGCTTCGATCCGGAGTTCGCGTGGTACAGCCCGGGGCTCGTGATGCTCGCCAGCGCGATCGAGCACGCGGCGCGCGAGGGGGCGCGGACCGTGGACTTCCTCCGCGGCCGCGAGCCGTACAAGTACGAGTGGGGCGCCGTCGATCGCTGGACGTACCGCCGGCGGCTGCGGCACCGGGGCGGCCGCGGGGCCGGGCGGCAGGGCGGCGTCGAGGTCGGGCAGGGCGGCGTCGAGGGCGCGGTGCGGGCCGTGGTGTCCGGCGAGGCGTCGCCGGAGGTCGGCCTGGTGCGGTTGCTCGTCGCCGCCGGGGACCTCGAGGCGGCGGCGCGCGCGATCGAGGCCGCGCGGGGAGGGGCGGGGGAGGGGGAGCCGGAGGCGCGCCTCGAGGCGCTGCGCCGTTGCCTGGACGAGCGGCGCGGCGCGTGCGCGACCGTGGCGGAGATGCTGGGCGCGCACCGGGACGCGGGCCTCGCCGGGCCGGACGCGCCGGCGCGCGCCGCGCGGCTGTTCGACGAGCTCTGCGCGCGCTCGGAGGAGGCGAGCGTCGCGGCGTACTCGCTCGGCGATCCGGCGCGCCTCGAGCGGGCGACGCGGGAGGTGGTCGAGCTCCTCGAGCGGTGGGGCGCGATCGCGGAGGACCGCGCGATCTTGCAGATCGGCTGCGGGATCGGCCGCTTCGAGGCGGCGCTCGCGCCGCGGGTGCGCGAGGCGTGGGGGCTCGACGTCGCGGCGCGGATGATCGAGGCCGCGCGCCGCCGCTGCGCGGGGCTGCCGAACGTCGTGCTCGCGGTCTCGTCGGGCGCCGATCTCGGCGACGTGCCGTCGGACCGCTTCGATCTCGTGTACGCGGTCGACGCGTTCCCGTACCTCGTGGCGGCGGGCACCGAGGTCGTGGATCGGCACCTCGCGGAGGCGCGCCGGGTGCTGAAGCCGGGCGGGGAGCTCGTCGTCCTGAGCTACTCGTACCGGGGCGACCCGGCGCGCGACGCGGCGGACGTCGCGCGGCTCGCGGCCCGCCATGGGTTCGACGTCCTGGCGAGCGGGGAGCGGCCGTTCTCGCTGTGGGACGGGCGGGCGTACCGGCTGCGGAGGATGGAGCACCGGTGAGGAGCCTCGCGCCGTGACGGCACGAGAGAATTGAACGCCAAGGCGCCAAGACGCCAAGACGCCAAGAAGAAAAGAAAAAAGGAGAGATTGAGCGGGGAAGAGCGCCGATTGCTGGCCCGGTCCCTCTCTTTCCCTCTCTCTTATCTTTCTTTTGGCGCCTTGGCGCCTTGGCGCCTTGGCGTTCAATTCTCTCTCCTGAACGATCGGAGCGCCTAGCTGCATGGCCAGCCGCCCAGCCGCGCCCGTCGGAACTTTGCCCACCCGGAGGCGCTGCGAGGAAGGAGCGCCGCCGCGCGCCCGTAGGAATCGGCAGAAGGTACTTGACATGAAGACCCCGACCTACCGCGCGCTCGCCCTCGTTCTCCTCTCGTCCCTGACCCTGCCTGCCTGCGCCGCCGTGGAGCTCAACCCGGGCGCGGAGAAGGTCATCGTCACCAAGCAGCCGGCCCCGCAGGGGTGCCGGTTCCTCGGCACGCTGATCGGAGAGCAGGGCGGTTCGTTCACAGGAAAGTTCACCAGCAACTCGAACCTCCAGAAGGGGGCCGTGAACGACATGAAGAACCAGGCCCACGAGCTCGGCGGCAACTACGTGGTCCTGGAGAACACGAACGCCGGCAACACCATCTCCGGCGACCGGGACAGCATCTCCGGCCAGCAGACCGACGTCACCCACATGGGCAACGCGTACAGCTGCCCGCCCCAGCTCGTCGGCCTGTAACCTCGCCCGAGCCCGCGCGCCCGCCGCGGCGATGGCCCGCGGAGATCGAGGCTCCCGCCGGTACCCGCGGCGGGAGCCTCGCGCCTTTCGGCACCCCGAGGCGCCCACGCACCAGCGCGCTCGACCGGCGCGACCCGGGCGTCGCACCAGCCGGCAGCAACGCGGCGCGCCGGGGCTCATCCAACGTCGACGAAGCGCAGGTGGAGCATCGCCTCGGTGGGCGGCGCCAGTCGACGCGCGGCCTGTCTCAGCCGTCGAGGTGGCTCGGCGGCTGGGCGCGGCCGCCGCCGCGCTTCGCGCCGCGCGAAGGAGAGCCGGGCACAGGGGAGATGGAGATGGAACTGTCGTTGTCGAAGCGTACGGCCGCGGAATTTCTCGGGACGTTCTGGCTCGTGCTCGGTGGCTGCGGGAGCGCCGTGCTGTCGGCACCCTATCCCGGGCTGGGGATCGGCTTCCTCGGCGTGGCGCTCGCGTTCGGGCTCTCCGTGCTCACGATGGCGTACGCGGTGGGCCACATCTCGGGCGCTCACTTCAACCCCGCGGTCACGCTCGGGATGCTGGTCGGCGGGCGATTCCCCGCGAGAGACCTCCTGCCGTACGTCCTCGCCCAGGTCGCCGGCGCCATCGTCGCCACGGGGATCCTCTATGTGATCGCCAGCGGCTCCGCCTGGTTCTCCGTGAGCGCCGGCTTCGCCTCGAACGGCTACGGCGCGCACTCGCCCGGCGGTTACTCGCTCATCGCGAGCCTCGTGGCCGAGATCGTGCTCACGTTCGGCTTCGTGACGGTGTTCCTCGGCGCCACCGATCTCCGCGCCCCGATCGGCTTCGCCCCGATCCCCATCGGCTTCGCGCTCACGCTCGTTCACCTGATCGGGATCCCGGTCACGAACGTCTCGGTGAACCCGGCGCGCTCGACCGGTCCTGCCCTGTTCGTCGGCGGGTGGGCGCTGTCGCAGCTCTGGCTGTTCTGGCTCGCCCCGCTGGCCGGCGGCGCGCTCGCCGGCGTGCTCTATCCGATGCTCCTCGGCGCGCGCCCGGCCCGCGCCGCCGCCGCGCCGCGCGCCGAGGTCTGAGCAGGGGATTCCGGGCCGGCCGGGCGCGCGTGCCCGGCCGGCGGGCCGAACCGATCCCACGCGAGCTTGGCCGTGAGCACCAGCCCGAGCGCGACCACGAACCACCGCACCTTCCTCGGCGCGATGCGCCGGGCGACCGAGGCGCCGGCCAGCGAGCCGACCACCGCCGCCGCCATCATGATCGGCGTGGCGACCGGATCGACCGCGCCCGCGAACAGGAACGCGATCGCGGCCACCCCGTTGATCAGGCTCGCGAGCACCGTCTTGATCGCGTTCAGCCGGTGGATGTCCGCGCCGCCCGCGAACGACGAGAGCAGCGCCAGCATCATGATGCCGATGCCCGCGCCGAAGTAGCCGCCGTAGACGCTCACGAGGAACTGGAGCAGGAACACGAGCCACGGCCGCGAGGGCAGCGCGAAGCCCTCCCCCGCGCCCTCCTTCGCCGAGGGCTTCGCGGGGCGCAGGTTCTGCCAGAGCAGGAGCAGCGTCGCGACGAGCACGAGCCCGGGCACCGCGGCGTCGAACACGCGCTGCGGCGTCACGAGCAGGAGCGCCGAGCCCGCGATGCCGCCGAGCAGCGACGGCAGGAAGAGGACGCCGAGGACCCGGTAGTCCCGGGCGAGCTCGCGGCGGTACGCCCACGCCGACGCGAGCGACGCGGGCGTGAGCGCCACGGCGTTCGTCGCGTTGGCGGGGAGCGGCGCGAGCCCCGCCGCGATCGCCGCGGGGAACGACACCAGCGTGCCGCCCCCGGCCACCGCGTTGATGACGCCGGCCACGGCGGCGCCGCCGGCGAGGAGTGCGGCACGCGTCAGATCCACGGCGCGACATGGCCCGAGCCCGGCCCCGCTGTCAACCGCCGCCCGGAGCTCCTAGGATGGTGCCGCCGCCGCTCACGGCGGCCGCTTCGCCTTGGAAACCGAGCGCCATGCCGCGATCCCTCCCGCTCCTCCCGGCTGCATTGCTCTCCGCGCTGTCGCTGGCCGCGCCGCCGCGGGGCGCCGCCGCCAGCGAGGCGCAGCCGGGACGCGCGCTCGTCTGGGCGGCCGACGACGGCACGCGCGTCCGGCGGGAAGACGTCGTCCTGCCGCTCTCGCGCGGCGAAGGCAACGCGCTCTTCCGGCCCGGCGAGCCGATCCGGCTCGGCGCGCTCCGCGCGGAGGTCGTCGCCTTCCAGGTGATCGTCGAGGCGGGCGCCGAGCCCGTGCGCGGCGTCACGGTCGAGCTCTCCGGGCTCGCCCCCGCGGCCGGCGCGGGCGCGCCCCCGGGCGCGGCGCCCGCGGAGGCGATCGCGATCGACCGCTTCGTCGAGCACTACGTCGAGGTCCGGCAGCGCTCGCGCAACGAGCAGCGACCGCTCGAGTCGCTCGGGTGGAGCCCGGCGGCGCGGCCGCCGGACGACAGGCACCTCGGGTTCCTCCCCGACGCGCTCATCCCGGTCGATCTCGCGCCGCCCTGGGCGCCGTATCCGCTCGAGGTGGGCGCCCGCGAGACCCGGGCCGTGTGGATCGACCTCCACGTCCCGGAGGGCGCCGCCCCCGGCCTTCACGAGGGCAAGGTGGTGGTCCGCTCGGCCTCGCACGGCGAGCTCGCGTCGCTCGATCTGAGGCTCGACGTCGCGCCGGCGACGCTGCCCTACGGCCCGGTCGACTTCATCGCCTTCTACGAGATCGACCGCGTCGCCGAGCGGATCGGCGACGGACCTGCCGTCGAGCAGCAGCTCTGGCAGCTGCTCCACGAGCACCACGTCGACGGCTTCGCGTCGGTCCGGAGCCCCGCCGAGGTCGAGCGCCTGCGCGCCGCCATCGACGGCTCGCTCTACACGAAGGAGCGCGGCTACCGGGGGCCGGGCCAGGGCGTCCCGCCCGCCGCGGTGGCGCTCGGCGCCTACGGCGGCTTCGGCGACCCCAAGGAGGAGACGCTCCGCCGCGTCGAGGCCGTCGCCGAGCTCCTCCCGCCGGCCGTGGACGACGTGATGCTCTACGCGGTCGACGAGCAGTGCGAGAGCCCCCGCGGCCCCGGGTGGCGCCGGCTCGTCCGCGGCTCGCGCCTGTCGTCGCGCATCCTCGTGGGACACTCGTGCGGCGAGGTTCACCCGTTGAAGCAGGACGTCGACCTCGTGCTCACGCCGGCCAACCGCTTCGACTCGGTGTGGGCGCAGGCCGCGCGCGAGGCTGGCAAGCGGCTCTGGGTGTACAACGGCGCGCTGCCGCGGGCCGGCACCTTCATGATCGACGCGCCGCTCACCGGGCTCATGGCCGACGGCTGGATCGCGGCGACGCACGAGGTGGGCCGCTGGTTCCTCTGGGAGACGGCGTTCTGGCACGACGGCAACCGCGGCGGGAAAGGCCCGGTCGACCCGTTCACGGTCGCCGAGAACTTCCACAACCGCGACGGCGACGCCTGCCTCGGCGACGGCATGCTGCTCTATCCCGGGACGCAGCGGGGGCCGTTCGCCTCCCGATCCATCGGCTTCGCCGGCGTGCTCCCCTCGATGCGCCTGAAGAGCCTGCGCCGCGGCATCCAGGACGCCGGCTACATCGCGCTGGCCAGGTCGGCGTCGCCCGGCGCGGCGGACGCGATCGTGAAGGAGGTGATCCCCGCCGCGCTCGACGAGGCGCTCGACACCTCGCCCGCCGCGTGGAGCAGCGAGGGCGCCGCGTTCTTCAAGGGCCGGGCCGCGCTGCGCGCCCTGATCCCGGCGGGCGCCTCGCTCGACGCCGTCGGCGTCCGCCGCGCGCTCGCCGAGGCGGCCGCGGCGCGGCGCGCGCTCGTCCCGCTCGCGCGGCCCCAGGGCGCCGGGGAGGAGCCGCCCGTCGAGGGCCCGGGGCAGGCCGCGCCGGGGCCGCTGCGCCGCCGGGGCGCGATGGGGCTGCTCGTCGCCGTCGTCGCCCTCGGCGCAGCGGCGCTCGCGCTGGCCATCGCGCTCTACCGGCGGGGGAAGCCGCGGCGCGGGGCCGGGCGGCGCTGACCGGCGGGCCGCGCGCCGGCCCGCGACGCCGCCGCCTCCGCGCCGCCTGCTACGCTCGCGCCCGCCATGCAGAGCCCAGATACCGGCCGGCGCCCCGGCCGCGCGCACCTCCGGCGCCTCCTCCTCCTCGCCCGCCCCGAGCTCGGCAGGCTCGCGCTCGGCACCGTGTTCCTGGCCGTCGGCAGCGGCATCAGCCTCCTGCTCCCCCAGGCGATCCGGAAGATCATCGACGACGCGCTGGGCCCCGGCAGCGGCGTCGAGGCGATCGACGGCGCCGCGCTCTGGCTCGCGCTCCTCATCGTGGTCCAGGCCGTCTCCGTCGCGCTGCGGTACGTCCTCTTCTCGACCGCCGGCGAGCGCGTCGTGGCCCGGCTCCGCGCGCAGGTCTTCGAGCACCTCCTCCGGCAGGAGGTCGCGTTCTTCGACGACCACAGGACCGGCGAGCTGACGAGCCGCCTCGCGTCCGACACCACGGTCCTCCAGAGCGCCGTCAGCGTCAACGTGTCGATGGCCCTGCGCTACGCCGCGTCCGTGATCGGCGGCGTCGCGTTCCTCTTCTACACGTCCCCGCGGCTCACCCTCGTGATGCTCGCCGTGGTCCCCGTCGTGGCGCTGGGCTCCGTGGCCTACGGACGCCGCGTCCGCCGGCTCTCCCGCAGCGTCCAGGACGCGCTCGCCCGCGCCAGCGAGGTCGCCGAGGAGGCGCTCTCGGGCATCCGCACCGTCCGCGCCTTCGCCGCCGAGCAGCACGAGGCGGCGCGCTACGCCGGCCGGGTCGCCGAGTCGTTCGACCTCGCCACGAGGCGCATCCGCGCCTCGGCGAGCTTCATGGGCGTGGTGACGTTCGCGGGCTACAGCGCCGCCGCGCTCGTGCTCTGGTACGGCGGCCACCTCGTCGCCGCCGGTCGCATGACGCTCGGCGGGCTCACCTCGTTCCTCGTCTACACGATCGTCGTCGCCTTCGCCCTCGGCGGCCTCAGCGATCTCTGGGCCGACTTCATGAAGGCCACCGGCGCCGCCGAGCGCATCTTCGACCTCCTCGATCGCGCGCCGGCCATGCCGGACGGCGGCGGCGCCCAGCCGACCGCCGTCGACGGTCGCCTCGATCTCCAGCGCGTCCGGTTCAGCTACCCGACGCGCAAGGACGTGCCGGTGCTCAAGGGCATCGACATCGCCGTTCGCCCCGGAGAGGTCATCGCCCTGGTCGGCCCGTCCGGGGCGGGCAAATCCACGATCGCCTCGCTGCTCCTGCGGCTCTACGACCCCGACGAGGGCCGCATCCTCCTCGACGGGCGCGATCTCCGCGAGCTCTCGCCGACCTGGCTCCGCCGCCAGATCGGCATTGTCGCGCAGGAGCCGCTCCTCTTCGCCGCGAGCGTGGCCGACAACATCCGTTATGGACGGGAGGGCGCCTCGGACGCCGAGGTCGAGGCGGCGGCGCGCGCGGCGAACGCGCACGCGTTCATCCAGAGGTTCCCCTCGGGGTATCGCACGCTCGTCGGCGAGCGCGGGGTGCAGCTGTCCGGCGGGCAGAAGCAGCGCGTGGCGATCGCCCGCGCGATGCTCAAGGACCCTCGGCTGCTCGTGCTCGACGAGGCGACGAGCGCGCTCGACGCCGAGAGCGAGCACCTCGTGAAGGGCGCGCTCGACGCGCTGATGAAGGGGCGGACGACGTTGATCATCGCTCACCGGCTCTCGACGGTGATGGGCGCCGACCGCGTGCTCGTGATGGATGGGGGTACGATCGTGCAGAGCGGGGCGCACGCGGCGCTCATCGCCGAGGACGGCCTCTATCGCCGGCTGGTCGAGCGGCAGTTCGTGAGCGCTCGGCTCACGACGACTGCATGGTGAGCTGCTGCGTCGCCTTGCGCTCGCCCACGATGGAGACGGCCGTCTCCGAGGCGAGCGCCGTCGCGCCCTGCGACGTGCGGCGGACCGTGCCGAGCAGCGCGTACCAGCCGTGCTCGCCGGTGGTGAGGGCCCGCGCGCTGATGCCGTCCCAGCGGCCGAGCGCCTTGCGCGCCACGCGGAACACGCCGCTGTTGATGCCTTCGACGAGGTCGAGCGTGGCGCCGAGCCGCTCCTGCGTCTCGGTGCGCACGTCCTCGAGGAAGCCGAAGCTCGCGCGCACGACCTCTTCGACGACGCCGAGGCTGCCGTCCACCCACGTGTAGATCAGGCCCTCTCGCGGGTTGCTGAGCTGCGCGTGCTCGGAACCGTTGCTGCCGGCCGCGATCTGGCCGGAGATTCTCTCGTCCATCTCAAACCCCCTTTCCTACGGTGGTTGGCAGGCGACTCGCCTGCTGCGAACTCACTATCAACAACCGAGGTCTCGGATGGGTTATCACAGGGCAACAAAGGTGTGAACTCTTTCTTTTGTGCTCGCCTCCCTTTCGCTGGAGAGTCCGTGGAGACGCGCTCCCAAGCGTTCTGCTGGGTGCGCGATAATTCAATGAAAACGCGCGATAAACGGCGAGCGCGTCGGTGGGGTAAGCTAGCGGCCACAGGAAGATCCTTAGTCCTTGGCAGGCGCGTCCCGGCTGGCTAGCGTCGCTCGGTGCCCACGAGGCCCACGAATACCGGGCGATTCATGAGGGGAACCACCTTGTCAACGCTTCTCGCCGCCTCCTGCATCTCCGGCGCGCCGCACGGCGAGGCGCCCCCGCCGCCGCCGGCTCCAGAGCTCCTGGCCTTCGAAATCCGTGAAGGCCGGATCCGCAATCACTTCTTCCGTCGTGGTCATATCGCCGCCCATCTCCTGACGACTTCTGGCGTGTCGCCGCGGCTCATCGTCGCTTTTCCGGCGGGGAACATGGGAATCGCGGTGTGGTTCGACGCGCTGCCGGCCCCGGTCGAGCTCTCGGTGGAGGGGGACCTCTCGGGCGTGGAGCGGCCCGGCGGGCTGCGCGGCGTCTCGGCGCTCCTCGCGAGCTCGGCCCCGGCGCTGCGCGTCCATCGGCTGGTCCTCGGGAGCATCCGCACGGTGCGCGAGGTCGGCCGCGACGCCGAGCTTCCGGGCTGGCTGCGCAGCGACGTGGAGGCCGGCGCCCCGGCGGGCGGCGCGCCGATCGCCGCGCGGCGCACCACGCGGGACGGCGAGCACCACCTCGAGCTCCTCATCGAGCCGGAGGGCGGCACCACGGCCACGCTGGGGCCGGACGGACGGATCGATCTCGCGGCCGGGCCGGGCGGCCTCCGGGTGCGGGTGACGGCCCTCTCGGACGAGGCGCCGCTCACGCCGGTGCCCCTCGGCGAGCTCGTCACGGAGCGCGCCGCCGACGACCCGCGCGACCGGCGGGCGCTCGCCTTCCTCGCGTACCGGGAGAAGCTCCTGGCCGGGTCCTGGCGCTTCCTCACGTACTTTGGCCGGGACACCTTGCTCGCGGTGAGGATGCTCCTGCCGGTCCTCGAGCCGGCCGTGACCGAGGCGGGCATCGGCTCGGTCCTCGATCGGCTGAGCCCGTCCGGGGAGGTCGCGCACGAGGAGGCGATCGGCGAGTACGCGGCGCTCCTGCACCTCGCGGCGGGCCGCGCCGAGGCGCTGCGCGAGCCCGTCTACGACTACAAGATGATCGACGACGACTTCCTCCTCGCGCCGCTGGCCGCCGAGTACCTCCTCGGCAGCGCGCCGGGCCGGGAGCGCGCGGCGGCGTTCCTGTCGCGCCGCACGCCGCGCGGCGACACGTACGCGCAGGCGCTCGCCCGGAACGTGTCGCTCGTGCTCCGCCTCGCCGCCCCGTTCGCCGAGACGGGGGATCCGCGGGCGCTCATCTCGCTCAAGGAGGGGGTGTCGGTCGGCGAGTGGCGCGACAGCGAGGAGGGGCTCGCGTTCGGCCGGATCCCGTACGACGTGAACGCCGCCCTCGTCCCGGCCGCGCTCCGCGCGTCGGCGCGGCTGCTCGCGAGCCCGCTGCTCGGCGCGGACGCGGAGGGCGCCGGCAGGGCGGAGCGGCTCGCGCGCGCGTGGAAGGACGCCGGCGTGTTCTTCCGGGTCGAGCTGCCCGAGCGCGAGGCGCGGCGGCGCGTCGCGGCCTATGCGGCGTCGCTGGGCCTGGACGCGGCGGCGGCGGTCGCGTCGCTCTCGGGGCCGCTCTCGTTCCCGGCGGTCGCGCTCGACCGGGAGGGCAGGCCGCTCCCCATCATGCACTCCGACGACAGCTTCGTCCTCCTGTTCACGGAGCCGCCGCCCGACGCCCTGGAGGAGATCGCGGGCCGCCTGATCCGCCCCTTCCCGGCGGGCCTGCGGACGCCGGTGGGCGTCGTGGTCGCGAACCCCGCGTTCGCGCCGGATCCGGCGCTCTGGGGCCTGTTCACGTCAGCCCACTACCACGGCACGGTCACCTGGTCGTGGCAGCAGGCGATGCTGGCAGCGGGCCTCGACCGGCAGCTCGCCCGCCGCGACCTGCCGGCCCGCGCGCGCGACGCGCTGGAGCGCGCGCGGCGCGCGCTCTGGGAGGTGATCCAGGCCTCGCGCGAGGCGAGCACGCGGGAGCTGTGGAGCTGGGCCGTCGAGGGCGGCCGTTACCGGCTGGTGCCGTTCGGCGCGGATCGGGCGCACCACGACGAGTCGAACGCGGTGCAGCTCTGGAGCACGGTGTACCTCGCGGTGCGCCCGTGATCCGCGCGGCTCGCGCCTACGCGAACAGCCCCGAGATCGCCGTCGTGTGGAGGTCGGAGTCCCCGAGGACGAAGTTCGGGAGGCCGAACGCGCCCGCGCACGCCATCCAGTAGTCGTTGGTCGACCGGAGTCCGCGGCCGCCGTTGTCCCACACGCGCCCGCCGAGGAGCTTGGTGTTGGCGCCGCCGAAGAGCAGCCAGGCCATCTTGTCCCAGTTGTGATGTCGGGTGCCGACCTCGGTGATGTAGGGGACGAGGGTGTTGTCGAGCAGCGACCCGCCGTTCACGTCCTGTGCGGCCGCGAGCTCCTGCAGGAACCCCACCATCTTGTTGGCGTAGAACTCCTCCACGCGCGTGAGGAACTCGAGCGTATCTCGCGTGTCGGGATCGTGGCTCGTCGTGTGGTGGACCTTGAAGACCTTCGAATCCGGCGGCCACAGATCGCCGAAGCTGACGTGGTTCGTCCCCGGGGCCCACTGGAAGGTCACCACGCGCGTCAGGTCGCACCGGAAGGCCGCCTTGACCACGGCGAAGTGCAGGGCGCCGATGCGCGCGTGCTTCTCGTCGTCGCGCTCTCTCACGACGTGCGACGAGTTGTAGGGGTCGATGTACTCGCTGACGCTGACGATCTCCGGCGGCTGCTCCATGCCGCAGAACGCGGGGTTGGTCGGGTCGGCGTCGAACTCCTTCTCCACCTCGCGGATCGCCTCCAGGTGCCCGTCCAGGAGCTCGCGCTGCGCGCTCGGCGCGAGCTCGTGGAGCCGGCCGAGGTCCCTCGTCGCGAAGTCGAGCACGCTCTTCTTCTGCCGGCGCGCCCTGGCGAGCGCCTCGAGGTTGTCGTTCGTCGTCCCGCCGGGCATCAGCGTGCCGAACACCCGCTGGTAGGCGTCGAACGGCTGGTAGTACGGCGTCATCGGGGCCCGCGGGCCGGAGTACGACATGTGGCGCGTCGACACCTCCGGCGTGTCCGCGCGCTTGTCGCACGAGAGCTGGAGCGACGCGATCGCCGTCCCCTGCAGATCGGCCGACTGCTTCTGGATCAGCTGGTCGACGCTCGCCCCCTCGGACATCGGGTCGTCCCCGCCGTTGCCGGGGTAGAGCTGCTTGGTCCGCTGGCCGGTCGCCATGAGGACGGTCCCGCGCTCGTGGCCGCCGCCGACCGACCCCTCCGACGGCAGCTTCAGGTCGCGGAACACCACCATCTTGTCCTTCACCGGCTCGAACGGCTTCAGGATGCGGGACAGCGTGAAGCTGGTCCCGTTCCCTTGCGGCCACCAGTTCTCGTAGACGGTGCCCACGGGCCGCTGGACGATGAGGAACCGCTTCGGGCTCGGCGCGCCCTCCGCGGTCCGCTCGAGGCCGCGGAGGATCGCGAACATCCCCGCGGCGGCGCCGACGCCCTGGAGGAAGCGACGGCGGGACGAGACATAGGGCAGGTGGCGGTTCATGGTCACTCCTCCTCCGCGCGCTCGGCGAGCGCGCGCGACGTCGCGACGGCCTTCACGATGGCCGGCAGGGTGCGCTCGCCCACTGGCAGCGCGTTGATCACGCTCTCGACCTGGCAGTCGCCCGGCCTGAGCTCGTCATCGTCGGTGCTGTAGGTGACGAGGTGCCGCGTCAGGCACTCGGCGAACTCCTCCCTTTGCGCCATCACACCGATGAACTCGACCGTGTTCGGGTAGCTCTCGTACAGCCCGAGGAGCCCGTTCATATCGATGTTCGAGTCGATGGGCTCTCCATCGAGCGTGTCTCGATAGCGGCCCAGCGGATCGTAGTTCTCGAGCATCAGGCCGAACGGGTCGATCCCCCGGTGGCACCCCCCGCAGGTGTCGTTCATCGCGCGCGCCTCGGCGCGCTCGCGCTCGGTCATGTCGGCCTTGAGCAGGTCCGCCACCGCCTGCGCGAGCTCCTCCGGCGGCGACGGGAGCTTCGGCAGGCAGAGCAGCGCGCCGCGGACGAACAGCCCCCTCGCGACGACGCTCGTGTTGTCCGTGCGGGACAGCGTCGCGAGGACGCTCGCCTGCGTGAGCAGGCCGGCGCGCTGGCCCTCGGGCAGGGTGACCGGCGTGAACTCCTCCGGCGCGCCCGTGTGCTCCACGCCGTACACCTCGGCGAGCGGCTCGTTGACGAACGTCTCCCGCGACGTGAGCAGCTCGGTCACGTCCGCGCTGCGCTCCCAGAGGATCGAGTCCACGAACAGCTCGGTCTCGTGGAACATCGCCGCCTGGAGCCCGGGACCGTATTCGGGGAACATCCCAGGATCCTTGATCGTGCCGAACAGGTTGCTGAGCCCCCACGCCGCGAGCAGCGTGGTGCTCAGGCTGCGCCGCGTCTCCGGCAGCGCGAGCAGCCGCTCCGTCTGCCGCTCGATCTCTGCCGGGTCCCGGAGGGCCCCGGAGTCGGCGGCGGCCATCAGCTCCGGGTCCGGCTGGCTGTCGGTGAGGAAGAACGAGAGCTCGCTGGCGAGCTCGTGCGGCGACAGCCTCACGACGCCGTCGCTCCCCTTCTCGCCGAGCTCCGTCCGGTAGGAGAAGGAGGGCGACGCGAGGACGGCCTCGATGGCGAGGATCACGCCGCGCTCGTAGCTCTCTTCCTTCCCGAGCGCGAACACCTCCATCAGGTCCGCGAGCTCGGCCTCGCCGATCGGCCTCCGGAACGCCTGCGCCGCGAACCGGGCGAGGAAGTCGCGCGCGCACGCGTCGTCCCCGTTCTGCGCGCAGCCCGTCACCTCCTGGAAGCGCCCCTTGACGCTCTCCGCGGCGTAAGCGGCGCTGTCGAGCCGCCCGCGCACCAGCGATGTGCCGGCGACCATCCCCTTCTTCATGAACGGCTTGGTCTTGTCGTCGGGCGCCAGATCGGCCCGCACGGCGGCGTCCCCCAGCAGGGTACGCACGGAGTTCGTGAACTGAAGATCGGTGAGCAGCACGACGCGGCGCCCGAGCCGCGGCGCGCACTGCTCCTCCGCGTCCGGGTGCCCGTCGTCGGGTCGCCCGCTGCTGCTGCTGCCGCCTGGTTGATGCTCGCCGTCGTTGCTCCCGAGGGTGCCCGTGCACGCCGCCGCCACGAGAACCGAGCCGCACGCGGCGAGCCACGCCGAGCGGCGCCGCCCGCCGGCGCGCCCTCGGGCGGCCTGCCCGTCCACCGAAGCGGGGGACGCCGCGCGCCTTATCCGATCCCAAACCCGAGGTCGATGCATGAAGAAGCCTCCCAATCTATCCCGCAGCGCGAGCGCCCGTTCGCCCACCCATCGCTCGAGATCAGCCTACGACAAGGGCCGAGCTGGTCTGCTCCGACGCGGAAGGCGAGCCGCCTTCGGCAGGGCACCATCTCGAAGCCCCCACACGTCACAACACCCTAGGATGCGAAGCGATGCAACGACAGACCGTGAGTTGCGCGGTGAAGTGCCATCACATCGCCGGACGAGGATCCTCCGGAGCGAGCGTTCGGCGTCGCCGAGCGCTCAGCTCACTTCCGGACATGCATATATTCGAACACGTGTGCACATGAGTCAATTCTATTTGCCAGCCTCATGGCGTTCGGCTCCGAACCCAAGTTTACGTTAACACGGCATATCGCGGGCGTCCGCGGCGTCCGGCTGCATGCCGGGCGCGCGGCGTCGCCTCACCGCAAGAGGTCGCCGATCGCCGCGTACCAGACGTCCGCCATGCGCGCGAAGCCAGGCTGGTTCGGGTGTACCCCGTCCGGGAGATCCGACACCGGGAACCCGGAGTGCATGTCCACCAGCACCACGTGCTTCCCGGCGGACGCACGGGCCTCGACGATCCCCTCCAGCGCGTCGTTGTAGGCGACCGCCTTGGGATCGGCGAAGCTCACCGGGATGATCTTCGCCACGACCACGAGCGTGTCGGGAGCCGCGGCGAAGATCTTGTCCAGGAGCGCTCCCAGGCGCTGCGGCGCCGTGGAGAGGTTATCGTTCTGGATCACGTCGTTGGTCCCCGCCATGAGCAGCACGATGTGCGGGCCGTCCGCGAACGCGGGCGTCGGCACCAGCCCCGCGATCTGGTTGATCCTCCAGCCGCTGTGCCCCTCATGGGCCCGCGGGAACGGGGCGCCGTCGACCGTCATCGGCCCGTTGATCAGGGAGCCGACGAACGTGATGTCCTTGCCCGCGGCGCGCGCCTTCTTGAACAGCTCGATCCGGTAGCCGCCGCCGCCCGGCACCCCGACCCCGTCCGTGATGGAGTCGCCGAGCGGCAGGATCTTGCAAGGCTCTCCGCTCGCCGGGCACGGCGTGAACCCGGCCGCGCCTCCCGCGCCTTCCGCGCCGCCCGCGCCGCCTCCGCCCTGGGCGCCTGTGCTGGCTTCGCCGCCGCCGCCGCCGCCGCCGCCCGAGCCCCCCGCTCCGCCCGCGTCGTCTCCGCCTCCGCCGCTCGCGCTGGTCGCGCCGCCGCTCGCGCTGGTCGCGCCGCCGCTCGCGCTGGTCGCGCCGCCGCTCGCGCTGGTCGCGCCGCCGCTCGTCGCACCCCCGCTGGTCGCGCTCGAGGCAGCGCCCCCGCCGGTCCCGGGGCCGGTCGACGTCGTCTCTCCCGGCTCATCGGAGCACCCGCCGAGCAGCGCCACCAGCGCGACGGCCGCCGCCCGCGCGGCCCACGTCGAACGCCGCGGCCTGCGACGCGCCGCATCGCTCGATTCGTGCGATCCACTCCGCGAGCACCGCATTCCAACCAGACTCATTGCATTCCTCCATGCCGCGCACACTGAATGGCGGATCTGCGAGTGAACCGCAATGCGCTCGCGGCCCCAGGCGAGACCTCGCGCGCAGCGTGGTGCCGCGCGAACGCGGCACCGGCGACCTCATCATTGCTCGTATCCGCGACGATCGAACGACCGGACCAGGCGTCGAGAGCTGTCCCGATCCCGAGGGCGAAGGGCCCGGCGCAAACGACAGCCTATCCCGGGCAAAGCGGAAGGATACCCTGAGAGGTAATTGTTAACGCTAACATGGCCGGTGTCAACAAAAAATGGACCGGCCAGGAGCTCGCGGCCGCCGGTCTCCGGAGCCCGCCCATCCGGGCGCCGGTCGACCTGCGCGACCGCGCCCGGCGGGGCTTGCCCACGCCGCCGCGCTCGGCTGCGCTGACCTACCCCACGTGACCGGCCGGGCCTCACCGGCTCGCGCCCCCTTGGCCCGGGGCCCCGGAGGTCGGCCTGCCTGAGCTCACTCAGCTTCCGAGGAGCGTCGACACGGCGGCCCCGCGCCGCCCAGCTTATCGCGCGCGACGCCGCCGCGCGGCGACCGCGCCGAGCGCGAGCAAGGCGGCGAGCGCCCCCGCGGGGGCGCTCGGCCCCGAATTGACCCGGTACGCGCACCCGGCCTCGTCGTTGCTGCCGTTGTCAGCGGGGGCGGCGCCAGCGCCGCCCGTGCCGCTGCCCGTCGTCGCTCCGGTGCTGGTCGTCGCTGCGCTGCTGACGCTCCCGGCCCCGCCCGAGCCGCCGCTGCCCGTCGCTCCCCCTTCACCCGTGCTCGGAGCGCCCCCGCCGCCGGTCGGATCCGGATCCGGGGCGTCGAGCGGAGTGAATTTCCACCAGTTGAAATTGAACAGGGGACCGTTTCCACCGGTGAACTTCAGGTACAAATCGTGTATCCCTGTCGCACCGTCGACCGCGCACGACGTGGTCGTCCAGGTCTGGGCGCCGCCGGTACCCTGAACCATGCAGGTCCCCACCAGCGTGCCGGTCGCGCTGTCGAGGCGCAGCTCGATGCTGCCGCCGCTGGTCGCCGAGGCCACTCTCGCGTCGAAGGACACCGCGCCGGTGCCGAAATCGACGCCCTTCACCTTGATGTAGTCCCCGTTTTCAATCGATGTGACGTCGATCCCGCCCTCGCTGCACGCCTCGGTCTCGACGCCGGATTCCCAGGCGATGGTCTCTGCCTCCGTCATGACATACGGATTCAGGTTCCCGACGCCGGGCGGGCCCGCCTGGGTCATCCTGATCGTCGGGATCGTACCATCGGCGTTGAACGTGAATTGCTCCACGGCCGCCGAGCGGTGAAAGCCTCCGCCGCCCGGCAGGGCGCCATTGTGATAGAAGAAGTAGGAGTTTCCCTTGAAGTCGATGACGCCCGCGTGATTGGTGAAGCTGCTGCCCTCCGTGGGCATGATGACCCCGCGGTAGGTCCACGGGCCGGTGGGGCTGGTGCTCGTCGAGTAGGCGATATACTCGGGAATCGGGCCGGCCGCATACACCAGGTAATACAGTCCATCGCGTTTGTAGAGCCATGGACCTTCTTCGTACTTGGTCGTATGACGACCATCGCTCTCCCCGGTGCGCTGCCCGAAGCTCGCCGCCGTCATGGGCACGTGTACGACGTTTCCCTGGTAGGAGATCATATCCTCGTTCAGCTTCACGTAGCACGAGGAGGGGTTCCCCCAGTACAGATAGGCCTGACCGTCGTCGTCGATGAGCACCGTCGGATCGATGTCGCCGCAATCAGCCGCGACCAGCGGACGTCCCAGGGCGTCCTTGAACGGACCGGTGGGGCTGTCCGACACGGCGACGCCGATGGTCATCCTGTTGAGCGAGCGGCTCGTCACGGGCACGTAGTAGTAGAACTTCCCGTTCCTGTGGACGACCTGGCCTGCCCACGCGTCTCCCTTCGCCCAGCTGAAGTCGCTGTATCTCAGCGGCGAACCGTGATCCGTCCAGTTCACCATGTCCTTGGATGAGTACACTCTCCATTCGTTCATCCCGAACCAGTCCGTGGCGCTGTCTTCATCATGACCGGTGTAGAGGTACACCGTGTCATTGTGGACCATGGGCGCGGGATCGGGGGTATAAATGGTCTGTACGATGGGGTTGTCCGCCAGGGCGACGGACGGGGCCGCGGTCAAGCCGCAGAGCGACAATGCCGCGCCGAGGAGCTTACGTTGGATGGATATCGTGTTCGTTGCCATTCCTGGATCCTTGCTGCTCTCCTGAAACTTCGTCAGGCGTTGTCGATGTCGTAGGTCGCTCGGTTCATGAGTCTCCGGCGCCTCTCGTCGGGGTGGTTCGCCGTGAAGACGGCCCGCTGGGCGAGCTGGCCATGGTTGTCTTCCACGGGGATGAAGATCGGCGGCAGGCGGCGTTCGAGCTCTCCAGGTCGGCGACTCGCCGACGAAGCGCGCCGAGCGCCGTCGTCGCGAGGAGCAGGCGAAGCGCCGCGGGCGCACGACGGGGGCCGGGCACCGCGCGGCCGCAGCAGCTCGGCTCGCCGCCGGCGTCGCCCGCGGCGCCGGCCGCTCCCCGGCTGGCGAATCCGCAGACGCTCGACCGCGCGTGCGCGGCGCTCCTCACCGCCAGGGTCGTCGCGGACGTGGCTCCGACGAGAGGGAAGGAGGCGCGAGGCCGTTTCATGGTGTCCCCTGAGTTTCCGGGTGCATTCCGAAGTTGTGCTCGGCGCACGAGCGCCGATGCCCGCGCGCCGCGCCGTGAGCGATGGCGGCAGCTAGCTCCCGCGGCTCACGTCCGAGCTCTGGCCGGCGGCGGGTCCGCCGAGCACCTGGGTCGCGCAGTCGAAGACAGCGTGGCGGCAGCCCATCAAGAACCCATCAGCCCCCGCGTCCGAGACGACCGCGCGAGCGGAATGGGTGCCGAGATCGATCGAAGGACGAAGATCTCGGGCGCGGGCGACCCATCCTGGGACAAGCAGAAGGATACTCTCTGGGGGAATGTGAACGCTCACATGTTCGGCGTCAACACCAAACGACCGGCCCGCGGGCATCCTCCGTCTCGAGGGAGACGAGGCTGACGGGGCTCCTCCGGAGCGCGGCGTCGAGAGGAGCGGGCGCGGGGCGCCGCGGGACATCCTCCCGCGCACGCCGCCGGCCTCCGGCGCCGCGGAGGAGCCCTGTCTGCCTCGTCCTCGCTTCAGCCGCGAGGCACCGCAGGGCGGTCGATCTGGATTGACATCGGATCTGTTAGCGTTAACATTTTGGCCCGATCGTACTTCTTGCTTCGCTCAGCCCGCGCTGCGTCCTCGATGCCGACCGGCACCGTAAAGAGCTTCCTCGACCGGCTCGCCGGCACCGGTCTACAGGTCTACGTCGCCGAGTACGCTATGAACCTGGCGAACGACGCGCAGCAGCTCAGCGTGATGCAGAGCCAGCTCCCCATGGTTCCACGACCGTCCGAGCGTGAGAGGCATCACGCTGCGGGGCCACGTCATATCCATCGACCGACGCCCCCTCTGCCTGCGAGCGGCGGGCAGCGCCGCCTGCGGGCGGCGCCCGGTCGGATTTCTGGCGAGACCTCGACTTGCAAGACCGTTACACTGCGGACGACGCGCTTTCGGAGCAGCGCGCGGAGGGGCGAGCATGAGCCGCGACTGGAGCGAGAGGACGTCCGGACCGATCGGGCGCGCAGATGCGCACTCGGGATCCGGAGGAGACCGCGACTCGGAAGCAGGGAGCACGGCGGGCGGGCATCGCCGGCTCGACGGGATCCCCGCGCCGGGTGGGGGGGCCGCGCACATCGACGGCTACGTCGACTACAAGGCAGAGAGCGCGGCGCTGCGCGCGCGCGTCGATGAGCTGGAGAAGGAGCTGGCCGCGCTGCGCCGTGAGCTCGGGCGCGAGAGAGGGCTGGTCAGCACGACCGCGGCGTACCTCGACGCGCCGTTCGCGCGGAGCGCCGCGCAGGTGCCGGCGCTGATCCACTGGCGCCTGGATGGCACCGTGACGCGCTGGAACGACGGCGCCGGGGGCCTCTTCGGCTGGAGCGAGGGCGAGGCCGTGGGCCGTCGCCTCTCCGACCTCGTGGCCGCGGATCCGGTGTCGCCCGAGGCGGCGAAGGCGTTCGACCACGACGCTGGCGAGAGCCCCTTCGCCACGACCACGAGCGTGGGCAGGACGAGTGAGGGAAGCGCGATCACCTGCCGGTGGACCTACGCCGTGCTGCGCGACGAGCGAGGCGACGTCCGAGAGATCGCGGCCATCGTGGACGGAGGCGACGATCCGGGGCGGAGAGAGGGCCTGTTGCACGAGCGCTATCAGCTCCTCCTGCAGCTCGTCGACAACTCGCCGAACGTCATGTTCATCAAGGACGCGGAGGGGCGCTACGTGTTCGTCAACCGCCATTATGCGCGCGCGCTCGCGCGCCACCCCATCGAGTTCCTCGGCAAGGACGAGCATGAGTTCGGTGCCACGCCGCCCAACGTCGCCGACGCGATCGTGGCGAAGGAGCGGGAGGTGCTCGCGAGCGGCCGGCCGATGCAGTACGAAGAGGTGCTGGACTACGGCGGCCAGAATTTCTACTTCTTCACCGTCAAATTCCCGATTCGCAACGAGCGCGGCGAGCTGGTCGGCGTCGGCGGCGTCGTGAGAGAGGACACCGACCTGAGGCGCGCGGAGGCCGATCGGGCCGCGCTGCAGGAGCAGATCATCGCCGCGCAGCAGGAGACCCTCCGGGAGCTGTCGACGCCGCTCATCCCGCTCGCCGACGGCGTCGTGGCCATGCCGCTCGTCGGGACGCTCGACGGCGCGCGCGCGGAGCAGGTCATGGAGACGCTGCTCGCCGGGATCAGCAGCCAGCGGGCCCACACCGCGCTCCTGGACATCACCGGCGTGCGCGCCGTCGACGCGCTCATCGCTGATGCGCTGACGCGGACCGCGCGCGCCGCCCAGATGCTCGGCACGCGCGTGGTGCTCACGGGCATCCGCCCGGAGGTGGCGAGGGCCCTGATCGAGCTCGGCGCGGACCTCTCCGGCATCGTCACGCTGGGGAGCTTGCAGAGCGGCATCGCCTACGCGCTCCGGCCCGCGGAGCGCTGGCGCGCTGCCCGTTGAGCGCGCCCTCGCCGCATCGTGAAGGCCGCGACGCCGCGCTCAGACCTGGATGCCCTGAAGCGGTGACGTGACCCGCCCCGCGTCGATGCCGATCTCCGTCGCCTTCGAGCCCATGATCTGGGCGATGGTCAGGAGCGCCTTGCTCAGGTTGTCGCCGGGGAAGTTGTGATGCGAGTCGCCGCGCAGCCGCCCTCCGGCTTTCCCCGCGAAGAGCACCGGCCATTCCTGCTTCGTGTGGACCTTGCCCCAGGCGGTGTCGGACGTGACGTACACGAGCGAGCTGTCGAGCAGGTTCGAGCTGCCGTGCGGCGTGTTCTTGAGCTTCGTCAAGAACTCGTTCAGGCAGCGCATCGTGTAAATCACGCCCTTGTCGACGCGAGGTTGACTCGATTGATCCCCGGGATCCCCGTGGCAGATGATGTCGTGAAAATCGTCGTTCATGTCCTGCGCGAGGTGCCGGTAGTAGACGTGCGCGGCGGGCAGCGAGAACATGAAGGAGAGCACGCGCGTCCTCTCGCACGCGAGCGCGAGCGCCGAGAGCTCGACCATGGCGGCGTTGACCGCCGGGGGGGCCTCGCTCTGCGTGTCCTTGCCGGCGGTGGGGGCCGTCGGGGTGCTGCATGCGTTCGGCGCGTCGCCGCCGGAGGTCGCCGCCTCGAGGCGCCGCTCGATCGCGCGGATCGACTCGAGGTGCTGCTCCACGCGGTGCCGGTCGGCCGCCCCGAGCCGCTGCTGCAGGCTCGCGCCGTCTTCCAGGACGGAATCGAGTACGCTCTTCCGGACCTTGGCGAGCTTCTTGGCCTGCTCGGCGCCGTTGTCGGTGGGCTCGGGCGCGCCGCCCATGAACAGCCGGTTGAACACGGCCTTCGGATCGAACTCCGGGTTGTTGCGCGAGTTCGGCCCCCTGTGCGAGACCGTGTGCAGCGAGTCCTGAGGACCGCCCGGCGTCGCCGGCGTCAATCCCACCTCGAGAGAGCGGTACAGCGTCCCCGCCGAGATGGCGTCCGCGACGACCTGGTCGATGGATGCGGCTCGCACGGCGTTTCCGGCGAGCGGCGCGCCGGTCGTCGCCCCCGCCGACCCCGTGGGGTGCTCGATGCCGGGTGTCACGAGCTTGTTCTCGAGGCCGCTGATCACCGTGAGGTACGACTTCAGGTCCGCGAGCGGCTGGAGCTGGGGGCTGAGCTCCCAGGCCGCGCCGGAGCCCGTGCGCGCCGGCTTCCAGCGGCCGGGCAGCGTCCCGTTGCCGAAGAACCAGGTGACGTAGAGCGGCGCGACCGGGGTGTTCGACTGAGCGTACGCCGTGCCGCTCTGGTTCAGCATGATCTCCAGCAGCGGGAGCGGGATGGTCACCGCGGCGCCCGTCGCCAGCATGCCCCGGAGAACTGTTCGTCGGTTCAAAGCTTTGCTCGTCATGGCGTATCCCGTTCGACTAGAGTTGGGGGGCGACGGACGAAAACGCCTCGTTCGTCACGACGTCGAGGACCAGATCGCGCAGCTGGTACCCCGACGCCTCGAACGAAGCGGCCAGCGCGTCGAGGACGCTGCCGTCCACGTCTCGCGCCTCGTGACCTGCCGCGTACGAGTAGTACTTGCGGACCAGGCATCGCGCGACGTCGGCGCTCGCGCCGACGACCTCCCCGAGCTCGCGCGCGTCGGCGACCGGCACCCCGTCGAAATCGCCGCTAGGATCGATCGGCAGCCCGTAATCGGTCGTGCGGTAGCGCCCGATCGCGTCGAAGTTTTCGAGCGGCAGGCCGAGCGGGTCCATGTATTGATGACAACCGGCGCACGCGGGCTTGGTCCGGTGGAGCTCGAGCCGCTGGCGCTTCGTGAGGGGCTTGTCCGCCGTCGGCTCGTCGAGCACCAGGTCGACGTCGCCGGGGGGCGGCGGGATGGGCGTGCACATCAGGGCGTCGCGCATGAACTTGCCGCGCAGGGTGGGAGAGCCCTCCTTCTGGTTCGCGAACTGCGAGAGGAAGCCCGCCTTGCTGAGGATCCCGGAGCGCTGGCCGTCCGCGGGCAGCGAGCGAACCTCGAAGGCGCTCGAGGTGAGGCCGGTCGCGTCGAGGCCGTAGAGCTGGGCGAGCTCCTTGTTGACGACGACCTTCGTGGTCGAGAACAGGTCGAGCGCGCTCGCGTGATCCTCGAACGCGAGGACCTCCCACGTGCCGCGCATGTCGCGGACCATCGCCGCTTGCAGCGCGGGGCCGTACTCCGGAAACAGCCCTGTGTCCTTCGCCTGCGTGCCGATCCGATCGAGCCGCAGGTACTCCTCGGCGAAGGCGCCGACCGCCTCGCGTCCGGCGGGCGCGTCGAGCAGCCGCGTCGCCGCGGCGCGAACGCCCTCCACCGTGTCGAGCACACCGCTCGCGGCCTGGTCGAGCAGCTCCCTGTCCGGCAGGCTGTTCCACACGAGGAACGCGAGCCGGGACGCCATCTCGTAGCCCGTCAGGCGAAGCGACCCGCCGGCGCTCGGGGCGCCGAGCTCCGGGCGATACAGGAAGTTCGGCGACGTGAAGAGGGCCACCGTCGCCCAGCGGGCCCCCTCGACCGCGCTTCCGAGCTCGGTCGCGGCGTTCGCGGCGACGGCTGCGAGCCGGTCGACCTCGGCGCCCTCGAGCGGGCGGCGCCACGCTCGAAGCCCGAGCGTCTCAATGAAGCCGCGCACGCAGGCGTCGTCCTGCGCGCCGCTGGGCGCGCAACCGATGAACTGGTCGCGCTTCGCGGAGTCCGCGAACACCGCATCCACGGCGCCCTCGATGGCCGCGTGATACTGCTCGACGCCTCGTTCCGAGGTCACGACGGTCGTGGCGCCGATGGTCGCAAAGTTTCCATTCCAGCTGTCGGGGTCGAGCTCATGGACATCGACTTCCACGCCGAACACGTCGTGCACGGCGTTGCGGAATTGCGTTCTCGTCAACCGGCGCAGCATCCCGGCCGCGGGCTGGAACGGCGGAGGGTCCGAGTCCACCGACGGTCCACCATTTCCGCTGGAGGATGACCCATCGCCATCCGTGGAGTCACCAAGCGTGCCCGTGCACGCAGCCGCGAATGCGAGCGCGCACACGGCAGCGATCTCTCTTGATGTACGGAGCTCGTGCCAGGACGGCTTCTTCATCTTGCTCTCCGAGAATGAAAGGGAGTGACGACGCACGGGAGCTCACCTCTGGCGACCCTGCCTCAGAGCCGCTGCTCGCACCACGAGACCCACGTCGCCCGGCGTGACCTGGGCAAAACACCAATCACCGTCGATCGTCGATCGACGATCGTCTCCGCGACGACCGAGCGAGTGGCGTCGGCGCACGGATCGATCCCGGTCCCACGGACGAATGGCCGGGGGTACACGCGACGGCCTCCTCCAGGACAAAGCGAAAGGATACCCCTGGAGGGAAGTGTGAACGTTCACATGGCGGGTGTCAACCAAATCTGATCGGCGCGCGACCGCCCCCGGACCCGGTGGGTGACCGGGCCGGCGGGCGTACGCCGGAGGCTCGTGCGAGCTTATCGCTTCCGGGAGGCCGCGGCGGTGCTCTTGCGCACGACCAGCTTGGTCTCGACCACGACGCGCGACCAGGAGTGCTGGCCGCTCTCGATCTGCCCGAGCAAGAGGTGGAGGCACCTTCGCCCGAGCGCGGAAAAATCCTGATTGACCGTGGTCAGCGGCGGCGTGAAGTAGGCCGCCTCCGGGATGTCGTCGAAGCCGACGATGCTGATGTCCCGCGGCACATCGCGCCCGATCTCGTGGAGGGAGCGGAGCAGGCCGAGCGCCATCTGGTCGTTGGCCACGAACACGGCGGTGACGCCCGGCATGCGCGCCAGCTGCGGGCCGAGCTCGTAGCCCGACCGCGCGCTCCAGTCGCCGCGCAGGAGGGGAGGCGGCTCGATGCCGGCGGCCTCCAGCGTCGAGCGCCAGCCGTCGATGCGCTGGTCGGCCTCGAGCCAGTCGGGCGGACCGGCGATGTGCCACACCGTGCGATGACCGAGATCGAGGAGGTGGCGGGTCGCGGCCGTCGAGCCGCCGAGTTGGTCGACGGCGACCACCGGGAACGAGTCGTCCGGCCCACCCTCGACGGCGACCACCGGCACGTCGGAGGTGATGTGGCGGAGCGCGTCCACCGCCGACCGCTGCGGGGCGATGACCACGATGCCGTCGGCGCCCTGGTCGCACAGCCGCTTCACCGCGTCGACCACCGGCGCGCGGCTGAGCGACTTGACGCTGGCGATGCTGACGCCGTACCCGGCGTCGTGCGCCGCCTCCTCGAGCCCGAGGAGCGTCGACGCAGGGCCGTAGAGCGTCGTGTCGAAGCTGACGACCCCCAGCGTGCGCGAGCGCCCGGTGACGAGCGCCTGCGCCACGGAGCTCGGGCGGTAGTCGAGCTGACGGATCGCCTCGAGCACGCGCTCGCGCGTGTCGCGATGGACGTGGGGGCTGTCGTGCAGGACCCGCGAGACGGTCTGGTGCGAAACGCCGGCGAGCTTGGCCACATCGACCATGACCGCGGCGCGGCGCCCGCCTCGCTTGACGCGTCGCTCTGGAGGGGACTTCTCAACCATCGGGCGCGAGCTTAGTCGCGAACGGACGGATTGGAATCCACATCGACCAGGATCGCGCGCCGGCGCCGGCCCCGGGTTGACGCACCGCTCCAGAGGCGACGCGCCGGCCGCCCGACGCCAAGCTCAGCAGCCGCGGGAAGCCCCAGGGTCGACGCGGTGCGTGTGAACGTTCACAGTGTGGCTGTATCCTGCGGCCTTCCCGAGCGGGTCGTCCGGTGCGCCGAGATCTCCGCCGTGAGGCTGGACGCCGGCGCCGGCTCAGCGCGGAAAGGCCGAGCGACGAGCGGAGCTCGGACCGGCGGATTGTGGTTGACATCGAACATGTTAACGTTCACATTGAATGCTCCTTCTTCGGCTTCGCCCTGAGCAGGTCGTCATGAGCGCTGGGACCTTCGTCATCGGGATCGATTTCGGCACCGACTCCGTCCGTTCGGTCGTCGTGGACGCGCGCAACGGGGCGCTCGCAGGGGCGGCGGTCGCGCCCTACCCGCGCTGGGCGCAAGGTCGTTATTGCGACCCGCACGAGCACCGGTTCCGCCAGCATCCGCTCGACTACCTGGCTGCGATGGAGGCGTCGATCCGGTCGGCCTTGAAGGAGGCGGGCGGCGACGTCGCCTCGCGCGTGCGCGGGATCTCGGTCGACACCACCGGCTCCACGCCGGTCCTCGCGGACGCGAAGGGCAGGCCGCTCTCGCTCCACCCGGGCTTCGAGGAGGATCCGGACGCGATGTTCATCCTCTGGAAGGACCACACCGCCGTGGCCGAGGCGGCGCGGATCAACGAGCTCGCCCGCACCTGGGGCGGCGTGGATTACACGAAGTACTCGGGGGGCGTGTACTCCTCCGAGTGGTTCTGGGCCAAGGCGCTCCACGTCCTCGAGACCAACGCGGCGATCGCGCGCGCGGCGGTCACCATCGTCGAGCACTGCGACTGGATCCCCGCGGTCCTCACCGGGACCGAGAGCCTCGGGCAGATCCGGCGGAGCCGCTGCGCCGCAGGCCACAAGGCGATGTGGCACCCGGCGTTCGACGGCTACCCGTCGGCCGAGTTCCTCGCGAAGCTGAGCCCGCGCCTGCCCGCGATCAGGGCCACCCTCGGCGCGCGCACCTTCACCGCGGACGAGCCCTTCGGGACGATCTCGCCCGCGTGGGCCGCGGCGCTCGGCGTGCCGGAGGACGTCGTCGTGGGCGTCGGCGCCTTCGACGCGCACATGGGCGCGGTGGGCGGCAACATCCAGCCTCACCAGCTGCTCAAGGTCATGGGCACGAGCACGTGCGACATGCTCGTCGCCCCGAAGACGGGCGCGCCCGAGGTCCTTGTCGCCGGGATCTGCGGCCAGGTGGACGGCTCGATCCTCCCCGGCGCGATCGGCTACGAAGCGGGGCAGTCCGCCTTCGGCGACGTCTTCGCGTGGTTCAAGCGGCTGCTCAGCTGGCCGCTCCTCGCGATCCTCAAGGCCGCCCCGGGGGACGCCGATCCGCGCCGGGAGGCCCTCGCCGACACGGTCGCGGACCGGATCCTCCCCGAGCTGGAGAGGGCGGCCGCGGAGATCCCGCCGTCGCGGAGCTCGGCCGTCGCGCTCGACTGGCTCAACGGGCGGAGGACGCCGGACGCGAACCAGCGGCTCCAGGGCGCGATCGCCCGCCTCGATCTGGCCACCGACGCGCCGCGGGTCTACCGCGCGCTCGTCGAGGCGACGGCGTTCGGCTCGCGCGCCATCGTCGAGCGCTTCCGGGCGCAGGGGATCCGCATCGACGGCATCATCGGGATCGGAGGGGTCGCTCGCAAGAGCCCCTTGACCATGCAGGTCCTCGCGGACGTGCTCGACATGACGGTCGAGGTCCGCGCCGGCGAGCAGCCGGTCGCCCTGGGCGCGGCGATGTTCGCCGCGACGGCGGCCGGCCTGCACGCCACCGTCGAGGACGCGCAACGCGCCATGTCTTCCGGGACCGAGGCCCGTTATCGGCCGGATCCCGCGCGCGCCAGGCTCTATGACGCGCTGTACAGGGATTATGTCGAGCTCGGGTCGTTCGTGGAAGAGGAGCTGACGCAATGAGCGGTGTCGCGATGCAGGATCTTCGAGAGTGCTTCGAGGTGTGGTTCTTGACCGGCAGCCAGGACCTCTACGGCGAGGACACGCTGAAGCAGGTCGCCGAGCACGCGCGGGAGATCGCCGCGTATCTCGACGCCTCGGGCAAGCTCCCCGTCAAGGTCGTCTGGAAGCCGACGCTGAAGAGCCCCGAGGCGATCCTCGCCGTCTGCCGCGAGGCGAACGCGACGCCGCGGTGCGCGGGCGTGATCACGTGGATGCACACGTTCTCGCCCGCGAAGATGTGGATCGCGGGGCTCACGCGCCTGGAGAAGCCGATCGCTCACCTGCACACGCAGTACGGGCGGGAGCTCCCCTGGGAGAGCATCGACATGGACTTCATGAACCTGCACCAGTCCGCCCACGGGGACCGCGAGTTCGGGTACATCGGCGCGCGCCTGCGGATCGAACGGAAGGTCGTCGTCGGCCACTGGAAGGACGGCGACGTGCTCGCCAAGCTCGACGTCTGGGCGCGCGCCGCCTGCGCGATCATGGACGCGCGGCGGCTCAAGATCGCCCGGTTCGGCGGCATGAACATGAGGGAGGTGGCCGTCACCGGCGGGGACCGCGTCGAGGCGCAGGTCAAGCTGGGGTGGTCGGTGAACGGCTACGGCGTGGGCGAGCTCGTCGGGCGGATCGCCGACGTCGATGAGGCCGAGGTCGAGCGCCTGGTGGCGGAGTACGACGAGGCGTACGCGGTCGCTCCCGCCCTGAGGAAGGGCGGCGCGCGCCGCAACGATCTGCGCTACGCGGCGCGGCAGGAGGCGGCGCTGCGCTCCTTCCTCAAGGAGGGCGGCTTCGGCGGGTTCACGACCACCTTCGAGGACCTGCACGGGCTCAAGCAGCTCCCCGGCCTCGCGGTGCAGCGGCTCATGGCCGAGGGCTACGGCTTCGGCGCCGAGGGCGACTGGAAGTCGTGCGGCCTCGTCCGCGCCCTGAAGATCATGGCGACCGGGCTGCGCGGGGGCGTCTCGTTCATGGAGGACTACACCTATCACCTCGTCGATGGGAAGGAGCGGGTCCTCGGCGCCCACATGCTCGAGATCTGTCCGTCGATCGCGGCAGGGAAGCCGTCGTTGGAGATCCACCCGCTCTCCATCGGCGGCAAGTCGGACCCGTGCCGGCTGGTCTTCGACTCGGGGACCGGGCCCGCCGTGAACGTGGCCATGATCGACCTCGGCGGCCGCATGCGGATGGTCGCGAACGAGCTCGAGGCGGTGCCGCCCGAGGAGGAGATGCCGAACCTGCCGGTGGCGCGCGCGGTGTGGATCCCGAAGCCGGACTTCAAGCTCGCGTGCGAGGCCTGGATCCTCGCCGGAGGCGCTCATCATTGCGCGCACAGCCGCGCCGTGACCATGGCGCACGTGGAGGACTTCGCCGAGATCGCCGGCGTGGAGCTGATCCGCATCGGGGCCGGGACCGAGATCCACGCGCTGAAGAACGAGCTCCGCTGGAACGACCTCGCCTACCGGCTGTCGCGCTGAGGGACGTGACGTGAGCGCGACCTACCGAGAGCTGCGAGAGCGCGCCTGGGCGGCGAACCTGGAGATCCCGCGCCGAGGGCTCGCCATCTACACGTTCGGCAACGTGTCGGCGTTCGACCGCGACCGGGGCGTCCTGGCCATCAAGCCGAGCGGCGTCGCGTACGACCGGCTGTCGATCGACGACATGGTGGTCGTCGACCTCGAGGGGAGGGTGGTCGAGGGCCGACTCCGCCCTTCCTCGGATACCCGGACGCACATCGTCCTCTACGCGAACTTCCGCGGGGTGGGCGGCGTCGTCCACACGCACTCGACCCACGCGACCGGTTGGGCGCAGACGGGCATGCCGATCCCGATCTACGGGACGACCCACGCCGATCACCTGGCCGAGGACGTGCCGTGCACCGCGGTGATGCGCCCGGACGCCGTGCAAGGCGACTACGAGACCGAGACCGGCAGGCAGATCCTCGAGTGCTTCGCGGAGCGGAACCCGCTCCACACGCCGATGGTGCTGGTGGCCGGACACGGCCCCTTCGCGTGGGGCGAGGACGCCGACAAGGCCGTGTACAACGCGGCGGTGCTCGAGGAGATCGCGCGGATGGCGTTCATCACGCGCGCGATCCACCCGGGCGCCGAGCGCCTGCCCGACGCGCTCGTGCGCAAGCACTTCGAGCGGAAGCACGGCAAGGGCGCGTATTACGGCCAGAAGTGAGGCCGGACACCGCGGGGCGAGGACGAGCGGTGTCCCGCGGACGAGATGTGTATAGGATGGAGCGGAAAGGAGCTGCGCCATGATGAGGAGCCGTGTTGTCGCCGTGGCGGTAATGGTCCTGGCTGGACTATCGGTGATCCTGGGAGGGCTGGGCTGCCAGTCGGAGAAGAAGAAGATCACGCTGGGATTCTCGCAGATCGGCGCCGAGAGCGAGTGGCGCACGGCGAACACGAAGTCGATCGAGGAGGCAGCCAAGGCCGCAGGGATCGAGCTCAAGTTCTCCGACGCGCAGCAGAAGCAGGAGAACCAGATCAAGGCCATCCGGTCGTTCATCGCCCAGAAGGTGGACGTCATCGCCTTCTCGCCCGTGGTCGAGACCGGCTGGGAGCCCGTCCTGCGCGAGGCCAAGGCGGCCAAGATCCCCGTCATCTTGACCGATCGCGCCGTGGACACGAAGGATGACAGCCTCTGGGTCACCTTCATCGGGTCGGACTTCGTCGAGGAGGGCCGCCGCGCGGGGAAGTGGCTGGTCGAGAAGATGAAGGACCAGCAGGGCACCGTCAACATCGTCGAGCTGCAGGGCACGGTCGGCTCGGCCCCCGCCATCGACCGCAAGAAGGGGTTCGAGGAGATCCTCAAGGACAAGCCGAACTTCAAGATCCTCCGCTCGCAGACGGGGGACTTCACCCGCGCCAAGGGCAAGGAGGTCATGGAGGCGTTCCTCAAGGCGGAGGGGAAGAACATCAACGTCCTCTACGCCCACAACGACGACATGGCGATCGGCGCGATCCAGGCCATCGAGGAGGCCGGCCTGCAGCCCGGCAAGGACATCCTGATCATCTCGATCGACGCGGTGAAGGGCGCGTTCGAGGCGATGATGGCCGGCAAGCTCAACGTGACGGTCGAGTGCAGCCCCCTCCTCGGGCCGCAGCTCATGAGCGCGGTGAACGACCTCGTGGCCGGCAAGACGCTGCCGAAGCGCATCGTGACCGAGGAGGGCGTCTTCCCGATGGAGACCGCCGCCGCGGAGTTCCCGAAGCGCAAGTACTGAGGGCGCGCGACGGAGATCTCGGCGCGGAGGCAGGAAGGAGGAGGTGTGCGATGACGAGCGACGCCGTGCCCATGCTCGAGATGAGGAAGATCTCCAAGCGGTTCTCCGGCGTGCAGGCGCTCCAGTCGGTCGACTTCCGCCTGCTGCCGGGGGAGGTGCACGCCCTCATGGGGCAAAACGGCGCCGGCAAGTCGACCATGGTCAAGGTCCTCACCGGCGTCCACGGCGCGGACAGCGGGCACATCGTCCTCGACGGCCGGGAGATCAGGCCGACGAGCCCGCTCGAGGCGCAGCAGCTCGGCATCAGCGCCGTGTTCCAGGAGGTGAACCTCTGCACCAACCTGTCGGTCGCCGAGAACATCTGCCTCGGCCGAGAGGGCTCGAGCCCTTACGCCCTCCGGTGGGGGGAGATGTACCGGAGGGCGGACGCGGTGCTCGCGGATCTGAGCGTTCACATCGACGTGGCCGCGCCGCTCTCCGACTTCTCGCTCGCCATCCAGCAGATCGTCGCGATCGCCCGCTCGCTGACCGCCAAGGCCAGGATCCTCATCCTCGATGAGCCGACGTCGAGCCTGGCGGAGGACGAGGTCAAGGTGCTGTTCTCGGTCATCCGGCGCCTCAAGGCGCAAGGGATGGCGATCCTGTTCATCTCGCACTTCCTCGATCAGCTGTTCGAGATCTCGGACCGGGTCACGGTGCTGAGGAACGGGCAGCTGGTCGGCGAGTACCCGATCGCCGAGCTGTCGCGCATGCAGCTCATCACGCGGATGGTCGGGCGCGAGGTGGAAGGCGAGGGGCCGAGCCGGGCCGAGCGCCCCAAGGCGGAGCGGCCGGCGGGCGCGGGGGCGCCGCTCTTGCGGACACGCGGCCTGGGCAAGAAGGGCTCGGTCCAGGGCATCGACATCGAGGTGAGGGCGGGGGAAGAGCTCGGCCTCGCGGGCCTCCTGGGCGCCGGGAAGACGGAGACGGCGCGGCTCCTGTTCGGGGTCGACCAGGCGGATGAGGGCACCATCGAGATCGACGGCGCGGAGGCGCACATCGGCTCGCCGCTCGACGCGATCGCCCACGGGATCGCGTTCTGCCCCGAGGACCGGAAGTCCGAGGGCATCATCGGCGATCTCTCGGTGCGGGAGAACATCGTCCTCGCCCTCCAGGCGAAGCGCGGCATGTTCCGCAACCTGTCCCGGGCTCGACAGGACAGCATCGCCAGCGGCTACATCGAGCGGCTCGGCATCGCGACGGCCGACGCGGAGGTGCCCATCTGCAAGCTGAGCGGCGGGAACCAGCAGAAGGCGCTCCTCGCCCGGTGGCTGGCGACCGATCCGCGCATGCTCATCCTCGACGAGCCGACCCGCGGCATCGACGTGGCGGCCAAGGGCGAGATCATGGGCCAGGTCATGGACCTCTGCGACCGGGGCATGGCGGTGGTGATCGTCTCCTCCGAGATGGCCGAGGCGCTGCGCTACTCGGACCGCGTCGTCGTCCTGCGCGACCGGCGCCAGGTGGCGGAGGTCGACGCGGCCGAGGTCGACGAGCAGGCGGTGTACCAGATCATCGCGGGAGGGCACGCGTGAGCGCGGCGGCGGCTCTCCTGCGCCGGCTCGCCGGGAAGGGCATCGCCTTTCCGCTGGCGATGCTCGGACTGCTCCTCTTCTTCAACCTCGTCACGAACCCGCAGTTCTTCGCGATCACGATCAAGGACGGCCACCTGTACGGCAGCGTCATCGACATCCTGAACCGCGCGGCGCCGCTCATGATCATCGCCATGGGGCTCACCCTGGTGATCGCCACCCACGGGATCGACATCTCCGTCGGCGCGGTCGTCGCCATCTCGGGCGCGGTCGCGGCCGCGCTGATCGGCGGCCAGCTGGTGCTGAGCGGCGGGACCGGCATGGTGGACGTGACGCAGGTTCCGCTGCCGCTCGTCCTCGCCGCCGCGCTCGGCGTGGCGCTCCTCTGCGGCATGTGGAACGGAGCGCTGGTGTCGCTGGTCGGCATGCAGCCGATCATCGCGACCCTGATCCTGCTCGTCACGGGCCGGGGCATCGCCCAGCTCATCACGGGCGGGCAGATCATCACGATCTACTACAGCCCTTACCACGTCATCGGGAACGGCTTCCTGCTGGGCGTCCCGGTCTCGCTGTTCATCGTGGCGGGCGTGGGCGCCGTCCTCTGGCTCCTGGCCCGCAAGACCGCGCTCGGCATGTTCGTCGAGGCGATCGGCATGAGCCCGGTCGCCTCGCGGCTCGCCGGGATCCGCGCGCGCTCGCTCACCTTCGCCGTGTATGCCGTGTGCGGGCTGTGCGCCGGCATCGCCGGGCTCATCGTGAGCTCGAACGTCAAGAGCGCCGACGGCAACAACGCGGGCCTGCTCTTCGAACTCGACGCGATCCTGGCCGTGGTCCTGGGCGGGACGTCGCTCGCCGGGGGCAAGTTCACGCTGGCCGGGAGCGTCATCGGCGCCCTCATCCTCCAGACGCTCACCACCACGATCTACGCCGTCGGCGTCCCGCCCGAGGTCAACCTGGTGGTGAAGGCGCTCGTCGTCTTCGTGGTCAGCATCCTGCAATCGCAGAAGGTCAGGGGCCTCCTTGGGAGGCAGCGGGCCGGGAGAGTGGCCGTTCCATGAGCGACATCGCAGCCGTGACCAGGACCGACACCGCAGCCGTGAGCAGGCTCTCCCTCCGGCTCAGCCCGAGGCACCTGCCGCTCGCCGTCACCATCGGCCTGTTCGTCCTCATGTTCGGGGCCGGGTCTTGCCTGTTCGACGGCTTCTTCTCGCTGCAGGTGTTCCTCAACTTCTTCATCGACAACGCGTTCCTGGCGATCGCCGCCATCGGGATGACCTTCGTCATCATCTCCGGCGGGATCGACCTGTCGGTCGGCTCGGTCATCGCGCTGACCACGATGGTCTCGGCGTCGCTCGTCGAGAAGCACGGCGTCAGCCCGGCCGCGGTCATCCCGCTCGTCCTCGCCATGGGCGCGGGCATCGGCCTCGTGATGGGGGTGGTCATCCACTACTTCGAGGTCCAGCCCTTCATCGTCACGCTGGCGGGCATGTTCCTGACCCGCGGGCTCTGTTACCTCATCAGCATCGACTCGATCACCATCCACGACGGCTTCTACGTCGCCGTCTCCTCGCACCGCATCCCGTTCCTGTTCGACACGTCGATCACCTGGAACGTGATCATCGCGCTCGCGCTGTTCGCCGCGGCGATCTACCTCGCGCATTACACGCGCTTCGGCCGCACGGTCTACGCGATCGGCGGCAGCGAGCAATCCGCCATGCTCATGGGCCTCCCGGTGCCGAGGACCAAGGTGCTCATCTACACCTTCAGCGGGTTCTGCTCGGCGCTGGCGGGCGTCGCCTTCACGTTCTACATGGTGTCCGGCTACGCGCTGCACGCCGGCGGGATGGAGATGGACGCCATCGCCGCCGTCGTCATCGGCGGCACCCTGCTGACCGGCGGCTTCGGCACCGTCGTCGGGACCCTGTTCGGCGTGCTCATCTACGGCACCATCCAGACCCTCATCATGTTCGAGGGCACGCTCAGCTCCTGGTGGACCAAGATCGTCGTCGGGCTCCTCCTCCTGGTCTCCTGCGTGCTGCAGCGGCTCTTCGAGCGGCGCCTGGCCGGCCTGACGCCGAAGAGGCCGTGACGATCGATCCCTGCGAGTCGCGCTGACCCTTCAGGGGCACACCAGCGCCGAGGCCACCCGCGATGTGAACGATCACAGCCTCGGGCTGCTCATGAATGCGAGGCTGCTCCGGTGAAGAGCTGCGCGAGGAACGGCGGCGCCCCGTCCGGCGCGCTCGCCGCGTTCTCCCCGAGCTCGACGTCCGGCCGCACGCCCGTCGCGTGGATCGCCTCTCCGCCCGGCAGGACCATCATCGCCGCCGGCGCCAGCACCGGCGCGCGCTCCGCCGGATCCGCCGCGAGCTTCAGCGCCGTCGCCTTGCCGTAGGTCCGCTCGCCCGCGACGATCGCCCGCCCGTGCCACTGCAGGCAGCCGGCGAAGAGCTCCGCCGCCGACGCCGTGCGGCGATTCACCAGGATCCACAGCGGCGCGCGGCGCGGGTTCCGGTGGCTCGAACGGTACACGACCTCGTCGCCGTCCGCGTCGATCGCCCGCGCGAGGACGCTCCCCGGCTCCAGGAAGTCGCCCGCGAGCTCGCGGAACGCCGTGAGCTCCCCGCCGGGGTTGTCGCGCAGATCGAGCACGAGCGTCTCCAGCCCCTCCGCCTCGAGCGCGCCGATCGCCGTGTGGACCCGGGCCGGCACGTCCATCGAGAGCCGGCGGATGCGCAGGTACCCGATCCCCGGCGCGAGCCAGGCGCTATCGACGACGGGCGACGCGTGCCCGCAGGGGTGGATCGACGCGACCAGCGCATCGACGTCCGCCGGGAGCGGGGCGCCGGCGGGCAGGGCGCCGCCCGCGCTCGCCGCGTTGTAGGCGAAGAACACGTTCGTCGCGCTCGGCAAGATCTGGATGCCGAGGATGCAGTTGAAGTTGTTGCCTATCCTCAGGGACAGGAGCATCGTCCCCGGAAGGAAGTTGATGAGGATCTTGATGAAACCGAGGATGTGCCGCGCTGGCCCCATGAACGTGAAATGCAGCGTGCCCGCCTGATCGCCCGCCGTGAGGGGGCTGGTCGATCCCTGGTGCAGGGCGGCCGCCATCGAGAGCCACACGTTGAACGAGAACGGGAACATCGTCCCGTTCGGGTTGATGTTGGGGAAGGGGAACAGGCCGAGCACCGGCGACAGGCACACGTCCGGAAAACCGGCGCTCGTGCCGACGGCCTTGTTGTTCGCAGGGAGCATCGCGCGGCCTCCTAGCCCAAGAGGATCTGCTTGCCGTTCACCGTGACCGTCTCCTCGGTCAGGATCGTGGCGTTCTTCGCCTTCGTGAACGATGTCTTCTCCACCACGGTGTGCGACTCGCTGGCCTGGACGCTCAGGAGCGCGCTCACCCGCTGGTAGACCGACGTGAACTTCTGGACCACGGCGTCGGCGACCATCCGGATCTTGCCGGTCTGCACCTCGAGCTCCGGCCCCCGGATCTCGACGCCCTTGTCGCCGCACAGCGAGAGCGCGCCGTCCCGCGCGTGCACCGCCACGTCGCCCTGGAGCGACAGGACCGACCGCCCCCGCCCGTGGAGCACGCCGATGGCGTAGTAGGCGTCGTCCCTCCCGATGACGAGCAGCGTGTCGTCCACGGCCGGCTCGTAGGGCAGCGCGAGCGCCATCTGGACCGCGACCGGCTGGCCGCCCGGCAGCTCCACCGCGACCGCGCCCGCCTCCGCCGAGGTGACCCGCGCCGGGCCCAGGTACTCCCGCGGGAGCGCCGCGGCCCCGCCCGGGCCGGCCTCCTCGGCCCCGGCCCTCGCCAGGCCGATCCTGGTCACGTCCGCGCCCCGGCCGCGAGCGGCCTGCTCCTCGCCCCTCGCCGGCGCGTCCACCCGCACCGCCGCCGCCCGATCGCTCTCCTTCATGGCTCCCATCGACATGGCTCCTCCTCTACGAGCGCCGCTCGGGCGGCATCCAGGCCTCGGCCTCCAGCCGGTCCACGTCCGTGCGCCTCGCCGTGGCGAGGTTCGCGTCGAGATAACGCGCCTTCTCGTCGCGGATGTGGTGCAGGTTCGCCCACGTCAGGTCCGCGCCGGTGAAATCGGCGCCGGAGACGTCCGCGTGCGAGAGATCGGCGTAGCTCGCCTTGACCCCCACGAACAGCGCCCCGGCCGCGCGGGCCTCGGTCAGCAGCGTCTCGCGGAGATCGGACCCGGCGAGGTTCGCCCCCGCGAGATCGGCCTTCACGAAGACCGCGTTGCGGAGCATCGCTTGCGTCATCACGGCGCCGGCGAGGACGCTCTCGCCGAAGAAGGCGGTCTTCGCCATGGCGCCCGACAGGACGGCGTGCCGCAGGTTCGCCTCCTTGAAGTTCGCGTTGGCCAGGATGGCGCCCTCCAGGCGGGTGCGCTCCAGGTTGCACGCGGTGAAATCGCAGTTCGACAGGTCGCACCCCGAGAGATCCATCCCCGAGAGGTTGCCGAGCGCGAAGAAGCACCGCGAGATGGTCAGTCCGGAGAGCGACGTGCGGGTCAGGTCCACGCCGGAGAAGTCCACGCAATCGAAGATCGCCTTCTCGAAGCGGATGCCCTCCACGAGCGCGGTCCGCAGCGTGGTCTGCGAGACGAGCGCGCGGGTCAGGTCCGCGTCCGACAGATCCGCCCGCTCCAGGACGCAGCGCACGAGCCGCGACCCGGACAGGTTGGCGCCGGAGAGGTCGGCCTCGGTGAAGACCATCATCTCGAGGTCCTTGCCCGACAGGTCCGCGCCCGGCAGCCGCGCCCGGTAGAGCATGCACGATTTCAGCGTCGCGCCCCGGAAGTCCGCGCCGGTGAGATCGCAGTTCGCGAGCGTCGTCTGGTCGAGCGTCGCGCCCCGGAAGCTCGCGCCCCGGAGGTTCGTGCCCTGGAGCGACGACAGCGTGAGGTTCGCGTTCTCGAAGCTCACCCCGGCGAAGTCCATCTCCTCCAGCGCGGCGCCCGCGAGGTCCGCCCCCGAGAGGTCCAGCCGGCCGAGGCGCGCGCCGTCGAACACGGTCTTCGTGAGCTTCTTCGGGAGCACCGCCTCCCGGAGATCGGCCTTCAGGAACACCACGGTGTCGAGCTCGGCGCCCGAGAGATCGGCCCGCCGGAGGCTCGCCTCGGCGAACGACGAGCCCTCGATCCGCGCCTGCACCAGCGACGCGCCCGAGAGGTCCGCCCGCGCGAACGAGGCGTGCGCGAGCGTCGCGCCGTCGAGCGAGGCGTCGGTGAGGTCGGCGAGGTCGAGCCGTGTGTTCGACAGGGTCGCCCCCGACAGCTCGGCGCCGGCGAGCCGCGACTCGGCCAGGTTGGCCCCCCCGAGCCGCGCGCCGCTCAGGTTGGCGCCGCCCAGCTGGCCGCGGACGAGGTGGGCCCCCGCGAGGTTCGCGCCGGAGAGGTTCGCGCCCGAGAGATCGCTCTGGGCCACGGCCGCCCCCTCCAGATCGGCGCCCGACAGGTCCGCGCCGCGGAGCGCGCACCAGGCGATCTGCGCCCCGCGGAGGTCGGCCCCCGAGAGGTCCGCGCCGTCCAGCTGCAGCCGGCCGAGCTTCGCGCCGCGCAGCCGCGCCTTGCGGAGGTCGGCGCCCCGCAGATCCATCTCCCCGAGCGCCGCGCCCTCGAGCGGCTCGCCCGCCTGGACCCGCGCCCTCAGCTCGTCCGGGGTCATCGATCCCGCTCCAGCGTCGACCGCTTCAGGTTGGCCCCCCTGAAATCACAGCCGGAACCGGCGGTCTGATAGAATTTTGCATCATAGAGGTTCGCGTCGACGAACTTCGCCTCCGGGACGAGCGCCTTGTGCAGGTCCGCGTCGAACAGGTTGGCGCGCGTGAAATCGGCCCGCGTGAGGTTCGCCCGGTAGAACCGGGCCCCGCGGACGTTGGCGCCGAAGAAGCTCGCCCCGTCGGCCACGGCCTCGGTGAAGTGGGCGCTCGTCAGAACGGCGAGGCTGAGATCCGCGCCGGTGAGGATCGCGCCCATCCACACGCTGCCCTCGCCGCGCGCGCCCGCGAACACCGCCTGGCGCAGATCGGAGCCGGAGAAGCTCGTGCCGGTGAGGGTCGCGCCCGCGAACGTGGCGGAGGCCCCGTTCACCTTCGACACGAAGCACCGCGTGAGCGACGCCTGAGAGAAGTCCGCGCGCTCGAGCGCGGTCCCCTCCAGGTACGCCGTCGCCCACGTCGCCCCCCTCGCGGCGGCCCCGGTCATGTCCGCCCGCGAGAGGACGAGCTGCGCCCCGTGCGTCTCCGAGAGATCGGCGCCCATGAGCCGCGCGCCGTCGAACGAGGTGCCCTCCAGCGTGGCGCCGCGGAAGACGGCGCGCTCGGCCCACGCGCTCTGCAGGGTCGCGAGGCTCAGGTCCGCCCCCGTGAGGTCCGCGTCGCGCAGGTCGGCGTCGAACAGCACCGCCTGCTTCAGCGTCGCGCGCGCGAGCTTCGCGCCGCGGAGGTTCGCGCCCGTGAGGAGGGCGCCGGTGAGGTTCGCGCCGGTCAGGTCGAGGCCGCTCAGGTCCTGCTCGCTCAGGTCCTGGCCGGAGAGGTCGCTCCCCGGCACGGGCTGCCCCGGCGGCCGCGGCGGGGCCGTGGAGAGGCCCATCGACGCGAGCTTCGGGTCGCCGGCGAGCTTGTCCCACGCCGCGAGCGCCGGGACCTGCGCCCCGCGCGCGGCCGCCAGCGACTTCGCCTCCTCCACGGCCCGCGCGACCCGCCGGAAGGCGGTCCGGAGCTGCGCGTCGGTCACCGCGGGCGGCGCGTCGGCGCTCGGCGGCGGGAGGGCCTGGGCCGACCTCGGCAGGTTGCGCAGCGCCTCCGCGATCAGGCCGCCGAGCGCCTTCCCCCCCGGCACCGCGATGCCCGCGAGCCCCGCCATCGCCCGGCGGATCTTGTCCTGCTGCGGCTTGGCGGTGTCTCCGAGCCGCGCCTTGAGCAGCGCCGACAGCGGGTCGAGCCCCTGCGCGTCGGGCGGCGGCGCCGCCTCGCCGCCCTTCTGCTCCAGCGCCTGCAGCGCCTTCCACTCCTCCTTGAGCTCCGGCGCGAGCTGCTGCTCGATCTCGAGAGGATCGGCCTCGAACCGCTCGAGGATCTCCTGGTAGTGCGAGGGCGGCTGCGACGGCCCGTCGAGCGGCTCGGAGGCGACGAGCGTGGTGGTGAGCGAGAGATCGTCCTCGGTCACCTCGGTGAGGCCCCGCCACGTGAGGAACAGGGCCTCCTTGTCCAGGTCGGCGAGCAGCGTATCGAGGTGCATCGGCACCTCCCGGAACCCGCGCTCCGCGTCCTTCACGAAGGCGCGGATCCGGAGCCCCGGCAGCCGCGACCGGAACACCTCGGCGTCCGGGTGGAGGTTCTGGAACAGGAGCTCCTCGTCGCCGCGCAGGTAGGGGAGCCACTGGTCGGGCGGCGCGGCGTTGAAGAACGTCCAGTCGAAGTCCTCGGCGTAGTAGGGCGCCCGCTTCTCGCGGTACGCCTTGCCGTACTGCTTCCCGACCCGGGCGCGCCGGTCGGGCCGGTTGGGCGACAGGGGCCCGAAGCCCGCGGGGGCCGGCCGATCCGAGCGCGACAGCAGGAGATCGTCCGCGTTCTCGACGTTGGGGAGCTCGCGTGTCCCGTGGCCCTTGCCCACCGGGTTGAGCGGGTGTCCGGGCCCGCCGAAGCTGTACCGATCGCCGAGGGGCATCCGGTCGAAGGGGACCGGATCGCTCATGGCCGGCCCGAGCAGGCCATCCATCCACACCCGATCGCCGACCACGCGCAGGATCTTGGACCAGGACCCGACGCCGAACCGCACCGGGCACTCGGTCATGCGCGCCTTGCCCGGCGTGTGGCACGTGCCGAACAGGAGGACGTCCGCGTGGGGCTTGTAGTCGGCGAGATCGCTCGGATACAGGCACTCGCCGGTCATGTCGTGGTCGTCGTCGCGGAACACGTCGCCGCGCAGCGTCTCCTGCGCGAGCACCGGGTGGCCTTCGGGCAGGGAGAGCGGCGCTCCGGGCTTCATCGTGAACTTCGCTCGGACGATCAGGGTCATCTCCGGCTGGGGCGGCCGGCGCGAGGTGACCTTGCTGCCGAAGAGGAACGGGGTGAGGTTCTTGTTCGCCATCCGTGGGGTCGCCGCGCTTCTGCGTCACACCATGAGGTGGACCGCCGCGATGTTCGTGCGGACGGGCGCGGCCTTGCTCCGGTCCAAAGCGATCTTCTCCCGCGCGGGCCCCATCGAGAGCGAGGGGCCGACGCTGGCCTCGAGGGTCGCGGTCACGCTGACGGACGCCTCCAGGCCGACCGTCGCGTCGACCGTCGCCCCGACCGAGAGGGTCGCCTCGCCGCCGAGCGTCGCCTCGATCATGGCCCCGAGGACGACCTCGTTCACCACGCCGAGGTTGATCGTCGTCTCGATCCCCTCGACGACGGTCTTGCTGTTGCCCTGCGTGTACGAGTCCGCGTCGCCGTACTTGTCGTCCTCGGTGTCGGCGCGGGTCTCCGAGATGATCTTGTCCGCGGTGGTCTTGCTCTTGATGGTCCCGGCCGCGGTGGTGTCCGAGATGGTCTGTTCGACGGTGGTGGTGGACGTGATCGACCCGGCCTTCATGGTCTCTTTCGACGGCCCCTTGACGGTCGTCTCGTCGGTCCTCGTCTTGGCGTGGGTCTTCGACACCATCGTCTCCGCCCAGACCTCCTCGTGGATCGAGGGCACCGGCAGCTTCTCCGAGCCGGTATAGGTCGAGATGCTCTTCGCCCACGTCCTGGAGACGATCGTGGGGTTCTCGGTCATCACCGACGGGTAGTCCTCGATCGGCGTCGGCGTGTCCGGATCGCCGGTGCGGCTCACCAGCTTGGCGCCGTAATGGTACTCGTACGAGTCGCCGTGGTAGGTCGAGTGCACCTCGCCCTTGACGGTCGTCTCGCGGATCCGCCGCTGGCCGCGGGGGCCCTTCACGAACTCGATATCGCTCCGCCCCTGGAAGGTGATGCCGCCTTCCTTGATGCGCCCGTCCTCCACCTCCGAGCTGGCCTCGAACGCCCTTCGGCCGAGGACCTTCATCGAGTAGGTGCCCCCGATGATCTCGATCTTGTCGCCCCGGGTTGTCGTGATCCGGTTGCCGTCGGTCCCGTCCCGCCACGTGTAGTTGTCTTCGGGCGTCGCGCCGATACGCAGGTAAGACGACATGCCCTCGCTGAAATCGGGGACGTGGAGGATCGCGTATTTGCCATCGCCGGCCATGGGAGCTCCGTATCCGGTGGGCGCGTGGAGCGTGGTGCTCGCCGCTCGCGCCTCAGAAGTAGAGATTGAACGCCGAGAGGACCTTGTGCGTGAGCGCGACCTCTGTCTTGCTGAGATGGAGCTCCACGCCGGCCGTCCCCAGCTCGAGCTTGGGGCCGACGGAGAAGTCGATGCTCGCGGTCATGCTGAGCTCCACCTTGGCGCCGACGGTCACGTCGAGGGAGCCCCCGGCCGTGAACGTCACCTCCCCGCCGAGCGTCGTCTCGACCATCGCCCCGAGGACGACCTCGTTCACCACGCCGAGGTTGATCGTCGTCTCGATCCCGTCGACGACGGTCTTGCTGTTGCCCTGCGTGTACGAATCCGCGTCCCCGTACATCTCGTCCTTGGTGTCGGCGCGCGTCTCCGAGATGATCTTGTCCGCGGTGGTCTTGTTCCGGATCGTCTTCGCCGTGGTCGTGTCCTCCATGGTCCCGTCGACCGTGGTGGAGGACGTGATCGACTCGGCCTTCATCGTGGACACCGACGCTTCCTTGATGGTCGTCTCGTCGGTCATGGACTTGGCGTTCGTCTTCGAGACCATCACCTCCGCCCAGGTCTCGTCCGTGATCGAGGGCACCGGCAGCTTCTCCGAGCCGGTGTAGGACGAGATGCTCTTCGCCCACGTCTCGTCGATGATCGTGGGGTTCTCCGTGGGGATCGCCTGGGGCGAGGGCGGGTTCGTGTCGTCGAGGTAGTCGTCGGTGACCTGCAGCGTGGGGAACGTGTCGGTGCCCGTCTGGCTCTGCTTGATCTTGCCGTAATAATAGTCGTAGACGTCGCCGTGGTAGGTGGTCCGCACCTCGCCCTTGATGGTCGTCTCGACTACCTTCCACGTGCCGCCGTAGTTTTGCACCCACTCGATGGTGGTGCCGCCACCGAAGGTCTCGCTGACCTCGGTGAGGTGTCCTCCCGAGATGTCCCAGCCGGCCTGGTGCTCGCCGCGGCCGAGGATGAGCAGGCGGTAATTGCCCCCGATCACCTCGACCTTGTCGCCCGCGGTCGTCGAGATCCGGTTGCCGTCCGAGTGATCGCGCCAGCCGCCCTTCGTGTGCAGCTTCGCCGTCTCGGCCTGGCGCTCGCCCTCGGGCACGAAGTCGGGCGAGCCGTCGCGCTTGCGCGTGTCGTCGGTGAAGGTCTGAATCCGCTCCGCGAGGTCGTCGCCCGCGCTCTCGCCGAGCGGCGCGGCGGCCCCGAGGCGCAGGTACGACGGCTGCCCGCCATTCAGATCGGGGACTTCGAGTAGAGCGAACTTGCCTCCGGGCACTGGAGCCTCCGTGTCGAGCGTGATGAACGACGCATGGCGTCGCCCCGTGGCGGGCTCCCTATCCTAGGTCACGGTGAGCCGGCCGTCCATGCAGAACCGCTCGCCGCGTCCCCTCCGCGGGCCGCGCGGGGAGGCGCGGCCCGCGGCTCAGGAGGCCTCGGCGGGGCGCTCGGCGGTCGACTCGGCTCCTCGGTGCACCACGGCCCACACGAACTCGGGGATGAGCGCGAGCGAGTGCGGGTCCTGCGTGACGCCGATCAGGCCGCTGATGAAATCCATGGGGTGAGGCCGGCGGCTCCGGTCGACGAAGCGCAGCTGGGCGCTCGTCAGGCCGGGCGGCAGCTCGGCGAGCCCGGGCCCCTGCGGGTTGCCGAGCCCCCCGAGCGCGTCGCTGCGGGCCTCCGCCGTCCGCCACCGCTCGTGCCAGGTCTCGATATAAGGGTTCGGGGCGAAGTAGTCGTTGGGCCAGGCGCGCAGGTAAGGGAACAGCACGTGGATCCAGCCGGTGAGCTCGTCCGCCGCGTTCTCGTACCGGAAGAAGGCGCGCCAGAACGTCCTGTCGGCGCGCCCCTCCGACGAGGCGGCGATCTGGTCGAGCACGGGCAGGAGGGCGCGCGTCCAGCGCTCCTGCCCGACGGCGCCGAGCATCGCCACGCGCTGGCGAACCCAGCGCCAGTCGTCGGAGGTGCCGAGCAGGTACACGCGCGGGATGCCGCGCTGCGGGACCGCGAGGTCGCCCGGGAACGGCGGCTCCCAGTCGAAGTGCGGCGCGAGCGGGGTCGCCACCGTGAGCTCCGACGATACCCGCTCGACAGGACCCGTGGTGGAGAAATTGGCTGTCACGAGATCCCGCAGCGTCCCGACCCGCGCCGAAACCTGTTTGGAAAAATCCGGAAACAAGGCGGGCCACGGGTTCACCTGGCCGAGGGTGAAGTCCGGCCGCTCGACGACGAGCTCGAAGTCGCGATCTTCGGCGAGGAAGCGGCGCCGCTGCTCGTCGTTCGCGGCGAGGTGGAGCGTGAAGCCGCGCGCCAGGCAGAACCAGACCACGTCGGGCGAGATCACGAGGGGATAGCGCTGGGTGAAGGCGGTATAGGCCGCCTGGACGAGCGGGTGCAGGTCGGTGCGCCCCACGAGCGGCAGCCGGTGCCGGAAGGAGGCCTCGATCGGCGCGACCAGCAGGCTTTGTACGGCGGCCTCGCTGTCGAACCCCGGCAAGGGCGCCGTCGCTGGCTCGACCTCCGCGACGGCGATCGTCGTAACGTTCATGACCCCTCGTCCTCCTGGTCCGGCGCGGCGCCGTCGTGATCTGGCGTTTTTCTTTCGTACACGAGCGTGCAGCGCGCGACAACCGGCCGCCTCGAGCGGTCCACGCCGTCGGCGCGGCATGAAACGAAGCGGTCTCGGCGCTCGCGGCGTGATGGCCGCGCGGCGGCGGATCGCCTCCCGGACCGGACACCCCGCCGGGGCGCCCTTCGGGCGCGGTCCTCCTCGGGCCGGGGGCCGGCGGCGCGCCGCCCACGCCCCTCCGCCAGCGGCGCGCCGTCTACGCCCCGCCGGCGGCGCGGAGCGCGAGCCGTGCCGTGAGCGTGCGATTTTTTCGTGGATGGCGGACGTTTGGGGGCGTAGATAGCGGAATTGGTGGGCCTCGCCGCAGCGGTGTTGCACGTCCGTGGCGAATGGTGCACGACTAGACGCTCGCGCAGCCGCGGCGATCACCTTGAAGGAGGAGCGCAGCAGATGAGTTCACGCCAGGCGGGGTCGTACGTGGCGGGGGCACCGGCCAACGCGAAGGCGGCGCTGCGGATCCATTTTCTCAAGAAGGTCTATGGGCTCTTCACGGCGAGCCTTGTCGTGTCCTCCCTGGGCGCCATGTGCGCGCTGTACATCGGGGCGCCGGACGCGGACGAGGCGGCCCTGGGGGGCGAGATGCCGCCGCTCGTGGAGCTCTTCGCGAGCCACCCGATCCTCTCGATCGGCGTCGTGTTCGGCGTGATGTTCGGCGCCCGCGCGGTGCGCCGCGTCCCCGGCGTCAACGTCCTCGCGCTCTTCGGGATGGCGGCCATCCTCGGGGTCACCATGGCGCCTGCGCTCTACATGGCGCAGGCGGCCGCGGGCCTCGGCGGCACCCTGTCGTCGGCCCCGGTGCGGGACACGTTCATCCTGACGGTCCTCACGTTCGGCAGCCTGACGCTGGGCGTCCTCCTCTCGAAGGAGGACCTGTCGTTCCTGGCCAGCGGGCTCGTGATGGGCGCCATGGTCGTCCTCGGCGCGATGGTGCTCAACGCCGTGCTCGGGAGCACGCTCCTCGGACTGGCGATCTCCAGCGTGTCGGTGCTCGTGTTCGGCGGATACGTCCTCTACAACACGTCGCGCCTGCTTCGCTCGGACGAGGAGGACCCTGTCGGCGGCGCGCTCGACCTCTACCTCAACTTCATCAACCTCTTCTCGTCGATTCTGCAGATCCTCTCGAGCCGCCACTTCTGATCGGCGGCGCGCGCGAGGCCCGCGCTCGCCGGCGCAGGCGCCAGCGCGCGCGGGCCTCGCGCGCGCCCGGGGCGGACGCCCCGGGGGAGGGCGGCTTGACGTTCCTTGACCGCTGGGTAAGAACGCGCGGACCATGGGTCGCCCGCTCCTCGCCGCCGCGCTTGCCCTCTCCCTGTCGTCGCTCGCCGGCGTCGCCTGCAGCAAGCCCGCCGAGGAGACGAAGGCGGTCGCGGCCGCCGAGCTCGCCGCGCCGGCGAACGTGAGGCGCGTCGACATCGCCGTCACTGACAGCGGCTTCTCCCCGTCGACCATCCAGCTCAAGAAGGGAGAGCCGGTGGTGCTGCGCTTCACGCGGACGACGAAGAGCGAGTGTCTGAAGGCGATCGCGATTCCCGATCTGAAGGTCGAGAAGGACCTGCCGCTGAACACGCCGGTCGAGGTGGCCATCACCCCGGAGAAGGAAGGGAAGATGGTGCTTCAGTGCTGGATGGCGATGGTCAAGGCGACCATCGACGTGGTCGGCTCGTGACGCGGCCGCGCCCTCGCTCGGGGCGCGGCGCGCGGCGTGGTCAGAGGATGAGCCAGAGCTCGGCGTCGTAGCGCCGCGCGCCGCCCGCGTCCCGCGCCGCGCGGCGCGGGCCCGAGGCGGGCGCCTCGGCGCGGCCCGGCTCGCCGGGAAGGCCGGCGTGGGCCAGGTCGACGCCCGCGGCGGCGCAGCGGGCCACGGCGAAGCGGAGCATCTCGCGCACGTCGCTCGCGGCGAGCATGCCGTTCGTCCGGTGGCGCGCGAACGCGGCCGCGCGCTCGATGCACGCGACGCAGGGCGCCGCCTCCGACCTGAACCTGAAGAGCAGCGTCCCCTCGGGCCACCCGAGCGCCGTCGCCTCGATGCTCACCACGACGAACTCGCCGTCACGGACTACCTGCGTGCCCGCCACCCCCGCGCCGCCCTCGGCGGCGCCGGGAGCGCCGCCCCTCAGCAGGAACCAGTAACGATCCATGAGGCGCTCGACGCCGCGCGGCTCACCGTGAGCGATGATGTCTGTCATCCATGACCTCCGACGGCAGAATTTGAGGCTTGCGCGTCGGAACGGCGACGGCGGGGAGGGTCAGGAAATGTCCGAGCAGACGGACAATGTCCGGGCAGCCTCGGCCGCGGCCGCGCTCACGGGCCGCGCCCTGCGGCGCCCGTCCCTTCCGGGCTGCCACCGCGGATGGCGCTCCGGTGTAAGCTAGAACACGGTCGAAGCGGAAACTTTCGCTTCCCTTTGGGTTTCCCGTGAGTAAGCTCTGCGCCCCCCAACGCACCCGGCGGGCGACCGCCCCGGTTCTTCGCTCCGAACCGGCTCGTGACCGAGGCGTGCCGAGGGGATCGCGCCCGCGGCGTGCCGCGGCCGCAGTCCGAGCCACCCCAGACGGAGCGAGAAGGCAACCGCATCATGAATCAGCATCCCGGCATCATCGGCAAGAAGATCGGCATGACGCAGATCTTCAGCGAGACGGGCGAGGTCCTGCGCTGCACGGTCGTGCAGGCGGGCTGCGTCGTCATCGGCAAGCGCACGCTCGAGAAGGACGGCTACAGCGCGCTCATCCTCGGCCTCGGCGAGCGGGCGGAGCGGCACACGACGAAGCCGCTCGCGGGCGCGTTCAAGAAGGCCGGGCAGACGCCGAAGCGCGTCGTGCGCGAGCTGCGCTGCTCCCCCGAGCACGCGGCGAAGTACGAGGTCGGGCAGACGCTCAAGGTCGACGAGATCTTCGAGGTCGGCCAGCGCGTGGACGCGCAGGGCCGCTCGCGCGGCCGCGGCTTCAGCGGCGTCATCCGCCGGTGGAGCTTCGCCGGCGCGGTGAACTCGCACGGCACCCACGAGTACTTCCGCCACGGCGGCTCGATCGGTACGAACATGACCCCCGGCCGCACGCTGCCCGGCCTGAAGATGCCCGGCCACTACGGCGACGAGACGGTGAGCGCGCTCAACCTGAAGATCGCGAAGCTCCTCCCCGAGGACAACCTCATCCTCATCGAGGGCCCGGTCCCCGGCCCGAAGAACCAGGTGGTCACGATCCGTGGCGCCGTGAAGAAGCGCGGCGGCAAGGGGCTCCCCACGCCGGCGCAGCAGCCGACCAAGAAGAAGGGCGGCTGATCCCCGGCCGCTGGCTGGAGGGCGCGCGCCGCTGAGCGAGCGCGCGCTCCCCGCCGGCGGCGCCCTCCGGTCGTCCCGTGCCGCAGAAGCCCAGGAACCCGTACAAGCGCCCGGACGCCTTCACGAAGGCGGCGAAGGCGCAGGGCTACCCTGCGCGCAGCGTCTTCAAGCTCGAGGAGATCGATCGTCGGGTGCGGCTGCTCCGCCCTGGCCAGCGCGTGCTCGACCTGGGCGCGGCGCCCGGCTCGTGGTCGATGTACGCGGCGCAGCGGATCGGCGCGGCGGGCAAGCTGCTCGCGGTGGATCTGTCGCCGATCACGGCGGCGTTCGGCCCGCAGGCGACGGTGGTGCAGGGGGACGCGCTGTCGCTGACGAACGAGGCGCTCGCGCAGTTCGCGCCGTACGACGTGGTGCTGTCGGACATGGCGCCGGCGACGAGCGGCAGCAAGATCGCCGACCAGGCCCGGAGCTACGAGCTGTTCATGCGCGCCGTGGCCGTGGCCGAGGCGCTGCTCGCGCCGGGCGGCGCGTTCGTCGGCAAGATCTTCATGAGCGAGGACTTCGTGAAGGCCCGCGACGCGCTGCGGAACCTGTGCGAGGAGGTCCGGAGCATCCGGCCCGAGGGGACGCGGGCGAACAGCGTGGAGATCTTCCTGGTGGGGCTGCGCAGGAAGGCGGCGGGGTAGGGGCGAAGAGCGGGCCTGCCGGGCCGCCACGAACGGCAAGGCGGCGTCGCCGGTCGAGAGCGCGGCGTGCAGATCGGCCGGCAGGCGAGCGCCAGCCGGGAGAGGCCCTCGTTCCCGCGCAGCAGCGCCAGGTGAACAGGCCCCGCCCGATCAGCTCTCCCGCATCTCCCGCGCCAGGGTCTCGACGAGCTCCCGCGCTCGCATCTCGCGCACGAGCGGCGCGCCCTGGCCCGCCCACAGCAGCATCAGGTCCGTGCGCCCCTGCCTGGCGGCCGCCGCGCGGAGGTCGAGCGTCCTCCGGTGGTGCTCCGGAAAGGGCGGCGTTCGACGACCCTCGAACCCGTCGGTGAAGCGGTTCCGGATCGCGCGCCCCGGCCGCCCCGTGAAGGCGCGGGTGACCACCGTGCGCAGCGCGGCGTCCGAGCGGAGCGCGGCGCGGTAGGCGGGCGAGATCCCCGCCTCGGGGCAGCCGAGGAACGCGGTCCCGAGCTGCACCCCCGCGGCGCCGAGGGCGCGCGCCGCCGCGATGCCGCGCCCGTCCATGATGCCGCCCGCGGCGAGGACCGGGACGCGGACGTGCGCCGCCACCTGCGGCACGAGCGCCATCGTGCCGACCAGGCCGTCCTCGAACGAGCCGTGGAAGGTGCCGCGATGCGCCCCAGCCTCGGCCCCCTGCGCCGAGATCGCGTCGACCCCCGCCTCCTGGAGCAGCACGGCCTCATCGACCGTGGTGGCCGTCCCGATGACGACGATGGACGCCGCGCGGAGCGCGCGCAGGTGCTCCGGCGCGAGCAGGCCGAAGGTGAAGCTGAACACGGCCGGGCGGCACCGGAGCACCGCGTCGAGCTGCGCCTCGAAGAGACCCTGGACATGTGGCGGCTCCGTCCCGCCAGAGAGCCCGAGCTCCGCGCGGAACGCCTCGAGCACCGGCGCGGTCTCGGCGGCGACCTCGGGCGAAGACGCCTGCCGGGGCTGGGGCGCGAACAGGTTCACCGCGAACGGGGCGGAGGTCCGCGCCCGGATCTCGGCGCAGATCGCCTCGATCGCCTGCGGTGCCATGTACGCCGCGCCGACGGAGCCGAGCGCGCCGGCGCTCGACACTTCGGCGACGAGCTCGGGGGTCGTGATCCCGCCCGCCATCGGCGCCTGCACGATCGGATGACGTATGCCGAGGAGGCTCGCAAGTTTGCTCATGAATACCCTCCTGTGAGTTCCCTGGAACAGGGATAGCGTCTTCCATGTATCGCGTGCAGTGATTTGATCTGATGCGAGTCATCGTTCAAAGTGATGCCCGAGGTGACCTCATGAACTCCTCCGATCTACGCGTCTTCGAGGCGGTCGCCCGCACGGGCGGCATCGGCAAGGCTGCGCTCGAGCTGCGCACCGTGCAGTCCAACGTGACGGCGCGGGTGCGTCACATCGAGGAGGAGCTCGGCGTCCGGCTCTTCGAGCGGCACCGGCGGGGCGTGACGCTGACGAGCGCGGGGAAGCAGCTCCTGCCGTATGCGCTGCAGGTCGGGCGGCTGATCACCGAGGCGGAGGAGACCCTCCGGCGTGGCGACGAGCCCGTGGGGACGCTCGCGATCGGCTCGCTGGAGACGACGGCGGCGCTGCGCCTCGCGCCCGTCCTCTCCGCTTACCACCGCGCGCATCCGCGGGTCGACATCGCGCTCCGCACGGGCACGACGGCCAGCCTGACCGCGGAGGTGCTCGGGCGCGGGCTGGAAGGGGCGCTCGTCGCCGGCCCCGTACGCCACGAGGAGCTCGTCGAGGAGAAGCTGATCGAGGAGGAGATCGTCATCGTGGCGCCCGCCGCGTGGCCCACGTGGGTGCCGCGCGGAGGGGAGGCGAGGATCGTCGTGTTCCGGGCGGGGTGCTCGTACCGCCAGCGGCTCGAGGCGCTCCTCGCGGGAAAGGGGCTCGTGGCGACGCGGCTGCTCGAGTTCGGGACGCTGGACGGGATCCTCGGTTGCGTGGCGGCCGGCATCGGGATCACGATGCTCCCGCGCGCGGTGGTCGCGCGCAGCGCGCTCGGCGCCGATCTCTCGATTCACCCCCTTCCGGCGAACAAGGGACGTGCGGCGATCGTGTTCATCCGCCGGCGCGACGCGCTCGTGTCCGCGGCGCTCGACGCGTTCCTCACGCTCGCACGTGCGATCCACGCGCCGGCGCGGCGCTCGGCGACGCTTGAAAGAGACATGGCGTAACGGCCAAGACGCCAGGGAGAGAAGAGGATGCGAGAAAAGCTCTTCTCTCTCTCCCCTTGGCGTCCTTGGCGCCTTGGCGGTTCAATCCTCTCGACCGCCCGAAGGCCCCCTCAGAACGCGTTGTGCCCCGTGATCGCGTTCCCCAGGATCAGGCAGTGTACCTCGTCGGTGCCCTCGTACGTATACACGCTCTCCAGGTTGAGCATGTGCCGGACGACCGGGTAATCGAGCAGGATCCCGTTGGCGCCGAGCACGCTGCGCGCGGTCCGCGCGATCTTGAGCGCCCAGCCCACGTTGTTCCGCTTGCACAGCGACACCTGCACCGGGCTGATCCCGCCGGCGTCCTTCAGCCGCGCGAAGTGCAGCGCCATGATCTGCCCCTTCGCGATCTCGGTCGCCATCTCGACGAGCTCCGCCTGGATGAGCTGCCGCGACGCGATCGGCTGGCCGAACTGGACGCGCTCGCGCGCGTACGACACGGCCGTCTCGTAGCAGGCGCGCGCGGCGCCGAGCGCGCCCCACGCGATCCCGAAGCGCGCCTGCGTCAGGCAGCCGAGCGGGCCCTTCAGGCCGACCACCCCCGGCAGCACGTTCTCCTCCGGGACGCGCACCTCGTTCAGGACGATCTCGCCGGTCGGGCTCGCGCGCAGGCTCATCTTGCCGTGGATGAGCGGCGTCTCCAGCCCCTTCATCCCCCGCTCCACCACGAAGCCGCGGATCGACTCGGGGCCTCCGTCATCCACCTTGGCCCACACCACGCAGAGGTGCGCTATCGGCGCGCTCGTGATCCACATCTTCGTGCCCGTGAGCACATACGAGCTCCCGTCCTTCCGGGCGCGCGTCTTCATCGAGCTCGGATCCGAGCCGCTGTCGGGCTCCGTCAGGCCGAAGCAGCCGATCAGCTCGGCCGCAGCCATCTTCGGCAGCCAGCGCTGCTTCTGCTCCTCGGTGCCGTATTTCCAGATCGGATACATCGCCAGCGAGCCCTGCACGCTGACGAAGCTGCGCAGGCCGCTGTCGCCGTACTCCAGCTCCTGCAGCGCGAGCCCGTAAGCGACCGAGTTCATGCCGGCGCAGCCGTAGCCGGTCAGCGAGCCGCCGAGCAGGCCGAGCGCGGCGATCTCGGGGATCAGGTCGGTCGCGAACTCCTCCCGGGCGAACAGGTCCGCGGCGCGCGGAAGGTACCGCTCGCGCACGAAGCGGCGGACGGAGTCGCGGACCATGCGCTCCTCGTCGGAGAGCAGCGGATCGATCGCCATGAGCTGATCGAGCGAGACGGGCTCCTGCGTGGCCATGAGGCCAGCGTGTAGCGTGCCTTCGGACGGCACGGAAGACCGAAGGGGCAGAGCGCCGGCGAGCGCCGCCGGATCACGGGCGGATGGAGACGAGCGTGCCCTTCCGCAGCGAGAGCGCGCCGTGCCAGTCGGCCGGCACCTCGGGGGTCGTCCACTCGAACAGCCAGGCGGCGTCGAGCGGGGAGAGGTTCACGCAGCCGTGGCTGCGCGCGGTGCCGAAATCGTCGTGCCAGTAGGCGGCGTGGAACGCGAAGCCCTCGGTGAAGTACTGGACGAACGGCACGTCGCGGAAATCGAACGGATCCTCGTCCTCCTCGTCGCCATCCATCGTGACCGTGACGTGCTTCGTGTGGATGCGGAACAGCCCCTGGATGGTCGAGCGCGTCGTCTTGGGATCGCCGAGGCCGTCCGCGCCGGTCGAGACCAGGGTGACGTAGACCGGGCGGGAGCCCTCGTAGGCGACCAGGCTCTGCTGGTTGATGGAGACGTCGATCCACTTGCGCCCGCGCACCGCCCAGGCGGGGGTCCTCGGGAGCGGGTCGACGCGCACGACGTCGTCGGCGCGGACGAGGGAGCCGTCGCGCGCCTCGAGGTAGTCGACGCCGGAGACGCGCCGGGAGGCGCCGGACAGCGGGATCGCCTCGCGGAAGCGGAGCGGGGCGCGGGCGAGGCCGCCGCGCTCGCCCGGGACGAGGCGCGCGGCGTGGCGGCGCCGGGCGAAGGCGACGGGCAGGGCGACGCCCTCCGGGAGCAGGAGGCCGGAGAAGGCGCTCGGCCGGATGACGCGGGTGCGGTCGAGCGGCAGGACCGCGAGGTCGGTGGTCAGGCCGAAGCGGCGCCCGTCGTGATCGAACGTCGAGAGCAGCGCGAAGCCGGAGCGCGTCCGGGCGCGGCCCAGGACGAGCGCGTCGGGCGACCGGCGGTCGCCGGCGAGGCCGGGCGCAGGACGGCCGTAGAGCAGGACCGAGGGGGTCGCGTCGGGGGGCGGCGGCGCGACGAAATCCGGCGCGCGCGCGGCGGTCGCGGCGCGGAGCAGGTGCGCGCCGAGGTCGGGCTCGGCGCTGCGCTGCTCGTCCTCGCTCGGCAGGCGCGCGTAGAGCGGCGGGGTGGGGGAGCGCGACATCACGTACGTGTAAGGCAGCCCGCCGAGCCGGGCCGCGGCGTCGTGCGCCTCCAGCGCGGCGGGCGCGGCCTGGCCCGGTTGCAAGGCGGCGGGCGCAGTCTCGCCCGCGGCGGGCGCGGCCTGGCCCGGCTGCAAGGCGGCGGGCGCAGTCTCGTCCCCGGCGGGCGCGGCCTGGCCCGGTTGCAAGGCGGCGGGCGCATCGCCCGCGGCGGGCGCGGCCTGGCCCGGCTGCAAGGCGGCGGGCGCAGTCTCGTCCCCGGCGGTCTCGCCCGCCCCCGCCTGCGCCTGCGCGGCCTCGCCCGCTCCCGGAGCGGCCTCGCCGAGAGCGGCCGGCAAGGCGGGGGAAGCGAACCGGCGGACCGGGCGGCGCGACGAGGCCTCGACCGCGAGGTCGTGGATGTTCAGCGTCGCGCTGGCGCCGATGCAGACGTAGCCGTTCGGCTCGATGCGGTACCAGCCGCCGCCGCACGACTCCCTGCCGGACGGCTCCGGACGGCGCGCGACCACGGCGCCGGCGCGCAGGTACCCGATGCGCCGGCTTGTCCAGCGCGGCTCGGCGAAGATCCAGGTCTCCCGGGCGATGCTCGCGAGCTCGTGGACCTCCTCGGCAGCCATCGGCGAGGTGGCCGGGGGCGGATCCAGCTCGGGCAGCTTGTCGGATCCGTCATCGACGAGCTCCGGCGGCAACGCTGGCAACGCGAGCGGGTCGGCGCTCGACGTCGCGGCGTCCGCGGCCGGCGCCACCGCGGCGCCCGCGCCGCCCGGCGCCGCGTCTCCCGCGCCGGCGGAGGGCGCCGGGGCAGCGGCGGAGGGCGCCGGGGCAGCGGCGGAGGGCGCCGGGGCAGCGACGGAGGGCGCTGCCCCGGCGAGCAGCGCGGTGACCGCGGACGCCGGCGCGGGCGCCGGGGACGCCGCCGTCGGCTCGGCGGCAGGGCGCGGGCAGCTCGCGATCAGCGTCGAGAGCGCAATCGCTGGCAGCAGGAGAAAGCCTCTCACGCGCATGGTGCGCGCGTATCAAGCGGCGCGGGGGAGGGCCAAGTTCGAGGGATTCGCGAGGGGGCGCGGGCCCGGGAGCGGGCGCCTCGGCGGCCGAGGCGCCCGCCTGGAGCTCCGGGACGGCCGGCGGCGGCGAGGGGGTGGGCGTGGCGGCCCCGCGCCCGGCGGACTTCAGCTCACAGGTCGCGCGCGCACATGGCGGTGACGTAGTAACGGCGATCGTCGTTCCGGTAGGAGACTTGATAGTCCGTCGTCTGCTTGAACCCGGCGGCCAGGAAGCTGCCGCCGTGCATGAAGCGCGTGGCGGAGTTGTTGTCGAGCCGCGAGCAGTCGTCGCAGGGCATCAGCAGCTGATAGATATCCGAGCCGTCGCGGGTGGCCTTGTACGCGTTGCCGGCCAGGTCCATGTGGCCCCAGCGCCCGGCGCCGTTCGGGAATTTGCCGACCTCGGTGAGGTCCGACGGGCTGCACGGGTAGAGCGAGGGATACGACGTCTTGCAGGCGCCCGCGACGGTCCCGTCGCCCTGGCAGCACCACGAGGCGTCGTCGAGCTCGATGTCCTCGACGCTCGTGCCGCCCCAGGGATAGATGCGCTGCTCGTTGCCGCCGGCAGACACGTAGTTGATCTCCGCCTGGGTCGGCAGCCGGCCGCCGTCCCACGCGCAGAACGCGAACAGCTCGTACCACGTCGCGCAGACGATCGGCTTCTTCTCCTCGGCTCCTGGGGTGTTGCTCCACGACGGCCAGTCCCACTGCTCGCAGATGAGCGCTGACTTGAGCGCGTTCGTGTCGGCCGCGAGCCGCGAGTTCCATGCCGGGTCCCAGCCGCTGTTCGGGATCTTCGGGTGGGCGCCCGCGCCGGCCGGCGGCGGGTTGGCCAGCGTCGGGCCGCCGGTCCGCTCGATGTACTGCCGGAAGCGCCCCACCGTGACCATGTACTTGTCGAGATAGAAGTCGCTGACCGTGGCCGGCAGGCTCGCGTTGTTGAGCCGGTTGAACGTGCCCCCGGGGACCGGGAGCGTCGAGCAGCAGTCATCGCTCCCGTTCACGCCGCAGTTGGCGCCCGCGCCCGGCGTGTTGGTGGTGCAGCTGATCGGCAGGCCAGGCACGCCGCCGCCGCCTCCTCCTCCTGCGCCACCCGCGCCGCCCGCGCCGCCGGCTCCCCCGGCGCCGCCCGCGCCACCAGAGCTCGAGCTGGAAGCGGAGGTGCTGGAAGTAGACGAGCTGGAAGCGGAGGTGCTGGTGGCCGACGTGCTGGAAGCGGAGGTGCTGGAAGCGGAGGTGCTGGTGGCCGATGTGCTGGAGGTCGTCGAGCTCGATCCGGAGCCCGTCGCGCTGTCATAACAGACCGTGAGCTTCGGACGTCGCTCCTCCCAGATGGAGTTCGTGTTCTCGCTGGTCCGGATGTCGGTGCTGTTCGCGGTCTGCTCGAAGAGAACGCCGTTGTTCGCGACGGTGCCGTTCACCCAGCTCTGCACGAGCGCCGTGATGTTGACCGTCTGGTAGCTGTAGGCGAATCCCGCGCTCGCCGTGACGGTCCCGAGGACCGCAGGATCCCATGCGTCCGCGTGCGTGCTCCACTTCGCGGTGGTCTCCTCCCAGGGCAACGTGACCCGGTGTACACGGACCGCCTCGGGCGTCGCAGAGCCGAGGTTCACGGCGAGGTTCGCCGAGATGATGATGGCGTCAGAGGGAATGGACGAGAGGTCGAACGCCATCAGCCCGCGCATGCGCGTCGCGGTCGTCCCGGAGGTCACGCCAACATTCATGTTGGGCCCGTTGTCCGCGTAGCTGCGAGACGACTCATGGATGCCCACGTCCTTGACCGTGCCCGTCGTCCCTGCGCGCTGGAGCGTCACGCAGGTCGTCACCGCCTGCTGCGCTTCGTCGACGAGCTCGTCGTCCGCGCCCGGCGTGCCGACGCACCCGGCGACCGCCACGCCGGATGCGGCGGCGAGGTAGGCCAGGAGAAGATGCCGATACCCTGTCACGAACGTGCGATTCCTCATGATGCTCTCCGATCCGCATCGCCGGGCGATGCCCGCCAGCGAGGCCAACTGTGACGCCGTCGCGCTGGAGCGCCAGAGAGCGCCCCCCGCTAAACTCATCCTCTGCCTGCGCGCCGTGAATGATCACCTATGTCAGGCCAACGGTCGGATCGTTCTGGCTTCGATCAGCGCGCGAGGAAAACGATACCGTTGTACGGCTTCAGAGGGAATACGTCAATCGCGAATCGACATTTGTTATGAGAAACCTAGTGAGGTCGCGAGTTGTATTGAGACAAAAAGAGACATTATTGCTCTTATCGCTCGCGCTTGTCGAGCCCCTGTCTGTTGATTTTGTGGCGCCGCTTACGAACGCGCCCTCGTTTCACCGAGGTCGCCGAGGCGCGCGGCGCGCTGGTGGATTTTTACCGAATGGCCGCGTGTGAGCAGGGGTGAAGGAGCAGACGTGCTTGCCTCTGCCTACCTGTGTGCCAATCTAAACGGTTACTGCTCAGGCTGGCGAGTTGCGCGCTGTTAGGCGCTGTTAGGCGCTGTTAGGCGCTGTTACGCGCTGTTACGCGCTGTTACTCGCTGCTGCCCTGTCCAGGCGCGGAGTCGGGGCCGGCGGCCCTGGAGAGGCCCTCTTCGACCTCCGTGACGATCATCGCCGCGAGGAGATCGAGCAGCGCGCGGCCCTCGTCCTCGGAGGCCTCGCGCGGAGCGCCGGTGTAGGCGGCGTCCATACCCAGGTCGCGGAAGCGCTTCACCCCTGCCTTGATGCCCTCCGACAGGCTCAGATCGAGATCCGGCAGGGCCCGGGCGATCTCCCGCCGGACGAGCGCGGGGGCCGCGGCGAGGACGAGCGACGTCTCGTAACGGCCGGCGTGGCAGGCGCCGCTCCGGAACTCGGCGGAGAGCGTCCGCGCCCAACGGCGCGCGAGCGGACAGGCCACCGAGGCGCGACCCGGGGGCAGGTCCGTCGCGGCGGCGCGCACGGCGCGGTCGTGCTCCGGCTCGAGGTGGTTGTTGATGAAGCAGACGTGCGACAGGCCGGCCGACAGGTAGGCCTCCGCGACAGCGCGCAGGAAGGCGGTGAGCGCGGGCGCCGGGATCGAGATCGCGCCCGCGAAGCCCGCCGCGAAATCGGTCACGCCGTAGCCGACGGGCGGCGCGAGGAGCGCGGCGACGCCCCGCTCCCAGAGCCGGCGGCCGGCCAGCTCGGCGGCGGCCTCGCCGATGAGCGTGTCCGTGCCGAGCGGCAGGTGCGGGCCGTGCGGCTCCACCGATCCGACCGGCACGAGCGCGGCGCACGGGGCGCCGGCCGACAGGAGCGCGGCGAGCTCCGCCGTCGTGAGCTCGGCGAGGCGCGGCGCGGCCTGCATGCCCTACAGGCCCGCCGGGTTCTCGCCGGCGGCCTCGCGCTGCCGCAGCGCCTTGCGATCGACCTTGCCGCGGTCGTTCCTGGGGACGTCGTCGACGAAGGCGACCCACCGCGGGTACTTGTGCTTGCTCAGCCGGTCCTTCACGAACGCCTTGAGCTCCGCGGCGAGCTCGGCCCGCCCCTCCTCGGTCGCGACGCGGCCGCGCGCGTCGTCGCGGACCACGATGAACGCCTTCGGCTTCACGAGGCCCGCCTCCTCGGCGCCGATCACCGCGGCGAGGCTGACGGCGGGGTGCTCGGTCAGGCACTCCTCGACCTCGACCGGCGCGACCCAGACGCCGCCCACCTTGAGCAGCTCGTCGGCGCGCCCGCTGAACCAGAGGTAGCCCTCGTCATCCACGCGGAAGAGATCCCCGGTGCGGCACCAGTGGCCGTGGAACGTGCTCCAGCTCTTCTCGCGATCCTGGAAGTAGCCGAGCGCGACCGAATCGCCCTTCACCCACATCACGCCGGTCTCGCCCGGCGCGAGCTCCGGCGCGCCCGGGCCGACCGCGTCCGAGGAGAGGATCTTGATCGTGTACCCCTGCACGACGCGGCCGAGCGACCCCGGGCGCACGTCGCCGGGGCGGTTCGTGCAGTAGATGTGGAACATCTCCGCGGAGCCGATGCCGTCGTAGACGTCGGCCTGGAACCGCGCGCGGAAGCGATCGAGGAGCGCCGGCGGGAGCGCCTCGCCCGCGGAGAGGTGGAAGCGGACGCTGGAGAGGTCGAGGCGCGGCTCGCCGCGCGCGGCGAGGGCGTCGTCGTGGTCGAGCAGCTTGCCCATCATCGTCGGGACGTTCGTGACGACGGTGGGGCGGTAGCGCTCGATGTACCGGGTGAGCGACTCCGGCGTCGGCCGCTCGACGAAGAGGCCGGCGGTCGCGCCGACGGCGAACGGGAACATCAGGTTGGTGCCCGTGGCGTAGCCGAAGAAGAGGCGCGGCACCGAGACGGTGACGTCGTCCCTGCGGTAGCCCACGGTCGCCTTGGCGTAACACTCGGTGTTGAAGGCGAAATCGCGGTGCGTGTGGATCGCCGCCTTGCTCCTGCCGGTCGAGCCGGACGTGAACAGCCAGATGGCGATGTCGTCGCGCCGCGTGGGGCGGGGGCCGGGCGGGGCGCTCCGCGCGAGCGCGGTGCGCCCCTGCGCGAGGGCGTCGCGGAGCGAGATGCCCCGCAGCCGATCGAGGGCCGGCGAGACGGCGAGGTCGGCCTCGAGGTCGCCGCCGGTCGGGACCTCCGGCACGAGGACGAGCGTCCGGAGGTCCGCGGCCTCGAGCGCGCCCTGGATCGCCTCGGCCACGCGCGGGATCGTGACGACCGCCGCGGCCCGCGTGTACTCGACGAGGTACGCGAGATCGGCGGCGGGCGCCTCGGGGTTGCCCATGGCCACGACGGCGCCGTGGCGCAGCGCCGCGAAGAACGCCCAGACGAACGCGGGCGAGTCGTGCAGGACGATGAGCACCCGCTGCTCGGGCGCGACGTCCTCGACCGCGAGGTGCGCGCGGAGCCGGCGGACCTGCTCGGCGACGTCGGCGTAGGTGTGCCGCTGATCGCCGAAGAGCAGGGCGACCTTGTCGCCGAGCCCCTCGCGCAGCCGGTCGAACAGATAGTAGTCGGCGAGGTTGAACTCTTCAGGAAATGTCGGTGCGCTCATGGTCACGCCTCCTCGCGCCTCCACCGCGGCGCCGTGAGCCGCCGCTTGCCCCCGTCGGTCGTCGCGACGCCCGGCTCGTCGAGCCCCTCGCGATCCCAGAGCTGGCACGTCACGGGCCGGTGCCGCTGATCGAGCGCCTCGCAGTAGTTGGAGTAGATGCAGCGGCGCACCTCGCCGCCGCGGCCGAGGCGCAGCTTCAGGAACCAGTCGGGATCGGCCAGCGTCTGCCGGGCGGCGCCGATGAGGTCGGCCTCGCCGGCCGCGAGGATCGCCTCGGCCTGCGCGAACGTGCAGATCCCGCCCGCGACGACGACCGGCGTGTCGAGGCCGGCCTCGCGCACGGCCCGCCGGACCCGCGCCTGCTTCGGGACCTGCCGCCCGAACGGCCCGGCCGCGTCCGAGAGCGCCGTCGGCATGCACTCGTACCCGCTCGGGCCGGTGTAGGGATACGCGGCCTCGCCGACCTTGGGCTGCTTCGCGTCCTCGAACTTGCCGCCGGTCGAGAGCGAGAGGAAGTCCATGCCGGCGCGCGCGAACGCGATCGCGAAGTGCGCCGCGTCGTCGACCCGGTTGCCGCCGGCGATGACGTCGTCGCAGAGGAAGCGGCAGCCCACCGTGAAGCGCGAGGACACGGCGTCGCGCACGGCCGCGTAGACCTCGAGCGGGAGGCGCGCGCGGCCCTCGCGGTCGCCGCCGTAGCCGTCCGTCCGGGTGTTCAGCGCGGAGAGGAACGAGGCCATCGTGTAGGCGTGGGCGTAGTGGAGCTCCACCCCGTCGAAGCCCGCCTCGCGCGCCCGCTGCGCCGCGGCGGCGAAGAGGCCGGGCAGCGCGCGCGGCAGGTCGCGGATGTGGGGGAGCGCGACGTCGGTCACGCGCTCCCGCTCGCCGAAGCGCAGCGCCTCGAGCTCGCGCGGCGCGAGCACGGCCTCGAGCCGGTCGTCGTCGAGCGCGACAAGCCGCTCGCGCACCTCGGGCTCCGGGGCGTCCCGGAGCCGCGGCTCGCCGAACTGCTCGGCGAGGGCGCGCCGGTGCGCGCCGGTGATCTCCAGGAACTGCCGGAGGAACCTCTCCTTCGGCGGGCGCCGGCGGATGCGGAGGAAGTCGATGAGCTGCAGGAACACGCGCGTGCGGCCCGCGCTCCGCGCGCGCACCATCCGGACGAGCTCCCGGAGCCCCGGGATGAACCGATCGTGGCCGGCGCGGAGCAGCGGCCCGCTCGGCACGTCGCGGATGCCGGTCGCCTCGACCACGAGGGCGCCGGGCTGGCCGTCGGCGAAGCGGCCGTACCAGTCGAGCACGTCCTGCGTGACGAGCCCGTCCTCCGTCGCGCGCCAGGGGACCATCGCCGGCACCCACGAGCGCTCGGCGAGCTCGAGGCCGGAGGCGAGGCGGAGCGGCGAGAAGAGGCGCGCGCGCGCCGCCTCGGCCGCGGTCGGGGGCTCCTCGCGGGGCAGGGCGTGGCGCATCCGCTCCGGCGGCTTCCACATCGCTACCGCGCCTCGCCGCGGGCGGGCTCGTCCGCCGCGCGCTCGGCGGCGGCGCGCTCGAGGATCCCCTTCGCGATGATGAGCTTCTGGATCTCGGTCGTCCCCTCGTAGATGCGCAGCGGCCGGATCTCGCGGTACAGCCGCTCCACCTCGGTCCCCTCGATGACCCCGAGGCCCCCGTGGAGCTGGACCGCGCGGTCGATGATCCGCTGCGCCGCCTCGGTGGCGAACATCTTCGCCATGGCCGCCTCGGTCGAGACGCGCGCGTCGACCGAGGCGGTGTCGCGCTTGTGGGCCGCGCGCGCCACGAGGAGGCGGCCGGCGTCGAGCTCGGTCGCCATCTCGGCGAGGTAGGCGCGCACCATCTGCTGCTCGGACAGCGGCGCGCCGAACTGCCTGCGGCGCGTGACGTGCGCGATCGCCTCGCGGAGCGCGCGCGCCGCCATGCCGTTCGCCGCCGCGCCGACCGAGATCCGGAAGGCGTCGAGCGTCTGCATCGCGAGCCCGTAGCCGCCGCCCACCTCGCCGAGGCGCGCGCTGTCCGGCACGCGGCAGCCGTCGAAGCGGAGCCGGCCGATCGGGTGCGGGACCGACATCGGGAGCGGCTCCGAGGCGACGCCGGGCGCGCCGCTGTCGACGAGGAACGCCGTGATCCCGGCGCGCCCGCCGCCGCGCCTGCCGCCCTCGCCCGGGGGCGCGCCCGTGCGCGCGAAGACGACGAGGTGGTGCGCGAGCGGGACGTTCGAGATCAGCACCTTCTCGCCGTCGAGGACCCACCCGTCGCCATCGCGCCGGGCCTCGGTCCGGAGCGAGGCGACGTCGCTGCCCGCCTCGGGCTCGGTCAGGGCGAAGGCGCCGATCCGGCGCCCCGAGAGCACGTCGGGCAGGATCGCGCGGCGCTGCGCGTCGCTGCCGGCCAGCACGATCGGGTACGAGCCGAGCCCCTGAACCGCGAAGATCGCGTCGGCGAGCGGGGAGACCTGGCCGAGCGCCTCGCGGATGAGCACCAGCGATCGCACGTCGATGGCCGTCGGGTCCGCGGCGGGGCCGCCGCCCGCGGGCGCGCCGCCGAGCGCCTCGGGGACGAGGTGCGCGTAGAGGCCGAGCGGCTCGCCCATGCAGCGCGCCACGGCGGCGGGATCGCGCGCGCCCGCGAGCGGCGCGAGCGCCTCGGGGGTGAGCCGCGCGGCGAGCGCCGCGTGGCGCGCCTCGAAGAAGACCGGGAGATCGGCCGAGGAGAGCGCGAGCCTGGTCATGATCGGGGCGCCGCCGGGCCGGTGGCTCGGGGGGTGGGGGCGGCTTCCGCCTCGGCGGGCGCCGCGGCGGCGTCGCCGAGGACGGCGCCCTCGAAGCGCGGGGGGCGCTTCGCCTTGTTCGCCTCGTAGGCCTCGCGGAAGTCGGGGTGCGCCATGCAGAGCGCCTGCGCCTGCGCCTCGGCCTCGATCGCGGCGGCGAGGGGCATCGTGCGCTCGCTCTCGAGCATCTGCTTGGTGATCGCGTGCGCGAACGCCGGCCCGCGCGCGAGCCGATCGGCCCACTCGCGCGCCAGAGGGAGCGCGCCGCCGTCGGGGACGACGCGGTTCACGAGGCCGATGCGGAGCGCCTCGTCGGCGCCGACGAGGTCGCCGAAGAGGAGCAGCTCGGCGGCGCGCCCGTGGCCGACGATGCGCGGCAGGAGGTAGGAGGCGCCCATGTCGGCGCCGGACAGGCCGACCTTGGGGAAGATGAACCCGAAGCGGGCGCTCGCCGCGGCGATGCGCAGGTCGCAGGCGGCGGCGATCACCGCGCCCGCGCCGACGGCGACCCCGTTCACCGCGGCGATGACCGGGCGCCGGAGCTCGCAGATGCTCTGGATCAGCGCGCCGGTGACGCGGGTGAACTCGAGCAGCCCCCGCGCGTCGCGCGCGAACAGCTCGGCGATGATCCCCTCGACGTCGCCGCCCGAGCAGAAGCCGCGCCCCTCCCCGGTGAGCACGACCGCGCGCGCGGCCGAGCGCTCGAGCGAGCGGAACGTGGCCGTGAGCTCGCCGTAGATCTCGAAGGTGAGGGCGTTCAGCCGGTCGGGGCGGCTCAGCGTGATCTCCGCGACGCCGCGGCTGATCTCGAGCTGGAAGGAGCGGGGGGTGAGGGTCATCGGGGGGCCTCTCGGGTTCGGTGCGCTGCTCTGGGAGGGGTCTCGCGCGATCAGGGCTTGGTCCGCGTGCGCCGCGGCGGGCTGCGCGCGCCGCGCTCCGCGTGCGCGCGGGCGCTGCCGGGGCGCGACGGGACGGGCAGGTCCGGCTCGCGCAGCGTGGTGCGCAGCTTGTCGAGCAGCCGCGTCAGCGTGGAGATCTCGGCCGGGCTCAGCCCGGAGAACACCTTCGCGACGCGCGCGGCGTGGCGCCGCTCGGCGTCGCGGAACGCGCGCTGCCCCTTGGGGGTGAGGTGCACCCGCCAGGCGCGGCGGTCGCTCGGATCCGCGCGCCGCTCGACCATGCCGTCGCGCGCCGCGCGGTCGACGAGCCCGGTGAGGTTGCCCGCCGTGACCAGCATGCTGCGCGAGAGCGAGGCGAGCGTCTGCCCGTCGCTGCGCACGAGGTTCGCGAGGAGGTCGAAGCGCGGGAGGGTCATCTCGTGCTCCAGGTCCTCGCGGATGGCCGCGAGCGCCCGCTTGTGGACGGCGAGGATGCGCACCCAGGCGCGCACGGCGGCCTGATCGCCGCGCGCGCTCTCGGGCGGGGGCGCCACGGCGAGCGGGCGCCTCGCCGGCGCCCCGCGCCTCACGGGCCGCCCTCGTCCCCGCCGGGCGCGGAGGCGGCCGCGGCCTCGCCGCGCTCGTCGAGCGCCGCGACGGCCTCGATCTCGACGAGCGCGCGCGGCTCGACGAGCCCCGCGACGCCGACGAGGGCCATCGCCGGGAAGTGCTTGCCGAAGCGCGCTCGCCACGCGGCGCCGATCGCGGCGCGCGAGCGCCTGTACGCGTCGAGGTCGGTCACGTAGACGGTCATCCGCGCGACGTCGCCCGGCGCGCCGCCGGCGGCCGCGACGACCGCGAGCACGTTGTCGAGCGCCAGCGCGAACTGCTCGGCCAGATCGTCGCTCCGGATCTGCCCCGACGCGGCGTCCCACCCGATCTGCCCCGCGACGTGCAGCGTCCGGCCGCGCGTCACGACGCCGTTGGCGTAGCCGCGCGGCGCGGGCCACCCGGCCGGCTGCACGATCTCGAGGCCGCCCTTCACCGCATCACCTGCCCGCCGTCGACCGGGATCGCCTGGCCGTGGATGCTGCGCGCCTCGTCGCTGCAGAGCATCGACACGACCAGCGCGACCTCCTCGGGCTCGACCATCCGGCCCTGGGGCGACATCGCCTCGAGCGCCCGCCGCGCCGCGTCCTCGCCTCGCCCGGTCTTCTCGGCGATGCGGGCGATCGCCTCGTCCGCCATCTTCGTGTTCGCCCACCCGGGGCAGACGCAGTTGATGGTCACCGGGGTGCGGGCGATCTCCAGCGCGATGGCGCGGGTCATCCCGACCATGGCGTGCTTCGACGCGCAGTACGCGGTCGAGTAGGCGCACCCGGCGAGCCCGGCGGTGGAGGCGACGTTGATGACGCGCCCGAACCCGCGCGCGATCATCTTCGGGATCAGGGCGCGGCACAGCGCGAAGGCGCCGGTCACGTTCACCGCGAGCATGCGGTCCCAGATCGCGTCGGTGGTCCTGTCGAACGGCGCGCTCTCGGCCGCGCCCGCGTTGTTGACGAGCACGTCGATGTGCCCGACCTGGCCCTCGAGCGCGGCGAGCGCGGCGAGCGCGCCCTCGCGATCGGCCACGTCGAGCCGGACGGCGACGCCGCCGACGGCGGCGGCCGTCTCCTCGATCTCGGCCTGCGTGCGGCCTGCGACGGCGACGCGCGCGCCGCCCTGCGCGAGCCGCTCGGCGATCGCGCGGCCGATGCCGCGACCCCCACCCGTGACGAGCGCGATCCTGCCTTCCAGGGACATGCGGAGCACCTAAATCATATATATATGAAGCACAGGCCGAAGTCACCCTCGACGCGGCACGCTGCTGCGCCCGCCCGTCGAGGCGCCGCGTCCGGCCGTCCCGCGCTCACGGGCGCGCCGCGGTTCTTCTGCCTGCCCGCGCGACGGCGCGGCCCGTCCGGGTCGCCCGCCGCGCATCGGCCGGACGGCCGCGCAGAGCGCCTGAAGCGTGAACGGAGCGGGCGCGCCGTGCGCTGTGTCACGATCGCGTCCGCGACGCAGGCGAGCGCGTCCGCGACGAAGCGCCGCCGCGCCGCCGCGCAGCGCACGAGCTCTGCCTGTCCTGCCGCTTCGATCGCGCGCGCGGCCTGTCGATCTCGGCGAGCGCCTGCGCCACTATCTCGCCATGCGTTTCTCCTTCGCCGCGGCGATGGCCGCGGCATCGTCGCTCGTCGCAGCGCTCGGTTGCGGCGATGTGGGCCCGAGCGTCTCGTCGATCTGGGTCTCGCCGGCGCGCCTCGGCGAGCTCCGCGGAGCGCGCTTCTTCGACGCGCCGTGGCCGAGCGATCTGCGCCGCGAGGGCGGCGCGGTGCGGCTCGACGGCTACCCCAACCCGCGGCGGCTCAGGCTGCTCGACGAGTACATCCGCGAGATGGACTCGGTCCTCGACGGCTTCTCCCCGGCGGCGGCGGGGTACCTGCGCTTCGCCGGGCCGATCGACGCCGCCTCGCTCCCCGAGACGCCCGCGTTCGCCATGAGCTCCGCCGGGGCGGTGCAGCTCATCGACGTCGATCCGGGCTCGCCGGCGCGCGGAGAGCGGCGCCCGATCTCGGTCCACTTCCAGCGCGAGGCCGGCGTGTACTGGCCCGAGAACACCCTCGCCTTCATGCCCGTGATGGGCTTCCCGCTCCGGCCGCGGACCCGGTACGCGCTCGTCGTCACGGACGCGCTGCGCGGCGAGGGCGGCGGCCCCGTCGAGGCGAGCCCGGAGCTGCGCCAGGCGCTCGGGATCGACCCGGCCAGCGCCGACGTCGCGGCCGCGCGCGAGGCGCTCGCTCCGGCGGTCGACGAGATCGAGGCGGCCGGCGTCGCGCGCGAGCGCATCGTCCACCTCGCGGTCTTCACCACCTCCGACCCGACCGCGGAGCTCTTCGCGCTGCGCGATCACCTGCTCGCGAGCGTCCCGCCGCCGGAGGCGCGGCCCGAGCTCTGGCGGCTCGTGAAGCACGCGCCGTCGTGGGACGAGTACGCCGGCGTGTACGGGCCGTCCCCGAGCTACCAGATCGGCCGGGCCCCGTACGCGAGCCACGCCGACGGCGGCGGCTTCGCGACCAAGGCCGGCGAGCCGGTGGTCGCCGGCTACTTCGACCTGCGCTTCTCGATCACGGTCCCCGCCGCGAGCCGCTGCCCCATGCCGGAGGCCGGCTATCCCGTCGTGCTCTACGCCCACGGCACGGGCGGCGACTACCGCTCCTACGTCCACAGCCACACCGGCCTCGCGCTCGCCGAGCGGTGCCTCGCGGTCATGGGCGTCGACCAGATCTTCCACGGCGCGCGCCCCGAGGCGCCGGAGGACGCGTCGCAGGCCGGGCCGCTGTTCTACAACGTGCAGAACGTGTCCGCGGCGCGCACGAACGCGCGCCAGTCGGCGCTCGACGAGGTGCAGCGGGCGCGCCTCTTCACCGAGTCGCGCATGACGGTGCCCGCCGGCGTGTCCAGCACGGGGGAGGAGATCCGATTCGACCCGTCGAAGATCCTGTTCTTCGGGCACTCCCAGGGCGGGCTGAACGGCCCGCTATACCTCGCGGCCGACGACTCGGCGCGGGGCGGCGTCCTCTCCGGGGCGTCGGCGGTCATGTCGATCACCCTGCTCGAGAAGACGAACCCGCCGCCGAGCATCGCGACGCTCGTCAAGTCGGTCTTCCTCGGGCTCATGGGCGAGGAGGCGGGGGAGGTGAACGAGCTCCACCCCGCGATCTCGCTCGCGCAGTCGATCGTCGACGTGGTCGATCCGATCCACTACGCTGCGCGGCTGTTCGTCGCGCCCCGCGACGGCTTCGCGCCGAAGAGCATCTACATGACGGAGGGCATCAACCCGGACGGCAGCGGCGACACGTACGCGCCGCCGCGCGGCATCGAGATGCACGCGCTGGCGATGGGCTTGCCGCTGCAGTCGCCCGCGCAGCGTCTGATCCGCGAGTACGGCTTCGGCGGCCCCGCGCCGGTCGAGGTGCCGCCCGAGGGGCTGGCCGGGAACCTCGCGGGCGGCCGCGCCTCGGGCGTGCTCGCGCAGTGGCCGGTCGCCGAGGGGAGCGACGGGCACTTCGTGGTCTTCGACGTGCCCGCGGCGGCCGCCCAGGCCCACGGCTTCCTCCAGAACCTCGCGGACGCGCCCCGCGGGCGGGTGCCGGCGCCGTGAGCGCGGCCTCCGACCTCGCGTCGCGCGTCGCCGCGCTGCTCGCGCACCCCGGCGTGGAGGCGCGGCCCGCGCCGGCGGCGGCGGGCGCGTGGCCGCTCGATCTGGCCGAGCCGCAGGACCTCGCGGCGCTCTACGCGGCGGCGGACGGCCTCGCGCTCCCGGACGGCACGCGGATCCTGCCGCGCGGCGATCTCGCGCGGGCGACGGCGTGGCTCGTGGAGGAGCGCTCGCTCGACTGGGCGCGCGATCTCCTGGTCCTCGGGGAGCGGGAGGATCTCGTGATCGTGCTCGACCTCGACGCGGCCGGCGCGCGCGCCGGGGGCGGCGTGCTGGAGGTGCCGACCGACGGGCTCGCCTCGTTCCAGCGCGTCGCCCGCTCGGTGGTGGGCTATGTGGAGCGGCGCCTCGGCGTCGCCGGGGCCGAGGCCGCGTCGCCCGAGGTGCGGGCGCGCGAGGCGGCGGCGCGCCGCGATCTGCCGGCGCTGGTCGAGGCGCTCGCGGAGGCGATGTACCCGGGCGCGGAGCGGCAGGTCGCGCACGCGGCGCTCACGCTGGGCGTGCTCCTGTCGGAGCGCGGGGACGAGGCGGCGCTGGACGCCTTCGCGCGCTCGGTCGAGGCGCGGGTCGCGGCCGCGCCCCGCGGCGCTGCGGCGCCGGAGCGGCTCGCGGCGTGGCGCGCGTGCGAGATCGCGGCGAGGGAGGCCGGCGCGGAGGCGATCGCGGCGGCGTGCGCGGCTCGGGCGAGGGGCGGGACGTAGCGGAGGAGGCGGCCCTTCGCCGCTCAGCGGACCGCGCTCACCGTCTGCCCCGCTCCCGGAGCATCGCTCGCCACGCTCGGACCACCGTCGTCTGGTCCCCCTTGCGCACCATGAACTCCGTCAGCGCCGCGACGTCGAGCCCCGGCAGGAACCGGCTCCGCTCCGCCTCGGCGTAGCCGTCCGGGCCGAGGACGTGGAGGGAGAGCTTCCCCTTCTTCAGGAACCAGACCTCGGGCACGCCGAGCCCCGCATAGACGGAGAGCTTGTCGATCGCCCCGCTCTTCTCGACGACCTCGATCGCGAGATCCGGGATCTCCCCGTCCTCCGCCGTCCCGAGCACGTAGCACTCGTCCGGCTCCGCCCCCCGCGCCGCGAGCTGGTTGCGGACGGTCATGCTGCCGTACCCGCTGAGCGGCAAGTCCGCCTCCTCCGCGTAGGCCTCGATGAGGCGGGCCAGGATCGTCTTCCGCCATTCATGCGGTCCGCCCGGGCTCATCAGCTCCAGCACTCCCTCGCAGTACGTGACCCGCACGCCTGCGCGGTCGCCGAGGACGGCCAGGAGGGCCTCGTACTCCTCCCACGAGACGTCATGAACGACGAAGAGCTGGTCTTCCGAGCCGGCTGCCGCGGCCGCTTCGGCGCGCTCGGCAGGGGGGGCGAGGAGGGGGGCAGCGGCGGCCATGACAGCGTGCTCCTCGCGGAAGTATCGCCGCATCGCCGCCCCCAGGCAACCGCCGAGCGCGCGGCGCTGCCTCGATCCGGACCGTCCTGGCGAGCACCTCGTGCTCGCGAGCGGCCCCCTCAGAACACCCGCCCGAGCCCGTCGAGCGCCGCCACCCGATAGGCCTCGGCCATGGTGGGGTAGTTGAACGTCGTGTTCACGAAATACCGGATCGTGTTGTTCGGCGGCGGCTGCGACATGATCGCCTGCCCGATGTGGATGATCTCCGCGGCGTTCTCCCCGAAGCAGTGGATCCCGAGCAGCGCGAGCGTCTCGCGGTGGAAGATGAGCTTCAGCATCCCGACCTGCTGGCCGGTGATCTGCGCGCGGGCGAGCGTCTTGAAGGTCGATTTCCCCACCTCGTAGGGCACCTTCTCCGCCGTCAGCTCGCGCTCGCTCTTGCCGAGCGACGAGATCTCCGGCGTCGTGTAGATGCCGGTGGGGATGTCCCGGACCAGCTTCTCGTCGGCGTTGCCGCAGATGTGGCTGGCCGCGAACCGGCCCTGGTCGTAGCTCGCGCTCGCGAGCGCCGGGAAGCCGACGACGTCGCCGACCGCGTAGATGTGCGGCTGGCTCGTCTGGAAGCTCTCGTTGACCTCGAGCTGACCGCGCTTGTTCGCCGTGATGCCGACGCTCTCCAGGCCGAGATCGGCCGTGTTGCCCGTCCTCCCGTTCGCCCACAGGAAGACCTCGCTCCGGAGCTTCTTCCCGCTCTTCAGGGAGAGCACCACGCCCTCCTTCGTCGCCTCGACCTTCTCGTGCTCCTCGCCGTTGAGGACGCGGATCCCCTTGTCGCAGAAGTGGTACCCGAGCGCGTCGGTGATCTCGTCGTCGAGGAACTCCAGGAGATGCGCGCGCGTGTTCACGAGGTTCACGGCGATCTGCATGTTGCGCAGCATCGACGCGTACTCGCAGCCGATGACGCCCGCCCCGAAGATCGTGATGCTCCGGGGCGTGCGATCCATGCGCAGCAGCGTGTCGCTGTCGAAGATGCGCGGGTGGCTGAAATCGATGTCGTCCGGCCGGTACGGGCGCGAGCCGGTCGCGATGACGAAGCTGTCGGCCGTGAAGCGCCGGCGCTGGCCCCCGTCGCCCTCGACCTCGACCGTGTGCGCGTCGACGAACCTGGCCTGCCCCGGGATGAGCTGGACGCGGTTCCGGTCGTAGAAGCTCTCGCGCAGGTCGACCTGCTCGTCGATCACGCGGTTCGCGGTCGCGAGGAGCTCGGCGAACGGGTACTCCGGAACCACATCCATCCGCTTGTAGATGGGGCTCTGGTTGACCAGGTTCATGTGGTAAATCGCGCGGCGCAGCGCCTTGCTCGGGATCGTCCCCCAGTGGGTGCAGCCCCCGCCGACCCGCGTGTAACGCTCGATCGCCGCGACCGATTTGCCGTGCTTCGCGGCCGTCATGGCGGCGCCTTCGCCGCCCGGCCCCGTTCCGATGATGATGAGATCGAAGTGCGGGGTGGTCACCATCGCGTTCCTCCGAGGCGCGCCGCGCGCGCCCGGAGAGGCTACTCGAACTGGAGCGGCTCGTCGTCGTCCCCGACGCCGAGCATCTCGAGGATCTGCCGCACCTCCATCGCCGCCTCGACCTCGGGGCCCGCGTCCAGGAAGCCCTGGAGGTGCTTGCGGGCGAGCGCGCGGTTCCCGCGGGCCGCGTAGGCGAGCCCCATCGCGTGCATCGCGTCGCCGTCCTTCGGGAACCGGCGCAGCGCCTCCTTCGCCTGCGCGATCGCCCCGTCGGTGTCGCCGAGGCGCCGGAGCGCGTGCGACAGGGCGACCCGCGCCCCGAGGAAGCTCGGCGCGAGCCGCACGGCGGCGCGGTAGGCGTCGCGCGCCGGCTCGAGCTGGCCGAGCTCGTAGAGCGCGTGCCCGAGCAGGTTGTACGCGTACGGGTTCGACGGCGAGGCCTTGATCACGTCGCGCAGCGCGACGAGCGCCTCCTGGAACTGCTCCTCCTGCAGGAGCTCGGCCGCCTCCTCGACCGCCTCCCAGTGGGCGGCGTCCACCGATTCGTCCACCACAGCTCTGAGCACCATGGCCGGCAGTCTAGCCAGAATCGTCGCGCCGTCCCGGCCCCTTCGTGGTACCGCCCGGGCCGTGAGGCGCGCGCCCCGGATCAGGCTGCTCCTGTGGCACGCGACCGCCGCGATCCCGGTCCTCGGCGCGGCCGCGGCGTTCTACGGGCCCGCGCTCAGAAAGACGGGCGGCGTCTGGCCGGCGCCGCTCGACGACGTCTACATCCACTTCGGCTTCGCCCGCGCCGCGGCCCTGGGCCACCCGTTCTCGTGGATCCCCGGCAACGGCTACTCCTCGGGCGGGACCAGCCTCACGTACCCGCTCGTCCTCGCGCCCGGGTACCTGCTCGGCTTCCGCGGCGCCTGGCTCGGCGTCTTCGCCGCGCTCCTCGCCTGCGCCGCGCTGCTCGACCTGTGCAGCTCGCTCCGGCGGCTCCTCGAGCCGCGCGGCGGGCCCGGCGCCGCCTCTTCCCGCTGGGTCGCCTGGGTCGCGCCGCTCTTCGTCGTGGCCGTGCCGCTGCTCGACTGGAGCTGGTTTTCCGGGATGGAGGTCGCGCTGCTCGGCGCCGTGCTGGGCCGCGCGCTCGTCGCGGTGCGGCGCGTGGAGCTCGCCCCGCCGGCGCGGCGCCCTGCCGAGCAGCTCCGGGCGGGCCTCCTCGCGGCGCTGCTCGTCGCGACGCGGCCCGAGGCCGTCGCGCTGGCGGCGCCGCTCGCCGTCGCCGCCGCCCACGCGGCGGGCTCGCTCGGCGCGGCCGCGTCGCTCGCGCGCGCGTCGCTCCCCACCGCGCTGCTCCTCGGCGCGCACGCCGCCGCGAACCGGGCGCTCACGGGCGAGTGGAGCGCCGCCGGTGCCGTGCGCAAGCTCATCCTCTCGAACCCGTACCCCACGCCGCTCGAGAAGGCGGTGGAGGTGATCAAGAACCTCGCCGCGCTGCGCGTGCAGGCGCTGGAGGGCGCGCTCGGCGGACCGCCCTGGGCCCTCGTCCTGCCGCTGCTCGGCGCGATCGCCGCGCTCGATCGGCGCTCGCGGCGGCTCGCCGTGCCGCTCTTGATCGGCGCGTACGGCTCGCTCCTGCTCGTCGCGCTCAACGCGACGGCGCGCTACCAGAACCTCCGCTACGCCGCCCCGTCGCTCGCGATGCTGCTCGTCGCCGCGGCGCTCGGGGCCGCGTCGCTCGCGCGGCGGGGCCGGCTCGCGGCGGCCTTCGCGGCGGCGCTCGCCGCGCTGGCCATCGCCGCGCCCTCCGCGGGGTTCGCGCGGCAGATCGACCACTTCGCCCGCGCCTCGGCGAACATCGCCGGCCAGCACGTCGAGGTCGCGCGGCGGCTCTCCGCGCGCGCGCGCCAACACCGAGCGCCGCGGCGGGTGCTCCTCGGCGACGCGGGCGCGATCCCGTACCTGTCGGGGATCCCGGCCATCGACGGGCTCGGCCTCGGCGGGTACCGGGGGCTGCCGTTCGCGCGGGCCTCGGTGCACGGGGTGCCCGCCGTGGTCGAGCTCATCGAGCGGCTCGACGCCGCCGAGCGGCCGGACGTCTTCGCCCTGTACCCGTCCTGGTGGGGCGGGCTCGCCGACGTCTTCGGCAGGCGCGTCGACGCGGTGAAGATCGAGGACAACGTGATGTGCGCCGCGGACGAGAAGGTGATCTACGAGGCCGACTGGTCGGCGCTGGCCCCGCCGGGGGAGCGCCGCGCCGGGGTCATCGACGAGGTGGACATCGCCGATCTGGTCGACGAGCGGGCGCACGGCTACGCGTTCCCGTCGCCGCGCGGCGGCTGGGTCATCGGCGCGGTGCTGCCGGGCGGCGGCGACGGCGCCGCCGGCGGCGCGCCGCGGTTCGACGCTGGCAGGCTCATCCCCGAGGGGCGCGAGCAGTCGTTCGCGGTCGACGCGGTCGCCGCGCGTGGACCGGCCGTGCTCGCGCTGCGCACCGACGGCGGCGGCCCGATCGCGCTCGGCGTCGCGGCCCTGCGCGACGCGGGCGGCGAGGTGCGCGTCGAGGTGCCCGAGCGCCCGGCGGACCGCTGGTCCGAGATCCGCGTCCCGCTCCGCGACGTGGCGCCGGGCGATCGGATCCGGATCCGCTCGCTCCTCGGGACGTTCCGCAGCTTCCATGTCTGGCTGCTGCGGCCGTGATCGGCCGGGACGCAGCGCGTCGGGAGGGCGCGGCGCCGTCGCGCGGCGGATTCATGGTAAGAGCCCCCGTGTGGTGAGGTGGCTCCGTGCGTCGGCTCTCGCGGCGACCGCTGGCAGGGAAGTGGCCTCGCTCGCGCGGCAGGCGGTCCTCCTGCCGTACGACACCCTGGCGCCGGTGATCCCCGCCGGCGCGAGCGACGGCGACGACGTGGTGATCATCCTGCACGGCCTCTTCGCGTCGGCCGGCGTCCTCCGGCCGTTGCGGACGGCGATCGAGCGCCACGCTTCCGCCTCGCGGTCGCCGGGCCGGCCGGCCCCGCCGCGGGTCGAGCCGCCGGCGGGGTCGGTGCATACCGCGACGATGTCGTACGCGCCTGGGCCTGGGGTCGAGGAGCTCTCCGCGCGCCTCGCGGCGCTCGTCTCGGCGTTGCCGGGCGGGGCGCGCTTGCACCTCGTCGGCCACAGCATGGGCGGCATCGTGTGTCGCTTCTTCGCGCAGGAGGTCGGCGATCCCCGGATCGTGCAGACCATCTCGATGGCGAGCCCGTTCGGCGGCATCCCGCGCGCCGCGCTGCTCGGCTTCGGGGGCGCGCGCGACCTCGACGCCTCGAGCCCGCTCCTCCGGCGCGTCCTCCTCGGGACGGCGCGGTCGAGCATCCCGCACCTGTCGATCGTCGCGGGCGCCGACACGCTGGTCCGCTCGCCCATCGCGCACGCGCTGCCGGGGTTCGAGGTGCGCGTGATGCAGGCGCGGGGGCACAACACGCTCCTCTTCGACCCGGAGGTGGCCGCGCTCGTGGCGCGGCGGATCGTCGAGCGGCGGGGCGGCGCGCGCTGACCTATCGCCGCTCGGCGCTTCGTGGTAGCTCGCTCGCGTGCGTTCGCCGACCGCCTGTCTCCTCGTCGTCGGGGCCTTGCTCGCCCCGCTTGCCTGGTCATCGCCCTCGCGCGCGGACGCCTCCGCGTGGACCTTCGTCGGCGCCGGCGCGGTCGGCTGGAAGCAGGGGGACGGCGATCTCGTCCTCGACAGCGCGCTCTCGCTCGACGTCGGCGTCGGGACCACGCCGGACGCGCCGGTCATCGTCGGCGGCCTGGTGCGCGCGACCCCCCTCCTCGACAGCGGCATCGATCTCGCGTTGCTCGCCCGGGTCGCGACGCGCGGCTTCCAGGCCGGCCAGCTCGGCCTGGCCGTCGACGTCGGCGGCTACCAGCGGTTCTGGGGTGAGGGCTCCACCGGCGTGGCCGGCGCGCTCACGCTGGGGGCGCCGCTCGGGATCAGCCTGTCGCTCCAGGGGAGCTATGGGACCGACGACGCCATGGCGTTCGGCGCCATTGCGGGCATCGACCTGCTGCGGCTCACCGTGTACCGAAAGGCGCTCCTGCCGGTATGGCCGAACCCGTTCCCCGCGCAGGAGCGCGGCCGGGACGTCGCCGCGCGCTGAGGGGTGCGAGAGAGGCTCTCCGGACACGATGGGGAGCCATGGATCCGGGAAGTAGGCAGTCGAGGGGGCCGTCGAGAACCGGGCGCGCGACGCGTATTGGCGCCGCGGACGCCGATTGACCGGCGAAGTCGTTGCCCGGTAGGGTGCGGCCAGGGCGCGTCATGGATGTCGTCGCCGCGCTCACCATCCCCTCCTCGCGTTCATTCACGTTGCCCCTCGCTGCGTCGGATGTCGCGCGCGGAGGGCTGTCCATAATATAAGAGCGATGACGCGCACGGGGAAGCCACCGCCTCTGCAGGAGCATCTTCCGCTCGGGGGCTTCAGCCCCCTCCACGAGGTAAGCCGGGAGCGTCGCTCCCTTCATACCGCCCAGGCCCCCCTCTGGGGGCCTTCATGAAGCCACCCGCTCTGCAGGTGGTACCTCACTGTACGTTCAGGCATCCGGGAAAAGCGTGATGCGTGTCGCTGCCGGAAGCCAAGCTCGGTGGAATCGCCCGCGAAGGCGACCGCGGGGCGGCTGTTCGTCTCGGATCGCGCGCACCTGATCCTGCCGTATCACCCGCTGGTCGACTCGCTCCGCGAGGCGGCGGCGGACGGGGCGTGGCTCGGGACGACGAAGCGCGGCATCGGCCCGTGCTACGAGGACAAGGCGTCTCGGCGCGGGGCGCGGCTCGGCGACCTGCGCGACATGAAGCGGCTGGCGCAGCTCGTCTCGCGGTCGCTCGAAGCGTGGGCGCCGACCTTGCGCGCGCTCGGCGGCGAGCCGCCGTCGCTCGACGCGATCATCGAGGAGCTCACCCCGCTGGCGAAGCGCACACGCCGCTCTTGGCCGGCAACGTTGCAGCTCATCGACGGGGCGCTCCGCCGCGGCGAGCGCGTGCTCCTGGAGGGGGCGGCAGGGGACGCTGCTCGACATCGACCACCGCACGTTCCCGTTCGTCACGTCGTCGGCGGCGATCGTGGGGGTGCGTGGGCGCCGGGGTCGGCCCGACGCGCATCCGCCGGGTGCTCGGCCTGGCGAAGCCGTACTGCACGCCGGTGGGCGAGGGCCCGTTCCCGACGGAGCTCGGTGACCCGCTGGGCGAGCGGCTGCGGTCGGTCGGCGGGGAGTACGGCTCGGTGACCGGCGCTCGCGGCGGACCGGGTGGCACGACCTGCCGGCGCTGCGCTACGTGGCGCGCGTGAACGGCCTCGACGGGATCGCGCTCACGAAACTGGACGTGCTGACGGGCATGCCGGAGCTCAAGGTGTGCGTCGCGTACGACACGCCGACGGGGCGGACGCGGGAGTTCCCGATCGACGAGATCGCGACGGCGAAGCCGGTGCTCGATCAGGTAGACGAGTGGAGCGAGCCGATCGACGGCGCCCGCCGATGACCGAGCTGCCGGCGGCGGCGCGGCAGTACGTGGAGCTGGTCGAGAAGGAGACGGGCGTGCCGGTCGACGTGGTGTCGGTCGGCGCGGATCGCGAGGCGACCATCGTGCGGCGCAACGCGTTCGCTTGACGAGGGGCAGGCCCCCGGCTCACCGGACCGAGCGCGATGTCCCTCCGCCCCGTCCGAGCGTCCTCCGGCGCGCGCGGACGGGGCACTGTTTCAATCGATATGCTCCGAGTCAGCCGGATGAGACCGCCGCTCGTTGTCCGGCGAACGATGCGGCGGTTCCCTCGATGACGCGGACCCTCTGCATCTCACCAGATCCCGCTAAAGACCACCGCCTCCAGCGTAGAGGTTCGCTCGCACCACGCTTTCAATTCTCCTTCCTCCCGCTCTGTCACGATGACGATATAATCCACTGCTGGTGACCACCGACCCTGATAACCGCAGGCGCCGATCGGATTCGGCTCGCCTCCCTGCAGCGCGAACACACCAAGCGATGTATCGCGCGATGGCCGCCCCCAGACGAACGTGGTGTCGCGTTGCTCAGGATTGAGCATCAGTTGCCTGGACGCGGCGCCATCCATCGCTAGCCATACAACGAGCGCTTTGTCCGATGCGCGGCTGCGGACACTCACCGTTCTCAACATAAAGAAATAAGCCCACATCGCCGTGACTGCAGCCGCCGTCAGCAGGGCGCGCACGGCAGCTCGACCGGAAATGAAAGAACGCGATGCGGGGCTCATGCGCTTATTCCATTAATATCACTCGTCCCGCCATTGGTCTTCGGGCAGGACGCGCAACCTGCCGGAATTGAGCTCCTCCTTGCACATATCCCTGCACTCGTCGACGGTGTCCGAGCTCGCCCGCTTTCCGCACTCACGGCCCTGCTCGTTGTTGTGAAGATCCATCTTCTCGCCTTCCGTGCTCGTGTCGCCTTCATTGAACCAGCTTAAAAAACCGGCGAAACCGGAAGAAAAGTGACCCGTGGCAACACATGACGCAAGGCAATGACGATAGGCGTCCTCTGGCCCGTTCCAAGTACCGGGGAGGTCCTCTTCTTCTTCGGCGTCTTTCCCCGGGAGCCAGAAGGTGTCCAACCAGGTCGCAAGCGCCGCTGCGCCAGCGACAATCGCTCCTGCCGCAAGCCACGGGCTCCTGCCATTGATGTCGATATACGTGAGAGGGTCGCCGTGAGCATACGCGTAGAGATTCAATCCCCCAGCAAAGCGGCTGGGATCTTTCGTCAACCACCTCCCCGCTTCGGCGTCATAGTCTCGCGCCCCGAAGCGCACAAGCCCCGTGTCGAGGTCGTAGAGCCCTCCCGCGAAGCCGAACGGCGTGAAGCCTGGGTTCGTGTCGACCAGCACGCGCCCAAACTCGTCGAAGTCCATCCTCTGCGCCACCGCGCCGGTCGCCGTGTCCACCACGAGCCGCGGGCTACCGAGGTGGTCGGTGAGGATGCGGTACGTCACGCCGCCCCTGATCATGAGCTCCGGCACATTACGCCCTCGCCCGTAGACGAAGCGGGCCACCACGGCGCCCGCGCCGTCGAGCTCCGCCGCCGGCTGAAGCTCGCTCCGGTACAGGAATCCCTGGAAGTTGACCCCGTTCCGCTGCTTCCAGAGGCGGTGCCCCTCGCCGTCGACGAGGTAGTCGATCTCGGTTCCGTCCGGCAGCTCGGCGTGCCGCAGGTTGCCGCGGGCGTCGTACGTGAAGTTCGTCGTGTCTCCCGTCGCCGTGTCGGTCACGCTCGTTCGGTCACCCGCCGGGCTCATCCCGTACGTCCTGGTCCCGTAGGTCAGGAGCCGGTCCTGGTCGTCGTAGGTGCCGCCCTCGGTCCCTGACGGCGAGGTCCTCGCGAGGCGGTTGCCGTTCGCGTCATAGTCGTAGTGCGCGACGAGCACGCCGTCCCGGAACACGTCGGTAAGCCTCCCGGCAAGGTCGCGCTCGTACTCGTACGAGTGGGTCTCTCCCAGGATCGTCTCCGTCTGCTGGCCGATGCGCCCCAGGGCATCTGGGGTATAGCTCACCTGGTAGAGCACAGAACCGGCCGCCTGCGCTACGTAGGTCTGCACGCCGCCGTCGGCGTTTGGGGTCACGGTGTCGCTGATGACGCCAACGCTGCTTCCCGTGTACATCCCGTTCTGCGTGTGCCGGAACAGCGTGAGACCGCCAGCCTGGTTGAGGAGGCCGTCGTTGTCGTACCCGAAGCTCGTCGCCGGGCCGCCATTGATGGTCTCGCTGTTGACGCGGAATTCGTTGTTGTACGTCCAGTGCACGGCGCCCTGGCCGTTCCCGAACCCGGCGCCTGCCCATGTCCGGCTGGTCATCAAGGCACCGTCGTAGCCGAAGCCGAGCGAGATGCCTGATGGCCCAGTGACGCTCTCGAGATGACCAGTCGTTGGATGGTAGCTTAGGCTGATGTTCCCCATGCCGAGCGGCATCGCGACCTGGCTGAGCCGGCCGGTAGCAGGATCCCGCGTGTAGACGCTGGCGGGCTCACCGGGGCGGGTCGAGCCCGTGAGCAGGTGATCCAGATCATAGGACCAAGAGGCCGCCGTGGGGATGGATCCGGCATCAGGGGCGACGTATTCTTCCAGCATATCTACCGGTGTGTAGCTGAAGGTGTGCTCCGGCCGGTCCGGCGGAGTGACCGTATGGACACGCCCGCCAGCGTAATAGCTCGCCTCGATGATTTCCCCGTCGGCCCTCGTCATCTGGGTCGCCCGACCGACCGGATCACGGATGAACTGTTCGGTGCGAAGCAGCGGATCCGTCGTGCTCGCCAGCCATCCGTCCTCGTACGTGTACGTCCAGGTCCTCGACCCCTGGGACAAGGTATGCAGCCGGCCATCTGGATAGTACGCAAAGTCAACCGGGGAGATCCCAGGGAGCGCAATGCTTGCTATCCGCCGTTGTGGTGTCAGGGTCGTCGTCACGCTCCGCCCTGACGGCAGTGTAGTGACGATGCTGTTCGTTGCTTTGTTAAACAGCTTCGTGATTTGGCGTCCGTTGATCGTGATCGTATCGGTCATCGACGTGACGCTCAGCGAGTCGCTGGGGTCCCACAGGGTCACGGCGCGCGCCCCGGTGACCAGCCGCGTCCTTCCGAGAGGAGTCGTGATCGTCTCGCTGCTGAGAATGGGGGCCTGCATGCCGAAGCGCGACTCCCCTTTCTTCTCGACGGAGACCACGGTGCCGTCCGGCGCCGTGACCGTCCTGGTGCCGCTCGTGCTGATCTGCTCCACGGTCGAGAGGCCGTCCGATCCGGTGCGGATGCGTTGCTTGCTGCCGTCCGGCAGCGTCGCAATCTCGTACTCGCGCGTCAACCCCATCGCGGTCGTGATCGTGACACGGTGGCCGTTGGGCGTCTCGGTCCGGGTGAGCTGCTTGTAGCCGCCCGCTGGATCCTCGTCCCTGATGAGGCGTCCTTGCGCGTTGAACTCGAACTCGTGCAGCCGGCCGAGCGGGTCCTCGATGGACTGGAGCAGACCGCTGTTCGGGTAATACAAGAGGGTCGTCGTCTCGTTCGCCGGATTCGTGACCTTCCAGAGGTAGTCCTCGTCGTCGAGGGTGAGCGAGGTGCTCTGCCCAGTCGGCGCGAGGATGGCCGTCGGGTAGCCGTATTCGTCGCGCTGGATCGTCGTGACCTGCTGGTCGACATCGGTGATCGTGCTCAACCGCCCAGTGGCATCATAACCAAATTCGTTGCGCACGGTGCCGAGGAGCGCGTCACGGGTAGTGAGATGCCTTCCCTGCTGGTCGAAGACGTACACCTCGGTCCCATCGTCGCTCGCAATGGCGAAGTGGGCCGCCTTGATGCCCGGAAGCGCCATGTCGACGCGGCCGATGAAATCATTAGCGCCGCCGTCATCGGCGAACACCAGGCTGCCATCCGGTGCCACGGCCAAGCCTATCGGAGTCCGGAGCCAGGCCGCGGTCGATGGACCATCGAGACCGCAAGGCGACGCGAAGCATCCCGCAGGAAGAGGAGCTCGGTTGCCAACGACCGTGGTGAGGACCCCGGCAGGCGTGATCTGCCGGATGAGCTTTGGCGGGATGGACGAGCTGATGGACGGGGCGAAATACACACTGCCGTCCGGTCCAACCGCTAAGGCGCCGGGATCACCGATCGGGGCAGAAATCGCGTTCACGCCGTCGTCCGATATGCCAGTCCCGCCGTTGCCCGCGATCGTGCTGATGATCCCGCTGCGATCGATCCGCCGGATCCGCCTTCCCGGCACCGATGCATCAAATCCATCCGAGATGTAGATGGACCCATCCGGCCCGAGGGCGATGCCCTGGATCCCGGCGAATCTAGCCTGGAGAGCGGGCCCACCGTCGCCGTTATCGCTGGCAGGCGAGTTGTCCCATCTACCTGCAACCGTCGTGATGATTCCGTCAGGTGCCACCTTACGGATCTTCGCTTGGAAAGCCACGTACAGGCTGCCGTCGTTGGATACAGCCATGCCAGAGATGCCGACGGAGCTATCGAGCGGACCGGAGGTGGCAAGCGCGCCATCGGGCACGAGTGTGCTCGCGTTACCCGTGACACCATTGCCCGCAACGGTGGTGATGATCCCGTCGGGACTGATCTTCCGGATGCGAAGGTTGCCCCAGTCCATTACGTAGATGCTGCCGTCGGGCCCGATCGCGAGCTCTTCAGGAAAGAACAAGCGCGCCTGTGTGGCGGGCTGGTTATCGCCGTTGTATCCGAGTTGACCGTAGACGCCGGCGATCGTGAACACGAGCCCGTCAGGCGTGATCTTCCGGATGCGGCTGGGACTCGTCTCGGAATAATATATGCTTCCGTCCGGCCCAACCACAAGTCCTGGGGGGGAGCTAATAGGCACCGATTCGGCGCGGACTCCCTCTGCGCTGGGGCTGCTTGCTGGAGGAACTGGAGCGCCGGCGACGCGCCGGAGCATGGTGACCATATTCCGGCCGGTGCGGCGCGAGCCGTCGCCGCGGTAGAGCGTGGACGTGTTCGGATCGAAGACGTGGTGAGAACTCAGACTGAAGCCACCGAGCGCAGGCGTGCCGTTGAGCCAGGCTCCGAGCGTACTCTCCCAGCGTCGGCCCAGGGAGATCTCCTCCCGCGCGAGGCTCGCCGTGATCATCACGTTGGAAGGAACCGCGAAGGACCGGGGACGGCCGCCGCCGCCCGAGCCGCCGCCGCTTGATCCGGTCGAGTTGGTGCCCTGCGAGACGGGCACATAGTAGAAGGCAGGGTAAACGTACTTGATGTCCACCGTGACCGGCTGCACTCCGGGGACCTCGCGCCCGAACGCATCTTTGCCGTCCCACGCGAACGTGTACTGCTGGTCCGGCGAGCAGGGGCAATCGACGCTCACATCGAACGTCCTCCCCGCCACGGTGACCTTCACGTCGATCCGCTCGAGGCTGAGAGGCACGGACGATGTCGTCAGCGGGATCGCGAGGCGGTAGAGCTGTTGGTTGAGTCCCGCGCTTCGATCACTCTTGTAGTGAAGGTTGAACGGCGTCCCGGTGATGGGCAACCGCTCTCCGAGCGTCTGCGTTTCGCAATCGATGATGGAGCCACACTCGACGCTCGGGTCGTCCGGATCCGAGCCGCCCGAGCCGCCGCTGTCGCCGGAGCCGCCGCTGCCGCCGCTGCCGCCGCTGCCGCCGCTGCCGCCGGAGCCGTCGCTACCGCCGCTGCCGGAGCCGCTGCCGCTGCCGGAGCCGCTGCCGCTGCCGGAGCCGCTGCCGCCGCCAGGACCGCTCGGCGGCGGTGCGGCGCCAGGGCCCGGGCCGAACGGCCAGTTGCAGTCCCACGGGGTGAAGTGTGTAACAAGAGACCGCCAGAGGTTCGTCCCCGCCGCGTAGTGCGCGCCGAGCTGTCCGAGCTCCTCGGCGCTGATCCCGAGCGCATCGAGCTCGCTCGAGTCGTCGGCCACGCTGTCACCGTCGATGTCCACCGAGGCTACCCCGCCGCTCACAGCGAGGATCTCGATGACGCGCCCGTCGTCCGCCGGCACCCACACGCCTTGCTCGGCGTCATAATAACCGAGCGGCACGTGCATCCCGACCGGGAAATCGAGGAAGTTCTCGACATAGAACGGAATTGGCTGGTTGAACTCGACCTTCGTCGCCCCGGCAGCGACCGCCTCGTCGAGCCCGAGCTCCACCGCGTACGTGTACCCGGTGGTCGGCGGTAGGGTCCCCGGCATCGCCTTGGGACCGTTCGGCCCGACCGTGTACTCGGTCGCGCGCACATGCACCTCGGCCGGCAGCGGAACGGTCATCGTCGCCCCCGGCGGACCGCTCGGATTCGGCACGCGCATCGTCCCCGTCGTACCAGAGGGGAAGAGCAGCGTCGCCTGGCGCGTGCCGCTCTCGTCCGTCTGGACACTCCCGCGCGCGACCTGCGCCGCGGCCCCGCTGCCCAGCGCGACCGGCGTCACCACGGGATCGCTCGCGATCAGCACGACGTCGGGCGCCTCGGACCAGCGCTGCCACTGGGTGCCCACCTGCCGCTGCACCGGCAGATACCCGGCTTTCTCGTACTTCATCGTGAGCGGCTGGCCTCCCCGCACGACCAGTTCGAACGCCCCATCCGCACGCGTGAGGACCTGCCCGTAGCTCTCCGCGTCTCCCGCGTCGTGGTGCAGCACGCTCACCTTCACGCCCGAGAGCGGAACGCCCGCTCGCGTCGCGACCTTACCCTTGACGACCGCGACCGAGACCGGGTCGATCGTCGCCGTCACGCCCGTCTGCGGCGCGTTCGGCCCCTGGTAGATGCAGCCCACGGCGTCGATGAGCCGCGTGGCCACGGTCGGGTCCAGCGCCGGACAGGCCACGTGCGTCACCGCGCCGGTCGCCGGGTCGCACGTGTCGATCGTGCTCGGATCGCCGTCGTCGGTCGAGATGGGCGTATGCAGAATACCCAGCACCGGATCGCAGGTATCGGTCGTGCATGCGTCGCCGTCATCGAGCGTGCCGGTGCAGCTCGGCGACTCCGTGTAACAGACCTCCAGGCTCGGCCGTTCGGCGATCTGCGGCTCCTCGCTGCTGCGGAACTCGGTGGTGAGGACCGGCGCCTCCTCCAGCAGGATGCCGTAGTTCGGGACAGACTCCGCGAGCCATGCCGCGGTGAGCGCGGTCAGGTCCGCCGATCGCATCCCCGCCCCGGGGAGCGACTGGAAGGACGACGCGATGGCCGGGTCGAAGGCGCTGCCGTTCCCCAGGCTCTGCCAGGTCGCCGTCGACTCGGACCACGCCGACGTGACCCGGTGAATGTTGATGGTGCTCGTGCTGAAGTCATCCCGGTAGATCTGGCGCAGGCGCAGGGTCGCGGAGACGACCGTTGCTCCAGCGGGCACCGGCGAGAGATCGAACTTGAGGACGGCGTGCCGTAGGCCGAATTCGCCCAGGGTGCCCGTCCGGAGGGACACCGTGTTGTCATTCCAGGTCGGGAGGTTCTCCCAGATCGTCACGTCCTCGACCGCGCCGGCTGTTCCGCGCTGGATGGTGACGCAGGTTGGGCCTTCGCCCTGCACGGCGAGCTTCGCCTTGCCGTGCGGCTCCACTTCCGGAGTGTTCAAGCTGCAGGAGGCGCCGGTCGCGATGGCGCTGAAGAGGGTGCCCCCCATCAGCAGGAAGTATTTCCGCCAAGGCGCGCATGGGAGCCTGAAGAGTTCCAACGCGCGAAGGAACGATGGATCGTGATGTCTCACCCAAGAGCTCCTTATGAAAGAAGGCGCTGCAGAGCGTCACGCAGGAAAGTGGACGCATTCAACCGCAGAGCCCAAACGAGGCGTCGTCTCGCCCTGTGCCTCGTCACTGGTTTTTTTTCGCCAGCGCCCGTAGTAGGCGCATAGTAGGCTGACTGTGTTATGAAGGACGGCTTACATAGCGCTCGGGGTGCTCCGCATTCAACAAAAAAGTGAGCTCCGCGATTCGTCATGCGAAGCGAACCCAAATGTCTCGATGCCGCGTCGACGGGCGCCATCGGATGCGCCTGCGCCGTGAGCTCATGCATTTCGTGATCCTCGAGGAGCTCACCCCGCTGGCGAAGCGCATCACGCCGCTTTGGGCCGACACGTCGCAGCTCATCGACGGGGCGCTCCGCCGCGGCGAGCGCGTGCGCCTGGAGGGAGCGCAGGGGACGCTGCTCGACATCGATCATGGCACGTTCCCGTTCGTCACGTCGTCGTCGGTGATCGCCGGGGGCGCGTGCGTGGGCGCCGGGGTCGGCCCGACGCGCATCCGCCGGGTGCTCGGCCTGGCGAAGGCGTACTGCACGCGGGTGGGCGAGGGCCCGTTCCCGACGGAGCTCGCCGGCCCGCTGGGCGAGCGGCTGCGGTCGGTCGGCGGGGAGTACGGCTCGGTGACCGGGGGCCCGCGGCGGATCGGTAGCTCGACCTGCCGGCGCTGCGCTACGCGGCGCGCGTGAACGGCCTCGACGGGATCGCGCTCACGAAGCTGGGCGTGCTGACGGGCATGCCGGAGCTCAAGGTGTGCGTCGCCTACGACACGCCGTCGGGGCGGACGCGGGAGTTCCCGAGCGACGAGATCGCGACGGCGAAGCCGGTGATCGAGCAGGTGACCGAGTGGAGCGAGCCGATTGACGGCGCCCGCTCGATGACCGAGCTGCCGGCGGCGGCCCTGCAGTGCGTGGAGCTGTTCGAGAAGGAGACGGGCGTGCCGGTCGACGTGGTGTCGGTCGGCGCGGATCGCGAGGTGACCATTATGCGGCGCAACGCGTTGGCCTGAGGGGGCGCTACGGCTCTCTCCTCATCTGTTCGATCCAGCCACGGATCTCGCCCAGGGCCGGGCTCCGGGCATCGGGGTTCCTTGCCAGAATCCTGGCGACGGCGCGCTCCATGCAGGCGATCGCTTCCGCGTTCCTCTTGACCCCATGAGGCACCGGCCGAGCGCGATCGACGCAAGCGCGACCGCGCTGGGGCGTCGCGTGACGGATCCATCGTAAGAGCCCCCGTGTGGTGAGGTGGCTCCGTGCGTCGGCTCTCGCGGCGACCGCTGGCAGGGAAGTGGCCTCGTTCGCGCGGCAGGCGGTCCTCCTGCCGTACGACACCCTGGCGCCGGTGATCCCCGCCGGCGCGAGCGACGGCGACGACGTGGTGATCATCCTGCACGGCCTCTTCGCGTCGGCCGGCGTCCTCCGGCCGTTGCGGACGGCGATCGAACGCCACGCTTCCGCCTCGCGGTCGCCGGGCCGGCCGGCCCCGCCGCGGGTCGAGCCGCCGGCGGGGTCGGTGCATACCGCGACGATGTCGTACGCGCCTGGGCCTGGGGTCGAGGAGCTCTCCGCGCGCCTCGCGGCGCTCGTCTCGGCGTTGCCGGGCGGGGCGCGCTTGCACCTCGTCGGCCACAGCATGGGCGGCATCGTGTGTCGCTTCTTCGCGCAGGAGGTCGGCGATCCCCGGATCGTGCAGACCATCTCGATGGCGAGCCCGTTCGGCGGCATCCCGCGCGCCGCGCTGCTCGGCTTCGGGGGCGCGCGCGACCTCGACGCCTCGAGCCCGCTCCTCCGGCGCGTCCTCCTCGGGACGGCGCGGTCGAGCGTCCCGCACCTGTCGATCGTCGCGGGCGCCGACACGCTGGTCCGCTCGCCCATCGCGCACGCGCTGCCGGGGTTCGAGGTGCGCGTGATGCAGGCGCGGGGGCACAACACGCTCCTCTTCGACCCCGAGGTGGCCGCGCTCGTGGCGCGGCGGATCGTCGAGCGGCGGGGCGGCGCGCGCTGACCTATCGCCGCTCGGCGCTTCGTGGTAGCTCGCTCGCGTGCGTTCGCCGACCGCCTGTCTCCTCGTCGTCGGGGCCTTGCTCGCCCCGCTTGCCTGGTCATCGCCCTCGCGCGCGGACGCCTCCGCGTGGACCTTCGTCGGCGCCGGCGCGGTCGGCTGGAAGCAGGGGGACGGCGATCTCGTCCTCGACAGCGCGCTCTCGCTCGACGTCGGCGTCGGGACCACGCCGGACGCGCCGGTCATCGTCGGCGGCCTGGTGCGCGCGACCCCCCTCCTCGACAGCGGCATCGATCTCGCGTTGCTCGCCCGGGTCGCGACGCGCGGCTTCCAGGCCGGCCAGCTCGGCCTGGCCGTCGACGTCGGCGGCTACCGGCGGTTCTGGGGCGAGGGCTCCACCGGCGTGGCCGGCGCGCTCACGCTGGGGGCGCCGCTCGGGATCAGCCTGTCGCTCCAGGGGAGCTACGGGACCGACGACGCCGTGGCGTTCGGCGCCATCGCGGGCATCGACCTGCTGCGGCTCACCGTGTACCGAAAGGCGCTCCTGCCGGTATGGCCGAACCCGTTCCCCGCGCAGGAGCGCGGCCGGGACGTCGCCGCGCGCTGAGCCGATGGAGTCATGTGTCTCTAGCGTAGAGAGATACAGAAGAGAGTCTGCGTATGCCAACGGAGCTGGTTGAAACTGTCGGAACCGGCGGGTGCAGATCCTTCGTGAGCGTCGCTGTCATTGCGCTCTCGAACCTTCCAGCATGCGATATGGCTCCACAGTGCCCCGAGGGCCAGACCAAGTGGGAATGTACAATCCAGGCGACCGCGTGCCATAGGGGCTATGTCAGCAATGTGTGCGCCGCCGATATGCAATCTGCGATCGGCGCGGCGAACAACGACGCGATATTCACGCTGAAATCCCAGAACCAGAACATCGTCGGTACGACGTGCAAGGACACCGGCGACACGAAGGCTCCTTAATCTTCGAGCCGCCGCCGGCATCGGCGCGTCCCTCTGCCCGAGGCGCCGCCGGATCCCTCGTGTATGGGCTCTTCCCTGTGCGGGGAGACGTGCTCGAGGGATAGCGAGTGCATCACGTGCTACTGCAATCCGGTCACCCGGACCTGCGATTGACCCCGGCTGCGCCAGGCGATTCCCGGCGCATTCACCGGATGAGGCGCTCGCGCCCCGCCGAGCAGGGCGGCGCAGGAGAAGTTCGTGTTCGACAACCTCACCGCGCAGGTGGGCGCGGCCGCGGTCGTGTCCGTGAAGACGCTGCTCGATCGGCTCGACGCCCTCGAAAAGAGCCCGAAGCGCAAGGCCACCCGCAAGGACGATCACGCCGCGCTGGAGACGCTCGCGAAGCGCGGGATCACCAAGGAGGAGCGCAGCCGCCTGCGGCAGCTCGTCGACATCGCGTCGGGCGGCCGGGCGGCGGCCGAGGAGGGAGAGGGGGAAGAGAATGGCGGCGCCGAGCCAGGGAGGGCGGTCATCGACAGCCAGGAGCACCTCGAGGCGCTTCGCGCGCTCCACGCCTGGTACCGCGAATGGTCCGAGACGGCGCGCGCCTTCATCAAGCGGCGCGACTTCCTGGTCCGACTGGGGCTGGCGCACCGCAAGACGAAGGCGAAGGTCAAGCCGAGCCCCGCCGCGCCGGAGGCGCCGGACGTGCTCTGAGCGCGGCGACGCCGGTGCGTGCCGCGCTCGGGTCGGCCTCACTCGGCTGGCCGTTCCCCCGAGCCGTCGTCCACCCACATCCCCGCGAGCTCCAGCGTCCGTGCATTCTCCTCGACGTCGTGGAGGAACCCGTCGCGCACCCGGGCATCCGCGATCCGCAGCGCCACGGCGAGGAGCCGCTCGCGCGCCTCGGCGATCGCGGCTCGCGCCGCCGCGCGATCACCTGCCGCAAAGAGCGCCTCCGCGTGCACGAGGCGGGTGAGCGCCTCTCCCTCCTCGACCCTCTCCACGGCGGCCAGCTGCGCCATGGCCCCGCGGCTCTCCGCGAGCGCCTCGGCCGACCTGCCGCGCGCGAGCAGCACCGAGGCCAGCGTCGCCCGGGCCGCGACCTGGGCCTGCTGGGCCGTCTCCAGCAGCGCCACCGCGCGGCGGGCCTCGACCTCCGCCTCGTCGAGCCGGCCCGCGCTGCGCAGGATCCCCGCGAGGTAGGTTCGTGACCAGCCCTCCCCGCGCCGGCTGCCCTGCGCGGCGCACAGGGCCGCGGCCCTGGCCTGCACCACGCATGCTTCCTCGAGGGCGCCGGTACGCCAGAGGACACGACCCAGATCGTGCAGCGTGAAGCCGAGGACGTAGTCGAGCCCCATCGCCTCGGCGTCAGCGACCGCGGCGCGCAGGCGCGCCATCGCTTCCGCATAAGCGCCGAGCAGCGACTCCCGGAATCCGAGGTTGCAGCGCTCGATGCACGCCCTCCGCAGGTCGCCGACCTGCTCGTAACAACGGAGGGCCTGCGCGGCCAGCGCGCAGCTCTCGTCGAGGTGCCCGGCGAAGAGCTCGCGCATCCCGCGCTGCCGGTAGATCGGCCCGCTCACGCTCGGGTCGTCGCGGAAGCGCTCGGCGGCCGCCTCGATGCGCTCATGCAGCGCCTCGGCCCGGTCGTGGAGACCCGCGAGCAAGAGGTCCAGCGCGATCGACGCGGCCGCCGTCACCGCCGGAGCGGACGCCTGCCCGTCGGGCCACGCGTCCGCGAGCGCCGCCTCGAGCAGGAGGAGGTCCTCGGGCTGCCCGAGGTGCCTCGCCGCCCGTCCGGCCTCGGACAGCGCCGCGTACCAGGCCGCGGTGCCCTTCGGCAGCACCCGCAGCGCCACCTGCGCGCAGCGACCGAACTCGGCGAGATCCCCGCGCCACCGGCGCGCCTCGGCCCGCAGCAAGAGCAGCTCCCCTTGAGCCTCGCCGCTCGCCCCGAGCGAGAGGGCGCGCTCGGCCCACCGGACCACCGCGCCGAAGTCGTTCGCGGCGAACGCCTGCGCCGCCGCCCTCTGATAGAGCTCGGCGGCGCGCGCGCGCTCGCCGCCGCGATCGAGGTGCTCGGCGATGACCGCCGCCGACGGCTCGGCGGCGCGCTCGAGCCACGCCCCCGCCAGCCGATGCCCGAGCGCACGATCCTCCTCGGTCAGCATCCCGTACGCCGCCTCGCGCACCAGCGCGTGCCGGAACGCGATCTCCCGCTCGCCCTGGAACCTCGACGCCGAACGGGTGACGATCCACTCGAGGCGCTCCAGGCGAGCGAGGTGGTCGTCGGTGGCCGCGCCGCCCGTGTCACCCAGCAGCGCGTCGAGCGCGCCTCGCCAGAAGACGTCCCCGAACACGCTCCCGGCGCGCAGCAGCCGGCGCGACATGTCGTCCAGCCCTTCGAGCCTGGACCGCACCATGGCCAGCACCGTCTCCGGGTAGTCCCGCATGTCCCCTTCGGCCGTCGCGCGGATCAGCTCTTCCAGATAGAACGCGTTGCCTTCGGCCTGCGCCACGATGCGCTCCAGCGTCGCGTCGCTCACCCGATCGCCGAGCACCTGCCGCACGAGCCGCGCGCTCGCCCGCGAGGTCAACGGCTCGAGGCGGATCTCTTGCAGCCCCCGCTCGGCCCACAGCCTGGGGAACAGCTCGTGCACGTCCGGGCGCGCCAGCGCCAGCAGCATCCAAGGCATGTCGCGGACGCGGCGCAGCGCCTCATCGATGTACTGGACCGTCGGCGTGTCGCTCCAGTGCAGGTCCTCGAGCACGAGGAGCAAGGGGCGCTCGTCGCACGACGCTTCGAGGAAATCCACCCAGGCCCGCTGCATCTGGTCGCCGAGGAGCCGGACGTCCCCGCGCGCGGCGCGCAGCTGGAGGCTGTCTTCGTCCGGGAACGGCGTGTTCAGCAGCTCTCCGAGGAACTCCGAGACGCGCTGCGCGTCGCCCCCGTCGAGGTACCTGCCGACGTGGGCGCGGAGCTTGTCCCGGCGCGCCTCCAGCGGCTCGCCGTCCTGAATGCCGCCGCACGCCTGCCGCAGGGCCTGGCCGAGCAGGCCGAGCGCGGCGCCGGCGCGCAGCGGGTCGCCTCGGCCGACCCACAGCGAGAACGGGGGATCGCGCTGGCGGGCGCGGAGCAGCATCTCGTAGGCGATGCGCGATTTGCCCATGCCGGCCGGCCCCGTCACGAGCACCGCGCGCGCCCTCGACTCCTCGATGCACTGGGTGCGCAGCGCCTCGAGCGCCGCGATCACCCAGTCGCGTCCGACGCACGCGGTCGGCCTGCCGAGCAGCGTTCGCGCGCCCTTCGCGAGCGCCTGCTCGCCGTGGAGCCACAGCCCTGCCTCGGTCTCGACCACATCGAAGCGGGCGTCGAGCAGCCCCGCGGTCACCTCGTCGATCGCGATCGGCCGCGCCTGGCCCGCGGCGTGCGCGGCGGGAGCGGGCTGCGCCAGCGTCCGCGCCACCCGGTCGATGAGGTTGCCGGCGGGCAGCCTCCCCGCGAGCTCCGCGGTGCCTGTCGCGAGGGCGATCGGCCGGCCGCCGGCGTGCCTGCGCAGCGAGAGCGCGCAGCGGGCCGCTCGCACGGCCTGATCGGTGGCCAGGCCCGGCCCCGTGAACGTGATCAGGATCGAGCTGTCCAGGAGGAGATCGAGCTGGCACCCGAGACCGGCGACCTCCTGCGTCACCTCGTCCCGGGCCCACGCGATCTCGGTCTCCGCGTCCGGTCTCCCCGCGCCGCAGGCCGCGCGCGGATCGGGGGGCATCAGCAGCACGCACCGCACCCGTCGTTCCCTGTGGGTCAGCGACAGCGGCGCCGAGGGCGCCGAGCTCGCCGGCGCCGGCGCCGCCGTCATGGGGAGCGTCGCCCCCAGGCCGACCGCCTCGAGCGCCGCGGCCACCGCCGCGCCGTCGCGCGGGCGCTCCGCCGGGTTCTTGGCGAGCATCCGGGCGCAGAGCGCGTCGAGGTGCGGCGGAACCTCCGGGCACAGCTCGCTCGCCCGCGGGACGTCCTCCAGCACGATCTTCAGCAGCGTCGACATGAAGCTGTCGCCGCTGAAGGCCTGTGCGCCGGTGAGGCACTCGAACAGCACGCAGCCGAGCGCGAACACGTCGGCGCGCGCGTCGACCGCCGTCCTGCTCCGAGCCTGCTCGGGAGCGATGTAGGCGGGAGTCCCCACGATCACCCCCGACTGGGTCATCCGCGTCGCGTCGGAGAGCCGGGCGATCCCGAAGTCGAGCAGCTTCACCCGCGCGACGTCGCCGTCCACGAGGAACAGATTGGAAGGCTTGAGATCGCGATGCACGATCCTGCGCGCGTGCACGACCGCGAGCGCCTCGGCGGCGCGCGTCATGAGGGTGATCGTCTCGTCCACGCTGAGCCCTCGGCGCGAGAGCCTCGCGGCGAGGTCCTCTCCCTCGAGCCACTCCATGGCGAGGTAGGGCGCGCCCTGCTCCGTCGTCCCGTGCGCCACATAGCGGCAGATGCCCGGGTGATCGAGCTCGGCGAGCAGAGCGGCCTCGCGCATCAGGCGCTCGGCGTGTCGCGGGTCGAGCTGGTAGAGCACCTTGACGGCGACGGTCCCGCCAGAGGCCCGGTCGCGCGCCTGGTAGACCTCCCCCATTCCACCCGCGCCTCCGAGCTTTTCAATCTCGAATCGCCCGGCGATTACCTCTCCCCCCCGCATAGCGGCGCAGTATCGCCTGGATCGAGGGGCGTTTGAATCGGGGGAAACATCGAGGGGCCCCGCCTCCAGCCGGCGACGAGAGCGCCGGCTGGACCGACCTGCCGCGGCGCCGCCGCGCCCGCCCTTCGCCTGGCGGTCCGGGTGGAGCCCGCCCCTCGGGCGTCAGCCCGCGAAGCCCGCGAGCGCCGCCACGAGCCGGTCCAGGTCCGCGCGGCTATGCCGCTCGGTCACCGCGACGAGGAGCTCGCCCCGCCTCCGCGCGTCGATCCGGCCGAGATCGAGCCCCGCGATGATGCCCTGCTCGGCCAGCGCCCGCGTCAGCTTCCCGGCGTCGCCCCCGCGGACCTTCACGACGAACTCGTGGAACGTCGGCGAAGGCAGCGGCAGCGCGTACCCGTCGAGCCGCGCGATCTCCCGCTTGAGGTGCTCCGCCTTCGCGAGGCACTGCCTCGCCGCCTCGACGAAGCCGCGCTTGCCGAGCATGCACATCCGCATCGTGACCGCCGTCGCGCACAGGCCGCTGTTCGTGCAGATGTTGCTCGTCGCCCGCTCCCTCCGGATGTGCTGCTCCCGCGTGGCGAGCGTCAGCACGTACCCCCGCGTCCCGTTCTTGTCGACCGTCTCGCCGACCAGCCTGCCGGGCACCTGCTGGAGGTACTTCCGGTCGTTCCTGCACGCGAACAGCCCGACGTTCGGCCCGCCGTACTGCGGCGGCAGCCCGAGCGGCTGCCCCTCCGCCACCGCGATGTCGGCGCCGAGCGCGCCCGGCGACTCGAGCAGCGCGAGCGCGTACGGATCCAGCGTGACCGTGATCAGCAGCGCGCCCTTCTGGTGGCACGCCTCGGCCACCTTCCGGATGTCGCCCACGACCCCGAAGAAATTCGGATAGCCGACCACCACGCACGCCGTCGTCTCGTCGATCGCCCGCGCCAGCGCGTCGACGTCCGCCGCGCCGTCGCGGCCCACGTCGACGCGGACCAGCGACGCCTTGCCGCTCCCGATGCCGTGCACGTACGTCTCGACCGTGCCGACGTAGTCGGGGTGCACGCCCTCGGACAGCACCGTGCGCTCGCGCCCCGTGAGCCGGCGGGCCATCAGCACCGCCTCCGCGAGCGCGCTCGCGCCGTCGTACATCGACGCGTTGGCGATCGGCAGCCCGAGGATCTCGCTCACGATCGTCTGGAACTCGAAGATCACCTGGAGCGTGCCCTGGGAGACCTCCGGCTGGTACGGCGTGTAGGCGGTGTAGAACTCGCTGCGGAGGAGCAGCTGATCGGCCGCCGGCGGGAAGTGGTGCTCGTAGGCGCCGGCCCCCAGGAACGAGAGCATGCGCCCGGCGCGGTTCTTCTGCGCGAGCTCCTCGAGGTGCCTCATGAGCGAGGCCTCGTCGAGGGGCGGCTCCATCGAGAGCGGGCGCGTCAGGCGCGCCTCCTGCGGGATCGCGCTGTAGAGCTCCTCGAGCGACGACAGGCCGACGGCCTGCAGCATCTCGCTGATTTCCTCGGGCGTGTGGGGCAGGTAACGCATGGTGTTGTGCAGCGGGCAGGGTGATGCGGGGGGCGCGGCGCTCAGTGCGCCGCGGTCTTCAGGAGCTCGGTGTAGGCGGCGGGGTCCAGGAGCGCGCCGAGCTCGCCCTGGTCCGAGAGCGCGACCTCGATCATCCACGCCTTGCCGTAGCAGTCGTCGTTGACGAGCTCGGGGCGGCTCTCGAGCTCGCCGTTCACGCGCACGACCTTGCCGCTCACGGGCGCGAACAGATCGCTCAGCGTCTTGACGCTCTCGATCGTGCCGAACGCCTTGCCCGCCGTGATCGTGTCGCCCGGCTTCACGTCGAGGTTGACCAGCGTGATGTCGCCGAGCTGATCGACCGCGAAGGCGGTGATCCCGACGAGGATGTGGTCGTTCTCCTGCTTGGCCCACTCGTGGTCCTTCGTGTACCGCCGGTCCGTTCGGACATCATCGCTCGCCATTGACTTCTTCTCCCTTTGCCAACCTGGAACTCCGTCGCCTCGCGGCCGCTGAGTCAGCGCGTCGCGTGCGCGGCGCGCGGCGCGCTCGCGCGTCAGGCCCGCTTGTAGAACGGGGTCTTCACCACGACCGCCTCGACCGAGCGCCCGCGACAGTCCACCTGGAACGCGGTCCCCACCGCGGCCATCGACGCGGGCAGGTAGCCGAGCCCGATGTTCTTGCCGACGGTCGGCCCGGGGCTGCCGCTCGTGCACACGCCGACCTTCGCGCCACCTTCGTCGAGCAGCGGGTAGCCGTGCCGCGCGATGCCGCGCCCCACCATCTCGAAGCCGATCAGCTTGCGCGCGGGCCCCTCCTCCTTGACGCGCTGGAGCGCGGCGCGCCCGATGAAATCGCCCTTGTCGAGCTTCACCACCCAGCCGAGGCCCGCCTCGATCGGGTTCGTGGTCTCGTCGATGTCGTTGCCGTAGAGCGACAGGCGCGCTTCCAGGCGGAGCGTGTCGCGCGCGCCGAGGCCCGTCGCCTCGAGGCCGAGCGGGCCGCCGAGCTCGACCAGCGCGCGCCAGAGCCGCTGCGCGTCGGACGGCGAGCAGAAGATCTCGATGCCGTCCTCGCCGGTGTAGCCGGTGCGGGCCACGGTGCAGCGGACGTTGGCGAGCGTCGCGTCGCGGAAGTGGAACGACGGCAGCTCGCGCAGCGCCGGGCCGTCGCCGCCCGCCAGCGCCACGATGTCGAGCGCCTTCGGCCCCTGCAGCGCCATCATCGCCGTCCGGTCCGAGGCGTCCTCGAAGCTGCAATGGCCCTGCGCCGCGCCCCGGATGTGGGCCGCGATCTTGTCGCGGTTCGACGCGTTGCAGACGATGAGCCACTGCCGCGCGTCGATCCGGTAAACGATGAGATCGTCGAGGATCGTGCCGCCCTCGTTGCACGCGCACGTGTAGAGCGCGTGGCCGTCCTCGAGCTTCTTGACGTCGTTCGTGACGAGATAGTCGACCACCCGCCCGGCGTGCTCGCCGCTCAGGATCATCTCGCCCATGTGCGAGACGTCGAAGAGCCCGGCGGCGGTGCGCACCGCCCGGTGCTCCTCGGTCACGCCTTTGTACTGGACCGGCATTTCCCAGCCGGCGAACGGGACCATGCGGCCGCCGAGCTTGATGTGCTCGTCGTAGAGCGGGGTCCTTCGGAGCGGGGCGGTGGGGAGCGGCTTGGTCGACACGGGCGCGATCTACTTCGAAAGGCCGGGGATGTCGACTGGCGTGGCGGCCTCCCGCGACGCACCATGTCGAGACCGCCGCAGGCGGCGCGCGGCGCGTCCGGCGCCGCGCTCACTCGAGGCGGGTTGGATCGAGCACCTTGCCGTCCGGCGTGAGCCCGTTGCGGCGCCAGCGCTCCTCGACCGACAGCCCCCGCTCCGGAGGCGGACGCGTCTCGTCGCGGACGACCAGCTCCGAGACGTGCGCGCGCGAGACGACCTCGACGCGGATCATCCGCTGCGGCGCGCCCTTCACGGTCGCGCGCGAGAAGATCGTCTTCGCCGGCCCCGTCTCGACGTTGCCCGCGAGCACGCGCGTGCGCACGTAATTGGCCACGCGCTCGGCCGGGATTTCCCCGACCGCGAAGACCGCGTCGGAGAAGCGAGCGCGCACCTTCATGCGCCGCGGGATGGGCAGGCCGAACGCCCGCTCGGTCCCCTCGGCGAGCTCGCCCGGCAGCGCCTGGTCGACGGGCGGCCTCGGCGCCGAGGCCTCGCTCGGCGCCGGCGGCGGCGCCGGCGCGCCCGCGTCGCTGCGGCAGGCGGGCGCGGCGGACGCGCACGCCACCGCCGCGGCGAGCGCCGCGGCGGCGCGCGACAGGCCGCGGCGCTTCATTCGATGATCGTCGCCCACGAGTCGATCTTAACGACCTTGCGCGGCGGCTGCAGCGTCCTCGTGCTCGTGCGCGTCTCGCCCCCCTGGGCGTCCTCCTGGCCCGCGGCGCCGGTGTGGAACACGAGCTGGTACTCGGGCGGGGTGGATTGCCGGATGATCGTCTGCGCGCCGAAGTACGGATCGTTGTAGGTCTCCGTCTCCACGCACGTCGGCTTCTGGGTCACGGCGACGCCGAAGACGACCGTGCCCGGCGACTGATCCTCGAAGTGCTGCGGAGGCGTGAGCGGATCGACGACGAGGCAGGCGTTCGGGTACGCGGCCGGGGTCCCCGACGCGCCGAGCAGGTAGTCGACGCCCCAGATCGAGCCGAACCCGTCCGCGCACGCGTAGGTCCCGGGGGCCGCGGGCGTGAACGTCGCGAAGTACGCGCAGCCGTTGAAGAGGGAGATGGGCCCGGTCACGCGCTTGCCGTCCGTGAAGGGCACCACCCAGTTCTCGCTGATGCGCAGGCTCGTGTTGTGCGGCCGCTCGGTGATCGACCAGACCCGCGTCTCGATGCTGCCGCCCGCCGTGAACGCCTCCTGATCGCCGGTGGAGAACAGGACGACCGAGTTGCCGAGAGGATCGGTGCTCACGATCGGCGTCGTCTGGATCGGCTGGCTGCTCGCCGCGGTGTCGCTCGTGAACGAGTACGCGTCCCAGGCGAGCGACACGTTCCACTCGTCCGGGTCCGTGCTCGACAGGCTGACGCGCCAGAGCGTCCCGTCGGCGTCCCCGACGTAGATGCGCTCGGCGACCTCGCCGACCCCCGCCGGGAACGGCACGGGGACGCCGGTGATCGGCGAGTCGAAGTCGACCTCCGTGGTCCGCGACGAGATCCCGGCCGGCGCCTCGGCGGGGAGGCCGCGGAACGTGCGGATCACCTCGCCGGTGTCGAGCCGGACGATCGTGAGCGAGCGCGCCGGCCCGACGGGGTTGCCGCTGCCCGCGCCGCCCCAGCACCGCACCGAGCCGCGGACCGCCAGGCTGCCGGTCGGATAGAAGAGCGGGTGCGTCGTGCTCTTCCGGGGGCACGCGCTCTGGCTCGTGTCGAGCGGGGCGGAGCCGCCGGGCAGGATGGCGACCGCGACCTCCCGGATCTCGCCGCCGGACTCCATCTCCACCATGGCGATCGCCGGCGTCGGGGTCGTCTCGCCGAACAGCGGGTTGCCGTCGCCGTCGGTGGAGAGCTGCCACAGGAAGCGCGGCTCGCGCGGGTCCGTCACGTCGAGCGCGTAGTAGAAGCTGCCGCCCGCGCCGCCGCCGGCGAGCAGCACGGTGCTCCACGTCGCGTTCGCGCCGCTGATCTGCGCCGACGTGCGTTCGAAGACGACGTTCTTCACGACGGGCGCGCCGTCGAGCAGGATCGACTGCTGGTTGAACGTCTGGCGGAGGCGAGGGAGGACGTAGGGCGGCAGGAAGGACCAGAGCTCGTTGTTCTGGACCCGGTCCACCTTGAGCGTGTCGTCCGCGGTCGCCGCCGTCACCTGGAAGGCGTGCAGCTGCCCGTCGGTCGTGGCGGTGTAGAGCACGAGCGGCCGGTTCGCCTGATCGGACTGCTCCGCGAAGAGCCGGTAGGACTCGTCGGGGATGGCGTCGCGCGGCGGCCCCACGACGACCGGGGTGGAGTGATAGATGCTGCCGAGCTCGTTCCCGTCGCGGGAGGGGACGTTCGCGGGCATCGGCTCGCCGGTCTCCCACGCGATGAGGCGCTCGGCGCAGCTCTCGGCGGTGGTCGTCAAGAGCCCGCCCGAGCACTCCGGGGGGACGGTGGCCGAGCTGGGATCGAGGTCGAGCGCGCGCGCCGCGCCGGCGATCTCGCTCGCGAACAGCGGCGCCGTCGCCGGCGCGCCGCCGCCGGTCACCGTGCCCGTGTAGTCGCTGAGCCCGTCCACGGCGGCGGCCGCGGGGCGGATGCTCCGCCGCGACCAGATGCGCTGCTCGGCGACGTCGAGCTGGCCGATCGCGGTGAAGAACCTGCGCGGCCGCCCCAGATCGTTGGAGTTCACGTTGGCCGCGAAGTCGTCGCCCTTGCCGGGATCGATGTCCTCGAGCTGCGTCGTCATCACGCCGTTCACCGACTCGCAGACGAAGCGCTTGCGCTCGAGGTTGCCGCTCCAGAGCGAGCCGTCCGCCGGCGGGCTGAACGACGAGCCGAACTGGTAGGCGACCCCCGCGGCCTCGCTGCCGTTGTCCGCGGTCGTGGTCGCCATGGCGAAGACCGGGAGGGTGCGGCTCGTCGAGTTCGCGGCGATGTGCGCGAAGATCTGCGACATCACCGCGGACAGCTGGTTGGCGTCGTCCGGGAAGTAGCCGCGGTCGGTCCCGCCCTCGATGGCGATGCGCGAGAGCGTGCAGCACGCCTTGACCGCGCCGGCGGCGTTGTCGCAACGCCCGCCGGGCAGGAAGTCGGTGTTGGAGACCGTCGAGCAGTTGAAGGTCGGATCGCCGAGCTCGATCCGGGCCTGGGTGGTGAGGCCGAACCCGACGGTATAGGTCCGCACGCGCCGGTTCGGGTTCACGTGGGTGTTGAGCGAGTGCGCGATGACGTGCGGCTCCTCGTAGGGGCAGCCCGTCCCTTCGGGCCCGGGGCCCGGGCCCTGCGCGCAGGTCGGGCGCAGATCGAGGTTCGGCTCGCCGTCGGAGATGAGCACGACCGAGGTCTTGCGGCAGCCGCCGGCGATGTACGGATCGTCGCGCGGCCCGAGCGGCTGGCCCTCCCAGAGCGAGGCCTCGTTGAGGATGTAGTCGCGCGCGTCGGACAGCATCCCGGCGAGCGGCGTGGCGCCGTACGGGCGCGTCGCGATGAGCGCCTGCTGGATGCGCTCGTTCCGCGTGCGCACCTCGGTGATGTCGGCGGTGTAGGTCGGGAAGGGGACCAGCGGCCCTTCCCAGAGCGGGGCGGCCGGGTTCTTGGCGCCGACCTCCACGTCCTCGACGGCGCAGTCGGGCGGGTTGCCGCGCGCCGGGTAGCCTGCGCCGCTCTGGAACTCGAGGAAGTAGCTCCACATCCCGCGCATGCCGCTCGCGGCGTTGTGCACGCCGCCGACGATGCCGGTGCTCGCGTCGGGGAGCGTGTCGAACGTCATGAGCGAGAACCGGATCCGGTCCTGGTACACGTCGAGCAGGCCGGGCCCCTGCGGCGCCCACGCGCAGGCCTGGGCCACGTCGTCGAACCTGTGCCATCGCAGGCTGCCGAGGGTCGCCCCGGGGCCAGGCGTGCAGCCGTCGGAGAGCAGGCGATGGAACGGGATGTAGTAGTTCGCGTCGTACGGCGGCTCCGCGTCGATGCTGAACTCGTCGATGAACTCGGACTGCGTGCGGGGCTGCGCGTAGCACGAGAAGTCCTGGATTGGGCCGGTGAGCGACTCGACGAGCTTCGTCCAGCGGCTCTTCATGTCCTCGGAGGAGGGGTACGTGCCCGGGTTGCAGTCCGGCTCCCCGCCCGCCACCGTCTTCTCCATCGAGCCCGACGTGTCGACCAGCAGGAGGACGTTCGGCAGCGGCGGCTCGACATCCATCGCCTGCGCGCGCGCGCGCGCGCGGCGACGAGGCCGACCGTCGCCGCGGAGCCCATCGTGACCAGGACCTTCGTCAGGTTTCGCATCATGCGCTCCGGTTCGTCACTTCGGCTTCGAGCAAAGGATATCGGCAACGACGGACATGGATTCCTGGCTGCCGGCCGCGTCGATGGCCGCGCCGACGGGGAAGGCGATGAGCCGCGCGTTGATGGTGACCGTGCAGTAATCGGCGCTCACGGCGCTCGGGCCACCCTGGTCGCTGCCGGCGCGATTGCCGATCGCGGGGTAGATCTTGTCGGTGATCTCCACCTTGGCGACCCAGTCGATGTTGGCGCGGCCGAGGCTCCCCGGCGAATCGGGCGCGGGCAGCTCCAGGAGATCTTCCGTGGCATCGTAGGCGCGCGGGAAGAACAACCAGCATGGCTCGGGGGGCCTCGGTGGCTCGTGGCGGATCGAGCATCTGTCCGGATCCGCCTGGGGGAAGGCGTCGAGCCCGCCCTTCTGCTCGATCTCGGCGATCACGAGCTGCATCGCGTACTCGGTGAGGTAATGCGTCTGCGTCATCCGGCGCTCGTGGCCGCTGGCGATGGTCGACAGCGTGGCGGCGTGGGCCGCGAACAGCCCGATGGCGGTGAGCATCGTGATGACCAGCACGACGATGAACACGGCGGCGCCCCGCGCGTGGGCGCGCCGGCGGGACCGGGCGATGCTTGCGTTCACCATTTGACGTAGGCCTGGTTCGGGAGCGCGATGTCGGCGTAGAGCGTGCGCATCCGCGCGAACACCGGCGGGGCTCCGGCCGGCGCGGTGTCCGCGAGGGTGTCGACGCCGGCGACGATGCCGGGGATCAGGAACCTGAGCCTTCGCCCGTCGGGCCGCTCGGGGTAGCCGACGTCGCGGTCGGGCGCCCGGGTGCGGGTCGAGAGACGGACCTGGACCGACCGCACGCGCTGCGGGGCGGCGTTCGACTGGTTGTTCGCGGCGGCGATGTTGTACACGGCAGCGTTGTCGGTCGCCATGATCGGATGCCGCTGGATGAACGGGTCGGTCACGCTCGGATCGGTGCTCTCCTCCGCGACGGAGATCCCGAACTTGAGATCGACGGCGTACTCCGCGATGAGCTCGAGCGTGCCCGGGATCTCCGCATTTTCGTGGTCGAGCTCGACCCGCACGAGCTCGGTGCGGCCGTTGTCGCCCGTCTGCTCCGCCGCGATGGGCGCGACGAGGGGGGCGTAGGGCGTATCTTTGCCGACGAGGCTCCGGATGTTGTAGCGGACGCGGTTGACGACGTTCACCCATCCGCCGTCGCCGGTGGCGCCGCCGGGGGTCACGCCGCACCGACCGAGCCCCGTCAGGGCCGGCAGGCCGGGAGACGATCTGAGGGTGATGGCGATGAGGGTGGGCGGATCGCCCTGCACGTTGGCGCTCTCGATGACCCCGTACAGGAACTGGGTCTGGCCTCGGATCATGACGCGCAGGATGCGGTCCGGCGCGAAGATCTGGAGCAGCCCCTGTCCGCTGCCGTTCGCTCGCTGGAGCGTGCGCTGCACGGCGGCGCTGTTCGGATTGAGCTCGACGACCAGGTTACCGCTCGCGTCGCTGATCTTCCTGAACTCGAAGAGCTCGTTGCTGCTCAAGCTCCCGCCGATGATGATGGAATCCGGATACAGGTCGTTGGCGATGCTCTGGGCGAGCTCCGCCCCGCCTTCGATCACCGACCCCTGGCGCAGGATCGAGATGCCCGCGAGCCGGCTCAGACCGAGCGGCGTGGCCGGGACCTCGCAGACCTCCGGATCGGCGAGGATGTTGGGCGTCGAGAGGTACGCGGCGCGCTGCAGATCCGCGGCGAGCCGGTTCAGCCCGACGGTCGCCGCGAGGTGAGAGGCGGAGGCCCTCGCCTCGTTCTGGAAGAAGCGCGTCGCGTTCTTCGAGAGCAGGAACGCCGCCAGCGACACGACGAGGCCCGCGGCCATCGCCACGAGCAGCTCCACGAGCGTGAAGCCTCGCTGTCCTGAAGCGCGCGCCCGCGCGGGGGAGATGCGGCGGCTCGTCGTCATCGTCGATCCTCGCTCGTGTTCCGGAGGACGGCGGTCGTCAGGTAGACCGCGCCGAAGCGATCCGGCTGCTGGTCGACGGTGACCGGATCGATCCCGCAGTCGATCGGGTTTCCATTGCGCTCCCAGATGACCCGGATCTCGGCGCGGATGAGGCTCTCCCAGAGCCGCGTGCCCGACACGGGGTCGGTGAACTGGCGGAAGCGGACGTGCGTGCAGAACGCGGGCTGCGACGGGTCGCCCGCGTCGATGTCGGTCCCGAACACGTCGGCGCTCGGCGCCCCGAGCGCGACGACCGGCGTGGGCGTCACCTTCGCCGGGAACGGGCTCGCGCTGGTGAGCCGGAGCCACTGGGTGTCGCCGTCGAGGTCGGGGACCCGCCGGGGATCGTTCCACTGGAGCGCGTCCACCCGCAGCCGCTCCGCCCAGGTCATGGCGACGTTGTTGGCGATCGTGAGGTTGCGCGCGTTCGTGTTGCTGATGAGCGTCGCCTTCTGCAGCGCGAGCACCCCGGTGGCGCCGATCGCGAGCACGCCGAGGGCCGCCATGACCTCGATGAGCGTGTAGCCGCCGCTCGCCGCTCGCCTCCTGCGCGCCGCGCTCACAGGCCGATCCTCGCGACGCCGTTCGGCGGGACGAAGACCGAGCGCAGGAGGCCGGTCCCGGTGTTGGTCACGTTCACCCGGATCGCGCCGAGCAGCGGGACGAACTGCCCGGCCGCGTCGTAGCGCACGTACGTCCGCCCCCGCGGCGTGAAGCAGACGTCGGCGTCCGCGCGCACCACGCCGTCGGGCGCGGTCGGATCGCGCAGCTCCACCGCGGCGAGCTCGATGTCCGTCGTGTGGAACGTCGTGACGGCGTCGGTCTGCCCCGGGTCCGTCCAGCTGGGGACGCTGCGGCAGCTCTGCGAGATCAGCGAGCCGGCGACGGTGCTCTGGACCCGCGCCTGCCGCACCTGGAACTCCCCCGTCGTGGCCGACCAGCGCACGAGCACCGCCGCCCCGCGGCCGATCGCCTGGTAGCGCGCGAGCCGGTAAAGGCCGCTGATCTCCATGGCAGTGCGGTTCACGCGGCGATCGCGCATGCCGTTCACGAAGCTCGGCGACGCGGCGGCCGCCAGGATGCCGATGAGGACGACGACCGCGAGCAGCTCCGGGAGGGTGAAGCCGCGTCCATTGCCGCGGCGCCGCGCGCGCTCTCGCGGAGACCGCGCCCGCGGTCGATCGGGATCTCGAAGAGGACGTCGCGAACAGGAGAAGGGACGCACCAGAGGGCCGGCAAAGGCAAGCCGCATGCCCTCGATGGTGCGCGCTAAGTCATGGATTTGCATGATGAATCTCTGAACGCGGTCCGGGACGGGCGCTAACGATTGCGGCGCTATGAAAAAAGGTGCAAGGCGAACGGGCCATGCGATTCCCGCCGGAAAGGTGTTCATCGAGAGTCCCGTTTGCCCACAGCGCGCCTGTCGCGCGCCGCGCCGGGCCCCGGCGCTTCGGCGCGGGGAGCTGCGCGCTCCTCGCGGGCGCGCTCGCGGCCGCGCTGTCCGCGGGCTGCAGCAAGAAGGACGAGCCCATGGGCGCGCCCCCGCCTCCGCCGCCGGCCGCCAAGCCGGCGGCCTGCGCGGACGGCGGCGGGACGATCGGCGACGCGGCGAGCGCGCCGTTCTTCCCGCGCACGACGGGCGGGTTCTGCCTCGACCCGAACGGCGCCGCGAAGACGTTCGGCGAATCGGCGCCCCTGCCGCTCGACAGCATCTGCGACATGTTCGACGGGGAGTGCGAGATCTACAAGGGATTCGGCGTGCGGCGGGTGGTCGAGGCGCGCTACGTGAGCGGCGCCGGCGGCTCGGCGACCGTCGACGTGCACCTCTCGAAGTTCGGCTCGACCGAGGGCGCCTACGGGATGTTCACGAAGCGCACCGTGGGCGAGGGCGACCCCGCCGACGAGGCGACGCCGCGCCCGATCGAGGGCGGCGGCGCGGCCGCGATGGGGGTCGGCAACGCGTACCTCTGGCGCGGGCAGTACCTCGCCGAGATCACGTACAACGACGAGGCGCTGGCCGAGGCGGCGCTCAAGGCGTCGAGCGAGAAGGTCCTGCCCGGGCTGGTGAACGAGATGGGCTCGAAGCTGCCCGGCGAGCCGTCGCTGCCGCCGGCCGCGTCGGCGCTCCCCAAGGACAACATGATCCCGCTCGGGATCCGCTACGAGACCAAGGACGTGCTCGGGATCGACGGCGCGGGGCCCGGCGCGTTCGGCTACTACAAGGAGGTCGACAAGCGCTACCGGGTGGCCGCGATCGTGCGCGACGACGTCGATCAGGCCAAGGACGTGCTGTCGACGCTGGCGAAGCTGCAGGGCGCCGTCCGGGAGAAGGGCATCGGCGACGGCTCGGTGCGCCTCATGCACAAGGAGGGCGAGAGCCCCGCCACCGAGTGGATCTTCGCCCGCGCCGACAAGACCGTCTACGGGGTCGGCGACGAGGCCCGCGTGCTCCGCAGCGGCATGACGGCCGACGAGCACGCCAAGCTGACGCTGACCAAGGAAGAGAAGTCGGCGAGGCTGAAGAAGCTCGTCACCGCGCCGGCGCGCTGAGCGCGCGGGGGGACGGGGGGCGCGGCGCTGCGGCGCCCCGAGGGCCCGCGTCGTCGCGGCACCCCTCGGGCCCGCGGCGCTGCGGCGCCGCAGGCCGGGGGCGCCGCGCGCTCACTGCGTGCGGAGGATGACGTGGTAGCCGAACGGCGTCTCGACGAGGCCGCTCACCTCGCCGACCTTGATCTTCTCGAGGCCCGCCTGGAACTCCGGGACCATCGCGCCCTTCGGGAACTTGCCGAGGTCGCCGCCGCGCCGGTCGGCGCCCGGCTCGTCCGAGTACTCCTTCACGATGTCCGCGAACTTGCTCGGGTCGGACTTGGCCTTCTCCTGGGCCTCGCTCGCGCGGATCTTCGCCTCTTCCTTCGTGCGCGTGATCGTCGGGGGCGCGCGGCGGCTCCCCTTGTACATGACGAGCAGGTGCTTCGCGCCGAACATCTCCCGGGGCGCCTGCGCCGACTGCGCCGGGCGGGGCGGCTTCGGGGCGGGCTCGGGAGACGCGGCGACCGCGTGCGCGTGATCGTCCGGCTCCGGGGCGACAGGGGCGGCGAGGCGAGAGAGCGGCGTCTTGTTGAACATGCCGAAGAAGCCGAGGAGCCCGATCAGCACGAGCGCGCTGAGCACCGCGTGCGGCGTCCACCAGTACGGATCTTCCGGATCGGCGCCGTCGTCGTCCGCGTCGTCGTCGTCGTCGTGCGCGTGGCCGCGGCCGCGGACCGCGGTGGCCTTCGCCTCTTCCTCCTCCCCGTCGTCGTTGTCGTCGGCGGTCGACCCGTCCTCGTCGAGGTCTTCGTCGTCCTTGGCCCTGTCCTTCTCGCTCGTCTTGCTCATATCGCTTCCCTGATCCGGGGCTCGGCACTTAGCACGCGGCCGCGCCGGCCGTCAGCCGATCTCCGCCCACGCGCTCGTGAGCACGGGATCGGGGCGATCTTTGACCGAGGTGACCACCGCGACCTTGCCGCCGCCCACCGCGTAGCCCCGCGTGATGAGGGTGTCGCCGGGCCAGACCGGCTTGCGGAACTGCGCGCCGTAACCCCGCAGCCGGCTCGCGTCGCCGCCCGCGGCCTTCTGGATGATCGCGCGCGCCGCGAAGCCGTAGGTACAGAGGCCGTGCAGGATCGGGCCTTGCGCGAAGCCCGCCTTCGCCGCGACCTCCGGGTCGGCGTGGAGCGGGTTGTCGTCGCCCGAGAGCCGGTACAGGAGCGCTTGCTCGGGCGTGGTCGCCTGCTCGACCACCCAGTCGGGCTCGCGGTCCTTGGGCACCGAGGCCGGGAGCTCGTTCTGCGGCGGGCGCGGCCCGCCGAAGCCGCCGACGCCGCGCACGATGATCGACCACACCGTGTCGAACAGCGGCTCGCCGTCGAGGGTCGTCTTCGTCTCGACGATCACCTGCGCGAACTTCTTGAGGTCGTAGATGCCCGACAGGGCGGCGGTCGTGAACAGCGTGCCGCTCGTCGGGAGCGGCCGGTGCACGCGGAGCGTCTGGCCGCCGTGGACGATGAGCGCCAGCTCGGCCCCGGCCACCTCGAGCGCCGCGAACACGGCGTCCTGCGAGGGGATGACGCCGAACGTGGGGTAGACCTTCATGCCGCCCGGCGCGCCCTCGTAGAGGTACTCGAGCTCCTCGCGCCGGGCGCCGATGCCGAGCGCGTAGGTGGCCAGGGTCTTCCAGTCGAAGGTGAAGGCGCGGGGCTGGGTCGTGTGGCCGACGGTCGAGAGATTCAGCGGCATCGGGGGCTCCTCGCAGGATGGGAACGGCGGAGCAGGCGTACCGACCTGGTGATGTCGCGTCAACTGCCGCCCGCCGAGCGATCGCGGCGGGCGCGCGCGCCGGCGCCGCCCGGCGCGCGTCAGAGCGCCACGCGGTAGAGGCGATCAGAGCGCCACGCGGTAGGCGATCAGAGCGCCACGCGGTAGGCGATCAGAGCGCCACGCGGTACGCGATGAGGACGCCGATGTTGAACATGTCGACGCGCTGGGAGAGCGAGGCGCGGTCGCCGGTCGGCGAGACCTTGCGCTGCTCCGGGAGGAACCAGCTCGAGTAGCGGAGGTGGCTGCCGACGCTCCAGTTCTCGGCGAAGGCCCAGTCGCCGCCGATCGCGAGCCCCGCGGCGACCCCTTCTGTGCCGATCGTCGCCGCCCTGGGGCCGACGTACGCCGTGTCCGAGTACGGGTTGCGATCGGCCTCGACCGACCAGGAGTCGTTGACGACGACGCCGCCGACGGTCGCGCCGGCCCACCACTCCGTCTTGGGCGTGCGGAGGGCGTAGTAGCGGAACACCCCATCGAGCATGAAGTAGCGGCGCGAGTGATCGCGCTCGAGGCTGCGCGCGCCGCGCGCGGCGTCGGTGCTCAGCGACGCCGCCCAGAAGATGCCCGCGCCGAAGCCGATGTCGCCCCAGCGGTAGAGGTTGTGGATGCCGAAGGAGACGCTCGTCTCGCCCTGCTCGCACGCTTCCGGGGACAGGACGGGGCAGACGTCGGCGCCGGGGAGCGTCATCAGGCCGCCGCTCATCTCGACCATGGTGTAGGGGCGATCTCGCTCGCGCGCCGCGGCGGCGCGGCGCGCCTCCCTGCTCTCGTCGGCGCGGCCGGGGGCCGCGAGCAGGAGCAGGGCGAGCGCGGCGGCGCCCGCGGCGCCGACGCGGCGCCCCGGTCGGGCGCTCTCTCGGCGCGGCGGCGCTGCTCGGCCGCCCTCCCCAGCGCGGACGTTGGTGGGCGCTCGCGACGTCGGGTACCAGCCGCCTAGATTCACCTTCGATCGATTATAGCCAAGGACCCGTGGACGGGGGGAGCGGCGAGGCGGCGTCCGTGGGCAGCGGCGGCGGCGAGGGGGGTAAGACCGGCGCGGGCGCGTCTGCGCTCCCCGGCGCCGGCGGCGGGGCTGCGCCGGTCCTGGCGGGCGCGCCCGCGCTCCCCGGCGCCGGGGCCGGCGCGCCCCGGGGGGCCGGCGCCTGCGGCTGGCCGGGGGGCGCGCCGCGGTCGCCGCCGGGCCGGCGCGCCGGCGGCCTGCGATCGGGGCCTGCGGTCGGGAGCCCGCTGCTCTGCGGGGCGACCTGCGGGGGCGGCGCTGCGGCGGCGCCGGGCGGGCGGTCCGAGAGCTCGGCGACGAGGTGCTGGGCGGTGGTGAGCTCCGGGTGCAGGTCGATCGCGAGCTTCGCCAGGCGGATGGCGCCGGCCCTGTCGCCGGCGTACTTCCGCCCGAGGGCGTCGGCGACGATGCGCTCGGCGGACTCGCGGCGGAGCTCGGCGAGCCGCGCGTCCCTGGGCCACCGCGCGCGCGCCTGCGCGATGATGTCCTTCACGTTCTCGCCGGGCGGGGTGTCCCACGCGTGCCTGCCCATGCAGTCGCGCGCGCGGTCGATGTGCCCTTCCAGGGAGTCTTGCGCGGCCGGCCCCCCGAAGGCGCCGAGGTGCCGCCCGCCGAGGAACGCGACGAGCCCCAGCGCGCCGGCGCACGCGAGGAGCGCGGTGGCGCGGGCGATCACCGCGCGGCGGGGGAGCTGCGGCGGCGCGGACGCGACGCCCTGCATGGTCGACGGGGCGGGCGCCGAGTCGCGCGCGGGGTCGATGCCGAGGCCGACCGCCGTCCGCGCGGGCTCGTCCGCCGCGCCGCCGAAGTCTGCGCTGCTGAAGGAGGAGCGCTCGACGCCGCTCGCCCGTGGCGACGAGGCGCGCTCCGCGTCGGCGAAGGAGGAGCGCTCGACGCCGCTCGCCCGTGGCGACGAGGCGCGCTCCGCGTCGGCGAAGGAGGAGCGCTCGACGCCGCTCGCGGAGGCGCGCTCGGCGCCGCCTGCCGAGTACCTGTCGGCGCCGCTCGCGGCGTGTCGCTCGACGCCGCTCGCTCGGGGCGAGGAGCCGCGCTCTGGGTCGCTCGCGGAGGAGCGATCCTCCTCGTGGCGAGGCGACGCGGGGCCTCCGTAGAGCGCTGCCTCGCTCCCCGGGAGGAGCGGCTCGAGGTCGCTGACGCGGGCGCTCTCCAGCGTCGGCGCGGCGATGCCTCCGATCTTGGCGGCGAGCGCCGGGGAGAGGTCGAGCGACTTGGTGCGCGACTTCGACGCCAGCTTCATGACCGCGCTGGCGCGCAGGAGACCGGGCTGGGCGGCGATCTCGTCGGGGTCGAGGCCGCTCGCGCGCACGGCGAGGGCGAGATCGCGGCCGAGGGCGCGCGCGTCCGGGGCGCGGTCCGCGGGCTTCTTGGCGAGGTTCTGCATGACGACCTGCGCGATCGGCGCGGGCACGTAGCTCGAGCGCGCGATGCTGCGCAGGTCCGCCGGCGGGGCGTGGGTGTGCTGGACGAGCAGCGCGACGGGCGAGTCGCCCTCGAACGGCGCGCGCCCGGCGAGGCACTGGTAGAGCATCGTCGCGATCGAGTAGACGTCCGCGGGCGGGCCGACCCGCTGCCCCTCGGCGCCCTCGGGCGAGATGTACTTGGCGGTGCCGAAGATGAGCCCGGCCTGGGTGGTCATCGCCTTGTCGGCCCAGTCGAGGCGGGCGATGCCGAAGTCGAGCACCTTCACGTAATCCGGGTCCTCGCCGCGGCGGACGAGCATGATGTTCTCGGGCTTGAGATCCCGGTGGACGATGCCCTGCGCGTGCGCCTCGCCGACCGCGTCGCACACCTGGAGGATGATGTGGAGCGCCCTCGGGAGCGGGAGCGCCTCGCTCTCGCCCGCGGTCCCGGCGGCGGCGAGCGCCGAGAGCAGCGAGATGCCGTCGAGGTGCTCCATGACGAGGTAGAGCTCGCCGCCGATCCGGGCGTCGGTCGCGGCGGGGATGCTCCCGGTCATGAGCACTTGGACGACGTTCGGGTGGACGAGCCGGCTCGCGATCTTGGCCTCGCGGTGGAAGCGGCTCACGAGCTCGGCGTTGCTGCTGAGCTCGCGGTGGAGGACCTTCACGGCCACGTCGCGCTCGATCCCTGCCTGGAAGGCGCGGTAGACGCGGCCCATCGAGCCGATGCCGATGAGGTGTTGGATCTGGATCTGGCCGCCGAGCGTGAGGCCCACGTACGGATCGCGCTCGGCGGCGCCGAACGAGGCGCTCTTGCGCGAGCTCGCGAGCGGGGTGCCGTCGCGCGGGCAATAGAGCACGCCCGCGTCGTAGCGCTCACCGCACGAGGGGCAGCTCTTCGCGGGGGACGACTTCATCGACCGCGCTGATCCTAGCACCGCTCCCGCCATAAATTCTCCGAGGGAGCGGCGTTTTGGCGCGTCGCGCCGCCCGGGGACGCTCGATCGTGGACCGACCGGCGCCTTGCGATTACGGTCGCGGCGTGAGCGGTTCCAAGGCGGGCGCAGCAAGGGCGCGCGGCGGCAAGGGGCGCGGCAACGCGGGCGCCGCTCCTGCGCCCTCCGGCCGCCAGGCCGCCGCCTCGGCCCGCGAGACAGCCTCGCCGGCCCGCGACGGTGTCTCGCCGGCCCGCGACGGTGTCTCGCCGGCCGGTGAGGTGGCGGCGGACGCTGGGCCGCGGGAGGGCGAGTACGTCGTCACGCTCCCCACGTTCGAGGGGCCGCTCGACCTGCTGCTGCACCTCATCCAGCAGCACGAGCTCGACATCCTCGACATCCCCGTGAGCTTCGTCACGGAAAAGTACCTCGAGTACCTGAAGATCATGCGCTCGCTGTCGATCGATCTTGCGAGCGAGTACCTCGTGATGGCGGCGACGCTGGCGCACATCAAGTCGAAGATGCTGCTGCCGAGCGTGCCTGCGGGGCAGGACGACGACGGGATGCCGGGCGAGGAGGAGGATCCGCGGGCCGAGCTCGTCCGGCGGCTGCTGGAGTACCAGAAGTACAAGGTCGCCGCGGCCGAGCTGGCCGAGCGCGGAACGCTGGGGCGGGACGTGTTCACGCGCGGCATGAGCGAGAGCGAGGTGCCCAAGGGCCCGGCTCCGTTCGCGTCGATGCCCATTTTCGGCCTGCTGGACGCCTTCGAGCGGGTGCTGAAGCGGACGAACGTCCAGATTGATCACGAGGTCGTCTTCGATCGCATCAGCATCACGGATCGCATCGTGGAGCTCACGGAGAAGCTCTCGGCGCGGCGGTCGATGCGCTTCGAGGATCTGCTGCTCGACAGCGTTTCGAAGGGGGGCGTCATCCCTCGCTTCGAGGTCGTCATCACGTTTTTGGCCGTGCTCGAGATGTGCAAGCTGAGGCTCATCCGGGTCCACCAGACGGATCCGCTGGCGCCGATCCACATCCAGCTTTCGGTGCCGGACGGCGCGCCTCTGGCAGATCCAGAGCCCGAGGACGGGTCGCTGGCAGCGGAGGGGGTCGAGGCGGCCGGGGGCGAAGAGGCGGGAGCGCCGCCTGCTGCCGGCGCGGCCGCAGCAGCGGAGGCCGTTGGGGTGGCGGGCGGCGGGCCGGCGGAGCCGGAGGCCGTCGCGCCGGAGGAGCCGGAGGTGGTCGAGCCGGCGGAGCCGGAGGCCGTCGCGCCGGCGGAGCCGGAGGCCGTCGCGCCGGAGGAGCCGGCGGAGCCGGAGGCCGTCGAGCCGGCGGAGCCGGAGGTGGTCGAGCCGGCGGAGCCAGAGGCCGTCGAGCCGGCGGAGCCGGAGGCCGTCGAGCCGGCGGAGCCGGAGGCCGTCGCGCCGGAGGAGCCGGAGGTGGTCGAGCCGGCGGAGCCGGAGGCCGTCGAGCCGGCGGAGCCGGAGGCCGTCGAGCCGGCGGAGCCGGAGGCCGTCGCGCCGGCGGAGCCGGAGGCCGTCGCGCCGGAGGAGCCGGAGGCCGTCGAGCCGGCGGAGCCGGAGGCCGTCGAGCCAGCGGAGCCGGAGGCCGTCGACGTCGAGTCGGAGGCCGTCGAGCCAGCGGAGCCGGAGGCCATCGAGCCGGCAGAGCCGGAGGCCATCGAGCCGGCAGAGCCGAAAGCCATCGAGCCGGCAGAGCCGGTGGAGCCGGAGGCCGTCGCGCTGGCAGAGCCGGTGGCGCCGGAGGCCGTCGCGCTGGCAGAGCCGGTGGCGCCGGAGGCCGTCGCGCTGGCAGAGCCGGTGGAGCCGGAGGCCGTCGCGCTGGCAGAGCCGATGAGCGGAGAACCGGAGCCAACAGAGCTCGCGGAGGCTGCGGAGGCGCCGCGCGGCGAACCGGCGATCCCGGAGCTGGCCGAGCCCGTGGAGGACGGGAGCGCCGCGGCGCAGGCACCGGAGCCCGCGGAGATTGCGAAGACGCCGAGCGACGAGCCGTCATTGCCGGAGCAGAACGAGCCAGCCGGGGAATCCAGCGGCGAGCCCGCAGGGGCGGAGCTCGTCGAGCCGGCGGAGGAGACGAGCCGCGCGCACGACATCGCAGGGAGCAAGCCTCCGCTGGAGGCCGATGCAGGCCCCGTCCTGGAGCGAGTGGAGTACGACGGGGGCGCGGGCACGAGCGACCCGCCGACCTCGGAGGACGTCGCAGCGCCGCCGGACGAGGTGGACGAGGTAGACGCAGGGAGTGGCCGTGACGGTGGCTGATGCCGTGGCGAAGCGGCGGCGTGTGGCGAAAACGACAGGACAGAGCGCGCCGGCGCAGCTGAGGGCGGCGGCGCACGCGTGGCTCGGCGGAGCGAAGCGGTCGCGTGGCGCGAAGAAGGAGCCGCGCGCGCCGAGGACGTCAGGGCAGGGCGCGCCGGCGAAGGCGAGCGCGCAGGGCACGCCGGCGCGGCTGAAGGCGGCGGCGCACGCGTGGCTCGGCGGAGCGAAGCGGTCGCGTGGCGCGAAGAAGGAGCCGCGCGCGTCGAGGACGTCAGGACAGGGCACGCCAGCGAAGGCGACCGCGAAGAGCACGCCGGCGCGGCTGAGGGCGGCGGCGCACGCGTGGCTCGGCGGCGCGAAGCGGTCGCGTGGCGCGAAGAAGGAGCCGCGTGCGCCGAAGACATCAGGGCAGGGCGCGCCGGCGAAGGGCGCGCCGGCGAAGGCGAGCGCGCAGGGCACGCCGGCGCGGCTGAGGGCGGCGGCGCACGCATGGCTCGGCGGAGCGAAGCGGCCGAGGGGGGCGAAGAAGGAGCCGCGTCCGCCCAGGGGGACGCGGCAGGATCCGGTCGCTCGCTTCCGCGCCTTCGCCTGGTCCCAGCTCGGCCATCCGGCGCGCCGCGCCGATGTCCCCGGCCGGAGCGCGACCTCGGCGCATGCGCAGGCGCCCGGGCTCACTGCGGTTGCGCGCAAGCATCTGAAGGGCGTGCTGGAAGCGCTCATCTTCGTGGCGGAGCGACCGGTGCCGGCCCGCGAGCTCGCGCGCTCGGCGAACGCAGAGCACCGTGTCGTGCGCGAGCTTCTGGCCGAGCTCGTCGCGGAGTATGACGGGCGTGGGTTCCGGCTGGACGAGGTCGCCGGAGGGTACGTCTTCCGGACGAGCCCCGCGTTTGCGCCCTTCGTTCGCGAGGTGACCGATCAGAAGCCGGTCAAGATGTCTCGCGCCCAGACCGAGACGCTCGCGATCGTGGCCTACCGGCAGCCGATCACGCGGCCCGAGGTCGACGAGATCCGCGGCGTCGACTCTGGCGCGGCGCTCAAGTCGCTCCTGGAGCGTGATCTCGTGAGGATCCTGGGCAAGAAGGACGAGCCCGGGCGTCCGATGCTGTATGGCACGACGGCGCAGTTCCTCGAGTTCTTCGGCCTGAAGGCGCTCGGCGAGCTGCCGACCCTGCGCGAGTTCACCGAGCTGACCGAGGAGTCCCGCCGCGCCTACGAGCGCGAGCTCGGCGAAGAGCCGCCGGAGACGGCGGTCGCGACCGCGGGACAGGAGAGCTTCGCCGGCGCGGAGGGATCGATCCGGACGACCGTCGCCAGCGCGGGGGAGGACCTACCGGAAGACGTCGGCGTGTCGCCTACTGCGCCGCGGGAGGGAGATGTTGCGATGGAAGCCATGGAAGACGTGCGTGAGGAGAGCTCGGTGGTTGGGGCGGATGCCGGGGCTGGCGAGAAGGCGGCCGTCCGGCACAGCGATGTCGAGGAGGATGCGTTGCGCGACGAAGAGGACGAGGAAGACGACAAGGACGAGGACGACGAGGACGAAGAGGACGAGGACGAAGAGGACGAGGACGAGGAAAGCGAGGGCGAGGAGGACGAGGGGGACGAAGGCGAAGACGAAGAGGACGAGGGAGACGAAGAGGACGAAGAGGACGAGGACGAAGAGGACGAGGACGAAGAGGACGAGGACGAAGAGGACGAGGACGAGGACGAAGAGGACGAGGACGAGGACGAGGACGAAGAGGACGACGAGGATGATGAGGACGAAGAGGACGACGACGATGACTGAATCGTCATCTCCTCCTGGTCCTCCGGCGCATCAGGCCGTCGTTCATGACGGCGGAGCGTCCGTCGGATCCGGATAGGCTTCGGCCAGCTTCATCGCCGCGCTCCTCAGCTCGGGGTGGGAGAGGAGCTTGCGAAAGAGCCGCCAGAGCTCTGGGTCGGAGAGCAGCTGGAGCGGTGAGGCGATCGCCTGCTTCTTCTTCTTGCGGGGGATCGCCTCCGGACCTCTGCGCCGCAGCTCCTCCATCATCCCGACGAAGCGCTTCGTCGGAAAGAGGTCGCCGTGCTCCCAGGCGAGCACCGTCTCCTGCTCGATGCCCAGCGCTCCGGCGAGCTCGCGGGCCGTGCAGCCAAGCTCCTGCCGGAGCTTCTTGATGTCCTCGGGGGCCATGCGAGGCGAGGGTAGCGGCCTCGAAAAAAAAAGCGACGCCGAGCAACCGGCGGCGAGGTCCTGCCGAACTTCGCGTCATGACCCAGCACCCCCCGACTCGCCCCTCGTGCACCCCCCACGCCCTCCGCCCCCTGCCACTCGCGCTCGCGCTCGCGCCGCTCGCGGCCTCCGCCCTGTCGTGCGCGCCGGAGCTCGCGGCTCCCCCTCCATTCCACGAGGAAGAGGGCGCTGACCCCGCCGACCCCGCGGACGCGGGCCCCGAGCTCCAGATCGAGCCCGAAGCCCCCGTGAATGCAGCGCCTCCGGTGCTGCGGTTGCGGGTGCGCCTCCCGGGCGCCTCGCTCGAGGGCGTCGATCCCGCCCGTGCGCTGGTCGTCCGCGGCAAGATCAGCGCGGCGCACCTCCGGCAGATCGAGCAAGGCGAGCTGTCGAAGGCGCTCTCGGAGCGCATCGTCCCATCGATCGCCTGGCTCGACGGGACGCCCCCGGGAGACCTCTCGCTGGTCGTCGCGCCGCTCGCGCCGCTCGCGCCCGGGGAGACCTACGCCGTCGCGAGCGGCAGCCCTGTCTTCTCGCACCACGTTCAGATCGCCGCGGAGGGCTCGCCGCCCGTCCTTCCCCGGCTCTGGCCGCCGCCCGACGCCGGGGCGAGCCTCGGCTTCGGCGTGTGGTGCGGCGACGCGCCCCTCCCGGAGACGGTCGCCGCGGCGACCCTCGATCCGAGCGGGCCCACGGGCGAGCTGCGCCGCGGCGCCGTCGACGGCATCGGCGCGCGCTGCCTGCGGTTCGAGGGGGCGCTGCCCTCCTCGGCGCCGGGTGAAGCGGGCGAGCTGCGCCTCGTGGGGCCACCCGTCGCATTTCCGGGCGAGCCGGCGGCCGTGAGCCTCGACCCGCGTCCGTTTGCGCTGGAGTCGGAGCCCCTCCCGGCCGTGCCCGCGGCGTGCGAGCTGGACGAGGTGCCGCTCGGACCGGGCTGCGCTCAGGTCCAGGACGATCGGATCCGCGTCCGTTCGGCGGATGCGCCGCTGCTCTGGGCGATCGCGGGCGAGGGGCTCGACGAAGTCCTCGCCGTGCCGCCGGGCGAGCCGTTCGTCCTCGCCCCCTTGCCGCCGCTCACCCCCGTGGAGCTCGCCCTCGCCACCGTCGACAACGCCGGGCGCGTGGAGCGGCGGACGTTCTCGGCCATGACGCGCGCGCCCATGCCCCACGTGATCATCAACGAGGTGCTGGCAAATCCCCTCGGGCCGGAGCCGGGGCAGGAATGGATCGAGCTCTACAACGACGGTGAGGTCCCAGCCGAGCTTACAGGGTATGTGCTGGCCGATGTGGGCGGAGAGACTGAATTGCCATCCATTTCGCTAGATCCTGGCGCGTACGCGCTCGTCGTCAACGAGGGATTCGTCGCTGATGATGAGCTCGATCCCCCGGCTCCTCCCGAGACGCTCCTGCTCCGCGTGCCAAGACTTGGCAGCCATGGGCTGTCGAACTCGGGAGAACCGCTCAAATTGATGGATGGAGGAGGTGTAGTCTTGTCCAGGTCGCCCGCCACGCCCGAGCCGAAAGCAGGGATGAGCCTGGCCCGCGTAGGGCCGCGCGCTCCCGACGGCTCGGCTGGCTCCTTCGTGACCAGCTGGCCGACACCCGGTCGCGTGAACATAATGAACCAGGAGATCCCCTGAAGGATGGGGAGTTTGCCTCCGTACGGGGCGATCTCTCCGAGGGGCCGAGAAAATTCGAGCAAAGCGGGTGACGGACCCGTCTGTGAGAGCTAGGTTTCAATCGAGTAGACAGACGGGTGGGGGGGGCCGCCACCTGAGGAGACGCTGCCGCGCTGTGAACGCGAGCTGTGCGGCAGGTGCCTTTCGCGTGGAGTTCGGCGATGGCTGGTGTTCGTGAGAAGCTGTTGACGGCATCCGACCTCGCAGCCTTGTGCGAGGTCGACTTGAAGACAATCCATAACTGGGTGGATCGGGGGAGGATTGCCCATTTCCGTACGCCGGGGAGACACTTGCGCTTCAAGGCGGCGGATGTGGCCGAGTTCCTCCGTGCATGGGGCTATTCGGTGCCCCGGGAGCTCGCCAAGGCGACCTCCAAGTCGATGATGGCCATCGGCACCAAGGACACGATGGCCCACGTGGCGCGAGCCCTCGGGGAAGGCGTGCCCATCCGGCACGCGAGCCACCCCTACGACGCGCTGATCTACGCGGGGTCGGACCCCGCGGACGTGTACATCGTCGACGTCCGGGCCGTGTCGAGCGACGTGGACGTCGCCTCCCTCTTCGAGGCGCTCCACCGAGCGAACTCGCAGGGGACGTTCGTCGCCCTGTCGGACGACCCGATCAGCCTGCCGCCGTTCGTGGGCAAGATCGGCCGCAACGACGCGCAGCAGCTGAAGGCCTTCCTGATGCCCGAAGCGGCCGCGCAGCCGGGGGCGCCCCTCCAGGCGGGCGCCGGCGCGGCCTCGGACGAGCCGCCGCGGAGCCTGGCCGCAGGCGGGTCCTCGCGCTGACCGAGGAGCCCCGGCCGTCCTGCGCCCAGCGGAAGAGGCTCGGCGAGGACGGCCGCGGGCGGCGGAGGATGATCCGCCGGAGAACGCAGCACTGCAGCACGACCCGCTGAGGGCAGAATCCCCCCTCCCGCAGCGCAACCCGGGGCCGGTTGAAGGGTCGCTCGCAACCCTGCTGCCGAGTCCGCTCCTACGCTTTCCTGGAGAGCTGGATGAAGAGCCTGACGAGCGCGGCCGCTCGAAGGGAAGCGCCTCAGCTTCCGGCGATGGTCATGGCGGAGACCCGGAAGGTCGGCGACGACGTTGCCGTCCGGAGATCCAGGTCGTTCCCGACGGCGTCGATCCGCTGCAAGAGCTCGTCGAGGTTCAGCGAGATGGTAACTTCGCTAACCGGGTAAGTTAGCTCACCATTTTCGATCCAGAAGCCGGCGGCGCCGCGGGAGAAGTCGCCGGTCACGGCGTTGAAGCCGAAGCCCATCATCTCGGTGACGTACAGCCCGCGCGGGGTGGAGCGGACGATCTCTTCCGCCGGCGTGGAGGTGGGCTGCAGGATGAAGTTCGAGGTCGACGGGCCGACGCCGCCGCCGGCGCCGCGCGAGGCGCTGCCGGTCGAAGGGCGCTTGAGCTTCCGGCCGCTGTAGCTGTCGCAGAGGTAGGTCTTCAGGATGCCTTGCTCGACCACGACGTTGCGCCTGGCCAGGAGGCCCTCGCCGTCGAACGGGCGCGAGCCGGGCGCGCGCGGGATCGAGGGGTCGTCGACGACCGTGATGAGATCGCTGGCGACGCGCGTCCCCTCGCGGCCGACGAGGTAGCTCGACTTGCGCCAGATCGCGCTGCCCATGATGCAGGAGCCGAGCAGCCCGAGCATCGAGCGGGCGGCGTCCGGGTCGAAGACGACGGGCGCCTCGCAGGTCGGCACCTTGCGGGCGCCGAGCTTGCGCAGCGTCCGGCGGGCTGCCTCGCGGCCCACGGCGTCCGGGGCGTCCAGGTCCGCGAGGTGGCGCCGGGCGGTGAAGTAGAAGCCGCGGCGCTTCTTGTCGTCGCTGTCGTCGGCGACCGGGGAGACCACGAGCTGCGCGTACGAGCCGGCGACGCCGCCCCGGAACCCGCCGGACAGGACGAGGGCGTAGGCGCCCGCGCTCCGCGAGAACGTCGCGCCCTCGCTGTTCGTGATGCGCGGGTCGGCGTCGCGCGCGGCCTGCTCGCCGCGGCGCGCGATGTCGATGGCCTGCGCGGCCGTGACCTCGCCGCCCGACGGGTCGTAGAGATCGAGCGCGGGGAAGTTCCCCTTGGCGATGAGCTCCGGATCGGCGGGGCCGGCGAACTCGTCCTCCTGGGAGATGTCGGCGAGCTCCAGCGCGTCCGCGACGAACCGGTCGAGGCCGCGCGGCGTGAGGTCGGAGGTCGAGGTCAGCGCGACGCGCTGCTTCTTGATGATCCGCATGCCGAGGCCCTTGTGGACGGCCTCCTCGACGAGCTCGGGCTCGCCGAGCCGCACCTTGGTGGTGAGCTCGGAGCCGGAGCGGGCGATCGCCTCGGCGACGTCGGCGCCGCCCTTCCTGGCGCGGGTCACCACCTGCTCGGCCAGCTCCATCAGTTCTTCGATCTGCCGATCCATGCGGGCTCGTTCGGACATGAGGCGACAGGGTGGTGGAGCGCGGTGGCTCCGTCAACGCGGTGACGCGGCGGGCCGCGCCGACGCGGTGACTCCGTCGACGCGGTGACGCGACCCGCCGCGCCGAGGCGGTCCGTCGGCGCGGTGACGCGACCCGCCGCGCCGAGGCGGTCCGTCGGCGCGGTGACGCGACCCGCCGCGCCGAGGCGGTCCGTCGGCGCGGTGGCGCGGCTGGCCGCGCGCGCCGGGGGCGTCTCAGCCCGGTCGGTTGGAGCGGCCGCCCTTGCCGAGGCCGAGCCGGCGCTGCGGGCGCGTCGAGGTGGGCCGGGGCGGCTCGACCGCGGGCGCGGGCGCGCTCGGGACGGCGCGGGGGCGCGGGCCGGCGGGGGGCTCGCTCTTCTGTCCGCCGCCCGGCGGGTCGCGCCGGAGGAGGGCGCTCACGGTGACCGCGAAGCCGGCGGCGAGCATGGTGTGCATCCAGAGGAGCGCGTAGCCGAGCGGGCCGCCGGCGACCGGATGGACGCCGAAGTCGCCCTCGACCTGCCGGTAGGTGCCGTCGATCGCGAGGCGCCGAGACAGAGCGAGCACGGCGATGAGGCCGACCGCGAGCGGCGCGCCGGCGAAGACGGCGAGCGCGCGGACCGAGCGCTGCGCGGTCGGCCGGCCGCCGGCGCTGGCGGCGAAGCGCTGCGCGGCGGCGAACCCGGCGGGCACCGAGGCGGCGTCGAGGAGCAGCAGCACGAGGTCGACGGCGGACGGGATCCGGCGCGTGTCGACGAGGTAAGCGAAGCTCCAGTCGGGCGCGAAGACGAGGAAGTAGGCGCAGACCGGGGCGAAGACGAGGACGGCGAACAGGGAGACGACGGCGAGCGGCCGATGGCTCGCGCCGGGCGCGAGCCGAGGCTCGGCCGCGCGCAGCGCGCCTGGGCGGTGAGGGGCTGCAGCGCTGAACCAGGCGAGCAGCGCGCCGAGAGCAAAGCCGACAAGGGGAGCGACGAAGGCGGGCACGCGGCGCGGAACGTAGTCCCGTCGCCCCCTCTTGTGCAAAGAGCCTGGAGAGTTTGCGTGAGGCGGCACAAGGGGCGCGCGGAGAGGCGCGGCGGGAGAGGCGCCGGGGCGACGACGCGCCGCCAGAGGCGCCGCGGGATGACGCGTCGGGAGAGGCTCCGTGAGAAATGACGCGTCGAGAGAGGTGCCGGGGGGACGACGCGCCGCGAGAGGCGCCGCGGGATAGGCGCGCGGCGGAGGCCCGACGGAACGGGCGGACGGGGCGGAACGTTTGCCCTGGCGCCGCCGTCGCGCTAAGCGGCTGCGCACATGGAGCCGCGGCTGGTCCGGGAGATGCTTGAGCGCGTTCGCACCGGCGAGCTCGCCGTCGAGGAGGCGCTCGAGGAGCTTCGAGGCCTGCCGTTCCGTGACCTAGGCGTCGCGACCGTCGATCACCACCGCGCGCTCCGGCAGGGGGTGCCCGAGGTGATCTTCGGCGAGGGGAAGACACCCGAGCAGATCGCCCTGATCGCCCAGGAGATCTCGGGGGCAGGGCAGAACGTGCTCGTGACCCGCGTCGACGCCGCGAAGGGCGCGGCGGTGGCGTCGCTCTTGCCCGCGTTTCGCTACGTCCCCCTGGCGCGGACCGGCAGCGTCGAGGTCGCGCCGACGCCGAAGCGCGCCGCCGGCCCGGTCGCGGTCGTGACCGCGGGCACGAGCGATCTCCCGGTCGCCGAGGAGGCCATCGAGACGCTGCGCGCGGTGGGGCTCGAAGCGAAGCGGCTGTACGACGTGGGCGTGGCGGGGCTGCATCGCTTCCTCCATCGCGTCGAGGAGCTGCGCAAGGCGTCCGCCGTGATCGTGGTCGCGGGCATGGAGGGCGCGCTGCCGAGCGTGGTCGGCGGGCTCGTGGCGGCTCCGGTCATCGCGGTCCCGACGGCGGTCGGCTACGGCGCGGCGCTGGGCGGCTTCACCGCGCTCTTCTCCATGCTCACGTCGTGCGCCTCCGGCGTCGCCGTGGTCAACATCGACAGCGGCTTCGGCGCGGCGATGGTGGTGCATCGCATGCTGCCGAAGGAGTGAGCGCGGAGCGGGAGCGCCGCGAGGCGCAGGCGCCCGGCGAACGGAGCAGGCGAGATATGGGACACGGGCACGATCACCGGCACGGTCACGACCATGACCATGCGCACGGGCACGGTCACGAGCATGACCACGCGCACGGGCACGACCACGACCATGCGCACGGTCACGACCATGCGCACGGTCACGACCACGACCACGCGCACGGTCACGACCACGACCACGCGCACGGTCACGACCACGCGCACGGTCACGACCACGCGCACGGTCACGACCACCCGCGCGCACCGCTCCTCGAAGAAGGCGCGGGCGCCGGCAAGATCCTGTTCTTCGACGCGTTCAGCGGGATCGCCGGCGACATGACCATCGCCGCGCTGCTCGATCTCGGGGTGCCGCTCCTCGTCATCGAGCGCGCCGTCGCGGCGCTGCCCATCGAGGGGTTCCACCTGCACCGCGGGCACGCCCACCGGAGCGGCATCGTGGCGACCTCGTTCGACGTGCACGTCGAGGCGCCGCAGCCGGAGCGCACCTACGGATCCATCGACGCCATGCTCGCCGCGGCGCCGCTCGATCCGCCCGTCGCCGCGCTGGCGCGCCGGATCTTCCGGCGCCTCGGCGAGGCGGAGGCCGCCGTGCACCGCATCCGCCTCGAAGACGTGCACTTCCACGAGGTCGGCGCCGTCGACGCGATCGTTGACATCGTGGGCGCCGCCGCGGCCATCGTGCACATCGGGGCGGAGGTCGTCGGATCGCCGCTGCCCATGGGGCGCGGGTTCGTGAAGGCGCGGCACGGGATCCTCCCGCTGCCGCCGCCCGCCGCGGTCGCGTGCCTCCGCGGCGTTCCCACGTACGGCGTCGAGCTCGACGCCGAGCTGGTCACGCCTACCGGCGCGGCCATCATCGCCGCCTTGGCGACCCGGTTCGAGCGCTGGCCGACCTTCGCGCCCGACCGGATCGGCTTCGGCGCCGGCCGGCGAGAGCTGCCGGATCGCCCCAACCTGCTGCGGGTCGTCCTGGGGACGCGCTCGGGCGGGGAGGAGAGCCTCGGCGGCGCGTCGCACGTGATCGTCGAGGCGAACGTCGACGACCTCACGGGCGAGGTGGCAGGGCACGCGATCGAGGCGCTGTTCGCGGCAGGCGCGCTCGACGCGTGGGCGGCGCCGATCACGATGAAGAAAGGGCGCCCCGCGCTGACCATCGCGGCGCTCGCCGCCGCCCCGCAGGCCGATGCGGTCGCGACCGCGCTGCTCCGCGAGACGACCAGCATCGGGCTCCGGAAGATCCCGGTCGCCCGCACCGAGCGGCCGCGCCGGATCGCGACCGTGAAGACCGTGTACGGCGCCATCCGGGTGAAGATCAGCGAGGGGCCGTTCGGGCCGCCGCAGATCAAGCCGGAGTTCGACGACTGCGCCGCGGCCGCGAGGACCCACGGCGTGCCGGTGCGCGAGGTCGTCGCGGCGGCGCTCGCGGCCGCCAAGGGGTGAGGCCGGCGGCCGCCGAGCGGCGATGCCGTGCCGCGGCGCCGCGCACGCGCGGCCGTGACGCAGCGCGCTCGCCGGCCTGGGCCGAGCGCGCGGGCGCTCAGTCGGGGCGCTGGATCGGCAGCGCTTCGGCCTCCCACGAGAGGAAGCCGCCCTCGAGGAACGCGACGGGGACGCCCTCCTCGGCGAGCTTCGCGGCCACGTCCTTCGACTTGTCGCCGGAGCGGCAGTAGAGGACCGGCGCGCCGGTCAGCATGTGGAGCTCGGCGAGCCGGCCCTCGATCTCCTCCAGCGGGATGTGCACCGCGCCGGGGATGTGGGCGCGGCCGTACGCCGGGCCCTCGCGCGTGTCGACGGCGACCACCTGGCCCTCGCGGATCAGCTGCGCCAGCTCGGCCGCCCGGATGGCGCCCTCGGCGCGCGGGAGGAACGGATCGAGGAGCTCGCGGAGCTGCTTGCGGTTGAGGACGCCCTGCTCGGCGGCGGCCGGGCGGCCCCGGTGAAAGACCATGAACGTCGGGACGGCCTGGATGCGCAGCATCGTGGCGATGCGCTTCGACCGGTCGATGTCGATCTTGACCACCTTGGCCTTGCCTTCGAGCTCGCGCGCGACGGCGTCGACCTCCGGCGCGACCGTTTTGCACGGACCGCACCAGGTGGCGGTGAAATCGATGAGCACGGGCAACTCGCTGCGGAGCACCTCGCGCTCGAACTCCTGCTCGCTGATCTCGGGAACGGCCATGGCGGGCGAATTCATAGCGGGCCTTCCCATCGAGATCGAGTGGCGCGAGGCCCCCGCCGCCGAGATCGCGGAGATGAGGCCGATTTCGGCGAATCCCGGCGCGAGCTCGCCGCGGGCCGCGCGGCGGGCGGCGGCAGCAGAGGGACGGACGCGCCGCCGGCCGCGGGCGGTCCGTCCCGCGGCCGGCGCCCTCAGCGCGGCGCCCGCGCGCGCACGGTGCGCGCGTCGACGGCGTCGCGCAGCGCGTCGGCGATGAGGTAAGAGCCGCCGACCGTCGCCAGGAGCAGCAGGCCGGGGAACACGAGCAGCCGGATCTCGCTCGGGTGCCGCGCCGCCTGGCCCAGCGTCTCCCCCCACGACGCCACGCGGGTGGGCGCGCCCATCCCGAGGAACGAGATCGCCGCCTCGAGCAGGACCACGGACGCCACGCCGAGCACGGAGCTCACGATCGTGGGGCCGAGCGCGTTCGGGAGGATGTGGCGGTAGAAGACGCGCAGCCGGGTGCTGCCGAGCGCGTGCGCGGCCATCACGTACTCCTCGCTCGACGCGCGCAGCACCTCGGCGCGCACGAGGCGCGCGATCTCCGCCCAGCGGACGAAGGCGACCGCGAGCACCAGCGACAGCGCGGACGGCTCGCGCTCGATGGCGCGCACGATCGCCACGACGAGGATCGCCGGGAAGGTGTCGACCGTCTCGACGAGGCGGACGAGGCCGTCGTTCCAGACGCCGCGCAGCGTGCCGGCGAGCCCGCCGAGCACGACGCCGAGGAACATGCCCACGAGCACCGCGCTGAGCGACAGGCCGAGCGCGGTGCGCGCGCCGTAGATCAGCCGCGCGGCGAGATCGCGGCTCTCGAAGTCCGTGCCGAGCGGGTGATCGAGCGACGGCGACGCGTTCGGGCCGGCGTCGGTGCGCTGCTCCGGGCCGTAACGGATGGGCGGCCAGAGCGCGACGCCCACCTCGAAGCGCACCCGGAGCTCGGCCTCCGTGAGCGACTCGAGCTCGGCGGCGTCGGTGACCGCGGGCAGGATCTCGGCGCCGTCCGGCCCGAACCGGGCGATGGGCGCGGGCGCGGCGAGCAGCTCGGCGAAGATCGCGAGCAGCGCGAGCACGCCGAGCAGGACGGTGCCCGCGGCGACGCGCTTGCTGCCGAGCATCCGGCGGAGGAACGCCGCCGCGTGCGTCACGCCCCGCTCCTCCGCGAGAGCACCGCGGGGCCGAGCCGCGGGTCGACGAGCACGTACGCGAGATCGGTCGCGATCACGCCGAGCGCGGCGATGCCCGCGGCGCCGATGGAGATGGCCATGAGCCAGCTCACGTCGCGCGCCTGGACGGCGAGCAGGGTGAGCTCGCCGAGCCCGTGGAGCTCGAAGACGCGCTCGACGACGAAGGCGCCGCCGAGCGCCATCGGCGGCTCGAGCATGGCGAGCGTCACGACCGGGAGCACGGCGTTGCGCAGCCCGTGGACGGCGATGGCGCGCGCCGCGCCGGCGCCGCGCGCCCGCGCGGCCCGGATGAAGTCCTGCGTGAGCACGGCGACGAGCGCGGCGCGCTGCTGCCGCGTCGGCGCGGCGACGAGCGAGAGCGCGATGAGGCACGTCGGCAGGAGCAGCGACCGCGCGCCGTCCGTGAGGAGCGCGGCGGCCACGGCGACGACGGCGGTCGGGAGGACGGCGAAGGTGAGCACCGCGGCCGCGATGGCGGAGTCGCTCCGCCTCCCGCGCGAGGCCGCGCTCAGCGCGCCGAGCGGGACGGCCACGGCGTAGGCCAGGGCGATCGCCCCGAACACGAGCGTGAGCGTGACGGGCGCGCGGCGCGCGAGCTCGTCGAGCACCGGCTCGCCGGTCGCCGCGATGCCGAGGCGGTGGGTGACCGCGCCGAGCGCCCACTTGCCGTACCGGGTCTCGAGCACCGTCGCCGCGAGCCGCGCCGGGCCGGAGAACACCTCGAAGTCGCTGCGGTAGACGTTCCAGAAGGACTTCCACCGCGTGACGCACGCGCGGGCCTCCGAGAGGTCCTCGCCCGGGGCGATCCGGTCGTCGATCTCCGTGATGTGGGCCGCCACGTCGACGAGGGCGCGCGCCTGCTCGAGCGTCGCCGCGTCGCGCGGCGGCTGGAGCGCGGCGATCACCGGCTGGAGGGCGAACGTGTCGAGCTCGAGCAGCTCGGCGGCGCGCGACGCGGAGCCGTAGCGGCCCAGGCGGCGCACCGCGCTGCGGACCGACGCGCTCCGGAACTCGACGCCGCGGTCGTCCCAGAAGCGCGTCCAGAAGGCGACCGCGCGGGCCGGGTCCGCGGCCTCGTCGGCCCGCGGCAGGCCCATCCGCGCCGCCACCGGCGCGAGCGCGAGGGCGACGCGGGCGCGCGGCTCGGGCTCGAGCGCGTCGAGCGGCAGGATGTGCGGCAGCGCGGCGCCGCCGAGGCGCCGCAGCTCGTCGGCCGCGGCGGCCGCGCCGTCGCCGCCGGCGGCGATGGCTTGCACGGCCGCGAGGGCGCGCAGGCGCACGTCGCGCGGATCGAGGTTGATGAAGCGCGGGAGATCGAGGAAGCGCTCCCGGCGGAGCCGCGCGAGCTCCGCGCTGGAGAGCGAGCTGGCGAGGAGCGGGTCGTCCGTGGGATCCGGGACGAACGAGAGCACGAAGAACGTCAGCAGCGAGACGCCGACGAGGGTGGGCAACGTCCAGAGGAGCCGGCGGAGCGCGTGGCGGAGCATCTCTCTCGCGCGGGGTCAGCGCAGGATGGCGTCGAGCAGGTCGATGCGCATCCCGAACTTGTAGGGGGAGGCCTTGACCACCTCCGTCTTCTGGCCGGAGATCGTCTCGTCGTTGCCCTCGAGGTAGCCGCCGGCGTTGATGCCGATGACCTTGCCCTGGCCGTTGAAGATGGGGCTGCCGTTCATGCCGCTCGTGCTGCGGGCGTCGTGCTGGATCAGCCAGGCGTCGGCCGCGGCCGCGGGCCGCCCGTTCGCGCCGGTGATCCGGCCGATGTTGGCGGCCAGGAACGTGGCGACGGGGTTCGCGGCGTCCGTGAGGCGCTCGGGGAAGCCGATCAGGTACACGTCGTCGCCCGCGCCGGCCGCGGCGAGCTCCTCCCGGGGGGCGAGCTCCAGGACGGCGGCGGCGCGCCCCGCGATCGACACGACGCCGATGTCCGGGGTGAGCTGGTCCGCGCTGTCGCGGTACTGGGGGTGCGTCCGCATGCTGGTCACGGCGAAGCTTATCTGGCCCCGGCCCTCGTTCTCGAGCGCCACGATCGTGCCGCCGCGGCGCTTGGCCGCGGTGATGCAATGCGCGTTCGTCGCGAGGACGGTGGGGCGCACCGCGAACGCCGTGCAGAACCCCTCGCGCCCCGAGGCGAGCATGAAGATCCCCTTTCTGAAGCGGTCGTGGAGGTTCCGCCCGAAGTTGGCGTTCGAGGGGTGAAGCGTGCCGAGGCGCCGCTCGATGTCCTTGCGCCGCGGATCCTCCGGCGGGAGGCGCGCGAGCTCGGCGCGGAGCTGGCTGATCTCGTCGTGGGACGAGCGGTTGTAGACGATGAGCCCGGCGAGGCTCGCGAGCGCGACCACGAGGAGCGAGGCGAGGATGTAGGTCGTGCGCCGCTGGCCGGCCGTCGCGGCGTGCACCTCCTTGTGGAGCATGGCGTTGAGCTCGACGGTGCCGCGGGGCTTCGCGCGCCCGGTGGCGGCCGAGACGGCCGAGGAGATCATCATGGCGATCGTCCGCTCGCCGACCCGCCGGGCGCCGGCCGGCGGCGCGGGCGCGACGTGCCCGGGGTGGGCCGCGGTGGGCGCGGGGTAGCCCGCGACAGGCGCGGGGTAGCCCGCGACAGGCGCGGGGTATGCGGCGGACGCCGGGTACGCGGCGGGCGCGGCGTGGCCCGCGGCGCCTGCCGCGTGCGCGGCGAGCGACGGGTACGCGGCGGGCGCGGGATGGCCCGTCGGCGCAGCGTAGGCCGCGGGGGGCGCCGGGGGAGGCGGCGCCGCGTACGCCTGCGGCGGACCCGGCGCGCGGCGCTCGACGAGCTCGAGCCGCACCCGCGGGCCCTTCGTGCCGAACGTGACCTCGTCGCCCGAGGCGATCGCGTGCCGCTTGATCCGCTGACCGCCCGCGTAGGTCCCGTTGCGGCTGTCGAGATCGTAGAGCACCCAGCCCGCCGCCTCGAGGCGCGCCTCCGCGTGATGGCTGCTCGCGTCGCGATCGTGGTTCGGATCGAACACGACGTCGTTGTCTGGCGCGCGGCCGAAGCGCACCACGCGCTTGTCATGGAGCTCCACGGACCCGGCGTTGCGCCCGAACGTGTGCACGACGCGCAGCATCACGGCGCGGGGACCCCCTTCAGCAGATCGATGCGCATCCCGATCCGGAACGGCGAGCTCTGCGTCACCGTCGTCTTACGCCCGTCGATCGTCACGTCGTCCTCGTCGTCGATGTGCGCCGCGTGGATGCCGATCACGTGCCCGTACTGGTTGAAGATGGGGCTCCCGCTGTTGCCCCCGCGCGTGACCGCGTCGTGCTGGATGAGGACGGCGCGGTCCGGCGTCGTCGCCTCGCCGTCGATGCCGGTCACCCGCCCGATGCGGCCCTCCAGGTACGTCGCCGACGGGCTCAGCGGGTCCATCAGCCGGCCGGGGAAGCCGAGGACGTAGGCGTCGTCGCCCGGCCCGATCGCCCGCAGCTCGGCGTCGTTCGCGAGCTTCACCGTGTGCGACGCCTTGCCGTCGATGCGGAGCAGGGCGACGTCCGGCGAGCCGGCGCCCGCCTGCCCGGGCTTGTACGCCGGGTGGGCCGACATCGCGACGATGCGGAGCCGGGTCTTCCCCATCGAGTCGTTCTGCGTGACAATCGGCGTGCCGCCGCGCGCGCGGCAGTCGCGGACGCAGTGCGCGTTCGTGGCGAGCAGATCGGGCGCGACGGCGAACGCCGAGCAGCAACCGCCGATGCGATCGTTCAACCGGTAGCCCATCACGTAGAGCGCGAGCCGGTTCTGCTCGAAGATGGCGCGGCCCGAGAGCACCTGCTCCGGGATCGCGCCCGACGGCCGCGCTGCGGGCGCGACCCCGAGGCCGACCTCGCGCGCCAGCGCGTCGGCCGCTCGGCGCGACCGGTACGCGACCACGCCCGCCACGGCCACGGCCACGAGCGCCGCTGCGACGCCGAGCCCGAGCAGCAGGTTGTGGCGCGCCACCCGGCGCCGCGCCTCGTCCGCCTTGGCCCGCACGAGCGCGACCGCCTTGTCCTCGCGCTGCATCGCCTGCACGACGGCGTCCCGGACGATGCGCTGCGCGGTCTCGACGTCGACGCGGCCGTCCGCGTCCGGTCCCCGCGGGGGCGGCCCTTCTTGCGGGGCGGCCGGAGCCTGCCGGCCACGCTTGTCGTTGCTGCGCAGCATCGCGGTGGGGGACGCGCGCACGTGCGCCGCGCGCGACCTAACGGAGCAGGTAGTAGCCGGCGATGGTAACGCACGCGACGGCGCTCACGATCATCAAGATCACGAGCCACTGCGGCGCGCCGTCGGTCGGGATCATGATCGGCTCGTCGCCCTGGACGGGCGCTCGGGCATTGCGCTCCTCCAGCGCGTCGTCCGCCGGCAGGGGCGAGATGACGCGGTCGTAGTCGTCGCCGTCCTCGTCCAGATCGCTGTCCGCGCTCAGCCACGACTTCGGCGAGGGGGGGCGCTGCGAGATCTTCTTCTCGTCGAGCTCCTTCACCTTGCGCGCCGGCTCGGACGCGACCGCGTTCTGCGCGAGCAGGTGCTCGGGCAGCGAGTACTTCTGGTAACGGAGCTCCTCGATGTCCGCGAGGTCCGGCTCGGGGAGCCCGTCGCCGTCGAACTTGGCGACCACCACCGTGATGTTGTCGTGGCCGCCGGCCTGGTTGGCCCGATCCGTCAGCACCTTGCAGGCCTCGATCGGATCGTCGACGGTCCGCAGCACCTCGCGGATCTCCTCGTTCCGCACCATGCCCGAGAGGCCGTCGGAACAGAGCATCAGCGTGTCGCCACGCTTGAGCTGCACGTAGGTGAGGTCGACCTGCACCGAGTCCGCCGTGCCGAGCGCCTGGAGGATGATGTTGTTGTGCTCGAAGGTCTCGGCCTCCTCCTCCGTGAGCTGGCCGGCCTCGATGAGCTGGTTCACGAGCGATTGATCGCGCGTCACCTGCACGAGCCGATCGCCGCGCAAGACGTACGCGCGGCTGTCGCCGACCTGGCCGAGGAACAGGTGATCGTCCATGAGCGCGGCGATGGTCGAGGTGGTCCCCATCCCGCGCCGGGTGCGATCGAGCTTCGCCTCGCTGAAGATCCTGAGGCCCGCGGCCTCGATCGCCTGCACCAGCCGCGCCGCGAGCTCGTCATGGTTCTGCGGGGGACCGCCGGCGCTCATCCGCTGGTAGATGATGTCGACCGCGAGCTGGCTCGCGACCTCGCCGGCCGCGGCGCCGCCCATGCCGTCGCACACGCCGAGCAGCGCGCCGCGCTCGCCGACGACCTGGTAGCGATCCATCTCCATCAGGCCGCGGCTCGCCTTGGTGAGATCCGCGACGATGAAGTTGTCCTCGTTGTGCTCGCGGACCTGACCCACGTCCGTCCGGCCGAACAGCCGCAGCACGACCTCGGGTCGACGCGGCTCGGCCGGCGCCGTTGCCCCGCCGTCCATGTCGTCGGGGCGCTGCGCGCCCTCGGCCGGATCGTCGCCCGCCGCCGCCTCGCCCGCCCCGGCCGAGCCGCCGCTGACGGTCTCCGCGGCGGGGGTCTCGTCGAACGCGCCGTCGTCGTGCGACGCGACGACCGCCCGGCCCCCGAGGGCGGCCTGAACGACGGCCGCCGGCGCGTCGGGGGTCACCGCGTCGGCGAGGTCGTCCGGCCTCGTCGCGGTCCCATCCGCGTCGTCGTCGCGCAGCCCGCCCGCGGTGAGCCGCACCCGCGGCGGCGGAGGGAGCTTCCTCCCGACCTTGTCGGGGCTCGGGGCGCTCTGCGCCTTCACGGGCTTCACGGCGATGCCAGCCTTCTGCTCGCGCGCGGCGTTCGCGGCCGGGCGCATCTTGGGCGGCGGGGGCGGCTTCCAGTTCACGGGCTTGCCTGCTTCCAGAGACCCCGCCTTGCCGGGCTCGAGCGACCCGGCGCCGTGCGGGGAATCACCAAGGGCCTTGCCCGCGCTGCCGCTCGAGTCGGTCCCCACCGACGCCGCGCTCGGGAGCCCGTCGACTTCCAGCGCCTCGGTCGGCGTTTCGCGGACGGTCGGGTCGCTCATCGGGCCAGATCCACGCGGAACAGGTGCTGCCCGATGCGCACGAAATCGCGATCGTGGAGGCTGACGTCCTCGCGGATGGCGACGTACGTCCCGTTCGACGACTCCAGATCGGTGAGCGTGAACTCCCCCGTGGCCGGGTTCCTCCGGACGGCGGCGTGGCGGCGCGAGAGGAACGGGTCGGCCGTGAACACGATGTCTCCCGTTTCCCGTCCGATCACCGTCTCATCCCGGTAGAGGTGGTACACGTCCCGCGTCACGCCCTCCACCGTCCGCTGGCAGAGTCGCGCCCGCCGGTGGATGGCGGGCGAGCCAAACAGCAACGTTCCATGCTGGATCGCATGGCCGAGGCCTCGCTCCCCGTCGCTCACGGTCTGAAACTGTAACACCTCGAGCCCCAGGAGGAGCAAGTCGCCATCTCGGAGGGCGTGCGTCTTCCGGATGCGCAGGTAGATGCGGTTGACGCTGCCCAGGTCACGGAGAACCCAGGACCCGCCCTGCGGAACGATCCGCGCGTGCCGCGGCGAGACGTACAGGTCGTCCTCGAGGACGATATCACCCTCGGTGCGGCCGATGTCGATCTGCGTTCCGGTGAGGGGAAAGCTCTTTCCTTCGGTGCCGTCTTCGACGATCACGATGAGCTTGCCCTCGGGCGCCCGGGTCGGCCGTGTGTCGGCCGGGACCCACGCCGGGGGGCGAACCGAATAAGACGCCCGCAGCGGAGCGAGCGGCACCTGCGAGGGCGGCGGCGTGCTGCCCGTGTCGGCCGAGCTCGGCCCCGCGGCGTCGGCCTGCGGCGGCCGCGGCGGGTCGCGCCCGACCTCCGGGGCGAGCGAGGGCGCGGGCTGCGCGCGGTCGGCGGGGGCCCTGGACGGGCGCTCGGAGACGGGCCGCTCGCCGTCGAGCGGCGCCCCGCAGTACTTGCAGAACCGCGTGCCCGCGAGGCACTGGCCGTGACAGCGCGCGCACTCGACCGGCGGGGCAGGCGCCCTCTGCGACGACGCGATGTCGAGCACCGGGGAGCCGACGATCTTGTCGGGGCTGCTCCCGCTGGCCGGGGGAGGAGGGAGCCGCGGGGGCGGCAGGGCTACGGGGGGCAGCGGAGGAGGCGCCGGCCTGGCCGGCGGCGGCGCGCCGGGGCCCTGCCGCTGCGCGTCCGCGCCGCCGGTGCGCTCGTCGCGCGGCGCGGGCGGCGGCGCGGCCTCGGGCGGGGGCGCGTGCCGGAGGGCGGCGTCCTGGACCCCCCGCGCCGTCGTCTTGGTCTCCTCGGGCGGCGGGTGCGCGACGTACGGCGCGCCGGGGGACATCGCGCCGTCCGGGTCGCTGCCCCTCGCGCGCCTCGGCGCGACGCTCGCCGGCTGCGGCGCGCCCGCCGGCGCGGCCCCGTCCTTCCGGTGGAGCGGCGCGCCGCACGTGACGCAGAAGCGGTAGCCCGGCGGGTTGTCCCCGCCGCAGCTCGCGCAGGAGAGCCCCAGCAGCGCCTCGGTGATCGAGGGTGTCGCGGGCGCCGCGGACGGCGCCGGCGCGTCTCCCCGATCGGGGGGCCGCGGCCCTTGCAGCGCCGGCGCCATCTGGATGGCGCTGTCCAGCGCGCCCGCGGTCGGCGTCGCGGCGCCGTCGCGCGCCGGCCGGGCGGCGCCCTCCGCGCGGCCGTGCACCGCCGGCAGCGAGGGCTCCGTCCTCGCCGAGCCGATGGGGCTGAACGAGAACACCGGCGCCTCCGGGCGGAGGCGCCCAGGCGCGCCGCGCGCCCCCGGCGCCCGGGCGGCCGAGCGGGCGTCGTTCGCGGGCGGCGCGTCGGCCTGCGCGGGCGTCGACAGGGCCGGGAGCGACACCTGCGGCAGGCCGCTCGGCGGCGTCGGCGGGGCGACGCGCGCCTCGCGCGCCTTGAGCCGTCGGCCGCAATCCTGACAGAACGTCAGATCGCCAGCGTTGTCGCGACCGCACACATCGCAGATCACGCTGCCGAGGGGACCGCGGAGCGACGGTCGAGTCAAGTGGACGGTGCGTTCCCTCGAGCGGACAGGGGAGCCGCTCAGCGCCGACCGAGCTCGGTCCGCACCTCGAGCAGGAGCTCGAAGCCCACGAACTGCGCGATGGCGGTGGCCCGCTCGTAGTTGGCCGTGTCCTTCCAGCCGGCGATCAGCACCGGCCGGTAGGCGCAGCTGACGCCGAGCACCGCGCGGCGCGACACCTCGAGCTCGACGCCGACGCCGCCGAAGATGAGCGCGCCGCCCGTCTCGACGCCCCACTCGTTGCCGTAGACGACGCCGCCGATGCCGGCGGAAAAATACGGGGCCGCTCGGTAGCCGATGTCCGGCAGGTACCTCATCTCGGCGCGCAGCTGCTGGAAGATCCCGAGCCGGTAGAGGTTGCTCGAGTCCATCTTGGTGAACTGGTACGCGCCGCCGAAGTACCAGGGGCCCGGCGAGCGGTAGCCGCCGCGGATCGCGAGCCCGCCGCCGCTGCCCAGGATGCACGAGTAGAGCGGCCCCGATCTCGGGCAGACGGCGCCGGGGTCGAGGCTGATCTCCGCGACGAGGGCGACGCCGTACTGCGCGTACTCGACGTGCAGCGGCGGCGGCCGCGCGGCGAGCTCGACGCGCGGCTTGACGGGAGGGGGCAGCGTCGGCGCGGCGGCGTCCGCCCGAGCGCCGCGCGCGGCGCCGCCTTGGGGCGCGGCGAGCTCGCCGCCGCTCGCGTCGCCCGCGGCCACGCTCGTCCGCGCGCCGGCCGGGTCGTCGGGCGCGGCGCGGGGGAGGTCGCTCTCGGCCTTGCCCTCCGCCGGCGCGGCGGGCGCTGTCAAGGACAGCAAGGCGCCGGCCGCGAGGGCCGCGGCCGGGAGCGCGCCGGGCGGAGGTCGTAAACGCACGAGTTGCTTGAGATACGCGAGAGATCTGCCGCCGGCAACGCCCGTCCGCGCGCGAGCGGCGGGGCCCCGGGCGCGGCGGGCTGGCGCCCTCCGCCCCCCTCGGCGCCGCCGGGCGCGGCCAGGAAAAGAGGGGACGGGAGGGGGAGCCGAGCGGTCTCGTGAAGCTCGACTCCATACGCCGCTTGACGGCAGCTGCGAGGGTCGCCTAAACGAAGCCACCTTCATGGAGATTCACCTCGACAAGCGTGCCGTAAAGCAGATCCGCCTCTCTGCGGCGGATGCCGTTGAGGAAGGCGACACCGAGGCGCTGCGCGAGGACGTCCTCGAAGCGTTCTCGGAAGAGCAGGTCGAAGAGATCGAGCGTCGTCTGGACAGCGGTGATTTTTTTGAGTTCTTGACCGACGTGCTCGACGAGTGGGGGGGCGACGACGTAGACGAGCTCTTCGAGCTCCTCGAGACGCAGCTCGGCGACATCGGCATCGACCTGAAGTACGAGCCGCGCGAGGACGACGACGACCTCGACGAGGCCGAGGACGACGACCTTGCCGACGATGACGACGAGGAGGGCGACGACGACGCCGAGCTCGAGCCCGAGGACGACGAGGACGACTGACCGCGGGCGGGCCGCCGCCACGGCGGTCCGTCGCCACGGCCGGTCGTCGCCACGGCCGGTCGTCGCCACGGCGATGCGCCGTGCGGCGCCCCGCGTCAGCGGTCCTTTGTCGTCGGCTCGGCGTCGAGCTCGCGGAGGATGTACTCGGCGCACGGGCGCTGCGGCGCCGGGAGCGACGGGCAGATCGCGTGCGCGCAGCGCGCGTAGCGGGACTCGGGGAGCTCCCGGGCGATGAGCGCCGCCGTCGCGCACGCCTCGCGGGTCCGGCCGTCCTCGCGCCACAGCTTCGCCTCGGCCCAGAGCGCGTCGTCGCGCAGGATCGACGCGGGGTGGTTCGTGTAGAGCTTGCGCAGCTCGCGGCGCGCGGCCGCGCGATCGCCGAGCGCGTCGCGGTAGAGGCGCGCGATCTCGAGCTGCGCGTCGTCGAACTTCTCGCGATCGTAGCTGCCGGTCATGGCGGCCTCGCGCGGCGCGAGCAGCTCCCTCAGGTAGCCGATGGCCTCCTCGGGGCGCCCGAGCCCGGCCGCGAGCTCCGCCGCGTGGAACAGGGCGTCGTCGGTCAAGCCGCCCTCGGGGTACGGGTGCGCGCGCGCGGCGGCGACGAGCGCGCGCAGCGCGCCCTCGCGATCGCCGCTCTGCTCGAGGAGCAGGCCCGTGTGGTAGGCGACGTCCTGATCGAGCGCCGTCCCGCGGAACGCCGGGCCGTGCTGCCGCAGCCACGCGAGCGCGCCGCCCGCGCCTGCGCGCTCCTCCTCGCGCCGGAGGAGCCGCTTCAGCGCGTTGCGCGCGAGGCCGTGCGACGGGTGGCGTCGCGTCGCCGCGAGGAGCATGGCGTAGCCCGCGTCGGCGTCGCCATGCTCGATCGCGAGATCGGCGAGCTCGAACTCGGCGCGCGCCGAGCGCGGTCCCTCGGGCGAGTCGGCGATCAGCCGCTCGTACGACGAGCGCGCCTCGCCCCAGGCCTCGGCGCGCTCGAAGGAGCGCGCTTGCATGAGCCGCGCCTCGTCGCGGTCCTTCACGCGCTGCGCGCGCGCGGCGGCGCCGTCGAACGAGCGGGCCGCCTCGCGGTAGCGCCCCGCGTGGTAGGCGCGCTCGCCGGCGGCCATCGCGGCGAGGTAGGCGTCGTCGCGCGCGGGCGCGCACGCGGGGCCGAGCAGCGCGGCGATCGCGAGGGCGAACGCTGCGGCGGCGGCGCGGCGGCTCATGCGCGCGCGCCCGCGGCGGCGCGATCGCGCGGCGAAGACAGCACCTCGGCGAGCGCCTCGGCGAGGGCGCTCGCCGCGGGCGCGACCTCGGCGGGCGCGACGTCGAGGTGGGTCACGGCGCGGACGGTGCTCCTGCCCGTCGCCCCGATGAGCACGCCGCGCCGCCGCGCGGCGTCGACGAGCCGCTCGGCCGGGATCCCCGGCGCGTCGACGTAGAGGATGTTCGTCTCGGGCTCCTCGATCGTCGCGGGCGGCGCGGCCGCGGCCGGCCCGGCGGCGCGGTGCGCCGCGTCGCGCATCGCCCGCGCGATGGCGCGCGCGGCCTCGTGGTCCTCGGCGAGGCGGCCCTGGTGGTGCGCGAGCGCGTGCAGGGCGGCGGCGGCGAGCACGCCGGCCTGCCGCATGCCGCCGCCGAGCATCTTCCGGAAGCGCAGCGCGGCGCGCACAACGTCGGCGCTGCCGCACAGCGCGGAGCCGACCGGCGCGCCGAGCCCCTTCGAGAAGCACACGCTCACCGTGTCGAACGGCGCCGCGAGCTCGGCGACCGTCCGGCCCGAGGCGACCGCCGCGTTCCAGAGGCGCGCCCCGTCGAGGTGGAGCGCGAGGCCGTGCGCGCGCGCGACCTCCGCGATGGCGAGGACGTCGTCCTGCGGGAAGATCCGCCCGCCGGCGCGGTTGTGGGTGTTCTCGATCGCGACGACGCGCGTGCGCGGCTGGGTGTACTGCGGCGGCTTGATCGCGTCCTCGACGTCCGCCGCCGTGAACAGGCCGCCGCGCCCGGCGAAGGCGAACTGCACGCCGCTCCAGGCGGACGCGGCGCCGCTCTCGTAGAACGCGCAGTGCGCTCCCTCGCCCGCGATCACCTCGTCGCCGCGCTGCGTGTGGCAGAGCAGCGCGAGCTGGTTGCCCATCGTCCCGCTGGGCACGAACAGCGCCGCCTCCTTGCCCGTGAGCTCCGCGACGCGCTCCTCGAGCCTGCGCACGGTGGGGTCCTCGCGGTACACGTCGTCGCCGACCTCGGCCGCCGCCATCGCCGCGCGCATGGCCGCGGTCGGTCGGGTCACCGTGTCGGAGCGGAGATCGATCATCGCTTGCCTCCTGAAACCTCGGCTGTCGGCGCCGGCCGACATGCTAGCACCGCGCCCTCCCGCCACTACGCGGGGGCCTCCGCCGCGAGCCGCGGGAAGCGCTCGGCCATCCGCCACGCGATGCGCGTCGCCATCGCCATGATCGGCACCTGCGAGTTCACGCCGATGCTCGTGGGCAGGATGGAGCCGTCGGCCACGAAGAGCCCCGGCAGCTCGAAGCACTCGCCGCTCTGATCGACGATCCCGCGCCGCGGATCGTTCGCGACGCGCGCGCTCCCGAGCGGGTGGAACGCCATGCACTCGATGCGACGCGCGTCGACGGGCGCGCGCTCGGCCGCGAGCGCGGCGTCCATCGACGTGATCGGCGGGGCGCCGATCATCGCGGTGTAGACCTCGCGCGCGCCGGCGGCGATCGCCATCTCGCTGAGGAGGGTGATCGAGCGGCGCAGCCGCGCGAGATCCCGCGGCGCCATCGCGTACGAGACGAGCGGCTCGCGGCCGGGGCCGGGGCGGACGCGGCCGCCGCCCTCGTCGTGGATCATCGCGCCGAAGACCGCGCAGCGCGGCAGCGCGCGGACCCGCCGCCGCAGCGCGGGCCCGACGCCGGGGAGCCCGGCCGCGAGCACGTTCACCGCCGAGTAGACGCCGACGAGCTTGATCCCCTCGGCGTCGAAGTGGTCGGAGTAGACGCTCTGGAGCGCGCCGTCCCAGCCGTTCAGCGCGTCGTCGAACCGCGCGACCACGCGCACCGCGGGGTGCAGCGTCACGTCGTTGCCGAGCGCGCCGCTCGCCTTGAACGCGCCCGCCGTGCGGAGGAGCAGCGGCGTGTGCAGCGTGCCGCACGCGGCGACCACGACCTTCGCGCGCACGCGGAACCGGCGCGGCGGGGCCCCCGGCTCGCCGCCGAGCAGCGTCCCCTCGACGCCGGCGGCGCGCCCGCGCCGCACGGCGATCCGCTCGACAAGCGCGTCGGCGACGACGCGCGCGCCGCGCGCGGTGGCCGACGGCAGGTAGGCGACGTCGACAGAGCGCTTCGCCCCGGCGGGGCAGGTGAAGTTGCACCGGCCGTTCCCCTCGCACGCGTCGCCGGTGTTGCGGCGGAGCGGCCGCATCGGGATGCCGAGGCGCCTCGCCCCCTCGACGAACCGCGCGGTCGACGCGGAGCGCATCGCCTCGGGGACCTCGCGGACGTGGAGCCGCTCTTCGACGCTCTCGTACGCCGCCTCGAGCGCTCGCTCCGAGAGCTCGTCGAGGCCGAGGTCGCGCACCCACCGCGCGTGGACGCCGCCCGGGATGCGGAAGCAGACCCCGCCGGTCACCACCGACGAGCCGCCGACCGCGCGCCCCAGCGTGAGCGAGATGATCGGCGTCTGCCCCACGCCGAACGCCGTGACCATGCCGCCCTCGCGGAACAGCCGCCGCAGCGACTCGCTGGGCTTCCAGCGCTGGTAGTCGTCGGGGCGGTGGTAGGGGCCCTCCTCGAGCACGATCACGCGGCGCCCCGCCTCGGCGAGCAGCGCCGCGACGACCGCGCCGCCGGCGCCCGAGCCGACCACGACGACGTCGCACGCCTCCTCGAACCCCGCGGGCAGATCGCGCCCGCGGACGATCGGCTCGCTCGACGCGATGGCGCCGCTCACGCCTCGCTCCCTGCGGCGGGCTGCGCGCGCGGGCGCTCGCCTGCCTCGGCGCGGGGCGCGGCGGGGGCGCCCGCGGCCGGGCGGAGCCCGGGCAACCGGCGCCGCGCCGCGGTGCTCTCGCGATCGAGGCCGGTCAGCGCGAGCTCCGCGCCCTCCTCGAAGGCGGGGATGCACATCGGCACCTTGAAGGCGACGAGCAGCATCGCGAGGAGCCCGGAGCGGCTCGACTCCAGCGCCTCGAGGTAAGCGAGCCGCCGGCCCAGCGGGAGCCGGCTCATCCGGCTGAAGGCGCCGATCACGAACGGCGGGAGGAGCTCGAGGCAGGCGGCCAGCAGGGCGAAGCCGCGCCGGGTCTCGGGGCTGGCCTCCCCGAGCGAGAGGTCCAGCGCCGCGACCGCGCGCTCGCACACCTCGGCGGCCGGCGGGGCGAGCTCCCCGCGCTCGTCCTCGTCGCAGAGCATCGCCTCGGCGGCGGACCACGCGACGCGGCGCGCCCACGGCGAGAGCCCGCGCCCGGGGCGGTCCAGCCGATCGAGCCCTCGCGTCGCGCGTTCGGGCGCGCCCTCTCCCGCGTTCTCCTGCATGGCGGCGAGAGCCTAGCCCGGATCGACCCGGCGCCGAGGTCCAAGCGGCGCGCGCCGCGGCCGGGTGACCCCGGGCGCTGGCCCCGGCCACGCGGAGGGGGCGCCGTCGAAGATCGGCCGCGCCCCGCCGCTCCGTCTTCCGTTCGTCGGCGCCGGCCGAGCGCGACGCCGGGAGCCCCGGCGCTCCCTCCTCGACGCTGACACGACGCGCCGCGCGGTGACGCGCGGCCGGCCGCGCCCGAGGGGCTGCCGTCAGGCGTCAGGCGTTCGCGCGTCGTTGCAGAACGACATCCTGGCGGTCCGCGCGAGGCGCGCGCCGCGCGCGCGTCGAGGCTCGGCTCGCGCCGGGCTTGCGCGCGCGCTTCACCGCCGCGCGCGGGCTGCCGGCGCGGATCCGGTTCTGGTATTCAGCGGAGCGGCCGGGGGAACACGGAGGAACGATGGCGGAGCGATCGCTGCAGCACCGGGATCCCGATAGCAAGGACGACGAGACGCTGAGGAGAGAGGCGCGCGTGCACCTCGCGAGCGAGCCGGCGCTGCAGCTCGTGGCCGAGCTGATCGCGCGGCTGCGCGAGCTCGATCTGCCGTGGTGGACGCCGGTGAAGCTGCGCGAGCGGTTCGGCGCGATCGAGCGGATGGGCTGGTTCCGCGAGCGGAGCGACGTTCGCCAGCAGATCACGACCTCCCTCACCGGCCTGTCGCCGCGGGCCGCGCGCCGCAAGACGCCGGACTTCCAGGGCGCCCTCATCGACTCCGTCATCGACGAGGGCGACATCACCCCGCGCGCGTTCGAGGCCGCGTTCGATCCGCGCGACCTCGCGGTGTACGGCCCGGCCGGGGGTTACTGGCAGTTCTTCCGGGAGTCGATGCCGTGGGATCAGGACACGCCGCAGCACCAGGAGATCGTCGCCTGGCTGCTCAAGGCGCTGCTCGCGGACCGCAGCCCGTTCGAGGGCATCGGCCGGACGCCGATCCTGACGCCGTGGGACGTGCGCACCGCGATCGACGGCCGGCTGTGGCAGACCCGGATCCCGCTCGAGGTCCGCGTCGCCATCGACAACGCGCGGCTCAAGCAGGAGCGCGAGCGCCCGGGCGTGCCGTTCCACGCCGACGGCGAGCTCGCGATCGCCGGACCGGACGTGATCGCCGCGAACATCCCGCCGCGCGAGATCCTCCCCGTGGTGCAGCTCGCGCAGAAGGCGATGCGCTTCGACACGCTGCGCGCCGCCGCGCCGAAGGCGGAGACGCCGAGGGCGGCGCCGGCCGAGGTGTCGTCGGGCCGCAGCGGCGCGCCGGCGCCGGCCGCCGCGCCGCCGGCCGCCGCGCCGCCGGCCGCCGCGCCGGCAGCCCCGGCGGCCGGCGCGCCGGCGTCGACGCCGGCGGCGCCTTCGCCCGCCTCGCCCGGCGGCGCGCCCGTGTCGAAGCCGGCAGCGCCTTCGCCCGTGTCGCCCGGCGGCGCGCCGGTGTCGGCGCCGGCGGCTTCGGCGCCCGCCTCCTCCGGCGGCGCGCCCGCGTCAGCGCCGGCGTCCGTCCCGGCCGGCGGCGCGCCTGATCCGGGCCAGGCCGGCAAGCCCGCCGCGGGCGCCGCTCCAGGCGGCTCCGGGGCGGTGAGCTCGCCGCCGGGAGGTCTCCCGCCCTCGGTGAGCAGCCCGCCGGCCGGCGCTGCCGCGGGCGCGAAGCCCGCCGGCGGCGTCACGCCGCCGAGCGCGATCGTGACGAGGCCGCCGTCCGCCGGGGGCGCCGCAGCGCCGTCCGCCCCGTCGCAGGTGGCCGATCCATCGCGCAGCAGGCTCCCGAGCGACCCCGGCATCTCGTCGGCGCGCGCGTCGACGCCGCCCGCGCCGCCCGCGCCGCGCGCGTCGACGCCGCCCGCGCCGCCCGCGCCGCGCGCGTCGACGCCGCCCGCGCCACGCGCGTCGACGCCGCCCGCGCCGCCCGCGCAGACCGCCTCGCCGGCCGGGGTCGAGTCGCTCGACGATCTCGAGGCGGAGGACGGCGACGACGGCGACGACGGCGCGCCAGCCGACAGCGAGCGCACGAACCCGTGGGCGGTCTCGGGCGACGAGAAGGCCAAGGCCGAGCTGGACGACCTGGACGACATCGGCGAGGTGGAGTCGACGAAATAGAGCGCCCGGGGGCGCGACGCCGCCCGCGCGGCGCGGGGCCCTGCCTCACCGCGGCGCCCCGCGCCGTGGCGCCCCGCACAGATCGCCGCGCCGCGCGCGGCCGCCTTCATCTTTCTTCACGCGCGTTCCTGCACATCCTTCACACGCCCTGCGCAGCTTCGTCGTGGCTCGGGGCTGCGCGTCTGCGGCCCCGACCTCGCAGCCCGGGGCCGCGCGTGTGCGGCGCCGGTCGCCTGCGGCGGGGCCGCGAGCGCGTCCGGACGAGCCGGGCGCCGCGCGGACATGCCCCGTGCACGGATCGACAGCGGAGACGCTCACGGAGGGTACTCATCATGTTGGGATTCGTCGTTGGAACGGCCTGTCTGATCGGCCTGATCATGACCCTGAAGCGCGCGAGCCGGTACGATTGCGGCGGGCACTGGGGCGCGGGGCCGCGCTTCGGCCACCGCGGCTTCGGCGGCTTCGGCGGCTTCGGCTTCCGCCGGCGCTTCTTCCTGTCGTTCCTCTTCGACCGGCTCGGCACCACGCCGTCGCAGGAGAAGGTCATCGTCTCGGCCGTCGACGAGCTCCGCGCCGCCGCGGAGGCGCACCGGAGCGAGATCCGCAGCACGCGCGCGGACGTCGCGGCCGCGATGCGGAGCCCGAGCCTCGATGAGACGCGCCTCGGCGAGCTCTTCGCGCGGCACGACACCGCCATCGAGTCGCTGCGCAAGGCCACGGTCGGCGCGCTCGGCAAGGTCCACGCCGTGCTCGAGGACCGCCAGCGCGAGCAGCTCGCGGATCTCATCGAGATCGGGCCGGCCGCGTTCCGCGACCTGTGGTCCGGCAGGGCCGGGTGGCGCGGCCACCGCGCCGATCCCTACAGGACCCACGGCGAGTGGGCGTGAAGGAGGCGACGAAGACCATGATGCGACGCCAGATCACGATCACGCTGCTCGTCCTCGGCACCGTCTTCGGTTACGCCGCCGGGTTCTCGTCGCTGCGCTGCCGCGCAGAGGCCCGCCGCGACGCCTTCCAGCGCCACGTCGCCTCCCTCTGCGTGGACGCCGCGCGGGAGGCCGAGCGCTCCTCGTGGCGGAGCGCCGCGCCCGCGCGCCCCGGGCCGCTGGAGGGCGCCACCGGCGCGGGCCACTGAGCTATACAAACGAGAGGCGGCGGCTGCGCGCTGCCGCCCCTTGACCCTCGGGTTCTTCACATGGCGCTGCGGCTTCTGCTCATCGACGACGACACCAGGCTCCACGGCTTGCTCGCGAGCTACCTCGAGCAGAACGGCTTCACGGTGACCGTCGCGAGCGACGGCGCGCGAGGCCTCGCGGCGCTCGCCGCGGGCACCTTCGACGCCGTCCTGCTCGACGTGATGATGCCCGGCATGGACGGCATCGAGGTCGTGCGCCGCATCCGGCAGAAGAGCACGATGCCCATCCTCATGCTCACCGCCCGCGGCGACGAGGCCGATCGCGTGGTCGGCCTCGAGATCGGCGCCGACGACTACATCGCGAAGCCGTTCAGCCCGCGCGAGCTGCTCGCGCGCCTCCGGGCCGTGCTCCGGCGCGCCACGCCCGACGCCGCCGGCGAGCGGATCGTGGCCGGCGACATCGCCATCGACGTGCCGGGCCGCGTGGTCACCGTCGCGGGCAAGCCCACGGAGCTCACCGGCATCGAGTTCGACATCCTCGTCGCCCTCGCGCGGCGCGCCGGCCGCGTCGTCGCGCGCGAGGCGCTCCTCGAGGAGGCCGGCCGCGGCGACGTCAACGTCGGCGGCCGGACGGTCGACGTGCACATCTCGCACCTGCGGCAGAAGCTCGCCGACGATCCGAGGTCGCCGAAGCTCATCAAGACCGTGCGCGGGGTCGGCTACGTGCTCGCCAAGGACCGCGCATGATGCGCTGCCGGTCCTGGCTGTGCGAGAACGGGCGGAAGGTCTCGATCAACCGCTTCCTCAGCGCCCGACTGCACCGCCGGATCTTCATGTGGTTCGGCGCGACCATCCTGCTCACCGCGTTCGCCGCGATCGCGACGGTCGGGGCCGTCGACCGCGTCGGCAACTCCGGCTGGCGGCACGAGCACGCCCGCGCCCAGTCCTTCGTGGGCCAGCAGTTCCAGCGGGTCTGGGGCGATCCCGTCGCCCGCGACGCCCTCGCCCGCGTGATCGCCGAGGATTTCGACACCGACCTGGATCTCCTCGACGCGGCCGGGCGGCGGCTCGCGCGGTACGGCCATCCATGCCGGTCGCAGCCCCTGGTCGCGCTGGTCCCCGGCGAGAGCGGCCCGCTCGGCACCGTGCTCCTCTGCCCCGGGCGCGGCCGCTCCGGCGCGTCGCTCCGCCTCGCCCTGCCGCTGCTCGCCGTGGCCGGCGTCGTATGGGCGGCCTCGGGCCTCATCTCGCGCCGCCTCGCCCGCCCGCTCGTCGATCTGGCCCGCGTCGTCCACGAGATCGGCGCCGGCAAGCTGTCCAGCCGGGTCCGGCTCGACCGCCACGGGCACGGCGAGGTCGGCGTGGTCGCCGAGGCGGTCAACGACATGGCCGCGCGCATCGAGCGCCAGATCGCCGACCAGCGAGAGCTCCTCGCCGCCGTGTCGCACGAGCTCCGCACGCCGCTCGCCCGGATCCGCCTGCTCACCGAGATGGCCCGCGGGTGCGAGGCGACCCGCGGGTGCGAGGCGACCCGCGGGTGCGAGGCGACCCGCGGGTGCGGCGGGCCGAGCGCGTCCGTGTTCGACGACCTCGATCGCGAGGTCATGGAGATCGACGCGCTGGTCGGCGACCTCCTGGCGAGCTCGCGCATCGACTTCGCGGCCCTCACCGTGACGCGCCTCAATCCGGCCGAGACCGCGATCCGCGCGCTGGAGCGCGCCGGGCTCGACCCGACGCTGCTGGAGGTCGCCGAGGGGACGCCGGCGTTCGAGGCGGACGCGACGCTGCTGGCGCGCGCGCTCGCCAACCTGCTGGAGAACGCGCGCGCGCACGCGGGCGGGGCCGAGCGGCTGCGGGTCCGTCCGTGCGGTCTGAGCCGCGTCGTCTTCGAGGTCGAGGATCGCGGGCCCGGGTTCGCGGACGGGGAGGAGACGCGCATCTTCGAGCCGTTCTTCCGGCGCGAGCGGGCGCAGGGCGGCGAGAGCGGCGCCGAGCGCGGCTCGCTCGGCCTGGGCCTCGCGCTGTGCAAGCGCATCGCCGAGGCGCACGGGGGCCGCGCGTTCGCCGAGCGCCGCGAGGGCGGCGGGGCGCGCGTGGGCATCGAGCTCGCGCTGCGTCCGCCGGCCAACGCCGTCCGTCTCGAGGACCGGCATCGCCGCGGCTAGAACGCGGCTAGAACGCGGAACCAGGCGGCGGATCGACCCGGCCGCGGGCGGTCCGGGCCGGCGGGGGCGTTCCCGCTTGACCGCGCGACGGCGCCGGTGCGACGCTCCGTGAGCTCGCGACCATGCGTATCCTTCTCTGTGAAGATCAGGACGCGATCCGGCGCATGATCGAGGCGCTGGTCGGGGCGAGCGGCCATGAGGTCATCGGCGTCGGCACCGGCCCCGAGGCGGTGGAGCGCGCCCTGACCGAGCCCTTCGACGTGCTCCTGCTCGATCTGATGCTCCCCGGGAGCATGGACGGCTTCGAGGTCTGCGCGCGCCTCCGCGCCGACCCGGCCACCGCCAGCCTGCCGATCATCGTGATCAGCGCCCTCGACGACCGCGAGGCCCGCGCCCGCGCCGAGGAGCTCGGCGCGACCGCGTACTACGCGAAGCCCTTCCGGCCCCTCGAGCTCCTGGAGCACATCGGCGGGCTCAAGGCCGCGCGGCGGGCCTGAGGCGCCGCGCCGCCAGGGCCGCGGCCTTCCCGCGCAAGAGCGCGCTGGAACGCGGCGCGGGTTTTGGCTACACCCCGCCGTCATGCACACTCGGTGGCGCGGGGTTATGGCTTCGATGCTCGCGGCGGTCGCCCTCGCGGGGCTCGCGGGCTGCGAGGGGGACAAAAGCAAGGCGCAGGTCGCCGCCGATGCGGGCGCGCTCGACGCCGGCCCGGCGCTGCCGGTCGTCGGCGGCAAGCTCGGCGCGGCGCTCGCCGAGGCGGCGGCGTCGGGCGGCCCCGAGCAGCGGCCCGCGCCGGGCAGCGCGAAGGACGGCCCGCCGGAGAACGGCGTGTTCTCGCTGCAAGCGGCGACCGCCGCGCTCCCGAAGGACGTGCCGTACAAGATCGAGGTCATCGACGCCGGCGGCGAGCCGCGCGCCCAGCTCGCCGCGAAGATCGATCCGAAATCCGAGCAGAAGCTCAACATCACGCTCGGGCTGCGCATGGGCGGGCCGCAGGGGCTGCCGAACCTCGAGCTCGGCCTGAGCCTCAAGGCCGACAAGCCGGCGGACAAGCCCAAGGACGGCGCGGCCGCGCCCGCCGCGCCGACGAAGGTGACCGCGAAGGTCACGTCGGCGACGCTCGCGTCGATGTCCGTCGGCGGCCCGCCGAAGGAGCTCGCCGACGCGCTGGGGAAGCTGAAGGGCAGCTCGCTGCACTACGATCTCTCGCCGGCGAACGTGGCCAGCAACTACAGGCCCGAGCTGGCCAAGGACGCCGACCCCGGGCTTCAGCCGCTGCTCGCCGCCCTCGGGGAGGCCATCGCGCTCCTCACGCCGCCGCTGCCGGACAAGCCCGTCGGCGCGGGGGCCTACTGGATGGTGACCGACCGCGCCGTGGTGTCGGGCGCGCAGCTGCCGGTGCTGCGCTACCGGGTCTTCAAGATCGAGAAGGTGGAGGGCGATCTCGTCTCGTTCAGCGTGGACACGCGCCAGTACGCGGAGGGGGCCGATCTCAAGCTGCCGGGCCCGAACGGCGACGTCACGCTGACCATCGATCGGCTCGACTCCTCCGGCAAGGGAACGCTCGCCTGGTCGCCGTCGAGCTACCTGCCGGGCACCGCCGACGCCTCGCAGCGGCTCCAGGCGCTGCTCGTTCCCCCCGGCGCCAGCGGCCAGCAGGCCGCCCAGCGCAGCGTGGCTCAGGTCGAGCTCACGGCGAAGATCGCGCCGCCGGCAGCGCAGTAGCCGCCCGCCCGCCGCGCAGCGGCGAGGGCGTGCGCCCCGGTCGCCGCCCGCGGACCTGGAGAGCATGGCGACCGTGCCCCGCCCTGGAGCGGCGCGCCGGCGCGGGGGCCGTTGGCTAATCCCGTGCATGAGCGCCCATGCGGGGAGGCGTGGCGGCCGTCCGACCCGGCTGGCAGAGCCGGGCGAGCAGACGGCGCCACGGCGCAGGCGGCATGAGCTACGGGTGCGAGCGGAACATGCACGGGTGCAGTCTCGAGGCCTACCTCGAGGAGCCGGGCCTCACCGAGGGGCAGCGCAGGCGGCTGCGGCTGTTCCAGACGGTGGAGGACGCCGTGAGCGATCGCGTGGAGCAGCTGTGCACGTGCAGCGAGCTCGACGTGACCGACGCGGCGATCCTCGTCGTGTCTCCGGCGGCGCGCCGGCTGTTCTTCCACAGCGCCGTGCCCGGCGGCGCGGAGCCGCCGGGCCCGAGCTTCATCCTCGGCCACCGGTCGCAGCTCCACGCGTTCCTGCACGCCGTGCTGCCGCCCGCGGACGAGGCGCCGCTCGATCCCTACGCCGACCTGCTCGCTCCATCCCCGCCCCAGTGCGTCCGCGTGCTCATCGTCGACGAGGACTCGCTCACGGTGCTCGACTACGGCGCGTTCGTGGTGGTGAGCCTCGACCGGAGCGAGATGCCGAAGGCGTAGCGACCGGCCCTCGGCGGCGCGTCAGAAGCGCACCGTGAGCCGGAGCGGGCCGACGGCCGCGCGCGGCGGGGCCTGCTTCCGCGGGGCGCCGGCGGGGTCGCGATCGAGGACGAGCACGAGCACGCCGGCGCCCGCCGCGAGGAGGCCGACGCCCGCCACGATGTCGCCGGCGAGCGCCTGGGCGCGCGCGGCGTCGGCCGCGTCCCCGTCCCGCGTCGGCGCGTCCGACGCGCCCGCGACGCCGAGGAGCCCGATCGCCACGCCGGCCGCGACGGTGGTCAGGCCGCCGGCGAGCAGCGCGATCGGCACGACGCGGACCGTCCCTTCGTCGGGCGAGGCGCGGAGCGGCGCGCCGCCCGGCAGCGCCCTCGCGGACGTCGCCCGCCGCGGCCCGGCGGAGGCGCCCGCGGCGGAGGCGCCCGCGGCGGAGGCGTCGCGCTCGAGGCTGAGCACGACGACGACGCGGCTCCCCGGCGCCGCGGCGACGCTCCGCCGCGCCTCGCGGTAGCCAGGCGCGCTCACGGTCACCGTGTGGTACCCCGGGTTGAGCGGCCGCGGCCGATCGAGCGCCGCCGTGGGCACGTCGACCCCGTCGAGCTTCACCACGAGGCCGGCGACGTCGTCCGGGGAGAGCCTCAGATCGAGCGCCGCGATGTTGCGCTCGAGGTCCTGCATCGCCTGCCGCGCGAGCTTCTCGTACTCCCGCGTCGCCGGCGCGGACGGCTCGAGCAGGAACGCGCGGAAGCTCTCCAGCGCCTCGACGAGCAGACCGGTCTGCTGCTGCGCCACCCCGAGGCTGTAGAGCGTGATCGGCGCGCGCTTGATCTCGAGCGAGCGCTCGTACCGCTCCCGCGCCTCCTCCCAGCGGCCCTGCTTGGCGAACTCGGAGCCCTCGATGAAGATCTCGCGCGCGACCGCGACGTCGGCCGCGCTCTGCGCCGCGGCGGGCGCGGGCGCGGCGAGGAGCCCCGCCGCGGCGACGAGGAGCGCGAGGGGGCGCGCGAGCGCCCGCGTCCGCCGCGGCGTCACGGCCTGAACCGCTCCCCGTCGGCCACGAGCGGGAACCCGTCGAGCCCGGACCACAGGATGAGCTCCGTCCCCGTCCAGACCCCCACGCCGTAGTTGTGCTGCTTGTCCGCGACCGCCACGCTCGCGCCCCACCCTGCCATGGGATCGTACAGCTTCCCGTCCTTTCTGGACGTCGCGTCGCTCCGCCCGCCCGCGATCAGCGCGCGCGCGCCGGTCCACCCGGTCCAGCCGGTGCGCCGCTCGCTGCGGCTGCGCCGCGAGGGGGCGCCGCCGTTGTCGATGGCGACCCACGTGCCGGCCGCCGCGTCGTAGATCGCGCCGTCCTCGAGGGCGTCGCCGCGCTCGTTCGCGCCGCCCCAGACGAGCAGCCGGCTGCCCATCCAGATCGCGAACGCGTCGGCCCGCGGGCCCGGCGCGCCCGCGCCGGGCAGCGCTCGCCACACGTCCGTCGTGGGGTTGTAGGCGTACCCCTCGTTCGTGGTCGCGTCGCCGGCGCGCCCGCCGAACAGGTAGAGCTCCGTGCCCGACCAGGCCCACGCGACACCGTCGCGCGCGGGGGCCGCGCCTGCGCCGGAGACGGGCGACCACGCGTCGGCGACCGGATCGTAGAGCGCGCCGCCGGCCACCGGGGCGCCGCCCGCGGCGCCGCCCCAGATGAGGAGGCGCGTGCCGGTCCACACGGCGATCGGCGACCGCCGCGCCGCCGGGGCGTTCGCGGTGCTCATCGCGCGCCAGGTCCGCGCCGCCGGGTCGTACGCGCCGCCGGTGGACATGCCCGCCGTGCTCCCGAACAGGCCGCCGCCCCACACGAGCACCCGGGAGCCCGTCCACGCCGCGCCGGCGAGCACGCGGGCCGCGGGGGCGCCCTCGCGGCCCAGCGGCGACCACACGTCGCGCGCCGGATCGTAGAGCGCCCCGTCGTTCACGTCCCCGCCCGCCGTGCGGCCGCCCCACACGAAGAGCGCGTCCCCGATCCAGGTCGCCGCGGCCATTTGCCGCGGCGCGGGCGCGCCGGTCCTCGTCATGAGCACCCGCGCGGGCGTGCACTCGCCGTCGCGGCACTCGCGCCCGCTCAGGCAGGCGTTCCCGCACGCGCCGCAGTGATCGGCCGAGCCCAGGCTGACGCACGCCCCGTCGCACGCCACGAGGCCGGAGCCGCAGGGCGGGATGCAGGACCCGCCGGAGCAGATCTCGCCGCCGCTGCAGTCGTCGCTGGTGCAGCACTGGAGGCACGCGACGAGGCTGCAGCACTGCTGGCCGTCGGCGCAGGCGGTGCTCCGGCACGCCGTGCCGCCGCCTTCGCACACGTCGGTGGTGCAGCCGTCGCCGTCCGAGCAGTCCGCGTCCGAGCAGCAGGCGCGGCAGTCTGCGCCGCAGTCGTGCGGCGTGAACCCCCCGCACGCGCACACGCTGGCGACGCACGCGGCGCCCGGCTTGCAGGCGGCGCCGCAGGCGCCGCAGTGCTGCGGATCCCGGGAGAGGTCGGACTCGCAGCCCGGGACGGCCGGATCGCAGTCGTCGAAGCCCGCGTCGCAGACCAGCGCGCCGGCCTCGCAGTGCTGGTGCGGCCCCGCGGCGACGTTGCACGCGCCGCAGTGGCGCGGGCTCGTCTGCGTGTCGACGCACGAGAGCCCGCACGTGGCGAGCCCCGGGGCGCAGGTGACCACGCACGACGCGCCGTCGCAGCGCGGCGCGTCCGGCGGGCACGCCACGCCGCAGGCGCCGCAGCTCGTCGGGTCGGTGACGCTCGCCTCGCAGCCGGGCAGGCCGTCGCAGTCGAGGAGCCCGTTCGCGCAGACGCAGCCGCCGAGCAGGTCGCACGTCATGCCGTCCGAGCAGGCGTCGCCGCAGGCCCTGCAGCTCTCGTTCGTGCCGAGCGAGGCCTCGCAGCCGTCGTCGGGCGACCCGTTGCAGTCGGCGTACCCCGCCTGGCACCCGCACTCGCCCGCCTGGCACTCCATGTTCGGCCCGCAGGTGACCCCGCAGGCGCCGCAGTTCGCGGGGTTCGACGAGCCGTCGGTCTCGCACCCCGTGTCGTCGCGGTGGTCGCAGTCGAGCAGCGGCGGCGCGCAGGCGCACTCCCCGTCGTCGCAGATCGCGCCCGAGGGGCAGCGGAGGGAGCAGCCGCCGCAGCGCTCGGGATCGCTCTTGAGGTCGACCTCGCAGCCGTTCGTGACGATGTTCCCGTCGCAGTTGTCGAAGCCGAAGACGCACTCGGACGAGCAGTGGCCGCCCACGCAGAGCGTGTTCAGGCACGCCGCGCCGCAGGCGCCGCAGTTCGACGGATCGTTGAGCACGCTCGTGCACTCGCCGCCGCAGCACGACTCCCCGGCGCCGCAGGCGTTGCCGCAGGCGCCGCAGTGCCCGCGGTCCTGGCTCAGGTCGACGCACGCGCCGCCGCAGCAGGCGCCCTCCGGGCAGTCCGGCGCGCAGCCGCCGCCGGTCGACGCGCTCCCCGGAGCGCCCGCGCCCTCGGGCGGCTTGCCTTCGAGGGCGCTGTCCGCGAGCAGCGAGCACGCGCCGGTGAGCACGGCGAGCGCGAGCAGCAGCGGCCAGCGCGAGGCGAGCGTGGGCTCGCGATGTCGCGTCTCGCGAGCGGGCCTCACCTGCTCCTTCGGCATCGCGGCTTCAGAAGTTCGGCCGAGCCGGGACCGGCAGGGCGGCGGAAGGGGTCTTCGAGGTCGTCCGCGGGGCGGCGCTCCGCCGCCCGCTCGCGTTCCGGGGAGCCGCCGCGGCGTCGCGTTCGCCGGCGCTCCCGGCGTCGCCGTCCGCCGTCGCGCGGCGCGGCTCGCCGGCGGCGCGCGGCGCGACGGCCGAGCGCTCCGGCCCGGGGTGGCCCTGGCTCCCGGCGCTCTGCCCGGGCGGCGGCGCGGCCGCGGCAGCCGAGGGCGCCCCGCTCGGCGCGGCCGCGTTCGCCGCCGGGGGCGGCTCGGCGCCGCCGTCCCGCGCGGTCAGGGCGCGCAGGGAGAGCAGCGCGAGGCCGATCGCGGCGACCGCCGCGACCGCGGCAAGCGCGATGACGCCGGAGCGCCGCCGGTTGCCGGCCGGGCGCGCGATCTCCTCGCGCACCTCGCGCACGAGCGTCTCCTGGTCCGGGCTGCTCCGCGGCGCGCGCGCGGCCGGCCGCTCGGAGAGGCGCCGCTTTCCGGCGTCGCTCAGCCAGTGCACGGCGAGCGACGTCCCGGTCACGTCCTCCTCGACCCCGTTCTCGGTCGCCCACCGCGCGAGCGCCACGCCCATGTCGCGCATGGTCCGCCACCGCGCGGAGCGCTCCTTCGCGAGCCCGCGCTCGATGATGCTCCACAGCGCCGCGTCGCCGACGCCGAGCTCGGTGATCGGCACCGGATCCTTGACGAGGATCGCGGCCACGAGGTCGTGGTAGTTGCCGCCGAGGAACGGCCGCTGGCCGGTGATCGTCTCGTAGAGCACCACCGAGAAGGCCCAGATGTCGGTCTGCCCGTCGACGTCGGTGATGCCGCGGGCCTGCTCGGGCGACATGTAGTCGGGGCTGCCGAGCACCGTGCCCGCCTTGGTCACGTCGCCGCCCGCGGTCTCGCTCCACACCTTGGCGATGCCGAAGTCGACGATCTTCGGGGTGACGTCGCCGCGATCGTTCTTCACGAGGAAGATGTTCTCGGGCTTGAGATCGCGGTGGACGATCTTGCGGTCGTGCGCCGCGGCGAGGGCGCTCGCGATCGGCAGCAGGATGCGGAGCGCGGCCGCGGGCGCGAAGCGCTTCCTGCGCTCGATCGCCTCGACCAGCTGCTCTCCGCGGAGGACCTCCATCACGATGTACGGATCGAGGTGATCGGACTCCCCGAAGTCGAGCACCCGGACGATCGAGGGGTGATCGATGCGCGCCGCGGCGCGCGCCTCCTGCTGGAGGCGCAGCGTCGCCTCGGTCGAGGTGACCTCGCGCCGGATGAACTTGAGCGCGACGTCGATGTTCAGCACGTCGTTGTGGGCCAGCCACACCATCCCCATGCCGCCTTCGCCGAGGACGTAGCGCAGCCGGTACTTGCCGCCGATCACGTCGCCCTCGCGGTAGATGCGTCGCGTCGACCGCCCTGGGCCGGGCGACGGCGCGCTGGCCTGACGGAGCGACGACAGGAGCGAGGGATCGAGCGACTCCGGATCGACCGAGTCGGGAGCGCTGCCGCGCGGGAAGGCCGCGGACGACGAGGAGGAGCGGCTCGCTCCTTCAGCCCGCAGCGTCGAGCCCGTCGAGGGTGCGGGCGCGGAGGTTGAGCGCGGCGACATGGAGCGAGGGTATTCTAACTTTCTCGGTCTCCTACAGCCATGGTCTCGCGCGGCGGTGCGCAAGCGGGCGAGCGCGTGGACATCCGCGCGGGGGCGGCCGGGCGGTCGGTCAGCCCGCGCGGCGCGCGACCTCGCCGGGAGCGCACACATCGTGCGACGTGCGCCGACCGGCGACGGGGCGGTGGCCGGACTTGTGTTCCACGAGGATTTTCACCCGCGGGCCGGTGCGCACCGTGAGCGGGCCAACGTGCTCGTGCACGTCCCCATCGCACACGTAGCGGACCACGCCGGAGCGGGCCTCGAGCACCGCGCGCTGCGCGATCTTCTCGAACGTGTGCGCCTCGCCCATCGGCTGCGCTCGCCAGATGTCGCGCAGCTTCCTCACGAAGCCGAGCGCGGAGGTGTGGATGCCCAGCATGTGGAAGCTCTCGGGGCGCTCGTCGTAGCGGTAGAACGGGCGGAACCCGAGGCCGATCTGGTCGACGGTGCCGGCGGCGACGGCGAGGTAGTCGCGGTCCGGGAAGGCCGATCCGTCGTCGAAGTGGACGCGGCCCTCCCAGCGCGCGGCGACCTGGGTGTCGGTCTTGAGGAGCACGGCGGCGCTCGCGCGCGCGAGCACCTTCGCGGCCCAGAGCGCGTTCCGCTCGTCGCTGCGGTTGTACTCGGCGATGAACCCGTGGACGCAGCCGGTGCCGAAGATGAAGCCGTAGTGGGCGCCGATCTGCATCACGTGGCGCTCGACCCAGCGCAGCGGGTGCCGGCCGCGATCGGTGTAGCGGGCGATGAGCCCGGCGAGCAGGCCGTCGGGGCGCCCGCGGGGGACGCCGACGGCGTTGGCCACCGTGTTCATCGTCCCGCCGCGCAGGAAGGCGATCGGCGGCAGCGGCTCGTCCTCGTAGACGTCGAGGAAGCCGGTGATGGTGACGTGGTTCGTGCCGTCGCCGCCCGAGATGCCGAGCACGTCGATGGAGAGCTTCCTGAAGTCCTCCGCGATCCGGGCGAGGTCCTCCCGGGTGCGCGCGGTGCGGACGACGCCGTGGTCGCCGAGCGCGCGCGCGAGCCGGACGGCCGCGCGGGGATCGCTCAGGTTCTGGCGCGAGCGGGGGTTGATGATGACGCCGATGCCGCCCATCTAGCGCCGGCCTTTCGGCGTCTTCCAGCGCGGGTTGAGGTGGACCCGCATGACGTCCGCCATCAGGCCGAGGTGGGCGCAGTGGTCGGGCTTGTCGTCGCCGGTGTACCCGCGGAGGTGGAAGTCGCCGCGGTCGAAGCGCCGGATCATGTCGAGGCCGAGCACGTCGCGGCGCGAGGAGCCCCGCGGCTTGCCCCGCAGCTGCTGCACGATGAAGGTCGCCGTCTCCGCGGTCGACGCGTAGCCGGGCGGCAGGATGGACGAGTGGCTCATGAACATGAACGCCTCGCCCGCCGCGGCGCGCCGGGCGAACGCGATGAACGGCTCGATCTGCGCGACCTTGAGCTTGTGCTGCTGCTCGTCGGCGTACCCGGCGTGCAGCGAGTCGAGCAGCACGAGCGCGTCGACCCGCTTGCCGGCCGGCTGGCGCAGGATCTGCTCGATGGCGCCGTAGCCCGCGCTCCACGCCGAGAGGCCGAGCTTCCGGATGTAGACCTTCTTCTTGCCGGTCTTCTTCGCCACCGCGCGCTCGATGCTGTCGAGCAGGTTCTCGAAGACGTAGGGCGCCGAGAACGCGCTCCCGTACGCGCCCGAGCCGATGCCGAGATCGATGCCGACGAGGACGGCGCCGTCGGCCGTCTTCACGAACTCCTTCCGGAGCGCCTCGTGGCCGTGGAAGTGGATGAGGACGTCGAAGCCGCCGCGCTTCGTGACCCCGCCCTTGTGGGGCATGATCATCTGCCCGATCGAGGGCGCGCGGGACCACCGGTCGTAGACGCCCCAGCCCGGGTCGGGCGTCATGCACGGGTTGATGTCGCCGCGGCGCTTCTTCGAGGGGGTGGCGCGGCTGCTCGTCGCCCCGGGCCGCTCGCGCCGCGCCGGGCCGCGATCGGCGCGCTGGCCGGCGTCCTGGGCTGCGCCCGCGCCGGAGGGCGGCGCGCCGGCGCCGTCCGCCGAGGGCGCGCCGTCGGCCTGGGGTGCGCTCTCGGCCTGGGGTGCGCTCTCGGCCTGGGGCGCGTCGTCGGCCTGGGGCGCGCCGGCCGGCGGGGCGGCCTGCGCGGCGGGCGGGGGCGCCGTCGGCGCGCCGGCGTTCGCGGCGGCCGGATCCTGCGCCGCTGCAGGGGGCGCGGCGAGCCACCAGGTGGCGGCGAGCAGCGAGAGGAGCGCCCATCGCCCGGGGGGCCGGCGGGCCTGCAGAGGAGTTTTCATGTCGGGTGGGCCTCCATTCCATGGAACCGCGTGTGGATCGAGCGCTCGGTGCAAAGGCGCCGCGGCGGCGCCGTCCGCCGCGACGGCGCGCGGGCGTTCAGCGGCGGCGCAGGGGGCGGGCGCGGCGCCCTGCCCGGGCGGGCGTCACCCCGGCGGCGGCTTCCCGTGGGGGAAGGCGGCGCCGGCGTCGGCGGCGGCGAGGATGCGCTCCTCGGCCTGCGAGGCGAGCTTCTCGACCGCCGCGGCGGCGTCGGCGGGGGGCAGCGAGCGGAGGAACTGGATGAACTCCGGCTCGAGGCCGGGCTTCACGCCGCTGAGGACGAGCACGATCGGGATGGCGGGCTTCTCGACCTCGGCGAGCTCGGTGGCGCGGGCGCGCCAGCGGCCTGCCCCGATGGCGAGGCGGAAGGCCCACTGCGCGCCGAGGCCGATGAGGAGGCCGGCCATGACGCCTGCGACGAAGAGGTCGGCGTCCTTCGGGGCGAGGAGCGCGGCGGAGAGCCCGCCGATGGCCGCGCCGATGACGATGCCGGGCTCGCCGCTGTTGTGCGCGGCCGCGGTCTTGAGGATCTCCGCGGCCTGCATGCCCGGGCGCCCGCTGCGGACGGCGTCGCGCAGCGGCAGCAGCGTCGCGAGGCGGCGCATCGAGGCGGCGCGCACGCCCAGGTAGCTGATGAGCAGGGCGCAGACGGTCAGCCCGACGCCGACGCTGACGGCCACGCGCCGGGAGAAGACGCCCTGGGGGAGCGGCTCGCGGACCATGGCGGTGAGCGCGCGCTCCCGGTCGCGCTCGGCGTTGGCCTTGAACGCGGCCTCGGCGTCCTTCGTGGCCTGCGCGACCTTGTCGGCGGGGATGTCGGCGAGGAGCGAGAGCAGCTGCTTCGCCGCCTCGAACTGCTCGGCCTCGGCGTCGGCGGCGCCCGGCGGCGTGATCGCGGCCGCCTTGGCGATGGCGTCCCAGGCGGGGATGGCGCTCACCCGCGCCCCGAGGAGCGCCTCGGTCGCCTCGCGGCAGCCCGCCAGGGTCTTGACCTGTTTGTAGAGCGGCTGGGCGGAGGCCCACGCGCCCTGCTTGTCCGGCTCCTTCGGCTTGGGCGGCGGCGGGGTGTTGCGCTGCGCGCGCGTCTTCGTGACCGGCGGCGGCGCCGGGGGCTCCTCGCCCGGGGCGGGCATGCGCGCAGATTTCGCGGCCTTCTTGAAGAGGTCGATCTCGACGATGAGCTTCTCGCCGGCGAGGGCGCACGCGCGCGCGGGGGCGACGCGGGCCTCGGACTCCTCGGCCTGCCGCCGCGCGGCCGGGTCGGGCACGAGCCTGCCCTCCACGGTCACGAGGCGGAGGACCGCCACGGCGATGCACAGGACGAGGATGGCCGAGGCGATGAAGGTGGCGCGGACCTCCTCGCGCCGGGTGTACTCGTTCACGCTCGCTCCCTCGGAAGGACCGGAGATGGGCAGGTCGGCGCGAGGGCCGTGCGCGCCGGGGCGGCCGCGCGGCCGCCCGGACGCGGAGCGCCACGATCGGCGTCGCGGCCGTTACGGCAGGGGGACACCGAGGGAGCGCGAGCCCGTCGCATGCAGTTCACCGTTAAACCAGATGCCGGACCGATACCACAGCGTCGCTCGCAATGGAGTCCGCTGCTTCCCTCGCATCGGGGTCGGCGCGGTCCCGCGCGGTTCCGCATGGTTCCGCACAGTTCCGCGCGGTGGTCTGCGATCCCGAGCGCCCTGGAACTTGCTCCGCCCCGGGGCGCTTCGTGTAAGGGTGCGGGGAAGGCGTGGAGGCTGCCGTCACATCCCACAAGTCCGTCGAGCCCGCTGTCCCGGCGCGCGCCGCGCCGTCCGATCAGGGCGCGGAGGCCGCGAGGCGCGGCGTCCCGGCGGGGGCGCCCGGCGCGGTGACGTCCGGCGCGGCGGCGGCGCCCGGCGCGGCGGGGGCGTCCGGAGCCGCGGCGGAGCGGGGGGTGAGCCGGGGGCTGTGGATCTCGTCGACCTACTTCGCCGAGGGCTTGCCCTACGCGATCGCGCACAAGGTGGCGGGGGAGTTCTTCACGGCGGCGGGGGCGAGCCTTCAGATCATCGGCCTCGTGTCGCTCTACGGGCTCCCGTGGAACCTCAAGTTCCTCTGGAGCCCGCTGGTCGACCTCCACGGCAGCGCGCGGCGCTGGCTCGTGGGGGCCGAGATCGCGCTCGCGGTGATCCTCCTCGGCCTCGCCGCGACGGCGGAGAGCGGCGCGCTCGGGCTCGTCGCCGCGCTGTTCGGATTGGTCGCCGTCGCGGCGGCGACGCACGACATCGCGGTCGACGGCTTCTATCTGCAGGCGCTCGACAAGGACGCGCAGGCTGCCTTCTCGGGGCTGCGCGTCGGCGCGTACCGGCTGGCGCTGCTCGTGGGCGCGCTCCTTGTCGCGTTCGCGGGCTGGGCGTCCTTCGGCGCGTCGTTCGCCGTCGCGGCGGCCGCGCTCGCGCTGCTCGCGGGCGCGCACGCGGCGGGGCTGCCGCGCCCGGCGGCAGCGCCCGCACCCGGCGCTCCGGCGGCGTCCGACGCTCCGGCGACGTACCGCCGCAGCCCGGCGGCTCCGGGCGAAGCCGCGCCCGCAGCCGCCGGGCTGCGGAGGTATGTCGAGCCGTTCCGCGCGTTCCTGCGGCAGCCCCGGATCGCGTCGAGCCTCGCGTTCATCCTCTGCTATAGGGCAGGGGACGCGCTCATGTTCGCGATGTCGTCGCCGCTGCTGAAGGACCTCGGCCTCGACACGGCGGCGCGGGGCAACGTGGGCGGGATCGGCACGGTCGCCTCGATCGCCGGATCGACCCTCGGCGGTGTGCTCATCAAGCGGTGGGGGCTCGCGCGCACCATCTTCCCCATCGCGCTCGTGCAGAGCCTGGCGATATTGCTCTACGTGGCGCTCGCGTGGTGGCGGCCGGCGCTCCCGTGGATCATCGCGCTCGTCACGCTGGAGCAGCTCGCCGCCGGGATCGGCACGGCGGTGCTCGTGGTGTTCCTGATGCGGCGCTGCGTGGACGGGTACAAGTCGTCGCACTTCGCGATCGGGTCGGCGCTCATGTCGGTCTCCGCGACCTTCGCCGGCAGCGTGAGCGGCTACCTCGCCGCCGGCGTGGGGTTCACGGCGTTCTTCGCGATCGCGTTCGCGGCGTCGATCCCGGGGGTCGTGCTGTCGCGCTGGGTGCCGCGGGACTAGCGCGACGGCCGTCGGGGCCGCGGCCCTGCGCGGCGAGGCTTACAGCTCGGCGAGGCTGTTGCGCGACATTGCCCCAGCGGGATGTTCGCTCCCGAGCGCCATCCTCAGGGTTCCGAGCGCTCGCTCCGCCAGCCGGACAGACCGCATCGAAGCGCCCGGCGCCGCGCGGGCAGGGCCGCTGCGCCACGATGACATCCGCCGCGACGAGCGCCGCCGAGGCGCTCACGTCGACGCCCCTCGGAGACCGCGTGACTTTGGACAGGTCGACCTCTGGGGTGCCCGGGCTGTGGGGGCACGAGCCAGCTACGCCGCGCCGCGACCGGCGCGGCGTAGCTCAGCGCCGCCGGGCGCGGGAGCGCCCGCTCACTCCGCGTCGGGCCCCAAGAGCCAGGCCAGGAGGGCCTCGGTGTCCAGCTCGAACACGGCGGCTGCCGCGATGGGATCGTCCAGGGTGCTGGCCCTGTCGGCCACGGCGGCTTGCTCCGCGGCGCTCAGCTCGCGGCGCAGCCTGCGCGCGAGCACGCCCCGCAGCACCTCCTCGATTCCCTGCCTGCGGCCCTTCTCGATGCCCTGCTCGAACACCTCACGCAGGGTCTCGCTCGCCAGGATCGACTGCTGATCCAGCTCCTGTACGCGCATCCTGATCTCCTTGTTTCAAGCGTGCCCCCAGGGGGCCAGCTCCGCCAGCATCTGCATGACGGTGTACAGCTCCGCGCGCTGCTCGTCGCGAGGCTCGCGGCGGCGGATCTCCTCGACCACCTGACGGATCGAGCCCTCCGTGGCGTCGACGGCGAGAGGCGTGAAGACGAGCCAGAACACGCCCGGTCGCGCCATCAGCTCGGCCACCTTGCGCTGGTAGACCGCCTCGATGCGGAAGCGCTGCCCGCAGAAGCGCTCGCTCTCGGGCCAGTTCGTCCGGAACTGCCCCTCGAGCGGCCACGGAGCCGCGCGCCCGCCGAGGAGGACGGCCACGCTCTCCACCGGGGAATCGTGCCGTCGCCACGGCCCGGGTCGACCGCGGCCCGGAGCGCGAGGACGAGCAGGACCGCGTACTCGAACATGCGGAGCGCGAGGTCGCACGCGCGGGACCACCGCATGAGCGCTGGACACGCCACCCGCCCATCTGGACACGCCACCCGCCCATCTGGACACGCCACCCGCCCATCTGGACACGCCACCCGCCCATCTGGACACGCCACCCGCCCATCTGGACACCCAGATCCACCCCATCGTCGCCCGTGCCCAGAGAGAAGGCCCGCAAGGCCGCGGAGAGGGACAGCAAGCCGGTCGAGAACCGGCCAGGCGCGGTACCTCCGCTCGCAGCGCCCGCGAGCCCGGTCGGCGCTCAGCCCTCGTGAGCCCGGCTGTCGCCCGCCGTCGCCGCGTTTTCCTCCAGCTTCCGTGGTGCGTCCGTTGTCCGTGACAACTTGACAACGGCACCGTTGCCAGCCGCACCTCGCCGTCAGCGCTCCCGCCCGCTTGCGTCCCGCCTGCGGCCGTCGCAACCCTCGGGCCCATGCAGATCCGCGCGCGTCACCCGCCGCTCCCGCGCTCCACCGGGCCGCTCCTGGCAGCCGTGGCCGCGGCTTTCTCCCTCTCCGGGCCGAAGGCCGCCCCCGCAGCGCCGCCCGAGGCCACGCCCTCGCCGCCGAAGGCCGCCCCCGCGGTGGCTCCGAAAGCCGCCCCCGCTTCACCCGCGGCCGCCGCCGCGCCGAAGACCGCGCCCGCCGCGCCTCAGCCCGCCGCCTCTCCCCCGCCCAAGCTCGACGTCCCCTTCACCAAGTACGCCCTCAAGAACGGCCTCACCGTGATCCTGCACGAGGACCACGCGCTGCCGATGGTCGCCCTGAACCTCATGGTCAAGGTCGGCTCGCGGTTCGAGGAGCCGGGGCGCACCGGCTTCGCGCACCTGTTCGAGCACCTCATGTTCATGGGCACGCGCCGCGTCCCCACGAAGCAGTTCGACGCGTGGATGGAGGCCGAAGGCGGCTGGAACAACGCGTGGACCAGCCAGGACCGCACCGCCTACCACGAGGTCGCGCCGGCCCACGCGCTGCCCCTCCTGCTCTGGCTCGAGGCCGACCGGTTCTCGTCGCTCGCCGACAGCATGGACGCCGCCAAGCTCAACGCGCAGCGCGACGTCGTGCGGAACGAGCGCCGCCAGACCAGCGAGAACGAGCCCTACGGCAAGGTCGAGCTCGTCCTTCCCTCGCTGCTGTACCCGAAAGGCCACCCCTACCATCACCCGGTGATCGGCTCGCACGAGGACCTCCAGGCCGCGACCGTCGGCGACGTGACCGCGTTCTTCCGGCGGTGGTACGTGCCGAACAACGTCTCCCTGGTCGTGGCCGGCGACTTCGATCCGCAGAAGGCGCGCGACGCCATCGAGCGGTACTTCGGCGGCATCCCGGGGCAGCCGGTCCCCGCGGTCACGGCGCCGCCGCCCGTGAAGCTGAGCGGCGTCGTGCGCGAGACGATCGAGGACAACGTGAACCTCCCCAAGGTGGTCATGGCCTGGCACAGCCCCGCGCGCTTCGCGCCGGGCGACGCCGAGCTCGACCTCCTCGCCACCGCGCTCGAGCAGGGCAAGGCGAGCCGCCTCTACAAGGCCCTCGTCTACGACAAGGCGCTCGCCCAGGAGGTGAGCGCCATGCAGAGCTCCGGCGATCTCGGCTCGACGTTCACCGTCGAGGCGATCGCGCGGCCGGGCGTGCCGCTCGAGAAGCTCGAGGCCGCCATCGACGCCGAGCTCGCTCGGGTGCGCGACGAGAGCCTGAGCCGCGAGGAGCTCGACCGGGCCAAGAACCAGTACGAGACCGCCTTCGTGACGGCGCTCGAGTCGGTCGCCGGCCGGGCCTCGATGCTCAACCGGTACGAGACGTGGACGGGCCAGCCCGGGTTCGTGGAGCAGGACCTGAAGCGCTACCGCGACGCGACCGCGGCGTCGCTGCAGGCGATCGCGAAGAGCACGCTCGACCCGAACGCGCGGGTGATCCTGCGGGTCGTGCCGAAGGGCAGCGACGAGACGAAGAAGGCGGTGACGAAATGAGAGCGAGGAACGCAGGCGCGATGATCGCGCTGCTCGCCGCGGCCGTCGGCTGCGAGCCGAAGGCGCCGGCGCAGGCGCCGGCCCGGGCGGAGGCGCCGCGGCCTACCCCCGAGGCCGCGGCCGCCCAGCCCGCGGACCCGCTCGGGCCCAAGCCGGAGCTGCCCAAGCCGCAGCCGTTCACGCCGCCGGCGCCCGTGGTGATCGACGGGCCGAACGGCATGAAGGTGTGGCTCCTCGAGCGCCACGCGCTGCCGATCGTGTCCGTGTCCGTCGCCGTCGCGTCGGGCTCGACGAGCGATCCGAAGGGCGCGGCGGGCCTCGCCCACATCACGGCCGACATGCTCGACGAGGGCGCGGGGCAGCGCAGCGCGGTGGAGCTGTCGAGCGCGATCAACGATCTCGGCGCGACGCTCGCGGTCGGGGCGCGCGCCGACGGGAGCGTCGCGACCCTCTCCGTGCTGAAGAAGAACTTCGCCAAGGCGTTCTCCCTCCTCGCCGACGTGGTCGCGCGCCCGCGCTTCGAGGCGAAGGAGTGGAAGCGCGTCAGCGAGCTCTGGCAGAACGACCTCCGGAAGCGCGGCGACGACCCCACGCGGGTCTCGGCGCTGGTCTCGACCGCCGCGCTCTACGGGCCTGGCACGCCGTACGGGCACCCCGTCGAGGGCCTGCTCGCGGACGCCAGGTCGATCGGGCTGCCGGCCGTCAAGGCGTTCTACAAGGCGGCGTGGCGCCCCGAGCGCGCGGTGATCTCCGTGGTCGGCGACATCACCCGCGACGAGGTGATGCAGGCGATCGCGCGCGATCTCGGGACGTGGTCCGGCAAGGGCGCGCCTGCCGCGCAGGGCGCGCAGGGCGCGCAGGCCGCGCCGGCAGCGGCGCCGGCCTGGAAGCCGCCGCGCCTCGTGCTCGTGGACCGCCCGGGGGCGCCGCAGTCGGTGATCGCGGTCGTGCGGGAGGGGGTCGCCGCGAGCGATCCGCGGCGGCCGCTGCTCCAGCTGATCAACACCGCGCTCGGCGGCTCGTTCACGTCGCGCTTGAACCAGAACCTGCGCGAGGATCACGGCTGGTCCTACGGGGCCGGGTCGGCGTTCAGCGAAACCAAGCAGCAGGGGGCCTTCGTGGCGCGGGCGTCCGTGGTCGCCGAGGCGACCGGACCCGCCCTGAAGGAGATGCTCGGCGAGCTTGCCAAGATGGCAGACTCCGGTCTGACCCGGGACGAGCTGGCGAAGGTACAGGCGCAGGACCGCGCGGACCTCGTGTCCGCCTACGAGACGGTCAACCGCACCTCCCTGCGCCTCGGGACGCTGGCGCGGCTCGCGCTGCCGGAGACGTTCGACGTCGCCGCGAGCCAGGCCCGGCAGGGGGCGACGCTCGCCGGCCTCGCGGAGCTCTCGAGGGCCGTGGATCCGAAGGGGGCGACCATCGTGGTGGTGGGCCCGCGGCAGGAGATCTTGCCGCAGCTCCAGGCGATCGGCCTCGGCGAGCCGGAGGCGTGGGACGTCGAGGGGCAGCCGATCCAGCCGAAGAAGGCGCCCTGAGCGGCTGAGCGGCGCGCGCTCCGCGCCGCGCTCCTCCCGCTGCTCGCGCGGCGGGAGGAGCGGCAGCCGTCCCCGCGCCCTGGGGGCGAGGTCGGCCCACGCGCCCTGAGGGCGCGCCCACGCGCCCTCAGGGCGCGGTCGGCTCGAAATCGATCGGGTTGCTCGGCGCGCCCTCGTGCAGGATGCCGTCGCCGAACCAGTAGACGTAGCGAGGCTCCTGGGCGCCGTCGAGGTAGGCCTCCAGCCGGACGATGGCGCCCTCGGTCGTGGTGAACGTCATCGCGTCGATGTCCGAGCCGGTCTCGGCGTGGAGGTACGCGATGCCGTCGTCGACGAGGCGCGTCGCGTCCGTCTTCTCGAGGTCGGTCCCCACGATGTCGAACAGCTCGGACGACGTGTCCACCGAGGCGTAGAGGTCGAAGCTGCAGACGACCTTGGAGCTGTTGGTATCGCAGGTCGTCCAGAGCCTCCACGTCCCGCCGGCCGCGTACTCGACGAAGATGCCGACCCCCTCGCCCGGCTCGCTGCTCAGGACGGCATCGGTGTCGATGGCGACGAGCTTCGGCTCGTTCGCGGGCGGCGGAGGCTCGTTGTCGTTGTCGTCATCCCCGTCGTCCCAGTCGTCGTCGTGCTGGTGGTGGTCCGCGTGCCGGCCGTCCTCGTCGACGACGATGCAGCCGGCCGACGCGAGGGGCGCGGCGACGAGAAGGATCGACCACACCCCCAGTGAACGAAGCTTCACGAAGTCAGCGGAAAACGTCATCGCATCTGCTCCTGCCCGTGGGCGTGGCAAGACGTGGACCAAGCGCTACCTCGACCGCGGGCGAGCCGGCGGCGCCGGCGCCGCCCTCCCCGGAGCCGGACCTGACGGGACGTGGATCCTGGGGCGCGGCGCGGGCGGCGCGGTGAAGACGTGCGGCTTCGCGGCCGGCGCGCTCAGCTGCGGCACCGGCGCCGGGGCCGGCGCCGACCGGTGCGGGAGGGCGCGCGGCGCGGACGGCGTCGCGTCGACGCGCGGCGCGGGCGGCGCGGTGAAGACGCGCGGCGCGGGCGGCGTGGTGACGGCGCGCGGCGTGGAGGGCGTCGCGTGGACGCGCGGCGCCGGGAGCCCCCGCGGCGCCGGGGCGGGCGCGGGCGACGGGGGCGCGACGGTCGACCGCGAGGCGCGGTGCGGCGCGCCCGAGAAGCCCCGCGCGGGAAGCTCGGGCCTGGCGACCGGGGCCGGCGCGCCGCCGTCGTGCGCCCTGGGGGTGCGCAGCGAGGGCGCCGCGCGCCGATCGCCCGCCGGAGCAGGGGGCGCGGAGAAACGGCGCGCCGACGGGGGCGCGAGGCGCGCGCTCGGCGTCGTGCTCTTGCGCGCATAGGCCAGGGCGCGCGGATCCGCCTTGCCGCGGACCCTCGGCGCGGACGACGAGGGCACGCCGGCCTCGGCGAGCGAGGGCGACGCGGGGCGGTAGCTGCCAGGACGGATCCCGTGGGACGGGCTCGATGACCCCGCGCCCCGCCTGCCGTCCGGGCGGGCGTCGTCGCGCCCGGTCCTGCTCACGGTCGGCCGCGCCGGCCTGTAGGGGTGCGAGTGCGTGGCGATGCGCCGGACGACCTCGCGATCCCGGACGACATGCCGGTGGACGTGGTGGTGGAACACGTGCGTCGTCGGGCAGAAGACGTACGCCGCGGGGGGCACCGTCCACAGCGACACCGCGACGCCGCCGCTCCAGTAGTAGGTGGGCGGCATCGGCGCCCAGCCGATGTAGCCGTGGTCGCCGACGCGCCAGACCACCCACGCCGGGGCGTAGACGCGCCCCGGGATCCACGACCAGCCGTGGGCGGAGATCCAGACCCAGCGGCCGTAGTGGAAGGGGATGTGACCCCACGCGTAGTCGCTGACCCACATCCACTCGCCGTCCTCGGTCAGCTCCCAGTGACCCGCGGTCTGGTAGGGCGCGAAACCCGGGCCGACCACGACCGCCGACGGCACCCAGACTCGGCCGTAGCTCGGGTCGTCGATCCAGGTGCCGTATGAGGCGAGCGGCTCCTCGAACTCGACCAGGGCGCTCGGGTCGGTGTCCTCGTACGTGTCCACCGCGATCTCTGCGCTCACGCCGACCTCGGCCTGGACCGGCGTGGTCTCGGCGGGCTGTGAAGGCGCGGTCTCACCGGCGGCGGCGGGCTCGTCGGTCGTGTAGCCCTGCGGCAAGCCCTGGGCGGCGGCGCTCGATGGCGCGGCGACGAGCGCCGCGAGCAGCGGCAGCGCGCCTGCGAGCCAGCGGAATCGGGCCCTGGGGATGCCCGGCGCCGCAGGCGCAGGGCGCGTGGGGGAAGCGGACAGGGGGAGAGGCATCGGGTGCATGATGGGTCCTTCTCGAGGGGGATGCCAGGGAGAGGTCGGGCTGGCCTCGGGCGTCCTCAGACCTCTTCAGACGTCCTCGCGCGCCGGATCACTCACGGCGCCGTGCAAGCCTCGTTCCTGAGCTCCGCCCCCGCATCCCGCGCGGCGCGGCGGGGCCACGACGCCGCGCGCGCCATGGCGGTCGCTGCCTCAATCGAGGTCGCTGTCGTCGAGCGCCGGCGCCTCCTCGTCCGAGGGCGGCGGCTCTCGCGGGGGCGGCGCCGGAAGCGGCTTCGGCAGGAGCGACATCCGCGCGTGGGCGTCGGCCAGCTTGCGATCGGCCTCGCGCAGGCGCCGGTTCAGCACCCGGATCACGGCGTCGGCGATCTCGGCCGTCTCCCGCACCGCCTCGTGGAAATCCTCGGCGGAGACCCGGAGCAGCTCCGCGTCCTCGGTGACCACGGCCGTCGAGCCCCGCGGCTCGCTGTCGAACAGCGACATCTCGCCGAAGACGTCGTTCGCGCCGAGGCGCGCGACCTCGCGGCCGTCCAGGGTGAGGCTCACCTCGCCCGAGATGATCGAGTAGAGCGCGCCGCCGGGCTCGCCCTGGCGGAAGATGACGTCGCCCCGCGCCAGCGAGATCACGAGCGAGCCGCGCGCCAGCGCCACGAGATCATCGCCGGCCACGCGCGAGAAGAGCGGGACACGCTGGAGGAAAAGGACCTTCTCGATCGTGGTGTACATCTCATCCTCGGGCTCGATGCCGGTGCCGCCGGTGACCGCCCAGTATCGTGCGTAACGGGCCACCGCGGGATCTCCGTCGGCCCGGAGCGCGTCCAGGCGCTCGCGGGCGCCGGGCGGCGACGTGACCGCGATCGCGATGGCGGCGGCCTCGCGGACGAGCGGATCCGGGTCGCTGGTCGCGGCGAGCGCGTCGGCGGCCGCGCCGGCGATGGCGCGGCGCGCGACGGCGTCGAGCGCGAGCGCGGCGCTGTAGGGCTCGCCGCGCGCGAGCTCGCGGCGGATCCAGGCGACGGCGCCGGCCTCCGGGGGCATGGGCCGCCGGGGGAACTCGGTCGAGAGCTCGAGCAGGCGCTCGACGAGCGAGACGAGGCGCTCGCGCAGCGGGCGGTCGAGCAGCGACTCCAGCACCTCGAACGCGTTGGCCCGCAGCGCCGGATCGGGGCCGAAGACGTGGGTCCGCACCAGGGCGACGACCTCGCGCGGGTAGGCGAGCTCGCACAGCCGGAGCACGCGGATGATCCCCTTCCGCAGCCGGCGGAGCAGGTGCTGATCGAGCAGCGGGCCCGCGACGCGCGGGCGCACCGCGATGTACGCCTCGCGCGTGCGGACGTGGTCGAGCGTCTCGTCGTCGATGCAGGCGCGGACGACCCGGAGGGGGACCGGCGGCGCGCGCAGCGCGAGGCGCAGGCGCGAGGCCGACGCCAGCACCTTCTGGCGGAGGGCCTCGTTCGGGTGGTCGATCTGGGCGAGCAGCGCGTCGAGGGCGCCGTGGCTGGAGAGCCGCGCGAGCACCCGCGGGATCGCGAGCCGCGCGGCGCGCGGGGTGCCGTCGTCGTCGAGGCGCGCGGCGAGCTCGGGGATGGCGGCGTCGCCGAGCGCCTCGATGGCCCGGGCCGCGGCCGGCGCGAGGGCGCGCTCGGCGAGGGCGTCCGCGAGCAGGGGGAGCAGGCGCGGATCGGCCACGCTCGACGACGAGCGCACGGCCGCGCGGCGCACCTCGGGGTCGGGGTCGCCGATGAGCCGCGCGAGCGCGCGCTGGAGCGACGCGTGGCCGACCATGCCGAGGATGCGGGCGGCGGCGACGCGGTCGCGGGGCGAGGGGCTCTCGAGCAGCGCGCGCAGCCGCGGCGCGCCGTCGAGCATGCCGTCGAGGCCGCAGTAGCGCAGGAGCGCGGCGATCGCGGCGGCCCGGAGCTCCTCGTCGCCTGGCGCGCCGGGGGAGCCGCCGCGGGGCGCGTCGCTCTCGCGCGCGAGCGCGAGCAGCTCGTCGTGGGCGTCCTCCCGCAGCAGCGCGGCGAGGGCGTCGACGGCGGCGACGCGGACCGCGGTGTTCCGGTCGCGGATCGCCGCGCGCGCGATCTCGGCGCCCTCCTCGTGCTCGAGCTCGGCCGCGAGGCGCACCGCGAGCGCGCGCACCCTGGCCGATCCGTGGCGCGCGAGCGCGGGCACGGCCTCGCGCACGAGGGCGGGGTCGAGCGGCCGGAGCTGATCGACCGCGAAGAGCACCTGGGTCATGGCGCGGCTGTAGAGCGCCTCCTTGAGGATCGCGCGCGTCTGGGGGCCGTAGGCGACGCTGTCCGGCTCGATCTGGCGGCGCATCAAGGTCCGGCGCATGGCGTCGAAGTAGCCGCGCCGCACGAGCGGGATGAGGGCGATGGTGGCGACGCAGATCGGGAGGGAGTAGACGCCGATGCGCGCGGCCTCCTCGACGAGCGCGGGGCCCGCCTCCGCGACGGGCGCGAGGGCGAGCAGGATCAGCGCGCCGAGGCCGTAGCCGAGGGGCTTGGCGATCGCGGAGACGAGCGTCCGCACCCGCTCCCGGAGCGCCGGCGGGAACGGGAAGAAGAGCAGCTGCATCGTCGCGTCGTGGATCGTGAGCTGGAGCGCGTTGTCGCTCAGCTTGAGGATGGACGCGACGGCGAGGGACGGGCTCGCGATCAGCGCGGCGGTGCTGGCGGTGAACGCGGCAGGCATGGCGAGCAGCCCGCCGAGCACGCCGTGGCGGCGGAGGACCGTCGACGTCACGCCGAGCTGCACGAGCAGGCCGAGCATGCCGATCGCGCCGTGGAGGTACGCCATGAACCGCGCGAGATCGTCGCGATCGGGGTAGGCGGTGAGGGCGATCGCCTTGAACTGGTAGTCGCCGATCGTGAGGACGGTGAAGAGGAGGAGCGTCAGGAGCGCCACGGTGAGGGCGTAGCGCGACCGCCACACTTCCATGCGGGGGAGGCGGGCCTGGAGGAGCTCCTCGTCGCCGGACGGGGGCCGCTCCAGGGGGTGCCGCCGCGCGAGCGCCGTGGTGAGCGAGGCCATGGCGAGGAGGGCGGCGATGAGCACGAACAGCAGGTTCTCGGTGCCGACCCACGTGACGATGACGCCGGTCCCGAAGCCGCAGACGACGGTGCCGACGACGCGGCCGCTGCCGATCAGGCCGAAGAGGCGCTTGGCGCTGCGCGGGTCGTGCAGGTCCTGGGCGACGGCCCAGACGAGGACGGCGGTGAAGTTCGCGATGATCTCGGACCAGATGTAGAAGACGAGGTAGGCGGCGCGCAGCTCCTGGCCGATGAGGACGCGCAGGAGCGCGAACGTGGCCGCGCCGAACAGGGCGAAGGCGACGCACAGGCGGGCGCGGGGCAGGCGGCGGGCGACGCGGTCGTAGGCGAGCGCCGCGACCGCGGAGGCGGCGCCGTACACGATCCACATCGGCGCGATCCAGGTGACGGGGAACCTGGTGAGGAAGAGCGCGTCGCGCGCCGAGCGGCCGACCACGAAGATGAGCGCTGCGAGGAAGAGCAGGCAGAAGAGCAGCGCGGTCCGGTGCAGCTCGACGCGGGTGAGGGCGACGCCGAGGACGGCGGTGTCGGTGCTCGGCGGGGCGACGCTCGGCGGCAGCCGGCTGGGCCGGCTCGAGGTCGGGCGCACCGACGGGGCGGAGCCGGGCGCGGGCGCGCTGTCCGGGCGCGCGCTCGGCGGCCCGGAGCGCTGCATCTCCGGAGCGGCCGCGCGGTCCTTCGCGCTCGGCTCCGGGGGCGCGGCGTCGGTCGGGTCCACCCACCTCAGGCTAGCCGAGCTCTCTCGAAGAGCGCGTGGTGCAGGCCACGCGGCGCGTCCGGGGGCGCGGCGCGGCGCGCCGGCCCGCTCGCCCGGGCGCGCCGCGCCGCGGCTGCCAACTTGTCAGGAACGGACGGCGAGGATGGCCAGCTCGTCATGGGGCGCGTCCACGACGTGGGCTCCGAGGGCGCGTGGGCGGGGGGCGTCCGAGGGCGGGTCCGGTGCGGCCATGAGCGCCGGAGGCGGGCTTCCGACGGGGCTTCGACGGGGCCTCCGGCGAGGACAGAGGCGCCGATTTCCTTGCTGCTCGGCGGGCTGTGCGAGGCATTTGCGGCGTGGTACGAGCTGTGCTGAAAGGACGCGCCCATGGACACGACAAGGTATCTCGTGCGGCACCGGCCGCGACGGGGGCGGCTCCTCCCCCGGCTGTGCGCGGCGGCGCTCGCGGCGGCGGCGCTCGCCGGAGGCGCGCGTCGGGCCGATGCGACGGTGACCATCAGCACCGACGTGGAGCGCACCGGGGTCGAGCGCCGGGACGCGGAGAACCCGCTCTGGATCAGCCGCGAGGACTGCCTGACGGACAACGATCTGCACTTCACGGTCACGCTGACCGGCTTCTCGACCAGCCAGGCGCTCGAGGTGTGGGTCAGCGAGTCGCAGGACTGCACGCTGTATTCGAACCGCGACACGGGCACGCGATGCCGGAAGGTCTGGGAGGGCTCCCCCCTGGACGACACGATGGAGGTCACGCTGTCGGCGAAGAGGATCGCCGAGGAACTCGGCGCCCCGAACTGCGAGAGCACGAGGGCCAGCACCGGCGCGGTGCCGGTCGTCATGTACTTCATGCGGCTCGAGTCCAACGACCAGGACGGGCCAGATCACGCGAAGTGGGAGACCACGAAGATGGATCTGCAGGGCCCGAAGCCGCCGACCGGGGTCGAGGCGCACCCCGGCGACGGTCGCCTCCTCGTCGACTTCGACCAGAACGAGGACGAGGACGTGGAGGGCTACTACCTCTACTGCGAGGGGGAGGGCCAAGCCTCCGCCGGCGCGGGGGAGGCGGGGGCCGGCGGAGGCGACGGCGGCGCGGGCGCGACGACCGGCGGGAGCGACGGCGGCGCGGGCGCGACGAGCGGCGGGAGCGGGGGTGGGCCGACGGGAGGCGGCAGCTCCGGATGCGGGGCGTCGCGCCTGGTCCCAGGGGAGGTCCCGGACACCGCGTTGCGGTGCGGCAAGGTGGGGAAGGCCAGCCGTGGCGAGGCGGCGAAGTTCGAGAGCGGCGAGGCGCTCGCCAACGGCAAGTCGTACGTCGTCGGCGTCGCTGCCTATGACCTCGTGGGCAACGCCGGCCCGCTGTCGGAGCTGTCCTGTGCGACGCCGGTCGACGTCGACGGGTTTTTCGAGAAGTACCGCGAAGCCGGCGGGAAGGCTGGCGGGGGCTTCTGCAGCGTCGAGGGGCCGGTCGGGGCGGGCCGGTGGGTCTCGGCGCCGCTCGGCGTGATCGTGGCCGGCGCGGCGCTGGGTTTGTGGCGCAGGAGCCGTCGGCGCGCGCGTTCGATCGCGCAGGAGAGCCAATGAGCCGTCATCTCCGTCATCGGGTCCGTCCTCTGGCGGCCGCGTGCCTCGCCGGCAGCGCGGCCCTCCTCGTCGTCTCCACGGCCGGCGCGCAGCCGCGCCGGACCGACTGGCGGCAGCACGACCGGTCGGGGATCCTGCGAGAGGAGCGCTACGCCTCGCCGCAGAGCTTCGCGTTCGAGTTCCGCTTCGCCCCGTACTCTCCGGAGGTCGACGAGGAGCTCTCCGGCGCGGGCCCTTACGAGGGGACCTTCGGCGACGGCTCGCAGTTCTATTTCGGGATGGAGCTCGACTGGCTGCCGCTCCGGATTCCGTACGTCGGCGCGATCGGCCCGGGGCTCGGCTGGGGGTACACGTCGGCGTCGGCGAAGGCGTTCGAGGCGGGCAGCGACACGAGGGCCGAGGCGGAGGAGACCTCGCTCACGATCATGCCGATGCACCTGTCCGCCGTCCTCCGCGGCGATGAGCTGATGCGCAGGACGGGCATCCCGATCGTGCCCTACGCGAAGGTGGGGCTCGGCATGGGGCTCTGGTACACGTCGTCGGGCCCTGGCACGGCGGAGGTCGACGGCGTGCGGGGCGAGGGCATCTCGTGGGGCACGCACCTCGCGCTCGGCGGGATGCTCGCGCTCAACTGGATGGATCGCCGCGCGTCGTCCCAGCTCGATGAGACGACGGGCATCAACCACACCTATTTCTTCGGCGAGTGGATGTACGCGAACCTCGACGGGCTCGGCTCGAGCCCGCAGATGCACGTCGGCACCTCGACGTGGGTCCTGGGGCTGGCCCTCGACATGTGAGACGCCGCGCCCGGCGCTCTCGCGCGGGAGCGCGGCGCTGGGTGCTCGCTCAGGGGGCGCCGTCGTCGAGCGGCGCGGAGCCGTCGTCCTCCTCGATCACCGTCGTTCCCCGCGGCCGGGTCGTGGCCGGGCGGCGCGGGGGGCTGTCGCTCTCGAAGGCCTTGACGGTCTCCGGCGAGGGAGGCCCGAAGATGGGCACGACGAGCTCGCGCGCGGTGCCCTCGCGCTCGTAGGCGATCTTGAGCTCGCTCGCGCTGGCCAGGGTGCGGTAGGCCGCGAACAGGTCGTCCGGGCGCTCGAGCGCCGTGCCGTTGACGTGGGTGACGACGTCGCCGGGCTTGAGCTCGATGGCGCTCCAGTCCGCGGGCAGGGCGAGGATCTTCCAGCCGATGAACGCGCCGGCCCGGATGACCTCCTCGACCGGCACGCGCCGCAGGATCCAGGGCGGGCCCTGCAGCAGCACCCGGTCGACGTCGGCGCGGGCGAGCTGCCCGGCGGGCGCCGCCTGTTTGGCCGGGGCTGCGTTCGCCGGCCGCGCCGCCGGGGCCGCCGCTGGAGCGGCCGCCTGCTGCCCGCCGCACCCTGCGAGGACCGACCAGGAGAGACATGCGCCGAGCAAGAGCCTTCCGCGCGTCGACATCGGCGGGACTATGCGCGGGGGACCCGAGGGGGCCAAGTAAGCTGCAGGCGCGTGCAGGCGCGGCGGGTCGACGGAAGCCGGCGGCTGAGCAGGCGAGCGGCTTGGTCGGGGCTCGCCGGGATCGCGAGGGGGACGGGGAACGTCGGAGAGGGTCGGGGAGGCGGGATTTGAACCCGCGACAACGAGCACCCAAAGCTCGTGCACTACCGGACTGTGCGACTCCCCGGGCGGAGCGTCCGCGAGCGGGACCATAGACGAGGTGTCCTGCCGGGGCAAGACGGCTCGCTCGGGCGATCCCGCGCAAGGCCCGGCGCGAGGCACGGGCGGCGTGGCGGCGAGAGAGGCGCGGGAGGCGCGGGAGGCGCGATTGGGGTGCGGTTTTTTCAGGTGCGGCACCGCGCCAGAGGCGCTGAGATGAGGGCGCCGCATGAGCGAGACGCCGCCGTCGCTGTCCGTCCATCACCTGGCCGTGGTCGTGCGCGATCTGGAGCGGGCGGAGGCGTTCTATGCGGGCGTCCTCGGGCTGCCGGTGGTGCGGCGCTGGACGGACGAGGCCGGAGCGCCGCGGTCGGTGTGGCTCGGGCTCGGGGGCGGCGCGTTTCTGGCTGTGGAGCGAGCGGCGGCCGCCGGGCCGACGCGCTCGGACGAGGCGCCGGGCTGGCATTGCGTCGCCCTGGGGATCGCCCCGTCCGAGCGGGAGCCGTGGCGCCGCCGGCTGGCCGCGGGGGGCGTGGCCGTCGAGCGGGAGAGCGCCTACACGATGTACGCGCGCGATCCCGAGGGGAACCTGGTGGCGCTCAGCCACTACCCGCACCCGCAGGTGGGGGCGGGCTGATGGCGCGACCCGCAGGTGGGGGCGGGCTGATGGCGCGCCGAGGCGGGTGGGAGGGCCGGGAGGGCCGGGTTGTGGGGAGCGGGCGGCGCGATGGGCCGGAGCGGGGAGCTGGCGGCGCGGGAACTGGCGGCGCGGGGAGGCGGGCGGTGCGAGGGGCCGGAGGAGGCAGGGCCGGAGGGGGCCCGCGGGCTCACGCGAAGCGGCCGGTGGGCCCGCATGTGCCGTGCGCGTGGAGCGCCAGGATGAGAAGATGGAAGGTCGGGCGGCGAGCCAGCCTGCTGGAAGCTGCTCGAGGGCAAGCGCGTCGAAGGGGAACGATCGAGCCGGAGGTTTCAAGATGCCGCGTTCAACGTCCGATTCCGTGTCGCCTGATGCTCCTGTGTCGCTCGTGCTCCCCTTCGGGGCGATCGGGCTCGTGGGCGGCTGGCTCACGGCCGACAGCTTCCATCTCCCGGATCGCTCGTTCCATTACCTGCTCGCGGGCGTGACGCCGGTCGTCGCGGGGCTCCTGGGCCACTACCTGACGAGCCGGATCGGGGGCGTGGGGAGCGACGTCGCGGCGGCGCCGGGCGCAGGCGCGGGGTGGGCGGACGGACCGGGATGGGCGGACGGGCCGGGACGGTGGACCCGGCGGGGGCCGATCATGGCGAGCCTGCTCGCGCTGTGGGCCATCGTGGTGGCCGGCGTCGTGAACGGCATGACCGTCGGGCTCGTGCTGGGGCCGGCGGGGATGATCATCGGCGCGCCGTTCGGCGCCGTGTTCTCGCTGCCGTTCATCCCGGCGCTCGCGGTGGTGCTGCTCGCCGCGAACCGCGTCGGGAGGGCGCGCGCGGGCTCGATCGTCGCGCAGGCGGATCGGCGCGCCGTGTGGTCCGCGACGGCGGCGGTGATCGCGGCGGCCGCGCTGGTGGCGCCGGTGCTCTTCGGGAGTCCGGCGGCGCCCGAGCTGGGGCGCGTCGCGGCGGCGCTGGGGCTCGCCGTGGTGGGGGCGGTGTTCGTGATCGACGCCGTGGCCCTGGCGAAGGTGCTGACGCTGCCGCGGCGGCTGACCGGGGCCGGAGAGGCGGGAGAGGGCGGGGTGGGGGTGGAAGAGATCGCGACCGGGGCGAGGCTGGAGGAGATGGGGGAGGTGGGGGAGGTGCGGGAGGGAGAGGACGGGGCGGTGACGAGCGCTGCTCGCGCCGGGGCGACGAGGAGAGGGACGGGGGAGAGGATCGACCTCGGCCTCGGCGACGAGGTGCAGGTCGAGGTGGTGCGGCCGACCCACGCCTACCGGGCGGCGCCGCAGATCGCCCGGGTGGTGCGGGGGAGCCGCGAGCGCGCGGCGGGGGCGCTGCGGGCAGGGCTGGCGCGGGGTGGGATCGCGCTGGCGGTCGGGGCGGCGCTCTGGGGAGGGCCGTGGACGTGATCGAGGGGCGGGGAGGTCGGTGGGGAAGAGGGCGAACGGACGGAGCGGAAGGGTGGGCTGAACAGAGAGGTGGCCGGGGATCGGGCTTGATGCGTGAGGCGAGGTGTGCCAGGGTCCGGCCCCCGTAGCGGCTGTTGCCCCTGCCCCCGTAGCTCAGTGGATAGAGCAGCGGTTTCCTAAACCGAAGGTCGCAAGTTCAATTCTTGCCGGGGGTGCTGAAGGATTTCGGGCAGTTACGAGATCCGCTCCGGGCGCCGTGGGCTGACTGTGGGCTGATCGATCAGCCCACGCGGACGCCCGATGGGTCTCCCGGGCTGCTGCGTCGAGGGCGGAGTCCGCCAGGTGGGCGTAGCGCTGGGTGACGCTGATGTCGGAGTGGCCGAGGAGCTCCTTGACCTCCTCCAGCGTCCAGCGGCGTCCGCGCCAGCCCGCGATCAGGGACGACGCGCAGGTGTGCCGGAGGTCGTGCCACCGGACCGGCCGCCGGTCGTGGCGTTGCTCCGCGAGGATGCCCGCGGCGGCCAGGTGCTTCTTCCAGTGGCGCGGCGCCTTCGCGGCCTGGCGGCGCTCTCCCCGCGGGCTCGGCCAGAGCAAGCCGTGGGCGTTCTTCCTCCGCGGGTCAGCCAGGCGGGCGAGCTGGCGCTGCGTCGCCTCGAGCGCGAGGCCGAACAGCGGGACGCGACGGATCTTGCCGCTCTTCGTCGATCGGTCCTTTTTGCCGAACCGGATCACGACGTACGGCCGGGCAACCTGAAGGTGGACGTCCCGGAGCTCGAGGTTCCACTGTTCCGATTCGCGAGCGCCCGTCCACAAGGCGAACGCCGCGAGATCGCGATCTTCCTCCGGGATGTCCTGGCAGGACACCAGCCGGTCCTGCTCCTCGGGCATGAGGTACGTCCACGGATCGAAGGTCCTGCGGTCCTTCCTCTTGGCGCGCGGTAGGTGGACCTCCTGCGCTGGATTCTCACGGATGAGCTCGCGCTCCACGGCTGCTTCCAGGCAGCACCGAAGCAGGTTGAGCGTGTTCTTGACCGTCTGCTTGCCCAGTCTGCGCTTCGGCGCGGCGCGGTGGCCGTGGCCCGGAGCGGCGCTCTTTCGGAGCATCTCAGCGAGCCAATCCCGCACGTGTACCGGCCGGATCGAGGCAACCGGCCAGTCGATGAAGACGGCCGTTTCGATGTGCCTGCGCCAGCGGCTGCGATCGCTCTTGATGTCCTCGACGCCCGAAATCTCACGATCGTCCATCCACCGGGCACCCCAGCCGCGCAGGGTGTTGGTCTGGTCGTGGACCAGGTTGCGATCGGCGATCTCGGCCAGCGCGGCGTCGAGCAGGGCCTCCGCGGCCTCGTAGGTGGCGCAGGGCTCGAGGCGCCCGCGGCCGACGCTGGTGGGTAGGCGCGGGCTCCAGCGGCCGTCCGGGAGAGGGTCGATCGTGCCTGTCCCGCGGCGGCGTCGGCGCGGGGTCGAACGCGTGGGCTGCTCGCTCATGGTCTGCGGAATCCGAGGCGGTCGAGCTGAGCCCGGGCGCGCGCCCGGGTGAGATCATCGGGGGGTACCACGGGCGCGACGACGAGGGGCCCGCCGACGCGGCGGGCACGCTTCTTCGGCACGGGGGCCGGCGGCGACGGAAGGGGCGCTGGCGGCGCGTTGCTGTCCGTGGTGTCGTCGTCCTCGACGAGGGCGTCGGCGAGCTCGCGGTGGAGCTCCGCGAGCTGCCGGTGGAGCTCTGCAACGCGCCGGGCGTTCATGGCGCGACGGCTCCCTCGACGGCCGCATGGCGCTCGAGGTGCGGCCGGCGGCGCAGCTTCCGCGTCCTGATGTTGCGGCATCGCTTGCCCGGTGCAGCACCGCACTTCGGACAGGCCGTGTGCCGGATCGCGTCGTGCGGTTGCTCCGCTGGAGCATGCTCCACCGGCGCGGCCTGGTGCTCCGAGGCGGCGACATTGAGCGCGGGCTCGGGAGCCGGCGCGGGCGTCCTGAGCCAGAGCCCCGCGGGATACAGGTCGTGATCGTCCTCCCCGCCGTCAAGCTGCTCCGCGTCGAGCTGCTCGGGGGCAACGTCGGCGTCGAGCTGCTCGGGGGCAACGTCGGCGTCGAGCTGCTCGGGGGCAACGTCGGCGTCGAGCTGCTCGGGGGCAACGTCGGCGTCGAGCTGCTCGGGGGCAACGTCGGCGTCGAGCTGCTCGGGGACGGGCGCGCGGGGCGGCGCCGGGTCGAGCGCCAGTGCAAGTTGCTCCGGACGCGTCCGGACAGTGAGCGCGCCGGGCTCGCGTGACCACACAGCGATCACCCGCGCCAGTTGAGCAGGCCAGCCACCGTGAGCACGGAGGCGCCGGCAGAGCTGCTCGACGGTCACGGGCCGCGCCAGGACCCCTTCCTTGCAGGCCACCCGGCACGGCGGTCCGTCCTCGGGGAGCCGGTTCACCAGCAACCCGAGCTCCCACAGCTCGTCGAAGCCGCGCTCCAACTCCTCGACGAAGGCGTGGCGCAGCTCCTTGACGGTCAGTCCCTCCGGGCGCGCCTGGAGCAGCTCGAGCACGAGCGCTGCGGCTGTCACGCCCCCTCCCCTGGCCGCCTCGAGCCTTCGCAGGCCGAGCACATAGCCTTGCCGCCGGAGCTGACGGTCATCACCGCGCCGCAGCCGGTGCAGTAGACGGCGCTCTCCGCGCACTTCGGCTCGTCGGGAAACATCTCTCGCCACACCCGCTCCCTGTCCTCCCAGTCCGCGACGGCAGCGATAGCCTCGCGCGCAATCCACCGCGTTTTCGTCTGCATTGCGCGTACGGTCGCGCGCATCGCCTCGAGCGCGCACCGCGCGCCCGTCTCGTCCGACACGCGGTAGAGCTCGACCAGGTGCACGAACGAGCGTAGTGCCCTGGCATCTTGCCCGGTGAGGGGCGCTGTGCACCTGGGGCCGTAGTTTGCCCTCAAGAACTTATAGACGCTGTCGCACACAGCCATGAAACTTCCTCCCTACGGGGCGTCGTGCGCGTCGCTGCACAACCACACTTCGCGCCCGCGCCTCCACTCCCAAACCCAACCCGACAGCAGCGCGGCCACGTAGCCACGCCACTCGACTGCGCGCCCGCAACGCGAGCAAGAGATCACGCGACGCGCCGGCTGGGCCCACGTGTCGGCGTAGGCCTTCCGCCCGGCGCGTCTATCGCGCGAGCGGCGCGCGGCCTCTCGGTGCCACCACGCCAACTCACGCCTCTTCCTTCTCCGGCACAGCGGCAGCGAGCTGCGCCTCGACACGCAGCCCCTCGACCAGATCCGCCAGCTCGTTGAGCTCCCACGAATAGACCGGGGCGACGCGTATGCCGCGATCGAGCCGGCTTGCGGTGTCACGGAGTCGTTGCTCCCACTCCTTCGCGCGCTTCTCCAAGTGGCTCACGTTCGGCCTCCTCGCCGGAACGGCGGTAGCGTTGCGTTCGTCGACCCGGGCGCACACGGCGCACCGCCGTCCGCGCCTGGGTCGAGCTGGCGTCGCTGCTCGAGCTCGAGGAGCCGCTCCGCCTCCTCGGCTGCCTGCGCGTCCAGCGCGTCGAGCCCGCCGGGCACGAGCTGCCCGGTCTCGACCCACACGACCGCTGTAAGGAAGTACGCGTCACGGAGCCGCGCGACCGCGTAGGTGCGGAGCTCGGAACCGAGCCGGACGTCGACGAAGCAGGTCGAGAGGCGTGGACAAGACACGCCAGAACGATATAGTGTCAACTATATCGTGTCAACGATATATCTCTCCGGGCGCTCTACTTGGGCGGGGCCCCTCGGCGTGCGTCCGCCGGTTGGCTCACTGCTGAGCCCACGGCCAGGGTCGCACCGGTCACGCGGACGCCCCGCGCCCGCAGTCGAGCCGCCGCGTCCAGCCAGACCCGCGCGGCCTCTTCGGGTGCCTCGAGCTCGGCCACGAGGTGAGCCGCCTCCGTCAGAGCGCTCAGAACGCTGTGGGCATCGCCGATCGTGTGGCGTCCCGGCTGGAGCGCCCGCGTCAGCACGTCCTCGAGCATTCGCTGCGCCTCGGCCGAGCGCGAGCGCGAGGACGCCGCCGCTCCTTCGATGGAAGGTGGCGGCGCAGCATCCGGGGATGCCCCTCGCGTCCCGTTGGCATTGGCAGGGGCTCCGCCGCCCTCCTCGACGAGAGCCTGGAGCCTCGTGCGCTCCTCGGGCTTCAGCTTCAGGACGGTGGCGACCTGGCGGAGCTTCTCGCGCTCGGGGAGCGCTCCGTGCAGCTCCCAGTTGTTGACTGTGCTCCAGGACGCCTTCAGTTCCCGCGCTAGTTCCGCTTTGCTCACGCCGCGAGCCTCGCGGAGCTCCTGTAGGTACATCCCGAACGCGCTGCGCGCCATGTCCCAGCCTTGGGATCGCCGGCCTCGCGTGACAATCTGAAGTCGGCTACGATATATCGTTGAAACTATATCTTCGTCCGCGTATTATCCGCCGCATGAACGTGAAGCAGTTCCTTGAGGCGACGGGCATGAACATCCACAAGCTCTCTCAAGAGGCCGGCGTCGCGTACTCGACGCTCCACCCTCACGTCCGCAAGGGCAAGAAGCTCGGTGAGGCGACCGCCCGGAAGCTGGAGGCCTGGTCCAAGGGGAGGATGAAGGCTGCTGAGATCCTGGAGCTCTCGGCCCCCGTCGACTCCAGGCGCCGGCCGTGAGTCTCCTCGAGGTTGCTCTCTCCTACGCCGCCCGTGGGTGGCCGGTCCTGCCGGTTGCGTGGCCCGTCGCCACCGGCGACGACGCGCGCTGCTGCTGCGAACGCTCCGCGTCCTGTGCACGTTCTGCATGCCGCCGGATCGGGAAGCACCCGGCGGGCCGCCTCGTTCCGCGCGGCGTGCTCCAGGCGAGCACGGATCCGGGGGTCATCCTTACGTGGTGGCGCTCGGCACCTCAGGCGAACATCGGGATCGCCCTCGGGAAGCACGCCGGCGCCTTCGTGGTGGACGTCGATCCGGCGGCCGGCGGGGATCGCACGCTGGTGGAACTGGTGCGGCTGCACGGCCCCCTTGGGAAGACACTGCACGCCTTCACGGGCTCCGGGGGCGATCATTGGTGGTTCCGGTGGCCTGGCGTGCAGGTGCCGAGCGTGACGGGGCGCGTCGGCCCCGGCGTCGACGTGAGAGGAGACGGGGGCTACGTGGTCGCGCCGCCGTCGCTGCACGCCAGCGGGAGCCGCTACGCGTGGGAGGATCCGGCCGCCGAGGTGCAGCCCGCGCCGCGGTGGCTGCTCGAGCGCGTGGTGACGTCGGCTCCGAGCCGGCGGAGCAAGCCAGGGGGGCGGCCTGGCGAGCTCGCTGCTCCGGCGGACGCGCACCGGCGCGCCGCGGCGTACCTCGAGACCCTTCCGCCCGCCGTGCAGGGGCAGGGCGGCAGCCGCGCGACGTTCCTCGCCGCGCTGCACCTGGTCAAAGGGTTCGGGCTCTCGCCGCACGCGGCGCTCGCGCTCCTCGAGCAGCTCTACAACCCGCGCTGCCAGCCGCCGTGGAGCGCGAAGGAGCTCCACCACAAGGTCGTCAGCGCGGAACGCTCGCAGGCGCCCGTTGGCTACCTGCTCCGGGCGTGACGAACGTGCGTTTCGCGCGTGGAGATCACGCCGAGCTCGCGAAAGCCGTCCTCCATGCGCTCGGCCCGGCACCGTTGACGTACGACGCTGGCGAGTTCTGGCGGTACAGCGCGGCCCGCGGGGTCTGGGAGCTCGTTCCGAGCCACGTGGTGCGACACACGGCCGCCCAGTTCGCCGGCGCACCCGTGGGCCAGGACGAGAAGCCGCTCAAGGTCAACGTGGCCGACGTGCGCGGCGCGGAAGCCATCGCACGGGACGAGCTGCTGTCCCAGGCCGGAAGAGTGACCTTCTCGGGAGCTCCCCCGGGCGCTGCCTTTCGCAACGGCTTCGTCGTGGTGAGGGACGGCCGGATCGACGTTGTGCCGCACTCCGAAGCCCACCGAGCCCGGCACGGCTACCCGATGGATTACGTGGCGTGGAGCCCTGGTCGTACGCCGTTGCTCAACGAGTTCCTCGAAGGTGTCTTCGCGGATTGCGGTGAGGAGGAAGCGGCGGCCAGAACCGCGCTTCTCCAGGAGTTCGTGGGCGCCTGCCTCATCGGCGACGCCGTAAGCTACCAGCGCTGCCTGATTCTGTATGGCGAAGGCGGTAACGGAAAGAGCGCGGTGATCAACCTCGTGAGGGCGATGTTTCCGCCGGAAGGTCTGGCGAGCCTTCCGCCGCAACGATGGACGGAGCGGTTTGCGCTGTCCGCGCTTGAGGGCAAGCTGGCTAACTTCGTGTCGGAGACGCCTACCGGGGAGATCCTCGACGGCGGTGCGTTCAAGGCGGTGGTAACCGGGGATCCAGTGATGGCGGAGAGAAAGCACCGCGATCCGTTTGAGTTTCGGCCGGTCGCGGGGCACATGTTCAGCACGAACTGGCCGATCGCTGCGTCGGATTTTTCCGCGGGCTTCTGGCGGCGGCCGATGATCCTGCCGTTTACCCGCAGGTTCGACACGGCACACGAGAGAAAGATCGCACCCGAGGCTCGTGTCATCGACCAGGAGCTATCCGGCGTTGTTTCCTGGGCTCTTGAGGGAGCCGCTCGTCTGCAGCGGCAGAAGCAGTACACGATGTCGAGTCAGAGCCTCGTGCTCGCTAACGAGTGGCGGGATTCTTCGGATCAGGTGCGACTCTTTCTCGCGACGCGCCCGGCCGACGAGGTCATTCAGGCGAGCGAGTTCTACAGACAGTACCGGGCCTGGGCGGGAGAGAACGGGCACAAGAACGTGCTGTCGGCACACATGTTCGGTCGGCGGGTTGTGGCCTCTAAGCTGTACGAGCGCGACGAAGACGAGAGGGCGCGCTTTTACCGACGGGTGGTAGCGGGAAAGCTGCTCAGCTGACGCGAGCTCGGGGGCGGAGCACCTGCCGGTGAGCTCGGGGCCCGGGGCATCGTCGGCGAGTTTCGGGCGCGGGACGGTTCCCCGTCCACCCTTCTCAGCCGGCTCGAGGTCCACGCTCATACGCAGGCTCACGACGGACGCGTCCACCCTGCGGCAGGATGATCGTCACGCTGCGCTCTCGCCGGGCGTGCGCGGTCCCGTCGGCGAGCTCCGCGCCCCGGTGCGGGCACAGGGGGGAGCTCCACGGGAAGCGCGCGGCATTCAGCAGGCTCGCAAGGCCCGGACGGACCGGTGCTGCTGGGAGCCCTTGGTGCTGCTGCAGAAGCTCCAGAGAAAGCTCCAGGCGGTAAGTGCTCGGATTTGTACGGGTCTGGAGCTTCTGGAGCTTCTGGAGCTTATTTCTGGCAGCCGTTCCTGCGTGCCTGCGCGATCCACAACCCACAAAAAGCTCCAGAAGCTCCAGAAGCTCCCGGAGTAGACAGAAAGCTGTGTGTAAACAATGGTTTGTGGCCTGGAGCTTCTCCTGGAGCTTGGCCAAGAAGCTCCAGCTGGCGGTGGTGAGCCAGGGGGGGCATTGGGGCTTGACAGTTACACGCTTACGTGCTCCGCGACGCAGAAGCACTCTGCTCTACCGTTCGGCCGCTCCGCCTCTCCCGACTTCGATCCAAACCCACAGCTCGAAGTACGCCAGGGATCGCGAACCACACGGCCTGGGGGTAAGTGTGAGGGTGGCATCGTAAGTCACTCGGGAACTGGCCTCAACGACTCGTTTCCTTGCACTGTGTTGCATACGCAGCCCCTCGACATTCTTCCCGCCAGTCGATCTCGTGGGTAAGGGCGCAGAATGAGGTCCGCGGCACGTTGTTACTGTCGACCATGGCCGAGTCCCACACGTGGTCTTCCTCTTGTTTGAAGTCCCACCAGTATATTCGGTCAACGCGTCGCTTCTTATTCAGTCTGAACACGGTGCGCGCGCCGTTGTATTGGGCCAAGCGATCGTGGTTCAAGTCCCCAGCCGAGGAGCTGCATCCCGGGCCATAGTGAAGCAGCGTGCCAGTTTCTGTAAGCCATGCACGCAGTGATTTGTTCCCGAGCTTAGCTTTCTGCTTTGCTTTGCGCTGCAAGTTGTCGAGGAAGCGCACGAAACGGTCAGTCCCACCGGTGTTCGCGCCGCTTATGTCGGCGTACGGGTGGAACGACCACCTGATAGGGAATCTGCTTATCTTACCTTTTTTTACGGCCTCGATCATCTGATCACCGTAGCGCCTCCAGAATCTCACGCTCTTTTGCGGGTGTCTTCCCTTGTAAGCAAACTCTCCGGCGACCAACATGACGTCGTTTGAGCACAGCCTTGCGAGCTTGCAGTCACGGAGCACTTGCCACCCGTCAACAAAATACTCGACGGCAGCATCTGCGCGATGACGCCAACTTGGCAGATCTTTGTCCGCCTCTAGATCCACTTCCGGCTCGTTGATGAGGCCCCAGTAGCGTACCTCCGGGAACTTCTGGACGAGTGTGTTGAAGTGCGTCCGAAAGTCCTTGCGCGAGACGGGCGGCCGAGACTCCCCGTCCCAACTGCCGAGTACAGAGACGGTCACAACAAGTTCGATGCTGTCGCCCGAGTCGAGTCGGGCGTTCTTGAGAGCATTTACCCAGTCCCTCAGGGGCTGCATGTTCATTGGTTTGCCATCGGCGCCGAGGTAAATTATCGTCCGAGCCGTGCGCAGGCTCCAATCGTTGTCTCGCCATTTGTTTAGTAGCGTGCTCCAGTGGGTTGAGCTGAGTGCAGTCGGCGTGTCCACGCCGAGGCCAAATGAGTGGTTATTGTCCCTTTCGGGTATGGCGTCCTCAGCTGCGTCAATCTCTTCGTTGGTGGGGCCGGATTTTACCCATGCTAGCCAGATGTCGGAGCTTCCTTTGCATGCTCCACACAGGTCTTTGAATGTTACTGTGCATTCGACAGAGTTCTTTCTGTGGAATAAGTGAGTAATGTCGAAGGGGCCCGCAGGTACCAGCGTGGCGCAAGAGTCGTCAAAGGTATGGCTGAAAACGTCATCGTTAGACACCGGCTCTAAAGGCCGGTCGACCTTATTGATCGCTCGGCAGCGCATGTCGATCTGATCGTCGACCGTAATCGCCCCGGTACCGTCAGGTTTTTCGGCCAACATCACCCGGTAGCCATCGGTTAATGGGCCGACCTCAAAATGGAGCTGACGCCATTCCTCCCCTTGGGTCACTGTGCCGCACTCAGAGTGTTCGCCCGCGAGTGGAACACTCTCGGGGGTTTTGACGGGTTTATTTTGATTCTTGTTCTGGTTGATCGCACAGTCGTCGGCCCCTATGAAGGACAGTGCGGTTAGTATGGTGAGCGTCTTGGTAAGCGTGCTCAATTTCACTGCATACCTCCGTCTGCTCCCAAGAGCTGGAAGCAAGCATATGACAGCGTCTTGTTGTGGCGATGTCGATGTGTGTAAATGGTGGTGAGTGGCGCTTTGGTGCTACAGACGCCTACGAAGTCTGCGGTGGCGCGTTCGGCTGTGCTCCATCGTCGCAGTGTTGTCCACTGGTTCGGGGTGCGTGAACGCACTACCACGCCTTCCACTGACGTCGCGCGGCGCCTAAGTAGGTGCCCAGTAAATTTGACACGAGGGACGCGGTATCGCCACGCTTCCCCGGCAGTCCGCGAGGGGTATGTCAAAATGCGCTTGTAAACCTACGTAGCTTCGCCTTGGCAGTTTCCGCCGGCTGCGGCGCCGATCGTTGCCTGCGCGAGTTGCGCGCCACTCGCCGTGCAAGCCCCGGTCGAACGCGGAGCCTACCCCCTAGCTTACTTCTGTGTCGGTCCGACGTGTGATAGCATTGAGGTGTCGTGATCACGGTCGACCAAGGTAATCGCCGATAGCTCGTATGGCATCGACAACCGTTGCAGTTTGTGCCGCGGCGCCGCCGGCCGAACCGGCCGCCCCGTGGCCTTGAGCGCGCGCCACGCGGCCACGGTCCACGGGACCTCACGCCGGAGCGCCTCGCACGCGGCGCGGTAGCGGCGCTCGCGCTCCTCGACGTCCCTCGTCCCGGGGCCGGCGACCCACCGCACCAGGTAGTACGGCGCGCCGAGGGCATCGAGGGCACCTCCCCAGGTGTCGCCGAGAGCAGCAATCCGCCGGTAGTCGCTCCTCAGAGAGCGGCTGAGCGGAGCCCGGACGCGCGGGTCGGACCGTAGCCAGGCGACCGCCGTAGAGTACGTTTTGTCACGACGGCTGGGCATAACCAGAAGCAGAGCCTAGCACAGCGACTCTCCACAGAAAACCTCCGAGAAGGGGGAGGTGTACTCCACGGTGGAGTACACCTCCCGTGGAGTACAAAAAACACGAGGCTCGCGCGGGCGAGCTAGCCTTGGCAGCGGTCGTTCGGACACCGGACGTCACCGAAGGAGGTTGCCTGTGGCTGGTACTCTTGCACTCCCCACGGATGCCGCCCTGTCGAGCGCATCCAAAGCGGATCTCGTCGTCGCCCTGGAAGAGGCGCAGGCGAACGAGGCGCTTCCGCTCGCCATCGAAGCGCCGCTCACCAACATCGTGGCCGGCGGCGTGGCGTACGCCGACGCGCGCCACAACGACGGCGACACCGTCAAGGTCGCGGTGGCCGCGGTGAGCGGCCTCGGCGCCGTGCTCGCGGGCGAGGCCAACTCGGGCGTGCGTGCGATCTGCCGTGCGGCGGCGATCGGGTCGACGAACGCGATCAGCGCGAACGCGGGCCGCTCGCTCGGCTTGAAGCACAAGGCGGAAGCCGAGCGCCAGCGCGTCCAGCAGCGCGCGGCGGCGGCAGACGAGCCGAAGCGGGGACGTAACGGCGACAAGGCGTAGTCGTGTCCGGCAAAGCGCGCAGCTCGTCGTCGGTGGTCACGCAGCAGACGCTGAACGTCGACATTCATCAGCTGGCCGGAGAGTTCGGGGCGGCCTACAGCCGGGGCGCGTCGGACTCGCGCGCGTACATCGACTCGCTCGAACGAGCGGTCAAGGCGCGCGACGAGACGATCGCTCAGCTCTACGCCGAGCTGAAGGCGATGAACGCTCTCCTCAGGCAGGCGGCGGAGACCACCGCGTCGCTCGCGCTCGTGCAGGGTCAGAAGGAGATCGCGATCGAGCGGCTCAAGGCCGCTCGGGACCGCGACGTAGAGATGTACAAGGTACTCCAGGTGCCCCTTGAGCGGGTCGCGGCGATGCTGCCGGGCGGGCCAGCCGACCCGAAGCTCGCGCCCGTCAAGCGGGCGCTCGAGAAGGTGCTGGAGGACGAAGAGCTGTGCGCGCGCCTCCAGGCGCGCGTGGGGACAGAGGACTGGCTCGCGGTGGTCGACTGGGCCGCGGGCCTCGGAGGCACGTCATGAGAGACCGGGATCTGGAAGAGACGTACGAGGCGATCGGCGTGAGGTTCGACGACGCGGTGGAGGGCATCGCGGAGGCTCTCGACGACGAGGACGACGACGAGGTGGAAGGGCTCCTCCTGGCCGACGAGGACGAGGTGGGGGCGTACGTCCAGAAAAAAGCGGGAATCAGCAGGGAGGTGGCGCAGGCCGTCGCGCGCAAGCTCGCGAAGTCGAACGCGGCGCTCGAGAAGGCGTACGCGACGGTGGGCGCGACCCGGCTCGTGGCGGCCGAGCAGCGCCCGAACAGCTCGGTCACGCTCTACGCGACCGACCGGGGTACGCCGTGCCAAGCGGGACAGGTCTACGACCTCCGGCCGCGGGTCAACGGCGCACGGCAGGGGACGCCGTTCAAATTCACGAAGACGATGACGTTCTTCGGCGTCCGCACCGACCCTGTCGACTGCGCGCAGCGCTTCTGCATCGTGGGCGGTTCGCTCGGCTTCAGCGACGACCGAGCGAAGGCCTATCCGCAAGACATCTCGCTGACGCAGTTCAGGACGGAGCTCATCACCAAGGACACGCCCCTTGCGTCGCTGATCGGCAAGGCCTTCGGCGACGACACGGAGTTCACCTGCTCCGTCTACCTCGACGCTCCGGCCAACGCGCCGGCGGTGCCGTTCTACGGGATCACGCTGCTCTACTTCGAGCGGCAGTGCTCGACGGGTCGGATCTTCCTGCCGGGCGTGGGAGAGCTCGACTTCCGGGGACTCACGCGCGAGCTGCTCAACGCCGCGAAGCGCCGCCGGACGCTGACGCCGAAGGCGCGGCCGCGATTCAAGTTCAAGTGAGGGGCTGAAGGGCGCGGCAAGGTCGGGAGTCGGACACGGAGGGCAACAGCGATGCGGCAACAGGACTGGCACGACGAGGACACCGCGCCCCTGCTGGATGATGTGAGCGGAGGGACAGCGGCGAACGCGAACGAGCGCGCCCGCAGAGTGGAGGAGATCGGCCGCGCCGCGGGCATTCGGCCCACGGTCTCCATCCCGCGTGACCCGCAGGCGATCGCCGAGGTCCTGGCGGCGCTCGTCCGTGCGGACATCCGTCGCGGCGTCAAGGTCTCGCTCAAGGGCCTGCGGTACGTGCCCGACCAGGGCGGCGACTACTTCGCGGCGCCGGAGGAGGTGCGGCACAAGGGCGGAGACGACTGCGACGGGCTGACGCGCGCAGCGGGTGGACATCGGGGCCGCTGGGTGGGGTGCGTCCGCGCGGCCAACGGCCGCGGTTTTCACGTCTTCCTGATCGACGACGCGGGCCGAGTCGACGACCCGAGCGTGACGGGGGGCATGCCGAAGCCGCCGGCGACGGCGTACGAGGGCGCTGCGCGAGCCCAGATCCGGCCGCCGGCCGCGGAGCGCCTCAAGGCGGCGCTGCGTCGCGTCGCCGGTCGCGGCGGCACCGCCGCGCGCCTGGCCCTGCGCAGCGTCGACGTGCCCGTGGCGGCGCTCGCACGCAGCGAGCAAGAGGCCCTCCGCCGGGAGGTGCTCGCGGAGGTCGAGCGCGTGTCGGCGACGCTGCCGCCTGTCGAGGCGGAGGAGCTGCGGCGCGCGGCACTGGACGAGCTCGCCGCTGCCGAGCAGGGCGAGGGCGGGGTCGCGGGCACGGGCGAGGAGGGCGGCGCGGAGCTCGTGCAGGCCGGCGGCGCCACGGCGCCCGAGGACGCCGAGGACGTGGGCCTGTGGGACGACGTCGTGCGCGCGGTCGGCGCCGTCGCGTCGGTCGTGGTCGGGGCGGTCGCGACGCCCGCGGCAGGCGTTGGCGTGGCGGTGGCCACAGGTGCGGTCGCCACGGCGGTCGGACAGGCGGAGCAGGCCGCCAAGAAGGCCAAGCGCCCGCACCCGAAGGACCCGAAGCGGAGCGACGCGACGGCGGTGCACGCGGCCGCGCAGCAGGCGATGAAGGCGGCGCCGCCGGCCTCGGAGGAGGCCAAGGCGCACGCGGCGCTCGCTGCGGTATCGAGCCCCGACCCCAACGTGCAGCGCGCGATCCGGCGTCGGCTCGCGACCCCCGCAGCCAAGGACCCGGCACCGGCGGATCGCGCTCGGCTGCTCGCGGCGGCCGTGGCGCTGCGCAAGCTCAACTACCGGCTGCCGCTGGAGGACACGCGTCCGGGGGCAGCTCCGACGGCACCGACGCCGCCTGCGCCGACGTCGCCGACGCAGGCTGCTCTCCAGGAGACCGCTCCCGCGCCCGAGCGCGCGCGGCGACAGCGCGTCCGGGCCGAGCATGAGGAGGAGGAGTTCGGCGACGCGTTCGACCTGTTCGATTTCGAGGGGTGGGCAGAAGACGTCGAGGGGCTGGCCGAGCGCGTCGGCTGCCCGGGCACGTGCGCGGTCAGGTGAGCCATGGGCCCGATCGTCATCGAAGACGCCGCGCTGAACCAGAGCCCGCTCTTCGTTCGGTCGTGGTGCACGCCTGTCCGCGTCTGGGTGCGCGCGCAGAAGACGGACAGGGGCCGCGCCTACGACGGCGATGGCTACAAGCTCCACTGCCGCTGGGTGCTCCCGCGCACGGGGCCGCTCGCGGTCGAGGCGATTGCGGCGCCATCAGAGAAGGTCGAGCTCTGGAGCGACTGCGGCGCTTACTACCTCCCCACCGGAGGGGACCTGTTTCTGAAGGGGGGAAGGGGCAGGTGGAAGGTGGAGGTGTGGGCGGCAGAAGACGAGGCGGGCGCGTGGATCGAGCCACAGTCTTTCTGGCTGACGCACTTCTATGAGAAAGGGCAGGAGGTGCGCTTCCCGCCGTTCGCCAACCGGTTTCGGCTCATCAGCGGCGAGATGACCGTGGGTGACTACGCTCTCACGCCCAACGTGATCTGCCCCGTAAGCCTTGCGCCGGAGTCCGACATCGAGGTGCAGGGGTACTGGCAGTCTGGGACGTTGCTTTGAGACGGTCGATGGGAAGACCGAAAGAGGGTGATCTCATGATGTGTCCTGTGTGCAGTGGTCCTCAGACGTTCGTGAACGGGCATCGCATGTGTGCGAGCTGCGGCGCGGTGGAAGAGACGGGCAAGCACCGTGCGGACAGCGCGCCCGCGGAGGTGCAGAGCGAAGCCAAGGCTGCGCCGGGAGAGCAGGAGATCCGCGAGCCGCCGCAGACGGTCCGGGACGGGCGCAAGGGGAAGGGGAGCGAGGAGCGGGCCCGTGCGCCCGAGGCCCCAGCGCCCGCGCCGGCGGTCGAGGTCCAGGCGTTCTGCGCGGGGCTTCCACCGGTGCTCCTCGATCCGGAGGTCGCGGCCGTGGTCGCGGAGGTCGAGCAGTTCGGGCGGGAGGTGGCGCCGCGGGTGCGCGAGCTCTGGACGCGGGTGCGGACGCTGTGGAACCGCTGACGATCCTCGCCGGCCTGGGCTACGTGGCCAGCGCGGGGCTCCCCGCGGGGCTCGCGTACGTCCGGCACCGGGCGCGGCGCGCTCTGGGCGCGGGCACGCCGGACGAGGCGGCCGACGAGGATACGCCCGTCGCGCCGGCCTTCGCCGGGCTCGTGAGCGCGACGCCCGCGGTGCGCAGGGCGCTGCTCGAGGTTGCCTCCGAGCTCAGCCTGGCGCCGGCTGCGCTGGCGACCGTGATCGAGCTCGAGAGCGGCTGGGATCCCGGAGCGCCGCGCAAAGCCACGGGGACGCCGCGCGGGGGGCTGAACCAGGTGACGGTGGGCGCGCGGCTGCCGGGGCTCGACACCGCCGAGCGCGTGTGGGCTGTGCGCACGTGGAGCGCCGAGCGGCAGCTCCGCGAGCTCGTGCGCCCCTTCTTTGCCCGACTCGAGGGGCGCTCGCCGGCGTGGACTGCGTTCGATCTGTACAAGCGCAATTTTCTGCCCGCCGCCGCACGCCTGCCGCTCGACGCGCAGATCGCGGTGCGGGACAGCAAAGCGCCCGTGGTGCCGGGCGCGGTCCTGACCAAGGGCGCTATCTACGCTGCAAACCCCGGCTTCGACCCCGAGAAGAAAGGCCACTTCACGTGGGCCGACGTCGAGCGCGCCGTGCGCGCGGTCGAGGGCCGGGCCAAGGGCAAGTGGGTCACGATCGGGGGGCAGCTGGTCGACGCTCCGCCGCCCGCAGCGCAGGCAGCGCGTTCCACGCCCCAGGTCTCCGGCCAGCCAGCAGCACCGCCCGCGCAGGTGGCTCCGGCGCTGCGGGTGCTCGTGCGCCAGCTCAACGAGCGCTGGCCGGGCCGGAGCCGCGCGAGCGACGGTCTCCTGGGCGACGCCGGGCACCAGGCGAGGAAGAGCGACCACAACGAGGGCAACGCCCTCGACGTGACGCACGACCCCGAGCGCGGCCCCGACCTCGACGCGCTGGCCGAGCGGCTCCTCACCGATCCGCGCGTCACGTACGTGATCTGGAACAAGCGGATCGCGAACCGCCAGGTCCAGGGAGGCGCGTGGCGCCCGTACGACGGGACGAACCCGCACACGCGCCACCTCCACGTGTCGGTCCGCGCTGAGGTCCGGAACGACGAGCGCCCGTGGTCGCTGCCGGACCCAGGCGCCGCGGTGGCCGGAGCGCCGGCCGTCCCGTCGCTGCCCGGCGTGGTGGAGGGGTGGAAAGACGGGCTCGTGGACAACGTGTACTGGTCGGAGCTGGAGTTCGGCCCGTACCGGCTCCGCGTGGCGACCGACGCCCTGAGCGTGCGGGGCGTGCGGCGGCCGGTCGCGTTCCGCGAGGCGCTCGAGCTCTGCCGGACCTCGCACTACCTCCCGCCGACGCGCCCGATCTGCGACGCCCGCTGGCGGGCCGCGGCGCGGCGGGTGGTGCTCGCGCCGCTCGCCCCCCCTGGCTTACCTCGGCTGCTCGACCGCTACCCGACGCTCGAGGCGCAGGCGCGCGAGTGGAGCAAACGGATCGGGCCCAAGTCCGCCGCGCTCCTCGATGGCCCCTGGAACGAGTGGATCCTCGAGCCGGGGCTCAGGGCAGGGCAGGCGGTGAGCTACGGCTTGCGCCGCGAGGACGGCGCCGTGTGGCAGCTGCCGAGCCGCGTGCACGACGACGCGCATAAGGACTGGTCGCAGCTGTGGGCGCCGGTGCACCGCAAGGCGACGCGGGACGGCGAGGAGGTCGACCTGGTGGACGAGCTCGCGCGGGGCTCGGAACTGCTTCTCGGCGGCGCGTTGCCGCCGTGGCTCGTGGAGGTGCTGCGATGAGCGAAGACGACGACATTGACGTGGGCGCGTGGTGGGTGTCGCAGAAGGCGAAGGAGACCTACGCCGAGCTCCGGCGGCGCTGGGACGCGCTCCTCGCCTGGGGCGTGGGGGACAAGCTCCCGAACGTCCGCCGGCAGCTCGACGTGTGGCGGGAGTTCTCGGCGAAGTGGGAGGCCGGCGACGAGGACACGAGCGCGCTCTCAGCCATGTCGGCCGATCTCCAGGTGGCCGAGAGCTACGCGCGCGAGAAGGGCTACGCGGGCGGCGGGCCGCAGGTGCGCCCCCCGGACATCGAGGACGCGACGGGGCCGCTGAAGACGGCCGCGGCGGTCGACCGCGCCGCAACGGCCGTGGGGCTGCCGTCGTCGGTCATCGGCGCGAACACCCTCCCCGAGATGGCGCAGGGGGCGGTCCGGGCCTTCCAGGGGCTGCCGCGGGGCGTGCAGCTCGGCGCCGGGGCGGCGGCGGGCGGGCTCGCCCTGTACGGGGTCCACCGGCTGGCCGAGGCCACGCGGCGCAGGCGGAGGCCGCGGTGACGCGCTTCGCGCCGCTGCCTCCGCCGCGGGCGCCGCACGAGGCGCGGGCGCTGGAGACCTGGGCGCGCCGTTTCCGCGCCCTGGGCGCCTCGCCCGCGGCGGCGCACAAGCTCGCGCGCCATCGGCTCGAGGTGGCGGTGGGCGCGGTCGCGTTCGGCGCAGGTGTCGTCGGCGCGGTCGTAGCGACGCGCCGGGGCCAGGACGCGCCACCCGCGGCCGAGCCGCCCGGCCGGACGAGCTCTGTCCACGTGCGGCCGCGCCCGATCGCCGTCGCATGGCTCGGCCCCGTGAGCGCGGCGCAGGTCGCGGGCGCCGATCTCGCAGGCGTGCCGGTGGTGCACCGGACGTGTACGGGCGACGGGTCGCCCTCGTGCAGCCAGATCGCCGACAGCTGGCTCGACGGCGACGGGAGGCGCCTCCCGGGCTGCCGGCGGGCGCTCAGGCTGCCGGCGGGACCGCTCGTGCTCGCGGCCTTCTCGGCCGGGGGGCACATCGTCAAGCGCCTGCTCGCTGACCCGCGCGACCGGGCCGAGGTCGCCGCCGTGGTGCTCGCGGACGCAACCTACACGACGGAGTGGACCGACCGGGCGCAAGCGCTCGCGGCGCCGATCGGGTCGCTCGTGGACTATGCGGCCGAGGCGGCGGGCGGCGGGCGGCTGTTCGTGGCGACGGCGAGCAGCGCGCCGAACAAGCAGCACCCGACCGGGGCGCAGACCTTGGCCGCGGTCGCGCGCGAGCTCGGGAGCCGGGTGCGTGCGGAGGAGGGCGCCTTGGCGGGCCTGCCCGCGCCCGAGCGCCGCTGGGGAGGCGGCGGGGTGCATCTGCTCGACTACGGCGCCCGCTACAGCCACGCGGGGCACGCCACCGAGCTCGCGCCGAAGGTGTGGGCCGCCCTCGTGCGGCCCTGGTTCGAAGGGGTCAGCTGAGCCGAGGAGGCGTCATGGCAGAGCAGTTACCGATGTTCGACGTGGGGGGAGGGAAGCGCCGCCGCAAGGGCAAGGGCAAGGGAGGGCGCGGGCGCACGATCGTGGTGCAGGCCGAGGTGAACGAGCTCCCGGCGCGGCCGTTCCGCCTGCCGCCTGGGCGCCCGACGCCGCTGCTCCTCCCGGCGGGCACGCATGGGGCGCCGGGCCGCGGGCTGGTGCACGTGCGGAGTCGACCGCTTACCGGGCGGCCGGCGGTGCCGAGGAACTCGGCGGAGCGCCCGACGACGACCAGGGCGCGGCCGAGGCGCACGCCGAAGCAGCGCACGCCACCGAAGCGGAGCGCCGCGAGGAAGGCGACCACGCCGCGGGCCGTCGAGGTGTCGTCGACGGCGCGCGCCGCAAAGGTGCGCACCCGAACAGCACGCGCGGTGCCCGTGGCGGCGAAGCCGGCGAAGAAGCGGGCCCCGCGGAAGGCGCGGGCGACGACGCCAAAGCGCGGGCGGCGCGTGGCGCGGGGGGTGACGTACGTCTGCCGTCCGGCGAGAGCGGAGTCCGCCTTGGAGCGCGAGATGCGGGAGGTTAGGCGCCTGCTCACGACGAGGAAGTCCAAGAAGGCGTCGAAGAAGCGCGCGCTGTCGCACCGCAAGAGGTGACCGGTGGACCCGGTGAGGATGCGGCTGATGTTCGACGCGCTGATCCCCCCGACGCGGCTGGACCGGGTGCTCCGGGCTGCGTCGCGCATCAAGGCGCGGGTGGAGGTGCAGAAGCAGCGGAAGAAGCCGCGGAAGCGGGCGGCAGCGTCGAAGAAACGGGCGTCTGCGCAGCGGCGACGAGCCCGAGCGCGACGGCTCTAGCGTCCGCTACGCTTCGCCCACCTCCACGGCACGCCGCCACGCCCCCCAGCGCCAGGACGCGACGAGGGGGCCGCCGTCGTCGTAGATCAGCTTCAGCAGCACGGTCGGGGCCGCGGGGTGCGGCAGTTCGAGCACCTCGACGGGTTCGGCGAGGGCAGCGTAGATCAGGGCGGTCAGGTCGTGCGGGTCGTTCATGCTCGGGAGGTCGACGCCCGCGTGGCGTTGGTTGCGTACCGAGTTAAGAAAATTGTGCAGCCACCGTCGCGATGCGCGGAAGGGGAGCCGGATGCGGGCGAGCTTCCCGGGCTACCCGCGATCGAGCGCAGCGCACGCGCCGCTGAGCGGCTCTGCTGCGCGGCCGATGGCCGCAGCTCCCGCCCGTCGAAATGCTGCCGCACCGGGAAACTTGCTGCTGCATGACGCAACCGCCGTCCGTGCTGTGGCGACCGGGTAGGCATGAACAACTTACCGTCGCGGCGCCGAGGAGGCGCCAAGGCAACCGCGTCGCTTCCGACCGAACCCACCCCCGGCCAGAGCGCTCTGCTGGCGGAGTTCGGCGCCCTACGCGAGCGGATCGAGAAACTCGTCGGCCAGGTGAACCGGCTCGGCGTCTACCGGCGGCACCTGCCGGAGGTGACCGTCCTCAAGTACTACGGGCTCTGCTTCTGGTACGCGGAACTGCTGCTCGGTCGGGCCTGCGAAGACGAGGACGCGTTCCTTGAGTTCTACTGGCCGGTGGCCGACGCGCCGCCTTCGCTCGTCTTGAGGCGGCGTGCGCGCGTGATTGACCTCGCGCCGTTCCTCCGCGCCCGCGAGGCTGGACAGTAGGTTCCGCTGCCGCCCCCTCTCGGCTGTGTCATCGAGCTCGCGGACCCGTGAGTAGCTCGCCCGGCCGGCGGCGCACGGGCCGCACGGCAGCCGCCCGGTCGTCGAGGCCGGCCTCGTCTCCGCTCGAAGCGACACTGGATAGACGAGCGCCGTCGATCCACGGACGGCACCGGTACGGGGCGACAGCGCTCGTCAACCAGCGCGAGCAGCATCGAGGAGCGGCCGGAGCACAGCTGCTCGGCGGGTACACTGGTGCGCTGCCGATCCGCAGCTTGGTACGAGGGCACCGGACACCTCTGTACGCGCCGCGGGGAGCAACTCCGGTGCCGCCCGGTGACCGCGGGCGGAGTGGCCCACACCTGCGATCCGTCACTGGCGGAATCCGCCTTGGCTGTCGAAGAGAAACGGCGTCCGTCGGATCGATCCCGCCGTTGCAGCCCTTGACGAGACCAGTCGCGGTGGTAATAATTCCTTACCGATGGTAAACGTCTCTACAGTCAGGCAGCACGTCAAATCAACTCTCGTAAAGGTGCTGATCGACGTCCAGCAGCTCAGCGGGTGCCAGTATCCAGCACTGGAGGACTCAACCAGGCCGATCGGTGATCTAGAGGGGTTCACCAGCCTCCGAGGTTTGGAGGTGACTGTCAGGCTCGAGCAAGCGCTTGGGTGCTCTTTCGGCAAGGAGAACCTCTTCGTCTCCGACAGTAAGAGGAGAGCGGTTCGCTTGAAGGAGGTTGTCGATCGCATTGTGAAGAGCCTAGAGTCCCAGAGGGCGGCATGACGGAACCTAGGACCGAGCTCGCCGGTCGGCTACGGATCGCCCGCGAGCAGGCGGGTCTCTCGCAAGGACAGGTCGCGAAGATGCTCGGCGTGCACCGTCCAACGATCTCGCAGATCGAGGCTGGAGTTCGCCGCGTCCAGGCCGAGGAGTTGACGCGCTTCGCCGAGATCTATCACGTCTCGGTGGCGTGGCTTTCCGGGGGGGGTGGACAGAGCGCTGATCCTCACCAAGCGAAGGTTGAACTCGCCGCCCGCGAGCTAGCCAAGCTCAAGAAGGATGACCTCGATCGTGTGCTGGCGCTGCTCTCGTCGCTGCGCGAGCCAAACCCAGGCGGGATCAAGCGATGACGACAAGGTTCGTCCTGGCACGGGAGGCGGCAATGGCCGCGCTGCGCTTGCGGGCACAGCTCAAGCGAGGGTTCGATGGCCCTGTGTGCCCGTACGACGTCGCCGAAGAGTTGGGCATCCAAGTACACTTTGAGTGTCTCCCAAGCCTCGAAGGCATGTACTCGCCAGGAGGACCGACTATCGTTCTTGGGAGCATGCGTCCGCGAGGGCGTCGTGCGTTCAATTGCGCACACGAGATCGGGCATCACATTTTTGGTCATGGATTCCGCATTGACGAGCTTTTAGCGCAGGAGCCGGACGAGGACCGACTGGACCCGGCGGAGTACGTTGCTAACCGTTTTGCCTCTGCACTACTTATGCCTAAGACCGCCATTGAGCATGCGTTCGCTGAAAGGGCTTGGCCCATCGGTGCGTGCACGCCGGCACAGGTCTACACCGTCGCGTCGACGTTTGGTGTTGGCTACGCTACGCTGGTCGGCTGCATGCAACGCGTGCTCTGCACTATCTCCGCGGCGCACGCGCGAAGCCTCCGGCGACACACTCCGAAGTCGATTCGTCGTCAAATGCTGGGAGTGGACGTTGACGGAAGTCTCCTAATCGTTGACGAACGCTGGGGGGCTCGGCCAGTCGATATCGACGTTGGTGACATTGTGTTGCCGCCGAGCGGTGTTGTCTGTGCGGGGGCGTCGGTTCGATGGGAAAACATCAATGGCAATGATTGCATTGTCGGCGTTGCTCCGGGGGTTGCGCACGTGGTTAGTTCGCGTTGGCGCGGTACCCTGCGAGTTTCAAAGCACCACTACCGTGGATTGAGCACATACCGTCACCTTGAAGACCCTGACTATGGAAAGCAGTGATAGATACATTGAGGATAGTAACCTGTCGCTTGCGTGGTTCCGCGCTTTGCGGCTCGTCTCGTCCAGGGGTAGTGGTCGCGAAGTCGTACCTCTGATTGTCTCCGTCACCGGGTTCGATGACGGTGTAGTTAGAGAGAACCGTGCGATCCGAGAGAGCTTGGACGAAACGTTGGTAGCGCTCGGGAAGCAGCAATGTGACACGGTGGCAGGCACGATCTTTCCGAGATCGTTGTGGAACCCGAAGCAGCCACGCTCACAGCTCTTCGAACGCTACGAGGCGATCTTGCCGAAGCTGCGTGCGCTACCGGGCAATCAATTCGGTCTGTATTTTGAGCGCCTCACCCGGGGGGGACCGAGGGGATCAGAGAATCAGCTCGAGTTCGTTCTTTCCGAGGCTACCCGGCGTCGTGGTGTCCGTCGTAGTGTCCTACAGCTGGCCGTGTTTGACGCGGCGCGAGACCATTCCTCGTCCGCGCTGCGCGGGTTTCCATGCCTGCAGCACGTGACGTTCGCTCCGACAAGACGTGGGCTAACGGTAAACGCGTTCTATGCTACACAGTACCTTGTTGAAAGGGCATACGGTAATTACCTCGGAATCTGCCAGCTAGGTCAGTTTGCGGCGCATGAGCTCGGTATTCCGCTCGCTAGGATGACGTGCTTCAGCGGTGTCGCTATCCGTGATATTAGCGTGAGTCGAATCAGGAGTGTTCTCGACGTGGGCGAGTTTGAGTGTCGCTCTGGTGGGCGAAAGAGCGATGGCCTGTGCCTTGGAGAAGAGGAATGAACTTTGATGAATATCAGCTGTTGACGCAGCAAACAGATCAGCGGCCGGGTACCGACGGTGACGCGCTGATCGTTCCTCTTCTCGGGCTTGCAGGAGAGGCGGGTACACTTCTGTCTGAGTACAAGAAGCAACTGCGAGACGGTCCGGCGCACAAGCTGTTCAGGGAACGCGTTGCTGAAGAACTCGGCGATATTCTTTGGTACGTTGCGAACGTTGCAGCGAAAAGCGGCCTTTCCCTTGAGAAGATCGCAATGAAGAACATCGAGAAAACCCGAGGGCGGTGGCTCTTGGAAGGCCGTACTGCAGAGTTCTTCGACGACGGTTGCCCGCCTACCGAGCAGCTCCCACGCAAGTTCGAGTACGTCATCGCGTATCGAGACGTGAAAGGCGTACGAAAGGTCGTGCTCCTCGAGCCGCATGACTTCGTCGGGCAGCCGATCGGTGATCCTCTGACCGACAACGCTTACGAAGATGACGGGTACCGCTTTCACGACATCCTGCACCTCGCGAACGCGGCAGTTCTGGGTTGGTCACCTGTACTTCGGCGTCTCTTGAAGCGAAAGCGTAAGAGTACACCGAGAATCGACGAGGTGGAGGACGGCGGACGCGCTGCGGTCGTCGAGGAGGCAATCGCAGCCTCCGTGTACGAGTACGCGGTGCGCCACAACTTCCTGGCCGACGTAGAGCGCGTCGACTGGGATCTGCTCCTAGGCATCAAACGCCTAACTGCTAACCTTGAGGTGAGCGTCCGATCCGAGGCGGAGTGGGAACGTGCCATCCTCGTCGGCTTTCAGGTTTGGCGCGCTGTGCGCGCGAACAACGGCGGCCTGGTGCGCGGAGACCTTGCTGAGCGATCCCTGGATTTCGTGTCCGCACCTGAGTCGGTGTCAGCTACGCTAGATCGATGAAGAGTTGTCCCTGCGGCGACTTCGCACGTGCGCCGCGTACGCGGGCTCTTTGCGTGGGGTCAGGTCTCAGGGACGCGCTGGGTTGTAGTTTCCATTTCGGCGGGTACCACTGTGGAAGCGTCTGTGACGTGGCGACGAAGCGCTGTTTGATACGCGTTCGGCCAGACGTCCCTTGTGCGCTTGGGTGCGCGACCCGAGCGTATTTGTCTACTTCGCAAAACAGGTTCTGGCAATCGATCAAGTGCAACGGGCGACCCCAGAGTGATTGGAAACGGAGACCCAGGCGGTTGAACTCGCTGTCGGCCAGGTCGGTAACCGCTCGGATGACGTCTGCGTCTGACAGTCCGCCGCAGTCCCGGAAGCATTTTTTTATACCGTCGCGAGCGCCTGGACCTGCAACGACGAAGTCCATCTCCGAAAAGTTGAGGAACGCGCTGTAGTTGAGATCGATCGCAAGCTGAAAGGCCAGGAAGTCACCGAGCGATGGGTAGCCACGTAGCGTTCGAAAAACAGACTCGAGTGAGTTGGCGTCGGCGACTTTTTGGGGTGCTCCATCCTTCATCATGTGTTGAATGAGGCGGAGGTGATTTCCGTGTTTGCGTTGCGCGCCAAAGCTTGGCGAGGGCATGATGTACGCGGCTGAGTAGATTCGCTCGCCTCGCTCCATCGCGGCGTCCAAAACTGTTTCGTATTGCGCCAGGTTAAATTTCCGCCATTCTAGCGAGCCGAAAGATTCCGTAAGTAGTTCCCATGGTTCAATGCGATTGAATAGCTTGAAAAGCAGAGCTCTGAAGAAAACCTCTTCGGGAGACTGATCCCCAGCGTAGAGCACGCGACGGATCAGGTACTGACTTACCCGGTCAGACGCTCGGTAGACGTTCGTGAACCTGTGGGCGAGTAGGATGTCGTCGTCGGTCCACGGGGGCGGCTCGTTCGCGACGCGTCGCATGAAGACGTCCTGACGCTTGCAGGCGAAGTTCCAGTACGTATCCAGGACGGGGGTCGCGATCAGTTTGCGTCCGCCGGGAAGCTGGATGGTCCGGTCGGCGGATGGTACGGTTGTCATTGTGCTCTCCATGTGAGACGCAGAACTGAACGGTTGACTGCTGCTCCTGAATGCACGAACACTGTACTCGAGGGCAAGGAGAATCGCCAGGGCGTCCGCTGCGGGCGACGCCATCCACGCGCACACGCGCCACGCGCACACGCGTGCCGGCAACGACTCTCGTCCGACGGCTGCGTGCGGCCGTCGCCCTGCAGCCGTCGCCTGGCACCTCGGGCCGGCCAAGCAGACACGGCGGCCTGACCCGATGCAGGGCGTCCCGGCGAGCCGGACGGCAGCTCTGCTGCCGAGGACGCCCGCGCGTCGTTCAACCTCGACGGTCCGGAGTGGTTGAAAAACCTTCGCGCGAAGGAGCCTGGTGGCGGGCTGTGCCGACCAGCCGCGCTCGCGGAGCTCGGCGCTCGCAGGGAGCTCCGCGAGCTCGGCGCTCGCAGGAAGCTCCGCGAGCTCGGCGCTCGCAGGGAGCTCCGCGAACTCGGCGCTCGCAGGGAGCTCCGCGAGCTCGGCGCTCGCAGGGAGCTCCGCGAGCTCGGCGCTCGCAGGGAGCTCCGCGAGCTCGGCGCTCGCAGGGAGCTCCGCGAGCTCGGCGCTCGCAGGGAGCTCCGCGAGCTCGGCGCTCGCAGGGAGCTCCGCGAGCTCGGCGCTCGCAGGGAGCTCCGCGAGCTCGGCGCTCGCAGGGAGCTCCGCGAGCTCGGCGCTCGCAGGGAGCTCCGCGAGCTCGGCGCTCGCAGGGAGCTCCGCGAGCTCGGCGCTCGCAGGGAGCTCCGCGAGCTCGGCGCTCGCAGGGAGCTCCGCGAGCTCGGCGCTCGCAGGAAGCTCCGCGAGCTCGGCGCTCGCAGGGAGCTCCGCGAGCTCGGCGCTCGCAGGGAGCTCCGCGAGCTCGGCGCTCGCAGGGAGCTCCGCGAGCTCGGCGCTCGCAGGGAGCTCCGCGAGCTCGGCGCTCGCAGGGAGCTCCGCGAGCTCGGCGCTCGCAGGGAGCTCCGCGAGCTCGGCGCCGCCGTCGTCGCTGTCCGACGAAGCTCGGCGTCAGCGACGCGAGCGCGCGAGCAGCGCAGCTAAGCGCTTGCGGCCCCGGCGGCGCCGCGAGAAGGCGGTCCCCGCGGGGATCCGCAACGTGCGGGCGACTTCCGTCACGGCATCGCCCGCCCCGAGGAGAACGAGCACCGCTCGCTCTCGCGGGGGCACCAGCTGAAGCAGCTCCAGAACGGCCCGAGCCTCAACCTGCCCATGGGGCGACGGCCCCTGGCCGGCGACGAGCGGCAGCGGGTCGGCGACTGTAACCTCTCGGCGACGGTACGCCTTTCCGTGATACTTCTCCGCCTGGTGGACAGCGATGCCCACAAGCCAGCGCTGGAGGCCGTAGCCCGGCGGCACCCCGGGCGCTGGCCTGTACCGGCCTTCGCGGGCTGCCACGACCGCGCCGATAAGGCACTCCTGGAGCACGTCGTCGAGATCGCGGACGGGCACGCCGCACCGAGCTAACATGGCGCGCAGTCTCTTGCTCTCCGCGAGGATCGCCTCGGGCCCGATCTCGGCGGGCGGTGGTGTCGGCGCGGCGGGCGGGCGTCTCGCCCCCCTCCGCGACCTCCTCATCCACCCCTCCCGTGCTGAAGCGGGAAGCCGGAAGCAGGCCTCGGCAACGCGCCAGGCTCAGCCGAAACTGACTCCAGAGCGGCGAGCAGACGGGTTCCTTGGCCCCTGTCGGGGCCTTGATCTACACGGCTCATGTCGGACCTCGTTCGCGCGGGGTTCGGCCACGCAGCCCGGGGTGTTCGCGCACCCGCGGGCTGCACTCCTTTGGGTCATTTACAGCGTGAGCGCGAAAGCTCAACCTGACTTGACGCGAGGTCTGCGTTCTCCGATAGACAGAACCACTTCTGTTTCACCCGCGTCGTCGCTGCCCAGCTCCTCACCAGCCCGGATCAGGTCAACGAGTAGCTCTTGCACCACACGCCACGCCGGCGGTCCTCCAGTGGCGATCGCCTCCAGCGCCTCCACACCGCGCCTAGATAAGCCCAAGATCAGCCCACGAAGCCGGTTAACCTCTTGAATCTCTTCAGAAGTGCTTGGCCTTCCTAAACCGAAGGTCGCAAGTTCAATTCTTGCCGGGGGTGCTGAAGGATTTCGCGGGCTTGGGTGGCCTCGTCCGAGCCGCCGCCTTCATCCTGGATGGCCGTTACCCCGCTGTTCCCCCTGATAGGAGGGCGGACGGCTTCTCCGACGGCCGGACCCACGAGCACCCGCAGGTCGGACGTCCGTCCGATCTGCGCCGCCGCCGCATCTGCTACGCCGCGGGCGATGAGCCTCCCGGCCGAAGAACTCCTCGACCAGGCGATGAAGCTCCCCGAGAGCGAACGGCGCGTCCTTGCCCTGCGGCTCCTGGAAGCGTGGGCGACGAGTCGCCGGAAGAGGTCGAGCGCGCGTGGGTCGAGGAGGCCCGGAGGCGCCTCGACGACATCCGGGCGGGGCGCTCCCAGCCGGTCCCCTGGGAGGAGGCGCGGCGCCGCATCTTTGCGCGCGGCTGAGAGGACGCGCCGTCCCGTCGTCCTCGCGACCGAAGCAGAGAGCGAGGCGGCCCCTGAGCTGAGCGTTCGGTGCGCGTGCGTGCAATGAGCCTCGATGCCCGTGCTGGCCGCTGCGTCGGTGGGCCATCGGTGGCGGGCGAGGCGTTGTCAGGGCGTGCCGCGCTGTCAGGGCGTGCCGCGCTGTCAGGGCGTGCCGCGCTGTCAGGGCGTGCCGCGCTGTCAGGGCGTGCCGCGCTGTCAGGGCGTGCCGCGCTGTCAGGGCGGCAGGTTTCGGCAGGCTCCGGGTTGAATTTCGATTCAGCCGGAGGGCTCCCGACAGGCTCCGGGTTGAATTTCAATTCAGCCGGGCGGTAGCGCGCGACCTTCACCATCCGATCCAGCTCACTGCCAGTCAGGCGGTCAGCTCTTCCTCCAGGAGCCGGCGAAGATCTCGGCCCCGCGCGAACCCCCTTTCCTCAGATGAGTTCAACGGCGGATCGCGCCATCGCGATGTCCGTATCCCGCGCCATTGCCAAGAGGGTCCGGATGTCGACGAGATCCTGAGGGCGGCGACGATCGTCACGGGCCAGCACCTTCAGCGCGAGCAGGTGACCGGTTTGCGCTACGGGGACCGTGACGCCTGGAAAGATCTGGATACGCTCGGCCGCCTCGACGATCTCGGTCTCAATGCCCGAGGAGGCGAACAGCAGGTCGGTCACCACGCCCCGTGGTGGTCGGCTCGGTGTCTGGAGCCGAACCGTCGCCGGGCGTCCCTACGCCCTCTGCTCGACCACAGCGAGCAACGGATAGCCTCGCGCCTGCAACTCGCGCGAGAGCGCCTCCGCGCCCTTACCGTCGGCGACCACCAAGGCGAGATCAACATCCCCTGTGAACCGCGGTTCCGTCCGTGCGGACACCGCGAGGCCTCCCACGAGCGCGAGTCTCCTGTCGCGGGTTGACCGCCGGATCCAACTCGGCGTAGCCTGCTATCCATCATGGGTTGGCGTGGATTCGTTCGAAGCACCATGGCGACGGCTCGCCGGATCGAGAGGGCTGAAGCCGCGGCCAGGCGCCGCGCGGAGCGCGATGCGCTCCGCCGCCGTCGCGAGCTGATCGCCCAGGCGGCGGCGGTCGAGCGGATGCAAGATCAACAACGGGCGGCCTACGAAGTGGCGCTCTTTGAAAACTACCTCCAGGTCATCGTCTCGGTCCACAAAGAGTGCTGGAATCCTTGGGATTGGCGGCAGATCGCGGCGGCAGCGCCGCCGCCGGCGCCCGTGTATGCCGGGCGTCACGAAGCGGCGGCCCAGCATGCGCTCCAGAACTACGAACCGTCGGTGACCGAGAAGCTATTCAAGCAGGACACCAAGCGGAGGCAAACGCTGGCCGAGGACGTCGGGAGGGCGCGTCAGCAAGACCAGGCGGAGCATCACATGGCCTTGCAGCAGCATCAGCAGGCCATGGCCCAGTGGCAGTGGTATAGCCACGTGGCCCAGGGCGTCCTCTCGCAGGATCTCGATGCCTACAAGGCCGTGCTGGAGTACCTTTCGCCCTTCGACGAGCTAAGCGAGCTCGGGATCGTCGTATCGCTCGCCGAGGTTCAACCCGGCGGAGTCGCCGTCACCTGCGCCGTGCGCGACCAGGAGATCGTTCCCACCGAGGAGCGGCGGCTGACCGCGGCAGGGAAGCTCTCCGTGAAGGCCATACCCGCCGGGCGCTACTGGGAGCTCTACCAGGACCACGTATGTAGCTGTGCATTGCGCGTGGCCCGCGAGATCTTCGGCCTACTGCCGGTCGCGAGGGTCGTCGTGAATGTCTCGACGGAGCTCCTCGACGCCAGCACCGGGCACAAGGGGCCGATGACGATCCTCGGCGTCAACTTCGTCCGTCCCACGTTCGAGCGGCTGAACTTGGATATGCTCGACCCGTCCAACGCCATGACCAACTTCGTGCATAAGATGTCGTTCAAGAAGACCAAAGGGTTCTCGGCCGTCTCTCCGCTCACCCTCGCCGAGGGGGCCTGACGCGCGATTGGTCTATCGTCACCGTTGCGGGCCGCCGATTCGCCGACGCCCACCACCCGCGGTGCCTCTCTTGCCATCGCCTGCGCCTCCCCGTGGGCGCGCGCGAGGAGACACGATGTCAAGCTGTCGTCAGGAAAGGCCAGGGTGAGGACTTACACACGGGGCCCGAACGCTTCCTCCAGGCTCACCTCATCCCAGGCCTTCAGAATCCTCCCTCCAGCCCGAGGCTCGGCACGGTGACCGGCCCGAACTCCGTCGGCTCGCACGTCGAGATCGTCTCGCACGTCCCCGGCATGTTCTCCTTCGACAACGTCGCGTTGAGCACGTCGAGCACCACCGAGAGCCAGCCCGACTTCCCGATCGACCAGCGCTTCTCCAGGCGGACATCGAGGCGGAAGAACGGCGGCAGCCGCTCCCACCGGGGCTTCGCGTCGGCAGCAGGCTCGAACCCTCCGGGGATGCCGCTGCCCGGAGGGAGCGTCGGGCTGCCGACCCTCTGGGGAAGCCCGGAGTAGAACACGAAGCGCCCGCCAGCCCTGTACCCGCGGCCGAAATCGTACGTCAGCGCGGCGTTCGCCACGTGCGTCCGGTCGACCGAGGTCACGTGCCGGGTGCGGCCGATGCTCCGCGTGGAGCGGGACAGCGTGTACGACGCGAATCCGCCGATGCGCCGCGTGAGCCGCCGGTGGGCCGACAGCTCCAGGCCGGTCGCGGCGCCGAGCGCGCGGAGCGTGAAGGCGTCCTCGACCGACGCGAGGCTCAACGAGCCGAGCGCGTCGGTCATGTTGAAGAACGCGTTGTGGAACACCGAGACCGTCGCGGTGATGTCCTCCGGCAGCGCGAACTCGAGGCCGGCGCTCGACTGGAAGCTCCGCTGGAGGCCGTCGTCGAGCCGCGGGCGGAAGCCGGGGATCGGAACGACGAAGCTCGGCAGCTGGGACGCGAGGCCGTGCGCCTGCAAGAACGTCACGCCGCGCGCCAGAGAGAGCCGCGCCGAGAGCCGCGGATCGACGGCCACCGCCACCGTGGCGTCCGAATGGTAGAGATCGAGCCTGAGCCCCGGGGTGATGCGCAGGCGCGGCGTGATCGCGATGTCGGCTTCGATGTAACCGCCCGTCGTGAAGTCGATGCGGCTCAACAGGAGATCGTTGACGCGGAACCCGTCGTCATCGTCGCCCGGCGCGCCGTCGCCCGGGAAACCGCCGTCTGGCGCGCCGTCGCCCGGGGGACCATCGCCCGGGAGGTCGTCGGCGTCCGTCCCGAGGTCGAGCTCGTTGTCGTCGATCACGGCGTCGATGCCGGCCCGGATCACGGTCTCGTCGCGCAGCCGGTGAGAGAGCGTGAGGCGCGCGCCGAGGCTCCGCGTCAGCGTCTTCTGGCCACCCTCGATCCCCGTCTCGTCGTGGCCGAGCGTCAGCGCGCCGCGCAGCGCGCTGCCCCGGCCGTAGGTATGGTCGTAGCGGAGGTCGATGCGATGAAAGGTCGTATTGAAGAGCGTCGTCGTCTCGCCGTCTTCCTCGCTCGCGAGGAAGTCGTGGGCGCCGAACGCGAAGAGGCTCACCCGGCCATCCGGGACGACCTCATAGGACAACCGGGCCTGGTAATCCCAGTAGTCGAGCGCCACGCCGGGCGCGGCCAGCGAGAGGAGCAGCGCCGTGTAGGAGTAGCGGCCGCCCACGAGCGCGATCCCGCGGCCGTCGGCGAAGGGGCCCTCGACGAGCCCGCCCACGTCGACGAGCCGGAGCATGCCCTCACCGTGCCAGTACGGGAGCGGCGGCGTCGTCTCGCCGGAGACGATCCCGCCGGCATACCGCCCGTGGCGAGCGGGGTAGCCGCCAGGGTAGAGGTCGACGCGATCGACGATGCCGGGATGGACCACGGAGGGGCCGAGCCCGAGGTGATACAGGTAAGGGACGCGGACGCCGTCGAGGAAATAACCGATGTTGCCGGGCGGCGAGCCGCGGACGTAAAAGAACGGGAGCCCCGTGACGAGGGGCGTCACCCCGGGGAGCATCTCGATGGCGCGGAAGGGGTCGCCGAACGCGCCGGGGACGATCCTGACCTCGCCGCGGCTCAAGCTCGAGACGCCGGGCGCCGGCTGCTCGCCATGGACCGTGACCTCGAGCGACCGCGGCGCGACCGGCGGCGGCCCGGATGCCCCCCCGGCCGGGCGCTCCGGCGCGGGCGCGGGCCCGGGCGGAGGCGCAGCGGCGTCCGGCGGCGCGGGCGGCGCGGCCTCGGTGAAGCGCACTTCTACGCGGATCTTGGCGGCGACCGGCGCGCCGTTCCTGGTGGCCGGCGCGAAGCGGAACGACGTCGCGGCGGCCACGGCGGCCGATGCGAACGGCTCCGACCCCTCCTCGGCGACGGCGGAGCGGACCGTCCCGTCCGCGTTGACGGTGAGGACGAGGCGGACCGTCGCATCGCCGTGCGCTCCAGCAGGGTAGTCGGCGCCGAGCGGCGTGAGCGGCTTTGGCGGGACCAGCGCTTCCGGCGGCACGTCGCGGGGCGGTTCGGCCGGCGGCGCGTCGCGCTCGGCCCGCGGCGCCTCGGAGGACGGCTTGGCCGGCGGCGCATCGCGCCCGGCCGGCGGCGCATCGCGCCCGGCCGGCGGCGCGTCGGAGGACGGCTCGGCCGGCGGCTTTGCGTGGGGCAGTGGCGTGTCGGGCGCGGCAGCGGCCAGGCTCGGTGCGAGCGCGCTCGCGAGCAGCGCCGCGGCCGTCGTGGAGCTCCGGAGAAAGCGCGTCGCCGCGCCATGGACATGGAGAAGGACGGACGACGCCATCAGCCCCGATCTACGCCCGATAAGGCGCTCACTTCCCCTTCGCCGGCTCGAACACCACCTTGCGCTGCCAGGCCCTCATGTGGAGCGTCATCCTCCCATCCGCCTCCCTGGGCACGAACTCGGGCCAGCCGATCCACGGAGGGCTCGTGAGCACCAGCTTGACCGTCCCGTCCTCCTCCGTCTTTCGCCCGACGCCGCTCTTCCATTCTCCAACATCCAGGACGCCTCGATTCCCCTCCACCCGGATGCTCACCTTGCCGAACCAGGGGTGCTCGTAAGTCCCGGCCAGACGATCGAGCCACGCCCGGTCGGGATCGAGGTCGACCTTCCCGATCTCGCGACGGAAGTCCGCTTCCTGGGTCTTGGCGGCGTAGGCCAGATCCTCCCGCGCCTCGTCGCGACCGTCGAAGAGCAGCTCGAAGAGCTTGCGGCGGAAGACAGGCCCGTTGAACGGGGTCGGAGAATCGACGTTCGAGAGCAGGACCGCCCCGACGTCGTGCTCGGGCAGAAAGAACAGGTCCGAGCTGTAAGCCCAGACCGCGCCGGGATGACCGAGCACCTGCACGCCCCGGTAGGTCTCCAGCGCGAACGCGAGGCCATAGCTCGTCGCGTCGCCCGATCTCGCCTGCGGCTCGCGGCGCTTCAGGAGGTTCGCCTCCGAGACGACACGCTTGCCCTCGGGCATCTTGCCCTTGCCCATCTCCATCGCGAGGACCCTCGACAGGTCCCGCACATTGGACCAGGCACCCCAGCTCGGATCCAGCGGGCCGGTCCAGGCCGTCGCAGGGAACGGCGTCGGGACCATCTCGTACGCCGGCGACCGATCGTGCGCCGAGGCGTGGTCCGCGCGCCTCACGGCGCCCACATCGAACGTGGTCGCCTTCATCCCGAGCGGGTCGAACACCTTCGCGCGCATCGCCTCGTAATAAGCGGGCCCGAGCGGCCTCTTGGGATAAATGGCGTGCGCCGCGACGTATCCGGCGGCGGCGACCATCGCGTTCGAATACTGATACGCCTCCCCGAACCCCGTCGTCGGCGCGAGATCCCTCATCCTCGCGAGCGCGGCCTCGGCGGTGATTCCGGCGTACTCGAAGTCGGTCCCGAGGTTGTCATAGGGAATGCCGGTGCAGCCGCAGAGCAGGTTCTGCATGGTCATCCGCCGGGTGAGCTCCGCGTCGCCCACGGCGAACGACGGCAAGATCCGCGTGACCGGCGTGTCCCAGCCGAACTTCCCCTCGTCCACGAGCACCGCCAGCATCAACGACGTCAGCGGCTTGGTCATGGACGCGAGCCGGAACAACGTGCTCGGGGTGACCGGATCCTTCTTCCCGAGCTCCCTGACGCCGAAGCCCCGCTCGAAGACGACCTTGCCCCCCTGGACCACGGCCACGGCCATCCCCGGGATGCCCGCCGCCCTTCGGCCCTCCTCGATGAACGCCTCGAGCTCGCGCAGGCGCTCCTCGTCGAGCGCGTGGGCCCTCTTGCCCTGAAACGACTCCTCCTCGACGCCCTCGGCCTTGAAGCTGAAGAACGCGATCTTGGCGCCCGCCCACCGCCGCCCCCACCCCTCCTTCGTCCCGTCGAACAGCGCCACATGCCACACGTCGCCCTTGCGTCGCGCGCTGGCGAAGACGTCGCGCGCCTCCTCCGTGGTCGTCTCGTAATCGACGTCCATGATGCTGTCCCAGCCGCGCCGCCCGGGCGGCGCGACGACGCGCTTCGCCGCGCGCGCGAAATCCGGCTTCGCCTGCCGCCAGGCCGCGGCGATCGCGGCCTCCGCGTCGCGCTCCCTGCGCTCGACGAACGTGAGGGACACCTCGCGGTGCACATCCTCGAGGATCACGACGCCGCCCCGGGTCGTCACCGTCCAGCCCTTGGGCGCGGTGTACGAGGCGCCCCAAGGCGTCTTCATCGGCGAGTCCGCGCCGACCTCGGTGACGCTCTCGGCGGCCGGCGCGGCGGAACCGGCCGGAGGAGCCGCCGGGGAAGGCCGCCCGGCGACGGTCATCGCCGGCGGCTGGGCGGGCCGCGGCTCGCCGCCGCCGCCGCAGGCGATCGCGCCGGAGCCCATGCACAGGAGCGAGAGGACGAGGAGATGACGCATCCAATCCACCTTTCTCGAGAAAAGGAACAACCGACGAGCCGCGCGCGGCGCCCGGGCCCGCCCAGCGAGACGGGCTGTCGCCTCGTCACCGCCGCCGCGCGCGCTCATACACCTTCAGCCACCGCCGCGCCGTCACATCGAGGCTCTCCCTCAGCCAGTCGTCGAGCTTGCGGAGATCGAGCCCCGCGAACGCCTCGGCGTGCTGCCGCGCCAGGATGCTCACCTGCGCCTCCAGCACCGCGCGGAGATCGCGCTTCGCCAGCTCCTCGATGTCCAGCGAGGCCCGCCCCAGGCGATCCCGGAGCAGGTAGACGCTCCTGCCGACCTGCACCTCCACGTAGAACGGCGCCTCGAGGCCGCGCCAGATCGACGCCTTCGCCCGCTCTAGCCGATCCTCGTCCTCGTGCAGGAAGTTGTTCCAGCTCGTCGCCGCGTGCGTCGTCTCCTTGAGCTCCAGGAGGCGCAGCCGCCGCTCTCCACCCCGCTCGCGCGCGAGGATCAGGTACCGCTCGAGCCCCCCCGAGCCGCCCGAGTCGCGGTCCCGATGCGCGAGCGCGAGCACCTCGACGTCCGAGAGCTGCCCGAGCCGCCCGAGCGCCTCGAGCAGCCGCTCCCCCGTGCCGGCCTCCGCGCGCGACAGCTTCAACGCGGGCTCGTCGAACCGGAACGCCTCGCCGTCGGTCCACTTCGCGAGCTGGCGCGCGTCCCGCGCCGCGACGTCGGGGTACAGGGCCTCGGGGAGCTCGCGCAGGGGCTCGTTGCCCTGGAGCATGTCCTCGTACAGCTCCAGGAGCTCGCCGAGCGCCTTCCGGTCGTCGAGCAGGAGCCGGAGCACCGTGAAGTACCGCAGCGCGTCCAGCGCGGCGAGCCCGGGGCCCGCGTCGTCGAGATCGTTGAACACGTAGCGCGGGCCCACCGTGAACGTGATGAGCCCGAAGTTGTCGGGGTGCGCGTCGCCGAAGCACAGGCACCGGCCGCCGGGCACCCTGGCCCGCGGGACGTCGAGCAGATCCACGTGCCACGCCTGCGGGAAGCTGCGCATGAACCGCATCGGCGAGCGCGACGCGGACGCCCACTTCTCCTCGAACTCGACCGGCTCGACGTGCGGATTCACCGCCCGGAAGAACGCCCGGGTGAGCTCCTTGACGGGCGGCAGATCGCTGTCTCGAATGGGGCGCATCGCGTCTCCTTCGGCGGGACGCGGCGCTCTCGAGGGGCGGCCCTCCGCCGCCCCTCGAGCGCGCCGCCGCCCGCGCGGCGCTCTCGTAGCACGCGCGCGGGCGGGACCGCGAGGAACCGTGAGGAGACCGCGAGGGACCGTGAGGAGGAGATGGACCGCGCGCCCGACCGCGGCTTACGGGACCGGCGCGGAGGCGGCGACGTCGCAGGTGAACGGCGCGAACGGGTTGTAGGACCCGACGAGGACCGTGTAGACGCCGCTCTCCGGGCACACGAACTGCGTCTGCGGGCAGACGCCGCACGCGTCATCCACCGAGCTCAGCGCCGCGGCGCCGGTGCACGCCGAGGCGCCGTCGCACACCCGGAGCATCGGGTCGTCGGCGCAGGTGCCGCCGGAGCAGCCGCAGCCCACGGTGATCGGCGCGCCGGGGGTGCACGCCACGCCCTCGAAGCCGGGCGCGATCGACCAGCCGCAGTCGCGCAGCGGGCTGCCCGCCGGAGCGGGGCAGTCCGCGAGCGGATCCCCCGGGTCCGTCGGGACCTCCTCCGGGATGGTCACCGGGATCTCGATCGTGTTGTTGCCGTAATCGCTCTCCGGCAGCGTGCGATCGGCGTTGATCGTGATGCGGAGGAAATACTCCCCCGCGCTCACGCCGGTGATGTCGACCCACTGGCAGTCGAGCCCGGAGCTGTAGACGTCGCTCCAGCCGCGCTGGATGCCCTGGAAGCCGCAGTGGTAGCGCGGCGTCGTCGGCGCCCCCGGGATGCCCACGGGCGAGCTGTCGAGCAGGCAGAACGCCTGCTTGTGGCCGGTCGCGACGACCGCGCCGGTCCCGTCGAGGAGCTCGTACCGGGCATAGCCCTCGAAATGATAGTGGCCGTGGCACGCCGAGAACTCGAAGCCGTCGACCTGCGTCGGATCGCCGAGGATCATGTCCGCCTCGCCGACGTTCGGCGTCTCGGTCGAGAAGCGCATCAGGCGGCGGTCGCCCGCCCCGCCCACGCAGCCCTCCACGATCGCGCAGCTGTCCGCGGGGAAGGCCTCGTGGCGGATGTTCAGGCTGAACTGCGCCACGTCCGCGGAGACCGTCAGGTCGGGCAGCGGGCACGCCTCGCCGGCCGCGAGCGACGTGCAGGTGCCGACGAAGCCCGCGAGGCAGCACGTCTGGCCCGACGCGCACTCGCTGTCGTCGGTGCACAGCGTCGACGCGGCGGGCGCCTCCTCGACCTCGATCACGATGTCGAACGAGCCCTGATCGAGCACCACGTCGTCCCCGCCGACCCGGAAGCGCAGCGCGACCGGCGTGCTCTGGTTCGCGTACACGTTGAACCACAGGGGGTTCGGCGAGAGGAGCTGCGCCTGCACCGTCTCGACCGAGCTGTCCAGGTTCAGGCGCTCGAGCCGCCAGCCCTCCTGCAAGAAGGTGTAATAACCGCCCGGCGGGACGTTCGCGCTCAGGCGAAGCCGGTTCGGGTCGTCCTCGGTGTTGAAGAAGATCGTGTCCTGGGGGCCCTGGACCATCACGATCCCGTCGCGCAGGCGGTACGTGTTGCCCGAGGCCGCCGAGCCGATCAGGTTCAGCTCGACGTGTCCGGTCGCCTCCTCCTCCTTTCCTCCCTCCTCTCCGACACACCCGACGAGAGCGATCATCCCGAAGAGCGCAAATTTCGTAAGCTTCATGTGAGCCGCGGTCCTCCTCATCCCTGCATCCCGAAAGGCTTGATGCCCTCGCTGCATCAGGTCCTTCACGTGGAGATCGGGTACGCCCGAATTTGTCAGAACATCACACGTTTCTGACGCTGTCCATCGACGCCAGCGGGTATTACGAAGCGCGGTTGGCCGATCCTCCCCCGACCCACACGGGAGCAGCTTTGCGGCGGGAAGAGGCGTCCCACACCCAGCCCCACGGGACGAGCGCCGCGCGCCGCGGGGGCTGCGCCGGGCAACCCCGGTGAGGCGCGCCTGCGCCGGGCAACCCCGGTGAGGCGCGCCTGCGCCGGGCAACCCCGGTGAGGCGCGCCTGCGCCGGGCAACCCCGGTCAGGCGCGCCGGCGCCGGACAACCCCGGTGAGGCGCGCCTGCGCCGGGCAACCCCGGTCAGGCGCGCCGGCGACGTCCCCCGGCAGGTGGACGGCGCTCGCCCTCGCCGCGCTCCGGTCGCCGCCGCCCACCTGCCAGGGCGGACCACGGACGTTCGTGAGTGTCTACTTGACAGTATTAGTGTCGCGATCCAGGATGCTCGTCGTGATGACGTACAAGCTCGACGAGCTCGCGGGCGAGGCGGGCGTGGCGCCGCGCACGGTGCGGTATTACGTGCAGCGGGGCCTCCTGCCGGCTCCGGAGTTCCGCGGGAAGGACACCTCCTACGGGCGGGAGCACCTCGCCCGGCTCCGCGCCATCAAGGCGCTCCAGCAGGCGCACCTGCCGCTCGAGGAGATCCAGGCGCGCCTCGCGGGCGCGGGCCTCGACGAGATCGAGCGCATCGCCGCGGGGGCGCCGCCCGCGGCGGCGGCCGGCTGCGCCGGTCCGGTGGAGGCGGCCGCGGCGGAGCCCACCGCCGCGGGAGCGCCGCGCGGCGAGCGCTGGGAGCGGATCGAGATCGACGACGGGGTGGAGCTCCACGTGCGGAGCGACGCGCCGGAGCGGTCGCGGCGCGTCGCCCTCGATATCGAGTCTCGTTACGCAACCCTTGCCCCGAAAGGCTCGCGATGATCCCGTCCACCGATCCCTCGCTTCCGGCGGCGACGCCGGCGTCGTGTCTACGCTCCTCCGAGGGGCGCCCGGTCCCGCTGCTCGGCGTCTCCCTCTCGGGGGAGGTCTTCGGCGGCGCGGCGCGGCTCGTGGTGCGGCAGCGCTACCGCAACGAGGAGCGCCGGCCGATCGAGGCGATCTACACCTTCCCGCTGCCGAGCGAGGCGAGCATCGCGGGCTTCGCCATGGAGTGCGCCGGCCGGAGGCTCGAGGGGGAGGTCAAGGAGCGGGAAGAGGCGTTCAAGGCCTACGACGAGGCCGTCGCCACCGGCCACGGCGCGGCGCTGCTCGACGAGGAGCGGCGCAACGTGTTCACGGCCAGCGTCGGCAACCTCCTGCCCGGGGAGGAGACGGTCGTCGAGGTCGCGCTCGTGCAGCCGCTGAAGGCCGACGAGGGGGCGCTGCGGCTGATGATCCCGACGCTCGTCGCGCCCCGCTACATCCCCGGCGCGGAAGGGGGCGACCGGACGGGGCACGGCGCCCACGAGCCCACCGACCAGGTGCCCGACGCCGACCGCATCTCGCCCGAGATCGCGCGGGTCGACTACGGCATCACCGTGGACATCGTCTTCGACCTCGGGCGCGAGGTCGCGATCGAGAGCCCCTCGCACGCGCTCGCCGTGCGCCGCGAGCAGGGGGGGCGGCAGCGCGTGTCGCTCCGCGGCGACAAGGCCGCGCTCGATCGGGACATCGTGCTGATCGCCGCGGGCGCGCCGGGCGTGCAGGCGGGCCTCGTCTGCGACCGGGCCAACGGACAGGAGGGGACCTTCGCCCTCACCGTGGTGCCGGACCTGTTCGACGCGAAGCGGTCGGCCGCCCGGCGCGACGTCGTGTTCGTGGTCGACGTGTCGGGCTCGATGCAGGGCGAGTCGATCGACCAGGCGAAGCGCGCGCTCCGCCTGTGCCTGCGCCACCTCGCCGAGGGGGACCGGTTCGGGGTGATCGCGTTCTCCAACGATTTCCGGGCGATGGCGCCGTCCGTCGCGCCGTTCACCCAGCGGACCCTCGAGGCCGCGGACGCGTTCGTCGACGGCCTCGCGGCGTCCGGCGGCACCGAGATGCTGAAGCCGCTGCTCGCGGCCGCGGGCATGCTCGGCGACGCGGAGCGGGACCGCGTGGTCGTGCTGCTGACCGACGGGCAGGTGGGCAACGAGGCCGAGATCGTCGACCGGGTCGCCGAGGAGGGCAAGGGGGTGCGGGTCTACACGTTCGGGATCGGGACGAACGTGAGCGATCTGCTCGTGAACGACCTCGCGCGCCGGACGCAGGGGGCGGCGGAGTTCATCCACCCGGGCGAGCGCATCGACGAGAAGGTGACGGCGCAGTTCGCGCGGGCGACGGCGATCCGGGTGACCGGGCTCGAGGCGCGCTTCGAGGGCGTCGACGCCGGCGAGCTGGCGCCGGCCGAGCTGCCGGCGCTCGTCGACGGCGAGCCGTGGGTGCTCTACGGCCGCTACGGGCAGCCGGGGGTGGGGCGCGTCCACCTCCGCGGGAGCCTGCGCGGGGAGCGCTTCCACCTCGAGGTGCCGGTCGAGCTCGCGGCGGAGGCGTCGCGGCCCGGGCTCGAGGCGCTGTGGGCGGGCGCGCGCGTGCGGGAGCTCGAGGAGTCGGAGCGGGGGCTGTCCGGCAAGCGCGCCGAGGCGATGCGCAGGCGCATCGTGGACCTCGCGGTCCGGCACCGGGTCGCCTCGAAGCACGCGTCGTTCGTGGTGATCGAGCGGCGCACGGGCGATCGGCGCGCGCACGGGCAGCCCGAGGCGAGGCCGGTGCCGGTGAGCGCCCCGGCGGGGTGGGGGATGTCCACCAGCCGCGGCGGCCCGGTGGCGGTGGCCGCCGCGTTCGCCGCGATGCCGGCGGGGGTGGGCGGTCGGCCCATGGGCGGTCCGGTCGTGATGAGGGCGAGGGCCTCCGCGCCTGCTGGCATGAAGCTCGGCGAGCTCGCGTCGGCGCCGGCCATCGAGTCGGCGCCGGCCGCCCGCGGTCTGCTGTCGCGGGCCAAGCAGCTCTTTCAGCCGAGCGCCGCGCCGCCGCCTCCGCGCGCCGCGGCCCCCGCGGGCGCCGTCGCGCGGGGCGGCGGACCGGCGGGGCCGCAGCGCGGGGCTGGACCGGGGGCGCCCCCTGCGCCTGCGCCGAGCGCGGCGCCCGGGGGGCCCGGGGGGACGGAGCCCCAGGGAGCCGGCCTGGGGCGCCTCTTCGAGGAGCAGCTCGCGTCGGGGCTCTGGGAGCGCGGAGAGCCGACCGATCTGGGCCGGCTCATCAGCACGGCGCGGTGCCTCGCGGCGTGTCACGGGCTCGGCGTCGACTCGGCCCACCCCATCTACGGCGTCCAGGTGGCCAAGGCGATCGAGGCGCTCTGCGCGCTGGCCGAGTCGCTCCTCCAGCGCGGCGGCGCCGAGGGCGAGGTCGCCGCCGCGCTCGCGGCCGCGTACCTCGCCGCGAGCGGCCGGCGGCTGCGGGCGCGGGTCCACGACGCCGCGGCGGCCGCCGCGCCGGACGCCGTGCGCGCGGTGCTGGGCGAGCTCGGCGACGTCGGGGCGCTCAGGAAGAGGGTCGAGGCGCTGCCCGGCGCGTGACGGGCTCGCTGCGGCCGGATGGCCTACGCGACGCCGAGCACGTTGATCGAGCGAGAAATAAACCGCCAAGACGCCAAGACGCCAAGACGCCAAGACGAAAAGATATTGTCTTCTTCTTCTTGGCGTCCTTGGCGTCCTTGGCGCCTTGGCGGTTCTCTGCTCGTTTCAGGCGGGTTCAACCCGTTTGTTACCCTAGGCCACGCGCGGCGCGATTCCGCGCGATTCAGGGATACGTGTCGTCCCCGCCCTTCACGCCGGCTCCCGGGCGAGCCTCGCCGGCGGGGCGCGCTTCGCCGGCGGGACGAGGCGCATCGCCGGTCGGCCGGGCCTCGCCGGTCGGCCGGGCCTCGCCGGCCGGGCGCGGCGCCTCGCCGGCCGGGCGCTCGACGATCTGCGCCGTCCCCTCGATCACGATCTCCAGGCGCGGATCCGGCGGCTGCGCGGCGGCGCCGCCACCCGCGTCGGCAGGCGAGAGGTCGGCGAAGCTCGCCAGGCTCAAGCGCGCGACGGGCAGGCCAGCCTCCTTGGGCTGCGCCAGGAAGAGCAGCACGGCGCGCGCCTGGGCGACCGTCACGTCCCAGCCGTTGCGCCACGCCACGCCGGGCGCGACGCCCGGCGCGCCGCCCGCCGTGTGGCCGACGACCTGGTAGTCGAGGCCCTTGAGCGGCTCGTTGCCGCGGATGATCGCGGCGATGTCCCGCAGGAGCTTCTCTCCCGCCGGGGAGAACGCGTCGCGGTTGCCCTTGAACAGGACCCGCGTCGGGATCGAGATGACCACGCGGCCGTCGCGCGGCGCGACCGTGACCTCCCCGGCGGCCACCGGGAGGAACACCCGGAGGACGCCGCTCTCGCGCTCGGACGGCGCGCGAGCCCCGGCCGCCTCGCCGCGCAGCGCGCCCGGCCCGGTGCCGAGATCGAGGCCCTCCGCGGCCAGCGGATCCTCGCGCGGCGGCGCCGCAGCGCCCCCGCGCGCGGCCTCCTGCTCCAGCTCGCGGACGCGCTGCTGGCTGCTCTGCAGGTCGCGCCGGAGGCGCTCGGACTGGTCCAGCTGGGCCTGCATCTCGAACTCGGTGTAACCGCACCCGACGAGGAGCGCGGGCGCGAGCAGCGCGACGAGGCGGCGCCGGACGCCCGCGGCCCGGACAGGGAGGGGACGGGCGACCCCGGCGCTTCCCTCCGCGCTCCCCTTGGCGACACCCAAAGCAGTCAATTGCACTTGGCAGGCTCCTTTTCGCCGGATCATCCGGATCCATCCTCCTCGCGCCGGTGCGCTGAGCGGCGGGAGCCTATCCGAGCGGTCCTGGTCCCACAAGGCGAGCGCCGGGTCCGAGGCAGGTCCGTGACGCTCGCGAGCGCGGGGCGGGGCGGACGCGCTCGGCACGGACCCTGGTTCCGCTCAGCTCGGCGGCGAACCGCGGCCCCGGCGCGCGGGCAAGCCGACCGAACGGGTGCCCGGACCGGGGGACGCGCCCGCCGAGGCCCGCTCAAGCGGTCGCGCCGGCCTGCCACGCAGGTGAGCCCGCCAGCGACGGGGCGTCGTGACCGGCGCCGTCCGGCACGAAGACGTCAAGGGAGCGGCTGGAGGACCCTGTCAAAGACGGCGTCTCCGACAGCTCGGCCCTGACGGCTCCCGTTCTCCGCATCGAACCTCCAGTGGACGCCCAGGTAGATGCGGCTGGTCGCGACCTCATGAGCCGCCTGGCGGAAGCCGGAGTAGCAGCGCCTGAGCCTGGGGCGGACGTTGCCCCGCGCGTCCGTCGTTCTTCCGTTGTACTCGTCGGACACGAAGCAGAAGGGGACATGATTCGTACCGTAATAACGGGTCAGCACCTCGAACGTGGCGGCCCCGAGGCTCGCGTGTCCGGAGACGTACGACGGGAAATTCGGCGTCTCGTGCAGCGGGCCCCCGTTGCTGCCGGGCGATGCGAGGGGCGTCCAATCCACGTCATGTACCGTGAGCGGGTTTCCATCGATGTCGGCCAGGCGGATCCCGATGATCGGCCGCCAGAAGTTGTAGTGGTATTTCGTGTCCCATGTGGCGATGGCGGCGTCGGCCATGGCGAAGTTGACCAGCGCGAAGTAACGGGCGTTCTCCGTCTCCGAGTTGTGCTCCTGCTCCGCGACGACCCGCGCGATCTGGTTGAAGAGCCGCGGCACCACCCCGATGCGCGGGGCCTCGTCGTACGACCAGAAGATCCCGATGACGGTCTGCTCCGGAGTCCGCAGGGTCGGGGTGCTCGCGCCGTCGCCGCCCAGCGCGAAGAGCTCGTAGAAGCTCAACGCATACGAGAGGCTCCGCAGCGACGGCGGGGGCGGAGACCGGAACCGGTCGCCGCTCTCGATGGCGAACGGCGTCACATCCCCCCACCGGGGGGTCAGGAACCCCTGATCGGGGTGGAGAGGATCGACGCGATGCTGGCCGGGCGCATAGCGCGGCGTGTAAGGCATCGGGGCGTTTGCCCCGTCGCTTGCCCGCGCCGCGAGGATGTCGTCGGCGACATCGTCGCCGAGCAAGATGCCGTCCTCCTTGGCGTCGCTCGCCGGGATCTGCGCCAGGTACTCCCAGAGCGCCGCGTCGAGCGCGGCCGTCTGACCCGGGTAGAGCGCCGTCAGCGTACGGTGGGCTGCCGCGGCCACCGCCGCATCCACGGATGCATCCGGCGCGCGCGTATAGACGATGTACGGCTCGTACTCCGGAACAATCGAGTTCACGGCGTCGTAGATGGCCGCGTGGACGATCGCGAGAGCCCGCGAGGTGCGCGTGGGCCCGGGCTGCTCCGGCGGCCTGGAGGGGTCGCTGAAGTCGCTGGCGACCGCGTCCAGAGCGACGGCGTTCCAGTGGAGGACCGCGTCTCTGTCCGGCGGATCTCCCGGACATTCCGGCTCGTGCGCGGACGCTCGGCTGCCGAGCAGACAGGTGGCAGTGACAGCGAAGGCGATGGGCACCCATCTCGCGGGCGAACAATGCATGCAAGGCTCCTTTGAACGGGTCCTCAGAGACCGTCATCGCGGACAACGCCGCTTCGACGGTCGTCGGGACGGCGGCCACTCAAGCATCGAGACGCACGGGCAACCCATCAGGGCGAGAACGAGATCCGTATCTGCCCGATCGACGCCTGCCGCTCTGCGCAGGAGAGCGCGGCTCCGCGGGGCATGCGCCATCGGCCGCCCGTCGCTCCTCGGCGGGAGATGCCGCTGCATGGCGCCGGAGATCGAGCATGTGCGCCGCCCGACGGACGTCGCTCTTCTTTCTCGTTACTCGCTAAGATGGTATGCGTCGTATTTGATACAATTTAAGGCTATCAGTCGGAGCTGCTGCGCGCAACCGACGCACATGTCGGAATGCAAGTTCCTTTGAGCAGATATGTGGCGGGCACACGAACAGCGCCTGAAGGGCGTCTGTCCGTGGCCGCGCGGTCACCGGCATGGACATGGCGACGCGCGGCGGGTGGACGGCCGAGGGACGGTGGGCTTCAAGGCCAGCGCTCTCCAACGCTCTACGGCTCGCCGTCATCGAGCGCGTAGGCTCAGCGCGGGCCGAGCACCGCGCCGACCGCGTGCCGGAGGAGCCCGGGCGCGAGCGCGAGCGCGGAGAGGAGCCCGTCCCGGAGGGGCGGGCGCCGCGCGATGAAGAGCACCGCGCGCGTCGCCACCGCGTAGCGCAGGAAGGCCCGCCGGAACACGCGGGCATAGGCCGCGAGCGGGGCCGCGCCGCCGCCGCGCAGGGCCGCGTCGAGGGCGGCCGACAGCGCGGCCGCGCCGACGAGCGCGAGCGAGATCCCCTCGCCGGTGATGGCGTCGATGTAGCCCGCCGCGTCGCCGACCAGGACGAAGCGGTCGTCGTGGAGCCGCGAGGACGCCCGCTCGAGCGGGCCGCTGCCCCGCGCCGTCGAGTCGGCCGGCACGCCCGCGACCCGCTCGGCCAGCGCCGGGAAGCGGCGCACGAGGCGCTCGGCCGACGCGCGCCCCTCGAGGCGATCGCCGTCCCACAGGAACGCGACGCCGACGCGCCGCGGGCCCGCCGGCGTCACGTACGCCTCGACCCCGTCGGCGAGGTGCACCTCGACGAACGACGACCACGGCGCGCACCGGAAATGCTGGCGCAGGCCGAGCCGGCGCGGCCCCGAGGGCGGCGCGTCCCAGCCGAGCGCGCGGCGGACGCGCGAGCCGAGCCCGTCGGCGCCGACCACGTACCGCGCCTCGACGGCGCGCCGGCGCGTGACGAGCCGCGCGCCGCCCGCCGTCCGCTCGACCCCGAGCAGCGGCTCGCCCGCCGCGAGCCGCGCGCCGGCGGCGCGCGCCCGCGCCGCGAGGGCCGCGGAGAGCGCGGTGCGGCGCACGCCGAGCCCCCCGGGCGCAGGCAGCGGCGCCTGGACGCGCAGGCCGTCCGGCCGCAGGTACCGGATGCCCTCGATGGGCGCCCGCTCGGCCGGGTCGAGCTCGGACAGGACGCCGAGCTCCTCGAGCGCGCGGCAGCCCTCGGGCATGACGCCCTCGCCGCACGCCTTGTCGATCGGCCAGTCGGCCTGATCCAGGACGAGCACGTCGTGGCCCCGCCGCGCGCAGCCGATCGCGACGGCGAGGCCCGCCGGCCCGCCGCCGACCACCGCGACGTCGCACCGCGCGCTCACGGCGCCGAGGGGCGCTCCCGCGCGGGGCGGCGGCCCGGCACGAGCCGCGGCAGGCCGCCCATCGCCGCCGCGTACGAGGGCCCGAGCGCCTCCTCCTCGGCGCGGATGCGCACCGAGAGCACGATCGCGTTGAGGGCGCTGAAGACGAGCGCGGTCAGCCACGCGCCGTGGATCAGCGGGATCGCGACCATCTCGGCGATCACGGCGGCGTAGTTCGGGTGGCGCAGGTAGCGGTACGGGCCGCCGGAGACCGGCGCCGCGCCGGGCACGACGATGATCCGGACGTTCCACTGCTCGCCCAGCGTGGCGATGACCCAGTACCGAAGCGCCTGCGCGAGGAGCGCGACGAGGAGCGCCGCGAGCCCGAGCGGCCCCGGGAACGGCCGGTCGAGCAGCGCGACCTCGAGCGCGCAGGCGGCGAGGAAGGCGGTGTGCATCAGCGCCATCACCCGGAAGTGAGCCTGCCCGACCTCGACGCCGCCCTTCGCGAAGGCGCGCCGCGCGTTGCGGCGCGAGATGAAGAGCTCGGCCAGCCGCTCGAGCGACACGGCGCCGAGGAAGGCGAGGTAGAGCTGCGCCGAGGTCACCATCGCAGCAGCGCGATCTCCGAGCAGAAGCCGGGGCCGAAGGCCATCATCACGCCGAAGTCGCCGGGCCGGGCGCTCGCCTCTTCGAGGGCGTCGCGCAGCACGAACAGCACCGACGCGGACGACACGTTGCCGATCTCGCGCAGCGAGCGCCACGAGCGGGCGAGCGCGTCCTCGGGCAGCTCGAGCGTCTCGGTGATGGCCTCGAGCACCTTCGGCCCGCCGGTGTGGACGATCCAGTGGCGGACGTCGCCCCGCGTCAGGCGGTGCCGCGCGAGGAACGCGTCGACGTCGCGCCGCACGTGCTCGCGCACGAGCGCCGGGACGCCGGCGGAGAGGACGACCCTGAAGCCGGTGTCCACGACGTCCCACCCCATGATGTGCTCGGTGTCGGGGTAGAAGACGGCCTGCGCGTCGAGCACCGCCGCGCCGCCCGGCCGGCCGGACTTGCGGGCGGCCTGCGCGCCGCGCGCCACGACGGCGGCGGCGCCGTCGGCGAAGAGCTGCGCGGCGATGACGTTCGCCGCCGAGGTGTCGTCGCGCTGCAGCGTGAGCGAGCAGAGCTCGACCGACAGGAGCAGCGACGTCTGCCCCGGGAAGGCGCGCAGCGTGTCGGTGACGCGCCCGACGCCGGCCACGCCGGCCACGCACCCGAGGCCGAAGACGGGCGTGCGCTTGATGTCGCGCCGGAAGCCGAGCCGGTTGACGAGCCGCGCGTCCAGGCTCGGCGCCGAGATGCCCGTGACCGAGACGAACATGATGTGATCGACGTCCTCGGGCCCGAGCCCCGCCCGCTCGAGCGCGGCGCGACAGGCGCGCTCGCCGAGCTCGAGCGCGCACGCGCTCCAGCGGCCGTTCTGCTCGGCGAACGTCGAGGCCGCGTAATAGGCGTCGATCGGCAGCGCGAGGTGCCGCCCCCGCACCTCGATCGACCGCCGGACCCGCTCGACCAGCGCGAGCGCGTCGCCCTTGCCCGCCCAGAGCCGGCGCAGCCCCGCGCACGTCTCCTCCTGCGTTGCGTAGTGCGGCGGCAGCGCCGTCCCGACCGCGGCGATCGTCGGCGCGAACGGCATCTCCAGGCGTTCGGAGCTCATGGCGGGCGGCAGTCTCGCACCGGGGCAGGCGGACGACCACGTCGATTTCGCTGTCAGGCGCCGCCCTAGGCTCACCGAACCTTGCGCGTGGAAGGCTTGCGCGCTTCACGGTTGATCCATGCCGCCCGCTGCGCCAGAGGTCTCCCAGGAACGGCGGCGCGCCGGCGCTCGCCGCACAAGAGACATGGCTCAAGGTTACCTCTTCCTCATCATCGCCCTCGTCTTCAACGCGACCGCGAACATCCTCATGAAGCTCGCCTCGCGGCGCGTCCCTCCGATGGAGGGCCTGTCGCTCGTCCAGAAGGGGCTCGCGCTCGCGACGAACTACCACCTCGTGCTCGGGCTCGTGCTCTTCGCGTCGAACATCCTGTTCTACGTCCTGGCGCTGAAGCGCATCAACCTGTCGATCGCCTATCCGATCATGTCGTCGGGGGGCTTCCTGCTCATCTCGGTCTTCTCCGTGTACTACCTGCGCGAGACGCTCACGGCGATGCAGATCGGCGGCATCGTCCTCATCGCGGCGGGCATCGCGCTGGTCGCGTACAACATGAGCTAGAGCGACAAACGGGTCGAACCTGCCTGAAAAGGCAGAAAGTAGAGCCGCCAAGACACCAAGGACGCCAAGGAGAAAATCCCAGCTTGGCGCCCTTGGTGTCTTGGCGGCTCTTTTTCTTTGTGCTTGAACGACGTGAGCGGCGTTCGAGCACCGCGCGCCAGAGCGGGTGGTGAGCGGCGTGCTCGCCGGAACGCATGCCCCGGAAGCGATGACGGCGGTCAGGCCGCCTCGGACATCATCGCGCGCTCGGTAGATGCGCTGTTACTCGCGTCGCTATCCGGGACGCCCGGCGGCGGCGAGGGCAGAACGCGTATGTCGGACACGCTCGTGTTCGCCCAGAACAGGACTTGGCGATGCCGTGTAATCGTGCAAGTCAGGAAAATTCTTGACCTGCGAGGATTGTAGGGCCAAACCAACACCCGTGCTGGTGGGCGCAGCACATCGCGGCGCATCATACCGTGTTCCATCTCGGGCATGCTGCAATCTACTCGCGGCGCCGGGGCGGCGCGCGTTCGACGCGGGCGATCCCCTCTAGTTCGGCTCTGGAATAGGGAGGTGTGCGTGTTGATGAGGCGTTTGCGAGGGCTCAAGTGGGCCGCGGCGATGAGCGTTGCCATGGGATGCGCAGACTCGGATGCTCCGTTCGTCGACGAGGAGGTGGAGCAAAGCGAGCAGGCAGTCATCGACGCGTCCTACGCACCGGCGTCGGGGCGGACCGTCTACGCCGACGTCGTCGCGATAGACCAGCTGATCGTCTATGATCGCTTTGACGCGTTCAACCCGGGGGGGATGGTCTATGCGCTCCGGAGGGACGTCGAGGCCGCCGATCCGTCGAGGCCGGTGGGCCCGGGCAACGCCGCGCTGCGGCCGGGCAAGCGCCCGAGGCCGCTCGTCCTGCGCGTGAACGCCGGCGACAACCTCGTCATCTCGTTCACCAACTGGCTCACGCCGAGCGGCGGGGCGCTCCCGGCCCTCTCCCCGGCGACGCGCGACGCGTCCATCCATGTGGTCGGGCTCCAGATCCGGGACATCGCCGCGCTCGGAGGGAACGTCGGGCAGAACGAGAGCTCGCTGGCGGCGCCGGGCGAGACGCGCACCTACGAGCTCGTCGCCGGCCGCGAGGGCGCGTTCCTCATGCACAGCGGGGGCGCCATGGCCGGCGCGGACGGCACCGGAAGGCCGCTGCGGCAGATCTCCCAGTCGCTGTTCGGCGCCGTCATCGTCGAGCCGAAGGGCGCCGTCGCGTACCGCTCTCAGGTCACGGCCGAAGAGCTCAAGGCCGCCTCGGACGCCCTCCCGAACCCGGACGGCACGCCGCGCATCCACTACGACGCGCTCGACGCGTCGGGCGAGCCGATCCTGCGGATCATCAACGATGAGGGCGAGATCGTGCACGGCGATCTCAACGCGATCATCACCGACTTCGACGAGACCGAGGTCCGGCCCGGGACGTCCGCGAGCCGCGGTTACTTCCGCGAGTTCACCGTGATGTTCCACGACGACCTGGGCTCCGTCCAGGCCTTCCCCGAGCTCCAGAGGGACCCGATCTATCACAGCGTGCGCAGCGGCTTCGGCATCAACTACGGCGCGGCCAGCCTCGGCGGCGCCGCCCTCGCCAACCGGAGGAAGATCGGCCCCACCAGAGGCTGCGCGGAGTGCAAGTTCGAGGAGTTCTTCCTGAGCTCATGGGCGAACGGAGACCCGGCGCTGAACATCGAGCGAGACGAGGCAGGCAACGCGGTTCGCGCCCTCTACCCGGACGACCCCTCGAACGTCTCCCACGCCTACCTCGGCGACCCCGTCCGCATCCGAAACCTGCACGCCGGCCCGACCGAGACGCACGTCTTCCACGCCCACGGCCACCAGTGGCTGCGCTCGCCGAACAACGACGACAGCGCTTACATCGACTCCCAGACCATCGGGCCCAGGGCGGCCTTCACCTACGACATGAGCTACGGCGGGGGCGGCAACCGCAATCTCACCGCGGGAGACGCCATCTACCACTGCCACCTGTATCCTCACTTCGTGCAAGGGATGTGGGGACTCTGGCGCAACCACGATGTCTTCGAGGCGGGCACGCCGGACCGGAACCTGCCCGACGGCGAGCTCGCGAGCGGGACGCCCACGCCCGCGGTCGTGCCCATCCCGGAGCTGGCGATGGCGCCCATGCCGACCTACGAGCCGACGTCGGTCTCGCTGCCCGACAGGCGCAAGGTGATGCGCAAGGCCATGCCCGGGTATCCCTACTACGTCGCCGGGCTGGCCGGGCACCGTCCGCCGCAGCCGCCGCGCGACATCGAGCATGACGGCGGGCTGCCGCGCCACCTCATCACGAGCGTCCCGCCGGACGGCGACGAGCGCGGCGTCCGCGGCACCTTCGACGCGCAGATCCATCGCGCCAACGTGAAGCTCCTGCCGCCCGACGGCACCGACGCGGAGGTCGCAGCCGCCGAGTTCCACGCCGGGTGGTTCCCGGGCGCCGTCTCGACCACGGCGCGCTACGGCTTCCCGGTCAAGGGCTATCCGGCCTTCACGCCTGGCGGCGCTCCGGCGCTCTTCCTCGTGAACGGCCAGCCCCCTGCAGCCGGCGCGCCCTACGCCGATCCCTGCCCGCCGGGCGCGCCGGTGCGCACCTACCGCGCGGCCTACGTCCAGATCGACGCCACGGTGAACCGCGCCGGCTGGCACGATCCCCAGGCGCGCACGATCGTCCTCGAGCAGGACTACGCGGCGACGATCGAGGGCACGAGGCCGCCGGAGCCGCTCTTCATCCGCGCCGGCTCCGGCGAGTGCGTCGTCTTCCACGCCACGAACACCATCCCGGATGTGCTCGAGGCGGACGATTTCCAGATGTTCACGCCCACCGACACCGTCGGTCAGCACATCCACCTCGTGAAATACGATGTCACCTCGTCGGACGGCGGGGCCAACGGGTTCAATTACGAGGATGGGACGTTCGCGGCGCAGGAGGTCGTGGCGCGCATCAGCGCGGCCAACGCCCTCGGCGGCGCGCTGGCCGCCGACGGCACGGTGCGCGAGTCGGGCGCGCGCGTGACGCTCGCGGCGACGCGGAACCCGCGCCTCCCCGCCGCGCCGCTCGGGGCGCAGACCACGACGCAGCGCTGGTGGGCCGATCCGGTCGTGACCGGGCCGGGGAAGGAGCGCCCCTTCGGCACGGCCTTCACCCACGATCACTTCTCCGCCTCTTCCCACCAGCACCATGGCCTGTATGCAGCCCTCGTGGTCGAGCCCGCCGGATCGACCTGGCGCGACCCCACGACGGGGGATCTCTTCGGCGCGCGCGACGACGGCGGGCCGACGAGCTACCGCGCCGACATCCTGTTTCCGGCCGGGGACAAGCGGACGCCGTTCCGCGAGTACAACCTGAGCTTCGCCGACTATGCCATCGTCTACGACGAGTGCGGCCGCCCGGTGAACTCGCCGGCCACGATCCCGGCGCCGCTGCCGCAGGCGATCGCCCACGGAGGGCTCTTCCGCGAGCCCGTCTCCTGGCGCGATCCCGGGGCGGGGCTCATCAATTACCGGCACGAGCCCATCCCGCTGCGCATCGCCGACCGCGATTGCGCGACGGGCGCGACCACCCCGAAGGCCGGCGACGCGGGCGAGATGCACAACGTCTTCAGCTCGAAGGTGCACGGCGATCCCGCCACGCCGCTGCTCCGCGCCTACAAGGGGGACCGCGCGGTGATCCGCCTCACCCAGGGCGCGCAATCGGAGCAGCACATCTTCTCCCTGCACGGGAAGAAGTGGCTCAGAGACGGCTCCGATCCGGACAGCGGCTTCTCGAACGGGCAGCCGATCGGCGTCTCGGAGGCGATGGATATCGAGCTCGCCGAGGATCCGCTCTTCGCGCAGAACAGCGCAGGCGGCGCCGACTACCTGTACCAGAGCGCCACGACGGACGACCTGTGGGAAGGGATGTGGGGGCTCATGCGCGTCCACGGCGAGCGGGTCCCCGACCTCCTGCCGCTCCCGCACGACCCGTCGCGCAGCCTCCCGAGCTCGCCGCCCGCGGCGTGTCCGCCGGACGCGAAGGTGAGGGAGTACGTCGTTCATGCGATCTCCGCGGCAGGCAACCTGCCCGGCGATCGCCTCACCTACAACAAGGAATACAAGCTCTACGATCCCGACGCCATCCTGTTCGTCCACGAGGCCGACCTGAGCGCCCTCCGGTTGGGCAGGCTCGCGCCGGAGCCGCTCATCCTGCGCGCGGCCGCCGGCGAGTGCGTCAAGGTCACGCTCGTCAACGACCTGCCCGAAAGCCCGCCGAAGACGCCTCACTGGAACTACAACCCTCCCATCGTCGAGGGCTTCAACGTCAACCAGGTGAAGACCTCGAACCGCGTCTCGCTGCACCCGCAGCTCGTGGCCTACAACGTGAACACGAGCGACGGCGCCAACGTGGGCCAGAACGCCGACCAGACGGTCGCGCCGGGCGGGCGGCGGACGTACACGTGGTACGCGGGCGACGTCTCCGTCTCGCCCCTCGGCGACGTCACGTGGCGACCGGTGGAGTTCGGCGCGATCAACCTGAAGGACATGGCGGACGTGGTGAACCACGGCATGCACGGCGCGATCGGCGCGCTGATCGTCGAGCCCGCGAACGCCACCTGGTATCCGAAGCCGAACACGCGCGCGTCGCTGTTCGTGTCGTACCGGGACCAGGCCGGCGTCGAGCGGTGGTTCCGCGAGGTCGTGCTCTTCTACCAGGACGAGGTGGCCCTGCACTCCGACGACGCGCGGTTCCAGTGCGCGGACGCGTCCCTGAACTGCGGGACCGCGCTCCGGAACATCGTGGGTGATACCGACGCGGACGGCACCGGCCACAAGGCCTTCAACTACCTCGCCGAGCCGCTGTGGGCGCGCCTCGGGGTGCCTCCGGAGCGGCGGATCGGCGAGCTCCCGAACCTCGATATGAGCGGCATCTTCAGCTCGATGGAGCACGGCGATCCGGCGACGCCGCTCTTCACGGTGGGGCGCTACGACACCCTTCGCGTCCGCGTGCTGCAGCCCTCGGGGCACCGGCGCCAGCACTCCTTCAGCCTCTGGGGCGCGGAGTGGGCGCACAACCCGTGGGCGCAGGGCTCGGCCTCCCGGGCCATGGGCCCGAACCCGGCGTCCTTCGCGATCGGCGCGCAGAGCGGTATCGGCCCCATGACCGCCTGGAACGTGAATCCCTTCTTCCGGGCAGGAGGGCTGCTCGAGATCCCCGGTGACCGCCTGTACCTCGATCAGGCGAGCTTCCAGCTCGCCGGCGGGCTCTGGGGCATCGTGCGCGTCACGGAGTGAGCGAAGGAGGAGAGCGGTGATGAGACGGACATTCCCTCGCGCGTACGGGCTCTGCCTCTCGCTGGCCTGTCTCGGCGTCTGTCCAGCGCTCGGCTGCGGGCGAAGGGCGTCCGTCTCGGTCTCGCAGGGAGACGGCGCGGCGCCTGCGCCGGCGCCCGCGCAGCTGGAGGCGCCTCCCCTGCAGGCGAGCCGGGTCGAGCGCGATGGGCTCTCCATCGCGTTCGCCCTGCGCTCGATCGAGCGGGGCCGCGGCGCGGCCGCCGCCGCGGAGTCGACCGCGGCGGCGTTCGCCGACGTGGTGGCCGAGTTCACGATCACCGACGCGAAGACCGGCGCGCCGCTGAGCGGCCTCTCGCCGCTCGGGTGGATGTCGAGGCGCGGGGACGCCGGGGGAGCCGACGGCCTGCCCGGCGGGGCCGCCGCGAGCGCGGCGGGCGCGGCGCCGGACGAGGCGGTCTGCAAGGAGAGGATCAAGCGCTTCATGGGCGGCCTCCTGTCGGTGCGTCCGGAGGTGGATATGAACGCCTACCTCCTCTGGACGCTCAACCAGGACAGCACCCTGTCGGCCATCAACCCGCAGGTCGCCCTCGGCAGGACGAAGCTCCGGAGCAGCGTCAGCCTGGCGGGCCCCGGCGTGGCGCTCGCCCTCCACCCCGACCGCGAGAGCCTCTATGTCTCGCTCCGGGGCGGCCGGGGCCTCGCCGTCGTGGATACGCGGCGGGGGCTGGTCCGGTCGAACGTCCCTGTCGGCCAGGACCCGGCCCGCGTCGCGGTCGCGCCCGACGGGCGTACGGTCTGGGTGGGCAACGACGGCGACGGCACCGTGAGCGTGATCGACGCGCGCTCGACCGACGTGATGAAGACGCTGCAGGTGGGCCCGGGCCACCACGAGATCGCCTTCACGGGCGGCGGCCGCGCCGCCTGGATCACGAGCCAGCGCGGAGACGCGGTGACGGTGGTGGACGTCGACGCGCTGGAGCCGCTCGGAGGGATCTCCGTCGGCGAAGGGGCCGTGTCCATCGCGGCGAGCGACGGGGCGGGGGTGGTCTATGTCGCGAACGGCGCGCGCGGCGAGGTCGTGATCCTCGACGCCGCGCGCCGCGCCGTCGCCGGCCGCGTCGCCCTGAAGCCGGGGCTCGGCGCGCTGCAGTTCGAGCCGGGCGGGCGCTTCGCGTTCGCGCTGAACCCGGCCGCGGACGAGGTCGCCATCCTCGACGCCTCGACGGGCGCGGTGGCGCACGCGCTCACCGGGTTCGCGGCGCCGGACGCGGTGACCTTCACCGACGCCTTCGCCTACGTCCGCAACCTCGGCGCGGGGAAGGTCTCGCTCATCGACCGGGCGGGCCTCGGTGGTCCCGCGGCGCCCCCGGTCGTCCACGTCGCGGTCGGCCAGGGCCCGCCGGCCGCCGCGGCCCGAGGCCCGGCGACGGGGCCGACCGGGCTCGCCGCGCCCATCGCCCCGATGCCCGAGGGCAACGGCGCCCTCATCGCGAGCCCCGCGGACAGATCCCTCTACTACTACGTGGAGGGGATGATGGCCCCGATCGGCACCTTCTCGACCTACGGCCGCGAGCCGATATCGATCCTCGTCGAGGATCGATCGCTCAAGGAGGTGCGGAAGGGCGTGTACGCGACGGCGGTGCGGCTCGGCGCGGAGGGGGTTTACGACGTCGAGCTCCTCCTCGACCGACCCCGCGCGGCGGTGTGCCTCGAGGCCACGGTGGCGCCCGGGCGCTGCGCCGAGGGCGGGGGATACGCCGGCCAGGGAGGCTGCGGCGAGGGGCCAACGCCGGGCGTCGCGCTCTCGCCGCTCTTCGAGCCCGACCTGCAGCTCGCGGCGGGCGAGCCGGCGACGCTCCGCTTCAGGGCGACCGCGAAGGATACGGCCGCTGCGCTCGACGCGAAGGAGATGGAGATCATGATCGTTCGGTTCCCAGCTGGGTTTCGCTGGAGCGGCGCGCCGCGGCCGGAGGGAGACGGCATCTTCTCGGTCGCGTTCACCCCGCCCGCGCCGGGCCAGTACCGCTTCCTCGCCGCCGCGCCGCAGCGCGGCGTGCCCTTCGGCGCGCTCCCCTTCGTCCCGCTGCGCGTGTCCGCGCACAGCGCGCGCGGCGGCGCGCCCGAGGGAGGCGCGCGATGAGGCCGGGCGCGCTCCTCGCCGCGGGCGCCCTCGCGCTCTCGCTCGCGCGCCTCGCGCCCGCGGAGGACAAGGCACGTCGGGCGGCGCCCGCGGAGGACGAGGCACCTCGGGCGGCGCCCGCGGAGGACGAGGCACCTCGGGCGGCGCCCGCGGAGGACAAGGCACGTCGGGCGGCGCCCGCGCGGGACAAGGCACCTCGGGCGGCGCCCGCGGAGGACAAGGCACCTCGCCCCGAGCGGATGAGGGTCGGGGGCGCGTCCCGGGCGGACGACGCCGCCGCGGAGAAGTACTTCACCAACGTCGAGCTCATCGATCAGCACGGCCGCGCGCACCGCTTCTACGAGGGATTGCTGCGGGGCCGGAAGGTGCTCATCAACTTCGCCTTCACCTCGTGCAAGGGGGCCTGCCCCACGATGACGGCGAACCTCGCGCGCGTGCAGGCGCTGCTCCGGGCCCGCGGAGAGCGGGTGACGATCCTGACGATCACGGTCGACCCGGAGAACGACACGCCGGCCGTGCTGAAGCAATATGCGGCGAAGTTCAACTTGGGCGAAGGCTGGTATTTCCTGACCGGCACCCCCGCGAACGTCGCCGCGGTGCTGGGGCGCCTCGGCGGCCAGGTGCGGAGACCGGACGAGCACACGATGACGCTGCTCGTCGGCGACACGTCGACCGGCTTGTGGCTGAAGGCGCTCGCCACCGAGCGGCCGGAGGTCCTCGCGCACCTCGCCCAGCACATCAACGATCCGGAGTGAGGCGGACATGAGCTCTCTTTCGCTGCATGCATCGAAGGCCCTGCTCCTCGCCGGCGCGCTCGCGGCCGCCTCGTGCGGCCGCCGGGGCGAGCGCGCCGCCGAGGAGCGCGCCGGCGAGGCCGCCGCGGCGCCGCCGGTCCCGACCGCGGACGGCGCGGCGGTGGTGCGCTCGGCGCCGGCGCAGGGCGTCGTGGTGCCCGACGAGGAGCTCGTCGATCAGGACGGCGCGCCCGTCCGCCTCCGCGATCTCTCGAAGGGTCGCGTGCTCGTGGTCAACTTCATCTTCACCACCTGCACCACGATCTGCTCGCCGATGACGGCCATCTTCAGCCGGCTCCAGGACGAGCTCGGCGACGCGCTGGAGCGGGACGTGCGGCTCGTCTCCATCTCGCTGGATCCGGCGATGGACACGCCGGAGCGGCTGAAGGAATACGCCGAGAGGTTCGGCCGGCGGCGGGGCTGGGTCTTCCTGACCGGCAGCCGCGAGCGCGTGAACCGGGTGCTGGGTGCGCTCGGGGGGCGGGCGCCGATCAAGGAGCGGCACACGCCGATCTCGCTCATCGGCCGCGAGGCGGAGGGGCGCTGGACGCGCGTCGACGGCATCGCGCCGCCGCGGCGCCTGGCCGAGGAGGTGCGGGCCTTCCTTCCGCGCGGGCCGGCGGCGGGGAGCGCGGACGATGGGTGAGCCGCGGCTGCGGCTCGCCGCGCTGGCCTCGGCGTCCGCGATCGGGCTGTGCGCGCTCGCGCTGCGGGCGCTCGGCAGCGGCGATCCCGCGCCCGCGCCCCGCGCGCGGGGAGGCGAGGAGGCGTCGTGCGCGGAGCTCACGCCGTCCGCCCTGCGCGGCAAGCGCATCTACCAGCGAGGCGCGACGGCGGACGGCCGCGTCATCGAGGGGGCGATCGCCGACGGGACCGTCACGCTGTCGGGCCGCGAGGCCGCCTGCGCTGGCTGTCACGGTCCGAGCGGGCAGGGGACGGACGAGGGGGGCATCGCGGCGCCGGCGCTCACGCCCGAGCGGCTCGCCGCGACCGGCCGTGGGCGGGGCGCCGCCGCCGCGCGGGCGCTCGCGGCCGCGATCCGCGAGGGGCGTGGGCCCGCGGACCGGCGGCTGAACCCGGCGATGCCGCGGTTCCGGCTGGCGGACGCGGATCTATCGGATCTCATTGCATATTTGGGCTGCGTCGGGCGCGATCTGGACGCGGGCGTCACGGCGGATTCGGTGGCGCTCGGCGCGGCGCTGCCGCTGACGGGGCCGGACGCGGCGGTGGGCGCCGCCGTGCGCGACGTGCTCTCGGCGGTGTTCGCCGAGGTCAATGCTCAGGGCGGCATCTACCGGCGGCGGCTCGCGCTCCGTGTGGAGGACATCGCGGGGCCGGCGGGCGAGGTCGGGGCGACGGCGCGCCTGCTGGACCTGGGCGTGCTGGCGCTCGTGGGGAGCGTCTGGAGCGGGGATCCGGCGCTGAAGGCGCGACTGGAGGAGGAGCGGGCGCCTCTCGTGGGGCCGACGGCCGGCGCACCCGGGTTGGGCGGCGCACCCGGGTTGGGCGGCGGACCCGGGTTGGGCGGCGCACCCGGGTTGGGCGGCGCACCCGGGTTGGGCGGCGCACCCGGGTTGGGCGGCGCACCCGGGTTGGGCGGCGCACCCCCTGGCCCTCCGCGGGACGCCGCGGTTGCCGGCGCGGCGCGCGACGGCGGGGTGGTGTTCCAGGTGCTCCCAGGGCCTGACGTGCTGGCCCGCGTGGCGATCGAGCACTTCGCCGGCGCCTCATCGAGCGCGGCGGCCGCCGCCCTGATCGTGCACACCCGCGACCGCGCCGGCGAGGCATGGGCGTCGGGGGCGCGCGCCGAGGCCGCGAGCCGCGGCCTCCCGGCGCCGCCAGCGCTGTCCTTCGAGCCCGGCCGCCTCCCCCCGCGCGACGTCGCCGACGCCGCGCAGGCGCACGGGGCGCGGGCGATCCTCTTCTGGGGCTCCGGCGCGGACCTCGCGAGCGCCCGGGCGGCGCTGGACGCCGCCGGCTCCGCCGCGCCGCTCTACGCCCCGCTGGGGTCGATCGCCGACCACGCCGGGGCCCTCCCGCGCGTCCTCTCCGGCCGCGTTCTGTTCCTGTACTCCGGCCCGCTCGGCGAGCGAGCGCGGGCGTCGGGCGACGCGCTGCGGGCCTTTCTGCGCCGGGCCGGCGTCGCGCCGGGGCCGCTCGGGGCACAGGCGAGCGCCTATGTCGCGGCGCGGATCCTGATCGAGGCGCTGAAGCGCACCGGCGCCCACGCCACGCGGGAGGGGTTGATCGCGGCGCTCGAGCGGCTGCGCGACTTCGACGCAGGCCCGGCCCCGCCCGTGACCTTCGCCCGGAACCGGCGGACCGGCGTCCTCGGAGCGAGCCTCGTCCACCTGGAGCCGGCGTCGGGCGACGCCGTGCGCGTTTCCGGGTGGATCGATGTCGTTCCATAACGGCCCGTCCCACGACAGCGCCAGGCACATGGACGGCTCGTGTTGGTGTGGTGGATCGACGAGCCGCGAAGGGGCATCCGCTCCGGCGGTAGATGCGGTAAGGTCTTTTTCGTTATCTTGACTTCACGGTACACGAGACTACACCTTCCTCTGCCGACGCTCGGGCAGCAGCCCGGAGTCGAGCCGAACGGGCTCACGACACGGGGACGACAAGAGGGGCGTTGAGCTCAACTCACGGGGAGTCCGCGGCCCGGTCACCACACGGCGCGAGCCTCCGGCTGGCTTCCGGTCTTCGCTGGTCGTCCGCCCGCGGCCTCGCGCCCGTGCCCGGGCGGCGAGCTCCTGCGAGCCGGGTTGGGAGCGGGGGAGAGGTCGAGCCGGGGCAGATTACCCCTCGTCGGTTCCGTCTCTGATCGGTCAGGAGGACATCATGAGCGGTTTCACGTACAGCGTTCGTATCAATACGCTCGTCGCGCTGGCGGGTATCGGCATCTCCGCGACGATGAGCGGGTGTGCCGCGGACCACCCGGAGCAGCCGGAACAAGGCGAGGAGATCGTCGTCACGGCGGACGGCGCCCTGCGCCGGACGAGACAGCTCGAGGCGGATCTCACGATGCCTGATGAATGTTTCGCCACCTGGCCGGGGGCGACGCGGCCCACGGGCAAAACCATCTTCCGGTTCATCACGGACACCTCGAGGCCTCAATTCGCCCAGCTGGTCACCCTCAGCGATCTCCACGTGCTGCCGAACATGAGGCTCCTGTTCACGAAGGGGGACGTCCGCAAGGGGGCGCCTGACGAGACCAGCCCCGTCGAGCCGCCGATGCTCGTCGGCTCGCTCTCCGAGGCGACGGAGGGGCCGACGGTCGGGGAGCCGCTGGGGACCTTCATCGCCGACGGCGCAGGCGACGGGCGGCAAGGCTTCGGATACAGCATGACGGCGGAAGCCACCATGAGCCTGAAAGCCCTGGGCCAACAGGTCATGTATGAGCCGGACAAGCACTACATCGATCTGCGCACCGACACGTGCCCGAACGGCTTCATGCGCGGCACCTTCAGGTATCCGACCGGCTTCTAGCGCTGCCGCCCAGATCTCCCGTCTGGCGCGGTGACCGGCGCCTCGCCGCGGCTCTGCGGACGGCGAGGAGCGTCCGGGCGGGGCGCCGGGAGAGCGACGGTGAGCTCCTCGACGCGGTCGGCGCCCTGGCGGGCTCCCTCCGGGGCCGAGGTCTTTTTTTCTCCTCGAGACAAGGCCGAGGACGCGGTCCTCGGCGTCGCTGCGAGCACACCCCATGAGCCGAGACCGCAATGCCAGCGTCGCTTTCATCCTGATCACCCTCCTGCTCGACACGCTGGGCGTCGGGGTGATGCTCCCGGTGCTGCCGAAGCTCGTGAGCAGCTTCTTCGGGAGCGATCTCGGCGCCGCGTCGCGGCATTACGGCGCCTTCGTCGCCGTGTATTCGGCGATGCAGTTCGTCTTCGCGCCTGTCCTCGGCGGGCTGAGCGACCGCTTCGGGCGGCGCGTCGTGATCTTGAGCTCTCTGCTCGGCGCCGCGCTCAACTACGTGCTCCTCGCGGTCGCGCCGGGGCTCGGCTGGCTCTATCTCGGGCGGATCGTCGCGGGGATCACCGGCGCGAGCTTCTCGGCGGCGAGCGCGTACATGGTCGACATCACGCCGCCGGCCCGGCGCGCGCAGGGCTTCGGGCTCATCGGCGCCGCGTTCGGGCTCGGCTTCATCATCGGACCGGCGCTCGGCGGGCTCCTCGGCAACGTGCACCTGCGCCTGCCGTTCGCCGTCGCGGCCGGGCTCAACCTGCTCAATTTCGCCTACGGAGCGCTCGTGCTCCCCGAGTCGCTCCCGCGCGAGCGGCGCCGTCCCTTCTCCCTGCGCCGCGCCAACCCGCTCGCGTCGCTCGCGAGCCTCGGGCGGTCTCCCGTCGTCCTCGGCCTCACGGGCACGCTGGTGTGCAGCTACCTTGCGCAGCAGGTCGTGCAGGGCGTGTGGGCGCTGTTCACGGAGGAGCGCTTCGGCTGGCGGCCGTTCGACATCGGGGTGTCGCTCGCGGTGGCGGGCGTCGGCATGGCCCTCGTGCAGGGAGGGCTGGTCCGCCTCGTGATGCCGCGCCTCGGCGAGCGCCGTTGCCTGGAGCTCGGGCTCGCGGCCGCCGCCGTGAGCTGCGTGGGCTTCGGCCTGGCCGACAGCGGGCTGGCCATGGTCGCGCTCATCTTGCCGAACGCGCTCGGGGGCATGGCGGTGCCGGCCACGCAGGCCCTCATCTCCCGCGAGGTGGGCCCCTCCGCGCAGGGCGAGCTCCAGGGCGCGCTGACCAGCCTGGCGAGCCTGACCGCCATCGCCGGTCCGCTGCTCGGCACCGGCCTGCTCGCGCGCTTCTCCCCGGCCACGGCCGACTTCCACGTTCCCGGCGCGCCGTTCTTCGTCGGCGCCTGCATCAACGCCGCCGGGCTCCTGCTCGCGCTCCGGCTGTCCGCGCGCAGGCCTCCTGCCGAGGCGCGCTGAGCCGGCCCGGCGGCGCGCGCCTGCCTGCTCAGCGCTTCGTCAGCGCCTGGACGTCCGCCGGCGTATCAGCGCTGGCCGAGCTCGTCGTCGATGAGATAGGCGCCCCTGTGTCGGGTCGCCGCCGCGGTCACCCGGCGGCTCGTGGCCCAGGACGGCTCGACGGGATCGAGCGTCCATACCTCCGTGGCGGCGCGCGCCTCTCGAGAGGGCGTGCCCGTCACGAGGTCGGCGTGCTCGTCGAAAGATACCGAGAATCGGCCTGGGGTGGACAGGTCGAGCGTGAGCCCCGCGGGGGGCGCGGGAGGCGCCGAAACTTCATACCCCCGGCGACCCGTGGCCCGGACCGAGCGGAGCTCGAGCCGCCCTCCCACCCGCTCGGCGGTCACGACCTCCTCGGTCAAGGCGGGCGACGTGGTGGTCTTGCGGATCGTGAGCTCATCCCCTTCCACGGTGAGGATCTCGTAGAGGTGCAGATTCCCGAGCTGATCTTCGTACACCCAGTATTCCCCTGCTTCGAGGCGGCTCGGGGCGCTGAGCAGCTCGAGCTCGAGGCGCCCGGCGCGGAAGACGCCGATGCGGAAGTCCCTCGTATAGAAGCCCCCCGGGACCCCCGGCGCCGGGCCGCCGAGCGTGAAGGGCACCCCGTCGATGGTCAGCGCCGTCGCGTCGCTCGGAGCAGAGCTTTCGTTGGCCCACATGACGGGCAGGGAGGCGCTCTGCGAGTTGCCGCCAGGATTGATGAGCCCGCCCAGCTCGGGGCTCGGCGGCGCGGCCCCCTCGAAGTGGAGGTCGATGTCCTCGCCGCGGTAGGACGTGACGCGCAGCCGCAGCCTCGGGAGCCCGCGGACCGTCCGGGCCTCGAAATCGATAGGGCGAACCACCGCCTGCCGGCCGGTGAAGAACCCCGCCCAGTCGCGGGCGAGCTCCGCGTCGTTGAAGTGATCGATCTGGGAGCCGCCGCGCAGGCTGATGTTCACCCGGATCAGCGGCGGCTGGCCCCAGCGCAGGGTGACCATCGCCTCGATGGCGCTGTAGTCGGGGTGATCGGCGAGGAAGACGACCACGTGGTGCTCATGCCGATCGTAGGTAATGAGGAAGGGCTGAACGAGCTCCAGCCGGTCGACCGGACGTGTGGGCATGATGACCGGAGCCCAGGCAGGAACACCGATGAGCAGCCCGAGGGCGAGCATCAGCAGGATCATTCGCTTTCTGGAGGAAGCCATACATCGCACCCTTTCTCGGAGACTCGATCTGGTCAGGGCTCGCCGGCTTCGCCGTCGATCGAGTAGATATCCCGCCTCAGGGTCACGGCGGCCGTCACGACCAGGTTCGCCATCCAGGGCGGCTCGACGGGCTCTAGGGTCCATACCGTCCGCGCGGGGTGCTCCGTCCGGGAGGCCGTGCCTGTCACGAGGTCCTCGTGCTCGTCGAGGGATATCGAGAAGCTGCCCGGGGTGGATAGATCCAGGGTGAGGCCCGTGGGGGCCGGGGGGATCGGCTCCTCACCGCCCGGGAGCCCCGTGGCCCGGACCGAGCGCAGCTCGATCCGCCCATGCACGACCTCCGCCTCCAGGATCTCCTCCGTCAAGGCAGGCGACGTGGTGGTCTTGCGCAGGGTGAGCTGATCCCCGGCGACGGCGACGATCTCGTAGACATGCCAGTTCCTGAGGTTGTCCCGGTAGAGCCAGAACTCGCCCACGGCGATGCGGCGCGGCGCCCAGATCGGCCGCAGCTCGAGGTGTCCGTCATAGAAGACACCGATATGGAGGCCCGCCGTGTAGACGCCGGGCACCGGGGTGCTGAGCGCGACGGGCGCCTCGTCGATGGTCAGCACGCTCGCGTCGCTGGCGAGCGAGCTGGCATCCGCCCACAGGATAGCCAGATCGCCGCTGTCGCCCCCGGGATTGATCAAGCCACCTAGCGCCGGCGACGGCGGGGCGCTCCCCTCGACCACGAGGTGGATATTCTCACCCCGGTAGGAGATGAATTGGACCTCTTCCCTGGGAACGCCGCCGACCTCGCTCACCTCGAAGCGGATGGGCCGGTAGATTATCTGCCGGTTCGTGAGGATCGCCGCCCGATCGCGCACGAGCTCGGGGTCGCTGGAGTGATCGATCTGGGTCCCGTCGTGCAGGGTGATGAACGCTCGGATGAGCGGCGGTCGGTCTGTCCGATAGGTTATCATGGCCTCTATGGCCTGGTAGTCGGGATGATCGGCGAGGAAGACGATCGCGTGATGATCGTATCGATGCAACGCGAAGAGGAAGGGCTGAATGACGCCCCGCAAGTCGAGCGGCCTCGCGTGCGCCATGGCCGGAGCCCGGGCAGAGACGCCGATGAGGAGCCCGAGGACGAGTACGACCAGGCCAATTCGGTTGATGAAGCGATTCATACACAGCAACCTTTCTCGAAGACATGATCTGGTGCGTCCGAGCCGTGGAGCTGTCGTGGCCAGGTCGGCGCCGGCGCCGCGCGCCGGCGCGGGACCGCGTCGCTCGGCCTAGCCGCGCGAGCGCCGCGCAGCGTCGCTCGGCCTAGCCGCGCGAGCGCCGCGCAGCGTCGCTCGGCCTAGCCGCGCGAGCGCCGCGCAGCGTCGCTCGGCCTAGCCGCGCGAGCGCCGCGCAGCGTCGCTCGGCCTAGCCGCGCGGGGTATTGGCGCGCTCCTGTCCGTCGGATCGGAGGATGAGCGTCTGTCTCGCCGCGAGAGCGGCGGCGCGACGCTGCGTCGAAGGTGCCCTCCCGGTACCGGCGCGTGATGGTTGGGTCGCGAGGGGCGGCGTCCGGAAGGCGCCGTGCTGCGGAGAGATCAGCCGAGCGGCTTCAGGCGAGCGCGCTCCACGGGTGTTTCATGTCATGTAGATATGCCGGTTTAGCAAGGCAATGCGGGGCTGCAAGACCTTTCTCTTTGCGGCGCGATCGCCCGCACGTCGCCGGCGTACGCGCCGCGCCGGCCAGCCTGCATCCCGATGCGCGTCCAGGCCGGTACGGTGAGCGATATGCGGATCTGCCCGTGCGGGATGTCCTTCGCGCGCTCGTCCTGCCTCCACGAAAGCCGTCATGAATGTCATGCACACGTTCTCGCTCTACCGCGACGACAGCGGCCACGAGACTGGCACGCTGTTCAGCGGGACGCCGCTCCGGCCCGGCGAGACCATGGTCTTCTCGGTGGTCGGTCTGCGCGACACGCCCCCGCGGTCCGAGGAGGACCGCGCCGCCCTCGAGCGGAAGCTGGACGTGATCGCCGCGCACACCGCGAGGCTGCTGAGGAGGACGCGGGCTCGGGCTCGCCTACTGGTCCGGCGTACCGGTGCCGGCCTGCTTGCCGTTGAGCCCGCGCGCCGCGACCAGACGGGACCTGCTCGCGGTGGAGGGCGGCTGGGCCGCCTCCAGGCCGAGCGCCCTGGGGGGGTCCTTCGTCGGCGCGAGCCCGAACGCCTCATGCAGGACGTTGACGGCCTGGTCCGCCGCGCGCTCCTCCACGAGGCAGCTGATCCGCAGCTCGTTCACGGTCAGGCCCGACACGGCGATGCCGTGCTGGACCAGGCTGCGGCACAGGTGGGCGGCGATCCCCGGATGCGAGCGGATGCCGATGCCCACCAGCGACACCTTGGCCAGGCTGCCCGACACCCGCATCTCGCCTTTCCCCGCGCTCGCGACGAACTGCTCCAGGCACCTCCGGGCGCGGCGCAGCTCCACCGCGGGGATCGTGAAGGCGACGTCCACGCGCGGCTCCTCGGGGACGCCGGTGGGGTGGCAGAGCATGTCCACGCAGACGTTCAGCTCTGCCAGGATGCCTGTCACCTCCGCGATCAGGCCCGGCCGGCACGCCACCCCGACGAGCTCGACCCGCACCTGATCCGCAGCGCAGGCCAGGCCCATCAGCGCCTTGCCCTCGAGCGCGCGCTCGCGCTCGACAACCCACGTCCCCTCTTCGTCCGTGAACGAGCTGCGTAAATGTACTGGAACCTGGTACTTCATGGCTATCTCCACGCTGCGCACCTGCAGGACCTTCGCCCCGAGGGACGCGAGCTCGAGCATCTCTTCATAAGGAATGGACCGCAGCTTCCGGCCGGCCGGGCAGACGCGGGGGTCGGCCGTGTAGATGCCGTCCACGTCGGTGTAGATCTCGCAGGCGTACGCGCCGAGCGCCGCCGCGAGGGCCACCGCCGTGGTGTCGGAGCCGCCGCGGCCCAGGGTGGTGATGTTCTGGGAGCCGTCGACGCCCTGGAACCCGGCCACCACCGCGATCTGCCCGCGCCTGAGCGCCCTCCGGACCGGACCGTCGTTCACCGCCTGGATCCGCGCCTTGGTGAAGGCGCTGTCCGTGAGCACGGGCAGCTGATGCCCCAGGAACGAGCAGGCCTGTCCGCCCTCGGCGTGGATGGCGAGGGCGGTCAACGCGACCGACACTTGCTCTCCCGTCGAGACGAGGACGTCGAGCTCCCGGCCGTCCGGGAGCGGGAGGACCCCTTGCGCCAGCGACAAGAGGCGGTCTGTCTCCCCGCTCATGGCGCTGACCACCACCACCACGTCGTTGCCCGCGCTCTGGCTCTCGAGCGCGATGCGCGCGACGTTGCGCATGCGCTCGATGCTCGCCACCGAGGTCCCGCCGAACTTCTTGACGAGCAGCGGGCGCTGGGCGCCGCTGCTCGGAAGCCGATCGGACGAGGGGTTCACTTCGCTGCCCCCCCTGCGGCGTGCGGCTGCTTGCCGTGGGCGCCGGAGCCGTTGGCGCCGGCGCGCGCGGACGACCGAGGGGGCTCGGACGGCGGCGCCTCGCCGCCGCCGAGGACCACCCTCTGCAGCTGGGTCAGGATGGCGGACGCCGACTCGCGCTGGAAGATGTTGCGCCCGACGCACAGCCCGGTCGCGCCACGGGCCACCACCTCCTGGGCCAGCTGGAGCACCTCGTCCTCCGAGCGCACCGCCCCGCCCGCGACGAACACGGCGGTGTGCTCCACGACGCCCGCGAGCAGCTGGCTCATGTGCGAGAACTGGGTGGGCGCCTCGAGCTTGAGGGCGTCCGTCCCGAGCTCCACGCATGCGCGCATCAGGTGGCGCAGCCGCGTCAATCGCTGCTGGTCTCCCTCGGCCGGGACCTTGTCATAGAGCATGGTGAGCACGGGCACCCCGCAGCGCTGGGCCTCGTCCACGACCGCCCCCAGCTGGCTCAGGTTGTGGGCGTCATTGGTCCCGTCGAAGTTGAGCTGCAGCGAGACCCCGTCCGCGCCGAGGCGCAGCGCGGCCTCCACGGACGTCAGCCGCTCCTTGGTGTTCGGATTCGGAGCGAGCGACGTCATGCCGTTGAGGTGGATCATGACGCCGGCGCCCCGGAGCAGCCCGTGGCTCGCGAGCCGCTCCACCATGCCCTTGTGGGCGATGATGCCCGTGATCCCGGGGTGCCCTATCCAGCGCGCCAGCTGCGCGATGCTGTCCAGCCCTTCCACCGGTCCGATCGTGAGCCCGTGATCGATGGGGACGATGATGCCGCGGCCGCACCGCCGATCCAGGAATCGAGACCAACGAATCTTCTTGGGAAATCCATTCATGGCGCAAGCCTCTCGGGTATTGACCTCGCGCTCGCCAGAGCGCTCACGTTTCGATGATGTGCTCGTCGACCTTGATGCCCACGTGGCGGCCGGGCTTGGCCGGGTGTCCGAGCACCTTGTCGCCTTGCCGGAGCTCGGTGATGTTGAGCGGCTTTGCGTCCTCCGAGAAGATGCGCACGTGCCAGTCGTCCTGCATGATGACGTTGATGCGCTCGCCCGTCTGGAAGTCCGCCTCGATGAGGCGCAGCGGCCGGACCTCCGTCTTCATGCGCCCGACGCTCGCCCGGCGCGCGTTGCCGGTGCGGTCGACGATCATCACGGGGGAGCCCGCCCTGAGCTCGCTCATGTAGTCCGTGCGGTTCCCGAAGTTGTAGACGTAGCTGTGGACGGCGCCCGCGTTGACCCGGAACGGCCTGAGCTCCATGTAAGGCAGGAAGAAGACCTCGGGGCAGCACAGGATCCCGCCCTGCGAGGTCGACCCCACGATGATGCCCTCGGTCGGCGAGAACAGCGTGGTGGTGTCGATGCAGCTCCGCTCGCCCATGCCGATCGGGGTGCTCTTCACGATGGTGGCGACCTCGAGCTTCACCGCCGCGCGCTCCAGCCGGCCGAGCCGCGAGACGAACTCGCTCAGCGCCTCGTGGGAGCGCGGCGAGAACATCACTCCGTCGGCTCCGACCTCCATCACGCCCAGCGTGACGATGGCGTCGTCGACGTCGCTGGGAGAGTTGATCTCCTTGATGAGCACCGTCTTCGTGGCCTGCAGCGTGGCGATCACGAGCTCCAGGGGGATGTTGGTGGGGTCGCGGAAGCGGATCATCAGGTAGGCGTGGCGCTGCCCCTCCGCGATGGACTTGTGCAGGCTCTCGCCGTCGTCCACGTAGGCGCGGAAGCAGGTCTTGTGCCCCAGCTCCGCAGCCCTCCCGAGGAGCTCCACGTCCGGGCTGGCGATCACCACGTCCTTGCCGCCGTTCGGCAGCGGCGCGAGGCGCGTCAGATCCTCGGCGCGCTCGGCGTGGAGGATCTTGATCATGCGCGACGGGACGGCGGGCGCGAGCGCGGACAGGTTCTCCGGATAGAGGACGACGCCGGTATAGGCCAGGTTGACCACCCTCTCCAGCATGCCGTCGCAGTCGCTCGGCGTCGCGATCTTCGCCGAGTCGAACCAGACGACGAGGGCGTCGGACTCCGCCATCCGGTTGCGATCTCCCTCGACGCGCTCGAGCCGGATGCGCTCGCGCTTCTCCATCGTGACAGCGACGCTCTTGTTGTTGCCGTTGGCGATGACGCCGCTGGCGTTGCTCATAGGTGCCGTGCTCATGCTCGATCCTCCCCTTCGCATTTCATGAAGTCCGCGCTCAGGTGCGCGCGATGGATTTGCTCACATAGACCGGTTTGCCCATCATCCCGAACGAGACCGGTTCGCTCCTGTCATACAGCGTCCCCTTCGGGACCAGCTCGACCTGCACGCGGGCGCCGTGCGCTCGCGATAGCTCATCGAGGAGGCCCGGCTCGATACCGTCCTCCTCCCTCTCGCGCTCCACGATGAAGTGGAGCCCGTCACCCGTCGGCGAGGCCCTCCAGAACCGGCGGCTGGGTAGCCGGGAGACGATCGCGTCGAGATCCCAGAGATCGAACGGCTTGCCGCGCACCCGCAGGGTGTCGTCCGCCCGGCCCCGGATCTCCAGCGTCGTGCTCCCGCCGCACGCGCAGGGCTCTCCGATGCACCTCACCCTGTCTCCCGTCACGTACCGGATCATCGGGGTGGCCCGCCGCGTGAGGGACGTCACGACGAGCTGCCCTATCTCCCCCGGCGCCACGCTCCTCTCCAGCCGGTCGTCGAGGACCTCCATGAGAAAGCAGTCCTGCCACGGGTGCAGCCTGCGCTCCGCGCAATCCATGGCCTGAGGTCCCGTCTCCGTCATCCCGAAGTTGTCGTACACGGGGACTCCCCAGATCCCCTCGACGAGCTCCCGCCGGCGCGGGCTGAGGGGCTCTCCGGCGCAGCAGATGGCGCGTAGCCGGGGGAAATCTCGGCGCGGATCGAGGCCCGCCATCTCGGCCGTCTCGGCGATCATCACCGCCGAGAGCGAGATCGTGGCGAGGACGGTGACGTCGAGCCTCCGCATCAGATCCACCACGCGCCGGAGCGGGGTGATCGTGGTGCGGCTGTCGGCGGCGATCGCGCACGCGCCCTTCTGCTGGACCGCCATCTGGACGAAGGGCCCGATGGTGGAGAGCGCATAAGGGAACCGGATGAGCACCCGGTCCTCGTCCGTGAACCCGACCCCCCACCGGGCGAACCGCTCCCGGATCTCCGCGAGGTCCCGGCTGCTGTACCACACCGATACGGGAGCGCCAGTCGTCGCGGAGGACTCGTGATACTGGAGCAGCTCGTGGTTCGGGACGCACGCCATGCCGTGCGGCGACCGCTGGAGCATATCGCCCTTCGTCATCAGCGGGATTCTCGCCCACTCCTCCCAGGTCCGGAGCGGGGCGCTGGGGAGGCGCTGCCGATGGAAATGGGAGCTCCGCGCGTGCTCCAGCACATGATTGACGGCCGCCAGTCGATCCGGAAGTGTCATGGTCCGCTCCCTCGCTCAGGCGCTCTCCAGATGGAGCAGCTCGCGGATGTTCCCGCCCAGGATCTTCTCGCGTTCGCCGGAGGAGATCGGCAAGAGCAGCACCTTGTGGACCTCCGCGGCCGGGTGGGACAGCGGGTACTCGGAGCCGAAGATCACCTTGCTCGCTCCGGCCTGCTGCACCGACAGGAGGATCTGCAGATAGCTGCTGAGAGAGGTCTCCAGGAAGAGGTTGTCCAGCTTGGCGGCGGCGGCTGACGCTTCGTTGTCGACGTGGCCGGCGCCCATGTGCTCCAGGATGAAGTTCGTCCTCGGGAACCGCCGCGCGAGCTCCACGTAGTCGGACGTGTTCGCCCCCGGCCTGAACGCTACATGCGAATAGACGGGCACCTCGCGCTCGCCGCAGAGGCGGGCCAGAGGGGCCATGACGTCGTCGCAGAACGAGAACTTGTGGACCAGCGGCGTGACCATCAGCCCGCGGAGCCCCTTGTCGAGGTACCGCTCCGCGGCGTCCACGGCCCTCGGATCGCACGGGTCGACGCAGGCGAGCCCGCGCAGCGCGGGGTTCCCCTTCACGGCCTCGGCGACGTAGTCGTTCTTCGGGACCGCGTCCGGCTTGTTCTTGCCGGTGATGTACGCGTTGAACTGCCGCACATCCAGCATCCCGCCGGGGCAGACGACGCCCCTCTGGATGCCGCCTTGCGCGAGCTGCTCCAGGTAGTTCTCGGCAGAGCCGTAGCTCGTCGGAGAGACGTGCGCGTGCGCATCGATGATCATCGGATAGCCTCCATCTCTATACTGGTTGCCTGTCACTCCCGGACGACCCGCACCGCCTTGACGCCGGCGCGCTGGAACTCATCCACGAACTCGAAGTCGAAGGGCAGGGAGGTCGCGGCTTGCAGCCTCGTGGCGAGCGCTTGCGCCAGCGGCGCGCCGGGCTCCACGCCGCTCGCGAGCTCGCAGCGGACCTTGATGCGCGCCTGGCCCGAAGACGGCACGACGAACTGGAACCAGTTCCCGACCTCCGGCATCCGCATCAAGTGCTCTTCGAGGAGGATGGGCGAGATCTCCTTGCCCTGGAACCGGATCTGGTCGAAGGCGCGGCCCCTCATGCGGAACCGGGGCATCGCGACCCCGCACGGGCACGGCGCCGGGTCCAGGCAGCCGAGGTCTCCGGTCCGGAAGCGGAGGATCGGGCTGTCGTAGCGGAGCAGCCCTGTCACGACGATCTCGCCCGTCGCGCCCGGGTCGAGGACGCGGCCGGTCTTGGGGTCGACGATCTCCATGATGACGTGCGCCGCTGGCACGTGATAGCCGTCGTGATGGTCGCACTCGATCCCGAGCGCCCCGCACTCGAGCGACCCGTAGAAGAAATTGGCCGTCGTGCCCCACATCTTCTCGATGCGCCCGCGGAGGGCGGGGGAGCACCCCTCCCCCGTGAGCCACATCTTCCTGACGCGCAGGCTGGTCAGGTCGAACGAGCTCCTCTGGGCCTCCTCGGCCAGCGCGATGGCCCAGGACGGGCTCGTGACGACGATGCTCGGGCGCAGGTCCTTCATCGTCCTGACGGTCTTCTGCGGCGTCGAATAGGCCCCGCCCTTGCCGGCCGGGACGACGGTGGCCTGGTAGCCATCCATGAACGTCTTGTGGAACGCGAGCCCCGCGGTGCTCATCTCGTACGGGAGCGCGTTCAGGCAGATGTCGCCGGGGCCGACGGGAAACAGCCTGGAGTACCGGGGCGCCAGATCATAAAGCAGGTAGTCGTTCCACGTGTATGCCATGTAGATCTCTTCGCCGCCCGTGGTGCCGGTGGAGACCTGGATGAGCGCGATATCCTTCCTGTCGCAGGTCAAGAGGCGGAAGGGCTGCCCGCGGAGCTCGTCCTTCGTCAGGAACGGGAGCTTGGCCAGGTCGGTCGCCTTCTGGATGTCGCCGGGCGCGACCCCTGCCTCGCCCATCTTGGTCCGGTAGAACGATGACTTGCGGTATGCTCGTTGGACGATCGTCCGGAGCGACTCCGCCTGGTATCGTTCCAGGGTGTCAGGTGAGAGGCTGTCCGCCTGATCCGCCCCTGAAAGATAGCGAGAGATGGCAGGCGGGGTCGTCATGGACAACAACCTTTGTTCGAGAAGAGAGCTCATGCTCGCAGCACCTCTTTCCCGGGAGCGACGCCTTCGAGGCTCTGGTGCGGCGCGAATCGTCGCCCCGCTTCCGACCAAAGCGCGCGCGGCGCGTGGTCTCCCGATTGGCCCCATTTCTGACATGTGGTTTCGGTTTGTGCCATCGGTTTATGCTTTGTGTAGATTTGCTCATAACGCGAGATATCTACGGGATGTCCGTTGGATGTCTGTTCGCGATCCCTGCTCATGGATATCTTTGCGCCCGGGGCGATGATGCCTCGTTTGCCGTGCGGGTCTTCACGTCCGTGAGAGGCGTCTGCGAGCGCGCGAGGAGCGTCCTGTCTGACACCGCGTTTTTCCCGCCTGTCCCAGCGCCGGCCAACACGGGAGGTGGCGTGTCAGGGGCAGCGACGGCGCCTGCCCGTGTCGCCGCTCCCCGCGGCGCGCTCCTCGGTCTGGTCGCCGATGACGGCCGTGTTCGGTGTCGCTCCACGCCGAGCTCGGCGGCGCGCTGGAGCGGGACGTCCGGCTGGTTGGTCTCCACTCGCTGGACCCCCGCGATGGACGCGGACACGCCGGGGCGGCTGAACGGTCGCGCGGAGGAGCTCGGCCGGCGGCCGGGCTGGTCGTTGCCAACGGGAGGGCGGGGGGCCTGCGGGCCAGCGGCTCGGCCCGGTGATGCCGCAGCACCGCCTGTCGGGGGCGGAGCCGGCGGATCTCGTCGACCATCCGGGCTGCGACGGGCGCGATCCGGGTCGGGGCGTCGGCTCTTTGGAACGAGTCCTCAAGAACTACCACGGTGGCACCGCTGCCGCGATGGTCGTCGTGGTGGAGAGTCGCTCAAGAACGAGACGTGTGTAAGCGCTCGTCGCGGCGGGCATCGCGACGGTCGCTCACGACTTCAATCCGCCGCCGCGGCCGTGGTAGCGTGCGGATCGCACCTCGCCGTGCGCCCGAACGCCCTCTCCTCGGAGGAAGCCTCCATGCCCGACCGATCGATCCCGCGCGCCCTCCTCGCCGTGCTCCTCGCGACCGCCGGCTGCGGCAGCGCCGCGGCGGGCGACGGCGCGCCGAGAGCGCCCGCGATGACCTGCGACACCGGGGAGCTGATGATCCGGACCGAGCTCTTCTTCGGGTTGGATCGGCGCGACGGGCCCGACGTCACGCAGGAGGAGTGGCAGGAGTTCGTCGATACGGTCGTGACGCCGCGCTTCCGGGACGGGCTGACGCAGTTCGACGTCGACGGCCAGTACCTCGCGACGACGGAGGAGCTGATCCGCGAGGACAGCAGGCTGATCATGCTCCTCCACGACGGCGGCCAGGCTGCCTCGGACAGCATCGAGGCCATCCGCGAGGACTACAAGGCGCGCTTCAGCCAGGAGTCCGTGCTGCGGATCGACGAGCCCGTCTGCGTCGATTTCTGACGGCCGAGGCTCCGCGGCATCGCCCCACCGGCGCGAGCTCGCCGGCGAAGATTCTTGACCTTGGGGGATCGCGCGACAAACTCCCTGCCCGCTGGCCAGCCATCGAGCGATGGCGGCGGCGCGCGGCGCCGGCTCTTCGCTCGTTGAACGGCGGCGCTCGAACCCGAGGCGCTCGACGCGAGCGCCCCCTCGCGGGCTCCGACGGGGCCACGCCCGCAGTGAGGCCGATATGCGATCTCTCTCGCTCTCCGTGCCGAACGCCTTGCTCTTCGCCGTGGCGCTCGCCGCCGCATCGTGCGGTCGCGGGAGCGATCCGGCGGGGTCGGGCGCCGATCGGGATCCGCTGCGCCCCGCGCAGGGCGCGGCGTCGGTGCGCGCGGCCCCGGCGCCGGGCGTCGTGGTGCCGGACGACGAGCTCGTGGATCAGGACGGCGCGACGGTGCGCCTCCGCGAGCTCGCGAAGGATCGCGTGCTCGTGGTGAACTTCGTCTTCACCACCTGCACCACGATCTGCTCGCCGATGACCGCCATCTTCGGCCGCCTCCAGGCCGAGCTCGGCGACGCGCTGGAGCGGGACGTGCGGCTCGTCTCCATCTCGCTGGACCCCGCCACGGACACGCCGGAGCGGCTGAAGGGCTATGCGGAGAGGTTCGGCCGGCGGCCGGGCTGGGTGTTCCTGACCGGCAATCGCGAGCGCGTGAGCCGGGTGCTCGACGCGCTCGGCGGGCGCGCGCCCATCAAGGAGCAGCACACCCCGGTGACGCTCATCGGCCGGCCGGCGGAGGGGCGCTGGACGCGCGTCGACGGCCTGGCGACGCCCGCGCGCCTGGCCCAGGAGGTCCGGGCGTTCCTTCCGCGAAGCGCGACGGCGGCGGGCGCCGGCGGGCGCCGGCTCGATGATCCCTGGCGGAATTTCTGACGCGATGGTAGAGGGCCGGTTCTCATCAGCTCAGAGCTCGCGTTCGCCGAGCACGCCGCGCGGCTCGATGCGAACGAGATGCGCTCTGCAGCGCCGTCCCACGACCGGCGCGGGTGAGCTGCTCCCCTTACCACCCCACAGAGCGACATGTCGCGATCGAAGCCCCTGGTCTCCCACATCTACACCGCGGACCCGCGCGCCCACGTCTTCGAGGGCCGCGTGTACATCTACCCGTCGCACGACGTCGAGAGCGGCGTCCCCGAGAACAACAACGGGGATCACTTCGACATGCGGGACTACCACGTCCTCTCCATGGCGAGCATCCCCGGCGAGGTGACGGACCACGGGGTGGCGCTCGACCTCGAGGACGTCCCCTGGGCGGGGCGGCAGCTGTGGTCCGGCGACGCGGCGTACAAGGACGGCACCTACTACCTGTATTTTCCGCTCAAGGACCGGGACGGCGTCTTCCGCACCGGGGTGGCCACCAGCAAGCGGCCGGAGGGGCCGTTCAAGGCGGAGCCCGAGCCGATGAAGGGCAGCTACAGCATCGACTGCTCCACCTTCCAGGACGACGACGGCGCGCACTACATGGTCTTCGGCGGCCTCTGGGGAGGGCAGCTGCAGCGCTGGCAGAGCGGGAAGTACGACCCCACCGCGCTGCCCGAGCCCACCGAGGCGCGGCCGGCCATCGGGCCGCGCGTGGCGCGCCTGAGCGACGATATGCTGCAATACGGCGAGACGCCGCGCGAGATCCGCATCCTGGACGCGCACGGCGAGCCGATCCTGCAAACGGACCACGAGCGCCGCTTCTTCGAGGCGCCGTGGATACACAAGTACAACGGCAAATACTACCTGTCGTACTCCACCGGCGACACGCACCTTCTGGTGTATGCCACGGGCGACAACCCGTACGGCCCCTTCACCTACCAGGGCGTCGTGCTCACTCCGGTGCTCGGGTGGACGACGCACCACTCCATCTTGGAGTTCGGCGGCAAGTGGTGGCTCTTCTATCACGACTGCGAGCTTTCCGGCGGCAAGACGCACCTGCGCAACGTGAAGGTGACGGAGCTCAGCTACCGGCCGGACGGCTCGATCGTGACGATCGACGGCCGGCTGTAAGGATCCGCGTAGGCCATCGCCGATCTCCGGGTCGGCGAGGCAGGTGGTGGGCTCGCCTTCGATGGAGCGCCTGGCCCGCCCCAGCGTCAGCAACGGCGTCGGCTTCGGGGATCGTCCGCGGTCGGCCGTTCGGCCGGCGAGCGGCGCGCGCCCTCTCCGGCCGCCCGATCGGCCACCCAAAATCCCAACCATGTCCTGCGGATAGGCAATGCTCGCTCGAAGGGGCTCGCCAACGCGCAGGCGGCCCTGTAATCTGCTCCACAGACGGTCGACCTCGGACGCATCAGCGACCTGCGCCATGGGGAGGAGGTCTTCTGGATGTCTCGCTTCGAGCTTTCATTCGCCTCCGGGGGGAGGATCGCTCTCCGTGACGAGGCTCGCGGCGCAGGCGGCAATTCCGGGCCTCCTCAGCGCGTAGATCCGGGCTCGCGCCCGAGCCCTCATCTCGCTCTCGAGTCCCTGGTCGGCGAGCCGGCGCTGCGGGTCGGGGGCGGCGTCGAGCCCCGCGCCTACGGCGGCGCCCGACTCCGGCCGGGCCTGCGCAGCTGCGTGGAGCCGGCAGCCGGAGCCTCGCCAGCGCCCGGCCGTGTTGCACACAGATTTCGCTCGCATGGACACGATGCCACGAGCAGCGGCGCGAAGGAGAGATCGGAATGTTCAGGATTCGCAAAGAGCAGATGGCGACTTTCGAGACGGCCGCTCTGTGCGACTTCGAAGACAACACGGTAGAGCACATGAAGTCCTTTGCGCCGAAGCACTCCGAGGTCATCGGCGAGTCGTGCGTCAGGCAGGTGATACAGCTCGGCCTGGCGAGAGCAGGACAATACGGATTCACGAACTGCGGCCCCGTGCGGTTCTACATCGAGCTGATGTTCATGTTCGGAAGTGACTTCGACACAGACCCATTATTGCCTTGGGCTGGGGATGCGCTCCGTGCCGGCGAGGATTCCGATCAAATGACGCTCGCGATGAGCCTTCACGCTTCGATGATGGACTACATCGCACGGGTGGTCGGAAACGACCGAGGACCGTCGATTCGGGCGCTGCGCCGCGTCTATGACGTGAGCTCGCAGCCGATCCCGTCCGCGAGCGGAAGCGGCTTCGAAGAAGCCGTACTCGCCCTCATGGAACATGCCTTCCCCGAGCGCTATAGATACCTCGGAAAACAACCGTTGCGATCGCTCATCCGAAGAGCGCCGGAGAGCGCCGGCAGGTTGGGTCTATCTACGGATAGGGGCGTGGCTCTGATAATCCTTCTTTCATACGCGATTGGGCACGGGTTCGGCAGCGACCCGCTGTTCCCGTGGATCAGCGCCGTTTTGCAAGATCCGAGGATACAGACGCCGACGGAGCGAGCAGAACGGCTGGAACGGAGGGCCATCATTTACCTGGAGAGCGCTCTCTCGTACCTGGAGAGGGAGCACGCCGGTGTGTAGCTCGGAGACGAAGAATCCGGCGCCACCGACGAACGCGACGCCGACGACGTGCAGCACGGCGCCTTGCCCTCCGAGCGTCACCGTGACGCTCACGGTGGCCAGGACCACGCTGACGTTGAAGCACGACCGATCGACAAACGTCAGCATCGACGTCACGACGACAGGAAACACTGTCGGGGAGTACAGGATCGAGATCCGCAGGAGAAGCAGCCAAACTTGGTATGTCCTTCGGGGGGCCCGAACCCTGGAGCCGTGGGAGGCTCGCGTCGCCGGCAGGTTCTCCCTCCGTGGCGTGGCCAAGATAGACGGACGCGAGTATTATACGGCCGAGAGGGACGTAGACGTTCAATTTCCCGAGTACTCCCAGATTGTCAACGATTCCGTCGTTTCCAATGCGATGTCCGGGGCCTGGAACAGCACCAAAGCGGATTGTACGGAAACGCCCAACCGAAGGCGAGAGTACGGATTCTGGATCTACTTGAATACGACGAGCGACGTCTATGAGATCGGGACCACCGTCACGGGGCCTTGGGGCGGCCCCGCGGATGGCGCGTCAGTGTCGCTGCCACCTCGTCCTTCGGACGTCCCTGCCGACATACTTCCGGATTCGAATGGAGGCAAATACCCCGTTGCCTCTTTTCACACGCACACCCCGACCACGTACCGCACTGGGCTGCCGCCCGGCTCCGCGCGAGGAGTAGGCCCCAGCGGGGCCGATAATGGGGCGGATACGAGCGATGATGTTCCGGGAGTGGTCTATGATTACATCGAGTCTCCCGCGGGCAGCGGATCGATCCCCATGCAGCACCCCAAGGAAGCACCCGCGAGGCTGTACTTGTCGCTCGGCGTAAATAGAAGGAGCACCCCGCAGTGATCGGTGCGCCTACATCGGTGCGGCTGCTGTCGATGTGTTTGCTGCTAGGCTCGCTCGTGCTCGGGTGCTCTACCAGAAGACAGGCGTCAGAGGGCCAAGGGCAGCGCGACTCCCGAAAGAACGAGGAAATGATGATTTCGTCGGAACGAGCCCTTCTCGTCGCACACGATTCGATCCAGGGATACGATTACATGGATCGGGCGTGCAGCGCCATCGTGGAGCCCGAAGGAGATCGCTACAATGTGACGTTCTTCCAGGGGACGTTGAGCGAGCTTCGACGTGATCGCAGCTCGACGCATCCGCTCACGGTCAGCGTCGAGGCGGCCACGGGGAGGGTGCTCGCGATCGGCGACGCAAAGTCGACGAGGCCTGCGATCAACGGCTCGTTCATACCCCTCACGAGCGCACAACGGATCGCGTCGGGCGCCCTCGCAGGGTTCGAGGAGTACGACAAATTCGGGGTGTTCGTCATCGAGCTGAACGGCAACACGTACCACGTCAGCTATCCGTTGAAGAACGCCGCCGCGCTCGGATCGAGGCGCTCCGACTATGCGATACAGGTGCAGTTGGATGCCTCGTCGGGTAAGGTATTGAAGATCCTCGCGGCGAGCTGATGTTGCGCTCGCCGACGACGACGCGGAGCGGGGGCCAGGAGATCGGCGAGCTTGAGTTTCTTCCCCGGCCGCTCCTCACCGTCGTCGAGGAGGGCCTGGCCTCCGTGCGCCGTGAACGCCTCGTGGAGCTACGCGGCGGCGCCTCGATGCAAAAATGTCAATTATGTCCTGTGGATAGACAATCGCCCCACGAATGCGCTCGCCAAGACGCGAGCGACCTTGTAATCTGCTCCACAGACGATCGACCTCGGACGCACCAGCGACCTGCGCCAGGGGGAGGAGGTCTTCTGGATGTCGCGCTTGGAGCTCTCATTTGCCTCCGGGGAGCAATCGCTCTCCGTGAAAAGGTTCTCGGTGCAGGAGGCCATCTCGGGCCTCTTCACCGTGTCGGTGTGGGCTCACTCCCCGAGCCCTCATCTCGATCTCGAGTGCCTGGTCGGCGAGCCGGCGGCGCTGCGGCTCGACGGCGCCGCCGAGCTGCTCGCGTACGGCGGCGTCCGGGTCTGGTCGGGCGTGTGCAGCTACATGGAGCAGGTGCAGGCGGTTGAAGCCCTGCCCGGCGCGCCGGCCGTCTCGACCTACTACCTTCGCATCGTCCCGAGGCTGTGGCTGCTCACCCAGCGGCGAAACTATCGAATCTACCAGCACGTCGCCATCCCCGATATCGTCGACAAGCTCCTGGCGGAGTGGAGCCTATCCCCATCCTGGAATATCGATCGGGGAACGTATCCGAAGCTCGAATACAAGGTGCAGTACGGGGAGAGCGACTACGCATTCTTGAGCCGGCTGCTCGAGGAGGCGGGGATCGCCTTCACGCTCCCGGACGACGAGGCCGGCAGGACGGTCGCGCTGGGGGACAAGCTCCATCTCGGCGCCATGCGCGCGGGGCTCCCGCTGCAATACGTCGATAACCCCACTCTGGCCGTAGATCGCGAGCTCGTGACGCACGTCCGACTGTCGCACGAGGTTCGCCCCGGCGCTCACACGATCCGCGACCACGATTTCCGGAGGCCGGCTTTCCCGCTGTTCGGCGAGGCCCCGAAGTCGCCCGCGCCCGAAGATCGATACGAGCAGTACCACTATGAGCCGGGCGGGTTCCTGGTGGAGACCGGCAAACCCGGCGACATGCCGGTCGCCGACGACAAGGGGACCGCCCGGTACGATCAGCCGTTCGGCCACGGGCGGGCGGAGCGGCGTCTCCTCGGCGAGCGCGTGGGCAGGCAGGCCGTTTATTTCGAGACGAACGTCGTCGATCTCTGGCCGGGCATGCGGTTCTTGATCGACAACCACCCACAAGCGGCGCTCGGCCGGGCGCTGCTCGTGAGCGAGTTTTCGCTGGAGGGCTCGCCCGACGGAGAGTGGCACCTCTCGGGCCACGCGGTGTTCTGTGATGTGCCCTATCGACCACCGCAGAGGACCCCGAAGCCGAAGATCAGCGGGTTGCAGTCCGCGACGGTTGTAGGACCGAATAAGCAAGAGATCCACACCGACGAATTCGGTCGCGTTCGGGTGCAGTTCCCCTGGGATCGCGAGGGGAAGCATGACGACGCGAGCTCGTGCTGGATTCGAGTCAGCCAAGGGTGGGCGGGCACGGGGTACGGGATGATCGCGATCCCGAGGATCGGCCACGAGGTGCTCGTCGGCTTCCTGAACGGCGATCCGGATCAGCCGATCATCGTGGGCCGTGTGTTCAACGCCACCCAGCGCGTACCTTACAAGCTGCCAGAGCACAAGACACGGAGCACGTGGAAGAGTGACTCCTCGCCGGGCTCGAACGGATTCAACGAGATCATGTTCGAGGACCTCAAGGGCAAGGAACTCATGTACGTGCAGGCGCAGAAGAACCTCCGCAAGCTGGTCAAGAACGACGAGACGATCACGATCGGCAACAACCGGCAGAAGCTCGTCGTCATGAACGAGACCGAGACGACCGGCGCGAACCGGACGGTGACTACCGGCGCGAACCGCACAGAGATCACCGGCGCGAACCGGACGCAGATCACCGGCGGGAACAGCGAGAAGCTGGTCCGGGGAGACGAGGTCGAGAAGACCGACGGCAATTTGACGCTCTACGTCGGTCAGGACCAGGACATCGTCGTCAGGCAGGTCAAGCGGGAGCGGGTGGATGGCGATAGCCATCTCCGGGTGAAGGGCAAGCGGAACCAGAAGGTCGATGGGAATCAGTCGCTCATCGTGGGCGGAGACCGCCACGAGACGGTGGGGAGCAGTTACGCCCTGAACGTGGGGCAGGAAATCCACCTCAAGGCGGGCTCGGCGCTGGTGATCGAGGCGGCGCAGGATCTGACCATCAAGGGACCAGGGGGGTTCATCCGCATCGACGCAGGCGGGATCACGATCAAGGGCACCCTGGTGAGGATCAACAGCGGCGGGTCGGCCGGGTCGGGGAGCGGCGCGAGCCCCGAGGCGCCGGAGGACGCGGTCGAGGCGGTGGTCGACGAGCCCGCCAGGCCGGCGCCGGACAACGTGGCGCTGACGGGCCTCGCCCAGTAGGCGCGAGGCGAGGAGCAGGCGCGAGGCAAAGACGGCGACGGAGGGAGCATGCCTGCGGCAGCGCGAATCTCGGATATGCATACCTGTCCCAAGGTCGAGCCCGGACCGGTGCCCCACGTCGGGGGACCGGTCGGCGTAGGCGAGGCGACCGTGCTCATCGGGTTCATGCCGGCGGCGCGCGTCGGGGACGCGGCCATATGCGTGGGGCCGCCGGATAGCATCAAGGAGGGGGAACCGACCGTGCTCATCGGCGGCAAGGCGGCTGCGCGCATCGGCGATCCGACATCGCATGGCGGCGTCGTCGTGGCCGGATGCCCGACCGTGAACATCGGCTCCTCGGCGCAAGCCGAGGCCTTGAGGACTGACAAGCCGTTCTGCGAAGAATGCGAGGCGAAGGCGCGGGAGCGGGAGGCGCGGCAGAGGCGGCAGCGGTAGATGGAGCGCCAGATGCAAGAGCGGCAGCGGCGGGCGATCGTGGCGGTGAGGTGGGGGCGGCTGGATGGCCGCAAGGCGGTGATCGCGCCGGGGCAGGTGCTGCGCGTGGGCCGAGGAGAGCTCGCGGATCTCGTGGTGCCGCACGACGCGAAGATGTCGGCCGTTCACTTCGAGGTCGCGTGGAGCGGGGATCGGTGCTGGGTGCGTGATCTGAAGAGCGCGCAGGGGACGCGTATCAACGGAGAGGAAGGGCGGTCCGAGGGCGAGGTCGAGAACGGCGGCTGGATCCAGGCCGGCGAGACGGTGTTCACCGTGCATTTCGAGGGCGCGACGCCGGCGCGCGCGAGCGATGAGGGCGTCGGGGAGGACGGGGGCAGACCGACTCCGGAGAAAGGTCGGGCGGAGGCGCGCGCCGAGCGGGCGGCCCGCGCGGAGGAGGCGCTGGCCGTGCTGCGGGCAGAGGCGCAGAGGGCACCACTTTATGCGGTGCTCGACGCAGCCCGGGAGCGCCGGATCCTCGAGCTGCTCCGGGAATCAGTCGAGGAGTATCGCTCGCTCTACGAAGGGACCCAGGGAGAGACGCTCGCGCATGTGGCGCCTTATCTGGTGAAGCTCCCGGCGGGCTCGCGCCTGCTGTCGTCGATCGTGCGGGAGGGCTGGGGAAACCGCTGGGGGATCTACCTGATCACCCGGCAGCCTCTCAGCGACGCGCGGCGCCATCTCCGGCGGTTCTTGATGGTGGAGTACGAAGGAACCGGCGCACGGATGTATTTTCGATTCTACGATCCGGCGACGCTGCGCACCTTCGTCCCGACGTGCACTGCTGGGCAGGCCGGCATGTTCTTCGGGGACATCGACAAGCTCATCGCCGAGGGAGATGACGGCGACGTGCTTCAGTTCTCCCGAGCGGCTGCCCCCGAATAACAGTGGAGCGGAGGGGGCACGGAGCTCATGGGCGCTACCGAAGGCATTCGTGGAGTTCTGAGCTGCGTGTCCGGAGCGGCGCGTGAGTCGAGAGCCATCAGGCACCAGGACCAAACATCATGAGGAGCCCACCCGATGACCCTTCTTGAGCTGGCATTTGCATCGGGAGAATCCTCGCTCTCCGTTCGCCATTTTTCGGTTCGGGAGGCGCTCTCGTCGCCGTTCGTCGTGTCCCTCTGGGCCCGCTCCGACGACCCGAGCCTCGATCTCGCCCCCCTCGTCGGCCAGCCTGCGTCTCTCCGCGCCGCCACCGGCCACGCCTTCGCCCACCTCGTCCGCGGCCGCGTCTGGAACGGCGTCGTGAGCTATGCCGAGCAGGTCCACGCGGATACCTCGCACCGCGGCCTGTCCACCTATCATTTTCGCATCGTCCCCACCCTCTGGCTCATGACCCAGCGTCGCGGCTATCGCACCTTTCAGCATCTCTCGGTGCCGGACATCGCCGACCAGCTGCTCGGCGAGTGGGGCATCGAGCCCGCGTGGAACGTCGAGCGCGCCCGGTTCCCGAGGCTCGAGCTCAGGGTGCAGTACGACGAGACTGACTACACCTTCCTGAGCCGGCTCCTCGAGGAAGCAGGTATCGCCTTCGCCTTCGTGCATGACGAAGACAAGGGCTCACAGCTCACCCTGACCGACGCGCCCCACGTGGCCACCCCGCGCGCGGCGCCACCCCTCTTCTATGTCACGAACCCGAGCCTGTCTGCCGACAGGGAGCTCGTCACGCAGGCCCGCATCGCCCAGAACATCCGACCGGGGGCGCTCACGATCCGCGCTCACGATTTCCGCAACCCCGCGTTCCCCCTCTTCGCCGAGGCTCCCCGCGGCACGAGCCCCGACGCTCACTACGAGCAATACCATTATCACCCTGGCGCCTTCCTGATGGAGGCGAGCGCGGGCGCAACCGACACACCCGTCGCCGACGATCGCGGCGTAGCTCGTCAGGACCAGCGCTTCGGCATGGCCCTCGCGGAGCGCGCCCTTCTGGGTGAACGTGCGGACCGCCGTACCCTTTCGTTCGAGACCAACGCCATCGATCTAGCACCGGGCACCATCTTCTCGATGGCCCTTCACCCCCACCCAGAGCTCACGCCGGAGCGAAAGCTGCTCGTCACCGAGTTCTCGGCCGAGGGCTCGTCCGAGGGCGGATGGACCATGCGTGGGCAAGCCGTCTTCGCCGACGCGCCTTACCGGCCGCCGCTCCGCACCCCGAAGCCTCAGGTCGTCGGTGCCCAGAGCGCGACCGTGGTGGGGTCCGACCGCCAGGAGGTCCACACCGACGAGTTCGGCCGGGTGCGCGTTCAGTTCCCGTGGGATCGCGGGGGACAGCTCGACGAGCGGAGCTCTTGCTGGATCCGCGTCAGCCAGGGCTGGGCCGGCGCAGGCCATGGGAGCCTGGCGCTCCCGCGAGTCGGCCAGGAAGTGCTCGTGAGCTTCATCGAGGGCGATCCCGATCAGCCTGTCGTCGTCGGGCGAGTGTACAATCAAACGCAGCCGGTGCCGCACAGGCTTCCATCGAACGGGACGACCAGCACGTGGAAGAGCGACTCCTCTCGGGGATCGGGCGGCTTCAACGAGATCCGGTTCGAGGATGGGAAGGGGGACGAGCTCCTCTACATCCAGGCTGAGAGGAGCCTTCGCAGGCTGGTCAAGCACGACGAAACGATCACGGTCCTCCACGATCTCCACAAGAAGGTCGCCGCCAACGAGACTGAGACGACCGGGGTTAACCGGGTGGAGGTCACTGGAGGAAACCGCACGGAGACGACCGGAGCCAGTCGGATCACGGCGACTGGAGGCGAGTGCGCGCAGCTAGTCAAGCAGAATGAAGTCGAGCGCACGGAAGGCGGCCAGAAGGTCTGTGTTGGAGAGGACCTCCACACCGTCGTCAAGCAGCGACAGCGCGAGCGCGTCGATCGTGACCTCCACGTCCACGTCAAAGGAAACCGCAGCGAGCAGGTCGATCGTCAGCAATCGCTGATCGTGGGCCAGGCTCGCCACGAGGAGGTCGCGCGTAGATGTGCGCTGGACGCCGCCAGGCATATCCACCTTGCGACCGCGGAGGTCCTCGTGGCCGAGGCCGCGCGAGACGTCACGATGAGCGGGCCAGGGGGCTTCATTCGCATCGACGCCACCGGCGTTACCATCAAAGGTACGGTGGTCGACATCAACGTGGCAGGGAGCCCCGGGGCAGGGGCGGCAGCAAAGCCGCAAGAGCCAGAGCTCCCCACGGAGGCTCGGGTCTCGGGCGACTTCATTTACATCACGTTCATCGACGGTTTCGACAGGCCAATCGAGGATACTCCCGTCATGTTCGCGACCTCGCGGGGGAGCAAGACGCTGAGGACGGATGGGACGGGGACAGTCCGCTATTCCCCCGGGGAGGTCGGCGGAGCCAGCATCGCCATCAGCTATTCGGACGACAAGCCGCCCGTCAAATGGCCAATCAGCCTTCCGAGCAGCCCAGGGCACCACACGATAAGGTTGTCCATCTGGAGCGTCGAAAGCGAGAGCGACGATGTCTAACCTAAGCCGATACGGATACGTCTCGTCGGGGACGACGCGCTCGCTCGTGGCGGATTTGACCCCTCCACTCCATCATGGCTCGGAAGTGGCGGTAGAGCTGCTGCAACACGGCGCGGAGCTCTGGTCTGCGAACACTCGTTTCAGATGGAAATGGGAGGTGAGCCACGGCAGCACCACGGGCACGATATTCACCAATTCGGAGAGGTTTACCTATACCGTGCCGTCAGAGGAGGGGCTCACGATCGCGTGCACGCTGCAGAACGACGGCGCAGACACAGGAATCTCGGTCGCAGGTCGGTACGCTTGCCAGGCGGGGTCACACGCTTCGCTTTGGACCGGAACGCAGTACGAGATGGCCACCGTCGAGCTCGTGCACGACTTCAAGTCGTATATCGAAGACGCTGCACGAAGAACAGGGTCGAACGGTGTCTCGGCTCGATTCATCGCGTCCGTTCTGTGTATTGAAATCGCAAACCGGCCACGGAGGGATCGACAAGGCGAAGTGGAGGATGTGAGAGAGGAAATCGCCGAGTTGACTCTCGAGAGACATCGTCGGAACATCGAGGATCTGTTCAATGCAAACTTTTTCCTGGACGTGAGCTTCGGCGTGGGACAGATGAAGATGTCGACGCTCGCCATGGCCCTCCGAATGATCCCTCTGATCGAGCAAGATCGCAACGACAGCCGCCGTGCGAGGGAGCGCATCAATGAAGAGTTCATGAAGCTCACGACGGGCCAGATGTGGCATCTGTGGAAATTGATACGATGGCCGAAGAGCCACATCGATGGGGTTGCCAAGCTGCTGACTTTCCTGAAGAATAGAGAGAAGAGATACCCGAGCCTTGACCGGGCTAGCTTTGCTGGCAACCGGCGAGCGATGGCGATCGTCGCGACGGAGTACAACCGTGGCGCTACCAGCACCCCGGAGGCCAGCGCAGGGGCTACGTGGTACGGAGACATGGCGGCTAGTACCTGCCTCGACCGAGGCACTGTCCCGATCCTCTACGATGAATTCAGTCATGCCTAGCCGTCTTCATTGGCTCATCGCGTTGGACGGCCTGCTGCTGCTGCTCGCGCTCGTTGCCTTTGTCGATGTGCAAAATGCCGCGGGAAATCACTGGCGGTTCTTCGGCGGCGCGGCGGACCGGTTCGTCGCTGGCCCCGCAGCGGGTCTCGTCGTGTCGATCGGCGCGATCAACGCGGTCGCCGCCGCGATGTGTGTCGTGCAAAGGAAATACGCGCTCGCCGCCGCGATCAGCGTGGCTGGTGTCGTCGTCGTCGCTGTTTTGTTTTTCGTGTTGCGCTTGGTGGCGGATTGACGTTCTCCGCGCCCGCGTGAGGAGCGCTGCCGGCTCATGCGCCGTCAGGCGTCTCGTGCGCGCTCGGCGGCAGCCCGCGCGCGCTCTTCCAGCCTCCGCGCGACGCCGGGCCGCGGGGCGGCGCCCGCCCTACCCGCCGTCGCGGGCCCGGCGCCCCGCCGCCCGCGACCGCTGGCCGGGCCCCAGGCCGCGCGGCTCGTCGCCCCCGCGCCGCCGCGCCTCCTCGGCGGCCCGCTCTTCCTCGGCGGCGCGCGCCTCGTTCAGCGCGAAGAGCCGGTCGATCACCCGATCTTCGAAGGCGCCCGCCGCGCTCCGCTCGCCGGGCGTGACCGGCGTCGTGTACGGCGGGACCTCGATGTCCCCGAACCCGTACGCGGCGAGGACGGCGCGGTCCATCTCCTCGTGGAGCCGCCGGAGCCCGACGACGCCCGGGCGCGCGCAGGCAGGGTCCTTGAGGAGGTTGTACAGCGCGGTCAGGCCCTCTCCCAGCTCGACCATCAGCCGGGCGCGCGCCGTGTAGAGGCGCTCGCCGGCGGCCTCGAGGAGCCCGCCCCCGGCGAGGTGCTCCGGGCGAGGGAAGGGGAACGTCTCCACGCAGTCCGACGGCGCATACCGCAGGCCCTCTCCCATCGTCGAGGAGAGCAGGCGCGCCCACGACTCGTGCGCTCGCGACTGGAGGACGGCGAAGCGCGCGTAATCGTCGATGGCGAACACGCACAGCTGGTCCGAGAACGTCCGCCCCGCGGGCTGGAAGGCGAAGCACAGGTGCTTCGTCACCCGCGCCGCCACGAGGCACCGCGCGAGCGGCGCCACCCTGCGCCGGAGCTCCGGACGCGGGTTGGCGAACTGCCACCATCGCGCCCGGTGGCCGGCGTCGATCCCGGTGAGCTTCAGGCGATCCCGCGCGGGCTTGACCCGACTCCGCACGATCGACAAGAGCGCCGGCCACCGCGCCGCGTCCTCGAGCCCGCGCTCGCCGAAGTCGATGACGTGGCGGTGCGGGCTGTGCGAAGGGGACGAGTTGACCTCCTCGCCGCCCAGAAAGGGGCGGAGCACCTCGCCCGCCGACGGGTCGCCCGCGGAGAGCGCCCGCGCCTCGCCGTCGGTGAGGACGAAGCCGTCGCCGCGGAGGAAGCAGCCGATGAAGCAGAGATCCCGGCTGGACCCGAGCGGCCGCGGGTCGGGCCGCTCCGGCATCGCGCGCAGGTGAGAGTTGATGTGGCGGACCGGGACGCCGTCGAGCCGGGGCGGCGGGACCCCGTCGGCCGGCGACATGCCCACGGCGAGGTGGACGACGGCGACGTGGACGGCCGCATCCCCGGGCCACGGGGCGCTGCGCACCGCGTGGTAGATGACCGCCCGCCCCGCCTCGACGAGCGGCTGGAGGCCCGATCGCCGCGTGTCGCCCTGAGCTATCGTGTTCGTGGCGATGAGCCCCACCGCGCCGCGGCCCCCGAGCAGCGCGGCCGCGCGGCGGAAGAAGTGGGCGGCGAGATCGGTGTTCTTCGTGGCGCCGTGCAGCTGCTCGAGCCACGCGGCGTAGATATCCCCGTGATCCGTCGAGATCCGCTTTCCCCCGAGGAACGGCGGGTTGCCCACGAACGCGTCGAGCCGCGCCGGCCCCGTCCCGCCGCCGCCGCCCGGCCGGCCGGGGCGCGCCTCCTGGAACACCTCCGGGAACTCCAGCGCCCAGTGGAACGCCGGCAGCGGCGGCGCCCCGCCCGGCGCCCCGCCCCGGAGCGCCCGCTGCATGACCAGGAGCTCCTCCGGAGGCGGCCCCCCGCCGCGCAGCCATGCGATCGCGAGCTGCGCCCGCCGGTCGCGCTCCCTCAGCCGGTCCCGGTCCTTCTCGTGCGCGAAGAACGCCCCCACCACGAGGTCGCCGAGGAGCCGCGCCCGGCCGATCGCCTCCTCCGCCTCCCGCGCCAGCCGCTCCCGCCCGCGCGCGGCGTCGCCGTCCTCGCCCGGCGGCGGCCCGGCGAGCGCTCGCCGCAGCGCGAGCGCCCGCTCCAGCGCGGCGTCGATCTCGTCGCAGAGCGGCGGCAGCGGCGCAGCGGGCCTCCAGTGGAAGCCGCGCAGCTGGTCGAGATCGAGCCCCACCAGCGAGTCGCCGTGCCGGAGGGCGTGATCGACGAACGTGAACGGCTCGTCCCGCGCGCGCGTCACCAGCCAGAGCGACAGCCTGGCCAGGCCCACGGCGAAGGGGTTCTTGTCGGCGCCGTAGAGGCAGCGCCGCGCCACGAGCCGCCGCGCCTCGCCCACCGCGGCCTCGCGCCCCCGGGCGAGCCGCTCCGCCGCGGCCGCGTCGCCGCGCGCCGCCTCGCGGGCCCAGGCGGCCACCACCTGGTCGGCCAGGTACCGGCACGCCTCCATGAGGAACGCGCCGGACCCCATCGCCGGATCGCAGATCGCGAGCCCGAGGAGCCGCGCCGACGCCGGCTCCTCGCCCATCTGCCGGAGCAGGGGCTCGAGCGTCCGAGCGACGATGGGCGCGGACAGGCTCCTCGGGGTATAATGAGAGCTCGTCCGCCGCCGCTCGGCGCCCGGCTGCAGGAAGAGCCGCCCCGCCCCGAGCACCTCGGCGTCCCTCGCGCGCAGCGGCTCGAGCGCCTCGAGGAGCTCGGCCTCGGTCCTCGCGGCGGCGAGCGCCTCGCCGAGCCTCTTCGCCTCGCGCCGCGGGAGCCCCGCGCGCTCGGCGAGCCACGCCGCCCGCCGCGCCTTCGGCTGCGCGAGCGCCTCGGCGGCGCTCACCCAGACCCGCTCGGGCCGGAGGCACACCGTCGGCCCGGCGGCGCGCTCGACCCGGTAGCCCATGAGCGCCTCGTAGAGGCCGCCGAGCTGCTCGACGTCGAGCGCCCGGTACGACAGCGGCCGCCCGTCGAGCACGAGGAGCCGCTCGAGCACCGCGTGCACCGTGGCGTCGTCCACCGACGGCGGCCGGAGCGCCTCGGGGCCCTCCGCCGCCGCGCGCGCGCGTGCGCCGCCGGGCGCGCTGGGCGCGCCGGCCCGGGAGGCGCCGGTCCCCGCCCGCTCCAGGAACGGGTAGCGCTCGGGGTCGAAGAGCTGCCCGCGCCGCGCCGGCAGGCTCAGCTCGGGGCGGCGGAGCCCGTGAAAGACGGCGCGGAACAGCGCGACGAGCCGCGCCCACGCCCCGGCGCGCCGCCGCATCGCGGCCGGGCGCGCGGCGTGCTCCGCCGCGAGCTCCCGGAACAGCGAGAGCACGCCGAGGTGCGCCGCGTAGTGCGGGTGCTCGACCGGCAGGAGCCCGCGGGCCTCCGCGTGGAGCAGGAACACGAGCCGGAGGAGCGCGGTGAGCAGCCCGCCGTAGAGGTGCTCCGGGCCGCGCTCGAGGGCGGCCTCGAGCGCGTCCGGCCCGTCGCGCTCGGCCGCCTCCTCGAAGCCGCGGAGCAGGACGCCGAGCGCGCCGAAGGCCCGATCCGCGAGCGCGCCCGCGACGTCTGCCTGCTGCGCCCTGCTGTCCCCGTGGGCGGGCTGATCCATGCCGAGCGCCGGGAGTGTACGCGAGCGCGGGGCGATCCGGCGCAGGTTCTGCCTGACGAGCGTCCCGAGCGGCCGGACCGCCGGCCGAGCTCGGATGGAACTGTTTCAGTCTTCCTCGCGCGCGCTCCCCGGGCGCTTGACGGCCGTCGGGCGGAGCCCAATAGGGCCTCTCCCAAGCTCATCCCTGGCTCCGCGATGGGGAAGAATCCGAATACACAGGATCTGAGCCATAGAGGTTCAGAGGACGCAGAGGTCCTTCGTCCTCTCCCCGGTGTCCACCGCCCCGGTGACGCGGGGAGCCGTCGACCAGGTGGGCGATGATCTGCCCTGGGCTCGGCATCGGAACGCACCCGCGCATCGCTCCTTCAGGCTTGCCGCGCGTTGCGGCGCACATCCTTTGCTGCCCTGCCACCTGCGTCCCCACTGCCTCCCTTCCACCTGCCTTCGACCTCCATGAGCTCCCTGTCGCGGAGCTCGCGCGCTTGTCCCGCGCGCGATCGCTGTCGCTGCGGGGATGGCGTCTCCACTCGAGGCTGCGCGCTCCGGCTGCGGGCCTACCAGCGCCAGCGTCTGCCCGCTTGCGCGCCGCCAGAGTCGCGGCCTCGCACCTCATGGAGGAGCCGGGCGCGCCGCCAAATCATCGCGACCGACAGGGACCCGATGCGTGCCTATCGCAAATTTCTGTTGGAGTTTCCGCCTTCTCTCGTGGTAGGGTGATCCTGCTCAGGGGGAGACGCGCTGTAGGTAGGTGGAAGAGGGGGAGTCATGCTGGCCATGCGCGATGGCACGGCCGGGCCATGTCCGCTGAATCGGATCGAGGGGGGGCAACGATGCCTCGGAAGAAGATTCTGCTGGTCGACGATTCTCAGACCATCCTGCGTATCGAGCAGATGGCGCTGCGCGAGCACTACGACCTCATCACGGCGAACGACGGCGGCCAGGGGATCGAACTGGCCTTGGAGCAGCGGCCGGATCTCATCCTCCTCGATGTCGTCATGCCGCACGTGAACGGGTTCGACGCCTGCCGGCGGCTGCGCGTGGATGAGGCGACGCGCAGCACGCCGATCCTGCTCGTCACCAGCCGGAGCGATGTGGCGCACATGGAAGAGGGGTTCCGGTGCGGCTGCTCCGATTTCGTCACGAAACCGATCGACACGATGGAGCTCCTGGAAAAGGTCAGGAACTGTCTTGGCGACTGACGCGGCGGCGAGGGCATCCGAGGGCACACGTCTCGCCCCTTCCAGCGGCGACGATGGATCCGCACCCCTGCACGACGATGTCGGCGGAGAGGAGAGGACCAGTCCGTCCAGCCGCAGGGCGCCGTCCGCGTCGATCGGACCGCCCAGCTGGCGCTCGCAGCCGGCGAAGTCCCAGCACGTCATGCCAGGCCAGCTGTTCGCTTCGCCCGAGCCGACCTCGGTGACCACCATCGTTGGGTCCTGTGTGGCGATCTGCCTCTGGGACGCCACCACCGGCGTCGGCGGGATGAACCATTACGTGCTGCCGGAGTGCCCGAGCCCGGCGGTGGCCTCGGTCCGCTTCGCCGATATCGCATGCCAGCGCCTCCTCGAGCGGCTCATCGAGCTCGGGGCGTCCAGCCGGGCGCTGCAAGCGCGCGTCGTCGGGGGCGCCTGCCTCATCTCCGCGTTCCGGGAGCGCGGCACCCACCTCGGCGCCCAGAACGTGGATGCCGGGCTCGCGTTCCTGCGCGCGGAGGGGATTCGGATCGCCCAGGTGGACACGGGCGGCAACCGGGGACGCAAGATCGTCTTCCGGACGAGCGACGGCGCCATCTCGATCCAGCCTCTGTGAGCCTCATGGACAGCGATCGCGACGAGCTGCTCCAGACGTTCATGCCAGAGGCGCACGAGATCCTCGACGCGATCGAGCGCGCGCTGCTGCAGCTCGAGACCGGCGGCGACGCTTACGAGGTCCTCCAGCGCATCTTCCGCGCCACCCACACGCTCAAGGGGAGCGCCGGCTCGGTAGGCCTCGGCGGCTTGAGCGATCTCGGGCACGCCGCCGAGGACGTCATCGAGGCGCTCTGCCGCGGCGAGCTCCCGCTCTCGACGGCCGTGGTCTCGCTGCTGCTCGAGACGGTGGACGCAGCCCGCCGGCTCGTCGCCGAGGTCGAGCGGGGGCAGGCCGAGCGCAGCACCTCGTACAGAGAGGTCGTCGCGCGCCTGGAGGAAGCGCGGCGCGGAGGGCTGGGGGCGAAAGAGGACGCGGGGGTCGCGAGCGCGCGCCGCGCGACCGAGGACGACGCGGAGGGAGCGACCAGCATCAAGAGCATCCGCGTCGCCGTCGAGAAGCTGGATCGCATGGCGGATCTCATCGGAGAGCTCACCCTCGGCAGGAACAGGATCGCCCGGACGCTCCGCGCGGTGCGCGGGGAGGCCGGCGCCGCGCTGCGCGACGAGATGGAGGAGCAAGATCGGCTCTGCAAGGAGCTGGAGGAGGCGGTGCGCGCCGCGCGCATGGTGCCGGTCGGGCCCTGGTTCCGGCACTACGAGCGCACGGTGCGCGATCTCGCCCACGCGCAAGGCAGGCAGGCGCGCCTCGTCGTCGTGCACGGCGACGTCGAGGTGGACACGGCCGTGGTCGAGCGGTTCCGGGACGCCCTGACGCACCTCCTGCGCAACGCGATCTGTCACGGCATCGAGCCGCCCGAGGCGCGGCGCGCCGCGGGCAAGGACCCCTGCGGCACGATCACCCTGCACGCCGCGCACGAGCGGGGCGGCATCGCGCTCCGGATCTCCGACGACGGCGCCGGGATGAGCCGCGAGCGCATCGCCGCCCGCGTCCGCGCGCTCGGGCGGCTCCCGGCGCCCGAGGCGCTCCCCGATCATGAGCTCTTCAGCCTCGTGTTCGAGCCCGGGTTCTCCACGGCGGCGGAGTCGTCCCACCTGGCAGGGCGCGGCATGGGCATGGATGTCGTGCGGCGCAGCGTGGAGTCGATCCAGGGCACGATCCGGCTCGAGAGCCGCGAAGGGCACGGCACGTCGCTGTCGATCCAGCTCCCGCTCACCCTGGCCACCATCGAGGGGCTCTCCGTCGGGATCGGCGGCGAGCGGTACGTGATCCCGCTCCGCGCGGTGCTCGCCTGCTGCGACCTGCCCCGCGGCACGCTCGCGCACGGCGGCGCCCAGGGGCTCATGATCCGGCGCGGGCGCGCGCTGCCGTGCGTCCGCCTCCGGGCGCTGTTCGGGCTCGGCGGATCTCCCCCGCCCGATGAGCGCGTCGTCGTCGTCGCGCACGACGGCGCCGAGGCCGGCCTCGTGGTCGACCTCCTCGACGGCGAGGGGCGCACGGTGGTCAAGCCGCTCGGCCAGCTGTTTCGCCGCGTCCGGGGCATCTCCGGCTCGACCATCCTCGGCGACGGCAGCGTGGCGATGATCCTCGACGTCGACGCGTTGCTCGGCGGCGTCCTCAGGGACCTCGGCCCGGCCGACGCCCCCGACGAGCGCAGGGCAGCGCCATCGGCCGCCGGAGGCAGCCCGGGATGAGCCGGCGCCCCGGCGCGCAGGGCGCCCGCTTGCCATCTCTCTCCATGGAGGCGTCATGATCTCCGACGCGTCGAGCCCCGTGTCGCAATACATCTCCTTCATCATCGCGGGGGACGAGTACGCGGTGAACATCCTCCGGGCGCGGGAGATCGTCGAGCACAGCGTCACATCGCGGGTCCCGATGATGCCAGCGTGCATCGTCGGCGCCATGAACCTCCGGGGCCGCGTCGTGCCGGTCATCGATCTCGCGGTCAAGCTCGGGCTGCCGCCCACGAGGGTGAGCCGGTGGACGTGCGTCCTCATCGTCGAGACCGAGCTCGACGGCGAGAACACCCGCCTCGGCCTGCTCATCGACGGCGTGGGCGATGTGCTCACGCTCTCCGCGGACGAGATCGAGCCCGCGCCGACCTTCGGCGCGCAGGTGAGCGCGGATCAGCTGCTCGGGCTGGCGAAGGTGGGCCAGAAGCTCGTGCTGCTGCTCAACATCGACCGCATCCTCTCGCCGGCGGAGCTCCTGGCCTCGACGACGCCCGGCCCCTCGGCCCCCGGGGCCCCGCCGGCGCTCCCAGGCAGCCACGGCGCGCCGGCGGGCGAAGGGGACAGGCCATGATGTCGCTCGCCGAGCTGAGCCCGCGCGCCCTCAGCGACGAGGAGTTCGCGCTCTTCCAGAGGCTCGTCAAGCGCGCCTCGGGCATCGCGCTCGGCCCGCAGAAGAAGCCGCTCCTGCTCTGCCGCCTCGGGCCTCGGCTCCGCGCGCTCGGGCTCCGCAGCTTCGGCGAGTACTACCGCCGCGTGACCGCGCCGGGCGGCGAGGGCGAGCTCGTGCGCATGCTCGACTGCATCTGCACGAACGAGACCCATTTCTTCCGGGAGCGCGAGCAGTTCGAGCTCCTCGAGCGCGAGATCCTCCCGGCGTGGCACGACGGTGCGGGCCACGGAGCGCGCTCCGCGCGCGGCGGCCGCCCGCTGCGCGCCTGGAGCGCGGCCTGCTCGACCGGGGAAGAGCCCTACTCGATAGCGATGACGTTGCTCGACGGCCTGCCCTCCCCGGCTCGCGGCGACGCGGCGGGACAGGCGCCGCCGTCGAGAGGCGACGCGCCCGTGGGCGCTCCGGGGATCTGCATCCTCGCGACGGACCTGTCCGTCCGCGCGCTCGACCAGGCGCAGCGCGCGGTGTGGCCGATCGAGCGGGCCTCGGAGATCCCGGAGGAGCGCCTGCGCGCCTATATGCTCCGCGGGACGGGCGCGAGCGCGGGCTTCATGAAGGCCCGGCCGGAGCTGCGCAGGCTCATCACCTTCCGGCGCTTCAACCTGCTCGACGCGGCGCCCAAGCGATTCGGCCTGTTCGATCTGATCTTCTGCCGGAACGTCCTCATCTACTTCGACGCCGCGACGAAGGCGTCGATCGTGGCGAGGCTCATCGCCAGCCTCGCGCCCTCAGGGTACCTGTTCCTCGGACACGCCGAGGGCCTCCACGGGACGGACCACCGCGTGCGATGCGTCGCGCCGTCCGTTTATCGGCTCCAGCCCCCGGCGGGGCTCGACGGAAGCCGCAACACATCTAGCCCGGAGCATGCATCATGCTTGCGCATATCGGAGTAGGCCGGAAGCTCTACCTCGGCTTCGCCGCCATGGTCGCCATCGTCCTCGGACTGGCGGGCACGGCCTACAAGAGGTTCGCGGAGCTCGACGAGGCCCGCTCATGGGACCAGCACACGTACGAGGTGATGCTCGCGGCGAGCGAGATCACGGAGTCGCTGCTCGAGATCGAGACAGGGGAGCGTGGCTTCGTCGTCACCGGGGTGGAATCGTTCCTGGAGCCGTACCGCAGCGGGCGCGACCGGTTCGAGCAAAACCTGAGTCGCGCCCGGGAGCTCACCAGGGACAACCCGCGCCAGCAGGCGCGCCTCGACAAGATCGACAAGCTCCAAGACGAGTGGCTCTCCTCCACGCTGGAGCCGATCATCCAGCAACGCCGCAGCGCGGACGAGGCGAAGGCGCCGCCGGATCGCGCCTTCGAGGAGGTCAGGCGGGCGCGCGGCAAGAGCCTCATGGACCAGATGCGCGCGACGCTCAAGGAGATCGACGACGAGGAGCTCGCCCTCCTCGCCCAGCGGCAGGCGGCGACGAACGCGCTCGTCTCGACGATGTACGTGACGCTTCAGGTGGGAGGTCTGCTCGCGCTCGCCATCGCCGTCGCGCTCGCCGTCGTCTTCAGCAGGATGATCTTGGTGCCGCTCGCCCAGGCGGTGTCGATCCACCAGCGCATCGCCGGGGGCGACTTCACGGGCGACGTCACGGTGAAGAGCTCCGACGAGTTCGGCCAGATGCTCGGCGCCGTGAAGGCCATGTCGGAGCGCCTGGCGGGCCTCATCGGCGAGGTCCGGAGCGGCGCGGTCTCGGTCTCCTCGGTCTCGGTGCAGCTCTCGGCGACGGCGCAGAGCCTGTCGCAGGGCACCAGCGAGCAGGCGGCGTCCGTGGAGGAGACGATGACCAGCCTGCAGCAGCTGAGCGGCACGATCGCGAAGAACGCCGCCAACTGCAAGCAGGTCGAGGAGACGGCGCACCGGAGGACGAAGGACGCGGAGCAGAGCGGTCAGGCGGTCCGGGAGACGGTCGAGGCGATGAAGGCGATCACCCAGCGGATCGTGATCATCGAGGAGATCGCGTACCAGACGAACCTGCTCGCCTTGAACGCCGCGATCGAGGCGGCCCGCGCGGGCGAGCACGGCAAGGGGTTCGCCGTGGTCGCCACGGAGGTGCGGCGGCTGGCCGAGCGGAGCCGGGACGCGGCGAAGGAGATCGGCTCGTTCGCCGCGTCGAGCATCGTCGTCGCGGAGCGCTCGGGGCAGCTCATCGCGGAGCTCGTCCCGTCGATCCGGGAGACCGCGGAGCTGGTGCAGGGCGTCGCCGTGGCGTCCAAGGAGCAGTCGAACGGCGTGGCCCAGATCAGCGGGGCGGTGGAGCTGATCGAGCAGGCCACGCAGCGCAACGCGGCGATCTCGGAGGAGCTCGCCAGCACGGCGGCCGAGCTCTCGGCGCAGGCGGAGCAGCTCCAGAACGTGATGGCGTCGTTCCGCCTCTCGCAGGAGGGCGACGACGATGCGGGCCACAAGCCGGCGGCGCCGGGGCGTCACCCGGACCGCCACGGCGGCAGGGCGCTGTGGCGGCCGCCGCAGAAGGGCCGCCCGAGCGCCGGCGCATCGAGCAACGGGCGCGCGCCGCATGGCGCGGGCGATCAGGACTTCGTCCCGTTCTAGCGAGAACGCCGATCACGTTGATCAAGCGAGAAATGAACCGCCAAGGCGCCAAGACGCCAAGAAATTTTTTTTTCTCTCTCTCTCTTTGCTTGGCGTCTTTTTGGCGTCTTGGCGTCTTGGCGTCTTGGCAGTTCGAAGTTCTGCGCTTTTCAGGCAGCTTCAACCCGTTTGTCGCTCTAGATCCTGTCGGAGATGGGGATCCGCGGCGCCGCCCGGCGGCGCGGCGCTGCGCGGATGCGCCGGTCAAAGACGGATGTTGAGCTCGTAATGGCCGGCCTCCGACTCGTAGCCGCCGACCAGGATGATGATGGTCTGCCCTGCCTCGAGCGACACCGTGAGCTCCGACGTGATGTCGAAGATGTCGTCGATCGCCAGGTCGTCGTTGCAGGCGAGCTCCTCGCCCTCGCAGTCTCCGTCGAGGACGGCGAGGATCGTGTCGAACTCGGAGCCGAACGTGTCGATCGTGTACGTCCCCGACTCGGGCGCGGTGAACCGATGGGCCATCTCGGGCGCGCCCTCGCCGCCGCAGCTCGACCCCACGCCGGGCAAGCCCCCCGCGGTCGTCCCCTCCGTGCTCAGGGGGACGGAGGACTCCAGCTCGGTGGGCGAGCCGCACGTGCCGGTGCCGTCGAACTGGCTCACGTTCAGCGAGTAGTCGCCTCCGTCGCCGTCGACGTCGACGCTGATCAGGACCGTCTGGCCGGCGTCGAGCTTCACGACGGCGCGCGAGCCCCGCCCGCCGCTGTCGCAGGCCATCTCGTAGCCGCCGCACCCGTCCTCGCGCACGGACAGGACCGTCTCGACGGTCGAGCCCATGGTGTTGATGTCGTAATACCCCTCCGCCGGCGCGGTGAACGCGTACGTCGCCTCGCCGCCGGGGCCCGAGCTGCACTCGGACGTCAGGACATCGGGATACCCCTCGTTGTTGCCCGTGACCGTCAGAGGGACCGCGTCGCCGAGATCGAAGAGCGGGCACGGCGGCGCCTCCCGCTGGGTGACGTTCAGCGTGTACTCCCCGCTCGCCTCGTAGCTGTCCACGGAGACGACCACCGACTGGCCGGCGTTGAGGAGCAGGCTGAGCCGCGAGTGGGTGAACTCCCCCGTGGGATCGGCGTTGTCATTGCACTTGAGCGAGGGGCCGGCGCACGAGCCGTCCCGCACGTCGAGGAGCGTGTCGAACGCCGAGCCCTCCGTGTCGAAGGTGTAGAGGGCGTCGGCCGGGGCGGTGAACAGGTAGGTCGCCTCGGGCCCCCCGAAGTAGCCGCAGTCCGGCGCGAGGATATCGTCGAGCTCCGCGGTCGTGCCCGTGACCGTCTGCGGCGCCGTCGAGCCGAGGTCGATGAGGGGGCACGCCACCTCGGTGACCTCGAGCGCGTAGTCGCCCGTATCGCCGTAGCTGTCGATCACGATGACCGCGGTGTCGCCGGCCGCGAGCGGGACCGCGGCGCGCGCGGGCTGGAACGAGCCGTCGAGGCACGTGACGACCTCGCCCCTGCACCCGTCCCGGCGCACCTCCAGGAGGACGGGGTAGCTCGATTCCGTGGCGTCGAACATGTACACGCCGTCGCGCGGCGCGGTGAAGCCGTACGTCGCCTCGCCGGCGCTCGTGGACGAGAAGCACGCCGCGAGCACGTTGGGGAGATCCTCGTTGTTCCCCGTCACCGCCTGCGGGACCGTCGAGCCGAGGTCGACCGCCGGGCACGCCGGGGATTCGAAGACCTCCAGCGTGAACTCGCGCAGCGCGCTTCCCACGCCCGCCACGGCGACGAGCACCGTCTGCCCGGCCTCGAGCGCCGCGACCGCGCTCGACTGGCCGAAGCCGTACTGGCAATCGAGCGACTCGCCGGTGCAGGTGACGCCGTCGAGGACCTCGACGATCAGCTCGCGGGAGGAGGAGCGCGCGCTGAAGACGTAGAGGTTCTCCGCGGGGGCCGTGAAGGTGTAGGTGGCGTCCTGGCTGGAGGTGAAGTCGCAGGTGGCGTACACCGAGTCCTCGAGGCCGACCGTCGAGCCCGTCACCGTCTGCGGGACGACGGGCTCGAGGGCGGTCGGCGTGCACTGGACCGGCCCCGGCTCGGTCACGCGCAGCGCGAAGTCGCCCTCCGCGCCGCTCACCACCACGAGGATGGGCTCGCCCTCGGCGAGATCGACGGAGATCTGCGACTGGATGCCGCCCGCGTCGTCGTTGCAGGCCAGCTCGGCGCAGGTGTCCGCCCGCAGCGCCGCGAGCGCCGTGTCGTGGGAAGCCTCGAAGGTGTCGAACAGGTAGGTCCCCGCGTGCGGCGCGGTGAACAGGAACGTCTGATCGGCCGCGCCCGACGCCCAGCAGCTCAGCGAGCGGCTGTCGTCGGCGCCGGACGTGGTGCCGCTCACCCGCTGGGGGACCTCGGAGCCGATGTCCTGGGAGGGCTCGACGCTGCACCTGCAGGCGCCGCCCTCGCACGGCCGTCCCGGGCCGCAGGCGCGGTCGCACTGGCCGCAGTGCTGCGCGTCCGAGGTGAGATCGACGCAGGTGTCGCCGCAGTCGGTGAGGCCCTCCAGGCAGATCCGCCCGCACAGGCCGCCGACGCACGCCCGGCCCGGCGCGCACTGCTTGCCGCATCTGCCGCAATGGTTCGGGTCGGTGCGCGTGTCGACGCATTCCCCGTCGCAGCGCTCCAGGGCAGGGTTGTCGCCGCACCCCTCCGGCGCGCCGTCCTCCCCGCCCACGCCTCCCCCGGCTTCGCCCCTCCCGCCTTCTCCGTCTCCGCCGCCCTCGCCCCGGGCCTCGCACGCGCCCGCGACGCACGCCTCCCCGACCGAGCACGCCACGCCGCACGCGCCGCAGTTCGAACGGTCGGAGCGCAGCGACACGCAGACCCCGTCGCAGGCCGAGGTGGGAGGATCGCAGAGATCCGCCGGGCTCACGTCGCTGGAGCACGCGGAGGTCGCCGCGAGGAACGCGGCTGGCAGCCAGAGCGCGGCCGGCGAGAGCGCGTACCCGAAGCGAAATCCGTCACTGTTCATCGGCATCCCTCTGCGGCATGCGCCTCGGCGCATGGGCGGGCGGGAAATGCATGCGCGTCTCCGACGTTCAGCTCCCGAGTTCCGCGCTTGTAATTGGTGGCTAACGTCGTCACTCCGCTCATCCAACCCTGCCGTCAGGGCCTCGCCGCGCCGGCCGGCGAGGGCCAGATGGCGTTTCGGTCGGGTGGGCTGCCAGCGGATCGTGCCCCACGTCGGGAAGCTAGGTCAAGGCGCTCCGCCGCGCCCGAGCGCGCGCGGCGGGGCGCATTCTTGCTCGCACCGCGGCCGCACGAGAGGCGCAGCGCAGGCGCTCCGACAGCGTCGCCAGACGGCCGCGGCGCGCGCCGCCAACGTTGCGCGGATGTTGCGGCACGCGCATCCCCGCGCGCGGAATGCGGCAGAGCGCGGCGTGCGCGAGCGCGGCCGGCCAGCGCGCGGCGTGCCAGCGCGCGCAGCCGAGCCGGCTCATCCGTGCGCCGCGCGTGCGAGGGGGACAACCGCGCCGCCCCTTGCTAGAACCGCCCGCATGATGCGCCCTGCGCGCCCTGAAGTCCTCGCCCCGGCGGGCGATCGCGCCGCCCTGGAGGCCGCCGTGCGCGGCGGGGCCGATGCCGTCTACTTCGGCCTCCGGGGGGGCGCCGCTGGCAGCGGCGCGGCGGCGTCGCCCTTCAACGCCCGCGCCCGCGCCGCGAACTTCGACGCGGCGGAGCTCGCGGAGACGATGCGCTTCCTCCACGCCCACGGCGTGAAGGGCTACGTCACCCTGAACACGCTCGTGTTCGACGACGAGCTCCCGGCGGTCCGCGGCGCGATCGAGGCGTGCGCCGCGGCCGGCGTCGACGCGGTCATCGTCCAGGACCTCGGGGTGATGCGCCTCGTGAAGGCGCTCGCGCCCGGGCTCCCGATCCACGCCTCCACGCAGATGACCTGCACCGACGCGGCCGGCGTCGAGCTCGCGCGATCGCTCGGCGCCGCGCGGGTCATCCTCGCCCGGGAGCTCTCGCTCGACGACATCGCCGCCATCCGCCGGGCGACCGACGTCGAGCTCGAGGTCTTCGTCCACGGGGCGCTCTGCATCGCCTACTCGGGGCAGTGCCTGACGAGCGAGGCCATCGGCGGCCGCAGCGCCAACCGCGGCGCCTGCGCCCAGGCCTGCCGCCTGCCGTACCGCCTCGTCGTCGACGGCGCGCTCCGCGACCTCGGCGACGCGGCCTACCTCCTCTCGCCGGAGGACCTCGACGCGACCGACGTCATCCCGGACCTCGTCGCGCTCGGCGTCGCCTCGGTGAAGATCGAGGGGCGCCTCAAGGGCCCCGAGTACGTCGGGGCCACCGCGCGGCTCTACCGCGCCGCCATCGACGCGGCGCTCGGCGAGGGGGCCGGCCCCGGCGCCCTGGACCGCGAGGCGGCGCTCCAGGCGTTCTCGCGCGGCTCGGGGCCCGGCTTCCTGCGCGGCGTCGACCACCAGCGCCTGGTCGACGGCCGCACCTGCGATCACCGCGGCATCGAGGTCGGCGAGGCGCGCGGCGCCGGGCGCCGGCGCGGCCGCGAGGTCGTGGTCGTGCGCGCCGCCCGGCCGCTCGCGCGCGGCGAGGGGATCCTCGTGGAGGGCGGCTTCGCCGGCGAGGGCGAGATCGGCGGCCGCATCTGGGGCCTGTGGGTCGACGGCCGCGAGGTCGAGCGCGCGCCGGCGGGTGGCGACGTCGAGGTGTGGCTCGGCCCGGACCGGCGCCTGCCGGACGACGTGCTGCGCGGCGCGCGCGGGCTGCGCGGGCGGCGGGTCTTCCGCACGAGCGATCCCGCGGCGGCCCGCGAGGTCCGCGAGGCGCTCGATCGCGCCCCGCGCCGCGTGGCGATCGACGTCCGCCTGGAGGGCCGCCTCGGCGAGCGCCCGCGGCTCTCGGCGGAGACCGAGGGCGGCGCGTCGGCCGCCGTCGAGGTCGACGCCGCGCTCGGCCGCGCCGACCGGTCGCCGCTCGACGAGGCCACGCTGCGCAAGCAGCTCGATCGGCTGGGCGACACGCCGTTCGTCCTGCGCGGCGTCGGGCTGTCGCTCGACGGGCCGGCGCTCGTGCCGCCGTCGGCGCTGAACCGCGCCCGCCGGGCGCTGGTCGCCGCGCTGCTCGAGGCGTCGCACCGGCCGCACGCGTGCGCTCCGCTGCCGGTGCCGGCCGAGGCGCTCCTCGACGGGGCCGTCCCCCCGGCGATGGCGCCGCCGCCGCCCGGCCTCTTCGTGCTGTGCCGCAACGTGCGCCAGGCGCGCGCGGCGCTCGACGCCGGCGCGAGCGGCGTCTACCTCGACTTCCTGGAGATGGTCGGCCTCGGCGCCGCGGCGCGCGAGCTCATCGCGGCGGGGGCCTGGGTGGCGGTGGCGCCGCCGCGGATCCGCAAGCCGGGCGAGGAGAAGATCGACCGGTACCTCCTCTCGCTCGGGCCGGCGGCGATCCTGGTCCGCAGCCTCGGCGCGCTGCTCGACGCGCCGCCGGGCGTGCCGCGGATCGGCGATTTCTCCCTGAACGTCACGAACAAGCTGGCCGCGCGCGAGGTCCTCTCGCGGGGGCTCGACGCGTTCACGCCGTCGTTCGACCTCGACGCCGCGCAGCTCGCGGCGCTGCTCGACTCGCCGTTCGCGCCGTTCGCCGAGGTGGTGGTGCACCACCCGATGCCGCTGTTCCACATGGAGCATTGCGTGATCGCGGCGACCCTCTCGGAGGGGAAGGATCATCGCACCTGCGGCCGCCCGTGCGAGGAGCACGCGCTGTCGCTGCGGGATCGGGCGGGGATGGATCACCCGCTCGAGGCGGACGTGGGGTGTCGCAACACGGTGTTTCACGCGGCGCCGCAGAGCGCGGCGCACCTCGTGCCGAGGCTGGCGAAGGGCGGCGTGCGGCGGTTCCGGATCGAGCTCGTGCGCGAGGACGCGGAGGGGGCGCGTCGGGTGGTGGAGGCGTACCGGCGGCTGCTCGCCGGGGAGGTGGCGCCCGCGGAGGTCGCGCGCGGGCTGCGGGCCGAGGGGAGCTATGGAGTGGTGAGGGGGTCGCTGCGGGTGCTGCAGGCGTGAGCGGGGGAGGGGGAGAGCGGGCCTCTCACGCCTGCTCGGGCACACCCCCCGGGACGGGCGGCAACGGCAGCTGGACGCCCTCGGCCAGGTTGCCCTTGCCGGGGACGTGGTTGATCTCGAGCCGGATGCCGTCCGGATCCTCGAACAGGATCGAGTAATAGCCGGACGCCCACCCGCCCTCCTCGGGCGCGTGCACGAGCTTGCCGCCGAGCGCGGCCAGCGTGCCCTCGAAGAACCGGTGGAACGCGTCGATGTCCTCGCGGCTGCGGGCGCGGAAGCACAGGTGGTGCAGGCCGGGCTTGTACTGGTGGAAGCGGGCGCCCGCGTGCTCCGGGTTCACGGGGCGGATCAACAGGCCGGTCTTGCCGCCGATGTAATAGAGCGTGGGCCTCTCGGTCTCGCTGCCCGGGTCGTCGTACTGACACTGCATCTCGAAGTGCTCGCACAGCGCGCGGTAGAACGCGCGGCTGCGCGGGAAGTCGGTGACCGAGAGCTGGATATGGGCGATTCCGGCGAGGTTCATGGCGAGCACGGTAGCCCAGAACCGACCGCCGGAGGCATCCCGCCGCGCGCGCCGCGGCGAAGGCGCGGCTGCCTTCGGCCGCGCGCGCGGCGGCGCGCCCGGGGGGAGGCGCGCTCGCCGCTCCGCGCTCGCTCCTACAAACGCTCGATGAGGAAGCTCCGGGTCTTGTTGTCGAAGGTGTGGGTGGCGAGGTTCGTCACGTCTGTCGTGAAGACGCGCGACTCGCCCGAGTATCGCCAGAGCCCGTCGTAGAGCGTCACCTTGAAGCCGGTGGGGACGCGGACGGAGCTGACCCTCTGGTCCCATGGGGTGCTTAAAAAGTGGGAGGAGCCGATTCCGTACACGACCGAGGCGCCCGAGAGCCCGGCGTTCTCGTACAAGGTGACCACGTCCGGCTGCGGGTCCGAGGCGTTCGCGACGACGATGCTCGAGATGGTGTTGTCGAAGGCCGCGGCCGCCAGGTTCGTGTCCGAGGTGAAGACGCGCGCCTCGCCCCCGCGGTCGGGGTGCATGAAGGCCGTGACCCGGAGCCCGGCGGGGATCTTGATGGCGCTCGCGCGGTTGTCTCCGATGATCGTCGAGTTCGTGAGGTCGTGGCGGCCGATCCCGAAGCCCTGCGAGATGCCGGAGAAGTTCGAGAGATCGTGGAGCACCACCTGGCCGCTGGGGTGGACGGTGGGGCCGCCGGCGATCGTGGCGTCGATCCACGCGCGGTGGCGCGCGACGTCGACGCCGAGCTGCCTCGCGTGCAGGTTCGTGCCGTCCTGCCCGTTCACGGCCGAGAACACGGCGACCTGACGCCCGTCGACGAACCACGGGCCGCCGGAGTCGCCGTTCCAGCCCGAGCCCGTCACGCCGGTCGCCAGGAGCTCCTCGTCGGAGTACCAGCTGTCGATGTGGATGGTCGCCTTCTTGAGCGACGGCGCCATCACCAGCGGCGTGCCCTCGCTCCCCCAGCCGTAGGCCGTCGCGTCCCTGCCGGTCGCGACCGACGTCGCCTCGGCCAGCTGGACGAACGGTCCAGCGGCGTCCTCGGTCAGGTGGAGCAGCACGATGTCGGCGACGGCCGAGGGCACCTCGACGGCGTCGACCGCGATGCGCTGGCCCTGGAGGTACGTGTTGCTGCCGACGCGCACCGCCGACGTCTCGCCCTCGTCCGCGATGCAGTGCTGCGCGGTGAGCACCCAGCGCGGCGCGACGAGGGTGCCGGTGCACTGGAAGAAGTCGCCCGTGCTCCCGCGCACGTCGAAGACCTGGACGGCCCAGGGGCTCGCCTCGGCGACCTGGCCGCCGACGATCTCGGACGACTGCGACTCGAGCGCCTCGAGCGCGTCGTCCGACGCTTCGGTGCCCAAGCAGGCCGAGGAGAGGCCGAGCGCCGCGCCCGCGCACACCGCGAGACCAAGCTTATGACCAAGTTCTCTCTTCTTCATTCTGATTCTGCCTCCACATCATGATTCTGTTCAGACGATCGTTCGCGCCGAGGGAGCCCGCCTCCGCAAGGCGGCTGCCAGCGCCATCGAGGTCAAGCCAGCAATTCGTCGGCAAGCCGATGAACGGGGCCTGTGATGACGGCGTTCCCGGCTCGGCGCCGGCGTCTCCGACGAGACCCAGGGGCGCACCGGGCCGAATACGCTGGAGGGACCGCCGGAGCGCGAGGCCCGGAGGCGGGCGTAAGAATCCGCCCGCGACCGCTCGAGAATCACGTCCAGAGCATGCAGCGTTACCTGGAGCGACGCCAGGCGGCGATCTGGAACGGCCGCGTTCGAAGCGTGGAACAAGGCACCATCCCACGGTTCGCGTCGAGCTGTATCTTTATGATGAGCGCGCTCACCTGTCAGCGCAGTCCACGGCGCGGCCATGGGCACACGCTGGCGTTGGGCGATTCCGGCGAGGTTCGCGGCGATCACGAGGGCCCGGATCCGGAGTGGCTACGGCTCCTGCGCGAGCGGCGCGGCGAGCGCCGTGGTGCGCCCGCTCTCCGCCTGCCAGCCGATCACCACCACCCCGTCCTCGGCGACGGTCGCCCGGGCCTCGGCGGCGATGGGGAGGGTGAGCTCCGCGGAGCCCGCGGCGAGCTCCCTCGTCGCGCGGGCCACCGGCGCGCCCCCGGCCCAGACGAAGACGTGCGCTTCGCCCGTACCGGCCGCCTCCAGCGACACCTTCACCCCCTCGGCCGTCACCTCGGGCGGCGCGGGGACGCTCACGGCCTCTTCCGGCAGGGCCGTGGCCTCGAGCCCGGGCGCGACGTGGTCCTCCGTCGATTGCAGCAGCGTCTGCGGCGAGGTGACGCTGCGGGCGACGTCGAGCGGCAGGGTCGGCGCGCGCGGCTCGCGCGCCGGCGCGCCGTAGCCCTCGAGGCTCGCGTGACCCCAGCGATAGGGATCCCCTTTCACGCCGCCCCAGGTGGACCAGCCGAGGCGCGTCTGCCCCGTCCTGTCCTGAGAATCGGAGTCATAGACGAAGAGGTTGAGCCCCATCCGCTCGGGATCGGGCGCCGCCGGCAGCGCGTCGAACGGGATCCGCATCTCGAGCGTGTAGCCCGCATACGGCTCGGTGATGCGGGCGGCCACCTCGAAGCCGGGCGCCGTCTCCCCGACCGGGCCCGGGTGATTGTCGGCGTCGCGGGTGGCGGCCGCCGGGCCCTCCTCGGTCGTGGGGAACGCGCCGACCTTGAACGTGGTCGCCGTGTTCTCCGAGTCGCCGCGCGGATCGATGGCGACCTCGACCGAATCGGTGCGCCAGTGCCGCTTCGTGTCGCTCCGCGGGAGCACCGCGCCGAGCACGTCGTCGCTCACATGCAGCACCACATACAGCGCGTCCCCGGACCAGGTCACCTTGGCGGTCCCGGACGCGTCGGCGGCCGACGACGGCGCAGCCCCCTCCCACACCCGGCTCACGTCGATGGGCGCTCCGGCGTACTCGCCGTCGCTCTCCTCGCCGTCCACCACCGGCGCGGCCAGCGCCTCGGGCACCACGGCCACGGGCACCAGGTTCAGCGCGCCGGCCTCGGTGCCCTCGCCGTTCAGGCTGCTCGTGCTCACCTGGATCGGATAATCGCCGCCCCCCTCGGCCGCATTGGCGGTCTCCAGCGCTGCATCGGTGTTCGTGATCTCGAACGTGACCCGCCGCGCCTCGCCGGGCGCGAGGTCGTCGTAGGCGAGCGTGGCCGGGCTGGCCTCGAACCCGGCCGGCAGCGCGAGCGACACCGTGCCCGACTGCACCTCGGCGCTGAAGTTCTGCAGATCGACGCCCACCGAGCTGGTCTCTCCCACGCCGAGGGACGCGCGCGTCGCGAGGAGGCTGTCGAGCCCGGGCGCGCCGACCTCCGCCGCCCAGGCCCGGAACTCCTCCACCGCGGCGAGCGGCTGCAACGAGCCGCGCACCTCCGGCACGACCTCCACGGCCTCCCGCGTCGTCCCGGCGGCGTCGCCGACGCGCAGCGCGGCGGCCAGGGCATGGCGGCCCTGCGCCGCGTCGGCCGCCGGCGTCACCGTGAATGTCACGGCGGCCTCCGCCCCGCGCTCCACCGCGTCGAGCGACCCGGAGCCCTCCACCCGCCACCCGGTCGGCGCGGTCAGCGCCACGGTCGCGCCCTCCCACGCCTCCTCGAGCGGATTGCGCACGTGGGCGACCACCTCGAACGCCTGTCCTGGCAGCACCTGGAAGCGATCGGTGGTCAGGTAGAGCTCGGTCCCGAGCGGCAGGCCGCCGGCCGCTGGCAGCAGCGCGCCCTCGAGCGCGGCCGTCGTCGCCGTGTTGCCAGCGGTGTAGGGCACGCGGCTGTCCACGAGCGTGTGATACTCGCACCCGATCTCGCTCGGGTCCGTCGGCGCGTCGGGCCACACGCTCCAGCCCTGGGTCGCGTACTCCCGCTGCGCGTCGCGCTCGACCTCGATCCACGCCTTTCCCCAGCGCTCCGATCGCGTGCCGGACCACACCCCGAACGTCTCCTCCGTCGGATCCGCGGGCACATAGGCGGCGGCGCAGTCGGGGCCGCTCCTGGCGGCGCCCGCCGGGAGGTAAGACCAGCGCAAGAGCTTCCCCGCGCGCCAGGCATCGAGCCTCTCGCCGGCGATCTGCGCCGGGAAGCGCGCCTCGTCCGCGGCCGCATGGAACGCCTCCACGGCGAGGCGCGCGGCGTACTGGTGGTGCCCGTGATTGCCCGGCGTGGGGGACGGGTCCAGGGTGATGATCACCTCCGGTCGCGTCGTCCTCACCAGCCGGACCAGCTTCTCCAGCGTGGGCTCGCGCTTCCAGACCTCCCCGGTGAGGGGCGCGCTGACCGTGTAATAGAAATCGACCTTGTCGAGATAATAGATATGCGCGATCCCCGCCATTGCGACGGCGCGGCGCTCCTCGCCTTCGCGCAGCAGTCCGAGCGGCGGACCTTCCTCCGGGCCGACGGCGTTGCCGCCGCCCTCGCCGCGGGTCAGCGTCACCACGCCGATACGCAGCTTGTCGGTCTCGATCCATTGCCCGAGCGTCGCCAGATCGAACGCCTCGTCGTCCGGGTGAGCGCCGATGTACAGGACGTCGAGATCCACCTGCGGGGCCTCGGTTTCCCCGGGCTCGACCGGCACTGGACGCACGACCTCGTCGGAGATGCACGACGTCAGCAGGCACATGACGATGACAGCGGATCTCCCGACAGCCAGGAGCCAATGGATCCATCGCTGCATGCTTTTCTCCTGATCCGATGGAAACGTGAACAGGACCCTACGGGGCGAGCTCGCCTGCCGTCAATTCAACTCCGTGGCTCGATTGCTTTTGTTGCATTTCGAGCACCCGCCCGGTTTCGCGCACGAAATGCGCGCGTGAGGGCCCCTGGGCCTGCTCGTCGCGTCAGGCGCGTTCGCGCGCGTGACGCTCGACGAGGTCGGAGAGGATGCCGCCGAGCATCGCGAGCAGCTCGCCGCGGCGCTGGTCATTCGCCGCGATGGTCCGCCGCCGACACGCGCGGCCCAGGTGGGCCATGGCCGCTCGCGGAAATATGGACCCAGAGGAAAATTGTGATCCAAACTAGCACGAGGCTGGGGTAAGATCGCCGGCTGACCGATGGACGAGCAGCAGACGATCGAGGCGCTCGAGGCGGAGGTGGACGCGTTGCGGAAGGAAGTGCAGCGCCTGCGCTCCCGCAACGCCGAGCTGGAGGGGGCCGACCGCAGCCTCCCGGAGCGCGTGCTCGACGCGCTGCCCAGCCTCGTTTACGTGCTCGATCTCGATGAGCGGCGGTACATCTACTGGAACCGGGAGCTCGCCGAGCTCGCCGGAGGGCGCGACGGCGCGGCGGCGGGCCCGCTCCGCGCCGACGACCTGTCCTCGATGGTCCATCCGGACGATATCGGTCGTATCGAGGAGTACCGGGCTCGCGTGGCCGCCTCCGAGGGCGGGGAGCAGGCGACGGTCGAGTACCGCGCGCGGGATCGAGACGGCGGCTTTCGCTGGTTCCTCGAGCGAGGCGTCGCGCTCGGCCGCGATCCGGAGGGATCGGGGCGCCGGATGCTGGGCTCGGCGCACGACATCACCGCGCGCAAGCATACGGAGCAGATGCTCGAGAGGAGCGAGAGCCTGCTCCATGCGTTCCTCGAATACACGCCGTCGATGATGGTCGCGGTGGACGTCGCGGGCCGGCTCCTGCTCGTGAACCGCGAAATCGAGTCCTTTTACCGGATGAGCCGCGAGGAGTTGCTCGGAAAGGTCGTCTACGACCTCCTCCCGCCGGCGGCGTCCGCCTCGATACGGAAGGCCAATGAAGAGACCGCGGCCTCCGGGCGGTCGGGGGCCTCCGAGCACGTGCTCGTCTATCCCGACGGCCCGCGCGACTACCTGTCGACCAAGTTCCCCATCCGCGACGCCGAGGGGAAGATCTACGCGGTCGGGACGGTCTCGGTGGACATCAGCCGGACCAAGCAGGCCGAGGCCGAGCGTGCGGAGATGCAGCGGCAGCTCATCGAGATGCAGCAGGCGACGATCCAGGAGCTCATCACGCCGCTCTTGCCCCTGGCGCGCGGCGTCGTCGCGATGCCGATCGTCGGGAGCGTCGACCCCGCGCGCGCCGAGCAGATCCTGACGACGCTGCTCGAAGGGATCGCCGCCCGGAAGGCCAAGATCGCGATCCTCGACATCACCGGGGTCAAGGACGTCGACGCGCGGGTGGCGCAGTCCCTCGTCGACGCGGCCCGGGCCGCGGGGCTGCTCGGCACCCGGGTCGTGCTCACCGGGATCAAGCCGCAGATCGCGCAGACGCTCACGGCGATGGGCGCCGATCTGAGCGGCGTCGTGACCAAGGCGACCCTGGAGAGCGGCATCGCCTACGCGCTCGGACGCCGCCGCCGCTTTTGACCGAGCGCGCCCCACCGGGAGGCCGGGTGGTCGCGCGTGCGCACAAGTCCTCCACGGCGTCGGCGGAGCGCGCGCGCGCCGCGGGAGAGCGGTTCTCTCGCGCCCCTCCCGGTGTACGATGTTGATGACATGCGTCCGCGCCCGTGACGGGCGTGCGGGGCGCTGTCGGTACAACGTGCGATGTAGCCCAGGAGGTTGTCGATGAAGCCTGGAGTGATGCCGTTCAAGGGCGCGATCGTGGTGACCATGGCCGTCAGCCTGATCGGAGGCGCGGCGCTGGCCCGCGGCGTGCCGGTGCTGGAGGGATACGATCCATTGCCTGGTCCCTCGCCGTGGGGGCCTGACGACGAGGCGGGCGCCTCCAACACGCAGACGCCCGCCAAGGTCCTCGAGGGCAGGGGCCTGATCAAGAAGGGTAAGGTCTATCGCCTGGGCCACGTCTACGAGCCGGATATGCCGACGTTCCCCGGCAACCAGGGGCTCTCCGTGGACCCTGGGCCGCTCTCGCTGCTCCAGCAGCAGGTCACGAACTCCGAGGTGATGCACGGGGAGTTCGGCCAGATGGGGACGCAGTTCGACGCGCTCGGCCATTTCGGCTACATCCCGCCCGGGAGCTCGGACCCGGCCGACGCGCTGTTCTACAACCAGTTCACGGGCGCCGAGGTCATCACGGAAGACGGGCTCGCGCACCTCGGCGTCGAGCACGTGAAGCCCCTCGTCACGCGCGGCGTGCTCCTCGACGTCAAGCGCCACGCGAACGGCGGCGAGACGCTCGCGTGGGGCCAGGAGATCACGCTGTCCATGGTGATGAAGACGCTGCGCGCGCAGAAGATGGACGCGGGCGACATCGGCGCCGGCGACGTCGTGCTGATCTTCACGGGCTGGGAGGAGAACTGGGAGCTCGGCACCGAGGGGTATTACACGCAGCCGGGCGTGGGGCTGGCCCAGCCGGGGATCGGGCTCGAGGTCGCGAAGTGGCTCTCCTCGAAGGGAATCGCCTGCGTCGGCTCGGACAACTTCGGCATCGAGGTCAGCCCGCCGAAGCCCCCGGTCGCGCCGGGCGTGGTCTTCCCGGTGCACCACCACCTGCTGGTGAAGAGCGGAATCTTCATGCACGAGGCGATGGTGCTCTCGGAACTGGCCGAGGATCTGGCCGCAGAGCTCGAGGAGCGGCGGCACGGCCACAAGAGCCCGTACGAGTTCTTCTACGTCTACAGCCCGCTGCCCCTCCGGGGCGCGACCGGATCGCCCGGGATCCCGCTGGCGATCCGGTGAGCGGATCGGCGCGCCGGCGCCCGGCGCGCCTGCGTCACCCCCGCCGATCTCCGTCTTCGACGCGCGCGGATGCCGCCTCTCCGCGCATCATCTCGTGACGGCGCGCGCAGCGAGGCGAGATCGCCTCGCTGACGCGGCGGCCAGCGCGAACAGGGCGACGGCGAGCGCCGGAGCGCGCCGCGCCGGAGCATCCGATCGGCCCATCTGACATCCGTGGCCGCCGCCGGGCTCGCCGTCCTCACCGCCAGCGCCCCCGGCCGTCGCACCGCCGCTCGCGGCGCCGCTGCTCGCGCCGCCGGCGCCCGCGCCGCTGCCGCCGTCACCGCTGCCGCCGCTGCCGCTGCCGCTGCCGCCGCTGCCGCCGCTGCCACCGTCGCCGCCGCTGCCACCGTCGCCGCCGCTGCCTCCCGCGCCGCTGCCGCCAGCGCCGCTGCCGCCGGGAGGTGCGCACGCGCCCGCCAGGCAGGAGCCGCTCAGGCAATCCGCATCTGCAGCGCAGCTCTCGCCGTCGAGGGACGGCAGCGCATAGACATACGCCGCGCCGGCGCGGGTCGGCGCAGCGCCGAGGTACGGGGCCCCGACGATCGCGCTCCCTCCGGCAACTCCGTTGCTCCAGCCGAAGAAATCGAATTGCTGACCGTCCGTCGGGACCAGCGTGCGCGCCTCCGTCCACGCGGATCCACCGCCGTAGAACACCGAGGCAACGCCCTTCTGATCGCTCACGCCGACGAACCCCGCCAGCACCGCTGTGCCCAGGAGCCGCACCCCGGTCGCCGCCGACCCGGTCCGCGCCGGGACGAGCTTCGCTCGCTGCGTCCACGCGCCGCCCTCGCGCGCGTAGATGTACACGGCGTCCCTGGCCCCGATCGCCGCGGTGTCGCCCTCGATCGCGACCGACGTGCCGAAGGCCAGGTTCACGCCGCTGTCGGGCGGCACGAGCTTCGCCTGCTGCGTCCACGCGCCGCCTTCGCGCACGAACACGTACGCGGATCCGGCGATGTAGCGCCCACCCGGGTCGTCCTGCGCCGCGCCCACGATCGCCGTGTCGCCCGAGACCGCCACCGACCATCCGAGGCCGCGCGGGCTGTCCTCCGGTACGAGCTCCGCGCGCGGCGACCACACGCCGCCCGTCCTCGTGAACGCGAACGCCCGGCCGAGGGCCACGTCGATGTCCTCGCACACATTGCTCGCCACGACGGTGTCCCCGTCCACGGCCACGGCCATCGTCGACAGGCCGCCTGTGATGACCTCCGGGATGGTCAGCAGCGCCTGCTCGGACCAGCCCTCGTCGTCCCGGACGACCACATGGATGCGCTCCTCGATCGCGCTCGCCTCGTAATCGGCGCCAGCCATGATCGCGGCGGTGTCGCCGTCGATCGCCACCTGGCGGCCAAACCGCATGCCGTTTTCACCAGCGCTCGGCGCGAGGGTGGTGGAGAACGTCGCGGCCCCGCCGGCCACGGTGTACACGTGCACCGCGCCTCGGGTCAGCCCGTTCTCGTCGGGCGCCCCGATCAGCACCGTGCTCCCGCTCCCTGCAACGGCGTGGCCGAAGAGGTGCTGAGCGCCCGGCGTCGGCTCGGCGAGCCGCTGGTCCTCCGTGACGGTGAGCGCCGCGCGCGCGGTCGCGGTCGGGCGCTCCTCCGGCTCCGCCTCGGCGCAGGCCGCAGCCGAGAGCGCAGCCGGTAACAACGCGATACAGAGGAGCCGCCGTTCGTCCATCATGTCACCTCGGCCCGGAGACTAGCCGAAGCGTCCAACCCTGGAAACGCGCACCACGCGCGCGATCGCCCGCGAGATTCGGCCATCGCTCGAGCGCACTCCGGCGCACATTGAAGCGCAATCGCGGCCGCCATCGCAGGATCGGCGGCAGTTCGATCAAGGATCCGGCCGCGCGGCGCGGAGCGCCCGGGAATCGACGAGGACCCATTGCATGCCCGCGGCCCGCGCGGACTCGATCCCCAGCACGGCGTCCTCGAAGACCAGGCAGCGCGCCGGCTCGACGCCCAGGCGCCTTGCCGCCTCCAGGTACGGCTCGGGCGCCGGCTTGGGCCGCGCGTAGTCCTCCGCCGCGACGACCTCGTCGACGTACCCGCGGAGCCCCAGGAACTCGAGCGTCTTCTCGACCGACGCGCGCGGGCTCCCCGACACGACGGCGCGCTTCGTGCGCGGGGGAGGGTCGCAGAGCGCGGTCACGACCTCGGGCACGCCGCGCACGGCCGGCAGCAGGCGGTGGTACGCCGATTCCTTCGCCTCGAACACCTCGGTCACCGGCATCCGCAGCCCGTACTTCCGATTCAGGAGCTCGACGATCTGGTCGGTCGGGATCCCCGCCCAGCCATAGAAATCCTCCTCGGTGAACTCGCATCCATGCGGGGCGAGCGCCTCGAGCCAGGCCTGACGGTGAACCGGCATGGAGTCGGCGATCGTCCCGTCGCAATCGAAGAGGTAAGCAGCGAACGAACCGGAGGGGAACACGAGTCCAGGCATGGGCCGGCACCCTACCATATTCCCGCGGCGAGGCGCTCAGGCCCGGTGCAGCCGGAGGCCCTGCTGCCCCGCCCCGAGCCCGTCCTTCAGCCGCATCGACGGGATCTCGTAGTCGCCGTGGTTCTGCGGCCGGTAGGCGATCGGCGGATCGGTGAACAGCCCCTCGAGGCGCCGGTCGAGGGCGGCCGTTGTCGTCCGGAAGCGCGCTTCGTCGATCCGCTCGGCGCGGTAGACGACGAACGGATCCAGCACCGAGAAGCCGGGGTAGAAGAGGATGCCGTGCTGGATCGGGAACAACAGGTCGTCGATCGGCCCGTTGATCCCGCGCTCCTGGTAGTGCTCGGCCCAGCCGCCGGCGGTGACCACGAGCATGGCGCGCTTTCCGGCGAACACGCCCTCGCCGTAGCGGTCGCCCCAGCGCCGGTCCGAGTGCTCGCCGACGCCGTAGGCGAAGCCGTGCGCGAAGACGCGCTCGACCCAGCCCTTCATGATCGCCGGCATGGAGAACCACCAGAGCGGGAACTGGAGGATCACGGCGTCGGCCCAGAGGAGCCGCCGCTGCTCCTCGGCCACGTCGGGCGTCTGCGTCCCCTCGGCGAACGCGCGGTGGGAGGCGTCGATGAGGCGCAGGCGGGCGCCTTCGGGCTCGGCCGGGAAGTCGGCGCCGTCGAGCGCTGCCTTCCACCGTTGCGCGTAGAGGTCGGAGACGAGCACCTCGTGCCCGGCGGCGGTGAGCGTCGCGACCATCCGGTCGCGGAGCGCGCCGTTCAGCGAGCGCGGCTCGGGATGCGCGTAGACGATGAGGATGTTCATGGCATGTCCTTTCGGGGGGCGTGTTCGTCGGCTCGAGCGGTGGAGCGCCGGGCGCGTCCGGTGCGCCGTGTTGACGCGTCGACGTGTCGACGCGCCGAAACCTACGCCGCTCCCTGGCATCGTTGAAAGCGTCGTTCTTCTGTGCTGCTATCACCTGGATGGATAGCAGCCGCCTCGACCTGAACCTGCTCGTCGCGCTCGACGTGCTGCTCGCCGAGCGCAACGTGACCAGGGCCGCCCGGCGCTTGAACCTCAGCCAGCCGGCGCTGTCCGCCCAGCTCCAGCGGCTGCGCGACCTCCTCGGCGACCCGCTGCTGCTCCCCGCGCAGCGCGGCATGACGCCCACGAGGCGCGCGCTGGAGCTGCAAGCCCCGCTGCACGAGGCGCTGGAGGGCGTGCGCGCGGTGGTCGCCGCCGGCGCCGCCTTCGACCCGGAGGCCGCCGAGCTGACGGTCGCGGTGGCTGCGTCCGACTATGTGCAGTACGCGCTGCTGATGCCGCTCGCGTTTCAGCTCCGGCGCGAGGCGCCGGGCGTGCGGCTCGCGTGGCGGACCCTCGATGGCGCGCAGCTCGCGGATCAGATGGAGCGCGGCGAGGTGGACGTCGCCTTCATGACGCCCGAGACCGCGCCGGAGCGCTTGCGCAGCAGGAAGGTGCTCGACGAGCGCTACGTCGTCATCGTCCGGCGCAACCACCCGCGGGTGTCGCGCGCCATCAGCCTCGACCAGCTCTGCGCGCTCGATCATGTGATCGTGAGCCCGCGCGGCGGCGGCTTCACGGGCGCGACCGACGCCGCGCTCGCCGCGCACGGGCGCGAGCGGCGCGTGGTCCTGTCCGTGCCCTCGTTCCTCATGGTGCCGGAGATCGTCGCGCGCTCGGACATGGCAGCGCTCGTCCCCGAGCGCGTGGCGCGCGACCGCGCCGGCCGGCTCCAGCTCCTGGAACCCCCCGTCCCGGTATCGGGCTTCTCCATTGCGATGGTGTGGCACGACAGGACAGCGAGGCACCCGGCGCTGACCTGGTTCCGGGACCGGGCGCGCTCATTTGCGGCGGGCGTCTGAGGCGAGGGGCCCAGTCGCCGCGGCAAGGCAATTGGCGGCCTCAGCCGAGGCCGGAGGTCGCAGCGCGCGGCCGCCTCGCGGCGCGCGCCGACTACCTGGATCACCTGAGCTGTCATTGCTGGCTCACCTGACCTCTCCTCGGGAAACTGCCGTGGACATAGAGCACCTCGTGACCGGAAGGAGCACAGCTCCGGCGTCGGCTGCAGGCGATTGGCGGGCTCGACAAACAGCCGACTCTCGCGTGCGCCGGCGCGTTCGTATCGCAATGCAGATTCGGCTTGACAATCGTTGTGGATAGTAAAGACCTCTGCCTTGCCGGGGCACGATCCAACGGACGCCCTGCGCTCCGCGGTTTCACGTCGGAAGCTCGCTCAGCGCGTCCGCCGAGCCCAGGAGCGGCGCGACTCGGTCAGCGCCGTTCTACATAATAACCAACAGCGAGGTAGTCGTATGTCCGCCTTTGTCTCACGCCGATCGGCTGTCTTCCTGATGCAGGTTGGTTTGCTCTCCACGGCTTCATGGATCTTCATCGGATGTGGCCCCGAGCCCCTGGACGGCGCGCTCGGAGCTCGCGACCATGCCCTCGCCGACGGCGAGCCCGCCGCCGAGGAGGCCGTGGGCTTCGCCGCCCTTGCCGACGAGGACTTCGCTTCGCGCGAGGTCGTGCGAGGGCTGTCGTTTCCGATGCGGATCGTCTGGGGGCCGGACGGCTTCCTGTGGTTGACCGAGCGCGTGGGGAAGCGGGTCGTGCGCGTGGATCCGTCGAGCGGCCAGAGGACGACCGCGGTCACCATCTCGGAAGCCTACCAATCGGGTGGCCAGGACGGGGTGCTGGGCCTGGCCCTTCACCCGGAGCTGCTCCAGGGCACGGGCAACGACTACGTGTATGTCTCCTACACCTATGACGCCGATCCAGGCTCAGCCGTGAACCGCAGGGCGAAGATCCGTCGCTACACGTACAACCCGACCGACAAGACCCTGGGGAGCCCTCAAGACGTCATCACGGGGCTGCCAGGGAGCGACGATCACAACTCCGCGCGGCTCCTGATCGGCCCGGATCTGAAGCTCTATTACACCATCGGCGATCAGGGGAACAACCAGTTCAACAGGAAGTGCCTCCCGGTCGGCGCGCAGGATCTGCCAACGGCGAGCGAGGTCGCGGCGAACGACTGGTCGAAGTACGCCGGCAAGATCCTTCGCTTGAACCTCGACGGCTCGATCCCGGGCGACAACCCCGAGATCGGCGGCGTCCGCAGCCACGTCTACTCGTACGGCCACCGCAACCCGCAGGGCCTCACGTTCCGCGGCAGCGCGCTCTATGCGAACGAGCATGGGCCGAAGACCGACGACGAGCTGAACCTCATCCAGCCCGGCAAGAACTACGGCTGGCCGCACGTCGCCGGCTATCGGGACGACAAGGCGTACACGTACGACAACTGGTCGGCTTCGAGCCCGACGCCCTGCTCGTCGCTCGCGTGGAACGACTACACGCCCCCGGCCTCGGTCCCCCGGCAGCAGGAGACCGCCTGGAGCCACCCCGATTTCACGGCCCCGCTCCTCACCTTGTACACCGTCGAGAACGGCTACGACTTCACCGACCCGGCGTGCGGGTCCGCCCAGTACATCTGCTGGCCGACGATCGCGCCCTCCTCGCTCCACCACTACGCCGCCGCGTCCGGCATCCCCGGCTGGGGGGGCTCGCTCCTGATGACCGCCCTCAAGAAGGGCGCGGTGTACCGGGTGCAGCTGAGCGAGACCGGCGATTCCGTGGTTGGCCAGCCCGTCGTCCACTTCGAGACCACCAACCGCTACCGCGACCTCGCGCTGAGCCCGGACGGCCGGACGATCTACGTGATCACCGACACCCAGGGGAACACGAGCGGACCGACCGGCGGGGCCACGACGACCCTGGACAACCCGGGAGCGATCCTGGAGTTCACGTACACGGGGCAGGGCTGATCCTTGCTCAGTCCTCGTAGCTCTCGGCCTTCGACGCCATCACCAGATGGAGCGGCGACGAGCCGAGGAGATTGCGCTCGATGGTGTCGCAGATGCGCGTGAGCGGCAGATCGTTCGGCTCGTGGCCGAAGGGGTCGTCGAGCTCCCCGCCGATTGCCTCGATCATCAGGACGGGATAGGCGACCATCATCGTCACCACGGGCGTCATGAACCCGATCGCGTCGATCAGGGCGAGGGGCAGCGTGGCCAGGTAGAGCGCCACGCCGCGCCGGAGGAGCAGCACGTAGCCGAGGGGCGTCGGCGTCTTGAGGATGCGCTCGCAGCCGCCGAGGCAGTTGACCAGGACGTTCAGCTCCTCCTCGGCGCACGCCGCCATGTTGCGCTCCAGGCTCCCGGATCGCGCGAAGGCCGCGAGGCGATCGGAGATCTGCTGCGCGGCGTAGAGCGGCGGGTGGGCGTGCGCCGCCATGGCCTCCACCTGCCCCGCGGGGAGGAGCCGCTCGATCTCCGGGCGCTCCGCCTGCCCGCGCAGCGAGCGCCGCGTCGCGTGGACGAACACCACCACCCAGACGGCGAGCTCGCGCGCCATGGCCGGGTCCACCGCGGCGTGCGCGCTCACGATGCGCGTGATGTTGCGGCTCGCGTTCACGATCGAGCCCCACAGGGTCCGGCCCTCCCAGAAGCGGTTGTAGGCCGTGTTCGTGCGGAACGTGAGGATGAGGGCGATCACCGCGCCCGCGACCTCATAAAAGCCGATCGAGAGGCCCACGCGGGGGATGTACCTGTCCGCGAGCCAGAGCGCCGAGGCGATGATCCCGAAGGCCAGCACGCGACGTATCACGCCCGGCGAGAAGGAGCCGCGCGGGGAGACCAGCAGGTGGAGCCAATCGCGCCTCGTGTACGGGATCATCGGGCGCGCGTACCAGCGAGGTGCCCGTGCCGCAACGCCGCCGGGCCCCGCGGCGGCCCCGCCGTGGCGAGCTTGCCGGTCGCTCGAGCGGGACGACCTCGCCGGTCGCTCGCGCGGGACCCGGGCGCCTGGCGCGCGCGCGCCGGACGCGGGAAACTCGGCGTCCGACCAGGCAGGCAGGCCGCGGTGGCTCTGCGCGCCTGCGTCGCCTGGAGCCGTCGATTGAAGTCCCTCTCCCCCGTCGTCCTGTTCTGGGTGGCCTCCCTCCTGGCCTGGCTCGTCGTCGTCGTGGCGGCGCGGCGCCGCCGCGGCCGGCTGTACGCGCGCTTCGTCGGCGTGCTGCTCGGCATCCACACGCTGATCGCGTGCGCGCTCTTCCGCCACGTCGGCCCGCTCGCGCCGGCGTTCGCGTACCTCCAGGGCGCGGTGGCCCTGCACTTCCTCCTGCTCTCGCGCCCGAGGATGCGCCCGCTCGCCTACCGGGCGCTCGTGAGCATCCCGGCGTCCTACTTCGTGGCGGCGAGCCTCCTGTCGTTCCCGTGGGCCATCGCGAGCGGCCTCGGGGCGACGCCGTACGGCCTCTGGGTGCCCTTCGCCCTCGCCGCGGTCGGCATCCTCCAGTCGTTCACCGCCCGCCGCGAGGAGGTCGAGATCGTCGTCGACCGCGCGCGCGTCGAGGGGCTGCGCCGGCAGCCGCTCCCGCGCGACGAGGCGCCCGCCGCGCGCCGCCCGCTGCGCATCGTCCAGATCACCGATCCCCACCTCGGCCCGTTCATGTCGGTCGCGCGGCTCCGCGGCATCTGCGAGCGCGCGGTCGCGCGCGATCCCGATCTCGTCGTGCTCACCGGCGATTACCTGACGATGGAGTCGCAGGACACCGCGGAGCACCTCGCCGAGGCCCTGTCCCCGCTCCGCGCCCTCGAGGGCCGCGTGTTCGCGTGCCACGGCAACCACGATCACGAGTCGCCCCGCCACGTCGCGACCGCGCTCGCCCGGGCGGGGGCGCGCCTGCTCGTCGACGACGCGGCGCTCGTCGAGACCGCCGCGGGCCCGGTGCAGATCCTCGGGATGGACTTCCACTACCGCGATCGCGCGGAGCGCATGGCCGAGGTCTGCGCCCGGCACCCGCGCGTCCGGGGGGCGCTCCGGCTCATCCTGCTCCACGATCCGGGCGCGTTCCGCCTCCTCGGCGAGGGCGAGGGGGATCTCGTGCTCTCGGGCCACACCCACGGCGGGCAGCTCGGCCTGGTCAGCCTCGGCGGCTCCTGGACCATCCTCCAGCTCTTCGTGAAGATGCCCGATCACGGCCTGTGGGCCCGGGGCCCGGACCGGCTTTACGTGCATCGCGGGACAGGGCACTACGGCTTTCCCCTCCGGCTCGGCGTTCCCGCCGAGGAGAGCGTCCTCAAGGTGCACGTCGCCGGCGACGGCGCGTGACAGGCATCGACGCGCTCCAGGGCGCGTCGATCGCGCGATCCAGACGAAAACCCTGGCAGCGGATCCTGCTCAGAGGGGGAGCGCGGCGGTCGGGGGCGCGCCGGGGGTGCGGTACTTTGGCCGAAAGTGCGGTACTTTGGGAAACGCCAAGGCGCCAAGGCACCAAGGACGCCAAGGCGCCAAGGCGCCAAGGACGCCAAGATATCTCAATAATTTGGCGTTCTTGGCGTCTTGGCGTCTTGGCGTCTTGGCGTTCTTGGCGTTCTTGGCGTCTTGGCGCTTCGTCCCTCTGCGGTCTGCCTGCGGTAAGTACCGCACCACCGCGCGGGGGACGCGCGAGCGGGCGCGTGCAGGGGCGGCCGATCAGGCCTTTTCGAGGAACTTGCGGACCTGAGACTCGATGGCGCTGCCGGGGACGATGAACGGCTTGTCCGTGATGTCGACGGAGAAGCTCTGCGCGGAGATGCTATAGGTCCCCTTCACCGTCCCCGCCGGCGTGGGCACCGAGAAGTCGCCCTTGCCCTCGTTGCCGTTGAACTTGCCCCCGGCATTCTCGATCGCTGCCTTGGCCTTCGCGACGATCTCTTGCGCGGAGCCGGGGAAGGGGACTGAGAAGCTGTGCTTTGCCATGTCGTCTCCTCGTTGGGGTGCTCGGTCGCGATCCGGACGCGACGCTCGGCAGAGCCTAGTGCGACCGCGCCGGGGGTACCAGCGCGAATCGATCGGGGCTCCGGGGCCGGAGCACCAGGGATGGCGCGCGCCCGCGCGGCCGCCGGCGCGCTCGCGGCGCCGAGGGGCCGCGCGCCCGGCGGAGACCCGCAGGGCGGCGCGGTCTCCGATTCGACGCGCCGGCGAGGATTGCGCTTGACAAGATGGACGGAATTGCCGCTTTTTAAGCGCGGATTGCCCCCAGCCGTGAACCGAGGACTCATGAACGACTCCCATCTCAAGCCGTGGACCTTCCGCCGAGCGGGGCGGGTGTCCGCGCTCGTGCTCGGCGCGCTCGCGCTCAGCGCCGGATGCGCGACCTCGCAGGGCCCTTCCGCGGAGGCCCCTTCCGCGGGCGCGGGCCCCGGCGCCGACACGGGCGCCGCGGCGAGCTCCGAGCCCGCCCGGACCAACCTGCTCAAGGCCTCCGACTTCAACGACGACAAGAGCCTGCCCTGGACCACCTCGTTCACCGCGCCGGGCGCGGGCAGCGCGGAGGTGAAGAACGGCGCTTATTGCGTGAAGGTGACGAACAAGGGGTCCAACAACTGGGACGCCCAGTTTCGCCACCGCGAGATGGTGATCCAGAAGGGGCACAGCTACACGATCCAGTACAAGGCCTGGGCGTCCGCGCCCACGAAGGCGCGCCCGAAGGTCGGCATGTCGGGGCCGCCCTACGAGGAGTACTGGTTCGACACGGTGGAGCTCGGGACCGAGCCCAAGACGTTCTCCGGCAAGTTCTCGATGGCGAAGGCCGATGACGCCACGGCGGAGCTCGCGTTCCACATCGGCGGCGGGATGGCGACGGCCAAGGAGCCGTTCGAGGTCTGCATCGACGACATCCGCCTCGACGATCCGGAGTTCAAGGCCGCCGCGGCCGAGGGCGCGGTCGCCGCGCCGAAGGTGGCCGTGAATCAGGTCGGGTATCTGCCGGGCGCGATCAAGATCGCGAGCGTGAGCGACGCGGCGACCGCGCCGCTCGCGTGGGAGCTGCTCGACGGCGCCGGCAAGTCGGTCGCGCGCGGCCAGACCAAGGTCTTCGGCAAGGACGCCGCCTCCGGCGATCACGTCCACCTCGTCGATTTCACCGCGTTCAAGGCGCCGGGCCAGGGCTACGTGCTCAAGGTCGGGGAGGAGAAGAGCTTCCCGTTCGACATCGGCGCCGGCATCTACCAGAAGCTGAAGTACGACGCGCTCGCGTATTTCTACCACAACCGGAGCGGCATCGAGATCAAGATGCCTTTTGCGGGCAAGCCCGAGCTGGCGCGCCCGGCCGGGCACCTCCAGGACAAGAGCACGCGTTGCCTCCAGGGCAGCGGCTGCGACTACGCGCTCGACGTGTCCCGCGGCTGGTACGACGCCGGCGATCACGGCAAGTACGTGGTCAACGGCGGCATCTCGGTGTGGACGCTGCTCAACTGGTACGAGCGCGCGAAGCACCTCGGCGCCTCGAGCGCCGATTTCGGGGACGGCAAGCTCAACATCCCCGAGGGCAAGAACGGCGTGCCCGACATCCTCGACGAGGCGCGCTGGGAGCTCGAGTTCCTGCTGGGGATGCAGGTGCCGGAAGGCAAGCCGCTCGCCGGCATGGTCCACCACAAGATGCACGACGACGCGTGGACGGGCCTCGGCCTCGCCCCCCACGAGGACAAGATGACGCGCTCGCTCCACAAGCCGAGCACGGCGGCGACGCTCAACGTGGCCGCCGCCGGGGCGCAGTGCGCGCGCATCTGGAAGACGGTGGACGCGGCGTTCTCCGCGAGGTGCCTCAAGGCCGCCGAGCGCGCCTGGGCGGCGGCGAAGCAGAGCCCGGCCCTCTATGCGCCTCCCGGCGGCGACAAGGGCGGCGGGCCGTACGACGACACCGACGTGAAGGACGACTTCTACTGGGCCGCGGCGGAGCTCTTCGTCACGACGGGGAAGCCGGAGTACAAGCAGTACCTCCAGGCCTCGCCGCTCAACGCGCGGTTCCCGACGGAGGTCGACGGGGTGGCCTCGTCGATGAACTGGAAGGTC
>CP150314.1:3970000-4550000 GCA_051525975.1 Sorangium sp. So ce134
ACGCGGCGGAGAGGCTCCCTTCTCTGCCACGGGAGGCGGTGCGCAGGCTGGTCTCGGCCTGCTTCTGGATCACGATGGCGCTCTGCCTCGCGCTCATGGCGTGCAAGACGGCGGTGCGCTTCGACCTGACCACGCTCTGGGACGACGCGTACATGTTCCAGCGCTACGCGCACAACATCATCACCGAGCACAGCGTCTCGTGGAACCCGCACGGGCCGCCGGCCTACGGGCTCACCTCGCTCGCCTTCCTCGTCCTCGCCGTGCCGCTCTACCTCATCACCGGCGGCAACACGAGCCTCGCCGCGATGCTGCAGAGCCTCCTCTGCGGCCCGGTCCTGCTCGTCCTGCTCGTCCTGCTCGTCCTGCGCGCGGCCGGCGAGGGCAAGGTCGCGCGCCTGTCCTGCTTCTCGCTCGTCGCGTTCTGCGTCGCCCGCTCCACGCTGGCCGACCACTTCGTGAGCGGCATGGACACGTCGTTCGGCCTCTGCTTCATCACCGCGTACCTGCTCCTCGCGCTGCGGCTGCTCGACGCGCCCCGGGTCGCCGGCGGGGTGGCGCTCGGCGCCTTCGGCGGGCTCGCCTTCTCGGTGCGGCCGGAGCTCACGGCCTTCACCGTCCTCGTCCCGCTCGCGCTCGTCGCGCTCGAGCGCGACCGCGACCGCCGGCGCTTCGGCCTCGCCGCCCTCGCCGCGACGGCCGGCGTCCTCGCCCTCCACCTCGGGATCGCCAAGCTGTACTTCGGCTCGCCCCTCCCGCTCCCGTTCTACGCCAAGTCGACGAACCTCTACGGATCAGGGATCCTCCGCGCCTACCGCGGCCGGCCCAGCATCGATCTCTTCGACTGGCTCGACTTCTTCTGGCCGCTCCTCGCCGTCCTCGCGCTCGACATCCTCGTGGGCCTCGGCGCGCGCCAGGCGGCCCCGGGCGCGCCGGCGGACGAGAAGCAGCCGACCGGTCCCCGGGCGTGGTGGGCCGGTCCCCGGGCGTGGTGGACCGCGTCGTCGGCGTTCGACAAAGGGGTCCTCGCCGCGTCGCTCCTGTGCCTCGCCTACTCGTGGCTGTTCGTCGTCCCGATCATGGGGTTCGCGCAGCGGTTCTATTACGCGCCGCTGCCAGGCCTCATCTACCTCGCTTGCCGGAGCGCCGTCCGGCTCGCGCGGACGCTCTCCGACGCCCTCGGGCACCCCGCGCCGGCCGCGCTGCCCGTGGCCGCCTTCGCCGCCCTGGCGTTCCTCTGGTTTCACCTCTCCACGCCGCTCGCCACGGCGGCCAAGGACCTCGCGGGCGCCGTCGCGGCGAACCGGCTCGGACACTTCAACATCGTCAAGCACGGGAACACCTCGGGACCGCAGAAGTACTGGTTCGCGATCGATCGCGTCTCGACGCTCCCCGACGACCTCGTCATCGCCACGACCGAGGTCGGGATGATCGGCGCGATGAACCTCAAGAAGACGATCATCGACATGGCCGGCCTCAACGACACGAGCTTCGCGCTCGAGCCGTTCTCCGCGGACAAGTTCTTCAAGGCCTACAAGCCCGACCTCATCTACATGCCACACCCTCATTACGTGAAGATGATCGAGGATCTCGAGGCCCACCCGGAGATGTCCCGGTATGTCGCCTACTCGCAGAAGAAGCTCGGGACATCGCAGTTCGGCATCGCCGTCCGGCGCGACAGCCCGTACTTCGAGCGATTGCAGCAGATCGTGAAGGAGAAGATGAGCGCGAAATGACGCCCCGCGCTCCCTCCTGCGCGGCGTGAAAAGCGCAGAATTTTGAACCGCCAAGACGCCAAAAGACGCCAAGAGACGCCAAGTAAAGAGAGAGAAAAAAATCTTGGCGTCTTGGCGTCTTGGCGCCTTGGCGGTTCATTTCTCGCTTGAACAACGTGGCCGGCGTTCTGGACGCCGATCACGTCGTTCCGGTCAGAACCAGCGCGCGAGCGCGTCGTCGAGCGACGTCGACGACGCGTCTGTCCACGCGATGCAGCCGTCCGGACGGACGAGCATCGACGGGCCGTCTTGGGTGCGTGCAATTTGCACGTCTCGCGGGAGCGACCGCTCCGAAGGCGAGATGAAGAGGCCGCCGCCCTTCTCCATCAGCGCGTAGAGCCGCTCTTCGCCGCCGTCGGCGAGCGTGAGGAGCTGGTCCTTCGCGAGCGTGCCGACGAGCGGGTCGTCGTCGCCGAGGTCGTAGCGAATGCCGACGCCCGTGAGCATCTCGCCGAAGTAGCGATTGCCTTCGGGCAGCTTCATCAGGTCGCTCACGATGGCGCGGAGCGCGCTCGTCAGCGGGTCAGGGCGCATGAGCGCGACTTGCGCGCGGGTGTTCTCGAGGACGCGCGCAGCCACGGGATGGCGCTCGGCGGTGTACGAGTCGAGGAGATGCTCGCGCCCCTTCACCGCCGCGGCGAGCTTCCAGCCGAGGTTCGCGGCGTCGACGAGGCCGAGGTTCAAGCCCTGGCCGCCGAAGGGCGAGTGGACGTGCGCGGCGTCGCCGGCGAGAAGGACGCGGCCCATCCGGTAGGTCGTCGCTTGCCGCGCGTTGTCGGTCCAGCGCGTCGCCATCGCCATCGACAGGATCTTGACGTCGGCGCCGCTCACGCGCTGGAGCGCCGCCTCGACCTCGGCTCGAGTGATCGGCGCATCCCGATCGGGCGGCGGCCCGTCGAACTCCGCCGTGAAGACGCGCCCCGGCGTCGGTCCGGACGCGACGAGGCCGCGCGGCGTTCGGTGCCAACCCGTCGCGAGCTTCTCGGGCGCATCGAGCTCGACGACAGCCTGATAGCCGGTGATGGTCGGATCCGTGCCGGGGAACTCGAAGCCGGCGAGCTTGCGGACGCGGCTCCGGCCGCCGTCGCAGCCGACGAGGTACCTCGCGCGCAGCGGGCCCGCGCTCGTCTGCACGGTCACGCCGTCGCCGTCCCGCTCGAAGCCTTCCACCGTGACGCCGCGGCGGATCTCGACCCCGAGCTCCGTCGCGCGCCCGATCAGGATCTTCTCGAGCGCCGCTTGCGGCACGGGACGCATGTGGCGCTCCGGGTCGCGCTGGAGGCTCTGGTCAATCAAGAACATCCCAGAAAAGTGGCCTCCCGGCTTCCTCATCGGTCCAGGTCCGAAGCGCGCCTTCAGCGCCGGCATCATCAGCGCCATGGCGGCGCGGCGCTCGTCGTCGAGCGCACCCGCGAGCCCGCGCCGCTCCAGCGCCTCGGCTGCCACCGCGCCGACCGAGGCGGCCTTGATCGTGCGGTCGGGCTCCACCAGCCGCTCCAGCACGAGCGGCTTCACGCCCGCGGTCGCGAGCTCGATGGAGAGGAAAAGCCCAACCGGGCCAGCGCCGACGATGACCACGTCGTGAGTCATGACGCGAATGTTAGACTCGGTAAATGTTTTTACAAGACAAAATTTTCGACTTGGTCTAAGATTTGACCTATGGGCGAGCTCCGCGAAAGCAAGAAGCGCGAGACCAGGCAGCGGATCTCCGACGTCGCGACGGAGCTGTTCTTCGCGCGCGGCTTCGACGCGGTGACGGTCGAAGAGATCGCCGCCGCCGCACATGTCTCCAAGATGACGGTGTTCAACTACTTCGCGCGCAAGGAGGACCTCCTCCTGGATCGCGAGGACGAGGTGAAGCTGCTCTTGCGCGAGGCGATCGGCGAGAGGCCGCGCGGGCAGCCGCCGATCGACGCGCTCCGCCGCCTCGTCGACAGGCTGTGCGAGCAGAAGCATCCGTTCGCTCGCATCGACAGCCAGACGGTCGGCTGGTGGCGCGTCGTCGCGGCGAGCCCGTCGCTCAAGGCGCGCCTCCGCGAGATCGCGGACGAGGCGGTCGAGGGGCTCGCGGTCGAGCTCGCGGGTCCGAAGCCCGATGGCCTCGCGCGGCTCGTCGCGGGCATGGTCGTGCTGACGTGGCGCACGGCCTACGGCGAAGCGATCCGCGTGTTCGAGCGCGGAGGCTCGGCGAAGAAGGCGAACGCCGCGTTCATCGCGTTGATCGATCGCGGCTTTGCGGCCGCACACGGAATGGCGGCGAGCTCGAGCTGGCAGACGACCGGATGACCCATCCCCGCCCGGGGTTGCGCGCTTCATGCATCGTTGACCGACCCTCCCGTCTCCTCTCCATCCTCTCCAGCGCTCGCCGCGGCCGCTGCGCCGGTCGACCCGCTCCGGCTCGCGCGGCGAGGCGCATCACCGGCGCTCGGCGATCCCTGAGGCACTCTGCAGCCGAGGTGTGGCGGCGCGCCCCACTCCCGACGACGCGCCCCGCGCCGACCGCTGCTGCGCCGCGCCCGCCCGGTGGCATGCCCGCTGCAGCTGGCTCGCCCAGGAGAGCTGAAGCCATGGAAATTCCGGTACGACAGAATATGCTCGCCCAGCCCGAGAACAACGGCTGGGTGCGCACCCTGGCCAGGTTCGGGTTCGCGGCCAAGGGGCTCGTCTATGTGCTGATCGGCGCCCTCTCGCTCCAGGCGGCCTTCAGCGGCGGCAGGGGCACCGCCGGCGGGCACGAGGCGGTCGGGGTGCTCGGCGAGCAGCCGTTCGGGCAAGCGCTGCTGGTCGTGGTGGGGATCGGCCTCCTCGGGTATGCGCTGTGGCGAGAGGTCCTCGCCCTCAAGGACCCAGGCCACGTCGGCCACGACGCGAAGGGCGCGGCCGAGCGCGTGGGCTGGGCCGCGAGCGGCGTCATCTCGGCGGGCCTCGCGATCACGGCCTTCCAGCTCGCGCTCGGCCGAGGCGCCGGCGGGGGCGACGGGTCCAGGACCTGGGTCGGCAAGGTGCTGGAGCAGCCGTTCGGGGGCGTCCTCGTCGCCGTCGCGGGGCTCGCGGTGATCGCCGTCGCGGTCCAGCAGCTCCGCAAGGCGATGAGATCCCGCTTCGCGAGGGACCTCCACACGCAGGGCATGAGCCCGCCCGAGCGCACGTGGGTGTTCCGCATGGCCAGGGTCGGGCTCGTCTCCCGCGGCGTCGTCTTCGGCATCATCGGCGCGGCGCTGATCCAGGCGGCGATCGCCCACGATCCGGGGCAGTCGAAGGGCGTCCGCGAGGCCCTCGCCACCGTGGCCGCGTCGCCGTTCGGGTCGGTGCTGCTCGTGCTCGTCGCCGCCGGCCTGTGTGCGTACGGCGTGTACATGTTCTTTTGCACGAAGTATTCGAAGCTGGCACACCCCGCGGCGTAGCGCCGCGGGGGAACACCCGCCCTCGCGGGCCAGCCTCGCTGTCCTGCCGTCGATGGCCTCCAGGGAGGTCGCGCCATGAGCACCGAAGTCTCCAGGCTCTATGTCCTGCTCTGTGGATACGAGATCCTCGAGAAGACCGTCTCGACGCGCGACCGCGGCGGGCGCTTCATCCTGGCCGAGCCGGTGTCGGCCTATCTGCTGGAGACCGCGCGGGGGCACGTGCTCGTCGATACCGGCCTGAACAGCGCGCTCGTCCACGACCCGGCGCTGCGCGAGGAGCACTACACGAAGCGCGGGATTCGCCCGCCGGTCATCCTCCCGGAGCACGAGCTCGCCTGCCAGCTCGACCGGATCGGGGTGCGCCCAGAGGACGTGCGCCACGTCATCCTGACGCACATGCACCTCGACCACGCCGGGAACCTCGGGATGTTCCAGAGCGCGCGCATCTCCGTGCAGCGACGGGAGCACGAGCACGCGTTCAGCCCGGAGCGCGGGCCCGCCTGGTTCGAGCGCGACTACGACCTGCCAGGCCTGCGCTGGGATCTCGTGGAGGGGGACTGGGAGGCGATGCCGGGCCTCGAGGTCGCGCTGACGCGCGGGCACACGCCCGGCCACCAGTCCGTGATCGTCACGCTGCGCGACACCGGCACCGTCGTCCTCGTCGGCGACGCGGGCGATCTCGCCGAGAACTTCGCCGACGAGATCCTCCCCGGCGAGAGCGTGGATGACGAGGCCGCGATCGCCAGCATCCGCCGCCTCAAGCAGATCGCGCGCGAGCGCCGCGGCGCGCTCGTCCTCGGCCACGATCCGGACCTCGTCCAGAAGCTGCGGCTCGCGCCGGCGTGCTACACGTGACGCCGGCTCTTCACGCGATCCGGCGCCTCTGTTAGCATCGCTCCAGACCGCGGCGCCCGCCGCACTGGAGCGCGATTTGAACTGCCCGAAATGCACCGCCTCGATGGATATCGTCACCTTCGGCGGGATCGATGTCGACCGATGCACCGCGTGCGGCGGTATCTGGTTCGACAGCCGTGAGAAGGAGTCGCTCAAGGCCATGGAGGGCTCGCAGCAGATCGACACCGGCGACCCCGCGGTCGGGCGGAAGAACAACCAGATCCGGCGCGTGCCGTGCCCCCGCTGCACGACGCCGATGGTGCGCATGGTCGACCCGCAGCAGCCGCACATCTGGTACGAGAGCTGCAGTGTGTGCGGCGGCGTCTACTTCGATGCCGGCGAGTTCCGCGACTACAAGGAGCACACGCTGGGCGACTTCTTCCGCGGCCTGTTCGCGCCGGCGCGCGGCTGACGGAGCGCCGCCGCCCGGGGCGGCAGACACGGATCCTCGGTCCTCCGTGCGAGCCCGGCCGGCGGAGCGCGCGGCTCAGCCGGATGGGCCTGCCGCGGCGATCTCCGGGAGCGAGCCCCGCAGGGGGACCTCCGGGTACGACGCCAGGAGCTCGCCGGCGCGGAAGACCCAGAGCGTGCCGGGCGTCGCCTTGCTCCAGAGCTCGTCGCGCGTGAGCGGCTCGGTGGCCACGACGGCCATGCGCGCGTCGGGGCCCAGGCCGTGGACGTCGTTGAAATTCACCTTGAGATCGGCGTCCACGAGCGTGGCCTCGCCGAACGGGGCGTGGCGCAGGATGCAGGACAGGTTGTCGCCGCAGCGGGCGAACAGGTGCTCGCCGTCCGCGAGCAGGAAATTGAACACGCCGTCGCTGCCGAGCTCGTTCCCCAGCTCGTAGAGCATCCTCCCGAGCTCCCGTGCGTCGCTCGGGTACTGCGACCCATAGGCGGTCCGGAGCTCCTCGAGGATGACGCAGAAGGCATGCTCGCTGTCGGTGTCGCCGATCGGCGTCTCGACGCGGAGCTTCCGATCCCGGACGTTGGGCAGGGTGCCGTTGTGCGCGAACACGATGTGTCGCCGGTGGAGCACCCGCATGAAAGGGTGCGTGTTCTTCAAGGCCGCTCCGCCGCGCGTCATCTTGCGCACGTGCGCGATGGCGAGCGCCGTGTGGATCGGGTTCTCGCGGATGAACCGCGCGAGCGGGCTCGAGAAGGCGGGGTGAGGCTCGAGGAACGTCCGCGCGAAGAGCCCGTCGTAGAGCGATACGCCCCAGCCGTCCGCGTGCGGCCCCGTCTGTCCGCCGCGGAGCGCGAGCCCCGTGAACGAGAACACGATGTCCGTCGGCACGTTGGAGACCATGCCAAGGAGCTCACACATGGCGCATATCCTCCCGTGGCGCGCGCGCATCGTCAACGATCGAGAGCCCCGTGACGCCGCCGCCCGCAGAGACGTTGCTCACCGCCGAGGCCGAGAGCCGCACCATGGCGCCCTCCATGCGGCCGGCGAACACGAAGGGGCAAAGGTCGAAGTAGACCTCCTCCTCCTCGACGCGTCCGTCGCGGAACGTCGGCATGCGCGCCGTGCGGGCGCGGCTGCGCTCCTGCGCGATCGCGCGCTGGGCCGCGGCGTCGCGGACAGCCGCCCTCCACGCGTCCGGGGGCGTCTGCCAGCCGAGCAGCACGCCTTTGCCGCCGTAGTCGTCGTTCGGCTTCAGCACGAAGCTCTCCTGCTCTCCGGCGACGAGCTCGACGAGATCCACGTCGCGCCCCCGCCACGCGGTCCGGCCCGGTCGCACCCGGCGCGTCCAGGGGACGTGCTCCGCGATGGCCGCGCGCTGCTCGGGCGAGAACAGGCCGGCGAACTCGGGGGCGCTCAGCACCGCGAACGCCGCCTTCTTGTTGAGCGGCTTGGTCCGGAACGAGTTCGCCACGTACGCCGCCCGGCCGCGGTAGGCGCGGACCAGCGGGTGCGAAAGGCCGCGCCGCTCGACGAGCTCCTGCGTGATGACGCGCCGGTAGACGAGATCGATCCGCTCCCCGCGGGCTGCGAGGCGGCTTCCATCGCACTCGAGCTCGTCCGGATCGAGGATCATCGTGCGGTGCCCCTCGGCCGAGAACAGCTCGGCGAGCACCTTGAACTCGGCCGAGGTGTCGACGGCGGCCCAGTCGACGATCGCTATCGTGGGCCTCGCCTCGCGCCCGCCCCACGCGGCGTACCCCTCGCGCAGGGCGCGGAGGAGCGCCCGGTGCGGCGCCGGCGTGCGCGCGCCCTGCCCGCCCCGGAGCGGCGCGAGGTGGGGGAGCGCCATCAGCGTCCGCTCGACGAGGAGCTGGTCGGTGATGCCAGCGGGGGAGTCGGCGTTGTACTCGATGAAGGAAAAGCCGCCTTCGGTGACCAGCATGTCGAGCCGACCGACCGTGAGGAACGGCCCCTCGCCGGGATCGAGGGCCGCGAGGGCGCGCTCCTCCGCGGAGAGCCCCAGCTCCTCGGCCAGGGCGGCGTCCACGAGCGCGCGCCGCGCGACGCGCTCGAGCGCGGCGGCGACCTGCTCGGCCGCGCGCGCGACCGCGGCGTAGTCCGCCTCGGCGATGAGGTAGGGCCGGAGGTGGCGGCACAGCGCGCGGCCGCCGTGCACCAGCCCGAGCCTCCGCTGGCCCTCGAGGAACGACGCGAACCGCGCCGCGTCCATCGCTCCGGGCGCGGAGAGCCGCGCGTCGATCTGCTCCGCGAGCGGCCTCGTGGCGTCCTGGCTCATGGCGACCTCACGCCGCGCCGGCGCCCGGGATTGCCCAGGCGTGCACGGGGTTGCCGGAGTCGACCTCGGCGATGTACCGCTCGAGCATCCGCCGGAGCGCCTCCTCGCGCGACGGCGCGCGCGCCTCGAGCGCCTCCAGCGCGCGGAGCTGCCACGCGGCCCCGGTGACGCCCCTGGCGACGCGCGCCTCGAAGATCTGCAGGAAGCGCCGGGCCTCCGCGCCGTCGACCCCCGCGGTCACGAGGCCCTCCTCGACCCGCGGCAAGAGCGACAGGAGGAGATCGCGCGCGCGGACGCCCTTCGGCGCGGCCCCGGGCCCCTCCGGCCAGACCAGCTCGGCGTCGAGGCCGTACTGCGCGGCGTGGTAGAAGTTCCGCGCGGCGAGGCCGAAGGGGAACGACGGCAGGAGCTCGCCGACCGACGGCGCGAGGGCGAGGATGCCCCCGAGCAGGAAGCTCCCGTTCGCGAGCATGTCGTCGAGGGTGGGCCCGGACGGCAGGGCGCGCAGCTCGATCCGGAGGTGGCCGCCGTCGGCCGGGTCGTAGACCGGCCGGTTCCACTTCCAGACGGTGCCGTGGTGCAGGCGGAGCTCGTGGAGCTGGGGCACGCCGCCGGCCCGGGCGCACGCGAGGACGTCCTCGTCGCCGCACACGGGGAGGATGGGCTCGTGCAGCGCGACGCTCTCCATGAAGAGCTCCGCCGCGCCGTCGCGCACCCAGCCGGTCCCGAAGCCGATGCGGGCCGGCCTCTTCCAGTCGGCGTCGGTCTCCGGCGGGCGGTCGTCGCCGGCCTGCTTGAACAGCGCCACGCGCGTCTCGTGCCAGAGCCGGTGTCCGAGGAAGGTGGGCGAGTTGCCCGCGGCCGCGAGCACGGGCGCGGTCATCATCATGGCCGCGTTGAACAGGCGCGCGAACGCGTCGGGCGCCGCCCGGAGGTGGACCTGAAAGGCGGTGTTCGCCGCCTCCATCGCGGGATCGTCCGACATCAGCTCGAGCGGCTCGGCGCCGTCGATCCGGATGTGGAACGGCGCCTTGCGCAGCCGGCAGAGCCCCGCGGCGAGCGCGCGGTACCGGGGCAGGTTCGTGATCGTGGCGGGGCTGAAGTCCTGCCGCTGGAAGGTCGGGAGGATGCTGACGGGCACCACGCGCGCGCCCCGCGCCGCGGCGCGCTGGCGGATCGCCTCGGCGGTCGCGCGCATCTGCTCGCGCAGGGCCGACAGCGGCCGGCCGGCGAGCGGCACCGCCTGCGTGCTGAGCTCGATGTCGAACGCGCCCATCTCCGGCGTGATCATCGGGCTCCCCGCCGCGCGCGCGATCTCCGGCCCGAGCGGCACGGGGCGCGCCTCGCGGTCGACGAGGAACATCTCGAGCTCGGCGCCGATCGTCGTGTCGCCCAGGCCGAACCCCGGCCGGCTGAGCACCATCTCGAGCGCGGTGAGGTTCTGTTGCAGGCGCGCCTTGAACAGGCCGTAATCGACGGTCTTGAAATGGTCTTGCTGGATCTCGATGCCCAAGGGACCTCCCGCGGCGATCTCGGCGAGGGGTGATCCGCGATTCTTCAGGTTCCAGCCGTGCGCTGGAGAGACGTCCGCCGCCGGGATCGCGATGTTCCCGGCCCTGCGCAATGCAAGCGCAGGGCCACTGCCGGCGATCCCGGCGCGGAGGACGCCGGAGACGGCTGTCGGATCGGGTTGAGCTCGATCGGTGTGGCGCAGGTGCGGCCTGTGGCAGAACGCACCGTGGGGCGCCGCTCGGCGGCGCGGCTCACCGGCGGTCCCTGGCGCGGCCGATCATCGATCGACGTGCGGGACGCGCTCGACGACGCATTGCCCTGCCTTGCAGCGGGCGACCGAGTCCTCCTTCGGCGCCATGCACTTGGCGACCGGGCAGCTCTCGGCGGCGCAGCGCGCGGCGCGCCACTGCTGGAGCGCGGCGAGCGCATCGCGGTGGTACGCCTGGTCGCACGGCGGGCACAGCTGGTCGCAGCACTGTCCGACCTTTGCGCAAGAAACCACACAGTCGGCGTCCGCCTCGCACCGGGGCTCGGTCGTCGCGTTGCTGCCGTCGCCCGGCGTCGCGCCGCTGCCGTCGCCCGCCGGGGCGCCGGTCCCGGCGGCGGGGTCCTGCGTCCGGGGCGCGGCGTCGACCGGCGGCGGGGCCTGCGCCGGGGCTTCCTTGTGACAGCCGGCGAGGCCGGCGAGAGCGACGAGCACGAGCGGGGGCGAGAGCGACGGGATGTTCATGCGGGCCATGATGGCACGGGGGAGCCAGCCCTCCCGCCTTCCTGTTCGAAACTGCCCTCCGCGGGGCGGCTCCAGGCGCGAGCGATCACGAGAACGAGAGGGGTTGCCCCGTGGCCTCCACGACGGCCATCCACAGGTCGTCCGTCGGCTCCACCTGCTTGCGCATGCGCACGGCGAGCGGCATCGGCACGTGCACGAAGCGGCCGTGCCAGCGGCCGATGAGCATCTCCGTGTTGCCCGCCATGGCGGCGTGGACGGCGTTCCTGGCCATGTTCCAGCAAAACACGCTGTCCGACGGGGACGCGGGGACGCTGCGGATATGATAGCTCGGGTCCAGGTACTTGAGCGTCGCCTCGACGCCGCGCGCCCGGAAATGCGCGTTGATGCGATCGCGCAGGACGAGGCCGATGTCCTTCAGCTTGATGTTGCCGCTCAGATCGGTGGCCATCGGCTCCGCGCTCGAGGTGCAGTGCTCTTGCAGCGCGCCCTCGGCCACGACGATCACGGCGTTGCCGTGGCGTTCGAGCCGGCGCTCGAGGTGGGCGAGCAGCCCGCGCGGGCCGTCGAGCTCGGCGTGGACCTCGGGGATGAGCACCACGTCGACGTCCGCCGACGCGAGCGCCGCCGAGCACGCGATGAAGCCCGAGTGCCGGCCCATCACCTTGACGAGGCCGATGCCGTTCTTCGCGCCCGAGGCCTCCACGTGCGCGCTGCGGATGACGTCCACCGCGGCGGCGAAGGCGCTCTCGAAGCCGAAGCTGCGATCGATGAAATGGATGTCGTTGTCGATGGTCTTCGGCACGCCGATGACCCCGATGGGCAATCGGCGCTCCTCGATGGCCCGGACGAGCGACATCGCGCCGCGCAGGGTGCCGTCCCCGCCGACGACGAACAGCGCGTTGATGCCCATGGACGCGAGCGTGTCCACCATGTGGTGCGGGTCCTGGTTGCCGCGGGAGGTGCCGAGGACGGTGCCGCCCATGCGGTGGATCTCCTCCACGTTGCGCGGATCCAGGCGCATCGGCGCGTGCCCGAAGCGGGCGACGAGCCCCTCGTAGCCGTAGCGGAAGCCGAAGATCTCCTGCACACCGTAGCTGTGCGCCATCGTGAGCACGAGCCCGCGGATGACGTTGTTCACGCCGGGGCACAGCCCGCCGCACGTCACGATGCCGGCGCGCATCTCCCTGGGGTCCCAGAAGACGCGGTTGCGCGGCCCGGCCAGCTCGAACGCCGGCGGCCGCGGGCCGGACGCGCCCGAGAGGACGGCGGACAGGCGATCGTCGAACAGCACCTTGTCGGCCTCGCCGACGTACACCGTGGCCTTCTCGCCGAGCTTCTCGGCGACGGGCGAGGGGTACCGGCAGGGGCCGAGATCCTTGATGGCGAGGTCGGCAGAGGTCACCACGCGAAGCCCTCCGGGTGAGGGGTACACCGCCCCCTCGGCGCGGGTCGCCGCGGGGACGCCGCCATGGTCTCCCGGCGCCGGTTTCGACGGTTTTTCAGGGGCGAGAAGCCGCCGTAACGCCGCGCGGCCGCTCCGCTGCTCGGGCGCCGGCTGCGCCTCTGGGGTTCCTCCTCTCAGAGAGGACCCGCGGCTAGAACTCGAGCATCAGCCCCATCGACGGATAGATGATGAAGCTGTCGAGATCCACCTCCACGACCCGCTCGCCGAGGACGGCGAGCTCACCGCTCGAGAAGATCTCCGCGAGCGTCAGCTCGAAGCCGAGGAATACGTGCTTGTAGCCGAGCGCGACGCCGGCCTGGCCGCCCACGTAGAGCCCCGTGCCGGAGAACGACGCGAGCTCCCGCTCGCCCGGGTAGCCGGTGAACGCGGGCAGATCCACGGCGAGCGAGGTGCCGAACGTCGTGAACATGAGGCGAGGGCCGCCCCAGACCCGGTACCACGTGCCCGCCCTCCCGATCTGGATCGGCAGGTCGAGCTGCCACCGCGTGAAGTCCTCGAGCTCGACGATGCCAAGGATGCTCCCGACAGGGAACTCCATCACGTAGAGCCCCACGCCGGCCCCGGCCGTCAGATCGACGCCGTGCTTGTCTCGCTTCAGGAGCTGGTAGCGGGTGCCCAGGCGTAGCGCGCTGCCGGTGGTGCGGAGGTTGAGCTCCCAGCGGTCGAGCGCGGTGTACCCGATCCCGAGGTGCGGCGTGACCGAGGGCGGGTTCAGCGCGAGCGCGCCGCCCGCCTCGAAGAGCGTCTGCCGCTCGGGGTCGGTCAGCTCCCGCGACTCCGCGACGTGCGCCAGCACGACGCCGGCGTCCACCACCGAGGCGATCGCGCCGGTCGGGATAGAGACGTCGAGCCCGAGCTCGGCCTGGACATGGCCCTTGTCGGCCACGTGGGCCGGCTGCAACGTGGAGAGCGCCGGAGCGCAGCCGCACGCCCAGAGAGAGAGGACCGCGAACGCGAGCAGACGCATGGCGCCCTCACGCTACCATGCGCGCTCGCGTCGCCGCGTTCGGAGCACGACGGCTCGGAGGAGGAGCAGACGCCGTCGCGCCTCGCGGCGCCCGCTCATCCTCCGAGCTTCCGAGCAGCCGAGCCCGGCGCGCGCCCTCGATCGGCCGGACGCGCCCCGTGCGGCGCCCGGCAAGGCGGCGTCAGCCCCGCCCCTTCTTCACGCCGATCTCCTCGTAGGGGTTCGGCCTGCCCTCGCCCTCGTCGCCGCCGGTCGCGCCCTTGCCGCCGAAGTCGCCGTGGCCGTGCGTCGCGCCCACGGCCCCCTCGGTGTCGCCGCGCTGGTGCGTCCCGCCGGGGTTCTCGCCCTTCTGGTACGCCTCCGCGCTCTCCTGCGAGCTCTTGCCGCCGTGGTGCGCCTCGCCCGCGCGCCGCTGCGTGCGCTCGTCGACGTGCTGCTGCTGCTGCTGCTCCGTGCCAGCCGCGCCCTGCTTGTTCGGGTTCTCCATGCGCGTCTCATGGAGCGGGGGTGCCCTGTCGCAAGCCCCCCGCCGGCCCGTCGGCGCCCGCGCTCGACGCGCCTTCCTGGCGCGGCGCGGATCCGGTAGTCCTCGCCCCGCTCCGGTCCGCGCATGCTCCCGTCGCCCAGGCCTCCCACCGTCGCCCAGCGCCTCGCGCGCGCCCTCGAGGTGCTGGTGCCGGCGCTCGACATCGTCGAGGCGCGGGTCGACGAGGGCGCGCCGCCGGCCTGGTGCGAGGCGCGGGGCTGGACGGGCTTCCTCCTCGCGCTCACGGACGCCGATCTCGCCCGCTGCGAGGGCGACGGGCTCGCGGCGTGCATCGCCGGGCTCGGCGGCGCGCCGGCGAGCCTCGCGGCCCTGGCGCGCGCCGCGGACGAGGCCGCGAGGCTGCCGCGGCGGCGGGCCCAGCCGCTGCCGCCGTGGTCGCTGGACGAGCTCCGGGCGGTGCCGGCGCGCAAGCGCCTCCAGCTCGAGGCGTTGCTCGGCGCGGTGGCGCCGATGGCCGCCCGCGCCCGCCGCCTCGTCGACGTTGGCGCGGGGCACGGGCACTTCACCCGCCTGGCCGCCGCGCGCTTCGACCGCGACGCGATCGGCCTCGAGCGCGAGCCCGACCGCGTCGCGACGGCCTCCGCGCTGGCCGCCGGCGGCCGGGCGCGCTTCGTCGCGTTCGACGCCTGCCAGGAGGCGCTCGCGTTCGCGCCGGACGACCTGCCGGTCGGCCTGCACGCCTGCGGGGAGCTCGGGGATCGCATGGTGACGGCGGCGGCGGCGGCGCGCTGCGATCTCGCGCTCGTCTCGTGCTGCTTGCAGAAGATCGGCGCGCCGGCGCGCGCCCCGCTCTCGGCGGCGGCGAGGGCGGCGGGGCTCGTGCTCCGGCGCGAGGCGCTGGGCCTCACCAACCTCACGGCGCGCCGCGCGGGGGTCGAGGCCAGCCTGGACGAGGAGCTCGCGGCGCGCGAGCGGCGGCACGCGCTGCTCTCGCTGCTCCGCGGCCGCGGGCTCGACGTCGCCCTGGGCGAGGAGATGCGCGGGATCAACCGGCGTCGCGCGCACGGCGGGCTGCGCGAGCTCGCGGCGCGGGCGCTCGCGCTGCGGGGCCTCCCGCCGGCGACCGAGGCCGAGCTCCGCGAGCGCGAGCGCGCGGCGCGCGCGGCGTTCGGCAGGATGCGCCGGCTCACGCTGCCGCGTTATCTCCTGGCCCGCCTCACGGAGGTCGCGGTCGCGCTCGACCGCGCGATGGCGCTCGGTGAGCAGGGGCACGAGGTCGAGGCGGCGATCGTCTTCGAGCCCGAGGTGACGCCGCGGAACGTCGCCATCTTCGCGAGCGCGCGGCCGGGAGGGCTCGGCGGCTGAGGCCGCGCCGCGCGATCCGGGGCGCGCCCCGCTCGCCGGCGAGCAGGTCGACGGAGCGGCGCGCGGCGGGGTGCGCCCTCGATCGACCTGCGCGCCTGCGCGATGGACTCCCGCCAGCATCGTTGCGGATCGGGTGCTCCCCTGGCAGCAGCGCGGCGCGCAGGACCGCTGGTTTCGGGGATGTTCGGAAGATGGCATGTCCGGTGCACATCGGCGCGCCATGGATAGACGTCAGTTCTTGGGGGGCGCTGCTGCGGCGGTGTCCGGAGCGCTCCTCGCAGGCAGGGCCCGTGCTGCTGGGCCCAGTGTGATCCGCGTCGGCGTGCCCGGCGTTGGCGTGGGCAATCGCCCCGTCACGGGCGGCAGCTTCTTCTCCCTCTTGCACCTCCAGGGCAGCCTCGCCGAGGAGTTCAAGAAGGACGGCATCGAGGTGAAGTGGAACTTCTTCCGCGGCGCCGGTCCGGCCGTGAACGAGGCGGTCGCGAACAACCTGCTCGACATCTGGACGCACGGCCACCTGCCCTCGGTGGTCGGCCGGGCGAGCGGCCTGAAGACGCGGCTCCTGGGCAGCGCCAGCCGGCGCGGTCACGCGTACCTGGTGGTGCCCTCCGACTCGCCGATCAACGGCGTGCGGGATCTGCGCGGCAAGAAGGTGGCCTTCGCCAAGGGCACGGCGACGCAGCTGTCCGCGAACCGGATCCTCGAGGGCCACGGGCTGACCGAGAAGGACATTCGCTCCATCAACATGGACACGTCGACGTCGAAGGCGGCGCTGGCCACGAAGGACATCGACGCGGCGTTCGGCGGCACGGATTTCCTGTCGCTGCGCGATCAGGGGATCGCGAAGATCGTCTACTCGACCAAGGGCGATTCGCCGACCTACCCGAGCAACTCAGGCATCATCGCGCGGGAGGACTTCATCAACGAGCACCCCGAGATCGTGCAGCGCATCATCACGCTGGCGGTGAAGGCGTCGGCGTGGGTCGCGGACGAGAAGAACCGCAACCAGGTCTTCCAGCTGTGGTCGAAGTCGGGCACGCCCTACGCGAACTACAAGGAAGCGCAGCAGGGCGAGGACATGAAGCAGAACGCGAGCCCGCTGCTCGACGAGTACGCCATCGCCCGGTACAAGTCGGCGGTCGCCGACTCGAAGAAGTTCGGGCTGATCCGGAACACCTTCGACGTCGAGCCCTGGACCGATCGACGCTTCGTGAACCGGGCGCTGAAGGACCTCGGCCTGGAGCGTTTCTGGGCGGAGTGGGACGCGAACGGCAAGCCGAAGGGCTGATCGCGCGCGGGCCGCGCCCTGCGGCCCGCCCCCGCGCAGCTCCCGGGCGGGCGTGTCGAGCCGCCGGAGCCGAGGAGCCATCGAGAGCGCTCCCTGATGGGGCGACAATCCTAGTTCCCGAGCGGCGGAAATCGCTCGTCGAGCCAGCCGCGGATCGCGGCGTACGCGGTGGGCGCGTTGATCTGGAGGTTCAGATCGTGGCCCGCGTTGGGCACGACGACGATCTCGAGCTCCGCGGCCGGCGCGTAGGCGGCCGGCTCCAGCGTGGTCCCGCCGAGCAGGGTGCCGCACGGCGCGATCCCGCAGAATATCGTGTCGTGCCGCCCCACGACGGTGAGCACCGGCGCATCGACCTGGAGGCTCGTGAGCGCGGTGTTGACCAGCGCGAACTCGGCGAGCTCGCCGGACGTGCCGAGCCCCTTGGTCGCTTCGTCGAGGGCGATCACCGCCGGATCCGCGTTCGGGAGGTAATAGAAGGTGGGGCCGCGGGTGCCCGGCTGCGTCGTCAAGTAGCCGAGGTCGAGGCCGGAGCCCGCGAAGCTCGGGTCGAGCGCGGCCGGATGGATGTTCAGGAGCAGCTGCGGCAAGCCCGGGCCGTAGGTGTGCAAGAACCCCGTGACCACGACGCCGTCCACGTCGTGGTACGTCGCGGCCTGCTGGACCGAGATGATGGATCCCAGCGAGTGGCCGACGAGCACCACCCGGCTCCATGCGTGCCCGAGCTCGCCGCTCCGGAGCGCCTCCGCGAGCTGATGGTGGACGTAGGCCTGCGCGGTCGGCGTGACCTGAAGGGAGAGCGGCCGGTCGCTGTCGCCGGTGCCGATGCGGTCGAAGTTCAGCGTGGCGTAGCCCGCCGCGTTGGCGTAGCGCACGAACGAGTAGCGCTCCGGCTGATAGGGGAAATCCCAGTACACGCTCGAGTACGTGGCGCCGTGCACGGTGAGCAGCACCGTGTCCCGCGGGCTCTCCTCCGGCACGCAGAGCTCGGCGGCGACCTCGTGGTCCGCCGGCGCCCCAGGAGCGAGCGCGACCGCGTACCGGAAGCTCGTGCACACCCGCGAGAGGACCGATGCGAGATGAGCCATTCCCATGGGTCCTGGTTACTACAGCTTCGGGCGCGCGGGAAGCCCGCGGCGCGCTCTCCTCGCGAACGCGTACAGCAGGAAGTAGCAGAACGCGAGCATCGCCACGGTGAGCGCCGTGTACCTGTCGTCGTTCCAGGAGCTCCACCTCCAGATGCCTTGGCTGAGCGCCGCCAGGCCGAGGAGGGGCGCCTCGAGACGCCGCCTCAACCGGGTGAGCGGGGCGCTCAAGATCATGAACATGTAATAATAACACGTGATCTGGGACAGCAGGATGATGAAGATCTGCGCCAGGCACTGCCCCACCCAGAGCGAGCGTACCCGCCGAGCTGCGTAGACGAAGAACGCGAAGCTCGCGGCGATGATGGCGTATGCGACGCCTCGGTGCTTCGCGTAGCGCTCGCTGCGCATTCGCTTCCACACCTCGAATGGATCGGCGAGCGTGATGTCCTTGCCGTGAGATAGCGCCGATCTGGACCCATGGGAGGCACCAGAAGCGAAATGCCGATGGGTCCAGCTCGGGGACCGTGGCGCTTCGACCTCGTGCTCCGGCGGCGACCGCCGCGCGGCTCCCTCGGGGGCAACCCGGCGCGGAGCAGCGCGGGCCTCTCTTGACAACTTAGGACTCCTAAGTTAGATGAGGGTCATGGGTCGTTCGCTGCCGCTCTTCTTCGAGGAGAACTCGGAGCCCATCGATCGGCGCATCGCGGTAGGGCTTCGAAAGCTGGGGCTTGCCATGAAGCTGCAGGCGTGGGAGCAGGCGAACCACGAGGGCCTGTCGCCCACGCAGGGGCAGATCCTCGCGACGCTCTCGCTCGAGGGGTCGCTCAGCGGGAGCGAGCTCTCGCATCGCCTGGGCGTCACCCTGGCGACCATCAGCGAATCGGTCCGAGCGCTCGTCGACAAGGGAGCTGTCGTCAAGCGCCCGGACCCGCGCCACCCGCGAGCGAGCCTCATCGAGCTCACGCCGGACGGGCGCGCGCTCGCGCAGAAGGTGACGACGTTGCCCGACGCCATCGTGTCCGCGGTGGGCGCGCTCTCGACGTCGGAGCAAGAGGCGTTCCTGGCTGGCGTCGTGAAGATCATCCGTTCCTTGCAGCTCAGCGGGCATATCCCGGTGAGCCGCATGTGCGTCACCTGCAAGTACTTCCGGCCGAACGCGCATGAAGGGGCGCTGCCCCACCACTGTGCTTTCGTCGACGCGCCTATGGCGGGCCGACACCTGAGGATCGATTGCGGCGAACACGAGCAGGCTGAAGAGCAGCAGCGCGAAGACGCGTGGAGGCGCTTCGTCCAGCCCGACTAGAGCGGCGCTCACCCTCGCGTGATGCGGGCGCAGCCGCCGGGCAGGCGGTTAGCACCGCTGCGGGAGGTTGCGCCGGAGAAGCAGAGAAAAACCGCCAAGGCGCCAGAAGACGCCAAAAGACGCCAAGATTATTTAAAATTTTATTTCTTGGCGTCTTGGCGTCTTGGCGTCTTGGCGGTTGATCGACGCGAGCCGCGCTCCAGAGCGCCGCTCCACCTACGATAGCTTCCCCGAGGCCTGTCCCTGGTTCCTCGCTCCGGGCCTGCGCTCGTGCGGCCTCGGAGCGCCGCCGGCCCCGTCGTGAGGAATCGCGGCCCAGCTTCGGCGGAACAACCTACCGGCCAGTCGCCGTCGCGACGACCGTTTCGACTTCCCGAGCGCGTCGCTCGGGGCGAGCGCGGGGTATTGCCCGCAGAAGGAGTGATCGATCATGACCATCCACGGATACACCTATGGAACAGCCGCCGTCGCGAAGTCCCCGGTCCTGCCGGCCGACTTCGAAGACATGAAGAAGAGCGCCCTCTTCGGGGAAGAGGACGTGAAGTACCTGCGCCTCTCGCACGACATCGTGAAGGATCAGGTCGAGCAGATCCTCGACGTCTGGTACGGCTTCGTCGGCGCGAACCCGCACCTCCTCGCGTCCTTCACCGGCAAGGCCGACGGCAAGCCGCTCGGCGACTACCTCGGCGGGGTCCGCAGGCGCTTCGGCCAGTGGATCCTCGACACGGCGCGCGCGGAGTACGACCAGAAGTGGCTCGACTACCAGCACGAGATCGGCCTCCGCCACCACCGCATCAAGAAGAACAAGACGGACGGGGCGCCGTCGACCGACCTGGTGCCGTTTCGCAACCTGTTCGCGCTCATCTTCCCGGTGACGTTCACCCTGAAGCCGTTCCTCGCCAAGAAGGGCCACCCCGCCGAGGACGTCGAGCGGATGCACGCGGCGTGGGTCAAATCCTGCCTGCTGCAGGTGACGCTGTGGAGCTACCCCTACGTGAAGGAGGGTGACTTCTGAGACGAGCTGCTAGTTGCCCGCCGTGTGGGCGATCGCGAAGATGAGGTTCCGCTCGAGGCGAATCCCCTGCGGCGTGCGCCACGCCTCGAGCTCCCTGGCGAGCCGGTCGCGCACCTCGCGCTTCTCCTCGAAGCTCAGGTGGGAGAGGTGGTTTCCGAACGAGCCCGACCCGCTCTGCCTCAAGATCTCGTCGACGTCGGCGGCGTGGTCGACGAAGGTGCGGATCTCCACCGCGTCCACGATGAACCCCGTGCGCTGGAGCAGCTCCCGGACCTCGTCGACCGTCAGCTTGTGAGGGATCGTGCCCTGCGCCTCTTTCCCGAGATCCGCGAGCACCTTGCGCTGGATCGGGTCGAGCTGGTGCGGCTTCTCCCGCGATCCGGTGCTGAACCCGATCTTGCCGCCCGGCTTCAGCACGCGCGCCGCCTCGCGGAGCGCGCGCTCCTTCTGAGCCTGGTCCAGCCAGTGAAGGACGCTGTTCAGATACACCACGTCGAAGCCGTGCGTGGCGAAGGCCGAAAGGTCCTCGGCGCGCCCGACCGCGGTCGCGAGGTTGTCGCGGGTCCTCTGCCGGGCGATGTCCACGCGCAGGGGCAGGGGATCGATCGCGACCACGCCGCCCTCGGCGCCGACGATCTCGGCGACGTACGCGGCCAGGCGGCCCGTCCCCGCGCCCACGTCGAGCACGCGCTGGCCCCGCCGCACGCCCAGCGCCGCGATGAGGAGCTTGCCGTGGTTGAACTGCCTGTGGCTGCCGTGCTCGTAGGCCTGGGCGAGCTCCGGGGTGTCGAGCGTGAGACGGATGGTGGTCATGCCGGCTCCCAGGCAGAAGCCGTGCCGGGCCGCCGGCCGCGCCGCTCCGCGCGTCCCCGACACCTCACCTCGGGTTCGCTCCCTCGCGGCCACCGCCGCTGCTGCCCGGCGAGCACGGCTGCTGGCCCGTTGCTGCGCCGAGGCCAGGGCCGCCGCCGGCGATCGCCCGCCGCCAGCGCCGCCGCCCCGCGCGGCGCCGGCCGTGGGCGGCACAGGCCGTGCAGCCCCGCGACCCGATGGAGAAGCGACGGATCGGATCGCTCGAGGTGTCGGTCGTGGGCCTCGGGTGCAACAACTTCGGCGGCCGCATCGACGAGCAGCGGACGGCGGCGGTCGTCGGCGCGGCGCTCGACGCCGGCATCAACTTCTTCGACACCGCGGACGTCTACGGCGGCACGCGGAGCGAGGAGCTGCTCGGCCGGGCCCTCGGCGGCCGGCGGAGCTCGGTGATCATCGCGACCAAGTTCGGCGTGCCGCTCGACGACGAGCGCCGGGGCGGCGCGCGGCCGGCGTACATCCGGCGCGCCGTGGAGGACAGCCTGCGCCGGCTGGGCACCGACTGGATCGACCTCTATCAGCTGCACCGCCCCGACCCCGAGACGCCGATCGACGACACGCTGGAGGCGCTCGACGGGCTGGTCCGCGCCGGCAAGGTGCGCGAGATCGGCAGCTCCAACGTCTCGGCCGCGCAGATCCGCGGCGCCCAGGAGGCGGTCCGCCCGGGGGGAGCGCGCTTCGTGAGCGTCCAGAACGAGTACAGCCTGCTCCAACGCGAGCCCGAGCGAGAGGTGCTGGCGGAGAGCAAGCGCCGCGGGATCGCCTTCTTGCCGTACTTCCCGCTGGCGAGCGGGCTGCTCACCGGGAAGTACCAGGCCGACGGCCCGCCGCCCTCCGGCGCCCGGCTCGCGGCGCCGGACGCGCCGCTGACCGCGCGCTTCCTGACCGACCGGAACCGGCAAGCCGCCGCGGCGCTCGGCGCCTACGCGACGTCCCGGGGCCGCACCCTGCTGGAGCTGGCCTTCTCGTGGCTCGCCAGCCGGCCGGCGGTCGCCTCCGTGATCGCCGGCGCGACGTCGCCGGAGCAGGTGCGCGCGAACGCCGCCGCCGTGGGCTTCCGGCTGACCGACGCCGATCTGCATGAGATCGACCGCCTGGCGCCGCCGCCGGCCGGCCCTCCGGGCAAGTGATCGGCCGCCCTGGCAAGTGACCGGTCGCCCGCTGCCCCGCAGGCTCCGCGCCGGGGCGAGCCGCTGCTGCGGCAGCACCCGATGCTCATCCGTTGCTGCTCCAGCAGCACCTCGCCCGGCGAGGTCGCGCCGCGCCGGCCCCAAGGCGCGCCCGTGAACGCGGGAAATCGGGGAGATCATTGAGCTATCCTCCCTGCCTCCCCGCCGTCATCCGCCCCTCGGACCATCGACGGCGACGGCAGGGAGGATCGCTGTCGCGACCGTGGCATGCCCCGTGCTTGTCAGGCCGCCCCATGGCAGTTTCGTCATCAGCGGTGCGTGTGGAGGCTGCCGTCGAGCAGCTCCGGTCCGGTGGCATGGTGATCCTCGTCGACGACGAGGCGCGCGAGGACGAGGGAGATCTCGTCGTCCTGGCGGAGCACGCGACGCCGGCGGCCATCAATTTCATGGCGACCCACGGCCGGGGGCTCATCTGCCTCGCGCTCACGGAAGAGCAGGTGGACCGCCTCGGGCTGCCGCTCATGGCGACCCGGGCCGGCGCCCGCCGGACGACGGCGTTCACGGTGAGCATCGAGGCGCGCGAGGGCGTCACGACCGGCATCAGCGCCCGCGATCGGGCGCGCACCGTGGCGGCCGCCGTCGCCCGGGACGCGTCGCCGCGCGACGTGGTGTCGCCGGGGCACGTCTTCCCGCTGCGCGCGCGGCGCGACGGGGTGCTCGAGCGCGAGGGGCACACCGAGGGCGCGGTCGACCTGGCGCGGCTCGCCGGGGCGAACCCGGCGGCCGTCATCTGCGAGATCATGAACGATGACGGCACGATGGCGCGCCGGCGGGACCTCTCGCGCTTCGGGGCGCGGCACGGGCTGCCGATCGTCGCCATCGGGGACCTCATCCGCCACCGGGTGCAGCGCGAGGACGTCGCCGCGCGCGTCGGCACCACCCCGTTCCGGCCCGCGGGCCTGAGCGGCGAGTGGCGGGCGCACACGTACCAGCTGCGCCGCGACCGGCAGCTGCTGCTGCTGACGCACGGCGCGCCCGCGCTCTCCGGCGACCGCGCCGTGGTGTACACCCACCGCGCGGCGCTCGTGTCGGACCTCCTCGGCGACGCCGACCTGTTCGGCGCGCTGCGGGACATCGAGGCCGCCGGCGCGGGCGCGGTGATCTACAGCCCGCCCTCGGCCGACCCGCGCGCCGAGCACACCGGGGGTCTCGATCTGGCCGTCGCCGCCCGCGAGCTCGTGGAGCTCGGATACCGCCGCGTGACGCTGCTCGACTCGAGGGCGCCCCGGCCCGCCGCGCCGAAGCGGGAGATCGACCTCGAGACCGGCGATCCGCTGGTGTCGGTCGACCCCCACGCTGCGCTGCCGCCGCGGCGCGGGCGCGCGGGCGACGGGCTCGCCGGCGTCCCGGTCCTGCAGCCCTGATGGGCTAGCATTTCGAAACGCCAAGGCGCCAAGGCGCCAAGGACGCCAAGAAGAAGACAATAATATCTTGGCGTCTTGGCGTCTTGGCGCCTTGGCGTTTCATTTCTCGCTCGATCAGCTTGATTGATGTCCTAGGCCTGCCTCCTCGCGCGAAACCTGAAGGCCCGCCCGGGGACCGTCGCGACCTCGATATCGTGGAACCCCGCCGCGGCGAGCCTGCGCGGCAGCGCCGATGGATCGACCGGCACCATCGTGTCGCGCACGTGCAAGAGCCGGAACCCGAGGCTCGGCAGGCTGTCGGCGCCGGCGAACACGCCGCCCGGCCGCAGCACGCGGCGCGCCTCGGCGAACAGCCTGTCCTGGAGCGCAGGCGACGGGATGTGGTGGAGCATCGTGAAGCAGGTGACCGCGGTGAATGACGCCCCCTCGAAGGGCATCTGCGTCCCGTCGCCGCGCACGACCCGCACCCGCTCGCCGATCGCCTCGCGGAGCCGACCCGCGAGCGCGTCGTCGAGCTCGAGCGCCGTGAGCGAGCGCGTGCGCTCCACGAGCACGCGCGTCGTCGCCCCGTAGCCCGGGCCGATCTCCAGCACCTCGTCGCCGAGGGCGACGCCCGCGAGCGCCCACGGCAAGTAGTCGCGCGCGACGCCGCGCGCCCAGGCCTGGGACGAGCACAGCCAACGATGCAGCCGATTCACGGGAGCCCTCCACGAATGATGGCGTTCGATCTCCGTCGCGCGCTCATCATGGGCCTGCTGCCCGTGGCCGCCATGCGATACACTGCCAATCTATGTCGCCAAACGGACATCCGACGTTCGGCCTGCCCGCGGGGTTCGGCGCCATCGCGGTCGGGAGCTTCGACATGGCCTTCGGCCAGAGGTTCGACTGGCACCGTCACCCCGTTCACCAGCTCGCGTGGACCGAGCGGGGCGTGCTCGCGGTGAGCATCGGCGACAGGACATGGATCTTGCCGCCGACGCGCGCGCTCTGGATCCCCGCGGGCGCGCTGCACGCCACGGAGGCCTCGACCCCCGCGACCATGCGGAGCGCCTACTTCCGCAGGCGGGAGTGCCCGGTCCGCTGGACAGCGCCGACCGTCGTCGCCGTGCCGCCGCTCTTGCGCGAGCTGATCCGGCACCTGTCGCGCGACGATCTGCGCCCGCGGGCGCGCCGCCACGCGCAGCATCTGGTCTTCGAGATCCTGACCCCGCTGACGAGCTCCGCGATCCTCGTGCCGATGCCGAACGACGCGCGCGCGCGGCACGTCGCCGAGGCGCTCGCGAGGGATCCGGCCGACCGCCGCGATCTCGCCGCGCTCGGGAAGAGCGCCGGCGCGAGCGCGCGGACGCTCGCGCGCCTGTTCATCGCCGAGACCGGGGTGACCTTCGGGCAGTGGCGCTCGCAGGTCCGCTTGCGGGCCGCGCTCGGGCACCTCGCGGCGGGGCTGCCGGTCGCGGTCACCGCCGATCGGGTGGGCTACGAGAGCCCGAGCGCGTTCGTCGCCGCGTTTCGTCGGCAGACAGGGGTATCGCCGGGCTCGTACTTCCGGTCGGCCGACGACGCGCCTCCTTCGGCCGACGGCGCGCCTCATGCGGACGCGCCGCCGCGCCGCAGGGCCCGGCCGTGAGATCACGAGCCGTATCCTCGTCGCTTCGCCGGCATCGGGTGGTCGCGTACACCGCGACGGGCGACCCGCGCCGGCTCGCTAGTACCGCGGGTCAGAAATCCCGCCAGAGGGGGCTCCCGCGGAGGCGCACTCTACTGCGGCTCGGGCCCGAAGGGCGGCGCTTCCGGTGGCTCCGGCGGCGGGGGTGGGTGCGGCGGTCGAGGTGGCCAGGGGGAGGGTACGGGGGCGCCAGCATCGGGCTGCTCGCCTTCGGCGGCGATGTCGACATCCGCGCCTCCGCCATCGTCACCGGGCGAGGCGGCCACAGGGGTGCTTCAAGCGGTGCCTTCGTTGCTGTTGCTGCGGAGAGTCCCCTCGCCGGCGCGAGGCGGCGGCCGCGCTGATGGCGAGGAGCAAGCCGAGCACCAGCGGCGACGAGCCTCGCCCCGGCGCCGCCGGACCGTACGAGCACCCCGAAGACGAAGTCTGCGCGCACACGCCCTCCGAGCACGCGTCGCCGTCCGTATCCGGATCGCCATCGTCACACGCCGTACCTCGAGGCCGAGGCGCCTGCGAGCACGACGCCGTTTCTGGCTCGTAGACCCCGAGGTTGCATGCGTCGGAGAGATCCCCGCAGAGGCGCCGCGAGGTCTGCGCGTCGTACAGGTTCGCCGGATCGAGAGCGCTCACGGTCTCGTACCACTGAGCATCTTCCGTGAGAGCGTTGGAGACGATCAGGCCCTCACCGACGACGTTCGACTGCACATGGCCCCACAGCAGGGGAACGGCCATGGGGGACGCGAGGTTCCAGTAGGTGTTGCGCGCGCCGCCGTGCAGCCCCGTGCACTCCTCGCCCCCGCTGCCCACGAACGTGTACGCGCTGAGCTGCGTGAACAGGTTCTCGAACGGCGAGTCGCCGTGGTGATCGAGGACGAGCACCTCGGCGCCGGTGCCGCGGGAGAACACATTGCCGCTCGCGCGTGCAGACACCGTGAGCGAATGCATCCAGGCGTTCGCTATGTTGAAATCGCGCACCAGGATGTCCGCCGAATAGCTCAACGCGATGCCATGGTGCCCCTGGCGCCCCTCGAGCGCGATATCCTGGAACGTGAGCCCCTTCACGTAAGAGCCCGTGAAGATCCCGCTGTCGGCGTGAACGATGGTGACGTCGCGCACCCAGCTGTCAGCCACGGCAGAGAAAGTGATCGCGTTGTAGCCGGGCTCCTTCAGATGCCCGGCGTAGGGGACCTCGATGAACTCGATGCGCAGGTGCTCGACCCCGACCTCCTCCACCACCTCGCGCGTCCGGAGCTCGGGGCTCCAGGTGAGGGATACGTCCGTGCGCAAGGGCTGCGTGAACGTCACGACGCCGCCATCGATCGAGCGGATGCGCACCGGCGTATCCAGGTTCAGGGGGACCATATAGGGGCAATCTCCCGCCTCCGCCTGGTCGTTGTGCAGGTGCCTGCCGAGGCTCCCCGATCCGTCGTCGACCTGGTGCAGCTCGACGAGCTGCCCTTCTGCGAGGCCCGCGGTGGATGCCACGGTGAGGGAGGTGTCGCCGCGCGACGCCGCGGCTATCACCGCGGTCGCGGTCGTGGCGATCACCTCCTGGGAGGGACGTATATCCATGAACGCTCCGCTCCAGGACCACGACGGACTCGGTCCATAGACATCCGCGAGGCTCTTGGTGATGAAGAGCACACTGCCGTCCGGGCTGGAGCCCTCGCCGCGAAGCACGACGTTGCTCTTCGAAAGCCGGAGGACATCGGTGATGACATAGCGCCCCGCCGGGATGAGGACAGCCCCGTTCTCGGCCGCCGCAATGGCCGCCGCAAAGGCCTCGGTATCATCGGTCACGCCGTCGCCGACCGCGCCGAAGTCCGCGACGTTCGCCACCACCGGCACTTCGGGGAGCGGCGCCTCGCCCTCGTGGTACCCCGCGTGAGAATAATCCGGGAGGCGGCTCGTGGGGGTCCACGCCTCGCCTGCGGCGCCCCAGAGCTTCGACATCTCGCCGGAGGCGGGCGCCGACGCAAGCAGCAAGGCCACGCCGGCCGCCCAGCCGCGTCGCAAACTCCCCAGGCCGAGCCCACGAAACTTCGATTGGGTCATGGATGCTCCTGATAGGGAGACCGGCCTCGCATGCCTGCACGACCTCGATCCAAGGGGACCACAGCTCTCCGTCGAAAGCAACTGGAAGCTGGGGCGTCGCCTGGAGCGTATTGGGGTACGTTCAGGGCGGCCCGCTCGCGTCTTGAACGCCGCGCGTCCCGGCCGCCGGAGATGCGGTCCCAGATCTTCAGCATGGCGTGGTCCTCGCGAGGTTCTCGCGGATGAGGGCGGCGAGCGCCGCGATCCCGGCGTCGATCTGCTCCACCGAAGCGGTGACGAAGGACAGGCGCAGCGTGCACACGTCCGCAGCGTCCGCATAAGGCGGCGCCGGGCACGAAGGCGACGTCGCGAGCCACAGCCCGCGGCAGCATCTCCACCGCGTCGAGGCCGGGCGCTGGCGAGCGGCAAGGCTCCGGCAGCGAGTCGACGCGAGCGGCGGGCTCGACGTTCGGCCCAAGCTTGCTCACCCCAGCCTCGCGAACGAAGAGAAATTTCAACGCAAAGACGCCAAGAGCACGAAGACGCAAAATGTATGATAGTTGTTAATTTGCGCCATTGCGCCATTGCGCCATTGCGTCATTGCGCCATTGCGCCATTGCGCCATTGCGCCATTGCGCCATTGCGCCATTGCGCCATTGCGCCATTGCGCCATTGTGTTGAACTCTCTCTCCGGCTCCCTGGCAGGACTCCTGGTGGGTGGAACTAGGGATAAGTGACGGTGATCTCGGCGAGGAACGTCCTGCCGTTCTGCCGGCTCGTGGACGAGAGGTAGGTCTCCGCGGCCGGGTAGTCGTACCGCATGTCCATCGCGTTGTAGAGGCCGATGACGTAGCGCGTGTGAAAGCGCTGGAGCTCCCCGGACAGCGTGAGATCCGCGACGACGGCGCCCCGGGTCTCGCCGCCCGCGCTGCGGGAGATCCGCCGCGGCGCCTCCAGGTTGATCCGCAGCCCGGCGGCGGCGAGCCGCGCTACCACCGGGACGACGCCGCGGAACGACGCGAGGTGCGCCGGGGCGTTGATCAGCCGCTCTCCGCCCCCCCGCTGGGCGCGCTGGTAGCCGTACATCGCCGCGAGCATCCAGCCTTGCCGCCACTCGCGGCGGAGCTCGACGTCGCCCCCCACGACGAACGCGCCGCGCTTGCTGTTCGCGTAGCGCAAGAGCCCGTCGTGCTCCTCGAGGGAGATCCCGTCCGACAGCAGGCTCGCGTGGACGGCGCCGAGCGCGATCCAGGCGTCGCCGATGCGCTGCGCGTACTCGACCTCGGCGGAATGGAGGGACTCCGGCTCGAGCGTGAGGCCTAGCGCGGGGTCGACGGCGGGCACCTGCGTCTCGCCGTCCTCGTAGTACTGCTCGGAGACGCTCGGCGCGCGGAAGGCGCTCCCGCCCATGATCTTCAGCACGCCTCCGGGCGCGGGCCGGAAGATGACCGCGGCCCGCGGCACGAAGATGGGCCCGAACGTGCTGTAGACATCCAGGCGCGCGCCCGCCGAGAAGCGCACCCAGGGCGCGGGCGAGCCGTCGAAGATGAGGTACCCGGCGCCGAAGCCGAACGGCTCGCGCTTCGTGCGGACGCGCCCGTCCGCGAAGACGCCGCGCAGCGTCGCCTCCGGGTGCCCCTGCACCTCGCCGCCCCCGGTGACCCGGAGCCCGGGGAGCGGCGTCCACGCCGCCCGGAGCTCGGCGCCCAGCCAGGTGCCGTGCTGCTGCTCGAAGATCGTCGCCTCGTCGAACCGGTAGACCCCGCGCCAGACGAAGCGGTTCACGTGGCCGCGCGCCATGAGCTGCAGGTCGGGCGCGAGCCGCGGCTCGTAGCGCACTTCGGCCATCATGTGCGTGTCGTCGTAGCTCGTGCCGAGATCGTTGAGCCGCGTGCCGACGTAGCCGGTCGGGATGCGCTGCTCGCGCGTGTGGTACATCCACTGCGCCGTGAACGGCCCGTACCAGGCGCGCCCGGTGGTGCCGCCGGCCCGGAAGCTCTCGGCGCGCTCGGCGATCTGCACGGGCAGGCCGCCCCTCGCGTCCCGCAAGGCCACCGGCACGTCGAACCCGTCGGAGCGGGCGCCGGTGACGCTCGCCCGCGCGCCCGCGTCCCGGCCAGCGTTGTAATGGAACCCGGCGCGCGCGTGGCCCACGCCGTCGTAGTAGGTGCCGGCCGCCACGTGCGCGCCCGTGGGCTCGTCGCGGCCGCGCGGCACGAGGTTGACGATGCCGGAGAGGGCGCCCGTGCCGTAGAGCAGCGAGCCCGGGCCGCGGACGACCTCGATGTGATCCACGTCGTGGAGGTCGTCGCGCGCGTCCGAGCCCACGAACGAGGCGTTCAGGACGTTGTCGTTCGTCGAGTGCCCGTCCGAGAGGACGAGGAGCCGGTTGCCGTAGTCGAGGGGCTCGCCGAGCCCGCGGATCCCGGCCGAGTAGACCACGTGGTCGTTCGAGAGGTAGACGCCGCGCGTGCCGCGCAGCGCCTCGGCGATGGTCGGGTACCCGAAGGCGCGCAGCTCCTGCTGCTCGATGACGCTGATGGAGGCGGGCGCGTCCTCCACCCGCTCGAGGACGCGCGAGGCCGACGACACCTCCCGGATCGGCTCCAGCGCGAGATCGCGCAGCTCCGCCTGCTGGCCGGCCGAGACCTCGATCGTCCGCTCGACGGGCGTGAAGCCCCGCAGGCTGACGCGCACCCGGCGCCGGCCCACCGGGACGCCCTGGATCACCGACGGCGTGAAGCCCATCGGCCGGCCGTCGATCTCGACGAGGGCGTCGGGCTCGCCGGCGCGCACGAGGATGGAGCCCGTGAGCGGGGTGAGCGTCGCCGTGATCGGCACCGCCTCGTTCGCGGCGACGGTCAGCGGCTGCGGCGCCGCCTGGTAGCCGGCGCGCGAGAAATAGAGCATGTGGCGGCCGGGCGGCAGGTCGAGGTCGCAGGGCGCGGCGCAGGCGGGCGGCGCGCGCTCGTTGTCGACGTGGACCGCGGCCTCGCTCGCGCCGCGCACGTCCACCCGGACCGTGCCCACGATGCGGCGGAGCACGATGAGCACCTCCTTTGTCTGCCCGAGCTTCACCGCGGTGTCGTCGACCGCCACGGGCTCGTAGCCCGCGAGCTCGACGAGGATCCGGTAGCGCCCCTCGGCCAGGGCGAGCCGGCGCGGCGCCGTGCCGCGCGCGCCGAGGTCCTTGCGATCGACGTAGATGGTGGCCCCGGGCGGCGACGTGACGATCTGCAGCACGGCCACGCGCGGCGCGATCCGCTGGAGGGCGGCCTGCACGTCGGCGACGATCTCCGGGTCGGTCTCGCCCTCGAGCGCGTCGTCGTAGTACCGGTGCGCGTCCGCGAAGCGGCCCAGCTCCTCGTAGGTGAGCGCGATGTTGAAGATCACGTTGCGGTTCGGCACGAGCCGGTTGGACGCGAGGAAATGCTCGAGGGCCGCGTGGAACTGCCCCTTCTTGTAGCTGGCGCGGCCGAGCTCGAAGTGGAGGTCGGCCTCGTCGGCCTGGCCCTCGCCGTCGGCGCGGGCGGCGGGGGCCTGGAGGAGGGCGGCCGCGACGAGGGGCAGCGCGGCGAGGCGCCAGCGGCGAGCGCCCTTCCGCGGGCGTACGCGCGTGCTCGAGGGCGCGCTCGGCATGCCGCTAGCGGTGCTCGCGCAGGCGCGCCGACCGCGTGGCCGGCGCCTCGCCGCCGGCCCCCGGCTCGCCGCCGGTCGCGGGCGGCGCCGGCGGCGCGAGCACGGCGCGCGGGCGCGCGGCCCTGGCCGAGCTCGACGGCGCGAGCGCGGCGCCGGCCGCGGCGAACCCGCTGGCCGCGGCGGCCACGGCCGCCGCGGGGGGCGTGAAGATGGCGGACGGCGGGAGGGGCGAGTCCCCGGGCGCCTCGGCTGCGGGCGCCTCACCCGCGGGCGACGCCGCGGGCCCGTCCTGCGCCGGGGCGCCTCGCGGGGCCGCCTCGCCGGCGGTCGGCGCGCCGGCGACGGGCGAGGCCCCGCTTCCCAGCCACGCGAGCGCCGCCGCGCCCCCGAGGAGCACGGCGAGCACCGCCGCCGCGGGCAGGGCCGCGCTCCGCCGGCTGCGGCGACCGCCGGCGTCCGGCACGGAGCCGTGCGGTGGCGGCACGGAGGCGTAAGGCGGCGGCACGGAGGCGTAAGGCGGCGGCACGGAGGCGTAGGGCGGCGGCACGGAGGCGTAGGGCGGCGGCGAGGAGCCGCGCGGCGGTGGCACGGAGGCGCAGGGCGGCGGTACGGAGCCGCGCGGCGGCGGCAAGGAGGCGCAGGGCGGCGGCAAGGAGCCGCGCGGCGGCGGCAAGGAGCCGCGCGGCGGCGGCGCCGAGCCGTAGGGGGGCGGCGCCGAGCCCACGGCCGCCGCAGGCCAGCGCGCGGCAGCGGGCGGCGCGGACGCGGCCACGGCCGCGGGCGGCACGGGCGCCGCGATCGTCGCAGCGGGCGACGGGCCAGCCGCCGCGGGCCGCACGGACGTCGCGATCGCCGCCGCGGGCGGCGGATCGACCGCGGACGGCTGCGTCGGAGGTGCGGACGTCGACACCCCCTGCGCCCCCTCGGTCGCGACGCCTCGGGACGCCGGCGCGGCGGCGCGCGGTCCGGTCAGGGTCTGCGCGTCCTCGTCGACCACCCTCGGGCGGTCCGGCGCCGGCGGCGCGTCCACCGCCTCGTTCCCCATGGCCCGGCGCAGGATGCGCGCCGCGATCAAGCGCGCGGGCTCCGACCCCAGCGGCTCCAGCAGCGACACCAGCTCGGCGACCGTCTGCGGCCGGCGCGCTGGGTTCTTCTCCAGGCACATCAGCAGGATGTACTCGAGCTCGACCGGGATCTCGGGCCGATACGCGCGCGGCGGCACCGGCGGATCTGTAACTATGCTTACAAATAGCGCCGAGACCGCCTCGTTCTCGAACGGCAGCCGCCCTGTCAGGAGCTGATAGAGCGTCATGCCGAGCGCCCAGATGTCGCTGCGGGCGTCCACGGCCCCGGTGTTGCGGATGTGCTCCGGCGACATGTAGCGGGGAGAGCCGAGCACCACGGAGGAGGAGGTCAGCTTGGCGTTCAGGCCGAGCGCGCCGGCCTCGGACGCCTTCGAGATGCCGAAGTCGAGCACCTTGATCAGGGTCGAGCCGTCCGCGCGGCTCGCCAGGAAGAGGTTGCCCGGCTTGAGGTCGCGGTGGACGATCCCGAGCGTGTGCGCCTCGGCGAGTGCGTCGCAGGCCTCGATCACGTAGCTCACGGCCTGCGAGACCGGCATCGGGCCCCGCGTCTCCACGAGCGCCTCCAGATCGATGCCATTCAGGTACTCCATCACGAAGTAGGGCAGCTCGTCGTCGGTCTGCCCCACGTCGATGACGCGGGCGATGTGCTCGCTGGCGATGGCCGCCGCGGCCTGCGCCTCCCGGAAGAAGCGTTCGAGCGCGCCCGGCGTCGTGCGCCCCTCGGGGAGCAGGAACTTCAGCGCGACGCGGTGGCGGAGCGAGACGTGGTGCGCCGAGACGACGAGGCCCATGCCGCCGCGCCCGAGCACCCGCTCCACGCGGTACTTGCCGCCGATGATGTCCCCGACCCGGGGAACCTTGCGCGACGGAGCCGGTTCCCCCGCTTCCCAGCCTGCTTGGGCCATCGACCGATGAGTATACACCAGCACCCCCGGGGCTCCGTCAGAATCTCGCCCTCGCCCACATCCGCGCCAGCGCCGTGTGCGACACGCCCGCTCCCAGCCCCACCCGCGCTGTCCGAGGCGATCCGAGCGGGTCGCCGCGCTGCGCGAGCGCCGTCGCGCGGGCGCTCCTCGAGGATGGGCGCCGCGCGTTCCTGTGCTATCGGTCGATCCCCCACGAGGTCACCCCACGAGGTCCCATCGTGCATGAATTCACCGTGACAGGCCCGCTCGTCGGCGGGGCCCTCATCGGCCTCAGCGCGTCGCTTCTCCTCCTGTTCAACGGGAAAGTCGCCGGCATCAGCGGCATCTTCGGAGGGCTCCTCTTCCGCGAGCGGGGCGACGCCGCCTGGCGCGCGGCGTTCGTCGCGGGCCTCCTCCTCGGCGGCCTCGCGCTCGCCGCCGCGCACCCCGGCGCCTTTCCGCCGGCGGGCGGCGGCCGTTCGCTCGGCCTCGTGGTCGCCGCGGGGCTGCTCGTCGGCCTCGGCGCGCGGCTCGGCGACGGGTGCACGAGCGGCCATGGCGTCTGCGGCCTCAGCCGCCTGTCGGCCCGCTCGCTGGTCGCCACGATGACGTTCATGGCGACCGCGGCCATCACCGTTTACCTCACCCATCATGTGCTCGGAGCGGCGCGATGAAGCAGATCGCGCTCGCGCTGCTCGCCGGAGCGCTGTTCGCCGTGGGGCTCGGCGTCTCCGGCATGACCCAGCCGCCCAAGGTCACCGGCTTCCTCGACGTCGCCGGCGACTGGGACCCGAGCCTCGCGTTCGTGATGGCAGGCGCCATCTCGGTGCACTTCCTCGCCTACCGCGCCCTCCGCCGGCAGCAGCGCGCCGCCTCCGCCGGCGCCCGGCGCTTTCCCCTCTTGTCCGATCGCCTGTCCCTCCCGACGCACACCGGGGTCGACGCGCGCCTGCTCGGCGGCGCCGCGCTCTTCGGCGTCGGGTGGGGGCTCTCGGGGGTTTGCCCCGGGCCGGCGCTCGTCTCGCTGGCGACCGGCTCCGGCGCCGTCCTCGCCTTCGTCCTGGCGATGGCCGCCGGAATGGCGATCGAGCACCTCGCCGCCCTCATGACGAGGCCGCCGGTCGAGACGGAGGCGACGGGCCGAGCCGCGCGCGACCCGTGACCCGTCACGCCCGACGCCCGGCGGCCTACCCGCCGCGCGCGGCGCGCGCGAGGCGCGGCGGGGGAGGGGACGCGCTCGCGGCGAGCCGGAGGGCGATCATGGCACGACCTCGACGTGAGGGTGGTGCGCGCACCAGGCAATGTGTCTTGCAGCCAACCTGACCGCGATGTAATGCTCCTCTCCTCAATGCTTGATGCTGGCCGCGGTCCGCCGCGGGCTGGTGGACGAGCATCTTCGGCCTTCACCAACGCTGGGAGAGCGAGCCATGAGGATGGCACTCGGCCCCTTTCTGGGGGCGACGGTTTCTCTTTGTCTGTTATCCGCCTGCGTCGAGGCGGTCGATTCGACCGAGCTCGCGTCCGCCGAGGCCGCCGCCGAGACCGACACCGAGTCGGCGCTCGAGGCGACGCTCGAGGCGCAGCCCTTCGAGGTCTGGGCCATCGACCAGTCCGACACGAACGGGCTGACGTACGGCGGCACGCTGTACATCTATGATGGCCAGACGCTCTCGGCTGGCCACGGGGTCACGCCGGCCGTCGCGGAGGTCATCGACCTCGGGGGCGACGCCGCGTCGCTGTGCTTCGACCAGACCGGCGCCCGTCCGGTCCGGCCGCACATGGTCTTCTTCAACGCCACGCACACCCACGCGGTGCTGTCCTTCGTGGCGAGCGGCCACGTCGTGATCTTCGACGCCGCGACCCGGGCGCCGGTCGCGTGCCTCCGCTCGTCGGCGGGCGCGGACGGGGCGCGGCAGGCGCACGCCGCGGTGCCGGCGCCGGACGACTCGTACATCCTGGTGGCCAACCAGAACGGCAAGCTGCTCGAGCGGATCTCGACCGACTACGCCGCGGGCACCTTCGCGTGGGACCCGGGCGCGAAGCTCAACCTGGTCACGTGCGTCGCGCCGAGCGGCGATCCCTGCCAGTTCCCGGGCATCCGCCCCGACAACGCCCCCATCTGCCCCATCATCGACGCCGCGGGCGCCTACGGCTTCGTCACGCTGCGCGGAGGGGGCCTGTTCGTCGTCGACCCCACGGCGACGCCGATCCAGATCGTGGGCGAGTACGACGTCTCCGCCGTGCACGGGAACGGGTGCGGCGGCGTCGAGGCCGGCGGCGCGATGTTCATCAACTCCGGCGGGGGGACGGCGGCGAACCTCGATCAGTTCGACGTGTACCGATTCCCGCTCACCGGCTATGCGCCGACGAACGCGGTCAACACCCCGGCGCCCCAGGTGGTGTTCACCGACGGCTCCGCGGACCGCGACGCCCACGGCATGCTGCTGACGAAGCGCGGCCGCACCATCTGGGCGCTGGACCGGATCCAGGGCGTGGCCGAGGTCTTCAACGTGAACACGAACGCGCACGTGGGCACCATCGACCTGAAGGGCCCGCTGTCGAGCGATCCTGCGCCGGACCTCATGGACCTCTCGCCCTCGGGCAACCGCATCTTCGTGACCCTGCGCGGCCCGACGCCGCTGAGCGGCGATCCGCACGCGTCGGTGGGCAGCACGCCCGGCGTCGGCGTCATCCAGGTGACCCGCGGCGGGAAGCGCGGCAAGCTCAAGCGCATCACGCCGATCACCAACGTGGACGCTGGCGGCGTGGAGCGGGCCGACCCGCACGCGATCCGGGTGCGCCTGCTCTGAGCGCGCCGCGGCAGGGGAGGCGAGGGGCCGCTCGCGCCGAGGCCGGCGCGGGCGGCCCGCCCGGCCTCGCTCAGCCGCTCCGCTCGCCCTGTCGGCTCGGCGGTTCGCCCTCTTGGAGAAGCGACGCTATATCACCACGACGCAGTTGCAGAAATCTCGGAACCTGGATCACTCTTCGCGCTCTGCGGTGAGTAGACCAAAACGGCCCTTCAAAGAGGTTCCATGAACAAGCGTTCGCTTCATCCACGCTGCAACGCGACCACTGCGCCGTGTGTTGCGCGCTCTCGGTCGGTCCTGTCGTGGCGCACCTTCTCTGATTGTCTCTCACCTCTCGCCCGGCTCTGCGGCGCGACAGCGCTGCTCATCGCCTGTTCCGCGGGAGAGCCGACGGACGGGCCCGATGCTGCCACTGGCGGCGGCGGAACCTCGGGCGGCGGTGGCCAGATCTCCGGCGGGGGCGGCAGCTCCGGCGGCGGCGATGCCTCCGGCGGGGGCGGCAGCTCCAGCGGCGGCGGCGATGCCTCCGGCGGGGGCGGCGATGCTTCCGGCGGGGGCGGCAGCTCCAGCGGCGGCGGCGATGCCTCCGGCGGGGGCGGCAGCTCCAGCGGCGGCGGCGATGCTTCCGGCGGCGGCGGCAACTCCAGCGGCGGGGGCGATGCCTCCGGCGGGGGCGGCAGCTCCAGCGGCGGCGGCGATGCTTCCGGCGGGGGCGATGCTTCCGGCGGCGGCGGCAGCTCCAGCGGCGGCGGCGATGCTTCCGGCGGCGGCGGCAGCTCCAGCGGCGGCGGCGATGCCTCCGGCGGCGGCGGGGCGCCGCTCGATCCCTGCCCTGAGCTGAGCGCGGGCGCGGTGCTCCCCGAGCTGGACATCAACCTTCCTGCCAATACGCCGCGTGCCGGGATGGAGCGCACCCCGGCGCTGGCCTCGGACGGGATCAACTTCCTGCTCGTCTGGTCCGACGAGCCTTGGGACAGATACGGAACCGACATCCTCGCCGCGCGCATCGCGCCTGATGGCACGGTGCTCGACCCCGAGCCCCTGGTCATCGCCGCCGGGCCCAGCGACGAGAGCGTACCGACCGTCACGTTCAATGGGACCCATTATGTCGTCGCCTGGGCCGATGACACCCGAGGTTGGGGAGAGCCGCTTCCCGCGAGCGACATCCGCGCCGCCCGGATCAGCCCCGACGGCGTGGTGCTCGATCCCGGCGGCTTCGTCATCAGCAGCGCCGATCAGCCCGACTCCTGGCCCACCGCGGTCTCGCTCGGAGCGATGACCGTGGTGGCCTGGACTGCGCAGGGCGATGACGTCCGGTACGCCCGCATCTCGCCTTCCGGCGACGTCCTCGATCCAGGCGGCGTCTCGGTCGGCTCGACCTCGCTCGGCTCGCGCCCGTGGCCCTCGGATGGCCGCGTGGCCCTCGCGACCGACGGCACGGGCGCGCTCCTCGCCTGGGAGAACGACGGCGTGCTCCTCGCCACGCGCATGAGCGCCGAGGGCGCGGCGCTCGATCCCGGCGGCGTCCCGGTCGCGACCGGCGGCGAATGGCAGCCGGTCGCGACCTTCGACGGCGAGCAGTACTGGATCGTATGGAAAAGCGACGGCGTGCGCGCGACGCGCGTGACGATCGGCGGCGAGGTGCTCGATCCCGGGGGGCTCCTGGTCCACGAGGGCGAGAGCGGGAGCCACACCAACGTCGCGGCCGCCGCCCACGGCGAGGATCTCCTCGTCGTCTGGGCGACGCCCAGCGAGGAGGATGCCTTCCGCACGGTCGATCTCCGCGCAACCCGGGTGAGCCGCACCGGCGCGGTGCTCGATCCCGGTGGCGTGGTCCTGGCTTCCGACTCGCCCATGTACACCGACCCGGCCCTCGCGGCAGGTCCCGACGGCGCCTTCGTGGCCTGGACACAGGAGGACTGGTGGCCGGACGGGTCGTCGACCTGGAACATCTTCGGCGCGGCGCTGCGCGGGGCCCCGCTCGACGCGCCCGTCCCGGTGCCGGTCGCCGTCTCCCCGGCGAACCAGTTCACGCCGGCCGTGACCTTCGACGGGCAGAACTACGTCGTCGTCTGGTCGGACCAGCGCAACAAGGACCGCAGCATCTACGCGGCCCGCGTCAGCCCGTCGGGGGATCTGCTCGATCCTGCGGGCATCTTCGTGGCCAACGCGGTGGGCTGGACCGACGCTGTCCCGCGCCCCGTCTTCGATGGTCAAAACACCGTGATCATCTGGACGATATGGGACTGCTGCGGTTCCAGCCAGGCCTACGCGGTCAGGCTGAGCCCCGCGGGCGTGGTCCTGGATAACACCCCGATCCCGCTGCCAGAGTCGGAATCGGAAGGCAGGCCCGTGCACGACGACATGGGCGTCGCCTCGGACGGGCACGGCGTCATGATCGCGACGATGAACGAGCTGGGCGAGGTCGAGCTCATCCATCTGGATCAGGCCGGAGCGCCCGAGCTGCTGCCGGCAGGCCCTCCGGAGATCGGCGGGCGCTCCATTTCCCTCAGCTTCGACGGCGTGAATTACCTGCTCACGTGGACCGCGTACGACACCTGGACCGAGGGCGGCCCTGTCGGTACGCTCTACGGAGCTCGGGTGAGCCCGTCCGGGGAATGGCTCGATTCCACGGGCTTCCGCATCTCGCGCCAGGACGCTCTGCCAGCGGCGAGCGTCGTTCCGGCCGCCACGCGGCACGGCACCGGCAGCCTGCTCGTCTGGGAGGAAGAGAACCCCGATAAGGTCGGCCTCTATGCGACCGAGATCAGCGCCGACGGGACCGTGCTTCAGCCCGGCGGCGCCTTGCTCGCCACGATCGACCGGACGCCCGGGACCCTGAGCGACACCAACCCGGCCATCGCCTCGGACGGCGCGCGCGCCGTGGCGGTGTGGTCGAACGCCGGCGCGGACGGGCTCGATGTGCTCGGCGCCGAGATCCTGGGCAGCGAGGAGGCGCCGGAGCGGTTCACGGTCTCCGCGGAGCCGGCCGTGGAAGGGTGGCCGCGCATCAGCACCTGCGGTCCGGCGAACGCGCTCGTGACCTACACGCGACGCGGGCCCACGGGCACCCTCGACGTGCGCGGGCGGCTGCTCGGCGGGCGCTGAGCTCCTGGCTACTCGATACGGCATGCCTCTTCGAAATCGAGGCGGGGATTGCGCGGGTAGAGCTTCGCCGGATCGCCGTGGCCCAGGTTGATGAGGAGGATCGATCTCCACGGCACGTCGGCGAAGAACGCGGCGTCGACCTTCTCCCGGTCGAAGCCGGCCATCGGCCCGCAGTCGAGCCCGAGCGCGCGGGCCGCGAGGATCAGGTAGCCGGCCTGGAGCGAGGCGTTCTGCAGGAGGAAGAAGTCGCGCTGCTCCGGCGGCATCCCGGCGAGGGTCTCGCCCATCGTCGGGCGCGCCGGGAAGAGCTTCGGCATCTTCTCGTGAAAGCGCGTGTCGTAGGCGATGATCGCGGTGACGGGCGCGCTCATGGTCTTCTCGAGGTTGCCCGGCGCGAGGCAGGGGCGCAGGCGCTCCTTGGCCTCGGGGCTCTTCACGAAGACGATCCGCGCCGGCACGCTGTTGGCCGCGGTCGGCCCGAGGCGCAGGGCCTCGTAGAGCCGGTGCAGGGTCGCGTCGTCGATGGACTCGGCGAGCCAGCCGTTATGGGTGCGGGCTTCGAGGAGGATCTGCTGGAGGAGTTGGTCGTTCATGAGGCCTGCTCGGTGGTGCGTGGGTGAGGTGGGGCGAGTCGTTCGGTGAGATCCCGCGTCGGGTCGCGAGCGCGGGCCTGCCGACGCGGAGCATTCTGAGGCCCGGACGCGCCTGTAACAATGCATCAACAGTTGGAATCACCTGCCAGGATTTGATCCAGATGGACGAACCCCTCGAGACCTCCGAGCTCCGCGCCCTCTCGAAGACCGTGGCGGCCCGATCGATGCCCCGCGCGGCCGCCGAGCCAGGCGCCCCTCGCGCCGCCGTCGGCCGCCGCCTCGCGCGGCTGGAGGAGCGGCTCGGGGTGCGCTTGCTCCGCCGGACGACGCGCCGCCTCGCCCTCGTCGACGGCGGCTCGCACGAATGGGCGCGGAGCGCGGCGGGGAGGGACGCCGCGCCGGTTCCGCCACGTTCTAGAATCGCGCCCGGATGGTACGACGCCGTCCGGGGCGGCGCCAGACGGCGCCCTGGAACGGCGGCGTTCGAGGAGTGAAACATTGAGAGAGCGCGATGATCTGTCCGGTTTGTCGATGTTCGTGCGCATCGTCGAGGAAGGCTCGCTCAGCGCGGCAGGCAGGGCGCTCGGCCTGCCCAAGGCGACGATCAGCCGCAACCTCGCGCAGCTGGAGAGGCGGCTCGGCGCGCCGCTGTTGATCCGCTCCACGCGCGCGCTCAGCCTGACGGACACGGGCAGGCGCTTCTTCGAGAGGATAAAGCCCATCGTTCGCGACGCGCAGCAAGCGACCGCCGAGGTCAAGCGCCACAGCGCGGCTCCCTCCGGGCTGCTGCGCATCGCCGCGTCGGTCGCCTATGGCCAGGCGGCGATCGCGCCCCGCCTGCTCTCGTTCATGAGGCGTTATCCTGCAGTGCGCATCGACCTGCATCTCCAGGACGGTCGCGTGAACCTGGTCAGCGGCGGGTACGATCTGGCCATCCGCATGGGCGCGATCGGAGACAGCGAGCTGGTGAGCCACAAGCTGGCCGACGTCGCGATGGTCATCGTCGCTTCGCCCGGCTGGCTGGAGCAGCACGGCGCGCCGCAGCGGCCCGGCGACCTCGCCAGCCATACCGCTGTCGTGACGCGGCCCGATCTCGCGCACTGGCACGTCGGCGGGGAGACCGTCCGCGTCCCCTGGCGCATGAGCACAGGCAACATGATCGTCACGCGGGACGCCGCGAAGGCCGGGCTGGGGATCGCGCTCGTCCCCGAGTTCCTCGTGTCGCGCGATCTGGAGGGAGGATCGCTGGTTCGCTTGCTCCCCGAGGTGGAGCTGCCGGTCATTCAAGCGACCGCCCTGTATACACGGGCCGCCAGGCGATCGGTGGCGCTGCGCGCCTTGCTGGACGATCTCTTGTCCAGCCGGCCCATCGAGGTCGACGCCGCGCCGTGGTGACCCTGTCCGGGCGCGGGTCCTGGCGAGCGGCGCGCGCGCGTTCGCCGGCGTGGGCCGGCGCGACACCCGCGTGCTCGGCCCGGCCTGAGCGCGCGGGTCGTCACGGCGCCTTCCGGCGAGCGGAGCTAGAGCGAAAAACGGGTTGAAACTGCCTGAGAAGCGCAGAAATTCGAACCGCCAAGACGCCAAGACGCCAAAAAGACGCCAAGTAAAGAGAGAAAAAATCTTGGCGTCTTGGCGTCTTGGCGTCTTGGCGGTTCATTTCTCGCTTGATCAGCGTGATCGGCGTTCTAACCGGATCGCCGGAACAGGTTCAGCAGCCGCCGGAGCAGCCCGGGCTTCCTGGCCGGCGCTTCCGCTGCGGCAGCTTCCTGGTTGCGGCGCACCGACTTGGGCGCGGCCTCGCGGGGCTTCGCCGCGGCGGCTTCGCGGGGCTTCGCCGCGGCGGCCTCGCGGGGCTTCGCCGCGGCGGACGCCCCGGGCTCCTCGCGGGCCGCCTCCGTGCCCTGATCCGTCGCGCGTTCGGCCGCCCGGCTCGATGCGGGTTTCGCGGCCTTCTTGCCGGCCCGCGCCTGCACCTTGGCCTTCATCGCCTCCTTGGCGGTGAGCGCCGGCTTCTTCTTCCGCGGGAACGCTGCGCTGGGGGGAGGCACCCATGCGGCCTCCCGGCGCGGCTCGGAGGGCGCCGTCGTTTCGGGCGCCGGCGGCGGCGCCGCGTCCACCTTGTGGGCCTCGGCGCGCTGCGGCTGCCGGGCCTTGCGGGGCGCTTCGGGCTCCACGCCTGCAGCGGCGCGCTTCGTCTCGGCGCGCTCCGCCTTGCGTGCGTCGCTCGGCGCAGGATCCGCTGCGGTGGCCGCGCGGCGCTCTCGCGCGGCGGCGGGCGCGTCGCGGGGCGCTTTCGCGCGCGCCGGGGAAGCGTCGCCGGCGCGGTCGGCGCCCGGCCGTTCGCGGTGGGGCGCCCCATCCCGCGGCGCCTCGGTCCGGTCCGGCGAACGGCGCTCGGCCGCGCCGCCGTCGCGCGCGCCGCGCTCGGCCGCGCCGCCGTCGCGCGCGCCGCGCTCCCTCGGCCCGCGCTCGCGCGCCGAACGCTCGTCGGGCCCGCGTTCCCCCGGGCGCGCCGGGCGCCGCGGCGACGGCTCCTGCGCGGGCGCCGGCGTGCGCGGCCGGCGCATGTCGATGACCCGCGGCGGCCGCGCGCGAGCGGGCGCCGCGGCGGCGGGCGACGTGCCAGCGGGCTCTGCGGCAACGGAACCTGCGGCGGCGGTCGCCGTGTCCGCTGCCCCCGCCGCGGCGGCTGCGCCCGTCGTCGTGGGGGCCGCCGCGCCGTCGGAAGAGGCCTCCGCGCCGCCCTCGGCCGCCCTCCTGACGGCCGAGGGGGCCTCCTGGTCCGGCGCGCGCCCCTCGGCGGGCGCCGCGCCTTCCGGCTGCCCCTCCCTGTTTTCCGCTGTGTTTTGCTCGACCATGGGGCTCCTCCATAGCGTTGTCCGGCGCTCCGCGAAACCGGATCCCACCGCCTCCCCCGCGGGGCAGGGCGCCGTCGCGCCGCCCCGCTGCCCCGCCCGCGATCGTCGCGTTGATGCTCGCGGCCCTCCGCGCGTGCTTGAAGTCGCGCTCGGGGATCGTCGAACATGCATGTTCTTTCCGGAGCCCCTCGCCCGGGTGAGCCACGTTCGACGTCGGGCCCGGGTGAGGCGTCGATCTCGCGTGCCGATGATCCCTCGTCTTCTCGCCTCGCTCGCTCTCGTGTCGTTGCTCCTCGCCCCGCGCGCCCTGCTCGCGCAGCTCCCTTGCTTTCCGGGGGCGTGTCCGCCGCCCGCGCCGGCCGCGCCCGCGCGACCCCCTCCGCTCACGCCGGACGTCGAGCTCGCGACGCGCGCTCGGCTCGAGGCCGAAGCGCGCCCCCGGCTCGAGCCGCAGGCGCGCGCGACCGCGGCGCAGCAGGTCCACGACGAGCGCCGCCGCGCCTGGATCGAGCGCGGCGTGGAGCGCGAGCCGAACCCCGTACGGCTCCGGCTGCCCCTGCTCGAGGTGTTCGCCGCCGGACGGCTGCTCGGCACGTTCGGCAAGAACGGGTACGCGCATCAGGGGGTCGGCCTGGGCGCGCGGCTGCGCCCGGGCGAGCCGCTCGCGTTCGAGATCGCGGCCGCGTACGCCTCGATCGGGCTCGCCGGGGTCGAGCGCATCGGCGCCGTGACGCTCGAGCCCTCCGCGGTCTTCCTCTGGGGACGGCGAGAGCGCTCCGACATCTACCTGCGCTCCGGGCTCGAGGTGACGCTCCCGTTCGACGACGGCGCGCGGCCGCCGGAGGTGATGCTCGGCGGGCACATCGGCTTCGGGTTTCAGTTCCGCGCCGCGCGCGTCGGGCGCGGCGGGTTCGTGGGGTGGTTCCTGGAGACGCGCGCGCTCGTCCGCGGCGGCCTCGGCGGCGCGATCTCCGCCATGAAGGGGCCGCACGCCGGCATCGAGCTCCTCTTCGGCCCGAGCGTGGGGTTCTGATGCGCCCGCGCAGCCCCCTCCTCCGCCGCGCCATGGGCCGCTTCGTCGCGCTCGCGCTCGCGCTCTGCGCCCTGGCCTGGGCGCAGGCGGCCTCGGCCCAGTCGAACCCGTGTGTGCCGCCCTGGTGCATCGGCGGCACCGTGCGGATCGAGCCGCCCCCGGTGCGGGTACAGCCGCCCCCGGTGCAGGTGCAGCCGCCTGCCGTGGATCTGGAGGCCCAGGCCCGCGCCCAGGCCGAGGCCCGCGCCCGCCTCGAGGCGCAGGCGCGCCTCGAGTGGGAAGCGTATTACCAGTGGGAGGCGCGCCTCCGCCTCGAGGCCGAGGCCCGGGTGCGCGCGCAGCTCGAGGCGAGCTTCCTCGCCGAGGAGCGCGCGAAGCCCGATCCCTACCTGCAGACCCCCTCTCCGGTGACCCGGTGGGTCCCGCCCGGGCCGGTCACGTTCCCCCGCGTCGAGCTCGGCATCCTCGGCGGATGTGTCGGCGTGTGGTCCGGCCGGGGGAGACCGGCGCACCTCGGGTATTGTCCGAACGTGCGGTTGCGGCTCGGCAGGCAGTGGGGGCTCGCGCTCGATCCCTCGATCCTGCAGATGTCCCATGGCGCCCTTCATTTCGCGACGCTGGGCGTTCATCCCGCGGCGACCTACTCGTTCGTGTCGGGCAAGGGCAGCCTCGCCGGATCTCACGGCTTCGCGCGCGCGGGGCTCGACGTCTGGGCGCCGGTCACGAAGCTCGCGAGGACGCCCGATGCCCTGCTCGGGGCCCACGTCGGCGCGGGCGCGCATGTCTTCTTCGGCTGGGGCGGGATGGGGGCCGAGGCGCGCCTGCTCGCGCGCTTCGGCGCGGGCGACGGCGGGGACGCGCTCGCGGCCGAGATCGCCGATCTCCGCGTCGGCGCCGAGGTGCGCGCGCACGTCTTCATGATCGGGTTCTGAGCGCCGGCCCGGCGGGCTCGCCCGGGCCGGCTCGCCCCGTCTCGGCTACTCGCCCAGGTAGGGGACGAGGTTGACGGTCTCGCGATCGAGCTGGTGAATCCCGAAGCGGCCGGCGGCGAAGAGGACCTCCTCACCGCTGGCCACGAACTTCTCGGGCCAGCCCCAGGTCTGGAAGAACGCCTGTGCCTTCGGATCCTCGGGCTGCTCGAGGGAGATGGCCAGCACGCCGCCGGGCACCTCGAACAGCGCGCGCATGTCGGTGGTGTGGCGCAGCGACGCCCACGACGCGAGGCGGACCGTGGAGAGCAGGTTGAACTCGGGGACCGTCGGGTTCTCGTTCTCGTTCTCCGGCGGCGCGGGCGGCTCCTCCCCCCCGGGCAGCGGCGAGAGCGTGGTCAGCTTCTGGTTGGGATCCCAGCCGTAGTAAGCCCCGTAGACCGGCTGCCAGATCAGGCTGTGGCTCAGCACCGGCAGCCCGCGGCCGTCGATGGCGATCGCGTTGACCCGGCGGTCCGGGAACTGCTGGTACTCCTGGAGGTACGCGAGCCCCTCGTGCAGCTCGAGCCGCGCGATCGCCGTCTCGATGAACTGCTGGCCCCACACCCTGTCCCGCGCGTAGATCGAGCTGCCCTGGATCTCGAGGATCTCGCCGGGCACGTTGATCCCCTCGTCGAGCGCCGGCTGCGCCGGGTTGGACAGGTCGAGGTGCGTGAGGAAGTACTGCGTGTGCGGGCGCGGGTCGTCCGGCGCGCCGACCGAGCGCTTGATGTTGAAGTAGAGCTCCCCGTTGTCGTTGAGGACGTTCACGGTCTCGCTGTCGTCCGGCAGCGTGAGGGCGGGCCTCACGGCCGGGCTGTCCGGGTCGGAGAGGTCGACCACGTTGATCTCGATCTGAGCCCAGGTGCGGCGCGGGACGTACTCGTAGCAGTAGGTCGAGGTGACCCCCGGAATGTCGTTCCGGTCGACCTCGATGGGCGTGCAGGTCGTGTCGGCGCCGGGGTGATCCGTGCACTCGGCGAACCCGCCGTTGCAGTACTCGTCGTTGCCGATCCTGCGGCACAGCCGATCGCCGGCGATGTACGTGCAACCCTCCTGCCCGAAGCAGGTCGGGTTCTGGACGGAGTTCGTCCGGCACGCCCAGCCGACCCCGAGATCCTCGGTGTGGCCGATGACGCGGAGGAAGGCGAGCGCGTCGCGCCCGGCGTGCACGGTCGGGAACGAGCCCCCCCCGCTGTAGTAGCCGCCGATCGCGGGGAGATCGCTCGTGTCGAGCGAGCCCGCCTGCCGCGGCGCGGTCGGATCCGACAGGTCGATCACCTGGATATGGGTCACCTTGCCCACCCAGTTCTCGAACGTGGTCCTCAGCGTCACGAGCAGGTCGCCCACCTGGTAGAGCTGCGCGTCGATCGGCAGGTCGAAGGTGGCCACCGGCTGCTCGAGCTGGGTGACCCCGTCGCTCGGGACGACCTCCGCCTTCATCTTCCGGGTCTCGTAGGGGCCCCAGTAGGTGTCGTACGGCAGCTTCACGCGCACGCGGTGGTTGCCGAACGCGAAGACCTTCAGGTAGTCCGGGGCGAGCTCGAGCTCGCCGAGCTTGGTCGGCTCGTCGAGGTCGTCCTGCGGGAAGAGGGTGAGCTGCTCGTCGGACACGTTCGCCGTGGCGATGTCCTCGGCGCGGAACGTGCGGCGCACCGGGGTCCCGTGCTCCATCAGGCCGCGGCGGGTCAGCGTGGTGTCCGAGAAGGTGAAGATCTGCACCCCGGAGAACGGACGACGGTAGTTGTCCACGTACCTGCTCGCGGAGAACGGGAGCAGCACGAGGCCGGTCTCGGGCTCTCCGGTCGGCGCCACGGCCTCGACGGCGTCGTCGAGCACGGTGAACGCGCGGTGGTCCCAGTCGGCCTCCGACCAGCTCCAGCCGTCGGCGGCGCTGTCGACCTCGGCGCGCGCCACGAGCGGGTCCGGGTTGGTCAGGTCGGTGATGTCGTAGAGGCTGGCGGCGAGGCGGCGGCCGTTCTCGTCGTTCACGCCGATGCCGATCAGGCGGGTCGCGCCGAGGACGGGGCGGAAGAAGTTGTTCCACCCGGACACGATGAACTCGCTCTCCTCGGTGACGTTCCCGGCCGGATCGATGGAGAAGGCGTGGAACGGATCCTGGCGGCGATAGGTGACCGCGAACGCCCTGTCATCCATGAAGATGGCGCCGTAGAGCGACTGCTCGGCGCCGAAGTCCTCGGTGTCGATCGCCGTGATGTTGTCGCGATCGGCCGCGTTCCACGTCTCGAGGTAGCTGGGCGACCCGTTGGCCCACTGCGGGCCGGAGAAGACGCGCAGCATGTCGTCGCGGAAGTCCATGTGGAACTGGGAGCGCACGTAGCCCTTCGCGGTGACGCTGCCGCGCTGCACCATCGACCCGTCGTTGCTCGAGATGTCGATGACCGAGATCGAGCTGGGCTCCTCCGACCAGCTGAAGCGGTTGCGCGCCACGAGGAGCACGTCCGCCTCGGCGTGGATGGCGGTCACGGCGTCGTCGAGCTCGATCCCGGGGCGCTCGGTCAGCGCGTCGGCGCCGACATCGAAGCTCCTGACCAGGGTCTTGTTGACCCACTGGTAGTGTCCCGGGGTGATCTCCGCGAGCTCCGAGCCGTTCGAGGCGATGTAGAGCGAGCTCGCGCTCGTGCCGCGCGCGAGGCGGCTCGTCATGATGGAGCCCGCGACCGGGTACTGCGACAGGATCTTGGGCGCGGCGCGGTTGGCGATGTCGATGAACAGGACGGTCCCGCCGGTCCGCCGCTCCACCGTGAGGCCGTCGGCCTTGAGCTGGTAGCCGGCCCAGTCGTTCAGGAGCACGACCGCGCGATCGCCGACGACGTACATCTCGACCGGGGTGCCGGCGACCTGCAGCTGGCCGAGGAACTTCGGGTTCGACGGGTCCTGGATGTCGATGACCTGCAGGCCGCGGTAGGGGTTGAGGTTGAGGAGCTGCCCGCCGCCGAGGACGCGGTAGATGTCGCCTTCCTCGAGCTCGCGGGACTCTTCTTCCTCCTCCTCTTCTTCCTCTTCCTCTTCTTCCTCTTCCTCCTCCTCGCCGAGGTACCCCTCGGTGAAAGGATCGTCGGCCGACACGAACTCGGTGGGCCCCTCGGGCTTCGGGGTCTCGGGCTCTTCCTCCTCGGGCTCTTCCTCTTCGGGCTCTTCCTCTTCGGGCTCCTCCTCCTCGGGCGGCGGGTTCTCGTTCTCTTCTTCTTCCGGCGGAATTTGCTCCTGGGGCTCGGGTTTGTTCTCGTCGCCCCCGCATCCCTGTCCGAACAGCACAAGGAACGCGGCCATCACGCTGGCCTGCGCCGACAGCACGCCTCTGAATAGAGATCTCTTCGCCACTGCCTACTCCTCCCTAGTACCTCGCGCGAGGTACGGAGCCTGCGCACATCGGTGTGTCCGCCACGGGTGAGCCGCGGCCTGAACGTCCCGGTCCAAGATCGACGGTGCCTGGATTCCCCGGCGAGCGATGGAGGCGCGCCCGGCACGGCGCGGCCTGCGTTCGCCCTGGTCGTCGCGGCCCCGCGCTACCATGGACCGTGAAGTTGCATAGCGTGGATTATCCACGTTCTGGATGACATCCTCAACGAGGAATGCGGTGACGGGACGGAGGCAAAAGCGGATCTTCCCGTGACGCACGACAGCGTCGCTGCAGAGCGGGGCGTGTCTGGGTGGAATCTGTTTGGAGTGGAGCGCCGGAGTGCTCACACGGGGAGCCGCGTGCCCACACCACGGGCGAGGCTGCGCTGGCGTGACGCTCTTGCCGCCGAGTCCGCTCGTCCAACTCGGCGATCTTGCGGCTGCGGCGGGCAGGGGAACTCCCAGGCGCCGCCCCGCGGCGGACGGGGCTGCCCGCCTGGACCACGGTCACGATTCATTCCCTCTCGTACCATGAGAGGTCGGCCTCCGCCGTCGCTCTGATCTGAGGGCGGAACCAGCCTCATGAAGCGGTGTGCCGTGACATGTCACGATAGGCGCCGTGACATGTCACGATAGGCGCCGTGACATGTCACGATAGGCACCGTGACATGTCACGTCTCTCCGCACTAAATTTGTGGTGCCAGCCGAAATCGGCAGCATCGCGGCGGCGCAGCAAGGGCGCTCGCCTCCGCTGTCTTCACGGCATTTCCCTCCCCTGCGCGAGCCCGGCGGCCTGCTTTGGCATGCTCGTTGTATCCCGGGGAGACACCTGGCGGAATCGCTGCCTCACTGGACGCCACCTCGGACTTGAATCGAGACCAGGGCAGCGAGGCGCTTCGACGATGCCGGGGCTGACATTCGCACGAGTCCATGGTGCGGTGCTCAAGAACACGAGAGGAGAACTATCCGATGAAGACCGCTTTCATATCGATGGCTTGTAATCTGCGTTGTCTCGCCTACGCCAAATCCGCGTTGCTTCTGGGCGTGCTCTCGCTCGGATGCGTCGCCGGCTCCGAGGGCGATTTCGAGGAGGAGCCGCTCGGGGAAGCGGCAGGTGCGCTGACTTCCTACGAATTCGAGGTACGCGAAACCACGACCAGCATGTCCGGCGATGACCTCGGATTGAAATCCCAGGTCACCTGTTTTCTCAGCGGTGTCGCGGGAAATCTCAGCGAGGGATACCAGTGGTATCACAACGACGTGAAGTCGGCGGCCTGGGTCACGACAGGCACCACGGCTACCGGCACGCAGTACATGCTCGTGGCGCATGGGGGTGCCTTCCAGAACAACGTGAACGCGCGGGAGTGGATCAACAACCCTGTCAGGGCCCACGCCACGTGCTTCCCCACGACCACCAACGTGAAAGAGGAGTGGTGGGAAGGCAGGCCCGCCGACCTCGGCATGGCGCCCCCGGTCAAGATCGCCGAGCTGGATCCCAATAACCGCCGACAGTGCTTCCTCAGCGGAATCCGTGGTGTTGATGGTGCGTGGGATAACATCTACAATGTCGCGCGCGTCGTCAAGCAAACGACGCCCGATCTTCAACATCCGACGACTGGGTGGTATGTCGAAGGCTACCTCATGGCGAGCGAATTCCACGAGGCGAGGCCGGAGGTCCAAGGCAGGTGCGTCGATTTCCCGGTCGGAACGGTGTTCAACGACGGTGAGGTGACCGCCCCTTCCACGGGATCGAAGACCGAGACGATCACCTCGGGCACGGGCACCAAGGCGTGCGCGCTCACCGCGATCGTGGGCCGGCTCAATCAGAATGTCGGGACCGATGGTGCGCTGATTTACGAGCCCACGGCGCCTGGCGAACAGTGGACGATGACCGTCACGAACGGCAAGTCGGCCACGTACGTGTGCGCGAAGTGAGCTCCGACGGGCCGGTGCCCGCACGCGGGAGATCGTCTGCCGGGCAGGCTCTTCGGTAGGCGAGCTCGCCGCCTCGACAGAAGACAGCGCCGATCCGGCAGCCCGGAGCCGCCGCTCAGGTCTCGCGATCGCGGGGCGGGAGAGCTGCCGGTCATCGGCGATACGTCCGACAACCCGTACCCGCGCGGCGTCGTCCTCCCGGCCTGGCTAGACTGGCTAGAGCCCGCAGGCCGCGTGGTAGGCGTTCCAGCCGCGGAGCCACTCGTCGCCGGAGCAGCCGCGGTCGCTCGGGAGGCCGCACCGCGCGCGGTCGGCGGGCGACGTGTAGTAACAGGCGTTCTCCTCGCTCGTGCCGGGGATGCAGGGGCAGCCGCCGCCGCCCCCGCCGCTGCGGCCGATCGCGGCGCAGATCGACGAGGCGCTCCCGCCGTTGCAGTCCGGGTGGGTCGGCGTCGGCACCGAGGCGTCGGGCCAGCACGACGCGAGCACCGGCTCGTTGCGGCCGCCGAACCCGATGAAGCCCTGGCCGCGCGCGTAGACCGACCGCTCGCCCTCGCCGGGGCCGCTGTCGACGGTCAGCTCGATCACGTCATTGAAGGTGCGCGCCGGGGTGCCGCAGGGATTGTTGTAGGTGCGGCTCGCGTAGCGGCGCGCCGTCACCCTGCGGGTGACGTTCGGGCTGTCGAAGTTCGTCGCGCACTGGCCGCAGCCGTTCGCGTGCTGGCCGGTGATGCCCATGCTGGCGCTGAACGTGGCCGCGCCGCCCACGAAATTGAGGCGCCGCTTGATGAACGGGGCCGGAGCGTTGAAGTTGCCGGGGGTGTAATAGATGGTGTTGGCGAAGTCGACCCCGGCGTGCTCTCGTATATGGCGGGAGTGACACGCGGCGCCCGTCTGGTTGTGCATGCCGCACTCGGTGTCGCACCACCCTTCGCCCTGCTGGAACGCCCAGGTGTTGTCCGCCCGGATGTAGAGCCAGTCGTTGTCGATGTACCAGTCCTCGAAGCCCTTCCCGTCGACGCTCTTGACGACGGCGAATCGCGCCCTGCCCGAGCTCACGCCGAGCGGGAGGGTGCGGAACGCCTGCGGGTAGATGTACTGCGGCACGCTCGGGCCGTCGCAATTGGGCAGCATGTAATCGGCGAAGTCGACCGCGCCGTCGAGGGCCGCTTCCGCGGTCTCGAGCGCCAGCTCCTCGCCCTCCCCGGGCGCGCCGGGCTCGCCTGCGCAGGCCGCGGCCGCGGCGACGCCGCTCGCGACCAGGAAAGAAGCCAGGACCTTCCTTACGCCATCCATCGTGCGAATCGAGCTCATGAGATCTCCTGCGTCGTGCAATGGGTACCGGATCGCGCAGCGTCGCCTCGGCGGCGCCGCGCGGCCGGCTGGAGCTGCCGCGGCGGACGCGAGCCGCCCGCCGCGAACGATGCGCGAGGCGGGCGCGCCGGCGGCGCGGCAAGGACAGGCGAGGTGTGGCCGCGCGACCCCGCCGTCGCAAGGCGGCGACCGTTACAGCGTCTTACGCGCTTCGACCGCGGCCGGTGTAAGCCGATGTAAATGACGGCGCGGTTGACGAGCGCGGCGAGCGCCGACGAGCCCGGCGTGCGGGGCTCGCGCCGGAGGATGAGCCCGGCGAGCGCGCCACGCTCACCGCCGAGCCCGGCGCGTCCCGGAGCCCCGGCGCCCCGGTCGTGGCCGCATCTGCCCGGGGCGCGTCAGAAGAAGGCGGGGAGGCGGGAAGAAACGATCGATGATCCACCGCCGTCATGTTCAGAGCCGATCACCGCTGGCGCGCCCTCAGCACGGAGGAGCTCTTGACGAGCGGGCGCCCTATGCAAATGTACGGCCGCGCACCGTGTCGACCGACCTGAACGAGTCGCGTCCCCCGGGGACGGCCGCGCCCCTTCCGGCCGCCGCGCCCACGGCCTTTCTCGATGCGCAGGGGGCGCTCTTCATCGGCCGGACGCTCGAGCTCGCCGCGCTCGGCGCCATGCTCGCGCAGGTGAGGGCCGCGGTCCTCTACGGGGTCGCGGGCGTCGGCAAGACCTCGCTCGCGCTCGCGTTCGCGCGCACGTGGCCCGGCCCGGTCGTGTACCACAAGGTGGCCCCCGACGCGCCGCTGCACTTGCTCGTCGACGACCTGCGGCGGCAGCTCGCGGGCGGGCCGGTCCCGCAGTGCGACGCGAGCGAGGGGCTCGACCTGCTCGGCCGGCGGCTCGACGAGGCGGCAGCCCTCTGCCTCGTCGACGACCTGCACCGCTGCGCCCCCGCGGCGCGCGCCGAGCTGCTGCAGCGGCTCGGCGGGTCGCTCGAGCGCGGGCGGCTGCTCGCCACGTCGCGCGAGCGCATCCCTCCGCCGACCGAGGGGCGCGACCGCTTCGACCTGCGCATCGAGAACCTGCCGGAGGAGGCGGGGCGCGAGCTCTGGCGCGCGCTCGACGCGTTCTACGGGAGCTCGGGTAGCTTCGAGGCCGCGTTCGCGCAGTGCCACGGTCACCCGCTGCTCCTGCGCCGCCTCCACGCCGGGGGCGGGCCGAGCGGCGATCCGATCGTGGGGTCGCTGCAGGCGCTCGATCCGCGCGAGCGCCGCGTGGTCGGCGTCCTCGCTGTGACCGAGCTGCGGCTGCCGGCCGGGGTCCTGGGCGCCCTGGCCGAGGGCGAGCCGGGCGGCGGCGAGCCGGAGGGGGCGACGGGGGTGGCGGCGACGGGGGTGGCGGCGACGGGGGTGGCGGCGACGGGGGTGGCGGCGACCGGGGGCGAAGTGCTGCGCCGGCTCGCCGCGCGGCTCATCGTGGAGGTCGACGCGGAGGGCCGCTGTTCGCTGCACGATCTCTACCGGGAGGCCGTGCTCCAGAGCTTCCCGGGCGGCGAGCAGCGGGCGCTGCACGCGCTGGCGTGCGAGGCGATCGAGCGGGGGGCGGGCGACCCGGTGATCAAGACGAGGGAGGTGTGCCGGCACCTCCGGGCGATGGAGCGGTTCGCCGAGGCGGGAGCGTATCTCCTGCGGCACAGCGCGGAGCTCATCCGGCACGGGGCGGCGGGCGAGATCTTGCGGGCCATCGACGCGACGCCCGAGGAGCACCGGTCGGTCGAGCTCCAGATCGCCCGGGCCAGGGTGCTCGGGCGGCTCGGGGATCTGCGCCGCGCGCGCGAGGATCTCGCGCTCCTGGTCGCCGCGGGCGCCGCGCCGCGCGTCGAGCTCAAGCTCGCGTTCGGCCAGCTGAGCGTGCTGACGCTGGCGCTCGACGAGGCGGAGGCGGCGCTCCGGGACGTGCTCGCGTCGAAGGACCTGCGCGCTTACGCGTGGGTGCGCGCGCTCGGCGCGCTCGCCACGATCGAGACGCACCGCGGCCGGGGCGCCGAGGCGCTGCGGATGATGCGCGAGGCCGAGGCGAGGGCGGGCGACGTGCGCCTCGCGGCGCAGCTGCGGCTCTCGCAGTGCTACCTGCTCCTGCTCGACGGGCGCCCCGCCGAGGCGGAGGAGCCGCTGCGCGCGGTCATGGCGCGCTTCCGCGGCAGCGTGGAGGGGTTCCGCGCCGCCGTCCTGGCCGAGATCTGCTTCGCGGCGGTGCTGTCGCTGCGCGGCTATCACGACGAGGCGCGCGAGGCGCTCGTGGCGGCCGAGGCGGCGTTCCGCCGGGGCGACGACGCGCGCACGCGGGTCGAGCTGCGCGCGATCCGGGGGACGGTGCTCGCCGAGGGCGGGGCGCGCCTGTCGGGGATCGACGATCTCCGGGCCGCGTGCGGCGCGTTCCGGCGCAGCGGTTACCGGATGGCGCTCCACTGGGCCGAGGTGCTGCTCGCGCGGGCGCTCTTCTTCGTCGGCAGCGCGCGCGAGGCCCGCCGCCTGCTCGCGCAGGTGAAGGAGGCGTGCGCGGGGAGGGGGGCGCGGAGCCTCGTCGCCATGGCCGAGCGTGCCGAGCGCGACGACCCGCTCGCGATGCTCGATCTCGCCGAGGGTTCCCCGCACGCGGCCGACGTGGCGCGCGTCGACCCGTGCCGCGCCGAGGCATTCGCCGCGGCCCGCGCGGCCCGCGCGGGCGACGCCGAGCGGGCGCGCGCGCTCGCCCTGAGCACGGCCGCGCGCGCGGGGCAGGCGCCGGACCACGCGCTCGAGCGCTTCCTCGCCGCGCTCGTGCTCGCGGCCTGCTCGACCGACGCGCCCGTCGAGGTGCCGTCCGACGACGGCCTCGTCGCCGGCGGCGTCGACCCCGAGCTGCTCGTCGCGGTGCGCGAGCGCCTCGCGGCCGCTGCCGCCATGACGCCGCCCGGCGTCGCGGCGTCGGCCGGTCCTGCGGTGCCTGCTCTTGGACCTGCGGCTCACGTGGCCGCGCCGTCGGCGTCCTTCCCGATCGTGTTCGACCCTGGATCCCGCCGCGTCTACGTCGACGGCGCGCCGCTCAAGCTCGAGACGCGCCCCGTGCTGCGGCGGCTCTTGCGCGCGCTGGCCGAGCGATCGGGCGAGGTCGTCTCGCGCGACGATCTCGTCCGCGAGGTCTGGGGTGCGGAGTATCACCCGCTCCGCCACGACAACGTCCTCTCGGTGAGCGTCAGCCGTCTGCGCGCCCTCGTGCAGCCCACCCGCGTGCGCATCCTGAGCGACGACAATGGCTTTCGCCTTGGCTGGTCGTCGACCGCCGCCTCGCCCGGGCCTTCCGATGCCAGGGGCTGACGTGGCTCGAGCACCCCATCGTCCTGGTTCCGGAAGGGGGTAGTGCCCGAGGAGGGCCGATGTCCGAGGGCCGATGTCCGATATAGGAATGAATCGAGCTTTCCTCCGTCGCCCCGCAGTGTTCCGTTGCTTCGCCCGCCCACCCCGCTGCAAGATGCCCGCGCACCCGACACCGCGCCGCCCGGCGTGGCCGTCGACCCGCGCCCAACGTCACTCCCCAGGACCGTGGACAGAGCGATGACCAGCGAACCGAGATTCATCGAGAACCCCGTCCTCCCGGGCTTTCACCCGGATCCCTCCATCGTCCGCGTGGGCGAGGACTACTACCTTGCGACCTCCACCTTCGAGTGGTTCCCGGGCGTGCGGCTCCACCACAGCCGCGATCTCCGCCACTGGAACCCCATCGGCTACGCCCTGGACCGCCGCTCCCAGCTCGACCTCCTCGGCAATCCCCGCTCGGGGGGCGTCTGGGCCCCGTGCCTCACCCACGCGGGCGGCGTGTTCTACCTCGTCTATACCGACGTGAAATGCTGGGGCCGCGGCTTCGTCGACGCGCACAACTACTACGTCACCGCGAGCCGCATCGAGGGGCCCTGGTCCGAGCCCGTCGCCCTGAACCGCGGCGGCTTCGACCCCTCGCTGTTCCACGACGAGGACGGCCGCGCGTGGCTCGTCAACATGGTGTGGGACCACCGCCCCGGCAACAACCCGTTCCCCGGCATCCTGCTCCAGGAGCTCGATCTCGAGCAGCGCCGCCTGGTCGGCGAGCGCCGCTTCATCTTCGCCGGCAGCGGCCGCGGCTGCACCGAGGGGCCGCACCTCTACCGGCGCGGAGACCACTACTACCTCCTCGTCGCCGAGGGCGGCACCAGCTACGAGCACGCCGCCGTCGTCGCCCGCTCCCGCCGCATCGAGGGGCCGTACGAGGTCGACCCGAGCTCCCCGCTCCTGACCTCCGTCCACGACCCGGCCCTCGAGCTGCAGAAGGCCGGCCACGGCTGCCTCGTCGAGACCACGACGGGCGAGTGGTACCTCGCCCACCTGTGCGGGCGGCCGCTCCCGGGCGAGCGCCGCTGCATCCTCGGCCGCGAGACCGCGCTGCAGCGGGTGCGCTGGACCGACGACGGGTGGCTCGCGCTCGACGCGACCGAGCGCCCGCCAGCGCCCGCCGTCCGCGTGCCGGCGCCCCGGCTGCCGGACCACCCCTTCGAGCAGCCCCCGGCGCGCGACCACTTCGACCGGGCCGCGCTGGGCGTCGCGTACCAGACGCTGCGCGACGTGCCCGACGAGAGCTGGGTGTCGCTGCGCGAGCGCCCCGGCTACCTGCGCGTCCGCGGCCGCGAGTCGCCGCAGTCGCTGCACCGGCAGAGCGTCGTCGGCCGCCGCATCCAGTCGCTCCGCTGCCGCGTCGAGACCTGCCTCGAGTTCGAGCCCGCCTCGTTCCAGCAGATGGCGGGGCTCATGTGCATGTACGACGACGAGAACTTCTTCTACGCGCTGCTCAGCCACGACGAGCGCGCCGGCCGCTCGGTCGCGCTCCTCGGCAGCGAGCACGGGCGGCTGACCTGGCTCGCGCGCCCCGCCGCCTCCTCCGCCCCTCGCCTCCACCTCCGCTTCGAGCTCTCCGGCAAGCAGCTGCAGTTCTCGTCCTCGCAGGACGGCGAGCGCTTCGACCCGCTCGGGCCGGCGCTGGACGCGTCGCTCCTGTCCGACGAGCGCACCTCGCTCGGCATGGGCTTCACCGGCGCCTTCGCGGCCCTGTGCGCCCACGACCTCACCGGCGGCGGCCTCCCCGCCGATTTCGACTACCTCGATTACGCGGAGCTCCCGCAGAAGCCCTGAGCGCGGCGGTCCTGCCCGATCGCCCACGGAAGCGCGTGCGCTGGGGACGGCCGGGCGCACGCGCGAGCGCGGCCCGCGAAAGCTTTTCGCTACCGGGCCCGGCCGTGCCCTCGCATGCTCCGCGCATGACCTGGACCGACGGCGCTCCGCGAAGAACAGCCACGTTCCTCCTCTCCACGCCGGCCGACTCGGGGCACCTGCTGCGCATCCTCGACCTCGCGCACGGGCTCGCCCGGCGCGGCCACCGGGCGCTGGTCCACACCGACGCCTCCGCGGCGGCCGAGGTGAAGGCCGCGTCGGCCGAGCTCGTCCCGTACGCGGCCTTCACCGATCTCCCGATGCGCATGCGCACGCAGATGGCCCGGCGGCCGCGGTGGGTGCCGGAGGGCCTGTACGGGTTCTCGCAGTTCGGCCGCCAGATCGGCCTGGCCGGCGTCGAGCTCGCGCAGGAGCTCGAGCCGATCCTCCGCCGCGAGCGGGTGGACTGCGTGGTCTACGACTTCTTCAACTTCGGCGCGGGCTGGGCGGCGGAGCGGGCCGGGATCCCCAGCGCGAGCGCCGGCAACCTGGGCACGGCGCTCACGCCCGACGAGCTGCCGCTGCTGTTCGGGGTGGTCCCGCCGTTCGACCTCCTCGCGCGGGTGCCCCCGCTCGTGAACGCGGCGCTCACCCGGGTCGCCCCGCTCCGCGCGAGGCGGGCCGAGCTCGGCTTGCCGCCGGCGCGCGCCCGCGCGTCCGATCTCGTCGCCGCCGCGGTCTCGCGCGATCTCCACGTCGTCATGGCCCACCGCGGCCTCCTCGGCGACCTCCCCCTCCGCGATCGGCAGGTCTTCGCCGGGCCGACGCGCTTCAACGCGCCCGCCGAGCCCGGGGGCGAGGCGCTGCGCGTGGAGCCCGGGACCGTGGTCGTCAGCACGACGACCACCGGCAAGGACGGCGGCCTGTTCCGGCGCGTGCTCGAGGCGGTCGCCACGCTCGGGATCCCCGTCCTCGCGACGGCCGCGAGCGCCGAGGACGTCCCCGCCGGGCTCGGAGCGCATGTCCGCATCGAGCGCTACATCCCGCACGACGCGGTGTTCCCCCAGGCGCGGGCGCTGATCACGCACGGCGGCTGGGGCACGGTGGGCCGCGCCATGATCCACGGGCTCCCCATGCTGGTCATCCCGCTCTTCGGCGACCAGCACCTGAACGCGGCGCTCGTCGAGCGCGCCGGCATCGGCCTTCGCCTGCCCCTCGCCAAGGCCACGCCCGACGCGATCCGCGCGGCGCTGCGCGCGCTGCTCGCGGACGACGGCGCCCGCGCCCGCGCGCAGCGCACCGCGCAGGAGATCCGGGAGCTCAGGACCGAGCCGGTCGCGGCCTCCGCCCTCGAGCAGCTCGCCCTCGGCGGCGAGCCCGCGCGGCCGGCGGCCTGAGCCGAGCGACGCCGCGAGCGCGCGCGCCCCCAGCGCTCCCCGGCGCCCCGCGCGCTCCCGGGCGCGCCGTCAGGGGGTCGCCTCGGCCTCCGGCGCCGGCGCCACGGGCAGGGCCACGAAGAACGTCGCCCCCTTCGAGACCACGCTCTCGACCCAGATGCGCCCGCCGTGCCCCTCGACGATGCGCTGCGCGATGGCGAGCCCGAGGCCCGTCGAGCGCTCTCCGCCGGTGCTGACCGTCCTGGCCCGGCCGAACGGGCGGAACAGCTTGCCGATGTCCTCCGGCGCGATCCCGGGCCCCTCGTCCTGGACCGACAGGAGCACCTCGGCCCCGCCCCCGGCGGCGGCGGGGGCGCTCTCGACCCGGACGCGGATGGTCGTGCCCGGAGGGGAGTAGTGGATCGCGTTGCTGATCAGGTTGTTGAGCACCTGCTCCAGCTTGTGGACGTCCACCTCGACGCGCGGGACGCTCTCGTCGCTCTCGACGACGAGCTTCATGCTCTTCTGCCCCGCCAGCACCATGTTGAGCGCCACGTTCGACTCGACCAGCTGGACGATATCCGTGCTCTTCCGGTCGAGGTTCAGCTTGCCGAGCTCGATCATCGACACGTCGAGGAGGTCGTTGATGAGCGAGAGCATGAACTTGCTCGAGCTCCGGATCATCTGGATGATCTCGACCCCGTCCTCCCGGAGCAGCGACGATTGCTCCCCGCGGCGGTGGGTCATCAGCATGAAGTCGCTGTAGCCCAGGATGACGCCGAGCGGGTTCCGGAGGTCGTGGGCCGCCATGCCGACGAAGCGGTTCTTCTCCTCGTTCAGCCGGACGAGCTCGGCGTTCTTGGCCGCGAGCTCCTCGTGCATCTGGAGGAGCTGCCGGTTGCTCTCCTCCAGGGTGTCGGCGTACTGCTTGAGCTTGAGCTGGCTCCGCTTGTGCTCGATGGCGTAGCGGATCGTGCGCTCGAGGATCTGCGCGTCGAACCGCCCCTTCACGAGGTAATCCGCCGCGCCCGCGCTCATCGCGGCCATGTCGATCTCCTCGTCGCCGACCCCCGTCAGCATGATGATCGGGATCGCGCAGCCGAGGTGGTTCGCCTCGTGCACGACGTCGAGGCCGGTGCGGGCGTCGAGCCGGAAATCGAGGAGGCAGACGTCGTAGCCGCCGGCGAGCAGCGCCTCGATCGCCTCGTCCGAGGTGCTCAGCCAGGTCACGTCGTAGCGGGTCCGTGACACCTCGCGGAGGAGCCTGCGCGTGACGAGGTGATCGACCTCGTCGTCATCCACCAGAAGGACCTTGATCTCGCTGCCGTTCATCAGGAGCCTCGACGTCGCAGACCCGGCGGCGCACCGGCGTTCTCGCTGCACGCGCCGCGCCACGACGCCGGCGCCGAGCACCCCGGCGCCGTGGTCATGGTCCCCGTTGTGTTCATCATTGCTTGCGCTTCTGCTCGTCCGCGACGCCCACGAGCGCGCGCGCCAGGGTGATGAGCTGCCCCGCGTCGAACGGCTTGACGAGGAACGCGGAGGCGCCGAGGCGCGACAGGCGCTGCCAGTCCGCCGCGCCCCCGGTCCCGGTCGCCACGATGATCGGGAAGTCCCCCCGCGGCAGCTTCCGCACCGCCGCCGTGAGCGCGATGCCGTCCAGGCCGGGCATGTCCAGATCGAACACGCCGAGCGACGGGGGGTTCGCCTCGATGGCGGCCAGCGCCGCCGCGCCGTCGGGCGCGGTCTCGATGACGGCGCCGGGCAGCGCCTGCGCGAGGACGCTGACGAGGAAGGCGCGGAACGACGGGCTGTCGTCGGCCACCATGACGCGCGTCGTGCGGGCGTACGTCGGCATGGCGCCGCGGGCGTCGAGGAGCGCCTCGCGCAGCGCCTCCGCGCTCGCCGTGCGCTGGTCGGGCTCCTTGGCCAGCGCCGCGAGCACCGGCGCGTCGAACGACGCCGGCAGATCCAGGCAGAGCTCGCTCGGCGGGATCGGCGGTTGATAGGCGTGCTGCATCACCAGATCGACGGTGCTCGTGCTCTGGAACGGCAGGCGTCCGGCGAGCAGGTAGTAGGCGACCACCCCGAGCGCGTAGACGTCGATGCGGGGCAGCAGCGCAGGGTCGAGCTGCCGGCCCAGCGCCACCTCGGGCGCCAGGTACGCCGGCGTGCCCGAGAAGGCGAGCTCGATCCGGTCGCCGCGGGGGATGCGCTTCGCGAGGCCGAGGTCGGCGACCACCACGCGGAGGGCCTGGCCGACGAGGATGTTGCTCGGCTTGACGTCGCGGTGGGCGATGCCCGAGGCGTGGATCGCCGAGACGCCGAGGCAGGCCTGGTCGAGGATGCTCAGCGCCTCGTCGAGGCCGAGCCGGCCGCCCTTGCTGTGGACGTAGGTGTCGAGCGTGACCCCGGGCACATATTGCATCACGAAATACGGGGCGTTGACGTATTCCCCGAAGGCGTAGATCTCGACGACGTTCGGGTGGTGGACGCGCGCCATCGCCCGCGCCTCCGCGAGGAGCCGGGCCTGCATCTGCGCGTTGTCGAGCTGCTCCGGCCGGAGCAGCTTGATGGCGACGTCGCGCTGGAGCTGCTCGTCGCGCGCCAGGAGGATGACGCCCATCGCCCCCTCGCCGAGCCGGCCGAGGATGCGATAGACGCCTCCCAGTAAAGTGCCATCGGGCGGCACCTGAACGTGGCCTCCGCCCTCGTGCATGCTCGAGCGGGTGGCGGCCAGCGCCAGGTCCTCGTCGCTCAGCGTCGAGCTGTCGGGGGGCCGCTCGACGGGGGGCTCGACCCGGGGGGAGGGAGACCGGTCGCGCACGACGGTGTCGACGCCCGGCAGGGTATCCGCGACGTCGGGCACGAGGTGCGCCGGGGGATCGCCGCCGTTCTCGCTTCCGGAACTGAAGCCAGGCGGGCCGCCCGCCGCGTCTGCCATGGAGCGCATGATACGTGCCCTGCTCATGCCTATCAACGAAGAGCGACACGTGCTGCAGCTGCGAAGCGGCGTGCACGCGACTGCCTGTGGACGTGTCGCAGGCGCGTCACGTCCGCCGCCATCGCTGTGCACGCCTCCGCGCGGCGTCAAGCGCGATGTCGCGAGTGTGTCGGAATGCCACGCTGCTCAGCGCGGCTGGCCCCTCCGGCGGAGCGGAGCGCGCCAGCATGGCTAGGCGCCCCTCATGAGGAGCGGCTCCAGGCGGGGCAGCCTCGGCAGTAGCCGCTTGCTGATGCGGACCGAGCGGAGCACATGGAAAGGGTCCTGGAGGAGGGTGCGCGGGGGCCTGCGGTTCATCCGCGCGAGCAGCGCGCCGAGCGGGTGCTTGAGCCGCTGCTGCGTCGCCACCATGGTGCAGAGCAGGTCGGCGCCCGCGGTGATGAGCGGCCCGGCGCCGTAGCGCGGCTGGCCGAGCCCGAAGACGTAAAGGTTCTTGTGGTCCGGCGGGACCATCCCGTCGATGAGCTGGGGCAGCCCGTCCTTCCAGGAGATCACGCCTTCGGCGAGGAAGGGGAAGCTCACGTGGTAGCCGGTGGCCGCGACGATGAGGTCGAATCGCTCGCGCGCCCCGTCGACGAACTCCACGGTGTCGCCGTCGAGGCGAAGGACGTCGGGGTGGGGCGTGATCCTGCCGTGCCGGAGGTGATAGAGCAGCTCCGAGTTGATGGTCGGGTGCCGCTCGAACGGCTCGTGATCGGGGTGGGGGAGCCCGTAGCGCTCGTACTTGCCGATGCAGAGCCGGACCAGGCCCTTGACGAAGCGTCGCTGGAACCAGGGCGGCATCCACGGTTTGAGCAGCTCGACGGTGGGGACGCCGAGCATCATCTTCGGCAAGAACCAGTAGCCCCGGCGCAGGCTGATGTGCGACGAGGCGCCGAACCGCGACGCCTCGACGGCGATGTCGCACGCGGAGTTGCCGCCGCCGAGCACGAGCACCCGCTTGCCGGCGAGCTGCTCCGGGCGCTTGTAGTGCTTGGCGTGGATGAGGCGGCCGCTGAAGGTGCCCGGGATGTCGGGCATGCGCGGATCCCAGTGGTGGCCGTTGCAGACGACGACGCCGCCGTAGACGCGCGGCTCGACGCCCGACGGGCCGCTCAGGGTCACCTCCCAGCGGCCGCCCTCGAGCGGGGCGACGCGGGTCACCCGCGTGCGGAAGGCGATGTGCTCGCGGAGCCCGAAGCGATCCGCATAGGCGCGCAGGTAGTCGAGCACCTGCGCGGCGCTCGGGAAATCGGGGTAGTCGTCGGGCATCGGGAAGTCGGAGTACTCGGTGGTCCGCCGCGACGAGATGATGTGCACCGTCTCGTAGACGCCGTGGTACCAGTTGCCGCCCACGTCGTCGTCCGCCTCGAAGGCGTCGAACGGGATGCCGCCCCGCTTGAAGGCGCGAGCGACGCCGAGCCCGGAGAACCCGGCGCCGATGATCGCGTGCTTGTGCTCGTGACCGCTCATGACGCCCGCCCGGCGCTCAGGAGGCGCCGATCCCGGCGAGGTAGGCCCTCGCCAGGTGGATGTTGTCGTTCTGGGAAGGGTGGAAGTCGCGGCGCACGTACTCGCGGATGCCGCGGAGGAACACGCCCCTCAGGATGGACCTGTGCCGGAGGGGCGGGAGGCGCGCGGTCGACGCTTCGCGCTCGCCGCGCTCGCCGCGGCGGGGGAGCTCCTGGAAGAGCAGCACGAGCAGGGCGGAGAGCCAGAACATCGAGAGCGTGACCGTGGCGAGCGCGAAGCCGACGAGGCGCAGGGCGTAGCTCGGGTTGACGATCTGCAGCACGTCGAAGGCGACGGTCTTGTGCTCGATCTCCTCGGCGGCGTGCCAGAGCAGGAGCGCCCTCGCGGTCGGGTGGGCGAGATCGAGCGTCCCCGCCTGGAGCGCGTCCTCGGCCATGATCGCGGTGTAGTGCTCGAGGGCCGCGGTGACCGAGAGCCGCAGCTCGGGCGAGCAGGCGCGCTCGATGCCGTCGTAGGCGACCCGCTCGTACGCGCGGAGGAAGCGGTCGATCTCGTAGCCCTGCCCGCGGATCAGGTCGAAGAACCGCTCGTGCGCCTTGGCGTGGTGGCCCTCCTGCCCGAAGAACGCCTTCACCTGCGCGCGCAGCGCCGGGTCCTCGACGCGGTCGGCGTAGCGCGCGACGCTGCGGATGAAGAAGCGCTCGCCCGCGGGGAACAGCAGGTTGACGGCGTTGGCGACGTGGGTCGGCACCACGTGCCCGCCGAGCCAGTGGCGGGTGAGGCCCTGCTCGAACGACACGGGCGGCTTGCGCGGCCTGAGGGGTGGCTGAGCGATGATCATCGAGCTTTCCGTCCTCCCGATCCTCCCGAGGTGTCCTCCTCCGGCGCCGGTCGCGGGGCCGGGGGAGCCCGTCCCGGGCGCGCGGCAGCGCGGCGCGGGGCACGGGCGCCGATCCGTGTTCATACCAGCTATTGAACTGGAGTCAATAGTGCCGCGGGCTGAGGCGCGGCGCCGCGCGGGGGTGGCCGGGCGGGCGGGATCGCGGGTTGTAACGACGGCCGCTGCGGTAGCTCGCGATGGCGAGCTCCACCGCGGGCCGCTCTCCGGCGCAGTCACCTCGGTCGTGGGCTTGCAGGCAGAGCCAGGCCGCATGCCTGCCTGTAGGCGGAAAGGCGGTCACCGAGGGAGTAACCGTCCGGCGATGAGGGGCTTTTTTGACGGCCGACGTGAATCGGAATGGCTATACTGAAATGGCCATGAGGATGCTCTCGGTCGAGTCCGTCTGTGCTGGCGCGCCAGGAGGGAGGAATGGCTGTACAGTACAGTATAGGAAATGAGCGTTGATGGTTAACGGCTAGCGGATCGATGGTGAAGAGAGCTCGACGGAGGCACCGGGCTCCCGCGCTGAGTGAACGGAGAGGTGGCCTGAGCCCCATCGGTCACTCTGGGGGCCATGGAGAACGAGGTGACGATGAATATTCTCGTTGCGGAAGACGACGACGACCTACGCGAGCTCGTGGCAATGACGCTCTCGGTGGAGGGATTCCATGTGCAGACGGCGCGGCACGGACAAGAGGCTCTGGAGAGGATAGGTGAAAGCATGCCCGACCTCATCCTGCTCGACATCAAGATGCCGGTCATGGACGGCCGGACCTTCGCGCGGGAGTTTCAGATCCGATACGGCCGGTCGGTGCCCATCATGGTCCTGACCGCGGCCGAGCACGCCGCCCTTCGAGCCCAGGAGATCGGCGCCGCAGGGTGGATCGCGAAGCCCTTTCACTGCGACCAGCTGGTCAGGATGGTACGGTCGCACCTTCGCACGTAAGGGGCAGGCGGACGTGGAAAGTGCTGCCACGGCCTTCCTCGCTTTCGAACCACATCTCGCCTCCGTGGCGCACCACGATCGCGCGCGACAGGTACAGCCCCGTCCCCATCCCTCCGTAATCGTGGGGCGTATCGGTGTGGGCGCGATGGAAGCGCTCGAAGATCCGCGCCCGCTTCTCCACGGGGATCCCCACCCCCTGATCGCGCACGGACACCAGGGCGTCGAGCGCGTCCGCCATCCGCACGTCCAGCGCCACCTCGCCGCCATCGGGTGAGTACCGCAGGGCGTTGTCGAGCAGGTGCGCCACGACCCGCTCCAAGAGCTCGCGGTCCCCTTGGAGCACCACGGGCTCGGCGCACGTGACCCGGATGCGGCGCGACCGCGCGCCCTGCTCCAGGCGCGCCGCGATGCGGTCGACCAGCTCCCCGAGATCGACGCGCTCGAGCACCAGATTCAGCCGGCCGAGCTGGACTTGCGAAAGGAACAGCAGATCGGCCACGATCCGCTCGATTCGGTCGGCGCCCCGCAGCAGCCCGTCCAGGATCCGGCGCTGACCCGGCGGCAGCTCCGTCGCCGTGCGCAGGAGCATCTCGGCGTAGCCCATGATCACCGTCACGGGCGTCTTGAGCTCGTGCGCGACCACGCGGAGAAACTGGTCCTTGAGCCGGTCGAGCTCCACGAGCTCGGTGACGTCCCGCACGACGGCCACCGCGCCCACCACCTGCCCCCCCGCGTCGCGCATGGGCGACGCGCTCGTGTGCACGTAGCGGGTCCGCTCCGCGCCGGGGAGCGAGATCGTCCCCTCATCCAGGGCCACCGTCTCGCCGCCGAGCGCGCGCACGAGCGGAATTTGCTCCGCTTCGTAGGGCGTCCCGTTCGGGCGGTCGAAGCGGAGCCGCCGCGCCAGCTCCACGATGGGCCCGCGCGCCGCGTCCGGGCTCGCGAGCCCTGCGAGACGCGCCGCCGCATGGTTGGCCAGGGTGACGCGCCCGGTCCGGTCGACGACGAAGACGCTGTCGACCATGTTGTCGAGCACCGCTTTGATCTCCATCTGGCTCCGTTCGAGGTCGGCGTAGAGCATGGCATTGTCGAGCGAGATGGCCGTCTGGGCGCCGAGCAGCTCGAGCACCCGGATCGTGCCGGCCGTGAACGCCCCCGTCGCGACGTTGTTCTCCAGGTATACAAGGCCGCTCAGGCGCGCCTGCCGTACGATGGGGAGGCACAGCAGCGAGTGCGGCCGTCTCCGGGTGAGGTGCTCGTCCGAGGCGAACCGCGTCGCCGCGGCGGCCTCGTCCAGGACGACGGGCTCGCGCGTCCGCGCGACGTAGTGGAGGATCGACATCGGGAACGCCGCCGCCGAGGCCGGGACGCCCTTGTGGCTCGCGACGCGGATCTCCGTCCCGTCGGTCGTGGCCTCGGCGTAGACGGCGAGCTCGCCGTCGCGGACCAGGATCAGCGCCCCTCTCTGCCCGCCCGCCTGCTGTAGCACGATCTGCAGCAGCGTCTCGCTGAGCTTCGGCAAGAGGATCTCGGACGAGATGCTCTGCAAGGCTTTGACCACCGAGAACAGGTCGAGCTGCTCGGGCGCGGCCGCGAACGTGCCGGTGAGCGCGACCGATGGTCGCTCGACGAGCTCGGGGTAGCGTCGGTCGAGGCTCTGGACTTTGCCGTCGGCGCCCCAGCGGACATAGCAGGAGCGGGCCTCGCGCAAGTAGGTATCGGCGAAGCGCACGAACCCTCGCGCCCGGTAAAACCGAGATGCGAGCTCGTAGGCGAGCGCTTCGACGTGGACCAGGCCGCTGTCGCGCGCCGAGTGGACGGCCTCTTCATAGAAGCGCATGGCGTCGAGGTCCCGGCCCTCGGTGCGGGCGACCTCGGCTGATACCAGGGCGTAGCGGGTCCGGAAGTTCTCGGGGCAGTTGTCGGCCCAGAGCTCCAGCTTCTGCAATTGCTCCTCGAGCGTCCGCGCGAACTGCCGCTGCTGCTCGGCAGGGGCCTGCGCATAGAGCGCCGTCAGCGTGAGCGCGTGGTAGAAGTGATGCGTCGCCTCGATCGCCATGGACGCCACCTGGCGCAGCATCGACGTGGCGCTGGTCGCGGACTCCAGCGCTTCGGCATATCGTTCATGGGTAAATGTCGCGATCTGCTTCATGATATGGTAGTACGTGATTCCAAGGCCGAAGCCCGCCTCCTCGAGGGCCGCGATACAGCTCTCCTCGTCGAAGGTGCCGTCGCTGAAGCTCGTGGGCGCCTGCGTCGCTCCCTTCAGGCTCGCTGCGAACTGCTCTTCGAGCCGGAGGATATGGTACACCACGTCATTGTGGGTCTGCCGGGCGAACGCGATGTGCTTCCGCGCGACGTCGATGGCATGAACGAGCGACTCTCCGCTCTCCAGAACAAGCCATGTCATGTTGTAGGTCAAGTAGCCGGCAAAGACGAGGTCTCCGATGTCGAGGCAAGCGAGGAAGGCCTGCTCCATGAGCGGGAGGCTGGCTGCGAAGCGCCCGCACCAGACCTTGATGACGCTTGCATTCTGGAAGAGCAGCTTCCCTTTCAGCGTCGCCGTGGCACTCTTGAATTTCTCGTTCAACCTGAGCGCCATCTCGGAGAACTGAAGCGCGCGCGGGATGTCGCGGTACGTCGAGACCAGCACCATGGCGTAATTGCTGTAGATGAAAGAGGACTCTTCGGCGTGCCCGCGCTGCAGGGAGACGTTCACCCCCTTGGCGGTGAGCAGGACCCAGAGCGCTGGTCGCGAGGTGTATACGATGGGGCACGACTCGGCGATCAGGCCGATGAGCGCCCGCACGCTCTCGTCGGTGGCCACAGGCGCATCGACGAGGTCGGCGATGGGGCGCCCGCGCAGGTTGATCGAGACCTGCCGGATCTCGGCCTCCGCGGCCATCTCGATCTCCTCGTCGGACTCCGGGAATATCACCCGGTAGAGCTGCAGGGCCTGGATCATGACCGCCATGGCATCGCGGTGCCGTCCGGCGATCTGGTAGAGCCGGAGGCGCAATCGGTACGCCCTGGATCGGTCGGGCTTGGAGCGGGCGTTCTGGAGAATCAGGTCGAACAGCTCGTCGGCCCGCTGGAAGCGGCCGACGAGGTACTCGCATTCGGCGAGCTCCAGGTGGAGCGTGAATGCATCCTCGTACCGTGCGCTCCAGGCGTCCGGTGGCAGCAGGGATGTCGCCTGGGCCAGGTAGCCGCGAGCCGACGCGTAGGCCACCGAGGCCTTTGCCTTGGTGCCCGCCAGGAAGTTGAGCCGGCAGAGCGCCTCCTTCTCGCGCGGGTCGGTGAGGAGGTGGGCACCGTGATTGAGCTGGTTTGCGACATCGAAGACCCGCTCTGCGATCCCCTGCTCTGGCAACCGAGCCAAAAGGAGCCGGCCGAGCTGAAGATGCGTCTCGGCGCGCAGCTCCGCCGGGATGAGCGAATAGGCCGCTTCCTGGATGCGGTCGTGGAGGAACTTGTATGTGCTGTCCACGCGGATGACGAGGCCCGCGCGGACGGCCTCCCAGAGGTCGGCGTGCACGTCGTGCTCCACACCGCCGCGGACCGTCGCCAGGAGGGCGACCTCGGCGGCATTTCCCAGACAGGCGAGCTGCTTCAGCGCTTCCTGGGTCATCGCGGGCAGCCGCCTGAGCTTGCCGACCATCAGGTCGACCACGTTGTCGGTGTAGCCCTTTTCGCGGATCTTCGCGACGTCCCACCGAAAGGCTTCCGTGCGCTCGTCGAACTCGATCAGGCGCTCTTCATCGAGCGAGAGGAGGAACTGAATGGCGAAGAAGGGGTTGCCGGCCGTCTTCTCGTAGGCTAGATCGGAGAGCGGTGCGGCGTCTTCGAGGCGGCAGCGAAGCGCCTCGCCGACGAACGCGGCGAGGTGCTCGTGCGGTATCGGGCCGAGCACGATGTTCGACACTCGCGCGCCGTCTTTCCGCACCTCGTCCAGCGTCAGCAGGAGCGGGTGGGTGGGGGACACCTCGTTGTCGCGGTAGGCGCCGATGATGAGGAGATAGCGCATCTCAGGGTGGGCCAGGAGGTCCTTGAGCAGCCCGAGGCTGGCCGCGTCGACCCACTGGAGATCGTCGAGAAAGAGCGCGAGGGGGTGCTCCTTCTGGGCGAACACCCCGATGAAGCGCCGGAACACCATGCGGAAGCGGTTCTGCGCCTCGGTCGGCGGCAGCTCGGGGACCGGCGGTTGCCGTCCGATGACCAGCTCGACCTGCGGGATCACCTCCACGATGAGCTGGGCGTTGACCCCGAGGACGTCGAGCAGCTGCCGTCTCCGGGCCGCGATCCGCTCCTCGCTCTCGGCGAGGAGCTCGGTCACGAGCTCCTGGAAGGCCTGGACGAGCGTGGCGTAGGGGATGTCGCGCTTGTATTGATCGAACTTGCCCGAAAGGAAGAAGGCCCGCTCCCGAATGATCGGCTTATGCAGCTCATGGACGAGCGCGCTCTTGCCGATCCCGGAGTATCCGGAGACGAGCAGGAGCTCCGGCGTCCCCGTGGCGACCACGCGGCCGAAGGCCTGCAGCAAGGTCGCGACCTCCGCCTCTCTGCCATAGAGCTTCTGCGGGATCTGGAGCCGGCCTGTCGTGTCTCGCTCGCCCAGGGCAAACGGCTCCACCCGCCCGCTCGCGCTCCACGCTGCGAGGCACCGCTCCAGGTCGCGCTGGAGGCCGCGGGCGCTCTGGTAGCGATCCTCGGGCATCTTGGAGAGGAGCTTCAGGGTGATGCGCGAGATCGTCTCGGGCACCTCGGGGACGAGCTCCGACGGCGACGTGGGGACGCGGGCCACGTGGCAATGGACCCATTCGACCGGGTCGCGCGCCTCGAAGGGGAGCCTGCCGGTGAGCATTTGATAGAACGTCACGCCGAGCGAGTAGAGATCGGTGCGGTTGTCGATGGCCCGGCTCGTCCGACCTGTCTGCTCCGGCGATAGATAGGGCAAGGAGCCCTCGATGAGCCGGGGGGGCTGCGCGCGCTGCTGCTCGCGGGGGAGGCGGGACGCGACCCCGAAGTCGGCGATCCTGACCTCGCCGGAGGCGGGGTTGACGAGGATGTTGTCGGGTTTCAGGTCCTTGTGGATGATGTCCTGCTGGTGAACGTCCGCGACCGCCGCCGCGATGCGGATCGCGAGGTGGAGGAAGCGCTCGATCCCCAGGGGCGTCCCGAGCAGGCGATCGAGGGACTGGCCGCCGAAGTCCTCCAGGACGAGGGCCGGCATGCCGTGGTACGTCTGGAGGGCGAGCGGCTTGATGACGGCCCGGGAGTCGAGCAGCTGTCCGAGCTCATACTCGCGCTTCAGCCGCTCGCGGTCCTTCGGGCGGCTGCGCCGCGGATCGAGCACCTTGAGGATGACCGGGCAGCGATCGGCGCTCCTCACCGCGCGATAGACGACGGCTCTGCCATCGAGGGAGAGAGGCATGGTGATCGTGTACTGGGAGGCGAGTGGCATGGAGACGGTTCCTGATGCGCGACACGCTCGACGAGCACGCTCGACGAGGATGATGAGGCCGCGTGCGCGGTGCTCCACGGGCTCGGGCATCGTCGGCCGGGCCGACGAGCCGGACGGAGAACGTGATTGAGCGCATCACGCGGGCTCGAATCCATACCAGCCGGGCTCGGCGCCCCGTGCCGGCAGGATCCTGTGAAGACCTGACGGACCGTGATGCCATGCGCGCCGACATGGGCGTGGATCTTGTGCCTCACGTCGCAGGCGTCATGAGTCCGCGTTCCATAAAAGGAAAAGCAGCCAGCCAGGCAAGACGGGACCGGCTACGCTTGCCCGGACGGCGAGCCCACACCCCGCGGGGGCGCGGAGCGGCGGTGATGGTTCAGCCGGGCGGCACAACAGCGGCCGGCGCGCCGGGTGGCGCAGGCGCCGCCGCATCGGGTGATGCGGGCGCCGCGGTGTGGGGCGGTGCGGGCGCGGCCGCGTCTGTCTGGGCCGGCGGAGCGGCTTGCGGCGCCTCGTCCGTGTCGCTCGACGATGCTCCGCGACCGCCGCGGCCCTTGTAGAGGGACGGCGCGATCGCCTCGACGTCGCCTTCGTTCCAGCGGAGATAGGCGATGGCGCGGCGGGTCTGGTCGTAGGCGTTCACGAACAGGGTGAACGCGCGCGCCCTCTTGTCCGCGGCGTCGCTCGGGCGCGGGGCGGCGCCGTGCTCCCTCACGCCGAGGGCGGCGAGGAGCTGCGGTCCGAGCTCGCCGGCGCGCCTCACCTCTTCCTCGGTCGCGGCGGTCTTCCCGGCGAGCTCGGACCAGCTGCCGCTGAACAGCGCCGAGAGCGCGACGAGGTCGTTGGCTGTGTCCATGTGACCGTTCCCCGCCCGGATGTCCGCGACCGTCTCCGCGTCGACCAAGCCGCGGCGGGCCAGGGCCTCCGCGTCGCCGAGGAGATTCGCGCGCAGCGGCACCGCCTCCTCGACGAGCGGCTTCAGCCCGTTCTGCGCTCCTCCGCTGGACAGCCACGCGAGGTGCGCATACCAGGCGGCGAGCGCGTAGATCTCCAGCCGGTCCACCAGCCCGACATCGTGTGTCGGCAGCCGCTCGGCGATGAGGGGGCGCAGCGAGAGCAGGCCGGGGAGCACCCCGAGCACCTGGGAGACCGCGCGGGGGATATCGATGTTGATGGGGCTCAGCGCGTCCCGCTCCAGCGCGTCCATTTCGGGCGCGACCTTTTCGAACGCCGCCGCCGCCTGAGGCGGCGCCGCGGGCTTCTTGGGAGCTGGCTTTTTCTTGAGCGGAGCAGAAGGCTTGGCCATGAGGGGAGCACCTCTCGTTGATGTCGGACGCGGAGAGGCAGAGAGCTCCCTGTGGTGCTCTTTGTCCCCCGCGCTGGATTCGATAGGACCGTCCGGCGTGCGCCGGAGGTCAGCCTGGGATAATCACCCCGATCAGGCCGTCAACGTCGCCGACTTGCTCTTCTGGATCGATTCCCGGCGCTCGCGGATCGTCCGGCGCGACATCGCCATCGCCGGCCGCATGGCGCGCGCGGGAGGACGCATCTTGCGTCAGCCCCTGACCACCCGATCTGCAGCGAGGGCCCAAACCGGCGCGCCGCCCGCGGTGCTCGAAGGCAGCCAGCGGCGTGCCCGGACCAGGACCGGTGCACCGGAGGCAGCCGGCTGCCGTCCCGGGGTCGGGAGCGACGCGCCGGAGGCAGCCGGCTGCCGTCCCGGGGTCGGGAGCGACGCGCCGGAGGCAGCCGGCTGCCGTCCCGGGGTCGGGAGCGACGCGCCGGAGGCAGCCGGCTGCCGTCCCAGGGTCGGGATCGATTCGCCGGAGGCAGCCGGCTGCCGTCCCGGGGTCGGGATCGATGCGCCGGAGGCAGCCGGCTGCCGTCCCAGGGTCGGGATCGATGCGCCGGAGGCAGCCAGCTGTCTCCCACAACTCGTCGCGGCGCACACCGCGCCGTCGACCCTGGGCGTGAATGCGCTGGAGCACCCTGCCCCGGAGTCTCGCGCGGGCTCGCCGTGACGTGAGCACCTCGCGCACCGTTTCCGGATAACCAGCACGGAAGCGACGCGGGACCGTGGGAGGGCATGGCTCGCGGCGCCGGGCAGTCCTGGCGGCATCCGGCGCGGGGCGCGGAGGTACACGGTGAAGCGGAGGTCACAGGACGACGACGAGGTCGCCGAGACGCGCGGCGGCGAGCCGCCCCGTGCGGCGGCAGGTCGGAACCGTCCCCCGCTCCTCCAGCCGGGCACCTGGTTCCTGCGGCGCTTCCGCGTCGAGCGGCTCCTCGGCCAGGGTGGCATGGGGGCGGTGTACGCCGTCACGGACAAGGGGCAGGTGTGGGCGCTCAAGATCGTGCGTTCCGAGTTCCTCGACGACCCGGGCCAGCGCCGCCGGCTGCTGCGGGAGGGCGAGGTGCTCGCGCGGATGCGGCACCCGAACGTGGTCCAGGTCCACGAGGTCGGCCTCGCCGACGACCTCACCGCCTGGTACCGGATGGAGCTGCTCGACGGCGTGACGCTCCGCGAGGAGCTCCGCCGGCGGAGGGCGCTCTCGCTGCCGCTCGCGTGCGCCACCCTGCGCGCCGCGGCGCTCGGCGCCGGCCACCTGCACTCGTTCGGCGGCGTCCACCGCGACATCAAGCCGGAGAACCTCTTCATTATGCGCGAGCCGCGCGACGTGAAGCTCCTCGACTTCGGGCTCGCGCGGCTCAGCGGCACCCCGGACACGCTCGACGCGCAGACCCACGGCTCGCCGCTCTTCATGGCGCCGGAGCAGATCCGGGACGACGTGCCGACGCCGGCGACCGACGTGTACGCGCTCGGCCTCATCGCCTACGAAGTCATCGCCGGGTTCCACCCGTTCGGCGATGCCGGCGCCGCCGGCCGGATGGACGCCCTGTTCGCCAGGCACCTCAACGAGGTGCCGCCGCCGCTGTCGCGGATCGGCGTGCCGGAGCCGATCTCGGACGTGATCGCGCGGGCCATCGCCAAGGTCCCACGCGAGCGGCACCGGGACGGGCTGGCGTTCGCCGACGCGCTCTGGGACGCCTTTCTGCTCACGCGCGACGCGCTGGGGTCGCGCGACACCAACCCGGGCGAGCCAGAGATGTCCGAGGTCCTGCGGTGGGGCAACGAGAAGGTCGCCACGGCCACGGGGCCCGCAGCGCCGGAGCCAACGTCTCGGAGGCGCGCCGAGGGGGCCGCCGTTCCGGCGGGACCGCCGGGCGGCGCGGCGACACGTGCGGCGCCGCGCGACGCGCAGGCCGGCCGCCACCAGGCGGGCGGCGATGCCGATCCGGGGCAGGCGGGCATCGGCTGGGCCATGACGGAGCGCCTGCCTGAGCGCCTGCGGGATCCCAGCTGCGTCGCCGCGCTCGCGCAGCGCGCGCCGGACCCGCCGCCGGAGCAGGCCCAGGCGGCGTGGGTCCCGGTGGAGAACACCGTGCCGCTGCCGCGCGCGGCGGCGGGCGGCGGGACCTCTCGCCTGGACGCGGCGCCGCCTGCCGTGGGCGCTCGCGCGGGCGCGGGGCGGGCCGCCGCGGCGGGGCCGGTCGCGGCGCGACCAGAGGCGGCGGGCGCGCTTGGCGCGGCCGGAGCGCGGCCGCGCGCGCGGGTCACCCTGCGCACGGCGGCGATCGGGCTCGCGCTGGGGGCGGTGGTGAGCCTGCTCCTCCTCGACGTCATCCTCCGGCTCCAGGGCGCCCCGCCGGCGGCGTCCACGCAGGCGAGGATGGTCGACGCACCCGCCTCGGCGCCGGCGCCCGAACCGCCGCCCGCCAGCGCCGCGGGGGCCGCGGCGCCGGAGCCGCCCGCGGCGATGGGAACCGTGAAGGGCGCGAGCGGCGCCTATCCCGCTGCGGCCCCCTCCTCGAGCGCGAGCGCGGGCGCCGACGAGCCACCGGCGGCAGGCCCCGCCGGAGCTCGGCGGGGCGAAGGCGGGATAGCCACGACGCCGGCGTCCGCCGTCTCGACGGCCGCGCCGCTGGTCGAGCCGCCCGCGGCGCCGGCGGCCACCAAGCCGAAGCCGAGGCGGCGGGTCGTTCGAGACCCCCATTTCTATGATGAATTCCTGGAGTAGCGACCTGGCCGAGCGTCGAGGCCGGCCGGGAAACGCCGCGAACGATGCGCTCCGGCCCGGCCTTCATGAGCGATCCCGAGAGGATCGCTGGATAACTGGAGAGAAGGCCGGGACGGCGCGTCCCGGCGCAGAGGCGGCCGACACCCTGGACGGTCCCGAGAGAGGCCCACGATGAAGACGACGCGCGAATTCGATCCCGTGCTGGTGGAGGCGGTGGAGCGCGCGCTCGCGCCGTACCGGGGCAAGCTGTCGCCGGAGCTCATCGAGCACATGCGCGAGGAGGCGCTGGCGCTCATGTCGGCGCACCCCTATCCGGTCGCCCTGCTCCAGTCGATCCAGCGGCGGCCGCCGCCCGACGAGAGCCATGAGCTCGCGCGGGGCGCCGCCGCGCTCGTCGAGGGAGCCGAGCGTGGCGACGCCCGGGGCAAGGGGCGGCGCCGCGGCGGGGGCCAGGGATGAGCCGGCTCCGCGCGGTGCCTCCGGAGCCGCTCCGCCCCGAGCAGCAGGCCCTGGTGAAGGACGCGATCGGCCTCGTGCGGGCCAGGGTGGCGGCCCACGCGCCGCACGCGCGGCCCGAGCAGAGGGAAGAGCTCCTCGCGTGGGGGCACTACGGCGCGGTGGTGGCGGCGTCGCGCTTCGACCCGGCGCTCGGGATCCGCTTCACGAGCTACGCCTACGCGTACATCGACGGCGAGATCCTCGATTGCCTCCACCGCGAGCGGCAACAGCGCCGGCTGCACCGCGCGGCGAGCTGGGCGGCGCGCTCGTTCGTCGCGGAGACCTCGGATCGGTTCGACGTGATCTGGGACGACGACGCGACGAACAGCGACCGGCTCGCGATCTACGCGAGGCACCTCGTCGCGTCGATGGTCCTCGGGGTGGTCGAGGCCGGGGACACCCTCGACGACGCGGCGGTGGACGTGGAGGAGCGGCGCCGGGCGATCGAGATCGTCCGCGGGGTGTACGACGCGCTGGGCGAGGAGGACCGCCGGCTGTACGCGCTGCGCTACGTGGATGGGCTGCCGATGCACGCCGTGGCGGCGGGGCTCGGCGTGTCGCTGTCCACGGCGCGGCGACGCCACGACGCGCTGCTCGACCGCCTGGCAGCGGCGCTCCTCGAGGGCGGGGTGCGGGAGATGCCGCCGCGCGAATGAGCGAGGAACGAGGGAAGCGATGCGTACGGACGACCCGAAGCGGCCGGTGGTGAAGCCCGGCGACGATCCCAGGCTCGACAGGCTGATCGAGGACCTGCGGCACGACGGGCAGGGCGGCGATCCGTTCTATCCGGTCGCGCGGCGCTGGTTTGGCAGGGCCGCGCGCAAGGCGGCCAAGCCCGCCGCCGCCGCGGCGGGCGGCGGGAAAGGGATCGGCCCCGCCGCGGCGCCGGGGAGCGCGCCCGCGGGCCCGCGGCGCGGGCGGCTGGGCGTCGCGGCGCTCCTGCTCGTCGTCATCGCGGTGGCCCTCGTCGCGATCGCGCTGTGGCCGTCGGCGCGCCCGCTGCGCGGCGGCGCGCCGGCGCCCGCGCGCGATCCGTCCGCGGGTGCGACGGCCGGCGCGCAGCAGGCGCCGCGGCAGGCGGCGTCGGGCGGCGCGCCGAGCGCCGTCGCGTCCGCGCTCGAGCCGATGGGTGCGGGGGCGGGATCCGCGCCGATGGGAGCGGGCCGCGAGGGGACCGAGCGCGGCGCGAGCGGCGCTGCGCCTGTCCCATCGAGCGCGCCGGCGGCGAGCAGCGAAGGCGTGGGGCGCGGCGCGAGCGGCGGCGCGCCGGCGCCGGCGAGCGCACCGGCGGCGGCCGCGGCGCCGGTGCCTCCGAAGCGAACGGCGGACGCGCCTGCGCCTCGTCCGCCGGGCCACGTCGCCGTGCCCAATGCCGCCCCCGCCGGAGTAAGCTCCGCGCCCGCAGGGGCGCCGCCGGCGGACAGCAGCGCGGGCCCGGGTCCCCTGCCACCGGAGGTGTTCTGAAATGAAGTCGAGAGCGAGGAGGGCCCGCGCGGCGGGCTGGCTGGTGCTGGTGGCAGGCGCGGTGTCCGCGGCGCCTTCGGCGGCGCGCGCGCAGGGGGCAGCGGGGAGCCCGCAGGCAGCTCCGGCGGGCGCGCAGGCAGCTCCGGCGGGCGCGCAAGCAGCGCCCGCGAGCGCCGAGGCGGCGCAGGCGTCCCGCGACGCGGACGCGGCGTTCGCGCGGGGCAAGGAGCTGTACCGGCTCGGGAAGCTCGACGCGGCGTACGAGCAGTACCGGACGGCGTGGTCGCTGAAGCAGAGCTACGACATCGCGGCGAACCTCGCCAACACGGAGCTCCAGCGCGGGATGAAGGTCGAGGCGGCGGAGCACCTCGCGTTCTGCCTGCGGAGCTTCCCGGCGACGGGCAACGCGGCGCAGCACGAGCAGGTCCGGGCGCAGTTCCGCGCCGTGCGCAAGGAGGTGGGGTCGATCGTCGTCAAGGCGAACGTGGACGGGGCCGAGGTCACCTTCAACGGGACCGCGGTGGGGCGCACGCCGTTCCGGCACGAGGTGTTCGTGAAGCCCGGGACGATCGCGGTGGAGGCGCGGCTCGCGGGGCACGAGCCGGCGCGCGTCGCGCTGGAGGTCCCCGCCGGCGAGGTGAACACGGCGGATCTCACGCTGCTGCCGCCGTCGGCGCCGGAGCGGCCTGCGCCGGCGCCGGCGCTGCCGCCGCGCGTCGAGACGCCGGCGCCCGCACCGCGCGAGGGGGCGGACACGGGCGGCCCGCGCCCGGAGGTGTTGATCGCGGGTGGGGCGGTCGCCGGCGCGGGCGTGGTCGCGGGGGTGATCATCACGGTGCTCGCGGTCGGGCGGGACGGCGACGCCGACGAGCAGCGGGACGCGCTCGTGCGCGATGGCGGCCCGGCGGCGTGCGCGGTGGACTCGCCGAGGTGCGCGGCGCTGCGCGATGCGCTGGAGGGCGCGGCGGACCTGAAGAACGCGGCGCTGTGGACCTTCGTGGGCGCCGGGGCCGTGGGGCTCGCGACCGGGGCGTACGCGCTCTGGGGCGGCAGCGCGCCGCGCCAGGGCGTGGCGACGGCGCGCGCCGTGACCGCGGCGCCGGTCGTGACGGCCGGTGGCGGGGCGCTCTTGATCCGGGGGACGTGGTGAGGGGCGAAGCGGGGCGTGAGGAGGAGCGACGCATGCGTCACTGGCGCGGGCTGATGGGCATCACGGCGGTGGCCTTCGGGGCGGCGATGGTGCCCGGCACGGGGTGCGTGTTCGGCGTGGATTACAACGACTGCGCGGAGTACCCGGGCGCGGTGTGCGACGGCGGCACGGGCGGCAGCGGCGGAGACGAGCCGCCGGAGCCTTGCGAGGCGGATCCGCGGGAGGACCCGGGCGCGGTGAGCGAGGCGTGCGGTGTGTTCGCGCAGGCGGGGGCGGCGGAAGGAGGAGAGGGGACACGGCAGAGGCCGTACGGGTCGCTGCAGGAGGCGATCGAGAAGGCGGCGGCGGAAGGCAAGCGGGTGTACGCGTGCGCGGAGGGGGAGGCGGCGTTCGAGGAGAGCGTGAAGGTCGAGGCGGGGCTCGAGGTGATCGGGAGCTTCGATTGCGCGGGATGGACGCTGGAGGCGGGGAAGAAGAGCGCGATCGCAGGGCCGGCGGACAAGGTGGCGCTGACGCTCGGGGAAGGGGCGGAGGGGGCGGTGGTGGAGGGGTTCGCGATCCGGGCAGCGGATGCGAAGCAGGAGGGCGGGTCGTCGATCGGGGTGGTGGTGGCGGCGGTGGAGGCGGAGCTCGCGGAGGTGGAGGTGACCGCGGGCAACGGGAAGGACGGGGCGCGAGGGACGACGCCGGAAGAGGCGCCGGTGGCGGGGGCGAGCGCGGAGGCCGGGAGCGCGTCGAACGCGTGCGTTGCGGACAACGCGGTGCTGGGCGGCGCCGGAGGGGTGACGAGCTGCGAGGACGGCGAGACGGCCGGCGGGCGCGGCGGGCTGGGCGGGGTCGGGGAGACGGACGAGGGCAACGGGCAGACGGGGGAGGATGGGGGGCCGGTGCCGGAGGAGAATCCGTTGGGCGACGGCCTGGGCGGCGTAGGACAGACCGATCTGTCGGATCCGAACGGGCGATGCAGACAAGGAAATAATGGGCGAGACGGCACCGCTGGCCCTGCCGGCACCGGCGGGACCGGCGCGACCCTTGCGCTCACCGGGCTGAGCGGTGGCGACGGGGCCCCAGGCATGACCGGCGGCCGGGGTCAAGGTGGAGGCGGGGGCGGCGGAGCGAAGGCGGGGCAGTTCTGCAAGGTGGGACCGGACATCCTCGACGGCGTGGGGGCCAGCGGCGGAGGGGGCGGGGCCGGGGGCTGCGGCGGGAAGGGAGGCGGCGGCGGGCAGGCGGGCGGCTCGAGCGTGGGGATCGTGAGCCTGGGCAACCGGCTGAAGCTGACCGGGGTGACGGTCGCGGTGGGCAAGGGCGGCAACGGAGGGGCCGGGGCGGCGGGGCAAAATGGAGCGAGTGGCGGTAATGGCGCCGCCGGTGGGACTGCGTCGACGACGCCACCCAGCAAAGCCGGGTGCGATGGCGGAAAGGGAGGCGCAGGCGGCCCAGGTGGTGCCGGCGGTGGCGGCCGGGGCGGCTATGCCGTAGGCATGGCGTATGCGGTGACGCCAGGGGAAGCGCCTGCGGTGCAATTCGCGGCCGGCACAGCCGGCACCGGCGGCGACGCCGGCCCTGGAGGAGCGCCGGAGAACGCCGGAGCGCCGGGGAGCGAAGGGAGCTGCTGGGACTTCGCGATGCAGTCGCCGTGCGGGGAGTGACGCGATGAGGCCTTCCAAGAGGATGACGCAGCACGAAGTGCTGCTGTCGTTGCTGGCGGACGACGCCGACGTCCAGAGAGCGATCCTCCAGATGAGGGCCTGGGCGGCGAAGCTGGCTGCGGCCGAGCAAGAGGCCGCGGCGGAGGACGATGAGGTGTGGGTGAGGGCGGTGCCCGTGGCGTGTGAGGCCGACAGGCACAGGTCGCTCCTGGCGTCGCTCGGCACGGTGGCCTTCCTGCTGGCGATCCTGTGCGGCGTGGCGCTCGTGGCCCAGCGCCTGCGCTGACGTAACGACGTAGCGAAGGCCGCGCGCGGCGCGGCCTCACCAACCAGGGAAACGCGCGCCGCGCAGCGCGGCGCGCCATGGCTCGGCTCGTCTTGTCGACGAGCGCGCGAGGAGGACGATCGTGTATCCACAGCTCGCCATCGAGGCGGCGGCACAGTCGGACGTGGGCCGGCGCCGGAGCCGCAACGAGGACAGCTTCGCGGCGCTGCCGTACCTGGGGCTGTTCATGGTGGCCGATGGCCTGGGAGGCAACGCGGCGGGAGAGGTGGCGTCGCGGATGGCGATCGAGGTGGTCAAGAGCTGCTTCGAGGAAGAGGACGATCTCGAGGACACGTGGCCGTACGGCGCGGCGCGGCCGCGCCACCGGGACGAGGTGCGGCTGGTGCTGAGCGTGCGGCGGGCCAACCGGGCGATCTACGAGGCGAGCCAGCAAAAGGACGAGATGCGCGGGATGGCGACGACCTTCGCGGGGGTGCTGCTGGGGCCGGGGATGGCGTACATCGCGCACGTGGGCGACTCGCGCGTCTACCGGATGCGCGGGGGCCGGCTGGAGCGGCTGACGCGGGATCACACGCTGCTGGAGGAGCTCTTGCGGGACGGCGACGGCGCGCTGGAGACGCTCGAGGCGCTGAGCGACCGGGCGAACGCGGTGACGCGGGCGCTGGGGTGCGACGAGAGCGTGGCGATCGAGTCGCGGGTGGAGGCGACGGCGCCGGGGGACGTGTTCCTCGTGTGCTCGGACGGGCTGTGGGGGCCGGTGCCGGAAGAGCGGATCGCGGGCGTGCTCCGGGCGCACGGGGAGCTGAGCCTTGCGGCGAGCTTGCTGGTCGACCTCGCGAACGAGCACGGCGGGCCGGACAACGTGACATGTGTGCTGGCGCGGCTGGGAGGCGGGTGACGTGCACGGCGGCGAGGTGCTGCGGCTTTCGCTGTCGCTCGCGTGCGGCGAGGTGCTCCGGGTAGATCGGGTGGCGATCCGGGAGGGCGTGTCGTCGCTCTTCACGGTGGAGGTGGAGGCGGTGTCGCCGGAGCCGTGCGTCGACCTCGAGGCGATCGCCGGCCAGCCGGCTGCGCTGCGGATCGAGGCCGGCGAAGGCAGTGGACTACACGGCGAGCGGGTGTGGTCGGGCGTGTGCAGCCACGTGCGGCAGGTGCATGCGCTCGAGCTGCGCGGGGGCGAACTCGGCGTCTCGACATACGCGCTGACGATCGTGCCGGCGTTGTGGCGACTCTCGCTGCGCACCGACCACCGGATCTACCAGCACCAGTCGGTGCCGGAGATCGGGCGCGCGCTGCTCGAGGCATGGGGGCTCGATGCGACGTGGCGGATCGACGCGACCGAGCACCCGCGGCTCGCGTACAAGGTGCAGTATGGGGAGACGGACCTCGACTTCTTCCAGCGCCTGCTGGAGGAGGCGGGGATCGCGTACGCGCTGCTGGATGACGGCGGCACCTCACGGTTGGTGCTGGCCGACGCATTGCATCAGAGCGCGTCGCGGCGGGAGGCGCCGCTCGTGTACGTCGACCAGCCGCTCGATGTGCGAGCGGCGTGGGTGACGCGCGTCGCGGTGGAGCGGCACGCGCGCGCCAATGCGAGCGTGCTGCGCGACCACGATTTCGCGCGCCCCACCTGGGCCCTGCTCGGGCGCGCCCTGAGCGCTGCCTGCGCTGACGCGCGCACCGAGCGGTACCGCTACCAGCCTGGCGCGTGCGTCGTCGAGCGTGACGGCGCCGCGTCGCACGACGACCGCCACGCGGTGAGGCTCGCGGCGCGGGCGCTGGAAGCCGAGCATACGGGCGCATGCGCGATTTCGTTCCAGGCCAACGCGCTCGACCTGCGACCTGGCACGGTTTTCGCGGTCGAGGGCCATCCGCGGCCGGAGCTCGACCCGCGGGTGGGGCTGCTGGTGACGTCGCTCTGGATCGAGGGCAGCGCCCGGGGCGGCTGGTCGGTGAGCGGGACGGCAGTGCGGGCGTCGGAGCCATACCGGCCGGCGCGGTGGATGGCGAAGCCGGTCGTGCACGGGATGCAGAGCGGGGTGGTGGTCGGCCCGCCCGGTGAGGAGATCCACACCGATGCCCACGGCCGGGTACGGGTGCAGTTTCCGTGGGACCGGATCGGCGGTCACGACGAGCACAGCTCGTGCTGGCTGCGCGTGTGCCAGGGCTGGGCGGGCGCCGGGTACGGGCTCTTCGCGCTGCCGCGCGTGGGACAGGAGGTGCTGGTCGCCTTTCTGGAGGGAGATCCTGACCAGCCCGTTGTGGTGGGGCGCCTTTCGAACGCGCTCAATCCGGTGCCGCTGAAGCTGCCCGAGGAGCGGACGCAAAGCTTGTGGCGCAGCGCGTCGTCGCCGGGAGGAGAGGGCTTCAACGAGCTGCGCTTCGAGGACCGCAAGGGAGCGGAGTTGGTGTCGCTGCGCGCCGAGCGGCAGCTGCGCATGGAGGTGGGGCGCGACGAGGCGCTGGTGGTGCGGGGAAGCCGCGCGAAGAGCGTCGGCGGCGACGAGAGTGCGCGGACCGAGGGACGCGCGGTGGCGTATGTGGGCAAGGACGCACACGTCACCGTGGAGGGGGAGCTCCGGGAGCGGGTCGGCGGCATGCGGTCGCTCACGGTGGACGGCGACCGGCACGAGCGGGTCGGCGGGGTGGCGGCGCTGGAGGCGGGCGGGACGATCCACCTGAAGGCCGGCGGGGCGATCGTGATCGAGGCGGGCGACGTGACGCTGCGTGGGCCGGGGGGCTTTGTGCGGATCGACGCCAGCGGCGTGTCGATCGACGGTGGCGCTGTGAAGATCCAGCAGGGCGGCGCGCCCGGCGGAGCGCCGACGGCGCGGCCGGCCCTGCCGCTCTTGCCGGCCGGCGCCCCGGTGCGGGCGGAACCTGTACGGCTGCCGCTGCTCGGCTTCGCCGGTGGGTTGCCGCCGATGCAAGCCGGGGGCCTCGGCGGCGGAGGCGGGCCGCTCACGCCGGAGGAGGGGGCCGTGTGCGGCTTCATCTGCCGGTGTAAGGAGGAGCGGCTCCGGCAGCAGTGCGTGACCACGCACATCCGGGCGCTTGAGGACGCGTCGGCGCACACGAGCCCGCTCAAGGCCGAGGTGCCCTACGACATGAGCAAGGATCCACCTGAGCCCATCATGAGCAAGAACGACCCGCGTCGAGCGACGCGGAGCAGTCCCAAGGGAAGCAGGATCCCGGACGTGGTGGTGGTGAAGGACGGCACGAAGCCGCCGACGCAGGACAACATCAAGGAGGTGATCGAGGTCAAGTTTCCTCCAGATAAGCTCAAAGATCTACAACGAGCGGACTATGTGGTGATTGCTGGCAGGGCGCCCTTTGTAGAACTCGGGCCTGAGCGCTGCGGCTGTCCGCCCCAGAACAAGCCGCAGCCGCAGGAGATTACCACGGGTGACGTGGCGGAAGTGGCGGCGCTGTCACTCCTGGTGCTGGCGCTGGTGCTGGATGACGCCGTGCCAGGGGGCCAGGCCGATGACGTGGCCATCCCGCCCGCGGTCGCGCGGATCCTCAGCAAACTCGCGCCGCTCCTCCGCGGTCCAGTGAGTGTTCCATGACGGATGAGGAGAGTATGTCGGAAGAAGTGAAAGAGATGATGGAGGTGCTCGATGATCACCTGGTGGTCAGGGACAGGGAGGGGCGCCCGGTTCTGCAAGTCGCACTCCTGGCGACGCTCTACTTCGAGGACGCGTACAAGCGGGAGGTGCGCGAGGCGGTGGTCTCGTGCTGCGACGACTACTTCCGTCGTTGTGGCCATCGCCTTCGTTGGGCGCTCAACCCGGATACGGAGCTGATGGAGCCATTCGATAACGGAAGAGGTTCGAATCCTCGATCATGGCTCGTGGGGTTGGGCGAAGGTGAGGGGTTTTCGCTCATCTATCACGGAGCGGAGTACGACCGAGGCGCGAGCGCTTTCTACGCGAGCGCCTTGGGGTTGCCACGAAGGCCGTTCGTGGAGCTTGGTTTTTTTCGAATGGCATTCCCCCTGCTCTGGTTTGCGGACTCGTCGGAGTCGCTGTCGGAGGTGATGCTCGAGGTGTGCCGCAAGCTGAAGCCGGTGAGCGGCTACGCCGGCATCGGCGTGGTTGAGTCCCCTGATAGTTCGATCAGTAACCTGTATGAGCCTGTCGTGTATGACTGGGCCCAGCGGTTCCCAGGGCTAGAGGTGGATTATCCCATATGTCACCTGAGTTGGCTGCGTAAGGGAAGGGGCGGTGGCGGCGGTATCAAGGGTGTCGACTGGTTGACCGTGCTCGGGGAGCGGTGGATTGTAGAGATGGGAGGAGTCGATAAGATTGAGGCCGATCTGGGTGCGCCAGATAGCCGGTTTGTGATTCGTCGGTTCGAGGGAGGCGTCCTGATCCAGGCCGGGCCACATCCACAGCTTGGCGATGCTACCCGCAACGTCTGGCCGGAGCTGTATGTGAAGCTGTCGAAGTACCTGAGACCGATCCGCATTACAGAGCATCGGCCCTTCCAGTACGCCGGTCCGGGGCTCCGCTTCGATCTCGAGCGGAGCGAGGCGTGGCTGCGCCGCTTCGATGACCGCTGAATACGAAGGAGAGATCGAAATGGGGACCACGGCCAAGCCGTACTCAATCCGCAGGAGCACAACCCGAGACACCACCGGAGGACGCACCCCTCCCAGCCCGCGCGGAGCGCGGGTTATGGGAGGGGCCGGCGGCGCGCAGGCGCGAAGCGCCGAGCACCGACGGGGGGGGCATCGCTCTCTTCTGCTGCATTCTCTCCGTCTGGTCGTGCGGCGGCGATGAAGGAGGCCCGCACAGCCCCGGCGGGGAGGAGCCGCCGGACCCGTGCGAGGCCGATGAGCATCACGGCCTAGCAGCGCCCGCTCCTCTCCCGTGCGAGGCCAGGTGCTTCCGCGGGCGGCGCCGCGCCCGCGCGCGGCCGGCCGGATCAGGGGTTATAGCGGCGGCCGCTGCGGTAGCTCGCGACGGCGAGCTCCACCGGGCGGAACAGCGGCTCGGGTAGAGCGTCGAGCGGATACCAGGCCCAGCCGGCGATCTTGTGGGGCTCGCGGTCCTCGGGCTCGCCCTCGAACTCCTCCGCGAGGAGCTGGATGTCCACATAGTGCTTCCCGTAGGCGACGATGTTGCTCAGGCACAGGAACGAGAGCTTCTTGACGACGAGGCCGCTCTCCTCGCGCACCTCGCGGACGGCGCAGGACTCGAACGACTCGCCGAGCTCGAGGTGGCCTCCGCACCACGAGTAGCTGCCGTCGCCGTGGCTGCCGCGCCGCCGCGCGAGCAGCACGCGCCCGTCGCGCACCAGCATGACGCCCACGCCCACCAGCGGCCGCTCCGCGGCGCTCCCTCCGACGATCGCCTCTCCCAAGAACACCTCCCCGCACGCGACGCGGGCGTGCGTGGCGCGCCCTCTAGCACGGCGCCGCGGCGCAGGCGGCGCCGTGCTGGAGGCGGCGCCGTGCTGGAGGCGGCGCCGTGCTGGAGGCGGCGCCGTGCTGGAGCGCGCGCTCGGCCACCTCGCGCGCGGCCACCTCGCGCGCGGCCACCTCGCGCGCGGCCACCTCGCGCGCGGCCACCTCGCGCGCGGCCACCTCGCGCGCGGCCACCTCGCGCTCGCGCGCGCGAGCGCCGCGACCGGTTGACTTTTCAGTGAACGCGCGTACCGTGCCAGCCCCGATGGATGTCGCCCTTCCCTGGGATCTGAACCCCGCCCTGCACCAGAGCCGGCTCGCCCTCCTGGCGCAGACGGCGGTCGACGTCCGCAACAAGGCGTTCAGCGAGGCGAACCGCGAAGAGGGCGATACGAGCTGGGGGATCGGCTGCAAGGCGCACGAGCGGTTCGGTCACGCCCTGTGCAAGCTGGCAGAGAGCGGGAAACACCCGTGGCTGACCGTCCACCGAGATGGGCTGTACCTGATGCCGCATATCGAGGGCGTCGCGGTGCGCGTGTACCGCGGCCCGGCCGATAAGCCTTCTCAGAGGCACCTCGAGGCGGCGCGCAGCGAGCACAGCCGGCGGGGCGAGCCGCGGCAGATGACCTTCTCGTTCATGGGGCACGAGCCCGAGCCGGACGGCCCCTGGTTCTGGATGATGGCCGTCGAGACCGACGTCGAGGGGAGGGCGCTCCGCGCCGTGTTCTTCCAGGCCAACGAGGCGGGCGGGACCCGGAACGCGTGGGAAGCCCCGGTCGAGATGGCGCCCGCCGCGCCGGCCCCGGTGCCGGCCGAGAGGCCGGCGCGCCCGGCGAGGTCGCGCGCGGCCCAGGGCCAGCCGGCGAAGGAAGCGCTCCTCGAGCGCGAGGGACGGCCGCTGTTCCGGGCGCAGACCGTGCCCCTGCCGCTCGTGTCGCAGCCGAGCTGACGATTCGTGGACGGAGCGGATCAGCGGGGAGGAGGGTTGTCCGAGGAGGGAGCGCCCTCGCCCCGGATGTTCGGCTCGGCGCGGAGCTCGCCCTCCAGGACGGTGACGGCCTGGCCGCCCAGGTCGACGCGATCGCCGCGCAGGCGCACCCGCACGGCGCCGCCCCGCGCCGAGGCCTGATAGGCCAGCATCTCCGTCTTGCCGAGGCGCGCCGCCCAGAACGGCGTCAGGCAGCAATGCGCCGAGCCGGTGACCGGATCCTCGTTGACGCCCGCGGCAGGGGCGAAGAACCGCGAGACGAAATCGAAGTCCCGGGACGAGCTCCGGCTCGTGATCATGACGCCGCGCGCGGGCAGCGTCGCGAGCAGGCCGAAGTCGGGCCGCGCCGCGCGGACCTCGTCCTCCGAGCCGAGGAGGACGAGGTAGTCGGACGCGTTCCTGCCGATGTAGAGCGGCTCCACGCGGAGCGCCTCATCGAGGCCGGGGAGCGGCTCCGCCTTCTCCTCCCGCTTCGCCGGGAAATCCAGCTCGATCCACCCGCCCTCGCGGCGAGAGGCGGTGAGCAGGCCGCTCTGCGTGAAGAAGCGCGCCTGCTCGTCGGGCGCGAGCAGGCCTGTCTCCCAGAGCACATGCGCGCTCGCGAGCGTCGCGTGCCCGCAGAGCGAGACCTCCACGGCCGGCGTGAACCAGCGGAGATCAAAGCCGCCGTCGCCGCGGGCGAGCAGAAAGGCCGTCTCGGAGAGGTTCATCTCGCGCGCCACGGCCTGCATCCACGCGGCGGGCCGCGCCTCGGGCAGAACGCAGACGGCCGCCGGGTTGCCGCGGTACGGCTTGGCCGTGAACGCATCCACCTGGGTGATCCGAAGGCTCATCGCGAACGACTACCGCGGTCGTGCTCCGCAGTCCACGCCGAAGCGGCCGACGCCGGACTCGTATGCTGGAGATCATCGAGATCCGTAGTGCGCGGACCCGTCGTCACGTCGTCACGTCGTCACGTCGTCACGTCGTCACGTCGTCACGTCGTCACGTCGTCACACGGGGATTCCCATCGTCCGTCGGAGCGCGTCGAACGCCTCCGTGAAGCGTCCGTTCCGGCCGCGCAGCACGAGCGGCGGCTCATCGCGGCAAGGCGCCGCGGCCCCGGCGCGGCGCAGGGCATAGACCGAGAAGAGGGCGGCCTTGCCCTCCTTCGGGACGACGTCGCGCCACGCCTCGAGCGCGAGCCCGGCCGCCGCGGCCGCCGCCTCGACGCGCCCCCGCTGCCGCGCCGCCGCGCAGGCCACGAACGGCGCGCCGGGGGCGAGCAGCCGCGCCGCCGCGAGGCAATAGTCCTCCACGCCGCCGCGGTGCTCGAAGCGGCAGGGCCCGCACTGGACCCGACCGGACTCGATGCCTGTGCCGACCGGCAAGTACGGCGGCGTCCCGGTCACGAGGTCCGCAGGCCCGAGGCCGCCGAGCGCCGCGGGATCGCGCAGATCGCCCCACCGGACCTCGCAGCGGTCGTCGACGCCGTTCCACGCGACCGACCGCCGCGCCATCCCCGCGCTCACCTCCTGCGCCTCCACGCCCGCGCAGCGCGCGTCGGGGAAGCGCCACGCGGTGAACAGGAGCACCGTGCCGATCCCGCACCCGAGGTCCACCGCGCGGCGCGGGGGCGCGTGCCCCACCTGCTCGGCCGCGAACCAGGCGGTCACGAGGTCGTCGGCCGACCAGCGGTGGCCGTCGAGCCGCTGGAGGATGCGGAAATCGCCCGAGAGATAGCAGAGGTCCTCGCCGGGGCCGGGCCAGACCTCCGGCCGCTCCGGCGTCGCCGGCCGCGGCCCAGGAGCGACCCACCCGGGCGGCCGGCGCGCGGGCCGTACGATCCCGCCGCGCGGCGCGAGGGAGGGCTGGACGTCAGGGGGAGCGTTCATCGGCCCCATGTACCACGCCCCGCGGCGCCGGGGGCTGGCGCCGTCCTCCCGCGCGGCGTCAGGGGTCCATGCAGAGCTCCTCGAGCTTGGGATCATCGCAGAAGAGGCACGGGGTAATCTCGCAATCCAGCGCGGGACACGACGTCGGGCAGGTCGGATCGTCCGGGTCGCAGTGGATGAGCTGCCAGGTGATCCAGCTCATGTCGTCCGGGTCGTCCGGGCAACCGCACTTCTTCGGGTTGAAGGCGTGCGTTGCCATGACGGTTATCGTATGACACTCCCGCTCCGGCGTCGCTTCGTCGATGGGGAACGACACGAGGTTGAGGTTCAACCTGGCCGTCAAGGGGCGCTGTCCGCCGGCGATGGTCCCCGCCGAGACCGGATCCTGTTCCAGGCGCCTCCGGTACGGGTACGGGTACTCGTCCGAGGTGCGCTTCCCGTAATCGATGTACATGTACACCTGCACGGGGTCGCCGTTGTCCTCGGACAGCACGGTCGCGTGGAAATCCTTGATCAGCTCCATCGGTTTGAGGTGCACGGGCCTGTGCGGCGGAGGGGAGACCGCCGTGAGCACCGGCGAGGTCCTCTCGGGGTGCTCGTACTCCGGCGGCGAGATCACGAGACAGCCTGTCGCCGACGCGGCGAGCGCCGCGGCGCCGAGCGAGCGCGCGAGCGCGGCAGAGAGGCGCTGGCGCGCGGCGAGGACGGGAGCACGGCGGAGGGAAGGGCAGGGCGGAGCGGTCATGGTGGCGCTGGTGAGGGTGGAGGGGCCGAAGCCGGACGCTGGAACTCTATCTGCTGCGGAGGCGCGCGGTTGGGTATAGCTGTAATCCGGCCGCGGCCGCGCGCCCCGGTGGCGCCGGCTTTCCGGCGGGCGAGGCGCCGGCCGCTCAGCGGTGGAGATCGAGGCGCAGCCCACGAGGCCCGCGAGGCGGGCGCGCGCGATGGCCGACGTGGCGCGGAGGCCCGGGTCGCGCGATCACTTGCGCGGGCTCGCCGGCGCGTTCTCCAGGGCGTAGATGACCTTCACCTGCGTGCCGAACTGGACCTCGCCGGGCGAGACGGGGGTGGCCATGTCCGCGGAGAACCCGCCGGACGCGGCGCGGGGGGCGTACATCGGGACGCGCGGGCCGGAATCGATGATCTCGCTGATCGCGACGACGCGGCCGAGCGAGACGCCCTGGAGCCTGGCGAGCGCCTCGGCGCGAGCCCGCGCGTCCGCGATCGCCTTCTCCCTCGCCTGCGCCTCGAGCGGGTCGGTCTTGTCGAGCCCGAACGAGACGCCCCACACGTTGTTCGCGCCGGCGGCCACGACGGCGTCGAGCACCGCCCCGACCTGATCGAGGTTGCGGATGACGACCATCACCGTGTTGCTCACCTGATAGTAGTACGCCGGAGGCGCCGGCTGGGCGGGCGCCAGATCGGGCGCCGGCGGCTTCGGGGTGGGATGCGGCGCCGGCTTGGGCCCGCGTCCCGCGGGCGCCGCGGGCGCCGTGGCCGGCGCGGGCGCCATGGCCGGCGCGGCCGCCGTGGCCGGCGCGGGCGCCGCGAGGGGCTGCGGGGGGACCATCCAGGGCGGCAGGTCCGTCTGCCGCACGAGCTGGATGGAGTAGTTGCTGGTCTGGATGTCCTTGTCCGCGAGGCCGAGCTTCCTCAGCGCCGTGAGGATCTCGTTCATGCGCGCAGCGGCCATCTTCGTCGCCTCGTTCACGGTGGGCGCGATGACCTCGATGCCGAGCTGGGCGCGGGCGACGTCGGGCTTCGCGTGGACCTCGCCCTGGCCGACGACCGTGATGGTCTGGGACTCCGGATGGACGGCCTGAGGCGGCGTCGCCTGCGCCGCGCAAGCGGCGAGCAGGGGCGCGGTCGACAGCAGGAACCCGGCGAGGCACAGCCGGCGCGACAGAGAGCTCTGGTTGTTCATGCGCGTGCAACGCGCGAGCCCCGCGCCGCCTTACAGGGCTCGCCGGGCGCCGCGCGGGCGACGCGCGGGCCACGCCTGAGGCGGCCGCATTGCCCCCCCTCGGCAAGTTGTTCCACGGCGCGCCCGGTGCGCTATGGTCGTTCACGTGCTCACAATACCCAGCGATGAAGAGGCCCTCGGAGGCCTGCAGGGGGCCACGATCCCCAGCGACCTCTCGCCAAGCATCGGCTACCGGATCGTGTCGCGCGCCGGGGCCGGGACGATGTTCGTCTCGTACTACGCGGTCCGCATCGCGCCCGAGGGCGAGACCCCCGTCGTCGTCAAGATCCTGAGGCCCTCGCTCTTCAGGCAGATGGGTCCGTCGGCGGCCGTCATCGTGAAGAAGGAGGCGGTGTCCCTCGGCCGCCTCAACGAGCAGGTCCCCCCGACCCCGTTCGTGGTCCGGCTCATCGACACCGGCACGTACGCGGTCCGCCGCGGCACGAAGACGCTCGACCTGCCCTGGATCACGATCGAGTACGTGCACGGCGGCGTCCAGGGCGTGACGCTCCGCCAGCGGGTGCAGGGGACGATCCAGGCCACGGGCTACGCGTTCGATCCGGCGCGCGCGACGCGCGCGATCGAGTGCATCTCGAGCGGGCTGTCGGCGGTGCACGAGGTGGGCGTGGTCCACCGGCAGCTCACGCCGGAGAGCATCCTGTGCTGCGGCTCCGGCGACGAGGAGCTGTTCAAGATCAGCGACTTCGGCATGGCGCGGCCGCGCGGCATCCGCGAGACGATCATGGCCGGCGTCGTCGGGAACACCGGGGTCGCGCCGCCCGAGATGCTGTCGGCCGACCCGAGCACGATCGGCCCGTGGACCGACATCTTCAACCTCGCGTCCGTCATCTTCTTCCTGCTCACGGGCGAGCCGTACATCGTCGCGGAGTCGCAGGCGCAGGCGCTCATGGCGGCGATGGCGCGCACGCGCCGGAGCATCCTCGAGACGCGGTGGCTCCACCCCGCGCTGCGCGGCAACGACCAGGCGTGCAAGTCGATCGACTTCGCGCTCCGCTGGGCGTCCGCCGGCGAGGCGCAGGAGCGCCTCCAGGAGGCCGTGGCCGTCGCCGCCATGCTCTCGCCGTACCTCCGCCCGGCCTCGCCGGTCTCCGCGCTGGAGCAGCGGCTCGTGGCGAGCGCGGGCGAGCAGCGCACGCGCGCCCACGAGGAGATGTCGCCGATGACCATCCCGTCGACGCACCTGAAGGCGCCGGTGGAGCTCAAGGGGGAGCTCGGCCAGACGCTGCTCTCGCCGCGCCAGCCGAAGGCCGCCGCCGATCGCGCCCCGGAGCGCGCCGTGGATCGCCCGAGCCCGGACCGCGCGATCGAGGCCGAGCTCATCAGCGCGCCGCCGCGCCTGAGCCGGGAGGCGCCGGCGCCGCGGCTGTCGATCGTCGAGCGCTGGACGTGGAGCGTGCTCCACCACCCGAGCCTCGACTCGGTCATCCGGAGCGTGGCCTGGGACGGCTACGGCCGGTGCCTCGCGGCGGCGACGGGCGGGCTGCTCTTCTGGAACGGGACGAGCTGGAGCGAGGCGTCGTCCGGCGGCCTCCCGAGCCCGCAGGGCGTGCGCTTCGTGCACCGGATCGGGCCGGGCCGCTGGCTGCTCGGCGGCGACGCCTCGACGCTGGCGGTGTACACGACGGGCGGCGTCACGGGCGTCTTCCAGCTGCCGGGCGAGCCGCAGAGCCACGTCGCGCTGAGCGGCGACCTCGAGGACATGGGCATCCTCGTCTCGACGACGCCGAACGATCCGCGGCCGCTCCTGCACGCGTTCATCGCCAAGCGCTGGCTGCGGCCGATGCCGGCCGAGGGGGTCGCGCTCCTCGCCGCGGTCGCGCGCGTCGAGGACGAGCGGTGGCTGCTCGTCGGCCGGTCGACCGCGGGCGAGGGGCTGGTCGCGCTCTACGCGCCGCTCGACTGGCACATGGAGCGCATCCCCGCGCCGCCGGCGCGGGCGTTCGTCGCGTGCGCCGGGCGGCCCGATCTCGGCGTGGGCATCGCGGTCGGCGCGGACGGGAGCGTCGTGTGGCGGTACGGGCAGAGCGTCTTCACGGAGAACATCGAGCCGCGCCGCGCGCTGTCGGCGGCGACCATCGACGCCGACGGCCGCGCCTGGGCGGGCAGCGCGGGGCGCATCTGGGTGCGGCGCGGCGGCATCCCGCCGATGGCGGGGACGTGGGAGTGCGTCTGGGAGAACGACAGCTGGGTCGGCCCGGTCGTGTCGCTGTTCGTCGACTCCGAGGTGGTCGTCGCCATCACGGCGGACGGCGGTATCATCGAGGGGCGCGTCACGGGCTGACGGGCCCCGGCCGCGCGCCGCTCCGATGCCAGGCCATCCGCTCAACCCCGAGGCAGGCTCGACGCCGTTCCCCGACGACCCGCGCGAGGTCGCCGCGGCGGTGCGCGCGGGCGAGATCTCCCTCGCGTTCTCGCCGTACTACGGGTTTCGCTACGGCGAGCGGGGGCGCCGCTTCACCCGGAGCGACAGCGCGTTCCTCGTCACGCTCGCCACCCACACGCGCCCGGTCGTCGAGCGCCAGATCCGCTGGCTCGCCGGCCTGCTCTCGAACCGCGGCATGCCCAGCGTGCTCCTGGAGCAGCACCTCCGGGTCCTGCACCGCGCGCTCTGCCGCGCGATCCCCCGGCGCGCCGCGTCCTACGAGCGCCTCCTGGAGGCGGCCGAGCTGCTGCGCGAGGTCCGGCGCGCGCAGCTGTCCGACGACGTCTGCCGCGCCGTCTCCCGATCGTTCGTGCGCGAGGCGGGGCTGCCGCCGACGCGGCTCGCCCTCGGCACCGGGTGGCTGCTCGCCGGGGCGGTCGCGGACGAGCGCTCCGGCATCCGGAGCGCGGTCTCGAGCGTGGCGTCGTGGTTCACCGACCCCGAGCTCTTCCCGCCGGCGTTCATCGCCGCGGCGGAGCGCGCCCTCGCGGAGGCGCGGGCGGCCGCGGGGCCGGGCCCCGCGCCCCCCTGATCACCGAGGCGCGCCGGCGCGGCCGCCGAAGAGGCTGATGTCCTTCGCGTCGATCAGGTCCGGCGCGGTCCACCCCTTCTCGTCGTACTCGGCCATGCACCGGGCCACGAGCTCCTTGCACCGGTCCGTGGCGCCGGCGGCGGCGGCGGTGTGCAGCAGCTCCACGAGACAGTTCTCCTGGTTGCCGCCGTAGCTCCGCTCGTAGAGCTCGTGCCGCCCGCCGAACTCGGTGCCGACGGCGTCCCACGTCAGCTTCATCAGCTTGGCGCGCTCCAGCGCGGAGCTGCCGTCCGAGCCGCGGGCGATCCGGTCGAGGTGCCGGCGGAGCTCGGGCACCTCGAAGTCGATCGCGTGCGACGGCACGTAGACGAGGGAGCTGGCCAGCACCTTCTCGATGATCCCCTTGATCCGCGGGTAGATCGAGGGAGCGAGGGCCCGGTAGGTCATGGCGTACTCCACGTTGGGCAGCACGGTGCCGTCCTTCCACGGCGTGGGGGCGTGGACCATCGCGTCGGCCAGGCCCGAGAAGACGTTGCGCCAGGCCATGACCTCGCCCGCCTCGGCCTGGACGCCGCGAAAGTCCTTGTTGCCCATGACCTCGACGCCCCGGAGCAGCAGCCCGGCGATGAAATCCAGCTTCACCGCGAGGCGGACGCACCCATGAAAGAAGGCGCGCGGGGCGAAGCCCGAGCGCGGCAGGAACTGCTGCGCCCGCTCGATGTCCCGGTAGATGAGGACGTCCTCCCAGGGCACGAGGACGTCCTCGAGCACCAGGATCGCGTCGTTCTCGTCGAAGCGGCTGGAGAGCGGGTAATCGAACGGGCTCCCCATGACGCCGGCCGTCATCGCGTACGAGGGCCGGCAGAGCAGCTTCACCCCGGGGGCGCCCGTCGGCACGACGAAGGCGAGGGCGAGCGCCTCGTCCTGGATGGGCAGCGTCGCGTACTGGCTGATGAACGTGTAGTTCGTGAGGGCCGAGCCCGTCGCCACGACCTTGGCGCCGCTCACGACGATCCCGCGATCGGTCTCCCGCTCGACGTGGACGAAGACGTCGCGCGTCTCGTGAGGGGGCAGCCCGCGGTTGATGGGCGGGTTCACGATGGCGTGGTTGAAGAACAGGACCTGCTCCTGGGCCTCCCGGTACCAGCGCCGCGCGTTCGCCTCGTAGGGGGAATAGAACTCGGCGTTGGACTCGAGCGTGGCGAGGAAGCTCGACTTGTAGTCGGGGCTGCGGCCGAGCCAGCCGTACGACATGCGCGCCCACGCAGCGATGGCGTCCCGGGCTCCCCTCAGGTCCTCCACGCTCGTCGGCGATCGGAAGAACCTGTGCGTGTACCCGCCGGAGCCGGTGTCCGTCGGGACCGTCAGGACCGGCTGCGTCGCCGGATCGTGCAAGGCGTCATAGAGCCGGGCCACGATGCGCGCGACGTTGCGAAAGGCCGGGTGCGCCGTCACGTCGCGGACGCGCTCGCCGTAGACCCAGACCTCGCGATCGTCGCGGAGGCTCGCCAGGAACTCGTCCCCGGTCATCGGCATCCGGGGCTTCGCGAAGGAAGCGCGGCTCATGAGGGCACCTCGTCCATGGTGTGGCCGCCCCGTCGCCGCCTCCGGCTCGCCGGGCGCGATCCGCCGCGGCGTCGTCGCGCGGCGGCCCGGCGCTCGGCACGGGCGCAGGCTGCTCAAGGGAAAGACGGCGGAGTGCAGCACATCCCGCGCCGGAGGTCGATCCGGAGCTGCAAGGTGCTGAAATTGTTTGGGAAGAAACGATCTAGAAACACGGCGTGGGCTACCTTTCCCTTCAGCTCGGCGAGGAGGCGCGGCGCGCCGAACGGGCACGTGGCCGGCGCGCGGACGCGGCGCGAAGCGCGGCCGATCCCGGCGAAGCGCGGCCGGTCGAGGGTCCCGGGCGCTCCCGGACGGCGCCTCGCGCGAGCGCCTCCCTCACCCCCGAAGGGCATATGCGACGCATCTGGTCAGCCGACACGCCGTACGATGGCAAGCGACCCGGCAACGACGACGAGGGGCCGCTCTCCGAGGAGGTCGTCACGTTCCGCCGGCGGGTCGGGGAGCTGGAGCAGCAGCTGCCCGAGACGCACCGCTCGGGCGCTGCGCGGGCGGGAGCGGGCGTCGCCGAGCGAGAGGGGCGAGGCGGTCGAGAGGCGCTCTTCGACGTCCTGTCGCTGAAGCCGGCCGAGCAGGCCGCGTTGCTCGACGCCCTCCCGGCGATGATCTTCTTCAAGGACCGCGAGCACCGGTATCTCCTCGTCAACAAGGCCTACGCCGACCACTACGGCGTCCCGGTCGAGGGCATCGTCGGGCGGCGCGACGAGGAGATCTTCGTCGCCGAGACGGCGCGGGAGTACCACGAGAGCGACGAGGCCGTGATGGCGAGCGGGGAGCCCAGGCTGAACGTGGAGCTCCACTGGAGGCTCGCGGACGGCTCCGAGGGCTGGACGATGGAGAACGACGTCCCGTACCGCGACGCGAGCGGCCGCGTCGTGGGGATGGTGGGGATCGGGATCGACGTGACCGCCAGGAAGCGGGCCGAGCAGGCGCTGCTGCGCGCCGAGGCCGAGCTGCTCGAGACGCGCGAGCGGCTCCTCGACACCATCTCCGCCCTGTCGACGCCGGTCCTGCCGATCGACGACGGCATCCTCGTCGTCCCGCTCGTGGGGCACATCGACGAGGCGCGGGGCGCCCAGATCATGGAGACGCTCCTCCGGGGGGTCGAGCGCCACAGGGCGGACGTCGTCATCATCGACCTCACCGGCGTCCCGGTCATCGACGGCGCCGTCACGGGCCGCCTGATGTCCTCGGTCCACGCCGCGCGCCTGCTCGGCGCCCAGTGCGTCCTCGTCGGCATCTCGCCGGCGATCGCCCGGTCCCTCGCGCAGAGCGGCGTCGATCTCCGCAAGCTCGTCCTGCTGAAGGACCTGCGGGCCGGCGTCCGCCACGCGCTCGCCAGGCGCGGCCGCGGCGCCTCCGCCGCGCGCGCGGCGCCCTGAGGCGCCCCCGGGCGCGAGCTCCTCCCCGGGCGGCGCGCGGCTACGCGGCGCCCGGCGGCGCGCGGTGCCTCGCCACGACGAGGGTGAGGTCGTCGTCCGGGCTCGAGCACCAGCTCTCGACGTCCCTCAGGATCCGGTCGCGGATGACGTCGACGGGCGCGTCCTGGGAGGCCTCGACGGCGGAGCAGAGCCGCTCCAGCCCGAACTGCTCCTGCTGCGCGTTCCGCGCCTCCGTCACCCCGTCGGTGTAGAGCACGAGGAGGTCGCCGTCCTCGAGCAGGAGCTCGGCGTCCCGGGTCATCGCGTCGATCGACGGCAGGACGCCGACCCACACGCCGGAGCTCGAGACGCACTCGCAGCGCCGCGTGCCCGCGCGGCACACGACGATGTCGTCGTGCGCGCCGGCGAACGTCACCCGCCCGCAGCGCTCGTAGCGGAGCAGGAGCAGGGTCGCGTGCTCGTCGCGCTTCAGGCGATCCCGGATGTTCTCGTGGATCGCCCGGTTGAGCGCCGAGACCAGCTCGCCCGGGCTGGCGGTCGGGTCCTTGCGCGCCATGGCGGCGACCATGCTCTGGATCATCAGCATGATGAGGCCCGCCGCGAGCCCGTGCCCCGCGACGTCGCCGATGCCGAGCCACCCGCCCTCCGGCGTCGCGATCACGTCGTAGTAGTCGCCGCCGACCTCGCAGGCCGGCCTCATCGCCGCGCAGAGCTCGAGCCCCTCGACGTGCAGCCGCGGCGGGATGAGCGTGGTCTGGATGCGCTGCGCGACGACGCTCTCCTGGCGGACCCGCTCCTGCTCCAGCCGCTCGCGGATCTCCACCTGCCGGACGATCTCGCGGTGCATCAGGACCGCCTTCATCGCCGAGCCGATCTGGAGGCGCACGGTGTCGTAGACGACCTCGTTCGCGCCGCTGTTGACGAGCGCGATGCCGAAGTGCTCCGCCTCGCCGAACGCGATCGGCATCGCGACGACGCTCCAGCGCTCGGCGGAGCTCAGGAAGCCGGGCGGCGCGAGGATCGAGGACGCGAAGCTCGCCGGCGGCGGCTCCACCTCGCGGCTGTTCTCCATCAGGAAGAGCGACCGCACGGTGGCGCGCGCAGGATCGTCGTAGAGCGAGATGGCGACGTGCGTCAGATCCAGCCTGGGCAGCTCCGCGGCGAGCGTGCGCCGGAGCGTGGGCATGCTCAGGCTGGTCGAGAAGCACACGCCGGTCCAGCTGAGGTCGATCGACGCGCGCTCCAGGGACAGCCGCTTCTCGCCCTCGGCGCGCACGGAGGCGTGGCCGATCAGGATGCGCGACGCGTGCCAGAGCCGCTCGAGGCCGTCGCGGGTGAGGCCCCGGCGGACCCGCGCGCGCAGCAGCGTGATCGCGCCCTGGAACTGATCGAGGGCGACGCCCTCGCGCGCCGCCGCGTCGAGGACGTCCTGGAGCGCCTGCAGGAAGCGGTCCTCGCGCCCGGCGAGCTCCTCCTCGAGCGCCGAGAGCAGCTCCAGCGGCCAGGCCCTGAGCGACGCGGCCGAGGCGGTCACGGTCCGCGCGAGCGCGCGCGCGAGGTCCTCCCGCTGCTCGGCGACGGAGGGCGCCTCGCGGCGCGAGGGCGCCTCGGCGGACGCGCGCGGGAGGGCGGCGTAGTAGCCGCAGCCGCACGACTCGCGCCGCGTGAGCTCGACCGGGAGGAGGCTGCACTCCGGCACGCGCTCGCCGGCGAGCTGGCGCAGGACCGTCTCGACCGCGAGCGCGCCGAGCTCCTTGATCGGCTGGCGGACGGTCGTCAGGGACGGCCGCGTGACGCGCGACACGGCGACGTCGTCGAACCCGCACACGAGGACGTCGCCGGGGACGCTGATGCCGTGCGCCTTCAGCGTGTCCATCGCGCCGAGGGCCATGTTGTCGTTGCCGGCGATGACCGCGTCGAAGGCGACCCCGCGCGCGAGGAGCTCGCGCATCGCGCGGCGGCCGCCGTCGATCAGGAAGTCGCCGATCACGACGAGGCGCTCGTCGCAGGGGAGCGCGCGCGCCTCCAGCGCCCTGCGGTACGCGTTTGCGCGCAGCTTCGCCTCCTCGTTGTTGACCGGCCCGCTGATGTACGCGACGCGCTCGCGCGCGTGGTCGTCGAGCACGTGCGCGACCGCCGCGTCCACCCCGAGCGCGTTGTCGACGACGACGCTCGGGATGCCCTCCATCGCGAGCCCCACGCTGCACATGGGCAGGGGCGCGTACGACCTGCAGAGCTCGCGCGCCCCGTCGGCGCCGAGGTGGTTCGTGAGGGCCGACGAGACGATCACCACCCCGTCGACCGTCGCCGCGCCGACGAGCGAGTAGATGCTGCCGCGGGCGTCCAGGCTGTAGCCCCGGCGGGCGCGCGTCTCCCCGAAGGCGACGACGAGGTTCACGTCGTGCGCCTCGGCGGCGCGCTCGACCCCGAACCGCACCTCGGACTGGTATTCGCCGCAGAGGTAGTCGGTCAGGAGGGCGATCGTGCGCCGCTTCGACGCCATGCTCTATCGCTCCTGGCTCACGCCTCGTCGATGGACACGAGGCTCGGGGACATGCGCTGGAGGGCCGCCAGGCTGCGCCGCTGCCAGCCGAGCCGCGCGTCCGTGACGAACCGGATCTCGCACCCGAGCCCCTGGGCGGCGACGCCGCAGATGAAGGCGATGAACGCCTTCAGGCAGCTCGAGTTCAGGAAGTACAAGGCGCGTATGTCGAACTCGACGGTGGTCAGCGAGAGGCGCTTCACCTCGCGCTGGATCTCGCTGCAATAGCCGGCGAGCGGCGCGGCCGCCGCCATGTCGCCCGTCCCCGTGAGCTTGATGCTGAGCCGGTCGCCGGCGAGCGTCGGCTCGATGCCGAAGCTCTCGGTGACGACGGGCTCAACCCTTAAGCTGCTCATTCGGCCTCCACCGCTCGAGCGGCGCGTGCGCGATGATCGTGAGCTCGTTGCCCTCGATCTTGTAGTCGACGTCGAGCCCCCCCTCGGCGCGGACGCGCGCGAGGCCGAGGCCGGAGACGCCCTCGATCATCGCTGTCTCGGTGATGAGCTCGTCGTAGTGCTTCAGCGGATCGCTCGCGGTCTTCAGGTCGAGCAGCCGCTTCTCGACCTCCCGGAGGCGCTCCGGGGACGCCTCGTTGCGCGCGCGGATCTTCATGATGTGCGATCGTTCGTCCTCCTCCAGCGCGAGCTCGAGGCTGACGCGAGGGCCGGTGGAATACTTGGTGATGTTCTCGGCGAGCTCGTGCGCGGCCATGTAGAACCGCGAGCTCACGTTCGCGTCGTCCAGCACCGCGCCGCAGAAGCTGGAGACCAGCCGCAGCACCGCCGTCGCCAGGCGCTCGCTCGGAAAGAAGGTGATGCAGAGGAATAGCGAAGCGCTCTGCGTTGGTTCGGTGGATGACACAACCTGCTATTCTACGCCGCTCCGGCGCGGGATCCAACCGCTTCTGCGCGGCGTGACGCGCTTCGTCGCCGTACGCGTCGTGCGCGTCGTGCGCTGGTCTTCCGTGGTCTTCCGCTTGCGCGCGGTGATATCGAGCGGGACCGCCGAGACGCGCGAGAGATGGTCCTTCCGGCGAGAGCGCGGGCGTCGACCATCGGATGTAACGCGCTTCGCAGGCCGGGCGACCACGCCGCCCCACGAAGTGTGACGCGGTGCGCTGTGGCGGACGAGTGGCACGCTCATTGATTCGACCTCTGCGGCCATTGATGGCGAGGTGTGTCCGTGGATCCGGCCGGGCCACCCAGCGCCTCACGCACATACGCCGTCGCCTGCGGGAGAGATCCCGACGGGCAACCCCACAAGGAGGTTATTGCAGCATGAAACGACGACCCCTCTCGCCCGGGCCGCTCGGGCCATTCGACTGCCACCCTCGCCCCTCGACGGCGATATCGCGCGCGCGCCCCCTCGTGAGGCGCGGCCTGCTCGCCGGCGCCGCCGCCGCGACCCTCAACTGTAGCACGGGGCCCGGGGCGGAGCGAGACATCGCGCCCGGAGTCGGGGGCATCGACGACGTGGGGGAGGGTGATTCGCGTGATTCGCGTGATTCGCGTGATTCGCGTGATTCGCCTGCGCTCCCTGCTCTCGGCACGGCGCGCGCGGCGCTATCGAGCGATGCCATGGTGTGCGTCTCGATCCAGCGTGGAAGGCTCGGCACGGTGAGAGATGCGACACTGTGGCAAAACGCTCCGGCGTGGACCGACTCGGCCTCTCCCAACCTCTCGACGGGATCGGCCGGGAGCGCCGGCCGCCGCCGGTCCCTCGTGCATTTCGACCTCTCCCCCGTGCCCACGGGCGCGACGGTCGTCTCTGCCTCGATGATCTTCCATCAGACGTACAAGGTCGAGAGCAGCGCGATCGGCGTACATCGGGTCATGGTGCCCTGGGAGGAGCGCACCGTCGCGTGGCGGAGCGTCGGCGACGGCGGCTTCGAGCGGGAGAGCGCGGCGACGATCGCGGCCGAGGCGGGCGTCGGCGCCCGCGCGGCGGACGTGGCGTCGCTCGTCCAGGCGTGGGTGCTCGGGACCGCGCCGAACCACGGCGTGCTCCTCGACGAGGCGCCGGCGCGCACCACCAACCTGAGGAGCAGCGAGATCGACCGCGCGGAGGAGCGCCCCCGGCTCGACGTCTGTTACGTGACGTGCTCGGACGGCGTGATGAACGGCCTCGAGGCGGGCATCGACTGCGGCGGGCCGCACTGCGCTCCCTGCACGGGCGCGACGACGGGCGCCTCGAGCACCGCCGTGTCGAGCGCCGCGACGTCGAGCTCGACCGGCGCGTCGAGCTCGGCGGCCCATCCCTGCGCGGACCCCGCCGCGCTCCCGCCGGATCCGACGCCGCCCGAGCGGCTCTCCGAGACCGGCCTCTACGCCGACATCGCGACGCGGTCGCGCGCGGCGAACACGCTCGAGTTCCGCCCTGCTTACGAGCTCTGGTCGGACGGGGCGGCCAAGCGGCGCTTCGTGTACCTGCCGCGCTGCTCGACCATCGACACGAGCGACATGGATCACTGGTCGCTGCCGGTGGGGACGCGCTTCTGGAAGGAGTTCCGCGCCGAGGGCGTGGCCGTGGAGACGCGGCTCATCCACCGCTTCGGGCCGGGGATCGACGACTGGGTGTTCGCCGCGTACGCGTGGGATCCGTCGGGGAGGGACGCTTTCCTGGTCGAGGATGGCGTCGAGGACGCGCGCGGGACCAGGCACGATATCCCGCGCACCGCGGATTGCTGGGAGTGCCACGGCAAGCTCCCGGAGCGCGTCCTCGGCTTCAGCGCGCTGCAGCTGAGCCATCAGGGGTCGGGCGAGACGATCCGGTCGCTGAGCAACGCCGGGTGGCTCACCGTGCCGATGCCGGGAGGGTTCCGCCCGCCGGGCGACGCCACCGCGGCCGCGGCGCTCGGCTACCTCCACGCGAACTGCGGCAACTGCCACAACGACACCGGCGTCGCGACCCTGCGGACTCGCCTGCTCGCGGCGGACACCACGGTGGAGAGCACCGACACGTACGCGACGGGCGTGGGCGTGACGCCCAGCTTCTGGGAGTCCGGCGTGGTCCACCGGATCACGGCGGGAGATCCGGAGTCGAGCGCGGTGGTGCGCCGGATGGCGCATCGCGGCTCCAGGGCGCAGATGCCGCCGATCGGGTCGGAGATCGCCGACGCGGCGGGGCTCGCGGCGGTCCGCGCCTGGATCGGCGGGCTGCGGCCGACGGGCGGGGCGGCGGGCGGCGGCGGCGGCGCGGCCAGCGGCGGCGCGAGCGTCAGCAGCGCGAGCGCGAGCGCCGGCGGCGCGACCTCGGGCGCAGGCGGCGGGAGCGCGGGCGCCGGGAGCACCGGCGCGAGCAGCGGCAGCGGCGCCGGCGGAAGCGGCGGCTCCGGCCCAGCGTGCGCCGGGGTGCCGCGGCTGAAGCTCACGCAGGTCGCGTCCGGCCTGGAAGCGCCCCTCTTCCTCACGAGCCCGCCGGGCGACACCTCGAGGATGTTCGTCCTCGAAAAGGACGGTGTCGTCCGCCTCATCAAGAACGGTGTCCTCCTGGCCACGCCGTTCCTCGATATCCGGGGCGGGACCTCGTGTCCGCCGTCGCGCCCGGCGAGCGCACACCCGCTCGTGTGCACGCCCAGCGCGACCGCGGAGGGCGGGCTGCTCGGGATCGCGTTCCACCCGAGCTACGCGAGCAACGGAAGGTTCTGGCTCTTCTACACCGCGGCTCCCCGGGGCAACGTCACGATCGCCGAGTTCCGCCGCTCGGCTGCGAACCCCGATGTCGCCGACACCGCGGCCGGGAGCCTGCCTGTCCGGACCCTCCTCGACACGAAGCACGGCGGCTGGAACCACGCGGGCGGCACGCTCGCGTTCGGGCCCGACGGCCACCTCTACGCGTCGGTCGGCGACGCGGCCGTGACGCCGTACTCGACCTCTCCGGCCAAGGACCTCTCGTCGCCCCTCGGCAAGATCCTGCGGATCGACGTGAATACCGGGGTCGGGCCGTCCGGCAATCTCTCCGGCGCGGGCGTGGACCCGCTCGTGTGGGACTACGGCCTGCGCAACCCGTGGCGCTTCAGCTTCGACCGGCGCACGGGAGACCTCTACATCGCCGACGTGGGGCAGAACGCCTGGGAGGAGCTCAACATCGAGCCGGCCCGCACCGGGCGGCGCAACTACGGGTGGCCGACGATGGAGGGCGATCACTGCGTCGCTTCCGGGTGCACCCGCGTCGGGATCGCGCCCGCCGTGGAGCACAGCCACTCGAGCGGAGAGGGCGGGTCGATCACGGGCGGCTACGTCTACCGCGGCCCGGCGATCCCGTGCCTCCAGGGGAGGTATGTCTACGGCGACTACGGGACGCACCGCTTCTGGACGCTGCGGTGGGACGGCGGGGCCGTGCGGGATCACGTGGAGATCACGTCGGACCTCGCGTCGAGCCTGCCGGCGGCCTCCTTTGGCGAGGACGCCGCCGGCGAGCTTTACGTGGTGATGCTCACCGGGGAGGTGTTCCGCATCGACCCGAGGTGAGGGCACGGCGCGCGCAGCCTCCGCCCCTCGGCGTACGGCCTAGGACACCGACGTTGATCGAGCGAGAAATGAAACGCCAAGACGCCAAGACGCCAAGACGCCAAGACATGAAGACGCCAAAATATTGTCTTCTTCTTGGCGTCCTTGGCGCCTTGGCGTCTTGGCGTCTCAAAATTCTGCTCGTTTCGGGCGGGTTGTGAGGGCGCCGCGCCGCGGGGCGCTCGCCCGCCTTCACCCCGCGAGCTGCCCGTACCCCGCCCGGAGCTTCGCGAAGCGCGGGCGCCACGCCCTGCTCTCGGCGAGCAGCGGCGCGATGCGCGCGAGCAGCAGCGCCACGTCGTCGGACCGGCCGGCGTCGAGCAGGGCCCGCGCGCGCCAGTAGAGGAGCTCGACCCGCTGGTCGGCGCTCAGGCCGCTGCCGAGCTCGCCCGAGGGCTCGCCCTCCTCGCGGAACGACGCCCGCGTACGCGCGCTCTCCATGCTGTTCCGCGGGTCCTTCACGGCGAGCTGCATCACGCCGAGCAGCGCCTGCGCATAGGGCGGCAGGTCCGCGACCGCGCCCTGCGCCCGCAGCCAGCGGAGCTGCCGGCTCGCGTCCGCGTGCTCGTCGCGCATCGCGTGGATCCGCGCGAGCAGGAGCGCGCTGCTGTAGACCGGCCGGTCCTTGAACTGCTCGTCCAGCGAGCGCACCTGCCGCACGAGGGGCAGCGCCTCGTCCTCGCGCCCCCAGAGATAGAGCTGCTCCGCGAGCCTGATCGTCGCCTCGCGCTCCGCCCAGGCGTTGGCCTCCTCGCGGGCGAGCTGCACCGCGCGTCGGAGGTCGGCGATCGCGCGATCCGGCGCGTCGAGCGCCGGCCAGAGCTCCGCGCGCCGGACGAGCGCCGCGCAGAGGTGGACCCGGTCGCCCCGCTCCTCGCAGGCGCGTACCGCCTCGTCGAAGCGCTGCTCCGCCTCGTCGAGGTGGCCGCACCGCGCGAGCACGCAGGCGAGGAGCGTCAGCCCGGTCACGTGCGTGTCGTGATCGGCCTCGCGGACCCGCTCCACGCCGTGCGTCAGCCGCTCGAGGGCGTCCTCCAGGTTGCCCTTGCGGAACGACGAGCGGCCGGCCGCGACCTCGAAGCGCGCGGCGAGCCCGGCGTCGGCGTGATCCTCGCGGACGTCGAGCAGCGGGATCACCTCCTCGACCCGCGCCGCCGACTCCTCCCAGGCGCCGGCCCAGTCGAGCGCCGTCGCCTCCTCGAGCAGCGCCTCCGCGATCATCCGCGGGTCCTTCATCGTGCGGGCGAGCGCGCCCGCCGAGCGGAGATCGTCGAGCGCCTCGCCGGTGCGCAGCACGCGGTAGCGCGCGCGCGCGCGGCCGAGGAGCGCGAGGTACCGCTGGCGCTGATCGTCGCCGTCGGCCCAGAGGAGCGCGGACGAGTAGTGCCCCTCCGCCACGGCGTTGTTGTGCCGGTCGCGGTGCATGTCGCCGAGGAGCAGGTACGCGTGCGCCGCGCGGGCGCGCACCCCGGCGGCCGCGGCGTGCCGCGCGACCGGCTCGAGCAGGTCCGGCGCCCTCGGCTGGGCCTCGGCCAGGCGCTCCCAGACGGCGAGCGCGCGCCGGTGCATCCCGGCGCGCTGCTCCTCCGTGAGGAGCGCGTAGATGGCCTCCTGCAGGAGCGCGCTCCGGAAGGCGTAGCGGGCGCCCCCGCGCGGCGCGCCCTCGCCGCGCGCGGCGTCGTGCGCGCCGCGGGGCGCGAGGATCCCCCGCGCGACGAGCGCGCGCAGGCCGCTCGGCACGTCGACGCCGTCGGCGCGAGCGGCCGCCTCGCCCTCGCCTTCGGCCTCGAGCGCGCGCTGCACGCTCGCCGCCACGTCCTCCGAGAGCTCGAAGCCGAGCACGGCGCAGAGCCTCGCGCACGCGCCGAGCTCCGGCGGGAGCGCCTCGAGCTGCCGCGCCGCGAACCACTGCCACGCGGGCGACGGCGGGAGCTTCTCGAGCTCGGCCGTCGCGAGCTGGTAGCCGCTCGACCGCGCCCGCAGCCGCACGAGGCCCGCGCGCTTGATCGCCCGGGTGAGCTCCACGAGGCAGCGGGGGTTGTAGCCGGCCCACGCGCAGATGCGCCGGAGCGCGGCGCCCTGGGGGTGCTCCGCGGGCCGGAGGAGCTCCGCGCAGAGGAGCAGCCCGGCGGCGTCGTCGAGCGGCGAGAGCGCGACCTGATCGCGCGCGTGCTCCCGCGCGCTCAGCGCGTGGCGCCGGGCCGCGAGCTCCGGCGCGCCGGCGAGGAGCACCCAGAGCGGGAGCTCCGCCTCGCGCCGCGTCGCGAGGTCGAGCGCGTCGAGCGCGGCGCTGTCGGCGAGGTGCGCGTCGTCGACGATCACGACCACGGGGCGCTCCGCCGCCCGGCGGCGGAGCCCCTCGGCGATCGCGCGGATCACGCTGCCGCGGCGCGCCGGCGGCGGCCGGTCGGGCGCGCCGTCGAGCCAGCCGAGGCAGGCGGCCACGGCGGGCCACACGTCGCCGCCGAGCCGCTCGCCGAGCCGCTCGACGCAGAGCGCGCGCGGGTCGCGGGGCGCCGCGAGCGCGCCGTCCTCCGCGCCGAGCACCCCGGCGAGCAGGGCGGCCGCGGCGCGCCCGGGGCGGCCCGCGGGGCGCCCGGGGTGCTCCGGCTCGGCGCGCAGCGAGATCACGAGCGCGCCGGGGTGCGCGCGCCGGCTCCGCTCGGCGAGGTCCTCGGCGAGCCGCGACTTGCCGACGCCGCGCTCGCCGACGAGCGCGCAGAGGCCGGGCCCGAGGCCCGCGAGCGCGCGCTCGCGGCTCCCCTCGAGGGCGCTCAGCGTGTCGCCGCGCCCGACGAGCGGCGGCGCGGCGCGCGCGGCGTCGCGATCGCCCGGGGACACGGGCGCCTCCTGCGCGAAGAAGTAGCGGCCGTCCTCGCTCGCCGCGGCGACGTCGAAGCCGGGGTGGGCGGTGACGAGCTCGGCGCTGAGCGCGATCCCGCGCCACGGATCCGCGGGGAGCCACGCCTCGGGCCGCTCGACGGCGAGGCCGGCGACGACCTGGACGCCGTCGGCCTCGCGCGGGTCGCGGCGGAGCTTCAGCGGCGCGACGTGGATCGCGAGGGGCGCGCCGACCGACGCGACGATCTCCCGCCCGGCGAGCAGCGCGCGCTCGGCGGCCGCCTCCTTCGGCCCCGGGAAGATCGCGACGAAGCGGTAGCCGCGCTGCCGCGCGAGGTGCCCCTCGTGCCGGGCCACGGCGGCGCGGACCTCGGCCTCGGCGCCGCGGGCCTCCAGGGCGAGCACCACCGTGTCCTGCCGGTCGGCGGAGCTCGCGGCGTCGTCGGCCGCGGGCTCGGCGGCGCCGGCGGCGGCGCCCGCCGGGGCGAGCGCCGCCGCGCCCGCCGACGCGAGGGCGGCCCGCAGGCCGGCGGCGTCGCGCGGGCGGAGCGCCCGCTCCTTGGCGAGGCAGGCGAGGACGAGGGCCTCGATGGACGGGGGGACGGGGGCGAGCTCGCTCGGCCGCGGGGGCCGCCGGCCGAGGTGCCCCTGCGCGACGTTCGCGCGATCGCCGGCGAACGGAGGGCGCAGCGCGAGCAGCTCGAAGAGGAGCGCGCCGAACGCGTAGAGGTCCGCGCGGCCGTCGATCGGCTCGGCCCGGAGCCGCTCGGGCGAGGCGTACTCGGGCGTCCCGAGCATGGCGCCCAGCGTGGTGAGCGCGCTGTCCGCCGGGTGGCAGACGACGCCGCGATCGCGCTGCGCGAGGCCGAAGTCGAGGAGGCGCACGCCGCCGCCGGGCTCGAGGACGACGTTCTCGGGCGCGAGGTCCATGTGGACCAGGCCGCGCTCGTGCACGACCTGGAGGCAGCTCAGCACGGCGAGCGCGACGTCGAGGGCGGAGCGCAGATCGAGCGCGGCGGGCAGGCCCTCGAGGCGGGCGGCCAGCGTCTCGCCCTGGAGCCGCTCCATGGCGATGTACGAACGGCCGTCCTCGAGCACGCCGTTCTGGAGCAGGCGCGGCGAGGCCGGGGGGCCGAGCTGCTCGAGCGCCCACGCCTCGCTGCGGAAGCGCTCCCGCGCGAGGAGCGAGTGGGCCCTGCTGACCTTGAGCACGGCGGGGGCGCCGTCCTCCAGCCGGGTCGCGTCCCAGACGACCGAGAACGCGCCCGCCGCGAGCGGCTGGCCGACGAGGAAGCCCGCGAGCGACGGCGGTGTCTCGGCGCCGAGATCGACCGGCGCGGCGCGGAGCGGCGCCAGGGCGCCGTCCGCTGGGCAGGGGGCGAGGGCTGCAAGTCGTCTATGGCAGGATGGGCAGCGCGGCAAGAAGACCTCAATGACCTCGGTTGGGGCGGCGCGAACCGTGGCCGATATTACCGGGTCTCCGCTCTGCACAAGTGGGAAAAGCCGCGTTGCCTGCGCAGCTTTACGCCCCTGGTAAAAGCGCACGTCGCGGGTCGCAGCGACAGCGTGGGCGCCGTGTCGACACGGGAGGACAGGTGCGGCGGCGGTCGCATTGCGCGAGATGCGCGGCGGCGACCGCGATCGCCTGCGATCGGCGGGGGCTCCGGCAGGGGGCGAGTCTCGGGCGAGCACCCACCTGCGGAGAGGCGGAGTCGGGCCGCGCCGGAGGAACGGCCGAGTCCGGTCGCCGCGGCGGCGCGGCCGGACCGCGCGGGGCCGGGAGCTGTGGTGTATGCTGCCCCGAGCGGTCGGAGGCTTGGATGATCCATCGGCAGACAGGCGAGATCGAGCTCGCATCCGGGGTCCGCATCGGGCCCTCGTACTCGGAAGCGCAGTTTTTGTCGTCGCCGCTCGCGCGGATGGCCAACGCCCTGAGCCAGGCGCAGCCGTGGAGCGGTTACCGGACGGCGCGCCAGCGCATCGGCTTCAAGACCTTCCGCATCACGCTGCACTTCTACAGCGGCAAGATCGCGTCGGTCGAGCTCTTCGAGGTGGGCGCGGAGTCGAAGGCCTTCTGGAACGACTGGTCCGAGAAGGAGGAAGCCGAGCGCAAGGCGAGCCACGATGCCTGGCTGGAATCGATCCTCGGCGCGCCGCCGTACGAATATCCCTGGGGGAAGATCACCTCCGAGTACGACCTGCGGGGCGGCTACAGCAGCATCGTCGTGCGCTTCGCCTAGCGCTCTGCGCTTCGCCCTGCGCTCGGGACCGGGATGCTCGCCGAGCGGGGCCGGGCTCCCGGACGGGCGGGGGCGCGGCGGCGCTCGCCGGTGGGGGGCGTCACAGCGCGCGCCGGTAGCGGACCTCCGGCAGGCTGCCCGCGCCGACGCGCGCTCGCCGGCGCGCGCCGTCGCGGGCGAAGCCGGAGAGCTCGTAGAAGCGGCGCGCGCGGGTGTTCCCCTCGAGGACCCAGATCGTCATGGCCCGGTGGCGGCGCCGCGCGAGGTCGGCCTGCGCGGTGTCGAGCAGCGCGGCGCCGAGGCCGCGGCCCCACGCGGTGGGCAGGAGGTAGATCGTGTAGAGCTCGCCGACCGCGCGGGGGTCGTCGTCGTCGTCGCGCGTCGGTCCGGCGCTCGCGAAGCCGAGCGTGGCGTCCTCGGCGCAGAGCACCCAGGCCCGGGCGCCGGTCAGGGCGCCGTGGCTCAGGATGCGCTGCCAGCTCTCCGCGCGCGCCCGCGCGGAGAGGGCGTTCAGGTCGGCCGCCGGAACGAGCCCGAGGTAAGCCGCCCTCCAGGAGTCGACCTCGACGCGCGCGATGGACGCCGCGTCTGCCGGCTGCGCCCGGCGGATGACCGCCCTCGTGATCCGCTCCGACATGGTGCCTCGCGCCCCAGTATGCCTCCCGGCGCGGCGCGGGGCGCCGCCGTTGTGCCGCCGGGCGCGCTCGCCGGGCCGCGCGCGCCGTCAAGCGGCGCCTGACGCCGCATTCATCTCGCTGCTCCATCCCCTACGGGCGCCGGTCTCCTAAGGTCCGGGTGTGCGCGGTGACGCGACCGAGCGCTGCAAACGGAGCCGAAGGAGGAAACCATGCTGTGCAAGGAGATCATGAAGAGAGAGATCCAGTGCGTCATGATCGGGGACACGATCCAGACGGCCGCGCGCAAGATGCGCGATGCGAACATCGGCTTCCTTCCTGTCTGCGACGACGAGGGGAAGGTGCTCGGGACGCTCACGGATCGCGATCTCGCCATCCGGGTGCTGGCCGACAGCCGCCCGCTGAGCACGAAGGCGGGAGACGTCATGACCCGCGCGGTGATCGCGTGCCGGCCCGACGACGAGGTGCAGCGCGCCGAGCAGCTGATGGGGCAGCACCACAAGTCGCGCGTCCTGTGCACCGAGGCGGACGGCCGGCTGGTCGGCATCATCAGCCTGTCGGACATCGCGCAGCGCGAGGACGACAAGAACACGGCGCAGACGATCCGCCGGGTGACCGAGCGGGAGACGGCCCACGGGGCAGGGGCGGAGTAGCGGAGCTCCGGTGATGGCGAAGGGAGCCGCCCGGGCCGGCTCCCGGGCCTGCGGCGGGGCGATCCGGCCTCAGCGGCGCTGCCCGAACCTCGCGTTGAGGGCGGCGAGCTGATCGTCGAGCTCCTTGCGCGAGCTCAGGCGCCCCTTCTCGGAGAACTGGTAACCGAACTCCAGCTCGCCCCTCTCGATCTGGGCGATGGCGTGGTCCGCGAACTCGTCCAGGGGCACGCCCGTGTCGTGCAGCCCCTTTCCGCCGAGGTCCGTGTTGACCGCGGGCGGGACGATCTCGACGACGCGGACCGGGGTGTCCTTGAGCTGGTAACGCAGGCTCAGGGTGAAGGAGTGCAGCGCCGCCTTGGTCGCGCAGTACGTCGGCATGAGCGCGATCGGGACGAACGCGAGGCCCGAGGTCACGTTGAGGATGGCGGGCGACTCCTGCCGGAGCAGGTGGGGAATCAGCAGCATGGAGAGGTGCATCGGAGCTTCCAGGTTGATGGCGATCTCCGAGCGGTGCCGCGACCAGTCCTGTGTCTCCAGCAGGGGAGGCGGGCGATTCTGGATACCCGCGTTGTTGATGAGCACGTTGAGGCCGGGGAGCTCGCGCGTGACCCGCTCGACCAGCGCCGCGCGCTCGGCCTCGACCGACACGTCGCACTGGATCGCGCGGAGCCCCGGGCACGCCCGCCGGGCCTCGTCGAGCTGCTCCTGCCGCCTGCCGCAGACGACGACGGTGCTCCCGGCGCGCGCGAAGCGCTGGGCGAGCGCGAGGCCGATGCCGCTGGCGCCGCCGGTGATGAGGATCGTGTTCCTGTCGAGACGCATGCGGCGATGGTAGCTCACGCCGCCCGGCGGCGGCGACCTCGCGCGGGCGCCCGCCGAGCGCGAGCGCCCGCGCGCGTCACCCTGGGCCGCGCAACGCGTCGACCAGGGCCTCGACCAGCGCGCGCGCCTGCAGCGTGGGCGCCCGCTCGCCGAGCAGCTCGAGCACGTCCTCGTCGTCCTCGCCGCACGAGAGCTGCACGGCCGCGACCACGGCCCCGTCGCGCTCGACCGCCAGGTCGAAGATCCCCTCCTCGTCGCTCACCGGCGCGCCGAGCAGCGCCGACAGCCGCTGGCCCAGGAGCTCGGCCAGCGGCTCGTCCCCGTCGAGGCGCGCCTCGTCGGGCTCGATCCTGGCCTGGACCGGGCGCGCCGGCCCCCCGCTCACCTCGGCGCCCTGGCGATCGAGCCGGAAACGCAGGCCACGCGCCTCGAAGAACCCCGTCGTCACGCGCTCGATCAAGGCATGGTGCGCACGCGCGGGCAAGCCGATCCGGGCGCGAGCGCTCTCCGCGGCTCGCCTCGGGCTCAGAGCACGCTGACGAGCGGCCCGGCGTCGCCGTCGAGCCATTGCTCGGAGATCACGAAGCTGGTCGAGATCCCGAGCTCGCCGCGGTATGCCCAGAGGCCCGCGAGGATCTCGATCACCCGCCGGTCCCCGCGCCGGACGGGGAAGACCACGGAGGCGCCGCTCGCGAATTCCTCGCCGCTCTTCTGGTCCAGCCAGAACCACTCCTCGCCGGCGCTCGCTCCGAGCGTCCTCACGACGGCCAGCGAGTGCGCCTTGCAGTCGATGCGGAGCCACTCGCGCCGCATCCGCGCTTTGCACGCGGCGCCGCTCCTGTCCCTCGCGAGCCGCACCGGCTCGGCGCCGTCCCACTCCGCCGCCGCGGGCCGCGGCGTCCGCTCGGGCGCAGGCGGCGCCTCTTCCAGCGCGCGCACGGGGGGAGCTGCCGCGCCCGCTCCCCCGCCCGCTGCGCCCTCTCCCCCGTCCGGGAGGTCTGCGCCCGCCTCCGCCCGAGGTGAAGCCGCGGCGCCGTCCGGCTCGGCGGACCGGGCGATCTGCGGCTCCGCGGCTTGCGCCGGCGCGAGCGCGCCGAGCAGGACTGTCCCGATCCACAGGAGCTTCTTCATAACGTCCTCAAGAAGGCGACGAGCGCCGCCTTGTCCTTCTTCGACATGTGGCTGGTGCGTCCCATGCGATCCTCGTTGTTCTCGACGAGCTCTTCGAGCGTCCTCGCGGAGCCATCGTGGTAATAGGGCGCCGTCCCGGCGATGAAGCGCAGAGAGGGCGTCTTGAACACCTGGTCCTTCTTCTCCCTGTAAAACCCGGGCTGGGCGACGAAGCGCGGCATCGGGTAGCCCATCCGGTCGGTGTACTCGGTCTCGGGCACGTGGCATCGGGAGCACTGCGCCGCCTCGCTCGTGAAGAGCGCGAATCCGTGCTTCTCCTGCGGCGTGAGCGGCCGATCCTCCCTGGGCGGGGGCGCGAGGCCCTCGCGCAGGAAGCTCGCGAGATAGCTCGCGCGCAGCGCGAGCGCGCCGTCCGCGCCGCCGCCCATCCCCCATCGGTGCAGTCCGAAGCCCTCCTGGATGCGCGCGACCAGCCTCTCGCTCTGGGCGTTCCAGCCATAAGGGCCCTCGGCCGAGACGCGCCCTGCGAGCATGGGTGTCTGTCGAGCCACGCCGCCCGCGAGCCCCGCCATGGGCCGGTTGTCGGCGGACCCGAAGAAGTTGGCGAAGTCGCCGCCGCTGACCTCGTGCCACACGTGGCCGTCGTCGCGCCCATCGGGGTGGCACCCGGCGCACCCGAGCCCGCCGCTCGTGAGCCAGTCGGTCGCGTTGTAGAAGAGCCTCCGGCCGACGGCGGCCTGCTCGAGGAGCGGGGGCTCGGCCAGCCGGATGAACGGCACGGGCCCCGGCTCGTAACGAGAATCCGCCGTGTGCTCGTCGAGGCGGACGATGGCGAGGGTGTCGGTCGAGCGGCAGTACACCCACGCCAGCGATTCGTCCCCGGAGAGGGCGATCCCGCTCGGCGCGCCACACAGCGTCGCCACGCCGACGTCGCGCGAGAGGGCGTCCAGCGACCCCGGCGCCGCAGCGACGGTCGCCTGCGAGCTGCCGAGCGGGTAGGTGCGGAGGGGCCGGAGCGCCGGCTCGATCGAGAGCGCGTCGAGCTCCACCAGGGCGTCGGTGCCCTCGCTGGCGACGAGCAGCGTGCGGGTGCTCTCGCGGACCACGAGGGCGCGCGGCTGGACGAACGGGGCGAGCTCGGTCTTCGGCGCTTCGAGCTCCGGGTCGCCGGCGATGTCGAGCTCGAAGTCCCGCGCGATCCGGCTCGGGGCGCCGTCGCGGCGGCGGGGCGCGAGGGGCTCGTCGTTGCCGGTGTGCAGGACGTCGACCGTGGCGGCGCCGAACCACGAGAGCTCGCCGATCGCGCCGAGCGCGTGGCGCGCGGCGAACAGGCGGCGGCCGTCCGGGGAGAGCGCGGCCGCGTATCCGAGGGAAGCGGCGCGCGGCGCGTCCGGAGGGGCGCGGTACGGCGACGGGGGGAGCGCGAGCGACCGCGCCTTGGGCGGGGAGCGCAGCTCGATCCGGGTGAGCGCTGCGGACGTGAGGTGCGTTACGTACGCGGCCGCGCCGTCCTCGCGGACGACGACGCCGCGGGGCTCGCGCGGGACGTCGATCGACCATGATGTCGTGGCGGTCGCGAGGTCCACCGCGGAGACCTTGCCGGTCCAGGCGCTGGTGACGATGGCGGTGCGCTCGTCCGGCGTGATCGCCAGCCCCCACGCGTCGGCCGGCAGCGGCACGCGCGCGATCTCGACGAGGCCGGCGGCCGGATCCGGCTGCATGACGAGCAGCAGCCCGGGGTCCCGGATGGTGACGAGCACGCGATCGGCGAGCGCGAGGACCTGCGCGGGGCGGCCTGGCATCGCGATCGCGGCTGGCGGTGCGCTCACGTCCACGGGCAGCGGGATGCGGCGGACGACGGCGTGGTCCTCGTCGGCCAGGTACAGCGCGTCGTCCTGCGGCGCGCGCGCGAGGGCGCCGCCGGCGCGCAGGACCGCGCGGAGCTTCGGGGGCGGCGGCGTCGGGGACGGCGGTGGTGGAGACGGCGGCGGGGTGGCTGTCTCCGCGGCTCCGGCATTCCGCTCTTCCGACGCGGGTTGCCTGGAGCGGGGCGAGCAGGCCGCGGCGAGGAGGGCGGCGGTCAGAAGGAGAGTGGGTGTTCGCGGGTTCATCGGGCGCCCGCAACAACGACACCGCGCATCGAGGTTATTCCAGGATCTGCCGTGTCCGGGGGCTTATCGCCGAGCGGTCCGAGATGCCGCCACCCGCCATGGCGCCGCCACCTGGCCGGCATGGCGCCAGACCCCGGAATCCCCTGGTTTCAGCCATCTGAACCGCTGGTACGCCCTCTGCCATGAGCGCCGGGCATGGGAGACGCCGACATCACCTTGCGCCACCTCGCCCGACGGCGCCCCGAGGACGTGGTGCGCGCCCTCGTCCCCGAGGGCCCCATCGACGTCCTCGGCTGGGTAGACAGCCAGGTCACGAACGTCGAGCGCCGCCTCGACAAGGCCCTGCGCCTGCGAATCGGCGGCGAGCCGCGGGTGCTGCACGTCGAGTTCTGCTTCGAACTCCGCGGCGACGTTCCGGATCGCATCTTCGAATACCTCGGCTTCCTCTTCGCCGCGCTCCGCATCGAAGCCCCGGGTGAGCCGGTGCCGCCGATCGAGAGCGTCGCCGTGGTCCTGTCGGGCCGCAGGCGGCGCTTACCAAAGGAGGGCAAGCGCCGCATCGCCTGGCCGGGGCGGCCGTTCAGCGGCGCGCGCTTCCGGATCGATGCCGTCTACCAGCGCACGGTCGCCGAGCTGCGGGCGCGCGGCAGCTTGCTCTGGCTGGTGTTCGCCCCGCTTGCACGTAACGCGACCGCGGCGGCGCTGCGGGAGATCGTCGCGGAGATCCGTGCGGGGGCGAAGACCGCCGAGGAGCGGGCCGAGCTGTACACGGCGCTCCTGGTGATGGCGACCATCGATCCCTGGGGGCATAATCTGCTGAAGGAGCTCATCGTCATGGTGGAGGACAAGGAAGAGGGGCTGCTCCGGCGCACGCCGATCATCGGGGAGATGATCCTCGAGGCCGAGCGACGAGGAGAGCAACGAGGAGAGCAGCGCGGGGAGCGCCGAGGAGAGGAGCGCGGCGAGGAGAAGGCGATCGCGGAGCTGCTCGGCCGCCTCTTCGCGCGGCGGATCGGGCGACGACCGACGGCCGAGGAAGAGCGCTCGATCGTCGAGCGAGCCCGCGCGATAGGTCCGGGCGAGGTCGAGGATGCCTTGCTCGATCTCGAGGGCGAGGCGCTGGTTCGCTGGCTCGCGGAGCCGATTCGCCCATCGTGAGCTCCGTGGTATCGTGGGGCCCGGCGCTCGCCGAGCCGATCCAGCGCCTGCTTCTCCCGGAACGACGCCATGCCTGACGACACTCCGCCCGTCACCCTGCGCGAGATCACCCGCGACAACCTCAGCGCCGTCCTCAATCTCTCCGTGGCCGAGAGCCAGAAGGGCTTTGTCGCGACCAACGCGGTCTCGCTCGCCCAGGCGCATTTCGCGCCGGAGGCCTGGTTCCGCGCCATCTACTACGGCGACGAGCCTGCGGGCTTCGTCATGCTGGAAGACCAGTCGATGGCCTCACCGCCGCCGGAGAAGCCCGAGATCGGCGTGTGGCGCTTCATGATCGACCAGCGCTTCCAGCGGCGCGGCATCGGCCGGGCGGCGATGCTGCAGGTGATCGAGCACGTGCGGCGCCTCGGGCGTTTCTCGTCGCTGCTGCTGTCCTACGTGCCGGGCCCCGGCAGCCCCGAGGGGTTCTACCGCAGCCTGGGCTTCCGTCCCGACGGCCGTATGGAAGGGTCAGAGGTGGTGATGGAGCTGCAGCTCACCGGCGCATCGTCGCCGTAGCGCGACGCCGCGCCGCCGCTGGTCGGTGCGGCACGGCGTCGACCATGTCCACGCCTCCTTGACCGACCGCGCGGCTGCGGAGCCGTGATGCGGGCGATGCGCGGCGACCCGCTCAGTACGCGAGCACCTCGCCGCCGGACGAGAGCTCGCAGGCGCCGTCCAGGGGATCGCCGCCCGTGCGGAGGATCTCGGACGGCTCCGGCTCGCGGTAGACGCCGGAGAGCGCGATGTCGACCATGCGCAGGATCGCGCTATCGAGCTTGGTCACGTAGTAGCAAGGGATCGTCGGCTCCTTGTGCTCCCCGCCGACCCCGGAGTCGTCCGTCAAGAAGAGGTATCGGCCGCCGGTCAGCTGCGCGGCCGATCGCATGCTGATCTCGGTGAGCTCATCCACGCCGCTCGACGCGACGGGATAGACAGCGACCCCGCGGTCCTTCAGGGCTCGTATCCCCTCGGCCATGGCCCCCGCGTTGGTGTCGTGGTGGGGCGCGTCCGCGACCCAGAAGGCGAGGCGCGCGGTGTCGGCGCCCGTGCGCCAGGCGAGATCGGCCGCCTTGGAGAGCGCCGCGTCGGGCGCCTCCGGGAAGTCGCCGCCGCCGTTGGCCCCCTGCTCGGCGAGCTTCTCCTGGAACTCTTCGGGATCGGTGCGGAAGTCGAACCACCGGACGACGTAGTCGTCCTCGGTGTCTCGGTACAGGACGAGCGACCAGCGCTGCGCGGCGTTCGGGTACTTGGCGAAGATGGAGTCGGAGAGCGCGACGAACTCCGTCTGGAGATACGCGATCTCGTCGCCCATGCTGCCGGTCGTGTCGATGACGAGCGAGACGTCGAGCGTCTCCTTCTTCCCTGGAGGCGTCGCGAAGAGGCTGTGCGCGGCCTGGTGGTCGGCCTCGGTGAACGGCAGGAGGCCAGGCAGCTGCTGCGAATAGAGCGTGCTCCGGTACGAGAGGAAGAAGTCGATGTTGCGGTTGTCGTCCCAGACGCCCGCGGTGAGCGTGCCAGGCTCGATGCTGCTCCCGCCGCCGGATCCTCCGCCGCCGATGCTTCCGCCGCTGTCGGGGGAGCCTTCGCCGCCCGAGAAACCGTCGCCCGCCGAGGGACCTCCCGTACCGGCCGCGGCGGCGGCGCCGTCTTCGTCAGCGCCGGCGCCCCTCCCCGGGACTTCGCCGTCGCCGCTGTCGCCTGAGCTCGAATCGTTCGAGCACGCCCCCAGCGCGAGAAGGCTTCCCACCGTGAAAACGAAGCGGAAACGGGTACGCATCGGGGTCTCCTTGGCCGCCGGGGTCCGCACGTGCCGACGTCGGACGCGGCCGGCGCGCCAGGTTGCATGGAACGTACCGAGCTGAAATCGAACGATTCCAGGTATTTGCGTGAATGGATGTGTGGCGTTCTGTGCCAGGACGCGCCTGGGCAACCCGACCCAGGTTGGGGGACCGACCCTGCCGCGTTGTCAGGTCCCCCGCAGCGCGGCGATCACCGGCGCGGTGTCGGGACGCATGCCGCGCCACAGGTAGAAGCACTCGGCGCCCTGCTCGACCACCATGCCGAGGCCGTCGGCGGTCTGGCCCACGCCGGCCGCGCGCGCGGCCTTCACGAAGGCGGTCGGCTCCTTCTTGTAGGCCATGTCGTAGGCCAGCGAGCCCTCGTCCCACACGCCGGCGGGCAGCGGCGGCACCTCGTTGGTCATGGACGAGGCGGAGCCGTTGATGATCACGTCGAACCGCCCGGTGATGTCCGCAAAGCCGCCGCCGGCGAGCGCGGTCGCGCCGGCCGGCGCACCGAACTCGGCGGCGAGCTCCACGGCCTTGCTGGCGGTGCGGTTGGCGATGAAGATCTCGGCCGGCTGCTCATCGAAGAGCGGCAGCAGGGTGCCGCGCACCGCGCCGCCCGCGCCCAGCAGCAGCACGCGCGCGCCCTCCAGGTCGCGGCCGAGGTTGTGGGTGATGTCCCGCACGATGCCGATGCCGTCGGTGTTGTCGCCGAGGATGGCGCCGTCCGCGCAGAAGGTGAACATGTTGATCGCCCCGGCGGCGCGGCCGCGCGGCGTCAGCTCGTCGGCCAGCGCAAAGGCCTCGAGCTTGAAGGGCATGGTGATGTTCATGCCCTTGCCGCCGCTCCTCTGGAACTCGCACACGGCGGCGGCGAAGCCGTCGAGCTCGCCGAGGATGGCGCCGTACTCCATGTCCTGCCCGCACTGCTTGGCGAAGGCGGTCTGCAGCGCCGGCGACTTGGCCTGGGCGATGGGGTTGCCGATGATGGCGTAGCGATCGGTCATGATAGCCTCCGGGCTTCAGCGACGCGCGAGCAACGCGCGGGCCATACGCGAGCTCGCCCGCGACCGCAGCACGTCTACGACATGACGCCGTGTTTCGCCAGGAGCGCGCGGCGACGCTCCTCGGCTCGAGCGGCGCGCCCGGCGCCGTCATGCGCGGCTGTACACAGCGTCAACCCGGAGTTGACGAGGCGAGCGCGCCGCAGAGAGGGCGTGCGCGAGCGCCCCGCGGAGAAGGCGCGCGCGAGCGCGGTCGCCGACGGGAGCACCGCAACGACCCGCTCCGCGTTGAAGCGCGCCCGGACGCGGGGTCGGGCGCTCGCGGGCCGCGCGGGGCGCTGATAGGCTCGCGCGTCATGCCGAGCCACGGGACCACGCGCGCGCACCACCGCACCTGCAACATCTGCGAGGCGATGTGCGGGGTCGAGATCGAGGTCGACGGCGGCCGGATCACCTCGATCCGCGGCGACGAGCGCGACCCGTTCAGCCGAGGCTACATCTGCCCGAAGGCGCTCGCGCTCCAGGACCTCCACGAGGACCGGGACCGCCTCCAGGCTCCGGTCCGGCGCACCGCCTCCGGGTTCCAGCGCATCTCGTGGGACGACGCCCTCGACGAGGTCGCCGGGCGGCTCCGGGACATCCAGGGGCGCCACGGCCGGGACGCCGTCGCGGTCTACCTGGGCAACCCCAGGGCCCACAACTACGCGTCGCTCCTCTACCTCATCCCGTTCCTCGAGGCGCTGCGCACCCGGAGCTGCTTCTCCTCCAACTCGGTCGATCAGCTGCCGCACCACCTCGTCTCGACCCTGCTCTTCGGGCACCAGCTGCTCGTCCCGGTCCCCGACGTCGACCGCACCTCGTTCCTGCTCATCCTCGGGGCCAACCCGGTCGTCTCGAACGGCAGCCTCATGTCGGCGCCCGCCATGCCGGCGCGGCTCAAGACGATCCGCGCGCGGGGCGGCGCGGTCGTGGTCGTCGACCCGCGGCGCACCGAGACCGCCGAGATCGCCGATCGCCACCACTTCATCCGGCCCGGGACCGACGTCTTCCTGATGCTCGCGCTGCTCTCGACCCTGTTCGCCGAGCGGCTCGTCGCGCCGGGGCGGCTCGTCGATTTCATGAATGGAATCGAGGACATCGAGCGGATCGTCCGCGACTTCCCGCCCGAGCGCGTCGCCCCGAAGGTCGGCATCCCGGCGGCGCAGATCCGCGAGCTCGCGCGCGCCTTCGCCGCGGCGCGCCCGGCGGTCTGCTACGGCCGGATCGGCGCCTGCCTCCAGGAGTTCGGCGCGCTCACCACGTGGCTCATCGCGGTGCTCAACGCGGTCACCGGCAACCTGGATCGCCCCGGCGGGGCGATGTTCGCCCGGCCGGCCGTCGATGTTGTCGCGATCCAGGACCTGCTCGGCCAGCGGGGCGAGTTCGGCCGGAGCCGCAGCCGCGTCCGCAAGCTGCCCGCGTTCGCCGGGGAGTACCCCGTCGCCGCGCTCGCGGAGGAGATCCTCACCGAGGGGCCGGGGCAGATCCGGGCGCTCGTCACGATGGCGGGCAACCCGGTGCTGTCGACGCCGAACGGACGCACGCTGGATCGGGCGCTGGCCGGCCTCGATTTCATGGCCAGCATCGATTTCTACATCAACGAGACGACCCGGCATGCGCAGGTGATCCTGCCGCCGACCGGCCCCCTGGAGCGCGACCATTACGATCTCGCGTTTCACGCGTTCGCGGTCAGGAACACCGCGAAGTACGCGCCCGCGCTGTTCCCCCCGGCCGGCGACGCGCGCCACGACTGGCAGATCCTCGTCGAGCTCGGGGTGCGCCTCGCCGCGCCCGGCCCCGCGGCGGCGCTCGCCGGCCGCGCGGCGCGCCTCCTGTCGAGGGCGCTCCCGCCGGCGCGGCTGCTCGACGCCGCGCTCCGCTTCGGGCCCTACGGCGCCGGCGTGAACCCGCTGTCGGGCGGCCTCTCGCTGCGGAAGCTCGAGCGCGAGCCGCACGGCGTGGATCTCGGGCCGCTCGTGCCGTGCCTGCCGGAGCGGCTGTTCACGCCGTCCGGGCGCATCGAGCTCGCGCCGGAGGTCCTCGTCGCCGATCTCGATCGGGCGCGGGCGGCGCTCGTCCGGGAGGAAGGCGGCGCGCCGAGCCGCGCCGCGGGCGCGGCGGTGGAGGCCGGCGAGCCGGGGCAGGGGGGCGAGGCGGGGTACGACCTCCAGCTCATCGGGCGGCGCCAGCTCAGGAGCAACAACTCGTGGCTGCACAACAGCCATCGCCTGGTGAAGGGCCGGAACCGGTGCACGCTGCTCATGCACCCGGAGGACGCCGCCCGCCGCGGGATCGCGGCCGCGCAGCGGGTCCGGGTGTGCTCGCGGGTCGGGAGCATCGACCTCGAGGTCGAGCTGACCGACGAGGTGATGCCCGGCGTCGTCAGCGTCCCGCACGGCTGGGGCCACGGCCGCGACGGCGTGCGGCTCGAGACGGCGCGGCGGCACGCCGGCGAGAGCGTCAACGACCTGACGGACGATCGCGCGATCGACGCGCTCTCGGGCACCGCCGCGCTGAACGGCGTCCCGGTGCGCGTCGAGCCGGCCGGGGCCCCGCCGGCGTAGCGCCGGGCCCCGCCGGCGTAGCGCCGGGCCCCGCCGGCGTAGCGCCGGGCCCCGCCGGCGCAGCCCGGGCCCCGCCGGCGCAGCCCGCCGGAGCGCCGCCTCCTCAGCCGATCGCCTCGGCCGTGAGCAGCCGCGTCCTCCGGCCCGACGCGAGCGTGAGGTGCTGCCCCCAGCTCGTCTGGTGCGGCACGTCCCCCTCCACCATCTCGCTCGCCCGGATCTCGAACCCCGCGGCGCGGTAGGCCGGGCGCAGCCCGTCCTCGATCCACGCGTCCGAGAGCTCGGGGAGGCCGAGCCGCGCCGCGTAGGGACGGTCGTCGAACACGCTCTGGTTGAGCAGGGCGATGAGCTCCCCGCCCGGCCGGACGAGCCGGCGCAGCGCCTCGAGCACGGGCGCTTCCGGGAGCACGAGGGCCGAGAGCAGCGACGCCCAGGGGAAGTTCACCGTCAGGGTGTGGGCGAGCCCGGCGAGCTCCTCCGGCAGCGCCTGCACCGACGCCACCACGAAGAGCGCGTTCGGCCGGCCGCCACGGGCGGCCTTGCGGCTGGCGCGCCACGACACCTCGCGCATCCGCTCGCCCGCGGGGTCCAGGCCGATGCAGTACGTGTCCGGGTTGGCGCCGGCCGAGCGGTACACGAAGCGCCCGTCGCCCGTGCCGACGTCGATGAGGACGCGCGCGTGGCCCGCGACCTTCGCCTCGAGGTCCGCGCGCGTCCACGCGACGGACGCCTTGCCGAGCTGCACGATCATCGCCGCCTCAGCGCCGCGCTCCCCGGCCGCCCGCTCAGCGCGGGGCGCCGCCGCTCCCCGCCGGGGCGCCCTGGCCGCTCGCCGCCGCGAGCTCCCGGCACCCGATCGCCCGCGTGAGGTCGTCGCTCGCCTCGCGCAGCATCCGGACCAGCATCGGCAGCCGCGGCTTCGCCGGCGGCGCGCCGTCCGGCGCCCGCTGGAGCGCCGCGAGCCGCGCCTCGGCGGCGGCGACGAGGTCCCGATCGACGCGGTACGACGGGAACAGGTGGGTGAAGTACGCGGACGCGAGCTCGTGCGTCCGCGTCTCGAAGACCTGCTGCACCCGCTCGAAGAACGCCTGCGCGTACGGCTCGAGCAGCGCGCGCTGGAACGACCAGTTGAAGCCCGACATCGCCGCGCTCGTCAGGTGCAGCGAGCCGTACCCGCCCTCGTGGAAGCGCTCCCACGCCGCGGCCTTCGCCGCCGGATCCGGGCGCGCCGTCTCGGCGCGCAGGGCGGCGCGCTGGCCGCGATCGGACGGGTCGCGCTCGCGCTCCGCCGCGAGCCGCGCGTCCGCGCCCGGGACGCCGCGCGCGATCCACTTCACGGCGACCGTCCAGCGCATCTCCTGGTCGATCTCGAGCCCCTCGACCTCGATCTCTCCGTCCACGAGGCGCGCGGCGAGGGCGAGATCCGGCGCGGAGTAGGCCGCGTTGAGGAGCGCCCGCGCCCACACGATCTGCGCGTCGCCGCGGGGCGCCGCCCGGAGCGCCGCGAGGGCGAGGCCCGTGAAGGCGCTCGCCTCGGCGTCGCGCATCGGGTCGGGCACGTAGCGCGCGAGCGCCGTCACCGCGTTCGAGAGCACGGGCTCGACGAGCGAGAGGTCCGGCTCGGCGGGCAGCTTGTCCCGCACCAGCGCGAGGTACGCGGGGGAGGCGAGCTTCTGATCGCGCACCATGCTCCAGAGCGACGACCAGAGCAGCTGGCGCAGGAGCGGATCCTCCACGCGGCCCATGTGCTCGCGCACGAACTCGAGCGAGCCCGGGTCGAGCGCGATCTTCGCGAACGTGAGGTCGTTGTGGTTCGGGAACACGAAGAGCGGCGCCCGCTGCCCCCGCGCCGCGGCGACCTCGGTCGCCGCGCCGTCGATCTCGGCGGGCACCGAGTCGACCACGAGCGCGCCGCCCTCCTCGCGCGCGAGCGCCACGTCGATGCGGTGCGGCCGGAGGGTCGGGTAGTCGTCGGGGGCCGTCTGCAGCACGCGGAGCCGGCCGATGCGGTCGCCGTCGGGCTCCCACTCGGCCGTCAGCGTGTTGAGCGACGCCCGCTCCAGCCAGACGCGCGACCAGGCGCCGAGGTCGCGGCCGGAGCCCTCCTCCAGCGCGGACAGGAACTCGCGCAAGGTCGCGTTGCCGTACTGGTAGCGCTTGAAGTACCGGCGCATCCCGTCGCGGAAGGCCGGCAGGCCGATCGCCGCGACGAGCTGCTTCATCGCGGCCGCGCCCTTGCCGTAGGTGATGCCGTCGAAGTTCAGGAACGTGTGCTCGGTGTCCGCGAGCTCCCCGGCGATGGGGTGGGTCGTCACGAGCTGGTCCTGCCGGTAGGCCCAGCTCTTCATGACGTTGAACGCCTTCCACACGGTCGGCTGGAACCGGGTCGCCTGCTCCATGGCGAGGAAGGCCATGTACGTGGCGAAGCTCTCGTTCAGCCAGAGATCGTTCCACCACCGCATGGTCACGAGGTTGCCGAACCACATGTGGGCCATCTCGTGGAGGAACACCTCCGCGCGCGTGAGGCGCTGGTGGTCGGTCGGCGGGTCCCGGAAGATCATCCGCTCGCTGTGGGTCACGGCGCCGACGTTCTCCATGGCGCCGGCGTTGAACTCCGGGACGAAGACCTGGTCGTACTTGGTGAAGGGGTAGGGGTAGTCGAAGAACTCGGGGTAGAAGTCGAAGCCCTGCTTCGTGATCGTGAAGAGCTCGTCGGGGTCGAGGTGCTTCGCGAGCGATCTGCGGCAGTAGAGCCCGAGCGGGATGCCGCGGTGCTCGTCGTGGACGCCGCTGTAGGGGCCGGCGATCAGCGCGAAGATGTAGGTGCTGAACCGGGTCGTCTCCTCGAACACCCGCGTCGAGCGCCCGGGGCCGGCGTCGAAGGTGCGGCGAATGCGGGCGTTGCCGATGATCTCCCAGTCCTCGGGCGCGGTGACGGAGAGCCGGTAGCTCGCCTTGATGTCCGGCTGGTCGAAGCAGGGGAACAGGCGGTGCGCGCTGAACGGCTCGAGGTCGGAGTAGAGGTAGTCCTCGCCGTCCTCGGGGTCGCGGAAGTGGTGGAAGCCGTCGCCGGTATGGTCGTAGTCGTTCTCGTAGACGACGCGCACGCGCGTCTCCGGGTCGAGCAGCCGCCCCGGGAGGCGGATGCGGCAGTCGGACCACTCGGGCTCGACGATGGCGCCGTTGATCTCGAGCTGCTCGATGCGCCGGCCCCGGAAGTCGATGAAGGTGTCGCCGCTGCCGCGGACGTCGAAGTAGGCGATCGCCTCGCCGCGGTAGCCGGTCTCGCCGCGCGAGAGGTCGAGCGAGAGCTCGTAGCGCGCGTTGCCGATGCGCGCGGCGCGCTCCTCGGCCTCCTTCTGGGTGAGCACGTCCCGTCCAGGGCCGCCGGTCTTTTCCGTCATCACCTGCACACCCTAGGACGAACCGCCGGAGGGGTGCCAGCGATCTGGTGTGCTCGCGATCGCCGCCCCGCCGCGAGGCGCCGCGAGGCGCAGGAGGGAGGCGGCTGCCAGGCGGCCGGTGGAGAGGCGAGCGGTCGAGGGAGCCGACCCGGGTTGGGGGGGACCGACCCGGGTTGGGGGGCCGACCCGGGTTGAGGGACCGACCCGGGTTGAGGGACCGACCCGGGTTGAGGGACCGACCCAGGTTGGGGGGCCGACCCAGGTTGGGGGGCCGACCCAGGTTGGGGGGGCCGACCCAGGTTGAGGGACCGACCCAGGTTGGGGGACCGACCCAGGTTGGGGGACCGACCCAGGTTGGGGGACCGACCCAGGTTGGGGGACCGACCCAGGTTGGGGGACCGGCGCCGGCGACGAGGCCGAGCAGCGGCTGGCCGAGGCCCTGGCCGACCTGGAGCGCCTCAGGCGCGAGCGCGGCTGAGCGCGCCGGCAGCTCAGCGCGCGGGAGGGCTGCGCCGCCACGCGAGCGTTGCGGCGATCCCCGCGAGCGCGAAGGCCGCCTGGAGGAGGTGCACGAGCAGCGACACCGCGATCGCGGAGCTCGCGGTGAGCCCGAGCAGCGGGGCGGCGAGCGTGAAGGCGCCGTCGGTGGCGCCGATCTGGCCGGGGATGAGGTCGCCGGCCGCCGTGCCGGCCGCGCCCACGCCGTACGCGGCGAGCGCGCGCACGGGGCCGCTCTCGGCCCCCACGGCGGCGAGCAGCACGGCGTACTGCGCCGCCTGGAGCGCGCGGCTCACGACGCAGGCGGCGAACGGCCAGGCCGGGACCGGCGGCCGCTCGCGGACGGCCTCCTGGAAGGCGGCGGTGAGCTGGCCGGCGCGCGCGAACCGCCGGGTGATCCACGCCGAGGCGGCGCGCTGCCGCGCCGCGAGGGCCACGCCGAGGCCGCTCGCGACCAGCAGCGCGGCGTGCGCGAGCACGCCGAGGGCGAGCGGAGAGGCGCCGCCGCCGATCCGGAAGAGGGCCGCGGCCGCGAGGAGCGACAGCGGGGCCGCGGAGAGGAGCGCGAGCGACTGGTTCGCCGTGGCGATCGCGGCCGCGCGCGGGGCGCCGACGTGAGGGGAGAGCAGCGCGGCCTTGACCGCCTCGCCCGCGGCGCGGCCGGCCGGCATCAGCGCCATGACGGGGTAGGTGACGACGTGGATGCGAAGGAGCTCCGCAGCCGGGACGCGCCGCGGGGCGCAGAGCACGCCGGTCGCGAGCGCCTCGCAGCCGACGCGCGCCGCCTCCAGCGCGACCAGGAAGGGCAAGAGCGGCGCGGCGCGGGTCACCGCGGCGAGCATCTCCGCCGCGCCGACGTGGCGGATGAGCGCGGCCAGCGCGGCCAGGCCGAAGCCGCCGAGCGCCGCGTGGAGCAGCGCCCTCCGCCGCGCGCGGCGCGCGGCGGGCGCGTCCAGGGCGGCGGGCGCAGCGGCAGCGACGCGCGCCCCGCCGGGCGCGGGCCCAGGAGCGCCGCCCGGGCATTCCTCTGCCGCTCGGGTCGGAGGCAAGGGAGCCATGGGAAGGGAGAGCGCTGCGAGGCGCATGCCGGCGCTGTGTGCGCGCGGCGTGCGCACGCGGCGGTGAGCTGCCTCGCGGGGCGCACGGGCCCTGAGCACGCAACGCGCGCATCGACGGTGAGCTGTCTTGCCTCGCGGAGCGCACGCGCCGCGGGCATGCAACGCGCGCACGCGGCTGTGAACTACCTTGCGGAGCGCAGAGGCCCCGAGCGCGCAGCGCGCGCCGAGGCTCCACCGGCGGCGCCGGACGTCATCGCGCAGCGTCCGATGGGGACCTCCGGACGAGCAGCCGTGAGCGCCCCCGGACCCTCGAGGGCGCGGCCGCTCACGCCGGATCGAGCGGGGCGTGGAGCCGCGTGCCCGGCACGACGATGCCCCCGCGGTCGCCGGGGGTCAGCGAGCCGTAGCGCTCGCGGAACACCGGCGGCAGCGGCCGCGCCCCGGGCGGAGCGAGCCAGAGGCGGAGCAGGTGCCGCCTGCGATCCGCCTCGGGCCAGTCCTCGAAGGCCGTGCGATCGTGGAGCAGCGTGTGGTTGTGCACGAGCTGGATGTCGCCCGGCCGGAGCTCCATGGTCATGTGGAGCGCAGGGTCGTTGGCGAGGGCATCGAACAGGTCGAGCGCCTCGATCTGCCGCGCGGTGAGCGGCGGGACGCCGGGGAAGCGGCGCGCCGACTCGATGTACTGCCGCTGGTAGACGGCGGACAGGAGGCCGGCGTGCCAGTTCAGCACCGGGATGCGGAAATACGGCCGCTCGCCCGCCGGCACCTCGCCCCGGCGATCGGTCTCGATGGGCGCGAACAGCGCCTCGGCCAGGTCCGGGCGCGCCCGCCGCATCTCGTTGTACAGGGTGACCGAGCTGACCAGCGCCGAGAGCCCGCCCGCCTTCGCGGTCCGGAGGCAGAGCAGCGCCACGACGTCGCACGAGTCGGTGTGGAAGGTCTGCCGCTCGCGCGTCTGGTAGATGCGCACGCTCGGGTCCTGGCTCGACAGGCCGAGGTCCCGCACGTGGCCGAGGACGTGCCCGCTCGCGTTCTGCGAGCGCGCGCTCCCCAGGTGGCTGCCGAGGCCGAGGAACGCGATCGCGGCCGCGCGGAGGTCGCCGCGGTCGAGCCACGCGCCGCGCAGGCCGCGGAGGAGGGCGAACCCGCGGCCGTCGAGCACCTCCGCGAGCACGCGGCGGAGGCGCGCGGCGAGCGACGGCAGGGGGAACGCCTCGCGGCGCACCTCTGCCGGATCGGCGCCCGTCTCGGCGAAGCGCCGGACGGCGGCCTCGACCTCCTCGATCTCCGCCGGGGTGAGGTGCTCGATCCAGCCGTCGCTCCGCGCCATCGCGGGGCCGTACCAGGCCGCGGGGCCGGCGATCTGCGCCGGGATCTGCGAGAGGTCGGTGCTCGGTAGCGTCTCTTCGGAGCTCATCGTCTGTCTCACATCTCGGCGCGGAAGGGCGCTCGCCAGGGCGCGCGCGCCGGGTGCGGTGCGGCTGGCCCCGCGGCGGTCCCGAGGCGCTTTGCCTGGAGCGGACGGTACCAGGGGACGTATCTTGCCGCGATGCCGATCCCCGATCTGGCCCGCGTGGGCGCCTTCCTGGAGGAGGTCGCGAGCGAGCACATGCTGCCGTCGTGGCGCCGCCTCGCGCCGGGCGACGTGACGTCGAAGGCGACGGCCGCCGACCCCGGCGACGTCGTGACGACCGTGGATCTCGCGGTGGAGCGGCGCCTGACCGAGGGGCTGCGCGCGCACCTGCCCGGGTCGGCGGCGATCGGCGAGGAGGCGGCGCACGCCGATCCGGGGCTGCTCGGCGCGCTCGGCGGCGACGGCTGGATCTGGCTCATCGATCCGCTCGACGGGACGCGCAATTTCGTCGAAGGCAGCGACCGCTTCGGGATCATGGTGGCGCTGGTGAGGGGCGCCGGGGCGCGCGCGGCCTGGATCCTCCTGCCGGCGCGGGGACAGACGTTCTTCGCGGAGCAGGGGGCGGGCGCCTTCCTGAACGGAGCGCGCCTCCGCGCCGCGCCTGCGGCCGGCGCGGGGGTACCGGCGGGCACGATCTACGGTCGCTACATGCCGGGCGAGCTGCGCGCGACGGTGGAGGCCCGCGCGCGCGGCCGGCTGGAGGCCGCGAGCGACGCGGGCAGCGCCTGCATCGAGTACACGCGCGTCGCGCAAGGCCACAAGGACTTCTGCGTCTACTATCGCCTGCTGCCCTGGGATCACGCCCCGGGATCCCTGATCCTCCGCGAGGCGGGCGGCGTGGCCGAGCACCTCGACGGGACGAGCTACGCGGTGACCAGCAAGAGCCAGGCGACGATCGTCGCCCGGAGCCGGGACATCGCCGATCGGGTCCGGAGCGTGCTCACCGCCGGAGATGACGACGGGTGTGCTGCGTCGAACATCCGATGAATCGCTCGACGCGCGGCGCGCGCCTCAGGGACGGGAGGATGCGACGCGCGCAGGCCCACGGCGCGCGCGCAGCGCGGCGTCGACGCTGAACACCGCGAGGCCGGTCCAGATGCAGGCGAAGCTCACCGCCTGGGTGGCCGTGAACGGCTCGCCATAGACCAGCACGGCCAGCAGGAACTGACCGCTCGGCGCGAGGTACTGGAGGAAGCCGAGCGTCGTGAGCGACAGGCGGCGCGCCGCGTTCGTGAACCAGACGAGCGGCAGCGCGGTGATGATGCCGGTCGCCGCGAGGAGCAGGTCCGTGCGGAGATCCACGCGGCCCATGGTGCCGGCGCCCTGGACGTGGAGGGCGATCAGGTAGGCCGCGCCGAGCGGGGCGATGAACAGGGTCTCCAGGGTGGAGCCCGGGAGCGAGTTGACGGCGACGACCTTCCGCAGGAGGCCGTAAACACCGAACGTCCCGGCCAGGGCCAGCGCGATCCAGGGGACCGTGCCCGCGCGCGCGGCGAGGTACACGACGCCCGAGGCGGCGAAGCCCAGCGCGAGCCACTGGGCGGGCCGCAGCCGTTCGCGCAGGAAGAGCATGCCGAGGAGCACGCTGAGCAGCGGGTTGATGAAGTAGCCGAGGCTGGCGTCGAGGATGCGCCCCACCGCGACGGCGTAGATGAAGAGGACCCAGTTCGCCGAGACGAGCGCCCCGGTCGCCGCCATGGCCGCGACGACGCGCCGGTCGCGCATCGCCGCCCCGAGCGCGCGGCGCTGCCCCGTGGCCAGCGTGAGGGCCGCGAACGCGAGCAGGCTCCACACGGTGCGGTGGGCCAGGATCTCGACCGCGCCAACATGACGGAGCTGCTTCCAAAAGACGGGAACGATGCCCCACGCGCTGTAGGCCGCGATCCCGTAGACGGCGCCCCACGCCGCTTCTCGGCGGCTCTCGCGGGCGTTCTCGGGCGTGCGCATGAACGGTTATGCCTTCCGAGGCGCGATGCTGCCGGCCCGGCGCGCCATCGCGCGGCGCCGCTCGCGTCCGGCCGGCGGCGAACATGTCCAAGTTGCTCGCGGATTTCAAGCGCCTTCTGCGGGCCGCTCCGCCGCTCGACTCGCCTCTTTCCGCTCGATGCCGGCGCACGTTCCCGACGATCGGTGAGCGCCTCGCGGGCTGATAGGATCGCGGGCGTCGCCGTGAACGACCGCCGCGAGAGCGTCCTGGCCATTCCCCACGAGGAGATCCGGAGCGCCGAGGACCGCTCGTGGACCGATCGGCTCCTCGGCTGGCTGGTGCTGCCCGATCTCCCCGAGGCCGAGCGGGAGGAGATCGCGACGACCCTGGAGCGCGTCGAGGACCCTCGCGCGGCGGCGCGGCTCGCGCGCATCGTCGAGGCGCGCGAGCTCCCCGAGGCGGCGCGCGAGGCGGCGGGCGTGATCCTGAGGAGCGCCGGGAATCCGCCGGGCGGCGCCTGGCTCAGGGCCGCCTGGGCGGAGGGCGACACCGTGCTTCGCCGTCACGCGCTGCTCTTCATGGGGCGGGCCGAGGCGGACCTCGTCGAGCCGGTGGCCCGGGATCCCGCGCACCCGCTTCACAAGGAAGCGATCGAGGCCATCGCGCTCGGCTTCTCGGAGCCGCGCTTCCAGGCGCTGAAGATCGCCGCCCTCGGGCACCCCGAGGCGGGTGTCCGCAAGGTCGCCGCCGACGCGCTGGTGTGGGACGAGCCCGTCGCGGCCGAGGCGCCGCTCCTGCGCGCCGCCGAGGATCCCGTGGTCGACGTCGCCGTCGCCGCGCTGGAGACGCTTCACTATTACCCGAGCCGGCGCTGCCTTGGCGCGGTGGCCGCGCTCTGCGGGCACCCTGACGGGCGGGTGCGCGCCGCAGCGGCCGGCTGCGCTGTCGAGATCCGCGAGGCGAGGTTCCGGTGGGCGCTCGACCGCGCCGGGCCGGCGGAGCGGCGGTTTCTCCTCGCGTGGATGGAGCCGGTCCGGCATCTCCTCGGCGTTCTGGAAGACGATGACGCATCGGAGGCGGACGACCCCGCTGCGCGCGGCCGGATCTCCTCGTCCGGCGGCGATCGCGGGTCGGGGGTAGATCTCGAGATGAACGAGCTCCTCGCGCGCTATGCCGATCTCGACGGCTGCTGGGCGGACCGGAAGGAGCGGTTCGAGGACCGCTTCCGAGCAGCGGGACGTGCTGCGGATCGCGGCGTGTTGGCGGCGTTCCTGGCGGGGCATCCCGATCCCTGGATCCGCGAGCGCTCCGCGCCGCTCCTCGCCGCGTGGGACGAGCGGGAGGGCCTCCTCGGTCTCGCGCGCGACCCTGCCTTTTACGTCAGGAAGAGCGCGATGTACTGGCTCGGCGAGCTCTCTGCGACCCGGGCCCTCGCGGCTCCCGCCTGGGAGCACCTCGGCGAGCTCGGGACGACCGGCACGCATGCCCTCGAGACCCTGAGCACGTACGTGGTCCATGCGCTCAGGGAGGAAGCCATCCCCCGGCTCTTCACGCTGGCCCGCAGCGACGGGCGCGAGCCGGTCCGGCGCGGCGCCGTCGACGCGCTCGCGAAGCTCGGCGCGCGCGCCGAGATCGAGGCGCTCCTCCCCTTGCTCGACGAGCCGCCGCAGGTCACGTGGGCGGTTCACGTCGCGCTCCTCTCCGCGTGCGAGCACCTCGGTCTCCACCCGGGACGGTGCGACGCGCTCCGCGAGGTCGACAACATCGATGTCCAGCTCGCGCTCGCGCCCTGGGCGGCGGGTCAAGACGGGAAACATGGGCGCGATTGATGAGGTCGCAGACGACACTGTCCAATCCGATAGCAGCGCTGTCAGGGCTGAAGAACGCGCGCAATGGAGAGGTGCTAGAGCGACAAACGGGTTGAAACTGTCTGAAAAGCGCAGAAATTCGAACCGCCAAGACGCCAAAAAGACGCCAAGTTAAGAGAGAGAAAAAATCTTGGCGTCTTGGTGTCTTGGTGTCTTGGTGTCTTGGCGTCTTGGCGTCTTGGCGTCTTGGCGTCTTGGCGGTTCATTTCTCGCATGATCAACGCGATCGGCGCTCTAGTACTACAGCCGCGGTTAGGGAGCCCGGGCACTGGCGCGCGGCCGGTTGCGGCGGCGCCGGTAGCAGCAGGCGCGAGCCTGGGCGCGCTTTCGGCGTCGCCACCTTGACCATGCCCAGCGGAACTCGGGCGAATGGGCGGGCAGCGGAAGCACCAGCTCCATCAGGCGACGGACTTCGGGAATGCTCCAGGGCGCCAGCGTCGGCGGACCGTCGCTTTCTTCGGGCGCGGCGGGCTTTTTTCCCCCGACGTGTCAAGCGCCGTCTTCTGCATGCGCTCGGCGTTCTTCCCCGGCCCCGGGCGCGCCGCTTTGGGCACGAGCTCGGGGTTCATCGCCGGGGCGTACGGGAACGCGCCCTCCGCGGGAAGCTTCGCGCGTACGAAAGCCAACCACGCCAGGGCCATCATCCCGAGCGTGATGTACCGATGCCAGCTCGGCCACGTGCGGACCTCGTAGTGGTCGAGGCCGACGTCGTCCTTCGCCTCCTCGAAGCACTGCTCGATCGTGTAACGCGTGGAGGCCACGTGCGCGAGCGTTGTCAGCGGCGTGGCGGCTCCAGCGTTGGACAGGTAGTAGGCCACTTCCGACGGATTCGAGACCGAGCGGCGAGCCAGTAGCCAGATCTCGTCGGTCGGCAAGCGCCGACGACTGTCGACGACACGCGCGCGGGCCCAGTCGTACTCGATGGGTCCCTTCTCGCCTCGATGGACGGCAAGGCGATGCCATTGCTTCGGCGACCACTGTGCGACCACCTTCGCCACGGTGGAGGCGTGCGGCGCGCCCGGGGCAAGACGAGTGCGCGTGCGGAGCGGACCATGACGGTGCTCGCGTTCGGTAGGGGGCTCCGCGACCGCAGGCCGCTGGGGCCACACCGGCGTGCTCGAGACGACCGCGAGAACATATCGATGGCCGTGCGCGGCGATGCCGTCGCGAAGCACGGGATCGCCCCCGTAGACTTCATCGCCGGTGACCCACGCCATCGGTACACCACGCTGCCAGGCGCCATGCAGCATCTGCATCGCCAGCTGCGGCTTGGTCCGGAACGCGACATCCTCCGGAACGTGAGCGTCCTGCCTCCGCTCCGGATCGCTGCACCACGATTCTGGCAAGTAAAGACGACGATCAAGGATCACATGTCCACGTGGGCCGTTGTAGCTGAGGAACACACCGATCTGGCAGTTCTCGATCTTGCCTGCCGTCCCACTGTATTGCCGCGCCACGCCGACGGACTTGGTGCCTTTCTTGAGGAAGCCCGTTTCGTCCAGTACGCCGATGCCCTGCGGATCGCCGAACTGCTCGATCGTGAAGTCCATCAGGAGATCGCGCGCCGCATCCGCGCTCCAGTCCGCACTGTATAGCAGCCGCTGCACGCGATCGGGCGTCGGATCCCCGATGGCCTCGGCCAGCTGCCAACCGTTCCGCCTCGCCGCCGGCCCCATCAGCGAGCGCACGTACTTGATCGCCTGCTCGCGCGGCTCGCTGCGCGCGAACAGCCCCGCGAATCGCGCGTGAAATGCCTCAAAATCTACTGCCAGCGCGTCCCACGCGGCCGCTGCCGGCAGCTCGCTTGCCCCCGGATCCATGGGCGGATCCTGGGTCCAACCAGATCGATGTCGAGGTGCGGCTGTAGTACTAGGGCCTGAAGCGTTGAACAAATATGTTCTGGTCCTTCAAATCCTAATCCGTGACCGACTGGGCGCTCTCGCTGCGCGTGCGCGTTCGGATTGCCTTTTCTGCCCAGATTTTTCCGGTCGCGCTGGACTTCCTTCCACCCACAAGGTAAGGGTCATCTAGTCTAGGACGGCAGGAGCTGGCCGGCTGGCAAGGTGACCATGACCCTCCAAACGCGACGGGACCCCCGGATCTTTCTTGTCATCGCAGTCACGTTCGCTGGAGGGGCGGGCTGCACGGCCAGGGGTCGTGACTTCCAGGCTGGCAGCGGGACGGTCGACGAGCCGACCGGCTCGCCCGGCGAAGGCGGTGCCGGCGCGCCGGACGCCGGCGACACGGAAGACGCCGGCGACACGGAGGACGCCGGCGACTCGGAGGACGCCGGCGACTCGGGATGCCAGATCCCGCCAGGCAGCGACACGCTCGATGATGTCACCATGGTGGCGGCGGGCGGAAGCCATACGTGCGCCATCCGTCAGGGCGGCTCTCTCTACTGCTGGGGGGACAATTCGTTCGGTCAGCTGGGCGTTCCCCAGGCGATGACGATCGCCGTCAACAGGCCAGTGAAGGTGCTCTTCCCCCCGTCGCTCGGCGAGGCGACGATCACGGAGGTCGCCCTGACGGAGCAAGCGACCTTCGCGATCGACAGCCAGCTCCGCCTCTGGGCGTGGGGTAACAACGAGTGGGGACTCCTCGCCAACGGAACGAAGGACTCCTCGCCTCACGAGGTCCCCGCGATCGTCAAGAACGGCGCAGACCCGCTGCTCGTCCGCAAGATCGCGCCGCAGTGGTACTCGGCCTGCGCGCTCACCTCGACCAGCAACATCTTCTGCTGGGGGGTCAACCAGTTCAGGAACCTCGGGGCGGATCCGACCGGAGAGGAGAGCCTCGTTCCCGTGAAGGCGTTCAGCAGCGTCGGGACGGCGAGGGCGAGGGCGCTGCTCGCTCCGGGCACGGGCTCGGTGGCTACCTGCTTCTCGACCGGAGCGCCGGAGGACGGCCTTCGGTGCTGGGGCGGGCGGGGCGGTGGCTTGATCCTCACGGACGACGCCATGACCGCCGAGGGCGGGGTCAACTACAGCGCTCATACGCCGCTCGTCGCTGCGGGGGCACAGCCGCCCTTCGCCGAGATCTCGTACGGCACCAACTTCGGCTGCGCGCGCGACGACGTCGGACACCTCTTCTGCTGGGGGACGAACAACAGCTCAGGTCAGCACGGAACGGAGGCCCCCGCGGCCGGTACGGCCGCCGCCATCCCCGGCACCTGGGGTCCCATGGACACCGGCTACGTCTTCGTCTGCGCGATCGACGAGCAGAGGCAGCTCCGCTGCCGCGGCGACAACGGGCAGGGGCAGCTCGGCCGCAGCACGCCGGCGGCCGGCGACAACGCTCGGATGGAGCCCGTCATGCTGAGCAACGGGGCCGCGCTCGACAAGGTCGTCTCCGTCAGCGCAGGTTTCTTTCACACCTGCGCGGTCGTCGAGGGGCCGTGCGGGCCGACTGGGCCTGGCCGGGTCATGTGCTGGGGCCAAGGCGGGCTCGGGCAGCTCGGCGACGATGTCGGCGCGAGCTCCACCGCCCCGGTCGAGGTGAAGGCGCCCTGAGCGCATTCGGTGCGACGTCGCCCAGAGCGCAGACAGGTAGGCCGGGCGCGCGGCTCAGGGGCAGCGGAGCGCGGTGTACTCGCCGTTGGCGTCGAACTCGTAGGTGTCGGTGTCGCTCAGCCTGACCACGACTCGCGCGGCGTCGATGCTCACGATCTCGATCGTGCCCTCGATGAAGCTACCCCCGCCGCCGTAGCAGTCGCCGCCGCCCCGGTCCGGGCCCGTGAAGGACTGATAGGAGATCAGCTCCGGCGCGTCGAGGTTGATGACACCCGGCACCTGCAGCGCCGGGGGGATGCCGATGGACACCGTCCAGGTGCCGCAGCTGTAATCCCCGTACGGATCCGCGCAGGAGAGCTCGCGGTTGCCGATCTTGATGAAGAGGTCGTCCGGATCGAGGGCCGGCCCGCCGCTCGCGGTGGAGCTGCTCCCGGAGCCGCCCGACACCTCGGGGAGCTGGCTCCTGAAGAGCGCGATCGCGCGGGCCGCCACCGGCGCAGGGCCGCCCCCGCCGGTGCCGGCATCCTCGCCCCAACCCCCGTCGCCGCTGCCGACGCTCGCGACGGAGCCGTCGCCGCTGCCGACGCTCGCGACGGAGCCTTCCTCCCCAGGAATGTCCGCGCCCGTGGCCTCTTGACCTGCGCTGTCGCTGTCCTGCCCGATCTCCACCCGGGCGGCGCATCCGGCGCCGAAGGTCTGGATCATCATGAGTCCGAAAAGCAATGAAGTCGACGTGATCGAAGGATGTCGCATCGGTATCTCCCCGGGCCCGCGAGCGCAGCCCGTATTCACTCGGTGGATGGCGGCGTCCTCCGGCTTTTATGATCTCTCGATCGAATCTCGACGGGGCACAGCGGCGATCGGATCGGGGCGGCGGCGCCGGACCGACGTGCCGCGGCGCCGATGCGCGCGGGCGCGCGCATCGGCCTCAGGGGCAGCGGAGCGCGGTGTGCTCGCCGTTGGCGTCGAACTCGTAGGTGTCGGTGTCGCTCAGCCTGACCACGACTTGCGCGGCGTCGATGCTCACGATCTCGATCGTGCCCTCGATGAAGCTACCCCCGCCGCCGTAGCAGTCGCCGCCGCCGCGGTCCGGGCCCGCGAACGACTGATAAGAGATCAGCTCCGGCGCGTCGAGGTTGAGGACGCCCGGCACCTGCAGCGCCGGGGGGATACCGATGGACACCTCCCAGGTGCCGCAGGCAAAGTCCCCATACGGATCCGCGCAGGAGAGCTCGCGGTTGCCGATCCTGACGAAGAGGTCGTCCGGATCGAGGACCGGACCGCCGCTCGCGGCGGAACTGCCGCCGCCGGTTCCCGTCGGATCGGGTAGCTGGCGCCTGAGGAGCGCGATCGCCTGCGACCCGACCGGCCCGGAACCGCCGCCGCCGGCGCCAGGCTCGGAGCCCCCGCCGCCGGTGCCAGGCTCGGAGCCCTCGTCGCCGGTGCCAGGCTCGGAGCCCCCGCCGCCGTCGGCGACGTTGTTCTCGCCCAGCTTCACGAGGGTGCCGCAGCCCGAGGCGATGGCGTGCGCCGCGAGCAGACCGCACAGCTCCACGACGACGCGGATCGAACGACGTCGCATCAGCGGCCTCCCCGGGCCGACGAGGGCGGCCCGCCAGCGCCGCGGCCACGGCGGCTCCCACGCTTGCCCGTCATGGTTGCTCGCTCCCCAGCTCCGGGACGAGGACCTCGATCCTGCGGCGATAGGCCGAGCTCGGGTGCTCCGCGACGAAGCGGTTCGCGCGGGCGCGCGCCTCGCCGCCGCGGCCGAGCGCCTTCAGGGCGCCGATCGCGATCACCTCGCGCTCCTGGGAGAGCGCGCCGCGCGGGAAGCGCGCGCGGTGGACGTCGGTGAGCGCGAGCGCCTCGGCGGGGCGCGCCCCGAGCGCGCCCTGCGCGCGCTGCAGCAGGGCGCTCTCCGTCTCCGCGTCGGGCAGCGCCGCCTGCGCCTCGACCTGCGCAGGCCGCGCCGGGTCGCCCGCCACCTTCGCGTCGGTCGGCGGGGCGGACGCGCGCGCGCGGGCCGGCGCGCTCGCCGGAGGGCGCGCTGGCTCGGGATCGGGCTCGCTCGCCGACGTCGCCGCAGAGGGAGAGTCCGCGGGGACCGCTGGCGCTTCGGCGACGGGCGCCGCCGCGGGTCCCTCGGGCGGCGCGGTCGCGACCGCCGCGGCGCGGGGCGGCTCGGGCGGCGGCTGCGAGCGCGGCGGCATGAGCCACACGGCCCCGACGAGGACGACGCCCACAGCTGCGCCGATCGCCAGGCCGGAGAGGGCCGTCGGCGGCGCGGCGGCCGCAGCTGGAGCGAGCCCCGCCGGCGCACCCGAGCCGCCCGCCGGCGCACCCGAGCCGCCCGTCGGCGCACCCGAGCCGCCCGTCGGCGCGCCCGAGCCGCCCGCCGGCGCACCCGAGCCGCCCGTCGGGCCCGGACCGCCGAGCGGGAGCCGCGCCGCGAGCCGCGCGAGCCGGGCCGCGTCCGGCGCGTCGCCCCGCGCTGCTTCGAGGCCGAGCCGGAGCGCGTCGGGGCCGCCGTCGCCGTCGATCAACCTGGGAGGCTCGCCGCTCATGCGCTGCTCCTCTCCGTCATCCGCGCGGCCCCGGCCCGCGGCGCAACGAGCTCCTGCCGGCGCATCGTCGCCTCGATCTGCGCCCGCGCCGCGCGCAGCCGCGAGTACGCCGTCTGCAGCGGACACCCCGCCGCCTTCGCGATCTCCGCCATCGGCAGCTGCTCGATCTCGTACAGGACGAACACGGCGCGCTTGTCGTCGTCGAGCTGATCCAGCGCCGCGTCGAGCCGATCGAGCGCGCGGCGGCGGTCGAGCGTCTCGTCCTGCGGCGCCGCCATGATCTGCTCGGGGACGGCGGCGGCCACCTCCTCGCGCCTCCGGTGCGGCCGCCGCCGGTACTCCGACGCGAGCCGCAGGCAGATGCCGTAGAGCCACGTGCGCAGCGCCGAGCTGCCATCGAAGGTGTCGAGCTTCCGGTGGACCACGAGGAACACCTCCTGGCAAACGTCGTCCACGTCGGCATCGCCGACGCCGAGCCTTCGCAGCACGCGCCAGACGTAGGCCGCGTTCTCTTCGAAAATCTGCTGGAGGGTCATCGGGACGGGCCTCGGCGGCACGGACGCCGGCGGCCCTCGTGCATGGCCCGGGGCACGAGCCTTTATCAAGGAAAGTGCACGCCGAGCAGGACGTCGGCCGTCCCCGCCAGCGGCGCCATCCGGAAGACCTGGCGGTCCTCCGTCTGTGCGTCGGTGTAGTAAAAGGTGTCCCGCACGAGCGGCACGATCAGCCCGAGGCCGACGCCGGCGGTCAGCGGGCCGAAGAGCCGCCGGGCGAGCCTCACGTCGAGCGCGCCGCCCGCGGTGAAGCGCTCGTGGGCGAGCTCGAGGTCGAACCCGAAGCCGGCGGTGCTCATGGCGCCGAGGCGCACGCCCGCGCACGCGGACACCCGCGTCTCGTGCCCGATCGACACGGGGCACACCGACACGAACCCCTCGCCCCAGGAGAAGCGCGCCGCCAGGGCGCCGGCCTCCGCCTCGTTCGGGGCCCAGATGGCCGCGCCGGCCTCGAAGGACCAGAACCGGGGCGGCGTGACGCGCGCGCGGACGGTGGCCGCGACGCCGGGCGCCGGCAGCAGGCCGAGCCCGAAGAGCGGGCCGACCCCGACCTCCAGGCGCCACGGCGCGGGCGGCGGCGCCGCCGCGGGCGGCGAGGCCGGGACGAGGATGCGCTGCACGATGACCTGCGGCTGCGGCGGAGGCTGCGGCGGCGGCGCGGGCGCCGGCGAGGGCGGGGAGGGGGGCGGCGCGCCGGGGGAGAGCTGCGCGTCGGGGTCGATCATGAGCGCGATGGCGAGGGCGAGGTCGTCGTCGATCGCGTCGCAGCGCGGCGACGGCGCGGCGATCTCGCGCGTCCCGAGGACCGCGCCGCCCGCGTCGGCGACGGCGAGCACCGCCCGCCACCCGCCGGCGTCGCCCGGCGCGATGCGCCCTTCGATCGTGAGATCGGCCCGCGCCGCCGAGACGAGCGCCGCGCGCCCGAGGCGCGCCTCCACCGCCTGCGCCAGGGCGCGCGCCCCGACGCACGCCTCGGCGCCGGCGAGCCGGACCCAGCTCAACGAGGCCGTCTGCTCTCTGGAGGACGCGGCCGCGGGGCGCGCCGCGGCGACGAGGGAGACGAGCGCTGCGAGCCGGGCGAGGGCAGGGAAGAGCTTCATGGCAAGGGATCGACGCGACGAGGCGGCGAGGCGTTGGGCCGCCGGGGAGCCCGGGCGGGCTCGTGGCGCTCCGGCAGGCGCATCAGAGCAGCCCCGCGCCGGTCATGGAAGTTGCGTCGATCTGTCGAGGTGCACGCGTGGCCCACGGCGGAGCAGCTCCCGGCTCGGCCGTCCGCGACCCGCGGCGCGCGCCGCCGGCGCGGAAGGCGCGCTCCCCTCATGGGCCATGCAACGCAAGGCGAGCTCGACACGATCGCCCTCGGACCGAGGGCGAGAGAGCCGAAGTCTCTCCCGCGCAGCGTCGCGGTCGTGCGCGGCTCGGAGGGCTTCAGCGCGCGTCGCCGGATCGCGCCCGCAAGGAGCACCTGCCGCGGTGTCGCACGGAAATGACGCGATCGGAGCAGGTGTGCGGCGGAACAAAGAGGGCGCCGCGCGGAGGAGGTTTGGTAGCATCGCCTCACGCAATGTCCGGCGACAGCATGTCTTCGACGACGGGCCTCAGCACCACAGCCTCGTTGCAAATTTCCACGCCGACCTCCGGGCGCGCGACCTCGGGGGCCGGCATCGTGCTGCTCTATGCACCCAGGTACGAGCAGTTTCGCCCGGCGTACCCCGTGTCCGAGTCGGGCTCGATCCTCGGCCGCGACCCGAGCGCGGACATCTACGTCCCGACGCGCACGGCGTCGCGTCAACATGCCCGCATCGAGCGGCGCGGGGGCGTCTGGGTCCTCTCCGATCTCGGCGGCCGCAACGGCACGCTGCGCAACGGCGAGTTCGTCGCGGAGGCGATCCTCGCGCACCTCGACGAGATCCGGATCGGCGACGCCATCTTCAAGTTCGTCGAGAGCGACGCCGAGGCGTACGCGCACCACCGCATCGACGGCGCCTATCTGGAGGATCCGGACGCGCCGGAGGACGTCCGGCCGCGCTTCTCGACGGGCCGGATCGTCGGCGGCTACCAGAGCCAGCGCCTCGCCGGGCGCCTGCGCGAGATCGCGCGCAGCGAGCTGTCGGTGCTGCTCCTCGGCGAGAGCGGGACGGGAAAGGAGATCTTCGCCGAGCAGCTCCACGACTGGAGCGGCAGGCGCGGGCCGCTCCAGGCCGTGAACTGCGCGGCCATCCCGGCCGCGCTCGTCGAGGGGGAGCTCTTCGGCCACCAGCGCGGCGCGTTCTCGGGCGCCGACCGCGATCGCGTCGGCCTCATCCGCGCGGCCCATCAGGGCACGCTGCTCCTCGACGAGATCGGCGATATGCCGCTGGAAGCCCAGGCGAAGCTCCTCCGGGTGATCCAGTCGAAGGAGGTCACGCCGCTCGGCGCGTCGCAGCCCGAGCAGGTCGACGTGCGGATCGTCGCCGCCACCCACCGCGATCTCGACGCGCTCCAGAAGAAGGGCGCCTTCCGCGCCGACCTGTTCGCCCGCCTGAACGAGCTCAGCATCAAGCTGCCTCCCCTGCGCGAGCGCAAGGAAGACATCTTCTCGCTGTGCGTCGCGCTCGCGAGGCGCCACGGCCGGCCCGAGGCGCGCCCCACCATGGCGTTCATGGCGGCCCTGCTCCACCACGACTTTCCTTACAACGTGCGGGAGCTCGAGGTGCTCATCAAGCGCTGGGCCGCCACGGCCCGCGGCGCCGAGCTCGATCTCCAGGACGTCAGCGACGAGATCCGAGCGCGGATGACGACCTACGGCGCCCGGAGCTCGGCGTCGCTGCCCCCGCCCCCGGACGAGGCCCGCACCACGCTGGTCCCCGAGGACGAGGCGGCGCACTCGGCCGGCGAGGGGGCGTACGCGCCGAGGGCGGCGCTGCCGCCGCGGAGCTCCCCGGACGAGAAGGCGCTGCGGGAGCTCCTGGTGCAGCAGCGGGGAAACATCGCCGCGGTGGCGCGCGAGCTCGGACGGGATCGCGCGCAGGTGCACCGGTGGATCCGGCGGTACAACATGAACATCGACGAGTTCCGCTGATCGACGCGGAGCGGTGAGCGAGGTCGGCTGTTCGACGCTCGAGGCGCCTCGACGATGAGCCGCCCTCCGCGGGCAGCCTTGGGCGCACCGCTCGTGCGCTCGCCAGACGCGCCGCGCTCGCGCCCGCCGTCGCGCTGCGAGATCCGTGTGGCACCCGCGTTGCTGGGCGCGGGGCGCGGCGCCGGGATCCGCGCCGAGCACAGCGAGGTAGGAATGCGAAGTATCTACTCTGTGGCAGGGCTATGCGCAGTGATGATGGTCGCGTGCATGCACAACACGACCGAAGAGGCAGGGCCTGGAGAAACAGGACCGGGAGAGACAGAGCCTGAAAAGATGGGATTCGTCACCGTCCACTGGGCGATCGAGGACAAGACCGACGCCTCTCAGTGCAAGGCGTACGGCGCGAAGGCGGTCGAGCTGACGCTCATCGACACGGAGAACAACAACGTCACCAGGCAGGTGGTCCCGTGCGAGCGGTTCGACACGAGCGTCCAGGTCACCAAGGCCAACTACGTTGGAACGATCACGCTCGTTGACGAGAACGGCAAGCCGGTCAGCGAGCCGCAGCCGGTCGGCCCGTTCGAGGTCTCGGAAACCGAGACGACGACGCGCCGGGTCAGCTTCCCCGCCACGGGGCAGCAGGAGACCGAGGGGCAGCGAGGCACGCATCGACAGCGCGACCAACGGCGGTAGAACGCGGGCGGGGCGCGCCGCCCGCGCGACCCTCCGGAGCGAGCCCGATCGCGGGCCCGCCGCGGCATGCTCCGGCCGCGCCGACGCGGCACGCTCCGACCGAGCCGCCGCGGCACGCTCCGGCCGAGCCGCCGCGGCACGCTCCGGCCGAGCCGCCGCGGCACGCTCCGGCGGGCCGCCGCGGCACGCTCCGGCGGGCCGCCGCGGCACGCTCCGGCCGGGCCGTCGCGGCATCGCCAGACGCGGGAGCGCCGGCGAGGCGCCGTCAGGCCGGCGAGGGCGCGCGGTCCCGCCGCGCCCCCGCGGAGAGCTCCCGCCCCTCGACCAGCTTCAGGAGCTTCTCTTTCGTGGTCAGCCCCACGTGGCGCGCCACCTCCTTGCCCCCGGCGAACGCGATCACCGTGGGGAACCCGCGGATGCCGAAGCGGCGGGCGAGCGCCGGGCTCCGGTCGCCGTCGACCGCCACCACCTTCAGGCGCCCAGCGCCCTCCTCCGCCAGCCGGTGCAGGATCGGCGCGAGCGCGCGGCACGGCGGGCACCACGGCGCGGTGAAATCGACGAGGACGGGCACCCCGGCCTCCAGCACCTCGGCGTCGAAGTCGAGCTCGTTGATCTCGTGGACGGGATTCATGGACATTGCGCGAGCCTCCATGACTTGCCTGGTGTCGAGACCGCCATCCATTACAGCGCTCACCGGTGTAATGTGAGCCCGGCTGGAGACCTGACCTCCGTAGACCATGGAAGCCATCAACGACGCGGACGACATCCTGGGCCACGTGTCGCACCTTGTGCGCTCGGAGCGTTCGGCGCTGGCCGCGCTGGCGCGCGCGGAGGGGGTGACGCCCGAGGATGCGGTCGACTGCGTGCAGGAGGGCCTCTGCACGCTGCTCACCCTCGCGCAGCGGGGCGAGCTCCCGGAGGACGCCGGCGCGTGGGGGAGCGTGCTCGCCGGGATGGTGCGGAACGCCGCGCGCAACCGGCGCCGCCGGCACTTCCGCGCCCGGCCGCACGAGGACCTCGACGCGCACCCGGAGGTCGCGGGGGAGGTCCCATCGACCGACGAGGCGATCGCGCGCGCGGAGGAGCACGTCCGCCTGCGCGCGTGCGTCGAGGAGCTCTGCGAGATCCAGAAGGCGGTCGTGACCCTGCGCATGCTCGAGGAGCAGCCGGGGGAGGACGTGGCGCGCGCGCTCGGCATCTCGGCCGGCCACGTCGCGGTCCTCCTGCACCGCGCGAAGGCCGCGCTGCGCGCCTGCATGACGGCGCCGTCCTGATCGCGCGCGCCGCGCGCTCCGCGGGCGCGAGCGCTCTCCCGATCGCGCGCGGCGCGGAGGCGCTCGGGTCTGCTATGTCTCGGGCGAGACGCCATGAGCTCCCCTCCGCCTGCCTTGCGCATCCTCGCGCCCGACGAGCCGCCTGCGTTCGAGGTGGTGAATCCCCAGGGTCGATCCAGCGCGGTCCTGCTCTGCGACCACGCCTCGAACGCGGTCCCGCGGAGCCTCTCCGCGCTGCGCGCGCAGGAGGAAGCGCTCTGCCAGCACACCGGCTGGGACATCGGCGCCGCGCGCCTCTCGCGCCGCCTGTCCGCGCTCCTCGACGCGGCGCTCGTGCTCTCCGGCTACTCCCGCCTGGTCATCGACTGCAACCGGCCGCTGGGCTCGCCGACCTCCATCCCCGAGATCAGCTGCGGCGTGCCCATCCCGGGCAACGCCATCGACGCCGCGGAGGCCAGCGCGCGCGCCGACGCCTGCTTCTGGCCCTACCACCGCGCGATCGACGCGCTCCTCGACGAGCGGCGGGACCGCCAGAAGAGCACGGCGATCCTCAGCGTCCACAGCTTCACGCCGTCGATGCTCGGCCAGGACCGGCCCTGGCACGCCGCCGTCCTCTACGGCCGCGACCGGCGCCTCGCCGCGCTGTTCCTCGAGGCGATGCGCCGCGAGCCCGGCCTCTGCGTCGGCGACAACGAGCCCTACCGCGTGACCGACGGGGGCGACTACGGGGTCCCCGTGCACGGCGAGGCCCGCGGCCTGCCGTGCGTGCTCCTCGAGATCCGCCAGGACGGCCTGCTGAGCGACGAGGGCGTGGAGGCCTGGGCGCAGCGCCTCGCCGCGATCTACCGGGAGCTCGAGCCGGGGCTCTTCCCCGGGACCGGCGGCGCGTGACGCTCGCCGCCGCCCGCCGCCACCCCGGCGGGCCCCCTTGACAAGAAAAGTTGTCAAGGCTAAGCAGGGTCGTAGGGTTGATTGACGTGGACGTCATCGATGATCCGGCCGCGGCCACGGCGGCGATCGGGCCCGTCAGCAGGAGGCGGCTGCTCGCGGAGCTGGCGGAGCTCGCCCGTGGGATCTCGACATCTCGAAAGGAGCCAAGATGCCAGTGAAAAAAGAGGCTTCCGGCCGCCGGTCGGTCCAGGCGGAGGTTGAGGTTCCCGGCAGCCCCGAGGAGGTGTGGCGAGCCATCGCGACCGGGCCCGGGATCTCGTCGTGGTTCGTGCCGAGCGAGGTGGAAGAGCGCGAAGGCGGCACCACCGTGTCGCACTTCGGCCCGGGCACGAGCATGGACTCGGTGTCGACCATCACGGCCTGGGATCCGCCGCGCCGGTTCACCGCCCAGAGCCCGGAGGACATGGGGCCGGGTAGCCCGGCGGTCGCGACGGAGTGGATCGTCGAGGCGCGGTCCGGCGGGAGCTGCGTCGTGCGCGTGGTGCACAGCTGGTTCGCGAGCACCGACGACTGGGACAAGCAGTTCGAGGGCCACGAGCACGGCTGGGTGGCGTTCTTCCGCATCCTGCGGCTCTATCTCTCCCATTTCCGCGGAGAGCCCTGCGCGGCATTCCAGGTGATGGGCGTCGGCCCCGCGCCGCACACCGCGACGTGGGACGCGCTGGTCGGTCCGCTCGGCCTCGCGGGCGCCGCCGAGGGCCAGCGGGTGAGCACGGCCCAGGGCGCGCCGCCCCTCGCCGGCGTGGCCGAGCGCGTCGGATCGCGCGAGTTCCCGGAGCTGCTCCTGCGGCTCGACGAGCCGGCGCCCGGCATCGCCCACGTCTTTGCTCTCCCCATGGCGGGGCAGATCTTCCTGCCGATCCGCCTCTACCTGTACGGCGACCGGGCCAAGGCCGCGGCCGCTCACGCCGAGCCCCTGTGGCAGGCGTGGATGGCCGAGCGCTTTCCCGGTCGTCAGTAGGCCGGGAAAGCCGCCGAGCCGGCGGTTGATGCGCCCGCCGCTGGAGGTGTATAGGCCATCGTCAGGACGGCCATGAATCCGAGGTGCCAGCGGCTCATCGAGATGCACCTGCAGCACGGCGAGAGCCTCCTGGCTCGCTCCGAGGGGGGAACGTCGGTCGGCTGCGAGCCGCACCCCGATCTGCCGCATCTCTACACCGTCGACGCGGGCCAGCTGACCCCCGGCGAGCCGTTTCGGTACGTGGTGCGCCGCGCGGATGGGACCGAGAGGGCGGAGCGGTACTTCGCCCACGCGCTCGACCAGGGAGGGCCTGTGGACGTGTGGGAGGGGATCCGCGCCGTCGACAACGCCTTTTACACGGCCGAGGTCCAGCGCCACTTCGAGCGCCGCGGGTTCGCCGTGGTCCGAGGCGTCCTGTCCGCGGACGTGGTGAGCGCCCTCTGCGCCGTCGTGCACCCCCTGATCGCCGACGTGTGGGGGGAGGACAGGGCGGCCTACCGGGACAAGATCAACCTGGAGAAGGTGCTGCTCCAGGTCCCCTATCTGCTCCAGGCGCTGGCCGAGAAGCTGGGGCCGCTCCTCCAGCGCGTCGTGGGGGACGAGGTGTTCCTCGAGTACGAGCAGGTCATGGTGGTGCGCGCGGGCTCCTCGTACGCCACCCGGCGCCACCGGGACGTCGACGGCGGCAAGGACGGCTTCTCCGAGGCGTCCAGGCGCCACAAGGGCTCCGTGCACCTCTGGATCCCCCTCGTCGACATCGAGGAGACGCGGGCGTGCCTCTATGTCGATCCGTTCGACGCGCCGGAGCGATCCCTCGATGTGACCATGCGCGCCGGCGACGCGCTGTTCCTGCACAACTACGTATGGCACGGGAGCCGCGCCAACGCTTCCGCGGTGGATCGCGTCTCGTGGCTCCTGAACTTCGCGCCCGCGCCGAGCCGCGACGAGACCAACCCGGGCGCCGATCTCAACCTCCAGATCTTGCGCGGCGGGGCGCCCACCGATCTCGGCCCTGACGTGTGCTCCAGGCTGGTCCGGGAGAAGCACGCGTTCTTGAACCTCTTCGATGCGTTCTTCACCTACGATCCGTCGCTGACGCGGATGGTCCACCCGGATAACCGCCGGGTGAGGACTCCCACGCGCGACGGCGACCACCGTGCGCCGTCCCGCGATGGCTCGACGATGAAGCGCCCGTGACGAGGGCCGGCGAGCGGCCCTCCTGGACGCGGCGGCTCTCATGAACGAATCGGTGGCGCTCGCGGGCGCCCCGGCGATTCCCTCGTTCTTTTGAAGCCCTGTGGCTGGCCGCGTGCGTTTCCCGGTGGAACGTGGCGCAGGACATCAAGATGGCCCTGCGTGCCGCCGGCTCGTTTTGTCGCCGGGAGAGGCGACAGGCGTGGGACCAAAGTCCTATGGACAGCGCTGTGCAGGCTGGAGTACAACGGCAACGTCGGACCGACGAGCAGCGGGCGGCGGCCGGGCAGACGACGTTGCACGATCGACAGGGGCTCTCCTTGGCTGACCCGACGGACTACCCCGAGCACCGCCTCGGCTTGCAACGGGACGACGGGTTCCTCGAGGTCCGCTTCGAGCGGCACGATCGCACGAGGCCGGTGCACCTCGCCCACCGCGCCCCGTGCCGCATGCTCTTCCCGCGGCACGAGCCGGACGAGCCGCCGCTCGGCGTGTTCATCACGACCTCCGGCGGGACGGCCGGCGGCGATGTCCTCCGGGTCTCCGTCGAGGCGTCCCGCGGCGCCACGGCCACCGTGACGAGCCAGGCCGCCGAGAAGATCTATCCCTCGCTCGGCGCCCCGAGCCGTCTTTCGCTGAAGCTCCGCGCGGACGAGGGCGCCGAGCTCGAGTGGCTCCCCCAGGAGACGATCCTGTTCAACAGCGCCCGTCTGGAGCGGCGTGTCGAGATCGACGTCGCGCCCGGCGGGAGCCTCCTGGCGCTGGATCTCGTCGTCTTCGGCCGGCTGGCGCGGGGCGAGCGCTTCACGGCCGGCGCGCTGCACGACGTCTGGCGCGTCCGGCGCGGAGGGCGGCTCGCGTGGGCGGACGCGCTCGACCTCTCGGGCGACGTCGCCGCGCAGATCGCGAGCCCCGCGGGCTTCGGGGGCGCCACGGCGGCGGGGCTCTTGCTGCTCGTCGCCGACGACGCGGCGGCGTGGGTCGACGAGGCCCGCGCGCGGCTCGCGGCCGGGTCGTGCCGCGCCGGCGTCACGCTCGTCGGCGGGGCGCTCGTGGCCCGGGCGCTCGGCGTCGAGCCGGCGCACGTGCGGCGCGATCTCGCCGATCTGGTCTCGTGGCTCAGGGCGGCGCGCTCCGGCCATCCGGCGCGCATGCCGCATTTCTGGTCGATCTGAGGAGGAGTCGATGAATCTCACCCCGCGAGAGAAGGACAAACTGCTCATCTCCATGGCCGCGATGGTCGCGCGCCGGCGGCTTGAGCGCGGCGTCAAGCTCAATTACCCCGAGGCCATCGCGCTCATCTCCGATTTCGTGATGGAGGGCGCCCGCGACGGTCAGTCGGTGGAGAACCTCATGACCCAGGGCGCGTGCGTGCTCTACAAGGACCAGGTGATGGAGGGCGTCGCCGAGATGATCCACGACGTCCAGATCGAGGCGACGTTCCCCGACGGTACGAAGCTCGTCACCGTCCACAACCCGATCGGCCCGCGGGCCGAGATCTTGCCGGTGCCCGAGAAAAAGGCGTAGCCGCGAGGAGGAGGTCACATGATTCCCGGAGAGATCATCACCCCCCTCGAGGGGAAGATCGTGCCCATCGTGCTCAACAAGGGCCGGCCCGTGCTGACGATCGACGTCAAGAACACCGGCGATCGGCCGATCCAGGTGGGCAGCCATTACCATTTCTACGAGGTCAATCAGGCGCTCGTCTTCTACGAGCACGCGGCCGCCCAGGTGATGGCCGTCGGCCACGAGGGGGTCCGCATCGACCGCGAGAAGGTCCGCGGCATGCGGCTCGATATCCCGGCGGGCACCGCGAAGCGCTTCGAGCCGGGCATGACGTACGAGGTGCAGCTGGTGCCCTACGGCGGCGCCCGCGTCGTCATCGGCTTTCAGGGGAAGATCAACGGTTCGCTCTAGGAGACCAGCGCCATGCCCTACGAGATCCGTCAATCCAACTACGCGAGCCTGTACGGCCCGACCGTGGGCCACAAGGTGCGGCTCGCCGACACCGACCTCTTCATCGAGGTCGAGCACGACTTCACCGCCCTCCACGGCTATGGGGAGGAGGTCTCGTTCGGCGGCGGCAAGGTCATCCGCGACGGCATGGGCCAGTCGCAGAGGACGCGGGCCGAGGGCGCCGTCGACACGGTGATCGTCAACGCCGTCATCCTCGACCACTGGGGCATCGTCAAGGCGGACATCGGCCTCAAGGACGGCCGGATCGTCGCGATCGGCAAGGCCGGCAACCCCGACGTGCAGGACGGCGTGACCATCGTCATCGGCCCCGGCACCGAGGTCATCGCGGGCGCCGGGAAGATCGTCACCGCCGGCGGCATCGACACGCACATTCACTTCATCTGCCCGCAGCTCGTCGAGGAGGCGCTCTGCTCGGGCCTGACCACGCTGATCGGCGGAGGCACCGGGCCGGCGGCGGGCACGACCGCGACGACCTGTACGCCCGGCCCCTTCCACCTCCGGCGCATGCTCCAGGCCGCCGAGGCGCTGCCGATCAACATCGGCCTGTTCGGCAAGGGGAACACGAGCCGGCCCGCCGGCATCATCGAGCAGATCGAGGCTGGCGCGTGCGGGCTGAAGCTCCATGAGGACTGGGGCAGCACGCCCGCGGCGATCGACAACTGCCTCTCCGTGGCCGACGCGTACGACGTCCAGGTGGCGATCCACTCCGACACGCTCAACGAGGGCGGCTTCGTCCAGGATACGATCCGGGCCTTCAAGGGCCGGACGATCCACTCGTTCCACACCGAGGGGGCCGGGGGCGGCCACGCGCCCGACGTCATCGCGCTGGTCGGGGTGCCCAACGTGCTGCCGGCGTCCACGAACCCGACCCGGCCGTTCACGAAGAACACGGTCGCCGAGCACCTCGACATGCTCATGGTCTGTCATCACCTCAAGAAGGACATCCCGGAGGACGTGAAGTTCGCCGAGAGCCGTATCCGGAAGGAGACGATCGCCGCCGAGGACATCCTGCACGACCTCGGCGCGATCTCCATCATGTCGAGCGACAGCCAGGCGATGGGGCGCATCGGCGAGGTCGTCCTGCGGACCTGGCAGACCGCCGACAAGATGAAGCGCCAGCGCGGCCGGCTGCCGGAGGAGCGGCAGGAGAACGACAACTTCCGCGCCAAGCGGTATGTCGCGAAGTACACCATCAACCCGGCCATCGCCCAGGGCGTCAGCCGGCATATCGGCTCGGTCGAGGTCGGCAAGCTCGCCGATCTCGTGATCTGGTCGCCGGCCTTCTTCGGGGTCAAGCCGGACATGGTGCTCAAGAGCGGCTCGATCGTGATGGCGCCCATGGGCGATCCCAACGCCGCGATCCCGACGCCGCAGCCGGTGCACTACCGGCCGATGTACGCGGCCTACGGCCGGAGCTCGATCGAGAGCTCGGTCCTGTTCGTCAGCCAGGCGTCGCTCGCGCGCGGGGTCGGGGCGGCCGCGGGGCTGTCGCGCCCGCTGATCGCGGTGGAGAACACCCGGTCCGGGATCTCGAAGGCGAGCATGATCCACAACAGCGCCACGCCGCGCATCGAGGTCGACCCGGAGCACTACACGGTGAGGGCCGACGGCGAGCTGCTCACCTGCGAGCCGGCGGAGGTGCTCCCCATGGCCCAGCGCTACTTCCTGTTCTGACATGCGACGCGCCATCCAGGTCATCCCCCGCGGGAGCACGCCCGAGACCGCCGCCGAGGCGCGCGTGACGCTCGCCTACGACGACCGGCACCGCCGGCGGATCCGGCTCGCGACCGACGCGGGGTGGGAGTTCCTGCTCGATCTACCGGAGGCGACCGTGCTCGGCGACGGGGACGGCCTTCGCCTCGACGACGGCGGCTGGCTCCTGGTCCGCGCGGCGGACGAGGAGCTCGTCGCGGTCACGTGCCGCGAGGCGGCGGACCTGCCGCGCGTCGCCTGGCACATCGGCAACCGCCATATCCCGGCCGCCTTCGACGGGGCGCGGATCCTCATCCGGTACGATCACGTGATCGTGGACATGGTCCGGGGGCTCGGCGCCGAGGCGACGCCGCTCCGCGCGCCGTTCACGCCGGAGCGCGGCGCGTACGACCAGAAGGCGCCGCACGGGCATGGGCACGCGCACGGGCATTCCCACGAGCATGGGCACTCCCACGCGCACGAGCATGGGCATTCGCACGATCACGAGCATGGGCATTCGCACGCTCACGACCATGCCCATCCTCACGAGCATGGGCACTCCCATGCTCACGACCATGGTCATTCGCACGCTCACGAGCATGGGCACTCCCACGCTCACGGGCATTCGCACGATCACGGGCGCAGACACGGGTGATCGCCGTGGGTGAGGGAGCGCTCTACCGCCTGATGAGCTGGATGTCGCCGGCCTACCCGGTCGGCGGCTTCAGCTACAGCCACGGCCTGGAGTGGGCGGTCGAGGCAGGCCTCGTGAGCAACGCGGAGCAGCTCCGGGCCTGGGTCGCGGCGATCCTCGGCGACGGCTCCGGCCGGGTCGACGCCGCGCTCCTCGCGGCCGCCTACCGCGCGGAGCAGGACCGGGAGCTCGACGAGGTGGCCGAGCTCGGGGCGGCGCTCCGGGGCACCCGCGAGCTCGCGCTGGAGAGCGCGCAGCAGGGGGCCGCCTTCCTCACCATCACGCGCGCCGCCTGGCCGCACCCGCGCCTCGACGCGTTCGCCGAGCGCCACGCGGGCGAGGCCCCGTTCCCCGTCGCGGTCGGGCTCGCCTCGGCCGCCCACGGCGTGCCGCTCGAGCCGGCGCTGACGGCGTACCTGCACGCCTTCGGCTCCAGCCTGGTCTCGGCGGGCATCCGCCTGATCCCGCTCGGCCAGACGGACGGCCAGCGCGTCGTGACGGCGCTCGAGCCGGTCATCGTCGCGGCCGCCCGGCGCGCCGGCGACACGCCGCTCGACCGCATCGGCGCCGCGACGCCGGGGGTCGATCTCTCGTCGATGCGACACGAAACCCAACACACGAGGTTGTTTCGATCATGACAGCAAGCACTCACGGTCCCCTCCGCGTCGGAATCGGAGGGCCGGTCGGCTCCGGCAAGACGGCGCTCGTCGATCGCCTCTGCAAGCGCATGCGCGACGAGTGGCGCGTCGCCGTGGTCACCAACGACATCTACACGAAGGAAGACGCCGAGTTCCTGACCCGCTCGGGCGCGCTCAGCCCCGAGCGCATCGTCGGCGTGGAGACCGGCGGCTGCCCCCACACGGCGATCCGCGAGGACGCCTCGATCAACCTGGCGGCGGTGCGCGAGATCGCGCAGCGCCTCGCCCCGCTCGACCTCGTGTTCGTCGAGTCCGGCGGGGACAACCTGGCCGCGACCTTCTCGCCGGAGCTCGCCGACCTGACCCTCTATGTCATCGACGTGTCGGCCGGCGACAAGATCCCGCGCAAGGGCGGCCCCGGGATCACCCGGTCGGACCTGCTCATCATCAACAAGATCGATCTCGCGCCCATGGTCGGCGCGAGCCTCGAGGTGATGGACCGGGATGCCCGCAAGATGCGGGGCGACAGGCCGTTCCTCTTCACCAACCTGAAGGAGAACAAGGGCGTCGAGGAGATCGCCGCCTTCATCGTCAAGAAGGGCGGCCTCGATCCCAAGAGCCTCGCCCCCGCGGGCGGCTGAGAGGCCGGCGCGGAGGCTCCCATGGAACGCCGCCCCTCGGGCCAGCGCCGCGTCGGTGGCGGCGCGGGGGCCCTGCGCGGCCGCCACACACCCTGGAGTGTCTCTTGTCATGGGCGAGGAGGCGGTGTAACCTCGGCCACATCGGTTCCCATCCTCGGGCGCCCGGCTGAAGGGGTCGCCCCTCAATCGCGAGATCGCTAGTCTTTATCGTATCGCAAGTCCCCGCCTCCATCGTGGGCGTGAGGGCGCTGTCCCCTGGTTCCACCGACTCCCTCGGCTTCTGGCGCGACATCCTCGCTGGGCGCGATCTCATCACCGGTGTGCCGCCGCCGCACCGGCTCGTGGAGGATTGCTGAGGCGTCCACCGGCCCGGCGACGATGGCGAGCAGGGCGACGAGGCTTGCGGACGTTGCCGGGCGTCAGCCCTCGGGAGGCGAGTAAATCGGAAGGGGCTCGGCTCGTGACAAGGCGGGAATGGGCCACGGCAGGCATCCCGCTGCGCGGTGAACGCGCCATTGCGAGCGCATCGCTCATGATGCGGCCGGATCGTATCTGCGCCCGCTCAATGAGCTTGAGACAGGCAAGCAGATACTCTATGCGCGCAGAGCGGAGCGCAATCAGCGCCCCTGGGGAGGGTGTCGGCTCCTATGCGTCGACGCGACAAGACATGTGCAGCGGGTTTTCGCCTTCGCGCGGCGCTCGCGGCGGCGCTCCTCGCCGTCGCGGGCGGGCCGACGGCGGCCGTCGCAGCCGAGGACGGCGGAGCGCCGGCCGCGGCGGCGCCCGGGAGGGACGCTGCGGCGGCGGAAGCCGGGCCCGACGCAGGGGACCGTGCGGCGGATGGCGGTCGCGGCGCATCCGCCCCCGGGGAGGCGGCGTCCGCGGCCGCCGGGGAGGCGGCGTCCGCGGCCGCCGGGGAGGCGGCGTCCGCGGCCGCCGGGGAGGCGGCGTCCGCGGCCGCCGGGGAGGCGGCGTCCGCGGCCGCCGGGGAGGCGGCAGCGGCCGCCACGCCCCCGGCCGCCGGCGCCGGCGCGCCCGCAGCGGGCGCGGCCCCGGAGCCGCAGGTCGCGGGGTCGCCCGCGCCAGCGCCGGTCCCGGAGGGAGGGGGCCTCGCGGAGGAGCTCGCGCGCGCCGAGCAGGTCCAGCGCGCGCAGGCGGCGTTCCGCGAGGAGCTCGCGGCGCGGCAGCGCGGGCTCGCCGCCGAGGAGCGGCGCGCCCGGATCGAGGAGCTCGGCCGCGAGGCGCGGGAGGTGAGCGACGGCAGCCAGGCCGCGGACGCGCTGCTCCAGCGCGTCATGGCCGAGCTCTGGTCGCTGCGTCCGGAGGTCGACGCCGCGCTCCGGGATCAGGCCGCGCCCCCGGCCGCGCCGCGCCTCGAGCCGCCGGCCGCCGGCGACGCGTCTCGCGCCGCTCCGCCGCCCGAGCTGGAGCGGCTCGCGGCGCTGCGCCGCGCGCTCTCGGACGAGGCCGACGCCCTCGATGGCGAGGCGCGCCGTGTCGCCCAGGAGCGCGCGGAGGGGGCGCTCGGCGCGGAGGAGGCGCTCAGCGAGGCGCGCGCGCTGCTCCTCGCGCGGCTGAGCGACGCGCGGCGCGACGAGGCGCTCGGCATGGATCGCGAGGGGATGGACCAGCTCCGCGCGGAGCTCTGGCACGTCGCCGCGCGGGCGCGGTGGCACGCGCTCCGCCGCGACGCCGCCCTCGTCGAGGCGCGCGACGCGCTCCGCGACCCGTTCTACATCGCCGCCTCGGTCGCGCGCGGCGGCCTCCTCCTCGCCGTGGTCATCGCCGCGCTCGTCCTGGCCGGGTGGCGGCAGCGCCTGCTCGACGGCGCCCAGGCCGCGCTCGGTCGTGTGCTCCGAAAGCCGCGCCTCGTGCGCGGCGTCGGCCGCGCGCACGCCGCGCTGTCGGCGGTCTCGGGCGCGCTGCTCTTCCTGGTCGCGCTCGTGAGCGTCCACGAGGCCCTCGGGCCCACGGCGGCGCGCGTCCGCTGGATCGAGCTCGGCTACTCCCTCCTGCTCTGGTACGCCCTCTATCGCCTCGCGCTCGCCGCCGCGCGCCACCTCGTCGCCCCGCGCGGGGCCGCGCCCGGTCACCCGCACGGCGCGGCGATCGGCGCGAAGCTCCTCCGCTCGCTGCAGACGGTGGCCCGCTACGCGCTGGCCGTGCGGCTGCTCCTGACCGTGGCCGAGCTCGTGGCCGGCCGGGGGTACCTTCACCACGCCGTCGGCCGCGCCGCCAGCCTCGGCGCGATCGTCGTCGCCTGGCTGCTCGTCCGCCGGTGGCGCGACGACGTCTGCGAGGCCTACCTGCGCCTCCAGGGCGCCGGGCCGCTCGCCGACGCGGTGCGCGCGACCCGCCGCCGCTGGTACGGCTTCTTCGTCGCCATCGCCGCGTTCGTGGCCCTGGCGATCGCCGCGCTCAGCCGCGCGGCCCGGCGCTTCGTGCTCGGCTTCGAGTCGTCGCACCGGGTCCTCGCGTTCCTGTTCCGGCGGCGGATCGAGCGGCGCAAGGGCGCTTCGGCGGTGGCCGAGGCGCCCTCCGCGCTGCCCGAGGAGCTCCTCGCCCGCTTGCCCGAGCAGCCGATCGACGATCTGTCCCAGGGGCTCGATCACTACCCTGGCCTCGACCGCTTCGAGGCGCTGCTCGCCCCGTGGCGGGACAGCGCCCAGGGAGGATCGCTCCTCCTGGTCGGCGGCGCGGGCTCGGGCAAGACGAGCTGGCTCCGCGCGGCCGAGCACAAGGCCGGGGAGATCCCCTACCAGCGCATCGCGCTCAGGCAGCGGCTGCTCACCGAGGGCGATGTCGTCGCCGCGCTCGGGGCCGCGCTCGACGCCCCGCGCGGCGCGCGCGAAGACGCCGGCGCCCTCGCGGCGTGGCTGCGCGCCCAGCCGCGCCGGCTGTTCATCGTCGATGACCTGGAGCACCTGTTCCTGCGCGGCCTGGACACGTGGGGCGCGTGGGAGGCGTTCCTGGAGGTCGTCGAGCACTCGACGCCGCGGATGTTCTGGCTGTGCGCCATCGCGGAGCACCCGTACCGGTACCTGCTCTTCGCCCGCGGCGGCGCCATCCTCTTCCGGACGGTCGTGCAGCTCGCGCCCTGGCCCGAGCACAAGCTGGGCGAGCTGCTCGGCGGGAGGGTCCGCGCGAGCGGGTTCACGCTCTCGTTCGACGACCTCGTCGTGGACGAGGACGCGGCCGACGTGGATGCCTACGCGTCCGCGACCGAGCGGGACTATAACCGTCTGCTCTGGGATTACGCGCAGGGCTGCCCGCGCGTCGCCCTTCATTACTGGCTCCGATCGCTGAGCCCCGCCGGCGACCGCCGCCTCCGCGTCCAGCTCTTCCGCGGCCCAAGCGGGGACGACCTGGAGGAGCTCAGCGAGCTCGAGCGCTTCGTCCTGGCCAGCGTCGTGTGGCACGACAGCCTGACCACCGAGGAGGCGTCGCTGTCGCTCGGGTTCCCTCGGCTCCCGTGCGAAAACGCCCTGTCCAAGCTGGTCGATCTCGGCGTCGTCGACGATCTTGGAGGCCGCCACCGCGTCACCACCCGCTGGCAGAGCGCGGTCACGAGCTTTCTTCTGCGCAAGCACCTGATCCAGCCGTGATGAGAGGACGACCATGGAAGCTGACACAGACGCTGTAGACGGCGCGAAGCTCATCGAGACGATCCAGGCGGGGGGCGTGCTCACCGGCGTCGCGATCCTCGCCGTCACCTGGCTCCTCGTCCGGCTGCTCACGGCCGCCATCGAGCGCGGCAGCAGCCGGTATGTGCACCGGCGCCTCCTGCTCAACCAGATCGCGACGCTGCTGCGCTTCGGCCTCTACATCGGCGGCATCGCCGCCGCGACCGCGGTCTCGATCAACCTCTCTCGCGAGGTCGTGCTCGCCCTGACCGGCACGGTGGCCGTGACGGTCGGCTTCGCGCTCAAGGATCTCGCCTCGTCGATCCTCGCCGGGTTGACGCTCATCGTCGATCGACCGTTCCTGGTGGGCGACCGGGTCAAGTTCGGCGATCTCTACGGGGAGGTCGTCGCGATCGGGCTGCGCTCGGTGCGGCTCATCACCGAGGACAACCTGCTCGTGACGATCCCGAACAACAAATTCCTGACCGAGGCGGTCGGGTCGGCGAACCACGGTCGGCTGGACATGGCGGTCAGCGTGCAGCTCTTCATCGCCCTCGATCAGGACATCGGTCTCGCCAAGCGGGTCGTGGAGGAGTGCGTCACGAGCAGCCGCTACGTCTATCTGGGGCAGCCGCCCAGCGTGCGCGTGAGCCAGTGCGTGCTCGGCGACCTCACGGCGGTGCGCCTCGACGCCGAGGCGCACGTCCTCGACATGAAATACAAGCAGGATTACCAGAGCACGCTGACGGAGCGGGCGCTGAAGGCGCTCCGCGAGAAGGGCGTCGCCTTGCACGGCGAGGCGCCGAGGGGCGCGGCCCTGCCGGAGGGGGAGCGCGCGGCGGCGTGACGCCTGCCCGGCGGAGCCGCGGCTCCGGGACCGCGTCGCCCGAGCGCGACCGCGGTTCCACGGGAGGTGTTGCCGAGGCGCCCGGCCCCCGGAGGGCCTACCGTGGGCGCGCAACCCGGGACGCGCTCGGGCAACGCATCTGTGGTGCCGAGCCGTCGCGATCCGTCGCTTTGGCCGCGGTCCTGGGGCGGCTGTTCGCCTCGACGGCGAGGCGCCTCGCGAAGGCCTCGCGAAGGCCCTCGGCGGCGCGGCTGCGCCGCTTGTATGCGGTGCTGAGCGGGATGCCCTGCATCTCCGCGACGTCCTTCATCGCCATCTCGTGAACGTCGTGCTGGACCAGCACCGAGCGCAGCTCGACCGGCAACTCCAGGACGAGCGCTCTCAGCAACATGTGTCGCTCCTCGGCCAGGAGGAGGGCCGCCGCGCTCGGACTTGGATCGACCGCGCAGAGGTCTTCAGGATCCGTGAGCACCTCGCGGCGGCGTGAAGCCTTCCTGGCATGACGTCCAGCCACGTGCACGGCGATGCCGTTCATCCAGCGATCGAGCGGGCCGCGAGAAGGATCGTAGCTGGGAAAGCGCTCGACGGCCGTGAGAAGGACCGTCTGGATCAGATCGCGCCTGTCGTGCGCCGGCACGCGCAGCCTCCGGAGCCACCGGTCGACACGCCTCCTCGTCACGTCCGTGGAGAGGTCCTCCCAGGCAGGAGGACACCTGATGGAGCCCCCCGCCGCGGGCCGAGCGGCGATCTCCTCGTCGCCGCGCCCAGAACCTCTCCCAAGATGCTGCCTCCTGCACACGGCCGCTCTCCTGCGCCGATGCCAGGCGGAGCTCCGCCCGGCGTCGTCCATCGACACCACCGCTCCATCGACATCACCGCTCCATCGACACCACCGCTCCGCCGCGCGCTGTCCGCCGATGGACAGCCGAGAGCTCAGCGGATTCGCCTCAGCAGCGCTTCCCGCTCCGCGGCGAGCCGGCCCCGCGGGAACTCCCGCGCGTGCCGCTCCAGGAGGCGCCGCGCCTCGACATTCGCCGTGGCGTTCCGCGCCTCGATGGCCGCTCGGGCCTTCTGGATCAGGCTCCTCTCGCGCTCGCTCCCGGCCCGGCGCGCGGCGCCGCCGGGCGGCGGGGCGCGCGGAGCGGTCGTTACCGGCGGCGCGGGCGCGCTCTCCGCCGCGGCGCCGGCGCGCCGGCCGTCCCGCTCCGCGGACGGCGGCTCCTCGCGCGCCGCCGGTATCGCCGTCGCGACGGCCGTGCTCGCCCCGGCGGGCTCGCCGGGCGCCGTGAGCTCGCGCAGAGCGGGCGCGCCCCCAGGCGCTATCACCGCCTGCCGGAGCGACGACGCCCGGCCAGCGGAGGGAGGTGTCGCGGCGACGAGCGCGCCGGCGAGCACGACAACGCCGGCCTGCGCCAGGATCCTCACGCTCAGGCGGCGCAGCGCGCCTGTCCACGCCCCTCGATCGCGCAGCCCGAACGCGCCGACCACACAGGCTTCGTCGTCCCGGCCGCGCGCGCGCTGCCGCGCCGCCCAGCGCCGCTTCGCCGCCTTGAGGCGCTCGCGCGCCCGGCGGTGCCGCGTCTTCACCGTCTCGACCTTCAGCCCCAGCTCGGCGGCGATGTCGGCGAGCGGCCGCTCCTCGAGATCGTGCTTGATCAAGAGATCGCGATACCTGGGCTCGACCTGGCTCATCAGGTCGCGCAGGAGCGCTTCCCGCTGCCGGGCGCGGATCAGGTCCTCCGGACTCGGGTGCTCGTCCCGGAGCTCGCGCTCGTCGAACGACGTCAGGACCTCTCCCCGGCGGCGCGCGTTGCGCACGTGGTCGCGCGCCTGGTTGAGGGCGATCGTGACGTGATACGGCGCCGGATCCCCGCCGAGCTCGCGCCTCTGCTCCGCTTCCAGGCCTCGAAGCAACGCGTCCTGCGCGACGTCCTCGGCGCTCTGTGCAGGGACGCCGGCGCGCCTCGCGAGGCGCTGGAAGAGCGCGAAGTCGGTGGCGGTTCTGGCTGACTTGCCCACGAGCAGGTAGCACGCCCGAGGCGTCCAGGGAGGTTCAGGAAAGATCGGGGGAGGGGCGACTCCGGTCGATCGCGGTGGCCTCGGGCACCGGAGCGCACGACGCGACGGATCGCCCGGCGAGCGCTTTCCGATTGCGGGCTGATCTTTCTCGTCCCATGGGTCGTTTCTCCGGAGTTGGGGGCGGTTGACGCTACGCGTCCGGCGTGCGTGCCGTCCCGTGGTGCGTCTCGTTGCGCCTTCGTTGCTCTTTTGCGCGGCGCTCGGGGCCGCGGCGGGCTTCGCGAGCACGGCGCGGGCCGAGGACGTCTATCCGATGCCGGCACGGAGCGACGGCGCGACGTGGAAGGACCATGTCCGCCGTGGCCAGCGGGCGCGCGCCGCCGGGCGGTGGGCCGAGGCCCACGCCGCGTACGAGGCGGCGTTCGAGGCGATCGGCGCGGCGTCCGGCACGGACAGGGAGCGGGCGGAGATCGCCGGAGAGCTCGGCCTCTGTGCGCTCGCGCTGCGCAGGTACCGTGACGCGGCCGAGCGCCTTGCCTGGAGCCTGGAGCGTCGGGACGCGCTCCCTCGCGCGCTGCAGGAGCGCTTCGAGGACGGCCTGCGCAAGGCGGCGCCGCGCGTGGCGACGCTCTACCTGTCGGTCGATCCGCCCGACGCCGAGCTGCTGGTCGACGGCGATCGGGTCGGCGGGCCGGCGCCGACCTACCGGGTGTTCCTGGAGCCCGGTCGACACATGGTGCGGGCCCGATCGACGGGCCAGGAGGAAGCGTTCCAGGCGTTCGACGCGCTGGCAGGGACGGAGACCAGCATGTCGCTGCAGGTGCGGCGCGCGGCGGTGGGCCGCGCGGGCGAGGGCGCGGCGGCGGGCCCTCCGAGCCGGAAGGCTGCCCTGGAGGCGCCGGCGCCGAGGCGGGCCGCGCAGGCGCCGGCGCCCTGGGCTTCGTGGCCGGGGACGTTGCGGATCGGCGGCGTCGCGCTCACGACGGCGACGGCGGCGGCCGGCGCGGTCTTCCTGCTGCGGGCCCATGTCGTCCACCGCAGCCTGCGCGAGCGCGACGAGGCGCGCCGCGCGCACGGCTGGACGTCGCACACCTGCCGGGAGGCCGGCGCGCCGGCGGTGTGCGGCGACATCCGCGCCCAGGTCGAGGAGCGTGGCCTGTTCGCCACGCTCGGCAAGGTGTCGCTGGCGGCGAGCGGCGTGTTCGGGGTGGCGACGGCGGCCTCGTTCCTCACCGAGGTCGCGGTCTTCGGGGGCGCGCCGGCCGCCGGAGGCCTGCGCGTGGTCCCGGTGACGACGGGCGAGCAGGCGGGCGTGCTGCTCCAGGGCGCCTGGTGAGGCGGGGGATGGCCGTGCGTCGCGGGATGAGGGGTGGATGGCCGTGCGTCGCGGGATGAGGGGTGGATGGCCGTGCGTCGCGGGATGAGGAACGAGCGTCGAGGGCGAGGGATCCCGCGGTCCGTGGCGATCCTCGCGCTGGGCGCGACGGGCGCGGCCGGCACGTCGGGCTGCTACGCCGAGACGTGCGCGGACTCCTATTTCTGCGAGATCCCGCCGCCCGAGCCGTCCCCTTGCGACGGGAATCCGGCGACCGCGCCGGCGATGGCCGGCTGCGGGGTGTTCGTCAGCGCGCGGGGCGACGACGCGAACCCCGGGACGCCGGACGCGCCGGTGAGGACGCTCCAGCGCGCGATCGGGCTCGCGGCGGGCGGGAGAGGCGGCGGCGAGGCGCCGACCCGGCGCGTCTACGCGTGCGGCGAGGCGTTCGCGGAGACGATCGCGCTGCCCTCGGGGGTCGACCTCTGGGGCGGCCGCCGGTGCGACGGCGATGACTGGTCGTACGGGTGGTCGTTCGAGGGGCAGGATCACCTGACCACGATCGCGCCGGGGCCGGTGGGGATCCCGGTGCGGGTCTTCGCGGCAGGCGAGGCGGCGTCGGTGATCTTCGGCGTTCGCGCCGTGGCGGCGGACGCCTCGGCGAGCGATGGGAAGTCCTCGATCGGGATGATCCTGAGCCCCGGGGCAAAGGCGGTCGTGCGCGCGAGCGAGATCGTCGCGGGCCACGGCAAGGACGGGGAGCCGGGGGAGGACGCGCCCAGCGAGCGGGCGAGGGATGGGGTGCTCGGGAACGACGGCGCGGACGCGTGCACGGCGGACTTCGCGACCGGCGCCCTGCCGGTCGTGACCGTGTGCGATGACGGCATCGAGTCCACGGGCGGGTACGGGGGCGACGGCGGGATCGACGCGGGGGGCGATGGCTCTCCAGGGCAGCCCGAACCGGGGGAGAATCCGGAGGGCCACGGCCGCGCAGGGACCGGCGCGGGCAGCACGACGTGCTCCGATGGGGAAGACGGTGCAAAGGGCGACGACGGTGGGCGCGCTGCTGGCGCCGTCGGTGCTGGCTACCTCAGCATCGACGGCTGGATCGGCGTCCGGGGCGAGGACGGCAAGAAGGGTGGCGTCGGGCAAGGCGGGGGCGGCGGCGGCGGCAGCAAAGGGCGAGGCGACATGGTCGCGTGTCGAGCGGGCAGCCCTCGGGGCGGCGCGGCCGGTGGCTCTGGAGCGAGCGGCGGCTGCGGCGGCGAGGGGGGCAAAGGGGGCGGCTATGGCGGATCGAGCATCGGCATCGTCGCGTTGCAGGGGAGCGCGGTGACGCTCGAGGCGACCGGCGTCACCACGGGTAACGGTGGCGGCGGTGGGGTCGGCGGAACGGGCCAACTGGGCGGCCACGGTCAACTGGGCGGCTACGGTGGGCATGGTTTCACAACCGGGACCGGCATGATGTGGAGCGGGTGTCACGGCGGCGCCGGCGGATGGGGCGGCCGCGGGGGCGACGCCGGCGGCGGTATCGGCGGTTCCTCCTATGGGGTCGCGTCCGTCGGCGCCTACGTGAGCTTCGGACCGGACGTCACCTTCCACCAGGGCCTACCGGGCGAGGGTGGCGTGGCAGGCAATGCGGCTCCCGACGAGGCCATGGGTGCGGGCCAGGCTGGAGACGCCGCTCCCTGGCGGCCATTCGATGTGCCCGATCCGGGACCTCCCCGCTGAACGTCCCCGTGCTCGGGACATGATTTCGAGGGATCACGATGCGGACCACCAGAGCGACCTACTTGTTGTTTCTCCTGCCGCTCGTCACCGCCGGTTGCGGCACCGCGCCGGGCGCACACGACGCCGGCCCTGCGCCGTGCGACGGGAGTTCGTCGTGCCAGGACGACGCCCCGCCGGAGTCCGTCTGTCTCGAGCGTCTCGCCGCCAACGTGCTGGAGGACGGCTGCGGCGTGTTCGTCGCGGGTGTCCTGGGGAGAGGCGACGACGCGAACCCCGGCACGAGGGAGAAGCCGGTGCGCACGGTGCAGCGCGGCGTCGAGCTCGCGCGCACCGGGCGAGGGCGCGTGTTCGCGTGCACCGACGGGTTCTTCGGGCCCATGACGCTGCCTTCCGGCGTCGACCTCATCGGAGGATACAGTTGCCTGAGCTGGAAGCGCGAGCCTGACAACCGCTCCCTCGTGCAGCTCTCGTCTGTCGCCGACGTCGTGCTGACCGTCGAACCGGCGGGCGCCGGGGATACGGGCGCCGCGGACGGGGTGTCCAAGATCTCCGATATGGGTATGCGCGCGTGGGGCCCGATCGCGGTGCTCGTCAAATCCGGTACGGTGGTGGAGATCACCCGAGGCTGGGTTCACGCCTCGTATGGGTATCGGGGCCGCGGTGGCCAGGAGTGGTCCGGGATCAATCGCGCGCCAGATGGCGCGCACGGGATGTACGGTGGGGACGCGTGCTCGGCGGAGACCGTGGCCGGCGGGCCTGCCATCGTGAACCCCTGTGATGACGCCGGACTCCCCAGCGTCGGCGGCAAGGGCGGTGATGGACTGCCGAGCGGCGCCGAAGCTGGAGACGACGGTGAGCCGACCCCGGATCCCAACCCCCAGCGCTACGGGCGGGGAGGCGGCGGGGACGATCCCGACGTCGGCTGTCATCCCGGGAGAGACGGGGTTGACGGCGCGCAAGGCACCGTCGGCGCGGCGGGCGAGGGCATCGGGCGCATCAGCGAGGCGGGATGGAAAGGCGACAAGGCCGACGACGGCAGCAGGGGCATGCCGGGCCAGGGCGGCGGCGGCGGCGGCGGCCGGCGAGGTGGGCTCAGCGTGTGCGGCGTCGCCTCGAAGGGAGGCGCCGGCGGCGGATCGGGCGCGTCAGGCGGGTGCGGCGGCCGCGGCGGCCAGGGGGGCGGGAACGGCCATCCGAGCATCGCCATCGTCGCGCTCCACGCCAGGCTGACCGTGCGCGACACGGTGATCCAGCCGCTGGACGGCGGCGAGGGCGGCGACGGAGGGCCGCCGGAGAATGGCGGCCGCGGCGGCCGCGGCGCGCCGGGAGGCGCGCTGGGCGATGGCACCTACGGCTGTGACGGTGGCAGCGGGGGCGACGGAGGCCCCGGCGGCTACGGCGGCCCAGGGCGCGGCGGTGACTCGATCGGCGTCGCCTACCTCGACGAGGATCAGCTCACCCTGGAAGGCGTCACCTTCGAGCTGGGGCCGCCGGGCAAGGGCGGTATCAGCTGGGACCGAAATGGCAACATGATCACGGGAGAGGACGGCGTGGCCGTCGAGACCCTTCGCTTTCCTGAATAGGCGACGTCTGGTTCTCCGCCTGCTTCCAGGTCGCCCGTCTCCGCCAGTCGTAGAGCCCCCTACCGCGGCCCGCCGCCCGCGCCTCCGCCCGCCGCGAGCGCCTCCTCGAGCTTCGGATACTGCGCGATGAGCGCGTCGAGGCGCACCTTCCTGAAGTCGTACGCGACCTCGATCGTCTCGCCGAGCTTCAGGGTCTTGTCTCGCATGAGCACTCCCCCCGTCTCGTGCTTGGGCCAGCTCGGCTGGCCCGCCGGCGTACCGGTCTGCGCGAAGGAGAACCAATAGCTGCTGACCTTCTCGGACATCGCCCGATCGGCCGCGGTGAACCTGGGCTTGATGCCCCCGAACGGGAACATCATCTCGCCGCCGTGCGGGACGCCGTGGGGCTGGTTTTCGCGGTCCCCTTCGGCCACGTAGCTGAAGTAATACCACCGCGTATCGGCCACCTTCGAGTGCTTGTCCGCGAGCCATCGGGCCTGCGCGGTGAACAGCATGTCGCGCAGCACCAGGCCGGCGAAGCGGCCCGGGTCCTCGAGGTCCTCCTCGGTCACCTCGGGGTCTTTACGGTAAAGATCCTTCAGGGCCTCCAGCGCGTTCTCGGCTTCCTCGCCTCCCGCCTCGACGATCATCTGCATGACGGCCGCCGGATCCATGCCGAACGCCTCGAGGACGCTCGCCTCGTCGCTGTTGCTGCCGATGATGAGCGGCTTCCGCGCTTGCTCGCCGGCCTCGAAGGTCGCCCTGAGCCCCGTCGGCAGCACCGTGTCGCCGCGCACGGGGCTCGGGCCCAGGAACGGCACCTGGCCCCGCGGGTTCTCCGGGGTCGGCATGAACTGCGCGGTGAACTTCTCGGCCGGCACCGCGCGCAGCTCCTCGGCCGTCGCATGCTCGCCGTTCAGCCTGAAGAGCCCCGACGCGATCTTGACGCCGAGCTCGGACGCCTTCACCCGGGTCTGCTCCGGGATCGCGTAGGGGCTCTGCGCGATGCCCTTGTGGAACAGGGCCGGGCTCCGGTCCCTCGAGAGCGGGGAGGCGAACAGGGCGAGCACGCTCTCGGCCCCCGCCGACTGGCCGAAGATCGTGACGTTGCCAGGGTCGCCGCCGAAGGCCGCGATGTTGCGCTGCACCCACTCCAGCACGGCGATCTGGTCGAGCAGGCCGTAGTTGACCGGCCCGAGCTCCCTGTCGAGGCCCGGATGGGCGAAGAACCCGAGGAGGCCCACGCGGTAGTTGAAGGTCACCACCACCGCGCCCTTCCTGGCCAGCGGACCCCCGCCGTAGATCTTGTCGCTGCCGACGCCGATCTTGAAGGCGCCGCCGTAGATCCACACCATGACGGGCTTGAGGGCGCCGGGGCCCACGCCGCTCGTCCAGACGTTCAGGTAAAGGCAATCCTCGCTCTGCGGCCCCACGTCGCCCGCGCCATCCATCGAGGGATACTTGGGCTGGAGGCAGGCCTTGCCGAAGGCGTCGGCCTTGCGGATCTCCTTCCAGGGCTCGACCGGCTGGGGCTCCTTCCAGCGCAGGTCGCCCACGGGCGGCCTCGCGTACGGGATGCCCTTGAACACGAGGATCTCGCTCTCGACGACGCCCTGGACCGGGCCCTCTACCGTGTTGATGATCGGCGTGTTGTTGCTCGTCATGGACTCGTCTCCTTGGATCGATGGTTTCTCGTCTGGCGCGCCGGCGCGCGCCTCCGTGAAGCTGGGGAGATGGACCTCGGGGCGCAGCGGTCCGGCAAAGCGCAGGTCCCAGGCGGACGTGCGCTCCAGGGCTCGATCCCTGCATGGGAATCGATGCCTCCGCGCACCGTCGCTTGGCCCGTTGGATCTAGTCCCGGGAGCTGGGGTAGCGCCATGGGACCTTGGTCCCATGGGCGCGTCGCAGGCAGACGATGTATTTCCGAGAGGGCTCGCGAGGCGCCGGAAGAGCGCGCGGAGCGGGCGCTGAGCGAGCTAATGGGAGACGGACGGGGAGCGCGCCGCGAGCGCGGCAGCGCGGATCAGGAGTCCTGCACGACGACGCGGTTCATGCGGATCGGGGTCACGGGCCGATCGCTCCCGTCGGTGGGCGACTTCTCGATCTTGCGCACGACGTCCATGCCCTCGATCACGCGGCCGAAGACGGGGTGCTTCGAGGGGCCGGGCGTGAACCAGTCGAGGTAGGCGTTGTTGACCGTGTTGATGAAGAACTGGCACGAGCCGCTGTTGGGGTCGCCCGTGTTCGCCATGGAGAGCGTGCCGGGCTCGTTCGAGAGCTTGGCGTTGGCAGGGTGCTCGTCCTGGATGCAGCCGTCGGGCCCGTCGCCCGTGCCCGCCAGCCGGCTCTTCGGATCGCGGCTGTGCGGACAGCCGAACTGGAGCATGAAGCCGTTGATGACGCGGTGGAAATGCAGCCCGTCGTAAAACCCGCTCTTCGCGAGCTTGAGGAAGTTTCCGGCGGTGATGGGCATCTTGTCGAGGTAGAGCTCGATCTTGATGTTGCCCAGGGAGGTCTCGAGGAGCGCGGTCGGGTTGGCCATGGGCGAGAGCGTAGGTGAAGACGCGCGCGGGCGGCAAGCGCGGGAAACGCGCGGCCTCCCGCCGGCCGCCCCGGGCGCTCACCGGGGGCTGGCCGCCGGATCCTCCGGCGCGACGTCGGCGAACCGCTCCTCCAGCCACCTCGTCAGGCTCGGGGGGTCCGTGTCCATCAGGCCGAAGTGGAAGCCGAGCTCGAGTGAGCGACCTCGCCGCTGCCCACGCTGCGGCGCGGTCGACATCCTCCCACGACGGGTATACTCCCCCCATGCAACCCGCCGCGCACGCGCGTCGTCTCCGTCACGTCCGCGCGCCCTCGCCGCTCCACTTCCCGGAAGAGGCCCTCGTGCCGGAGACCAAGCGCCACCTCGAGCTCAGGACCCTGCTCTATCTCGTGCTCAAGACCTTCTCGGATCGAGCGGCGATCGGCTCCGAGCAGTTCGTCTACTGGTCCGCGTCGGATCCGCGCCGGTGCCTGGCGCCGGACGCCTTCGTTCGGCTCGGCACGCCTGACACGCCGTTCGGTTCCTGGAAGACGTGGGAGCGCGGGGCCCCCGAGCTCGCGGTCGAGATCGTGAGCGAGCACGACGCGGATACGCAGACCTGGGAGGAGAAGCTCGGCAAGTACCACGAGCTCGGTGTGCTGGAGCTCGTCGCGTTCGACCCCGAGGCCGCGCCCGGGGAGCGGCTGCGGGTCTGGGATCGCATCGACGGCGATCTGGTCGAGCGGGTGGTCGAGGGGGAGCGCAGCCCGTGCACCGTGCTCGATCTGCATTGGGTCGTCGTCCCGGCCGCAGGCTACCCGGCCGCGCTTCGTCTCGCCCGCACCCCCGACGGTGCGGAGCTCGTCCTCACCCCCGAGGAGGCGGAGCGCCGGCGCGCGGAGGCGGAGCGCCGGCGCGCAGAGGCGGAGCAGGCCGCTCGCGCGTCGGCGGAGCGGCGCATCGCCGAGCTCGAGGCCGAGCTGCGCCGGCGAGGCGGCTGACCGTCCGGTTTTTCCTGGCGGGACGATTCCGCGAGGGCGAACCGTCGCGATCCGGTGCTTTGCCCGGGATTTCAGGGAGGCGTGACGACGGATCGCAGCCCGTGGGTCGGGGTGGGCCCAACCCGGGCCCAACCGGCGAGCCTCGATCCTGGGAAGCTCGCGTCGGCCAACGCGTCGCCTCGGGTCGTCGTGGTTGCCTCGCTCGCCAGCACCCTGAACCGCGCCGTCGCCCTTGGGGATGAGGAGGCGGCGCGGATCGTTCACGAGGCGATCGGTCGGCTGCTCGGCCTGGTGCCAGCACCGGAGGGGAGAGAAAGGTCGCGCCGACGGTAGCAAGCCGCATTGACGAGCCGCCCGGATAGGACAGGTGCGGAGATCCGCGGAGACCGAAGCGTCTTGGCCTTGACCGGCACTGTCGGAGATCGCGGCCGAGGTGGCACGGGACCGGAGCAGGCGAGATCCAGCGCCAGCAGGCCGAAAGCACGCCAGACGATGAGAGGATAGGCATGTTGGGAACGTGGCGTCCGCAGCCTCGTCCCCGCAGATCCTCGCAGGTGCCGACCGCACCGGTCCCACCGGTGACGTCGGCGCATCTCCGCCGTCGCCTGCGGGCGGTGGCACCGTGCTCGCTCGTGTCCAGGCGCTTCGCCCCGCTGCGCGGGCGCCTGCGGCGGCCCGGACACGAGCTGCGCGCGGTGCCTCACGTGAAACGTGGGCGACGGCGGAGGGGCGCTCCGCTGGGGGCTCGAGCTCGGGGCAGGTGGACCAGGCTGGCCGCGAGGGCGAGGTCGAGCCGAGCGAGCTCATGACGGCGAGCCTGCGGAAGGGCTGGCGCCCTGCTTTCGTCGAGGCGAGCCTTGGATTGCAGAGCAAAGCAGCTGCGCAAGGGGGCGCCAATACAGAGATACATCGGTCTGGATGTGCATGCCGCAAGCACGACGTTTGCGGTGGTCGGGGAGAGCGGCAAGCGGCTGGGGGCGCACTTGGTCGAGACGAACGGCCAAGCGTTGGTGGAGCAACTCAAGGCGATCGCCGGCAAGAGGCACGTGGTTCTCGAGGAGGGGACGCAGAGCAGGTGGCTCTACGAGATCCTCTCCCCGCACGCGGAGGAGATCGTGGTGGCGATGGTCTCGGAGAGCCGAGGCCAGAAGAGCGACGAGAGCGACGCGTTCCACCTGGCCGAGCAGCTGCGCACGGGAGCGCTCAAGCAGCGCGTGTTCAAGGAGGTGGGCGAGTACAAGAGGCTGGGCGAGCTGGGCCGCACCCACGCGATGATCGTGCAGGACGTGGTGCGGGTGCAGAACCGGATCAAAGCGTTGCTTCGGTCGCGCGGCGTCGCCGTAGAGGGCAAGAGCGTGTACTCGGACAAGGGCCGCGAGGAGTTTTTGAAGCAGCTGCCCGACGCGAGCCGCGGGGCGGCGACGATGTTGTACGCGCAGTACGATGCGGTGGAAGCCATCCGGCGGCGAGCGGAGAAGGATCTCGTCGCCGAAGCGCACCGACACGCGATGAGCCGGGTGCTGGAGTCGTGCCCAGGGCTGGGTCCGATCCGGGTGGCGCAGCTGATGCCGATCGTGGTGTCGCCGGCGCGGTTCCGGACCAAGCGGCAGTTCTGGTCGTATTGCGGCCTGGGGATCGTGATGCGCTCGACCTCGGACTGGGCCCGGAAGCCGGACGGCGGCTGGGTGCGGGTCGAGGTCCAGAAGACGCGCGGACTGAACCTGAATCACAATCACACGCTGAAGCACGTCTTCAAGGGTGCGGCGACGACGGTGATCACGCAGCTCGCCACCGAGCCGTTGCATCAGGACTACCAGCAGTTGATCACAGCGGGCACGAAGCCGAACCTGGCGAAGCTGACGCTCGCCCGCAAGATCGCCGCGATCGCTCTTTCGATGTGGAAGAGCAAGGAGAAGTACGACCCGACGAAGCATCGCAAGCAAGGCTAAAGACTCGTTTCACGTGTGGAGGTATCAATCCCCAAGAGAGGTGTGATCGCCGGCGCAGCAGCTGGAGGCGAGCAAGGTTCGAGGGTGAGTATCCATTGCGCGAATGGCACGGGGCAGTCGCCCCGATGTCCCAAGGATAGGCTATGCCCCCTCGAAGTACCGAAAGAAGCCATGGTCAGAAGAGGCCCAGATAGAAGGAGGGTTCCCGCTTTCTGCGCGAGAACAACAGAGCTTCGATCTCGTCGAGGATGCCAGCGAAAACAGCCCGCAAAGGGAGCGACCGTCATCCTCCGTATTGGCCAGCAGTTCCGATGCCAATCGCGGACGCGTGGTCGACCGGGAAGCGCTCAAGGCTCGCCGCGCTTGCCAGCTGAACGCTGGCAAGCCACGCCGTGCCAGCCAGCCGAACCCGGACAAGCCAGGCCGCACGTGCCGACTGGGAGCGGACGCCTCCGTTGAAGAGGACGGTCGGCGATCGGAGGGGATCTGTCTTGACACTACGTTCCATAGAAGCGCGCACGGATGCTCCGGCTGGACGACCTGCTTGACCTGTGCGAGCAGCTCGAGCACCTCGCCGGCTACAGCCCGACCCGCACCGAGGAGGCTGCGGCGCTCTTCTACGCGCTGTGCTTCCACGAGCACGTGCTCGGCGACGCGCGCGTTCAGATGCCCGTGAGGACGTTCTACGTCCAGATCTCGGTGAGCGGCCTTCAGCTCGCGCTGCACGACATCCCGCGCCTCCGCAACCTGCAGGACGAGATCGCCGCGGGCGATGTGACCTGGGAGCAGGCACGAGACTGGTTCGAGCGCCGCCTTCGGTCGAGGATGGGGTGAGCGGGCGGCGATCTCCGTGGTCATGAAGACCATGCAGGTCGCGCGCCGCCCATCGAACCGTGGTCATCATGACCACGGTCACGACGGTCGGGGTTCGAGGCGCCGGCGCGGCACCTGGCAGCCCGCGCCGGCGTAGCGCTGCGGCAATGTCCGGAACTTCCAAGCCGGGCTGTGTTCGCGACCACCAGCCCGCGGCTCGCCGCGATCGGCGGCGTCTACCTGAAAGACTGGGACATCGATCCGCTCGACGACGAGCCGTGGCCGCTCACCGTGGGACAGCATCCCGTCGGAGGTCGCATCGCACTCCATCGATCCGGAGGCGGCCACTGCGGCTGTGGGAGTCCAGCGAGCGGCTAGAGGACCGAACCACCGCCGAGCTCGCCGAGCAGCACGCGGGGCGTCACGCCCGCGATCGCGCGGAACTCGTCGATGAGGTGGGCCTGATCGCAGTAGCCAGTCGCGGCGGCGACGCGCGCCCAGCTCGCGCGGTCGCCCTCGCGCGCGGCGGCGACCGCGCGATCGAAGCGCACGAGCTGCGCGAACGCTTTTGGGCCCACGCCGACGACGTCACGGAACACGCGGCGGAGGTGCCGCGCGCTCACACCGAGCTCGGCGGCGACGTCGTTCACACTGGCGCTCGCGAGCCTCGCGGCGGCCGCCAGCGCGAGGTCCACGTGCGCGCGGCGGGGCTCCGCGATCGCGAGCCGTTCGGCGATCGCGGACTCCACGATCGCGATCGCTCCGAGCGCGTCGTTCGCGGTCGCGAGCTGATCGAGGAGCCGCCGACTCGCGGCGTCGCCCCACAGCTCGTCGATCGCGACGATGCGCCCGGCGAGTGCGGAGGCCGGCACGCCGAGCACCGCCTCCGAGGCGCCGAGGTGCAAGCGTGCCGTCACCGCCCGCTGTCCGCCGCGGATGAGCTTTCGATGCACCGTCCGGCGGCCGCCCATCGCGTACACGTAGACGCCACCTGGGACGCATGGCCCGATGCGAGCGACGAGCTGGATCTCCGCACGCGGAATCGAGACGAGGGACCTGTCGCGGTCGCACTGTTCGACGAACAGCGCGGCCACGGCGGACGCAGTCGACGCGCTCGGCGCGATACGTGTGCGGTCAGCGACGCCCGCGTGCATACACAATTGTTGGCGCCGACGCGGCGGTCGCGCAAGCGTCGCTCCGCGAATGTCCGCTTCTGCCAATTTTCGACAAGCGCCGAGGGCTACGTTGCTCCCATGAAGATTCTCATCACCGGAGCCACCGGAAGGATCGGAAGTCGCCTCGCCAAACGGCTCGCGCAGCGCGGCGATCAGGTGCGCGCCCTCGTGCGCGATCGGACGCGCGCCGCCGCCCTAGGCGACGCTGGCATCGAGCTCGTCCAGGGCGACCTGCTCGACGCGGAGTCGCTCGCGGCTGCGGTGCGCGGAGTCGAGGCCGTGGTCCACTGCGCTGCGTTCCGCGGCGCGACGGCCGAGCAGGAGCACGCGATCAATGGACTCGGCACGCAGCATCTCGCAAGCGCAGCTCGCGCTGCCTTCGTGAAGCGCTTCCTCTTCATGAGCGCGGGCGTGGTCTACGGCTCGACGGGCGGGCGCCTTGCCGGCGAGGACGACCCGTGCGCGCCGACCGACGCCTACGCGGTGAGCAAGCTCGCCGCCGAGCGCTTCCTCCTGGCGCTCGAGGGTCTCGACGCGCGCGTGCTGCGGCTGCCGTTCGTGTACGGCGATGGCGATCCGCACATCGCCGAGGCAGTGCCGATGGCGCGCGCGTTCCCACCGACGCAGCGCCTGTCGATCGCCCACCACGCGGATGTGGCGCAAGCCGTCGCCCGCTTGCTCGCTGCGCCTTCCCCTGCACATCGAATCTACAACGTGGTCGACGACGAAGCCCCGACATTGGCGGCGCTGTTCGCATCGGTGTCCGAGCCGCCGCCCGACGGCTCGGACGCCGAGCGCGCGCGCACCATCGACGCGCTCCTCGACGGTCGCCGGATCCGCGAGGACGTCGGCTTCACCCCCGCGTTCCCCCGCCTCGCAGACGCGATCGCCGCCGGCGCCGCGTGAGGCTGGCTACCGAAGCGATCGCCGCACCGCTTCGCGCAGACAGCTCGCGGAAGCGGTTGCGGAGGATAGGCATGTTGGGAACGTGGCGTCCGCAACCTCGTCCCCGCAGATCCTCGCAGGTGCCGACCGCACCGGTCCCACCGGTGACGTCGGCGCATCTCCGCCGTCGCCTGCGGGCGGTGGCACCGTGCTCGCTCGTGTCCAGGCGCTTCGCCCCGCTGCGCGGGCGCCTGCGGCGGCCCGGACACGAGCTGCGCGCGGTGCCTCACGTGAAACGTGGGCGACGGCGGAGGGGCGCTCCGCTGGGGGCTCGAGCTCGGGGCAGGTGGACCAGGCTGGCCGTGAGGGCGAGGTCGAGCCGAGCGAGCTCATGACGGCGAGCCTGCGGAAGGGCTGGCGCCCTGCTTTCGTCGAGGCGAGCCTTGGATTGCAGAGCAAAGCAGCTGCGCAAGGGGGCGCCCGGCGTCCCGCTCCTTTAGGCCTCCCTCCTGTACGGCGCCGGCCTCCGTCTGCTTGAATGCGCCGAGCTCCGCGTGAAGGACCTCGACCTCGAGCGCCGCGAGATCCTCGTTCGCGACGGCAAGGGCAGGAAGGATCGAATCACGATGCTACCGCTCCGCCTGCTCCCCCCGCTCCGCGATCACCTCACCGCCGTGCGCGCCCAGCACGGCCCCTTCGGTCCGAGGTTGTGAGCGGACCGCCATGTGTCCGGCACTGTCCCGATGAGGCAGCCGCGCCGTGTCATCCAGGCAAGTGAGCTGACCACGCGCATCCTGACTCACTCAACATGGCGTGCCAAGGACGAGCTGCTCCAGGGGGTCAAGGGCGTCGGACGCGTCGTTACCGCCACCCTTCTGGCCCTGCTTCCGGAGCTGGGCCCCCTCAACCGCAAGCAGATCGCGGCGCTCGTCGGGGTTGCTCCCTTCAACAACGACAGCGGCAGAAAACACGGCCGCCGCAGCATCTGGGGCGGCCGGGCAGCCGTGCGCTCCTGCTCTACATGGCCGCGGTCGTCGCTAAGACCCACAACCCCATCATCGCCGCCCTCTACGGCCGGCTCACTGCACGGGGCAAGACGTCGAAGGTCGCCCTCGTGGCTTGCATGCGCAAGCTCGTGACCATGCTCAACGCGATGCTGCGCGACCAGCGCGCGTGGAGCCCGCCGCTTCTCGCCCGCCCAGTAGAAATGGCTTGACGAGGGAAACACCTGCTACCCTATGACGCTGGACAGCATTTGGGCCTTGCGGCGCAGAGCCGATCCGTGTGACTTTCCGTGGGGGAGGTTACAAGAGGCGACGAGCTAGATAGACCTGGTCCGGCGGCTTCGGCTGACCAATCGACTGATAGTTAGGCCGACAGTGAGAACGCGCGCATGACACCACTGACTCTCTACTTCTCGCCGAACTCGATCTCGCTTGCCACTATCATCGTGCTTGAGGAAATCGGAGCCCCTTACGTCCTGCAGCGTGTCGATCTCGCCAAGGACGAGCAGCGCTCCGCTGCCTACCTGGAGCTCAATCCGCTTGGCCGTGTGCCTACGCTTCGCACTCAAGACGGCTTGCTCACCGAGCCCCCTGCGCTCCTAGCCTTTCTCGCTCGCTCGGCACCCGCGGCAGAACTCTTGCCTACGGGCGCGTTTCTCGAGGCCCGTGCGCTCTAGTTCCTTTCGTATCTCGTTTCAACCGTGCACGTGGCTCACGCACACCGTATGCGCGGTTCACGATGGTCCGACGACGCAGACGCAATAGCTTCGATGCAACGGAAGGTCCCCAAGTCTGTCCTCGATGCATTCTCACTCGTCGAGCACAACAAACTCCAAGGCCCTTGGGTACTCGGCGACCAATTCAGCGTTTGCGACCCGCATCTCTTCACTCTCGCGCAATGGTTGGAAGCCGATGGCGTCGACACCACCAAGCTTCCGCGCGTGCTCGACCACCGCGCACGCATGTTGCAAAGGCCCGCGACTCAGCGAGCTCTCGCCGTCGAGCGCACGGGATCCCCAGATGCGGCCTAGCTTGGCATTGCAGCTTACAAGTTTCGCTGGTGCTGCTCTGCACGGTTGATCGCACGCGGGCCTGTCGACATCATCATGAACAGCCGCGACGTCGACAGGCCGGCGGTCGCGCTCCGCTTCAGGCGCGGGGTGTAGAGCGTCAGTAAAAATGGCTCTCCCGCACTCTTGCTGAAGGTGCTCTGTTGAGCTCGCCTGGAGTTGCACGGGCAGTAACGGAGGCGCACCTTCCGCGCTCGCTGGGTTCACCGAAGTCACAGACGACCGAGCGTATCGGCTACGGTCAGACGGGGCCCCTGAGTTGTCCAAGTGTCCGAGCCCTCCCTTTTCTCTTCCTGCCCCTGATCTGGAGCTCGAGGGTGTGCACAACCACGCGGGAGCAATGGTGCTGGAGGTGCGCGCCACGGGTTTTGAAGCTCTCTGCCCGACCTGCGGACGCGCGGCGTATCGTGTCCAGAGCCGCTACCGACGCACCCTGGCCGATCTGCCCTGCCAGGGTGTACCGGTGCGCCTGCACCTGCTCGTCCGGCGCTTCCGATGCGAGCAGACCGACTGCTCGCGGGCGATCTTCTCCGAGCGGTTGCCCACGGTCGCCCCGCCACACGCACGCGCGACGATGCGGCTCGACGAACTGCTGACGCGCATCGGCGTCGCGCTCGGCGGCGAGGCCGCTGGACGACTGTTGCCATGGCTCGGCCTGGTCGGCAGCCCCGACACCATCCTTCGGCGCGTGCGCCACGCGGCGGTCGCGCCTGCTCCGCCCGCGCGAGTGGTGGGGGTTGATGATTGGGCCATCCGGCGTGGGCACCGCTACGGCACCATCCTTGTTGATCTCGAGCGGCGCGTCCCCATTGACCTGCTCCCAGACCGCACCGCTGATACGCTTGCACACTGGCTCAGAGAGCACCCCGGCATCGCCCTTGTAACGCGGGACCGCGCCGAGACGTACGCGCAGGGCATCCGCGATGGGGCGCCGAAAGCCGTGCAGGTAGCGGACCGGTGGCACCTGCTAAAGAACGTCGGCGATGTGCTCGAGCGGGTGCTTCAGCGCCATCGCGGCGCGCTCGATAGAGCCGCTGCGCGTGCCCGCGCGGCGACGTTGACCTCCGCGTCTCCGCCGTCTCCAGCGGCGTACTCGGAACCGACGGCGGGGGTGGTCCACGAGGCAGCCGAGAAGGCCGGCTCTGTCGCAGCGGCCGTGCCGCCACGCATCTCGGTGACACCGACGAAGCGGCAGCAGTTCTACACGCAGGTGCACGCGCTGCATGCCCAGGGCCTCTCGCTTCATGCGATCTGCCAGCGGACCAGGCTCTCGCGACCGACGGTGCGGAAGTATCTCCGTGCCGATCAATGCCCAGAGCGCGCGAAACGCCGTACCAAGATCGGAACCTGGACCGATCACGACAACTTCCTGCGCAAGAGATGGGACGAGGGCTGCCGAGACGCGGTAATGCTCTTTCGCGAGCTCGTCCAGCAAGGCTTCCGAGGCACTCTGCGGACCGTCCAGCGCCACGTGGCCTTGTGGCGACGGGTCGACGATCCGCACGAGCCGGCAGTCCGCGCGCCCTCGCGTGCCACGGCTTCGACAGAGATGCGCGCTCCGTCGCCCCGAAACCTGCGGTGGTGGCTGCTGACGACTGCCGCCGCGCCGAACTCCGATCCGGTGGAGCCCGCGTCCGAACTGAACGTCGACCAACGGCGCTACATCGGCCACCTGCTCGAAGACTGCCCCACGATCGCCGCTGGACAACGGCTTGCGCAGAGCTTCACCCAACTGATCCGCGCCCGCGATGCCGCTGCGCTGGTGCCCTGGCTGGAGCAAGCTAAGGCGAGCTCGTTGGCCGAGTTTCGCGACTTCGCCGCGGGGCTCTGCCGCGACGAGCGTGCGATCAGGGCCGCGCTCACCGAGAGGTGGACTAACGGGCAAACCGAGGGACAGGTGACGAAGCTGAAGATGCTCAAGCGCCAGATGTACGGCCGCGCCAGCGTGGGGCTCCTCCGCCAACGATTGCTCCTCGCAGCGTAGGACGGCGATTGTGGGGCCCACGGTCCCGCCTGCAACCAGCGCGCGAGGCTCAGGGCGCGGTCCTCGATCCCGGGGCTGCCGACGTCGACAGCTGCACCCCGGTCCGTCCCGATCGTGCTCCACGGCGGTCGTTCCGGAAGACCTCGCCCCCCTCCTTCAGCAAGAGTGCGGGAGAGCCGAAGTAATTGTCGCTGATCACCCGCGCCGTCACACCGCACCGCACATGCACCCACAAGGCATCAAGAGACCGAAAAATCTTGCTTCGGCCATGATTTGCAACGTATTTGGGCTCACCAAGCGCGCCTACTCATGTGCGTGCGGGATGGGAGGATCACCTCAATGAAGGAATCTAAGATGAACGAGCGCGATCTCAAAGAGGGCGCGATGCCGTTCGGATCAATCAGGGAGATGCGGGCTGCACACAAGAAAGTACCCGCACCGAAGAACACGCTCTCCAACTTTGTAAGTGATACATACCCTTGGGCAGAAGGTAACTTTCAGATAGACAACTATCTGAAATCTCTCAACCCGCAGAAGGCCTGCTGGTTGATCGGTGACACGGTTTACGGTCCGGTTTACATCGGTGATGAAACTTGGGGTACCTATACACGGCCCATCTTCGCATACCTTGAGTACGTCGACCGATACCCACTCCCGAACGGTGAGACCGTGACGCATAACTTCGTCCAGCGCGCGGGGTTCACCTCGTCATTTACGGAAAGTGTGAACGTTGGCTACTCCGTGAGTGACCAAATTGATCTTGTCAACGTGACCTCAAATATCAACGTTGGCTTCTCGGCCACACAGGCTTGGTCGAAAGAAACAGAGGAGTCGTGGACGGTGGCGCTCCAAGGCCCTGGCACCTTTTATGCGTACCAAATAGTGCTGGTCTACGCTCACCGCGCCACAATGCTGGGAAACAAATACCCCCACGCTTTTAAGTACCAGAGGCAAAATCAGGTAAATTCTCACCGAATGGATATCTACTATCTATCGGCCATTCACATGAAAGATGAAATCGCTATCACAAATCCAATCACCCCATTGACCTGGGATCAGGTGCAGCAATACGTACTCATTGACCATTGGAACGATTGGTACTTCGACTATTCTGCATATGACAATAATCGATATGGTTGAATAGGCTGGCTCTCTCTCCTGGCCACCGAGCACGGAAGAGTGCAGGGTTTGAGGGTTGAGGTTTGTAGCGGGCCATGTGGATCCGCGGGAAACTGACGCGAACTCTGACGCCGGGACGCCGATCGCCGATCGGCGTCCTTTGCTGACTCCGCGAAGCGTCGGCCTCTGAGTAGCAACTGAACACAAACTGTAAGGCTCACCCGACAGGGCGACGGTCGCGGTCCTACCTCAGAGATCGGCCCTCGCGGCTCGCGTTCAAACTCGGTCATCCGCTTCCGCCAATGCGGCTCATCGAGCAGCGCGTAGGTAAAAGAAGCCGGATCGCAGCGCGAAGAAGTGTAGCGCAGCAAACCGAAAGGGTGGGACCGCGAGCGTCGTGATGGCTCGGTCCTGGGTCGAAAGAGCGTGGTTCGGGCGGCGCCGAGCGCGCTACGGGGCGCATCGGCGTGCCGTGGGCACACGTGTCCGTCCGGGCGTTGGTCTGGCCCGGGAGGCGCGTCGCGAGACGCTATGCGGCGTCACCGGGCGCCTTGCGGCGCAGAACGGTGCTCTTCCAGTACGGCGGCCCTCGGTTGGGAGAGCGTGCTGGAACATCGGTCGGCTCGCCGAGCGCGGAGAGGAAGCGGGCGATGTTCCTTCTCGGTCACCATGGCGACGAGCTTCATCCGCCCCTTGCAAGCTGGGCACTCGAGGACGTCGATCGCAAATGTGCGGCGCAAGAGCTCGGCGCGGTTTGTCGACCGCCCGATAGCCGCTACGCTTGCGTTTCGAAGCGGCGTCTTCGTCCGCCTTCGTAGGCTCTTCTGGCTTCGCAGGGCGCGGTCCGATGCGCTTGCGCCATGGACTTGCCGAGGCGAGCACGCCAGCGTACTTGACGGTGTGAAAGCGCGGCGGCGGGACGCTGGCCGCGAGGCGGCACAGGAGCGAGAGCGGATCCATGTCCACCGCGACAGTCCCGTCAGCGAAGGCGCGCTTGAGCGACAGCCGCACCAGGCCGTCCTGCTGCGGCTCGACGCGCTCCTTTGCGATCGGGGGTCGCAGCACGTAACGCAGCAGCGCCTCCCTCGCCGCGGCATGGTGCGCACCGGCGCGCGTCGCTGCGTGCAAGGTGAAGCCATCGAGCGCAGCGCACAGCGGCTTGTCGTACGCGAGCGCGCTCGGCGAAGACGGCGAGAGCCCGCGGAGCCATTGCGGGGCGACGACGTGTGGCGCGACTCTCGTCCCGAGACGGCGGAGGCACAGAGCGCTGCCTCGGGCTCGCCGTCCTCCTCGACGTCGTGCTCGATTTCGAGATGCCCGTGCCGCCGAAGGTAACGGAGCATCCGCCCGACGGCGTGCTCTATGACCTGACCGACCTCGCGCGTTCGCAGGTGACCGAGTTCGTTCCACACGAGCTCGGTGCCGTCTTCGTGATAAGCCCCGTCGAGGAAGACCACGTGCAGACGCGGATTGAGCCGCATGTCGCCGGACGTGCGTTGCACGGCGGTCACCGCGCCGCTCTTGACCGCGCCGCACGCGCCTCGGCGCGCGGCGCGTTTTTCGTAGAACCGCTCCACGCTCTCGACGAAGAGGCGGGTCAGCACGCCGAACAACGCCCCGTCCTGGGCGAGCCTGCGCCGCCACGGAAACGGAAACGTCAACACCCACGGACGGTGCGCCACCTCGGGCAGGATGTCCTCGATCAGGTTCACCGCCGTGGAACACATGCGTCGGCCCAGACACGACGGGCAGAAACCGCGTCCTTTACAGCTGAAGGCCACCAGCCGACTCTCTTCGCAGCGCTCGCACCGGAGCCGCGCGAACCCGCGGCAGAGCAGCCCGCAGTCGAGGTAGGCTTCGATCTCCTTCTTCGCGTGCTTGGGTATCCGGACCGCGATGGCGCCGTCGTCGATGGCCCCGTACGGCGTCTCCACGTTGTCGCGCACGATCTCGTAGAGCGTCGTCTTCTCGGGGCGACGGCGCTCGTAGACGACGCCCGTGGTGCGAGCCGCGCTGGCCACACGGCGCCGACACCGCACGCCACGCGGTGAGGGCGCGTTTTCGCCGCGAATTTCGACAACCCGCCGGGCTATCGCCCATGGCGGCGCCATGGCGGAGCGGCGGGCCGGGGGGCGGCGGGCCGCGACGCTCGCTGCCGCGGCGGCGGAGGCGCTCGCCGAGCACCCGCCTCGCGCTCGATATGTCGGCGCGCGAGAACGCGAGAGCGCGAGCGCGCAGCGTTGCAGGAGGAGATCATCCGGGTGCAGCAGAGCCGGCTAGCGGAGCTGTCCACGCCGATGATCCCGATCACCAAGCAGGTGATGGTCATGCCTCTCATCGGGACCATGGATGAGCCGTGTCAGGCTCGTGCTTGAATCTGCGCTCTGGCGCCGAGGCGCATGGTGCGCGTGCCGCCTCCGCGCCAGCATGCAGGAGCCGCTTCGCCACTCGTTTTCCCACCGCTCCCCGTGGCGTCCGCAGTTCCGCCATGGCGTCGCCATGCAGCATCGCGGCGAGAGGGTCGTCGCTTGCGCACGCCGCCGCGCTTGCCTCCCGGCACAGGCCTGCTGCTTGCCGGCATCACTTTCCGGATGCCTCCGGGGCGCTTCGGCACGCAACCGCCGCGTGCGGGCGATCCCAGTAGAGCCTGCGGGCACTGGCGAGCGGCAAGGCTCCGGCAGCGAGTCGACGCGAGCGGCGGGCTCGACGTTCGGCCCAAGCTTGCTCACCGCTTCGGTGCCACCGGCAGCCCGAGCAGCCGACCGATCGCCTCGTGCACGACCCGGGCCGCCACGTCATCCCCGAGGGCGACGGCTCGGCTCAGGGTGGCGGCGAGCGACGCAACCACGGCGGCTCGAGGCGATGGATCGACCGTCGCGAGTTCTCCGGGCCCAGGGCTCGGCGGTTGGGCCGGGGTTGGGTCCATCCCTCCCGAGGGCGAGCGATCCGTCGTCACGCCCCCCTGAAATCCCGAAGAAAGCGACGGTCCGCGACGGTTCGCCCCCGCAGCGGAATTCCTGGCGGGATTTCTGATACGCGGAACTAGCCCACAGCCGGCGCCCCGCCGGGCGCGGCGCCGGGAGCCGGCGGGGCCGCCGTGCCGGCCGGCGCGGCGCCGGGGGCCGACGGAGTCGCCGTGCCGGCCGGCGCGGCGCCGGGAGCCGGCTGCGCGGCCGGGCCGGACGGCGTGACCTGGGCCGGCGTGCCGGACGGCGCCGTCGGCCCAGCCGGCGCCTCGTCCGGCGGCGTCGTCGTCGTGTCGGTGGACGGCGTCGCGCGGCCGGTGCGCCCCTTGTAGAGCGACGGGGCGATCACGTCGGCGTCCTCCTCGTCCCAGCGCAGGTAGGCGACGGCGCGGCGGGCCTGGTCGTAGGCATGGACGAGCCGAGGTTCATCGCGATGAGCCGGTCCGGGCTCAGGGCCTCGATCTCGGGAAGCGCCTTGTCGAACGCCGCCGCCTGGGGCGGGGCCGAAGGCCTCTTGGGAGCGGGCTTTTTCTTGACCGAAGAAGATTTCCCCATGAGGGGATTACCTCTCGCTTGTCTCCATCGCCGAGCCGTGGAGGACAGGAAAGGACACGCCCTCTACCCCCGGCGATGGATGTTGTCGTGAGCGCCTGGCGCGCCGGACGTTCCGGCCAGGCATAACGACGCGTCTCCATGCGTCAGCGCGCCTGGCAAGTTCCTGACGACAGGCCGCCCGAACTCGTGAGCTTGCGCGTGGGCAGCGCGGGAGCCCTGCCAGGAGCGGTTCCGGTCCCGGAGGACAAGCTCAGCGAGCCTGTTCAGACCGTTTCCGGTGGCGGGAGGGTAGCGCGGCAGCCTTTCCCGGACCGTTTTCGGTGGCGGGAAGGCTGCGTGGCAGCCTTTCCCGGACCGTTTCCGGTGGCGGGAGGGCAGCGCGGCAGCCCTTCCCGGACCGTTTCCGGTGGCGGGAGGGCAGCGCGGCAGCCCTTCCCGGACCGTTTCCGGTGGCGGGAGGGCAGCGCGGCAGCCCCTCCCGGACCGTTTCCGGTGAGTCGAGGGCAGCGTGGCAGCATTTCCCCCACCGTTTCCGGTAGCGGGAGGGCAGCGCGGCAGCCCTGCGCGGACCGTGTCCGGTGCCTCGAGGCGAGCTCTTGGCCCTTCGGCCCACCGGAGGAGGAGCGCTCCCCCCGGGGCCCGCTACGCGCGCACGAGGTGCCAGAGCTGGCGCGGGGAGTCGTTGGAGGGCCCCCAGGCGGCGGGGGGCGGAGAGAGCCTGATCATGCTGGGCTCGAGCCGCATGGCGCCGTTGGGAAGCCCGACGGTCACCGCGACGAGGACACCTCCTCGTCTAGAATCCGGCCCACATGACCGGCCGATCCTCCTTCCCCTGCGGGCGCCTGCGCGTCGCCCTCGCGCTCGGGCTCGCCGCGGCCCTCGCGCCCGCGCCCGCCGCGGGCGACCTCCGGGCGCGCGGCGCACCGGCGATGCGCGCCTTCGACGTGGAGGACGGCATCCCCCAGATCACCATCAACGCGATCGCCTTCGAGCCCGGCGGCCGGCTGTGGATCGGCACCCAGAACGGCGCTGCTTCCTATGACGGGCGCCGCTTCACGCCCCTCCCCCTGCCGACCGGCGGCGGGTCGAGCTGGGTGCAGGCGGTCGCCGTGGGGCAGGACGGCGCCGTCTGGTTCGGGATGATGACCGGCCAGATCATCCGCCATGCAGCGGGTCGCTTCACGCGCTTCGGGGCCGCCGAGGGGCTCGCGGCCGAGAGGCCGATCCGGGCGCTCCTCGAGGCGCCCATGGGCCAGGGGCGCGCGGTCTTCGCCGCGACCACGGACGGCCTCTACCGGCTCGACGGCGAGCGGTGGGCGCGGGTGCCCCTGGGGCCCGGGTTCGAGCACCCGGACGTGCGCTCGCTGCACGCGGCCACGCTCCCCGGCGCGGAGCCGGGGCTCTGGGCCGGCACCGGCGACGGTCTCTTCCGCTGCGACGCCCGGGGCTGCGCCCGCTTCGCGACGACCGCCGACGGGCTGCCCAGCAACGTGGTCATGAGCCTGCTCGAGATCGCCGGGGACGCGGGGGGCCGCGTGCTCTGGGCCGGCACGCGGGGGGGCATCGCCCGGCTCGCGGACGGGCGCTGGGAGAGCTTCACCCCGGCCAGCGTGCCGGAGCTCTCGCAGCCCGTGCGGGCGCTCGCCGAGACGGTGAGCGGCACGGGCGCGCGGACGCTCTGGGCCGGCACCTACGGCGGCGGCCTCGCGCGGCTCCAGGGAGGGACGTGGACGGCGCTGACGAAGGCGAGCTCGACGCTGCCGGACGACCACGTGATGGCGCTCGCGGCGGCCGGCGCGGCGCACGGCGGCCGCACGCTCTGGATCGGCACGAACGCCGGCGGCCTCGCGCGCCTGCGGCACGACGGGTGGGTCGGGTTCACGCAGCGGAACGCGGGCCTGTCCGGCAGCATCACCTCCGTCGCCGAGGTGCGCGCGCCGGGAGGACAGGGCGACCCGCCCGAGATCTGGGTGGCCGTGAACGACACCGTGGTGCGGTCCTCGGCGCAGGGCTTCGCGCCGCTCGACGCGCCCGAGCTCTCCGGCAAGCTCGGCGACCTCGTGACCTTCCTCCTACCGTCTACGCGCGAGCCTGGGGTGATCTGGCTCGGCAGCGACACCACCGGGCTCCATCGCTGGGTCGGCGGGCAGCTCACCACGTACACGGCGCGGAGCTCCCCGCTTCCGCACGACGGCATCCGGTGGCTGTCGGAGTCGCTGGACGGGCGCGCGCTCTGGGTCGGCACGGTCGGCGGGGCCGCGCGGCTCGAGGCGGACGGCGCGTGGCAGGTCTTCACGAGGGAGCGGGCGCCCCTCGCCGACGATCACGTGAGCAGCATCCTCGAGACCGCGAGCCCGGGCGGGAAGATCTCCACCTGGTTCGGCACCATGAAAGGGCTGTCGCGCCTCCGGGACGGGCAATGGAAGAGCTACACGGCCGCGAGCGCGCCGCTCGCCTCGGACGCGGTCGCCGCGCTCGCCGAGATCCGGGACGCGCGCGGCCGGCGGGCGCTCTGGATCGGCACCCAGGGCGGGATCGCGCGCTACGACCTCGACGCGGAGGCGTGGCTCGAGGCGCTGAACGAGCGGAGCCGGCCGGCGCTGCCGGACGGCATCGTCTACGGCGTGCGCGCGGACGCGCAGGGTCGGATCTACGCGTTCACCGACCGCGGCGTCACCCGCTTCACCCCGCGCGCTCCCACGCCCGACGACCCCGCCGAGCTCGCCGCAACCACCTTCACCACCGACGATGGGCTGCCGAGCAACGAGTGCAACCAGAACGGCTCGTTCATCGACGGCCGGGGCCGCGTCTGGGCGGGCACGTCCGGCGGGGTGGCGGTGCTCGATCCGGCCGAGGAGGTCCCGGACCTCGCGCCGAAGCCGCTCGCGCTCGACGCGCGCGCTCAACGTCCGCGCGGCGCGCTCGCCATCGCGCCGGGCGCGTCGCTCGCCTGGGACGAGAACACCGTCTCGTTCGAGTACACGCTGCTGAGCCTCTTCCACGAGCGCGGCACGCGCTACCGCACCCAGCTCGTCGGCTTCGACGCGGCGCCGAGCGCGTGGAGCGCGGACGCGAGCGCGCGCTACACGAACCTCGCGCCCGGCGCCTACACCTTCCGGGTCTGGGGCCGCGATCACGCGGGCAACGTCGCCGGCCCGGCGGCCGTCGCCTTCCGCGTCCGGCCCGCGCCGTGGCGCACCGCCTGGGCAACCCTCGGCTACGCGGCGGCGCTGTCCGGGCTCGCCTACGCCGGCGTGCGCCTGCGGCTCCGGGCGCTCCGGCGGCGCACGCGCGAGCTGGAGCTCCTCGTGGACCAGCGCACGGCCGAGCTCAAGGCCGCCAAGGACGCCGCGGACGCCGCGAACCAGGCGAAGACCACCTTCCTCGCGAGCATCAGCCACGAGCTGCGCACGCCGCTCAACGGCATCCTCGGGTACGCGCAGCTCCTCCAGCGATCCGGGCGGCTCGTCGCCGAGGACCGGCGGAGCGTCGACGTGGTGCGCCGGTCGGGCGAGCACCTGCTCACGCTGATCGACGACGTCCTCGATCTCGCCCGCATCGAGGCCGGCCGGATGGATCTCGCGCCGGCGGACGTCCACCTGCCGTCGCTCGCGCGGACGGTCGCGGAGCTGTGCAAGGTGCGGGCGGCGCAGAAGGGGCTCGCGTTCGAGCTCGAGGTGGCCGACGGCACGCCGGCGTGGGTCCGGGTCGACGAGAAGCGGCTCACGCAGGTGCTGCTCAACCTGCTCGGCAACGCCATCAAGTTCACGCGCGCGGGGCGGGTGACCTTCCGGGTCGCGCCGCGCGACGGGCACGCGCGCGGCGGCGTCGTGTTCCGCGTCGAGGACACCGGCCCGGGCATCGCGCCGGCGGATCTCGCGCGCATCTTCGAGCCGTTCGAGCAGGCCGGCGAGCGGCGCGCGCACGGCGAGGGCGCGGGCCTGGGGCTCGCGATCACGCGCCGCATCGTCGAGCAGATGGGCGGCCGCGTCGACGTGGAGAGCGCGCCCGGCGAGGGCAGCGCGTTCACCGTGGCGCTCGATCTCCCCGCGCTCGCCGGCGAATCGCCGGCCGGCGAGCGGCGCGGGGCCGGGGCGATCATGGGCTACGAGGGCGCGCGCCGGGCGATCCTCGTCGTCGATGACCACGAGGACAACCGCGCCTTCCTGCGGGACGCGCTCGCCCCGCTCGGCTTCGAGGTCCTGGAGGCCGCGGGCGGGGAGGCGGCGGTCGCGCTCGCGGCCGAGCGCAGGCCGGACCTCGTGCTGATGGACCTGCGCATGCCCGATCTCGGCGGCGACGAGGCTGCGCGCCGCATCCGCCGGCTGCCCGGGCTTTCGGGCGTGCCCATCCTGGCCACGTCGGCCAGCGTCGAGGCGCCCGAGCGCGCGCGCAGCGCGGCCGCCGGCTGCGACGGCTTCCTCCCGAAGCCGATCGAGCTCGGCGCCCTGCTCGAGCTCCTGGAGCGCCGCCTCGCGCTCACCTGGATCCGCGCGGCGCCCGACATCGCGCGCCGCGTGGAAGGTGGCGGCGGCAGCGGCGCGCCGCCGCGAGCGCCGGTGGTGCCGCCGCCCCCGGAGGAGCTCGCGCGGCTCGCCGAGCTCGTCGAGCGGGGTCGCCTCCAGGATCTCGTGCAGCGGCTCGCCGCGCTCGAAGCGGAGGACCCGCGGCTCGCGCCCTGGCTCCGGGAGGTGCGCGGGCTGGCCGAGGAGTTCCGGATCCGCGAGCTCGGCGCGCGGCTCACTGCGGCCGGCGAGCGTCCGGCGCCGAGGTGAGGGCAGCGCCGAGGGCAACGTTGGGCGCATCCCGCCGCCGCGGTTCCCTGGGCATCGGCTCCGCCGTGGTGGTGCGCGGGGCCGTCGTGCTGGCGCCGATCGCGCCCTCGAGCATCGTGAGGCAGGCGCCCAGGCTGTCCTGCACGGCGAAGAACCGGCCGCCCGTCTCGGCGGCCACGCGCGCGTACTCCGCGTCGATGCCCTTGCGCGGCCTCTCCTGGATCTGCGCGTCACCGCGGGACCGGTCGAGCCTCGGGCACATATGCACGCGGGCGCCCATCCGCCTGGCGGCCTCGATGGCGCGGCTCGCGGCCCCGCGATCCTCGCCCTCGCCTGCCGGCGTGCGGGAACGGACGCCATCGAGCGGCCCATCGCCCACGAAGAGGACGTTGCGGGTGGCCCCGGACCGCCAGTCGAAGTGGGAGATGATGTCGATGAGGGCGTGCCCCGCGCTCCCCGGGGCACCGGCGGATTGCCCCTCCGGCTTGCCGTTCCAGGGCCCGGGGGGGCGGCTCGCGAGCAACGACGCATCGACCCTGCACGCGAGGGTCAGGTAGCCGCGCGCCGAGATCATGAAGATGGTATGCGGAAGCGCGGTTCCGGTGCCCAGGTACGTGACGCGGAGGCTCGCCGGATGCTTCAACCTGGCGGCGTCGATGGCCGTGCCGACCACCTTGCTGAGCGTCTCTGCCAGATCCTTCATCGCGTCGCGGGAATCGATGAGCACGACCAGGTCGACGGCCGGGATTCCGATCTGGGCCCTCGCCGGGGACGGGCGCTCCCTGCCCGCCGACGACGCGACCGCTCCCACGTCCAGGGCTCGCCTCTCGCAGTACATGGCCCGGCCATGGTGGGGTCGCGACGGCCCCCCGCGCCATGGGACCTTGGTCCTACGCCGCAGCGCCGCCGCGCTGGCCTAGGGCAACAAACGGGCTGAACCCGCCGGGCTCCCACCTCGGGTCGACGGACCGGCGGCCACTTCACCTCGCCGTCGGGCGTACCGGTCTTCGCGAAGGAGAACCAGTAGCTGCCGACCTTCGCGGACATCGTCCGATCCGCCGCGGGTCGCCGCGGTAGAGACCCTCCAGCTGCTCCAAAGCGCTCTCCGATCCTGCCCTGACGACGGCCCTCTCGGGCGCCTCGCCGACCGACAGGTTCGAGGTCATCGTCCGCCTCGACGAGCTCTCGACGACCGCCCCGCACCTGCGCCTCCGGCACGTCGATGGCGGCGCCCCACGTCGCCGGCGTGGTGGCGCTGATGCTGGAAGCCAACCCCGACCTGACTCCGGATCAGATCAAAGGTACGCTCGAACGGACCGCGACGCGGATGCCAGGCGACGGGGAATGGGAGGTCGGCGCCGGCTACGTGAACGCCCTCGAAGCCGTCGAGGCCGTGGAGTAGCCGCTCCGCGGAACGCGCTGGGGACATGGCCGGCTCCGGCTGCACCGCGCCGAAGGGGAGCCGCCCGGCCATCGCCGCGGCGGTCCTCGCCGGGAACGATGCCCGCCAGTCGGCTCTTCAGGGCGGGGTTCATGAGCTCGATCTGGTCGAAGAACGCCCTCTTGCTGGGGTTCGGCTCCGGGCGCAGCTGGCTCCGGGCGCAGCTGCTCGTTCCCTTTGAGCCCGCCCCAGGGGTCCTCCTTGCTCGGCTCGACCCGCGCCCTCCGCGCGCCCGAGCTCAGGGCCCCTGGAGCCGATCCACGAGCCGCACGAGCTCCGCCACCGACTCCACGCCGAGCTTCACCATCACCCGGCCGCGGTGCACCTTGATCGTCTTCTCCGCCGCGCCGAGCTCCTCGGCGATCTGCTTGTTCAGGAGCCCCTGCGCCACCCGCAGGCACACCTCGCGCTCGCGCGGGGTCAGCGCCTCGAAGCGCGTCCGCAGCGCCTGCTGCTCGCCCCGGGCGGCGCGCGCCGCCGCGTCGCGCGCGATGGCGCGCTCCACCGCCGCGAGCAGGTCCGCGTCGTCGCACGGCTTCGTGAGGAAGTCGACCGCGCCCGCCTTCATCGCCCGCACCGAGCTCGGCACGTCGCCGTGCCCGGTCAGGAACACGACCGGCAGGGGGCACCCCCGGCGAGCGAGCTCCTCCTGCAGCTCGAGCCCGCCGAGGCCGGGCATGCGCAGGTCGATCACCACGCAGCCCGGCCGCTCCGAGGGAGCGCGGTCCCGGAACTCGCCGGGCGATGCGTACGCCTCCACCGCGTACCCCGCCGCACGCAGCAGGCGCGCCAGGGCGCGCAGCACCGACGGGTCGTCGTCCACCACGAACACCGTGCACGCGCTCTCCGCCATCTCCGCGCCCGCATTCCACGCCCGAGCAGCGAGGGCGTCAACTTCGGGCGATCATGGCGGCGGCGAGCGGCAGCGAAGCGCTTGACGCGCCGGACGGCGCGCTGGCATCTGCTGGCCCGATGGCGCCGGACCGCCCCGCCCTCGTCTTGCTGGTCGATGACGATCCCGGCAGCCTCAAGCTGCTCTCGGAGGCCCTCGCGGGCCAGCCGCTCACCGTCGCCGTGGCGATCGACGGGGAGATGGCGCTCCGCCAGATCCGGCGCGAGCCGCCCGATCTGGTCCTGCTCGACGCCGTGATGCCGGGGATGGACGGCTTCGAGGTCTGCCGCCACATGAAGGCGGATCCGGCGACGCGCGAGGTCCCCATCGTGTTCATGACCGTGCTCGCCGACACGGCGAGCCGGGTGCGCGGGCTCGAGCTCGGCGCGGTCGACTACCTGACCAAGCCGTTCGTCCGCGAGGAGCTCCTCGCCCGCGTGCGGACGCAGCTCGCCGTCCGCGCGGCGGCGAGGGCGCTCGCGGCGAAGAACGACGAGCTCGCGCGCGCCCAGGTCACGCTGGAGCTCGAGGTGGCGCGGCGGACGGAGCAGCTCCGCGCGGCCAACGAGCGCCTCGAGCGCGAGCTCGAGCTGAACCGGGCCGCCGAGGTCAGGGTGCAGAAGGCCCAGGACGAGCTCGCGCACCTGAACCGGGTGTCGGCGATGAGCGAGCTCGCGGCCTCGATCGCGCACGAGCTGAACCAGCCGCTCGCCGCCATCCTGAGCAACGCGCAGGCCGCGCTGCGGCTGCTCGCGCACACCCCGCCGGACATCGCGGAGGCGCGCACCGCGCTCGACGACATCGTCGCGGACGATCGCCGCGCCGGGAAGGTCATCCAGCGGCTGCGCGCGATGCTCCGCAAGGGCGAGCTCAGCGTGGCCGCGCAAGATCTCAACGAGCTCGTCCGCGAGGTGGCCCGGCTGATGGCCAGCGCCGCGCTCCTCGCGGGCACGACCGTGCGGCTCGAGCTCGCGCCGGGCCTGCCGCCGGTCCGGGGCGATGGCGTCCAGCTCCAGCAGGTGCTCGTCAACCTCCTCACCAACGCGCTCGATGCGGTCTCCCGCCGTCCGCCGGAGGTGCGCCTCGTCGTCGTGCGCACCCTGCCGGCCGGCGAGGGCCGCGTCGAGCTGTCCGTGGCCGACTCCGGCGAGGGCGTCCCGCCCGCGGATCTCGAGCGGATCTTCGAGCCGTTCTTCACGTCGAAGGCGCAGGGGCTCGGCGTGGGGCTCGCCATCAGCCGCTCGATCGTCGAGGCCCACGGGGGCCGGCTGTGGGCCGAGCGCAGCGCCGGTGAGGGGGCGACGTTCCGCTGCGCGCTGCCGGTCTGGGCAGGGGGCGCGCGCAACGCCGGGTGATTTCATTCCGCCATGGGACCTTGGTCCCATGGCCCGCCGTGCGGCCCGCGTGTCAGAGTGCGAGGCTCTGCCCGGTTTACGCCCATGGTCTTGCCACCCCCCCACGCTTGGGCCGCTGAGAGGATCGACGCTGGCGAGGCGCCCGGCGATCCGCTGCGGTCGGGATCGAGGCTGGCGCGGGCCCGCCCCCCGCTCGTCCTGATCGTGGACGGCGATCCCGGGAGCCTCGAGCTGCTCTCGGGAGCTCTGGTCGGCCAGCCGTTCGACCTCGCCGAGGCCAGCGACGGGGAGACGGCGCTCCGGCAGATCCGCTGCGAGGAGCCCGACCTGGTCCTGCTCGACGCTGCTACGCCGGGGCCGGACGGCTTCGAGGTCTGTCGCCGCCTGAAGGCGGATCCGGCGACGCACGAGATCCCGGTCCTGTTCATGACCGCGCTCGCCGACGCGGCGGGCCGGGCGCGCGGGCTCGAGCTCGGCGCGGTCGATTGCGTGACCAAGCCGTTCGTCCGCGAGGAGCTCGTGGCCCGCGTGCGGGCGCAGCTCGCCGCGCGCGCGGCGGCGAGGGCGCTGTCGGAGATGCACGAGGAGCTCGCGCGCGCCCGGGCATCGCTGGAGCTCGAGGCGGCGCGGCGGACGGAGGCGCTCCGCGCGGAGATCCAGCGCCTCGAGCGCAGGTTCGAGCTGAACCGGGCGGCCGAGATCGAGGCCCAGAGGGCGCAGGAGGAGATCGCGCACCTGAACCGGGTGTCGGCGATGAGCGAGCTCGCGGCGTCGATCGCGCACGAGCTGAACCAGCCGCTCGCCGCCATCCTGAGCAACGCGCAGGCCGCGCTGCGGCTGCTCGCGCGGACCCCGCCGGACGTCGCCGAGGTGCGCGCCGCGCTCGACGACATCGTGGCGGACGACCGCCGCGCCGCGAAGGTCGTCCAGCGGATGCGCGCGCGGCTCCGCGAGGGCGACCTCGGCGCGGCCGCGCTCGACCTGAACGCGCTCGTGCGCGAGGTGGTCCGGCTCATGGCCAGCGCCGCGCTCCTCGCGCGCACGACCGTGCGGCTCGATCTCGCGCCGGGCCTGCCGCGCGTCCGGGGCGACGGCCTGCAGCTCCAGCAGGTGCTCTACAACCTGCTCGTCAACGCGTTCGATGCGGTCTCCTGCCGCCCGCCCGAGGCGCGCCGCGTGGTGGTCCGGACGCGGGTGGGCGGCGAGGGCCGCGTCGAGCTCTCGGTGACGGACGCCGGCGAGGGCGTCCCGGCCGAGGATCTCGAGCGGATCTTCGAGCCGTTCTTCACGACGAAGGCCCGGGGGCTCGGCGTGGGCCTGGCGATCAGCCGCTCGATCGTCGAGGCGCACGGCGGCCGGCTGTGGGCCGAGCGCGTCCCCGGCGAGGGGGCGACGCTCCGCTGCGCGCTGCCGGCGTGGGACGAGGGCGCGCGCCCCGCTGGGTGATCCCGGCGCGTCGCGCCCGGCGCCGGGGCTGCGTGGAGCCCCGGGGGATGCGCTGAGGCAGCTTGTCTCATCCGTGGCCGCCTGCCGCGGGGGCGCTGCCTTCGGGGGCGGAGCGACGGAGAGGTCGCGGCCCGGTGCTCGCTGTAAGCTGCCGTATTTGCAAAACATTTCTCGGCGTGCTCGCAGCGGCACCGTTCGTGTAACGGCAGCCCTCCACGCGCCGGGCTCGGCCTTTGTGCCCGCCCATGGCTGCGCAACCGAAGGAGGACCCCATGACGCAGGCGATCAATCCGAGGTGGTGGGATGAGCACAAGACGTCCGGCTGGGAGCGCGTGAAGGAAGCGCTGCGCCGCGACTGGGAGCAGACCAAGGCGGACTTCACGAACACCAAGGGGCAGGAGCTCAACCAGGACGTCGACGACACGGTGAAGCAGGCGCTCGGCAAGCAGCCGATCCCGCCGCGGCACGTGCCGAACAGCGACTGGGACGACGTCGAGCCGGGGCTCCGCTACGGCTGGGGCGCGGCGAGCCAGTACAGCGACCACCGCGACTGGGACGACCGGGTCGAGAGCAAGCTCCGGGAGGAGTGGAACGACCTCAAGAGCGGCCGCACGTGGGACGAGGCCAAGAGCGCCGTGCGGCGCGGGTGGGAGTCGGCGCGGCGCAAGGCGTCCTGAGCGGCGCGCGGGCAGCGGGCCCGGCGGGCGGCGCGCGGGGGCTGGGCGCGCCGTCCACCTGGCCGGCGCGCCGGCGCGCCGGCGCCCGCTATCTGCCGTCGCGAGCGGAGAGCAGCGTCCGCAGCGCGTCGTGCAGGCGGCGGTGCGTCGTGATGTCGCCCCACGCGACGCCCTCGCGCGCGAGATCCCGGGCGACCTCGGGACCGATGCCGGCGAGCACGCAGGCGCTGCCAAGGAGCCTCACCGCCGCCGCCACGCGCAAGAAGAGCGTGAGCGCGTTCGCCTCCATCCGGTCGAGCCCGGTGACGTCGATGACGACCGCGCGCGCCCTGGTGGCGTTCACGGCGGCGAGGAGCCTCTCCATCAGGTGCCCGCAACGCTCCTCGTCCATGGATCCGATCACGGGGACGCAGAGGATCTGGCTCCACACCTCGAGGATGGGCACGGACAGGGCGCGCATCGCGGCGCGCTGGTGCTCGATGAGCGTGAGCTTCTCCTGGATCTCCCGCTCGTGGGCGAGCTCGCGCGCCCGGGCGAGCTCCTCCTCGGCGCGGGCGCGCGCGAGCGCCTGCGAGGCCGCGGGCAAGAGGCGGCGGACGAGGCTGACGTGGCGCGCGTCGAAGAAGGCGCGCGCGGGATGGACGAGCACGAGCAGCGCCCGCTGGGGGCCGGCCTGGAGGGGCGCGTGGAGCGCGGAGCCGCACCGCTCCAGGACGGACGCCGGCTGGCGCTGCCACTCGGCGAGCTGGGCGAGGTCGAAGCTGGCCACCGGCCGGCCCGCGAGGGCGCGATCGAACGCGGGCCCGCGCTGCCACACGGTGGCTGACAGGCGCGGATCGGTGGAGACGACGACGTGGCCGTCGGCGCCCTCGGCGAAGGCGATCACGAGCCCGGCGGCGGCCCCGGCGCTCCGCGCGGTCGCCTCGACGATGCGCGCCAGCGTCTCCGCGAAGGTGCCGGGCTCGGTGAAGAGCAGGAGCGCCTCCGCCAGCCCCTCGGCCTCCAGGCGGAGCGCCCGCTCCTCCTCGCGCGCGCGTTGCAGCTCGGCGATGGTCTCTCGGGCAGCCTCGTCCTCCATCACATCTCACTGCCCGAACAGGAGGACGGCGATGGAGAGGTTTGCGTGCTGGTTCCTGCCCCGCGTGAAGCACCCTTGTTCACCGAAGGTGAACCTGCCGAGGAAGGGTGTCGTCCCGAGCGACGCGATCACCCCCTGGACCACGCGGTCGATCTCGTCGCGCACGGCGAGCATGCACCCCGCGCAGAAGATCACGAGCGCGCCCTGCGCGCGGAACGGGCGCGGCGCGGACTCCAGCGCGGCATCGACCACGGAGCGGACTCGGCCGATCAGGCTCTCCCTCGACCCGCTCATGAGCACGAGCTCGTCTCCCTCGTGGATGTTCGCGCTGAACGTCATCGATCTGTCCTTCTCCACGGTGCTCGGGTGGATGAGCAGGAACTGGGGGATCTTGCCGATCCAGCCCGAGGGCCGCCCGAGCGGGTGCAGCGCGGTCTGCTCCAGGATGGAGCCGCCCCCCAGCTGCGCGGAGATCAGGCCGCCGGTCCATCGGTTGTAGACCTCGGCGGCCGGGAGCCCGTCGATCTCGGGCAGGCGCCTGCCCGCGGCGCGGGTCACGCGGCAGCGGTGCTCGGTGGGGACGTAGCCGCTGCTGAATGCATAGGAGAGCTCCCCTGACGGGTAGAGGGCGGACAGCAGCACCGATCCCTCGGAGGCGCGCCCGCGCTCCAGCTGCGATTGCTGCCCGTCGAGGGAGTCTGCTGCAGAGGAGCCGCCGAACACAGGCACGTTGGTGCCGACCACGTCCGCGATGCCGAGCAGGATGTCCTCCTCCGCGCCGGTCTGCGCGGTGAGCCAGAACAGGGCCGGGAGCTCGCCCGCTCGCCCGGCGTCCTCGATGGCGCGGCGCGCGGCGCGCGCGCCGGCCTCGCGCGGGGCCCCGCCGATCCGCTCGGCCGCGACTCCATAAGCACCTTGCGCGTCGGCGACCCCGAGCAGGGCGAGGCCGGGACCGGACATGCCGTGGACTCCGGCAGAGGTCATGACGGACAGGCATGAGCTCGATCCGTGGACGCGAACCGACGTCGGCAGCGCCGCGGTGGCGCGCGCGAGCTCGTCCACGTCATAGCGCTCCGTGTAGCTCAGGAAGATGTGGTCGGGGGCTGCGCCGAGGCTCGCGCGGAGCGCGGACATGGCCTCGTCGAACGCCGCCCCCGCCGTCGCTGCAGTCGACGCCGAGGTCGCTATCTTCATCTGCTCTGTCCCTCCCTGGTTCGCGGTCCGATCCGCCGGGACCGGCGTGCGCGCCGGAGATCCGGAGTCGTCCTCGATCGTGGTCCTATCATCTCTCTCCCGCTGGCAAGGAGCGGGGCGGTCATAAGGTACATATACACGAAGGCGCGCCGTCCCTCGCTGCGATTCGGCTGCGTCCCGGGCACTGGCCAGGTCGGGCCGCTCACCGCCGACCCGACCCAGGCTGATGGGCGCGCGTGAGCGACCCCGGCGTCTGCGGCGCGGAGGCCGTTTACGCCCGCTTACGCCCGCTTACGCCCGCTGCCCGCGGCTGGTGCACGGGAATCCGACATGCGCTGTCCTTTCTGCCGCCGCTGCCGCGGCGAGGACGGTGCTAAGGTCCTCGGCATGGTCCTACCCGCCTCCGGAACGCCGCGGCCGCCCGCCCCTCCGCCGATCGCTCCGACGGAGGCCGAATGGCGCGCGATGACGCCGGCGGAGCGCGAGCGCCTGCTGGTGAAGATCCTCGACGCCCTGTCGGACCCGAAGAGCGCCATGGCCGAAGGTCGGCCCCACCACAAGGCCAAGGGGCGGGCGATCGACATGCTCACCCTGCACTTCGGGACGACGGGGCGCGCCATCTACCTCGCCGAGGAGCTGGCGGTCCTGTACCCGGGCGAAGAGGTGTTCGCGCCGGACATCCTCGCGGTGCTGGACGTTCCGCAGCCCGAGGACGACCCGCGGATGGCGTGGGTGGTGGCCGACGAGGGCAGGGGGCTGAGCCTGGTGCTGGAGGTGCTGCACCAGGGCGACCGGAAGAAGGATCTCGTCGCCAACGTCGAGCGCTACGCGCGCCTGGGGATCCCGGAGTACTTCGTCTACGACCGGCTCCGGCAGCAGGTCCACGGCTACCGGCTGCCCGCGCCGGATGCCGCGCGCTACGAGCGCATCGTGCCGCAGATGGGGCGTTACGCTTCGGCGGTGCTGGGCCTCGACCTGGCGGTCGTCGGCGACCGGCTGCAGTTCTTCTACGGCATGGCCGAGCTGTTCGGCTCCGCGGATCTGATCGGCCGCTTGAAGGGGATGATGGATAGCCTGGAATCGAGGGCGGAGCAGGCGCAGGCGCAGGCGGAGCAGGCGCAGGCGCAGGCGGAGCAGGCGCAGGCGCAGGCGGAGCAGGCGCAGGCGCAGGCGGAGCAGGCGCAGGCGCAGGCCGAGGCGGCCATGGCGGGCCTGCGAGAGGCCCTCCTGGCCGCGCTCGCCATGCGCGGCATCCCGTGCCCGGACGAGGCGCGCGCGCGCCTCTTGGCCTGTCAGGACCCCGCGACCCTGCAGCGCTGGCTGCTGCGGGCGATGAGCGCCCGCTCGCTCGACGAGGTCCTCGCCGGATAGGCGAGGCGGCAGGCTCGCCTTGCCCGGGCGACGCTACGGCGCAGGCTCCCCCCGGGAAAGCGCGTCGTACCAGCGCGCGTAGCTCGTGGACGCGACGAGGCGGCGGTTCTGGTCGGGCGCGCCGTCGCTCCACCACGGCGGTCCCCGCTCGCCGAGCGCGATCTTCGCCTCGTTCACGCGGCGGCGGGCCGCCCGCAGCGCCCCCGCATCGCTCGCGCGCAGCGCGCGTCCGACCTCGCGCCGCGCCGCCATGAGCTCGGAGACGAGGCGCTTCCGCGCGTCCTCCGGCAGCGAGGGGTCGGTCCGGCGCCACAGGCGCCCGCGCACGATCAGGTAGCGCCCGTCGGGGGTCACGAGCGGCCCCTGCGAGGCGCCTCCGGCGCGCGGCGAGGCGGCTCCGGCGCGCGGCGAGGCGGCTCCGGCGCGCGGCGAGGCGGTGGCGGGGCGCTGCGTGCCGGTCGCCGTGCGAGGGCTCATGCCCCGCCTGCAAGCAAGTCCCGGGCACGCTGTGAGCCGGGGCTGGCACGGCCTTCGCCTGTCCCGGCCCGTCCGATGGGTGCAAAGGAGAACGGGTGATGAAGGTTCTGGTGACCGGCGGCACGGGGGTGGTGGGCCCGGAGGTGGTGCGGCGGCTCCTGCGGAGAGGGCACGGCGTCCGGCTCCTGTCGCGGCACGCGAGCGACGATCGCAGGTCGTTCGAGGGGGATGTCGAGGCGTTCGACGGCAACATCGGCGACGCCGCGTCGGTGCGCGGCGCCGCCGAGGGGTGCGACGCGGTGATTCACCTGGCGGCGACCGTCGCCGAGCGGCCGCCGGAGATCACGTTCGAGCGCGTGAACGTCGAGGGCACGCGCAACATCGTCGCCGAGGCCGAGCTGGCGCGCGTCCAGCGCTTCGTCTACGTCTCGTCGCTCGGCGCCGATCGCGGCGAGTCGGACTACCATCGCTCGAAGAAGCGGGGAGAAGATGTCGCCCGCGCCTTCTCGGGCGCGTGGATCATCCTCCGCCCCGGCAACGTCTTCGGGCCGGGCGACGAGCAGATCTCGCTCCTGCTCAAGATGGTGCGCACGCTGCCGGTCGTGCCGCTCGTCGGCATGGGCGACGATCCGTTCCAGCCGATCTGGTGCGAGGACTGCGGCGAGGCGCTCGCCATCGCGGTCGAGCGCGCCGACCTGGCGGGGCGCGAGCTCGACCTGGCGGGGCAGGAGCTGACCTCGATGAACCAGCTGCTCGACCGCTTCGAGGCCATGACCGACCGGCACCCCACCCGGCTCCCGCTGCCGGCGTGGATCGAGTCGACCGGGGCGAAGCTCGCGGCGAAGTTCGGCATCGAGACGCCGGTCAACGCCGACCAGATCACGATGGTGACCGAGGGCAACGTCATCCCCGAGGGGCGCGAGAACGCCCTCGACGTGCTCGGCGTCAAGGCGACGCCGCTCGACGAGAGCCTGGCCAAGCTCGGCGACTCGCTGCCCGAGCGGCTCCCGTCCGAGGGGCTCGGCCCGATGCACCGCAAGATCTACCGCGCCGTGATCCGCGGCGCGCGCCTCGACGCCGAGGGGCTCATCGCGCTCGTGCGCGACGAGTTCCCGGAGCTGACCCCGCGCAAGACGGTCGTCGTCGGCGCCGAGCCCGAGAGCCCGACGCGCATCGCGCCGGGCGCGACGCTCACGATGGCCCTGCCGCTGCGCGGGCACGTCCAGGTGCGCGTCGAGGAGGTCGCGCCCCGCTCGGTCACCCTCGCCACCCTGGAGGGCCACCCCCTCGCCGGCGCCGTGCGCTTCCTGGCCGAGCCCGCGCCCGGAGACGACGGCGCGGTCCGCTTCGAGGTGCAGACGTGGAACCGCGCCTCGACGCTCGCCGACCTCCTGATCATGGAGACGCTGGGCGGGGCGATCCAGACGTACACGTGGACCTCGCTCGTCGAGACCGTCATCGAGCGCAGCGGCGGCCGCGCCGAGAAGGGCGTCGAGGTGATCCGCGACGACCCGGACGAGCGCGAGGGCAAGGCGTTCGAGCGCTGGCTGGAGGAGCTGATCCACCGCCGCGTCCGGAGCGACGGCGCCGCCGCGCCCGCGATGGCGGCGGGCTGAGGGCCAAGGGCGGAAAGGGGGGGCGAGCAGCGCGGCCGGGGCCGGTGTGCGCTGGCGCGCTGGCCGCCCCGAGCGCGCTCCACGGGAACGCGGCGCCGCGCGGTGTCGCTTCGTGCCCCGATCGAGCGCCCGCCGGGGCAGCCCGCCACGCCTCGCGCTTGTAGGCCGCGGGGCGGCAGGCTTAGAGTAAAGGCTCGGCCGCGCCTGCGTGGCCGGGCCCGCTCCACCGAACGTGACTTCGCCGTGGCCTGTCCAAGTCGTCGCGCTGAACGCCGTCTCGTGCGGGTCGGTGCTGTGGCAGGCCGGGAGCGCGGAGCGGGTCACGGTCATCGTCAAGGCCACGCTGGCCCTCGCGCACGAACGCCTCGCCTGGCCCATCGCGCCGCTTCCGATCGTGCGCGAGGACCGCCACGGCCCCTCCGGCTCGCTCGAGGCGGCGAGCGAGGTCGCCCCGTACCTGCCGAGCGTGGGGGTGGTGCTGACCGGCCACGCCTGCGCGCCGGGCGGGCATCCGGTCGCGACGATGATCGCCCGGCTGGCGATCTACCGCGGGGAGACGCGCCTGCTCGACAAGCGGCTCACGATCGTCGGGGATCGGTCCCCGGTCCCGCCGTGGCGATCGCAGCCGTTCCAGCGGATGCCGCTCGTCTACGAGCGCGCCTTCGGGGGGCCCGGGGTGCCCGACAACCCGGTGGGCGTCGGCGCCTCGTCCAGCGCGGCGCCGGCCCTGCCGAACCTGCTCGACCCCTTTCAGCCCACGCGGGCGGCCGGGATGGGGCCGATCTCGCCGCGCTGGCCCGCGCGGCAGCGGCTGCTCGGCGCCGCCGAGGCGCGGGGCGGCGGGCCGCCGCAGGCCGGGCTGCCGGCGGGCTTCGACTGGCGTTACTTTCACGCGGCGCCGCCCGACCAGCAGCTGCCGTTCCTGCACGGGGACGAGTGGCTCGTGCTCGACGGGCTCCACCCCGGGCTGCCGCGGGTGCAGACGCAGCTCCCGTCGGCGCGGGCGCTGGCGCGCCGCTATCCGGCGGGCGCGGGCGGGCAGGGGCAGCCGGTCGAGCTGGCCGCCGACACGCTCGTCATCGACGCGGATCGCCAGATCTGCTCCGTCGTGTGGCGCGGCAGCTTCGCGCTGGATCGCGCCGAGGACCGGGCGTCGATCCGGGTGTGCGCCGGCCTGGAGCTGCCGGGCCACCCGCTCTCGTGGCCCAGCCTGGAGCAGGCGGCGCCGCCGCAGCACACCCGGCCGAGCGCGCCCGGCGGCCTCGGAACGACGCTCCCCGTCAGCGGCACGTCGCGAGCGAGCGCGCCGGTGCTGCCGTTCTCGCCGTCGAGCGCGGCGGCCCCGGCGCAGGCCTCGCCGGCCGCGAGCGCCGCGCGGGATGCGCCGCCGTCGCCGTGGTCGGGCGTCATCGCGGACGAGGAGACGCGGATGCCGGACCCGGAGGAGCTCGCGCTGCAGCTGCAGGCGCCGCTCGCGCCGTTCGCGCTGGCCCCGCCCGGGTCGCCCGCGCAGCCGGCGGCGCCCATCCCGGGGGCGCCGTGGGCTCCTCCGGAGCCCGCGCCGCCGCCCAGGCCCGCCGCGCCGCCCTCGGCGATCGACGACGGCGAGACCGCGCGCGCCGACCTCGAGCTGCCGAAGGGGCAGGAGCGCGCGTCGGAGGCCGAGGACGCGCCGGTGCCGCCGCGATCATCGGCGGCCGGGGCGGGCGCCGCCGCCGTCGATTCCGCGGACGAGCGCCTGCGGGCCGAGGTGATCGCGCGGCTGCGGGCCGGCGAGCCGCTCGGAGGGCTCGAGCTCGCGCACGCGGACCTGAGCGGGCTCGACCTGAGCCGCGCCTCGCTGTCCGCGCTCGATCTCCAGGGCGCGCGCCTGCGCGGGTGCAAGCTCGCCGGGGCGCGGCTCACCGACGCGAAGCTCGCGGGCGCGGACCTCGGCGGGGCAGATCTCTCGGGCGCGGATCTGACCCGCGCCGACCTGTCGCGCGCCGTGCTGGAGGGCGCGCGGCTCGACGGCGCCACGCTGCACGAGGCAATCCTCGCCTCGGCCCGCGGCGCGGGGGCGAGCCTCGCGGCCGTGACCGGCGCGCGGGCGAGCTTCGCGCGGGGGCTCTGGGACAGCGCCTCCTTCGAGGGCGCGGACCTGCTCGCCCCCAACCTCGCTGGCGCCTCGCTCGGGGGGGCGCGCTTCACGGGCGCGTCGCTCCTCGAGGCCCGCCTCGACGACGCGCGCGGCGCCGGCGCCGTGTTCGATCGGGCGACGCTGGGGAACGCGCGCGCGCCGGGCGCGGAGCTCACGGGGTGCTCGTTCCAGGATGCGGCGGCGCCCGGATCGGCCTGGCAGGGCGCGAAGCTCGACGGATCGCGCTTCGCGGGCGCCGACCTGACCGGCGCCGACCTGTCGCGCACGAGCTGCGCGTCGTCCGTCTTCGCGGGCGCCGGTCTGGCCGGCGCCAACATGCAGCGCGCGCATTGGAACGGCGCCGATCTCGAGGGCGCCCGCCTGACCGGCGCGGACCTGCGGCAGGCGCGGCTCGAGGAGGCGCGCCTCGACGGCGCGTCGCTCGGCCGGGTGATCGCGCACCGCGCCGACCTCGGCGGATGCCGCCTCGTGCGCGCCGACCTCTCGGGCGCGAACCTGCGCGCCAGCCGGCTGCGCGGGGCCGATCTCTCCTTCGCCCGGCTCGATGGGGCGGACCTGCGCGACGCGGAGCTCGACGGGGCCAACGTCTACGGGGCGTCGCGGCAAGGCGCGAAGCTGAGCAAGCGCGACGAGGCGCGGCTGGTCGAGGTCCCGCCCCCGCCGGGGGACCCCGGCGGCGGGGCCGCGGGCAGCTGACGCGCCGCGGGCAGCCGGCGCTCTCGCCGCGGGCCCGCGCGTGCTAGGCGTCAGGCGCCCCGCGCGGCGCTCGCGCCCGCCGCGGGGCGGAGCGAGCTGCCGTGTCCCACCCCCTCGTCGTCAACGATGCGCTGACCGCCCCGGCCGCGCTCCTCAGCTGGAGCGCCGTTCGCGCGTCGGGGCCCGGCGGCCAGAACGTCAACAAGGTCGCCTCCAAGGTCGAGCTGCGCTTCGACTTCGCCGCGTGGCCGGAGCTCGACGAGGGCGCCAAGGCGCGGCTGCGCGCGCTGGCGCGCGGCCGGCTCGACGCCGAGGGGAAGCTGCTCATTGTAAGCCAGTTAACGCGCGACCAGCAGCGCAACCTGGACGATGCGCGCGAGAAGCTGCGCGCGCTGATCCTGCGCGCGCTCGAGGTGCCGGCGCTGCGGAGGCCGACGCGGCCGACGCGGGCGTCGAAGGCGAGGCGGCTCGACGAGAAGCGGCGCACGAGCGAGAAGAAGCACGTGCGCCGCGGCCGTGACGCCGACTGACGGCCGGCCGTCAGCGCTTGCGCCGGGAGCCCGCGACGACCTCGGCCGCCGTCGCCGCGGTGGCCGCGCGCTTGAGCCATCGCCGGAGCTTGCTCGGGTCGTCGCAGCCGGCGATCGTGCGCGCCACCTTGGCGGGCACCGCGAGCCCGCGCGCTTGCAGCACCGTGGTGATGGCCTCCTGCGCCATCCTGATCTCGCCGAGCAGCGCGCCGCGCGCCTCTCCCCGCGCCTCGCCGAGGGCGACGCCGCGCGCCTCGCCGAGGGCGACGCCGCGCGCCTCGCCGAGGGCGACGCCGCGCGCCTCTCCCCGCGCCTCGCCGAGGGCGACGCCGCGCGCCTCGCCGAGGGCGACGCCTCGCGCCTCGCCGCGCGCCTCGCCCTCGGCGAGCGCCGCCTCGAGCGCGGGCACGCCCTTCTGGAGCAGCGCGCGGGCCACGGCGTCGTCCGAGGACGCGGCGTCGAGCAGCGCCTGGAGCGGCAGCGGGCGCACGAGGCACGGGTCCTCGATGACCGCGTCCTTCGGGAGCGTCCGCCAGCCGTCGGTCTCGCGCGACCATTCCAGCACCCGATGCTGCTTCACCAGGATGCAGAACACCCGCCGCACGCCCCGATCGATCAGCCGGCGCGCCTTGCTGGTCGGAACGGCGAGGGCTTGCTTGTCGCTGACCTCGAAGGCCAGCTCCTCCAGCCGCCGGTGGCCCCCGCGGTCGGGCTTCTGCGCGAAGACGCTGGCGTCGGGCGCGTAATCGCTGCCGTAGTCGGCCCGGGTGAGCATGTCGACGGCGCCCCGGTAGCCCGGGGCGACGTGGGCGCCGAGGACGTAGGTCAGATCGAAATGCTGCGTCGCGTGGGGCGCATCGGCCGGGGCTGCGAAGAGCTCGGCGCCGTCGAGGTACTCGACCCGCGTCTCGGGCGGGGCCAGCCGGTCGTCGACGTGCGGGCGCGCCTTGCCGGCCGAGGGCGCCTTCACCGTGCGACCGGACGCGCCCGCGCCGGGCGCGAGGAGGACGTGATCGTGCCTGCGCATGCGCTCCAGCATAGCCCACCCGGCGCCCCGCAGGGCTCGCGACGCCCCCGGACCGGCCCGCGCGGCGCGGATCAGGCGCTCGCTCTCAGGTACCCCAGCTCGTAGAGCCCCATCCATCCGACCTCCGGATCGGTGCAGGCGCCCTCCCGGAGCTGCGCGACGAAATCCTCGATCGGCTTCTCGATCACGTCGATGAACTCGGTCGCGTCGAGCGCCTGCGCCCCCTCGCGCACGCACTCCACGGCCAGGAACGCGTGGCGCTCGATGGTCGAGTAGGCGCACTCCAGCGGGCGTCCGAGCGGCAGGAGCCGTCCGGCGACATACCCTGTCTCCTCGAGCAGCTCGCGCGCGGCCGCGTCCTCCGGGGTCTCGCCCGGCTCGACGCCGCCGCCGGGCAGCTCGTCGAGGATCCGATCGGGCCCGGGCCTGTACTGGCGCGCCAGGATCACCCGCTTCTCTCGAGAGACGGCGAGGACGCAGACGACCCGCCCCTCCTTCTTCAGCGAGAACGTGCGGATCTGCCCGTCCGGGAGCTCGAAGGTGACGTCCTCGATCCTCCGCCATGGCGAGTGCTGGGTCACGCGCCGCTCCAATGCTCTCCACCGCCCGACCGCCATCGGAAACCACCTCGGAGCCCCGGGCGCTCCGCGCCGCCGCGACCAGGGAGGCGCGGGGAGGAGCGCGGAGGACCGCAGGACGCGGCACGGCTACCAGGCGTCGCCGCGGACGGCAAGCAGCGGGGGAGAGCCGGGAGGAGGAGGGCTTCCGCGCGCCGCTCCGCCCCCGCGCAGCGGCGCGCCCTGGTGATGGCGGGCGCGAGATCGGATACGACAGGAGGGCGAGCGCCATGGGCCCTACCGGCTGCATCAAGGCCATCCGACTCTGCGTCCTCACCGCGTCGCGCGCCGGCGTCGACCCGGCCGAGGCCCTCGCCGTCGCCGGGGTCGACGCCGCCCTGCTCGAGGATCCCACCGCGCGCGTCCCCCACGACACGGTCGCCCGCGCGTGGACGCGCATCCCCGAGCTCGCGCGCGACCCGGCGTTCGGCCTGCACGCGGCCGAGCTGCTCGTGGGCCAGCTGTTCGACGTCGTCGATTTCGTCACCGCCCAGTGCGCCACGGTCCGCGAGGCGATCGGCTGCGTGCTGCGCTATCAGCGCCTGCTCCACGACGCCTCGGACGTGCGGCTCGCCGTGGACGGCGCGCGCGCCCGCGTCACGCAGCGCTTCTCGTCCGCCGTCGCGCCGCCGCAGCTCTCGAGCCTCATCGTGGGCCTGTGGGTCCTGCGCGCCCGCGCCCTCACCGGCCTGCCCTTCGCGCCGCACCGGATCGCCCTGGCGCATCCCGCCCCGGCGGAGCGCGGCGAGTACGACCGCGTCCTCGCCGCGCCGCTCGCCTTCGACGCGGACGAGAACACCATCGTGTTCGACGCCGCGTTCCTCGACGCCCCCACGCGCGGCGCGGATCCCGCGCTCGGCGCCGTCCTCCGCCGGCACGCCGACGAGCTGCTCGCCCGCTTGCCGGCCGAGCCGGGCGTGCGCGGGGTCCTCGAGCGCCACCTGATCGAGGCGCTCGGGCGCGGCGTCCCCGACGTCGCCGCCGCCGCGCGCGCCCTCGGCATGAGCGCGCGGACGCTGCAGCGGAGGCTCGGCGACGAGGGCGAGAGCTACAAGAGCGTCCTCGACGAGGCGCGCCGCAAGCTCGCGGTCGCCCACATGCGCGAGCGCGGCCGCACCATCTCCGAGGTCGCGTTCCTGCTGGGATTCTCCGAGGTGAGCGCCTTCTCGCGCGCCTTCCGCCGCTGGACCGGGCACAGCCCCGCCGCGTACCGCCGCTCCGCCTGACGGCGCGCCCGGTCAACACATTGGCGCCGCCGGTCAAGGACGGGACGCGCGCCCGTCCTCATCCTCTCCGGCATGACCTACCTCATTCCGAGCCAAGAACAGGCGCACGCGGGCCTGCGTGCCATCAAGGTTGTCCTCACCTCGGCCGGTCCCCTCGACGAGCCGCGCCGCGCCGCCATCGCCGCCGTGCAGCGGCACCTCCTCCGCACGGATCTCGACGTCGACGCGCTCGCCCCGATCGCGCCCGAAGAGCTCGCGCGCGCCGTCGTCGACCCCGCGCTCCGCGAGCAGCTCGTGAGCGGCCTCTGCGCCATGACCCTGTGCGGCGAGCGCATCGAAGAGCGAGAGCTGGTCGAGGTCGAGCGCTTCGCCGAGGCGCTCGGGGCGCGCCCGCCCGCGGTCCGCCAGCTCCACCGCCTCTACGAGCGGCAACTGCTCCTCCTGCGCATCGACATCAGCCGCAACGCGCTGCTCGGCAAGAGCGTGCGGCGCATGCTCGACGAGGGCGGCGTCTACGGGCTCGCCCGGAACCTCGCGAGCTTCGCCGGCATCCTCGAGAACGAGCCGGTGGCCGAGCGCTATCGCTCCCTCGAGGGGTACAGGGAGGGCACCCTCGGCAAGGAGCTCTTCGCCTTCTATCGCGCGAACGGCTTCTCCTTTCCCGGCGAGAAGCGCGGCGTGCCCGAGGGGGTGCTCACCCACGATCTCAGCCACATCATCGCCGGCCATGGCACCGATCTCCGCGGAGAGGCGCTGACGATCGCCTTCCAGGCGGGGTATCGCCGCGAGAACCCGTTCGGGATCCTCGTGTTCCTGCTGGTCCAGCTCCAGCAAGGGGTCCAGCTCACGGTGCTCGCGCCGTCGCAGCAGGGGATGCTGGCGACGCCGGGGCTCGCCGACGATCTCGTGCGATCGTTCGTCCGAGGCACGAAGATGAACGTCGACCTGATGGACGACTGGGACTTCTGGTCGGTCATGGACGTGGACGTCGAGGAGCTGCGCCGCCGCTACGGCGTCCTGCCCTGGGCGGCCGCGGCCTGAGCCGGGTCACCCGCCGGAGCCGCCGCAGGTCGTCGATGGGGCCAGGAGGCGCCGGGAGATCACTTTTCGACGAACACGACATCCAGGAAGTCGTGCTTGAGCCGGACATAGCCGTTGACCGTCTCCACGATCTCGCTCAACGACGTCTCGAAGCCGATCGACTCGAGCAGCACCAGATCGTTCTCGGGGCGCGGCCCTGAGTCGCGCGCCCGCAGCCACTCCTCGAGCGTGCCGTCGAACTCCGACTTGATGTAGTCGACCGATCTGCGAAAGAGCTTCGGCAGGATCAGCGCGCCGTTCGGGACCGTGACGTCCTCGATCTCGCTCAGCCAGAACTGCTCCGTGCTGTCCACCGCCCATACCCCCTTGACGTCCTGCCTCGCCTGGGCGGCTGCCTTCCGGAAGTAGCGGCGGAGCCTCTTCGGCATCGAGGTATACAGGGTCGAGTACGCGTGGCCGCTGGTCACCATCGCGTAGTTGGCGGAGTGCTCGACGGTCTCGGCCGAGGGCGTGAGCTCCGCGCCGTCGCTCAACGGGGCGAGGACGGCGGCGTCTTCCCGGAAGACATACGAGATGGGCCTGCCGTTCGCGTCGGCGCCTTCGGTGATGATCGCGCCCCGGACCGGATCGTTCCGGTCGCCGACGACCTTCTGCCCGGACCATTCGATGAGGGGGAGCTTGAAGCCGAGCGTCTCCAGCAACGCATCGCGCGCAGCTTCACCGAGCGGCTGCGCGTATCGAGGGCTGTAATGCGTCTCCGGCGTATCGATCCCTTCCAGCCGGAGCTGGATGCTGCCATCGTTCTGGTTGAACCGCATGCGATGATAGCGGTAGAGGTCCTCGAACAGCGACGCGTCGTCCGGCACGAACCGGATGCTGTCGCCGTCGGGCTCCTTGCCCAGGATCACGAACTGCCCTCGGATCAGCTTGGATGTCATCTCTCCCTCCACGACCGGCATGTCCGGAGCCGGCCCAGCGCCCGGAGAGGGTACCCAGGCCACGGCAGCGCGTTCGGTGACAAGCTCGCGACAGGGACGCCAGGCTCGGCGCGCGCGTCGCGGCGAGCCTGGCGTCGGTCACCCGCCGAAGCCGCCGGCGGCCGTCTTCGAGAACGACGCGCCGCCCTGGCTGGCGCGCACCGCCGACTGGGAGAACAGCGCGAACGCCTTGCGGATGTCGGCCGCGTCGCTCTTCGGCGTCAGGATCCAGCGATCCTCGATCCCCATGTCGCGGAAGACGGCGCGGAAGTCGGTGTTCCGGTCGTCGATGCCGATCGCCGCCACGATGTGGGACTCGGCGCGGCGCATGTCGCGGACGAGCGCGCACACGTCCTTGGCCTTGGCCCACGTCGAGCCCGCGTCGGCGCCGTCCGAGATGATCAGCGTGACCGTGCGCGCCGGGACGCCGCTCAGCGCGAACTCCTGCGCCTTCGCGATCACCGTTCCGAGGAGCACCACCGCCTGGTCGTAGAGCGGCGTCCCGAGCTCGGGGTCGTAGTTCTTCGTGTCCATCTTCACCGCCTGGGCGATCGGGCAGTACGGATACAGCACCGTCCCGTTCAGGTAGCGGTTGTGCGCCAGGATGGAGTCGCGCTGCTTGGAGTCGGCGAGGGCGCCCACCACGAGGTTGTGCCCGTCCCGCACCGCCCGGGCGTTGCCGGCGAACTTGATGGATCCCGAGTCGTCGGGCATCACCGTGACCAGCACCACCTCCGACGACGCGACGTCGTCCACCTGCACGCCGAAGCCGGCCTGGATCTGGGCGCCCAGGTCGGTGATGTGCAGCGCCTGCATCGCCTCGGGCGAGAGCGCGCCCTCGTCCCGCGCCGCATCGAAGAGCTGCTCGATGTCGAGCGAGCCACCGCCATTCATCGCCTTGCCGTCGTCTCTGCTCATGTTCATCGCCTCTTTTCTGTTCTTCGCTTCACGATCGAGCGAGAAATGAGCCGCCAAGGCGCCAAGACAATTGCTTCTTCTTGGCGTCCTTGGCGCCTTGGCGGTTCGAAGTTCTGCTCGTCTCGGACGGTTTCAACCCGCTTATCCCCCCTGGCGCCGCGCTACACGAGCCAGCGCGCGATCGGGTCGGTGCTCTTCACGAGGTTCATCCCGGCGGCGGCGAACCGGCTCAGCGCCTTGTCCGCCTCGGCCGTGAAGTCGGCGACGAACCCCCCCTTGCCGTCGGGCACCGTGACCGGCGACATGCAGTCGGTCATCACGTAGATCTTCTTCGCGAGCGCGCGGTCGGTCAGCGCGATCTCGGTCAGGATGTCCTCGATCGAGCTGCGCACGCAGTGGCTCGCCGCCTGGCCGGCGATGATCACCGCGTCCGCGTGGAGCAGCGTCTTCAGGAAGAGCGTGCTCCGCTGCGCCAGCGGCTGGCCGTCGTGGCGCGTCAGCACCTCGGGCTGCATCACCGAGTAGTTCTCGGTGAGCGGGTTGCCGCCCTTGACCTCCACCCACGACTGCACCCCGCGCGCGAACGCGTGGAACATCCGCGCCTCGTGCACGACGCCCGCGAGCGCGTGCCCGTCGCTCCCGAGGATGCAGTGCGGCGGCCACAGGTACAGCTTGTATTTGCCCGCCTTCTCGAGCTCCTCGCAGTAGTACCGGACCTGCTTCATCAGCCACGGATAGCTCCCTCCGCAGAGCCACCTCGCCACGGCCGGGTTCGGCCGCACCTCCCCCGCGTCGATCTGCGCCGTCGTGATCTCGCGGTGCGCGCCGAGCGGCCGGTCCTCGCGATCCACCCAGAACGACGGGAAGAAGATCTGGTAGGCAAAATGGGTGTCCATCGTGACCGTGATGTTCGTGAGGGACGCGAGGTTCCTGTAGATGAACTCGGCGATGCGGCGGCTGTCGTCGACCGCGCCCGTGCCGCTCCTGCCGGCGACGTAGAGCGAGCCCTGCGGGAAGCAGAAGTCCTTCTGAACGTCGATGAGCAGGAGGTGCACGTTCTGCGCGTCCGCGGCCGACGGCTTCACGCCGTGCGCCTTCCGCCACGCGGCGGCGGCGCCGTGGAGCGCCGTCTCGTCGGGGTGGTAACCCCACCGCTCGGCGTTTCGCGGATCGTAGAAGGCGGGCAGCGGGAGCTCTGTCGTTGTCATGATCTCACTCTCTCCTCTCGTGCGGCCCGCGCGCGCGGGCCGTTCAGCTCAGCGGTTTGGGTTCACGCGATGCGAAGCAAGGTGATCGCCTGCGCGTCGACGACGAACAGGCCCTCGGGCCCGACGAGCAGCCGGGAAGCCTGGGTGACGAACGGCTCGGTGCCGGGGAACTGCCGCGTCTCCACGAGCGCTCCCCCGCGGACCTCGACGCGGACGACGCCGCCGTCGGTCGCCGAGAGCAGGAACCCGGACGCAGCGCACTTGCCCGTGAGGGCCCCGAGCCACGAGCCGCCTCCCCCCTCGCCGTCGGCGACCGCCTCGACCGCGCCGTCCTCGCCCACGACGATGCACCGGTGCGCCGTCCGGCCGGCCTGCTCGGCCGCGAGGAAGAGCCACGCGCGCCCGCGGCCGGCGCGCGGCGCGGCGCCGGGACCCCCGTCGAACACGCACGTGGCCGAGGTCAGCTTGCCCCCGGGGAAAGGCAGCTTGACCGTGTCCTTGAGGCCCGGCCGCTCGGCGTCGAACACGAACGCGATCGAGACGTTCCCCGCGCGGTAGAAGCCGAGCCCGAACCGGGGACCGACCCAGAACACCGTTTGCCCGGGGAGGACGTCGCCCATCGGGACGGCGCCGGCCTCGCCCGAGAGCGCGGCGGCGCCTGGCCTGCCGCTGCGCAGGAGCTTCCCGCCCCGCGTCCAGTAGCGGGCGCGCTCGCTCACCTCGAAGATGGGCCTCGTCCCGAGGCAATCCACCGGGATCCGCTCGGGCGCCGCCCCCGGCGAGAGCACCACGAGCTCGCCGCCCTGGCCGATCAGCGTCGCCTTGCCTTGCACCGCGAACCGCATCGCGGGGTGAGGCGCGCCGGACAGGACGACCGACCCGTCCTCCCGCAGGAAGCGCCCGCCCTCGTGCACGAGGTACGAGAGCCCGCCCGGCCCGGCGGACGCGGCGAGGATCACCCCGCGCGTGCTCAGGACGCGCGTCGCGAGCACCTCGCCGTGGACCACCGTCGACTCCTTCAGGGCGGCCGGCGCCGCGCCCGCGCAGGTCGGGCACGCGGCGCGCGCGTGCTCGACGCCGCACGACGGGCACCGCGTCCACGCGAGCGCCTCGAGCAGCCGGCGCGGGAACACGCCGCGCTGGTCCTTGACGAAGACGCGGTAAAGCGCGTCGAGGAGGTCGTCCGGCAGGACGCGATAGGGGATCGCCGGCTTCGGATACCGCACCTCGCGATCGAACACGGTGATGCGGCGGAGCGGCCTCGCGCACTCGGGCACGCGCGCCGACGCGGATCGCGGCCGGAAGACGCCGCCATAGGGCCCCACGCAGAGCAGGCTCTGCATGACCATCACCGCGAACGCGTACCAGTCCGAGTCCGGCGAATAGGGCCTCCCCAGCGCCGGCCGGGGCAGGGAAGGGTCGCAGAGCAGCGGATCGACGAAGCGCTCGGTGAACACCTGGCACAGGAACGGGCCGAACTGGAAGCTGTCGGCGTCGATGACGAACGCCTCGCCGCCGGCGACGAGGACGTTGAGATCGTTGAAGTCGCCGATCACCACGCCCCGGCCGTGGATCGCCTCCACGGTCCGGTGCAGCCCCGCGAGCACGCCGGCCACGGCGGCCGACGAGAGCCCGCCGTGGCGCATCGACGGCTCGCCGTACCGCAGGAGCGGCTCGGCGCCGCGCACGAGGCGCATGGCGTAGCCCACGACGCGCTTCCTCGACCGGTCGGTCGCGAGCTCGACGGGCGCGATCACCTGGGCGGGCAGCGCGCCGGGGAAGGCGCGCAGCTTGTCCTGGTGGCGCTCGATGCGGTCCTGCGCGGCGCGCTGCTCGGCGTCCTGTCCCGCGTAATCCGGATGATCGGGCGTCTTCCAGATCTTGAGCGCGCGGCCGTCGCCGAGGTCGAACACGTCCGCCTCTCCGCCCTTGCCGATCGAGGCCCGAGGGTCGAGCCGAACCCGCTTTGCACCGAGATAAACGTCCACCTTCGCCTCCTCCGGGCGCTCGAAAAAGCCGTGTTGTCCCCCCGCGTCGCCGCGCCGGGCCGCGCGTCAGGCGCGCGCGCTCCGCGCCCTCCGCGCGACGACCAGGGTCGTGTCGTCGCGCAGCAGCCCGCCCTCGCGCTCGATCCGCTCTTCCTTCCACACCGGCCGCGCCACCGAGCGGTTGATGAGCGCGAGCCGCCGCCTCACCGCGTCGGGGTTCCGGAAATACCGGTCGTCCTCCCAGAAGCTCGACAGCGGGCCGACCTCGCCGCCGCCGCCCGGGATCCGTCGCGACGACTCCAGCAGATCGATCGCGCCGTCGGTCCCGAGCAGGGCAGTCTGGAGCGCGCTCGACGGGAGGGCGCGGTGCACCGTGAAGCGCGGCGCCTCGCCGCCGGGCGGTCGATCGAGCAGGCCGTACGCGAGGTACGGGGGCTCGTTCCGCGGGAAAGGCCCGAGCCGCAGGAGCTCGTCGCCGAGCGCGATCAGGCCGTCGCCGAGGGAGAACGCGCACGCCCTGTCCCCCGAGACGGCGAGGCCGACCACGGTGAAGAGGAAGTAGGTCGACACCACCTCGGCGAGGCTCCCGCCCATGCCGCCGGCGACCGCCCGGAGCGGCGCGAGCGCCCCGCGCCGCACCTCTTCCCAGGTCTCCGGCGACTCGAGATCTCCGCCGCGCCGGAGCGCGCCGAGCACCTGGTCGGTCACGAGCCGCGCCCCGAGCGCCGCGCCCACCTCGCTGCGCGCGCCGCTGCCGCAACCGTCGCAGACGACCGCGGCCAGACAGCCGCCCTCGGCCCGGAACGCATAGGCGTCCTGGTTGGGCCGCCCCACCGCGAGGTGGTCGGTCCCGGTCACGGTGCCGCCGGCGACCTCGAACGGCGGGCCTCCCCCGACGTCCGCCAAGAGAGCGACCTCACGAGACATGGACATCCCTTCCGCGCCCGGCGCGGGGCGCTGCGGCCGGACACCGGCCCAAGAGACCGCCAGACGCGCGGCCCTCCCGGCGTCAGAGCTCCACCATCGAGCCCGCCGCGGGGCTCGAACGCGCGAGCATCCGGCCGTTCGTGTTTCCTATACACGAAGCTTAGTGTTCGTTGTACACCTTGTCAACCCGGGGGGGCGAGACGCGGCCGCGGCTCGCGCGGGCGGTGAACCCTTGCGCTCCTCTTCCCTCGGTGGTCGCTGGTCGCGTTGACGTGGCGCGGACGCTGGCGACGAGATCGAGGCTGCGAAAAGTTTCTATGCAGATGGATCCTGTCGCTCCGTATCCATCTCAACATTAAATAACAGTTCTTAACCCTTGCGCACATGCGAGCCGATCGTGGGTTACGCGTGCCTCGCACATCGTCGTGGGGCCCCGCCGGCCGTGGCGCGCGGGCGGCCCCGCGGATTCGTGGATAACTCGTTGAACTAGCGTCGCTTTCCCACGGAGTATCGGATCGCGTCGAACGATGTTCCGTCAGCCCGGGACAGGTCCCGCGGTTGAGGCTTGACGTCTCCGAGACGTTTGGGTCTCCTTCTCCCCGGCGAGGGTGCCTCCCCGGCGAGGGTGCGGCACCGCACCGCAGTGGCCGTTGACGCGCGTCCGCGGCGCGCCCTGCACGTTCGGGCCCCGGAGGGGGAATGCACAGGTCGGTCCCCTAGAAGGAACGAGTGGCTCAGGATGGTATCGAGCGCAGGCCCGCAGCGGATCCTCGGCCTCGGGACGATCTTCGCGAAGAAATACCGAATCGAGCACATCCTCGGCGAGGGCGGGATGGGGATCGTGCTGGCCGCGACCCACCTCCACCTCGATCAGCTCGTCGCCATCAAGCTCCTCCGGCCCGAGGTCGCCGATAACGCGGAGATCGTCGGGCGCTTCCTCCGGGAAGCGCGCGCGTGCTCCCGGGTGCGAAGCGAGCACGTGACCCAGGTCTTCGACGTGGGCACCGGCGACGACGGCACGCCCTACATGGTCATGGAGCTGCTCCGCGGCTTCGATCTGGCGCAGCTCCTCAGGCAGCGCGGTCCCATGCCGATCGCGAGCGCGATCGATTGCTTGCTGCAGGCCTGCGAGGCGCTGGCCTTCGCGCACGCGGTCGGGATCGTGCATCGCGACCTCAAGCCATCCAACCTGTTCCTGGCGACCGACGCCGACGGCAACGCGCGCGTGAAGGTGCTCGACTTCGGCATCTCCAAGCTGCAGGAAGACGAGCTCGGGGGCCCGCATCGATCGCAATCCTCGCTCACCAGGACGACCAGCATGCTCGGCTCGCCGCTGTACATGTCGCCCGAGCAGACGCGGTCGTCCCGCAATGTCGACCCGCGCTCGGACATCTGGTCGCTCGGCGTCACCGCGTTCGAGCTGTTGACGGGGCACATGCCGTTCACCGGCGAGACGGCGGGCGGGGTCATCGCGGCCATCCTCCAGGACCCGGCGCCGCCGCTCCGGTCGCTCCGGCCGGACGCGCCCGAGGAGATCGAGTGGGTCATCGCGCGATGCCTGGAGAAAGACCCGCGACGGCGGTTCGGCAGCATCGGAGAGCTGGCGCCGCTCCTCGCGCGCTTCGGCACCGGCGGGGCCCACGGCGCGCTCGCCCGCATCGCGCGCGTGTCGCCGCCCGCGCACACGAGCACGAGCGTCCTGCCGCCCAGCGCGCCGCCCGCCGGCGCGAGCAGCGCGAGCAACCACCTCGAGGCGCCGAGCGTCCAGGGAGCCACCGGCGGATCGCAGGGGCGGACGGGCGCGCGCCGAGGGGCTCAGGTCCTCGTGTGGGCGACCGCGGCGTTCGCCCTCGTCGCGGCCGGCGCGGGGGGAGCGATCGCGGTGCTGAGATCGCCGCGCTCCGCCGAGCCGCCGCCCATCTCCGTTCCCGTCGATGCGACGAGCGGCGGGACGAGCCCCGCGCCGCCCTCCGAGACCTCCGCGCCGCCGGACATCGCGCCCGCCGGCGCCGATCCCGCGGGCGAAGCCGGGGCCACGGCCGCGCCCTCCGCCGCGGCGAGCGCGTGGCCGTCCCCGAGCTCGTCGCCCTCGGGGCCTGCGGCGGCTCCGCCGCGCGGCACGGCCGTTCAGCCCGCGGCGACGTCGAACCCCGCCGCGGCGCCGGGGCCCGCGGCCACCCCCAGGCCCGCGGCGCCGGGGCCCGCGGCCACCCCCAGGCCCGCGGCCACCCCCAGGCCCGCGGCGCCGAGGCCCGCGGCGACCCCCAGGCCCGCACCCAAACCCGACATCGGAGCTGCCAGTGATCGCCACGGTTGATGCCGCCCGCGCTCGGCCCTCTCGTAACCGCGCCGTCGCGTGCGCCGCGCTGGCGGGCGCGCTGCTCTGCGCGGCCTCCGCCCGCGCGCAGGAGAGCGCCGTGCAAGAGGCCGATCGCCTGTTCCGGGAGGGCACCGCGGCGCTCGACGCGGGCCGCAACGACGAGGCGTGCGCGAAGCTCGCGCGGAGCCAGAAGCTCGACCCCGCGCTCGGAACCCAGTTCAACCTCGCGCTCTGCCACCAGCACTCGGGCCGCCCGGCGCTCGCTTACGGTCTCTTCGCCGAGGTCGCGACGGCCTCTCGCGCCGCGGGCAAGGCCGAGCGCGAGCGCGCATCGCGCGAGAAGATGGCCGCGCTCGAGCCGAAGATCGGCCGCATCGCGCTGGACACGTCGGCGATCTCGGCGGTGCCCGGCGCCGAGCTGAAGGTCGCCGGCGCGGTCGTCCCGCGCGAGCGATGGGCGGAGCCGCAGGTCGTCGAGCCCGGCCGCGTGCCGGTGGAGGTCGCGGCGCCGGGGCGCGCGACCTGGCGCGCCGAGGTGGACGCGCGCGCCGGAGCGAGCGTGAGGCTCGAGGTCGGGGCGGGGCGCGGCGCCGCCATGTCCGGCGCCGGCGTGGCCCCCGGGGCGCCCGACGCGGCGGCCGCCGGCGCGGGCTCCGGGCAGCGCGTGCTCGGCGTGGCCATCGGCGGCGCCGGCGTGGTCGGCGTCGGCGTGGGCGCGGTGTTCGGCATCCTCTCCATGTCGCGGCACAGCGAGGCGAGCGACGTGTGCCCCGAGCCCGATCCTTGCGGCGATCGGCGCGCCGCGCAGCGGTGGACCGACGCGACGGCGGCGGGCAACGTCTCGACCGTCGCGTTCATCGGCGGCGGCGTGGCGCTCGCGGCGGGCGCGGTGCTCTGGCTCACGGCGCCGTCGCCGGGGACGCGCGCGCTGCGCTGGACGCCGCACGTCGGGCCGCGCGCTGCGGGCGTCGTCCTGCGAGGGGATTTTCTATGAGGCTCTTCCGCGTTCGCAGCATCGGGTGGCTCGGCGCGCCGCTCCTCCTGGCCGCCGCGTGCAACGCCATCCTCGGCAACGAAGAAGGCGTCTACGTCCCGGGAGGCGCGGGCGGCGGCGCCGCCGCCGGCGGCGGCGGCGGGGAAGGCGGCGCGCTCCTCGAGGCCTACACGCTGACCGTCGTCTCGGGCGAAGGCCAATCGGGCGAGGTGGGCGATCAGCTCGCCGCGCCCCTCGTCGTCGAGGCGCGCGACCCCGAGGGGAAGCCCGCCGCCGGCCTCGTGATCCGCTTCGTCGCGACCCAGGGCGGCGGCTACTTCGTGGACCCCACCGCGCCGGAGGCGGACGAGCGCGGCCGCGCGCAGGTGCGCTTCGTGCTCGGCCCCGCCGGGAAGAACGTGATCGAGGCGGCGCTGGCGGGCACGACGGCGAAGGCGACGGTCGAGGCGACCAGCGAGAACCCGTGGCGGCTCACGATCCACGCCGGCCAGCGCGTCGGCAGGATGTTCGAGGACGGCGAGGGGGCCGACGCCCGCTTCGTCGAGCCGCGCGGCCTCTCGGTCGGCGGCGACGGCAAGGTCTACATCGCCGACGAGTTCGGGAACGCGATTCGCCGCTTCGATCCGGTCACGCGGAGCGTCACGACCTTCGCGGGGACGCTCAACGCGTCGGGGCGCGTGGAGGGCGTCGGGCTCGAGGCGCGGTTCAACGGCGTGCAGTCGGTGGTGCCCGAAGGGCCGGGCCGCCTGCTCGCCGGCGGATGGTCGACGCACACGATCCACCGGATCGAGCTCGACACCGCGAAGGTCACCTTCCTCGCGGGCTCGGGCACGCCGGGAACGAAGGACGACCTGGGCACCAAGGCGCAGTTCGAGTACCCGCGCGGCGTCGCGGTCGACGAGGCGGGCGGGCGCGCGTTCGTCGCGGACCAGTACAACAACACGATCCGGCAGATCGATCTCGCGACCGGCGAGGTCACGACGCTGGCGGGAGCGCCGGACGAGCCCGGCGCCGTCGACGGTGTCGGGCTCGACGCGCGCTTCCACCATCCCATCGACGTCGCCTTCGACGGGAGCGGCACGCTCTTCATCGCCGATCACGGAAACTTCGCGATCCGCGCCCTGAGCCTCGCGACGAGGTCGGTGACCACCTTCGCGGGAAAGCTCCGCGCGCAAGGGTACGCCGACGGCCACGCGACGGAGGCGGCGCGGTTCATGGGGCCGCACTACATCACCTACGATCCGACGCGGGACGTCCTTTACATGAGCGACGTCCACGCGCACGCCATCCGCAGGATCTCCGTCGATGTGCCGGAGGTCTCGACGATCGTCGGCGCGCCGCCTCCGCTGGTCGAGAAGGGGACGGTCGACGGCGTCGGCACGGCCGCGCGCCTGTTCTTCCCCTCCGGCGTGGCGGTGACGCCGAGCGGGGACGCCCTGTACATGACCGAGAAGAGCCTGGTGATGCGGCGGGTGGACCTCGCGACGCACGCCGTCGAGGTCGTGGCGGGCACCTTCGCCGTCCCGAGGAACGGCGACGCCGCGACCGAAGCGATGTTCGATTGGCCGCTGGGGATCGCCGGAGGGCCGGAGGGCTCTCTCCTCGTGGCGGAGTACTTCGGCAGCGCGGTCCGCCAGATCGACGCGCGCGGCGCCGTCACCACGCTGGCGGGGCCCGCCGACGGGCTGTCGGGCCACGCCGACGGGCCGGCGTCCGACGCCCGCTTCCGGCTGCCCTACGCGGCCGTCGCGGACGACACGTACGTCTATCTATCGGAGCACGCTAACACCGTGCGCCGCGTCGCCCTGAGCGACGGCGCCACGACGACGATCGCGGGTCTGAGCGGCGAGGCCGGCTCCACCGATGGGCCGGGCGACAAGGCGCGCTTCTCGCAGCCCACCGGGCTCGCGCTGAACCCGGCGACCGGCGAGCTTTACGTGGCCGACTACGGGAATCACCGCATACGGGTCGTCGACCTCGAGGAGCCCTGGGTCGTGGGGACGCTGGCGGGCGGGTCCGCGGGCGCGGCCGACGGCATCGGATCGGCCGCCAAGTTCACGCGCCCGTCGGGGCTCGCGCTGGCCGGGACCGACCTCTACGTCGCCGACGCGGGGAACCACGCGATACGGCGGATCGACCTCGCGACGGGCAGCGTCACCACCCTCGCCGGCGCGCTCGGCGAGGCCGGCTACAGGGACGGTCCCGCCGCCGAGGCGCGCTTCCAGCGGCCGTTCCACCTTCAGCTGGTCGGCGATCTGCTCTACGTCGCGGATAGCTGGAACAACGCCATCCGGCGAATCCATCTCCCGTCGGGCACCGTCTCCACGCTCCTCGGCGGATCCGAGCCAGGCTTCGGGACAGGCACGCTGCCGGTGCCGATCGCGCAACCCGTGTTCCTCCAGGCGCGCGAGACCGGAGAGGTGTTCTTCACGGAGTACGGCGAGAACGTGATCCTCCGGCTCGGGCCGGGTTGATTCGAGTCCGCGCTCACAGCGCTAGATCTCGAAGCTGAACCCGTCCTTCTCGAGCCGCTCGTACTTCCGCCGGTCGAACCGGTAGAGCCGCGCGGCGCGGTGGGCGACGTCCTGCTCGACCTCGTCGAGCTCCACGAGCAGCCCGGTGCCGAGGACCTTCTTGCGGAAGTTGCGCTTGTCGAGCGGGCGCTCGAGGATCTTCTCGTAGAGCCGCTGGAGCTGCGACAGCGTGAACTTCGGCGGCAGGAGCTCGAACCCGATGGGCCGATACCGCGCCTTTCCCTTCAGCCTCTCCAGCGCGGTCGAGAAGATCTCCTCGTGATCGAAGGCGAGCGCCGGCGTGTCATCCACCGAGAACCACGCGGCCTCGCGGGCGTCCGTCGCCGCCTTGACCCGGTGATCCCCGAGCTTGACCAGCGCGTAGTACGCCACCGACACGACGCGCTCGCGCGGGTCGCGCCCGAGCGCGCCGAAGGTGTAGAGCTGCTCCAGGAACACCCCCGAGAGCCCTGTCTCCTCCGCGAGCTCCCGCCGCGCGGCGTCGTCCAGCGACTCGTCGACCCGCACGAAGCCGCCCGGCAGCGCCCACCGGCCGCGGAACGGCTCGAGCTCCCGCCGGATGAGGAGGACCTTCAGATCCTCGTCATCGAGGCCGAACACGACGCAATCCACCGTCAATGCCGGCCGTGGGTGCTCGTAAGCGACGGACATCCAACCCTCCGTGGAACCTCTGGAATGACGACCACGTCGATCAAGCGAGAGATGAACCGCCAAGGCGCCAAGGCGCCAAAATAAGATTCTCTTCTTGGCGTCTTGGCGTCTTGGCGGTTTGAATCTCTGCCCTCTCAGGCAGTTTCGACTCGTTTGTCGCTCTAGACGAGTCTTAGTGTGATTTTGACACCATGTCAACCCGGGCCGCCGCGGTCAGCGGTGGATCACGACGCGCGTCGACGGGTCTTTGCGCATGACCTGGACCGCGTACCACCCCTCCGGCACGGAGGGCTCGGTCCAGTGGAAGAGCCACTTCGCGTCGACCGGCGAGAGGTTCACGCACCCGCCGCTCTGCCCGTCGCCCCAGTTGTTGTGCCAGTACGCGGCGTGGAGCAGGTACTTGCTGAAGAAGTGCTGGCTCCACGGCACCTCCGCCTCGATCCAATCGTCCGCGTCGACGTGGGGGGTGATCAGCGTCTTCGTCACCCACTTGCGGTTGATGCGGTACTGGCCGAGCGGGGTCGTCGAGGGCGGCACGAACGGCTCGGCCCGCTCCGGCTCCTCGGCCCCGTTGCGCCCGGCCGAGATGAGCGTCGCGAACACGGGCCGATCGTCCTCGTAGGCGATGAGCCAGCCCTCGAGCGCGGCGATCTCGATCCAGGTGTTCCTCGGCCCCTCGGCCGGCGCAGCGGGCGCCGCGCCGCCGAGCACGATGCGGCGCCCCCACGGGTTCTTCGACTTCCGCGGCTTGATCACCACCGCGTCTCGCTCGAGCACCCAGTGCCCGTCGTCGAGGGTCTCGAGATAGGTCAGCTTGCCGACCTGCCTCGACTTGCCCGTCAGCCCGACCCGGCCGAGGCGCTCCCACACGGCGTCCGTCTTCTCGAGCCGGTTTTCCTCGGTGAGGCGGTACTTGGGGCGCGGCTTGCGGCGAAAGAACGCGAGGGGGAGCCGCTCGTCGGGGCCGAGGTGGACCCCCTGGAAGGTGGCGGGCTCGTACGGCTTCACCTTGTCCTTCGGCACGAACGTCAGATCGGCGGCCCAGAGCCACGTCGACCCGCCGGCCTCGACCTCCTTCGTCCACGCGACCGACGAGCGCGGGCGGACCTGGATGTGGCGCAGGTCGTGGATCCCCTCGGGCCACGCCGGCGCGTCGATGCCCTCGACGTTCAGGAGGCGCTTTAGCCCGAGCGACTCGCCGTAGCGGTACGGCAAGGGCTGATCGACGAGCGGGGCGTGCTCGAGCAGCGTCTTCAGCATGGGATCGGCCGCGTCGAGCGTGGCGCGCTCGCCGTCGACGCAGACGTACCCGCGCGGCTCCACGGCGTAGAACGCCGGGCAGTCGCCTTTGCCCCGGACCGGCTCGGCGCTCTTCAGGCGGACCGAGCCGCCGATCGAGAGATAGCCGATCCACTGGGCCTTCGGCCTCGGCGCGGACCGGATCCACACCTCGCGGCTCTTCGCGTACACGCGGGAGGCGACCGCCTCCGCCGCGGCGGGCGGCGCCGCGGCGGCCGGAGCCTTCGGCGGCTCGGGCGTGACGGTCGGGCCGAAGGCGCCGGGCTCGCCTGCCGGCCGCTCGCTGGACGGCTCTGCGACCGCGACTCCCGCGCTCGCGGCCGGGTCGGCGCCCGAGCCGGCGTCGTGCCGCGACGGCGTGCACCCGAGGCAGAGCACGCCGAGGGCGGCGAACCACAAGCGGCCGGACATAGGCGCGACACCCTAGCACGCCGAGCCCGCCCGGCGGAATGATCTGCCAATCGCTCCTCGGCGCGTGCGGCCGGCGCCCCCGCGGCGCCGTCCCCGCGCATGGGTCCGGCCGCCGATCTTTCGAACGCGCGGGTGTCACGCTCGGCCCCGCTCGCGCCTAGAGCCGAGGAAGGCCGGTGAGGACAGCCGGCCGGAGAAGACAAGGAGACCTCCCATGCGTCGTTGGCTCAAGGTGACCCTGTTCGCGGCCGTCCTCGGCATCCCGGCGATGGCCTACGCTGGAACGCAGCTCGCGGGCGGCTGTCCGTGCGGGGACTGCCCGTGCCCGGACTGCCCCTGCGGCTGAGGACCCAGCCCCTTGGAACCGCGCGCGCGATCGCTGCTCAACGCCTCGATGAGGCGCCTCGCCGACGGCGATCGCGCGGCGTTCGAACCCGTCTATGCCGCCCTCTGGCCGGCGATCAGCGCGTTCTGCCGCCGCATGCTCGGGGGCGCAGCGGACGCCGAGGACGCGGCGCAGCAGGCGCTCCTCAAGGTGTTCGACCGCGCCGGCTCGTTCGATCCCGAGGCGGACGCGCTCACCTGGGCGCTCGCCATCGCGGCGTGGGAGTGCCGCACGGCGCGGCGGCGGCGGACCCGGTCGCGGGAGGCGCCGGACGAGCACCTCCCGCGGGTCGCGGCCGACACGCCCACGCCGGAGGACGCGGCGATCGCCCGCGATCTGGACGACGCGGCGCGCGAGGTGCTCGGCACGCTGGCCGAGGCGGATCGCGAGACGCTGCGGGCGACGCTGCTGGAGGGCGATCGCGATCCATCGGTGTCGGGCGCGGCGTTCCGCAAGCGCCGCGAGCGCGCATTTGCTCGCCTCCGAGAGGCGTGGAGGAGGATCTATGGAACCTGAGGCGCTCGCCGGCCTGAACCTGAAGGAGAGGGCCTATCGCGCATACGAGCTCGGGAGGGCGCGGCAGGCCGCCTGGGCGGCGGCCCCGACGATCGCCGTGGCGCTCGTCGCCGCGCTGATGAGCGACCGCCCGCTCACCACCGCGATCATCGGCGCGGCGCTGTACGTCGCCGCGGCGCTGCTCTCGTGGCGTGGGCGCGAGCTCGGGCGGGGCGTGCTCCCGGGCGTCGCGGCGGGGCTCGTGCCCTTCGCGATGGCGCACGCCGCGCGCGTGTACGGTCACCTGTGCACGCCGGAGGGGTGCGTCTCCATCTGCGTCCCTGCCTGTCTGGCGGGCGGGGTCGCCGCCGGCGTGCTGCTCTCGCGCGCGCTGCGCCGCTCGGACCGGCTCGGGGCGTCCTGGGCCTCGGCGTGCGGCGTCGCCGCCCTGACGGGCGCCCTCGGCTGCGCCTGCGTCGGCTTCGGCGGCGTGATCGCCCTCGCGGCGGGGCTGCTCACCGGCACCGCGCCGCTCGCGCTCCGCCCTGCGCGCGGCGGCGCGTGAGGCGCTGTATCGCGTCACGCGCTGGGATGGATGGAGTGGAGCGGCGCGCGGGCGGTCAGCGGGTCGCCCCGGCGCGTCGCTTCGACCACACGTCGAAGGCCACCGCGGCGAGCAGCACCAGGCCCTTGACGAGCATCACCCGCTCGGACGGCGAGCCGATCAGCGACATGCCGTTGTTGATCACACCCATCATCAGACCGCCGGTGATCGCGCCGGCCACCTTGCCGACGCCGCCCTGCACGGCGGCGCCGCCGATGAAGGCCGCGGCGATCGCGTCCAGCTCGAAGTTGATCCCCGCGGTCGGGCCCGCCTGGTTCAGCCGGCCGGCAAAGATGATCCCCGCGACCGCGGCGAGCACGCCCATGTTCACGAAGATCCAGAAGGTGACCCAACTGACCTTGATCCCGGACAGCATCGCGGCGTGCACGTTGCCGCCCACCGCGTAGATGTGGCGGCCGAAGACCGTCCGGTTGGTCAGCAGCGTGTAGCCGAGCGCCAGGGCGGTCAGCAGGATCAGCACCCACGGGAGGTTCTTGAACCGGGCCAGCTGCACCAGGATGAACATCACCACGGCCGACGCGGCGGCGAGCTTCGCGACGAACACCGGCAGCGCATCGACCTGCTGCTTGTAGCCGAGCCGGGCGGCCCGGGCGCGCCACTGGGTGGCCACGATGCCGGCCACGCCGGCCGCCCCGACGAGCAGCGTGACGACGTCGGCCCCGCCGAGCGCGCCGAGGCGGATGTTGCCCAGGTATCCCTCGGTGAAGCCGTTGGCCAGCGTGCGCACCTCGTCCGGGAACGGGCCGATGCCCTGATTGCCCAGGATCGTGAGGGTCACGGCGCGGAACAGGAGCATGCCGGCGAGCGTCACGATGAACGCCGGGATGCGGAAGTAGGCGACCCAGAAGCCCTGCCAGGCGCCGATCAGGGCGCCCACGACGACGGTGACGCCTGCCGCCAGGGGCCAGGGCACGTGGTTCTCGACCATGAGCACGGCCGCGACCGCGCCGGTCGCCGCCACGACCGAGCCGGCCGACAGGTCGACGTGGCCGGCGATGATGATCAAGATCATCCCGATGGCCAGAATCAGGATGTACGAGTTCTGGACCATGATGTTCGAGATGTTCTGGGGCGCCAGCAGCTGACCGCCGGTCAGGCCCGTGAACAGCGCGACGATCAGCGCGAAGGCGACGTAGATGCCGCTCTGCCGGAGGTTGATCGAGAACCGGTGGTTCAGCGGCCGCTCGGGAGGCGACCGCATGTCGGCAGGCAGGGCTTTGCTGGTGGGGGCCGTGCTGCCGGTGGGCGCGAGGCTGGCCATCTCGCCGCTACTCCTTTGCCTTGGTCATGTATTGCATCAGCCGTTCCGGTGTGGCGTCGGCGCGGGCGAGCTGACCGGTGATCCGCCCGGCCGACATGGCGTAGATCCGGTCGCAGATGCCGAGCAGCTCGGGCAGCTCCGACGAGATGACCAGGATCGCCTTGCCCTGGTCGGCGAGCGCGTTGATGAACGTGTAGATCTCGTATTTGGCGCCGACGTCGATGCCGCGGGTGGGCTCGTCCAGGATCAGCACGTCGGGGTCCGCGAACATCCACTTGGCCAGGACGACCTTCTGCTGGTTGCCGCCGCTCAGCGTGCCGGTGACCGTGAGCACGCTGGGGGCCTTGATGTTCAGGCGCTTGCGGTACTCGTCGGCGACGCGGTACTCCTCGTTGTCGTCGACCCAGCCCAGGTCGGCGAGCTTCCGCAGGGCGGCCGCCGAGACGTTGCGCTTGATGTCCTCGATCAGGTTCAGGCCATAGGCCTTCCGGTCCTCGGTCGCGTACGCGATGCCATGGTCGATCGCGTCGCTCACCGTCCGCAGGCGGATCTCGCCGCCGTTCTTGAACACCCGCCCGCGGGCGCGGACGCCGTAGCTGCCCCCGAACACGCTCATCGCCAGCTCGGTGCGGCCCGCGCCCATCAGGCCGGCCAGCCCGACGATCTCACCGGCGCGCAGCGTGAGGTTCGCGCCCGACACCACCACCCGCCCGCGCCGGGTCGGGTCGAGCACGGTCCAGTCCTCGATCCGCAGCGCCTCGGGGCCGATCTTGGGCTCGCGCGGCGGGAAGCGGTGCTCCAGATCCCGGCCGACCATGCCGGCGATGATCCGGTCCTCGGTCACCTGACCGCCCTTCATGTCCAGCGTCTCGATCGTCCGCCCGTCGCGCAGGATCGTCGTCGAATCGGCGATGGCCTCGATCTCGTTCAGCTTGTGGGAGATGATCACGCAGGTGATGCCGTCGCCGCGCAGCCCCCGGATCAGGTCGAGCAGGTGCGCGGAGTCGTCGTCGTTGAGGGCGGCGGTCGGCTCGTCGAGGATGAGCAGCCGGACCCGCTTCGACAGCGCCTTGGCGATCTCGACCAGCTGCTGCTTGCCCACGCCGATGTCCATCACGGGGGTCACCGGGTTCTCCGGCAGCCCGACCCGGGCGAGGAGGGCCTCGGCCTCTGCGTTGGTGCGGTTCCAGTCGATCAGCCCGCGGTGGACCCGCTCGTTGCCGAGGAAGATGTTCTCGGCGATGGACAGGTGGGGGCTCAGCGCGAACTCCTGGTGAATGATCGCGATGCCGCGCTTCTCGCTGTCCCGCACGCTGGAGAACTTGCACAGCTCGCCGTCGAAGTAGATCTCACCCGCGTACGAGCCGTGCGGGTAGACGCCCGAGAGCACCTTCATCAGGGTGGACTTGCCGGCGCCGTTCTCGCCGCAGATCGCGTGGATCTCGCCGCGGCGCACCGACAGGCTGACGTCCTGCAACGCCCTGACGCCCGGGAACGTCTTGGTGATTCCGTGCATCTCGAGGATCGCGTCGTCGGCCATCCCGGTCTGCCTCCTTGAGGGGGTCGCGCGCGCGCCGGGCGGCGCTGGCCCGGCTGCGGTCCCGGGCGGCGCGCCGGCCGGCGCCGCGACGCGGCTACTTGAGCTCGTCCTCCTTGTAGTAACCGCTGTCGATCAGCACCGTCTTGTAGTTGCTCTTGTACACGATGACCGGCTCGAGCAGGTACGACGGCACGACCTTCTTGCCGTTGTCGTAGTCCTTTGTGTTGTTCACCTCGGGCTTGCCGGCCTTGAGCACGGCGTCGGCCATCTTCACGCTGACCTCTGCCAGCCGCCGAGTGTCCTTGAAGATGGTGGCGAACTGCTCACCGGCGATGATCGACTTGACCGACGCCTTCTCGGCGTCCTGCCCGGTGACGATCGGGTACTTCTGGCCGCCGGCGCCGTAGCCGTTGCTCTTCAGCGCCGACAGGATGCCGATCGACAGCCCGTCGTAGGGCGACAGCACGCCGTCGACCTTCGCGCCGCCGGTGTAGGTCGCGGTGAGCAGATCCTCCATGCGCTTCTGCGCGGTCGCCGGGTCCCACCGGAGGATGGCCACGGTCTTGAAGTCCTTCTGACCGCTCTTGACGACGAGCGTGCCCTTGTCGATGTAGGGCTTGAGCGTGTCCATGGCCCCGTTGAAGAAGAAGGTCGCGTTGTTGTCGTCGGGCGAACCGGCGAACAGCTCGATGTTGAACGGACCCTGGGCGGCGCCGTCGGAGCCGTCCTCCTTCTTCAACCCGAGGCCCACGAGGAGCGAAGTGGCCTGCTGCACTCCCACCTTGTAGTTGTCGAAGGTGGCGTAGTAGTCGACGTTCGGCGAGTTGCGGATGAGCCGGTCGTACGCGATGACCGGGATCTTCTTGTCCGCCGCCTGCTGCAGCTGCGTGGTGATCGCCGTGCCGTCGATGGAGGCGATGATGAGCAGCTTGGCATCCTTGGTGATCTGGGTCTCGATCTGGTTGACCTGAGTCGGGATGTCGTTCTCCGCGTACTGCAGGTGGACCTGGTAGCCCAGCTTCTCCAGCGCCGCCTTGACGTTGTTGCCGTCGGAGATCCACCGCTCCGACGATTTGGTCGGCATGCTGACGCCGACGAGGGCGCCCGCCTTGAGGGCGGACGCGCCCTTGTCGGCCGTCTTCTCGCTGGAGTCGCAGGCGATCACGCCCGCGGCCAGGGCCATGGCCGCCGCGGCGGCAGCAAACCTCGCAAGCTTCATTGTCGCTCCTGCTGCAAACGGTGCAGATCCGATCCGGGCCGGTCGAGCCGGTCAGTGAGATAAGAACCTTGATCCATGGTTCGCGCCGCGCCGGACATCGCGCGATCTTCTGCGTCGGTGAGGCTGCCACGACCGTGGCGAAGCAGAGGGGTGCCCTTAAGAACCCTATTGTGAGCGCTCACATTTTGCTTGTCAATTCCAATCGGCCGGCGGGCGACCCTCCTCGATCCGAGGGGAGGGCCAGGTCGTCGCGCGGGATGCCGTCGAGGGCGCCCAGCGCCTCCGCGCACGGCGAGCTCGGGTCCTGCCGGCTGCGGGAGGCTGCGCCGGCGGGCAGGCAGCGGCTAGGCTCTGCTCATGCCGGAAGCCGCCCGCAAGCGCCTCGCGCTGGCCCTCCTCGTCGTCGCGGTCGTTCCCGTCGGCCTGATCGCCCGGTTCCACGGCGGCCCGGCCTGGCTGCGCAACAGCGCCGGCGCGGTGCTCTACGAGGTCGTGTGGATCGCCGCGGCGCAGCTCGTGTGGATCGCCGCCCGCACCCACCGGCTGGCGCTCGCGGTCTTCGCCGCCACGTGCGCGATCGAGCTGCTCCAGCTGAGCGACCTGCCCTGGCTCGTGGCTGCGCGCAGCACCACCCCGGGGCGGCTCCTGCTCGGCGGGAACGGCGGGTTCGATCCCGCCGACTTCGCGCTGTACGGCGTCGGCTGCGCCCTCGGCGTTGCGCTCTGCCGGCCGCTCCGGGCCTCTGCATGACGCGCCGGCGCGCGGCGGCCGCGCGCTGGTTGCGCAGCGCGCCGGCAGGGGGCAGGCTGGCGAGCGCGACATCCAGGAGCAAGGAGGCGACGTCCATGACCGAGGCTCACCACACCGGAGGCTGCCTGTGCGGCGCGGTCCGCTATCGCGCCCGCGGCGCGCCGGCGAGCGTCAATGTCTGCTACTGCAGCCAGTGCCGGCGCCAGACCGGCGCGCCGATGCCCTCGTTCGCCACCTATCCCGACGAGCGGTTCGAGCTGCTCTCCGGCGCCCCCGCGACCTATCGGTCGTCCAGCTTCGCCGTCCGCCAGTTCTGCTCGATCTGCGGCTCGTCGCTGTTCTGGCGCCGTGACGGGGCCCGGGAGCTCGACATCTTCCTCGGCACGATGGACCGTCCGGGCGATCTGCCGCCGCCCTCGTTCCAGCTCTGGACCGTGCACCGCGTGCCCTGGCTGCCCGCCATCCCGGGGGCCACCGACTACCGCGGCGACAAGACCACGAGCTAGCACCGCGGATCAGAAATCCGGCGGCGCTCGGCGGCGTCGGGCCCTGCCTGAAAAGCGCAGAATTTTGAACCGCCAAGACGCCAAAAAGATGCCAAGTAAAGAGAGAAAAAATCTTGGCGTCTTGGCGTCTTGGCGTCTTGGCGTCTTGGCGTCTTGGCGGTTCACTTCTCGCTTGATCAACGCGATCGGCGTTCTAGACCTCTTCCACCGTGCTGTGCTCGTAGTACTCGATCAACTCGCGACCTGCCTGGCTCAGGCCTGCCTGGGCATTGATGTACGGCAGGGCGTCTCGCACGGCCTTCATGGTGGTGGCAATGGCTCGGCCCTCGCCCACGACGAGGGCCGTGTGGTGCTCCACCGCCCGCTTGGGGTCCGTGACGTGGCGGAAGAGCTGCTGGATACGCGGAATGTGGACGCGACCGCGCGTGCCAAAGGTCTTGATGCGTTCCTCCGTCACGCGCCCCACGCCACCATACATGAAGATGTTGCCCTCCCGCGCGTTGGTGCACGGACGCAAGAAAGCGCACGTCCCGGGCTTGAGATCGCCGTCGACCGCGCCCCAGCTGTTGTCCTTGCCCACCTCCTTGGCCAGGATCTGATGCTCCGTGATCGTGGCCCCGGGGTGCATGACGCTCTTGGCCCAGACGCCGCAATGAAAGAGGTCGACCTCTTCTCGGTCGTCGTCGAACATGTTGTTCCAGTCCCCCAGGACCGGAACCAGGCCGGACGCGCATTGCAGCATGTACATCCCCATCCAGCCCGCGATGTCCGTTTCACACGCGGCGGGTAACAGCTTGTCCGAGAGCATGCTCATGCACGTGCACGGCATGACCCCAACCGTCCCGCCGATCTTGTACTTCTGCATCTCCGTCCAGCAGCGCACGGCGATGCCGTCCAGGTCGTTGTCGCGAATGAAGCGGTCGAAGACCACCCCCATGCGCGCGATGGCGTCCAGCGAAGACGGCGGGACATCGCCTGCGCCAAAGTGGGTTCGGATCTCCTCGCGCTTGTCGGAGAGCTGCGCCTCATCGACCTGACGCATCTGCCGATCCAGGGCGATCAGCTCCAGCCCCACCGTGCTCAACCCCATGTGCCCCAAGAGCTCCGTGGAGACGTGGGTGACCGTTTGAAAGGCGTCCGGCCCCGACCCTACCAGCCCCAGGCGAACGCCGCGGCCGCGACGCCGAAACTTGGAAGCCAGGACACACGTGGCGTAGAACGCCTGCAAATCCCGCGCGAAGTCGGCAGAGCGCACCGACTCGCAGTGCTTCGTCGTCAGGGTGTAGGGATAGCCGATGTGGCGCAGGGCGTTGGCCGCGGAAAAACGGCCACAAGCGCCGTCACGACGGCCCCGCTCGCCCATCCTCCCCTGGCCACGCACGTCCGGCTCCGTGTGGATCAAGACCGGGATGTTCAGATCCGCGAGGCGCAGGAAGTCCCGAATGCCGTTCTCATCGGAGAAATTGTACATGGAGCAGATCACGCCGATGGCGCCAGCGCCGTCGACTCCCTGCCGATATTCCTGAGCCACCCCCGCGGCGCGCTTGGCGTCCGCGTAGGACTCCACATTCCCTAGATCTACGTATTTGACGTGCTCTCCGAGCAGCGCCTCCACGACCGCGGCCGTGGCCCGCGCGCCCTCCACCGCGAACTCCGTGGGAAAGAACCCGCGGTTGCCCATGAAACCCAAGATCACTGGCTTTCGCGTCTCCATCACCAACCTCTTGTCACGTCTGATGCGGTCCGTGGACCGCCTTTGACCTGTCGAACTTCCCTGTACCTGCCCCTACCCGCGACGACGCACGAGCGCACCCGTCCAGCCCTCGGGCTCGGCGCACGTCTGCGGCGGATAGGACAAGCAAACGCGTTCCGCGAAGTGACTGAGACCTTACGGTGCGCGCCACACGAGGCGCGCCTGGGACGTCGAGCCCCCTTGGGCCTCATGGCACCTCGGTCGGTGCTCGGCGCGCGCGCGCCCCCGCCGCGCGCCCCCTCCCGCCGGCGCTCACGGGTGGGCTCGAGGGGGGCGAGAGAACGTCCCAGAGGAGGCGCAGCCCTTCAGGGCGGCGGCGAGGGCGGGGTCGAGCTGGAAGGCGCCGGGGACGCCGCTCGCTCGCCCGCTCGACTCACCGAATCCACCGATTGACGATGTTTTCGTACAGCTCCTGTTGACCGCTCGTGAGCTTGACCTCACCACCAGCGTTGCCGATCTCGGCCAGCTGCTCCAGCGTCAACTTGCCCCGCTCGAACTCTGCGCCCTTACCACCGTCGAACGACGCGTAACGAGCCTTGCGCATCGACTCGAGCGGCGACTTGCGGATCAAGTCATCGGCGATGAGGAGCGAGCGAGCGAACACATCCATGCCGCCGATGTGTCCGTGGAAGGTATCGATCAGATCCGTCGAGTTGCGACGACGCTTCGCGTCGAAGTTGACGCCGCCACCCTGGAGCCCGCCGCTGCGGAGCAGGATGAGCATCATCTCCACCGTCTCGTTGACGTTGTAGGGGAACTGATCGGTGTCCCACGCGTTCTGATAGTCGCCGCGGTTGGCGTCGATGCTGCCGAGCATGCCGGCGTCCGCGGCCACCTGCATCTCGTGCTCCATGGTGTGGCCAGCGAGCGTCGCGTGGTTCGTCTCCAGGTTGAGCTTGAAGTCCTTGTCCAGGCCGTGGTGGCGCAGGAACCCGATCACGGTCTCGGCGTCGAAATCATACTGGTGCTTGGAGGGCTCCATGGGCTTGGGCTCGATGAAGAAGGTGCCCTTGAAGCCCCGGGCGCGCGCGTAGTCGCGAGCCATGGTCAAGAAGCGAGCGAAGTGCTCCTTCTCGCGCTTCATGTCGGTGTTCAGGAGGCTCATGTAACCTTCGCGGCCGCCCCAGAACACGTAGTTCTCACCGTTCAGCGCGATGGTTGCGTCGAGCGCGTCCTTCAGCTGAGCGCCGGCGTAGGCCACCACGGAAAAATCCGGGTTCGTGGAGGCGCCGTTCATGTAGCGCGGGTTGGAGAACAGGTTCGCCGTGCCCCACAGCAGCTTGACGCCCGACTGCGCTTGCTTTTGCTTGGCGTACTCGACGATGCCCTGAAGGCGGCGCGACGTCTCGGCGCGGCTGTCGCCCTCTTCCACCAGGTCGATGTCGTGAAAACAGTAGTGCGTCGCGCCCAGCTTGGTGATGAACTCGAAGCTCGCGTCCATCTTCATGCGAGCGCGGGTCTGCGGGTCCTTGCCCTCGTCCCAGGGGAAGTTGATCGTCCCCGGACCGAACGGGTCGTGCCCACGACCGCAGAAGGTGTGCCAGTAGCACACGGCGAACTTGAAGTGGTCCTTCATGGGCTTGCCAGCGACGACGCGGTCGGCGTCGTACCACTTGAAGGCGAGGGGGTTGTCGGACTCAGGCCCCTCGTAGGGGATCTTGCCAACACCGGGGAAGTACTCTTTGTTTCCAATCACAACGGTCATGGACGACTCTCCTGCTCGTCGCTCGCGTGCGCCTTCGTCAGGCCCGGACCAGGCGCACCACGGGGTTGACGGATCACCACAGCGGCCTCCCACCGGCCAGCATCTCGTGGTCCGGGGGTAAGTTAGTACTATTTACTAAGTCTGTCCACCCCTTTGAGCAGCGCACCGTCGAGCGCGTCGTTGCGCGCCGCGCAAGCCGCCGCGTCGACGCGTCAGAGCCCGCCTCGACCGGCCAGCGACCGCCATGTCCGGGGGCTCCGGCGCTGCGCGGGCCGCTGCCCGAGCCGCTCCCCCAGGCCCCGGACACGTTGGCGTGCGCCGGCTGGCGGCCTCGATGTCCCGTTCATCGCCGCCCCTGAGCGCTACGACGAGCGGCACGCCGAGCCGCGCCGCGAGCTCGAACACCCGCGCGTCGCGGCGCATCAGGCCCTCATGCATCAGCGCGAGCCGGCCCAGCCGGTCGCCGGCGAGCGTGTCCGCGCCGGCCTGCCGCCGAGCGTGTCCACGCCGGCCTGCCGCCGAGCGTGTCCGCGCCGGCCTGCCGCCGAGCGTGTCCACGCCGGCCTGGTAGAGCACGAGCTCGGGGCGGTGCGCGGCGACGACCTCGAGCGCCCGGAGGTCCTCCGCGTCCTCGCAGCCGTCCGGCAGCTCGACGTCGAGCGAGCTGATCTCCTTCTGGAAAGGGTAGTTCCTCGCGCCGTGCGGCGAGAGCGTGAGCACGCCGGGGTCGCCGCGCAGCGGCGCCGCCGTGCCGTCGCCCTGTAAGCGGCGCTGCGCGAAGCGCCGTAGTCCGCAACCTCGCTCAGCTGGTGCAGGATGGGGGCGATGGAACCGGCCCGGTCAGCTCCTCGCGCGTTGCTCTTCCGCGGGAAGCGGAGGCGGGACGGTGATCGGCCCGAGGGGCAGCTTCATCTCTCCGGCGACGAGGCGAGCGCGGGTGCGCGCCCAGTACCTCGGGGCGAGCTCGAGGTAGCGCTCGCGCGGCCAGCAGGCAAAGCCGCGGCTCCGCGCGAACTCCTCGCCCGACTCGCTGCTCTCGCGCCACGCCCGGACTCGACCTGCCCACGTCTCTTCTGGCGACGATGTCCTTGTCATGCGCGCCATCATGCGCTGGACCTGGCGGCTGGGGAGAGACGGCGCTTCATGCAGCGCTTACGGCTACGTATTGATGACCCGAAAAATTCTCCAGGGCTCCGTCGGTGAGGTTCTGCGCAGCAGCCAGCAGTTGACGCCGACGATGTCCGGTTGGAGCGTGTATTTGCCGATCGTGTAGAAGCTGAGCGGGTCCCCGAGCGAGACGTACTCCCAGCCCTCGTACTGCATGACGAGCAGGTTCTTCTCTTTGCCGCTCGCGCCGCGGTAGGCGCCCACGATCCCATCGTAGTACGCCTGCCGCCCGTAAATCAGGCCCGTTTTCGACTTCGACTCGGAGGCGTTGGCGATGCCCACGTCTTCGGTCGCTAGCTCCTTCATCTGCTCGAACTGCTCTTCTGCGTAAAGCTTGTTCCAGGTTTCGGCGAATTCCTTCACCTGCTCGATGGTTTGTTTCAGATCATCCGTCATGGGCTCCTTCTTTCCTTCCTTCCGCGGCTCGCCGGTGCTCACGGCACGCCGCCTTGAATCTGCACGTACTGAAAACTCGGACCCACGGGGCTGAGCCGCCGCGACGCGGCGCTCGAACGCGGGCCCCTCGACCGGCTCAGCGCTTGAAGACGCTCAGGAACCCGTCCCGGGTGCCGTCCGCAGGAGGGCTGAGACCCACGGCATCGAAGGGGGATCCGGAGAAGTCGCCGCTGGCGACGACGAAGCGCTCCGAGGTCGCCACGGCCTGCCCGGACGCGGAGACGCCGCTCTTGCCGAGCACCTTCGACCAGATCACCTGGCCTCTGGAGTCCAGCCGCACGAGCAGCGCCGCGTTGACGAAGCAGTCGCCCCAGGCGGGCTGCCCGGTGCACGTGCCGGCCACGGTGACGAGCCCGTCGCGCGCGACCGACACCGCGCTCGGCATCATGTCGGGGAGGCTCACCAGGGTGACGTCGTCGCCGAGGGCCGCGTCGAGCCAGGCCACGAACCCTCCTTCCTGCGCCGTGGTCTGGCCGCCGATCATCGCGCCGGCCTGGGCGTACCCGGCGACGACCACCCCCGCCCCGTCAGGGCGCGCGGACATCCCGGAGACGCTCACGTTCAGCTGGCGACGCGCGAGCACGGCGTCGAGGTCTTCCGAGAACTTCACGAGGTGACGCCCGCTCTCGAACGTGGCTGTGCCCACGCAGGTGTCACCTGGTGAATCGAGGAACGCGTAAAGCCCGTCCGAGCCCATGCTCAACCTGCGAAATGACGACGAGCCGGAGGAGCCCGCGCACGCTTCGGTGGGGACCGCCGACGCGGCGATCGTCAGGTCCGACGTGTAGCGGTAGATCGCGGCGCCGCTCGGGTCCTGGTACGTGCCTCCCACGTACACCGAGCGCGAGGCGCCTGCGGCCAGGGACTCGGCCTCGAACGGCGACTCGAACTCGACGAACACGGGCGGCTGCCCCGGCGTCACCCGCGCCAGGTTGGGGGCGTCGCTCACGGCCGTGTCGCCGAACGTCGTGCTCACGTCGGGGCCGGCGGCGATAGAGAAGGTGACGAACGCCTCGCCCTGCTCGTTCGCGTCGAGCAGGTGCATGAAGGAGTTGTACGTGCTGATGAGCGGCCGAAAATCCGCGACGGTCAGGCCCGGGAGCGGGCCCAGCCGCGCATAGAACGCGCCGTACTCGTCCGCGTAGGACTGGCCCTCGAACGAGATGGCGCCCTCGAAGTCGGCGATCACGTGGACATAGCCAAACCCGTCGAGGCGGATGTCCTGAACGACGACCTGCTCCGTGCCGTGGCTGTCGACCAGCGCGCTCCCTGCCAGCTCGCCGCAGGCGCTCGTGTCGCCGTCGCAGTCGAGGTCGAGCGCGGGCGCGTCGCAGACGGCCTTTCCGAACGGCAGCGGCTCGGCGGGGAGGCACTCCCCGGTCGGGAGCCCATCGACGCACGCCCTCGAGCCCATGGCGCAGGGGCCGGGCGCCTCCGCGGCGCAGGGCACGGCCTCGCACGGCATCCCGCCCGCGCCGCCGCCGGAGGAGCCCGTCCCCGTCGCGGCGGTCGCGCCGCCCCCGCCCGCGCCGGGAGCGCCCTCGCCGGCGCCGCAGCCCGCCGAGAGCGTGAGGGTTGCCATCAACGAGAGGCGCACGCCGAGGCGCATCCAGAGCTCCTTGCAGGGTGAACGCGCCGGGGCGCGCCGAGGGTGTGGCCGCCGGTCCTACGCGGCGCGCGCCGAGGGTTCGCGTCGCCCGGTCGAGCAGGAGGATCGGCGGCCATGGCGGGAGCTCGCGAGCATACGGAGGTGCGCCGTGTCGATCAATCGCGCCGCTGGGACGACCGCGCGGCGTGCGGTCTCCGCTGAGCTCGCCGTTCCTCGGGCTCGCCGCTCGGGGCGTGGCCGCGGTCGCAAGCCGGCGTCGTGGCGGGCGCCGGCAGCAGGGGAGTCGTTACCTGGATGGGGTTGAGCCAAGCTGGGGCGCTCCGGAGCACGCGCTCCCTGGATGAGCGATGAGGCGGGCGCGGGCGCTCGCTCCGCGCAGCAGCGCGAGAGCGAGCGCCTCAGGCAACCTGGTTCACTCGCCCAGGAGATCCAGCCTCGAGCCTGGCACCATCCTGTAGTCACCGATCGCCAACCCCTGCAGATCGCTCGTGAACTCGAACGGACCGAGGACGTGAATCACCTCGCCGCTCGTGCCACCGGCGCCGCCGTCGCCGCCCGTACCGCCTGTGCCGCTCGTGCCACCTGTACCGCCGGTGCCGCCGTCGCCGCCGGTGCCGCCGGTGCCGCTCGTGCCACCTGTACCGCCGGTGCCGCCGTCGCCGCCGGTGCCGCCGTCACCGCTCGTGCCGCCGTCGCCGCCGGTGCCGCCGTCGCCGCCCGTGCCGCCTGTGCCGCCTGTGCCGCCTGTGCCGCCGGGCCTCGTGACCGTGATGGAGTCGAGATAGACCACGGTCGGGTTGGCCCAGGGCCCCGAGATGCCTGCGTCGACCCTCAGGCCGATGCGCCTCACCTGGGTCTTGTCGAACGTCATGGACTCATCCGCAGCGGCGACGGCATCGACGTCGATGGTGAGCTCTGTCCACTCCTCCAGGCTGCTGAGGTCCGTCCACGCCCAGGGGATGCCTATCCAGGCCTGTGCACCTCCATTTTGTACGAACGTCTGCACGCCACCGCCGGTGCCGGCGTACATCTTCACACGGAACGTGACGGTGGCGCCGGTCAGGTCGATCAGCTCCGGTATGTCGAACTGGAACAGCGTCCCTGTGTCGGCCTCGGCGAGCGGCACGGCCAGCCGGGCGCAGCCCGAGCAGCTCTCGTCTGGACCGGGACCGATGTCCACTTCTTCGGCGCCGCCCGCGCCGCCCGCGCCGCCCGCGCCGCCCGCGCCGCCTGCGCCGCCTGCGCCGCCCGCGCCGCCGTCGCCGCCCGCGCCGCCGTCGCCGCCCGCGTTCCCGGTACCGCTCGTCGACGAGCTGCTCGTCGTGGTGCCTCCACCGGACCCGCCGTCGCCACCGGACCCGCCCCCGCCGTCGTCATCGCCGCAACCCATCGTGACGAACGAGCCAGCCAGCAAGCCGCACATTGCCAAAGCAAAAACTGATCTCATCGCATCCTCTCTACGCTCTAGAGCGACAAACGGGTTGAAACTGCCTGAAAAGCGCAGAAAATCGAACCGCCAAGACGCCAAGACGCCAAAAGACGCCAAGTAAAGAGAGAGAAAAAATCTTGGCGTCTTCGTCTTGGCGTCTTGGCGTCTTGGCGGTTCATCTCTCGCTCGATCAACGTGATGGGCGTTCTAGTCACTTGCCGGGAGCGCCCGCTGGATCATCGCTCCGGGCACCGGCACCGTCAGTTCGCAGCGACCCCGCTCCGCCCGGCCTTTCGCGCGCGACGCCGCGCGACGATCGCGCCCAACGCGGTCAAGGCGGCGAGCACGCCCGCCGGGGAGCTGGGCCCCGATTGGACCCGGCACCCACACCCGCCCTCGTCCTCGCTGGCGCCGTCAGGTGGGGCGGCGCCAGCGCCGCCCGTGCCGCCGCCGGTCGTCGCTGCGCTGCTGACGCTCCCACCCCCATCCGAGCCGCCGCTGCCCGTCGCTCCCCCTTCACCCATGTCCGGACCGCCCCCGCCGCCCGTCGGCTCCGGGGAGCCGAGCGGAGTGAATTTCCACCAGTTGAAGTTGAACAGGGGACCGCTCCCACCGGTGAACTTCAGATACAAATCGTGTATCCCTGTCGCACCGTCGACCGCACAGGACTTGGTAACCCAGGTCTGGGGGCCGCCGGTACCCTCAACCATACAGGTCCCCACCAGCGTGCCGGTCGCGCTGTCGAGGCGCAGCTCGATGCTGCCGCCGCTGGTCGCCGAGGCCACTCTCGCGTCGAAGGACCCCGCGCCGGGACCGAAATCGACGTCCTTCACCTTGATGTAGTCCCCGTCTTCAATCGACGTGACATTCATGCCGCCCTCGCTGCATGCCTCGGTCTCGACGCCGGACTCCCAGGCAATGGTTTCTGCCTCCGTCGTGACGTACGGATCGAGGGTGCCGACGCCAGGCGGGCCCGCCTCGGTCATCGTGATCGTCGGGATGGTACCATCGGCGTTGTAGGTGAATCGCTCGACGGCCACCGAACGGTGATAACCTCCTCCGCCCGGCAAAGCGCCGTTGTGATAGAAGAAGTACGAGTTGTCCTTGAAATCGATGATGCCCGGGTGATTGGTGAAGCTGCCGCCCTCCGTGGGCATGATGACGCCCCGGTAAGTCCATGGGCCGGTGGGGCTGCTGCTCGTGGAGTAGGCGATGTACTCGGGGAGGCCGCCGGCCGGATACACCAAGTAGTACATCCCATTGCGCTTGTAGAGCCATGGACCTTCTTCGTACAGGGTCGGTCGTTCGGTGCTCCCGGTGCGCTCTCCAAAGCTCTCCGCCGTCATGGGCACGCGTACGACGCCTCCCTGGCAGGAGGTCATGTCCTCATTCAGCTTCACGTAGCACAGGTTGGGATTTCCCCAATAGAGATAGGCCTGGCCGTCGTCGTCGATGAACACCGTCGGATCGATGTCGCCGCAATTGGCGGTGATGAACGGCTTCCCCAAGGCGTCTTCGAACGGACCGACAGGGCTGTCCGACACGGCAACGCCGAGGACCATCCTGCTGAGCGTCCTGCTCGTCGTAGGAACGTAGAAATAGAACTTCCCGTTTCTGTGGACGACCTGACCTGCCCAGGCATCTGCCTTTGCCCAGCTGAAATCCTTGTATTTCAGCGGTGACCCGCGATCCGTCCAGTTGACCATGTCCGTGGACGAATAGACTCGCCATTCGTTCATCCCGAAGAACGTCGTAGCGCTGTCTTCGTCATGTGTGGTATAGAGGTATAGCGTCCCGTCGTGGACCATGGGCGCAGGGTCGGCCGTGTAAATGGTCTGTATGATGGGGTTGTCCGCCATGGATTCAGACGGAAACGCGGTCGTGCTGCAAAGCAACGATGCCGCGATGAGGAGCTTGTGCTGAAGGGATTTCGTGGTCGTGGCCATTCCTGGACCTCGCTGCTCTCCTGAAGAATCGTTAGGTGGCGCCGAATGTCGTAGATCGCTCAGGCGATGACTCTCCGGCGCTTCTCGTTGGGACGCTTCGCCGCAATGACAGCCCAGCCCATCAAGAGCTCATCAGCGATCGCGTGCGAGACGATCGGGCGAATGGAATCAGTGCCGAGGCCGAGATCGAGATCGATCGGATGACAGAGGTCTCGGTGCGCATGACCCATCCAGGGCTAAGCAAAAAGTAACCGTTCACGGGTCGGATAGCGCTCCTGAGCAATTTCGGGCACTTACGAGCCCATCTGCATTGGCCTCATGAGCCCGCTCGATCTTGCAAGTGCGCGGAATCGTTGCGTTTTTCGATCCGGCCCGTGAACGTTTACAGTGAAAGGGTATCGATCTGGCCTATTGTGAGCGTTCACATTGTCGGTGTCAATTCCAATCGACCACGGCGTGTGCGCGCCTCGCCCGTCACGGCGGGTCCGCAAGGCATTCCGCACAACCACGGTCGCGCACCGGGCCGCCGCCCGCCGCCTCGGGCCACCGACCTCTCCACCAGCGCCGATCGCCCGCGCGTGGCGGCCGACTCCCTCGTGGCGCCCCGGCGCGCTCGACCCAACTATTTGACATCGTCAATTTGTACGCTACCGTCTCCGGAAGGCAGGATGCGCGGCCGGGCGGTCACCGAGGACGAGGCGGAGGAGATGCGGGCACACCTCACCCGGGTGGCGCTGCGTCTCGTCGACACGGAAGGGCGCGACGCCTGCTCCCTCCGGCGGGTCGGCGCGGAGGCCGGCATCAGCCGCATGACGCCGTACACCTACTTTGCCAGCAAGGAGTCGCTGCTCGACGCGGTGCGCGTCGCGGCGCTTCATGCGCTCTCCGACGCCTGCGAGGCGGCGCTGCGGGAAGGGGCGACGATCGCGGATCGGCTCCGCGGCGTCGGTCAGGCCTACGTGCGCTTCGCGCTCTCCCACCCGGCCCTGTACGACCTGATCTTCGAGCCGCACGGCGGCGGGCCGGACCACGAGGCGGCCACCGCGCGCTATCGCCGTCTCGCCGAGTCGCCGCTGCGCGAGGCCTCCTCGCAGGGGATGATCGCGCTCCAGCCGGAGCGGCTCGGCCACGTCCTCTGGGCCGCGACCCACGGGCTCATCGGGTTGCACCGGGCAGGGAAGCTGCGGCACGGGATCGCGTTCGAGCAGCTCCTCCAGGACCTCGGCGACACGCTGGCCTTCGGCTTCGTGCCCCGAAGCGAGGGTTCGCCATGAAGAGATCGGTGAAGATCGCGCTCCGGGTCGCGCTGGGCATCGTGGCCTTCGGGATGATCGCGGCGCTGAACGTCGGCGTGCTGGCTCGACTCGCGCTCACCCCGGGAGATCCGTTCGACGCGGGGGCGCTGCCGCCCGCGCCGGACTACGCGGATCCGCTGAGCTGGAGCGCGCTCCCGGAGCGCGACGACGCCGGAGACGCGGCGCCTCCCGCCGCGCCCGCGGTCGACCAGCGCCGCGCCGCAGCCGACGTCTTTTACGTTCACTCGACCTCTTACGTGGGCCGCTCCTGGAACGCCGACACGAGCGATCCCGCGGTCAACGCCGCCACCGATCGGGGCGCCACGGGGATCCAGGCGACGGCGTTCAACGGCTGCTGCGCGGTGTACGCGCCCCGGTACCGGCAGGCGAACGGCATGGCGTTCACGCGATCCTCCGCCGACGCGGACCGCGCGATCGACGTGGCTTACGGCGATGTCCGGCGGGCGTTCGACGCCTTCAACGCGAGGCGCGGCGCCGGCCGGCCGTTCCTCCTCGCCGCCCACAGCCAGGGGACGGTCATGGCCGAGCGGCTGCTGCGCGAGGCGATCTCCGGCACCGCGCTCCGGGATCGGCTCGTGGCGGCCTACCTCATCGGCGGCGCGGTCACGGTCGAGGGGCTGCGCGAGCGCGCGCCCGACGTCCCACCATGCCGAGCGGCCGACGACGTCCGCTGCGCCGTCGCGTGGAACGCGCGCGGGGCGGCGTACGTACCGACCGACTTCGAGATGCACCGGCCGGACCCCCGGGAGCGGCTCTGCACCAACCCGCTGTCCTGGCGAACGGACGGCGCCCGCGCGCCCGCGGACCTGAACCTCGGCGTGGTGTTCCTCGAGAGCGACGACAGGGCGCCGCGCGCGGGGCTCGCGGGCGATGCCCAGTGCGTGGACGGCGCGCTCATCGTGCACGACGTCGGTCCCGCGCCCCGGGACCTGCCGAGCCGCATCCTCGATCGCGTGCTCGGCAAGGAGAACTACCACGCGATCGAGTTCCAGCTCTTCTTCATGAACCTCCGCGAGAACGCCGCCTCGCGGCTGGCCGCGTTCCTCGCGGCGTCAGCGCACAGGCCCGAGTAGGGGACTCTGCCGCTCCGCCGGCTCGCCGCGCGGCCGCGCGTCCCTCAGGCCCCCTCGGCGGCCTGGCCTCCGTCGGCGGCGCTCTTCGCCTCCTCCTCGGCGATCTTCGCGCGCACCTCGTCCATGTCGAGCGAGCGCACCTTCTCGATCACCTGATCGAGCGCCGACGCGGGCAGGGAGCCCGCCTCCGCGAACAGGAGGACCTTCTCGCGGAAGATGAACAGCGTCGGGATCGATCGGATGCCGAAGGCCTGGGCCAGGTCCTGCTGCTCGTCGGTGTTGATCTTCCCGAACACGATGTCCGCGTGCTTCTCGGACGCCTTCTCGAAGACGGGCGCGAAGACCCGGCAGGGGCCGCACCAGGGCGCCCACCAGTCGATGAGGACGATGTCGTTCGACTCGACCGTCTGCTCGAAGTTCGCCGCGCTGAGCTCTTGGGTACTCATCCGCGGAGCATAGCCCCGAAGACCACCCGTGTCGCTGAACGCCGGCCCGTGACACCGCGCCTTCGGCCCGCCGCCGCCGCGCCTTCGTGCCCGCGCCGAGCTCTGCCCGTCGCCATCTCTTGCTGACTCCGCTGCTCCGCCCCGCTCAGGGCGCGCCGCAGGCCATGGACCCGCTCAGGGCGCGTTGCAGACCATGATCTGCTCGATCGCCTCGACGAGCAGCTGCTCGACGCGGTCGGGCCCGACGTCCGCGGCGCGGGCGAACCGCTCCAGATCGAACGGCGTGGGGTTGACCTCGAGGTAGGCGAGGATCTGGAGCGGATAGCCGGTCCAGCGGATGACGCAGAAGCCGACCACGTTGCGGCGCGCCTTGGCCTCGCGCAGGCCGAGGGCGAGCTCGATGCTCGGCGTGTCGTGCCCCTCGTCGATCACGATGCGCGGCGCGTGGCCCGCCTTGCTCAGCTCGGCGGCGAACTCCTCCATGTGCGGGCGGAGTACGCGCTCTCGCAAGTGATCGAATTCACGAAGGAAATCGGCCTCCGCGGGGGCGCGCGCCTCCTCGATGCGCCGCGCGTAGCGGGCCGTGAGGCGCTCGATGCGGAGTCGGTTGTGCTCTTTCACGGGCGGCGGGCTACGGGGCGAGCAGCAGCACCTTGACCTGGCTCGGGACGAGGCTGACCCCGGGGGCGTTCACGGAGTTCTGCATCGTGATGCTCGTCATCCGCGTGGCGGGCGCGCCGCCCACGAGCACGGTGAACGCCGCGGTGACGTGCCGCGAGGGGCCCATCACCGTGTGCGAGACCAGGCCCATCTCCAGGCCGGCGTTGTCGCCGTTCGTCAGCGGCACCTGCGTCATCAAGTTGTGCGCCGGCGTGCACATGAACAGCACGTTGTAGGCCGCCGGCACCCCCATCGGCTGCGCCGCCAGGTTGGGGTAGGGCACCGGCAGGTGCGCCGGCGGCGTCAGGCACACGTCCGGCCCGCCCAGGGCCATGCCTCCCATCTGCGTGTTCGCGAACATCGGTGCCTCCTGTCAGCCGAGGTGGATCTGCCCACCGTCGATCTTGGTCAGCTCGCCGCTCGAGACGAGCGTCGCCTGCGCCTTGATGTTGACCGCGGCCTTCGCCGTGACCTCGTAGTACTGCGCCCGCACCTGCTCCGACTCGGCGATGAACCGGTACGCCCGGTCGAGCCGCTGCACCCAGCGCTCCGCGATCGACTCGACCGATCGCGCGACCGTCTTCACGCGGTCCACCTGCGCGACCAGCCGCTCGCCCACGTACGTCATCGCGCCGACGGCGAGCGACCCCTCGCCGGCGGCGACGCGCACCTTGCCCGCGGCCACCGACGCCTCGGCCGGCGTGACCAGGCGCACGCCCTCGCCCGCGGCGACCGTGACGCGCCCGCCCGGGGCGCTCACCTCCAGATCCCCCTCGGCCACGAGGCGCGTCGGCGCGTCGCCCTCGCGGTCGAGCACCGCGAGCACGTGGCACCCCGCGTCGTGCAGCGCGACGAGCACCCGGTCGCCGAGCGCCGGCTCGACCAGGCAGCTCACCGCCCGCTTCGCCGCGTAGTCGCCCGAGCCGACGCGCACCTCGAACGACCGGTCCATCGCTCCGATGACCGTACCGACCTCCTGGGTCGCGAAGGTCTCCACCCTTTGTCTCGCCAGATTGTCTCGCATGGTCTCGTTCTCCTGCTGTCGGGAGGGGCATCCCCTCAGGGCGTCCAGCGCTCGGCTTCGAGCAGATCCGGGTCGTCTCCGAGCGCGGCGGACCGGCTCGTGAAGGTCGCGCCCGCGTCGCGCGCCTGGTGGAAGCGGGCGCGGAAGAGCTTCGCGTGCGAGAGATCCGCCTTCTCGATGCTCGCGTGCGAGAAGTCGGCGTAGGTCAGGTCCGCGTCGCGGAAGCTCGCCAGCGGACAGGCCGACCGGTGGAAGATGGCCTGGTAGAGATCGGCGCCGGCGAGGTTCGCCGCCTCGAGGTCGGCCTCCGAGAAGATCGCCTGCCGCGCCTTGAGGCCGGCCGCGGAGACCCCGGCGAGGCGCGCGCCGAAGAAGAGGGCGCGCTCGGCGTCCGCGCCGTCGAGCTTCGCCGCCGTGAGGTCCGCGCCCTTGAAGCTCGCCTGGACGAGGCGGGCGCCGCGCAGGTCGCACCCGGCGAGGTCGGCGTCGGTGAGCTGCGCCAGGGTCAGGTCCATGCCCGACAGATCCTGCCCGCGGAGGCGGGCGCCGACCAGCACCGCGAGGTGCATCGTCGCGCCGCGCAGGCTCGCCGTCGACAGGTCCGCCTTGAGCAGGCAGGCTTGCTTGAGCTTCGCGCCGTCGAGCGCGAGGCGCGCGGCCTCGGTCTCCACGAGCGAGAACCGGTCGAGGTTGGCCTCGCGGAAGCTCGCCTCGTCGGCGCGCCCCTTGATCATGCCCCCGATCGTGAGGTTCGCGCGGTCGAAGCTCGCGCGCGACGCGTCGCACTCGGCGAAGCTCGCCGAGACGAGGTCGCTCTCGTCGAGGCGCGCGTGGAGGAGCGCGCACCGGCTCCACACGGCGTGGCGGGCCCGCGCGCCGGACAGGTCGGCGCTCGAGAGATCGCAGCCGTTGAACATGGACTCGCTGATCTTCGCGCCCTTCAGCCGGGCGCCGCGGAACGTCGTCTTCTCGAACACGACGCCCGACAGGTCGAGCCCGGACAGGTCGAGCCCGGACAGGTCCTCCCCGGCGATGACCTCGCCCTCGTTCACCTTCGCGAGCAGCTCGTCGCGCGTCACTTGCCCTGCCCCGTGAACACGACGTGCTTGATGTGCGCGTCGGAGAAGGAGGTCCGCTGATCGCCCTTCGCGTCGAGCAGGTTGGCGCGGAAGAGGTTCGCGTTCTCGAAGCGGGCGCCCGGCACCTTCGCCTTCTGCAGCATGGCGTCCATGAGGTTCGCGCCCGTCAGATCCGCCTCGGTGAGGTCCGATCGCATGAACCGCGCGCCCTTGCCCGAGATCTGCGCGAGGCGCGCCTTGCGGAGGTTCGCCTCGCTGAAGTCCGCGCCGTCCGCAGAGGCGCCCTCGAAGATCGCTCCCTCCAGGTCGACCCCGCGGAGGTTCGCCCGCGCGAGCTCGGCCCCGGAGAAGTCCGCGCCCGGCAGCGCGGAGGCGGAGACCACGCGCAGGGCCGCGGCCTTCGCCTTCCGGAACGAGGCCTTCTCGCCCTTGAACTCGACGAGGGCCGCGTCCCCGAGCTCGGCCTCGCCGAAGTCCGCGCCCGCCCCCGCGCACTGGAAGAACGTCGCCTTGCGCAGGCTCGCGCCGGCGAAGCGCGCGCCCGTGAGGTCGAGCTGGAAGAAGAGGACATCGTCCGCCGCGGCGCCGCTGAAGTCCGCGCCCCGCACCCGCGCCTCCAGGAGGTCGGCCCCGGCGAGGTCGGCCCCCGAGAGCCGCGCCTCCTCGAGCCACGCCTTGTGGAGGACCGCCTTGCGGAGGTCGACCCCGTCGAAGCTCGCGCGCGCCGCGCGCGCCTCGCCGAGGTTCGCCCCGCGGAGCGTCGCCTTCCCGAGCCGCGCGCCCTCGAGCCTCGCGCGCGTGAGCACCGCGCCCGTCAGATCGGCCCCGCCGAGATCGCACCCCGACAGATCCGCGCCCTCGAGGAGCGCCTCGCGCAGATCGGCGCCGGCGAGGCTGAGCTCGCGGAGGTCGGCGCCCGTCAGATCGCGCCGCGCGAGCGACTCGCCGGCGGCGAGGGCCCGCTCCACCTCGGCGCGCAGATCCGACCGCTTCCCCTCGGGCGCCGGCTCGGCCGGCGGGTAGAAGTGGGCGAAGGCGCGGTACGCGAGGAGGACGTTCTCCTCGGCGCTCCGGAGGCTCGCGGCGAACGCCGGGTCCGCGAGCTTCGCCTCGATGTCCTCCATCGGGGCGCCCGCCTTGCGCCCCACGTCCGCGAGCTCGCGCAGGCGGGCCAGCTCCTCGTCGGCGCTGAACTTCGGCGGGCCGCCCCCGTCGCTCTTGCTCTTCGCGGCCAGCGCGTCGAAGTCGAGCCCCTGCTCGGCGCAGAGCCTCCGCACCTCGTCCTCGGTGGCCTTGCGCTGCCCCTCGGCCTGCTCCTGGAGCTCCGCGGCCTCCCGGTCCAGCCGCTCGGCGTAGTCCGCGAGCTCGTCGGGCTTCGGCTCTTCCGGGCGCTTGATCTCCCGCGGGAGCTTCTCGTCCGGGTTCATCCCGAGCACGAGCAGGGTGAGCCGCGCCTGATCGAGCTCGCGCTGCGCCCGCGAGATCGACCGCTCCTCCATCGCCCGCTCGCGCCGGACGAGCTCGTCCATGTCGCTGATCACCTCGTCCGGGAACGACGGGGCGTCGGGCTCGGGCTCCGGGAGGAGCTCCTTCTCGCGCAGCGCGTGGAGGTGCCCCTTGTCCTTGTCGAGCCGCCTCTCCAGCGCCGCGCGGTAATGCTCGGCGGGCCGCGGCGCGTCGGCCCGCTCGAGGCCGGCGATGAGGACGCGCACGTCGTCGGCGTCGTCCTCGGCCACCGGCACGACGCCGCGGAAGATCGCGACGCCGCGCTCGATGTTGGGGAAGAGGAGCACCGTCTCCAGGCGCGTCGCGACCTCGCGGAGGGGCTCGTCGCCGGCGTTCACCGACTCGCCCGCCTCGCCCCGCTGCCGCACGAAGCACCGGGCGCGGAGCTTCGGCGCGCGCGTCTCGAGCAGCGGCCGCGCCGGGTGCAGGTGCTTCAGGCGGATGGCCTCTCCGCCCTCGAAGTAACCGGGCAGCCGCTGGTCCTCCGGGGCGACCTGGAAGTACTCGGGGTCGAGATCCCGGGCGAAGCCGGGAAAATCGTGCTGGAGCCACTCGCCGCCGTAGGTGCCGAGCTTGGCCGTCCGCGAGGCGAGCGTGGGATCGAGCGCCCCGAAGCACGCCGGCGGCGGCCGGTCGCCCGGCGACATGAGGAGGCGCCGCGGGTCCTCGAGGTGGGGCAGGTAATGCACCTTGGTCCCCTCCTCGTCGACCGGATCGAGCCCCATCCCCTTCGGGTTCAGCGGGTAGTCCGGGCCGCCGAAGGCGTACTCCCAGGCGAGCGGCATCTCGGTGATCGGCTCGGGCTCGGTCGGCGCGCCCTGGTGCCACCGCCGCCTGCCGACGACGGCGACGGACTTGTCGACGAGGGGCCCGTCGGCCGGGCCGACCTGCAGGCTCGCGGCGAACGCCGGCCGGGGCTCCCCGCCGGGCGAGAACGCCTTGCCGAAGACGAGGACCTCGCCGCGCGGCTTGGGCATGCCCTCGTCGAGGAGGCCGTCCTTGCCGAGCGCGGGCATCACCCGCTGCCACATCGAGACCTCGGGCAGCGGGACCTCCGGGGCGTCGAGCGGGAAGAACACGAGGAGCCCGATGCTCAGGTGATGGTTGCGCCGGACCGTGAGCACGCGCTGGAGGACGGAGAGGCGAAGGGGCTTGATGACACGCATGGGGCTCGAAGGATCGGTTGTCGCGGGGGGCGCCTCGCGTCCGCCTTTCGCGGTCGAGGCCGATGTCTCGCTGGAGAGGGGGCGGCGCGCGCGGCGCGCCCCGTCGCTAGCTGACCACGAAGATGCCGTGTTTCCTGATCTCGGCCGCGACGTTCTCCAGGGTGAAGCTCCCGTTCTTGAGCTCGACGGTCTTCGTCGTGAACTTCGGACCCTGGATGGTCAGCTCCGGGCCATTCTTCGCGGTGACCGTCGCGCCGAGCTTGAAATCGAGGGTGTTGGTGAGGTTGAACGACATCTTCTGGCCGGCGGTGATCTCCATGTTCCTGCTCATCGAGAACGACTGCTTGCTCCCGATCGTGAACTCCTGCGCGCTCGTGGCCTTGAGCTCCGTCGTGCTCGCGAGCTTGATGTCGAGCGATTTGGAGACGTTGACCGACGTGAAGTTGCCGCCCTTCAGGTCGAACGATTTGCCGAGGGTGAGCGACGTGGCGTTCGTGAGCTTGAAATCGTTCGTGGCGCCGACCACGATCGAGCGGAAGACGCCCAGCTTGGCGTCGAGCGAGGCGCCCACCACGGTCGAGGAGCTGGTCCCGAACACATGGGCTCGCGCGCTCCCCAGCGTGGTGACGCTGAAGTCGCCGGTCCTCTGGATGTGGTGATTGGACTTGAGGATCTCCTTCTTGTCCCCCTCGGCCTCGAGGTACAGCTTGCCCTTCGCCGAGATCTCGACGTCGTTTCCGAGGGCCTTGACGACGACCTTGCCCGTTTCGGAGGTGATCGTCACGTCCCCCTTGGCCGTCTCGGTGAGGGTGCCTGCCGTGGCGGTCGTCGTGATGTTGCCGGCGCTGGCGGTCGTCGTGATGTCGCCCGAGGTGGCGGTCGTCGTGATGTCGTTCTCGACGGTGCTCGTCCAGCTGTCGCCGACCAGGAAGTCCATCTTCTGCCCCGCGTCGAGCAGGATGTTGCCGTCGGTCTTGCCGATGAGCTCGTGCCCCTTGTTGGGCGACCCCATGCGCATGTACGTGTTCGAGTACGGCGTCGAGAGCGTGATGCGCTGCGCCCCGGCCTGGTCCTCCAGCTCGAGGCGGTTCCTGCCGCCGGTCTGGATGACGTTCTTCGTGTGATTGCCGCTCGTCACCGGGCTCGGCGTGAGCACGTTGGGCACGACGCCGGAGATCACCGGCCGATCCGGGTCCCCGCCGAGGAAGCTCAGCACGACCTCGGTCCCCCGGCGCAGGGGGAAGTGGAACCCTTCGACGCCGCCGCCGTGCGGCTGCATCATGCGCACGTACGTCGAGCCGCTGCCGTCGCGCGGGCTCGCCTCGTCGAACTTGAACTTGACGAGGTAGCGCCCGTGATCGTCGATCTGCGCGTACTCGCTCGCCGCGGAGCCGTCGACGGTGCCGTTCTCGTAGCCGTAGATGCGCGGCCACGGCGTCCGCGACTCCGCCCGGAACTGCGTCGACGCCGGGATGGCCGCGACCTCGACGAAATAGACCTCCTCGTGCGTGAGCCCGGCGAGCTCCTCGAAGTCGCCGTGCCCGGCGGACTGGTTGCCGTGGTGGCGCAGCTCGATCGCGAGGTACTTCGCGTTGAACCGCGCGCGCGGGTGGTCCTCGAGCTCGAACGTGTGCCCCGAGCGCAGGTGGAGCCGCGCGCCGGTGGCCTGATAGACCGCCTCCCGGGCGAGGTATTCCTCCGCGCGCAGCTGGGCCAGCCGCTTGCCGGCGTCGGCGCTGAAGAAGCGCTCGCCATGGAGGCTGATCTCCCCGGTGCCGTACTGGGACACCGGCGCCGAGCCGGCGAGGGGGAATTGCGGCCGGACATAGTCGTAGTCCTTGAGCTTCACCCGCGACGGCAGCGCCCCGTGCTGGCAGGAGAAGGTGCGGAACGAGGCCGACGCGCTCCGGTCCTCGCCGGTCTGCGGGTGGTAGCGGACCGGGGCGCCGAGCAGCCCTTCGGGGTAGCTCCTGTCGTCGCAGAGGACGAGCTTCTCGCCGTCCTCGGTGTGTTCGAAATAGTAAAAGATGCCTTCCCGCTCCATCCAGCGGGAGATGAAGTCGAAGTCGCTCTCGCGATACTGGCAGATATGCTCCTCGGTCTCGTAGCTGCCGAGGTTGAGCTCGACGTCGCCGCCCGCGATGCCGTTCTCCTCGAGAACGAGCTTGATCACCTCGGGAACGGATTTCTTCGTGAAGATGCGGCTGTGCTTCGACAGGGTGAGGCCCCACAGCCGCGGCACGAGCACCGCCCGCAGGAGCGCGCGGCCGCCGAACTCGTGCACGAGATCGACGCCCGCGAGCACGCCAGTGAACACGTATGGCGGATTCTTGTCGTCCTGGCGGTCGATGGAGAGCCGGGCCTTGGCCCCGACCATCTCGGCGAAGTCGGTGTCGTCCTCGCCCTCGCTCGGGATGGACAGGAAGATCTCGAACCGGTACGGGCGCGAGATCGCCTCCACGCCGCGAAAGCCGACGACGCGCGTCGGGCCTTGCAGGATGCTCGACGAGAACGTGATGAGGTCGCTCATGGTCGTGTCTCTTCCAGGGTGCGAGGTGGTGAATGCTCCGCCTTCGTTCCCGCGGGAGCTCGTTCCATGGAGCTAGACGTAAAGGAGTCCGCGCGTCAACCTTGTGAAGAAACGTTAATGTCCTCTCCCGCCGGCGGTATCTCGACGATGGAGCGCAAGATCGCGCCGCTCGACTTCGCGTTTGCGAGCTTGACTCCATACACGTTGGCGCCCGTGAGGTCCGCTTCGCGCACATCGGCGCCATCGACGTTGGCGCGGGGGAGGCTCGCCTCCTTGAGCTTCGCGGCGCGGAGGATGGCGCCCGCGAGGCTCGCGTCAACGAAGCTGGATCGGGACATGTCCGCCTTGCTCCCGTTGACGTCGGCGAGGCTGGCCCGGTCGAAGACCGCGTCGGTGAGGCGCGCCTGCCGCAGGTCGGCGCCGTCCAGCGACGCGCCCTCGAAGCGCGCGTGCGCGCCTCTGGCCGAGGTGAGGTCTGCGCTCCTGAGGATCGCCGAGGAGAGCTGCGCGCGGTCGAGCGTGGCGCGGGAGAGATCGGCGCGGGTGAGATCGGCCGCCGTGAGGCGAGCGTCGGTGAGGTCGGCGCCGCTCAGGTTCGCCCTGGCGAGGCGCGCGGAGGTGAAGTCGCACCGGGCGAGCGTCGCGCCGGCGAGGTTGACGCGCTCGAGGGAGGCGCCGCTCCAGTCGATGCCCTCGAGCTCGGCGCCCGCGAGCTCGAGGTCGTAGAGCGGCTGGCCGCTCTTCAGGCGGGCGAGCACCGCCGCGCGCAGGCCGCGCGCCTCCGGCTCGGGCGGGGGCGGCTCGGCGGATGAGGCGGGTTCGGCGGGCGAGGCGTCGGCGGGCGAGGCGTCGGCGGGCGAGGCGTCGGCGGGCGAGGCGTCGGCGGGCGAGGCGTCCGCAACGGCAGCGTCAGGGAGCGAAGCGCCGGGAGAAGCCGCTTCGACGGGCGCGGCGGCGCTCGGGGGCGCGGGGATCTCGGCCGCGGGCGCCGCGGCGTCCGGCGAACGTGGCTCGTCCGCTGCAGGGCTGCTCTCGTCGACCGGCGCGGGCGACGGCTGCGCCTGCGAGGGCGGCTGTCCTGCGACGGCGCCCGCCTCGCCGACCGGCGCGGGCGACGGCCGCGCCTGCGAGCGCGGCTGGTCGATGACGGGGTGCGTCTCGTCGAGCCCGGCGAGCGGCGGCTGCACCCGCGGCGGCGGCTCGGCGTGGGGCCCGGCATGGGCGAACGGCATCGCGAACGGCACCGAGCCCGGGGCAGGCTCGGGGCGCGGCGGCGGCTCGGGCGCGGGCGAGAAGGGCAGGGGAGGCGGTGATTGCAGCGGCGCCACCTGCTGCGTGACGGCGCTCCAGTGCGGCTCCTGTCGCTGCACGAAGGGCAGAGGAGGCGGCGATTGCAGCGGCGCCACCTGCTGCGTGACGGTGCTCCAGTGCGGCACCTGCGGCTGCGAGAAGGGCAAGGGGGGCGCCGCATGCAGCTTCGTCACCTGCTGCGTGACGGCGCTCCAGTGCCCCGCCGGGAGCTCCGCCCCGCGGGGCGCGGGCGCGCCCTCCGGTTCCAGGATCGCGACCGGCGCGCGCGGCGCAGCGACGCCCGCCGCCGGGCCGCGCGCGCCGGCCCAGGCCCTGTCCTGGTCGTCGGGCGCCGGCCGCCGCTCGGCCCCTCGCCCGTCCCCGGCGAGGCCCGGCCCTGGCAGCGCCACGCCGGCCGCCGGAGGCCGCGGGCGGGGCGCGGCGGGGCCCGCGGAGGGCCACGCGAGGGGCCGCCCGGGCAGCTCGACGCCCGCGACCACCCGCATCCGGGCCGGCATATCGCCCGGCAGGAGGGCGACGTTCCCCCGCCAGAGGAGCGAGCAGAGCAGGCGGTCCGCGTCGATGGTCAGCGTGTCGGCGACGAGCTCGATCGGCTGCCCCGGGTCGTCGCCCCCCGGCCCGGCCCGATGCAGCCGCGCGAGCGCGCGCGCCGCCGGCAGCCTCGACCGGATCCACGGCATGTGCGGGTGAAGCCCCTGGAGGAAGATCCACTCGTCGCCGCGGAGGTGCTCGAGCTGCTGGTCCGCGGGGGCGGCGTGGAAATAGCGAAAGTCGAAGCCGCCATCGAGGTCAGGCGCCCGGGGATCGGGCGCCTCGCCGCGCCCGAGGAGCGCTCTCCTCGGCGCCCAGTGCCCCGCGATGGGCCCGAAGCCCGCGGGCCGCGTCGGATCGGCCGGATCGAGGATGCTCGGCAGCGCCGCCCCGGAGCCCACGCCGACCGGGTTCGCGTCGACGCGCGGGCCGCCGTACGCGCGCTCGTACACGAGCGGCATGAGGCTGAAGGGGCGCGGGCTCGGCGCGTCTCGCGTGGATTCGCCGTAGACGTGGAGCTCCTTGTGGAGGACCCAGCGATCGTCGCGGAAGAGCGCGACCCGCACCGAGAGCGCGGTCGCGGTCGTCCCCGCGGGCGCGGCCGCGTGTCCGCGCACGAGGACCCCTGCGCCCGGCAGGTAGGGCGCTGTCTCACACGCCTCCTCCAGGCTGCCGCGCCCCTCTCGCAGCTGGTCGGAGCGGACCAGCGCCGCCGGGGCGGCGAGCTCCGCGTACCGGTCGTGGACGAGGGCAAACGTGGCCTTGACGATGACCGTGAGCCGCTCTGCGCCCTGCACGCGCCACAGCACGGCCCCGCAGGAGGCCGGCGTCAGGGCGACGATGGGGAGAGGCCAGGGCGATTGCACGGCGTGATCTCGGCTGGCCCGCGCGCCTTCACCGCCGCGGAGGGCTCTCGGACATCCGACGATACGCGGCGCGTCTCTCGGACGCAAGCGCGGTAGTCCACGCCGAGGACAGCGCGTGGAGCGCTCTCGCTCACGGGACCATGCCGCTGTGAAGAGCGGCTGAGCCGTAGAATCTAGGGTGCGCGGTAAGGAAAGGCCATGACCGCTCGCCCGTGTGCCGCGGCAACCCACGATCGGCACACAGGGTGTGCTGGGTCGGTTGTTGTGCCGTTTGGCTGGAATATTCGCTCCTTGCGGGAGTCAAGAAATGAATGCAACGTCGCCGATCCGCGGGACACAAGAAAGAACAGGGCTGCTCCGTGCGATCTGCCGGCGTGCGCTGCGGCAAGGGCGTGGCGACCCTCGCCCCCGTCATGTCCCGTGTTGAGCCGTCGCCGGAACGCTGCGGCGTCGTGTGCGCCCGCTCGCCAAGGAGCGCCCCCGGGGATCGCTCCTGATTCGATTTGGGTGGCTGCCCTCCGTGGTCGGCGGGCTCGCTCAACCCAAGGTGGACAGCTTGGGCCGCTGGAGCTCGTGACGGGCTCGGCGGCCGGAGAGAGGAGTTCAGGGATGAGCATGGACAGCACGGAGTCCTCGCAAGCCGCCGCCGCGCCGCAGAGCGGCGGTCCGGTGAATCTGGAGCTTGTCGCGCAGAGCCTCCTCGAGGAGCAGATAGCGACCATACCGCAAGAGGCCGTGAGGTCGGCGATCCTCTCGGTGATCGAGCTGCGCCAGGGCCGGAGGCGCTGCGATTCGCTCACCTTCAGCGAGTGGGAGGACTTCTCGTCCGCGCCGGGACCCCGCGGATAGCAGGAGAGCGCGGAAGGACGAGCGCGGCGAGCAGCGCGATCCGCTGCCGACCATCTCGTGGAGCAGGGCCACAGCCATGGCGACCATCATGAGGCTGCCCGTCGCGGGCGAGCCAAAGCACGCAGTGCCCATCTCGACCTATGTCGTAAAGCTCGTGAGCCGCTGCAATCTCAACTGTAGCTATTGCTACATGTACAACCTGGCGGATCAGACCTACACGAGCCAGCCGCCGATCATGCGCGACGAGGTCACCGCGGCGATGTGCCAGCGCATTCTCTCGCACGCAAGACGGCACGCCCTCGCGGGCGTGCACATCATCGCGCACGGCGGCGAGCCTCTGCTCCTCGGCAAGCAGCGCTTTCGCGCCTGGGTCGAGCAGGTCAGGGGCACGCTCGACGACGGCGGCGTGTCGTCGTGCTTCACCGTCCAGTCGAACGGCGTCCTGATCGACGATGCGTGGATCGAGCTCCTCGCCGAGCTCTCCGTGCGTGTGGGTCTCAGCATCGACGGCCCGAAGCGGTTTCATGATCGCCACCGCGTAGACCATCAGGGCCGTGGTTCGTTCGACGACGTGCTGACGGCGATCCGACGCTTCCAGGCCCACCCGCTCGGCCCCGGGATCTTCGCGAATGTGATCGCGGTCATCAATACGGACATTCCGCCGCGAGAGATGTTCGAGCTGTGGCAGGTCCTCGACATCCCGGGCCTGGAGATCAACCTCCCCCACGCCAACCACGCGCATGCGCCGCCCTCGGGCGCCATGTCGTACGGCGACTGGATGATCGAGTTCTTCGATCTCTGGTTCGAGCAGAATCGGCCGGACCGCCACGTGCGGTACTTCGAGAACATCCTGCGCCTGCTCTTCGGGCACCCGATGAGCACCGACAACATCGGCGGAAAGCCCGTGGGCGCGATCATCATCGAGACCGATGGCGGCATCGAGCCGACGGACGCCTTCAAGTGCTGCGAGCACGGGATCACCAAGCTAGGCAGCAATGTGCTGCGCAACGAGATCGACGACGCGTACCGGTCCTCGATCCTGCGCAAGATGCTGGGCGGCGTATCCGAGCTCTGCGCGCAATGCCGTGCCTGCGAGCTGCGCGACGTGTGCGGAGGAGGGTACATGCCGCACCGCTTCAGCGGCGAGCGGCGGTTCGACAACCCCTCCGTGTACTGCCCCGACCTGATGAAGCTCATTCGCCACATCCGGACCCGCGTCCTCGCGTCGCTGCCCCCCGATCTGATCGCCGCGGCCGCCGGGCGCGCGACGGCGCGCGATGCGGGCAGCCGCGCGGGCGAGCGGCGCGATCCCGAGATCGCGGAGCGGAAATGAGCTTCGCGCGTGGAGGACGCGCACCGGAGCGCTTCAATCCTCGTGAGGCGCCGGAGTCACCTCGAACTCGGATCCGGGCTCCATCTTCTTCGAGGTGCGCAGATACCACCACGGCGAGTGGTCGCCCCAGGAGACTGGCAGACGGATCCTGCTAAGTCTCGGGAATTGTTCGAAGATGAGCGCCGTGACGCCGAGCACCATGTACATCAGCAAACACGGGACCTGCTTCACCTTCTCCTTCCGTCGCATCCACCTTCCATTTTTCTCGATGTATTCCCGGCCGAAATGCACGAAACGACCCAGAGAGAGCGGCGGCAGGCGCGGTACGATGTCCTTGCGGTAGACGTGCCGGAAGAGCTTGCTCTCGAAATTCGTTCCGACCGTGCGAGCGAACGTTCTATTGCCGACCATTGGCTGCCCGAAGGTGTACACGCCGCGGAGCACATCCCGGAGTCGCCCGTCATCGAGCTTGGTGTACATGCGCGCCGCGGTGAGGACGGCCAGCGCGCCGCCAAGGCTGTGACCGGTGATGTAGAGCGCCTCCAGCGCAGATCGGGGCGCCCCGTCGGGGCCGCTCGGCGCCCTGCGGCGAGGCTCGCCGGCTCGGCCCACCAGGTCTGCCGGAGGACACGACTCGGGGGCAGCCACCTCGTCGAAAATTCGGCAGATGGCTCTGCCTTCGAGCATACCTTGCAGGTAAGGGCGGAGCCGAGGCCACAGAGCTGAGGTGGCGCGGTCGAAGCCGCCGTGTACGGATCCTTTCCGTTTGAACGAAACCATTCGGACGTTCGTGCTCATCAGCCATGTGACGAGGCTCACGGGTCGTGTCCCCCGGAAGCAGAGGAGCGCCAAGCGCCCATCTCTGCTCTGTGCGAGGTACGCGTATGGGGACACGAAGAGCGCTTCATTTTCGAACGTGAGCTGAACGCACTCGCAATCGATGCCGTACTCTTTCATCATCGACTGAAACGACTTGATATCCGAGTAAGCCCACGTCGATGCCCGGGCGAGCACGGCCGTGACCGTCGGGTCGTGCCTCCCGTTCTTCACGCTCACCAGATGATCGATCAACCGGTGGTTGCCCCCACTTTTCGCGCTCTCCTTCCTCACCGTGCGGCCGAGGGCACCATCCGAGACAGACAAATTCTCGTCCAGATCAACGTCACAGGAACCTGGCAGGGCATCCTCGAATCTCATGGTCGCCCCCTCCGTGCACCGACGCCACACAACCCCGTGTCCGCGCGGGTCTGCCGCAGTCATCACGCGCCGGCGTCGCTGCGCTGACGTCACGTCGTCTCCCGTGACGGCATCGGAAGCACCCCATCTCCCTCCACCGCATTCGTAGGACCCGACCCGCGCCGGCGCAACCGGCGGGCGAGCTCCTCGTGAAACGCGAGGACCGGATACCGGCTTGCGGCGCCCCGAAACTGTCCGTCTACTCCCGTACTCCCGCGCGGGACGCGCTCGCTCATGACACGAGCATGTCTGTCGTCCGCGCCCGCAGGCGGAAGCGATGGCGACGGGCGCCGCGCGGGCCGAGCGGGTGGACCGGCGGGCGCGCCGCGCGCCGAGCGCCGCGCCGCGCCGTCGCCCCCGGCGCTCGACACGGGCCGCCCGCCCTGCGATCGTCGCCGGCGATGGACAGGACCGAGCGCCTCTTCGCGCTCATGGACGCCCTCCGGCGGCACCGGCGCCCGGTCACCGCGGCGCAGCTCGCGGAGGAGCAGGGCGTCTCGGTGCGCACGATTTACCGGGACGTCCAGACGCTGATCCGGCTCGGCGCGCCGATCGACGGCGAGGCGGGCGTCGGCTACGTGCTGCGGCCCGGGTTCTTCCTGCCACCCCTGATGTTCACCGCGGACGAGCTCGAGGCGCTCGTCCTCGGCGCGCGCTGGGTCGGCGCGCAGGCCGACGAGGGCCTCGCGGGCGCCGCGAAGAACGCGGTGGCCAAGATCGCGGCCGCCTCCCCGGACGACCTCCGCGGTCGCATCGACGACACGGGGCTCTGGCCCGTCGTGCTCCACGGGCCCGGCGCCGCGCCGCAGCCCGTGCTCGGCCTCGTGCGGCAGGCGATGCGCAGCGAGCGCGCGCTCGCGATGCGCTACCAGAGCGAGTCGGGGAGCACCACCGAGCGCGACGTCTGGCCGGTGCAGATCGCGTACTACGACGGCAAGCAGATCGTCGCGGCGTGGTGCTGCCTGCGCGCGTCGTTCCGGCACTTCCGCGCCGATCGCATCGAGCGCCTCGCCCTCACCGCCCAGCCCTACGGCAAGCCGCGCCGGACGCTGACGAAGGAGTGGCGAAAGGCCTGGGAGCGCGAGGGCAGCGCGCCGGCCTGAGGCCGGGGAGGACGCGGCGCGATCCCGCCCCGCGCGCTGCTGCCACGGGTTGTCAGGAGGGGTGGCGCAGGCTCTCGGGTGCAAGCCGCCGGCGAGGAGCCGCGGCGAGCCGGACGCCGTTCACCCGCTCCAGCTACGGAGCCCCGGCTCCGAGACCCCGAGGACGACCGTCGAGAGGCCGCCGGAACCCCGGCGGCGTTACCAGAGGCACAGGAAAAACCATGAACATCCTTGTCGCAGGCGCGACCGGCACCGTCGGTCGCGAGATCGTCAAGCAGCTCGCCGAGGGCGGTCACCACGTCCGCGCGCTGAGCCGCAATCCGGGCAGGGCGAAGCTCCCCGCCGGCGTCGAGGCCGTGGCCGGCGATCTCGCCGCGCCGGAGACGTTCGCCGCCGCCCTTTCGGGCGTCGAGGCGCTGCACCTGATCAACTTCGGCGGCGACGATTACGCGCCGCTCCAGACCGGGGAGCAGATCGTCGCGCTCGCCAGGCAGGCCGGGGTGCGGCGGATCACGGTGCTGCTCGGCGGCTCGCCCGCCCCGCTCGACGCGGCGGTCGCCGGCGGCGGCATCGGCTGGACGTTCCTCCAGCCGGTGGAGTTCATGGCCAACCACCTCGAATGGGCGCCGTCGATCCGCGCCGAGGGGGTGGTGCGCGAGCCGTTCTGCGACCGGCTGAGCGCCGTGGTCCACGAGGCCGACATCGCCGCGGTCGCGGTCGCGGCGCTGACCCAGGAGGGCCACGCGGGCAAGACGTACACCCTCACCGGGCCCGAGGCGCTCAGCGTGCGCCAGAAGATCGACCGCATCGCCGCCGCCGCCGGGCGCGAGATCCAGCTCGTCGAGCTGACGGAGCAGCAGGCGCGCGAGCGGTGGACGGCGGCGGGGTTCTCGCCCGAGGCCATCGAGTTCTTCGTGGAAATCTATGGAAACACACCGGAAATCGGCTACACGGTCGCCCCGACCGTCGAGCGGGTGACCGGGCGGCCGGCCCGCACGTTCGCGCAGTGGGCGAGGGAGCACGCCGCGGCGTTCGCGGCGTAGGGCGCGGCGCCTACCCGAGCGGCGCGCCGCCCTGCTCGCCCAGCCACGCGCGGGCGAGCGCCAGCGTGCGGGCGTTCTCGGGCACCTTCTCCAGGAAGCTCGCCCGCCACGCGGTGTTCGCGATCTTCGCCGCGCGCTCCAGCAGCCTGTCGCGGGCGGTCGCGATGGCGCGGCGGGCCTCCTCGTGCGCGCCGCACGCCGCGAGGGCCTCGGCGCGCACCAGGTAGATCAGCGCCTCGCCCTCCTCGAGGTGGCCCTGCGAGGCGACGATCGGGGCGGCGAGCTCCGCGGCCCGGTCCGCGGCCTCGAGCGCCCCTTCGGCGCGCCCCGCGGCGAGCAGCACCCCGCCGAGCGTGCCCAGGGCGCAGGGCATGAGCGGCGGGAACTCGGCGAGGAGCTCGCAGCCGCGGCGCGCCTCCGCCTCGGCGCGGGCGAGATCTCCCGCCAGGCGGGACGCCTCCGCGAGGTAGACGTAGGTGCCGCCCTCCATGCGCCGGTCGCCCGACGCCACGAACGATCGCAGCGAGTCGTCCAGCAGAGCGCGCCCCTCGTCGAGAGCGCCGAGGTGGAGGAGCGTGCGGCCGAGGTTCTCCTTCACGAAGGCCGCCATGTGCGGCATGCCGAGCCGCTCCGTGTCGGCCAGCGAGGCGCGGAGCAGGTGCACGGCCTCGGCGTACGCGCCGATCTCGTTGCAGAAATGACCGGCGTTGCCGCGCCCGATGCAGGCGTTGCGCACGTCGCCCGCCGCCTCGTAACAGCTCACCGTCGCTTCACCGAGCTCGCGCGCGGTGCCGACGTCCCCGGCCACGATCGCGAGGTGCGTGCGCAGCCGCAGGACCGGCGCGGCCACGGTCGGGTCGTGCCGGAAGCGCTCGAAGGTGGCGTCGATCCGGCGGCACAGCGCCTCGGTCTCGGCGCTCTGGCCCATCATGTAGTGCAGGGCCAGCGCCGCCTGCGCCATCGAGATGAGCTCGGGCCCGGTGACCGCCTCCGCCGACCACCGCGCGCACAGCTGCCTGGCGAGCGCGATGACCGCCGCGCACCGCCCCGCCATCTGGAAGGTCCAGAGCGCCACCCCCGTCGCGCGGCTCCACCACGCGCTCCCCTCGGGCAGCGCCCGCATCGCCGCCGTCGCGTGCTGCTCGGCCGCCGCGCTCTCGCCCCGGAAGCGGCAGGCCTCCGCCCGGATCGTCTCGATCTCGCCGAGCGCCTCGCCGGCCGCGCCGCACGCGACCGCGCGCTCGGCGCGCTCGATCGCCGCCGCGTAGTCGTTCCCCCCGAGCGCCTGCTCGGCCGCACGCCGGTAGCACCCGATCGCGCGCTCCAGGTCGCCGCCGCGCTCGAAGTGCGTGGCCAGGACCATCGCGTCGGTCTCGCCGGCCTGGGCGAGCCACGCGCCCGCGAGGCGGTGGCCGAGCCGCCGGTCCTCGTCGGTCAGCATCTCGTAGGCCGCCTCGCGCACGAGCGCGTGCCGGAAGGCGTACTCCACCTCGCCCTGGAACGTCGACTCGTGCAGGCGGGAGATGAGCTCGCTGCGCGCGAGCTCCGAGAGGCAATCGTCGAGCAGCGCCTCGTCCGCCTCGGGGCCGAGCAGCGCGCGCGCCGCGCCGCGCCAGAACACGCCGCCGAACACGCTGCCCGCGCGCAGCACCCGCCGCGCGTCCGGCGCCAGCCCCTCCAGGCGCGACTGCGTCATCGCGAGCACCGTCTCCGGGACGCCGCCGACGTGGCCGTCCGCCGCGGCGCGCACGAGCTCCTCGAGGAAGAACGCGTTGCCGCCGGAGCGGTCGACGATGCGGGCGACGTCCTCGGCGTCGAGCCCCCCGAGCGCCTCGCTGACGAGCTTCTCGCACGTCTTCCGCGACAGCGCCGTGAGCCGCAGATCCGTCAGCGCCCGCTTGGTCCAGAGATCCGGGAAGGCCTCGCGCACCTCGGGGCGCGCGAGCGCCAGCACCATCAGCCGCTCGCCCTCGAGCAGCCGGAGCGCCGCGTCGACGTACTCGACCGTGGGTCGGTCGCCCCAGTGCAGGTCCTCCAGCACGAGCACGAGCGGCCGCACCCGGCACTCGGCGCGCACGAGCTCCACCCACGCCGCCTGCATCTGGTCGCCCATGAGCTTGGCGTTTTGCCGCGCGGCCCGGAGCAGCACGTTGTCGTCCTCCGGGAAGGGCGTGCCCGCCATCTCGCCCAGGAACTCGGCGACCTGCCGCCGCAGCGGCTCGGCGACGTGCTCGGCCACGCGCGCGGCGAGCTTCTGCCGCCGCGCGTCGAGCGGCTCGCCGTCGAGCAGCCGCGCCGCCCGCCGGACCACCTGGCCCAGCACGCCGAACGGCGCGCCCGCGCGCATCGGATCGCCGCGCGCGATCCACAGCTCGAACGCCTCGCCGCGGCCCGCGAGGCGCCGCACGAGCTCGTGGCGCAGGCGCGACTTGCCCACCCCGGCCTCGGCCGTGACCAGCACCGCGCGGGCCTCGGACTCGGCCACGCACTCGTCGAAGGTCGCCTGGAGGAGGAGCAGCTCGCGCTCCCGCCCTACGCACCGCGTCGGCTTCCCGAGCAGCTTGCGCGCCTCGTCCGCGGGCTCGCGCTCGCCGACGAGCGCGAGCGCCGCGCCGTCGAGGGACACCTCGAAGCGATCGCCCAGGAGATCCGCGGTCATCCGGTCGAGGAGGACGGGGGCCGCGCCGGCCGAGCTCGCCGCGAGCAGCGCGCTCGCGCGGTCGATGACCTGCCCCATCGGCTGCGTCTTCTCGAGCTCGTCCCAGCCGGTCGTCAGCGCCACGCGCGCGTGCGGCAGGAGGTCGCGGAGGGCGAGGGCGCAGCGCGCGGCGTTCACGGCGAGATCCGTCGGCGAGCCCGCGCCGGAGAGGACGGTCGCGAGGGAGCCGTCCCGCAGCAGCTCGAGCTGCGCGGCGTGCCGCGCCGCGACCTGCCGGAGCGCCTGCGACGTGTTGAAGAGCGTGCTGAGCAGCGGCGAGTCGCTGAGCGAGGCGGTGACCGCGCAGGAGTCGGCGCTCGCGGGGAGCTGGCTGCTGCCGGCCGCCTCGGACGCGAGGATGACGCTGACGAGGCGCCGCTCGCGGCGCGTCAGGCCGGCGACCGAGGCGGGCGCGCTCGAGGACGACTCGGCGACGCGCTCGGCGATCGCGCGCAGCTCGTCGAGGACGGCCCGCGCGGCGGGGCGGCCGTCCGGGCGCTTGGCGAGCAGCCGCGCCACGAAGGCGTCGAGCTCCCGCGGGAGCCCGGGCACGAGCGCGCTCGGGCGCGGGGCGTCCTCGAAGACCACCCTGGCCAGCAGGGCCAGCGGGTGCGGCGCCGAGAACGGCGGCCGGCCGGTCAGGCACGCGAACAGGACGCATCCGAGCGAGTAGATGTCGGCGCGGGCGTCGACCTCGCCCTCGCCGATCACCTGCTCGGGCGCCATGAACGACGGCGTGCCCACCGTCGCCCCGGTGCGCGTCAGCGAGGACGTCGCGTCCTCGAGGCGGGCGAGGCCGAAGTCGACGATCGTCGCCCGCTCGATCTCGCCGCCCGGGAGGAAGAGGTTCTGGGGCTTGATGTCGCGGTGGACGATGCCCTGCGCGTGCGCGAACGCGAGCCCGTCGGCGACGCGGACCAGGAGCCTGAGCGCGGCGGGCGGCTCCAGCCGGCCCCGGGAGATCCGCGCCCCGAGGTCCTCCCCCTCGAGCCACTCCATGACGAGGTAGAGCTCGCCGTCCGGCGTCGTCCCGTGGGCGATGTACTGGACGATGCACGGGTGCGACAGGGCGGCCAGCGCGCGCGCCTCGCGGGCGAACCGGCTGCGCTTCTCCTCGGTCGGCTCCCGGAGCACCTTGATCGCCACCGGCGCGCCGCTCTCGACGTCGCGCGCGCGATAGACGGTGCCGAGCCCGCCCTTGCCGGCCTGCCGCTCGATCGTGTAGCGCGCCCCCAGGCGCTCCCCCGGCGTCATACGCGATCGAGTATCTCATGGAACGCGGGCGTCTCCGCCAGCAGCGTTCGGCGCCGGCGGCCATGAGGCCAGTCCTCGCCCGGGCCGCGACGGGGTCTGAGCGAGGGCCATAAGCTCTCCTAATTTCAGCGGAATCGTGTCGCTCCGCCGCCGCGCGCGCCTCGCGGGGAGTCGTGCGGCTCACGTCCCGTGACCGAGCGGGCGCTGTGCTACAACGTAAGCAAAGCCTGCCGTGAAGGAGCGTGCGCCATGATGAACGCGTGTGTTCAAGCCCTCGCCGATGCCATGGATCTCGGTTCGCTGCTGCAGGAGGTCCGGGAGCGACATGGCGAGTTCGATCTCCTGGCGCACTGGACGCAGGGCGAGTTCCACCACGACGTGGTCATTCGGGTCCATCGCTTCGCGCCGCTGCCGGGGCCGGTGCTCGTCGTGAGCACGAACTGCAACGGCGGGGTCAAGGAGGTGCTGTGCTTCGGCGAGGTGCCGGACCGCTATGCGCTCTGGCACCATCGCTGCCCCGGGGTGCCGGAGTTCTCCGGCGCCCTGCCGCCCATCGCCGCGCAGGCGCGGACGTCGCATTACTTCGACCCGTGCGAACTGCTCGCGGCCGACGCGCGCAGCGAGCTGCGCCCCGAGTTCCGCGAGCGCGACGTGGGGGGCGGCTGGCGCCAGCGGTGCGGGTTGCCCGGCGCGGCGCGCGGGCCCGGAGAGCCGAGCGGGCCGGCGTCGGGGGAATCGTGATCGTGATCCCGGCCGCATCGAGCGCCTCCGGCCGGTGAGCGCCGCCCCGCGGCGCTTTGCGAGGTGAGGGCCGCTCAGCGGCGCTCTGCGTCAGCGCCCGCCGCGGGTCGCCCAGCGGCGCGGGCCGTGCGGAAGGCTACATCCAGCCGCCACGCCTCGCGCGCCGCCACCCTGGCCGTCAGGCCGCGCGCCCCGGCGACAGTGGTGATCGCCTTCCGGAACTGCGCGCCGGCCCGGCGGTACTCGAGGGTGACGAGCGTCAAGCAGAGCGCGACGAGGAGCACGTCGCGGGCGTTCGGCGCGGGCAGCGACCAGGCGAGCCAGCCGGTGGCGACGGCGAGCAGCACGCCGCAGAGCTCCCAGGACGCGGAGCGCTCGGCGCCCTGGACCTCCGCCGCGGCGGCCAGCGTGCGCACGACCGAGGAGGGTGGCGGCTCGGCATCCCTGTCGGGTGGCGTACACCCCGTTGCGTTAGGAACGACCGGCCCGCCGCCGGTCATGAGAGGCGCCGAGGACACCACGACAGCGTTCGTTGCCGCACCGCGATGCATTGAGCTCATACCAACACCCTCCTCGCTTTGCCGTTCGGCCCTGCACATTTTCCGCGCTTGCACGCCGCGCGCCGTCGGCTAAATACGCGAGCTCGCGTCGTTCTTACGGATGAGGCCGCAGCCCATGCGCATGTGTCGCGCGGGGCACGCAATTGATGCGCGTTCCCCGAGACCTCAGGCGCACCGGAGGCGCGGGGGTGGGTGTGTGTAGCTCGCACCCTCTCCGCCGCGAGCGCGCGCGCGGCCCGGGTCGCGCGGCGGGGAGCGCGGGCGCTCAGGGGTAGACGTAGGGGGCGTCCAGCCCGAGGGGGAGCCCGAGCTGCCAGTAGGCGAGGAGGAACAGGCTCCACGCGACGAGGAACGTCACGGAGTAAGGCAGCATGAGCGCCATGAGCGTGCCAATCCCGGTGCCTTTCACGTACTTCTGGCAGAAGACCACCACCAGGGGGAAATACACCATGAGCGGCGTGATGATGTTCGTCACCGAGTCGCCGACCCGATAGGCCGCCTGGGTGAGCTCCGGCGAGATGCCGATCGACATCAGCATGGGCACGAGGATCGGCGCGAGCAGCGCCCATTTCGCCGACGCGGATCCGATGAGGAGATCCACCGCCGCGGTGAGGACGATGATGCCCAGGATGGTCACCGTGCTCGGGAGCGCCATGGCCTTCAGCGCCGCAGCGCCCTTGAGCGCCAGGAGCGCTCCGAGGTTCGATTTGTTGAACAGGTAGATGAACTGCGCGGCGAAGAAGGCCATTACCAGGTAATAGGCCATCGTGCCCATCGTCTTGCTCATCCCGGCGATCACGTCGCGGTGGCTCGTGAACGTGCCCGCCACGTAGCCGTAGACCGTCCCGGGGATCAAAAAGAACAGGAAGATGAGCGGCACGATCGCGCTCATGAGCGGCGCCGCGCTGATCGTGAGCTCACCGCCCGGCGCGCGCAGCGGCGACGACGCGGGCGCGCTCGCGGCGACGAGCAGGGCGACGCAGATCGCCATCGACGCGAGGCCTGCCCAGAGCGCCCGCCCCTCGCGCGGCGTGAGGCCTTCGACGCGCGGCTCCTGCTCCGGCGCGGCGTCGACGGGCATGCGGGCGACGCGCGGCTCGATCACGCGGTCGGTGATGAGCCAGCCCAGCCCGACGATCAGCAGGCATGAGGCGCTGGAGAAGAACCAGTTGCAGAGCGGGTTGACGGTGCGCTTGGGATCGAGGATGCCGGCGCCGGCCTGGGTCAGCCCCTGCAGCAGCGGGTCGAGGCTGGAAGGGATGAAGTTCGCGCCGAAGCCCCCGGCGACGCCGGCGAACGCCGCGGAGATGCCGGCGAGCGGGTGCCGGCCGGCGGCCTGGAAGACGACCGCGCCGAGCGGGATGACGAGCACGTAGCCGGCGTCGGCGGCCGTGTGGCTGACGACGGCCACGACGAGCAGCATCGGCGTGAGCAGCGCCCGCGGCGTCACCGCGAGGAGCTTCTTCAGGCCGGCGTTGATGAACCCCGAGTGCTCGGCGATCCCGACGCCGAGCAGGGCGACGAGCACCACGCCGAGCGGGTGAAAGCCCGTGAAGGTCGGGACCATGCTCGCGAGGAACTCGGTGAAGGCCTTGCCCGAGAGCTGGCTCTGGACCGCGAGCGGCTGCTTCGTCCTCGGGTCGATCTCGCTGAACTGGAGCGGCGCGAGCGCCGCGGACACGGCCATGACCGCGGCGGCGAGCACGACGAAGAGCAGCGCCGGATCGGGGAGCTTGTTGCCCGCCCTCTCGAGCGCGTCGAGGGCGCGGCTCGCCCGGCCCGCCCGGCCTCCGGGCGGGATCGCGGGGAGCTCGGATTGCTTGCTGGACATGCGCGCATCGTAAGATGAATCACGCGCCGCGTCGCCATTTTCGTAGCGGACGGCCCAATGCCGTCGCAGTCGAACACGAGCGAGCGCGCGCCGGAGCGGCGTGGCCCCGACTCCGCACCTCATTCCGTCGCCTCTTCAAACGGGGCTGTTCAACAGGGCAGGTGGAACTCAAGCGTTCGGCTGCTGTACGATGGCCCAGAGGGGCTCATTACATGCTAATTCTTCAGGATTATACTGCCACGGAAAAGATCTACGAGGGTATCACGTCGGTCCTTTACCGTGGCCACCGGAACGCGGATCGGCTGCCGGTGGCCGTGAAGCTCCTCAAGAGCGAGTACCCGGATCCGCGCGATCTCGCCAAGATACGGCACGAGCACGCGGTCATGAAGGATCTCCGCGTGCCGGGCATCCCCGTGGTGATCGAGGTGGGGAAGCACGGCAACGGCCTGGCGCTGATCATGGAGGACAGCGGCGGGCGGTCGCTGAGCGACATGATGCGGGCGCAGCGGCTGAGCCTCGCGTCGGCGCTGCGGATCGCGGCGTCCGTGGCCGACATCATCGACTCGGTTCACCAGCGTCACGTGATTCACAAGGACATCAAGCCTCACAACATCCTCGTCGACCCCGGGACGATGCAGGTCAAGCTGATCGATTTCGGCATCGCCACGCGGCTGTCGCGCGAGAACCAGGTCGCGCTGGCGCCGGACGCGCTCGAGGGGACGCTCGCGTACATGTCGCCCGAGCAGACCGGGCGGATGAACCGCGTCGTCGATCACCGCAGCGATCTCTACTCGCTCGGCGTCACCCTGTACGAGATGCTCACCGGCGCGCTCCCGTTCCAGGCGGACGACGCCATGGAGCTCGTGCACCACCACATCGCGAGGAGGCCTGTGCCGCCGGCGGAGGTGAGCCCGCAGCTCCCCCAGGTCGTCTCCGATATCGTGATGAAGCTCCTGGCCAAGACCGCCGAGGCGCGTTACCAGAGCGGCGCCGGGCTCAAGGCCGATCTGGAAGAGTGCCTGAGCCAGCTGGAGGCGACCGGGCAGATCCAGCCGTTCGTGCTCGGGCGCTCGGACCGCACCGGCGAGCTCCGGATCGTCCAGAAGCTCTACGGCCGAGAGGAGCCGACAGCGACGCTCCTCGCCGCCTTCGACCGCGCGAGCCGGGGCGCGGTCGAGCTCCTCCTCGTCTCGGGCGAGGCGGGCGTCGGGAAATCCGCGCTGCTGCAGGAGCTCCACAAGGCGATCGCGCACCGCCGCGCGTACTTCATCGAGGGCGCGTTCGAGCAGATCGGCCGCAGCACGCCGTATGCCTCCGTGGCGAGCGCCCTCCGGAGCCTCGTCCGGGGCCTGCTGGCCGAGCGCACGGACGCCCTCGAGCTCTGGAAGGCGAAGCTGCTCGAGGCGCTCGGCCCGAACGGCCAGGTCCTCCTCGATCTCGTCCCCGAGCTCGCGCTGGTCATCGGCCCTCAGCCGGCCGTCGCCGAGCTCGGACCTACCGAGTCCCAGAATCGGTTCAACCTCGTGTTCCAGAACTTCCTCCGCGTCTTCGCGACGCGGGAGCACCCGGTCGTGCTCGCGCTCGAGGACCTCCAGTGGGCGGACGCGGCCTCGCTCAAGCTGATCCACACGCTGATGACCGGGCCGGGCGCCGCCCATCTCCTGGTGATCGGCACGACCCGGGAGGGCGAGGTCGCCGCGGCCCACCCGCTGCGCCTCCTCGTCGACGCGCTGCGGAGCGCGAGCGTCGATGTCCACGCCGTCGCCGTCGAGCCGCTGCCGCGGCCGGCCGTCGCGCAGCTCGTCGCCGAGGCGCTGGACTGCGCGGCGGAGCAGGCGGCGCCGCTCTCGGACGTCGTCTTCGAGAAGACCCGCGGGAACCCGTTCTTCGTGGGCCAGTTCCTGCGGGCGCTCCGCCAGGAGGAGCTCCTGCGCTTCGACGCGCGCTCCCGCTCCTGGACATGGGATCTCGCCCCGATCCAGGCGATGCAGATGACGGACAACGTGGTGGCGCTCATGGCGGGCAAGCTCCAGAAGCTCGCCCCGGACAGCCAGCGCGCCCTGATGCTCGCGGCGTGCCTGGGCCACGAGTTCGAGCTGGAGGTGCTCGCGGCGATCTGCGATCGATCGCGCCGGGACACGGCCGGCGATCTCTGGGAGGCCCTGCGCGACGGGCTCATCCAGCCCACGGGCACCGAGTACCGCTTCGTCCACGCCCCGCCGCGCGGCGACGCGGCGGACGACGTGCCCTCGACCAGGTTCAACATCTCTTACCGGTTCCTGCACGACCGCGTCCAGCAGGCCGCGTACTCGCTGATGGACGACGAGCGCCGGAAGGCGTCGCACCTCCGGATCGGCAGGCTGCTCCTATCGAGGGCCGGCGCGAGCCCGCGCGACGACGCGCTGTTCGCCATCGTCAACCAGATGAACCTCGCCGCCGATCGGATCGCCGATCCGGGCGAGCGGGTGGAGCTCGCCAGGCTGAACCTGGCCGCGGGGAGGCGGGCGAAGGCGGCGAACGCCTACCAGGCGGCCGCCGACTACCTCACGACCGGGACATCGCTGCTCGGCGAGGAGGCGTGGGCCCGCGACGGCGAGCTGATGTTCGCGCTCTCCGTGACCCTCGCCGAGTGCGAGTACATGTGCGGCCATTTCGATCGCGCCGAGTCGCTCTTCGATCTCCTGCTGTCCCGCGCGGGCTCCACGCTGGAGCGAGCGCAGGTCCACAACCTGCGGATCATCCTCTATCTCACCCTGTTCAAGGTCGCGGACTGCATCGGCGTCGGGCGCGCGGGCCTCGCGCTGTTCGGGATCGAGCTGCCGCGGTCCGAGGAGCAGTACCAGGCGGCGCTCGACGCCGAGCTCGCGGAGGTGCCCGTCCACCTGGGGGGCCGGCGGATCGAGGACCTCGCCTTCGCCCCGGCGCTCGAGGACCGAGAGACGCTGGCCGTCCTTGAGCTCCTGACGAACCTCGCCTCGCCGGCGTACCTCACCGACGCGAGGCTCGCGGCGCTCGTCACGGCGAAGCAGGTCAACATCTCGCTCCGGCACGGGTGCTCGGAGGTGTCGGCGTTCGGCTTCGTGCTGTACGGCCTTTACATGGCGGTGCTGCGCGAGCGGTACGACGAGGCGCAGCGGTTCGGTCGGCTCGGGCTCGAGCTCGACCGGCGGTTCAACAACGTCGAGCTGGCCTGCAAGATCCACTTCACGTTCGGCGTCTACGCGCATTTCTTCTCCCCGCTTCGCGAGACGGTCGAGCTGCTCCGGAGCGCGCTCGAGGCAGGGATGGTGGGTGCGGACTTCGTCTATCTCTCGTACACGTGCAACGCGATCGTGATGGCCCGCCTCGGGCTCGGCGATGAGCTCGCGGCGGTCAGGAAGGAGATCGATCGCTTCCTGGGCCTCATGGCGCGGACCAAGAACGCCCTGTCAACGGTCTTCCTCGCCATCGCGAGGCAGATGGTCGCCTGCCTCGACGGGCGCACCGAGGGCGGGGCCTCGCTCGACGACGACGCGTTCGACGAGGCCGAGCTCGTGGCGACGTTCAGCGCGCCGAGCGCCATGTTCACGGCCTTCTGGTATCACGTGGTCAAGCTGGAGCTCCTGTTCCTGGACGAGGACTACGCCGCCGCGCTCTCGTCGGCGCTCGCGGCCGAGCGGGCCGTCGGGAGCAGCATGGGGTATTATTCCACGACCGAGCTGTCGTTCTATACCTGCCTGACGCTGGCCGCCCTGGGCGGGGCCGCCCCGGAGGGGCCGGCGCGGGGCGCGGCGATGCTCGAGGAGCATCAGGCGAGGCTCGCGCGATGGGCGGAGAGCTGCCCGGAGAACTACCGGCACAAGCACCTCCTTGTCGTCGCCGAGCGCTCGCGCCTGTCCGGCGACGAGCTCGGGGCGATGGCGCGCTATGAGGAGGCGATCGAGGCCGCGCAGGAGAGCGGGTTCACCCGGGACGAGGCGCTCGCGAGCGAGCTTTGCGCGAAGTTCCACCTCGCGAGGGGCAGGCGCAAGACGGCGCGGTTCTACCTGGCGAGCGCGTGCTACGGGTACGTCCGCTGGGGGGCCACGGCCAAGGCGCAGGCCCTCGTGGACAGGTATCCGGCGCTCGCCCTCCAGCCCGCGGTGGGCTCGGGCCGCGCGGACTCGCTGGCGTCCTTCACCGCGTCGAGCTCCTCGACCGCCAACACCGCGCGCAAAGGGGTGCTCGACGTGACGGCGATGATCCGCGCGGCGCAGGTGATCGCCGGCGAGGTGGAGCTCGACAACGTGCTCGAGCAGCTGATGCGGATCGCCGTGGAGAACGCCGGGGCGCAGAAGGGCGCGCTCGTCCTCGATCGCGGCGAGCGGCTCCTGGTCGAGGCGCTCGCGACCGTCGATCCCGACGCGATCCGCACGGGCATGACGACGCCCGTCGAGGACAGCGCCGATATCGCCGTCTCGGTCGTGCAGTACGTCGCCCGGACCCGGGAGGCGGTCGTCCTGGGCGACGCGACCGAGGACGGGCGCTTCGCGTCCGACCCGTACATCGTCGCGAGCCGCCCGCGGTCGGTCCTCTGCATGTCGATGATCCACCGCGGCCGGCTCACGGGCGTCCTTTACCTGGAGAACAACGTCATCAGCAACGCGTTCACGGCGGCGCGGATCGAGCTGCTCGGGCTGCTCCTGTCGCAGGCGACCATCGCGGTCGAGAACGCGTTGCTCTATGCGCACTTGCAGCACCGCACCGACGAGCTGCGCGTCGCCGGCGAGCGGCTGGAGATCGAGCTCGCCGAGCGCGCGCGCTCCGAGCAGACCCGGGCGTCGCTCCAGGAGGAGATCATCCGGGTCCAGAACGACAGGCTGGCCGAGCTGTCCACGCCGCTCATCCCCATCACCGATCGCATCATGGTCATGCCGCTCATCGGGACGATGGACGCGGCGCGCGCCCAGCAGGTGCTGCACACGGCGCTGCAAGGGGTCGACGCGAACAGCACGCAGGTCGTGATCATCGACATCACCGGCGTCAAATCGATCGACACGAGCGTCGCTGCCTCGCTCATCCGCACGGCGAGCGCCCTCCGGCTGCTCGGCGCGCAGGCGGTGATCACGGGCGTTCGCGGCGACGTCGCGCAGACGCTGGTCGCGCTGGACATCGATTTCGGGGCCATCGTGACGAAGGGGACCCTGCAAAGCGGGATTTCTTACGCTCTGGAGCAAAGCAGGAGGACTCGCCGTCTGTCCTGAAGAACCGACCTGGACACGACGTCGCTCCATCATAATTATCTCGCCCAGCGCGCGCAGGACGTCACACTTTCGCTCTTGTTGTGGCGCGCCTCGTACTTATATGGACGAGGCATGATATCGATCGAGCACACTCGACGTGACGCCGAGCTCCACGCGATCCGCCGCCGCCAGCCGTACGCGATCGACGCCGACGGACTTCGGCTCTGGGTCGCGGAAGACGTCTTTCCTCCCGATCTGGGCTACTCGCCACGTCGGCTCGCGGCCGTCCTCCAGCGGTACACGCCGCGCCGTGCGCTCGATATGGGGTGCGGCTCGGGCTACCTCGCCCTCGTCCTGAGCAAGAACGGAGCCAGGGAGGTCTGGGCGGTGGACAACCATCCTCCGGCGGTGGCTTGTACGAAAGCGAACGTGGCGGGGAACCCGCCGCTCCGGGTTCGCGCGGTGAAGAGCGATCTGTTCTCGGCGATCGCGCCTGGCACGACGTTCGACCTCATCGTGTTCAATCATCCCTTCTATCCGAGCACGACCCCGCGAGGCGTCTTCGGCATGAGGCGCGACGGAGGCCGAGCCATCATCACGAGGTTCCTGAGCCAGGCGAGGGGCTTCATCGCGCGCGATTCCGTCATTCTCATGCCCTTCTCGCAGATGGCAGGAGCAGAGAACGATCCGGCCGCGATCGCGGCGCAGCTCGGGTATACGTCCCGGATCGTGCACCGCGAGGACGACGGGCCTCATGCGCACGTCATCCACGAGATCCGCGCGCAGGGCCGCGCGTCTTGACGCCGGCAGGAGAGGCCATGATCGGGGCCGACGTCAGCCGCTGTCCTCTCTGCGGGGCGCCTGAGGCGATGCCCGCCCGCCTCCGCAGGCCGCATCGGCTGACGCATCAGGCCTGGGCCCTCGCGTCGAGCCGGTTCGTCCGGAACGACATCCCGCCGATCCTCGATCGGCTGAAGGGGTGCACGAGGATCCTGGACGTCGGCGGGGGGACAGGGGTGGTCGTGCGGCGCATCGCGGAGGAGCTCGGCGGGTGCACGACCGTCGAGCCCGACGCGGCGAGCGCCTCCGCGATCGGGGCGGGGCGAGGGGACGACAGGATACGCGTGCTGCGCGGCAAGGCCGAGCGGCTGCCGCTCGAGGACGACGCGTTCGATGGGGTCGTGTCGACGTGGGTGCTCCACTACGTCGATGACGTCGTGAGGGCCGTGGAGGAGATGATCCGGGTGTCGGACAAGCGCGGATCGAGGATCCTGATCGTGCAGGGGGCCCCTGACAACGAGATGGTCGGCCTGCTGAACAGAAACTGCTGCGCCGTGGCGGGCGACGCGGCCGATGACCAGGGACATCTGCTCGCGACGGCCGCGCGGGTGCTCTCCGGCCACGGCTTCACGAGCCTCGACATGACGAGGGTGAGCGTCGAGCTGCGCTGCGACGAGGACGATCTCGAGGAGAGGATAGCGAGCGCCGCGGAGGTCCTGCAGCGGTTCTGGTATGACCGGCACCCGGCGGCGGAGCTCATGAAGAAGGGGCTCTCCGGCGAGCTGAGGGCCCATTTCGCGAGGAAGCCGAGGTCGATCGGCAACGATGGCGTCCTCTTGGTCGCGCGCCGGTGAGCTGCCCAGGGGGGGCCGGCCGCGGCGCGCGACGTGAAGACGGAGGTGGACGATGAGCGGTTCAGCACCCGTGAGCCGGTTCGCTCGCGCGAACGCGGCGCGCATGATCGATTACTGGCTCGGCGGCAGGCACTACCTGCCGGTCGACGTCGAGGCGGCGAGGGAATACGAGGCCGCGTACGGCGACTTCCGCGGCATCTTCCGCGTCCTCCGCGGGTACATCGGGCGGGCGGCGAGGGCGATCCGCGCGGAGGGGGTCGATCAATTCCTCGTCTTCGGCGCCGGTCTGCCGACCTCCGGGAACGTCCACGAGGCCGTGCCGGACGCGCGCGTGCTCTACACCGACGTGGATCCCATCAACATCGCGATGGGCCAGAAGGTCCTGGCCGGCGCGCCGAACGCCGGTTACGCCTACTGCGACGCTTCGGACCTGACCACGCTGGATCGGGCGTCGGTCGATCGCGTGCTCGGGCCGATCCGGCGGCTCGGCATCGTGTTCGTGGGGGTCGCCGCCTTCATCTCCGACGACGAGCTGGCGGCGACGTTCGCGTCGCTCTACGACCTGGCGCCGGCCGGCAGCTGGATGGCGCTCGATTTCGACAGCGAGATGTGCCGCCGGTACCCGCGGATCGTCGAGCTGCTCGAGGCGCCAGGGCTCCGGTTTCACATGCGCTCCCCGGAGGCCATTCGCCCGCTGCTCGGCCGGTGGCGTCTGACGAGCGATGGAATCACCCCCGTCTCCGCCTGGCGCCCTCAGGGGGAGGACGCGGAGTATCCGCCGTTCATGTACGGGTGCCTGGTGCGCCGTCCGGACGACGACGAGGGCGGACGTCGGGGCTGAGCGCCTGGAGGGCGCCGCGCCGCCCCGCGGCCCGCGGACCGAGCGCGCCGCGAGGCGCCGGCGCCCTCGCGGGCGCCGGCCGGCCTCATGCCGCCTGGCGCGCCTGGTCGGCCTCGAGCTCGCGGACGATCGGGAGGACCTTCTTCCCGAACTGCTCCACGTCCTCGAGGTAGTGCAGGAACCCGCCCAGCACCAGATCGACCCCGGCCGCCTGATAGGCCACGATCCGCCGCGCGATCTGCTCGGGGGTGCCGATGAGGCCCGTGCGGAAGCCGTCGTTGTACTGCACGAGGTCCTCGAAGTTGGAGTTGGCCCACATGCCCTCGCGCTCGGGCGAGGCGCGGCCGGCCTGCCGCACGGCGTCGCCGAAGCCGTTCACCGCCTCGACGTCCGCGTGCGCGATGATGTCGCGCAGGACCTGCCGCGCCTCCTCCTCCGTGTCGCGGGCGATGATGAAGGCGTTCAGGCCGAACTTCACGCGGCGCCCCGCGCGGGCCGCGAGCTCCTGGATCTCGGTCACCTGGGCGCGGACGCCCTCGATGGAGTTGCCGTTCATGAAGTACCAGTCGGACACGCGGGCGGCCATCTGCCGCGCCGCCTTCGAGTTCCCGCCCTGGAAGATCTCGGGGTGCGGCTTCTGCACCGGCTTCGGCTTCAGCGTGAAGTCGTTGATCCGGTAGAAATCGCCCCGCAGCGAGAAGTGGTCCTCGGTCCAGATGCCCCGGAGCGCCCGGATGAACTCCTCCGAGCGCCGGTATCGCTCGTCGTGCTCGAGCCACGGCTCGCCGAGGGCGGTGAACTCCCCCTTGAACCAGCCGCTCACGACGTTCACCGCGAACCGCCCGCCCGACAGGTCGTCGGCGGTCGCGCCGAGCTTCGCGAGCACCCCGGGGTGCCACAGCCCCGGGTGGACCGCCGCGATCACCTTGAGCCGCTCGGTCGCGAGCAGCAGCGCGAGGCTGAACGACGTCGACTCGTGCTGATACTCGGCGCCGTAGCTCGCCATGTAGCGGACCTGGCTGAGCGCGTACTCGAACCCGCTGTCCTCGGCGAGCCGGGCGAGCTTGCGGTTATAGTCGATGCCCCAGTGCGTCCGCTGCTCGATCTTGCTCACCACGAGGCCGCCGCTGACGTTCGGCACCCAGTACGCGAACTTCACGGGGGCGCGCGCCGAAGGCGCCGGCGAGGTCGACGTCGTCAACGCTATGTTTCCGTGATCACTCATGATTTCGTTCCTCCATGCGTGCCCGCGCGGGGTCACTCTCCGCCGGCCTCGAACAGCTCGAGCGGCAATCCGACGAGGGATTTGCCGATCCACTCGCGCGCGATGTTGTTGGACGGCCCCATGGCGATCGCCGCGCGCGCGTCGCGGAAGGCGCGCTCGAGCGGCCCGCGGCGGTAGCCGTAGCCGCCGCTCACGTCGAGCGCGAGGCGCGCCACCTTGTTGGCCACCTCGGCGGCGTGCACCTTGAACTCGGTGAGCGGCATGAGCAGCTCGCCCTGCGGCTTGCCCGCCGCCTGGAGCTCGTCGAGCTGCTCGGCGAGCGCCGCCTGCCAGGGGCGGAGGCTCTCGACGAGGACCTTGGCCTCCCCGAGCTGCTGGCGGAGGACCTGGTAATCGGCGAGCCGGCGATCGAAGTCGCGGTGCACCGTGCCGAGCGCGTACTCGGTCACGGCCGCGAGCGCGCCCCTCGCGACGCCGTGCCACGCGGCGCCGAGCCCGATGAGGTACACGGGCGAGACCCCGTGATAGATGATGTCCTTGCCCTGGCCCTCCGCGCCGAGCCGGTCGCGGCGCGGCACAGGGACGCTCTTGTAGCGGATCGGCCCGCTGTGGTTGCCGTGCACCCCGAGGGCGTCCCAGCGGCCCGCCTCGATGCCGGGGCGCTTCCCGTCGACGATGAAGAAGGTGATGTCGGTCGGCCCCTTCGCGCCCGGCGTGCGCGTCTGGAGGACGTAATAATCGGCCTTCCCGGCGCTGGTCGTGAACGACTTCTCCGCGGAGATCAGGTAATCGTCCCCGTCGCGCGCCGCCTCGCTGAAGTTGAACCACCAGTGGCCGCCCGACGCCTTCTCGCTCGTCGAGTAGGTGCCGACCAGCCCTTGCCGGGCGGGCCTGAGCCACCGCTCCTTCTGATCGTCGTTGCCGTACAGCGCGATCGTCTGCGCCGCGCCGATGTGCATGACGTAGACGAGCGCGGTCGACGCGCAGGCGCGCCCGATCTCCTCGGCCGCGATGGCGAACGCCGGGTGACCCAGGCCGAGGCCGCCGAGCTCCTCGGGCAGGAGCACCCCATTCCACCCCTCGCGCGCGAGCGCGTCGAGGTTCTCGCGCGGGAAGACCCCGTCGCGATCGATCCGCTCGGCGTTCGGCGCGATCGTGGCGGCGATAATCGCCTTCACGCGCTCGCGGATCGCTGCATCATCTCGTGTCGCCATGTCTCTCTCCTCATGACGGCGCACGCGCGCCGATCGCCCTTGCCTCGTTCCGGTCCGGCGCGCCGCTGGCCGGGTCTCGCCCGCGGCGCGCGCGCCGCGCTCTCCCGGGAGCGCTCGCGCGCCGTCCGGACCGGTCGTGTCCCGCGCCCTTACGAGTAGAAGCTCGGCTCCGGGATCGCGCCGTTCAGCGCATAAGCGCCGAGCTCGCGCGACTTGTAATCGACGGGGTCGTGCAGCGTGTGCGTGCGCAGGTTCCGCCAGAACCGATCCATGCCGGCGCCGGCGGCCGTCGCGCTCGCGCCCATCACCTCGAACATGCCGTTCGTGATCTCGAGCCCCGCGCGCGACGTCGCCACCTTCGCCGAGGCGATCGCGATCGCGCACGCGCCGCGCTGCTCCGGGCTCAGCCGATCGCCCTGCTCCCACGCGGCCTGGAGCGCCGTCCCGGCGCGGTCGGCGAGCAGCCGCGCGGCCTCGAGGCCGAGCCACATATCGCCGTACCGGAGGAGGACATAGGGATCCTCGGCCGCGGGCGTCCCCTTGGCGGCGATCCACGGGCGCCGCCGCGTGCGCGTGTACCGCCGCGCCTCCTCGAGGGCCCCTTCGGCGATGCCGAGGTACACGTTGGCGAGCACGAGCTGGGCGAGGCAGGGGCGCAGCGAGGCGAAGGTCGAGCCGAGCGGCCCCGGCGTCGTGAGCAGCTCGTCCGCCCGCACCTCGACGTCGTCGAGCTCGACGGTGCCGCTGTCGGTCTGCCGCTGTCCCATGTTGTCCCAGTCGTCGAGCACCCGGATCCCCGGCCGCCGGGTGGGGATCGCGGCGACCACGAGCTTCGATGTCGTGTCGTCGATCGCCGACACGATGAGCATGTCCGAGTCGCTCGCCCCGGAGCAGAAGCTCTTCGCCCCGCGCACGGCGAGCGCGTCGCCGCGGCGCGCGAGGCGCGCGCGCGTGTCGAGCGGGTTCAGCGCGTTCCCCCAGAACCAGCGCTCCTCGACGGTCTGGGCCTGCAGCCGGTCCGCCTGCTCCGCGCTCCCGAAGAGCCGCAGCGTCGCGAGCATCAGGTGATGAAAGCCGAACACATGAGCGACGGCGCTGTCGGCGCGGGCGATGCGCCGGACCGCCTCGAGCACGACGGTCCAGGGCGCTCCCCAGCCGCCCAGGGGCGCCGGCACCGAGAGCGACAAGAGACCGCTCCGCCGCAGCCGATCGCGCTCCTCCTTGGGCGTCCCGCCCCGCTTGTCCCGCTCCACGGCCGTCGCGGCGAACGTGCGCGCGAGATCGTCGGCGACGTCGAGCGCGCTGCTCGGCGCCGGGGGCGCCTGTCCATTGCTTGCGTGAGCCACGTCGCCCTGCATGCCTCGGCCTCGATGGACATGCGATGTCGCGACGTCGCGCGCGCCATTGGCACGTCCCTGGCAAGTAATTGGCAAGTAACTGAGGAGTAACCTGATGACTAGGCACGAGCCGTGCCATCGTACGGCCCGCGCGGACCTGGTCGCTGCGCCATGGAGCCTGTCCGGCGTTGCTGCTGGAGCAGCACTCGTTGCTGCTCCAGCAGCAGTCGCTGCGCGCGAGGTGTTGCTGAAGCAGCAGCCGCCGAGGTGTGCTGTGCGAAGGCGCCTTCGGGTGGCGGCCAGCATTCGCGCAACAATTCATGGATTTACCGCTGCGGCGCGAAACGTGCCTGCGGGCCGCTGGCCCGGCGACCGACGGGCGAGGAGCCCAACGATTTCATGAACATCTTCTGGTTTCTCCCGACGCACGGCGATGGCCGTTATCTCGGCACCGCCGAGGGGGCGCGCCCCGTCTCGCTCTCCTACCTTCGCCAGATCGCGCAGGCCGCCGACGACCTCGGCTATTACGGCGTGCTGCTCCCCACGGGGAGGTCCTGCGAGGATGCCTGGGCGGTCGCGTCGGCGATGATCCCGCTCACGCAGCGGCTCCGGTTCCTTGTCGCGCTGCGGCCGGGCATCGTCTCCCCGACGTGGGCCGCCCGCATGGCGTCCACGATCGATCGCCTGTCGGGCGGCCGCCTGCTCCTCAACGTGGTGACCGGCGGCGATCCCGCGGAGGCCGAGGGTGACGGCGTGTTTCTCGGCCACGACGAGCGGTATGCCGTGACCGACGAGTTCCTCACCATCTGGCGCCGCGTCATGGCCGGCGAGACGGTCGACTTCGAGGGCAAGCACCTGCGCGTGAAGGGGGCGAAGCTCCTGTATCCCCCGATCCAGGCGCCGCACCCGCCGCTCTACATCGGCGGATCGTCGCCCGCGGGGCACGCGCTGGCGGCGCGCCACCACGACGTCTACCTGACCTGGGGCGAGCCGCCGGCCGCCGTGGCCGAGAAGATCGCGGACGTGCGCCGCCGCGCCGCCGCCGAGGGGCGCGAGGTGCGCTTCGGGATCCGCCTGCACGTCATCGTGCGCGAGACGGCCGAGGCGGCGTGGGCCGCGGCGAACGATCTCATCCAGCACCTCGACGACCGCGCCATCGCCGCGGCGCAGCAGGCGTTCGCGCGCTTCGACTCCGAGGGGCAGCGGCGCATGGCGGCGCTGCACAACGGGCGGCGCGAGGCGCTCGAGATCAGCCCGAACCTCTGGGCCGGCGTCGGGCTCGTGCGCGGCGGCGCCGGCACGGCGCTCGTGGGCGACCCGGAGACGGTCGCGCTCCGGATGCGGGAGTACGCCGAGCTCGGGATCGACACGTTCATCCTGTCGGGCTATCCGCACCTCGAGGAGGCCTATCGCTTCGCCGAGCTGCTCTTCCCGCGGCTCTCCGTCGGGCAGAAGGGGCCTGACGTCCGCACCAACCTCACCGGGCCGTTCGGCGAGGTGATCGCCAACGACATCCTCCCTCAGCGCTCGCAGAGCTGAGCCGGGCGCAGCGCCGCATCGCGCGCCTCGCCGAGCTGCTCCCGGCGCCGGCGGCGCGCGGCGCGATCAGGAGTCGAAGGTCAGGATGTCTCTCACGGCCGCGCGCGCCTCGCCGGCCTTCGACAGCGTGGCCGTGGGCTCCGACGTGGGCGGCGCCGCGAGCTCGCCGGATTGCAGCAGGCGCGCGCGCACGAGGGTGCGGCTGATGCCGAGCAGGTTCACCGTGTGTCCCAGGTTGCGCTCGCAGCGGCGGTAGGCGGTGCGGATCACGATCTCCTCGATGCGCTCGTGCACGTTGGGGCAGTCGGCCTCGAAGAGGGCGGCGACGGTGCTCTCGAGCGTGGCCATCAGCGCGTCGAGCCGGTTCGACGCGCCGGGGAGCGCGGGCGCGGGCGCCTTCGGGGGGAGGCTCTCGATCCGCAGCTCGTTGCCGGTCACGCGGCCGGCGCGGCAGACGAGGAGCGCCTTTTGAATGACGTGCTCCAGCTCGCGGATGTTGCCCGGCCACGTGTGCGCGAGCAGGCGCTCCACCGCGGACGACGAGAGCACGCACGGCGCCGGGCCGAGTCGGCGCCCGTACAGGGCGAGGAAATACCGCGCGAGCGGGAGGATGTCGCCCGGCCGCTCGCGCAGGGCCGGGACCGCGACCGCCGCGCCGCTCAGCCGGGAGAGCAGGTCTTCACGGAACCCGCCGACGGCGACCATCGCCTCGAGCGGGACGCTCGTGGCGGCGATGACGCGCACGTCGGCCGGCGCCGGCTGCCGCGAGCCGAGCCGGACGACCTCGCGCTCCTGCAGCACGCGCAGCAGCCTGGCCTGCGCGCCGAGCGGGAGGTCGCCGATCTCGTCGAGGTAGAGCGTCCCGCCCTCGGCGGCCTCGACCAGGCTGCGCTTCGGGGCGGGGCCTCTCGCGCCGCTGGCTGGCTCGACGCCGAAGAGCTCGCCCTCCGCGAGCGCGGGCGACAGCGCCGCGCAGCTCACGGCGACGAAGGGCCGGCTGCGGCGCGCGCCGAGCTCGTGCACGTGGCGCGCCAGGATCTCCTTTCCCGTCCCGGTCTCGCCGGAGAGGAGCACGGCCGCGTCGCCCGTGGCCGCTTGCTTCACGCGCTGGAGGAGCTGCTGCGATCTGCGGTCCTCGAAGACGAGCGCCCTGGCGCGCTCGGTCGGGGGCGTGGTCGATTCCGGCGTGGGGAGCGTGAGCAAGCGCATGGTTTACCTCGAAGCACCGGGTGTTGTTGGCGGGTGTCTTGCGATTCCGTGCGATCGAACCGAAGGGCGCCGCGCGCTGCCCTCCTCCCCGGCAGGACCTCAGGCGGCCACGTCGCGCGCCGGGAGCGCGAGGCCTTCGCGGAGCACGCTGTCGATGAAGGGCCTCACGACCTCTTCCAGCTTGCTCCCGAGCTCATCGTCGACCTCGAGCGCCCCGTCCTCGCCGAGGCGAAGCGCCTTGTCGAGGAGGAAGAGCCCTTGGACCACGTGCCGGGCGCCGAGCGACTGGAGGACCGGGCGGAGCCCGTAGTCGATGGCGAGCACGTGGGCGAGCGTCCCCCCCGTCGCGAGCGGCAGCACGGCCTTCCCCGCGAGCCCGAACTGCGGCAGGAGGTCGAGGAACGCCTTGAGCGCGCCGGTATACGAGGCCTTGTAGATGGGCGTCGCGATGACGACCCCGGACGCCTCGGCGACGACCCGCGCCGCGTCCGCGATGGCGGGCGCGTCGACGCGGCCGAAGAGGACGTCCTCGGCGGGGAGATCGCGGACATGGATCGGGGTGACGCGAAACCCCTCGCGCCCGAGCCGCGCCGCGATGCGGGCAGCCAGCGCGGCGGTCTTCGAGCGGGCGGAGAGGCTTCCAGTGATGATGGCAATGCTTGACATGAAGGCGTCATAACAAAGCCCACGCCCTATGTCCACTATAACGGATTGTTCATCCGTAGGAACGGATTGCTCCTGGCGGACCGGTGCCGCGGCCATCCTGCGCGTGAGCTCGCCGTGCTGGACGCGGCGGCCGCCGCGGTGTTCCGTGGCGCCTGCATGCGCCTGCATGGCGCGCGCTCGCACCTTGGCATCGCTTCTGCGCTGGCGTCCCTGGCGGTTCCGGTCGTCGCTCATGCCACCTGATCCCTGGATGGTCCGACGGCGTCCGTCCTTCATCCGATCGACAGGGAGCACGGATTTTCCCGGCGCTGTTCACCCGGAAACAAAACCCCACGCGAAACTTCCCTGGAGAGCGGGCGCCTCGGGGGGTGGCCGCGCGCGGGCGCGCGTGGCGAGGGCCGGTGTCCGCGCCACGGGACAAAAAAAAGAAGAGGACGCCGGCCGGGGGGGAGAGCGCCAGCGCCTCTTCCTGAGCGCACGCTCGCTTTCACGAGCGCGCGCTCCCGCTAGTCCTCGTCCAGCACGAACGCGCTCACGACATCGGTCTCCGTGACGATGAGCGACTCGCGCGGCTCGCTTCGCTTTCCGGAGCGGCTAACCGTGAACGCGTGCTGGATAGTAGTACTCTTTATGTCCCGATCAAGCTCTATCAGGTGTCGTGTTCGTGACGCGCGCGGCCCCCGGCGCTAGGGGATGACGATCGGCTCGCAGTTCGTGAACGAGTAGAACCTCGTGAACGAGAGGCTCGATGCGTTGCCGCTGCTGCGCTCCGCGTGGAAGATGTCGAGCGGATACTCGTTCCCGACCGCGATGCCGAGCTTCTCGGCGTGCTCGTCGAGCACGAGGATGTCTCCGGCGGGCGGGTGCACCCCGCCGAGATCGACGGCCAGGCGGTCGTTGATGAACACCCAGAGATCGTCGTCGCTGGCGTAGATGAGGTAGTCGCCGCTCATGTACTCGAACGTCGTATGGAGCTCGTACGTGAAGCCGTAGTTGTGCTCGCGCCCCTCGTTGCCAAAGCCCTGGTCGTCGATGGGGAAGAACTCCGTCTCCAGGAAGATGCCTGTCCCGCGATCGCTCACGTTCATGGGGACGGTGTAGGGGATCGGGATGTTGACCCCCGGCTCGTCCCGGAACCACTGATCGAACGCCGCGGCTCCGGCCGTGTGGCCCGCGGGACCGGAGGGGTTGTGGACCGGTTTCCTGTCCGGGCCGAGCTCGGGCAGGACGAGGCGCCGCGCGGGGGCCGTCCCGGAGAAGGCCTCGAAATCCGGGTGTCCGCCGCGCTCGGCGCTCTTGAAGTCGCGGAGCCGCCCCTCGAAGCGCCGCGCGCACCGCGTCCCGCCGCCGTCCTCGGGCGGGGGGATCTCGCCGCCGTGGCCGTCGTCGGCGGGGCTCAGCTCACGACCGATGACGGCGGCGTCGATCGAGCACGCGGCGAGCGGGAGCGCGGAGGCCGCCGAGAGGACGACGACCGCGGCCGATGGGCCTGTCTGGCCGCTTGGCCCGGCGGACCGGCCCGACCTCGTCGACGATCGCCACATGCCCCGCTGAATGCCGTCGAGCTCGCTTGCCCTTCACGGAATCGGGCGGGATCGCGTCGCCCTTCAGGCCCACAACGGCGTCAGGGCGCCGCGGCGACGATCCGGCGCACCGGCTCGGCGAAGGAGCTCGAGGGGTAGCGCGCGACGAACGCCGCCGCGCGCGCCCGCGCCTCGTCGGCGCGGCCGAGGCGCATCAGCGCGCGGATCGCGATGAACTCCCGCTCTTCCGCGAGCCGCCCCTTGGGGAAGTCGCTCTCGTGTCGGTCCAGCGCGGCGAGGGCCGCCGCCGGGTCCTGCGCGAGGGCGGCCCTCGACCGGTCGAGGAGGTTCGATTCCCGGACCAGGTCGTCGTTGTCCACCGCGGCGAGCGCGTCGGGCGCCGGCGCGGCCGGCCGGGAGCTTCGCGGCGCCTCCCGGCGGGCGACGGGCGCGGGCGGCGCCGGCTCGGCCGCGGGCGCCGGCTCGGGCGCCGGCGCGGCCGCGGGCGGCGGCGCCGCGGCGGGCAGGCCGCCCCGCGCGCTCGAGAACAGCTGCTCCAGCGGCAGGTCGGCCAGCGGCGCGACCGACGCGGCGGCGCTCCGGCCGTCGTCGAGGGCGGCGTAGAGCCCGGCCCCGCCGGCGCCGAGGCCCACCGCGAGGAAGATCCCCTTGATCCACATCGGCACCGTCGCCCCGGCGCCTGCGGTCGTCGCGAGCGGCGCCACCCGGGCCGCGGTGCGCGCGAGCTCGGCGGAGGTCATCGGGCGGGGGCGCGAGGCGGCGAGGAGGAGCTCGCGGGCCCCCAGCGGGGCGCCGCCACCTTCCTGGTTCCATCGCTTCGGATCGCTCATTTGATCCCCCTGCGGGCGCGCTCGGCCTCGCTCTTCCTCAACAGCGTCGCGAACTCTTTTCGTGCTGCGTGGAGCCGCGAGTATACGGTGCCGACGGGGACGCCGACCAGGCTCGCGATCTCGTTGCAGGGCATCTCTTCGATCTCGAACATGACGAACACGGCTCTTCGGTCGAGATCCATCGCCTCGAGGATGCCATCGAGCTGCAATCTCGCCTGATGTTGGGAGGTGATCTCTTCGGGGCCGCGCGCGGAGTCCGGCACGTCGTCCACCACCTCGCCGAGCCGCTCCCTCCGCGTGTGCGCGCGGCGCCGGTGCGACGCGGCGACGCGGCGGCAGATGGCGAAGAGCCAGGTCGTGATCGGGCAGGCCCAGTCGAAGGACGGGAGCCGTCGCTGGACGACGATGAAGACGTCCTGGAAGGCATCTTCCAGGTCCGGATGCTGGATGCCGAACCTTTGCAGGGTGGCCCAGACGAATCCGCCGTGCTCGGCGTGTAGGGCGACGAGGCTCCGCGGCGGCTGCTTGGCGTCGCCCAGGACCCCGGCTTGTAAGCATTGCTCCACGGTCTGGTGGATGCTGTCAGCCGGGGGATCCTTCATCAAAACGTGACCCCGACCCCCCCGAACGCGGAGCCGCCGATGGCCGGCTGCTCGAAGCCGGTCGGCTGCCCGTCCTGCAGCTGGAAGCTGTACCGCGTCATCGGAACGAAGAGATCGATCCCGGTCTCGAGCCGGAGCGGTCCGACGATGCGGACGCCGAGCCGGGTGCCGGCCCCGAGGCTGACCCAGGCCCGCGAGCCGACGTCGGTCGGCAGGATCGTCGGGGTGATCTGCTCATCTCCGTAGATGACGGCGTAGATGGCGCCCGCCACGACGCGGCCGCAGAGCCCGAAGACGAGCGATCGGCTCTGGACCATCTCCAGGCACCCGCCGAGCCAGCCCGCCGTGAGGCCGAAGGCGAACGTCCGCCGGGTCGCGTGCTGCTCCGGGAGCCAGAGCGCTCCGGTCTCGACGGTCCATCGCGGCAGGGCCGCCCACTCGCCCGACAGGGCGATGCCGGCCCCGGGCGAGGGGACGATGCCGATCGACGCGAACCCGCGCCAGGCGACCGAGATCCCCGCGGGCGGCGGTCCTTCGGCCGGCGGCGGCGCGGCCCGGGCCTCCGCCGGCCAGGGGAACGGCGGCTCCGGCGACCGGACGGCCGCCGGCGGGCTCGGCGGCCGCACGGCGGCCGGCGGGGGCGGCGGGGGCGGCGGCGTCTCGGCGGCCGGGGGCGAGGGGGGGTCGGGCGGGGGGGCGAGGGCCGCCTCGGGGTCGGTGGTGAGCATGATGTGCACCGCCGCGGCGGCCACGATCCCGTCGCAGCTCTGGCCGTTGTCGGAGAACTCGCGGACGGTCGGCGGGGCGCCGTCGCACAGCTGGGTCCGGATCGTGGCCGACCAGGCGCCGGGCTGCCCCTGCACAACGGCCTCGATGGAGGCGACCTTGCCCGTGGTGACGAGGTCCCGCCCGAGCCGCCGCGAGATCTCGGCGCGGAACTGGGCCGCCGTGGGGCACTGGGCCTCCGCGCCGGCGAGGCGGACCCACGATACGTCGGCGGCCCCGCGGTCGCACTCGGCCCGCGCCCCGGCCGGGGCGAGCGCGACGCAGGCGACGAGGACCGACACCAGCGTACGTATGGCCGGCGCGCTCACCGCCGCCTCCCTTCGCGCCGGTGGACCGGGCTCGCTGCGGGGGAGGGGGCGACTGCGTATGGTGCGGCGCGCCATGACGGAGAGGTTAGCTCAGTCGTCAAAAGGTACGGGGCTCGTGTACACGCGGGTGGGCAGCAAGTCACAGAATTTTGGGGCGCCGTTTCGGGTTCGCTTCCTCGGCGTGTACACGAGGAGGCCCGGGTGGGGAAGGCTTCCCGGCCGGCGCGCCGATGCTGACGAAGCGGCGAATGCCGCGGGGTTTCGCGCGCTTCCGCGCGGCGGGCGGCGAGCACGATTCCCGCTCAGCGCGCGGCGACCGCGGGGCCGGGGCGACCGAGAGGAGCGCTCGATCTCGCCGCCGCGAGCGTTCCGCCGATGCAGCCATGTCCGGTAGGATGGACTCCGGCGAAGCGGAAGCCCGGACCGCGGCGATGCTGACGTGCGGACCACGCAGTACCCGGATTACATTGGTGATGGAATTTTGTGCTCTAATTGACTTGAAGGCCGCCAGCGTGGTGGTCCAGTCGTGCCCTCCGGCGTCGGACGTGTCGGCCCGGGTCCCGGCAGCGTCGCGCCGGTGCCCGCAGCGCGGGCAGCGGCGCCCGCGCCGGCGGAGGCTGAGCGGCCGGCGCAGTCGGCGCCGCTCGGTCGCGCGGTGAGCGAGACGGAGATCCCTTATTCACCCCATTCATCCATCACGAGCCCGCACCCACCATGCCCTCCCGCCCGACGACCCTCGGCGTCCTGACGCCCTTCCTCGACGGCTTCTACTTCAGCGCCGTCCTCAAAGGCATCCATCAGGCGGCGCAGCAGCGCGGCCACCGCGTCGTGGTGATACGCGGCACCCCCGAGTACATCCAGGCGCCCTCGCTCGCCTGGGATCAGGTGGACGGGTGGATCGTCGTGCTCACCACCGACGGCATCGAGCGGCTCGCGGCGGCGCGGGTCCCGCTCGTCACGGTCAGCACCTGCGCCCCCGAGGCGGGCTGCCCGACCGTGGTGCCGGACAACCGCAAGGGCATCCGCGCCGCGGTGCGCCACCTCGTCGAGCACGGACACCGGCGCATCGCCTACGTCGGCTTCATGGATCAGGACGACATCCGCGAGCGCTTCGAGAGCTACAAGGAGTCGCTCGCCGAGAACGGGATCCCCTTCGACCCCGGGCTCGTCTTCGAGGCCGAGAACAACTGGCACTCCGGCGGCGTGAAGGCCGCAGAGGCCGTCGTCGCGCGCCGGGGAGAGCTCACCGCCGCGGTCGTCGCCACGGACAAGAACGCGCTCGGGATGATGTCCGCGCTCCAGGCCGCGGGATACCGCATCCCCGACGATCTCGCGATCGTCGGCTTCGACGACGTCGCCGAGGCCCAGTGGGCCACCCCGCCCCTGACCACCGTGCGACAGCGGTTCGACGCCCTCGGGCGGATCGCGTGCGAGCTCGTGCTCGCGCAGCTCGCCGGCGAGGCCGTGCCGAGCGGGCCCGTGCTCGCGCCGACCTCGTTCGTCCAGCGGCGGACGTGCGGGTGCAACGTGCTCCAGGGCTTCCTCCACCGGCGGGACGACACGCCCGACGAGGACCTCGGCGGCGTCCTCGCCCGGCAGATGGTCGAGCTGCTCAGCCCCAATCCGCTCCCGCCCGACACGCCCCCCGCGGCCGTGTGGCCCGGCGTCGCCACCGTGATCGAGGGGTATCTCGCCGCGATCGAGGGCACGCGACCCCCTCCGGCGGACGAGCTCGACGAGGCCTGCCAGCAGGCCGTCCACCTCACGCCCGACGTGGAGAGCCTCATGGGCGTCGCCCGCCTCCTGAGCCGAGCCCGCGGCCGGCGCGGCCGGCGGAGCACGGGGGCAGAAGCAGCGGAGTCGGCCGAGGCGCGCGTCGAGGAGTTCGTGGAGCGACTGCGCCTCTCGCTGACCCTGGCCCGGATCGAGGCCGAGCGGCAGTTCGTCGAGGATCTCGGCGTGCTCGTGCGGTCCGATCACGAGGTGAGCCTCGCGCTGCTCAGCGGCACCCAGGAAGAGTCCCGCTCGCTCTCCTGGCTCGACTCGACCACCGCGGTCTGGGGCTGCCTCGGGCTCTGGGAAGACCCCGCGACCCGCGCGCGCCTCGTCGTCACCGGCGCCTACAGCCGCGAAGGCAGCCCGACTCCCGCCCTCGGCGACGCCTATCCGCGAGAGGCCTTCCCGCCCGCCGAGCTGCTGCCGCCGTCGACCGCCGGCGGTCCATTCACGGTGACCCTCCTGCCGATTCGCACGATCCACCGCGACTGGGGGGTCCTCGCGATCGTCGGCCCGGGCTCGATCGAGATCGCCGGCGACGAGGGCACCGTCGCGATCTGGGGCGCGCTCCTCAGCGCGGCCCTCGAGCGCGACGCGCTGATGCAGTCGCTCTCGGAGCAGCACGCGAGCCTGGAGGAGGCCTATCTGCGGGAGCGCGCGCTCTCGGCGGCCGTGCGCGAGCTCGGCTGCCCGCTCATCCCGCTCCTCCGCGGCGTGCTGCTCGTCCCGCTCATCGGCGAGCTCGACACCGGCCGCGCCCGAGAGGTGCTCGAGCGCGTGGTCGAGGGGGTGAACCGGCACCGGGCGCGCTGCGTGCTGCTCGACGTCACCGGCGTCCCGGGCCTCGACGCGCCGGCCGCCCACGCGCTGGAGCAGATCCACCGCGCCGCTGCCCTGCTCGGGGCCCGTGTCATCCTGGTCGGCGTGCGCCCCGAGATCGCGATGAGCCTGGTCGCCCTCGATATCGATCTCGGCGATCTGTCCACCCATCAATCGCTGTCGTCGGCGCTCGAGGACCTCGCGTCGAGCGGGCTCCGCACGAGACGTAACGGCGGGCCGCCGGCGCGCGGCGAGCGCCCGGATCCGGGCCGGAGACGAGGATCGGACTGACCGTCCGCGGCCCGCGCTGAGCGCGCGCGCAGCGCTGTGGACTCTCATGCTCGCTCATCGCTCGGTGTGGACACGCCTGGACATAAGCACGTCATGAACGTGCATGTCGGCCACGAGCGTGATTGTCGAGCACGAGAGACGCCGAGCGAGAAATCATACGAGAAATCGCGCGGGGAGCCGTGCGAAGGACCGAGTCTCCTCTCGCGCGCTGGACAGGGCATCGACCGCCGGGCGATACTTGCTCCATGCATGTCGGCGATGTCGTCGGGCAGCGGTTCGAGCTCCTGGAGCTCGCTGGGTCCGGCGGCATGGGGGAGGTGTTCCGGGCGCGCGATCGGGCGACCGGCGCCACGGTCGCCCTCAAGGTGGTGCTCGGCGAGGGCGCGCACGAGGCGCGGTTCGAGCGGGAGGCAAGGCTCTTGTCGGAGCTCTCCCACCCGGGAATCGTGCGGCACGTGGCGCACGGGAGGGCCTCGTCGGGCAAGTCCTATCTCGCCATGGAGTGGCTCGAAGGCGAGGACCTCGCGCGGCGCCTGCTGCGCGGCCGGCTCAGCGTCGAAGAGACGCTGACGCTCGGGGTGAGGGCCGGCGAGGCGCTCGCGGCCGCGCACGCCCGCGACGTCGTCCACCGCGATCTCAAGCCGAGCAACCTGTTCCTCGTCGACGGGCAGATAGACCAGGTGAAGATCCTCGATTTCGGGATCGCGCGGCGGCTCGACGCGACGCCGATGACCCTGACGGGGGTCGCCGTGGGGACGCCGGCCTACATGGCCCCGGAGCAGGCGCGCGTCGGGTTCAACGCGCTCACGCCGCGCGCCGACGTCTTCGCCCTCGGCTGCGTGCTCTTCGAGTGCCTCACGGGCAGCCCGGTGTTCGTCGGCGAGAACATCCCCGCGATCCTCGCGAAGATCCTGTTCGGCGAGGTCCCCGCGGTCCGCTCGCTCCGCCCCGAGGTCCCCCCGCAGCTCGAGGCGGTGATCCAGCTGATGCTCGCGAAGGAGCCGGAGGAGCGCCTCAGCGACGGCGCCACGGTCGCCGTGATCCTGAGCACGCTGCGGTCCGGCGGCGGCGAGCCCCCGCGCGGGGCCGCGTCGGAGCGCCCGGGGGCGCTCACCTCGAGCGAGCTGCGGCTGCTCTCGGTGCTGCTCGTGGGGAGGGAGCCCGCGCCGGTCGAGGCCGACACCGAGCCGCTCGACCGGACGCTGCAGGTGACCGTGGAGGCGCAGCTGCGGCAGGTCGTGGAGGCGCACGGCGGGCACATGGAGGCGCTCGCCGACGGCTCCGCGGTGATCGCCATCGTCGCGAGCCGGGACGCGACCGACCAGGCGGCGCACGCGGCGCGCTGCGCGCTGGCGCTGCGGAAGCTGGCCCCGAGCCGGCCCATGGCGCTCTCCACGGGCCGGGCGCACATGGCGCGGCAGCTGCCGATGGGGGAGGCGATCGATCGCGCCGCGCGGCTGCTCGGCGCCTGCGAGGCGAGGCGGGCCGCCCAGCGGCAGCCCGACTCGCGCGCGCCGCCGATCGCGATCGACGACGTGACGGCCCGGCTGCTCGGCGCGCGGTTCGAGGTGTCGGGCGAGGGCGAGCGGAGGGAGCTCCACGGCGAGCGCGATCTCGCCGGCGGCGCGCGGACGCTGCTCGGCAAGGCGAGCGCCTGCGTCGGCCGGGATCGCGAGCTGCTCACGCTGAAGACGATCTTCGCCGAGTGCGCCGAGATGCCGGTCGCCCGCGCCGTGCTCGTGACGGCGCCCCCCGGCATCGGCAAGTCCCGGATCGCCCACGAGTTCACGCGCGCGCTCCGCGCCGAGGGCGGCCCGGTCGAGATCTGGACCGGCTGCGGCGACGCGCTGCGCGTGGGCTCGGCGTTCGGCGTGCTCGGGCAGGCGATCCGGTGCGCGTGCGGCATCCAGGACGGCGAGGCGGCCGCGGCCCGCCGGCAGAAGCTCCTCGCGCGGGTCGCGCTGCGCGTCCCGGGCCCCGACCGCGAGCGCGTGGCCGTGTTCCTCGGGGAGATCGCCGGCGTCCCGTTCCCGGGCGCCGAGAGCGCGCTCCTGCGCGCGGCCCGCGACGACGCCGAGACCATGAGCAAGCAGATGCGCCGCGCGTGGGAGGACTTCCTCGCCGCCGAGACGTCGGCGCACCCGGTCGTGCTCGTGCTCGAGGACCTGCACTGGGGCGATCTGCCGACCGTGCGCTTCGTCGACGCGGTGCTCGGCGCGCTCGGCGAGCAGCCCTTCATGGTGCTCGGGCTGGCGCGCCCCGAGGTCCACGAGCTGTTCCCGTCGCTCTGGAGCGGGCGCGCTCTTAGTGTAATTCATCTAACAAAGCTTCCACGGAAGGCGTGCGAGCGCCTGGTCCGCCACGCGCTCGGCGAGGGGCTGGACGGGGCGACGGTGGCGCGCCTCGTGGCGCACGCGGACGGCCACGCGTTCTACCTGGAGGAGCTGATCCGCGCCGTGGCCGAGGGCAAGGGCGACGCGCTGCCGGAGACGGTGCTGGCGATGGTCCAGGCGCGGCTCGCGGCGCTCGACGGCGAGGCGCGGAAGGTGCTGCGCGCGGCGAGCATCTTCGGCGACGTCTTCTGGCGCGGCGGCGTCGCGGCGCTGCTCGGGAGCGCTGAGCCGTGGGCCGCTCCGCACGACGTGCTCTCGGAGCTCTGCGACGGGGAGGTGATCGTCCGCCGCAAGGAGAGCCGGTTTCCCGGGGACGAGGAGTTCATGTTCCGGCACGCGCTCCTGCGCGAGGGGGCGTACGAGATGCTCACGGAGACGGATCGCGTGCTCGGGCACCGGCTCGCCGCGGCGTTCCTGGAGCAGAACGGCGCGAGCGATCCGACGATGCTCGCCGAGCATTACGAGCGGGGGCTCGATCTCCTGCGCGCGGGGAGCTTCTACCTGCGCGCGGCCGAGCAGGCGCTCCGGGGGAGCGACGCGGACGCGGCGATCGCGCGCGCGCGGCGCGGGCTCGAGTGCGGCGTGCCGGACGCGGTGCAGCTGAGCCTCCTCGGCGTGCTCTCGGAGGTGCACGCGTGGCGCAGCGAGTGGGACCACGCGCTGCTCTACCTGGAGCAGGCGCAGCGCCTCTTGACGCCCGGGAGCATGCCGTGGGTGCGGACGGTGCCGGCGAAGATCACCGCGGACATCCACCTCGGGCGGCTGGACGAGCTCACGGCGACGGTGCGCGCGCTGCAGGCGGTCGAGCTCGCGCCGGAGGCGACCGGCGTGGCGGCGTTCGCGCTCGCGGTGGGGAGCTACTACGCGGCGCAGCTCTGCGAGTTCCGGCTCGCCGAGGCGCTCTCGCGGCGGGTGCGCGAGGTGGCGGAGCCGGTCGCGGAGCGGGAGCCCGCGGCGCGCGGGTGGCTGCAGATCGCGCAGGCGTTCCACGAGGCGTGGCGGGACGGGGATCTGTGGGCGGGGCTGTGTCAGGCCGAGGCGGCGCGCGCGAGCTTCGTGCAGGCGGGCTACTGGCGCGGGTCGATCGTGTCGCAGGTGGCGATCGGGATGAACGCCCGGCTGCTCGGCGATCTCCACCGGGCGGAGCGCGAGCTGTCCGAGACGATGTCGGCCGGGGAGGAGTTCGGTCCGGTGTCGTGGCTCCGGACGTTCCTGCGCGTCGAGATGATGATCGACCGCGGGGCGCTCGACGGGGCGCGAGCCGAGACGGCGGCGATGCTGGGGATGGGGCTGGAGCGGCGCAACCCGCTGCAGCAGGGGTTCGCGCGGTGGGCGCTCGCGAGCCTGCTCCGCCGCGAGGGCGATCTCGAGGCGGCGGAGCGCGAGGCGCGGACCGCGATCGATCTCCTCGCGTCCCTGCCGCTGGAGCAGGCGGGCGCGAAGGCGCTGCTCTCCTCGATCCAGCTCGCCGCGGGCCGCGCCGCGGACGCGCTGGCCACGGCGACGGCGGTGGTGTCGGCGCACGAGCGCTGGGGCGCGCCCGGGTACAAGAGCACGCTCGCCCACGTCGTCCACGCGGAGGCGCTCCACGCGGCGGGCGATCGGGAGGCCGCGTCCGCGGCGATCGCCGGCGTGCGCGAGCGGCTGCTCGCGCGGGCGGAGAAGCTGCCCGCGGCGCACCGCCGGAGCTTCCTCGGCGAGATCCCCGAGAACGCGCGCGCGCTCGAGCTGTCGAGGCAGTGGCTGCGCGCCGCGAGCTGAGGCGGCGCGGGCGCGCGGCCGTCGCGGGCGGCCGCGTGGTAGAGTGGCGCGTGCTTTCTTCGATCCCGACCGGCGCCGCGCGGCGCGATCCCGTCGCATCTGGCGCCTGGCTGTGGCTCTGCGGGGCGCTGGCCGGCGCGTGCGGCGCCGGGGCGATCGGCTGCGCGGAGAGCGCGCCCGCCGCGGCGGCGCCCGCGGCGCGGGTCGTGTCACCGCCGCCCGCGGCGCGGGTCGTGTCGCCGCCGCCCGCGGCGCGGGTCGTGTCGCCGCCGCCCGCGGCGCGGGTCGTGTCGCCGCCGCCTGCGGCGAGCGCGAGGCCCGCCGGCGGGGCGCCCGAGGCTCCGCCGGCGGAGCGCGAGCGACCCGGCGAGGCGTCTCCGCGCGAGCGCTGGGTCGGCACGCTGACGCTGACGAAGGGCGCGCAGCCCATCATCGCCGGAAGGATCCTGTCGCGCGAGGACGCCGAGCGCTGGCTCGGTCCCGACTGGCCCGCGCTCGCCGGTCAGCGCGTTCGCGTGCTGGCGGCGCTGCGGGACCACGTCTGCGAGCCGCACGCGCAGTGTCTGACGGGAGGGCGCATCCCGCTGCTCGAGCAGGTCGCGTCCGTCGAGCTGTGCAGCGGCGCTGGCTCCGCCGGCCGGCCGGACCTCATCGATTGCGCGCCGTCGCCCGCGCAGATCGCGCGCTGCGAGGCCGAGTGCGGCGACCTGAGCGACGGCTGCGATGAGCGCGCCGGCGACCGCGGCGCGCTGCGCCGCTGCGGGTGCGCCAAGGTTACATGCGAGCAGGGCTGCAGGAAGGCCGGCGAGGCTGACTTCGCGTGCAGGTGACGAAACGCGCCGTCTCGCGGCGCCGCGCGCTGCTGCTCGCGTCGTGGCGTGATTGATAGGCCATGTTGCGAGATAAGCTCATGGATCCAGAGTGGTGGATCAAGCTGTTCTGCGCGCTGGTCGTGGCCGGTCTCGTGGTCACCTCTGCTGGCGTGCGGCTCAAGAGCAAGGCGATGGTCGTCGTTGGCTTGGGTCTGTGTGCGCCGCTGGTCCTGGGGGGTGTCGCGATGTTCGCGGTCGGGATCGTATTTCTGATCCTCGAGAGAAGGAAGAGTCGCAAGGCCCCGGACGAATAGCGACCGGCGGCTCGCGGGAGTCTCGGGCGTCGCCGGGACGCCGTCGCCGGCGAACGAAGGGCTGGGGGACAAAGCGGCGAAGGCCGCCCGGCAGACGCCAGGCGGCCCTCGCGGGCGCGCTTCCGCTGCGCTGGATCAGGCGCCTTCGCGCGCGAGGACCGGCGACGGGGAGGGCGCGGAGGAGGCCGGGGGCGTCGAATCGACGGCGTGAGCGCTGCCCTCGCCGAGCGCGTAGGCCTCCTCGCCGTGGAGGACGCCGTCGAGGCCCTCGTCTTCGGTCTCGGTGTCGACCCGGAAGCCCATCACCGCGTTGATGCCCTTCACGAGCACGAAGGTGACCAGCGCCGCGTACGCGGCCGCGACCACGGCGGCGATCGCCTGCTCCGTGAGCAGCGCCGAGTTGCCCTTGATGAGGCCGTCCTGGCCGGCCGAGTTCCACACCTTGGAGGCGAACACGCCGGTGAGCAGCGCGCCGAGCAGGCCGCCCACGCCGTGGATGCCGAACGCGTCCAGGCTGTCGTCATAGCCCAGCTTGCCCTTCAGCATCACCGCGCCGTAGCACACCGCGCCTGCCGCGAGCCCGATCGCGACGGACGCCATCGGCCCGACGAAGCCGGCGGCCGGCGTGATGGCGACGAGGCCGGCCACGAGGCCCGACGCGACGCCGAGGAGCGACGGCTTGCCGAAGCGCACGGCCTCGATGAGCGCCCAGGCGAGCGCGCCGATGGCGGCCGCGATGTGCGTGTTCACGAAGGCCACCGTCGCGAGCCCGTTCGCGGCGAGCGCGGAGCCGCCGTTGAAGCCGAACCAGCCGAACCACAGCATGCCGGCGCCGAGCAGCGTCATGGTGAGGTTGTGCGGCACGATCTTGCGCGTCGGGTACCCCTTGCGCTTGCCGATCGCGATCGCCATCACGAGCGCGCTCGCGCCCGAGGCGAGGTGAACGACGGTGCCGCCGGCGAAGTCGAGCGCGCCGCGCGCGAGGAGCCAGCCGCCCGGGTTCCAGACCCAGTGACAGATGGGGCTGTAGACCGCGAGCGACCAGAGCAGCGTGAACACCACGTAGGACGAGAACTTGATGCGCTCGGCATAGGCGCCCGAGATCAGCGCCGGCGTGATGATGGCGAACATCATCTGGAACGCCATGAACAGGAGGTGAGGCACCGTCGTCCCGGCGCGCGGCTCGGTGCCGACGCCGTTCAGGAACGCATAATCGAGGCCGCCAATCAGCCCGCCCTTGGATTCGGCGAACGCCATCGAGTACCCGATGGTCACCCACGCCAGGGTCACGATACCCATGGCGAAGAAGCTGTGCATGAAGGTGCTGAGCGTGTTCTTGGTTCGGACCATGCCCCCGTAAAACAGGGCCAGCGCTGGCGTCATCAGCAGGACCATTGCCGACGAGACCAGGAGCCATGTGGTGTCCGAGGCGTTGATTTCGTTCACTGGTGGCCTCCTCGACGGCGAAGGTAAGAGGAGGCAGTTTTCCGGAATGTTTCGCCGGTATGTACTTCACGACCTCGCGAAACATGCCACCACGACGCAGCGAGTCAGGCCGCGTGGGCTCCCCAACCGCCGGCGCGCGCAGCGGACCGCTGTTTCCAGCAGGTCGATGGATTTGCAGTGGGGCCGCACGCCGGCGGGGTCACCGCCATTCTGGGTAGAGGGCCTTCCCGGTCTCGAGGAGGGTCTTCATGCCCGACAGGATCGCGGGCCATCCGTTGCTGATGGCGGGGAGCACCTTGCTGTTCTCGTCGAACTGGTCGTGGGTGAGGGTGAGCTTCACGTGCGGGCCGAACATGGCGAGCTCGAAGGTGACGCGCGACGAGCGTTCCCCGTGCACGTTGCTCCATGTGTAGGAGAGGAGCTTCGGCGGGTCGGCCTTGAGGACCTCGCCTTGCCAGTCGAAGGAGCCGTCTTCCTTGATGTGCTTCACGGCGGATCCGGGCTTCCACTCGGACTGGATGGTCCTGCCGCCCCAGTACTGCCGGGTGAACTCTCCGGTGGTCAGCGCCTCCCACACCTTGTCCAGCGTCGAGGCGATGTACGTGACGTAGACGAACTCGGGCTTACTCATCGTTGCTCTCTCCTTCCAGCGCGCGCTTGAGCGCGTCGAGCGCCCGCACGCGCTGGCGCTCGTACTTGCCTATCCATCGCTCGTAGATCTCGCCGATCGGCGCCGGGTTCAGGTAGTGGAGCTTCTCTCGCCCCTGCCAGACGACGGCGACGAGGTTCGCGTCCTCGAGCACGGCCAGGTGCTTGCTGACCGCCTGGCGTGTCATCTCCAGCCCTTCGCAGAGCTGCCCGAGCGTCTGCCCGTTCTCGACGTGCAGCCGATCGAGCAGCTTCCTGCGGCTCCGATCCGCGAGCGCCTTGAAGACCTTGTCCATCGAGCCGCTCACCGGCCCATCATGCAACCGTTCGGTTGCATGTCAATATGCAACCAATCGGTTGCCTGTCAAGCACGTCCGCGATCCCTCTGCGCGACGGCAGGCGGTGAGGGGACTCTCGAGAGGTAGGCCGATCTCCGCTGCCCCTCAGCAAGGCGGTAGGCCCGAGGGGGGTGGGCTCGTGGGGCGCGCGGGGCGGGGGATGGGCCGATGTCTGAGCCTGAGCCATGGGTCATCCGGCTCCGCCGGATGACCCATGGCTCAGGCGAGTTCGGCGGGGCCCCCGCCCCGCGCGCCCCACGAGCCCACCCCCCTCGGGCCGGGCGGTCCCGCACCCGGCCGCCTCGGCGAGGCCTATCCGCGCCCGCTCGCCTGGATGCTCTCCCGCACCCGCTCGAGCGCCCCCCGCACCTCGGGATCCCGGTCCATCTCCGCCGGCGGCGCCGGCAGCCGCAGCGACCAGTTCTCCGGCCCCACGGTCCCCGGCGTGTTGACCCGCTCCCGCGTCGCGAGCACGTCCTGCACGAGCAGCAGCACGAGCTCGCTCTTCGATCCGTGGATCAGGTCGAGCAGCGCCCGGTGCGTCTCCTTCGTGAACTCCCGCCCGAACTCGTGCCGCCGCGGCGCGAGCTGCGGCAGATCGAGCACCCCCGCGCGCTCCCGGTCGTCCCGCGACTCCCACCACGCCACCACCGAGTCGGTGTCGTGCGTCCCGAAGCACGCGACCGAGAGCGGCGGGTACTCCGCCGGATTGCGGAACACCACGTCGTCCTTCTCCCAGATCAGCACCTTGTAGCCCGGCACCCCGAGCTCGGTCAGCGACGCCCGGACCCACGGCGGCACCGCGCCGAGATCCTCCGCCACGAGCTTCGCCCCGGTCTCCGCCGCCCCCTCGATCATCGCCCGCACCACGCGCTCGCCGTGCTCGCGCTGCTCCGGCTCCTCCGCAGGATCGAACGTCGCCTTCGGCCGCTCGCCCCCCTCACCCTGGCTCTTCCGCTCCGGGAAGATGTACGTCCGGTAGAAGCCGACCAGGTGATCGATCCGGAACCGGTCGCAGAGCAGCCCCGTGTAGCGGCAGCGCCGCCGCAGCCACGCGTAGTCGTTCTCGCGCATCCGGGCCCAGAAGTACGGCGGGAGCCCCCAGTTCTGCCCCTCGGTGTTGAACTGGTCGGGCGGGGCGCCGACCGACATGTCGTGCCGGAACTCGCCCTGGTGCGCCCACACGTCGGCGCTGTCGCGCGACACCATGAACGGGAGGTCGCCCATGATCTCCACCCCCTTGCCGCGGAGATCCGCGCGCGCCGCCTCCCACTGCGCGTGCGCGAGCCACTGGACGTACTCGTAGTAGAGGATGTCCCGCGCGCGCTCCTGCCGCAGCTTCTCGAGCGCCTCCGGCCTCCGCTCGCGGATCTCCTCGGGCCAGTCCCACCACGCGACGCCGCCGAAGCCGTCCTTGAACGCGCGGAACTGCGCGTAGTCGGGCAGCCAGTCCGACTGCCGCTTCACGAACTCGGCCAGCTCGGCCGCGCGCGGCGTCTGCTTCGCGTGGTGCTCCCGCTCGAACCGGTCGAAGGCGAAGCGCAGCGCCCGCCCCTTCACGCGGCGCACGAGATCGTAGTCGACGCGCGGGCTCTGCTTCGCGCGATCGAGCGCCCCGAGGTCGTCCCCGAGCGCCTCGCCGTAGAGCTCCGCCGGGAGCTCGGGCACGGCCGAGAGCGACACGTACATCGGATCGATGCCGAACGCGGAGAGCGCCATGTACGGCGACGTCTCGCCGCCCGACACCTCGCCGAGCGGCAGGAGCTGCACGAGGCGCAGCCCCGCGCCGCGCATCCACGCGGCGAACTCGGGCAGATCGCCGATCTCGCCGATTCCCCACGAGCGATCGCTGCGCAGCGAGAAGAGCGGCACCGTCACGCCGGAGATGCGACGGCGCGCGCCGGAGAGTGGAGGCGAGCTCTGGGACGAGCCCTGGGACTGGTTTTCAGCAGAGGGGGATGACATGGGCGTTTTTTTCTTGGCTCCAGGCGTTCGGGGCGGAGTCTATCCCGGCCCGCGCGCCTGGCGATGCTCCATCTGCTCGTCGGCCGCGCCGGCGCCGCCGCGCTCCTGTCGCCTTCCCGCGCACGCGTCCGCGCGGGACCGGGCAGGCGCGAAGGCGACGCCCGACCCGGCTGCGGGCGGCGCCTGATCGCGGCGGCGATCCGGGCTCCCGGGGCGAAAAATCGAGCCGGCCGCGCTTGTGTCTCGACAGCGGCGCCGATTTCGCGAATAGGGCGGCTTCACAGGTTTTTCGATGACCAGACGCATATGGCCCGGCACGCCGACCCCCCTCGGCGCCGTCTATGACGGCGAGGGGGTCAACTTCACGCTGTTCTCTCAGTCCGCCACGAAGGTGGAGCTCTGCCTCTTCGAGGCCGTCGACGACGTCGTGGAGCGCGAGCGCATCGAGCTCCCCGAGCGAACGGCGCACGTCTTCCACGGGTACGTGCCCGGGCTCAAGCCCGGCCAGCTCTACGGCTACCGGGTGCACGGGCCGTACGATCCGCGCTCCGGGCAGCGCTTCAACCCGGCGAAGCTCCTCGTCGATCCGTACGCGTACGCGCTCTCGAGCGAGCCGAACTGGAAGGCGCCGCTCTACGCCTACGACCGCGGGGGGCACCCCGACCGCGACGGCGGCGCGGGCCGGCCCAAGGAGGCGGGCCGCGACGGCGCGGCGGCCGAGAAGGGCGAGGGCGCGCGCGGGGGCAAGGCGGCGGGCGAGCGCCGCGCCGAGGCGCGCGGGAAGGGGAGCGCCTCCACGCCGCCGCCCCCGCCGGGGCCGCTCGACGACCTCGAGATCTGCCACCGCGACAGCGCCTGGGGCGCGCCGAAGTCCGTGGTCGTCGACCACCGCTTCGCGTGGGACGGCGACCGGCCGCCGGCGATCCGCTGGCAGGACACGATCATCTACGAGGTGCACGTCAAGGGGTTCACCCAGCGGCACCCCGGCGTCCCCGCGCACCTGCGCGGCACCTACGCGGGGCTCGCCTCCGAGGCGGCGATCGCGCACTTCAAGAAGCTCGGCGTCACCGCGCTCGAGCTGCTCCCGGTGCACGAGATGGCGAGCGAGCGCGAGATCTGGGAGCGCGGGCACATCAACTACTGGGGCTACAACACGCTCTCGTACTTCGCGCCCGCCGGCCGCTACTCGTCGAGCGGGCGGCTCGGCCAGCAGGTGGCCGAGTTCAAGGCGATGGTGAAGGCGCTCCACGCCGCCGGGATCGAGGTGATCCTCGACGTCGTCTACAACCACACCGCCGAGGGCAACCACCTCGGCCCGACGCTGTCCCTGAAGGGGATCGACAACTGGAGCTACTACCGGCTCGTGCCGCACAACCCGCGCTACTACATGGACTTCACGGGGTGCGGGAACACGGTGAACACGCGCCATTACCAGACGCTCCAGCTGGTGATGGACAGCCTGCGGTACTGGGTGACCGAGATGCACGTCGACGGCTTCCGCTTCGACCTCGCGTCGGCCCTGGCCCGCGGCCACCACGACTTCGACCGCCTGAGCTCGTTCTTCGACATCATCCATCAGGACCCGGTGCTCTCGCGGGTCAAGCTCATCGCCGAGCCGTGGGACGTGGGCGAGGGCGGCTATCAGGTCGCCAATTTCCCCGTGCTCTGGTCGGAGTGGAACGATCGCTACCGCGACTCGGTCCGCCGCTTCTGGAAGGGGGATCTGCTCGCGGCCGACCTCGGCTACCGGCTCACCGGGTCGAGCGACCTGTACGCGTCGAGCGGGCGCCGGCCGTACGCGAGCGTGAACTTCGTGACGGCGCACGACGGCTTCACGCTGAACGACCTCGTCTCGTACAACGAGAAGCACAACGAGGCGAACGGCGAGGGGAACCGGGACGGCACGAACAACAACCACAGCTACAACCACGGGGTCGAGGGCCCCTCGAGCGACCCGGCGGTGGTCGAGCTGCGCGAGCGCCAGAAGCGCAACCTCCTCGCGACGCTGCTCCTGTCGCAGGGGGTGCCGATGATCAACGCCGGCGACGAGATCGGCAAGACGCAGCTCGGCAACAACAACGCGTACTGCCAGGACAACGAGATCTCGTGGCACGACTGGGATCTCGACGAGCGGCGGCGGCAGCTGTTCGAGTTCACGTGCCGCCTCATCGCCTTGCGGCGCAGCCAGCCGGTGCTGCGCCGGCGGACGTTCTTCTCGGGCGGCTACGTGCACGGCAGCGGGCTGAAGGACATCGTGTGGTTCCGCCCCGACGGCGCCGAGATGACGCCGGAGGACTGGACGCACCCGAACGCGCGGGCGATCGGCTACCTGCTCGGCGGCGACGCGATCTGGTCGTGCGGCCCGCGCGGCGAGCCGATCACGGGCGACACGCTGCTCGTGCTGATCAACGCGAACCACTCGCCGCTGGAGTTCGTGCTGCCCGCGATCGAGTTCGGCGAGCGGTGGGAGGTGCTGGTCGACACCCGCACCGCCGGGGAGCCGGCGCGCACGGTGCCGGCGAGGGCGGGGGGAGAGCGGTACCTGCTCGTCGACCGGTCCGTGGCGGTGCTGCGGCTCCTGGAGCGGAAGGAGAAGAAGAAGACGAAGCGGAAGGCGCGGGCGTAGCCGCCGCGCAGATCCGCGCGAGGTGGGCCGGGGCGATGCGATGCATCTGCCGCGGGCCGGCCTGGCTCGGCGAGCGCCGCGCCGACGGCCGCGGGGAGATCGTTTGCACGCCCGGGAGGCCCGGCGGGCGGAAATTGCCGGGAATAGCGCCGGCAGGTACCCGCGGCGCGTCGAGCTCGCCTGGAGCTCGAGCGCGCCGCAGCTACCAGGGCGCTACCCCGGCATGGCGAGATCGGCGCGCGGACGGCCGCGGCCGCTAGGGGAGGGAAGCGCTATCAGCACGTCCCGCAGCGGAGGTATCCATTGCAGTTCGCAAGATCCCCGCTGCAGTACCCGGGGCCCCACGAGGTGACCCTCCAGGAGCCGTTATTCGTCCTGCACTCCGCGTAGGGCACCCCCACGCGGCCGTCCGTGTAGAACAAGAGCGTCCAGTTCACGCACGACGCAGTGAACGTGGTGGACGTCAGCGCTTCGGACGAGGTGCCAACGAGCTCTTCCGAGCTCCCGAGCTCCGTCAGATCGTCGCCCTCCGTGAAGACCCTCGACACCTCGGAGGTCTCTCCATCGCCCATGTCGGCCGCGCAAGCGGGCAGCATGAGCGCCGCGCCAGCAATCAAAGCTCCGCAAAGACCAAATTGCATGAAATTCATCGCTTCCCTTGCCTTTCACGTGTCCCGGGCGACCCGGAGATCGCCACGCCGGCATCACTGGATGTCTGGGTGTCGACCCCGACGCTCGGGTACGCTGCACGCCGCCTAGCGGACGACGTCCATGTGCCGAGAGTCGTAGACGCCCGGAAATCGGATTGGTGTTCCGTCGCCGTTTACCGATCGCTCTCGCCGTGGAGGCGCCCGCGCGAGCTCGAATCAACCACCGTCGCGCTCCCGTGACCCCTTCACGGCATGATCCCGCCACGGCGTGGTGTTTCCAGCGGGACCGCTGGAGAGATTGGCACGCGATACGGACCTGCGCATGCTGCCGCTCGCGTTCTTTATGGACTCTTTACGAACCCTTTAAACGTTCACATGTCTTTGCGTGTTCTTTGCGTATCTCGTGGATGGGCCATGGTTCACCTGCGCTCGGCGTCCATGGCTGTGCTCGTTGAGGGCGAGCGCCTCCGTCTGCGCTGGATGGAGATCCAGCTCAGACGGAGCTCCGCCGGAGTCTTGCTATCCATCGGATTGGCTAGCTGTGAGAGACCGGCTTGCGATATCGATCACGTTGATCGAGCGAGAATTGGGACGCCAAGGCGCCAAGACGCCAAGACGCTAAAATATTGTCTTCTTCTTGGCGCCTTGGCGTCCTTGGCGCCTTGGCGTTCCAATTCTCGCTCGTTTCAGGCGGGTTCAACCCCGTTTGCTGCCTTAGGAGGACCGGTGGCGCGGCAGGTGGACGGCCGCACCCCTGGCAGCGCGGACCGCGCGCCGAATCGGGCGTTGGCGGCCGCGTACCGACCTCGGGACACCCCTGTCATGCTGAAAATGGTCAGCCGCCCGGGCGGCGGAGCGCATACGCGATGCCGCTCCGCAGCGTCCCCATCGTGACGAGATCGCCGAGGTCGATGTCCAGCGCGACGAGCGCCTGCGCCACCTCGGCGCGGACCCCGGTGAGCACGACCCGCGTGCCGAGCAGCCGGAGCGCCCCCGCCGCCCGGAGCAACGTGCTCGCGACGCCCGTGTCGACCGCTCGGATCCCCGTGATGTCGATGATCACCACCTCGGCCTGATGCGCCTCCGCTCCCTCGAGCGCCGTCGAGAGCATCTGCTCCGCGCGCTCCGCATCCATCTGGCCGATGAGCGGCATGACCAGGATCCTGTCGGTGATCGGGATGATCGGGCTCGACAGCTCGAGCAGCCTGGCCTTGTGCGCGCGCAGGACCTCCTCCTGGAGCGCGGCCCGCTCCCGCTCGGCGCGCTCGCGCTCGGCGAGCTCGCGCGTGAGCTGCGCGTTGGCCGCGCGGAGCTGCTCGGTCTGGGACGCGACATCCTGCGCGAGCGACGCGTTCGAGCGCTGGAGCTCCTGCCGCATCGCCTCCACGCGGGCGTAGAGCTGCGCGTTCTCGATGGCGCCCGCCGCCTGCGACGAGAGCGCCCGGAGGATCTCCAGCCGCGCCGGCGAGAACGCGTCGCCGAGCGCGGCGTGCTCCAGGTAGAGCACCCCCGTGAGGCGGCCCTGATGCGCGAGGGCCAGGCAGAGGATCGACCTCGGCCGCCTCGAGGCGATGTGGGGGTCGTCGGCGAAGCGCCGCCCGGCGGCGGCGTACCCCGTGATGACCGGCTCCCGCGTCCGCTGCACGTGGCGCACGACGCTCATGGCCAGCGCGTCGCCCACCCGCGCCGCCGCGTCGGGGCCGAACGCCCTCTCCTCCGGGGCGATCGCGATCACCGCCTCGACGCGCAGCGCGTCCCCCTGCTGGAGGAGCAGGACCCCGCGCTGCGCGCCGGTGCTCTCGACGAGGATCTCGACGAGCCGCTCGAGCAGCCGGTCGAGGACGATCTCGCCCGAGATGGCCTGGGCCGCGCGGAGCACGGACAGGGCGTCGAAGCCGAGCCCTCCGGTGCTGCTGGACGAGCTGGAGACGGTCGCCGACGGGACGAAGCGCGCCGCCGACTCGCCCGGCAGGAGGAGGTGCGCGTGGCGCTGCGCGATCCGCGCCGCCTTGGCCGTCGCCCCCCACTGGAGGTAGCCGTAGTAGGCGTCGGTCATGTAGACGCGCGCGAGCTTCGGCCGGCCTCGCTCGAGCAGGAGCCGCGCGCACAGCTCGCTCCCGAGCGCCGCGTGGTGCGCGAAGCCGCTCTGTCGGGCCGCCTCGATCGCCTCGTCGTAGAGCGGCAGCGCGGCGTCGAGGCCCTCGCCCGACGCGCGCGCCGCCTCGGCGAGGACGAGCGCGTGCTTGTGCTGGAAGTTCTCGGGGCAGCGCTCGGCCCACGCCGCGAGCTTCGCGCGGTGGCGCGCGAGCCCCTCGGCGCGCGACGCGCCCTCGGCCTGCGCGAGCGGCTCGGGGGGCGGGCTCGCCGCGAGGGCCGCGAGGCACGCGTAGAACGAGAGCTCGGTCAGGAGGTAGAGGTTGTTGCCGCTCGCGCTCCGCGCCTCGGCCTCCGCGGCCATCGCCAGCGCGGCCGCGTGCTCCTCGTGGAGGTACGCGAGCTCGGCCTTGAGCAGGTAGTAGGCGCAGGCGATGAACTCGGCGTCCGGCCCCCGGTGCGCCTCGACGAAGGCGGCCTCGTCGAAGCCGTCGCCGCTCAGGCTGAGGGGCCCCTCGGTGCCCCCGGCGAGGCTCGCGGCCGCCTGCTTCACGAGGAGCAGCCCGGCCTCGCAGATCGCCACCTGCGTGCGCTGCGTGAGCTCGACGCCCTTGCCCGCGTCCGCGCGCACGGCCCCGAGCTCGTCGCCCGCGCAGAACCGGATCGCGATCGCGTGGAAGAGGGCGTACGAGAGGTAGAGGAAGTCTCCGGACTCGAGGCCCGCCTGCTGCGCCCGATCGAGGTAGGCGAGCGAGGCGCGGACGGGCCGGAAGAAGTGGCTGGAGACGCCGAGGAGCTCGTTCAGCTTGCACGCGAGGCCGTCGTTCCTGAAGCGCTCCTGGAGCGCCAGGGCGAGCTCGCTGAACGCGCGGGCCTCGTCGTGCCGCTCCAGCACCATCGCCAGCATGAACCCGAAGGAGATGGCGCCGTACGCCGAGAGCTCGGAGTGGCCGTGCCTCAGGATCAGGTTGATCTGCGTGACGTTGAGGAACCCGTAGAGGACGGGGCCGATGAGGGGGCCCGGCTGGATCAAGGTCGAGAGGATCTCGCAGGCGGCGCGCGCGTCCGGATCGGTCATCTCCGGCGCAGCCGCCAGGTCGCCGGGGCTCCGGCCGGCGAGGTTCCGGCTCACCTCCTCGAGCCCCGCGGCGAACGCGGCCCCGAGCGCGCCCTCGCCCTCCGGCACGTCGATCCCGAAGAGCGCGAGGGCCTCGATCCCGGCGCTCACGGCGTCCGCGAACCGGCTCGAGGTGAGGTAGAGGACCGCGCGGAGCCTGAGCGCGCGCGCCCGCTCGACGCGGGTCCCCGCGCGGGGCAGGAGCTCCTCGAACAGGCGCTCCGACGCGCCATGATCGCCGGCGAGGTACTCGCACTCGGCCTGCTCCAGCCGGAGCGCGAACGCGAGGTCGGGCCGAGCCTCCCAGCCCGCCTCGCCGAGCGCCGCGATCCCGGCGCGCAGGTAAGCGGCGGCCGCCTGGTAGGCCGTCGCCGCCTTGGCCTTCCGCCCCGCCGTCAGGTTCCAGGCCGCGAGGCGCTGCCGCTCGTGCGGCGCGTCGATCCGCGCCGCGACGAGGTTCAGGTGGCGCAGGGCGGCGAACAGGTGGTCCTCGTCGACCTCGCGGTCGCCGCTCGCCAGCAAGAGCCGCCCGATCGTGAGGTGCGCCTCGTCCCGGAGATCGCCCTCGATGAGCGCGTAGGCGGCCTGCTGGATGCGGTCGTGCAGGAACCGGTACGAGACGTCGAACGACGCCGCGGTGCTGTCGTCGTAGAGGAGGCGGTACTCGGGATCCCTCGGCAGGACGAGCCCCTCGCGCAGCGCTTCCCAGAGATCGCGGCCCGTCTCGACCGGGGACTTGCCGTGCAGCGTCGCGAGCAGCTTCAGCGTGAACTCGTGGCCCACGCAGGCGGCGAGCTTCAGCGCGCGCTGGGTCTCGGGCGCGAGCCGCTCGATCTTGCTCGCCATGAGCGCCACGACGTCGCCCGCGAGGCCGCGCTCCCGGATGCGATCGAGGTCCCAGGAGAAGGCGCCCTCGCGCTCATCGAAGGCGAGCGCCCCCGCCTCGTGGAGCGCGAGCAGCTGCTGGCTGAGGAAGAACGGGTTGCCCCCGGTCCGCTCGAAGACGAGCTCGGCGAGCGGCGCGGCCCGCTCCTCGCCGCAGGCGAGGGCGTCGGCGACGAGCCGGGTGACGTCGGCCAGGGGCAGCGGCCCGAGCTCGATCGTGCGCACGGCGCCGCCCGCCTCCCTCAGCGCCTCGAGCGCCGTCGCGAGCGGGTGCGCCGCGTCGACCTCGCCGGCGCGGTAGGCGCCGAGGACGAGCAGGTGCCCGCCGTCCCCGTCCGAGAGGCCGCGGGCCCGGTCCGCGAGGAGGAGCGGGAGCAGCTTGAGCGAGGCCGGGTCGGCCCACTGGAGGTCGTCGAGGAACAAGCAGAGCGGCCGCTCGGCGGTGAGCGCCTGGAAGAAGCGCTGCACGACGAGCGCGAAGCGGTTCTGCGCCTCGGTCGGGCCGAGCTCCGGGACCTTCGGCTGGGGGCCGAGCAGGAGATCGAGCTCCGGGACGAGGTCGACGAGGACCTGACCGCCCTGGCCGACGGCGCGCAGCAGCGCCGCCCGCTGCCGCGCGATCGCCTCCGCCGGCTCCGCCAGGATCTGCCGCACCGCGTCCTTCAGGACGCGGGCGACGCCGACATACGGCGTGCCGCGCGAGAGCTCCTCGAACTTGCCGGCGGCGAGGAGGAACGAGCGCCGCTCGCCGGTGAGGATCCTGGGCAGCTCGCCCACGAGCGCCGATTTGCCGACGCCCGCGTGCCCCGAGATCAGGACGAGCTCGGCCGCGCCCGCGGCGGCGCGCAGGGCGGCGGACGCGAGCGTCGAGAGCTCGGCGTCGCGGCCATAGAGCTTCTGCGACAGGCGCAGCTCGCCCGTCGCGTCCCGCTGGCCGAGCGGGAACGGCGCGGCGCGCCCGGTCGACTCGAGCCGCGCGAGGCACGCCTCGAGGTCGTGCTTGAGCCCCTGGGCGCTCTGGTAGCGGTCCTCCGCGGCCTTCGACAGGAGCTTCATCACGATGTCCGAGACCACCTCGGGCACCTCCGGCGCGAGGGCGCGCGGCGGCGGCGGCGTCCTCGCGATGTGGCTGTACACGAGCTCCAGCGGGTCCGTGAGCGGGAAGGGCGGCCTTCCGGTCAGGAGCTCGTAGAGCGTGGCGCCGAGCGAGTAGAGGTCTGTCCGACGGTCGACGACGCGGTTCATCCGCCCGGTCTGCTCCGGCGCCATGTAGAGCAGCGTCCCCTCCAGCGCGTCGGGCGCCTGGGCGCGCTGGATCTCCTGCGAGAGGCGCGTGGCGATGCCGAAATCGGCGAGCTTGACCGAGAGCGGCTCGTCGATCCGGACAAGGATGTTGTGAGGCTTGATGTCCTTGTGGATGACGTCGCGCTGGTGCACCGCGCCGAGCGTGTCCGCGAGCGACACGCCGATCCGGAGGACCGTCTCCAGCCCGAGCCGCTGCCGGGCGATGAGCTGGGCGAGCGACCGGCCGCCCGTGTCCTCGAGCACGAGCGCCACGCCGTGGTGGTGCTTCTCGAGCGCGTGGGCCAGCACCACGCCGGGCAGGGCGAGCTGCTTCAGGATGGCGAACTCGTGCCTCAGCTTGGCGATCTCCCTCGGCTCCGGGTACTCGCTCTTCAGGACCTTGGCGACGATCGGGACGCCGTCCGCGCTGCGGCGCCCCTTGTACAGGATGGAGGATCTGCCTTCGTGAATCGGCTCGTTGAGCGTGTACCGGGAGAGTAGGGACATCGTCGGCCTGAGGTGCTCTACCGAGGCGGCGTTTGCTCAGGAGGTGCCGCTCGCATCGAACACGCGGTCTCGTGGGGTCGAGCGGCGCGACGAGAGCGCGCGCCAGGCGCAGGAGATGACGGACAGGGCGCTTCGCGTCCGGCGTCCCCCGCGCCTTCCGGATCACTGTCCCGTCACTTCTACCGCATGCGGCCCGCGCGACCAACCGGTGATGAGGTGGGCAGGCCGCGCCCGTGACGCGCCGTAAGCCACGCCCGTGGGGCTCCGCACCGGGACCCGTGATCGATGTGGATTCTCTGAGGTGATGTGGGCGCACTGACGAGCTGGTGGAGGTATCGACTTCACCTCCCTCCCTCGCGGTTCTTCAGAGCACCGCACCGTCGCGGGACGCGGGGCGCTGCCGGTGCGCGCGGCAGCCACGACGACATCGTCCGTCGGCTCGGGGTCGTCGGGCTCAGTCGTGGCGCCACGCCTGGCGCAGCGTCGAGAGGCTTGCGTCCAGCTGCTCGAGGCGGGCGGACCCGACGGCCGGTCGGGTCGGTTGACATCGCCGCTGGACCCTGGATGGCGCCGGGCCCGGTGCGAGCCGATCCATGTGGAAGGGAAGTGCGCCGATGTCGATCATCGGCAGGCGGAGGGACGCTGGCGCTTGGCCATCGACAACCCGCTCGGCACGGCGTGCCAGCTCGGTGTCGACGTCGACGATGACGGCGCAGATGGGCGAGGGGGGCTTTGCCGGTCGAGGTGGCGATGCCGGCAGCCCCCCTGCGTCGGGTTACCGAGGCGAGTAGGGGTGGGTCACCTTCGCCCGTGGGTCAGCGCGGCTTGGTCCGCCTGCCCACGAACGATGCTCAAGGCCGAGCGCTCATCGGAAGGACACGTTCACGTCGGCAGTCCCGCTGCTCTGATATCCTTCCACGACCATCGAGACTTCATACAGGTTCCCCATGGTCATCCCCGCGCGCTGCCATGCGTTGAAGTGGTTGGCGACGGTGATGGTTCCGCTCGTGCGCTTCGCCGTACGGACGCTCCAGAACTGATAGAACGTCTTGGTGCCTTCGATGGAAGGCTGGTTGACGCGCTGGGTCCGATAGATGTCGTAGGTGCCGCCATCGCTGGTGACGGTGCCCATGTGCCCTTCTCCGCCCGGCGGACGCCAGTTGCCCCAGCTGTCGATGATGTAGTACTCCACGAGCGGGCCCGTTGTCCACCCATAGACACCCAGGTATGAATTGCCGTTCGGCCGGTAGTCGGCCGAGTAGTTCACGATCTGATTCTTCGAGCCGGGTCTCACACCTTTGCGGCCCAGCAGGTTGTTGATGTTGCTCCATTCCACGCTGAAGCCATCATTTGTGTTCGTCTGGCATCCGGTCCCCGTGTCCTTCCAATATTCGAAGGTGAGGCCGCAGTGGGTGCCCGTTTGATTGGCGCAGATCCTCTGGTCGGGTGACGTGCACGTGGAGCCGCCGCCGCCCGCGCCGCCGCCGCCGCCCGCGCCGCCGCCGCCGCCCGCGCCGCCGCCGCCGCCCGCGCCACCCGCCCCCGAGCTGCTGCTCGACGAGCTCGAGCTGCTGCTCGACGAGCTCGAGCTGCTGCTCGACGAGGAGGACGCGCTCGTGCTGCCGACCGTGCCGCCGCTGCCGGTGACCGAGGCGATCGTGGGCCGCCCGCTGCCGTTCGCGCAGAACCCCCACTCCGTCGAGGTGCCCGCGCGCAGCGCTCCGTTATGGCCCACGTTCGTGGCGGTGAACTGCCCGCCCGACTCCGTGGCGTTCACGTTCCACGAGTTGCTTCGCGTCGAGCCGTTGAGCGCGACGCCCACGCTCCAGCCGGTGGTCGCCGGGCTGCGGTTCTTGTTCGTCACCTTAACGTTCGCGCAGTAGCCGCTCCCCCAGTCCGACGTGACGGCGAGAGTCGCCTCCATCGAACGGTCCGAGCTCTCCACGGCGGAGTCCAGCTCACCGAGATCCTCACCCTCGATGGAAGCGACGCTGCACGCCAGCAGGCTGCATGCGATCGAGGCGGACAGGTAACCAAGTAAGGGAGTGATGCGCATTTAAGATTTCTCCATGATCCGACCGGTTGATTCGCGGGCTTCCGCTCGAGATGGATTCACGAATCCATCGAGATGCCTGCGAGCCCTCCGATCCATCGGTTAACGTTCAAAATTTCCGTCCAGCGTGCTCGTGATCCCGGTGACCACGAATGCACCCGCGGTGCCTGTGCCGACCACATGCCTGGCAATCACGATGTTTGTCGGACAGATGCTCACATGCGAACACCCCGTGTGATGGGGCCGGGCATCTACTCAGAGAAGCAAGAACGACTCGGACGCACACTGATAAGAAGCAAGCAATCCCGGCAATAGTGTCACTCGGGGTCGCCCTTGAACGATCCTGTAGCCGACTGCAGCGTCCGGTCGAGAACGGTCCGGACCGCCAAGGGGATAGTATATTCATACACACACGAGGAGAAAGTCAAGAGTCTTTTCTTAGTATGGCCGTTTTGCCCAGCAGCGCCCTGCAAGGCAGCAAGATACAGCCACGTTGCGCGCATGGGCCCGGTCGCAGGCCCCAGATTTATTCACTTTCCTGGAAAAGCGGCGATGTGCCGACAATCGATGCATGCCGTCGATGAGGCCCTCTCTCCTGCGCTGTGGCCCGCGAAGGCTGGTCCCCGTTCGGGCCGGCGTCGCCCCCCGTGGCGCGGCGCTCCAGCAGCTCGGGGTCATCCGTTTGTGCGGTGAAACTCCATGAAGAGCCGCATCCGGCCGTCGGGGTTACCCTGATGCAGCACCTCTGGCACGGCGATCCCAGGGCGGTCCGGATCGATCAGCATCTCTCGACCGCCGAGCCCGTGGATGCGATAGCGGAGCCGCCCGGAGACAATGTGGTTCAGGGCCCACACACCGGGTGTGGTCGCACGTTTTTCTTCGCAGGCCGCTCGGGAGCGAGGCCTGTCGAACTCTGCCGTTCGCCTGTGCGCGACCGATGGGTCGGGCATCCCGGCGAGGAGCATCGCGAGCGGCCGTTTGCCGCGTGGGCGGATCCTCCGAGCGAGCGACGACAGGGCGAAGAAGCCCGAGGACGACTTTGCGATGGCGAACCCGTGATGCGCGGGAGCCGCGAGGGGCCGGTCACAGCATGCGACACTTTGGATGCACGGAGCGCACGAGCTGGTCGGCTTCGCCTCCGATCTGAATGATGGCGGTCCCCGCCGGGCACTTGACCACGAAAGAAGTGCTATGGGCGTTGCCGAAGCCAGCGACGACATTGGGGGTGCTGTCGGGCATCTTCCACGCTTCGACCGTCTGGCACAGCAGCTCGACCCGGTACACCAGGGAGTCGACCCAGAGGTTGATCCCGACCAGCACCTGGCTCGCAGGGCAGATCGCGCTGCCCGGCGAGCCGCCGTCGCCGCCGGCGGTCAGCGTCTGGAAGGCGGTGCCCAGGGTGCCGTCGCTGGCGAGCGGCGCGCAGATCAGGCCAATACGGTCGATCGAGCCGCCGCTCCGGCCGTGGACGCCGACAGCCACGTTGCCGTTCCCACAGGAGATCTCATAAGAGATGTCGCCGCCCGCGCCACCAGCGCCGCCCGCGCCGCCAGCGCCGCCCGCACCGCCAGCGCCACCCGTGCCGCCAGCGCCGCCAGCGCCGCCAGCGCCCGCGTCGCCGCCGCCGCCCGCCTCGCCGCCGGCGCCTGCCTCGCCGCCGGCGCCCGCGTCGCCGCCGGCCGTACCGCCGCCGCCGCCGCCGGCTGCGCCGCCGCCCGTCGCGTCGGCGGTGCCCGAGAAGTCGAGCTCGTCGACCCCCGAGATCGCGTTGCATGCCGCGATCCCGCACACGAGTGCGAGCGCCGCGGCCATCACCGTCGCGAGAGTCCCTGTCTTCCGAACCGCTGCGTGCTCTCTCATCAGAAGCTCCCGTGGCGGGTGGCCTGGCCGGGCCCGAAGCTCGCCTGGAGGGCAGCCAGGACGCCCGACCTAACCATACCTGCGCGGGTGGGCGGAAGGAACCCGATCCGAGCGCCCGCGCTCTGGCCCGGGCCTCCGTGAGGATCTGGCGGTAGAAGACGTCCTTGAACACCGGATCCTGCGCCTCGCCATGCGCCGCGGCGGCGGGGCTCAGGGGGTCGCGGAGGCCATCAGGCGGTCGACCACGGCGCGGTTCGAGTCGTCCGTGTGCCGGCAGTTGTCGCATCGGCCGCAGTCGGGCGCCCCATCGCCGCCCTCGGCCTCGCCGGGCTCCTCGAAGTAGGCCTTCAGGGTCGCCATCCGGCACGCCGGGCTCTCGGCGTAGCGCATCACCGCCTCGAGCCGCTCGCGGTCGCCCGCCCGGCGCTCTTCATAGGCCTTGAGGAACGCGTCGAGCTCCGCCTCGTCGGCGAAGTCGCGCAGCCGGCGCACGCCGCGGGTCCGGTCGATGATCCCGGCGGCCTCGAGCAGCGCCGCCACGACCTTCACCTTGCGCTCGGGCAGGCCCGCGACCTCCGCCAGCGCCTTGACCGGGACACCCGCCCTCCTCTTGCCCTCGGCCCGCTGCGCCTCGAGGCGGCCGAGGGTCTCGTAGACTCGGTAGCTCTCGTCGGGGCGGGGGTACTTGCCCCCGAGGAAGAACGCCTGGATGCGCCGGTCCTCCACGCGATAAAGGAGGATCCCCCGGGCCGGGCGGCCGTCGCGCCCGGCGCGCCCGGCCTCCTGATAATAGCTCTCCAGCGAGTCGGGGAAGTGGTAGTGGACGACGAAGCGGATATCGGGCTTGTCGATGCCGAGGCCGAACGCCTTCGTGGCGACGATGAGGCGGTACTCGTCGTTCATGAACCGCTGCTGGGTCTCTCCTCGCTCCGTCGGGCGCATCTGCCCGTGGTAGCGGCCCACCGAGATCCCTTGATCCGCGAGCCACCGGTGGAGATCGTTCGCGGTCCGGACCGTCGCCGTGTACGCGATCCCGACGCCGCCCTCCTCCTCGAGGACGCGCAGGAGGCGTTCGCGCTTCTTGTCCTCGTTCGGCGTGCGGATCACCTCGAGCGACAGCTGCGGGCGGTCGATGCCGGTGTTCACGACCGCCGCGGCCCGCATGCCGAGCTGCTCCACGATGTCGCTCGCCACCTCCGGCGTCGCGGTCGCCGTCAAGGCCAGGACCGGGGGCCGCCCGAGCGCGGCGATCGCGTCGCGGAGCCCGAGGTACGCAGGCCGGAAGTCGTGGCCCCACTGCGAGACGCAGTGCGCCTCGTCGACCACGAAGAGCGACACGCCCGAGCGCCGGAGCAGCTCGATATACTCCGGGTTCTCGAGCCGCTCCGGCGTCACGTAGATGAGCGGGAGATCGCCGTTCCGTATCCCGCCCCACGGCCTCCCGCTCCTCGGTCGTGCTCAGCGTGGAGTCGAGCTTCGCAGCAGGGATGTCCGCCTGTGCCAGCTTCTCCCGCTGATCTTGCATCAGGGAGATGAGCGGCGAGACGACCACGGCCGGGCGCGGCAGGAGGAGCGCCGGCAGCTGATAGCAGAGCGATTTGCCCGCCCCCGTCGGCAGGAGCCCCAGGGCGTCTCGCCCGGCGAGCACCGCCTCGATGAGCTCACGCTGGCCCGGCCGGAAGGTCTTCACGCCGAACCGCTCGCGCGCCTCGTGCCGGATCTCCTGCCAGCTCGGCGCGGCCCGCTGTTGTTCCATGCGCGCGAGCATGGCGCGCTCGCGCTGAGCGCGCCATGCTCGCGCGCCGGAGCTCGCCACTCGAAGCAGAGCTGGGGCGGCCAGCGAGGTTGTCGATCGAGACGAAATGTCACTGAGACGAAAAGCCACACGTCGGCTGGAGCGCTCCGCGCCGGCGAGCCGGGGGTGAAGACATGCCATGATGCCCAGGAGCGGACGCGAATCGAGCCGCGCGGTCCGGGCTCGGGCTCTCTCGCGGGCGATCGCGTCGCCGGCGCCGCCCGGGCGCGGCGTCCGGGCACGGCCCTTTGGGCTCAGCGCCCGTCCGGGCGGCTCCGGGCGCGCCTCTGCTGCAATTCCCTATGTGACTCAGGTTCTCCCTTCAGCGAGGGATCCGGAGCGGCTGGAGCGCGCAGCGACCCTGACAGATCGTCGGCTGCGCGAGGCGTTATTCGAAGTAGATTCTGCCCCGGAGGCACACCGCGAATGACGGAAACGTCGGACGATCAGAAGATGAGCAGCCAGGCAGAGAGCGCGGCGCGGGAGACGGCGGCACGGCTCGTCGAGGCGGCGTGCGAGGGCGTGGCGCCGCGGCTGCCGCGCGCCACGTACCGCGTGCAGCTCAACAAGGACTTCACCTTCGAGCAGGCGCGGAGCGTGGTCGCCTACCTCGACGCGCTCGGCGTCAGCGATCTCTACTCGTCGCCCTTCTTCAAGGCGCGCCCGGAGAGCCTGCACGGCTACGACCTCGTCGATCACAACGCGCTGAACCCCGCGATCGGCGGCCGCGACGACCTCGACCGGCTCACGGGCGAGCTCGCGGCGCACGGCATGGGCCTCCTGCTCGACTTCGTGCCCAACCACATGGGCGTCGGCACCTCCGACAACGCCTGGTGGAACGACGTCCTCGAGAACGGCCCGAGCTCGCTCTACGCGCCGTTCTTCGACATCGACTGGGCGCCGCTCAAGACCGAGCTCAAGCAAAAGGTGCTGCTCCCCGTGCTCGGCGACCACTACGGCCGCGTGCTCGAGCGCGGCGAGCTCAAGATCGAGTTCGAGCACGGCGCGTTCGTCCTCCGGTACTTCGATCACGTCTTCCCGGTGAACCCGCGGACGTACGGGATGGTCATCGGGCCGCTCGTGCCCAGCCTGACCGCCGCGCTCGGCGAGGAGCACGACGCGCTCCTCGAGCTGCAGAGCATCCTGACCGGGCTCCGCAACCTGCCGCCGCGGACGGAGACGCAGCGGGCCAAGGTGATCGAGCGGCGGCGCGAGAAGGAGGTCCTCAAGCGGCGGCTCGCGGCGCTCGTCGCGGACTCGCCCGACGTGGCGGCCGCGGTGGCCGAGGGGGTCGAGCGCATCAACGGCAAGGTGGGCGAGCCGCGGAGCTTCGACCCGCTCGAGGCGATGCTCGAGGAGCAGGCCTATCGGCTGAGCTTCTGGCGCACCGCCGCCGAGGAGATCAACTACCGCCGGTTCTTCGACATCAACGAGCTCGCGGCGATCAAGATGGAGCACCGGCCGGTCTTCACCGAGGCGCACCGGCTCGTCTTCGAGCTCTGCGAGCGCGGGCAGGTCACGGGCCTGCGCATCGACCACCCCGACGGCCTCTGGGACCCGATCGGCTACTTCGAGGACCTCCAGCGGGGCTACCTGGTCGAGCGCTGCCGCCGCCGCTTCCTCGCCGAGGCCGCGGGCGAGCCGGAGCCGAGCCGCGAGGACCTGCGCCGCCGCCCGCCGGCCGCCGCCCGCTTCGCCAAGCTGGAGCCGGCGATCCGCGCGGTCATCGAGGAGCGCGCGGGCGCCGGCGGGGCGCACGCGTCGCCCCTCGCGCGGCCGATGTACGTCGTCGTCGAGAAGATCCTCGCCCGCGGCGAGACGCTGCCCGAGGCGTGGTCCATCCACGGGACGAGCGGCTACGACTTCGCCGCGGCGGTGGGCGAGCTCTTCGTCGACTCCTCGAGCGAGGCGTCGATGACCGCGATCTACGAGCGGTTCATCGGCGATCAGCTGGAGTTCGACACGCTCGTCTACGAGAAGAAGAAGGTGATCCTGCGGACGGCGCTGGCGAGCGAGCTCAACGTGCTCACGCACGCGCTGAACCGGCTCACCGAGCGCGACCGCCGCTTCCGCGACTTCACCCTGGGCTCGCTCAACGACGCCCTGCGCGAGGTGATCGCGTGCTTCCCGGTCTACCGCACGTACGTCAACGAGCGGACGCCGACGATCTCGGATCACGACCGGGTCGCGATCGGCCGCGCCGTCGCCCTCGCGCGCCGGCGCAACCCGACGATGGAGGGCTCGATCTTCACGTTCCTGCGCTCGGTCCTGATGCTCGACCCGGATCTGTCCCGCGACGAGGACCGGCGCCCCTTCTGCGAGTTCGTGATGAAGTTCCAGCAGCTCACCGGGCCGGTGATGGCCAAGGGGCTCGAGGACACGTCGTTCTACATCTACAACCGGCTCGTGTCGCTCAACGAGGTCGGCGGCGAGCCCGAGCGCTACGGCGCGAGCGTGCTCGCGTTCCACCGCGCCAACGTGCAGCGGCAGAAGACGTGGCCCCACTCGATGCTCGCGACGTCGACGCACGACACGAAGCGGAGCGAGGACGTGCGCGCGCGGATCAGCGTGCTCTCGGAGATCCCGTCCGCCTGGGAGGAGGCGCTCCAGCGCGCCGCCGCCGCCGCGGCGCCGCTCAAGGCCGAGATCGAAGGCCGCCTCGCGCCGGACAGCAACGAGGAGTACCTCTTCTACCAGACGCTCCTCGGGAGCCTGCCGATCGAGCCGCTGCTCGGCGCGCCCGCGGGCCCGCGCGCGCCCGAGGGCGACGCGCTCTCGGCGTACACGGATCGCCTCGTGGACTACATGCGCAAGGCCACGAAGGAGGCGAAGGTCAACACGTCCTGGATCGACGCGCAGCCCGAGTACGACGCCGCCGTCGAGGCGTTCGTGCGCAAGGCGACCGCGTCCGCGGAGGTCCTCGGCGCGCTCCTGCCGCTCGCGCGCGTGGTCGCGGTCCACGGCATGTGGGGCTCGCTCTCGCAGACGCTCCTGAAGCTGACGTCGCCGGGCGTGCCCGACATCTACCAGGGCAACGAGGTGTGGGACTTCAGCCTGGTCGACCCGGACAACCGCCGCCCGGTCGACTACGCGTCGCGCGAGAAGGCGCTCGCGGAGATCCGCGCGCGGTGGAACGGCGGCGACCTCACGCTCGCGCGCGAGCTCTGCGCCGAGGCGCGCGACGGCCGCATCAAGCTCTTCGTGACGCACGTCGCGCTCGAGCTGCGGCGGCGGCACCCGGCGCTCTTCGGGGCCGACGGGGCGTACGCCCCGCGCGCCGTGATCGGCGAGCGCGAGACGCACGTCGTCGCCTTCGCGCGGCGCGGCCAGGAGGACGGGCGCTCGGTCGTCGTGGTCGCGCCCCGGTTCAGCGCGCGGCTGCTCGGCGGCGCCTGCGCCCCGCCGACGGGGAAGGCGTGGGCGGGGACGTTCGTCGACGTGGAGCCCGGCCTCTACACGGATCTCTTCACCGGCGCCGAGATCGAGGCGTCGCCGTCCGCTCCCTTGCCGCGCGATGCCGCCGCGACGTCCGAGCCCAAGGACGGCGCGGTGCTCCCGCTCGACCGCGTGCTCTCCGATTTTCCCGTCGCCCTGCTGCTGCGGGCGGCACAGCGAGGTCATGGATCATGAAGGCGATTCGCACGATGGGCGCATGGATCGAGGGCGGCGCGGTCCGCTTCCGCGTCTGGGCGCCCGACCACGATCGGATCGAGATCGTCACCTACGGCGAGGGCGGCGAGGAGGTCACGGGCGCGCTGCCCGCGACCCCTACGGGCGGCGGCTACTTCGAGGCGACGGCGCCGGGCCTCGGGGCCGGCGCGCTCTACAAGGTGCGGATCGACGGGGAGGGGCCGTTCCCGGACCCGTACTCCCGCGCGCAGCCGTTCGGCGTGCACGGGCCGTCGGCGGTCGACGACCCCTCGTTCGCGTGGACCGACGCGGGGTGGAAGGGCGTCGCGCTCGAGGACCTCGTGCTCTACGAGCTGCACGTCGGCACGGCGACCCCGGAGGGCACCTTCGACGCGCTCATCGGGCGGCTCGCCGATCTGCGGGAGCTCGGGATCACCGCCATCGAGCTGATGCCGGTCGCGAGCTTCCCGGGCGAGCGCGGGTGGGGGTACGACGGGGTCGACCTCTTCGCCCCGGCCGCGGCCTACGGCGGCCCGGAGGGCCTCCGCCGCCTGGTCGACGCGGCCCACGCCGCGGGGCTCGGGGTGATCCTCGACTGCGTCTACAACCACTTCGGCCCCGACGGGAACTACCTCCGCGCCTACGCGAAGCGCTACTTCACCGATCGCCACAAGACGCCCTGGGGAGACGCGGTGAACTACGACGGCGAGGGCGCCGAGCAGGTGCGCGCGCTCGCCATCGCGAACGCCGAGATGTGGATCCGCGACTTCCACATCGACGGCCTCCGCCTCGACGCGACGCACGCGATCCTCGACGACACCGAGCCCCACATCCTCCGCGAGATCGCCGAGCGCGCGCGGGCGGCCGGCGAGGGGCGGCGCGTCGTGGTGATCGCCGAGGACAGCATGAACGACGCGCGCCTCGTGACGCCGGTCGAGCAGGGCGGGTACGGCCTCGACGGCGTGTGGGCCGACGACTTCCACCACGAGCTCCGCGTCCTCTTCGCCGGGGATCGCGACGGCTACTTCGAGGATCACCGGGGCACGGCCGAGGACATCGCCGCGACGATCCGCAAGGGGTGGCTCTACGAGGGGCAGGTCTCGAAGCACTCGGGCAAGCCGCGCGGGACGCCCGCCGAGCCGGTGCCGCCCCCGCGCTTCGTGCACTGCATCCAGAACCACGATCAGATCGGCAACCGCGCGCTCGGCGACCGGCTCGGGGACAAGGTGAGCCCGGCGGCGTTCCGGACGATGTCGGCGCTGCTCCTGCTCACGCCGTACACGCCGCTCCTCTTCATGGGCCAGGAGTGGAACGCGCGGACGCCGTTCCAGTACTTCACCGATCACAACGCGGAGCTCGGCCGGCTCGTCACCGAGGGCCGCCGGCGCGAGTTCCAGTACTTCACGTCGTTCGGCGGCGCGGAGGTGCCGGATCCGCAGGATCCCCGGACGTTCCAGCGCTCGAAGCTCGACTGGAGCGAGCGGCAGCGGCCGGAGCACGCCGGCGTGCTCGCCTGGTACCGCGAGCTCCTCGCCCTGCGCGCGTCGCACCCCGCGCTGCGGAGCCGCGCGCGCGCCGCCTTCTCGGTCGAGGCGCTCTCGCCGGACGCGGTCCGGATCGAGCGCCGCGGCGGCGAGACCGCCGTGATCGCCCTGATCGCGCTCCGCGGCGCGCTCGCCCTCGACCTCGGCCGCCCGGAGGCGCGGGCGCTCGCGTTCAGCGAGGAGCCGCGGTTCGGCGGCGCGGCGCAGCGGGCGCCGATCGAGCGCGGCCGGGCGGCGTTCGAGGGCCCGGCGGCCCTGATTGTCGAGGTGCCGCTCCCGTGACGCCGGCGGCGGTCGGGCCGGCGAGGGCGAGCGCGGCGAGCGCGTAGGTCTCAGCCGCCGCAGCCATCTCGTCGATCGCATCCATCCCAGCCATCTTCTAGATTCCGGCGCGATGCTGAAGCCCGTCACGTTCACGCCCATCGGCGTGGTGCGCACCCCGTTCCCCGACCGGGTGAGCGCGCCGCGGCAGCCGCACGCCGCGGCCGGGGCGGAGGGCACGATCGAGCTCGTGCCCGGCCGCGACCTGGAGCACGCGCTCTGCGACATCGAGGGGTGGGACTACCTCTGGGTGGTCTTCTGGTTCCACCTCAACGAGGGCTGGCGCCCGAAGGTCCTGCCGCCCCGGAGCGCCGGCAAGCGGCGCGGCGTGCTGTCGACGCGCTCGCCGCACCGCCCGAACCCGATCGGCCTCAGCGTGGTCAAGCTCCTCGCGGTCGACGGCCTCACCTTGCGCGTGAGCGGCGTTGACATGATCGACGGCACGCCGGTGCTCGATCTGAAGCCGTACGTGCCCTACGCGGACGCCTACCCGCACGCGCGCACCGGCTGGGTCGCGCCGCTCGCGCCGGGCGAGGCGCCGGCGGATCCGGAGCCGGGGTTCGAGGTGATCTGGGGCGAGCGGGCGGCCGAGCAGGCCGCCTGGCTCGACGCGACGCACGGGGTCGCGCTGCGGGAGCGGGTCGACCGCGCGCTCGCGCTAGGCCCGCAGCCGCACCCCTATCGTCGGATCCGCGCCGACGGGGACGCGATGCGGCTCGCCGTGACCTCGTGGCGGGTGCGGTTCAGGGCCGAGGGGCGGCGGATCGAGGTGCTGTCCGTGGCGACCGGCTACCGCGAGAAGGAGCTCTGGAGCGGAGACGCGCCCGACCTCGCCGCGCACCGGCAGTTCGTGGAGCGGTTCGGGCGCGGCTAGGTTCGCTCGCTCTCGCAAGGGTGGGCGGCTTGCCTGGCATGCCGGGAACTCCGCATCTGCGCGCGTCCCTCGACCCTTGCGGAACGAGCTGAGCGCAGACAAAGCGTCCACGGCGTTTCGCCGGCAACGCCGGGCGGAATCGAGCGACGCGAATCGAATGAGCGTGATCTCCACGAAGCATGGTCGCAGGGCCGAGCCGCGGAGGACCAAGCCGCGAAAGGCCGAGCCGCGAGGGGCGGGGCCGCGCGGGATGGACCCGCAGTTCCGTCTGCTCGCCGAGAACATCCCGCAGCTGGTCTGGGCCGCCGCCGGCGACGGCTCGTGCGACTACGTCAACGTCCGCTTTCGCGAGTACACCGGCCTGACGGCGGAGCAGGTGACGCGCCTCGGCCTGGCCTCCGTCATTCATCCGGAGGACGCGGTGCGCTGCACCGCCGCGTGGCGGGCGGCCGTCGAGCGCGGCGTGGCCCTCGATCTGGAGGTCCGCTTGCGGCGGCATGACGGCGCCTACCGCTGGTTCCGCGGTCGACTCGAGCCCATCGAGGATGCCGGCGGCCGTGGAGACCGCTGGCTCGGCACGGCGACCGACATCGACGAGCGGGCGCGGGCGGAGGGCGCGCCGCCCCTGAAGGCGGAGGCGAGCGGCGATGAGCGCCTGCGCGAGAGCGAGGAGCGGCTGAGGCTGGCGCTCGCGGGCGGCCACCTCGGCGTCTGGGAGTGGGATCTGCCGAGCGGGCGCCTCTTCTGGTCGGAGGAGGCGCTCGAGTGCGCGGGCCTCGACGCGGCAGACTTCGGCGGCACCGTCGACGATTTCGCGCGCCTCCTGCACCCCGACGACCGGGACGCGGTCTGGGAGCACGTCGACAGCGCGCTGCGCGGCGAGGCGGACTACTCCGTCGAGTTCCGCTTCCTCCCGGCCGGCGGGCAGGTGCGCTGGGTCCACAGCCGCGCGCTGGTTCAGCGGGACCGCGACGGTCGCCCGCGGCGGATGGCGGGCGTGGTCGGGGACATCACCCCCCGGAAGCTCTCGGAGCTGGCCCTCCGGGAGAGCGAGGCGCGCTTCCGCAACATGGCCGATCAGTCGCCCGTCATGATCTGGATGACGGGCTCCGACGGCCGCGCCACGTATGGCAACCGGTGGTGGACCGAGTTCTCGGGCCAGAGCGAGGCGGCCTACCTCGGCTTCGGCTGGCTCGACGCGATCCACCCCGAGGATCGCCCGGCGACGATGGAGACGTTCTGCCGGGCCGAGGCGCGGCGCGAGCCCTTCCGGGTGGATTACCGCCTGCTCCGGCGCGACGGCGAGTACCGCTGGTGCATCGCCTCGGGCTCGCCGCGCCTCGGCCCGGACGGCGAGTTCCTCGGCTACGTCGGCTCGGTCATCGACATCACCGAGCGCAAGCAGGCCGAGCTCCTGCTGCAGGAGAGCGAGGAGCGATTCCGTCGCGCCGTGATGGCGATCCCGTTCCCCGTCATGATTCACGCCGAGGACGGCCAGGTCGTGTGCGTCAACCGCGCGTGGATCGACATCGCCGGCTACGCCAGCCAGGAGATCCCCACCGTCGACGAGTGGCTCGACAGGGCGCATCCGGCGCAGAAGGACACCATCCGCGCCGGGATCAAGGTCCTGTACGCGCTGGAGGGCGCCTACAACGGCGAGATCGAGGCCGCGGTCACCACGGCGAACGGCGAGCAGCGCACGTGGCTGTTCCGCGGGGCTCCGCTGGGAAAGGACGCGGCGGGCAGGCGGCTCGTCATCAGCATCGCCCACGACATCACCGCGAGGAAGCAGATCGACGACATGCTTCGGGAGAGCGAGGCGAAGTTCCGGACGCTCACCGACGCGATGCCGCAAATCGCCTGGACGGCGCGCCCGGACGGCAGCGTCGATTACTACAACCGCAGGTGGTACGAGATCTGCGGTGTGAAGGAGGGGGAGGCGACCGGCGACAGCTGGCTCTCCTTCGTGCACCCGGACGATCGCGCGCTCTGCACGGACAGCTGGCGTCGTTCGGTCCTGTCCGGCGAGCCGCTGCAGATCGAATACCGCTTCTGGATCGCCGCTGCCCGCGAGCACCGCTGGTACCTCGGCCGCGCGGAGCCCTTGCGCGGGCCGTCGGGCGACGTCGTGAAGTGGTACGGCACCGGCACGGACATCCACGATCGCAAGTGCGCCGAGGCCACGCTGAGGGAAGCGGACCAGCGCAAGAACGAGTTCCTGGCGATGCTCGCCCACGAGCTGCGCAACCCGCTCGGGCCCCTGCGCAACGCCGCCGAGCTCCTGCGGCGGTCCGGGCCCCAGCAGCCGTCGACGGCGTGGGCGTGCGGCGTGATCGAGCGGCAGGTCGCGCACATGGCCCGGCTGGTGGACGATCTCCTCGACGTCTCGCGCGTGGCCCGCGGCCGGATCGAGCTGCGCAAGCAGCGCTGCGATCTGGCGCGGCTGCTCCGGCAGACCGCCGAGGACTACCAGAGCACGCTGGAGGCGAGCGGCCTGCGGCTCGCGCTGGAGGTCCCGGACGAGCCGCTGTGGGTGCACGGCGATCCGACCCGCCTTTCGCAGGCGATCGGCAACGTGCTGCACAACGCGAACAAGTTCACCGACGCCGGTGGGCGGGTGACGGTCACCCTGTCGGCGGTGCCGGAGAGCTCTGCCGAGATCCGCGTCCGCGACACGGGCATCGGCATGGAACCGGGGATGCTGGCGCGCGCGTTCGAGCCGTTCAGCCAGGCCGATTGCAGCCTGGACCGCAGCCGCGGCGGGCTCGGGCTGGGCCTCGCGCTGGTCAAGGGGCTGGTCGAGCTGCACGGCGGCGCGGCCTCGGCCGAGAGCGCGGGCATCGGCCGCGGGACGGAGGTGGTCCTCCGCCTGCCGCTGGGGCGCGGGAGCGCGCTGTGTTGCGAGAGCGCCGCGCCGGGGCCGGACCTCGCGGCGCGCCCGCTGCGCATCCTGATCATCGAGGACAACGTCGACGCCGCGGAGACCTTGCAGGCGCTGCTCGCCATGGAGGGCCACCGGGTCGAGGTGGCCCTGTCCGGGCCTGCCGGCGTCGAGGCGGCCCGCGCGTTCCTGCCGGAGGTCGTCCTGTGCGACATCGGCCTCCCCGGCGGGATGGATGGGTACGGCGTGGCGCGCGCCCTGAGCGGGGATCCGCGCGTCTCCCCCTCGCTCATGATCGCGCTGACCGGCTATGGCCGGGAGGAAGATCGGCGCCGGGCCCAGGAGGCCGGCTTCGCCATGCACCTCGTCAAGCCGATCGAGCCGAGCTCCCTGCAGACCGTCCTCGCCTCGATCGCGGCGCGGGCGTGATCGAAGCGAGGGCGGGGCCGCCCTGGCGATCGATCACCAGGCGGTCCACCCGCCGTCCACGGCCATCGCGTGCCCGGTGATGTACGACGCGCGGTCGGAGAGGAGGAACGCGGCCGCCTCCGCCACCTCCTCGGGCGACCCCAGCCGATCCATCGGCTCCATCGCGAGCAGGGCCTTCACGTCGACCAGGCCGCTCTTGATCGCGCCGTCGTACATCGGCGTCCGGATGGGCCCAGGGCAGACCGAGTTCACGCGGATGCCGCGCTTCGCGTACTCGACCGCGGTGCTCTTGGTCAGCCCGACCAGGCCGTGCTTGGAGGCCACGTAGGCCGGGAGCGCCCCGATCCCGGCCAGCCCCGCGACCGACGCGTTGTTCACGATGGCGCCGCCGCCCTGCTTCAGCATCTGGGCGAGCTCGTATTTCATGCAGAGGAACGCGCCCTTGAGGTTCACCGCGAGGGTGCGGTCCCAGTTCTCCTCGGTGCAGTCCGCCGTGGCCGCGATGGCGCCGTCGATCCCCGCGTTGTTGAAGGCCCCGTCGAGGCGGCCGTATCGCTCGACCGCGCGCGCCACGATCGCCTCGGCGTCGCTCGCCCGCGTCACGTCGGCCCGGACGAAGACGGCGTCACCGCCGCGCTCCTGGATCCTCCGCGCCGTCGCATCGCCGTGATCCTCGTCGATGTCGGCGAGGACGAGCCGCGCGCCGTGCCCCGCGAACACGAGCGCGGACGCCTGTCCGATCCCCGAGCCCGCGCCCGTGATGGCGATGATCTTGTCCTCAAGCAAGCGTACCGTCATGAAGCCCTCCTTGGCCGCACGCTAACGCCGCGCCCTCACCGCAACAAGCCGACCACCTCGGCGGCGCGCCGGCCCGGCCGAGCGATGTGGCCCGCCAGCACACCGGCGCTGGCTCGACCTTTGAAGAGGCCCAGAGCCCATCGCGGAGGATCATGGGGCGTTCGGGCACAGGCTGGATCGGTCTCGTCGGCGCAGGCAGGGGTGGCGGCGCGCGGCGGCGCCGCCGCTCGCCTGGGCGCGATCTGCACGGGCGCGCCGGGATCGCGCGGCTGCGCGCGGAGGTGGCTGGCCTCTTCGGCGATCCTGCGCGCGCCGCGCGCATCGAGCGCGACCTGGCCGCCGCCCCCGGCGTCGAGTCCGCGCGGGCGAGCGCGCGGACCGGGCGGGTGCTCGTGCGCGTGCGGGAGGACGCGGCGGGCGCGGCGGCCGCCGTGCTCGTCGCCCACGCGGTCCCCGGCGCCCCGCCGCCGCCGTCCGCGCGCCGCGCCGCGCTGGCCGTGGTCGAGGGCGCGGGCGCGCTCGTCCGCGGGGCGTGCCGCCGCCTTCGCCGCGAGCGCGGGGCGGCCGAGCGCGATCGCCGCGGCGAGCGCGCGCCGGCCAGCCAGCGCGACGGCGATGCCGCCGCCGCCCGCCGCGCCCACGCCGAGGACCCAGGCGAGGTCGCCCGCGCCCTCGGCGTGGACCCCGCGGCGGGGCTCGGCGCCGCCGAGGCGCAGCGCCGCCTCCGCGAGGTCGGCCCGAACGAGCTCGCGGGCGTCGCGACCCGATCCTCGCTCGATATCCTCGCCGAGCAGATCTTCACCGTGCCCACCGCGTTGCTCCTCGGCGCGGCGGGCCTGTCGCTCGCGCTCGGCGATCTGGTCGACGCGGGCGCCGTCCTCCTCGTCGTCGGCGCGAACGCCGCGATCGGCACGTACACCGAGGCGCGCGCCGAGGAGCTCCTGCACGCCTGGGGAGACCTCAGGGTCGGGTGGGCGCGCGTCGTGCGCGACGGGCGCGAGCAGCGGCTCGCCGCGTCGGAGATCGTGCCCGGCGACGTGCTCGCGCTCCGCGCCGGCGAGCCGGTCGCCGCGGACGCGCGCGTCGTCGCCGCCGAGCGCGCGCTCTCCGCCGACGAGAGCACGCTGACCGGCGAGAGCGAGCCCGTCGAGAAGGGCGCCGCGAAGGTCGACGCCGGCGCGCCGCTCGCCGAGCGCCGCGGCATGGTGTACGCGGGCACCACGATCGCCTCGGGCGAGGGCGCGGCGGTGGTCGTCGCGACGGGCCGCCTGACCGCGCTCGGGGACATCCAGCGCGCGCTCTCCCGCGAGGGCGAGCGCGCCCCGCCGATCGAGCGGGAGCTCGCCTGGATCGGACGGCGCCTCGCGGCCTTCGCGCTCGCGAGCTCGTCGGCGGTGGTGGCCTTCGGCCTCGCGCGGCGGCGGCCGCTCCGCGAGCTCGCGCGGAGCGCGGTCGCCCTCGGCGTCGCCGCCATCCCCGAGGGGTTCCCCGCCGTCGGCACCACCGCGCTCGCGCTCGCGAGCCGCCGCCTGCGCGGCCGCGGCATCGTCATCCGCCGCCTCGCCGCGGCCGAGACGCTCGGCGCGGTGAGCGTCGTCTGCGCCGACAAGACCGGCACGCTCACCGAGAACCGCATGCGCGTCGCCGAGATCTTCCTCCCCGGCGAGGGCGTCCTGCGGGTCGCCCGCGCCGCGCCCGACGAGCGGGGCGGCGGCGCGTTGCCGGCGCCGCGCGCGGTCGCGCTCGTCGACGCGGACGGGCGCGAGGTCGCCGCGAGCGCCCCGCGCGTGCACGCGCTCGCGCGCATCGCCGCGCTCAACGCCGACGTCGAGCTGAGCGACGTCGGCAAGGTCGTCCAGGGCAGCGGCACCGAGCGCGCGCTCGTCGAGTTCGCGCTCGCGGCCGGCTACCCCGTGTCGGCGCGGCGCCTCGCGGCGCGCCGCGTGAGCGAGGAGCGCCGCTCGGCCGAGCGCGCGTTCATGGTGACGGTCCACGATCACCCCGAGCTCGGGCACATCGAGCTCGTGAAGGGCGCGCCCGAGCAGGTGGTCGCGCGCTGCGACGCCCCGCCCGGCGCCGCCCGCGACGAGGTGCTCCGGCAGAACGACGCGATGGCCTCGCGCGGCCTGCGCGTGCTCGCCCTCGCGTGGCGGCGGGACGGCCGGCCGGACAACGACGCCCCGCTCGAGCTCGCCGGCCTCGTCGGCCTCCGCGACCCGGCGCGCGCCGGCGCGCGGGAGGCGCTCGCGACCCTCGCCGGCGCGGGGATCCGCGCGCTGATGCTCACGGGCGATCAGGAGCGGACCGCGCGCGCGATCGGCGCCGAGCTCGGCATCCCGGCCGACGCCGTGCACAGCCGGGTCACGCCCGAGGCCAAGCTCGACATCGTGCGGGCGCTCCAGCAGCGCGGCGAGATCGTCGCCATGACGGGCGACGGCGTGAACGACGGCCCCGCGCTCAAGGCGGCGGACGTCGGCGTGGCGATGGGCAAGCGCGGCACGGACATCGCGCGGGCGGTGGCGGACGTGGTCCTCGCCGAGGACGACCTGCCGAGCCTCACCGAGGCGGTCTGCGAGGGGCGGCGGCTGCACGACAACGTCCGCCGCGCGATCGCGTACTTCGTCGCCACGAACGCGAGCGAGGTCCTCGCGATGCTGGCCGGCGCCCTGGCCGGCGTCTCGCCGCTCACGCCGCTTCAGCTCCTCTGGATCAACCTGCTCACCGACGTCGCTCCCGCGCTCGCGCTCGCGCTGGAGCCGGCCGAGCCCGGCGTCATGCGGCGCCCCCCGCGCGACCCCGCCGCGCCGCTGCTCGGCGGCCGCGACCTCCGCGCGCTCGGGGTCGACGCGGCCATGATGTCCGGCGCGTCGCTCGCGGCGTACGCGCTCGGCGGCCGCGCCGCGGCGGGGTCGCGGGCGTTCACCGCGCTCGTGACCGCGCAGCTGCTCCACATCCTCGCCTGCCGCGCGGGCGCCGCCGAGGGCGCTCCGGGGCCGCTCCCGCGCCGGGACAACCCGCACGTGGCGCGCGCGCTCGCCGCGACCTCCGCGCTCCAGGCGCTCGCGCTCGGCTCCCGCTCCCTCGGCCGCCTGCTCGGGGCGCGGCGCCTCCGCGCCGGCGAGCTCGCGCTCGCCGTGAGCGCTGGCGCGCTGCCCTCGCTGCTGCGCGGCTCTCTGGGCCGCTTTGCGGGCGCCGGTCGCGAGATCGTGATCGTCCGCCCGGCCGACACCGTCGGCGTCGTCCACGTCCAGCGAGCGGAGGGCGGCGTGCGCGCCGCGCGCGCCGCCCGTCCGCGGAAGGGGGATACGGCATCATGAGGTTTCATCCACCGTCGTTCGCCCTGGGGGTCGGCAGCGCCGTCCTCCTGATGGGCAAGAAGCAGCACCTCCGGCCGGTGGTCGTCGAGATCGCGGCGCTCGGGCTCCACCTCGGCAAGCTCGGCCTCGGCCTGGTCGAGCGCCAGCGCGAGCACGCCGAGGATCTCTGGGCCGAGGTCGTGGAGCGCGTGCGGCACAAGGCCGGCGGCGCGGATCGGGGCGCGCGCGCGGCGCGCCGGAGCAACGGCGCCTCCGAGCTCCACGGCGAGCCGTCGTCATGAGGCCGCCGGTGCTCGTCGCCCACGCCCTGGAGCGGCGCGTCCGCCTGCGCGCCGCGGCGCTGGCCGGCCATCGCCGCGTGTGCCAGCGCGTCGCGGAGCAGCTCGCGGCCGATCCCGGCTGCGAGGTCGTCACGGTCCGGCCGTTCACGGGCTCGGTGATCGTCGAGCGCCTCGACGGCGGCCTCGATCCGGAGCGGCTCCGCGCCCGGCTCGCCGAGCTGGTCGCCGAGGCGCGCGACGACGACGGCCACCCGATCGCCGCGCCGCGCCCCGAGGGCCACCCCGGTCCGACGCGCGTCGCGCGCGCCGTCGCGCACGCCGTCGCCGGGATCAACGCGGATGTGCGCGAGGCGATGGACTACCGCGCGGATCTCGGCACGCTCTTGCCGGTCTTCTTCGCGGCGGCGGGGCTCGCCGAGGTCGGCGTGACGCGCCGGCTGCCTGCGCCGGCCTGGTTCAACCTGCTCTGGTGGTCGCTCCGGTGGTTCATGACGTTCAACCCCAGTGCGGTCTCGGAGGAGCTGCGCGCCGCCGCCGGCGGGGCGCCGGGCCCGCCGGCCGACGCGGGCGACGGGCCCGGCGGCGAGTACCCGCCCGGGCGCGAGCTGTAGGGGCGCGGGGGCCCGTTTGCGCGCAGCGGGCCATGCCGCGGCCGGGCGGATCGCGCCGACCAGGTCGATGCCGCCCATCAGACGAGCAGGGCGCCGCGAGCCCTTGAGTCCAGCGCGGGTTGATGCGCGCGCTGGCCGCCTAGGCGAGCGCGGCGGCGATCGGCGTGCTCAGCAAGAGGGCGGCGGACGCGCCGATGAACGGAGCGACAGCATTCCTCCGGAGATCGGGTGTTTCTCGTAGCGCACCTCGCCTCGGACATCTTCTTGCGGCGAGAGCCTGCCGGCGCGTTGTCGTGCTCGTGGCGCGTCCCGTCGACCCCGACATAAAGCGGCGATACCTCACGATGGCTCTGGATTCGATTGAACCTTGGTGGCGGTGCGCGTACCCTCTTGTCCCGGATCGTAAGCCCCGGAAGCAGAGGGGAACACGTCGATGGCGCGATTGCACTTTTTTACATGGCTTGGCCTACTTATTGCATCGCTCGCCGTGTCTCCTGGTTGCAGTTGCGGTAGCGAAGAGCTGACGGTGACTGGTCCCGGGGCTGGCGGTGGGGGGTTCGGGGGTGCTGGCGGTGCGGGGGCTGGCCCTTCTGTGGCTTCGAATGGCGGGGGCGGGGAGGGTGGGGAGGCTGAGTCCGCGGACCGGGGGGTCGCAGCGAGCGATGTGGTCAGCGCGGGCAAGGTCGTGAGCAGTCCGAGCTACCGCATGGTCTTCACGCTCGGTCAGCCGACGCAGAATCAGGGAAAGACGACCTCGCCGGGATACCGCATGCAGGGCGGGCTGGTCGGGGCGAACGGGAGCTTGCCATGAACGGGATGGGACGGCGTGTCCTCGCGATTTGTGTCCTTCTCGCCGCCTCGGTCGGCCTCGTGCGCGGCGCGTCTGCCGCCGTGCCGACGCAGATCACGCACCAGGGCCGGCTCTTCACGGCGAACGGAGATCCGGTCAATGACGCGCTCTCGGTGACGTTTGCCGTCTATGCTGTCGAGGCGCCGGAGGACGACGAGGCGCCTCTCTGGAGCGAGACGATCTCGATCTCGTTCGACGACGGCTATTTCTCCACGGTGCTCGACTTCACCGAGGAGCAGGCCGCGAAGGTGTTCAACGGCTCGGTCCGTTACCTTGGGATCACGGTCGGGAACGATCGGGAGATGGATCCGCGCACGCCGATCGGGAGCGTTCCGTACGCGATGGTCGCGAACAACGCTGTTGGTGAGATCACGCCGAAGCTGGTGAAGATCGGCGACAAGGTCGTCATCGACGAGAACGGCAACTGGGTCGGCGACCCGAGCGGGGTCGCGGGGCCGCCGGGCCCTCGCGGGCCGGAGGGGCCTCAGGGCCTGCCTGGCGAGAGGGGTCCAGAGGGGCCGCAGGGGCCTCCCGGGCTCCAGGGTCCAGAGGGGCCGCAGGGGCCTCAGGGCTTGCCTGGCGAGAGGGGTCCAGAGGGGCTGCAGGGGCCTCCCGGGCTCCAGGGTCCAGAGGGGCCGGCCGGTCCGTCCGGCGTCCTCGCGACGTTCCCGATTGCGGGCAATGTTGCCAGCATTATTGCTGCCAATAGCTCCGACTATGTCTTCGTTGGTCCTGCGGGGTCGGTGGACATCGCCGGGAGGCGGCGCGTGACGGGATCGGCCTCTACGGTGCTTGGGCTGGGGCCGTCCAGCGCCCCGCAGACCGCCGTGGTCGGCCTCTGCTACCAGCGGGCCGACGGCACGGGCGAGGTCGTGAACTTCTTCGGAAGCGGCTTTGCAAATCATTATTTCACGCCGACCCGCGCCACCTACTCCGTCTCTGGCACAACCGTGCTGACAGAGGGCTCGTGGCTCATCGGCATGTGCCTCCGCAATGACGGGAGCAGCCCGATCCTGGGGTCGAGCTCGACGGCCGGTGGCAGCATGGTGAACGGCTGGTTCATTGTCACGAACGATTGAGGGCGAATCCCTCGCGTTCGATTCCGCGACAACGATACGCTCGCCCGACCCCAGCCATCTCGAGGAGCTCCAGAAGCGGGAGCCTCTGAGCCGTCTCGAGGAGCTCCAGAAGCGGTAGGCCCGCGCGCCCCCATCGAGGGCGCGCGGGCCTGCCCCGTCACCGCAGCGCCACCGGGCTCCGCGCGATGTACTCGTCGTAGGCGAGCGTCTGCAGATCCTTGATCTGCTTCGCGCGCATCGCCTCGATGACCGCCCGCGCGAGCTGGAGATCCGTGATGAGCGGGATGTTCGCGTCGACCGCCCGCCGCCGGATCAGGTACCCGTCCGGACGCCCGAGCTGGTCGTACTCGCGGGGGATGTTGATCACGAGATCCACCTTCCCCTGCTCGATCGCGCTCATCGCCGTCTCCCCCTCGTCCGGCTGCTTCGCGAGGCTCGTGCACGCGAGCCCGAGCGCCCGGAGCGCCTCGGCCGTGCCCGGCGTCGCGAAGATGGGGAGCTTCAGGTGCTCGGCGATGATGCGCGCCTCGTCCGCGAACCAGTACTTGTCCTCCAGAGGCCCGAGCGACAGGAGGACGCCCTTCTTGGGGAACCGGAACCCGGTCGCGAGCAGCGCGTGCAGCAGCGCCTCGTGCATGTCGTCCCCGAAGCAGCCGACCTCGCCGGTGCTCGCCATCTCCACGCCGAGCATCGGATCGGCCCCCACGAGGCGCGAGAACGAGAACATCGGCGCCTTCACCCCGACGTAATCGAGATCGAGCCCGCGGTTCTCGACCGGCTGCGATACGCCGAGCATCCGCCGCATCGCCTCCCGGACGAAGTTGTTCCCCGTCACCTTGGACACGAACGGGAAGCTCCGCGACGCCCGCAGGTTGCACTCGATGACCTTCACCGTGTTGTGCTTGGCCAGGAACTGCATGTTGAACGGCCCGGTGATCGAGAGCGACCGCGCCACCTGCTGGGCGATCTGCTTGATCCTGCGGATCGTCGCGATGGAGAGCGACTGCGGGGGCAAGACGAGCGTCGCGTCGCCGCTGTGCACGCCGGCGTTCTCGACGTGCTCGCTGATCGCCCAGAGGATGATCTCCCCCCGGTCGGCGACCGCGTCGATCTCGACCTCGCGGGCGTGGGTCTCGAATTTCGAGACGACCACGGGGTAGGTCGGGGACACGGCCTTGGCCCGGGCGAGGATCCGATCGAGCTCGTTGGGCTCGTGCGCCACGCTCATGGCCGCGCCGCTCAGCACGTAGCTCGGGCGCACGAGGACCGGGAAGCCGCCGAGCTTGTTCACGATCTCGCCCGCCTGGGCCGCGTCGACGACGTGGGCCCAGCGCGGCTGATCGATCTCCAGCCGGTCGAGCAGATCGCTGAACTTCTTCCGGTCCTCGGCGGTGTCGATGCTCCCCGCGCTCGTGCCGAGGATGCGCGCCCCCGCCTGGTGCAGCCGGAGCGCCAGGTTGTTCGGGACCTGCCCGCCCATGCTGACCACGATGCCGTACGGCTGCTCCCGCTCGTAGATGTCGAGCACCGTCTCGAAGCTGATCTCGTCGAAGACCAGCTTGTCGCACGTGTCGTAGTCGGTGCTGACCGTCTCCGGGTTGTAGTTCAGCATCATGGTCTCGTAGCCGAGCTCCGAGGCCGCGCGGATCGCGTTGACGCAGCACCAGTCGAACTCGACGCTCGATCCGATGCGGTAGGCGCCGGAGCCGAGCACCATGATCTTCTTCCGCCAGGACGGCGCGACGTCCGTCGCCGACGCGTGGTAGCTCGAATAGAGGTAGTTCGTCTCGGCGGGGAACTCGGCCGCGAGCGTGTCGATCTGGGCGAGGTGCGGCACGACGCCGTGCCGCTTCCTGAGCTCCCGGATCGAGCCGCGCGCCGCGCCCGTCAGCGTGCCGATCATCCGGTCGCTGAAGCCGAGCTGCTTGGCCTCCCGGAGGATCGCCTCGCCGATCGCGGGCTCCTGCGCCGGCGCGGGCCTGTCGGCCTGCGCCGGGACGGCCACCCGGAGCGCCTTGAGGTCCCGCTGCATCCGCACGACCGGCTCGATCTGGTGCAGGAACCACCGGTCGATCTTGGTGAGATCGTGGATCTCGTCGATCGACATCCCCTCCTGCAGCGCGCGGGCGACGGCGAAGATCCGGAGCGGCGTCGCGTTCTTCAGCTCGTCGGGCAGGTCCTTGAAGGTGAACGCGTCGGGGTCGAGCCCCTTCACCCCGATGTCGAGCATCCGGAGCGCCTTCTGGATGACCTCGGGGAACGTCCTGCCGATGGCCATGACCTCGCCGACGCTCTTCATCTCGCTGCCGATCCGCATCGAGGCGCCGCGGAACTTGCCGAGATCCCAGCGCGGGACCTTGCAGACGAGGTAGTCGAGCGCCGGCTCGAAGAACGCGGTCGTCCTGCGGGTGATCGCGTTGGCGATCTCCGGCATCGTGTAGCCGACGGCGATCTTCGCCGCGACGTACGCGAGCGGGTAGCCCGTCGCCTTGCTGGCGAGGGCGCTCGACCGGGAGAGGCGCGCGTTCACCTCGATGACCCGGTAGTCCACCCTGTTCGGGTCGAGCGCGTACTGGATGTTGCACTCGCCCACGATGCCGAGGTGGCGGATCGTCTTCAGCGCGACCGAGCGGAGGAGCTGGTACTCCTCGTCGTTCAGCGTCTGCGACGGGGCGACGACGATCGACTCCCCGGTATGGATCCCCATCGGATCGAGGTTCTCCATGTTGCAGACGGTGATGCAGTTGTCGCGACCGTCGCGGACGACCTCGTACTCGATCTCCTTCCAGCCGCGGAGGCACTCCTCGACGAGCACCTGGGGCACGCCGCCGGCGAAGCCGCGCCGCACGGCGTCGTCGAGGTCGCGCTCGCTCTCGACGATGCCGCTGCCCTTGCCGCCGAGCGCGTAGCCGCCGCGGAGCATCACGGGGAACCCGATCTCGCGCGCCGCCGCCATGGCCTCGGCGGGCGTGCGGCAGGCGCGGCTCCGGGCCGTCTTCACGCCGATCTCGTTGAGGCGATCGATGAAGAGCCGCCGGTCCTCGGTGTCGCGGATGGCCTTGATCGGCGTGCCGAGCACCCGCACGCCGTATTTGTCGAGGATCCCGGCGTCGTGGAGCTCGAGCCCGCAGTTGAGCGCGGTCTGCCCGCCGAAGGAGAGGGCGATCGCGTCGACCTCCTCCTTGACGATGATCCGCTCGACGAACTCCGGGGTGACCGCGCAGAGGTGGATGCGGTCGGCGAGCCCCTCGCTCGTCTGGATGGTGGCGATGTTGGGGTTCACGAGGACGGTGGCGATCCCCTCTTCCTTGAGGGCCTTGATCGCCTGCGACCCCGAGTAGTCGAACTCGCCGGCCTGACCGATCTGGAGCGCGCCGGAGCCGAGCACGAGCACGCGCCGGGGTTTCTTGGGGAGATAGGCGCCGTACATGGCTCAGCTCCTTCCTGCGGTGGAGGTGGGGCGGGGATCCGCGCCGGCGGTCCCTGCGGCTTTGAATCGCGCGTCGGCGGACCCCTTCATCGCGCCGCAGAGGCGCAGGAAGTCGTCGAACAGGTAGCCGGCGTCCTGCGGCCCGGGCGTCGCCTCGGGGTGGAACTGGACGCTGAAGAAGGGGCGCAGCCGCGAGCGGATGCCCTCGTTCGTGCCGTCGTTGATGTTGACGAACCAGGGCTCCCACTCGGCGGGGAGCGACTCGTGCTTCACCGCGTAGCCGTGGTTCTGGCTCGTGACGTAACAGCGGCGGCTCAGGAGGTCCTGCACCGGCTGGTTCACGCCGCGGTGGCCGTACGGCAGCTTGTAGGTGTCGCCGCCGGCGGCCAGCGCGAGGATCTGGTTGCCGAGGCAGATGCCGAAGATGGGCTTCGTGTACGTGCCGAGCAGGCCGCGCACCGCGGCGACCAGCTGGCCGAGGTCCTTCGGGTCGCCGGGGCCGTTGCCGATGAGGATGCCGTCGGCGGTCTCGGCGAGCTCGGCGATGGGCGCGTGGTAGGGGGCGCGGACGACGGTGACCCCGCGCTGGAGGAGCGAGCGGACGATGTTGTCCTTCGCGCCCGCGTCGATGAGGAGCACCTTCATGGGGCCGCCCTCGTAGGTGATCGGCTCGCGGGGCGACACGAGGCGGAACACCTCCTCGCGCATGTCCACGGCCTCGGCCGAGCGCTTCACCCGCTCCAGGTCCATCTCGGCCGGGAACAGCCAGCCCTTCATGGTGCCGGCCTCGCGGAGCCGCCGCGTCAGCGTGCGCGTGTCGATCCCGGTGATCGCCGGGATGCCCTCGCTCGCGAGCCAGGCGCCGAGCGAGCGGACCGCGGCGTGGTGGCTGTAGCGCTCCACGTAGCTCTGGACCACGAGCCCCTGCACCTGGATGCGGTCGGCCTCGTAGGGCCCGTCGACGCTGCCTGCCTGCCGCGGCGCGGGCACGCCGTAGCTGCCCACGAGCGGGTACGTGATCGTCAGGATCTGGCCTCTGTACGAGGGATCCGTGAGCGTCTCGACGTACCCCGTCATGCCGGTGTTAAAGACGACCTCGCCGCTCACCGCGCGCGGGGCGCCGAAGCACCGGCCCGTCATGGTCGTGCCGTCTTCGAGTACGAGCTTCATCCGATTCGCATCCATCCTCTTTGACCGCCTGGGCCGCCGCGGCGCGGACCCTTACGCAGGAGGGGCCGCGAGCGCGTGCTGCGCCGTGGGCCCGTGGGGTACCAGGTCCGCGCGCGCGCCGCGCGGCGGGCCGGCATCATGCTCGAGGCTGGGCGTCCAAGCACCTCCGGTCGCCGCAGCCACGTGCTCCGGCATTCCGTCGAGGTGGGCATCGCGCCCGCCGTCCCGTTCTTCCACATGCCGGGGACGCCCATTTGCCGTCCCCACGCTCCACGTCAACCACGAACTTTCGCCTGAGATTTCCCGGCCGCTTCCTGCGCGCTTTTCGCGGCCGGCCGGGCTGCGCCGCCGTGCCTAGGGGGTCTGCGCGCGCGCGACGTAGGCGCGCTCGAGGACGAGCACGTCCATCTTCGTCCGGAGGAAGCAGTCGAGCGCTTCCTTGGGGGTGCAAACGATCGGCTCGCTCGCGTTGAACGAGGTGTTCAGGAGGACCGGCGTGCCGGTCTGCCGGCCGAACTCGAGGAGGAGCGCGTGGTAGCGCGGGTTCTCCTTCGCGGTGACCGTCTGGGGGCGGCCCGTGCCGTCGACGTGGGTCACGGCGGGGATCTCGGCGCGGCGCTCGGGCTTGATCTTGCAGACCTTGACCATGAACGGGTCCGGCGAGGCCTGCTCGAAGTAGTCGCCCACGCGCTCGAGCGGGAGCGCCGGCGCGAACGGGCGGAACATCTCGCGGCGCTTGATCCGCTCGTTCATGATGTCCTTCATGTCCGGCCGCCGCGGGTCGCAGAGGATGCTGCGGTTGCCGAGCGCGCGGGGGCCGTACTCCATGCGCCCCTGGAACCAGCCGACCACCTTGCCCTCGCTGATCGCCCTGGCGACGCGGGGGATCAGGTCCTCGTCGGGGAGGGTCTCGAACGCGACCTGCTCCTTTTGAAGCAGCTCCTCGATCGCCTCCTGCGGGAACGCCGGGCCGAAGTAGCTGTGCGTCTGGTGGAAGGCGCGCGGGTTGCCGAGCTTGTGGTGGTGGACGTAGAGGGCCGCCCCGAACGACGTGCCCGCGTCGCCGGCCGCGGGCTGGACGAAGACGTCCTCGAACAGCCCCTTCGGCCGGATCTTCCCGGCGGCCACGCTGTTGTACGCGCAGCCGCCCGCGAGGGCGAGGCGCGGCGAGCCGGTGAGGTGCTTCGCGGTCGCGAGCAGCTCGAAGAAGACCTCCTCGAACGCCGCCTGCGTCGAGGCGGCGACCGCCGTGAAGCGGTCCTCCATCCGGCTCTTCGGGCTGCGCGCGGGGCCGAGCAGCTCGACGAGGCGCTCGGAGTGGATGGCGCCGTAGCGGGGCTCGCCCTCCCAGGTCATGGAGATGCCCTTCGTGTGGTGCTGGAAGTACTCGAGCCCGAGCTCGAAGGCCCCGTCCTCGACGCGCACCACCTGCCGGAGCTTGTCGAGCAGCTCCGGCTGGCCGTGGGCCGCCAGCCCCATGACCTTGTACTCGTCGCCGAACTTGGGGAAGCCGAGGTACTGCGTCAGGCCCGAGTAGAACAGCCCGAGCGAGTGGGGGAAGCCGACGCGCCGGAGGATCTCCAGCTTGTTGCCGCGGCCGCGCGCCCACATCGTGCTCACGAAGTCGCCGAAGCCGTCGATCGACACGACCGCCGCCTCGTCGAAGCCCGAGGGGAAGAACGCGGAGGCGAGGTGCGCGCGGTGGTGCTCGACGCTGTGCGACTCGGCGCGGATGCGCTTCGGGTCGACGCCGAGCGCGGCGCCGAGGTGCACCTTCGGGTCGCTCGCGCTGAGCGAGCCCTTGAGGAGCCCGGCCGGAGAGCGCCGCGTCAGCGCGTAGAGGAGCTTGTCGCCGAGGTGCGCCCGCGTGTCGCGCCCGATCGCGATGTGATCGATGTCCTCGACCCGCGCGCCCGCGGCGCCGAGGCAGTACTCGACCGCGAGCCGCGGGAAGCCGGCGCAGTGCTTGATCCTGCTGAACCGCTCCTCCTCCGCCGCCGCGACGAGCTGCCCGTCGACGAGCAGCGCGGCCGACGCGTCACCGTGATAGGCGTTGATCCCGAGGATGAGCATGTTTCAGCCATCTTCCGGCGCCCCCGCGCGAGGGTCAAGGCGCGCCCGCCGCGCCGGCGCGCGACAAAAAAGCGCGCGATCGCGAGGCAAAACCGGCCGCCGCGCGCCAACGCGACGCGGCCGCGCGCCGTCATGCGAACCCGCCTTCGCACGGCCGCGCGGTCGCAGAGCTCGGCGCCTCAGATCTCGGCGAGGCGGATGGCCTCGAGGCGATCGCCCTCGTCGACGCGCTCCCGATCGGCCGGCACGAGGACGAGCGCCTCGGCCTCGGCGAAGCTCGTGACCGCGCCCGAGGCCTGGTTCGAGGCGATGCGCGCGGCGAGCTCGCCGCCCGAGATCTCGAGGCGCGCGCGGAGGAACTCGGCGCGCCCGGTCTGGCGCCGCAGCGCGCCGGCCGCGCGGACGATCACGCGGGGCGGCAGCGGCGCGGCGTCGCCCTGGAGCGCGCGCAGGAGCGGCACGCCGAAGAGGACGAACGTGAGCGAGGCGGAGGCCGGGTTGCCCGGCAGCCCGATCACGTGCACGACGCCGCCGCGCGAGAGCTCGGCGCGCCCCACGGCGAGCGGCTTGCCCGGCTTGATGGCGACGCGCCAGAAGTCGAGCGTCACGCCCGCGGCCTCGAGCGCGGGGCGGACGACGTCGTGGTCGCCGACGCTCACGCCCCCGACGGTCACCACGAGATCCGACCCGCGCAGCGCCGTCGACACGGCCTCGGCGGCGCGGGCCGCGTCGTCGGGGACGAACGGCGCGACGCGGACGAGGGCGCCCGCGGCGCGCGCGGTCGCGGCGATGAAGTAGCTGTTCGACTCCGCGACCGTGCCGGCGGGGCCGGGCGAGCCGGGCCCGCGCAGCTCGTCGCCGGAGCACAGCACCGTGACCACGGGGCGGCGGGCGACGAGGACGCTCGGTCGATCGAGCGCCGCCGCGAGCGCCACCTTCCCGGGCGTGAGGCGCGCGCCGCTCCGCAGCGCGACGGCGCCCTCCGCGAGATCCGCGCCCCGGCGCCGCACCCAGGCGCCGGCGCGCGGCGCCTCCTTCAGGGTGATCTCGTCGCCGCTCCGCGCTGCGTCTTCCTGCGGCACGATCGCGTCGGAGCCGGGCGGCAGCCGCGCGCCGGTGAAGATCCGGCACGCCGTGCCCGGCGTGAGCGACGGCAGCGGGCGGCCCGCCGCGCTCTCGCCGCGCACCGGGAGCGTCCACGGCCCGCCGCCCGCGAGCTCGGCCGAGGCGACGGCGTAGCCGTCCATCGCGCTGTAATCGAAGGCGGGCATCGCGTCGGCCGCGGCGATGTCCTCGGCGAGCACCCGCCCGGCCGCGTCGTCGAGCGACACCCGCTCCGGCCCGACAGGGACCGCGGTCGAGAGCAGCCGCGCGAGCGCCTCATCGAAGGGGATCATCCGCGCTGCTCCTCGTCGTGAGCGCCGTCCTTCGCGTGCTGCGCGTGCCGGTGGTGGTGGCCGCCCTTGCCGGACGCGAGCGCGACCGCGTGCGCGAGCACGGGGCCGATGAGCCGCGTGACGGCGAGCTCCACCGCCTTCGGGCTGCCCGGGAGCGCGATCACCACGAGCCCGCGCACGACGCCCGCGGCGGCGCGCGAGAGGATCGCGTTCGGCCCGATGGCGTCCCAGCTCAGGCGCCGGAACGCCTCGCCGAAGCCGTCGAGCGTCTTCTCGAAGAGCGGCGCGAGCGCCTCGACCGTCCTGTCGCGCGGCGCGATCCCGGTCCCGCCCGTCGTGACGATCGCGTCCGCGGATCCCGCGCCCGCGATCTGCTCGATCGCCGCGCGCAGCAGCTCGGGCTCCTCGCGCACGACGGCGTGGGACGTCACGGTGAAGCCGGCGCTCTCGAGGAGCTCGCCGAGGAGCTGTCCGCCCTCGTCGTCGTCGAGGGTGCGGGTGTCACTGAGCGTCAGCGTGGCGACGCGCACGGGGGAGCGGCTCATGCGGCATGATCTACGCCTCTCCCCGGCGAATGGCGACCACTTGATGACGTCGCCGCGGCGTTCGCGGGGCCTCCCCGCGAGCGCCGCGGCCGCCTGGGCGCGGCGCGGCGCTCAGGGCTCCCGCCGCGCAGCGCGCGCCGCCGGCCGTCGGCCATCTGCCGCAGGGGCGCGCGCGTGCGACGTCGCCCGGCGTCACGGCGATGTCGTCGACGTTGGATGGCTTTCGGATCGCCGCTGCGCTAGGGGAGCGGCGTGTCCGGCCCTCTGATCCCTTACATCCAGCTCCCCGAGATCCCGCTCTCGTTCCTGGAGCACGTCCCGCTCGTGGGCCAGCTGATCGATCCCGCGAAGCCGCCCTCGATCAAGCCGTTCGGAACGCTGGTGGCGCTCGGCGTCTACATCGGCGCCGTGGTCGCCACCCGGCACGCGCGCGAGCGGAAGCTGGACGAGAAGAAGATGAGCGAGTTCATCTTCTGGGTCGTGGCGGCCGGCTTCATCGGCGGGCACGTCTTCGACGCGATCTTCTACCACCCGCAGCGGGTCGCCCGCGATCCTCTCTACCTCCTCGCGCTCTGGGACGGCCTGTCGAGCTTCGGCGGCTTCACCGGCGCGCTGATTGGCGCCGCGTCGTGGCGCTTCTCTCGCCGCGAGAAGATCCTGCCCTACTGCGAGGTCGTCAACAGCGCGTTTCCGCTCGCGTGGGTCTTCGGGCGCGCCGGCTGCGCGTCGGTCCACGATCATCCGGGCCGCCTCTCCGACGCGTGGTTCGCGGTCCAGTACCCGCTCGGGAACGGTTACGTCGGCCGGTTCGATCTCGGCCTCTACGAGTGCCTGCTCACGATCCCGCTCGCGATCGCGTTCGCGGTCCTCTGGCGCCGGAACCCGCATCGCCCGCTCGGGTTCTACACCGGGGTCATGTGCACCGCATATGCGCCGGTGCGGTTCGGGCTCGACTTCCTGCGCGAGCGGGAGGGCGCGCTCGTCGGCGGCGATCCGCGCTACGCCGGCCTCACCCCGGCGCAGTGGGCCTGCTTCGGTCTGCTCGCGCTGGGCATTTATTTCCTGCGCATGGCGGCGCGCGGCGAGCCGTCGAGCACCGGGGTGGGCCCGCTCGACGGCGCCCCGCGCGTCGCGGACGATGACGCGTCCGACGACGACGAAGACGACGACGAGGGCGACGAAGCCGAGGAACCCCGGTCTTCCCGCGCCCGGGCGGGCCGGTAATCCCCGCTCGGGCCGGCGCGGTGCGCGCATGGATCCCGGGGATTTCTGGGGGCCCGCGCACCGTCGACCGGTCGTGTCGGACAGATCCGCGTCGCGCGATGCCCTCATGATCCGGCCGGCGCTGGCTCCCAGGGCCTCTCCGGGCGCTGCTTTTCCTGACGCCGGTCCGGCGCCGCCTGCCTGCGCTGGCGCCGCCTGCCGATGGCCCCGGCGCCGCCGCCGATGACGCAGCGCGGGCGGCGCGGCCTCCTGGTCCGCCGGAGCTGCGCCTTTCGCGTCGGGGGGTCAGGACGGCTCCGTACGGGCCTCTTTTGGCTCGCTCGCCCGTGGCGGGTCCCTTGACGCGCCTGGGGCGCTAGATATCGTGGGGTGGAGTTTGCACCAGAGGGTCGGCCCGCCGACCTTCGCTCGATTGAGCTCGGTTGCCCCTTCCGCCGAAGGCGGGGTCGATCGAGGCGCGCTCGCGAAAGGCTCCGCATCATCGACATCGATCACGGAGCGAGTGGACCAAATAAGAGGGAACGCAGGGGCCAACCCCAGGTTTTTCTACAATGGCTGAAGATTCGCGTAAGTTGTTCGTGGCGGGCTTGCCCGACTCCATCACCGAAGACGTTTTGCGGCAGCTCTTCGAGGCCACCGGCGGCAACGTCGTCGAGGTCAGTCTTCCGAAAGATCGCGCGACAGGTCGTCCGCGCGGGTTCGGCTTCGTCACGCTCTCGACGACCGGCGAAGCCAACGCCGCGCGCGAGTCGCTCGACGGGTCATTTCAGGGCGGCAAGTCCATCTCGGTCCGCCCCTTCCAGGCCGAGCCGCCGCGACGCGAGGGGCGCCCGATGGGCGGCCCCGGCGGCGGTCCTGGCGGCGGCGGCGGCGGCGGCGGCTCCGGCGGTGGTGCGGGCGGCGGGCCGGCCGCCGCGCCCGATCGGACCCTCTACGTCGGCAACCTCCCCTATGACGCGAGCGTCGAGGAGGTCGAGGGGCTGATCGGCTCGACGGGCGCGGGGCCGGTGGTGCGGGTCCACCTGCCCATGGATCCTGACGGTCGCAAGCGCGGGTTCGGCTTCGTGACGATGGCCAGCGCCGAGGCGGCGCGCGCCGCGATCGATGCGCTGCGCGGCGTGGATGTCCGCGGCCGGCGGCTCGTCGTCAACCTCGCTCACCCGAAGGGCGAGCGGCCCGCGCGCGAGGAGCGCCCCGGCGGCTTCGGCGGCGGCGGTGGCGGCTTCGGCGGCGGCGGCGGTGGCGGCTTCGGCGGCGGTGGTGGCGGCGGCTTCGGCGGCGGTGGTGGCGGCGGCTTCGGCGGGCCGCCGCCTCCTGCGCGCAAGACCTTCGACGATCGCCGGCGGCGCGGCGGTCACGACGGCGACGGCCCTCCCGGCGGCGGTGGCGGTGGCGGCGGCGGTGGCGGCCGGCGCAGCAACAACAAGAACTGGGATCGCGGCCGCGGTGGGGACGACTGGGACGACGAGTGAGCTCTCCCGGTTGACAACTGCACCGTTTCCCGTACGGTAGGCGCCCTCCAGGCGGGCGGTCGGGCGTCGCTGACCCCGCTCACGCCCCCTGGTGCCCCTGCCGGTTGCGGTGTCAGCGCTCTCGTGCTGCCCGTGCCTAGGTTCAACCAGGGCCGTCTGTGAAACAGGTCGGCCCTGTCTTCGGAGACCTCCGATGCGCGACATCATCAAGCTGACGTGCGGCAACTGCGGCCGCGCGAATTACCACACGACGAAGAACAAGCGGACGATGACGGACAAGTTCGTCATCAAGAAGTTCTGCCCGACCGAGCGCAAGCACACCGAGCACAAAGAAGGCAAGATCTCGAAGGGCTAGGCCAGGCTGCACGCTGCGCTGCTGGCTGTTGCCGCCGGGCCCGCGCTCGCGGGCCTCGGGTCAGGCACCTGCGCCCTCGCGGTGCTCGGCTTAACCTTGTTCATTGTTAGGGCGAAGCGATGATCTTCGACTGGCTCTACGGCCTGTTCTCGAACGATCTCGCGATCGACCTCGGCACCGCCACCACCCTCATTTACGTGAAGGGCAAGGGGATCGTGTCCTGCGAGCCCTCGGTGGTCGCCGTCCAGCGCGATGCTCGCGGCGGCAAGAAGGTGCTCGCCGTCGGCCGCGAGGCGAAGGAGATGCTCGGGCGTACCCCCGGCAACATCCAGGCGGTGAGGCCGCTGCGCGACGGCGTCATCGCCGACTTCGAGATCACCGAGGCGATGCTCCGGTACTTCATCGCGCGCGCGCACAACCGCCGCACGCTGGTCAAGCCGCGCATCATCATCTGCGTCCCGTTCGGCATCACCGAGGTCGAGAAGCGCGCGGTGAAGGAGAGCGCCGAGGGCGCCGGCGCGCGCGAGGTCTACCTGATCGAGGAGCCGATGGCGGCCGCGATCGGCGCGGGCCTGCCGATCACCGAGCCGAGCGGCAACATGGTCGTCGACATCGGCGGCGGCACGACCGAGGTCGCCGTCATCTCCCTCGCCGGCATCGTCTACTCGCAGAGCGTGCGCGTCGGCGGCGACAAGATGGACGAGTCGATCATGGCCTACATGAAGCGCAAGTACAACATGGCCATCGGCGAGCAGACCGCGGAGCGCATCAAGATCACGATCGGCAACGCGTACCCGCTCGAGCAGCAGCTCACGATGGAGGTCAAGGGGCGCGACATGGTCGCGGGCATCCCCAAGACGGTCGTCGTCAACTCCGACGAGATCCGCGACTCGCTGAGCGAGCCGACGAACGCCATCGTGGACGCCGTGCTCATCGCGCTGGAGCGCACGCCGCCGGAGCTCGCGGCCGACATCGTCGACAAGGGCATCGTGCTCACCGGCGGCGGCTCGCTCCTCAAGAACCTCGACGTGCTCCTCCGCGAGGAGACGGGGCTGCCCGTGATGGTGTGCGACGACCCGATCAGCGCCGTGGTGCTCGGCAGCGGCAAGGCGCTGGATCACCTCGAGCTCCTGAAAGAGGTCACGATCAGCTGAAGGTTGGTTTCGCGCCCCGCCCGTGAGCTTGCCGGCGGGGCTCTCTCGCGGCGCGCGCCCCGCCGGGGCGGGCGCCGCGCGCGGCGACGACAGGGGTGGCCTCGCGGCGCGCCCCGTACTACCTGGGTCCGGGAGCCACGGTGAACCTGAAACGCTACCGCGACTTCGTGATCGTGCTGCTGGCGCTCGCGGTGCCGTTCTGGTTCTTGCGCGCCAGCATGCGCGACCCCAAGCAGAACACGGGTGCCGACCGGATCATCATCAGCATCGCGGCGCCGATCCAGTACGCGGCCGCGACCCTGGCGCGCGGCATCTCGAACCTCTGGGGCGACTACATCTACCTGGTCGACGTCAAGGAGGACAACGCCAGGCAGGCCTCGCAGATCGCCCGCCTCCGCGAGCGGGTGCGGAAGCTCGAGGCGCTCGAGGAGGAGAACCGGCGCCTGCGCCGGCTGCTCGATCTGCGCCAGAGCCTCCGCACCGACGTGGTGAGCGCCCAGGTCGTCGGCAAGAGCACCAACGATTTCTTCCGCGTGGTGCGCGTCACGCTCGATCGCGAGGCGCGCGACATCGGCTCCAACCTGCCGGTCCTCTCCGCGGACGGCGTGGTCGGCACGACGCTGAAGAGCGCCGGCGACACCGTCGACGTGCGGCTCGTCGTCGACGGGGGCAGCGGCGTCGACGTGGTCGTCGAGCGCACCGGCGCGCGCGGCTTCGTCCGCGGCACGGGCGACGAGAGCAAGTACTCGTGCAGCGTCGAGTACGTGCAGCGCACCGACGAGATCGAGGTCGGCGACCTCCTCGTGACGAGCGGCGTCGGCCGGCGCTTCCCGAAGGGGATCCCGGTCGGGACCGTCACGCAGGTCATCCGCCGCGATTTCGGCATCTACCAGCAGGTCTACGTCGCCCCGGCCGTCGACTTCTCCCGGCTGGAGGAGGTGCTCATCGTGACGACGACGCCTCCGGAGGAGGCGCCGCCGCAGGCGCAGCGGAGGTGACGCGATGAGAAACTCCGCGTTCCTGGCGATGGGGGCCGCCCTGCTGATCGTTCAGTCGAACCTCTTCCGGCTCATCGGCAAGCTGAACATCCCGGGCTCCACGCCGAGCCTGCTCCTGCCGCTCGTCGTGTTCATGGGGGTGCACGAGTACTCGATCGCGCGCGGCGCGGCGCTCGCGTTCCTGCTCGGCTACCTGCTCGATCTCTTCACCGGCGCGCCGGTCGGCCTGTTCACCTTCATCACCGTGGCGACCTTCGTCGTGTCGCGGGCGGCCGGCGTGCGGCTCGCCGCGCAGACGCTGCTCACGAAGATCGCGCTGGCCTTCGTCTTCGGCCTCGTCGAGGGGGTGCTCATCGTGATCCTCACCGCCATCTTCGGGGGCGACGCGGCGCGGCCCCGCGCGCTCGCCTTGCTCGTCGCGCCGCACGCGGTCTCGACGGCGCTCTTCGCGCCGTTCGTCTTCCGGCTGGCCGAGCGCGTGCACCAGGCGACGATCAACGTCCCGCGGCCGGGGGAGAGCCCGCGGTGAGCCTCCTCGTCCAGCGCTCCGACGTGAGCGAGTTCCGCCGGCGCTTCCGGTGGATCGCGCTCGGCATGGTCGTCGGCTTCATGGTGCTCATCGGGCGCCTCTTCTACCTCCAGATCCTCGAGGCCGACGAGAACAAGGCGATCGCCCGGGAGAACATCGTGCGGCGGGTGACGCTCGCGACCACGCGCGGCATCATCCGGGACAGGAACGGCAAGGTGCTCGCGGCGAGCCGGCCCTCGTACAACGTGTACGTCGTCCCGCGGCGCCTCGACATGGAGACGACCTGGCCGAAGCTCGTCGAGTACCTCGGCGTCGGCATCGAGGAGCGCGCGCGGCTCGAGGCGCTCATCACCTCGATCCGCGCCGACGACGGGCCGCGCAAGAACCAGCAGATCCTGCTGAAGGAGGACATCTCGCGCGACGCCGTGGCGACCTTGGCGACGCACGACGCCGAGCTGCCGGGGGTCGACGTGGTGCCGGTCCCGGTGCGCTACTACCCCTACGAGGAGGTCGGCTCGCACGTCCTCGGCTACATGGCCGAGGTGGACGCCGAGCGGCTCGCGTCGCTCCGGAGCGTCGGCTACATCGAGGGCGACCGCATCGGCGTCACCGGGATCGAGCGCGCCTGGGAGAGCTACCTCCGCGGCACGCGCGGCTGGGAGAAGGTGCTCGTCGACGCCAAGGGGCGGCGCCGGACGGGCGGCGACGGGATCATCGAGGACCCGCGGCGGGTCGACCCGATCCCCGGGCGCGACCTCCGGCTGACGCTCGACGCCGACATCCAGAAGGCGATCGACAAGGCGATGCGCGGGGAGCTCGCCGGCGGCGTCGCGGTCATCGACGTGCGCACCGGGAGGATCCTCGGGCTCTACTCGAAGCCCGGCTACAACCCGAACGCGCTCTCCGGCGGCTCGGGCAAGCAGGTCATCCGCGACGCCTTCCGGCGGCTCTACTCCGATCCGCTGAAGCCCGCCCTCGACAAGACGCTCTCGGGCGCGTACCCGCCCGGCTCGACCTTCAAGCCGTTCACCGCGCTGGCGGCGCTCGAGAAGGGGCTCATCGATCCGCGGCAGTCGACGCGGTGCCGGGGGGCGCTGACGTTCGGCAAGCGCACCTTCCGGTGCACGCACGTCCACGGCCCTGTCGCGATGCAGAAGGCGATCGCCGAGTCGTGCAACGTCTACTTCTACAAGCTGGCGGCGGAGTACGGCGTCGGCATGGACGTCATCGCCGAGATGGGGCAGCGCTACGGGCTCGGCGCCCGGACGGGGCTCGGCATCAACGCCGAGGCGGGCGGCAGGATGCCGACGAGGGCGTGGATGACGCTCCGGAACAAGGGCCAGTTCCGCCTCGGCTTCGGCCTGAACGCGGCGATCGGGCAGGGCGCGACGACGGTCACCGTGCTCCAGCTCGCGCTCGCGTACGCGGCGCTCGCGAACGGCGGCACGCTGTACCAGCCGCAGATCGTGCGGGCCGTCGAGACGAGCGCCGGCACGGTCGTGCAGGAGTTCACGCCGCGCGTGCGCCGCCAGATCGACATCCGGCCCGAGAACCTCACCCTCGTGCACCGGGCGATGGTCGCCGGCGTGAACGAGGAGGGCGGCACGGCGTTCAAGGCGCGCGTCGCCGGCGTCGAGATGGCGGGCAAGACGGGGACCGCGCAGGTCTCGCACCGGCTCACGCGCGGCGTCGAGGCCGAGCGGGTCTGGTACTTCAACCGCGAGCACGCGTGGTTCGCCGGCTACGCCCCGGCGCGCGCGCCCGAGGTGGCCGTGGTCGTGCTGGTCGAGCACGGCGGCACCGGCGGCAAGCACGCGGCGCCGGTCGCCTTCGAGGTCGTCCGCGCGTACCAGGAGCTCGCGAAGGAGCGGCGCGGCGGCCCGAGCGAGGGGCCGCGCGCGGGCAAGAGCAGCGCGGGCCGCGCCCCCGCCGCGTCGGGGCGCACGCCATGATCCGGGGCGACTCTCTCTCCGCTCGCGATCGCGACCACTTCGACTGGCCGCTCTTCATCGCCGCGGTCGCCATCGCGGTGCTCGGCGTCGTCAACCTGTACAGCGCCACGAGCGTCTACTCCGGGGCGCGCGCCGAGCTCTACATCAGCCAGGTCTACTGGCTGTTCATGGGCGGCATCATCGGCGGCGTCCTCATCGCGATCGACTACCGGCACCTGGAGCGCCTCGGCTACGTGCTCTACACGTTCGGCGTCTTCTCGCTGGCGCTCGTCTTCGTGCTCGCGCGCGACGTGCGCGGCTCCGCGCGCTGGATCGAGTTCGGCGCGTTCCGCTTCCAGCCCAGCGAGTTCATGAAGGTGTTCCTGGTCATCGCGCTGGCGAAGTTCCTGCACGACGACCCGCGCAACGAGGGCCGCACCCTCCGCGATCTGGCGATCCCGGCGGCGCTGACCGCGGTCCCGGCGCTGCTCGTGCTGAAGCAGCCCGATCTCGGCACGGCGCTCATCCTCGTGTTCGTCTTCCTGACGATCGCGGCGGTCACGCGCGTCCGGTGGAGGAGCGCCGCGCTGTTCGTCGCATCCATCCTCGTGGCGGTGCCGATCGTCTGGGAGTACGTGCTGCTCGACTACCAGCGCGCCCGCGTCCTCGTGTTCCTCCACCCCGAGGAGGACCTCCTGCACCGCGGCTGGCACGCCCACCACTCGCGCGTCGCGATCGGCAACGGCGGGCTGTTCGGCAACGGGTACCTCCGGGGCACCCAGAACCAGTTCCTCTTCCTGCCGGATCAGTTCACCGACTTCCCGTTCCCGGTCTTCGCCGAGGAGTGGGGGTTCGTCGGGTGCGTGGTGCTCGTGTGCCTCTATGCGTTCCTGGTCGTGTGGGGGATCCGCATCGCGTCGATGGCGAAGGATCGGTTCGGCGCGGTGCTCGGCGTCGGCTGCGCGGCGATCATCTTCTGGCACGCGGTCATCAACCTCGGCATGACGTCGGGCGTGCTCCCGGTCGTCGGCGTCACGCTGCCCCTGTTCTCGTACGGCGGCTCGAGCGTGACCACGGTGATGGTGGCGATCGCGCTGCTCATGAGCGTGTCGATGCGCCGCTACTCCGGCGTCGCCTCGCTCGATCGGCTGTGACGGCGGCGGGGCTGCCCGCGCGCCGCTGCCGCGTCAGATCGCGCTCTCGGCGAGCCGCGCCTCGATGACGAACGCGAACGCCTTGAGCGCGTCGCGCTCGGTCACCTCGCCGCCGGCGCGCGCCCGCCGGACCGCGGCGCGAAAGCCGAGGTAGCGGCGCCCGTCCAGGCCGAGCAGCGCCGGCACCGTCGCCGGGTCGCGGGGCGCGTCGGTCGCGCCCGCGAGCTCCGCCGCCTTCACGAGGATCCCCGCGACGAGCGCGTCGCAGCGCTCGAGCGCCACGGCGTACCGCTCGGCCGCGATGGCCGCCTCGATCTCTGCGATCGCCTCGCGCTCGGCGGTCGGCCACAGCGCGACGAACGAGAGGCCCGGCTGGGCGAGGTGCCTCGTCGCCGCGGACGGGCCATCCGCGCGCGCCGTCGCCGGGGCCTCCGCCGACGCGGCGAGCCTCCGGGCGGCGAGCCGCAGCGACGACGGTATCCCGCGGCTCACCGGATCCCTGGCGCCGGCGCTGCGCGGCGCGGCGTCGGCGCCCGGCGAGGCGGTCGCCCCGGGCGCGGCCTCGACCTCGCCCAGCTCGCCGATCGTCGAGTTCGGAGGCATCGTCGACCACGGCCTGCTGGGCGGAGCGAGCCGCGAAATCACGGCATCGAGCGGCGCCGACGGCGGCGGCGAGGCGTCGCGCAGGGCGGTGACGAGCCCGCCCTCGATCGCGTCGAACCCCCCGAGCCCGCTCCCGATCGAGTCGGGCAGGCGGCTCTCGAAGGCGCGCAGCACCGTGGCGCTGATCTCCTCGAGCCCCTCGTAAAGGCCGAGCCCCGTCTTCGCCGACGTGGCCAGCGAGAACGCGCGGAACGGGTTCAGCATCGCGTCGAGCTCCTCCAGCGGGAGCAAGTCCGGCAAATCGCGCTTGTTGTGCTGAAACACGAGCGGGACGTGCTGCAGCTCCCGCCCCTGCTCGGCCAGGTTCTCGCGCAGATTTTGCAGGCTTTCCATGTTCGCGTCGGCGCGGACGGCCTGCGAGTCGCTGACGAACACGATGCCGTCGGCGCCCGTGAGCACCAGCTTCCGGGTCGCGTTGAAGTAGACCTGCCCGGGCACGGTGAAGAGCTGGAGCCGCACGTTCATCCCGCGCAGCTGCGGGAGCCGGACCGGCAGGAAGTCGAAGTAGAGCGTCCGGTCGACCGGCGTCGCGAGGGAGACGAGCTTGCCGCGGTACTCGGGCTTCGCCGTGGCGTGCAGGTACTCCAGCGTGGTCGTCTTGCCGCCCAGGCCGGGCCCGTAATAGACGATCTTGAAGACGAGCTCGCGCGACAGTGGGTTCACCGACGCCATGGGCGGCGGCGACGATACACGAAAAGGGGATGGGGGGCGCCGTGGCGTGCGCGGGCACGCCTCAGCCGCGCGCCGGACGGCCCTGGCCGGGCTTCGGTCCGCCGGCCGGCGCGGCCCTTCGTCAGCGGTCGTCGGTCAGCGGATTCCGACGAGCGGCTCGAGCTTGTCCTTCTGGCCGATCTGCAGCATGAGCGCGACCTGGCCCCGCTGCGCCTGGAAGTAGTCGAGCCGCAGCCGGTGCGTCCCCTCGGTGAGCCGCGCCTCGCCGTCCGCGGTCTTCGCGTTGTGGACCCCGTCGTTCGCGAGCACGCGCTTGTCGTCGATGTAGAGGATCGCGCCGTCGTCCGAGGTGAGCCGGAGCTGGTACACGCCCTCCTCGGGCGCCTTGAACTCGCCCTCGAAGCGGATGGCGAACCATTCGTTCTGCGCGAGCGCGCCAGGGAAGCCGCCGGAGAAGTCCTGCGACTTCACCTCGAACTTGTCCGTGTACAGCACCGCGAACGGCACGAGCCCGTCGAAGCTCGGGAGCTTCTGGCTGCTCTCGGGGATCACGTACGCGAGCCCCCGGAAGGCGCCGCTCTCGCCGTTGCCGAACGCGTTCGGGGCGGTGATGCGCGGGGCGCCGTGCGTGGGCAGGCGCCACTTCGGGGCCTTGCGGCGCTCGGGCTCCGGATCGGGCTTGGCCGGCTTGCGCGTCCGGGAGGCCGTCTTGGCGGGGGGAGGGGGAGGCGGCGGCGACGTCTCTGCCGGCTTGCTGCCGCTCTGGATGGTGACATGGCAGCCGCAGAGGAGGGACGCGGCGAGCACGCACGAGGCGATGCGCGATGAGGTTCGGACCATGACGTCTCCTGAGAGGGAACGGACGGTCGCGCCCGCCCCTACGTGAATGCGACGATGGCGCTTAGACGTTCGGGCAGGGCGCGGCAATCAGCGTCACGCCTCGTCAGGCGCCGTCCGGCGCGGGCGACCCGGCCGGCCGCGGCGGCGATGCCTGCTCCGCCTGCCGCGGCGGCGCCCCTGGCCCGTCGCGCGCCTCGCGGCCCGGCGCCTCGATCCGCGAGAGCCCGTCGATCGACTCCGTGGCACGCCAGAGCGGCGAGCGCTGGGCGAGCCCGAGCGCGGCGAGGCAGGCGAGCACGCCCGCGAGCGCGCCGGCGTTCATCACGCCCTCGAGCCTCCGCCGCGCCGGGCCCGCGTAGCTCAGCCCGAGCAGCGCGCCGCTCGCGAGGCCCCCGATGTGCGCCGCGTTGTTGATGCGGATGCCCGTGTTCGACGCGTTCACGACGAAGCCGAAGAGGACGATGTAGAACACCGCCTGGAGCGCGAGGTCCTTCCAGCGCGGGTCGCGGCGGCGGAGCAGCCAGCCGAGCAGGAGCCCCATCACGCCGAACACCGCGCCGCTGGCGCCCGCCGTGCACACGACCTCGGGCTGCACGAAGAGGTTCCACGCCGCGCTCGCGGCGAAGCCGACCAGGCCCGTGAGGACGTAGGCGAGCGCGAACCGCGCCGAGCCGACGGCGGGCTCGGCGGCGCGGGCGAGCATGCCGAGCGTCATCATGTTCATGCCGAAGTGGAGGACCCCCATGTGGACGAAGACCGCCGACAGCAGGCGGAACGGCTCGAACGGGGCGCCGGGCACGAGGAGGAGCGCGCCGAAGCGGAGGTAGTTCGACGCGTCCCAGGCCGAGAGCAGGCCGAGATCGCGGGAGTGCGCGGCCACGAGCTGCCCGACGAACACGAACGACGTGAGCCCGCCGAGGATCTTGGTCGCGAGCAGGCTCCGCCCGTCGAGGGGCCCCCGCGCCGGCGGGGCGTGGGCGGCGGGCGCGAGCAGCGGCGCGCCGCAGCGGATGCAGCGGCTGAAGTCGCTCCCGTTGAGGGCGCCGCAGCGCGCGCAGCTCAGCGAGCGCCGCCGCTCGCCGGACGGCCCCGCCGTCACGGGCCGGTCCCGACGCGCCGCCCGACCCGGGGGCGTGCGCGAGACCTGAACGTTGTATCGAGGGTCACGAGGGCTCCTTTCACGGCGGACGCTCGGCGTCGAGGCCGGCACAATGTGGAGTCTTCGGGCCGTAAGGTCCACGGCTTTGGGCCGTTGTCGAGGTGTGAATGCGGCAGCCCTCCCGCGCTCGGTCCCCGCCGCCGCGTGGCCCCCGCGCGGCGCCGCGCGGCGCCCCGGAGGCGCGCCCGCGCTCCTCCACGGCCGCGGGGCGCGCCGTCCCGCCGCGGGCGCACGGCGGACACCGGTGCGAACCGTTCCACGTCCGGGTATCGTCGCCGTCGTGACCGCGGCGGCAGCAGCGAGGCCCGATCTCGAGGCGGAGCGCCTGCAGTGCGAGCGCGCCGCGCAGGGCGATCGCGCCGCGCTCGGCCAGCTGCTCCGCAAGTACGGCCCCTCGCTCTACCGCGCGGTGCTGCTCCCCCGGCTCGGCTCCGACGCCGCCGCGCAGGACGCTCTGGCCGAGACGTACGCGCGCGTGGTCGAGCGGTTCTCCCAGTTCCAGTGGCAGAGCTGCGGCATCTACCCCTGGCTCCGCGTGATCGCGCTGCGCATCGCGCTCGACATGCTCCGCGCGCGCCGCCGCGAGGCGCTCTTCGAGCCGGAGGATCTGCAGCGCGAGATCGACGCCGCCGAGACCGACCTCTCCGCCCGCGGCGAGGTCGAGCTCTGCGAGAAGCGCGACCTCGCCGACGCGCGGGCGCGCGTCGAGGACGCGCTCGGGCGCCTCAACCCGCGCTACGCCGAGGCGATCCGGCTCCGGGTGCTCGAGGAGCGGCCCCGCGACGAGGTGGCCCTCGCGCTCGGGGTCAGCGTCGCGACGTTCGATGTCGTCCTGCACCGCGCCATGACCTCGCTGAAGAAGGCGCTCGCCGCGGGGGTTGCCGCGCCGCGCGCGGAGCCCAAGGAAGGGGCGCGATGAAGCCGCGGCTGCCCTCGGATCCGCGCCCTCCGCCGACCGGCGACGGGCCCGTCGAGCGCCGCGGCGCTCCGGATCGCGGCCGGCGGCTCGCGCTCGTCGCGCCCGAGGCGGAGCCGCTCGCGCCCGCGTCCGACGACGAGCTTCGCGCCGCGCGCGAGCTCGCGGAGGCGCTCGATCGCGGCGAGGTGCCGCTCGCGGCCGCCCTCCGCGCCGCGGCCCGTCCCGTCGGCCTCGACCGGGCCGACCACGAGGCGTTGCTCGCGCGCGCGCTCGGCGACGAGGGCGCGCCCCCGACCAGGGCCGAGCTGCGCGCCGCCGAGCGCCTGCGGGAGGCGCTCGAGCCCGGCGCCGCCGGCGGGGGCGCACCCGGGCGGGGCGGCGGCTCCGCGGGAGAGGCGGAGCTCGTCTCCCCCGGCGCGCGCGACGAGCTCGCGGAGCTCGCGGGCGCGCTCCGGGCCGCGTGGCGCCCGGCGCCGCTCGCCGAGCTCCGGAGCCGCGCGCTCGTCGAGGGCGCCCTCCGCGCCGCGCCCGCGCCTCGCGCCCGGCGCATCGCGCCGGTCACGATGGCGGCGCTCTCGACCCTCGCCGCGGCTGCGGCCGCCGCGGCGTTGATCTTCGGCCAGCTCAGGGAAGAGCGCGCCTCCGTCGCGCGCGCGCCCGGGGCGGCGGCCGCGCCAGTCGGGGCGGCGGCCGCGCCGGTCGGGGCGGCCGCGCCGCGGCTCCCGCTCATCGAGGCGCGCTCGACCACCGCGCTCTTCGATCCGGCCGCGCCGTTCCCGAGGGAGGGCGGCCAGACGGAGCGGATCGATCGCATCGCCGCCGCGCGCGCGTCGGATCTGCGCCAGAACCGCTACGCGGCGTGGGGGGTGCGCTGATGCGGAGCGCGCGCCTCGCCGCCGCCTGCCTGGGGCTCCTCACGGCGGCCCACCTCGGGTGCGCCCGGGACGACGAGCGGGCGCGCGCCGGCGCGGCCCCGGCCGACCCGGCGTGCGCGTGCGCCCCGGCACAGATCGTCGATCCCACGCTGCTCGCCTTCCTCTCCAGGGCGCGCGCGGCGCACCACGCCGCCGACGTGTCGATCGGCGCGGGCGATCGCGCCGCCGCGATCCGCGCCCTCGAGGGGATCATCGCCGCGCCGAGGCCGCCGGGAGCGCTGCCGGAGGTCGCCGAGGTGACCGCGGACACCTACGCCCGGCTGGCGGAGCTCCGGAGCGAGGCCGGCGAGTTCGACGCCGCGGCGCGCGACGTCGACGCGGGCCTCAAGCTGGCGCCGGCGCCCTCTCATTACGAAGGCCACCTGTACGAGGTCGCGGGCGTGGTCGAGGAGCGCCGCGCGAAGGCGCTGGAGGCGAAGGGAGATCGCGAGGCGGCGGCGCAGGCCCGCGCTCGCGCGGTCGGCCTGCTCGAGCGGGCGATCTCGATCCAGGATCACGTTATCACCGAGGCCCTGAAGGGCGCCCAGGAAAAGCCGCGCTGAAGCGCGCGCCCGCCGTGGTCTCCAATTGCGACGGGCGCGCGTTCCTCGTTAGACTCGAGGGGAGGGGGCCGCTGCCCGACCCGATGACGCTCCGTGTACCAAGGCCGAAACCCGGGTACGATCTCAAATCGCTCCCGCTGAAACCCGCGGACGCGTTCCTCCTGTCCCGGATTGACGGCGTCCTGACCGATCGGGATCTGTCCTTGATCACGGGCATGTCGCACGGCGACACCGTCGAGGCGCTGCGCCGCCTGCGCGATTTCGGCGCGATCCTCCTGGACGGCGAGCTCTCGGGCCCCCCTCCGCCGCGGGGCGCGCCCGAAGCGGCGCGGCGTGGGGCGGACACGGAGCGGCCGGTGTCGCCCGGCGGCGAGTCCGTCCCGCTCGGCCGCGACGCGCTCCAGCAGGTGGACTCCCCGCCGCTGTACGATCCTGCCGAGCTCGACGAGCCGGTCGAGCTCGCCCCGGACCGGAAGCGGCGGATCCTCGACCTCTACTACCGGCTCGAGGATCTCAGCTATTACGCGCTGCTCGGCGTCTCGGATCAGGCGGACAAGAAGCAGATCAAGAGCGCCTATTACACGCTCGCGCCGGAGTTCCATCCGGACACCTACTTCCGCAAGCAGCTCGGCTCGTACAAGCAGAAGATCGAGGCCATCTTCACGCGCATCACGCTGGCGCACGACACGCTGACGTCGAAGCAGCGGCGCGCCGAGTACGACGCGTACCTCGAGCAGACCTACAAGAACCGGGCGATGGCGGCGCTGATCGAGCAGACGCCCCGCGACATCGCCACGATCACCACCGCTGTCGACGCCTCGGTGCGCGCTGCGTTCGCCGATCCGCGCGACCCGGTCGGGTCGCCCGGGCGTTACTCCTCCGAGCGCGCTCCGGCGGAGCAGGGCCCTGCCGCGGCGTTCGCCCGGGCACCTGCGCCGGCGCCGCCGTCCCACGAGGCGACCTCCCCGGACCGCGGTGGCGCGCCGACGCGGAGCGCGGCGGAGCACGGGAGCGCGCCGACGCGGAGCGCGGCGGAGCACGGGAGCGCACCGGCGCGGAGCGCGGCGGAGCACGGGAGCGCACCGGCGCGGAGCGCGGCGGCGACCCCGCCCGTCGCGCCCGTCCCCAGCGCGAAGGATCGGCGCGAGACGTTCGCGCGCAAGCTCACCGGAGGCCTGCGGCGCGCTCCGGCGGGCGCGCCTGCCGCGGCGGCCACGGCGCCCGCCGCGGCGGCCACGGCGCCTGCCGTGGCGGCCACCGCGCCGGTCGCGGTGGCGGTGTCGAGGCCCCCGGGCGGCGTCCGATCGCCCGAGTCGATGCGGGCTGTCGAGGCGCTCAAGGCGCGTTACGATTCCGCCCGCAACGAGGCGGTCCGGAACCAGATCGGGCGGTACTCCGACGCGGCCCGGGCCGCGCTCGAGCGGAACGACTACGCGAGCGCGGCCAACGCGTACCGGATCGCCGCGTCGCTCGCGCCGGAGGACGCCGCGCTCCAGAAGGCGTCGGCCGACGTGCAGCGCCTCGCGGCGGTGACGCTGGCGGACGGCTACCTGAAGCAGGCGCACTACGAGGCGCAGAACGGGCGCTGGGTCGACGCGGCGCTGAGCTATGCGAAGGTGTGCAACGGTCGCCCGGACGACGCCGGCGCGCACGAGCGGGTCGCCTACGCGACGCTCCAGGCCGGGGAGAACACGCGGCGGGCGGTGGAGTTCGCGCGGCGGGCGGTGGAGCTCGTGCCCTCCTCGGTGGAGTACCGGCTGACGCTCGCGCTCTCGTACGCGGCCGCGGGGCTCACCAAGAGCGCGAGCGGCGAGCTGGACCGCGCGGCCGAGCTCGCAGGGACCGACGCCAGGCTGCGCGGCCTCGTCGCCCAGACGCGCGAGCAGGCCAAGAGGTACGGGAAGCAAGTCTAGCGCCGCGGAGCGCCGCCGGTCGGTCCGGGACCGGCGGCGGACCGGCGGCGGCCCCTTCCGCAGGGGGCCGCGCACGATTGGCCCGCTCGGCTCCGCGAAACGGTCTAGCATCGTGACCTCGGCGGCCGTTCGGGCCGAAGATCACAAGCCGAAGATCACAAGAGGAGCAGCGGCATCGATGGAGCGTGTCATCGGCATTGACCTTGGCACCACGAACTCGTGCGTTGCCATCGTCGAGGAGGGCGTCCCGACCGTCATCCCGAATCGCGGTGGGTACAAGACGACGCCGTCCATGGTCGCGATCACCGAGGCCGGCAAGCGGCTCTGCGGGCACATCGCGAAGCGGCAGGCGATCACCAACGCCGAGAACACGGTCTACGCCGCGAAGCGGCTGATCGGCCGGAAGTGGTCGTCCCCGCAGGTGAAGAACGCGATCCTGACAGCCTCGTACAAGATCGTCGAAGGGCCTCACGGCGACGTCCGCATCCAGCTGCGCGACAAGACGTACTCGGTCCCCGAGATCAGCGCGATGGTCCTCCAGGAGATGAAGCTGTTCGCCGAGGACTACCTCAACGAGCCGGTCTCGAAGGCGGTGATCACCGTCCCCGCCTACTTCAACGACAACCAGCGGCAGGCGACGAAGGACGCGGGCCAGATCGCCGGCCTCGACGTCATCCGCATCGTCAACGAGCCGACGGCGGCGGCGCTCGCGTACGGGTTCGGCAAGAACGTCGAGAAGACGATCGCCGTCTTCGACCTCGGCGGCGGCACGTTCGACATCTCCGTGCTCGAGATCGGCGCGGGCGGGGTCTTCAAGGTCATCGCCACCGCGGGCGACACCTTCCTCGGCGGCGAGGATTTCGACGCGCGGGTCATCGACTGGCTGGTGCAGGGGTTCAAGGAGCAGCACGACGTCGACCTGCGGCAGGACAGGATGGCGCTCCAGCGGCTCAAGGACGCGGCCGAGAAGGCGAAGTGCGAGCTGTCGAGCGTGCTCGAGACCGAGATCAACCTGCCGTTCATCATCTCGAGCGCGCGGAACGAGGCGCTCCACCTCCAGCGCACGCTCTCGCGGGCCACGCTGCAGGAGCTGTGCGAGGACCTCGTCGAGCGGTGCATCGAGATCTGCAGCCAGACGCTCGAGGACGCGCGGCTCGATCGCGACGAGATCGAGGACGTCGTGCTCGTCGGCGGCATGACGCGCATGCCGCGGGTGCAGGAGGCCGTGCGCGACTTCTTCGAGCGCGAGCCGTGCAAGGGGGTGCACCCCGACGAGGTGGTCGCGCTCGGCGCGGCGGTGCAGGGCGCCGCCCTCGTGGACGAGACGAAGCAGATGATCCTGCTCGACGTCACGCCGCACGCGCTCGGCATCATGACCTTCGGGTCGAACTTCGAGGAGCTCATCCCGCAGAACACGACCGTGCCCACGAGCCGGTCGAAGATCTTCACGACCAGCCGCGACAACCAGACCGCGGTGAAGATCCTGGTCATGCAGGGCGAGCACCAGAAGGCGACGGACAACGAGCTGCTCGGCGAGTTCATCCTCACGGGCCTGCGCCGCGCCCCGAAGGGCCAGGTCGAGATCGAGGTGACGTTCGAGATCAACAGCGACGGCATCGTCTCCGTGAGCGCGAAGGATCTCGAGACGGGCCAGCAGCAGTCGATCCAGGTCACCGCGTCGAGCGGCCTCACGAAGGAGGAGGTCGGCGAGATGATGGAGGCCGCGAAGGAGTACCTCGTCGATCGCCGCGCGAGCGACCAGTTCGAGGGCGTCCGGCAGGAGGCCGAGAAGCTCATCGCCGAGATCGAGCGGATGTTCCCGCAGGTGGAGCAGATCGTGGCGTCCAGCGATTTCGGCCGCGACGCCATCGGCAAGGCGCGCGGGATCGTGGACCGCTCGCGTCAGGCCATCGGGCGGCGCGACGCGGCCGCGGTCAAGGAGCAGATGGAGGCGCTCTCGCGCACCCACCGGATGTTCAAGGGTGTCGTAGCCAGGCCACAGGGGTGAACGGTGGCCGCGATGAGGGAAGACGATGCGGTCGGTGCCGCCTGACTCCAAGACCCTGGACTCCTCCTGGGGGCACGATGAGGTGGACGAGCTCGAGGACACCCAGCCGGTCGCCTCGAAGGAGATCCTCGCGCGCGCCGCGCTCGCGCGCGGGGAGGCGGGCTCAGCCCGCCTGGCGGCGACCCCGCCTTCCGGCTCGCCCCCGCCGGACGCCGAGGGCAAGATCACCCTTCCGCCGCCGATCCCGGTCAGCGATTACGTGGCAAAGATGATGACCCGTCGCTCCCATTCGAGCTCCGAGATCACCGCCCAGCGGCCGCGCCCGCCCGAGCCCCCGCCGGAGGAGTACCCGCCCGTGCCGCCGCGCAGGACGATCCCCTGGGAGCCGCCGCCCGGCAGCAGCTTCTCGGGCAAGCACGGCCCGCCGGGCCTGGAGGCCGGGCGGCTCGGCCTGGAGTGCGACGAGCCCGGGGTCCCGTCGCGGCCCGGCGGCCGGATGGGCTTCGGGTCCCTCGAGGGCGAACACGAGCTCGGGCCGGACCTCGACGACGATCTCCTGCGCGAGCCGAGCCAGCCGTACCCGCACAGCTTCGGCGAGATCGACGTCTTCGGCGGCCCTCCGGTCGACGCGCGGGACGTCCGCGTCCCCCCGAGCGCGCGGGGGCGCGGCTACGGCCCGGACGACGGCGGCCCGCTGGGCATCGACTTCCGGCTCGACCTCGGCTTCGAGGAGCCGGGCTTCGCCGCGGACGAGCAGCCGGTCACGCCGCCGCCCGGCACGCTCCGCTACGGCCTGATCGTGGAGGACGACGAGCCGGCCTTCCGCGGCGGGACGGGCGCGCTCGCCGGGTCCACCTCGTACCGGGTCTCCGGCGACACGCAGGGCGGGGCGCGCCCGCCGCGCCGGACCGAGACGGATCGCGCGCCGGCGGCCGCCGTGAGGGCGGACAAGGGGGTTCATTCCCGGGCGACCGAGCCCCAGATGAGCGCCCCGGGGCCGCGGGAGCAGATGCAGCACCGGTTCGATCAGGGCGACTTCGGGGGCGCGCTGGTCCTCGCGGAGGGCCTGCTCGAGGAGAACCCGAAGGACTGGATGGCGCGCCAGTACGCCGACAGCTGCGTCGAGATGCTGCGGCAGATGTACCAGTCGCGCCTCGGCGACGGCTCGCGCGTGCTCCGCCTCGCGGTGCCGCCGGACCAGCTCCGCTCGCTGAACCTCGATCACCGCACCGGCTTCTTGCTGTCGTGCATCGACGGCTACAGCTCGATCGACGAGATCCTCGACGTGTCGGGCATGCAGACGCTCGAGGCCTTGCGGCTCCTGTACGAGCTCGTGCAGGAGGGGATCGTCTGCAGCGTGTAGGCGCCGGCGCCGCCGGAAGGTCCTCGCCGCGCCTCGAACCGCGCCGAGCGGGCCGCCGCGCCCGCTGACGCGCCTTTCCGCGATGGCGCTGGCTCGCTAGGTTGCACGGGTGCGCACGGCTCTCCAGGCCGCCGTCGGTCTCCTCCTCGCGCTGCTCGCCGGCCGCACGGGCGCGTCCCTCCTCGCCACGATCGCGCCCGGCGCTCCAGCGCAGCCGCCGCCGGCCGCCAGCGCGGGCGCCGCCGGCGCGGACCCAGCGATCGCCCCCATCGCCGGCCGCGCGGGCCCCTCCGACGCCGGAAGCGCCGCGCCGGCGCCTTCGCCCGACGCCGAGCCCGCGGCGCGCGCCGATCCGATCGCGAGCTACACGCTGCGCGCGACCCTCGATCCGGCGCAGCACACCATGCGCGGCGAGGGCACGGTGGTCTGGCGGAACGCGTCGCGCGAGCCCCAGCGCGAGCTGTTCGTCCACCTCTACCTGAACGGCTTCAAGAACCAGCGCACCGCGTTCCTCCGGTCGGCCATCGGGGGCTTTCGCGGCAGCGAAATCCTTTATGATTACGGTCACATCCAGGTGACGCGCTTCGCGGTGCGCGAGATGGATGGCGCGGACGTCTGGCCCCAGGGGAACCCCACGACGCCCGGCGACCCCGACGACGCGACCGACATCCGCGTGGAGCTTCCGCGGCCCGTCGCTCCGGGCGAGGCGATCACGATCGATCTCGCCTGGGACGCGCACCTGCCGTCGCTCGCGCTCAGGACGGGCCACTACGGGAGCTTTCACATGGTGGGGCAGTGGTTCCCGAAGATCGCTCGCCTCGAGCCCGACGGGACCTGGGCGCACTTCGCCTACCACCGGCTCTCGGAGTTCTACGCCGACTTCGGGGCCTACGACGTGACCGTCGACGTCCCGGAGGGGTTCACGGTCGGCGCCACCGGCCGGCTCGTCGACGAGCAGCGGCGGGGCGGCCGCGCGATCCGCCGGTTCGTGCAGGAGGACGTGCACGATTTCGCCTTCGCCGCGTGGGATCGCTTCCGCGAGGCGCGCGCGACGACCGACGACGGCGTCGCGATCCGGTGCCTCTTCCCGGAGGGGAGCGAGCGCGAGGCGGCGCTCGAGATCGACCTGGCCCGGTTCGGCCTCTCGCACCTGGGCGCGGCGTTCGGCCGTTACCCGTACGGCACGCTCACGATCGTGCACCCGCCCGAGGGCGCCGAGGAGGCCGGCGGGATGGAGTACCCGACGCTCATCACGACGGGCGGCAGCTGGCTCTGGCCGGCGGCGGGCGTGCGCTTCGTCGAGGCGGTCACGATCCACGAGCTCGCGCACCAGTGGTTCTACGGCCTGGTCGCCACGAACGAGCACCTCCACCCGTTCCTCGACGAGGGCCTCACCACCTACGCCGAGGTCGACGCGCTCCGCGCCCGCTACGGCGACAGCTCGGCGGCGCGGCTGCCCGGGCTCGAGATCGACCTCCGGACGCAGTACCGCGCCGACGCGCTCGCGTCGGGCCACGACGGCGCCGTCGCGCAGCCGGCGGCGGCCTTCGTCGACGGGGCGGACTACGCCGGGCTCGTGTACGCGAGGCCCGCGATCCTCCTCGCGACCCTCGGCGGCGTGTACGGCGAGGACCTCGTGCGCCGGGCCGTCGGCCGCTACGCGCGCGAGAACCGGTTCCGTCACCCCGGCCCCGAGGCGCTGCTCGACGCCGTGCGGCGGGAGGTGGGCGGCCCGGCGGCCGAGGCGCTCCGCGCCGGGCTCTTCGAGCGCGCGTGGGTCGACTACGCGGTCGCGACGTTCCACTCGTGGCCCGCCGACGGCGCGGAGCCCGCTGCGGGCGATGGCGGCCGCGACGGCGCGGCCTACCGCGGCCACGCCGTCGTGCGGCGCCGCGGCTCGCTCGTGCTCCCCGTCGACGTCGCGCTGCACGGCGCGGACGGCAGCGTGCAGCGGGTCCTCTGGCCGGCGCACGAGAGCGCCGCCCGGATCCCCTACGCCGGCGCCTCGCCGCTCGCCGCCGTGGTGATCGACCCCGACCGCCGGGTGCTGCTCGACGAGGACCTCGCGAACAACGCGCGCCGGGCGGACCCGGACGTCCTCGCGCCCAGCGTGCTCTCCCGCGCGAGCTTCGCCGTGGGGCTCGCGCTCACGCTCCTCGGCCCATGAGCGAGCCGGCGGAGGAGGGCGCGATGGTTCCGGGCGGGGCGGCGGCCGAGGGCGCCGATCCGCCGCGCGCCCGGCCTGCCGCGCGGCGCCCCGCCGCGCACGAGCGGCTCGGCGCCGTCGCGCTCTACTTCGGCTACCGGGCGCTCGCCTCGCTCGTCGTCGCGGCGCCGCTGTCCGTGTTCGCGGCCCAGGTCGTCGGCGACCACCCGCGCGGCGACGCGATCCTCTTCGATCCCGGCGGGCTGATGCTCGGCGAGCTGGCGCGCCTCGGGGCGCTCGCCAGCGCGTCGCTGGCCGCTCAGCTCGGCGCAGGCGCCCTGATCGCCGCCGCGCTCGGGCTGGTCCCGCTCGCGGTGCTCCTCGCCGCGCTGAGCCAGGCAGGGCCGCTCTCCGCGCAGGCCGTGGGCGGCCGCGCGGCGCGCGCCCTCGGCCCGCTCGCGCTGCTCTGGGGCGTCGCGCTCGCGGCGCAGGTCACGGCCGCCGCGCTCGTCCTGCTCCCCGGGACGAAGCTCTGCGCGGCGTTCCTGGCCGTGCCGCGCAGCCGCGACCTCGCGGCGGGGGCCGTCGCCGCGGTCGCCCTGGCGCCCGTCGCGGCCATCGGCCTGCTCCACGACCTCGCGCGGGCCGCCCTCGTCGCCGAGCAGCGGGGCTTCTACTCCGCGGTGGCCACGGGGCTCGACGCGCTGCGCGCCGCGCCCATCGCGGCCGCCTGGGCCTGCGCTTCCCGAGGCGCGCTCGCCGCCGTCGCGCTCGCCTGCGGGGCGTGGGGCGTGCACCTCGCCGGCGCCGGCACCGGACCGCGCGTCGCCGCCGCGTTCGCCGCGCAGTTCGCGGCGCTCGCGGCCGCCGCCTACCTGCGCGCCTCGTGGCTCGCGGCCGCCCTCCGGCTGGTCGATCGCGCCGCGCCCGAGCAGGAGCTCGAGCCGCGCTCGACGGCGGACGACGCCGGCGCGTGACGCGAAGCGACGCAGACCGACGCGACGCCGGCACCGGCCGGCGCACCTCGGCCCCAGATACGTCACGAGATGCGTCACGAGGAGGAGGGGGCCAAAGAATTCCTTGACATACGGCCACATCCGCGTAACGTAGCCCGCCCGTGACCGACGCCCCGGCGCAAGCGCGGGGCCCGCAGCAAGCCCAGGTAGCTCAGTTGGTAGAGCAGAGGATTGAAAATCCTCGTGTGGGCGGTTCGATTCCGTCCCTGGGCACTACCCTTCCTTTCACGTCCAGGCGAGCAGGCGCTGCCGCTTCGCCCTCCCGCGCTCGCGTGAGCCTCCGCTCCGCCTGGCGCTGCAGGTGTCGTGGACGCCTCGGGCGACTGCGCCTTACTGGAGCCTTCGGCAAGGGGACCAAGCGGTCTCAGCTGCTGGCGCGCCGCGTGAGGCTGGGCGGCGTGTTCAGGAGTGCTTTCGCGGGTTTGGCCACATCGGGTGACAGTGGAACTTGGTTCCGGTGCGGTAGCGATCCTGGTAAGGTGACGGGGGGACCACTCGTTGCAACCTGAACACTCCGGAGGCGCCCTAGGGAACGGCGCCCCCTCATGGAGGCTCCCTCATGGCCGATCGTCGTGTCGACTCCTCGCGAAAGAGCTCTCCGGAAACGGCCTCCGCTTCCGACTCGGCGCCGCGGAGCCGGCCGTCCGCGCCAAGTAGCGAGCCCAGCGCGACCGTTCGAAAGAAGAAGATCCTCGTCGTCGACGACTCGTTGACTTCGCTGCTGTCACAGCAGCTGACGCTCGGCGAGGACGACTACGACATCGTCATCGCGCGCAACGGCAAGGAGGCCATCGCGAAGGCGGTGGCGGAGCGCCCCGACCTCATCCTGATGGACGTGGTCATGCCCGCGATGGACGGCTTCCAGGCCTGCAGGTGGCTCCGGGCGTTCGACGCGACGAAGACCGTGCCGATCATCATGATGACGACGAGGAGCGATCAGACGAGCATCAAGATCGGCTTCGCAAACGGGTGCACCGACTACCTCATCAAGCCTTTTGACAGCGACACGCTGCTCATGAAGGTGCGCACCCACCTCGGCGAATAGCCCCTCTGGGCCGCCCCGGCGCGCGGCCGGGGCGCTCCGGCGCTCCCCTCCGTCGGACAGGACCTCCACAGCAGATCTCTCGCCCGCCGGGCCCGCTCGACAGGATCTCAGGCGCGGCGAGGGCGCGCGCGCCGAGCGGAGCGCAGGCTCATCCGGCAAGGCGCGCCCGGCTGGGCCGTCCACCTCGGGCGAGGAGCCATGGTACCGCTGGTCCGAAGGGGCTACGCGGACCGCCATGGGCGCCGCGCATGGCCTGCGCGGCGCCCGCGCTCGATCACTCGAACTGCGCGTAAACCCCGGCGTACACGATCAGCCCGGCGCAATTGCGGAGATTATCCATGGGCCGGCTGCATCCGCCGATATCGACCTCATCTCCGTCGCACACGAACTCGTCATCGATGCAGGCGATGGCCTCGTCGAACTGGTCCTCACAGCCCTCGTACGCAGCGGTCCTCTCGGCGTCCTCGAGGGCATCGATGCATTCCACCTCGTCTCGATCGCTGCAAGATCCCGTGCAATCGCACTTGTCTCCGCACAGACTCGAGGGCGAGGCGCCACAGCCCGCGAGCATGGAGAGCGCGAGGGCGACCGTGAACGAGAGGGCGAGCTTCAAAGGCGGTTTCCTCCAACCTGGCCGCGCGGCGCGCGAGCTACGATGACGCTGCCTCTCTTATCGCGTTCGCGAAGGAGGTACAAGCCGCACGTGGGCTGCGCACGGCGCGCCAGGGGACCGGCGAGCCCGCGATAGCATGTCAGTTGCGCGGGGCACCTTCGGCCTGCGCCGGCCAGAGACGGCGGAAACCGACGCCGACGATGATCCCGTCGTCGCGCTGCACCAGGCCCCCGAAGCGGCACTTCTCGACCAGCGTGCCTTCGGCAAGATCGCCGCCGTCCTGGAACCGGATGCGCTCGCCCTCGCTCAGGGCGGCGAAGACGCGCGCGTCCGCCGCGACGGCGACGAGCGACTCCGGCGCAGGGGCGCGCAGCGGAGCGACGTCCGCAGGGCGAGCGCGGCGAACCAGACCACGATGCGCCGTGGAACGACCGGAAACGGAGCGTTCTGTTGTGTTAGGGACGGAAAAATTTGCTTCAGGATCGTCGATCCATACGTCGACCGTGGCGCCACGCCGGAAGAGGACCACCCCCGGCAGCGCCTTGCCCGCGGCGGTGGTCAGCAGGACCAGCTCGCCCACGCCCGGCTCGGTCGACGCGCGCCCGCCGAGGCGCTCGCGCACCGCGTCGACCGTGGGCTTCGTGGCGGCAGACGCGGTGGCGCGCGCGGGGCGATCCAGGGGAACCAGCGGGAGCGACAGCTTGCGCGTCATCGGACCCGGCCATTCTACGCGAACCGTCGCGCGCTCGCTCGGTCGCGGGCCTGGAATCCACGCCCGATGACGCCGCCCGCGCGCCCTCGGGAGCCAGAGCCCGCCCCGCCCGGCTACAGGCCGATGGCGCCGCGGTACATCCAGCCTGTCTTGCCCCGGTGCTCGACCTTGTACCAGTCGTTCTGCCGGCCAACGAGCTTGACGCGCGTCCCGCGCACGAGGCGCATGACCACATCGCCCTCCTTGGGCGCCCCACGGACGAGCGCGGTGTCCCAGCTGACCGTGGCCAGGCCGCTCACGGCGGTCTCGCTCGTGGTCGTGCCGGCGGCCTGCTCCTGCTCCTCGCCGCCGGCCTCCGGCTTCGCGGCCTCCGCCGACGCGCCCGGGGGGTGGAACGTGGCGGTGTACACCAGCGAGTAGCGGCGGTGCTTGTGCGGGACCTCCTCGAGCGAGACGTTCGAGAACTCGCGCGCGGCGCACTGGAGAATGCCGCTGACCGTCGCGGCGGGCAGGCTCGTCTTCTTACCCTTGACGACCTGGACCTCTTTCTTCTCGAAGTTCAGCTCGAAGCCGATCGGGAGCTTGCCGTCGACGCCGAGGGCCGCCGGACACTGGGCGAGCTCCTTCAGCCGGGGCAGCGCGATCGGGTCGAACTGGAGCTCCCCGCAGTCCTCGATCTTCTTGTTCTTCTTGTCGGAGCAGCGCGTGATCCTGCCCGGGCCGACCACGACCTGCTGCTGGTTCTTCGCGGGCTCCGGCGGCTTGGCCTCGGGCTCCGCGGTCCCGGGCGCGGCGGCCGCGGGGGCGGGCGGCGCCGCAGCGGCCGCGGTCTCGGCGGTCGGCTTGAGATCGCCGGGGACGCTCGGGCCGATGCGGACCCCGGCGAGCCTGGGCCAGGCGACGCCCACGACGAACCCCACGAGCGCGATCACCCCGACCCGCGACCAGACCGGCTGCTCATCGCCGGGACGGGGGATGTCGACCGTCAGCGGGCGCTGCCGCTTCGCCATGTCCGCCTTCGCCATGTCCACCACGTCGCCTAGCACAGGTGGGCCGCCAGAACGAAATAGTACGAAACAGTCCGCTCGAGCGGCGGCCGCTCAGTCGGCGCCCGCGACGCCCGCCGCCTCGAGGAGCGGCCGCACCCGGGACTGCGCGATGGCGTAGACCGCGCCCACGCCGTCGCGGCGGGCGTAGACGACGTTCGTGCCGCGGAAGGCGTCGCCAGCGCCGATCGCGATCGTGAACGACCCCTCCGACGCGCGCGGCGGGGCCGCGCCGCCTTCGCCCGCCGGCACGGGCTGCGGCCGGACCAGCTCGATGGCGACCCGGAGCCGCGGCTGGACGAGGCCGTGCTGCCGCTCCGGTTGGCCCAGGGCGACGGCGCCCTCGGCGCGCAGATCGGCGAGGGCATCCCGGACGCGCGCGGCGGTCGCGGCAGCGCTCGAGGGGTCGGCCGCCCCCGCGACGGTGAAGCCGTGCGGCGAGCCCTCGAGCACGACCGGCTTCCCGTCCCGCGGGATCAGCGTCACCCGCGCGATGTCCTCGGGCGGGACGAGGAAGACGTCGCGGCGGAGCAGCAGGCGCCCTGCCGCGGCCTCGAGCGACGGCGGCGCGACGAACACGGCGGCGCCGTCGCCGGCGCGCGCGAACGAGCCCGCGCCGGCGTGCGCGCCGAGCTCCACCCGGGCCGCGCGCGCCGCCGCGCCGGGCGCGCCGGCGCCCTCCGGCGCGGCGGCCAGCTCGGCCTCGACCACCAGCCGGGGCGCGGCGAGCCCGTAGCCCTGGGCGGCGTCCGCGGTGACCCAGCGCTCGGCCTGAAGGCCGGCGAGCTGAGCGGCGAGCTCGTCCGCGAGCCCGCCGTCGGCCGCGAGGCCCGCGCCGGTCGGCTCGACGAGCCGCCAGGCGCCCTCGCCCGTCCGGCGGAGCCGCTGGACCAGGCCGGGGCGCTCGATGCGCAGCGCGATGACCTGCTCCGGCGCGAAGTCGAACACCGCCATCGAGCGCAGCGACACCTCGGAGGGGAGGAGCGCGCCGGCGGCCGCGGCCGGGATCTCGGCGATCGCGCCGTCCTCGAGCCGCCGGACGCGCACCACGCCGGCCTGCTCGGCGCCGATCTCGAGCGTCTCGACGCGCTCCTGCGGCTCGCCCTCGCCGGCCGCCGCCGGCGTCGAGACGACGCGGAGCGTGGCCCGAGGCGGATCCAGGCCGAGCGCCTTCGGGTCGCTCGCCGCGGGGAGGAGGCGCGTCGCGCGGACGTCGAGGATCGCCTGCACGAGGGCGCGGCCCGTCTCGGTCGGGACAGGGCGGTCCTCCGGGGCCCGCAGGTGCCACTCGCTGCCGGCGCGCGCGAGCTCCAGCGACCGCGCGCCGGGCTCGCCGGCCGCGAGCTTCACCTCGGCGACCTCGTCGAGCGGCGCGGCGACGAGGGCGAGGTCGACGAAGCGCGCCGCCTCCTCGGTGAGCGGATCGAGCGCGCTCGCGGGCACGCACGCGGCCGCGCGCGTGGGCTCGCGCCGCACGGCGACGACGTGGTCGGGCTCGTCGGGGCAGGCGCCCCCGACGTCGATCACGCCGCGCTTCGCCGAGGGATCGCTCGGCAGGAGCGTCAGCGTGACCCGGGGGCCGCCGGAGGCCGCGGCCTGCTCGGCTTCCTCCTCGGAGAGGAACGCCTCGGCCTGCATGCGGCCGAGCGCCGAGAGCACGGCGTCGAGCGCCGGCGCGCTGACCCGGACGCCGCTGCCCTCGGGCGAGCCCTCGGCGAAGCGGAAGCCGGCGCCGCGGCCGCCGCCCCACGGGGCGCGCGAGAACCGCCGCGAGCCGCCGGCGCCCTCGAGCGCGAGCCCCGAGAGCTCCGCCGGGAGGTAAGGGACGAAGCTCCGGGATCGGAAGCGATCCGGCGGCACGTCGAGGGCGGCGGCGAGCTGCTTCGTGATGACGAAGACGCCGCGGCCGGCGACCTCGGCGTAGACCGCGCCGGGCGGCGTCGGGGCGCCGCCGCCGAGCGAGAGCCGCTCGCGGCGCGGGCCCATGGCGAGCGCGATCGTGAGCCGGGGCGCAGCCAGGCCGAGGGCGGCGCGGTCGCTCGCCTCCTCGGAGACGCGGCGCTCCGCGGTCGCGAACTCGAGCGTGCCGAGGAGCTGGTCGACCGTGGGCTCGTCGGCGGGGTAGCGCTGGCCGTCGATCTCGACCCTCCACGGGCGCTGGCCGGCGTCGTCGACGTCGCCGCGGGTGAGCCGCGCGGTCTGCTGCGCGTCGGGCGGCGCGCCTGGCGGGGCCGCCGTCACGGCGAGCTCGGTGATCTCGTCGGGGCGCCACGCCTCGAACAGGTGCTTCTTGCGGCGCTCGGCCTCGTCGGTGGACACCGCGCCCCGATCGAGCACGAAGAGCGCGACGGCCGCCGCGGCGGCGAGCGCGACCAGGACCAGCGTCGTCGCGTGCCGCCGGAGGCGCCGCATCACGGCGCCCCTTCGCGCTCGGCCCCGCCGGGCGAGCCGCGCCCGGCCGGGGTCCCCGGGCCGCCCTTGTCGCCGGGGCGGCGCTCGGAGCCGCGGCGCGCGAGGTGCACGGCGAGGCCCAGGAGGGCCGCGGCGAGCGGCATGTAGACGACGACGTAGCGGAAGATGCCGGAGAGGGCGTCCTCGCTGAGCCGGAGGCCCGCGGTCACCGCGGGCTTGTCGGGGATGTCGAGCATGGGCGGGCTCGCGGCGAGCCAGGAGAGCGCGCTCTCGACGAACACGGCCGTCCCGTGGAGCTCGGGGCTCTGCCAGTTCGCGCCGTAGAGCGCGCTCGGCGAGCTCACCACCACGACGCGCGGCCCGTGCGCGGCGCCGGACCCCGCGGGCTTCGGCAGCTCCGCGGCGTAGGCGACCGTGAGCGGCCCCGGGTGATCGCCGTCGCGCGGCTGCGGCTCGGACGGATCCCGGGCCCAGCCGAAGAAGTCGACCATGCCGAAGGCCCTGTCGCTCGTGACGAGCAGCGGCGCCGGGGCCACGGGCCCGCTCGCCGTGGGCGCGAGCGAGCTCGCCACCGTGAGCACCGGGCCGAGCCCCTGGTCGGCCACCTTGACGAGCCCCTCGGTGATCGGGTGCGGCTTCACGACGGGCGAGAACGTCTCGCCGAAGCCCTGCGTCGAGCGGAGCTTCGGGTCGAGCTCGAACACGAAGTCCGACCGGAGCTCGACGCCCGCCACGGCGAGCAGGCCCGCGAGCCCGAGGTCCACGTACCGCCGATCGCTCTCGTCCGGCACCGGGCCGATCGCGAGCAGGGCGCTGCCGCCCTTCTCGATGAACGCGCGGTAGCGGGCCACGTCGCCGGGGGGCACCGGCCGGCTCGGCTCGGCGAGGACGAGCACCCGGCAGCGGCCGAGATCGACCTCGGGCGCCGGCTCCTTCGGCGCGGCGCCGGCCTCGTCGTCGTCCCCGTCGCCGTGATCGTGGCCGCCGCGGCCGCCGCCGAGCTCCACGACGTCGTAGTTGTTCTTGTTGAGCCGGTCCTTGAGCGCCGCGAGCCCGCTGGCGCCGCCGACGTCGATCGACTTCTCGCCGTGGCCGCTCGCGAAGCAGACCATCGGCCGCTCGCTGCGGAGGACGCTCCGGATCGCGCCGGTCAGCGCCTGCTCGAGCCGCGGGCGCGCCCGCAGGTCGTCCTCGTCCTCGACCTCGACGAGATCGCTCGCGGCGAGAAAATGCGGCCGATCCCCGCGCGCGACGATGATCGCCGCGTCCGTGACGATCCGCCCCTCCTCGGTCTTGCCCGCGACGACCCCGTAGCGCTGCTGCACGGCGAGGAACTCCGCGGGGCGCCGGTCGGGATCGGTCACCTGGACCTCGATCCGCGTCGTCTCGGCCCGGTACGCGTCGAGCAGGTGCCGCACCGAGAGCGTCAGGGGGTCGGCCTCGGAGAGCAGGACGTAGACGCGGATGGGCTCCTCGAGCGCGCGCAGCGTCGAGACGGTCGCGTCGCTCAGCGTGTACAGGCCGCCCTGCGTCCAGTCCCACCGCTTGTAGTGGCGGGCGGCGAGCAGGTTGACGAGCACCGCGAGCACCATCGCCGCGATGATCCCGACGCTCGTCGAGACCTTCTCGCCGAGCGGGGTGCCCGGAGGCGGAGCCTCAGTCCGGGTCGACGCAGGTGGGGTCCCGACCTGCGGAGACGGAGGGACCCGCGAAGACGGAGGGGCGCGATCGGGCCGCTCGCCGCCCATCAGCCCCACCTCCACGCGTCCACCGCGCGCACGGTCACGAACAGCGGCAGCGCGATCACCGTCCCGTCGAACACGAGCCGGCGCAAGTCCACGATACCGCGGGAGAAATCGTTCATCTGCGTCCAGACCGAGACGTAGGCGCAGAGCTCGTGCGCCGGGCCGTCCGGGAAGATGAACTCCCCGATGCCGAGGATGAACAGGCCCATCACCGCCATCGTGCTGAGCACCGCGGCCATGAGCTGGCTCTTCGTGAGCGCGCTCGTCATGGTCCCGATCGCGAGGTAGCCGGCGCCCACCGCGACGACGGCGAGGTAGCTCGACCCCACGACCCGAAAGTCGAGCTCGCCCGTCCTGGCGATGAGGAGCACGTAAAGCAGCGTCGGCGCCCACATCGCGACATACGTCACGAGCGCCGCGGCGTACTTCGCCAGCACGACGCCCGCGGAGCCCACCGGCGCCGTCAGGAGCGCCTCGATGGTGCCGCTCCGGCGCTCCTCCGCGAAGAGGCGCATCGTGAGCAGCGGACACACGAAGAGGAGCGGCAGGTAGATCAGGATCGTCTGGCCGAAGAAGACCTGCACCGGCCCCGTGTCGGCCGAGAGCTCCACCTCGCCCGCGAACTGCGTCGCGATCAGGAAGAAGTGCACGCCCTGCACGAGCAGGAACGTGGTGATCAGCACCCACGCGAGCGGCGTCACGAAGAGCGAGAAGAGCTCCCGCTTGAAGATCGGCCAGAAGCCCCTCACCGCCGCTCCTTCACCGCGCCGCCCGCGCCGCGCCTCGCCGCGCTCCCCTTCTTCCGGGCCGTCTGTCCGGCGCGCGCGTCGCCGTCGCCCGCCGCGGCCGCGCCCGGCTCTCGCGCGCTGGCCTGCGCGTCGCCTTCGGCGGTCAGCTCGGAGAAGACCTGCTCCAGCGACGGGGCGTGGGGGACGAGCTCGCGCACCCCGAGGCCCGCGCCGACGAGCGCGCTCACGAGGCGCTCGGTGGCCTCGCCCGCGTCGGCGCCGGCGTCGAACTCGACCGTGAGCCGCGCCGTGTCGCCGTCCGCCTCCGCCTCGGCCGAGCGGATCCCCGCCGCGCCGCGCGCCGCCGCGAGCGCCGCGTCCGCCGCGCCGCGCACGGCGACGCGCGCGCCGGACGAGCGGCGCATCGCGCGGATCTCGTCGATCGAGCCCTCCGCGACCAGCCTGCCGCGGGCGATCACGACCGCGCGCGTGCACGTCGCCTCGACCTCGGAGAGGATGTGCGTCGAGAGGAGCACCGTCCGGTCGCGGCCGAGCCGGCGGACGAGCGCCCGCACCTCGCGGATCTGGTTCGGATCGAGGCCCGCCGTCGGCTCGTCCAGGATGAGCAGCGGCGGGTCGCCGACGAGCGCGTCCGCGAGGCCGACCCGCTGGCGGTAGCCCTTGGAGAGGTGGCCGATCATGACGCTCGCGACGTCCTCGATGCGCGCGTCGCGGAGGGCGCGCTCGACCGCCTCGCGGCGCGCGCGCCGCGGCACGAGCTTCAGCTCGGCGCGGAACGCGAGGTACTCCGAGACGCGCATCTCCGGGTAGAGCGGCGACGTCTCGGGCATGTAGCCGAGCGACGCGCGCGCGCGCATCGGCTCCTCGGCGATGTCGTAGCCGGCGACCCGCACCCGGCCGGACGTCGCGCCGAGGAACCCCGCGAGGATGCGGAGGGTCGTGCTCTTGCCCGCCCCGTTCGGCCCGAGGAACCCGACGATCTCGCCCTGGCTCACCCGGAAGGAGAGATCGCTCACCGCCAGGTGGGGGCCGTAGGACTTGGAGAGGTGCTCGACCTCGATCATCGGGGCATCGGGGCGCAGGGGGTCAGGGCGGCCGGCGCGCGCGGGCAGGCCGGGCGATCGCGCGGAACGCTTAGCGCACCGGGCGGGGCAGGGGAAGCGCGCGCGGGCTCCCGCGCGCCGCGGCGGCGCGAGACGCCGCCGAGTAGCCAGAGCCGCGCGTCTCTGGTAACCCTCCGCCGTCGCGCCCGGCGGCCCGGGCGCTCACGCCATGGGCCCTCTGCAAGGCGACGCACCCGGTGCGCCGAGCGCCGCGGCCCCCTCACACCCACCGCTCCACGATGGATCAGACGCTCCTCCGGTCGTATTTCTCGACCATTTACGAGTTCCCCACGGCGGCGGGGACGCTGCGCGTCTCGCTCGACGGCGAGATCGTCCAGGATCAGGCCGGGCTCCCCGAGCTCCTGACCCGCAAGTTCGCCGTGCTCACCGCCTACAACCCGCGCTCGATGCTCATCCCCCGCCGGGTCAACGATCAGCGCCACCACGTCCTCCGCGATCTCTTGATCCTCGGGTGTTACCGGGTCGAGCCGTGCGTCGGATCCGAGGCCGAGCCGGAGGGCATCTGGCGCGAGCCGGCCTGGCTCGTCCACGGCATGGACCGGGACGAGGCGATCGCCTTCGGCCGCGTCTTCCGGCAGAACACGATCGTGTTCGCGCAAGGCGGCCGGCCGGAGCTCATCATCACGGATCCGACAGCTGACGACATCGGCCGAACTTTCCAGGGCAACTGGCGGGTTCGGTCGTGAGCGGGGCGGCGGCCGCGGACGCGGGACGCCGATTCCATGTTGAAACATACCCGCAAAATGTGGGTTCATGCCTTGGCGTTTAGGGATGGGGGGCGGACCGGCCTCGCTCACCACATGAGGAGACACAGCAGAATGCGCACCCAGGTCACCCTCGCAGCGCTCGTCGCCGCGCTCGGGCTCGTCGCCGGCGCTGGCGGCTGCGGCCAGAACAAGGTCTCGGAGTGCAACGCGCTCATCGAGGTCATCAACAAGGGCGTCCAGAGCATCGAGAAGGGCACCAAGACCGGCGCCGATCAGGGCGGATCGAGCGACCTGAAGGCGATGGCCGACGCGATGGACAAGGTGGCGGCGGACGCGGCGCAGGTGAAGCTGACCACCCCGGAGCTGCAGAAGTTCTCGGGCGAGTACCAGGCCATGGCGAAGGACGTCGCCAAGGCGGCGCGCGATCTCGCGACGGCGGCGGACGCCAACGACGCCGAGAAGAGCAACACGGCCCAGGCCGCGATCGAGAAGGCGATCAAGCAGGAAGACCCGCTGGTCGACAACATCAACAAGTTCTGTCAGGCGCCCTGACGGGGCCGCCCCCGGAAGGGCCCGCGTCGCCTGGGCCACCCGCGCCCCGCGGAGCGCGCGCCGGCTGCGCTCGCCGCGCCGGCGAGGCCCGCGATCAGGGGACGAAGCGGTAGCCGACGCCGCGCACGGTCAGCAGGTGGCGCGGCGAGGTCGCGTTGTCCTCCAGCTTGTTGCGGAGCTGGAGGATGAAGTTGTCGATGGTGCGCGGGGTGCCGTGGTGCGTCGGGCCCCACACCTTGGCCTGGATCTGCTCCCGGGACAGCACCCGGCCGCCGGCCTCGGCGAGGCAGAGCAGGACGTCGAACTCGGTCGCCGTGAGCTCGATCAGCTCCTCGCCGCGGCGGACCTCGCGCGTCGCCGCGTTGATCACGATGTCGCCGGCGCGCAGCTGCGCCCCGTCCGCGCGCGCGATCGCGTCGCGCCGGAGCACCGCCTTCACGCGGGCGAGCAGCTCGGCCAGGCTGAACGGCTTCGTGATGTAGTCCTCGGCGCCGAGCTCGAGGCCCATCACCTTGTCCATCTCGGCGCCGCGCGCGGACAGCATGATCACGGGCAGGGTGCGCCGCTCGTTCCGGAGGATGCGCAGGAGCTCGAAGCCGTTCAGGCGCGGGAGCATCACGTCGATGATGATGAGGTCGATCCCGCCGGCGCGGGCGAGCGCGAGCCCGCGCTCGCCGTCCTCGGCCACCTCGACGCGGTAGCCCTCGGCGGTCAGGTTCATCTCGAGCCCCATAGCGATGCTGGGATCGTCCTCGACGAGGAGGACGGTCCGGGCCGGTGCTTGAGGGTTCCGGGTCATGCTGAGCACGTCCTCTAGCATGTCCATGTCCTGACCGGAGGCAGCCGCGCCTACGGCGACGCGTCCGCCCGGGCGCCGCGCTCCGCCGCCTCGGGGGACGACGCGGCGACCGGGTGCGCAGGGCGCGCCGGAGGTCTCCCGGCGGCGGTCGCCCTGGCCGAGCCCCGGAGCGGGAGCACGAGCGTGAAGGTGCTGCCCTTCCCGGGCTCGCTGTCGACGAGGATCCGGCCGCTGTGCGCGCGGATGACGTGCTTGACGATCGACAGCCCGAGCCCGGACCCCTCCTGCTGCCGGGCCAGGAGGTCGTCGACCCGGTAGAACTTCTCGAAGATCCGCTTGTGCTCCTTGCGGGCGATGCCCTTGCCGTTGTCGCGGACCGTGATCAGCGCCGACCGGTTGCTGACATGGGCGGAGACGTTGATCTTCCTCGGCTGACCTCCGTACTTGTAGGCGTTCGAGAGCAGGTTCACGATCGCGTCGACGAGCGCGCTGCGATCGCAGAGCACGGGCGGGAGGTTCGCGTCGACGGAGACGTCGAGCTCGACGCTGCGCTTCTCGCGGGTCGGCTCGAAGGCGTGGATCGCCTCGTGGACGACCACCCCGAGGTCCTGCTCCGAGAGCTCGTAGACGCGCCGGCCGCTCTCCATCCGCCCCCAGTCGAGCAGCCGATCGATGAGCTGCTGGAGCCGGGCGCTCTCCTTGGTGAGGGCGTCGATGCAGCGATCCTCGCTGTGCGCGTCGCCGCGCCGGAGCTTCAGCGTCTCGGTGAACATCCGGATCGACGTGAGCGGCGTCCGCAGCTCGTGCGAGACCTTGGACACGAAATCGGCCTGGAGCTCGGACAGGTTGCGCTCGCGCCGGAGGAAGACCCAGACGAGGATGACCCCGGTCGCGAGCGTCCCGCAGAACGTGAGGACCAGGATCCCCATGATGAGGTTGTACTGGGCCTCGCCGAGCACGAGGAGGAGGAAGCCGACGCCCGACAGGAGCACGCCGGGGACGATGACCAGGTAGACGAGGAGCTGGATGATCCGCCGGTAGCCGAGCGTGGTGAGGTCGCGCCTCGGGGTCCGCATGACGGAAGCTTAGTTGGGCGGCGCGGCGGCCGCGAGCGGCCTACGCCTCGATCCGCTCGAGCACGAGCGGGGGCGCCTCGGCCGGCGCCGGGCCGAGCCGGAAGGCCGCGCGGACGCGATCGGCCGCGGCGCGGGCGTCGTCGGCCCGGCGCGCGTGGACGCGGGCGAGGGGCGCCCCGGGGGCCACACGATCGCCGCGCGCCGCGGCGAGCTCGATCCCCACGGCGGGGTCCACGCGCTGGTCGGCGCGCGTCCGCCCGGCGCCGAGCGCGACCGCGGAGAGGCCGATCTCCAGCGGATCGACGGCGACGACGTAGCCCTCGCCCTCGGCCGCGACGTCGACCACGACGGGGGCGCCGGGCAGCCGGCCGGGGTCGTTCACCACGGCCGGATCGCCCTTCTGCGCCGCGATCATCCGCGCGAGGACCTCGACCGCGGCGCCGCTCGAGATGGCGGCCTCGAGCTTCGGCCGCGCCTCGGCCGCGCTCGCCGCGGCGCCGCCGGCGACCAGCATCTCCTCGCCGAGGGCGAGCGTGCACGCCACGAGGTCGCCCGGCCCGCGGCCGTGCAGGACCTCGATCGCCTCGCGGGTCTCGATGGCGTTGCCGACCGTGCGCCCGAGCGGGGCGCTCATGTCGGTGAGCAGCGCGGAGACGCGCTTCCCGGCCGCGGTCCCGACGCGCACGAGCGCGGCGCCGAGCGCGCGCGCGTCGTCCAGGGTCTTCATGAACGCGCCCCGCCCGACCTTGACGTCGAGCACGAGCGCGTCGATGCCCTCCGCGAGCTTCTTCGAGAGGATGCTCGCGACGATGAGCGGGATCGACTCGACCGTGGCGGTCACGTCGCGCAGCGCGTAGATGCGCTTGTCCGCCGGCGCGATCCGCGCGGTCTGCCCGATCATGCACGTCCCGACCTCGCGGACGATGCGCGCGAACGTGGCGGTGTCGAGCGCCACGTCGAACCCCGGGATGGCCTCGAGCTTGTCGAGGGTGCCGCCCGTGTGGCCGAGGCCGCGGCCGGACACCATCGGGACGGGGACGCCGCAGGCGGCGACGAGCGGGGCGAGGCAGATCGAGACCTTGTCGCCGACGCCGCCGGTCGAGTGCTTGTCGACCTTCCGCCCGGGCACGCCCGACAGGTCGAGGACGTCGCCCGAGTGGAGCATCGCGCGGGTGAGCGCGACGGTCTCCGCGTCGTCCATGCCGCGGAAGAAGATGGCCATGAGCAGCGCGCTCATCTGGTAGTCGGCGAGCTCGCCGTCGCCGTGGGCGCGGACGAGCCGCGCGATCTCGTCCTCGGACAGCCGCCCGCCGTCGCGCTTCCTCGCGACGAGCTCGACAAGGGTCTGCATCGGCCTTTAGCTTAGCCGGGTTCGCCCCTATTTGTCCCCGGCGCGCGCATCCCTATGGTCGGCCGGAGCGCGCGGGCCGCCCCCGCAGGAGAGCGGACACGGTGCCGGTCGCGCTGCACGGGAGAAGGGAGCCGTACGGGGCCTCATGGACAGCCTCCTCTACGCCAGGGCCCAGATGGGCCTCTCGCTGGCATTTCACATCATCTTCGCGGCCGCCGGGGTGGCGCTGCCCCTGATCATGGTCATCGCGGACGCGCTCTGGCATCGGACGCGCGATCCCGACTACCTCGAGTTCTCGAAGCGCATGGCGAAGGGGACGGCGATCCTGTTCGCGGTGGGCGCCGTCTCGGGGACCGTGCTCTCGTTCGAGCTCGGGCTCCTGTGGCCGAGCTTCATGGGGACGTTCGGCGAGGTGATCGGGCTGCCGTTCTCGCTCGAGGGGTTCGCCTTCTTCACGGAGGCGATCTTCCTCGGCATTTACCTCTACGGGCGCGGCAAGCTCCCGCCGAAGCTGCACCTGCTCTCGGGCGCGCTGGTGGCGCTGAGCGGCGCGCTCTCCGCGTTCTTCGTGATCCTGGTGAACGCGTGCATGAACGACCCTGCCGGGTTCACGATGGTCGGGGGGCGCCCGGCCGACATCGACCCGGTGGCGGCGATGTTCAGCCCGCCGTGGAAGCACGAGACGCTGCACGGCATCCTCGCGTGCTATCAGGCGACGGCGTTCGTGATGACGGGGATCCACGCGCTCGTGCTCCTGCGGCACCCGAAGAGCCCGCTGTTCCGGAAGGCGTTCGCGGTGACGCTCGCGATCGCCGGGGTGACGGCGGTGGCGCAGCCGTTCGTCGGCCATTTCGCGGCGGTGGAGGTCGGCCAGGGGCAGCCCGCCAAGCTCGCGGCGATGGAGGCGCACTTCGAGACGTCGGCGCGCGCGCCGCTCCTCGTCGGCGGCCTGCCCGACGTGGAGCGGCGCGAGGTCGACTACGCGCTCGAGATCCCGGGGGGGCTGTCGATGCTCCTGCACGCCGATCCCGACGCGGTGGTGCCCGGGCTCGACGCGGTCCCGCGCGACGAGTGGCCGCCGGTGACGGCGACGCACCTCTCGTTCCAGGTGATGGTGGGCGCGGGCTCCGCGATGGCGCTGCTCGCGCTGGTCGCGGCGGCGCTCGCCTGGCGCCGCCGGGGCATCCCGGATCAGCGCCCGTTCCTCTGGGCCGCGGTCCTGGCGAGCCCGCTCGGCATCGTGGCGATGGAGGCCGGCTGGCTGGTGACGGAGTTCGGCCGGCAGCCGTGGATCGTGCGGGGCGCGATGCGCACGCGCGACGCGGTGACGCCGTTCCCGCACCTCGCGGCGCCCTTCTGGATGTTCACGGCGCTCTATGTCTTCCTTGGCGTCGTGGTGGTCTACCTGCTCGTGCGCCAGCTCCGCGCGGCGCCGCTGGCCGTGACGGGCGGCGCCGAGCCGCCCGGGGGCGGGCCGGCGGGCGGCGGCGGGCCCCGCGCGCTCGGCGTCGCGGGCGGCGGTGAGCCGCGCGCGCTTGGCGCCGCGGGCGGCGGCGGGCCGCGCGCGCTCGGGGAGGGCGCGGCCGATGGTCGTTGAGTGGCTCCTCGGCGGGGTGATGGTGGCGGCGCTGGTGCTGTACGCGCTGCTCGGCGGGGCGGATTTCGGCGGCGGCGTCTGGGATCTCCTGGCGTCCGGCCCGCGCAAGCAGGAGCAGCGCGCGCTCATCGAGCGGGTCATCGGCCCGATCTGGGAGGCCAACCACGTGTGGCTCATCCTGGTCGTGGTGCTGCTCTTCACCGCGTTTCCCCCGGCGTTCGCGGCGATCTCGGTCGCGCTGCACGTCCCCATCACGCTGTTTCTCCTGGGCGTCGTGTTCCGCGGCTCGGCGTTCAGCTTCCGCAGCTACGACTCGCGGCGCGATCGGCGGCAGAAGCGCTGGGGTCTCCTCTTCTCGCTCGCGAGCGTGATCGCCCCGGTGCTGCTCGGCATGATCGTCGGTGCGGTCGCGTCGGGGCGGATCCGGGTGGCGTCGGGGGTGGTGACGAGCGGCTTCTTCGCGCCGTGGCTCTCGCTGTTTCCGTTCGTGGTGGGGCTGTTCGCGCTCGCGCTCTTTGCGTTCCTCGCGGCGGTTTACCTGACGAACGAGGCGACGGAGCCCGCGCTGGTCGACGATTTCCGCCTCCGCGCGCTCGCCTCGGGCTGCGTGGTCGGGGCGCTCGCGCTCGCCTCCTTTGCGGCCTCGTTCCAGGGCGCCCCGCTCATCCGAGAGGGGCTGACGGATCATCCGATCACGTGGCCGCTCCACGTCACGACGGGCATTGCGGCCACGGCGGCGTTCTTCGGGCTGTGGACGCGCCGCTTCCGTCTGGCGCGCTTCGCGGCGGCGGCGCAGGTCACGCTGATCCTGCTGGGCTGGGCGGCCTCGCAGTACCCGTACCTGGTGGTGCCGGACGTGACGCTCGCGGGGGCCGCGGCGAACCCGAGGACGTTGCGATTGCTTGTCTGGGTCCTCGGCGTCGGATTCGTGCTGCTGTTCCCTTCGCTGTACGTGCTCTTCCGCGTCTTCGGCAGCGGCCGGGCGGGGGCTGCTTCGGACAGCGATGACGCTCATGAGCGGGAGTAGGGGCGAGGTAAGTGGAAGTCGCGGAAGTCGAATTCGGCGGACCACCTCGTCCTACCCATGGAGAGGCGGGGAGGGCGGCTCGTCGAACAGGGCTTCACTGTCCGTCCTTACGCTAGAGGGCGATGGTGCGAGGTCTGGTGGCGCATTGCATTCCTGAAACCTAGAGCCCTCTCTCATGAGGCCGCTGAAAAATCGCCTGCGCTTTCGCGGGCCTCCCCAGGGCGGGCGAACCGTGTTAGGCTCGCAGTCGCGAAGTTTTTCAGGATGCTTGTGGGGGAAGGAGCCCTGTGGAGATGGCGAACATAGCTAGATACCGTCGACACGCGATTGTGGGTCTTTTTGCAGCGACAGCCGGTGTGACGGGCTCGTTCGCCGCGTGCTCGGACTCGTACCGTGGAGAGCTCACCGGCAGCGGCTCGGGGCCCGGCGGGTCCGGCAGCGGCGGCCAGGGCGGCCAGGGCGGCGGGGGGGGGAGCACGGGGACCTTCGGGCAGGGGGGGCAGTGCGAGTACACGTGCTCCAACGATCTGAAGAAGGTCATCAGCTGCAATGGCGTGACGATCGAGGAGTGCGGGCCCGAGTATGGGTGCGTCAACGCGAAGTGCGAGCCGAACCCGTGCGAGGCGGCCGAGAAGTCGAAGAGCTCCTACGGGTGCGACTACTGGGCGCTGAAGACGGCCCTCCGGCCGACCGCTCAGGGCGCGTGTTTTTCTGCAATCATCGCGAATACGTGGGATTTGCCGGTTCATATCAACGTTGAACGCGGCGGAATGCCACTTCAGGTACAGGACTTCGCCTACATTCCGGAGGGGCAGGGTTCCATCGATGACATCCAGTATAAGCGCTACGATCCGGTTGTTGGGCTCGGCGTCGGGGAGGTCGCTGTCCTTTTCCTTTCGAGGCTCTCTGCCGGGTCGAGCGTCGTCGATTGTCCTGAACCGGGCGCTTTGGATGAGGAGACCGGCGTCGACGGGACCGGTCGCGGAACCGCGTTTCACATCACGACGGACTATCCGGTCGTAGGATACCAGATGCTTCCCTACGGTGGAGGGCAGGCTGCCATAACCTCCGCGACGCTGCTCCTGCCGACGAGCGCCTGGCATACCAACTACGTCGCCATCAACGGCTACTCTTCATCGGATTCGCCCGCTTACCGTGGTGCATTCCCCTCGCTGGCCGTCGTCGCCCACCAGGACGAAACCGACGTGACGATCCTGCCGAAGGTGGGCATTCAGGAAGGTCCTGGTGTCGAGGCTGCCGAACAAGGGGTAGCGAAGACTTACAGGCTGAATGCCGGTGAGTTCCTGCAGATCACCCAGTCAGAGGAGCTGACTGGCAGCCCTATCGAGTCGACGAAACCCATCGGTCTCTTCGGAGCTCATGCTTGCATGGTCGTGCCGAACGGAGTCGCCGACTGTGATTCAGGTCAACAGCAGATCGCTCCCGTCAGGGCTACGGGGAGCGAGTATGTCGCGGTTCGTTACCGGAATCGAATCGCTGATAACGAGGAGTCGCCGCCCTGGCGGATCGTGGGCATGGTGGACGACACGACGCTCACATGGGAGCCGTCCAAGCCCGAGGGCGCACCGGATACAATCAAGCTGGGTGAAGTGTACCAGTTTGATACTGGCGAGCCTTTTGTCGTCAAGAGCCAGGATGTGAATCATCCGTTCTATGTTGGTCAGTACATGACCGGTGGCAGCACATACATGAACATTGGCGATCCGGATTGGGTCAACGTGGTTCCGCCATCCCAGTTCCTGGATTATTACGTGTTTTTTACAGATCCGACCTACCCTGAGACTAGTCTTGTGGTCGTTCGCACTCGTTCCAAGCTGGATAACGAGTTCGCTGACGTTGAGCTGGACTGCGCAGGCAAGCTCAGCGGATGGACGCCTATTGGTGAGGGAGACTACGAGTATACCGTCGTCGATATCACGACGGGGAACTTCGAGCCGGTCGGAGATTGCGCCAACGGCCGACACGAGATGCGGAGCGAGCTTCCCTTCGGGGTCATGGTGTGGGGGTGGGGAGCGATTCAGCAGAACTATCGTGTCTCGTACGCCTACCCCGCCGGAGCTGGGTTCCTGCCGATCAACGAGGTCGAGATTCCCCCTACGGCCAATTAGGTTTTCGGCGAGTCGTTTAGCAGGGGGTCCTCTCCCCGAGGCCGACGGCCGACCGAAACGCCGGCCTCGGGATGACTCACGCAACTCTGCGAGCGTGAGCGACACACAACAGGTGATGCTGCGCTACAGCAGCCACAGGTGACGAGTAGAGGGCAATGGAAGCACCACGGGCTGGCGTTGTGCGGCCTGTACCGTACGCATCCGGCAGTCTCTGTGGAACGCATCGGCAGCCGCTCTGAACGGGAGACGAGATCGTTCTACGGGGCGGGGTCGTCCGCGAGGTCCCTGACGCAGCGTGCTCCAACGGAGGAGTTCCTGTTACGAGGGTGTTCTGCTGACTGGGCCTCCGTGGTGACGTAAGTTTTGCTCGTCCATGCCGTGCCGCCACGAACTACACGGTTAGCCGTGTTGCCTTCAAGTCGAGCGCAGTCGTCACACGGGAGCGGAAATCCTAGCTCGGAGACATCCAGAACTAGCTCTCCTGCGTTGCCCGCCATGTCAGCCATCCCCCACTTCGCGTCGCCATCCGGAGATTTTGATCCGACTGGCAAGAAGTCCCGCATGCTGCATACCTCGGCGTCGTCCGGTTCGACGAGGCAGCCGTACGCTGCTTTCGAGGCGTCGATCGACGCTCCCCATGGGTATACCCTCTGCTCGGCGCCTCCGGCGGCAGCATAGTTCCATTCCGCCTCCGTAGGCAGGCGTCCGCCATCCCATATGCAGAACGCAAATGCTTCGAACCACGTCATGCAGGTCATGGGGTAATTCTCGTTTTGTTCCGGGAAATCGGTCCAAAACGAGTCGGAGCATCGTAGCGCGACCTTCATGGCTTCTTTGTTCATGGTCAACTCGTTGTTCCAGTCGGAGTGCCATCCGCTTCCTGGAATCTTGGGGTGTGCGCCTGCGTCAGAGAGAGGTGGATCGGCTTGAGTGCCTCTGCCTGCTTCTACGAACGCGCGGAAACGTCCGACGGTGATCTCGTACACGTCCATGCGAAAGTCGCTGATGCTTGCCGGGTACATCGGGGCATTGATGCGATCAAAGGTCCCTCCCGGGATGCTTGCCGTACCGCAGCAGTCGGCGTCCAATCTGCGTCCGCAATTCAATCCAACGCCTGGCCCGGCTCCCTGGCAGCTTGGAGCGACGCAGGCGCCGAGCCAGCATCCAGGGAACGGCGCTCGGCACGGCGTCTCGTCTCGCCAGGCGCCATCGACGCACCGGCGTGGCGTTCGGCCGCTGCAACCTCGCTCCTCTTCGCGGCACTCCACGCACTGTCCGCGTGAACACGCAGGCCGTTCATCGCTGCACAATCGTTGAGCGACCCACTCTCCCGAGGCGCACTGTCGCGGCACGTCACCCACGCAGTCTCGCTCGCCATCGCTGCATGGCGCTTCTCCGGCAGCGGAGCTCGTGCTGCTGCCGCCCATGCCGGCGCCGGGAGCGTCGTCGAACTCATCAAGCCCGAGAACGAGCCCACATCCAGCGGTAGCCAGGCCTGATGCAAGAGAAATCAGCAATGGTCGCGTCGTTGCTAGACGAGTCTTGGTCTTCGATTGTGCTTGTGTGAACATCGGGTTTGGTGCAGCTGATGCGGTATGTTTCTCGTCGGGGTTGCGAGCTTGCTCTCGGTGGCCGACCCTGCCGCGCAGACGCTGGGTAGCTTCGGCCGGGTGATCCCACCTCAACCAATAGCATCGGTCGGCTCCGACATGGGAGTATGCGTCCCTGCGGACCATCACCCTCACCGCCCTCGTCGCCGCCCCCGCTGGAGCACATCGCCTCGCTTCGTCAAGTCGAAGCAGCAGCGCTGCCCCCGCGGTGTCGCTATCAGCAGCGCTCTGCGTGACGGCGCATCGTGCTTTCACCCTCGCCACCGCCACGGTAGCCTGCCGCGACCCACCCGGAAGCCTCGCCCCGCGCGCCCCGGACACAGCAGCCCCACCCCCGGGGGGCTTCTCGCACCTCCAGGTTCGACCCAGGAGACATCCTCCCCCGGCCCGAGTAATCTCCCGCCCGGACGCCGGCCCGCATGCGGCGGAACGCTCGCGTCAACCTCGTTTTTCGAGCGTTGCTTGGAGGACAGCTCACCGTGATGGATCGAAGAACCCTGCCGGGCGGTAAGCCGCGACGCCCGTCGCGCCTTCGCTGCGCGCTGACCGCAGCCGCCCTGGCCGCACCGGCCCTCGTCGCGCTTGCGCCCTCCGCCGCGCGCGCGCAGGATCGGACCTTCTACCTCGATCGCCTCAGGATGGCCGGCGCCCCCGACGACGGGATCGGGGTCTGGCGCCCCCACATGGGTGAAAAGACGCGCCTCTTCGGGCAGCTCGGGCTGGGCGTGTCGGTCCACCCGCTCCGCAACGACAACTACGTTGACGACCTCGCCGTCGAAGAGCAACTCGAAGGCGACGGGCCCGTCACCTCGCAGCTCATCACCTACCTGAACGCCGGCGTCGAGATCCTCGGCCGCGGCGCCCTCCAGGCCTCGTTCCCGATCGTCGCCTTCCAGGACGGCAACGAGACCTGCCACCCCGACCGGACCCTCGGCCTCGACCAGTGCGTCAACCTGAAGACCGCCACCCCGATGGACCTCCGGCTCGACGCGCGCGTCGTCGCGCTGGAGCTCGACGAGCGCCGCTTCCGGCTGGGGCTCACGGCCGCGGTCTTCGTCCCCATCGGCAACGTCTACTCCTTCGGCGGCGACCGGACCGTGAGCAGCGCGTTCGGCCTCGGCGCCGAGTATGACTTCAAGGATTTCTTCGTCACCCTCAACACCGGCGTCGCGATCCGGCCGCCCGTGCAACTCCACGAGCTCCGCGTCGGCAGCGAGCTCACGTACGGCGTCGGCGGCTACGTCCCGCTGCGCGACGGCACGATCCGCGTCGGGGCCGAGGTCTTCGGCTCGTTCGGCCTCCGCGAGGAGACGCTCGGCGAGCTCGACGCCTCGCCCATCGAGTGGCAGCTGAACGGCCGGATGGCCCTCACCAAGGACAAGGCGCTCTACGTCGGCGCCGGCGCGGGCACCCGGATGAGCGGCGGCTACGCCCCCGATTTCCGCGGGGTCGCCGTCGTCGGCTACTCGTTCAGCATCGCCGACTCGGCCACCCGCTCGCCCGGCTTCAACTACGTCATCGAGGCGGAGAAGGACACCGACGGCGACGGCTACCCCGACGTCATCGACCTCTGCCCGGAGGACCCCGAGGACGGCAAGCAGCCGAAGCCGAGCGACGGCTGCCCGGACATGCCCGATCGCGACGGCGACGGCATCCCGGACGTCGTCGACAAGTGCCCCGACGACCCCGAGGACAAGGACGGCATCGACGACCGCGACGGCTGCCCCGAGGAGGACGCGGATCAGGACGGCATCCCGGACGCCGTCGACAAGTGCCCGAAGGAGCCGGGGCAGGTCGTCGTCGACGATCCCGAGAAGAACGGCTGCCCGTACTACATCCGCAGGATCACCGGCTCCGCCGAGATCGAGATCATGAAGCAGGTCGAGTTCGAGTTCGACAGCTCCAGGATCCTCCCGCAGAGCTATCCGATCCTCGACGAGGTCGTGCGGCTGCTCAAGGCGAACCCGGAGATCAAGCTGCTCAGCATCGAGGGTCACACCGACAACCAGGGCACGATCGACTACAACGATCGGCTCGCGCAGAACCGGGCGATCGCGGTCCGGGTCTACCTGATCAACAAGGGCATCCAGTCGGAGCGGCTCACCTCCGTGGGCTACGGCTCCCGCCGGCCCCTCGTGTCCAACGACACGCCGGAAGGCCGGCAGCGCAACCGGCGCGTCGAGTTCCACATCAAGTCGCAGTCGATCGAGGGCCGGTAAGCTCCCGCCCGGAGCGGCCGGCCCGCTCCACGCCGAGAGTTCCGCCGACGTCAGCGGGCGCGTGCCTCGCCACGTGCCCGCCGACGTCCTCTCCGCGGGCCTGCGGATCTCGCGCTGGCGGCGCGAGCTCGCGCCGGGGGCGCCGCGCGCGCGAGGGCTGCTCTCGCGCGGCGCCCGGAGCTCGCCGCGCGCGAGGGCTGCTCTCGCGCGGCGCCCGGAGCTCGCCGCGCGCGAGGGCTGCTCTCGCGCGGCGAGCTCCGCCCGGCCGGCGTTCAGTCGTCGTGGTGCCCGAGCGCCGGGCGGCGATGGTCGCACTTGCCGGGGATCGGGAAGCCGCAGACCTTCTCTTCGAGCAGGCAGTCCTGCCCCGCCGGGCACTGCTCCCGGTCGAGGACCGCCGGATCGCACGGACGAGAGCAGAAGTCCGGCCTCGGCAGCGGGGCGTCGTAGCGGCCGTTGCCGTCGACATCGATGTAGATCGGGTTGGTGACCGCATAAGGCGGGACCGGCGACCAGTCGGGCACCGTCGGCGTGGGCGCGAACAGGGCGTTGATCGCGGGGATCCGGCCGAACCCGTCGCTCGCCAGCCGCGAGAGCTGGATCTCTCCGTAGGGGACGTCGAGCGAGACAGGGCTCATCAGGTTCCTGTCCTCGAGGCCCATGGCGATGATCACCACCCAGGAGTCGCGCTCCGGCGCCGTGAAGGTGACCTTGCCGCGCACGTCCACGAGCGCGGTCGGCGGCATGTCCGGCTCCAGCAACCGGATCATCCTGCCGTTCATGTAGATCTCCACCCGATCGACGCCGAACCAGCTCGCCGTCTGGACATCGAAGAGGAGCTCGAGCGACTTCCCCGCGCTCGCCCCCGCCACCTCGCCATAGGTCTTGCCGCCGATCGTCGCGCGGACGAAGGGGCCGTACGTGCTGAAGGCGTGCGCGCCCCGCAGGCTCTCGACCGCGGCCGGGATCTGGAGCGCCGCCGGGGAGTCGGTCTCGCTGCGGAAATAGGTCCGCGGGAAGCCCGGCTCCTTCGAGCCGTCGTGGCCGTCGCTGCTGGCGATCTGCGCCGGCACGAACCCCCGCTCGAGGTAGCGGAAGTAGTCGTCCACCTGGCCCGCCCGGAACGTGCAGGGCTCGTCGCGCGCCTCGGCGGGGACCGCCCCGTCGCCGAGCGCAGCGGGCCCGCAGAGCTCCTGGCTGTCGGGGGTCGCTCCGGGGAAGCTCCAGTTCTTCTCCTGCTCGTCGGGCGTTCGCGCGAGGATCCGCTTCATGAGCGCCCACGCGAGCTCGGTGCGAGCGCGGCGCTTGCAATCGGCGACCGCGACCGCGACCGCGGCGGCGGCGTCCGACGTCGCCCCGGGAGCCGCGCAGGGCGCGCGCAGCCACCCGGCCGCCTCGGGGCACGCCGCCTCGATCTCGGCGGCGCCCTGGGCGGCGTTCAGCCGCGCGAGGCAGCGATTCCAGTCCACGACCTCGGCCACGCTCGGCGTGCGCACCAGATCGAACCGCTTGCCGTTGATGATCTCCATGGCATCGAACGCGCAGCTCGCGGTCCGGAAGACCGGGTTGTTCTCCTCGAGGAACGTCGGCGTCCGGTTCATCGTGTAGGTGTCGACGCCGAGCTGCTCGACGTAGCCGAAGAAGCCGTCGCGCGGGTGGGCGACGATCGTCAGCGGCTCCACGGTGCCGTCGCCGGAGGCGCGGATGGCGTCGAGGATCGTCCCGCCGGGCTCGCACGTCCAGTCGTGCGCGCCGTGGCTCGGGACGTCGAGCTCGTCGTACCTGAGCGGGAAGCCGATGAAATGCCCCTGCTCCAGCGTCGTGATCTCCGCCCCGATCGCCGTGGCGAGGTGGGGCGCGAGCCCGAGCGCGCGCACGGTCGGCTGATAATCCGTCTCGACGTCGTGGTCGGTCGACACCGCGAGCTCCACGCCCTCGGCCGCCACCGTGGCGACCCGCCGCGGCAGCGGCATCCCGCTGTCGAAGCTCGGCTTGGAGTGGAGGTGCATGTCGGCCGACATCCACCCGCTCGTGTCGACCTCGCGCACGAGCGTGGCGTCGAGCTGGAACGCGCGCCCCGGCGCGAGCGTCACGTCGCGCTCCACGTAGATCCCGTACTCGATGCCTCGCGACACCGTGATCTGGTATCGCCCCGGCTCGATCTCGACCTCTCCTTCGCCCGTGGCCGTGACCTCGACGGCGCGGTTGCCGTTCCCGAGCCGGCCGTCGCCGAGGTAGACCCTGCGCCGGCCGTCGCCCGGGAGCCTCCGCCCCGCGCCGTCGAGCGAGACGAAGGCGAGCTTGGCCGGTATCCGCTGGCCGGTCTCGTCCGCGACGCGGTAGCGCACCGTCGCCGGCGCGGGCAGGCGCGGCGACACCGCGACCTGCTCTCCGGCCCCGAGGCGCACCCGGACGGGCGCCGACGTGGCCGTCCCCGCCGCGTTCCGCGCCACGAGCACGTAGCTGCCGGGCGGCAGGGCGGCGCGGAAATCGCCGTCCTCGGACGGATCGAGGCCGAGATCCGCGTCGATCTCGTTGATGAGGCCCACGTCGCCGCGCGCCTCCCGGTTTGCCGCCACGAGCTCGTCGAGCGAGCCGAAGGGCCGCGACGGGTCCGGATCGGAGAAGACGAACACCCGCGCGTTCGGCGCGGCCTCCAGGGTGCTCTCCCACAGCACGTGGCCGCTGACCGTGCCCGTGGCGGTCCCGCGGAGCCGGTGCATCACGTCGGTCACGCTCGCGATGTCGCCGTCGCCCACGGCCAGGTAGCGCTCGTAGCTGAACGCGCGGTGCGCGTCGCACGCCGCGTCGTCTTCCTCGCTGAACAGGCACGATCGGCTGGCGGACACGAACGCCGTCGCCGCGCTCGCGAAGAGGGGCACGTTGACCACGGACGGCGCCGCGCCCTCCTGCGCCTTCGTGAAGTAGCCGTAGCTGACGTCCCCGCCCGCCGCGGCCACGAAGTCGAACGTGAGGGGCTCGGTGAACGAGTTCCGCCCGGCGTTCCAGGCGTCCTGGACCGCCGTGTCCTCGTCGAAGCCGGCGCCGGGCGCGAAGACGTCGTTCTGGTTGCCGAAGAACACGAAGTCTCCGGCGACGATGCCGGCGCGGCGCGCCGCCTCCTGCTGCGCCTGGTCCGCCGGATCTCCGAGGACGCCGCCGAACACCGAGACGGGGGCCGTGGCGTTGTCGAGCGGCAGGACGTCGCTGCACGCGCAGGTCAGGCAGCCGCCCGGGTCCTGCTGGTACCCGTCCGGGCACGGCTCGCAGCTCCTCTGGGCCTCGCAGCCGGGCGGCGGCCGGTCGTCGAGCAGGAGCACCGTGCGCACCGTCACGAACCGATCGCCCGGGTGAAGGAGGTAGTCTGTCCGGAAGCGGATCCTGGAGCGGACGTTGGGGAAGAAGAGGCCGAGCAGGTCCTCCTGGGCCCGGAGCAGGCCTATCGCCTCGAACAGGAACTCGCCGTCTCCCTCGACGCGGATCCCGGCCTCGACGCCGTCTGCGCCGTCCGCGAGCACCGAGACGTCGGTCGCCGTCGGATCGGGAACGATCAGGTTGGCGAGCGAGAACATCTCTGCGAACCGGTCTCGCCCGAGGCCGCCCTCCTCGCCGAGCCGGCCGCGGCGCCGGTCGACGTCGACGATGGCGCCGCCGAAGATCCCCGGGCCGGGCGAGTCCCGCCCGCCCAGGATCGCCACGCGGATCTGGTCGTTTTCGAGCAGGAAGTCGCCGATGTCCGCCATGGCCACCGGGCCGCCGACGAGCTCGGCCCGCTGCTCGATCCGCTTGGCGCGGAGCAGCCGATCGCCCCCGCAGCTCGGCAGCGCGGGCGCGGCGAGCGCGGCGGCGGCGAGCGGGAGGAGCGCGACCCTCGTGAACCAGCGGTGTGTTCGCCGCACAGCGATCTCTCCTACAGCGAGAGCTGGAGTTGCAGGATGACGGCGTCGTTCGACAAGGGCAGCCCGCCGAGCTCTTCACGATGCGTGTACTCGAGCTGCGCTTTCACCAGATCGTCATAGGCGTGGTAGCTCACGCCGCCCGTGAGCACGACGTTGTCCCCTTCATCGTCGACATCGGTGTTGGGGTCGATCCACTCGACCCGACCCGAGACGCCGAGTCTCCGGGCGACGATCATATAGCCTGCCTCCACGACGAGCGCGAGCGACGACACCGACGTGACCTGGGAGATCGGCTGGGTGGGCACCGACTTGGGGCTCGCCCCGGTCCAGAGCACCTCGCCGAGCGCGTGCAGCCCCGCGGCGTGCAGCAGGACATCGGCGCTCGCGCCGTACAGCGTCCGCGCGCCGCCGTTGCTGAAGAAGCCGTCGACGCCGGCCGCGAGGCGGAAGGGCGAGTGGGCGACGTCCTGGAGGGCGCGGCCGAGCGGGCCCTGCGGCTCGGTGGCGAGCCTGCCGGCGAAGGCGATCCCCTCGAAGCGGTTGCCGAGGGGGGCGAGGCTCTCGGAGTGACCCGCGTAGAACTGATCGGCGCGCTGGAACGCGTTGTAGACGCCCGCGTGGTAGCTGAAGGCGCGGTCCTGGAAGTGCCCCTCGGCCTGGATCCCGACCTGCGTGAACGGCGCCATCGCGCGGACGGCGAGCGGCCGCTCGGCGAGGGCCCCGTCGCCGGCGCCGAGCATCGCCGAGCGCGAGAAGGGCACGGTCCGCGCGCCGGCGTAGACCTCGAGCGCGCGCTCCGCCGTGACGCCGGCCCACGCCTCGTGGATGCGCGCCGTCCCCTCGTCGCCCCCGGCGAGCTCCGTCGAGAGGGCGAACCGGACGAGCCCCGCGACGTCGCCGCGCAGCCCGGCGCGGACGCGGCGCAGGCGGAAGCCGGGCTGCTCGGCGCTGTCCCCGGCCTGGTTCAGCGCGTCGTCGCCCACGTACGGCGCGACCTGCAGCGCGAGCAGCGCGATCGGCGCGATCTCCAGCGGTCCGAACGCGGCGCGCATCCGCTCGCGGAAGCCTGGCGAAAGGAGCTCGCCGCGCGCGGGCGCCGGCGAGGCCGGCGAGATCGGCGCCGACGTCTGCCGCGGCGGCCGCTGGCTCACCGGCCCGCTCGGGCGGGCGGCCGGCGCCTCGGCGCGCTCCGGCTCGCCGGCCGGCTCTCTGCCTTGCGCCTGCGCGTCGGCCGGCGCCTGGCCCGCGACGCCGGCCGCCTCGGCCGCGGGCGCCTCTGCTGCGGGCTCGGGCTCCTGCGCGCGGGGCGAGGAGAGGGCGAGCAGGACGGCGGCGCCGCCTGCGACGCAAGCAAGATGCCTCATGGCTTCAGGTCTCCTGGAGGGCTGCCTGGAGCGCCCCGTGCCGCTCCGGATGGCCAGTGGGTGTCATCGCGTGCCGTGTCCGCCTGGCGAGGTGCCCGGGAAACTAGAGGAAGACACGCGGCGCTGCAATCGGCGCCGCGTCCTGTGGTAAGGCTCGCAGCCTCTCGCGGCCTACCCGCACCTCGCGCCGCCGGCGAGGGCAGGGGAGGGCCACCTTTCTCATGGAAACGCCCGGTTCGAGCCCGCCCGACAGCGATCTCACGCCCGCCGCCGCGCCGCGCGAGCGCGCCGGCGCGGCGGCGCCCCCCGCGTCCCGGCGGTGGCCTGGCTGGGCGAGCGATCGGGCCTTGATCGCGACCTTCGCGCTCCTCGCCGTCGCGGCCGTCGTGCCGATATGGCGCGTGCGGTTCCTGCCCCTGCTCGATCTGCCGAACCACCTCGCGGCTGTCCATATCTGGCACCACTTCGATGAGCCGTGGACTCGGTACCGCGACTTCTACGAGCTCAGCCTCCGTCCGGCGCCCTACGGCGCCTATCACATCCTGACGCACCTCCTCGGCTACGCCGTCGATCTCGAGGACGCGAATCGGATCGTGCTCTCCGGCTATGTGCTCGCCATCCCCGCGGCGGCGCTCGGCTGGTCGCATCGGACGCGGCGCAGCCCCTGGCTGTCGCTCCTCACGTTCCCGCTGGCGTTCAGCCTCTCCTGGGCGTGCGGCTTCCTGCCGTTCCTCGTCGGCGTCGCGCTGCTGCTCGCCGGCGTCGTCGCGCTCGACGCCCACCTCGAGCGGCCGAGCCTCGGGCGCGGCGCCGCCGTGGCGCTGCTCAGCGTCGGCTGCGGCCTCAGCCACCCGCTCATCCTCTTTGGTTATTACGTGTGCGTCGCCGCGCTGATGCTCTGTTACCTGCCCCGGTGGTCGCGCATCGCTATCGCGCTGCCGCCCTTCGCGCCCGCCGTCGCGCTCCTCGTCTGGCAGCTCGTCGCCTTCGAGAGCCCCATGGTCGATCTGCGGAGCGGCCCGCGGTTCCAGGGCGCGTGGGTGCCCTGGCACGAGATGCTCCGCTCGTTCCCCGAGTACACGCTCAACTCGGTATCGGGCGATCTCGACACCCGGCTCTTCTGGGTGCTGCTCGCGGCGGCGTCGCTGCTCTCGCTCTGGAGCCTGGCTCGCCGCTTCGGCTTGCTCCTCCCCGCGCGAGAGCCAGCCCCGCCTTCCAGCTCGCCTCTCGGCCGGCTGCACCATCACCGCTCTCTCGTCCTCTGCGCGGCGATGGTGGCATGTTACTTTCTCGTGCCGCTCCACCTGGCTCGCCCGTTCGACTGGTGGTTCGTGAGCGGGCGCTTCTCGCCGCTCATCTGCTTCTTCGGATTCCTGGCGATCGGCGCGCCGCTCCGGGGCCTCTCTCGCCTTCTGATGGTCCCCGCCGCGGCGGTCGCGCTGGTGTTGCCGCTGCACCTCTCGGAGAAATATGCGGAGTTCGACGGGCGGCTAGAGCCGTTTGCCCGCATGGTGGCGCGGATCCCGCCGGGCGCCGAGGTCCTCTTCGTGTCGCTGCCCCCGCGGACCGACGAGGCCCTGATCATCGAGGGCACGAACCACTTCTCCTCGTGGGTGCAGGTCATGCGCGGGGGCTTCAGCGCGGATGGCTGGCACAACGTGGGCTTCCCCTTCAAGCTGAAGCGTCGTCTCCCGGCGCCGCCGTCGAACCGCGGCGAGTGGTTCAAGCCGGATGTCCACGGCGTCGCGTACGACTACGTGATCCTCCGCAACGAGCGGCCCGAGAGACCCGTGTTCGCCGCCGCGCGCACGTCGTTTCGCCGCGTCGAGCGCGAGGGCGCCTTCACGCTGTACGAGCGCACGCGCTGAACGACGTCTCGGTCGCACCTCCGCTCAGCCAAGCTCGTTGCGCCGCGCGGCGCGCGCGTCATCCCCCGTCCAGCGACGCGACCGATCTCCGCGGATCTGCCGTGGTTCGCGGCGCAGGCGGGGTATTCTACGATCCTTGCGGTCGGGCGCCCCTCGGGTGCGCCGCCTCCGCGGAGGGGAGCAGCTCGCCGATGTCGACCAGAACCCGCGCTGTCCGTCGCCGCCCGCTGGCCTGGACCGGAGGGCTCGTCGCCCTGGCGGGGATCGCGCTCGCGTCCGCGGTGGCGCCATCCTGCGCCGACGCCGGGGGCTCCGACGTCCCGCGGGGCGGCGGAGGCGAGGGCGGCGTCGACTGCCCGACCGACTGCTCCGCGGACCCGGGCGCTCCGCGCTGCGACCGGGCGACGGGTCGCTGTGTCGCGTGCCTCCCCGGCCCGGAGGCGTGCCCGGCCGGCCAGGTGTGCGATCCCGAGGCGAAGCGCTGCGTGGCCGGCTGTGAGTCCCAGTCCGACTGCCCTGCTCCGCTCCTCTGCGATCCCGCCAAGCACACCTGTGTTGGCTGTGTCACGGACGGTGACTGCCCTCCTGGCGCGCTGTGCTCCGGAGAGGGAGAGTGCGTTCAGGGTTGCTCGCCGACGCGCCCGTGCGACGGCGGCGCGTCGTGCTGCGACGGGCGCTGCCGGGATCTCGAGACCGACGCGCTGAGCTGCGGCCTGTGCGGCCGGGCGTGCCCGGATCTGGCGCACGGCGAGAGCGCCTGCGTCGCGGGCGGCTGCGTGCTCGGCGCCTGCGACAGCGGCTTCGTCGACTGCAACGAGGACCCGGCGGACGGGTGCGAGCACGACGAGGGGGCGCACGGGCCCTGCTCGTGCACGCCGGGCGAGACGAGGTCGTGTTACCAGGGGCCGCCGGGCACCGAGGAGGTCGGTCCCTGCGCCTCCGGGGTCTCCGCCTGCAGGCCGAGCGGCCTCGGTTGGGGGCCGTGCGTCGGCCAGGTGCTGCCGGCGCTCGACGCGTGCTCCGACGGCGTCGACAACGACTGCGACGGCACGGTCGACAACCCGCCCGATGAGGACGGCGACGGGTGGACGATCTGCGAGGGCGACTGCTGCGACGCCCCGTTGGATGGGTGCGGCACCCCGTCGCTCGTGAACCCTGGCGCCTTCGAGGTGGCGGACAACGGGATCGACGACGACTGCGACGGCGCGATCGACAACGCATCGGCCTGCGACGCCGGGCTCGCGAGCGACTCGGCGACCGCGCTCGACTACGCGAAGGCGATGGATCTCTGCGCCACCACGACGGCGACCCCATCGTCGCCGTCGCGGCGCACGTGGGGCGTCATCTCGGCGAGCTTCCGCCTCGCCGACGGCGCCGGCACGCCCGCGGCGGCCCAGCGGTCGATCCGCCGGGGCTTCGGCTCCGGCATCCTGCCGCTCCAGGGCGAGCGGCTCGCGGTGCTCTCGACGGGCGTGGCCGCGGCCCAGGCGGCGCCGAACAACACGCGGCCGAGCTTCGCTCCGTTCCAGGGCGGCGAGGACATGGGCACGTCGAGCGGCATGCCCGCGGACTGGCTCGAGGCGAACGGCGAGAACCTCCCGAACGTGGTCGGCTGTCCGGAGCCGCAGGGCGGCACGACGGCCCACGACCCGGTGATGTTGCGGCTGCGCGTGCGCGTGCCGACGAACGCGAGCTCGTTCAGCGTGTCGACGTTCTTCCTCTCGTCCGAGTACCCGGAGTGGGTGTGCAGCCGGTTCAACGACTTCTTCCTCGCGCTCCTCGACTCCACGTTCGAGCCGTTCCCGGGCGAGACGCCGAACCCCGCGGACAAGAACCTCGCCTTCTACGACCCCCCGCCCGCCGGCGGATCGGTCTACCCGCTGGGCGTGAACCTCGCTTTCGGCGATACCGGGCTCTTCACCCAGTGCGTCAACGGGCCGACCGGGTGCGGCGGCGGCGCCAAGGCCGGCTCGACGACCACCTGCACGGGCATCGGCCAGCTCCTCGGGACGGGGTTCGACATCACGAGGCCGCCCGCACAGGCCGAGGGCGAGCCCGGCTGGTGCGGCACGAGCGAGCGCGCCGGCGGCGGGACCGGCTGGCTGGTCATGAACGGCAACGTCATCCCGGGAGAGATCATGGAGCTGCGGTTCGTCCTGTGGGACACCGGCGATCCCTGGAACGACTCCGTCGCCCTCCTCGACAACTTCCGGTGGTCGGCGTTCGCCGCGACGCCGGGGACGCGCGACTGAAGGGTCGAGCGAGCGCTCGCCGGCGGAGAGGTCCCATGTCGTTGGAGGTCGCCTCGGGTGGCAGCGGCGCGTCGCGGCGGGCCCTCGGTGGCGGCGTCCGAGAGGGGCTCGCGAACGCAGCGGACGGACGGCGACCCGTTTACACTGCGCGTCGAGCCGGGGACCGCGGCACGCATCCCTCGGTCGCGCTCGAAGGAGCGCTTCTGTTCATCACCAAGGAGACTGCATGAGGAGAACGATCACCCCGCTCGCGCTGTTGCTCGCGGGCCTGTCTTTCGCCACGCTCGGCTGCGACAGCAAGGGGAACGATGCGACGACCCCGGGGGCGGTGGCCGAGGGCAAGCCGGCCGAGAGCGCGGCCCCGGCGGCGACGACGGCTGCGCCTGCGGCGACGACGGCCGCGGCCGCCACCGCCGAGCCGACGGCGGCCGCCTCGGCCGAGCCGGCGGCGACGGCCGCCTCGGCCGAGCCGGCGGCGACGGCCGCCGCGGCGGCGCCGAAGGCGACCACGGCGGCGTCGGCGGCTGCGGCCGCTGCACCGGCGGCGACCGGCGCGGCTCAGGCGGGCGAGAAGAAGTTCGAGTGCGGCGCGAAGGGCCAGAAGCTCTGCCCGATGCAGGCCTGGATGAAGAGCACGATGGCCTCGGCGACCTCGAGCGGCGACGGCGAGAAGATCGCGGCGGCGCTCCAGTACGTGGCCGGCAAGCCGCCGCCGGGCATGGGCAGCTGGGCGGCGATCTCGAAGGCCGGCGCCTCCAAGGCGAAGGCCGGCGACATCGACGGCGCGAAGGCGAGCTGCAAGCAGTGCCACGACCTCTACAAGGAGCAGTACAAGAAGACGATGCGCGACCGTCCGTGGTGAGCCGTCCGCCGAGCGCGCGGTAGGGGCGCTCCCGACTCGGACGGCACGCCGCTGCGCCAGCGGCTCGAACATGGATAAGTTAGGCTAACTAAGATAATTGGCGGATCCGCGGCGCCCTCGCGAGCGCCCCGCGCCCCCGGCCGGAGCGCGGCAGGCGGCGCGCGGCGCGTGTCTTCGGGCGCCCTCGCGAGCGCCCCGCGCCCCCGGCCGGAGCGCGGCGAGCGGCAACCGCGTGGTGCGCGCGTCCTCGCGCGGCCGGGCGCCGCTCGCCGCCCGGCCGGAGGAGCGCGGGACAAACATCTTGGATGGGAGGGGGTGATGCGATAGAGCGCTGAGCTGATGGCGCGCTCTGCTCGCACAGGCCCTGGTGGTGCCCCTGCGCCGGCCACCTCGCCTGCTCGCGCGCGGGGTGCTGGCGGATCGAGCGGGGCCGCGGGCGCGCCCCGCGCGCGCGTCGGCCAGGCCGCCGACCCGTTCTCCAGCAGCTCGCTGCCCCCCTCGAAGCCGCGCGCGGGGGCGGCGCCGCGGCTCACGGGGGACGCGGCGCTCGATGTCAGGCCGAGCACGACGGCCCCGCCGCCGCCGAGCGTGCGCCCTCCGGCGGCCCCGCCTCCGCCGAGCGTGCGCCCTCCGGTGGCCCCGCCTCCGCCGAGCGTACGCCCTCCGGTGGCCCCGCCTCCGCCGAGCGTGCGCCCTCCGGCGGCCCCAGCACGGACCGACGCGCCTCCCCCTGCGCTCGCGTCGAAGAAGCCGCCCGCGCCCGAGGACGACGAGGACGAGGACGAGGACGACGAGGACGACGCCAAGGGCGGCCCCAGGCGCGGCCGGCCGCGCGGCCCGTTCACGCAGCACCGGCGGCTCGACTCGCTGCGCAGCCTGCTGCAGAAGCACCCTGCGGGCCTGACGATCTACGACCTCGCGCGCGAGCTCAACGTCACGCCGCGCTCGCTGCGGCGCTACCTCGTCGAGGTCAAGCGCGAGCTCGATCTCGTGTCGGTCGCCACGCGCCCGGGCGGCCCTCGCCTCTGGCGGCTGTCCCCGAGCGAGGCGCCCCGCCGCGTCGAGGTGCGGCGGACGCAGGCGTACGCCCTGCTCGCCGCCCGCCGCCTGTTCGAGCCGATGCGCGGCTCGACCCTCTTCGAGGAGATCGACCTGGCCGCGCAGCGGCTGCTCGGCGTCGCGCGCAGGCCGGGGCGCGGCCCGAACGCCGGCGTCGCCGACGCGCGGCTGGAGGAGCGCTTCCTCTATCTCCCGTTCGCCCCGAAGGACTACGCCGCGCGGACCGAGGAGCTCGACGACCTGTTCCAGTCCGTCGCCGACCTGCGCCCGCTCCGGTGCCGCTACCGGCGCTCGCGGGACGGGCGCGAGGAGCGGGTGCTGATCCATCCGTATGCGCTCGTCCTCTACAAGGACGCGATCTACTGCGTCGGCCTCCACGTCGGCCGCGGCGAGGTGCGCACGTTCCTGCTCGATCGCATGCGCGACACGGAGTGCGCGGTCACCGAGCGTTTCGAGCTGCCGCCCAATTTCTCCATCGACGACTACTTCCAGGGCCAGTTCGGCATCTGGCGCGGGGGCGAGCCGCGGCGCGTCGTGATCGACTTCGACGAGCGCGTGACCGAGTTCGTGCGCACGCGCAAGGTGCATCCCTCCCAGGAGATCACGCCGCTGCCCGGCGGCGGCGTGCGGCTCACGATGCACATCGGCGACATGACCGAGCTCGCGACGTGGGTGCTCGGCTTCGGCGAGACGGCCCGTGTGGTCGAGCCGCCCGACCTCGTGGATCGCGTGAAGCGCGAGCTCGCCGGCGCGCTCGCCCGCTACGCCGAGCCGCCGCCCGCAGAGGGCTAGTCGACGGAAGGAGCCCGCGCCCGAGCGCTCTCTGCGCGCGGCTCCTCCCCCTCGCGCTCGCGGACCTCAGCGCGACGCGCGGAGCGCCTCGTCGATCATCTTCTGGTGCTCCGCCGGGTCCGCCCAGCGGGCGCGCCCCTCGGGCGGGAGCTGATCGATCGGATCGAAGTACGTGTACCGCTGCCCCGGCTTGACGCTCGGCGCCTCGAACACCGAGATCCCGGTCATGCGATCGTAGTGCTCGAACGAGTGCGCGTCGCGCTTGCCGCCGCCGCCGGGCGCGTCGACGACGAACGTCGGCGTGTTGAACCCGGCCGTCGAGCCGCGCACGTGCTTCTCGATCATGAGCCCGGTCGCGAGCGTGGTCCGGAGGTCCTCCACGCCCCGGACGAGGTCGTGGATGTAGACGTAATACGGGTGCACGTGCAGGTGCCCCAGGCGCTTCACGAGCAGCTTCATCGTCTCGGGCGTGTCGTTCACCCCGCGCTGCAGCACCGACTGGTTCCTGACCGTGATCCCGCGCTCGAACAGCTTGTTCATCGCGTCCCGGGTGATGCCGGTGATCTCGTTCGGGTGGTTGAAGTGCGTGTGGATCACGACCTCCTTGTGCAGCTTCCGCCCGAGCTCCACCGTGCGCGTCACCGCGTCGATCCACTCGTCGTCGGTGAGGATCTTCTGCGGCATCACGGCCGGGCCCTTGGTGGCGAGGCGGATGCGCTGGATGTTCGGCATCCTGAGGAGCGCCTCGCCGATCGCGCCGATCTGCTCCGGCCGCAGGTTGTACGCGTCGCCGCCGGACACGACGATGTCCTCCAGCTCCGGGCGCGACGCGATGTACGCGTACGCGCGCTTCCACCGCTCCTCGTCGACCTTGAAGTGGGTCTTCTCGACCTCCTCCGTGTCGATGCCCACCGCGTAGCTCCGCGTGCAGAACCGGCAGTACACGGGGCAGGTGTCGAGCGGGAGGAACAGCGCCTTGTCGGCGTACCGGTGCGTCAGCCCGGGGACGGGCGCGTCGGCGCGCTCGTGCAGCGAGTCGAGCCCGAGCTTCGGGTGATCCGGCAGGAAGCGCGAGGCCAGCGGGATGAACTGCGTCCGGAGCGGGTCGCCGTACGGGTCGCTCCAGTCGATCAGCGAGAGCATGTACGGCGAGACGCGTACGCTCATGGGCGCGTGCGCGAAGCCCTCGGTCGCGTCCCGGATGAAGTCGTCCGAGACCATGCCGCGCAGCGTGTCGAGCAGCTTGTCCGGGCGGGTGATCGACTTCTTCGCCTGCCACCGGTGGTCCATGAACTGCTCGTCGGTCACCTCGGCGTACGCCGGGATCCTCCGGAAGTCGGGCACCTCGAGCAGCTTCGTGTGCTGGAGTGACGCCGGATCCACCGGCGGCTTGAGGGGCGCGATGTCGGGGCTTCGCTTGGTGAGTTCGATGAGGCTCGAGGTGGTCGTCATGTGGTGAAACCCTTGCCCGCGAGGGGCAAAGAGAGCGTCAGGGGATGGATGCCTGCCCGCGCCTGCATTTCCCGGGGCCTGCCCGGGGGCGGCTGCGGCAGCCGTTCCTGGGATCGTAGCATCGCGGTACCCCCGTCGGGGGCGGTGTGCGCTGCGCTGTCGAGCGGCGCTCCGGCTGGCGGGCGGAGGCGCGGTGGGCGGGCGAGCCGGTCAGGGCTCGATGGAGGCGACCGTGGTGTCCCGGGTGGTGCGGTAGCGCGCGTAGTAGGTCCGCACGCGCGTCACGTATGCCTGGGTTTCCTCGTAGGGCGGGATGCCGCCGTACCGCATCACCGCCCCTTCGCCGGCGTTGTACCCGGCGATGGTGAGATCGAGATCTCCGTTGAAGAGGTTGGCCAGGATGCGCAGGTACCGCGTTCCGCCGAAGATGTTCTCCCGCGCGTCGAACGCGTCGCGCACCTGCATGCGGAGGGCGGTCTCGGGCATCAGCTGCATCAGCCCCTGCGCGCCGACCGGCGAGACCGCCCGCGGATCGTAGTCGCTCTCGCACTTGATGACGGCGCGGACGAGCTCCTCGGGGATCTGATAGAGCGTCGCGGCCTGCCGGATCCAGGTGTCGTAGCGGCTGAAGCGATCGAGGGATTTGTCGCTCGGGGCGACCGGGGTCATGCCGGGGCGCGCCGAGGGGCGGCGACCGTCGCCCTTGATGTACAGCTTGAACCGCGCGTCGCCGCTGGCGCGGTTGGAGAAGTGCACCGTCCCGTCCGCGTCGGTGTACGTGAAGATATCGGCGAGCGCGCTGCCCGGGTGCAGCGCGAGGGCTGCGAGCCCGAGCGCGGCGGCGAGCGCCCGCAGGGGCACGCGAACGGAGGAGCCGGAGGTCGACTGGACGGGCATTTCTCGGCTCAGCATAGGTTGGGATCGCCTGCTCGTGCAAACCGCACCGTGGCGGCGGAAAGGAACGCCGGGCGCGGCGTCGTGACGAACGCCGGGCGCGGCGTCGTGACGAACGCCGCTCCCGGCGTCGTGACGAACGCCGCGGGCGGCGTCGTGACGAACGCCGCGGGGGCGCGGCATGGTGATGGACGCCGCGGAGCGCGGCGTCGTGACGAACGCCGTGGAGCGCGGCGCCATTCCGAGGACGCCCGCGCGAGGCCGTCCACCGGCCCGCGGCGCCCGCGTGGAAGCTCGCTCTGGTGAGCACGTCCCGGGCGCTGTACTAAGGCGGGCGCCATGGAGATCGGCTGGCGACACGTGCTCGCGGGGGTTGCGGCCCTCTTCATCCTGTTCCTCGTCGTCAAGATGCGCCCGGCCCGGCGGCGCCGGGACGCGCTGAGCGCCGAGGTGCAGGCCGCTCGGGAGCGCGCGCGGCGCGCCGCGACCCCGCGTGAGCGGGCCGAGGCGCTGTGCGACGCGGGCGTGCAGGCGATGCGCAGCGGCCGCCGGGTCACCGCCGCCGTGGGCTTCTTCGTGCGCGCGATGCGCGCCGACCCCGCCTCCGCCCGGGTCATCGAGCTCGCGAGCGGCGCGCTGGCCAGGCGCAGGCCCCGCCTCCTGGAGAAGATCCTCTGGCGGCGGCTCGCGGTGCTCCCCTGGGACGGCGAGCACCGCGACGCGGCGCGCGCGGCCGCCGTCGGGCTGGAGGCGCTGTACCGGCGCGAGATCCGGGACCGGAGCCGCGCCGAGATCATGCGCAAGCTGACCCGGACGCTCGGCTGAGCCGCCGCGCCGCGGCCGGCGGCGCCGGCCCCGCCGGCGTCACGTCCCCCAGAACGACCGCGGCAGCGCGCCGCGGTTCGACAGCGCGACGAGGTCCATGAGCAGCGCGATCGTGACGTGGACCAGGAAGCCCGAGTAGATGCTCTTCGTGCGCATCGCGAGCGAGCCGAGCGCGATCCCGGCGACGACGGCGCCGGCCGCCTCCAGGTACGGCTTGCCGAAGTGGATCATGCAGTAGGGGACGACCATCGCGAAGATCGCGCCGGAGCCGAGGGTGTGGCGCAGCCCGGCGAGCCAGAAGCCGCGGAAGAAGATCTCCAGCGCGAAGAACTGGGCGAAATACATCGCCTCCCAGGCGATGAGGTCGAACCAGGAGCGGGAGGACTGCTTGTAGAAGGGGTAGTAGCTCCCGAAGTCGGGCGCGCTCGCGACGAGGAACACCGCCGGGACCACGACGGCGAGGCAGAGCAGGTAGATCCACGCGTGCTGCGCGAGCCCCCGGACGCGCAGCCCCATGTCGAGCAGGCTGTCCTTGGGGAAGCAGAGCTTCCACCCGACCATGGGGATGGCCACGTAGCCGAAGACGCGGGTGAACGACCACCACACGTAACTGTAGAGCTCGTCGTAGCGGCGGAGCGAGATCGGCACGATCACCCCGGCCGGCGAGAGCGTCTGGGCGAGCTCGAGCTCGCGCAGCCACGGCCGGATGTGTTCGTCGTAGACCGCCCGGCCGCCGTAGTACTGCTGCAGCATGAGCACGACCGCTGTGATCGTGAACAGGACGGCGGGGCGGCGGTCGTAGCCCCCGGCGGCGAGGGTGCGCCGCTGGTGCTCGTGGGCCTCGACGTCGAGCTCCCGCCACGTGCGCCGGAAGAAGAGCCAGAGGACGGGCGCGAGCGCGATGAACGCGACGACCGGGAACAGCGCCTTGAGGACCGTGCTCCCCAGGGCGGACGAGGGCTCGGCGAGGCGGGGGGCCGCGTCCGAGAGCGGCCGGAGCGGCCGGAGCCGGTCGACGTGCGCCACGAGCCAGCTCCCCAGGTTGAGCATCGGCGCGCCCTCTACCATGATCCGCGGCCCAGCACAGCGGCGACGCGCGGGCCCAGCCGCCTTCGCGCCCTCCGCCGCCGGCGCGGACCCCCGCGGCGCGCCCTTGCGGTGACCCGGGCCCCTCTGCTAGATCGCGCCCCCTCTTCAATGCCGCGCGAGTCATCTCGCGCATGTCCGGCGCAGGCCTCGCCTGCCCGTGGGAGAATCAGCAATGGCCAGCAAAAATCCGCTTGCGATCGTGAAGGAGCGCTTCGGCGACAAGGCGAAGCTCGTCGATGCCGTGAAGGGGTTCGCGACCGAGGACCTCTGGCTCGGGCGCGTCAGCTCGGATCGGGGCGGTTCCAAGGGCCTGGAGCACGTGTCGAACGCCAAGCTCCTCCGCCTGCACGCGACGTTCAGCGCGGTGAAGGAGAAGTTCGGGACGCGCGCGAAGCTCATCGACGAGACGCTGGCGGTCCTGAACCGGTCGAAGGACCAGGGGTACAGGAAGCGCCTCGAGGCGTACCCGGTCCCGCGCCTCTACGACCTCTACCAGTCGGCCTCGAAGCGGGCGAAGGCTGCCTCGGCGACCCCGAAGGCCCAGGCCTGAGCCACCCGCCCCCCGAGCGCGCCGTCCATGCCGGACCTGACCGGGCTGCCTGCCCTTGAAGGTCCGGCGTTCCTATCGTAATTGAGCCGCGTCGCCAGCGCGCGGCGTCCAGCCGTCCAGCGTCGGACCGACGATCTGACGTCCCCCCTGATGAGCCTGAAGCCCCTCTTGGGCCCTCCCAGAAAGGTGGGTGTCGCCCGCCGCGAGCCCCGCCAAGGAGAACGACTGTGAGCAGCGCGCACGAGACCGAGACCGGCGTCTGGACCACGGAAGACGCCAAGTCGCTCTACATGATCGACCGCTGGGGTCGCGGCTATTTCGATGTGAGCCCGGACGGCAACCTCACGGTCGCCCCGCTCCAGGAGCGCGGCAGCAAGATCGCGATCCGCGACGTCGTGGACGCTGCGCTCGAGCAGGGGCTCCGCACGCCGCTCCTGATCCGCTTCCAGGACCTGCTCCACCACCGGGTGCGCTCGCTCAACGAGGCCTTCAACAAGGCGATCGCCGAGAGCAAGTTCCGCGGGACGTACCGGGGCGTGTTCCCGATCAAGGTGAACCAGCTCCGGGAGGTCGTGGAGGAGATCCTCGACGCGGGCAAGACCTACCATTACGGCGTCGAGGTCGGCTCCAAGCCCGAGGTCTTCGCCGGCCTGTCGGTCCACACCGACCCCGAGTCGCTGATCGTCTGCAACGGCTACAAGGACGAGAACTTCATCCGGACGGCGCTGATCGGGCGCAAGCTCGGCAAGAAGGTGATCCTCATCGCGGAGAAGCTCTCCGAGGTGCGGATGATCACCCGCGTCGCCAAGGAGATGAACGTCGAGCCGATGATCGGGCTCCGGGTGCGGCTGCTCACCGAGGGTGCGGGCAAATGGAAGACCTCCGGCGGCGAGAACGCGAAGTTCGGGCTCTCCACCGCCGAGATCCTCGCGGCGATCCGGATCATGGACGAGGCCGGGATGAGCTCCTCGTTCAAGCTCCTGCATTTCCACATCGGCTCGCAGGTGCCGGACATCCTGATCATCAAGCGCGCCGTGCGCGAGGCGACGCGCTACTTCGCGAAGCTCCGCAAGATGGGGCAGCGCATCGAGTACATCGACGTCGGCGGCGGGCTCGCCATCGACTACGACGGCTCGCGCTCGACCTTCCACTCCTCGATGAACTACTCGGTCGAGGAGTACGCGCGCGACATCGTGCACAACATCGCGGACATCTGTGACGAGGAGCGGGTGCCGCACCCGAACATCGTCTCGGAGTCCGGGCGCGCGATCGTCGCGCACCACTCGGTGCTGGTCGTGCAGGCGTTCGGCTCGATCGAGAAGACGCCGATGTCGCCGATCGACATCCAGACCGAGGAGCACAAGCTCATCCAGAACCTCCTCTACATCAAGGACAACCTCTCCGGGCCGAACCTCGGCGAGTCGTGGCACGACCTGCTCCAGATCAAGGAGGAGGCGCAGAAGATGTTCGAGCTCGGCCTGCTCAACCTCGACGTGAAGGCCCGGGTCGAGATCCTCTTCTGGGAGATCGCCGAGAGCATGCAGAAGATCGCGTCGGAGCTCGATCCGGAGGAGGTGCCCGACGATCTCGGCGAGCTCCGCAAGCAGCTCGCCGACCAGTACATCTGCAACTTCTCGGTGTTTCAGTCGCTGCTCGATCACTGGGCGCTGGGCGCGCTCTTCCCCATCGTGCCGATCCATCGGCTGAACGAGCGCCCCGCGGCGGACAGCACGCTCGTCGACATCACCTGCGACTCCGACGGCAAGGTGAGCAAGTTCATCGATCTCAACGATGTGAAGGACACGATCCCGCTGCACCCGATCTCGGGCGACAAGCCGTACTACGTCGGCATCTTCTTGACCGGCGCGTACCAGGACATCATGGGCGACATCCACAACCTCTTCGGCCGGGTCAACGAGGTGCACGTCTTCCTCGATGAGGACGAGGAGAGCGGGTACTACATCGAGGAGACGATCGCCGGGAACAAGATCCACGAGGTCCTGGCGCTGACCCAGTACGACAACCGCGATCTCGTCGGGAAGGTAAAGGCCCAGGTGGACGGCGCGATCAAGCAGGACCTCCTCAAGCCGACCGAGGGCATGCGGCTGCTCGCCGACTACGAGCGGGGGCTCAAGGACCAGACGTACCTGAGCCTCTGAGCCGCGCCGTGCTCCCCGAGACCACGGCGCCGGCGGGCCCGGCGTCGCTCCCGCGGCGCCGGCCCGGGTGGGTGCGCCAGTCGATGCTCGTCGCGCGGAAGGACCTCGCGATCGAGCTCGCCACCGGCGAGATCGTCACCACGAGCGGGTTCTTCGCGGTGCTCGTCGCCGTGATCGCGTCGCTCGCGTTCTACGCCGGGCAGGACGCGGCCGAGCGGGTCGCGCCCGGCGTGATCTGGGTGAGCGTGGCGTTCGCGTCGGTGCTCGCGCTGAGCCGCACGTGGCAGCGGGAGCGCGAGGACGGCGCGCTCGCGGGCCTGCTCGTCCTGCCGATCGCGAGGAGCGCCCTCTTCGCCGGCAAGGCGCTCGGGCTGTGCGTGTTCGTCATCGCGGTCGAGGCGATCATCATCCCGGCCGCGGCGCTCCTCTTCGCCGTGGATCTCGTGAAGACGGGCCCGGGGCTCGCGCTCTTCTGCCTCGCCGCGACGCCGGGCATCGCCGCGAGCGGCACCCTCTTCGGGGCCATGACCGTGCGCACGCGCGCCCGCGATCTCGTGCTCGCGAGCGTCCTCTTCCCGCTGCTCGCGCCCACCCTGCTCGCCGCGGTCGCGGGGACGCGGGAGCTCTTCGGCGGCGCGGCGCTCGGCGAGCTCACCGATTACGTGGCGCTCATGGGCGTGTTCGACGTCGTGTTCATCGCGGGCGGCGTCGGGCTCTTCGATCTGATCATCGAGGGCTGACCCCCGCGCGGCCGCGCCGGGGCGATCGCGGCGCCGCCGCGGAGCGCAGGCTCACGCGCCGCGCGCCGCGAGCACGTCGTCGGCGAGGGCCGTCGCCGCCCGCTCGACGCCGGCGAGATCGAGCGCGGCGCCGGTGCACTCGCCGATCGCCCACACGCCGTCGCCGGCCCGGCCGCGCGCGTCGACCCTCACGGCGTACCCCGCGCGCGGATCGACCTCGACGCGCGCGCCCGCCTGCGCGGCGACCTCGAACGAGGGCGCGGCCGGCGTGTCCACGGCGAGCGCCACCACCTTGAGCTCGCTCGTCGGGCTGCCCGGGGCGAAGGGCGCGCCGCGCACGGACACGCTCTTCACCTGCGAGATCCCGTTCACCGCGGCGAGCGCGGCGAGCGGGATCCGCGCCGCGACGCGGTCGCCGAGGGCGCTCGCGAGCTCGTCGGCCCAGAAGCCCTCGCCCGCGATCGCGACGGGGCCGGTCGGCTCGACGCCGCAGGCGAGCAGCCGGCAGAGCGCGCGCGCCGAGAAGACCCCGGGCAGATCGTTGTTCGGGAACGCCGCGACGCCGTCGTGCGCCCCGGTGGCGAAGACCAGGGCGGGGGCCCCGATCACGGTCGCGCCCGCGTCGCCGGCGACCAGGAGCTCGCCGAGGTACACGCCGGCGGCCACGTGCCTGGAGAGCACGCGGACCCCGTCGAGCGGGTGTCGCGCGAGGACCTCCGCCAGGAGGCGCGGCGCCCCGGCGAGCGACCCGGCGGGGGCGAGCCCGTCGTCGATCAGCGCGACGCGGAGGCCGCGCGCCGAGAGCGCCGAGGCCGCCGCCACGCCGGCGGGCCCGGCGCCGATCACCGCCGCGTCCAGCTCGATCCGCGCGGCGGTCTCCGGCGGGAGCGGCGCGCCCGGCAGCCGGCCGAGCCCGGCCAGCTTGCGCGCGATCGACTGCATGACGCCGGACAGCCCGGGGACGCCGGCCATCAGGTGGTGGTGGTCGATCCCTTGCGGGAAGAACCAATCGGTCACCCGGAGCAGGTCCGCCTCCCGCGAGCCGACCACGTTCTGCGCCTCGATGCGCTCGCCGCCTGCGGCCGGCCGCAGGCAGGTCATCACGTTGGGCACCCCGTCGACCCGCGCGAGGCAGCCGTCGCAGCCGCCGCGCAGGCAGGTCGGCGCCCGGGGGCGGTGCAGCTTCGGGCTCCGCGCGAGCGTCACGCGCCCCGACGCGAGCAGCGCGACGGCCAGGGGCTCTCCCCGTTCCGCAGGGACGTCCGCTCCGTCGAGGGTGATGGTGACCGGATCCCGGAGCGCGCGACCTCGCCGAAACATGCGCGGACGCTAGCAGACCCGCGCCGGCCGCGCGCGCGCCGTGGCCATGGAACCGCGGGCAACTGCGGGCAACTGCGGGCAACCCGCGCAGGTGCGGGCAGACGAGGGCAGGGGCGCGCGCGCGGAGCGGAGAAGGTGCCCGCCGCTTCGCGCGCTGATCTATGCTGTGGCCGATGCGCCTCGGCGTCCTCGGCCCTGCACAGGGTGACCTGCCCGCGCTCGCTCGCGGCGCGCAGCACCTGCTCGACGAAGGCCACGCCGAGCGGGTCATCTACGTCGCCGAGGACGACGCGCTCGACCGGGTCGTCGAGGGCTGGGCGCAGCGCCTGGTCGGCGCGAACCCGACCGAGGGCGCCCTGTTCGATCGGGCCGCGCGCTGCGCCGCCGCGGCGCCGGAGCAGATCGACGCGTTCGTGGCGTCCGAGCGGGCGCGGCTGCGCCTCAAGGTGTTGATGAGCCTCCCGCCGGGCCAGCGCACGATCGAGATCCTGGACGGGCGCGTCGCGCTGTTCGTGTTCGACAAGGCGGCGCTCGACGAGGAGGACATCGTCGCGGCGTCGCTCCTCGTCTTCGGCAAGAGCTCCGAGCCGCTCATCAAGAAGGTCGGCCCGCGGACGTTCTTCTCTCCCGGGCCGATCGGCTCCGAGGGCGGCCGGGCGCTCCTCGACGACGGGCAGGGCGGGGTGAGGATCGAGGTGATGAACGCGAGCGGCGCGGTGACCGCGCGCGAGATCGTGGGCCCGTCCGCGGCCGGCCCCCGGCTGAGGGTTCAGGGTGGCTCGCACGGCTGAGGCGACCGCGGGCGCGACGGGCGAGCGCGCGCCGGAGGCGCGCCGCGTCGCGATCTTCGGGGGCAGCTTCAACCCGCCCCACGTGGCGCACGTGCTCGCGGCCACCTACGCGATCTCCGTCGCGCCGGTCGACGAGGTGCTCGTCGTCCCCGTCTACCGCCACCCGTTCTCGAAGGAGCTCGCGCCGTTCGAGCATCGCCTGGCCATGTGCCACCTCGCGCTCGGCTGGCTCCCGCGCGTGTCGGTCTCGGCGGTCGAGCGCGATCTCGGCGGCGAGAGCCTCACGCTGCGCACGCTGGAGCACCTCGCCGCGGCGCACCCCGGCTGGGCGATGCGCCTGCTCGTCGGCGCGGACGTGCTCCCCGACCTCCCGCGGTGGCACCGCTTCGATCGCATCGAGCAGATCGCGCCGCCGATCGTCCTCGGCCGCTCCGGCTTCGCCGCCACCGACGCCGAGCGCCTCGACGCGGCCGCGGCCGATCCGCGCGCGCTCCTGCGCCCCGCCCACCTGCGCCCCGCGGACGTACAGCTCCCGCAGATCTCGAGCAGCGAGATCCGCCGGGCGTTCGCCGCGGGCGATCTGGAGGCCATCCGTCAGCGCGTGCCGCGCGCCGTGCTCGACTACGCGCTCGCGCACGGCCTATACGGGAGCGACGCATGAACGAGATGGACAGCACGCGCCCGTCGCCGATGCACCGGGACGACAGCGTCCTCCCGGAGGTGTTCATCTACGGCGGCGGCAAGGTGGGCCGCGGGCTCGCGCGCGCGAGCCGCGACGCGGGGCTGCCGGTCACCCTCCGGCCCGCGCGGGACGGGCTGCCGGCGGAGCGCATCGAGGCGGACCTCGTGATCCTCGCCGTGCGCGATCGCGACATCTCGCCCTGCGCCGAGGCGATGCGCGACCGGAAGCTCGTCGGCCACCGGGACGTCGCCGTGGTGCACTGCGCCGGCGCGCTCGGCCCCGAGGCGCTCGCGGCGGTGCGGGGCCGCCGCGTCTCGGTCGCGCAGATGCACCCGATGATCTCGTTCGCCTCGCCCGCGTTCGTGCCCTTCCTCGAGCGCGGCCACCTCCACATCGACGGCGATCCCGCCGCCGTGCGCGCCGCGCGCGCGCTCGGCGTGCGCCTCGGGATGACGCCGCGCACGTTCTCCGGCCTCGACCGCGTCGCCTACCACGCCGCCGCGGGCCTCGTCGCCAACGGCGCCGCGGCGCTCGCCGCCGCCGGCGTCGACCTGCTCGAGCGCGCCGGCGTCGAGCGGAAGACCGCCGCCGAGATGCTCGGCCCGCTGCTCCGCACGGTCGCGGACAACGTCGAGGTGCTCGGCGTGCCCGAGGCGCTCACGGGGCCCGTGCGGCGCGGCGATGCGCCCGGCGTCGCGCGGCACCTCGAGACGCTCCGCCGGCTCGCGCCGCACCTCGTGCCGTTCTACGTCGCCGCCGCCGCCACGCAGCTCCCGCTGGCCCGCGCCCTGGGCGAAGCGCCTCCCGACGCGTTCGCCGCCATTCAGCAGCTCCTGGACGGAACCAGGTAGTCGTACTGAAATATTCTTCTGATACGGCAAATACTTATTGATGTCTGACGGCAGGATCCGTTGATGCGCGCTCCAGCCGAGAGGTACGCTTTCATTGCCTTGGGATCTGTCGCCGCAGCCTGCGTTCCTTCTGCCAGCACGAGCGATGCCGGAGGTTTCCGGGCGCTCGATGAGCGCGTCCGTGAAGCCGCGTCGCGTGGGGTGCTCCACGTCCATGGACAGCGGCCGATCCTGGATGCGGTTTGCGCCCACCTCGCGCGTCGAGCGCGAGGCGTGGGGCGCTCGCTGATCTCGGCCGCGCACGCCGCGGGTCGGGATCCCTTTCGCGATCTCGCGCTGCGCTGCGGGGTCGCCTCCGCGGACCCGGCCGCGGTCGCGCAGGGCATCTGCGCCGCCGCGGAGGGCGCGATCCTGCTCGTCTCCGAGGGAGAGCCGACGAGCTGGGGGAGCCTCGTGCTGGAGGAGGTCTCGCGCCTCATCGCCGAAGGCTCGAGCTCGGCGCTGGTCATCGTGTGCAGCGACGCCGCGCGGCGGCCGTGGACGAGCGCGATCACCATCGACGGCATCGCGTCGCCCGACGACCTGCACCGGTTCTGGGAGGCGTTCGCGGCGGACGCGGAGCGCCGGATCGTCGCGAAGCTCGACCGGCTCGACGCGCTCGAGGGCTGGTGCTCCGCCGTGCTGGCCGCGCCGGCCGAGCCGCGCCCGCTCGCGCAGCAGCCGAGCCGCGAGGCCCAGCGGCTGCTCGATCGGCTCGCGCTGAGCCAGCGGCCCTGGCCGTCCGCGCAGCTCGGCCTGCTCGCGGCGCGACCCGCGGAGCAGGGGCCCGTGACGGTCGCGCGCCCCCTCGCCGGCGAGGAGCTCGCGGGCCTCGGGCTGATCGACGCCGACGATCGCGGGTGGGTGGCGGCGCGGCGCGCGGTCGTCGACCCGGCCAGCGCCGACCCCGAGGACGTGCTCGCGGTCGCCGAGGCGCTCGAGGCGCAGCCCTCCGACCCGTGGAGCCTCTCGCGCGCGAGCGAGCTCTTCGCCTCGCTGGGCCGCGGCGATCGCGCCGAGGCGGCGGCGACGCTCGCGATCTCCTCGGTCGGCGAGCCGTCGGCGCGCGCCGATTTCTGGCAGCGCTGGGCCCGATCGATGCGATCGATCTCCGGCTCGCCCCCCGGCGAGCGGCTGCTCCGGGCGGCGGAGCTCGCGCTCCGGCTCGGCGACGTCGAGTTCGCGATCGACTTCTCGTCGGCGGCCATGAGCGAGGAGGAGTCGTTCGCCGCGCTGCTCGTGCACGGCCGCGCGGCGAGCGCGCGCGGCGACCTGACGATCGCCGCGATGGTGCTCTCGCGCGCGGTGGCCGCCGCGACAACGCCCGCGGAGCGGGCGCGCGGCGCCGTGGAGGTGGCGGAGCTCTGCTGCAAGACGGGCGACCCCGCGGCGGCCAAGGCGCACGCGGAGGAGGGGCTCGCCGGCGCGGGCGAGATCGCGACGCGCCTCCATGCGCGCAACATCCTCGGCAAGCTGCTGCTCGCGCAGCAGGCATGGTCCGAGGCCGAGCGGCACTTCGCGGCCGACGCCTGGGAGGCGGCGCGCGCGGGCGAGCACGTGAGCGAGCTGCGCGCCCGGCTGAACCGCGCCATCGCGCTGCTCTCCAGCGGCCGGCTCGACGAGGCGCGCGCGATGCTCGCGGCGGTGCTCGACGACGGCGAGCGGCGCGGCGAGCGCTTGGCGACCGGCTACGCGCTCACGAACCTCGCGGTCATCGCCCACCTGAAGCACGAGTACCCGGAGGCGTTGCGCCTCTTGGAGCGCGCGATCGGCATCTTCCGCAAGATCGGCGACAAGGTCGCGCTCGTGAACCTCATCGCGAACCTCGCGGAGATCCGGCTCCAGCTCGGGCTCATCGAGGAGGCCGAGCAGGCGCTCGCGTTCGCGCGCAAGGTCTGCGGCCATGTCATCCCCGGCGTGCGCGTCACGCACGTCGCCTACGTCGCGGCGCAGATCCACCTCGAGCGAGGCCGCACGCTCGAGGCCTGGTCCGAGCTGGGAGCCGCCTTCGCGTGCGGCGCCGGCTCGAAGCTGGGCGAGTGCTACGCGGTCGCCGCGCGCATCGCGCTGGAGGACGGTGACCTCCTGCAGGCCGGGCACATGATCGAGCGGGCGCGCGCCGAGGCGACCTCCGACCTGCAGCGCGCGGAGATCGCGCTCCTCGAGGCGATGCGCGCCCGCGCCGCCGGGGCGCCGTTCGGGCAGATCGCCGCGGAGGCGCTCGCGCTGTCCCGCCAGGCCCACAGCCGCGAGAGCGCCCTGGAGGCGCACGTGTTGCTCCATCACGCGTCGGCGTCCGTGGACCGGCCGCCGCATGGCTCGGAGGACGAGCCCGCGGCGGCGAGATCGCACCTCGAGGCGGCCATCGGGCTCCGCGATCGCATCGCCGAGTCGCTCCCGCCCGAGATCTCGCGCAAGTACCTCGCGCGCCGGAGCTTCGCCGAGCTGACCCGGCTGGAGGCGTGCGCGCGCGGCGCCCCGGAGGCGGAGCCGAGGGGCTGCGAGCTCTGTGGCTCCAGCGCGTGCGTCGGGTGCGCGCGCGGGCCCGATCGCACCCAGAAGCCGCCGAGCGCGGTGCCCGCCATCAAGCGGCTCGTGGGGACGACGCCCGCGCTGCGCAACCTCATCCACCAGATCGAGAAGGTCGGCGCGAGCGACGCGACCGTGCTGATCCATGGCGAGAGCGGCACCGGGAAGGAGCTCGTCGCCGAGGCGATCCACGAGGTGAGCGCGCGGCGGATGGGGCGGCTGGTCAAGGTCAACTGCGCCGCCTTGGTCGAGACGCTGCTGCTCTCGGAGCTGTTCGGCCACGAGAAGGGATCGTTCACCGGGGCGGCGTCGCGCCGTCGCGGGCGCTTCGAGATCGCCGAAGGCGGGACGCTCTTCCTCGATGAGATCGGGGACATCTCGCCGCGCACGCAGGTCGCGCTGCTCCGTGTCCTGCAGGACAGGACCTTCGAACGGGTCGGTGGTGTCACGCCGCTGCGCGCCAACGTCCGGATCCTTTGTGCCACCCACCGCGATCTGCGTGCGATGGTTGCCCGGGGCGAGTTCCGGGAGGATCTGTATTACCGGCTCCGGCAGGTGGTCCTGGAGGTCCCCGCGCTCCGGCAACGGCCGCGAGACTTGCCGGCGATCGCGACCGCGATTCTGGAGAGGATCGCCGGAGAGCGCGGCGCGGCTCCGAAGCGCCTCTCCAGCCGGGCCGTCGAGGCGCTGTCGCGGCACGCCTGGCCGGGCAACGTGCGTGAGCTCGAGAACGCCCTGCGCGCCGCCGCGATCTTCGCGGATGGCGACGTGATCGAGCTCGAGGACTTCACGATGAACGTGGAAGGGTTGCGGGATCTCGGCGCCACCGAGCCGGCGAGCTCTCCGATGACACCGCGAGCTGGCATGCAACCTGCTGTCGTCGCCTCCGAGGTGTCGAGCGGGCCACGCTCGTCGATTCCCGAGCCGGCGGCGGCAGAGCCTCATCCACCGTCGACTCCCGCGGAGCGCACGCCGCTGGAGCTTGCATATGCTCATGTCCGAGGAGGTGTCAGCCTGAGCGACATGAAGCGCGAGATCGAGCGCGAGTGCATCGCCAGGGCGCTCGACGAAAGTCGCGGGAATATCACGCGCGCGGCCGTGCTCTTGGGTATGAAAAGGCCTCGGCTTTCCCAGCTTGTCAAACAATATGGCTTTGGTGGAACTTCGGAGGACTGACGTGATGCGAGGTTGCTGGACGAGTTGGCTGTTCGGGTGCCTCGCGGCACCTCTGCTCCTCGCGGGATGTGCGATCACACCCGCAGAGCACGATGACCAGAGCGTCGAAGCGTGGAGCGAACTCGACCCGATGATCTCCGAAGAAGCGGCTGGCTGGAGCGATGACAGGGGCGGCGATGCCGTCGTCCCCGTCACCGGCCTCGTCGCGCCTGCGCCCCTCGGGCAGCGCGGCGCCGCGCCTCCGTCCGGCGACGAGCTTTTGCGCAGCACGAGCTACGCGCGTTCGCACGATCGCGATAGCGCGCAGCCGGATCCGCTCCCCTGGCACCCCCAGGGCAGCTCGGACCGTCGCGACAAGGCCTCCTCCGAGAGCGACGGGACGCGCTGAGCCGCGCGCCGCGGCCGGGTCGGCGCCGCCGCGCCTCGGCGCCCGGCGCCCTGGCGCACCGGCGCGTTTTGGGGTTGCCGCGCGGCTCGCTGCGGTAGCCTTCGCGCGTGGCGCCGCTCGGGATCGATCTCCGCACTCGGACGACCCTGGTCTGCGGGGCCCTGGCCCTCGCCATCGCGGCCTCGACGCTGCTGCGGGGCCGCGTCCGGCGCGTGCACCTCTTCTTCGCCGCCTTCGCCGCCGACGTCGGGCTCTGGTACCTGTCGCAGTCGCTCTTCGGCTTCTTCCAGGCCTCCATCTGGGAGCGCTTCACGGCGATCCTCGCCGTGCTGCTCCCGCAGTTCGCGCTGCACCTCTTCGAGGCGATGATCCCCCACGACGGGGATCGGCGCTCGCGCCTGCTCCGGTTCGCGGGGGTGCTCGCCATCCCGCTGTTCATCCTCGTGCTGGTGACCCGGGAGCCGGGCTCGTGGCTCGACTGGCTCACGCGCGGCTGCATCTTCCTCTACGTCTTCGCGCTGCTCACCGCCGGGCTGTACACGCTCGGGCAGCGCGGCAAGCAGAGCTCCTCGCGCGCGACGCAGCGGCGCGTGCGGTTCCTCGTGGTGATCGGCACGCTGGCGGCGCTCGCCAGCGTCGCCGACTTCGCCTGGTTCCTCGGCGCGGAGCCGCCGCCCGTCGGCGCGGCGCTCTCGATCGTGTTCCTGTTCGTGCTCGCCCAGGCCCTGCGGCACGAGCGGCTCCTCGACGCCTACGAGATGCTCGCGCGCCTGCTCGTCGCCACGGCCGTCGCGTTCCTGATCGCGCTGATCTTCTATCTCCTGCTCACGTTCATCGGCGGCTTCAACACGATGTACCTGAACGCGGTGCTCGCCGCGATCGTGATCCTGGTGCTCTTCGATCCGCTGAGGGAGCGCGTCGAGGAGCAGCTCCAGCGCCTCTTCCTGCGGGAGCGGTTCGATCTCGATCGCTCGCTCGCGGACGCGCGGCGGCGCCTCGTGCACACGCTCGAGGTGGACGAGATGGGCGCGATCGTGATGAGCGCGCTCGAGCAGTCGCGCCGGGTCACGGCGGCGGCGCTCTACCTGCGCGATCAGGACGGGACCGGCTTCGACCGGCTCGCGTCGCTCGGGCCGCGCGTCCCCGAGCGGATCGAGGTGGCGACGGCGCGGGCGCTGCTCGACCGCCTCGATCGCGGGCCGCTCGCGATGGAGGAGCTCGAGCGCGAGGCGCGCGAGCGGCGGGCGCGCCGCAGCCGCAGCGACGCGGACGACGACGGCAACTTCGCGCGGCGGACGGAGGTGCGGCCGCAGGTCCCCGAGGACGCGGTGCTCGCGGCGGCCGAGGTGCTCGGCAGCCTCTGCTCGGGCGTGGTGCTGTGCGCGCGCGACGAGCAGGGCGAGCCGATCGGGCTCCTCGTCGTGGCGGACACGCGCGTGCGCGACGCGTTCTCGCCCGAGGAGCTCACCCTGCTCGAGACGCTGGCCGCGCAGATCGGCGTCGTCCTGGAGAACTCGCGCCTCTACGCGCAGATGAAGGAGCGAGACCGGCTCGCGCTCCTCGGCCAGATGGCGGCCGGGCTCGCGCACGAGATCAGGAACCCGCTCGGCGCGATCAAGGGGGCGGCGCAGCTGCTCGCCGACCCCGTGCCGGAGGCGCAGATCGATCCGGCGTCGCGCGAGTTCATCGGGATCATCCTCGAGGAGGTCGATCGGCTCGACCGCGTCGTCGGCTCGGTGCTCGATCTCGCGCGGCCGGCGCAGGGCTCGGTCGTCCCGACCGACGTGAACGCGATCGTGCGCCGCACCCTGCAGGTGCTCTCGATCGAGCGCAGGAGCGACCAGCTCGAGGTCGAGGTCACGCTGGACCCCGATCTCCCCCGGGTCGCCATCGATCCCGAGCAGCTGCGGCAGGTGCTGATGAACCTGTTCCGCAACGCCGTCCAGGCGATGAAGGGCCGGGGCAAGGTGGTCATCTCCACGCGCGTCCGCTTCGGCCGCGGCACGCGGCCGGGCTCCGGCTCGGACGAGCCGTTCGTCGAGCTCAACGTCACCGACAACGGCCCTGGGATCTCCCAGAAGGTGCTCGCGAACATCTTCCTGCCGTTCTTCACCACGAAGGACAAGGGGACGGGGCTCGGGCTGTCGATCAGCCAGCGCATCGCGCAGAGCGCCGGCGGCCGCATCGAGGTCCGCTCGTACGAAGGGAAGGGGAGCACCTTCGCCGTGATCCTCCCGGCCGCCGGCGACAAGCTGGGCGCGCCGACGCCGGCGCCGGCACCGGCGGCGCTCCCGCCGGTCGAGCCGGCTCCGCAGGATCGGCCCGGCTGAAGCGTTCGCCGCGGCGTCCCCGGCGGCGCCCGGCGCCCCTCGCGGCGCGGCGGAGCGCGCCTCCGCGCGCGGTGCCGCCGCGCGCGCTCAGCCGTAGCGCGACGCCATGAGCGCCGCGAGGGCGGGGTGCTCGCGCACGAGCGCGAGCGTGTGATCGGCGTGGCCGTGCGCGTAGCCGTTGCCGATGTAGAGATCCACGTCCTTGCCGATCCCCTCGGCCCCGAGCGCGGCGGCGGTGAAGCTCGTGCTCATCGCGAAGAAGTACGTCTTGCCGCGGTCGCGCGTGGCGACGATCGCGCTGAGCTCCACCCCGGGGACGTTCACGCACGAGAGCGTGAGGTCGGCGCCCGCGCCGCCCGTGAGCGGCAGCACGGCGTCGCGAACCGCGATGGGGTCGCGCGCGTCGGCGACCGCGACGTGGTCGCAGAGCGCGAGCGCGCGCAGGTCGGCGGCGAACTCGGGGGACGCCTCGATCCCGATCACGCGCCCGCCGCGGCCGACGCGGCGCCGCGCCTCGGCCGCGCAGAGGAGGCCCGACTTCCCGCCGGCGCCGAGCACCGCGACGCTGTCGCCCGGGCCGGCGAGGCGCGCCACCTGGGGCGCCGCGCCCGCGACGTCGAGCAGCGCGAGGGCGAGCCGCTCGGGCATGTCGGTCGGCATCCGCGCGAGCGGCGCCGAAGCGAAGACGATCGCGGTGCCCTCGACGTCGATCTGCGCGGACGCGGGCCGCACGGCGACGATCCGGCGGAGCGAGAGGGGCGTCAGCGACAGCGAGGCGAGCGTCGCGACGCGGTCGCCGACGGCGACGCCGCGGCGCTCCGCCAGCGAGCCGACCCGGCGCACGACGCCGAGCAGCATGCCGCCCGAGCCGGTGACCGGGTTGTGCTGCTTGCCCCGGCGCGCCACGGTCTCGAGGACGAGCCGCGCCACGCCGTCCCCGCTGCCGCCGGAGGCCTCCTCCATCTGGCGGAAGCTCGCGGCGTCGATGTTCAGCGTCTCCACCTCGACGACGATCTCGGTCTCGAAGCTGCGCGAGGCGTCGGCGTCCAGCCGCTCTGCCGGCTGCGGCAGGGCCCCCGGTGGATCGAGCACGCGGTGCGTGCCCAGCGGATCGCCTGCGGCGAGGGTGCGTTGCGTCGCTTCGGAGCTCACGCCGAGGCCGTTCAACATGCCGGTCCCGAAAGCAAGGCCAATGAACCGAGCGGCCGCAGTCTCCGGCGCCGAGGTCGCCCGGCGCCGTCCGGAGGGCCCGGGTGTCAGTCGCCCGGGCCGCGCCGATCGGCCTGTTTCCCGCAGGATTGAGTGCACTTGCGCCCGCCCGGAGGTCCCTGTCAGGGCGGGCGTCCGGGGTACAGGAAGAGGGAGGAGAAGGGGTGGAAGGAGGGACCGAGGGGCTGGACCAGGGGAAGGGACCGAGATAGGGATGGGGGCGGCGCGACGCGTCAGGAGGAACGGGCGAACTCATTTGAAAGAACCGCCCGGATCTCTTGACCACCTTTGCTCGGTGAAACTAGACTTTGCCCCCTGCTGGCGCTCGCGTAGCGCTCGAAGGTTTTTACTCCCTGCGATGGATAACCACGCTCCCAAGGTGTCGGCAACGCGGCAACTGGCGTTGCGCTTCATCTCCGGGAAGTACCAAGGCGGCGAATTTCCCCTCGGGGACCAGCAGGAGATCGTCGTGGGTCGCTCCAGCGACCTCGACATGGTCCTCGTCGAGGACATGGTCTCCCGGCGCCACGCCCGGATTGCCTGTACCGAAACGCAGATCGTGATCGAGGATCTCGGCTCGACGAACGGCACGTTCGTCAACGGCGAGAAGATCAAGAAGACGACCCTGAAGGAGGGCGACCGGGTGCTCATCGGCACCAGCATCCTCAAGGTCGTCTCCACCGATCCGAGCGCGCCCCCGGCGCGCCGCCGGATGGACGAGCCCTCGCTCAGGAGCGGTCAGACCCGGTCGATGTCCGGGTCGATCGACGAGATCCCGCTCCCCGATCTGCTTCAGCTCTTCGGCACATCGAAGAAGAGCGGAGTCCTCGTCGTCCGTTCCGACGACGACGTCGGCAAGATCTACCTGCGCAAGGGCATCGTGACCTTCGCGACGATCAACGATCTGACCGACGTCCCGCCGCTCAAGAGCGTCTACCGGATCCTCACGTGGGCCGGCGGGACGTTCGACCTGGAGCCGGCCGAGGAGCGGGTCATGACCGGCGAGATCAGCGCGACGGTGCAGGAACTCCTCATGGAGGGGCTCCGGCAGATCGACGAGCTGAACAACATCCGCCACCAGCTCCCGGATCTGTCGGCGCGCCTGGTCATCCCCCAGCCGCTCAAGCCGCAGCTCCGCGATCTCTCGCCCGTCGACCTGGACGTCCTCCAGGTCGTCTACAACCACGGGCACCTCGCGATGGTCCTCAACAAGAGCCCCGCGACGGATCTGGAGACCGCGCAGTCCGTGCTGAAGATGATCAACGCGGGCTACCTCCGCGTCGAGTGAGCCGGGCTCATGCGCGAGGCGCGTGTCCGCGCCCCGGCCGACGGCGGGCAAGCACGCGCCGCGGCGGGCGAGCGCGCGCCGCGGCGGGCGAGCGCGCGCCGCGTCTGAGCTGACCTGACGGCGCGCGTGCGCGCGCCCCCGCCGAGAGGAGCGGGGCGCGCGTACGCTAGCGCAGGAGGAGCGCGGGCTCGAAGCGCCCGCGCTGCGTCCTTGCGCCGCGCTCCCGAGGGCGCGGCGCTCGACGACAGCGCGAGGCCGTCAGGACTGCGGCGCGCCGCGCTTCGCGGCCGGGTCGACCGCCGCGCTCGCGAGGCGGAGCGACACGGCGCGGGCGTGCGCCTGCAGGCCCTCCGCCAGCGCCAGCCTCTCGATGACCGGGCCCTGCGCCCGCAGCGCCGCGCCGGAGTAGCGGATGAGGCTCGCGCGCGTCACGAAGTCGTAGACCCCGAGCGGCGCGCCGAAGCGAGCCGAGCCCCCGGTCGGGAGCACGTGGGACGGCCCCGCGAGGTAGTCGCCCGCGGCGACCGGGGTGAGGCTGCCGAGGAGCGCGGCGCCGAGCGTGCCGATCTCCGAGAACAGCCCCTCGGCGTCGGCGACGTGGAAGGCGACGTGCTCGACCGCGAGCTGATCGGCGATCTCGGCGAGGCGAGCGCGCGAGCCGACGACGAGCGCGGCGGCGTGCGTCGAGAGCGACGCCTGCACGATGGTGCGCCGCGTGAGCTCGGGGAGCGCGGCGTCGAGCTCGCGCGCGACCGCCTCCGCGAGCTTGGCCGAGGTCGTCGCGAGGAGCGCGTACGAGGCCTCGTCGTGCTCGGCCTGCGAGAGCAGGTCGGCCGCGACGAGCCGCGGATCCGCGGAGTCGTCGGCGAGCGCCAGGATCTCGCTCGGCCCGGTGATGCCGTCGATCGACACGTCGCCGAAGACGAGCCGCTTCGCGCAGGCGACGTAGGCGTTGCCAGGCCCCACGATCTTGTCGACCGGCGCGAGCTCCGGGAGCCCGTAGGCCATGGCCGCGATCGCCTGCGCTCCGCCGGAGTCGAGCAGGGTCGTCACGCCGGAGAGGTGCGCCGCGGCGAGCGTGGCGTCGTCGGCCGACGGGCTCGCGAGGACGATCTCGCGCACGCCCGCGATGCGCGCGGGGATGGCGGACATCAGCACGCTCGAGGGGTAGCGCGCCTTGCCGCCCGGCGCGTAGACGCCGACCCGGCGCAGGGGGCGCACGCGCATGCCGAGGAGGACGCCCTCGTCCTCGTAGCTGAAGCCGGCTTGCAGCGCGGGCCCGTTCGCCGTCACGTCCGCGGGCCCGAGGTCGCCCGCGTCGCGCTGCCGCTCGTGGTAGCGCGCGATCCTCGCGGCCGCGGTCTCGAGCGAGGCGCGGATCTCCTGCGGGAGCCGCGCGAGCGCCTCGGCACCGCCGAAGCCGCCCTCCGCCTCGGGGCCCGCGTGGCGGACGAGCGCCTTCGGCGTCCTCCGCTCGAACTTCTCGATGTAGCCGAGGACGGCGGACGTGCCCCCGCGGCGCACGTTGTCGATGATCTCGGTCACCGCCGGCGTGACGTTCGCGAGATCGCCCGTGCCGCGGGTGCGCAGGGCGGACAGGTTGGACTCGAACTCAGGAGAACCTTCGATGTAGATGGGCAGCATGGCTTGATGTGGACCGGCGCGGCGGAATCTCCGCGCGGACGGCGACACCCCGTACCACACCACCCCGGCCGCCGGTATGTCGGCCGCGCGCGCCGGGCGCTGCCCGTGCGATCGCGCGCCGTGCGGTGCGCCCGCGGCCAGGCGCGCCGCCCAGCGCGCGCGAGGCGCGCCGCGCCGCGAGTTTCCCGGCCCGTGCGGATCGAGTAGGGTCGCCCCATGCGGTCCGGCTCGTTCGGCCTCGCCCCCGCCGCGCTCTCGATCGCGCTGCTCGCGCTCGCGCCGGCGGTCCTCGTCGGGTGCCCGGAGAACTCCTGCTTCCTCAAGATCTGCCAGGGCAGCAGCTGCCGCTGCTCGATCTCGTCGTGCAGCGACGGGGCGGCCTTCGACACCAAGCAGAACCGCTGCCGCTGCCTGAAGGGCTACCTCTCGATCGCGGGCCAGTGCCTCACGCCCCAGGCGGCGAACGCCTACTGCGGCGTGGGCCGCCACTACGAGGCCGGCGGGTGCGCCCCCGACCGCTGCCGGCCGGGCGACGAGATCGACCAGAGCACGGGCTTCTGCGTGTCGCGCGAGCAGGTGGCGACAAACGCCGGGGTCGCCATCGGCGCCGGGCAGAAGCTCGGATGTCCGCCCGGCCAGGAGCTCATCGTCGACGGCCCGACCGCCGCGTGCGTCCCGCTCTCGCAGACCTGCGCCCGCGACGAGGTCTGGACCGGCCAGGCCTGCGCCAAGGTGGGGCAATGCCCGACGGGCGCGATCTGGGACCCCGCGCTCGCTCAGTGCATCCAGTACGCGCAGGGCTCGGGCGACAGCGGGCTCACGGTCAACGTCGGGCAGTGGGCGTCGGCGAACTACGGCCCGAACGGCGGCATGGGCACGAGCGGCTTCTGCGGAGCGTTCGCGAAGAAGCCGCACAGCTTCGGGATCGTCGAGGGAGCGTCGGCCTACGTCCGCATCGCGGTGATGATGTCCTTCCCGGAGAGCGAGATCGCCCGCGGCGTCGTGCAGGCCGTGACGGTGTTCGACGCGAGCGGGAACCCGGTTCCGCCGCGCGGCGCCGCGGAGGTCGACGCGGCGGCGCGCAACATCTTCGGCACGCTCGTCCTCGGGGGAGGGCGAGCGAGCGCGCCGACGTCGTCGACCACCGTCCGGTGCGCGGTCATCCACGCCGGAAAGCCGCAGCCAGTACCGGCCGTCGGCGGCCTCTGAGCGGGGCTCGCCCGCTTCGGATACGGGCCCACCTCGACGTTTTCGGTGCTCGACGTGCTGGAGCACGCCTGCGCGCCGAAAACGCCGATCTGGGCCCGTCTCCTGTGCGGGCGAGCCCCGCTCGGCAACGCGCGCTGCCGGGCGGAGCTCAGCGCCGCGACGGCAAGCGCGCGGCGGTGGTCACATCCTCGACAGCGTGCTCACGACGCGCGTGGCGGGGAGGGCGCTGAGGCCGACGCAGCTCACGACCTTGTTGCGCTCGATCACGAAGTTGCTCGTGGTCGGCTCGATCTTCGCGAACTCGACGCTCAGGCGCGCGCCGTCGAAGCTCGCGCGCAGGGGGCGGCCCTCCACGTCGCTGCGGACGTCCTGGCAGGTGCCGCGCGAGCGGGCCGGATCGAACTGGCGCGACTCGGGCGCGATGAAGCGGAGCCGGTCCTCCACGGCGAACACCTCGGTCTCGCCAGGGATCTCGCGCAGCGAGAAGCGGGCCTCGCCCTCCGCATAGTCCTGCGGGGCGAACTGCTCCGGGCGGCGGACCCGGAACTCGAGCGCCTCGCCGGCGAGCACGGCCTCGAGCTCGCGCCCGTTGCCGACCCACAGGCCCGCCAGGCCGGCGAGCGGCGACGTGTGCGTCGGCTCCACGCCCGCGTCCGCGGCGGCGCTGCTCGCGCTGGCCGCCGGGGGCGAGGGCAAGGGGGCGCTTCTCCGGCGGCCAGCGCGCGGCTTGTCGAGCACGCCCAGCGCGAGCAGCGCGGCAGCCCCGCCGAACATCACGAGCGCCCCGGCGCCGATCGCGAGCCACGAGCCCCGCGCGCGCTGCGACCCCGCCGGCCGGCTCGCCAGCGCCGCGCCCGACGGCGATCGCGGGCCATCGCGGACCTCGTCGACCGTCGTGGCGGCGGGCGGCGGCGGGCGGCTCGATCCGCCGAGCGGCGCCGCGGTCGCGGGCGGCCCAGGGCGGGCGATCGCGTCGAGCGCGGCGAGCATCTCCTCGCAGCTGGCGAAGCGATCCACCCTGTCCTTCGCGCACGCCTTCTGGAGGAGCGCGTCGAGCTCCGGCGGGACGTCGCGGCGCACGGCGCTGACCCGCGGGAGCGGCACCTCCGCGTGCAGCCGCATGATCTCGATGTCGCTCTCGGCATCGAACGGCACCCGCCCGACCAGCATCTCGTAGAGCACGACGCCGAGCGCGTAGATGTCCACCCGCTTGTCGAGGTCGCGCCGCCCGAGGACCTGCTCCGGCGACATGTAATACAGCGAGCCGATGATCCCCTTGGTCATCCCGCGCCCAGCGAGCGCGTCCGCCTCGGCCTTGGCGATGCCGAAATCGGTGACCTTCGCGACGCCGTCCTTGCCGCGCAGGAGCACGTTCGCCGGCTTGAGGTCGCGGTGGATCACCCCCTCGCGGTGCGCGGCAGCGATGCCGGAGGCGATCTGCCGGAAGATCGAGAGCGCCTCGGGCAGCGGCATCGGCCGGCCCTCGTCGGCGTACCGGGCGAGCGCCTGCTCGAGGCTCTCGCCGTCGATGTACTGCATGACGAGCCAGAGATCGTCCCGCTCCGCGACAACGGCCTTGAGGTGGACGACGTTCGGGTGATCGATCTGCGCCAGCGCGCGGCCCTCGGCGAGCGTCCGCGCGCGCACGTCGGGCCGGTGCCCGAGCTCCTGCCGCACGGCCTTCAGGACGACGTGCAGCCCGGTGTGGACGTCCCGGGCGAGGTAGACGACCCCCATGCCGCCCTCGCCGAGCACCCGCTCGACCACGTACTTCTGATCGACGAGCGTCCCCGCTGGAAGGCGGCCCCCCGGCGCCCGACGCGGGAGCGAGCCCGCCGGCGGCGCCGGGACCACGCGCGGCGCCGCCGCGGGCCCGCTCGCGCCGCCGGCACCGAAGGCCGACGCGCTCACCCGGCGCGCCGGATCCTCGGGCAGCAACGCCTCCAGCAGCGGCTGCCCGGGGACGGTCGCCCGCGGGCCGGGCGGATGCGCCGAAGGGGCCGCGACGGCGTCCTTCGCGGCGATCGGCGCGCCGCACGCCACACAGAACCGCGCAGAGCCCGGGGCCTCTGCGTTGCAAACCGGGCACCTGGCCATGGCACGGTCAGCTCGATCCACGGCGCCCGAGAGGGCGCGCCGCGGACGCTACGTCACGTCCAGTGACCCGCGCGGAGCGCCGCGGAGTCGATCGTCTTGATCTTCGGCGCGAGCGCCTCGCGGAAGATGGCCTCGTCGTCGTCGTCGAGGCCGCTCTCGCCGAAGCCGGACGCGACCTCCATCGAGGTCGCGAGGATGCGGAGGAACTGCTGGAAGCTCGACGCGCAGAGCTCCGGCTTGAGCGAGTCGGTCCCGGTCATGCAGGTGAACACGGGGCAGTCTCCCTCGGCGTCGAGCTTCGAGATGTCGAGGAAGTAAGGGTCCCCCAGGAGGGCGCTGCGCGCGATGAGGATCCAGCTCTTGCGCCAGCCCGCGAGCGAGCTGTCGCCGCCGTTCGCTTGCTGCTCGGCCGCGAGCTTCTCCGAGGGGATGAGGCGTACGCGCTCGACCGGGGTCACCGTCTCGACGTCGAGCGGGTCGGCTTCCTGCAGGAAAGCGCGGTACCTGGCGGGCACCCGCAGCGTCCTGCGCAGCTCTTCCACCACCGCTGGAGCCGCCTTTCCGAACCTCGCAGGGATGCCTCTTCGGGCAAAGGCATCCTTGAGCGCCGTAACCGACTCGGCAAGGTCGCTATCCACCGAACATCCCTTCCTTTGCAAGTCCACCGGACAGCCCGCTGGGCGGGCGCCCTCATCGCTTCGAAAACCGCTTCGCTCCCGGGGAGAGCACCGGCGCGCACCCGGAGGAATACCCCGCGCCGGGCCAGGTAGTGTAACAGAAAAACGATGGTCGACGTTGCGTACGCTGAGAGTCGATTCCGGCCCCCCGAAATTGCGCACCGATACGGTCCGGGCGTGCACCTTCTCGACGATCCGCTCGCATGGACTCTGCTGGCCCGCGCCTGCTCCCCGGAGACGGTTCAGCCCGACGTCGGGCGCCTCGTCGGGTTCCTCTACCAGAATCTGGCGCGCGTCGTCCTCGCCGCCGAGCTGGAGCGCACCCGCGTCGACGTCCCGACCCGGATGATCTCGTCCCACCCGGAGGCCGTCTATCGCGGGACCGCGCTGTCCCGCGCGACCAAGGTCGTCACCGTGGGCATCGCGCGCGCCGGGACGATGCCCTCCCAGGTGGTCTACGAGCTCCTGAACGAGATCCTCGACCCGTCCCTGGTGCGGCAGGATCACCTGTTCATGAGCCGGCAGACGAACGAGCAGGGCGAGGTCGTCGGCGCGACCTGGCACGACGCCAAGATCGGGCGCGACGTCGGGGGGCGGCACGTGCTCTTCCCCGATCCGATGGGCGCCACCGGCTCGTCGATGGTCAGCGCCATGACGTACTACAAGACCGCGCTCGAGGGGCGGCCGGCCAAGTGCATCGCCATGCACCTCATCGTGACGCCCGAGTACATCCGCCGCGTCATGGAGGCCCACCCGGACGCCATCATCTACGCGCTCCGGCTCGATCGCGGCCTCTCGCCCGTGCGCGTCCTCAAGACCGAGCCGGGCACGCACTGGGACGAGGAGCGCGGCCTGAACGCCATCCAGTACATCGTCCCGGGCGCCGGCGGCGTCGGCGAGATCCTCAACAACGCCTGGGTGTGAGCGCGCGGGTCAGCGGCCGCGCTTCGAGCGGCGGTTGTGGCCGGCGGCGAGCGCTCGGTAGTCGATGGCCGCGTGCGGCCGGCTCATGGCGGGGCGCAGGTCGCTGCAGAGCCGCGTGAGCTCCGCGATCATCGCGCCGAGGTCGCTCGCGCCCGCGGCCCTGCGCTGCGCGAGCTCGCCGTAGGCGGCCTCGAGCGACGCGATGCCCTTGCCCGAGACGTGCCCGCGGCGGGACAGGTCGACGTAGCTCCGCGCGAGCGCGACGCTGTCGAAGTTGTGCGCGACCACCAGATCCTGCGCGACGCGGAGCACGGCGTGCGCGGCGATCCGGCCGTCCTCGTGGAGCACGAAGGCCGCCTGCAGGTAGTTGTAGAAGGGGACGACCCGGTCGCCGAAGATCCGGAAATCCGAGGGCGATGACTGCCGATCGAGGTGGATCAGGATGCGCTCGACGACGGGGCCCTTCTCGACGTAGCTCGCGAACCGGATCGCGTCGAGGATGGTGTCGTCGTAGGCGTGCCCGAGCCGCATCACCTCGCCGAGCTCCAGCGGGGTGACCCTCCCCTCGCAGACGTCGGCGTACAGCGAGTAGACGAACGCGTCGGCCTCGGCGTCGTCGCCGAGGAGCACCTCGCGGATCAGCGCGCCGCTCGGGTCGCGCTGGCTCGGGAGCTCGCAGCGCCGCTGGAGCAGCGCGGGTAGCTTGTAGCCGAGCTGGCCGCGCAGCGCGCGGAAGCGCAGCCGGAGGATGTTCTGCAGGTTGGGCTTCAGCGTGAGCGACGCCCAGCGCGCGCCGTCGAGCCGCAGCTTCTGCTCGATGCGGGAGCGGAGCTGCTCCGGGCTGCCCGAGAGGATGTGCGTCTCGACGCCCGCGCGGCCGAGCTCGCGCAGGAGCGACCCGGCGCCCGGCACGGTGCGCTTCTGATCGGGCCGCTCGATCGCGGTCCGCACGAGGTCGCGCAGCGTGTCGAAGTCCGTCCGCAGGTAGGTCTTGTCGAGATCCCACCGCGCGATGAACGGCGCGCGCGCCGCAGTCGCCGCTGCGTTCGCCGGAGTTCGGGGCCCTTGCGCTCGCTCCTCGCCGCTCACCGTCTCTCGCTCAGCGCGCCATCCACTCGCGCCGCATCTTGTCGAGCGACTGCACGACGTCGCTGTCGGCGCTCTGCCGGGCGAGGTCCATCGCCTCCCGGAGGTACATCGACGCCTCGCCGGTGCGCTCGCGCTGGTGCGCCACGTGCGCGAGCGCGCCCAGGACGAGCGCGCGGTCAGGGCCGCCGGGGCCGGCGAGATCGAGCGCCTCGCGCAGCACGCCGTCGGCGTCGGTGAGATCGCCGGCCCGCGCGAGCGCCTCGCCCAGCTTCCGGCTGAAGATGAGGACGGCGCGCACCGGATCGTCGAGCTCGCCGCGGAAGATCTCCCGCCGCGCCAGGTCGAGGCCGCGGCGCAGCGCGAGCACGCTGCCGGCGGTGTCCCCGCGCGCGGCCGAGCGATCCGCAGCCTGCTCGAGCAGCATCAGCGCGACGAACGCGTTCTGCGCGTGGTAGGCGTGGATCGCCTGCACCTCGAGCGGCAGCGCGAGCGGATCGCCCGCGCTGTCGAACGTCGCCTTGGCGTGCAGATCGCGCCGGACGCCGGCCGGGATCGTCGCGAGCGTCACGTCGCGGAGCAGCGGGTGCGCGGTGCGGATGCCGCTCGAGTGCTCCTCGATCATGCCCGCCGCCGCGAGCTTGCCGAGCAGATCGTCGAAGGCGCGGATGTCCGGGAGCAGGCGCTGCAGCGTGGCCCGGTCCGCCGCGTCCCCGATGACCGCGAGCGCCTGCAGCGTGCGGCGCGCGTCCTGCGGCAGCCGCTCGATCCGCGCGGCGACCAGGTCGGCCATGCGGGCCGGCGGATCGCTGCCCCCCTCGAGGGTGTAGCGGACCAGCTGGTCGATGTAGAGCGGCGGCACCGTCGCGGCGTCGCCGCCGAGGGCGGACGGGGTCGCCGCGCTCGGCGGCAGGCCCAGCGCGGCGTGATCGACGGTGGCGCCGTCCGCGGGATCGCGCCGCGGCGACAGCCGCGCCCCGCCCGAGCTCTGCGGCGTCTTGCGGGCGGCGCGCTGATCGACGCTCACGCTGCTCCGGAGGAGCGAGAGCGCGATGTCCTTCGGCAGGCCGCCGAGCGCGCGCACGGCCCCGCCCCACCCCGGCTCGAAGCCGGGCGTGTGGCTGGCGACGATGAGCAGCGCCGCGAGCGGCGGCTCCGCGATCACGTCGGCGAACGCGTTCCGGCTCGCGCCGTCGACCGCGTGGAGGTCGTCGATCGCGAGCAGGACCCGGTGCGGGAAGGCGGACTGCTGCGCGCGCGAGAGCGCCCAGCGCAACGCCTCCGCGGCGATGAAGCGCCGGTCGTCGGGCGACAGGCCGCCCGCGGCCGGCTTGTTCCAGGCGTTCCGGCGCACGTCGGCCGCGCGGTCGCCCTTGCCGAAGATCTCGAGCAGCCCGCGCCGCGCCTCCGGCGTCGCGCCGTTCCAGTTCGACGCGTTGCCGCCGTCGGGCGGGAGCTCGGCGAGCCCGGCGATCGCCCAGCGGAGCGCGTAGTAGCCGACCTCGGCGCCCCACGGGTCCGGGCCGGTCTGGATCACGATGTCGCCCTGGCTCGCGGCGACGTCGAGGAACTCGCGGAGGAGCCGGGTCTTGCCGACGCCGTGCTCGCCCACGATGCGCGCCGCGACGACGGAGCCGTCGACGTCGGCGAGGCAGGCGTCGAGCCACGCGAGATCCTCCTCGCGCGCCGCGAACGGCAGCGGGAGCGGGGGGGCCGAAGACGTGCGGTCGCGCCGCGCGGTCGGGGGCGCCGCGCCCGGCGCGGCGCGCGGCGCCGGAGCGGGCGCGTGCGCCTGCGCGATCCTGGCGCCGCACTCGCCGCAGAACTTCTGGCCGCGCGGCACGATGGCGCGGCACGAGGCGCAGATGACGGTCGCCTCGGCGAACGAGAAGCGGCCGGAGGGCGTGTCGAACGTCCCGACCGCGGAGCGCAGCGCGGCCGAGAACTCGTCGGCGGTCTGGTAGCGCCGCGCCGCGTCCTTCTCGAGCGCCCGCAGCGTGACCTCGACGAGCGGCTCGGGGATCTCGCGCTCCGGCGCGATCAGCGCGGGGTCGGGCGGAGGCAAGGAGAGGTGCATCAGCACGACCTGCGTCGGCGACTCGGCCTCGAAGGGGAGCCGGCCGGTGAGCAGCTGGAACAGGATGACGCCGCACGCGTAGAGGTCGCTCCGCGCGTCGATCGGGTCGCCGCGCCCCTGCTCGGGGGCCATGTAGTCCGGGGTCCCGCAGACGATGCCGGGGCTCGTGATGTTCGTCGTCGTGACCTCCGCCTTCATCTTCGCGAGGCCGAAGTCGACGACCTTCACGAAGTCGCCGCCCGAGCGCATCGGCTCGAGCACGATGTTCTCGGGCTTGAGATCGCGGTGGATGATGCCGAGGTGGTGCGCCTCGGCGAGCGCCGCGAGCACCTGGCAGAGGATGTCGACGATGCGGCGAAAGGGGAGCGGGCCGTCCTCGTAGACGACGCGGGCGAGGTCGCGCCCGCGGAGGAACTCCATGACGAGGTAGAGCTGCCCGCCGTTCTTGCCGAAGTCGATGACCCCGACCGAGTTCGGGTGGTTGAGGCGGCTCGCGGCGCGCGCCTCGGTGATGAACCGGACCGACGCGCTCTCGTCCCCGAGCAGGTGGGGGTGGATGATCTTGACGGCCACCGTGCGCCCGAGGGCCTTCTGCTCGGCCCTGTACACGCGGCCCATGCCGCCCACGCCGACGAGCTCCAGGATCACGTAGTTGCCCGGGAGCGTCGTCCCGATCAGCGGATCGTCCGACGTCCGGTTGAACTCCGAGATGGGGAAGCCGCACACCGGGCAGAATTTGTGCGCCTGCTCGCACGGATTCGCGCATTGCGGGCAGACCACTGTGGACACGCGCGGGACCTTACCACGTTCGGGATAGCGATTGGAGTCGAGGTCTCCCGGGGGCCCCGGGGCCTCGCTGGGAGGGGGGCAGGGGGGCTCGTCCAGCCGTCTGTTAGGTCCTGGATCCCACTTGGGGTAACCTCGGGCCCGATGGTTACGCCTCGCCTACGTCTCGGTCAGCTCCTGGTCGACGCGCGGATGATCACCCAGGACGCCCTCGAGAGGACCCTGGAGCTGCAGCGCACGGACGGCCGGCGGTTGGGGACGCTCCTCGTCGAGCAAGGTCTCATCAACGAAACCCAGCTGACGCAGATCCTCTCGCACCAGCTCGCTGTTCCCTGGGTGTCGCTCCTGCACATCGAGTTCTCGCGGCAGCTGCTCAACCTCGTCCCGCACGACGTGGCCGAGCGTTATTGCCTCGTCCCGATCTACGTGCGCCACGTCCGCAACCAGGGCGAGACGCTCTACGTCGCGATGGACGATCCGACGAACGAGGACGGCATGAAGGAGTGCATGGCGTTCTCGGGCTTGCCCGTGCGCGCGATGATCGCGCCGCCGAGCGACATCCGGAACGCGATCCGGGTCTATTACGGGGCGCGCGCTCGCTCCGCGCCGCCGCCGGCGCCCGCGCAGCGGGCTCAGGCGAACGAGCCGCAGTCGCGGGCGCGCCCGGTCGACCAGCCGCCGTCCTCCGAGCTCGGCGCGCCGGAGACCGCCAGGCACTCGGAGGAGGTCTCGTCGACGCCGGAGCCGTTGCTGCTGACGAGGCCCGCGCACCGCTCGGGGGCGCGGCTGGTCGACGACGCGGTGCCGGCGATCGAGACCTCCGAGGTCGACGCCAGCGACATGGGCGTCATCGACGACGAGCTCGCCTGGGAGGCGCCTCGCCCCGCGGCGCGGCCCGTCGAGCGGGAGGTCCGCGGGCGGCCCGAGGAGCGCGAGGTCCGCGGGCGGCCCGAGGAGCGAGAGATCCGCGGGCGGCCCGAGGAGCGGCAGATCCGCGGCCGTCCTGACGAGCGCTCGCGGCCGACGCTGAAGGTCGCGCCGTCGCCCGAGCTGCTCGCGGCGGCGCAGGCGGCGCAATCCGCGCAGGCCGCGCAGCCGGCGCAGGCCGCGCCGTCGGAGCGCCGGAAGACGCTGCGCCCCAGCTCGGCGCCGGGGCCGCTGACGTCGCCCGCCAGCGATCCCGCGCCGAGCACGGAGGCGCCGCCCACGTCGAGCACGCCGGCCGCGGCGCTGCTCGGCGCCGTGCTCGGGCGCGCCGCCGCCGCGCGCAGCGCCCCGGAGGCCGCCGCGCGCAGCGCCCCGGAGGCCGCCGCGCGCAGCGTCCCGGAGGCCGCCCCGGAGTACGGCGAAGAGCCCCCGAGCGAGCGCGAGGTGCGCAACATCCCCGCGCCGCAAGGCCGCGGCCGCCGGCGGATGGTGTCGCTCACCCTCCTCGACGGGACGACGATCACGCTCCCCGCGCGCGGGACCAAGGCCCAGGCCCCGCAGCGGCCCGCGGCCCCGGCGCGGTCCGCGGCCCAGTCCGAGCCGCCGCCCGCGCCCGCCGCGGACGATCCGGGCCTCACCGCGCGCGATCTCGTCTCCGCGCTCCGCGCCGTCTCGCACGGCGCCGACGCGAGCGAGATCCTCGGCAACAACGTCCGCTGGGAGGCGATGTTCGCCGCGCTCCTGTCGCTGCTGCTGAAGAAGCACCTCATCGCCGACTGGGAGTTCGTGGACGAGCTGAAGAAGATCTGACGCGAAGGCGGCGCGCCGGGCGATCCTCAGCCCGCCTCGCGCGCCGCGCCGGCGCGGATCAGCGCGTCGATCTCGCCGTCCGAGAAGCCCGCGTCGCGCAGCACGGCGCGCGTGTGCTCCCCGGCGCGGGGCGCCGGCGCGAACGCGACGCCCGACGGCGTGACGGGCGTCCTGAGCTGGGGGATCGGCCCGCGCGGCGAGGCGATCTCGAACAGGAGATCGCGCGACGCGAGGTGGGGATCGGCCGGGGCGCTCCGCGGATCGAGCACCGGCTCGAGGCAGCAGTCGCGCTCGGCGGCGAGCGCCTCCCACTCGGCGCGCGTCCTCTGCCGGAAGACCGCGGCGAGCTCGCGCTTGAGCCCGGCCTGGTGCGGTCCGGGGACGAGCGCGCTCAGATCGGGCTCGATCCCCGCGCCCTCGCAGAACGCGATCCAGAACTTCGGCTCCAGCGCGGCGAGGGCCATCGCGTGACCGTCCTTCGAGAGATAGGTGTTGTACGGCGCGAGGCCCCCGGTGAGCGGCTCGTCGCCCGCCGCGCGCGCTCTCCCCGCGGTCTCCTCCCCGCTGCGCGCCGGGTCGCCGCCCGCGAGCGCGGCGGCGAGCGCCGGGAGGGCGAAGCCGAGCGCGCCGTCGGTCATGGCGACGTCCAGCACCGCGCCCCGCCCGGTCCGGTCGCGCTCGCGCAGCGCCCCGAGGATGGCGATCGCGCACCACATCCCGCCGCTCACGTCGGCGACCTGGAAGCCCGGCACCTGCGGCGGGCCCTCGGCGGGGCCCTGGGCGCCGAGGACGCCCGCGCGCGCGACGTAGTTCAGATCGTGCCCAGCGCGCGCGGCCAGGCTGCCCGTTTGACCATAGCCGGTCAGCGCGCAGACGATGAGCCGCGGGTTGTCCGCGCGGAGCGCCGCGTGGCCGAGCCCGAGCCGCTCGAGCACGCCCGGGCGGAACTGATCGAAGAGCACGTCGTACGTCGCGGCGAGCCTGCGGAAGGCGTCGCGCCCCTCGGGCTTCTTCAGATCGAGCAGGGCGCTGCGCTTGCCGCGGTTCAGGAGCTGGAACGCGGCGGATTCTCCGGCGATCTGCGGGGAGAGCTGGCGCAGGTAGTCACCGCCGGCGACGTCCTCGATCTTGTCCACCGTCGCGCCGAGATCCGCGAGCACGAGGGTCGCGAAGGGGCCCGGCAGGAGCCTCGAGAGATCGAGGATGCGCGTATCGGTGAGCGGGCGCATGGCGGCCTCCCTGTCGTGGCGCGAGAGGGGTCGAGGATCGAGGAGGAAGAGAAGGACGCCGGTCGCGTCAGCGCGCGGCGTGAAGCGGGCACCGAGAGGTCGGGGAGGTGATCGCAGGGGCTGCGATCCAAGAGAAGCTCGTCGCCGGCGCCGGGGAGGCGGGGCGCCTTCGGCGCCGGGATCAGCTGGCGCTGAGCTGGAACAGCTTCGGGAGCTTCATCGCGAGCATCTGGTTGCCGGCGACCTTCAGCTTGCCCGCGAAGTAGAGCGGCATCGAGTTGGCCTGCGGGTTCTCGTACAGCTTCTGGAAGTCCTCGCTGGTGAGCGAGATCGTGACGTCCGCGTTGCCCGGGTTGCCAGAGGCGAGCTTCGGCCCGGTGTCGGACAGGTCGATCAGCCACTCGCCGCCGCCCTCGCCCGTCACGTTGATCTGGTACTTCCCGCCGATCTGCTTGGCCGTGTCGGAATGCTTCGCCAGGGCAGCAGGGAGCTCTTCGTTGAACAGTCTCTGGATGTCGACGGCCATGGATCGCCTCCGGATCTCGTAGGGGACGTGGTGACTTGAACGCCCGAGTACCGTGCGCGGTTTACCCGTGCCCGCACGCGCGCGTCAAGCGAAGGCCGACGCTCTTGCGCGCTCGCGCCGCGCCGTCGGGGCCTGCCTGGCGCGCCGTCTTCATCGCGCCGTATCGCGCCGTCAGGGCGCGCCTGGCGCCGCGCTCATGCGCGCGCGCGGAACGTCTGCGCGGCGGGCCGGGGCGCCTTGTCCAGCGCGGAGCGGATCGGGACCATCAGCAGGCGATCGATGGCGACGCGCTGCTCGGCGGGCGGCGGGCTCTCCGGGGCGCCCTGCATCAGCCGGAGGTCGCGGAGCGCGCCGCGATCGAGCGGGCCGAGCGACGCGCTCAGCCCGTCGAGCGCCGGCGTCATCGCAGGGAGCAGGCAGACGAGGAAGATCTCGCTCGTGCCCTGGCGCACCCACGTCCCCTGGTAGACCGCGACCGCCTGGCCGAGCGCCTCCTGGAAGACGAACGCGCGCCACTCGAGCGGCGCGGTCAGATCGAAGACGCGGCCGCCGGCGCGGAGCTCCCGGCTGTCGAGGCTGAGCGTCGCGCCCCGCGCGTCGGTCAGGAGGAAGCGATCGAGGCACCCCGGCGAGCGCTGCGTGAGCTCCTCGAGGAGCGCGGCGAGCACCGCGGGGCCGAGCGAGATCGGCTCGCCGTCCGGGCCGATCGCCTCGAGCCCCACCTCGTCCGAGCCCACGACGGACGCGCGGTCGAGCAGCGCGGCGAAGGCGCGGCGCGCGGGGCCGTCGAAGCTGGCCCCGACGGAGGACATCCCGGCGCTGGAGGTGAGCAGGGCGACGACGCGATCGCGGCGCGGCGTCGCGAGGAGCGTCACGCCGAACCGCTCGCGGGTCGTGAGCAGGGCGTGCCCCCCGGCGCCGCCCTTGCCCCGCAGGATCAGCTGATCGCCGTCGAGGCTCAGCCCGCGCCGGCTCGCCTGCGCAGGCGGCAGGAGGTGCCGCCGCCCCCGCGCGAGCAGCGCCCCCGCCGCCGCGACGAGCGCGACCGGCAAGAGCGCGCGGACCGTCACGCTGCGCGCGGTCGCGACCAGCACGAGCGCGGCCACGAGGAGCGGGATCGACCAGAGCCGTCGAGCGCTCGCCCGCCGCACCGGCGCGAGATCGGGGGCGGTCGCGTCGAACCACCGCGCCTCCGGGGACGGCGTCACGGCCTCGTCGCTCGCCGGCTCGCCCGTGCGCTGCGCGGCCGGCCAGCCTGTCGCGGACGGAGGCTCTTGCGCGCGTGCCTCGATCGGTGGGAGCGTGGCGACGGACCCAAGAGGGTCCTTCTGGCCCTTCGCCTCGCGTCCCATCGCACCTCCACCCCAGCCGAAAGTTCGGCGTAGAATAGCATCGAGCGGGGCCGGAGCGAGAGAGACTTTGGGGCGACGCGCTGCGTAGGCCGCGCCCTGGACGCGGCGACTGCGCGGCGCCTTGGCCCGGACCGTCCGGGCGCGCCGGTCGGCGAGGTGCCGGGGTTGGGCGGCGCGCCGCGGCGTGTTGCGCCGCGATGCAGCGGCGACGCGGCGCAGACCGCGCTCCGGTCGCAGGCCGCGCGAGGGGCTCGCCTGACGGCCCAGCAGGGCCCGCAGGGCTCCCGCGCGGGCTTCCCCCGAACCGCGCTGGCCGACACTCGGCGAGCGCCGCAGCGGCTTCGAACGAGGGCGCTGCGGCTGGCGGGCAGCGCTCCGCCTGCGGCCGCGACGGCGAACGAGCCCTCGTCCTCGCGGTGGGACGCAGCGTCCTCGCGGTGCGGCGCAGCGCTCCGCGGGGCTCGTCGGCGAAGCCCGCGTCGCTGCCGGCCGGCCTGGAACTCAGGGTGCGAGGGGAGATCACGTGAAAGGAGAGGTTCGTCCGGCTGCCCGCGACGGCGTGCTCGGCAACGGTCCGCCGTACGTGCGCGATGCCGCCGCGCGATCGAGGCGCCGGTCGTCCACTCGGTGATGGGGTGCTCCACCTGGAGCCTCGCGTTGTTCGTCGAGCCCCGGCGCGGGAAGAGGCCCGCGAGAGTCTTTCCCCAGGCCGAGCAAAAGGGTAGGTCTGCCCTGTGCAGCGCCGCGATATCCCGCCCGAGCTCTCGTTTGCGGCCCCTCCCGCCGCCGAGCCTCGCGAGCTCACGAGCCCGCCACCCTCGCGCCGCCCGAGGGGCGCAGAGCCGGAGGTGGTGTCGGTCGCGGAGCTGGATCGCCGGCTGAAGCGGATCCTCGAGGGGTCGACGGCGGACGTGCGCGTCGAGGGCGAGATCTCGGGCCTGCGCGTCGTCGGCAGCGGCCACGCCTACTTCACGCTCAAGGACGAGAACGAAGAGGCGGCGATCGACTGCGTGATGTACCGGACCGCCGCGCCCCGCGCGCGCAAGCTGCTCGCCGACGGCGCCCGCGTCGTGCTCACCGGCCGCGCCACGGTCTACGTGCCGCGCGGCCGGCTCCAGTTCTGCGCGGACGACGCGCGCCTCGCCGGCCGCGGCGCGCTCCTGGAGGCGCTCTTCCGCCTCAAGGAGAAGCTCGCCGCCGAGGGGCTCTTCGCGCCGGAGCGCAAGCGCAAGCTGCCGGTCGATCCGCAGATCATCGGCGTCGTCACGAGCGGCGACGGCGCGGCGATCCACGACATCGTGACCGTCGCGTTCCGCCGCGGCGCCGCCCGGCTGATCCTCGCGCGCACGCCGGTGCAGGGCGCCGGCGCGGGGCAGCGGATCGTCCGCGCGATCGCGCTGCTCGAGGAGTTCCCGGGCATCGAGGTGATCATCGTGGGGCGCGGGGGCGGCTCCGCCGACGACCTCAGCGCGTTCAACGAGGAGATCGTCGTCCGGAAGGTCGCGGCCGCGCGCGTGCCGATCGTGAGCGCGGTCGGGCACGAGATCGACGTCGCGCTGACCGACCTCGCCGCCGACGCGCGCGCCGCCACCCCCTCGCAGGCGGCGGAGATGCTCGTCGCCGACGCGGCCGCGCGCCGCGCGGCGCTGGAGCACCTGGAGGCCCGCATGCGCCGCGCGATCGCCCACCGGCTCAGGGCCGCGCGGGCCGATCTCGACCGGCAGCGCGCCCGGCTCGGCTCGCCCGCGCAGATCCTGGCCGAGCCGCAGCAGCGGATCGACGACGCCGTGGCGAGGCTCCGGCGCCGGATGGAGCGGATCCTCGTCGAGGACCGCGCCGGGCTCCAGCGCCTCGAGCGCAGGCTGGCCGCGCGCCACCCGCGCGCGGTGCTCGCCGGCGCCCGCGGCGCGCTCAGGCCGCTGTCGGTGCGCCTCGCCGCGGCCGCGCGCCGCCACGTCGCCCTGCTGCGGGAGGGCTTCGCGAGCGACGTCGCCCGGCTCGAGGCGATGTCGCCGCTCCGCGTGCTCGCGCGCGGCTACGCCATCGCGACCGACGCGTCGGGCCGCGCGGTCCGCGATCACCGCGAGGTCGCGCCGGGCGATCCGATCGCGGTGCGCGTGCACCACGGCGCGCTGCTCGCGCGGGTCGTGGTCACCGCAGGGCCGGGCGAGCCGCTCGTCGAGCGCGGCGCGCCCGCGGCGCCCGCCCCCGCCGCGGCGGCCGCGGCGCCCGCGCCGGCGGAGGCCGCGGCGCCCGCCCCGGCCGCGCGCCAGAGCGGCGGTCCGCGCTCCCCGGCGGGCGGCCGCGCGGCGAGGCGCAGGGCGCAGCCCGGCGCGCCCGCGTGCGAGCAGCTCGGGCTCGGCTTCGCGGCCGACGAGCGCGCCCCGACCTTCGGTCGCGCGGGCGCCTCCGGCCAGGTCTCGGCGGGGCAGGGCGGAGCGGAGGCCGGCCCGGAGGAGAGGCGTCATGTCGAACCCTGAGCGGCGAATGTTCGGTCTGGTCGGGCACCCGGTGGGCCACTCGGTCTCGCCGGCCATGCACTCGGCCGCCTTTCGGGCCCACCACCTGCCCCACATCTACAGCGCGTTCGACGTGCCCACCGGCGCGGAGCTCGCGCGCTTCGTGAGCGACATCCGGAGCGGCCTCATCGCGGGGGCGAACGTCACCATCCCGCACAAGCGCGCGATCATGTCGATGGTCGACGAGGTGGACTCGAGCGCGGCCGACGTCGGCGTCGCCAACGTCCTCTGCGCGACCGAGGCGCGGCGCGTGACCGCGCACAACACCGACGTGATCGCGCTCCGCGACGAGCTCGCGCTGCTCCTGCGCTCCGGCCCGGCCCAGGGCGACGACCCGGCAGGGCGGCACGGCGCGCTCGCGAGCCCGCGGCAGCGCGCGCTGATCATCGGGGCGGGCGGCGCGGCGTTCGCGGCGATCGCCGCCTGCAAGCTGCTCGGCTACCACCTCATCAGCGTGACCACCCGGTCGTGGACCAGCACCGAGGCGATGCTGGAGTCGCCCGCGGGGCAGCGCGCGTCCGAGCTCGGCGCGCTCACGGCGCCCTGGCCGATCCCGACGGAGCGATCGGTCAGCAGCAAGTCGTCGGTGGCGCTGCGGCTCAACTGGAGCGAGTTCGCCGTCGCCGCCGACCTGATCATCCAGGCCACGAGCGCCGGCATGCTCGGGGGGCCGCCGGGCGAGGAGGTCACCCGCATCATCCCCTGGGACTCGCTCTCGCCGAGCGCGTGCCTCTACGACGTCGTCTACAACCCGCCGGTGACGCCGTTCCTCCGCATGGCGCGCGAGCGAGGGCTCCGCGCGTCCGACGGGCTCGGGATGCTGGTCGGCCAGGCGGCGCAGTCCTTCACGCTCTGGACCGGCCTCCCGGCCCCGGTCGAGGTGATGCGCGCCGCCGCCGAGGACTCGCTCAGGAAGGCCACCGGCGGTCGATGAGCTCTGACGGATCCCGGAGGCACGCTCCGCCTCACGACGCCTTCTCGTCCGCGCCCGCGGCGTCGCGCGCCCAGAGCGCCGCGCTCGAGCACGCCTCGCCGTGGCCGCACGTCGAGGTGCGCGGGCAGCTCTCGATCGCGCGCAAGGAGTGGCTGCACACGAACGGCGCGGGGGCCTACGCGAGCTCGACGATCGCCTGCATGCACACCCGCCGCTACCACGGGCTGCTCGTCGCGGCGCTCGATCCGCCGCGGCGCCGGCACGTGATGCTCTCGCACGTCGACGCCAGCGTCCGCCCGATCCGGCAGCAGGGCGCGCCGTCGGAGCGCCGGGCGGCGTGGCCGCGGTGGGACCTCGCCAAGCACCAGTTCCCGGGCATCGACCCGGAGGCCGGCTCGTTCTTCCTCGAGCGCTTCGATCAGGATCCGCTCCCGCGCTGGGCGTACGCCCTCCCGGGCGGCGAGCTCGAGGTGACGCTCGGCCTCGTCCGCGGCGAGAACGCGGCCGTCCTGCGCTACGCCTGGAGCGGCGCGGATCCGGTGATGCTGACGCTGCGCCCGCTCCTCGCCGCCCGCCACATGCACCAGCTGCTCCGCGAGAACGGCGGCATCTCCCAGAAGGTCGAGCTGCGCGCCGGCGCCGCGCGCGGCGAGCCCGGCTCGGGGCGGGACCGCCCCGCGATCGGCGAGGTCCGGGTGCAGCCGAACCGCGCGCTGCCGCGGATCTGCTTCCGCTACCAGGGAACGTTCGTCGGCTCGCAGGACTGGTGGCGCCGCTTCGAGTACCTCGGCGAGCAGGATCGCGGCCTCGACTTCCTCGAGGACCTCTGGACGCCGGGCCACTTCGAGACGGTGATCGGCCCGGAGCCCGTCCACCTGCTCGTCTCGGTGGGCGCGCTGCCCGAGGACGAGCCGGAGAACCTGCTCGCCGCGGCGAGCGCGGCGATCCGCGCCGAGGACCCCGGGCCCCGGCGCCCGCTCCTGGAGCGGCGGCTCACCATCGCGGCCGAGACGTTCCGCGCCGACGCGGCCCCGCGGCCCGGCGTCATCGCGGGCTACCCCTGGTTCGAGGTGTGGGGCCGCGACGCGCTCATCGCCCTGCCCGGCCTCTACCTCGTGCCGCGCAAGACCGAGGGCGCGATCCGCGTCCTCCGCGCGGTGATCGACTCCATGCAGGACGGCCTCGTGCCGAACCGGCTCCCCGACGCGGGCGAGCCCCCGGATTTCCAGGCGGCCGACGCGACCCTCTGGCTGTTCGAGGCGGCCCGCCTGCTCGCCGACGCGATCGGCGACGCGCACCCGTTCGTCACGGGCGAGCTGCTCGGCGCGCTCCGCGACGCCTTCGAGGCCGCGCTGCGGGGGACGCGCAACGGGATCCACGTCACGGCGGACGGCCTCTTCGCCGCCGGCCGCCGCGGCGAGGGCGCGGTCGACGGGCTCACGTGGATGGACGCCCGCGTCGCGGGCCGCGCCGTCACCCCGCGCGCGGGCTGCCCGGTCGAGCTCACGGCGCTGTGGGCGAAGGGCTCGGAGACGCTCGCGCGCCTCGCGCGCGCCGCCGGCGACGATCGCCTCGCGGAGCGCGCGGAGGCGGCGGCGCGCGCGGCGCGCCGGGGCTTCGCCGCCCGCTTCTGGTGCGAGGAGACCGGCTACCCGTACGACGTCATCTCGGAGGACGCGGAGGGGGAGGGCGCGTTCCGCGACGCGTCGATCCGCCCCAACGCGGTGATCGCCGTGGCCGTGGATCCCGCCTGCTTCACGCCGGAGCAGGCCGCGTCGCTGCTCGAGCGGGCCCGCCTGGAGCTCGTGACCCCCGCCGGCGTGCGGACGCTGTCGCCCGCCGATCCGGCCTACGCGCCGCGGTACCAGGGGGGGCCCGAGGCGCGCGACGGCGCCTACCACCAGGGCACGGCCTGGCCGTTCCTGCTCGGGTTCTACGCGCGCGCCGCCCGGCACTTCTCCACGCTCGGGGAGCACGTCATCCCGCTGCTCCACAGGCTCGTGGCCTCCGCGGCCGCGAACGAGATCGCGCTCGGCCAGGTGCCCGAGGTCGCGTTCGGGGAGCCGCCGCACCACCCCGGCGGCTGCGTCGCTCAGGCCTTCAGCGTGGCGGAGCTCCTGCGCGTGATCGCCTGGGATCTGCCCGCCCAGGAGCCGGGCGGCGGCGCGGGCGCGCCGCGCTGAGCGCCCGGCCCGTTCCGCGCTGAGCGTCCGGCCGCCGGCGGGCGGCCTCAGCCCTCGCGCTCGAGCGCCGACTCCTCGCGGATCGCCTTGCCGCCCTGCGCGGTGAAGCGGAGCAGCTTGCCCGGATCCTCGGCCTCCATCGCGAAGGCCTCGATCTCCTCGAACAGCGCCTCGAGCTTGCGCGGACCGCACGTGGGCAAGAAGCCGCGGAGCACGCGCGGGTCGTAGAACCGGAAATACTGCTGCTTGCCGGTGCCGCTCTCGACCAGGAGGAACCGCCGGAGGTGCTTCCGCACATCGCCGAACGGGCGGTTGCTCGTCAGGAAGACGCCCCAGCTGTCGCCCCAGCCGCAGTCGACCAGCGCGTCGAGCAAGGTCGACCCCTGCGGGAGGTGCACGAGCGTGGGGCCGACGTCGGCGAGGATCTCGCCCTGGAAGCCGGTGTAGAGCGACGCGGTCTGCTCGCCCGCCTCGCCGAGGAGCAGCCGGATGCGCGGATCGCGGGCGGCGTCGACCACCGCGAACAGCGGCGTGCGCTCCTGCCGCAGCCGCGCCCGCGCCGACGCGGTGAACGGCGAGCCCGTCGCGGGGATCCCGGTCCTCCGCGCCCGCCGCGAGGGCGGGGCGGGCTCGGTCCGCGCCCGCCGCGAGGACGGGACGGGCTCGGTCCGCGCCCGCCGCGAGGGCGGGGCGGGCTCGGTCGGGGCGTAGCGGCGGATCGGCTCGCGGCGCACCACCTCGAACAGCGTCCCCCCCGCGCGGATCTCGTCGCCGGCCTGGAGCGACACCTCGCGCGCGCGCTCGCGGTTGACCTGCGTCCCGTTGCGGCTCCCCAGATCGCGGAGCAGGTAGCTGCCGTCGAGCTGCTCCACCGAGAAATGCAGGGCGGAGAGCTCGACGTCGCTCGTGATCGAGAGATCCGATTCGGGCGCGCGCCCGACGAGCAGCGGGCGATCGCCGGGGATGTGCGCGGTCTGTCCGGCCAGGGGGCCCGAGATGACCCGGAGGAGGAATCCTGCTTCCTGGTCTTCGCTCATGGTCGTCTCCATCGCACAGGGCGCCGATGAGGCCGGCGAGTAAGCCTAGAACACCGATCGGCGGGAAATCCACACGAAGCCGGGAACCCCGAGAGGGGAGATCGAACGACTGCCAGTCTTTCCAGATTGCCCGTCCTTCCGGGTTGCCTGCGCGGCTTCCACGTCCGGAGCCGCTGTTTGCCGCCCGAGACAGCGACCCTAGGGACCGTGGTTCGAGCGGCCAGGTCGATCGATCGGTTCTCCCCGCCGCGCGCGGCGGTCGCGCGCGGCGGGGCGGGCGCGGGGCTCGCGGGCGCGTCAGCCATGGCGGCTTCGCAGCGGCTCCAGCCGGAGCCAGCGCGCGACGAACGCCCGGTCCTCGGGGGCGAGCACGCCGGTGGCCCACGCGGCCACGAGGTAGAGCCCCGCGTAGAGGGGGGCGCCGAGCGCGAGGCAGAGCGCGGGGCGCTCGTCGACCGCGCCCGTGACCAGGAACGCGGTGAGCGGCGCCGCGGCGACGAGCGCGGTGGCCGCGACGCGCCCGTAGTGGCCCCACGGGAAGACGCCGCGCAGGCCGACGCCGGAGAAGCGCGCGACGTACGCGACCATGACGACGATCCCGAGGGCCTGGGTCAGGACCGCCGAGAGCGGCGCGCCGACCATGCCGACCGTGGGGAGGAGGACCAGGTTCGCCGCGGCGTTGAAGACCATGGACAGCACCTGGAGCCGCAGGATCATCGACGTCTTCCCGAACGCCATCAGCATGATGGCGTACGCCGTCACGCGCAGCGGCAGGAGCGCGGAGTAGATGCGGAACGGGACGGCGGCGCCGGCGTAGGCGTCGCCGTAGACGGTGCGCATGAGCGGCTCGGCGAAGAGGAGGAGGAACGCCGCGACCGGGAGCATGATCAGCGTCGTCTTGCGGATGCCCGAGTGCCAGAGCGCGATCGCCGCCCTGGCGCCCTCCGCGGGCGTCCGCCCGCCCTCGACGCGGGCGACGAGGTCGGGGAGCATCGTGGAGGCGACGGAGTAGGCGAGGACGCCGACGAGCGGGAGCTCCTGCGAGCCGACGGCGAACTCGGCGTAGAGGCCCGCGCTGAAGAAGAGGCCGATGACGAACTTGTCGAGCTTCTGGTTGAAGAGGCCGGCGAAGCGGGTCACCGAGAGCGGGAGCGCGTAGGCGAGCTGCGCCCGAACGCCGCCGGGGAAAGGGGCGGCAGCGACGTCCTGGAACAGCCGCGCGTAGAGCCGGTACGAGAGGCCGAGCCGGAGCGCCTGGGCCGCGCACTGGGCGGCCAGGATCCAGGCCACCGAGCGCCCGAGCGCGGCAGGGACGATCGCGCCCGCGGCGCTCGAGAGCGTGACGAGCATCGCGACGCCCGCCGACTTGCGGTGGTTGTTCGTGGCGATGAAGAGCGGGCCGAAGACGCTCGCCGGGTAGGCGATCACGCTCATCAGGCCGATGAGCAGGAGGAGCGGCGCGGCGCCCTCGCGGACGTCGAGGAAGACGCCCGGGACGAGGGCGAAGGCCGCGAAGGCGAGGGCGGAGAGGGCCCCGAGGCCGAGCAGGAGCAGCATGCTCTGCCGCACCAGCCCCTTGAGCTCGGGGCGGGTCACCTTGGGCGCGAAATAGAGGAACGACTCCGGCAGGTAGAGCTGCGCGAGATCGCGACCGGTCATGAACAGCATCGTCGCGAAGGCGAGCGCGCCGTACTCGGCCTTGCCGAGCAGCCGCACCACGACGATGCCCTGCACGAGCACGATGAGCGTGTTCACGAACTGCCCGCCGACGATCATCCCGATCCGATCGGCCAGCGACGCGCCCTGCGCCTCGCCGGGGCGCGCCGCGCTCTCGGGGCGCGCCTCGCCGGGGCGCGGCGCGTCCTCGACGGCCGGCGCGACCTGCGCGGCCCCCGCGGCCTCCGGCGCCCGCGGGGGCGCGCTCGGCTCGACCGGGGTGGGCTGCTCGTCCCGCATGGCGGCTCGGTAGCACATGCGCGGGCGAGGAGCGGCCTCCCGCGGCGGGCGCTCGGGGCCCCGCTCGGCCGTGATATAGGCGCGGCGATGAGGCGCGCGCTCCTCGTGAGCTACTACTTCCCCCCGCGGTTCAGCGTCGGCGGTAAGCGCGCGTACCGCTTCGCGAAATTTCTGCCGGAGCACGGCTGGGCGGCGACGGTGCTCACGGCGAGGCCGCCCCCCGGCGAGCGGCTGGATCCGTCGTTCGCGGAGGCCGACCTGCCCGCGTGCGACGTGCGCCGCGACTACCTCACGGACGCCGAGCTCGCGCGCATGCCGCGCCGCGCGCTCGGCTCCGACGGCACCGTGGAGGCGCCGACCGAGGCGCCGCTGCCGGTCGCGCGCCGGAAGGGCCTCGCCCGCGTCGCCGCCGAGCTCCGCTACGTCTCGGTGATCGGCCCGGACGCGGGCCGCGTCCCGGCGCTCGCGGCCCGCGTCGCGCGCCTCGCCCGCGAGGTCTCTGCCGAGGTGATCTTCGCGACCGGGGCGCCGTGGGAGGCGGTGCTCGCGGGCCTGATCGCCGGCAGGGCCATCGGCCGGCCGGTCGTCGCCGACTTCCGCGACCCGTGGTCGTTCGGTCCGGTGATGGCGACGCGGCCCGCGTGGGTCCGCGCCGCGGTCGCGCTCGTCGAGCGGGCCGCGGCGGGCGCCGCCGCGGCGCTCACGGTCACGTCCGAGATGACCCGCGACGCGTACGCCGCGCGGGGCATCGCGCGCCGCGTCGCGTCGATCCGGACCGGCTTCGATCCGGACGCGGCGGTCGCGCCGCGTCGCGACGGCGTTGTGACGCTCGTGCACTTCGGCAACTGCTACAGCGAGCGCACGCTCGCGCCCTTCCTCCGCGCGCTCGCGGCCGTCGCGCGCCGGCGCTCGCTCGGCCCGGGCGCGATCCGGCTGCTCAACCTGGGGCGCGTCGCGAAGAGCGACCTCCGCCTCGCCGAGGAGCTCGGCGTGCCGCGGCTCTTCGAGCACCGCACGGTCCTGCCGTACGCCGAGGGGCTCGGCCTCGTCGCGGGCGCCGACCTCGCGCTGCTCACCGGCTTCGGCGACGAGCCGTACCTCCTGCCCGGCAAGCTCTACGACTACCTCCTCGCGCGCGCGCCCGTGCTCGCGGTCTCGCCGTCCCCCGAGGTCGCGCGCATCCTCGAGGCGACGCGGCTCGGCTGGGCGCACGCGGCCGGCGACGCCGCGGGGATCGAGCGCCGCATCGAGGACGCCGTCGACGCGCGCGCGGCCGGGCGGCCGCTCGTCGAGCCCGACGACGCCGCGCTCTCCGGCCTGAGCGCGCGCGCCGCCGCGGGCGCGCTCGCGCGCCTCTTCGAGGACGTCGCGGCGCGCGGCGGGGGTTGACCCGCGCGCGGCGTCGCCCTTTCTCGCGCGGCGCCGCCCTTTCTCGCGCGGCGCCCGCTCGACGTCCTTGCCTGCGCGGCGGCCCCCGTGGCATGCGAGCCCGCGATGCCTGACCATCTTCCCAAGGATCGAGCGGGGCTCCCCGAGGGCGAGCGCGCCCTCCAGGAGGCGTGGCGCGCGAAGTACGCGCCCGAGGTGAAGGAGCTCATCGTGCGGCGCGAGGTCCCGTCGCCGAAGCTCACGCTGATCATCATCTCGTACAAGGCGAAGGACTACCTCATCGAGTGCCTCCAGCACGCGCGCGGCCAGACGGCGGCGCTCGACGTGCCGTACGAGATCCTGCTGGCCGACAGCGGCGGCATCGAGCACCTCCGGCCGCGCTCCGCCCCGCTCGTCGACGTCGAGCTCCGCCTGACCGACGGCATCCCGCTGAACGCCGCGCGCAACGCGGCCATCGCCTGGGCGCGGGGCGAGTACGTCGCCTTCATCGACGACGACGGCCTGATCGCGCCGACGTTCGTCGAGGTCGTCTGCCGCGTCTTCCAGGACGCGCGCGTCGCCGCGATGCGCGGCCGGATCATCCCCAAGGAGCACCCCTACTTCTGCACGCTCGCGGGGCACTACGACCGCGGCGACGACATGATCGACGACGTGCTCGCGACCGAGGGGCACATGGCGATCCGGCGCGGCATCTACCTGGAGACCGGCGGCTTCCCGGATCAGTTCTATGGCGCCGAGGGCGTCTACCTGGTCTACCGGATCGCCAAGGCGTTCCCCGACATGCGGGTCGTCTACGTGCCGGATCTCCTGATGCGGCACGACTACTTCGACAGCTGGGAGAACTTCATCTGGAAGACGCGCAAGTACCGCGGCATCCGGCGCGAGGTGGGCGGCATGGAGCCGGATCCCGAGTTCCTGCGCTACCTGGACGACTACCTCGCGCGGCGGAAGCCGCAGCGCCCGCTGACGGTGGAGCTGACGGTGGCGCTCGGGCTGCTCAAGGCGGTGCGCTGGGGGGTCCTGCGCCTGCCGGGGTGGGCGGTGGGCCAGCCGTGACGGCGCGGGCCGGCGCGGCGCGCGCGGGAGAGGGAGGCGGGACCATGGCCGAGGACGGCGGTTTCGAGCGGGATCTCGCGGCGATCAGCCGGCACTACACCGAGCGGTTCCTGCCCGCGAACCCGTGGGCGAGCCTGCTCAACGCCCACCCGTACCTCGTCGCGCGGCAGCGGCAGCGCCGCGTGCGCGAGGCGCTGATCGAGTGCGGCGTGCGCGCGCCCGAGGCGCTGCGCGAGATGTCGGCGCTCGACGTGGGCTGCGGGTCGGGCTCCAACCTGGCGTGGCTGGTCGAGCTCGGCGCGGATCCGTCGCGCCTCACCGGCATCGACCTCGTCGCGCAGCGCACGGAGCTCGCGCGCTCGCGCTTCGCCGGCATCCGCTTCGTCGCTGGCGACTTCCTGAAGGCCGACCTCGGCGGCCCGTTCGACATCGTGATGATGTTCGCCGTCCTGTCGTCGGTCACGAACGCGGAGCTCAAGCGCGGCATCATGGACAAGGCGCTCCGCCTGCTCCGGCCGGGCGGCATCTTCTTCTTCTACGACGTCGTCTCGCGACGCCCCGTCCCCGGCTCCGCCGAGTACCAGCGCCTGACGTTCGCGGAGCTCGAGGGGTACTTCGCCCCGCGCCCGCTGCGCGTCTTCCGCAGGGACATCCTCCGCCGCGAGGTCGCCGACAAGCTCGTCCAGCGCTTCGGGGTGACCGTCGCCGAGCTCGTCCAGGCGACGCGGCTGCTCAACATCGACGGCACCTTCGCCTACGCCCGCGGCTAGCGCGCGGGCGACGATCGCCGACCGCGCGCGGAAAACCGCGGCCGCTCGGAGTGGGGCAAAATTCCCCGCCGGGGAGAAAAGGCCCTGCGCGATGCGAGGGGGCCGGCTGGTCGGGGTGCTGAACAGCCTGGCGACGCGCTGGCATGAGACGTGCCGACAACGCCGCAGTCGCGTGCGAACCACGTGACAGGAAGCTGCCATAGCCGGTGAGCGCAGCGCGCACACGCCGCTGGCCACCGCAGGAGATGACTCCATGTCCCAACGCGTCCTCCCCCCATCGGCCGCGATCGCCTGGCACAACCTGTCTGCCGGCGATGCGCTCTCCAAGATCGAGAGCGCCGAGGCGGGCCTCGCTGACGACGAGGCCGCCCGGCGGCTCAAGGAGGTCGGGCCCAACGTGATCCAGCGCGCCAAGGGCGACGGCGCGCTCAAGCTGCTCTTCCGTCAGATCAACGACCCGCTCATCTACGTGCTGCTCGCGTCGGCGGCCCTCGCGATGGCCATGGGCGAGGCGATCGACGGCGCGGTCGTGCTGGCCGTCGTGGTGCTGAACACGGCGATCGGCTTCGTGCAGGAGCTCCGCGCGGGCAAGGCGATCGAGGCGCTCGTCGACATGGTGCCCCAGACGGCGACCGTCGTGCGCGGCGGGCAGCGGAGCGTGATCCCCGCGGCGGACGTGGTCCCCGGCGACGTGGTGGTGCTCGAGGCCGGCGACAAGGTCCCCGCCGACGCGCGGCTGCTCTCGGTGAAGAACCTCCACGTGGACGAGTCGGCGCTCACCGGCGAGTCGGTCCCCTCCGACAAGCACGTGGCGGTGGTCCCCGAGGACGCCGGCGTCGGCGACCGCAAGAACCTCGCGTTCGGCGGGACGCTCGTGACGAGCGGCACGGCCACCGCGGTCGTCATCGCCACCGGCGGCGCGACCGAGCTCGGGCGCATCTCGTCGATGCTTCACGAGGCGACCGAGATCGAGACGCCGCTCACGCGCTCGATGGCCAAGGTGGGCCGCGTGCTGACGATCGCGATCGTGGCGGTCGCGCTGCTCATCGTCGGGGTCGCGCTGCTCCGGGGCTACCCGCCCGTCGACGCGATGCTCGCGGGCATCTCGCTCGCGGTCGCCGCGATCCCGGAGGGGCTGCCCGCGATCATCACCATCTCGCTCGCCATCGGCGTGCAGCGGATGGCGCGGCGCCGGGCCGTGATCCGGAAGCTGCCCGCGGTCGAGACGCTGGGCAGCACGGGCGTCATCTGCTCCGACAAGACGGGCACGCTGACCCGCAACGAGATGACGGTGCGCGCCCTGTGGACGCCCTCCGCCGGAGCGCCCGGCGAGGGCGCCGAGGAGGCGATCGAGGTGACCGGCGTCGGCTACGCCCCCGCCGGCGAGCTCCGCCGCGGCGGCGCGCCGGCCGGCGAGGTGCCCGAGGCGGTGCGCGCGCTGCTCCGCGCGGGGCTGCTCTGCAACGACGCGCGCATGAAGCGCGACGGCGACGCCTGCGGCATCGAGGGCGATCCGACCGAGGGCGCGCTCGTCGTCGCGGCGCAGAAGCTCGGCGTGGACGTCGACGGGACGCGGCGGGAGTACCCCCGCGTCGACGCCGTCCCCTTCTCGTCCGAGCGGCAGCTGATGGCGACGCTCCACCAGGCGCCCGGCGGCGATCGGGTGATCTTCATGAAGGGGGCGCCCGAGGCGGTGCTCGGCTGCGCCGCGATCGGCGACGCGGAGCGGGCCCACGTGATGGCGCAGGTCGAGCGGATGGCGGCGCAGGGGATGCGGGTGCTCGCGGTCGCGTCGCGGCCCGCGGATCGCGGCGCGTCGTCGCTCGACGAGGCGCACCTCGCGGAGGGGTTCGAGCTCCTCGGCCTCGAGGGGATGATCGACCCGCCGCGCCCGGAGGCGATCGACGCGATCAAGGCGTGCCATGAGGCCGGGATCACGGTGAAGATGATCACGGGCGACCACCTGGCGACCGCGCGGGCGATCGGCCAGCAGCTCGGGCTCGTCGGCGAGGGCGGGCGGGCGATGAACGGCACGGAGCTCTCGCGGCTCTCGGACGAGGAGCTGCGCGCGGCGGCGGCGTCGACGAACGTGTTCGCGCGCGTGGCGCCGGAGCACAAGCTCCGCCTGGTGAGGGCGCTGCAGGCCCAGGGGAAGGTCGTCGCCATGACGGGCGACGGCGTGAACGACGCGCCGGCGCTGAAGCAGGCGAACATCGGCGTGGCGATGGGGATCACGGGGACGGCGGTGTCCAAGGAGTCCGCCGACGTCGTGCTGACGGACGACAACTTCGCGAGCATCCGGGCGGCGGTCGAGGAGGGGCGCCGCGTCTACGACAACCTGGTCAAGGCGCTCGCGTTCGTGCTGCCGACGAACCTGGGCGAGGCGCTGATCCTGCTCGTGGCGGTGATGACGTTCCCGATCCTCGGGGGCGCGCCGCTCATGCCGATCACGGCCGTCCAGATCCTCTGGGTCAACCTGGTGGCCACGGTGGCGCTCTCCCTGCCGCTCGCGTTCGAGGCGATGGAGAAGGACGTGATGGGCCGCCCGCCGCGGGATCCGAGCGAGCCGATCCTGAGCCGGTTCGTCCTCGTGCGCACGGCGATCGTCGCGGTGCTGATGACGGCGGGCGCGATCGGGCTCTTCTTCTACGAGTACTTCACGGAGGTGCGCGGGGGCGTCGTCTCGGACGTCGCCTACCGCGAGGCGCAGACCGCGGCGGTCACGACGGTGGTGCTGTTCCAGATCTTCTACGTGCTCCTCTGCCGGTCGCTGCGCGACTCGATCCTGAAGATCGGGCTCTTCACGAACCCCTGGATCTACGTCGGGATCGGCGCGCTCCTCGCGCTTCAGCTCTGCTTCGTCTACGCGCCGTTCATGCACACGCTGTTCGGCTCGGCGCCGCTCTCGCTCGACGCGTGGGTCAAGTCGACGCTGGTGGCGATGTCGATCCTGCCGGTGATGACCGCAGAGCGGTGGTGGCGCACCCGAATGGCACGGCGGTCGGCGGCGGAGCGCGAGCGCGAGAGCCCGGCGTCCGACGTGGGCGGCGTGGCGAGCGCGGTGGCGAACCGCAGCGCCTAGCGGCGGTGTGCGCGGTGTGCGGTTAGCGCCGGCCGAGGTCTCCGGGCTCCCTCAAAACGCTGGTGCTGCGCCGCATACCGCGGCATGCTCCTCGGTCGACATGATCTACCTCGTCGCCGCGACGCGCCCGAACTTCATGAAGCTCGCCCCCATCTGCCGCGCCCTCAAGGCGCGCGGCCTCCCGATGCGGCTGCTCCACACAGGCCAGCACTTCGACACGACGATGAGCGACGTGTTCTTCCGGGACCTCGGCCTGCCGACGCCGGATCACACGCTCAAGGCGGGCGGCGGCTCGCACGCCCAGCAGACGGCCGCGGTCCTCGTCGGCGCCGAGGCCGACCTCATCGAGCATCGGCCCAAGGTGGTTGTCGTGGTCGGCGACGTCACGAGCACCCTGGCCGGCGCGCTCGCGGCGGCGAAGCTCGGCATCCCCGTCGTCCACGTGGAGTCCGGCCTCCGCTCGCGCGACTGGACCATGCCCGAGGAGATCAACCGCGTCCTCACCGATCAGCTCTCCGATCTCCTGCTCACGCCCTCTCACGACGCCCACCCCAACCTGCTCGCCGAGGGCATCGCCCCCGAGCGGATCCGGTTCGTCGGCAACGTGATGATCGACTCGGTCCACTACGCCCTGAAGCGGCAGACCGACGCGCTCTCGCGCTTCGGCCTCGCGCCGAAGAAGTACGCGATCGCGACGCTCCACCGCCCCGCCAACGTCGACAGCGCCGAGCGGCTCGCCGAGACGCTCGACGCGCTCACCGCGATCGCCGAGCGCCTGCCGACGGTGTTCCCCGTCCATCCGCGCACGGTCGCGCGCGCCGAGTCGTTCGGGCTGTCGTCGCGCCTCCGGGAGACGAAGGCGCTCCGGATCATGGAGCCGCTCGGGTACGACGATTTCGTGACCGTGATGGGCAATGCCCTGCTCGTCGCCACCGACTCCGGTGGCATCCAGGAAGAGACGACCGCGCTCGGGATCCCCTGCCTCACGATGCGCCAGGGCACCGAGCGGCCGATCACCGTGACGCAGGGCACCAACACGGTCGTCGGGCTCGACGCCGCGCTCATCGCGCGCGAGGTCGACGCCATCCTCGACGGCCGCGGCAAGCGAGGCACGGTGCCCGAGGGGTGGGACGGCAAGACCGGCGAGCGCATCGCCGACGCGCTGGAGGCCTTCCTCGCGGGCGACCCGCCGCCGAAGACCGCCGGCCCGCGCGCCTGAGCCGACGTCCCCATCCGCCGCGCCCGGGTCCGTTCCCGACGGCTCGCCCGCACCCGGGCGCACCACGCGCGCTCCCCGCCGCGCCGCTCGTCACCTGGCCCAGGTGAGAGGCGCGCCGCCTGACGGGCCGCGCTCCCCACAACACCCGACCAAAACCACGTTTGCTGTGGCTCACGTGGGAGGCGCACCGCCTGACAGGCCGCGCTCCTCACAACACCCGACCAAACGGCGTTTGCTGTGGCCTATCGCCCAGGAATCTGGCTGTTCAGCGGATCATGGTCCGGTTATGAATGTAGCGTGGTAGGGAATTTCCGAGCTGGTGTCGACAGGGCATCTCGGGGGCGGGGCCGACGAGGTTTCACCCTCGTCGAGGTGATGCTCGCGGGCGGGCTCGTGGCGCTCCTGGCCGCGCTGGCGGCCCAGGGGGTGTCCAAATATCTGGTGCTCGCCAAGTCGGCCGAGGCCAAGCAGACGATCGGCGGCATCGCCAGGGCCGTCGTGGCGTCGGCCGACCGCCTCCAGGCGAGCTCGGGCGGCGCGGTGGCCCAGCCGCTGTGCAGCGATGCGGTCACGGTGCCCAACGCGTTCTATCACGTACAAGGCATCAAGTATCAGCCCGACCCCAGGCCGGGCGTGGACTACAACACGGGTAGTCCGACGGTGGGCTGGAAGTGCCTTGGATTCGAGGTCAAACACCCTCAGTCCTACCAGTACCGATATCGGCTCGGCGGCTCTCCCATGCCCGTGTCGTCCTCTCCGTGGCCGGCGGACGTGCCGCCGGACAGGAGGTGGGCCGCTTACGCGCGCGGCGACCTCGACGCGGACGGCAGGCACGCGTGGTTCGCGCTGGACGGCTACATGAAGGACGGGCAGGTGGTGTTCGCGAGCGCGATCGGCACCATCGACCCGGACGAGTAGGCGGCGCGGCCGTGGATACCGCAGCGCTGCACAGGCTGTTCGGCGCCCTCTCGGCGCGCCGCGGCGGCGAGAGCGCCGCGATCGAGCTCCCCGGCGCGGATCTCGCGGCCGCGCACCTGCTCTGCGCCGATCTCCAGGGCGCGAACTTCGCCGGCTCGCGCCTCGACGGGGCCAAGCTCGCCGGCGCGAACCTCGCCGGGGCGCGCCTCGACGCCGCGTCGTTCGTCAACGCCGACCTCACGGGCGCCGACCTGCGCTGGGCCGATCTCTCGGGGGCGCTGCTCGGCGGGGCGCTGCTCACGGCCGCGGATCTGCGCGGCGCCAAGCTCCCGCGCTCGTTCTCGTCGGCGAGCTCGCTCGCGGGCGCGCGCGTCGATGCTGCGGCGTGCGCCCGCTCCGGCCTCGACGAGGAGGCCATCCTGGCGCTCGCGAGCGCGGGCGCGTCGTTCGACGACATCGCCTCGTTCGCCTCGCCGCTGCGCGAGGCGCTCGCGAGCGCGGACGCGGCCCCGGCGAGCGCCGAGCGGAGCCACCGCGCCGCGGCGCCGGACTCGCAGCGCCTGGGGGCGGCGCCGGACTCGCGGCGGGTTGGGGCGGCGCCGGACTCGCAGCGGCTGGGAGCGCCGGACTCGCAGCGGCTCGGGGCGGCGCCGGAGTCGCAGCGGCTCGGGGCAGCGCCGGACTCGCGGCGAATGGCCGCGGCGCCGTCATCGCAACGGATGTCCGCGCCGCCCGAATCGCAGCGGCTGGCCGCTTCGCCGGACGCGCGCCGCCCCGGCGCGGCCTCCGGGGCCGCGCACCGCGCCGGCGAGCCGGCCGAGCCGCCGATCCGGCGCGCCGCCGCGGGCGCCGGCGCACGCCCCGCGCCGGATGCGCCGCTGCTCGCGCGGCCGATCGAGCTCCGCCTCGCCCTCGCCGGCGGCGCGCTGCTCCTCGGCCTGGCGGTCGCCGTCGCGCTGGCGCCGGTCCCGCCGCCGGGGCTCCTCTGGGCGGCGCACGCCGGCGGCGCCCTGGGCGCCGCGCTCCTGACCTTCGCGCTGCCGCCCTTCGGCGCCGAGCGCGGCGCCGCGCGCTCCCTTGGCGCCCGCCTCGTGCTGGCCGCGCTCGCAGCGACGCTCGTCCACGGCCTGGATCCGTCGCGCCTCGCCGTCTTGCGGCTGCGCGCCACGCTCGCCTCGGGCGACCCAGCGCACAGGGCCGCGGCCGTGCGCCTGCTCGCGCGGAGCGGCCACCGCAGCTTCGACGGGCTGGACCTGTCAGGGCTCGACCTCTCCCGCGCCGAGCTCAGCCAGGCGAGCTTCCGGAACGCGCGCCTCGCGGGGGCGGATCTCTCGGGCGCCGCGCTGATCGAGTCGACCTTCGAAGGCGCCGATCTGAGCGCCGCGAACCTGCGGGGCGCCGACCTCTCCGGGACGGACGCCGAGCAGGCGCACGGCTGGGAGGTCGCCGAGTGCGATCCGGAGACGGAGCTGCCCGGCGAGGGCACGTGCCTGCTCGGCCACCCCGTCCTCCGCCCGCCGCAGCCGGCGCAGGACGCCACCGCGCGCTCCGCGCACGAGGGCGCGCCGGCAGGGGCGCTGTAGCGAACGGCGCGCCTCGGGCGCCTGGCTGCGTCCCATCGCGGCAGCGCCGGCCGTCAGCCCGGACGCCGCGCCGCCGCGCGGGCGGCGCGGGCCGCCGCCGCGTCGTCGACCGCGAGCGCCTCCTCGGCCACGGCGGCGAGCTCCGCGAACGAGGCCCCGGCGAGCGCGTCCTCCACCGCGTCGAACGCCGACGCGCTCATGCTGAGCCGGGTGATCCCGAGGCCGACCAGGAGCGGCGCGACGTCGGGATCGCCCGCGGCCTCGCCGCACACCGAGACGGGCCGCCCCGCGGCGTGCCCCGCCTCCACCACCGCGCGCACGAGCCGCAGCACCGCCGGGTGCGCCGGATCCGCGAGCGCGTGCAACCGGGGGTGACCGCGCTCGGCCGCCAGCGTGTGCTGCGTCAGATCGTTGGTCCCGATGCTGAAGAAATCGGCCTGCCGCGCGAGGCGCTCGGCCGTCAGCGCCGCCGACGGCACCTCGACCATGATGCCCGTCGGCACGGGCCAGAGGTGCGGCCGGCCCGCGTCCGCGAGCGCCTCGTGCGCGCGCTCGAGGGCGGCGCGCACCGCGCCCACCTCCGCGGCGGTCGAGACCATCGGGACCATCACGCGGACGTCGTGCCCGCGCCCGGCGACCAGGATGGCGCGGAGCTGCGCCTCGAGCATCGCCGGCCGCGCGAGGGAGAGGCGCACCCCGCGGACGCCCAGGCTGGGGTTCGTCTCGGCGTCGAGCTCGAGGTAGGGCAGGGCCTTGTCGCCGCCCGCGTCGAGCGTGCGGACCACGATCGGCGCGCCGGCGAACACCGCGAAGATCTCCGCGAGCAGCGCCGCCTGCTCGGCCTCGCCGGGCTCGTCCACGCGGCCCAGGAACAGCATCTCGGTGCGCAGCAGCCCGACGCCGAGGGCGCCGGCCTCGCGCGCGGCGCGCGCGTCCGACGGCCCGGCCACGTTCGCCCACAGCTCGATCTCGCGGCCGCAGGCGAGGCGCAGGCGGCCGTCGCGGGCGCCCGGCGGCCGCCGCGACGCACGGAGGGCCGCCTGCCGCCGCTCGATCTCGGCCATGGTCTCGGCGTCGGGGTCGAGCCACACCTCGCCGGTCGCGCCGTCCAGGGCGGCGAGCGCGCCGCCGGCGTCGGGCACCAGCGCGGCGGCCCCGGCGACCGCGGGGATGCCGGCGGCGCGCAGCAGGATGGCGGCGTGCGACGTGGGGCCGCCGCGCCGGTCGATCACCCCGAGCACGCGCGCCGCGTCGAGCCGCGCGGCCTCCGACGGCGTGAGGTCGTCGGCCACGACGACGGCCGGCGGCCCCTCGGGCAGCGTGGCTGCGGCGCCGCCGAGCAGGGCGCGCACCACCGCGTGCCCGACGTCGTGGACGTCCGCCTCGCGCGCCCGCAGGTACGGGTCGTCGAGCTGCCGGTAGATCGCGGCCGCGGCCTCGATGGCCAGGCGGAAGGCCCAGGCGGCGTTGCAGCGCTCCCGCTCGATGCGCGACAGGGCCTCGCCGACGAGGGCCGGGTCGCCGAGCAGCGCCTGGTGGGCGTCGAGGATGTCGCTGCCGCGGAGCGCGGTCCCGAGGTCCAGCGCCGCGATCTCGAGCGCCCGCCGCAGCCGCTCGGCCTCGGCCGCGGCATCGTCGACCGTGGTCTCGGGGATCTCGGGGATCGAGCGCACGAGCCGCACGAGCGGCCCGATCGCGACGCCCGGCGCGACGGGGATCGCGCGCCCGGACGCGACGGGCGCCGCCGCCGCGCCCGGCCGCGCCTCGCGCTGCATGAGCGCGGCGAGCGCCGTGAGCGCCTCGGCCGCCTGCCGGCCGGTCGCGCAGAGGCGCAGCACGTCGCCGCGCCGCGCCCCCAGCGAGGCGAGCGCGATCAGGCTCGACGTCGCCACCGGGCCGCGGCCGGTGGTCACGTTCTCCAGGGTGATCGCCGCGTCGAACGTCGCCGCGCGCGCGATGAGCTGCGCGGCCGGGCGGGCGTGCAGGCCGCTCGGATCGGCGATGGTGACGTCGACCGTCACGGCCGGACCGGCCGCATCCGTCGCGGCCGCGGCGGAGGGCGCCCCCGCGGTCGCGGCAGCGGCCGCCGCGGTGGCGGGGCGCTCGCTCTCGCCGAGCTGCGCGGCCTTCGGCTCGAGCGCCTGCAGCGCCTCCGCGGCGACCTGATCGAGCGTGCCGCCCGCCGCCGCCCGCACCGCGGCGGCGACCGCGCCTTCCACGATCGGCCCGCTCGTGAGGCGCGTGCGCGCGCCGAGCTCCGGATCGACGAGCTCGAGCGCCGTCTCGGCGCTGAGGATCGCGCTGCCGAGGTCCATCAGCACGACGGCGCCGGCCGGCCCGCAGACGCGCTCGATCGCCGCGGCGATGGCGGTCGCGTCGGTGCCGAGCTCGGCGCCGCCGTCACCCGCGCCCGCCGCGCACGCGATGGCGACCGACTCACCGGTCATCTGGCGGGCCAGCGTCTCGGTGGCCTCGGCGAGCGCGCGGCTGTGCGAGACCAGGACGAGCCCGACGCGGCCCGCCGCCCCGCTCATGCGCCTGCCGTCGCGGCCAGGCTCCGCAGCAAGAGCCAGCACGACGTGGCGCCGGGGTCCTGGTGCCCAGCGCTGCGCTCGCCGAGGTAGCTCGCACGGCCCTTGCGGGCGATGAGCGGCACGGTCGCCTCGACCCCGGCCCGCGCCGCGTCCGCCGCGCGGTCGAGCGCGTCCCGGAGCGCGGCGTCGGGCGCGCTCAGCGCGGCCTTGAGCGCGTCGACCGCAGGGCTGAGCGCGTCGACCATCGTCTTGTCGCCGGGCGACGCCTTGCCCCGCCGCCTCACGCCGTCGAGGCCCGCCTCGAGGCAGCCCGCCAGCGCGGCGAGGTCGAGCGCCGCGGCGCCGGCCGCCTTCTGGCCCGCGTCGCGGAACAGCGTGCCGTAGAGCGGCCCGCTCGCCCCGCCGACGGTCGACAGCAGCGTCATCCCCACGTCCCTGAGGAGCGCGCCGACGTCGCCGCGATCGAGGTCGCCGAGCCGGGCGCGCACGGCCGCGAAGCCGCGCGCCATGTTGACCCCGTGGTCGCTGTCGCCGATCGCCGCGTCGAGCTCGGTCAGGAACGCCTTCTCGCGCTCCAGGACCTCGGCCGCGCGCTCGATCCACGCCGCGATCTGCTCGCCGCTCAGGGTCTGCATGGCTCACGCCCCCCAGCGGAGCGCCGGCGTGTGCACCGGCGCGTCCCAGAAGCGGATCATCTCGTCGTCGAGGCGGAGGACGGTCGCCGACACGCCGGCCATCTCGAGCGACGTGATGTACGACCCGACGAGGCTGCGGACGACCGTGAGCCCGCGCTCGCGCGCGATCGCGTGGGCCTTGCGGTAGACGACGTAGAGCTCGATGAGCGGCGTCCCGCCCATGCCGTTGATGAACAGGAGCACGCCGTCGCCCGCCTTGAACGGCAGATCGTCGAGGATCGGCTGCATCAGGATCTCGGCCACGCGGTCCGCCGGCTCCAGCTGGGCCCGCCGCCGGCCGGGCTCGCCGTGGATGCCGATGCCGACCTCCATCTCGCCCGGGCCGAGCTCGAACGAGGGCTTGCCGGCGTGCGGCACGGTGCAGGCGGACAGCGCGATCCCCATGCTGCGGCCGTGCGCGTTGACCCGCCGGCACAGGGCCGCCACCTCGTCGAGCGGCCGGCCGGCCTCGGCGGCGCCGCCGCAGATCTTCTCGGCGAGGACGGTCGTCCCGACGCCGCGGCGCCCGGCCGTGTAGAGGCTGTCCTCGACCGCCACGTCGTCGTTCACGATCACGCCCTCGACCGAGAGCCCCGCCTCGCGCGCGAGCTCGGCGGCCATCTCGAAGTTCATGACGTCGCCGGTGTAGTTCTTGATGATGTGGAGCACGCCGGCCCCGCCGTCGACGGCCCGCGTCGCCTCGAAGATCTGGTCGGGCGTCGGGCTCGTGAACACGGCGCCGGGGCAGGCGGCGTCGAGCATGCCGCGCCCGACGAACCCGGCGTGCAGCGGCTCGTGCCCGCTGCCTCCGCCCGAGAGGAGGGCGACCTTGCCCTCGCCCTTCGCCTCGGCGCGCGTGACGAAGAGCGGCGCGGGGTTCACCCGGAGGAGCTCGCCGTGGGCCAGCGCCATGCCCTCGAGCGCCTCGCCGACCAGATCGTCCGGCGCATTGATGAGCTTCTTCATCCTGCCTCCGCTCCGCCTACGTCCGCTCTCGCCCGCTTCCGGGCGCAGCATATCCCCATGGCGTCGCCCGCCGCGAGAGGAGATCTTTGCGCCGCGCCAACCTACGCTGAGGGCGCCATGGACCGACTCGCCCCCACGCTCCGCCCGCCGGGCCGCCCGGCGGGCTTCCAGCGCTGGAGAGATCTGCTCTTCCTCCACTGGGAGACGCCGGCCTCTGCGCTGCGCGCCGTCGTGCCGCCGACGCTCGAGCTCGACACGTTCGAGGGCAGGGCCTACGTCGGCGTCGTCGCCTTCACCATGCGCGACGTCACGCCCTGGTGGTCGCCGAGCGTGCCGGGGATCTCGAACTTCCACGAGCTCAACGTCCGCACCTACGTGCACCGGGAGGGGCGCGACCCGGGCGTGTGGTTCTTCAGCCTGGACGCGGCCAAGGCCCTCGCGGTCCTCGTGGCCCGCGCGGGCTGGCACCTGCCGTATCACCACGCCTCGATGGCGCTCGAGCCGCGGGACGGCGAGGTCCACTACCGCAGCGAGCGGCGCTGGCCCGGCCCCGTGCCCGCGCGCTTCGAGGCGCGCTACCGTGTCGGCGCGGCGATCGACGGGGGCGTCGCGGCGCCGGGGACGTTCGAGCACTTCCTGGCCGAGCGATACCTGCTGTTCGCCTCGGGCCGGGGCGCGCTCAAGGTCGGTCAGGTGCACCACGCGCCCTATCCGCTCCACCGGGCCGAGGTGAGCCACGTCGAGGAGAGCGTCGTGGCCGCGGCCGGCTTGCCCGCCCCCCAGGGCGCCCCGCACGTGCTCTTCAGCCCGGGCGTGGACGTCGACGTCTACGCGCTGAGGCCCGCCGCGCCGCCGGCCTGACGCGGTCGCCGCGCGCGGCGGCGCGGCGTTGAGCGCGCGCGTCAGTGCCTCTGCAGCCAGTGGATGACCTGGGACTCGAGGCCCGGCGCGCCCCCGAACCCGAGGCTCAGCGTCTGCGGGAAGCCCACGTGCCCGCCGAACCGGAGCCACTGGACGTCGAGCAGCGGAGAGCGCGGGTGGGCCTCGAGCGCCGGCCGCACCGTGTCGAGCGGCACCATCGGATCGGCCTCCGTCGCGACGATCAGCGACGGGACGGCGAGGTCGCGGAGGCGCGGGGCGGCGCTCTCGCTCGCGTAATACGCCTCCGGGCTCCGAAACCCGAACCGCGGCGTCATGATGAGCCGGTCCCAATCGCGGATCGTGCGGATCGCGAGCGCCTCCCGGACGGGCAGGGGCACGGCGCGGCGGGACGCCACGGCGCTGTACATCTCCTTCAGCGCCGACAGCACGTGCCAGCGGTACACCCAGCGCTCCGGCTGATCGATCGCCGTGACGGCTTGCTCGAGATCGAGCGGCGGACAGACGGCGGCCACGGCGCGGACGCGCGCGTCGAGCGCGCCGGACGCGGCATAGCGGAGCGCGATGTGCCCGCCGAGCGAATAGCCGACGACGAGCACGCGCTCGTACCGGTCGAGCTCGGGCGAGGCGATGGCGGCGTGCAGATCCGAGAACAGGCCGGCGTGGTAGAGATCGTCCCCGTCGCCGCCGGCGCCGCGCAGGTTGACGCGCAGGCACGCGAGCCCGGCGCGCTCGGCCTGCGCGGCGGCCTCGACCACGTAATGGCTCTCCAGCGTGCCGCCGAGCCCGTGGACCACGACGACGATCGAGGTCGCGCCCTCGCGATGGCGGACCCTGCCGAGCAACCGGACGGGCCCGGCCGGCGACTCGTCGACGTGCACCGAGAAGGGGGAGGAAGGGGGGAGCGGCGGGGCGCGGAGCTGATGCTTGAGCCAGGGAGCGATCGTCCAGAAATGGCCGTGGAGGAGGATGCGCCGCATCGACGCGCTCCTACCACGGCCGGCGCGCTCCTTCTATTTCGCGCCGCGGCTCACGGGCAGGCGAAGCCCTCGCCGCTGCAGCTGTCGCGGCACTCGGAGCAGTAGATGCAGGCGCTGATCGTGTCGTAGATCGCGGCGCTCTCCGGGTCCGCGGTGATGCAGGCGTCCTTGCACGCGTCGGTCCCGCACGTGCGGTAGCAGCTCACGAAGTTGAGGCACTCGAGGTTGTCGGTGCATCTCCTGATCTCGTCGGCGCAGTTGCCCTCGCCCGCGCACCGGACGCAGCCCGAGCTCTCGTCCCCGCACTCGCCCAGGTCGTCGCACACCGGCGGCGGGACGGCCCGCCGGACGGTGAGCGTGAACGCGCCCGCGTCCGCGTCGGTGGACCCGTCGACCACGACCACGACCGTCTGGCCCGCGGCGAGCGTCACGGTGACCTCCGACTGCACGACATCCATGTCGTCGTTGCACGCGAGCTGCGCCCCGCGGCACGTCGCGTCGTGCACGTGGACCACCGTGTCGAACGCGGATCCGTACGTATCGAAGATGTAGTCGCCGGCGACGGGCGCGGTGAACGCGTACCCCGCGTCGGGGCTGGCCGCGTTGCGGCAGGCGTCCGTCACGGTCGGCCGCACGCTGTTGGGCCGGCCGACCGTGCTGCCGGTGATCGTCTGCGGCACGGCGCCGGTGAACGAGCCCGCCGGGCAGCTCGGCGCGCTCTCTCGCGTCACGCGCAGCTCGAACGTGCCCGCCTCGCCCTCCGCGCCGTCGACCACGACGTAGACCGTCTGCCCCACGGCCAGGTCGGCCTTGACGACCGCGCTCGGGTCGGCGTTGCAGGCGAGCTCGGCGCAGCCCGTGGAGTCGAGCAGGGCGAGGACGACGTCGTACCCGGAGTTGCTGCTGTCGAAGGAGTAGACGCCCGCGGTCGCCGCGGTGAACGAGTAGATGCGCTCGCTCGAGCTCGCGGCCACGCACGAGGGGGCGTACGCGTTCGGCAGCCCGGCCGTCGTGCCGTTCACGATCTGCGGCACGGCGTCGCCGAGGTCTTGGCCCGGGCCGACCGTGCACGCGCACATGCCGGCCTGGCAGACCTGCGTGGCGTTGCACGCGGTCCCGCAGCCGCCGCAGTTGTCGGCGTCGGTCTGGAGGTCGACGCAGGCATCGCCGCACGCCGTGAGCCCGGAGCCGCAGCTGTCCTCGCACTCGCCCGCCTCGCACGTCTGCTCGTCGCCGCACGCGGTCCCGCAGACGCCGCAGTGCTGCTCGTTGCTCTGGAGGTCGACGCAGGCGCCGCCGCAGTCGGCGAGCCCCTCGGAGCACTCGTCCTGGCAGGCGCCGGCCTCGCAGGACTGCCCGTCCTCGCACGCGGCGTCGCACGCGCCGCAGTTCTCCGGGTCGGACTCGACGTCGACGCACTCGCCGCCGCACCTGATGCGCCCCGCGGCGCAGCCGTCCTCGCAGTTGCCGTCCCGGCAGGTCTGCCCGTCGTCGCAGCTGTTGCTACAGCTGCCGCAGTGCGCCTCGTCGGTGTCGAGGTCGACGCACGCGTCGCCGCACGCCGTCTGGCCGTCCTCGCACCCCGCGACGCACTCGCCCGCGCTGCAGGTCTGCCCGCTCGAGCACGCCGCGCCGCACGCGCCGCAGTGGTTCGGGTCCGTGCTCACGTTGACGCAGATGCCGTCGCATTGCGTCTGCGGAGCGATGCACTCGTTCGTGCTAGGGCCGCCGTCGGAGCACGACGCCACGGTGGCGAGCACCGCCGCGGCGAGCCAGAGCAGGGTGTACGTCGGCGCGAGCCTGAAGCGCGATTTGACCATTTCCATGAGCCTTCCCTCGGCAGAGATGCCGGCGACGGGGATCGTAACGAAGAGCTACCGGGGAGGATACGCCGATGGCCTTCCAGGCTGTCAATGCTTGCAGCCCCATCCCGCGCGCGGATCTCGCCGGCGCGCGCCGCGTCGCGCCGGCGTCGCGGCGGCCTCAGGCCCGCGTCAGGTCGGCCAGGTCCATTGCGTGCGCGGCGCCGCCGCCGACGCCGCGCCGCCGAGCCGCGAGGCCGGCATGAATTGCAGCAGCGTGAGCGCCTCGGCGATGTCCTCCTGGCTGATGAGACCCAGGTACCTTTCACCGTCGTACACCGCGACCACAGGGGCGCTCTTCTCGGACATGAGACGCATCACCTCGTCGAGCGAGCGGTCCGCGCTCACGCGGACGACGTCGCGCCGCATGATCCCGGCGACGTACGCGCCGCCGGCGCCCTCGGCGAGCGCGCGGACCACGTCGGCCCGCGTCAGGGCGCCGATCGGCTGCCCGTCGAGCAGGACCGCGAAGTCGGTCTGGTACGTCGTGAGGATGTGCTCGGCGGCGTCGTTCACGCGGTCGCAGGGCGACAGCGCGATGGCGCGGCGGTTGTAGGCGCGCCCGACGGGGACGCCGCCGAGGATCGAGCGGGCGCGCTCGGTGGTCCGCTCCTGCGCCGCGCCGAGGAAGACGAGCACCGCGATGAAGGCGAGCACGAGGTGGCCCGAGAGCACGGCGCCGGCGAACAGGGCGGCGGCGATGACCTGCCCGATCGTGGCGGCCGCGGACGTCGCCCGCGCGGGGCCGATCGCCATCGAGAGGCCGGCCCGGAGCACGCGCCCGCCGTCGAGGGGCAGCGCCGGGATCATGTTGAAGACCGCGAGCGCCACGTTGGCGCCGAGGAGCCAGAGGAGCGCCGTCTGCAGCGAGGGGCTCGACCCCAGCCCGAGCGACGGGAGCTCCGAGAGGAAGCCGAGCGCGCCGGTCACGGCCAGGAGGGCGGCGGCGAGGACCACGTTCACGGCGGGGCCGGCGAGCGCGATGAGCAGCTCGTGGAGCGGCTTCCGCGGGCGACCCGCGAACATCGCGACGCCGCCGATCGGCAGGAGCAGGATCTCGCGCACGGTGAGCCCGAAGCGCCTGGCCACGACGCTGTGACCGAGCTCGTGCAGGGCCACGCAGGCGAAGAGCGCCAGCATCAGCGCGGCGCCGAACAGCGCGCCCCGGGCGCCGTGGTGGGCGCCCCACTGGAGCGCTCCGATGGCGACGATGAGACCGAAGGTCGCGTGCACGTTGACGTCGATACCGGCGATCCTGGCGACCCTGAATGACCACTTCATGGCGAATGGCTCCTGCTGGATGCGCGCGAGCCGCGCGTCACGGCGCGGAGAAGCCGACGACCGCGCGCCTGGCGGTGCGGCCGGGTCGCTTGGTCATGAGAGCTCTCGATGCCTGCTCGACGATCCTTCGACGTCCAAAGCAATGCGCGTACCGCGTTTCACGGCGGCGGCGGGCCGGGCGAGCGGCGCGTCCCCGCGGCGCCTCGCCGCAGCGGGGCATTTCGCACCGGGCATTCGGGGCGAGGTGTTCGCGCGGGAACAGCGGGCGGGAGGCGGCGCCGACCGAGCCGGGAGAGGCGCCGCGGCGCCGGGGCGCGCGACCGCCGCGCAGCTCGGAGGGAGGCGGGACGCGCGGATTGCCCGGGCGCGGGAGGCGGTCTACGAAGGCCGAGGCGCGCGAGCGAGGGCCCTGCCATGACGCAAACCGCTTCGAGCACGAACCGATTCCCCCCGCAGATCAAGTACATCATCGGAAACGAGGGGTGCGAGCGCTTCAGCTTCTACGGCATGAAGAACATCCTGACGTTCTTCCTGATCAACTACATGTTGATCCACGCGCACGTGGCCAAGGCCAATTACCACCTGTTCGTGAGCGCCTGCTATTTCTTCCCGCTCCTCGGCGGCTTCCTGTCCGATCGCTTCCTCGGGAAGTACCGGACGATCCTCTGGCTCTCGCTCATCTACTGCGCGGGGCACGCCTGCCTCGCGATCTTCGAGAGCAGCCCGAGCGGCTTCTACGCGGGGCTCGCGCTCATCGCCCTCGGCTCGGGCGGGATCAAGCCCTGTGTCTCCGCGCACGTCGGCGACCAGTTCTCCGAGGAGAACAAGCACCTCGTCAAGCACGTGTTCGCGCTCTTCTACTGGATCATCAACTTCGGATCGTTCTTCGCCTCGGCGCTGATCCCGAAGACGCTCGAGTGGTTCGGGCCGAGGGTGGCGTTCGGGATCCCGGGCGCGCTCATGCTGATCGCGACGCTCGTGTTCTGGATGGGGCGCGACCAGTACGTCCACGTGCCGCCGACCGGCAAGAACCCGCACTCGTTCCTTCGCGTCCTCTGGGATGCCGTCCGGGGCGGGCGCGGCGCCGCGGGCGGCGGCCACTTCCTCGACGCGGCGCGCGGGGAGCACCCGGAGGGGGCCGTCGAGGGCGCCAAGGCGGTCTTGCGGGTCATGACGATCTTCGCCCCGATCCCGGTGTTCTGGGCGCTGTTCGACCAGAAGGGGTCGACCTGGATCGTCCAGGCGACCCGCATGGATCTCGAGGTGCTCGGCCACAGGCTCGCCCCGTCGCAGCTCATGGCGCTGAACCCGCTCATGGTGATGCTGATCATCCCCTTCAACACGATGATCCTGTACCCCGCCCTCGAGCGGCGCGGGTTCCGCCTCTCGGCGCTCGGCCGCATGACGGCGGGCATGGCGATCGCCGGGCTCTCGTTCGTCGCGGTGGCCGGGATCGAGGTCGCGATGGGCTCGGGCGACCGCATCAGCGTGCTCTGGCAGGCCGGGCCCTACCTGCTCATCACGCTCGCCGAGGTGCTGGTGTCGACCACCGGCCTCGAGTTCGCCTATTCCCAGGCGCCGCGCGAGATGAAGAGCACGATCATGAGCTTCTGGAACTTCACCGTGACGGTCGGCAACCTGATCACCGCCGGCGTCGCGGCGCTCAACGTGTTCACGGGTGCGATGCAGTACCTCTTCTTCGCGGCGCTCATCCTGCTCGCCGCCGTCGTCTTCGGCCTCCTCGCGCGGCGCTACGTGGTGGTCGACTACTTCCAGCGGAGGCCCGCCGCCGCGCCGCCCGTCGCGGCGGGGTGACGCGCCGGCCCGCGCCGCGCGCTCTCGCGCCGCGCGCGCTCAGCCCGCGCCGCGCGCTCTCGCGCCGCGCGCGCTCAGCCCGCGCCGCGCTGGTCCTCGTCCTCGCGCTCGGCCGGCTCCGGGGGCGGGACGCGGACCCGCACCGTGCGGATCTGCCGGGCGCTCGCGTCGACGATGTGGAGCTCCGCCCCCGCCGGCGTCGTGAGGACGTCGCCGGGCGCGGGGATGCGCCGGGCGAGCCCCAGGCAGAGGCCCGCGACCGTGGACCAGCGCGCGTCGTCCGGCAGCTCGATCTCCAGCTGCCGGCTGAGCTCGTGGACCGGCATGTCGCCGGGCACGAGCGCCGACCCGTCCGGCTCGCGCCGGATCGTCTCCGCGGGCGGCGCGTGCGCCTCGTTCTCGGCGAAGATCTCGCCGACGAGCTCCTCCACGAGGTCCTCCATCGTGACGATGCCGATCATGCCGCCCTGCTCGTCCACGACGATGGCGAGCTGGAGCCTCCGCCGCTTCATCTCGGCGAGGAGGTCGACGGCCGGCATGGACGCGACCACGAAGTAGGCCGGGCGCAGGATGCTCTCCAGCGAGAACTGCCCGTCGCCCCAGAGGAGCGCGAGCACCTCCGGCATCGTGACGTAGCCGATCACGTTGTCGTTCGACCCCTCGTACACCGGAATCCGCGTGTGGCCGTGCTCCAGCGCGACGCGCTGCACCTCCGCGGCGGTCGCCTCGCGCGGGAGCGCCACGACGCGGACGCGCGGGAGCATCACCTGGAGCGCGGTGAGCCCGGCGAAATCCAGGGCGCGGGAGGCGATCTCGCCGGCGCGCCGGTCGACCGCGCCGGCCTCGGCGGCGTCGTCGACGATCTGCTGGATCTCCTCGGGCGAGATGCGCGCCTCGACGAAGTTCGTGCGGTCGCGGAAGAGCCTCAGCACCAGGTTCGAGCTCGCGGTGAGCAGCCAGACGAGCGGGCGGGCGAGCGACGACAGCCCGCGGAGCGGCGGGCCGACGAGCAGCGCGTACCGCTCGGCGGAGCGGAGCGCGAGCGACTTCGGGACGAGCTCGCCGAGGACGAGCGAGAGGAAGGAGACGAGCGCGACCACCGCGGCGAGCGCGAGCTCGTCCGCCGCGTCCCCGATCCACGGCACGGCGCGGAGCAACGGTGCGAGGTCCTGCGCCAGGGTCGACCCGCCGAAGGCGCTCGCGGTGGCGCCGACGATGGTGATGCCGATCTGCACGGTGGCGAGGAAGCGCTCCGGGTTGCCCCGCAGGCGCTTCACCGCGCGCGCCCGGCGGCTCCCCGCCTGCACGAGCTGATCGAGCCGCGTCTTGCGGACCGTCACGACCGCGATCTCGGCGCCCGAGAAGATGCCGTTCACGAGCACGAGGGCCAGGATGATGAGGATTTCCGAGAGGATGGCGGTTCCCTCCGAGGCGCTCCGGGGACATAGCGCGCCGCCTCGAGCGCGGCAGCGGCGGGGCGCGCGTTACGGGCGAGGCCGGCAAGATCGTGGCCACATCGCGCCGCGGTCTGCGCGATACGTCCATGGTGAAAATTTCTGAGGAGAGCTCGCGCTCCGGCGCGCCGGGGTGGGGTCACGCCGCGCCGAGGGGGTGGGGGTCAGGCCGCCTTGCTGGCCCGGCGGTCGCGCACGGCCTGGGCGAGGAGCTCGAGGACCGGCAGCGTGTCGTTCCAGCCGAGGCAGGCGTCGGTGATGCTCTGGCCGTAGATGGGGAGCTTGCCCGGCGTGAGGTCCTGGCGGCCGCCCACGAGGTGGCTCTCGATCATGACGCCGAGGATGTCGCGCGAGCCGGCGCGCAGCTGGTCGGCCAGGCTCTCGGCCACGATCCGCTGGCGGGCCGGGTCCTTCTGGCTGTTGCCGTGGCTGCAGTCGACCATCAGGCGGCGCGGCAGGCCGGCCTTGGTGAGGCGGTCGGCGGCCTCGCGGACGTGCTCGGGCGCGTAGTTGGGCCCGCGCTGCGAGCCGCGCAGGATCACGTGGCACGCGGAGTTGCCGCGCGTCGCCACGATCGCCGAGATGCCCTGCTTGGTGACGGACAGGAAATGGTGCGCCTCGCGCGCGGCCCGCACGGCGTCGACCGCGATCTGCACGTCGCCCTCGGTGCTGTTCTTGAAGCCCACGGGGCACGAGAGCCCGGAGGCGAGCTCGCGGTGGATCTGGCTCTCGGTCGTGCGCGCGCCGATCGCGCCCCAGGAGATGAAATCGGCGACGTACTGCGGCGAGATCGTGTCCAGGAACTCGGTCCCGCTCGCGAGGCCGAGCTCGGCGATGTCGCGGAGCAACCCGCGGGCGACGCGGAGCCCCTTGTTGATCGAGAAGCTCCCGTCGAGATCGGGGTCGTTGATCAGCCCCTTCCAGCCGACGGTGGTGCGCGGCTTCTCGAAGTACACCCGCATGATCACGAGCAGGTCGTCGCTCAGCCGGTCGCGCGCCTCCCGGAGCTGCGCCGCGTACTCCAGCGCGGCCTTGGGGTCATGGATGGAGCAGGGACCCACCACCACGATGATCCGGTCGTCGTCGCCCGAGATCACGCGCTCGGCGGCCTTGCGCGTGAACGCCACCGTCTCGGAGGCGGCGGGGCTGACGGGGATCTCTTCGATAAGGATCGCGGGGGGGATCAAGGGCCTGAGCCCTGCAATACGAAGGTCGTCGGTCGAGTAGTACATCGTTGAGGTTGCAGCATAGCGCGTTGCGATATGCCCCACTACCCGCACGTGGGACGGACGCGTCTTCTCCCTCCGGATCGGGTCGGTGCCGGCTGGCGCTGGCCAGGACTGAACGATTCCGGTCGGCCTGAAGATTTGCCTCGCAGGTGCTCGAGCGCTGCCGAGGCGCTCGGATGGCTCGGCCGCGGACGGCTCGGTCGCTCGCGAGCGCGCTCTTCGCGGCTCACGGGGTCGCGGGCGCGTGCGGCTGCTGGGGGTCCGGCCGCCGGGAGAGCGGGGCGCCCAGGGGTGTGTTGCGGGGCGCCTCCGGCCGCTTCGCGCTCCCGGCGGTCGCGCGGGCGGCTCGCGCGGCCGGCGCCGCCCGTCGCGCGGCCGTCGCGGGCCGGGGCGCGGGCTCTCGTTCGCCGGCGGCCGTCGCGGGCCGCGGCGCGCGCTGCCCGGCGTGGCTCCCCGCGGGGCGCGGCGGCCGCTGTCGCTTGCGCTCGGCGCGGGGCTCCTCGATCAGCGCGCGCAGCGAGGCGATCGCGCGGGTGCGCCACTTGTATGCGGTCGACAGCGGGATCCCGTGCTGCTCGGCGACGGTGGCCATCGGCACGCCCTCGATGTCGTGCTCGATGAGGATCCGCTGCTCCTCCGTCTGCAGCGACCCGAGCCGCGACAGGATGAGCGAGCGCGTCTCTTCCGCGTCGATCTGCTCCTCGGCGTTCGGGCGCTCGTCGGCGATGCGCCGCGGGGCATGGCCGGAGGAGAGCTCCTCGCGCCGGTGGTGCGCCCGATCGCGGTAGTGCGCCGCCACGTGGACCGTGATCCGGTTGAGCCACCGCTCCGGCCGCGCGCGGAGCGGATCGTAGGTGGGGAAGCTCTGGTATCCGGCGAGGAAGACATCCTGGAGGATGTCGCGCCGGTCGCGGCGTGGGACCCCGAGCCGCTTCAGCCAATTCCATACGGAGTCGTAGGTCTTCCCCCGAAAGAGCCGGACAAAGGCGCGCTGTCTATCCAGCGGCATCGACGGAGCGAGCGTGCGGTGCGGTTGTCCCATGCTCGCTTAATTAGGAGGACCCGATCTCCCATCTCACGAAAAAGCCATGCGCCCTCGAAATTGATCTTCTGTGCGCGCGCGATCTCCCGGGACCCGCCCCAAAGCGCTGTGGACGGGAGCGGTGCTCTCCCGCACAGGAGAGCACCGCTCGGCGGCGCGGGTGCCGGAGAGGGGGAGGGGCGGAGAGAGGGCGCTCGACAGCGGGATGCGGAGAGGGGAGTCGCCGAGGCAAGGGCACAAGGGACGCAAGGGGAAGAGATGAATATCATTATACCTCTGTCCCTTGCGCCCCTTGCGTCCTTGCGGTCTCTCCTCTTGCTGCATGCCGTGCTCTTCCAGCTTGCTCCTCGGCGGATCTGGCGGGTGCCACAACCTGTTGAATTTAGCTGACTTTCACCCTGTTCGATGCTCTAGGGTGCTGGAGACGTCGGAATGGCGGCCGCTCTGGCGCGGAGCGCGCGCAGCGCCGCGTTCCTCTCGGCGGCGAGGCGGCCCGCAGGGAAACGGCGCCGGTGCTCGATGAGGCGCCTGTTCGCCTCCGCGTAAAGGCCCTTCGAGAACGCGGCGATCGCGCCGTCGATGAGGGCGCGCTCCGCGGCGATCTCCTCGTCGTTCGACGCGACCGCCCGCGGCGCGGCGGCGCCGCCGCCGCCCGCCGGACGGAGCGCGGCCTTCCGGCCGGCGAGCGCTGCGCCGCTCGCCGGCGAGAGCCCGGCGGCGGCACCCGGGGCGACCGCGCTGCCTCGGTCCCGCGACGCGCCCGCCGCGGCCCCTGCCGGCGGCGGAGGCGCTGCGTCCGCGGACGACGGCGCCGCGGCGGCCTGCGCGTGCGGCGGCGCCGCGGCCGGCGGCGCCGCGGCCGGCGGCGCCGCGGCGGCGGCCAGGGCGGGCGCGGTCGCGGCGGCGGCCAGGGCGGGCGCGGTCGCGGCGCGCTGGCCGGCGGCGGCCGGGGGCGAGGCGCGCAGCGCGCCGAGCGCGATCACGACGGCCGCGGCGGCGGCGGCCAGCGGGGCCACGACGCTCGCGGCGGCGTGGAGCGCGCCGGCCGCGCCGGAGCGCGAGGCGCCGCCGGCGAGCCGCCGCGGCGAGAGCGCGCCGCGGAGGGCGCGGCCGATCCGCGCGAGCAGCGAGCTCGCGACCTCGCGACCCGCGCGCGCCTCCTCGACCAGCGCGCCGGCGCTGAACGGGAGGAGCGCGAGCCCCCGGCCGCGCTGCCGCGCCTGCCAGCGACGCATCGCCGCCTCGATGTCGACCCACGCGAGCCGGTGCCGGCTCCACGCCGTGCTCAGGGGGATCGAGAGCTGCTGGGCGATCTCGGCCATGTCGAGCTCCTCGAGCTCGTGAGCGACGAACACGCAGCGGCGCTCCATCGGCAGCTCCTTGAGCAGCTGGTCGAGCACGCCGCGCCGGTCCCGCGCGATGACGCGCTGCTCGGAGTCGGGGGTGGCGTCGGGCAGCTCCGCGAGATCGTCGAGCGGCCGGAGCCGCTCGCGACGGCGGTGGGCCCGCCGGAAATGATTCGACGCCTGGTGCGTCGCGATCCCCATGAGCCACGACCGCACGCTGCCCCGGCTCGCGTCGAACCGCGGCAGCGCGCGGTAGGCGCCGGCGAGCACCTCCTGGGCGACATCCTCGATGTCCTGCGCGCGCACCCCGAGGCGGGCGAGGTAGCGGGCGATGAACGAGAAATGCTCGCCGGCGATGGTGGCCATGAAGGCGTGGGAAGGCTCCACGGACGTGCTCTTGCGTGACGGTGACCCCATCTCTGTTCCCCCCTCGTCTGTTCCCCCTGGAGCGCGGCGGCGTCGCCGTCGCGGAGCTGGTCAATGCGGCGCCCCCGCTCCCCGGGCCATCGGGGCGCGCCGCGCGGGCGCCTCGCGCCACGGATGCAGGTGGAAGTCCACCCGGAAACCGACGAGCCCGCCGGACGCGGGCGGGGCCCAGAGGACACCGGAAGGACCCTCGATGCGGAACTCCGTGAGACGGAGCACGAGATCGCCATAGAGCTGCACGCTGATCCGATCGGAGAACGGCAGCTCGACGCCGGCGCGCGGCCCCGTGGCGAGCCAGAGCGACGGCTTGCCGACGAACTCGACGTCGGTGCCGGAGCTCGTCACGACCCCGAGCGACAGGAAGGCACAGGCGAAGAGGCGACGGATCTGCGAACACGGGATCGCGTTCGCCGCCGCGAGCCAGGTCGTGACGAGCCCGCCCCTGTCGACCTCGACGGCGGCCGGCCATTGGAAATGGCCTTCCAGGCCGAGCGAGAAGGACGGATACCGGAGCGCCACGTGGAGCGCCGTCCCGGCGGTCGTGTCCGGCAGTATCCCGAACACCGCGGAGCCGGCGAGGCCGACGCTGATCCGGGGCCACACGGGCCGCGCGGGCGCCTCGACCGCAGCCTCGACCGGAAGCGCGGGCGGGGGGAGCGGGGCGGGCGCGGGCTGCACGTGGAGGCTCGGATCGAGCGCCACCCGGAGCGCGAGCGCCATGTTCATCACGAGCTCCCTGCAGTCGTCGTTGTAGGCGACGAGGTGCCGCGACCACGTGATCGAGCCCTCCGCGTCGTGGACCTCCATGGCGGCGTGCACCTCCCTGCTCGGCCCGCGGAACACGAGCGCTTTGGCCTGCAAAGCCGCCTCGGGCGCCACCGGGTCGTACCCGAGCTGCCTGGCCATCTCCTCGCGCAGGAGCGCCTCGTCCGGACACCGCTCGGCCCCCGGCGCGCGCCGGTACTCGAGCTGCACCGCGGCGCGGGGCGGCGCGGCGCCGGCGCGCCAGGGCGTGAGCAGCGCCGCCGCCGCGACAAGGCACGCCGGCGCAAGGCCCCTCGGTCGCGCCGGCGTCGCCGCGCCGGCCCCGGTGTTTCTCGCTGAAGCTGCTGACATGGTGCTCATCGCGGGTGGTGACCGCTCGTTCAGGCAAGGTGTCGACGACGGACGCGCCCCGTCGTGGAGCGGCCGAGGGGCTCGGCTAGAAGGCGTCCACCGGGAGCGCGAGCCCCAGGCCGATCACCCCGGAGAGCGGTGGGACCTGCCATACCTCTCTGCCGTTCACCCAGAGCGATGGGCGGCTGTGGTTCGTGTGCAGCTCGACGAACCCGCGCAACGACAGCTGGTCGGAGAACTGCCAGTCCCCGGCCGCCCGCAGGCCGATCGAGCTGACCCAGGGCTTTCGCGCCTGGATGGTGACGCCGGGATCGCTCGTGATCTGCAGCTCGCCGGCGTCGAAGACGGCGCACACGGACAGGACCCCGCGGTGGCCGCAGATGTCGAGCGTCGGCATGGCCAGGCTCGCGTGGACCAGGACGCCTTCCTCGAACGTATCCGCCAGCGAGGTGAGCATGCGCGCCTCGACGGCGATCGACAGGCTGGGCCAGCGGAACGTCGTGGCGAACGAAGCCCCCCCGGCGAGCGCGGGCAGGAACCCCATCGCGAGCAGCGGCGACGCGGAGAGCTCGCCGCGCAACATGTCGTCTCCCTCCTGGTCCTCCCGTCGCGGCTCATGCGTCCTCCCTCGCGGCTCCTGCGTCTCCCGTCGCGATTCAGACCGAGGCGTATCCGCGTGCACCGGGGTCGTTGCCGTGAAGACAGCGACCATGGCGGCGCAACCGGCGCGTAACATCGGCGTTCCGGCTACGGCGGGATCTGCGCCGCGCCGCGCGGAGGGAACACCCCGACCCGAAGCACCCCGCTGCCTCCCATCCGGCCGCACCACCCCGACATGTGCCCCCCTCCCAAAACGTCTCCGGCGCCCGTAGGACAGTGCACCTCTGCCGCGTGGCGGAGGCGGGCTCGACGTCACCGCTCCCACGTCGTGATCCTGTAGATACCGACTTTGGAGCGCACGTAAAGGCTTTTGTGCGCGCGTCCGATCGCCTGCAACGCATTGTGGTTTTGCTTGTTAAATTCTCTCTATCGAGAGTTTTTTGTCGGGCTGATCGAACCCTGTACTGGGGATCTCCTCGCCGCGAGATTGGCTCTGGTTTCGCCCGACCCTGGTTCAGGGATACCCCGGATCGCGCCCGGACGGCGCCGGTGCCGGCGCCCCCGCGCGGCGTCCTGCCCAGTCTTTCTCGCCCGGACGTGTCTGGCAGCAAAACGTGCTCGGACCGGTGAGGACGATCTCGCCTCGTCGCTCCCCGCCGCTCGGCTCGCAGCGGCCGGGGTTGTTGACGTGCCAGACCGCCTTCGTGATCTTGGGCTGGGCTCCGGGCTCCGGCGCGAGGCAGCTCGGGTCCTCGCCCGACGCCACGCCGGCGGCGAGCTGCTCGCCGCACGCCTCGTCCTGGAAGGAAAAGAGCATCAGAGAGCACTCGCCGCCCGTGGGAGGGCCGCACTCGCAGCGTGTGCAGTGGCGCTCGTCCCTCATGTCGTCGTAGAGGACGACGTCCACTGGGTAGTCCGGCGGGCAGGTCACCTCGCCCTCGCCGAGGTGCATGATGCACTGGGCGAAGTCCCGCTTCTCCTCGGCCGGAACGCACCGCTTCGGGGCGATGCAGGTGTCCTCGGGGAGGGTGCCGGAGCAGGCTTTCGCGGAGCGATACCACCGCGAGAAGAGGCGCGGCACCGGCTGGGGCTCGACGCTGGCCTCGCACGACATCATCTCGGGCGAGCCGAGCTCAAGCGACTTGAGATCGCTCGCGAGCGCCTCGCGGGGCACCACGCAGGGGCCGCTCGGGATGTCCCGGGCGTCGAGCCGCGAGACCTCCACGCCATCGCACCCCAGCGAGGCTGCCGTCCAGAGGCTGTGGGGCAGGGCGCACGTCGGCTCGCTGCACCGGCACGGGCTGCACTCGAAGGGGACGTCCGGAGTCTCGTACCCCACGTACACCGTGCTCGGGGCGCTCTCTGGGCACTGCGGCTCATCCACCGTCCTGCCCACCCAGAGCAACGCAGGGCCGTCGAACCCCTCTGGAACCGGGTTGACACACTGGCCCGCGCACGTGCCGCACGCCTCGATGCACGCATCGGGGTCGAGCTCCGTTCTGCATTGTTCCGCACACGTCTGATACGTCGTGCCGCCGAGCATCTCGCAGCCTCCGAGGCATGCGGCGAACAGCAGCGCAAGCGCGAGATCGGTCCTCTTCATGAGACCTCCTTGTCGGGCAGAGCTCGCAGCCATCGCCTTACTACAGATCCGGAAGTCCCAGGCGAAATCGAGCCGCGAAATGCGAGGAATGACGCTGCTGGACCCATTACGGTGCGAGCTGGAGAATTCTAAGCGTTCGTGAACGTGGGCAGTTTTTGTCAGCGCCGCGCGGGGCCGGGCGCAGCACCGCACTTTGTGAAATGAAGACTCATCGACTCCTGTAAGCTCTCCGCGGCTGCGCGCAACCTCGCACAAGCGCACGCATCCGCGCGCAATCACGCGCAACCGCGGGCAAGCGCGCGCAACCACGTCGGTCGCGCTCGGGACGCGGGCCGCCTCACCTTCCGGTTCCCGGGCGGAGAGCCGCGCACCCTCTGGTTGCCTCGCGCCCGAGCGCGGCCGCGCGGCCGCCGAAAGCCCTCGCGGATCGCGCGCTTGCTGCGTTAGGCTCTGCATCCTGATGAGTGGGGATCCACCCGATACCGAGCCTGCGCTGCATCAGACGGCGCCCCGTCCTCAGGAAGAAATCGACGCGCGGGGGGCGGCGTGCAGCGCGCCGGTCCCGTCCGCGACCGTCGTGCTCTCGTCCGGGCGGCGCTACGACATCGAGGCGGCCGCGGCGGGCGATCGGCTGATCGTCCGCGGAAAGAACGGCGAGATCGTCCTGCAGATGGAGATCACGGACGCCGGTCCGGTGCTGTCGTTCGCGGCGCCCGACGGCGAGCGCCCGGGCTCGCGGCGAGGCCCCCGGAGGGGCGAGTCGTCCGTGCCCCCGCGGCGCGCCGCCTCGCCGCCGCTGTCCGCGATCGTCCCCCTGGCGAGCGGGAAGGGCCAAGCGGCCGAGGGAGAGGCCGACGAGCCGGTCGAGGTGCCGCGGGCCATGCCGCTGCCGTCGATCAAGCCCCCTCCCGAGACCGAGCTGATGGAGATCGACGGCGGCAGCGCGCGCTCGGGGGTGACCCTCCGGCGCCCGCCCGACCCGCCGGTCGCGGGCAGCGCCGCGCCGGCGCCGGCGGGACTCGAGACCCCCGGGCTGGCCTCGGGGCAGGAGCCGCCCGGCAAGCGGGACGCGCTGCCATCGCTCAGCCTGCAGCAGTACGCGGCGCTCTGCGCCGAGTCGTCCATCGGGGTGGCCTCGTCGTTCGACCGGGCGCTCCTGCGCCACGGCATCGCGGACCGGGACCTGTGGAAGGCCATCGATCGCAGCTGGCAGGACCGGCTCGAGCGCGAGCCGATCCTCACGCTGCGCTGGATGGAGCTCACGACGCGCTACCGCGAGCACCTGACGCGCCGGTAGAGCTCGCCGCGTCAAGCCGCGCGCCGCGCGAATTCCTGCTACAGCAGCGCCCCGCGCTCGCCGGGCACGCTCGTGGAACCTGGAAGACGGGGCGGCCGAAGCGGCCGAAGCGGCCGAAAAAGACGCGTGAGACTCTTCCCGTCCTCTCCGTCTTCCTGTGAAATTCTGTAGAAGTGGCGCCGGTCCCCGGAGAGCGCGCGAGCGCGCGCCTCGTCAGGGCAGGCCGTCGGCGTCTGGAGTCGCTGTGCAGGGTCTTCTCGAAGCCATCCGAAAAGCCTGTCTTCCAGGCCTCTGGTCCCAGGGCGTGAAGCTCGCCCGCGAGGGCGCCGCCTTCGGCCGGGAGGACCGCGGCGACGCCGTCGTGGTCCGCGTCAAGGCCGCCGGCCAGCCCGTCGCGCCCACCGTCACCCTCTACCCCGCGGACGCCGAGTGGACGTGCGACTGCGGCGGGAAAGTCGACCCCTGCGCCCACGCCGTCGCGGCGGCCATCGCGCTCTCGCAACCGGCGGCGCAGGGCCAGCCGGCCGCGCAAGGCCAGCCGGCGGCGCAGGGCCAGCCGGCCGCGCAGGGCCAGCCGGCGGCGCAGGGCCAGCCGGCCGCGCAGGGCGGCGCCGCCGCCGTGCCCGCCCCGGCGGCGCGGCTGCGGTACCGGCTCCGGCGCAAGGGCCTCGTGCTCGCGCTCGAGCGGATGATCGTCCACGCGAGCGGCGCCGAAGAGCCGCTCCGGAGCTCGCTCGCCAGCCTCGCCGGGCGCGGCGCCAGGGCCCCGGCGGGGGCCGAGCGGCCCGGACCGAGGCTGCCCGAGCTCTATCCGACGCACGAGGACCTCGCGATCGACCGGCTCGTCGGCACCAAGCAGCACGGCTACTTCCCCTCGGATCGCCAGCCCGAGCTGTTCGCCGCGCTGGCCGGCGCCGCCGACGTGGAGCTCGACGGCGCGCCCGTCCGCATCTCCAGCGAGGCGATCGGCCCCCGCGCGGCGGTGCGCGATCACGACGACGGCGTGGCGCTCGTCGTGGAGCGCGATCCGCGCGTCGACGAGGTGATCGCGTCGGGCGTGGTCCGGTGCGGCGGCACGCTGCACCTGCTCCGGGAGACGGACCTCACGGGCCCGAAGCTCGAGCGGCTGCCGCTCCGGCGGGTGTTCTCGCGGGGCGACCTCGGCAAGCTCGTGACCCAGGTCCTGCCGGAGCTGACCAAGCGCGTCCCGGTCACCGTCCAGAGCCAGCGCCTGCCCCGCGCGGGCGGCGCGTCCAAGCCGCGGATCCTCCTCGAGCTCAGCCAGAAGGATCACACGCTCTCGGTCGTGCCCAGCCTCGTGTACGGCGATCCGCCCGAGGCGCGCATCGACAACGGCCGGCTCGTGCACCTGTCCGGCCCCGTCCCCGTCCGCGACGAGGCCGCGGAGCGCGAGCTGCTCATCCGGCTGCGCGACGAGCTGCACCTCATCCCGGGCCGCCGGGTCGACTTCGACGGCGCCGAGGCGATCCGCTTCGCCTCGCGCCTGGAGGCGTGGGACGCCCGCGCCTTCGCCGACGCGCGCGGCGAGCTGTTCGGCAAGGCCGAGCTCGTGCCGCGCTTCGTCATCAACGACCGCGCCTTCGACGTCGAGTTCGAGCTCGCGACGGGGCGCGAGGACGGGGCGGGCGAGGGCGCCGGCGCGCCGCCGAAGCGCGCCGACGCCGCGGCCGTGATCCGGGCGTGGCAGGACGGGCTGCCGCTCGTGCCGATCCTCGGCGGCGGGTGGGCGCCGCTGCCCGCGGCGTGGCTCGAGAAGTACGGCGCGCGCGTCGCCGACCTGCTCGCGGCGCGGCGCGACGACAAGGAGGTGCCGCCCGCGGCGCTCCCGGCGCTGGCCGCCCTGTGCGACGAGATCGAGTACCCGCGCCCGTCCGGCTTCGACAAGCTGATGCCGCTGCTCGACGGCTTCGCGTCGCTCCCGGAGGCGCCGCTGCCGGCCGACCTGACCGCGACGCTGCGCCCGTACCAGCGCCGCGGCGTCGACTGGCTGTCGTTCCTGCGCGACGCCGGGCTCGGGGCGGTGCTCGCCGACGACATGGGGCTCGGCAAGACGCTGCAGACGCTCTGCGCGGTGCGCGGCCGGACGCTCGTCGTGTGCCCGCGCAGCGTCGTCCACAACTGGGCCGACGAGATCCGGCGGTTCCGCCCCGGCCTCCGGTTCGCGATCTACCACGGCGCGCGGCGCGCGCTCGATCCCGCGGCCGACGTCACGCTGACGACCTACGCCGTGCTCCGCAACGACGTCGAGCAGCTCGCGGCGCAGGCGTGGGACATCGTGGTGCTCGACGAGGCGCAGGCGATCAAGAACCCCGACAGCCAGGCGGCGCGGGCGGCGTTCGCGCTGCGCGCCGAGCTGCGCGTGGCGCTGAGCGGCACGCCGGTCGAGAACCGGCTCGAAGAGCTCTGGAGCCTGCTCCACTTCACGAACCGCGGCCTGCTCGGCGGGCGCAGCGCCTTCCAGGAGCGCTACGGGCGGCCGATCGCCGAGGGCGCGGCCGGCGTGGCGGCCGAGCTGCGGCAGAAGATCCGCCCCTTCGTGCTGCGGCGGCTGAAGCGCGAGGTGGCGCCCGAGCTGCCGCCGCGCTCGGAGATGGTGCTCTACTGCGAGCTCGAGGAGGCCGAGCGCGAGCTCTACGAGGCGGTGCGCGCGACCACCCGCAAGGACGTCGTGGAGCGGCTCGCGCAGGGGGCGAGCGTCATGGCGGCGCTGGAGGCGCTGCTCCGCCTGCGCCAGGCGGCCTGCCACCCGGCGCTGATCCCGGGGTCGGGCGCCGGCCCCGCGGAGGCGGGCGCTGCGCCCGCGTCGCGGACCGCGCCTTCGTCCAAGGTGATGCGGCTCCTGGCGGCGCTGGAGGAGTGCGTGGCGGACGGCCACAAGGCGCTCGTCTTCTCGCAGTGGACCTCGCTGCTCGACCTCGTCGAGCCGCACCTCACCGAGGCGGGGATCCCGTGGAGCCGCCTCGACGGCGCGACGCGCGACCGCGCCGGGGTGGTCAACGCGTTCCAGTCGCCGGGCGGCCCGCCGGTGATGCTCATCTCGCTCAAGGCGGGCGGCACCGGCCTGAACCTGACCGCGGCGGATCACGTCTTCCTGCTCGATCCCTGGTGGAACCCGGCGGTCGAGGATCAGGCGGCGGATCGGGCGCACCGCATCGGGCAGCACCGCCCGGTGCTGGTCCACCGGCTCGTCGCGAAGGACACGGTGGAGGAGGGGATCCTCGCGCTGCAGGACCGGAAGCGCGCGATCGCCGGCGCCGCGCTGGGCGAGGCGGACCGGGCGGTCTCGCTGACCCGGGAGGACCTGCTCGCGCTGCTGGGATAGCGCGGGCGAGCTCGGGACGCGCGCGCCTCGCCGGGGCTCGTCGCGCGCCCGGCGTCGCCTGCAGCGCGGCGCCGCGCCGGCTTGCGGGTGTCGGGCCGTCATGGGATGAGCGGTCATGCCGCGAACAGCCATCCTCCCCGTCGCCGCGGTGCTCACGTCGCTCGCCGCGTGCACCGTCAACGCCCCGCGGGAGCCGGCGCCCGAGCCGCCTCCGCCGGCCTCGCCCGCGGCGCCCTCCGCGCCGCCGACCCCCGCGACGCCGACGGCGCAGCCGCCGACCGCGCAGGAGCCGACGGCGCAGGCGCCCACCACGGCGGCGCCGACCGCGCAGGAGCCGACGGCGCAGGCATCCGCCACGACGGCGCCGACCACAGCCCCCGGGCCCGGCGACGACGCGCCGCTCGGCACGTGGAGGTCCGCGGCGTGCGGCTCCCGCAAGTACGAGCGCGTGCTCTCCTTCGCGAAGGGCGGCAGCTTCACCGCGGAGGATCGCGTCTCGCCCTGCCCGCCGAGGGCGGCGTGCATCTGGTCGGGCATCATCCAGCGCAAGGGGGCGTTCAAGCGCTCCGGCGACACCCTCTCCCTCTCGGTCTCCGAGGCGTCGCAGGGGCCGGGCGGCCAGCCGTTCCCGACCACGCTCGCCGTCGACCCCGCGACCGGCGCTCCCGTCGAGACCGGTGACGGCGGCAAGCCCTGCCCGTACCAGCGCTGATCCGCCGCGCGCGCGGCCTCCCCGCCGGCGCGCTCCGCCGTGGCCGCTCGGCCGCCGCCGGTTCGCGTCCGCGCGCCTGCGTGCTATGCACCGCCGCTTCGATGAGCTCCGAGAGCGACGCCGCCGGCGCAGGCCGGCCGTTCACCGCCGCCGATCTCGATGCCTGCCTGCGGGTGCTCGAGTCCCTGGTCGACGACCGCGCGCAGCTCGCCTCGATCGGCGTCGAGGATCGCCGCCGGCTCCTCCTCGCCGCCGGCCGCGTCTCGCGCCCCGAGCGCGCCGAGCAGCGAGAGCTCGCCAGGGCGTTCCGCAAGAGCGATCGGCGCGCTCAGAGATCCGCCGACACCGCGCTCCTCGACGCGGTCGGCATCCGCGCCGCCCGCCGCGAGCCCGTGTTCCGCACGCCGGACGCCCCCTCGCTGTCCGCGCCCGCCGCGGCGTCCGCGCCGCCCGCGCTGGCGCCGCCGCTCGCGGAGGCGCCGCCCCCCGCGGAGGAGCCCGCGCCGCCGGGCGAGCGCGGCGGTCCGGAGCTCGCGAAGCCGCGCAAGTGCTACGTCTGCAAGGCCGAGTTCCGCAAGGTGCACTTCTTCTACGACGCGATGTGCGGCCCCTGCGGCGACTTCAACTACCGCAAGCGCAGCCAGACCGCGCCGCTCGACGGCCGCGTCGCGCTGGTCACCGGCGCCCGCGTGAAGATCGGCTATCAGGCGGCGATCATGCTGCTCCGCGCCGGCGCGCGGGTGATCGTCGCGACCCGCTTCCCGCACGACGCCGCCCGCCGCTACTCGTCCGAGCGCGACTTCGACGTCTGGGGCTCCCGGCTCGAGATCTACGGCCTCGATCTCCGCCACACGCCGAGCGTCGAGCGCTTCACGCGGCACCTCCTCCGCACGCACGACCGGCTCGATTTCCTCCTCAACAACGCCTGTCAGACCGTGCGGCGCCCGCCGGGCTTCTACGCGCACCTCATCGAGGCGGAGGCCGCGCCGGTCCGCGCCCTCCCGGAGGCCGCGCAGCCGCTGCTCCGGGCCTACGACGCGCTCCGCGAGCGCGGCGAGCTCCCCCTCGTCGCCGGCGGCGACCCCGCCGCCGGCCTGCGCGAGCCGGCGCTGCTCTCCCAGATCCCCGCCCCGGGCGACGAGCCCCTCGACGACGTGCTCTTCCCGAGGGGCCGTTACGACGCGGACCTCCAGCAGGTCGACCTCCGGACGATGAACAGCTGGCGGCTGACCCTCGCCGAGGTCCCGACCGTCGAGCTGCTCGAGGTCCAGCTCGTGAACGCGGTCGCCCCGTTCGTGCTGAACTCCCGGCTGAAGCCGCTCATGCTGCGACACCCGACGTTCGACAGGCACATCGTCAACGTCTCGGCGATGGAGGGCCAGTTCTACCGTCGTTACAAGACGGACAGGCACCCTCACACCAACATGGCCAAGGCCGCGCTCAACATGATGACGCGCACCTCCGCGCCCGACTACGCGAAGGACGGCATCTTCATGAACAGCGTCGATACCGGGTGGGTCACCGACGAGGACCCCGCGGCGCTGGCCGCCCGCAAGCTCGAGGAGCACGGCTTCCACCCGCCGCTCGACATCGTCGACGGCGCCGCCCGCATCTGCGACCCGATCTTCTCCGGGCTCCTGAGCGGCCAGCACGTCTACGGCCAGTTCCTCAAAGACTACATGCCGACCGACTGGTAGGCGCCGCCGCGCGCGGGCGGCGCCCGGAATCCAGCGAGCTCAGCAGCGGCTGCCGAGGTGGCGGAGCGTCACCTCGTGACAGGACGGCTGCGCGCGCCCGCGGCATACGCACCCCCACCGACAGCGCCGTTGTCCCATAGCGAGCTCTGCCTCGACGCCGTGCATCCTGGTTATTGACAGTCGAGGCAGCCCGCTGATAAGCGATAACTTAACACTTACCAGGAGGGAGCGCTCCCATGGAGATGCTGATCCACAACCCGCTGAGCCGCTTCCTCATCCAGGCGTTCCTGATCATCGCCTGCGCGCGGCTCGTCGGCATGCTCGCCCGCAAGCTGGAACAGCCGATGGTCATCGCCGAGGTCACGGCGGGCATCCTGCTCGGCCCGTCGCTGTTCGGCTGGCTCTTTCCCGACGCGTCGGCGGTCCTGTTCGCCCAGGAGTCGCTGCCGCTCCTGAAGCTGGTGAGCGAGGTCGGCCTCATCGTCTTCATGTTCCTCATCGGGCTGGAGCTCGACCCGAAGCTGTTGCGCGGGCGCGGCCACGCCTCGGTCGTGATCAGCCACACGAGCATCGTCGTGCCGTTCGCGCTGGGTGGGCTCCTCGCGCTCTACCTGTACCCCCGGCTCTCCGACAGCTCCGTCCCGTTCATGTCGTTCACGCTGTTCATGGGCGTGGCCATGAGCATCACGGCCTTCCCGGTGCTCGCGCGCATCCTCACCGACAAGCGCCTGCTGGGCACGAAGGTCGGCGCCCTCACGATCACGTGCGCCGCCGTCGACGACGTCACCGCCTGGTGCATCCTCGCGTTCGTCGTCTCGATCGCGCGCGCCACGGGGCTCGTGGGCGCCGTCTGGACCACCGTCTTCGCGGTCGTCTACATCGCCGGCATGATGTTCGTGGTCCGCCCCTTCCTGACCCGGCTCGCCGACCGCGGCTCCAGCAAGGAAGGGCTCTCGCAGGACCTCGTCGCCGTCACGCTCCTCCTGCTCATCGTGTCGAGCTGGACCACCGAGATGATCGGCATCCACCCGCTGTTCGGCGCCTTCATGCTCGGCGCGATCATGCCGAAGGGCACCGGCTTCGCGCATAGCCTGGCCGAGAAGCTCGAGGACTTCGCCGTCGTCTTCCTGCTCCCGCTCTTCTTCGCCTACAGCGGCCTGCGCACGCACATCGGCCTGCTCAACTCGGCCGACGGCTGGCTCATGTGCGGCCTCATCATCGTGGTCGCCTGCGCCGGCAAGTTCGGCGGCAGCGCCGTGGCCGCTCGCCTCACCGGGCAGCGCTGGCGGGAGGCCAGCGCGCTCGGCATCCTCATGAACACCCGCGGCCTGATGGAGCTCATCGTCCTGAACCTCGGGCTCGATCTCGGCATCATCTCGCCCAAGCTGTTCACGATGATGGTGCTCATGGCGCTGGTCACCACCTTCATGACCTCGCCGCTCCTGCGCTGGATCTACCCGCCGGAGGAGCTCGCCAAGGAGCTCGCCGACGTGCCCGAGCGCACGCCCCTCCCCGCCGCTGCGGACGTGTTCACCGTGCTCATGTGCGTCTCCTACGAGCGCACGGGCCCCGGCATGGTGACGCTCGCCAGCGCGCTCGCCGGCAACGGCCCCGAGGCGCGGCGCCTCTACGCCCTGCGCCTCATCCCGCCGACCGACCGCGGCTCGTTCTACGTCGACCAAGGGCCCGAGCGGCAGGGGGTGACCGCCCTCGCGCCGCTGCTCTCGCGGGCCAAGGAGCTCGGCGCCGAGGTCCGGCCGCTCTCCTTCGTGTCGCCCAAGCCGAGCCACGACATCTGCAACGTCGCCGACGTGAAGCAGGCCGACCTCGTGCTGGTCGGCTGGCACAAGCCGTTGCTCAGCCAGACCGTGCTCGGCGGCACCGTCTACGAGGTCATGCGCGGCGCCCGCACCGACGTCGGCGTGCTCATCGATCGCGGGCTCACCGCGGTCCGCAAGCTGCTCGTGCCGTTCCACGGCACGGCGCACGACAAGGCGGCGCTCGCGCTCGCCCGCCGGCTGGCGCAGCAGATCGGCGCCGACGTCACCATCCTCCACGTGGTCAAGCCGAAGCGAAGGTCCGACGACGCGCTCGGCGCGCAGGCGGCGGTCGACGAGGTGTTCGAGGGCGAGGAGGGCGGCGCGCTGCGGAAGTCCAAGGTGGTGCTCAAGGTGGTCGAGAACGACTCCCCCGCGGACGCGGCGCTCGAGGAGGCGAAGCGCGGCTACGACCTCGTCCTCGTCGGCGTGGGGACCGAGTGGGGCCTCACGCAGCGCCGGTTCGGCATCCGCGCCGAGCACATCATCCAGGGGTGCCCGACGTCGCTGCTCGTCGTGCGCAGCTACGAGCCCGCCGCCGCGCGCGCCCCGGCCCCTGCGCCCTCCGCGCCGATCCTCTCGACCGCCCTCACGGCCGAGCCCGATCGCTCCTGAGCCCCATGCCATCTATCTCCGACGCCGAGAGCGCCTCGCGGGCGCGCTCGCTCGCCGAGTTCGGGGCCGCGCTGCGGCTCCTCCGCGTCGAGGCGGGGCTCAGCCTGCGCGCCCTCGCGCACCGCATCGGCGTCTCCAGCGCCTACCTGAGCCGCGTCGAGCACGGGCACGACGCCATCCCCACGCCCGACCGGCTCACGGCGATCGCGAGCGCGCTCGATCTGCCCCCGGCCGTGCTGCTCGAGCTCGGCCACCAGGTCGAGCCGCTCGTCTCGCGCTACCTCGAGCGCGTCCCGGCGGCGAACGCGCTCTTCCTCGAGCTCGCGCGCCGCAACCTCAGCGGCCCGCAGCTCGCGCGGATCAAGGCGTTCATCGACGCCGAGTTCCCGGTGAGCGCGCCCTTCGGCGTCTCGCCCGCGCGGCGGCTCAGCGGGCTGCTCACGCCCGAGCGCATCGTGCTGCACCTCTCGTGCGCGCACATCGAGGACGTCATCGACGTCGCGGCGTCCCGGATCGCGCTGCCCGGCGGCGCGCTGTCCCCGAGCGCGCTCGCCCAGGAGATCCTGCAGCGCGAGAGCGAGTCGTCCACCGCGCTCGGCAACGGGGTCGCGGTCCCGCACGCGATCGTCCCGGGCGTCTGCCCCGCGGCCGTGCTCGCGACGCTGGCCGAGCCGCTCGCGGTGCCGACGCCGGGCGGCGCCCCGCTCCGGCTCTTCGTCGTCCTCGTCTGCGGCGAGGGCGGCCGCGCGCACCTCGAGCTGCTCGCCCAGGTCGCCCGGCTCGCCAGCCACAACGCCGCCGACGCGCTGTGCGCCGCGCGCGACCCCGAGCAGCTCATCGAGCAGCTCTCGCAGCTCGAGGCCGGCTGCTGCGGGTGACGCCCCGGCCCCCCGCGGCGTCGCGCCCGAGGGCCGCCGTCACTTCACGCGGACGAGGCGCTGCACGACCGACGAGCCGCCGCGCGCGTCGCGCAGGACCGCGGTGATCGTCGCGATGCCCGGCTCGGCGGGCGGGATCCACTTCACGGCGTGATCGCCGAGGTACCCCTCGGCCGCGTCGCTCACGAGCTTGATGCCCCCGTCGAGGTCGCCGACATCGGTGAAGTAGTTGATCCAGACGATCTCCTTCAGCGCCTTCTGCTTCGCGTCGGGATCGATCTCCGCCACCTCGGGCGGGATGATCGCGTCGATGTCGTGGGCGGTGCACGCGGTGAACGGATCCTCCGCGCTGCACCCCGTCTCGCGCCGCTCCTCTCGGCCGATGGGGCAGCGGTCGACCGTCGGGATCGCGGCGAGGTCCTCCGACATGGCGTCGCCGTCGAAGGTGAGCCCCGTCATCTCCGGGTTCTCGTTCGTGCGGCTGTCCTCGAACACGTAGACCTGCGTGTAGCCGGGCACGAAGCTGTTCGGGCCGAGCCTCTGCCCGTCGGCGCCGAAGCAGCCGACGGGGAACGTCCCGGCGCGCCCGGTGCCCTGGTCCTCCACGACGCCGAGCGTCCCGGTGCAGGCGACGAAGAAGACGTAGGCGCTCCCGTACCGCGGGCCCCCAGTGGCGGGGGCCTCGCGGCCGGAGAGGATGTCGTCGCTGATGGTGATCGTGTACGTGTCGCCGAAGCCGGGGCGCACGCCGTTGAGATCGGGCAGCGGGATCGTCGGGTCCTCCTTCTCCGACCACGCCTGGAGCTTCGTGGCGAGCTCGGCGAACTCCGGGTAGCAGCCGTAGTAGTCGTCCCCGATCGGGTTCTCGCATCCGCCGAACCAGTAGACCGAGACCGGCCGCGACCCCTCCTCGGGGCCGCCGAGCCCGTCCTGGTAGTGGATCCTGAAGGTGACCTGAGCGCCGGGGTAGGCGTACGAAGAGCTCGCGTCCGGGTGGTCTTCGGTCGGGGCGACGTCGGCGACCACGGAGAACACGCGGAGCCCGTTCACGAGGCTCGGCGGGTCGAAGCCCGCGACGCACCCGGAGGAGACCGCCGGCGCGGCGAGCGCGCCCAGCGCGAGCGTCCCGAGCACCGCGCGCCGCCACCTGCGCCCTCGGCCCGCGCCGGCGCGCCTTGCGGTGCCGCCCGCGCCGCTCATCGCCCGCGTCGATCGCATCTCAGAACTCTCCTCGCAGCCCGAAGCTCGGCAAGATGGGCAGCCCCGTGACGTACTGGCGAGCGGTATAATTGTAGTTGTACTGAATCGCCTCGCTGTTGCCGTTGTTGTAGACGTTCTGCACGTCGAGGTAGGCCGAGAGCTGCCAGCGCTTGAACTTCCACGACTTGTCGAGGCGCAGATCCAGCTGGTGGAACGCCGGGAGCCGCTCGCTGCTCGGGCCGGAGAACGGGATCGGCGTATAGGTCCCCGTGGGCGCGTAGAAGAGCGCGTTGGTGCGGTACGCGTCGCAGCTCTGCTCGTTGACGTTGCACACGTTGGGCGTGACCAGGTTGCCGGAGACCAGGCGGAACCGCGCGCCGAACTCCCAGCCGTCGCCGAGGCGGTAGCTGCCGAGCACCGTCAGGATGTGGGTCTGATCGAACGAGACGAGCCGCTCCGGCTCGCCGACCCCGGGCACCCGCGTGCTGCGCGACAGCGTGTACGCGGCCCACCCGAAGAAGCGATCGTCGGGCTTGTACTTGAGCAGGAACTCGCCCCCGATGACCCTGCCGGACCCGGCGTTCTGGTAGTCGAGCTGGATCGACCCGGGGCGGTTCACGCCGACGACGAGCTCGTCGAGCTGCTTGTAGAACCCCTCGGCCGACGCCTCGATGTGCCGGGTGATCTCCTGCTCGACGCCGGCCGCGTAGTGCAGCGCCCGGGTCGACTTCAGGCCCGGGTTGCCGAGCGGCGGGATCACCTCCTGGAACTGCGGCGGCTGATGGAACACGCCGACGCCGCCCTTCACCGTCGTCCGCGGGAACCCCTGGACCACGTCGACGCGCCCGTTCACGCGCGGGCTCACGGTGGCCTGCTCGTTCAGGTCCTGGTAGTCGAGCCGCACGCCCGGGACGAGCTTCGCCCGAGCGCTCGGGGCGAGCTCGAGCTCGACGTAGGCCGCGGGGTAGAAGAAGCCGCCGTCGCGCGAGACCTCCTGGAGGGTGCGCGTCGAGAACGGCTGGTTCGGCGGCTCGCCGGGGCGGTTCGGCCCGGGGGCGCGGAGGTTCACCGCGTAGATGCCGGCGAAGACGTCGAGCCCCGCGTTGAAGACCGCCCCCTTGGACAGCCGCCGCGCGTACTCCAGCCGGCCGGAGATCGTCTTCAGGTCGAGCTGGAAGTAGATCGGCCCGACGCCGAAATCGGCGTCGTCGCGCGCGATCGCGATCACGCCGTCGAGCCGATCGCGATCGGTGAGCTCGTGATCGTAGCGGAGCTGCAGGCGCTGAAACGCCGTGTGCAGCCCGACGTTGCCCGAGAGGGCCGGCTCGTTGGGCGCCGGGTCGCTGAGGAGCAGCTCGAGGGCGTCGTCCGAGCCGAAGAAGGTGAGGCGGAGGCGCGACGAAGGCGTCGGCTCGGTCTCGAGGAGGGCCTGGTAGTCGTAGTAGACGGGCGCCTGCGTCACGCCCGCGCCCGCGGCCTCGAGCACCGGGCCGAACGACTCGCCGATGTAGCTCCGCCGCCCCGCCACCATGAAGCGCGTGTTCTTGAGGAACGGCACGGGCCCCTCGAGCAGGACGCGCGCGTCGATGAGGTCCATCTGCGCGAGGCCGTGGAGCTCGCCGTCCTCCTTGGGCGAGCGCAGGGCGACGTCGACGATGCCGCCCTGCACGCGGCCGTACTTGGCGCTGAAGTTGCCGGGGTAGAAGTCGATCTTCTCCAGCATCTCGGTCGGCACGACCGAGGAGAGGCCGCCGAAGTGGTAGATGAGCGGCACCTGCGTGCCGTCGACGAAGGTCTGCGTGTCCTGCGGGCCGGAGCCGCGCACGATCAGCAGGCCGGCGAGGGTGGGCGGGCGCGCCACGCCCGGCAGGTTCTGGAGCGAGCGCAGCGCGTCGCCGTTGGTGCCGGGGATGCGGTTGATCTCGCGCTGCTCGAGCGTGCGCTTCGTGACCTCGCGCGGCGGCCTCTCGCCGCGGACCGTGACCTCGAGGCCCTCGCCGCGGGGCAGGAGCCGGTACCTCACCTCGATCCGCTCGCCCGCGGCGATCTCCTCCTCGACGGAGAGCGGCTCGAAGCCGGGCGCGGCGACGGTGACCTGGTAGCGCCCCGGCTGCAGATCGGCGAAGACGAACGCGCCGCCCTCGTCGGTCGTGCGCTCCGGCGCGGCGGCGCCGCCGGCGTCGACCGCCGCGCCGGCGCCGGCGATGCGCGCGACCGACACGGTGGCGCCGGCGAGCGGGACGTCGCCGCCGCTGGCGAGCACGGTGCCGCGGAGGTTCTCGGCGGGCCTCTCCGCCTCGCCGGCGGCCGGCGGCGGCGCGGCCGTCTTCAGGGTGAACGAGTAGCGGTACAGGATGCGCGCCGCGGCGGGCGCGCCGTCGGCGCGGCGGGCGGGCTCGAACTCGAGCTTCTGGGCCGCGGCCACCGCCGCCTCGTCGAACCCGTGCCCCGCGCTCTCGACGACGACCGCCTGCTTCACGCGACCGTTGCGATCGATGTCGAGCTGCAGGGTCACCGACCCCTCGAGCCCCTGCTCCTCGGCCTCCTTGGGGTACTCCGGGGGCGTGTAGTTGAGCGCCCGCGGCGGCGTCGCCCGCCCCGCCGGCGCGGCCGTGGGGGCAGGGGGCGTGACGATCGCGCCGCCTTCGCCCCGGGGCACGCTCGTCGGGCCCTCGGGCGCTTGCGGCTCGCCCTGGCCCTGCTGGCCTTGCCCCTCTTGCTGCGCGCGCGCCGGGGCGGGCGAGAGCGCGGCGAGCGCGAGCGCGAGGAGCGCCAGCGCGCGCGGCCTGCGGTCGCCCCGCGGGCGCGAGCCGGGGGGGCGAGGGCCGTCGACGTCGGTGGGGGCGGAGGCGGGCTCCTGCGTCATCACGAGGTCACACCGGGTCGCGCCGCTTGAGCACCGCGCAGAGCGTGACGAGGATGATGAGCGTCATCCCGGCGAGCACCGCAAAGGGGATCCAGGTCTGATCGTACGTGGTGAAGCCCCAGGCGCCCGCGTAGTTGTCGGCGGCCATCTGCGCGATGGAGCACTTGAACTTGCCGCCCTCGATGAAGTCCGCGGGGAGCGAGTCGTTGCGGTGCAGATCGATGACCCACGCCGGGTCCTCCGCGGTGGCGAGCCGCTCCGGCGCGATCGCGCCCTCGAAGCCCCAGCGCGCCGGGATGATGTACATGAGCGGCCGGAGGTGCGGCACGGTCGTCATCGGCACCATGAGCCCGCCGAGGACGACCTGCGGGATGAGCGCGATGGGCGTGAGCGCCATGGCCGCCTCGGACGAGGCGACCACCGTCGAGAGCAGCAGCCCCAGCGCGACGGCGCTGAGCGAGGTGGCGGTCAGCGCGGCGAGCTGCATGGCGAACGCCTGCATGCCGCCGTGGAAGCCGAGGGCGAAGAACACGATCGCGAGCAGGATGGTGCACTGGACGAGGCAGAACCCGGCGAGCAGCAGGTACTTGGAGAGCACGTAGTTGACGAGCCCCAGGTTGACCATGCGCTCGCGGAGGTAGATGGCCCGCTCGCTGACGATCTCGCGCGCCGCGTTCGAGGTCCCGAACCAGACCGCGGCGACGACGAGGAAGAAGATCGCCGCGGTGTGGTCGGTGGTGGCCTCCATGCCCTTGAGCACGTCGGTGCTCTGATCCGCGCCGCCGGCGCGGCGGCCGAGCTCCTGGAGGGCGCCGAGGCACCACGCCGGGATCGCCTTCTCCTGCCCGCCGAACACGATCGCGAGCAGGATGCCGATGATCGGGGCCTGGAGGAGCATGATCAGGGTGCCGCCGACGTCGCGCTTCTTCACCTTGAAGTAGCGCGACAGGAGCAGCCCGAGCTGCCCCGTGGTGGTGGCGCGGCCGGCCGGAATGCCGCGCTGCCCTTGGCCGGTGCCGATCTCCCGCCGGCCGGAGTACATCCGGCGGTACGTCGGGTTGGCGTCGTTGAAGAACTCCTTGCGCCACTCGAGGGCCGCGAGCCGCCTCGCCTCGCCGCGCGACGCGTTCGGGTTCCGCGCCCGGAGCTGATCGAAGATGGGGCGCTCGCGCAGCGCGAGCATCTCGAACATGTCGCGCGGGTTGTCGACGTCGTTGGGCTGGCCGTGCCGCTCCTTCCAGCTGCCGAAGAAGCGGTACGCGTCGGGCCGGGTCGGCCCGAAGAACATCGGGATGCCGCCGTAGCCGAGGATGAGCGCGTGGCTGAACTTCTCGAACTCGTCCTTCGCCGGCTGGTGGATCGTCATGATGATCGTCTTGCCGGTGGCCTTCGTGAGGTCGTGCAGCAGGGTGATCAGCGCGGTCGTGTCGTCGGCGGCGAGGCCCGAGGTCGGCTCGTCGAGGAAGAGGATGACCGGGTCGGTGACGAGCTCGAGCGCGATGTTGACGCGCTTGCGCTGCCCGCCCGAGAGGATCTTGTTCTCGGGCTTGCCGATCTGGAGGTTCTTGACGCCCTCGAGGCCGAGATCCTTGATGGTCTGCTCGACGCGCGCGTCGATCTCGGCCTCGGTGTAGTCGGGCGGGAGGCGGAACTTCGCGCTGTAGCGGACGGCCTCGAAGACGGTGAGCTCCGGGTGGACGAGGTCGTCCTGCGGCACGTAGCCGATGGAGCCGCGGAGCGTGTCGTAGATGTTGTAGAGGTCCTCGCCGTTGATGCGGACGACGCCGCTCGTCGGCGGCAGGTAGCCGTTCAGGGTGAGCAGGAGCGTCGTCTTGCCCGCGCCCGACGGCCCCATGAGCGCGATCATGTCGCCCGGCAGCGCCTTGAACGACACGTTGTCGAGGAGCGTCTTCTGCTCCTGGGGGTTGTCGCGGTCGGGGACCTGGAGGGCGAGGCTCCACGCCTCGATCTCGTAGAGCGGGCGCCCTGCCCACCGGTCGGCGGCGTACTCTTCCTGGACGACCTCGACGGCGCCCGCGCCCCCCATCTCGATCTGGAGGGGCATCGGCCCGATGTAGATCTTCTCGCCGCTCTGGACGGCGATCTTCTGGCCGGGCGCGATGCGGTTGCCGCGGACGTACGTCCCGTTGGCGCTGCCGCGATCCTCGACGTAGAGCTGCCCGTTGAGCGAGTGGAGGAGGGCGTGGTGGCTCGACACCTGGGGGTGGGCGAGCACGATGTCGTTGTCGGGCGTGCGGCCGATCTTCTTGACGTTCGGCCCGCCGCCGGAGAAGTCGAGCTGGCCGAGGACGGTCTTGTTCTTCCTGCCGGGCGCGCCGGCGGCGGGCCCGGACGACGCCGCGTGCGCGGGCGGCTGCGCGTACCCGCCGGCGGCGGGCTGCGGCGGCGGCGCGTAGCTCCCGGCCATGGGCTGCTGCGGCGGCGTGTAGCCGCCGGCGGGCTGCGGCGGCAGGGCGCTCGCGCCGGGCGCGGCGGGCAGCGCCGACTGCCGGGCCGCCTGCGCGAGCTGGACGAGGAGGCTGACCTGGACCGGGACGGGGCCGAAGGCGACGGCGCCCTGCGGATCGATGGGCGTCGGCGCGCCGGGGGCGATGCGCTGCGCGCCCACGTAGGTGCCGCTCGTCGAGTTGTGGTCGATGACCATCATGCGATCGAGCGTGACGGTGGCGTGCTGGCTCGAGACGCTCGGGTGCTGGAGCACCAGGGAGGCGCGCGTGGGGTCGCGCCCGATCACGACCTGGCCGGGCGCGGGCGCGAGCTGTCCGGGCGACGCCATCATCAGCGTGATGGCCGGGTGGTTGAGCGGGACCGGCGCCTGCGCGACGACGAACTGGGTGCGGAAGTCGAACGGGACCTGCTCGCCCGGCGCGAGGGGCCGCCCGTTGGCCGACGCGGGCCCTTGACCGCACAGGAAGAGCAGCTTGCCGCCGCCCTGGTGGACGATGCGCGCGTGCTCGGGCAGGACGCCAGGAGCGACGAGCACCACATCGCAGGTGGGGGCACTGCCGATCGTGATGCTTTGTTTACCTAGCCCCGGGATCATGCGGGCCGCGTTTCACCACAGGCGGTTGGGGAGGGCAAGGGAAGAGGCGCATGCTGCGCGCCCCCGCCCGCCGCGGCGGACGGCGCTGCTCGCGGCCGGGTGGGGAGGGGGAGCTCGTGTCTGGCGTCGCGCGGTGCGATGCGCGCGGCTCGGCGGGAGGCCTTCGCCAGCTGGGCGAAGAGAGCTTCAGAGCGGAGCGCGGCGCCGGCCGGGAGCCGGGCGGCTCAGCGCATCACAGGTCGAGGAGCATGAAGCCGGCGCGGGCTTCCTCGAGGGAGGGCGCACGGGTCGACTGGGGCTCGTCTTCGATGTCCGCGGGCGCCCCATCCATGTCATGTCCGCGCTCGAGCTCTTGATCTCCGGGCATGGAGGAACCTCCGGAGAGCTAGGCTAATCCGGAATCCGGTCCTTCTTCAATTGCATTCCGCGGCCATGCCGCTCCGCGGCGTTCCGTCCGCTCGTCCGTTCACGCGGTTACGCGGTTACGCGGTCACGTGTCACGTGTCACGTGTCACGCGATGACGTGGTTACGCGGTCACGTGGCCACGTGGTTGCACGGTTCCGCGGTTACGTGGGGCACGGAGGGTTCCGTGCCCACGTGGCCTCACGCGGGGGACGCGGGACGCCGTCGCGCGGCTCGGCTCAGCCAGCGGCGAGCTTCCAGATCAGGAGGACGACCAGCGCGACGACCACGACCGAGATCGAAGCGATGACGGCGATGAAGACGCCGCGCGAGGCGCGCACCGTGCTCGGGACGCCCGAAACCGTGGACGAGGACACGGGCCCGGAGAAGCTCGTCGCTGGCAAGGCGCGCGGCGCGGTCGCGGCGTAGCCAGGTGCGTGCGGCGAGCCGGGGGCGAGGTGCGGTGCGGCTGCGGCGGGGGGACCGCCGGGCGCCGCACCGTGGTGTCCCGCGAAGGCCATCGAAGGCGGAGGAGCGTCCTGGTCGGCCGGATGCGTCGGCGGGCCGAAGGCGGCGCCCGGGTGAGGCGGTGCGCCGGGGTGAGCCGGTGCGCCGAAGGAACCTGGGTGAGGCGGCGGGCCGAAGGCGGCACCGGGATGAGGCGGTGCGCCGGGGTGAGCCGGTGCGCCGGGGTGAGGCGAGGTGCCGAAGGCACCCGGCTGAGGCGGCGGGCCGAAGGCGGCGCCGGGATGAGGCGACGCGGCGAAGGAACCCGGCTGAGGCGGAGCTCCCTGAGCGGCGGCCGGCGGGCCGAAGGCGGCGCCGGGGTGAGGTGACGCGCCGAACGCGCCTGGATGAGGCGGCGGGCCGAAGGCGGCGCCCGGGTGAGGCGGGGCGCCGAACGAGCCTGGGTGAGGCGGCGGGCCGAAGGCGGCGCCGGCGTGGGGTTGCGGTGAGGCGCCGAAGGCACCTGGGTGCGGCGGCGCGCCATGGGCCATCGGAGGTGGCGCGGGCGCCGCGGGAGCGCTCAGGGGGAGGGGAGACAGCACGGCGGGCGCGTCAGGCGCGATCGCGTGAGGCGCCGGCGCAGGGCTCCCTGGCACGGTCGCAGGCCGCGCCAGGGCGGCGTCCATCGCGGTCGGGCTCACCGCCGGCGTGCCGTCGATGGTCGGGCGCAGCGGCTGCGCGCTGTTGGCGGCCGCCGGCGCCACGGCAGGGACGTTGTCGGTCGCCGTCGGGCTCACCGCCGGAGCGCCGGTGGTGAGCGTCGGCGCCACGGCAGGGACGTTGTCGGCGGCCGTCAGGCTCACCGCGGGAGCGCCGGTGGTGAGCGTCGGCGCCACGGCGGGCGCGCTGCTGGCGGCCCTCGGCGCCACGGCGGGGACGTTGTCGGTGGCCGTCGGGACCACGGCAGGGACTTTGTCGGTCGCCGTGGGGGCCAGGACGGGCGCGTTGTCGGTGGCTGTCGCGACGACGGCAGGGACTTTGTCGGTCGCCGTGGGAGCCGCGGCGGGCGCGCTGCCGCCCGACGCCGGGCGCAGCGTCGGCTCGAACGTGGCGCCCGTCGGGACCACGGTCGTCGCGTCGCTGGGTGACGCCGGACGCAGCGCCGGCGCGCCGGTGCTGCCCGTGGGGACCACGGTCGTCGCGTTGCTGGGCGACGCGGCGCCTCCAGCGGGCGCGATCCCGCCGGACGACAGGCCCGCCGCAGGGGCGCCGTGCCCGTGCGCGAGCGGCGCATCCGCAGCGCTCTGCTGGGCGCTCGCCGCCCCGTCGGATCGGATCATCGCCGCGGCCTCCAGCGGGCCCGACGCGCGCGAAAGATCGACGCCGTCGCCGGCGCTGTCCGCCCCCGGCGGCCCGTGCGCGATCGTCAGCGAGCGGTTGCCCGTCTCGAGCACCCGGACCATCTGGACGGTGATGTTGTCGTGACCGCCGCGATGGTTCGCCAGCTGCACGAGCATCTTGCAGGCGTGATCGACCGAGCCCGACGCGAGCGCCTGCCGCGTGCACCCGAGGATGTCCGCGCTGAGCACGAGATCGGTGAGGCCGTCGCTCGCCTGGATCAGCACGTCCCCCGGATACAGCTCCATCGGCTCGGGTCGAACCTCGACCTCCACCTCCGGCTTCATCCCGAGCGCGCGCGTGATCTTGTTCGCGTCGGGGTGGCCGATGGCCTGGGCCTCCGTGATCATGCCCGCGTCGATCATCCCCTGCACCATCGAGTGGTCGCGCGTGAGGGGGTAGATCTGGTGGCTCCGGATCACGTACGCGCGGCTGTCGCCGACGTGCGCGATGTCGACGCCGCCGTCGTGGAGGACCATCGCGACGACGGTCGACCCCGGGCGGACGCGGTTCTCCGCCGGCCCGCCCAGCTGATAGACGCGGCGCCCCGCCTCCTCGATCGCCGCCTTGAGCGCCGCCCTCGGATCCACGGCGGCCGGCGTCTGCTCGATCACCTCGAAGATGGTCTTGATGGCGGTGCGGCTCGCCTCGCTGCCCCCGTAATGCCCGCCCATGCCGTCGCACAGGACGCAGAGGTGGCCGAACTGGGTCTCGGCATAACCGCACGCGTCCTCGTTGACCTGCTTGTTCGGATCCCGGCCCGCATCGCTGGCCTGGGCGAACTCGATCTTGAGGTGCGGGGAGGACTCGGTCGGGGGCATCATGGGGGGGGCGTCGCTTGGGGCGTGAGGCCGGGCCCCGGACACGCTACTCCAAACGGACGCTGAACTCGACGGGGCCGAACCGCAACGACGCGCCGGGAGGCACGGGCGTCCACACGCCAGCGGCGACGCGCTGACCGTTCACGTACGACCCGTTGTTGGAGCCCTCGTCCCGCACGAACAGCTGGCCGGCCTCGAGCTTCACGCTCGCGTGGGTGCCGGACACGCGCGGCTCCGAGAGCGCGATCATGCACGAGGCGCCGTCGCGCCCCGCGCGCACCTCGACGCCGGGGTGCACCGTGAAGATGCCCGCCGGACCCGAGAGTGTCGCACGGCTGGCGCCGCCCGGGGGAGGCGCCATCATCGGCCCGCCGCCGTAGCCGAAGTCGCCCGGCGGAGGCGGCGCGGGCGCGTACGGCGGAGGCGCTCCGCCGCCCGCCACGATCGGCCTCGGGGGCGCGGCGGCGGCCGCCGCGCCGCGCCGGCGGCCGCCGCCGCCGCCGCGGAAGATCGAGACGAGCAGCAGCACGATGACGACGCCGCCGAAGGTCACGCCGGCGATCAGCAGGTACGGCAGCGGCGCCTCCTTCGCCTTCAGCGTGAGGATCTTGTCGGCCGTCACCGCGCTCGTCCGCCGCGCGTGGTTGTCGTAGATGATGAGGCGCGCCGTCATCTGGTCGCCCTTGCCGACGAGGAACTTGTCCGTGTCCGGCAGCTCGAACTCGACGACGCTGTCGCCGGCCGAGATCGCCTTGCCGCGCATCCCGCCGTCGATCAGCGTCCGCTGGGCCTTCCTCGCGTCCTCGATGCCCCCGCCCTGCAGCGACTGCGGCGCGGCCTGGTTCTTCGGGATCATGTAGATCTCGGCCCGCTGCGCGTTGCCGCCCCAGCAGAAGTTGCCGAAGATCTTGGCCGTGCCGCCGGGGTAGAGCGGCGTCTTCTTCGCGGCGCGATCGGTCGCGTCGCGGTCGATGTCGAGCGGCCACGCGGTGGGATCGATGCCGACGGGGACGTTCTGGAACGTGGCGTCGCCCGCGATCGGCGGATCGGTGTTGACGAACGCGAGCTTGAACGTCTGCGTGATGCTCGGCGCGACGCACGAGACCCGCCACTTCACGATGTGCATCTTGTTGAAGCGGGTGCGGATCGCGTTGACGATGTTGGCCGCGCGCCGCTGCTGGCCGTCGCGCACCACGCTGAAGAAGCCGCCGATCTCGGTGTTCGCCATCCCCTCCATGAACTCGCGCGAGTTCGCCGTGAACTCCTCGACGAGCCGGCTCGGGAACCAGATCGAGATGACGGGCACCGGCGTCTTCGGCAGGACGTCGTTGTTCTCGGGGAACCGCCCCTTCGTGAGGTAGTCCCGGAGCAGGTTCGACGCCGCGGCGGTCGAGCTCGGGTCCGCGCCGGCGGAGCCGTTCGAGAGCACGACCATCGCCTGGTGCATCGGCACCGAGACCCCCTGGCCGGCGTTGCCGAGCTCCTTGAACGCGTCGGTCGCGGCGTTCTTGATGATCGTGAAGAGCGGGCGCGTGCGGCCCTGCGTCGGGTAGGTGCGCGTGACGCCGGCGATGGCCTGCGCCGCCGCCTGCTTGTTGCTCACCCACTTCGAGTCCTCGACGACGCCGCGATCGTTGAAGAAGATCACGTCGACGATGTCGTTCGGCTGCATCGCGTTGACGAACGCGCTCGCGACCGCCTTCGCCTCGTCGAAGCGCGTGCCCATGCTCGACGCGGCGTCGATCAGGATGAGCCACGCCGTCCCGACGCCCGGCTGCCCGGCGCTGTCTCCCCACCGCGCCTTCGACTCGAACTTCGCCGGCAGGTCCGTGCCGTCGACCGTGACGGAGAAGATCGCGTTCTTCTCCGGGAAGTCGAACGACGAGTAGAGCGCCGACGGCTGCTCGATCGCGTCGGCGACGCAGTCGAGGTTCGCGTCGCCCGTGAGCGCGGCGCAGTTGCGGGTGAGGTCGCTGAGGCGCTTGTTCTGCACGACCTCGAGCACGGTCGTGAGCACGGGCGAGCCGTCCACGGTGCTCGCGCGCGGGTCGATGCGGAGCAGGTGCGCCTCGGGCGCGGCCGCGGCGCGGTTCGGTCCGCCGAGGAGCGCGAGGACGGCGGCCGCGAGCGCGAGCAGCGGAGCGCAGCGGCGGGCCTTGCCCCCGCGCCCTTCGCGGCGGGCGGAGGCGCTCATGGAGTGGATCGGGCGAGTCGCGTCATGAGAGGGAGTCATGCGTGGGGATCTCCAGCGAGCGCGAGGGAGCAGAGGAGCGCTCCCCGCGCGAGCGGGGCGGCCGCCGCGCGCTGGCGGCGGCTATCCGGTTGGTTTTCACGCAGCCTGGCCGGGGCGCCAGGTGCCGGTCGAACGTCGCGGGGGAAGGGGGCCAGGCTCGGCAACGCCTCTCCTCGTGCGATGGGCCGTCAGGCCCGCGCGGCCACGCTGAACAGGATGACGCTGAACCCGCCGAAGCGGATCTTGTCGCCATCGCGCAGCTCGCGTCGGCCCTGGAAGCCGATCGCCTCCTCGTTGTGGAACGTCCCGTTGGTGGAGCCCAGGTCGGCGAGGACGATCCGCCCGCCGTCGACCTCGATCGTCGCGTGGTGGGTCGAGGTCGTCCCGTGGGCGATCTCGATGTCGACCTTCTGCCCTGTCTCGGCGCGGCCGACCGAGTTCTTGCCCTGCCAGAGCGGCCAGAACCTGCCGAGCGGATCGTCCTGGAAGCTCACGAGGAAGCCGGCGAGGGTGCGCCGCTCCTGGGCCCTCGGCGGCGCCGGCGTCGGCGGGCGCACGGCCTGCGGGCCGGGCATGTACGGCGGCGGCGGCGCCGGCAGCGGGATGTTCTGCTGGGGCAGCGGAGCCTCGCCGTAGCCGCCCATGCCGCCCCCCTGCTGCACGGGCGGCGGCGCGGAGGGCCCTGGCTGGTTGGGCGCGTACGCCGTCTGGTTGAAGGCGTCGCCGCTCATCTGGATCCCGTCGAGGGCGATCGGGTGGCCCCCCTCCATGCAGAACGAGCCGCCCGCCGGGATCGCGTGCCCCTGCACGCAGCGCGCGCCCTGCGGCTGCGGAGGCGGACCGAAGCCGGGCCGCGGGACCGGCGGGACGGGGTAGCCGCCCTGCTGCTCCGGGAAGCTCGGGGCCGGGCCGTAGCCGCCGCTGCCGCCTGGCGCGCCGAAGATCGGCGGCTCCGGCGGGAACGGCGGCGGCTTCAGCGGGAGCGGAGGCGGCGGCTGGGGGGCGCCGTAGCCGCCGGGCTGCGGCCCGAAGGGCGGCGGGGGGCCGAAGCCCGACGGGCCGCCCTCGGGCGGCGGCGGAAAGCCGGGCGGCGAGCCCGGCGGTGCCCCGAAGGGCGCCGGCGGCGGCGGACCGAAACCGCCGCTCGGCGAGCCGAAGTTGGGAGGAGGCTCAGGGGGCGAGCCGAAGCCCGGGGCAGGAAACGGCGGAGGAGGAGGCGGCGGCGGCGGGGGAGGCGGCGCCCCGAACGCTCCGGGCCCGGACGGGGCGAGCGGCGAGGCGCACACGGCGCAGAATTTATCGGCGGGGGTCGCGGGCGCACCGCAACGCGGACAGAGCATGGTGATCCTTCTCGGGTTTCGCGGCGCCGCGGCGCCGCCGCCGCGAGCATACCGTGGGCGCTCGGCCGAGGATCAAGAAGAAGTATGCGGGAATCCTTGCTGACGGCCGACAATGCGGCTCGCGCGCGAGCGGTTCGGCGCGCGCCAGCTGGAGCGCCGCGCCATGGACGCCGGCGCGCGCTCCACGCCAGGGACCGGCTGCCGCCTGGCAACTGCTCTGCGGGTGGGTTCCTCCGCGCGGCCGCGACGCCGGCCGGGGCGGATCAATCCTTCGCGTCGCGGACGCGAGCGGCCTTGCCGGCGAGGTTGCGCAGGTAGAACAGGCGCGAGCGACGGACCACGCCGCGCGAGACGATCTCGACCTTGTCGATGCGGGGGCTGTGGAGGAGGAAGATGCGCTCGACACCGACCGTGAAGCTCACCTTGCGCACGGTGAAGGTGCTCCGGACCCCGGCGCGGTGGCGCTTCAGCACCACGCCCTGGAACACCTGGATGCGCTCCTTCTCGCCCTCGACGATCCGATAGTGGACGCGCACCGTATCGCCGACGCGGAAATCCGGGATCCCCTCGCGGAACAGGGGAGCTTCGATCTTCGCGAGGATGTTCGAGGTCTGCATGGTCGGTCAATCCTTCAAGGGGTCGGGGATCCGTCGTTGCGGTCCCGTGCTCAAGGGGGCAGGGCCGCCGCAGTTCTTGGACTGCGTCCGGCGGAGCGGGGGCCGCGCGCGGCCCGGTGCTTCACGCCATGACGCAGATGCTTGCCCGGTTGCGGTTCCGGGAGCATGGGGCGCGAGCGCGGCCCGCGCACCTCCCCGGGGGGTACCGGAGAGGTGCGGCATTATGCATGCGAGCGATCCCGTGTCAACGCCGGTCGCGGCGCGCGTGCGCGCTCTCGCGGGCGCGCTGTCTCAGCGGTGGCTCAGCGGCGGACGGGGATGATCTGGACGCGGCGGGCCTCTCCCTCGCCGTCGCTCTTCGTGACGACGCCGGGGAACTTCGCCAGGGCGAGGTGGACGACGCGGCGGTCCTGCGGGTTCATCGGCTCGAAGGTGATGATCTTGCCCTCCTCGACCGCCTGCTTGCCCAGCCGGCGGGCCATGGAGGAGAGGGTGTCCTCGCGGCGCTGCCGGTAGCCCTCGGCGTCGATGATCACGTGGCGCCGCTTCTTGCCCGGCCGGTTGATCACGCGGTTGGCGAGGAACTGCAGCGCCGCGAGCGTCTGCCCCTTCTTGCCGATCACGCGGCCGGCGTCCTTCCCCTCGATCTCGAGGCGGATCTCCTCGGGCGGATCCTCCTCCTCGTTCTCGAGGAGGTCGACGGTACAGTCCATGCCCATCGCCGCGAGCACATCGATGACGAAGTCGAGCGCGATGTCGGCGCGCCCGTCCTCCTCGAACTCGGCCGCGTCGCCAGCGCCCTGCGCCTCTGCGTCGACATCGACGTCCGCCGCGTCGATTCCCCTTTCGGCAGCTTCACTATCCACGGACACGTGCTTTTCCCTTTCCGAGAGCAGGCGCCGACTTGTCGTCGCCCTGAGTCTTCTTCATCGCGGATTGGGGCTCCGCGTTCGCGATCTCTCGCACCTCGATGCCGCCGGCCCGTTCGTCCCTCGCCTTCAGGTACCGCTCGACGAGCACCTGCTGGCCGATGCCGAGCCAGGTGTTGGTCAACATGTAAACGCCGAGGCCGGCCGGGAGGAAGAGCATCATCGCGGTGAAGATGCCGGGCATGAGGTACAGCATCATCTTCTGCTGCGCGGGGTCGCCCTGCGGGGGCATGAGCTTCTGCTGGATGAAGCTCGATGCGCCGAGGACGATCGGGATGATGAAGTACTTCCCCGGGGCCGACAGGTCCGGGATCACGGGGCCGAACGGGGTGTGGTAGAGCTCCACCGCGGTCTGGAGCGCGGTGTAGAGGGCGAACCACACCGGCATCTGGAGCAGCATCGGGAAGCAGCCGATGACCGGGTTGGCGACCTTGTTCTTGCGCCAGAGCTCCTGCATCGCGAGGCCGCGCTGGGTGGCGTCGTCCTTGTACCTCGCGTTGATCTCATCCATCTCCGGCTTGAGCTTGCGCATCGCCGCGGCGCTCTTGATCTGCTGGATGCTCAGCGGGAAGAGCAGGAGCCGGACGGTGATGGTGAGCAGGACGATCGCCCAGCCCCAGCTGCCCACGGCGCGGTAGAGGACGTAGAGGTACGAGACGAGGAGCTTCGCGATCGGCGAGAACCAGCCGAGGTTGATGACCTCGCTCGCCCCGTGGTCCACGGCGCCCAGGAGGTCGCGCTCCTTCGGTCCGGTGAAGGACAGGACCTTGTAGGTCACCGCGCCGCCGGGCGCGAGCTCGTGCTCCGGGTAGGCGAGGCGCGCGCGGTAGACGTGCCCGTGGCTCGGGTCCTTGGCCTTCTGCTGGAACTTCGCCGTGTCCCAGATCTCCTCGATCTGCGTCTCGGCCACCGGCTTCCCGGGCCCCTCCTGCGGGATCGCGATCTTGCTGAAGTAGCTGCTCGAGACCGCGGCGAACCGCGCGTTGCCCGGCGTGCGGCGCCAGCGCTCGGCGGTGAACTCCTTGTCCTTGAAGTCGCCGGGCTCGAAGGCGTCGGGGTGCTGGCGCTCGGTGGTCTGGTCGGTCGCGGCGACCGTCTCGGTGATCCACTCCGAGATCAAGCCGAGGTGGCCCTCGGTTTCCTTCTGGGTGCGCCACGCGGTCTGCTCGACGGCGAACCGGTGCTTGCGCGGCTCCTGGGCGAGGTTCTCGATCGTCACCTGCAGCGACAGCTCGTAGGGGCGGCCGGTGGCGGCGACGACCTTGGTGAGCCTCGTCGCGTCGTCGGTGTACGTGAAGGTGCAGCTCTTGCCGTCCTGCGCCGAGAGCTTCCAGTCGAGGTCGTCGAACGGCACCTGCTGCGCGTTGCCTCCCGGCAGGCGCAGGTCCGTCCGGAGGGGCATCCGCGACTCGAGCGAGGTCGTGACCAGGTCCATCGGCCTGCGCTCGCCGTTGCCCGTCGTGTACTTCGGGTCGGTCATCCAGATGTGCCGCACCGACCCGCCCCGCGTGGAGAGCTCGGCCTTGAACCGATCTCCGTCGATGACGCACGCCTCCGCGGGGGCGCGCTCCGCGGGGGCGGTGCTGTCGTTGACGTCGAGCGGCTGGAGCTGCTCCGCGCTTTCACCGAAGAGGAGCGGCTTGCCAAACTGGATGAACAGGATGATGGCGAGGCCGAGGAACAGCCATTTGGCGATATTGCTGCGTTCCATGAAGTCCTTCGTCGATCCCAGGATCTCGAGCCGCGCCCTTCGCTGCTGGCGTCTCGTGACGCCTCATGAGGCTGCCCAGGGTCGCTCCGGACGGGCTTCGCTCCGCGGGGTGTCGGGTGCCGTGCCGCCGGGGCCTTGTCGATGGTCGAGCGGGATTAGTCCATGAGGGTGACCCGGCCGCTGGAGCCCGCTCGCCGAGGGGGCGAGGCGTGCGAGGCGAGCTCCGTGCCAGTAGACGAACTGCGTGCCGTATCCCGCGGGGCAGCGTCCCGTTGCGTCGGCGTACGAGCCGCCGCGCCACGGAGAAGACGAGGTGGTGGCGGAGGGTCGAACCCGCCTGGATGAAACGGGTGACACCTACACAGTCGCTTGAGCGAAAGCAAGCTCCCCCGAAGCGCTCCATGACCCAGGATGCAGGCGGCGGCGTAGCGCGAGCACGAAGGCTCGAACCGGCAGACCGGGCCCATCAACGCCACGATGACCCTGGAGAGCGTCATCTGGTAGGCGCGGATCAGCGCGAGGAGGAGCTTCGCCAGCATGCGGTGACCCGTGGATGAGCGGGGAGCTTGGGGCTCGGCGCACCACCGCGCAAGGTAAGCCGCGTCATCGGGCGGGCGGATCTTCTGCGCCGCGCTCGCCCGTGGGCCGAGGCGCGTCGCGGCGGCCGCCGACGACCGCCACGTCGCAGCGCGCGGCGGCGAGCGCCTCCCGCGCCCGGCGCCGGAGCACCGGGACCACGCTGCGCAGCTCCGCGAGCACGTCGTCGAGGCCGAGCGAGCCGGCGCCTGTGCGAAGGATCACCACGATGTCGACGCGCTCCGGGAAGAGCTCCGGGAACCTCCGGAATGCCTCCCTGAGCAGGCGCTTCGCGCGGTTGCGCACCACGGCGCCGCCGACCTTGCGCGAGGCGACGAGGCCCAGCCGAGGCGCTCCCGGGCTGGGCTCGGGGGCGGCGCCGTCTTCGCCGTGGCGAGAGACCCCCCCGCGAGCGGCCGCGCCGCCGGTGGGGGCCGCGACGAGGATCAGCAGGTGCCGGGTGGTGATGCGCTGGCCGCCGTTCTGGATGCGGACGAAATCGGCCCGCTTGCGGATGCGGCGCCCGCGCGGGAACGACGAGGGGGAGGACGCCGACGAGCGCGGGCGCGCTGGCGCCATCACGCCCGCGTTACTTCTTGTAGATGGTGGGCGCGAGCCGGGCGCGGCCCTTGCGGCGGCGGTTGTTGATGACCTTGCGACCGCCGGCGGTCGCCATACGCGCACGGAAGCCGTGGGTCCGGGCGCGGCGGGTGTTGTGGGGCTGGTAAGTGCGCTTCATGGCTGGTGGTCCCTTGGCGTTCTGGACCGCGAACGGCGGCGACCTGGCCGCACGTCAAGCGGGCGCGCAAGAAAGCACGAGGTTCGGTCCAGGTCAACACCAGACGACGCGGGGCCGCCTCGGTTCGCCGTTCTCTCTCACCTTTCTAGGTACCTGGGTTAGCGTGTAGCCTCCGATCGACCGCGACGGCCGTTCTCAAGGGGTCACAGGAGGGAATTTGACGCGCACCGGTGGACATGTGGGGGAGAAGCAGCACGTGACTGCGCGGGGCGTCAGGCGACGCGCGCTGGGCGCTGCTGCGGCGGGAGCACTGTTCCTGGGCGCGCTCCCCGCGAGCGCGCAGACCAGGACGTTCTACCTGGACCGGCTCACCATGGCCGGCGCTCCCGAGGACTCGATCGCGCTCTGGCGGCCGCAGGTGGCCCCGGACACGCGCTTCTTCGGACAGTTCGGGCTCGGCTTCGGCCTCAATCCCTTCCGGATCGAGAACATGCTGAACAACGAGCACTCCGCGGAGCGGTTCAGCAGGGAACACGGCGCGCCGGTGTCCTCGCAGCTCATCGGGTACCTCAACGGGGGCGTCGAGTTCCTCGATCGCTTCAGCGTCCAGGTGGGGCTGCCGTTCATCGGCTTCCAGACGAGCAACCCGACGAACGACTCGAGCGTCGCCGGCGCGGAGGACGCGGCGAGCCCGTCGAGCGCCGCGATCATGGACCTGCGGCTCGACGCGCGGGCGATCCTGTACCGGTCCGACGATCGCTTCTTCAAGCTCGGCGTCAACGCGGTGGGGTGGGTGCCGACGGGCCACAGGTTCTCGTTCGCCGGCGACAAGAGCGCGAGCGCGCTGATCGGGCTCGCGGGCGAGATCGACCTCAAGACGATGTTCTTCGTGCTGAACACCGGGGTGCATTTCCGGCCGTACGCCTCGCTCAACGACTTCAATGTGTCGCACGAGTGGCGGTGGGGCATCGGCGGCTTCGTGCCGCTGCGGAACGGGACCTTGCGGCTCGGCGCGCAGATCTTCGGGTCGACCGGGCTCGGCCGCGGCACGACGTTCACCGGGGACAACACCCCGCTCGAGTGGATGGCCGAGGGGCGGCTCGCCCTCGACCAGCGGAAGAGGGGGTGGCTCGGCGTCGGCGGCGGAACGCGGCTCACCGGCGGCTACGCGCCGGACTTTCGGCTCACCGGCGTCATCGGCTACGCGTTCGGCATCTCGGACGTCGAGCCCATGTCGCCCGGCAAGCGCTTCCAGGCGCCCCCGCCGCGCGCCGCCGACACGGACAAGGACGGCTACCCGGACGACATCGACCTCTGCCCGACCGATCCCGAGGACAACAAGCCGCCGAACCCCAGCGACGGCTGCCCGGCGCTGCCCGATCGCGACGGCGACGGCATCCCCGACGTCAGCGACAAGTGCCCGGATCAACCCGAGGATTTCGACAAGATCAACGACGCCGACGGCTGCCCGGAGGACGACGCCGACGAGGACAAGATCCCGGACGCGAAGGACGCCTGCCCGAAGGAGCCGGGCGAGCCGAGCCCCGAGCCGGCGAAGAACGGCTGCCCGCAGTTCATCCGCCGCATCACGGGCTCGAGCGAGATCCAGATCCTGAAGCAGGTGCAGTTCGCGACCGGCAGCGCGAGGATCCTGCCGAACAGCTACGGCATCCTCGACGAGGTCGTCCGGCTGCTCAAGGTGAACCCCGAGATCACGCTCGTCGCGATCGAGGGCCACACGGACAACCGCGGGTCGGACCAGCTCAACGAGCGGCTCTCGAACGACCGCGCCCACTCGGTGAGGACCTACCTGATCGAGCGCGGCGGCATCGACCCGGCCCGGCTCACGGCGGCGGGCTTCGGGCCGCGGCGGCCGATCGAGACCAACGACACCGAGGCCGGCCGCCAGAAGAACCGGCGCGTCGAGTTCCACATCCGAGAGAGCAACACGGGCGGCAACAAGGCTTCCGGCGACAGCTCCGGCGGCAACAGTGGCGGCACGGTCACGCCGTAGGTCCTGGATCCGGGCGGCGCGCGCGGGCGCTCTGCTGTGCGCAGCGCTCGCGCCCGCGTGCCGCCCGGAGCAGGGCACGCCCTATCGCTGCAGCTGCACCTTCGTCACCGACTTCGACGCCGACTCAAAGCTGGACGTGGAGGTCTGCTCGCCCACCGAGGCCCGCGCCGAGGGCGTCGGCCGCGGGTGCGCGCAGACCCACGCGCCCGGCCCGGTGTCCGGATGCTCCTGCACGAGCGCCCCGGATCGCCGGCCGTGCGAGCTCAGCGCGTGCCGCGTCACCCCAGCAGCGCCTTGAGCTCGGACGGCGTCGTCACCGGCGCCGCGCACGTCCGGCCGCGACAAACGTACGCGACGGCCGAGCCGGGGCGCGCCGGCTTGCCCTCGGCCACGACCGGCACCGCAGCGGCGGTCTCCGGGCGCGCCGGATCCACGAGGACGACGGCACGGTTCGGCAGGTAGGCCTTGAACGCCTCGCGCGCGAGATCGCCCGCCGCGGCCGAGCCCGCCTCGCCGACCACGACGACCGTCACGCTGCCGCGCGCGAGGCGGTCGAGGGCGCACACGGTCTGGCTGAGCCCGAAGGGGTTCTCGAGCGCCGCCGGGGCGAGGGCCTCGAGCTGTCGCTCCGCCGGCGGGAGGTACCGCTCGTCGGCGATCTCGGCGAGGCGCAGGCAGAGGAGCGCCGCCATCGAGGTGGCCGACGGCGCGGCCTGGTCGTAGATGTCCTGCGTGCGCGCGATCAGCGCGTCGCCGTCGTCCGGCGTGAAGAGGAACCCGCGCGCGGCGTCGTCCCAGTGGTGCGCGATCATCGCGTCGGCGATCGCGCGCGCGGCGCCGACGTAGCGCGGGTCGGAGGTGGCTTCGTAGAGATCGAGGGCCGCGTTCCCGAGGTACGCCTGGTCGTCCAGGAAGCCCGGCCGAGCGTCGCCCGCGGCCGCGCCGCCCTCCGCCCTGGCGCCGGCGGGCGCGCCGTCCTTGAGGTAACGGCCCACGCGGCCGCCGCGCAGGAGCTTCCGCTCGAGCACCGCGAAGGCGCGCGCCGCGGCGTCGACCCAGGCGGGCTCCTCCAGGGCGCGGCCCGCGTCGGCGAGCGCCCCGATGAGCAGCCCGTTCCAGCTCGCGAGCACCTTGTCGTCGCGCGCCGGCCGGGGCCTCGCTTCGCGCGCGGCGAGCATCTTGACCCTGGCGCGCGCGAGCGCCTCGCGGCACCGCTCGAGGTGAGCCGCGGAGCCGCCTCCGTCGCCCGCGTCGAGGACCGCCGCGGCCTGCTCCAGCGTGCGGTGCTGCGAGAGCACCGTCGCGCCGGTGTGCTCGAAGTTGCCCTCCTCGGTGATGCCGAAGACGAGGCGGGCCACGTCGTACGCGAGCGGATCGTCGCCGACGGCCGCGCGCAGCTGGTCGAGCGTCCACACGAAGAACTTGCCCTCGCTCCCCTCGGAGTCGGCGTCCTGCGACGCGTAGAACCCGCCCTCCGGGTCGCGCATCTCGGCGAACAGGTAGCCCACGATCTCGCGCGCGGTCTCGGCGTAGATCGGCTTCTTGAACGCGCGGAAGCCGTCGGCGTACAGGCGCAGGAGGAGCGCGTTGTCGTAGAGCATCTTCTCGAAGTGGGGCACGAGCCAGCGCTCGTCCGTGGAGTAGCGGTGGAAGCCGCCGCGCAGGTGGTCCCAGATGCCGCCGTCGCGCATCCTGTCCAGCGCGAGCTCGACGCTCTCCGCCGCGACGCGATCGCCCTCCAGCGCGCCGCGGCGGAGCAGCACGTCGAGCGACATCGTGTTCGGGAACTTGGGCCGCGTGCCGATGCCGCCGTGGCGGTTGTCGAAGCGCGCGAGCAGCTGCCGCGACGCGCGCCGGAGCAGGTCGGACGAGGCGAGCTCGACGGCGCCCGCCGCCCCCGCGGCGCCCGCCGGCGCGCGCTGCACGCGCTCGATCGCGTGGGTGAGCTCCTTCGCCTGGAGCTCGACCTCGCCGCGCCGGTTCCTGTAGGCGTCGGCGACCGCGTCGAGGACCTTCGGGAAGCCGGGCATGCCGTGCTTGTCCTTCGGCGGGAAGTACGTGCCCGCGAAGAACGGCCGCTGGTCGGGGGTGAGGAACACGGTGAGCGGCCAGCCGCCGCTCCGGCCCATGAGCTGCACGACGAGCTGGTAGATGTGATCGAGGTCGGGCCGCTCCTCCCGGTCGACCTTGATGTTCACGAAGAGCTCGTTCATGCGCCGGGCGATCGCCTCGTCCTCGAACGACTCGCGCTCCATCACGTGGCACCAGTGACAGGCGGCGTAGCCGATGGAGAGGAGGATCGGTTTGTCCTCGCGCCGCGCGAGCTCGAGCGCCTCGGCGCCCCACGGGTACCACGCGACCGGGTTGCGCGCGTGCTGAAGGAGGTACGGCGAGGACTCGCTCGCGAGCCGGTTCGTGTGGGGTGCCATGAGGCCCACCTAGCGCCGGGCGAGGGGGACCGCCACCCGGGCGGCGGGCGGCAGCAGGCCCGCGCGCCTGCGCCAGGCCCGCGACGGCCTACGCCCGCTCCAGCACGAGCGCGCAGTTGTGCCCGCCGAAGCCGGCCGAGCACTTCACCGCGTGACGCAGGTCGACCGATCGCCGCTCGCGCACGATGTCCAGGGCGCAATCCGGATCGAGCTCATCCACGTTGATGGACGGGTGCAGCAGCTGGTCGCGCAGCGAGCACACGACCGCGATCGTCTCCACGGCGCCGGCGCCGCCGAGCAGGTGCCCGATCATCGACTTGGTCGCCGAGATCGGGATGCGCGCGAGGCGCTCGCCGAAGACGCGCCGCAGCGCGAGCACCTCGGCGGCGTCGCCCTGCGGCGTCGAGGTCGCGTGCGGGTTGATGTACCCGACCGCCTCCGGCGCGACGCCCGCCCTGGCGAGGGCGCGCTCCAGCGAGAGCGCGAGCCCCCGCCCCGCCGAGTGCGGCCGCGTGAGGTGCTCGGCGTCCGTGGTCATCCCGAAGCCGGCCACGTAGGCGAGCGGCTTCGCGCCGCGCGCCCGAGCGTGCTGCTCCTCCTCGAGCACGAGCGCGCCCGCGCCCTCGCCCATCACGAAGCCCTGGCGCCGCCGGTCGAACGGGCGGCTCGCGCGCGTCGGGTCGCCGCCGATGGCCCTGGCGAGCGCCTTCGCGTTGCCGAACCCCGCGACGGTGTTGAGCCGCGTCGCGGCCTCGGCGCCCCCCGCGACCATCACGTCGGCCTCCCCCGCCTCGATCATCAGGGCCGAGGTCGCGATCGAGTGCGTGCCCGTCGCGCACGCGCTCGCGAGGTTGTACGACGGCCCCATGAGCCCGTAGCGCATCGCGATGAGCGCCGCCGCGCCGTTCGGCATGACGCCCGGGATGAAGTAAGGCGACACGGCCCTCGGGCCGCGCGCCGCGCTCCGGGCGATCTGCTCCTCGAAGATCTCGACGGAGCCCATCCCGGTCGACATCAGGCATCCGACGCGGGTCCGGTCGAGGCCGCCGTCCCCCGGCGCCGCGGCGGCCGGCGGCGCCGCGCCGGGCGCCGTCGCCGCGCCCTCGTCGGCCCCGTCGTCGTCCGCGGCGGGTGTGCGCTGGATCGGCGCGATGCCCGCCTCGCGCAGCGCCTCCACCGCGGCCGCGAGGCTCAGGTGGGTCACCCGGCCGTAGATGTCCGCTTCCTTGGGCGACAGGTACTTTCCGGCGTCGAACCCCTTCACGCTGGCGGCGATGTCGCTGCGGAGCTTGTCGACGGGGAAATCGCGGATGTAGTCCACGCCGGACCGGCCGGCGAGGAGGTTCTGCCAGGTGGTCGCGGCGTCGTTGCCCAGCGGGCAAACGGCGCCGATCCCGGTCACGACGACGCGCCTTCGCATCGGACTGCTCGTGCTCGCTTCAGGGGAGGGGTTCAGAGGGCAGGGAGACGGCTCACGCGGACAGCGCCTGCGGCGCGGCGTCGTTCAGGTTGGGCGCGAGCGCGAGGCCCTCGATCGACGTGTCGCGGCGGCGCTCTCCGCCGCGGCGCAGGTCGAGCGCGGCGCGCTGGGCCGCGAGCATCTCGTGCCGGCCCACCCCGAGGTACTTGAGGATCGGCATGTACACCTTCTGGATGAACACGTTCCGATCGACGCCCGCCTCGCGCATCTTCAGGATGCGCGAGTCGTAATCGGGGACGATCCCGACGCCCGGCATCTCGAAGTTCGCGAACACGTGCGCCATGTCGGCGAGCGTCCCCTGCCGGTCCTCCTCGAGCAGCACCTTGATGACGCTCTGGTAGAAGCGGCAGTGGGCGATCTCGTCGCGCGCGATGTAGTCGTAGATCGCCCGCAGGCACTCGTCGCCCTCGGCCCCCGCCCGCTCCCGGTGCTTCACGTAGATGACGAACGTCGCCATCTCCTGCACGCACCCGTAGAACGTCATCTGCCGCGGCGTGTGGAACGGGAGGTCCCACTTCTTCGCGAAGATCTGGTGCTGCAGGTCGGTGAGCTGCTCCTCGGTGCGCTTGCCGGAGCGCAGGAGGTACTGCATCAGCGTGAGCGAGTGCTTCGACTCCTCGTAGGCCCAGTTCGCCTGGAACCACGCCTGGCCGAAGTAGCTGCGCACGATGTTGATGCCGTTCGACACGTAGTCGGGCAGGTACATCTCCACCGAGCAGAAGGTCTCCGCGCAGAGCGCGAGCTCCTCGCTCGCGTCCTTGTTCACGCGATCCCAGGGGATGTCCTCGAAGATGTTCCAGCGGCGCTCGCGCTCCGCCTTCTCGAAGAACGTCATGTACTCCCGGAAGATCTTCTCCTCGAGCCGGCTCATGCGCTCGCCTCCAGCCGCTCTCCGACCTTCTTGCAGAGGTCGCCCACGGTGATGAGCTCGACCAGATCCTCGTCCGGAATCATGATCCCGAGCTCGGTCTCCATCTCTCCGACGATCTGCATCATCGAGAGCGAGTCGATGCCGAGCTCCGTGATCACCGACGTCGCGGTGACATTGGGGAACTCGCGCTTGTCCACGCGGGCGGCAACCGTCTTGAACATCTCGAGCAGATTGGTCTTGTCCGTCATGGTTCAGTCGATCCTGCGAAGCTCGTATTGAGCGAGGGAGCTGTAGTGCTTGTCGAACGCGTTCACGCACGTCGACAGGTAACGATCGTAGTCGTCGAAGACTTTGTCCCCCCACGTCGACCGGATGGTCTTCTCGTTCAGCCTGAGCCGGCGGAGCCACTCCGCGGTGGTGCGCTGGTAGTGCTCGCGCCGCGTGTTCACCTGCATCACCTCCCAGTAGGGGTTCGCCGCCTGGATGATGTCCTCGAGCCGCGGGTTCAAGCCCCCGGGGAAGATCTCCTTGGTGACGAAGTAGATGTCCTCCAGCTCCTTCCTCGTGCCGGCCGGGAGCCCGCCCCAGGGCGTCATCCGCGGCGTCCGGTTGCGGAGGATCGTCTGGAGGCCGAACCAGGCGCCCTTGTTCGTGAGCTCCCAGGCCTTCTTGAAGTACGCCCGGTAGATGTCGATCGCCTTGCCCTGGCGCGCCTCCTCCGGCGAGCAGAGGTGGTCGATCATGCAGATCGAGATGAGGCTGTCGAACCGCTCGGGCGTCGTGAAGGTCCGGAAGTCGCCGCCGATCACCTCGACGCCGGGGATCTTGCGCGCGTTCACCTCGGCGGCCTGCGCGGTGGACAGGGTGACGCCGACCGCGCGCTTCACGCCGCGCGCCGTGGCCACGTACTCGAGGGCCGCGCCCCACCCGCAGCCGATGTCGAGGACCTTCTTCTCGGGCCCCACCTTGGCGAAGTCCGACAGGATCCGGAGCTTGTTCAGCTGCGCGGCCTCGAGCGACTGCTCGGGGGACTCGTAGACGGCGCACGTGTAGTTCATGCGCTCGTCGAGCCACAGCCTGAAGAACTCGTTCGAGACGTCGTAGCTGACCTCGACCTCGGCCTTACTGGATCCCATCGATGACTCCTTCGACACGTGCCGGGGCGCCGCCCGCGCGGCCCCCTTCGGTTCGCGCCGCCGCTCCGCTCGCGCGGACCGCGTCGGCAGGGGGAGAGGGCGTGACGCCCTCGTCAACGTCCGAGGCGACCTCGAGCTCGCCGGCCTCGAAGCGCCGCTTCATCTCGCGGCGCCGCACCTTGCCGCTCGACGTCTTGGCCAGCGTCCCCCGCTTGATGAGCGCGACCTCGGAGAGCTGGACGCCGAGCTCGGCGCGCACGGCCTGCGTGATCGCCTGCGCCACGCCGGCCACGCTGCGCTTGACCTCGGCGACGACGACGGCCCGCTCGGCCCCCGCCGCGGTGAGGCACGAGAACGCCACGCAGTGGCCCTCGCGCACCCCGTCCACGGAGGAGGCGACGCGCTCGATGTCCTGGGGGAAGTAGTTCTTGCCGCCGAGGATGATGAGATCCTTGGAACGGCCGCAGAGGTACACCTCGCCGGCGACGGTATAGCCGAGATCGCCCGTCCGTAGCCAGCCCCCCCCGAACGCGGCCTCGGTCGCCTCCGGCTCGTTGAAGTACCCGGCGGCGACGCTCGGGCCGCGCACCCAGATCTCGCCGACCTGGCGCTCGCCGAGCGGCGCGCCGTCGGGCCCCGCGATGATGAGCTCGTGGCAGGGGAGGGGACGGCCGCAGGAGACGAGCTCCAGCGACGCGCCGCCGTTCGCGGGCCGCGCCTTCCCGGCCTGCATCGCCCTCGCGTCCACGCGGTCGGTGGTGAGCTGGGCCGCGAGGTCGCTGAAGGTGATCGCCAGCGTGGCCTCGGCCATGCCGTACGAGGGCAGGATGCTCTCCGGGCGGAGCCCCTGCTTGCCGAAGCGATCGAGGAACGCGCGGAGCACGTCGGCCTGGATCGGCTCGGCCCCGCACCCGAGCGCGCGCAGGCAGGAGAGATCCCACTGGCCCGCCTGCGCGTCGGTGACGGCGCGCGTCGCGAGGGCGAAGGCGAAGTTCGGCGCGAACGTGATCGTGCCGCGGAACCTGTGGATCGCGTCGAGCCAGAGCGAGGGGCGGCGGATGAACGCCGTCGTCGGCAGGAACATCACCGGCACGAGCGCGTAGAGCGGCGCGATGACGAAGCCGATGAGCCCCATGTCGTGGTAGAGCGGCAGCCAGCTGACGCCGCGATCTTCCGGGGTGGAGCGCAGCCCGTCGAACATGATCGCGTGGCTGTTCACCGTCAGGTTGCGGTGGGTCACCATCACGCCCTTGGGCCGCGAGGTGCTCCCCGACGTGAACTGGAGGAACGCGAGGTCGTCGAGGGACACCCGCCAGGGCTCCGCCGCGTCCGACGGGTCGAACCCCGCGGGCTCGCGCAGCTCGCGCTCCAGGACGACGCGCAGCCCCGGCAGGGCCGCTCGGCTCTCGCCGCTCGAGGCGAGGTGAGCGTCGATCATCTCCTTGAGCGGCTCGTTGGTGACGAGCACGCTGGCGCCGGACGCCGAGAGGATGTGCTGCACCGTCTCGCTGTACGCCTCGAGCTTGGCCAGCGACTGCGGCGGATACATCGGCACCGCGACGATGCCGGCCGTGAGCGCCCCCACGAAGGTCAGGACGAACTCGTCGGCCTCGCTGAGGATCAGCGCGACGCGGTCACCCTTGGTGAGCCCGAGCTTGCGCAGCGCGTAGGCCCGGCGCCGCGCCTCGAGCCAGAGCTCGGCGTAGCTGACCGCCCGCTCCTCGCCCGAGCTCCGCACGAACGTGACCGCTCGGTCGGCGTGAACCGAATTTTGCTGGAGGACTTCGACGAACGTTCGCATGGCTCTCTGCTGGCTCTGGCCGACCGGACGTAGGTGTTCGTCCGACAAGGACACCCGGGGCTGGAGTGAGCGCAGCCATAAGCGAAATCCGGGCCAGGGCAAACAGAAAACAATGGAATCCAAGGTTTGAGCCTGATTCCGCGAGGCGGGCTCATGAATCCGCCTGATCGTGGCGTCCCGGGTGACGAAAATCCGTGCGCAGAGTGCGTCGAATATTCGTCAGGTAGGCCCCCGGTGTGCGAACCGGTCTTCGCGTTGCGCGGGTGGCCGCCCGCGTCGGCGCACAAAAGCGAAGAGGCGCCGGTCGCCCGGCGCCTCTCGCTCGCGCGCGTGACGTGGACGGCTACTCGCCGTCGTCCATGCCCGGCATGCCCGGCATGCCCATGTGGCCCGCGGCCTCGTCTGCGTGGGGATCCGCGTCCTTCTTCTCGTCCTTCTTGTCGGTCTTCTCGAACCTCTTCTGGTCCGCGAGGGCCCAGTCGGCCGACCACGACGACAGCACGTAGATCGTGCCGTCGCCGCCTTCCTTCACGGCGTAGCGGCTCTGGCCCTTCGCGGTCTTGCCCACCTTGATGGTGAAGTCGCCCGCGTTGTCCTTGAGCTTGATCGTGACGATGCCGCCGTTCGTGGTCGGCGCGTCGAGCCCGGTGTCGGCGTCGGACTTGCCGTCGCCGAAGTCCTCCGCGCCGAGGCCCTTGAAGGCGCGGAGCAGGTCCTTCACCTTGGCCTCGTCGAACTTCTCCCACTTCGCCGAGGCCGCGCCGAGCTTGCCGGCCTTGTCGCGCGGCGCGAACGTGCCGGCCCACTTGTCGCCGTTCTTCGAGAAGCTGAACAGGCCGTTCTTGTTCTCGACCGAGACCTGGATCGCGTTCTCGTCCTCGAACTTGAGGATCGAGTTCTCGCGCCAGTTCTTCGCCTCCCGCGTGTAGAGGTAGCTCGAGTAGCCGCCCGCGACGTAGACGCCGTCCTTGCCGTCGACGCGCGCCATCTGCCCGCGCGACCCGCTCTTGCCGAAGTACATGTCGAGCGCCTTCTCGTCGCCCTTGTACGCGACCACGTGGACCGCCTTGTCGTCCGTGAGCTCGTACTGGCCGTAGGTGCCGCTCGTCCTGTCGATCACCTCCTTCAGCTTGAGCTCCTTCAGGTTGTCGAGCAGGCTCCGCACGTTCGCCGCGTTCGCCTTGGCGCTCACGGGCTTCGTGACCTCCCAGGTGTCGCCCTTCTTCTCGAGCGTCACGTCGGATTTGTCGGCGTTCTTGATCGAGATCTTCGTGACCTTCTCGACGTCGTCCTTCGAGACCCCGACGCTCGGCAGATCCGCCGTCGCGGCGGTCGCCGAGTGGGCGGCGAGCTGGTCCCGCTGCCGCTTCTGCGTGAGGTACACGCCGACCCCGAGGAGCGCGAGGACGACGAGGGCGATGTAGATTTTGTGCTCGGTCTTCATGGCTCTTTCACCCACCATGGCACTGCCTCAGTCGAGCGTGATGTTCTCGCGCGCGCTCTCGCGCCGCCGCCACCGGACGATGCCGAACGCCGCGAACAGGACCGCCGGCAGGAGCGTGAGCGTCCACTGCACGCGCTGCTGCACGGTCTTGCGCTCGGCCCGGTACTCCTCGGCCTTCTTGGCCATCGTGGCCTCGTCGTCCGTGGCCTCCTGCTTCGGCTTCTCGATGTCCGCGTAGGTCAGGTTGGTCTCGCCGAACATCTTCGCCGTCGCCGCGAGCAGCGTGCTGTCGCCCGCCATCCAGTCGAGGGTGTTCTTGAACGCCAGGATGGTGGCGGTCAGGTATTTCTGCGCGTAGGGCTGCGAGAGCATCAGGAGATCCTCGTCGCCGCCCATCCCGCCCATCATCTGCATCTGCGGCGGCATGGGGGGCGGGTTGCCGGCGCGGGCGAACGGGTTCGCGAGGAACTGCGACGCCGAGAGCACGAGGATCCGGCTCTTGTCCGCGCTCTCCGCGGGCGCGCTGATCCCGAGCCCCTCCTGGCCGCCGAAGGCGCTCTTGAGCTTGCCCTCGACCGTCACCGCGATCGCGCGCTGCGCGCGCTCGCCCTTCGGCTTCCAGTCGGCCGAGAACTTCATGTCGATGGCCTCGGACGTGTCGGCCGTGGTGTTCGGGGTCGAGCGCGCGACGACCTTCATCGTCGCCTCGGGCTGCTTCTCCGGGTGCGGCACGAGGGTCGACGGGAAGGGGAAGGCGAGCTCGGGGAGGCGGAAGAAGCCGGGGAACGACGAGTCGAGGATCTGCTCGTTCTCGTCGAAGCGGCTGTCCTCCTGGAGCTGGAGGATGCCCGGCGCGCGGAACCACATGAGCTGGCCCGACTGCGTCTGGACCGGGATGGCCATCGAGCGGCTCCAGTCGAGGATCGCCTCCTTCTTCATCTCGACGCCGTAGCCGTCGAGCAGCTTCTCGAGGCCCCAGGTGTTGAGCGACGCCTTCATCGACGGGTCGGACGCCTTGAGGTTCACGGCGCCGGCGAACACGGCGAGCGCCTTGTTGCCGAGCATCAGGAACTGGTCGATGCGGCGCAGCTCCTTCTCGGTGAACTCCTTGCCCGGCTGCGTGATGACGAGCCCGGAGAGCTCCTTGTTGACCTCGGCGTCGCCGCCCTTCAGGTCGACGTCCTCGAACTTGTAGAACGGGAAGTGGTGCTCGAGCAGCGCCCGCATCGACGGGCCGCCCCGGCCGCCCTGCGACGCCACGAGGTTCGGGTCCGTGAGCTTGATCTCGTCCTTGCCGGTCACGACGCCGATCTTGGTGTCGATGCCGTCCGCCTTGTCGCGGATCTCCCGGATGGTGTTCGTGATCCAGAACTCGAGGCCCTGCCCCTGCTCGGGCGAGATCATCGGGATCGCTTCCTTCTCGCTGCCGTACTTGAAGGCGATGCCCATGAACCCGCGGGTGATCGTCGCCTGGTCCTGGCCGGTCTCGCTCCCCTCGCCGAACGCGGCCTCCTGCAGGCCCGCCTCCTTGGCGGCGGCGCGCTGCTCGTCCGTCTTCGGCTCGATGATCGCGTAGTGGAGCTTGCCGTTCGAGGCCTGCTCGTACTCGTTCATCAGGTCGGTGAGGTCCTGGATGAAGGCCTCGTGCTTCGGCAGACCCCGGGTGACGTAGACGTCGATCTGGAGATCCTGCTTGAGCCCCTCGCGGACGAGGTGGGCCGAGCCCTTCGAGAGGGTGAACCTCTCGGCCTTCGTCATGTCGAAGCGCTTGTAGACGCTGTGCGAGATGACGTTGGCCACCACGAGGATGGCGGCCACGATGGCCAGATAGACGCCTGTCTGCGTCGCGGCTTTGGCTTTCCGTTCCATGGTAATCCTTACGCCCACTTCCTGCGCTCAAGCGCCCTGAACGCGGCCATGAGGCAGCCCGCGGTGATCGAGAGGAAGAAGACGATGTCTCGGGTGGACACCATGCCGCGCGCGAACGGCGTGAGGCGGGTGTCGAAGCTGATGAAGGAGAGGACGTCGCGGAAGACCGACGGGGCGTAGTCAGCGAGGTTGTCCACGCCGTGCAGGAAGCCGAGCAGCAGGAAGGTGATGAAGAACGCGATCACCTGGCTGTCGGTCAGCGACGAGATGAGGAGCCCGATCGAGACCGCCGCCGCGCTGTAGAGCACGAGGCCGATGTAGCCCGAGATCACCGGCCCGCTGTCGAGCGCGCCGAGGTGCCAGGGCCACATGAACATGAGGATCGGGTAGAGGACGGTCGAGAAGACCAGCACGAGGACGAGCCCCCACGCCCCGAGGAACTTGCCGAGGACGACCTCGTGGTCCTGCACGGGCAGGGTGATCAGCATCTCGAGCGTGCCGCTCCGCTTCTCCTCGGCGAGGAGCCGCATCGTGATGACGGGGATGATGAGGAAGGAGAGCCCTATCGGCGCCCACGAGAACAGCTGCACGAGCGAGGCGCGGTCCGCCTGCCAGAAGCCGCCGTTCATGAAGAAGAAGATGACGCCGAGCGCGATCAGCCCGAAGCAGATCACGACATAGGCCAGGGGGGAATCGAAGTTGGAGCGGAACTCCCGCTTCGCGATGGTCAGGGTGGTGCTCATACCGTTCAGCCCTTCTTCTTGGCCGGCGCTTCGTCGTCCGCGCCTCCGTCCTCGTCGCCGGCGCTCTTCGCCTCGTCGCCGGCGCTCTCCTCGTCTTCGTCCTCGTCGTCCTCGTCGTCCTCGTCGTCGGCCGCGGCGCTCGCCTCGTCCTCGTCGTCGAGGTCGTCGGTGATCAGCCGGCGGCCGCGGTCCTTGCGCTCGTCGCCGCGCGTGAGCGCCTTGAACACGTCCTCGAGGCTCTGCGAGTCGCGCCGCATCTCGAGCAGGAGCCAGCCCTTCTGCACGATGAGCTGGAAGAGCTCGGGCCGGATGTCGCCGCCGAGCGCGCCGAGGAGCTGGAAGCTGTGCGCGCTGTCGTCGGTCGGCAGCTCGGTGACGCTGGTGACGCCGGGCAGCCCGGAGAGCGCCTCCTGGACCTCCTGGGCCGTCGGGGGCTTGCGCGCGCCCGACCGGTAGCCGTCGCCGCCCTCGAAGACCTTCTTCTCGTGGACGGTGACGACGTAGCGGACCTTGCCGCTCTTGGCGCGGATGTCGTCGAGGGGGCCGTCGGCGACGACGCGCCCCTTGGAGACGATGATGGCGCGGGCGCAGGCGGCCTCGACCTCGGAGAGGTTGTGGGTGGAGAGGAGGATCGTCCGCTCCTTGCCGATCTCCTTGATATAGCGGATGACCTCCGCCTTTTCGTTCGGGTCGAGGTCGCTCGTCGGCTCGTCGAGGATGAGGATCGGCGGGTCGTGGACGAGCGCCTGACCGAGGCCGACGCGCTGGCGGTAGCCGTGGGAGAGGGTGCCGATGTCCTTGCCGAGCACCTGGGCGAGACCGCACACCTCGACGATCCCCTTCATCCGCTTCTTGAAGACCGATTGGTCGAGCCCGCGCATGTCCGCGACGAACGACAGGTACTCCCAGACGTTCATCTCGCCGTAGAGCGGGGCGCGCTGGGGCAGGTACCCGAGCTTGCGCCGGACATCGAGCGGCTGGTCGAAGACGTCGTATCCGTGCACCCGCGCCGTCCCGGCCGACGCCGAGATGAAGCAGGTGAGGATGCGCATCGTCGTCGACTTGCCGGCCCCGTTCGGTCCGAGGAAGCCGACGACCTCGCCGCGATGGACCTCGAAGCTCACCTTGTCGAGCGCGCGCAGCGACCCATAGCGCTTGGTCAGCGAGCTCGCCTCGATCATCACATCGCTAGCCAAAATGACCTCCTTACGATGGTTCCTTGAGAAGCGGAGCGCTCTGCTCCGCGGTTCGCCCCTGGCCATCCCCCGCCCCTCACCGGCGACCGCGCCGTCGGGGCCCCCTGGATCGCCCATTATCCAGGCGAAGGGGGCGCCATCGTAGCGACGGGGGGATCTGTGTCAACAGCGCCGACCCGAAGCGGCTGAGCCTGGGGTTTATTCCCGGGCGGCGGGCCCGCGCGGGGCGCGGTTGTCCCGGGGTTCCACGGTTGGAGTGGGGCGGATGGACGGCGGCGATCCCCCGGGCGTGTCCCGGTCGTGCCGTGTTCGTCCGCTCCACGGCGCTGTCAAATTTCCTCTTGACCCGGGCGTCCATGTTGGACTAGTTGGCCACACCTCGCGTGAGCCTCATCGTCCAGAAGTTCGGCGGCACGTCCGTCGGGTCCATCGAGCGTATCCAGCGGGCTGCGGCCCGGGCGCTCGCCACACAGCAGGCCGGCCATGACGTCGTGGTCATCGTGAGCGCGATGGCCGGCGAGACGAACCGGCTGCTCAAGCTGGCGTCGGACATCGCGCCCGTGCCCGACGCGCGGGAGATGGACGCGCTGGCGGCGACAGGCGAGCAGGTCTCGGCGGCGCTGATGGCGATCGCCATCCAGGCGCAGGGGGGCCAGGCGCGGAGCTTCCTTGGCCACCAGCTGAAGATCCTGACGGACAGCGCCTACACGAAGGCGCGGATCAAGACGATCGACGCCCAGCGGCTGCAGCAGGCGCTGGCGGGGGGGAAGATCGCGGTGGTCGCCGGCTTCCAGGGCGTGGACGACGCCGGCAACATCACGACGCTCGGGCGCGGCGGCAGCGACACGAGCGCCGTGGCGATCGCCGCGGCGATCGGCGCCGAGTGCGAGATCTACACGGACGTCGACGGCGTTTACACAACGGACCCGAACATCTGCAAGACGGCGCGGAAGATCGAGCGGATCAGCTACGAAGAGATGCTGGAGCTCGCCTCGCTGGGAGCGAAGGTCCTTCAGATACGGAGCGTGGAGGTTGCGATGAAGTATGGTGTCCCGGTGCACGTGCGGTCGTCGTTCTCTGACGTGCCGGGCACGTGGGTCGTCGGCGAGGAGCAGTCGCTCGAGAGCGTGACGGTGACGGGCGTGGCCCTGGACCGCAACGAGGCGCGGGTGATGCTGGTCGGCGTCGACGACAAGCCGGGCGTCGTGGCGCAGATCTTCGGCGCGCTGGCCGAGGAGAACATCAGCGTCGACATGATCATCCAGAACGCGCCGAGCTACGGTCTGGAGGCGCGCGGCGCGGCCGGCGAGGTGAAGGCCGACGTGACGTTCACGGTCGGCAAGGCGGATCTCCCGCGGGCGAAGCTCGTGATGGAGAAGATCGCCGGCGGCGTGGGGGCGGTGGGCATCCGCTACGAGGAGGACATCGTGAAGGTGTCGATCGTCGGCCTCGGGATGCGCACGCACGCGGGCGTCGCGGCGCGGATGTTCCAGCTGCTCGCGGCCGAGGGGATCAACATCCAGGCGATCTCCACGAGCGAGATCAAGATCTCGTGCCTGGTCTCGACGAAGTATGCTGAGCTCGCCGTCCGTGCGCTGCACGACGGCTTCGGCCTCGGCAACAAAGCGTAACGAAAACTGTGCTACCGTCGTAATGCGCTCGCTGTGAGCGGCTCACCGACATGGTCGGTGCGGCTGCTCGCAGCGCGTTGCGTTATGGCGTCGCGATCGCTCCGCGCGGGGCGCACGGCGTTGTTTTTGTCGTCGTGGAGGTTCGCATGCGTAGCAGGGATGTTGGGCTGCTGGGGCTGGGGGCGCTCTGCGCCGTGGTGCTTTCGGTAGGTGCCGGCGGGTGTCAGCCCGAGGGGAACAGCGGTCTGCCGACGGGTCCTGCGGGGCCTGGAGGGACGACCGGCGCGGGCGGCAGCGGGGCTGGGGCGGGCGCGGGAGCAGGCGGCAGCGGGGGCGAGGCGGGGGCCGCGACGACGGGGAGCGGGGGCGGGGGAGGGACGGAGGACCCGCCGGCGGCGCAGGTGGTGACGATCCAGGACATCACCATGGGCGTCGCAGGGGACGGGGTCGACGTCGAGGTCCAGGGCGTGGTGGCAATGAGCCGGAAGTGGCTGGTATCGAAGAGCAAGCGGAGTGGCTCATGCCTTTGGGGTGTGTTTCTATCGGCTCCAGGCATCTCAGTGACCGAGCCAAACTCGGGTATTCTTGCTCTAAGTTACGGCACTCCGGGTATAACTGACGATGAAGGCAATCTCAGTTGCCCCAATATCGAGCAATCGTCTGCGGGCGACGCTTTCCCCGACGACGTCAAGCCTGGTGATGTCCTTGATGTGACAGGGAGAATGTCCTACTACAGTCCAGCCGACTGTGACCAACAGCCGCCGGAAGCCAACCCAACTCAAGTCAAGCAGCGTCAGCTGGCAAATGTGACCAAGGTCAAGCTCACAGGCACAACGCCGATCCCGGAACCCCATGTGTTTTCTGGCGAGGAGATCGCCAAGCTCGCCGCTCCGACAAATCCAGATGGCGAGAATTTTCACGATGCATGGGGAGGCGTGAAGGTCCGCGTAGCTGGCCCTCTCAACCCGTCTCTTCAAGGCGAGATGGGGAGTCAAACCGTCGTCGGTGCCTATGGGAACATCACGCTGGATGGGAGCGGGCTTCGAGTGGGCGATAAGGTGTACTATGTGCAGGCATCCACGAACGCCTGTCATCAAGCGCCTGACTATCCCAGTGCCGACATTGAATGGAATCGAATCGATGGCTTCAGTACGCTTGATTACTGCACGTGGAGCCTGCAGCCGTCGCAGAAATGCTCGGATTTCGATCCGGCGGGGCGAGACTGCATGAATGGGTTGATGTGTGAATAGGTTCGTCGCACACTACTGATAATGCGGAGCGGGCGGAGTGGCCCGTGTAGCGAGAAGGCGGGCTTCAGCGTCCGAACCTGGCCAGCAGGATGTCACTCCCACCGCTGGAATACAGTGCGCCTGCGCCGACGTTGACGCTGCCCTCGATGTCGCCCGCCAAGATAGGCTCTCCAGTCGGTAACATCGCGATTGCCTTGGCGGTCTGATTCCTGTCGTCACCGAAGCGTTTACTCCAGACATGCGCTCCGTCTGGGGCAAGCTTGAGCAACGGCAAATCGACACCGCCTGCTCCTATCAGAGGACCTCCACCATAGTCGACGTCACCCGTAGCTCTTCCCGTGACAGCGATTGTACCATCGCGCGCAACCGCCAGCTGGAGCGCGGTCTCGTCGCCAGAGCTCCCGATAGACTTGTTCCAGATGCAAGAAAGACGGCTGTTGAGCTTCGCGACGAGTATGTCTTTCATTCCAGCTGACGATGCGGTGTAGGCGCCCACTGTCGTCCTGTTGTCGTGGTTTGCCAACACGATCACATTGTCGTCCTTGTCCGTTACGATGTCGACGCTTGTTTGGTCTCCAGGGCCACGCATTGTCTGCTGTTCCTTGAAGTTGCCATCGTTGTCGAATTTGACAATGAATCCGTCGAGATCGCTTCCAAGAGGTAGTATCGGGCCGCCGAATTCTACGGGACGAGCTTCCTCGTTGTTGGCTAGAGACCCTGTGATGTAGATATCGTTTGTTGGACCTATGGCGATGCCTCCAGCGAGGCGTTTCCCTTGAGAGTCCGAGCCGACAAAGTGTTTGCACCAAGCGCGTTGTCCGTTGGTGTCGTATTTGCATAGCCAGAGTCCTTCCTCCGCGAGGCCGCATACGGTTCCGCAGGTGTCGCGTCCGTAAACAAATACATTGCTCGATGCGTCGGTTGCAACGCCGGCAATTTGCAGATCTTCTTCCGATATGTCTTCAGAGATTAGCCATGAAAGCGCGCCGGAAGGATCCCATTGGGCTACATACGCAGAGAATATTCCGCGATCGCCGGCGTCGATCGATTCTTCGCCGATAGTTATCTGATATTGGAAGTCGCCGGCTAGTATTACGTTATTTCTGGAGTCGACGGTCAGGCTGTGAGCGCTCGCGTTTGCTCCGCCGAATTGTCTGCTCCATATCAGGGTGCCGTCTGCGGTGAATTTTGCTACGTAGATGGCACGAGTGCTCGCTGTTAGGGGGCTTGAATTGTTAAAATCCAGTGTTCCGCTGAACGTCCCAGTGACGAGAACGTTGCCCTCGCCGTCGAGCGCGATGTCTCCTACGCTTTGGTTGCTGGTGTCACCAAAGATTTTTGACCAGATCGCGCAGTCGTTGTTGTCGCAGTTTTCGTCTTCTGGGTTTGTGCATGTTTCGTCCTTTGGTGTCTTCTGGTCCTTGCAGCTGCCATAGTCGGTGCCTTCGCTGTTGCATGTCTTTTGGCCGGTCTTGCAGATGCCGATGCCCGCGGTGTTGTCAGGGCCCTCGTAGCAGCTCACAGTCATCTGAGGCTCGCAAACGTTGCCGTCCTGTCCGCCGGTTCCTGCATGCTCTGATGGTGCATCCTGGAATTCGTCCAACCCCAACAAAAAACCGCAGCCGGACCCTCCTGTCAGAAGGATGATGACGAGCTGAGTTGAGTAGATTGGAGCAAGGCGAATCTTCATGTGCGGTACCTCTGTTGACTAGGGCTCGTCGCGGCGCATGCGCGTGCGGTACGGACCTTCCTCACGGCGCCAGCAGCAGCACCTTCACCTGGCTCGGCGCGACGCGCATCCCGGGGCAGTTCGTGCTGTTCTGGAGCGACATGCTCGTCAGCCTGGTCGCCGGCATCCCGCGGATCAGCACCGAGAAGGCCCCGGTCAGGTGCCGGCTCGGCCCCATCACCGTGCCCGACGCGACCCCCATCGCGACCCCGGCGTTGTCCCCGTTCGTCAGCGGGATCGTCGTCGCCAGATTGTGCGCCGGCGCGGCCATGAACAGCACGTTGTAGACCGCCGGCACGCCCATCGGCCCGGCGGCGATGTTCGGGTAAGGCACGGGCACCGGCGCCGGCGTGGGCGTCAAGCACACGTCCGGCAGCCCCAGATCGACGCCCATCATCTGCGAATTCGCAAACATCGCTCCCCTGCTCCCGTTCGGCTCATCCGAGGTGGATCTGCGCGCCGTCGAGCTTGACCAGCTCCTCGGCCGTCACGAGCGTGTTCTCGCCGCGCAGGCTCATGTTCTTCTTCGCCACGTAATCGACGCGCTCCGCCCGGAGCTGCTCGAACTCCTCGACGAAGCGGTACGCCCGCTTCAGCCGCTGGGTCACCCGCTCCACCGACGCGTCGAACGCCGCCGCCTTCACCTTCGCCTTCTCGATCTCGGCCTGCACCGCCGTCCCGAGGTACGACAGGCTCTCCACGAGGACGCTGCCGAGCCGCGCGTTGACCTTCAGCTCGCCGGCCACCACCCCGACCTCCTTGCCGGACGCGAACGTCACGCCTTCGGAGGCGCCGACCACGAACCGCCCTCTCGGCAGCTTCACGTGCAGGTCCCCCTCGAGCACCACGCTGACGTCGCTGCCCTGCCGCTCCAGCACGGCCAGGATGTACGCGCCGCGCTCCGCCAGCACCGAGACGAGCACCACGTCGCCGGCCACGGGCTCCACCATGCAGCTCACCGCGCGGCGCGCCTCGAGCTCGCCGGCGCCGACGGCCACCACGAACGCCGTGCCCGCGGCGCGCACCACGCTCCCCGCCTCCTGATAAGCGACCTCGGGCTCGATCGTGTCGAGCTTCTCGATCTTCTTGATCTCCTCGATTTTCTCGAGCTTCCTCGCAACGTTGCTTCGCATCACGCCTCCCGCGCCGGCTCAGCCGGCCTTGCCTCGACGCTCGTCCTGCCAGGTCTCCGCCTCGGCGAGCGGCTCGTCGTCGCCCAGCGCGAGCGCGCGGCCGGTGAAGACCGCCCCCTCGTCCCACGTCCGGTGGAAGCGCGCCCGGAAGAGCGCGGCCCCCGTGAAATCCGCCCCACGGACGTCGGCATGGGAGAAGTCGGCGTACGTGAGCTCCGCGCCCGGGAACCGGGCGCGCTCGCAGCGCGCGCGGTGCCAGATGCTCTGCTCAAGGCTCGCCCTCGAGAGATCCGCGCCTCCGAGCTCGGCGTCGACGAAGATCGCCTGCTTGAGCGACGCGCCGCGGAGGCTCGCGCGGCTCAGGTCGGCCTCGACGAAGATCGCGTTCTCCGCCCTGGCGTCGTCGAGCCGAGCGCCAGCGAGCTTCGCGCCCTTGAAGCCGCACTGCGCGAGGATCGCGCCGGTCAGGTTCGCCCCGGTGAGATCCGACTCGGTGAGCTGGCTGAGGGTGAGGTCGAGCCCCGCGAGGTCCATCCCCGCGAACCGGCTGCCGATGAAGACGGCGCTCCGGCAGCGCGCCCCGGCCAGCGCGACCGTCGTCATGTCCGCCTTGACGAGGTGCGTGAACTCCAGCCGGGCGCCCGAGAGATCCGCGTGCGCCACGTCGGCGTCGACGAGCACCGTGCGATCCAGGCTCGCGCGCGCGAGCGTCGCGCCCCGGAAGCTCGACTGCGCGAACGCCGCGATGATCAGATCGGCCTCGGAGAGATCGGCCGACGACAGATCGGACGCGGCGACCTGCGCCGCCGCCCAGCGGGTCCGGACCAGCGTGGCCCGCGCGAGCACGCACCGGTGCATCGCGACGTGGTGCAGGTCGGCGCCGGTCAGGTCCGCCCCGCTGAGATCGCACGCGGTGAGGATCGACTCCTTGAACGACGCCCCGGCGAGGCGCGCCCCCTTGAAGCTCACCTGCTCGAAGAGCCCGCCCGAGAGGTCGGCGCCGCTCAGGTCCTCCCCGTCGAGGCAGGCGCCCGCGATCGTCTCGCCGCCCCGGATCGCCGCGATGAGCTCAGCCCTGTCCACGTTGCCTCCGCGGCACGAACCGCACCTCCCGGACGTTCGCCTCCTCGAAGCGCGTCCGGTCGTCGCCGATCACCTTCGCGAGGTCGGCGCGAAAGAGGTTGGCCCCCGTGAAATCGGCGCCCGCGAGCTTCGCCTTCTGGAGGACGCCCAGCATCAGATCGGCGTTCGTCAGATCGGCGTCCGACAGCTCGGCGCGGATGAACCGCGCCTCGCGCGCCGCCACCCAGGCCATCCTGGCGCCGCGCAGGTCGCAGTCGCTGAGATCGCCGCCGTTCATCCGCGCCTCGGTGAAATCGGCGCCGGGGAGGCTCGTCCCCCGGAGGTTCGCGCCGGTCAGCGTGGCGCCGTGGAAATCGGCGCCGTCGAAGGCGCACTCCTTGACCATGCGCAGGTTCTCCGCGACGGCGCCCCGGAACACGGCGCCTCGGCCCTCCGACGAGAAGAAGGCCGTCGAGATCAGCCGGGCGCCCGAGAGATCGACGCCGCCGAGCTTGCACTCGATGAAGGTGGACCGCGAGAGATCCGCGCCCGTGAGCTTCGACCCCGCGAGATCGACCCGGAGCAGCGTGAGCAGCTGCGCCAGCGCGTCGGAGAAGTCGTTGTCGCGCAGCGTGGCCTCGGAGAGATCGGCCAGGGTGAGCTCCGCGCCGCGAAACGAGGCCCCCGTCAGATCCGCCCGGTAGAGCACGGCGCCGGAGAGATCCGCGCCGGAGAGGTCGGCGCCTCGGAGCGCCGCCATCCCGAGGTTGGCGTCCTCGAGCCGCGCGCCCCGGAGCGTGGCCCGGCACAGGTCGGCGTGGGCGAGGACCGCCCGTTCCAGCTCGGCGTCCTCGAGGTTGGCGTCCGCGAGGCTCGCGCCCTCGAGCAGCGCGCCGGTGAGGATCGCGCCGCGGAGATCGAGGCCGGAGAGGTCGGCGCCGGTCAGATCGCGCCCGGCGAGCGAGCGCCCCGCGCGGTGCGCCTCGACCACCTCGTCGCGGAGGCGCCGCGCGGCCTCGCCGGCGAGCCGGCCGGCCGCGGGGCCGAGGTGCGCGCTCTGCCGGTACCCCTCCAGCACCTGCGCTTCCATCTCGGCCAGCTTCCGATCGAGGTCGGGATCGGCGAGCGTCTCCTCCAGCGCGGCGTTCGGGTAACCGGCGTTCGCGAGCAGCATCGCGAGATCCTCCAGCCGCTCGCGCTCGGCCTTCGCCGAGAACCTCGGCGGGCCGGCGGCCTGCTTCATCGCGTCGGCCTGGAGCGCGTCGTAGTCCATGCCGGCCGCGGCGTAGGCCGCGCGCGCCTCGGCTTCGGCGCTCGCCCGGCGGCTCTCCGCCTCGGCCCGCTCCCGCTCGGCGCGCGCCTCCAGCGCCTCGACGAACGGCCCCAGCTCCTCGATGTCGGGGATCGCCTCCTCCACGGCCGGCTCCTCGGGCCCCTCCAGGCCGAACTGCGCCGGATCGAGCCCGAGCTCGACGACGGTCGCGCGCGCCTGCCGGCGGTTCGCCTCCGCCCTGCGCCGCGCGCCGTCCCGGAGGTTCTTCCGGAGGAGATCGTCGCTCTCCAGCAGCCGCTCGACGTCGGACCTGTCGCGCGGCGGCCGCGCGCCCGAGGGCAGCGGCGGCAGGAGATCGCCGTCGCGCAGCGCCGCGAGGTGCCCCGCCTCGGGGTCGAGCCGCTGCCGCAGCACCTCGCGGTAGTGCTCCACGGCCCTGGGCTCGCCGAGCGCCTCGGCGCCGATCACGATCTGCAGCACGTCGGCCGCGTCGTCCTCGTCGACGAGCGCGAGCCCGCGGAACAGGAGCACCCCGCGCTCGGCGTGCGGAAAGAGGTGCACGGTCTCGAGGTGCATCGCGATCTCGCCGAACGTCTCCACCTCTCCGCTCTTCCGGTTGATGAACGCGCGCGCCGCGATCCCCGGCAGTGCCGCCTCGATCACCGGCCTCTCCGGGTGCATGTTCTCCAGCACCATCGGCTCGTCCCCCCGGAAGAACCCCTGGATCTGCTGGTCCTCCGGCGCGGCGTTGAACACGCCGAGATCGGTGTCCTCGGCGAAGCCGGGGAACCGCTCCTTGAGCCACTTCTGGTCGTACGTGCCGATCTTGGCGAAGCGCTGCGGCCACGTGAGATCGATCGGGCCGAAGCCCGCGGGCGCGGGGCGGTCGCCGGGTGAGGTGATCAGCGGGCTCGGCTGCTCGATGTTCGGGAGCGGGTGGATCTCTCCCGCCTCGGCCTCGATCGGCTGGAGGCCCTTGCCCACGGGGTTCGGCGCGAACCCCGGGCCGCCGAAGGCGCGCTCCCAGACGATCGGCATCTCGGCGAACGGCTCCGGCTCGGTGGGGACGCCGCGCCGCCAGGCCCGGTCGCCGATGACGTAGAGCGTCTTGTCCACCGCGCCGAGCCGCGCCCTCACCGCGCAGGCCGGCGCCGGGCGCTCGCGCGGGTAAGCCCGCCCGGAGATCAAGAGCTCTCCTCTCGGCTTGGGCATGCCCATGTCGAGCACGGCGTCCTTGCCGAGCTCGGCCGCGACGAACTTCCAGAGATCGATCTCGGACAGCAGGGCCGATCCAGGGCCGAACGAGAAGAAGGCCAGGATGGTGACCGACAGATAGCAGTCGCTTCCATCCTCGAAGACCCTGTGGAGGAGGCCGAGCTTCTGGGGCTTGATCGTCTTCATGGGAAGGGAGGCGCGCCGCGGGAGGCAGGCCCGCGGCCCCGCGCGCCGAGGGGGCGCGGGGCGTGGCGCCGGCCGTGGAGCCGCGCCGCCGCGGGCTGCGCCGCCGCGGGCTGCGCCGCCGCGGGCTGCGCCGCCGCGGGCTGCGCCGCGGCGGCACTGTCTCCGAGGCGCTCGCGTCCGTCAATGCAGCGGCCGGAATCCGGCCGCCCATGTCCGGCGCGCGCCGCTACGCGTGCGCCATCGCCGCGGCGAAGCGCAGGAGCCCCTCGCCCCAGCCGCCGAGGATGTACGTGCGATCGTAGAACTCGGGCACGAGGGTGTCCTGGTACCCGGCGACCTGCACCAGGAACACGCGCACGTCGCGGTGCACGCGCGCGCGGTACGTCGCGACCAGCTTGGCCACGTCGATGTAGTGCCCGTTCCAGGCGAACTCCGCGTAGTCCTTCGGGCGCGAGCCGTAGAGGCCGCCGTGGCCGGCCTGCATGTCGCTCAGCACGAACACCGCGTCCCAGCGCTGCCGCTCGCGGATCGCGCGATCCCAGAACAGCCACACGCCGTTCTCGGTCGCCATGCCGATCGTGCGGGCGATGTGCTCCGCGCGATCGAGCTGCGAGAACACGCTCTCTTGCTTGCGCACCGCGAAGCTCTCGAGCCGGTCGCCGAACACGCCGAGGTGCCCGTCGTCCGCGCGCATCCCGGCCACGACCCCGGTGAGGTTCGCGATCGTGGAGACGCGCATGGTCCCGAGGCTGCTCGTGGTCGTGCCCTGCGCGGAGCCGCTGTTGTCGCAGAGCACCATCACCCGCCCCGGGAAGCGCGGCGCCTCGCCGAGCGCGCGGTGCAGGCACTGCTCCACCGCGTCGAGCACGGCGCCCGGCGCGCGGCCCTTCACCGCCTGGTACGCGCTGTAGTACCGGAACGGCAGCTGCTTGCCGTCCGCGGCCGTCGCGACGAGCTTCGGCAGGAACGCCTCGGCCGGCACGCCCGCCTCGATCAGGTTGCGCAGGTTGCGCAGGAGCGCCATGTGGCCCATGGCCGGCAGCGCCTTGCGCCACGCGCACCGGTTCGAGCCGCGGGCCGAGACGATCGCCTCCCAGGTGCGGCCGGTCGCGCGGAGCGCGCCCCTCGCGAGGCGGTCGACGCTGGGGCTCTTCGGGTGCACGAGGTTCACGACGTCCACGGTCTTGCTCCCCTTGCCCTCGAGCCGGTACTTCGCGAGGGCGTGATCGTCGAAGCGCTCCAGCGCGTCGCGCAGCGCGCGCTTCAGCGCGTTCGGCACCGGCTTGCCGAAGCGGTAGAGCTGGTACGCGAGGGCGACCGCCGGCTCGTCCGCGCGCCTCAGGATGCGCGGCGCGAAGCGGCGCACGAGGCCCGTTCCGCGCACCGAGGCGGTGTTCGCCGCGCGGACCAGGATGACCTGGGGCGTCGTGCGCAGGTGCTCCTCCTCGCGCAGCCGCGCCGCCTCGGCGAGCGTCGCCTCCGGGTCGGCCGCGAGCGCCTCGTCGATGGCCTTCTCGATGAGCGCCGCCGGCGAGAGCGCGCGCCACTCGGCCGGATCCACGGCGCCGAGCGTCTCGCGCAGGCGCTTCACGTCCGCGTCGGAGAGGCGGGCGCGGTCGGCGGCCTTCTTCCTGGCCTTCGCCGGGCGCGGGTCCGCGGGCTCGCGGTGGTAGTACATGGGCTCGCCGAAGAAGCACGAGGAGGCCGCGAGCCGGAGGCGCTTCAGCGGATCGGCGATGTCGTAGGAGCGCCCGCCCATCCAGTTCAGGTGCGAGGCGCCGTCGCGCTGAGCCTTACGCTTGAGATGCTGAAAGAACGCCATGATGACACCTCCTCCCTCGACGCACGGGCGGCGAGGGGTCGAGAAGGGGGGCGCAGCGCGGAGGATGGTGGTCACGGGGGTTGTCGTGTCAGAACGAAGGAACCGTGACGCTCACTGCCGCGCTGCGCCCTTGTGCCAGAGACGGGATTCGAACCCGCGACCGCGTCCTTAGGAGGGAAGTAACCCCGGATCTCACTGCCGGCGCTCATCGCGCCGGAGAACACCGTCCGGAGTTGTTTTCGCGCTCTACCGCTGAGCTACTCTGGCGTGGACGCTGAGGGGTTATTGCAGGGACGATGCCAGGCGGCCTCGGGCGGGGTTTTCCGCGGGGAGCCGCGTGAAACGAGCGCGGGGCTCGGGGGTGGCCTATCCTGCGGGATAAAATCGTAGACGTTAGGATAGAGTGGAGAGCGCGCCGCTGCGGGCGCGGGGGCGCGCTGCGGCCGGCGGAGCTCCCGCCGACCGGCCGGCGGTGTGCGCCGCCGGGCCGAGTTGCGCGCTGCCGCTTCGTGTACAGTTCGCGCAACGCGCTCGAGCGCGCCGTCGACCAAGGACAGGATGAGCACCGCGACCGTCGAGTTTGCCGGCATCGAGCTCCTCAGCCCGTGCCCCCACTGCAGCGCGCCGATGGCGGTCAACACGCTGACCGACCGGTGCCGCTGCTCGAGCTGCCTCATGGAGTCGGCGCTGCCGCCGTCGGCTTGGGACGAGGCGCTGCGCGGCGTCGAGAAGGACGTGGTGCAGTTCGCGCCCGGGTACCTGCGGCACGGCCCGGAGTGGGGCGAGGGCGGCCCGCCGCCGGGGCCGCACGTCGAGTGGCAGCGCGGCCATGACGCGCCGCCGTGCCCGCGCTGCCAGCGGCCGATGCGCCTCGCGCCGCAGGGGGGCTGCGTCTGCGCGGCGTGCGGCGCGGGGCGCGCGATCCTGCCGAAGCCGCCGTGGCTGCCGCCGGAGAGCCCGGTGGTCGGGTTCGTGAGCGACGAGCCGGCGGTGCATGAAGAGCGCCCGCGCGAGCCCGTGCACGTCGCCTGCACCCAGTGCGGCGGGCCGCTCGTGGCGGACGGGTCGAGCCGGATCGTGCCGTGCGGCTACTGCTCGGCGCGGGTGGCGTTGCCCGACGCGGTGTGGGCTGCGCTGCACCCGCCGCGGATCAAGAGGCGGTGGTGGCTCGTCGTGTACGTGGCGGACGATCCGCGGCGGGGGCCGGCCGAATTCAACAGATTCACCACACTAGCCCGCGGGATCGGTGTTGCGTGCGTGCTCCTCGCGATGCCGATCTTCTTCGCCGCTGGAATCGCTGCGATGGAGAATCAGCAGGATCCCGTCGTCGCGAGCGTTGGAAGCCTTTGCGCACTCGTCTGCATTCCATTCGGCTTCTTGCTTTGGAGTCGTCGGCGCTACGTGCGTGTCTGCCGCGATGAGTATGAGGTGATTGGCCGATTGCACCGCCCCCGGGGCGACCGCAGCTCCGACGCTGCCGAGGTGCTGCTCACTCCGCCGCACCAGCCAACCAACGTACTCGCGCGCGCACTCCTCCGGGGCATCAGCCAAAAGCAGTTTTCGGAGCTTGGCGGCGAGGGGGGCAGAGTGCGCGCGTGGATCGTTCCAGGCAAACCCTCCAGGGTTCACGTGCAGCCCACGCCATCTGTTCTGGAGTGAAGGTCTGCTACGGCCGACATGAGCTTGCCGCGAATGTCACCTCAACCGAGGCTCGCATCTCGGCGTTGCCGTCGTTACGATGGGCTGAGCTGCATCATCGCGATACACACGGTGCGCACAGCGCCGTGGAGCCGGCGATTTTACAGGATCGACACGATGCCCGCGCGCACTCCATGGAAGGCGTTGGTGATGAGCGTGGTCACCCCCTTCGTCAAATCAGTCGGATTGTTCTGAATCTTGAAGCCGGTTATGTCAACTTTCAGGGCAGTGAGGTCCATCTTCACAATGCCGCAGTTAGTGCTCTTTCCGAAGCCTTTAAACTCTGCTATCACGCCTTTGGTGTCCGATATGAGAAATGCCGCCTTGTGCGTGGTGGTGTCCTGCCAGGCTGCATGCACGGTCTGCCAGAACCCCTTGACCTCCTTGTGGCTTCCCGCGTTGGTCACCTTGAACTCCGGCGCGTCGATCACGAAGCTCGGCGCCTTGATAGTGCCGCTCCCGCCGAGCGTCCACTTGAGCCCCTTCGCCTCCCAGTCGAGCGCGCCGACCCGCCACTCCACGCCCCCGCCCTCCAGCTTCATCGCCCCGAACTTGTCCTTGTGCAGCCCCTCGACCGTCGTCTCGAGGCTCTTGAAGTCCTCGTCCACGGCGCCGGCCTTCGTGTGCTTCTTGCCCGCCATCTCGGTGTCCTGGCTGGCGTAACGCTCGACCACGTCCTTCGCGGTCGTCTCCTGCTTCCCGCCGATGGTCGTCTTCAGGGAGGTGTCGTAGTCCTCCTTCACCGCGCCCTCGACGTGGTCGTCCCGCTTGCCCCCGACGCGGATCTCCTGGTCGCCGCCCACGTCCACCGCCTGCTGCGCGCCGACCGTGACGACGTTGTCGCGGTGGGCGTGGAGCTCGAGCAGCTCCGCGCCCTTCTTGTCCTCCATCATGATCTGGTTGAACCCCTCGCCCCCGGGCGACGTCTTGCTCTTCCAGATCGATCTCGTCTTCTCCGCCGGCAGCTTCAGCGGCGAGGCGCTCCACGCGTTGTGCAGGCGGCCGACGACGACGGGCTCGTCCGGATCGCCGTCGAGGTAGGCGATGATGACCTCCTCGTTCACGCGCGGCAGCATCACCATGCCGTAGTCGAGACCCGCCCAGCCCTGCGAGACGCGGACGAAGCGGGTCGGGTTGCCCTCGTGCAGATCGCGGCGATCCCACCGGAACTCGACCTTGACGCGGCCGTGCTCGTCGACGTCGATCTCGTCCGCGCCGGCCTTGCTCCCGACCACGAAGGCGGTCTGCGTGCCGAAGATGCGCGGCTTGGGCCGGCGCGCAGGGCGCCACGGATCGCCCGCGGGCACGCAGGCGAGGACGTGCCGCCGCACCGGGCGCCCGTCGGGCCCCGCCGTGACCGTGCAGCGCGACCGGATCACGAGCAGCTGGCCGTTCACGTCGGCGCGCGGGTGCTTCTCGACCGTGAAGCGGCCGCCCGCGCCGAGCGCGAAGCTCGTGTGGCACTCGAGGACGCGCCGCTCCGACCGGGCCTCCTCCAGGTACCGCCGGGCGAGCGCCTCGCCCTGCTTCTCGGTGGCGGCGGTGAACCTGTTCGTCGCGAACTCGTACCGCTCGAGCGTCGCCTCGCGGACGAAGGCCCGCTGCGGCGTCTCGACCCGCTGCTCGAGGACGTACTCCGGCTTCTTGAAGTCATAGTCGCGCACCGTGACCATCGACGTCTCGATCGACGAGGTGATCGCGATGAACGAGACCGTCGGGGCCGCCGCGCTCATGCCGGTGTCCGCCGGCGGCACGAACGGCACGCGCGGCGCGCCGCCGTCGGTGAAGGCCGTGTCCTCGGCGAGCACCCAGTCGCTGCCCCCCGACCCGTGATCGAAGTAGGAGATGAGGCCCTCTTCCGCGAGGGCGCGGAACATGAAGTCGAAGTCGGTCTCCCCGTACTGGACGCGGTACTCGCGCGCCGGCCGGTCCGGCGAGGCGATGAGCGACTTCGGCGCCGGGATCCGGCCGCCGTACGCCCCCGCCACGACCTCGCAGACGTCGTCCGCCGTGAGGCCCTGGAAGATGCGGTGATCCGCGCACCGCGTGGTGAGCCACAGCGGCGGCACGACGTCGAGCTCGTAGCGCGACACGCCGGTGGGCTCCGCCGAGAGCTGCCGCACCCGCCGCACGATGCCGTGAACCTTCTTGAGGAAAGGCTCGCTGTCGAGCTCGACGACGATCTCCTCGCCCACCACGCTGGAGAGATCGACCTCCGGGTCGGTGCTCACCACGTCGAGGGTCAGCTCGAAGAGCTCGTTGAGCGCGTCCCTGTAGTCGAGCTGTCGGACCTCGAAGCCGGTGACTCCGGAGCTGGGGAACGTCAGGCGCACGTCGATGGCCATGGTCGGGTCTCCTCGGGGGTTGCGCCGCCGGGCGCAGCGCTCATGTCGGCTCGTTCGGGCTCTTCCCGGCGGGAGAAGAGCGGGACCTGTGCTGCCAGTAAAGCTCTTGCCAGCGCTGGTAGGCCGCCTGGTCGCGCGCCAGGCGGTCGCGCCAGAAGCCGTCCACCGCGCGGCGCGCCGCGGGCTCCCGGAGCCCGTACCGCGCGAAGAGGGCCTCGGCGCTGGCGGGAGCGACGGCGAGGTCGGCGCAGAGGGAGGCGTACTGCTCCAGGGAGAGCGCCGGGGCCGGCGGCGCGCCCGCGGGCGGCGCGGCGCGCGCGCTGCTGGAGGAGAAGGGCAACGCCGCCGCCGCGGGGGCTTCGGACGTCGGCTGCGTTCCGGTCAAGCTGGCGAAGTGGCGCATGCCTCTGGGCACCTCGGCCAGGGTCGCGCCGAGGCGCGCGGGCTCCGGCGGCGCAGGGGGGCCGAACGGCAGCACGGGCGCGGAGGACGCGGCGGCGGAGGTGGGCTGCGTCTCGCGGAGATCGGTGAACTTCCGCATGCCCGGCGGGACCAGCGACGCCGGATCGGCCGGCGCCGGCGTCGCGCGGGGCTCGCGCGGCGCGGGCGGTGATGCCGTCGCCGGGCGGGCAGCGCCGGCCCTCTCCACGCGCGCGTCCGCCGCCTCCGGCGGCTGCGCGCGAGCGCGGGGGCGAGATGCGTTGGGCGACGGGATCATCAGCAAGCTCTTGAGTTGTTTCGTGATCATCGCTGTTCTGGGCCCCGCCGCGCCGATGCGCTTCAGGCCGGCTGCTTTGGCCGATGTCCACGACAGGTATCATGGTGCCGGCGTTTCGAAGCAAGAACGCACGGGGCCGACGGCCGCCGCGCTGCGCGCCTGCGGCGTCGCCGCGAGATCCGCCGCGCCGGCGCGGCGCCCGGCCGCCGTCGTTAAGGGTGCGCCGGCGCAGCGCCGGGCTCCGCGCATGCTGGATGCCGTTCGAGAGCGTCGGTCTTCGACCGGCGCTCGCCGGCACGCGCGCCTCGGTCGGCGGGCTCTGTCTCGTCGCGGCCCACGAAACCCCTCCCGCCGCTCGCGCGCCTCATGTAGAGAGCTCTGGCTGGGTCCGCCTGTTCCGCCGTGGAGCTGTCCTCATGTCCAATTCCTACATCTACCAGCGCGACATCCAGGCATACGGCCGCTTCACCGCGTCGCAGATCCGGAGGCTCGTCCTGCCGATCGACGCGGGCTTTCAGCAGGCCCTGCGCGCCGTCGCGGCGCGGCTCGACGCCGCGACCGAGGCCTCGCGCAAGGCGATTCTGGAGGCGGCCGCGGCCGCGGTGGCGGCCCCTGCGTCCAGCGCCTCGAGGAAGCGCCAGGCCGATCCGGTCGCGAGGGGCCGCGACGTGCTGCGCCGCCTCGTCGAGCACGCCGCGGCCCGGCCTGGCGGGGTCGCGCTCGCCCGCGACCTCCTTCAGGGGCAGAGCCTCGCCACCGTGCTACGCCGTCGCCCTGCGACGCTCGCGACGGCGCTGGACCATGCGATCGAGGTGCTCGGGCAGCGCAAGCGTCAGCTGCCAGGGCACGAGGCGTGGGTGGCCGAGCTGAAGCGCTCCCGGGATGCCCTGGAGCCGCTCGTCCGGAGCGTGCGCAAGACCCGGGTCGCCCTCCGCACGATCACCCCGGAGATGAAGGCCGCGCGCGCCGACTGGCTCAACGTCTATGGTGCCGCGAAGCTCCTCGTGGAGTGCGTGCTCCGTCTCCACGGCAAGGTGTCCCTGATGCCGCAGATCTTCGACGATCTCGCCGGCGCAGGCCGCGTGTCCGGCGAGCCGGCGAATCCTGCGCAAGGCCCGGCCCCCCGGGCCGCGTGAGGTCTCTTTTCCTCTCCTGGCTTGACCGTATCCGCCACGCTCGCCTCGGGCCGGGCGGCTCGGAATACGCGCCTACCGCCCCCCGAGGTGCGTCCGGAAGAACCGCACCAGGTGCCCGTACTGGAGCACCTGGTTGTCCCGCTTCTGCGCCCCGTGCCCCTCGTCGGCGAACAGGATGAGCTCCGACGGGATCTTCTTCGCCTCCAGCGCCCGCTGGATCTGCACCGACTCGCCGGCAGGCACGCGCGGATCCGTCACGCCCTGCACGATCAGCAGCGGCGCCTTCACCCGGTCGAGGTACGTGATCGGCGACAGCTTGATCAGCGCCTCCCGGTCCTTCTCGGGATCTCCGTACTCCGAGATCCGGAGGATGCGCCGGTAAGGCGCCGTGTTCTGGAGGAACGTCACCAGGTTGCTCATGCCGACGACGGCCGCGCCCGCGTCGTAGGCGCCGGCGAACATCGTCATGCCGATCAGCGCGGAATAGCCGCCGTAGCTGCCGCCGAAGACGCCGACCTTCGGCGGACGGCCCTCGTGACCGAAGCTCGCCCTGACGAACTTCGCCGCGTCCTCGATGTCCGTGATCACGTCGAGCCGCTTCGCGCCGTCGTCCGCGTGCAGCCACGCCTTGCCGTAACCGTCGCTCCCCCGGACGTTCGGCTCGACGAACACGAACCCCGCGTCCACGAAGATCTGCGCCCGCGCGTTGAAGCCCGCCCTGGTCTGGCTCTCCGGGCCGCCATGGAAATGGACGATCACCGGACACGGCCGCTCGCACTGGGCAGGGCGCCGCACGAACATCGGGATCTGCGCCCCGTCGCGCGCCGGATAGGACTCCAGCGTTGCCGCCGCGAACGCGTCCGGCTGCATCTCGGGCGTGCTCGGGGTGTGCCACTGCGTCAGCTTGCCCGTCGTCCAGTCGAGGACATAGCTCGTCGCCGGCGACCGCGAGGTCTCCAGGAGCAGCGTCGTGAACCGGCCGTCCCGCGTCGTCGCGACCGGCACCACGTGATCCGCCGCCGGGAGCGCGGGCAGCTTGACCTCGCGGTGCGATCTCGCGTCGAGCGCGCGGAGCCGCGTGTAGCCCCGCTCGTTCACCGTGTAGAGGATCCGCTTCCGCGCCCGGTCGATGGAGAACGCGCTGACGTCGAAAGGGATCTCCGGCGTGATCGGCGTGAGCTTGCCCGCCTTCCAGCTGTAGAGCCGGCGGTGCTCCCCGAGGCGCGGCGTGAGGACGAGCACCTCGCCGGGCGCCGCGCCGTACATCGCGCTGTAGTCCTCGCGCTCTCCCTGCCCGAAGAGGGGAGTCAGCGCGCCGGCCGCGGGCTCGGCCTTCGCGCCGCCCTGCGCGCCCGGCGCCCACTCGTAGAACTCGCTCATGTTGGAGCCGACGTCCCTCGCGAGCAGCAGGCGGCCGTCGGCCGCGGCGTCGACGGCGCGCCAGATGCCCTCGCGATCGAACACGAGCTCGCGCTGCCTCGACGCGATGTCATACCGGTAGATGGCATACGCGTCCTTCTTGACGTCGTTGGCGCGGTAATAGACGTATCGCCCGTCGTCGGAGACGAACTGCAGCTGCGTCTGCACGCCGGGCTTGTGCTGGATGGCGAGGAGCGGCCCACCCTTCGCGTCCTGGAGGTAGAGCCCGGGGTTCTCCTCGCCCTGGCGATCGCGCGAGAGGACGAGGTGCGCGCCGCTCGGCGTGACGTCCGCCACCACCGTCGCGTCCTCGCCGCCCGTCTGCTGCACCGGGAAGCGCTGCGGCCCGTCGAGCCGGAAGACCTGCCTCGTCCCCGTGATCGTCCAGGTGAAGTAGAGCGCCTTGCCATCCGGCCCGAGGACGCCGCCCCCGGGCGCGCGCACGTCGAGCAGCGCCTGGATCCGGCGCGACACGTCGACCGGGAGCGGAGGCGCCGCGTAACGTGCCAAGATCTCAGGAGAAACGCTCGCCGCGCCGTGCCCCGCGTACGCCGGACCTTCCGGCGCGGGCGCAGGGCGCGGCGCCGCGGCGGGGGCCGGCGGCGCGGGCGCGGCGGGCCGGGGCGCGGCCGGCGGAGGCGCCGACGGGGCGGGCGCGCACGCCGCGGAGAGGGCGAACGAGGCAAGGAAGGGGAGCAGCGCGCGGTCGTGGCGCCGGCGTCGCGTCGAGCTGGACGACATGGGGCGCATTTCGCCGGAGCGGCCGCAGCCCGGCAAGGTCAAAGCCAGGCGGCGGCCAGGCGGCGGCCGGGACGGATCAGTCGGGCTCGCCCGGGAGCTTCAGGCGCCCGAGGGCCGCCTCCGCCGCCGCGAGCTGCGCCGCGATCTTCCGCAGCAGCTCGGCCTCCTCCCCCTGGAGCGAGATGTTCGGGACGAGCGCGTTCAGGGCCCGGCGGTTGTACGCGAGCCCGAGCGGCGAGCCCTTCTCCAGGTTCATCGCCATGGACTCGGCCAGGAGCGAGAGCGCCTCCCGGTGCAGCCCCTTCGCCGAGAGCACTTCCGCGAGCGCGGCCGTCGAGCGGGCCAGGCCGATGAGATCGCCGAGCGCCTCCTCGGCCTCGATCGCGGCGGCCAGGCGCTGCGTCGCGCGATCGAGGCGGCCCTTGCGGAGCTCCAGCCGGCCGATCGTCTCCCACACCCGGGCGAGCTCCCGGGTGTCCCCGAGCTGCTTGTAGGTGCGCTCCGCGGCGAGCGCGTGATCGATCCCCATCGACAGGGCGTCGGACTCGCGCCCGGGCCGGGCGGGGACGTGGAGCGGGATCCGCGCGAAGAGGTGGTCCGTCTCGGCCAGCTCGACGCGCGCCACCGGATCGACCCGGGCGCGCTCCTCGAAGACCCGCCGCGACTCGGTGAGGAGGTGCGTCGCCCGGACGGGATCGCCCATGCGCACGTAGACCGCCGCCTGATCGTTGAGCAGCCGGGCCGAGCCGAGCGCGTCCCCGGCGTCGAGCAGCAGGCGGCTCGCCGTGGTGAGCTCCTCCAGCGCGCGCTCCAGCGAGCGCAGGTCGCCGACGTCGTAGCAGACGCTCGCGATGAGCGCGGCGACCTCGGCGTGCAGCTCCGGAGGGTCGCCCTGCGTGAGGAGCGCCCGCGCGGCGTCGAGCACCTCGAGCGCGCCCGCGAGCGTGAAGGCCGGATCCGGGCCGGCCGCCTGCCATTGCACCCGGGCGATGCCCGCGAGCGCGCCGACGCGGAGCCGCCGGCGCGCGGGGGTGGCCGGCATGGCGTCGAGCAGCGCGAGCGCCTTCCGCCCGTAGCTCAGCGCCTGGGCGTACGCGCCGATCGCGGCCGCCTCCGCCGCGGCCGCGCCGTAGCGCCGCGCGGCCTCCTCGAGATCGCCGGCCTCGGTCAGGTGGGCCGCCGCGCGCGCGTCGTGGGGCCGGCGTCCAGCGCCGTGCGCGGGGGCGCTCGCGGCGCTCGGCGCCTCGGCGGGGTCGGGCTCCGGCGGGGCAGGGTGCACGGACACGCCGAGCGGCGCGGCCGCGCGCAGCGATTCGGCCGCCGCGCGCGCCGGGTCGACGCGCGCTCCGCCGGCGGAGTCGGCCGCCGCGGGCCACGGGAAGGAGGGGCGTGAGCCGCTGGGCGACGACCGCTCGGACAGCGCGCCGGGGACGCGCAGCGAGGCCCCGCGCACCGAGCGGCTCGGCTCGTCGGACGGCGCGCCGGCGCCGCCGGGCGCGAGATCGCGGGGCACCCGCACCGGCCCCGGGATGGGCGCGTCCAGCGAGTCGGGCGGGGCGTCGAACCGGACGGACTCGGGCGGCTCGGAGATGCGGCGGCTCTCCGGGTTGCGGTGGAACAGCTCGGCGTAGGGCCACGGCGGGTTGCCCGGCCCGGCGGGCGCGATCGGCGTGGGCCTCTCCTGGCCGACGCGCGGCGCCGCGCGGCGCCCGCCGCTCGGGTACGCGCTGCTGTACGCGCCGCCGGCGTGCGCCGCGGCCGGCGGCGGCCGCAGCGTCTCCGCCGCCCGAGGTACCCCGACGCGCGCTCCGAGGAGCCCGGCGTCGGCGCCCTTCTCCCGCTCGTCGGCGGCCGCCGCGCCGCCGACCTCGGGGCCCTGCAGCGGGCCGCCGGCGGGCGCGACCGGCGGTGCGAGGGCCGGCGATGCGGCCGTCGGCGGGGCCATCGCGCCGGCCGTGCCGGTCGTGCGCGGCGTCGCGACGGCGGGGATCGACGCGGACGCCGGGGTGGTCGCGATCGGCGCCGCCGCGCCGGATCTCGCCGGCCCGGCGGCCCGCGCGGCCGCCTCGTCGCCGCGTGAGTGGTCGCGTGAGTGGTCGGGCGCGACGGCGCCCGCGGCGGCGCGCGGCTCGTGCGCCGCCGGCGCGTCCGGCGCGGCCGGCCCCTCGCTGAGGAGCGTCGCGAGCCGCCGGTGCCACAGCCGCGCGAGCGACGGGAGGATCGACCCGCGGAGCGCCTCGACGATCGCCTGCGGGAGATGGAAGCGCCCCTCGCCGCGGTCCTCGACCGGAACGCCCGCGTCCGCGGCGCGCTGCAGCGCCTCGAGCACGTCGGCCGCGTCCACGCGGAGGAGCGCCGCGACGAGCTCGCTCTCGAACCCCGAGCCGACGATGGCGCCGGCCCGGAGCACCCGGAGCACCTCGCCGGGCAGCTCGCGCAGCGCGATCTGCGGCGGCGGCGGGGGCGCGCTCACGCTCGTCAGCGTGGTCGTGGCGTCGGGCGGCCGGAGGATCGCGTCGGCGCCGAGGGCGGCGCGCACCGCGCTGAGCAGGTCGCCGGCGGGGCCGGCGGGCGCGTGCAGGCGGAAGGACAGGACGAGCGCGACGCGGAGCGCCTCGGGCCGGGACACGACCCGCCGCAGCACGTCGAGCGTGGCGTGATCGGCGAGCTCCACCGCGTCGAGCACGATGGCCCACCGGCGATCGGTCTGCTGCGCGAGGCGGTTCGCGGTCTCGATGAACTCGACGTCCACCATCCGCTCGTGCACGTCGCCGAGGAGCCGGCGCCGGAGCCCCGAGACGACGCGGCTGCGCGCCTGATCGAGCAGCGGCGGCGCCCCGCCGACGAGCCGCTCGACCTTGGTCCGCACCTCGTGCAGCGGCCCCAGCGCCGCCTCCGGCACGTCGCAGCGCACGCGCAGGACGCGCAGCCCGAGGTGGGACGGAGGCTCGCCGGGGACGATGTCGAGCAAGGCCGTGTGCCGGCCCTCAGAGACGCGCTGCCAAAGCTGTTCCACGGTCCGCTCCTTCCGTCTGGCTCGCTCGGAGGCCTCGTGCGACTGCGCCCGCTCTTTGTAGACGCTTCCCGCGCTCCACGTCATGGGAATGACAGCGGTTTACCGCGGGGAGCTCGCCGGGAGCGCGCGCGGCCGCGCGGTCCCACGGCCGCGCGCGAGGAACGATACCGCGCGCCGCGAACGGGTCACGGCCGCCGGGCGAGCCGGTAGACCTCGCCGTCCTGCGAGAGCACGATGTCCGCTGGGCCGCTCTGGCTCACCGCTCCCCCATGCGCGCGGCGCCTAGTAGCCCCAGAGGAACTCCGCGCGGGCGAACGCCGTGAAATAGCTCCCCGGACCGTCGCCCGCGCCGGGGAGGAGCAGCGTGTACTTGCCGGCGAAGCCCGCGGCGAACTGGCGGTTGAAGGCGTAGTCGATGCCGAACGGGACGGAGACCCCGAACTGCCCTCGGTGGCAGCTCGGCTGGCCATACGAGCCGCACGGCGCGAGGCGCACGCTGTCGTACGCGCCGGTCATGAGGCCGATGTACGGCACCCACTGCAGGATGTCGATGACGTACGTGGCGCCGGCCGAGGCGCCGAGGAACATGAGATCGCCCCCCGGGTGCGACGCCGTGTCGAGCTCGACGATCGCGTTGAACGCGTCCGTGAGCCCGTAGGCGAGGTGCAGGCCGCCGCCGATCCCCGGGTACGTCCCGCCGTCCGCGAGGAGCGCGTACCCGACGCTGGCGCCGGCGTGCCATTGCCGTTCGAAGGCGTCGGCCCGCGAGGGGGCGAGGAGCGCGACGAGCGCGAGCGCGGCGGCGGTCAGCGGGGCGGCAGGGGAGCGTCTCATGGTCGGTGGCGGCGAGCAGCCCGGGGCGCCCCCGCGCCGAACCAGGGGTCGAGGGCGACGGCGGCGCGCGCCGGGCTGCCGGTGGGCGCGCGCGGCGCGAGGCTAGCACGCGCGCCGCGGGACATGCTCAGCGGAGCTGCTCGCGGCGGGGGGAGGCGCGGGACGCGCCCGCGTCCTCTTCCTCGAACTCGTCCGCGAAGATCCGCGCCGCGGGGTCGGGCGCGCCGTGGCTCGGATCGATGCGGAGCGACGGCTGGGGGAAGCGGACGCCGGCGGCCCCCGCGACCCCGGGGAAGGTGTAGAGGATCTCGCCGCGCTCGCCGATCTCGACGCCCACCTCGTCGGGGCGCTGCTTGGCGAGCTCGGTGAGCAGGGCGTCCGCCTCCGGCGCCGGCAGGTCGAGCACGACGCCGACCTCCTGCGCGGTGAGCGGGCGGCGGCGGTGCGACGCGAGCGAGAAGATCGCCTGGACCTGGGCGTCGCGCGAGGCCTTCACCCCGGACTGGGACAGCTTCCGCCCGCTGATCAGGAGGAGCAGGCCGAGCGTCAGGGCGATGAACCCGATCGGCAGGCCGATCGCGAGGCCGGCGATCGAGCCCGGGAAGATCGCGGCCAGGCCCAGCCCGAGGAGCAGCGCCAGCCCGGTGCCCCCGATGAGGATCAGCCAGCCGAGCGCGCCCGCGACCGCCCCGCCGAGCCTGGACGGCTTCCCCGCCAGGCTGACCGACTTGCCCGCGAAGGGCAGGCGCTCCCGGCCGCACGCCGTGCAATACGCAGCGAGCCCGCGGTGGATGACCGGCGCGTTCTTTCCGCAATGAGGACACATGAGGACTCTCCCCGCGAGCAGTTCTTCGCGAGCCAGCCTGTAGCGTAGGAACCGAGCATCATCACCGCCAGCTGTACGACGATGTGCTCTCCAGGTTTTTCAGGGCCTGCCCTGCGGACGCCCGCGCGGAGGCGTCCGTCCGGGGGCGATGCGCCGGGCGCGCGCGGGTTTCAGAGGCCGAGGTGGCGCGCGATCTCGGCGCGGGCCGGGTCGGAGGCCACGGCGCGCAGGGCCTCGTACCGGCGCTGCCACGCGGCCGCGCTGCCCTCGTCGCCGCGCCACCGCGCCGCCTCGGCCCGGGCGAAGGCGGTGTGCCGGAGCGAGAAGCGGGGGGCGTCGAGCGCGAGGAAGGCGTCGAGCCACACCTCGGCGTCGCCTTCGCCCTCGCCGAGCAGCTGCGCCGCGAGCGCGGCGTACGGGACGAGCGCGGGCGGCGCGTCGCCGCGGCGGCGGAGGGCGGCGTAGCGGAGCGCGCGGCGCGTGGGCGGCGGCGCGTCGCGCGCGGCGCTCCAGGCGGCGAGCGCGCGCGCGAACGCCGGCTGGTCGCCGCGCGCCCAGGGGGCGTCGAGGCGCGCGAAGCCGACCCACGGCCACGCGGCCGAGAGATCCGCCGGCAGCGGCGCGGGCGGGCCGCCCTGCCGGAGCGGCGCGCCGCCCCCGGGGACGGCGAGGGCGAGCCGGGTCCACCGCGCGCGAGCCTCGAGCAGCGCGAGCCCGGCGAGCCCCGGCGGCGCACCGGCGGGAGTCGCCGCGCGCGCGGCCGCGGCGTCCTCGTCCGCGAGCACGGCGGCGCGCGCGGCGTCGTGCCGGCGCCCGAGCGAGGCGAGGAGCTCGGCGCGCTGCAGGTGCACGGCCGCGCGGAGGGCCGGCGGCGCAGGGGCGAGGTCGGCGCGCTCGATGAGCTCGAGCGCGCGAGCGCGCTCGCCGGCGAGGGCCCACGCGCTCGATCGCGCGAGCGCGCTCGCCCCGGAGCTCGCGAGCTCCGGGGCGAGCGCGCCGGGGCGATCGAGCGCGTCGAGCGCCCGGGGCGCGTCGCCTTCGAGGGCGAGCTCGCGCGCGGCCTCCAGCGCAAGGGCGCCCGCGGCGGCGCGCAGGGCGTCGCCGTCGGACGGCGAGAGCCCGGGGGCGGCGGCCAGCTCGGCGGCGCGGGCCGCGGCGCGCGCGCGCAGCGAGCCGGTGATCACGGGCCTCGCGAGCCCGCGCTCCGGCAGCCAGTCGAGCGCGCGCAGCGACGGCGCGGCGCCGGTCGCCGCGCGCGCCGGGGCTCCGGCGGCCCCGGCGGCGAGGTCGTCGTCCCCGGCCGCCTCGATCCCGTCGGCCTCCGGCCGCGCGAGCGCGGCGGCGTCGGCCGCGTCGAGCGATCCGTCCTCCGCCAGCACGACGGCGAAGAGATCGCCGCGGGCGTCCGGATCGAGCGCGGCGGCGGAGGCGAGCAGGTCCCGGATCGCTCGGACGGCGTGCCGCTTCGCCTCGGCGGCGTCCGCGCGGGCGGCGGCGAGGCGGGCGCGCTGCGCGAGCCGCGCCTCCACGGCGTCGGCCACGCCGGCCTCGGCGTCCTCCGGCATCGGCGGGGGCTCCACGCCCGCCCGGGCAGCGCAGGCGACGAGGACGGCGCGGACCTCGCCCCAGTTGCGCGCCATGCCCGCGTGGCGCTTCGATGCCCGGTCGCTCTGGGTCAGCGTCAGGAGCTCGACGCCGCGCTTCGCGTCCGCGCCCGCGCCGAGGCAGAGGAGCGCGGCGACCGTCGTGCGCAGATCCTCGTCGCGGGGATCCATCCCGGCGTAACCTCTCGCGATCGCGAGCGCGCGCTGCAGGTCGCCCTCGGCGAGCGCCGCGCGGAGGGCGTGCACGCGCACGTGCCAGTCGGGCCAGCGATCCGGCTGCTCGAGGAGCGCGCGGCGGTCGCCGAGCCGCGCCGCCTCGCGCGCGAGGCTCGGCGCGCCGCGCGCGGGCCCCAGCTCGTCGAACGTGATGCGCCTGGAGCCGGCGGCGACCGTGGCCTCGGCCGTCGCCACCGCCTCGGCCGCCAGGGCGAGCGCCGCGCGATCCGGCCGGCCGACGGCGGCGTCGACGTACTCGGCGACCGCGGTGCGGACGCCGAGCTCCTCGGCCAGCGCGCTCGCCGCCGCGTAGGTCCACGGCAGCCGTGACGGCAGCGCGAACCAGCGGATCTCGGGCCGGCAATCGGGCAGCGCGGGGCCGCGCGGCGCCTCGATCGCGGCGAGGCACGCCGCGGCGCTGCGCCTGCCGGCGAAGACCACCGCGACGGGCGTGAGGAGCGCGAACACGAGGAGCGCCACGGCCGCCGTGGCGAGCACCAGGACGAGGGGCCGCTGCCAGCGCGGCCGCGCGGCCGCGGCGCCGCGGCGCTGGAGGGAGCCGTCGCGTTCACGGGGCCGTGTCGTGGGCTGCGCGCGCACGGGACCGCTATTAGCCCACGGCACGGCCGAGCGACACTGCCTCGGCGGCGCGGCCCGCCCCGCGGCGTCGTCCGCGGGCCGCCCGTCGCCGGCGCTCTCCGCGCGGGCGAGCGCCGGCGCGCTGCGCTACGGCGCGCTCCGGCGCTCGCTGGCCTCGGCCTCGGGGGCGAGCAGCGCGCCGGCGAGATCGGCGACCGCCGACAGATCCTCGACGCGGTCGACCTCGAGCTCGAGCCCGCGGGAGAGCTGCGGGGCGCTGGCGAGGGCGACCTCGGCGACGGTGGGCGCCCTCCCGGTGAGCTGGTGGAGCGACGTCACCCCGTGCTCGCGGATGCCGCAGGGCACGATCATCTCGAACGCCTTGAGGTCCACCGCGATGTTGAACGCGAAGCCGTGCATGGTGAGCCAGCGCGACAGGCGCACGCCGATCGCGCCGAGCTTGGCGAGCTCGCGCGCCCACGCGGAGCCGCCCCACTCCTCCGGGGCGGCGCGATCGACCCAGACGCCGATCATCCCGTCGACCACGCCGCCCTCGACGTGGTGCTCGCGCGCGAGCAGGATCATCACCTCCGCGAGCGACCGCACGTACCTGCGCACGTCGCACCGGTCCGGCCGGAGGTCGAGCAGCGGGTAGCACACGAGCTGGCCGGGGCCGTGGTAAGTGACGTCGCCCCCGCGGCCCGTCGCGACGAGGTCGATGTCGCGCTGGTTCAGGGCGCCGGAGTCGAGCAGCACGTTCTCCGGGTTCGCCCGCGGGCCGAGCGTGATGACGGGCTCGTGCTCGAGGAGCAGGATCGTGTCGCCGATCCGCCCCTCGGCGCGCGCCTCGACGAGCTGCTTCTGGAGATCGTGGATCGGGGCGTAGCGGCGCCGGCCGATCCACACGGCGCGCGCGCGCCGCGGCTTCGGCGGCCCGATCGGGGCGCCCTGGTCCCTCGGGGGCTCTAGGAGATCGCGGAGCGAGGTGGTCGGCATGGGCTACTCGGGAACCTTCTCGCCGTGGGCGCGCCGCTCGTCGCGGTACGCCTCGATGTGGGTGGTGAAGCTCGCCGCGACCTCGGGGTCGAACTGCGAGCCCGAGCACCGCTCGATCTCGGCCACCGCGACCTCGTGCGGGAGCGCCCGGCGGTACGAGCGGTCGCTCGTCATCGCGTCGTAGGTGTCGGCCACCGAGATGATGCGCGCGATGATCGGGATCTCGTTGCCCCGCATCCGGAGCGGGTAGCCGCGCCCGTCCCAGCGCTCGTGGTGCAGGTGCACGCCGGGGATGAGCGGGTGCAGGAACTTGATCGGGTCGAGGATGTCGCGCCCGTAGACGGGGTGCCGCTTGAACACCTCGTACTCGTCGTTCGTGAGCTTGCCCGGCTTGTTCAGGTTGAGCACGCACCCGATCTTGCCGATGTCGTGCATGAGCGCGCTCTGCCGGACGATCTCGATCTCGTGCGGGCCGAGGCCGAGCCGCTGCGCCAGCATCACCGCGTAGACGGCGACCCGATCCGAGTGGCCCGCGGTGTAGCGGTCCATCTTGTCGATGGCCTTGGCGAGCCCCTCGATCGTCTGCTGGAACGTCGCCTGGAGGTCCTGGTAGAGGCGCGCGTTCTCGATCGCCGCCGCGGCGCGCGAGCCGATGATGCTGAGCAGCTTGCGCTGCCCCTCGTCGAACCGCTTCGTCCGGGTGAACGACGCGACGGCGATGAAGCCCATGAGCCGCTTCTGGATGCGGAGCGGCACGGCGACCAGCGATTGGAGCGGCAGCGCCGGCTCGGCCGCGAAGAACCGGAGCCCCTTCATGCCCTGCTCGAGGAGCAGCGCCTCGGGGCGGAAATGCTCGATCACGAGCGCCGGGTCGAGCCGGCCGACGTCGGCGCCCGGGGGGATCGACGGGCCGCGGAGGTGCTGCCGCTCGAAGAAGCTCCCCTCGCCGTCGTCGAGCCACGTCGAGATGAGGTCGCCGCGCACCTCGTGGAGGCAGCTGTCCGCGACGGTCTCGAGCACCTGGTCGAGCGAGAGGCTCGCCGCGATGGCCTCGCTCACCTTGTAGAGCGACACCGCCTCGCGCAGCCGGATGTTCTCCGCGGCCATCCGCTGCTTCTCGATGCCGCGCTGGACCACGTGCACCACCTCGTCCAGCTTGAACGGCTTGAGCACGTAGTCGTAGGCGCCGCGCTTCATGGCGTCGATCGCGGTCTCGACGGTGCCGAAGCCCGTCATGATGACCGTGAGCGCGTTCGGCGCCGTCTTGCCGATCTCGTCCAGCAGCGCGATGCCGCCCATCCGCGGCATCTTGAGGTCGCTGATCACGAGGTCGTAATGGCCCTTCGTGAGCTCGCTCAGCGCGCTCGTGCCGTCCTCCGCAGTGCGGACGTAGTAGCCCTCCATGCCGAGGAAGTCGGCCAGCATGTCGCGGATCACCTTCTCGTCGTCCACGACGAGGATGCGAGGGCGGTCTTCTGGAAACGTGGACATGCGGCCGGCAAGCCTACCAGATCCGCTCGCAGCCCATCGCTCCAAGGTGGGCGGGTCGGGCACACGGGCGGACCCGCGCCCCGCGATGCCCGCCCACCTGTCGACCTGTGGCGCCCAGGGTAGGCGGGCGGCGCCGCGGGTAGGGGAGCGGCCGCCGAAACCGAGGCGCCCCTCCGCGCGCATCGCGGCGGCCGGCCGCCGCGGTGGGCGCGGGGCCGCTCAGTCCTCGTCGCCGGTCGAGATGATGGGGTGACGGATGGTCCGGGGCGACTCGTCCAGATCCGGGACGCGGATCGAGATGGGCCCCGGGCTGCGGATGGAGGGTGGCGGCGCGGACTCGGAGTCCTCGGTGCGCAGCGGGATCATCCTGCTGCTCGGAGCGGGCTCGTCCGTGGTCGTCGTGAGCACGGGGACGGCCCGCTGCTCGCCGAGGGCGTGCTTCTGCTCGAGGAACCGCAGGACCGACGGGCCGGTCGAGCGCTCGAGCGCCGAGCGCAGGTCGCCGGGCAGGGTCGACTCGATGATCATCTTCACGCCGGTGCGCGGGTGCTCGATCTCGATGCGCACGAGGTGCACGAACGAGCGATCGAGCCCGTGCTTCTCCTCGAAGTAGCGGTTCGTGGGCACGTGGCCGTAGCGCTCGTCGCCGAGGATCGGGTGGCCGATCGCGGCGAGGTGACGCCGGATCTGGTGCGTGCGCCCGCCGTCCGGGATGACGCGGAGGATCGAGTGGCCCGACGCGACCGCGAGGCGGCGGTACCGCGTGCGCGCCGTGTACGTGCGCGTCCCCTCGCGGAGGTCGCGGGTGATCGCGCCCTTGCCCGGGGTCACGCCCTTGGCCGCGGCCAGGTAGATGAGGCGCCCCGTCTTCGCGAGCGCCTCGCCCCACCGCGCGGCCGCCTCCTCGCTCCGCGCGAGCATGACCAGGCCGCTCGTGCCCGGATCCAGCGCGTGCACGACGACGGGCGTGGTGGTGTTGCCCGGGATGCGGGCGCAGCGCGCGAGCAGCGAGCCGAGGTACTCCGGCTGCGGCGCCACCGGCTCGTGCGGGCCCTTCTCGACGACCAGCACGCCGTCGTCGTCGTAGATGACCTTCGGCGCCGGCGGGGGCGTCCTCCGGAGGGCGGCGATCGTCTCGATCTCCTCCGTGAGCGGGATCATGTCGAGCGGCGTGAGCTCCGTCGACGAGTACCCGAGGCGGCAGAAGTGATCGAGGTCGCGCGCGAGCGTGTCGGGATCGCACGAGACGTAGACGAGCAGCGGCGCGCCGAGGCGCGCGATCGCCTCGCGCGCGGTCGGGGAGACGCCGCGGCGCGGCGGGTTCACCACGATGCCGTCGAACTTCTCCGAGCCGTTGACGAGGGAGCTCACGATCTCCGCGACGTCGCCGGTGCGCACCTCCACGCGCTGGCTCAGCCCCTGCGCCTCCGCCGCCGCGCGGGCGTTCGCCGCCGCGGGCGCGAAGGACTCGACCATGAGGACCCGGTTGCCGCCCTGCGCCAGGGCGAGCGAGATCGCGCCCGAGCCGCCGTACAGATCGAGGATCCGCGGCGGCTCCTTGCGCCGGGAGGCCGGGCCCATCGCGGCCTCGCCCTCGATCACGGGCCCGTCGTTCTCGAGCGACGCGATCTCGCGGAGCAGGAGGGCGTGCACGCGCGCGGCCTGCGTGCGGTGCGCCTGCACGAACGAGCCGAACGCGGCGATGTGATAGGTCTGCCCGATCCGGTCCTCCGCGTGCGAGGCGCCGTCGAGCACGATCGTCTCCGGCCCGAGGATCTGCGGCGCCTCCGCGTCGTGGAAGTTCGCCGCGACGCCGATGACGCGGGGGAGCATCGGGCGGATGGCGCGGCCGGCCTCCCGCAGCTCGTCGCGCGTGCACGCGCGCTCGCGCTGGAGGACGAACGTGATCAGCACGAACGCCGGGTTGTCCTCGGTCGCGCCCATCTCCGCGTAGAGCGGCGTGCCGGGCGCGAGGTGGACCTCGCGCAGGTCGAGGGCGCGGAGCACGCCGCCCCTCGCCGGATCGTACGGCAGGAGCAGCGGCCGGACCTCCGGCGGCGGGGACGCGATGAGCTCGCGCAGCCGCGAGGTCACCGCCGCGAGGGCCGGGGCGAGGACCCGGCAGCCCGGGATGTCGACGACCTCGTGATGCCCCGTGCGGCCGTACAGCCCGATCGCGCCGGAGGGGGCGACGATGAGCTTCGCTCGGCCGCGATAGCCCGTGATCGGATCGGCCGGGATGACCGGGCTCGTCTGGAGCAGCTCGAGCGATGGGTAGTGCGCGGCCGCGGACACGACCCGCGCGCGCTTCGTGCTGAGCTGCTCTGCGTAATCGCCCGCGATGAGCGGACAGCCCGCGCACTCGACCGAGTGCGTGCACTCGATCAGCGTGTTCGGGATCTCGCCTGCCTTCAATGTGCGCCGCACGGGCCCGGACAAAACGCCGCCGCCCGATCCCTCCGCGCCGGTGCTCTCGCCCAGCCCGTGCGGTTCTTCGATACCTGCGCCGGAAGCCATTCCGGGGGAGCTTACAGGGGCTCTCGGCCAGCGTCGAAGGTGTAAAGAGGAGTCCGTCGAGCTTTTCGTCGACGGCGCTTCGGCGTTCCGGGCGCGCTTCCGGGGAGCGCTCGGGATCCCGGCAAAGCCCCGTGTCTCCCCGGCGGCCTGCGCGACCTGCCCGGACCGCGGGCCGTCCAGGCCGCGCTCGCTCCGTCGAGGCGGCCGCCAGGCGGTGCAGGCGCCAATGTGGGCGGCGCCTCGCGCTGCTCCTTACCTCGGGCCGCCGTGCCGTTCGCGACATCCGCGGGCGCAAATGACGCGTCCGTCCCGCGCGCGACGTGGATGAGGTGGTAGACTGACCGCCTCTTGCGTCTTCCGATCGCTTCTCTCCTCGGCGTCCTGGCTGTGCTGTTCGCCCATGCGGCGCTCGCCGCGCCGGGCGACAAGGAGGCGAACCAGGGCATCAACGCCGCCCGTGGCGGGTTCTGCAAGCGGGCGATCCCGCTCCTCGAGTCCGCCGAGAGCCAGCGGCACCGCCCGAGCTCTGCGGTCCCGCTCGCCGACTGCTACGTGAAGCAGGGCGAGCTCGTGAAGGCCAGCGAGATCTATCACACGGTCGCGAGCGAGAAAAAGGAGCCCGGCTACAGCGCGAAGGATGTCGCGGCCATCACATCGGCCAAGAAGAAGGCGGCGCAGCTCGACGCGCGCATCCCGACGCTCGTCGTCGCGCCGGCGGAGCCTTACGAGGGGCTCGTCGTCGAGGTCAACGGCGAGGCGATCAGCGACCCCTCGACGCCGCAGCGCTTCGATCCGGGCAAGCAGCTGGTGGTCGTCGCCAGGGCCGAGGGGCACGAGGAGCTCTCGCAGAAGATCACGCTGAAGGAGAAGCAGCGGCGGGAGCTCAAGCTGCGCCTCAAGCCGAAGCCCGGCGCGAAGCCGCCGCCGAAGCCCGTGGCGGCGAAGCCGCCGGAGAAGAAGCCGCCGGAGAAGAAGCCGCCGGAGAAGAAGCCGCCGGAGAAGCCCGCGGCGACGGCGCCTCCGGCGAAGAAGCCGCCGGCGCCCGTGGCGAAGAAGCCGCCGGCGAAGAAGCCGCCGGCGCCCGTGGCGAAGAAGCCGCCGGCGAAGAAGCCGCCAGCGCCCGTGGCGAAGAAGCCGCCGGCGAAGAGGCCGCCGGAGCCGCCGGAGAAGCCGGCCGAAGACGAGCCGCGCGTCGCGGCCGGGCCCGACGAGAAGGCGAAGCCGCCGGTCGAGATGCCCGAGCCCACGCCGCCGCCGGCGTCGCGCAAGCAGCGGAACGTGTGGCTCGGCGCCGGCTTCCGGGGCTTCTTCGTCCCCCAGGTCATGTTCGAGCTCTTCGGAGAAGGGGGGCGGCACGCCTTCTTCCCCGGCGGAGACGTCTCGCTGTCCACGAGGCTCGGGCGGTTCGATCTCGTCTTCTCGGTCGCGTACGCGCGCTTCCAGCTGCCCGCGACGCCGTTCTTGCCGAACGGGCACCCCGACACCGACTACGAGATCATCGAGAGCGACCTCCAGGCGCTCCAGGCGGACGCCCGCCTCGTCTGGAACATCCCGCTCGATCGCGACGAGCGGTTCGCCTTCCGCGTCGGTGCCGGCCTCGGCGTGGGCTGGATGTTCATGGGCGAGCTTTACCGGACCCAGGCGTACCCCGGGGACGCCGTCCCGGGCGACCAGAGCACCTTCGTGCCGGGGGACCCGTACCGCTACAAGAAGTGCCGCGGGCCCAACAACCCGGAGGGGAGCTTCCGGTACTGCAACCAGCTCGACTACGACGCGGATCACTACCCCGGCTACACCGAGCCGAGCTGGTTCACCCGCCCCAAGGGGAAGCCCCAGGGCCTGAAGCCGGTCGTCTATCCGTGGCTCCTCTTCCCCGAGCTCGGCCTCTCGTTCCGCCCGTGGGACCGCGTCGCCTTCGATCTGCGGATCGGCGCCTCCGTCACCGGTCCGCTCGGCGCGCTCGGCATCCGCTTCGCGCTGTGAGCGGCGGGGCTCAGCGCTCGAGCTTCACGGCGCGGCCGAGCTTCCGCGAGACCACGGCCTCGAGGGTGCTCCAGAGCTCGTCGCCGGTCCTCTGCGCCACCCAGCGGCCCTCGGACGGCTGGTAGTCGAAGTGCCACGCCGCCCGCTCGGCGGCCATCCAGATCTGCCGCGCGGCGCGGTGGCTGTTGACGACGTACTTGACGCCGTCCTCGAACTCCAGCGTGAGGATGCCGCTCTGCAGATCGGCCTCCACGCCGTCGGGGATCTCGTTGATCGCCCGATCCAGCGCGCGCAGCGACCGATCGGCCACGGCGTCGAACTCTCGCTCCGACAGGGGCTCTCCGCTCATGCCGATCGGCTTACAACGGCGCGCGCCCCGGCGGTATGGGGAAGCGCCGGGGCCGCTCACTCCCAGGGGACCGTGTAGAGCTTCACGTTGCTCATCGCCTTCATCGCCTCGACGACGCCCTCCTTGACGCCGGTGCCGCTGTCCTTGATGCCCCCGAACGGCGACAGCTCGGAGCGGTATCCCGGCACCTCGCGCACGTTGACCGTGCCGCAGCGGAGCTCCCGGACGAGCCGGTGGACGTGCCTCATGTCGTTCGTGCACACGCCGGCGGAGAGGCCGTAGCTCGTCCCGTTCGCCACGGCGATCGCCTCGTCGATGTCCCTCACCCGGAGGATCGGCGCGTGCGGGCCGAAGGTCTCCTGCTGCACGGACGGGGCGTCCCACGGCACGCGATCCATCACGGCGGGGCCGTACAGGGCCCCGCGGCGCTCGTTCCCGAAGAGGAGCCGGGCGCCCCGCGCGAGCGTGTCCTCCGCCGCCGCCTGGAGCTGCCGCGCCGCGGCCTCCGAGATCACCGTCCCCATGTCCGTCGCCGGGTCGCGCGGATCGCCCACCTTGAGCTGCGCCGACGCCGCGGCGAGGCGCGCGGCGAACTCGTCGGCGACGCGCTCGCTCACGATGAGCCGCTTCACCGCCGTGCAGCGCTGCCCCGAGTTCTTGTAGCAGCCGTACACCGCGAGCCGCGCCGCCTCGTCCAGATCCGCGTCGTCGAGCACGATGAGCGGATCGTTGCCGCCGAGCTCGAGCACCGCGCGCCGGTAGCCGAGCATGCCGGCGATGCGCTTGCCGATCTCGACCCCGCCCGTGAAGCTCACGAGCTCCACCGCGGGGTGGGTCACGAGCGCCCGCCCGATCTCGGCCGGATCGCCGGTCACGACGCTGAGCATGCCGGGCGGCAGCCCCGACTCGTGCAGCACGGCCGCGAGGTAGACGGCGGAGAGCGGCGTCTTCTCCGACGGCTTGAGCACCATCGCGCTGCCGCTCGCGATGCTCGGCGCGACCTTGTGGGCGACCTGGTTCAGCGGGTGGTTGAACGGCGTGATCGCCGTCACGAGGCGCAGCGGCTCGCGCAGCGTGTAGCCCCGGCGGGGCTTGCCGTTCGCCGAGATGTCGAACGCGAGGCACTGGCCGTCGTCGCGGAGCGCCTCGTACGCCGCGAACCGGAGCACGTCGAGCGCGCGCCGCACCTCGTACGCGGTGTCCTTGAGGCAGAGCCCGCTCTCCCAGGTGATGAGCTGCGCGACCGCGTCCGCCTGCGCCTCGATGAGCGCCGCGGCGCGGAGGAGGATCTGGCTGCGCTCGTGGCGCGAGAGCCGCGGCGGGCCGGACGACGCGCTCTCGAGCGCCCGCGCCACCTCCTGCTCGTCGAGCCTCGGCACGCTGCCGATCACCTCGCCCGTGAACGGGTAGCGCACGAGGATGCGCTCCTCCCGGCTCACCGGCCTGCCCCCGATCAGGCACGGAAAATGGAACCCCGGTCGTTCGATCGTGAGCATCGAGCCCATCGCAGTCCCCCCTTCAGGCGCTCGATCGATGGCGCTAGGCCGTGGCGGTCGAGAGTCGGTTCAGCAAGAGGTCGAAGACGTCCGCGTTCGACAGCGCGCACGGCCGGCCGCTCGCCGCGCCCGCCTCCGCGCCGAGGAGCCTCGCGCGCTCCTCGGGCCGGAGCGGGTGGCTCGCGATGATCGGCACGTCGGCCTCGTGCAGGCCGCCGTGGGACCGGAGCCCGCGCTGCACGGCGGAGAGGTCGTGGTAGGCCGCGCTCTTGCCGAGCACCGTGCCCCGATCGCCGAGGACCACGAGGTCGCCGATCCGGTCCGGCGGCAGCGCGAAGCGCCGCGCGGCCTCCTCGCGGGGCAGGACGAGCTCCACGCCCGGGAGCCGCGCGAGGGCCGCGGCGGCGCGCTCCATCGCGCCGTCCTGCCCCGAGGCGCCGGCGTACACGGTCGCGTAGGACCCGAGCGCGCCGTGGTGCACCACGTACGGGTCGGTGATCGGCAGGAGCACCCGGAAGCCCGAGAGGCCGGCCTCGCGGAGCGCGTCCTCGAGGTAGCGCACGTTCGGCGAGCCGTCCGGCGTGGTCTTGTCGTTCATGCCGTGATCCGCGGTGACGCCGCAGACGAACCCGGCGTCGAGGTACGCGCCGAAGAGCGCGTCGAAGCGGGCGTAGAACCGATCCGACATCGGCCCGCGCGGCGGTTCCTTGTGCTGCACGTAGTCGGTCAGCGACACGTAGAGCAGCGTGGCCGAGACCCGCGCGTGCAGCGCGAGGCCCATCTCCATGGCGTAGTGCGAGATGTCCCAGTCGTAGATCGACGGGTTCTCGCGGCCGACCGCGGCGGTGATCGAGGCGATCCCGTGCTCCGGGATCGCCTGCTCGTGCGCCTTCTCCGCCGACAGCGAGATCGGGCGCGGCCCTCCCTCGCGGCAGGCGCCGAGCAGCGCGCGGAGCTTGTCCTTGGCCGTGATGCAGAGGGTCCGGACGCCCGCCTGCTCCATCTTCTCGAACAGCGTCGGGACGCGCAGGAACCGCGGGTCGTTCATCGGCACCTCCTCCCCCGAGGCGGCGTCGAAGTAGTAGTTGCCCGAGATGCCGTGCACGCGCGCCGGCTGGCCGGTCACGATGGACACGTTGTTCGGGTTCGTGAAGCTCGGGATCTGGCCGCGGCCGCGCACGTACAGGCCGCCTCCGGCGAGCGTGGCCGCGAGCCGCGGCATGAGCCCGTCCGCGAGCGCCATGTCGAGGTACTCGGGCGCGCAGCCGTCGACGCAGAACACCGCGGTCTTGCGCGCGGGCAGCGCATAGCGCCGATCGCAGAGGTCGATCATGCCGAACGCTGACACGCAGCGCGCGGGCCGAGAAGGGCGGCGGCGGCGCCGCCGCGAGGGCCGCTCCGCCTCGAACGGCGGGCGGCGGCGCGGCGCGCGCCGCTCCCTCGCGTCAGTAGCCCGGCCAGGGATCGGCCGGCTTCGGCGGCGCGGGGGCCGGCCGTTTGAAGCACATCACGCCGGCGTCGAGCGCCACGAGCTCCCAGCCGCTCTCTCCCCGAGCCCTGGCGACGGCGCGGGCTTCCTCCACGCCGTGCGCCTGCTCGCAGTCGTGCTCCCACCGCGGGGCTGGGGCGCTCGGCGCGGCCCCCTGGGCGCGCACCCGTCCCGCCGCGAGCGCGCAGGCCGCGCCCAGCACCAGACCGCCCAGCACGAGCACGACCCGCTTCTGCATGACGCCAGGAACATGGTGGTCCGCCGCGGGCGGGACCGTCAAGCGACGCACCGAGGACGTTCGGCACGCCCGGCAGGATTCGAACCTGCGACCCGCGGCTTAGAAGGCCGCTGCTCTATCCAGCTGAGCTACGGGCGCTTGGACGACAAGCGCGTCTTTCGTACTGCATCGCGGCCCCGGAATCGAGCGCAACGAGCGCAACGAGCGCTGCGGGCGTGCGCGCGGGGCGCCTCGCGCCATCGGTTCAGCTCGACGCGGCCAACCGCCGGACCTGGTCGCCGGTCCGGCCGTAACGCCGCTGCCGCCGGCCGTAGGTGGCGAGCGCCTCGTCGAACGTCGCCTCGGTGAAATCGGGCCAGAGCGTGTCGGTGAAGAACAGCTCCGCGTACGCGGCCTCGAAGAGCAGGAAGTCGCTGAGGCGCTTCTCGCCGCCCGTGCGGATGATGAGATCCGGATCGGGCATCGCGCTGGTCGTCAGGAAGTTCCGGAGCGACTTCTCGTTGATCTCCTCCGGGATGACCAGCCCGGCGCGCGCGCGGACCGCGAGCGCGCGCATCGCGTTCGCCATGTCGCGGCGGCCGCCGTAGCTCAGCGCGAGGGCCAGGGTCATCTCGGTGCCGCCCGCGGTGTCCTCCACGAGCTTCTCCATCGCGCGCCGCGTCGGGGTCGGGATCTCTTCAAGATCGCCGACCACCTGCACCGCGATGCCGCGCCGGATCAGCTCGTCGTGCTCCCCCTCGGCGAACTCCTGGCAGATGCGCATCAGCGCGTCGATCTCGTCCTTGGGCCGCGACCAGTTCGCGACGCTGAACGCGTAGAGCGTGAGGTACGGGATGCCGCGATCGCGGCAGGTGCGTACCGAGAGGCGCACGGCCTGCGCGCCGTGCTGGTGCCCCTGCATGCGGGGGAGGCCCCGCGCCGCTGCCCAGCGGCCATTGCCATCGAGGATGATCGCGACGTGCTTGGGGAGATTGCTGGACGTCATGGAATTTCCTGGGTGGGGACGACGCACTTTGCGCCGAGCTTGGGCGCGGTAGGGGGGCAGACGGTGATGCGATTGTGGAGGTTCTGTGGAGGATGGCGCGGGTGAGCTCAAGGGCCGCCGCCGGTGGACCTTAGCGCGCGCCCTGCGGATCGCTCCGCCCGATCGCCGGCCGCGCGTTCGCACCATCGATTTGACGCGGCGTCAAACCGGGGAAACCTCCCGGAAACCAAGATGCGGCCCGGGAGGTGACGCAGGGCGGTAGAGCTCGTGGTTTCACCGGCTCAGGCCCCCGGCAGCGAGATCTTGAACTCGACCTCGGGCGGCCCGCGGTGGGTGCACTCGGCCGAGCCGCTGTGCGCCTCGGCGATCGCCTTGACGATCGCGAGGCCGAGGCCGGTGCCCCCCCGGTCGGCGCGGGTGGTCACGAACCGGCGGAACAGGCGGCCGGCGACGTGCCGCCCGATCTCGCCGCGGTTGCGGATCGCGATCGCGACCTGTCCGCCCAGGCGGGACACGGCGATGCGGACGGGCGCCGCGGCGTCGCCGTGCGTGCGCGCGTTGTCGAGCAGGTTGTCGAGCGCGCGCGACAGCCAGAGCTCGTCGCCGCGCACGGCCGCCGAGCTCGGCGCGTCGAGCTCGACGCGGCTGCCGCGCTCCCGCGCCCGCGCCGCGGCGGCCTGCGCGATCGCGACCAGATCGACGACCGCGGCGTGCTCCACGCCGCGCGCCTCGAGGCGCGCGAGCGACAGGAGCTCCCCGAGGAGCGCCTCGATCCGCGTGATCGCCTCGCGGATCCGCCCGACGAACCGCGCGGCCTCGTCGGGGTCGTCGAGCGCGCCCTCGGAGAGCACCTCGGCGCTCGCGCGGATCGCGGCGACCGGGTTCTTGAGCTCGTGCGAGAGATCCGCGGCGAAGGTCTCGACGAACGGGCGGCCCTCGATCTGGCGCCGCATGGAGTCGATGGCGCGCGTCAGCCGCTGGACCTCGCGGCCCTGGGCCGGCGGCGGCGCCGCGCGCACCTCCCCCTCGCTGACGCGCACGGCGAACTCGGTGAGCGCCTCGATCGGCGTCGCGATGGCGCGGCCGATCAGGAAGGACGAGAGCGCCGCCGCGGCGCCGAGGACCGTGCTGATCACGAGGATCGGCGGGGCGAAGTCGGCGACCATCCGCTGCACGACGATGGTCGGCTTCACGACCTGGACGCTCCCGACGCGCCGGCCGCGGACCTCGATGGGCGCGGTCACGAAGACGGTCCCGGGCTCGCCCGGCGAGGCGCCGCGCGCCCGGAGCACGCGCCCCTCCGGGTCGAGCAGCGCGATGTTCTGGGCGGTGGGGCCCTCGCCGTCGAGCGCGCGTACGGCGGCGAGGTCGACGCCGCGGACCTCCATCTCCATCGCGGCGACGGCGGCGAAGGCGGCCGCCTCGTCGCGCGCGCTGCCCTCGGCGAGCAGCGTCGCGCGCGCCTCGATGCGATCGATGACGAGCAGGCCGAGCCCGAACGCGAACGCGCCGACGATGCCGCCGAGCGCGATGAAGATCTGCATCCGGATGCTCATCCCGGCCGTCCGGGCGCGGACGAGGCGGGAGGCGAACAGCGCGACGAGCAGGATGATCGAGACCGCCGCCGCCGCGGTGACGACGAGGCGCACCATGATCTAACCGCCGCCTTCGGTGGGGCTCGGCTTGTCGGTGACGCGGTAGCCGACGCCGCGCACCGTCTCGATGAGGTCGGCGTCGCCCCCGGCCTCGACGACCTTCTTCCGGAGCCCCTTCACGTGCGAGTCGATGGTCCGGTCGGTGATCGCGAACCCGTCGCCCCAGACGCGGTCGATGAGCTGCGCGCGCGTGAACACCCTGCCCGGCGCGGCGAGCATGCAGGCGAGGAGGTCGAACTCGACGCGGGTGAGGTCGACCTTCTGGCCGTTGACGTGCGCGCGGCGCGTGGCCTCGTCGACCATGAGGGGCAGCGGCGCGGGGGCGGCGTCGGACGCCTGGGGCCGCGCGGCGCGGCGCAGGACGGCCCGCACGCGCGCCACGATCTCCCGCGGCGAGAACGGCTTGGTCACGTAGTCGTCGGCGCCGGTCTCGAGCGCGGCGACGCGGTCGGCCTCGCTGTCGCGGCTCGACAGGACGATGATCGCGGCGCGCGCCGCGCTCCGCCGCACCTGGCCGATGAGATCGAAGCCGCTGCCGTCGGGGAGCATCAGGTCGAGGATGATGAGGTCCGCCTTGTCGATCTCCCGCTCCGCGGCCGCGAGCGTGGTGGCGACCGTGGCCGCGAACCCGTCGCGGCGCAGGAAATAGGCGATGGACTCGGCGATGGCCGGCTCATCCTCGACGACCAGGACTTTGGCCATGATCGGGGAGCCTAGAACGGCGCGGCGGACGCGTCGACAGGGCTGGCGGGCGGGGCCGCGTTGGTAAATTGTTGTTTAATTTCAGTGGTTTATGGTGGGATGCGATGCGCGATGGCGCCCCGCGCTCACGCGAGCGCCGCGTTCACGAGCTCGCGCACGATGCCGAGCAGCCGGTCGTAGTGCTCCGGGATGGGCCGCAGGCCGGCGCAGTGCACCACGAGCCCGCCGGGGCGCAGCTCGAGGTGCCCCTGGAAGCCGCGGCGGGCGAGGAGCTTGCGCAGGCGCGGATGGAACGCGGCGGCGGCCTCGCGCGGGGAGGCGGCGAAGGTCGTCGCGTGGGCGTCCCAGAGCGCGTCGCCGAGGACGACCCGGGGCGGCGGAGCGCTCTCGATGAAGGCGACGCGGGTCAGGAAGTGCTCGCCGACGCGCATCGCGGCGCGGCGCTGGAGCGCCGGGTGCGCCGCGAAGCCGAGCAGCGATCGCTCGAGCGGCTCGGCTTCGCCGTCCGCGTACCAGGGCTCGACGATGACCGCGTGCCCGGGGTTCGCCGTCCACGTGCACGCGGACAGGTAGGCGGACGGGGGCGCGATCGTGTCGTACGGCTCCCAGCGGCGGAACCACGCCTCGTCGGGGCGCGCGGTGAAGGCGAGGCCCCGCCGGGCAGCCCACGCTGCGATGAGCTCGGATCCGAGCGAAGGCGGCATGGCCCGCGAGGTTAGTCCGCGCGACGCCGCCTCGGAAGCCTCCGCCGCCACGCCGCGGCGAGCGCGCCGGCGCCGAGCGCGATCCAGGACGCCGCGCCGGCGGCGGCGCCGCTCCCGGGCACGTCGCAGGAGCACCGGCCGTAGATGCCCACCGTCGTCGAGGTCGCGCCGTCGTCGTCCTCGTCGTCGTCCAGGGGGCCTCCGGAGCCTCCCTGGCCTGCCGTGACGGGGGCGCCTCCAGCGTTGCCGTCCGATCCGCCGCTGCCGCCTGTACCGCCGCCGCCTGCACCGCCGCCGCCTGCACCGCCGCTGCCGCCCGCGCCGCCGCTGCCGCCGCCGCCTGCACCGCCGCTGCCGCCGCTGCCGCCGACGTCGTCGGCGCAGCGCGTGACGTGGAGGGGGCGCGTGCGCGTGCAGTCCGTCGGCGAAGCGCAGCGCGGATCGGAGAGCGCGGCCGGCGCGCCGCCGGCGCCGATCTCGCCGAGCGCCGGGTAGGCGACCTCGGTCCGCTCCCAGCGCTCGCCGGTGTGCTCCATCCGGCCGAACACCCGCTCTTGGTACGGAGCGGCGCCGCCGATCGCCGGATCGTAGACGCCGCGCCCCGCGTCGTAGTTGGGGTTGTTCGGGTTGTTGACGTACGAGAGCCCGTTGTACGCCCACACGGCGCTGTACCAGTGCTCGACGATCGCCGGCTGCCGGTCGCCGACACAGCGCGTGGCCTTCCACTTCATCGCCAGGATGTGCGTGCCGGTGGCCGCGTTGTAGGTCGGATCCGCGGCCACGCGGCGCGGATCGAAGCCCGGGCTCTCGCCGCCGCGCATGCCGCTCGTGATCTGCGAGGCGCCGTAGCCGCAGTCGAACGAGATGATCGTCCGCGAGCTCGCCCCCGCCTGGTCCATGGGCCGGTCCGGCGCGCAGAACTGCTGCCACCCCGACTCCTGCATGGCGATCGCCTTCAGCAGCTCGCAGGGGAACGTCGCGGGGACCTGCCGCGGCGCTTCGGGCTGATCGCAGCCCTGGCCGAGATCGATGGTCGCGGGGCCGGCGTCCCCCCAGGCCGCCGGGCCGCGTGAGACCAGGTCGAAGATCGCGTTCCACTCCGCGACCGAGGGGTTGATCCCGGGCACGGCCTCGATCGCGCAGCCGCGATCGTTGTACGCGCTCGACGCGGTGAAGCAGGGGCAGTACGCCGCGCGCGCGGCCGGCGCGACCAGCGCGGCCGCGGAGATCGCCGCCGGGATCAGGAGACGGCGGCTCCTCACGGCTCCTCCTTCGCGGTGGTGAAGCCGGCGACGGCGACGCGCGCGCCGGACGGGGCGGGGATCGCGAAGACCTCGCCGCTCTCCACGTGGATCGCGAACGGGACGGCGAACGCGGAGGGGTTCGTGTGCAGCGCGGCCACCCACGCCGCGTCCGGCGAGACGGCCTGGACGGCGTCGACGCCGGCGCCGAGCGGGCCGCGGACCGCCGCGCGGCCGCCGACCACGCGCAGCCCGGCGGCGCGATCGGGCGTGTACGCGAGCCCGCCGCCCGGCCAGGCGTGCGGGGCGAGGCCGCTGTTCGCGCTCACCTCGAGCCGGGCGCGCTTGCCTCGGGCGAGATCGATGCGGTCGATGACCCACAAGCCGGGATCGGTCTCGTGCCGCTCCTGGAACACGAGCGCGCCCGCCTTCGCGTCGATCGAGAAATCGCGCGCGAACGGCGGGATCGACGGGGCGAGCACGCGCGTCGCGCCGGAGTCGGGGTTCACGAGGACGAGGTCGGCCGACCCCGGGGAGACGCGGTAGACGACGAGCTCGCCGTTCCACGCGCCGGCGAGGAAGGCGAGGTAGCCCGCGTGCCTGTGCACGGCGCGCGTCGCGCCGGTGGCGAGGTCGACCTCGTCGATGGTGAGCGCGTCGACCCGCAGCCGCGCGAGGTCGCCGTCCGTCGGCGGCTCTGGGCCGGCGACGCCGCGCGAGACGAAGACGCGCCCGTCGGCGGTGACGAGCGGGCGGCTCGCGTGCACCACGCCGTCGCAGAGCGCGACGGGCTCCGCGTGCGGCTCGACGCGGAAGAGGCTCGCGTTGAACGAGCGATCGCGGGACGGCCTCGTGTCGGCGGTCGCGACGATGATCGGCGTCCGCGGCACGACGCGGGCGCGGACGGTCGCGTCGCCGAGGTGCTGGAGCGTGGCGAGCGCGGGGCCGGCCTGGGCGCCGCCGACGGCGGCGATGTGGAGCGTGGTCCGGGCTGCCCCCGGCGCTGTCGCGAGGATCGAGACCCGGGCGGCCGCGCCGGGGGCAGCGGGCGCCGCGACGGCCGCGGGCACGAGGAGATGGCCGATCCGCGCGAGCGCGGGCGCGGGGGGCTCGCCGGGAGCGAGCACCGCCGTCCCCGCGATCGACAGCGCGGCGAGCAGCGCGGCCGGAAGCGCGATTCCGTTCCGAGAGGACCGTGTCAGGAGCGAGCGGGCGGAGGAGCTGAGACGCACGGTAGAAGAGTAGACGATGCGCCGGCGGGCGCTCGCTGGCTTGCGGCCCGGTGCTCCCCACCGGCGCACCTCCTCCCGCCGGGCGGCGGGTCGTGCTCCAGCGGAAAGCGGGTCGTGTCGCACCCGCGCGCCCGCACGGAGCCCGGCGGCGCGCCGGGGAGCCTGCTCAGAAGCGGCCGGACACGCCGACGCCGGCCGCGTCTGGGCCGGCGACCGGGGTCAGCCGGATCCCGGCGGAGGGCGCAGGGACGCCGGAGACCGGGCGGGGCTGGTTGAACGCGAGCTCCCAGATGAGGCCTCCCGCGACGCCGGCTGCGCCCAGCCCGAGGAGCACGCCGCCGACGGTCGCGTGGGTGCGGCCCTGGTTGCCCTGATCGGCCACGTCCGGCTCGCAGTTGACGCGCGACGGACAACTGTCCTCGGCGGCGCCGATGTCCGCGAAGCCGCTGGAGGTCAGGATCCCGCCGACCAGCAGCGTGACGACGCCGGCGCCCGTCGCGACCCACGGCGCATACCCGTAGGGGGGCTGCGGCGGCGGAGGCGGCTCCACGGGGACGCTCGCGCTCGCCGACGCGGTGGGCGCCGTCGGAGGCAGCGCGGGCGCGGACGCCGACTCGCTGGCGGTCGGGGTCGGCGTCGGTCGGATGGAGTTCCTGAGGTTCTGGATCTTGTCCTGGATCGTCGGCGCCTCGCTCGCGTCCGGCGTGCGGGCCAGGTACGTCTCCAGGGCGGTGATCGCCTCGGCGCGGTCGCCCTTCTTCTCGTACGCGTTGGCGATGTTGATGAGCACGCCGTGCGCGGTGCAGTCGAGCTGGTAAGCGTCCTTCCAGTACTGGATGGCGCGGTCGTAGTCGGCCCGCTCGTAGAACTGCGTGGCGGCCTTGTGCGCGCCCTTGGCGCCTTCCAGGTCAGCGGGCGTCGCGGTGCGGTTGCACTGGGGGTACTCGATGGCCGGATCTCCTGCTACGGCCAACCCCGCGGCGAGGAACATCCCCGCGCCGAGACCGACCAGCCAAGTCCGAAGCACACGCATCCGAGCCGCCCTCCACGAGAAGTGGGCGCAGCATACTGATCCGTTTCGTCGGCAGCGAGAAAAAGGCATCACGGCGGACTTCGGGGCAATGCGTTCAGCCGGTCGACGGCGGGACGGGCGGCGCCGGTCGACCGTGGGACGGGCGACCGAGCGAGGCGGCGGGCAGGCGCCAGGAGCGCCCGCCGTCGCGACCCCGCGGCGCTGGGAGCGCGCACGCGGCGCGCGTGGCGTCCGACCCGGAGCGCCGGGGATCGGTCACGGCGCTTGCCCGGTTGCCGGTTCTGCTAGTCTCGCCCGGTGATGCTCCCCGAAAAGAAGCAGATCCTCGTCGTCGATGACGAGGCGAACCTCCGGCGGGTCCTCAGCGCCCAGCTCGGCCGGGATGGCTACGAGGTCCACACCGCCGAAGACGGCGAGGAAGGGCTCGCGTTCCTGAAGGAGCACCACATCGACCTGGTCATCACCGATCTCCGGATGCCCAAGGTCGACGGCATGGACCTGCTCCGGGCCGCGCTCCGCGACGACCCCTCGCGCCCCGTCGTGCTCCTCACGGCGCACGGGACCGTCGACAACGCCGTCGAGGCGCTCAAGACGGGCGCGTTCGACTACATCACGAAGCCGTTCGATCAGAACGAGGTGCGCGTCGTCGTGAAGAAGGCCCTCCGCACCCGCGATCTCGCGAGCGCGGACGCCACGCGCGACGTCTCGGCGGCGCCGCCCCGGGGCGGCTCGGACCGCTTCGGCATCATCGGCGAGAGCCCGCCCATCCAGGAGCTCTACGCGATCCTCGAGCGGGTCGCCGACACGCCGACCACGGTGCTCATCAGCGGCGAGAGCGGCACCGGGAAGGAGCTCGTCGCGCGGGCGCTGCACGAGAACTCCAGCCGGCGCGACCGGCCGTTCATCAAGGTCAACTGCGCGGCGATCCCGAAGGATCTCATGGAGTCGGAGCTCTTCGGCTACGAGCGCGGCGCCTTCACGGGCGCCGTCGCCTCCAAGCCGGGTCGCTTCGAGCTCGCCTCGGGCGGGACGCTGTTCCTCGACGAGATCGGCGAGATCCCGACCGAGATGCAGGTGAAGCTCCTGCGCGTCCTGCAGGAGAGCGAGTTCGAGCGCGTCGGGGGGATCAAGACCATCCACGTCGACGTCCGGCTCGTCGCCGCCACGAACCGCGATCTCAAGCGGGAGATCGCGGCGGGCACCTTCCGGGAAGACCTTTTCTATCGGCTCAACGTCGTCCCGATCGCGCTCCCTGCGCTGCGCGACCGGAGGAGCGACATCCCCCACCTCTGCGCCCACTTCGTCGCGAAGTTCAACGCGCGCCTCAAGAAGAGCATCGAGGGCATCGAGCCCGAGGCGCTCGAGCGCCTCTCGTCGCACGCGTGGCCGGGGAACATCCGCGAGCTCGAGAACGTCGTCGAGCGCGCGCTGCTCTTCGCCGACGGCGCGCGCATCCGCCTCGACGATCTGCCGGAGGAGATCCGCAGCGGCGCCACGTCGGCGCCCGGCGCGTCGCTGCCGCCCGCGGCCGCGGACACGGCCCTCGCGCCGTCGACGCCCGACGGCCTGAAGGAGCAGGTCAAGGCGGCGATGAGCAAGCTCGAGCGCGACCTCATCGAGCGCGCCCTCAAGCAGACGCACGGCAACGTCACCCACGCCGCGCGGCTCCTCAAGATCTCTCGCAAGGGGCTCCAGCTCAAGATGAAGGAGCTGAACCTCCGCGAGCGCGACCCCGAGTGAGCCGTGGGCTCCGGCGAGCAGCGCTCCGTCCGCGCGCCGAGGGGGACCGCCCGCGCGGCCGCCGTGTCGCTCGCCGTCCTCTTCTCGGGCTCCCTCGGCTGCGAGCGCGGCGGCGCCTCGCCGGGCACGGACGCCGACCTCGACGCCGCGCCGCCCTGGGACGTGGCCCAGGCCGAGCCGGAGCCGCGCCCCGGCATGGCGTGGATCCCGAAGGGCGTGCTCATCGCGGGCACGCCGCCTGACCGGCTGCCGCGCATCGCCGACGAGGAGATGGCGGGCGCGCAGGTCGTGATGCACGGCTTCTACATCGACGTCTTCTCGTACCCCAACGAGGTCGGCGCGATCCCGACCACGAACGTCACGCAGGACGAGGCGCGCGCGCTCTGTGAGGCGCAGGGCAAGCGCCTCTGCACGGAGCTCGAGATCGAGCGGGCGTGCAAGGGGCCGGCGAACACCACGTACGAGTACGGCGACGCGTACAAGGCCTCGGTGTGCGCGACCGGGCAGAGCCGGGTGCTGACGCCGAACGGCGTGAACGCCGGGTGCGTGAGCGCGTTCGGGGTGCACGACCTCCACGGCGGCGTCTGGACCTGGACCTCGAGCCAGTGGCAGCGGGACACCAGCAAGCCGGGGCTCGTGACGCTGCGCGGGGGCAACGGGCCCTCGGGCGAGCTCGTGGGGCGCTGCGCCCACGGGCGCGGCGTCAAGCCGGACACGCGCCGCCCCGAGGTCGGCGTGCGCTGCTGCGCCGGGGAGGTGAACAGCTTCGAGGTGGTGCTCGAGGTGTCGCGCGATCGCCCGCTCCGGCTGGAGCCGCTCCTCGACGCGCGCGTCGCGGCGCAGCTCGCGGAGCTCGCTCCCGAGGAGGCGCGCGCCGCGGCCACGGTCGGATCGCCCGACGCTGCGTTCAAGGTCGAGCGCATGTGGACCTGGCACCCCCGGGGCAACGAGGAGCTCGTGCTCGGCGGCGGCTGCGCGCGCCCGGGCGGCGCGAAGGAGGAGCCGCGCGGCCGCGGCAAGCGCGCGAAGCGGGCGCGGCCGGGCGACAAGGCGGCGTGCGGGCTCCTCATCGCGCGGATGCGCCTGAGCACGCCCGCGCTGCTCGCGTTCGTGCCGTCGGACCTCTGGGAGCCCACGATCGGGGAGACGGACTCCCCGCGCGAGCTCCTGCTCTACGGCGGCGATGCGCTGGGCGTCTTCCGCCGCCGCATCACCTACGAGTGGGGGAAGATCGGCGTCGCCGACAAGGAGCGCAAGCGCAGGCACAAGGGGCGCCGCGGGCTCTCGTTCGACTAGGCGGGGGCAGGGGGCCGACCAGGCGGGGAGAGCAGCGGGCCGACCAGGCGGGGAGGACAAAGGGCATGCTCGCGGGCGCCGCGGCTCATCGGCCGCGGCGGGGGTGGCGCTTTCGCGCGGCGACGATCACATTCCAGGGGCGCGCTGGGCCCGTGGCACATTGGCCTTGCGCCCGCGCGCCTGGAAGGGCAGCGCTAGCAGCGCGCGTCGCCGCCGTTTCGCCTGCGCGCCCCGCCTGCACGCTCTCTCCGGCACGCCCCCTTCGATGACCCGCCCGCACGACCCCGAACCGCGCGACGCGCCGACCAGGCGTCCGGACGATGCCGGGCGGCGGCGCGCGGCCGCGCGGAAGGCGCTGCGCGCCGCGGTCGCGCTGGGGTGCGCGCGGCTGCGCAGCGCGCGCGGCGGCCAGCTCGGCCTCGCCATGGCGGCGCTGATCTCGCTCGGGTACGGCGCGACGGCGCTCGTGCTCCGGCTGGACGACGGGACGACGTCGCTCGAGGGGCTGCTCGGGTCCGCGGCGCGCTGGCTCGCGTGGGCGGCCGCCGGCCCCATCGCCCTCGCCGCGGCCCACGACCGGCCCGCGTCCGATCGCCGCGACGGCATCGAGGCGCTCGCCGCGGCGCGGGGGATCTCGCGGGCCTCGCTGCACGGCGCGCGCAGCCTCGCCGCGATGCTGGAGATCGCGCGCGTCGTCGCGCTCCCGCTGGCCGTGCTCTCGGCGCTCGCCGCGCTCCTCTCCGGCTCGGCGCTGCTCGCCCTCCAGCACCTCGCCTTCGGCGCCGCGCTCGCCCTGTTCGGCGCCGTGTCCGGCGTGACGCTCGGCGGCCTCGCCGCGGCGAGCAGCCGCATCGCCGGCGCGCGCGGGCGCGCCCTGTTCCTCTCGCTGACCCTCGTCCCCTGGGCGCTCGCCGATCTCGCCGGCGATGCGCGGTGGTCGATCCCGGGCGCGCTCGGCGCGTTCCTCTCCTTCGCGGTCCGCTCGGCGGGGAGCCCCGCCGGATGATCCCGGGCGCGCCCATCGCGGTGCTCGAGGGCGTGCGCGCGCGCGACAGCGCCGGCGAGGCGGGTCGCCCGCGCGGGAGCCTCTTCGGCGCGGCGGCGGCGCTCGGCCCGGGCGTGCACGCCGTCCTCGGCGCGCCGGAGGACGGCACGCTGGCGCTCGCCGAGGTGCTCGAGGGGCGCGCCGCGCCGCTCGCCGGCCGCGTCCTCGTGGCGGGGCGCGACCCGTTCCGGAGCGCGGCGACACGGGCGCGGATCGGCGTCCTCTCCATCGCCCCGGAGCTGCCCGACGGCGCGTCGGTGGCGTCCTGCATGTCGGTGGCGCTCCGGGCCCGCGGCGCGCCCGCGGGCGCCGCCGCGGCGCTGCTCGACGCGCTCGGCGTCGCGCCGCTCCTCGCCCGCCGCACGGCCTCGCTGAGCTTCGCCGAGACCCGGGCGATCGAGCTGTCGCTCGCCCTGGGGGTGCCGCAGCCGCTCCTGCTCTGCCTCGTCGAGCCGTTCGCCGACGTCGCCGTGCCGTCGCCCGCGCCGGTCCGAGAGCGCCTGCGCGCGCTCGCGGCGGGCGGCGCCTGCGTCGTGATCATCACGTCCTCGACCGTGGACGCGAGCGCCCTCGCCGATCGCATCCACGTGCTCGATCGCGGCGTCATCGCCCGGACCGAGCCCGGCGACGGCGAGCGCCTCGCCGTCGCCCCGAGCGCGGCCGCGCTCGGCGCGGGGAGGCCCGAGGTCGAGCTCCGCGCGCTCCTCCACGAGCGGGCGCCCGGCGCGCCCGGCGCTCGCGCGCTCGCCGCCGCGCTCGCGCGCTCTCCCGCCGTGCGCGCGTGCGCCTGGGAGCAGGGGCCGGCCGAGGCGTCCTCGACGCTGCGGATCCGGTCTGCGGACCGGGAGGCGGCGGCGCTCGCGATCCTGGATGCGGCCGCCGGGGAGGACGTCGCGCTGATCGCGATCGCTTCGCCGGCGCCGTCGCTGCACGACGTGCGCGCTGCGACCGCGCTGCACCTCGCCGCCGTTCGCCCGATCCGGCCGTTCGGCGCGCCCGTGGGGGGAAGCGCTGCGCCGCTGCCCGGCGCGCCGCCCCAGGGCGCCGTCGCCGTGGCTGCGTTCGACGCGCCGCCGCCGCCCGGCGGCGCCGCTGCCGGCGGACCGATCGCGGTCGACGCGCCGGCGCCAGACGGCTCGCCGCACGCCGCGGAGACAGGACGCCAGCATGGTGGGTGAGAGCGCCCCGATCGACGCAGCGCAGCCGGCGCCTCCCGCGGAGGGGGGCTCCGAGCGGACGACGCCCGCGCGGGTGGGCGTCCGGCTCGGGATGGAGATGGCCCTGGGCCGCCTCCGCGCGCGGCGCCCGCTGCTGGCGCTCGGCCTCGGCGTGGCGCTCGCGGTCGCGGCGGCGGTCATCGAGGTCGCGTTCGGGTCGTCCGGGGCCGTCGACCGCGCGCTGCTCGCCACGTTCCGCCTCGTCACGCCGCTCACGATCTTCGCCCTCGCCGCCGACGCCGCCGATAGGACCGCGCTGCGCGACGCGGCCTGGCCGGCGGCCCGCTTCGGCGCCTCCTCCCACCATGTCGCGCTCGGCATCGCCCTGGCCACGGCCCTCGCCGCCGCCGCGGTGGGCGCGTTGCTCGCCGTCGTCGTCGTCGCGACCGCCCACGGCCCAGGCGCTGCGCCGTTTGTCCGAGACGTGCTCATCAGTGGGTGGATCGGCGCGCTCACCGGAGCCGCCTACGCCGGCTGGTTCTCGCTCGGCGCGACCTTCCTCCGGCGCGGCCTCGGCCGCTTCGCGCCGCTCGCTGCCGACCTCCTCTTCGGGGGCTCGGCCGGGGTGGTCGGCGCGCTGATGCCGCGGGGCAACGCGGTGAACCTCCTCGGCGGTCCTGCGCCGCTCGGGCTCGGGCAGCCGGCGAGCGCCGGCTTGCTCGCGCTGAGCGCCGTTCTCCTCGCGCTCGCCGCGGCGGCGCGCTGCAGGGAGTAGCGTCGCGGGCCGGCGCGGGCGCTCGGTCCGACTTGCTGCGACCGGCCGCTCGACCTCCGGCCCGACGCGCGGGGCCGCCTTCGCGCAAGAGGGATGGCTTCATCCGCCCGTTCACGTAGTCTTCAAGGAATGACTCACGAGGACGACGAGACCACCAAGGCGGTCAACACGCCTCGATCGGTCCTGCTCGTCGGCTCGGCGGAGGCGCTCGCGGCGCGCTGCAGGGGGATGTGCCTGCGGGCCCGCGTCATGCTCATCGTCGAGAGCGACCTCGCGGCGCTGACGAACACGGCTGTGGAGCGGAAGCCGCTCGCGCTCCTGTTCCCCGAAGACATCTACGCCTTCGACAGCGCGGAGTTCGACGCGCTGGCGCGCGACGTCCAGGCCGCGGTGGTGACCCTGGAGCCCGGCGTCACGGACGAGGTCATCGAGGCGCGGCTCTCCGAGGCGCTGCTCCGCGCCGAGCTGCTCCGGCAGCCCGAGCCGTCCTCGAGCCGTTACGTGCTGGTCCCTGACGGGCCGCGCCGCTCGAAGCGCCGTTGAGCGCGGCGGTCCTGGTCTCCCCGCCTCCCCCGCATGCTGACAAGGATCCCCGTCCCGTGAACGAGCTGCACCTCGATCCTGCCGCGTCCCGCCTGACGATTCGCACCCGCGCCGCCGGGATGCTCGCGCGCCTGGCGCACGATCTCGAGATCGCCGCGTCGGATCTGCGCGGCCGGGCGCGGCTCGACGGCGACGCCTGGACGGCCGAGCTCGAGATCCCCGTCGCCGATCTCCGCGTCGCCGGGGTCCTGCGCGGCGATCGCGTCGATCCGGACGCGCTCTCGGACGGGGATCGTCGCGACATCGAGCGCCGCATCCGGGACGAGGTGCTCCGGGGCACCGAGGTCGTGGAGGTCCGCGCCTCGGGGGTCGCGCAGGGCCGCGCCGAGGTGCGCGTGCAGGTCGCCTCGGGGAGCGCCGCGCTGGCGGCGCGCCTGTCCTCGCGCGATCTCGGCGAGGGGCGCATCGGGGTGACGGGGGGGTGTCAGCTCTCGCTGGCTGCGCTCGGGGTGCGCGAGGTCAAGGGGCCGCTCGGCGCCTTCAAGGTGCGGGACGAGCTCGAGGTCCTCTTCGACCTCACTCTGCGGCCGGCGGGCTAGGCGGCTCGGACGGGAGCTCGGGGGCCGCCTCGCCGCGCGAGCACGCCCCGTGAACCTGGTACGGCTTGCCGGCGAGGCGCTTCGCGAGCGAGGCCCCGCGCCAGGCGACGTACGCCTTGTTGAACTCGAGCACCTGATCGGCGGCGAAGTAGGGGTTCTTCGTCTTGCCCAGCGTGACCAGCGTGAGCACCTGCTCCGCCACGCTCACGGGGCAGCCCTCGAGCCGGATGACGCTCTCGTTCCGGGCCTTCGCGAGCTTGGCCGTCACCTTCACCATCTTCGCCAGCACGTCGTCGTGCTTCGCGGTGTACGGATCGCGCGCGCTCCGCTCGCGGTACAGGCTGTCGATGCTGATCAGCTGATCGCCGATCTTGCCCTTGTACGTCGCGCAGTCGCCGATGAAGATCACCTTCTCGCCCGGCTTGGCGTCGATGGGCCCCTCGTAGGCGCCGAACACCACGTGCATCCGCGGCATCTTCGCGTCGCACTCCTTGTCGTACTCGCGCAGGATCTCGATCGCCTCCTCGATGGCGCCTGGACAGCCGCCCCAGCAGTAGTCGGTGTGCTCGGGCTCGGGCGGCGCGCCCGCGTAGGCGGTGATGTTGGTGCCCTCGAAATACTTCTCGACGCGGACGAGGCCGACCTTGAACCCCTTGGCCTTCTGCTTCGCCTCCTCGAGCGTCACGTCCCCGGTGATCTCGATGTCGCCGAGGTCCATCGGGCCGAAGCCGCGCTCCGAGGCCAGGCGGATGTGGTCGACGCTCCTCGGATCGACGCCGATGATCTGGCAGCAGACCGAGTCGAAGGCGACCTGGTTGTTCCCCATGAGGATGAGGCCGAGGTCGAACGGCGTCGGCGTGAGCATCCGGCCCTCGCCGGCGGTGATGGCGTCGATCGCGATGAACTGCGGCTGCACGATGTACTGGAGGTCGGCGACCTTCTCGTTCAGCCGGTGGTCGTGATCGATGAGCCGGTGCCGATCGTCCTGGATCCCGATGTAGTTCTTCATCGAGAAGGTCACGGTGGTCCAGGGGTGCGACTTGAACTTGGGGCAGTTCACGAAGAAGTCGGCCTTCGCCACGGGCTCCGGCGTGAACAGGTAATCGCGCAGCCGGCCCTCGTGCGTGAGGCGGATCTCGACCTGCTGCTCTTCCTCGAAGTGGTAGTGCTTGACCCCGGTCCGCCGGAACATCGGGTAATAGCCGGCGCTCTCGTACGTCATGCGGGTCGGGAGCGTGATGCCGCACCGCTCGCCGACGGCGAGCTCGGTCACGCGCCCATCGTCGCGATCCCTGAGCGCGCCGATCACCCCCTCGATGAACTCGGGCCGCGTATAGGCGTGCGGGAAGTGCGGGCCGGAGGCGACGACGTTCGGCTTGATGAGCGTCCGGCCGCGCGGGCGGAGCGAGAGCTCCTCGAGACCGCTGCGCACGATGCTGCGGATCTTCTCGACATCATACGTCGAGCAGCGGCGCAAAATCACACGAGGGCGCGACGTAATTTTCATAGAACGTCAGCGTAAGGGTCGCCCGGAACCACCGCAACACCCGCCGCCGGACGGGTCGCTCCGCGGTCCGGATCGGCCCGGACGCTCGCTGCCGCGGGGGGCGGCAGCTCCGGGCGCTCGGCGGTGCGGCGCGGATCAGCCCGGCGGTTCGCGCGGCGCGTCGGCGAGGAGCCGCGCGAGCTCGGCGCGGACTTCGCGCGTCGCGTCGATGAGGCGGCCCTCGAGCTCGTAGATGCGCTCGGCCGGCGCCGGGGCGCCGGGCTCCTGGGGGGCGCGCAGGCGGCAGCGGGCCACCTTCAGCCGGATCGCTGTCCCCGTCGACCGGAGCGAGCCCTCGACGCGCGCGCCGGGGGCTGAAGATGCGGTCGAGCGGAGCCGCACGCGGTCGCCGTCGATCTCGACGAGCTCCGCCTCGCCGCCCCTCGACCAGGTGAGGTGCGACGTCATTCCGGCCTCCGCGGGCGGGGGTGATCCTCGCGGCGCGCCGCGCGGGGCGCGGCGGTGCGCCCGCGGTCGCCGCCGCCGCGGGCCCGCTCGATCGCAGCGCGGGCTTCGCGCGCGGCGTCCTTCTCCTTCAGGCTCTCGCGCTTGTCGACGGTCTTCTTCCCTTTGGCGAGGGCGATCTCGGCCTTCACGCGGCCGTTCTTGAAGTAGAGGCGGGTCGCGATCACCGTCATGCCCTCCCGCTCCACGCCCTTGCGGATCGCCTCGATCTCGCTCTCGTGGAGCAGCAGCTTGCGCGGGCGCTTCGCCTCGTGCCCGAAGGCGGCCCCGGGCATCACGGGGATGTTGACCCCCTTCAGGAACACCTCGCCGTGCTCGATGGAGCACCAGCTGTCCGTCAGCTCGGCGGCGCCCTCGCGGAGCATCTTCACCTCGCTGCCGAGCAGCACCAACCCCGCCTCGAACCGATCGTCGAGGGTGTAGTCGAACGTCGCGCGCTTGTTGCGCACGATGAGCTTCTCCCCCTCTCGTTCTTTCTCTTTGCCAGCGCGGCTCACGCGGCCGCATAGCGCGCGCGCCGCCGTCTGTCCACCGCCTCACCGCCCGCGGCGCCGTCGCCGGCGCTCCCCCGGCGGGTCGCGCCGGTGCGGGCGCCGGGGCGTCGCGGCGCGGCGCGGCGCGGCGCCGTGAGGTCGCTCCGGCCGCGCGGCCGCGGCGCCGTCGCTTGACGCCGAGCGCCGCTGCTCGTCCAATGGGGGCATCGAGTGCGACCTGCTGTCGGGCCGGAGGGCTCATTGAATCGCGGACGGCGCTTTTCCGCCTGGCTCGGAGCGATGGTGGCGATCTCTGCGCTGGCGCCCGCGTGCGGCTGCAGCTGCGCCGCCGACTCGATGGTCGACGCGCCCTATGCCGCGAGCGGCGCCGGCGTCGGAGGCGACGGCGGTCAGGGCGCGGCCGTCAGCTCGGGCGGCGGCGGCGAGGGCGGCGCCGGCGGCGAGGGGCAGGGCGGGAACGTGAACGCCCCGACGGGCGTGGAGACGAGCGAGACGGTGACCGCCGGCGAGGTCGCGAGGAGCTCCCGCTACCGGATGGTGTTCACGCTCGGCCAGCCGACGCAGAACCAGGGGACGTCGACCTCGCCCAAGGCGCGGATGCAGGGTGGGCTCCTCGGAGCCAACGGGAGCTTGCCATGAAGAGGATGTGGCGATGAGGAGATCGAGGATCGCGCGGTGCATGACGGCCTCCGCCCTCGCGGCGGGCGCTGTCGCGGGCGCAGGGACCGCGGCCGCGGCGGTGCCGACGACCATCACGCATCAGGGCCGGCTCTTCGACGAGCGCGACGCGCCCATCAACGAGACGCTCGATGTCGTCTTCGCCCTCTACGACGCGCGCGACGCGTCGACCCCCATCTGGAGCGAGGTCCACGCGATCACGTTCGAGGACGGCTTCTTCTCGGTGCGCCTCGGCTCGATCACCCCGTTCCAGGGCGCGATCTTCGACGGCGCCGAGCGGTACCTCGGCATCACGGTCGGCGACGACGTCGAGCTGAAGCCGCGCGCGGCGGTCGCGAGCGTGCCGTACGCGCTCCTCGCCGGGAACGTGAACGGCGACATCACGCCGAGCTCGGTCACGGTGAACACCTCGAACGGCAGGACGGTGCTGATCGACGGGAGCGGGATCTCCGTGAACGGCGGCCAGGTGATCAACGAGGACGGGCAGTGGGTCGGCTCGCCGACGGGGCTCCAGGGGCCGGAGGGCCCGGTCGGGCCGACTGGCGCGACGGGCCCGGAAGGGCCGACGGGGCCGGAAGGGCCGACGGGGCCGGAAGGGCCGACGGGTCCGACGGGCGCAACCGGGCCAGCCGGGCCCACGGGTCCGGAAGGCCCGGTCGGGCCCAGGGGGCCCGAAGGCCCGGTCGGGCCTGCGGGTGTGGCGGGGCCGATCGGTCCGGAGGGCCCGGTCGGCCCCATCGGACCGCAGGGGCCGATAGGTCCGATCGGTCCGGTGGGCCCCGAAGGACCGATGGGTCCGATGGGCCCCGAAGGACCGATGGGCCCCGAAGGACCCCAGGGGATCCAGGGCCCGGTCGGTCCTGAGGGCCCCACGGGCCCGCAGGGGCCCCGCGGCTTCACGGGCCCGACGGGCCCGACCGGACCGCAGGGGGTCGTGCTGTCGCTGATGGTCAGCGGCGTCGGCCCGCACACCACGCTCCCGGCGGGAAGGGCCGTCGACTTCTTCGGCCCGACGGCCTCGGTGGAGGTCTCGTCGACGAGCCAGTCGATCTACGCGACCGCACATCGGTACCTGGGAGCGGGCAGCTCGGCGGCGGCGGAATCCCTCAGCCTGTTCATGTGCTACCAGCGGGTTCGTTCTGGGCCGTCCGGCCCGGTGCTCGACGAGCTGCAGCTGGTCGGCCTCGGGATGACAGGAGGCAAGGTCCCCGCAGGCACGCGCGTGCCCTTCGGGCTCAGCGCCGTCATCACCGGCCTCAGCGCTGGCACCTACAACATCGGGATGTGCGGCCAGACCTTGAGCGCGAACTGGACCAGCAACGACTTCGGCTACCTCTCGCTCCTCCTCGTCAACGGCGGCTAGCCGCTGGGTCCGCCGTAGCCAGCTGCTGAGTCCAGCGCGGCGAGCCGCTGAGTCCGTCGGTCGCGATGGCCGCACCGGGCAGACGGGGCAGAGCGGAGCTCGCGAGCTCCCTTCGCGCGCGCCTCGGCAGAACGCGAGAATTCCGCGCTGAAGAGCGCAATGCACGCGAGACGCGTGCTCCGCGCGCCGTCACGTACGATCGTCCGCGACGATTGGCAGAAAGGGGGCTAAACACTCGCGGTTTCACGCGGGCCTGTCCACCCCGGACGCCATCCCCGCGGGGCCCACCCTTCCGCGCCTCCTATGCAATCCATCTGTCTCCGCGGCGCCCGCACGCACAACCTCCAGGGCATCGACCTCGACTTCCGGCCCGGCGAGCTCGTGGCCATCGCCGGCGTGTCCGGCGCCGGCAAGTCATCGCTCGCGCTCGACACGCTCTACTCCGAAGGGCAACGCCGTTTCGTCGAGAGCTTCAGCCCGTACGCTCGCCAGTTCCTCGAGCGGCTGGAGCGGCCGCCCATCGACGCGCTCGAGCCCGTGGCGGCCGGCGTCGCCGTCGACCGCCGCGCGCCGGTCAAGAGCTCGAGGTCGACCGTCGCCACGATGGCCGATCTCGAGCCGTACTTCTGCGCGCTCTTCGCGCGCGAGGCGGTGCCCGTCTGCCCGTCCTGCGAGGCCACGGCGGCGCGGACCGACCCCGTACGCGCGGCCGAGCTCACCGCGAGCCAGCACGAGGGCGCGACCGCGCTCGTCACGTACCCGATCTCCGTCGCCGGCACCGAGCGGTTCCTCGACGTGCGCGAGTCGCTGCTCGCCGCCGGCTACCGGCGCCTGCTCGTCCGCGGCGAGGCGCGCGACCTCGACAGCGTGGCGCCGTCCGAGGCGATGAGCGGCACCGACAAGGTCGAGGTCATCGTCGACCGCGTCCGCGTCGCCCCGCGGGAGCGCCGGCGGCTCGGCGCCGCCATCGAGGAGGCCTGGAAGGGCGGCGGGGGCGACGCGTCGCTCCACCTGCAGCGCAAGGCCGAGGAGCCGGGCGGCAACGGCGCGGGCTCGACGCGGCTCCGGCTCGTGCGGGGGCTCGCCTGCCCCTCGTGCGCGCGCGCCTTCGATCCGCCGCGCCCGGGGCTGTTCTCGTACCAGTCGCCGACCGGCGCGTGCCCCTCGTGCCGCGGCTTCGGCCGCACCCTCGGCATCGACTACGACAAGGTGATCCCGGACCCCTCGAAGTCGATCGCGGGCGGCGCGATCCGCCCCTGGAACGGCCGCTCCACCACGTGGGAGCGGAAGGTGCTCCGCGCGTTCTGCGAGCGGAACGGGATCCGCACCGACCGGCCGTGGCGCGACCTCTCCGAGGCGCAGCGCGCGCTCGTGCTCGAGGGCGAGGGCACGTGGAGCCAGGGCAAGTACCCCGGCGTGAAGGCCTGGTTCCGCTGGCTCGAGACGCGCACCTACAAAATGCACGTCCGCGTGCTGCTCGCGCGCTACCGCACCTACGACGTGTGCGGCGCGTGCCACGGCAAGCGGCTGTCGCCCGAGTCGCTCCTCTACCGCGTCGGCGGCCTCGATCTCGCCGCGTGGCACGAGCTCGAGCTCCGCGAGGCGCGCGCGCGGCTCGAGGCCGAGCGCCCCCAGACGGGCCAGGGGGAGATGGCGCGCCGCGAGCTCATCGCGCGGCTCGGCTACCTCGAGCGCGTCGGGCTCGGCTACCTCTCGCTCGCGCGCCAGGCGCGCACGCTCTCCGGCGGCGAGGCGCAGCGCGTCGCGCTCACCGCGGCGCTCGGCACGTCGCTCACGGGCGCGCTCTTCGTGCTCGACGAGCCCACCGTCGGCCTGCACCCGACGGACATCCCGCCGCTCGTCGCGGCCATGCGCGAGCTCGCCGACCGCGGCAACGCCGTGCTCGTCATCGAGCACGAGCCCCTCGTCATCCGGGCGAGCGATCGCGTCGTCGAGCTGGGCCCCGGCGCGGGCAAGCAGGGCGGGCGCGTCACCTTCGACGGCCCGCCCGCGGGGCTCGCCGCGCGGAGCCCGCTGCCCGGGGCGCGCGCGGGGCGCCGGACGCCGAGCGGGAAGATCGCGATCCACGGCGCGCGCGAGAACAACCTGCGCGACGTCACGGTCGACGTCCCCCTCGGCGTCGTCGTGGCGATCACGGGGCCGAGCGGCTCGGGCAAGAGCACGCTGGTGAACGACGTGCTCTATCGGCACATCGCGAGGGCGCGCGGCTACAAGGACGTCGAGGCGCCCGGCCTGTACCGGCGCATCGAGGGCACGGCCGACATCCGCACCGTCACGCTCGTCGATCAGGCGCCGCTCGGGCGCACCTCGCGCGGCAACCCCGCGACCTACACCGGCGCGTGGAACCGCATCCGCGCCCTCTTCGCCGAGCAGCCCGAGGCGGCGGCGCGGGATCTCGGGCCCGGCCACTTCTCGTTCAACGTCGCGCTCGGGCGCTGCGAGGCGTGCGCCGGCGAGGGGAGCGAGACGATCGAGATGCAGTTCCTGGCCGACGTGTCGCTGACCTGCCCGACCTGCAAGGGCAAGCGCTTCCGCGACGAGGTCCTCGAGGTGAAGCTCGACGGCCGCTCGGTCGCCGACGTGCTCGATCTCTCGATCGACGAGGCGTTCGCGGCCTTCGAGCGGGAGCCCGCGATCCGGCGGGCGCTCGCGCCGCTCAAGCAGCTCGGCCTCGGCTACCTCACGCTCGGCCAGCCGCTCTCGACGCTCTCCGGCGGCGAGGCGCAGCGGCTCAAGATCGCGCGCGCGCTCGGCGAGCCGTGCGCGGGCGCGCTCTTCGTGCTCGACGAGCCGAGCGCCGGCCTGCACCCGGAGGAGGTGAAGCACCTCAACGCCTCGCTCTCCGTGCTCGTGGCCGAGGGCGCCTCCGTGCTCGTGGTCGACCACGACCTCGACGTCATCGCGGCGGCCGACTGGGTCATCGATCTCGGCCCGGGCGCGGGCAGCGAGGGCGGGTGCGTCGTCGCCGAGGGGACGCCCGAGGCGGTGGCCGGGACGGCGACGCGGACCGGCGGCGCGCTGGCCGAGTGGTTCGCGCTGCGGGGCGACGGCGTCGCGTCAAGGCCGCGGCGCGGCGCGAAGGCCGCATCCGCCCCGAAGCCCGAGAAGCGCAACGGCAATGGCAACGGCCACGGCGCGGCGCGCGCGTCGCTCGACCACCGGCGCATCGAGGTGGAGGGCGCCCGCGAGCACAACCTCGCCGAGGTCTCGACGGTGATCCCGCACGGCGAGATCGTCGTCGTCACCGGCCCGAGCGGCTCTGGCAAGAGCACGCTCGCGTTCGACGTGGTCTTCGCCGAGGGCCAGCGGCGCTTCCTCGAGACCTTGACCCCCTACGCGCGCCAGTTCCTGCCCACGCTGCCGCGGCCGGACGTCGATCGCGTCACCGGCGTACCCCCGTCGATCGCGCTCGAGCAGCGCACTACCCGCTCCGGCGCCAACTCCACCGTCGCGACCGTGACCGAGATCGCGCACTACCTGCGGCTGCTCTACGCCAAGGTCGGCGAGGCGCGCTGCCCGGACTGCGACGTCCCGATCGAGGCGCGCTCGCCGGACGAGGTCTACCGCACGCTGCTCGCGACGCGCGGCGCGCGGACGCTGCTCGCCCCCGCCGTCGTGGCGCGCAAGGGGACGTACCTCGACGTCTTCACGGCCGCCGCCCGCGCCGGCATCACCCGCGCGCTCGCCGACGGCGAGCCGTGCGCGACCGACAGCCCTCCCCGGCTCGACAAGCGCCGCGAGCACTCGATCGACCTCGTGATCTACGAGGGTCGCATGGACGCCCTCGATCGCGCGCTCTTCGATCGCGCCCTCTCCTTCGGGCGGGGCGCGGTGAAGCTCGCCGGCGGCCGCGGCGGCGAGCAGCTGCTCTCCACCACGCGCACCTGCCCGCGCTGCGGCGTCGGCGTCCCGGAGCTCGATCCCCGCTGGTTCTCGTTCAACACGAAGCAGGGCCGCTGCGAGGCGTGCGAGGGGACCGGCGCCTCGGACTTCGACGACGACGCGCTCGCGTCGCCCGATCCGTGCGAGGAGTGCGGCGGCTCCCGCCTCGCGCCGATCCCCCGGGCCGTCCGGCTCGCCGGCGAGCGTTACCACCAGGCGTCGGGCCGCTCGGTCGCGGCCGCCGCCGCCTGGGCGAGGGGCCTGCGCTTCACGGGCGATCGCGCGCTGATCGCCGAGGCGCCGCACAAGGAGCTCTGCCGCCGGCTCGACTTCGTCTGCGAGGTGGGCCTCGGCTACCTCACGCTCGATCGACGCGCGTCGACCCTCTCGGGCGGCGAGATGCAGCGCCTGCGGCTCGCGGCGCAGCTCGGCAGCGGCCTCACCGGGGCGCTGTACGTGCTCGACGAGCCGACCATCGGCCTCCACCCGCGCGACACCGATCGGCTCCTTTCCAACCTGCGGCGGCTCGCCGGCATGGGGAGCACCGTGCTCATGGTGGAGCACGACGCCGACACGATCCGCGCCGCGGATCACCTGATCGACCTCGGCCCCTCGGGCGGCCGCAAGGGCGGCAGGATCGTCGCGGCCGGGCCGTCGCGCGAGGTGCTCGCGAACCCCGACTCGCCGACCGCGCGCGCCCTCGCCGGCGAGGACGCGCTGCTCAGCGCGCGCCCGGCGCGCCCGCCGGCGCGCGAGCACATCGAGCTCCTCGGCGCCCGCGCGCACAACCTCCAGGGGGACGCGCTCCGGATCCCCGCGGGCCGGATGACGGTGGTCGCCGGCGTGTCCGGCTCCGGGAAGAGCACGCTGATCCAGAAGGTGCTCTACCCCGCCGCGCGCCGCGCGCTGAAGCTCGAGGCGCTCGAGCCGGGCCCGCACAAGGCGCTGCGGCTGCCGAAGAGCATCCTGCGGGCCGTGGCCGTCGACCAGTCGCCCATCGGCCGGACGCCGCGCTCGATCCCGGCGACGTTCCTGGGCGTCTGGGACGAGGTCCGCAAGCTCTACGCCGCCTGTCCCGACGCGCAGGTGCGCGGCTACGGCCCGGCGCGGTTCTCGTTCAACACGGCCTCGGGCGGGCGGTGCCCCGCGTGCGAGGGGCAGGGCGTCATCGCGCACGAGATGTCGTTCTTGCCCGACGTCACCACGCCGTGCGAGGCGTGCGGCGGCGCGCGCTTCGAGCCGGCGACGCTCGACGTGCGCTACCTCGGCCTGTCCGTCGGCGACGTCCTCGACCTCACCGCCGAGGAGGCGGTCGAGGTCTTCGCGGCCCACCCGAAGATCCGCGCACCGCTCTCGACCATGTGCGATCTCGGCGTGGGCTACCTCCACATCGGCCAGGGCTCGCACACGCTCTCGGGCGGCGAGGCGCAGCGGCTCAAGCTCGCGGCGGAGCTGACGGCCGGCGCGCGGCCCAAGCCGACGCTCTACGTGCTCGACGAGCCCACGACCGGCCTGCACCTGGCGGACGTGACGCGCCTCGTCCGCGTGCTCGATCGCCTGGTCGAGCGCGGCGACACGCTGGTGATCATCGAGCACCACCCGGCGGTCATCGCGTGCGCGGATCACGTGGTCGAGCTGGGCCCGGAGGGCGGCGCGGGCGGGGGGCGCATCGTGGCCGAGGGCACCCCGCGCGAGGTGGCGCGTCAGCCGACGGCGACGGGCGAGGTGCTGAAGAGGATCTTCGCGAAGGCGACCTGAGCGGGCGCGCCGGCTCGGCCCGGCGCGCCGCCTCGCGCGCCGCGGCTCAGCCGCCCGAGCGCTTCGCGTACTGGTACGCGGTGTAGGCGGAGATCAGGTGGCAGATCCAGCCGAGCCACCCGCCCGTCCCGATCCACAGGCCGGGGGTGACGATCAGCCAGAAGATGCAGCGCAGAAAGGCGCCGTTGTAGAGCTGCCCAACGCCCGGAATGATGAAAGACAGCACGGCGGCGATCCCGGATTTGCTCATGAGGTCGGAAGCTGATCACCCTGGCCGTCTTGTCAAGCGGGCTCGAGGGGAAGCCTCGGATCGCGCCCGCCGCGCTGCGCCTGGCGGCGCGGCGGGCCGCGCAAGTCCGCTCAGTTCCTGCCGGGCAGGACGATCTTCCGGCGGCCCGTCGAGGACGTGGACGGGGTGGGCGTCGGGGTCGTCCCGCTGGGCGTCGTCGGGGTCGTCGGCTGCTGGGCGCTCGTCGACGGGACCGTCGGCACCGTCGGCGTGGTGCCGGGGTTCGCCGGCTTGGGCTGTGTCTGTGTCCGTGGCGGCGGCTTCGGGGCCGCCACGGGGACCGGCTCCGGCGGGGGCGGCTCGGGCGTCGTGGTCGCGGGCGGGGGAGGCGGCGCCGGATCGCCGGCGACCGACGCCGGCGCCGGGGGCGCGTCGACCGGCTGCAGCGCCGTGGCGTCGTCGGACGAGCTTCCGCTGCGCAGCGCGAAGATGGCGGTCGTGAGGCCCCCGATGACCACGAAGGCACCCAGCCCGATCAGCGCGAGCGTCGGGCCGGAGCTCTTCGGCCGGGACCGCGGCGAGACCGGCGCCGAGTACAGCCCGCCGCTGCCCGGCAGCGCCGGAGCGCCGCCGGCGTGAAACCCTGGCGGGCCGGCGGCCCCGGGCCCGCCCGGAGCCCCGAACGGCGAGCCGCCGTACGGGCTCGCGGCAGGCGGGGGCGGCTGTCCGTAGGCGCCCCCTGCTCCCGGAGGACCGCCGTAATTCGCCGTCGCGCCGGGGCCGTAGGGGCCCGGCGCTCCTGCCGGCGGCGCGCCGTACGCGCCCGCCGGAGATCCGAAGGGCGCCGGCGCGCCGGGCGGGGGCGCGCTGTTGTCCCCGCCTTCGACGAGGGTCCGCGGGACGGCTCCGCCCGCGGCCGCTGGATCGTGCGGCGCGTTGCCGGGCGGCGCGGGGAAGGCGCCCTGAGGCGAGTTGAGCCCTGCGAGCGGGGGCTCGCCGGGCACGGTCTTGCCAGGGCCGTACATGCCGCTCGGGGGCGCAGGCCATCCGGGCGGCGGACCGCTATTCTGATTGCTCATCGAGATCGCATCCTACCGCCCGCGCCGGGCGAGTCAGTTGTTCGGTACGATGATCACGCGCCGTCCAGGCCTGCCGGACGGCGTGGTGGACGGCGTCGTCGGCGCCGGGGTCGTCGTGTTCGGGGTGGGCTGGGGGTTCGTCGGCGGCTGCGCGCTGGTCGGCGCGGGGAACGGGAACGGGAACGTCGACGGGATGACGAGGGGCGGAATGGGGATGATCGCCGTCCCGCTGGGGCGCGTCGTCGGCGTCGGCTGCGTCCCCGTCGCGCTCGGCGTCGCCGGCGGCTTCGAGGTCGAGGTCGCGGTCGGCCGGGGCTGGGGCTTGGCGACCACCGGCGGCGGCTCGACCGGGGGCGGAGTCACGGCGGGAGGCGCCGTCGTCGCGGGGGCGGTCGGCTCCGAGGGCACCGTGATGGCCGGCTGGAGCGTCGGCATGGCCGGCGCCACGTCGGCCTGCTCCTTCCGGCCGAGCTCGCTGGCGATGTACACGCCGCCCACGACGGCCCCGGTGATCCCCGTGGCGAGCAGCAGGATGGTGAACAGGGAGGTCCCGCGCCGCGCGGGCTGCTTCGCCCCGTGCGCCGAGGAGGCGTGCGAGATCCTGGGCAGCGGCTCCATCGGCGCCGTCCCGGGGATGTACCCCTGCATCCCTCCGCCCCCGTAGGCGCCGCCGTAGCCGGGCGCTGGGCCGCCGTTGAACGCCCCGCCGGCAGCCGAGCTCCGGTCCATGAAGGGCACGTTGCCGACCGCCGTCCCGCCCGGGCGAGGCGACACATCGAACGGCCCGGGCTCGTAGCTCGTGGCCGGCACCCCGGGCGCTCCATGCGGCGGCATGTAGGGCGCGGCGCTCACGGTCGCCGGCTGGCCGACCGGGGGATAACCTCCCTGCGCGAAGTACGGGCCCGACGACGGCTCTGGCCTGGGCGTGAACCCGGGAGCCCCTGGCGCCGAGGCCCGGGCGTCCGAGGCGAAGCCGCCCAACGGCGTCGGGGACCCGAGCGCGCCCGGGGGGCCGCTCGCCGCGCGCTGCGCGCCGCCGTCCTCGGGCGGGATCGTCTTGGGGACGGAGCTCGTGCGACCGTCGCCCATCGCGTTGGCCGCGGGCGTTGCGGCGGACGCCGCGAGCATGGCGGGCGCGGCGATGGCAGCGGGCAGCGCGGCCCCGGACGACCGCGCCACGCTGACCTCGGACGGCGAGGGGGTGAGCGCCGAGGGGGCGCGGGCGGCTCGGGCGAACGGCTCGAGGGCGCTGCGGAACTCGGCGGTGGTCGCGAATCGATCGGGCGGCGAGGCCGCCATCGCGCGGTGGACCGCGGCGCAGAGGCCCGGCGCGAGCTCCGGCGCCAGGTCCGAGAGCCGCGAGATCTGGCCCGACAGGTAGGCGCCCGCGATCTGCTGGGGCTCGTCGCCGCCGACCGGCCGGCGGCCGGCCAGCATCTCGAAGATGATGACGCCCAGCGAGAAGATGTCCGCGCGCGCGTCGACGGAGTCCGCCGAGTAGGCCTGCTCGGGCGCCATGTACTCGGGCGTGCCCATGATCACGCCGGGGCGCGTGAGCCCGCGATCGAGCTCCCCCGTGACCTTCAGCTTGGCGATGCCGAAGTCGAGCAGCTTGATGAGCGGCTCTCCCTTGGCGTTCCTCGTGATGATGACGTTGTCCGGCTTGAGGTCCCGGTGAACCACGCCCGCGCGATGGGCGGCCTCGACGCCCTCGAGCATCTGCATCGCGTACTCGAGGGCGTCGGCGTAGGCGAGCCGGATGCCGGCCCGGTAGAGCTCTTCGTAGAGGGTCTGGAGCGTCTTCCCCTCCAGGTACTCCATCACGATGAACGCCAGGCCGCCGGCGGTCTGATCGACGTCGACCACGCGGACCACGTGCGCGCTCTGGATCTGCGCGGAGACGCGCGCCTCTTGCAGGAAGCGCTGCACCAGGCCGGAGCGGCGGGACAGCTCGGGGTGGAGAAACTTGAGGGCGACCGTCGTCCCCAGCACCTCGTGGCGGGCTTCGTAGACGCTCCCCATGCCGCCGTCGCCGATGAGGCGCACGAGTCGGTACTTGTTGTGGATGACCTGGCCTGCCTGCGGACGCATCGATCTCCGTTGAGGGCGCTGGAGTTGCTCGGAGAGTCTCACAGGCTGGTAGACGAACGTCAGCCCCATTTGTGCGACACAGCGTCGCGAAGGTCGCGATCCGCACCGCTTTTCAGCGCCGCGGGCCCCATCCGCTCCGCCCGGCTCCCGTCCCGGGCAGCCGCGCCGCCGAGCTCGCACGCCCTGGCACGACTCTTGATTATGCGCTGCGTCGTGACGAGCCGGGTAGGTGCGACGGCGCTGATGCGCGCGTGCGGGAGCGAGTATACCTGGGGGCGCCGCCGGGGTGCGGCGTTTGAGGAGATCCCTGTGCTGGCTGCGCCGTTGCTTGATGCCCTGATCGATCGCGCTCTGGAAGAAGATCTCGCGGGAGGCGATCTCACCACCGAGGCCTGTGTCGAGGCCTCCGCGCGCGCGACCGCGAAGGCGGTGGCGCGCAAGCCGCTCGTCGTTTGCGGGGGGGCCGTGTTCCTCCGCGTCTTCCAGCGTCTGGAGCCGCAGGTCGAGGGCGAGGTGCTGATCGCGGATGGCACCGCGGTCGACACCGGCGCCGTGCTCTGGACGGTGCGCGGCCTCGCGCGCACGCTCCTCAGCGCGGAGCGCACCGCGCTCAACCTCGCGCAGCGGATGAGCGGCGTCGCCTCCGAGGCGCGCCGCTACGCCGCGGCGATCCCGGAGGGGTCCGGCGTGCGCATCACCGACACCCGCAAGACGACGCCCGGCCTCCGCGCGCTGGAGCGCTACGCGGTGCGCGTCGGCGGCGCGCACAACCACCGCGACAGCCTCGGGAGCGCCGTGCTCATCAAGGACAACCACATCATCGCGGCGGGCGGCATCGCGACCGCCATCGCCCGCGCCCGAGCGCGCGCCCCGCACACGACGAAGATCGAGGTCGAGGTCGCCTCGCTGCGCGAGCTCGACGAGGCGCTCTCCGCCGGCGCGGACATCATCATGCTCGACAACTTCACGCTGGCCGACGTCAAGACGGCGTCCGCGCGCGCCCGCTCCGCGCAGCACGGCCGTCCCCTCCTCGAGGTCTCCGGCGGGATCACGCTGGAGCGCATCCCCGAGCTCGCCGCGGCGGGCATCGACATCATCAGCGTCGGGGCGCTGACGCACTCGGCGCGCTCGGCCGACATCGCGCTGGATCTCTCGCTGTGAGGCGGCTCGACGCGGCGGCCATCGAGCGCGAGCTCGCGCGCCTCGGCGCGTCGCTCGGCAGGCCGCTCGCCGTGACGGCGGAGACGGCGTCGACGAACGACGACGCCCGGAGCGCGGCGGCCGCCGGGGCGCCGCACGGGGCGGCGTTCCTCGCCGACGCGCAGACCCAGGGGCGCGGGCGCGGCGGGCGCGCCTGGCACTCGCCGCCCGGGGAGAACCTCTACCTGTCGGTGGTGCTGCGCCCCGGCTTGCCGGCGAGCAGCGTGGCGCCCATCGCGCTCGTCATGGGCCTCGCCGTCGCGTCGGTCGTCGACCGACGGCTCGCGCCGCGCTCGCGCCTGGGCGGCGGCGCCGAGGTGCGGCTCAAGTGGCCGAACGACGTGCTCGTCGGGGGCCGCAAGCTGGCGGGGATCCTCGTCGAGGCCCAGCTGCGCGGCGACGCCGTGAGCAGCGTGATCGTCGGCGTCGGGCTCAACGTCCACGCGTCGAGCTTCCCGCCGGAGCTCTCGGGGCGGGCCACGTCGCTCGCGATGCTCGGGATCGACGACGTCCCGCGCGAGCTCCTCGCGGCGGAGCTGCTCCAGGCGATCGGCGACGCCGCGGCGCGGTTCGAGGCGGGAAGGCTCGCCCCCTTCGCGGAGGATCTCGCCCGGATGGACTGGCTGCGCGGCCGCCGCGTCGAGATCGCCGGCGTGGCGGGCGTCGCGGCGGGGATCGACCCCGAGGGGCACCTGCTGATCCGCGGCGAGGACGGCGTCCTCCGGGCGGTCGCGGCGGGCGAGGTCAGCGTCGTCGCCGGCTGAGCGCCTCGCGTCGCTTGCGTTGCGCGCCCGGCGCGGCCAAAGCTTGCGACCCCATCGCGGGTCGCCGGCGGCGCGGAGCAGCCCAGGCCGGCCCGGGCTCCTCGGAGGCGTCGCTTCCTTGAAAGAAGACTCCCTCGTCGTCCACGAAATCTACGCCAGCGTGCAGGGCGAATCGACGTTTGCCGGGCTGCCGTGCACGTTCGTCCGGCTCACCGGGTGCAACCTGCGCTGCGCCTGGTGCGACACCACGCAGGCCTTCTACGCGGGCAAGCGCGTCCGCCGCGGCGACGTCCTCGAGCGCGCGCTCGCCCTCGGCACGCCGCTCGTCGAGCTCACGGGCGGGGAGCCCCTCCTCCAGCCCGGGTCGTTCCCGCTCCTCGCGGAGCTCTGCGACGCGGGCCGCACGGTGCTCGTCGAGACCAGCGGCGAGGCCGACGTGTCGCGCGTCGACCCGCGGGTGCACAAGATCATGGATCTGAAGGCGCCCGGCTCCGGGGAATCCCACCGGAACCGCTGGTCGAACCTGGACCACCTCACGCCGCGCGACGAGATCAAGTTCGTGCTCGCCGATCGGGTGGACTACGAATGGATGCGGGGCACCATCCGCGAGCGCCGCCTCGATGCGCGCGGCGTGACGCTGCTCGCCTCGTGCGTCTGGGGCAAGCTCGCGCCGAGGGAGCTCGTCCAGTGGGTGCTCGACGACGGCCTGCGCGTGCGGGTGCAGGTCCAGCTCCACAAGGTGATCTGGGGCGCCGACGTGCAGGGGGTCTGACCCGCGAGGCCGCCCTCCTCCACGCGGCTCGCGGCGGGAAGGGGCGGCGTCTCCTCGCGGCGTCAGCGCTCGCCGCGCAGGAACTGCTCGAAGTCGTCGACGTCGCGGGGCGAGCCGAGGACGAGCGGCACGCGCTCGTGGAGCGACTTCGGCACCAGGTCGAGGATGCGATCGGACCCCGTGCTCGCCTTGCCCCCGGCGGCCTCGAAGATGAAGGCGAACGGGTTCGCCTCATAGAGCAGCCGCAGCTTGCCCTGGCCGCTCCGATCGGCGGGGTAGGCGAAGATGCCGCCCTTGAGCAGCGTCCGGTGGGCGTCCGCCACCAGCGATCCCACGTACCGAGCGCCGTAAGGCCTCCCCTCGGGCTTGTTCTCCTCCTTGAGCCACGCGTTCCAGCGGCGCACGCCGTCGGGCCACCGCGCGCTGTGGCCCTCGTTGATCGAGAAGGTCGAGCCGCGCTCCGGGATCCGGATGTTCTCGTGGGAAAGGAAAAATTCACCAACGGTCGGATCGTAGGTGAACCCGTGCACGCCGCCCAGGCCGGTGGTGATGACGAGCAGCGTCGACGACCCGTAGAGCACGTAGCCGGCCGCGACCAGATCGCGGCCCGGGCGCAGGAAATCCGAGGGGTCGGCGCCCATCTTGGCGTCGCTCTTGCGGAGGACGCCGAAGATCGTGCCGATCGAGATGTTCACGTCGATGTTGGAGGAGCCGTCGAGCGGGTCCACGACGACGATGTACTTGGCGCGCGGATCCGTGGAGAGGAGCCTCATTTCGCCGAGCTCCTCGCTCACCACGGCCGCGCAGTGCCCGCGCCGTCCGAGCACGCTGAGCAGCGTCTCGTTGGCGACCTCGTCGAGCTTCTGCACGACCTCGCCCTGGACGTTCGTCTGCCCGGTGTACCCGAGGACGTTGGCGAGGCCGGCCCGCCGGACCTTCGACGTCACGAGCTTCGCCGCCAGGCCGAACTGGTTCAGCAGGGAGGTGAACGCCCCCGTCGCCGCGGGGAACCCGAGCATTCCCTCGAGGATGTACGTCTCGAGCGTGATCCCGATGCGCGACTGCGCCTCGGGCGGCTTCCAGCTCAGATTCCGTTGGTCCGATGAGAGCGACATGATCCCTCCGCGTGGGTGGCGAGGGCGCCGCCGCCCCGCCACGTGCTCGCGCTCGCGGCCTCCGCTGCTGCTCCCGCAGAGCCGACCGGCGCGGCTGCGAGAATTGCGTATCCGACGGCGCCGTACAACATCCTCCACACGCGGATCCGCCAGGGTGTTCGGCTCGATACGTTGGTCCGAAGTTCTGACAATGACGCCCGGACCCGCTCGCCCGCTGGCCTCGACCGAGGCCAGCGGGCAGGGCGGTCCGGGCTCACGCCCGGGTGGTCCACGCGTTCCGGCTGTAACCCCTCGACGGAGTGATTCATGGCGCTCACCTTCCGCGTAGAGCAAATCCTCTCTTGGTACGCCTCGGAGAACCCCGGCACGCTGACGAACCTCGTCCGGCTGCTCAACCACGGCGCGCTCGCGGGCACCGGCAAGATGGTGATCCTGCCCGTGGACCAGGGCTTCGAGCACGGCCCGGTGCGATCGTTCGCCCCGAACCCCGACGCGTACGACCCCGACTACCACTTTCAGCTCGCCATCGACTCGGGGTGCAACGCGTACGCGGCGCCGCTCGGGTCGCTGCAGGCGGGCGCGGCCAGGTTCGCGGGGCAGGTGCCGCTCCTCTTGAAGCTCAACAACAGCGACACGCTGGCGAAGGTGGACCAGCCCGTGTCCGCGGTGACCGGATCGGTCGATGACGCGCTCCGCCTCGGCTGTGTCGGCGTCGGCTACACCATCTATCCGGGGTCCGGCGCGCGAAACCGCATGTACGAGGACCTCCGCGAGATTGCCCTCGAGGCCCGGCGCAAGGGGCTGGTGGTCGTCGTCTGGAGCTATCCGCGCGGGGCCGGGCTGTCGAAGCAGGGCGAGACGGCCATCGACGTCTGCGCCTACGCGGCGACCATCGCGGCTCAGCTCGGCGCGCACATCGTGAAGGTCAAGCCGCCGACGGCCCATATCGAGCAGGAGGAGGCGAGGAAGATGTACGAGAAATACGGCATCCCCACCCAGACGCTCGCCGACCGGGTTCGCCACGTCGTGCAGACGACCTTCAACGGTAAGCGGGTGGTGATCTTCTCGGGCGGCGAGTCCAAGGCGACCGGCGCCCTCCTGGAGGAGGTGCGCGAGATGGCCGCGGGCGGCTCCTTCGGCTCGATCATGGGGCGCAACGCGTTCCAGCGCCCGCGCGCCGAGGCGCTGAAGCTCCTCTCCGAGGTCATCCAGATCTACAGGTCGGCGCGCTGACGCCCCTCGCGCCGGCGCGAGGGGCGGGGGCGCTCGGGCCGCGGTCCATGGGCATCCCCGCGCGGCGCCCGGCGGAAGCGCCGCGGCGGACGGAGCCGCCGGCCGCCGATCGCGGAGCCCGAGCGGCGCAGCGCGGTGGCGCCGCGCCCGGGAGCGCTCTCCTCCGTGCCTCGGACCGACCGCCTGCGGCCATCGTCCACGTCGACGGGGTTAGCCCTTCGTGATTAGATGCCGCGCTGGAAACACCCCCCATCCGGGCCCAGGAGACCGCATGCCGATCAAAGTGAACCTCGCCTCGTCAGACCCGCTGAGCCTCGCCGTCGACGTCCTCGTCATCGGCGTTCCCGAAGGCGCTTCGACGGGTGAGGGCGTGCTCGCGAGGCTCGTGGAGGCGCTGGGCGAGTCCGTGGCCCACCAGGTCAAGCGTGACGACTTCACCGGGAAGAAGGATCAGACCATCGATTTCACGACGAACGGCGCGCTGAAGCCCGGCCGCGTGCTGCTGCTCGGGCTCGGGTCGGGCAAGCTCACCGACGTCGATTTCCGGGTGCTCGCGGCGAAGGGGGCGCGCTTCGCGAACGGCGTGCGCGCCGAGAGCGTCGCGGTCGTGGTGCCGCCCGGCGTCGAGCGCGCGGAGCGGTCCGCCGCCGAGGGGCTCGTGCTCGGGTCCTACCGGTTCACCCGCTACTTCACGGGCGATCGCGTGCCCAAGTTCGGGCTCGCGCGCGGCACCGTGGTCGTCGAGGGCAAGGCAGGCAAGGCGGCGCGCGACGCCGTCGCGCTCGGCCAGCAGGTCGGCGAGGCGATCTGCGTCGCGCGCGACCTCGTCAACGAGCCGCCGAACGAGCTCTATCCGGAGGCGCTCGCGCGCGTTGCCGCCGAGCTCGGCAAGCAGCGCGGCCTCAAGGTGACGGTGCTCGACAGGGCCGCGCTGATCAAGCGGGGCATGAAGCTCATCATGGCGGTGGGGCAGGGGAGCGCGCGGGAGCCCCGGCTGGTCCACATGGCCTACGCGCCTCCCGGCAAGGCGAAGGGGAAGCTGGTCTTTGTGGGCAAGGGGCTGACGTTCGACAGCGGCGGCCTCTGCATCAAGCCGGCTCCGGGCATGGAAGAGATGAAGGGCGACATGGGCGGCGCCGCGAACGTGATCGCGCTGATGGCCGCCGTCGCGGCCGCCAAGCCGAGCGTGGAGGTGCACGGCATCATCGGCGCGGCCGAGAACATGCCCGACGGCGCGGCCTACCGGCCCGGCGACATCTTCGGATCCCTGGACGGAAGGACGGTGGAGATCATCAACACCGACGCCGAGGGGCGCCTCGTCCTCGCCGACTGCCTCGCCTATGCGCGCGCGCTGAAGCCGGATTTCATCGTCGACAACGCGACCCTCACGGGCGCGTGCGTCGTCGCCCTCGGGCCCACGGTGTCGGGCTTCTTCTCGAACCGCGACGAGCTCGCGGAGCGCCTCCGGGGCGCCGCGAAGGCCGCGGGCGAGTCGATGTGGCAGCTGCCGCTCGTCGACGAGCTCCGCGATGGCCTGAAGAGCGACTGGGCCGACATCAAGCACACGGCCGACCGCTGGGGCGGGGCGATCACCGCGGCCCTGTTCCTGCGCGAGTTCGTGGGGGATGTCCCCTGGGTCCACGTGGACATCGCCGGCCCCTCCATGGCGAGCAAGCCCTACGGTATCTTCTCCAAGGGCGGGACCGGCCACGGCGTGCTTACCTTCCTCCGCCTCATCGAAGGCTTCACCGGCTGAACCGTGCAACTCCGCCGCAAGCTCGCGCGCGCCATGGGCCGCGCCATCACCGATTTCGACATGATCGCCGACGGCGATCGGATCCTCTGCGCCGTCTCGGGGGGCAAGGACAGCTACGCGCTGCACGCGCTCCTCGTCGACCTCGCGCGCCGCGCGCCGGTCCGTTTCAGCGTGATCGCGGTCAACATCGACCAGGGCCACCCGGGCTACCCCGGCCATCTCCTCGCCGACTACATGGCCGCGGGCGGCCACGAGTTCCGGATGATCTCCGAGGACACCTACTCGATCGTCACCGAGAAGATCCCCGAGAACAAGACGTACTGCTCCCTGTGCTCCCGCCTGCGGCGGGGCATCCTCTACCGCGTCGCGCGTGAGCTCGGCTGCTCGAGGATCGCCCTCGGCCACCACCGTGACGACGCCGTGACGACGCTGCTCTTGAACCTGATCTTCGCCGGCCAGCTGAAGTCCATGCCGCCGAAGCTCATCTCCGACGATGGCGACAACGTCGTGATCCGCCCGCTGATCTACTGCGCCGAGGCCGAGCTCGCCGCGTTCGCCGCGGAGGAGCGCTTCCCGATCATCCCCTGCGATCTGTGCGGGTCGCAGGAGAACCTCCAGCGCAAGGCGGTGAGCCGGCTGCTCGCGGAGCTCGACGAGCGCCACCCCGGCGCCCGGCAGAACATGCTCGCCGCCCTCGGCAACGTGCGCCCGAGCCACCTCTTCGACACGGGACTCTGGAAGCGGCTCGGGCTCGAGGTCGCCCGGGAAGAGGGGAGCGCAGGCAGCGAGCCCGGCGCCGACGCGCCGGCGTCGGAGGTGCTGCCCGTGGGCAACCTGCTGAGAAACCTGGCATAGCGGCTCGCTCATGAGCACGGAGGCTCCCGGCGCGATCTCGATCGGCGCTCCGCGCGCAGCGGAGGCGGGCGCGCCCGCCTCCGCTGCGCGCGGCGGCACGACGGCGCGCGGGGGCGACGGGCCGTCCGCCGCGGATGGCCCCGAGGCGGCGCAGCCCGGAGCGGCGCGGCTGGGTCTAGGGGACGGGCGAGCCCCGCAGGCGCTGCTGGCTGCGGTCGTCGCCTGGATGATCACGGTCGCGCCTGCCGGGTTCGGCCGCGGCGCGCCGGTGTCCGCCAGCGTCGCCGCCTCGCTCGCCTTCCTGTGCGGCATCGCCGCGCCGCTGCTCGCCGCCTCCCACCGCCGGGCGGCGCGGCACCTCGGCATCTCTGCCTTCCTGGCGCTCGTCACGTCGACCTGGCTGCTCGCCTCGCCTTCCCTCCAGCCGTCCCGCCTCGACCCGGTTCGGGCCGCGATCGGCGGGATCGCCTGGGGCATCTTCGCGCTTTCCTGGCGCGATCGCTGGGAGGTGCGGCGCCAGCCGGAGCCGGACCCCGACGCCCCGCTCCTGCAGGCCCGGGCCCACCTGCCCCCACTCGCCACCGTGGTTGTGGGGTTCGGCGCGCTGGTGAGCCTCGCCATCCTCGTGCTCGCATGGCGCGTCCGGGACCCGGACCGCGCCCTCCTGGCCCAGGCCGTCGCCGTGGCCTGCGCCGTCGCGCTGATCACCGCGGCCGGAAGCGTCGCGGTCGCCCGCGGCCGGCGGCACACGGCGGGCGCGCGGCGGCTCACGCACCGCGCCGTCCGGCAGCTGCTGGTCTTGATCGTCTTCGCCGTCCTGGGGGCGGTCGTGATGATGCTGCGCTGAGCAGCGGCCCAGCCGTGGCTTGCCGCCAGCCGCTGTCCCGCGGCGTCCGCGCATCCCCGCCGGTTCCCCGCCGAATCGCGTTACACTCACGCGCGTGTCCCGCGCAGTCGATGTCTTCGCGATTCTGCTCCTCGTCGCCGCCGCGTTCTCGTTCGCCTTCGGGGTCCACGCGCTCGGCGATCGCCAGGATTTCAAGGCCATCTACCTCCTCGTGATCGGCGGGCTCTCGCTCAAGGCGTCCACGGAGATCCTTCGTCCCCGCGGGGGCAGCGCGTGAGCCCCGGGCGCCGAGCGATCGCGGCCGCGGCGTGCCTGTGCGCGTGCGCGGTCTGGGCTGCGTGGTCGACGTCCGCGCGCGGGGCGCCGCCGCTTCCGCCCGATGTGGCGGCCCGCGTTGGCGCGCTCGACATCTCCGTCGACTCGGTGGCTCGCATCGCGGCAGCGCAGAGCGTCTCGCCCGCGCAGGCCCGGGATGCGGCGATCCGCGACGCGCTCCTTGCCGCCGAGGCGCGATCGCGTGGCCTCGAGCACGATGCCGAGGTGCAGCGCGACATCAGCGCGGTGCTTGCCCGCCGCTTGCTCCACCGCCTGAGAGAGGAGGCGGAGAACGCCGGCCCGGTGACGGACGACGAGCTGCGCGTCGCCACCGAACGGCACTGGCTCGACCTCGATCGACCCGAGGGATACCGCACCGTGCACGCCGTCGTGAGGCTCTCGGCGGACGCCGGCGAGGCCACCCGCGACAAGGCGAGGGCGCTCGCCGACGCGATCCGGACGGCGGTGCTGTCCTCGCGCGACGTCGCCCGGAGCTCCGAGCCGCCGCGCGCCTCGGGGGCGCGGCAATCGCCCAGCGATCCGGCCGCCGACGCGTTCATCAGCGCCGCGAAGGGCGTCCCTGCCGACGGCCTCGAGGTCGTCGCGCAGGCGCTCCCGCCGGTGACGGCAGCGGGCCGCGTCCTGAGCTCGGAGCCGCAGCATTTCGACGTCGATTTCTCGCGCGCGGCGGCGTCGCTGAGCGCGCGCGGGGACCTCAGCGCGCCGGTCGCGTCGTCGTTCGGCGTGCACGTCATCATGCTCCTCGAGCGCATCCCGGCGCAGGTGGTGCCAGTCGAGGAGCGACGCGATCTCGTCC